>CAVZXS010000037.1:0-674083 GCA_963779325.1 uncultured Bacteroidota bacterium | reverse complement strand
TCCCGTCCGGTCCGCTTGGAGAATATCAATTCTCACCAAAAGCCTGCAAATCGTTGATTTTGCAGGCTTTTTAGTTTTAGCACTATGCCAAAATATTCATCAGAAATCAAAACTCCGGTGAGTGATTCGGTGGGTAAAATTTCTTCAAAAATTTACTCACCAGCTTTTACTACAATGCTTTACTTGTAAGGCGTTCATAATTTGAACATCTTGTTTGCTGATGGTGGCAAGTCTAATTTTGTTAACTTTTTTAAGGTCACTGAAAAACTTGGAAAATCTTTTAACAAGCTTATCGCAAAAACGATGAATAGGAAATTTGCAATCGCATTGAGCGAAATAAAGAAATTATGCACTTCGTAATTTTATTTTTATGAACGTAAAAGAACAAATCAAAGAGTACATTATTAGCCAATCCGAACCAAAGCGAAGTGAAATACAAGAGTTGCCTCAGCACTTACTTCAAGTATTGTCAAAAAGTAAATTATGGTTTTTTATAAACTGTATTGGCTCTAACCAAAAAAATAATTTGGCTAAAGCCTGCAATACAAAAACAATTGCTATCACCGCCCTGAAGCCCGCCCGAACGGAACGGGCGGGGGCGGTGCAAATTATCAGTTGATCTTTAACTTAATGACATTGAGCTGCCGCCCGGCAAATTTTCTTTAAAACTTAAGATAACTTAAGTAACTTCAAGCTCTTAACCTAACCAAATTGATATTTATGAAACAACACTCTTTGCTTTCCAAAGCATTCTTAACCTTTCTCGTATTTATTTTCTCCCTTTCTTTTTCTTTTGCACAAAATGCTGTTATTAAAGGAAACGTGAAGGATGATTTCGGTCAGCCGCTCTCCGGCGCCACTATCCGGGTAATGGGTTCTAAAATGGCGGGTGTTACAGATAGTGCGGGTAATTATCTTATAAGCGTGGCGCCGGGTAAGTATACAGTTAATATTTCTTATGCCGGGTTCACCTCGCAGCGAATCAATATTGAAGCCGCGGAAAACGGTACCGTGCAGCAGGATGTAATTTTGGTAAGTGCCGGCGATCTGGCCAATGTAGTGGTGGTAGGTTCCAGGAATTTATCAAGAACCAAAGTGGAGACACCCGTGCCTGTGGATATTATTCCGATAGCGCAGGTCATCAGCGACCTCGGGCAGGTTGATCTTAACCAGATATTAAATTTTATTGCTCCTTCCTTTCAATCGGCAAGACAAACTATTTCAGATGGTACCGACCACGTAGACCCTGCACAATTAAGAGGCTTGGGTACCGACCAGGTATTGGTACTAATTAATGGTAAGCGTCGTCATCAATCGGCATTGGTAAATGTAAACGGTACGGTAAACCGCGGTTCAGTAGGTACAGATATGAGCGCCATTCCGGCTACTGCCATTGAAAGAATAGAAATACTGCGTGACGGAGCGGCGGCGCAATACGGTTCGGATGCCATTGCGGGGGTAATAAATATTGTATTGAAAAAGAAAACAGGTGTGCTGGAAGCCGGCGTGAGTTACGGGCAGTTTGTAACTAAGTACGATAAGAATTTTGCTTTATATAAATTGACGGGAAAAACTGATGACCCTTCGGTAAAAGTAAACGACGGAGGAAATTTTCAGGCATCTGTCGGTTACGGTTTTGATATAGGTAAAGGATATTTAAATATAACCGGTGAGTATATAAGAAGAGAGCCTACAAACAGGGCAGGAACTTATAGCGGCGCTGTATATCCCAATGTAAATAATGTAAATCGTGATGATTCTATTTTGTCGGCGAAAGGTCTTACAAGAAATTTCTTTGATATGAATATCGGTAACTCCAAAATGACGGGCGGCGGCGGTTTTTATAATTTTGGTTATCCGCTGAGCGATAAAACAGAATTGTACATATTTGGCGGAGCTACAAAGAAAAGAGGAGTAGGAGCAGGTTTTTATCGGTACCCGAGCGGCATACCCGGCAATGCAAGAATTTATGCAGCCAATGTTTTTTCCATTTATCCCGATGGTTTTCTGCCGCAAATAAAATCTGATATTCTTGATTTTTCTACTTCGGCCGGCATACGTACAAAATTCGGAGCATGGAATTTTGATATCAGTAATACGTTCGGTATAAATAAATTTGATTTTACCGTAGATAATTCTGTAAACTATACACAGTTTTTTACTGCAGGTAACAGGCAAACATCTTTTGATGCCGGCGGTTTAAAGTTTTGGCAGAACACGGTAAATGCCGACCTCTCAAGAAAGTTTAATGTATTGGCGGGTTTGAATGTAGCAGGTGGTTTGGAATACCGGGTGGATGCATTTGGTATACGCAGCGGCGAAGAAGCATCATACAAAAATTTTGATACTGCCTCAAGAGCATCTGCAGGCGCACAGGTATTTGCGGGGTTTGTAAATTCAATAGGCGATACTAAAACAAGAAATGCGAAAGCAGTATACCTGGATTTGGAATTGGATGTTACAAGAAAATTTTTAGTAACAGGAGCGTTGCGATTTGAAAACTACAGCGATTTCGGATCTACACTAAACTATAAATTCGCTACGCGTTATAAATTCAGCGATGCATTTAATTTAAGAGCATCTACCAGCACAGGATTCCGTGCCCCTTCCATGCAGCAGCGTTTTTATGCAAAGACAAATACATTGTTTGTTTCAAATGGTACAAGCTTGGTACCTGTAGAAGCCGGTACATTTACCAATGACAGCAAAGCGGCAGAAATTTTGGGTATCCCGAAATTGAAAGAAGAAACCAGTCAAAGTTATTCGGTTGGTTTGACTGCCAAACCTTTCAGAGGATTTGAAGTAACAGTGGATGCTTATCAAATAGATATTGATGATCGTATTGTACTGACAAATAATTTTACAGGAGGTACTAATACCGCACTGCAACAACAATTAACTGCCGCCGGCGCCAATACGGCTAACTTTTTTACCAATGCCATTGATACCCGTGCAAGAGGGTTGGAAGCAGTGTTATCTTACAATATTAATTTTAGTACCAAGCAAAAGCAATCATTAAGAACAACATTAGCGATGACATTTATAGACAATGTGGTGAAAAAAGGTGCTGATGGCAAACCGGTAATACGAGCTTCGGATGTTTTGGTAAACAGCGGGCAGTTAGGTAACTATTTTAATCGCGAAGACCAAAGCCGTATTGAAGTAGCCAATCCGCAAAATAAAATTAACCTGACTTTTAATTACCGGATCAGTAAGTTTGGCGCTATGGTGCGTTTTGTTCATTTCGGAAAAGTAACCTACCTGGACCCGACTATTAATCCTGCAATTCCTACTGCATTTCCCGTAAATGCGTTCACCGGGGCAAGAGAAACATTAGACCAGGCATTTGATGCAAAAACTGTAACTGATCTTTCGGTATCTTACCAAATTACTCCGCAATTGGGTATTACAATCGGTTCCAATAATTTGCTTAATGTATACCAGGACAAACATACGCATAGCGGTAATGTAAGCTTAGGTCGTTTTGTTTACAGCCGTCGTGTACAACAAATGGGTTTCAACGGCGCTTTCTATTTTGCCCGTCTGAAATTAAATTTGGAGAAGCAATACCAGGTTATAAGCGCTACGGTTCATTGATGGTTTAATAATGTCGGGTGTTGTAGTTTGGGTACAACATTTTCCGGAAATTCATTCTTTTTAAATAGCCACCGGAAAAAATGCGGCGGCTATTTTATTTATTTATCGAATTTTAGTTTTGGGATTTTGCCTCATTCATTCTATTTTTGTTGCCCTTTCGAAAAATACAATATTACGAGAGATTCCGCCGACCGGCGGATAAAAGGAACGGGTTGCTAATTCATAGATGAAAAACAACCCTGTGTAGAATAAAAATTGAAGGAGAGATGCCTGAGTGGCCGAAAGGAACGGTTTGCTAAATCGTCGTACGGGTCATACTGTACCGTGGGTTCGAATCCCACTCTCTCCGCAACTTAATTTTGCAAATAATTATAAATCAATTATTTGCATTTTTATTTTATGGAAGGGGAGCAAAAAGGGGAGCAATTTGCCTCTGTTTTGAGGCCGTTTTTATCTTATTTTTGTACGGCCATATCAATATGGCTTTTAACTTATCGGGCGGGATTTCTATCCTGCCCTTTTTATTTAATACTTTGTTTTCTACCCAAAGTTTTTTTAATCGGCATCTTAATTAAAGTCTCTATTTTTTGCAGGGTTGCAGGTGGTAGCTTTTCCAATTCATCGGGAGTTATTTTCAGGTTGTTTATTTGTATGTAATTGGTTTGTTCCACGGGTGGTGTTGGCGTATTTATTATAAAGTAATCCAAATAGACTTTGCAGGCCCGTATATCACCTTGTACACTCAAATTAAAAACCGTTGTAAGTACTCTATGTATCATTAAGCGGTATTTATCAGCCTCATGTTTGTAAAGATCATGGTCTTTAAATTCCCGCAAGTGTTTATAAACGGTTTCCTCACTTAGCCCGGCATCAATGGATATTTCGGTGTTGGTTGGTATACGATTATTTTCCTGCGTCAAAGTTGAAACGCTTGCTAATATCTTTAAATGATTGCGCTGCCATGTATGGTTTTTCATTTGAGCGTGGGATTGATTGTCTTCAGGAATATGCTTATCCATAAATTCGAATAATTCTTTGTTCGCTTTATCAACCGCTAACCCGTCTTTGTTTTTATAAGCAATATTTAAGGCTTCAAGTTTGCCGTTAAATGTGGTTTGCAGTTTCGCAACTAATTGCTGTCTCTTTTTTTCATCAACTTTTTTCAACTTTTTTTGCATGGCTTTAGTTTTTTTGTTTTTCGTTTTGAAGTATACTTTTTAAAGATTTCAACCTGGTTAAAAACAGCGAAAATGTTTGTTTCCCGTTATTCGCTTTCAAGGTGGTAATATGACTTTGAATAAATAAAGAGATATTTGTTACTGTACTGCATTGGTTCAGCATTAAGGGACCGGGAGGCAGTGCAATGCTCCCAAAATAGTTTTCCAATTCAGTAATATCCTGCTCCCAATTTTCGGACTTTGGTGATTCTTTTATAATTGGATTGTGTGGTGGTTTTACGGGCGTTTTATCATAATGTGCAGGTAGTTTTACCGTAGTTTTTTCAATTACCAGTTTTGTCGACAAAGGCTTTTCAATGTTAACATTTGTTAACAGGTAGACTGGGCGTTTTTGGGGTGTTTCTGCCAGCCCTAACTTTGTAAATTTTTGTAAGTTTTTGCAATAATGTAGTGTAAGGGTTTCAGCATACCCAAAATCTTTGTAATTAAACTTTATCAAATAGTCGGCAAGGTCAAGCCCCTGTTTTCTTTCTGCTTCGGTTGCTTTGCGTTCCAACAAATCTGAAACACTAACATTTACTAACAACTCCTTTGCCTTAGTACTCCAATTTTCAAAGCGGTTAAGGTCCGGGAAGTGAGGTGGCTTGATTTACACGGACAGTAAATTCCAAGGTTAAAAAATAAAGAGCTATTCTTTGGGTAATGCTGAGCCTGTTTGTTTGTGCTTTATTGAAAGGAGCTCGATGCCCCTTTCAATAAAAGACGATTCTTCGGTATAAAGCATCGCCGTTTGTTTGTGCGGCATAAAGTTATTGTTTTGTTCATAAAGTTGTTCGTATTGCATCGGATTATTATAGTCCAGCGATGAATGTATCCGTTTGGTGTTGTAGTACATTTCTATATACTCGAATGTTTCTGTCCGGGCATCTTGCAGGTTATCAAATATTCCATATTGCAACAGCTCCGCCTTATAGCGGCTGAAGTAAGATTCCATAGCGGCATTATCATAGGGGTTGTCTGCGCGGCTCATGCTTTGCAGCATATTATTGGCTGCTATCATTTTTCTAAACGCATTGCCTGCATATTGACCTCCTCTGTCGGAATGAACAATCAATCCCTGTTCAATACTTCTGGTACTTACTGCTTTTTTAAATGCTGTTGTTATCAATGCCTCCTGCATGTTATCATCAATGTGCCAGCCAATAATTTTCCGGGAAAACAAATCCATCCATACGGCCATATAACACCATTGGCCGCCCGACAACGGGAGGTAAGTAATATCACCCACCCATACTTCATTAGGTTTGCCGGGCTTAGGCTTGTCCAATAATAACAGAGGACTGATTTTATATGCGTGGCGACTGTCCGTTGTTTTAGGAACAAAGCTGCGGGGCTGTATGGCTTTTACTCCGAACTTGTTTAATATCCTTGCTGCTTTATAACGGCTAACCTTTTCACCTGCGCATTGAAGCGTTTTGGCTATACGCCGGGCACCATAGCGGCGGCGATGTTCCTGAAATATTTTTATCACCTGTTGTTCCATTTTTTTTATTTTTTCATTTGGCTGATGTGTTTTTCCCGAACACCAACTGTAATATCCACTGCGGCTGCAGCCCAACACACGGCACTGCAGCTGTACAGCATACTCAGGTTGATTAGTACTGACAAATTGATACAACGCTGTTATATCGGACGGCTGAAAATGCCCAAGGCTTTTTTTAAAATATCCCGCTCTGTTTCTAACTCCTTTATCCGTTTCTGCAGCAAGGATTTCTCCTCGTCATACACCACGGCTGTATCAACCCTGTTTTTTACATCAGGCTTAAGTAACTGCTTTTTCCAGTAATAAATCAGGTTGCTGCCAATGCCTAAGGACTGAGCTACTTCCGGTACAGGACGTCCGGATTCGATCATCTTTAATACTTCTTTTTTGAAATCCGCATCGTACTTACGTTGCTTCTTTCTGATGGGTTTGTGTTCCATAAATTTTGTAAATTTATTGGAATTTTGTGTCCGTAGATATTAGGCCATCTCAAAGAGTGTAACATTTCGCCCTTTTAGTACACTGCATTTTTCGGTGTTCAAGCCGTCAACACCGCCAACGGACAACCAAATAAACTGCGGCAAATAAACACTTGCTATGATTGCGGTCTTTTCGCTTTCAACTATGGCAACCGGTTTTGTTTTATCATGCAACAAGTGTTCACCAAACAAACACTGTTTTAATTCAAACGTCGGGCAGTTAATCAACTTGTGTACCCACTGAATATGATTGAAAGGTTCTTTTATTCTTTTACCTGTGTCAGCATTGTACAGCATTATCTTACCCGTTCTTATTTTGCCCGACTTATCAATTTGCCAAAAGACAGTTGCCCCGGGCCAATGTTTTGATGTACCGATAAAATATTTACTTATCAATTCATTTGTAACCTCAATCCCAAAAAGGTCAATTAAGTATTTTACAAAATGGTTTGCCTCATGGCTTTTCAGGCTGTCCTTAAATACCTGAACCGGGATAAATGAAACGGGCTTTGAGTGCGGCGCAATAGTTCTCCGATTGCTGTATGCTTTTGGAGGGGAGGTATTCCATTGCTCAGCCTTTACTAATTCGGGTAAAAAAGTTTCGCCGCAGGAATGACAATACCCTTTGTTTTCATAACCGGTGTAGGGAACAAATTTGCCGTCCTTATTGCTTTTACCGCAGGGGCAACTTTTCACCCGAAACCGTTTTTTATCCAGTTCAAGTTTGGGTAATGGCTTTAAATTATGTGTTTGCATAAAGTAATAAATTTATTACCTTTGAAAAATGAAGTCCGGCGAATTGGTAAGACTGCTTAAAAAAGACGGGTGGTTTGTTGTAAGGCAAACAGGCAGCCACATGATTATGCAACACCCGGTTAAAAAAGGCCAAATCGTTTGCCCTTATCACGGCAGTCATGAAGTAGGTAAGGGGCTGGAAAAGAAAATAAAAAAGGATGCAGGCATCAAATAAAAATAGTGAGTTATGAAAATTGAAATGATTGTTGAAAGAACGAAAACAGGTTATTCGGCCTATGCTGAAAAATATCCTGTTTATACTGTTGGCGGTTCTTTGGAAGAACTTAAAGCCAATATGCTGGAAGCCCTTAATCTTCACTTTGAGAAACAAGGAAAAGTCATTGATGAAACTGATTTGAAAATAAGTTTGGACTTGCCGCAGTTCTTTGCGTTTTACAAAGTAATTAATGCTAAAGCTCTTTCTGAACGTATAGGCATTAACCAAAGTCTTTTGGCGCAATACATCAACGGTAATAAAAAACCTTCGCCTGTTCAAACCCTGCGTATTTTGAAGGGTGTGCAGCAAGTAGGTAAAGAACTGGCCGCTATCCGGTTTATTTTGTAATATGCAGCGGTGCTTATTCATAATAATATTCCGGATAGTTTTCCTTTAGTAGTGTGTCAAGGCTAATCAAATGCCTGTCCTCAATAAGCGAAAAAACTACACCAACCACACTTTTATAAACAGGGTTCGTGCCACTGTTCAAAACTTCGCTCACTATTTCATTAAACTGCTTTTGGGCTTGTTTTTGTTCTTCCATTTTTTTTGAAATGTCTGTTATGTAATGCTGTTTCATTGTAAAAGGGTATTACGGGCGGTGCAGTCGGTGCAATTCCCTATACCCTATTGCACCACTGCACCGGTGCAGGGCAGTGCAATTGCACCGGTGCAACACTACTGCACCAAGTTGTCTTCCTCTGTTTCTTCGCTTTGCCCGGTGCTTAATCGCCAATTTTTATCACCTCCCTGTATTATCATTTCATGCGCTTTCATTTCGGTAAACATATCCTTTGCTGTTCTTTCTTTTTTATCCGTCTCCCGCATTATGGCGGCAATCGCATCGCTGTAAGCATGTGCTTTTTGTCCGCCAAAAACTTTACCGCATATTTTTTCAATTGCTGCAATACGTTCTGCATCTTTCTTTGCATTGTCATCTGTTCTTATTCCGCACCCGACATGGTAACCTTTATTTTTATCGTACATAAATTGAATGAGCGGTATGCTGCCCTTGCCGGCCATCCGCAAAAACTTAGGCTCAATAAATGAAATGTCTCCCTCTGTCTTTACCATTATTACGCTTTCACTTTTGCGCTGGCACTGGCTGCCCAAATGACCCCTCTCTTTATCACTGCCGGGGTTGGTATGTACTATAATAATTATCGGCGTTTGGTGTTTAATTGACAGTTCTTCAAAAAACTTTACAATAGCGTTTGATTGTATAGGGTCGTTTACATCGCTTATGTAATCAGCAATACCGTCAATTACAATTAGGTGGATACCGCCAAACTGTTCTGCGGCTGAATGGCAAATAGTATCGGTTATAGTTGCGTAATCGCTTATATCCAACTCCCGAATATTGTAAGACAGAAAGTATTCAGGGCATTTTTCCATACCCGCCCTTTTAAGAATAGACTTGACATTGTATTGATGTTTATGCCGGGCCTGTTCGGTATCAAAATGTAATACGGCTTTACTGTTTGTATTGGGTTGAACCTCCACACTGTCTAACCCGTCAATAACGCCGTCATTACTTATTGCCCCGGCAATCAGTATGCTGCTAAATGCACTTTTGCCGCTTTTACTGGCACCGCTTATGGTAGTCAGGTTTCCTTCCGTGCTTATCGTTTCGCCATTGATAGTAATAACAGGGATGGGCGGCTTTATCGGTGTAGTATCCGTTATGCGCAGGCTTTCAAATTCCTTAAGCGGATTCAAAATATTTCGTTTCGCAGCATCGCTGTCAATTGTATTATTTGTTAACCCGTTAACATGCTCCAGCGTTTCGGACGGTGTGATGCTGCCAATACCGAATTTATCAAAATCAAATTGAGGTTTTATTTCCATAGCCGTAACTGTTTAGGAGGGTTAGGAAATAATTTTTCATCGGTTGTTAATTGTTGAACACCGTGTTCACCGGTGATCGGGCATTTTACCAATTTTACGACTGCTAATAACCTCAAAGATTCAAGCTGCCGTTTATAGCGGGTGCAGCATTTTTGCGGTATCTGTAAAGCGGTTGATACTTGTGTGCAGGTTGAAGGATACTTTAAAAGGTATTTATAAAAGCGCTTTTTTTGATTACCTTTATTTCTTCTTTTAATGCTTTTGGAGGTGGGTTGCTTCACGACTTACCTCCTTTCTTTTTACTTTCCAACGCTTCAATAACTGCATCCCAATCATATCTTACGGCACTGCCGATGTGCATACAAGGAATTTTGCCTTTCTTTTCGAGGCGAATCACAGTCGGTTCGCTAATGTTTAACCGATTCATTAATTCCCGCCTTGAAATAGGAGTGCTTTTGCTTTTTTGATTGTCGGGTATTTGCTGCACTACTTTGTTTACAGCATTTTCAATTAGTGCGGTTAATTCACCCGCTGAAAGTGTGGTTGTGATATTTTCTGTCATTGTTAAATATTTCCACAATGGTAGAAAGCGGGAGAATGGCGGGTAAAAGCGTATTTGGTGGGTAGCTGAAACCTTTAGCTGGACTGAGTTTGATTAAGAATCAAAAGTTATACTATTCTTATCCGCTTCGTAGTCCTTGTTGTACTTAGCGAAACTTCTACTAAAATCGTGGGTAATATTTTTAGTTAGAGATTTAAAAACTTTTTTATAGAAGTCGATCCAAAGGGCCTGTGAATGGGTTGTTTTTGTCTTTAAATTTTTCCATAAAATATGAATAGTTTTTCGATAAAATAATTCATTAAGGTTGCTATTTCCGAGTTCAATTGACTTGATACTTTGCGGTAAGCCGTTATTTTCAATAGTATATTTAGCATATTCAATGAGTCGTTTATATTCATCCGCACTCATTATTTTTGTATTTCTCCATTTACCTGAAAGGCAATAAAGGTGTTTAGTAATCAAATCGGGTTCGCTGTTTTCATCCACCGCGGTGGGTTTTGCTTCTATTTTTAAATCATTCGTTATTTCTTCACTAATAAATTCTACAATGCTTTTTAATATCTCATACTTATTTGAATCATCATAGTGAAGACAATATTTTGAATAATTGGCGTACCTTAATTTTTCGGCACGTAAATGCTTCAAGTATTCATTGGTATCGCAATTCTTTTTTTCAATTAGAGCACCTTCTTTAAAATCTTCAAGTGTTGGAGAGTAATTGTCGTTGTCAACAAGGTTTTCGAAGTCTTTCTTTTTTTTATTTTCAGCTTCCTGGTTTTTTTCTGCTTGCTTTTTTCGATTTTTTTTCATTTCAACAGCAAGTAAATTGTTTGAGGGGCTTTGATCTGCTGCTTTTTTATCCGTATCTTCTATAAAATCTCCGTTCTCATCTTTATTTGGGAGCTTATTTTTTTCTTTAAAATGAGGCTCAAACAGTCTATGGTTGGCCATAATAAAATACCACGCACAATAGTACTTCCCTCCGTTTACCCCGTCATCATACCAACCTGAAAAAACATTGCTTCCTCCATGTGTTTTGCTAAAGCCGGGTTTGTTAAGCGGATTTGTCAAATAATCAATAACTGCAAAAACTTTTTCATCCCGGCTCAATTCAGAAGTTAATTTCTCTTTTGCTATATCAATAAAAAAATTATTAAAGCCAAATTGAAAACCTTTGGCATAATTCTTTAGCGATTCAAAAACTTTCTCCCATTTGTAATCTTTGTAATAACCACTTTTATCATCGACATTAGTCATGTGCATTTCCAAGATTTTCCACTCACTCATTAGCAAGTAAGCACCACAAACATTTACCTGATAAGGTGTATTGTGCTTCCAAAGCGGCCCTACATAGTTTTCAGGTCTTTCAGTTGGTTGTTGCACCATTCTATAATATGACCATAGTATTTCATCACAGATATTAAAATTATTATTTGTGATTTCTATTATAGAGGGAACCATGCAAATTTCACCCTTTACTAATTCTTTAAGATACTCATAAAATAAAAAGTACCTGCCATAAACAGTTGAAGCGTTTGAAGTTTCTTGATGTTGCTCCCACGTCATTAAATAGCCGTCATAAAACCCATTTTTAAATCTTAAATATTCATGCTCCTGACTATGTGAATTTTCAATATTACCGAATGAGTTAATAGTGCAATCGGAATAATTTATTTGTTCCCCCTTCTTTATCCAGTCTTCAATAATTTTTATTTCTGCTTTGATTGCAGCCTCATTCCATGCGAGGTATTTTTGGCAAAAGTGTAATTTATTCACTTCAAACTGTTTAGCACCATAGTAGTTTTTAAATAATTCAAATGCTTCTTTAGGGTTATTTGGGATAGGAGGGTTTTTAGTTATTATATCGCCTTCTTTTGTAATACCATCTTCTACCCTGTATTTTTTTCTTAGCTCATTGCTGGCAGTATTATATTGTTCAAATGCTTCTTTGTATTGCTGTGAATTATGGTTTCGATCATCTTTAGGCATATCATTTCGGGTTTCAGTTTCTTTATTTAACCGGTTATTTTCAAACCACAACAAAAAAGCATCTTGCTGTTGATGTGAAAAACCGCCGGGCATTTGCTTTTTTGTATAAATAAGCCACTCAGAAGGATTGCCCCCATTACGTTTAAAACATCGTAAATGAAAATCTAAGTATGTCGGTATTTCGATGGCAGTTTTACTTTTTAGTTCATTGCAAAACCTCATTGTGTTTATAGCTTGAATTTTCTTAACAAGTCTATTTATTTGTTCCGGGGTAGCGTTGTTGGGAATCTGAAAATTTCCGTTATCAATTGCATAATAATATCGGGGAGGCTCTAAGCCTGAGAAAATAGGTTCTTCATTATTATTTTTTGTGGCTGCATCATTCAGCAAATCCAATTGTTCGCTATAATATTTCACGCAATCTTTCCAGCTAAGTATTATTGCAACTCTATTTTTTCTGTAATTATCGTCTGCGTGTAGTGAGTCCCCGTCTATAGTATCTATTATAATTTTATTCCCTTTATCTATTTTCTCTTTAAGGTAATCAATTAATGCACTCTTATTATTTGTACTGCTGAGTGTTTCAAACTTTAATATCATATTTTCCCTAACATCACTTACTTGTCTGTGTATGCTGCAATTGCTACATAAATCCTTTATTTCCGTTATAAACAACTTGTTACATTTCTCGCAATCAACCATCATATCAGAAGATTTATTTTGTGTCAATGATTCAGATAATTTTTCTTTTAGCGAGGACTTTTTTTTGTTGCTGTGATTTGCCTCCTTACCCTGTTCTCTTAGACTTTCCTTTTTTATTTTCAACCAACTGATAAACTCATTAGCAGCTTCAAGTAAGCCCCTGTTTCTAACAGCTTTATAAGTTCGAACTTCATTATATTGCTTAATATATTTCTCTACATCAACAATTATTTCTTTGATTTGAAAAATTTTACTTCTATTGGTAATCGCTAACCCTACGTCGTTTAACTCCTTCATTTCTCTTTCAAATATTACCTGAAAGTCGCTATCACTCTTTGCGTATTTCGACGTACCATGTAACTGAAAAAAAATATCTAAATTGAATGAATCAATTGTTTCTTTTTTAAGATTATTTTCCATTAGTCTTTTACACTTTATATTAAAATTTTAATCTATTTCTTAAACCCTATTCTTTCTCTTTCATCCCATTTTCTTTCGGCTGCTTTTTCGTCCAACAGGTTTTCCATTGCATCGTAAATTTGGTTCAGTTGTGCATCATGTTCTCCCAATCTTTCTTTTATCTCTTTCAATTGTTCTTTCAAATCATTTTGTTTCATCAATACTTTCCTTACTTCTACAAAAGCCCGCATAATAGCAATATTCATATTTATTGCTTTGTCGCTGTTTAATATACCGCTTAACATGGCAACGCCCTGTTCGGTAAAGGCATAGGGTAAATACCTTGTGCCACCCCTGCCTTTTGAGGTTTCATTTTGCAACCTCAAAGGATTGTCTGATTTTTCTAAGGTTTCAATTTGCAACCTCAAAGCCTCAAATTCATTTTTGGTGAGCTGAAACATAAAATCCGGTGGGAACCGCTTTGCATTACGTTTTACAGCAAGATTCAAAGCTTTTGTTTCAGTTTCATAAAGTGCTGCCAAATCCCGGTCCAGCATTACCCTTTCGCCTCTTATTTCATAAATCCTGTTTTGAATACTTTTAATGATCTGCATACTGATAATTATATTGCTTTTAACTTTATTGAACTTAGTTCGCCGCCCCAAGCTTTCAGCATTACGGTTTTTTTACGTTGCTCAGTCACCTTCACATACCGTTTAAAACTTTGGTAATCCCTGGTGTCCCGTAATGGTCATTACTTCCTCCGCACTCATTCCTCTTTCGAGTGATAGGGTGGCAAACGTTTTACGGCCTGTATGTACTCCTATCAGTTCATACTTTTTATACGTAATGGCTTCACGTTTTGTACCTCTGAAACGTACTATTTCCACCTGTTCGGAAATACCCGCCATGCTGCATAATTCTTTTACATAATCATTTAACCGTTGGTTGCTTATTACAGGCAGTGGCCGGTGCATAGCTTCATATTTGGCTAATATATTTTTTGAATAAGGGGTTAAGGGAACGCTTAACGGTTCTTTGGTTTTCTTTACTGTTATTCTTATCTCATCATGCTTTATGTGTTCCCGTTTCAGTTGGTTAAGGTCTGAATATCTCAACCCGGTAGAACAGGCAAAACAAAAAACATCCCGAACCTGAGCCAACCTTTTGTTTGCTGAAAGGTCAAGATAATACAGGGCTTCAAATTCTTCATTGGTTAAGGAAATTACTTCCAATGTTTCCCGCTTTATTTTAAAGTCTTTATACTTATCGGTAACGGCAATACCCTGTGTTTTAGCATAGTTAAGAAATGTTTTAACGGTGCTTAGTTGCTTAGCTACGGTGGTATTGTTTAAGCCCTTTTTTTCAATCAGTATGATGCTCCCCTAAATTAAGACAGGTATTTAAGATAGAATTTTTCATCTTAAATTACATGTATTATGGAAAGAAAAAGCCGTAGAAAATTCAGTTCAGACTTTAAAGCCAAAGTGGTTTTAGAAGCCTTAAAGGAGCGAAGCACCATTGAGGAGCTTGCCCGCAAGTATGAGTTGCATCCCACCCAAATTAACCTGTGGAAGAAAGAAGCGATGAGCAAGCTGTCGCAGGTATTTGGAAGCCGTGACGAGGGGGAAGATAAAACGGAAGAGCAGACCGAGAAGCTGTATGCCCAAATCGGTCAGTTAAAAGTGGAAAATGATTTTCTTAAAAAAAAGTTGCTGTAAAGCCTTTGCATGAGCGCAGAGCAATGGTGGAGCAACAAAACAGTTCTTTGAGTGTAGTACAGCAATGCGGTTTACTGAGTATTCACAGAAGCGGTCTGTATTACCGGCCTTGTTTGGAAAGTGAAGAGAATTTAACCATTATGCGGTTGTTGGATGAGCAGTATTTTAAAACGCCATTCTATGGGGTAAGAAGACTGACAGCCTGGTTAAACCAACAGGGTTATTGTATCAATCGAAAAAAGGTAAGGCGATTGATGAAGTTGATGAGATGGCAAACCATTTACCGCAAGCCTGATACCGGCAAGCCCTGTAAAGAAAACAGAATTTATCCGTATCTGCTCAAAGGGCTTACAGTGAACCGCCGCAACCAGGTATGGGCCATGGATATTACGTATGTACCGATGCGAAAAGGGTTTATGTATTTGTGTGCCATTATTGATGTGCATACAAGATATGTAGTGAACTGGAGCCTGTCTAATACGATGACTGCTGAATGGTGTATGCAGGTAGTAAAAGAAGCGATACAGCAACATGGTAAACCTGAGATAATGAATACCGATCAGGGCAGCCAGTTTACAAGTGATGTGTTTACCGGGTTGTTGAAAGAAAAAGAAGTACAGATCAGTATGGATGGTAAAGGTCGGGCAATTGATAATATTTTTATTGAGCGGCTATGGCGAACAGTAAAGTATGAACATATCTATCTGAAAGTAGCTGAAGATGGTTTATGTTTATATGAAGGATTGAATGAGTATTTTTGTTTTTACAACAGCGAAAGGTTACATCAATCCTTGGGTTATCAACCGCCAAAAGTTCTTTACAGCAATCGGGCAGCTTGACCCCTGCCGGGGGGCTTGCACATTTTAAAGTATTGATTTTACCGGTGTTGAAAGTAACAGGTGAACTAAACTAACCAAATCAACACTTTAAAATGCGCCTAACTTAGTTCTTAACTATCGAAATTACCTGTCCTAAGAATAGGGTACATCATACAGGAAGTTTTGGAAAGATTGAAAAAAAGAATAATCTATTTTATCAAAAGCTATTTTCTTTTTTGTGGCCTGCTGGTAATCCTGTAAATGATTTTTCAACGATTTGTAAACCGTTAAACTCCCCGCCTCCCTTGTCATTTTATGATCTTCAATGTACTTATCAATGAAATCAAATAATATTTTGTTTGGAGCTTCTTTCTTAGTAGTTGGTTTTTTATTGTCATTTAGTTTATCAATCACCATTTCAGCGGAGTAAGGAATTTTATCCATTTCAAACCGATGTTCAATTTCCTTCACTTGTTTTTGCAGGTCTGAAAGTTCGTTATTAAGCGTTTCTGTTTCGCTGTGAGTGAAAAGTAAATCGTAAGGAATTGTCGGGTGTAATTTCTTTGCAGTCTTTTTATCGAGGTAAATAGCTTACTGTTTATCCGGGTGCCAACTTTGGGGAGGTACTTTTTTTCCTGTATTATAGTATTTACGTTGCCCGCTAACTTGGTAAATCATTCGTACAGGTGCTTTGCCTGTTTTATCAGTCTTTTCGTTGCGGAGTTCAAAACGAATTGTACCCATATTTATGCTTTTAACTTGGGGTAAAGATAAGGCATTTAAAAAAAGGGAGCAAAAAGGGGAGCAATTTTTATACTAATTACGTTTAGTCTTATTTACTCATATTGTTAGTATCCCTGTTTAAAGTCATTTTTCGACTGCATTTTGCTAAAGGTAATTAGCTAAAAATAACATAGGTTTTAGTCCCACTCTCTCCGCTGAAAAGCTTTGCTGTTCTAACCGGCAAAGCTTTTTTTGTATAGTTAATAAAATCTGCGGGTTTTAAGATAGAATGCCTGTATATTTGCTGCCCAAATGGAATCGGGAAGTAGCGCAGGCCGGTAGCGCACCTGGTTTGGGACCAGGGGGTCGCAGGTTCGAATCCTGTCTTCCCGACAAAAAAAAGTCAAACGTAAAGTTTGGCTTTTTGCTTTATAGAGGGGTCGCTCCGATTTCAATCGGAGTCTTCCCGACAAAAAAAAGTCAAACGTAAAGTTTGGCTTTTTGCTTTATAAAGGGGTCGCTCCGATTTCAATCGGAGTCTTCCCGACAAAAAAAAAGTCAAACGTAAAGTTTGGCTTTTTGCTTTATAGAGGGGTCGCTCCGATTTCAATCGGAGTCTTCCCGACAAAAAAAAGTCAAACGTAAAGTTTGGCTTTTTGCTTTATAGAGGGGTCGCTCCGATTTCAATCGGAGTCTTCCCGACAAAAAAAAAGTCAAACGTAAAGTTTGGCTTTTTGCTTTATAAAGGGGTCGCTCCGATTTCAATCGGAGTCTTCCCGACAAAAAAAAAGTCAAACGTAAAGTTTGGCTTTTTGCTTTATAGAGGGGTCGCTCCGATTTCAATCGGAGTCTTCCCGACAAAAAAAAGTCAAACGTAAAGTTTGGCTTTTTGCTTTATAGAGGGGTCGCTCCGATTTCAATCGGAGTCTTCCCGACAAAAAAAAGTCAAACGTAAAGTTTGGCTTTTTGCTTTATAAAGGGGTCGCTCCGATTTCAATCGGAGTCTTCCCGACAAAAAAAAAGTCAAACGTAAAGTTTGGCTTTTTGCTTTATAGAGGGGTCGCTCCGATTTATTTCAGGATTTTAAATCTCATTTTAATAGTTACGTTTCCTGCATACAGAACATACTTTGTTTGTATCCTTTTTTTCCTTCTTTTTGTATCCTAATCTTATAAATGAAACATTACCTTATAACAGGCGGGGCGGGTTTTATCGGCAGTTGCCTCATTCATCATCTTTTTGAGAAAGAAAAGGAAATAAGAATAACCTGTATTGATAATTTTGATCCTTTCTATCCTGCTCACCTGAAAGAATTGAATATTGCCGGCTTTAAAGATAATCCGCTGTTTAGTTTGGTGAAAATAGATTTGGGTAAAACGACCACGCAGGAAATTGATAATGCCGTTAAGTTTCCTGTTGATGTAATTGTGCACCTTGCTGCCAAAGCCGGCGTGAGACCAAGTATTGAAAATCCTGCTGCTTACCAGCAGACAAATGTACTTGGATTGCAAACCATGTTGGACTATGCTAAAGAAAAAAATATAAAACAATTTGTATTTGCTTCCAGCAGCAGCGTGTATGGTGTCAATGACCATTTTCCCTGGAAAGAAGAAGAGCAATTGCTGCCTATCAGTCCTTATGCCATGACAAAATTGGCCGGCGAAATGCTGGGACATGTATACAATAAATTATATGGTATTCGATTTATCGCACTGCGATTTTTTACCGTGTTCGGCCCGGGCCAACGACCCGATTTGGCTATTCATAAATTTACCAAAGCCATTTTAGCGGGCAAGCCCATTACCATGTACGGCGACGGAAGTACCGGCCGCGATTATACATTTGTTGAAGATACCGTGCAGGGTATTATCGCGGCAATCAATTACAATCAATCTGATTTCGAAATTATAAATCTCGGCAACAATTATTCCATTTCTTTAAATGAATTAATTGCAGCAATTGAAAACGTAATTGGTAAAAAAGCTGTTGTAGAACAATATCCCGCTCAACCGGGCGATGTACCCAAAACTTTTGCCGATATATCGAAAGCAAAAGCATTGCTTGGTTATAATCCGCAAACACAATTAAAAGAAGGCTTGGAGAAATTTTACAAATGGTTTTTGGCGAATAAAGAATTGTTGATGAGGTAGGAGGAAGAAGTCGGAAGTCGGAAGTAATTCTAATGGGCAAATTACGATTTTGGATTTTATATTTTGGGCATTTGGTTTTGTTTTTTTGGGTTTTGAGATTTGAATTTTGGATTTTTTTTATTCATTGCCGATTGTCCATTGCCGGTTTACTCCAAAACCTACATCGTTACTTCCAAAGCCGGCGCTGCTTCATGCTTACCGTGATACACTTTTCTTACCGCATATGTTTTTTTGTTTTGCGATTCAAAATAAGTACGCACATTTATTTCGGCCAGTATTCCAATAGTAATTAATTGAATGCCTCCCAATAAAAATATCAGTCCCAGTATCAAAATGGGCTTGCCCCAAATATCCTGTCCCATTATTTTTAATACAAGTAAATAAAGATTGATGGCGATGCCCAATCCCAGGCTGACAAAACCCATCGTACCGAAAAGGTGCATTGGTTTTTGTAAATATTTTCTCAAAAAAACCATCAACAGCAAATCACTCATTACTTTAAATGTACGGTTGATGCCGTACTTGCTTTTCCCGAATTGACGTGCATGATGTTTTACATCTACTTGTGTAATGTTGGCGCCCTGCAATTTAGCAAGCACCGGTATAAAACGATGCAACTCCCCGTATAAGCCAAGGTCTTCGGCAATTTCTCTTTTAAAAATTTTTAGCGTACAGCCATAGTCTTTTATATACACACCCGTCATACGACGTATCAGTGCATTGGCAATACCGCTCGGAATTTTTCTTAAAAACATTCCATCCTTCCGGTTCTTGCGGTTGCCGGCTACTACATCCCAATCTTCTTTTTTCAATAGCTCAAGCATGGCCGGTATATCCGACGGGTCGTTTTGTAAATCGCCATCCAACAGCGCAATATATTTTCCTTTACTGTGGTCAATGCCCGCCGTCATGGCATTACTTTGGCCGTAGTTTTTTCGCAGTTCTACCAATACGGTACGGTCATCGGCATACTGCAATACCTGTTGTTTGGTTTTATCAGAGCTGCCGTCGTCTACCAGTACTACCTCATAATCAATGGCTGAGAGCGACTGACGGATATTTTCCAACAACGGTTTAATGTTTTCTTCCTCGTTTAAAACGGTAACCACGATTGATAATTCTCGCATAGTATAAAAGCTAATGGTGCAAAGGTACATTTTTAAAAATATTGGCTGCAATCAATAAGCCGTGACCGAAATTAATTCAAGTCAATTATTTCCTTTTTAGAATAAAAAGCGGTTTATTGTGGCAACTTAACACTCTAATATGAAAAAAATATCACTTCTCTTTATCATGCTGTTCGCGGCATGCTCCTTTTTATTTGCAAAAAATGATACGGACTCCGCTAAACTATTGGAGCAGCAGATAAAAGAGTATGCAAAACTTATGGATTCTGTTAACAAAGCATTGAAATACGAAACGGGTAAAGTTTTATTACCCGCAGGTATTGCTTCAATGAATATAGTTAAGGGGTTTAAATACCTGAATAAAGAACAAAGTACGTATGTAGTAGAAGAACTTTGGGGCAACCTGCCGCAGGAAGGCCTGCAGGGAATGTTATTTCCCCAAGACAGCGACCCGTTTGCTGACAGCTCTTATGCCTATATTATTTCTTACAACCCGATGGGATTTGTGAAGGACAAAGACGCAAAGACTATTGATTATGATGATTTGATGAAGGGTATGAAAAAAGATGATGAAGAAGAAAATAAACAGCGAGTTGCTGCCGGCTTATCGTCGTTGAATATGGTGGGTTGGGCCGCCAAACCTTTTTACGATGAACAAAAAAAAGTAATGCATTGGGCGCTGGAGCTGAAAGCGGGTGATGTTGATGAAAATACATTGAACTATAAAATAATTATGTTGGGTCGTAAGGGTGTCTTAACGCTGAATGCCATAGCTTCTATCAGCCAATTGAATAAAGTAAAAGCGGATGTAGATAAAGTATTGAATGCGGCTCAATTTAGTGAAGGAAATCAGTACAAAGATTTTGATTCTAAAGTGGATGATGTGGCTGCCTGGACGGTGGGCGGTTTGGTAGCGGGTAAAGTGCTGGCCAAGGTTGGTTTCTTAGCTAAGTTCTGGAAATTTATTATGATAGGTATTGTGGCTTTGGGCGGTTGGTTTATAAAATTATTTAAGAAAAAGAAAGAAGAACAATTTGTGTATGAACCCACACCGGCTCCGCCTGTAAATGATGAACCCGCAGCACCTCAGCCATAAAATATTTTTTAAAAGATAATGTAACAGTCATTGAGTAAGTGGCTGTTTTTTTATTTTACCGGCGCCGGTAATGCTATGAGACTGCTGTGGCGTCGTCGCAGACCCCGAGTAAGATTTGAGCGCTGATTCGGGGCTCCATTCATCTTCAATAATTCTACTGAGCAATATCGAAGTATCAATTCCTTTAGCTGCTTAACTTGTTGGACGAAAATTTTTGTAGTGACGGATTTTGAAATAGTTCTTCATTTTTTTTGAACCACGGAGGCTCTGAGGCACAAAGTAACACAGAGATAACTTTCCGTAACCCTCCGTGTCATCGTGGCTCTGTGGTTCAATAAATACAAACGTAATATCAAAGCATCAACTCTTCTCCAATGCCTGTAAAATATCTGCTGTTATATCATCAATATGTTCAAGCCCTGCGGATATTCTGATTAAACCGGGTGTAATTCCTACTTCTCTTCTTTCTTCTTCCGAAAGCTTAGAGTGTGTAGTACTGGCAGGGTGCGATGCGATACTGCGGCTGTCGCCAAGGTTGTTAGTCATGGAAATCATTTGCAAAGCATTTAAAAATTTACGACCGCTTTCAATACCGCCTTTTAAATCAAATGTTACAATACCGCCGCCGTTGCTCATTTGTTTTTTTGCAATAGCGTATTGCGGGTGCGACGGAAGAAAAGGATATTTTACCCAACTCAATTTTGGATGATTTTGTAAGGCCGTCGCCAGTTTCATTGCATTATCCGCATGTTTATCCATGCGTATAAAAAGCGTTTCTAAACTTTTAGTTAATACCCATGCATTAAACGGACTCATGGACGGCCCGGTATTACGTACAAACAAATACAATTGATTAACCAATTCTTTATTACCAACTACTACGCCACCCAATACTCTTCCCTGTCCGTCAATAAATTTGGTAGCCGAATGTAAAACCAAATCAGCGCCGAAATTTATAGGTTGCTGTACGGCGGGTGTAGCGAAACAATTATCTACAACAAACAAAATATTATTCTTTTTGCAAAGCGCTGCGATGGCTTCTATATCTACAATATCCAAACCGGGGTTGCTCGGCGTTTCTACATACAATAGTTTGGTATTGGGTTTTATCAATGAAGCAATCGTCTCCGGCTTGCTCATATTAAAATAAGAATACTCAATGCCCCACTTGGGTAAATATTTAGTAAGAATAGTATGTGTACTGCCAAATACCGCCGAAGCGGAAATAATATGATCGCCTTTACTTAAGAATGTCATGAAAGTAGCGAATACCGCGGCCATGCCCGTTCCGGCGGCAATACCGTCTTCTGCATTTTCCAATGCACAAATTTTGTCAATAAATTCATCAACGGTCGGGTTGCTGAATCTTGAATAAATATTTACATCTAACGTATCATCGGCGAAAGCTGCAGCCATTTCCTCAGCTGAATCATAGACAAAACTGCTTGTTAAAAACAGGGGAGTGCTGTGTTCTTTTTCTGCTGTGCGATCGGTTTGTAATCGTATGGCCTTTGTTTCGGGTTTATGCGACATAATTTTTTTCTTGCTTCAAATAAATATTGTGAACTGCGAAGATACAACCTCATTATCAGTTATTAAAGGGACTTGTATGCAGTTCATTATTTTCGAATATGCTCAATAGCGGATAAAACGCCGAAGAGTGCCCCGAATCAATTCACAAAACCCTGCTCGGGGTTTACGACAACGCAACCGGCTTCATAGTAGCATTGCAGCCGGCTTCATAAAAAATTACAGACTAAACAATAATTCTGTTAACAGCACTATCAGAATGCTTTTACCAATATCCTGATGCTCCAAATAATTACCAGTATGCCCAATAAAATATATGCTGTTTTCTTAGGCATTTTTCCTGCAAGCTTAGCTGCAATAGGTGCGGCGAAAAGACCTCCCAATATCAACGCTACTATTACCTGCCAATGGCTTACACCCAACAATGTAAAAAATGTAAAGGCGCTGGCAAGTGTTACAAAAAATTCGGTAAGACTCACGGAACCGATTACATATTTGGGACTCCGCCCGCGGTTGATTAATGTAGTAGTAACCAGCGGACCCCAACCTCCGCCGCCAAACGAATCTAAAAAACCACCGGCGCCGGCCAACCAACCATGATGCTTGAATTTTTTTTGCGCCTGCTGAATTCTGAAAGCATTGATTAAAAATTTTATACCGAGAAATAAAGTGTACGTAGCTAAAAGTGCTCTTAACCAACCGGCATTTACATTGCCCAATTGCGTCAATAAAATAGCGCCGAGTATAGCGCCGATAACCCCGGGTATTACCAATGCTTTAAATAATTTTTTATTTACATTGCCAAATTTATAGTGACTGTATCCCGATGAGGCGCTGGCGAATATTTCGGCGGTATGTACGCTGCCGCTGATAGATGCGGGGCTTACACCCGCTGATAATAATATAGTAGCACTAGTAACACCGTAGCCCATGCCCAAGGCGCCGTCAACCAACTGTGCCATAAAACCTGCCAGTACCAACCAATGAAAATTTTTATCTAATGTTTTATACCATGCCAAGGTATCATCAGCCATTTGCCTGAAAGGCAAATAAGAAAAAATAAAATGACCGATCAGCATTAACGCAAATGCAAGGAGAGAATACGTTGCGATCTTCTTCCATTTCCTTTCTCTTTCCGCTGTATCTTTTTCTACCAGCACCCTGGTGATGCTGTTTAATTTTTTTACTTTGTATTCAAAATCGCCGTTTAGTTTTTTTCGAATCTTTTGCATATTGTCCAGTACTTCTTCCATTTCATCGGGCAATACTTCGTTAAAGGTTTCCTTTAATCGCTTGGCGATGGTAGGCGATTTACCATTGGTGCTGATGGCAATTTTTAAGTTACCCTTTTTTACTACGCTGCCTAAATAAAAATCGCAGAGATCGGGGGTATCGGCCACATTGCACAATATGCTTTTTTCTTCAGCTAATTTCTTAATATAGGCATGCAATTCTTTATTATCGGTGGCCAGTATTACAATATCTTTTCCGTGCAAATCCGCTTCTTCAAATTCACGTTGTATAATTTTATATGAACTGTGTTTGCTGATGGCTTCTTTCAATTCATCTTTTATCAGCGGCGCTACAATAGTTACGTTGGCATCCGGCGCCGAAAATAGTAAAGCCGTCACTTTTTCCAAACCCACATTGCCGCCGCCTGCTACCAAGGTATGCAGCTCATCCAGTTTCAAAAAAACGGGGTAAAGATTATTTTTTATTGTTACCCGTGTTGTTTCCATTTGCCAAAATTGTTTTTTGAAAAGTAAAAGTTATAAAATGCTGATTCGCCCCGGTTAACTTGGACCATATATATCCGGCTTGTATCTGCGCCGTTGGATTAATTACATATATGCCTGCTACGTTTAACCTGTTTTGCTGAAACAGGAATTTATTATTCGCCAATTGGTGCATGTACTCATTGGCCAGCACAATTTTCCAATTTTCACTAATGCTCTTAACAACAGCCGGGCGATACCTTACCCGAAGTGCATTGAATGCGGGACGTGCTGTAGTGTGAGAAAAAAAACGCTCTTCGGTGCGAAACCTGTTTTGCAACACTGTTTTTTTTGATAGCTGAATTTCGTATGCTGCTTCCTGCCACAAACGGAACTCTTTTCCAAATTCATGATTTTCTTTTTGAAAAGAAGTACGTGTATTAAAAGAAGCTGCGCCGGCAGCTACTGTAAATTTTTTATTTACAAAATAACGTACTCCGGTTCGGAAAGTGTACTGGAAAGAGGAAGCGGAAAAGCCGAGTGTACGGTAACTCGCATCATTGATAACCTGCCATTTAGCTGATAATTGAACCGGCAACTGCACCGAAGTCCATATTATTGTGTTGTTTATAGTTTGCGCTTTTAACATAATGCCGGTAATCAATGTTATTGTTATAATTATTATTTTTTTCAAGCCAATCTTTTTTAGTGGAAGTGAGAACAATTTAAGAGTAATTGATCGTTAATTTTTCATTTCCCTTATAAAAATGATTGATCGGGGTAAAGTTTTTAGTGTTATTAATTTTACAGTTATTAAATGTCGGCTTGTTCTATCCACTCCTTTGCGTTTTTCGCCGCATAAGAAATAATAATATCAGCTCCGCTTCTCGCTATAGCCGCCCATATTTCTATATGTGCCGCTGCCCTGTTTAATAATCCTTTTTCTGCCAATGCTTCAATAGCCGCATACTCACCGCTTACATGATAAGCTGCTACAGGTTTCAATGTTTGCTGCTTCAACTTTGCAATCACATCGGTATACAATGCTGCCGGTTTTACCATTAATATATCGGCCCCTTCTTTTTCATCACGCAGACAGCTTGCCAACGCATCATTTATATTAAACGGAGAAATTTGATAACTCTTCCTGTTTTTTATTCCGTGTGTATTGGGCGCGGAGTGACATGCATCGCGAAACGGTCCGTAAAATTGTGAGCTGAATTTAGCAGCGTAACTCATAATACTTACCCCGTCAAAATTTAAAGCATCCAATTTTGTACGAATAGCACCGATACGTCCGTCCATCATATCGCTTGGTGCTATACAATCGGCGCCTGCATTGGCAAGCAGCGCGGCATAATGACTTAATGTATCTACTGTTTTATTATTCAATAAGCGACTGTGATCCTCATTTAAAATTCCGCAATGCCCGTGCGTAGTATAACTGCAAAGACAAACATCTACAGCCAGCCAAATGTCAGTACCAAAGGCAGAATTAATTTTTAAAATAAGATTCGCCGCGAAAGAAAAATCAAAATCCTTTTCTGTTTTTTTTGCAGGTACCGGAAACAATAAAAACTTTGTTACGCCAGCTTGTAAACTTTCTTCAATTGCCGATAAAATAGTTTCGGAAGTTTCTACCTGTACATTTGTTAACCCGTTTACAGTTCTTGGTTTTGTAATACCTTCTTCTGCAAAAAGCGGTTGTATAAAACTTTTATGCGACAGCTTTACCGATGCAGTCAGTTCTCTTATATGTGTGTCCGTTCTCAGGCGACGCTGCGTGAGCGGATAAAAGTTTTTCTCCATTGTTCAAATGCTTTAATAGTTGGGAAAATAACAGGTTCTTCACCGGTTTGTTTCAGCAATGCAGCTGTTTCGCCGCCGGCACATAAATGCACAGCGCCGGGTTTTATATATCGTTTATAATAATTGTATTGCGAAAAACTGCTCCAGAATAAAAAATCGGCCGATGCAACAGCTGCAGCAACCGCTTCATTGTTTTTAGAAATCAGTTGGTAGTTACTTACTGCATGATAGCCTTTCTGTTGCCAACGTTCCGCCGCTTCTTTATGTGTAAGTATACACACATCGTTTAACTGAATATTAAATAGCGGCATTTGCAGCGAAGGCAGAAAAGATTCAACGCCCAATGCATCGGCGCTGCCGGTGACCCAATAACCAAGTTTGGCTAATTCAAACCAAGTGCGTGTACCGGATGCAAAAATTATTTTTTGTTTACCGGCAGCATTGCTACTATGTGACTTCTGTTGCGACGCTCCGTTCAACTGCAACAATTCTATTGGGCCTTTTTGCAGGGATTTATAATTAGCGATAAAAATAACAGGTTGTTCAATATTTATTTCCTCATCACTCCACGTATACTCAAAAAAATCTTTCATACAATCGGTAGAAGAAAATAATTTATCCTCATCTATATTCAATTCAGGTAGTCCGTACCAGCGTTGAAATGTTTTACCGTTCGTGTCTTTACCCGCGGCATATAATATATTACCGTTTGAAGTATGCAAAGTAGTAACACCAAATTTTTGTAAACATCCCGTTCCGTATTTCCGGGCTTCACTTTTTTCTTTGTATGCTTCTTCAAATAAATCATTATTATTGATTTTTTGCAGCAATTCCACTGCGGCGGAATTATGCGGATCAGCTTCCGCCACAATTGCACCCTGGCAAGGGGCAGGCACACATTCTATCAACGGTAACAGCATTAATTTTTTATCGGATAATAATTGCCGAATGATTTTTTGATTCGATAAATTGTTTTCTTCAATCGGAGTGTTCACAAGTCCTCCCCTCAGGGGAGGATTTAGGTGGGGCCGCTTCAACAGCCTATTCAATCCCGCTGTCGCTAATATCGTTCCGTCATATCTTTTTTCGTCTAATTGTTTCAACCTGCTTTCAACGTTACCGCGTATAGATTTTACTTCAATCTTTATTTCACTGCTTAATTGAGGTAAAGCTTTTTTTAAAAAACCGATGGCCATTTCTTCTCTTCTCGGTGAGCAGGTGCCGATAATAATCGTTTCGCCTGCCTTTATTTTTTCTTCAATAGTCGAATTGAAAATGGCAACATCTCTTGTATCGTCTCTGTCTACTATTACAAAAGCTGTATGACTGAAAAAATGCTGAGTACTCATATCTTTTAACGAATGCACGGCGATATCGGCTTCATTATTTTGAAGCGCTTCAAAAATTTCTTCTGTAAAAAAATCGGTACCGTCCAATGAAGACAGCGGTACTGAGAATTCTCTGTCGCCCCGGCTGCTGCGACCGATAATTTCTATTGCAGCAGCAGGCAGTACGGCAAGAATTTTTTCTTTTACCATTTCGGCCTGTAACAAACTAAGCCTGCTCTGCCTGCATATGATGCGTACCTTGTTCAATAAATATTTCTTTTAAACTTTTTACTAAATGATTTATTTGTTCTCTTGTATGCCGCGCCGTTACAATAATACGTAAACACTCTTCGCCTTTCGGCACTGTAGGATGATTGACAGGTTGCACGTACACGCCATACTTATTTAAGAGTTTGTCAGCAATTGCTTTGCATTGTACAGGGTCGGCAATGGCGACAGGCGTAATATGCGAATTGTTTTTTATAAATGTAATACCGGCAGCATCAAGCAGGCGACGTAAATATTGTACCAAGCCATGTACTGCAGTACGATGTGCCGGTTGCTGTTGAATAAGCTGAATGCTTTTTTCCGCGGCGGCGCAAATTGCAGGCGGGAGCGAAGAAGTAAAAATAAAACCGCTGCTGAAACTTCTTATAAAATCAATAATTGTTTGTGAGGCCGCAATATAACCGCCGATAGCGCCAACCGCTTTGGCTAATGTACCGTTAACGATATCTATTTCTTTCAATAAATTTTCCTGCTCGCAAATACCGGCGCCTGTAGGTCCGTATAATCCTGCTGCATGTACTTCGTCAATATAAGTGAGTGCATTGTATTGCTTGGCCAGCCTTATGATTTCTTTCGCCGGCCCAATGGAGCCGTTCATACTGTACACGGATTCAAAAACAATAATTTTTGGTTGGGTAACCGGCAGTGAGTATAGTATTTCTTCCAGGTGCTTTATATCATTATGGCGAAAAATATTTTTTGGATTGCCGCTGCTGCGGATGCCTTCAATAATGGATGCATGATTCCGTTCATCGGAAATAAAAACCAAATCGGGCATGTGTCGGCCGATTGTTTGCAGTGTAGTAAGATTAGCTAAGTAAGCGCCGCTAAAAATCAAAGCAGCTTCTTTTTGATGCCATCCGGCAATTGTATGTTCTAAAGATTGATGATGATTCGTATTGCCTGATAAATTTCTTGTGCCGCCGCTGCCTGTACCGCTTTGATGCAATACAAAAGAAAGTTTACCGATTACTTCTTCTTCTACACTCATGCCCAGGTAATCATTGCTGCAAAAATTTAAGGCACGTTTGGTTTCACCGGCTTGCTCATAATAAAAGTGAGGAAAATGGCGGACACTTTTACTTACATTCAGGAAGTAGCGGTAATTACCTTCCTGTTGCAGTTGATCTGTTTTTTGTTTAAAAAATTGCTTGTACATCCGGTTACATTTAATATCCTACAAATTTAGTAGACTAATAGCATGTCGCCAAAACTATCTGCATTAAACTAACGATTGTAAGAAAAGTGTTTATACATTGTTTTCTTTCTGGTATTTCTGATATTGCGGGATGAGGCGGTATAAATGGCTTTCTTTCCGGGTCATTAATAACGGGCCATTAAATCAAAAACTCTTTACGGTTATTATTTTTATTTCATCCCCAATACTAATATCTCCGTTTTGCTGATGCAAAACATTTTGCCCGAAATAAACTTTATTGTCTTTCATGCGATATGTAGCGAATGTTTTTAACGGCTCTTTTCCTTTCCGGGCAGTTTGCTGATTAATGGTTGTTATTACACAACGGGAGCAGAGTTTTACCCCAAGGAAATTAATTTTATTAATTTCAAATGACGCCATCTCATCTTCAATATGGGCATGCCCGCCTGTAAAAACTATATTGGGTCTGAAACGATCCATCGGTAATGCCTCCGTTAATTTTTCATTTAAACTATCCAACGAACTTTGCCCTATCATTAATATGGGATAGCCATCTGTAAAAGAAGTAACCTCCTCATTGGCCGCATATTTTTTATCAACCAATCGCTTTGTATCATCGGGCATACAAACTAATTTGCAATTTGTTTGCAGGACATCACTGAACCACTCGTTTTGCTCTTTTCCAACTTCTATCGCATCACAAGTATCTTCAAAAATCACAACTTTTATTTTTTCATCATTTTCATTATCAAAGGGAATGATGATCGCCTCCTGCGGATTTTGTTTATGAAAAACGGTAATGCCGTTTTCAGTTTCGGCGGTTTGCAGCAATACCATTTCGGGACAGCTCCTTTGCGATATAAATAAATTATTTTCATCTACCAGCATCCATTTTCTATCATATTTAAAACCTGTATCGGTAATGTCGGCCCTTTGTTTAGCAATACCTCCAAGTGATTTTACAGGATAAATATATAATTGACTCACCTTTAAACCCCCGGCCCCTAAAGGGGGTTGGAAATCCGATACGTCGTGCTTTTTATATGAATTTGACAATGTTTATTTACTAAATGTATAAGTCTGAATATTTACTTTTTTCAAATTTATTTTTTCAGGCTATACCTGCCTTTATATTTTTTTTGATTATACCTGCCCTGTAATTATAGTATTTCAGCACACTGCGCCGTAACTGCTCGGGTAAAACTATTTTCGGATTGCCGCTGCTGAAAATTTCTTCCGTTCTTTCGTTGGGATTAAAATCTTTGGCGCATAAAATATCATACACTTTAAAAAGCCGAATGCCCAACACATCAATAAGATATCTTTTCCGAACCAATATGCTGCTGAATATTTCACTTTTCTTTCTTGTTTTTATGCCAATACAAATTCCAAAAGTTCGTGTGTCATCGATGCTTAAATGTTTAACCAGGAAATTTTTCAATTCAAGTGCTTCTACAGAATTATCTTCTACCTGGAAATTTAATTCATTGGCGGCATGGCGCATATTGATTTGGTGTTTTTCCAGTAAAAGATTCCAGGCGGCCTTGTCTTTTTCTTCAATCCCTTTTATCATTATTGTTTTCCATGCGGTACAGCAAAGTTGTACGGGTTTTGTATCTAAACATTGCCGGCAAATACTTTTAAGAAAAGCAACACTGAACAATTCATCCCTTCGGTAAATACCCAGCCAGTATTTATTGTTATAGCGATTAAGCCCTTCATAATAGGGCAAATTAAACTGCGGGAGATTGGCTTTATGTTCTGCGGGTTTAATACTCAACGTTTCTGTTGATAGCGAAGCAAACAAACTGTCACCGTCTGCATTTATATTATCAATATATGCAGCGGGGTTGGATGTAATGATCTGTTCAATTGCTTTGGTAACTTCAGGAATGTCATTCGTGCTGCATAATTGATCCCATTCATAAATAATATTTGTTTTCGGAAAACGGATAATCAAATGCCAGAAATGCTGTAACTCCTTTGATGCTGCCCAGTTTATATTGCCGGTAAGCATGGGAGTGAAGCTTTGATTACTGTCGCAGATATTTACCTTTAATGCGGGCGTATAATCAATCGAATCAAAAATATCTTTGTACACGGCTTCAGTAAGCCAGGTATCGCGTATAAATATATCTTCGGCAGGGTAGGAGCTGATGATATTTGGAAATTGACTGCCGTCTATTTCATAAGGGATATTTAATTTTTCCAATTCACCCGTAAATTCAGGAATATTGTAGTTTTCTATATCCACCATCAGTTGCTGGCGCAGACCAAAGCGTACGTAAAGCACCTTTATTTTTTGCGCGGCAAGCATGATATTATATAAATCACCCGGAGAAATAATGCCGCCTCGAAAATTGATTGAAACCGTGTTTGCCATATTCTATATTTTATAATAGAGCAAATTAAACTCTTTTAATGTTACATTGAAAAATGAATCCTGATTCTTTATAAACTGATGACGTATTTGGGGAGGGAATTAAAACACCCGGGAAATCTAATGCAAAACCTGCCGATAAAGCTATTAATTAAGAATTACTCGCTTTATAAAATCTCCAAAATTTTCCTCTTGGTTTTTCTCTTTTACATACACTTCAAAGAGATTATCCAGGGTTTGTAAAATATCTTCCTCGTTCAAATTTTCTTTGTATTTGGTATTCAATCTTTCTCCCTGCCTGTCGCCGCCAATATGCAAATTGTATTTGCCCGGCGCTGTTCCTATCAAACCTATTTCGGCGGCGTAGGGTCTTGCGCAGCCATTAGGGCAACCTGTCATACGCAGTACTATTTCATCTTGTTGTAAAGAATGTTTTATGAGCAGCGTTTCTATTTTAGAAATTAAGGAAGGCAGGTAACGTTGCGCTTCTGCCAAAGCCAGCGGGCAGGTGGGGAGCGCCACACAGGCCATCGCATTTTTTCTTATTGGTGATGCATTGGCTGTATGATCAATTAATTTATACTTCTGTAAAATTGATTCAACTTCCGCTTTGTTTTCTTCTTTAATATCACTCAATATTAAATGCTGATTACTTGTAAAACGAAAGTTTGCTTTGCCGCTTTCAGCTATTTCCAGTAAACCGGTTTTCATTGCAGTTTTTTCATCGTCAAGCACCCGCCCGTTTTCTACAAATAATGTATAATGCCAGTTACCAAAATCATCCTGCAGCCAACCGTATAAATCTTTTCTTTCTGTAAATGTATACGGTCTTATATATTCTAATAGAAATCCGCAGCGATTCTCCAACTCTTTTTTAAAAGCAGCAACACCCATTTTATCAAGCGTGTATTTCAGTCTCGCTAATTTCCTGTCGCTGCGATTACCATAATCTCTTTGTATGGTTAATACTTCATATACTGCCTTTAATGTTTTTTCTTCGGTACCGGTAAAACCAATAACAGTAGCTAATCTTGGATAGGTATCAGGATTGCCGTGCGTTGTTGACAGGCCACCACCTACGGCAATGTTGAAACCTATCAATTGGTTGTTTTCAATAATGGCGATAAGACCTAAATCATTTGCCAATACATCCACATCATTATTAGGCGGAATACCGATGCCAATTTTAAATTTGCGGGGCAGGTAGCGATCTTGATATAGCGGATCTGTTTCATTGTATTCTTCTATTTTTTCTTCATCCAGCCATATTTCATAATAGGCCCTCGTTTTTGGCAGCAGCAGCCGGCTTATTTTATCGGCATATTCATGTATTTGTTTGTGTATGACTGATTGCGACGGATGCGATGCGCAGGCTACATTTCTGTTTACATCGCCGCAGGCCGCAATAGAATCTAATTTTACTTTATCAAATTCTTTCAGCGAGGGTTTTATTTTATTTTTTAGAATGCCGTGCAGTTGTATGGTTTGTCTCGTAGTAATTTTTATAATACCGGTAGAATATTTTCCTGCAATATGGTGCGCCGCTATCCATTGCGCCGGCGTCATTAACCCGCCCGGGATACGCAGGCGTATCATAAAGGAATATAATTTATCTAATTTTTTTGAAGCTCTTTCTTCACGCAGGTCGCGGTCATCCTGCTCATACATGCCGTGAAATTTTATTAAAGCATGATCGTCTTCACGTACCGCACCGGTAATTTCATCAGCCAGGCTTTGCTGCAGTGTACCGCGTAAACCGGTACTCTTCGTCTTTATGCCTTCTATTACCGTTAATTTTTGCTCTTCGGTCATTCTTTTCCAAAATTTCTTGTGTAATTAATAAACGTCCTTTATATACCGGCCTTCTTCTTTTAGCAGCTCAAAATATTTTTTCGCTTCATCATTTGATAAATTACCCTGTTGTTGAAAAATGAGCTGCAACGTTTCTTCTACGTCCTTGCTCATTGGTTCTTTTTCCCCGCACAAATAAATGTATGCACCGGTTTTAATCCAATCAAAAAGTTCCGCGGCTTGTTGCTGTAGTTTATGTTGAACTAAAATTTTTTCTTCATTGTCCTTGCTGAAAGCAAGATTTATTTTTGTTAAAACACTTGTATTGAAAAAATTTTGCCACTCTGTTTGGTAATAGAAATCCGTGGTAAATTTTTCTTCGGCGAAAAATAACCAATTACGACCCGTCGCCCCGGCAACATCTCTTTCATGTATAAAGGAACGAAACGGCGCTATGCCGGTACCCGGACCAATCATAATAATATCTCTGCCAGCAGGTGGCAGGCGGAATCTTTTATTAGGCTGAATAAAGAAATTAATAGTATCGCCTTCTTTTTTTGTTTCAAACCAGGCAGAGCATAAACCTAATTTCTTTTTATTTTCTATTTCAAATACATCCTGCAAAGCAATTATGTGTATTTCGTTACCGTGTACAGCCGGTGAAGAAGCTATATTGTAAATACGCGGTGCAATGGGATTCAAAATTTGCAGTAACTCATCAAACTTTTGAGGGCTTCGTAAAGGGTATTTTCGCAGCAGCTCAATTAAATCGTAACGCTTTGCAGGAATTTCCTTTTCAGCGATAACCGAATACTGCTTAACGATCTTTTCAAGCAGGTAACTGATATTTATTTTTTTAGTTAGCAGTTCTTCAATTGTTCCCGTTTCTTTTTTCCATGTTATTACTTTGCCTGCATCTGTTTTTGTTAATGTGATAATTTCTTCTGCAACATATTTATCATTCTCGGGTATTACTGCAATAGAATCGCCGGGCAGGTACTCAGCGCCTTCAGCTTCCAGTTCTATATGGTATGTTTTTTTGGATGAACCGCGAGTCGTTAAATTAATATTTGATAAAATGGTACCGGAAAATATTAATTTACCCGCGACTTTTTCTTTTGCTGTTACCTGCGGAGATGAAACTGTTGTAACAGCATTATCATCTAATGTTTTTAAAACCCGGTCAAACCATTCTTCTGCGGGCTCTTCATAATCCAAATCGCATTTTTGCAGCGGTGCGATACGGTCTGCGCCTAACTGCTGCAATTGAATATCTACATCTTCGCCTGTTTTGCAAAACAAAGGGTAGGAGGTATCGCCCAAAGCCAATACACCATATTTAAGTTGCGGTACTCTAAATCCATTATTATGGATGTAGTCGTAAAACTTTTGCGCTGCGACCGGAGGTTCGCCTTCGCCATGCGTACTGATAACGGTAAAAAAATATTCTTCTTTTGGTAAGTCAGTTAAGCGGTATTGATCGAGGCTTATTAGTTTGGTTTGTATGCCCTTCTTTTTTGCTTTAGCGGCGAAATCGGTAGCAAGTTTTTTCGAATTGCCTGTTTCGGTACCGTAGGTAATTGTAATTTTCTTTGTTCCGTTCAATTTTGTTTCGATGCCCTTATTTGCAGAGGTACCCGCAACAATACCGTTCAGGTAACCGTTTATCCAAAGTATTTCCTCCTTGGATGAAGCTGTTATTATTTCCTGCAGCTTTTTTAATTTTGCTTCTGCTATCATTATTTTTTTCGAATTATACTGACCGATTTTTGTTTCTATATACTATTATTCAATTCTTCAAAAACACTGCCCGGTGTATTACTTTCTTTAGCCGGGTTAAACGATTGATGAAGATTTACTACTTCGCCGATAATGATCAACGACGGCGAACTGAATTCTTTATTAAAAAAATCTTCTCTGCAATTTTTTAAAGTGGTAATATGTATTTGCTGGTGAGGTGTTGTCGCCTGTTCAATAACCGCCAGCGGGGTATCAATTTTTTTTGAATAGCGCAACAGCAGCTCGGCCACATCCGCAATGTTTTTTGATGACATATAAAATACCAAGGTATCATTGGCAGCGGCAAGCTGTTTCCATTTTTCAGGACTGTACTGCGTAGTTGGATTGTACGTAACAAACTGCACACCCTGCGAATAGCCGCGGGCTGTTAAAGGAATACCCGTATAAGCCGAAGCGCCGGAAGCGGCAGTTATGCCGGGGATGATTTCGAAATCAATATTATTTTCAGTAATTACTTCTAATTCATCTAATACATTGCTGAAAAAAGCAACATCGCCGCCTTTCAGGCGCAATACTGTATTGCCTTGCAGCGCATGTGTAAGAATCAGTTGATTTATTTCTTCTTGTGAAACAGAGGCGTCATTGTAACCTTGTTTACCGGCCTGTATTACTAATGCGTTTTTATTGGCATGTTCTTCTATAATAGCGGGGTTCACCAACCTGTCAGTGATTATTACATCCGCTTCGGCCAACCTGCGCAGCAGTTTTACAGTAATTAATTCAGCATCGCCGGGGCCGGCGCCAGCAATAATTACTTTTCCCGATTTATTAATGTTTTGAAGTGACATCGTATTTTTTTATCTTTTATACCGCCGTATGCAGAAGAGAATGAAAAATCAGTTCTCTGCAGCCTGTATCATACAGGCTCCTACAGTAACATTACTTGTTTCGTCAATTAAAATACCGCCGCCGTTTACACTCAACTTATCATAGCTGTCAAAGGCTACAGGCGAGGCGGTTTTGATTTTTACTTTTACAATATCATTTAACCCGACCGATGCAGGATTAAACTCTTTTTGCAAACTGTTTACATCTAATTTATATTCTATTTCTTTTATAATTGTTTTTACGAGGCGACTGTTTAATTGTAGTAAATATTTATTGCCGGGGATTAAAGATTTGTTATCCATCCAGCATAATAAAATACTTAACTCGTTGGAAATTTCGGGCTGATTATCTGATTTTACAATCATATCGCCGCGGCTGATATCAATATCATCTTCCAATTGCAGTGTAATGCTTTGCGGTGCAAATGCTTCTTCTACTTCGGCGCCGCCAATTTCTACTGTTTTAATAGTAGTGCTGATGCCTGCAGGCTGTATTGTTACTTTGTCTCCTTTTCGATAAATGCCGCTGATTATTTTACCGGCATAGCCGCGATAGTCGTGCAGTTCATCTGTTTGCGGACGAATAACATACTGCACCGGAAATCTTGCATCCGTAAGGTTTATATCTTTTTCTATTTCTACTGTTTCAAGAATGGTTAACAAAGATTCGCCTTCGTACCAGGTAATGTTTTCAGATTTGTCCACAATATTATCTCCGTTTAATGCGCTGATGGGTATATAGGTTACATCATTCAGCCCTAAGGATTTTGCAACTTTGGCATATTCAATCACAATATTATTGTATACGTCTTGGGAGTAATTTACCAAATCCATTTTATTGATGGCTACTACTACATGCGGAATTTTTAATAACGAAGCGATGATGGAATGACGGCGTGTTTGTTCTATCACGCCCAGCCTTGCATCAACTAAAATAACAATGAGGTTGGCATTGCTTGCGCCGGTAATCATGTTGCGGGTATATTGCACATGACCCGGGGCGTCAGCAATTATAAATTTTCTTTTGGGTGTTGTAAAATACCGGTAAGCTACATCAATAGTAATGCCCTGTTCTCTTTCGGCACGTAAACCATCTGTAAGCAAAGCCAAATCTATTTCGCCTGCATCCCTGTTTTTGGTTTGCTTCTCTAATTGTTCCAATTGATCAATTAGAATATTTTTACTGTCGTACAGCAAACGACCGATTAATGTACTCTTACCGTCATCAACACTGCCCGCAGTTATAAAACGTAGTATATCCATTAGTATGTTATAAGTTTTAAGTTCTATGTTTTAAGTAATATGCTGTGTGTGAAGAGTTCTTACTACGTCATCACTTACAACTTATTACCTTTAAAAGTATCCGCCCTTCTTTCTGTCTTCCATCGCGGCTTCCGTTACTTTATCATCTATCCTTGTTTCGCCTCGTTCACTGATTCTTGCACTGATGATTTCATTTATTACTTCATCCAATGTAGCGGCTGTTGATTCAACTGCAGCGGTACAGGTCATATCCCCAACCGTGCGATACCGAACTCTTTTTGTAAGTATCACATCCGTTTCATCAATACGTACAAACTCGGATGCGGCTACCAATTGCCCTTCGTGCTCTATTACTTTTCTGTCGTGTGCAAAGTATATGGAAGGTAAGCCGATGTTTTCTTTTCGTATATAATTCCAGATGTCTAATTCTGTCCAGTTGCTGATAGGGAAGCAACGTACATTTTCACCTTTATGAATTCTTCCGTTATACGTATTCCAAAGCTCAGGTCGTTGCAGTTTCGGATCCCACTGACCGAATTCATCGCGAACGGAAAAAATTCTTTCTTTGGCTCTTGCTTTTTCTTCATCTCTTCTTGCACCGCCGATGCAGGCATCAAATTTAAATTCATCAATCGTATCAAGCAGCGTAAATGTCTGCAACCAGTTGCGGCTCGCAAATTTTCCTTTCGGTTCAGTAAGATTTTTTTGTTTAATGGTGTCTTCTACTTTTCTAACTATCAAAGTTGCGCCCACTTCATTCGCTAACCAATCCCTGTATGCCAACGCCTCGGGGAAATTATGACCTGTATCAATATGTACCAATGGAAAAGGAATTTTACCGGGTGCGAATGCTTTTTTTGCTAAATGAACAAGTGTGATGGAGTCCTTGCCGCCACTGAAAAGCAATGCCGGTTTTTCAAATTGCGCCGCTACTTCTCGGAGTATGTGAATACTTTCCGATTCCAACTGCGCTAAATAATCCAAATGATATTGACTCATTGCGTATCTTTTATTTATTAGTCTACTTAATTAGTAGGGTACAAACTTACTTCATTTTGATGAGAACTTTTGAGTTTCATCTTCCTTTTTTATTTATTAACTATTGTTAGTTTTTTGCGGGCTCGTGCATGTGTAACCCGCATTCTTTTTTATCCGCATCTTCCCACCACCAGCGGCCGGCACGAAAATCTTCGCCGGGTTTTGTGGCTCTTGTACAGGGAGCGCAGCCAATACTTATAAAACCTTTTGTATGTAAAGAATTGTAGGGGATATTATTTTTAAGAATATGATTGGTAACCTCTTCAGTAGTCCAGTGCAGCAACGGATGATATTTAATAACATTATTAATCTCATCCCATTCTAATTGCCGCATATCATTTCTGTTCGGCGAATGTTCTGACCGAATACCGGTAATCCATATTTTTTTTTCTTTTAATGCCCGTTGCAGCGGTTCTACTTTCCGGATATGGCAGCACTGTTTACGGTTATCAACCGATTCATAAAAACTATTGGGGCCTTTTTCCGCTACGAAATTCTGCAAAAGCTCCGAATCAGGATAAAAAGCGATGATCGGTTGTTTGTATTTTTCCAATGTAGCGCTCCAGGTGGAGTAGGTTTCGGGAAACAAACGACCGGTATCCAATGTGAATATTTCAATATTTAATTGTGCGCTGAAAATAAAATCTGTAATTACCTGGTCTTCGTAACTGAAGCTGGAGGAAAAAACAGCGCCGCCCGCAAAACGATTACTGACAATGGCCAGGCTTTTTTCAATTGATTGACCGGCCAGTTCTTTTTCTAGTTCTTTTATGATTGAATTGGTATTACTCATAGGTTAATTAAAATTTACGCCTGCCAGCTCCAGGCTCTTTTTTTTCAGCTTTCTTATTTCAATATCATCAATAATCGGGTCGGGTGTAAGAACTAACGATGTATTGTTTTCTTTCCACCATTTGTTTTCTCTTAAATGATTAAATTGAATAACACCTACCAAATAATTTCGTCCTTCATTGCCGTGCCATTCTTCAATCCATTCAAATTTTTCTTTCGGAATATTTTTTAAATCATCAAAACTTAAATATACCCGCAAGTAAAAATCATTACTTAATTCATTAGGCACATGATGGTACAATTTTTTGTATTCATATTTATACTCATAACGCAAAGCGGATAAATCGCTCAATACCGCCGAAGCGGTGGGGAAGGAGCCGGCTCCTTTGCCGTAAAAAAATTGTTTGTCGGCAAATGAGCTTTCTATTACGGCGCCGTTGTATTCATTTTTTACAAAAGCCAAATGATCATTTTGTTTTACAAACTGCGGCAATACAAAGGCGGCTACTTTTCCGTTTTGTAATTTCTTAGCCTGGGCAACCAAGCGTATCTCATAATTTTTTTCACGGCCTACGGTAGCATCGCCCGCTTGTATGTTTTGTATACCGGTAAACAGCACATCTGCCGGGTGAGTAACAATGCCGTATGCATGGCAAAGCAGTATCACCCATTTATTCACCGCATCCCATCCGTCTACATCCAACGTAGGATCCGCTTCTGCAAAACCCAATTGCTGTGCCTGTAACAGGGCGGTTTTAAAATCCAATTTCTCTTCAAACATTTTTGTAAGAATATAATTGGTGCTTCCGTTTACAATGGCACGCAGCGAATGCAATAAATCATTATCATAATATTCTTCCAGGTTTCTTATTACCGGTATCGATGCACAGGAAGATGCTTCGTATAAAAGCGGTATACCCGTTTGCTTTTGCAGTTCCAGTAATTGGGGTAAATGTTCGGCAATCATTTTTTTGCTGGCACTTACTACCGCTTTGCCGCTCAATAATGCTGTACTCGCAATTTCAAAAGCCGGTTCGCTTTCATTAATTACTTCTACAATAACATTAATGTCTTCATCATTTAGAATTTCATTTCTGTCAGTTGTAAAAAGTTCTGCCGGTGCATTCCGTTTTTTTTCGGGGTTTTTAATACAAACTTTTTTTATAGTTGCTTTCAAAGAAGGTGTTTGCTGCAATATTTTGTACAAGCCTTCGCCTACTACGCCAAATCCGAATAAACCGATGGTTAATTGTTTATGTGTATCCATATTATTGATTCACTACTTTTAAATAATTAAATGATTGTTGTTGTATAAATTCCTGTAACGCCTGTTCTATTTTTTCAAACTCCAGTAAAAAACCATCGTGGCCGAAATCGCTGGCGATGCTCAGTAATTTGGCTCCTTTAATTTGTTTTGCCAGTAATTGCTGCTCTTCAATGGGATATAAAACATCCGACTCAATACCGATAACTAATGTACGTGCTGTAATACGCTTCAATGCTTCTTCTATATTCTTGCGATTATAACTTACATCATGACTGTCCATAGCTTGCGTAAGACGGTAATAGCATAAAGCATTGAAGCGATTTACCAATTTTAATCCCTGGTAGCGTTGGTAATTATCGGCCGCATATACTACGTCATTGGTTAAGGGCACGAATGCTTTGTCGCGGGTTTGTGTAATACCGTAACCATTATAATGCCTGTACGAAAGCAATGCAATGGAACGGGCTACGGCCAAACCTTTTTGTCCGGCTTCGTTGTTTCGATGCAGCCATGTGCTGTCGGCTTCAATAGCCATACGTTGTGATGCATTGAATGCAATGCCCCAAGGAGATAACACTGCATTAGTTGCAATCGGGATGATATGAGCAAATAATTCAGGTTCTGCGATGGCCCATTCTAACAATTGCATACCACCCGTGCTGCCGCCGATGCCGGCAAATATTTTTGCGATGCCTAATTCATTTTTTAATAACTGAAAGCTGCGAATGATATCACGAATAGTAAAAACAGGGAAATCATGATAATACGGTTCGCCCGTTTGCGGATTTATAGTCAATGGCGAAATACTGCCGTAAGGACTGCCGGGTTTGTTTGCACAAATAATAAAATACTTTGCGGGATCGAAGAATTTTCCTTCGCCAACTAAACCGGCCCACCACTCAACGGGATTGCTGTTGGCCGTCAGTGCATGAAAAATCCAAATTACATTGTCCTTTGCTTCGTTCAGCTTGCCATGCGTAGTATACGCTAAATGTATTTCAGGAAGGGTAGCTCCGCACTCCAATGCAAAAGTTTGTTTGTATGTAAAAGTTTGCGTCGACATAAAATCCTTTCTTCTTTTAAACTATATCAATTTTATTTTTAGCCATGAAGCCGGTAAGACGATAAGCTTTTATTTATTTGCTTAAAAAATATTTCAGTTTTCGTGTCTTACCGGCTTTTAAATCAAACGATACTTTTAAAAAAACTAAGTGATTGTTTTACTGTTTATTGAATTATCAACTTACTCCTCATTTGTAAGTATTTTTCCGGCACAAAGTTCGCCGGCTATTAACTCGCCAATTCTTTTGTAAATACTTTTTCAAAAGCCTGTTCCAAATCAGCTTTGATATCATCAATATGTTCGATGCCCACACTGAAGCGTACCAAATTGGGTAACACACCTGCTTCCAATTGTTCTGCTTCGCTCAATTGCTCATGCGTAGTACTTGCCGGGTGAATGGCTAATGTTTTTGCATCGCCCACATTTGCCAAATGACTAACCAATTTCAAAGAATTGATAAACTTGGCCGCGTTTTCTTTTCCGCCTTTTACACCCACCTGCAATACGCCGCCAAAACCATTGGTTAAATATTTTTTAGCCAACTCGTGATAAGGATCTTTTTTCAAGCCGGGGTATAAAACATATTCCACCTGCGAATGTTGTTCTAACCACTTTGCCAGCTCCAATGCATTTTGAACATGCCGTTCTACACGCAGTGATAATGTTTCTAAGCCTTGAATTAATAAGAAAGAATTGAAAGGACTTATGGCAGGACCAAAATCACGAAGACCTTCTACCCTGGCACGAATAATAAAAGCGATATTGGGCAGGCCCAATGGATTACCTTCTCCAAATACTTCCCAGAATTTCAACCCGTGATATCCTTCACTCGGTTCGGTAAATTGAGGAAATTTTCCATTGCCCCAATTATAATTTCCGCCATCTACAATTACGCCGCCTATTGATGTACCGTGACCGCCAATCCATTTAGTAGCAGATTCCACAACAATATTTGCTCCGTGCTCTATAGGGCGAAACAGGAAGCCGGCAGCACCAAATGTATTATCTACTACCAACGGCAAATCATATTCTTTGGCCAGGTCGGCAAATTTTTTAAAGTCGGGGATATTCAGCCGCGGGTTACCGATTGTTTCTAAGTAAATGGCTTTTGTATTTTTATCAATATGTTTTACAAAACTCTCCGCATCATCGCCATCCGCAAAACGGGCTTCAATACCCAGTCTTTTAAAAGCAACTTTGAACTGGTTGTGCGTGCCTCCGTATAAATAAGAAGTAGAAATAAAATTATCGCCGGCCTGCATAATATTATTGAGCGCTAAAAACTGCGCCGCTTGCCCGCTGCCAACCGCCAGTGCCGCTACACCGCCTTCCAATGCAGCCATGCGTTGTTCAAATACATCGGTAGTCGGATTCATAATCCGCGTATATATATTACCAAATTGCTTTAGACCAAAGAGATTGGCGGCATGCTCGCTGTTATCAAAACCGTACGAGGTGGTTTGATAAATAGGAACCGCCCTTGATTTGGTAGTAGGGTCAATTTGCTGACCGGCGTGTAATTGAAGTGTTTCGAATTTGTGACTGTTGCTCATAGTAATTTAGTTTAAAAGTTAATAAATATATCAGTTTGATGCGGGTAAAGACGCAAGGTCTTAGAGGATAATATGGTAACAGGTATGCCTTACGGCATACAACTGCCAATGGTGCGGAAAGTTGAAAAAAGAAAGATCAACGATATAATTGACTGTACGCTCATTTTATTATCCTACAAATTTACCGGGCTTTACAATTAATAACCAAATAGTTTGAACCATAAGTTTGTTAATGCTTTTAGAAATTCCTCTTTACGCAAATCGCTGTTAGTGCCAAAAAAAGTGCTTGCTCCGGATTATTGTATTACCGGTTAAAAAATTATTTAAAGTACTTATCAAATGTAACGAAAGGGCGGCTTCGCTTTTGTCACCTTTTCAGGTGATTTGCAGTAACCTATAGTGTTGCTGCATGGCCATGGCAAAAAATAAAAAAGCTCATCCGTAAATCAGATGAGCTTAAAATATGTTGAAGAAGTATTGTATAGCTTACTCTGACTTATCTGTCCCGATTTTATCGGGATGGATTTAGCACCTTCATACAACTGAGTAAGCGGTAGGGGTTGCCAAGGCTTCACAGGGCCATAACCCTCTGCCTTTCTTGATAAGTAATTTTTTAAAAGAACTTGTGCAAAGATAGTTGCGTATTCTTTTATCTTCCAAATAAAATTTGAAAGGCCATGCTAACATGTGTTAGAGATTTGCCGAATTATAACCCTGTAAAGTATTTCGGCGGATGCGGTTATAAAATCATTGATAAAGAAAACCCCGGAGCAAAATTTTGCTTCGGGGTTTTTGCAAACTTCTTTCGTTTATAGTATTACTGCTCTTTTACTTCTGTAGTAGTCGATGCGGTTGTTTCATCTATCTTGCTGCCGCTGAGCATTAATGCTTTTACTTTAGCCACTTTCACTTTAGCCTTTTTTGTAACTGCCTTTGTATCGTCGGCGGCAGGCATTTCTTCTGTAGCTGCTGCAAATACGCTTCCGGGTTCAGCATCATTAAAGCCTTTTCCGATGCAAATATTAAGCATATTGCTTTCTTTGTCATAGATCAATGTGCCTTCCGCAACATCTTTACCCAAGTCTGTTTTTTGTGCAGGTATTTTATAAACTGCAGGTGATCTTTTCAGCAACAACTTAATTTTTCCTTGCTGTAAACCATCCAACCAAGCTATACCCCTGTTTTGCTCATCCAGCATAATAGTAACGGGTGTAGCTGTTTCCTGTGCAGGAGCTGATACATTGTACTTGCCGATTACCGGGAAAATTTTTTCGTTGGTTAAAGGTTCAGATTTTACAGGTGTTATAACATAGTTTGCATTAATAGCCGCAACGGTCGGGTTGTTGGAAGGGTTATAAGGATCCTTATTTTCAGCAGGGGCAGCAGGCTGCTGTGCCGAAGCAGAAAAAATAAACAGCAATAAAGCTGATCCGATTGATAACAAGTTCTTTTTCATAACTAATTTTTTATGTTTAAATATTGATACTCTCAACCCCTTTACAAAATATTGTGCCGGAAAATTGTTTTGTGGAGAAAACTGAAACTAAATAGCGGATTGTGAATAAGATAAGGCCCAAAATTTTATTTTTTACGATATCCACAAACAAAAAGCTGCTTCTTTCGAAACAGCTTCTGTATAATTTGAAACAAGGATTCTTTTTATTAATAAAAATTGCGATACCCCAATTAGGTGATTATAAACGATAACCCAATGAAATACCAAAGCCGGTATTTTTAAAGGAGGCTTTATCGGTATTTACACCTTCTATTTCAGGATTTATTTTTACCAGGCCCAATTGCGCATTCAACTGAACGGAAAGATTGTTGCTTAGCTCGTAACCAAAAAGCAAGTTTGCACCGGCATCTGTTCTTTTTAAATAACTTCCTCCGTTAAGAAATTCGGCAGCAGTAATTGATTTTTTGAATTTTGTTTTAGTATCCGTGTTGCCCACACTTCTTTTACCGCCTACTCCAAAAGCGATGTAGGGCCCGAAACCGAGGATTAACTTGCCTGTACCCAATACCGGTTTGTACAAAAGATTTACCGGTACTTCAATGTAAGATATATTTTGTTTGATATCGCTATTGTCTTTATCCCTTGCCCCCTTGGTTGAAAACAGTACGCCGGGTTGTATAAAAAAATCGGTAGCAATAGGGATTTCAGCATTTACACCGGCATGAAACCCGGTTTTTAATTTGCCTTCCAATTTGTCACCTGAGTTATCTTTACCGTTTATATTCTGAAAATTTACACCGGCTCTTACTCCCAGTGTAATTGATTGTTCTTCGGTACTTTTTTGCTGCGCCTTTGTTTGTAAAAAAAGGCCAAGCGATAAAATGGTGAAACTGATAATTCGTTTTTTCATGATTGTAGTTTTATTGATGATTAGGTTAATAAATTAGCTGTTAATTCCGCATTCTTAATTTGTTGTTTCTTTACGGGCATCCGCTTTCATCTTTTCATTTGCGGTGATAAGGAAATCAACCCGACGGTTCTGTGCACGTCCGTCTTCCGTTTCATTGGTGTATTTGGGCGCAGTTTCGCCAAAGGGTTTCAGGGAAATGCGTGAAGATTTTATACCGTGACTTTTGAGAAAAGCAGCTACCGTTCCGGCTCTTTTTTCGGCTAAACTCATATTGTACTCATCCGTTCCTTTATTGTCGGTATGTCCCTGTATTTCAATATTTGTATCAGGATACTTATTGAGTACCGTAATCAGGTTGTTGAGATTTGTCTCAGCTTCACTCATAAGATCCGAACGGTCGAATCCAAAAAGAATTTTGCTGGTAAATTCAACTACAATTCCCTCGCCTACACGTTCTACTTTTGCGCCGGGTACTTCTTTTTTAATTTCTTCAGCTTGCTTATCCATCTTTTTACCAATTAATACACCTGCCGTACCGCCTACCGCACCGCCAATGATAACACCCAGTGCGGTATTACCCGATGCTCTGCCGATAACGCCGCCTATTGCCGCACCGCCTGCGGTACCTATAATGGCTCCTTTCTTTGTTTTGTTCATTGGTCCGCAACTGCCAAGCAGTAAAACAAAAGCTGCGGTAAATAATAATAGTTGTTTCATAACGGTTGATTTTTTAAGTTATGTCCCATTAACCAAATAACATGCCATGATGAGTTGATTTATTTGTTTAAAGCTGAAAATCAATTGATAACAGTCAACAAAAAATATTATTTTTAGCCGAAAAGGCTTCTTTTTAAACCATTTCGGCGGGTTTTAAACCGAATGGATTTATACGGCCTCAGTATCTTATTTTTGTTGCTAACAGATATTTATGAGAAAAAAGAACGGACCGACCGAAGAAAATGAACTGATTGCAGATGACACAGATGTAATAGAAGTATTTGGCGCCAGGGTACATAATTTAAAGAATATTGATATTGCTATTCCCAAAAATAAATTAGTTGTTATTACCGGTATCAGCGGCAGCGGCAAATCATCATTGGCTTTTGATACTATTTACGCAGAGGGGCAGCGCCGCTACATGGAAACTTTCGGCGCTTATGCACGCCAGTTTATGGGCGACATGGAACGGCCCGATGTAGATAAAATAACCGGTCTTTCACCTGTTATTTCCATTGAGCAAAAAACAACCAATAAAAATCCGCGAAGTACAGTAGGTACGGTAACGGAAGTGTATGACTTTTTGCGTTTACTTTTTGCAAGAATAGGAGAGGCCTACAGTTATAATACCGGCAAGCGAATGGTGAAGTGGAGCGAAGAAGAAATTGTTTACAATATATTTTCAAAGTATAAAAATAAAAAAATCATTTTGCTGGCGCCGTTAGTTCGCGGTCGTAAAGGGCATTACCGCGAACTGTTTGAAGAAATAAGGAAGAAAGGATTTTTAAAAGTGAGAATAGACGGCGAGATAAAAGATATATCGCCCAAGATGCAGTTGGATCGTTATAAAATACATGATATAGAAGTAGTGGTGGACAGGATGAAAGTGGATGATGAGTTTAAAGCCCGAATCAGTCAAAGTGTAAATCAATGCCTCACTATCGGTAAAGATTTAATGTTTATTGAAATAGAAGGAGGAAAGAACAGTTCTTATTCCAGGCAACTCATGTGTGAGGAGACCGGTATCAGTTACGAAGAACCTTCTCCCAATAGTTTTTCATTTAACAGTCCTTATGGCGCATGTCAAACTTGTAAAGGATTGGGTACAGTTTATCAAATAGATATGAATGCGGTAATTCCGGACCGAAGCTTAAGTATAAAAGACGGAGCCATTGCGCCGCTTGGCGAAGAAAGAGAAGCTTATGTTTTTAAGCTGGTGCAGCAATTGGCGAGGAAATATAAATTCAGTTTGGATAAACCGGTAAAAGATTTACCTGAAAAAGTATTGAATCTTGTTTTATATGGGAAAGAAGCACCTGAAGAAAATGATATAGTCGGCGATGATTTTGGCGAAAATTTTTCTACAGCCAATAATGAAACAAATACTGAATATGCACCGGGCGACGAATATGAAGGTGTGGTTAATATGCTGCGCAGATGGTTCAGCGCCGTGAACACAAGCGAAGCATTAAGAGAATGGGTAGAAAAATTTATGGAGCTGAAAGCCTGCACATCTTGCAACGGCAATAGATTAAAAAAAGAAAGCCTTTGGTTTAAAGTTGATAAAAGGAATATCGCTGAATTAAGTAACCTGAATCTTGATAACCTTGCCGCCTGGTTCGACGGTATTGAATTGCGATTGGCCGATAAGCAAAATATTATTGCCAAGGATATTTTAAAAGAGATCAGGGAGCGGTTACAGTTTTTAATGAATGTGGGATTAACTTATTTATCATTGAACCGACCCAGCCGCACACTCAGCGGCGGCGAAAGCCAACGGATAAGATTGGCAACGCAAATAGGTTCTCAACTGCAGGGCATTACTTATATTTTGGATGAACCGAGTATTGGATTGCATCAAAGAGATAATCACCGATTGATAGAAGCATTGAAAAATTTACGAAACATCGGCAACAGTGTGTTGGTGGTAGAGCATGATAAAGATATTATGATGCATGCTGATCATATTATTGATATAGGTCCCAAGGCGGGTTTTCACGGTGGTCGCATCGTAGCACAGGGGACACCTGCTGAGTTTTTAAAGTTAGATACACTCACTTCTTCTTACCTGAACGGTGTTGCTAAAATTGCCGTGCCGAAAGAAAGAAGAAAAGGCAACGGAAAATTTATAGAATTGAAAGGCGCCGCAGGAAATAATTTACAGGATGTAAATGTAAAATTTCCGTTGGGTAAATTAATAGTAGTAAGCGGTGTAAGCGGCAGCGGTAAATCTACTTTGATAAATGAAACGCTTTACCCGCTGCTCAGCAAACATGCTTTCGGTTCCAAACAAAATCCGCTGCAGTACAAAAGTGTAAAAGGTCTTGAGCATATTGATAAAGTGATAGAGATAGACCAAAGCCCCATTGGCCGCACACCGCGTAGCAACCCGGCAACTTACTGCGGATTTTTTACCGATATCAGAACACTGTTCGCTTCACTGCCCGAAGCCAAGATAAGAGGTTATACGGCGGGTCGTTTTTCTTTTAATGTAAAAAACGGCAGGTGCGATGTATGCGAGGGTGGCGGTATGCGGGTTATTGAAATGAATTTTTTACCCGATGTGTATGTGCATTGCGAAAAATGTAACGGTAAAAGATATAACAGGGAAACATTGGAGATACGATACAAAGGAAAAAGTATCAGCGATGTTTTGGATATGACGGTGGAAGACGCCATTGAGTTTTTTCAGAACGTACCATACATCTATCGTAAAATAAAAGTATTGGATGAAGTGGGATTGGGATATATCACACTCGGCCAATCGGCGGTAACACTCAGTGGTGGTGAGGCCCAGCGGGTTAAATTAAGTACCGAGTTGGGGAAAAAAGATACGGGTAAAACTTTTTATATTTTAGATGAGCCAACTACAGGTTTGCATTTTGAAGATATACAACACTTGTTGCAGGTATTAAATAAATTGGCGGACAGGGGCAATACCGTTTTGGTAATAGAACATAATATGGATGTAGTAAAAGTTGCCGATCATATAATTGATATAGGGCCTGAAGGAGGTGATGGCGGCGGGCAAATATTATTTGAAGGTACGCCTGAAGAAATGCTGAGTTGTAAGCAAAGTTATACAGCTAAGTTTTTGGCTGAGGAATTGCGATGAAGTAAAAAGCGACCGGTTCTTAATAATGCCCGGTCGCTTTTTTATGAATACAGTATTTATAAATTAAGTTTAATATCGCCTGCTCCGATTGATCCGTATGACAGTCCAAATACGGACATTAGTATCCTGCTAAGAATAAGCCCAATAACAACAGACACAAGAATCATTACAATGAGTGAAACTACAAAATAACCTACATGCTTGTCAGGAGGTGTTTTCTTTAGTTTAGGTAAACCAATATACAATAAATATAAACCATAAAGACCCGCAAGGCTGCCAATTATAGCCAGAGAAGGAATGATAGCAAACAAACCACCAAGCCAAAAGGGTGTGTATGAATAGGATACAAGTTGTATAGATTTTCCTAAATTTTTCTCTGATCCAAAACTTGGGGCCAGCGCATCAATAACAAATGCGCTGATGAAAACGCCCAGCAGAGCACCTGCAAGAACAGTTATTGCCTGGTAGATACCCCAATCAATACCTTTTATACGTATTCCAAATCCATAATTAAAACCGATTAATCCAAAGCCGATAAAAGCAGCAGCAGCGGCAGCACCGGCCAAAGGAAGAACATAACCTGTAATAATGCCGGGGATATCAGCATTTTCGCCATTTACAACATCCCATTCTTTTTGAGGGACAGTCAAAATGTTTTTAGCTCTTTCAATTAAGTTCATAATTGTTGATTTTTGGTTTGGTTGGGCCTACTCGTAAGGCTTTTCGGCATTCGCCACTTTATAATTCATAGTAATTGGTCTCAAAATGAATCATTTAGTAATGCTAATGTAGAATTCCTTTTTCAAACAGAAAAATCACAGGTTCAAAATGTTATAAACTTCTTTAGCACATTTTATTACATGTCAGCTATTTAAGCGATTAGTTATAAGAGAAAGAGAGAAGGGAGGGGGTGATTATCCCGTAGTAGCGGCAGGAAGTCATTGAGAAAATCTTTTCTGAAGTAAGACGGTTTAGGACGGTCTGTTTCGGATACGGGATTTAAACAATCTTCCTGCCATTACGGGTTCTTAGTTATGGGAATTAAAAGAACTGCATTTGCGCCAATTGTCCAATAAAAGCAGGGAGTAATTAATAAAATTTCTTTACATATGAGGGTACCAATAGAGAACGGATCAGGTTTATTCAACCAGGTATTGAATTTCATTAAGCTCCCCGCTGTGTATCGGAACAGCGTTTAATATTTTATAAAAAAAAGAACTTCTTTGCTTTTTGTTTCTGCTTTACTTTACTTTACTTCCAGGTGACCGGACGCAGTCAACTCATCGCCGCTAAATACGCTGTAGGTATAGGTACCTCTGTTAAGACCTTTCAGCTTTATTTTTTTACGGGGCGATAATTTATAATTCTGTATCATACTTCCCTGTTCATCGAAAATAAAAAGCTCGGCATTTCTTGTTTGCTTTTTTTTCAGCTTTACATATATTGTTCGTGAAGCAAGGTTCGGATACATTTTTACTGAACTGTTTCTTTTGCTTATCTCATTCTTCTTCGCCTTATTCTTTTTATCATCTTCTTTCTTTTCCTCTATAGTAATGCCGGTCGAATTGTTTGCTTTAGCAACAAAAGATACAGACATTAATAATAATGAGGCTGCTGCAACGCATGCAAATTGCTTTGTTACGGTTTTCAATTTATTTTGTTTCATAGCGGGTGGGTAGGGTACGGATTAATATAAATAGTTGCGAATTACGTATTAATAAAATACAGGGCATTTAAGTTGGCGTAATGCACGACCGTTGGGTGAATTACTTCCGTTCAACCTCCAGCCGAAACGCAGGATGGTAGAAAAGAAAGCGTCATTTTCTTTGGGGTCGCCGCGCCAGAATGAGTTTTGAATCCTGCTTGGATTAATTTGAGTACCTGCATAGGTACCTCTGTAATATAATCTTCTGGCTCTTGCTTCATCTGCAGGTGATAAATAGCTGGAGAAATGAATCGGGTCTACATAATATTTTTGGCTTACATCATCTACATAGTCGGTAAATAACTTACGATGCAATACTTCTAAACCAACATACATGTTTTCTTTAATAAAATACTTGAAACCAAAACCAATCGGTATTTCTAATTGGGTAAGTTTATATTCTTTTCTATCGGGGTACTGAGGTAATCCCTGTCCTTCCAGGCGTAAGGGTTTCAATGCTACCCATTTGCCATCTACATCCTGTGCTTTAGGGTTAAAACGAAAAGCACCCACACCGCCAATTACATAAGGTCTTAATTTACCCTGTAAACCGTCAAATCTTTCTAAAGCGACTGTAGGATAAATTTCAGCTGCTACATAAGCTTCGGCTACATTGGTTTTGAAACTCAGGTTACGTTTCAACCTGTCTACTTCAGGACCGCCTGCATTAGGCGCCTGGTTATCGTTACCTTCAAGCACGGTATGATTTAAAGCTACTCTGAAACCAAGCCATTCAGCCGGGTTATAGTTAAAATAAATTCCTTTACTGAATTTTGTAAGGGGAAAATCAAGGTCTTTTACAAATGTTTTTCCTACACCTTTCGTGCCGCCTAAGTCGCCGAGAAAAAATGACGGGCCAAGGCCAAGGCCAAGTTCAAATCTTCCGTCGCCGGTAGTAATGGATTGTGAAAAAGATTTTGTCGAGGATAAAACAATCAGAAAGGCAAGTGTTAATACATGCACTTTTGGTACAGTTGTTTTCATAAAAATGGATTTTAGTTTTTCTCTATTGGATTTACTACGCTAAAATATAAAATCCTGCATATCTCAATGAAAAGTATAAAAGAATTTTACTATAATCGTAGATAACACAGGCCTTATACTGAGGAATTTTACGAGATCGGGGCCTCCAGTATCATTTCAATATGTTCTATACCGTCTTCCAAATACATTTCGCTTGATTGTATAAAGCCAAGCGATTCGTAGAATTTTTTTAAATATAATTGTGCTCCTATCTTTATAAGTACAACGCCGAAAAGCGTGTATAGCTGCTCGATTGATCTTTGCATTAACTCTCTTCCAATACCCGCGCCTCTTGCAGCAGGCGATGTTACAACCCTTCCTATCGAAGCATCCGGAAAAGATAAGCCCGACGGCAGCAGTCTTGTATAAGCGATTAACTTGTTATCACTCCATCCCGCAAAATGAAAGGCGCCAGTATCCTTATTATCCGCATCTTGGTACGGGCAGTTTTGCTCCACTACAAATACTTCGTTTCTCAATTGAAGAATGGCGTAAAGTTCATGTGATGTTAAATCGTTAAACGATTTGCATATCCAGTTGACCTGCATAGTGATTACCCGACGGTGAGTTGTATATGTTATATAATATATATCAGTAAAAAGGCTGTATGTAACTTTTACTGATTATCTGACGAAAGTTAATACATATATTATTAAGCGGAAAACTTCCTTCTGTCAGGCAATCTTTTGCATGTGTGTTAATTTTTGATAGATACCGGTTTCCAGGTTTATAAGATCGTAATGATTGCCCCGTTCCGCAATTTTGCCATCCTGCAGTACTATTATTTCATCGGCCTGTTGTATAGTGCTAAGGCGGTGGGCTATTACAATCGTTGTACGGCCCTGCATCAAATTGCTTAATGCATCCTGTACCAATCTTTCCGATTCGGTATCCAATGCCGAAGTAGCTTCATCTAAAATTAAAATAGAAGGATTTTTAAAAACGGCCCGGGCAATACATATCCGTTGCCTTTGTCCGCCTGATAAACGAATACCCCGGTCGCCTATATTGGTTTCATATCCGTCTTCTGTATGTAGTATAAAATCATGCGCATTGGCAATTTTGGCTGCATGCATTACATCTTCCAACTTGGCATCCGGCTTGCCCAGCGCTATATTATTAAATATTGTATCGTTAAATAATATGGTATCCTGCGTTACAAAACTCATTTGGCTTCGCAGCGATTCTAATTTATATTGCCGTATATCTTTTCCGTCAATAGTTATGCTGCCGGACTTTACATCATAAAAACGCGGTATTAAATCTGCAATGGTGGATTTGCCTACTCCCGACGGACCAACCAATGCAATCGTCTTGCCTTTTGATACACTAAAACTGATATCCTGCAGCACCGGTGTATCGGAATAGCCAAAGTCCACATTATTAAATACGATTTCATCATTGAATTCTTTCAATTCAATTGCATTGGGATGATCTTTTACTTCAATAGGCGTATCAATTATTTCCAGTATCCTTTCACCGGAAGCCTGTCCGCGTTGTATATTGGCAAGTGCTATTACCATGGCTTTGGCCGGTCGTATTACCTGCGAAAAAATGGCGATAAACGCAATAAACTCACTCGCTTTCAATTCGGCGGAGTTGGCACCGGTATTTTTTAAAATTAAACTGCCCCCATATATTAATATAGAAGCTACTACTATAACACCCGCCGCTTCGGAGAAGGCGGGCGCCATTTCTCTTTTTTTAAATGCCTGCAAACTGGCTTTCCTGTAAAAATCATTTTCCTGCCTGAATCTTTTTAAAACAAAACCGGTGGCATTAAAAGAGCGGATGATCCGCATACCCATCAATGTTTCGTCTATAATAGTGAGCAACCTGCCAATAGATGCCTGCATGTCTTTAGCTTCCTTGCGCAATCTTTTTGTAACCAGCGCTATTCCCAGAGCCGAAATAGGTATAATAAGTAAAGTAAAAAGTGTAAGTTTTACTGATATGGCGAATAGTGCGACAAAATATCCTATCATTATATACGGCTCCTTAAAAAGTACTTCCAGCGAGTTGGCAGCTACGGCTTCTATTTCAAAAACATCCGAGTTCATCCTGGAAAGCAAATCACCTTTTTTTTCTTTGGTGAAATAACCCATGTGGAGGTAATTGATTTTTTCAAAAACGGCTTCGCGTAATTTTTTAACCAAAAAAGTACGGGCACTTATCATACTGCGCTGTGCCAGGTAGCGAAAAAGATTGGTGAGTAAAACCGCAAGAATAATAACCGCGGCGATGAAATATAAGGCATATACCGGGTTTATCAGTTTTAGGCGGTATACTTGGTAGTAAAAAAAATCTTTAAAAAATGTGGCTGTAAAACTGAACTCGGGAGCAACGGAATATTTTTGTATATCCGCCGCCGTGCTTTCATTAAAAAGAACGTTCATTAACGGAATGATGAGGGTGAATTGAAAGACACTAAAAAATACGCCTGCTATGGTAAAGGCAAAAAAAGGTATCACAAACCGGCGGTACGGTTTAGCGTAGGCAAGAAGTCGACGATATATTTTCATCAGTTACTATTTATACATATTTAGCAGGCGATATAAAATGTTTTATAAATATTTTATTATAAACTAAATCAGTATAAAGACCTGTAAACCTCAAGATACTCCCGGGCTGATTTGTTCCAGCAAAAATCCGTTCCTCTTTTTTTTATCGCATCGTGCATTTTAAAAACCCGGTAATCTCTCATGCCCGTTGAAAAAGTATTTTGCATCTGCTTGGCATTGAAATCGGGAAAATAAAAAGCCACGTTACTTCCTATTTCGGGTAAAGCAGTTCTGTCCGATAAAAAAAGCGGTTTGCCAAAAGCCATAGCCTCAGCTACCGGGGCGCCAAAACCTTCTGAAATGGAAGGAAGCGCAAAAGCGTAACAATTTTTTAAATACCATGCTTTTTCTTTCTCGGATATCTGTCCAAGCATACGGAAATTATTTTGCACGCCCATTCCCCGGGCCATATTATTTATGTAATTAAAATAATCTGTATCGTCCTTCCTGCCGGCAATGATCAGTTCCATTTCATTGTTTTGCAGTAAAGGCAAAAGCGTATGAAAATTTTTCTTTCGCGTTATTACGCCCAAGCTGAATAAAAATGGCTTTTCGGGTTTATAAGAATGCCTGAACAGATACGGCTCCATAAGTGTATTAGTGCCGTTATATATAACATGCAGCGGTTTGCTGCCTATATAACAATTTGCCAATACGTCCTTCCGGCAATATTCCGAAATACAGACAATAGCATCGGCCCGGTTAATCAGCAGTTGTACGCGGCGCAGGTATTTTTGTTTTTTTGCATCCGATTTACCGGGGTCGTACAAAAAATTTAAATCATGAATGGTCAGCACTACTTTTATTTTTTGATTCCGAACAGGAAGGTAGGAACTGTCCTGGTGGGTAACATGCCATATATCATACTTTTTCAGTGAGGGCATGTAAAATTTGTGTAAAAAATTTTGTCTAATATTCTTTTCAGGGTTACCGAATAAGTGTTTTACCGCAGGAGGGGTATAGAAAGAAATTTGCCCGGGTTTATTATCCATAAGCTGCTGTAGGTGCAACCCGAGATTGAGGCAATAATGATATAAACCCGTGTTACTGTATTTCATTCGCTCACAATCAAAGACTATCTGTTTCATTTAAATAAGGTGTTAGGTTAGCAAAACTGTTACCGTACAAACAAATATTATTCCTATTTATCCGAATACCAGGGATTTATGTGCTGACATCGGTAAATAATCAGGCGTTGCACGGGTGTTTATCATTTTAATGTCATAATAAAAAAATACTTAATTGATCTTGCCTGTTGTATTGTTTATTAAACAATTATCATTCCGAACACATGAGTTGCGTAAATAAAAGACCGGTTTGCCGATCATTTCAACCGACTGTTACACTGTTTAGTAACCCTTGCCCGTGCTATTGTAACCGGGTTCCTTTGTGTAACGCATATTCTTTTAAGCAGGCAGGTTACATTTTATCGGTACGTAATTACTGACTTAAAGAACGGGTATTTGTTTAATGAAAGTGACAGCAGCGACTAAAGAAAAAAAGATGGCAGGTACATCGGTAATTTTCTTTTCGTTGTCATCTTTCAAAACATATGAATTGAGGATTCAGATAATAATCGGGCGTACAATACATTTACTAAAAGCGATTAAAATATTTTTGGCAAGATTGTGGCTGTATACTTATTTCAAGCACACCCCGAAATTTTTTGTAATGGAATTTTTACAATAATGGTATGAAAAAAATTATTTTGGATTGCGATTTGATGCGGTACCGGGATTCGGGTTTGTATCATTATTGCCTCAATTTAGGGCTGCATCTAAAAAAAATACTTGATAAGGAGCAGTCAGAGAAAATATTTTTTTATGTTCCTCCTTCAGAAGCGGCTGCATTTGGAGGCAATAGTAGCTGCATTAAAGAAAGAAAGTGGCACGATAAAGTTTTTAAACCTTTTTTGTGGGATTGTGATATTTGGCATGCCCCTTTTCAATCCGGACGAGTATTGCCAAAAAAAAATATGCATACCCAAATACTCCTTACCATTCATGATTTAAATTGTTTGCATGAAGATAAGCCTGATAGCGAACGAATTGACAGTTTGCATAAAACGCAACGATTAATTGACAGAAGTGATGCGCTGGTTTGTATTTCAAATCATTGCAAGAGTGATGTAACTACTTACCTGGATATAAAAGATAAGCCTTTGTATGTTATTTATAACGGTACACATAATGTAAATATACCTCCGCCAAGGCCGGCAGGCTATAAGCCGTCGAAGCCTTTTATATTTACGATGGGTTATGTAAACCGTAAAAAGAATTTTCATACACTCGTACCTTTATTAAAACACACTGAGTTTGATTTAATAATTGCGGGTAAATTAGATGATCCGGATTATATAAACCGGATGCGGATACAGGCAAGAAAACTCGGGGTGTCTGAACGTTTGCATATATTAGGCCCTGTATCGGAGGAAGATAAAGCCTGGTACTTTAAAAACTGTATGGCATTTATGTTGCCTTCTTTAGCCGAAGGCTTCGGCGCCCCGGTAGTAGAAGCCATGAAGTTTGGCAAGCCATTATTTTTATCCAATCGTACCTCACTACCGGAAATAGGAGGCGATGTAGCTTTTTACTTTAATGATTTTGAACCCTTTCACATGCAGCAGGTTTTTAATGAAGGCATGATGGAATATAGAAAAAACGGGCTTGCCGGTAAAATAATGAAAAGAGGAAATGAATTTAGTTGGGATGAAAAAGCAGTTGAATACCTAAAAGTGTATCGATCACTTTTACAGCTAAAATAATTTTTTAAATATAAGATAATGATAGATACAAAGCCGTTGCCGAGAAAGTGGAACACCGGGTTGTTAAGCGACTTTGGTAAAAGGAGATCAGAGCTGTGTAAGGCGAAGGATTATAAAACTGATTGGTTTATGCATTGGTGCAATCAATTGGGCGAAAAGCCCAACTACCATCGCAAGCAATGGGAGTTTGTATATGTAATGCAGGCCTTGTGGGAGCGGGGTTGTATTGAAGAAGATAAAAACGGTTTGGTGTTTGCGGTGGGAACAGAACCATTGCCCGCTATGTTCGCCAGTTTTGGGTGTAATATTTTGGCTACAGATATCTTTCCGGAAAAAGGAATTGAAATGGGCTGGACGAACGGTAATCAACTTTGTTTCGGGCTTGAATCTTTAAATACAAGACAATTGTGTGATGAAGAGGCTTTTGCCCGAAGGGTAAAGTACAGGCCGGTTGATATGAATGATATTCCTGATGATTTACAAAACTTTGATTTTAACTGGAGCAGTTGTTCTTTCGAACATTTAGGCAGTTTGGAAAAAGGATTCGGGTTTTTAAAAAACCAAATGAAGACCTTAAAGCCCGGGGGTTGGGCCGTGCATACAACTGAATATAATATTTCATCGAATGATGAAACTCAGGAAAATGAAAGTACGGTAATTTACCGGTACAGGGATATTGAAAAAATTGTTACAGATTTGCGAAATGAGGGTCATTTTGTGGAAGAACTTGATTTTTCGTTGGGCGGACTGCCGGAAGACTTTGCGGTTGATGTAGAACCGCATCAGCAAAAAATACATCTTAAACTCCAGGTAGATAAATATGTTGTTACTTCAATAGGTTTGATAATACAGAAAAAGGTTTAGTTCCGGGTTAAGGCATAAGGTAACGGGCAAAAGAACAGCTCGTTAATAATTATATTTATCCTTCCACAACATCTTTAAAAATTTACGCATCTCTTCTTCCCGTAAATTTTTACCGGGTTCATAAAAAGAAGTGCTTTTTACTTCATCAGGTAAATATTCCTGCTGCGAAAAATTGTTTTCGTAATTATGTGAGTATTCGTATCCTTTTTTATAACCTAAATCTTTCATGAATTTGGTAGGAGCATTGCGCAAATGTAAAGGCACGGGTAAATCGCCTTGTTGTTTCACTGCACTCATTGCCGCACCAATGGCCACGGTGGCTGAGTTGCTTTTTGCGCTGCCGGCTAAATAGATGGTGCACTGCGATAAAATAAGGCTGCTTTCAGGATAACCAATTTTATTTACTGCATCAAATGTTGCGTTGGCTAATAACAAAGCATTGGGATTGGCATTGCCGATATCTTCACTCGCCAGTATCAATAATCTTCTTGCGATAAATTTTACGTCCTCTCCGCCTTCAATCATCCGGGCCAGCCAGTATACAGCAGCATTGGGGTCGCTGCCGCGAATAGATTTTATAAATGCAGAAATAATATCGTAATGCTGCTCTCCTTTTTTATCATAAAGTGCAATGCGTTGCTGCGCAACATTCATTATTAACTCATCCGTAATAACGGCCCCCTCTAAATCTCCCCCAAAGGGGGAGACTTCTGAAGACTCTGCTACGAGTTCGAGAAGGTTTAAGAGTTTACGAGCGTCACCACCGGAGATATTAATCAGCGCTGCCGTTTCCTTCAACTCAATATTTTTTGTTTTCAGCAATTCATCATCTTTCAATGCATGGTGCAACAGTTGAATCAAATCTTTTTCATCTAATGCTTTCAATACATATACCTGGCAGCGGCTGAGTAAGGCGCTGTTCACTTCAAAAGACGGGTTCTCTGTTGTAGCGCCAATTAATGTGATGATACCTTTTTCTACCGCACCTAATAACGCATCTTGCTGGCCCTTATTAAAACGATGAATTTCATCAATGAATAAAATGACTTTTTCTTTTGTCTTTGCTTCTTCAATTACTTCTCTTACTTCTTTTACTCCCGAAGAAATAGCGCTGAGCGTATAAAACGGAACCTGTAATGTTTGTGCAATGATATTGGCGATGGTAGTTTTGCCCGTACCGGGCGGTCCCCATAAAATCATACTGGGAATTTTTCCTGCTTCAATAGCCGTACGTAAAATACTTCCTTTGCCGGTAAGGTGCTGTTGGCCCACCAGATCATTTAACGAAGAGGGGCGAAGACGTTCGGCTAAGGGAGGGAGAGAAGTCAAAATTTAAAATTTAAAAGTCAAAATTAATCTGCTTTGAAACTGCAAGCAACAGATTGCCACTCATTGCGTACTTTCTTTTGAAACATCACTCCGTCTTCAATCTTTGGCAATTGACCAAAAAAAGAATCAATATTTTTCTTTGTTGAGTTTGCTGTTCTTTTTTTAAGAAGGCTTCTTATTTTTTTTGGAGAAGTTTCTTTTGGGATTTTAATAATCATAATTTCTGTTTGAAATAAAGTTAAAAAAATCCGTGTTAATCTGCGGACAATATTTTATCCCTTCAAATTCAACTTTATCTGCAACTCATCAAACTGTTTATCATCTATTGTGCCCGGTGCATCCAGCATCACATCTCTGCCGCTGTTATTTTTTGGGAAAGCAATAAAATCACGAATGCTTTCGCTGCCGCCGAGTATGGCGCATAACCTGTCGAAACCGAATGCAATACCGCCATGCGGAGGAGCGCCGTATTCAAAAGCGCCAAGTAAGAAACCAAACTTGTGCAGTTGCTCTTCTTTATCCATACCCAATGCCGCAAACATTTTTTCCTGCAGCTCCCGTTGAAAAATACGAATGGAACCGCCGCCAATTTCGTTGCCGTTCAATACCATATCATACGCATTAGCTTTAATATTAGCGTAAGGATGTTTTAAATATTCGGCGGCATTTTCAATTGCGGGGTTATTGTTAATCATTGTTTCTATTTGTGCCGGCTTGGGACTTGTAAACGGATGGTGGCGTGCTACCCATCGATTTCCTTCCTCATCGTACTCAAACAACGGAAAGTCGAGTACCCAGAGTAATTTAAAATCATCAATCTTTCGTAAACCCAATTTATCAGCCATATACATTCTTAAATCGCTGGTGGCTTTACGGGTTTTTTCTTCGGCACCGGCTAACAGCAGAATTAAATCACCGGGTTGTGCATTGGCGGCAGCGGCAATTGATTTAAGTTGTTCTTCATTGTAAAACTTATCTACGCTGCTTTTAAATGTTCCGTCGGCATTACACTTAATATATACCAAGCCTTTCATGCCTATCTGCGGACGTTTAACCCACTCGGTCAGTTCATCTGTTTGTTTGCGGGTATATTCACTACAACCCGGGACGCTGATGGCAATAACGGTTTCGGCATCATTGAACACAGGGAAGCTTCCTTCAATTAATGATGAAATATTTTCTTTAGACAGAAAAGTGTGCAACGGGAACTTCAAATTACACATCTTCATCCCAAAACGAATATCAGGTTTATCATTTCCATACTGCCACATTGCTTCTTCCCAAGTCATTCGTTCTACTTTTTCAGTGTAGTCAATATTTTTTACATCTTTAAAAATTTGTTTTATCAAACCTTCAAACATATTCAGAATATCTTCCTGCTGTACAAAGGCCATTTCACAATCTATCTGTGTAAACTCGGGTTGACGATCGGCACGCAGATCTTCGTCCCGGAAACATTTTACGATTTGGTAATAACGATCGTAACCGCTTACCATTAATAGTTGTTTGAAAGTTTGCGGACTTTGCGGCAACGCATAAAACTGCCCGGGGTTCATACGGCTGGGTACTACAAAGTCTCTCGCACCTTCCGGAGTTGATTTAATTAAAAAAGGCGTTTCAATATCCATGAAATTATTCAGGTGCAAATAATTTCTGGCACTTCGGCCCACGGCATATCGCAGTTCAAGATTTTTCTTTACCGCATTACGCCGCAAATCAAGAAAACGATATTTCATTCGTAGATCATCGCCGCCATCGGTATCATCTTGTATCGAGAAAGGAGGCGTTATAGATTTATTCAGTATTTTAAATTCAGTAATAGTTATTTCAATATCGCCGGTGGGTATATTGGCATTTTTACTACTGCGCTCACTTACTTTGCCCGTTGCCTGCAGCACAAATTCGCGACCCAAAGGATTTTCATCCAACACCTTGTTCAGCTCTTCACCAAATAATAATTGGGTAATGCCGTAGCGGTCACGCAGGTCTACAAAAGTAATACTGCCAAACTTACGCACGGTTTGCACCCAACCCGGCAAGGGTCACTTCCTTATTTATATCAGCCATTCTTAATTCGCCGCAGGTATGAGTTCTGTACATGTCTGTTTTAATTGAGCGGCAAATATACAAATAGAAATGTAGAGTAATTAAAGCGGTAAAGTAATAGTTTCCTATTCAATACCATTGCAGCATCGGTACTTCCATCAATAACAGCTCGGCATCGGTACCTGCTTTTATTTCAAATGAATCGGCTTCGGTAATGGCCAATGCATCCCGGCGATTTAGTTGTTCGCCGTTGATGCTGATATCCCCGTCGATGACAAAAGCATATACACCATTATCTTTTTTATTCAGTTTGTAGGTGGTAGAAAAACCTTTATCTAATTTTCCCAAACTAAACCATGCCTGCTGATGTATATGGATACCCGCAGGGCTATTCATGGGCGAAACCACATTCAGTAAATTATTATGTGTTTCTTCCAAAGAATATTTTTTCTGATCGTAGCGGGGTTCTACATTCCTTTTTTCCGGAAATAACCATATCTGTAACAAACGCAGTTCTTTATCGGCGCTGTTATTGTATTCAGAATGGCGTATGCCCGTGCCTGCACTCATCACCTGTATTTCACCCTTACTGATGATACCGGTATTGCCCATACTGTCTTTATGTACCAATTCACCTTCCAGCGGTATGGTAATTATTTCCATATTATCATGCGGGTGCGTACCAAAGCCCATGCCCGCAGCAATTTGATCATCGTTCAGCACACGCAATGCACCAAAATGTACCCTGTCTTCATCATAATAACCTGCAAAACTAAAACTGTGATTGGCTTTCAGCCAACCGTGGTCCGCATGACCTCTTGTATTAGCTTTATGTAAAATCGTTTTCATTATTATTCCTTTTTTCTATTATCATTTTCTTTGGAGGTTTTATTATCAGGCAGCTATTGTTTTTTGAGCTGCTACACTTCTTGCCAGCCATAAATACTCAGTTAGAAAAATGTCAATATTTTTTTGAAAGGCTTCATCCAATAAATTTCCTTCCTTATCAAATTTTTTATCTACCTGCGGTGTGATAAGCATATAGGGCGAAGCAATGCCGAAAAATGCAGGCACCAGTAATAATAAGTTTTGCGCTGCCCGCATACCGCCCATGGCACCCGGCGATGCCGTTACAATACCGAAGGACTTACGGTGCTGTTTGGGATAATGATCTAATAAATTTTTCATTGCCGGTGAATAACTGCCGTTGTATTCAGGAGTTACCAAAATAAAAGCGTCTGCTTTAAAAATCCTTTCACTTACTGCTTTAAACTCTTTGGGTGTATTTTCGACCGACGTATAAGTAGTTTGAACAGGAGGGAGGTTCCATTCCCGTATGTCAAGTATATCCGCAGTGATACCGTCTTTTTCCGCAAGTAGTTTTTTTAAATGCAAAGCCACTCTTCGGGTAAGACTTTCATTTCTCGGGCTGCCCGAAATTATTTCTATTCTCATTTTTTATTTTTAAAAGTCAAAAATACAAAAACAATGTTTAAACATCAAATTATTATTCCAAACTCTTTGTTAATCATTTTGGTGCCTTCATAACAACGATTAAGTAAAAGAGTTTATTCTATTTCAGTATCGGTAAAATCAACCGCGACGGGTTGGCGGCATCATGATGAATGCGGATGGTTGATTTTATAAAATCTTTTTTATCGGCCGTATAAATATTTATAAACTGCTGCGGGTTCCTGTCGGCCAGCGGAAACCAGCTACTCTGTATTTGTATCATTAGTTTATGCCCCTTCTTAAATGTATGCGCCACGTCAGGTAGTTCAAATTTTACTCTTTCAATTTTATTGGGCTTAAATGCTTCGGGTGCTGAAAAATTATTCCTGTAACGGCCGCGAAAAATTTCTCCTCTTACCAACATTTCATAGCCACCCATTGGATAAGTGCCTGAATTAGTATAGCGAAAACCATCAGCAAATACATCAATAATTTTTACAACAAAATCCGCATCGGTAGTAGAGATGCTTGTCAATAAATCTGCAATAACCGGCCCTGCTAATGTCATGTCATTATCTAATACATTTGTTTCAAAAGTCAACACATCGGGTCTGCGTGATGCGAATCGCTGGTCATCGGTCATGTATTCTCTTGTACGTCCGTGATGTACATCTTCAGTATAAGGAACGGGATGCGCGGGATCACTTATATATTCTGAAAAACTTTTGCCTGTACCGGGCGCCGTCCATGAAAGACTTCCGTTTGCTGATAAATAAATACTTGCAGATGTATGATTTGCCGGCGGCCATTGCGCCAATTGTTTCCATTTATTTTCTCCTGAAAAAAATATGGTGGCTTCACTTTGTTTGGTAGCATCTCCTTTTCCTTTTAAATGATAATTGAAAAAAGGGATTTCAATATTGTTCTGGTACCAATAGGAAGTATTCGAGTCAAATTGTACATTGCCCAACTTGGTTCCGTCGTTGGATGCCCATTGACCGTGATACCAAGGACCCATTACCAATTTATTATTTGTACCGGGATTTTGTTTTTCAATGGCCTTATATAAATTCCAGGCACCCCAGCAATCTTCCGCATCAAACAAACCGCCGGTTACCAACATAGCCGGTTTAATATTATACATTGCAACTCTTGCATTTCGGGCTTTCCACCAATCGTCGTAATTGGGGTGTTCATACATTTGTTTCCAGAATTTTATACTGTCACCCATTTTCACCTGTAAATCCTTCAGCGTGCCGGCTTCCAAAAAGAATTTATAATTATCACGTACTGTGAAATTGTAGCCGGGCTGACCCACTGTAGTTGGCTTGGGTCTTGGTTTGCCGAAAGATGAATAAAAACCAAATCCATCCAATTGAAAAAATGCTCCGTTGTGATGAAAGTCATCGCCGATAAACCAATCCGTAACAGGCGCCTGCGGACTTACCGCTTTTAACGAAGGGTGACCGCTTGCCGCCGCCATAGTAGAATAAAAACCCGGGTACGAAATACCAAATACACCCACTTTGTTATTGTTGAAGGGTAAATTTTTTGTCAGCCATTCAATGGCATCATACGTGTCGCTTGCTTCATCGGTTTCATTGCTCTTTTTGTTGGCATTAAACGGACGTACATCCTCAAACTCACCCTCGCTCATCCAACGGCCGCGTACATCCTGTATTACCAATATGTAATTTTCACGCAGGTAGTAGCGGTGATAGGTATTCCAAAACGATCTGAAATTTTTTTCTCCGTAAGGAAAACAGGAATAAGGTGTGCGGGTCATCAATACCGGGTGAAGTTCCGTAGTGTCTTTCGGCATGTAAATAGCTGTAAATAATTTTATACCATCCCGCATGGGAATGTATTTTTCCGTCTTAGTATAATTCTCCATTATCCAGGCCGAGTCCTGCGAATTGAGGTTTTGGCCTACAGCTATTGAAGAAAGAAATAAACCCGTCAAAAAAGAAACCGTACGTTGTATCATAATTTTTGATTTTAACAGACTAAATTTAGCCATTCTTATTTACCCGCAATTTATTTTTATGAATACGAATGAACAATTAATGACCGGATTTTATACCGCATTCCAAAAATTAGATTATAAAACCATGCAGGAATGCTATGCGGATGATATCGTGTTCTCCGATCCGGCTTTCGGATTGTTGCAGGGCGACGAGGCCAAAGCCATGTGGGAGATGCTTTGCAAGCGGGCCGGGGATTTTTCATTGGAGTTCTCCAATGCGGTTTCGGAAGATGAATACGGCACTTGTAACTGGACGGCGACGTATATTTTTTCTAAAACAGGAAGAAAAGTGGTGAATAATATTAAAGCCCACATGAAATTTGCCGATGGAAAAATTACAGAACACAGCGATGCTTTTAAATTAAGCAAATGGGCCGCTCAGGCGCTGGGATGGAAAGGTTGGTTGCTCGGTTGGACGGGTTTTATGCAGCGAAAAATTCAACAACAGGCGAGGAAGGGGTTGGAGGAGTTTATGAAGAAGAAGTGAATAGGCAATAGGCAATTAGCAATGGGCAAGAACCAAGAAATAAGAAACAAAAAACGGAAAATAAATTACAAGAACCAAAAAACAAAAGGCAAAAAATAAAATACAAAAAACAAAACCCAATTTGCAATATCCAAATACTTTATACTAAATACTTAAATCTTACAACTCACTATGTCATCACGAAGAAAATTTTTACAATCATCATTACTCGGTACGGCGGGTCTTATTTTAAGTAAAGATGTATTGGCAGGTGAAAATAATTCCCCGGTTGTAGCTGTGAAAAATAACCCGATTGTAATTTCCACCTGGGACGCCGGGCTTGCTGCCAATACAGGTGCCTGGGAAATTTTGAGTAAAAACGGAAGAGCATTGGATGCGGTAGAAGCCGGTGTAATGGTAACAGAGGCTTCGCAGAATTGTTGTGTAGGATTGGGCGCTAATCCGGACAGAGACGGGCATGTAACATTAGACGCCTGTATTATGGATGAAAATTTTAATTGCGGCAGCGTAGGTTTTTTAGAAAGAATAAAACATCCGGTTTCTGTAGCAAGGCGCATTATGGAAAAAACACCGCATGTAATGCTGGTAGGCAGCGGTGCGCAGCAATTCGCCATCGCCGAAGGTTTTCCATTGGAAGAAGATAAATTGTCACCCGCGGCGCAGAAGGCGTATGATAATTGGTTAAAGACATCGCAGTACAAACCGGTAATTAATATTGAGAATAAAAAAGAGCACGGACCTGCTGCGCCTGCGCAATTGGAAACCGGTGAATGGAATCATGATACAATTGGAATGGTGGCGATGGATGCAGCAGGAAATTTAAGCGGCAGTTGCACCACCAGCGGTATGGGTTTTAAAATGCGCGGACGATTGGGTGACTCACCCATCATTGGTGCAAGTTTGTATGTAGATAATGAAACAGGAGCATGCACCGCCACGGGGCAGGGCGAAGATGTAATAAGAGTTTGCGGCGCCTATAGTGTGGTAGAGTATATGCGACAGGGGCTAAGCCCCGAAGCGGCTTGTAAAAAAGCTATTGAACGAATTATAAAAATAAAAGGAGCAAAGGCAAAAACGATTCAAGTTGCTTTTTTAGCATTAAATAAAAAAGGTATAGTGGGTTCTTATGCCATTCATAAAGGATTTAGCTATGCGGTAAAATCGAACACAAGAGAAGAATTAGTGAAAAGTAAAAGTGTTTATCCTTAGAAGCTGTTTTAAAATTGAATTTGATTTTACCATTATAGATAGTTGGCGGCCCCGATAAATCGGGGAACAGCGGCGGCTCGCTATGGTTGGCGTCCTCGCCAACCACTATCAGCAAGAAAGGAAATTAACAAAACCGTTTTTAGACAGCTCCTTACGTATTAAAAAAAACGACAAGAACTATTATGAGCGAAAATAAAAAATGGATTATAGAAATCGCTACTTCTGATTTCATCACAACCCAAGCGGCGGTAGCCGGTGGCGCCGACAGGATAGAACTTTGTGCTAATCTTGCCGAAGGCGGTACTACACCATCTTACGCAACAGTAATAAAATGCAGGGAAACATTTTCTGTTGAATTGTATCCAATCATAAGACCGAGAGGCGGTGATTTTTTATATACCGACGAAGAATTTGATATAATGAAAGCTGATGTGCAATTATGTAAGGATTTAGGTTGCGACGGAATAGTAATTGGTCTGTTACTTGCTGACGGAGCGATTGATATAGTGAGAACAAAGCAATTGATTGATATGGTCTATCCGTTGGGCGTTACATTTCACCGGGCATTCGACAGGTGCCGTGATCCGTTTGCAGCCATAGAACAATTGATAGATGCAGGTTGTGAAAGAATTCTTACATCGGGCCAGCGACCCTCTGTTACAGACGGTGTAGATTTAGTTACTGAGTTAAATAAAAAATCTGATAGCCGAATTATCATCATGCCCGGCAGCGGTGTGCGAAAAGATAATATAAAAATGCTGGCGGAGAAAACGGGTTGCGTAGAGTTTCATTCTTCGTTGAGAAGCAAAATAAAAAGCAAAATGAATTTTATACATGCTGCTTTTGCAGGCACTGAAGAGAGCTATACCAATAATTTTATTGATGCGGAAGAAGTAAAGGCGTTGAGGGAAGAGTTGCTTTTGACAGCGTAATTATAAGCTGCGGTTGACGAAAACTAAAGCAGACTTTTTGTTATTGATCTTTGCAAATTGATACATTATCATACTTATGGCGTTGGTCCTTTATTTTATTTTTCGCACCTGAAGTTTTCATTTATTAAATCCAACTGCAGCCATACGGGTTGGTTGAAAGCGCTGCCTGCTATTTCATATAATACTATGGTTTTATTTTTTTCTTTGCATTCTTTTACATGTATTTTGATATAAAGGCTGCCCGGTTGTTTTATTACAAATGCATCAAATATGGAACCTGTAGCCGTATATGTTTCTACATCCCCTTTTGCAGTTTTTACTTTCAATACATCAAACTTAGCCGGCACATAGCCGGACATATTTATTTTATCATCAATTGCTTTTTGTTTGGTAAGACCCGAAAAATAAGATTCAAGGTTTTGCTTCACAATTTTTTCATTAAATGAATAAGTGTCATCTAACCACCATAAAAATGTATAAGCCCATTTTTCTTTACTGTCCTTATTGCCCCAACCCGGAGCAAACCTGATATCTTCAAAACCTCTGTAAGCAATTGCAGGAGCAAAAGAAAAAGGAAAAAGAAATCTTTCGGTACTCCAACCTGCAGGGGCGGTATAAGAATATGGATTGGCGAGGTGCTCCGGGTAAAAATTTAGTTTTTCTTTTACCCATTGCACCAAATCTATTTCATCGGCAATATTCCAGGAGTGCGGATGTTTTGTGCCGTTGCTGCGCCTTCCGGGTATTTTTGAAGAAATAAATTCTGCTTGCTTGTTTCCCAGTTGTACCAAACGATTTATCAGTTCTGAGCCGTCGAGCAGGTTGGTTTCGTACAAACTGCGGTTCCTGTTTTGAATAAACCAATTAACATCAACATCATGATAAGTTCGTACGGCCGTATTGATTAAAAATTTTTCATTTGCTGAATTTTTTTGTTCCCGTAAAAAAGGCGAAACTTCTTTATACTTTTTCATATCGCCGTTTATATCACCTAATTCTTTATTAAAACGTTCAACTATCATTTGCGCTTCACCAAGCCACCAACCGCCGTTATTTTTTTGTAAATCCCGTTGCGAAGATTTGTATAGACCGGCAAGGTCAAGCGGCGAATCAATATCAAAAACCGCTTTTGGCAGAATGGGGAATTCAGCAGGGTTTTCATAGCAGCGTTCCGCATAACGAAGCGCAATAGTACCGCCAGATGACATCCCGCCGATTGCAAATTTTTCTTTTCTAAGATTATAATTAACTTTTATTTCTTTAAGGATTCGGTTCATCAGTTCCGCCATGGAGTTATCAAGATATAAATGGGTGCCGGTTGGTATGCACACAGTAAGGATATCATTAACGGCAGCTACATTATGAATTTTAGTTTCGGGTAAAAGGCTTTCGGCGTTTCCGCCATAACCATCCAGCAGAATAAGTGCTCCCTGTATAATATTTGAAGCCGGCTTAATAACTAAATAATAACCGTTTACTGAATCAGTTTTATCGAACCAAATCTTTTCCGTGCTTTGCGCGGAGCTTAGTAGAGAGAAGAATGAAATTAATAAGCAAAGAAAACTTAAACGGCACCTCATATAATATTTTTAAGAAATAAAAAAATACAGACGGTATGAAAATAGAAAAACTTACTTGTAAAATTTTAATGGAGTTGTTAAAGTCCCGTTTATTTACTCACTACCCTGTAAACGGGGTATTTCATGTGGTCCGGTTCGTAGTAAGCGGAATTTTGATATACAAAATTCAACTGTGCACTTCCGCTTTTTGCAAATGCTGTATCAGTCGCTTTTTTGTTTTCTAATTTTAATTTTAACTCAGGATTATTTTTCAGTATCTCCGCCGCTTTGTCTTCAAATACATACGAAGAATATCCTTCTTTTTGCCCGAGTATGGCGTCAAAATAATTCCAGGCAAAATAACTGTCCTCGGCCTGCGGCTCCAGTGTTTGAATTAAAAAATGATTGGCCACCTGGTTCATTGGTATGTAATAATCGCCTTTTCTGAAATTTATTTTTTGCAATGATGAGGAAACTTTTACATCGCTGTTAGGGTGGTGCATTTCGTATTGGCGCGGCGAAGTTTTGTAATCTGTAATCCGGTATATTTCCACTTCAATAGCCGTATCTTTTTTCAGTTGCGTCATCTGTACTTTATTCAACTTCAGTAAATCAATTACCTTCCACCAGCCTTGCGGAATAATATAAGCGACCGGTTTTTTTATGACCGTTTGCGGTTTATAAAAATTATAAAACGGCACTTGTTTTTCAAATGGTTTTGTACGATCATAAAATAATCGCGGCAGCCCCGACACCTCGCTTGGTTTTTTACCCGATGCAAATCCTTTGTATAAAATAGAAGAGGACTGTGTTTTGTCCAATGTATAACTGATGGGGAATTCCGTCATGGACTGTACATTCTTTTTTGCCCTGTCGCGAACAGTTTTTAATTTCCGCACTATTTTTTTCTGTAAAATCTATAAAACATTGCATCAATGTATAAGTGGCTTTTACCCGCAGGTCATAATTTTTAAGCATATGCGTTTCGGGTACAAAAGAAAAAGTATGAAAGAGCGCTGCGTATCCGCTGCTGTACCTCGGGCTGTCCCAAAATGCCTGCCACCCGTTTTCAGGTGTTTCGCCAAAGCTGTTTACATACGGTACAAGGTCATAACCTTTTTGTTTCATTAAGCTGAATATGCCCGGCTCAAATTGTTTATTCAAAAATTCTCCGGTTACACCGCCCATTTTATTGTGCTGCGTAGTAAGCAGCGTCATGATATGTTGGTAATCGGCGCCGTTGCTTACATGATTATCAACAAAAACATCAGGGTCGGTTAACTGAAAAATTTCTGCGAATGCACGGGCATCTTTCGAATCTGCTTTAATAAAATCCCTGTTCAAATCAAGATTCTGCGAGTTGCCGCGGGAGCCAAATTCTTCAGGCCCTTCCTGGTCTACCCGGTAATTGGCGCTTCGGTTTAAGCAACCGCCGATATTATAAACCGGTATTATGGCCAGCACGATATTATCGGGCAGTTTGAAACCGTTTTTGCCCGAAGGAAAAGCAATATCTCTGGCCAACAGCATACTTGCGTCAATGCCATCCGGCTCGCCGGGGTGAATACCGTTATTGATTAAGATGATACGCTTATTATTCTTTCTTATGTTTTCAAAATTATAATCGCCCAGGTTGGCAACTACAATTAAATGCAAAGGAAAGCCTGCATCGGTCATTCCCATAGTGAGCATTTTTACTTTACCCGAAGCGGCATCTAATTTTTGCCACCAATCAATTATTTCCGCATAAGTCGGTGTTTGGGTTCCGTTGCTTTTTTCATATTTGGTAGTAATAGTTTGCGCAAAAACTAAGTTGGTAAACAGGATGGCAGTGATTGTAAATATTTTTATCATTTTTAGTACTGATTTTTTATTCGAAGCGATTTATGGTTTAATCTCTTTGGCGAAATCAAATTACTCATTTAATCAATAATAAAAAAAGGCATCTCGATCGGAGATGCCTTTTTTTATAAATTATTTATGCCAAATTACTTTACAGCATTTACTTTTTTAGTAAGCTTGCTTTTTAAGTTAGCCGCTTTATTTTTGTGAATTACACCTCTTTTAGCCAGTTTATCAATCATGCTCGATACTTTTACCAATCCTTCACCGGCTGCTTTTTTTTCGGTCACCTCTTTCAGGTCACGGATGGCGTTACGGGTTGTTTTACCGTAGTACTTATTTCTGTCGCGGCGCTTATTCGACTGGCGAACGTCCTTCTTTGTAGCTTTATGATTAGCCATGAATTCTTTTTTTTAAGTGGGCAAAGGTAGGGGAAACAAACAAAACATTAGCAATACGGAAAAAGAAATTTTAAACTTATTTTTTTGCCCGGTTCGCCTTCATGGCCATAATCCGGTCGTAAGAGGCGTTAATCCTCGCTTCGCTTAGTTTACCGCTTCTAACCAATTGCTTTATAATGCGGTGTATATTGGCAGGTGAATAGTCTTTTACACCCTTTATGTTATTGCTGAACATCAGCACGTCCAAACCGGCATTAATAGAAAGAAAGATGGATTCTTCCAGCCCGTATTGTTTACTGATGGCCTGCATCATCATATCGTCCGAGAAAACAACACCGTTAAAATGAAGGCTGTCACGCAATAAACCGGTAATCATTTTTTTAGATAACGTAGCGGGTAATTTAGACTCGTCCAACTTGCTGTTTACAATATGGGCCGTCATTACAGCCTCGGCCGTATTATTCTCAATTAATAATTTATAAGGAATCAGTTCTTCAGGTTTCCAGGTCTTGGTAACATCCACTACACCCAAATGCGAATCGACGGTAGAATTGCCGTGCCCGGGAAAATGTTTTATCACCGTGCCAATATTAAGTGCATTGTGCGATTTAATAACCTGCTCTGCCTGCGTAGAAATTATCAGCGGATTTTTAGAAAAAGCCCTTTCTCTAGCGCCAATTACAGGGCAATTGGCATTATGAATATCCACCGAAGGCGCATAATTCAGGTTGAAACCTAAGCCGGAAAGTGTGGAAGCTATATTATCGCTGTATAATCTTGTAGCAGTGGTATCATTTTTTTTACCCAGAAAATAAGCTGAGGGCATTGCCGGAAAACCTTTGAGGCCTTTGAAACGATTTACCAAACCACCTTCCTGGTCAATACTTACAAATAGGGGAGAAGGTGCCGCTTCTTGAAAACCTTTAATCAATTTTATTAAACTGCCGGATGTATTTTTAGCCGAAATATTTCTTCTGTAAATAAGGATACTCCCCACCAGCCCGTCTTTTACCGCTTTATATACTGCATCATTTTTATTTAGTTGGGTACCGTAAAAACCAAAAATGATCATTTGACCAATCTTTATATCAAGGCTGTCAGTAGTGTCGTTGTTAACCGTTCCCGAAGGAGCTATTGGTATTTTTTTAAATGGCTTATTCGTCTGCGTATTTACAAAAGAAAGCGATAATAAAAATGACAGAAGCAGTTTCATAAATTAAAAGTAAGTAACCGGTGTAAATTCCGGACGTTTTTTTTGGAAGCATGGTTGTCCCTGCAAAAATTCAGCTTCGGTTCCTGCTGTCCGCTGCTACTCCGCCACAATGCAGCGCTGCGGGGCGCCCTCAGCGGGGTATCCGCTGCCATCAGGGCTATTTTCAGCTGTGGAATAACAATCGGTATTATCGAACACTCAAATTAATTTTCGGGCCCTGCACATGCAGTTATACTATTTACCGGCGCTGTTCGTTAAACTGTAATCATTCCAAATCGTCTGAAAAACTATAATAAATACTTATGAAAAGTCAATTTTCGCTCTTATTGCTCATCGTTTTAGCAGTAAGCTCATGTAAAAAGAAAGATATTGTTGAACCTCCACCTCCTGTTAATCCATCTTATTACTACCCGCCCGCAGCCGGCGATACTTGGGAAACAACTTCTGCCGCTTCACTTGGCTGGGATGCAGCCAAACTTAACGAAGCCATTGCTTACGCTCAAACAAAAAATACTTACGGCCTCATCATATTACACAAAGGGAAAATAGTAACGGAGAATTATTGGAACGGCTGGGACTTTAATACAAAATATTTTATCGCTTCAGCGGGCAAAAGCGTTACCGCATTTTTAACCGGTATAGCGCAGGAGGAAGGTATTTTAAACATCAATAATAAAACCTCGCAATACCTTGGCGCCGGATGGACAACTTGCCCGCCGGCAAAAGAAGATTTAATCACCGTTCGGCATCAACTGACCATGACAACGGGTCTTGAGTATAATGTACCTGACGATAATTGCACCACACCTGCTTGTCTTACTTATAAAGCCGAAGCGGGCACACAATGGTATTATCACAACGCGCCATATCGATTATTACAGGATGTAATAGCTAATGCATCGGGAATGAATTACAACCTTTATACTAAAACTAAATTAGCCGATAAAATAGGAATGAAAAATTACACCTGGCTCAATTATATACTTTGGCTGAATACAAGAGATATGGCAAGATTCGGATTGCTTACACTCAGCAAAGGCAAATGGGGTACACAGCAGTTAATGACGGATACAGCCTATTTTTCCGCTATGACCAATACATCGAATACGTATAATAAATCATACGGGTATTTATGGTGGCTCAATGGAAAATCGTCTATGATGGCTCCGGGTTCGGCGGCAGTCTATCCCGTTTCTTTATCAGCATCCGCACCGGCCGATATGATTGCGGCTTTGGGTAAGGGCGATAAAAAAGTTTATGTAATACCCGGATTGGATTTAGTAGTGGTTCGTCATGGCGATGATACAGGCGATGCGGTATTGGGTCCTTCATCTTTTGATGAAACTTTTTGGGCAAAACTCAAATTGGCGATAAAGTATTAAGTTATAAGTTGTAGGTTTTAAGTTATAGTTATAAATCAGCTATTTTTGCTTTAACAATCAAATCCCTCCGAATGGCAGTACATCCTAAAGGAAAACTAATAGCGGTTGGCGGTGCGGAAGATAAAGGCACCGATTTGGAAACAGGCGAGGTACACCGCAGTAATCTCAATTTTTTTGAATTGGGCATTCTCCGCCGCATTGTAGAAGAAGCCGGCGGCCCTTCATCACGTATCGAAGTAGTGACTACTGCTTCCATGATTCCCTACGAAGTAGGCGATAATTACCTGAATGCTTTTGGCAAAATCGGTTGTACCAATATCGGCCTCATGCATATTCGTACGCGGCACGATGCCATGAATAAAGAATACATAGATCGTATTCAGCGGTGCGATGCCGTTATGTTCAGCGGTGGCAATCAAATGCGGCTCAGTGTTACTGATGGCGGTACGGAGCTCCTTACGGTTTTAAAAAAACGTTATTGGGAGGAAGCCTTTCTTATTGCCGGTACATCGGCGGGTGCCATGGCAATGAGCAGCACCATGATATATGAGGGCAATGCGGCTAGGGCTCATTTAAAAGGCGAAGTGAAAATGGCAACCGGTCTTGGGTTTATTGATTCGGTTATTATTGATTCGCATTTTGAAAAACGCGGCAGGTTTGGCCGTTTGGCGCAGGCGGTGGCTACCAATCCAAGTTGTATCGGTATTGGTCTGGGCGAGGATACAGGCATGCTGATTACCGATGGTAATAAAATGGAAGCCATTGGCAGCGGTTTGGTAGTTATTATTGACGGCCATGATATTTTGCATAATAATATTGCCGATATACCGGATGGTAATCCCATTAGTATAGAAAACATGAAAGTGCATTTTTGTGAAAAAGGCAATGGATATATGGTAAAAGAAAGAAAATTTTTAATGGAAGCCAAAGACGCCTCCATTGTACCGAAGCAGGCGGATGTGGAGTGAGTAAGTTGATTGGTTGGTTAGTTAATTTGATAGGAAGAGTGTAAGCTTGTCAAATCTATTTTGAGAATCAGCATCCGTTTATCAGGATGCTTTTGTATTTTTATAGCACAACTCAACTATATGAATAAGTTTTACTCTTTATCACTTGCTTTATTATTGACCGGTATGCCGCAAAAGAAAACAAAAGTTATTTTTTTTGGTGATTCCATTACACAAGCCGGAGTGCAACCCGGCGGTTATATTACAAGGATTGACAGTATGAGTAAGATTGGAAATGTGTCAGGTCAGTATGAATTCGCCGGAGCCGGTATAAGCGGCAATAAAGTGTATGATCTTTATTTAAGAATGGAAGAAGATGTACTTGCGAAGAACCCGGATATGGTAGTAATTTATGTTGGTGTAAATGATGTATGGCATAAAGCCTCTTCCGGTACGGGAACAGACGCTGATAAATTTGAAAAATTTTACCTTGCTGTAATTAATAAATTGAAAGCGAAGAATATAAAAGTAATTGTATGTACACCGGCTGCGATAGGTGAGAGAACGGATTTCAGTAACCAGCAGGACGGCGATCTGAATAATTACAGCAACATAATTCGACGTTTAGCAGCTAAGAATAATTTATCACTCGTTGATTTGCGCAAGTCATTTCTGGATTATAACCTGGAGAATAATAAACAAAATAAAGAATCGGGTATGCTTACCACGGACAGGGTACACCTGAATGCTGCGGGTAATCAATTGGTAGCCGATGAAATGTGGAAAGTAATAAAATCACTGAATTAATTTTTTCAGAATGGCGGATATTTCTTCGTGATTATCCAGTGTCATTACATGACCGCCGTTTTGTATAGTATAATCGGCTTTTACAAAACGGTAGGGGAGCAGTCTGTCGCGGGTACCGTGTATATGAATTATGTTTGATGAGGTTTCTTCGCTTTCCCAATGCAGAATCGCTCCGATAGCCCATCGTACAAAGAGCGGATCGGACTCGGTAATAATTTGTTTGAGTAAGTCTATTTGTTCTTTTCCCTTTGCCCCTAAAAAAAGATTAATTGGCTTAATCATTTTTCTCTTTGAATTGCCGGGTATCCATTTGTACAGCGGTAAGTATTTGCCAATTCTGAAATAACGGGGAAATTCTTTGTGCGTTTTATTGCTCGAAATAATAATTGCCTTTACGTTGCTGTCTTCTTTCGCAATTTCGCTTGCCAGCATACCGCCGAAAGAAATACCAACAATTACGGGATCGTTTTCAGGAATTTCTTTTCTTAATCGCAGGGCATAACTTTTTAGTGATTCATTCTTGGCCGGCTTTAGCCAGTCAAGAAAAACCGGTTTGCAAAAGGAAAGATCAAGAAAAGAAAAAACTCTTTTATCTGCTCCCAGGCCGCTAAGAAAATACACGTTTTTCATAAAGAAAATTACAAACTTGCTAAGACCAAGCTTAATTTATAAGAATGAAATTCATTTCACAATGTTTTTCAACATTTCAGTAACACCAATTGCTTTTAAATTACTCATGCAGTCCCTTCTTACAAAAAAAAGATTGTAACCCTGTTTATTTGCCGCTACTAATTCATATCCTTTTTCATCGGCAAGTTTTATCATAGACACGGGCGACGCTCCTTTTGGCACCCCTGATTCAAAGGTTTCAAAACCGCGTGTATACTCAGGTATAAAATCTATATTTCCTTTTTCAACCTGTACTTCTGTTACAACTATTTTCGGGTGCAGCGTATTTATAGCTTTCCATATAAAATAATCATTGCCGTCAAGATCAATTGATAGTAAATCTACTTTGCCTTGCGGGCAGGCTTTCAGCAAAAGATCGTTGATGTTTTCGGTTGTAACCAATGAATGAATAAAAGTAAAATCTTCCACCTTTTCTTTAAAATGTTTTTTGTAAATATATTTCCCCCGGTTAATGGCTTTAGCATCTGCATCAATAAAAACTCCTTTCCAATGATGATGAAAAGCAAGATTTGCGCAATTACTGTTGATGCAATCATTACTCCCGATATCAACGAAAAATTTATGCTTTACTGCAATTTTAGAAAGCAGAAAGAGAAGAATGCCGTCCTCTCCTCCGTAAGTGAAAATATTAAAATCCAATGCTTGCCGGTAATCCTGAATGCTTTGGGAAACTAAAAAGACGTTGTTGGCAGCGTCGGCCTTTCCTGATATTTTTTTATAAAAAGCAATACGCCAAAAATATTTTTTTAGAAATGATTTTAGAGTTCGGGGTATTGTTGTTCTCATACAAAAGAAATTAGATAATAATTCTTCTTTCCCTTTTGAACCAGTAAGTATTTCTTATGCAATAAGAGGTTATTGTTTATCGCTGATTGTATATTTTCTATTTTCTTTCTGTTAATACTTACACCGCCGCCTATCACTGTTTTTCTGGCTTCTCCTTTGCTGGGGAAAATAGTTGATTCGGCCAGGAAAGAAACAATATCCATACCTGAAGCAATCTTCTCTTTCGAAAAATCAATTTTTACAATACCCTCCATTGATTGCAAATCTTCCTCGCTTAAGCTTTCAGCAGACGCCGTTTGGTTAGCGAATAGTTTTTGTGTTGTAGCAAGAGCGTCTTCCAATCCTTTTTCTCCATGAATAAAAGTCGTAACTTCTTCCGCTAACTTTTTTTGTAACAGCCTTTTTGCCGCATCTTTTTTATGTCCATCAATTACAGCAACTATATTTTCTTTGGGTAAAAGCGTAAAAATTTTAATCCATTTTTCCGCATCCTCATCACTTGCGTTCAGCCAAAACTGGTAAAATTGATAAGGTGATGTTTTAGCGGGGTCCAGCCAAATATTTCCTTTTTCTGTTTTACCAAATTTGCCGCCATCCGCTTTAGTAATCAGCGGACAAGTAAATGCAAATGCTTCGCCGCCGGCTTTTCTTCTTATCAGTTCGGTACCGGTAACTATATTTCCCCACTGGTCGCTGCCGCCCATTTGCAATTTGCTGTTTTTGTTTTTATACAACCAATAAAAATCGTAACCCTGCACAAGTTGGTAAGTAAATTCTGTAAAACTCATACCCGTTTCGCCTTCCAATCTTTTTTTTACACTATCCTTACTCATCATATAGTTTACTGTAATGTGTTTTCCCACGTCCCGAATAAAATCAAGGAAAGTAAAATTCTTAAACCAATCATAATTATTAACCATTTCAGCGCAGTTAGGCTTGGAAGCATCAAAATCAAGAAACTGCATCAGTTGTTTTTTTACGCCTTCCTGGTTATGCCGCAACGTATCTTCACTAAGTAAATTTCGCTCTTCGCTTTTACCGCTGGGGTCGCCAACCATACCGGTAGCGCCGCCCACCAAGGCGATGGGTTTATGACCCGCTTTTTGCAAATGAACCAACAATAAAATGGGAACCAAACTGCCAATATGCAGGCTGTCTGCCGTCGGGTCGAAGCCGATATAACCCGTAGTCATTTCCTTGTTTAGTTGATCTTCGGTTCCGGGCATAATGTCCTGAATCATACCCCTCCACTTTAATTCTTCTATCAAATTCATTGTTTATTAGCGGTTTGCAGCAAATGTAAGCCGGAATTAATTCTTATGAAACCACAGGCAATATTTTTGTAAACAATTCGTTTTCAGGTGATAATCTTTTCTTAAACAAGGCTATGAATTTGAAAAAGCAAAGATTATTTTTGTTGTTGCAGCCCTGACATGTAAAATACAGTCTTTTAAAATTGCTTATCCGAAAAAAACTAAATGATGAAATTGAAACAAGTACACGTCACCCTATTTATACTTTTATTTACTTCAACTGCTTATGCTCAGTTCCGTAAATACTCCAACGAATTTTTAAATATCGGTGCAGGTGCACGTGGCTTGGCGATGGGCAGTTCGCAAGTAGCTTCTGTTAGCGATGGTACAGCCGGCTATTGGAACCCCGCCGGTTTGGTAGGTATAAAAGAACATCCGCAAATAAACTTAATGCATGCCGAGTACTTTGCCGGTATAGGCAAGTATGATTTTGCAAGTATAGCTTTTCCTTCTACAAATAATAAAAGAACTTTTGCTGTAACGGGTCTTCGCTTCGCGGTGGATGATATAATGAACACGTTGTTTTTAGTAGAGCCTGACGGTTCTATCAACTATAATAATATCCAGGCTTTTTCATCCGCCGATTATGCTTTTATTTTTTCGCTGGCGCAAAAATTAAAAGAATCGGATAAAAAGAATATACACTTCGGATTGAATGCAAAAGTGATACATCGCAATGTAGGTAAGTTTGCAAAGGCTTGGGGTTTTGGTTTGGATGCGGGTTTGCAAATTTTTCAAAATAAATGGCGATTTGGTATTGTAGCAAGAGACATTACTACCACGTTCAACTCATGGGCTTTTACATTTACTGAAAAAGAAAAAGAGGTTTTGTATTTAACCAATAATGCGATACCTGTAAAATCTACTGAGTTAACGGCGCCGCGTTTAGTATTAGGTATCGCCCGTGATTTCAGATTGGGCGGCAAATCGACTCTTTCGGCCGAAGCTAATTTTGACTTAACCTTTGACGGACAGAGAAATACGATAATCAGCAGTAACCCTGTAAGTGCCGATCCCAAATTGGGATTGGAGTTGAATATTCGTAATGTCTTTTTTCTTCGCGGCGGTATCAATAATTTTCAAAAAGCATTGGCCGACGGCGATACACTTAATCAAAAGAAAGTTTGGATATATCAGCCGAGTGCCGGCGCCGGTTTTAAAATCGGGAACGTGGGCATTGATTATGCGTTTACCAATTTGGCCAATCAATCCAATCCTTTGTTTACCCATGTCTTTTCATTGAAACTTGACATGATAAATGATAAAACCAAAAAGAAAAAATAATCCTTACCGTAACAATAACTCATATGAAAAATTTTTTACTTATCCTGGTGTTGGTCGCTTTTGGTAAAATTGCCGGGGCACAGGCTTATAATAATGAATGGATTGATTACAATAAAACATACTTCAAGTTTAAAGTAGCATCTACCGGGTTGGTAAGGATTTCGCAACCTAACCTGGCTACGATAGGTTTGGGTTCTACTCCTGCAGAGCATTTTCAAATATGGAGAAACGGCGAGGAGGTTACATTGTATACCACTGTTGCTTCAGGCGTAGTTGGCGCGGCCGATTATATTGAGTTTTGGGGAATGCAGAATGACGGTAAAGCGGATAATGATTTATACCGCAGCCCCGATTTTCAGTTGAGTGATAAATTCAGTTTGCAAACAGATACATCAACATATTTTTTGACGGTTAATACTACAGGACCTAATAAAAGATTTGTAAATACCCCGAATAATGTTGCCGGTAATTCACTTCCTGCCGAACCTTATTTTATAGACAAAGTCGGCAGCTACCAAAAAACTCAAATCAATCCCGGTTATGCGGTTGTTGTGGGCGAATATGTTTATTCATCTTCCTATGATAAAGGAGAGGGTTGGGCCTCGTTCGATTTAACTCCTCAGTTAAATGTTGCTGCAAGCTTTGATGCACTGAATGTTTACCCGGGTGGCCCCGATCCTGTTTTAAGCTTTACAGCAACGGGCAAAGCAATTAATCCCCGTACTATCAAAGTTTCTGTTAATGGTGATACAGTTGTAAGTACTTCACTTGATTATTTTGATATGATTAAGGTTGATTCAACCTTTCCGATAGCAAAAATAGCCGGGACTGATAAAGCTTTAATTTCAGTTAAAAATAATGCGGCAGTAAGCAGTGACAGAATGGTAGTTGGTCAAATTGAATTAAAATATCCGAGGAAGTTCAATTTCGGAGGCGCTGCAAATTTTGAATTTGTAATACCTGCGAATACAAATGGTAATTACCTTGAAATAACTAATTTCAATTACGGTGCCATTGCCCCGATGCTTTATGATTTGACCAATAAACAGAGGTATAAAGGCGATATATTAACAACTCCCGGCACCGTGAAAATCGTATTGCAACCGTCTTTAACGGACAGGAAATTAATTCTTGTTACAGACAACGCATCTAATTATACAGTGGTTACCGGTTTTCAACAAAAAATATTTACAAATTATAACTTACCTGCTAACCAGGGTAATTTTCTCATTATTACTCATCCTGTATTGACAACCGGAAGCAACCCGGTAGAGGAATACAGAGCTTATAGAAATTCGGCCGCAGGCGGATCACATAATGCCAAAACCTATTTTATTGATGATTTGGTTGATCAATTTGCATTCGGTATAAAAAAACATCCATTGTCAATTCGGAATTTTATTCGTTTTGCCAAAGATAGATTTGTACAAGAGCCGGAAAATATATTTTTAATTGGTAAGGGGGTTCAATACGTACACCACCGAACTTTTGAAAACAACCCGGATATGGCAAAGCTGAATCTTATACCAACATTTGGTTTACCCGCTTCGGATAATTTATATACAGCCAACCCCGGCAGCAGTTTAAAATTAATGTCCATAGGTCGTTTATCTGCCATCAATACAGATGAGGTAAAACTTTACCTGGAAAAAGTAAAGGAATATGAGTTTGCTCAAAGCACATCCTCTCAAAATTTTGAAGATAAAAAATGGATGAAAAATGTAGTGCATGTAGTAGGAGCCAGTGATGCTACCTTGGGTACGATCTTGAATAATTATATGGTGAAGTACAAGAATATTATCTCTGATACTTGTTTTGGAGCTAATGTGCATACTTTTTCCAAAACATCTGCCACTGCGGTAGAATCATTGGCTGAAGTACGTATTCAGAATTTATTCAGGGAAGGAATTTCTCTGCTTACATATTATGGACACTCTTCCGCCAGTACATTGGAATTTAATCTTGATAACCCTAACACTTATGATAATAAGGGTAAGTATCCTGTGTTTAATGTAATGGGTTGCAATGCAGGTAACTTTTATAATTTTAATACGTTGCGTTTTATAACCAAAGAAACTTTATCTGAAAAATTTGTGCTTGCCCCGGAAAGAGGCTCGGTGGCATTCATAGCCAGTACACACTTTGGCATAGTCCATTATCTGGATATTGTTAATACCAGGACGTACAACGCTATAACCGGGAGCATGTACGGTAAGACTATAGGAAATATTTTAAGCGAATCGTTTAAACAAACGTTTAACCTTACTACAGAGCAAGATTTCTATGCCCGTTTTCACTGCGAGCAGGCCACTATACACGGAGACCCTTCTTTAAAACTTAATACGTTTACCAAGCCGGATTATGTTATTGAGGATCCGATGATCAGGGTTTCCCCGGCGTTTATTACTGTAGCAGATAATAACTTTAAAGTAACTGCCGCTATGGCTAATATAGGTAAAGCGGTTAATAAGAATATTGTTGTACAGGTAAAACGCCAATACCCCGATTTGTCAACAGCTGTAATATTTCGGGATACCATTCCCGGTTTGCGATACAGCGATACACTGGAGTATGCAATTCCTATTATTGCTACAAGAGATAAAGGACTCAATAAAATAACGATTTCAGTTGATGCTGATAATGCCGTTGATGAATTGTATGAGACCAATAATACGGTAACAAAGGATGTATTTATTTTTGAAGATGAAGCCAGGCCGGTGTACCCGTATAATATGGCTATAGTGAATAAGCAAAATATAAAACTGCTTGCGTCCACTGCCAACCCTTTTGCTGCATTAAAGCAATATAATGTTGAGATAGATACCACAACGTTGTTTAACTCTTCTATCAAAGTAACCGGGTCAGTAACGTCTGCGGGAGGATTATTAGAATTTACACCCGGTATAACTTTTACAGACAGCACGGTTTATTATTGGAGAGTGGCGCCGGTGGTTTCAAGCGGCCAGCCCGTATGGAACAGCGCTTCTTTTGTATATCTTCCAAATCATGATGCGGGTTATAACCAATCGCAATTTTTTCAGCACCTGCCATCGAAAAATGAAAGAATAACACTGGATACGGGAACACGCCAATGGAAATACGGAACTGTGAATAATAACCTTTTCTTGCGACTGGGTACTTGGGTTACCAGCGGTGTTGTACAGGAGGCCGGGCTGTCTGTGGCCATAAACGGCGCAGCTTCTATACGTTTGACCAATTGGTTTTCCTCATTACAGTTTAATGTTATAGATCCTGTTACGTTTGAAGCTTGGCAAAACAGAACAATTACGCAGGGTACTTCTGCTCCTAATAATATGGGTGAAGGATTGTACGGCAGCTTGGATAATCACCCGCCATTTGCCTCGCAACCTGCATTTTTCTCATTTGAATACAGGTATACAGATACTGCGGGCCGTCGTAAAATGATGGACTTTATGCGGGATGTAATACCTTCAGGTCATTATGTTGTTGTAAGAAATTTCACCTTAAACCCCGCGCAATTTAATACTACGACTTTCCCTGTAGCATATGCTGCCGATTGGGCTGCTGATGAAGCCATCCACGGCTCGGGACAGTCGTTGTATCATTATTTGAAAAACGCAGGGTTTTCAGGTATTGATTCTTTTTACAGAGTAAGACCCTGGGGTTTAGTATATAAAAAAAATGATCCTTCTTTTACACCAAAGTGGTTAGTGGGTGAGGGAATGTTTGATAACCCTACATTATCTGTGGATTGCCCTACACCTGACACGGTAGGTTATATCACTTCACCGGTATTCGGACCCGCAAAAACATGGAAGCGGTTATATTGGGCAGGCAAATCGTTAGATGCCACGGCCGGAGATAACCCGACTATAGATGTAATTGGTTTGAATAATGAAGGGGGTGAATCAGTTTTGTTCAGCGGTATTAATCAATCGCAACAGGATTTTGATGTTTCATCTGTCGACCCGGTGCAATACCCAAATATAAAATTAAGAATGCGAAATGTCGATTCGGTTAATTTTACGCCTTATCAACTTCGCTACTGGCGTGTTACTTATACACCGGTACCGGAAGGCGCCATTGCACCCAACCTGTTGTTTAGTACAAGAGACACGGTAGAAGTAGGTGAGCCGATAAATTTCAAAATTGCTTTTAAAAATATAAGCGAAGTAAATTTTGACAGCCTGCGTGTGAAAATAACCGTAACAAATAAGGACAATGTACTTACAAACATGGCGGTGCCAAGGCAAAAAGCATTGGTAGTAAATGATACGGTGCAATTAAATTATACAATCCCTACGGGAGCGGTTCCGGGAACAAATTATCTTTTCGTTGATTTTAATCCTGATAACGATCAACCGGAGCAGCATCATTTCAACAACTTTATTTTCCGTACGATATATGTTAAGCCGGATAGTCTCAACCCTTTAATGGATGTTACTTTCGATGGTATACATATTTTAAACAGGGATATTGTTTCATCTAAACCGCACGTACTAATAAAATTAAAAGATGAGGCTAAGTGGATGGCTTTGAGCGATACTTCTGCGTTCAGTTTACGGGTAAAATATCCTGATGGAACTATAAAGCCTTTTTATTTTAATAATGATACAGTAAGGTTTACACCGGCCGGGCAAGCTCCGGTTACGGATAATATGGCTGCTATTGATTTTCTTCCTTATTTCTCGCAGGATGGAGACTATGAATTGATAGTGACCGGTAAAGACAGGAGTAATAACACGGCAGGAAGAATTGAATACCGCGTAGCATTCCAGGTATTTAATAAGCCCATGATTTCGAATATGCTGAATTATCCGAATCCGTTTACTACATCTACAGCGTTTGTATTTACTGTAACGGGTAGCCAAGTGCCGCAAAATATTCGTATACAGATAATGACTATTACCGGTAAGATTGTAAAAGAGATAACCAAGGAAGAATTAGGACCGATAAATATTGGCAGAAATATTACTGAATATAAATGGGATGGTACCGATCAGTACGGCCAAAAATTAGCCAACGGTATTTACCTGTACAGGGTGATTACAAACCTGAACGGAAAATCGCTGGAGAAATTTAAAGCAGAAGATGATAATACGGATAAGTACTTTAATAAAGGGTACGGCAAAATGTACTTGATGCGGTAAGAGTAGAAAATATAGCAAGCAAATAATAAAGAAACCCGGAACAGTTCCGGGTTTCTTTATTACAATATCTTTTTATAAAACGGCTTTCCTCAATTTCACCAATTGTTGCAGGAGCGGTTCTAATAAATATAGCTTTAACATATTAGCACCATCACTTAATGCTACGAAGGATTCGAATGTGATACCCCCGCCCCCTAAAGGGGTGTTGTAAAACATGCCGATTATACAACGACTTTCCTCAATTTCAGCAATTGTTGCAGGAGTGGTTCTAATAAATATAGCTGTAACATATTAGCACCATCACTTAATGCTATGGAAGGATTCGAATGTGATACCCCCGTCCCCTAAAGGGGTGTTGTAAAACATGCCGATTATACAACGACTTTCCTCAATTTCAGCAATTGTTGCAGGAGTGGTTCTAATAAATCTAACTGTAACATATTAGCACCATCACTTGAAGCTACGGAAGGATTCGGATGTGTTTCGATAAATAAACCATCGGCGCCGGTTGCAATGGCTGCTTTGGCAATAGTACCTATAAGTTGCGGGTTGCCGCCTGTAACACCACCGGGTTGATTGGGTTGTTGCAATGAATGTGTACAATCCATCACAACCGGCACCCCGTGTTCTTTCATCCACGGAATATTCCGGTAATCAACAACCAAGTCTTGGTAGCCAAAACTATTACCTCTTTCCGTAAGTATTATTTTATCATTGCCTGCCTGTCCGTCCGCCAGGCGGGCCTTTTTTATTTTCTCTACAGCAAATTTCATAGAGGGTCCGCTTACAAACTGACCTTTTTTTACATTTACAATTTTGCTTGTAGCAGCTGCAGCTTCCAATAAATCGGTTTGGCGGCAAAGAAAAGCGGGTATCTGCAAAATGTCAACATACTTGGCGGCAAGAGCCGCTTCCTGAGCTGTATGAATATCTGATGTAGCAGGTAATGAAAATTTGTCTTTTACATTTTTTATCATTTGTAAAGCAGTTTCATCGCCCAAGCCGGTAAATGATGAACCGCTGGTTCTGTTTGCTTTTTTATACGAAGCTTTAAAAATGTAAGGTATACCCAGGTTTTTGCAGATGCCTGAAACCTTTTCTGCAATTTCTAAAACCATTTCCTGACTTTCCACTACGCAGGGGCCGGCAATGAGGAAGAAATTTTTTTCATCGTATGTCTGACCTGTAAATAAATCTTTCAAGTATTTTTCCATTTTGCAAATATAAGTCCCTTTGGGGTTTGGAGCCTAATGCCCGATAGCTTTCAAAAATTCATGCTTCTTTCTCTTGGCTACATCTAAAGTAACACCTGTGGATAGCACTACCTGTCCGCCTTCGCCGCGGATATATTTTTCTACAAAGTTTTTATTAATGATATAGGAATTATGAATTCGCAGGAATGTTTCGGGTGAAAGCATGTCTTCAAAATCTTTCAAGGTGCGGCTTACAATGTATTTCTTTTTTTCGCCGGTAAAAATATGGGTGTAGTTAACGCTTGCCTCTAAATAAATAATGTCCTCCACTTTTATAAATTGCAAACCTTCTGTTGTGGGGATGGCAATGCGACTGAAAGCATTCTTTTTATTTATCAATTGCTCCATCAATAATTCAATCTGCGGGTTGGGGTAGGAGCGGTTACGTTTTTCTTCCGCTTTATTTACGGCTGCTTTCAGCTCTTCAATTTCTATGGGTTTTACCAAATAGTCCAATGCGCTGTAACGGATGGCCTTGATGGCATAGTGGTCATAAGCCGTAGTAAAAATGAGTTCGAAGTTTTTATAAGTAAGTTGCTGCAACATAATAAATCCGTTCATCACGGGCATTTCAATATCTAAAAAAACAATATCGGGTTGCAGGCTGTCAATGGCTTCAATACCCTTGGCGGCATTATCGCAAAGAGCAATAATGCTTACCTGCGGGCAGTGAGCCAGCAATTTTTCTTTCAGCGAACTGATGCTGTTTTCTTCATCGTCTACCAGGATGGCTTTAATCATACAATTGTTTAATTGTTTTCAAAAATCTTTACTCTTATCTCTACTCTTGTTCCGGAGGGTTCGTTATTTTCAAAAAGGTCGGTAATGGTTACATTGTTATGCCCGGTTTGGTTATACAGCTCAATACGTTCTGTGGTAATATCTATACCGTATGATTGATGCTCAGGTTTATTGAGTTCGTTTAACTGCTGCGCCTTTGCCCGACCCACACCATTATCAATAATGGCGTATTTTATGTAATCATTTTCCAATGACGCTGATATGGTTAATTTTCTGTTACCGGTTTGTTTATTTAATAATCCGTGATGAATGGCATTTTCCACGAAAGGCTGTACAATAAGCGGCAGTGCTTTATAGTCACTCTGTAATAATTCATCTTCGGCCAGCAGTTCATAAGTAAATTTGTCATTGCTGCGAAACTGTTCCATCTGCAGGTACAGTTCCAGGGTTTCGTAATCTTTTTGAAAAGATACTGTATCGTTTTTTGAACTGTCGAGTACATTGCGAATGAGCTTTGCAAAGCGGGCAAGGTAAGTGGTGGCCTTATCTTTTTGATTGGTTTGTATCAGGTTGTCAATGGAATTTAATGAATTAAATATAAAATGGGGGTTCATTTGGCTTTGTAACGCTTCCAGCTTTGCTTTTAAAAGTTGTTCATTTATGCCGTGCATTTCAATATTGGTTTGCCGCAGCGATTGTTCTGCTTCTATCGATTTGATTTTATCAGCTATTAATGCGGCAATGGTGGTTAAAATCTGCTGATGCTGCGATGTAAAAAAGTTTTTTTCGGGATGCTCACAATCTATTACTCCAATTAATTCGTTGTTATAAATTATTGGAACGGTTATTTCACTTAGCCGTATCATTTCATCGGGCCGGTAACGACTGTCTTTAGAAGTATCGGGAATTAAGACCGGTTCTTTTGTTTGAATTACATAACCCACAACGCCCTGCCCGGGTATTACATCAAAGTGTTGATTGTTAATTTCTTCCACAGAACCTTTGGGGCCAAAGCCTGCTTTCTGTATCATTTTAGTTTTATCGTCATTCCACAAATAAATCATGCAATCTACAAAACCAAGCCGGCCAATAAGATTATAAGCTACATCCCATAAAACATCGTTCTCTGTAGTTTTGCCAATTAAGGAGGAGGAGAAATAATTAATAATCAGTTCCATCTCCAATTTACTTTTATATTGCTCTGCATTTAACTGCTGCACTTTTAGCTTTGCTGCCGCTACGGCTTTAAAACTTTTTTCACGCCCTTTTACAAACAGGAAACTGAGCAAAAAAATGCTGAAAAGTACAGCAGAAAAAAACCATCCGGTTTTCCAGAAGGGCGGGGCAATAATAAATTCAAAGGCTGCAGGGGCTCCCCAATCACCGTTCCATCCCAGCGATCTTACTTCAAAAACGTAATTGCCGGGCTGAAGGCTTGCATAAGAAATGGTATGTTCATTACCGGGTAAAGACCATTCTTTATCGTCACTATTAAGTAACCGGTAACTGTAAAGAATTTGTTTTTCATTGATAAACCCCGGTGATGAAAATTCAAACTGCAATTGGTTTTGCCTGTAGTTTAGTTGTAATGTTTTTGCAGCCGGCGGATAAGTGGAATCTCGTGAAAATACTTTTGTAATATAAACCGGTAAAGGGGGCAGTTTCTCCATTTCACCATCAGTTATATTTACCAGGCCTTCGTTTGTGGCAAGCCATAATAAATGATCTTCGTCTGTTTCCATTCCAATAACGGTGGCAAAATAATTATTAACCCTGCTAAAATTAAAAACACGAAAACTGCTGTCTGTTGTAATTATTTTATCAAGTCCCTGGTAAAAAGCAATCCAGTAATTTCCGTTTGCATCTTCCTTTATTCCTTTTATAAAATTTGAAGTGAGTCCTTTTTTTTGATCGAAATTAACAATGCCAAAAGTGTCTTTTTCTTTTTTGGCAAATTGATAAACACCCCGGTACCTTGTGCCGGCCCAGATATTTCCTTTTGAATCTTCAAATAAGGAACGGATATTTTCTTCAGACAAAAAATGTTGGGTTGAATTAATAATAAGCTTGTTATTGATAAATTTATACTTTATTTTAAAAAGACCATTTTGCCAGGTGCCTGCCCATAAATCTCCGCTCTTATCAATGTGCAAAGCACTGATGCGGTAATCAAGAATTTTTTGCTGAAATTTTCCCGACATAAAAATCAAATGCCTTGCCTGGCTTAAAAAAAAATCGCCCTCTTTATCACTAATTATCCTGTCGGCGTATTTTAGCGGAAGCGGAATAGTTTTGTCATAGCTTGATCCGGCAGTATCAAATATTGCCATGTTGTAGTAGCCAAGTAATATGGTTGGTTTGCTGTTTTTAATAACATCGAAATATTTTTGGTTATTGCCGTTTACAACCCGTGTAAAATTTCCGGTAAGTTTATTAAAAACCTTGCCGCCCTTATGAGTGCCTAACAGTAAATAATTTTTTTTAAACGGATATAAAAGACAGGAATAATTACTTTCAATAAATCCATCTTCTATTGGGTATAAGCGGATGCTTTGCCTTGTAACTAATTTACTAAGGCCAGCCGCGGTGCCAAACCATAAATTTTTTTCTTTATCCTGAAATATGCTGTTTATAATATTGGAGGGGAGGCCATCTTTTACAGTAATAATTTGGTGTGATCCATCGGGCTTTATTTTTATAAGCCCTCTACCGGTAGCGAACCACATTATTCCTTCAGCATCTTCAAATATTTCTTTAATGCCTGTATAGTTCAGTAAAGAAATATTAAAATGAGCAGGAAGCGGAGTAAAAGTAATAGCCTTGTTTTTCTGCGGTAAAAATGAAAGTAATCTCAACCCGGCGATAGTGCCTGCCCATATTCTTTTTTTTGAATCGGGGAAAATCTTTGTATCATAATTTATAATATTCCCGGCAACACTCTCTGAGAATAACTCATACTTTCTGTTAAATACTTTGATGGAAGTTTCTCCCACTGCCATAAAAAGTGAATCATTGAGCCATAAAATATCTGTAAAAGTTTGATGTGGGAAAGGTTGTTTTGGCTGAATAAGTTTTCCTTTATTAAATTCCTGTAACCCATTACTATCGGTAGATGCTATAACTTCTCTGTCGGAATGCTGAATAAAACGGTTTACTACAACATTGGAGGAAACGGTTTTGGCAACAACTTTATTTCCTGCAATCATATCTATGGCGCCATTATTTAGTGCTACATACAGCCGGTCATCTTTAGATTCATAAAAATCATTTACAAAATTATGTGAAAGGCCATTTGCAGTACTATAGTTGGTAAAGGTATGGCCATCGTATTTGCTGAGGCCTTCGGTGGCAGCTATCCATAAAAACCCTTTTGAATCCTGAAACACCCTGCGTATTGAATTGGAGACCAATCCATCATTTACAGTATAGTTTTTAAATATTTGTTGTTGCGCCTTTACCGGGCTTAATAAACCGGTAATGATGTAAACAAATACTATCACTAAACCATATCGCATAGCTTAAAGTTAATCTATATTTTATCAGCAGTGGCACAAGTTATTCAATCTTTAAAGGCGGACCCACCACTTGCATTTCATTATCAGCAAAAATTTGTTTCATTTCGTCTGCCGTGGGTTCATGTTTTAAACCGGCTACTGTTATAAAAAAATTTTCCAGCTTTCCGGCGGGTTGCAAAATCACTGTTAGTTTTCCTTGTTCAGATACCTGTGTCCAGGCATGGGGTACTTTTCTTGGTAAAAAAATACTGTCGCCCACACCAAGATTGTATTTATCTTCCCCCACCCGGAAATAATATTTACCCTGCAGTACATAAAATATTTCATCCTGCAGGGGATGCACATGCAGTGGCACGCCTTTGCCCTGCGTTAAAGATGTTTGCTCAAACATTAACAAATCACCATCTGTGTCGTTACCTGATATTTTTACATCAATAATATTTTGGTTAACGCCTTTTAATTTTATGTGGCCGTGCAGGCGGCCTTCGCCGGCACTTATTTTAAAACCTTTTTCTGCCCTCTTTAACCGAAGCTTATTGCGGCTGAATAAAACAGAAGGCGCTGCGGTAATTGACAGTAATGACACTATAAATTTATTTCTTTTCATACTATTTAGTTTTTTGTATTTATTATTTAAGTTGTATTAATGTACATAAAAAAGGAACACGGCAAACAAAATACCGGCATGGTTTAATTGATACTTTTGCTGATGTGTCATTAGATAGAAGGGTAGCAGGGTCTATAAGTAAAGAAAATAATTTTAAGCTGCCTGCCGATAAATTTTCTGTATTAATTCATAAAATTGAGTTTAGTAATAAAATAAAATTATTCAACAGCAATAATAGTTGACTGCCTTGCCACCAACTGCCGGCCCGCTTTATTTTTCATCCGGAAATTCGTATATCTTTTTTTTTACTGTTTCGCCGGCGTTAGGCATTTTGCCTGCAGGGTGCAGGGTTTTGTTGCCCATTGCGATAGCGATGTTGTTATTGAAGGTTACCTTCTCTGTAACTCTTTCAAAGACTTCCATATCTACTTCTCCGCTTCGTATCAAATGTTTCAGTTGTTGCAATGTGGTAATTTTATTGGTGGGTGCATTCACTACAAAATCCGGGGAGAAAATTTTGTACAGTGCGGTAGTATCTTTTTTTAAGAAGGCTTCCCTTTGCGCATCTTCTAATTTTCTTATTTCGACTTCTTTGAGTGATTGGGAAAACGAGACGAACATCATATGAAGCGATACTCATATAAAAAATATTTTTTTCATGTTTAACTATTTATTGATAATAAAAATCATTACATGCTTAACCATCCGCTTCATCGCCAGCATTTTTTTTAGTTGCTTATCATTCCTTTTTTGCTGTAACTGAATAATTCATATTATGTTCTATTTTATCGCTTTTGGAGCCGAGGTGTTTATTGGCTTTTCCTGAAAAACTTAAATTGCCCTGTGCATCTTTCTCCACTGTAAATTCATTGTGATCTCTTACTACAGATACTAAAGTGCGATAGGCTTTGTGAATAGGAAACAGCATCCGTTTAAAATAAGGAAGCAGGTCGGCTCCGATCATCAAAAACACCAACTGGTTCACAATTGCCGGACTGAAATCAATCATTGGCTTTGCGACAAACAGTTTTATTTTACCTGCATCCACATCGTATTCGGCTTCAATCACCATATTAAAACAGGCCGGGGTAACCAACGTACGGGCTGCGGCGCCAAAGCCGGCAGGATCATTCAGGCTGCTGACAAAGGGGAAAGCCGGTGGCTTAATCACTTTTAATTCCACCACTTCAATCTTTCCCTTTGTACCCTCGTTAAATCCATCATCCGCTTCTATGTTTTGATAGAAGGTAAACTTTGTGGCATTGCCTTCAAAATTGCCTTTCATTTTAATAATATTTCCTTTACTTCCTTCTTTTGGGTAACGAAGCGATAAGGCGCCTTGCATTACCACCCCATACTTCCACCAGGTTACACCATCACTGTTTCTGAAATCAATGGTATAATCGTGTTTTATTTCCCCTTTAAATACGCCACAATATTTTTTCATCAAAACATCAGTGGCAAATTGAGTAACATCGCCGGCAATACCGGCTTTACCTAATTTGCTTGTTAAGGATTCTGCATCAAACCTTGAAGTGGCGAAAATTTTTGCCGGTTCTTTTAATAAAAAATCAGTGGGTGACGAAACATTCACCGTTTTGTTTTTGATAATTTCAACTGCTTTAGGCACCCCTTTATCCAATGTAATATTCAGTAAAATTGTTTTTAAAGAGGTGGACCAAAAATTGGTGAAGGCAGAGAAAGCAGCACAGGCTTCGTTCACCATTACCAGGTGTTCGCAAATGGTATTGTCAAGCGGCTGATGATCGGTGAGGGCCGAAATTTTTTTCATTTGTGCGGCCTGGTCGGCAAGGCTGTTGTTTAATGCGGTTAAGTGCACGGCCAGATTTGGCGAAAGTTTTTTGCCGCTTTTGGTTAAACGGGTCAGCTCTTTTGCAGCGGTGTTGAGGTCTTTAAATAGTTTTAGTGCAACGTCCGCTTTGGCTTTTACTTCGGCCATTTTTTTCTCTAATTCCGCTTTGTCTTTCGGGCTAAGACCGGCCTCCGCTTTTTCCGTGGCATCTTCTAATTTGTCCAATGCTTTTTTTGTTTCTTTCGTATTGTCTTCCGGCCACGATTCGTCAAAAATAATGTCGGGTTCTTCTACAGAAAAGATTGCGGACTGCACGGTTTTTTTATCACCTGTTTTTACAGTTACTGTGTAATCACCGGTTTTGATAGATGCATTCCATTCAGCAAAATATTTACCATCATTGTTTAACGATACCGTTCTCACATCAGCAGCATCCGATTGGCCTTTCACTGTAATTTCAACGCCCGTAAAATTTTTATACCGAATGCTTTCACCACTTATTAATACAGATGCATTGGTCAATACTTTATTATTGGAGAGCCTTAGCGTAAGAAAACCATCTTTTGGCGCCATGTCTGTTTCTTCATCACTTGAGGCATTCAAGTTTCCCTGTGCACCGGGGTTATCTTTTTTGTTAGCGCTGCTATTGTTTTTTTTCGGGTCAGTATTTTCAACCTTTTCTTTTTTCTTTGCCTTCTTTTTATCAACTATTTTTTTTGGTACCGTGGTAAGGCTGTCTAAGCCCTCCTCTATTTTTTGGTTCATTTTTTGTTGTGCTTTCCACTCCGCGTTTTCTTTTATCCTGTCGCCGATTTTTTTAATTAGTTGGGCATTGCCGGTATGTGTTATACAAATGGTCAGTAAAAATAAAATGAGTGTCCGCATATTAATTGTTTGATAAGTTTAGTTGTATGTTCATTAGCAACGACCATTATGTTTTTTGTGAATCCATATAACTGCTGTGCCTGCCCATAAGCCGTTTTTTTTAGAAAAGAAAGAATACAACGGGTTAGTTATCTTTTGCCAGCGGAATGCGGAAGTAACCCTTAGTCACTTCCATTTTTTTTTCGGAACGCCGGCTGCGGGCAGTGAAATAAAATTTGCCTTCGGCGAAATGCTCATCTATTTTAGTTATTTCCATTTCACCTATATTTCCGCCCCACATATCTATATTGTCATTCGTCATCAGGTCAACAACCTGTTCTTCACTAAAGGTTGTTTTGTGTCCCTGCACCAGTTTTTCTTTGCCGCCATATAGCGGCAGGCCGATAAGCTCACCTTTGCTGTCGCCAATTATCCTGCCTGCAGCATCTACGGGCATAACGGTTGCTGCTTCCCAATCTTGGCCATTAATTTTAGCCCGCATGGCATATCCGTTTGTTGATACCGGAATGCCGCCCGGCATATTCTGTTGAATGGCTTCCCGGGTTTGCTTTGCCTGCTCAAAAGCTCCGCTTTGTTCACTGCCGCCGCAGGAAATAAAAACGGTTGCTGTAAAAAGTACAATTGCGGATTTTAAAATAGACTCATTCATAGTGGTTGTTTATTTACAGGTATAAGAAAATGTTTGAGCAAAAGTGTATTCTCCATTCGCATTTTTATTAGTGTTCTTTCTTTCCACCGGAAAGCCATCAGTATTATATTGATAATCCATTGTTCTGGTAAAAATGTTTGCTCCTGAACCGGTGGTATAATTAAGCGGATTATTTTTGCTTAAGACTGTAAGCAAAGGTTCGGGGTCGTAATTATCCCAGTTATAATTTATCAGCAAAAAGGGCATGCTTTTAATTGCAGCATAAGGGGTTGGTTTATCATCGTAAGATGTTACAGTAACAGGAGGTAGCACTACGATGGGGCCTGTCGTCCATTTATATTGCAAAGCTGACACATTGCCCTGGGCATTGTAAGAAATATCCAAATCGTATTCGTTATCGCCAATTACACTTTCTGTTTGCTGGCCTACTTTTACCAATTGTTTTTTGGCGTTGTAAAAAAAGAAATAATGGTAATAATTTGCCCGAAGGATAAATCCATCATCCAGGGAAAGATAAGCTTCAGTAGGTAACTCAAGATTAATATCACTCACATTATATTTAGTGATACGTTGCGTGGTAATGCCGGAGCCGGTTCGTTTGAATACAATTGATTGAGAACCTATTTCATAAATGCCTGCCGATGCGCCATTAGGAAAAAAAGTGTTTACACGGATGAGTTTTCCCCCGGCATCCCATTCATATTCAAATGACTTTTGGTTGCCCGCTAATGCTGTGGTTTCTGTTTTTACAGTGCATTTTGCAGAAGTAACTGTTGGGACTGCGGGGCTGTTTTTTTTGCAACTAAGTAAAAAGCCTGTTAGCAGAACAATAACAGGAAGTATGCTTATATATTTTTTCATTTTATTTTTTTAGAATGATATTTTTTTTATTGCTTAGTTGTTTTCCAGGGGTTGCCGGAGCTTCCGGAACTTCCATTCATTTCAGTGCCGGAGATTATTGTAGCAAAATATTGTGTTCCGCCGGGGCCTGCTATTCTTATACCGGTTCCTGAAGAAGACCGGGTATATGTTCTTAAAGGATGAGTGACATTGTTAATTTTCAATTCTGCTTTGTTGCCGGGTAAAAAGCTTATTTCGAAAGGATATATTGCCACCGCAAAAAAGCCGGAGCCCTTCCATATAGTACCTTCCAGTGTAAGGTTGGGGTTTAGCACCAATGCAGCATTATTTATTTTGTAGGCGTTTGTATTAGATACTGAAATATTAGTCAATTTATCATCATCGGTCATATCTCCTCGTATCACTGCATTGCTGCCGGCGAAAGTTATGGTAAGCTGCTTTTCGATTAACCCCCAATTGCCCGGGTAATCGCCGGATAGCTGTGTCCATAGCAAGCTATTGTCAGCATTAAAGTGAACGGTGTAGTACTGCGTTGAGTCTGCCAGTATAAATAATTTCGCCACTCCATGTTTTATCTTTTATGGATGCTGCGTAATCTTTTGATGCAGGAGGCGGTGCCGGAGTGCTGTTTTTTTTACAACCGAATAAAATGAATATTGACAAGGACAGAATCGGAGTTATGTTTAAATACTTTTTCATTTTCTTTATTTTTTATACATTAATTTTTTGAAAACTGTATCCGGAAGAAACCATCAGTAACTTCAACAGATTTGCCCGTACCGCTGCAGATGCTTGTAAAAAAGAATTTTCCTTCTGCTGCATTATCATCTACTTTTGTGATTTCCATTTTGCCTTTGGCGTCTTTCCATAAACAACCATTATTGAGTGAAAGATCAACCGCTTCATTTTCGCCAATCATAATTTTTTTACCTGTTACCATATCTGTTTTGCTGTAAGGCAGCCCGATGTATTGATCATTATAATACCCAACTATTCTGCCGGCAGCATCGGGCGGCATCATGGAAGATGCCACCCAATCTTTACTATCTATTTTGGCTGTCATAGTATAATCGTTGGAGCCGGTTGCTACAGTGCCGGGTTTAATACCGGCTTGAATCAGCTTTGCCTGTTCGATAGCTTTGGTTTGACTGCTATTGCCGCAGGAGGTAAGTATGAATATTGTAATTAAAATCGGAGTAGTTTGTTTCATTAGTTGAGAGTTTAGTAATTATTAGACAATATTATTTGTAAAAGCTTCCGCAAAAAACTGTAACTAAGTATCCGGGGGGATTCCATGATTAAACGGGCATTTTTTGGTTTCCCTTTTGCCTGTTACATTTGATGATTAATTGATAAATATGCTAAAAGAAAAAATTCTTGTTATCGGCGCCAGCGGACAAATAGGAGTGGAGCTTACACTTGCACTAAGAAAAATATACGGTAATGCCAATGTGGTGGCAAGTGACCTAAGAGAACAGAATCCATTACTATATGGTACCGGCCCTTATGTAAGCCTGGATGTAATGAATAAAGAGATGTTGCACGTGCAGGTAATCCGCCAAAACATTACGCAGATATATTTATTGGCGGCTATTCTTTCTGCTACCGGCGAGAAAAACCCGCACCTGGCATGGAGCCTTAATATGCAGGGTTTATTAAATGTATTGGATATTGCAAGAGAGGAAAAAATGCACAAGGTCTACTGGCCAAGTTCTATCGCTGTCTTTGGGCCCACTTCTCCTAAAAAGAATTGCCCGCAACAAACGGTTATAGAGCCAACAACAGTGTACGGCATCAGTAAATATGCCGGCGAGTTTTGGTGTAATTATTTTAATATGAAATACGGTGTGGATGTACGAAGCCTTCGTTACCCGGGATTGATTTCCTACAAATCTGATCCCGGCGGTGGCACAACTGATTATGCCGTAGAAATTTTTCATGAAGCATTGGAAGAAAAAAAGTATGAATGTTTTTTAAGAGAAGATACTTACTTGCCCATGATGTATATGCCTGATGCTATACGGGCTACCTTGGAATTGATGGAAGCGCCTGCATCGAAAATTAAAATCCGGACTTCTTATAATGTATCCGCTATTAGCTTTTCGCCAAAAGAAATTACTGCTGAAATTCAAAAACATATTCCTGAATTCACCATTTCCTATAAGCCTGATTACCGGCAAATTATTGCCGACAGTTGGCCGCAGAGTATAGATGATACCGTAGCCCGAAATGATTGGGGATGGAAACATGACTATGATTTAACTAAAATGACGAAAGATATGCTGGAAAACTTGGTATAAAACTGTTATTAATTTGTTGCAATGATTATTTGTCGCGATGGTGACGCTGCTTATTGCAATTGCCGGTGTAATCTTGTACACTAATATAATACTATGAAAAAAACGCTATCGGTATTTTTTATTCTTTTTTTATTTACACTGCCTATGGTTGCTCAAACGAAACCTGCTTTACAAACCGGTACCTGGAGGGCGTCGCTGATACGTAAAGACGGCGTACCCGTGGTATTTACTATACAGGTAACTGAGGTTAATAAAAAGAAGCGATTGGTTATTAAAAACGCCGAAGAAGAAATTATTCTTACGAACCTCGTTATAAAAAACGATTCTGTCAATTTCAGTACGCCTTTTTTTGAGTCGGATTTTAAAACACAATTGCTGCCTGACGGATCCTTAAAAGGAACATGGATAAAGGGTACAGCCGACGGAAAGCAATACTGGCCTTTTTATGCTTATCCAAATCAACCCGAAAGATTTTTTACTGCCGTCAAAAAAACAAAGAATAATATCAGCGGGAGATGGGCCGTTACTATCACAAGACCAAACAACACCGAAAGGCCGGCCATTGCCGAGTTTACACAAAAAGATAATTATTTAACGGGTACTTTATTAACCCCAAGCGGCGACGCCCGTTACCTCGAAGGCGTAGTAGCCGGTGATTCGCTATTGCTTTCAGCATTTGACGGCAGTCATATTTATTTTTTTAGTGCCCGCATCAATGATAATCAGACTATCACAGACGGAATATTTTATTCGGGCTTTGCTGGAAAAGAAAAATGGGTAGCTGTAAAAAATGACGGGGCGCAATTGCCCGACGTTGGTAATACGCCGCAATTAAAAGAAGGTTTTGAAAAATTGGATTTTACTTTCCCGGATATTAACGGCAAACCGATTTCCATAAATGATAAACGATTTAAAAATAAAGTGGTTATTATACAAATTATGGGGAGCTGGTGCCCCAATTGTATGGATGAAACGGCTTTCTTAACGGACTATTATAAAAAGAATAAACAACGCGGAGTAGAAATAATATCGCTTGCCTACGAACTGAGTACCGACTTTAAGCGTTCACAAATAACTCTTCGCAAATTTCAGCAACGTTTCAAAGTAACTTATCCCATGCTGATTACAGGAGTAAGTGTAAGCGACTCATTAAAAACAGAAAAAACGCTTCCTCAGCTGACCGCCATCAAAGTATTTCCTACTACAATCTTTATTGGTAAAGACGGGAAAGTAAAACAGTTTCATACGGGTTTTTACGGACCGGGTTCCGGAGAGCATTATACTGAGTTCAAAAAATATTTCTACGATTCCGTAGACGAATTACTTAACGAATAAACTTTTGTGATTAATAGATCAGTAGAGTTTTTTATACACTCATCGAATTATTGAGAAATTTTCGAATAACTGAAGTGGTAGTTCTTCAATCAGTACATTGGTAACAACGGCCTTGGGTGGCCCTTTTTTGCACCAGGCGATAAGATTGTCCAATTGTTTACGGTACCCTGTCGCAATGATCTCTACATCACCTGCCGGTAAATTTTTTACTGTACCTGTAATACGCAATTCAATTGCTTTTTCTTTAGCGCTTTGCCTGTAAAAAACGCCCTGCACTTTGCCTGTAATAACTAACCTTACTGTATTCATTGAATTGCTGTACACGGCCGATGTATTTAAACATTAGAATGATAAAACATCTTTCATCGAGAAAACACCTTTTTTGTTATAAACAAATTCGGCGGCAAGCACAGCTCCCAAGGCAAAGCCCGTACGGTTGTGCGCCGTATGTATAATTTCAATATCATCAACTGAAGAAGAATATTTAACACTGTGCGTACCCGGAGCCGGGTCAGTTCTTTCGCTTTTTATTTCCAGTTCATTTTCTTTTACTGAATCATTATCGGAAGGACTTACTGTATTCACCCATTTTGTTTTTCGTTTCACTTCTTCCAAAATTTGTTCGCCTAAGGTAATAGCCGTACCGCTGGGGGCGTCTTTTTTTTCTGTATGATGTATTTCGGTCATGCTTACATTATACTCGGCGTGCGGCGCCATCAGTTGCGCCAGTTTTTTATTTAGTTCAAAAAAAATATTTACTCCTACGCTGTAATTGCTGGCATATAAAAAGGAACCATTTTTTTTAGTACAAAGTTTTTTTATTTCATTCATTCTTTCTGTCCAGCCGGTAGAGCCGCTGATAACGGGTACGCCAAAGTTTAAACACTTGCAAATATTATCGAATGCTGTATGCGGGGCAGTAAATTCGATGGCGACATCTGCCTTAGTCATATTTACGGCGTTGAAATCGGCCGCATTGTTTATATCTATTTTTAAAACGATGCTATGTCCTCTTTGTAACGCTATTTGTTCAATGGTCTTGCCCATTTTACCATAGCCAATTAATGCGATATTCATATCGTAAAATTATTATTCGGACAAATGTATTAAAAAGCTAATGGAAGCACAGAAGTATTATTTGCCAATTTTCATTACCAAACTTACCCCGCTCGTTTTCGCCATTTCGCTGTAGCCGGCTTTCAATTTCAAACTGAGGTTAGGGCTTACATCAAAACTTTTTAAGTGGCCGTCTACTGATGCGTCAATTACATTCAGCCCCCAAAAGAATACAAAAAACAATACGGAGTAGTCAATGTATTGCCTGAATTTATCACGTTGATTGCGGATAGAACCTACGCTGTATAATTTAAATCTTGTTTCAAGTATATTATAATCCGTTGAATCTCTCAACGGAGGCTCTGCTTTAATCCTTGCCGCATAAGCAAATTTCGATTCCTTATATACTTTTATATTATCAAAAAAAATGTAACCGGTTACACCCAATGCACCGTATACAATGGGCAGTTTCCAGTATTTTTTATTATAAATCTGTCCCAAGCCGGGCAGTATGGCAGATCGGATAGCAGCGGTACGCGGACTGTGCGGCTTTTTCGCAGCCGTGTCCTTCATCGAAACAATTTCACGAGTTATATTCTTGCTGCCTGCCGCGGATGAATCTTTTTTATCAGTAGCCGGCGATTCTTGAGCCTTACAAACGGAGGAAAAAAATATCAGCGAAAAGGATATAGTAAATAAAATAACGGGCCTACCAATTTTAAAAATTGATTTGTCCCGGTACATGAAAAAACTATTAATTCTGTTTAGCATTTTTGTCTATCCTTTAGCAGGATTGTATGTGATGGAGTTAGTCTGCCGATATATTCATTTGGTTAAGCATCTTAGTCAACTCGTCAGTTGTATAATAATCAAAAGTAATTTGGCCGCTGCCGTTTTTGCTGTGTTTCAATTTTACTCGTGTGCTGAAATGCGATGCTAATTTATCTTCTATTTTTTTATAAGCATCGGGCAGCGACGTTTTTGCGGATTTTTTAACACCATCGGCTCCTTTATAAAGATTACGAACCAATGCTTCCGTTTGCCTTACCGAAAGTTCTTTTTCCTTTATTTCATCAAAAATATAAAGCTGCCTGTCTACGGTATCTACATTTATCAATGCCCTGGCGTGCCCCATACTGATGCTTCCGTTGCGCACGGCTATTTGAATATCGGGAGGTAATTTCAGTAAACGAATATAATTGGTTACCGTGCTGCGATCCTTACCCATACGCTCGGCCACCTGCTCTTGTGTATGTTCCAGCTCATCCATCATTCTTTTATAACTAAGCGCTACTTCTATTGCATTTAAATCTTCTCTTTGCAGGTTTTCAAGTAAGGCAAGCTCCAGTAATTCCCTGTCATTCGCCTGGCGTATGTATGCGGGTATATCTTTCAGGCCTGCAATTTTCGCGGCACGCAATCTTCTCTCGCCGGCTATAAGCCTGTATCGGCCGCCCGGCATTTTGGTCAATGTTACCGGTTGTATAACATCGTGCATTTTTATTGATTGCGCCAATTCTTTCAATGCCTGTTCATCAAAATCTCTGCGGGGTTGTTTGGGATTGGCATCAATCTCATCCAACGGAATACGGTTGGTGGCAGTTACGGTTTCTACCACATCAGATTTTAAATGCCCGCTTGTATTTTTTAAATCCGTATCGATACTTTGCAATAAGGAACGAATTCCTTTGCCTAACAGTTCATTATTTTTTTTGGGAGTGGTCATGTTTCAGAGTTTGGGGTATACAGCTTAAGGTTTTGGAGAAATTCCGCACGGGGGCTGATACCTTCTTCTTATAGTTCAAGTATTCTTTCTTCCTGTTTAATTTTTGTCATATTGTTTTTTTGCAAAATTTCTTTTGCAAGGTTCAGGTAATTTAAGGAGCCTTTACTGGCGGCATCATATAAAATTACCGGTTTGCCCACACTTGGCGCTTCGCTCAGTTTTGCATTACGGTGTACAATAGTTTGAAAAACCAAATCTTCGAAATGCCGACGTACTTCACTTATTACCTGGTTGCTCAATCTCAATCTTCCGTCATACATCGTCATCAAAATACCTTCTATAGCAAGCGATGTATTTAAGCGGCTTTGAACAATTTTAATGGTGTTTAATAATTTACCTAATCCTTCCAGTGCAAAGAATTCGCATTGTACAGGTACCACCACCGAGTCGGAGGCAGACAAAGCATTTACTGTAATTAAACCCAACGAGGGTGAGCAGTCTATTACTATAAAGTCATAATCGTTTCTAACAGGTTCCAGTATATTTTTCAATACATTTTCCCTTCCGGGGTAATTAATCATTTCTATTTCTGCGCCTACCAAATCTATATGCGAGGGTATTAAATCAAGATTGGGTATTTCGGTTTTCAAAACAACATCTTTGGCCTTGGCTTCATTCACCATACAGTCATACAGGCTTTGGGTTACATTATGCAGGTCGAAACCCACGCCGGTAGTGCTGTTGGCTTGCGGATCGGCATCTACCAGCAATGTTTTATATTCCAGCACGGCAAAGCTTGCCGCCAGGTTAATAGCGGTTGTCGTTTTCCCCACACCGCCTTTTTGATTTGCCACTCCAATTATTCTTGCCATAGGTATCGCAATCCCCGCGAGGGTCTCTTGTTTAGATTAAACCCCTCAGCAGAGTTTAAAAAATTATAAGATTTATTTATCCTTTACAGAACTAACTCTTTTGAAAATCAGCCGCTGCCGGCCATCACCGCCGCATTTTCGTAAAGTTGTTGCCATTTGGCAATATTGCAAAATTAAGTTTTGCCCGGTTATGCAGCCCGGAGTTTAAGCATAAATTACTGACAAACCGCCTGATGCAATGTTGGCAAAAATAGGTGTTCATCGCTATAAAAAGCTAACAAAAAGACATGCGGGTTGTTATAAAAACCTGAAAGCCGGCTTTAAAACCGGAAAGCCAAAAATTATTTCTCATCTTTATTGTCTGAATTTAAAATTTCTATGCGTAATTCTCCTTTCTGGTGGGTATTAATAGGTTTCATGGTACTGCTTGATCTTTATGTTTTTCAGGCTCTTAAGGTACTCACACAATCATCGGGTCATAAAACCCGAATGATTATTCATTCTTCTTACTGGTTACTGTCTGTTTCGGCGATAGTGGTATTAATCATATTGCCCTACCTGCAGTTCGAAAATCTGAGTAAAGTAATCCGCAGCAGCGTCTTTGCCATTATCGCCGGTTTATTTTTTGCAAAACTTATCGCGGCCGTATTCTTTTTGGTAGATGATATCCGAAGAGGAATTCAGTGGGTGGCTGCTAAATTCTTTTTTTCAAATACCGAAGTGGAAACAACGCAAGGCGAACGTATTTCAAGATCGGCATTTCTCAGTTGGATTGGTATGCTTGCAGGCGGAGGCCTGTTTGGTACGCTGGTGTATGGTTTTGGCAATAAATATAATTACCGTGTAAACAAGATTCCGTTGGCATTTAAAAATATACCCTCTTCTTTTAAAGGTTTAAAGATTGCTCATATTTCAGACATTCATTCGGGTAGCTTTACCAATAAAGATGCGGTGCTGAAAGGTGTTCAAAAAATTTTGAACGAAAAGCCCGACCTGATTTTATTTACCGGCGATTTGGTAAACAATAAAGCGGAGGAGATGGACGATTATATTGATGTATTCAGCAAGTTAAATGCGCCTTTGGGAGTTTATTCCACACTTGGCAATCACGATTATGCTGATTATGTAAAGTGGGATGATATGGATCAAAACGGTTTTAGTGTACAAAAACAGCAGAACCTGGAGGCCTTGAAAAAAGTACACGCATCCATGGGATGGCGACTTTTATTGGATGAAAATGCCGAACTTACAATGGGCGATGAAAAAATAAACCTGATCGGCGTTCAGAACATAAGCGGAAGAGGGAATTTTCACAGTTACGGCAGTTTAAGCAAAGCTTATGAAGGTGTTTCCGAAGATCATTTTAATATTTTACTGAGTCATGACCCTTCGCACTGGAACAGCGAGGTGACAAAACAATACCGGGGAATAGATCTTACTTTATCGGGTCATACGCATGGAATGCAGTTTGGCGTTGAGATTCCCGGTTTTAAATGGAGCCCCGTGCAGTATGTGTATAAGCAGTGGGCAGGTTTGTACGAGGCGGAGCATCAGAAACTTTATGTAAACAGGGGATTTGGCTTCATAGGATACCCCGGTCGTGTGGGTATTTTACCTGAAATAACCATTTTTGAATTGGTATAAGTTTGATTTTGCTTAAGTGGCCAATGTAAAGGAAGACTTTATTTTATCGTTGATGATCAGTAAATTAAACTTTGAAATAATCGGCAGGTCATAGCCCTGCCGATTTACAGAATATAAAATTGAACCAACTGATATTTCCTGATTAATGATTAAACAATTATTCATTATAGTGGCTTTTTCCTTACCCGGAATAACTTCATTTTCCCAACAACAGCCTGTTGATACCTCTGTCTCAATTTTTAAACTAAATGATACGCTGCTGAACGACACTGATGATTTTGATTATGAATCTTTACTCAATGAAATGGAGCTTTTCCTGGATTCAATAGCCGCTCCCCGCAGTTATTTTTTAACGGGTTTGTCTGTAAGCAACGGCAACTTTAATTATTTAAACAAAGAAAGTTTTTCCCTTGACATAAAACAGCGAATCACTTATTCGCCTGCTCTGGGCTATTATGATAAAAGCGGGCTTGGTATTACTGCGTTATCTGCCGCGGTGAATGATAAAGATCAATTAAATTTTTACCAGTTTTCTATAAGTCCTTCTTACGATTATTTAAGGAACAGGAACCTGGCAACAGGTGTTTCTTTTACAAAATTCTTTACAAAAAATGAATTGCCTTTTTATACCACGCCTATTCAAAACGAATTATACGGGTACTTCACCTGGCGAAAATGGTGGGTGAGACCGATGGTGGCTGTAAGTTACGGGTGGGGCAGCAGATCAGAGTTTGAAGAAAGAGAAGAGTTGATTACTTCATTGCGACTTCGTCCCAATGGTTTTACAAGAGTTAATTCAAAAGAATCAATCAGTGATTTTTCGGTAATGACATCGGTAAAGCATGACTTTTATTGGCTGGATATTTTCGGTAAAAATGATTATATACGATTTACACCGCAACTGATGCTTACAAGCGGTACGCAAAAGTTCGGGTTTAATCAAACTTCCAACACGTATGCATTGATTAAGACAAGCGGGAACAGTATTTTATTCAATTCTGAAAATATTTATTTGGATGATAAGCTGAATTTTCAGCCCCTGTCTACCACCCTGTATCTGCGGGGAGAGTATTCGTTTAAAAAAATTTATATACAGCCGCAATTAATCTTTGATTATTATTTCCCCGCTTCTGAAAAAAATTTCAATGCTATTTTCTCCGTTAACATCGGGGCGTTTTTTTAGATAATATTCACATTGTGTTTACAATAAAAAACCGTAACGGCTGTTAATATATTTTAACAGCGTAATTTTATTACCGGCATTATAGTTGGAACTTTTATTGAAACAAAAAACCATTTATATGAAGTCTAAGCTAATATTCACTTTCGCGGCAATACTTTTAGTATCTGCATCTCTTCAAGCGCAATTTAAAGTTGGTTTAAAAGGCGGCGCCAATGTAGTTAAAGTAGACGGCAAATCATTTAAAGAACAATTTCGTTACGGGTATCATATCGGGGGCTTTGCCGAAATAGGTTTGGGTAAAAAATTTATGCTTCAGCCCGAAGTGCTATACAACCAGTATTCTACAAGACTGGACAGTAACTATAAGGCCATTTATCAAAATGTTATAGACCCTGCCAATGCTACAAGTATTAAGCTGAACTATTTATCAATACCGATTGTGCTTAGTTATAAATTTTTAGGCCCCATTTCATTACAGGCCGGCCCGCAGTTTGGTGTGCTGATAGATCAGAATAAAAACTTTTTAAAGAACGGCGAGGCGGCATTTAAAAACGGCGACCTCTCCATGCTTGCAGGCGCACAGGTGAAACTGGGCAAATTGAGAGTTACCGGGCGCTATGTAGTTGGCCTCAGCAACATAAACGATATTGATGATAAGGATAAATGGAAGAGCCAGGCTATACAATTATCTCTCGGACTTACATTATAAAACCTGAACACAGGTGTTAAAAATGCCCTCTGATTTTTTCAGGGGGTTTTTTATTTCGTTTTTATTTATTTCGTAAACCCTGCAACGTTTCGAAGCGTTACATTTGCACATTGAATAAAATAACTAATAGTAAGAATTTGAATTCTGTATGGCAAAAATCGGTATTAATATAGCAACCGGCAGTTTACAACAGCAGGAAATGATTGTGGGTATTGACCTGGGCACAACCAACAGTTTGGTAGCCATCATTCACCCAGCGGATAAAAAGCCCGTAGCGCTTAAAGAAAATGACTCCTCTTCTTTGGTTCCTTCCGTCGTGCATTTTGACGGTGTCGGAAATATTACCGTTGGCGAGGAAGCAAAAAAATATTTAATTACCGAACCGCAGAATACTATTTTTTCCGTCAAACGGTTAATGGGAAAATCATATAATGATCTCAAAGAACAATCATCTTTTTTTACTTACAAAGTAATTGATGACAACTCGGATAGCCTGGTGAAGATACAGGCAGGTGATAAATTTTATTCGCCCATCGAGTTATCATCTTTTATTTTAAAAGAATTACAAAAAAGAGCGGAGCATATTTTAAAAACGCCGGTAACGAAAGCGGTAATAACCGTACCCGCATATTTTAACGATGCACAACGCCAGGCTACAAGAGATGCGGGAAAGCTGGCGGGATTAGATGTTTTGCGAATTGTAAATGAACCAACCGCTGCTAGCCTGGCTTACGGATTGGGTTTACGAAGTGATGAGGTAAAAACAGTAGCGGTATATGATTTGGGCGGCGGAACATTTGATATTTCAATTCTCCGAATTGCCAACGGTATATTTGAAGTACTGTCTACCAATGGTGATACATATTTGGGTGGCGATGATTTTGACAGAGAAATTGTAAAGTATTGGGCGGGAAAAAATGATTTGTCTGAAGAAGAAGTGTACAGTAATAAAAGTCTTGCGCAGGAGTTGCGTTTAAAAGCTGAGGAGGCAAAAAAATATCTCAGCGTTAATAATTCATACGCCGGTTTAGCAGCCGGTCAGCCGGTTGAGTTAAGCAAAGATGAGTTTGAAAAATTGATACAGCCTTTAGTTGATAAAACAATTACATGCTGTACTAATGCTTTAAAAGATGCGGAGCTGAGTAATGCTGCTATTGATGAAATAATTATGGTAGGCGGATCTACACGAACGCCGTTGGTAAAAGAATCGGTCAGTAAATTTTTTGGGAAGCCGGTACATGATTCACTCAATCCTGATGAAGTAGTAGCATTGGGCGCGGCAGTACAAGCCGATATTTTAGCGGGTAACAATAAAGATTTTTTATTATTGGATATAACGCCGTTGTCATTGGGCCTGGAAACGATGGGCGGTTTGATGGATGTATTGATTCCGCGAAATTCTAAAATACCGACTAAGGCAGGCAGGCAATATACCACGCAAAAAGACGGACAAAGCGGTATGCGCATTTCTGTGTACCAGGGCGAGAGAGACTTGGTAAAAGACAATCGTAAGCTGGCCGAATTTAATTTGAGCGGTATACCCGCTATGCCCGCAGGCTTACCCAAAGTAGAGGTATCTTTTTTAGTAAATGCAGATGGTATATTGGTCGTTACGGCAAAAGAATTAAGAAGCGGTGTGCAGCAAACCATTGAAGTAAAACCGCAGTACGGATTGACGGATGCGGAAGTAGAAAAAATGCTGCTTGACTCCATTACCCATGCTAAAGATGATATGCATACCCGTGCATTGGTAGAAGCGCAAACCGAAGCACAGCAAATAATAGACACCACCAATAATTTTTTAATTAAAAATAAATCATTGCTTACCGCCGGGGAAATTGCCATTACACAAAATGCGATTAAGGAAGTCGAGGGTTCAATGAAATTGACGGATAAGGATGTTATTCATAAAAAGATAGAAACACTCAACGAAATATCGCGACCTTATGCAGAACGCGTAATGGATGAAGCCATCGGCGCGGCTATGAAGGGAAAGAATATTATGGAGTAGAGGATATCTTATTTTTTATCCAACTGTAAATAATTGCTCCAAACAACAAGCCGAGTACTGACAGGCTGATGATGAAAGCAATTCTTATATCCACAGCCTCATATCGAAACGAAAATGTATGAGTTCCTTCAGGAACACTGAATCCCATGAATGCAATATTGGTAAGGTCTATTGAACTTGCTTTATCATCAATGTAAAGCTTCCAATGCGGATAGCTTGTTTGCGTTAATACAAACTCTCCGTCTTCATTAGTAGTAATTTTTCCTTCGATGCGATTTGGTTCAAACTTTGTAAAGACTATATTGGTGGAGTCGTCATTTGAATATTCATGCATTTGTTTTAATGATTCAACAAAGGCCCGCTTACTTTTACCGGTACTATCCCTCAAACCCTCCCAACCGTCAATGTCGTATACGAACTGCGGTTTGTAAAGCAACGGATATTTCATTATTTGTTTTTTGAATCTTTCATTATACCAAAATTCGTTTTGTAATAACTGGTTTGATGGTGTAATACGATAATCTGATCGTCCGACTTTTTTATTGTACAGATTGATACAACCAATTTCGGCCATGTATTTTTCATTGTCAATGCTGTTTTGCTCCAATGACTGTGTATTATCAGGCAAAGGATAACCGGCTACGGAAAATTTGTTTACCATAGCTTGTACATGCGACGCACGGGATTTGTTGATTACTGTAAACGGTTGAAAAAGGATGGTAAACAGAATGCAGTTTACAATGGCGGTAGCCAAAAAGAGTTTTATATTTATTTTTTTAAATAAAAATCTGTAAACAAGTAAAAGAAAAACAACCTGTACAAATGTGGTTAGTAAAACCAAATCAGCAAAACTTGTATTGTCTAACTGTGTTTTAAGATGATTAATAAATGGTACACCCGGGTGCATATGAAAAAAAGAAGAAACTGACGAAAGTGAGAAAAGAGAAAAAGGAGTGAAAAAGGAAATGACTAATACAATAAACATAATTAATAGAGTAGCCCACCAGCCTCTTCTGAGAATTTTAACGGGTATTTTATTATTTATTATATCATTAAATGCGAAGCCTGCCAGTAAACAACAAAAAAAGAGGGTAAACATTTTCGCATTGGCCGGATGACGAAAGCTGTTCATCAGCGGTAAAATATAATAGCTGATAACTCTCAGGCCGCCCATTTCTCCGAAGCTGAACAAAAGAAAAATGACTGCCGCCCATTTACTGAACCTAACTGTACTATTTACCGATTTAAACATGAAAGAAATAAGCAGCAGCATGAACCCCGCAATACCGATATAGGAGTTTCTTTCCAGCGGATCGGTAATAGATACACCGGGCATTTTCCAAATTGCCGGGGGAGTAGTGTAAGCACTTAAAAGAGCCGGGTGAAGCGGGTTGCTCATTACAGATTCATAATCGGCGCCCTTACCTCTTTCCTGCAGGGGCAGTCCTTCAGCGTAGGAAAGAATTGCGGGCCCGGAAAGAAGTATGAAAACAATTGCAATAGTAAGATGTGAAAGCAGAAGTTTTTTATTAATAAAAACTTCTTTTTTTCTGTAAGCAGATACCATATATACTATCAGCATTGCAATCAGCAGGTAGGCTGTAATAATAAAATCGGCAGGATAGGCACAACTGAAAAGAAAAAAAAGCGAAAGGCCGGTATACATTCCTTGTTTTACTGATCGTTCTTCGAGGCACCTGTAATAAAAAAGAAAAACGAACGGAAGAAAGGCTGAACCCGCTATCCAGTTAAGAAATTGACAACTGTCGCTGTTGAAACCGCATAACATAAAAGAAACTGATGCAAGCAGGTTTGCGTACGGATGTAATTTAAAATGTCTCAACAAAAAAAACATTCCGGCTCCGCTAAGAAATATATATAGTAATGTTTCAAGTTGGAGAGTATAAAGCGTATAAGGCCCGAAAAAAGAAAAGAGCTGTACAAAAGGATTCCATACACCCGACTGCATGTCTGCATGCAGCGGGTAACCCAGGTTTAAGTAAGGAGTCCACAGAGGCAGTATATTGCGATGGTATGATTCACTTACAAGATGACGAACAGGTAAAAAATAATTCAATGCATCATTTTTCAGGCTGAATACATGAAAACTGATTGGCCAGTAGGCAATGAATACAGTCAGCAGAAGAAAAACCAAATAAAATACGGGGTGTCTGTACTTGTCATTGCTTATATGTAACCCGGTTTGTATCAATTGTAATTATTTGCTGTATTTAAGACGTAATAAAATTATTTCTTTAAGTACTGAAGGAAAACTGAAGATATTGATTTTAGAACCCGGTGTATCTTCCCATTGCTGCAGTGGTACTTCAAGTCCTTTTGCATCAGGCAATTCTTTTTTTATGCGTAAAAATATTTCTACGTCAAAAAACCATTTGGTTATAAAAGGGTTTTTACAAACCGTACGAATGGCTTCACTCTTAAAACATTTGGCGCCGCATTGTGTATCATAAATACCCAGCTTAAATTTTGAGTCAACGGCTGTAGCAATCAGTCTTCCGGCAATGTGCCTGAATTGACTTCTTTTTACAGAAGTATTAATCATTTTAATACGGGATCCAAAAATATAATCGAGGTTCTTTTCTTTCATTAACGAAAAAAGCCGGAAGAACTCTTCGGGGCTTGTAGATAAATCCGCATCCAGGTATCCGGCATAAGCAAACTCATTTTCAGCAATTGATTCAAGCAAACCTGTTCGTACGGCATTGGCCTTGCCGGTGTTTTTTTCAAGAGTAATAATTCTGACTTGATTAGCCGAGCCTGATTTAACGGAATTGAGAATTTCAGACGTATTATCCGAGCTGCCGTCGTTTACAAAAAACAATACGGCATCGGTATGTGTGCTGAGAAAATCAGCGAAAGCTTTTTTTTGTAAACGCTTTCCTTCATTGTAGCAGGGAATTATGATGGCAATTTTTTGCATATACAATAACACGACAGACCCGGAAGATGTACGCCGATGGAGGACAGGGCATAGCAAATTCTGAAATCTGCCCGCAAAATACTCGAAATAATTTTGGTGACAATTTTGTTTCCGTTCCAGTTATCAATCGACTTCTTCGGTTTGCGCAAGCCGGTTTTTTCAAATATTAATTGAAAAAACCTTGCCGGCAACAGGCTGAAAAAGAAATAACCGCTTTTAATTACTGTCAAATTTTGTGAGCTGCATACAGCGTTAATGCCCTTGCGGTTGTACCTGCGGTAGTGCTTCAATAAATCATCATGCTGCGAATAAAGTGATTGGTAAGCCGGCACGGTTACCAGGAATAGAGCATCATCGCTTACCAAAGCCGGTTTTAAAGCCGATGAAAGAATTGCTTTATCATTTTCACAATGTTCAAGTACATCTAAAAATAAAACTGCTCCTGCTTTTTTTTGTTCTGTTATGTAATCAGGTGTCGTATAAAAATCAATCTTCTCCGTACCGGGCTGTTGTTTTAAATGTTGAATTATTTCATTGTTATAAGCGTTGTCAATAGCAGAAAATTTTTCTGCCGCATTGTTTTTAGCCAGTATTTGCAATACAAATATGTCGCCGCTGCCTATATCAATAATATGTTGTGAGTGAGAACTGTTTTTTTTCAAAATAAAACTAACGGCATAAGCCCTGGCAATCTCCCAGGGGTGCCTGTTTAATCGCGTTGTTAAGTTTACCCTGTTAAGTTCTGATATATCCATGCGGAAGACTAAAAAATATTTTTTGTAAAATAAAGCTATTCTTACTTACTTATCAATTCCTGTGATTATAATTGAACGAAAGTTAGCGGACAATCATTTTTCTGAGTAAAAAGAATATTATAAAATAAAATACAGCGGCCAGATAAAAATTATAGGATATGCCGGCATAAATAGAAATGAAGACCGCTACTGCGCAGAACAGTACACCAAATATTCCGTTCAATGCCCAAAACCAGGGTGTATGAGAGGGCAAGCTGTTATTACTGCTAAGTTTCATTCCCAAGGGGAAGAAGAGACCCAGGAGTATGCCGAGAGGAAAAATAATAATGACTGAGATTAGTACTTTATAAAGGACATTAATCTCAAACATCTTACTCATTAGAACGGGCAAAAAACGACTGTAGAGAAAAATTACCAATGCAGTTGCACCCGGCAGCAAGAGTATTTTTTTATTACCTGCCCGGTTGAAAACTTTTTCAGACACAAAGCTCCCTATACCGGTACTGAGGATGATGGAAAAAAGCAATATACCTAAAGCGTAAACGGGCCTTCCTAAAAAAACGGTCAATCGCTGTACAAGCGCTAACTCCAGTAACATAAACCCTGCGCCTATAAGAGAGAAGTAAACTGCATGTGTAAAAAAAGCACGGCGGAAGAAATCTGTTTTCTCTTTCGTCTTCAAAAAAAGCGGTACAAGAACAGCGGCAACGGCCATTATCAATAAAAACAGAATTAACAGCAACAACATTTTTGTAGCCCGTAAGTTACCCATCATTACACCTCTTTGCAGATTGCTGTCAGCCAAACTGATATTACTCAATCGCAGCATATTAAAAAAATAAGGATTGTCGTCGGTAGGCGGGTCAATTTTTAATGGATGAAATTGAATAATTTTTTTTAGCGATGAATTGTTTTTCGATGTTATTATTTTGCTAAGTGTTTCATTTGTCACGGCTGTTCCCGGAGTTAGTATAACATTAAATTGCAATTCGGATGCCTTAGCATTTATGGTTTCTATATCAGCACTTGTAAAGGGGTTTTTGCATACTATAATTGTTGCAAGGTTATTTATAGTCAGCAGTGCGATATGCTTATCAACATCCTGTATTCCGAATTCGTGAAGCGATGCGGCAGCGAGACTTACCAACCTTCCTGTTTCTCCTAAATTTTCCGGGTTATACCATCTTGATACGGTAAATAACCCGTTACTGTCAAGCCGGTTTAGAAATATTTGCCAGCCTTCAATGGTATAAAGACTGTTTTCGGATAAGGAAAAAGCGCCTGCACCTGTAGCGGCCCAGGTATCAATCAGCGACATTTGGATTAAAGAAAATTTTTCCTTTGATGCTGATAAAAAACTTCTCGCTTCATCATTAACCAATACTACTTCCTTACGACCTGCGATACCGGCAAAATCTTTGAATTTTGAAGTAAGCAGTTTTATAAAAACCGGGTTTACATCAATGCCTGTAATTTTCTTTTGGTTAAATAAAATAGCGGCTTGTACATCTTTGCCGCCCCCAACTCCTATTATACAAGTATTGCCCGCGGGCCGCAGGTAATATGCAAAATTGGATAAATCATATTTCAGGTGATCAATATCCGTTCTGTCTTTGAATTTCCTGAGCACTGTCCCTGCATCACCGTCAATAGACATTTTATATTGCTCTGTTTTCAGGCCGATTGGCGTCGCCGGGCTTGGACCCCAAAGTTGCGGAGTACCTTCCGTTTTATTTTCCACAACAACCCTTGAATGTGAGTTCCATTTTTCAAATACAAAATCTGATGATTTTTCTTTTTTACCTTTTACAATAGATGGCCTTATAAATTGATAGTAATGACTATTTGTAACAGCGCATGTAAGCGTTATTAAAAAAAGTAAAATGATATTAAGTTTTTTGATTTTTGAATTTAAAAGATAAGCTGTAATGAACCCGGGTAAGCTGAGAATGAAAAGAAAAGAGACAGCGTCCAGCAATTCAAGACCTGCCAATACACCTAAGCAGCCAAGTGCAGCGCCAAAAAGATCAATAGCATACATCCGGTTTATATGCAGTTTTACTTTGGTTAATAATGAACTGATTATAATACCTGAAAAATAAAAAGGAAGCGAACAAAAGAACGTTACAAAAATAAAACTGATTATTTTTTGTAAAGACATGTCTACCCCTACCGGAATAATACAAACAGCGATAGCTGCAACGGGAAGAGAAATTGCATAAAGTAGTGATACAGCCGCAAGTGTTTTGTAAATCCGTATTTCTGAAAACAAGGTTTCTTTTATATAAACTGTTACAGCTCCTGCTGTCATCCCCAACATAGCAATTGACAGAGCGAAAAAGGCCAGGTAGTAATAAGTAATCACGCTAAAAAGACGCGAAAGAACTATTTCGGCGGCCAACGTGGAGAAAGCGATTAAAAATATAGCGATGTAATTTTTTTTTGCATCATTGCCCGTTATCATGCAATAAAGGTATAAGGATTTATAATTCGATTAATCAAGTGTTATTCAAATGCTTTTTTTCTTTTAATAAAATAACTTTCAAAATACCTATAGCTTATTACACTCAAGGCTATCGCCGCTGAAGTACTGATCAGGGATGCGACTATTCTTGGCGGAATAAAACTGAGATTGCCCGTAATCCTGTTTAGTAAAAAATCATTAAGTAATAAATAAATCGGCCAGTGGTACACATACAGGCCGTAAGAATATTTTCCAAAAAATTTCATTATACGATTGTTGAAGAGCAATTCGACAGGTTTATTGGTTCCTTTTATACTCTCATAAATAAGTAAAGCCAGCATTACGGCGAAAGTAGTATAGCCTGCTATGGCCAGGTATGGAAAGGTGAAGTTATTATTTCTGTTAAAAAAGTAAAACAGGAAATTAACTCCTGCAAGGGACAATACTATGGCTGTAGTATACTTTTCTATAAAACCCGGGCTGGTTTTCATCAGCAATGCCAGTATACTGCCGATGCATATACCGTCTACTCTGGAAAATGTAAACAAGTTGAAATATGCAAGGTTTTCAATCTTGTATACCCAAACAATGTATCGTAGTGCAATTACTGATACCAGTACCGTACAAAGAAGAAGTATAAGTCGTTTTGGCTTTTTTATTACAAGTATTGCTATTGGCCATACAAGATAAAATTGTTCTTCTACCGCCAATGACCAAAAATGGTGTAATGTATTGGTTACTTCATTCGGATTAAAAATATAAAGCCAGTTTTGAAAGTATGTCCACAGCCAAACCTGATTGTCTGTATAATATTTTACATCCAGGTTAATATTCAGTGCAGGTACAATAATTAAAAAAATAATGAGGCACATGTAGTACAACGGAAAAATGCGCAGTACCCGACGCATATAAAAATTCCGCAGGTAATTTTTATTTCCCAAGTCGTTCAGTAAAATAGAAGTGATCAGGTAGCCGCTCAATACAAAAAACAGATCGACACCCAGCCAGCCGAAGAAAAAATAATTGATAAAACCAAAGTTGTGATAAAATACTACCAGCAAAATAGCCAAACCGCGTAAGCCGTCCAGTGCAGGGTAGTGTTGGCGGGTAGTAAGCGCAGGTTGCATCAGGTATTGAAAAATAATTGATTAATCTTTCAAAGATAGCTTTCTCAAAATATATTTACCCAATAAGTCAAATTCTATATTTACAGCATCGCCTTCGTTTACATATTGCATATTGGTATGCTCAAATGTAAAAGGTATAATGGCCACAGAGAATCTTTTCTTTTTTACATTAAATGCCGTCAGGCTGATGCCGTTAACACATACAGACCCTTTTTCTATTACAAGGGTGGCAAATTTCTTATCAAACTCAAACTCAAAAACCCAGCTACCGTCTTTCTCCGTTCTTTTTTTACAAATACCGGTTGTATCTACATGCCCCTGTACCAAATGGCCGTCCAGCCGGCTGTCTATTTTCAAGCAGCGCTCAATATTTACAGAATCACCAATCTTCCAACTGCCCGCATTGGTTTTTTGTAAAGTTTCGTCTATAGCAGTAACCTTGTGTATCGATCCTGCTATTTCTTCTACGGTAAGACAAATACCGTTGTGGCTTATACTTTGATCTACTTTTAATTCTGTGGCTAAAGAAGTAGCAATACCAAAACTTCGATTTTTACCTTTTTCCGTAATTTCTTTAATAATCCCTATTGATTCAATTATACCTGTAAACATGCTGCAATTTAGAAGTATTTATAATTACCCGCTTGTCGAAATTTTAATTGCTGCTTTGTAGCGCCGATAAAGTATCTACGGGTCTTTTTTAAAATTTACATAGCCGTTCGTGTAAGGCATAGGTGAGTTTTCTTAATTCAAAATCCGAAACTTGTTACTTTAATTCAATCCCCCTATCTTTGCGGCTCTAAAAAAAATACCAAGGAGGTATATAATTTATGCTGATTATTGATTCAAAAGACTGCGAAAACATAGACAAGGCCCTCAAAAAGTACAAAAAGAAATTTGAGAAGTCTAAAACATTGCTTCAGTTGCGTGAGCGTCAGAGCTTTACCAAGCCCTCTATCAAACGTCGTGCACAGGTACTGAAAGCTGTTTATAAGCAGAATATCGCCAGCGGAAAGATTGATGCTTAAGCCTCTAAAGGGGCTATCAATATATTTACGGCTGCAAAGATTAAATCTTTGCAGCCTTTTTTTATGCCTTATGGGTATCTTTAGGGCCGTATTATGTCTTTACCGGTTTACCCGCAAATACAATCCTTCGTGGATTACCTCAAGTTCGAAAAAAGGTATTCCGCTCATACTATTCGTTCTTATCAGGACGATTTGATACAGTTTTTCGATTTTCTGGAAATACAATATGGTAATTTAGCACTTACAGAAATAAGCCTGAGTTTTGTTCGCAGCTGGTTAGCTTTTTTAAAAGAGAATAAACTTACTTCCAAGTCAATAAACAGGAAAATATCAAGCCTGCGTTCTTTTTTTAAATATCAGTTAAAAACCGGGACAATAGAGGATACACCTATGACTAATGTGATTGCTCCCAAAGTAAGTAAACGACTTCCTTCCTATGTAACTGAAAGAGATACGGAAACCTTATTTAAGTACATTGAATTCCCGGATAATTGGGAAGGCCGCACAGACAGGTTATTACTCGCTATATTTTACAATACGGGAATCCGGTTAAGTGAGCTGATTAATTTAAAGGAAAACCAGGTAAATAATTCCAACAATACCATTAAAGTGCTTGGCAAAGGAAATAAGGAAAGAATAATACCTGTAAATAAATCCCTGGTTTCAGAAATAACTTTTTATATAACGGAAAAAGAAAGGCAATTAGTAACACCCGACAGAATAGTACTGCTGGTATCTTCAAAAGGAAAAAAGCTTTATCAGAAACAGGTTTACAATTCTGTAAATAAGTATTTATCCGCTGTAACAACAATTGATAAGAAAAGCCCTCATATTTTACGTCACAGTTTTGCCACACATATGGCCAACAACGGAGCCGACCTGAATGCAATAAAAGAATTACTCGGCCACAGCAGCCTCGCAGCTACACAAATATATACGCACAATACAATAGAAAAACTGAAAGATGTGCATAAAAAAGCGCATCCGAAAGCGTAAAAAAAATTTGAAATAATAAAGTGAACTTTATTTGGAAACACATGGTATTTAGTATAACTTCATGCTGACCCAAAAAACAAGGATATACAGCAATATTTACCATTGAAAAGTTCTTTATTTATTGTTCACAATTTAAACTTGCGATTTATTATGAACGTCAACATTCAAACTGTTCGTTTCGACGCGGACAACAAATTAGTGGAGTATGTTAATCGTAAACTTCAAAAGCTTAACACCTTTCACGACCGCATCATTAAAGTAGATGTGTTTCTGAAGCTCGACAATGTGGTTCATTCCATAAAAGACAAAATCGCTGAGATCAGAGTGCACGTACCCCGACACAACTTTTTTGTTAAATCAACAAGTAAATCATTCCGGGAGTCGTTTGACGAAGCATTTGATTCCATCATTAACCAGTTAAAAAGACAAAAAGAAAAACAAGCAGCTTAATTTTTTATAAGACCCGAACAGGGTCTTTTTTATTTATAACCCTTTTCGGCACGCCCGGCTTATTTTGGAACTGTATCAAGGGTTTATCAACAAAATGCGGTATGCCGTAAAAAATTCATTTTCAATTTTTTTGCATTTATAGTTTTCCCTTACCTTTGCCTTCCCAAAAATGGGGGTAGCTCTTTATTGTTTAAATGAAAACGAATTTTTTTGCCGAAATAGCTCAGTTGGTAGAGCAACTGATTTGTAATCAGTAGGTCGCTGGTTCGACTCCAGTTTTCGGCTCTAACTAAGTTAGCCGTCAAAGCAAGTGTTTTGACTTTAGGGGCAGATGGCCGAGTGGCTAAAGGCGACAGACTGTAAATCTGTTCTCTCACGAGTACGTTGGTTCGAATCCAGCTCTGCCCACTTTATCCTTCTTAGCCCGTGCGAAGTCGGAAGTTCTTTTTTTAATCAGCGGAAGTAGCTCATTTGGTAGAGCGGTAGCCTTCCAAGCTTCAGGTGGCCGGTTCGAGCCCGGTCTTCCGCTCAAATATTGAGTGTAAAAATTAAGTTCTTTGTTTTAAAATGAGAATTGGGAGAAGAACTCTCACAATGCTATACCAGCCGTTGTAGCTCAGTGGTAGAGCAATCCCGATGTATCGGGAAGGTCGATTAAAAGATGATGCAGCTAAATGGTGAACTTCTCTTTGAAATGGAAAAGTTAATATCGCCGTTGTAGCTCAGTGGTAGAGCAATCCCGATGTATCGGGAAGGTCGATTAAAAGATAATGCAGCTAAATGGTGAACTTCTCTTTGAAATGGAAAAGTTAATATCGCCGTTGTAGCTCAGTGGTAGAGCACTTCCTTGGTAAGGAAGAGGCCAAGGGTTCAATTCCCTTTAACGGCTCAAGTTCTTTTGAAAAAAAATATAGGGCAATCCCGATGTATCGGGAAGGTCTCGGTTCAATTCTCATCAACGGCTCATTTGCTTGAGATGCTGAATAAATTAATTGATGAAGCAATCCCGATGTATCGGGAAGTTCGTGAGTTCAATTCTCATCAACGGCTCATTTGCTAAAATAGCTAACTGTCCTTATTTGTAAGGCAGTAATTATATAAAAAATTTTAACCGTGGTCAAAAGCTTTTGCAGTTGACTCAAATTCTAAAATCACAATTTAAAAATCGATAACGATGGCAACTAAAGAACAATTCAAGAGGGACAAACCTCACGTAAACATTGGAACAATTGGTCACGTTGACCATGGTAAAACCACATTGACTGCTGCTATTACTGATATTCTTTCTAAGAAAGGTATGGGTAACGTAGCGAAGAAATATGATGAAATTGATGGTGCGCCTGAGGAAAAGGAGAGAGGTATTACAATTAATACTGCTCACGTAGAGTACCAGACTGCAAGCCGTCACTATGCACACGTTGATTGCCCGGGTCACGCCGACTATGTAAAAAATATGATTACAGGCGCTGCTCAGATGGATGGTGCTATTCTTGTAGTAGCCGCTACTGACGGACCTATGCCACAAACAAGAGAGCACATTCTGCTTGCACGCCAGGTAGGTGTACCAAGTATGGTTGTGTTTATGAATAAAGTAGACCTTGTTGATGACGTTGAGTTATTGGAACTGGTTGAAATGGAAATTCGTGAATTATTGACTAAGAATGGTTTTGATGGTGATAATACACCAATCATTAAGGGTTCTGCTACAGGTGCTTTGGCCGGCGAAGAAAAATGGGTTGGTGCAATTGATGAATTAATGGCCGCCGTTGATAGCTATATTCCTTTGCCTCCCCGTCCGGTTGATATGCCGTTCCTGATGAGTGTCGAGGACGTATTCTCTATCACAGGTCGCGGTACTGTTGCTACCGGTCGTATTGAAAGAGGTAGAATTAAAGTAGGTGAAGCTGTTGAAATTGTTGGTTTGATAGAAGCTCCTCTTACTTCAACTTGTACCGGTGTGGAAATGTTCCGCAAGTTGCTTGATGAAGGTGAAGCAGGTGATAATGCAGGATTGTTACTACGCGGTATTGAGAAAACACAAATCCGTCGCGGTATGGTTATTTGCAAGCCGGGTTCTATTACTCCGCACACTGAATTTAAAGGTGAGGTGTATGTATTGAACAAAGATGAGGGCGGACGTCATACTCCGTTCTTTAACAAATATCGCCCTCAGTTTTATTTCCGTACTACGGACGTAACAGGTGAATGTACTTTACCTGCAGGAACTGAAATGGTTATGCCGGGTGATAATACATCACTTAGCGTAACGCTTATTCAGCCTATTGCGATGGAAAAAGGATTGAAGTTTGCGATTCGTGAGGGCGGACGTACAGTAGGTGCGGGCCAGGTAACTGAGATTATAAAATAAAACGGCCTCCCCAAACCCCTCCCGAAGAGGGGCTTAGGAAAAGCTGACTATAAACAAAGTACCTTTGGTAAAGAACCATTGGTACTTTGTTATTTAAAAAGTTCTTTAATTATTAAGCCTCTTAATCCCTCCTTTGGAGGGTGGGGAGGCATTTACGGGCATGGTGCAACGGTAGCATACGGGTCTCCAAAACCTTTGATCTGGGTTCAAATCCTAGTGCCCGTGCTGATTAATTTGGAAATATTTATTTTCAAATTACGAGGTGAATCATTTAATTAATCAAATTAACGTAATGAACAAGATTTCGAATTATTTCAAAGAAAGTTACAAAGAGCTGGTGGAAAAAGTAACCTGGCCCAATTGGCAGCAGTTACAACAGTCTACCATGATTGTTTTGGTTGCTACCATTATTATTACCGCTATGATCTATGTAATGGATCTTGGTGTAGGCGGAGCACTGAAAGTTATTTACTCTTTATTTAATTAATGATAATGGAAACTGTAAATACAGAAAATACTACCCAACAACAGCAGCAGGAAACCAAGTGGTTTGTATTGCGTGTGGTAAGCGGTAAAGAAAAGAAGGTGAAGGAATACCTGGATAAAGAAATTTCACGCGGCGGCTGGAGCGAAAAAGTAAAACAGGTTTTTTTACCCGTGGAGAAAGTATATAAAGTACAGAACGGAAAGAAGGTAATGCGGGAGCGGAATTATTACCCCGGCTATGTAATGATTGAAATAGCGGAAGGTAAATTGGGAGATGATCTGCGTGATGTGATAAAGAACACCAACAGTGTAATTCATTTTTTAGGAAAAGAAAATCCCATCGCCCTGCGCAAAGCTGAGGTAAATAAAATGCTGGGTAAAATGGATGAAATGGCTGAAGCCGGCGGTGCGAGCATGAGCGAACCCTTCATTGTAGGCGAAACCATTAAAATTATTGAAGGGCCGTTTAATGACTTTAACGGCGTTATTGAAGAAGTACATGACGAAAAGAAAAAACTGAAAGTAACCGTAAAAATATTCGGTCGCTCCACACCTGTAGAACTTAATTACATGCAGGTAGAGAAAATTAACTAAGCGATTTAACAAATTGTGAAAGAGGTTACTTTTTTGAGTAGCCTCTTTTTTTTAAAAAGTATTTTGAAATTATACCCGGAGCAGAGCGTATAGCTAAGCGGACTATTTTGCATAGCCATTCCATATTAAGTGTTAATCTCCGGCAAAACCCTTTTTTTGTGCGGTTATAGTTTGTATTTTAATGTATTATACGCGCCGGCCATATCATTGCCGCAACGCCGGTATGTTCAGCGTATTGCACCTGTAATGAAACAAAATTTAAAAATATAAGAACGATTCGCTATTTTCAAACTCATATTACTTTTCGTTTTCACCGAATGAAAATAATATACTTTATTATGCACCATCACCACCACCAAAATTTTTCTGTCCCCAATCGGTTACTCATTCTTGCGTACCTGTTTATTTCACTTTTGCTGTATAGTTCCTGCAATAATTCATCCCGTTCGCCGACCGATGATATAGTTGTTATTCCCGAAAAGATGGATAAAAGAGTTTCAGAAAAAATTGAAGAATACCTTGCCGTCGCCATAAGCGGAAAGACGGCTGCGAATGACTCAATAGCGTTGAAACAACCGTCGCTTGTTCAGGATGTATTTAAGCAACGTAAGTTTGAAACGCTGTGGAGTAAGGAAGAGCAATGGAATAAACAGGGAGATGATTTGTTTGCTTTTATTGAGAACAGCAGAGCCTATGGTCTTTTCCCCGAGGATTATCACCTAAAAGATATTGAGTTCCTGCGATCGACTTTTACAGCAGATAGTTTGTCAAAAACCGGCCCCCGTACGAATGCCGCATTATGGACAAAAGGAGAGTTAATGCTTACGGATGCTTTTGTACAAATAATAAATGACATAAAATTAGGCCGGCTAATGCCCGACAGTATACTGCAACGCAGGGATTCCGTAATAAATATTGATTTATACCTTTCTAAACTAAATGAATTTATATCCGGAACTTCGTTAGCGGCAATTGCAGAATCATTGGAACCCAAACATAAAGGCTACCGCCTTTTAAAAGCAGGCATCAAACAATTTGTGGACAGCGCCGATTTTCGAAAATTTACTTATGTACCTTTTCCTTATAAAGACACGATAAAATTCAGAAAAACACTACAGCTTCGTTTGTACGAATCGGGTTTTATAAGTTTTGAAAAACCGCGGGCCGATTCTTCCGCAATGGCGGAGGCCATACAAAAGTTTCAGCGAAAAAAAGGATATAAAGCCGACGGCAAAGCCGGCGAACAGGTAGTGCGGGCATTAAACAACAGTGACGGGGAGAAATTTATACGATTGGCTATAACACTGGACAGGTTCAAAATGATGGACGATAAAATGCCCGCGAAATATATTTGGGTAAACCTGCCTTCTTATTATTTGCAATTAATTGAAAAGGATTCCGCTAAAATTACATCTCGTGTTATTGTAGGTAAACCGGCTACCCGCACACCGGTGCTTACAAGCAGTATTAATGAAATGATTACATATCCTACCTGGACTCCGCCGCAAAGTATTATTGTAAAGGAAATATTACCCGCTGTAAAAAGAAACCCCGGTTATCTTGCACGAAGAGGTTTTAAATTAATAAACCGCAAGGGAGAAGAAATTGATCCGTACTCCGTTAATTGGTCGAAATATAATAAAACCATTCCGTACAGGGTGGTGCAAAACAGCAGCGATGCGAACGCACTGGGTATATTTAAATTTAATTTTATAAATAAATATGCCGTGTATCTTCATGATACCAATCAAAGATATTTATTTGGCAACTCATCAAGAGCTATAAGCCACGGATGCGTGCGGGTACAGGACTGGGAAAAGCTGGCCCATTATATAATAAGGAATGACAGCCTGAATTTCAGGCGCAATGATACGCTCAGGGTTACTTCCGATTCGGTAAGAAGCTGGTTGTCGCAAAAGCAGCGAAAAGTAATTCCCGTGCAGAACAAACTGCCCGTTTATCTTCGCTATTTTACTTGCGAAGGAAAAAACGGTAAAATAGTTTTTTATGATGATATTTACGGAGAGGACAGGCTGCTGAGGGAAAAATATTTTGCAAACAAATAATAAACCTGATGAGGAAATTCTTACCGTGTTTAGTATTTCTTTTTTTTATTTTAGTTATTGTTGCCGGAGCAAATGCCCAAGTACCGCCGGTTGCTGATTCGGCGGTTGTAAAAAAGAAAAAGACGAATCCCAAAATTATTTACGGCACCGCCAGCTTCTATGCCAATAAATTTAATGGCCGTAAAACCGCTTCCGGCGAAATTTTTAGCCAGCAAAAAATGACGGCTGCCTGCAATGTGTTACCGCTCGGTACCTGGATAAAAGTTACCAACATCAGAAACGGACGCTCCGTAATAGTAAAAGTAAATGACCGATTGCATCCTAAAATGAAGCGGGTAGTGGATCTTAGCCGGACCGCCGCTCAAAAGTTGAATTATATAAGTTCAGGATTGACCAAGGTTAAAGTAGAGGTTTTGGGTAAAAAAAAGCCGGTGTAATAAGTGTATATTAAGTCAATAAATTATTTCAGGATGTAGAACTTACCCTTTATTTTTGTCGGGTTATCAAAAAACAAAACTATCTGTATTATGAAGAAAATTATTGTGTTGTTGCTTTCTGTAATATTTATTGTTCAGGGTTTAGTTGCCCAAGATGATAATATCAGGCAGTCTGCACTCGGTATCAGTTTTACATTAACTGATTTTCCTACTTCGCAGCGGATCCGCACAAGTTCTTTAAGCTCGGTACTAAGCAATAAGCAATGGGCTAAATTCAGAGAAATGGCGCCCGGTATAGCTGTAACGTATTTCAAGGGATTACAAAAGCATATTGATTTTGCAGGAACACTGCATGGTACTTTTGTTAATTATCCTTTTGCCAACCGCCCGTCTTTTGCTGCTGATAATTTATTATTGGAAGCCGACGCTTCTGTTAATCTTAAAATGACAACAGAAAAATATTGGGTGATTCCTTATATCTCACTCGGTGTAGGCGCCAATAAATACAAAGGCTATTGGGGTGCGTTTGCTCCGGTAGGCTTGGGTTTGCGTATCAACTTTTTTGATGAAGCAAGTATATTCATCAATAACCAATACAGGTTGCCGGTAACTACTGAGACATCAACTCATCATTTTTACAACAGCATAGGTGTGTCCGGCATTATTGGCAAGAAAAAAGAGGCTGTAGTAGTACCGCAAGTAATACCGCCGCCACCGCCGCCTCCTGCTCCTGAAGATACAGACAATGACGGTATTACCGATGATAAAGATAAATGCCCGACGGAAGCCGGCTTGGCGAAGTACGATGGATGCCCGATTCCCGATACCGATAAAGACGGTATTAATGATGAGGAAGATAAATGTAAAGATGTATTTGGGTTTGCCCGGTACGGAGGATGTCCTATTCCTGATACGGATGGAGACAGCATTAATGATGAAGAAGATAAATGTAAGGATGTAGTAGGTGTAGCCCGTTACCAGGGATGCCCGATACCTGATGGAGATAGTGACGGCATTAATGACGAAGAAGATAAATGCCCCGCAGTACCCGGTATTGCTGAGAATATGGGCTGTCCTGAAATTAAAAAGGAAATAGTTAAGAAAATAGAATACGCAGCAAAGAATGTTTACTTTGCCACGGGCAGCTTTAAATTGCTTACTAAGTCTTATGCTCCGTTGAACACAGTAGTTAAAATATTAAAAGATAACCCGGACTTAAGATTGAATATTGACGGACATACTGATAACTCAGGTGATGCAGCCAAAAATATGACGCTTAGTGAAAACCGCGCAAATTCGGTTAAACAATACCTTGTAAGCAAAGGCGTAGATGAAAGCAGGCTGACAGCAGCAGGTCACGGATCAGATGAACCTGTGGCAGATAATAAAACACCGGCCGGTCGTCAGAAAAACCGCCGTGTAGAATTGAAAGCGACTTACTAATTGACAATTATATAAAATAGAGAATGCCCCGTAGTAAATACGGGGCATTCTTCATTTAAAAAATAAGCAGAACCGGATTCGTTAATGACAAACAACTTCCATTTTTGCAATACATGATTGTTTCTTAGCGGCGGCAGTTGCGGGTTGCGTACTAAAAAACATTCTTTTACCTATTTTTTAAAAGCTACCTTTGCCGGCATATATTTTTTCATTAAATTAAATTTTACAGTGAGTACATTTGAAGAATTAGGCATCGAAGAAGGATTATTGAAATCCGTTCTTGCCTTAGGATTTACAGAACCAACCCCCATACAGCAAAAAGCGATACCGGTCTTATTACAGGGAACTAAGGATTTTATAGGGTTAGCACAAACCGGTACCGGTAAAACAGCCGCGTTTGGTTTACCATTATTGCAATTAATTAATAAGAAAGATAAATTTCCGCAGGCATTAATTATTTGCCCTACCAGGGAGCTTTGTTTACAAATAGCCAGCGATTTGGATAAATTCAAAAAAGGATCGGCGCTTATTTCTGTTACCGCGGTATACGGCGGTACTTCTATTTCCATGCAAATAAGAGATTTGAAAAGAGGAACACATATTGTTGTGGCTACGCCGGGTCGGTTGATTGACCTGATAGAAAGAAAAGCGATAGACCTTCAAAATATTCATTACGTAGTATTGGATGAAGCGGATGAAATGTTGAACATGGGTTTTAAAGATGATATTGAGCATATACTTAAAAATACGCCCAACCGCCAAAGCACTTGGTTGTTCAGCGCTACCATGCCGGCTGCTATAAGGCAGGTAAGTAAGAAGTATATGGAGCAACCTTTCGAAATTACCATTGGCAAAGTAAATGAAGGAAGCGCCAATATCGATCACCAGTATTATACCACTCAGCACATTAACCGTTATGAAACTTTAAAACGAATTGTAGACTTTAATCCCGGCATGTACGGTATTGTATTTACCCGTACCAAGGCCGATGCGCAGGAAGTAACCGAACAATTGGTTCGTGAAGGATATGATATAGAAGCTATACACGGCGACTTGACACAGCAGCAGCGTGATAAAGTAATGGCCCGCTTTCGCGAAAAAAGTATTCAGCTTTTGATTGCAACCGATGTGGCGGCAAGAGGTATTGATGTAAAAGATATTACACACGTAATAAATTATGAATTGCCCGATGATACGGAAGTATATACGCATCGAAGCGGTCGTACCGGTCGTGCGGGGAAAAGCGGTATCTCTATTTCATTGGTTACACCAAGAGAAGTATACCGACTCAGGCAAATTGAAAGATTGGTGAAAACGAATTTTCACCGGATGGATATACCGAGCGGTAAAGATGTTTGTCGTAAACAGTTTTTTCATTTTATAGATAAAATGTTGGCGACTGATATCAGTCATGGTGAATACGAAACCTATTTACCGGCATTGAAAGAAAAATTCGGTCATATAGAAAAGGAAGAAATATTGCAGCGGGTAGCGGCTTTGGAGTTTGATCGGTTTTTGAAATATTATGAAAACGCCGCTGATCTGAATCTGCGTGAACAGAAAAGACCGGAGCGTCGAGGAGAGAGAACTGAAAGGCCTGTTGCCGGTCGTGGCGGAGAAGCAAGAACGAGAACCGGAACTGCTTCAGGTAGTGGAAACTATCAACGACTGTTCGTAAATCTTGGCACCAAGGATGGTTTTTATAAAGCTAATTTTTTACAGTTTGTTTTGGATATGAGCGATTTGAGTAAAGATGTGTTGGGAAGAATAGATATGAAGGAAATGAACAGCTGGATTGAAATAGAGCCGGGTGCCGGTAAAAAAATGATTAAGGCGATGGACGGTAAAAACTTTCGCGGAAGAAAGATTAGAATGAATGATGCGGATACCGGCGGCCGTCGTGATTAATCAAAATAATTATTTTGCCGCTTTAACATAGATGATTACATTTGTTGCCGATGACAATGACAAAAGCATATTATAGTTTCTGTTTTTCTTATTTCTTTTTTTACGGAAAGAAAGCGGAGGTGCTTTTGTTGAAATCAAACTAAGTAGTTTAACCAAAATCAACATATAAGTCCTCCGATAAATTCGGGGGATTTTTTTTGGTCTTGTTGCAAGTCAAAAAAATAAAAGAAAGGTGATAAAAAAGAAATGAGTTAGATATGAACATAAAAGGGAATAGTAATACTAAAAATCAGGTTGTTTCGGAAACCGGTTCCATTATCAATAATATGCAAAAGGGTATAGCCATACAGGGATTTGAAGGCAGCTTTCACCAGATGGCGGCTGGCCATTTTTTTGGAAAGAATGTACAGGTTATTCCCTGCGCTACATTTAAAGAATGTTTTAAAATAGCTGCTGATAAAAAAGAAAGCGACGGCGGTGTGATGGCTATTGAGAATTCCATTGCCGGCAGCATCCTTCCCAATTATAACCTGCTGCAAAAAAGTAATCTGAAAATTGCGGGTGAAGTTTATTTACAAATAAAACAAAACCTGCTGGTGAACCCCGGCGTGAGACTGGAAGATATAAAAGAAGTACACTCTCATACCATGGCCCTGCAACAGTGCTATGAGTTTTTGGATAAATATAAATGGAAGCTGGTAGAAACGGATGATACGGCACTTAGTGCAAAGCATATTCATCAGCACAAAAGCAAACACATAGCCGCCATAGCAAGTAAACTTGCAGCGGAGTTATTTAATTTAAATATGGTAGCTCCCAATATTCATACACAAAAAAATAACTACACAAGATTTTTAGTATTACAACGGGAAGATATGGCAGTGCCTGTTGCAAACGCCGATAAAGCTTCCGTAAATTTTTTTACCGATCATTCAAGAGGCAGTTTGGCCAAGGTACTGACGGCCATTGCGAACGGCGGAATAAATTTAAGTAAGCTGCAAAGCTTTCCTATACCCGGCAGCGATTTTAAATACAACTTTCATGCGGATATGGAATTTGATACAAAAGAACAATTTGAAAAAGTAATAGATGAGATGAAACCGCTGACGAAAGAATTAAAAATTTACGGTGTATATAAAAATGGTATGATGATAAAATGATTGATTAAAAATTATTTTTAAAATTAGTTGAAATGAGTACCAAAGAGTTATTAGGAAATGATAGCATCGCTGCGGCTATTACCGCAGTAAATGAAAAGGCGCGGGTCTCCAATAGATTAGACGGTGTGGGGGAATATTATTTCTCTCATAAACTGAGAGAGATTGACGGACTGAATAAAGAAGGAAAAAATATTATAAACCTCGGTATCGGCAGCCCAGATATGCCGCCGCACCCGGATGTAATAAAAGTATTGCAGGAAGAAAGTGCGAAACCGAATGTACATGCTTACCAGGGATATAAAGGTTCGCCGATATTACGAAAAGCAATTAGCGATTGGTATAAAAAATGGTATGGCGCGGAGTTAGATGCTGATACGGAAATCCTGCCGCTGATAGGAAGCAAAGAGGGCATCATGCATATTTGTATGACTTATCTGAATGCCGGCGATGAAGTGTTGGTGCCTAACCCCGGCTATCCTGCCTATAGCAGTGCCGTAAAATTAGCAGGCGGAAAAATTGCAGAATATAATCTTGAAGAAAAAAATAATTGGCAACCGGACTTGAATGCGATTGAAGAACGAATAGCATCTGCGAGAAGTGAGGGTGGAACTGTGAAGCTGATGTTTGTAAACTATCCGCACATGCCCACGGGGCAATTGCCGACGACAGAGTTATTTGAAAAATTAATTTCGTTTGCAAAAAGGAATAATATTTTATTGATTCATGATAATCCGTACAGTTTTATTTTGAATGAGAACCCGATGAGCATATTAAGTATTGAAGGCGCCAAGGATTGTGTGATAGAATTGAATTCATTAAGTAAATCGCACAATATGGCCGGCTGGCGGGTAGGTATGCTTTGCGGAGCTAAGGAAAGAATTGATGAAGTAATTCGGTTTAAGAGTAATATGGACAGCGGTATGTTTTTACCGCTGCAATTAGCCGCTGCCAAAGCATTGACACTCGGCAAAGAATGGCATGATGAAGTAAATGCAGTGTATAAAAGAAGAAGAGAAAAAGTTTTTCAGTTATTGGATTTATTGAAATGTGAGTATTCAAAAGAGCAAGCAGGTATGTTCGTGTGGGCCAAAGTGCCTGAAAGATATTACAACAATAGTGAAGTTTCCGGAATCCTCCCCTTGGGGGGCGGGGGGGCCTTAAGTGATCATGTTTTATACAACGCAAATGTGTTTATTACACCCGGCGGTATTTTCGGTATCTGCCGGTGAGAAGTATGTGCGGGTAAGTTTATGCAGTACTGAAGAAAAAATTGAAGAAGCAAAGCAAAAAATAATTAATAATTATTAATTAATAATTCATGGCAGGCCGAAAAGTTATAACAATAATCGGGACCGGTCTCATTGGCGGTTCATTAGCCATTCAATTGCATGAGAAAAAGCTCTCATCCAAATTGATTGGTGTTGATGCGAATGAAGATCATGCACGGCAGGCTGTTGAACTGGAGTTGGTAGATGAAATATTGCCGCTTGATAAAGCCATTGAAGAATCAGATGTAATTATTTTGGCAATACCTGTTGATGCAATGGTAAAAGTTTTACCGCATGTACTCGATAAAATTGATAAACAGATTGTGATTGATCTGGGCTCAACAAAAAAACTAGCGCTGGAAGCTATAAAGAATCATCCGAAGAGGGGAAGGTTTGTGGCCACGCATCCCATGTGGGGTACTGAATACAGCGGGCCGCAGGCTGCCGTACGCGGCGCTTTCGAAAATAAAGCGGTAATTATTTGTAATGCGGATGAATCGGATACAGATGCATTAGAGTGGACAAAAGGGATGTATAAAAAAATCGGTATGCACCTGCTGGAGATGGATGCCGTAGCGCATGATTTGCATGCTGCCTATGTAAGCCATATTTCGCATATCACTTCATTCGCATTGGCCAATACGGTACTGGAAAAAGAAAAAGAAGAGAACGCCATTTTCGAACTGGCCTCAGCGGGTTTTGAAAGCACCGTGCGGCTGGCAAAAAGTAATGCAGCCATGTGGACGCCCATTTTTTTGCAGAATAAAGAAAATGTACTTGATGTGTTGAATGAGCATATTAAGCAATTGTTGAAGTTTAAGGAAAGTATTGAAAAAGAAAACAGTCATGACCTTAGGCAATTAATTGATGATGCCAATAAAATAAGAAGGATTTTGAAATAAAAATTTAAACAACATTTGATATACTCCTTTAAAAACGGAGGCTTAACTTTACAAATACATAATATGCAAACAGCAGAGCAAACAATGAAAGAGACAGCACAACAAGCCTGGGGCAAACGTCCGTTAATCATCAGCGGACCGTGCAGCGCCGAAACGGAAGAGCAGGTATTGGCTACCGCACAACAACTGGCCGCTACCGGTAAAGTAGACATGTTGCGTGCCGGCATTTGGAAACCGCGTACCAAACCCGGTTTGTTTGAGGGTATCGGCGCCAAAGGTTTGCCCTGGCTGCAACAGGCAAAAAAAATAACCGGGCTACCCACCACCGTTGAAATAGCTACCGGCAAACAGGTAGAAGATGCATTGACATTTGATGTAGATGTTTTGTGGATTGGAGCAAGAACGACCGTTAACCCTTTCAGTGTACAGGAAGTTGCCGATGCACTGCGTGGTGTTGATGTACCGGTGATGATAAAAAATCCAATCAATCCTGATTTGGAGTTATGGACCGGCGCTGTAGAGCGTATTGCAAGAGCCGGCATTAAACAAATCGGTTTAATTCATCGCGGATTTTCTTCTTATGGTAATACGGAATATCGAAATGCGCCTATGTGGCATCTGGCTATTGAAATGAAACGCCGTAATCCCGATATGTTATTAATCAATGACCCTTCGCATATTTGCGGACGCAGAGATATTTTACAGGAAGTAGCGCAACGAGCTATTGATTTGGATTTTGACGGACTGATGATTGAAAGTCATATAGACCCCGATAAAGCATGGAGCGATGCGAAGCAACAGGTAACGCCTGCGCGGTTGAAAGAAATGCTGGATACTATTATTTGGCGTAAGGAAGATATCAACTCCGAAGAATACCATGCTGCATTGGAGAAATTACGTCAGCAAATCAATCACCTGGATGATGAGCTGATGCAGATAATCGGTCAGCGGATGAAAATTGCGGAGCAGATTGGTAATTACAAAAGAGAAAATAATATTACCATCTTACAAACCAATCGCTGGAATGAAATTTTGGAAAGAGCATTTAAGAAAGGTGATTCATTAGGATTGAGCAATGAGTTTATTACTAAATATTTTGATGCAGTACACATGGAGAGTATCAATCATCAGAAAAAAATTATGGATGCATAAGCTTCCTGTATTTTCAGCCAATGTTTCGATTCGATAATTATTTATGTTACAGAAGCCGGTGCTGCTATCATCGTCCCTTGTGTCACTCGCATATGCTGCATCAAATGCTTCAGCATATGCGAAGTGTATGATAGAAAAGTAATTTATAAATGACCCATACCAAAATAAAATTCAGCAACGCCTCCACCGACTTCTATTTCGCCGGTGGTTTTTCGCATCTTAAAAAAATTGTCGATGCAAAAAATACAATCATCATTACCGATGAAAATATTTTTAAGCATCATCAGCAAAAGTTTAAGGGATGGAATACCATTGTGCTGAAACCCGGTGAGGAACATAAGGTGCAGGCAACTGTTGATGCGTTGATAGAGCAGCTAATAGAAATGGAAGCCGACAGAAAAACTACACTGGTAGGAGTGGGCGGTGGTGTAATAACGGATATCACCGGTTATGCTGCTTCCGTTTATATGCGTGGATTAAAATTTGGTTTTGTTCCCACGTCTTTATTGGCAATGGTAGATGCATCTGTCGGCGGTAAAAACGGTATTGACGTGGGGGTGCATAAAAATATGGTGGGTATTATTCGGCAGCCGGCATTTATCCTGCACGATATGGTTTTCCTGAATACATTACCGGCAGCTGAATGGCAAAACGGTTTTGCAGAAATTATAAAACATGCCTGTATAAAGAATGCGGCTATGTTTAAAGAGTTGGAGGCAAACGGTATAGAGAAATACAGGGCCAAGCAAAAATTGATTTGCGACTTGGTACAGAGCAATGCTTTATTAAAAGCAAAACTGGTACAGCAAGATGAATTTGAAACGGGGGACAGGAAGTTGCTCAACTTTGGTCACACGTTGGGCCATGCAATAGAAAATCAATACGAGTTATCGCACGGGCAGGCCATTGCTATCGGTATGACCTATGCCTGTCATATTTCGGAGCAACTAACAGGATTCAAGCAAACAGATAAAGTAATAAAAGTATTGGAGCAATACGGGTTACCCACTTATGCATCATTTAATAGGAAAAAAGTATTTGATGTATTAAAGATGGATAAGAAGCGTGTAAGAAATGAAATGAATTATGTTTTGTTGGAGAAGATAGGGAAGGGGGTGATAAAGCAAATTGAATTAAAGCGATTAGAGCAAATCATAGAAAAATTATAAACATTTCGGAAGAGTACAGTGCTATTATGAAAGTAACAATACAACCATCGCAATTATCGGGAACTATACAGGCGGCAGCTTCCAAAAGTTCAATGCAAAGAGCTTGTGCGGCAGCATTGCTGACAAATGGAAAAAGCATTATTAAAAACCCGGGGCATAGCAATGATGATAAAGCAGCGTTAGATATTATAAAAAAATTAGGAGCTGAATGGATAATGGAGAATGGAGAATTGATCATTGAAAGCAAGGGAGTGAATTCCGCATCAAGTGAAATTAATTGCGGGGAAAGCGGTTTAAGTATCAGGATGTTTACACCGATTGCGGCATTAAGCGACAAAGAGGTTACTGTAACCGGCACGGGAAGTTTACTGACAAGACCTATGAATTTCTTTGATGAAATTTTTCCTAAGCTGGGTATAAAAATAAAATCAAATGACGGTAAGTTGCCCTTAGTTATACAAGGTCCGTTGCAACCAAAGAATATTGAAGTAGACGGCTCACTCAGTTCACAATTTCTTACGGGGTTACTGATGGCGTATGGAGCCTCACCCCTAACCTCCCGAATGATCGGGACGGGCTCTCTCCAAAGGAGAGGGAAATTAGACTCCGATAGTTCAGCAGTTTCAATAAAGGTTCGAAATTTAAAAAGTAAACCTTATATCGATTTGACATTGGATGTAATGAAGCAATTTGGAATGAAAGTTCCTGAGAATAAAAACTATGAAGAGTTTATCTTTCATAATGAACTCTACTCAACTCCCTCCACCGACTCGACCAGCTGCGGACCTCTTACACCGTAGAAGGCGACTGGAGCGGCGCTGCGTTTTTATTAGTAGCCGGCGCTATTGCGGGCCCCATAAGTGTTAGAGGTTTGGATATGACATCCTCACAAGCCGATAAAAAAATTACTGATGCACTAATGTATGCCAATGCCGGCATCGCTATGGATGCAAAAGGAATTAAACTTCACCCTGCTGCAATGACAGCTTTTGAATTTGATGCCACGGATTGTCCTGATTTATTTCCGCCGTTAGTTGCGTTGGCAGCATATTGTAAAGGCATTACAAAAATAAAAGGCGTATCAAGATTAGCGCACAAAGAAAGCAACCGGGGATTAACATTACAACAGGAGTTTGGAAAGATGGGAATAATCATTGAATTAAAAGATGATACGATGCTGGTACACGGCGGCGGCAAATTAAAAGGCAATACTGTACATTCGCATCATGATCATCGTATAGCAATGGCTTGTGCGGTAGCCGCATTAAAAGCAGAGGGAGAAACGGTGATTGAAGGAGCGGATGCAGTTAATAAATCATATCCGGATTTTTACAGGGATTTGAAATCATTAAAGGCCAATGTATCTTTACCCGTAAGTTTTACTAATCAAATAATTAATTAATCAATAGTGAACAGCTTCGGTCTTTTATTCCGCATTTCAATTTTTGGCGAATCGCATGGCGAGTGCGTAGGTATCACCATTGACGGTTGTCCTGCAGGACTTCCGCTAACGGAAGAAGATTTATTGCCTGATCTGGAAAGAAGAAAAGGCGGAAAGCAAAAAGGTACTACGCCAAGACAGGAAGCGGACTATCCCATTTTTAAAAGCGGATTGTTTAACGGAAAAACAACCGGTTTCCCCATCACTATACTTTTTGAAAATAATAATACTCGCAGCGAAGACTATATGAAGCAGCGAAGCTTTCCGCGGCCGGGCCATGCTGATATGGTGGCACATCAAAAATTCGGCGGACACGAAGATTATCGCGGCGGCGGACATTTCAGTGCAAGACTTACAACGGGTTTGGTAGCTGCAGGTGCTATTGCAAAGAAATTATTAGGCCTCACCCCCAACCCCTCTCCTGAGGAGAGGGGAGCCGAAGAGTCTTCAACTTTCGGACAGATAATAGTTTCTGCCGCCGTCACAGAAATCGGCGGCGAAAAAGATTTAGAAAAAGGATTGCAAAATGCAATCGATGCAAAAGATTCTGTCGGAGGTATTGTAGAATGCAGGGTAACCGGTTTGCCGGTAAGTTTGGGCGAACCGTATTTCGATTCAATGGAATCGCAATTGGCGCACATGATGTTTGCAATACCCGCTGTAAAAGGAATTGAATTCGGTGCAGGCTTTGCTGCTGCAAAAATGCTTGGCAGTCAGCATAACGATGCGATAGAAGATATGACCGGCAAAACCAAAACCAATAATGCCGGCGGTATCGTAGGCGGTATCAGCAACGGCAATGAATTAATATTTCGCATCGCCATAAAACCTACGGCTTCTACACCCAAAGAACAAAACAGCTTGAATTGGGATACAGGCAAAATAGAAAATTTTTCCATCAAGGGCCGACATGATTTATGCGTCGCACTGCGTGCCCCTGTTATTATTGAAGCCGCTACGGCTATTGTGCTTGCAGATTTTATGTTGCTGGAGCAGAAAATAAAACGTGTTCTGTAATAATCAATTCTTAATTATTAATAATTGATTATTAGCTTAATTACAGGATACGTCGTATTACCAACAAGTTAATTATTACTTAATTCTTTTCTCTCACCGTACAACCTTATTCTCTTTTACTGCATTTTTATGGTTACTTACCAACCAACGCCATGAGATTTAGTTTCATTACTATATTTTTCTTCACTTTTGTATTTGTTTCAGGACAATCATACAGACTTACCGGTAAAATAACCAACAATAAATTGGAGCCGCTTGCTTTTGTAAGTGTAAATATAAAAGAGCTGCAACAGGGCGCCATTACCAAAGAAGACGGTACTTATGAATTAAAAGTAGATGAAGGCAAGTATGATGTGGTAATAACGATGATTGGATTTAAATCGCAGATACTGACCGTGACAGTAAACGGCCATGACGAAGTGCTGAATACCATTTTAGAAACCGATGAAACCAAAACCCTGGGTGAAGTAATTGTACGAGGAAAAAATAAGGACCGTGCGGAGGAATATATTCGCAATGTTATCAGGAATAAAGAAACTATTTTAGCTGCGTCGGGTGCTTACTCCTGTGCTGTTTATATAAAAGCCACGCAGCTCGATTCATCGACTATTAAGAAAAAGAAAAAAGAGCGGATACTGCCCGATTCTGCAGCACAAAAACTAAATACGGAAATGATGCGTATGGCGATGGCCGAAATTTCATTGAAGCAGGATTATGAATCAGATACTAAAATAAAAGAAGAAAGAACCGGTGTAAAATTAAGAGGCAATACACAAAGCTTATTTTATTTATCAACCACCGAAGGCAATTTTAATTTTTATAATAATTTAATTAAGGCAAGAGGAATTTCCGAAATCACTTTTTTGTCGCCGGTAAGCTACAGCGGTTTGGTTGCTTATAAATACAAAGTAATAAATATAAAGCAACAGGGTGCCCGGAAAATTTACACTATCTCCGTAAAACCAACTCAGCTAAGTAATGCCACGGTAGAAGGAGAGGTGGATGTGCTGGACAGTGCTTGGGTATTATTAAAAACACGATTTCGTTTTCCTGCAAGGCATTTACCCGAGTATGATTTTTTTGAAGTAACTCAGCAATACAGTCTTGTAGATAATAAAGTCCGGATGATAACAAGACAGGAATTTAATTACTATTCCAAAAGCGGTAAAGGAAAAAGTTCGGGCAATACCGTCGCCACTTTTCAGCAATTTGAATTAAACAAACAGTTTCCAAAAAAATATTTTACTAATGAACTAAGTGCTACCACGGAAGAAGCGTATAAAAAAGACAGCAGCTTTTGGACCCGGGTACGTACCGAACCGCTTACGGAAAAGGAAGTGCGTTTTGTACAATACAAGGATAGTGTATATCGTGCTACGCATACCAAACAATACCTCGACTCGGTGGATAAAAAAACAAATAAAGTTACCGTGGCTAAAGTTTTATTTAAAGGGCAGGTAATTTATAGCCGCGAAAAAGAGCGAACCTGGTACTTGCCTACGCTGGCAAGTTTGTATCAGCCTTTTCAGTTAGGCGGTACCCGTATCAGTCCGTTTGGTACTTATGCAAAGACATTTAAATCAAAGAAAAATATTTCCGTTCAGGCGAATATTAGTTACGGTTTACGCAATAAAGATATAAACGGCAGCTTGGGTGTTGGCAGGTTATACAACCCTTTCAACGGAGGCTTTTACCGCATATCGGCCAGTCGTAATTTTGATTATATATTTCGCGGCGATGCGTGGATTAATTTATTGCAGCGCAGCAATATGTATTTAAATAATTCAGCAGGTGTTTACCACAGGGTAGAGTTATTAAACGGATTCGTATTGCACAATGATTTTAATTTCGCACTGCGTCGTTCGGTCAGTAATTATAAAACCAATAACCGTATCGACAGTTTGTTTGGCGAAGTACTGACCAATAATCAAGCCATCGCTTTTGAACCCTACAATGCGCTGTATGGAAAAATAAGATTAGACTATACGCCGAAAAATAAATACATACGTGAGCCTAAGCAAAAAATAAATCTCGGATCCAAGTGGCCCACATTTTACACCGAGTGGCGAAAGGGGATACCGAATATACTTGCCAGCAAAGTAAATTTTGATTATTGGGAGTTTGGTATTGAGCAAAAAATCAGTTTCGGTTTGTTGGGTGCTTCACAATACAATGTAAAAAGCGGAACCTTTTTTAATACAAAAGATTTACGCCGGATCGATTATCAATTTCAGCGCCGCGGCGACCCGATATTTTTCGGCAACCCGCAGGAATCTTTCCAGGCATTGGATTCTTCTTTCCCGGTGTTCAAACGTTTTTACCAGTCGCATTACCTGCACGAATTTAACGGAGCGTTGCTGAGCAAAATACCTTTTTTAAATAAACTGCAACTGAAAGAAATTGCCGGCGCCGGTTTTTTAATAGCACCCGAAAGAAACCTGCGTTATGTCGAAATATCTGCCGGTATTGAACGAATTTTTAAAATACCCTTTAATGTACAGGGCAAATTCAAACTTGGTGTGTATGTAGTAGGCTCTGCGGCCAATACGCCGGCTCACAATCCCGTACAGTTTAAAATCGGTATCACTTCCTGGGATATCAGGAACAATAAATGGCAGTGATAATATTTCAATGCTACCAAAGAATACTCATCCTCTCCCGGCTTTAAAAGATATTTCTGACACCTCTTTTTCGCCTTCTGTAAATCATTTCTTTCTATCAACAAAGCAAGCGAAAAAGCAGTGCCTTCTGTGTACAGGGATAACACGCAGCTGGGTCACGTATTATCGTCTCGAGGCTCGTAAACTTTTCTAATACCATCTTGCTTTACTAAGTAGTCCAAAGACCGAACGGAACGGGCAAGGACTACGTGGAAATCTTAGATGATATTATGCCATGTAGAACTGCTTTGCCCGCCCGTGCCGGTACGGAAGGGTACTAAGTACTATTTATATTCGGTATAACTCATCAGTATCTCTGTGCGTCGGGCAGGAAAAAAGGCGGAGCATTCTTTTTCCTGCCCGACTGAGTCATTCAGGCGGGGTTTCTTTTTTGTTACTTAAGAAAAAAAAGAAAAGAATAAAAAAGAAAACTGAGTAAGTTTATTATGAAAGGCTTTTAAGTGAGATTGGCAAATTATACCTATGAAGTTCAGATTATATTATACAGCAGTATTAGTTTGTAACCTTTGGTTTTTTATCTTTGCCTGCTTTATGAAGCATCATATACACAATGCAAGGGATTTAATCATCCCTGTAATCGATTTTTTTTATCCGCTTTTCAAGCGGTTAATGCCGTTGCAGACATTCCGTTATGCCGCAAGCGGCGGCGCCAATACGTTGTTGGGATTGGTGCTGTATTTTATCAGCTACAAATACATTTTAAAAGAGCAAATGCTCGATTTCGGATTCTTTGCTTTTAAAGCGCATATCGCCGCATTGTTCATGTCATTTCTTGTCAATTTTCCGCTGGGTTTTTTCCTGATGAAGTATGTTGTATTTGTCGATTCTAATTTGAAAGGTAAAATGCAATTGTTCCGCTATTTTCAATTGTATATTATTTGTTTGGTGCTCAATTACGGTTTCCTGAAGCTGTTTGTAGAGGTTTTGAAAATATACCCGCCCCTTGCGCAAATAATGACGACGGCCGTTATAGTTATATTCAGTTATATAATACAACGATACTATACTTTCCGAAAAGCGGAAGCGTAAACTAAAAACTAAAATTCACCGCGTCGGCTTTTACTGATAAATCGCCGCTGCAATTACTCCGTATAATAAGATGAGAGGAGAGGGGATAGAACCCGATGATTTTTATATCGTTCATATTTCCGTAGCTGCGGATACCTTTTATCCACTCTTTATTTAATTGCTGATTTACCGTAGTCTTGGCGGTTTCTATATAAGCAGTCAAGTCAAATTTGGCGTTCTTTTGCAGTTCATTGGTTATTTTTTTGCTGAATAACCAGTTGGCCGTTTTCAGCAACGCATCTTTCGATTTTATATCAAAGTCAATATCTTTTATTTCAATCTGTTTTTTTTCTTTATCATAAACAGGTTTGCCTGTCAGGTACATTACGCCCGATTGCGACCCGCTGAAGTTGAGTTTGATAATTAATTTTTCATTGCCCGTGCCGTATAGTTTTATTTCCTCTATCACTATATGTTTTTTCAACGGGCCTTTACTAAAATCAAACCGCTGACCTTTAAATTGACTGTTGAGAATTGTACTCAGCGAATCATAATTCAGTACCGCGTCTAAAAAAATATTGAAACCCTGCCGCATACTAAAATCATTCATATCGGGCACAGCGGAACTTTGTACACCGGGTTTTTCAAAACTGATAACGGGCTTGGCCGATAAACCCAGAAAAATATTCAGTGAATCATTTTTTGCAAAAAAATTATTGATACGCAAACGCTGCGGATTTATTTTTAGCCAACCCAAGCCGTATAAATTATAACCCTCATTTAATTTATTCCAAATTAGTTGTACCTGCGGTTTTACATCTACTGTACCAAACGAATCCAGCAATGATTTTTTAGCGAAGTCCAATTCGGCTTTTAATCCTTTCATTACTTCACCGGTTATATCCTGTCCCCAAAAACAAACTTCGCATTTGTCGAGCGGTTTCGGTTCCTGCCGGTTTATAGCCAGGCGTATTTTATAATCAGGTAAAATGGAAACAGTGTTGGTAAAATTTACTTCCACCTTGCGTTCATCTCCGTCAAAACCGCACTTGCAGGGCGGCGTCCACGGCGAAAGAACGGTACTGCCGGTACATAGCCGGGTGCTTCCAATAATTTTATAAAAACCGGTAAAGCCGAGATTTAATGAACTACCCGAAGCCTTCATGGTTAAAGGGCTGCGGCGAAAACTATATTTATAACGCATATCGCAAGCTTCCTGTACCCAACCGTCGGGCCAGTTGGCAGATGTAAAAATGGTATCCACATTTTTTTCCGCTTCTGTATAAATCGGTTTCAGGTTAATTTGTATAGGAATATTAATTTCAGAATTGGGAAGCGAATCCATTCGAAAATTAGTTTGCATTAAAAAAGGCTTCTCCGGGTTTATTTTTGGCGAGCAGGAATAGAAACCGACGGTTACTACGAGAAAGAAAATAATTTTTTGTAACCGGGTTGAATTGCTGTGCATAGCGTCCCCGGGACTATGAGGCTTTTGTTGCAACGTCACATATCTATGGCAGCGTTTTGTGAATTGATTCGGGGCTCCGTTCATCTGTTAATAATTCTTTTGTGCAAAAGTGAAGTTGTTTTACCGGCAACAAGATAACGAAAGAAATAAAAAAGAATTGTGAAGAATTCTGTTCTTATTCACATTTAAAAACGACTCTATAATTTACGTTGTTATGGATGTAATTAAAACTTGAACCAACCCAATAATAAAACCAAGCACAGCGCCGATAATTTCTACAAAGCGGAATTCTTTCGACATAATCTGTTGTAATATTGATTCTAATTTATCAGATGAAAAACCGGCTACTTTTTCCGTTACAATTTTTTCCAGATCAAGTTCCTGTTGCAAGTTTGTCATATAACCTTTCATTACCTGCGGAAAAAGTGTTTCTAATTCTTTCATAAAGACAGTCTTCAGCGAATTGATTGTTTTATCGCCGATAAACATACTGATGAAAGGCATTTCGTCGGCCAGTTTGAAACGCAAAAAATTATCTATATGCGCTTCAATCATCGGCATTATCTTTTTCAGGTTTTCCGGGCTGGTTATTTTTGCTTCTATATCGCCAAAAGATAAAAGCTCTTGACTTACCAACTTCCCCAATTTCTCCGCGAATACTTTTTGCCGCTTAGGAAAAATGCCGTGGAAGGTAATACCCAATATTTTCTTCGGCTCGCGGGGATGAAACAACATTTTAATAGCTATCCAATTGGTAAACCAACCGATAAATGCAGATATAACAGGAATAATCAGGAAAAGCCAATAATTCATAAAGTATTCAATTTTAATAAAAATCCTCAAAGGCTGCTCTCTCCCGTTTTTTACGTAGGAAAAAACAGGACGTGTATAAAAAAATAAACCCCCGAACTTTTCAGGGGTTTATCCGGGTAACTAATGGGGCTCGAACCCACGACCCTCAGAACCACAATCTGATGCTCTAACCAACTGAGCTATAGCTACCATATGATTCGCAAATATACTTATTTGCGGACAGCAAAAATACATGAAATGAAGGCACGGTAAAAAGAAATGATAAACAAATTTTTATGTAGCAACCGATTTCGGAACCTCCCGGCAGGGCCATTCATCAAAAAACCTTTGTTAAAAATGAAGCTGAGTACCAAAACCCCCGTTTTTACGTTATTTTTGAGGATGCTTAAACAAGCTTTTAAATACCTGACAAATATGAAAAGATTACCGATTGTGTTGTTGGTCTTTGGGGCGGGAACTTTCCTTGCCTTCAATTCTATGGGAACCGGAACTAAAACTCCACCGGGCAAATACGAAAAAATTTTGAAAAGCGTGGGCGAAATGCTTACCGAAGGTCACTTCAGCCCTAAGGAAATCAATGATGATTTTTCCAAAAAAATATTTAAAGAATACCTGGATGCATTGGACCAGGATAAAAATATTTTTCTGAAAGAAGATATCGTTGCCCTGCAAAAATTTGAAACGCGTATTGACGATGAAATTAAAGGCGCCAATGTGGAGTTCTTCCTTGCCGCCGGCAAGGTATTCGATATGCGCAAAGAAGAAGCGGCTAAAATTTATACTGAGTTGCTTGATAAGCCCTTCGATTTTACAAAAGATGAAAACGTAGTATTGGATTCCGATAAACTGAAATTTACCGCTTCCGCCGAAGAACGTAATGAAGCTTGGCGCAAAAAAGTAAAATACCTCGTATTGGATCGCTATGCCGATATGATTGATGTGCGGGATAAAAATAAAGGCAAAGAAGGCTTTACTGTAAAAACAGATGAAGAGCTTGAGAAAGATGCCAGGGAAAAAGTAAGAAAGGCGTTGAACAGAACTTTTGAACGTTATCGTTTCAAATTTTCTGATGATGATAAATTCAATGTATTTGTAAAAATAATTACCAATACAATGGATCCGCATACCGATTTCTTTCCGCCGGTAGACAAAAGATATTTTGATGAACAAATGAGCGGACAGTTTTTCGGTATCGGCGCTTCACTGGCTTATGATGAAGGTAATATTAAAATTAATAGTTTATTGACCGGCAGCCCTGCCTGGAAAAGCGGCGATGTAAAAACCGGCGATATTATTTTAAAAGTAGCGCAGGGAAAAGAAGAGCCTGTGGAATTGACCGGCTTTTTGGTAGAGGATGCGGTAAAACTCATTCGCGGTACAAAAGGCACGGAAGTAAAACTTACTTTAAAAAAGCAGGACGGTACCATCAGCACCATTTCATTGATACGTGATAAAATTGTACAGGATGAAACCTATGCACGCAGCGCTATTGTAAAAAATGAAAATTCTAAAATCGGGTATATTTTTCTGCCTGAGTTTTATGCTGATTTTGAAAGCCCCAACGGACCGAGAAGTTACATAGACGTAGCAAAAGAAGTAATGAAATTGAAAGAAGAAAAAGTTGACGGTATTGTAATTGATTTGCGCAATAACGGCGGCGGTTCTTTATACGATGTGGTACAAATGGCCGGCTTGTTTATAGATGAAGGCCCTATAGTGCAGGTAAAAGATCGTGAAGGCAGACCAAGCATCCTCCGTGATAAAGATAAGAATATACTATACGACGGCCCGCTGGCGGTTATGGTAAATGAATTCAGCGCATCTGCATCTGAAATTTTTGCTGCAGCTATACAGGACTACGGTCGCGGTGTTGTTATTGGCAGTACTACTACTTATGGTAAGGGTACAGTGCAGCGTAACCTCGGTCTTGATTTGGTATCAAGCGGCGGTAATTCCATGGGAGGTTCTAACTCAGAATTGGGAACGGTAAAATTGACATTGCAAAAATTCTATCGCATCAATGGCGGCTCTACACAGTTAAAGGGTGTAAGCTCCGATATTGTATTGCCCGATAATATGGAGAACTATAAGTTTCGTGAAAAAGATGATCCAAATGCATTGCCTTGGGATGAAATAACGAAAGCGAATTATTCTAACTGGAATGCCGGTTACTCATTAAGCGCTATTCAAAAAGCGAGTAAAGACAGGCTGGATAAAAGTTTGACTTTTAAACTGATTAAAGAAAATGCCGACTGGCTGGCTAAGCAAAACGATAAAGAATACTCCCTGCAAATTGATAAGTTTCGCAAAGAGCAAAAAATGATTCGTTCTACTGTAAAGCAATTACAGTCTTTACTTACGCTTACAGAAGAACTTTCAGTAAATGCTTTGCAGCGTGACGAGGCTGCTTTAAAGAGTGATAAAGACAAACAGGATCGTTTCACTAACTGGTTAAAGACTCTGAAAAAAGATATTTATCTTGACCAAGCGGTTAAAGTTGTAAAAGACATGATATCCGAGCGGTCATTGGTTCAAAATAATTCTATAAAAACTGAAGTGCCTAAAAAAGCATTTTAAGAAAAAATTTTATGACATTCAATGAGCTTCGGACAAATTTGTGCGGAGCTCTTTTGTTTTTGTTGACAATGCTTTTACCGGCCCTCCGTTTACCGGCACAGGTATAAAGCGGAGTTTTAAAGTGCTTTTACCATTTCTAAAAAGGTAAAATTACCGGTGCTGAAGAGATTCTGTTCTCTTTTTTAATAAAGCCCGTATTAATTCCCGAATTTAGACCTCTAGAAATCCACTACAATCCAATTTTTTCCTATGAGATATTTATCTCCATTGTCGCAATCTCAAAATCAGCAAATAGAAACATTTGCTGACAAATTAAAAACATTACAAAAACACATAGAGGTATTCTCGGGTAAAGTAAAGCGTATTGGTATTACCCCGGAAATGAGCGAGGGAGAAAAGAGTAAATTGGGTGTCTTCAATAACCTTATTTTTTTTCAGCTGCTTACAGGTATTGCATTACCGGTACTCATTCTTTATAATGCACACAACTTCCCGGCCGACGGATGGATAAAAGTTTGCCTGCCGGCTTTATTGAGTGTTGGTGTATTGCTGATGAATGCTTACCATAAAACGAAAGAAGCACTGGTTGCTTATTTCTTTCTCTATCCTGTTTTCATTTGTATTATTTACATGCACGGTATTAATCTCGGGGTAGAGCTTTCCTTTGTTTTGTACGGTATACTTTCCGTTTTCTTTTTGCAGGATTTAGGGTATATGATTTTTTCCATTTGTTTTTCAATGGTTAGTTATTTTATTCTCGCCGTCGTTTGGAAAACCTATCCTTATCAATTATCACAAACAAATTTTACCGCTTACCTTATCAACCAGGGTTTGTCTATACTTTATATATTTTACGGACTGTATTTAATTAAGACCGAGAATACAAGTTACCAGAGCCATATTTTATTAAAGAATGATGTACTTCATAAAACCAATAAAGAAATTGAAATACAGGCGGAACGTTTGCAAAAACAAGCGCAGGAACTTGACCGGTTGAATTCATTAAAGAATAAAACTTTTTCAGTTATCTCGCATGACCTGAAAACTCCTTTGTACGCCCTGCGCAATTTGTTTGATAACATGCAGAGTCAAAAAATGTCTTCGGAACAAATAGTAGAATTCATTCCCGACGTACAGAATGATCTTAATTATACCGTAAGCCTGATGGAAAACTTATTGCAGTGGGCTAAGTCGCAGATGCAGGCGGATATTGTAAAGGCGCAGGCTATCAATGCAAAAGAAGTAATTGACGATGTATTGCGATTGATGAACTTACAGGCGGATGCCAAAAAAATTAAAATAGAAAACAGGGCCACTGATCGTGTCTATTTATGGGCCGACAGGGATATGATCAATCTTGTATTGCGTAATTTAATTTCAAACGCTATTAAGTTTACTTCTCCGGGCGGCAGTGTTTCTATCGGCGCTTCCGAAAGATCTTCTTTTACCGAAGTATATGTGAAAGATTCTGGGAAAGGTATCAGTAATAAAGAAATGCAGGAAATACAAAGCCAAAATTTTTACTCTACAAACGGAACGGCGCAGGAACAGGGTACCGGCCTCGGCTTGGTACTTTGCAAAGAATTCTTAGAAAAAAATGGCGGCAAATTGCATATTGAAAGTATGCCCGGCAAAGGCAGCATTTTCTCTTTTACATTACCCAACGCGTAGTTTATTTTTTTCAAATCTCTTATACGAAAGAATCGCTCCCTTTAATATTGAAAAATAGAGGGAGCGATTCTTTTTAATTAAATTTCTTTTCTTTAAGCCATTTCTTCTGCATATGAACTTACAGGCTCGCAAGTACAAATAAGATTTCTGTCGCCATGCGTATTATTTACTCTTGCTACACTTGGCCAAAATTTATTTAAACTTACATAAGCTAACGGGAATGCAGCCGATTGTCTTGAATAAGAATGGTTCCATTCATCGGCAGTAACTGTAAACTGTGTATGCGGCGCATTTTTCAACGGATTATCTTTTTTATCCGCTTTGCCCTCTTCTATCGCTTTTATTTCCTCGCGAATGCTGAGCATGGCATCACAAAAACGATCCAGTTCTGCTTTGTCTTCACTCTCGGTCGGTTCTATCATAATTGTTCCTGCTACGGGAAAACTCATGGTAGGCGCATGAAAGCCGTAATCAATTAATCTCTTAGCTACATCTTCCGCTTCTATTTCGGCGGTTTTCTTAAAAGGTCTCAGGTCTACAATAAATTCATGTGCACATTCACCATGATGATTGGTGTATAAAATATCATACGCTCCCTGCAATCTTGCACGCATATAATTTGCATTTAAAATTGCATATTCAGTAGCGGCTTTTACACCTTCTGTACCCAGCATTCTTATATAGCCATAAGAAATTAATAAAATAGATGCGGAACCATAAGGCGCTGCAGAGACAGCATTGGTGGCTCTCTCCTCTGGCAGGGCATTAAGGGCCGTATGACCCGGTAAAAATTTTGCTAAATGTTTTTTAACACAAATAGGTCCCATGCCCGGGCCGCCGCCGCCATGCGGTATGGCAAATGTTTTATGTAAATTTAAATGGCAAACATCAGCGCCTATTAAACCCGGCGCGGTCAATCCTACCTGTGCATTCATATTGGCGCCATCCATATATACCTGTCCGCCGTGTTGGTGAATAATAGCTGTAATATCTTTTACTGTTTCCTCATACACACCATAGGTGCTGGGGTAAGTAATCATAATGCCGGCCAGCTCCTTACTGTACTGTACAGCTTTTACTTTCAGGTCTTCTACATCTATATATCCGTTCTCCAATGCTTTTACTACTACTACTTTCATACCCGCCATTACCGCACTTGCCGGGTTGGTACCATGTGCCGAAATAGGAATCAACATCACTTTACGATGATGCTCGTTATTAGCTTCATGAAATGCTTTTACGGTTAGCAGTCCTGCATATTCGCCCTGTGCGCCGCTGTTGGGCTGCAGGCTGCACGCATCAAACGCTGTTATATCGCATAAATAATCCGATAAATTATCAATCATCTGTTTGTAACCTGGGGTTTGATTGGCCGGCGCAAACGGATGTATCTTACTCCAATGCGCCCAACTCAACGGAATCATTTCCGATGCAGCATTTAATTTCATGGTGCAACTGCCCAATGAAATCATGGATGTATTTAAAGAAAGGTCTTTATTTTCCAATTGCTTAATGTATCGCATCATTTGGCTTTCGCTGTGATGTGTATTAAAATTGGGATGCAGCAAGTAAGAACTTTCGCGGATTAAAGAAGCAGGAAGTTTGACCGCTCCCGGCAAATGAGCCGACTTGGCGCCTTTCGTTATACCGGTCGCTTCTGCAAATACTTTTTTAATTGTGTAGATATCATTCAGCGCCGTGGTTTCATCAATACTAATTTGAATACTGCCATCGGCACAGTAATTAAAATTAATTTCATGTGCTTCCGCCGCCGCTTTTACTTTAGCTGCATCGGCGCCGGTTATTTTTATGGTATCAAAATAATGATCGTTAATTTGCGAAAGGCCAAGCTCCTGTAATTCCTGTTCTGATTTTTGTGCAAGCAAATGAATTCTTGAAGCAATATTTTTTAAGCCTCTTGGCCCGTGAAAAACAGCATACAAAGAAGCCATATTGGCCAGTAATGCCTGCGCGGTACAAATATTTGAAGTAGCTTTTTCTCTTTTAATATGTTGTTCACGGGTTTGCAAGGCCATGCGCAGTGCACGGTTGCCTTGTGCATCAATACTTACACCAATGATACGACCCGGGATACTTCTTTTAAATTCATCTTTGCAAGACATAAACGCGGCATGTGGTCCGCCATAACCTAAGGGGACACCAAAACGCTGGGCCGAACCGATTGCGCAATCTGCGCCCAATTCGCCGGGAGCGGTAAGCAGGGTAAGCGCTAATAAATCAGTTGCCATTACTGCGAATGCACCCGCGTCATGCACTTTGCCGATAAAAGAACGGTAATCTGCTACATTGCCCTTGCTGTTTGGGTATTGAACAATAGCGCCAAAATAAGTTGAATCCAATTCAGCTTTAGCATAATCTCCAAAAACAATTTCAATACCTATGGGTAAAGCTCTTGTAACCAATACATCCTTTGTTTGCGGGAAAATATTTTCATCTACAAAAAATTTCGGTCTTTCAATATGATCCTGTTTATTTAAAGTATTAAAAAACATGGTCATGGCTTCAGCGGCTGCCGTGGCTTCGTCTAATAAGGATGCATTCGCTATGGGAAGGGCCGTTAAGTCACTCACCATGGTTTGGTAATTCAGCAAACTTTCCAAACGTCCTTGTGAAATTTCGGCTTGGTAAGGTGTATACTGTGTATACCATCCCGGGTTTTCAAAAACATTTCTCAGAATTACACTTGGCGTAATAGTATCGTAATAACCCTGGCCGATATAATTTTTAAAAACTTTATTTTTTAACGAAACTTCTTTTATATGGTTCAGGTATTCCTGCTCACTCATAGCCGCCGGAATATTCAAGGCTTTATTCATTCGGATACCGGAAGGCACGGTTTTTTCAATCAGCGATTCAAGGCTTTCTTCGCCGATAGTCGCCAGCATCTTTTTTGTGTCGTTATCATTGGGGCCGATGTGTCGGTGCGAAAACTCATTTTGTTGTTGTTCGAAGAGATTCATGCGGGGTGTTGTTTTTTGTTTTTTTGTGATTAATAATTCACACTAAATCCTGCTTTTTTGCGAACTATTAATTGAGTACTCCAATCAAGTTGGCAAAATTAAGGGTTCAATCCCTTACTACCATTCATTTGTTTAATACCGGGGAAAAGAGGTGGAATGGATTAACAGCGTTAATTTTGTTTTATGCAGAAAGACTTGCTGACCAACTGGGAGAAAAAATCGGGTGAAAGACAAAAAGAGTATAAAAAAATGCTCCACCGGGCCAATAAAAACGCCGTACTTAAGCAATTGCCGCAATTGAATGAAGAGGCATTTGCCAAAATTGATTGCCTGCAATGTGCTAATTGTTGCAAACACTATTCTCCCAGGTTTAAGCCGCCCGACATAAAACGCATCAGTAAATACCTGGGAATGAGCGAAGGCGATTTTAAAGATAAATATTTAAGAACCGATGAAGAAGGGGATCATGTAACCAAAGAAAAACCCTGTCCGTTTTTAGGCAGCGATAATCATTGCGGTATATATGATGTGCGACCCGCCGATTGTGCCCGGTTTCCGTATATGGATACTGATTTTATGCTGAAGCGTCAACCGTTGGCGCTGAAGAATTCAACCTTTTGCCCTATTACTTATTATGTGTTTGAAAAATTGATAGAGTCTTCTAAATGAGCAGACACGAAAAAGTATAGCAGTAAATTTTACAAGATTCTTTGAGTTTTAATATTCGAATGTACGAAGTTTAGGGGCTTTTACCCAGGTAATAATTGTTATCAGCAGCGTCATACAGCCACCAAAAATTACAGACGGTACCGTGCCCATTGCAGATGCTGCGACCCCGCTTTCAAATTGCCCCAATTCATTAGAAGAATTAATAAACATTGAATTAACGGCCGATACACGACCACGCATATTATCGGGTACAAATAACTGTACTACCGTGCCGCGGATGATAACACTTACTCCGTCAAACAGGCCGCTGACAAATAAAGCCGCAAAACTCAACCAAAAATTTTTTGAAATAGCGAATACTAAAATACAAATACCAAAACCTGCAACAGAGTAAAGTAATTTTTTTCCCTGTTTATTTTTCAGCGGTTTCCAGGTAAGTACCGCAATAGCAATAAAATTACCCAAGTATGTAGCAGCTATTAACCAACCGAGCCCCTGCGGACCGGTATGCAAAATATCTTTTGCAAAAACAGGTAACAGCGCTACGGCGCCGCCAAATAAAACGGCGAACATATCCAAACTCATAGCGCCCAATAATGCTTTTTGTTTCAACACAAATCGTAAACCGTCTTTTACAGCATCCCAAGTTTTGCTGCTGCCCTGCTGCCAACTTATCGGTTTTGGTTTTATAAATTGAAATATAAAAAGCGAAACCAAAACAGCCGCACAGACGATAGCAAACGAAATGGTAATATTTGTATAGCCCAATAACAAACCCGCAATAGCAGGACCCGCTACCGCCGCTATCAACCAGCTCATGCTATTTATAGAAACCGCTCTAACAATGGACGCGGAAGGAATTAATTGTACCATAAAAGCATTGATAGCCGGTCCGCTGAATGCACGTACAGCTCCAGTACCAAATACAATTGCATAAAGGCACCACTCCGCTGCATGTCTTGATGTATTATGTAAAAACCACGACGAAGTAAAGAGGAGTAACCCGAGCATAAGCAGGAAATAAATACTGATACAAATACTGATAAGTTTATGCTTGTTGCTTTTATCAACTTTAACACCTGCGGGTAAAGCAAGTGCAATTGCCGGTATAACTTCGGATAAACCTAAAATACCAAGAGATAATTTGCTGCCGGTAATTTCGTAAAGTTTCCACCCCAATAAAACAGGCGCCATGCGCAGGCCGGCAATAAATAAAATACGAGCTGCTATAAACAGTGTAAATTCTTTATTAATTACTGTATACTTGCTTTTGCTTGTTTGTATATCATCATCTTTCATGGCAGAGAAATATAATGCTGTCCGTTTTCATAGTCTTTATCCAGCGCATCAATAATAGTTTGCAGGTGTTTTTCATTGCCCAAAAAATCCGCATTACCCGCATCTACAAAAAGAGTTTTAAAATTATGTTGCTTTATGTAATGTGTATATGTTTCCTGTATGCTAAAGAGATATTCGTCCGGGATTTTCTGTTCGTAGCTGCGGTTTCTTTTTTTTATGTTTTGCTGTAGTTTTTGCACCGGTGTATGCAGGTAAATAATTATATCGGGCTGCATGAGTTGCTGGTGAATAATATCAAACAGGCGTTGATATAACCGAAACTCATCATCGGGTAAATTAACCTTGGCGAATAATAAGCACTTGGTAAAAAGATAATCGGAAATAGTAAGACTTTGAAACATATCTTTTTGCTGAATCAATTCTTTTAATTGCTTAAAACGCTCGGCCATAAAAAACAATTCCAGCGGGAAAGCGTATTGTTGCGGATTCTCGTAAAACTTAGGCAGGAAAGGATTGTCGGCAAACTGCTCTAAAATAAGACGGGCATTGTAGTGCTTGCTTAATAAATGAGCTAAAGTTGTTTTGCCGGCGCCTATATTTCCTTCAATAGTTACAAAATGATAATTCATATAAAAACACGGAGTACAAGAAGTATAAATGAGAACCGCAAAGTAAACGAAATGATTGTTTGAAGAACGGAGCACGGAAAGATTGTGGATAAATCCGGCACAATAGAAAAAATTACTCCTTCATTCTTTCTACAGCCGATTCATCGGGGCAAATGCTCAGCAGTTCGCCGATATTTTTTTTAAGCCCGGGATGAAGAACGGCCGGTGCGATTTCGGCCAGCGGCGCCAAGGCAAACCGCCTGTTATGCAATTCGGGGTGAGGCACTTTTAAAAAAGGCATTTCATGGTTCTCTTCATTATAAAGCAATATATCAATATCAATAATCCGCGGTCCGTATTTTTCTTTTCGTATGCGGCCCATTTGTTTTTCTATTTTTAGAATACGTCTTATCAATTGTTTCGCATTCAGTAAGGTTTTAATTTCTAACGCTATGTTCAAAAAATCAGGTTGTTCGGTATTGCCCCATGCTGCGGTTTTATATAAGGAAGATGATTTGGAAATAGTACCGCATTGATCATTAATTAAGGCACATGCTTTCTCAAGGTTTTGCTTAGTGTTGCCCAGGTTGCCGCCAATAAGTAAATAAGCTGTATTCATTGTTTATTAAAACGAAGCTGTAAATATAAAGAAGGGAAGCATAGAAAAGCTATTTCAGAAAACGCGAATCAAAATCAACGGGTTGGCTGTAGGTTATTTTTATTTTTTTAAAATCAGCATGCGTCGGATTAATGATGAGATTGTTTTCAAACGGCAGCAGCACGGACGGAACAGATAATAAAAGCGAAGCCTCTCCTTTCAAAAAACTGTTGCCGATAAAACGGGTATAGTCAAATTCAGTACACCAGTTTTTTTTAAGTTTTTGTTCATCAATCACTGCGGTCTCTGCGCTCTCCGGCAGTTCAAGCGCCAGCAAAAAGAGGTTTTGAAATTTTTCCGGTTTATTTACGTGTACAATGATTTCCAAAGCGGCCAATGAAGCATGTTCGCTGGTATAAAGCGCCGGCAGGCCCGGGCTGTTCCACCGGCCGCCAATTAACTTGGCGCCGGTACCCGATAAGTCATCCTTATATTTCCTGTCGGCAATTCTGTATACTATCATATATAAACTCCGTGTTGAATGCGCAGCAATTCCGCATACATATCATTAATGCCATCCGATGTTTTTAAAGAATCAATATCTAATTTATTGCCCAATACAGTACGGGGCCATCTTACCCAATCATTAAATTCTTTTGATGAACCGAATACTTCATTACCCAGAGTAAATAGTTTTTCTAATTGTAAAAGACGATCAAGATAGATGCCTTCAAAAACGGTATTTTCTTTTGCATAGCGCAGCAGTGTTCTTTCGGAAAGATGCAAAAACCCCGCCCAGTCTTTTAAACTAAACCCCGATTGCTCATATAATTTTTTAAATTTTGAATAGGTATAATCTTTGGTAATTACGCCTGACCGGGGCATTGGCTGATACACTGCCATGGGCTCTTCCATGATGGAAAGAGGTATATCATAACTGTATTTTTTTTTGCCGGGTGTCTCTTTCTTTTTCATATCTGTCATTTGTCATACAAACCTACGACTTTTGTCCCTGAATTTCAAATTTTATTTTACTATCCCGGGGTATTATTAAGTATTTTCGTTTCGAAGTAGTAAAAAAGAGCAAAATGCCGCAGTCTTATAACCAGTTCGGGGCCATGATGGCAATAACAAAAGCCAGTTTAAGAGCCCAATTTAAAAGCCCGATGGCATTGATATTCGGCTTTCTTTTCCCCTTATTTTTTATCCTCATATTCGGCAGTTCAGGCTCCGGTGTACCGGGCGTATCCATAGCAATGGATAAAAATTCGGATACTACCAATCAAGTATTTTTTGCTTTTAAGAATATTACCAATATTAAAATTAAACAATACGATACGGATGAAAAAGGCGAAGCAAAGAAAAATGATGATTTATTAAAAGGAAGAATCACGGCCATTGTAAATATCCAACCCAATTCAAAAGATAGATTTAAAAAGTATGTAGTATATATTCAGTCTTCTAAGGCAACACAAAACACAGCCGGGCTGCTGCAAAATTTAGTAGGAGGGGTAATAGCAACTATTGATAAAAGAAATAATGCAAACAGCAGCTCAATAGGCATTGCAGATAATTTGCCGCCTGTAGGCGAAAGAGTTTACAAGCGAATCGATTTTATTTTACCGGGCCAATTGGGATTTTCATTATTGAGTGCGGGCCTCTTCGGTTTATCATTTTTATTTTTTAATCTTAGAGAAACCTTGGTTTTAAAAAGATTTAATGCTACGCCGCTTCGCCGGCCCTTTATTATTTTGGGCGAGGCCATAGCAAGGGTCATATTCCAATTCTTTATTTTTTCATTAATAATACTTATAGGTAAATATGCATTTGGTTTTACGCTGGTACACGGGTTCAAAACCTATTTGGAAATGATGGTTATTTGCTTTCTCGGTTTGTTTGTGTTTATGGGTTTTGGGTTTATGATAAGCGGTATTTCAAAAAATATAAATACCATTCCCGCCGTTACCAATATCATCGGTTTCCCCCAGTTTATGTTGTCAGGTACTTTTTTCCCTTACGAAGGGTTGCCGTCCTTTTTGCATCCCATAGCCAAAGCGTTACCTTTAACACACATCAATGATGCACTTCGTAAAATTTCTTTCGAAGGATTACACCTGGTAGATTGTATGCCGCAGATAGGAATATTATGTATATGGGGCGTTGTAATTTATGTAATTGCCATCAAGGTTTTTCGATGGGAGTAGCGGGTAGCCATCAGTAATCATCAATCATGCAGAAGTGCCGTAACTTAAAACTTATAACCTAAAACTTAAAACTTTCCGGTGCGTATATTAAAACTCGGCTTTATCAGTTTCTTTTTTCTTTTTTTAATAGTAACAATCATTTCTTTGTTTATACCCGGGCATGTGCGTATTTCAAGAGCTATAAATGTAAGCGCTTTACCAAAAGATATATTGGTGCAAAAAAGCGATTTTAAAAACTGGTCAAATTGGTACCCTGATCTCAAAAAATTACCGGCCGGGCAAATTCAATTTTTAGATTCAGTCAACGGCATTGTAACAAGAATGAATTTGAAAACTACCGGCGTTTCGATGAAACTGGCTACCGAAAAAGAAGTAATAACCGAACTGAAGCAGCCCGGCAAAAAAATTGTACTGAGTGGATGGAATATAATTGAGTATGCCGCTAAAGATTCCGTAACCGTACAATGGTATATGGATTTTAAACTAAATTGGTACCCGTGGGAAAAATTTGCGAGCATCATGTTTGAAAAATCCTACGGCGAAAAAATGGAAGCCGGTTTAAGTAATTTAAAAAAGTATTTAGAAATGAACCGTCCGTCATTAAAGTGACGGTTGGATATAATATAAATGCTAATTTTATCACTCAATAAAAATTGTTATTTATGAAATTATTGTTATTTACATTGGTCGCTCTCAGTAGCTTATCCGCTTGTGCGCAGCCCGATAAATCTAAACGGCCCAGCCCGCCGGCATTAGCTAAAGAAACCTTAAGCAGCGGCGCTGTTATATCTATCGATTACAGCCAACCTTCCATAAAGGGAAGAACAATTGGAAAAGAACTGGAACCTAAAACAGGACAGGTATGGCGTACAGGTGCCAACGAGGCTACGGTTTTTGAGACAGATAAAGCCATAAAAGTTGAAGGAAAAGAATTGCCTGCCGGAAAATATGGTCTCTTCACAATAGCCAATGGTGATGATTGGACAATTATTTTTAATAAAACATGGAAGCAATGGGGCGCATACGACTATAAAGAAGCCGACGATGCATTGCGTGTAAATGTCAAGGCATCTAAAGCTGCTTCGTTTGCCGAAAAGATGACCTTCTCCATTTCCAAAGAAGGGAAAGTAACACTTCTTTGGGGCGATATTTCTGTAGAATTCGCGGTTCAGTAGGTTGCTTTGTATAAAAATAGCAGGCCATCTCCCTTTTCGGGGATGGTTTTTTTATGTGATATATTATGGAGTTATAATAGACAGATATTTACTAAATTGCAGGTTTTTGCTGCCCCGAGAGGATATATGTCAAACAAAATGCAGGAATTTTTGTTTTTATTGCATGCTTTTGCATAAATTGCTTACCTGACTGCTTATTAAATGCTTAAGAAAGAACGACAATCTTTTATTTTAAGAGAGATAAACCTGCACAATAAAGTGCTTTTATCCGATCTCAGTAATACTATTGATGTATCGGAAGATACCTTGCGCCGGGATTTGATAGAACTTTCCGATGAGGGTAAAATAATAAAAGTACACGGCGGCGCATTATCCAAATCGTTTCACCGCTCTCTTTCTTCCAATCATGTTTATTCACTCAGTCAAAAGAAAATAATAGCCAAAAAAGCGGCCGCACTTATTAAAAACGGCATGTTTGTTTTGACTACAGGCGGAACAACTATTATTGAGTTGGCGAAAGCATTGCCACATGATTTAACAGCTACATTTATTACCGGCAGTATACCCGCGGCATACGAATACATTCACCATCCGAATATAGAAGTAATTTTTATCGGCGATAAAATTTCGAAAAACTCGCAACTGTCCGTTGGCGGCGAGGCCATAACAAAGATCAGGCAAATAAAAGCCGACCTGTGTTTTTTGGGTACCAATGCCATTGACATCGGCAACGGACTAACTGATAATGATTGGGATGTAGTGCAGGTAAAAAAGGCCATGATTGAATCATCGCAGCAGGCGGTTTCATTGGCCATTGCAGAAAAATTAAATACATCGCAACCGATAAAAGTATGCGAGTTAAAAAAAATCAATACCCTGGTAACTGAATTAGAACCCGATGACGACTTGCTGCTGCCTTATAAAAACGCCGGCTTACAAGTTTTATAAAATAAATTTCAAATTTTTTAAACCAAAAATTGTCAACTACAAAAACTGCTTTATGAATCAACAACTAAGATTAAGGCATTGGAAATGGAAAAACATTTCTCTTGCACTGTTATTGCAGCTGAGTGCGATGGCTGTCATAGCACAGGTCAACATCAGCGGCACCGTAACCGGCGAAGACGGGAAAGGTATTCCTGCCGTTTCAGTTACCGTTCGTAATACTTCATTTGGCGCATCTACCGACGCCGACGGTAAGTATACAATCGTGGCTAACATACGACCCGGAACGTATACACTGGATTTTACAGGTATCGGTTTTAAAAGTAAAGAGCAATCTTTACAGTTAAGCAACGCTTCTTCCTATACCTCGGATATACAATTGACAGGTGATGCATTAAAAATGGATGAAGTAGTTGTAATCGGATCTTCTTTGACCCAATCAAGGAAGCAATTAGGTAATACAGTTAACTCAGTAAGTGCGAAACAACTGGCAAATACCGGCTCAGGTAATCTTACGTCGGCGTTGCAAGGTAAGGTGCCCGGTGCGCAAATAACACAAACATCCGGCGACCCTGCCGGCGGTATTTCAATAAGAATGCGTGGTACAAGTACCATCACAGGTTCTTCAGAACCGCTTTATGTTATTGATGGTGTGATAGTAAGTAATGCAACAACAAATGTTACAAATCTTAATGTACCTGCCGGAGCAAGAGCTGAAATAGGTACAAACCGGTTGGCCGATATTAACCCCAATGATATAGAAAAGATTGATATTATTCCCGGTGCTTCTGCTTCAGTCATTTATGGTTCAAGAGCAAGTAACGGTGTGGTATTAATTACTACTAAGAAAGGCAAATCAGGCCAAGTTAAAATTGATTTCAGTACCAGTCTTATTTCTAATGCACTTCGTAAAAGAGTTTATATCTCCAAGTATGGTAAGCAATTCGGTTACGCTGCTCTTCGTTTAGGTAATATCAGCAATGCAGGCGGCCCGCCCACTTTATACGGGTGCTGCAATTACTTACAACAGACCTGATGGACAAACAAGGATACTTGCTACTGATTTAGTTGATGTAACACGCTATGATTACCAGGATCAAATTTTCCAAAAGGGTATTGGTACTGATAATTATATTTCACTTAGCGGGGGTACCGATAAAACTAAATATTATTTTTCCGCAGGCTATTATAATAATGAAGGTATTATTGTGGGTACTGATTTCAGGAGAATTAACTTTAAAACAAGAATCGAGCAAACTGTTAATAAATACCTGACCATTATTGGCGGGGTATCTTACACTAACAGTTTTGCCAATGAAAAACCAAACGGAAACGTTTTTTGGAGCCCGATCAATGCTGTAAATATTACCAATAACATTTTTAATATAGAAGAGAGAGATGCTGCAGGTAATCTAAAAGGAGTAGAACCTACTAGGGTCAATCCGCTCAGTGTTATTAATGATATGTCATTAACACAGGCTGTTAACAGAACAATAAGTGATTTGCAGGTAAAAATAAAGCCTGCAAAAGGATTCAACATTGATTACATACTTGGTATCGACAACTTCAGCCAGGAAGGCAGAAATGTAATTAATCGCTATCCCTACATCGCGAGTTTTGAGGGTACCGGATATGTGTCAAGTGCATTAGTAAACACTTTCTTAATAAACAACGATGTAAATATTTCTTATCAAGCAAGGTTGAATAAGTTTTCTTCATTAACGGTTACAGGATTTAATCATCAATTTCAAAAGATTACAGGTTTGTTTAATGAAGGCAGAGATTTGCTAAATGGCATTACCACTGTTAACGGAGCTGCCGTGCAATTGCCGCAAAGATATACGGATGACAGACGACAGATATTTGGCGCTTTTGTACAACAAACTTTCGGCTATAATAATATATTTTATCTTACAGCTGCCGGCCGTATTGACGGCAGCACATCTTTTCCAAAAGACACCAGGACTTATTTTTATCCTAAGTTGAGTGGTTCTTGGTCGGTGAGTGATATGGATTTTTGGCAAAAAGGGTCGATCAGCAAATGGTTTAACTCTGCCAGGTTAAGAGCGTCATGGGGATTGGCCGGTAACCTGAGCGGCATCGGTTCTTACGACAGGTTTACAACTTACAACCCCAACTTTATAAATGGTGTTGCTACTTATAATATCAACACTTCGCTCGGTAACGAATTTATTGAACCCGAAAGAGCAAGTGAGTTTGAGTTTGGCGGAGATGTTTCTTTATTTAAAAATAAAGTCGGATTGAATTTCACGGTTTACAATAAAAAAATTGTTGATAACTCATTATTGGTTGACAGGGTTCTTGCGCCTTCTTCAGGCGGAAGTTCAAGAGTTGAAAACGTAGGTAACCTTACGAATAAAGGATGGGAACTTGGGTTATCTCTAAATCCTGTTACAAGTAAAAACTTTAATTGGAATTTATTCGCTTCAGTTAATAAAAATGAAAACCTGGTAACGGCTTCAAGCCAGGTATCCCCGATAACCCTTGGCAACAATGGAGGTTCTCCTTCCGTTATCCTTGCAGGCCAACCTTTGGGTGTTTTCTTTGGTAATTATTTCGAAAGAGATGCTTCGGGGAATTTATCACTCGATGCTTCCGGAAGACCTATAGCTGCGGTTAATAACTCTACACAAAAAGTTTTACTTAGAAAAGTTCTCGGAAACCCGAACCCCGATTGGATAATAAGTATCAACAATAGTTTGGATTATAAAAAACTCAGCTTCAGTTTTTTGCTGGATGGAGCTCTCGGGCAAGAAGTATTTAACGCAGACAGAAGGACAAGACAAGGTGTAGGTATTGGTGATTATGCTGAAAGAGAAGCCAAAGGTGAATTACCAAGAGGATACATATTCAGTATTTATGCAACAGAAGAATGGAGAGTTGAAAGCGGATCTTATATTAAGTTGAGAGAATTGTCTTTGTCGTATCAGCTGCCTTCATTTGCAAAGTTTATTAAATCTTCTTCGGTTTCTTTAATCGGCAGAAACTTAATTAGCTGGGATACTTATGACGGCTATGATCCTGAAACAAATGCAGGCGGTAACAGTGCGGTGTTAAGAGGAATAGATTTTGGGAATGTCCCCATTCCGAAAACTTTCCAGGTAACATTCAGAGCTAGTTTTTAACCTTAAAAAAATTACAAAATGAAAATGGTACGAATAAAAATAATAATGCTGCTGTTTTTTGTAACAGCCGGCACATTACTTACCTCTTGTGATAAAGAGTATATAAACCCCAGTACGGCATCCGGTCCGAGTGTAACTACAAGTGTAGATGGCTTAATGAATCTTTGTGCCGGTTTGCAGAGAAGATTTACTATCGGCAGACAAAGTCCTTTGTATACCGCTCCCGTAGCCGGTATGTACAGTGTTTATGGGTTAAGAACATTAAATGTCGGTAACACTTCTGAGGCGGAACTGGAAACCGGTAAAGGCGCAGTTAGCCAGGGTAATTCAATTGTTTCTCAATTATGGGCGCAGTGCCTTCTTACAAGAACGGAAGCTGAAACAGTGTTGGATAATTTGAGTGTAGCTATAGATCCGGGTGACAAAGTTGGTATAAAGGCCTATGCAAGTATTTTTTATGCGCTGAGTATGGGAACATTAGCCCAGTTTTTTGAAAAGATACCTTTAGTAAAAGAAAATAATGCAGTTTTCAGTAACCGGGTAGACGCTCTGCAAAAAGCAATTACTGTTTTAGAAAGTGCGGATGCTGATTTGACTGCGACCAATCCAAGTGCTAAATTTTTAAGCAGGGTACCTGCGGGAATTGACATAAAGAATACGGTAAAAGCGTTGCTGGCCCGATACTATAATATACACAGTATGGTTACCGGAACATATAATTCAGCTTCAGGTAATAAAGCGCTTACTTTTGCCGGCGCCGTAAGTCAGACTGTAAAATCAGAATTCAGATTTAATGCAACTACTACAAACCCTTTGGGGGAGGTTAATTTAACTGTAAATGTATTAGGCGCTATTGATTCTACTTTGGGTTTAAGAAACGGATTGGCACCGGTTCCTGCTTCTACTGATTCGCGTATCGGTTTCTACATCAGTAGAACAGGCCCGACAACATTCCCTTTAAAAGCTTTTGCTTTAAATGCTACAGCATCTTACCCGGTTTATTTGCCCGGTGAAATGAGTTTAATAATTGCAGAGAACCAGGCACGCCAAAGTGCATTTGCTTTAAGTAAAACAGCATTGGATATAGTCCGTACAAAAACGACAGATGTTTTCGGTATAGGAGCAGCACAAGCAGCTTACAGCGGTCCCTTAACCACTGCTGATTTGCTGCAGGATATTTACAAACAAAGAAGACTGGAGCTTTTCTTAAGCGGACAGGAAATGGAAGATAGCCGTCGCTTTGGCCGGCCGGCTCCCAACGCATCCGGTGAAGAAAGAAACAGGAATTTCTATCCTTATCCGTTAATTGAGAGAGATAATAATACGAACACTCCTCCTGATCCGACTATTTAATTTCTTATAATAAAAATCTCACAGAAAAAGCTACTTTAGAGTAGCTTTTTCTGTTTTGAACTATGAGTAAAGAAAGTAAAATTATAACATCGTGGAATACCAATGCCGTACAACTGGATTAATATTATTGATAACAACGGTATTGAATCCCGACGATTGGTTACTAACAAAGCCATCATAGATGCGGTATGTAAATACAATCCTTTTTCAGTATTGGATATTGGTTGCGGCGAAGGTTGGTTGGCTAAAAGAATTAATAGACCGTAAAATAAAGGTTACGGGCATTGATGTATGTACAGCTTCTGATTGATAAAGCAAAACAAAACAGCACACGGCACATTTTCACGTTGCATCGTATGAAGATATTTTTCAAAAAAGGACTTCCATTTTCAGATTTATTTGACGCTGTGGTTATAAACTTTGCTTTACTTGCTAAAGAATCAACGGAAAAATTATTGGCTGCATTACCAAAGTTGCTTGTACCCGATGGACATCTTATTATTCAAACATTATACCCGCAAAGCCGTAAAGAAATAAATGATTATACAACCGGCTGGAAAACGGGAAGCTGGGACGGCTTAGGTGAACAATTTACCAAACCGTACGAGTGGTATTTCAGGACACATGAGGATTGGATAAAACTTTTTAATGATTCGGGTTTTAAGTTGATTGAAGAGATAAATCCTGTACATCCTGTCAGCGGCAAACCCTGCTCTTCTATTTTTATTTGCTCCAAAAAATTACAGTAACTGTATAATTTCCCGAAGTACTGTATACACTTTCTCCAATTCTTCTTCGGTAATACAATATGGCGGCATTATATATATGGTATTACCCAACGGACGAAGCAATACGCCTTGTTGCAGGGCCAACTCCATTGTTTCTTCTTTTACCTTGTTCAAATAATTTTTATCGGCCGATTGAAACTCGAATGCAAGAATAGTTCCTGCACTTCGCGGGTTAATCGTTTTGCCTTTTGCCGTTTGCTTTTTTAATTCATTTACAAATTCTTCATTTCGGCTTGTGATGTATCGAATGTTTTTTGTGCATTCTTCCCGCTGCAATAAATCTAAACTGGCCAATGCAGCAGCGCAGGCAATGGGATTGGCTGTATACGAATGCCCGTGAAAAAATGTCAGGTGTAAATCATCACTTAGAAACGCGTCAAATATTTTTTGTGTACAGGCTGTAATAGCCAGCGGCAGGCTGCCGCCCGTTAATCCTTTTGATAAACAAATGATATCCGGCTTTTCCCCTATATGCTCTGATGCAAATAGTTTTCCGGTTCTTCCGAAACCGGTCATCACTTCATCGGCAATGCAAATAACTTCCTGATGTTTTAAATATATCAGCAATTCATTCATCGCACCTGCATCATACATGTTCATACCGCCGGCGCCCTGTACTATTGGCTCGTAAATAAAACAAGCCGCCGTTGATTCAATATTTTTTATTTCCGATATAATAGTTTGAATATTTTCTTTTGTCGGGGGGTCGATAAAAATTACTTCAAACAAATTTTCTTCAAATGCCTGAGTGAATACACCTCTTTCACTTACGCTCATGGCGCCAAATGTATCGCCGTGGTAGGAGTGGCGCAGCGCTAAAACTTTTGCCCTTGAACCCGAAACCTGTAACTTGGAACCGGCCTTATTCTTCCAATACTGCAGCGTCATCTTTATAGCTACTTCCACCGCCGTACTTCCGTTATCCGAATAAAATACTTTAGAAAAATTGCCGGGCAGCAGCGGTATCAATCTTTCGGCCAATTGCACGGCCGGTTCGTGGGTGCAGCCCGCAAAAAGTACATGCTCCAATTGCAAGGCCTGCTCATATATTTTTCTTGCTATGTAAACGTGGGAGTGGCCGTGTAAATTCGTCCACCAACTGCTGATGGCGTCTATATATTTTTTGCCGTCTTCGTCAATTAAATAAACACCCTCGCCACGTACAATGGGTACCGGAGCCGCCATTGTTTTATGCTGGGTATAAGGATGCCAGATGTATTGTTTGTCCCTGTCTGTCAACTTACTCATGGCCTCAAAGGTAAGGTGCGGGAATATTGCAAAAATATTAAATAAGGTGCAACGATAATGATTGTTACTTTGTCAGCAGTTGGTAAGGTGCGGGAAGCCTTTAAAAAGATGGCCGAAAATAGGAGACAGAAGGTAGTAAATAAATAGTTTTAGCCCGGAATGACTGATGAACATCAATTAGTAAAAGACTGTTTGCGGGAAAGACCCGAGGCACAGCGGCAATTGTATAACCAATTTGCGGAGCAGATGCTAGGTGTTTGCTATCGTTATACCAAATCCTTGAGCGATGCGGAAGATGTATTGCAGGACGGTTTCGTAAAAGTATTCAAGCATTTGCATACGTATAAATTTGAAGGCCAATTGGGTGCGTGGATACGGCGAATTATGGTAACTACGGCGCTGAATTTTTTGAAAATGAATAAGCGGTACCAACACGACCTTTCTTTTGACAATGCTAACTCCGCCATGCACCCGGTGATTGATGACAATCCTGAAATAAAAATAACCGCGAAAGAAGTAGCCGAATTGATAAGGCAATTACCCACTGGGTATCAAACTATTTTTAACCTGCATGCTGTAGAAGGATATACGCATGTGGAGATTGCGGCTATGCTGGGTATTAATGAAGGTACATCGCGGTCGCAATACGCAAGGGGCCGAAACCTGCTCCTGCTTTGGATGGAAAAAAACGATGAAGTAAATTATAAAAAAGAGTCCTATGCCCGATAATAATTTTGAAAAAAGATTGCAGGAACAGATGGAGGGTTTCAAATTACAACCCTCGGAGCTAGTGTGGGATGAAGTGGAGCAACGCATCCGCAAAAAAAAGAACAGACGCCGGATTATTTTTTGGTGGCTGGTACCGGCTTTACTTGCAGGTGGCATATTTACCGCTGTTAAATTTTTAAACAACGGGGATAAAAAAATATTATTTTATAATGATACTTAAAACTGCGGAAAAAGCAACTGCTCCTGCTGAAATAAAATCCAATGCTAAACCGGGTTCTGTGCTTCGGGAGAATAAAACAATTACTGATCCTTTGTATAAAGAGGAGAAATTGATAAATAATACCGCTCCTGATTTGGCATCCGCAGATAACTCTTCCAGTGCAGTAACTAATGACAAAAAAAATTATTCTGAGAAGGTATTTATAAAAGGGCATGAGGATTTGCGCAAAAATGGTTTAACAAATAAAAAACAATTAGCTTCTAACAGTAACGAAAATCGCGACCCTGAGCTTGATATGGATATTGTGACAAAGCCTGTTATAAAAATTCAAAATGAAAACTCTGTTGATGAAAAACCGGTACTTGAGAAACCGGCCGGTGAAGAAATTCCCGCGGGAAGTAATGAAAAGAAACCTGTAATGGATAATAAACACGTAGCTGTAGAAACTGTAACGATTGATGAGCCAAAAGTAAATTTTAACGATACGGCTTCTCCTGCAACGGATGTTCGGTTTGTTGATATTGTAAAAACTACTGCGACTGACAGCATCTCTATACCCGTTGTGCAAAAGCCAACTGTGAACTTAAAAAAGAAATGGCAGTTTGGTTTTTCTTTTGAAATTGGTGCAAGTGATTTGAGTAAATCGCTGATACGCGGGGCAGGCGCTGAAGAAAAGTCTGCTGCAGCTCTTTTTCAGTCTCCTGTAACCGGCGGGGTTGTATCTATTCCCAAAGCAGCTGAAGAAAGAACAGGCCCTGCATTTTCTGTAAAAGCATTTATGCAAAAAAATATAAAGAGAAGATTAGATTTACAGGCGGGTATCAACTACTCCTATTTCAGCACGGTAATAAATGTAGGCAACCGGGTGGATGCGACAAGAGTACTTAATTATGTAGTGCAAGACGTGCGGGTGGTATCGGGATTTTATAATTCGACGGCAGCAAGTTCTGTAAAAAATGATTACACCAATCGTTATTATTTGGCGGGACTCTACGGTCAGTTAAACTGGCGAATTACCAATTGGAAAAAGAAAGCGGCCATTTACTGGAATAACGGTTTAAGCATCAATCAACTCTTTACTTCCAATGCACTCATATTCGATCAGACAGGTTCGGTATACTATAAAGACTTTCATGTTTACCAAAAACAAATGGCAGGCATATCATCCGCTTTGTCATTCAGGTTTTATAATACCAATAAGTTGAGTATTACAACGGGACCGTTTATGCAATATTATCTTACCCCTTATTTAAAAGAAGCCGGCCCTGCTAATAAACACTTCCGTACTTACGGGATCAACATGCAGGTATTATTTAAAAAATAAAAGCCGCTATTTGCATAACGGCTTTTATAAGGGAATCCTTCATTTTAAATCCGGTTTTCACAAATACTGATTCGCTGAAGAATAACTTTATCGATTTCAGAATGCTTCGGCTTTCTGCTCAAAAATAATTATGCAACGGTTTTCAGCAATGTGTTGTCAGACTAAAAAAACAACCTTTATGAGAAAGAAATTTTTATACCTGCTGCCGCTTGTGTTTACCTTTGCGCTTCAAGGCTGCCTGAAAGATAAAGTGACCAAGACCTACACCATTTTAACCCCGGTGTATAAAGAAAAATCCGAAGTGTACGCCAATATAAAGAGTAATGCGCCTGCCGGTGTAAATGCGCCGGGCAAAATATTCCTCTTCGGCAATTATATATTTCTGAATGAGGTAGACAAGGGCGTACATATTATTGATAATACAAATCCTTCCAATCCTGTAATCAAAGCTTTTATTAATATCCCCGGTAATCTTGATATTGCCGTAAAGGGTAATACACTCTATGCTGATCTGTACTCAGATCTTGTAGTGGTGGATATAACGAATCCGCTACAGGCAAAGTTTGTTAAGTACGTTCCTGATATATTTCCGGAAAGAACTTATACAGGCGGGTTTGTGGCCGATAAATCCAAAATAATTGTAGACTGGATAAGAAGAGATACAACAATTGATCTGAATGCTCCTCCCGTATATTGCAGCAGGTGTATTTATGCGTCGTTTTCTTCTGACACACGAGGTAATTCGGGTGCAGCAGGAGGAGGCCCTGTAGGTGTGGCCGGTTCTATGGCCCGTTTTTCAATTGTAAATAATTATATGTACACCGTCAATAACAACAACCTTACATCCTTTAATATTGTTAACAGCCTTGATCCTCAAAAGACGGCTGAACAGCAAGTGGGCTGGAATATTGAAACCATTTATCCCTTCCAAAATAAATTGTTTATCGGTTCCATGACGGGAATGTTTATTTATGATATTACGAACCCGGCTGCACCGGTGGCGCAAGGTCAGTTTGTACATGTACGCTCCTGCGATCCCGTTATAACCGATGGTAAGTATGCCTATGTTACTTTAAGAAACGGTACAGCCTGCAACGGCGCGGTCAATCAATTAGATATTGTAGATATCAGCAATGTATTATCTCCTTCCCTTGCGAGAACCCACCCGATGGTTAACCCGCACGGACTTACCAAGGACAACGACCTGCTTTTTATATGCGACGGGAAAGCCGGTTTAAAAATGTATGATGCGGCTGATCCGCTGAATATATCGTTGAAAAAACAAATTACTGATTTAGAAACCTATGATGCCATTGCATGGAACGGCAACCTGTTGGTAGTAGCAAAGCAGGGATTGTATCAATTTGATTATTCTTCGGGGAATAAACTGGATTTGAAAAGTAAAATTTCTGTAAATCAGTAAAAGCATTTTATGAGGATAAAAATCATATTACTGTTGGCTGCATTATTATTCATAGGCGGGTCATTAACAGCTCAAAAGGAACCCGCTAAACCGCGTATACAATTCAGCTCTCAAAACTATGTTGGTATTTTGGAAGGAGAGACCGGTACAGAATTTCAATTGCAAACTATAAACGGATTGCGATACAAGACTTGGTTTGCGGGTTTGGGCGCGGGCCTGGATTATTATTACCTGCGAAGCATTCCGCTGTTTGCATCTGTAAATAAATTTTTTCCTTTGGCGAAGAACTCTCTTTTTTTTAATGCGGATGCAGGTGTTAACTTTCATTGGAAGCGGAGAGACTTGTATGAAATTCAATACCAAAATGAAGGGAAGTATTTTCCGTCGCTTTACTGGGCCGGCGGGGTAGGGTATAAATTTGCTTCTAAAAAAAGGAGTGACGGCTTTTTATTAAATCTCGGGTACAGTTATAAACACCAGATCCAGGAGATTAAAATTGCTCAGCCCTGTTTATTTCCACCGTGTCAGACATACGATGAGCGATATGATTATAAACTCAAGAGGCTGTCAATTAAAATTGGCTGGATGTTCTGATTATTTTTGCTGAATAAATTTCAAGTTGCGTTGGATGCCTTTAAATTTAGTTCGCCGTAAAGGAGAGTCTTTAAATATTTTTTTAAAACTTTCTTCATTCAGTTCTTCCCATTGACTGTTAGTGAAATTTAAAATTTCAGGCAGGGGAGTAAAGGCCATTTCATTGTGCGGTTTGCTGAACCTGTTCCATGGGCATACATCCTGGCAGGTATCGCAACCAAACATCCAGTTATCAAATTTGCCTTTCATGGCACCGGGTATCAAAGCGTCTTTTAATTCAATAGTGAAGTAAGAGATACATTTACTGCCGTCAATTACTTTATCGGGCAGTATGGCTTCCGTAGGGCAAGCATCAATACATTTGGTACAATTACCGCAATAATCTTTAGCAAATGCATCGTCATATTGCAATTGTAAATCGGTAATCAGTGTCGCGATAAAAAAGAAAGAACCGCTTTGTTTATTTATCAGGTTGCCGTTTTTACCTACCCAGCCCAGCCCGCTGCGTTCGGCCCAACTGCGTTCCAATACAGGAGCCGAATCAACAAAGCCGCGTCCGTTAATTTCACCTATTTCTGTTCGTATCTCCGCAAGTAACTCTTTTAGTTTTTCCCGAATCACTTCATGGTAGTCTTTTCCGTAGGCATATTTAGAAATTTTTGGAGCATCTTTTCTTTGTTCTTTTTCAGGGTAATAATTTTTCATCAATGTAATAACCGATTTAGCACCGGGTACTAATTTGGAAGGATCAATCCGCATATCAAAATGATTTTCCATATACTGCATACTGCCATGCATGCCTTTGCTGAGCCATTTTTCCAAACGCTTTGCATCATCATCCAATAGCTGCGCTTTAGCAATGCCGCAATGGTCGAAACCAAGCCGTACAGCTGTTGTTTTTATAAATGCGGTTGATTGATGAATATTCATTGTACCGAATACAAGATGTAAATAGTTTGATTAGTTTTCTGTCGGTATAATACCATCTAAGATTTCCACGCAGTCCCTGCCCGTTCCGTTCGGCGGGCGTTGGACTACTTAGTAAATCAAGATGGTATTACATCACAAAATAGGAAAGAGGTGCATCAATTGAAAATAAAATGATCGCTTACCGGCAAGCCGATTTCAGTTGTTTATCAATAATTGTTTTCATTTCAAGACAAGCATCAGCTCTTTCCTCGCTCAATAATTTTTTTACAAAAAATATACAGGCGTAGCCGCGGCAATATTCTACCAGGGGCCAGGTGCCGAATAACCCCGGGCTTGCCAAAGCCGTTGCCTTTCCTCCCCTATCGGGGGAGGTTAGGAGGGGGCCCTCCATTACCCAACTGCCCAATGCATAAGTAAAACCTTCTGCTACTTTAGGTGCGTATTTTATTTTATCTAAAGGTGCTTGCACTGTCATCATTTGTTCTATGGATTTTTCGCTGATGATTTGTTTGTCTTTAAATTTTCCTTTGTTGAGCAGCATTTGCAAAAACTTTATATAATCATCAGCAGTTGATTTGGCGCCGCCCGAAGGATTAACGGCTCCTTCCAAATTACTGAATGTCGTTTTGCTCATACCCAGCGGCGAGAATAGTTTTTGTTTTATCAATGCATCAAATTTTCTTTTGGTTACCACTTCCAATATTCTGCCGGCTATATTCAGGCCGATATTGCCATAGCGAAATTCAGTACCGGGATTTGTTTATATTTCTTTGGCGGCAAAGGCATTCACTTCTTCTTCAAGCGACGGAAACTTTTTTCTTTCAAAAAATTTAATCAACTTAATCGGGTCTTGTTGTATACCCGTCATGTGCGAAAGACAATGGCGAATGGTGATATAACTCTTGCCGTATCTTTCAAATACGGGTAAATATTTTTCTACTTTATCATCCAATGAAATTTTTCCTTCGTCCACCATTATCATCACCAACGCGGCGGTAAGCCATTTACTGCAACTGGCAATGGGGGCCTGTGTTTTGGTATTAAAATCACCGATTTCTTTTTTATAAATCAATGAATCGCCTTTCATAATTAAGGCTACCATATCGCCGCCAAATAAGGCCTTTTTTTCTTCCAGTTTTTTATCCAGCTCTGTAAAATTGTATTGGGCAAAAGTTGAAATAGATAAAAAAATAATAAATAGAAAGGGAAAAATGTAAGTGATAGCCTTCATAAAATTTGATATTAATTTTCAACAGTTATTTTTTCGGCAATTGATTTTAATTCATTAATTCGATTGATATTCGTGTCTAAGCTAATAAAAAAGTATTCATTATCTGAAATTGCTCCGACACCAAATATATTGAATAGAAAAACCGCTTTTTTATCCTTTGAAACTATCGTATTCCAGCTTATTGATTTTCCAAATACTTTTCCGGGTTGTTTAGGGTAGGATAGTGTTTTTGATTTTAAAACAGCTGAAGAATCCGCATCCCTTAAAGTTAAAATTGTTCTCGATGGGTCTGTCAAATCGGTAATTCTTGTCAATTCGACTAATGTAAATTTTTCAGTAGAGCGATTTTCAGCAAAATAGGGAAACGGATAATTTATAATAAGGCCCTTGTTATTTTTTGTAGTGACGATCAGTTGTTTTTCTTTTTTGTTTTTGATAGCAATACCTTGACTAATTGATAGAAGTATATTTCTTGAAAGCAAATCGTAAAAGTGTATATCTTTTTTCCCATTTTCGTTAAGTATTAATTTTACAATAACAACTGAATTATCAGCCAGTTTGATATAAGCTGCTTTATAAAGTTTAATTGCAGGATCCTTTAAAAAATTTTTGGGCGAAAAGACTATAATACTCAAATTCGAATCTTTACGAATAAGTTTAAGTTGGTTGAGCGTGGATTCATTTACTTTTCCGTTGTTAAGATATTTTGAAAGGGATGTCTTGAAATCGCCGCTTGCAGTTTTTTTCAAATGTTCGGGCATGACAATTAATTGGCCAGCCCCTTTTCTAAAATAAATTTGCTCGTACTTTTCTTGAAAAATAGTATAATGTTCGTTATCAACTGGGGTCCAAAAACTGTCTTGAAGCGAACTGTCGGGCATATTTATAATCAGCTTCCCATCTAATACTTGGAAAGGTTTATTTAGCTCTATAGGCTCTGTTTGGGCGTATGCAAAATGATATAATAGCAGAATCATCCCGCTTAGACTGTACTTTAGGCAGTTCATTGTAACTTTAAGTGACATAGTTTCTGAATTGACATGTTGGTTTGTTTTTTGACATGGCAGAATAAAAATAGGTTATTTTATTTATAGAGATAGTGATATAGAGCCTTGCTGCTATTGCATAAGTTTTTTATCAAAAACACAGCTTACATAATAATTAGGTGCTTCGAAAATGCCAAATAGAGTTACGAAAAGACGAAGAGTGCGACGCAACGGAAGCTCAATAGTAGCAATGTCGATGACTAAATAAAAAATAAAACTTAAAACTTTCAACCCATATGAATTTAGGAAATTTCACCATCAAAGCAGCGGAAGCTGTACAACAGGCGCAGCAATTGGCATTCAATGCGCAGAACCCGAATATTGAAACGGAGCATATATTAAAAGCATTGTTGGAACAGGAAGACAGTACGGTAGATTATTTACTCAAAAAAAATAATGTATCGGTAAATATAGTAAGTACAAAATTGAATGAACTGATTGCTAAGCTACCCAAAACAAGCGGCGAAGCGGCACAGGCGGTAGGACGTGATGCGAATAATGTAGTACTGCGAGCAGGCGCATCATTAAAACAATTTGGCGATGAGTTTGTAACTCCCGAGCATTTAGTACTGGCCATAGTGCAAGGCAATGACGCATGTGCAAAATTGCTGAAAGACGCAGGTCTTACTGAAAAAGGATTGATTGCCGCTATTAAAGAATTGCGCAAAGGTTCTACGGTAACATCACAGACACAAAGTCAAGAATACAACGCACTAAATAAGTATGCTAAGAATTTAAATGAAATGGCGAGGCAGGGAAAATTAGATCCCGTGATCGGCCGTGATGAAGAAATAAGAAGAACGCTGCACATACTTACCCGTCGCAGTAAAAACAATCCCATACTGGTAGGCGAACCGGGTGTAGGTAAAACTGCTATTGCAGAAGGATTAGCCATGCGTATTGTAAACGGTGATGTACCCGAGAATTTGAAAAGCAAAACTATCTATGCGCTGGATATGGGTTTATTAATTGCCGGTGCGAAGTATAAAGGTGAGTTTGAAGAAAGATTAAAAGCGGTAATAAAAGAAGTAACAGCCGGTGAAGGTGAAATAGTTTTATTTATAGATGAAATACATACATTGGTAGGAGCCGGCGGCGGCGAAGGAGCTATGGATGCCGCTAATATTTTAAAACCTGCATTGGCCCGCGGCGAGTTGAGAGCCATTGGCGCCACTACATTAAATGAGTACCAGAAATTTTTTGAAAAAGATAAAGCGTTGGAACGCCGTTTTCAGAAAATTATAATTGATGAACCGAGTATTGAAGATGCGGTTTCTATTTTACGCGGTTTGAAAGACCGGTATGAAACACACCATCACGTACGTATAAAAGATGAAGCCATTATAGCCGCGGTTGAATTATCGCATCGTTATATCACTGATCGTTTTTTACCCGATAAAGCCATTGATCTGATAGACGAAAGTGCGGCGAAGCTTCGTTTAGAAATGAACAGTATGCCGGAAGAGTTGGATAAATTGGAAAGACAAATACGTCAATTAGAAATAGAACGCGAAGCTATAAAAAGAGAAAATGACGAGCCAAAATTAAAGGAATTGAATACCGAGATTGCAAATCTTTCGGTAGAACGGGATACGTTTAAAGCCAAGTGGAAAGAGGAGAAAGAAATTGTAGAAAAAGTACAAGCCGCTAAGGAGCAAGTAGAAAAATTGAAATTAGAAGCTGAACAGGCGGAACGTAATGGTGATTACGGAAAAGTAGCGGAGATCAGGTATGGTAAAGTAAAAGAACAAGAAGAGCTTATCGGTACATTAACCATTCAGCTTTCTGCATTGAGTGAAAAAAGATTGTTGAAGGAAGAAGTAGATGCTGAAGACATTGCGGAAAATATTGCGAAGGCGACGGGTATTCCGGTTTCAAAAATGCTGCAAAGTGATAGGGAAAAATTATTGAAGTTAGAAGATCATTTGCACGAAAGAGTAGTGGGGCAGCACGAAGCCATTACAGCTGTAGCGGATGCTATACGCCGCAGTCGCGCCGGTTTGCAGGATCCCCGGAAACCAATTGGTTCTTTTATCTTTCTCGGTACAACCGGTGTGGGTAAAACTGAATTGGCGAAAGCATTGGCCGAGTATTTATTTGATGATGAAACGATGATGACCCGTATTGACATGAGTGAATACCAGGAGAAACATACGGTGAGCAGGTTGGTGGGCGCACCTCCGGGTTATGTGGGTTATGATGAAGGCGGGCAACTGACGGAAGCCGTAAGACGCAAACCGTATAGTGTAGTATTGCTTGATGAAATTGAAAAAGCGCATCCTGATGTATGGAATGTATTGTTGCAGGTATTGGACGACGGACGCTTGACTGATAATAAAGGTCGCGTGGTGAATTTTAAAAACACCATCATCATTATGACCAGTAATTTGGGCAGCCATATTATACAGGAGAATTTTGAAAAAGTAACAGTGAAAAATAAAGAAGAAGTGGTGGAAGCCACAAAAGCCGAAGTGATTAACCTGTTACGCCAAACCATACGTCCAGAATTTTTAAACCGGGTAGATGAGATCATCATGTTCCAACCGTTACTGAAGGAAGAAATAAAAGGTATTATAAAAATACAGTTGGACAATTTGAAAAAATTGGTATCAGCCAACGGAATCAATTTGGAGTTTGGCGATTATGCCCTGGAGTTTTTGGCCGAGAACGGATACGACCCGCAGTTTGGCGCCAGACCGTTGAAGCGACTGATACAAAAAGAAATTGTAAATCAATTAAGCAAAAAAATACTGGCCGGCGATATTGATAAAACAAAACCTGTATTGGTAGATGTGTTTGACGGGGTAGTGGTATTTAGGAATGAAGCGACTCCTGACCCGATAGCTATCGGGTTGGAGAAGAGCGGGAAGAAGTAAAAATCAAAAGACTTGGCGAGAGTTCAGGCTTTTTTTTAGCCTTTCAACCATTTATACAAAAAATCTTTATCATTGGTTAACGAGATCAACCATCTTGTTTTTGATGATTTCAAGGCGGCGGAATTAAGAACGGGTTCTTTCGTTACTCCCTTTCGTTTGATGTGATTGGAATGTATAAACCATACTTCTTTCCCGTCGTTAACGATAAAACCTGTATGGAAATCGAGACCGATAATATAAACACCTTTCCCGAAATGTTTTAAGGCATCATAAAAATCAGCATAACTCAAATAGCTCAGGTTTTTTAATTTTTGATTCGGTGCAAGACTTGTCATCATCGCCGAAGAAGTGCAAACTGCTAATTTTCGCCTGTCAATTTTCAACGTCATATCTTTCAAAATTGCAGTCACAAAATACCCACAAGCTATCGGCCCTTGATTAGGGTAAACAGCCGTGCCGTTAAAATCCCAAGACGTGTTTTGCCATTTGCTGTAAAGATTGTTGCTGATATTACTGACCCAGAAGTCAATAATTTCAGAAAGACTTTTCTCATTGTTAAGTGTATTTATCGACGGATATTTTACCGACAACTCGTTTCTTTTAGCTTCAATTTCCAGTTTAATTTTATCGTATGATTTCGGGGAGACAAAATCTTTCTTAGGTTCAGGATTGATTGGCTGTATTTTTTGATCTGATTGATAGCAGCCGGTGCTGAAAAAAGTCAGCAGCAGGATAAATAAAAGTTTCATTCAATTTTGTATTTGCCCTATAAGATTCCGGTATGATACTTTTCCATACACGACGGGCTTTTATAGTATTGCCCTTGCCGATGTATTGATACCATCTTTTGCAGTAATATGCAGCCGGTTGAAAATATACCTCGTGATACTACTCCTTTCCCTTTTTATCTTTTTTAGCAGGTAGAGTTCCTGCAATATTTTTTAGCCTCTTCCCGTTCAATAAAAAGCTTTACTTGCTTTTTTGTCCTAAAATCTTGATACTATGAAATACGGAAACCCTGACAACGCAATTGTTATTCTTAAAAGATACGCCATAAGCATATTTTGCTTCGCCTTCATTGCGGCTTATTTACTTTTTTTTCCCGGTATGCGGTTTTCTTCTGCCGCCGGCACTGCAATAACCGGTTCATCGCTTACTGTTCCTGAAAAAAATAATAATGCCCCCGGAAAAAAGGAAGCGACCGCGAATGTTGGCGCCGCTGATTTGTATAAAAACAAAATGACGCATATTATTAACGGCGATTCATCGGGCCGCTGGACAGTGAAAGAGGATATACCGTTAGCTGGCGCAATATTTCCTTATAAAAGAGTGATTGCTTTTTACGGCAATTTATATTCTACACGAATGGGTATTTTGGGCGAGCTGCCAAAAGCCGAGGTGTTGAAAAAATTAGAAGAGGAAGTAGCAGTATGGAGAAAAGCTGATCCTGTAATGGAAGTACAACCTGCTCTTCATTATATCGCCGTTACTGCGCAATGTGCACCCGGTAAAGGAGGAACATACAGGCTTCGTATGCCCTTTTCCCAGATTGATTCTGTAATGGAAATGGCTAAAAAAATTAATGCGATTGTATTTCTTGATATACAGGTTGGACTAAGTGATTTACAGCGTGAAGTACCTGGACTGGAACAATACCTGAAACTACCGAATGTACATCTCGGTATTGATCCTGAATTCTCCATGAAAGGAGGTGAAAAACCGGGCAGCGTTATCGGAACTTTTGATGCAGCGGATATTAATTACACTGCGGATTATCTTGCAAAATTGGTAAAGGATAATAACCTGCCGCCCAAAATTCTTGTGGTGCATCGTTTTACGCAGGGCATGGTAAAAGATTATAAACTGATTAAAACAAGACCCGAAGTGCAAATGGTAATGCATATGGACGGCTGGGGTCAACCTACCCGGAAAATAGCTGCGTACAATCAGTTTATTTATAAAGAGCCCGTTGAATACGCCGGCCTTAAAATATTTTATAAAAACGATACAAAGAATAATAGCCGGCTGCTTACTCCTGAAGAGTTATTGAATTTAAAACCGCAACCGGTGTATATGCAGTATCAGTAAACTAACGGGTTTATTTATTTTCTCGCTTCAAAAATCAGTTTGTCATCATTATAGGAAATACATATCCAATTGAAATAGTTATTGCGGGGAGCAGAAGGTTCTTCCTGTTTGTTCCCCGAAGCTTGTGTAACCGGTTCGCTGATTGAAGTAAGATGTTTTTTCCTTTCGGTTTTTGTAAGTGTAACAAGACTTCCTTTTTCTTCGTAATAAAAATGAGTGGCAATAAATTTTTTCACATGCTTTCTTGTTTCTGCGGGTAAAAAGTTTTGCAGTTTCCAAAACTCACGACTGCCCGATTTTTTTATTGCTTTATTTACATTACCCGCTCCGCAGTTGTAGGCGGCTACTACCAGCAACCAGTCATCAAACTGATTGTACAGTTCATTTAAATATTTTGCGGCGGCCGCAGTGCTTTTATACATATTTCTTCTATCGTCTGTTTTACCTGCTACTTTTAATCCGAGTGTTTTGGCGGTAACGGGCATCAGTTGCCATATACCGGCAGCTCCTGCACCGGATGTAGCGCTATTTTTTAATTTAGATTCTACTACTGCCAGGTATTTTAATTCGGAAGGCATTCCTTGCTTTTCAAATATTTTTTCAATCGTTTTAAAAGTGTGACTATTTTTTAATTTAATGTCTTCCAGCATCTCACCATTTTGTTTAAGATAGTCTGCCGAAAATTTTTTAAGTGCAGATTGAAGCTCGATTTGTGCAGCTGTTATTTTTTTATAGCTGCGGTTTTGTTTGTCAAGTGTATCATGTGTCAGTGCGCCATTTATATTCATAAATGGCTGTAAGACCGCATTGCCTTTTTTACGGGGCTTTTTTGCATCAGCATTGTTGAACCCAAATCCCAGCATAATGCTTAAGCAAATAAATTTAGATAGAGTCGTTTTCATTGTATTAATTTTTAATAAATGAATACTGACACGGAAGTGGATTGTACGGTAAAGTTTTTCAGGTAAGTATTGGGAGAGATATTTTTGCAATTATCCGCCGTTGTCAGGGTACGGTTTTTTCAAGTACGGCAGTAATTACATTCACAGTTGTATGTGATAGAAGAACAAATGTAGTTGGTGAGTTTCCAGAATCAAAATAAAAAGACTTAGTAAAAACATCATGACAGGTTAACGGCGTGAATATCAGCGCTATATTTTATCAACAGATAAATTGTCAGGGGAAATATACGAAGGCACGTAAATGTCCTATTGTTCTAAAGCAGTTTAAAAAATAAAGAACATTTTTTACGAATCATCCTTTTAACCATTTATATAAAAAATCACGGTCATGGGTTAAGCAGATCATCCATCTTGTTTTTGACGATTGTAAAGCAACGGAATTAAGAATGTTTTCTTTGGTTACTCCTTTTCGTTTTATGTAATTAGAATAGATGAACCATACTTCTTTACCGTCATTAACTATAAACCCGGTATGGAAATCAAGCCCGATAATGTATACGCCCTTTCCAAAATGTTTTAATGTTTTGTAAAAATCCCTGTAACTTAAATGACTGAGATTTTTTAGTTTTTGATTTGGCGTAAGGCTCTTCATCATAGCCGAGGAAGTAAAGACGGATAGCTTTCGCCTGTCAATTTTCAGCGACATATCCAGCAATATTGCCGTTACAAAATATCCGCAGGCTATCGGCTCTTTGTTTGGGCGGGAAGCGGTGCCGTTAAAATCCCAAGGCGTATTTTGCCATTGGTTGAAGAGATCGTTGCTGATACTGCTTACCCAATAATCAATTATTGCTTGCTGAATTTTTTCCGGGTTATGTGCATTTACTGAAGGGTATTTTACCGAGAACTCCTTTCTTTTATTTTCAATTTCTTCTTTCGTTTGGTTATATGACTTATTTGGTATGAAATCTACACCCGTTGCTGATTTCATTCGATCCCTTCTTTGCCGCGGCCGGTTGCAGGGAGCAATTGAAATAATGAGCAGGAGAACGAATAAAAATTTCATTTATCTTTTTTGCTACGGAGTAAGATTCCGGCAAGATTATTTTCCATAATTTAATTATTGTTCTTTTAAAAAATAATCCGTTGCTGCCTGTCAGGGCTAATCAGTTGCAGTTTGTTTGTAAAAAAACAACATAATTATGCAATGAAAGATTTATAAGTTATAAATTCGGTTTAGCTTATTCGGGGTATGATTTTTGAAATTATTTTTAATTCTGTAAATCTTTAAGCATGAAAAACACGTTCGCATGGTTTGCAATTCTTATGGCATCGGCCCTTCAGTTTTCCTGCAAAGCCCAACCATCCGGTAGTCCTTATGCACCGGAAGCCGGAACTTACAAAGGTGGCTCGACGGGCGTTACAACAGGTTACCAATACAGCTATAATGTTATTACAGGTTATAGTATGCAACCTTCCGCTCAAATACAATACATGCAAAGCCCTATGGGCGATATGGTGATTACAAGCACCGGCGCTAATAAGGGTAATTATTCTTTTGCAAAAATGAAGAACCTCGCCGGTACGTGGAAATATGATCCTGAAAAAGATCAATTGATTTTCACCGGCGTGCTTAAAGAATCGCTAAACTATTATATTGCCCGCAAAGGTGTATACAGTATGGGATTTACAATAAAAGCGAACGCCGGCGATAAGCAAGGCGTCAGTTATGGATACTCAAAAAAAGCATCAAAGGAATTTCCCAAACTCACCCTGCCTAACGGTAATCTTACAGGGAGTTTAACCATTAAGCAAGATTTTAAAACCATTTCGGTTTTTGATGTGCAAACGGGAAAAATAAAAAGCAGTTTTACGGGCAGCGGTACTGCCACCGCCAATAAGGCGCTTACTATCGCTTCCGTCGGGTTTACTACCGACCCGCATTATTATCAAATTAAAATTATTAAGAAGGACGGCGGTATTAAAAACTTAGAGCCTGACTATCTCCGATCTTTAAATTGGCAATTTCATGAATATAAATTTGGTGTCTTAAGCAGTGATGAAACTAAAATTGCGTTGACCGGTAAAACTTTTGACAGTTATGCAAACCTTGATTATAAGCCGGGTTATTTTGCCATCGGTATTTTTGATTTAAACAAGGGCAACAAATTAGGGTTGCTGCCTGTAAAATATAATGCTTATATAAAATCTTTTTTTTTACCCGACAACCGGCTTGTGTACAGCCCTGATAGGGGTGGTATTGCTGTCAGTAATAACGATTATAACAGTAATACCATTATTTACAAAAACAATATTAATGCATTTGCTCTTTCACGGGATGGCAAAACCATCGCTTTTTCAGAGGGTGTATTTTTTTATACCATTGATATTGACGGCAATAATAAACAGCAAATAGTTTGTAACGGCGAACCGGCAAGTGTAGATAAAGCAGAAAATGTAACGGATATGTGCTGGTCGCCCGACGGAAAATATATTGGACTCAGCTTTAAAAGTATCGGCAAATTTAAGATTGTTGTAATGCCGGTTGACGGCAGCAATTACCGAATCATAAGAGATGCCGACGGAGAAGATGTAGCGCAATCGAACCCGGCTATTAGCTGGCATTAGCGGAGGCGCTGTTTTTTTGCATACACAAGGAAGTACTTTTAAGTGAATCAGGATTGGCTTTTAACGGCAGCGAGGTTTGGTTAAACGCTTATCTGCGGGCCTGTAAAAAAATAAAACAATTGTGCAGCGAATGATTTTTTATTTATAAATTCATTTTTTAATAATAATACGATCCGCAGGAAATTAGTCCCACCTGTATATTTCTGTCGTCGTTTAAATTTTGTAAAAACATTTTGTTTATTACACGGCTCGCATATGCAGGCCGGTTTTTATAACTTCAAACAAACAATTAAACTATGGGAAAATTTGTAATCACCAAAAGAGCAAACGGCGAATTTCAATTTGTACTTAATGCCGGTAACGGACAAACAATCCTGAGCAGCGAAGGTTATTCTGCGAAACCCAATTGCGAGAACGGAATTGAATCCGTCAGAACCAACTCAAAAGATGACTCGAAGTATGATCGCAAAACATCTTCGAATGGCAAAGCTTATTTTAACTTGAAAGCTACCAACGGGCAAATTATCGGAACAAGTCAAATGTATGAGAGTGAGGCTTCCCGTGAGAATGGCATTGAATCAGTAAAGAGTAATGCACCCGAGGCAACGGTTGAAGATCGGTCAGTTTAAATGACTATGGGATGTATTGAATTGATTTAACTATTTCGTTAAAAAACAAAACCCCGAGCAATTTCGGGGCTTTGTTTTTATGAGTCTTTATAATAATTAATTATCCTTTCTTCTTGCTCTTTACTTTCGATTTTGGTTTTGTCTGCCTTACGGGTGCTGCTGTTTTTTCTCCTTTCAAAGTAGAGGCTAATTGAATGGCTTCATACGCATTGGCTACACCGCCTGTTTTACTTATATCAGTAAGGTTTACCATTTTAGTACCGCCGGGTATTTTTGTTTTAAAATCCGGTACAGTAGCAGATTTTTCTATTACTTCTTTTACCTGCTTTGCACTGAGCGAAGGATAGTACTGTATAATAAATGCAGCGATACCCGCTACAACAGGCGATGCCATACTGGTGCCTTGCGCATTGCCGTAAGTAGTGCCCCCGGGTACTGTAGAATAAATTTGTACGCCCGGTGCAAACACATCTACTTCCGTTTTGCTGTAGTTAGAAAAACCAGCCGCCAATCCGCCCAATTTAGGATCGCCGCTGGCGCCTACGGTTATCCAGTTGTCGGCTCTATTTTTAGTACTCTTAATTACGGCATTCGGAAAATTATCTTTCTCATCTAAATTAGCTCCGTCGTTACCGGCTGCATGTACCAGCAATACGCCTTTTGCTTCGGCATACTGTACTGCTTCATCTACCCACTTTTTTTCAGGCGAATAACTTTTTCCAAAACTCATATTGATTACACGGGCGCCGTTATCTACTGCATAACGAATGGCGAGCGCAATGTCTTTATCATGCTCATCGCCGTCGGGTACTGCACGCAGGCTCATAATGCGAACATCGTCCGCAACGCCGTCAATGCCTTTGCCGTTACCTCTTACGCCGGCTATAATACCTGCTACGTGTGTGCCGTGAAAAGCAGATTTATTATTTACCAATAAATTATTGTTACCGTAAAATTTATCATTGAAATCAGCATAGTTGTCTTTTACTATGTTGTCGCGATATTTTTCAGGTGCTTTTTCTCCCGCTTCAATTTTTCTTATCTCACCTTCCAGTTCATCTATCAATTGCTGGTTGGTAATATCGTCTGATTTATTTTGTTTGCAAATACCCAAAATCATTTGCGAAGTTTTTTGCGCACCGGTATTTGTAGAAGTGTAATTTTTAAGATCGGCGCAGGTATATTCATCTTTGCCCAAATCTTTACGTATAACGGCATCGCCGGTAGTAAGATCGGTTTTTATTTTTTTGTAAAAAGTAAGCGCTGAAGGGTCGGCCCCCGCAGTTACTTCTTCCTTGGCTTTTAACCAGGTATCATATTCTTCCTGTCCCTCGGCCGAAAATTTTACCGTTTTAGGATCAATGCTTTCAAACTTTTCTTTTCCGTTGTGGTATACACGGCTTACTTCATACGAATCGGCTTCCACATTCCTGCCATCACGACCGCCCAGGAAATTCCATCCGTTAATATCATCTACATAACCGTTCTTATCATCATCAATACCATTGCCGGGTATTTCTTTTGTATTTACCCAAAGTACGGGTTTTAAATCTTCATGCGTAGTATCAATACCTGAATCGATAACGGCTACGATAACAGTTTTGCTTTTCAGTTTTTTTGTTTTTACAAAATCGTAAGCTTTGTCAATACTGATACCGTGGTATTCCGAGGTTGCTTTATCTTTCAGGTGCCATCCTTTCGCATCCTGTGCCATGGTTTGTGTAAATGTAAATACAGCGCTTACAAAGAGGGCGGATTTCTTCAATACATTGATCATTTTTAAAATTTTAATTATGCAAATATGAGTAAGACGTAAAAATAACAGAAACCGTTCATACTATTTGTGAAAGTTGATGCTTTTTCACGCCGGGCATTGATGAATTGATGACCTGTACATTGTTACATGATAAGGGAGTTTAATACTGACCTGCAATTGATTAGCCTTGTTAAGCGTAAAATTTTGAGAAAAACCTAAACAAAAAAAAGAATGCACGGCGGCATTCTTTTCATTTTATTGACAAATAAGATATTAGAAAGGCTTTGCGCTGTTGTCGTAGCTTGGTCTCAATTCTACACGGCGGTTAAGGGCTTTTTCGGCCTCTGTCTTACTTTCATTCAATGGTCTTTCCGAACCAAAACCTGCGGCACTTAATCTTGTTGCGTCTATTCCTTTTGAGATAAGATACTTTTTAACAGTCTCCGCTCTTTTTATCGAGAGCAGTAAGTTCTGTTCCTGTGTGCCGCTTACATTACTTGTATGTCCTTCTATCGAAAGTTTTAATTCAGGATTATCCTTTAAAATTTTTACCACCTCATCCAACAATTTATTTGAAGCGGGTAACAGATCAGCTTTCGAAAATTGGAACTGTATTCTGCGGGCCGAATAATTTACTTTTTCAATGATTTCTTTTTTCACTGCGGGGCATCCGCCATCTTCGGCGGTTCCGGCAACGGTCGGGCATTTATCACTGTCATCATTTACCCCATCACCATCTGCATCAGGCGCCGGGCAACCTTCGTAACGTCCATAACCGGGTACATCTTTACATTTATCATCTTCATCATTTATGCCGTCTTTATCACTGTCCGGTATGGGGCAACCATTGTATGATTTAGAGCCTGCCACATCAGGACATTTATCATTTACATCATCCGTACCGTCATTATCTCTATCGGTAACCGGGCAACCGTTTCTGCTTACAGGGCCTGCGGCATCAGGACATTTATCATCTTTATTCGCAACACCGTCGCCGTCTTTATCCGGGCAACCGTTGGTAACGGCGGGACCTGCTTCTGTCGGGCAATTATCTTTATCATCCGGTATACCGTCTTTATCTTTGTCTTTTACCGCGGGTTCCATCTTTACCGACTTGCCTAAAAATATTCCCAGTGTAGCGCCGATGGTTTGGTGTTTAAAAGATCCGTCGTAATTGGCTGTATAAAAATCACCAAGACCGCGGGTGTAGTTGGCTGTTAAAAATACTTTTCCAAATTCGGCGCCTGCCAGTGCGTTTACTCCATAATCAAATATTTTATAATTACCCGGTTTTTTACCAACGGGTAAATCTGAGTTTTCATCTTGCTGAAAACCGGCAGGCCTGAACTGTGTTTCGGTTTTTTCTTTACCGTTATAAAAAAAAGAACCGTAAGGGCCTGCGCCTATTACAAATTTTGTTTTAGTACCAAACTTATATACCAGGTTCAGGGGAATATCAATGTAGTTGATAAATTGTTTTCTGTTTTCTGAAACACGATTTTGTGTAGTATCAAAAGTGCCGGTGTATTTTCTGCCCTTATTGTAGAGCATAACACCCGGTTGAAAATACAATTTTGATTTTAAAGAAAAAGGAATATCAGCAACAAAGCCGATATGCGCACCGCCGCGGCCGGTGTAGTTGTTTTTTATCGAATCCCAGCCGGGTAAACTATTTGTTTCATTAACGGATGCCAGGTGTCCGCCGCCTGCTATCGCCATCCTTATTTGTGAAAAAGCAGCGTTTGATACTAATAAAAAAGCTGAAAAAATCAGTATAAGTCTTCTCATGGGTTGTTGAATTTTAATATAAGACTGCTTTAAAACGAAATTTAACGCAAAAAAGTGCCTACAGGTCGAACTTAATTCCTTGTGCCAAGGGCAGCGTACTGCTGTAATTAATGGTATTTGTCTGCCGGCGCATATAATTTTTCCAGGCATCACTGCCGCTTTCACGTCCGCCGCCTGTTTCTTTTTCGCCGCCAAAAGCTCCGCCTATCTCGGCGCCGCTGGTTCCTATATTTACATTAGCAATGCCGCAATCGCTGCCCGCAACCGAAAGAAATTGTTCAGCTTCCCGCAAATTCAATGTCATAATAGAAGAAGAGAGCCCCTGCGGTACATTATTTTGAATGGCAATTGCCTCATCTATGGTATTGAATTTTAATAAATATAAAATGGGAGCGAAGGTTTCGTGCTGTACAATTTTATAATCGGGTTTTGCTTCCGCCACACAAGGTTTTACATAACAACCGCTTGCGTAACCGTCGCCGGATAGTACACCACCTTCTACAATAAAATTGCCGCCTTCTTTTTTACACGCTTCTATTGAATCCAGGTACATTTTCACGGCATCTTTATCAATCAACGGCCCCACATGGTTGTTCTCATTCAGCGGGTCGCCTATGCGTAGTTGTTTGTAAGCATTTAGCAATTTTTCTTTTACCTTATCATAAATACTATCGTGTATAATCAGTCTTCTTGTGGTGGTACAGCGTTGGCCGGCTGTACCTACAGCGCCAAACAAAGCGCCTGTAACAGCAATATCCAAATCAGCATCTTTTGAAATGATTATGGCGTTATTGCCACCGAGTTCCAACAATGCACGACCCAACCGGGCGCCCAATGCGGCGCCAACTGCTTTGCCCATTCTTGTACTGCCCGTAGCAGATACTAACGGAATTCTTGTATCATTACTCATCCATTCGCCCACTTCTCTGCCGCCTATAATTAAATTACTTACACCTTCGGGTACATTATTTTTAGCAAATACTTCATTGGTGATATGCTGACAGGCAATACCGCATAAAGGTGTTTTCTCAGAGGGCTTCCATATACATACATCGCCGCAAACCCAAGCCAACATACTATTCCAGCTCCATACCGCTACCGGAAAATTAAAAGCGGAAATAATACCCACGATGCCCAAGGGGTGCCATTGCTCATACATACGGTGGCCCGGTCTTTCGCTGTGCATGGTTAAACCGTGCAATTGACGGGAGAGACCTACGGCGAAATCACAGATATCAATCATTTCCTGTACTTCACCATAACCTTCCTGCAGGCTCTTGCCCATTTCGTATGAAACCAATTTGCCCAACGGCTCTTTATACTTACGCAGCGCTTCACCAATTTGTCGTACCACTTCGCCGCGTTTAGGCGCGGGCCATTTTCTCCATTCAGCAAAAGCGGTCTTCGGCTTTTTGAATTACTTCTTCATAACTTTTTTTATCGGCTGCTGTTACAGCGCCAATCAGTTTGCCGTCAACAGGCGAATGAGAATTAATTACTTCACCTTTTGTATCTATCCATTTTTGCCCGGTAGAAACGCCTTTGTTGTTTGACTGAATATGTAATTGCGTTAAAAATTCCATTGTATAAAAATTGAGCTGCGAAGGTAAGAAATAGGAGGGAGAAGAAATGGGGTGACCGAAAGTTTATTGTGAAGTAAATGGGAGCCACATAGAGGGTTTATAACTCAGATTTTCTTATCCGCTTCGGTTGATGAGAATGGAATTGAATCCATTCCTGATTTATTAAATTATTTTTTGTTCGGCAAAGCGCCAAAACAAATATTAAAGCAAATGATAATACTGTGTAAATATCAGTAATACATTTCCTGAAAGACTTTATCCCAATTGTAATTATATTTTTCCTTTAACATTTCGATATCCTTTTTCTTAAATAATTGTGTCATTAATAAATACAATGGTATCATTGAACCAAAAATGATTAGCTTTTTTGTAAGTTTATCATCATTTGATTTTATTGGTATAAGGTCAACTCCGTCAAATAAAATAAGTAGTTGCATCAAATGCATAAAACCCAACATTGTCATGGCACAAAGAGTGCTAAAGTACGGGATATTCGCTCTTGGTCCTTTAGAGTAATAGCGATAGAATAAATAACCAACGAATTTGATTGTTTTCATTAGCGGCTGTAAAATTATAAATATGATTACGGCTTTTTAATATACCTTTCTTAAACATCTTTGATAGCAGGCATTTATATCTCTACTAAATCATTTTGCGAAATGAATTTATCCTATTTACTTCCGGCAATATAAGCGCTCAACACCTCCGCTACTGAAGCATAAGTCTGCGCTGCATATTTTTTTAAATCGCTTTTTTTAACCCATTTTACTTCGCTTATATCTTCCTCAGCTTGCGGGGTTAGGTCTTGCTTTCCGTCTGCTTTCATGCTGTACCAATAGGTTTCTTTCAGTATAAATTTTGTTCCTTCATGGTAGGTGTGGTAAGTAGTAAGTAAGGGGCTTGATAAGGTTACTTTTTGCAATCCCGTTTCTTCTTTTACTTCCCGTAAAGCACAGGTATCTATCTTTTCTCCCTTATCCAATTTTCCTTTTGGCAAATCCCACTTACCTCTTCGGAACATCAGCAGTATTTCTCCTTTTTCATTTTCTACAATACCTCCGCCTGCTTTTACAATGGTAAATTTTTTCCAAAAAGCCTGCTTTAGTTTTTCCAAATCGGTATGAAAAAAAACGCCTGCATGAATTTTCGGGAGCTGCATTTCATGTATCATACTTTTCAGGGTATGTGTATCCAATTCATCTATAAAAACGGAGTCATCATGGTGCAGGTAAGGTTGAATGGTATCATCAATACCATCGCACAAAAAGAGTGGCTTATCGTTAAAGTATATTTTTAAATACATAGTGGCCCTGCATTTAGCATTCAGCGTTCCGCATTAAGCATAAAACTAATAAATGGCGATAGTCAAAGTTCAAAAATGAGAGCTTTCTTTTACCTTCGCCGCATGAGCGATGCAAAAATTGTAGCTGAAAAACTTCTTCAAGTTAATGCAGTAAAACTAAATGTACAAGAACCTTTTACCTGGGCAAGCGGATGGAAGAGCCCGATATACTGCGATAACCGCCGTGTATTATCCTTTCCCTATGTAAGAGATTATATAAAAAGTGAGTTGTGCAATGAAGTTTTTGGTAAGTTTCCTGAAGCAGAATTGCTGGCAGGTGTGGCTACAGCCGGTATCGCCTGGGGCGCTATGGTGGCCGATCAATTAAAACTGCCTTATGTATATGTACGTCCCAAACCCAAGGAGCACGGACTGGGCAATCAAATAGAAGGCTTTTATGAGAAAGGACAAAAGGTAGTTGTGATAGAAGACCTCGTTTCTACAGGGAAAAGCAGCTTACAGGTGGTAGATGTATTGAAAGAAGCGGGTGTAAATGTAATTGGTATGGTTTCCATCTTCACGTATGGCTTTACCGTGGCGACCGCAGCCTTTGAAAAAGCAGGTTTACCTTATTATCCGCTTACGGATTACCCTTCGTTGATTCAATTGTCGGTAGATAAGGGCTTGGTTAATGCTGATCAACAAGAAATTTTGTTAAAATGGAAGCAGGACCCTGCAAACTGGAAGGGAGTTTAGTAATTTGCACCGCACAAAGGTCAATTCCTTTGAACTAAATTTTTACCAATGAAAAAACTATTACTCTCCTCTCTTTTTGTTGCCGGTTTTATGGCGACGGGTTTTTCTCAGGCAAAACCTTTAAAACCTTTGCTTACGGCCAAAATAAAAACACCCAATGCATCCTGCGAGGATTGTAAAGTAAGAATAGAAAGCTACCTTAAGCGATACGACGGAATAACTTTTGTAAGCGTCAATTTCAGAACGGGAATAACTACCGTAAAGTACCTGACCGACAGAACAGATATTGAGCAAATAAAAACAGCTATATCAAATGCCGGATACGATGCCGATGATGTAAAAGCTGCGCCTGATATGTATAATAGATTGCCTAAAAAGTGTAAGAAATTTGAAGACGGAGGAGGACATCCTAAGCCTAAGGCTCCGCCACCACCTGCTGAGCCTGTTCAATAAAAATTATTTTAATCGTATTTGGCCGTCAAGGGTAAAGTTTTGACGGCTTTTTGTGTGTCATGACTTCTTCGTTATGCAGCTTTTTTGCAAATAACCTGCGTTGCGGTATAATGATTTGAATTCATGTTTTGAAGAGTTTGCTAAAACTTCAGTTCGGTTTCTTTCTCGTACCTAATCGGCACGTTAAAGAAAAAAGCTCCTTTGCCGACCTTGGCTTTGCCCACAATCTTCAATAATACTTTTGGGTTCAACAGCGCTTTCATGGATTGCTTGGCGAGTATATCCATGACCAACGAAATCTTAACCGGTACCGAAAAGTCGGAAAGCCGGTTGATTTTTATTAAAGAATCTGCGATAAAATGACCCAACAATTTTTCGTCAATAAATACGTCGCCTTCTGCTTCTTTCAATTTTAGGGCTTTATTATTCGGGTTAAAATAATCAAGGGTGATTGATAATTGTCCGGCGTTATCCCCGAGATTCGAAATCTTCACATCACGATAGCCCCTGTAATCGGGTTCTTTTATGTTTTTGCAAGAAATAAAAAGAACTGCCATTAAGGCAATGAATGGAATCAATAATATAATCTTCATAATCGATCGGGAATAGTTTTATCAAATATAGTTCATCAGACATCGGGTGGGGACCGGCAGCACTTATTTTTTTGTTAGAAGTAAAATGCTGCACTTAAGTCGTAAATTCTATTACTAATATTATTAGATTATTGCTTATTGATCATTTAAACTAATTGGCTAAATAATTGAATATTATTTTATATTAGTAACTTATTTATTATAAGTTTATTATAAGTTTTTAATTAATATTTATTTTTAAATTTTTTACTCACATTGTATTGCGCAGTGTGAGTTTGTAAATTTTATATGATATTATTTTTTTTAAAATTCAAAATGTTGAAAATCAATTATTAATTGTCTTTAAATGTTATTTATATATAAATAGTTTGTTAGATTATTTTTTTACTTAATTGAAAGCTCGCCTGCCCGATCATTTTGTTCTTTTTTGAACTGAATGATAGTTGGTTTGAATTCCTTCCGGGTCAGTTGAACCAACGCATCGCTTAAGATTGCAGCATTTGCTTTAGAAGGAAGATTCACGAATAAGCAATAATGTCAGTAGAGCGCAGTGTGGAAACGAAGTAGGTGGAGAGAGTAATAATTTTTTAAATGATCTTTTCATCAGCGTAATTAACCGGTTTTCATTAATTTCATCACTTCTATCAAGGACACCTGTTTAATGAGAAGACTATATTTTTTAATCCTCCTTATTGGATGTTTGTTTTTTTCTGTTGTCGGAGCCGCGCAGGACTTTTCTAATAAAGGGAAAGAGTTTTGGTTATGTTTTCCCAACCACATTCCCAACAACAATAACACGGCTAAAATGGCCTTGTTTATTACCTCCAATAAAAATTCATCGGGTACCATATCAGTAAACGGGTTTAATACAACCTTTACAGTAACGGCCAATCAGATCAGCGGACCTATAGACATCCCTTATGCAAATGCTCATATTACCGGTGCCGAGAGCGGTACGCCTGTAAAAAAAGGAATACGTGTAAAAGTAAATGACGGCCAACCCGCCGTAGTAGTATATGCACATATTTACGCTGCGGCAAGAAGCGCAGCATCGCTTATTTTACCGGTGCCGGTTTTGGGAAAAAAATATTACAGCATTAACTTTTGGCAAACAAAAGCCACGGCCGATGCAAAGTCGCAATTTAATATAATTGCCGTTGAGAATAATACCACCGTACGCTACCAAAAAAGACGTGACGGCGTATTGGATCCTGCCGTTATTACTACCGTACTTCCTGCCGCAGGCGATGTATTGCAGGTGCAGGATGATAAGGATCTTACCGGAAGCGTTATCGAGTCTGTAGCAGGTGTAAACGGCGAGTGTAAAAGGATCGCTGTTTTTTCAGGAAGTTCGGTACTTTCCATTGGCAATAATTCGGGTGCAGGCGGTTCTGTAGATCCATTGTACCAGCAATGCTACCCGGTAACTACTTGGGGTAAAAACTTTGGCGTAGTACCATTTGCCAATAATCCGAATGGCTATCATTTGCGTGTGCTTGCATCGGAAAGTAATACCGCTGTTACCATTAACGGGGCTACTGTAAATCTTAATGAAGGAGAGCATTACCCGCCGACTTCCGTAAACCCGGTACCGTATACAGGTCCTTCAATTATAAGTTCTAATAAGCCCGTTGTTGTGGCTCAATACATGACCAGTACAAACCGAAATGGTTTTGCCGGAGATCAAGGTGACCCGGACATGGTTATTATAAACCCCGTAGAGCAGAACATTGATGATATTTCAATTTTTTCATCGAGCCTCGAAGCTATTAAAGCTAAATTTCTTTCAGTATATATGAAGACGGCACAAGCGCCTTCGTTTCGCATTAATAACGCAGTACCCGCAGGCAATTTTGTACCCGTACCCACCAATCCTGCTTTTTCTTACCTCGTTGAAAATCTTACAAATTACCCGACAACTTTTTTTCGGTTAATTGCCGACAGCGGTTTTAATGCTACGGCCTATGGTTTGGGAGACTTTGAATCCTACGCTTATTCTGCAGGCGCCAACGTAAAAGATATATACCAGGTCGCCACTTTCGAGAATCAATATGCTTCCGTTAATTTTCCGGCTGCTTGCAAAGGTTCTCCGTTTTTTGTATATCAAACTTTCACATACCAACCCACTCAAATTACATTTGAATTCAACCGGCCTTCGGTATTTGCTCCGCCTGTCACACTCACTAATCCCGTCTTTGAATCGACGCAGATAATTAACGGAAGAACAATATACCGGTACAAGCTTCCCGCACCGGTAACCATTAATACTCCCGGAACTTATTTTGTAGATATTACTGCTTTAAATCCAAATCCTGACGGCTGTAGCGGTATACAGGAAATAGAATTGGAGCTGACAGTATTTGAAAACCCGACAGCTTCTTTTTCTTTTACCGCTACCGGCTGTGTTAAGGATGAGGTGTCATTTACCGATAATACAAATACCGGAGACAGGCAGGTAACGAGTATGTATTGGGACTTTGCAGAAAGTGAAAATTTCACAAAAGATCCGGGTTTTACTTTTTCGACACCGGGTGCTTATAAAGTACGGCATGCAGTTATTACAGATGTAGGCTGCCTTTCGGATACAGTCGAGCAAATAATTGATTTGACTAATGTACCGATAGCTAATTTTACCGCTTTAGGTCCCTACTGCGCAGGTAAAGAAATTGTTTTCAGCAATGCATCCACGCTTTCCGGCGGGTACGGAAGCGTTACCAAATGGACTTGGAACTTTGGCGATGGCAAGCCCGATGTTATTTCAACGAACGGACTTGCGGCACAAAAAAATACCTACAACATAACCGGTCCGTTTGATGTTACATTAATTGTAGAGTCCTCTACGGGTTGTAAAAGTATTTTGCATACCGATGAAATAGTAATAGGCAACGTTCCGAAAGCAGGTTTTGTTTCGCCGGAAATTTGTTTGAATGATCCTTTTGCTCCTTTTACCGATACCAGTAAATTGACCGGCGGATCAATAACCGGTTGGAGCTGGAATTTCGGCGACCCGAATGCAAATACAGGTAATCCCAATACTTCGACTGACCCGAGCCCTGTACACAGATATACTGTGAGGGATACCTATACGGCCACACTGCTTGTTACTTCGGACAAGGGTTGTACCGATGAAGTATCGCAAACATTTACCATAAACGGTTCAACGCCGCGGGCGGCCGTAAGTGTACAAAACGAAAATGCATTATGCAGTAACAAAGAAATTGTTATCAGCAATATATCCGAAGTTGATTTGGGCAGCGTAGTAAAATTGGAAATCTATTGGGATTATGCCAATGATCCTTTAAACAAAACCACCGACGATGAGCCGCAGCCGGGTAAGTTGTATACCCATTTATATCCTGCATCCGGCACGCAACAAACATATGATTTGCGCATTGTAGCATATTCAGGTATCACTTGTTTAAATGCAATTACAAAAACAATTACTGTAAAAGCCGCTCCTTCATTACAGTTTGCAGATATACCTGCTGTTTGCGAAGAGGTAGCGGCATTACAAATTACGCAAGCAGCGGAAACAACAGGTATTGCGGGCACCGGTTCGTACACAGGGCCGGGTATTTCAGCGGGCGGTTTGTTTACACCGCGTATAGCCGGTCCGGGTATGCACACTATTCGGTATAATTTTTCTGCCACTACCGGTTGTCAGGATTTTAAAGAACAAACTGTAATGGTCTATCCGGCACCGGTGGCAAATGCGGGAACTGATAAAGTTTTGCTTGAAGGGGGTATAACAACACTGAACGGCGCTGCAACAGGCCTTGGAAACCTTACCTATTTATGGACACCCAACAGAACTATCGACAATATATCTATTCCTGTTCCGGCCGTAAACCCCGTAGATGATATTACCTATACGCTTACAATAACTTTGGATAACGGATGTAAAGATGATGATGAAGTAGATGTAAAGGTTTTAAAAACGCCGGTTGTACCAAATCTTTTCAGTCCCAATGGCGACAGGGTGAATGATAAATGGGAGATACCTTACCTGGCGAGTTATCCCGGCGCGGTGGTGGAAGTATTCAATCGCTACGGCCAAATTGTATTCAGATCCGTTAATTATACTTCGCCGTGGGATGGAACATTCAAAGGCAACCCGTTACCGATAGGAACTTATTATTATATTATTGAACCCAAAAACGGCAGAAAGCAAATTGCAGGTTATGTAGCAATTGTTCGTTAAATAAAATGAAGACAAGTTTACTTACAATATTAATTGCAATGATATGTAATACCGCGAGTGCGCAGCAGCGACCGCATTACACACAGTATATTTTAAACAATTATATACTTAACCCGGCGCTGAGCGGTATTGAAAACTATACGGATTTAAAAATAAGCGGCAGAGATCAGTGGGTAGGACTGAATGGGGCTCCGCGTACTGCATATCTTTCGGTACATGCTCCCATTGGTAAAAAAGATTATAAAACTTCAGCTACTTCTTTCAAGGTACCCGGAGAAAACCCAAGAGGTAAAGCCTATTGGGAAAATTATACTGCGTCTGAGCCGCATCACGGTATTGGTTTTTCTGTTATTAATGATGCAGCAGGGCCTTACAACCGATTTACTGCGCAAGGAAGTTATGCCTATCACCTGGGATTAAACCCTACTACAAATATTTCTGCCGGTTTTTCAGCAGGTATTACATCGGTTAGTCTCAACAGGAATAAAACTAACCCGCTTGATCCCAATGACCCTGCATTTGGAAATATAAACAGTGAGCTAAGAAAAATTCGTCCCGATATCGGTATTGGTATATGGTTATACTCCGCCGATTATTTTGTCGGCATTTCAGCGCAGCAGGTAATACCGCAACGCATTGCTTTTACCGATGATGCGGCTTTTGCTAAGCAGGGTAAATTGATTCCTCATTTATTTGCTACGGTCGGGTACAGGTACCTGTTGACCGAAGATATTAATGCAACTCCTTCGGTTATGGTAAAATATGTGCAGGGTACGCCTACTGCGCCGCAGGTAGAAGGTAATTTGAAATTGCAATACAGGGATTTGTTTTGGTTGGGCGGAAGTTATCGTCATAAAGACGGCTATGCCGCCATGATTGGTTTAAATGCGGGTAACACCTTCAATATAGGCTATGCTTATGATTTTACAAAAACAAGATTAAATACGGCGAGTAACGGCACGCATGAACTGATAATAGGATTTTTGCTGAATAATAAATACAGCGAAGCTTGCCCGAGATGCAATTGGTAGGAGAGAGTGGTAAATGAAAGAAGATTACAGGTGAATAGTCTTCCTGTTGCGTAAGGTTTTCAATTTAGAAAATTCTGTTATTAGTTTTTTCCTGCTTTCAGTTATCTGATCTTTAGTCTGTTCATCTAATAGCTTATTTTCTGTAAGTTCTTTTTTCAGATTGTCCAGTAAATCAATATTGGCGGTGTAAAGTTTCAATAAACTGTCTGCCTTTAAATTTAAATTTACTTTGCTCAATTCTTTATTTATTTTCTCCCAGTTTATTTTATCGTATGCAATGCGGAAACGATTTTTTATTTCTTCGCTGTTAAATTGTCTGGTCAATTTAGATTTATAAGCTTCTTTCAATACTTCTTTCTCTGTACTTAATGCGGCGTCGGCAAGTTGGTTTTCAATGTTTTTCCAGTTGGCTTCTTCTGCTATTTTTTGAGCTGATTTTACCGCGGTTTCTATTTGCTCTTCCATCAATTCAGTTGTTTCAGGAATAACCGGTTCAATTGAGTTTATGTTTGCAAAATCAGCGATTCCTTCATCATCATCGGGGACTTCATTATAATCATTTACAGCAGACAGTTTATCAGCAGGTGACTGTTTGATTGCTTTAGCAGCAGGAGGTTGAGTTTTGTTTTTTGCAGACGGAGTATTAGGCATATCAACTGCCGCTAAAAAAGGATTTACCTGTCCAAAAAGACTTTCGGTATTACCGGCGTATGCTATATTATTGTTTTCAGCATATCGTTCTTTTTCTTTTTTTAATGATAAAAATTGCAAAAGAATCAGTACGACTAAAGCGGCAGCTATACCGGATAACTTTTTACCGGGAAATGCCTGTTTATTTTTTTTGCCTGTAATTTTTTCAATACGATGGAGCAGGTCGGCGCTGTTGCCGGAAAAAGGGATTGCAAATACCGGGCCTGCAATTCTCAATTGTTCCAGCCGCAACAGGGCGGTAGCATAACTGAGCGGTTCATAACGAAACTGCAGTACCAATTCATCGCAACTTTTTTCTCTTTCTCTTTCAATTGTTTTTACAAACATTTTTACAAACGGATTATAAAACAATACGGTCTTAATGAATTGGATAATGAGATTAATAAAATAATCATTGCGTTTTATGTGTGCCAGTTCGTGCAGCAGGATGGCTTCCGTTTGTTCTATGGACAAATGGCAAACGACTGCTGCCGGCAAAAGAATAATCGGTTTTATAAAACCAATTGTAACCGGCGAATTAATTAATGAGGATATAAAAACTTTTACCGGTCTTTTAATACCCGCATAAAGCGCATTTTTTTGTACAAACAGTTTCCAATCCACGGCGGGTTTGCCGATTCCGTGCGTCTTAATAAATTTTACGTACCGGTAATTTTTTATGTATTTGTAAACCGGGATAAATAAAAAGAAAAGGTATAAAAAAGATAAGTAAGGAAATATATAAATCGAGAGGAAAGACTGCGAATTGGCGTTTAACAAGCTGTCAAACGAATTAAATAGGTTGATTGATGACGCGGCAGAAGCGGGGTGATTAAGTAATGTAAGCAGGGTAATTACAAACCATGCAAACCCCGTGACTAAAAAAATAAAGGCTGTATTTGTTTTAAAAGCAGTACTCTTTACCCGCAGCACACTGTACGAGAAACCCGTAACAAAATTAAAAGCAATCCAGAGAAGAGCCATTTGCCATACACTATTCAGCAATGACCCTCCTAATGCCTCAAAAAATATTGAGTTAGCGGTTGCCGGCATCGGTTTAAGTTTACTTGGTTTTCAGGTTGTCTATTAAATCCTGAATTTTATCTAATTCCTCCTTACTGGTTTTATGATTACCCAAGGCTTGTATTACCAATTGGGTAGACGAACCGCCAAACAGCCCGTCAATCATTTTATCCAGCAAATGCTTTTGCGTTTTTTCTTTATTTACCGCGGCTTGGTATACATGGCTCTTTATAGAATCATCTCTTTTTACCAAGCCTTTTTCATTCATTATCTGCATTAACTTCAGTGTGGTAGTATATCCCGCATTCTTTATGGCGGACAGCTCCTCATGTACTTCGCGTACGGTAGCAAGGCCTTTCTGCCATAGTATTTGTAAAATTTCCAGTTCGCTTTCGGTGGGCTTGATGTATTTTGTTGCCATGGTTTACAGGTTAATTTAGATCGAATATACGATTTATTTCGTAATCAAATCGGTCTTAGCGAAATTTATAATTTTTTAACATTCGGTAACATTAGGACGCAGGGAAAGAATTTAATGTTACAGGAAGGGTGGTTTATTTTAGTGCAGGTATCTTGTTATTTGTAGAATAGAGTTGCCATATTTTTCGATGGCTAAACGTTGATGTCGCAACTACGGAAATAAAAATCTTGAGTAATAAACAGAACGGAATTATTAAGCGACCGCAAATTAATTTATGCAGGCAGATGGGGGATAAAATAAAAAGCCCCTGTGTAGAAACACCGGGACTTTCAATGGTTATGATTAGATAGGCAATAGATGTTTCTTATAAATAATTGGTTGCAACCGCGGGTAAAAAATTTTTTTAAACAAAAAGCCCCGCTGCAACTGCAGCGGGGCTTTAAGGTCTGTTGAGAGCTCCTTTATTTATACACTACCGCAGCAGCCGTATTTATTTTCGGTTGCTGTACCTGTATAGTATTTTCAATTTTGTTGTTTTTTGCTGTTCCGTCTTTGGTATGATGCACCTGCGCAAGGGTAGGAGCTATTACTAAAGAAACAATGCTCATTAATTTAATAAGAATATTCATAGAGGGGCCTGATGTGTCTTTAAACGGATCGCCTACCGTATCGCCTGTAACTGAAGCTTTATGGGGCTCCGATTTTTTGTAATACATCTCACCGTTTATCTCTACACCTTTTTCAAAGCTCTTCTTTGCGTTGTCCCATGCACCACCGGCATTGTTTTGAAACATACCCATCAACACGCCGCTAACGGTGGCGCCTGCAAGAAAACCGCCTAAGGCTTCGGGGCCTAAAATAAAACCGATGATGATAGGAGATAAAATTGTTATCGCACCCGGCAGCATCATTTTTTTTAATGAAGCCTGTGTAGAGATAGCAACACATTTATCATACTCGGGTTTGCCGGTACCTTCCATGATACCCGGTATCGTTTTAAACTGTCTTCTTACTTCTTCCACCATCGCCATAGCCGCTTCGCCCACCGCACGTATAGCCAGTGAAGAAAATATAAACGGAATCATACCGCCTACAAATAAACTGGCCAGTACATCTGCTTTATAAATATCAATACCGTCGATACCCGCCACACCTACGAAAGCCGCGAATAAAGCCAACGCCGTTAATGCAGCGGAAGCAATAGCGAACCCTTTTCCGGTAGCAGCCGTTGTATTACCTACTGCATCCAGTACGTCTGTCTTTTCGCGAACATCAGCAGGCAGTTCACTCATCTCCGCAATACCGCCGGCATTATCGGCAATAGGACCAAATGCATCAATAGCTAATTGCATAGCGGTAGTAGCCATCATACCGGCAGCAGCAATAGCCACACCGTATAAACCGGCGCATTCATAGCTGCCCCAAATACCACCCGCCAAAACCAATATTGGTAAAAAAGTACTTTCCATACCTACTGCCAAACCGCCAATTACATTGGTAGCATGCCCTGTAGAAGATTGACGTATAATAGACATTACCGGTCTTTTGCCCATCGCCGTATAGTATTCGGTAATAATGCTCATCAATGTACCTACTACCAGGCCAACCGCGATAGCACCTAACACACCCCATTTAGTAAATTCAAAATTGCGCAGCGTCATTGTTTCGGGTAAAATAAAATATACCAAACCGATACAGGCGATTGCGGTTAATACAATAGAACCCCAGTTACCCATATTCAATGCTTTTTGTACACCTGCAGTATTTACACCGGCACTATCACTTATGCGTACAAACAAAGTTCCCACTATAGAAAATAAAATACCGAGACCCGCTATCAGCATTGGCAACAGGATAGGAGCCATACCGCCAAAATCATCTGTAGAAACTGTTTCCCTACCCAATACCATGGTAGCTAAAACGGTAGCAACATAACTGCCAAATAAATCGGCGCCCATACCTGCTACGTCACCTACATTATCGCCCACATTATCAGCAATCGTCGCCGGGTTACGCGGATCATCTTCAGGAATACCTGCTTCCACTTTTCCAACAAGATCAGCACCCACATCGGCAGCTTTAGTATATATACCGCCACCCACGCGGGCAAACAATGCAATAGATTCAGCTCCCAATGAAAAGCCGGTTAACACTTCTATCGTCCGCATCATTTCTTCGGAGTCAACCGAGGCATTGGCGGCAAAAATCATTTTTAAAATAATAAATAAACTGCCCAAGCCTAAAACAGCTAAACCCGCTACACCAAGACCCATTACCGAGCCGCCGGTAAAAGAAACTTTTAATGCTTTGGATAAACTGCTGCGGGCCGCTTGTGCGGTGCGTACATTGGCTTTGGTAGCTACACGCATACCAATATAGCCGGCCGTAGCGCTGAATACAGCGCCAACTATAAATGCTAAGGCAATACTCCAGTGAGATTTTTCGTCAGAATAACCCATAGCGGCTAAAAGAATAGCTACGATAACAACGAAGTAGCCCAGTATTTTCCACTCGGCTCGCAGAAAAGCCATTGCGCCTTCGGCTATATAACCGCTGATCTCTTTCATGCGGTCTGTACCGGCGTCTTGTTTACTTACCCAGTTATATTTAACAAGGGTATAAATCAACCCAATAATTCCCATCACAGGTACGAGGTAGAATAACTTATCCATAAGCAATTATTCAGTTTAAGTTTTGTTTTTTTAAAGGACGGCAAAGATAGGGGTTGACAGGCAATACCCCAAACTCTGAAACTGTATAAAACACCTGTGTGGAAAAGGTTTTAGAACTCATTTACAGGCTATTAAACAAACGGAATTTTATGAGTAAGGGCTGATTTGTACAAGCGGCTGAAAGTATTGTCAAACTTATTACGGGTGTTTACAATCCGAAACTTAATAGCTTATTAGGCCGGTGAATAGTACAGATACTTATAATAAATGGGGCCATAAAGGTGATGATGGATACCTCACTCAGGCAATAATGTTTGAAACGCCTTACCTATACCGGCTGTAATATCTCCTGCAAGCATCGCTTCCGGCGAAGATTCTTTAGCAGCAATATCGCCGGCGAGGCCGTGTATGTAAACCCCCAGCACGGCTGCTTCTACCGAACTGTAACCTTGCGCCGTTAAACCCGTAAGTATACCTGTCAATACATCGCCGCTGCCGCCGGTAGCCATACCTGCATTACCGGTACTGTTAAAAAATCCTTTACCGCCAGGCGCAGCAATAAAAGTATGATGTCCTTTTAATACAATAACTACTTTATATTCTTTTGCTTTTTGCAGGGCTAATTGTATTCTGTCAAATTCATTTTCCGTTTTACCAAACAGCCTTTCAAATTCTTTAGGGTGCGGTGTAAGAATACTGTACGGGAAAATTTTATCATACAATTCGGGTTTGCCCGCTAAAATATTCAAGGCATCAGCATCCAATACCATGGGCTTGCGGCAATGTGTAATTAATTCAGCTATTACTGATTTTGTTTCGGCTGCTACACCGATGCCCGGTCCGATACCTACGGCATCAAAATCATTTTCGTCGGCTTCCATTCTTGTAATAAAGGATGAATTGAAATCCGTAAATACCATTGCTTCGGGTACGGTGCTTTGTAAAATATCGTACCCGCATTTCGGTATTTGCACGGTAAGTAATCCGGCACCTGCATGTAAGCATGCTTTAGATGCCAATACCGCCGCGCCAATTTTTCCGTAACTGCCCGCAATTAATAATACATGACCAAAATTTCCCTTATGGGCAAAACGATTTCGAGCTTTGTAAATAGCTTTTATTATTTCTTTGTTTACTATTTCATGCGTACTGAAAATATTTTCATAGAACTGATCACTCAGGCCGATATCGAGAATATGAATGACGCCGATGGCTTCCGCGTTTTCGGCCATCATAAATGCCAATTTATAACATTGAAAACTCAATGTATGTGTCGCGGTTGTAACAGCATTACCTTTAGAAGTTGTATCTGCAAATAAACCGCTCGGTAAATCAATCGAAATAATTTCGCAACCCGATTCATTGATGTGTTCAATCAATTCAGCAGCGACGCCTTCCACCGGTCGGTTTAAGCCTGTGCCGAAGAGTGCATCAATAATAATATCGCCGTAAGTAAATGCATGAAAATTTTCTTTGCTTTGTATATAACCGATATCTACGGGGAATTTATGCAGCAGTTCAAGGTTGTGCTGAAAATCATCCGTTCCTTTTTGGCCACTTTCCAAAATATAGACCGTTACATTGCATTTTCTTTTCGCCAACAATCTTGCAATGGCCAATCCGTCGCCGCCGTTATTTCCTTTGCCGCAGAAAATGGTAAAATGATTACCGAAATAATTATTTCTTTCCAACCAATCAACGCAGGTTAAGGCGGCTCTTTCCATCAGGTTGACGGATGACACCGGCTCATGCGTAATGGTGTATTGATCCCAATCTCTTATTTCAGCCGCACTTAAAATCTTCATAATAGTGTTTTTACTTTTTACTTTTTACTTTGCCGGTCTTCTTTACTCTGCGGTATGCTTCGTTTTTTTCTCCGTGCAATTCCAACGCTGTTTCGGGCGGCAGCATTTCCTGTTGCATGTAATCGCCAAACATATTGTACAGCAAACGGGCGGAATAAATATTTTCATTTCGTTTATTCCCCAGAATTATTATCGTAGCTTTTTCATCCGTTAACCTTCCGAATGCGGCATTGAAACCATGCCACCAGCCATTATGATAAATTACTTTTTTACCGTTGGGAAACAACATCAGACGCCAGCCCAAACCATAATTATGAATGGACGGCCGCTCAAAGCTATACCCTTTATAAGCTGAATCGAAAGTGGATTGTTTAAAAAGTTTTCCGTCGTACAGTGCCTGATCCCATTTTAATAAATCGCGGGGAGTGCTGTAAATATTTTTATCGCCGCAGGTGCCGTCTAAAAAATCATTTTTCCATACCCGGCCGTTTGTGTAATACGAAAGAATTGCCCTGCCCGAATCGGCGGGCGTATAGACAAATGTATTTTTCATTTGCAGGGGATCAAAAAAATTCGTCTTCATATACGATGCAAATGACTGGCCCGTTACTTTTTCAATAATCATGGCCAATAAAACATAATTGGTATTGCAATAACTGAAATGCGTACCAACGGGAAAGTTTAATTTCGGTTTTAAAGAAGTTAGACTTGTCAACACATCTTCGTTGTATACTGTTTTTTTCTTATCGCGTTTGCCTGCGGCCAGGTAGTAAACGTAATTGGGTAAACCGCTTCGATGGTTCAATAACATTTTTACAGTAACGGAAGGGTGGGGAAAGCCCGGGAAAAATACAGGCAGCGAATCATCCAAGTTGAGTTTACCCTCTTCGGCTAATTTTAATATGGCCATACCGGTAAAAGGTTTTGATGTGGATGCCAATTGGAAAGATGTTTCTGCTGTGATAGAATCCGTGCCGAAAATATTGCCGGACGTGTCGGCGCCGGTTACTTTTTTAAAACCTGTATATTTTTCAAAAATAACAGTACCGTTTTTGGCAATTAATATACCGCCGTTGAAACCTGTAGCGGACAACGCTGTATCATAAAAAGTTTGTATTTTATTATAGTACCGCCTGAATTCCTCTTTGTTCAGTTCTTTTGGTGTTGGCGGATAAAAAGCGAGTGAATCATCGACTACGATTTTTGTGCCTGCTTTACCGGAGCAATTGGTAAAAAGCGCTGCAAATAAAACAAACAGTAGTATGGAGGAGATTATTGTTTTCATTGTGCCTCAAAGATAAGGATGCGGGGAATATGGACTTTGACCCACCCCCACTCGAATATTTTTTTATGCGAAACTACCTAAACCCCTCCCACCGGAGGGAATGGGAGCTTGCTATGATAAAAGTGATACATTGAATGGTTTGAAATATATTCTATCCGGGATAGAATATAAAGAATATTCCTGCCGGTGCTGAATTGTATTATGCTGCCGGGCATAGCCCCGACAGTAACAGAAAGCCCCGATTCCGTTTTGTTTTAGATATTTCGCTTTGCTCAATATGACAAAAAACAAAACGGGGAGGGCTTGGAGTGAATGGCGGGATACTGAAGCTGGTAATTGTACCGGCAATGATGCTTCATTTTTTTTGAGATAATGTATACAGATGTTCAATTGCATGGCAGGGTTCTTATATTTGCGCCATGGATTTAAAAACGAGCTATCCCAAAGAAAAAATAAGAATATTATTCCTGGAGAATATCAGCGAAGCGGCGGTTAAAAATTTTCGACAGCAGGGTTATGTGCAGGTAGATAAAATAACAAAGGCGCTGACGGAAGAAGAACTGATTAAAGAAATAAAAGATGTGCATATACTGGGCATACGTTCCAAAACACAGATAACGAAAAAAGTGCTGGATGCAGCCGTGAAGCTGCAGGCTATCGGTTGTTTTTGTATTGGTGTAAACCAGGTAGATTTAAAAGCAGCTACTAAAAACGGCGTAGCGGTTTTTAATGCGCCATACAGTAATACCAGATCGGTGGCGGAGTTGGTAATTGGGTTATCCATTATGCTGATAAGAAGAATACCTGATAAAAATAAAGCGGCGCATGAAGGCATATGGATGAAAGATGCCAAGGGCAGTTACGAATTGCGCGGCAAAACATTGGGCATAATCGGTTACGGTAATATAGGCAGCCAGGTAAGCGTATTGGCTGAAGGTTTGGGTATGAAAGTTATTTTTTATGATACCGAAACAAAACTGCCGCTGGGTAATGCTGAAGATAAAAAATCATTAAGAGAGTTGTTGAAACACTCCGACATTGTAACGCTGCACGTACCGGAAACAATGCAAACAAAAAATTTGATTAATAAAACCAATCTTAAACATTTTAAAAAAGGGGCGATACTGATTAACTACGCAAGGGGAGAAGTGGTGGACCTGGAAGCATTGCGCAAACAAATAGCAGAAGGCGCTATTGGCGGCGCTGCTATTGATGTGTTCCCTTGGGAACCTGAAAAGAACGGAGATCGTTTTCAAACACCGTTGCAGGACTTACCCAATGTAATTTTGACGCCGCATATTGGCGGCAGCACCGAGGAAGCGCAACAAAATATAGGACAGGACGTAAGCATTAAGCTGTTTAATTATTTGGAGAAAGGAATTACGTTTGGTTCGCATACCGTGCCGGCACTGGCCTTGCCCCCGCAGGAAGGCAGCCACCGTATACTGCATATACACAACAATGTACCGGGCGTACTGAGCGAAATAAATACGCAGCTGAGCAAGCATAAAATAAATATACTGGCGCAGTATTTAAAAACCAATGAGGACATTGGTTACGTGGTGCTGGATATTGATAAAAATATCAGTAACCGTGCATTACAATTACTGAAAGAAGTAAAAGCTACGATTAAGGTGAGGTTGGTTTATTAACCCCAAACCTCTTCCCGATAAATCGGGATGTTCCAAAAGGGGGGGATATTAATAAGTTAAAGACCATCTGATAATTTGCACCGCCCTTCAGGGCGGTGATAGCAATTGTCTTTATATTGCAGGCTTTAGCCAAATTGTTTTTTGGCTAAAGCCAATACATTCTTTCAATATTTTATCCTTGCCCTAAAGGGCAAGGCAATTGAAACCCTTTAACTTAATGGCATTGCCCTAAGGGGCTTTTGGAATAGTTTGATTTTTCTGTGCGTGAGATTATTCTATCTCCTATTAAAGATTAATGAAACTGACCCAAAGATTGGTATCAATGAGTATTTTGAGCGGATTACTTTTTGGCATAACGCTGTACTCTTATTTGTTCAACTATTTTGTTAATTTCATTCAGGCTTGGCGCAGTGCCGGAATTGCGCCTCATTTTTTTGAGATAGGTTTTTAGTTTGGAAACAGGTTCATCACTTACCTTGATGAGTATAAGTTCTTGCATGCCCTTGATCAGTTGAAGAGCCTTTGAATTTAGTATTTCAATTTTTAATGCTTCCATAAAGCTAATTTAAGTAATTCTGCCGGGTTTTTACATTTTTGCCTGCATAGTATTTCACTTTCACAGAGTGGCAAAAAATTTATCCCGTAAATTCGTACACTTTGCGGAGGTTCCTTATTATAATAAGCCTTTTTATTGTTTGTACCACCAATGCTCAAACCATTGGAGGCAGTGCTGTATTTAATTTTTTAAAACTGCCTGCTTCGCCACAGCTAACAGCATTGGGCGGCGTCAATGTTTCGCAAACGGGTAATGATGTCGGTATGGCATTTTATAATCCTGCATTACTAACGCCGAACATGCATACACAAATGAATGCCGTGTTCAACAGTTTTTACGCCGGTATCAGCGCCTATCATTTATCAATGGGTTATCATCATGCTAAATTAAATACAAGCTTTGCCGGCGGGCTGCATTATATCAACTACGGCAACATACAACAGACCGATGCTTCAGGAAATATCAACGGGCAGTTTCATCCCCGCGATTTTGTAATGCAGGTTTCAGCAGCAAGGAAATATTTGACCAAATGGAACTACGGTGCCGCATTGAAATATATCAGTTCGAATTACGGGCAATACCGCTCCAACGGATTAGCAATAGAAATGGGCGTATTATTTCATGATACGGCAAAATTATTTTCGGCGTCTATCGTAGCAAAGAATATGGGTTTTCAGTTAAAGAAATACAGTGCCGGTTCGGCTGAGGATTTGCCCTTTGATTTGATTGCGGGTATTACAAAAAGATTGGACAAAGCGCCGTTGGGATTTTCTGTAACGGCACAACACCTGCATCAGTTCAATATTCGGTACAACGATACGTTGTTTAATAATGATAACGGCATTAATGGCGGCAATAAAAAATTTACGGTAGATAAGTTATTCAGGCATTTTGTTTTTGCCACGCAAATTTATCTTGGCGATAAAGTGGAGGTCAGCATTGGTTATAATCATCTGCGAAGACAGGAGTTAAATATTAATAATACGAGTAACGGGCTAAATGGTTTTTCGATAGGAGCGGCCATGATACTGAATAAACTGCAAGTACGTTTTGCCCGTGCGCAATACCAAAATAATACGGGCTATAACCAGCTTGGCATTAACATGAAATTGAATGAATATTTTGGTTTGGGAAAATTTGGCGAGAGAGTAGGGTGGTGATTATTGAAAGCATGGAAAATAATTCAGGGCCTGTTAAAGGCCCTGAATTATTGTATCTTATTGCTTACTTACCGGGTTATTTTTTGCATTTCTCTCCCAAGCTTCAAATACTTTGAGTTCTTCTTTGGTAAGGGTATCCGAAACGAATTCTAATTCGTCTAATGCAACTGGGTTTGGGTTGCCATTTTTTTTCCTTTCCGATTATTCAAAGCATTATAATAAAAAGATTGCAAGCCGAGTCACACCGTGGCTATGTGCGTTGTGCGCGGACTCGGCGTAAAAATCACATAAGAAAATTTCGTTTTCGAAGCCCGGCGTACCGGATGCTTCTACTCCCGATGCATCGGGATGGCGGTATCAACACGACAAACTGAACGGGTATGATAGCAATGTAACTGTATGAAAACAGAAAGTGTAATTACAAGTAAACTAAAAACTTGCTTAGTGAAACTGTATCGAAAATTGAAAACCAATTGCTGCTGTCATGCTGCCTGCCCTGTGGGGATGAGCGCAGCGAAATGAAGCATCCGCTACGCAATACTTTCTTCAATATCTTTTACTGCTTAAGAGCAGCGGAAGGTTTAAGCGGGGCCGCTTTCCTCTTTATCCTTACCGTACCGTTATCTTTAAAACTGCTGGACATGCGTATTTCATAACGTGTCTTACCGTCGCTTACCACCATCAGTGCGGTATTGGGCGGTATGCTGCCCAGGTTATCGGCAAACATACTCAGTTCGCTTACTTCTTTCTGCGGGTCAAGGTTTAAATTAATATGAATAGCTTGTGTACTGAGTATCCTGTTAAAAGCAATGAGTTTATCATTATAAAAAACAGAAATGGAATCACCATCCACCACGCCGTTATCATAAATATCAATTTTAAGCGAATCACTTTCCACTTCTATTTCCTGCACCACCGTCTTTTCTCTTTCTTTAAAAAGATTATTGATTACAATATTTTCTACTTTCCGCGGAATAATATTTACAGCTATCAATGTATCGTTTACCGTGGGGCTCCACACCTGGTTGGTTTCTTTAAAATTATTAAGTGCGGTTATAATTGAATCTTTTTTACTGATACTTGCATTCAGTTTCATGCTGAAAGTTAATTGCGGACAGGTGTATTGGTATTGGGGAATGCTAATAAAGGAACCGGCAATATCTGATCCGGCTTTTGCAAATTTTACAACACCCGCCATATCCATGATACAATCAATACTCATACTGCTGCTTTTGGAAGCATGAAAAGGCAACGGGACATTATCTATTGTCAGCACTCTTGAATTTTGTTTGTAATTACCCTTTACGGTCACACTGCGAAAAGTATTTTTGAAATAATAGTTCATTATGCCCTTTACATTGCCTTTGGCATCATGGTTTACAATCATTTCCACGAGGTAGTTGTTGGTCTTATCACTTGTTTGCGGATTGGCTACCCCGTACCAGTAGCCCGATATGTTTTGTGTATTGGCGTGTAACGAGACAAGTATAAAAAGTCCTAAAAGTATTTTTTTCATAACCGGAATTTGGTTCAAAAATCGTGCGCCGTTTTACTTCTTACTCCAAGGTAATAAAAAATAAAACACCGACAGACGTTTTATTTTCATTAACAAGCGCCGGGCGGATTAACAAAACATTTAAAACAGTTGGCATGTTTTTCCGAATACACTAACAACCGGGAGTTACAAAGCCCCGCAACCACAATTATGAAATATAAAATTTTACCCGCAGTACTTTCAGCATTCGCATTATCAATAACAGCGCAAGCGCAAATTACCAAAGGCATTCATGCCGGTGCGGCCGTTACCAATTGGCGCGGCGATGCCTCAGGTACATTGAATGACATAGTGAAAGCAACCAACGGTTTTTTGCAAACCGCTCCTAAAACAAGTTTTTACGTCGGTGGTTTTGTTAATATTCCCGTTACCAAAGCCGTTTCAATAGAACCCGGTATTAACTATACACAAAAAGGTTATACGCTTCGCGGCGATTTAGCAATTGATAAACTGAATTTCCTCGGCGCCAATGCAGGTGCAAAAGTTGAGTCGCAGTATATTGATATACCGATTGTTTTAAAAGTACAACCTGTCAAGGGATTACAAATTTTTGCCGGTCCGCAGTTATCTTATCTTGTAAAAAGCAATTTGAAAGTAGATGCAGGCATACTCGGTATCTCGTTGCTGAAGCGTTCGGTTGACTTGACGAGTAATTTTAATCGAATAGATGCGGGTGTAACCGGCGGTATCGGTTACCGGTTTACCAATGGTCTGCGAATTACCGGCTCTTACGACAGGGGATTAAGTCGCTTAGATAAAAACTCGAATTTGAAAGCTTACAACGAAGCGTTTAAAGTAGGATTGGGATTTAGTTTCTAAAAGAATAAGGATTGTTCTGTCAGCTGTATTGCTACTATTGATCTGCGATGGCGACGCTCCGTTCGTCAAAAGAATACTCTTCGACAATAGCAGAAATTTTGTTTAACACAATGGCTGTCTTTTATTAGAAAAGACAGCCATTGTGTTTTGACTTTTGATTTTTACCTTTTGCCTTTTGCCTATTGCCCGTTGCCTATTGTCTATTGTTCACTACCAACTATTTCACATACCGCTTCATTTCCCTGTCCACATCTTTCTGCTTTATACTTTCTCGCTTGTCGTACATTTTTTTTCCTTTACCCAAACCAATTTCAATCTTAAATAAATTTTTATCGGTAAAAAAAATACGCAGCGGAACAATGGTATGGCCTTTTTCTTTCAGCTTATTTTCTATTTTCTTAATTTCTCTTTTTTGCAGCAGCAGTTTTCGTTCCCGCAGCGGGTCGTGGTTATTTGCCGTGCCATGCGAGTATTCGGCTATGTGAAGCGATTTAATCCACAACTCACCTTTATTGATAAGACAATAACTGTCATTAAAACTTGCCCGCCCTGCTCTTAACGATTTTACTTCCGTACCGGTCAATACCATACCCGCAACGTACTTGTCGTCAATATAGTATTCGTAATAAGCTGAGCGATTTTTGATTTCCATTTTCAAGCCGGCGAGTTCCGGTTACAGTCTGCACAAGAATAAATTATCTTATTAAAGAGATGTGTTATTAATTTTTAAATAAAGAAAGCACCGTAGTTAATTTTTCTTTGAGGTTTTTTCTGTCTACAATAAAATCCAGGAAACCGTGATCCAATAAAAATTCGCTGCGTTGAAAACCTTCGGGCAAATCTTTTTTAATAGTTTCTTTAATAACCCGCGGGCCGGCAAAACCTATTAAAGCGCCGGGTTCGGCAATATTTAAATCGCCCAACATACCAAAGCTGGCCGATATGCCGCCAAAAGTCGGATCGGTTAATAATGATATGTATGGCAGCTTGGCATCGGACAGTTGCGAAAGTTTGCCGCTTGTTTTAGCTAATTGCATCAGTGAAAACGCACTTTCCATCATACGGGCGCCGCCGCTTTTACTTATCACCATATAAGGCAGCTTATGCAGCAGGCAATAATCTACGGCACGTGAAAATTTTTCGCCCATCACACTACCCAAACTGCCGCCGATAAATTCAAAATCCATACAGGCAATTACAATATCATGGCCGCCTACTTTACCTGTCGCCACACGCATCGAATCTTTTAAATCCGTTTTACTCCAAATTTCTTCCAATCTTTTTTTATAGGGCTTCAGGTCGGTAAATTCTAAGTAATCTTTGCTGCGAATATTTTCAAACAGCTCGGTAAATTGTTTATCATCAAAAACAATGTCATAGTATTCGCTGCTGCCTACGCGGTGGTGATAGTTGCATTTGGGACATACAAACAAACTTTCCCGTAATTCATTTACGGTGCATATATAATTGCATTCGGGACACTTTGCCCATAGCCCTTCAGGCGTTTCCTTTTTATCGGCAGTAGTGGTAAGAATACCTTTCTTTATTCGCTTAAACCAGCTGCTTTTCGTTTCTTCTGTTTTGCCTTCTTCTCCCGCCAGGTTCGCGTCAAAGTCTTCAAACTGTTTTGCCATGCAGTCGTTTTTTAGATGAGGCACAAATATAGGGATTGTTAGCTTATACCGAATCGCTATGTAAAGCAAGTCAATTTGTTATTCGCTCATGCTCTCGGTATTATACTGTTTCTTTCGGATTAAATTACAAACCTACTTGGTATTAAGTTCAGCATACGAAACATACGCTCTTTAAATGGGAAATACCCTGCATAAATTCTTCATTTGCAGCAGGAATGTAAAAATACTTGTACAATATTTATATACGATAACAGCTGTTCGTAAAAAGCCGGATAAATAATTAAAGAGTTTCTCTTTTTGCACCGGGTATTTCCAATATTAAATCCGGTCCGTAACAACCCGCAGGTGTTTGATAGCCTGTTTTAAAATTCAGCTCCAGTACTTTTCGTGTAATCAGCAAGCTGCTGAGTGCGGTAAGTGTGTATCCGTCCGGGCAAACCATTCTTGCTTCTTTAGTCACGTTGTTTTTATTTTTCACTTTTGCCCATATCAATGATTTTGCTTTGGCCCTGCTTTCATCAGATGGCCCCGCAGGTTTTTTATTTATTTTTCTTTTTAAAATATTTCGCACAAAAGATGTTCGAAGCAACCAATTAAACAGCCATTGGTATTTCAGCAGCTTAAATGTTTTTTCTTTCATTGCTGTGTAAGTTTCAATATTGGGGATGCTTGTAGTAGTGTAAGCAGTTGAAATGTCGCCCCAGGGAATGGTCATGGCGAATAATTTCTTTTCGCCAAAATCAACATACATACCTTTATGCCCGAGAGCGACGGGTACTATTTTACCATTCTTTCTTACAGCGCTTTTACTACCGATGGTTTCTGCCATAGTTGTAGCTGTGCCGTGACTGAGACCGCCACCTACCGAAGCGAAAGCAATTTGCAATTCATCGGCATCGGGTAATAATTTTTTTAAATGTAATGCTAAACAATCCGTTGGTACCACATCAAAGCCGGTGCCAGGCATCAGCATAATTCCTTTTTCTTTTGCCGCCATATCCAATTTCTTGATCATCTCAAAAGTTTTTATTTCGCCGGTTATATCTAAGTAATGTGTTGCGGTTTGTAAGCAGGCGTCTGCCATGAGCCGGGCAGTATGTGCAAAAGGGCCGGCGGCATGCAATACCACTTTTACTTCTTTTAATGCCGCATGCAATGCATTGTTATTATTCAAATCAAAAATTCTGTATTGCAAATTCAGTTCAGCAGCCAACGGTTTTATGGCATCTTCGTTTCGCCCTGCCAGTATGGGTTTTAGCCCGTAGCGGTGAGCAAATCGTGCAATTAATTGGCCGGTATATCCATTGGCACCGTATAATAAAAAAGAGTTTTGCGACATAATGGGTTGCTATCTTTCCTGCAAAATAGAATTTAAATCATGTTATCAGTAAAAAAAATTTGGATAAGTGGAATGCCTGACGCATTTTTGCAATCAAACAATGAAGCAAATTAAAAACATACAGTGGTGGTGGCATACAAACTCTTCAGGGGTGCTGTAATGTCGTTACTATGTTTGTTGTAAACATATACAGAGCCCCGGATTATTTCGGGGCTTTTTTATTTCCACACCCTCTAAATGGGTGTTTTGAAAATATTTTGTAATGGATATTATTATTTGTGTATGAATAAAATTGAAATAATAACTACTTGTAAAAAAATGCTGGCCGATGTACATACACCGGTGGGTATCTACCTCAGGTTACGGGATCGTTTTCGCGATACGATATTGTTGGAAAGTACTGACCATCATGCCGCCGAAAACAGTTATTCATTTATCGGGATCAATGCAATTGCGGGTATTGAAATTATTGATGAATCGAAATTGGAATATAAACTACCCGGTCAACCGCCGCAGAAAACGGAAATAAAAAATCCGATGGAAGTACCGGCGCTGCTTTGGAATTTCATGCAAAAATTTGATGTAAAAAGTACGGGAACGGCGGAAGAAAAATTTGCACAGGGACTTTTTGGCTATACTACTTTTGATGCCGTTCAATATTTTGAGAACCTCACACTGAAAATTTTTCCAAAAGAACGGGACCTGAACAACATTCCTTTAATGCGTTACCGGCTTTATCAATACGTCATCGCCATCAATCATTTTAAAGATGAATTATTTATTTGCGAAAATAAAATGGCTGATATAGAAAGTGAGTTGGAATTGGTTGAGTCATTAATAAAAAGTAAAGATGTTCCTGTTTACCCGTTTAAAGTAAAACATGAAGAAATATCGAACATGACCGATGTCGATTACAGGGAAATGGTGACAAAGGGAATAGCGAGTTGTCACCGCGGCGATGTTTTTCAAATTGTATTGAGCCGTCGTTTTCAACAAGCCTTTACAGGCGATGAGTTTAATGTATACAGGTCATTGCGCAATATTAATCCCTCTCCTTATTTATTCTTTTTCGATTACGGCGATTATAAACTGATGGGCTCTTCACCGGAAGCGCAATTGATTATTAACGACGGAAAAGCCGTGGTACATCCCATTGCCGGTACATTTAAAAGAACGGGCAATGATGAAACGGATAAAAAAGAAACGGAACGTTTATTAAAAGATGCAAAAGAAAATGCGGAACATGTAATGCTTGGTTGATTTGGCAAGAAATGATCTGAGCCGGCATTGCGATGATGTACAGGTAGCGCATTACAAGCAGGTACAATATTACTCGCATGTTATTCATTTGGTAAGTGAAGTAACGGGTCGTGTGAAAAAAGACAGCAATCCGTTTGAACTGTTTGCAAAAACTTTTCCGGCAGGCACACTAAGCGGTGCGCCAAAAATTAAAGCCATGCAATTGATCAATGCGTTTGAACCAACGCCGAGAAGTTATTATGGCGGCGGCATCGGCTTTATGGGTTTCGACGGCAGTTGCAACCACGCTATTATGATACGTACTTTTTTAAGTAAGAATAATACATTGATATACCAGGCAGGAGCCGGCGTAGTAGCCGCCAGTGTTCCGGAAAATGAATTGCAGGAAGTAAATAATAAATTGGGAGCGTTGAAAAAAGCGATTGAAATGGCGGCCTCCCTAAATCCCTCCTGAGGAGGGACTTTGGAACACTCTAAAAAAATAAGAATGGTTGATATTAATATAGACAGTTCGAATAAAACTCCTTCCCCACAGGGGAAGGTTGGGATGGGGCCTCGTATTCTTGTTTTTGACAATTACGATTCGTTCACGTATAATCTTGTTCACCTGGTTGAAAAAATTACGCATACTAAGGTGGATGTATATCGTAATGATAAGATTGCATTGGAAAAAGTAAAGGAGTATGATAAAATAATTTTATCGCCTGGCCCGGGTATACCTGAAGAGGCGGGGATGCTATTGGCGTTGATAAAGGAATATGCTGCTACTAAATCTATACTGGGTGTTTGTTTAGGCCACCAGGCCATCGGGCAGGCATTTGGAGGCGAGTTGATAAATCTTTCTACGGTGTATCATGGAGTAGCTACGCCAATTAATATTCTAAATTCTAAATCTCAAATTCTAAAAGATTTACCTGATGAAGTTGAAGTGGGCCGGTATCATTCGTGGATTGTGTCGGATGAAAATTTCCCGGATGAGTTGGAAGTAACTGCAAGGGATGAGAATAATTATATCATGGCATTGCAACATAAAAAATATGATGTGCAGGGAGTACAATTTCATCCTGAGAGTGTATTGACACCCTGCGGAGAACAGATTATGAGGAATTGGTTGAGCATACACCGCGATTAAAACGATTAAACTGATTTTTAAGATTATGGATTATAAATATGCTGAGATTACCGAAAAAGTTTTGAAGGCTGCTATGACGGTTCATTCAACTCTTGGCAATGGCTTTCAGGAAGTAATCTACCAGCGTGCACTTGAAATTGAAATGCAACTTTTGGGGTTGAAATTTGAGAGAGAATTTAGTATGACCATTTTTTATAAAAGCCATCAAGTTGGTGTGCGTAGAGTTGATTTTTTGGTAGAAGAAAAAATAAGTGTTGAATTGAAAGCTGCTATTGAGTTGACAAATGGCAATCTTGCTCAGGGAAAGAATTACCTTGAAGCATATAATCTTGAAGTTGGATTGCTGATCAACTTTGGGGCAAATAGTTTACAATGGAAAAGATTATTTAATAATAAATATAAATCGCTGTAATAATAATCAGTTAAATCTTGTAAATCGTGGTCAGGGGCTTATGAAAAAACTATTACAACTATTATTCGAACACAAAACACTTGAACGCATTGCCGCTAAAGAGGTTTTGGTAAATATCGGTAAAGGCATTTACAACGAACATGAAGTAACGGCTTTTATGACCGTGTATTTAATGCGCAGCATAACTATTGAAGAGTTGCAGGGTTTTCGTGATGCCCTGTTGGAACTTTGTGTACCTGTTGATTTAAAAGAATTTGAAACAATTGATATTGTTGGTACGGGCGGCGACGGAAAAAATACATTTAATATTTCTACACTCAGTTGTTTTATTGTGGCGGGTACGGGGCAAAAAGTAGCCAAGCACGGTAACTACGGCGCTTCATCCATTAGTGGTGCAAGTAATGTAATGGAGATATTGGGTTATAAATTTAAAAACAGTAATGATGGTTTAAAGAAAGAAACGGAAGAAGCGAATATTTGTTTTTTACATGCCCCGTTGTTTCACCCCGCATTAAAAACCGTAGGACCGATAAGAAAAAACCTGGGCATGCGAACATTTTTTAATATGCTGGGACCGATGGTTAATCCCGCCAATCCGAACTTTCAATTAGTAGGCGTGTTTAATTTGGAGATGGCAAGAATATATAATTACTTATTGCAACAAACAGGCAGAGCATTTACCATCATTCACAGTTTGGATGGTTATGATGAAATTTCATTGACCAACGATACCAAAGTAATTACCAATGAAGGTGAAAAAATAATGACACCTGAACAACTTGGTAAAAGATCGGTATCACAACAGGATATTTACGGCGGCAATTCGACGGAAGAAGCGGCGAAAATTTTTAAAACAATATTGGAGGGAAAAGGTACTTGGTCGCAGAACGCAGTGGTGCTTGCCAATGCGGCCATGGCATTAAATTGTACAGGCAAATACAAGGCTTATGATGATGCGTATGCCGCGGCGGTAGAAAGTTTAGAAAGCGGAAAGGCAAATCAATCTTTACTAAAACTAATTTCGTTGCAATGAGTACCATCTTAGATACCATTATAGCGGCTAAAAAATTAGAGATTGCGAAACTCAAACGGTTGAGCAGTATTGAACGATTTGAAAAAGAAGGTTTTTTTCGTTTTGATAAAAGACGTTCATTAAAACAAAGCCTGCTGGCAGAAGGCAGTACGGGAATTATTGCTGAGTTTAAAAGAAAAAGTCCGAGCAAAGGATGGTTTAAACCAAAAGAAACGGAGATCGAGTTAACCGCTAAAGCATATAATGAGCATGGCGCCGCAGCTATCTCGGTTTTAACCGATACTGATTTTTTTGGTGGCAGTTTGGATGATTTGATTCAGGCTCGTGTGATTACAACCGTACCTTTGCTTCGCAAAGAATTTATAATAGACGAATGGCAGATTGCGGAAGCGAAGGCATTTGGCGCCGATGCTATCTTATTGATTGCTTCCTGTCTTACACCTGCTGAAGTAAAACACCTTGCAGGTTTTGCAAATGATTTAGGATTGGAAGTTTTATTGGAGTTGCACGACGAAGAAGAGCTGGAGCATATTTGCGATGAAACGGAATTAATAGGTATTAATAATCGAAACTTAAAAACATTTGAAGTAGATATAGAAAGAAGTTTGCGTATGGCGGAAAAAATTCCGGCCGGTAATATAAAAATTGCCGAGAGCGGAATCAGTTCTGTAAAAAATATAAACTTATTCAGGCACCATGGCTTTCATGGTTTTCTTATAGGAGAAAATTTTATGAAAGCGCCTGATCCTGCGATTGCTTTTGCTGATTTTATTAATCAACTAAAAAATTTCTCTGCGCCGACAGGCGGAAGAGAGCAGGAGGGGTCATTATGAAAATTAAAGTTTGCGGTATGACATTGCCCGGGCAGGTAGATGCACTTACAGAAATGGGTGTAGAACTCGCAGGATTTATTTTTTATGAAAAATCGCCGCGATATATGGCTAATAAAATAAGTCCCGAGAAGATGAAAAAGATTGGCGGACGAATTGTCAAAGTGGGCATATTTGTAAATACCGCGTATGAAGCGTTGATGAAGACGGTAGAAGATTACCGGTTGGACATGGTGCAACTGCATGGCGATGAATCGCCGCGGTTTTGCGAGCAGGTAGCCAATTATGTAACAGTGATAAAGGCCTTTCGCTCTTCGGACAGCGACCCGATAGATTGGACGATCAGACCCTTTCATGATACCTGTGATATGTTTATGTTTGATACAATGGGATCGGGCTACGGCGGTACGGGTAAAAAATTTGATTGGAATATTTTAAAACCCGCAGTTATTAATAAACTGTTTGTAATAAGCGGCGGTATACAACCCGGTGATGAAGCGATGCTGAAAGAATTTGCAAAAGAACCCGTTGCTAAAAAATTGTTCGGCATTGATATCAACGGCAAATTTGAAATAAGTCCGGGTGTAAAGGATATGGAAAAAATAAAAATATTTGTAGAAAACTTAAAAAAATAAATTTATTAGTAAAAAATTTTATAATTAACGACTCTAACTCCCCTCTCCTTTGGAGAGGGCTGGGGTGAGGCTAAAAAACAACTATGGCAAATATTAAAGTGTGCGGTATTACGGAGTTTAAACAAATGAAACAATTGGACGGATTGAATATTGATTTCGCCGGGTTTATCTTTTATAAAGATTCGCCGAGGTATGTGGGTAATAAAAATTTAGCGAATGAATTAAAAAACGCAGACTTTGATATTAAGAAAGTAGGTGTTTTTGTAAACCCCGAGTTAATCGATGTATTAACCGCCATTGATGAATACGGATTGGATGCCGTACAACTTCACGGCGATGAAAGCCCGGAGATGTGCGAGGATTTAAGTACCGAAGTAGAAGTAATAAAAGCGTTTCGTATTGGTGATGATACAGTGAACATAGATGAGATGGTAGCCGATTATGATGATGTATGTGATTTTTATTTGTTTGATAAAGCTGGATGGCCTCCTCCTTTGGAGGAACACGGTAAACAATTCGACTGGAAAATTTTAGCCAAAGCCAAAATTGAAAAACCTTTTTTCCTGAGCGGCGGTATTGGCCCCGATGATATTGATAAAATAAAAAAATTTAAGCATCCCGATTTTTTTGGTGTAGATATCAACAGCAAATTTGAAAAAGAACCGGGTGTAAAAGATATGGTTAAGGTTTTGCAGTTTAAGCAAGGGTTGAAGAAGTAAGAAACCCCTGTCTCCGCCGCGGCGGAGAACTTAGGTTGTTGACTCGTTTGTTATACGTGGTGTGTGAAAGAAGAAAATGCTGCAGCCTGCGCACATCCCCGCTTGGGCGGGGTGAAATGAGGAGGCTATCGAATTTAGTTAACCGGGGTGGGTTTTTGCAGGCAGAATCTGATCTCCCAAGAGGGATGCTACAGTACAGCCCTCGCTTTGCGAGAGATTGAAAGGAATAAAAAGATTGTTGTTTGTAGTTAAACTAAAAGAAATTTTATGCTTTCATACACATCCCCGCCCGGGCGGGGCGAGTTTGGGGGGCTATCAAGTTTAGTGAGCCGGGGTGGGTTTTAAAAAAGAATAAGGGTACTAAAAAAATTAAGAACACATGATGGGAGTTGCGCCAATATGAATAGAAAAATTATCCCATATAACCCTAATTGAAAGAGTTTGCAAAGAAACTCCGCGACAATATGACCTTCTCGGAAGTAAAACTGTGGAATGAATTAAAGAATGGTCAAATGATGGGATACGATTTTGACAGGCAAAGATCGATTGGAAATTATATAGTTGATTTTTATTGTAAAGATTTGCAACTCGTATTGGAAGTAGATGGAATAACACATGAAGATGAGAAAGTAATACAGAAAGATGAAATAAGACAGGACGAATTAGAAGAATTGGGCGTAAGTTTTTTACGTTTTGATGCGTTGCTTGTAGTAAATAAAGTAGAAGCAGCAGTAAGAGAAATTAGAAATTGGATACTTCAGTATGAGGAAAAGAACGGAGTGAGTGAATTTGTAAAAGAGAAAAGAATTCGTATGCAGAATCCTGTACCAAGGAAAAGGGAGTGACCCACCCCTGCCCCTCCCGGGAGGGGATGCAACGCACAGCCCCGCTTTGCGGAGAGATTGAAAGGTAGAAAAAATGATGTTCGTAGTTTAAAAAAAGTAAATTTTATACTGCCAAATTCATCCCCTCCTTGAGGGGAAGCACCGCACAGCCCCGCTTTGCGGAGAGATAGAAAGGAGAAAAAGAGTGATGTTTGTAGTCTTTAATAAAAAGAAATTTTATACTGCCGGGTTCATCCCCTCCGGGGAGGGCCTGTCCGAGTTTTGGGAGGCGAAATAAGAAGACTATCAAATTTAGTTAACCGGGGTGGGTCATGAGTAGCTAGAGAATCTATTTTGTGAAATACAGAACCAAATTTTTTAACTATAAATACTATGATTCATATCCGCCATGCAGTAGAAAATGATTTGCCGCAGATACTGGATATATACAATGATGTAATTGTACATACTACGGCGGTGTACGATTACGAACCGCATACAATGGAAATGCGAAAGACTTGGTTTAAAACAAAAAAGGAACAAGGCTTCCCGGTATTTGTAGCGGAAGAAGCCGGAAAGATTTTGGGATTGAGTTCGATAGGTCCGTTTCGTGCATGGGCGGCATATAAATATTCGGTGGAGAATTCGGTATATGTAGCAAGCGATGCAAGAGGAAAAGGAATCGGTAAATTATTAATACCGCCGTTGATTGATGCGGCAAAAGAATTGAAGCTGCATACCATTATTGCCGGTATTGACGCTACCAATGAAGCCAGTATAAAATTGCACAGGCATTTTGGATTTGAAGAAGTAGCGCATTTTAAACAAGTAGGTTGGAAGTTTGAAAGATGGTTGGATTTGAAGTTTTTGCAGTTGATAGTTTAATAACAAAGTCAAATAAATTTTAATAAATTAAAGTATGGATGAGAAAATAAAAAAATTTGTCGGGAAAAAAATCATGTTTCTTTTCGATACAAATTTTTACAGGAGACTAATTGACATGGATGGGGAGGATGATCGTAACCTTAAGACATACATATTGTTCATTGAAATGAGAAAGAAAGAGGTAGAAAAGGGGTGTAACATTGTACGAAGTTTAACTGCTGCACAAGAACTAATTGCTCATTTAATTGAGGGAGATGATTCTTTTAAAACTTGTAAAGAAGCACTAAGATTTCAAGAATGGCATTCTCAAAATGAGCAGGGAATGCTAAATAGTCCAAGTATTGATTTTCTACTTCCTTATTTTTTTTATAAAGATGGGGGAGGTGATTCTATGCTTCATAATGAAATAAATTATACGGAATGGTTAAAGTATGTCATAAAAAAAATTATTTGTAATCAGGAAGACTCTACTACAAAAATTGAGGTCGAGAAGATAAATAAAAATTTTAAATCTTATAAGTTAGAGTTTTATGATTTAATAAAAAGTTTAATTAGTCAACCGAAAAATGAAAGGAAATGCTGGGATTTTTTCTCTACAGAGGGCTCGCTTGATACGGTTATTGAAAATAAAGACTACCTAAAGTTTATGGTGGAATATTTTAGAAAACGTACCGAATTTCTTTCTGGAAATGAAAGCTCCATTTCTGAAAGTAGAATTATTGAATTTAGTAACATCTTCAAAGAAGCACTGCTGCACTTCAGATACGTATTTGAAGTTTTAGAAAAAGACGGCAAAAGTTTAGAGGACATAGAAAGTAAAACTAAAAAATGGAATTTTGTCAATGATTTTCAAATAGTATTTGAATGGTGTTTTTTAAAATATTTTAATAAAGAAAAAGAAGTAGAAATTATTTTAGTAACTGAAGATGGAAGTAGAAACTTTAAAGCTCCAATAAGATCAAATGGCACCCCGAAGAGTATGCATGAAATCCATGATAATGTTTGGCATGCCTGGCAGTACTTCGAATTTATTGGTTTTAATGTTGATAAAGCTTCTCCTAAGAAAAAAATAATAAAATCCGAAAACGGGTTCATTGTAGACGGAATTAGTAAAATCCCATATAAGGAATGAGAATATTTAGCAATTAGTGGCCATAAAAAATAATCTATGCCTTTGATTTTTGCGAAATACTAATCTACACTTGAAAAAATAAGTATGAACAATTTTAAAAATATGCAAACTGCCGATAAGCCTCTTCAGGACCCGTCCGTATCGGGACGGACGGGGTTTGGGGTTTCAGCAGAAGGTTACTACGGCTCCTTCGGCGGCGCCTATATTCCCGAAATGCTGCACCGTAATGTGGAGGAATTGAAAAGCCGCTATTTGGAAATTATGTATGAACCTGCTTTTCAAAAAGAGTTTCATGCACTGCTGAAAGATTATGTGGGCCGGCCCACACCGTTATACTTTGCGGAGCGACTGAGTAAAGAATTTAATACGCAGATTTATTTAAAGCGGGAAGACCTTTGTCATACCGGGGCCCATAAAATAAATAATACCATCGGGCAAATTTTATTGGCGCAATCGGTTGGGTAAAAAAAGAATCATTGCGGAGACGGGTGCCGGTCAGCATGGCGTGGCCACTGCTACGGTGTGTGCATTAAAAGGAGTGGAGTGCATTGTGTACATGGGCGAAAAAGATATAGAACGCCAGGCGCCCAATGTAGCAAGAATGAAAATGCTGGGAGCAACAGTAATTCCGGCTATCAGCGGCAGCAAGACATTAAAAGATGCGACGAATGAAGCGATACGTGACTGGATCAATAATCCGAATGATACGCATTATATAATAGGTAGTGTAGTGGGGCCGCATCCTTACCCCGATATGGTAGCAAGATTTCAAAGTGTGATAAGTGATGAAATACGCAAACAGTTAAAAGAAAAAACCGGTAATGAATTACCAACGCATGTAATGGCTTGCGTAGGTGGCGGCAGCAATGCAGCCGGTGCGTTTTATCATTTTTTAGATGAGTTGAGTGTACAATTGATTGCAGTAGAAGCTGCGGGTCATGGTATCAACAGCGGCATGAGTGCTGCCACTACGCAACTCGGTAAGCCCGGTATTTTGCACGGCAGTAAAAGTTTATTGATGCAAACGGCGGATGGACAAGTGGTAGAGCCGCACAGTATTTCAGCGGGATTGGATTACCCGGGTATTGGCCCGTTGCATGCGCATTTGTTTGAAAGCGGTCGTGCAATTTTTTTAAGTGCTACGGATGATGAAGCAATGGCGGCGGCATTTCATATTGCTAAAACGGAAGGGATTATTCCCGCATTGGAAACGGCGCATGTATTTGCTGTGCTAAAAAGCCTCACCCTCAATCCCTCTCCCGAAGGAGAGGGAGGCCAGGCTATTGTAAATAAATTGAGCAATAGTGCTGACAAATCATCTTTGAATATACCTGAGCAAGCGATGTTCAAAAAAGATTCTGTTGTTGTGATTTGCCTGAGCGGCAGAGGCGATAAAGATTTGGCGACCTATATGAAATATTTGTAATTAGTACTGCTCAGTGATTCTTTGTGTTCTCTGTGCCTCTGTGGTTCAAAAAATCTACGAAGAAAATGGAACCACTGGGACACATAGGCACTGAGTTACACCAACGCACTCTGTGATTCACTGTGCTCTTAGTGTCTCTGTGGTTCAAAAAAATATTGACAATGAATAACTTTATACAAATAGTTGAATACAGTGATGAATTGGCTCATCATTTTCATGATTTAAATAAAGCATGGCTGGAAAAATATTTTGTAGTGGAGCCGATTGATAAGGAAATGCTGAGTAATCCAAAGAAGTTTTTCATTGATAAAGGCGGTTATATCTTTTTTGTAAAATGGGAAGATGAAGTAGCCGGAACATTTGCTTTGATAAAAGAAAGTGATACGGTGTATGAGCTAAGTAAAATGGCGGTAGATGAAAAATTTCAGGGAAAGAAGATAGGGAATTATATGCTTGAGTTTTGTTTGCAGAAAGCGAAAGAACTGGGAGCGGAGAAAGTGATTTTATTTTCCAATACAATCCTGAGGCCTGCTATTCATTTATATCGCAAATACGGATTTGTAGAAATTCCCGTGGGCAGTTCTGAATATAAGAGGAGTAATATTAAAATGGAGAGAGTAATATGAAGCCCCTCTAAATCTCCCCTAAAGGGGAGACTTGGCCCTCCGAACACAGTAAATTCTTTTTTGCTTGGAATATGGATAACATGTTTTACGGTGCAATAAAACCAATTTTTGAAAGAGCAGAGGAGTTGAGAAAAAATCCAACTCATGAGGAATATTTATTGTGGAGACATTTAAAGGCAAACCAATTGGGAGTAAGATTTAAAAGACAGCATCCAATATGGATGTATATAGCTGATTTTTACAGCCATGAATTAAAATTAGTAATCGAAGTTGACGGATCAATTCATAATGTCAAGGATGTATTAGAGCATGACATCCTAAGAGAAGAGGATATTTCTTCCTTTGGTATTAGAGTAATCAGATTTAGAAATGGTGAAATAAGAAATGAGATCGAAAGTGTAATTCACAGGATAAAAGTTATTATAAATGAAATAAAAACTAATGGAGATAGCAAATAAAAGTCGAATTAACAGAGTCTTCGAAAGTCCCCCTTCAGGGGGATTTAGGGGGCGCATTCTCAACGTCTACTGCACTGCGGGTTACCCACAGTTGAACAGTACACTCGAAGTAATGAATGCCCTGAAACAAAACGGCGTGGATATTATCGAACTCGGTATGCCTTACAGCGACCCGCTTGCCGATGGACCGGTTATACAGCACAGCGGTTCTATTGCATTAGCAAACGGGATGACCATCTCAAAATTATTCGAACAATTAAAAGATTTTCGCTCAGACCCCCCTTTAGGGGATGGGGGCGTCGGCGTGCCGGTGATTTTAATGGGCTACATGAACCCCGTTCTTCAATACGGCTTTGAAAAATTTTGCGCCGATGCGGCCGCGGTTGGTATCGACGGATTAATTCTTCCTGATTTACCTGAGCATGAATTCGAAACTGAATACGGTGCTATTATAAAAAAACACGGACTTGATTTTATTTTTCTTGTTACACCCGAAACAAGTGATGAACGAATAAAAAAGTTAGACAGTTTAAGCAGCGGATTTTTGTATGCGGTGTCATCTTCATCCACAACAGGCAGCGATAAAAATATGACGGATGTAAGTGCTTATTTAAAAAAGTTAAAGAGTATGCAATTGAAAAACCCTGTATTGGTCGGTTTTGGAATAAAAGACAAGCAAAGCTTTGATGCGGCTTGCGAATATGCTGAAGGAGCAATTATTGGCAGTGCGTTTATAAAAGCGTTGCAAGAATCGAGAGATATCAGCTTAACGGTAAAAAACTTTCTTCAATCAATTAAAAACGGATAGTATGAAAGTTGCAGCGTGGCTTCTTATTGCGATGTATGTTTTTGTTCCTTTTATATTGGGAGGCAATCCGCAGTATATTGAAAAAAATGGAGAGAGGGATTACCTGTTGAGTCATTGGTATGTTTTTATTCCGTTATCCGTTGCTGTAACGGGGGTGCTGTTACTTCGGCTTAAGGCTATGTTTCCGGATGCAATGACAAAGTACAGACAGTTCAGTAAAGTTGCCATCGTAGTTCTGTTTATTTTCATCTTATTGCTGAACCTGAATATTATCAGGATGGTGAATGCGAAGTTTGGCAGCAGAGAAAAAATTTTAATTACAGGGACAGTATCCGATAAATATAATATTCGAAAAAGGAAAAAGGGAAGGAAAAGAACTATTGTGATTACAGAAAAAGAAACCGGTAAAAAATATTTATTTAAAGTGCGGGTTACGGCTTATAATGATAATAACGAAGGCGATGTCTTTTCTAAAGAGTTTACTAAAGGAAGCTTGGGTATTTTATACAGCATGGATAAATAACAACAACATAATTGTCAGAAGTGATATATAGTTTGGTGTTTGCCTTTGCCGGACTATATATTAAGCAGCTTATAATTAAAACAATAAAAGAATTTATAGATGGAGTCATCAAGTGAAAGTTTTAACCAATTAGACTCTTCCAACTCCCCCCTCGGGGGGGCGGGGGGGGCCGTTATTATTAAATACAACGCAGGCAATATTCAAAGTGTATTATATGCTTTGGAAAGAATAGACATGTCCGCCGTAGTTACTGATGATATTGAAATGATTCAAAAAGCCGATAAAGTAATTTTTCCGGGTGTAGGCGAAGCAAGTACGGCTATGAACTATTTGAAAGAAAGAAAATTAGACAGGGTAATAAAAAATTTAAAACAACCGGTACTTGGTATTTGCCTTGGCATGCAACTCATGTGTAAGTACAGCGAAGAAAATGAAACAGACTGTTTAGGAATATTTGATGAAGAAGTGAAATTGTTTAGAGTTGATGAAGAAGTTGCAAATGCTGATTCATTGTGCAAAAGATGCAGACAGTAAAAAGATTGCCCATCCCCCCTCTCCATTTGGAGAGGGGACGGGGGTGAGGTCTGGGGTGAGATTAAAAATTCCCCAAATCGGCTGGAATCAAATATTTGATCTTAAATCTCCTCTATTCGATAATGTTCCTGAAAACAGTTATTGTTATTTTGTTCACGGTTATTATGCTGCTTACGGAAAAGATACTATCGCCACGGCTGATTATTTACAACCCTACAGCGCAGGGTTGCACCGCGATAATTTTTACGGAGTACAATTTCACCCCGAAAAAAGTGCGCTGCCGGCGAACTGATTTTGAAAAATTTTATTACTAAATGTTGATTGATAAAACTATGAATGATAAATTAAATAATGATTTGAAAAATATATGAGCTGTATTGGAATCTGCCAAAGTATTAAGTGTTGATTATCTTAAACAGGTTGGATACTGCAGCAACAGGTGTAGCGAACCCATTGCATATGCTTCCTGTATTATCGAATGAAGGATTGGGAGCTGCGCAGACACAGACTTTGTTCGAAAAATCTTTTTTGCCAAATATTGTTGCTTCCTCGGGAAGTCGCTACTGGGGTTTTGTTACAGGCGGTACTACACCGGCTGCTATTGCCGGCGATTGGCTTGCTTCGGTGTTTGATCAGAATACACAAAGCGATAAAGGCAATGGCGATGTATCAGCTATTCTTGAATTACATACTGTAAAACTATTGCTGCAACTTTTTAATTTGCCCGAAGATTTCACGGGTGCATTTGTAAGCGGCGCTACTATGTCCAACTTTACCGGGCTGGCGGTAGCAAGGCAGTGGTTGGCCCTGCAAAAAGGATACGATGCCGCCATAGAAGGTGTAAAGCCGGGTATGAAAATTTATACAGCAACACCGCATTCATCAGCTATCAAGTCTTTAGCTATGCTGGGCATTGGCAGCAGCAATATAATTTCAATACCTGTTTTGCCTTATAGAGAGTGTATGGATACGATTGCTTTTGAAAAGATGATCAGTCAGCATCCTGAAGAACCTTTTATTTTAATTGCAAGCGGCGGTACGGTTAATACGGTTGATTTCGACGATATGGAATTTATCGCTTCATTAAAATCAAAATATAATTTCTGGTGGCATATCGATGCGGCTTTTGGCGGCTTTGCCAATTGCTCACCGGCGCACAGTCATTTATTAAAAGGTTGGGAAGGCGCAGACAGCATTACGATTGATAATCACAAATGGTTGAATGTGCCGTATGACAGCGCCGTTATTTTTACAAGAAAAAAACATACGATGTTGCAGGTGCAGGTATTTCAAAATTCCAATGCGCCTTACCTCGGCGATCCATTGCAGAATTTTACTTTCTTAAATTATGTGCCGGAAAATTCAAGGCGTTTTCGTTCATTGCCCGCTTGGTTTTCATTAATGGCGTACGGTATTGAAGGATACAGAATGATTGTTGAAAATAATATTCAGTTGGCAAATGAATTTGCTGCAGCCATTGACGCATCACCATTTTATAAATTAGCTTCGCCGGTAAGATTAAATACCGTTTGCTTTACATTAAAAGATGAAGAAGGCAGTAAAGAAAAAATTAATTTGATTTTAGCGGAATTAAACAAACGCGGTAAAGTTTTTATGACACCCACTGTATATAAAGGCAAAACCTGTATTCGAGCAGCCATGGTAAATTGGCGAACAAAAAAAGAAGATATTGAAATTGCAATAACTGAATTACATGAAGTGTATCAAATGATTTGACTAAATGACAAATAATAAAACTAATTCTATACAAGACGGAGTGTTTACAAACACCCCTTTAGGGTCCGCCCGTGCCGGTACGGACGGGGATGGGGGTTATGGGAGGCGTTCATTAATCATCCCCGCCATCGACATCATCGACGGCAAATGTGTGCGTCTCACCCAAGGAGATTATGAGCAAAAGAAAATTTACAATGAAAACCCTTTGGAAGTTGCAAAGCAATTTGAAGATGCAGGTTTGTTGCGCTTGCACCTTGTAGATTTGGACGGAGCCAAAGCCGGTGCGGTAAAAAATTGGAAAGTATTGGAAGCTATTGCGGGTAAAACAAAATTGATTATAGATTTTGGCGGCGGTATAAAAAAAGAAGAAGATGTAAAAACGGTTTTTAATGCAGGCGCTGCGTTTGCAACTATCGGAAGTCTTGCTGTAAAGAATGAAGAGGAGTTTGTAAAATGGCTAAAACAATTTGGCGCTGATAAGTTTTTATTAGGCGCCGATGTAAAAGAAGAAAAGATTGCCGTAGGCGGTTGGTTAGAAACGACCGATATACGGATTTATGATTTTATAGAAAAATATACTAAACACGGTATACAGCAAATATTTTGTACCGATGTAAGTAAAGACGGAAAATTGGAAGGACCTTCAACAGAATTGTATAAAAATATTATTGAAAAATTTCCGTCGCTTCATTTTATAGCCAGCGGCGGCGTAAGTAATATGAAAGATGTAGAAGAATTGAAAGCTATCGGCTGCAAAGGAATAATTATCGGTAAAGCCATTTATGAAGGAAGAATAAGCATTGATGAACTTTCTAAAATTAATCTGTCATGATAGAGAATTTTTGGGTTTTTGCACTCGCAGCGCTATTGCTCAATATTACACCGGGCAATGACATGCTCTATGTTATTGCAAGAAGCACGGCGCAGGGAACAAAGGCCGGTATCATGTCTTCGTTGGGTGTTATGGCCGGATGTATGGTGCATATTATTGCTGCCATGGTAGGTTTGTCGGCAATAATAGCTGAATCAGCTATCGCTTTTAATATTATTAAATATGCCGGTGCGGCTTATCTTATTTATTTGGGCGTTCGTTCATTAATGAGTAAGAAAAAATCATTTGAAATAAATACTGCGATTAATAAACTTTCTTACACTAAATTATTTTGGCAAGGCGCTTTAACCAATGTATTGAATCCGAAAGTGGCGTTATTTTTTCTGGCCTTCTTACCGCAATTTATAAATATGAAAGGCGCGGGTGTTCATTGGCAAATACTTTTTTTAGGAACTTGGTTCAATGTAGGTGGTACATTGGTTAATATAATCGTGTCTTTGTTATTTGGTAAAATCGGAAGTTGGCTTAGTCAATCTCCCCGCTTCGTTGTATGGTTGGAAAGAATCACCGGAACAGTATTAATTGCATTAGGTATTAAAGTTGCACTTAGCACAAGAAAATAAACATGCTTACAAAAAGAATCATTCCCTGTTTGGATATTAAAGATGGCCGTACGGTAAAAGGCATCAACTTCGAAAACATTCGCGATGCCGGCGACCCCGTGGAGTTGGGCGCATTGTATGCAAAACAAGGAGCTGACGAGTTAGTGTTTTTAGATATCACCGCTACCATCGAAAAAAGAAAAACACTGAGTGAGTTGGTAAATAAAATTGCACATCATATTAATATTCCTTTCACCGTAGGTGGCGGTATCGGCAGCGTACAAGATGTACATGTATTATTACAAAACGGTGCTGATAAGATTTCTGTCAATACATCGGCATTTAAAAATCCGCAATTGATAAATGAGTTGGCGAAAGAATTCGGCAGCCAGTGCGTAGTATTGGCCATTGATACAAAAAAAGAAGAGGACGGCGAATGGTATGTGTATTTAAATGGCGGAAGAACGAAGACGGAAATAAAATGTTTTGATTGGGCAAAGCAGGCCGTTGACCGCGGAGCGGGAGAAATATTACTGACCAGTATGAATAATGACGGAACCAAACAGGGATTTGCTATTGATATAACACATAAGCTGTCTACAGAATTGCCGGTACCCGTAATAGCCAGCGGCGGCGGCGGTACCGCAGCACATTTTATAGAAGTATTCAAAAAAGGAAATGCGGATGCTGCATTGGCCGCAAGTATTTTTCATTTTAAAGAAATAGAAATCCCTGTATTAAAAAAGAAATTGGCGGAGCAGGGGATAAGTATGCGTCTTTAATTAAGGCAACGCTATTAAGTTAAGCTCCGCAGGAGCTCCGTGTTTATAGTTGAGCATTATCTTAGTAGTATCGGACTACATAGGAGTCTCGTTGTTTTTTTCAACCGTAAACAAATTTTCAAGGACAGATTTACAATTTGTATTTGCACTGCCTTATGAGGACCGTTTTCTTTTGGAATGAATTGATATTAGCGTCTGATAAATTTCACGCGGCTCCGCAGGAGCCGAAATGCCATACAGGTGATAATTTTCTATAAACACGATGCCCCGATGGGGCGCTGCCGATTTAAAATTGTTGCTGTTGCCCCTATCCGGAGAATAGCAAACTTTAAAACTGATGCAGCCCGCCGCGACGGAGATGGGGGTTTATTCCTGATTTAAAACGATATTTGCAAAACAAAATGATTGTTTATTTATGATGCAGATAATAATTATAGTAGTAATAGTTGCCGTTATCGGTCTTGCTGTATTTTTTACCATGACCAAACAACAAGGCTACCGAAGATCAAATGACCGGGAACGCAGACAAAAAAATTTTGAAAGATTGATGGAAACATTAAAAACCGTTCGTGAGAATAAAGAAACTGATGATAGTAAGGCTGCTGATGCAAAGGATGCTGAAGAAAGTAAATGATGTTTATAAAGTAAATAGAGTAGAAAAAGTATATAGAGTTTAGTGACTGTAAAAGTGCGATTACAAAAAATTAAAATTCTCCTTTCGGAGCCTTGGCATGAAAATAGACTTTAAAAAATACGCAGACGGTTTGGCGCCGGCCATTATCCAGGATTATAAAACCCACCGGGTTTTAATGCTGGGTTTTATGAACGAAGAAGCCATGAAAAAAACAATGAGTGCCGGCAAAGTTACGTTCTACAGTCGTAGTAAAAACCGCTTATGGACCAAAGGCGAGGAGAGCGGTAATTTTTTATTGGTAAAAGAAATAAAAAGCGATTGTGATGACGATACCCTGCTGATAAAGGCCGAACCGCTGGGCCCCACCTGCCATACGGGGGCCGATACCTGCTGGAGCGAAAGGAATCATAGAGAGGATTTTATATATTATTTAGAGGATGTTATACGTTTAAGAAAATCGGGGACCGATGCTTCGTCATACGTAAGACAGTTATTTGATAAAGGAATCAATAAAATTGCACAAAAAGTAGGAGAGGAGGCCGTAGAACTGATAATCGAGGCCAAAGATGTTAATAAAGATTTATTTTTAAATGAAGCCGCCGATTTGTTGTTTCATTATCTAATTTTGCTGCAGGCTAAAGATGCCGGCCTGGACGATGTAATAAAAATTTTAAAAGAAAGGCATCAACATAAATAATATGAAAAGAATTGTGATCGCCCTGTTGTTAATGCCGCTTTTTGCTGTGGCGCAAAAGAGTTTTCAAATTACAGGTAATGTTACCGGTTTGACGGAAGGTTCGACCGTTCAATTAATTAATTCGAACGACAATGCGCAACTGGCTGCAGCCAAAGTGCAGAACAATATATTTGTATTAACCGGTAAAATGGAGGAACCTTCTCTTGCCATTTTAAATTTGGGCGCCAATCAGCAAGCTTATATTTTTTTAGATAACAGTAAAGTAACTGTTGACGGAAGCGCTGCGGCTGTTCGCGAATTAAAAATAACCGGCTCCGCTTCGCATGATGATTTTGCTTCTTTTGAAACTACGTTCAACCCGCTGGTGCTTAATTTGAATGCAAAAGTACAGGCCGTTAATGGCGCCCAAGGCGACCCGGCCCTGACAACTGCTGCAATGAAAGATTATGAAGAGGCCAAAAATAAAATACAGGAAGCTGTAAATAACTATTTGCAAAAAAGACCTGCTTCTTACGTATCACCCTGGTTATTGCTTATTACTGCTGAGATGACGGATGATATATTACTGATGGAGAAAAGATTTAATTCGTTGGATAAGACCATCAGGGAATCAAACATGGGTAAAATGGTTGCGCAGAGAATTGCTGACGGAAAGATAGGAGCTATCGGTTCCGATGCTATTGAATTTACACAGCCGGATATAGACGGTAAACCGGTTTCTCTTTCTTCGTATCGCGGTAAATATGTGTTGGTAGATTTTTGGGCAAGCTGGTGCAGGCCATGTCGCGACGAAAATCCCAATGTAGTAATTGCCTATAATAAATTTAAAAAGAAAAATTTTGAAATATTAGGCGTATCGCTTGACCGACCGGGGCAAAAGGAGAGTTGGTTAAAAGCCATTAAGCAAGATAATCTTACCTGGACAAATGTCAGTGACTTGCAATTTTGGAATAATGCTGTTGCAAGACTCTATAAAGTGCAGGGTATTCCGCAAAATTTTTTAATAGACCCCAACGGGAAAATAGTAGCTAAAAACCTGCGCGGACCCATGCTGGAGTCTAAACTCTGCGAGTTGTTGGGTTGTAACTAAATAATTCTTATCACTATATTTAAAAGCCGGTTAAAATCATTTAACCGGCTTTTGTTTTTAGACAGATTTCAGATCATTTTTAACCTTTCGCAAACCGCTCCACAGGCCAATCGTATGGTTTTTGTACGGAATTTTTACCCGATATTTGCATACAACATAAAACAGATCACAACTTCATGAAGGATTTCCAATACATCACGAGCCAGTCACCGGCATTTATAGAAAGTTTGTACCGCGAGTTTGAGAAAAACCCCGACAGTGTAGACCCCGATTTTAAAAAATTCTTTGAAGGATTTGATTTTGCAATAGCCAATAATGCGGCTCCTGCAAAATCTGCTGCTAACGGAAGCGGTGCGGCAACTGCTTCAGTGCCTTCGGCTGCTGTTTCAGAACCTTCGGCCGGTGAAGTTTTTGACCCGATAGCTATCGGGTGGATGAGTGAGATAAGAGTATACCGTATGATTTTAGGTTACAGGAATAAGGGCCACCTCATTGCCGATACCAATCCCATTCGTAAAAGAAAAGACAGGGGCGCCAATCTTGATCTCGGGTTTTTTAAATTATCCGAAGAAGATTTGGATAAAACATTTCATGCCGGCAACCTGATCGGTTTGGGAAATACAACACTGCGAAATATTATTGCTCACCTGCAAAAATGTTATGCTTCGCATGTAGGTATCGAATTCAAATATATCAGCGATCAAAAGAAAATCGATTTTTTAACTACTGAGATGGAAAACAATTTTTCCAACCCTTTATCGCTCGATAAAAGAAAAAGAATTTTAGAGAAACTGAACCAGGGCGTGATGTTCGAGAAGTTTTTACACACAAAATATATAGGGCAAAAAAGATTTTCTTTGGAAGGCGGTGAAACAACCATTGCCGCATTGGATGAAATTATAAATATAGCCGCCGATCATGATGTGCAGGAAGTGGTGATTGGTATGGCGCACCGCGGACGGTTGAATATTTTGGCCAATATAATGGGCAAAACGTACCAACAAATTTTCAGTGAGTTTGAAGGCACGGCCAAGTTAGATCAAACAATGGGCAGCGGAGATGTGAAATACCACATGGGTTACGGTAGCGAAACTATTACTTCGGGCGGTAAAGATATTTACCTGAAGTTAATGCCCAATCCTTCACATTTAGAAGCGGTAGATCCGGTGGTGGTTGGTTTTGCAAGAGCAAAGGCCGATGTATTATATAAAAGTGATTTTGATAAAATACTTCCCATATTGATTCATGGTGATGCCTCGGTAGCAGGACAGGGAATTGTATACGAAGTATTGCAGATGAGTGATCTGCAGGGTTATTACACCGGCGGTACTATTCATTTTGTTATCAATAATCAAATAGGATTTACTACCGATTTTGATGATGCAAGAAGTTCTGACTATTGTACTTCATTAGCGGCGGCCATTCAGGCTCCCGTATTTCATGTAAATGGAGATGACCCCGAAGCTGTAATAAAATGTGCGCAGATAGCCACTCGTTATCGTCAGCAGTTTAACAGCGATGTGTTTATAGATATGGTTTGCTATCGCAAACACGGACACAATGAAGGCGATGATCCGAAATTTACACAACCGCAGTTGTATGCGCTGATTGATAAGCATCCGAATCCGCGGGAAGTGTATGTTAATTATTTATTGGAAAACGGCGAACCCGATGCACAGGAATTGGCCAAAGAGATGGAGAAAAAATTTTGGGCCGATTTGCAAGAACGTTTGGATGAAGTAAAGCAAAATCCATTGCCATATACCTACCAGGCGCCTGATGTAGTTTGGAGAAGTATGCGTCGCAGTACGCTTGAAGATTTTGATCAGTCGCCAATAACCGCTATTTCCGAAGAGCGGTTTAAAAAATTGTTTACCGCCATTATGCAGTGGCCGGCAGATTTTACACCATTGAAGAAAATAGAAAAAATTCTGCAGGAAAAAATAAAATTATTTGAAACAGAGAGCAAAATAGATTGGGCTACCGGCGAATTACTTTCTTATGCAAGTTTAATAGCCGATGGAAAAGATGTGCGAATGAGCGGGCAGGATGTTCGCCGCGGTACATTCAGTCATCGCCATGCCGTATTGCAGGACGAAAAAACGAACAAAGGATACAGCCGCTTGAGTACAATAGACGGCAGCGGTAAATTCAGAATTTATAATTCTTTATTAAGCGAATATGGTGTATTGGGCTTTGAGTATGGTTATGCTTTAGCTAATCCCGATGCGCTGGTAATTTGGGAAGCGCAATTCGGCGATTTCAGTAACGGTGCGCAAACTATGATTGATCAATTCATAAGTGCCGGCGAACAAAAATGGAACAGGATGAATGGCCTGACTTTATTGTTACCGCACGGGTACGAAGGACAAGGGCCCGAACACAGCAGCGCCAGGTTAGAAAGATTTTTGCAAATGTGTGCCGAGATGAATATGAGCATTACCAATATCACTACGTCGTCTAATTTATTTCATGCTATGCGCAGGCAATTGGCAAGACCTTTCCGTAAGCCATTAATAAATTTTTCGCCCAAAGCTAATTTACGGCACCCGGGTTCTTACTCACCCATTAGCGAATTTACAAGCGGTGGCTTTAAAGAAGTATTGGATGACACTTATGCCGATACCGGTAGTGTAAAAAAAGTATTGTTCTGCAGCGGTAAAATTTATTTTGATTTGGCCGAAAGACAACAGAAAGAAAAAAGAAATGATATCGCCGTTATACGGGTAGAGCAATTGTATCCGCTGCCTTCCAAACAATTAGAAGTTTTATATAAAAAATATAATAAAGCCACTTGGTTTTGGGTGCAGGAAGAGCCCTTGAACATGGGAGCGGCCTCATTTTTACAAATGAATCTAAAAAATATTAACTACGGTGTTATAAGTCGCCAGCCTTCGGCATCTACAGCTACGGGCTATAATAAAATTCATCAACAGGAGCAGGCTGAAATAATTGAAACGGCGTTTAGCATTTAATTTCTTGAATCTTTTATTAAAAAAACCATCCCGCATTGAGTGAGATGGTTTTTTGATTGAATAAGAAATAATGGTTGGTTTATACTGCTACTACTGCTTAATAATTTTTTTACTTACTTTCAACTCATCGTTGTTTATTTTCAATGTATAAACTCCGTTGCTGAGCCCGTTCAGGTTAATCCGGATAGTATTAACGCCCTGCTGAACGGTTGTTTTAATGCTTCGTACCAATTGGCCGTTTTCAGCATATACATTTATAGCGGTACTGTTTTCCTTAGGAGAGGTAAAACGTAATTCAGTAAAGGAAGATGCAGGGTTGGGATACAGCATCAGTGTAATAGATTTCAATTCGCAATTGCTCGACAATACTTTGGAGTAAGTAAATTTGCCGTCAATATCTATTTGTTTCAACCGGTAATAAGCCAAGCCCGCTTCGTTATCGGTAAAATTATAATCAGACGCAACGCCGTTGGCATTTACGCTTCCGATTTTCGTCCAGTTATTACCATCTTTACTTTTTTCTATTTCAAATACACCGGAATTTTGCTCGAATTGTGTTACCCAAACTAAGTTGGCGCCGTTATTTTTACAAGTAGTATTAAATGAACTTAAAATAACAGGTAATGCACTGTTGTTGTTACCAATAGTCCAGAGAGAAAAATCGTTAACACCTGTTTTTTCATAAAAATTAAGCGCCGTGTTTCTTGTATCAGGAATGATCTGTGTCCAGCTTGCACCGTTGTTAATACTTTTCCACATCACGGCGGCAGATTCGTTTACACCATTCAGCTCCGCATCCAAATAATAAAAGCGTACAGTCGCATTCAGCGCAGTGTTATTAGCGGGCTGAATATTATAGTAACGACGAATAAGCCCCGTGGAATTTCCGTTGAATAAAAAAGCTGCGCCAAAGCGGGTAATAGTTGTATTGCCCAATGCGGGGGACGAAACAAACTCTACTCCCAAGTTGCCGGGGTTTACATTTGCAAGTGCCGATGAAAGATTTCTTGTCGTAGTGGCATTACCTGTATTACCTGCATCATCAGTTACCCTTGCGGTTTCAGATTCGGTAATAACTGTCCCGTTTGCTCCCATGTCTACGGTAAAGTTTTTTACATTCAACAGGCCGGTAACCATTTCCAATTGATTGCTTACACCAATATTTCTGTCGAGGTTTACACCGCCCGTGTTGCCGATAATAAGATTAAACATGTTAATGGCGTTGGTTCCGTCAATAGTGCTTGTCGTATTGCCCGTCATATTTACTGTTCCGTTGCCGGCGGTAAAGGTTCCGTTATTTATAAAATTCATATTCTGCAGTGTAATTGCGGCGTTACCGGTTAAAGTTACTTCGGCGCCGGGCTGTATAAAAAAGCTGTTCTGTGCCGATAAAATCAGCGCCGCGGAACTTAATACCAAACCCAATAAATATTTCTTCATAATTTTATTTTTTATAATCATAAAAATATCAATCCTCCTGCTAAGCTATATTACCTTTTCGGGTGATATTCAGGGTATTTAGTAAACGGATACTTTGGTTGAGTAAACGGGCGGTGGTACTCTTTATTAAGGTCTTTAGCGGGCAGACCGTTCAAAATACTAATACGCCTCCGGGACGGTAATTGGTAGAAATAGCCTTTTATTTTCAACAAGTTGACGGTATTTTCCCGAAATTTGCAGCACTTATAAAAAGACATATGATAGATATAAAAGTTCCGACGGTTGGAGAATCAATCAGTGAAGTAAGCCTGCTTAAATGGACCAAGCAGGATGGCGATTATGTGGAAAGAGATGAAGTGATTGCAGAATTAGAAAGTGAGAAAGCCACTTTTGAAGTGAATGCTGAAAAAGCGGGTACATTAAAAATTGCCGCTAAGGAAGGCGATACATTAAAGATTGGTGATTTGCTGGCCAGCATTGATGATACGGCTGTAAAGCCGGAAGGCGGAAGTCAGAAGTTAGAAGCAGGAAGTCAGAAACAAGAAGTAAAAAAAGAGGAGGTTAAATCTTCAGGTAATGGTCAACCTTCAAATGCCGGCGAACAACAGCCGGCAGATATAAAAGCGACACCTGTTGCATCGGCCATCATTGCCGATAAAAAAGTAAGTCCCTCTTCTATTACTGCCACAGGCAGCGGCGGTAAAATTTTAAAAGACGATGTAATGGCTGCTCTTGCAAACCCCGGAAGAAAACCGGGCCTCGCTGCATTTACCCGTGAAGAGAAAAAAGAAAAGATGAGCAACCTGCGCAAAACTGTAAGCCGCAGACTGGTAGAAGCAAAAAATACTACGGCTATGCTTACCACTTTTAATGAAGTGGATATGACGGAGATTATGGCCATACGTACCAAATACAAAGACAAGTTTAAAGAAATACACGGAGTAGGACTGGGCTTTATGAGTTTTTTTACTAAAGCCGTTTGTTATGCATTGCAGGAGTGGCCCGCAGTAAATGCTTACATTGATGGTGAAAATATTATTTACCATGATTACTGCGATATATCTATTGCTGTGTCGGCCCCAAAAGGTTTGGTGGTACCGGTAATACGCAATGCTGAAAGTTTGGGCATGGCCGAAATAGAAAAGAAAGTAGTAGAGTTGGCTACCAAGGCGAAGGAAAACAAATTGACGATGGAAGAAATGACCGGCGGAACTTTTACATTAACCAACGGCGGAGTGTTTGGCAGTTTATTAAGCACGCCAATTATCAATATTCCGCAAAGCGCCATACTGGGTATGCATAAAATTCAGGAACGACCCATAGCCGTAAACGGACAGGTAGTAGTAAGACCGATGATGTACCTGGCTTTAAGTTATGATCATCGAATTATTGACGGAAGAGAATCGGTAAGTTTTTTAGTAAGAGTAAAAGAATTACTGGAAAATCCGGAGTTGTTGTTGTTTGGAAAAGACCCGGTTAAAACGTTACTGGAAGTGTAATGGCAAAATCTTTTGTATAAAATAGAGGAACGGTTGTATTAATGCAACCGTTTTTTATTCGGCATAAAAAGATTATAGTCAATGACAATGTATATTTAATAACTGTAAAGTGAAAAGCTTAAATTATATCTATTCTCATTTGAATTCTGCCAAAGAAATTCTTCAGCAATATAAAGGTGAAGAACCCTTCGCTTCTTTTATTAAAAAATATTTTACGCAGCATAAAAAATACGGCTCCAAAGACAGGAAGCAGATCAGCCATTTGTGTTATTGTTATTTTAGAAGCTCCCAAGCCCACCCGCCTCCGCCGATCGGCGGAGGAGTTTTGGAAGAATCGTTAAAAATTGAAGAGAGAATTATAACAGGACTATTTTTATGTTCATCGGAGAAAAATGAAGTACTGGAATTATTGAAACCTGACTGGAATGAAAAATGCGGATTTACCGTCGAAGAAAAATATTCAGTACTTAATAATCAATTATCAATAATTAATAATTTTCCTTTTGCAGATGAATTGAGTACCGGGATTGATGCCGCTGCATTTGCTAAATCATTATTAATTCAACCCGATTTATTTATACGAATAAGACCGGGCCATGAAAAAACTGTAAAGGAAAAATTGATGAAGGCAGAAATACATTTCAATGAGATATCTTCTTCCTGTTTGGCATTGCCCAATAATTCAAAACTGGATAATATACTTACGTTGAACAAAGAAGCGGTAATACAGGATTACAGTTCGCAGCGGACAGGAGAATTCTTAAAGTTAATTGTAAATAATAAACCTCTAAAAGTTTGGGATTGCTGCGCCGCCAGCGGCGGTAAATCTATTTTAGCCAAAGATGTATTAGGTAATATTGATTTAACAGTCAGTGATGTAAGAGAGTCTATTTTAATTAATCTTAAAAAAAGATTTAGGGAAGCGGATATTAGCGGCTACAAAGACTTCGTGATTGATTTATCGAATAAAAAAATAACTGACCCAATAATTAATAATCAATATTCAATAATTATAGCCGACGTGCCCTGTAGCGGCAGCGGTACCTGGGGGCGTACACCCGAGCAGCTTATGTATTTTAGCGAAAAGAAAATAGAAGAATATGCCGCATTGCAAAAACAAATTGTAAGTAACATAATTCCACATTTACAGCCGGGCGGTTATTTTTTGTACATCACCTGTTCTGTTTTTAAAAAAGAAAATGAAGAGGCTGTATCATTTATAAAAGAAAATTTCGGGCTTGAATTAGTAAAGATGGATATTTTAAAAGGGTATGATAAAAAAGCGGATACTATGTTCGCCGCTTTATTTACAAGTCCGAAACCATCCTTCTAAATTAAGTCCGGAACTCCCTCTCCTCAGGAGTGAGCAATGGAAGGGAAGGACGTTCAGGGATGAGGCTCCTTACAATTTTATCATCTCTCTCGATGCTAAAATTTTTGTACCGTTATAAACCGCTACCACATATTTTCCCTTAGCTAATTTTTGTACAGGCAATGTATAATTCGCCGTTCCGCTTCCTTTCGATTTTAAAAATTTATTCATTAATCTTCCTTTCATATCGGTAATGGTAACGGTCATGCTAGTAATAGGGTAGGGCGTTTCTACACGTATTGTAATTTCTGAACCCGCAGTTGGATTGGGTATCAATGTTACTTTTTCTTTATTCGGATCCAAAGGATTAATACCCGTTGTATTGCAGGCGGCGCCAATAACAATCTCTACCGAATCAATATACGTATCGGTGAATGTGGCAGCGGCTGTATCTGCTATTTGCCTGATGCGATAAAGGGCTGTACCTGCTGCTGCATTAGTAAGCGTTTCATTAAATGTATAAGATTTGTTTGAAAAAATCACTCCTCCTGTTCCGGGTTGATCCTTCACTTTTGTAAAAGCTGTTTCGCCCGGTAGCTTTCTTTCTACTTCATATTTCATTGCATCCACATCCTTACTGTTCCAATTAATGGTTACACTACAGGTTGCTATACTTCCGTTGGCTGTAGAAAAATCTTTCAGCAATTCAACCAATGCTTTTTTTACATCGGGTATACCAAAACCAATTCTGTCATTGGGAGCTGATGCTATACTACCTGCCAGTCGTAAAGCGTTGGCAATTTTCATATTATTAAATTCAGGAAAGCCCTGCCATAAAATAGTAGCCAGGCCCGCCATTTTGGGGCATGCGAAGGAAGTGCCGTTGGATGTGCCGACAGTATTAGATGCTGTTTGTATTAAAGCACTTACTCCCACAGAAGCCATATCGGGTTTTATTTGTCCGTCGAAAGAAGGACCAAAACTTGAAAAGCCGCCTACTGCACCGGCAGCATTAACTGCACCTACCGCCATTACACTGTCTCCGTCGGATGGTGTAGAAAGAAAATGTGTGGCTGTCGGATTGCTGCCATCGTTACCTATAGCTGCAAAAACAAGTATTCCTTTTTTAGCAGCAAGATCGCCGGCTATAGCGGGCATGGTTTTATTTCCGTCCATATCCGAATTCGGATGATCGACTGAAGGAGGTGTAAATTGAATATAATATCCCAATGAAGTGGAAATAACATCTGCTCCCGCACTGTCCGCTCTTTCCGTTCCGCAGACCCAATTATGTTCTTCTAATAAAAATTCACCTGAAACATTTTCGGTTCTGTATAAAAGAAAATTTGCTTTAGGCGCTTTGCCTATAAACTGCCCGGGAATATTTGCGGCAATGGTAGATAAGCAAGACATGCCGTGACTGTCATCTTCAAATACTTTTGTTTCGCCGGCAACAAAATCAAATGAATCTAAAAATTGTCCGTTGGCAACAGCACTATCCATTGCACGTAAAATACTGTAACGAAAAAAACCGCCGTCGATTACGGCGATGCGCATGCCTTGTCCGCGTAAGCCAATGTTATGGAGAAACTGTCCTTTATGTAAATTAATCTCATTAAAAGAATTGGTACCGTAATTAAAAAAATCGGCGGTCGTTTTATTTGTTTTAGCAGGCGCGGGAGGTAATTCAGTAATTATGTTTTCATTTATAAATTTCCCCGCGGGTTCTATATTATTATTTGCAACAGCTCTTGCAGCCAGGCCCGATACATTTAGTACGAAAGGCAGCGCATTAATAGCCGTTATTGCGTTTGCATCCGAAGTTTGTACAGAAACGGAATTGAGCCATTTCGAAATATTGAGAACGGTTACATTGGGTATGCTGCGAAGAGCTGTTATATAAGCTGTGGTAACGGGTAAGTCGGTACTGTCTATGGCAATGCCGTATCTTGTTCTTCTGTCAATGGCACGTTGCGATAAATAGGCAGCGGGATTGGCAAGTGTAAAGCTATTGCCGCCTTTATTTTTTAGTTTTACAAGATACCGGGTAAACTGCGCCTGCGAATTATTTGTCAACAGAAATAACGCAATAAAAAATAGAAAGATGCTTTTCATTTACACAGGCTTTATTTTGCTCCGTCAAATTTACGCTATAAAAAGAAATGCAGGTGTTTAATTAATTATGATCTATCATCCACATTTTAATACCGAAGCCTGTTTTATAAGGACCGCCCTGTCCGCTGGGGTTGGGTTGGTATTCCCATAAAGTATGTTCGCGGGCCACCATGCCTATTCCTTTTGCATATTTTTCCAGCGAAAAAGTTTTTGCTCCGTAAGCCGTAGCAACGATTACCGGGGCGTTGATGGCTTCATCGGCGTGAAGTATGGTAAATATGTCGGGTATGGTTTGCGTGCCGATTTGTTCTGAAGTCTTATCGCCTTCAATAAAATAATCCCAATCTTCCATGGCATCATCATTACTGAAATTATAAAGTGAGCTGTAAGGATCGTTGGCTAAAAATTTATTCCCTTTCCAGTTAAAACCGTTTTTTATCGGTGAATGAAGTTTAATAAAACGCATATTATCATCTATTACTTCCACTTGGTCGGCAAGCGGCGTAATGAAGTAAGAGCCGTTGGTTTGCCAGCTATCAGTACCCGCCTCATTTCGTATGGTGCGGTATATTCTGTAAGATGGTCTGCCCAGGTTATCCGTTACCTGTGCATCTACAGTATGTCTTACCTGGTATTTACGTGTTACTTCGGTACGTCCGAAATTGATATAGGCTAATGAGTCTACACGATAAGTAATGTATTTGCCCGGTACTAATCGCAAAGGGGTATAATCTGTAATCGGTTCGACTACTAATTCTTCCGTTTTGTTACTGCAGGAAATAACAGTTGCTGCACAAAAAATAAAACAAGTGAATTTTAATAAGGTAGAAGTCAGTTTCATAAAATTTGTATTCTGCTTTTAATATAAGTACGGTTTACTTTTAATAAGACGCTGTTTGTAGCCAGATTGCTGCAAAAAAAGGCAACCGTTCCGATTGGTTAAAATTTCAGTTTAAAAACGGCAAAAAGGCCTCTTTATTGCCTTTAAAAGGAGGTCGGAAGTCGGAGGTCAGAGGTCGGAAGTCGGAAGTCAGAGGTCGGAAGTAAGAAAGTCAGAATGTTACAGATCATTGCGCGCTGCTTTAACACCCTATATTTTTTAAATTTTGACTTTTGACTTTTGCTTTTCGCTAATTGCTTATTGCCTATTGTTCATCGCTCCTTGCTCAACATCCCTAACTGTATATTCCCGCCGCCAAGTACATCGTCGCCTTCATAAAATACAGCGCTTTGCCCGGGGGCTATGCCCTTTACATTTTCATAAAATCTTACTCTCATACCATTGTTTTCCGGGTAAATATTTGATAGTGCGCCTTTGTCCTTGTACCTGATCTTGGTAGTTGCTTCCATACCCGGCGTAATGGTGTCGTATTTTATCAAATTAATTTTTCCTACCGTCATTTCATTTTGTTCCAGGTCTTCTTCATCACCCAGTACAACGGTGTTGTCTTCAGGGTTTATTTTAGTTACAAAAACCGGGCGGCCAAAAGTAATATCCAATCCTTTTCTCTGACCGATAGTATAAAAAGGATAACCTTTATGGGTGCCCAAAATTTTTCCGTGTTTATCAATAAAATTACCGCCGGCTACTTTTTCTTCCAGTCCCTCTACTCTGCGTTTTAAAAATCCGCGATAATCATTGTCCGGTACAAAACAAATTTCGTAGCTCTCACTTTTTTTTGCCAATTCCGGGTAGCCGTAATCAAATGCCATTTGGCGAATCTCCGTCTTTCTGTAAGGCCCCAAGGGCAGGAGAGTGCGGCTGAGCAAGTCCTGTTGCAAGTCCCCACAGTACATAACTCTGGTCTTTGGTTTCATCCACCGCTTTACTTACTACAAATCTTCCGTTATCGTGCTGACGAATTTTGGCATAATGACCCGTCGCAATGAAATCGCAATCCATTGCATCGGCTCTTTTTAATAAAGCCCTCCATTTTATATGCGTATTACAAAGTACGCAGGGATTGGGTGTACGACCGGCAATATATTCTTCCACAAAATTTTCAATTACAAAATCGCCGAACTCTTCGCGTATATCTAAAATAAAATGCGGAAAGCCATGCTCTACTGCCGCCTGCCGGGCATCGTTAAAACTATCCAAATTGCAACAACCGGTTTCTTTTTTACCGCCTCCGCTTGCCGCATAATCCCATGTTTTCATAGTAATGCCTACCACCTCGTAGCCTTCGTCATGCAGCATCAATGCCGTTACGGTACTGTCTATACCGCCGCTCATGGCCACCAATACTTTCCCTTTTCTGCTCATAAAAAAATAATTAGCCTGCAAATATACGAACTAAAAATTGACGGGCTATTGCTCTCTCTTTATCTTCCAAAAAGCGATGATTCTTCTTTGTGTAAAACCTAAATGCTCGTAGAGTTTTATGGCTCTTTCATTTGTTTGCGCAACATGCAGAAAAGGAACGATACCCGCGGCTAAATTCTTATTGACGGTATGTGCAACAAGCCGCTGTGCGTAGCCGCGGCCTGTAAATGCAGGATGTGTAACAACGGCGCTTATTTCTGTAAAACCATTCATGCGTATGCGTTCGCCGGTCATAGAAATTAATTGACCGTTATGGCGGATACCGTAATAATCGCCCATCAGCCGTGTACCCGGTTTATAATAGCCGGGTTGTACTAAATTAATTAAACCGGTCATTTGCGTATCATCAGTTTCACCCAATTCTTCTATGACGGCAGTTGTATTTGTTATTACTACAAGCGTACAAATCATCTGCACACAAAGTAACCTGCTTTCAACATGGTAGTTGTTCGGCAATGCCGGCAAATCGCCGATGATGAAAAAAGATTCATTTACTTCAATGAATTGATCGGGTTGGATAAAAGCATCTTCTTCACCGGGTGGATAAGCAAGAAAAGGAGCGGTGTCTTTTTGGTAGCGTTTTATTTCATTATCACCGACAGCGAAATCTTTATGTGTTTCTGCCAAAGAATACCATGCAGGATTGTTAAGTTTATGGTAAGTAGAAGCAGGCATCTTTTTATTGCTATTTATCCACTAATTGCAGCCATTGTTTTATTACTTTTTGTAATTGCTTTTCTTTGGCTTTTACATCTTTCATATCTTTAAATATTGTAATTCTTCTGCCGTCTTTATAATCGCCTTCCAATAATCTTGATGTATCATTTACTTTCGCTCCGCTCGGGAAAACAAGCATGATCATGCCTTTGAAAAGATTAAAAACTATTATCTCTCTTTTATATTCTTTGGGGTCAAAGGGTTTCATTTCTCCTGTATAATAAAAACTCGGATTGTTCCATTTTATTCTTTCGCCAATTTCTTTATCTGTACTCAAAATAAGTTGCCTTACATATTTAATTATTTTGGCGAGCGCAGGATCAAGTTTTTTAATATGCGCCGTTACCTGCTCCGCATCGGAAAGCTTAATTGATTTTGACATAATTATATGCAATAAAAAACAACGAAATTAAATGTCTTCCATAATAAATATCGCATTTTGATTCAAATCATAGAAACCAAACTCGTTGGTTTTCCATAGTGTATTGGCTCTGAATTTGTCCGGTGTAACCGTTCCTCTTTCAACAAACTCGTCAAACAGGGGTTTTATATTCTTCACATTAATCCGGATTACAGAACCACCAACCAACGGGTCGTCCGCCGTGTCGGCATGCCATTGTAAGTGGATGGTAAGATTGTCTCTGTAAAGCACCGCATACATATTGTCCGAAAAATATGTATCAAAACCTGTTTTTTCTTTATACCAGGCGATGTCTCTTGCAATGTTCGCAGAGGGGATAACGGGGATAATGCTTATTAATTCTGTATTCATTTGCCTGAAAGATTTTTTGCGGTCAAATTAATTTTCAATTTCGTGTTGTCAATTGGCGTGATGAAGATAATAACTAAAAATTTAATTATTACTTGCACCGGGTGTACAATCGCCGATGTTTTACTGTTACAGTAAGTATCACTTTAATTAATGAACTTATTTGAGTATTCTCGCACAACGGAATCGTCTTATTTATTTTGGTGAGAACAAAAAAAGCAAAGGATATTCGCTTTTGATCCTTCATAATTGTTTTATTAATAAATCAAACTTATTTGTATTTTCGCGCCGCCTGCAAAATATTGCGCCAAAGTACTTTTTTTCAGGCAGTATAATTTATCCCTTGTTTAAACGTTATAAAACCCGTTTCGCAGTAAGTAAAATCTGATATCAAAACAATTCCGTAATTATGAAAAATCAACTTCTCCTGATTGGCCTCGTCTTTTCGTTTATTAAAATACAAGCTCAAGCCCCTTCTATAAGTTCTTTTAGCCCTGCGGCAGGCCCTATTGGGACAGTGCTAACGATTGCGGGCAACAATTTCAGCATTACACCGGGCAATAACAGTGTTTATTTCGGTGCAGTAAAAGCTAGTGTTACAGCCGCTACAAGCACATCGCTCACGGTATCGGTACCCCTTGGCGCCAATTTTCAACCTGTTTCAGTTGCGGTTAATAACCTTATTGGGTATTCCAAAATACCTTTTACGGTTACTTATTCGGGGGGAGGGGTGAACTTCAGCGCATCTTCTTTTGCTACTGCATTCCCTTTTACGGGGGGTGGTTTTGTTACTGAAGGCGATATGGATGCAGATGGTAAAGTAGATGTGATATATACTAACTTTTCAAATAATTATATTACTGTAGGTCGTAATACATCCTCCGGCGCTGTTCTTAGTTTTTCTACTACTATCATTGGAGGTGTAGCAAACCCTATCAGCGTAAAGGCTGCCGACATAAATGCGGACGGACTTCAGGACCTGTTAGTGGCAACTTCTACTTTCAATGCAGTTTATGTATTGAAAAATAACAGCACCCCCGGCAATATTAATTTTGCAGCGGCTGTTGCTTTCGGAACAGGTGCAGAACCAAGAAAAATAGCTATCGGCGATATTGACAAAGACGGTAAAGCAGATATCATTACGGCTAACCAGAGTGATAACAGCATTTCGATTTTAAGAAACACATCCACGGCTGCTACTATATCTTTTGCTGCAAAAGTTGATTTTACTACAGCCGCCATACCCGAAGGCGTTTGTACCGGCGATATGGATAACGATGGTAAAACAGATATTATGGTGGCTTGCAGTAATGCTGCCGGCGTAGTATCGGTTTTCAAAAATACTTCCGTAGCAGGTACTATTACACTAAATGCTAGGGCGGACTATGGGAGCGGAGGCTATACCTGGGATGTGGCAACTGCCGATATGGACGGAGATGGTAAGCCGGAATTGATTTCAAGTAACTCCGGGCCTAATACGGTTTCTGTTTTCCGAAATACAAGCACTGCGGCTATTAGTTTTGCGGCCAAGGTTGATTTTTCAACTACAAGCAGTCCGAGAGGTATTGCAATAGGTGACTTGGATGCAGATGGTAAACCGGATATTGTAACTGCTAATTGGTTCTCGAGTTCTGAAGCTTGTGTATTAAAAAATACTTCTGTTTCAGGTACATTGTCTTTCAATGCGTATGTTCGGTTTGCCACACAAACGGGTGCAGGAAATGCAGTAATAGCTGATTTTAGCGGAGACGGATTATCTGATATTATAACAGCGAATTCACAAAGCGGTACCATTACTTATTTAAGAAATCAGCTACCTATACTTACCGGTATTCCTTTATGCCCGGCTTTATTAACACCGGCAAATAATACAACAAACCTCTCTTACGGTATACCAATGCAGTTGAAATGGAGAAAGGATGTAAATGCCACCGGTTATAAATTAAAGATTACACCTCAAAGCGGTGCTTTTACAGAAGTAGATGTTGTCGATACCGCTTATACTTTTACACCTGCTGCGGGTAATAGTTATACATGGACAGTTACTCCATTGAATATGCTAAACCCGGCTGCAGTATGTAATGCTTTTACATTCAGTACTTGCGCAGCAGCAGCTAATACAGTTATCATAAGCACAACAAGTGCTACTGATAAATGCGGAACAGATTCTGCATTATTAAGAGCATTTCCTCTTGGTAACACACAATGGTTTTTAAATGGCCTGCCTATTGCAGGAGCTACGGCCGATACTATATGGGCAAAACAAGCGGGCAATTATACAGTAAGAACCTTAAGCGGCGCATGTTATGCTGATCCCTCTAATACTATTACCATTAACAACCTGGCAACACCCGCTAAACCTTCTTTGAATCTTACGGGTTCTACTACTTTTTGTGACGGCGGCTCAGTAACACTTACTTCTTCTTTGCCAAATACCAATAATCAGTGGTTTAAAAATAATACTGCTGTTTCGGGTTCTATCGGCGATAACTATACTGCCAATACATCGGGCGGTTTTTACGTAAGAGTAACGAATAGTATTTCAGGATGTAATAATTATTCTGATACGGTAAATGTAACGGTAAATGCTATTCCTGCAACACCGGTTATTACAATTACTCCGGTCAAGACTACTTATTGCAATAATGAAACGATAAAATTCACTTCATCTGCTGCTGCGGGCAATCAATGGTACAGAGATAATGTATTAATTCCCGGAGCTACGGGAACAGAACATATCAATGCTCGTTCAGGCAATTATACGGTAAGGGTAACGCAAAATAATTGCACTTCTCTTCCGTCAGCGGGTATAAATATTATGGTATATGAAATTCCTTTTCCCCCGGATATTACAAGGATTGCCGGAACGCCTGCTTTTTGTGCGGGTGACAGCGTAACTTATTCATCTACTAAGCCTGTCGGTAATCAATGGTTTAAAAACGATATAGCCATTGCAGGCGCAACGGGCCAAGTGTATACAGCAAAAGAAACGGGAGCCTATTCAGTTAAAGTAACGGAAAACGGTTGCCAATCTGGTATAATCGGCTCTGTAATTGTTACTGCAAATCCACTGCCTGCCAAACCAATAATAAATGCTGCAGGTAATTCTTTGACCACAGCCACAGGTTACGGCAGTTATAAATGGTATTTGAATAATGCGTTGATAGCCGGTGCCAATACCAATCAATATGATGTTTCGCAAAGCGGTATTTACAAAGTGGAAGTAACCGATAATAGCGGCACGGGCTGTAAGAATTTGTCCGACGAATTCAATTTTGTTTTTACTTCTTTAAATGATATTACTGTGGAAGGGCAAGCTGTACATATTTATCCTAACCCGGTTATAGATAACGTGATTATTAAAGTATCGGGTACTGTTTCGGTACTGCACGCTTTATCTCTTTCAGTAATAGATGCTAACGGGAAAGTATTGCAAACGGTGAATTTGAAAACCGGTAACAATGCAGTAAGCATGAAACAATATGCCGCCGGTATTTATACATTAGTACTGACAAAAGATAATACCCGGAAGACAGTTAAGATTTTAAAGAAACGATAGTTTCTTATCATTTGATACGGCCTGATGCATCATTAATTAATCAGCCTCGTTGTTGTATAAAGCGGCAGCGAGGCTTTCTTTTTATTTGTAAAACTTCTTCCCGTTATGTGATGTATACACAAATTTGGAGTTATATATGAATTTATAATCCGGCGCTTTTTGTATTAATACTTTAAATGGCGTTCCCGTTAAACTAAACATTAAACTGCTTTTCCATTCTATTTCGGTATTTACAGGATATATTACAGAAGATGAAAAGAAGGCCAAATCATAATCGCACGACGCAATAAAATTTTTATATTTTTTATCTTCCCGGTCATAATAATTTTCAAAATAGCCGTATTTATTATTTTGCTTCATCGAAAACTGCGAACTGTACCCTATCTGATAAATTTCGTCATATTCCGCATTTAATAAAACTTCGCTGTTGAACAGCAGCCCCGATTTTTTATTTTTTTGTACAATAATATAATTGTACCCGGGCTTTAAAATAGTGTCGTACTCAATAGCAGAAGCCAGTTTTTGTTTCCAATCAAATACGCCCCATTTATTATTTAGCTTGATCAGGCAACAATTTGAAGGATTCGTATTCTCATTCGGTAGAACAATGGTGTCATAGAAAACGGTAAGGGTATCTTTTTTTATAATCAAATCATTTTTAACCTCATTAATAATTAAACCGACCGAGTTATCTTTTTTATAAAGTTCAATTTCCGGAAGAGGGGCAGGGGGCGGTCTGTAAACTTCTCCCGCATCAATGCGTATACCAGTTAACTCTTCTTTTATTTCGGGCGGTTTTCTTTTAGCAGTTTTTGGCTGTTTTGGTATTGGCTTTTGGTAAAATGTGAGAACACTCCCTTGTAAATAAGCGTAACGGGTTTTAGTTTCTGCAAAAAAACTATTGCCGGTTCTTTCGTTTAGTATTAAATACAGACGCCCCGGTTTTTTTTGTTTTGCATTTTCATCTTCCCTTATTTCAAGATAATTTGCTTTGGTGGTATAAATAAACCGTTGTGCTTCTATATCATAAAGGCCCCTGTTTTTTATAATGTCTCCCGTAACCAGGCAATACCTTCCTGTCTGAAAATCTAAATTCTTAGTTCCAAAAAGCGCATCAATGCCTTTGTTCAGCAGTTGTTGATTACGCAGGTTATACACGAAGCCGATTCCTTCATTATCTTCTCCCATTACTATTTCACTAAAAAAGCGCCGGTTTACAAAATACAATTTTGGATAATTTAACGGCAACAATACTTTGCCCGTGGTATCAATTACATTTATTTGTTCACCTCCCATATCTACAAAAGCATAATGCATGCTGAAAACCAACGCATTTGCAAACTGCGGTTTTATTTTAACGGCCAAATTTGTATCGCAATAGCCGTACAATCCGTTTTCATAATAGGGTACCAGGTACCTATATTGCGAAAAAGTAATGTTTGAAATTACAAAGCAATAAAAGGTTATGAGTATAAGAACTTTAAACGAGTTTTTTGTTTTCATTGTATTGATTGGGTTTCGGCTATTATTTTCTTCGAAAATAGTTTTTTTATATCTCCCGGATTTCTAATAATTGCTGTAATAAGTAAAATCAAACCAATATAGTTTAGTAAGGAGCACAAGTTAAAAAATGCAGAAGATAATTGACGGATATTTAAATAATCCAATTGCAAATAACCTTTGCTGCCGTCTGAAAGCAAAAACATGTCTGCATAATTACCCAGCAGGCCTGATAATATCATTAAAGCAGCAATTTTATACAAGCTGCTGATATTTTTAACCAACTGTAACCGTATAAAAAAGATAAAAAATACTAGCCTGTAAAATTTTGCTCACAAGAATAACGGGGTTTAACGAGTTGCTAAACGACGGAGCGAAGTCGAAGCGATTTTATATGGCCTATGTATAGAAAATTATTCATGATGCGGGATACTTCTCCCGGTGCAAAATGATTTTTTATCCAATACTTAATTGCTAAATCAGTTATTATTATAAGAAGACAGAGTAAAGCCCAGCGGGTCATTTTAATGCTGATCATTTTTTTAAGCCAATTTACTTTTAAATAGTTTAGGGAACAGCAAGTAAAGCGGCAGCAGTATACAGCCGATACCAAGAATGAAAAGGAACGTTTTTAAATACCGATCTTTGAAGCGAACTGTATCAAGGTCTAAAATCGTATGGTTGTCAGCGTCAACCTGAAATACCGTAGGCTCCCAATAATCCGTTTCCGATTTCTTAACCCACACTGTTACTGAGTCGGCCATATCAAGTTTAGTTTTTAATTTTTCATATTCAGCATTTCTTTGATTGCTGCCAATATTCTCTTGCAGCTTAAATTTATTTTTGAATTCGAATAAATAAAATATAAGCTCTGACTTTTGACTTTTAGATTCATGTTTGAAGAAACGACGGTTTTTGCTTATAACGGTTGTTACATATGTTTCACTATTCAGCAAAGTACCTCTTACCGGTGTGAGTGAGCTTTTGGGAGTCCATGTAACTGCAAATTCCTTTACAGAAAAAACCAGTAAAAAAACCCCTAATAAAAAAAGTGTAATTAACCTCCCTTTATCGAACCCTTTGTTCGTGTTTATTGGCATATAAGTTTCAGATGTATAAACTTTATAATATTCGGAAAGCTCACATTCCCGAATACAATATCTAATAATTTTCTAAAAACGAAAGATAACAACTAAAACTTAAATATTAAACTGCCCCTTTACATACAGCCTGTAAAACCCTCCCCCAATATCCCAATACTCCCTTTTAAACCCACCCCCTCAAATCGCCGAATTTTTATTTATCTTCCCTGCCTTATATTACTATTTATGAGAAAACTATTACTCGCATTTTGCATTCAGCATTTAGCATTCAGCATTACAGCACAGGATTTAAGCTACTACCTGCCCGACAGCGTTCAGTACAATCCTAAAATTCCCAAACCAAAGGATGTTATTTATCACGAAGTAGGAGAGTGGCATATTACCCACGATCGGTTGGTGAATTATATGAAAGCCATTGCCGCGGCTGCTCCCGATAGAGTAAAGTTGGAAACAATGGGTCTTACCTACGAAAACCGGCCGCAGGTGTTGTTGATTATTACTTCGCCAAAAAATCATCAGCGGTTAGAGGAAATAAGACAACAACATTTATTATTGAGTGACCCGGCTAAATCATCTTCCGTAAATATTGAGAACATGCCCATCGTGGTTTGGATCGGTCACTCCATACACGGCAATGAACCCAGCGGCGCCAATGCAAGTTTGTTAAGCGCTTATTATTTGGCGGCGGCGCAGGGAAAACAGATTGATGATTTGTTGGATAACGTAGTTATTCTTTTTGATCCTTCTTTTAATCCCGACGGGTTGCAACGCTTTTCTACCTGGGCCAATCAAAATAAAAGTAAAAATTTAGTGACCGACCCCAACAGCCGCGAGTTTAATGAAGTATGGCCGGGCGGAAGGTTCAATCATTACTGGTTCGATTTAAACAGGGATTGGTTACCGGCAGTGCATGTAGAAAGTCAGAACCGGTTAAAATGGTTTCATTTGTGGAAACCGAATATTTTAACCGATCATCATGAACAGGGAAGCAATGCTACTTTCTTTTTTCAACCGGGTGTTGCCTCAAGAGTTAATCCGCTGACGCCTGCAAAAAACCAGGAACTGACCGGTAAGCTCGGTAAGTTTCATGCACGGTATCTCGATAAAATAGGTTCCTTATATTTTACCAAAGAAAACTATGATGATTTTTATTACGGTAAAGGTTCTACCTACCCTGATATAAACGGCGCTATCGGTATTTTGTTTGAGCAGGCCAGTTCAAGAGGTCATGCACAGGAAACAGCTAATGGTATTCTTCGTTTTCCTTTTACTATAAAAAATCAATTTACTACCGCACTTTCTACATTGGAAGGAGCAAGGGTATTGCGTAAAGAGTTTTTAGAATACCAACGGGAGTTCTATGCTAAAAAGAATGATACCTGCAGCTAATGCAATATCCGGTTATGTATTTGGCGATAAAAATGACCGTGCCAAAACATTTCATTTTATTGAAATGCTGCAACGCCAGCAAATTGAAGTAAATGAACTGCCTGATAATTATAAGGAAGCTGATCCGATGATCGGATTTGAAAAAGGAAAAGCATTTACCGTTTCACTCAATCAACCCCAACAACTTTTAATAAAAACAATTTTTGAAAAACAAACGGCATACAAGGACAGTTTGTTTTATGATATTACAAGCTGGACGATGCCGCTTGCATTTGGTTTGCCTTATAAAGAAATAACCGGTGCGGTTTTATATGGAAAGAAAATTGAAACGGTTTCATTTCCCAAAAGGAGAAGTAGCGGGCGGTAAATCCGACTACTCGTATTTATTTGAGTGGGATGAATTTTACACGCCAAAAGCATTGTATGAATTGCAGCAGCAGGGTTTAATTACCAAAGTGGCTACTAATAAATTTGAAATGATGATTAACGGCAGCCCGGTAAAGTTTGATTACGGAACCATACAGGTGCCGGTACAAATGCAAACGATAAGCAGTGATAAATTGTATGAAGTGATAAAAACTATTGCTGAAAAAAATGCTCTAAAAGTATATGCCCTGCACAGCGGTAATGTAATTACCGGTTCCGATTTGGGCAGCAGTAAATTTATTTCACTTACTAAACCTTCTATTGCCATGCTGACGGGTCAGGGTGTAAATGCGTTGGACGCCGGCGAGGTTTGGCATTTGCTTGATCAGCGAATGAATATTCCGGCTACCCATTTGGAGCCTGCGGTTTTTAATCGTATTGATTTAACAAAATACAATACCATTATAATGGTAGGCGGAAACTATGATGCGTTTAATAAAGAAAAATTAAAAGCATGGGTTACGGCAGGCGGCAATCTTATTTTATTGGAAGATGCCATTACCTGGGCTTCGCAAAACGGTATTAATAATGTAACGCTGAAGAAAGCAAAATCGCCGCTGGACAGTACGGCAAGAATTGCCTATACCGAAAAGGAACAAATAGACGGTGCGCAACAATTAGCGGGAGCTATCTTTGGCGCCGAGGCCGATTTAACACATCCGTTAGCTTATGGATATAATCAAAAAGTGATCAGTATGTTTAAAGGCAACAGTGTATTTATGGAGAAAACTAAGAATCCTTTTGCCACACCTTTTTATTATACCGACAAACCTTTGCAAAGCGGTTGGGTAAGTAAACAAAATCTTGATGCTGTAAAAAATTCAGCTTCGGTAATTGTAAATACCATTGGTAGCGGCAGAGTAATTAATATTGCAGACAATCCCAACTTCCGTGCATTTTGGTTGGGCGGTACTAAGCTCATGATGAATGCTATTTTCTTTGGAAAGATTATTGATGCAGCAAGCGGGAGGTAGATATGGAAGAAATTAAAATGATTAATAATTATTAATTCGAAGGGCATGCAATATTTAAGTTTTTCAAAACAATAGGAGTAGTTATAAAAATTCAGGGTCTGTGCGGTGCTTCCCCTCCGTGGGAGGGGTAGGGGTGGGTTTTCGAAATTCAATTTAGTAGCAACTCTTTTAGAAATAATCAGTAATTATGAAATCAAAAGCTGCTCCTTATATTTTTTTGCTTGTACTCGGTTTATTGGCCTTTGCATTGGTAAAATGGAAAAACAGCCGGCAATCGGCTGCGGAGCCGAAAAAGAAAACAGAAAATATTCGTCGCGATGAAAACCGCCCGCCGAGCGATGTAAAGAATCGTGATATTGGTTTTGACAGACGAGCCTCTTATCTTGAATACAGTAATCATGCAAAATGCAGGATGAAGTGCCGCAGAATTTCGCAGGAAGAAGTAAAAGAAATAATGGAGGAAGGAGAAATCAATTACAAAAAAAGTGATTTGCAAAATGCCCGTTGCCCGAGGTACGCGGTAGAAGGCCGGACAAGTGATGACCAGGAAGTTCGAATTGTTTTTGCGCAGTGCAATAATTCAACAACGGTGGTTACTGCTATTGATTTGGGCCGTGATTGGCAATGCAACTGCCCGGGTGATGATAAATAAAATGATGCAGTCATTTTTAAATATGTTTTTGTATTTCCGATGAATAGCTGTTGGCGAGGACGCCAACAGCAGCAGCAGTTCGCTATGGTTGGCGTCCCCGCCAACCACAATGTAAAGGCATTTGATTTTTTAAATATTTGCTAAAAATAATATTAGTTGATGAAGAAAATATTGAAACCCGTTCATTGGTTATATTGTATTTATGCATTCATTTTGTTTGTGGTCATCATGCTGCTCATTTTCCCGTTTATCATCATCGCTTCGTTTTTCGGTAAGCTGCACGGCGGCAAGGTTATTTATAAACTTTGTCATTTTTGGAGCGACAGTTGGTTGTTCTTAATCGGTATTTATCATCAGCGTATTATCGAATCGCCGATTGATAAAAACAAACAGTATATCATCGTATCAAATCATATTTCCTATCTCGATATTCCGCAAATGCTGAAAGCCGTAAGGCAACCCATGCGTATTTTGGGAAAAGCTGAATTGAGTAAAGTGCCGGTCTTTGGTTTTATTTATGGTAATGCGGTTGTGTCTGTTGACAGAAGCAGTGCCGACAAAAGAGCTAAGAGTGTAAAGCAACTTGATTTCTATTCTCGGTAAAGGTATATCCGTTTTTATTTGCCCCGAGGGTACTTTTAATATGGGTCATACGGCGTTAAAAGATTTTTATGACGGAGCTTTTCGTATCGCTATCGAAACACAAACTGTCATCAAACCCATTTTATTTTTAGATACTTATGACAGATTGCATCACCGTTCTGTTTTTTCGCTGAACCCCGGGAGAATAAGGACAGTGTATCTGGATGAAATAAGCCCCGAAGGATTTGGTATAGATAATGTAACAGCCTTAAAAGAAAAAGCGTACGGTATAATGGAAAAGAAATTATTAGAATACAAAGCATCTTGGGTTTCTTCTGAGGATAAATTGGTTTGATGAAAGAACGCTATTTTTACTTTTATTAAATGCCGAAAGAAATTTTTAAATATGATAATAATAACTCCTCTTCAGGAGACGTGAGTATGTATGCAGAAGTCATCGTACCACTTTATTTACCCAAAAATTATACATGGTCGGTGCCGGCTCATTTGCAGGAACAAATAAAACCCGGTTGTCGTGTAGAGGTAAATCTTGGTAAGAATAAAAAATATGCAGGCGTGGTAAAGGCGCTGCATAAAACCATGCCCGTATTTTACGAAACAAAAGATATACTGAATGTACTGGATGCGGAGCCCGTGGTATTTGAACAGCAACTGCAATTGTGGGAATGGCTGGCAACTTATTATATGTGTACCGAAGGTGAAGTAATGGCCGCCGCCTTACCGGCACATTTTAAACTCAGCAGCGAAACGATTTTAATTTATAACGATGAATACGGCGATGATTTTTCGGCATTGGATCATGATGAATACTTAGTAGGCGAAGCATTGCTGATTAAAAAAGAATTAAAGCTCACGGAAGTACAGCAAATTTTGGATTCCTCGCATGTGTACCCGGTCATCAATCGATTGATTAATAAAAAAGTTTGTCATGTATGGGAAGCATTGAAAGAAACCTACAATGCCAAAAAAGAAACCTATGTTATTTTAAACAGCGAATATGATAACGAAGATAAATTATCTCAATTGCTGAATGGGGATAAGAAACTGCAACGAGCCGAAAAGCAAATGGAACTGTTGTTGAGTTATTTGCATTTACTAAAAACAGAAGGCGAAGTAACAAAACCCGGACTGCTGAAAAAATCGAACGCTACGGATGCACAGTTAAAAGGATTGGTAGATAAAAAAATCCTGCAGCTTGAAAAAAGGAATATTGACCGCCTGAAATTTTTGCCCAAAAATATACAGGTAGATTTTGAATTAAGCACCGGGCAGCAAACAGCGCTGGACGAAGTAAAAAAATCATTTGCTGCGAAGCCGGTTTGTTTGCTGCATGGCATTACGGGAAGCGGCAAAACAAATATTTACATTAAACTTATTGAAGATGCGATAAAGAAAGGCAAGCAGGTTTTGTATATGTTGCCCGAAATTGCATTAACATCTCAAATCATCCGGCGACTGCAAAAACATTTTGGCGGATACATCGGTATTTATCATTCACGTTTTTCGCAAAACGAGCGGGTGGAGATATGGAACAAAGTAAAATCAGGCGAACTTAAAATTATCCTTGGCGCCAGGTCGTCTATCTTTTTGCCGTATCATGATTTGGATTTGATTATTTGTGATGAAGAACATGATTCGTCGTATAAGCAAAACGAACCGGCACCAAGGTACAACGGACGTGATGCCGCCGTGTATTATGCTTCTTTATTTAAGTCAGGGAATAATGACAGTGGCGCAAAAGTATTGATGGGCAGCGCCACGCCTTCTTTCGAAACGTATTATAATGCATCCACGGGCAAATTTGGTTTGGTAGAATTGAATCAGCGTTACGGCAATGTGATGCTGCCTAACATTGAAATGGTAGATACAAGAACCATTGCCGCGAAAGATAAAAGCAAACTGATATTATCGCCGGTATTGATTGATAATATAAAAAGGACATTGACCGGCGGCAAGCAGGTAATTGTTTTTCAAAACAGGAGAGGCTATTCGCCTTATCAAATATGCACCGTTTGCGGCTGGATACCTGAATGCAAGTATTGCGATGTATCGCTCACGTATCATAAATTGAATCATAAATTGGTTTGTCATTACTGCGGTACAACGTACCAGCCCATACAAACCTGCGCAGCCTGCGGCAGCAATAAATTTTCACAAAAAAATTTTGGTACAGAAAAAATTGAAGAGCAACTGCAGGAAGAATTCCCGGATGCTAAAATTGCAAGAATGGATGTGGATACCGTACGCGGAAAAAATGCGCATGATACATTGATACAGTTGTTTGAACAAAAACGTATTGATATATTGGTAGGTACGCAGATGGTGGTGAAGGGATTGGATTTTGATAATGTAGATTTAGTAGCCATACCCGATGCGGATGCCATGCTGCACTTCGCCGATTTTCGGGTACATGAGCGAGCCTTTCAATTGATGGAGCAGGTAAGCGGCCGTACGGGAAGGAAAGAAGAAACGGGTGTAGTATTGATACAAACGATGAACCCGATGCACCCGGTATTGCAATATGTAAAAGCGCATGATTATAAAAAAATGTATGCCGATGAAATAGAGAAGCGCAAACAGTTTTTCTATCCGCCGTTTTCAAGAATTATTCATTTGGTATTTCGCCATAAAATAAAAGAAGTAGCAGAGAAAGCGGCTTTTCAATTTGCCGATGGTATGAAACTGCAATATGGAAAATATTTGGTTGGCCCGGCACAACCGGTTGTAAACCGTGTGCGCAATCAATACTTGATGGAGATGCTTATAAAATTACCTAAAGACGCCAAGCTGATAGCTAATTGTAAAAAAGATATTCTTCAGGAAATTATTAACCTGCACGAAAATAAAAGTTTCCGCAGTGTGATTATATTGCCTGATGTGGATGCGGTGTAGGGGAGAGGTCGGAGGTTTGAAGAATAACGTTGTAAGTAATAAGTATAAAAAGTATCAAGCTGTTGCCAAAGGTTTGCTTTCCAAGTACAACGTATCAGGATCAAAGTCGGTTACATCATCCCAAACCACTGTGCCGTTAAATATCTTAGCCTTACTGCAAAAGGACTCATCATTCAGCAATTCAAAAACCGGGTAGTGCAGGTATGGCGAAAGGTTAAACTCTTTCACTTCATTATTTTGAAAAGTGATAATGAGTTTGTATTTGCTTTTGTATTCTACTGCTCTTACTCTGGGGTTCATACATTTTATTTTAACGGGTCGATGGTGAAAACTCTGTTACCTTGTACGGCAAGTTGCCAATTAGCCATTAAGTCTTCTTTGTGTATTTCGATCCATGCTTTTACCAATTTCTCTTTATTTCCCGGTAAAGCACCCTCAAGAAGTTCACCTTCCGGGATTTGATAAACGGCTTCTTTTTCCCCATACTTAACATGGATATGCGGCAATTTATGTTGCTTTGTATCCAGATAATACATTGCTACAATGAGGCCATAAAACATTGAAATAACGGGCATGACAGCAAATTTATTAAATATTCAGGATGTTTACGCAACTGATTGACTATCTTTCTTCATTTAATCTTTTTATCCTGACATATTCATTTACAAAAACCCCTTCTTCCTCTTTCTTCGCTGCTATCAGCATTGCTTTCGCCACATCTTTTGCTTCTATGGCTTTATAATCGTGAAGGAATTAAAAATGAAAACAACTTCATCACTAACCTGAGCTATCCTCTCGCCGGGGCGGAATTCTTTTCTCGCTCCCAACAAAGTGGAGGGCTGCATGAATATGCGTAGTTTTTATACCAATTGCTTTTACTTCATCTTCTACTTCACCTTTTAGTTTTAAATAAAAATTATTGCTTTTGCTGTTCGCGCCAATGCTTGAAACTAATATAAACTTTTCGCAACCCGTTTCTTTGCAAAATTTTGCAGCATGTACCGGTATATCAAAATCTATTTTGCGGTATGCGACTTTATCGCCTTTTACTTTTTTCTGCGTGGTTCCGATGGCGCAGAAGACGGCGTCGCTTTTTTCTAATGCGAGTCTGAAAGATTCGGCATCCGTAAAATCAACTAATTTCTTTTCTAATTTGGGGTGGTTAATTTCAAGCGGTCTTCGAATTAATATTCGTACCGTATCAAAATAGGTGTCATTTAATAACTCCTGTAATAGCCGGCTTCCGATTAAGCCCGTAGCGCCAATTAAAGTTGCAGTTTTTTTGCTCATGAAAATACCTGAATTTTACAGCATGCAAATTCAGGAAAATATTTCACTAAAGGACTATAATACTTTTGGTATTGATGTAAAGGCACGTTTTTTTTCTTCTTTTCATACACTTGACGAGTTGGAAGAACATACTGAGTATACGGCAAAAAATAAGTCAGCCAGCGGGTTATTAATATTGGGCGGCGGCAGTAATATTCTTTTTACCAAAGATTATGACGGAACGGTATTAAAAAATGAAATAAGCGGTATAGAAGAGTTGCATGAAGATGATGAATATGTTTTTGTAAAATGCGGAGCGGGGGAGAACTGGCACCGGTTTGTACAGCATTGTATCAAGCCGCAATTGGGCCGGTGTCGAAAATCTCTCTTTAATACCGGGCAATACAGGCGCATCGCCCATGCAAAACATCGGCGCATACGGTGTTGAATTAAAAGATGTGTTTTGGAGCCTGGAAGCTTTTCATTTGCAGGATAAAATGGTAAAAACATTTACACTCAGTGATTGCGAGTTTGGTTATCGCGAAAGTGTTTTTAAGAAAAAATTCAAAGATCAGTTTGTTATACTCTCCGTCACGTTTCGTTTGCATAAGCATCCCATTTTTCATACAAGCTACGGTGCGGTAGAGCAGGAGCTTGAAAAAATGAATGTAAAAGAGCTGAGCATCCGGGCCATTTCTGATGCGGTCATCGCTATTCGCAGTTCAAAACTGCCCGATCCGAAAGTTATCGGCAATGCGGGAAGCTTCTTTAAAAATCCGGAAATTCCAAACTCTAAATTCGAATTACTGAAAAAAGCCTTTCCGGGTATCGTTGGCTATCCTTTACTTAACGGCAATGTGAAATTGGCCGCGGGATGGTTGATAGAACAGTGCGGATGGAAAGGGTTTCGTAAAGGGGATGCAGGCTGCCACGATAAGCAGGCATTGGTACTGGTAAACTACGGCAAAGCCACGGGCAGCGAGGTTTTTGACATAAGTCAAAAAATTGCTGCGAGTGTTTATACTAAGTTTGATGTGGAATTGGAAACAGAAGTAAATATTTTCTGAAAACTTTTGCAACGAAACATAGTTTATCATTGTCACCATTAAAAATTAAGTATATGAAAAAAGCTACCCTCATTTTTTTAACAGTATTATGCCTTGGGGCGGCGGTAAATGCTCAGGACAAAATTTACCGCAACAATGGAAAAGTAGTTGAAGCCAAAGTGGTTGAAGTAGGGGCTTCAGAAGTGAAGTATAAGGAATTTAAGAACCCCGACGGACCAATATATGTACTGGAAACCGACCGTATTAAAAAAATTGTGTTTGAAGACGGCCATACCGAAACATTTGAAGAAAACTTTAAAGACCCCGAAAGATATGCGGGCCAAAGTAAGAAAGCCATAAAAATGAATTTCTTTTCTCCTTTGTACAGTTATTTTGAGGTGGGGTATGAAAGAAATTTGAGTTACGGTAAAGGCTACGAACTCTCATTGGGAATTATAGGCGCCGGCAAATCCACGACGCTGAATTATTATTCGGGCCAACTGGCAGAAGTAAAGCGTAAGCCCTTTGGTGTTTTTGTTAGCGGCGGATATAAATTCGGTAAGCTGCCCGATTTTATAATTTTTGGTAAATCAAGAGCCAGCCATATCATGCAGGGCACGTATGCAAAACCTAGTATTTACATAGGGCATTATAAAGAAAACATAATTGTTGAAAAAGCAAATAATTTATTTGAAGTAGGCAAACAGAATGTAACCTTCGGGGCTATTCAAATTGAGATTGGAAGGCAGTGGGTTTTGGGAGAAAAGCTTTTACTGGATATTTACCAGGGTTGGGGTTACGGATTTGATAATAAGAAAGACAGTTATCGGAGTTTAAACTCAAGCCAGGATTATTATGAAGACCTTGCCGCGTTTAATTACGCCAATGCCCGTTTGGGAAAAAGTCCTTCATTGTCATATACTTTTGGCCTTAAGCTCGGGTTATTGATAAAATAAGTTTTTCGCAGGTGATATTGAAAATAAAATGCCGCAGTTTAATTACTGCGGCATTTTTATATTTTGTTGATGGTATATGACTAACTGAAATCTTCTCCGTCAAAATCTTCTTCATAATTTCTGCTGCCGGCATTCATCATACTGCCTATTAAATCTTTAAACTCAATTTTGCCTTCCAGTATTTTTTTACTTATAAGCGAGTAGGAGGCCAGCCCGTGCAATACAAATTCCATAAGCAGCCCGCATTCCATTTCATTAGTTTTAGGAAAATATTTTTTTACCAATGCATTCAGTCCGTCTATTTTGTATAAAAGAAAGACTTTGTCTACATCTTTTGTATTGATGAACATATCCATGGTATTGCCTTTATCAAACCAGGCAGTAATGGGTTTGTAGGGATTTTCTTCTTTTACTTCCAATTCACCTTTTACGCGGTTTCTTTTCTTCAGTGTTTCAGGATTAGGGAAATATTGCGTGAACTGCGTACGAATAGCTTTATCTACTAAATTGGTAGCTACCTGGTAAGGCCCTTCCTGCTCGCCTTCATATACCAATTCTATTTTACCGGTAATAGAAGGAATAATACCGGCTAAGTCGCTCATCCAAACCTGGGTTTGTTTTTCATTGTTTAAAATAGCTCTTCTTTCGGCCGTGCTTACGGCATTTTCCAAAGCCGAAATGGTAAGCCTTGCACTCACACCACTTTTCTTATCTACAAACTCACTGCTGCGTGCTTCAAATGCTACCTGTTCTATTAATCTTTTTACCAAGTCGCTCACTTTCACTCTTGCCTGTTGTTCTTCATTTATATCTGCTTCCTGCTCGGTAATGCTTAGTGCATTTTCCAAACTTTTCGGGTAGTGTGTCAGTATCTGGCTTTCAATACGGTCTTTCAGCGGTGTTACAATGGAACCGCGATTGGTATAATCTTCAGGGTTGGCGGTAAATACAAATAATATGTCCAATGGGAGCCTCAACTTAAACCCGCGTATCTGTACATCACCTTCTTCTAAAATATTAAAAAGCGCTACCTGTATTCTTGATTGCAAATCAGGCAATTCATTTATTACAAAAATACTTCTGTTGCTGCGGGGAATGATGCCGTAGTGAATAACCCGTTCATCGGCGAAGCTCAATTTTAAATTGGCAGCTTTTATCGGGTCTATATCGCCGATCAAGTCGGCTACGCTTACATCAGGTGTAGCCAATTTTTCTCCGTATCGCTCACTGCGATGTATCCATTCAATCGGTGTGCCATCGCCTTTGGCTTCAATAATATCTTTAGAAAATTTTGTAACGGGCCGAAGCGGGTTGTCATTTATTTCGCTGCCGGCTATTACCGGTATGTATTCATCCAGCAGTTCAATCATTTGCCGGGCCATTCTTGTTTTGGCTTGGCCGCGCAAACCCAAAAACAAAATATTATGCTTACTCAGCAGGGCTCTTTCCACATCGGGTATTACCGAGTCTTCGTAACCGATAATGCCCGGAAATGTATCTTCCTTCCGGTTCAGTTTTTCAATTAAATTTTCCCTGAGTTCTTCCTTAATTGATTTTGCTTTGTAGCCGCTTTTCTTTAATTCTCCGAGGGTGTTTATTTTTTTGTAGTTCATTTTTATGTTATCAGCTTTTGTATTACTATTTAACTTTTGTGGCGTCGCACTCTTGTACTTTTTGTAATTTTATTCAGCACTTGACAAATCAATTTTTCAATTTTAAAAAAGAAGGTATTGTTTCATTTTTTTTCGGTCTGAGTTATTAAAGCTTTCAGCTATTTTTTGACACACATAACTCAACTTACATATTTCACCCCTACGGGGCTCGATTATTCTTTTTTTTAATCACCGGGTTACACCCGGTGCTATTTATATTTTACCCCTTCGGGGTTTGTTGCTTTCCTTATTAGAAATAATTTTATACGGTAGAATTTTCAGATATAAGTTCTCCGCCGCGGCGGAGAACAGGATACTTCTAATACACTGTCTTCCTTTTTCCTGATTCAAAATCTTTAAATATAAAGGCGCCTAATTTATCCAAACTGGCAAAAAAAGCTTTACCGTGATTCATTTCGGTAAACTCCTGTACAAACCGTTGCAGGTAAGGATCGGTAGCAATCATAAAAGTAGTAATCGGTATTTTATTTTTTTTGCACTGCGCCGCCAGATTCATACATCGGTTTACTACTTTTCGGTCAAGACCGAAACTGTTTTTATAATACCGCTTACCTATTTTCAAACAGGTAGGTTTACCGTCGGTAATCATAAATATTTGTTTGTTCGGATTTTTTCTTCTTCTTAATGTATCCATCGCCAGTTCCAAACCGGCTACGGTATTAGTATGATAAGGGCCAACCTGCAAATAGGGAAGGTCTTTTACTTCGATGGGCCATGCATCATTGCCAAATACTACGATGTCCAGTGTATCCTTCGGATATTTTGTTTTAATTAATTCACTCAAAGCCATCGCTACTTTTTTCGCCGGCGTTATCCTGTCCTCTCCGTATAAAATCATGGAGTGAGAAATATCAATCATGAGCACGGTTGATGTCTGCGATTTAAAATCTGTTTCACGAATTGTTAAATCATCTTCCTGCATCATAAAACTTTCCACTCCGTGGTTGATTTGCGCATTACGGATACTTTCGGTAAAATCTATTTGCTCAAGCATATCGCCAAACTGAAACTGCCTTGTTTCAGGGTTTACTTCATCGCCCTGCCCGGGTTTAAAAGTTTGATGGTTGCCCTGTTTTGTTTTCTTGAGTTTACCGAAAATTTCTTCGAGGCTTTTTTTACGTATGCCCTGTTCGGTTTTGGGTGTAATTTTTATTTCACCTTTTTGGTTGTCCTCCGTAATGTATCCTTTTTGTTTCAGGTCATCCAAAAAATCGCCCATGCCGTATTCGTCATCGGTCATCTCGTATTTTTTGTCTAATTCATTCATCCATTGCATGGCTTCGCCCACATCGCCGTTGGTGTAAGTGAGTAATTGCATAAAAAGATCAAGCAACTGTTCAAACTTCGATTTGCCTTCAGCACGGGGGTCATATTTTATAAAGCGGTGTCCGAGCATTTTTAGTAAAACGTATAATTATTAATTCGGAGTTCTATTTTTACCGTTTAACTTAAACGGTACTTAGCAATTTACATTTTTATTTCTAAATAAAATTTTATGGTTGATAAAGTGTACAGTAGCACAATTGCTATAACAAATCGCAGGCTGTTTAGTTCAAAGTAAAACCCCTGTTTTAGCAGGGGCTTTAAGTATGGTGAATCAAACTGATTATTACTTGTTAGAATCTTTCCCGGGTGCTTTAGTTTCTATTTTTCCTCCTCCGGGTGTTTCCACAGGAGGCGGTGCAACGGTAGCCGCGGGGTTATATTTCTTTTCTATTTCATCCAGCATTTGCAATTGTTCCGCCAATGTATTTCTGTCATTTGCCAAATCGCCTGCTCTTTCAGTTTTTTCACCAATGATATAATCATAATATTCTTTCTCATGTTTAAACGATTCCGCGATTTGCTTTTTTACTTTTTGCGCCACATCTTTATTACCTGCTTTGTAAGCTGCTTCTAAGTATACCAATCCGTAGTAATTGTGGTAAATACCCAAACGGCTTGGCATGGCATACGGCATGGCCGATTCAGGAATCAACTGCTCAGCTTTGTTCAATATTTTCGCAGCATCATCTTTGCGGTTGGCATCGGCCAGGTTGCCGGCTGTTTTTGCCATGGTATTGCGGATAGAAATAATATGATGACGATTTTCCTCATCAAAGTACACACCTTTTTTACTTGTGAATTCAAATTTTTCCGAAACATTTTTATACATCGCATCAAGGTTGGCCGGCTGTGTGTTGAAGGGAGCTGTTACCCAGTTTTCCGCATTGCCTTTGCCTGCTACCGGTACCAATCGGAAGCTAAGTCCGTCCTGCCGTACATATTGCCCGAAGCCCAATTCACCATACGGCGATGTAAAATAGATGGGACGTTTCCAGTTATTGGCAGCAATAATATTGAGCATGGCAAAGTCGTTGCGTTGCAGCAACCCTTTACCTACTTCAAAATTAATTTTACTTACTACGCTGTCACTGCTGCTTACCGTTCCGTTTTTTCTTACCAGGTTCGCATCTACCGGCAAGCTGAATCGCCTGATAGGGATCCTGTAGCTGTCAATAGTTAAATCAATATCCTGGCCTGCAGCATCTCTTTTACCCAGCGCATTTTTCATAAAATCATACAGGTCATAAAACTCCGTGTCTGTTATGTCTTGCTTAAAATAAAGTGCTTCGCGTTTGTGTCCTGCTATTTGATCGGCGTCCCATATCACATCTACGGGATCGCTTTCATTTATTTTATAGCGTAATTGATTAATATACCAATCAATGCCCAATAAGCTGTTGTTGATAATGCGAATATCAGGTCGCACGCCTTCTACTTCCTGCGCATACCAGAGCGGGTAGGTATCATTATCGCCGAAAGTAAAGAGTATGGCATTCTTATCACAACTCTCCAAATAATTCCTGGCAAGGTCAACCGCTACTTTTTTACCGTTACGATCATGATCGCCCAATTCTTCTTTGGCCATCAGCAATGGAGCTATCATACCTATCAATGCGGCGGTAATATTTGCTGTTCTTAAATTACTTCCGTTTGACGAAGCAGCTTTGACGATAAAATAAGCGGCTGCTGAAACAGCAGCGTATACAACGGTTACTAATGCCGAAGTAAGAAAAGAATCGGCCGCTCCGTTATAAGAGGTGCTCAACGCGGTTATTACAAAAGTCAATAATGATCCGTAAATTAATGTATTGGTAAAATCAGTTTTATTTTGCTGATCCCTTACCATTTTTACCAACGATGCTACGGCTAAACCTATCCATACGGCAAAGGCGTAGAAAGAACCTACGAATGCGTAGTCCCTCTCACGCGGCTGATTGCCGGGTTGGTTTAAATAAATTAATATAGCGAAGCCGGTAAAAAAGAAAAGTAAAAAGTTGACAAACCAATCTTTTCGGTGCCGTATAAAATGATAAACGCAACCGAATATGGCTAAAATAAAAGGTATTAAATAAAGCTTGTTATTGGCTTTATTATTTTTCAAAAGAGCGGGCATTTTTTGCTGATCGCCCAATCGTATATTATCAATAAAAGAGATTCCCGATATCCAATTCCCGTCTCTTAAATTTCCGTAGCCTTGTATGTCATTTTGTTTACCGGCGAAATTCCACATTAAATAACGCCAGTACATTAATCCGTTTTGGTAAGTAATAAACCATTCCAGGTTATCGCCGTAGGTTGGTTTACGAACGGCAATATTCTCGCCGGGTCTTACTTGCTGGCCGGGGCGAACCCTTATTTCATAATTTTCATCAATGGCGATACTTCTTTTTTGTTGCGTACGCATACTTACGGCCTCTACATAACTTTGTCCTTCGGCGGCTTTGGTTATTTGATAGTAATCATCTGCTTTATTGCCTAAGCCCAACCAGTCTACATAAAAATCAAAATGATTTTGGTCGTTGCTGTTATCCCAAATACGCGGGAATAACTGCATGCCGTCAGCGTATTCATATTCTTTATCGCGACCGATAGCGATATACTTATCGTTTGATTTTACATAACGCATTTCTTTTTCTTTCAAACCGGCAGGTTGCGCTAAAAAATGAGGGCCGTACACAATGGGTGCGCTGCCGTATTGCTCACGGGCAAGATAATAAACAAGGCTTATGGGGTCGCTTACATCGTTCATGTCAATAGCCGTATCGGCATTGGCACGAATAATAGAAATTAAATAAGTGCTGTAGCCCAACAGCATAAAAGCAAAGCACCACAGCGCAAGCTTTACGGTTTTTAAAACTTTACTATTTTTTACCAATAAACCGATTAACGCAATACCTATAGCGAGTAGGATTTTTAGAATAGTGCCGATACCAAACTCTGAGGCATTGAAAAAAGGGACTAATAACAACAAAAGAAGTACGGCAAGCCAAACGGTAAATTTTGTCTTTGTAAATGTTTTTTCATTGAAACGCAAACCATACCAAATAATGACTGCCAGTATGATGAAGTATAATGTAAAACCGCTGAAGAAAGGAAGGCTGAATGTATTTACAATAAAAATATCGAACAAGCCGGCGCCTTTCATGGTGTATTGAATCATACCTACCTGCACTATACCTACAATAATACAACCTGCAATAAATGCTATAATGGCTCCTTTTAAACTGTACGTATATCTTCTGAAATAGTAAATCATTACTATAGCCGGTATGGTTAATAAGTTAAGTAAGTGTACTCCTACGGAAAGACCCATCATAAAGAAAAGAAAAACGATCCACCTGTCGGCCCTGCTGCGACCGGCGGCATCCGTGCCTGCTTTTTCATCGGCATGCTCCCATTTAAGCATAGCCCAAAAAACCAACGCGGTAAAGAAAGATGAAAATGCATACACTTCACCCTCAACGGCACTGAACCAAAATGAATCGCTGAATGTATACGCTAATGCACCCACTACGCCTGAGGCCATTACTGTAAACAATTGCTGACCGCTCAACTCTTCGCCTACCGCTACAAACATTTTACGTGCAAAGTGCGTGATGGTCCAGAAAAGAAACAAGATGGTGAAAGCGCTAACCACGGCGCTCATCAGGTTTACCGCACCTGCCGGGTTGCCTGCGCCAAACAGAATGATAAAGAAGCGACCAATCAACACGAAAGTTGGCGCACCGGGCGGGTGGGGGTTTTGTACTTTATAAGCACTCGCTACAAACTCGCCGCAATCCCACAAGCTTCCCGCTGTTTCCCTGGTAAAAATATACGCCGCAGATGCAATCAGGAATACAATCCATCCTGTAATGTTGTTAACTTTTCTAAAGTTCATATAAGGGGTTATTTTGGTCCCGGTAGTTTTATCGGGAGTAGCAAAAATAGGGAAGCAAGGGCATTTTTAAGCTACCAATTACATATTTAAGGTTTTTGTTACAGCAGGGTTAAGGGCCTGCGGATAAACGGTTTATCCGGGAAAACAAAACAATCGATTTTAAACATAGAAAAAAAGATGGCAGCAATAACCGGAGGAATGAAACTTATTCAAAATAAACTCTGACGGTTTGGTAAAACAGCCTGTTTTGCATAATGCCGGACAGTTGCTGATTTTTTTCTGAATAACTTTTTAGCCCCAACAAACCGGCGGCATTTCCTTTATTAATGGCGATTTCAAGATAACCGGCCGTATTAAAAAAAGCCAATATTTCTCCTTCGTGTACATCGGCATAAGTAGTACTTAGTTTTTCAATTACCTCATCACGTTTAAAAGCAATTTTAAAATTTCTTCCTTTACGTTCTTTTTCAAAAAGCTCCCTGGTAATATTTACTATTACGTTTTCAAAATTATCTATGAAAACTATTTGCCCTTCCAGGTAACCGTCTTCCGCTACGGGTTTCAGGGCATATTTTTCCATATATACAGGGTCTTCAATGCCGATGTTTTTGATGGACTCGCCGTTTACCAATTTATTAATAATAAGGCCCGCCTGCCGTACAAAATACAATGTGTTTTTTTCTTCATTACCGGTAAAAGGTATACCTATAACCAACTCGGGTTTCTCATCAAAAATCATGGAGAGTAAACCATTATCGGCGCAAATGATATATTGATTATTGTGAAACGCCAAAAGCAACTGCCCGGGTTTTTTTTCAAAAAGATTTACCAATACTATATGATAGGTATAATCAGGAAAATTGATAATAGTGTTTCGGCATACATAGGCGGCTTGTGAGTAATTGAACGGAGGAATGTTGTGAGATATATCTACAACGTTGAAACCGCTGTTAATTTGCAGCAGTTGTGCTTTGGCGGCCCCTACTAAGTAGTCCTGTGTACCAATATCCGAGGTAAGGGTTAGTAAAGGCATTTGCTGATAAAAATGTGGAATTATAAATTTGAAAAATGGTGAATTGAAATTATGTAAGTCAAACTATTTTTGAAAGTAAATTAACTGCTGCTTTTATCTCAATACTTAGTACTGATTACTCAGTACTAACACCTCACTTAATCAGTTCTCCGTTTTTCATAAAAAATTTATGTACCAACCTGTCCGCCAATTTCGGAAAAAACTTATTAAGGAAAACCGTTCTTTTGCCGGTAAAAGTTAATACTAAAGTTCTTTTTCTTTTATACACGGCCTTTAAAATATGTTGCGCACATACCTCGGAACTCATCATCTTATCTTCATCCATCGGTGTTTCGCCATGCGAATGCGCATCTTTGTCCAATGCGGCATTGCGTATATTAGAAGCGGTGAAGCCGGGGCAAACCCACATTACGTGTACGCCACTGTCCATTAGTTCAGTACGTATCGCTTCCAACCAACCCTGCAAAGCAAACTTAGAGGCAGAGTAGCCGCTGCGACCGGGCAAACCGCGGTAACCGGCTATGGAAGACACGCCCGACAATCACGCCTTTTTTTTCTATAATGGAATCCAAGCGCATACTTGGTACAATATACACTGCCGTAAAAATTAATATCCATTACTTTCCTGATTACATCCGTAGCGGCATCTTTTATCAAAGCTCTCATGGAAATACCGGCGTTATTAATTAATACATCGATACCGCCGAAAAACTTGATAGTTGTTTCAATAAATCGTTTACAATCGTTTTCGTTGCTCACATCGCAAATCATGGTGTGTAATGAGGAAGAAGGAAACTGCGATTGCAGTTGATACAATTTATCATGATTTCTGCCGCAGGTAGCTACTTTGGCTCCCTGGTGCAGCAATATCTCAACCAATGCTTTACCGATACCATCTGTACCGCCCGTTACAACGACTACTTTATTGCTGAAATTAAAAGCCATAGCGAATCTGTTATTGTGCAAACCTACTTTAAAATATTTCAATACAGAAAAGACGTGCAAGTATAGATGAGTTGAATAAGGGGGAGAATGCTGAAAACCTGTTGATAAATGACTTAAGTTTTTTTGGTATCGTAGGGCCGAGCCCTTATTTTTGCACTCCGTTCAAAAAACGGCGGTTTGATCTCGTAGCTCAGTTGGTAGAGCATCCCGATTTTATCGGGAGGGCCCATCAGTTTGAAGTTGAAGATTATAGTTCTTAAAAAAAAGTTTGATCTCGTAGCTCAGTTGGTAGAGCATCCCGATTTTATCGGGAGGGCTTTGAGTAAAATAAATAGTTCTTTAATAAAAATAATGATCTCGTAGCTCAGTTGGTAGAGCATCCCGATTTTATCGGGAGGGCCCATCAGTTTGAAGTTGAAGATTATAGTTCTTAAAAAAAAGTTTGATCTCGTAGCTCAGTTGGTAGAGCATCCCGATTTTATCGGGAGGGCCCATCAGTTTGAAGTTGAAGATTATAGTTCTTAAAAAAAGTTTGATCTCGTAGCTCAGTTGGTAGAGCATCCCGATTTTATCGGGAGGGCCCATCAGTTTGAAGTTGAAGATTATAGTTCTTAAAAAAAAGTTTGATCTCGTAGCTCAGTTGGTAGAGCATCCCGATTTTATCGGGAGGGCCCATCAGTTTGAAGTTGAAGATTATAGTTCTTAAAAAAAAGTTTGATCTCGTAGCTCAGTTGGTAGAGCAATACACTTTTAATGTATGGGCCCTGGGTTCGAGTCCCAGCGGGATCACAAAGGCTGTCTGAAAAGACAGCTTTTTTTGTTTTATGCCCTGTATGTATATTTTATACTCAGAAAAACTCAACAAATTTTATATCGGTGCCTGTATCGATATCGAAAGACGTTTATACGAACATAATATCGGTCATTCAAAATTCACTGCATCAGGTGTTCCTTGGATGCTGAAATACACTGAAGAGTTTGAAACATTGCAGGAAGCGAAGAAAAGAGAATTGTACATTAAGAAAATGAAATCGAGAAAATATATTGAGGATTTGATTGCGAAGGGTGGAGCATCCCGATTTTAATCGGGAGGGCCCTGGGTTCGAGTCCCAGCGGGATCACAAAGGCTGTCTGCAAAGACGGTCTTTTTTGTTTTATGCCTTGCATGTACATTTTGTTCTCAGAGAAACTCAACAAGTACTATATCGGTGCCTGCATCGATATCGAAAGACGTTTATACGAACATAATATCGGTCATTCAAAATTTACTGCATCAGGTGTTCCTTGGATGCTGAAATATACAGAACCGTTTGAAACATTACAGGAAGCGAAGAAAAGAGAATTGTACATTAAGAAAATGAAATCGAGAAAATATATTGAGGATTTGATTGCGAAGGGTGGAGCATCCCGATTTTAATCGGGAGGGCCCTGGGTTCGAGTCCCAGCGGGATTGCTTTTTAAAAAATCAATTTAACTTTCTCACGGCTTTTATAATAGTGCCGAAAAAAAATATTCCGGTAACCTGTTTTTCGAAGTAGTCTTTATTAGAGCTGTCATATTCTTTGTACCTTGTCTTTTAGGCACTTCATCAATGAATTTAACCACCTCCTTTGCCGAAGTGTTCTTTAATAAATAACCGCTTGTCTGCCCTGAAGCATTTGCATAACAGTACTCCTTTCATTATAATTGCTGAAAGCCCGGTAATACCAATTTTAAGAGTTGGTATTGGTCGTACATTATGAATATTCACTCTTGCCGCTGCTTTTTTAACTCTATTAATCACTCAACAAAAAACTGTGCGTCATATTCAATTACACCCTAATTATTAAATTAATAGGACGAAAAGCTGTTATGCACATACAGGCCGCAATGATTTGCAGCGTCAGCAATACCCTTGTAGTAAGGTAATTCACCTGTATTCTTTGGCTTGTAAAATGCTATGAAACCTTTGCCCCGTATAGTTTTGAGGGTTTACTCCAAGGTAAATTCGAATTACAATAACAAAGTTGACTTTAAAAAAAACTGTTTTTCATAGGGAAAATGGTTAAAAGACCGGGGAAAAAAGAATATACACATTGATTATTTATTAGATAAGGTATCTTACATTCGCTAATATTTATTTATCCATTATTTACTAATAATTAAATTCTACACAATGGCAAAAAAAGTAAAAAAAGCAGCTAAGAAGGCTGTAAAGAAAGCAGCGAAAAAAGCGCCTGCTAAAAAGAAAGCGGCAAAGAAAAAAGCAGCACCTAAAAAAGCGGCAAAGAAAAAAGCAGCACCTAAAAAGAAAGCTGCCAAAAAGAAGTCGGCACGTAAACCAAATGCAGCCTTTATGGCTCCGCTTACTTCCAGCGCAGCATTGGCTGATGTAATCGGATCTAAGCCCATGCCGAGAACGGAAATGATTAAAAAGATATGGGATTACATTAAGAAGAACAAACTGCAGGATTCTAAAAACAGGAGAATGATAAATGCAGACAGCAAACTAAAAGTATTGTTTGCAGGTAAATCTCAGGTTTCTATGTTCGACCTGGCTAAGATTGTCAGCAATAACGTGAAGTAATAATTATTGTCGCAGACAATAATCGGGGTTGCATCTTATGATCGGGGCTATAATCCGGATCTAAAAGAAGCAACCCTTTTTCTTTTAATGTAATATGCGGCGGCAGTTATTATGATTTAATAATTTTGGGTAACAAACTGCCCTTCCTGCTAATTCAGATCAAGAGTATCTTCATTTTTGAAAATACCGGAGCCGGTATTGCGACTTATACCTGTTAGGCATTGGGGCTTTTACTACACTTTAACTGAAAAATTTTACTCTTAACAAAATAAATTGCAACTATTGCTCTTTGTGAGTTGTCTTTGCATTTAAATTATAAAACCGATAAAAATGAAAACTAAATTTTTTCTTCTTACTGCTTTTGCAGCCATGTGTTTTTTTGTTTCTTGTAAAAAAGATGTGGCCAGCAAGCCCGTAGTTACTTTAGCTAACAATATTACCGAAGGTACGGCCAATTCAGCCGGCGAATACAGCCTTACAGGTCATATCAGCTCTGCGGTGCGTCTTGATAAAGTTGTATTAACCAAAGAAGGACAAACTGCTCCTTTTTTTACAGACGAGTCTACGGCTAAAAATAAAAACGAGTATGATTTTTCATACCTCATAACGGGTATTGCTGCTAATACGTACATCATAATGGATGCATACGACCAGGCAGGCGGAAAAATAACACTTCGATTTCTGATAAAGAAAAATTAAAACGAAAGCCGGGATTAATACCCCGGCTTTTTTATTTTACCGTACTTATGAGCACGCTTATTTTATCTTCTGCGAATAATCTCTTAGCGTCTCTTTCTCCTTTCCGGCATGCGGTGAAGTGCTTAACGGTCTGAAAATCTCCGTGATGAAGTTAGTGTGATTTGACTAAATTTGGTTTGCATGAATACTGCCTGCTTAATTGGACAGAATACTAACCGAATAATCCGTTTGATTGCAGGTATAATGACTCAAAAAAAAATGATATATGCCGGGAAAAACAAAAATACGATGGGGAATAATAGGTGCGGGCCATATTGCAAAATCTTTTGTAAAAGATTTTCCGCTTCTGCAAAATGCCGAATTGATTGCAATAGCTGCAAGAGATAAAGAAAGGGCAAAAACTTTTGCAGCAACGCATAATATTCCGCAGGCACTTACTTACGATGAGTTATACAAGAGTGACGAAGTAGATGCGGTATATATTTCTACCACACATAATTTTCATTTTGAACAAAGCCTCCAATGCCTGTTGCACGGCAAGGCCGTATTGTGTGAGAAGCCGATTACCATTAATGATACTGAATTTAAGCAACTGGCAGCAATATCTAAAGAAAAGAATTTTTTTCTGATGGAAGCCATGTGGTCTTATTTTTTACCGGCTATTATAAAAGCACAGCAATGGGTAAATGAAGGAAGGATAGGGGATTTAAAAATAATACAAGCTGACTTTGCTTTCCCAATGGAGAAAAATATGGAAGGCAGGATGTACAACCCCGACTTGGCAGGCGGCGCTTTATTAGACTTGGGTGTGTACAATGTTGCCCTGGCAACTTTGTTTATGAACAGAAAGCCTGACAGTGTAACTGCTACGGCCATTCTTACCGAAACGGGAGTAGATGCCACGACAACTATGATACTTAAATACGGAGATACTATTGCAACTCTCTGCACATCAATGGTAACAAGAATGACCAATAAACTCCGTTTGTTTGGTGAAACGGGTTATATAGAGATACCTGAATTCTGGCGGGCAAGAACTGTAACCATTTTTGATAAAGAATTTCAGGCGATAGAAACTTTTGATGACGGCAGATCATCACACGGATTTATCTATCAGATGCAGCATGCTACAGATAAGATATTAAATCAAGAAATTGAAAGTAACATAGTGCCGCATCACCGAAGCGCAGCGGTGCAGGAAATAATGACCGAGGTCAGGCGACAGATCGGTGTGCAATATCCATCTGAAAAAAACAAATGAGTGAAGGCTTACTCTTAAATTTTAATTACCGGCGTTTAAAACCCGGTTATTTCTTTTATTTTTCTTTGTATTACCTTTTCGGAGCAAGAAATAGATTAATTTGGCGAGTAAATTTCCCTTCCCGAATGACCTTTTCCTTACGATTGCAGTTTACTGTTTTTTTCCTGGTATCTGTATTTTATTTACAAGCGCAACTCTGCACCGGTAGTTTGGGTGATCCTGTCGTTAATATAACTTTCGGCACCGGCGGTACCAATAATACCGGCTATACACCCACAAGCGCCTATACGTATTCATCTACAGCTTGTCCCAATGACGGCTTTTACACCATTGCTAATCGTACTTCAGGTTGCTTTGGCAATTCATGGATTACGGTTAACTCCGATCATACGGGCAACGGCGCATTCCTGTTGGTAAATGCAAGTTTTACTCCCGGCGATTTTTTGGTAACAAAGGTAACTGACCTTTGTCCCAATACTACTTACGAATTCGCCGCATGGATAATGAACGTAATGGCACGCAACGCTATTAAGCCAAATATTACTTTTCGTATAGAGACTGCAGGCGGAACAGTACTGCAACAATTTTCTACAGGCGATATCCCTGAAACTTTTGTCGCGACATGGAAACAGTACGGGTTCTTTTTTACCACACCGGTAAATAATCCTGAAATTGTTTTGCGAATGACCAATAACGCACCCGGCGGTATTGGTAATGATATTGCAATGGATGATATTACATTCAGACCCTGCGGCTCTATTTTGCTTACTTCATCTATACAGGGCAATAATGATATTGTAGATATTTGTAAGGGCAATAACAATTCTTATACTTTTAATTCAACCGTATCGGCGGGTTATATTGATCCCGTTTATCGTTGGCAATTGAGTACCGATTCAGGAAAAATATGGAAGGATATCCCCGGTGCTGCTTCACTCAGTTATTTGCGGAGTACTACAGGTATTGGAGCTTATTGGTACAGGCTCACGGTTACCGAAAAAAGTTCGGAAGCCGTTATTGCTTGCCGCATCGCATCCAATAATGTTATTATTAATGTACATCCGCCGCCTGCTGTAAATGCAGGAGCGGACAGAGTAATTATTTCTGGTAATACATTAAATCTTGCCGGTGATGTAACCGGCGAAAACCCAACTTACTTTTGGGATCCGCCGGATTATTTAAGTGATAGAAATATTGTGAACCCGACTTTAACACCTCTTGAAAGTAAATTGTATACGCTTTATGCTGAATCGGCTTATGGTTGTAAAAACGAAGATGCCGTATCAATAAAAGTAGTAGCGGGCATTTTTGTGCCCACCGCATTTACACCCAATAATGACGGTAAGAACGACAGCTGGCGTATTCCTTTTTTGGATCCTTTATTCGGCGCTGCGGTAAACGTTTATAATCGGTATGGTCAGCTTGTATACCGCATAAAGGGAGACGCAGTAAACTGGGATGGCACTTACAAAGGGCTGCCGCAACCGGCAGGAGTTTATGTTTACTATGTACTTTTTAACGATGGCAAAAAAATTTTGAAAGGAACACTTACGTTGATCAGGTAATTACCGAGCCGGTTAATGCTGTATTCTTCGTTAATAAACTACCTCATACTAATCCCATACATAGCGTTCGTCATAGTCAACCCTGTATTTTTTAAGAAACGCTCTGTATTCATCCTGAAATGTTTTTTTACTGTGGTGTTCTTTTTGATTTGCGATGTAGTTAATTACTCTGTCTATCTCGGAAGGATTTACCGAGAACGCACCGTATCCATCCTGCCAATAGAAGTTCTTTAAATCATCTCCTTTTGTTTTCATCCCTGTCCGTCCGACAGGCGGGCATTTTGATGAATGCGATTTGACTTCTTCCAATAGCTTCATTAAAGCTATCTTTTTTGAAAGCATACACAGTATATGAATATGGTCGGTGTAGCCGCCAATTTTTATAGGATGGCATTCTAAGTTTTTGCAGGTGCCGCCTATGTATGCATATAGCTCGTCTTCTACCCGCTCATGTATAAGGTGTTGGCGATGCTTTGTGCTGAACACGATATGGATATAGTTTTTTACGAGTGATTGTCCCATGTTGTTTTAGATTTTATTCCGCCCTTTCAGGGCTTGGTTACTGAACTTTGTTCATTCATCCCGCTCTGCGGGATGTTAGCGCATCTTGTCCTTTCAGGACTTATCAGCATGCTGCTTTTTAGGACTAATTTACTATAATAAATTTCATTGCGGATATGCTGCCGGATAAAATTTTACATATCACCTTAGCAGGTTAAGCAAATTTATATAGCCTTGAAAGGGCGGGCTGCAAAGCCGTGCCAATCCTGTAGATAGTTTTCATCATAATCAGCAGGGTATTTTTAGGAAATACTCTTGACTAATCCTGCAATTTTTTTTGTCCGATATTAAACCATATCATTTCTTTAAAGGATAACGGCTGATTACGCCCTTTCAGAGCTTGGTTACTGAACTTCGCTCATATCATCCCACTCTGTGGAATGTTAACGTATTTTGCCCTTTCAGGGCTTGGTTGGTTTCCGAATTTAGATCATTCATCCCGCTATGCGGGATGATAGTGTATTTCGTACTTTAAGGCCTTATCATCATGCTGCTTTTCCCCCTAATTCGCTTTAACAAATTTCACTATCGGTATTATATGATATGAATAAAAATTATGGCAAACCAAATACATAAAACTACTTAGCCCTGAAAGGGCGTAATGTATCAACACGGGGCGCAGCCCTGTGAAAAAAAGGGCATATCCCTACGGATATCACCGGGCGCAGCCCTGCAAGAAACCCTGAAAGGGCATACTATGCAAACATTCTGCGACAGCGGGATGAAGTAATGAGGTGACGTAAAAAAAAGCCCTGAAAGGGCGGGAGACTAACCCGTAAAAAAACATAATCACTTCTTAATAAGTGTATCAGTATAATTTATCGCTTCGTCAAGTTGTTTTGAAAAACCTTCCAATGGTTTGGCTGAAGGCAGTTTATCTTTGTGATACTTTTCTATTAACGGTATCGTTCGGGTGATTTTTAAAATTATGTGCAGGTCGTTTAACGTCAGGTTTTTTGCATCAATAGATTTTAATAAATCAGTGTGTCTTGAAATTAAGGAATTATATTTTGACAGGCTGTCGGCAATGAGTACTTTCATTTTGTCACGTAAAAGCGAATCTGTAATACGCTCAAGATGATTGTTTGCAGCGTTGTAATACGATTGATTTTTTTGATTGTATTTGTCAAATAATTCCGTGGAGTCATTTTTGCTTTTGTGCAGATCGCCAATCTTATCTTCCAATTTTTTCAGTTCGGGTGTTTTGTCTGCAAGTTCTTTGTATAGACTTTCTACTAAATCGTCATAGCCTCTTTTTGAAACTACTTCATACGATGCGCTTTTATCCTCCAACGCTTTTGGAGTTTCTTGTTCAGGGTTTTCTTGCTTTCGGGAACTGTTGCAAGAGGCAAGTGCCGTTAAAATAAAAGTGACTGTAATAATTAGTTTTCTCATAAAATGACAGTTAATACATAAATATATACGATTGCTAACCGCAAGTCCAAGTTTTTTGCTATTAAGAATTAATAATTAAATGTTATGCTTTTTGCAGATGATTGCAAAACTGATAGCATCATATCCGCCTATTGGTAGACTCTTTGAGAAGCAAAACCGAATAAAAAAGAAGTAAGGCGTAAATATTTATTTCCTTAACTTATTGAATTGTAATTTTTCGAATGCAGTGATTCGCAAAATCTGCTACGTAAACATTGCCTGCAGCATCAACGGCTGTCCCTTTCGGATTACGAAATTTTGCTGTTTCAGCCGCTCCGTCGACATAACCAATCGTAAGAGTCCCTGCAAAGGTAGATACTGTAGTGGAAGCATCTATCTTCCTGATCAAACTACTTTCTTCACCTATATAAATGTTTCCATTTCTATCAATACACAAGCCATTTGGATTATCAAAATCTGCGTTGATACCTACGGCATTAAGAACGTTTATGGCACCGCTGCCGGCATATGTTGATACTACTCCATCCGGTGTTATCTTCCTAATACGTTGCCAATCGGTTACATAAATATTTCCCTGATCATCAACTGCAATGTCGCCAAGACTGTAAAATTCAGCATTAATGCCTGTTCCATTTGCGTAACCTGCAATTCCTTTTCCTGCGAGAGTACTAACCACGCCGCCGGGTGTAATTTTCCGTACACGATAATTACCTTTATCCGCTACATAAATATTCCCCTGTGCATCAGCTGCGACACTCCTTGGCGTTGAAAACCCGGCATTTACTCCGATGCCATCAACATAATTGTAAGTACCGTTTCCTGCCAATGTACTTACTTTGCCATTTGGTGTAACTTTTCTTATACGTGCATTGCCGCCGTCGGCAACATAAACATTACCCTGAATATCGACAGCTATTCCTTCAGGAGAATTAAATCGGGCACTATCTGCAGGTCCATCATAAAATCCCCTTATCCCACTTCCCGCTAAAGTGCTTACTATACCACTCGGTGTGATTTTACGAATTTGATAATTATCGGAAACATAAATGTTTCCTTGTGCGTCGAGTGCTATATCAGTTGGATAGTCGAATTGAGCTATTGTGCTGATGCCGTCCGCATGGCCACGAACGCCTGTACCTGCAAAGGTAATAACGGTATTGCTTTTATAAGTAAAAACCGGACCGGAAGCAATATTGTTACCTACAGTTACAGTAACCGGACCTGTTCCTGCCAGTAATGGTACTGAAACTATTATTTTGTTTGTTTCTGCAATTAATATAGCTCCGATTTTACCGTTAAATTTCACCGTATCTTCTGCACGATTGCTGCTAAAGTTTGTACCGGTTATTGTTACAATTGTATTGTAACCTCCGATAGATGGATTAATACTTGTAATGGAAAGCGGGTTACTGGGTGGATTTTGATTTCGGGAGGAGGGGTCATCCTTGCTACAGGATAGAAATACAGTACTGTTAAGTAACAAAATAGTTGTCAGGGGTAAGAATCTCATTTTCATAAATCAAACTTACAAATTAGTAAAGTTATTTAATAATATTTGGCATTATTTATATTTTAGGTTTGTCAGCTGAAGATATCAATGTTTTATTATCTGAATGAATACATTTTCTTGTTTTTCAAATGAACTACCACTTCGCCACAATTTTAAAATTTACCAACCTCGGTGTAAGCCGGTTGGGGAGTGTAAATGTATTGTTGGCAAAATCTTTTATCAGTAAATATGAAATGGTATTGCGGCGGTCTATCAGGTTAAATACTTCTAAGCTGGCCCATATATTATCAAAATTGCGGAAAGGCCCGTGGCTGCGGCGGTTGCTGCGGTCGCTGTCAAGCAGTAATGCACTGAAACCAATATCAATTCGTATATACGGTTCTATAAATAAAGCGTTGCGGTATCTTACATTATTGGGAATATTATATGGCAAATTGCTTCCGTAAATACCGTTCAAATACACTTTCATGTTTTTATTGGTACTCAGGTAATCCTGGAAAAACATACCAAGGGTCAGCAAGCGGTCGGTAGGGCGGCGTACATAACCTACTTCGTTGCGTACACTGTCCACCGCTACTTGGTCATCGGATTGTCCTGTAATAAATTCACCCGCCGCATTTTTATAACGGTAATAAAAATCATTCTTAATATCTTCCCTTGTATTCATAACACCAAAGCTTATCCAGCTCTCCGCATCTTTTACAATTTCGCCAAACAACCTTGTTTCAAAACCAACGGCATAAGCTTTGGCGCTGTTTTCGCCAAAGTAACGCAGCCGTACATTATCAATATCGTAAGGTACTACACGGGTCATATTTTTATAATACAGTTCCGTTGTCCAACGCATGGGGCGTCCCCATCCTTTAAAAATATAATCGAACCCGCCGCTTGCCTGCCAACTGCGTTGCGCTTTCAAATCTTTATTCACTGTACCGTTGTATCTGCGCAACTCTCTGTAAAACGGCGGCTGGTGATAAGCACCTGCCGCTACACGAAACACAATATTTCTTCCGCCATTGGGTTTCCAACTGGCGCCAATACGCGGCGAGAGCAGAAATTCTTTATTGAGCGAATTATAATTGTATCGCAAGCCGGCTTGCAACGTAAATGAATGTGATGTATCGCCCAATACCATATTATCCTGCACATAGCCGGATATTTTGGTAATATCTAAATCGGCTTTTGATTTCAGTACTTTATTTAACTGCAGCAGGTTGGGGGAGTAGGGCAATGAATAACCGGCGCTGTCCTGGTATTCCCATTCGTTTAGTACATCGGTAATAGTTGTTTTATCTATGCCCGCACCCCATTGTATAAAATGCTTTCCTTTATCCAATGTGCCTATATGCGAGAGGTTGAGATTTTGAATATTGAGCCGGTTGCGGGCAAAGGTTTGGAATATGCCGGCACCAAGCGGATTGACGATTAAACCAAAAGTGGGTTTCGATTTATCAAAATCTCTTTCGCCAAATAAATAAGCGCCGATGATATCTAAACTTTCCTGCTCCCTATTTTGAAAACGCGATGCCAGCCATTTCAGTTTTAGTTTTTTAACCGGTTGATACGTGGTGGACACACCAATCATATTAGTTTTATATTCATCCTTCTCCTGCCCTTCAAAAAATACATTGAGTCCGATATTGGCGGTGAAAACGGGGGAGAAGACAGAAGCCGTATACTCAGCCGTTGCAGGTACCAGGTTAAATTTTGTTTGCGAAATATTACCTAACATTTCAGCTTGCCATTTATCATTGAAACGATAATTGATCAGCGCCTGCAAATCGCCGGATGATTGTACATAGTTGCCCTGTGTTTCCTGCCTGCTAAGTAAATTTTTATTGCTGCGGTTCCTGGCGCCTATCAAATAAGTTAGTTTGTTTTTACTGTCGGTTCCTTCTACATGAAAGCCCTGTTCTAAAATACTTACGTAGGCCGAGCCGCCAAACTTACGCGGCCTGTTGTATTGTATGTCCAATACGCTGCTCATCTTATCGCCGTACTTGCTCGGAAAACCGCCTGCATAAAAATTAATATTGCGTACCATTTGCGGATTAATAAAACTTAATCCTTCCTGCTGGCCATTGCGCACCAGGTAAGGACGAAAAATTTCAAAATCATTTACATAAATTAAATTTTCATCGTAACTGCCGCCGCGTACATTGTATTGAGAGGTAAGTTCGTTATTGGAACCAACAAGAATTTTAATCAAGTTTTCTACGCTTACATTGGGCCCGGGTATATTAAGTGCGTATTTCGGGTTTATTTGAATAAGCCCCGCATTGTTTCGCGGCCGCTGATCAGTTACAATTACATTTTCCAATTCGGTAGCGCCGGGTTCCAAACGTATGGTAACGGTTTCTTCTTCGTTTTCGCTCAGTAAAAAATTTTGTTGCGCTGTTTTATAACCGCTGAAACTGAATTGCAAAGCGAAGGCTTTATCGGCAGCTACTTTTAACCTGAACAAACCTGAATCGTTGGTAGCGATGCCGCTCAGCCTTCCAAGAATTGATAACATTGACATTGGCTTTGGGGTTTTCATTTTCGTCCAGCACTTTACCCGATACATAGGCAAACTTTTTTTGGGCTAATAAGCAGGTAGAGGAAAGCAGTAAGAAAACGAATATCAGAATTTGTTTTTGTTTCATTGAGTGGTTTCAATTTTTATTTCTCAGGCTATGGCTTTTAATAAACTGATGGTAGCTTTAGGATCAGCTGATTTAAAAACCGTATTTCCCGCTACCAATACATCGGCTCCCGCATTGATGATTGACTGCGCATTGTCCAATGTAACGCCGCCGTCAATTTCAATATGTACATTAACACCCGCGGCATCTATCATATTGCGCAACTCCTTAATTTTATTCAGGGTATTGGGTATAAATTTCTGTCCGCCAAAGCCCGGGTTTACACTCATCAGGCATACCAAGTCAATATTTTTAATTACATCTTGTAACATGGAAACGGGTGTATGCGGATTGACCGCCACGCCGGCTTTCATGCCCAATCCTTTTATTTGTTCAATATTTCGGTGCAGGTGCTCGCAGGCTTCTATATGTACGGTAAGTATATCGGCCCCTGCTTTTTTAAATTGCTCGGTATAGTTACCGGGGTTTTCAATCATTAAATGTACATCGCAAACCTTGGTAGTGGCTTTGCGGATATATTCAATAATCATGGGGCCGAAACTGATATTGGGAACAAAACGGCCATCCATTACATCCAGGTGAAACCAGTCGGCGCTGCTTTCGTTCAGCATGGTACATTCTGCTGATAAGTTTAGAAAATTGGCTGCTAATAAAGAAGGAGCTACAATGGGCATATTTAAATATTTGCCCTGCAAGATAAATGAAAAACCCTCTTAAAAAAGAGGGTCTTTGCTAACATGAGAAAACCACAACTATATGTAAGGATAAGAGCTCGTATTTATAGGTGCAAGATAAACTACGAAATAACAAAAGTCAATACCACAAAGTGGTAGTTTTTTGGAGGGAGCAGGAAGTCGGAGGTCAGAAGTCGGAAGTCGGAAGTCGGAAGTCGGAAGTCGGAAGTCGGAAGTCGGAAGAAATATAAACAGACAAGTTATGATATTTTCAAAACGTGTTTTAAACTTATTTGATATTGTCTGTAAGATCAAGTAATGAGAATAGCAATTATAGGAAACGTTCCGACTTCTGACCTCCGACTGCAGAATTAAAATCTACTTCAATCGCTCAATCCCTTCTTTCGCTTCGATTAGTGTTTTATCAAAACCAAAAGCCCGTTGGTAATCGGCCAGCGCTTCTTCTTTTTGGTTAAGGGCTTCTTTACATTTCGCCAGCCACAGATAGCCGTCGGCAAATGCCGGGGAGATAGTAGTTGAAAGCTGAAATACTTTTAATGCATCGGCTGTTTTTTTACGCTCATATAAAATTCTTCCTTTTTCCATATAAGCATCTAAAAAATTATAATCTTTTTGTATGGCCAGGTCAAATTGTTCCAATGCCTTGTTTTTATTATTGATATTATCATAGTAAACGCCTTTAAAATAATAAGGCTCGGCACTCAATCCTTTTTTATCATAAGCAATGATGGTATCGGCCAGCGCCAATGCTTTCGCATTTTTTGTTTTGGCATAATTAAAAGCCAGGTTGCCCGTCAGTTCCATATCCTGCGGGGCCAGGCTGTACGCTTTTTCCAATGCAACCGTGCTGCCCGGCAAATCGTTTTTTTGCGCCAGCAGATCAGCTTTTTTTATCCATGCATCTATCTGGCCGGGGTATTTCAGTAACAGTTCATCATATACTTTCAGGGCCTCGTCGGGTTTGTTTTGTGCAGCAAGACTTTCGCCCAAATTCAATTTTAAAAAAATACTGTTGGGTAAAATAGCCAATGCACTATTTATAAAAGCAGCGGCGGAGTCAGGTTTTTTTTCCAGCAATATATTACTGATGCCGAAGGCGTATTCTTCTTTTTTATCGAGGCTCCATGCTTTTTTAAGATCGGCCATGGCCGCATCGGTCATTTTGTTGGTATATAATAAAGAGCCTCTTTTAAAATAGAGTTCTGCATTATTGCCGGCAGCTTTTATACTGTCGGTCAGCGCTGCGTAGGGCGGTTGGTTTAATACTTTTTCAAAGGCCGATGTTTCATCCGGGGTGTTGTTGCTGCACCCATTTATAAAAAAAATACCCATTATTAATGACGGTAAATATATTTTTGCGATTCGTATCATGGCTCAAATCTAAAGCATAATGCGGAAATGAAGATGGTGAGAAGATATCAAAATGAGGTAATATCATTTTGCGGCAGATAAATAAACCTGAAGTCGTGAGATTATACGAAATAGATTTATAAAATAGTCCAAAAAGAATTTATATAATAGTAATAGGTTAATTCTTTTGTTGAGGTGCTATTTATATTTTTTCTTGAAAATAGAAAACTCTGTCAGCGCCTTGTTCCCGGCCTGTTTGAATAATCTCTCTGCTTAGTTAAAATTTGGCCGGGAACACAGCGCCTTCAGTGTCGTTCAATATCACGAAGCGGGGTCTTCGGCTGTTCCATTCGGAAAGAAAAAGTATCTGCAAAATTTTTGAGTCTGCATGTGCGTTGGCCGTTCCGGCGGCGGAGCATTCGCCGGGACTTGAATTTTTGGCTCTTTTGGTTCAAGCCAAAAGAACAAAGAAGAAAAATATACAACTACGTTCAGCGTAGTAAGTTAAAAAAGAGGAGTTTCAGGATTCATTAAATACCGGTTTAATAAATGATTTAGCACCTCAACAAAAGAACTATCCATATAATACCGAGAGCCGAAACGAATTTTAAATTATCCGCCCGTGCCGGTACGGACGGGGATTACTTTACCCGGCGATTCGGTATTAATTTCATTCATTCGACTAATGTCATAAAGTTAAGCTCCGCAGGAACTCCGTGTTTATAGTTAAATATTATATTTTAATAGTACCAGGCTCCATGGGAGCCTCGTAAACTTATTTCGCCGGCAAACACACCTGCTCAGCTATATTTACAATTTGTATTGCCTTATGAGGAGCATTTTCTTTTTGACCGGATTGATTAAGATGATAAATTTACGCGGCTCCGCAGGAGCCGCAATGCCACACAGATGATCCTTTTCTATAAACACGATGCCCCGATGGGGCCGAATTGCTTAATTTAATGACATAGTTCTTCTGCATTATAGTCTATATTTATAAACAGCGTAGTCTGTGTAGGGAAGGGGGTTGAATTCTTACTTAAAAAAATCTAAGTACCTTATGACAAAACCCTGACAGAAACAGTATGACTGAAATATACTTTTGCTCAATAAAAAAATAAGAAACAAGCGAAATGAAAAAATATACCACTATTATCATTGTAAGCATCTCCGTATTTGTTATTACTGCTTCGTTTAATAAAAAAATCAATATCGCCGAACCTTCTGCCGAAGTATTTAATGATACGCTTGTTTATGCCGATGAAAAACATTTTAAAAATGTACAGCAATTAACTTTTGGCGGCGATAATGCCGAGGCTTATTTCAGTTATGACGGTAAATGGATTATTTTTCAACGTACCAATCCTAAAGACGGTGTCATGTGCGACCAAATGTTTATAGGCAAACTGCCGGCGCAGGGAGAAAAATTTGAGTACAAAGCGGTAAGTACGGGTAAAGGAAGAACTACCTGCGGCGCTTTTATGAAAGACGGTAAGCATGTTATTTATGCATCAACGCATTTGGGCGCCGATACCTGCCCGCCCGTACCCGACAGAAAAAAATACGGCAACAAATATATTTGGCCTTTGTATGACAGTTACGATATTTTTATGGCCGACCTGAACGGTAAGATTGTAAAACGAATAACTAAAAGCAAGGGTTATGATGCTGAAGCAACATTATCGCCGGATGGTAAAAAAATGTTGTACACCAGTACAAAGGGTGGTGATATTGATATGTATATAATGGATTTAAAAACAGGAAAAGAAAAGAAAGTAACAAACCTTATTGGTTATGATGGCGGCGGATGGTTTAGCCCCGATGGAAAAAAAATAATTTGGCGTGCAAGCCGGCCTAAAACTGAAGCAGAGATTAAAGAATACAAAGACCTGCTGAAAGAAAATTTGGTAGCGCCTACTAATATGGAAGTATATATTGCTAATGCAGACGGCAGTAATGTAAGTAAGGTAACCGCCTACGGTCAGGCCAATTGGGCGCCGGCATACATGCCCGACAGCAAGCGAATTATTTTTGCAAGTAATCATGAATACAAAAGAGGCTTCCCGTTTAATTTATATACTATTAATGAAGACGGATCCAATCTTACCAAGATAAGTCACGATAAAGGGTTTGATGCTTTCCCCATGTTCAGTCCCGACGGCAAGAAAATTATTTTTTGCAGCAATCGTAACAACGGCGGCACCCGCGATACCAATGTGTTCATAGCCGACTGGGTGGAGTAGGACAAATTCATAATTGATAATTAAGAATTGAGTAGTAGATTTGGTCTTACAATAAATCACCTGTTTATGGAAAAAGGGCTCCTTCACCTGCACAGTTTGCTACGCTGGGTAGTACTAATCTTACTGCTTGTTGCCATTTACAAAAGCTTTACAGCGGGTAAAACAAAACCGTTTACACAAAGCGATAATAAGATAGGTTTGTTTTTAATGATAGCTTGTGATATCATGTTATTGATCGGTTTGTACCAATGGTTTACCGGCCCGTGGGGACTAAAAATGATACAGGGAGCGGAAGGCGGTATGGGTGAAGTAATGAAAAATAAGTTTAACAGGTTTTGGGTGGTAGAGCATTTTGCCGGTATGTTGGTTGCAATTTTATTGGTACATATAGGCCGTGCGTATGCTAAAAAAAATATACCTGATGCGGTAAAACATAAAAGAACCTTGCTCTTCTTCGGACTGGCGTTATTAATAATTCTTATTTCTATTCCATGGCCGTTTCGCGAAGGTATAGGCAGGCCTTGGTTTCCAGGTATGTAAAAGCTAAATACTTTTTTTATGAATCCTGTTTTTAAAAAGATGAATTATAAAGAACATGAAGTAATTCATGTCGTTAACTCTCCCGAGAGTTTTGAAAAAGAATTGAAAGAGATGATGGCTTATGCAGCCGTTAAAAAGCAAATCAAAGCGACAGATAAGGCGGAGTTTGTTATCGCTTTTTGCACCAAACAATCTGAGATAGATAAATTAACCCCTGTATTTGCGAAAGCTTTGCAGGGTGACGGATTATTATGGTTTGCTTATCCTAAGGGGACATCTAAAAAATATAAATGCGATTTTAACAGAGATACCGGATGGGATCTTTTAGGCAAACATGGTTTTGAGCCGGTACGCCAGGTTGCTATTGACGAAGACTGGAGTGCTTTACGCTTTAGAAGGGTGGAGCATATTAAAACCATGATCCGCAGTTTTGCCATGACAAAACAAGGGAAGGAGAAAGTAGCGAAGAAAAAATAAAAAATAAAGACCCGCTGAAAAGCGGGTCTTTATTTTTTATGCAGATTATTTATTTTGCCGGTAAAATATTTTACTAACAATCTTCCAGCCGTCTTTTGTTTTCAGTAAACTCATCATATCATGAAAATAAAAAGTGGGATACTCAATGGTGAGTTTGGCTGCGGCAGCATTACCATACACTTCAACACTTTCAATTTTGGTTTTTCGGTCTTGTTTTGCGCCTGAGTTTTTCATTCGTGCCATAAAATCTTTTAACGAAACAATCTGCAGGGTATCGTTTCTCATATACTGCATAAGGCCTGCAGGGTTAAAGGCTTTTGAAAATAAAACGCTATCGCCATTGGTGCCGCCATCTAAGTAATAAGTACAAACAGTTTTTACAGCTTCAATGTCCTGCTCTTTTGTTTGCGCCCGGGTAAAACTGTATAAGCAACAGCAAATACACAGTAAAAAGATTTTTGATTTCATATACTAAATTTTAAGAAAGATAAAACTTAACCTAAAAACAGCTAAGCTAATTTATTTAAACGGTTATTACCCACTAATGTATTCATTGAAACAAGGCTTATTCCCAAACGGATACTTCACTGCCATTTCCAACGTATGATAAAAGGTTTTTTCAAACAAGGGGCGAAAGTATTTGTAAGGCTTGAGTGAAGCATACGATTTTTCAATTTCTGTGCAAACAATAAATACTCTACCCCGGCACACTGTCATAATGGTGCTGCCATTCTATTTCAAAACCTAACCGGTAAATGTAAAACTCTTTGGTTTTTGCAACATCAAATATGTGCGGAATGTTAACGACTTTTTATATCATAATAATATTGCCGGTAACGTGCAAAGTTATTAGAGGTAAGGGCTTCAAATTTCTCCTTTGAGGATTTTGGGGGGAGCTTTATCTTTTCCCCAGCTCAATCACTTCACAATCTTTCATATCTTTTCCGTCAATTATAAACCGAATAAGCGTTCTTACTTTATGCCATCCCTGTTTGCCCGCTGCACCGGGGTTCATGTGCAGGCAGTTAAGCTTATCATCAATATTGCCGTACACGCCTTTTTAACATAAAATTCTTTGGCTTTGGCTAGATCAAATATGCGGAGGATGGGGGTGAATGTTTGAAGCATACAGGTTGTTTTGAAAGGATAGCTAATTCTGTTTTGAGATGATAAATTTTCAATAAAGCAATCTCCCTGATTTTATGTTTTACAAATTGTCACATGATTAGGGTGTCGGGAGGGATGCGGTATCCTTATTTTTTACGTAAAATTTCTGCCGGGTATAGATATCGTTATTTTAGTAACTTTAATATCGCCTCAATTTATTATTTATGTGCCTCGCCGTTTTATTCTATACGTTGGGGTTGGTTGTGCCGATTTTATATAATATTGAATTCTAAAAACTGATTTTGAAACAAGATTTTTATAAAATACCTTTTTTAGTCTTTTTCTTTCTTTGTGTCAGGCTGCCTGCACAGGAATTTACGTATCAAACTTTCAACGCGGCCGATGGCTTGCCTACTTCCGAAATTATTTCTTTATATAAAGACAGCCGGGGTTTTTTGTGGGTAGGCACCACCCTGGGAGTAAGCCGCTATGACGGGTACTCGTTTGAAAATTTTCAAACGGCAAGTGGTGGACATGTTATTGGCAATGTAATTTGTATAAAAGAAGACAATCGTAAAAAATTATGGATTGGTTCGCATGCAGGCTTATTTTTTTTAGAAAATAATCAGATACATAAGGCAAATCTCTCTGAAAGCAACCTGCAGGGAATAAATGATATTTTGCCGGAGGAAGATGGAAGCATTTGGCTGGCCACGGAAAATGGCCCCGCTTATATCAAAGCAGCGGTATTAAACAATTGTAAAACACAGCCGATCGACTTAAAAAAATACATCCTGCCTGATTGGCTAAGTCAAAACGATAATCAGGACGTGCGAAGAGCCACATATATAACTAAAGCCCCCGATGGAACAATTTTCATATCTAACTTTTACGAAATTTACCGGTACGAAAATAACCATATAACTCTTTTATTCAGTGAGCGGAATATAGAAAACAACTTTACCATTTTTGCCGTTTTTCCGATAAGCCGTAACAAAATTTATTTTAATGAAGCCAAATTAGGAATGCATAAAATAGAGAATGGCACTATTACACCAATTCCTTTTAAAAAGCTTTACCGCCCTGCAGCTTCTTTTAGCTCACCATTTTATTGGTATGCCGGGGGAAGCGGGTTTTATAAATTTTACCCTCTGGAAGAAACGGTTACCTTTTACTTCAATACGTTTGATATAGATGTAACCTGGCTTAGTAATGTGTTATATGATGAAAGCGGTTTTTACTGGGTGGCCACACACGATGGATTAATTAAAGCAAAACCGGCTTTATTCAAAAAATACCCGATAAAAACTTTTTACAATGTGCAGGAAGTATATTCTTTTAGAGAAACCGGCGACGGTAAATTTTTATTGGGGGCTAACCGGGGAAAGTTATATGTACAGGAAGCTGACAGCTTTCGTTTCTTTTTTCCCGATCAGCAAAGAATAGTGCCGTTAGCAGAGATATTCGACATTTATGAAGATGAACGTAAATGGCTTTGGTTTGGTACGGGCTACCAGGGTATTGCTGTTTACCGGAAAGGAAAAATTACCCGGTATATAGCAGCAAACGGAATGCATGACGACTCGATAAAAAAATTTTTTAAATCTTCCGATGGTAAATTGTATGCGATCGGCGATTTTGGAGTAACGGAAATAATGGTTGGTAAGAACGACAGTATTTATTTTAAAAAATATAAAACCAAAGCCCGAATCAGCCAGTATGGTAGTTTTTTTGGTGCGGTAGAAGGTCCGGACCATACCATTTGGTTAGGTGGTGAAGAAGGCTTAGCGTATTTGAAAAATGATTCGCTGGTTTCTTATAAATTAAATGGAGAAGATTTATATGTAAATGATATTAAAAAAGACAAAGCCGGTAATGTTTGGATAACAACCGGTGGAGAAGGTTTGTTGCGTTGTGTTTTTAACGAACAGGCAAAGTTAGAGATGATAAGAAAATATACAGAACGCGACGGTTTGAATACTTCTACATTTATGAATATTCTACCGGCCCGCGACAGTAATATTTGGGTAAGCAGTCCCAGGGGGCTCAGTTTTATAGGGCTTAGTGGCGCTAACAAAAACAGAGTACTGAATTTTGATGAAAAAGATGGGTTTATTAAAAGCGGGTATAACAACCTTACCCTGTACCAGGATAAGAAAGGGATTATTTGGGCCGGATGTTCAAAGGGGCTTACCTCTTTTAATCCGGATAGTATTGTAATTTCCGCAAAGAAACCGCTTGTTTATATTACAGGGATCAGCTTGCTTAACTCAAACGAAAGGATTATTGCATTTTCGGATAGCATGAAAAGCAACCTGCCGCTAAATTTGTCTTTGCCCTACGATAAAAATTCCATTCATATCAATTATACTGCTGTTGAATTTAACAATAGCAAAGCCATTAGATATTTTTACCGGCTTGTTGGTTTTGATACCGGCTGGATTTATGGTAGAAATGAGCGCAGCGTAAGTTATCAGAATTTAAAACCCGGCAGGTATCAATTCAAGGTGAAATCTATTAACGATAAATTTCTCTGGAGTGAAAAAGAAGCTAATATTTATTTTGTAATAAATCCGCCGTTCTGGCAACGCTGGTGGTTTATTGGTTTATGTGTAATGGCTATTGGGTTTGCTATTTACCAATTCTATCGCTTTTTCAAGCAGAAATACGAAACACAAAAAACACTCAACCGGTTTATTACGGCTTTGTATGGCAAAAACACGCCGGAAGAAATTTTCCGGAGTATCGCTTATAATTGTATACATCAACTGGGCTTTGTGGATTGTGTGGTATACCAATTAAACGAAGAACGAAAAGCATTGATACAAAAAGCTGCCGCAGGGTCCAAAAGTCCGGAAGGGTATGAAATCATTAACCCGATAGAAATCCCACTTGGTAAAGGAATTGTAGGAACGGTCGCAAAAACAGGTAAGGCGGAAATTATTTATAACACGGCTAATGACAACCGGTATATTTTAGATGACGAAAAACGATCTGTCTGAAATAACCGTTCCAATACTGGTAGACGGGGAAGTGTATGGAGTTATTGATTCGGAACATCCCCGCAAGGGTTTTTATAAAAAACACCACCGGTATATTCTGCAAAGCATTGCCGATATCTGTGCTATTCGCATTGCTAAATACCTCGCCGAAGAAAAACTGAGAAGTAAGATAGCAAGGGATTTGCACGACGATATGGGTTCTACCTTGTCAAGTATTAATATTATCAGTAAAATGGCATTGCAAAACAATGACAATGATGCAATGGCGAAAGAATACCTGTTAAAAATAAAAGACAATTCGGGCAGGATGCTGGAAAGCATGAGTGATATTGTATGGGCCATTAACCCCGCAAATGATACGGTGGAGAAAGTGATATTGCGTATGAAAGAATTTACGGCAGAAATGCTGGAACCACTGAATATCAGCTTACACTTTCAAAGAAAAAGGCGATTTTGACAATGCAATGCTGAATCTGAACCAGCGCAAAGACTTTTACCTGATATTTAAAGAAGCGATAAACAATGCAGCCAAATACAGCCAATGCACCGAGATTAGCGATCGAACTGATGAAAAGTGGATAACACGATCACTTTATTGGTAAAAGATAACGGAAAAGGATTCGACAAAAAAAATACCGCGCTTCGGCAACGGATTGCGTCAACATGCAATCAAGGGCCGATGCCATGAAAGCCGAACTACAATATTAATACTGAAAAAGGAAAAGGAGTGAGTATTTATTTATCGGTACCGCTTGAAAACAAACCGCTTGTCACATGATTGGGGTATACAGTTTTTATAATTAACCAGTACCTTGCCATTAATTATGCAAACAGGGGTAGTAATTTTTGAAGACAACCGGCAATTACGTGAAAGCATCGTAAACATGATTACGTTTTCTAAAGACATGCTGGTGCTCGGTAATTTTTCGGAAGTGGGTAATGTGGAAGAACGAGTCAAAGCACTGCAACCCGATGTTATTTTAATGGATATAGATATGCCGGGCATAAATGGTATTGAAGCCGTAAAAAAAATTCGTGCATTCGACCGGAAAGTGTTTATTATTATGCTTACTGTTTTTGAAGATAACCGGCATGTGTACGACGCAATTTGTAACGGCGCTTCGGGATACCTGTTAAAAAAATATTTATCCGACAAACTCATCGATTCCATCCAGGAAGTATTGCAAGGCGGAGCTCCCATGAGCCCCACCATTGCCCGTATGGTTATTGCCGGTATGCAGCAATTACCCATTCTTCCCGAAAAAGATTATAGCCTCACCCCACGCGAAAAAGAAATATTGGCTTCTTTGGCCAAAGGCAATAGCTACAAAATGATTGCCGCCGATTTAGGTATCAGCATTGATACCGTGCGTACGCATATTAAGCGCATCTACGAAAAGCTACAGGTACACACACAAATTGAAGCTGTGAGTAAAGCCATCAATGAGAAATTATTATAGTGTGTAAACAGGTACTTCCATCTTTATTTCAAGGTAGGATAGCCGCAGAAACACGAAGAAATTATTTTCGGTACGGGTAAATTCTTCGCGGTTTCTCCGGTATTTTCTTTTACAGTATACCACTTTTCGGTGTCACATCATCATGTGACCAATTTTCTATATGCTTTGACCAAACTTTGCAGTGTTGATTTATTAAAACCTTGAAGCGTATGAAAAAATTATTACTCTTTGTGTTTTTTTGGAGCCTTACCGGTATCGTTGTTAATAGCCAGGCAGTGTTTCGTATATCACCCGGCGCTACTTTACTGGTAAACAACGATGCAAAAATTGTACTCAACAACACCGGCTTTGAAAACAACGGCGATCTAGGTACCGGTTCTTTAAGCCGTTTCGTATTTACGGGGAATGATCCGGTTGTTACTATCAGTGGTACCGGCAATACCGTGTTAGGTGAGTTAGCGTTAAATAAATCGGCGGGAGTAGTGAAGCTAAACCGTACCGTCAGCATTTTTACCGGTGTTTTTTTTACTTCCGGCAACCTGGATCTCAATGGTAATATGCTTTTTTTATTAGCCGATCCAAACGGTCAGTTAATCGGAGAAAATAATAACAGCCGCATTATCGGTAATACCGGTTTTGTAAGAAAGCCCGCTACCCTTAATGCACCGTCGGGTGTAAATGCGGGTAATATAGGTTTATTAATCACATCGGCACAAAACCTCGGCGCTACCACCATTGAACGGTATCATTATACTGTGAACAATCAGAATGTACGAAGGGTGTTTCGTATCAATCCTGCCAATAACAATAGCTTAAATGCCACGCTGGAATTCCGCTATTTGGATGTAGAGCTGAATGCCGTTGATGAAAACACTTTAAACCTATGGAGAAGTGTAAACGGAAGTAGTGGCTGGGCGAGTGTGGGTGGTGTAGCGAATGCTGCGCAAAACAGCGTAACGCTAAACGGGTTAAATGATTTAAGTTGGTTTACCCCCGCACCGTCCAATGCCGCTTTGCCGATAATATTAGCAAGCTTTACGGCTACCTGCGCAAATAATCAAGTGACGCTAAACTGGCAAACCAAACAAGAGCAGAATACCAATCGGTTTGAGGTACAAAGCAGTATCGGCGGCAGTATATGGACAACCCTGGCTTCAGTAAATGCAAAAGGCAATTCGAGCACACCGGTTGATTACAGTTACACCGATATCTCATCGGGACGCAAATTTTACCGTTTACGTATAGTTGACAATGACGGCAGTTTTTCCCTGTCGCCTGTTGAAACTGTTGATTGCAGCGATAAAAAATGGACAATTACCGCCCGACCCAATCCCGTAAGAGATAACCTGGAACTGGTACTGAACGGCATTAACCGGCACAGCATAAAAGTAGAAATGGTGAATGCATCGGGTCAGATAGTATGGCAGCAACAGGTTTCGCTTACCAACCAATACCGGCGCATTGCCATACCGGTACAACAACTTGCATCAGGCTCCTATTTTATTCATATAAAAGAACCCGAATATCAACAAACCATATCCATTATTAAACAATAATAAACAAAAACGTTATGAAAAAATTTTTCACTTCTCTCGTATTGATAATTTATTTCCTGCTGCAGGCAGAGCATGGGCAGGCGCAAAACGTAGCCATCAATACCGACGGTTCCGCTCCTGATGCCAGCGCCATGCTGGATGTTAAAAGCAATAACAAGGGTATGCTGGTGCCCCGTATGACTACTGCACAACGTACCGGTATAGGTTCGCCTGCTGCAGGTTTGCTGGTGTACGATACCGATACCAATAATTTCTGGTTTTATAACGGAGCAGGGTGGACGCAAATGACTACCGGCAGCAGCGGCCCCTGGGCAACCAATGGCAATAATATAATTAATACCAATACGGGCAGGGTAGGTATCGGGGTTACAGCGCCTAATGCCAGGATGGCTATCGACAGTGGACTGGTAATAGACCAGAACGGCGAAAATACCGGTACGCTATCCAGTGCACTGATTTTTGGCAGCGATAGCAGGGTAGGCATCAGCAGAAGTTATTTAACAGGAAGCAGTTCCCGCAGCGGCCTTGCTTTTCATACCAATAATACAAGGCGGATGTTAATAGATAGTACCGGGCAGGTAGGTATTGGTACTATTAACCCACTACAAGCATTACATGTAATTGGTAATGGATATATAACCAACAGTTTGGGTATTGGAGCATCAGCTCCGGCGGAACCCCTGCATGTTAACGGAAATGCACTAATTACCGGTACATTAAACCCTAACAATCCGTTAACCATTGGTAATAACGCCGCCATTGAAGGTTCGCTAACCGTAAATAACAACAGGGGGGTAGCTTACAATTCTACCTCTGCCACTAACCTGAAAATTTATCCTTTTACTACAGCCACATTTTCGGCTATTTTGCCCGGATTCGGTTTGTCTGCAGAAGGCGCCATAGCATTTAATGGAGGGTTTACAGGTACACCACGCGTTTTTGTGGGCGATGAGGATGTATCTGGCGGCACTGTTGGCGAATTACACAGGGTAGAGCTTAAATTATATGGCTGTTCAACAACTGGCGCTACTACTACCTGCCTGGCCAGATTATTAAATACCAGCCCCAACCCGGTTAACTATACTATTACCTGGAATTGTGTGGCAATTGGCAACTAAATTGATTAATTCGTCTCACTATAAATGCAAAATCTATCATCATGAAAAAAACAATTATTCTTTTATGTTCCCTCATCTTACTAATGGTAAGCGCCTGTAAAAAACAAAAAAGTGCAAAACCAGGTAGCTATGATGAAATAAAAAATGAACATATCGCTGGCCTCGAAACTTCAATGAGCAACCATCTGATTGAAGTGATAAATACAACTGGTACTGTGTTACTAAAACCCGGTGATGTAATTGTATACAAAACCAATATGGGGCGTTTTGGCAAAATGAAAATCGTTTCTATAAATAGTGCAGATAATTATAAACTTACTATCAATGCTGAAACATATAAAGCTGATGGCAGTATCTATCAAGGCAAATCAAATGTGGAAATACAAGGTACATTCATTGCAGAGTTAGATGAAATAGTGGAAGCATCTAACAATAGTTTAGGTGATTTTTTTTGGAACAGAGTTACAACACATTTAACAAATTTAGTTCCGGAACAAGGGGCAAAGTTTTTAAAATATAATTTTTAATAAAATGAATATGAAAAAAATAATCATCTATTGCTGTGTAGCTGGGTTCTTGTTCTTATCATTTTCAGTTACTGCACAAAATGTAGCCATTAACACCGATGGTTCCGCCGCAGATGCCAGTGCCATGCTGGATGTAAAAAGCATTAACAAAGATATGTTGGTGCCTCGGATGAATACTGTGCAACGAACAGGCATTACTTCGCCAGCAGCAGGTTTAATGGTGTATGATACCGATACCAATAATTTCTGGTTCTATAACGGAGTAGAATGGACGCAAATAACTACTGGGGGTAGTAGTGGCAACCAGTGGACAACTACAAGTAACAACATTAGCAACAACAATAGTGGCAATGTTGGTATAGGAACTGTTTCCCCATCAGATAAACTTCATGTATTCGGCGGAAATGCCACATTGGAAAATAATTTATCCAATTACCCGTGGTTATCTTTCCGCAATAACAATTCACTCAAAGGTTATATTGGTGCAAACAATAACGATTTACGTATCGGCACCTGGCCCGGCTCAAACACAACCGGGCATATTGCCTTGGTTACTAATAATACAGACCGCCTTCGTGTAATGAGTGATGGTGATGTGGGTATTGCTACATCAACTCCAAGGGGATTATTTGATATCGGTGGTGGAAATGAAGGAGTTTATCTTGCCAGTAACACCACAACTGGTAACCAGCGAGTTGCCTATATGCCGGGTAATATTTTAATGTCGCCTTGGAATGGTTCTAATACTTCCTACCTCGATATTCGCCGCACCGACAACATTGGTAGTATTGGTCTACAAATAAGAACAAGCGAAAATGGAATATCAAGAGACGCCTTATACCTGCAACCAAATGGTTTACGCTTAGCTATTGGCAATAATAATATACCCAGGGCAGGCTTGGATGTTCCTCTTCATATACTTATTCGCTCAAATAATACACCGTATGGACATTTTATAAGCTCCGAACCCTCTGCTCCCGGGTTTCCCGATCCGCCGCAACTCATTTTTTCAAGCTATGAACTAGCTACTAATATTGCAACACCAAGAGCCATGATTAGTGTGGCTGGAAATTACATTGTGTTATCAGATCGGCAATTAAAAAAAGAAATAGAACAAGTAAATGCGGTGCTGCCTTTGATTAAAAGATTAAAACCTTCAACATATTATTATAATAATGATGTCGCCAACAAAAGAAAGCAGATTGGGTTTATTGCACAGGAAGTAAAGGAAATTTTTCCCGAACTGGTTGATGTAGTTAACAATAAGGAGGGCAAACAACTACTGGGGATTAATTACAGCAACTTTAGCGTAGTGGCTATTAAAGCCATTCAGGAACAGCAGGAAGAAATTGAAAAACTAAAAAGTGAGTTGGCTGAAATAAAAAAATTGCTGACTATATCCGGCAAAGTGAATGACAGATTAGAAACCAAATTGTAATTACACAACAGTAACGCACAAAAAATATCACTAGCATAAAACAAAAAATATGAAATACACATTAATCATTTTCTGCTCCTTCATTTTTATAGTTTTAAGTGGCTGCAAAAAAAAAGTGCCAACCTCCATCGATGATTTGTATACCAATTTTGTGGATGACCCAATTAATGGAAAGTATAACCTTATCATGGACTACTGCAACGGAATCAATCGCTACGCCATAGATTTAGGGGCTGGTACTGATGTTACTGGTTATCCGGAATATCATAGATTGAGTGTATCTACAGTACCCAATGACGAACTTCCGTGGTATTTTCAAAAGCTGAAAAATGGTAAGTTTATTATTTATAGTAAAAGAAAAAACGGGTTGTACTATTTGTGGAGTTTTAGAGATTTTACAGCAACTCAAACAGCTGTGTCTTTTCCCAAACCAAGTCGTTTAATGCTTATGAAGGAAGTTGGTCCAACGCTTCCAATTAATCCTTCCGAAGAATTTCAATTTCGAATTTTACCACAGTCTGGCAATTTCTTTAATATTAAAATATATAATGGAAGTGAATTTATCTCTTATTATTACTCAGGCATAAAAAAGCCAAATCAGTCTATTTGCGATGGTAACAGCGCCGTCTCTATAGGGGGGCTATTAATTTGCAGCCTCGGCAGCGAAGAAAAGTTAGACGGGCTAGGTAATAATTGGCAATACGTATTTGTTCAATCTATCTTTTATCAAAAATTGCCCTAGTTACAATATGAAACATTAACTATACAGGGGGGTCTGTTTACTTAGATTTCTGATTTTTTAACCTTAATATATTTATATGAAATATTTTAAATTAATTTTTCTTGCATCTACTTCTATATTAAGCAGCACAACTTTTTTAGTTGCCCAAACTAAAGCAAAAAGTACAAACTATCAATTACAAAAAGGCAGGTTTTTAATAAGTACTAACACTATATCATTTTCACCAGCTAAAACCGAAACCCGTAATTATCAAAACAACTTACTTTTATCATCAATTAAACGAAATCCAGTTGGATTAAACTTTTTATTTAGATCCGGTAACTGGGGAAGCGGTGGTTTTGTCAATCTAAACGTTGAGCAATTCGATGCAGGCAATAACCCCACTTCTTCTTCAAAAGAAAAACAAGGGAACATTTTTTTAAACCCAACTGCCGGGTATTTTGTACGGGAACGTTTAATGGTAGGTGTTGAATTATTGATACAAACCGGTAAATACAAATACAATAGCAGCAGCATTGGAGGAAACAACAGTGGCGATAATAAAGAGCACCTATTGGGTATTGGCCCAGAATTAAGATACTATTTTGGAAAACCTGGGAGCAAGCGATTTCCCTTTGCTGGCGTCTCATCACTTTTGTTTACTAATGGAGGAACAAGAAACCAGAACACAACTACTTTCACAAATAATAGTTCATCCAAAGGTAATGGCGGCAGTGTTACCCCCTACGCAGGTTATAGTTGGCTAATTGGCAAAAGGTGGTTGATAGAACCCGCTGTAATGGGAAATTTTAATACAAGCTATTCTGAATCTAAAGTTACGTATACTGGTGGAGGTAACACAACAGTTACTAATTATTCGAGTAAATTTAAATCAACCAGCGTTGCAGGCATCCGCCTGAATGTGAGTTTTACATTATAATTATCAAAAAACTGTTACAATGAAAAACAATTTTTTTATTCTCATTTCAGCATTGTTATTCTTTTTTTCATGCAGAAAAAATAACAATGATGTACCCTCACCACTTACTAATAAAATAAAAAAAATCATAGGCACAGATAATAACAGCGTTGTTTCAGAAAATGAATATTTTTATGATGGCACCGGACGGTTGAGTAAATTTAAAACAAATGATGGCAGCATTATTGAATATAGCTATGAACCGGGCAAGGTATTAATAAAGGGCACTAATGCTAATGGTGTTTCTAGCAGCATTGGCGAATTAAACAGCCGTGGGCTAAGGGTTACTTTAAACAGTACTGACGGCTCTTCTTTTAGGTCTTATTACATTAACAGCAGTGGCTATGTTGAGAAAGAAGTATTAATAAACTTTACCAATGGCCAACCAACCTTTACACAAACAATAGCTTATTTTTATAATGCCGCTAATGGTTTACTGGATAGCACAGTGTTTAATGTGAATAACAGTAAGGCTACATCCATATATACCGCCTATACCAATTATCCTGACGATTTTTTAAAAAATACTGGTAATTTTTATACTGCCCCCTCTTTTAAATTTTTGCCCTTAGCAGTTAAAGCCGGGTCAGCTAATGACCCTCCTAATTTTTTCAGAACTACAAACTATAGTTATGAGTTTGACAGTAAGAATAGGCTTTCTAAACGAACTGTAGTTGGCCAAAACTCTACTTCAACTACACAATATGTTTACTATGACTAAACAACCGAAGTTATATTTTCTGGTAGTCATGCTAAATATGCTTATGAGTAGTTGTCAATCACAACCCGGTAGAGCCCATGTAAAGTTTGAAAAAATTATTTACAGTTCGGGTCGCTGCAATGGCACCTGTCCTAAATTGTATTTGCAGATTGACAGCAATGGAAAAATCCGGGCAAAGCGGGAATTTTATATTACCAAAAGCAAAATAGACAGTTCAAAATCGGGAAAGTTTGGCGGGGCATTAAGCAAAACCGAAATGGCGGAATTAAAAAAAATACTGAAGGAAATCAATTACACCCGTATCATAATGCCTGAGCTAAACCATGTGGATCTATCCATGACCACATTGATTATTTATGACAATAAAAAAAGGCATTGGTTCAGATTTTTAGAACCACTTCAGGAAATAAAAGCACTGACTGAGATGCTGCTGCAAATTGCAAAAGAAAAACCATTAGAAAAAACAAATGAAATTGTGGAGATGGAGAAATGAAAAACTTAACGAACACCCAATTCAATTACTTCACAATCTTTCATGTCAGAACCATCAACCGCAAAACGGATGATGGTTCTTACTTTATGCCATCCCTGTTTGCCTGCTGCACCGGGGTTCATGTGCAGGCATTGCAGTTTATCATCGTACATCACTTTTAAAATATGGCTGTGCCCTGCAATAAATAATTGCGGTTGGTGAATGAGTAATTCCTTTTTTGTTTCAGCATTGTAGCGGGGAGGGTAACCGCCGATATGACGAATCATAACTTTTACTTCTTCGCACATAAAAACTAATTGTTCAGGGAATACAGTTCTTATTTTATCATCATCAACATTGCCGTAAACACCTCTTAAGACTTTCGTTTCTGTCAACTTTTCTGCTGCATTATCTCCAAAATCGCCGGCATGCCATACTTCATCGCAGTTTTCAAAATGTTTAAATACTGCCTCATCTAAATAGCCGTGTGTGTCTGAAATCAATCCTATTTTTGTCAAAGTTAAAATTATTGTAGATTTGAAGATGCCTTTTCACCGCAATTTCACATATTGGATTGACAAACGCAAGTGCCCGCCCGGATGACCCGTTCGGACGGGGAAATATATTTTTCTCCCGCCTACTTTAGAACTGTCGCGAATTGAATTTTTTTTGGCTATCAGCTAAAGGCTAACAGCTTTTTTTAACTTTCAACTTTTCATTTTTAACTTATAGTCATGCCTCATTATCATACACTGGGAAAAATTCCCCATAAACGACATACACAGTTTCGCAAACCTGATGGCAAATTATATTCGGAGCAGCTGTTTTCTACCGAAGGATTCAGCAACGATTACTCATTACTCTATCATTGTCATCCGCCTACGCAAATAATAAAAACAGAACCGCAAATAAGCGTGGCGCCTTCGGTGGCCGAAGAAAAAATGCTTCGTCACAGAAGCTTTGAAGGGTTTAATATAAAACCTGCCAAAGATTTTTTACAAAGCCGTGTGCCGGTATTGGTCAATAATGATTGTCATATTGTTTTGGCAGCTCCGCAGGAAAGTGTAAAAGATTATTTTTATAAAAACACTGATGCCGACGAAATGATTTTTGTGCATGAAGGCAGCGGTGTATTAAAAACCATGTACGGTAATTTGGAATTTGCTTACGGCGATTACCTCGTTATACCAAGGGGAACGATTTATCAAATTCATTTTGCAAATGAAAACAACCGGTTATTTATCGTAGAATCTTTCAGCCCGATACGCTACCCGAAAAAATATTTAAGCAAGTACGGGCAATTGATGGAACATTCGCCTTATTGCGAAAGAGATATACGTCCGCCGCAAACACTGGAAACTTTTGATGAGACAGGTGATTTTGTAATTAAAGCAAAAAAGAAAGGCATGTTGTACGGTTTGCATTACGGTACACATCCTTTTGATGTAGCAGGGTGGGATGGGTGTTGTTATCCTTATGCATTCAGTATTCATGATTTTGAACCCATTACCGGCCGTGTACATCAACCGCCGCCTGTGCATCAAACTTTTGAGGCCAATAATTTTGTTGTGTGCAGTTTTTGTCCTCGATTGTTTGATTATCATCCGCAGGCTATACCGGCGCCGTATAACCACAGTAATATTGATAGTGACGAAGTATTATATTATGTAGACGGCGATTTTATGAGTCGTAAAAATGTAACAAGAGGAATGATTACCCTGCACCCCGCCGGCATTCCGCACGGGCCGCACCCCGGTGCTGTAGAAAAAAGTATTGGTAAAAAAGAAACCGGTGAATTGGCAGTGATGGTGGATACCTTCCATCCGCTGCAATTAACCAAAGAAGCATTGGATATTGAAAATAAAGATTATGTAATGAGCTGGGCGGAGTAGGGATTTGAGGAAGTATGATAAGCAAGCCGGAACCCGAAACCCGAAATAAAAACTACTTGCTGCTCATTCCAAAGTTTTTTTTATATTCGAAGAACAAAAAAATAATTGCTATGCTAAAAATCGGTCAACTTAAATCAGGCGATGTAATAAAGGTTAATGATGACGGGGTAAGCCGCGAAGGCACCGTGGTAAAAATCAACCGCGAAGAAAACCAGGCATTGGTCAATAACGGAATACAGGATTTCTGGTACAGCCCGGAAGATATGGGTCCCATACCACTTGACGAAGGGCAACTGGTGAAGCTCGGATTCGAAAGTGAGCAACTCAATGGCGGCAAAAAATATAAAAAAGATTCGTTCAGGCTGGTAACTCCTGAGGCCGGCAATTTTTCTACTATTGAAATATGGTACCGGGAAGACCGGCGCCATTTCAACACACAATTAGCGGTTCATGAACTCCAAAATCATCATTTGGACATGACCAAAGTATATTTGGAAAGACATTAATTTTCAAGCAGATGCCCTATTTCAGGGACTCTTAGCGCAATTTTCCACAAACCCTTGAATTTTTTCAGGGGTTTGTTCTTTTTTAAGGCTAATCCTATATCTTTGCGCCTCCAAAAATTATGTCGAAACAACCCCTTATTAAACAAGATGGATCAATAGTAGAAGCTTTGAGCAACGCTATGTTCAAAGTGAAATTAGAAAACGGCCACGAAATACTGGCTACCATCTCGGGAAAAATGAGGATGCACTACATAAGAATTTTACCGGGCGATAAAGTGGGAGTGGAGATGAGTCCTTATGATTTGACAAGAGGAAGAATAATTTTCAGATATAAATAATAATAGCTGCGAGCTATGAGTTGTGAGCCTTGAGCTCAAAGCTCGAAGCTCAAGGCTCAAAGCTAAAATAAAATGAAAGTAAGAGCATCTATTAAGAAAAGAAGTGTTGATTGCAAAATCGTACGCCGTAAAGGAAGACTTTACGTTATCAACAAAAAAAATCCCCGCTTTAAGCAAAGACAGGGATAATTAAGAAAGAACCAAAAATCAAAAAGCAAGAACCAATTGAAATTTGTGATTTGTTTTTTGGGATTTTGAAAACAGTAAGTAATAAATAAACTGAAATAATTAAAAATTATGGCTCGTATTGCCGGTGTTGATTTACCAAAAACTAAAAGAGGCGAAATAGGTTTGACCTATATATATGGTATTGGACCATCTACAGCTAAGTATATTCTTGATAAGAATAGCATTAGCCGCGAAAAGAAAGTAAATGAGTGGAACGATGAAGACCTGAATGCCATTCGTAATACCATTACCGAAGAGTTTAAGGTAGAAGGTCAGTTGCGTTCTGAAGTACAGATGAGTATTAAGCGTTTGCTCGATATAGCCTGCTACCGCGGTCTTCGCCATCGTAAAGGATTGCCCGTTCGCGGTCAGCGTACCAAAACCAACAGCCGTACAAGAAAAGGAAAGCGTAAAACAGTTGCCGGTAAAAAGAAGGCGGCTAAGAAATAAGCTAATGGCTATAAGCTGTTAGTGACTTATATTTTTTGAATCATCGCCGGATAGCTTCATAAGTCAGCAGGAGGGATGATTCAGCCCCGATTTCATCGGGATAAAACTTAAAGATTACCTCAGGTTAATTACAATGGCAAAAGCACAACAAGCGACGACAGGTAAAGCCGCCGCTAAAAAAAGAGTAGTAAAAGTTGATACATACGGCGATGCGCATATCGTAGCCAGTTTCAACAACATCATTATCAGTTTAACCAACAAAACAGGTCAGGTTATTTCCTGGAGCAGCGCCGGTAAAATGGGTTTCCGCGGTTCTAAGAAAAATACTCCGTATGCTGCGCAAATGGCTGCGGCCGATGCGGCTAAAACTGCGTTGGATGCCGGTTTGAAAAAAGTAGATGTATATGTAAAAGGACCCGGTTCGGGCCGCGAAGGCGCTATCCGTTCTTTATCGCAAAATGGTATTGAAGTAGTAATGATAAAAGATGTGACGCCCATGCCTCACAACGGTTGCCGTCCTCCGAAGAAGAGAAGAGTATAATTAGAAGTCGGAGGTCTGAAGTCAGAAAAGTAGTTTCGATAAAAATAATCTTTCCGACTTCTTACTTCATACCTCCGACTTCCGATTCCAATATATTGAGCCCATAAGGTTTCATTTTTTAAAAAGGGTACACGATTAATTTTTTTAAAGCTTTTTACCGATCGTTGTACCGCATTCTAAAAAAGCTTAAATGAAAAAAACATGGCACGTTACAATGGTCCAAAGACCAAAATCTCCCGCATTTTCGGGGAGCCTATCTTAGGCAATGGTAAATGGTTGACTAAAAACAGCAACCCTCCCGGTATGCACGGCGAAAAGCGTAAGCGTAAAACCCTTGGTGAGTACGCATTACAGCTTCGCGAAAAGCAAAAAGCCAAATACACTTACGGTATTTTGGAAAAACAATTCCGCAAAACATTTGAAGAGGCTGCACGCCGCAAAGGTGTTACGGGTGAAAACCTGATTAAGCTTTGCGAAGCCCGTTTGGATAACACGGTTTTCCGTATGGGAATTGCACCAAGCCGCCCCGCTGCACGTCAGTTGGTATCGCACAAACACATCATGGTAAATGGCGATGTAGTAAACGTTCCGTCTTATCAATTAAAAGCCGGCGATGTTATTACATTAAAAGATAAGAGCAAAGCCAATACCGCCGTTACAAGCCAGGTTCGTGCAAAAAACCCTAAGTTCAGTTGGGTAGATTTTAACGAAACGACTATGACAGGTACCTTTATTACCTACCCGGAAAGAGAAAGTGTTCCTGAAAATATTAAGGAGCAGTTGATCGTGGAATTGTATTCGAAGTAAGACGGTCAAATAAGTCAATGGTGTCAAATATGACAGGTTTGACTGTATGACTAAACTGACATTATCACTTTAAAATTTTAAATGTAAAATATGGCCATATTAAATTTTCAAAAACCCGACAAAATAATTTTACAGAAAGCGAACGACTTTGAAGCGCTGTTCGAGTTTCGTCCGCTGGAACCCGGTTATGCAGTTACTATCGGTAATGCGTTGCGCAGGGTATTGTTGAATTCATTGGAAGGTTACGCTATTATTGGTGTGAAAATGGATGGAGTAGATCATGAGTTCGCTACCATCAAAGGTGTAAGTGAAGATGTGGTAGAAATTTTTCTGAACCTTAAGCAGGTACGTTTGAAGAAAACGGTAGACCACGAAGTGGCGAACGAAAAAATAACGCTTTCTATTAAAAATAAGACTGAGTTTACTGCCGGTATGATTGGCGAAGGAACACAGTCGTTTGAAGTAATGAATCCCGATATGCTTATTTGTACATTGGATTCATCTGCTAAAATAGATATTGAACTGACTATTTCTAAAGGTCGCGGTTATGTTCCTGCAGAGGAAAACAAACCGAAAGATGCGCCGGTTGGTTATATCGCCATCGATGCAATTTACACGCCTATCAAGAATGTAAAGTACACTATCGAGAATACCCGTGTGGAGCAGCGTACTGACTATGAGAAGTTGATCATGGAGGTGAAGACCGACGGTACTATACATCCTGAAGAGGCTGTAAAACAAGCCAGCCGTATTTTGATACAGCACCTGATGATTATTACAGATGAGAATATCACATTTGATAATAAAGAAGAGAAGAAAGAAGACCTGGTAGACGAGCAAACATTGCAGTTACGTAAAATATTAAAGACACCATTGGAAGATTTGGATCTTTCTGTACGTGCCTTTAACTGTTTGAAAGCCGCTAAGATTAACTCATTGAGCGAACTGGTACAATACGAGCAGGAAGATTTGATGAAGTTCAGAAACTTCGGTCAAAAATCGTTGGCTGAAATTGAGCAGGTATTGAATGAAAGAGGTCTTGGTTTTGGAATGGATTTATTGAAGATGGGTGTTGATCCAAGCGAGTTGTAAATAGCTTAAGTTGTATTATTTTTTTAACATAAGTAGGTTGTAATTCCTGACACGGTACAACCGAATTAAATTTAAACGTCATGCGTCACGGAGACAAAATTAAAAACCTCGGCAGAAAGAAAGCACACAGAGATGCGTTGCTCAGCAACCTTACCTGCCAGCTGATTGCCCACAAAAGAATTGTAACTACGGTAGCCAAAGCAAAAGCCTTAAGGGTTTATGCCGAGCCGCTTATTACAAAAAGTAAAGACAATGTTACGCACCAGCATCGTATCGTGTTCAGTTATTTGCAGGACAAAGCGGCGATAAAAGAATTGTTCGGTGTTGTTGGCCCTAAAGTAGCAGGACGCCCCGGCGGCTACACACGTGTTATCAAACTGGGTGCCCGTGTAGGCGATAATGCGGAGATGGCCATGATTGAATTGGTTGATTTCAACGAAGTATACGGCAAAGGAAAAGGTGAACTGAAAGAAGCAACTAAGAAGACAAGAAGAAGCGGCGGTGCAAAGAAAAAAGCAGAAGCAAAAACTGATGATGCAGCTGCGGAGACAAATGCAGACGCGAAAGAAGCATAATTTAGTTTCAATCTTTTTATATAAAGGCTCCCGAATTTATCGGGAGCCTTTTTTTTGAACCACGAAAAGGAACCACACTAACACAAGGGTACGGAGCAACACAGTGAAACTTTGTGTCTTTGTGCCTCAGTGGTTCAAAAACCTAATTATTCACATAAGAAAAACAGGGTACTATTTTAATTGCCCGCACCTTACATTTGCAAAACCTTTCTAAAAATGCCCGATAGCAAAGTTCCCGCCATTTTATTGTTAGCCGATGGTACTATTTGTACAGGCACCGCTTTTGGCGCCATTGGTACCGCCACCGGCGAAATATGTTTTAATACCGGCATGACCGGTTACCAGGAAGTCTTTACCGACCCCAGTTATTTTGGCCAAATGCTTATCATGAACAATGTGCATGTAGGTAATTACGGTGTTAAGGATACTGATGTAGAATCGGCTAATGTAAAAATAAGCGGACTGATTGGTCGCAACCTCGAAGACGGATATTCAAGAAAAATGGCCGACGGGTCATTAGAAACTTATTTAAAAGCAAACAACATCGTATCGATAGAAGGTGTGGACACAAGAGCATTGGTGGCGCATATACGTACCAAAGGCGCTATGAACTGTATTATATCTTCCGTTATTACAGATGCGGAGCAATTGAAAAAGGAATTAGCTAAAACACCTTCCATGGACGGGTTGGAACTGGCATCGAAAGTAAGTACTGATAAAGCCTATGAAATGGGCGATGCAGCTTCAGCAGTTCGTGTAGCCGTTCTGGATTTTGGCATTAAGCAACATATATTGGAATGTATGACAAGCCGCGGAGCTTTTGTAAAAGTGTTTCCTGCCAAAACAAAATTGGCTGAACTGAAGCAATTCAATCCCTCAGGTTATTTTATAAGTAACGGTCCCGGCGACCCGGCGGCAATGGATTATGCGGTAGATACTGTAAAAGAAATATTGAAAGAAGAAAAACCGGTATTCGGTATTTGTCTCGGTCACCAGTTACTTGCATTGGCTTGCGGTATTCCTACTTTTAAAATGCACCACGGTCACCGCGGACTGAACCACCCGGTAAAAAATATTATTTCAGGTAAATGTGAAATCACTACGCAGAATCATGGTTTTGGTGTAGACCCTGAAGCTGTAAAAAAAGCCGCTCATATTGAAATAACACATATCAATCTCAATGACCAATCGATAGAAGGCATACGAATAAAAGGTAAGCCCGCCTTCTCGGTACAGTATCACCCCGAAGCAACACCGGGCCCGCATGACAGCCGTTATTTGTTTGATGAGTTTATCAGTATGATGAATTGATAGGTGCCGTTATTTATAAATCCTTAAGCTTCCCTGCTATTAAACATCCGATGCTTTATATTTTACGGCAGAGTAGCTAACTTCGGCTTGATGGTGAAAATAGCAACAGCGGCGTAAAAAAACCTCGCTAACAATAAATGACTTTTAATGCAAAGAAAATCTACTATCTCACATATATTATTTTCTTTTTAACCTTCTTTATTACTTCATGCCATGATAGGGAATTGATTTTTAAATTCTTCCCGAAATAATCTTTTTATTATTTAACTAATTTTACATTCACAGCATTAAGTCCTTTTTGGCCCTGTTCTACTTCAAAAATAACCTTGTTTTGCTCTTTTATTTGATCTACCAGTCCGTTGGCATGTACAAAAATGCTTTCCTGTGTATCTTGGTCTTTAATAAACCCGTAGCCTTTTTCATTATTAAAAAAAGTTACAATTCCTTTACGTATCGCATCGGCGGGATCATAAGCTTTTTGCTTTGGAACACCAATCTCAATGTCTTCTACATTTACAGTTATCTTTTTTCGGGGATCGGGCGGGGTAGAGGATATGTTACCGTTTTCATCCACATAAGCCATCATATCGTCTAAGCTTTTGCCTTCTTTGGCATTGTCTTTACGTTCCTGTTTTCTTTCTTCTTTTTCTCTTTTTTCTTTTTGTTTTTTCTTTTCTCTTTCTTTTTTATTCCATGTTTCCTGCGATTTAGCCATAAATTTTTTACTTAATTTTTGTTTTAATTCTGATGATTGATTTGAGGCGGGTTGGAAGAAAAACGGCCGATGTATTCTTCCAACTCAGTTGAAGGTACGTCATTTTTCTGCCTTTTCCCTCTTTAGTTTGGCACCTTTCCGCAGCATAACTTTTTTGCAAAATAATATAACAAGTCAAAAATGAACCCCCACTACGCCATTGAATTATTGAAGCATTACTTTTTTAAAAGAAATATTGCCGGATTTACTTAAATGAATCGTTGGATTACTACGAACAACTGTCGGTTTTTTGTAAAACAACTAATGGAAACTCCTTTTGTTAGTTACTTTATAAAACAACAGGCTCCGTTGGCATGATAGTTGAATTTTTTGTAATACAATTTAAGGACTGATTACCTAACTATTAAATGCTCATCAAATGAAAAACTCAAACCTGCTGCTTTGCGCGGCGTTCGTTCTATCCTGTATATTTTTTTTCACCGCATGCGATAAAGATGATAATTCGAACCCCGTAAACCCCAATGCAGGAACCGGTACTACAAGGGATGTTGGCAATTTTACCAAATTAGTTAACAGGGGCCCGATAATAGTTTATGTAACGCAGGGAGATTATAAACCCTTAAATCTTGAAGCCGATTCGAATATTGTAAGACTAATAGAAACCGCTGTAATAGACGATACACTGGTTGTTAGTATAAAAGATACAATCATTCAAAGCGCCAAACCAATCAAAGTTTTTGTAACGGTTCCTAAAATACTGTACGCCAAATTGAGCGGTGCCGGCGGTATTGTCGGCCAAAATAAATTTACTTATACAGAACCGCTTACTTATGAAATTACGGGTGCCGGCGGTATTGAAGCGGATATAAGTACTCCTAAGTTAAGCGCCTTACTAAAAGGAGCCGGCGGTATGAAGCTGAGAGGTACTGCTGATGATGTAGCCCTTACTATAAGCGGCGCCGGTGCTTTTGCAGGAGATTCTTTAGCGGCGCAAAATGCAGTAGTAAATATAAGCGGTGCGGGCAGCGCTTACGTATCGGCGGAGCGAAAATTAGATGTAACTATCAGCGGAACAGGCAGTGTGTTCTATCGCGGCAACCCGGCTATTACAAAAAATATAACCGGTATCGGGGTAATTATTAAGTTGTAAAATTGATTGATTGAAATGTTTTAAAAAAAGTAAAGGGCCTCTTAACGAGAGCCCTTTATTTTTTTTGAATTTTATGTTTCTTATCCAAATATTACAATCAATGCATAAATAACACCCGGCAACCAAAACAGGAGGGTCAATAAAAGAGAAATCCAAAATTTATTGTTTATTTCTCCCTGGTGCAGATAAACCGCTAAAGGGGGAAGTAAAATGGCTAAGATGGCAAGTAAAACAGTGTTGTCACTTGCTTCGCCTTTATTCGCTGATTTTTTATATTTCCTGATTTCTTTTTTCGCTTCTTTAATTCTTGTCTTACGTTCTTTTTTAGAAAGGTTTTTGAATTCCTCTACAGCTGCGTTTACCGTTGCAGAATCGGGTTCGGAAGGAACGGATGCAGTAACGGGAATAATTACTGATGCAGAAGAATGGTTAAGAGAACCGATTAATACTGCAAAGGATAAAAATGATGCGAATACAATTTTTTTCATAATTAATGTTGTTTAGGTTATACAATGTTTGATAGTTAAATTCGGTTATAAAAAGGCCCGGAAACTAAATCCTCTTGCTGATTGTAAAAGAACTCTTCAGGTTACATTATATCCATAGCTTTTACAAAGCCCGTAGTTACAAAAGGTATTACCAGTGTCAGCCATTCATTGTGGCTGTAAATCATATAACTTAATAATGCGGTGGATAAAAAGAATAATAACCACCAACCCGCTGTAGATTTTTTTTGTTGCTCCATGCTTTTCTCGTTTTGTTTTTAATAATTGATGCAAAAGTAGGGGAGAAAATTCAATTATACCGCCTGTTTCCGGGTTAATCTTTTGCCCGTAAAACATTCAGAATGATTTGCTAAGGTGGCGGGGTTTGACTTGCCCTGCTTTTTTAGTACTAAAATAAAGTACTGTAAATTTATGGTTGTCCGGTTTCTTTAATTATTTTCGTCTTTAAGCACCGTGTTGTTGCTACACAATAATTTACTATCATGAAAGTTCAATTCTGCTTGCGATTTAATACAAAATACGGAGAAAGCATTTGGCTTAACGGAAATACCTATGAACTGGGAAACGATTTGATTTCCGAGGCTATTCCCATGACCTATTTTAATCATGAATTTTGGATTGCCTCCATCGAGTTTGATAAAAAAGATATTTCAACCATTCAATATAATTATTTACTAAAAAATAAAGACGGGCAACTTATTCCTGAATGGGGCAATGACAGGGCAATTGACATTTCGATGGAAGGCATCAAAGAAATACTGACCATCGACACCTGGAACCATGCCGGGGAATTTGAAAACGCATTCTATTCGGCTCCGTTTCAAAATATTTTATTGCCTGCGCAGGAGAGCAAAATAAAAATGAAATCGCCTAAAAACTTTACCCATGAGTTTAAAGTAAAAGCGCCTTTGCTTGCCGGTGATGAAGTAATTTGTATGTCCGGCAATGCTGCCGTTTTTAGTAACTGGTCTATCGAAAGCGCTGTTAATTTATCGCTCAGGGGTAATTGGTGGTCGGTGAAATTAGATTTATCGGATGAGAGCCTGCCATTGGCTTACAAGTATGGTGTTTATAATACAAAAAAGAAATCTTTTGTCCGCTTCGAAGACGGAGACAACAGAATTTTATCCGGCAATACTGCCAAAAAGAAACAAACCGTAATACATGACGGCTTTGCTCATCTGCACAATAATACCTGGAAGGGAGCCGGCGTAGCGATACCTGTATTTAGCCTGCGATCAAAAAAGAGTATGGGTGCGGGAGAGTTTACTGATATAAAGTTATTGGTTGATTGGGCTAAAAAAACCGGGCTCAGATTGGTGCAAATTTTACCCGTCAATGATACGATAGCTATGCATACCCGGGCCGATTCCTATCCTTATGCAGCTATATCGGCCTTTGCGTTGCACCCGATGTATGTTAACTTGGAAAGTGTGGCCGGTAAAAAAAATGCAGATAAATTAAAAGCGCTGAAAGATGTGCAAAAGCAGTTGAATGATCTGCAGGTAATAGATTATGAGGAGGTTATTAAAATAAAATTGCAAACACTGAAAGATTTATTTGTATTGTGTAAAGATGAATGCTTTGCGGACGAAGATTATAAATTATTTTTTAAACATAATAAACACTGGCTGGTGCCGTATGCGGCATTTTGTTACCTGCGGGACAAATACGGTAATTCGCATTTCGAATTATGGGAAACAAATAATATTTACAACAAGCAGGCAATCGAAGAGCTTTCTTCGCCGGGTTCCGCATCTTACAGTGAAGTAGCCTTGCATTATTTTATTCAATATCACTTGCACCTGCAGTTAAAAGAAGCGGCTGATTATGCGCATAAAAACGGAATTGTTTTAAAAGGAGATATCGCCATTGGTATTTACCGCTACGGTTGCGATGCCTGGGTGGCGCCTGAATTATATAACATTGACAGCCAGGCCGGCGCACCTCCCGATGATTTTGCATTGAAAGGACAGAACTGGGGTTTCCCCACTTACAATTGGAAAAAAATGCAGGAAGATGGTTTTGCCTGGTGGCGGCAGCGCTTTGAGCAAATGAGTAATTACTTTGATGCGTTTCGTATTGATCATATTCTCGGTTTCTTCAGAATTTGGAGCATACCCATGAACGCGGTAGAGGGGATATTGGGTCATTTTGTTCCGTCAATTCCCGTGCACATAAATGAGTTTGGTGAAAAAGGATTGTGGTTCGATTATCATCGCTATTGCAAACCTTATATAACCAATGAGGTGATCGCCGAGCGGTTTGGTATTTATGCTGAAAAATTGAAATCCGAATTTCTTATTGCCAATGATTTTGGAAGCTATGATATTGCTGAAGCATTCGATACGCAACGTAAAGTGGAGAAGTATTTTAGTACGTTACAAGAAAATGAGGAGAACAATACGCTGAAATACGGTTTGTACGATCTTATTTCAAATATTATTTTGATTGAAGAAGAAAAAGGTAAGGGACTGCAATTTCATTTTCGTATTGCTATGGATACTACTATGTCTTTCCGCTACCTCGATGATTTTACCAAGCAAAAATTAAAAGAACTCTATATTAATTATTTCTATGAGCGGCAGGATGATTTTTGGAAGAAAGAAGCCATGCAAAAACTTCCTTACCTGAAGCAATCAACCAATATGCTTATCTGCGGAGAGGATTTGGGTATGGTACCGCATTGTGTTCCTGAGGTTATGAAACAACTTGGTTTTCTCAGTCTCGAAATTCAGCGTATGCCCAAGAATCCCAAAACAAAATTCTTTAATCCCAAAACGGCGCCCTACCTGTCTGTAGTTACACCTTCTACACATGATATGAGCACCGTTCGCGGTTGGTGGGAAGAAGACAGGAATTCGATTCAAGAATTTTATAACCATGAAATGGGCCAATGGGGCGATGCACCGGTATTTTGTGAGGCGTGGATTAACCGGGCTATTATACTACAACATCTCTACTCGCCGGCCATGTGGAGTATTTTCCAATTGCAGGATATTTTAGGAATGGATGAAAAGATAAGAAGGGAAAATCCGCATGAAGAACGTATTAATGTGCCTTCCAATCCCAACCATTACTGGCAATACCGTATGCATATCGGTTTAGAAGAACTAATTAAGCAAAAAGAGTTCAATGATGAATTAAGAGGGTACATAGAACACAGCGGGAGAAATGCTGCAAGTATTTAAAACAAAGCAAATGAAAATTGACAGGTTAAATAATTAATTTGCAGCATGAAGATTAATTATTATCCCTACGACCTTCGATTTCGTCACCCGTTTACTATTTCAAAAGGAACTAAAACACATCAGCCGACCTTAATAGTGGAGCTGGAGCATTTCGGTCTTAAAGGATACGGCGAAGCGCCGGCTATTACCTACTACAATATCACGGTAGAACAAATGATAGCGGATATTGAAAGAAAAAAAACACTTATTGAGAAATTCGCTTTTACGGAACCCGATCGTTACTGGCATTACCTGCATCACCTGTTGCCGCAAAATCCCTTTCTTGTATGTGCCATAGATATAGCCGCTTGGGATTTGTACGGTAAATTAAAAAGAAAAAAACTGCATCAATTTTTTGTAAATGAATTTACAGCCGCGGCAGTTTGCGATTATACTATTGGTATAGACAGTATTGAAAAGATGGTAGCAAAGTTGAAAGAAAAAGAATGGCCTATTTATAAAATAAAAGTGGGTACTGCCGATGATATTGCTATCATAAAAGCATTAAGGGAAAATACCGATGCCATATTCAGGGTAGATGCCAATGCGGCCTGGGATGTAGAAGCCGCCTTGAAATTAATACCCCAATTAAAAGAGCTGGGTGTTGAGTTTGTAGAGCAACCATTGGCGAAAGATAATTGGGAAGGCATGAAAATTTTATACGAGAAATCATCTTTGCCGTTGATGGCTGATGAATCCTGTGTATTTGAGAGCGATGTGGAAAAATGCCGGGATCATTTTCACGGCATCAATATTAAACTTACCAAGTGCAGCGGCATTACGCCGGCGCTGCGTATGATAAAAAAAGCGAGAGAACTGAGTCTTAAAGTCATGATTGGCTGTATGAATGAGTCAACCGTTGGTTCGGCCGCCATTGCGCATTTAATACCGCTTATTGATTATGCAGATATGGACGGCCCTTTGCTTTTGCAGGAAGATGTAGCTACGGGAATTGAATATGATTTTGGTAAAGTGAAAATTTCGAATGAATATGGATTGGGAATAAACTATACGGGGCTATTTAGTAAATAACTGTTACCGCATGGAGCGATAATGTATTCAATGTCTTCAATATTTAAATTCAATTTGGTTATGCAAGCGCTATTTTTACTGTAATGATTCACTCTGCCGTAATAAATATTTTAATGACGGGCGCCGGTGCGCCGGGAGCAGCGGGCATTATTAAATGCCTGCAGCAAAACCCGTCTTTCAATATTACAGTCGCTGATGCTGATGCCAATGCTGTCGGGAGGCATCTTGTAAAAAATTTTGAAAAAATTCCGCAGGCGACTGATGAAAATTTTGTTGAGTCTGTTTTGGCTGTTTGTCGCAAACATGATATTCATGTACTGATGCCATTGGTAACCAAAGAACTTATTCCGCTTGCATTACATAAAAAAGATTTTGAAGCCAATGGTGTAAAAGTTTTGGTATCAGAAGCTCCTTCGCTGGAAATTGCCAATAATAAAAGCAGGCTCTATGAATTTCTGCAATGGCGGGGCATTGATGTTCCCGATTTCAGAATTGTTGAAACGACTGATCAATTTATAACAGCTGCGGCGGAGTTAGGTTATCCCGGTAAAGGTCATTTGTTTCAAACCATCCGAATCAAATGGCAGCAGAGGTTTCAGAATTATAAACCCGGATATTGATGAGGCGCATCTTTTGTTCAACGAAAAGCCCAATGCAAAGTTTATGTCATACAACGATGCGGTACGAATTCTTTCTTCAAAACCGTTTCCTGAATTATTAATGAGTGAATTTTTAACGGGCGAAGAATATTCCGTTGATTGCCTGGCAACTAACGGGGATACGATTTTAGCTGTACCCCGCTTACGCAAAAAAATGATTAACGGAATAACTACGGAGGGCGAGTTTATAAAGGAAGAAAGTATCATCACTTATTGCTCGCAAATTATTAAAGAATTAAAGCTGCATGGTAATATCGGTATACAGGTAAAAAAATCTGCTGCAGGCAAATTTTTAATTCTTGAAATAAACCCGAGGGTGCAGGGAACAATAGCCGCCGCATTGGGCGCCGGCGCTAACCTGCCTGCATTAGCCGTTAAACAGGAACTTGGTCTTACGATAACCCCGCAAGAACTGACGGTGAAATGGGGAACAAAGTTTGACAGTTACCGTACAGAAGTATTTTTTATGTAAAACTTTCCATTCATCATCTTATACCCGATTAATTTAGTATTTACATATTAATTTGCATTAAATAAAACCCTGAAAATGAAAATAGCCGGATTAAGTATTGCATTGGCGCTTTTATCGTTAACAAGTTGCGGACAGTCAAAAGCCAAACCAAAGAAAGAAACCGTAAAATCGAATCCTGAAAACACATTGCTTTGGCAAATAAGCGGCAAAGGATTGGAAAAACCTTCTTATCTCTTTGGCACCATACACATGATTTGTAAAGATGACGCGATACTCAGCGACAATTTGAAACTGGCCATTAAAAACAGCGATGCGGTTTATTTGGAATTAGACATGGATAATATGTTTGAAATGCTGGGCGCTATGAACAAAATGAAAATGCGCGGCGACACCACACTGGAAGATTTACTTACAGCGGAAGAAATGAAGAGGGTAGAAGCCTATTTCGAAAAAGAAAACTCGATGCTCCCGTTCAGTATGCTGAAAACTTACAAACCGTTTCTCGCCGCATCCATGCTTACCAAAAACGCGGTACCCTGCGAAGGCGCAACAGCTATGGAACAGGTAATAATGGAAGAAGCCAAGAAGCAAAAAAAAGATATAAAAGGAATGGAAACAATGGCTTACCAGTTGAGTATATTTGATACGATACCTTACAAGCTGCAGGCACAACAACTTTTGCAATATATTGATACGGCAAAAGCTGACAGCGACGACAAAATGGTGGAAGAATTAATGGAGAATTATAAAAAGCAGGATTTAGCCAAGCTTGAAAAAATGATGAGCCAAAGTGATATGGGCATTGCTAATTTTACTGATCTTCTGTTGTATAATCGCAATCGTAATTGGGTAAAAAAGTTGAATACTTTGCTGCCCGGAAAAATATTTGTAATAGCCGTTGGTGCGGGTCATTTACCCGGCGAGAACGGAGTCATTAACTTACTGCGCAAAGAAGGATATACATTGACACCCATGGAAAATAAAATGGTGAAGAAGGTAGTGATCTGATTTTGACTGCAATATCTCTTTTATAAAAAAATCCTCATCGAACGATGAAGATTTTTTTATAAATAATAAGATTCGGTCTCATAGCGACAGCAGGAATATTTATCAATCTAATTTTTCTGCAAAGCGATTCAGTATTAAAACTTTTCTAATCCGCTAAAGAAAAAGCTGCCTTCAATAGCTGCATTTTCATCGCTGTCGCTTCCGTGTACTGCATTTTCTCCAAGAGAAGTAGCGTACATTTTACGAATAGTACCTTCGGCGGCTTGTGCCGGGTTGGTAGCGCCTATCAACTCACGAAAAGAAGCTACTGCATTTTCTTTTTCCAAAATAGCGGCAATAATTACTCCGCTGCTCATAAACTCTACCAACTCTCCGTAAAAAGGTCGCTCTTTATGTACTGCATAAAACTCACCTGCTTTTTCGGCGCTTAGCTTTGTCAATTTCAAAGACACAATACTGTATCCTTCTTTAATAATACGGTCAAGAATAGCTCCGGCGTGTCCGTTCTTCATTGCATCGGGCTTTATCATCGTAAATGTTCTGTTGCTCATAGTTTCGCTGTTTTTGCGGCGCAAGATAAGGCAAAGTTTACAAGCTATCGGAAGTTTATTGTTTTATTAAAGAATAAACTTAGGAATACCGGAAAAGCTGAACTAACAACTCTTTCCTTACTTTTGCCGCTCTTTATGAAACAAATAACAGAGATATTCCCTTTACTGACACAGGCCGAAAAGAAAGTTATCATTACCGTGCACCAAAAACCCGATGCCGATGCAATGGGTTCCGCTACGGCGCTAAAACTTTTCTTGCTTTCGTTTGGTCATAAAGTAACTATCATATCGCCTACAAACTGGGCGGGTTGGGTAAACTGGATGCCCGGCACCAAAGAGGTACTTGACTTTGAATTAAAAAATAATAAAGAAAAAGTAGCCGCGGCCTTACAAAACGTGGATTGGTTGTTTTGTCTTGATTTTAATGCTTTTTACCGCACTAAAACCATGACGGAAACATTGGCCTCCATGCAATGCACTAAAATTCTTATCGATCACCATCAGCAACCGGATGAAGCGGCTTTTGATTACGGAATCAGCGATACACAAAAATCATCTACCTGCGAAATGGTGTATGATATTATTAATGCATCGGGCTATGCCGACAGGATAACACCGGAAATAGCTGAATGTATCTATGCAGGAGTAGTGGCTGATACCGGTTCGTTTCGTTTCTCAAGTACCAAGGCAAGCGTACACAGCCTGGTGGCCGATTTAATGAATCGCGGACTGGAGCACATGCATGTACACGAAGCATTATATGATAATTTTTTAGAAAACAGGCTCAAATTTACCGGCCATGTTTTATTAAACCGCATGCAGGTTTTTTATGAACAAAATACTGCATTGATTACCATACCCAAAGCTGATTTATTTAAATATAATATTAAAACCGGCGATACGGAAGGGTTGGTGAATTATCCGTTGTCTATAAAAGGCATTAAGCTGGCTGCTTTGGTTATTGACAGGGATGAGGAAAGAAAATGGAGCTTTAGAAGTAAAGGTGGATTTGATTGCAATACATTTGCCCGTAAATATTTTGAAGGCGGCGGTCATTATAATGCATCGGGGGGCCGCAGCAGCGAGAGTCTTGAAAAGACAGCAGGTGATTTTATTATTGCTATGAAAGAAAACGAGGGCTTATTAAAATAAAAATAAACAAAACAAAAAATGAAAAGAGTTATTTATTTATTTATTGTCGCAGCTTTTTTATTCAGCGCCTGCAAAAGCAGCTTTAAAAAAGGTAAAGGCGGGGTAGTGTACAAAGTAGACAAAACCGGCAGCGGCGAAAACATTCAACAAGGTCAATTTTTGGAGTTTCACTCCAAGAGTACTTATGGCGACTCTGTATTATCCGATACAAAATTGACGATGGCGCAAATACAGCCTTTTGATAGTGCACAAATTCCACCGGATGATTATAAAATTTTAAAGGAGTTGCGTAAAGGAGATAAGATTACGTACAAAATATCTACTGACAGCGCTTTTAAAGGCGGTCAAATGGCTCCGTGGGCTAAGAAAGGTCAGTTTATTATTACTGAAATCAGCGTAGTTAATATATACAAAACCCGAGAAGAAGCCCAGGTTGCATACAAAGCAGCAGCTATCGAGGGTCAAAAAAAGGCCGATGCCAAATTTTTAGTTGATAAAAAAGCACAGTTGGATAAAGACGAAAAAATAATTGGCGAATATCTTGCAAAAAATAATATTACTGCAACTGTAAAATCGCCGATGGGTGTTCACATTCAAATTCTTACGCCGGGTACAGATAAAATCACCGATTCTTCCAATGTGAAAATTAACTACACCGGACAGACATTGGCAGGCGTAGTATTTGATTCCAATACCGATACTAAATTCGGCCACAAAGAACCTTATTTAGTATCGATGGGAGCGCCGCAGGTAATTAAGGGATGGATTGAAAGCCTGAACATGCTGAGCAAAGGAGCGAAAGCCCGTGTTTTTATTCCTTCGGCATTGGGTTACGGCGAGCAGGGCAACGGCTCAAGTATACCACCAAATGAAAACCTGATTTTTGATATGGAGGTTATTGATTTATTGTCTCCGCAACAGGCTCAGGCTGAACAAATGGCGGCTCAACAAAAACAGCAGCAACAAATGATGGAACAACAGAAAAAAATGGAAGCCCTTTCAAAAAAGTCGGCGCCTGATTCTGTTAAGAAAAATTAAATAAAAAATATTTTTCGGGTTATTGCAACCTTCAGGTATCGGATTACATCAATATAGCACGAACAACAAAATGGCTCCGTTTTTAGTCCAAGGTCTGCAAGAATACAAATCCTTGAAAAACGAAGTACCCCTTGATCAAGCCCAATATTGATACACCGTCCACCCGAGAGCGATAATCCGGAACTGTGAAAGCTGACTGGCCAATTTTATCATATACGTTGAGCAGTTAGTCGCAGAAAAAGACATTAGTCCAAAAAGCAATCAGTAATGGTTGCTTTTTTGTTTTAAGGCACGGGGAGAAATTCTATTTTGTCAAATAGAAGAATCATTCATGGCGCTTATCAACTGTACGGCTTCTTTGGCTTCCTTTACATCATGTACACGAAGAATATTGGCTCCTTTTAATAAGCCGACTGTGTTTAATACAGCAGTCCCGTTAAGCGCTTCATCAGCAGTTATTGCCAGCGTTTTATAAATAGTTGATTTGCGGCTTATACCCATTAACAGGGGACAATTAAATATTTTAAAAACAGTTAGGTGGCGCAGCAGTTCAAAATTATGCCGGATGTTTTTGCCAAACCCAAAACCCGGATCAATTATTATATCACGGATACCCGCCTTTTTACATTCATCAATTTTAGCAATAAAAAAATCGGTTATTTCCTTCAGTATGTTATCATACACCGGTTCCCGCTGCATGGTATCGGGCTTACCTTTCATGTGCATGGCAATATAGGGTACTTGTAAAACTCCAACAGTTTTCAACATTGCAGCATCCATGTTGCCGGCGCTGATGTCATTTACCATACCCGCACCTGCCTGCACACAGCTGCGGGCCACATCGGCATAAAACGTATCAATTGAAATAACAGCTTCAGGAAATCGATTATAAATTTGTTCAATGGCAGGTAACACTCGCAGCATTTCCTCTTCTTTAGAAATTATCACACTGCCCGGTCTGCTGCTCTGCCCGCCAATATCTAATATATCGGCGCCTTCTGCCAACATTTTTTCAGCTTGCCTGAGTATAGCATCAGTTTGCGTTTGCCGGCTGCCGGCATAAAAGGAATCCGGTGTTACATTAATAATACCCATTACCTGCGGGCGGTCAATTATCAGTAATCTTCCTTTATAATTCAGTGTAAACATTACTCTTTGTTTGTTACTTTTGGAGCCAAAGATAGGAAAGGGAGTCAATGGTGACCGGTAAATGGAGTTTTTGGTAGTGTCTCAGTTTGAAATTGTTGAACCACATAGGAGCATAGATACATAGATTTCACATAGAAACCCCTATGTTTTTCCTTCTTTGTGCCTTATGTGCCTATGTGGTTCAAATAGTATTTATAATGTAAATTTCAAACTGAGACACTACCGAGTTTTTAAATTGTAAGATGGCAGTTTCTTTATAATCTCTATCCGTTACCTGCCGCCAATTTTATTTATTAATGTAATTTAAAAAATGAAGGATACAAGTAAACAATTTGACGAGGTAGTAAATTCAGCCAAGGAAATTTTTTTAAAGAAAACAAAAGATTACGGTACCGCGTGGCGGGTGCTGCGTACTATTTCCATTGTCGATCAAATTTTTATTAAAGCCCAGCGCATTCGTACCATACAGGAAAAAGGCAATCAAAAAATTGCCGACGATATTGCCGGTGAGTTTAAAGGCATTTTGAATTACGCCATTATCGGTTTGATACAATTGGAACTGCCCGCCGATGCGCCGGAAGATTTGGAATTGGCCGAAGTTTCGTCCTTGTACAATACCAATGCCGATGCCGCCAAAAAACTGATGATGGATAAAAACCATGATTACGGCGAAGCGTGGCGCAGTATGAGCCAGGAAAGTTTTGTGGATTTAATATTGATGAAGTTGCAACGGATACGACAAATACTGAGCAATAACGGGCAAACTATTATGAGTGAAGGAATTGACGCCAATTATTTTGATATAGTAAACTACGCGGCATTCGCGTTAATATTGATGGAAGAAAAAAAGCATGGCGCCGGCGTTTCTTAAAACAGCTTTATCGCATTGAACATTTAATTTATAATAAATGAAAACAGCATTAACGATATCCCGAATCATTGTTGGCCTTCTCTTCATCTTTTCGGGTTTGGTAAAAGCCAACGACCCGATGAGCCTCAGTTATAAAATGCAGGAATTTTTTGAAGTGTGGGGATGGAAAGGATTGGATCAGTATACATTGGGATTTTCTATTTTAATGATTGCTTTTGAAATTATTGCCGGCGTAGCTGTGCTGATCGGTTGGCAAATGAAATTATTTTCGTGGTTATTGCTCGCCATGATTTTATTTTTTACATTTTTAACCGGCTATGCTTATTACTCTTCCAAATTTAAAAACTGCGGTTGCTTTGGCGATTGTTTGCCCATTACGCCGCAAGTATCATTTATTAAAGACATTGTACTTACACTACTAATCGGTTTCATATTTTTTAACAGGAAAAAAATACAACCGGTGTTCAACAACGCATTCAGTGCAGGCATTATTATTCTTTCGGCGTTGTTCAGTTTTGGTATTCAATGGTATATTTTAAAACATTTACCTTTTGCAGATTGCCTGCCGTACAAAGTAGATAGTAATATACAGGAAAAAATGAAACCGCCGCCCAATTCAATTCCTGACAGCACGGTAATAACACTGGTTTATACAAAGGATGGAAAGGATTATGAATTTTCGGCGACAAAATTACCCGCTGATTTGAATACTTACACTTATAAAAGCAGGTACGATAAACTGATAAGAAAAGGTAATGCCATACCGCCGATACAAAGTTTTTCATTGACTAATATAAACGGCACCGATACTACCAATGCCATATTGGAAAGGCCGGGTTATACGCTCCTGCTTTTTGCACAATCCATTGATGCCCGGCCGGCTAATTGGAAATGGAACGATCAAAGTTTTACTGAGATAAAGCAGCTATCGGTTCAAAAAGAATATCCTTTTTTCTTGGTTACATCTGATCCGAAAAGCGCCGTGGAGGGTTTTGCCAATGCAAAATGGGATACCAATGCTGTTCTGGCCTGCGATAACGTGCCTATAAAAACGGCGGCCCGTGTCAATCCTACATTGTATGTTTTAAACCGGGGAACGATAATTGGCAAGTGGGGTTACAATGATTTTGATGAAGCGTTACAGTTTATTAAAAAAATCAAGTAAGCTTTTTGAAAGAATCTTCAAATAACTAAATGCTGCAATACATTACCAAGAAATTTTTATACGGCCTGTTGGTGCTTGGCGGGGTAGTGGTCTTGGTGTTTTTTTTGTTTCAGGGTTTTGGCGACCCGGCCCGTATAATAATGGGGCAGGGCGGCGACAGTACTACTATTAAAAACATCAGAACGGAACTCTATCTTGATCAACCTAAGTGGAAACAATTTGTTTATTACCTCAACGATGTATCGCCTCTTGCCGTGCACAGCAAGTCAGCAATTGAAAGTAAAAAACTAAAAGGCTTTTTTATAGGCGGCGATAAAAAATTGGCAATCAAAATTCCTTACCTGCGCCGGTCGTACCAGAGTAAAAGAGATGTATGGAGTATTTTGATGCAGGCATTACCGGGTACGCTTATGCTGGCCGTTGCTGCCATGTTCATTGCTATACTAATAGGTATACCATTGGGAATAGTGGCGGCAGTAAAACAAAACACATGGATGGATACTTCCGCTATTTTCGGAAGCATCGTTGGCATATCCGCTCCTTCATTTTTTATGGGTATCATCATTGCTTATGTTTTTGGATTTCTGTTGACTGATTATACGGGGCTGCACATCACCGGCAATTGGTTCGAGAATAATGATGAAACCGGCAAACGATTTTTATCGCTGCAAAATTTAATACTGCCTGCCATTACATTGGGTATACGTCCGCTGGCAATTATTACACAACTTACCCGCAGTGCCATGTTGGATGTATTGGATCAGGATTATATACGTACGGCTTATGCAAAAGGGCTGAGTAAAAGAAACGTTATCCTCAAACACGGTTTACGTAATGCACTGAACCCGGTAATAACCGCAGTTACCGGCTGGTTTGCCGAACTGCTGGCCGGAGCTTTTTTTGTAGAGTACATTTTCGGGTGGAAAGGTATTGGTTTGGTAACGGTGGATGCATTGGAGAAATTAGATTTTCCGGTAGTAATGGGCGCCGTACTGATATCCGCTACTTTTTTTATTCTTATAAATATTCTTGCCGATATACTTTACGGTCTTGTAGACCCGAGAGTGAGATTGAAATAGGGATTCAAATTAAGAATTATGTTATCTGTCAGGGAAATTCAGGAGAGTGATAATAATCTCATAATAAATTATTGGCAGAATGCCGACAGAGCGTTTCTTACAGGCATGGGAGTTGATTTGAATAAAATGCCTTCCGAAAAAGAATGGAGAGAACTGCTTTCCGAACAATTAAGATTACCGCTCAAAGAAAAAAAGTCTTATTGTATTATTTGGTTACATGACGGCATACCTGAGGGCCATTCTAATGTAAATAAAATAATATTCGGCCAAGAGGCTTACATGCACCTGCATTTATGGAAAGCCGGTTTACGGCAAAAAGGTAGCGGCACCGTGCTGGTCAAAATGACCTTGCCCTATTTTTTTAAGAAACTGCAACTGAAAAAATTGTATTGCGAACCTTATGCCTAAATCCGGCACCCAATAAAACTCTCGAAAGGGTTGGCTTTACTTTTGTAAAAGAATATATTACAATTCCGGGGGCGCTCAATTTTGAACAACCGGTTAAACGCCGGGAATTAAGTCATGCCGGTTTTGAAAGCATGAAATAACAAAGAACGATAATCGTATTTCACGGCGGCAAACAGAGCTTCAAATAATTACAAAAGAATACTTTCTAAAAATCTTAATATAAGCTTATCTGAAAATTAAAAAATCTATTTTTCTTTATTTGTCTTTTGTTCGACAACGACTTTGACACAGATAATTTTCTTTTGATAAAGAAAAATTATTTGCGGTAAAAAAAGTTTGTACGACTTGTGTAATTTTTTTACCAAAAACCGGCAGGTAAAGATTTCCGGCATATTTTTTCGTACTTTTAAGCAGTATCGCTTCACTCTTACCAACCCCGATTTATTGAGTTCTTACCTATTCCTTAACCTGTTGCTTCATCGCAGCGAAAAACCTATGCTTATGGAAAAGATTACAAGCATTCTGTCCAGGAAAAAAAACAGGACAACAACAGTTTCTCCTATTTGCCCTTTAAGTGATGCCCTTTGCCAAATGAATTGCCAGAATGTAGATTATTTGGTAGTAATAGATGATGATGACCGTTTTCAGGGTATCATCAGTGAGCATGATATAACTTCAAAAATTATGTTTGGCGGCAAGTCATTCAAGAAAGCATTGGTTAGAGATGTAATTAACAATTGTATGCCTTACGTAACCGTCAACGATACGGTAGAGACTTGTATGCGTAAGATGCTGCTGTACAAAGCAAGATATGTTCCCGTGTTAGATGATTTTACTTTTGTTGGCATCATCTCATCAGCCGATATTATTGAAGAAGCAGTGTATAACCGGTCTGAGATTTTCGATACCGAAGAGCAAAATGAACAAGCCTTGTATGTTGTATAAGCCTGTTGCAATTAATAAATTACTGCACCACAATTTTCGAGATTACTTTCTTGCCCAATGCCTCGTTTACACGGGTAATTATTTTTTCTTTCTGGTACATCAGTTCATGTTTCAGTGGCGCTACGTTGGTAGTAATGATAAGCGTATCGTTGATGATCTGTAGTTTTTCAGTATATCTAGCCACGGTTTTACCCATAATGAGTTCCCAGGCATCTTCTATTTGCAATGCCTGTATAGAGCCTTTAATATAGCTCTTATTTAAAAACTGCTGTATCGCATCCTTCATGGAGTATTCGCCCATGCCGCGAAGATAATTGAAAGCCTGATGCTAAATACAAAATGCTTAACGCAAAGGCCTCAGAGCTTTATTAGTTGGTGAGCAATTGACAATGCCTCCAAATGCGCAATAAATCTTTGCTCGTTGGTATCGGTTATAAAAACCTGTCCGTCATTTTGTTTACATACACGTTCCAGCAAGTTGCTGATACGGTCTTCATCCAATTTTTCAAACACATCATCCAGCAGCAGGAGCGGGGCAAATCCTTTTTCTTTTTTCAATACTTCCATTTCGGCCAGTTTCAGTGCAAAAAGCAAACTCTTTCGCTGTCCCTGCGATGCGATATTTTTAAAAGGCTGCTCGCCCAATGTAAAAAGTAAATCGTCTTTGTGTATACCGCCGGTAGTTCGTTGCGCAAAACAGTCTTTCTGCCGGTTGTATTTTAATAAGTCAGGAAAAGAAACGCTGTGCAGTTCCGATTCGTAAAAAAGATTAATCTCTTCTTTTGTATTGGCAATTTGCAGGTACATTTTTTTTGCCATTGGCAAAAAAGACAGCAGGAAATGTTGTCGCTTTTCAAAAATAGCGGCGCCCTGCGCAGCCAATTGCCCGTCCAGTACATCCAGCAAAGTAAAATCGCCAGCTCCGCCGTTTTCGGCAAATGCTTTCAACAATGAGTTTCGTTGTATATGTATTTTTTGATAAGCTATTAAAGCCTGCAGGTAATCGGGATACAATTGAGAGAGCAGCGTATCAATAAATTTTCTTCTTTCTTCACTGCCGCCAATAATTAACTGCACATCGTCCGGCGCTATGATGACGCAGGGGTAGTGACCGATATGCTGTGAGAACTTTGTGTAAGCATCGTCATTTATAGTCAGTTCTTTCTTATTGGTCTCTCTCAAAATACACACTGCTTTTTCTTCATCGCCATTTAACTCGAAATCGGCTGCCAATCTAAAACCCGTATGACCATGCAACACACTATTGCTGTCGGTACGGGTAAAATAACTTTTGGTAAAACACATGTAGTACAAGGCATCCAGCAGATTGGTTTTACCTGCGCCATTTTTGCCGCATATACCAATTACCCTTTCCGTAAACTGAAAAGACTGTTGATGATAGTTTTTGAACTGTGTTAATGTTATTTTTTTTAGCTGCAACATTGAAGTGTGCAAGATAATACCGAATCGCCGAGTAAAATAGTTCCCTTCCGTACCGGCACTCCTGCCTGAACGGAACGGGCAGGGGCGGGCAATCGTATATTCGTTTCGGCGCTCGGTATTATATCAATTATTTCGGGTTAAATTATAAATTGATTTGGTATAGGAGATTCGACGATTAAAGAGGATGGCATAAGCGGGGGCGGGACGGACAGAGAAAGGAAGCTTTACTTTACCCGCAGGTTTATTGTATTAAAATAGCCTTGGTTTTTGGTTGGAAAATGGTCATAACTGCTATTTATTTTTCCCTTATTTTTGCCTCCTTTAAAAATCGGTATAACTCTTTAAATTCTATAAGCTTTGGCTACCAAATTTTCAAAAGAAACCTATTTGTACTGGTACGAACTGATGCAGTTGATCCGCCAGTTTGAATTAATGGCAGAAGAAAAGTATAAGATGGATGGAAAGATTCGCGGATTTTTTCACGCTTATATTGGTCAGGAAGCCATAGCAGCGGGTTGTATGACGGCTACCAAACCCGAAGATATGTTTATAACCGCTTACCGCGACCACGGATTGGCTATTGCCAAAGGTGTATCAGTAAATAGTTGTATGGCCGAATTGTACGGCAAAGCAACCGGTTGTGCAAAAGGTAAGGGTGGCAGTATGCACTTTTTTGGTAAGGATGTGAATTTTTATGGCGGTCATGGTATAGTTGGCGCACAGATAGGTACCGGTGCCGGTCTGGCTTTTGCCGAGCAATACCGCGGTACCGATAATGTGGTGCTTTGTTATTTTGGCGATGGCGCCGCCCGCCAGGGTATGTTGCACGAAACCTTTAACCTGGCCATGCTTTGGAAATTGCCGGTAATTTTTATTTGCGAGAATAATAATTACGCCATGGGTACATCAGTAGAAAGAACATCGAACGTAGTGGATATATATAAACTGGCCGACGGGTACGATATGCCGGCCGATACAGTGGATGGCATGAACCCCGAAACGGTACACGAAGGTGTACTGAGAGCGGTGAAAAGAGCAAGAGAAAAGGGCGGACCTACCTTATTGGAAATTAAAACTTACCGTTATAAAGGCCACTCAATCAGCGACCCGCAAAAATACAGAAGCAAGGACGAAGTAGATGAATACAAAGAAAAAGATCCGATAACGATGATTTTAAAAACCATCACCAAGAACAAGATGGCTACCGAAGAAGAGATTAATGCCATTAATGCGAGGGTGGATGCAGCGGTAGAGGAGTCGGTAAAATTTGCCGAAGAAAGCCCCTGGCCCGATGATAATGAAGTATTGAAAGACGTTTATATGGATCAAAACTATCCTTTTATTGTTGATTAAAATTTAAAAATAAAACAGCGAATATGTCGAAAGCGAAACATGCAGAAGTAGTTGAAACCGACCCGGCGCAGGTGGCGATTGAAAAAGCCAAAAATGTATGGGACAAATACAACAAAATAATAATGATTGCCGGTATTGTAATTATTGCCGGAGCCATTGGGTATATATTTTTCAAAAATCAGAATACCGCTAAGAATGCGAAGGCCGAGGATGCAATATTTGTGGGTATTAATTATTTTGAAAAAGCGGGCACCAACCCTAACCCTGATTCGCTGTACAACCTGGCTCTGAATGGTGATGCGGCAGGTAACAAAGGTTTATTGTACACTATTAAAACTTATGGCGGTACCAACGCCGGTAATCTTGCTAAGTTTTATGCGGGTAACTGCTATTTGCAGTTAAAAGATTTTCCGAATGCCATTAAGTACCTTAAAGACTTCTCTACCGATGCGCAGCAAATACAGGCTCGTGCGTATAAAAATTTAGGCGATGCGTATGCCGAAAGCGGTAAAGAGAACGAAGCTTTTGATAATTATAAAAAAGCGGCTTATCATTTTAAAGAAGATGAAGACAACTCATCGGAGTATATGTTTTTTGCCGCTGTTATGGCGCAAAAATTAAAGAAAGATAAAGAAGCGATTGAAATATTTAAAGACTTAAAAGACAAATACCCGAGAACGAGATATGGCAACGACGCGGTGAAATATTTAGCGCAGTTGGGCGTATACGAGTAAGAAACTGATTTGCTTTTAATAAAGAATTTATTATTTATCTAAAAAAAGTAAATGCTTTGGCAGAAGTTAAAAAAAGTAATTTAAAAAATAACACAGGCATCCGGATAAAAAAGGATGCCTGTGTTGTAATTGTACGAACCGAATGGAATGCGGCGATTGTAGATGAATTGGAAAAAGGTTGTTTGAGTGAATTGAAAAAACTGGGAGTAAAAAAAATCGTTTCATTAATGGTACCCGGTGCCTTTGAAATTCCTTTTGGCATAAAAAATTATTGGGACAAATCCTCGAAGAAAGATAAACCCGCCGCTTTTATCGCATTGGGTTGCGTGTTGCGAGGCGATACTCCCCATTTTGATTATGTATGCAAGGCGGTGACAGACGGAGTAGTACAGTTAAATTTATTATTGCCCGTACCTTCCATATTTGGTGTGCTTACGGTAGATAATGATGAGCAGGCTAAAGAAAGAATAGGAGGTAAGCATGGCCATAAAGGAGAGGAAGCGGCTATCACTGCTGTAAAGATGATAGCACTGAAACCCTAATCCGGTTGAGGGCTGCTGTTTTAAAAATAATTACTAATTAATAATTACTAATTAATGAACTAAGTTTCCCTTCACCGGGCCGGATTTATGAACGTACAAATTTTTATACCGTGTTTTGTAGATCAGTTGTATCCTGATACGGCTTTCAATATGATTAAGGTATTGGAGAAAGCCGGTTGTACCGTTACATATAATACCAATCAAACCTGTTGCGGACAGCCGGCTTTTAATGCAGGTTTTTGGAACGAAGCAAAAGCTGTTTGCAGTAAATTTCTTACTGATTTCAAAGGCGGCCCCAATGATTATATAGTAGCGCCAAGTGCAAGCTGTGTGGGTTTTGTAAGAAACTATTACAGTAAGTTATTTGAAAACTCGTCGGTACACAACGAAGTAAAGGATTTGGGAAAAAGGATTTTCGAGTTTTCTGAATTTATGATTGATGTATTGAAAATAGAAGATATTGGCGCCGTGCTGAACGGCAAAGCTACTTATCATGACAGCTGTGCAGGCTTGCGGGAGTGCAAAATAAAAGAGGAGCCCAGGAAATTATTAGCAAAAGTAAAAGGACTGGAAATAATAGAGATGAACGATGTGGAAACCTGTTGCGGATTCGGCGGTACGTTTGCTGTAAAATTCGAAGCCATTTCTATAAATATGGGCGAACAAAAAGTAGAAAACGCCATTGCCACCGGCGCCGATTATATTATTTCAACCGATTTATCCTGCCTGATGCATTTGCAGGGATACATCAAGCACAAAGGCTATAAAATAAAATCCATGCACCTGGCCGATGTATTAGGAAGCGGATGGTAAAAAACTTCTCACAAACAAATCCGCACTTTAATAAAAAACGTATTTTAATTTTCTTTCGGAGTTATATTTGTACAGCACAATCACTTTTTTGAACACAACTGCAAAATATACTGAACAGGAACTGGTAGAAGGATTAAAGCTTCGCCGGGAAGACGCGTTTAATTATCTGTATGATAATTATTCAGCTGCTATATACGGTGTTATCAACCGCATTGTAGAATCGAAAGATGCGGCGAATGATATACTGCAGGAAGTATTTGTAAAATTTTGGGAGAACTTAGAGAAGTACGATGTATCGAAAGGAAGACTGTTTACCTGGTTGGTAAATGTGGCTCGTAATTACACGATAGATGTAGTAAGATCAAAGGGTTACAGGAAGCAGCAATTGATCCGCGGGGATGAGAATACCGTAGATAAAGTGGAGGATGAAAATATCAGATCGGACAGATTTGACAGCTTGGGCCTGGCGAAACAGGTAAGTCACTTGGATATAAATCAACAAAAAGTAATTCATTTGGCTTATTTTTCGGGCTACACGCATGAGGAGATTGCCGGTGAACTGGGCATACCGTTAGGTACTGTCAAGTCGAGAATACGGGCGGCTATTATTGAACTGAGAAAAATAGTAAACATAAATTAGCGGATTTAGTGGATGCAAAAGAATTCATATCATCGGGTGTTTTAGAACAATATGTTCTGGGTACAGCTACCGCCGAAGAAATTCAGCAGGTAGAGCAAATGGTTTTTATTTATCCCGAAGTACAACAAGAAATTGATGCTATCCGTGAATCATTGGATGGCTATGCTGCTTCTTTTGCTGTAAAACCCGATGACAGCCTGAAAGAAAAAATTAAACAAACCTATCTTAAAACGAATTCAACAGATGTCGGCAATCTTTCGCAGGGTAACGGTGAAGCAAAGACAGAAACTCCGGTAAGACAAATGCGTTCGTATTTTAAATACGCAGCTGCCGCGGCAGTACTTTTATTATTAGGAAGCGCCGTACTGAATTATGTTTTGTACAATAAATACAATACCGCATCCGAAGAACTGGCAAAAAATAAAACTGAATTGGATAACCGGGCCGCAGTCAATGCGCAATTAAAAGAAGATTATAAAATTATTTCTGATAAATACAGTTTTGCTGTTTCGCTTAACGGCACCAAAAATTTCCCTGAAGCTGCCGCTAAAGTTTATTATGTAAAAAATACAGGCGATGTTTATTTAGATCCTTCCTATTTGCCGCAGGCACCTGCCGATAAGCAGTATCAACTGTGGGCCATTGTAGATGGTAAACCGCAGGATGCCGGTGTGATAACTAAAGACGGCAAGACTGTTCGTATTCAAAAAATGAAATCTTTCGGTAATATAAAAGTAAATGCCTTTGCCGTGACACTGGAAAAACAAGGCGGAAGTCCTACACCAACTCCTGACCAGATGTATGTGCTGGGAAATCTTTAGTCTAATCTCTGTAAGTTATCAGGTCTTTTCATTTTACTAATGCAAGCAGTTACAACCTAATCATACTCTTCCTGCTATTGTTGAGTTATATTCTGCTGCTGAAGGGAACGGGATAGAAGCGATACCCCGCATCCGCCAAAGAAGCAATGCCATTTTGCACAGGCTTTGGCGGAGGGGAGTAAAGCGGATAGCCCGCACAAAAGCTGATATATAGAAGGAACCGGATGGCCCCTAAACTATATTTGTTTAGGCATTTAAGACGGGGCATCCAAATTTGCGCAGCGATGGGTTCTTAGTTTATAAAATTAAAGAATGCTGCCTCCCCTCCGACGGAGGGGCCAAAGTGATTTCGCATAAGAAAATTTCAATGGGGTGGGTTTAGGATAATATAACCGGGAATACACCCTTTAAAACTTTATTCCTTTGTTTGCAATAATTTTCACAATATTGTATATCGGTGCAGCCATATATAACTGCTGCACGACTAAAAGACTGATGAAAAAATATTTTGTAATTGCTTTCACGCTGCTGAGTGTTTTGGTGCAGGCGCAGGTACAACCCGACCGGATGTACAATCCCAATATCCGCTCGGTAAAATTGTACAAAGCCGGCAATATATACAGTTACCCGGTAATAGCGCTGAACAGCAACGAAGCACTGGAACTTCATTTTGATGATTTGGAAAGCGGTGTAAAAAATTATTATTATTCATTTGAATTGCGCAATGCGGATTGGACTCCTTCGGTGCTGCGCAGTTTTGATTATACAAAAGGTTTCGCGGATGTGCGTATTACCAATTACAGAAATTCATCCATCGCATTTACAAGGTATACCCATTACCAAGCTGTAATACCTGACAGGAACAGTGCGCCGAGCCGCTCGGGAAATTATTTACTGCGTGTATTTATCAACGGAGATACATCAAGAACCGTTTTTACAAAACGATTTTTAGTGGTAGATAATAAAGCTACCGTGACGGCGCAGATTCAACAGCCTTTTAATTCGAATTTTTATAATACACACCAGAAAGTACAGGTGAGTGTAAATACTAACGGACAAATTAATTCTTTTAACGCTACGGATGTAAAGGTAACGGTGCTGCAAAATTATGCTTGGCCCTCGGCATTGCATTTGCAAAGACCAACCATTCTGCGTGGCAATTATTTTGAATTCAATGATGAAGTGAATACAGTATTTGAAGCGGGCAAAGAATGGCGCTGGATTGATTTACGCAGTCTGCGCCTGCTGAGCGACCGTATGCTGCGTATAGATACGAAAGGCCCGCGTACGGATGTGTATGTAAAGCCCGATGGTAACCGCAAGCAACAGGCTTACGTTTATTATCGCGACCTGAACGGTTTTTTCACCATTGAAACATTGGAAAATGTAAATCCGTTTTGGCAAACCGATTACAGTTATGTACATTTTAGTTTTTATCCTCCGGGGAATAAAGCTTTTGAAGGCCGCAGCATTTATTTGTACGGTGAGTTAACAAACTATCAGCCTGATGATTCTTCTAAAATGGTTTTTAATGAGGAGAAAGGAGCTTACGAAAAAACGCTTATGCTGAAACAAGGATTTTATAATTACAGTTATATCACAAAGGCTGATAAGGACAACGTGGTAACCTTTGAAAATACCGAAGGCAATTTTTGGGGAACTGAAAATGCTTATACGGTATTGATTTATTACCGTCCGTTTGGCGCCAGGGTGGATGAATTGATTGGGTATAATACAGTGAATTCAGTATTTCAAAGGACGACAGGGTTTTAAAGCCTCATCCCTAACCCTTCTCCTGAGGAGAAGGGAACCGGTTTCTGATTGCTTGTGAAATAATTTATATTTAAGCAACCCGAAAGACGTTTACACATTAAACCTGAAATGCATTACATCACCATCCTTCACCACGTACTCTTTACCTTCTATACGCAGTTTACCTACTTCGCGGCAGGCGGCTTCTGATTTGTATTGTAAAAAATCATTGTAAGAAATAACTTCGGCCTTAATAAATCCTTTTTCAAAATCGGTATGAATAACACTGGCTGCTTGCGGGGCTTTCCATCCTTCGTGTATTGTCCAGGCACGTACTTCCTGTACACCGCAGGTAAAATAAGTTTGCAGTTGCAGTAATTCATATACCGAGCGAATGAGTTTATTTAACGCAGGCTCCGTCATTTTATATTCATCCATAAATAACTGCTTATCATCCGGGTCTTCCATTTCCGAAATTTGCGCTTCTATAGAATTATTCATGATAACTACTTGCGCACCTTCGGCGGCTACAGCAGCTTTCAGTGCATCAGAATATTTATTGCCCGTATGCATGGATGGCTCATCTACATTGGCTACATACAAAACCGGTTTATCGGTTAATAAAAATAAATCGGCGATAGCTGTTTTATCTTCCTTACTCAAATTCAACTCACGAATATTTTTACCGCTTTCCAAATGCGCATAGCAAGTTTTTAAAATTTCGTATTCCGCTTTAATTTTAGGATCGGGCAGCTTCAGCATTTTCTCGTTGCGTTTCAATTTCTTTTCTACGCTGTCCAAATCTTTCAGTTGCAGTTCCGTATCAATAATATCTTTATCGCTCACCGGGTTAATGGGACCTTCGTCACGCAAAATATTTTCATCTTCAAAACAACGGATCACCTGCACGATGGCATCCACTTCGCGAATATTCGCCAAAAATTTATTGCCCAACCCTTCGCCTTTGCTGGCGCCTTTTACCAAACCGGCAATATCCACTATCTCAATCTGCGTAGGTATTACTTTTTGGGGTTGCACCAACTCGGCTAATTTAGCCAATCGCTCATCGGGTACATCTACCAAACCCACATTGGGTTCGATGGTACAGAAACGATAATTACTAGCCTGCGCCTTGGCGCTGTTACTTACTGCATTAAACAACGTTGATTTACCGACATTTGGCAATCCTACAATACCTGCTTGCAAACCCATGATTTTATTTCAGATTTTATATTTTCGATTGAAGAATAGCCCTTGGAACAATATCCTCATTTTTTTTTTGAGGTGCAAAGATAAGCTTTGGGAGCGTAGTTGAAAATGAAATGTGAAAAGATGATTTTGGTAATTCCCCCAAAAACTTCAATCTTCAATCTAAAATCAACAATTAAAATATGGTTTTAAGCAGAATATGGTCAGCTTTTATCATTATTGCCGCATTGGTAGCCGGTATACGAATGATAAACGGCGATGAAAAGATATTTACCAGGATGATAGTGGGTAAGTCGTCCGACAAATCGGACAGCATTTTTTACTATACCATAGGCTCCCCGCTTAATCAAAATCTTTCGCCTAAATATGCAGATCTGCTGAAAGAATACGGCTATTATAAAGCGGATACTTTGCCAAAAGCAACAGTATTGCTGACGGATAATATGGCGCATGATTCCGTAAATCTTATTAAAGCGGCTAAATCTTCTATCAAAACTTATACTTACGTTTCTGTTCAAAAAAAATTTGTAAGAAAAGTGGACGGCGTTATTGAAACGGCAAAGAACGCCGTAGTAGATATTATTATACCGCTAATAGGTATTCTTGCTTTGTTTATGGGTTTCCTGAGTATAGCCGAAAAAGCAGGCGGCGTAAGAGTGTTGTCGAAAATTATATGGCCTTTCTTTTCAAAAATTTTTCCTGATATACCAAAAGGACATCCGGCAACAGGGCATATGATGATGAATTTTTCCGCTAATTTATTAAACCTGGATAATGCGGCTACGCCGTTTGGTTTAAAAGCAATGGAAAGTTTGCAGGAATTAAATCCGAATAAAGGAACAGCGTCTAATTCGCAAGTAATGTTTCTTGCCTTGCATGCATCGGGTCTTACATTGATTCCTGTAACTATAATAGCCTTCCGTACGGGTCTCGGGGCAAAAGATTCTACCGATATTTTTATACCCTGTATGATTGCGACGTTTGCAGCTACAATGGCCGCCATGTTCATCGTTTCTTTTAAACAGAAAATAAATGTTTTCCAACCTGTAATACTTGCATGGGTAGGAGGTATATCGGCGCTTATTACGCTGTTAGTATTATATGTAACAAAGCTTAATGCCTTACAAGCTCAATCATTCTCCGGTATTTTGAGCAATGGTATTATACTCGGCATATTCTTTTTCATTGTACTTGGCGGCGTATATAAAAAAATAGATGTGTTTGATGCATTTGTAGATGGCGCCAAAGGCGGGTTTGAAACCGGTGTTCGTATTATTCCATATATTGTTGGTATGCTGGTAGCCATCAGTATGCTGCGCACCAGCGGTACGTTTGATGTAATTATAAACGGTATGAAAACACTTTTTGCCGCGTTGGGAACCGATACCCGTTTTGTAGATGGTTTGCCAACCGCTCTTATAAAGCCAATGAGTGGCAGCGGTGCAAGAGGTATGATGATTGACACGATGAGAACATTCGGACCTGATTCATTCGCCGGCAGATTAGCTTGTATACTCCAAGGCTCCAGCGATACTACGTTTTATGTAATCGCCGTTTATTTCGGATCGGTAGGAATAAAAAATACAAGGTACTCGGTAGGAGCGATGCTGCTTGCCGACCTGGTGGGCATTATTACTTCCATCGCACTTTGTTATTTATTTTTCGGGTAATAAAACTGATTACCGGAGAATATATTTTCTTTTAAATAAATAAAACTCCTTATAAATATTACGGAACATTATTTATTAATAAGTGTAAAATAATCATTCGTCGGGCAACACGCTCCAATAGCATAATACAATTCTGCGTCTTGCATCATCTATAGTGTAATCCTTTATTTTAGGATCGGGTAATTTTTCTCCCATACCTCTTCTTATATTTTCGAAAGTTACGGCGTTCAGATTCTGAAAATCATTTCTTCTTTCATTAATCAATCTGTTAAGAAAAACCCGCAGGTTTTCCGCTCTTAAATCTGATAAGGCCGCATTTAATTCTTCCTTGGTCGCCGTTATTTTATTTAAGCGGTTCAGGAGTAAAGTATACAAATTTGATCCCTCGCCAATACCCGTAGCATCGGCATAGCCATTCAGTATAATAGATGCTGTTCTGCTGACACCCGAATACTTGTTTGAAAATTTCATTAATGAATCAATAACAGGCGAGAAATACTCTTTGGCCAGGCTGTACTTATCTTCCGGGATGATATAACCGCCGGGTCCGAAAAAGGCGGCCATTTCAAAAAGAGTGCGGTTCGCCTTATCCAATCCTTCATCAATCATATAAAAAACATACTCCCGGGCTTGCTTGTTTTTTGAAAAAGAATCAAGCAGAATAATACGGGTTTGTATAACTTTAAATTCTTTCCTGAATGTTTTCTTGTTATCAAGCTTCGCCTTTAAAGTATTGATGACATTGCTAACAGAATCTATTTTTCGCCGGTATTTAATAAGTCGCTGATCTATATGGTAGCCTATCGAATCGTCAATGGTTCCTTCTTCTAATTTGATATCCTTTTTTTTTGCAAGCAGTTCAATGAGTTCAGCTTCAATTTTTCCCCGCTCGGCGGCAGATTCTAAAACAAGATTAAACTGCGCTTTTTTTGCTGTTCGGCAAGAAGCAAAGAACATTATTCCCGCAAGTAACGGGATAAAAGAAATAATTTTCATGCAGAGGATGGTTTATTTATTACTTACCGGTACGGGCTTTATATCAAACCCGCCCGAAAAAGAATTTCTTGAATTATCAGTTACTCTTTTCCTTATTACACGTATCGGGGATTTTTCTCCGCTTTCCGCTTTTTTACTAACTGCTTTATTGTAGCTCACTGCCAATTCTTCTTCAGAATATTTATCGCTGAAATAACGAATGAAGGAAGTCTTGTTATAAAAAACCAGGTTATCGCCTGCATTGGAATCGGCGCTTTCTTTCCCGCTTTTTTCAATCAACACGGCATCATCAATAGCCCCGTTGTTGAATGAGGGATCACTAATATAGGCGATATCGTTTTTTTCCGTTATTGATAACAATAACGGTTTTATGATTAAGAAAACTGAAACGATTGCTACCGCCCATAGTGTAACAATGTAGTAAAATGGTAAACGCTTATGCACCGGGTAAAGTTTTAAAATGGTTCAGAACTTTATTCAGTTACATAGGTTGTTGGATTAATTGCAGGTATTTTTCTTCTCCTGCCGGAAGTGTTTCAAAGGATGGAGGATTGGCTTATGAAGCCCGGTATTTACGGCTTTACTAAACAGTTGGTAAAGTAAAGAAAGATATTATGCAAGCAAAAATTTTACGTGATATATCTCTCCTAACCCCCGACAGCACGTATAATTACTCTCTCTATAAAACGTATAATTACTAAAAGCACAAGTACGGTTACCAAAGGTTTATCCTACTATCCGATGAAGCGAAAGACGTACGTTTGTAACCTTAGGTTGCAACTTGCCGAGTATTCATTCAGATTAATAAAATCCCTGAAGTAATTATTTCATTAATCTCTTCCAGCACTATTTCCTCTTTTTGTACCAAGGCGTTCACTTCCCCTTGTATACCGCTCCAGTCCGATTCTTTGGCAAAATCCTCTATTTTTTCAAGGTGTATGCGCAGGGGCGTATCAATGGACAATGCGGAAACGGTTGTTTTTAAATGATGAGCCATACTTCGTACCCCTTCAGGGTTCGTATTTTCCGTATGCTGCTTTAATTGCTTCAACTCTTTCGGGTATTGCTCGCTGAAACGGTACATGATTTCCTTGATAAATTCATCATTACCGGGAAATATATTGTTCAGGTATTCTACATCCACATAGCGGTAATCTTTCTTTGGTTTTTTCGAAGCCACCGCTACCGTTTCTGATTTTTCTACAGTAAATGCCAGGTATTTTTTTAATAACCCGAGCAACTCCGCTTCTTTCAGCGGTTTGGATATATAATCATTCATACCGGCTTTGATGCATTTTTCCTTCTCGGTAGGTAATACATGCGCCGTCATAGCCACAATGGGGATAACGGTATTTATATTTTTTCTTATTCTCTTGGCGGCTTCGTACCCGTCCATAACAGGCATTTGTATGTCCATCAGCACTATATCATATTTGTTTTTTTGAATTAGTTCAATTGCCTGCAGTCCGCTCTCGGCAAGGTCATAATCAAGGTTCCATTGTCCCAGTGTATATTTTAAAAGTGTTTGATTGGTTGCATTATCTTCCGCTACCAGGGCTTTTATATTTTTAAACATTATTTTATCCGAATGTCGCAGGCCGGTATTATTCAGCAGTGCGGGCCTGTCTAAATAGCCGTAGGTAATTGTAAAAATAAATTCGGCGCCTTTTCCGGGTTCGCTTTTTACGCTTATATCACCGCCCTGGAGATTAATAATTTTCTTTACAATAGAAAGCCCGAGGCCGGTACCTCCGTATTGACGGGATGTATCGGAGTCAGCCTGTTCAAATCTTTCGAATATGGCCGATAATTTATTTTGCGGGATACCGATACCTGAGTCTTTTACTGAAAATAATAAATCAACCTTGTCAGTTGCCTTATTTTCCATTGTTACATTAAGATTTACTTCACCTCCTTCGGGAGTAAATTTGATTGCGTTATTAATAAGATTGGTCATTACCTGGTTAAGCCTTTCTACATCGCCAATCAGGGTGTCAGGTATATTTTCATCAATCATACAGGATAAAGAAATTTTTTTATCAATAGCTTTATGATAAAATACCATTTCCCTTGACATACAGGTATCTCTTATGCTGAAAGGATTTTTGCTTATACGCATCATGCCCGCTTCCAGTTTTGATATATCTAAAATATCATTTACAACTGCCAGCAGGTTTTCGCCGGAACTCTGAATTAAATCAACGAATTGTTTTTGATCGCTCTGCAGCGGTGTTTTTTGCAGCAGGTTGGAAAAGCCGACTACCGCATTGATAGGAGTACGGATTTCATGACTCATATTTGCCAGGAACTGCTCTTTAATTCCTGCCGATTTATCGGCCCTGTCTTTTTCAAGCGCCAGTTTATTGATCAGTTTAATTTGCTCAAGCAGCCTTTTTATAATAAAGGTACCCAGTATCACTATAGCCAAAATAGCTACTATGGACAATGTTTTATCCAATCGCAAAATGGCTTCGGACAGCCGGCTGCTCTGACCCAGCGTTTTCTTTAAATTGCTTTCAAGGCTTTTTTGAACGTTTAAGGCGTTCATATAAATACGCTCATCCAGGTGTTCGCCTACTAAAGAGTCGTTGAGGCTAAGTGTTTCAGTGTTATTCTTGTCGTACCGGTTCAGGCAATTTTTTATATAGCCTATTTTCTGTTCTACCAGGTCGGTCATGTGGTTTAAGTCGCCGTGTATATTGCTTCTTTGCGAAATGCTTTTCAGTACTGCTAAGTGATTCTCAATAATTTTTATTGTATCTGAAGCCCCTTTGGCATACACTGTTTTACCTGTTTTATAAAGATTGTAACTGTTTCGCTCAATTACTTCGGCATAGTTTACAACTTCCTGCAATCGATTATTTATATCAAAAGTTGTAGCCGCACTTTGGTTGGCCTCAATAAGGCGGGTTACATTTTTTTGCGAATTATATTGCGTGAAAAAGATGGCGGCGATTAAGGCCACCAGGAATACCAGTATGAAGGAAAGTGTTTGAAAGGTTTTTTTATGTGTTGTACTCATATACTGGGCTGCAAAAGCCTGAATTCGTTTTTATAATAGAAAAATTGACGGCTTGACGATATACGGAAAATTCCTAAAAACAGGATAGTTTAAATGACAGAATAGTTGTATTGATTAGAAGAATTAATGCTTTATCGAAATCGGAAACAAAATTATCCACCTTTTTCATAAGCCCCTGTTTATTTCGATGAAACTGGGTTTCGGTTCGACAAATGAAAGAAGAACGCTTTTAAACGAATTTTTTTAAAGAGCTTGTTTAAGGTCATCAGCCTTAGTAAAAGAAGTCATTGCAGAATTATAAAGTCCCGATGTTTAATTAGTGATTTGACGGAAGACATTTTATAAAAACAAACGGCCAATAAAAAAAATCCCGATAAATCGGGACTTTGCGGAGAGAAAGGGATTCGAACCCCTGGAGGCTTTCACCTCAACGGTTTTCAAGACCGCCGCATTCGACCGCTCTGCCATCTCTCCGCGGCGAAAATACGTTCGCAGGGTTTTTATTCCAAAAGTTATTTTGAAGATTCCGGAATTTTATTTTGAACGGGTCAGTCAGGACGGTATTTATGTTTTAATTTAGTGGCAAATGTTTTTGTTTGAAGCATCTTAAAGCACTTAATAAATATTTCCGGAAGTATCGTGTTCGCTTGGGTATTGGCACTTTATTCGTTATTATCTCCAATTATTTCGGCGTTTTGTCTCCGCAGGTTACCGGTTACGTTATCAATTATGTAAAAAAAATAGTTGATGAGCCTGCAACAGCGGCAGTACCCCCTAAGAAACCGGTTTATGACGGATTGATAACTGCTGTTACCCGTGCTATCGAAAACGCTTTTTCCGCTATTGATGATCATGGAAAAATAGTAGCCCTGCTCTGTGGTATTATTTTACTGCTGGCCCTGCTCCGCGGTTTTTTTATGTTCCTTATGCGGCAAACCATCATTGTCATGAGCCGTCATATTGAATACGATCAGAAAAATGAAATTTACAGCCATTACCAAAAATTAGACACTGCTTTTTATAAAACGCACAGCACCGGCGATTTAATGAACCGCATTGCCGATGATGTAAGCCGGGTGAGAATGTTTACCGGGCCTGCTATCATGTATGTCATCAACCTGGTCGCTATGATTTCGCTAAGTGTTTTTTTTATGATAAAACGCGATGCGGAACTTACCCTTTATGTATTAGCTCCCTTACCCATTTTGGCTATTGCTATTTACTATGTAAATAATATTATTAATAAAAAAAGCGAGCTGATACAGGCCGGGCTATCCGATCTTACCACCAATGCGCAGGAATCTTATGCCGGCATACGAGTTATAAAATCATTTGTGCAGGAAAAAGCCATGCTGGGTTTTTTTGAAAAAAACAGCGAAGAGTATAAAAAAAATGCATTAAGCCTGGCCAAAGTAGAATCCGTTTATTTCCCGTCCATGACTTTGCTGATAGGTATCAGTACACTGCTTACCATTATGATCGGAGGGTTGCATTACATTAATAATCCTCAGGAGGGGGAGTTGGGGAAATTGGTCGAGTTTATCATGTATATTAATATGCTGATGTTCCCGGTAAGTGCTATAGGCCTTACGGCAAGTATGATACAAAGGGCGGCGGCCTCGCAAAAAAGAATAAATGAATTTTTACAAACAGAGCCCGAAATGAAAGACGCACCTGCCGCAGTAAGTAAGGTGCTGGAAGGTAATATCAGTTTTAGAAACGTTGACTTTGAATATCCGGTAACCGGTATAAAAGCACTGCGAAATTTTAATCTTGAAATAAAAAAAGGCGAGAAGGTAGCGATTATCGGGCGAACGGGAAGCGGCAAATCCACCATTGCACAATTATTATTGAGAATGTATGATACCGTACACGGTACAATTGAATTTGACGGGAAAGATATAAAACAAATAAAGCTTCAAACTTTACGGGAACAGATCAGTTATGTACCGCAGGATGTTTTTCTTTTCAGCGATTCGGTGAGGAACAATATTCTTTTCGGACTAAAAGAAAATGAAGAAACGAAAGCCCAAAGGATGCTGCGCATAGAACAGGCGGCAAAACAAGCCGGTATACATAACGAAATTAATTTGTTTGCCGGGCAATATGAAACCATGGTAGGCGAAAGAGGCGTAACGCTTAGCGGCGGGCAAAAACAACGAATCTCCATTGCAAGAGCGTTGATAAAAAATCCCGAATTGGTAATTTTTGATGATTGCCTCAGTGCCGTAGATGCACGCACCGAAAAAGATATTATAGGTCGCCTGTACAATTATCTTGAAAATAAAACCGCCATTATTATTACTCATCGCATATTTACTCATTTTCAGTTCGACAAGATTGTTTTCCTGGAAGACGGAAAATTATTGAAACCGGTACCCACGAGCAACTGATGAAGCTAAATGGGGAATATGCCGGCCTGTACAATAAGCAGCAACAAACCGAGGTTAATGAGGATGACGATGATGTTGTTTCGGGATTGAATTAGAAAGGTTTGTTTATGGAATCGAAATTCCTTTACGGGTGCGCCTAACCCGTTTTAAAGCCAAAACTCCACTAAAGCCCAATCAAATTTGGCCGTTTGAAAAACATAATTATATTTGTAGATAATAATTTTTTAACCAAAAACTATAACAGTGGCGTACGAGAATAACGACAAGAAAATGGAAAGCATTTTCAGCAGCAGGATAAGAGCCGGCAAAAGAAGAACTTATTTTTTTGATGTAAGAGAAACCCGCGGAAACGATTACTATCTTACCATTACAGAAAGCCGTAAGAAGTTTGATGACAACGGCTACGAAAGACATAAGATTTTTCTTTACAAAGAAGATTTTAATAAGTTTATAAAAGCATTGGGCGATGCTACGGATTATGTAAAAACTGAACTGATGCCCGATTTTGATTTCGATGCTTTTAACCATGATAACCCCGAAGGATACGAAGGCAATGCGGAAAATAATGGGGAAGCTGTTCCGGTTACAGCAGAAACAATTTCGGATACCCCTGTAGAAGTTGAAGTAGCAGAACCTTTAATAGAAGCTAAATTAGAAGAAACACCGGCACCCCCGGTTACCAATACAAGTGCCGCCGAAGAAGTAGATAAATGGTAAACACTTTTTTTGATACCGATCCCCTTAAAAAAAGGGGATTTTTTTTGTACTTTTTTAAATAAAATCAGGTTTTAGTCGTTTTATAAGTCATATCCAAAATTTATGAAAGGCCTGAAACTAATTTTAACTTCACTATCAGTATTTCTATTTTTACAAATCGCCTCAGCACAGCCAATATGCGGTTTTGATGAACTGCATAAAAAGAGATTAAAGGAAAATTCCGGTTATCGGGAAAATGTGCTTGCTAACGAAACGCAGATACAAAACTACATTCGTGAACATCGAAGTGATTTATTAAGAACTACTTCACCTTCATCTGTCAATAGTGCACTTTATACAATTCCCGTAGTTGTACATGTAGTAAATACCGGGGGTGCTATAGGTTCTATTTATAATCCATCAGACGCGCAGATTACCGGAGCCATTAATTACTTGAACCAAGTTTTCGATGGTACCTATCCCGGTACAGAAGGAGTAGGGGATTTACAAGTGCAGTTTGTATTGGCAACACGGGACCCGAATTGCAATCCGACAACAGGCATAAACAGGATTGACGGATCGTCTCTTACCAATTATGTAAGTAACGGTGTCAATGCAAGTACATCGGGCGGTGTTAGTGATTTAGCGTTAAAGAATTTTGTAAGGTGGGATCCTTCAAATTTTTATAATATATGGGTAGTTAATAGAATTGATTCAAGAGATGGTACAAGCGGACAATTCATTTCAGGCTATGCATATTTTGCAGGTGCTTCTGCATCTTTAGACGGTACAGTAATGCTGGCTACACAAATGGCGGCGGGTAGAAAAACATTACCGCATGAAATTGGCCATGCACTAAATCTTTATCATCCTTTTGAAGAATCTGCGGATGCCGGTTCTTGCCCGGCAAATGCAAATTGTAATACCCAAGGTGACAGAGTATGCGATACTGACCCGATTACATATAATCAAACTGCAGGCGTAATAGATTTTACCTGCAGATCCGGTACAAATTCATGTACCGGTACTACTTATGTTAGCAATACGGAAAAAAATTACATGAATTATACAAGCTGCTATACTTTATTTACTGCCGGACAAAAGGCAAGAATGCTGGCAGCAATGTCATTGCCGGGAAGAGCAAGCCTGGTTAGCTCATGGGCACTTGGAGGGGTTTACCCAATGACACCCTATATTGCTCCGGGCACGGCTTCATGTACGCCGGTTACCGGTGCCACAGGTTTAAGTAATTATTTTGCAGGATTAATTAATGTCTCCACTGCTAATAAATCATTTTCTTCCGGCCCAAGCAGGGATGACGGAGGCTATGTAGACAGAACAGATGAGTGTCTATATATGATTCAATTGCAGCAAGGTAATACGTATACTTTTTCAGCAAGCTTATTGGGTGCAAACAGGGAGCAGTTAAGAGCATGGATTGATTATAATAATGACGGAATATTTAATAATGCTACTGAACAGATTTATTATAATGCCGATATTCCGATACCCGGAAGCGGCTACACCAATGTATCAGGCACTTTTACCGTTCCGGCTACGGCAAGTACCAATACTATACTTAGAATGCGGGTATTGGAGGAACTTTCTACAGTTTACGGAGCAGGTTTGACTATTACGGGGGCTTGTTACAACCCGACATACGGACAGGCGGAGGATTATCCGGTATTCCTGTCTGCAACTTTACCGGTTAAGTTGCAATACTTCAAAGGGGTTAAGCAAAATACAGATGTTTTGCTGTCATGGGAAACATCTTTTGAGCAGAATGTAAAGGAATTTCAAATAGAAAAATCATCAGACGGAGCAAGCTTCACTAAAATTGGTAATATAGCTGCCGCAAATATTTCAACAGGTAAAACTTACTCATTTACAGATAAAAATGTAACAGGCACTGTAAATTATTACCGGTTAAAACAAATTGACAGGGATGAAAAAAGTCAATTGAGCGAGGTTGTTGTAATAAAGTCGGATGAAGACATTTTATCCAAAATAAAAATACTAAACAATCCTTTTGGAGATGATTTGAAAATCGCTTTCAATATAGCTTCTGTTTCCGTAGCCACGATAAAACTATATGATATCAGCGGCAGGAAATTATACAACGGAAATTATAAAGTAACGGGTAATGAGCAAATTAATATTGATTTTTCCCGCTTGAAACTGAAGCAAGGTGTCTATATAGCTGAAGTGCGAATAGGAAATGAAGTAGTCATAAAAAAACTAATAAAGCAATAACTGAAATCGGGACAGCATATTAATATTTCATACGGCAGTTAAATTTTAAAAAAAACGGCTAATCATAATCAGGATTGATCAATAACTGCTAAACATCTTGCGGTAGTGGCTTTCCGCTATTTACTGCCAACGGGTCACAAGCATAGAGGTACACACAAACTCAGCGTGAACGTTGCATACACTGTTAAATCGCGGTTCAATAGAAATCAGTTATTATATTCTTCTCATTTGCTTTTTCTATTGCTTCTGCAATAATTTCTGACCTGTTCTTTCGATTCATCCCTATTGCTCCATTCGGCATCGTGTTCGGCACTTCAACTCTTAGTACAGGCATGTTATACCGGTTCATATCGGGAACTATGCAGAGCATATTATCTTGCGGCAGTATAATAACTTTATTACCGTTGGTCAAATTATAGACAGTACCTTCTAATGTAATATATAACGATGGCGACATTAGTTTTTTATATTGCTCATCCGTTACTTTATTCTTTAAAGACCATTCCTGAACAGAATTCGTGTTGGTCTTCTTCTGCTCCAAATAAATTTTAGGATCAAAAGGCACGGATTTTTCCTGCGCATGTAAAATGCAGAAACAAAAACTGCTTACTAATACAAAGAATAATTTTCTCATACTTTGCAATTTTATTCAAATTAGTACAATTTCTTTTATTCGGCAAAAGGGCAGGGGCTATTTCCTCATCTCCTTATAAGCATTAATCAAACCATTTGTAGATGCATCATGCCCCGCAACAATTTCTTCATTCATTAACTCAGGTAAAATTTTATTGGCTAATTGTTTTCCCAGCTCCACACCCCACTGGTCGAAACTGAAAACATTCCAGATAATACCCTGCGTAAAAATCTTGTGTTCGTACATGGCAATTAGCTGTCCCAATGTGTGCGGTGTAATTTTTTTTATTAAAAAAGAATTGGTGGGTCTGTTGCCGCTAAATATTTTAAAAGGCAGTAATTTGGTTATTTGTTCCTTTGTCAAACCCGCTTTTTCTAATTCCATCTCTGCTTCTTCCTCCGTTTTGCCATTCATTAAAGCTTCAGTCTGTGCAAAGAAATTGCTCAACAGTTTGGGATGGTGATCACTGATCGGGTTATGGCTTTGCGCAGGCGCAATAAAATCGCAGGGAATTAACGGAGTACCCTGGTGTATCAATTGATAAAATGCATGCTGACCATTGGTGCCCGGCTCGCCCCAAATGACCGGGCCGGTGTTGTATTCAACGGCTTCGCCGTTTCTATCGGCGCTCTTCCCATTACTTTCCATATTTCCCTGCTGAAAATAAGCGGCGAAACGATGCAGGTATTGATCGTACGGCAGTATAGCTTCCGATTGTGAACCGAAAAAATTAGTGTACCATAAACCGATCAATGCCATCAGTACCGGAATATTTTTTTCGAACGGTTCTTTTCGAAAATGATTATCTGTGTCATGTGCTCCTTTCAATAATTCTTCAAAATTTTTATAACCAATCGTCAGTGAAATAGAAAGCCCGATGGCGCTCCATAATGAATAGCGTCCGCCAACCCAATCCCAAAAGCGAAACATATTTGCTTTGTCAATACCAAACTTCACAACTTCTTTTTCATTGGTAGATAAAGCCACGAAATGTTTTGCCACGAACTTTTCATCTTTTGCTTTTTTCAAAAACCAAGCCCTTGCAGTATGCGCATTGGTCATGGTTTCTTGTGTGGTAAATGTTTTGGAAGCGATAAGAAACAGCGTACGCTCCGGTTTTACTTTTTTTAATGTTTCGGCAATATGCGTACCGTCAACATTGGAGACAAAAAAAGTTTCAATGCCTTCTGCAGTGTAAGGCTTCAACGCTTCGGTAACCATCAGCGGCCCCAAATCGCTGCCGCCGATACCGATGTTCACAATGTATTTTATTCTTTTGCCGGTATAACCGCGCCATTCAGCATCATGAACTTTGTCTGAGAAATTTTTAACCTGCCGCAATACTTTTTTTATATCAGGCATTATATCTTTTCCATCAGCATAAACGGGTTCTTTCGAAAAATTACGGAGCGCAGTATGCAATACGGAACGTCCTTCGGTTTCATTAATGGTATCGCCGTTGTACATGGCTTCAATGGCTTCCTTTAATTTACACTCATTTGCTAACTTAAATAAAAGCTGAACAGTCTTATCCGTTATTATATTTTTCGAGTAATCAAATACAATGTCTTTACTGCACATCGAATATTTTTTAAATCGATCGGGATCGTTTTTAAACAAATCCTTCATGTGTGCCTGTTTCATTGCTGTATAGTGCTGCTGTAATTCTTTCCAGGCTTGCGTTGCAGTCGGGTTTATTTTAGGAAGCATGTTTTTAGTTATAAGTTATGAGTTAAAGGTTATAAGTTTTCGATTGTTTTGACGGTTGTATTTACCATTTCTTTACTGATATCCAAATGAACGACCAATCTTATCCTGTTAGGCGCAATGGCGTAAGCAAGAATATTCCGGTCTTTTAATTTTGCAACTAATGCGGGGGCGGGATTGTTTTCTTTCAATTCAAAAATAATAATATTAGTTTCTACGGGTAGTACAAAGGAAACAAAATCTTTTTGCTCTATTGACTCCGCTATTTGTTTGGCATGCGCATGGTCTTCTTTCAATCGCTCAATATTATTTTGTAAAGCAAAAATACCCGCCGCGGCCATAAAACCGGCCTGCCGCATACCGCCGCCAAAAACTTTTCTGATGCGACGGGCTTTTTTTATAAAATCTTTTTTACCCAATAATAAACTGCCGACAGGGCATCCCAAACTTTTGCTCAGGCAAATGGAAATGCTGTCAAATGTTTCGCCGTATTGTTTGGGTGTTTCATTTTTTGCTACCAATGCATTCCATAACCGGGCTCCGTCTAAATGAAAAGGCAGATTGTTTTCTAAACAAACCTTTTTTATTTTTTTTATTTCTGCAAAATCATAACAACTGCCGCCGCCGCGGTTACTTGTATTTTCCAAACAAACCAAGCCTGTAAGGGCTTTATGATTATCATCGGGATTAATACCTGCTAAAACCTGTTCTGCCGTTATTCTTCCCCGGTCGCCATGCAATAGTTTTACGGATGCTCCTGAATTAAAAGCGATACCGCCGCCTTCGTATTGGTATATGTGAGCACTTTCATCACAGATTACTTCATCGCCGGGTTGGGTATGACATTTAATGGCAATCTGGTTGGTCATAGTACCCGAAGGGCAAAACAGGGCCTCCTCCATACCAAACATAGTTGGCCGACAATTTTTCCAATTCATTTATAGAAGGATCCTCTCCAAAAACATCATCGCCTACCGGCGCTTTCATCATAGCTTCCAGCATACCCGTGCCGGGTTTTGTAACTGTATCCGATCTGAAATCAATCATTAGTAGAAAATTTTGGCTGCAATATACTCAGTTCACCCCTGAAATTTGTTAGTTTACGAAGGCAAAGATTTATTTCCAACTTGATTTTCTATTTTGCGACTATGGGATTTAAGTTTCAATATTTTATTCTTCTTATTTTATTCTCCACCCTCATGCTGGTTGCGGGGCTTTACCTGCTTGCTAATTTTAAAAGTTTATTCAAACGGGTATGTAAAAAATGAATTATTGAGACAAAACCTGGTAGTTTGGTTGGTCGGCATTTGTTTTATTCTGGCCATTAGTCCAACATCTCCTGAGTTTTACGGCAGCGCTATCATCCGGCAAATTATTATTAAGGTACTATCTAATACAACTAGCAGCAATTACGGGCATGGTGCTTTTTGTTTTTAATATTACATGGTATGTATCACAATTGAAGCGGGTCAAGAGATGCGCCTTTCCGGAAAAAGATGGCGGTTATAATGTGTACAATAATTGTCTGTACCATTGCAATCGGAATCCCGGTTAATTACCTGGCAACTAAAGGAAATTTCAGTAAGCTTGAATATACATTGGTGTTTAACTTTTATATCGGATGTATTACGGGGCTTGTGTATGTAACTATGAGTTATGTGGATATGGAAAGACAAAAAAAGCTAAATGAAAAAGAACTTGAAGTAACAAGTTTGCAGGCATCAAAAACAAAAGCGGAACTTGAAGCACTGCATTCAAAAATCAATCCTCATTTTTTATACAATGCATTGAATTCAATTGCTGATCTTTCGCTGACCGACGGAAAAAAAGCCAGGCAAATGAGTATAGCGCTGGCCGATTTGTTCAGGTACAGTATTAATTACAGCAAGAGTAATTACTCTGCGGTAAAGGAAGAATTGGAAATGGTAAAAACGTATTTGGAGATTGAAAAAATTCGTTTTGAAGACAGGCTGACCTATGAGATAACGAGTGAAGAAGATTTATCCTATTATCTTTTACCAAGGTTTATTTTACAACCCGATAGTAGAAAATGCCGTAAAACACGGATTAAAAAGTACCGGCAAATCAACATCATTGAAAATAATTGCAAAATCAGGTGAAGGAACATTAGCATTAAGAGTTTATGACGATGGTCCCGGCTTTCCGCAGGAATTGTCGCCCGGGTATGGTTTAAAAAGTGTATTTGATAAAATGGATTTGTTATTTAAAGATGCCTATGAAATAAACATGGTGAATGAACCTGAAAAATATTTTGAAATAATTTTGAAAAAATTAATTAAAAATGAACCGGAAATTTAAGGCCTTAGTGGTGGATGATGAGCCGGCTGCCCGCCGGTTGATGAAAAGAATGTTGGACGATCATGCCGACAGTGTTGAGATAGTAGGGGAGGCGGGTAACGGAGGCGAGGCCGTGCGTTTAATTAAGGAATTAAAACCCGATGTGGTTTTCCTGGATATACAAATGCCTGACTTTACCGGTTTTGAAGTATTGGAAAAATTAGACAGCAAGCCCAATATAATTTTTACTACGGCGTATGAGCAATATGCAATCAAAGCTTTTGAGAATTTTTCAATTGATTATTTACTGAAACCGATAAAAGAAGAAAGACTGGCGCAGAGCTTAGAAAAAATGAAGGAGTTTGGTAAATTGAATCAGCCCGTTGATGTACTGAACCTGCGGGAAATGATTGAACAAATAAAAGCGCCGAAGAAAGCGACGGCCATACCCATTAAAATCGGCGACAGAATTATTTTGCTTCGTTACGAAAATATTACTCACTTCGAGGCGCATGATAAATATGTTTTCATCTTTACACATGACGGGCAAAAACATTTAACCGATCAAACACTTACCGCGTTGGCTGAAAAATTACCCGATCAGTTTCTACGAGTACAGAAATCCTTTATTATAAATAAGGAGAAAATAAAAGAGATACACAAACACTTCAACGGTCGTTTTGTAATTACTATGGAAGATAGAACCCGCACTCAAATTGTTACAGGTCTTACTTTCAATGAATCCATTAGAACCGCTTTGGATATTTAATGCAGCCCCTTTATTTATGGTTGCCATACATCATACTGCCGATCGGTGTTATCCATTAGTCTATTCCCACACTTTATTTACCTTTTCACACACTTCATCGGTGTATAGTTGACTTCGCTTTGTGCAGTCGGTAGCTTTGGCAAATAATAGTTCTTGTACTTATTATAGTTGAACAAATAATATGAAATGGCCGGCTGAAAGTCGCTTTTTGGTAAGATCGCAAATGGAATCCGCAGATTTAGCCAACAAACTGCGCAAAAGCTGATTTCTGCCACTTATCAGTAAAACCGGTTGGTTTATCCCAAAAAGTCGAGCATTTGTAACCAAATATGCACCACTGCGTCACATTCATGTCATTCAAACGGCCACTTATCAATAAAATCAGCCGTTTATGACAAAACACTGTACTTGGCAATAACAAGTACTTACTTTTGAACTGTAATAATTAACAACAAGTACTAAAATCATTAAACCTTTCTAAAATGAAAAAAATCTTAACGCTGCTTACAATCGCCATCACAACCTTATCCTTTGTAAGTACGGCACAGGTAACCGGCGGTAAAGTAACCGGTAAAGTAATAGATGGTAATACCAAAACCATTGAAGCCGCCAGCATTACTCTGCATAAAGCCAAAGACTCTTCGATGGCAAAAATGAGTGTAGCCAACAAAGATGGCAAGTATCAGTTTGAGAATGTAGCTGAAGGAAGTTATTTCGTTTCTATCTCGGCAGTAGGGCATAGTAAAGGCTTTTCAGAAAGCTTTACGGTAGATGCTGCACATTTGGAAGTTGAATTGAAAACAATTGAACTGGTACCCGTAAGTAAAAACTTGGGAGCAGTAACTGTTACTTCAAAGAAACCTTTAATTGAACAACGTATTGATAGAACAATTGTGAACGTAGAAGCCGCCGTAACTAATGTGGGAGCAACTGCTTTAGAAGTTTTAGAAAAATCGCCCGGTATCTCTGTCGATAAGGATGGCAATGTAAGCTTGAAAGGCAAACAGGGTGTACAGGTGTATATTGACGGTCGTCCTTCTTATTTATCAGGAGCCGATTTGGCCAACCTGTTGCGCAATATGAATGCAAATCAATTGGATCAGATTGAAATAATGACCAACCCGCCTGCTAAGTATGATGCGGCAGGTAACAGCGGTGTTATTAATATAAAAACAAAAAAGAACAAGCAGTTGGGCTATAACGGCAGTATAAATTTAGGTTACGGCCAGGGTCGTTATTACAAGCTTAATGAGTCAGTAAACTTTAACTACCGCAAAAACAAAGTGAATTTATTTGCCAATGTAGGTTACAACAACCGTAAAAATTTCCAGGATCTTAACATACAGCGGAAATTCATTGAAAAAAGTACAAAGGAATTAAAATCACATTTCGACCAGGAATCAAAAATAAGAGAGAGCAGTGAGTCAATAAATGCGAAACTTGGTATGGATTATTATTCTTCAAAGAAAACAACATTTGGATTTGTATTGAACGGATTTAATAACCCCGGTTCTTTCAGCAATCGAAGTGACGTTTTGATCTCTGATCCCAATAGAGTTCTGAACAGTATTACAAGGGCGGGTACAACTAATGAAAGAACGTGGAAAAACTTTGGTACCAATCTTAATTTCCGTCATGTATTCGATTCAACAGGCAGAGAAATTACAGCCGATGTAGATTACCTGGCTTATAAGAGCACTAATACACAGGATTTAGTTAACAGTTATTATGGCCCGACTGGTATACCCACATTTACTCCCGATACATTGTTGGGTGCATTGCCTCAGGATATTAATATTTATACTGCTAAAGTAGATTACTCGCACCCGCTCAAGAAAGGCGCTAAAATTGAGGCCGGCGTAAAAGTTGGTTTGGTAAAAACAGATAATGATGCAGTATATGACAGCCTGATGAATAACCGGCGCATTCTTGACAGGGGCCGCAGTAATCATTTTGTGTACGAAGAAAATGTAAACGCGGCGTATGTAAATTTCAGCAAGGAGTTCAGTAAAAAATTGAGCGGGCAGTTTGGTTTGCGTTTAGAAAATACAAATGCAAAAGGTCGTTCAATGGGTCAGGCTTTTCGGAATAATGTATGGGTTCCGTTTGATACAACTTTTAACAGGAACTATACTCAAATATTCCCGACAGCATACCTGCAGTATACTGTAAATGAAAAGAACAGTTTTGGATTAAACTACGGCCGTCGTATTGAGCGTCCTGATTATGCCGATCTGAATCCGTTTATTCTTTTCCTCGATCGTTATACGTTCGAGCAGGGTAACCCGAATCTTCAACCTCAGTTCAGCCATAACGTCGAGTTGAGTCATACGTTCAAAGGATTTCTGACAACCACATTAAATTATACCAAGACAAAAGATATTATTAATGAGGTATTGGAGCAAAATACAAGCGCCAACGAAACATTTGTGAAAAAATCGAACATCGCGAATCAACAACAGTACGGAATAGCGATTTCAGCAGGGTTCCCGATACAAAAATGGTGGAATGTAAATCTGTATGGTAATGTGTACAATAACAACTTCAAAGGAATTATAAACGGAGATTTTGTAGAAACAGCAGCTACCACCGGGCAGTTTAATGTAAGCAACCAGTTTAAATTTAATAAAGGATGGGCATCAGAATTGAGCGGCTTTTACAGAACACCCGGCGTAGAGGGTATATTTAAAATCAGAGGTTTCGGTATGATGAATCTTGGAGTAAGCAAACAAGTAATGAAAGGCAAAGGATCCGTTCGTTTGAATGTACGTGATGTATTGTGGTCGCAAAAAATAAAAGGCGATATTAAATACAGCAATATTGATGCTGCATTTCAACAGCAAAGAGACAGCAGGGTAGTTAGCGCAGGATTTACTTACCGTTTCAATAAAGGAAAAGTAAACGGCCAAAAAAGAAAAACAGGCGGCGCTTCCGAAGAGCAGAACCGCGTAAAAACAGGAGATAACAATTAATTATAACCATTAACCTTAAATTTTTCAGAACAGTAGTTTTCTCATGTGAACCAAACCTCCTTTTCTAAGGAGGTTTTTTGTTTTCTAAAATCCGGATATAATTTTAAAAAAACAATCTTACTTTTGAATAACTAAACACTTAAACTAAAAACTTTTTACAATGCCTTCATTTGATATGGTTTCGAAAGTAGATGCGCAAGCATTGGACAATGCAGTAAACGTGGTATCTAAGGAATTAGCCAACCGCTTTGATTTTAAAGGAAGTCATTTGGTAATTGATCTCAACAAAAAAGATTTCATCATTAACCTGGAAACGGATGATGATATGAAAATGCGCCAGGTGATGGATGTATTGGTAAGCCGTGCACATAAGCAGGGCATTGCACCCGAGGCGTTTGATTTCAGCAAAGAAGGACAACAGAGCGGTAAAGCCTGGAAAAAAACAGTGCAGGTTCGCAACGGATTGAAGCAGGAAGATGCCAAAAAGATAGTAAAGAAAATAAAAGACAGCGGACTGAAGGTTCAGGCATCTATTAATGATGATATTATACGGGTTGTGGGTAAAAAAATTGACGATTTACAGGAAGTAATACAAGCTTCAAAAGGTTGGGATATGGGTATTCCGCTGCAATTTGAGAATATGCGTTCATAACTGTGCCAAAAAAGGGGATAAGCCCCGGTATTTGGTGGAAAACAAAGTGCAGAACAGGTGTACATGAAAAGGGGTAAATATTTGGAAACGCCTTATTGATAATAGTATATTCGTTTTAACAAAGACGAAGAAAATCCTTCAATAAGATTAGAAGCGGATTTGTAGAGGTGGAAAGGTCCGTTAAAAAGACAGAAAAACCTCTCGAAAGCATCGGGTAAGTAAATGTACAATCGAAAGAAAGTACAGTAGCTCACTTGGTGCTTTCATCTTTTATAAAGTTCCATCAGGTTTTACCCGATAAATACCTCTACCGGGCGACTTAGAAAACTGTAAAATTAGATTTGGATAAAAAGCCTTCCTGCCTTAGTTTTGCAATCCTTTATTAAAAATAAATATTGTACGGCAAAATCCGTATAATGCAAAAAATCAAAGCATTATGAAACAAGATATCCATCCTAAACAATATCGTTTAGTGGTTTTTAAAGACATGAGTAACGGCCATAGTTTCCTTAGCCGTTCTACTGCGGGTTCTCAGGAAAAAGTAAAGTGGGAAGATGGCAATGAATATCCGTTGGTGAAATTGGAGATTTCAAATATGTCGCACCCGTTTTTTACCGGTAAAAATATGCTGGTAGATACTGCAGGGCGAATTGATAAGTTCAAGAAGAAATACGCCAAGAAAGAAGCTTAATAACCTTACTTTTCAAATAAATTCAGATTCTTTCGCGTCGAATTTATTTTGTAACTATACCGAATCCCCGGAGATTTTTCTTCGGGGATTTTTTATTCAACCAACGTTACCCCGATTGCTGCTAAACTATAAATTCCAGGCAGGCATTTCTGCCAGCGAAACTAAATTTCCGCTTCCTTCCGCTTTTCCCCATGCATTGGTATAATGCCCGTTGGTTATTACAAAAAAAGAAACAGGGACGCTGATATTATAGCGTAGCAATTGTTGTAATACTTTTTCATCCAAAGCTACTTCGGGAGCTTTGCATTCAATCATCATCAGCGGTTGATGCAGGTTATTATAAATAAGTATGTCAAATCTTTTTTTCAGTTCGCCCAACTGAATTTCTTTTTCAACGGCGATATATGCAGCAGGGTAGTGTAATTTTTTTATCAGGTATTGAATAAAATTTTGTCTAACCCATTCTTCCGGTGTAAGCTTTACCCACAGACTTTCGTATTTCATCAAAAATAAAATCTTTGTCATTTTCTTTTTTAATACGAAACGGGTAATCACTGAACTCAACTTTTATCATTACTCAAAACTAATTGATTAAATTTGTTCAAATATATACACATGAAGAGCAAAGAAGAAATAGTTGAAAACTGGTTGCCCCGCTACACCGGCGAAAAATTGGAAAATTTCGGTAAATATATTTTACTCACCAATTTCAGCAACTACGTTAAAATGTTTGCGGAATGGAATAATGTAAAAGTAATAGGTGAAGACCGCCCGATGCAATGCGCTACCGCCGATAATATAACCATCATAAATTTTGGTATGGGCAGCCCTACGGCCGCAACGGTTATGGATTTGCTGACTGCCATAGAGCCTAAAGCAGTTTTGTTTTTAGGTAAATGCGGCGGTTTAAAAAAGCGGCATAACATTGGTGATCTAATATTGCCCATAGCCGCCATACGCGGCGAGGGAACCAGCGATGACTATTTTCCGAAAGAAGTGCCTGCATTACCTGCGTTTGCTTTGCAAAAAGCCGTTTCAACCACCATAAGAGACTATGAAGTGGATTACTGGACGGGTACTGTGTATACTACCAACCGGAGAGTTTGGGAGCATGACGAAAAATTTAAAGCCTATCTGCAGGAAGTAAGAGCTTATGCCATTGATATGGAAACGGCTACGGTTTTTACCGTAGGTTTTTATAATAAAATACCAACCGGCGCTTTACTGTTGGTAAGCGACCAGCCCATGATACCTGAAGGAGTAAAGACTGAAGAGAGTGATAAAAAAGTAACAGCCGGTTTTGTAGAGCGGCATATTAAAATAGGCATCGACTCACTGAAACAATTGATTAACGACGGATTAACTGTGCGGCATTTGAAATTTTAGGTTTGTAAAACATATCATTTCAATATTCCATATAAGCTGCCGCCTTTATTAAAATACTTTTCAATTTGTTTTTCCGTTTCGGGCAGTACTTCTACCGGCGGGGCGTGGTGCGGTTTAGTGCGGGCATCAAACACCACCGGTCCGTTGCAGCCCCAGTGTTTGTTACTGATAAACTCATTTATACCATATATATCATGACTCGGATTGCAGCGTGTAAAAGTTTGCCATAAAAAATTGCGCAGGTTGCGGGCGGTAAAATCCGAATCATTGGTAACGATAATAAACTGGCAGCCCGTTAATGCAGTTGCTTTTTCTTTAAGCTGTTCATTTAATACAGCCATTTCTTTGGCGGCAGTTTCGTAATTGGTAAAGGCTTTCGTTTGCAAAGCGATAATGCCGGGCATTATTAATTGAGCATTTTCAAATTGCTGCAAATCTTTCAACGCATCGGGTACTTCTTTTACAAGCTCTCTTTTTATATCTCCGTAAGCCGCCAGAACAACTTTGCTGCCGCTGTTTAGTCCCGTGCCGGAATAATCCAATGTATCAATAGTGGTATTGGTATAAAAATGAATATCACGACTTAAATCTATTCTCTGTAAAACATATTGCAGATACGCTTCAACATTCTCTGTAGTCAGTTGATTGGTTTCATCGGCCGTAATAAATAAAAACTTTGCAAGGCTCAGTTGACCGGTACCCAGTATATGATTGGCGATGGTTAAAATTTCAGCCGGTTGTTTGTTTACTAAATAGGGAGTATAGCGTTCGCTGCCGATAGCCAACAATAACGGGTGCACGCCTGCCGCATCTACTGCATGCACTTCTTTAAGCCCCGGAATTTCCGCTTGTACTGCAGTGCCTGTCAATTCATGTATCAATGCTCCGAAACTTGTATCTTCCTGCGGTGGACGACCCACCACGGTAAAAGGCCAAATAGCATTTTTGCGGGCATACACTTTTTGTACTTTCATTACCGGGAAAGGATGCGTTAAACTGTAATAACCGAGATGATCGCCAAAAGGCCCTTCGGGCTTATTATCGCCGGCATGTACTTCGCCGGTAATAACAAAATCGGCATCGGTGCTTATACAAAAACCATTTTCATACATATACCTGAACCTGCGACCGCCCAATACACCGGCGAAAGTCATTTCACTTATTCCTTCCGGCAGGGGCATTACAGCCGCCAGCGAGTGGGAGGGTGGCCCGCCTGCAAAACAACTTACTTTCAACGGTACCCCTTTTTTATTGGCCTTAGTTTGGTGTACGCCGATGCCACGGTGCAACTGGTAGTGTAAACCTATTTCTTTATTCAATTCATATTCATTACCGGTAAGCTGTATACGATACATACCCAGGTTGGCATTCATAATGCCGGGTTTATCCGCATCTTCGGTATATACCTGCGGCAGTGTAACAAAAGCGCCGCCGTCCTTGGGCCAGTGTGTTATCAGCGGCAGATCAGTGATATTGATTTCATCGGCCATTACCGGTTTGGTAAAAGGATTTTTTTTGGGAAAGGCTTTTAATGCAGCCAAACCGAGCCCCGCATTTTTAAAAGGGCTTTTCAGCGCTTTAACGGGATCATTTTTCAGCGCAATAAGTTGCTGTACTTTTTTAAATGTATCGCGGAAAATAAATTTACTTCTCTCCACCGAACCGAAAATATTGGAAGCTGGCACGGTACTTGGTGCCTTTTACATTTTCAAACAACAAGGCGGGGCCGCCGGCTTCAAACACTTTTAAATGAATGGCCGCCATTTGCAGATACGGATCCACTTCTTCTTTTATCCGCACCAGGTGACCGTTCTTTTCCAGGTCGAGTAAACAAGCTTCTAATGATGAATAAGCCATAGCAGTACTAACAGGTAAAGGTATATAACTGTTCTGTAAGCGAAAGTAAATGATAAAGGTTATAAACGGAACCTGAATTTCTTTTTTCAATTTGGTGTAAAAAGTAAAAAGATGGTAGTAAGAAAAGGATATTTTAATTGCTATTTACAAGCTACTTTTAAAACGACTAAACTTTAAGTAAGGTATACAGTTTGTAAAAATTATTCATACAGCCATTTAGTAAAAGGTTTAAGTATAAATTTGGCTTTGGTTAGAGAAGGGCGCAAAACAATTTACTGCTGTTTAAAATCATCTGACTTTTAACGCTTATGAGAAAATATATCTTCTCGTTCGTACTTGTGTTGGTAACCATCATTTTATTTACACAAGAAAAGAAAGACCTGTCTGTATCTCTCGGCACAGGCAAGCTTACCAGCTCTTATTATGCTAATAGATTGGAAAAGTTATCGGGTAAGTTGAAAGAATTTTACAGCATTCGAGTTAACGATCAGTGACGCATTATTTTTAAATGGAATAGCGGTAATGCATCAGAAGTTGAAATAATAGATTATCATTAAAAAATTTATATATGGCAAAGCTAAAAAATATTCACCCCGGGGAAATTCTCATGGAAGAGTTTTTGATTCCGTTTAATATTACTGCTTACCGTCTTGCGAAAGATATTGAAATACCTCAAACAAGAATATCTGAAATTATTAAAGGCAACCGCAGAATTACTGGTGATACTGCATTACGACTTAGTAAGTATTTTGGTAATTCGGCCAAGTTTTGGCTTGGTTTGCAAGATGATTATGATATTGAAGAAGAAACCTATGCAAAGGCGGTTTGATAAATTCAATAAAAGCTTTCAAGTCGAATGTAGCGTAATACAAATTGGCAAAAACTGCTTACCTTAAAATACCACAAACAGGTTATAGTTTTTAGTGCAAGATGTTGGTAGCTTTATACAAAGTTTTTGACCATGCCTAAGCACCTGTCCTTTGCGGCAATTATTTTACTAATTGCCTGCAGTTGCAATAACGCCAGTAAAGTGGAAGATGTTCCCGGAGCGACTCAACTAAAGGTATCGATTCTATTGCCGCTGTAGATTCTGACCGCTGTCTGTCGATACTGCCGGTTGCAAACCATCTTAGAATTATCCCCATGTATGCCTGCAAAAAACAAAAATCAGCTATACTGGGTTACAGCTATTTCACAACCATTAAACGAAACGAGCTTAAAAATATCAGGGCCTACCTGAATATTAATTTCCCCGAAAGTAAAGTGAGGGATACACTGCGTATAATTGAAAAACTGCAACAGGTAGATATGAAAGATAAGGACACCAATATTATTAATACACTCAACATTAACCTGTATGACTACATAGAAGTAAACCTGCTTGACCCGGCTAAGGACTATACCATTACACCCGTAAACCATACCTCCGACAAACAAAAAGTAGATACCATAAAAGGAAATAACTGGGGCTGGTCGGTGCTGACCAAAACAGATAAAAACACCACCTCGCTTATTTTAAAAGTAACGGCTTATATGCCCGACTCTACAGCAGAACTGGATAACAGGATCATCCCCATTCGAATCAAGCTGGAGAAAAATATGTTTCGGAAATTATGGACCGTACTCTTGGATGACCCGAAATATTTCTTAGTCGTGATACTGGTGCCGCTTATCGCTTTCCTTGGTAAAAGGTATTTGGCGGGGAAAAAGCGGGAGCCTGAAAAGAACTAAACTAACGGTTGATGTTTTTTTATGCCTTTGCCAGTGTAATCAGGTATTTGTTATTTAAAAAACTTTACGGCAAGTCTTAATATAAAAATTAGTATCTTAATAACCGGATACCAATTTTTTTAAAACATAATCAATTCAATCATGGCAATTACCCGCAAAGCATTTTTACAAAACAGCGCAATGATAGCGGCCGGCTATTCGCTGTTGCCCCGCAATTTCTTTACCGAACCTAAGAAAAAAGAAATTGTCGGTATACAGTTGTACTCCATCCGTACCGATATGACAAAGGACCCGTTGGGTACATTAAAACAGTTGGCGGCAATGGGCTATAAAAATGTAGAGCATGCCAATTATGTAAACAGAAAATTTTACGGATACACACCGGCGGAGTTTAAAAAAATATTGAATGATTTAGGGATGAAAATGCCGAGTGGCCATACTGTAATGGGTCCTGCACATTGGGATGAAGCCAAAAAAGATTTTACCGATTTGTGGAAATATACCGTGGAAGATGCCGCCGCGACGGGACAGCAATTTGTAATCAGCCCGTCAATGGAAAACAGTTACCGAAAAAGCTATGATGCGTTCTTATCCTTGATGGAAGTATTTAATAAAAGCGGCGAGCTCTGTAAAAAATCAGGAATGAAATTCGGGTATCATAACCACGATTTTGAATTCAGTGAAAAGCTGAACGGTATGACGCTGTATGATATTATTTTAAAAAATACCGATCCCAACCTGGTGATTCAGCAATTGGATACCGGTAATTTGTACAATGGCGGCGCCAAAGCCATTGATATTGTAAAGCAATATCCCGGCAGGTTCCAATCGTTGCATGTAAAGGACGAGGTATTGAGTACAGATAAGAATGAAAAGTATGAAAGCGCTTTGCTTGGAAGCGGCGTGGTAAATGTAAAAGAAGTTATTGATCTGGTACGCAAAACATCAAAGAATACGCATTATATTATTGAACAGGAATCTTACCAGGGCCGTACGCCGCTGGATTGCGCCAAAGAAAATCTTGCTATAATGAAGAAATGGAAATATTAGCAGCTAATATTAGTGATAAGATTAAATCAGTAAGTATGGCAGGATATAAAACGCCGGGCATATACATAGAAGAGAATTCAAAATTTCCATCGTCTGTTATTTCGGTGGAAACGGCTACCCCTGCATTTATTGGTTACACGGAAAAAGCGCAAAGAGACGGACCCGGTGATTTGCTTAATACACCGCTTCGGATAACTTCTTTGAAAGAGTACGAACAGTTTTTTGGATTTCCAAAATCGGAAACCGGCATTTCTGTAGATATCATCGCCTCAGCTACAGCGGTAGACGCAAAAGCCAAAATTGAATTTCCTTCCCGCTTCATACTGTATTATTCGTTACAGCTTTTTTTCAATAATGGAGGAGGCGCCTGTTACATTGTATCAGCAGGTAATTATAACAATACAGGTAATATAGACCGTGCTGCATTAGAAACAGGATTGAATGCGATAGCGAACACGGATGAAGTGACTTTACTGCTTTTTCCTGACGCGTCAAACATGACTGCCGCAACGGATTACTATACATTGCATAAAAAAGCCATGCAGCAATGCGGGCAATTAAAAGACAGGTTTTTATTGATGGATATTTTTATGAACCCCGCACTGCCGCATAAAATGGATGTGGATATTGGAAGGGACTTAATAACCGGTACTGCAGATGAACTGAAATATGCTGCGGTATATTATCCGCGAATTTTTACAGCACTTAATTATTATTATAAAATACAGGGTACCGACATCGATAATGATGAATCGGTAAAAGTTACCGGCAGCGGTATCTTTTCATTTAGCGGCACGCTAAAGCAATTTAAAACAGAGCATATAAACTATTTTAGCGCGGCTAAAGACGCAATTAATAATCTTGAATTATTATTGCCCGCATCGCCTGCGGCGGCAGGCATTTATGCTAAAGTAGATAAGACCCGCGGCGTATGGAAAGCCCCTGCGAATATTAATATTGCCGGCGCCATTCGCCCGGAAATATTAATCAGAAGCGCTGAACAGGCTGATTTGAATGTAGACCCAACCGCAGGAAAATCAATCAATGCGATACGTACATTTGAAGGAATGGGTACGGCTCTTATTTGGGGTGCCCGTACACTGGCGGGTAATGATAATGAATGGCGCTATATTTCCGTGCGCAGGTTCTTTACAATGGTAGAAGTATCTGTAAAAAAAGCAACCGCACCATTCGTATTTGAGCCCAACGCTCCAAAAACATGGAAGCAGATAAAAGCAATGATTGAAAATTACCTTATACAGCAATGGCAGGCAGGAGCCTTGCAGGGCCTGAAACCGGAAGAAGCTTTTTTTGTCAAGGCAGGTTTGAATGAAACAATGACGCAATTGGATATTTTGGAAGGCCGGCTGATTATAGAAATAGGAATGGCCGCCGTAAAACCGGCCGAATTTATTATCATTCGCTTAATGCACAAGATGCACACCGAAACGTAATAACAAACAAGATTCGCTTTGAATATGTAAGCAGCTTGTCGTCCCGAAAATTGGGGCGAGAATTATTTTGCCAATAGTCTTTATAATACTTTAAATTGCCTGTACAATTAAAAACCTCGATTGCTATATGAAAAGAAACTCTGCATTTATAACCTGCTTGCTTATTGTATTGTGCAGCAGCTATCAAAAAGCCAATGCACAAATTGCTGTAATACCGGTACCTGTAAAATTGGTAGAAACCAAAGGCGTGTTTAGTTTGCCGGAAAATGTCATAATCAATGCGCCTGCATTGCCTGAGCTGCAGCAGACTGTTCTTTTTTTACAACAACGATTACAAACTGCTACAGGCTACCCGGTTAAAACTTCCGGTGAAGCGGCTGCCGGCTCTATCAAATTAGAACTGAATAAAACCGCCGATGCGGTAATTGGTAATGAGGGATATTCTTTGTCTGTAACACCCGAAGGCGTTTTACTAAAAGCTAATAAACCCGCGGGCTTATTTTACGGGGTACAAACATTGCTGCAATTATTTCCGAAAGAAATAGAAAGTGCGGTGGCTGTAAAGTCGGTGAAATGGGAATTGCCCTGCGCAGAGATTACCGACTATCCGCGGTTCGGTTGGAGAGGATTAATGTTTGATGTATCGCGTCATTTTTTTACCAAGCAGGAAGTAAAAACTTTCATAGACGATATGGTTCGTTACAAATACAACATTTTGCATTGGCACCTGACCGATGATGAAGGATGGCGTATTGAAATAAAAAGTTTACCCAAGCTTACTGAGAAAGGAGCATGGAACGTAAAGAAGACCGGCTACTTCGGTACGTTTACACCCCCCGCTCCGGATGAGCCGGTAACCTACGGAGGCTTTTATACACAAGATGATATTAGGGAAGTAGTTGCTTATGCAAAAGAACGTTTTGTAAATATTGTTCCGGAAGTAGATGTTCCCGGGCATAGTTTGGCGGCCATTGCAAGTTATCCCGAATTGGCCTGTACACCGGCCGGAGCGAAACCTTACCGGGTACGTTCAGGCGAAAAAATTATGGACTGGCATGATCACGGGTTTACCGCATTGGTTGATAACAGCCTTTGCCCGGCCAATGAAAAAACGTACGAATTTTTAGATAAAGTATTTACCGAAGTGGCGCAGCTTTTTCCTTTTGAATATATACATACCGGTGGTGATGAGTGTGCAAAGAATTTTTGGGAGAAAAGCGCTGCCGTAAAAGCGCTGATGAAAAAAGAAGGTTTGAAAAATATGCACCAGGTACAAAGTTATTTTGAAAAAAGGCTGGAGAAAATAATAGAATCGAAAGGAAAAAAATTTATGGGGTGGGATGAAATTATGGAAGGCGGTTTATCGCCCACTGCGGCAGTAATGAGCTGGCGCGGAGAGAAGGGCGGGATAGAAGCGGCCAAAATGAAAAACGAAGTAGTGATGAGTCCTACCACCTATTGTTATATTGATTATATGCAAAGTGATGTGGTAACGGAACCAAGGGTATATGCAACGTTGCGATTGAACAAAGCCTATCAATTTGATCCGCTGCCGCCGGGTGTGGATGCAAAATATATTAAAGGCGGTCAGGCTAATCTGTGGACTGAGCAGGTTTACAATATGCGTCACTTGCAGTATATGGTTTGGCCGCGTGCCTTCGCTACGGCCGAATCTGTGTGGTCGCCAAAAGAAAAAAAGAACTGGAACAATTTTGTATCAAGAGTAGAAAATCATTTTGAGCGCTATGATATTGCTGAGAAAAAGTATTCACCCGCGATATACGATCCTATTTTTGCCGCTAAAAAAGATGCGAAAGGCGGCCTGCTGATTGAATTGGCTACAGAAATAGAAGGTTTGGATATCTATTACAGCTTTGATAATTCTTTCCCTGACAGATTTTACCCGAAATATACTACGGCGCTTACACCACCCAAAGATGCGGTGATGCTGAAGGTAATTACCTACCGGGGTAAAGAACCGGTGGGTCGTATGACCAATATGCCCATTAAAGAAATGCAGACAAGAGCCGGAATTAAAAATTAGGACAATCCGGATATCGGGTTTGTAATTTTTATTTTATAATTCTCTTATCCAAATATTTCGATAGCTTGTAGTATTGTTATGGTCTTGAATTACAAGCTGTCTTTTCTCGCTGTGCGCCGTGTATTTTGGAAGACCGATATATAAAGTCGGGCCTTTTACTTCTACATTGTTTTGTATAAGTACGCCATTTTGCAATACGGTAAATCTTGCCGGCGATGCCAATGAACTGTCCTTATTAAATTTGGGGGCGGTAAAAATAATATCATAGGTCTGCCACTCGCCGGGTTTCAGGCAGGCGTTTACCAGCGGAATATGTTGTTTGTAAATACTGCCGGCCTGTCCGTTGGGGTAAGTAGTATTCTCGTAGGAGTCCAGTACCTGTAACTCATAAAGACCCATTAAAAAGATACCGCCGTTGCCGCGGCCCTGTCCTTCACCTTCTATTTTTGCAGGTGTGCGCCATTCTACATGCAATTGGCAATTGCCAAAAGCTTGTTTGGTTTGTATATTGCCTGCTCCTTTTACCGCATACATAGAACCGTCTTTATTCAATTGCCATTTGGTAGCGATGCCGTCCTTTTCAGCCTGCCAATTAGTAAAATTTTTTCCGTCAAACAAAACGACGGCATCGGAAGGAGGCTGATTGGCAACCACGGGTGTAATTACTTTTGGCACGGGCTCCCATACCTCGGTGGCTTTCGGATCGCCGGTCTGCTGGCTGCATGCAGCAATGTATACTAATGATAAAGCAAAGAATGAAGCGGTAATTTTATAATTCATACAATTGATTTTTAAGTTCAGCGTTAGTTGTTGTTAACCGGTAAACAGGCTGAATAAATATAGCGAAAAATTTAACCGGCCCGAAAACCTTTTTCGGTTAGCGATAAATCGGAAAAGCAGTTGCAAATATCGTTCCCGGGCGTGCTGTACGGATGATTACGGTACAAATACCGGACTTTTATTATAAAGCCGAAATTTTAACACACGTTATTCGGCATATTGCTTTAAAATATTAATTTTACTAAAGTAACATTTGCCCTTTGTGAAATAAAAAAAGCCACAACTAAATATTATACAATCTATCTGCATCCACCACCTAAAACAGAACCGTTACATGAAAAAAATATCAGTACTCATTGCCCTTATCGGGTTCGGCCTGTATGTAAGCGCCCAGAAAGGAAAAAAATCCGAGATACCTGAGTTTGGCAAAGTAGAGAAAGCCGACTTGGAAATGAAAGAATGTGATTTTGACAAAAAAGCCGAAGCGGTAGTATTATTTGAAACCGGCGATTTGGATTACCTGTACAACTTCGGGGCAGAACTGAAGAGAAGAGTTCGCATTAAAATACTCACACAAGAAGGGGCTGACCAGGCTAATATTCACTTGCAGTATATCAGCCTCAGGAATGAAGAGGATATAACAGGCTTGGAAGCAAGAACCTATAACCTGGATGAAGCAGGAAATATTAAAGTGACCGCGGTTGAAAAAAAATTAATTTATGAAAAGAAAGTAAATAAGCGTTACTCCGAAAAAGTATTTACGTTTCCTGAAGTAAAACCGGGAAGCATTATTGAATACAAATACAAGCACAGCAATATCGGTCTTATCGACTGGTATTTTCAAAGGTCAATTCCCGTTAAATACAATCGTTTTACTATTGACTTTCCTGAAGAAATTGAAATAGCTGCAATTCCATTTTGTAATAATAAATATGAAACAAAGGAGGAAAACAAAGCAGGCCGGGCATCTAAATTATACTCCATGAATAATGTGCCTGCCTTCAGGCACGAGCCCTATATTGTAAATCAAGATTATTACAAAGATCATCTTGAAACAAAAATAGTAGCTTATCCCATAAACGGAAGAAGGGAAAGCCGCATAATAAATTGGCCGAAGGTTATAAAATATTTGATGGAAGATGAAGACTTCGGAATGCAATTGAAAAAGAATATTCCCCGCACTTCTGATTTAGATGAAAAATTAAAAGGCATTACCGCGCCGTATGAAAAAATGAAAACCATTTATAAGTATGTACAGCAGAATATGCAATGGAATGAGTACAGGGGTATCTGGGCGTTCGACGGTGTTAAATCGGCTTGGAAAGATAAAAAAGGGACGGTGGGAGAGATCAATCTTATATTGACAAACCTGCTTAAAGACGCTGATTTAAAAGCTTACCCGGTATTGGTCAGTACGCATGAGAACGGTTTGGTTAATTCGGCCGATGCCGGAACTTACGGTAACCCGGGATTTAATCAATTTGATAAAGTAATGGCTTATGTAGATATTGATGATAAAATATATGTGCTGGATGCATCGGAAAAAGATATGCCCGTACATCTTATTCCGCGTGATGTATTAATGACGGAAGGATTGGTTATTTCTAAAATTGAAACTTATGAATGGGGCTGGAAAATATTAGCGGATCAAAATAAGTCGGCGAAAAATATGATTTTAATAAACGGGCAAATTGATGAAGCCGGTAAGATGACGGGCCGGGCGAGTATCAATAGTTTTGATTATGCACGCCTTGGCCCCGCTGCATTAGTAAAGAAGGGGAAAGATAAGTTCCTGGAACAACTCAACAAAGAAGCCGGCCCGGGTATGACTATTGAAGAAGTGAGTTTTGAGAATGCAGAATCCGACAGTTTGCCGTTGGTTCAAAAAATTAATTTTAATCAAACGCTCAACTCTTCCGGCGATTACAGTTATTTCTCCGTCAATCTTTTTACGGGTCTTGAAAAAAATCCTTTTGTAGCCGATGATCGTTTTTCGGATGTATTTTTCGGAATGAATCAGAGCTATGTTGTGGTAGGAAATTTTGTTGTGCCCGAGGGAACGATATTTGAGGAATTGCCCAAAAACATGAAGATGATTATGCCCGATACAAGCATTACTATCTCAAGAGTGTCGCAGGTAAGCGGCAATCGTTTGTCGGTAAGGTTTCAGCTTGATTTTAAAAGGCCTTTCTACCCGGCAAGCCAGTATGCAGAGTTCAGGGAATTTTATAAACAATTGTTTGAATTACTGAACGAACAATTTGTAATACGAAAAAAAGCGAATCCGTAATATAAAAACTGATTGATGAAAAAATGTATTGGTTGTTTAATTGTTTTTTTTCTTTTTGCATTGCATGGATATGCACAAGGCGGCATATACAGTTTGCTTACTGTACCCGACAGTATAAAGAAAAATGCTTCGGTAATAACGCACTTTGAAAAAATTGATTTTGAAGTGGAGGATTTGGATCATACTTCACAAAAAGTACACAAAATATTTACAGTATTAAATGAAGAGGGAAAAGATGCACTCCTTTTTCAAGAGTATACTTCAAAATACATTGTATTGGATGAGGCGGAAATAAGAGTATTTGATGCCGCAGGTAAGCAAACGGCCAAGTATAAGAAAAAAGATATGTCAACCACCGCCATTGGCGAAGGGCTTATTGATGACGGCTATGTGACGTATTATTATATGCCATCAGTTACATACCCGGTTACAGTAGAGCTTAAATATGAGATAAAAATAAAAAGTACACTCTCAATACCTGATTATCGATTTATTAGTGCCGGCGAAGCCGTTATTGAATCGCACTACACGGCAAAAATACCCGCCGGGTTTAATTTACGCTATAAGGCAAAAAATACTTCAATAGAACCGGTAATTGCCGATGATGGAAAATATAAAAAATATGAATGGTCTGTCAAAAATTTGGCTCCCGTTAAATATGAATTGGGGGCTGTTTCAACTGCAGATATGTTTCCACATATAAATATAGTACTTGATCAATTTTCACATTATGGTAATCCGGGTAAATTTACTACTTGGGGCAGTTACGGTAAATGGATGAACGATTTATATACAGGCCTTGATGTGTTACCGGAAAACAGGAGGCAGTATTTTAAAGACTTAGTTAAGGATGCACAGGACGATAAAGAAAAAATACGACGATTGTATAGTTATATGCAGAAAAACTTCAGATATGTAAGTATCCAACTGGGAATTGGAGGATGGAAACCATTCTCTGCCGAATTTACAGATCAAAAAAAATACGGAGACTGTAAAGCGTTGAGTAATTACATGAAAGCAACTTTAAATGCAATAGGCATAAAAAGTCATGTTGTGATGATTAGGGCAGAATATAATTCAGAGCCACTTGACCCTTCTTTTCCGACTGATAATTTCAATCATGCTGTTCTTTGTGTGCCTTTGTCAAAAGACTCAGTTTGGCTGGAATGTACAAGCCCTACTGCTGAATTTGGTGTATTGGGTACTTCTACAGAAAACCGTAATGCTTTACTGCTTACTGATAATGGCGGCGTATTAGTACCAACGCCCAAAAGTAAATCAGGTGATAATGTTTTTGCAACTCATACCACAGTGCAATTAATGGATGATCTGTCAGGCAAAACAGAATCGGTTTTCACAACTAAAGGTGAATACAAAGAAATGATGAACAGTATTTTGAAAGAAAAGAAAGATGATCAAAAAGAATCAATTGTGCTTTACCTCGGATTCAAACAGCCGGATGATTTCATATTATCGCAAGACAAAGCTGCCGGAGATCATATTTCAAAACTTGAAATGGCGGTTGCCAAAATACCGGAGTTCAACAGCGGTAATAAATTATTTATCAACCCCCGTATTTACAAAATGTGGAGCAGCAAAATACCGAAAGCGGAAGACAGGAAACTTGATTTTTATTTCAGGTACCCGTTTGAAAAATATGATACAACAATATTGAAATTTCCCGAGGGCTTTAAGCCCGATGTATTACCAAAGGAAAAGAAATTGTCCTGTGCTTACGCCAACTACTCATCCGCTTATCGCTACGATGAAAAAGCAAATGCTGTTTTTTCCACCGCTACATTAATTCTAAAGCAGCATAAAATTCCTGCAGCGGAGTATGCCGGGGTTAAAAAATTCTTTGATGAAATAATGCAGGATGACGGCGAAAAAATTGTGATTAAAAAACCGGATACCAAACCCGTGGAAAAGAAAGCTTTCTAAAAATTATTTCCTGCGTTTTTGTATTTAATTCAAAAAAAATACTCTTAATGTTAAGCTGTTATTAACATAAGGTCCGGTTTATCTCACGGAAAGGGCGTTGGGCATCATGCTGATTTTATCCGCAAACGCTTATCTGTAAAGGGTTATATCTTTTTAATATCGATTTAACCGTAATGAAACCGGTAATAAGTTGGTTTGAATGCATCGCCTTTGCAGTATACTTTTACATCATCAAATTTACTCAACTGACTTATTTCAAAAGTCAACAAGAAGTTTCCCTACAATTGCCTGCTCTGAGTTTTTTTACTTGTACGTACATTCTTTCGGTTGCTGTTAGTGAAAATGAGACATGAATTTTTATTAATTAAAATTTAAAACAGTTATTATGAAAACAGCAGTAAACAGTTTCCGCCTTTTTGCAGCAGCAATGATAGTATTATTTTCTATTTCATTTGCTATGCCGGCACAGGCCAACAACAACAGCGAAAAATTACCCGTTGTTGTAAAATGTATCGGTTACGAAAATGAATCGCCGATTTTCCATGTATCTTTTGGCAATAAAGCGGAAGAAGAGTTTTTATTTACCATTAAAGATGTGCAGGGTAATTTGATTTACTCCGACCGGATTAAAGGTAAAAGTATTGAACGTAAATTTAAGTTGGTAAGCGAAGATGCTCCTTATGATGAATTCTATTTTGAATTCACCAATTTAAAAACCAATACCTCTGTAAAATACAAGGTAGTTGCCAAAACTCGTATTGTAAATGACACGGAAGTTACAAAACTTAAGTAATTGCACCTGTGTAAAGTAAACTGATACCCGGGTCATTGATTCGGGTATCGGTTTATTTTAATTCTCACTCCAATCTCCGCTCTCGCTGCCACGGTGGTTTTAAAAGTAAAATTAATATGGAAAGAGTACCCTGCTGTTCAATTCTTAAATTATCCGTTAAGCTTATCATTTTATTTATTTGATAACGTATCTTACGTTTCAAATTAACGACTGCATGTACAAATTTCTTTTTTCATTACTTTTTATTTCATATTCTTTTTTCAGTTCTGCCCAGGAATTTGGCGGCAATCCGCCTTCCATTAAATGGAAACAGATAAATACTGATACGGCAAAAATTATTTTCCCGACCGGACTTAGACAGCCAAGCGCAACGTGTATCAGCGCTGGTTCATTACCAGGCAAAACATTTTCCCGTGCCATTGGGCAAAGACTTACATAAAATAAATATTGTACTGCAAAACCAAACCGTTATTTCAAACGGTTATGTGGGCTTGGGTCCTTATCGCAGCGAATTTTTTATGACACCCATTCTCAACAATTTTGATTTTGGCAGTACCGGTTGGGCCGACGGATTGGCCATACACGAGTATCGGCATGTGCAGCAGTATAATAATTTCAGAAACGGGTTGAGCAAGTTCGCTTATTATCTTTTAGGCGAAGAAGGTTTGGCGTTGGCGACGGCGGCATCTGTACCTGATTGGTTTTATGAAGGGGATGCGGTGTATAATGAAACGGTATTGAGTAAGCAGGGCAGGGGCAGGCTTCCGCTGTTTTTAAATGAATACAAAAGTTTGTGGCAATCGGATAAAAATTTCAGTTGGATGAAACTGCGCAACGGTTCGTTGAAAGATTTTGTACCTACGCATTACCCGTTGGGTTATTTAATGGTAAACTATGGCCGCGAAAAATACGGAATTGATTTTTGGGAAAAAGTAACGAAGGATGCAAGCGCATTCAAAGGTTTGTTTTATCCTTTTCAGCGGGCGGTAAAAAAATACAGCGGAGTTAGTTATAAAACTTTTCGTGCGGGAGCTTTCGAATTTACAAAGCTGAATAGCGATATAAAGTTGACCGGAGCCCCGAATCAATCCACAAAACCTGACTCGGGGTCTGCGACGACGCCACTAAAGCTTAACAGGGGATCCGAACCTCCGGTGACAACTATTTTGCCCGTAAATAAAAAGTATGTTACGGATTATGTATTTCCGTACAGTATAAATGCTGACTCACTATTGTATTTGAAAAGAAGCTACCGGAGCATTCCTGCATATTATGTTAAGGATGCGGCGGGAGAACATAAAATAGCTGTGAGAGATATTTCCGCGGATGATCAATACAGCTATCGCAACGGGAAAATTGTGTATGCGGCTTATGAGCCCGATGCAAGATGGGCGTGGCGTGATTACAGTGTAATACGATTATTGGATGTGCAAACGGGCCTGCAGAAAACAATTACCCGTCGTTCAAAATATTTTACACCGGATATTTCGGAAAATGGAGAATGGATTGCAGCAGTACAATCAGGCGCTGACGGTAAAAGTGAATTGCATGTTTTGCATACAGGTACCGGCGAAGTAATACAGAAAATAAAAGCGGCTGATATAGCTGTTTTTACCGACCCTAAATTTATTGATGCAAGCTCATTGATAACAGCTGTTCGTTTGCACGACGGACGCATGGCACTGGCAAAGGCCGATATTGCAACCGGCAGCGTAGAGCGTTTGACACCGCTAAGTTATAATGTTGTTGGTTATCCGCAGGTAAAAAATGATACCGTTTATTTTACGGCTTCGTATTTTGGTAATGACGATCTGTACGCCATTCCGCTGAGTAATAAAAAAATATTCAAATTAAATACCACTTCGTTGGGAAAGTATTATGTAAATGCTTCCGGTAATAAAATAACTTATTCGGGTTTTACAGCGGAGGGTTATCAGTTGCAGCAGCAGGCTGTAGAAGGAAATTCTTGGGTAGAAGTAGATAATGAATCTCTGCAAAAGCCTTTCGCTGATTATTCTCTAAGTAATGCGGATAATGTACAGGATATATTGGTAAGCAAAGCCGGCAAGGGTAATTACAGTGTAAAGCCTTACAGAAAGAGTACAAAGCTTTTTAATTTTCACAGTTGGCGGCCCGATTATGTCGATCCCGAATTTAGTTTCTCTTTATACGGACAAAATGTGCTGAATACTTTTGAAAGTCAATTGTATTATCTCTATAATCAAAATGAAAAAAGTAATGCGGTTGGTTTCAGCGGTACGTACGGCGCCCTTTTTCCGTATGTAAGCGGCGGAACGGAATTTACTTTTAATCGCACAGCCGGCGATACGCTTGGTTCAAGACAATGGAACCAGGTGGATACAAGAATTGGGTTGAGTATTCCTTTTAATTTTACCAAAGGGAAAAATTTTCGCAGTTTGGATATAGGTACCAATTATGTTTTACGAAATGAAAAAAATACGGGTGCGTTTAAAAATAATTTCGCCGAAAATAATTTTACCTACCTGCACCATTTTATAAGTTATGCGCAGCAAATACAAAAAGCGAGGCAGCATATTTTTCCAAGGTTTGGTTATGCTTTTTCTTTGAATCAGCGATATGCCGTTACCAATATTACAGGCTATCAATTTTTATCTTCCGCTGCATTGTATTTGCCGGGTGTACACGTCAATCATAATTTAGTATTGACCGGCTCCTTTCAACAGCGGGATACACTGCGGCAATTATTCAGTAATCGTTTTGCTTTGTCGAGAGGCTACCAGGAATTTTATTTGTCAAGAATGTGGCGCATGTCAGGCAATTATCATTTTCCTATCGCTTATCCCGATTGGGGTTTTGGCAATATTGTTTACTTCAACAGGATAAGGGCAAATGCTTTTTATGATTTCACAAAAGTGTACAGCCGTGATAAAACGCAGACAAGGGAACTGCGCAGCGCCGGCGGCGAAATTTTTTTTGATACAAAATGGTGGAACCAGGTACCCGTAAGTTTTGGTTTTAGGGTCAGTCACCAATTTGACAATGAACTGAACGGTGTACCCGGAGGAAATGTTTTTGAATTTATATTGCCGGTGAATTTGGTGCCGAGGTAAATTTTTTTTGCACGCAGTGGCGCGGAGATTGCAGAGGACTGACACCTGTTTATCCTTCTACTCTTTCCGGAAAGGAATTAAAGCCCTGCTAAACTCTCCTCAATGGCTTTTATTTTTTCCTCTGCATCAGCTTTTTTCTTTTTTTCCAACGCAATTACTTCAGGCTTGGCATTGGCCACAAATTTTTCATTGCTCAGTTTTTTATCTACCGCAACTAAAAATCCCTGTTGGTACTTCAACTCTTTCAACAATTCTTCTTTTTGATTGGCTGTATCAATAGCCTGCTCGGCCTGTATGTAAAATTTATCTTTGCCGATAATGGTATTGATCGTATTGGCTACAGCTTCTTTTACATAGCTGATGCTTTCCGCATTTACCTGTTTGGCTAAAATACCTTCCACACTTTTAAAAATATTTGTATCGGCAGTTTCAATAAACAGCTTAATGGTCTCTTTTGGTTTTATCTGTTGTTTGTTTCTTACATCTCTTATGCCGCTAATTACATTTTTCAATAAAATTCCTTGTTGTAATATTTCAGAATTTACTTTTTCAATTCCTGATTGCTGCTTTACACATATATCATCTTGCCTTTCGGATAGCTGATGATAAATTTCTTCGGTAACAAAAGGCATAAAAGGATGAAGCAACTGCATCAGTTCCTCAAAAAAATAAATCGTTTTTTCATATACTGTTTTATCAATCAGTTCATTCATCGGCGGCTTCACCCATTCCAGGTACCAACTGCAGAAATCATCCCATATTAAACTGTAAACGGTTTTTAATGCTTCGCTTAGTTTAAAATCTTTATACAGCATTTCTACTTCCGCCCTTACTTCGTTCAACCTGTTATCAAACCATTGCACTGCAAAATTGCCTGTTGCCGATTGGTTATTGCCGCTTGCCGATTGCTTTCCTTCCCATAGCTGCACCAACTTCAGCGCATTCCATATTTTATTATTAAAATTTCGTCCCTGTTCGCAGCTGCTTTCATCAAACAATAAATCATTACCGGCCGGCGAAGAAATCATAATACCAAAACGTACCGCGTCGGCGCCAAAACGATCAATCAAATCAAGCAAATCGGGTGAATTGCCCAATTGCTTACTCATTTTTCTTCCCTGCTTGTCACGTACCATCCCGGTAAAATATACATCGCTGAAAGGTTTTTCTTTTTGATATTCCATACCGGCCATAATCATACGGGCCACCCAAAAGAAAATGATATCCTGCCCCGTTACCAATACCGAAGTAGGGTAGTAGTAATTGATTTCTTTATTGCCCGGGTTGAGTAATTCCTTTAAAAACTTCCATTGGCCATAGCCAGGAGGAGAACCAGGTGTCGAGCACGTCTTCGTCCTGAATGTATGCATTTTCGCCCAAGGCTTTTGTAGATTTTTGAGATTTTGGATTTTTGAATTTATTTCCAATAGCCTCTGCTTCATTTTCCGCCACTACGCATTTTTCCATTCTTTATGCATACCAAGCCGGTATTCGTTGTCCCCACCATAGTTGCCGACTGATGCACCAGTCCTTTACATTCTCCAACCAATATTTATAGGTAGCCAAAAATTTATCGCCCGGGTGAATATGAATACGACCTTCGGTAACTTCTTTCAATGCAGGCTCTGCCAGTTCTTTCATTTTTACAAACCATTGTGTAGAAATGCGCGGCTCTACCACTGCATTGGTACGTTGCGAGTAACCCAACCTTGTGCTGTATTCTTCTTCCTTAATCAATAAACCTTCTTCTCTCAATCGTTCAATAGCTTTTTTTCTTGCAGCAAATCTGTCCATGCCAACAAATACCTGTGCGGCACTGCTCAATGTACCATCCTCATTTAATGTATCAATAATTTCAAGCCCGTGTTTCAATCCGAGATTGTAATCATTAATATCGTGCGCCGGCGTAACTTTTAATGCGCCTGTTCCGAATTCTTTGTCTACATATTCATCGTAGATAACGGGTACGGCACGGTTTACAAGCGGAACTATTACTCTTTTGCCTTTTAAATTTTTGTAACGTTCATCACCCGGATTTACACAAACTGCGGTATCGCCCATAATAGTTTCGGGGCGTTGAGTAGCTATAGTGATGAACTTATCGGGCTCTTCAGCAATAAAATATTTTACATAATAAAGTTTCCCGGTCAGTTCTTTGTACTCTACCTCCTCATCGCTCAATGCCGTTTTAGCAACCACATCCCAATTAATCATTCTTGCACCGCGATAAATGTGCCCTTTATTATACAAGTCTGTAAAAACTTTTATAACGGCTTTGTAATAATCGCTATCCATGGTAAAACTTACCCGGTTCCAATCCACACTGCATCCAAGTCTTGCTATTTGGTTGTAAATAATACCGCCGTATTTTTCTTTCCATTCAAAAGCGTATTTCAAAAATTCTTCGCGACTCAGATCAGCTTTTTTAATTCCTTTTTCTTTTTCCAGCATCTGCACCACTTTAGCTTCGGTGGCAATGGAGGCGTGGTCGCTTCCGGGAACCCAGCATGCATTAAGACCGCTCATGCGGGCTTTTCTTATCAAAATATCCTGCACGGTTTCGTTCAGCGTATGTCCCATATGCAGTACACCCGTTACGTTGGGCGGCGGAATAACTACTGTATATGCTTTTCTTTCATCAGGCGTACTGTTGAAATATTTTTTATCCAGCCAATGTTGATACCATTTCTGCTCTGCGGCACTGTGTTCAAAATTTTTCGATAAGTCCATAATTTGTTGCTATAATTTTTTTTAGCTTTTATTATTTCTTTTTTATTTGCTTGTTTTTGGCAGCTAAAAGTTTGTTTGCAGAAAGCTTAGTCACTACTTTTTTACCTGTTTTTTCTTCTATTGCTTTTCTTGTATTGCCGGCAATTGTACCGCCTTGCTTTGCAATTCGTTTATTCTCTTCAAATGTTTCAGGTTTTTTCTCTTTACTTATTTCGGTAGTGGTAGCTTCAGCCAGCATATTCAGTACCAATTCCAGATTGGTCATATTGTCCCGAAGATTTTCTTTTTTAAGGTCTTTATGATTTTTATATTCTTTTACAGAAAAACCACTCCATGCTTTGGTTATTTCGTCGGTAAGTATAGCATATTCCTGACCCTTTTTTACACCCCGATTATCCCATTCATCTGTCAACTCTTTGCGGACTTCAATACTTTTTAATCGTTGATTGATCCATTCTTTACTGTATCCTTTCTTTAGATAAGTTTCCATCAAACGATCAATACCTATTTCCGGATCTTCTATTTCATCTATCCTTTCCCGGGCTACTTTGGCTATCCACAATTTAAAAGGTTCTGCTTTGGGAGAGGGAATAGATTGTATCAAGCGGAATAGTTGTTCCGTATCGGCTATATCTGTATTATCCGCATTTTCCCGTCTTCGGCCTGCATTTTCAACTGTCCGATTTTTTCGGACAGTTCACTTCCTTCTTTTTTTAACTTGCTTTTCAGGTCACTCCAGTATTTTCGTGGCCTGTCACTTTCGGTAAGCACTTGAATAACATCAACAATAGAAAAATACCATTTTTCTTCTTCCTCGTTCCAAATACTGCGTATTTGCTTTTCCTCAAAAAGTTTGATGCTTGTTTCCTTATTCATAGCTATAACTGCTTTTCCAAGGCGGCAAATTTACTATATTTAGCCTCAAATCGGCGGGTACTAAAGAACTATTGCTGATTATTCTTTTTTTACCGGTAAATAATAAATATGGAAAGACATTTATCTGGCTGGTACAGCCCGTCGTTAAACAAAGACATGCCGATAGCGGCTTACGGCAATTACGGCTTTGCGCTTTTATTAGTACCCACAGCCGCCGCCGATTATTTGGAGTATGAGCGTTTTCAGCTGATGGATCACCTGGCGCCTTTTATTGACGCGGGAAAAGTAAAAGTCTTTTCGGTGGACAGTATTAATAACGACAGTTGGATGAATAACCACATGGATCCGCGCCACAAGGCTATCCGTCATCAACAATGGAACGACTATATATATAATGAAGTGGTGCCGTTTATTAAAACCAATACCAGCAGCGAAACGCCCATTATAACCTGCGGAGCATCTTTCGGCGCTTTGCACAGCATGAATTTGTTTTTGAAACGACCTGATTTGATTAACGGTGTTATCGCCATGAGCGGCGTGTACGATTTAACGGAGTACACCAAGGGTTATTTTGATGATGATGTATATTTTAACAGCCCCATGCATTATTTAAACAATCTCGCCGATCATTCAGCATTGGAGCAAATACGAAGAAGCCGGCACATACATATACTTACCGGCAGCGGTGCTTACGAAGACCCGGCAGCAAGCGGTAAATTTGCCAAAGTACTTTATGATAAAGGCATTACTTATGAATTGGATACTTGGGGCGAAGAATGGAAACACGACTGGCCCACATGGCGAGCCATGTTGCCGCATTATTTGGGTACAAGATTTTAATCCGGCTGTTTTGCACGCAGAGGCGCAGGGAACTTAGAGAAAAAAATGACGCTCATAAACTCTGCATACTCTGCTACTCTGCGTGCCAAAATTCTTTGTTCACATATTCTTGTATAAACGGTAAATAGAGAAAATCATTTTACCGTAATTTAGTAATCTACAGTAGATACCATAACCTGATAAAATAATACAAATGCAGATCAAAAAAATGAAGGGATTCGGACTTTGGCTTTTTGCAGTTCCGCTTATTACTTTGCTATCGTGGACAAATGACGAAAAGAAACCTCCCGCTGATGTGCCGATCGTTTATTACAAACTGAATAACGGATTAAAAGTTGTTCTGTCGCCCGATAAAACATCACCTACTATCGCCGTTGGTGTTTATTATAATATCGGGTTTCGTATTGAACCTAAAAACCGAACCGGCTTTGCACATTTATTCGAGCACATGATGTTCCAGGGCTCCAAGAATCTCGGTAAAATGGAATTCATACAATTGGTACAAAAGAACGGCGGCATATTAAACGGGTCTACCCGTTTCGACTTTACCAATTATTTTGAAGTAATGCCGGCGCATAAATTAGAAACGGCATTATGGGCCGAGGCTGATCGTATGACGGGCTTGTCCATTACACAGGAAAATCTTACCAACCAACAGGGCGTTGTAAAGAACGAAGTGAAAGTAAATGTATTGAATCAGCCTTACGGCGGTTTCCCCTGGTTGGACATGCCGCAGTATGCCAATGAGAACTGGTACAATGCGCATAATTTTTACGGCGACCTGGCCGATCTTGATTCTGCAAAGCTGGAAGATGTTGATAATTTTTTTAAAACATTTTATGCTCCTAACAATGCTGCATTGGTTGTCTCCGGCGATTTTGAAATAAATGATGCGAAGAAATGGGTTGAAAAATACTTTGCAGTAATTCCTTCTGCTACACTACCTGCCAAGCCCGATCTTTCGGAGCCACTACAGGAAAAAGAAAAAAGATTTACCAAAGAAGATAAGTTGGCCAATAAACCGGCGCTGGCCGTGGGTTATAAAATGCCGCAACGAAATACATCTGAGTATTTTGCTATGGGACTGATTGATCAAATGTTGGTACAGGGCAATGACAGTAAACTTTATCAATTATTGGTACAGGAAAAAGGATTCAGCGGCGGAGTAGGCGGCGGCATTAATGATGCCTTGGGAAATATGTTTGATTATAACGGGCCGATGCTTTGGGGAGCTAATTTAATTTATGATTCTACGGTAAAAGCAGATGATATTATTAAAGCAAATTGATAATGCCATTGCTGACTTGAGCAACAATGTAACAAAGGAAGATATTAATTTGGCAATAATTAAAATGCGATCAAACCTGTACGACCAGATAGGCGGCTTTTTTGGCATTGGTAAAATAAACCTGCTGGCTTGCTTTGCTTTGTTTGATGATGATCCTTCACGCATCAATAAATTGGAAGATGAGTTTAAAAAAGTAACACCTGAATTAATAAAGAAAACGATAAAAGAATATTTGCGTTCCACCAATCGTACGGTTTTAATTATTGATCCTAAATCTAAATCTGCCAATCCATGATAAAGATAAAAACATACCTGCTTGCCGCAACCGGCTTATTACTTGTAAATACCGGGTTTTCACAAAAACAGCTTCCTCCCGAAGGCGGTACGCCAAAGAATTTTACACTGCCCGGTAAGAAAACTAAAAAATTAGCCAACGGCTTTCGTACTACTACGGTGCAATACGGAAGCGTTCCTAAAGTAAGTATTAACCTGGTTATTAATACAGGTAGTGTAAATGAATTAGCTTCTGAAACGGGGCTGGCCGATCTTACCGGTAAGTTAATGAGCCAGGGATCGGTTAAAATGGATTTCAAAACATTATCGAAAAAAGTAGCCGGTATGGGCGGCACGGTAAATGTGTCCGTTGGTAAAGAAGAGGTATACATTGCCGGCTCCGTATTATCCGAATTCGCTTCCGATTTTATTTCAGCCATTGCTGATCTTGTTATCAGCCCCGCTTTTCCCGCTTCTGAATTGGAAAGATTAAAAACGGATATGAAACGTGAGATGAATGTGGCAAAAACAGTTCCGCAGGAAATAGCACAATCAAAATTCCGCGAAGCAATATTTAAAGATCATCCGTATGGTCGTTATTTTTCTACCGAAGAAAAAATCAACAGTTTTACATTACAAAAAGTAAAAGATTTTTATAATAAAAATGTAGGGGCAAAAAGATCAACGCTGTACATAGCCGGCAAATTTGATGATGCAAAAGTAAATGCCGCCGTAGACAAGGCGTTCAGTAAGTGGCGCCCGGGCCCCGATATCAGTACGCCGCCGCTTCCGCAAATGACGAAACAGGGAAGTATTATTATTGATAGGAAAGATGCACCGCAAACAACTATAATATTGGGTCTTCCCGTTATAAAACCGAAAGAGACGGATTATACCGCTTTACTTATAACCAATTCATTACTCGGCGGTTCCTTCGGTTCACGCATTACATCCAACATAAGAGAGAATAAAGGATACACTTATTCGCCTTTCAGTACCGTGCAGAACCGCCGCCTGGCTTCAGTTTGGTTCGAGCAGGCCGATGTAACGGCGGAGCATACCGCGGCATCTTTGCAGGAAATTGAAAAAGAAATTAAACGTTTGCAAACGGAACCGCCATCGGCTGAAGAGTTATCGGGTATTCAAAATTATGAAGCAGGTATATTTGTTTTACAAAACTCAACACCCGACGGTATCATTAGTCAAATACAGTTTTTGAATAAATATGGTTTACCGGACAGTTACCTGACCAACAAAGTAAAAAATATGTACAGTGTAACACCGGCAAAAGTTTCTGAAATGGCGAAGAAACATTTTGATTACTCCAAAATGACAACGGTAATGGTAGGAGATGAAAAGACCATAAAAAAGCAGATTGCTGAAAAAGCGCCGAAGAAGGGGTTTTAGTGATAGTATAGATTTTTTTATATTTCAGACAAGTAATCAACAGTATTGCTTTGCCCCCTACATTCTTTTAAATAATTCATAATTCATAATCAATAATCAATCAATTCTTTAAGCCGCTTTATAAAATCTTTCCGTTCAATCATTTTTGCACCCAAGCTTTGCAAATGTTCGGTATACACCTGGCAATCTATTAATTCCACACCTTGTTCGCTAAGATAATCTGTATACTTAATAAATGCATACTTACTTGCATTGCTCATATCACTGAACATGCTTTCGCCAAAAAATATTTTGCCTATTCGTATGCCGTATAATCCGCCTGCCAATTCGCCGTCCTTCCATACTTCGGTACTTTGTGCATAGCCCAACTCATGCAGCCTGCAAAATGCTTTTTCCACTTCATCGGTAATCCACGTGCCTTCTTGCCCCGGTCTTGCCGTTGTTTTGCACCGGCGAATAACTTGTGTGAAAGCTTTATCAACGGTAAAATCAAATTCATTTTTCTTCAGTAAAGCCTTCATGCTTTTGCTCACTTTTAATTCATGGGGCAAAAGAATAAACCGCGGATCGGGGCACCACCACAGTATATGTTCTTCTTCGTACCAGGGAAAAATACCTGAGCGATATGCCAGCAATAATCTTTCTACCGATAAATCACCGCCAATAGCCAGCAGCCCGTCCGGCTCGGCATGATGAACGGGAGGGAATATTAATTTTTTATCTAAAGCATACAGGGGCATTTTTCTAAGTCGCTTAATGCATGTAAAGTAAATAAAGTTTCGTAATATATGCTTCAGCGAATGATTGTAAAATTCTCAACCAACCTTAGTAGAGAAATCTGATAATGGTACAACCTTATTACCATATTGTCAAAAATGATGAAAGCATTTTATGATAATTTATACACTCATTTTATATTTTCATGTCGTCAACCTTTTGAAAGATATCATGTAAAACAAGCTAATAAGGTTTCAGGTATTGGGTGCCGGGTTTTTCTACTAAGGTTAAAATTAACCCCCGACCGGTCATATCCAAAATAGTTTAATGAAGACCATCGACATTTTTGCAGGTATAAATCATTTTAGTATAAGCTCACCTTTTATTTAATAAACAACATAAATAAAAAAAATAAACTTTTTTAACCTGTCATTAAACCTTCTCATGCAACCTCCTTCCTAATCAGCGTAATTAATTTTCCCAAACCCCAAAAATAGAATCATGAAAACTTTTTCAATTAACAAAACTACTCTTGCTGCTTTATACCTATTTGTCGCAGCATTTTTATTCTCTTGTCAAAAAGAAAACAGTAACTCTCAAACTGTGACGGAAGAACAAGCCGTTGTTTATTCCGAAGAAAGTTCCGAAGCGGAAGGCAGTCTTGACGATGCCGAAGATGTGGCTATGACCGCGGCCGATGAAGAAAGCGCAGAAACAGGCACTTCGCTCGGCGGCAGGTATTTACCAAAATTTGAAGAACTGCGTAAACGCATCGGTCAATGTGCGGAAGTGACTGTAACGCCTAATGACAGCACCTATCCCAAAACCGTTACAATTGATTTTGGTGCAGGTTGTACAGGCCCCGATGGTAAGTTTCGCAAAGGTAAAATGGTATTGCACTTTACCGGCCCGTTGCGCAGACCCGGCAGTGTAGTTACTTTAAAGTTTGTTGACTTTTATGTAAACCGTGCACACATCGAAGGTGTAAAAATTTTCACTAACCTCAGCGAGTTGCCCGTACACAAATGGAACATTACAATAGTAGATGGTAAAGTAAGTTTCCCGAACGGAAGAGGCTATAAGTATGAAGGCACAAAAACAGTAACGCAGATTGCCGGTATGGATACACGTACTGTACGTGATGATGTGTACAAGATAGTCGGTCGTTCAAAAACAGAATACAATAACGGAACTACGATTAATATCAATACGGAGGACCCGCTGATTAAGAAAGTAGCCTGCCATTGGAAAAGCGAAGGCACATTGAAAATAAAAATTAATGATCGGGAATTTAAACTTGATTTCGGTTTTCCCAAGAATGGCGAATGTGATAACAAAGCATTGCTGACCTGGGATAATGGTAATAAGCAGCGTGTAATATTGCTCCCATAAAACTTACGATCGTACCCTTCTCTATAAGAACAGCATAAGCCTCCTGAATTAAATCGGGGGGCTTTTTATCATGTAACCGGAAACGCGTAACCCTGACCTCACTTCCCTTTACTGAAATTCTTCTTAATCCACACCACCGCTTTTCTTACATAGTACTCTTTGTCGTTTTCCAGCGGCTTTACCAATTCCATTACAGCAGCATGATCTTTTTCAAATCTTGTGTACCATTCTACCAATACTAATGATAACCGGCGTGTCCATAAATTTTCAGAAGAATTGAATTTTTTTGCCATGGCAAAAACTTCTTTTTTATGTGTCGGCAGAATTTGTTTTAGCGCCTGCATACCGATGGCATCACAAACGGCCCAATTATTAATACCGTTAGAAAATTTACCGACTAATTTTAATGCTTTCTCAGGATTTGTTTTGGCGATAAACCCCATAATTTTTACAGCGAGAACTTTTTCTTCCGGGCTGTTTTCCTTCCACAATTCTTCCACCAGTTCAAAACCGCCTACTTTAAAATGTTTGGCCATGGTATTAATCACCGGCATTCTTACGCCGTATATTTTTTCAATAGTCGGAACAAATGATTCAGACGCAGCTTTGCCTTCGGGGGTGGCGTTTTCTTCTAATAATTCTTTTATTGTTTTTAATTGCGGACTCATAGTGATACAAGAATACTGTTTCTGATATTATATTTTAAGCAAATTTTGTCAGCGTTTTGTTTTAATTGTAATTGGTATAGCGGCGGATGAAAAGGAAATTCTCTTACATTTGATTTATTCTTTTTCTTATGCGCTATTTAATTATATTATCTCTGATTATTTTATTTGCCGGCTGTAAGTCGGATAAAAAAGAAATGACCGTGCTGGATGCTGTAACGGGCAATTGGCTTATTGTTTATCCCGATCATGCAATGCTGAATGAAAAGCAACGAAAACTATACGGCAAAGTGCAGGATTCTATCGTTAACCTGTTCGGGTTAAAATTAATAAGTTTCAACGACACAGGTAAGTTTATACAAATGGACAGCTTATACAGCAAGCATGGTAAATGGAAACTGATGCCTGACAACAGTATCGCCGTGGGCATGTCAGGCAGGGGCTTCGATAAGTTTAAAGCGGATTTCGCCAATTTCAAAACCGGCAGGTTGCAAATAATAGAGTCCGTTGAATCCGATGACGGATCATTCTCATTGGTATGGAATTTAGAGAAGATAGAAAAAAATGACAAAGAGAATTTTTTATTTGAAGAAAAAAATAATTGGTGGCGAAAGAAACCGTCGGAGTCTGAAGCAGCTGCAGACATAAACAAAAGAGTTGTGGCCATGCTGAAATACTATGCGGTCTATTTTGCTATGGTATCCCGTGAGTCGTCATATTTTTCGCCGTTCAGGGTGTTGTTGCCTTTCAAATATTATTCGCATGGTATAGGACTGAAAGATTTTAAGGAAGGTCACCCCTTTGCCAATCATTTTTATTCCGCGGCCGAGGCGAAGATGGCCCATCAAGTTATTGCTGATGGTATGAACAAGATTGAAGGACAATTTCCTTCGGGTGAAGACTTCGTAATCGAGTATTCAAAATATTTTGAATTGCTGGCGGAAGCGTTGGAGAATTAAGATTGCTTCAAATCAACATATTAAACAATAAATCTTAATCGGGCGTGAAAATAGATAGTATGGCCGCCAAAGTTTAATTTATATTTTGACAGTTGAAAAAAATAAAATAGCTTGAGAAATATTCTTTATAAAAGTGTAAACTTTTTTAAATGAAATATTGCTTACTTTAAACGATTGATGAAAGCTATAAAAAAAAATAATTGCACCGCTTGTCGGAAAAAAAACCGCATTCCCAAAAAGAGCTTTGGCTTATTTGGCGGTTTATTATTGGCGCTGTTACCCAAGTGCCCTTTTTGTATAATGGCTTATTCGGGTACATTAATGTTGTGCGGCAAAGACAGTGTTGTTGTTTCTAATTATACTCATACTTCCTCGCTTACCATTTTGCTTACTTCCTTATTTTGCTTAGTTACCCTGCTCAGTATTTACTTTAACAAACGCGGAACCCGAACCGGTTACGCTTTATTAATAAGCGTGTTCGGCACCTGTCTCGTAATCAGCAGTACGTTATTTTATGGCGGATGGAGTCTTTATTATACAGGTGTCGCAGTCATTTTTGCCGGTGTGTGGCTCAATGGGAGTTTACTCTATTTTATTAACAAAGCGAAGCAGATTTTTAGTGCGGCGCCGTATTATAAATCACGAAAAGCTTCTCTTTAGGTTTTTAGAATAAATTTTTTGATGGATTTTTTATTTAAAAAAATTACGCATAATTGACAATGCTACGGAACGACGGAAAATAATTTTTTAAGAACCGGACTATTGTCTATATTTAGAATCTTGATTGCGGGCTTGTGAAAATTTACTTGCAGCGCTAAACTATCAAGTGATAAATAATTACCTTCTACGACTCTCTGAAAATACTTTTAATTCAATAAGCACTTTGCTTATTGTCGTTTAGATAGCAGAACATAAACCACATAACCTTCTCTTTATTTTGGTACCCGGTTGCAAACCTTTGCTTTCCTGTCACCGCTTATTGTCGTTTTTTTCATTGTATATCCATAATAAAAATTTTCATTTATGATTGCTCAGCAATTTAACTACGAGTCGCCCGGTACATTAGCGGAAGCCATTTCGCTTTTACAAAAACATGGCGAAGAAGCCAAAATTCTTTCAGGGGGTCATAGCCTCATTCCCATGATGAAACTTCGGTTTGCATCCCCGGAATATTTAATTGACATCAATAACATTCCCGACCTTGCTTATATTAAGGAAGAAGCAGGGGTTGTAAAAATTGGTGCGTTAACCCGTGAAGTGGAAATTGAACATTCTGATTTGTTGGGAAAACATTTCCCGATTTTTCCTGATGTAACAAAACAAATTGCCGACCCGCAGGTACGCAACCGGGGAACCATTGGCGGCAATCTGGCACACGGCGATGCGGCTAACGATCACCCGGCAGTTATGTTGGCATTAAATGCTACGGTAATTGCCATGGGTCCCGAAGGTGTTCGTTCCATTCCCATTGATGAATTCTTTTTTGGATTTTATCAAACGGCATTGCAACATGGCGATATATTAACGGAGATACAAATTCCCCTACCACCTAAAGGTACCGGCAGCGCTTATCATAAATTAGAAAGAAAAGTGGGTGATTATGCTACCGCCGGTTGCGCCGTGCAAATAACAGTTGATGCTAAAGGTATTTGTACAGCTGCGGGTATTGGTTTAACAAATGTAAACCCGACACCGTTGCGTGCAGTAAGAAGTGAGCAGGCCTTGATAGGTAAACCCATTACCGATGCTACGATAGCCGAAGCCGCGAAATTTGCTTCGGAAGATTGCAGCCCTTCGTCCGATTTACGCGGCAGCGAAGAATACAAACGCCATTGTGTGGCAGTGCTTATAAAAAGAATGGTAAAACAGGCACAGGAACGAATTAAATAATTATATCAATCAATCAGAATAGAATCTAAAATTTTTGAAATATGCAAAAGCAAATAAAAATAACAGTTAACGGTACGGAGCAAACATTGGAAGTAGAACCGCGTTTATTACTGGTACACCTCATACGTGAAAATCTTAGTCTTACCGGCACGCATATCGGTTGCGATACCAGCAGCTGCGGTGCTTGTACCATATTATTAGATGGCAAAAGTGTAAAATCTTGTACCATTCTTGCCGTGCAGGCCAACGGAAAATCGGTACAAACAATTGAAGGATTGGCCCCCGAAGGCGGACCGTTACATCCCTTGCAGGATGGATTTAAAGAAAATCACGGATTGCATTGCGGGTTTTGTACGCCGGGCATGATAATGCGTTGTGTAGAATTGTTAGAACACAATCACAATCCGACCGAAGATGATATTCGCTGGGGTATTTCAGGTAATCTTTGCCGCTGCACAGGTTATAATAATATTGTAAAATCTGTTCAATGGGCAAGCGCTAAAATAGACGGAAGGCCATTGCCGTCCTCTGAGCCGGAATTTGTATAGGTGAGTTGTGAGTGGTGAGTAGTGAGTAATGTGAAACTTTCAACTTTAGGAATACCGACTCACCACTGAACATTCACTACTCACAAACAATATTAAAAACTCTTTAAATAAAACAAAAATGATACAATGTAAAACTTCAAAAGCAGTAGGTGGCATGGGCCATTCGATGAAAAGAAAAGAGGATGCAAGGTTTATACAAGGCAAGGGACATTATGTTGATGATGTAAAACTTCCCGGTATGTTGTATATGGATATTGTGAGAAGTCCGTATGCTTATGCAAAAATTAAAAACATCAATATTGAAGATGCCATGAAGGTTCCCGGAGTTGTAGCGGTTGTAACCGGCAGAGATTTGGAAAAATATAATCTTCACTGGATGCCCACTTTGATGAGTGATACACAAATGGTATTGCCAACAGATACGGTAATGTACCAGGCGCAGGAAGTAGCCGCTGTTATTGCTACATCAAGATATGCTGCCCGTGACGGACGTGAGGCTGTAAAAGTAGATTACGAGCCAATGAAACCGGTCATGAGTCCTTACAAAGCAATGGATAAAGATGCACCGATTCTACGTCCCGATAAAAAAGATAAGAAAGACAATCATATCTGGCATTGGGAAGTGGGTGATAAACAAAAAACGGAAGACGTTTTTAAAAATGCTGAAGTGGTGGTAACACAGGATATGTATATACCACGCATTCATGTTGCCAGCATAGAAACATGCGGTTGTGTGGCCGATTATGATAAGGTAAATAATTTTTTAACCATGTACATGACCACACAAGCGCCGCATGCCATCCGTACGGTAATTGCGCTGGTGGCAGGGCATGTAGGATTAACCGAAGAAAAAATTCGTGTAATCAGTCCCGATATTGGAGGTGGTTTTGGCGGAAAAGTTCCTGTTTATCCGGGTTATGTAATTGCTATTGCAGTTTCATTCTTGGTTGGTAAGCCGGTAAAATGGATTGAAGACAGAAGCGAAAATTTACAAGCCGATTCTTTTGCAAGAGATTATCATATCACGGCAGAAATGGCCGGAACAAAAGACGGTAAAATTCAGGCAACAAGGTTTAAAGTTTTGGCCGACCATGGATATACCGATGCAAGTGCCAATCCTTCCAAGTTTCCGACAGGCTTGTTTTCCATAGCATCAGGTTCTTATGATTACGATGCATCTTATATGGAAGCAGATGCAGTATATACGAACAAACCTCCGGGTGGTGTGGCGTATCGTTGTTCTTTCCGTGTTACAGAGGCTGTTCACGCAATAGAAAGAATAACTGACTGCTTTGCTATGAAAGTAGGTAAAGACCCTGCTGAATTAAGAATGCAGAATTTTATTAAGAAAGAAGATTTTCCCTGGAAATCGCCCACCGGATGGGAATATGACAGCGGCGATTATCATGCAGGGCTTAAAAAAGCAATGGAAGCCATAGATTATGTAGGGCTTCGTAAAGAGCAGATAGAAAAAAGAAAGAAAGGTGAGTTGATGGGCATTGGTATTTCAACATTCACAGAGATAGTTGGTGCCGGTCCTTCAAAAGATTTTGATATTCTCGGAATAAAAATGTTTGACAGTGCAGAGATTCGGGTACATCCAACGGGTAAAGCCATTGCAAGATTTGGAACAAAATCGCAGGGGCAGGGGCATGAAACTACCTATGCACAAATCATTGCAGAAGAATTGGGCATACCCATGGAGAATATACAAATTGAAGAGGGTGATACCGATACAGCTCCTTATGGTTTGGGAACTTATGCAAGCCGCAGTACACCAACAGCCGGCGCTGCGGCAGCAGTCGCTTCCCGCAAGCTGCGTGACAAGGCAAGAAAGATTGCTGCTTATCTTTTGGAAGTGAGCGAAGATGATTTGGAATGGGAAGTTGGAAAATTTTTTGTAAAAGGCGCTCCTGAAAAATCAAAGACCATACAGGAGATTGTGTTCGCATCTTATACCAATCATCCGCAGGGAATGGAAGCCGGATTTGAAGCAGTACATTATTATGACCCGCCCAATCTTACATTTCCTTCAGGCGCCTATATATGCGTAGTGGATATAGATAAAGAAACCGGAACTGTTAAAGTTCGCCGCTTTGTGGCCATTGATGATTGCGGTAATATCATCAACCCGATGATTGTACAGGGTCAGGTGCATGGGGGATTAACACAGGGTATTGCACCGGCTATGTATGAAGAATTGATTTATGACGAGCAGGGAAATATTTTGAATGGTACGTTGATGGATTATTTGGTGCCGACAGCCATTGAATCGCCAAGTTGGGAAACGGGGCATACTGTTACGCCGTCACCGCATCATCCCATTGGAGCAAAAGGAGTAGGCGAATCACCAACCGTTGGTGCGCCACCGGCCATTGCCAATGCCATAGTAGATGCTTTGTCAGTGTATGGAATTAAGCACATGGATATTCCCATCACGCCATTCAAAGTGTGGAAGGCATTGAAAGAACATGGCGCGTATAAATAAATGGAGTGAATTGTATTAATCGTCACGCAAAGAAAGTGAGTGCAGAGAGAAAAGTTGTGAAAGAGAATCCACATTTTTTGCGTGATTTAGTCATAGTGAATGAATAAAATATTTTTTTGGTACCGGCTGTAGTTTTTCATGGCATCGACATTGGCGACGTCGCAGACCCCGAGTCGGGTTTTGTGAACTGATTCGGGGCTCCGCTCAACTGCAGAATAAATGCCTGTCCAGCAACTTGCGGGAGCATCAATTTAAATTATACCTGTGATAATTTTTTCTGCCTTGAAGAAGAATGAAACCTTGTATTAAATAATCAATAATTAGTAATAAATAATCAAATTATGAATACTTCAATCAACAAATCCTTTCACGTAGCGCAGCCAATAGATGCGGTGTGGGCCAATTTAACGGATCCGGAAAAAGTAGTTGTTTGTGTACCGGGTGCAAAACTTACGGAGAAAGTAGATGAAAATAATTATAAAGGTGGCGTGGAATTAAAATTCGGCCCCGTAAAGGCAAGCTATGGCGGACTTATTACATTCATTGAAAGAAATAAAGAAACCCGCACCATGGAATTAAAAGGCGCCGGTACAGATAATAAAGGAAAGGGCGGAGCAGATATGGTAATGAAAGGTGTATTAACGGAAAAAGAGGGTGGCACGAATGTAGATGTAACCATGGATATAAGTATTACCGGTATGCTGGCACAGTTTGGCAGCCGTATGATACAGGATGTGAGCAACCAGGTATTCGATCAGTTCGTTTCTAATTTCAAAGCACAATTAGAAGGCGGAGAGATTGATAGCAAATTAAAGACCGGTTCATTGGTGGGTACAGCTATCAAAAGTTTATTCGGCGGAAAAAAATCAGATTCGTAATGGACTTGCAAAATCCAAATGAGCTAATAAAATTATTAGACGATAAAAAATATGTAGCCGATGAAGAATTGGTTACGGCCATGTATTTATTATTAAAGCTCAATAAACCGTTGTTGCTGGAAGGCCCGCCCGGTGTGGGTAAAACAGAAACGGCGATTGTATTGGCCAATTTATTAGACACACGGTTGATACGTTTGCAATGTTATGAAGGTCTTGATGTAAATGCAGCAGTGTACGAATGGAATTATCAAAAACAATTACTGGGAATAAAACTGCAGGAAAATTCCGGGCTTTCAATAGAACAAAAAGAACATCATATTTTCAGCAATGATTATTTATTGCAACGACCGCTGCTGAGTTCAATCATGGAAGAAGAAAAATCGCCGGTGCTGCTGGTAGATGAATTGGACAGAAGCGATGAAGAATTTGAAGCCTTCTTATTAGAATTATTATCAGCGTTTCAGGTAAGCATTCCTGAATTGGGTACCATCAAAGCAAAACATAAACCGTTTGTAATATTAACCAGTAACCGGACAAGAGAATTAAGTGATGCGCTGAAACGTCGCTGTCTCTATCACTGGATTGATTTCCCCGGTTTAGAAAAAGAAATGCTGATTGTAAAGAAAAGACTGCCCGGCATTGAAGAAAAATTATTGAAACAGGTAGTTGGTATAGTGCAACAGTTCCGTAAGCAGAAATTAAGCAAGACTCCCGGTGTAAGTGAAACTATCGATTGGGCGGAGTCATTGATGGCCTTAGGTTACCGCGAAGTAAACGCAAAAGCATTTGAACAAACATTGGGTACAGTATTAAAATCTGCCGAAGATATCAGCATGGTAAAAACTTTAGGATTGGAAACATTGTTAATGAGCGACGAGCCTTGAGCTGTGAGCTACGAGCTCGAAGCTCACAGCTTAAGCCTCAAAGCTATTTTTATGAAACAGCAAGCCTTTCAAACAAGCAGCCTTACGGAAAGCATTATTGCTTTCGCTCAGTTTCTTCGCAGTCACGGACTCAATACCGGCATACAGGAAACAAAGGATGCATTACTGGCTGCCGATGCAAATCTTTTTACCAACCGCCGGCAATTTAAATATGCATTAAAGACAATCTTTTGTAATTCGCCCGAAGAAAGAATGGTTTTTGAAAAATTATTTTTGCTGTATTGGGATACTAACTCGATTGATTTAATTGAAAGAAAAGATAAAACTACCGTACAGGGATTGGTTAATAAAAAAGCAAACCCTTCGTTGGTCATGCTGGGTTTTGGAAAAACGGAAGAAGATACCAAAGAGGCAAAACAGGTAAGCGGCGCCAACGAAACGGAAAGACTGAAAAGAACCGATTTGGCAAAGCTTACCGAAATGGAAGCGGACAAATTGGAAGAAATTGCAAAAAAACTTTGCAGGCAAATGGCTATCCGTTTACGAAGAAGAATGAAGGATAGTCGGGGACAGGGACAAATCAATTTACGAAGAACCATAAGGCACAGTATTGCTTATGGCGGTGAGCCGCTTGATTTGCTGCGTAAATCAAGAACACCAAAGAAACAACGATTGATAGTATTATTGGATGTAAGTGGCTCCATGGACAAGTACAGTTTTTTTCTGTTGCGTTTTATTTGTGCCTTACGGGAGAATTTTCGGCAATTGGAAGCCTTTGTTTTCAGTACCTCGTTAAAACGTATTTCAAAATCGCTGCAATTTAACCGACTTGACTTTGTATTGTCAGCAGTTTCCGATATGGCTGATAATTGGAGCGGCGGTACAAGAATAGGCGAATGTCTTCGTAACTTTAATGAGCAATACGGCAAGCGAATGCTGAACGGCTCACCGGTGGTTTTAATATTGAGCGACGGATTGGATACGGGAGATACTGATATGCTGAGTAAAGAATTGAAATACATACAGCGTAGAGCGAAAAAAATTATTTGGTTGAATCCGTTGAAAGGAATGAACGGATATGAACCTACCGCGAAAGGAATGTCGGCCGCCATGCCCTCTATTAATGATTTCAGGTCGGCGCATAATTTAGACAGCTTATTGGAACTTGAAAATATTTTAGCAGATGCTTGATCAATTTTTAAAGAATACGGAAGAATTAAAGAAAAAGAATGAACCCTTTGCCATTGCACAGGTGGTGCGAAGGGAGGCGCCCAGCAGCGGCAAAGTGGGTGATAAAGCTGTCATAAATAAATACGGGGAAATGATTGGTTGGGTAGGAGGTGGTTGTGTAAAAGGAATCCTGGTGAAAGAAGCAGAAGATGCGTTGCGAACCGGCAAGGCCCGTTTGGTAAAAATCGGTAAATCAATAACTCCGTCAAAACAGGAAGGTGTTACAGAATATAAAATGACATGCCAAAGCGAAGGAACCGTCGAAGTTTTTATTGAACCGGTATTGCCAAAGCCCCATTTGCTGGTAATTGGTAAATCGGCCATTGCCAAAGCATTGGTAAAAATGGCTGCACTTGCAGGTTATCGAATTACCGGTGTAGCGCAGGATGCCAATCTCCAAACATTTGAAAAGGTAGATGAATTAATAACGCAGGTAAATCTAACAAATGTAAAAACTACTGTATCTGCATTCATTGTTGTCGTTACACAAGGCGAAGGCGATGAAAAAGCATTGACGGAAGTACTGCAAAAAGAGTATGCTTACCTCGGTTTTGTTGCCAGCAAAAAGAAAATGGTTTCTATAAAAGAATACTTAGAAAGCAGCGGTTTTGATAAAAAGAAAATTGAAACAATCGTATCTCCGGCAGGAATAGATATTAATGCCAAACAACCTGAGGAAGTAGCTATCAGTATCCTGGCGCAAATTATTCAAATAAGAAATAATGCCGCTGCTCCTGTGAGCTTCGAAAAATTTGAAACGGTAAAAGAAGACGGCGGAAAAGCGCCGGTGTATTATATCAATCCTGTTTGCGGCGTGCCGGTCGACATCAACAACCCGAAACATGTTGTGGAGTATAAAAGCGAAAAAATTTATTTCTGTTGCGACGGATGCAAAGTGAAATTTGACGCGGAGCCTGAGAAGTACATGAAAAAAGCGGCTGCATATTAACAAAACTTCATCATCCGGGTATTGTTAATTTCGTATTTTAGCATGCATATTTAGCTACTTAAAAAATTTAAGCATGTTTAAAACTCTCTTCATTACCGGCTTTATTGCCCTTATTGGTTTATCTGTCGTTTCATTCAGTACAGATCATTTGCAAAAGACGCAAAAGGGAAAACAACTATATGCCCTGCATTGCCAGAGTTGCCATATGGAAAATGGTCAGGGGCAGCCGGATATTTTTCCGCCGTTGGCAAAAACTACATATGTAAAAGATGTCAAGAAAAATATTAAGATTATCCTCGAAGGACAAAGCGGCGAAATTACCGTCAATGGGAAAAAATATAACGGCATGATGCCTGCACAGCCTTATTTAACCGATCTGGAGATTGCCGAAGTATTAACTTATGTACGCAGCAGTTGGGGAAATAAATATCCTGCCGTTAAACCGGCCCAGGTAAAAGCAGAGAGAAAATAGGATTATGACGTTCATTATTTATTATTTGTGGTGGGGGAGTACTGTTGAATAAACCCGGCGGAGGTTAATATTTAATACTAACCGGTCATGTAATTTACTTACACAGGCTTTTACTTTTTTTTGCTTCCGGCGTTTCCTTTGCTATTTTTTCCATGTCTTTCACTTCGTTAAATCTTTTGGTTCTTTCGGAGGAGGGGCTGTTGTCAAAACAGTAATAAACCAGGTCTGTCCATGCTTCCCTGCAATCAATACATTTGTCAAGCAAGTCTGCTATTTACCGGCAACTGCCTTCCTTATTATCATTCAGTCCGTATTTGGCAAAAAGCTCATCCGGTCCTTTGCAGTTGTCGGTTATATCTTCCACCAAGTCTTCATATTTGCCGCGATTTACAATCTTTGTCTCCTTCGCAGGGGTCATTTACTTCTTTTGTTTGCGCCGTAAGAACAGCGGTGCCGGCCAGCAGCAGGGCTGTAGCCAAACAGATCAGATGTTTCATGTGTTGTGTTTTTAAGGTTTAAAAGTTCACAATCAGGGAAAAGAGGGTGGGTTATCAAGTATAAAGCCTGCAATTAGATGAACAAATTCAATGCCGTCTCTATTACCACTTTGGGTATTTTTAGAAACGATTGACTGATGTTTATAAAAAAAGCGATTTGATTTAATAAAATATTCTTTTTCAGTTCGCTTGCAGTCTTTCCTTTTTTACAAGCTGAATGAAGCTCTGGCCGACAGCTTTATAATTATTACAGATTATTGTGAAGACCCAACGGGAACAAGAAATAATATTTACAATCAATTACCCTCTCAAATGATACCCCTTTGGTTTTACAAAAGCCCTTAACCCCGCATGAGAGAGTGTAACGCCAAAGCCTGAATGTTTGCGGCCGCTCCAGGGTAGGGCGGCACTCACCCTGTCACAACAATTCCAGTAACCGGTGCCTGCATTTATTTGTTGTAAAATAGCTGATGCTCTTTTTTTATCCGAGCTGTAAACGGCCGCCGTCAATCCGTATTCGGTATCCTGCATAAGTTGCATGGCTTCATCATCATTTTTTACTTTCATAATTCCAATTACAGGACCAAATGATTCTTCCTTCATTACGTTCATGTTGTGATTTACATTAATCAATACAGTAGGTTCAAAGTAATATCCACGCCCGGTTATTTTTTTACCGCCGGTTAAAACTGCGGCTCCTTTGCTTACCGCATCCGCCACCTGGCTTTCCAATACATTCAATTGTTCCTTTCTGCTAAGCGGGCCAATATAGGTTCCTTCTTCAATTGGTGATCCAATTTTCCATGATTGTACTTCTTTTACAAATTCATCAATATAGCGATCATATACTTTTTCATGTATATAAATTCTTTCTACGGCACAACAACTCTGCCCGTTATTATAAAATGCTCCGTCGGCAGTACCGGCAGCTACTGCTTTTATATCGGCTATGTCATCGGCCACATACAAAGGATCTTTGCCTCCCAATTCACATTGGCAGGGTACCATCTTCGGCGCTACTTTTTCATAAATATATTTTCCTGTTTTGTATGAGCCGGTAAAATAATAGCCGTCGAAAGGAAGGTCTAATAAAACTTCTCCGACATTTCCTGCGCCTGCGGCTATATGAAAAATATTTTCAGGAACACCGGATTGTTTCACTAATTTCTCAATCTCCAATCCTGTAAGTGTGGCGTATTCGGAAGGTTTGTACATAACCGCATTGCCGGCCAGCAATGCCGGCACAAAAACATTTACACCGACAAGGTAAGGATAGTTCCATGCCGAGATATTGCAAATAAGACCGAGCGGCTCATACACAATTTTTTCTTCTATACCCGTTCCGCTGCTCATAATTTCATCAGCTAAATATTTGTTCGCATTATCCGTCAACCATTTTATTCTTGCAATCGCGCCGTTTATTTCATTCCGCGATTGCTGTAACGGTTTTCCTACTTCTGAAGTAAGTACAGAAGCAAGCCGTTCCGTATTTTCTTCCAGTAGTTCAGCAAATTTTTTAATGTCTGCACTCTTTGTGCAAGCGGTACTTTTGCCCATGAAGATTGCGCTGTCTTCAATAATTCAAATTTCGCAGACAGGCTTTCTCTTGTATCTTCTTTAACTTCTGTAATAACTTCTTCCGTAGCGGGGTTGACGATTTTCATTTTTTTAGTTTTCTGATTTCAGCAAGAAATTTTTCTTTTATTTTTTTTGAAAATGGGTTTTCTTCTTTGTCTTTCATTCTTTCCGGGTGCCATTGCACACACAGCATAAATGCTTTATCGGTCTTATTTTTAAATTCAATCCCTTCTATGATTGATGTCATCTTCATCATATGCATTTACTTTTAGGTTTTCTCCCAATGCATCGGGATCAACGGACTGGTGATGTGCACTGTTTACATGACCCGAAACCGAACCTGCGATTTTATACAACAATGTATCATGGTCGGTAATGATGGCATGTTCTTTATCTGTGTCTTCTTTTCTGTGCCTTGCATTATCGTTGCCCAAGTCCTGTATAAGTTTGCCGCCCTGCAAAACATTTATCAATTGCATTCCCCTGCAAATTCCAAGAACAGGTAATTTGTTTAATTGCGAATAACTGTAAATTTTTTCTTCAAAATGATCCCTGTCGGGCTGATATGAAACGGGACTGTTTTCATACGACGCTTCTCCTTTATAAAAAGATGGATGAACATCTACGCCGCCGGTAAGCACAAAACCGTCGCAGCCCGCAATATCGTCAGTATTATTCTTTTCAAAAGACAGTTCGATCAGTTCAAGTTCATCCTGCAAATCTTCAGGTTTAAACCAATTCCAATAATAATGAAAGTTGGTTGTCGTAAAACTTATTCCAATCTTTTTTTTCATTTCACTTTTTTTCATTCGATTAATTTAGCACACAGCCTGCCCCGCAAAATGCGGGGGATAACACGGATTAAATGGATTTTTAATTTGTCTAAACGGATAAGCACAGATTCATTCTGCTGTGCAGAATAAAAATCCCCGCCTGAATGAACGGGCAGGCGTTTTCATCCCGTCTTATCTGTGTCATCCGTGTTCCTCTTCTCATCTTATAATGCTTTACTGTAAAGATTTTTAAAATCTTCCCGGCTTACAGGTTTTGGATTATTGGGATGTGCAAAATCTGCAATGGCCAAATCGGCCAGTGTTTCAATATGTTCTGGCTTAACACCAATATCACGCAAGCGGTGCGGAATATTAATCTTTGTATTCATATCAAAAAGATATTTTACCACAGCCGCTCCTGTTTCTTCTTTCAGTTCTAATGTTCTAGCTATGCGTTTAAATTTATTTTCAAAGCCTTCAATATTAAATTCCATACCATATGGAATATTTACTGCATTGGCTAATCCATGATGGGTATCTAATAATGAGGATAAAGGATGCGCCAAAGAATGTACAACTCCCAAACCTTTTTGAAAAGCCACGGCACCCATCAATGAAGCGATCAGCATTTTACTTCTTGATTCAAGATCGGGTTTATTCACCGCTGTTTCCAGCGATTGACTGATTAATGAAATACCTTCCAGTGCAATTCCTTCGCACAGCGGATGCGGCATTTTTGCAAGGTAGGCTTCCATATTATGTGTCAGCGCATCCATGCCGGTAGCAGCAGTAATAAAGGGCGGCAGTTCCATTGTTAATAATGGATCGGCAAAAACAATTTTCGCCAACAGTTTCGGCGAAAAAAGAATTTTCTTTTGGTGGGTTTCATCATCCGCAATGATGGCGCTGCGGCCCACTTCACTTCCGGTACCTGCTGTAGTGGGTATGGTAATAAAATGCGGAACATCATTGGTTACATAAACATCGCCGCCGATCAGATCATCGTATTTAAAAAGATCTTCCCGGTGATTTATTCTTAATACAATAGCCCTTGCCACATCCAATGCAGCGCCGCCGCCAATACCTATAATGGAATCTCTTTTTGTATCATCATATACATCGGCGCCTTTATATACATCCGACTTAACCGGATTTTTATGAATGTCAGAAAAAACTTCCGTGGAAATATTTTTCTTTTTCAGATCATTAATGATCGCCTTAAAAAAATCTAATTGCGCTACAGTGCTGTCCGTAACAATCAATGGGCTTAAGCAATTATTTTTTATTAAATAATCACCCAGCTCCTTACAGGAGCCTGCACCAAAACGAATAGTAGTGGGGAAATTGTATTGATAAATTTTGTCGAAAATCATTATGATATGTTTTTTTATGTTAAAAGTCAGATAATTAAATTACTTGATTCTTTTATTTTAATAACAGTTTAGTTAATATACTTGAGTTTCCTTATTCCCTTTATGGATTTGGTTTTTAAATGATTTCAAAATATCTTCTATACTCCCAATCGGTCACTGCTTTTAAATGTTGCCGCCATTCCCATTCTCTTGTAAGGGTAAAATGTTCAGTAAATGCGCACCAAATAATTCTTTTGCCACTTTTGAATTTTTCATTTGTTGTGTTGCTTCAATCAATGTAGAAGGAAGAATGCCGTTTGAAAAATCTTTATAGCCATTACCAACAGTGGCAGGTTGTTTTAATTTCAATTTATTTTTTATTCCGTACAAACCTGCAGCCAGCGCAGCCGCCATGGCTAAGTAAGGATTTACATCAGCTCCGATCACTCTTGTTTCCAACCGGCATGATTTACTGCTGCCCGATAAAATACGAAGCGCTACAGTTCTGTTATCCATTCCCCATGTAAGTGTTGTTGGCGCCCAGGCGCCTTCCACTAATCTTTTATAGCTATTGATAGTAGGAGCAAACATGGGCAGTATATGCGGTAAACAAAATAATTGACCGGCCACATAACTTTTCATCAGCTCACTCATTTTCATTTTATCTTTTTCATTATAAAAAAGATTTTTCTTTCCGGTCTTATCCCATAAACTCTGGTGCACATGTCCGCCGCAGCCCGGAAGGTTTTCATTAATCTTTGCCATGAAAGTAGCCATGATGCCATGCTTGTAAGCAATTTCTTTAACGGCTGTTTTAAATAATACGGCTCTGTCAGCTGCTTCCAAAATATCTGAATAGACAATAGCCGCTTCATAAGTACCCGGTCCTGTTTCTGTATGTATTCCTTCAAGCGGTATATTGAATTTTTTCAGCAATTCAAAAAGATCGGTGAAGTAATGGATTCTCCAATGAACTGCGGAGAATGGAATAACCAAACATTCCCGGTGTTAAGGGAGTAAGATTTTTAAACTGTTTATCATTTGCCGTCTGCGGCGTTTCGGCAAAATTGAACCATTCAAATTCCTGCGAAAAAAAAGGAGAGAAGCCTTCTTTGTTTGCTTCACCCAATATTTTTTTAAGTAATTGCCTCGGGCAAACCGTTGAAGGTTTTCCTTCATTATCTTTCAATTCACCAAGAAAAAAAGGCACATCATTTTCCCAGGGAATTTTTCTGAATGTATTTATATCCAATACAGCCGGAGCATCGGGATAACCGGTGTGCCACCCGGTATATTGTACATTGTCATACGCGATATCAGCTGCATCCCAACCAAATATTACAGTACAGAAGCTCATACCGGTTTCTATTACCGACAGGAATTTTTCAGACGAAATATATTTACCTCTTAATATTCCGTCAATATCTGTAAATGCAATCTTCACTTTTCCGGAAGGATGATCTTTTACATATTGCAGTATTTCTTTAGTGGTCATACAGCTAATTTAAGTACTAAAAATTACTATATTATTTGCAGGTTTTATTTTAAATAATTTAAAACAACCGTAACATATTCCCAATCAGTAAAAAATAAATCAATGCAAGCTTCAAATTATAGATTGTCATAGCGACAAAAGAAACAACCGCAATGACCAATGCAATCAACGGGAAAGCAGGATACATCGGAACTTTAAATGGCCGTTCCAACTGCGGTTCTTTTTTTCTTAGCCGCAGCAGCGCAATCATGGATATAATATATAATGTAAGCGCACCAAATACTGAAATGGTGATGATCTCCGATGTTTTGCCGGTCAGCAATGCAATGATACCGATAACCATATTTACCAGTAATGCATTGGAGGGTGTCCGGAACCGCGGATGAATCTTTCCCAAAAATGCCGGGGCAAATCGCACCCTGCCAAATTCAAAACTTGCTCTTCCTGCTGCCAGTATGATGCCGTGAAAAGAAGCCACTAAGGCCAAATAAACCCACGGTAATTAATAAATGATACAAGCAGGTTATTGCTGCCAGTAATATGCGCCAGCGCAAGGGGCAGTGGTGAATCGGAAGTGGTACCATCACTTTTATAAACAATCGCTTCCCATCCCGCCACACCCACCGAGCTGGTAAAAGTGAGTATACATAAGAATAACCAATGTAAGAATGGCCGAGCCGAAACCAATAAGCATCGTTCGCCGGGGATTAATGGCTTCTTCTGCTACATTGGCCACACCTTCTATCGCCAGGAAAAACCAGATGGCAAAAGGGATAGCTGCAAACGCTCCCTGCCATCCATTCGGGAAAGCATTATGCTGCAAATTCTTCCATTCAAAATGCGGTAAGGATACACCGGCAAATAATAATAATTCGCCCACTGCAAAAATGGTGATCACCAACTCAAACAATGCGGCCGCTTTTACACCGTAAATATTTAATGCAGTAAAAACAATATAGCTAAAAACAGCAATTGCTATTATCGGTACCTGCGGAAAAAATAAATTAAAGTAAGCGCCAATAGCAAAAGCAATGGCAGGCGGCGCAAAAATAAATTCTATATTCTGCGCCATACCGGCAATAAATCCCCAATCTTTTCCCAATGCACGGGTAGCATAATCAAATCCGCCGCCGGCCTTGGGTATGGCACAGGCCAGTTCGGTATAACTAAAAGTAAAAGTAACATACAGGATAATGATAAAAAAAGTGGCTATGGCCAATCCGCCGTGTTCCTCCTTTTTCCAGCCCGAGGTTCCAGCCGAAATACATGCCGGATATAACATAACCTACGCCCAAGCCCCATAGCATGAGCGGTGTGAGTGTTCGTTTTAGTTCATTGGCAGTTGACAAAGGAAATATTTATCCGTAAATATCTTAAATATTGTGCATTATCCAACTCGAGAGAATCATTAAGATTGAAAACCTGTACGGGACAAAAACAAGTAAATCGCCCGGTATTACTTATAGCGATTTTCATTTTTCGGAGTTTTCTTTTTTCTAACTTAAAGAAAATCGACCGGTTTTATTTAAGCTTTGCATAAGATTTTTAAAACCGGAAGAGTCGTTTTATAAAAACTATTTCTTCACTTGATTGTACGGAATATAATTTTCCCAATACCAAGGGGTAAACGTGTCGCCGATAGCAGTTTCCAATAATTCTTTAAAAATGCTCTCCGCATTATCACTATTACTCAGATATAATAATCCCGGTTCCCTGTTTGGGGAAAATAATAGAATAATGCTGGAAGCCGTCTCCATGTCCTTCTTTAAAAGCGCCGGTACCGTAAGGCGATTGCAACAAAACCCAACCCAGCCCATAGCCTAACTTGATTTTATCATTTGCGGTTGAATCACGCAAACGTAACGGCCCCATTTGTTTTACAGAACGAATTTTTATTTGCGGAGTAAACATTTCCTGTCTTGTAGATGCTTTTATCAACCTATTATTCAGCACGGCTTGTGTAAATAGTGTATAATCATCTAATGTTGTTTCTAATGTACTGGCCGACCTTGCATCATTATCTTTATCTTTTTCATATATTTTTCCATCGGGCATATGTCCGTAACAATAATCTTTTTCAAATTTGGTTTGCCAGGTATAAGAAGACATATTCATACCTGACGGCTTAAAGATGTTTTCCTGCATTAATTCTTCCAATGATTTACCCAGAAAGTATTCAAGGACTACCTGCAGATACACCAATCCTTCTCCCGAATAACTGTACCTTAAACCGGGAACAGCTTTTACCCTGAGTTTATGATCGGGTTCATCCCATCTCCAGTTAGGAAAACCTGTTGTATGACTCAGGCACATTCTCGCGGTTATTTTTTTATATAAACTATCGGCTTTCAGATCGCTGTAGTTATCATGCCATTTTTTAGAAGGAGTATATTCATATATGGGTTTAGGTAAATATTCTTGTAAAGGTTTGTCTAAATCCAGAACCCCCGTTTCCACAAATTTCATTACCATAACGGCGAATACCGACTTGCTCAATGAAGCGCCGTAAAAATTAGTTGCCGTCTTTATCGGTTCTTTTGTCTCAAAATTTTTATAACCAAAAGTCTTTTTATAAACGGGTTCATTTTTGTTAAAAATTGCTATGGCCAACCCCTGAACTTTAGCCGCCTTCATTAATAATTCAATTTTTGTATCCAGCTCAGTAAACGAGATTTTTTTATTGTCAAGTTTTTTGATGTATTGTCCTTGACTTAAAAAAGCTAAGTGAATAAGACAAAAATAGATGAGGAATAATTTTTTTATAAACATGATTGGTGGAAGGTTTTTTGATTATACGTACTTTCTGTGTATAAGCTAAAGAGTGATGCTGCATACTCTCAAACAATTTTAACTCTTATAATCTTCCCGTACCGGGCTAAAAGCGTCCAGCACTTTACAATCTGTTCTTGCTATGGCGCTATGGGGTACACCCGAGGGTATAACATGCACCGTACCGGCTTTCATTAAATTAGTTTTACCGCCAATGGTCATTTCCAATTCTCCTTCCAAAATAAAAGTTATTTGCTCATGCACATGATGATGCTTCGGCAGTACGCTGTCTTTTTTAATATCTACAACAGATAAAGTAAGACTGTTGCCATGCACAAGCTTTGCAAAAATGCCCGGCGCCAATTCTCTTGCTGTAATATCTTTAAGTAATTGCATAAATATTTTTTTAAAATTAAATTTCAATCTATCGGAGTCTTAATAAGTCCCCCTTGGGGGATTTAGGGGGCTTCAAAATAACAAAAACTTCCGCCCACCCATTCTTTATCTTTATTATATCGTACACCAATCATTTTCCCTTTACTCAATCTTGCCAGGTTATTGGTAGCAACGGGTCTTGCATCGCCTTCTTTCCAAAAATAAAAAATTCTGATCTCTACTTTTGCAGGTATATCCGGCGTTTCTATTACATCGGCATATTTTACTTTACGCTGCAGTATCCAGTTCTGCGGATCATTTACACTGTCAATATCTTTCTTAGTTACATCTATCACAACGCCCTGGCCGGCAAAAGAAAACAAAGGTTTCAGTACATAGTTTTCCAAATCGGGCGGTATTTGTTTTATTTCATTTAAAAAATATGTAGCCGGTACATACGGATGTTTGATAAGCGGCAATGTGTATTTACTGATGCGGTAAAACCAATTGGGGTGCGGCGCCCATTCTACATCCAATTTTTCAAATAAAATTTTCCCCTTCTCCTGTACTTCCGGTATTTGCTGCTGCAGGTCGTCAAATATTACACGATTGTAAATTCTTTTTACTTCGGTTTTCACACCGTCGTTCATGTAGTAAAGTTTATCGCCTTCTTTAATCAGTTCGGTAAGGCACACAATATTAATACCTGTGTATTCTTTTGTGCAATAAAAATCTATTCTTGTTTTTTGCTGATGCGGAAATATTTCCAGCAGAATTACATTCTCGGGTTTATGCTTACCAATGATTACTTCCTTCAACAGTTGGATATAGCTTTCTTTATTCAACCCGTTTAAGTAACTGCTGTAACTTGCGGGAACTGAAAAATGTTTCAGAAAAACTTCATCAAACAATACCTCGTAACCAAACAGGGTAGGGAAGCCCTGCATCTCTATCAGTTGGGGTTCATATTCACCGGCATCATTTATACAAACACCAAAATCAAAAGCTATAAAATGCGTATGTTCATTTTCGCCGGGTACTTTTAAATTTTCCGGTATGGCGTTCTTAGTAAGTTCCTTAAAGTTAGGAGCGACAATAATATCCACAATACTCTCGCACGCATCTAATATTTTTTTACTAAACTCTTTTGAAACAAAAACAGGCGTTTCCGCTACCCTGAAATCCAATTGACCGGGGTGTACACTTGCCAAGTCATTTACAAATGCTTCATATTTTTCTTTAGTAAATGCTTCATTGTATGCTTTGCGAACAGATGGAATCATGGCCAATTGATTTTAAAATGAAGTTAAGGAAATCGCGGTTCTATTTTATATTGCGGGGATTTAAAGTAAAATTCTTTTAAAAAAATATTGAAACAAATGGTTATTCTCAAAATTGAATGTTATTCAATCGGCCCTGTTCAGGCAAGTTTTAGGGCAATGCCCGGAAATCAAGCTCCGCAAAAGCTTCGTGTTTATAATTAAACATTATTGTATTAAGTGGCTCCATGGGAGCCGCGTAAACTTATCTCAGAAGCGAGATCATTATGAAAACGTTTTTCTTTTAATAAATCCGGTGATAGATTTCACGCGGCTCCGCAGGAGCCGTAATGCATGGAGATGGCTGTTTTCTATAAACACGATGCCCCGATGGGGCAAGATTGCTCAACATAATTGAATGAGATTATCCGGTAATGTAATACTTGCTTAAATAACTTTTCCCTTCCATCGGCCGCTGCGTATGTAAAAATAGGAAGGTACTAAAAGACATGTCCAGTAAAGCCATTCGCTCATCCAGCCAATATAAATGGGCAGAAAATAATACTCGGTAACGAGGTATACATAAAGACAATACAATACAATTGCGAAAGCTTCGATAAGAAATGTAACACGGCTGTTGCCCGTACCGGTAACGGAATTGAGCCAAACAGTGGAAAAGGACATGAGTATCATGGCCGCCGAAACCACACGCACCACAGGCAATCCTTCTTTTATAAAATTGTCGCCCTGTCCGTAAATGGAAAGAAATGCAGAAGGAAATAAATTGAGCAGTAAACAAACAATTACTGAAAAACCAAAACTCAATCTTATTATTTTTTTTATCAGCATAAAAACATCCTCTTTTTTACCCTGGCCAATTACATTGCTTACCATGGCATTGGTAGTAGCGGCAAAGGCCCAGGTAAATGCGCCGAAAAATCCGAATATATTTCGCATGGCGTTGGAAACTTGCAAATCCGTTTTGCCGTGATGCTCTATTAAAAGAAAAAAGAATATCCAGCTGATGATACTGATGGCATGCTGAAACATTAACGGGGAAGACATAGAAAGAATCAGCGAAATATTTTTTTTATCAAGCTTTGCTTCATGAAACAAAGCAAAACGTTTGCTGATTCCTTTCCTGCGGATAACCAAAAAAATAACAAACATACCCACAAACTCTGCTATGATGGAAGCAACGGCAGCTCCGTTGAAACCCATTTCAGGAAAACCCATAACACCGAATATGAGCAGGTAGTCGAATAAAATATTGGCACCCGCCTCTGCCAATGTACCGGCTACCAAATACTTACTTTGATTGGTGCCTACCAATAATGCATTCCTGAGTTGGTAGATATATAAAAAAGGCAGGCCCCAAATTCTTATTTTTAAAAACGTGACCGCTTTTTCATACACAACGGGGTCGCGAATGATTTGCTTAAATAAAAAAGGTGTTACCGTAAATGTGAGAAAAATACCCAATGCCGAAATGGCCAGGCCGATAAAGACTCCTTGTGTAAAGAGCTTGCCGATTTCTTCGGGTCTGTTTTCGCCTGCACGGCGTGCAATCAATGTTTGTAAACCGTTATTTAATCCGTAACCAATGGCTGCGAAAATTAAATAATAAACACCCGTGATTCCCGCCACGGCAAGCGCCGAACCGTCATCATGATAATGACCGAGAAAAATATTGTTGATGGTAAAATTGATATGCGGAATAATAATGGCGAAGCTTATCGGCAAAGCAATTTTTAGAATTTGCCTTGTAGAAATTTCGACACGCAGATTATGATTTACAGCTCCCATTTTTTAAAAGTGCTGCAAACCTACAATAAAATAGTATGTACACCGCTCAGCTTGATTGCTTTCGCAGCACAAAGGCTTCTGAATTAAAAAGAATTCTTACCGGGTTTTAAAAATTTCTCGAGGGGTCATTGCTATTGAATTAAGCTCCGAAGGATCTCCGTGTTTATAGCTAAGCATTATCATAACAGTAACTGGCTCCATGCGAGCCTCGTAAATTCGTTTCAATGGCAGAAGGCAGCGCATTTTCTTTTTGAATGGATTGATTAAGGAGCGATAGAAGTGACGCGGCTCCTGCGGAGCCGGGGTGCCATACAGATGCCTATTGCCTATAAACACGATGCCCCGATGGGTAATGTTATTAAGTTAAGGATCAACTGATTATTTGCACCGCCCCTACCGTTCCGTTCGGGCGGGCTTCAAGGCGGTGATAGCAATTGTTTTTGTATTCTATGCTTTAGCCAAATTGTTTTTTTGGGCTAAAGCCAAGACAATCTATCAACATTTTATCCATGCCCTGAAGGGCAAGGCAATTGAAAGTGCTTAACTTAATGATTGCCCGATGCGACAAAATCTTTTAACTTAACGACACTACTCCTTCGGGGTTAGATTTTTTCATTTTGATTTTTTCCTATGATAGCAGCTTTCAATCTTAAAAAAATTAAATGTATTTTGCACGTTTACCGGCGGCCTTTCCCTTTGAAATAAATTAATCGCTGAAATTCTTGAAATCACTGAATGAGTGCTTAATATTGCAGTTCTGTAAATTGAACCTGATTTTTTCCATAAAAGCTAATGACGTAACTGACCCGGCTAAATCAATATTATTGATTGAAGCAGGCGACAGGTATTGTTGTTTGGGCAGTATGACCGCCGTGGGAAAGGAGCTGCAGCGATTGGATTATTTTACTACAGACGATGCCGATGAAGAAAATTTACCCGGTAAAATACTTGATAAATATCCCTACTGGAATGAACGTTTTTATAAAGTAGTAGTCGGTTATGATTTTGCTGAAAAAATTTTAGTACCCGATGCGTTGTATAAATATGAAGATGCCGAAACCTTATTAAACGCCGGTTTCGGAACGGGTGTTCATACTACCATCATTGCCGAACCGGTAGCAGAGAAGCATCTGCATACCATATTCAGAATGCCGACGGCCATATATGAATGGGCCGCAATGAAACTTACTAACGTACAATACTTTCATACAGTCTCATTGTTGTTGAAAAAAAATGATGATGGCGATAAAAATCTGTTACGTGTTGATATTAAAAGCGAAACTTTCTCAGTTTTGGTTTTTAAAGAAGGTAAGTTGCTTCTTGCTCAAAGCAGGGAATATTCGTCTCCCGAAGATGTATTGTATTATTTACTGAAAATAACAGAACAGTTTTCGCTTTCGCAGCAGGATATACGGCTGATACTATCAGGCCTCATTGAAGAAGAATCAACACTCTACCGTGAGCTATACAAATATTTTATTCATCTTGAATTCGAGCATATTCCTGAAGGCATAAAACCTGATGCGGTTTTTTCTGAACACCCGGCGCATTATTTTTCATCACTGCTTAATTTGGCTGCATGCGTATTATAGGCGGTGATAAAGGAGGAAGAAAATTTAACCCGCCCAACAAAATGCCTTATACCAGGCCCACTACCGATATTGCCAAAGAGGGACTTTTTAATGTACTGGAAAATAATCTTGACCTGGAAGAATTGAAAACGCTTGATTTATTCGGCGGTACGGGAAGTATCAGTTATGAGTTGGCCAGCCGTGGTGTAAAAGATATAACTATAGTGGAGAAAGATGTAAAGATGTATGAATTTATTAAAACAACCGCCGCGGCATTGAATTTTACGGATTTTAAAATACATAAAGCGGATGTGTTTAAGTTTATTGAGCAGTCGCCGGAAAAATTTGATTTTATTTTTGCAGGCCCTCCCTATGCACTGGAGAATATTAATGATTTGCCTGTAAAAATATTTGAGAAGCAACTGCTGAAAAATAAAGGCTGGTTTGTATTGGAGCACACCCCGCGCAATGATTATAAAAAATTCCCGTTTTATAAAACGGAAAGGAGTTACGGCACTACTGTTTTTTCTATTTTTATTGAGAATCGGGAGTAGGGTTTTCAGGCAGTGAGAGGTATAAAAAGTTGATAAGGTGTATAAAGTAAATAGAGTACTTCGCTAATGAAGTTATTTAGAATTTAGTAATTCGAATTTCGCCCGAAAAATCTTTTAAAAGAAAAGAAATTATATCAAACAATCATATTTTATAGCAGGTATTGGAACGGGTGTTGGTAAAACACTTGTATCGGCTATTCTTACCGAAGCGCTGCATGCCGATTATTGGAAGCCTGTACAGGCGGGCTTTACCGACGGTACCGATGCGGGTTGGGTAAAATCCGTAATCAGCAATCCATATTCAGTCATTTACCCGGAAATATATAAATTACAATTAGCGGTGTCGCCGCATATAGCCGCCGAACGGGAAGGCATAACAATTTCTACCGAAAAAATATTTTCCGCTTATTCAGAACTTACATTGAGCGGTTCGCAATTGATTATTGAAGGCGCCGGCGGCTTATTGGTACCGCTAAACGAAAATGAATTTATACTTGATTTGATTAAAAAACTGAATACAAAAGTAATTTTGGTAAGCCGCAATTACCTCGGCAGTATCAATCATTCATTACTAACCGCACAAATATGCCGGCAAAAAGGTATAAAGGTAGCCGGTTGGATATTTACCGACAGCTTTATGGATTATGAAAGCGATATTGCCCGATGGAGCGGTTATCCCAAAATAGCTTCTGTACCTAAAATCTCCTTGGTTGATAAATTGGCTGTATCAGCGCAGGCCGCCCGCATCAAAGAAGATTTGCTTCGTGTGCTGTGATGACTAATTTTGCAATATGCTGAAAGAAGAAGCAAGAAAAATTTATAAAGAAAAAAGACAGTCGTTATCTGTAGTTGAGCAATCAAAACTGGATGATTTAATATTGATTCAGTTTCAAAAATTGCAAATCCCCTTTTTACATTTTTTACTCGCCTATTGGCCTATTGAAAATAATAAGGAGGTCAATATTCACCCCGTAGCAGACTACCTGGATTTTATAAATCCTGAATTGCGAATTGGTTATCCGAAAACGGATTTCGACAGCAATGAAATGATTGCTTTGGAAGTGAATGAGGATACCGATTTTGTACAAAATAAATTCAGTATTCATGAGCCGGCCACCGGCGATTTTATAGCCCCGGTTGATTTTGATATGGTGTTGGTGCCTATGCTTGCCTGTGATACTACGGGCTGCAGGGTGGGCTACGGCAAAGGGTTTTATGATAAATATCTTTCTCATTGCCGGGACAACTGCGTTAAAGTCGGTTTTTCATACTTCGAACCGGTCAATAAAATAGACGACCGCAATGATTTTGATGTATCTTTAAATTATTGTATCACCCCGCAAAAAGTATATGTTTTCTAATTGGTTTCTGAAATCTTTCCGCATTCTGTTTTTGCCGGTCGCTTTGATTTACTTCGCCGTTATTTGGGTAAGAAATAAATTATACGATAAAAATATTTTTAAGTCGGTAAGTTTTGGATTGCCGGTTATTAATGTAGGCAACCTGGCAACAGGCGGCACCGGCAAATCGCCGATGGTGGAATATTTGGTAAGGCTGTTAAAAGATAAAGTTGAATTGGCTATACTGAGCCGCGGGTACAAAAGAAAAACAAAAGGATACGCATTGGCCAATGAAAGTTCTACAGCGCTGGAAATTGGTGACGAGCCTTTGCAGTTTCATTTAAAATTTCCGGATGTGGCGGTAGCGGTGGGCGAAGAAAGAGTATTGGCTGTTCCGCAATTGCTGCATGACAGGCCTCAGACGAAATGTATTATTTTAGATGATGCCTTTCAGCACAGAAAGATAAAAGCCGGATTGGATATTTTGCTGACGGATTACGATAATTTATTTACAAAAGATTTTTATTTACCTGCGGGTGATCTGCGTGATTTGAAATCGGGTTACAAAAGAGCGGAAATAATAGTAGTAACAAAATGTAAAACTGATTTGAGTATCGATGAAAAGAAACAACTCATTGAAGAAATAAAACCGTTGTCGCATCAGCATATTTTTTTTACCGCCAATAAATATTCACAGCCGTATCATATACTCAACAGCGAAGAAATAAAAGTGCTGTCGGACAAAGACGAAGTATTGCTTGTTACGGGTATCGCCAATCCGCGTCCGTTAAAGGAATTGATTCATCGGCATACCAAAACATATTATATGCTGCATTATAAGGATCATCATATTTTTACCATTGATGATTTTAAAGAAATAAAAAAAAGGTTTGAGAAAATGGATACGAAGAATAAATTTATTTTAACAACCGAAAAGGATTCCATGCGCCTGATGAAGTTTAAAACTGAAATGCAAAACCTACCTTTGTATGTAATACCCGTCCGGCATCAATTTTTATTTGATGAAGGAAAGAAATTTGATGAATTGGTTTTGAAGTTTGTAACCGCTTAACGGGAGAAAACATTAAATAAAAAATTATGGCAAAAAAAGATTCGAAAAAGAAAAAAGATAAGGATAAGAAAAAAAGCAAACCGGCCGCCGCAGGTACCTTTAAAGGCAGGTTAGATATTACCCGCAGCGGAATGGGTTTTGTTATTGTAGAGAATGCGGATACGGATGTTATCGTTCGACCTTCTGATTTTAATACCGCATTGCACGGCGATACGGTACGTGTAAAAATAAAAGGCGATGGACGAGGTCGTCGTATGCAGGGAGAAGTGGCGGAGGTTATAAAGCGTAAGCAAACCGAGTTTATGGGTCACATTGAAATGAATAAGAACTTCGCATTTTTTGTAGCCGATATGGAAAAACCAATGCCCGATATTTATATACCGCTGAATAAATTGAACGGAGCCGCCGATAAAGAAAGAGTAATAGTGCGAATGCTTGAATGGGAGCCCGGCGGTAAAAGACCGGTGGGCGAAGTGGTGAGTGTATTAAAACAGGAAGACGCCAATGATTGGGCCATGAAACAGTTATTGATGGAAAACGGTTTTCCGCTTGAGTTTGATGATGAAGCGTTGGAAGTAGCGGCGAGAATCCCGGATACCATTTCTCCGGATGAAATAAAAAAACGAAAAGACCTGCGTGAACTTTTTACCATAACTATTGATCCCGTTGATGCGAAAGATTTTGATGACGCTGTTTCTTTTCGCATTTTAAAAAACGGTAATTACGAAATAGGTGTTCATATAGCCGATGTAAGTCATTATGTGGAAGAAGATACAGCCCTGGACAAAGCCGCTTATGAAAGAGCTACGTCCGTTTATTTGCCCGACAGGGTAAACCCGATGTTGCCCGAGCATATTTCGAATGTATTATGTTCCTTACGACCGAAGGAAGATAAGCTGACTTTCTCCGCTATTTTTCAAATAACACCCAAGGCCGAAGTAAAAAATTATTGGTTGGGCAAAACGGTCATTCATTCCAATCACCGGTTTACGTACGAAGAGGTACAGGAAATTATAGAAGCCGGTGACGGATTGTATAAAGATGAAATTATAGTACTGAATGATATTGCAAAACGTTTTCGTAAGGATCGTTTTTTGAAAGGCGCTATTAATTTTTCATCCACCGAAGTGCGGTTTAAATTAGATGAAAAAGGAAGACCGATAGGTATTATGGTGAAAGAAAGTAAGGAAGCGCATCAACTGATTGAAGAATTTATGTTGCTGGCCAACCGGTATGTGGCCGAAAATCTTTCGAAAGTAAATTATAATAAAAAGCCCGTGCCGTTTCCGTATCGTATTCATGATACACCCGACGAAGAAAAGTTATTACCCTTCGTCACTTTCGCAAAAAAATTCGGGCATACGTTTGACATGTCATCACCCGAGGCCATCGCCGCATCATTTAACCAACTGCTGGCCGATGTAAAAGGGAAACCTGAGCAACATGTGTTGGAACAATTGGGAATAAGAACCATGTCCAAAGCAAAGTATACATCTGAAAATGTAGGGCACTACGGATTGGGCTTCGAAAACTATTGTCATTTCACATCGCCTATTCGTCGTTACCCGGATGTGTTGGTGCATCGTATTTTGCTGCAAGCATTGGAAAATAATATACGACCCGATAAAAAATTAGAAGAAAAAAATAAACATTGCAGCGAAAGAGAAAGAGCCGCCATGGAAACGGAACGAGCCGGTAATAAATACAAGCAGGTAGAATACATGAGAAATTATTTGGGCGAAGAATTTGAAGGCGTGATAAGCGGCGTGGCATCGTTTGGTTTTTGGGTAGAAACGGTAGAGCATAAATGTGAAGGATTGGTAAGCGTTGCAGGATTGTCGGATTATGATGATTTTCGCCACGTAGAATCTGATTATTGTTTGGCTGGCAGTCGCAGCGGACGTATATTCCGTATGGGCGATAAAGTAAGAATAAAAGTAGTGGCCGCCAGCTTAGAGAAAAGACAATTGGATTATGAGTGGGTATTGGCGGCGAGTATGGGAGAGGAGAGAGGGAAAAAAAAGTAAAAAGTAAAAAGTCAAAAATTAAAATTCAGATAAAGCTATTTTCTAAAATCATCAGTACCATCTACATGCAATCATTCGAAGATTTATCAAAACAATTTGGCGAACAATTTGACCAGCGTCATTTCCCTGAGCAGCCCGCCAGTTTATATGAACCCAATGAATATTTTTTAAAATTGGGTGGCAAACGTGTACGACCTGTTTTGTGTTTAATGGGTAATGAGCTGTTTGAAGATATAAGTCCGAATGCATGGCATGCCGCTACTGCTATCGAACTCTTTCACAATTTTACACTCATTCATGATGATATAATGGATAAAGCGCCGCTGCGGCGCGGTTTGGAAACGGTGCATACAAAATACGGCGAAAGCACGGCGCTGCTGGCGGGCGATGTAATGCTGGTAAGAGCGTATGAATACCTCAATAAAATAACAGTATCGCATATTCAGCCCGTATTGAATTTATTTAATAAAACAGCGACTGAAGTTTGCGAAGGGCAGCAATTAGATATGGATTTTGAAAAAAGAGAAACCGTTGGTATTGATGAATACTTGCACATGATCACTTTAAAAACGTCCGTAGCATTAGCTGCCGGTTTAAAAGTAGGCGCTATGTTGGGCGGCGCGGGAAAAAGAAATCAAGACCTGATTTATGAATTCGGCAAGAAGCTCGGTATAGCTTTTCAAATACAGGATGATTACTTAGATGCCTTCGGCGACCCGAAAAAATTTGGTAAGCAGGCAGGGGGCGATATATTGGCAAATAAAAAAACTTTTTTACTGATACATGCCCTGGAATCAGTTACCGCTTCGCAGAAAAATGAATTGGAAATACTATTACAAACCAATCCTGATGATAAAGTAGAAAAAGTAATACAACTTTTTAAAGATTGTAAAGCAGATGAATGGGCATTGCGACTTAAAGATAAATACCTTAACGAAGCGCTTGCTCACCTGGAAGATATTGCCGTGCTGAGCAAAAGAAAAGAGCCGTTGAAAGAATTGGCTCTTTTCCTGGTCAAAAGAGATTTTTGACTTAGAAGCTATTCAAAAATGATTACTTGAATTCTATTCCCGCTTATCATGGTTGGCGAGGCCGCCAACAGCCATACTGATAAAGCCAGCCCTTATTTTTAAATAGCCTTTTAGTGAACTCAGGATAAGGCGTATTATTTATTTACCTGTATGCAGCCTCCATATTGAAGCCTTGTGAAAGACTTACAATAATCAACAGCACATCTATTACAATACTTAAAAAGAAAAGCGGTATGGTATATTTTGTTGTTAATGCCGCCAGGTTGGGAATGATTGCTATAGCAAGTGCCCCGATGACCAATGCCCAAAAAATAAACTGACCGCCTGTAGCCATAATAACAAGGCAGGTAAGCGGAGTAATTATACATCCGTGAATTGCTATTATACCACCGGACCAGCCAAAATGATAATCTTTATCCTGGCTCTCGGCCCAAGTTATAAAACGTTTCCAGGCAGAAGTTTTTGGGGTTGATCTTTCCCGGTAAGAGGTAAATGTTGATTGCCTTGTTATTGTTGCCATATAAATTATTTTTTATGAGGCAAAAATGCATCGGCTGAGAAACTTATTTGCTGATCTTTATAAGTCGGTTATATGATTTTTATCAGGGAAGGGTATAAAAAGAAGAAATAAAGCGCAGGCTGAAAAGATTTTTTCCCTATTTTGAACAACCAAAACGAACAACTTATGGCAAATTCATTATTCCGGACTAAGAAGATAGAATCCATTTTGGCCGAAGGCGCCGATGATACGCATGGCGGCGGACTTAAAAGAGTACTTACTGTTCGCGATCTTACTTTTTTTGGTATCGCCGCTATTTTGGGTGCCGGCAGTTTCAGCAGTTTGGGCGGCGCTGTTTTTAACGGCGGCCCGGGCGTAGTTATTCTTTTTATAATTACGGGTATAGCCTGTGCATTTACCGCTTTTTGTTATTCAGAATTTGCCAGTCGTATTCCCGTAGCGGGCAGTGCGTACACGTATGCGTATGCAAGTTTCGGCGAATTATTTGCCTGGATTATTGGTTGGGCGCTGATAATGGAATACTCCATCGGTAATATTTATGTAGCCTTTAGCTGGAGCGATTATTTTACTTCTTTCATGCATAAAGTCGGGTTCCAAATTCCTGATTACCTTACCTGCAGCTATACCGAGGCTAAAAAATTAATAGGAGAGTATAACGATTCAGTTGCTAATGGAACCGCGATGGTACTGACAAGTGCGCAGGAAGAATTGGCCAATGCCTGGAAAAATGCACCGGTGGCGGGCGGCATACGAATGATTTTAGATTTACCCGCCTTGGTAATAAATGTATTAATTACTTACCTGGTTTATCGCGGTATAAAAGAAAGCCGCAATTTCAGTAATGCGATGGTGATATTGAAAATGGCGATTGTATTATTGGTCATATTAGTCGGCGGCGCATTAATTTTTTCAAACGGGTTATCATTTAACTGGACGCCGCCCAATGATGCCGGTGTAAAATCATTTATGCCCAATGGCTTTAGCGGTGTTATGATGGCCGTGAGCGGTGTATTCTTTGCGTATATCGGTTTTGATGCGGTGAGTGTATTGGCCGAGGAAAGCAAAAATCCGCAACGTGATTTGCCGAAAGGAATGATTTACTCATTAGTTATTTGTACCATCATTTATATACTGCTTACCTTAACGCTGACCGGGGCTGTGAACTACAGAAATTTTGACGGGGTAGGAGATCCGCTGGCATTTATATTTGAAAAACAAAATTTAAATATTGGATGGATGCAGTTGCTGGTTGCCATTTGCGCCGTAGTAGCTATGACAAGTGTCTTACTTGTTTTTCAAATGGGGCAGCCGCGTATATGGATGAGTATGAGCCGCGACGGATTGATGCCGCCGGTATTTCAAAAAATACACCCGAAATATAAAACGCCTTCATTCGCCACCATCATCACCGGGTTGGTGGTAGGTGTTCCTATTTTATTTACCGATAAAACTTTTGTACTTGACTTTACCAGTATCGCTACGTTGTTTGCATTTGTATTGGTTTGCGGAGGTGTTTTGTTTTTACCTAAAAAAGAAAAAGTGGCCGGCAGGTTCAGTATGCCGTATATCAACGGTAAGTTTTTATATCCGGCAATTATAATTACTGCACTTGTTTTGTTTGCCACATTTGATAAAGGATATTTTAAGAATGGATTTGATTTTGATTTCTCGGGCAATGAAGGTTATAAAAGCGGTAAACTAAGTTTTATGGATTTGGCAACTCCTAAAATTTCCGTTATTGTTTTCTGGGTGCTTTGTATCCTGCTCAGTATTTTAACCTTCTTAAAAAAACTTTCACTTATTCCTTTAATGGGTGTAACCACCTGTATGTATTTATTAACGGGTATGACAAAAGCCAATTGGGCTTGGTTTCTGGCCTGGTTGGCACTTGGGTTAGTATTTTATTTTCTTTACGGGTATAAAAAAAGTAAGTTGGCGCAAGAATAAAGTATTAAGTACTTAGTATTGAGTATTGAGAATAAAGAATACTGTAATGCTAAAAGCCACGTCGCACACTCTATATACTTTGTACTTAATACTCAATACTCTGTATTTTTGTACCTCATGAAATATCAAATAGGCGATAAAATAATTTTACTGCATTCCAATGAGGAAGGTCAGATCATCGACTTCATCAACGATAAAATGGTGATGATTGATGTGCAGGGCATCAAGTTTCCTGCCTATATGGATCAGATTGATTTTCCGTACTTTAAAAGGTTTACCGAGAAAAAAATAGTTGAACCTAAAAAAGAAAAGAAATTTATTGATGATTTAAAGAAAGAAAAAGGGAAACCTGCGGAAAAAGTGATTGACGGTGTAAAACTTACTTTTTTACCCGTAATGGATACAGACGAATTTGGGGATGAGTATGTTGAACTCTTTAAAGTGCATTTGATCAATCAAACGGATAAGGCTTATAAATTCAGTTATTCATTAAATTATTTTGGAAAACCTGATTTTGATTTAAAAAGCCCGATACAGCCTTTTGAAGATTTTTACCTGCATGATATTCCTTTCGAAAACTTTAATGACAGCCCTTCATTCGAATTTGATTTTTCGTTGGTGCAACCCGATAAAAAGAAAGCCGATCATTTTGAATCGATTATTAAACTGAAACCCAAACAGGTTTTTAACAGGGTAGAAGAACTGCGCAAAAAAAACGAAGCTTCCTTTTTTTATAAATTATTTGATACATACCCCGATAAAGTCCCCGACGATAGATTTAATATGGGGGCTCTTGCTTCGAAATACAAAGTGTATGACGCCAAAAAGGTACGGGAGAATTTAGAACCTGCCCGCAGTGTTATTGATTTGCATATCGAAAAAATAACAGATGATTGGTCGCGGATGAGTAATTATGAAATTGTTTCGCTGCAATTAAAAACATTTGAAAAATATTATGAGCTGGCCGTCGCACATATACAACCTTCGCTCATCGTAATACACGGCGTGGGTACGGGCCGCCTGCGTGATGAAATTCATGAACTGCTGAAACTGCGCCGCGAAGTAAAGACCTTCGTAAATCAATACGATTCCCGATTTGGTTATGGCGCTACCGAAATCTTTTTTCAGTATTAATTTAATATTTGCTCCTCTTGGGTAAAATCAGTAAGTCAATGTTACGCTGATGAATTGCACCGCCCTTTAGGGCGGTGACAATGATTATTTTTTCGTATCGGCTTTAGCCAAAATACAATTTTGGCTAAAGCCGATACGAACTATCAAAATTTTAAACCATGCCCTGAAGGGCATGGCAATTGAATCGCTTTCAATTTAATAGTCAACATGCTGTAGCGGAACTTTTTTATTCGGGCACTTTGCTTCAAATATTATGGCAGTCAAAATAGTCTCCAATTATCCGGACATTCTATCTGTTCAATACTTTAACCAAAGTCATCAGATAGATCAAACAAGATTTATCCCGGAGCAATATCTTTTCAATTCAGGAACATTTCATCTTCAGAAATTCTATTTTTACAGTAATTATTTATTTTCAGTACTATTTCACTCCGACGTGATCAAAAAATATTTTAGCGACAGCATAGGGTAAAGGCTGCCTGTGTTGTTATTAAGATATAGATGATCCCGGCATGAGTTTTTAAAGCATGGCATTGACCGATACAGACATTATTGAACTGTTGGGCAAAAAGGACGAAAGCGCCTTTGAAGAGGTTTTTAAAACAAATTTTAAAAACCTGCTTGCGTATGCCGTTACCATTACCGGTGACGAACCCGCAGCGGAAGAAATGGTGCAGAATGTGTTCTTTAAATTATGGGACAGGGGTGAGTCACTGAATCTTCAACCGCCGCTGGCTGCTTACCTGTACAGGGCGGTTTACAATGAAAGTTGCAATTACCTGAAACACCTCAAAGTAAAACAATCGTATATCAATTATGCAAAATACGCTATGAGTCAATCATCATCCGAAAAAGCATCTAAAAAAGTATTGGTGGCTGAGCTGGAACAAAAAATAAAAACGGCGTTGAATGAATTACCTGAACAATGCAGAACCATTTTCCAGATGAGCCGGTTTGAAGAATTAAAATATCGGGAGATTGCTGATAAATTAAATATTTCCATTAAAACAGTAGAAGCACAGATGGGTAAGGCACTAAAACTAATGCGTGTAAAGTTGGCAGATTATTTACCTTTTATATTTTTTTTATTCATCCCCTAAAAAACGAAGCCCTTGAACGAACCTTTACATACAACAATGGACGAACTGGTAACTAAATACCTGTTACAGGAAGCAACTGCCGATGAGGCGGCTCAGGTAGAAAGCTGGATTGGGCAAAATGAAGCTAATCGTAAGCAGTTTGAACATTTTCAATTGCTTTGGGATGAGAGCCGTAAGCTTGCCGTAATAAGCACAGCCGATGAAAACATTGCCTGGCAACGATTTAAAAACAAACTGGCAGAACCGAGAGAGCAAACAAAGGTAGTGGCTATGCAGCGAAGATTTGGCAGGCTTAAAATTGCAGCCGCCGTTGCAGTAGTTATTGCCTGCAGCTTATTTGTCAGAACACTTGTTCTGAAAAATGATACCGGTAAAATGTTGCTGGTACAAACAGAGAAAAATATAGTAACGGATACCTTGCCTGATGGTTCCATGATAACACTCAATAAAAATTCTTCCGTTGAATACAATTCAAAATTTACTAAAGGCGATAAACGTTCCGTGAAATTAAAAGGTGAAGCATTTTTTACGGTAACACCTGATAAAAAGAAGCCGTTTGTTATTGCGGTAAATGATATTGAGGTAAAAGTAGTAGGCACTTCGTTTAATATTAAAACGATCGACGGGCAAACAGAAGTAATTGTAAAAACCGGCATTGTAGAAGTGATAAGGAATAATAAGACCATAACGCTGACTCCCGAACAAAAAGTAATTACACAGCGGAACGATACTGCGCTGACCAAACAAACTGATCCTGATAAGCTATTTAATTATTACCAAAGTAAAGAATTTGTATGCGATGCCACACCGCTGTGGCGATTGGCGGAAGTGCTGAATGAGGCTTATGATGTAAATATCGTAATTGCAAGAAAAGAGCTTCGCGGTTTACAGATTAATACAACTTTTTCCAACGAGTCGCTCGACAAAATACTCAAAGTCGTTGCCGTTACTTTACAACTGGAAGTGATTAAAAAAGACAACGATATTATTTTACAATAATGAAGAGTGAAGTATGACGCTATGTTTTAAGAAATGCAAGCTAAGACGGGTAATAAGTGCATTGTTTATAATGTTTGCTTTTACTGTAAGTGCGCAAACTCCTTTAAGGAAAAATATTTCCGTACAGGCCAATCGCCAGCGTCTGGATAATGTGCTGGAGATTATCAGCAATACGGGCAATTTCTATTTTTCTTACAACAGTAATATTATCCGCAGAGACAGCCTGATAACGATTAATTTCAGCAATAAACCGGTAAAAGAAATATTGGACTACCTATTCAAAGACAGGTACGAGTATATTGAAAGCGGTAATTATATTATTCTTCGGCGCAAAGCTATTTCTGCCGCAGCAGTTGTAAAACAAACAGCTACCGAAGACAAGGCTTATATTCTTGCAGGTTATATTATTGATGAAACAACAGGGGAGAAGCTAAACGAAGCCAGTGTATACGAGCCATTGCAATTATCTTCCGACTTATCAAATGAAAAAGGTTATTTCAAACTCAAACTCAAAAGTAAATACAAAACAGCTTCCATTACTGTAAGTAAACAGTTTTATAAGGATACTACAATTGTTATAGAACCTAAGTTAAATCAGCAGTTGGTAATTGCCATACGGCCCGAGGAGGACTTCACAACAATGGTGACCGTTTCGCCGGAAGATTATTTTATGCCGGATTCGATTGAATTGGAATTGCCCGACGGGCAGAAATATGTTTACACTAAAACGGATTCCATTAAAGTTGAAAAATCAAGAGTTGGAAAATTTTTACTCTCTTCCCGTCAGAAGATACAAAGTATCAACCTGAAGAAATTTTTTATCAGCCGTAATTTTCAATTGTCTTTCGTGCCCGGTATCAGTACACAAGGAAGGTTAAGCTCTCAAATTTCTAATAATTTTTCTGTAAACCTCGTAGGCGGCTACACCGGCGGTGTAAAAATAATGGAGGTGGGCGGAGTGTTTAATATTAATAAAAAGAATGTACAATATTTTCAGGCTGCCGGTGTATTTAACCTGGTAGGTGGAACCGTAAAAGGTTTTCAGATGGCCGGTGTGCATAATACCGTGCTGAGCAATACAAGCGGTTTTCAATCAGCGGGTGTAAGTAATTATGTAAAAGGAAAATTCAACGGCTTACAAATGGCGGGAGTTTATAATCACGTTACAGACTCAGTGAAAGGTTGGCAGATGGCAGGTGTAGGCAATTTTTCAAAAGGAAAAATCAAAGGTTGGCAGTTAGCCGGTGTATTTAATTTCAGCAACAAAGAAATAAGAGGCGGTCAAATGGCCGGTGTAATTAATTATACAAAAAAATTAAAAGGTGTGCAGATCGGTTTAATTAATATAGCTGACACTTCTGACGGTTACAGTTTCGGTCTTATCAATTTTGTACGCAAAGGTTATCACAAACTCAGCATCAGTACAAACGAAACTACGCAGTTAAATGCCGCATTGAAAACAGGTAATCATAAACTTTATTCTATTTTGATGGCCGGTATGAACCTTGATAATAATCGAAAACTTTATTCTTTTGGTTATGGTATAGGAAAAGACAGCAGGCTCAATAAGCATTTGTCCATTACAACTGAGCTCTCTACTCAATCCTTGTATGCCGGCAGTTGGGATTACCTGAACCTGCTGAATAAATTTTCGCTCAACCTGCAATGGCAACCGGTAAAAGGGCTTTCATTTTATGCAGGCCCGTCATTCTCTGTATTTATTAGCGATCAGGGTATTGCCGCACAAGGTTATCAATTTCCGGTACCGCGTAGCGGGTATAACAAAATTGATTTCAGCAACCGGACAAAAGGCTGGATAGGTTTTACCGCAGGAGTTAATTTCTTTTAATTCATTTTCCAGTTATTTCTCTTAATTTCTTTTATTCCTATTATCATTTTATCGCTTCACATTTTTTTAACAATTTTTTAACTTAGTAGCTGTCAAAAAATGATTCGGCGAATTTCCTTTCTTGCTTATCGTGGTTGGCGAGGACGCCAACCATAGCGAGCCGCCGCTGTTGGCGTCCTCGCCAACAGCTGTAATGGTGAAAACAAATTCTTTTTTTAGATAGTTTCTAAAAAAAATATTTTCAGCAAGTAAGGGTATGGGGAAAGTTGGTTGTTATTTACTAAAGCAATCAATTATGACCGGTAACAATCGTAAACTTTATCTTACTCTTCTGAGCAGTTTGTTGTTTAGTCTTTCTGTAAATGCGCAATTGACACAAAGTATCAGGGGTACGGTGCAGGAAACTGTTTTGCAAACACCTGTGGCCGGCGCTACCGTTACATTAGCGAGTAATAATAAATCCGTAATTACAGACAGCAGCGGTAATTTTCGTTTCTCCGCCGTTCCTGTAGGTTTTCAAACTATTCGTATAACACATGTAAGTTTTAAAGAAGCAGTAATGGCCAATTTAGTAGTGAATGCGGGAAAGGAATTAGTACTGACCGTTCCGCTTGAATCAAAAATTGAAACGCAGGATGAAATTATTGTTAAAAGCGACCGGAGAAAAAACAGACCGATTAATGAAATGAGTGTGGTGAGTGCAAGAGCTTTTACAGTAGAGGAGACTCAGAAGTATGCAGCAGCCGTTAATGACCCGTTACGGATGGCTACTAACTTTGCAGGTGTTGTCGGCGCTGATGATGGTAATAATAATATTGTAATTCGCGGTAATTCTCCTGCGGCATTATTGTGGCGCATGGAAGGAGTCGATATTCCCAATCCCAATCACTTCAGCAGTGCAGGAAGCAGCGGTGGCGGTATCTCTATTTTAAGTTCGCAGTTGCTTGCTAATTCCGATTTTATTACCGGCGCCTTTGCAGCAGAATACGGCAATGCAGTAGGCGGTGTGTTTGACTTAAAGTTGAGAAAAGGAAATAATGAACGCCGTGAAATTTCATTGCAGGCCGGTGTGCTGGGCTTAAATGTATCAGCCGAAGGGCCTTTCAAAAAAAATTATAAAGGTTCTTATTTAGTTAACTATCGCTACTCAACATTATCCATTTTAAGTAAAGCGGGCGTTTTTCCCGATCAAAGTCCGACTAACTTCCGGGACTTGTCCTATAATATTTCTTTACCAACTAAAAAGGCAGGCACGTTTACGTTGTTTGGCTTTGGCGGACTGAGCTCGCAAGACAGCAAATACCTGAAAGATTCCACGAAGTGGAAAGATGATAGTGATCGTTACAGTTCAGATTTTAGTTCCAATACAGGTGTAAGTGCGTTAACTCACTTTATTAAATTTGGAAGAAGCACTACATTAAAATCCGCCGTTAGTTATTCTTTTACAGAAACAGGTAATGATGTTTTGTATGCAAGAACACTTCAAAACATAGAAACCGCGTATAACGAAAAAAACAGCACGACTAAATTAAATTTCAACACTACCTTGAATCATAAATTCAGCACACGCAGTACGTTAAGAGCAGGCGCCATTGTAAGCCGGCTTAATTATAGCTATTATCAAAAATCGAAACCAAATAATAATGAACCGCTGCGTGAAGTTATAAATACGAAAGGTAATACCATTACAGTGCAGGGCTATGCTCAATGGCAATATAAAGCGGGCGAAAAAATTACTTTCAATACGGGGCTGCACTATTTGCAATTGGCATTAAATAACAGTTCCGCTATTGAGCCCCGTGCTTCAGTAAAGTGGGACATCACTAGTAAACAATCTTTATCATTTGGTTATGGCTTGCACAGCCAGGTGCAGGCATTAGGTGTATATTTTGCACAGGCCAAAGATGCCAACAACATCAACTATTCGCCCAATAAAAACCTTGACTTTACACAATCGCAGCATTATGTATTATCACATAATTTTTTGTTGGGCAAAAATTTGAGGCTTAAAACTGAATTGTATTATCAGCAGTTAAGCAATGTGCCGGTAAGCAACAGTGATACCAATACTTTCTCTACCGTTAATATTATTGAAGCGTTCGTAACGGATCCGCTTACCAATAAAGGCGAAGGGAAAAACTACGGTCTTGAAATTTCCTTGGAAAAATTCCTGAGCAATAATTTTTATTACATGTTCAGCAATTCTTTTTACCAATCCAAGTATACAGCGCCGGACGGTATAGAAAGAAATACAAGATTCAACGGCGGATATGTAAGCAACCTGGTAGCCGGTAAAGAATTTATTTCTGAAAACGGGCGGCGTACGTTTGGTGTAAATATTAAATTGGTTTATTCAGGAGGTTTCAGAAATACGCCCCTTGATTTGACTAAATCAAAAGAACTGGGCTATGCCTACTATTTACAAAAACAGGCTTTCACGATACAAAACCCCGCCTACTACCGTTCCGACCTGCGAGTGAGTATGAAATGGAATCGAAAGAATATTACAAGCACATTATCGCTTGATTTGCAAAATGCTACCAATCGCAAAAATGTATTTAATGATTATTACGATCCGTTGAAAGAAAAAATTATCACAATCTATCAGACAGGTGTTATTCCGGTACTGAATTATAAAATTGAATTTTAATTAAACAAGCATATTTTTTTAACCTTTAAATATTATTTTATGAAATCAATGAACTTATCATTGGCAATTTTAATCATGAGTGCTTTCACATTTACTTCCTGCGTCAAAGATATAAAAAGAGGCAGAGGTGATATTGTAACTCAAGAAAGATCAGTGTCAAACTTTACCAAAGTAAAAATCACCGGATCAACCGATGTATTTATTACACAAGGTGCTGCTTTTAAAGTTACGGCAAGCGACTATGATAATTTAATTAATGAGCTGGAAACAAGTGTAACCGGCGATGAGCTGAGAGTGAGATATAAATCGGACGTATGGGTTACAAAAGGCAAATCAAAAGTAACCATTGTAATGCCTGTATTGGCAGGTTTGACTGTAGAAGGCAGCGGCGATTTTACCGTAACGGGACCATTTACAGTGGCGGACAGGTTTACCGCTAAAGTAAGAGGATCGGGTGATATGAATATCAACGGTATAAATGCTGCGGATATTACAGCTGATATTAACGGCAGCGGTGATATAAATATATCCGGTTCGCAAAGCAAAACCATACGTGTTGATATTGACGGCAGCGGCGATTTGAAAGCATTTGGTTTGGAATGTGATAATGCTGACGTTGATATTACCGGCAGCGGTAATACAGAGTTAAGTGTAGCTAAACAATTGGATGCACTGATAAGAGGAAGCGGTGATGTTTATTACAAGGGAAATCCTGTTGTTAATGCTACTATACGCGGCAGCGGTAGAGTAGTAAAAAGATAAAGAGGTTATGATTGGTAACTGATAATTAAAGGCTCTGTTTAGGAGCCTTTAATTTTTGCACCGCAGTTTATCAACAGCATCAGTTATCTTTGCCGACAGCTACAAACCGGGCTATCGTCCCGATTTATCGGGAAGGAAAGTCCGGACAGTACAGAGCAATGTACCGGTGAATAGCCGGCTTCCCCGAAAGGGGAAAGAGACAGTGCCGCAGAAAATAACTGTCCCGCCAAAAGCGGGATGAGGGTGAAAACGTGAGGTAAGAGCTCACGGCCATTGATGGTAACATCAATAGCGGGTAAACCTTGCATGCTGAAATGCCACATAGGTCAGCCTTGAAGAACGGCTCGTTCGATGTTTGTCGAAAGACAGGCAAGGTTGACGGGTAGGCAGATTGATCCCGACAGGTAACTTTCGGGACAGATAAATGATAGCCCTCGACAGAATCCGGCTTACAGGTTTGTAGCTTTTTTTATTTCTTTTAATTAAACATACATCTTATCTATCACTGCTGCGTAAGACTTTGAGCTATCGTACCGCCTGCTTCCATTAACCACGCGATACCGAGGTGTACTACCAATCCGCCGACAATAGATTTGGTATGATAAACGATAATGCCCAATAATATACCGCCGAAAAAAGAACTGATACATTCGGCAAGGGGTTTGCCGAAGTGGATTGTGCAATAAAAACAAGCCATCGGCAATATGGCATCTTTACCTGCAAATTGTACAAAGCCCAATATTAAAAAACCGCGGAAGAATAATTCAATCGTTACAAAATCGCTGCCGTAACTAAGTTGGTATAATAATTTATACCACCATGGCCTTGCCGTACTTTCCGCAATGGCGGTAATGCTTTTCATTTTTGGATAAGCAGAAAGAAAATCAGCCTGCGAAGACGCTGCGGCAATTAACGGAATCATAATCAGAAGCATTATGAAATAGGGCTTCCAATCAAAATTCTTTACAGTCAATCCGTAAAAAGAAGCAGACGGATGAAAAATTTTCCAAAGAACAAAAAGAATGGAAGAAATGGTCAATAATAAAATCGGCCAATAAATAATTTTATTCCAATAGCTGTTCCATGCTGATGAATCACTCACTTTGAAAGGTACATTCCAAGCCATTTTTATAGCAAAAATGGCAGGAGCGATCAGCAGCAGGATTACGAACTGCGAATTTTCAAAGTAATTTTTTTGCTGAATAAAATAATTTAGTAAATAAGGGAAACTAAATGCGCAGAGAAACAGAATATAGTGTCCTGAAAAATCAGGGAAGGGTAGCGGCAGTTTACGACTCAGCCGGTTTTCCAATCCATGCTGATAGTTAAGATAGGTAAGTATGGCGATAAAAATAATTGAAATAATTAATACTTTTTTATCAATGTCCGACGCGTAAGCCGCTATATGACTGAATATTTTTTTCATACAGGTATTGAAAGTAAAAGAATTAATGCATTTAGAAAATTGTTTTCTTAAAAAAAACCCCCGTTTTACCGGGGGCTTTTTTGTGTAAGTAGTGTGTGGTTGATTACTGCTTCACAAATTTTTCTTTGTACAATATTTTGCCGTCGGGCTGTATTACTTTAAGTACATAAATGCCGTTTGATAATTTTTGAATATCCAGCGTTGTGATCATGTCATTCACCCGTTGGTTATAAACCATTTTACCGGTCACATCATACAGTAAAACGCTCTTCTGCGAATTATCGCCCAAAATATAAATATTCAATTTGTCTTTTACGGGGTTGGGGAATAATTTGACATTGATATTATTCGGCAATACCCGGTCAGCTTGCGTTGCTGTACCCGTCGCTACTTTCAATGTATAGCAATTAGATGCATTATTCGCATTCCGGTATCCGTATACTCTTACATAATAAGTACCCGCTGTATAGGTACGGGATATTGTTTCTGAAGTAGTACCTCCATTTTGCGAAATGGCTAACTGTGTAGTACCATTGCTGCTGTACAAACGAAGATCGTAGTCGGCGGGTAATGTGGTTACAGTTACAGTCGCCGTACCGCCTGTAGTAATTACAAACTTATAATAATCATTATCACCGCTCGGGCTGATCAATCCTTTAATATCTGTATTGAAAGGAATAGAAGCGGCACCCGCGGCTGTTCCGTTTGTACTAACATCCAGCGGACCCGGGCAAGTACTCACTGCTGTGGTTGTAAACTGTGCCTGTGCATAAGCTCCTGTTGAATCTGTACAATTGGCTCTTACCCTGTAATCATACAATGAACCGGCAGTTAAACCGCTCAATGCAACTGAAGTACCGGTAGTTGCAGTAGCCGCATTAATCCATGTGGCAGATGAGTTTAATTTATAGTCTACATCATAATTATTAGCGCCGTTTAATACAGACCAGCTTACAGTAGCGCTGCTTGTTGTAACAGAAGAAGAAGCCAAGCCGGTAACCGTACCGCAAGTTGCTGTACTTGTAGTTGTAAACTGTGCCTGTGCATAAGCTCCTGTTGAATCTGTACAATTGGCTCTTACCCTGTAATCATACAATGAACCGGCAGTTAAACCGCTCAATGCAACTGAAGTACCGGTAGTTGCAGTAGCCGCATTAATCCATGCAGTAGATGAATTTAATTTATAATCTACATCATAATTATTAGCGCCGCTTAATGCAGACCAGCTTACAGTAGCGCTGCTTGTTGTAACAGATGAGGATGCTAAACTTGTAACCGTGCCGCAGGAAGGCGTCGTACCAAGTACAGCAGTAAATAATCCTCTTCCGTGTGTACCGGCAGATAAGGTTCCGTCGCCGGCGCGGTATTGTAACATGTCAGTTCTTACATTCGGAAAACCTGTTTCCGGATCCCATACTGTAGAAGTGCCGTTGATTAATTCTGTTTGCCAAACACCGGTTTCCGTAGCAATAATTGCTTTTGTATTATCGCCCGGATAAAACATTGCCCAACGTACCGGCATATCCGGCAAGTTTCCGTCAATGGCAGCCCAACTTGTGCCGCCGTTATTGGTAACCCAAACATTATTTACACCGTAATTTGAATAAGCTACAATAATATTTTGTTCATTCGTTCCCAATTCAATGCAAGATATTCTTGCACTTGCGGTTGTCATGCCCGTTCCTGCTATGCTTGTAAAAACAGGAGTAGCATTTGCACCGGTAGCTTTTATTAAAGATGGTGTAATGCTGTTGCCGCCGCCGCCGAAGTATACTGTATGATTAGTGTACGGAGAAACTTTAACCGCCGTCACTTTACCTGAGCTTAAACCGCTCATGGTTACCGAGGTAAAAGTTGAACCTGTTTGCGGGTTACTCCACCGAACAAATGCATTGGCCACACCACTACAGTACATAATATTATTTACATCATCATAATCAGTAGGATTTATAAACTGACCTGCCGAACTTGAATAGTTTACAGAAGTCCATGATGAACCGCCATTGGTACTTCTTCTGTATTGATTGTATACATAAGAACCCCATTGGTATTGCGGCTGATCCTGATCTATATGCACAAAAGCTCCGTCGCCGCCGGTTACTTCTACAGAGCTACCCAGCCCTGCATTATTTAATTGATGTACGCCGTTATCCTGTGCACCCGCAAGGAAATAATTTGCACTTGAAGGATGATTGGCTACTGCATAAAATTGTTTGATACGCAAACCTTGATTTCTGTCAGAAATAGTAGTACCGCCATTGGCGGAATAGTGTACGCCACCATCGCAACCGAACAGTACTTGGTTATTACTGCGCCACGTAATTATTTGCTGGTCGGCATGTACATACTGACCTGTTGTACCAACCCACTCTGAAATTTTGCTCCAACTTGTACCGCCATTAGTAGTTTTATAACAATCTAAACTTCCTGCAATTACATTGTTAGCATTAGTCGGATCTACTGCTATAGCCATACAATACCATGCTTGTCCGCTGGTGAAGGCCGGCGTAGTACCGGTAGCCGCCCAATTGGCGCCGCCATTAGTTGATTTATAAATAGTAGTTACCTGGAATGCGGAATTAGATGATAAAGCATACAAAGTATTACCATTGCTTGCAAATGCCACATTGTATTGTGTTGGGAAAGTTGTTGCCGGCGCTGTCCATGAAGATGCCGTTACAGTTGCAGGATTATCTGTATAGCGATATGCCGAACTTGCAGTAGCGGTATTATAATATCCGCAAGAGATATGCAATCTTCCCGTGCTGCTTAATTCAATATCCGGAATTCGGGGATCAAGTCCTGCAGGTGTAATATTCGTCCAAACACCGGTTACTTTAGTATAGCGTTGCAAACCCGACGTGTTGGAAATTGAATTGCAGCCAACATATAAATTACCGGCTGCATCACAAATCACTTTACTTACGTTCCAAAAATTTGCGGTACCCGGCATTACAGACCAGGTAACACCATGATCGGTACTTCGCCAAATACCTGCGCCCCTTACCGCATCAGCGTTAATTGCTTTTTCACCCGTACCGAAATACATAATATTTATATCAGTAGGGTCCTGGCAAATACTTGCTACCGCTAAGTTTCCAAAAAAATCATTAATGGGAGTCCATGTTGCGGGGTTAACGGTTATATCATTTGTTTTCCATAAGCCTCCGTCAATACCACCCACCCAAACGGTCTTGCCGGTAGCATCGCCAAGGTCTTCCCAAATGGCCCTTACTCTGCCCGATGTTTTGCCATTGCCGGGTCTTGTATTACCGTTACTTGGTCCAACGGCATCGCTGTTCGGACCTCTTTCAACCCAGTTTAATAATGTTGCCCTTGTATTCTTCTTTTTCTCCAGCAATATTTTTCTCAAATCATAAGCGTTTACCAGTCTTCCCTTGGGTACATATCCCAAAGCAGGGTCTTTGGTCATGTCAATTTCAAATTGCAATCTCGCAGAAATACCTTTTTGACTTTCAGTAACAGGTGCTACCTGTGCATTTATTGTATTACCTGGAGCGATAAAAAAAATGAGCAGTAAGTAAAAAATCTGTTTTTTCATGTGTTATGATTTTGGTGTATGTAAAAAAGATTTTTCAATATAGTTGATATTTCCAAACAGGCGTTCGTACTTCTACTATATTTATAAATTATGTGGAAAAAATTATTACCGGATTATTTCCGGGTTAAAAAATCGCATAAAAGATGTAAGTAAAAAGCGCAATAGTCGGAGAAAATTATCGGTATAAAAACGGTTATAATTTATTTGCTGAAAAGTATTATAATGTTGATATGCGTCGGTAACTTATGAAGTAAAATGATAACAGAAGGTTTACAAAGTATAAAGAGACTGCCTTTTCATCACGCCATTACTTCCACCGTAGCGCCGATACCGCGATCGGTAATGGCATCACACATGGGTTTCAGTTCGTCATAGCTGCCGTTTTTTACAGCATACTTACCTTGGTAGTGTATAAGGTAGGCGCATTGCTCGGCCTGCTCGGGCGTATGTCCGCACACTTCAATGAGCGTTTCTATTACCCACTCAAATGTATTTACCTCATCATTCCAAATAATAAGGTTACAGGTTTCTTCCAAATCCGTCAGGGTATTTGTTTCTTCCCATAGTTTAATATCGTGTTGTGTTCCCGCCATATAGATAATCATCTTCTGCAAAAATAGAATTTAATTATTAAATATTCATTACCTGCAACAATTAAGGCCCGGTTCTTGTCTGTAGTTAATTAACCTGTTTTATTAAGCATGTCTAAATTCCGTTTTAAAAGAAAATCTTCCCCGTCGAAGCCTGAAAAAAAACAGGCTGTCGTACTGTCGTTGAATTCTAATAACAGGGGCTTGGACTTATTGATAGAATTGGTTAAAAAAATCCGCCCGTCATCGCCCCGAAAAAAAGAAGAAACGGAACTGAAGTTCAGGGCACTATTGTACCAGTTGCAGCAAGACCGTTCGTTGCTATTCGGTATTCGACGTGCGTTGCTTTCTCAATTTGCCCATAGCGATATAATTCCCGCATTGACAGAAAGCGGCATTATTCATTCCCGGGGCTTTGTACAGGAGCTCACCGGTAAACTGAAGCATAAAATTATTCCCTCGCTGCAAAAGCCGAATGATTTTTTGTATGTAATCAATCATGTTTTTTATAAAAAAAATGATTACCGGTGGGTAGAAAGTATTGACAAAGAATTATGGAAAGAGTTTTTTGAAATGTTGGGCATACAAATAAATTTAACGGAGCCTCTTTTATTTAATCAACTGAACAGTTCCTTACAAATACTTTCCTACCGTATTACATCGCTGGCTATGGAAAAAGAAGTAATGGAGCACCTGGATAAGAACACCAACGCCATACAGCCTTTTATTGAACAGAACCGTTTGGTTAATTTATACCTGGAGCGTTTTAAATCGCAATCGGAAAACGATAATAAGATTATACTGGTAAATATAGAAGAAGCATTGAACAATTGTAAGCAAAGTGTAGAATGGTTGCGGGAACAAAGAGGACGGCTGGGTACCAGTCTGGCGCAAACTTTTTTGATGGTACGTTTGCAGCAGCAGTTGGAGCGATTGTTTATTATATTAGATGTATTGGATAAAAATCTGCAGTTTAATACCGAACGCTTCATTAATTATTTTTATACCGTTGTTCGCAATGAAAACAGGAAAAACAGTTTGGGCGAATTTCTATCGGCGAACTTAGGGTTACTTGCTTACCAAATTGCCGAGCATAAAGAAAGAAAAGGGGAGCAGTATATCGCCGTTACACGAAAGGATTTTCGTGATCTTTTCAAAAGTGCTTTGGGCGGAGGTTTTATTATTTCATTCGCGGCTATTTTGAAAACCTTGATCGGGAAAATAAAAATGCCTTTATTCTGGCAGGGATTTTTATACAGCGCCAATTATTCCTTAGGTTTTTTATTAATTGATAAAACAAGATCGACGCTTGCTACCAAACAACCGGCTTACACTGCTTCAGCCGTTGCCGGTTCGCTGGATAAGAAAAAGAATGACGAGCCCGATCTACGCAACCTCGCCATTACCGTAGCAAGGGTAAGCCGCAGCCAAATAGCTTCGTTTGCAGGTAATTTGTTAGTAGTATTTCCATTTACTTATATTTTAGCCTGGTTATTTTTTCAAGCTACCGGCGGCAAATTAGCTGAAGCAGATGCAGCTATGAAAATGTTGAGCGATCAGCACCCGGTGAACAGCCTTGCATTGTTGTATGCTTGCTTTACCGGCTTCTTTTTGTTTTTAAGCGGTCTCATTGCGGGTTATGTAGAAAATCATGTAGCCTACGGAAGAATAGGGCAGCGGTTAAAAACACATCCTGTTTTTACAAATACCTTTTCTGCTAAACGATTAGGCCGTATTGTAAATTTGGTTGAAAAAAGTTCAGGGATGATTGCGGGAAGCGTCGCCTTAGGTTTTTTCCTGGGTACCGCCGGCTCTTTGGGTAAATTCCTGGGCATACCGTTCGATATCAGGCATATCACCATATCGGCCGCTAATGCGTCTATTGGTTTTTTCGGATTAGATCATAATGTATCCATGTCTTATTTATTAGTTATCCTTCTCGGTATTCTGCTCATCGGGTTGCTTAACTTTCTTGTAAGCTTCGCTTGTGCTTTTTTTGTAGCCGTTCGCAGCCGCGGTATTAAACTGAAAGAGTACCCTGAGTTTCTCGGAATTTTAGGAAGATATTTCCGCAAGCATCCCAAAGATTTTTTGTTGCCTCCTAAAACATTGCGTGTACCCGAAGAATTGAAATAGGTTTCTGATTTTGCGGGTCTACCCGAAAATTGAAAACACTTACTCACATTGAGTTGTAAGATGTGAACAATCAGCCAAAATGGCTTCATTATATTTTTTTAGGGTATTTGGTAATTCCCTGGACGGACTATTCTATCTGGATATTTCTAAAAGTTCTTCAAAAGAGTTTTTTTGTGAAAACGAGCAAATATGAAATAATAGCAATATGTTAAAAATTTGTAATTTTTTCGCAAATTTGATTTTTTTTAATTTACAACTTGTTTTATATTTAATTTAGTAAAGTATAATAAAGTGAAGATAAATAATAGGATAAACAGGATTAGATTTACATTTACAATTTTTTTTATTGTGAGTATGAGTACCATCTATTCACAAGATAGTGATTTAATCAAAATTTACAAACATGCATTTTCAATAAATGGTTTTAATATACAAACAGTAGACATAACGGATTCCAATGATTATTTGTATAGTATTAAGAATGATTATATGTATAATTTTAAGAAGGTTTCCATAGTTGAAAATTTGTTAAATCCAAATCTTGAAATTTCGTTTCAGTCTGCTATAAATTTTCAGGGAGAGTTTCTTATTTATAATTGTAAGTTCTTTGATGAAGGAGTTTATATTACACGTTATTATTGTAAAAGTAATTGGGAAACCAACGAAAATAAAGCTTATACAAGTAAAGGCTACATAAAATTTAATAATTTTTATGCCAAACCTGATACTAAGTTTAGTAATGATACTAATGCATTAGCTTTTTTAGAAGAGTTAAGTGAAAATGATTTTTTTAAAAAAGTCAATCAAACAGCAGACGAAAAACAAATAGCTGATTTAATTAAAAAAGGAACAGGTATCAAAGACATATGGCCTGTTTTTGAAAGCTACGATATTCAATATGGCAAATTGAGTAAAAGGTTTCAATTATTTAATCCCGCGCAAAAGACAGATAATATTGAGTGGAAAAAGAATCAAAATATTGCTAACTTATTTGAAAAATTATATTTGAGCAAAGTGTTTTTTTAGAAAATATAACGAATACCTAACTGACCCTGCCATACATCAAGAATAGAAGTTCCTTTTCTATAGGTTTGATAATTCAAACTGTTATTGGCAATGTTCATTCTGAATACCGGTACATTATTAACTGCCGGTCTTGCTGCAATTGGGGAGCTGTTATTAATTACATTAGCAACACCCCATTTAGAATTCACCAGATTGCCTACATTAAATATGTCGGCTCTGAACTGAATAGTATGTCTTTGTTTACCGATGTTTCTGAATAACTCAACCATAGCAGACAAATCAAATCTTGTCAACATAGGTTGCAATACGCCGTTTCTTTTTGCAATCTCACCTCTGTGTTTTCTTAAATAATCGTCCTGCTGAATATACGCTTCAAAAGCATCTTTTTGTTGCTGTACGGTGATTACTGTAGAAACGTTATTGATAGTAGCAGTGTACTGTTCAAAATTCATTTCAAACTGGCTTTGATCTTTTGGAATATACATTAAATCATTCCCGGTGATACCGTCACCATTCAAATCGCCTGAGTAAGCATAAGAGAACCTGCCCAAGTTTTGCGATTGTCCGAATAATGAAACTTGTACTGCTGCAGTTTTGGCAATTTCTTTTCTGTAAGTGATATTACCGATTACACGATGCCTTGCATCATTATCGCTGTAAGAAAAATCAGGAAGATTGTTACCGTTAACAGTTCTTGTAGAAGTAAAACTGCTGAAAGCAATTGTACTGGCGCTTGAAAAGTCTTTGGTACGACCAAAATTATAGGCTACCATCCAGCTAAGACCTTTTGCTAATGGTTTCTCTAGTTTAAAAGTAAGGTTTGTATTCTGACCGAAGGGACGGCTTGCCAGTACAGTAGCGTCATTTACATTTGGATTGATTCTTACTGCACCTGCACTTCCCGCAAATCTCGGACGGGTATCGGGGCCGCTGAAATTTGAAGTAGGTGATTTTTGGTTAGCATTGTAATAGAAAATATTGCTTAAGCTTTGTGTAAATAAAAATTCTGCTGAAAAAACAATGTTCTTATATAACTTATGATCTACGGCAAAGTTTGTTCTGAAAATTTGAGGGAAACGGAAATCTTTTTCAATAGGCGCAATATTATAGCTTGATGCAGGCGTACCCGGAACTATATTGGTTGGAATATTACGGGTAATATTAGGACTGAAAGGATAGTTCTTTGTATTGTCCTGGCTTATTTGCCCGGCTTGCATACCGTTATTACCAACAGCGTTGCTGATAAACACAAATGCCGGACGACCTGAGAATAAACCTAAACCGCCGCGTAACTGAGTTTTCTTATCCCCTTTAACATCATAATTAAATCCGAACCTCGGGTTAATCATTACCTTGGTAGAAGGTAATTCTGAAGTACTCACTTTCGTCGGATTACCTTTTTCGTCAACAAAATTATAACCGTCTACTTGCGGGTTATTTACACCGTTCGAGCTAAAAATAGGAACATCAAAGCGAACACCGTACGTGATACTGAAGTTATCTTCAATTTGCCATTCGTCCTGTACATAGGCCCCTATATTTTTAGTCTTGGTTACAGCATTCCATAATTGATTATTTGCCAAATTACTGTATCCCAAAATATATCTTCTTACATTAACCGGGTTCTGCGCCATATTATTGTTAGCTAAATAAGCATTGGCAGATGTATAAAAATCCGTAAGGCTGTTAAATACATAGAACCCCTGAATCTGCGGAGTAAACTGGTTGAAGAATTTGAATGATTCAAAATTTACACCGGCAGAAGTTGTATGCTTACCGTTATAAAAAGTTATATTATCTGAAGCTTGCCATGTGTCTGTATTCAGTACGTTATTAGGTGTAAAAGGTTCTGCGCCGAAAGACACATAACTTCTGTCAGCACCGGTTCCGTCAAGGATATCAACTAAAGGGAAAAGGCTTCCTTTTACTCTCCTGTAATCTCTGTTAGCTGTCCAGCCGAAAATAACTTCGTTAGATATTTTATTACTTATACGGGTATTTAATTGCCCGATAAGCGAGTTGATATCATTATGAATCTCATAGTTATTATTCGAATAGTTCATTGTATTTAAACTGCTAATACGGCCGCCTGTAAAAGAACCGGAGGCGCTGGCGCCTATATCCTTTAATGATCTCAATGAATTAAAACGAACGCCGAATTTATGTTTGCTGTTAATGTTCCAGTCAATCTTGGCCAGAATTTTTGAACTCTCGGTATTAAAATCATAACCCTGATATGCGCCCGGATCGTATCCCAAACTTGTTTTTAAGAAATTAGACAATCCATCCAAATCCGCTTGCTTAACCCTTGAAACATTTGTTTGACCTGCATTAGTACCATTGTCCGCAGTAAAAGCAGTACCCGGATCAACTCTTTTCTCACGTTCATAATTTGCAAAAAAGAATAATTTATTCTTTACAATCGGACCGCCAAGACTTACACCGTATTGTTTTACATCAAAATTTAAAAGAGTAACAGGCGTTTTTCCGTCAGGACCGGCTTTGTCGCCTACCAGGTTTTGGTTACGGTTGTTATAAAACGCAGAGCCGTGAAACGTATTGGTGCCGCTGCGGGTTACTGCATTGATACTTGCACCCGTAAAACCTGCATCTTTTACACTGTAAGGAGAAACATTCACCTGTATCTCTTCAATTGCATCTACAGATATAGGTGATGCACTGGTTTGGCTGCCGGGCAATGCCTGTAAACCAAACGAGTTATTGAAAATGGAACCATCCACCGTTAAATTAATAAAACGATTATCCTGTCCTGCAAATGAAGTACCGCTGGACTGAGGCGTAAGTTTTGTAAAATCGGTTATATTTCTTGAAAGCGTAGGTAAAGCTGCTATCAACCTTCTGTTGATGTTGGTTGAAGTGCCCTTCCTGTCTTTGGAAATCAATGAACCTTTTCTTGCAGTACCTGCAACTACTACTTCGGTTAAATTACCTGCTTCAGTTGATAAGGCGGTATTTATTTTAGTGGCTTCACCTAACTGAACATAAATATCAGTTATTTCTTCTTTTTTAAAACCAACAAAAGTGATTGTCAGTTTGTAAGGTCCGCCAATGCGCAAACTCGGAATATTAAATACGCCGTTTTTACCTGATACCGATCTGTATACTGAACCCGACGGTTCATGCAAGGCTTCTATTGAAGCGCCGGCCAAATCTGCACCTGCAGGATCTTTTACTGTTCCGCTGATACTACCGGTAGTAACCTGGGCCGCTAATGCAAATGGTATTGCCAAAAGGCAAATAAGCAGGGGGGTAAGTTTTTTAAGCATATAGTTTTGTTTTCTTATGTAAAGAAAAGAAATTCGGGGCAAAGTAAATGCAGATAAATATTAACAAAATGCTACCCTCAAATCAGCAACTTTAAAACCATTGAATCACTTTTTTTCAGTTCAAAATAAAATATAAAAAAACACTTTGCGCTTTCATTTCCAAATGATTAAAGACGTTTCCCTTTTGACATACACAATGAATTTTGAAAATCCGGGTTGAGATGGACCACATAATAAAGATTCAGTTGTGAACAAAAAAAAGGCCGCCAACCGGCAGCCTTTAAACTATTTAGTGAAGTAGTTTGATTTAGAAAATTATACGTGCACCTACCTGGCTCAAATACCGTGCACTTAAACCGGGAGCTGTACTTGTACTCAAGCTCCAGGGCTTTCCTGTCTGAGGGCTGAACCTGTATTGCGGTCTTAAATCGGTAGGGCTCACGAAAACAGCAGCGTTATTATTCGCTCCTAAAGCAATTAAACCGAAATTATCATTAGCCAGGAAATATGTTTGACCCCAACTACGGCTTAACATATTGGTGAAATTGTATATGTCATAAGAAAGTTGCAGTGTATAAGTCTTTTTACCCATTTTTAAATTAAAATCCTGTCTTAATGAAAGGTCAATTAAATGAGAGAAGGGTAAACGGGCTCCGTTACGCTCGGCAAATTGACCGCGACGCTTATTTAAATAACGATCTGAATTAATGTAGTCATCCAATAACTGCCTTTGTTGCGCATCGCTATATGTTACCGATCCTACTGTGTTAGGCAAGAATACCATGTTTTGTAAATCTTGTGCAGTAGGCACATAGATCAGGTCATTGGTTTCGTTTCTTCCGTTATCATTTACAATACTTCTTGTATAAACATAACTGAACGGCTGACCCTGCTGACCATTGTAATTCAAGCTTACGGTAGTTGCTACTTTACCTTTGGCATATGCAAACTTTTTAGAAACAAAAGCATTAATGCGATGTCCTAAATCAAAATCGGAAGTAGAACGCTGAACAAAATTGCGTCCGTTTACAGTTTCCATAAAACGCCACTGGCTGTTATTTTGCGAGCTGGTGTTTTCATTGGTAACTATTGAGCTTCCGTATGTATAATTCGCGTTAAATGAAAATCCTTTTTTGAAAGCCTTGTCAATGGTTGCAGTAAAGTTGTAAGCAAATCCTTTCTTGTCGGGATTGTTATACAAAAGGAATATATTTCCCTGGTAAGGGTTAATATTTCCTGCACGCATAGGTATTCTCGAAGGAGCTGCACCTGAATTATAAACAGTTCTTGCTCCCGGCCCTGCGGAAACAAGTGTAGGTTTAAGAATGTTTACATTCTCATAATATGTTTCATTTATATTTTTACTTATTACCGCTTCAGTTGTAAAAGTCCAGCCGTTACCTAAGCGTTTATCAACTGCCATTGAAGCTCTTAAAATTCTGGGCAATTTAAATTCTTTAGCCATGAGGTCAACCTGGCCCTTTGAATTCGCCAAGCTCACACCAAAATCTGAAGCGCTCCATTGGTTAAAAGGATCGGCGCGGAAATTAATATTTTGTGAAGCAGAAGGGGGGTTAAGATCGATACCGCCAATACTTACACCATTTTGGTTATATACACCACCCGGCCATACCAATGGCATACGGCCTGTAAAGAAACCGATACCACCACGTAGCGTCATATTTTCCTCAGGCATTTTATAAGTAAATCCAAATCTTGGAGAAATAGACCAGGGTACTTTAGAAATTTGACCGCTTCTTGCGCCTTTTAAATCGTAGCCTGCTGCTGTAATAGCGGCGATGGCCGTATCGTTAAAAAACTTATCTGTTAAGGGATCATCCAGGAAAACGGTTTTATCGGCTCTGATTCCGAGATTGATGGTAAAGTTTTCACTTACTTTAATTTCATCATTAATAAAGAAAGCGGCATTTAGGTAATCAAACTTGGCGGCTGAAGGAGAGTTCTTTTCGTCCGTTTTGTTTTCGAGCAAAGAAAATGAACGGGTGTAACGCAATGGTTTGTTATTCTGAATAAAATCGTTCAGGCTGCTGTATTGGTAAGTTCCGAATAAATCGCGGATGAAAACATTATTCGCCTTGCTGTACAGGTTATCAGTTCCGAGGGTAATTAAATTTTTTCCTACATTAAATTTAAACGCATCGTTGAAAGTGATATTTTTTTGTGCAAGATAATTTCCTGTAGAAAAATTCTCGGATCCAAATACCACGTTACCTGCTCCGTCCCTGATAGAAACTCTTGGAAACGGACTTCCGATAGGATTCCTGTTATCCAATACATCGGAATAAGTAACCAATAAACGATTGGTAGAACCGCGTTTGAAACTGCTTCTTAATTCAGCGGTATACGTATTTGTTTTAGAAGGGAATAAAATACCGTTATTAAAGAAATTAATGGTCGTACTGTTGCTGGCCGCTGTATTATTTCTATCGCCGTTATTGTAGCGGTAGCTCAGCGAAAGTTTATGAGTGCTTGAAATATTCCAATCTAACTTAGCCGTTATCCTGTTTGCGTCAGTAGTTTCAGGGTTATCTAAGAACCCGCCCGGGTCGTAATTGTAAGTTGTCTTCAGAAAATTTGACAACTTATTAATTGAATCCACAGTTAATGTACCTCTGTAATCTGCATAACGAAAAGGCTGAGGCCTTGTATTCCGCTCCAACTCGCCTAATAAAAAGAAAAATAATTTATTCTTTACAATAGGGCCGCCAATACGAAATCCTATTACATTGTTTGTTAGCTTATCTAATTTAACCCTGGCAGATTTAGGAACGTTACCCGGTGTTTTTCCGGCCAGTATCTTCGTTTCTGTAAAAGCCCCAAACCGAACCGTGAATTTCGTTTGTACCGGAACGGGTTGTAGCATTTATACCGCCGCCTGTAAATCCCCCGATTGACGCATCAAAAGGAGAAAGTACTACCTGGAACTGATCTATCGCATCAATTGAAATTGGATTAACATTAGCCTGACCGCCATTGGTACCTGACGCAGCCAAACCAAATACGTCATTATTAATAGCGCCGTCAATATAAAAAGCGTTGAAACGATTATTTTGACCTGCGATAGAAATACCGCCATCACCGGTTATTTTGGCTTGGGGAGTTAAGCGAATGAAATCATTTAAGCTGCGTGATACTGTAGGCATGTTAGCAATTTTGTCTCTGCCAATGCTTGTCTCCGCACCGCCTCTTGCCTGGTTAGCCGCTCTTCTGCTTGCTACTACTACTTCAGTAAGGCTGCCTGATTTGTCAGCGAGGGCAACATTGAAACTTCCTTTTTCTCCAAGACTAAGGAAAACATCTTCCTTTTTTTCATCTGTAAATCCCACAAAAGATATTACAATAGTATAAGGTCCGCCCGGCGTCATGTTACTTATATCAAAGCGTCCGCCGCCACGGGATATAGAACGGTAAACTGTTCCTGTGGGATTATGAGTGGCGATAATCGTGGCGCCAACAAGCGGTTCACCGGTAGCACCTTTGATAATTCCGCCAATACTGCTGTTTGTTTCCTGTGCCTGAAGGGCGAACGGAATTGCCAGCAGGCAAATAAATAATTGGGTAATTTTTTTAAGCATATAGTTTTGTTTTCGGTTGCAAAGAAAAGGAATTCCGGATAGATAAAAGCAGGTAAATATTAAAAAACTGTTACTGACCAAAAAAGACATTTATAAGGGCCTAAAAGCTGCATCTGTACTGCACTTACGTGCATTTAGCAATAAATCGAACTGCGTATCGGGCGGGGTTGCCTTTGTTTATTACCTTTGCACAAATTGTTAACAATGTTTGATTCTATAGAAAGTGCTATTGAGGATATAAAAGCAGGGAAATTGGTGGTGGTGGTAGATGATGAGGATCGGGAAAATGAAGGCGATTTTATTGCCGCGGCCGCTACTGTAACGCCGGAGGTTGTGAATTTTATGAGCAAACACGGGCGAGGCCTTATTTGTGCCGCATTATTGGAAGAACGATGTGATGAATTGGGCCTGGAGCTGATGGTTAATAATAATACTGCCTTGCACGAAACGGCTTTTACCGTTTCGGTAGATTTATTGGGACACGGCTGTACTACCGGCATTTCTGCACAAGACAGGGCCAAAACCATTCAGGCGTTGATTGATCCTGCAACCAATCCTGATGATTTGGGCAAACCCGGACATATTTTTCCGCTACGTTCAAAAAAAGGCGGTGTACTAAGAAGGGCGGGCCATACAGAAGCGGCTACTGACTTAGCAAGATTAGCCGGTTTTGCGCCGGCGGGTGTTTTAGTAGAAATAATGAATGACGACGGTACAATGGCCCGCTTACCGCAATTAATAGAAGTGGCTAAAAAATTTGATTTTAAAATCATTTCTATAAAAGATTTGATTGAGTTCCGTATTAAAAGAGATTCACTGATTGAAGAAATTGTAAGTGTGGATATGCCTACTCAATTCGGTCATTTTAGATTGGTAGCTTTTCGGGAAAAAAATACATCGAACGAACACCTTGCTTTAACAAAAGGCAGTTGGGAAAAAGACGAAGCGGTATTGGTAAGGGTGCATTCGTCCTGCTTTACCGGCGATATATTGGGTTCCTTGCGATGCGACTGCGGCGAACAATTGCATAAAGCGATGAAGATGGTAGAGACAGAAGGTAAAGGAGCCATTTTATATATGAACCAGGAAGGGCGGGGTATAGGTTTGCTGAATAAATTAAAAGCCTATCGGCTGCAGGAACAGGGTATGGATACCGTAGAAGCCAACCTGCATTTAGGTTTTCAAATGGACCAGCGTGACTACGGCGTAGGAGCTCAAATGCTGCGACATCTTAATATTACAAAACTGCGATTAATAAGTAATAATCCTAAAAAGAGAGTAGGACTGGTAGGTTACGGATTAGAAATTATTGAGAATGTATCATTGCACGTGGAAGCCAATCCGCATAATGAAAAATACCTGCAAACCAAAAGAGATAAATTGGGACACGATATTTTAGGCAATGCCGAATATAAGAGTTAAAAAGTCAAATCAGTCCTCTGTCGGCATAATACCATCTAAGATTTCCACGCAGTCCTTCTGACTACTTAGAAAATCAAGATGGTATAACAAAAAATAATTTGTTATCTGCGCAATTGAGACGAAGCCTGAATGGTATCATTTTTCGGGCCGGCAGGTTCCTTAATTTTTCTCGGTTTAAATAAATCTCCCAGGGTATTGAAGTCTTTGCGATACGAAATAGTACTCCCGCTCTTTGATACCCGGGCGCCGCCTGAAGATAATAAATCTACATTTTGACGATAGAAAAAGGTAGCCCTCACGGTTCCGCTTTTGTTAATTAACCACTCTGCCGTTACATCAGGCAATAATTGTACACTGCTGTTGGTATTTACCGAGGTTAAAGGTATATCAGCATTGCCGCCAAACGTAAGTATAAACCTGTCCTGGAAAAATGATTTACCAATGGAAAGATTAACGGCACTTGTTAAATTCAATCCTGTATTATTAGTAGGGTCAAGTGGGTTGCTGTTATAAAATGAACTGTTGAAATTTACTTTTAATGTAGGATTCTTTATAAGTTTACCGAGTATTTCATTCAGTTTTTCATTTATCTTACCCGCAAAAATTCCTGAAATAGTATTCAGACCGAAATCGCCGAGTGCTTGTGTACTGAATGAATTAGTTTCTACAGTGGTAAAACTATTGAAAACTATCAGATAGGTTGCCTGTTTTTGTAATTCATTTTGATCTTTCTCTATTTGACGAATGCTAAATGCAAATTCAACATTATTGGCAAATTGGGGGTTAAATCGAAGACCGAATTTTATATTTGGTTTAAATAAATCTCCTGTCAGCGTTGCAATAACATCTACATCATCCCTAACATTCAAAAAGCTGTTATCTTGGGTCAGATTTGTCGAAATAGGTGCAAAACTTACTTTTCTGGCCGTGTATTTTGCATCAATATGTATATCAGCTTTGAGCGGATCACCTTTCCATTCAATATAATTATCATTTCCTGTCAATTCAAATGGTTTATTTAGAAACGATTTAAACGAAAACTTGTAAGAACCTTTTTCAATGAGATACCTTCCCCGCATTGATAGCGGTTCGTTAGTACCGGCACGAATATTTATATCGCCCTTTCCGGAACCTAATATTTCATCGCGGGTAAGTTCATCAAGGACTATTCTCATATTTACCATATTTGTCGCATTCAGATCAACATCATAGGTAATGTTACTCAATGAACCCAGCAACCCACTATCACTTTGCAGCGTACCGTATTTTCTTTCTACCATAAATCCTGCATTATCGCCTACACGACTTTCGGACGAAAGAATAGTAATAAAAGAACTGTCCACTTCAGATGCTTTGGCATCTATTTTCATAAACATATCCGACTGCGGGCCGGTTAATATAAGATATCCGGTACCTTTTGCCTTTCCGTAAAAACTTGTATTGTCTTTAACGGCTGTGTTCAGCAACATAACCGGTTTGTTATTCGCAGCTCCTGTAGTACCCGGTTTTTGTGTGTTGATTTCAATACCAAAAAACATATCCCTGAAACTGCTGTGCTCTATAGAACCTGACAGGTAAATAGGATTTTTTGTAACCGTATCTATCATTACCATATTACCAAACTCAATACTGTTTGGTTTTAATTCAATTTCATCATCGGCAATTTTATAATAGCATTGGGTAAAAATGACTTTCATGCCTGCATCTTTCATTTTTACCTTACCTATGTATTGAACATTCTTACCGGTACCCAGCATGTCTAATCTGCCTGTTACAAAACCACTTATATCAGTAAACAAAGTGCCGATAAATTTCTCCAGGTAATTGGCAAAATAATTATCTACAATAAAAGTCAGTCGGTCTTCTTTTCTTTTTTCTTTATCTTTTAAGTTTAGTGAAAGTCCCAGTTTTAATTTGTGTTCCGGATCCAGGTTGGCAAAGTCACCGGTAAGTTGCCCCGTCTTGCTTATATAACTCATAGCGCCTTCAATATTACCAACTGAATCTTTATCAAACCAAACCTGCCGGCCTTTTAAATTTTCTGTTCGTACATTAAACCTGTTATTGGGGTCTTCAATTTTTATAACACCGTCTACCAGGCCTTCTAACCGAAATCCTTTTAAAAAATATCCTGAGAAATCGCCTATGTTGACATTGGTCAGTTGAACTTTTAAATCGTCTTGGTTTCCGCCTTCTTCAGATAGTTCGGTTGATAATTGAATACGCTGGTTACTTTCTGTCAGCACCAATTCGCCATTTGTTACGGTATTGTTTCTAAAAGTGAGTTTGCCGTCTTTCTCAATGGTAAATGTTTTTCCGTTCAATACAAATGTAGAAGGGTCGAAGGTGATGCCAACACCATTTGAAAATGTTTGCACCACACCCGAAAGTTTTGCATCGTTAAATACCCGGTTGCTGCTGGTATTAATTTCTACTTTCGAAATATCATTTTTAGATTCTATTTTAAAATTAGATCTCGGCAATTGCATACTGTCGCCGATCTGTGCATTTTCTACATCTCCGGTTAGTAATAGCTTATCTGCATCGCCTTCGGCGGTTATTCGTACACCGCTGATATTTGTTTTGTTATAAGCAAACTGCGGAATATCGGCATCTACTTTTATTGTGTTGGCGAACAAATCAAGTTTTCCTTTGAAATGACTGTTATCAAATCCCGAAAGATTTTTGTTAATCAGTTTTACATATTCATCTACATAACCCGTGGTAAAATCAAAATCGAAGGATTGATTTTTGGGTTGGCGTGAAGGCGCTTTAATATACGCAGGGTAATATTTGTTCAATAAAAAACTAATGGCGGCCGGCATATCTTTTACTGAAAAATCGCCGGTTATATTGCCATTAAATTCATCCGACTCCGCCGTTAATACTTTTACGCCATTCTCTTTGGTAGAGGTAAGCGTAAGATTTTTAAAGGAAAGCGGAACGCTGTCTTTTTGCAAAGTGGCTTCTGTAATTTTTGCAGTACCTAAAAAATTATCAATATTGCCGCCTTCAAAATCAAGATTAAATTTCCCTTTAAATGAAAGATTATCTTTTGATAATTTAAGTGCCTGCAAATTCAATTTACTTACATCGGCCGTAGCATTAAAGACCGGTTTCTTTTCCCGCAGGTCAATTTTACCGATAAGTGTCGCCACCGCATTGGCGTCATTAATAGAACCGGTTCCCAGGAACATTTGTTTTTCCAGGCTGCCGTCGACGGTAATGTTTTTATAATTATAATTATTATACTCTACCTGTTTTATCTGTCCTTTAATTTCAGCATTTATTTTATTCCACTTAAAACTTCTGCCGTTTACTTTTCCGTCGAATGAAATACCGCCGATGGACGGGTCGCTTAAAAAGGTTCCCAGCCGAAAATTAGTGGTAGCAATACTGCCTGAATAAACCGGCTCGCCGCCGGCAGGAAGCTTCATATTCAAATCGCTGGTAATATTGCCGAGGTTGGTTTGTATGGTACCAAAGGTTACAAAGTCTTTAATAAAGCCTGTAAAACTTCCTTTAAAATTCAGGTATTGAATTTTTGCAAGATCGGGCTTGGTTACTTTTCTTATTTGCGGTACCAGGGTTACAGCATCCGAATAGGTTGTCTTAAACTCATTGGCTTTAAAATCAATAAACGTTTCATTTATATGCGGCAGTCCGGACAATGTGATATCGCCGTTGAGTAATGTATTCTTACCCGCCAGTACAATTAAATTTTCTGCCTTTAATTCATCTATTGTTCCTCTTATTTTTCCGGCAATGGTTATATTCTTTTTCCAGGTACCGAGGGAGGGTGCAAAAAAAGCAAGATCATCGCTGTCGATTTCCGATTCGGTGAAATTGCTTTCCAATTTTACCAAATGAATAAAATCACCCAGGTCCGACATTTTCTTATAACGCATTACAAACCGGTCTTTCAATGTACTGTTATTAGTTTGTAAAAGCAGGTTGTTGAATTCCATTGTCTGCGGGTGCATGACAACATCGGCATTCAGTTTTTTGATTACTAACCCGCTTCTTTCCCGTGCGGTTATGGCGGTTTGAGCCGTAACGGTATCCTTGTTCCATTTTATATTTTTGAACCGTGCGTTTATTTTACTGAATTCGATATGCTTTCCGTCAAAGGAAGCCAATGCCGGCAAATCGCTTTGTTTCTCAGTTTTAAAAACACCGTCAGTAATATTGACTTCATTGATAGTAAAAACCCAAGATTCCCTGTTCCATTTCAGTAAAGAATCTACAGCAGTCGTTGTTGTACCGACATCAGGTGTCGTTTGTTTATTTTTTGTATAGTTACGTATACTGAAAAGCGGCTCGATGATGGTAATGCTGTTGGCAGCTATATTTTTCCTGGTAAAATTTATCTCGTCGGCGTCAAGACTGAACTGTTTTAATTTGATAACCATATCCTCGCCCAGCCATGCATCTTTTTTTATAAAAAGAATATTTTTCAACTCGGCTTTTTTCAAGTCAAATTCAATGCCTCCTTTTTTGGCGGCGGTGCCGGAAGGAGAGAAATAGTCTTCAATAAATTTATAATTCCAAACAGAGTCGGTACGTTGCAGTTTAATATATGCATCCGACAGACCGATATATTTCAGCTCGGCTTTGTCTTTCCAAAAAAACCAATCGGTAACTTTTACCTGCACATTGCCGGCAAATAATAAAGTGTCCTTTCGCCGGTCTTCTACCAGCACACCTTCAAGGTTCATTTTATTGAAGAGGGAGAAACTTACTTTACTGATGTTGATTTTTGTTTTCAGGTCTTTGGAGAAGCGGTCGGTTACTTTTTTGGCAATCCAGTTTTGACCAAAAGGAGTTTGAATAAAAACCCAAGATGACAGCAGCAGTACCAAGATGATAAGTAATGCCCAACGTGTTATTTTCCAAAATTTCTTCAGCGTAAGGTGGTTTTGCCTGTAAAAATAGCGTAATCAGTCTGTTAAGGCAAATTCGATACCAATTGACCGTTTAACACTATAAATTACGGTAAAAAGCCGGCTGTTATTGTATATGCCGGATTCTTAACAATGTGTTGGCGGAAGAATTAACCCGCAATACAGGGTTACGACTCGCTAATTTGCCGGGTAAGATAACGTTGGAGTTAAAAAAATCGTTGATTATTAGGAACACGGGATTATTCATATTATTTTCGTCTTTTATAATCCAATATCATAATCATGTTTAAAAAAATCGTACCTGCTTTCGCTTTTATTGTTATTCTTTTTTCTTCTTGTAAAAAAGATAAAACTCCGACCCCTCCACCTGTTCCGGAAGATACGCTCACTGCCGGCTGGACAAAAAAGACAATTAGCCCCGAATCAACGGTATCCGATGTTTACTTTATAAATAATATTACGGGGTTTGCTGTATCATCATCTTCGATTTTTAAAACATCGAATGGCGGAACGGATTGGCAAAAAGTTCACCAAACAGCCGGGGGCGGTTTTATAAATATTGCTATGAGCAGTGAAAACCATGCTGTTTTTATTGGACAAAATCACAATAAAATCTTTTTTACAAAAAATAGCGGTCAAAGTTTTGACAGTGTACAAGTAACCGATTTTGATATCAAGGACGTTTATTGTGTAAACAGCAACATAGTGTATGCAGCAGGCCGGTATTTATGGAAATCCGCTGATGGTGGAGCTACTTGGTCAAAGGGGTTTCAATTTAACTCCTCAGGTGATTATAAATCACTTCAGTTTATAAATGAACAAACCGGTTGGATTATCAGCAGCAGCGGCTTGTACAAAACAATAGACGGTGGCTTGTCTTGGCAAACAGTTAATACTACAGGAAGTTTCGTCCCCGGTTCTTCTGCACCTTCTTTATTTTTTACTGATAGTAATCGCGGTTACATTGCGGATAATATGAAAGTCAGTAAAACGACGGATGGAGGAATTACCTGGAGTGTGGTATATACAGGTTCATCAACATACCATGATATACAATTTATAAACGACAACCTTGGATATATAACTGACGGCAAATATTTACTTAAAACTACTGATGGCGGGGCAACATGGCAAAAAGCAGTTACACTGGGCGACGATTCGTTTATCGAACTTCATTTTACAGATGCTAATCACGGTTGGGCCGGTACGGCGGGCGGTTCAGTGTTGAGATATCAGCAATAAAATTATTGACTTATTTTTTAAAGCCTCTTTGTCAAATACTTTCCGAAAGTTAATCCGAATACACGATGAAAAATTTTCGGGCCTTCATCCACATTGCTGATACTGGCAATACCATGTGAGTAAGCTGCATAAATAGAGAAATTATTTTCTTTTTCATAACCCAAATGCAGTTCGCCGTTGGCGCCAAAAATACCGTAATCGCCAAAACTAAAAACCATATTTCTGCTTACACTGCCGGTTGCCGTATTGTATTTTTCTTTACCGAACAGACCAAAATCCAACGAAGGTCCGAAGCGGATGAAGATATGATTGGGTTTTGTTTTAAAATCGACCTGGAATAAAAAATTCAGTTGTGCAGTATGTATGCTTGTGCTGTTGTCTTTGGCCAATACATCAGGCAATTGGCTTGGTCGGTTAAAATCTACATTATATCCTTTCAAACTGTAAAAAGCGGAGGGTGCAAATGCTAAGTTAGGTTGTATGGGAACTTTAGCGCCAACACCCAGGTGAAAACCAAACTTATAACTCGTATTTTGTTTTACATCTTTTACAGTGAACTTGGCCGATGCAGCCTGCGGGCCGCCAAACAGCATGAAATTTACCTGCGCAAAAAGGGCCGTAGTAAAGAAGAGTACGGTAAGCGTTAAAATTGTTTTTTTCATGCAATATGTATTGGTTGCGTATTTGTAAAGGGGGCAAATGTAAATATAAATTCCCGTACAGCAAACAGGCGTTTAATAACATGCTTAAATAATTGCGAATCAAATTTTTTTGGCAGGATATTTTACAGCATTACCTGTATTATAATGTTGAGAGTCTCTTTTCGGAATTGATAAATTTTCCAATTCTTGTCCTTAATTATTCTCGCGATGTAAATAATTTGACCAATATGGTAGGGTAGTGGGCCAATTGTCGGTTAACGGCATCAATTACAGAGAACGGCTCACGGTGTATATGAACGGTCTTCATCAAATAATCTTCCTGCTGTGTTTCCTTCGTATTTAAAAAACAGCTGCGGCCTTTTTCCCACAGATCAAGCAACTGAGGTTTAGTATAATCATGTATTTCAAATTCGTCGTCCCTGTCGCGCCATTCTTTTTCTCAGTCTTCGGTTAAAAAATTAGTCCGGCGGCTCAGCATATTACCGGCCATATGCTGAAAGAAAACTGCAATGCTGTTTGATTGGCTGTTGAATTGAATGAAAATCTTTGTCGGCCAATTGCTCAAAGGTTTTATCGCCGGGGTCTTTATAATATTTTACCCGCTTCATAGCGGTTATCAAAAATTCTTTGCCGATCATTTTGTATTATTTTGTACTACTAAAACTTTTTTTAAAAAAAACAGCATCAATTAAAAATCAATTAATAATTTATAATTAAACTATTGAATAAAGTATGCGTTGGAGATTTGCTGTAACTCTCCCCAAGGATTATACTGAAGAAGTGAGAATCATCTCAGGGGCTGACTCATTTGAATTAAAAGGACAAGCGTATTTAATTCTGCAAGAGGATTATAGTATATCGGTTTCTGTATTTGAAATTAAAAACGAATACAGTCCTTTTAAAAAAGCTAAGGTTGTTGACAATATTCTTGCTGTTGGTCATGAATGCCATTTTTATTTATTTAATCCGGAAACAAATAGGAATTTCTTTAAACTTAAAGTAAACGGGTATTTTGCAGGTAATTATCAATGTTTAAAATATTCCTGATTTCATCCGCCTGCTCACGGCTCCTTTTTTTTAAATATTGAGTACAAAATCAATCAATTCATTGCCGGTTAAAAAAGAAGTAAAGCAGGTTCGGCTTCGGCATGATTCAAAAGCCGGCGATAATGAACCGGGTCTTTGCGGATAGATATACTCTCATCAATAAAAATATCTCCCTTAAACGGAATGAGACCGGCAAGCATTTTTAAAAAAGTTGATTTACCTGCTCCATTGGTTCCTTTCAGCCAATAAATGCCCCCCGAAAGAGTCAGTTCACCAATACTGAAGATATGGTGGCTGTCGTACCATTTTTGTATTTTGTTAAGCTGTAGGATGGTGGTCGCAAAAGTCATTAATTATTTTGGCACAACATCTTAAAGGAATTATAATTGTTCAGTTATCCCGGAATAAAGTGGCAACACAATACTAACTCATTTGGTATTACCTTTGCCGCATTGATTATGAAGACAAAAACACTCAAAAAAGACAAAGTCAATATCATTACTCTCGGGTGCAGCAAGAACATGGTGGACAGTGAAGTACTGAGCGGGCAACTGATGGCCAATGAGATTGACGTAGTACACGAGAATAAAAAAAGAGATCATAATATAGTAGTAGTAAATACCTGCGGTTTTATTGAAAAAGCCAAGGAAGAAAGCGTTAATACTATCCTGGAACAGGTAGAACTGAAGCGGAGAGGTAAATTGGACAAAGTATTCGTGACCGGTTGCTTAAGTGAACGGTATAAACAAAACTTAGAAATCGAAATACCTGAAGTGGATGCCTATTTCGGCACTATGGAATTGCCGTTGATATTAAAACAGTTTGACGCCGATTATAAATCGGAGTTATTGGGCGAGCGTTTTTTGGCTACCCCGCAACACTATGCTTATTTAAAAATATCCGAAGGTTGTAATCGTACCTGCGCTTTTTGCGCTATACCTCTCATGCGTGGTCAGCATGTAAGTAAAAGCATAGAGGAAATTATAAAGGAAGCGGAGGGCTTGGTAAAAAGAGGCGTGAAAGAAATTATGTTGATAGCCCAGGAGCTTACTTATTATGGTTTGGATATTTATAAAAAAAGAATGTTGCCCGATCTTTTACATCGGCTGGCCGATATAAAAGGTTTGCATTGGATTCGCCTGCATTATGCTTACCCGCATAAGTTTCCGCTGGAGATTTTGGATGTAATGCGGGAGAGAGAGAATATTTGTAATTACTTAGACATGCCCCTGCAACACGCAGCCAATAATATGCTGAAAGCTATGAAACGTCAGATTACAAGAGAGGAGATGGAAGAATTGATTGTAGTGGTAAGAGAAAAAGTACCGGGTATTTGTTTACGCACTACATTAATTGCCGGTTTCCCCGGTGAAACGCAGGATGATGTAGATGAGCTTAAACTATTTTTGCAAAAACAAAAGCTTGACAGGGTAGGTATCTTCCCTTATTCGCACGAAGAAGGCACGTCAGCCTATGATATGGAAGATGATATTCCGCTGGAAGAAAAAGACCGCAGGGCGCAGGATATTATGGAAACGCAACAGGAAATATCTTTTGAATTAAATCAGCAAAAGGTTGGCAATGTTTTTAAAACGCTGATTGATAAAAAAGAAGCCGGTCGTTACCTGGGTCGCACCGAGTTTGACAGCGTGGAAGTAGACAATGAAGTGGTTATTCATTCCGATAAAAAATTACCTATCGGCGATTTTATAACCGTAAAAATTACCAAAGCATTTGATTACGATTTGGAAGGAGAGGTGGTTTAATTTATGGTCGTTGAATGAGAAATACAAAATACTGCTGCATAATCAAATTCTTAGTAATAGTAAAAGGTTCATTTTCATCACAATGCCTAAAAAACTGATGAGAACTTACCACTCGGCCCGGAAATGTAACATCAAGTACCGCCCGTCTATTACAATTACTATAATCTGAACTTAAGGCGGGCAGCCAAAAAGCAGCTTTCCCTTCTTTTTTAAAACCCGATGCCGGTTGATCAACAGTAAAATATAAACCCCAAAAACGACCGGCTCAAAGCACCAACAAAAAAAAACCGACTCATTTATTTATGAGACGGCTTCTTGTTATTTAAAAACACTTTGCAATAAGAGCAACAGGCAAAATAAAATATGCCAACTTACATTTAAACAATAATAGTATTAAACCTCAGCTATATTAAACGGCAGTTTGCGAATCCGTTTGCCGGTTAAATTAAAAATAGCATTACATAATGCGGGTGCAAATGGTGGAAGTCCCGGTTCGCCTACACCGCCGGGTTGTTCATCATTTTCTATTATGTGTACTTCTATTTCACCAATATCATTTATGCGCGGCATTTTGTATTGATGAAAATTTGTTTCTACCGCTTTACCGTCCTTAAAATGTGTTTCATGCGTAACGGCAGCACCAAGGGCCATAATCACACTGCCTTCTACCTGCGCCCGAATAATATCGGGGTTTACATACCAGCCGCAATCCATCACTGCAATTACTTTATCAATTTTTAATTTGCCCTGCGCATTTTTAGATACCTTAACAGCCTCGCCGGTTATACTTTTAAAACATTCCGTAATGGCGATACCCCAACCGTCATTCTTGCTCTTTGTTTTCCAATTTGTTTTTTCTTCCAGCATTTCCAATACGGCTCTGTAACGTTCGCCGCCTAAATGACTTTTCCTGAACTCCAAAGGATCTTTTCCTGCTGCTGCAGCCATTTCATCTATAAAACTTTCATAAGCAAAACCATTGGTAGAAGAATATACAGAACGCCACCACATAACGGGTATGGGCGATTCTGTTGGTATATCAGCAAAACTGTAATGCGGTATCGATTGAAAATAATGTTCGGGGAAACCTTCAGTAGTGCTGTCATTATAAGCAAACTTATCAGGATTGGGTGTCCATTGAAGATTCATGTTTTGCGCCGCCATCTTCGCGGCGAAAGCTCATTATACTTCCGCCTTTATCCAATCCTCCTTTACATTCGTATACCGCACCGGGTCTGAAAGGTCCCTGCGTCATATCATCTTCGCGGGTCCATACAACCTGCACCGGCGCTTTTATTTCTTTCGAAATTAAAACAGCCTCCGCAGTATAATCAGTAAATGCTTTACGGCCAAAACCACCACCAAGGAAAGTCATATTAACGGTAATTTTTTCTACCGGCATTTTCAACCGATCACTTAAATCTTTTTGTATCCAGTCAGGTGCCTGAATAGGCCCCCATACTTCACATTTGTCATCTTGGTAATGCGCAACACAAGAAAGCGGTTCCATACAACTGTGTGATTCGTAAGGCGTTTCATAAATTGCCTCTACTTTTTTATCAGCTCTTTGAAAAGCTGCTTCCGCATTGCCGCCGGTTCGTTGTGATAGCCCGGTTTTTTTTAAATCTTCCTTCATGCGGGTATACAACTGTTCCGTACTCATATGTTCAAAACCGCTGTCATCCCATTCTATTTTTAATGCTTTGCGTCCCTGCATGGCGGCCCATAAAGAATCGGCTACTACCGCTACACCTTCACGTTGATCGGCAAAAACCGGCATCTGTACTTTAACAACATGTTTTACACCCGGTATTTTTTTAGCGGCAGTATCATCAAAGCTTTTTACTTTACCATGAAACCGCGGACTGCGTTCTACCTGTGCATACAACATGCCCGGTATTTTTTTATCTAATCCAAAAATGGCCTTACCGTTTATTTTATCCGGGTTATCCTGCCGCACCAATGGCTTACCGATCATTTTATAATCAGCCCTGTCTTTTAAACGTACAATTTTTGGCGGTGTTAATTTAGCAGCATCTTCCACCAAATCGCCATAGCCTATTTTTTTACCGGTTGTGCGGTGAATAACCGTTCCTTCTTCGGCGTAACACTCCAATTTATTTACGTTCCATTTTTTAGCGGCTGTTTCTATCAGCATTTCTCTTGCAGTGGCGCCTGTATGCAGTAATCTTTTGTACGATCCGCGAACGGTAGAGCTACCGCCGGTAACCTGGCTTCCATATTTGCTCTGATGCCCGGGTGCGAATACAATATTTATATTATTCAGATTTACTTCCAACTCTTCAGCAATGATCTGCGGTACCGACTGGAAAGAACCCTGTCCCATTTCGGAACGATGATTCAGTATAGTTACCTTACCTGTTTTATCAATCGATATCCAGGAAGTCAGTTCAATACCGGAAGCATCAGCTGCTTCGGCTGTAAGTATGTTGCCTGCTTTTTTTGCCCAAAGGGGAGTAGCATAGCCGATAGTTAAAGCAGCGCCGGTCATACCGGTGAGTCGTATAAAATTTCTGCGGGATAAATTTTTATCAATGGATTTCATGTCAATTAGTTTTTAGTTAGAAAGATTTGGTCATCATTTTAGCGGCGGTCTTTATCGCTTTGCGAATACGCGGATAGGTACCGCAACGGCAAATATTTCCCTGCATAGCGGCATCTATATCTTGATCGGTGGGGTTAGGATTTTTTTTGAGTAACGCGACGGCACTCATGATTTGCCCGCTCTGGCAATAGCCGCATTGCGGCACTTGCTCTGTTATCCATGCCTGTTGCACGGGGTGATTATTGTTTTCTGACAATCCCTCTACGGTGGTAATTTTTTGCGTTGCTGCGGCAGAGACGGGAACCGAACAGGATCTTACAGGCACACCGTTCATGTGAACCGTACAGGCACCGCATTGTGCAATACCACAACCGTACTTGGTACCGGTAAGATTGGCAAGATCCCTGATGGCCCAGAGCAAGGGCATTTTGGGGTCGGCATCCACCTTATATGTTTTTCCGTTGATAGATAAATTGTAACTGGCCATAGCAGAATGATTTTAGATGATAAGGAAAGTTACGAAAATTAGAAAGGCGACCGGGGAAATTTTATGAATGGTTATGAACATATTGGTGAGAGTGCTTTATCTTATTTTCTTTCTGAGTATCCAAAGAAGCAAGCTTGCAAGAAGAAGCTTCGATAGGTATCGACCCTGCGCAAGAAATCACATAAGGAAATTTGGTTTTTGAAGATCGGCGTAACGGATGCTTCTACCGCCGGTGGCAGTATCAGCATGACAGAGGGACGAGGTTGTTTGCAATGTAGCAGGTTTATAAATGAAGAACAATAGTAAAAATAAAATTCTCTACGCAATCAGATCGTATCAACAAAAGAAACCACGTCCCGCTGTCATGCTGAATGAGCGCAGCGAAATGAAGCATCTGCTACGCAAGCCTTATCTTTGGGACACTCGAAACGAAAGTGAAGTATAAGATTTTGTATTTTCCGCACATTTCCAGGCTATTTTCAAATCCTATAAATATCTAAACTTGACTATTGTTCTAATTACTGCGTTATTCTTTTTCTATCAGCCACAGTGTATTGATAAAAAAATAATAATGCTATAATGATTTGACAATTATTTTAGCGACATTCATATAATGTTTGGGCTGTACTATCGAATTTGGGTTGATTGCATTAAAGCATTAAGAATGCATCCGATCAACCAAAAAGATTGGCATACTAAAAGTATGTTAGCAATGTCAATTGCTATGACATTTAATTTTGCAATAATTTCAATTGTTGTGCAAAAGTATCTCTTTGGATACTACTTCTATGAAATCAATCTATCTTTTTTGCCCGAGTGTTTAAGTAATGTTATTGATTTTCTTGTTTTAATCGTTTTACCATGCGTAGGATTAAACTATTTACTGATTTTTTGGAAACAGCGCTATGTGAAATTATTAAAAAAATATCCGTTTTATAAAGGGAACTTATTTTTAACGTATTTCATGATATCAATGTTATTGCCGATTATATTATTATTTACAGGCATTATTTTTTTTCGTTAGTTGTCCACAAAATTTCAGATTCTCCTTCCTTTACAAGTGTCCGAAGAAGCAACATTGCAAGCCGAGTCTCACCGTGGCCTTTGTGCGCTGGGTGTGTAGCCGATAGCTATCGGCTCGGCATGAAAAGCAAAAGTTGAATAAAAAAACGAAGGCATTGAACTATAAACGACTGCGTGAGGGATAGCAGTCCCGCATCCGCCAAAGGCGTGGCTATGTGCGCAGGCTTTGGCGGGAGGAGTAGGAACGGATAGCCCGACCGAACGGGCCCGGCTATGTGCGGAGGTGGTGAGGGCACGCCATTCATTATAACTATTGTGTATACTCAGCAAGTTCCCTAATCAACGGTAGAGTCTCAGGTTGAAATTGTTGAACCACATAGGAACATAGATACATAGATTTCACATAGAAACCCCTATGTGTTTCCTTCTTTGTGCCTTATGTGCCTATGTGGTTCAAATAGTATTTATAATGGAAATTTCAAACTGAGACACTACCTAATCAACCTTTTTATATGTTGATATACCGGATTTCCATATATTGTATTCCCATAAATCTATTTAAACTAAATGCTGACTGAGGCCCCGGTTTATTAATTGATTCAGATCAAAAGATGAAAGAGATTAACGATATAATAAATTCATTTGCCCTTGCACAACAGCAGGGGAAAAAGACTGCGCTTGCTTCCGTTGTTCACCTCGATGGTTCATCGTACCGCAGGCCGGGTGCCCGCATGCTTATTAATGATGAAGGACTGTTGACCGGCGCTATCAGCGGCGGCTGTTTGGAAGGTGATGCATTGCGCAAAGCCATGCTGGTAATTACGCAGCAATATTCTAAATTAGTAACGTACGATACTTCCGATGAAGAAGATGTTTCTGTCGGTGTACAATTAGGTTGTGCGGGCATTATACAAGTACTGTTTGAACCCATTGATGCGAATGCTGCTATTAACCCGGTAAAATTGTTGCAAAAAGTAATTGCCAAGACGGCAGAAAGCTGTTCTTGTAACATTATTCTCCATAGATGAAAAAAATAAACCGCAGGCAGGTACTTGTTTACTGATGGAAGAAGATAAAACCATTACCGGCGATATTCCTTTTGCAGCAATAAAAGAAGCGATGATGGACAGATGTGTATGCTGCTTTGGAATCGCAAGTATCTTTATTTAAAAATTATACTTCCGAAAATGTAAATGTGACAGCCTTTATTGAATTTCTGAAACCCTCCGTTTCATTGGTAGTAGTTGGTGCGGGTAATGATGCTATTCCATTAGTAAATATTGCGGATGCTATTGGTTGGGAAGCAAGAGTGGTTGATGGCCGTAATACACATGCAAAGCCTGAACGGTTTGCAGCTGCATGCCAAGTGCTGGTAAGTAAACCTGAAAAAGTGCTTGAACAAATACCTATTGATGAACAAACGGTATTTGTATTGATGACGCATAATTATAATTACGATTTGGCTATGTTGAAAGCATTACTTGAACGTGATGTAAAATACATTGGTGTATTGGGGCCAAAGAAAAAATTGGAAAGAATGCTGGATGAGTTGAAAGATGCGGGAATGAAATTGACGGAAAAACAATTGAGTTCTGTTTACGGCCCGGTAGGGCTGGAGATAGGAGCGGAGACAGCGGAAGAAATTGCATTGAGTATTATTGCGGAAATTAAAGCCGTATTTGCAGGAAAGAAAGGAACATCGCTTGAGGGATAGTAAAGATTTTATTCATTCAAGATCAGATTTACGGATTGAAAACAGGAAAATGCATTAATGAATATTAAGATTTCAAATATCGCCATCATCATTCTTGCCGCCGGTACATCTTCCCGGTTGGGAAGCCCCAAACAATTGCTATCTTACAAGGGCAAAAATTTGTTGAGGCATACGGTGGATGAGGCATTGGAAACCGGTTGCGCTTCAGTTTTTGTGGTGCTGGGCGCCAACAGCGAATTGCTGAGAAAAGAATTAAAAGATAAACCGGTGAGCATTGTTGAAAACACTGCATGGCAGGAAGGCATGGCATCTTCCATTCGCTGCGGATTGGAAACCATAACGAGTACGATACTGAGGCCGGATAGTATTATTTTTATGGTTTGCGACCAGCCTTATGTAAGCAGTTCTTTATTATTAAATTTAGTAAATAAAAAAAACGAAACCGGCATGCCGATCGTAGCGAGCAGTTATGAAGACAAGGCAGGAACGCCGGCTTTATTTCACCGAAGTTTTTATACGACATTGATGGAATTGAAGGGAGATAAGGGAGCCGGAAAATTAATTGCTGATAACCCGGATAAAGTAGCGACGGTTTCATTTCCCGAAGGGATAACAGATATTGATACAAAAGAAGATTATGAAAATTTAGTTTCGTGAAATTCTTATTAATAACCATGTAAACGGACTCTAAAGCTCTTCTCCCCGTTCGAACGGTTCAGCCGGGCGGGCTTTAGAGAGGGGGTTGAGTTGAGGCCAAAAAAAGAAAAATGATAGTTGACGGATTCAATCGTGTACATAATTATCTCCGCATTTCACTCACGGACAACTGCAACCTGCGCTGTTTTTACTGCATGCCCGAGGAGGATTATGAATTTACACCGGCCGGCAGATTGATGCAGCCTGGACGAAATAGAAGCTATCGCTAAAATATTTGTAGCACAGGGTGTAAATAAAATACGTCTTACCGGCGGTGAACCCTTGGTAAGAAAAGATGCCGCTGATATTATTACCCGCTTATCAAAACTGCCCGTCAATCTTACCATCACAACCAACGGAACAAGACTGCATGAATTTGCAGATGTATTGGAAAATGCCGGTATAAAATCACTAAATATAAGCCTTGATACCCTGGACAAAGAGAAATTTAATTTGATGACAAGGCGCAATCAGTTTGAAAAAGTGTATGATAATATTCAGTTGATGATTCAAAAAGGGTTCCATGTAAAAGTGAATATGGTAGTGATAAAGAATTTGAACCATAATGAGATCATTGATTTTGTACAATGGACAAAGAATGACCCCGTGCATGTTCGCTTCATAGAGTTTATGCCCTTTACCGGCAATAAATGGGAGAATGAAAAAGTATTTACATTACAGGAAATCGTAGATACGGTAAGCGATGAATTTGACGTGCTGCCATTGGAAAAAGAAAAACATGAAACGGCTAAAAAATATATTGTTCCGGGGCATAAAGGAACTTTTGCAGTCATCAGTACCATGAGTGCTCCTTTTTGCAGCGATTGTAACCGTATGCGATTGACGGCCGACGGTAAAATGAAAAACTGTTTGTTCTCTCAATCAGAAACTGACCTGCTTACACCTTTTAGAAATAAAGAAGATATTCTTCCGCTTATTTATCAAAGTATATTGGATAAGAAAAAAGCATTGGGCGGACAGTTTACTACTGATACGGAACATATAGATGCTGACAAAATTAATAACAGGAGTATGATTACAATTGGGGGATAGAAGCCCCCTCCAAACCTCCCCCAAGGGGGAGGCTTGCAAAACACAGCCCTTGCTTTTCGATGTGATTGCTGCTTTGAATTAAATTCAGAAAATAATAAAAACTTCCTTAGGGATAGTATCATTTAGTTAAGCTGTTTAATTGTCACGCCCTTCAGGTATAGCATCATTAAATTTAGGCGTTTAATTGCCAAGCCCTTTAGGGCGTGGACAAAAATGGAAATAAGAAATTGGGCTTTAGCCCAAATAAAGTTTTGGCTAAAGCCAATGAAGCTAATAATTATTCTTAATCCCCGCCCTAAAGGGCGGGGCAATTGAAATAGCAGTGCATAGTTAAATTACATTGCACTAAAAATAATTTAAAGGCAGATTCAATTTTAATGATAAAAATTAAAATACCCCTTTAGGGGATAGGGGCATGATTTCAGTTATTGAAGCAAAAAATATTATTGGAGAAAGTGTCAATACTTTTTCATCGGTGAGTTTGGCATTGGAGCTTGCAGCAGGATTAACATTAGCAAAAGATGTTTATGCACCCGTAAATATTCCTGCATTTCCTCAATCGGGTATGGATGGTTATGCATTGGCATTTAGCAGTATTGGCAAACCAATTGCATTGGAAGGTGAGCAGGCCGCAGGAGCTAATCTTCGCACAAAAGTAAAACCCGGAACTGCTGCAAGAATCTTTACAGGAGCTGTAGTACCCGATGGCGCAGATACAGTAGTGATTCAGGAAAAATCAAAAGTAGTTGATGGATTTTTACAAATAGAAGATGACAAACTGAAACAAGGCGATAATGTTCGTTTGCCCGGAACTGAAATTGAGAAAGATGCATTGGCGCTTCCCGAAGGAACAAAATTAACGCCGCCTGCAATCGGTTTTTTAGCAGGTATGGGAATTGCATCGGTAGAAGTTATTCCAAATCCAAGGGTGAGTATTATTGTTACCGGCAATGAATTACAAGACCCGGGAACAGCACCTGAGTTTGGTAAAGTATATCAATCCAATTCCTTTGCATTATTGGCTGCACTCAAACAATTGCATATTACTAATGTGACTGTTTATAAATCGGCAGATGATATTAATACGTTGACTGAAAAACTTGATGAAGCTTTAGTAAAAAGTGATATTGTATTAATGACCGGCGGTGTAAGTGTAGGTGATTACGATTTTACAGTCAAAGTTTCAGAAAATTGCGGGGTACAAAAAGTATTTCATAAAATAAAACAGAAACCGGGTAAGCCAATTTTTTTTGGTAAAAAAGAAACTATTTTATTCTTCGGTTTGCCCGGCAACCCGGCATCGGTACTCACTTGTTTTTATGAATATGTAATACCGGCGATAGAAAAAATAACTGCCCAAAAACTAAGTTTGCAAGTTATACATATTCCCCTTGCAGCTTCATATAAAAAACCTGCAGGTATTACACATTTTTTAAAAGGAATATTTGACGGAAAGCAGGTACATTTACCCGAAGGGCAGGAGTCGTATAAATTGAATTCATTTGCGAGAGCAAATTGTTTGGTCATGATTCCTGAATCGGTAACCGAAGTTGCTGCCGGCGAAAAAGTGGAAGTTCATTTATTGTAGTGATATCTATGTGAAATTCTATGTGTTTAACTATGTGGCTATGTGGAAAAAAAAATGAACCGCATAGGCACAATAGAAACATAGGGAGACATATAGAAGTATTGATATAAAAAATTTTGTTTTGACAACCGAGTTATTATTTTATTTTCTATTATTTGTTGTAGCATTTCTGTATGCATCAGTAGGACATGGGGGCGCCAGCGGTTATTTGGCATTAGGGGCCATTTTCGATATGGCAAAAGAGGTAATGCGACCTACCGCTTTGATGTTGAATTTATTTGTTTCACTTACTTCATTCATTCAGTTTTACAGGGGAAAACATTTTATCTTTAAAATATTTTGGCCGCTTGCATTAGCATCCGTACCAATGGCATTTCTTGGCGGCAGTATAGATATTGAAGCGGGTATTTATAAAACAGCATTAGGCATATTGCTGTTGATTCCTATTATCAGGTTCTTCTTTTTCCCTAATATCCCCGTTACAGAAATTAAAAAGAGCGATACGGTTATTTCGCTTTTAATGGGAGCCGCCATTGGTTTTATTTCGGGCATAATTGGTATTGGTGGCGGCATTATTCTGTCTCCTTTGCTATTATTATTGAAATGGACTGACCAGAAACAAACTGCTGCCATCAGTGCATTGTTTATTTTCGTAAATTCAATGTCCGGTTTATTGGGTCAATGGACAAAAGGAATTCATTTTGATACAGGTATGATTGCTTATGTTGCCGTGGCCTTTGCAGGAGGAATTTGCGGGGCTTATTTCGGTGCTATGAAGTTTAATCAAAATGTATTGAGAATAGTATTGGCGGTTGTATTGGTATTCGCGTCGTATAAATTAATTTTTACTGCTGCATAAAATAAGAGAAATGATGATGAACATAATGATATTCGGGCAATTGGAAGATGTTACGGGTTCTTCTGTTATCACATTCGAAAATGTTGCTGATACAGAATTGCTGCTAAAGAAATTGTATGCGGCATATCCTTTATTAAAAGAAAAGAAATTTCTTATAGCAGTGAATCAAAAAATAGTAACTGAAAAAACACAAATAGGAGATAATGCCGAAGTCGCATTACTGCCGCCTTTTTCAGGAGGATAATATGAACAGCTCCAACGAACGATATCAACGACAGGTTACACTGAAAGGATTTGGCCCGGCCGCACAAAATGCTTTGCTTAATGCCAAAGTACTTGTAATTGGCGCCGGCGGATTGGGTTGCCCTGTTTTGCAATACCTTACCGCTGCCGGCACAGGATGTATAGGTATAGTTGATGATGATGTGGTTTCAATATCCAATCTTCACCGTCAGGTTTTGTATGATGCAAATGATATAGGCAAACCAAAAGTATCAGTAGCCTCTGCAAAACTCAGGTTGATGAATCCCGGCACGGATTTAACTGAACATAAAATTTATTTAGATAAGAATAATTGTTTGGATATAATCAGAGCATATGATGTTATAGTTGATTGCACGGATAATTTTGCATCCCGTTATATGATTAATGATGCCTGTGTGCTGGAAGGCAAGCCGGTGGTTTACGGAGCAGTATCAAGATTTGAAGGACAGGCAGCTGTTTTTAATGTTATGCAGGAAGGAAGAGAAACAACCGGTAACTACCGTGATTTATTTCCCGTGCAACCTGAACAAGGAGAAGTAATGAACTGTGCTGAAGCAGGAGTATTAGGGGTATTGCCCGGTATCATAGGCAGTATGCAGGCCAATGAAACAATAAAATTGATTACAGGTATTGGTGAGCCGTTAGCCAACCAATTGCTGACATTCAATGCGATTAATAATCGGCAATTCATTTATAATTATGCGGCTAATAAAGACTTGCAGGGAATGCCGCGCAAATGAAGAAGCATTTAAAAAAATGAATTACGAAATTGAATGTTCAACAGGCGATCGCCTGTTTGAAATTGAGATTGAAAAATTTGATGAGCTGCTTTTAAGCAAGGGAGTTAAATTTATTGATGTGCGGGAATACCATGAACTGCCTTTGGTAGATGAATTTGAGCATGCAAGAATTCCTCTGGGAGAATTGAAAAATAAAATGAGTGAGTTGACTGAAGAGAAAATTGTTTTCTTTTGTCAATCCGGAATAAGGAGTCGTCAGGCTGCTGCAATGGCTGCTGAAAGTTTTGGAGATAATAAAAAGATATTATAGTTTACAGGGAGGCATTACAGCATGGAAGAAAATACATGAAAAGCAATTGACATGAAAGAGAAGAAACTAAAAAATATTTTTGTACAGGGAGCCATTGATCCGGCTTTCATTGGAGAAAGTATTGCCAAACATCAAACTAAAACAAATATAGGCGGCCACAGTATTTTTTTAGGACAGGTAAGAGCCGATGCAATAGAAGAAAAAACAGTAGCGGCTATTGAATATACGGCGTATGAAGAAATGGCTTTGGAAAAAATGTATGAGATACGGGAAGCCGTCTTTGAAAAATATGCATTGACTTGTATGCATGTATATCATAGTTTAGGAAAAGTAGGGGCGGGAGAAATATGCCTTTTCGTTTTTACTTCTTCTAAACACAGAAAAATTGCAATTGATGCATGTGAAGAAACAGTAGAGAAGATTAAAGCTGAATTACCTGTTTGGGGAAAAGAATTGTTTGCAGACGAAACGCATCAATGGAAAAGCCCGCCCCCAACCCCCTAAAGGGGGCTTTAGAGTTTGTGGAATGAAAATACTTTTTTTAAATAAAATGAAATAACGGAATAAATAACTCTCCTATTATCGGAGACTAAAAGCCCCTTTAGGGGTTTGGGTATATGGTCAACATCACACATAAATCAAATACACTTCGTCAGGCAATTGCAAAAGCGATAGTTGTTGTTTCAAAAGCTGAAACAATTGAAGCCGTTAATCAGCGTAAAGTCCCGAAAGGAGATATTTTTGAATTCTCCAGAGCTGCGGGTTTGCTGGCAATAAAAAAAACAAGTGATGTTATTCCTGATTGTCATCCGTTGCCAATTGAGTTTGCCGCCTTTAGTTATGAAACACATGGACTCGAAATTCATATTTCTGTGGAAGTACACACCATTTATAAAACCGGTGTAGAGGTAGAAGCCATGCACGGCGCCTCTGTTGCGGCGCTTACTATGTATGATATGTTGAAGCCGATTGATAAAGGAGTTTATATTTCGACTATCAAATTAGAATCGAAGAAAGGCGGTAAAACAGATTTCAGGGATCAGCTGGTTGCCGGATTAAAAGCTGTGGTGATTGTTTGTTCAGACAGTGTATCAAAAAAAGAAAAAGAAGATACGGCAGGATTAAGAGTGGCAGAAAAATTAAAGAACAATAATATTGAAGTTATTAATCACTTCACCATACCCGATGATTTTGAGTTGATACAACAAAAAGCAAAAGAATATTCATCAAAGGATTGTAACCTGTTAATTTTCGTTGGCGGTACCGGTCTTTCACCAAGAGATGTAACACCGGACGCCATCAAGCCATTACTTACCCGCGAAATACCCGGTATTATGGAAACAGCAAGAAACTACGGACAACAACGTATGCCTTATGCAATGTTATCAAGAGGCGTAGCGGGATTTATTAATAAAACATTAGTGCTTACATTGCCCGGCTCGCCCAAAGGAGCCGCGGAAACTATTGATGCATTGTTTCCTTATATTTTACATGTATTTAAAATTGCGGAAGGAATGCGGCATGATTGATAAATATTATTCAATTTTTTTCTTTTGCAACCATTGCAGCCAGCTTTGATATGCAGGTCTTTCACGGCCCGTTTCGTCTTTTAAACCCGTATCTTCCCAGAAACCAAACAGGTCTTGATACAAACCTAAATTACGAAGTGTATTAGCACCTGCATCATAATCTTTATGGCAAAACCAAATCAACAGTTTTGCTTTTCGTTCGTTACAAAGTTTGCAAATCATTTCAAGATAGTCTTTTTGCCATGCTTCATTTCCCTGCTTGTTCAAACTAAAAGATGGAATAATAAGATTCTCCGCTATATAACTTGTTTCTGCGAAAGCTAACGGTTTGGCAGGAGCCAGGTTGATAAATTTTGTAAAGAAATCAGCGGGAAAATTTTTTGGATCGGTATTACCGCCGGCCGATGAACTGACTCTAACATAAGGATAAGCACTCAGCCCCAGAAAATCTGAATACGGAATAAGTTGTGAGGCATAGTTATATCCTTCGTTTGTTTCATCCACAATAAAACTGATAAAGAAAGGTATAGCAGGGTATTTTGTTTTCAATTGTCCGTACACTTTTGAGAGGAAATCTTTATACAAAACGAATTCAGCCGCATTCCACAAACCGTTGTTACTTTCTACGCCGTAGTTTACATAAACAGGTTGAAACGCATCAATCAACCGGCTAATGTAATTGATATAAGCTGTTACTACTTTATTGTCATTGAATGCAAGTTTTTTCCAGTGATTTTTTATACTGTCCGTTACTGCAGCACGGCTGTAATAATCTGCTTTTTCTTTTCGGGTAAGATTTAACGTTGATACGCTGAGGAATATTTTTTTGCCCGCAGCTGTTTTTGTTTTTCTTGTTAGTATATCCTCCTGCAAAGGTGTCGGGAAGGATTGATTATTAAGAGTTTCTTCGTAAGGAATACCATCATCAAAATGATGGGAAACCATATCGCAGCTATTATTGATAAAATCGTAACTGTTATTTACTTCCTTTACTGTAAAATCGGCCGGCCAGGGAGTAACACCCATGTAAAAACTTCTTGTTTCCGCAGGTTCTTTCTTTTTTCGGCATGCAATTGACGCAGAAATCAGGAAGCAAATCAATAAAATAGAAAGGCTGTTCTTCATAATTATAATTGTATTAACGAAGAATATGACGCGGGGATTGTGCCGGAGGTTACAAGATTTAATAAGAAATAAACAGATTAAGTGGTTTTCTTTGAGGTCGGGAATCGACAATATAAAATGGAAGAAGACAAACGAATTTCATTGATCTCCGGCTTTTTATACAAGAACTGAGAATTTTGAGAAAATTTTAATTATTTTTGTTTTCTAAAACGCAGTAATAATGACTTATATAACTATTGATACAAAAACTGCCCAAGCAAAAAAATTAGTAGAGTTAATTGAAACCCTCCCTTTTGCCAAAATAATTAAGAACCCTAATCTGGCTACCAAAAAAGCTATTAGAGATGCAAGAAAAGGTAAAACCCGCAAAGCAGGTTCTCTGAAACAGTTATTTGCTGACCTCAACAAGTGATGTATAATATTGAATATACAGGTAGTTTTAAGCGAGACTATAGACTTGCCCTTAAAAGAGGATATAAAGAACCGCTGATACAAGCTGTAATAAGTTCAATTGCTAACGGGACTCCATTACCTGTAAAGTATAAGCCCCATAAACTTACCGGTGAGTATAAAGATTGTTGGGAATGTCATATTCAGCCTGATTGGTTATTAATCTGGCAAATAAATGTAAGCACCAACACCCTGATACTAATCAGAACAGGAACTCACTCCGATTTATTTTAAAGCTTCTGTAAATCATTTTACACTACAGGAGACCCGATTATTGTGCTCAGCAGTGACCCGAACCCTGAAGTGAGTGACACAACAGGCGCTGATAGTAGTAATGCAGCCGGCTAAATAGTTTTCACTCATTTCTCTTATCTTCGCGGCTATGACAACAGAAAAATTACAGGAAATGAGGGATCGGGTAACCGTCCTAAGGAGGTTTCTTTGACGTCGGGAACCGACAATATAAGATAAACGAAGACAAGCAACTTTCACTAAGCCCGGGCTTTTGGGATGATAACAAACGTGCCACGGAAATTCTGAAAAATACAAAGCTCAATGAGTATTGGGTAAATCTTTATGAGCAGGTAAATACTGCCGTAGAAGATTTTGCCGTACTCTTCGAATTTTGGAAAGGCGGCGATGCTACCGAAGAAGAAACCAAAGAAGCTTACGAAAAGGCTTTGGTACAAATAGAAGAAGCAGAATTTAAAAGTACACTCAACGAACCTGAAGATGAATTGCCTGCCGTATTACAAATAAACAGCGGGGCCGGCGGTACCGAAAGCCAGGACTGGGCCGAAATACTTGCACGTATGTACCGCATGTACGGCGAAAAACAGGACTGGAAAGTAATAGAAATGGATTGGCAGGATGGTGACGGCGCCGGTATAAAAAGCTGCACATTTCAGTTTGAAGGCCCTTTTGCTTATGGTTTTTTAAAATCAGAAAGCGGCGTACATCGATTGGTTCGTATTTCGCCATTTGACAGTAATGCCCGGCGACATACTTCTTTTGCATCAGTTAATGTTTATCCTTTGGTTGATGATACCATAAAAATTGATATCAACCCGGCGGATGTAAAAATGGAAACATCGAGAAGCGGCGGTGCAGGCGGACAAAATGTAAATAAAGTAGAAACAAAAGTTCAACTGACGCATATTCCCACCGGCATAGTGGTAGTTTGCCAGCAGGACAGAAGCCAGTTAGGCAACAGAGAATTAGCCATGCAAATGCTGAAAAGCCGTTTGTATGAAATGGAACTGCAAAAGCGCAATGAAATAAAAGATGCTGCCAACAGCAAAAAGAAAAAGATAGAGTGGGGTTCTCAAATCCGCAGTTATGTTTTTCATCCGTATAAAATGATTAAGGATCACCGCACCGATTATGAAGTAGGTAATGTGGGCCCGGTAATGGATGGTGAGCTGGACGGTTTCATAAAAGCCTATTTGATGAGTGAGAAGGAAACCGAATAATGAGAGGCATTTAGTATCTTTCATTAGTGAAACAGTTATTAAAGTCGATATTGGTTTATTGTTTTGGCATTATTGCAATGATGCAACATGCTGCCGGGCAATCTGCTGTTGACTCTGCAAAAAGAGTGATTCAGCGGCAATACAAAGATGAAAAAGTTTACATGCTCACCTGTTTTTTTATTGCAGATGAGTACATGAATATTGAGCAATATGACTCGTCGCAAATATGGTTGAATAAGATTCACGAACTGTTACCGCTTAAAAGTAATTCTTTAAACAATTACCTGTTAATTACCCGGCAGGCCGAAGTGTATTATTACAATAACCTGCAGCAATTGGGTTTGCAGGAAAGCCGCCGTGGGCTTGCTATGGCAGAAGCACTGAACGACAGTTTGTTGCTGGCAGACAGTTATAATTTTCAAGGGTTGTTTTATATGAATATTGACAGCGCTGCCCGGTCAATTCAATATTATGAAAAAGGATTGTTATATACACGCCAACCACCTTACCCCGAAAAATATTTGAGTCTTACCAAGCCGCATCACTTGCATGGCAACTTAGCAGAAGCGTACTATAAATTAAAAATATATGACAGTGCATTGTATCATAACCGGCTTTCGTTGCAAAAAGCATTTGCCATTAACTGGGAGCGTGGTGTTGCAGTTGCCTGTTATGGATTAGGTGATGTGTTATTTGAGCAAAATCAGAAAGACAGTGCTTTATATTATTATAAAAGAGGAACCAATACTGCATTGCGATCTGATGATGTGGATGTGGCTCTGGTTTGTTATGGCGGCATAGCCAAATGTTACTATGCTAATACAAATTATACCGGTGTTGTGAAGAGTTTAGACAGCGGCTTTGCTTTGTTGCAGCAAAGACCAAATATTAATCGGTTTTATGCAATTCATTTTTTAACTGCTGCAATTGATATTTACAGGAAACAAAATAATACCGGCGGGTTGGTACGGGCACTGGAATTAAAGTCGTCTGTTGAAAAAGCGGTCATCAATGGCAATAACCAGCAAATACAAACCATCCTCAATGCAGGTTTATCAAATGAAAAAAGACTGCTGGGCATGCAGGTAGAAGAAGCAAAACAAAAACAGAAACTGGCGAACACAAGATTAATGATGGCGCTCATTGGATTTACTTTTTTAGCAATTGGTTTTTTGGTGTACCGCTATTATCAAAATCAAAAATTAGCAGTATCCAAAATGCGGCAAAAGATCAGCCAGGATTTGCATGATGATATTGGCGCATCGCTCAGCAGTTTGCAAATTTATGGCGCTATTGCAGAACAGTCTATAAATACTGATCCCGGTAAAGCACTTGATATGATACATAAGATAAGCAACCAAAGCAAGGATATTATGGAAAATATGGGAGATATTGTCTGGAGTATGAAGAATAACAGCATCAGCACTACTTCTATTGAAACAAAAATAAAAAACTATTCGGCAGAATTACTGCAGGACAAAAATATTGAACTGACCTGCATTATTCATCCTGATGCAGAAGGGGCGTTAGAAAACATGAAAGCAAGGCGCAATATTCTTCTAATAGTTAAAGAGGTGTTGAACAATATTGCCAAGTATAGTAAAGCTACAAATGCATCACTGCATATGTACCCGGAAGGGAGAAACTGCGTACTGCAAATTACTGACAATGGTATTGGGTTTGATAAAGCCAAACAATCATCAGGAAACGGGTTAAAAAATATTTTAGCCCGCTGCGAAGAACTGAAAGGGAAGTGGATAATGGAAACGGCAACAGGAAAAGGCACCAATCATGTATTTATTATTCCGGTTACAGTATTAATGGATAACGGATGGTAAATTAGTAAACGACATTATGAAATTGTTTCATTTACTGATACTTGGTATAGCATTTTTTCAAATGCTTTTTATGGTGATTCAATGGGCAGTATTCAGGCGCAGGGAGTATTTTTTTTACATAGTATATATTTTATCGGCCTGCCTGTGTATTTTGTTCAGGGTGAATGAAGCAACCGGTTTGCTGGGTATTAACTTCCCCTATTGGGTAAATGAAATAATGAACCAGCCCATGGCCATTTGCAGTTACTGGATGTATGTGCTTTTTGGCAGACATTTTTTAAACACATCAAAACTTCAACCGAAGGTTTATAAAATCAGCCGGAAATTAGAAATTATGTTTGCGGCTTTCATCATACTCAAGTGTATCAGCATCCCGTTCAATTTAAGTTATCAAACTTCATCTGTTATTTACCTGGCTTGTGTATTAATAATGGCAACATTTGCAATGCCTATGTTTATATTAATGCTGAAACAGAAAAATATGCTCAATAATTTTTTAGTAATAGGCAGCTTATTATATGTGGCAGGCGGTGTTATAGGTGTTATTTTGGGTATTCTTTTTCAAAGCAACGGAGAAGGGAAACAATATGGCTACCTGGGTCTGGAAATTGGCGTACTGCTGGAGTTACTGTTGCTCAATACCGGCTTTGCCCTTAAAAACAGGATTTTACATCTTCAGGTGATGGAAGGTCAGCAAAAAATTATGGATAGGCTTTTAAAGAAACAGGAAGACCAAACCACCGGGTAACTACAATTAGTCATACCACTTTCGGGGATATTGTGTTATTTTGAATTATGCAAATCAAGGTTTTTATATACGATGATAATCATCCGAGGCGGGACAGCCTCAAGGCATTAATTGAGCTAAGCCCCGAACTCAGTTTTTGTGGGGAAGCAATTAATTGCATCGATGTGAAAAAAGATATGGAAGCCTGTTTTCCTGATGTAGTGTTGATGGATATTAACATGCCCGGTGCAGATGGAATTGCGGGCTTAAAAGAAATTAAAAAAAACTACCCTCATATTAAAGTGCTGATGCAAACGGTTTTTGACGATACGGATAAAATATTTGAGTGCATCCGCAATGGTGCAAGCGGCTATATTCTTAAAAAAGACCCTGCGCAGCGCATATTACAAGCTATACAGGAAGTGTATGATGGCGGTGCAGTGATGAACCCCGGTATTGCATTAAAAGTGCTGGATTATTTTCAACCCCAAAAGGTAAACAACCCACTCACAGAAAGAGAAACACAGGTATTAAAATTATTGTCTGATGGGTTGAGTTATAAAATGGTAGCCGATAAACTTTTTCTCAGTTTCAATACAGTCAACACTCACGCCAAGCATATTTACGAAAAACTCCATGTATCTTCTGTGGGTGAAGCAATTGCTTTTTACTACAAAAACCTGCACCGGCAGGGTTCATAAGATTCACTACAATTAGTGATTGCACTCTCTGTTTCATGTTTCATTTTTACAACCTAAAATTAAAACACATGAAACAGTTTTTACTCCTGATAATTATATCAAGTTGTTGGTTACAACTTACAGCACAAACCCCCGTAGCTTACTACCCCTTTAACGGCAATGCCAATGATGCTATTGGTACATTAAACGGAACGGTAAGTGGCGCCATACTTTCTACCGACAGGTTTGGCAGTGCCGGCAATGCTTTCAGTTTTGATGGGGTGGATGATAATATTGATTTAAGCAACAGTAATGTTATAAGGCCAACAGCTGCACTTACCATAAGTGCATGGTTTAATATAGAAAACCCGGCAGGTGCAGCTGCCGGAAGACAAATTCTTTCCTGCACCGAAAATGCAGGTTACCAGATTGCTTACGATAAAGCGTTGAATGCATTTGTACTTTATGTAAGAAGAAATGGTGGGTATGGTTTTGTTCAAGTAGCCGCTGCGCCTTACTTAACAGGCTGGCATTACATGGCCGGTACTTTTGACGGACGGTTTACCAGGTTATATATGGATGGTGTATTGGTTGCTACGGATGATGCCGGTGCAACATTCCCTATACAATATAATAGTGGTGTAAATACGTATATAGGTGCAGAAGCCAGTGACCCGGTTGCCACGGGAGTAGCTATTGACCCTAATTATTACTGGCATGGCAGGATTGACGAAGTAAAAATTTACAATACTGCATTAACTGCTTCACAAGTACAGCAAGACTTTGCCTCATCTAATCAGACACAAAAACCCGGCAGCGGTAATGCTATGAGTTTTAATGGAACTACTCAATCCATCACAATGTCTAATTCTTCTGCTATCAATTTTGGAACGGGAGATTTTTCAGTTGACTTCTGGTACAATTCTTTAGTTTCTAAAGAAGAAATAATTTTTGATAAAAGGGATGATAATTGTGCCGATGGACCAAATTGGGCAATAAGAAAAAATCTTGCAGGAGAAGTGTTTTTTGAAGTGAATGTTCCTGGCCCTTCAAGTGATTTTGTAGTAATACCAAATGTGAGTGATGGTAAATGGCATCATATTGCCTTTATAAGAACTGCTACGCAAATCAGTGCATTTAAAGACGGAATGCTTGCTGAATCAAAGGCTGCAATTACACAAGATGTAAGTAATAGCGCCAACTTTCAATTAGGTACTGGCCCTTGTAGTCCCTTCTTAGCCGGGGGTGGCTTTTTTTCTGGCAGTTTGGATGAAATAAAAATGTGGAATATTGCACTTACCCAATCTCAAATCCGTGACCGCATGTGTCATAAGATAACTACATCTGATCCGTTGTACAATAACCTGGTAGCATATTATAATTTTGATGAAAGTTCCGGAGCCACTATTTTTGATGGTACTGTAAATGCAAACAATGGCACACTTACAAATACTCCCACAAGAGTAACCAGCGGTGCCGCCATTGGTAATGCCAGCAGTCATGATTATGTAAATGCCACCAAAACAGTTTCACTCACACATCCTGCAGGAGAAAATTTAACTGTTAGTTCCACTTCCGGTTCTCCTGCTGGCATACAGGTGTATATGGTAGATGAAAAACCAAGTACACTAACTGGGGCAACTGGTGTGGGTGATAATAATAAATACTTTGGGGTGTTTCAGGTGGGTGGCACAACACCGCAATACACAGCAACATATAATTATAGTGGTAATCCTTTTGTAACACCTGCAATAGAATCGCAACTGCGGCTAAACAAGCGGACAGATAATACGGGTACCTGGACTACAATGGTTGCAATACCAAATGAACCAGCCAATACTATAACCGTTACCGGAGAAAGCACTGAATATATTTTAGGAAGATTAGGCGGGGCATTACCATTAAACCTTATTTCTTTCTCTGGCAGCAAACAAAATAACGATGCATTGCTGCAATGGAAAACTGCCAATGAAATAAATGTAAACCGATTTGAAGTACAGCGCAGTGAAAATGGATTTGATTTTGCTACCATTGGTTCGGTAGCTGTCGGCGGTGCTGATTATTCCTTTTCAGATGTAAATACATTTATTACCAAACCCGTTGTTTTTTACCGGCTAAAATCAATAGATGCTGATGGAAAGTTTACTTACTCCGGCATAGTAAAATTGAGCGATCTGCAAAGCGGGCAGTTTACCATATTCCCAAATCCTGTAAACGATATGCTGACCATTGGTGGATTAAAACAAAACGGAATGCTAATGCTGTTTAATGCCGAAGGTAAATTATTACAAAAGCAAACAGTAACCACACAAAGTATTACTATGGATTTGAGCAGCTATGCCAAAGGAGTGTATTTATTGCAATACGAAAATGGAGGAAATAAGCATATACAAAAATTAATTAAACTATAACCATTAAACTTTATCAATTATGAAAAAAGTAGTATTCATTATTATCGCTGTTGTATTATCAATAACAACAATTGCACAGTTGGGTGCCGGCCCAAAAGCAGGTCTTAACAAGTATGCCCTTACCGGAGATGACCAAAGCTATCTTACTGCTTTACATATAGGTGGTTTTGTACAAATACCTGTCAGTGGCTTATTTGCCGTACAGCCCGAATTGTTATTTTCTAAACAAGGAAATGCATTTGAAGAGAACGGTGAAAAATTTGGCACTTACATCACCTATTTAAACATTCCGGTTATGCTGCAGTTAAACACCAAGTCGGGCTTTTTAATAGAAGCAGGCCCGGAGTTTGGTTTTTTATTAAGCGCAAAATATAAAGAGGGCAATACTATTAGTGAAGATGTAAAAAAGTTTTTTAAAGGCTCAAACTTTTCTTTTGGTGCAGGTGTCGGCTATAGATTAAAAATGGGGGTGGGGTTTGGTGTAAGATATAATTTTGGCCTTGCCAATATTTCTGCTGAAGATAATACAGAAACAAAAACTACCGGCGGGCAGGTGAGCTTCTCATATAGATTTTCCCGGCTTAAAAAATCAAATTAATAATTTTGCCTTGCAAAGAATCTTGAAATAACAATTCTGATAAAAGAGCGTCAATTCCATTTAAACCTGCAAAGGCCGTTTCACCCGTGTGGAGCGGCCTTTCTTTTTTATTGTTTAAAAACGATAAAACTTTAAAAATATTCTTTGCATCAAGTAATCGTGCGCATCTCAAAGGTCATTTCCCGATGCGCATTTGTTTTAGGTTAATTTTCCACGGAACCGGGACGTCCCCGCCAACCGGTAAAACTATCCCTGCCAATACTTCCTAATCCTGACTTTATGTATTATTTTGCGCCCTTAACCTTTAACAGGTATGCTTAAGTCAGTCAAATCAGCTTTTACCCGCCTCCAGAACATGGGTACTACCGATGCTATGCGGGTAGAGGAAGTGCAACGGGTACGATTGACGAATATACTGGGCTTTATACCCATGCTTATGTACATGGTATACATTATTTTCGGTATTTTAAACAGTTATTATTTCCCGGTTATTCTATGCTCTGTATTAACCGTATTAACAATCACCGGCATTGTTTTAAATAATCGTAAGCATTACGGAGCCGCTAAATTTCTTTTATTCAGTATCAATGCACTCAGTGTGTTTATGGCGTACAATTGCCTCAATATTGACTATTCCATCTGCTGTTATTTTTTTCCGTTGCTCATGGCCTTTGAGTTGTTGTACGATTTGCAATTAGAGTGGAAACGCTTTTTACCCGCTCTTCTTTTTACGGTGCTTTGTGCCTTCGCCTGTTTTGTACTGCCCAAGGGATTGATATATTATTATGAAATGACACCGGAGTTGGTGCAGAGCAGTATTTTACTCAACTACATTCTGCCATTGCTTATTTCGTTGTTTTTTGTAATTATAATAATGCGGATGTATGCGGAAACACAAAACAAACTCATACATGCAAAAGAAGAAGCGGAAGCGGCTTACAAAGCCAAATCGGTTTTTTTAAGCAGCATGAGTCACGAACTGCGTACACCCTTAAACGGAATTATAGGATCGGCCGATTTATTAGCGCATGAACATGTTACGCTTTCGCAAAAAAAATATTTTGATATTATAAAATATTCATCGGAGCATATGCTCAACCTGGTGAATCATATTTTAGACTTTAGCAAAATAGAAGCCGGTAAGCTGGAATTGGACAGTAATGTATTTAATATAAAACAAGTGTCGGATAGAGTGGCCAATATGTTTCAAAGTCAAACTCATGCCAATGAAGTGGTCTTTACTGCTGAAATAGATGACAATCTTGATATAGCCGTTTTGAGTGATGATTTGCGTTTGTCGCAGATACTGCATAATCTGTTATCAAATGCATTTAAATTTACGCGAAAAGGATCGGTAATCTTTAAAGTAATTTGTAAAGAAAGAACGGATGATACTGTAGTCGTTCACTTTTCCGTTGCCGATACGGGCATTGGTATAAAAGAAGATCAACAGGCGGAGATATTTGAACAATTTACCCAAGCCGAATCAGGAACTGCCAGGCAATTTGGCGGCACGGGTTTAGGCCTTGCTATTTGTAAACAATTGATTGAAAAATTTAACAGCCGTATTGATCTCAAAAGCGTTTATGGTAAAGGAAGTGAGTTTTCTTTTTCAATAGTCTTTAATACCAATATACCTGCGGAAAAAACGATAATTGAAAATGATCAGTCCGAACAATCTGCACTGTATAATTGTAAAATTTTAGTAGCCGAAGACAACCCGGTAAATATGATGCTGATTGATAGTTTTTTGAAAAGATGGAAAGCTACTTCCGTAAAAGTAACCAATGGCGAAGAGGCACTTTTAAAGCACCGGCAAGAGGATTTTGATTTAATTCTTATGGATCTGGAAATGCCGGTAATGGACGGCTTTGAAGCGATTGCTGAGATAAGAAGAACGGATAAAAATATTCCTGTGTTGGCTTTCACGGCCACTTTGTATGATAAAATGCCGGAAGATCTTTTGCAAAAAGGATTTAACGGGTTTATTAATAAGCCCTTTAAACCCGAAGATGTTCGCAAAAAAATTGAACACTACCTGGTACAATCCGTAACAAAATGATAGCAGCCCCGCCGCCTGCGTGCAAGCTGTAAAATTGCTTGCTGTATTATTCTTTCGCAATCGCTTCAATTATGCATTTCCGTCAAAAAGAATTTTGGTATACGGCAAACGAAAATGATACGTGCTTTTATAAATAATTATTATATAAATTCGTGTATGCGTATTCATCTGTTACTATTTTTTTCTGTTAGCTGTATTTTTTGTTTCAGTCAGAATAATCGTTGCGAAGATGCTTTAGCGGTTTTTGAAAAAAATCAATTTGATTTTAAAGATGCCGGTATCCTAATCGGCGAGTTAAAAGCCTATGAGGCGAGAAATACAAATCAATTAACTGATAACTGCTATCGCAGGCTGTACAGTCTGTTAGCTAATTTTTTTCATAGCGGCGGTTCTATAGATACCGCGGAACTTTATTTCAAAAAGCAGCTATACTACGCATCACTTTGCAAAGATGATACTTCCGAAATTGAAGCGGGCATGGACTATGCACGTTTTTTAAATTTAAGGAACCCTGAAAGGTTTTTCAAATACATAGACACCGTTTACAGCAAACTGTTTCAAGCCTGCAGCAAGTATCGCTACACTGCTTTTTTAGGAAGCAATTCCGCGGTTACAGATACGCTTACGGTTTTGAATACCAATATTGAGAAAATGACGGGTGATTTAATAAAAGACATGCCGAATTATTTTAAAGATTTATGGAGGCAGTATTATACCGCGATCGGATCGGCCTTAATATTTTCCGTAAAACCAAAACTGGCCGAAAAGTATATGCAACTGGCACTTTATTTTGACCGACATGAATCGTCAAGCGACGCCGAATCGATTACGCTTAATAATTTGGGGCTGCTTTATCAAAATGAAGGCAATCATGCCAAAGCAGTGGAGTTTTTTCTAGCGGCCCTTACAAAAAATGATGAGAGCAATGAAGAATTTGCTAAGATAAGCACATTAGGAAATGTCAGCTTCAGCTACCGAATGATAAAGCAATACAGTCGGGCAAAAAAGTATACCGAACAAGCTATGGTGCTGGCAAAAAAACTTAATCTCAACACTAATCTTTGCAGAGCATTATCCGCCCATGCTTCCATATTTATTGACGAAGAAAATTATCCGGAAGCGGAAAAATTTATACGTCAAAGTATTTCATTAAGTCATAGTATTGGTAATAAAGCAGACTTGTGTTACAGTATGCGTAAGCTGGCTAATATGCTTATTGCCTTTACTCCGCGTTTGCAGGAGGGAAAACACTATGCAGATTCAAGTCGCTATTATGCCAAAGAGATCGGTGATGCAGGTTTCATTTACTATATAGATTTTACCGATGCTAATTATTATTTTAAAACGGGAGCCTACGCAAAAGCATTGCCGCTTGCACAGTTAAGCCTTCAGCAAAGTGTAGACTATAATGATAAAGAAATCACATTGGTGAGCCTGGAATTATTATCTAAAATTTATGAAAAACTTAATAACCCCGTTAAAGCACTGGAGTATTTCAAAAAATATCAGGAAATTAAAGACAATGTAATCGGTAAGGATATGCAACTTGCTTTATCTGAGTTGCAGGAAAAATATGATAGTCAGCAAAAAGAAGCCACCATACAAAAATTAGAAAAGCAAAAAAAGGAAAAAGCACAGCAAACAAGAATTCTGCTCGGAACACTTGGAGGCATGTTATTGCTTTCCGGCTTATTCTTTTATTTTAACCGCAAATTAAGTCATCAAAAAAAACAACTGCAGGCCACCAACCAATCATTAGCTGAGCTTTCGGCTTCACAAAACAGGCTGTTTGGTATTATTTCTCACGACCTGAAAGGCATGGTAGTTCCTTTCTACCGGGCCGGTAAGATTTTAAGTAATTACATTGATAAGAATAATCTTTCAGATGCTAAACTCTTTTCATCTAAGCTGGAGGAAAATGCCGGAAGGCTTTCAGCAACTTTAAATAATTTGCTTTTCTGGTCTTTACAGCAAATGAAGGGCCTCAAAATTAACAAAGAACCTTTGCCGGTTTATGAAACCATCAACCATGTAGCAAGTCATTACACCGAGCTCATACAGGTTAAGAACATTACAATACACAACGAAGTACCGGCAACCGATAGTTTTGTAACTGACAAAGAAGCCTTTCAGGTTATAATACGCAATTTACTTTCCAATGCCGTGAAGTTTACTGAGAATAACAGTATAACTTTTTCTGCAACTCATACGCCGCATGCTTATATCATTTCCGTAATTGACAAGGGTACGGGGATGGACGAAGCGCAAATAGAAAAACTTTTTTATTTTAATGACAAAAAAAGCGGAGCCGGTACCCGCGGCGAAAGCGGATCGGGGCTGGGCCTTGTAGTAGTAAATAAAATGGCTGCCGCGCTAAATGGCAACGTAGATATAAAAAGCAAACCGGGCGAGGGAACGGCAATAAGCATTACCTTTAGAAAAACAACCTGATGAAAGTTTTTTTAGTAGAAGATGAGTGGATACACGCCGAGGATATACGAATAAGTATTGAAAACCTCCAATACGAATGGTTGGGTTATGCAGCCGAAGGATTTGATGCCATACAAAAAATTAAAGAACTTGATCCGGATGTAATATTACTTGATATGACATTGCACGGAGCTTTATCCGGTATTGCCATCGCGGAACATATAACCAAAGAGTTTAAGAAGCCTTTTATTTTTGTAACATCACATACAGAGGACGAAATTATTGAAAAAGGCTTACTGGTAAACCCCGTGGCTTACCTTACCAAGCCGGTGAGCGAAGGTGATTTGAAAGCGGCGTTGATTAAAGCAAAATCCGGCACCGCACCTGCCGCCGAAGCATATGATATAAGTAATACTGTTGAGCAATTCCTTATTCGTGTAGGAAAAAATTTGAAACCGCTGAACAAGAATAATATTGCGTATATACAAACAGGCGAAAAGAATTATTGCAAAATTCATTCTACCGAAAAAGAGCATTACACGGTAAAAAAATCTTTAAACGCACTTTCGGCTTTATTGAATCCGAAACAATTTTACAGGGTTCATCGTGAGTATGTGATAAATATACAGGCGGTAACTAAAATAGATGAAGCCGAACAGTTGGTCTATTTAGATATTCATACAGTACCTATAGGAAGTGCCTATAAGCAAATTTTTTTAGAACAGTTTAATATATTATAAGAAAAAGGAGGCTTGCGTACATTCTTAAATATGACTTTACTTAAGACATCCAGGCTATTTAAGTTTGTATTATCGCAATCCCCCTTTTTACTAAAAAGATTTATGCCGGAATAAATCTGCGTTTCTTCTCACCTGCAGGGCGATCAGGAAACTATTGTTGTACTATACTGCTGCTTCTTACTTTTTTAGTTCTTTCCGTATTGCTGTTATTGCTGCTTACAGGCCCCGGTTCATTTTCAGCAATTTCCACCTGCGCATCAGATGCTACTGACGTATTGGAAGTAGTGCCTGCTTTTACTTCGGCGGGTTTACCTTTTATAAAAAAGCCAACGGCGCCGCCAATTATCGTTAGCAGGAAAAGACCAATTGATAATCCCCATGCTAACCCTTTTTTGTTTTGTCCTTCCGCAATCATGGGCATGCCGCTTAAAAGTATTTGCTGCCCGTCTACTGCCTGTACACTTTGCATTTGCAGTTCTATTCTGCCGGGTTTACCAAATATGCCCGGTTTTACAAGATCAGATATATTGGCTGTGCCTAAGGCGCCCGCCGCCACCAATGTTTGCTTGTTTACTACTACATTATATTTTACTCTTACATTTACGGTTTGTCCTTCGGATAGATTTTTGGCGTTGTAGGTTTGCGTTGCTTCTACGACAATCGGAGTGCCCGCTCGTAATGTTAAAGTGGTGCCGTCTTCAACTTTGATTTCATAATCCGTTTGCGTTACAAAACTCATTTCTTTCGGTTTGGGTGTTGTAACAGAGTTAGGCAACGGCGTAGTGTTGTTGTTAAGCGCTGCAATCATCAGGGGGAAAATAAGTAAAGTCTTCATACCTGTAAATTTTAATTGTTACTAAATGTTTATTAAGAAATTTTATATATAATCCATGCCACTATCGGACTACCGTTAATATCTGTCGTGGGTATCGGCTCGGTTTGTAGCTCCGAATCACTGCGGTAGTCAAAACGCAGACTCCCGTTGGCAGGGTCGGTTATGGTTATTGATTTCTCATCAGCAGCCATTTTCCATTCGCCGGTGAGGCTTGCATTGCCGCTTGTAGTAGTTAAGAAATAAGTAAAAGTTTTTGCACTGTTGAGTTTCAATTCAGAGCTGCCGCCGGAAAACAAATTAATTTCACTTGCATCCAGGGTATTATCATTATCTAAATCCGCGGCTATCCAAGTCGCTTTCCATGTGCCGTAGAATTTTGATTCCGGGGCAACTACAGGATCCTTTTTTTTCTTCAGTAAATCTTTTACACAGCCCGTATTAAATGTTATAAGTGCCAGAAAGAACAGCCCTGTTGTGATATGTTTCATAAATTATTTTTTAAAAATTGATAATGACTGTAATTTATTATATACTGTTATTCATTATTTGCCGCGTGGTGACGGGAGAGCCTGCAGCATGGTGACGAAGAGGGTTATTGAGGGGACGAAATTTAAGCCTTGTTTAAATGAAGCTGTTGATATATTAACTGCGCTTCTTACCTTTGCCAACTAAAAAGGATTTATATGAATTTCGGAAGCTTTTACTATCCAATGCCGGTTAATGAAACTGTATTAAGCTATGCGCCGGGTACAGCGGAAAGAAAAAGATTAAAGGAAGTATTGAAAGAGTTAAAGAGTTCAGAGGTAGACGTACCCATGTATATAGGTAATAAAGAAATACGTACCAATAAAAAAGTAGCGCTGCATCCGCCGCATGAGCTTGCTCATACACTGGGATATTTTCATGCAGGCGAAGAAAAGCATGTACACCTGGCTATAGAAGCTGCATTAGCTGCAAAAGAAAGTTGGGCTAATATGACTTGGGAAAACAGGGCCAATATATTTTTAAAAGCAGCTGATTTACTGGCTACCAAATACCGTCCGTATATTAATGGTACTACTATGTTGGGGCAAAGTAAGAATGCTTATCAAGCCGAAATAGACGCTGCTTGCGAATTGATAGATTTTCTCCGTTTCAACGTTCATTTTTTATGTGATATATATAAGCAGCAACCTATCAGCGGGCCGGGTATGCACAACAGGATGGAGTATCGTCCTTTGGAAGGTTTTGTACTGGCCATAACGCCTTTTAATTTTACAGCTATCGGCGGCAATTTACCTACCAGTGCGGCCATGTGCGGCAATGTAGTAGTTTGGAAACCGGCTAATACACAAATTTATTCGGCGCAAATGTTTATGCGGATATTAAAAGAAGCCGGCTTACCCGATGGTGTAATTAATTTAATTTATGTAGATGGGCCTACTATTGGCAAAGTATGTTTTAATCACAGGGATTTTGCCGGTGTACATTTTACCGGCAGTACCGGTGTGTTTAATAATATGTGGGAAACCATTGGTAAGAATATGGCCATGTATAAATCTTATCCGCGTATTGTAGGCGAAACGGGTGGTAAAGACTTTGTAATAGCCCATAAAAGCGCCGATCCTGATGTGGTAGTTACGGCATTATTGCGCGGTGCATTTGAGTTCCAGGGGCAAAAATGTTCCGCAGCATCAAGAGCTTATATTCCCTCTAACATTGCCGAAGAAGTAAAAAAGAAATTGATTGCCGGCGTAAAAAGTTTTAAGATGGGGACGGTGGAGAATTTTACAAACTTTGTAAATGCAGTGATTGATGAGAAAAGTTTTGAAAATATTAAACGCTATATTGATAACGCCAAAAAAGATGATAAAGCGGAAATTTGGGCAGGAGGGAAGTGTGATAAAAAAGAAGGTTATTTTATTCAACCCACCATTATAGAAGCCAAAAATCCGAAATATGTAACCATGTGCGAAGAAATCTTCGGGCCGGTGCTTACCGTTTATGTTTACCCCGCCAACAGTTTTGAAAAAACATTGGAACTACTGGATTCAACTTCGCCGTATGCGTTAACCGGCGCCGTAATAGCGCAGGACAGAACCGCTGTAGAACTGGCTACTGCCAAACTGCGCAATGCAGCAGGTAATTTTTATATAAATGATAAACCAACCGGCGCTGTAGTAGGCCAACAACCATTTGGCGGCGCCCGTGCCAGCGGCACCAACGACAAAGCGGGCAGTATCCTGAACCTCTATCGCTGGTTAAGTGCCCGAACCATAAAAGAAACCTTTAACCCGCCCACGGATTATAAGTATCCTTTTATGGGAGAGGAATAAAAGGATAGGTTATTTTAATCGGGATTCTTTTTAAACAGCGGCCTAATGACAATTAGCCGAATCATACCAGGCAAAGAGTTTTGAAGCATCAATAGTAATGCTTCCTTTGGATACAACTGCTGTTACCATATCCGTATAAAGACTTAAGCAAAGCATTTTTTTTCCGAAAATTACGATTAACAATCAAAGGATGATAGTTATTATACTGCCTGTACCAAGCTTTTTACTGCTTAAAAAAGTTTTTTACATACTAAAGGTTTTTTACACCCGTTTGAGAGTTGTTTAAACATAAATTCTAATACCTAAAAAAAGAAAAATGAAAAAGATGTACTTAATGGCAGTTATTGCAATTGCCGCAATTAGTGTAAATGCACAGGATGCAGGTTTAAAACCTTTTAAGGTTGATGTAAGCGCCGGTTATGCAATACCGGGCGGTAAAGGTGCGAAAGGCGGTGTTTTATTTGTAGTTGAGCCAAAGTATGCTGTAATGAGCAATCTTTCTGTTGGTTTACGTATGGAAGGTGCTATTATTGCACGTGCTGCCGGATTTGATACAGAAGGCAACGTTGCTGAAGTTAGTGTAAAAGCTTCAGGTTCTTATTTAGCTACGGGTGATTATTACTTTAGTGAAAATTATTCTTTCCGTCCGTTTGCCGGAGCGGGTGCAGGTCTTTTTACAATTGCAGGTGCTGCTATTAGCGGTACAGGTACTGAAGCAGTCGCAGGTAAGACTTCTAAGTTTGGAGGAATGATCAGGGGTGGTTTTGAAGCAGGACACTTCCGTCTTGGTTTAGAATATAACCTGATACCAAAAACTACCTTCGATGGTTTTGATGCTAATGGAAATGCTGCTAAAGTAGATTCAAAGAACGGTTACATCGGCATTAAATTCGGTGTGTGTTTTGGTGGTGGAAGAAACTAATAACTTAACACAAAAAATAAAAGAAGAGGCTGTTCCAAAAGAGCAGCCTCTTCTTTTATTTAATAACTCGGTCAGTATTTAATTCAAACTAAAATTTGATTGTATGATTAACTGTGATTATAACTCATGAATCTTTAAAATTGTATTTTTTAGTTTTGTACTCTATATTTGCAGCCATTAAACAAAACCAAAAAAAAACATGAAAAAAATATCAATGATTTTGATGATGACGGTTTTTACAGCCACTGTTACATTTGCACAAATAGCAAGATTCGGGGTTAACGCAGGAGTTGTGTTTGCCTCCCAAATCGAAAAAGACGGCAATACCACGGAAACTTTTAAAACAAAAACAGGGCTTACCGTTGGCTTCCTGGGCGACATTGTTCTTACTGAAAAGTTTTCTTTTCAGCCCGGCCTAAACTTTATTCAAAAAGGCGGCAAACAAAGTTTGACAGCATTTGGGGTTACGATTGAAAATACTGCTACATTGAATTATCTTGAAGCTCCATTGAATTTTGTATATAATGCGCCGGCCGGTGGCGGTTATTTTTTTGCAGGTCTCGGCCCGGTACTTGGCTATGGAATCAGTGGTAAATCAAAAAGCAAAGTCTCTACCGGCGGCGAAACAACAGCGGATATTAAATTTGGAAGCGGCGCCGCTGAATTTAAACCTTTTGAGTTTTCCGGAAATGTATTGGCAGGTTATGAATTAGCGAACGGTATTTTTATTGCAGCCAATTACAATATGGGTATCAGTAATCTTATTAATGATGCGCCGTCTAATACTTCTTCCAAGAACAGGTATTTTGGAATTAAGTTGGGCTATAAAATCGGTTCAAGAGAATAAAATAGTTTGATCAAATTTTTTTTCAAAGGCCGGATTTCCCGGCCTTTGTGTTTTACTATATCTTTGAGTATTATTAAAAATTAATAATCATTTCTTTTGAAATCTATTTTATCCCCTCAGCAACTGGCAATTACAGTAAAACGCCTGGCACACCAGGTACTGGAAAACCATGCTGATTTACAGCAAACCGTTTTTATCGGCATCCAGCCCCGCGGTGTTTTCTTTTCCGATAAATTAGTGCATGAAATAAAAGCACAGTTGGCCGGCGAGAATATTTACTACGGAAAGCTAGACATTACTTTTTACCGCGATGATATCCGTAAAGAACTGCACTTAGCCAATAAAACGGACATACCTTTTTCCATTGAAGGTAAAAAAGTAGTTTTAATAGATGATGTATTGTATACGGGGCGCACCATTCGTGCGGCATTAGATGCATTGCTTGATTTTGGTCGACCGGAAAAAACAGAACTCTGTGTTTTAATAGACAGGCGTTTCAGCCGTCAATTACCCATACAACCCGATTACTGCGGCAAATCCATCGACTCTATTATTACCCAAAAAGTAAAAGTGGAGTGGGACAGGGGAGAAGTTATTTTGTATTGAAAATACAAAACCCAATGTCCAAAAAACAAAATCCAATGACCAAAACGGAAAAGTATTAATTAATGAGTAAAGCTCAATGTACAGGCCGGTCAAACTTGTGGTTTGGATATTGGATTTTGTTTTTTGAACATTGAACCATAGATTTGCTTTTTAATGCAACTATCTACTAAACATCTTCTTGGCATTAAGGATTTAACTAAAGAAGATATTTCCATTATTTTAGACACGGCTACTCAATTCAAAGAGGTATTGCAACGACCTATTAAAAAGGTTCCCTCACTCCGTGATGTTACTATCGTTAATCTCTTTTTCGAAAATTCAACCCGCACCAGGATTTCTTTTGAACTGGCCGAGAAAAGACTTTCCGCGGATACAATCAATTTTACGGCTTCCGCCTCTTCCGTTTCTAAAGGCGAAACGCTGCTGGATACGGTGAATAATATTTTATCGATGAAGGTGGATATGGTGGTAATGCGACACAGTGCCGGAGGCGCACCGCATTTTTTAGCGCAACACATACCCGCCGCTATTATCAATGCAGGCGATGGCATCAATGAACATCCTACACAGGCATTGCTGGATGCGTTATCTATAAAAGAAAAAACCGGTAAATTGGAAGGTAGTAAAGTGGCTATCATCGGCGATATTATGCACAGCCGTGTAGCACAAAGCAATATTTATTTATTAAAAAAGATGGGAGCCGAAGTGACCGTATGCGGTCCGCCTACACTAATTCCAAAATATATTAGGGAAGCGTTGGGCGTACAGGTAAATTATAATTTAAAAGAAACGTTGGAGTGGTGCGATGTGGCAAATGTGCTGCGAATACAATTGGAAAGACAGAATCAGGTTTTGTTTTCTTCACTGCGTGAATACAGTTTGGCTTACGGCATCAATAAAAATTTATTGGACAGCTTGCACAAAGAAATTGTTATTATGCACCCCGGGCCTATCAACCGGGGAGTAGAGATTGACAGTGATGCGGCAGACAGTAAACAATCCATTATATTGCAACAGGTGGAAAATGGCGTGGCGGTTAGAATGGCCGTGCTGTACTTGCTTGCAGGCAGAAATTCCCCCAATAATTAATAATTATTGATTAATAATTATTAGCTTGTTCCTTCTAATATTTTTACTATGCATCGAATTTGCTTGTTTCCCGGTACGTTTGATCCTATTACATTGGGTCATGTAGATATTATAAACCGTGCACTGCCATTATTTGATAAAATAATTGTGGGTATCGGTTTAAATACGGCAAAGGCGCCCATGTATTCCGCCGAGCAACGTTTACAATGGATAAAAGATATTTACAAAGATGAACCGAAGGTAGAAGGCGGAGTGTATGAGGGGTTGACTGTAAATTATTGCAATCAAATAGGCGCTAAATTTATTTTACGCGGTATCCGTTATGTAAGCGATTTTGAATATGAAAAAACAATCGCGGATGCCAATCGTACGTTAGATAAAAATATTGAAACAGTTTTCTTAACCGGCGAACCGAAATATACTTCCGTGGCCTCTACCATTGTACGGGATATTATCCGTAATAACGGAGATGCGAGTCCTTTCCTGCCGGAAGCAGTCATCCAATCCCTGAAGAAATAGTATTATGAGTATCTGGTTCAATAAAGAATTATCAATTGCGGCGTTAAAACCATTAGGCGCCAACACCATGGGCGAATTGATTGGTATAGAATGGGTGGAAATCGGTGATAATTTTATGAAAGCGAAAATGCCGGTTGATCATCGTACCAAACAACCCTATGGGTTATTGCACGGCGGCGCTTCCTGCGTACTGGCCGAAACCCTCGGCAGTGTTGCTTCCGCCATGGTGGTCGATCATTCAAAATTTTATTGCGTCGGGCTTGAAATAAACGCCAATCATATTCGAAGCGCTACCGAAGGATTTGTTACAGGCATTACCACGCCGCTGCATATAGGCGCTACCACCCATGTATGGGATATTAAAATTTACAACGAAAAAGAAAAATTGATTTGTGTAAGCCGATTGACAGTGGCGGTGATAAAGAGAAAAGATATTTAAATTAGCTCATGCTGCATGCTGCCGGAAAATTGCTCATAGCATATTGGCAATTGCATATTCGCAGATATTCTTCAGTAAACTAATACTGCTCACTCTCATTCGGAAAATCTTTACTCTTCACATCTTTTATATATTGCTGTACGGCCTTGGTCGCCTGTTCATGTATATTTAAATATTGTCGCAGAAAACGCGGTTTAAATTCTGTATTAATGCCCAGCATATCGTGCATTACCAATACCTGTCCGTCGCAATGCGGGCCGGCGCCAATGCCGATAGTTGGTATAGTCAAACTTTCTGAAACTTCTTTAGCCAATGTGGCCGGTATTTTTTCCAACAGAACAGCAAAACATCCTGCTTCTTCCAGGAGTTTCGCATCTCGTTTTAACTTATCAGCTTCTTCTTCTTCCTTGGCTCTTACAGCGTAGGTACCAAATTTATAAATGGATTGCGGTGTAAGCCCCAAATGCCCCATGACGGGGATGCCTGCATCCACAATTTTTTTTACTGAGTCAATGACTTCTTCGCCGCCTTCTAATTTTAATGAGTGCCCGCCTGTTTCTTTCATAATCCGCACCGCCGATGCTAATGCCAGTTCGCTGTTGGATTGGTACGTACCAAAAGGCATATCCACCAATACCAAACACCTGTCTACACCGCGTACAACGCATTGTGCATGATAAATCATTTGGTCTAATGTAATAGGAAGGGTAGTTTCATGACCGGCCATTACATTACTGGCGCTGTCGCCCACCAAAATAATATCTATACCCGCACCATCAACTATTTTAGCAAAAGAAAAATCATAGGATGTAAGCATCGATATCTTTTCGCCGTTGGCTTTCATCTTTTGCAAGGTATGCGTGGTTACTTTCTTTATTTCTTTATTAACTGACATTTTTTTGGTGATTTTAAATTGGGGATTGGAAAATCGACAATCATATTTATTCGTTTCAGCAAGTCAAACTTCAATTTCTTTCATCTTTATATCATCATACAATTTATGTACTAATCCGTCGGCCAAACCAATTTTGGGTACATAAATTTCTTCCGCATCGCTCCAGCGCATTACATTAATATAAATTAACAGCGCAGGCACTATTACATCGGCCCTGTCCTCACGCAGGCGGTATAAAGAAATGCGCTGCGAAACAGAAAGGCTGCTGAATTCCTTAAAGTAATCACGTAATAAGTCTAATGAAAGTGATTTGCCTTCCTTTCTTTTCGACATGGAAAATATTTTATTGATATTGCCGCCGCTGCCGATGCAGGTTACATGATGATGGCCTTTTGTTTTTTCTTTTAAAAATTCTTTCATCTCATCCCAATGCGCTTCCGTTACCTGGTTTTTCAGCAGGCGTATGGTGCCTATGTTAAAGGATTCTTTAAAAATCAGTTTACCGTCGCTGAAAAAAGTAAGTTCCGTGCTTCCGCCGCCTACATCAATGTACAGGTAAGATTCTTTATCGCTCATACCTTCGGCGGTATGATTTTCATAAATAAAAGAAGCTTCATCCTGTCCGCTGATTACTTCTATGGTAATACCCGTTTCCGCTTTTACTTTATCAATGATCTCGGCGGCATTCGCCGCGTCACGCATGGCCGATGTGGCGCAGGCACGCAAGTGTTTTACTTCATACACATCCAGCAATAATTTATAGGATTGTATGGTCTTAATAATCTTTTCCGTTTTTGCGGGAGAAATTTTTCCTTTATCAAATACGTCAAAACCCAGTCTTAACGGTACACGTACCAAAATAACTTTTACAAATTCGGCCTGCCCTTGCGGGCCGGGTATTACGTCGGTAATCAGCAGCCTTGCTGCGTTACTACCTATATCAATGGCTGCCAGTTTCAAATGGAGTTTGTGTTTTTTTGTAAAGATAATTATAGGTTTCTATCTGCGAACGAAATTTCTTTATACCTGCATTACTCACATATTCGTTGTTTAAATCGTTATTAAGTATGCGGGACTTTACGTTATCCTTTAACTGAATTTTTAAAATATCCTTCAATTCCTGTTTTATAGTACTGTCAAAAACCGGGCATGTAGCTTCAATGCGATGATCAAGGTTCCGTACCATCCAGTCGGCGGAAGAAATAAATATTTTTTCTTTTCCCCGGTTATGAAAAATCCACACTCTTGCATGTTCCAGGTATTCATCCACAACACTTACCGCCGCAATGGGTTTTCTGAATTTCGGGTTTTCGGAGTACATACAAAATATACCGCGTATAATCAGTTTAATTTCTACCCCTGCTCTCGCCGCGTCGTTCAGCATGGAAATGAGTTCTTCATCCGAAAGTGAATTCATTTTAAGTGTAATGGCCGCCGGTTTTTTTTGTTGCGCATGATGAATTTCATTTTGAATGAGTTTGGCGATTTCTTTTCGTGTAAAAACAGGGCCGGGTATAAGCAGTTTACAGTCTTTTAATATTTGTATACCTGATTTTGGATTTTCAAGGTAGTGAAATATTTTATCAGCGTCATCCATTATCTGCTTGTTGGCTGTAAACAATAAATGATCCGCATAAATGCGGGCCGTTTTTTCATTCAGGTTACCCGTACTTATAAAACCGTAGCTGATTATTTTATGTGCGCCGGCCGCGGGTTCATTTATTTTTTTTCTGATAACACATAATTTGGCGTGTACTTTCATGTTGGGCATTCCTATCAATACTTTTACACCCTCATCCTCCAATCTTTCTTTCCATTCCAGGTTGGCTTCTTCATCAAATCTTGCTCTCAACTCCAGCATTACGGTTACCTGTTTGCCGTTGCGTACCGCGTTTATTAACGCATTCATTATTCTTGAATAAGAAGCCAGCCGGTAGCAGGTAATTTTTATACTTTGTACATCCGGATCCATTGCTGCTTCCCTGAGTAAATCGATAACGGGTGTAAACGAGTGATACGGAAAATGAAGCATAATATCTCTTTCAGCTATTACATCCGTAACTCTTTTTTCCGTTAATGCCGGGTGATCAAATGGTTTCCTGCGCTGGCTCTTTTTTGTAAAAACATTGGCGGGGAAATCCATAAAATGCCTGAAATTATGAATCCTGGCGCCCGGTATCAAGTTATCTCTTTTCGAAAGATTTAATCTTCGTATCAGGTATTCTAATAAACCCGGATCCATTTCTTTATCATATACAAAACGCACGGGCTTTCCTTTTTTACGGTTCTTCAGTCCTTTTTGTATTTTTTGAATAATGGATGTTGACATATCGGTATCAATATCGAGTTCCGCATCCAGCGTAAGTTTAAAAATGTGAGAAGTGTATTGATTATAACCGAAAAAAGAAAATATATCGGGCAGGTTAAATCGTATCACATCTTCTAATAAAATAATATGGTGTTCATCGGGCTTAGAAGAAGGCAATTGAAAAAAACGACCCAATACGCGGCTGGGTATTTCAATCAATGCATATTTTTTTTTCAACGCACTTTCTTTTTGCCACATTACTACACCCAGGTAAATAGACTTATCGCGAAGCTGCGGAAAATTCGGAATGCTTTCAATCATCAGCGGGATTATATTGGCGCTTACTTCCTCGTCGTAATATTTTCGTACGGCTTCCTGCTGTTCTTCGGTAAGCTCTCTCTCGGTTTTTAGAAATATTTTTTCTTTTTTTAATTGCTGCTGTATAATTTGCCAAATACGGTTAAACTCACTCTGTTGATTCAATACAATCATCTGAATTTCATCAAGAATTTGCTGCGGGTCCAGCTCCAGATGCATGTGAGCTTTGGCGCCGAACTTCATCATTCTTTTTAATGCCGCTACCCGTACCCTGAAAAATTCATCAAGATTGTTGGAAAAGATTCCGAGAAAACGAATACGTTCCTGCAAGGGAACGGAATTGTCGGCAGCTTCCTGTAATACCCTTCCGTTGAACGAGAGCCAGCTTATATCCCTTGCTATTGTTTTATGTTTATGCGACGACATTAAAATGACTGTTATAATAACTGATTCATAAAGCTAAAGAAATACGGCATATGGAAGTGAATTTTATGATTTGATTTTAGTGATATTTTTAAAAAAATAGACGTTTACTACGGATTGAGTTTGGTTGTAAGTAATAGAAGAACCTCAAAAAATATTTTATCCGGGAAGTCGGTAAGACGATAAGTTTTATGCAGTCGGTTATAAAATCTTTCCGTCTTCTCGTCTTACCGGCTATTATATCGAACAATATTTTTGAGATAGCTTATAGTAATCCTGATAAATTATAACGTCAGCCTTTGATTTTTGGGATTAAACCTGAGCAAAGCATTTTTTTAATAATTTGCACCATTAATTGCAACTTTTTTATGCTAAAGGATACAAGAATAAATGCGGTGAATATAGGTTTAATGCTGTTTAGCTGCGCGGCGGCTTTTATCATGCCTTTCGAAGTTTTTTTATTCGCTTACGCCTTTATGGGGCCGCTGCATTACCTAACCGAAATAAGCTGGCTGCACGACAGGCAATATTTTGCCAAGGGGAAATATGACTATTTGATTCTTGTAGCGATCGGTTTGTTTATAGCATTGGAATATTTTGCCTACCGGTATAGTTTCTGGCCTTTTAACAATGAAGAGAACAGCGCCATGGCCCGTGACTGGAGTCTCGGCGATAAATTATTATTCCTCGCTTTCTTCGGCGCCATTATTATGGCTTTTGTAAAAAATATTTACATGAAGATTTTTGCCCTCTTGCTTATATTTTTTATTTCAAACGGCGCATTTGTCCCTAAAACTGAAGCATCCGAAATTTCTAATCTCGAGTATATTTTTTCAGCCTTTGTACCTACGCTCATACACGTATATGTTTTTACCGGTTTTTTTATTTTGTACGGCGCATTAAAAAGCAGGAGTCAGTCCGGGCTTATTTCTTTTTTAGTATTTATTATTTGCCCGCTGCTGTTATTCTTTTTGTTTCGTGACAAAACATTTGTTCCGGTAACGCAGTACGGTATGAAAGCATTTGGCGATCCCGGTTCCCCGGATGGTTTTTTTGATTTGAACCAGGGTATCATGGGTCGTTTTTTTAATGCCGCTGAAATTGCCAAGAATACCCCGGGCATTGATCTTACAAAAGATGATGCGTCAATATGGACGGCATTGATCTACAAATCACAAACCGGTATTTTAATCATGCGTTTTATCGCATTCGCATACATGTATCATTATCTTAATTGGTTCAGCAAAACCGAAATCATTCGCTGGCACAAGGTGCCTAAAATTCGTTTTGCAGCGGTAATTGCTTTATGGATAGTGTCATTGGTTGTTTACGCTATTGATTATGCCAAAGGACTGCAATGGCTTTTCTTCCTCAGTTTCTGTCATGTGCTGCTGGAGTTTCCGTTGAATTTTAAATCAATAATTGGCATTGGCAGCGAACTGGGAAGTATTGCAAAAACAGGTTTTAAAGCAAAACAACCGGCTCCTGTGCCTAAGCGTTCCTGATACTTTTGATGAGGTCGGAAGTTGAGGTACCTTGTATTAACGGAACGATTTTTACACGACCTCCGTTAGCGACTACTTCTTTTGCGCCGGCAATTTGCGCTTCGGTATAATCGCCGCCCTTTACCAATACATCGGGTAAAATTGTTTTTATTAATTCAAGCGGTGTGTCTTGCTCAAAAATAATAACGGCGTCTACCATAATCAATGATGCCAAAACCAATGCTCTTGACTCTTGCTCATTCACGGGTCTTCCTTCGCCTTTTAATTTTCTTACAGAAGCATCGGCGTTTACAGCCACTATCAAAAAATCGGCTTCCTTCGCCGCCTGCGATAGTGAATAAATATGGCCGCGGTGAAGTATGTCAAAACAGCCGTTGGTAAAAACAACAGACTTGCCCATTGTTTTCAGTTGCGCCACTTTATGCTTCAAACCATCAATGGTGTAAATTCTTCCGGGAATAATATCAGGTGTTTTCATTATTAATTTTCTTTTTATTAAAATAAGGAATGGCTGTAAAGCTAAATAATCCGCCGATTAAAATAACACCGGTTTGCGCCAGCCACAATAGCCAACCAAATGCCAGTGCGAAGCCCTGTTGTAAACCATAGAGCATCATTGTTTTTTCGATAAGAAAAGGGTAGGCGCCTATGCCGCCGGGTGTAGCTATCATGCCCACACTGCCGGCCGAAAGAATAGAAAAAGATTCTTTAACTCCGTACTGCTGCGTTTCCTGAATTGCATAAAAGCCTATGTAACCGCCGGCGAGATATAAAAACCATAATAAAATTGTATAAAGAATAAACAGACCTCTTTTTTTTAAATGCCGAACAGAGCTGACGCCTTCTATGATACTCCTGATTATTTTTTTGATGACAAGAATAATATCGGCGAGTTTTTTCTTTTTTACATAAAGCCATATTGCCGTCGCTGCTATGATAACACCGAGAATGATGACGGCAATTAAATAACCGGATACTTTTTTCTCTTCCTCACCGGGTTTCGAATTAAAAAACGCATCAATCAATTGCGAATAAATAGCGGGCTGTATGGCAAGCGTAGTAATAAATACCAGTAATAAACTTAGTACATCAATAATTCTTTCGAGGATAATGGTACCGATTAATTTATCAGCAGGTATTTTTTCATAGCGGGTGAGCACGGTGCATTTCAGTACTTCGCCCAACCTGGGTACCGCTTGATTAGCCAAATATCCAATCATAACGGCGAAAAAAGTGTTGCTGACTTTTGGTTTATGTCCCAGCGGTTCTATAAGCAGGCGCCAGCGCAAACTGCGAATAAAATGACTGAGCATGAGAATAAAGAAAACCGGTATGAAAAGCAGGTAATTCGCCTGCCGAAGCGCACTTTTTATTTGTGATTCCTGTTCTTTGTTCAGGTCTTTTATTGACCACCAAACCAAAAAAATACCAAGCCCCAAAAAAAATAAATATTTAGCTATCGTTATAATTTTTTTCTTCATGTAAGTGGCGATAAGATTTAGTAAAAAACAAAAAAGACAGGAAGGATAAAATTATTTCTTTGTTACCCTGAAAGCTTTCTGTAAAAACCGCGTGTTAATTCAACATTATATTATCAATCAATCGTATTTCGTTTAAATAAGCGGCTGCGAGGGCAACAGCTTTTCTTTTTCCGTCCCATTCAGTTAAAATTTCCAATGTATCTGCATCTGCTATTGCAAGGTAATCCGTTTTAAATCCGTTTTCCTTCAATTTCGCTTTCGCTTTTACAATTATATTTTCCAAACTCCCTTTTTCAAAATTAGCTTTTAAAAAATGAAGCGCCTGAAAGATTGCAACGGCCTTTTTTCTCTCGTCTTCATTTAATCGCATGTTGCGGCTGCTCATAGCCAGTCCGTCTGCTTCGCGCAGGGTAGGGCAGATGGTTACATTGACGGGAACATTTATAAGCTCAATCAATTTTTTAATTACCATACATTGTTGGTAATCTTTTTGCCCCAAGTATAAATTATGCGGCTGTACAATATCAAGCAGGCGATGCACTACCATGCATACTCCCCGGAAATGACCCTTACGGTAAGAACCTTCCAGTACAGTTTCTAAAAAGCCCAAGTCGTAATGTTTTACGGGTTGAGTACCCGAAGGATATATTTCTTCTACAGCCGGTAAGAATAAAACATGACATCCGGCTTTTTCGAGCAGGTCAATGTCTTTTTCAATGGTTACCGGGTATTTTTCAAAATCCTTCGGGTCGTTAAATTGAGTCGGGTTAACAAAAATGCTGCAAACGGTACAGGCATTTTGTTCAGTAGATTGCTGAATTAATGAAAGATGCCCGGGATGCAATGCCCCCATAGTAGGTACAAAGCCAATTTGGCTTCCCTTTGCTCTTTCGTTGCCCAAAAACCGCTGTAAGTCAGTTAGTTTTTTAAATAGTCGCATAATTTTCTTAATATAAAATTCATATAAAAACCGCCCTGCATCTTATTTCTGTATAATTTAATTACCTTTGCCCCCTTTGTAAAAAGATTCTCAAACCTCAACATACATGTCAGCAAAGAAAAGAATTTTATTCATAGCCAACGAAATGTCGCCATATTTGGAGTTGACTGAGTTCTCGGAGATAGTAAGTAAGCTGGCCGTAAAAGCAAATGACGCAGGTTTTGAAATCAGGTGCATCATGCCCCGATTTGGTGTAATTAATGAACGCCGCCACCGGTTGCACGAAGTAGTTCGTTTATCGGGTATCAACGTATCGGTTGATAATGAAGACTTACCTCTTCAAATAAAAGTAGCCTCTCTGCCCAATGCCCGTTTACAGGTTTATTTCCTGGAGAATGAAGACCTGTTTCGCCGCAAATATGTTTTTAATGATGAAAATGAAAAATGGTACGACGACAATGCAATGCGTACCATCTTTTTTTGCAAAGGCGCTTTGGAAACGGTTAAGAAATTCGGTTGGCCGCCCGATGTAATTCATTGCAGCGGCTGGATGACGGGATTGATACCGGCCTATATAAAAACTGTTTACAAAAAAGAACCCGTGTTCAGCCACAGCAAAGTAATATACACCATTGGTCAAAATACCTTTAAGGAAAAATTGGGCGGCGATTTTGTAAAAAAAGCGCTGATACACCCTTCTATAAAAGAAAAAGACCTGGAGCTTTATAAAGAAGCGAATAACACAGCCCTTTTTCGCGGGGGTGCTTCCTATGCCGACGCAATCACCATCGGTGCGGAAAAAATAGATAAAAAATTAGCTGATGAATTTACCAAGGTAAAGGGCAAGAAGACCCTTTTATACAATGCTGAAAGTGATTTAACAGACTATTTACAACTATATACCGACCTTGCAGGCAAGTAAAAAAAATACTCAACCCGTTTAATTTTGATTATTGTGAATAAGACCAACAAACTGTTTCTTACTTTCGGATTATTTGTTTTCTCTCTTTCCATCATAACTTTTTCCTCCTGCAAAAGAATTAATGAATCTACCGAACTGGGCGGCGATTTAATACCCGCGGTAGATAATATAACCACATTTGATACTACGCTTACAGTGGAAAGTTTCAATGATGTGTTTTTAAACGACTCTACAAGAATACTGAAATCTGATCTTCATTTTTTGGGTAAAATAACCAATGATCCCTTATTTGGCAGCACCGATGCGCAAATATTTATGGAGACAAAGCCTTTATCATATCCTTTTACTTTTGGCAGAAGAGACAGCGCTTCCCTTATGATTCTTGACTCTGTTGTATTGGTTTTGGGCTATGTTCGTACCTATGGCGATACAACATTGGCGGGCATTCAACAGAATATAGAAGTAAGTGAAATTAATACGCCTGTTACGAATTTTAAATATGATTCCGCTTACTTGTTAAGTACCTCATTCCCTACTTCTGCTATCTTGGGTTCAAAATCTGTTTTTCCTTATCAGTTAGATGATTCTATAAAAGCATTCAGGGATACGACAAAAAATCAACTGAGAATAAAGTTGAATAATACATTCGGCAGCAGAATTTTGAATGACAGTACTGTAACTACCAACGATTCTTTGTTCAGGGCCAATTTTAAAGGCTTTGCAATAAAGTCAGTATCCGGCGGTAATGCTGTAATGGCTTTTGATTTGAATTCAACGAGTACAAAGCTTGCCTTCTATTACAGTTATCCCAAGTTGGGCGGGGGCGGAGTAAGAGATACTGTTGTAACTTACCTGCGTTCCGGTACCGTTTCGGCTAATGCCAATCATGTAACCAGAAATTTCACCGGTTCGCCTTTTGCAGCTTCCTTGGTAAATGGAACTAACCCCGATGATTTAATTTATATTGACAATTCACCCGGTTCATTTGCTACCATTAAAATTCCGGGCTTATCAGGATTGAGCAACAGGATTATTCACAGAGCCGAATTGGTAATGGAACAGGTTTTCAGTCCGTCCGACATTATCTACAATACGCCCGACAGACTCTTTGTTGATTTTTACGATTCGTCAAAAAATTACTTCGTTAGTTCTTTGTATGATTTTTATAACAACAGAACCACTTTTAATTATGCTCAATACGGTACTGACGGAAGAATAAAGAGCGACGGTTCGGGAAATCAAATACGAGAATGGAGGTTTAATCTTTCCCGCTATATACAGGGAATAGTTACCGGAAAAGAAAAATACTACCCGCTGCGTTTGTATAGCCCTTTCATTACTGTACTTGACTATTCTATTTACGACCCGGGTTCTAATACAATTCTTGGCCGTAACAGAGCACCTGTACAATTAAACAGCACAACTACGGCAGGCCGCGTCAGGCTGGGAGGTGGCAATCATGCTTCTCAAAAGATGAAGTTCAGGATTATTTACTCTAAAATTTAGTGGATAAACTCTTATAATTGAATTGTGTCGGGTGCTATCTTTGCACCCGATTTTATATTAGTTAAATTAAAAATAAAACATGTCTTACCTATTTACTTCCGAAAGCGTTTCCGAAGGTCACCCCGATAAAGTGGCCGATCAAATTTCCGATGCGCTTATTGATAACTTTTTAGCTTTTGACCCGCAAAGTAAAGTGGCCTGCGAAACTCTTGTTACTACCGGGCAGGTAGTATTGGCCGGCGAAGTAAAATCAAAAGCCTATTTAGATGTCCAGGAAATTGCCCGCGGTGTTATTCGCAAAATCGGTTACACCAAAAGTGAGTACATGTTTGAAGCAAGCAGTTGCGGTGTTTTGTCTGCCATTCACGAACAATCATCGGATATAAACCAAGGTGTAGATAAAAAGAAAAAAGAAGAACAGGGGGCAGGCGACCAAGGTATGATGTTTGGCTATGCTACCAACGAAACAGACCATTATATGCCCCTGGCTTTGGATTTGGCGCATAATCTCTTAATTGAGTTAGCTGTAATTCGCAGGGAAAAGAATTCTAAAATGCCTTACCTGCGCCCCGATGCGAAGAGCCAGGTAACATTGGAATACAATGACAAAAATCAGCCGGTACGTATTGATGCTATCGTTATCTCTACACAGCATGATGATTTTGATGCGGAAGCAAAAATGCTGGCCAAGATTAAAGCCGATGTTATTAACATTCTCATTCCCCGTATTAAATCAAAATATAAGAAATACGCGAAGCTGTTCAACAACGATATTAAATACCATATCAACCCCACCGGTAAGTTTGTAATTGGCGGACCGCATGGCGATACAGGATTAACCGGTCGTAAAATTATTGTAGATACTTACGGCGGTAAAGGCGCACATGGCGGCGGTGCTTTCAGCGGTAAAGATCCGAGCAAGGTTGACCGCAGCGCGGCATATGCTACAAGACATATTGCCAAGAACTTGGTTGCAGCCGGAGTTTGCAGCGAAGTATTGGTACAGGTTTCATACGCTATTGGCGTGGCTAAACCAACCAGTATTAATGTGGTTACGTACGGCACAGCCAATGTAAAAATGACTGACGGACAAATTGCTAAAATAGTAGAAGGTATTTTTGATATGCGTCCTTACTTTATTGAACAGCGTTTGAAATTACGTAATCCAATATACAGCGAAACGGCAGCCTACGGACACATGGGCCGTAAGAGTGAGTTTGTAGAAAAAACATTCAGTTCGCCCGACGGTAAAAAAGTAACAAAAAAAGTAGAACTGTTTACTTGGGAGAAATTGGACTATGTAAGCAAAGTGAAAAAAGCATTTGGATTAAAATAGAAGGCCGACTGACTGAGTGAATCTCGGATAGGATGAATAGCGAAAAGACTTTAAAAGTAAAAGACGCTGTAAGGTTGATACACTTACAGCGTCTTTTTTATAAAATATATTCCGGGGATTTTAAAGAATTATATAATTACCGGGTCGTGTTAATTTTCCTTTTTACCAAACAACTTTTTTAAAAATCCTTTCTTTTTTGTTCCTGCATCCTTCTCTGCAGTGCCAATGGGTACAGCTTTATCATCTTTAATGGCCGGGTCGGGTTTAGCAGGTATGGTATCCTTTTTTACCGGGGGTTGATTTTCATTCAAAGGTAATTGTGATTCCGCTCCCAAGTTTTCACCATGGTCATCATTCTCACCAAAATAATTTTCTATATCACCGCTTCCTTCATCCTGGCCCTGTGCACCGGGATGCGAACTTCCGCTAAACGGATTGCTTGTCGGGTCGGCGCTGTTTACAGCATTATCCAAGTCCTCGGGTTTTAAAAACTTTTCATTTTTATTATAGCCAAGTTTTCTGTCGTTTAATACTTTACTGAAAAAGTTTCGCCAAACCGGTGCAGCGGCAGCGCCACCATAACCCATACCGCTGTTTTTGCTTATATGAATAAAATTATTATCACAACCTACCCAACCGCCTGCTAATAATTCAGGTGTAAAACCAATGAACCAGGCATCTGTATTATCATTGGTAGTACCGGTTTTACAACCCATTTCGGCTATACCCAAACTTCCTTTTAGTCCTTTGGCCGTACCAAATATGGAAGCCCCTTCCATCATACGGGCCATTTTGTAAGCCGTTACTTGGCTCAGCACTTCTTTACGTGTGGCGCTAAAATCAAATCGCTTGATAATATTTCCGTTCCTGTCTTCGATACGGGTGATAAAAAATGGTTTTACACTAAAGCCGCCGCTGGGGAACATGGTATATCCCCACATCATCTCAAACAAAGAAAGATCACAAGAACCCAACGCATTGGAGGGGTAGGGCTTTAATTTAGTAGGAATATTTATCTCGTCTAAGAAATTGACAAACTGCTGCGGACCCACTTGCTTCATCAGGTAAGCAGCTACGCCATTTTTAGAATAAGCTAAACCGCGGGCCATAGTCATAGTACCGCCACTGGCGGCACGCTGGTTGGGCACCCATCCCGATCCCGGGAAAAACTGTGCTCTATCCTCTACGTCCGAATCGGGTTCGAAACCGCGTTGTTCCATTGCCTGCGCATACAAAAAGGGTTTTATAGTAGAGCCAACCTGTCTTTTTGTTTCAAGGTTTACGTGATCGAACTTAAAAGTTTTAAAATTCACGCCGCCTACCCAAGCTTTTACTTCGCCGCTCAAAGGATCCATGGCCATAAATGAGGCCTGCATTATTTGCCGATGATACTTAATGCTGTCATAGGGTGTCATCGTTGTATCTTTTTCTCTTTTCACATTCCAGGTAAAAACTTTCATTTCCGTTTTTTTGTAAAAAGATTTTTTAATTTCAGCCTCACTCAAACCTTCTTCTTTCATATTGTTCCATCTCTCGCTCTGTTTCATGGCGGCTTCAAGTACATTTTCATGATTTTTCCATGCGCTGCCGGATTTTATATCATTTTGAGCATTTAAGATTCGTTGCATAGAGGGCATGTGCTGCGAAACAGCTTCCTCGGCATATTGCTGCATCTTGGGATTGATGGTGGTATAAATTTTCAACCCGTCATTGTATATATCATAGTTGGAACCATCGGGCTTCTTCAATTGCTTTAATTCTCTTTTTACTTCTTCTTTTAATATATCGCGGAAGTAAGGGGCGAAGCCTGTATTTTCATCCAGTTTGCGATAGGTTAATTTTATAGGTAATGCTTTGTATTTAGTTACTTCCGCTTCTGTTATATAACTGTTTGTAGCCATTCTTGAAAGCACAAGATTTCTTCTTTCCTTTGACCTGTCGGGATATTTACGCGGATTGTAAATACCGGGACCATTCACCATGCCTATTAATATGGCCGCCTGATCAACGCTTACTTTATCAGGTTCTTTCTGAAAAAAAGTACGGCTGGCATTTCTTATTCCAAATACATTATCGCTAAAGGGTACCGCATTAAGGTATAAGGCGATCATTTCTTCCTTGGTAAAATTGCGCTCCAATTTTACAGCTATTACCCACTCCTTAATCTTTTCAATTACACGCCATGCTTTATTTGAACCCTGACCCTGGGCCAATAATGCTTTTGCCAATTGTTGTGTAATCGTACTGCCGCCACCTGCACGTCCCAATGTACCGATGGCTCTTAATGTTCCCTTCGGGTCGATACCGCTGTGATCTTTAAAACGCTCATCCTCTGTAGCAATTAAGGCGTTTACAATATGTTTCGATATGTCTTTATAATCAACATTACTTCGGTTACCGTTTTCCAGGTGATACTTTCCCATCAGGCTGCCATCCGCGGCATATACTTCCGAGGTTTGGAGCAGGGAAGGGTTCTCCAATTCTTTCAGTGATGGCATTTTACCAAATACACCATAGGCCGCCAATACTACCAGTAATACAAAGGCAAATAAACCAAAAACGAAAAGGCGCCAAAAAATGCGGACTGCTTTACTCATATAGTGTGTTGTTAAAATAAATTAATAGAATTGCGAAAGTAAGAAATTAGCAGGCTGTACTAAGGTTCTGCTACTTAAATTTTCCCCAAAATACTTGCCGGATATTGACTGTAATCTATAATTTACCGGGATAAAATCCGTCAATGAACTTTTTGTAAGCGGCAATATTCTTGTCCGCTTTCAACTTTTCAAGATTTGAAGGAGCAATAATGGAGAAAGCGTAACGATCAGCTTTGAGCCACGGAATGATTTCGGTAGCGACTTTTGGCTTTGCTGTCGTAATATAATCAACGGCAGCCTGTGCATTGGCAAAGCCTGTAATAAGTAAAAGCCGGTTATCCTGATCGATATCGTAAGCAGTAATATCAAATGTTTGGTTGTAATACTTTTGGCGGTTATACATGAAGAAAGAATTCTTGGATTCGTTCCGGAAAACAGGATCCACTTTATTTAATATGATCATTACGGAATGCACCTCATTCGGATTGTGCGAATAAACAGCTGCAACCGCAGGCATAACCGGTTTAACAGCCGCGGTATCTTTTTTAGTAATTGGCGGCGTAACAGTCTGTACAGGCGGTTTGTTAGCCGGCGGTACAGCTACAACGGGCTTTGTAATTGCAGACGTGTCAATTTTTTCCGACTCGATGTCAATTGCGGGTTGTTGTACAGTATAGTTGTTCAGCTCGGTTTCAATTTCCGTACGACGTTTCAAAACGTTTATAAGATTTGTCGCTTTGGCGGCAATGGGTGTTTTGGTGAAATCGTTTACTATAGTTTGTAATACACGGGTAGCGGAGCTGTCGTCTCGTTGTTTTAGATAATAAACCGCTTCAATATAAAGCAACTGCTGTGTCCAATAATGCTTGCCGTATACACTGTCGGCTATTTTTTTATTAGCCAATGCCTCATCAAATTTTCCTTCAATAAATAAGTCGTAAATATTTTCGTAAATCTTTGTGGCTTCTTTGTTTTCCGCTTTAGCAGCCGGGTTTTTGCCCGTAGTTACAATAGCGGTTAGCGGACTGTCCTTGTATTTATCCGTCATCAATTGTTTTACTTCGGCAGCCTTAGCGGTATTGCCGGTTTTGGTATAGCAATAAAATAATTTGAACAATACATCATCCATTTTTGCAAACTCGGGATAACGGGTTCTCAGTAATTCAAGTGTTTCAATGGAGGTGTTGCAATCTTCAATTTCATCGGCATAAATTTTACCGAGGTTAAATAATGCGTTCTGTATGGAATCATTTGAAATTTTCAGCAACGAATCGGTAAGCGGCAGCTTTGCTGAAAGCGCATCATAGGTTATTTCTACGGGGCCCTGTTCTGCCGGGGTATTGTCCGCAGCCAAGTCATCCGTATTGCCGGGAATTCTTGTATTCACATTTGTATTTCTTACAGCGCTAATCCTTCGCCAATTATCTATATTAGGACGGTTGCCCCAATAACTTTTAAAATCCTGCGCCCCTTTTATTTTGGCGGATGCATTATAAAAATACCATTCGCCCTTAACAGGTTGATTAAATAAATCCGCAGCTTCAGTGGCTGCTTTTACCGCACCGCTGCCACCCGAAATATTTTGCGAACTGCCTTCGTCTTTCAATCCCTGTTCTTTGCGTAATTGTTTTACTATTTTTTTAATAATGGGTTTTCTTTCTTCTTCGGGTAATTTGGCAATAGCTTGCAAGCTGTCCTGCCTTTCTACTACATCCGATTCGACAATAACTCTTTTCAGAATTTCTTTACGGATATTTATGGCCCGAAAATCTTTTGCTAAAGGATCATTTAATTTCAGGCTGTCTAAAAAATTATACGCCTGCCTGTAGTCTCTTGCATTGAAGGCGAGGTCAGCCAGTTTTAAAAAAGACTTATTTCGTTGCGCCGTGTTTTCTATATTATTCTTTGTCGCTTTTATTAATAATAGTTGCGCCGCGCCGATATTGTTTCTTTCCAGTTCCATTTGCGCGGCCGTATAGTAAATAATATCACGATAATCAGCATATTTGTCTTTCCGCGCCATTTTCAACAGTTCAGCAATATTTTTATCTATGTAATCTTTGCCGCCTTCTTTATTATTTTTAATAGTGTTCAATCTTGCATAAATTTCCATTACAGGGTCGGTAGTATGTTTTATACAATCGGCATAGTAGTCTACGGCGTTTTTATTATCGCCTGACATTTCGAATAACTGCCCCGCCAGGAACTCCCATCTTGCCCTTTCCTGCTTGGTATCCGCATTACTCAATGCTTTGGTAAGGTGTACTGCGGCGCTGTCAAAAATATTTTGTTTATAAAACCAATGGGCCTGCACTTCTTCCAGGTCATTTCGCAAACGATCGGGAAAGACCGGGTCTTTCTTTAATGTTTCTATCAAGCCGGCGGCTACGCCAAATTCTTCCTGTGCCATCAATGTTCTTATTTGCCAAATAAAAGCATCGTTGCGGGCAGGTGGTTCTGTAAAAAGGCGTCGGGGTAAACTGTTTTTTTCTTTGGTAGCAATGCTTAAAGCGCTGTTGCCATCCATTCGGCTGCCGATATTTTTATAATAGCCGTCTTTTTCTTTTTCGGCAAAAGCATAATTGATGAACTGAAAATTGAGATAAGCCGAGTCGAAATCTTTTCGCAGGTAATAGGCGGCGCCCCATAGTAAAAAAAGATTGTCAACCCAGTCATTTCTTAAATCGTGCAACACAATGCCTGTATTGGATTTGTAAATAATGGAATCCAATTGCATTTTATCCTGCGCTGTAATATCAAGACTGTAATTGTAAAAAGAAAGCAGTTCGCTATAATCATCGCGATGAGCGGACTTGGCTCTTTCCAATACCTCGTTTAATTTATTGGCGGCATTGAACACGTAATTGTAATGCGTAGTTGTATTCTGTATAAAACGGCGGGGCAGAGTGAATTTTTTTTGATCCGCTTTTTCTGACTTCAGTACCCTTGTTTCGTATTGCTTGGGTTTTTTAATATCGAACTTAATGCCCAACTGCCCCAAAGAAGGTAAAACAGTGAGACAAAAACAAGTTATAACTAAGAAAAACCTAATATATCGGGTTTGATCCATTTTTCCGGCGCAGTCTGAACTCTTATAAACTGATTTTCAGGTATTTTATTTTAAAAATAGGGATAAAAATTTTAACGAAAGTCAACCAAAAAAGATACAAGGTTTTAAAGCTTTTATTACCTTTAGCCATCTAAAATTTCAATATGCTAAAATTTGATACCGCCTCTACGCTGAAAAGACTGCGAAACAGGTACAGGATGGTGGTGATGAATGATGATACTTACGAGGAGGTGGTAACATTTAAATTATCCAGATTGAGTGTTTATATACTTCTTTGCACAATTTTTGTGGTATTAGTTGGTCTTACCGTCGCTTCCATTGTTTTCACACCGCTCAAGTACTACATACCCGGATCGGGTCAGGATTACAAATCGGCAAGGGAATACAGGGAAATAAAGTACAGGACTGACTCGTTAAACAAATTAGTTAAGAACCAGGCCCAGTATATAGACGGACTTAAAAAAGTGCTGAAGGGCGATATAGCATTTACCCTGGATACCAACAGTATAAAAGTGCCTAAAGATGAATTTTCTAATGATTAACAATAAAAATGCATACCTATGTTCAACTCAAAAGCAAAATCTGACATGAGCAATGAAAAAACAAACGGTGGCGGCGCCACCCTTGTAGCCGCAGGCACTACCCTGAAAGGCGACATCAGCAGTAACAATGATCTCCGTATTGACGGCACCATTATCGGCAATATAACCTGTAATGCCAAAGTGGTGGTAGGCGCCAATGGCAGTGTACAAGGTGATGTAAACGGTAACCAAGCTGATATAGTAGGAGAGGTAAACGGCAATATAAAAGTGGATGACCTTTTACAGTTGCGCGGCGATTGCAGAGTGAAGGGTAATATAAATGCAGGCAAATTGCAGGTAGAACCCACCGCAACCTTTAACGGACAGTGTGTTATGGGCAGTCTTGTCTCCTCTACAGTGGTAGAAATGAAAAAAAATGAAGCCGCAGCAGCAGTCAACTAATTCAAAAAAATTTTTAATGAAATATGCAGGGCTGGCTACGCAAATTTTTGTGTCGCTGGCAATCGCTGCATTTCTTGGTTACCAGGCGGATAAATTCCTGAAATTATCCGTGCCTGTATTGGTTGTCATTTTACCTTTGTTGGTGTTGTTTGTATTATTTTACAAACTTTTTAAAGAAACATCAAAAAATAAAGATGACAAAAGCCCCAAGTAAGTTGAAACCGCTGTTACCAGTAATCCTATTGTTTACATTCTTGAATGGTTTCCTCCTGACTCAAAAAAGTTTCTTGGAAAATAAAGGGATTAACCAAGAAGTGGTGATAATCGGCAATCTTATTTTATTTGCCATAACCATCGGCTCCTGGTTTATTTCTTTACGCGGATTAAAAGCCGCCAATCCCAATGTGTTTGTACGGAGTATGTATTTGAACCTGATGCTGAAATTTTTTGTTTGTATGATAGCCGCGTTTATTTACATTTTTACTTTTAAAAAAGAATTGAATAAGCCGGCATTGTTTATTTGTATGGGTTTATACTTTGTGTATACATTTATAGAAGTAGCGGCACTTACCAAACTATTGAAGCAAAAAAAGAATGCCTAAGCAGGAAGCTCCCATTTCTTCTTTACAAAATTATTTGCCGGCAGGTACTTATGATGCCGTAGTTGAATACCTGCAACTGTACCATGTGCATTTAACCGTAGCCCGTGAGCGAAAAAGTATTTTGGGCGATTACCGCCACCGAACGCATCATCACAATCACCGCATCAGTGTAAACGGCAACTTAAATAAATATGCTTTTTTAATTACGCTGCTGCATGAAATGGCCCACCTGCTCACCTTTGAGCAGTACTGCAACCGGGTACAGGCACATGGCAGGGAGTGGAAAACGATTTACGGAAAGCTGCTGGAAAAATTTATCAGTAATCATCTTTTTCCCGCCGACATAGAAAAGGAATTGCTGCGTTCGCTAAAAAATCCGGCGGCGAGCAGTTGCGCCGAAGACGGACTGATACGTATATTGCGTAAGTACGATGATAAAAACAGTACGGTACAATTGATAGAAGAATTAACGGAGGCAGCATTATTTACTATCGAAAACGGACGAATATTTCGAAGAGGGGAGAAGATACGAAAGCGATATAAATGCACTGAAGTAAAAACCGGCAAAGTGTATTTGTTCAGCCCGGTGTATGAAGTGGAGGTGGTGAGTGGAGAGTCGGGGAGAAGTATATAAAGTAAATAGGGTATTTAAAGTAATTCAATTTTAGAATTTGGATATTGGGTTTTATATTTTTTCACCCGTGTCTATTGCAAATTGCCATTTGTTTTTTGATTTTTGTTTCTTGAATTTTGCAAATCGCCTATTGCTCATTGCCAATTGTCCCTTCTTTTTGATTTTTAACTTTTGACTTTTTACTCAAATCGCCTTCATCATCCACAAAGTACATCCGGTATGGCCGCTATTGCCCAACGGGCTTTTTAAATATTCAAAGCCTAATTTAGCGTAAACATTCAGCGCTTGCTTCAGTTCGGGCATCGATTCTAAGTACACTTTTTTATAACCCATTTCTTTAGCCTGCTGCAAACATTTTTCAATCATCATACGGCCCAAGCCAAGGCCGCGGGCCTGCGGCAGCAAATACATTTTTACTAACTCACAGGTAGCTTCGAAAAGACCGTCGGTAGGGTAGATGCCGCCGCCGCCCGCTATTTCACCATCCACTTCCGCTACATTATATGTTGATCCTTGTTTTTGAAAAAGTTCAAATAATGCATCGGTAGTAGGATCATAATACACCGTGCCGGGATGATTGGCTTTAAATTCGGCCAACGTGTTCCTGATAATTTTTGCCAATACGGGATTGTCAGCGGGTTGTATGTTACGAATGATAACACTCATTTTGTATTTTGATTTCGCAGCAGCGGTTTCAACCATTTATTATCTACCCAAAAAGTACCAAAGGGCAGGAGTGAAGCAATAAATGCGAAGGCGGTTTTTTGCAAACTCCATTTATATTCATTCCTTATTTCTAACAAAAAAAAGATATAGGCTACAAATAAAAGACCATGTACCCAACCGCCGTACTTTACAAACAAAGGCATGTCGACAAAATATTTCAGCGGCATAGCGACAAATAATAAAAACAAAAAGGAAATACCTTCCGCCAATGCCGTAATACGAAAACGATGCAGCGGAGAGTTTATAATTTTAGCTGTCATTTATTAGTGAATTATAGCCGGCAAAGATAAAAGGATTGGCACATCCTGATCGGATTTTTTCCGGGAAAACACGACCCGGCTGCAAAGAAATTGATATAACGGCCCCTTGTTTTTAAATTGTAGCAAGAAATTTGATATATAGCTTGTGGAAATTCTCTATTATTTATTTACAAGTTATCATTTATGAAAAAAATATTATTCTTTGTTTTATTGCTTGCGGCAGTAAAACTAACCACTGCACAATTAAAAGCAAAAGAGCAGTGCGGTGTATTCAATGTCGATATCCTGATGGGTCGTGTTAATACCTATGTACTGCCCGGTTCGTTGCCCGATTTTGTAAAAGGGAAATTGCCCTGTTTTACATCGGCCGAAGCGGAAACCGGAGCGGCCAAATGCGGCGGCGGTGTATTTTATAAAGACAAGGATATTTATTTTTATACAGCAAGAGATTACATAGAAATAGGACCCAAGTTTAAAGGAAAACTCAGTATACCGCTGATGGGCGCTAAACGCACTGCACTCAGCAAGTGGTTAGGAATTCCCAAACTGAAAGATCCTGCCTGGGAAGCATACCAAACATCATACGGTTGTTTGGTGCTGTATTTCAGTAAAGCATCCGCAGTTAATAAAATAATTTTCAGTTCGCAGGGAACGGAGACGTTGAAGTTGTGTGAGTGAACATAAATTCAATTTCAAATGACAGGTTGCTCCGCTATGAATTTTTGCGGAGTTTTTTATAACATAAAGTTTTCTGCAAAATAATTATTTAAAACTTTCAATAATTATTGAAAATAACATAACTTTGGTTTGTTAAAAAGATAATACAATGAAAGTAGTAATAGTAGGCGGCGGATTTGGCGGACTGAAACTGGCCCGCAAACTCAATAATAAGCCCGGCTTTGAAGTAATATTAGCAGATAAATATAATTACCACCAGTTTCAGCCATTGTTTTACCAGGTAGCAACCGCCGGGCTGGACGCAAGTAATATATCATTTCCGTTGCGTAAAGCATTTCATAAAAGTAAAAATGTACGCATACGATTGGCTGAATTGAAACAAGTGTTACCTGCGGAAAATAAAATTATTACAGACAAAGAAGAAATAACCTATGATGTATTGGTGTTGGCTACCGGCGCCGATACAAACTTTTTTGGTAATGTACAATTGGCCGAAAATGCATTCCCGATGAAATCAACCGTGGAAGCGCTGCAACTGCGGCACCGGTTGATACAAAATTTTGAAGATGCATTGCATGTAGCCGACGAAAAAGAACTGCAGCGATTAATGAATATTGTAGTGGTTGGAGGAGGCCCGACAGGCGTAGAAGTATCCGGCGCACTGGCCGAAATGAAAAAATATGTTTTACCGAAAGATTATCCTGAATTGGATTTCAGTAAGATGAATATTTATTTGCTGGAAGGAACCGCGAAAACATTGAGTGCCATGAGTGAGAAATCATCTCTTCAATCAAGAAAGTATTTAGAAAAATTGGGTGTAAAGGTACTGACCAATACATTGGTAAAAGATTATAACGGGAGTGAGGTATCACTGCAGGATGGAACTGAGATTGCGACTTCTACAGTCATCTGGGCGGCAGGCATTAAAGGCAATGTACCGGAAGGAATAAATAAAGAGCTGATTACAAAAGGCAACCGGATAAAAACCGACAGGCATTGTAAAGTACAGGGTTTTGATAATGTATATGCTATTGGCGACTTGGCCTATATGGAAACACCGAAATACCCGGCAGGGCATCCGCAGGTAGCGCCGGTGGCCATGCAACATGCCGAATTGATAGCAGAAAACCTGAAAAGAATAGAAAGAAAATCGACTGCTTTTTATGAATTTGAATATTTTGATAAAGGCTCCATGGCTACGGTGGGCCGTAACTTAGCTGTGGTAGATATGCCTAAACCTAAATTACATTTCGGCGGTTTCGTTGCATGGTTAATTTGGATGGGACTGCATTTGATGCTGATACTGGGCGTAAAAAACAGGTTCTTTGTTTTTACCAACTGGCTGTATAATTATATTACATACGATCAATCGCTGCGATTGATTTTTAAAGAATTTAACCGGGAGAGCAGGAAGAAGATCAGTTGATTGTTTTTAAAATTTTCTTTGCTCTTGATTTAAATGCCGGGGTTTCATGCGACCATCGTTCTTCAATAATGGTTTTAAGTTCGGGTAAAATCTCCGGATATTTTTTAGAAAGGTTTTGCAGTATGGTTAAAGAAAATGCTTTGACGGCCGCCGGGGTTTTAATATCCTGTATATAATCAAAACAAATGCTCATCACTTGACCATGATATTTTTCGGGGATATCTATGTCCTGTAACAGCCTGACTGTATTTCTTATTACCGCTGCGTGTACACCGGGTTTTTGCAAAAAATCCAATAGCTTTTTAAAATACGGCTTAATCAGCTCGGGATGATTTTGTACGCAATAACTCATGGGCCAGGCAGCCCGTTGTGTAATTCGGTATTCGCCGGCGAAAAATAATTTCATCAGTACAGCGAAACGTCCGGCATCTGCGCCGATATATTTTACAATACGATCCGTTTGTTTTTTGGAGTGCTCGGCCAACAATGAATCCTTTATATTCATATCCATACAGGACTAAGTTCAAAACGAAAATATTTCAAATAGCCCAACGTCAGGGTTTTAAAATTTTTCATATTTATTTCTTATAATTAATATTATGTTAAGTAGATGAAAATAATTATGCCACTCAGAAAAAAAGAAAATTAGCACCGGCGCACGTCGTGTGAGAACCAAAACTATTCACTTCTGGTTACGGGCCTGTGTACCTATTGTTTGTATATTCATTGAATGGATAAGCTATTGGTCACACAAGATATTTTAGACAGCATAAATATAATATCGGTTTCTACATATATTGATGGAGAAGATTTAAGCGTACTGGTTTTGGAATGCGAGACAAAAACTCAGGCGGACAATCTTTTTTTATTGCCTAATTCAAATTTCTTTTTATTTAATTATGGAACAGATGCCAGTGAAATAGTGTTTTTAGATTTATGTTTCCCCGATGCAAAACTTAAGAAAAGAATATTATTACCAGACAGAGAAATAATTGATTTGTTTAGGTCTGATAGAATCAGATATTTAACCACTGGCTTTATGAACGAAAGTTCCGAACTTGATTTTTCTGAAATTACTATGATACTTGAACGTGCAAATTATAGCGACTTAAATTAAGATACACATTTTCTTATATTACGCAATATCCATCCAATTATTTTCTCTCCTGAATAACTACGAACGGCGGGTATCAATTGGGGGTCATTTTGCCTTATTTGCAGTAAAGCAAATAAATATTTTTACAAAAAAAATTATGCAAACGCTCAATCAGGATGATAAAGAAATATACATCCGCTTAGTTGCTCAAATTTCTCTTATTGATGGAAAATTGGATTCATTGATGGACGCTACATCGCAGATTCTTGCAAATCAAGAAAACAAAGATTTTAAAGAAGTTGCTAAACAAATGTCTAAAAGGGCGTCTGATTACGCAAAAGAAACTCTTTACCGATTTCTGAAACAAATGGAATGATTTTCTTTTGCAAAACTAAAAAGCCGGTCATTTAACCGGCTTAATAATTTAGAATTTCGTATCGTAGAGCGTCTGCCACTTCTTCTGCAGCGCTTCAAACTTGGCTGCTTCGGCAGGCTTTCCTTTTGCGTATTGTTTCTTTTCATTATAAAAATCTATCAGGTAACTAACCGATCTTTTATATTCCTGCTTTTCATCTTTTGGTAAATCGCCTGCTTTCTGAAAAATAGCAATCGCTTTTTCAAAATAAATGATTGCATTATCAATCTCTTTATAATACCTCACATTGATGGCATCCTTCTTCGCATTTTCTTCAGGCGTTGCGGCTTTCAGCTTTACCGGCGGTTTGCCGTTTACCGGTGCATTGGCTACTCTTAATCTTTCTCTTACTGACTTATTATGCGCTTCCAGCTCTGTATTGATGCGTACGGCTTTATTTAAAAAGTGTTTGCCGATATTGGTAGTTGGTATGCCCGAGTTTGGTTTTAATTCGGTTGCTTTATTAAATGCTTCAATCATTTTGGCTTCCAGTTCGTCAAAATTAGCGGGTACGGTAGCATTGGAATCACGTGCATTTAACTGGTCGAAATATATTTCTCCTACCAAGCCCTGCAGTTTCGGATTTGACGGATCGGCTTTTAGTTTTTCATCTATCAATTCCATTTTCTTCTGCTTATTGGTCATTGAAAGAATGAAATCCATTTCTTCGTATTTAAAAAACTCACTGTTGGGATAAAGCTCCGATCCTATTTTTTTATACTTGGCAAAATTGGCCATATCGCCGTTGTTTAAATAATGCATAGCAAGAAACTGGTGCAGAAATTCGTTATCCGCGCCGCCTACTCTGTGATCGGCCAACCGGCTGAACAAACCGGCAGCTTCTGCATCTTTTGTCTTTAAATTCTGGGCCGTAGCTCCTGCCAATAACAAACCTGATGTATCAAAAAAATTAGCCAGTAATTTATTATTGATCATAAAATCCGACATTTCAATAGCGGATATAAACTTGGGGTAAGCGGCCTCCCATTCTTTTTTATTAAAAAATCCTATACCCTCATTGTAATAATTTGAATAAAAAGTACCGGGTACGGTGTTGTAAGGTTGCTCTTTTACAAAAGTTAATGCCTTATCCAACTCTTTATATTTATTAAAAGAAGCCAATGCATCCTGGAATAGTTGGGGAGACTGCGCCGCAAATTCTTTATCGCCGACAAGACCCAAGTAAATGGCCGACTTTAAAATATGTGCTTCGGGCTTGGCGCTGAATTTAGCATTAGCCATCGCCTTATCAAGTTCCGTTTTGGCGTCTTTGAATTTTTGCAAGTATACAAAGCCTTTTATTTTTTCAATATCCTGCGCACCCGCACTGATAGCGAATGCAGATACCAACAAAGAGAAAATTAATTTACGCATCGATTTTATTTTTTGATTTAAGAAAAATTATTGTTGTTCAGTACTGTCCTCCGTTTCGTTTTCAATTGATGGGTTTTCTCCGGCTTCAGTTGTACTGTCCGGGTTATTTAACATTTCTTCTTCAACCGTGTTTCCATTGGCGTCCTTTTCATCTATCTTGGTGATAGCGGCTATCTCATCTCCTTCATCTAACCTGATTAATTTTACACCCTGCGTAGCCCTTCCCTGTTCGCTTATATCACCCACTTTCATCCGTATAGTCACCCCGCTTTTGCAGGTTATTATTAAATCTTCTCTTTCTATCACATCTAACATGCCAATAAGCTTGCCGGTTTTTTCTGTTACATTAATGGTTTTCACGCCTTTACCGCCCCTATTTGTCATTCTGTATTCATCTACGGCTGTACGCTTACCAAACCCTTTTTCACTTACCACCATCACGGTTTTTGATGCCTCGGTCTCAGGATTTACACAAATCATACCAACTACTTCATCATGCTCATCATCCACCTCTATTCCCGCCACACCAATAGCGCCGCGGCCGGTGGGTCGTACTTTTACTTCCGGGAAACGAATGGCCCTGCCGCTCTTTACCGCCATCATGATTTCGCATTTGCCATCAGTCATTTTGGCTTCCATCAATTGGTCGCCTTCATTAATCGTTATGGCATTTACACCTGTTTGTCTTGGCCGGCTAAAATCCTGCAACTCCGTTTTCTTAATAATACCTTTTTTAGTACACAATACTATATTATGGCTTTTTACAAACTCTTCGTTTTTCAAATCCTGCACATCAATAATGGCTCTTACTTTATCATCGGGCGGTATTTGAATCATATTTTGGATTGCACGGCCCTTACTGTTTTTTTCGCCTTCGGGTATTTCATATACATTCAACCAATATACTCTTCCTTTTTCGGTAAAGAACAGCATGGTATGATGCGTAGAGGCAACAAATAAATGCTCTATCCAATCTTCTTCTCTTGTCTTACCGCCCATGGCTCCTCTTCCTCCCCTGCGTTGCTGGCGGTATTCGGTTGCTGATGTTCTTTTTATATAACCAAGATGTGAAATGGTTATTACTACATCTTCTTCCTTTATCAAATCTTTTATTCTTACTTCATCATCAAGGTAAGTAATTTCTGATTTTCGCGGTACACCAAACCTGTCTTTTATTTCCTGCAATTCATTTTTAATAATTTGGAAACGCCGCCCCTCATCACTTAAAATATCTTTCAAATCGGCAATCAATTTCATCAACTCATCGTACTCGGCTTTTATTTTCTCTCTTTCCATGCCGGTCAACCTTTGTAAACGAAGTTCCAGTATGGCTTTGGCCTGAATCTCATCCAATCCCCAACCTGCGCTGATCAAAGCCTCTTTTGCTGTATCAGGCGTAGCCGATGCACGTATCAATGCAATCACTTCATCCAAGTGATCCAATGCAATCATATAGCCCGCAAGAATATGAGCTTTCTTTTCCGCTTCTTTCAATTCAAACTGTGTTCTTCTTATTACTACCTCATGGCGAAACTCGACAAACTCGCTGATCATGTCCCGCAGGTTCAATGTGCGGGGTCTTCCCCTTACAATAGCCACATTGTTTATACCGAACGAAGTTTGTAATTCAGTGTGCTTGTACAGTTGATTGATAATAAGATTGGCTACACCATCTCTTTTTAAATCAATTACTACGCGGGTACCTTCTTTATTATTCGATTCGTTATTTACATGCGCAATGCCTTCAATAATTTTATCATTTACCAACTGACCGATTTTATCAGTCAATCCGTCGCGGCTTACCTGGTAAGGCACCGCATTGATGATAATAGTTTCCCGGCCGCTGGGTTTTGTCTCAATGGTTACTTTACCGCGAACCACAACCCTTCCTCTGCCAAAGTGCATGGCCGCCTTCACTCCTTCCATACCATATATGATACCGCCGGTTGGAAAATCAGGCGCTTTCACATATTGCATCAATTCATCTACCGTAATTTCTTTATTATCTACATAGGCTATACAACCATCAATTACTTCGCTAAGGTTGTGCGGCATTATATTGGTAGCCATACCTACGGCAATACCGCTGGAACCATTGATTAATAAATTGGGAATACGGGTTGGTAATACCGTCGGTTCTTTCAGCGAGTCATCAAAATTAAATTGAAAGTCTACCGTTTCTTTTTCCAAGTCTTCAAGCATATACTCGGCACGGCGGTGCAAACGAGCTTCCGTATAACGCATAGCTGCGGGGCCATCACCATCCTGGCTGCCAAAGTTTCCCTGGCCGTCAATTAATGTATAACCCATGCTCCACTCCTGCGCCATACGCACCATGGTATCGTAAATGGCTGTATCACCATGCGGGTGATATTTACCCATTACCTCACCTACTATACGGGCCGACTTTTTAAAGGGCTTGTTGTAATTCATGCCCAGTTCATTCATAGCGAATAAAATACGGCGGTGTACGGGTTTTAAACCGTCGCGAACATCGGGCAGGGCACGACCCACAATGACCGACATAGAATAGTCGATGTAGGCCGTCTTCATTTGTTCTTCAATATTTACAGGGATAATCCGGTTGTTATCGCTTGTCTCAAGGGGCTGATTGTTTTCTTCCATTATATAGTTTACTTATTATCGAAATTTGGTTTTATTAGTTCTTGCCGGGTTAAGGGTGTCAGGCAATTTTAGCGCCTCAAAATGAGCCTTTTACCGGGCTTTTTTCAGGGTGTGCAAATCTACCTTTTTTAACCCTGAAAACCTCACAAAAAAAATGTTTTTAGCCCCTTTTTTTCCACCGGTGTTAATTAATTTTTTTCGGCCAATTTTCCATAATTTTATAACATCCCTTTTACATTATGCGGTACGATATTTTGTTACCTTAGTAGTAAAAGTAGCCAACCATGTCTGCCTATCGTCTGTTACGAAATAATAAAGAGTCGGGTCCTTTTTCAATGGAGGAAATTACGGCCATTGGCTTCAAGCCATACGACTTGATATGGATAGATAATAAGAGTGCGGCCTGGCGTTACCCATACGAAATTCCGGAACTAAAGCCTTTCACCAATTTTACCGAAGAACAACCCTACGACCGTTTTTATAAAAAAGAAGCCCCGGCCAAAGAGGTAAAAGAAAAAGAGGAGGTAGTAACTCTTATAAAAGAAGAAGCAGTAACTGTCACAGAAACAGTAACCGAAACAATCGTTGAAAAGAAAATAGAACAACCTTCTGTCAGAAAAATTTATGTGTCTCTTCCTGCCAATTCATCGTTATCTGCTAATAAAGAAAAACCCGTTACCGCTGCAGCATTGAAACCTGTAGCAGGCGTTAAAACAACACTGCCATCGTCTTATTCATATTCAGAATTTGAAAAGGAAACCGCGGTTGAATATAAACAACCGGTACAAGAGGCTATACTTACCGAAAAATATTCGCAGCCATTGGATGAGATTAAAAAAATGTATGTTGATAAATTACTCAACAACAAACGCAGCCGGAATAATTTTGCCGATAAAAAGAAATACCTGCAAATAGCGGCGGTCGTTGTTGTGTTATTGGGCGTGGGTATTTTTATAGGATCGGGTTTCAATAAATCGGGCAATAAAAAAACGGCTCTTAATTCATCAAATAAGCAAACAACTGCACCCGCAACTACTAATGAAGCAAACCTGCTGTTGAATACAGTAATACCTGCCAAAGAAAATTTACCCGCAGAAGAAGAAAACAGTAACAACATTAACGCTGATGTTAACGAGACTGATAATGATGCCGCTGCATCCGCAGCACAAACAGAAGAACCCCCGGCAACACCTGCCAAGACAATAAAAAAAGAAAAACAATTACCCGTAACAAATAAGTCAACTGAAAAAAATCAGGAGTCGCAGCCTTCTGACATTGATCCTGTAACCGGCGAACGCAAAAAAGCAGTAAGGACAGAAGACGCTGTGCCTGCCAAAACCAAAGAAGATATTTGGAAAATGGTATCGGTAAAAAGCAATGAATACAAAAAAGGTTCTTTTGGCGGTATCAGCAACCTGCAATTGACGGTAAATAATAATTCAGGCTATATATTGGATGAAGTCATTATTGAGATTCAATACCTGAAGCCGAGTTTAGAGCCGTTGAAAAAAGAAACGATCAAGTTTAGTTATGTAGCGCCCAACGGTACTATGACTATCAAAGTACCCGACAGCAAAAGAGGCATAAAAATAGCTTACAGCATCACGGGTATTAATTCAAGGCAGTACCAGGCGGCCTATGCAGGTTTATAGTTTGCCCCATCTCCGCCGATCGGCGGAGTGTACCGATTTTTCAAACTGAGACACTACCGATATTTTTTGAACCGAATAAGCAGTCTAAAAATGATTTAATACCGCTTTGAAATATATTTCAGACCGATCTTTTATATAGAGCGGTATTATACGGATATGAATTTTTTAATTGATTGTTTGGCCTGAATTATATTAATAATTGGTATAATTTGCTGCAAAATTATTTTGTGAAGAAAATCCTTTTATTCGGTGCAGGCAAATCAGCAACGGTTTTAATTGATTATTTAATTCAGCATGCTGCCGTGCAACAATGGTTCCTCACCGTAGTAGATGCAAATGCTGACCAGGCCAAATCAAAAATCGGTGATTCGAAATTTGCCGCGGCCGTTTCCTTTGATATAAATAATGAAGCCGAAAGAAATACTTATATAGCCGACGCTGATATTGTTATTTCCATGTTGCCCCCTGCCCTGCATATTTCGATAGCAAAAAATTGTATTGCACTAAATAAAAACCTGCTTACTGCTTCGTATGCCGATGATGAAATAAAAAAATTACAAACTGAAATTGCGAGCAATCAATTATTATTTCTTTGCGAAATGGGTCTTGACCCGGGTATTGACCACATGAGCGCTATGAAACTGATTGATCAAATACATGCCAACGGCGGCAGGGTTACTTCTTTTAAAAGTCATTGCGGGGGATTGGTAACTCCCGAAAGTGATGATAACCCCTGGCATTATAAAATAAGCTGGAACCCCCGCAATATTGTGATGGCTGGAAAAGCAGGAGCTGTTTTTAAAAACAATAACACTACTGTTACGCTGCCGTATACAAAAGTATTTGCTGACTGCCCGATTGTATCTGTTGACGGATTAAGTGACTTAGCCTGTTATCCTAATCGTGATTCATTAAGTTATACTTCGCTGTATAAACTGCAGGATGCCGCTACGTTTATCCGCACTACTTTACGCTATCCTGCGTTTTGCAAGGCTTGGGACAAAATAGTAGCGGCGGGATTAACCAATGATACTGACGGCATAGATATAAAAAATTTAACTTATAAAAAATGGAGTGACCCGATTAATAAATTTGTTACGGCGGAAAATAAAGAACTGTTTCAATTTTTAGGTTTGTTTGATGAAACGCCTGTGCCGGCAAATAGTAAAACATCCGCGGATATTCTGCAATACTTAGTTGAAACAAAATTGAATTTAAAGCCTGCTGATAAAGACATGATTGTTATGCTGCACGAGATTGAATATGAAATTGGAAGTAAGAAGTCAGAGGTAAGAAGTTCCCTGATAGTAAAGGGGCACGACAGTCTGCGGACGGCAATGGCGAAAACAGTCGGATTGCCATTGGGCATTGCAGCTAAATTAATTTTGAATGGTACTATTAAATTGAAAGGCTTACTGATACCCACGCATAAAGAAATATATGAACCAGTACTGAAAGAACTGGAAGAAAACGGAATCATTTTTCGTGACCGGTAAATCATTTTACCATGCCTTTTAAAGTTTCATTGCCTGAAGCAATTCAAAAGCTAAAAGATGAAAATGAGTTTCCCTTTACCGTGGTAATGAAACACGGCACCATGTCGGTAGAATATTTTGCTCCGGTTGATATGGACACACAAACGCCGCATAAGCAAGACGAATTATATATTATAGCAAGCGGCAGTTCCGAGTTTATCAGGAATGGTGAAAGAGTTGATTGTAACGCCGGCGATGTATTGTTTGTACCTGCAGGCGTAGAACATCGCTTCGAAAATTTTACATCCGACTTCGCTACCCGGGTTATTTTTTACGGACCTGATGGAGGAGAAAGTAAATATTGATTTATTGTTTCAGTTCAGCGCAGAGAAAATGAGTAAAGAAGGTTTCGCAGAGATATGCTCAGCGCTAACTTAGCGACCTCCTTTTCTCCGCGATAAAAAATAACTGCTTAAGATATCAACTTAGAAAGCAACTCCCCCACTCCTTCAGTAGCCGGCTTTTCAATAAATACCATGTTACCGTATTCACTTATAGACGGTATTTTTTTATCAATAATATATTTGGGCGAAGCCAACGGAACAAATTGAATAAGTCCTGCTGCGGGGTAAACTTGCAATGAGGTTCCTATCAAAACAAAAGTATCGGCATACATCATTACCTGAGCTGCCTTTTCTATCATAGGTACCGGTTCTTCAAACCACACTATATGAGGACGAAGTTGAGAACCATCAGCTGCTTTATCGCCTAAGTTTATATCTCCCCGTATTTCAAAAATTTCATTTTCATTGGCCACGCTGCGCATTTGAAAAATTTGTCCGTGTAAATGCAGCACATTGGTTGAGCCGCCTCGTTCATGCAAATCATCTATGTTTTGTGTAATGACGGTTACATCAAAATGTTTTTCCAAAGCAGCCAAACCGGTATGTGCTGCATTGGGCAATGCGGCCGCTACATCTTTTCTTCGTTGGTTATAAAAATCCAATACCAACTGCGGATTTTTTTTAAATGCTCTCGGTGTGGCTACATCTTCTACATTGTATCCCATCCACAAGCCATCGCTGTCACGGAAAGTTTTTAAACCGCTTTCGGCACTGATGCCGGCGCCGGTAAGGGCTACTAATTTCTTTTTTGTCATATATAATCGTAGATAATAGAAACGGTTTTTTAATCATTAAACGGCTCGTCGGTATCCCGGTATTTTCCTGTAGCAGATTTTACAATAAATCCAATGCCGCCTAAAACTCCAATGCCTGCAAGAGCAAAAACTATGACAGGCCGTATAAAAGTGCCGCCATTCCGGAATGTAAAAAAAATATAAATTGAATAGGACAAACCAAATAGTAAAAAAAATGCACCGTAAAGATATCCTCCCCTGTTTTCTTTTTTAAACTCACCTCCACTCACACCATATACACTATTTAATAAGTTGGATGCATTTTCATGACTCATTCCTCTATAGTCGGCCGTAAGGCTTTCAATAATATGTTCTCTTTTTGATCCGTCTTTTACAGCATTTATAACATAATCAATATTGTCTTCGCTAAAACCTTTGTTAAGATAATATTCCTTAATAGATTCGAATTTAATCATTCTTTAAAAATTAAAGTTTACTGATGATGATTGTTAATTTGCCGTCATTTTGGTCGACTGAATAAACGTTGTATCCTCTTTTTGAATTATTTTTTGCTTTTATATCTTCAATAAAATCGGTATTCAATGATTTCTCGACTTTAAAATACAACATAACAGGCAACATATGTTTTGGTATTTCCATACCGGTTTTGTTTTCAGAGGCCATCACACTAAAAGGCTGATTAATCTTTAATTTCACATCGTTTACAATTTCTTTGTCAAATCCCAAACTGTCTAAGACCCTTTTCTCCTGTTCAGTAAGAACGCTTTTTGTTTCATTCTTACACCCGCTGATACTGAAACTAAACAGTAATAGAAACAGTGTAACTCTTATTTGCATATTTTAAGGTTTAATAAATGAATTGTGTTAAGTTTCTGAAAGTTTAACCAAGTTTTATTTCATCTCCCCCATTTCCATAATCGCTTTATACTCGTTATCGCTAACCGGAGAAACCGATAACCTTCCTATTTTTATCAGCGCCATATCCTTTAATCGCTTATCAGCTTTTAATTGGGTTAGACTTACGGGCTTCTTCATTTTTTTATACGGCTTTAGGTCTACTGCTACCCAACGGTCATCATCGCCGGCAGTAGCATCGCGGTATGCTTCCTTCTTTACTTTGGCAATGCCCACAATCTCGAGGCCTTCATTGCTGTGGTAAAAAAATACTTCGTCGCCTTTCTTCATAGCCCGCAAATGAATACGTGCCGCATAGTTGCGTACACCTGTCCAATCGGTTTCCTTGTCTTTTTCAAACTGTTCCCAACTGTATTTAAAGGGTTCTGATTTTACAAGCCAGTATGCCATAGTTGTTTTAAAATTTAGTTATTGATGAATTCAGGCTTGAGAAGACGTTTAAAAATGATTTGTTGAGTTCGCTTTCTTAGTTGTCATAGTTGGCGTACTCGCCAACAGCTACCATGTTGAAATCATTTTTAAACGTCTTCTCAAGCCTCTTTTTTGCAAAAAATGAAATTACTGTTTTATTCCTCAATTTATTTCCGGCAAATAAAAAATATTTTTATTAATCCGGCCTTTCCGAAGTTCCGTACATATTACTGCGATTGATTAAAAACAATTGCAACGCTTAGTAAAAAAGGAAACGGTAAAGCGGAACCGGCAACCGTTGCGGGCGGCAAGCTGTGGTTTTGCATAAAAGGAAAAGAATTAATTATTACAGATGAAAAATGCGGCAGCGCTTCCGTTACTATCAAAAATATATACCAAAGTAATGGTATCAGTCATGTTTAATAATGTAGTGATGTCCAAATAGCAGTTGGTTAATCGGGGCCGGTTTCTACCGGCCCTTCTTTAAAAAAAATTAATAAAAAATGATCCAACAGCATTTTAATCCCGTAACTCTTCCATATATAAAATTTTTAACCCCGCCTGAAGGGCATTAGCCGGACGGGCAAAATCAAAAAACAAAATGAAAAAGAGAAACAAATTAATCGCCGGTATAGCTTCCGCAGCTATCGTTCTCGGCGGTGTATTATTCGCAGCCGATCATATTGATGCGCCTGCAATAACAGGACCTAACAGCACAAGCTTGGGTAATGACATTACCGACGTGTATGCTTTTCAAAGTCCTGCGGACAACAGTAAAATGGTTTTAGTATGCAATGTACAGGGATTAATGAGCCCTGCGGCATCCGCTACCGCTACATTTCCCAACAACGTAATGTACGAGATGAACATTGACAACACCGGCGATAATGTAGAAGACTTGGTGATTCAGTTCCTGATACAAAACGGTAAAGTAAGAGCTTACGGGCCCGTAGCGCCTGCGGTAAAAGGTACAACAAGTACTGTACTGACAGCCAACTCTTTTACCGAAACACAGGTAACACCTTACGGCGCGGCGCCGATTGTCGGCAGCGGAGCAAACGGAGCCATTAAAATTTTTGCCGGCCCGCGAGATGATCCTTTCTTCTTTGATTTGGTACGATTCAGAGAAATCATCGCCGGTACGCAAACAAGTTTCCGCAGCCCGGGTGTTGACACATTTGCAGGTACCAATGTAATGTCGCTGGTTATTGAATTGCCAAAGGCATTATTGGGTACCGGTGCTTCAGTGAATTACTGGTGCGAAACAAAAACAAAATAATTAACCGATTTCAAAAACTTTAAAACTTATAACAATGATTCGCATAAATAAATATTCAATTGTAGCGGCGCTTGCACTTACAGTTGTATTTGCAAGTTGCAAAAAAGATAAAACCCCGAATGATAATTTTGATGTGAGCGGCACTTTTACACAAAATGATCAAATGGCCCGTCCCGCAATCAATACGGTGTTTGTCAATTCAGCCCGCAAAAATGAGTTTAATACAACCACGCCTTCTGCAATGAATGCTGCGTTCAATGCGCAGTTTCAAAATGTATTGACCGGCTTTGGTTATACAAGTAATGCACTGGGCCAGGATAAAGCAACTTTCGCCGGCTTATTGGTTACCGATGTATTGAATGTAAAGCTCAACGGGAAATCAACTTTTTTTGACGGTACAAATGTATTAACCGGCAGAGCATTGAATGATGATGTAATTGATACAGAATTGTTACTGATTTTCGGCGGGCCCACAGGTGCATCAAACCCGGGCTTAACGAAAGACAATGTAAATACAAATGATAAACCATTTCTCATCACATTCCCTTACATGGCAGCTCCTTTTTAGTTTTTTAACCGGCGACAGTGCTATCCACAGGATCCTGCGGACTATATGACTGCATTGGCGACGCTCCCTTCAACGGCATTAAGCCCTTGGACAGGAGCGTTTCCTTTTGCTAAATCCAAGGCTTTCATTTTCCCGTATATGTATGCACAATCAACTATTATGAAAAAGACATTCTTATTTACAACACTTATCGCACTCTTTTTTATTTCTTGTTCAAAAAACAAAAGTATTGCTCATCCTGCTGAATACAATGCTTTTCTTAACGATACTTATCACGAAAAAGAAATTACAAAAAACAATTACGAAATTAATTTTTGGGAAAATAAACTGCGTGAGGACACGGGCAGTTTTGTGAATATGCTGGAGTTGGGGTTTAACTGCCTGCAACGTTTCAAACTGCACGGCGAGGTAGAAGATGTAAAATTAGCCGACTCATTATTTTGGCGCAGCAATGCCAAAATGAATTATAAAAATCCGGAGATTTATTATTCGCTTTCGCAAAACGCCATTACACAACATCGTTTTCAGGATGCGTATAACTATACCGAGGCCGCAATTAAAAACGGCGGAGCCGAATACACGACCAACCTGTTAAAATTTGATGCGGGTATGGAGTTAGGTCTTTATTATGAGGCTTCCAATAAACTGAACAGGGTAAATACGCCGGGCAATTTTGATTATATGATTCGCAAAGCAAAGTTAGAAGATCATAAAGGTAATTTGGATAAAGCGATAGAATGGATGGAAAAAGCTTTCGAAAAAGTAAAAGGAATAAATAAAAAATCGCCTTACGCATGGGCTTTATCCAATCTTGCGGATATGTACGGTCATGCAGGTCGTATTGAAGAATCTTACGATGCTTACCTGAATGTTTTAAGAAGAGACAGCGCTAACCTTTATTGCCTCAAAGGCATTGCATATATAGCATATGCACATGATAAAAATGCTGCTGAAGCAAAACGAATACTGAATTTCATTTTATCTAAAACAAAAATGCCCGATCTCTATTTGATGATGGCCGACATAGCGGAATTTGAAGGTGAAAAAAAAGAAAAAGAAAATCAATTAAATCTTTTTTTGCAGGAAGCCCAACAGCCAAAGTACGGGGCCATGTACAACAAATATCTTTTTGATATTTATGTCGATGAGTTGAATGAGCCTGCCAAAGCCCTGTTCATAGCTCAAAAAGAAGCAGACAGCCGCCCTACTCCCGAAACGATGAGTTGGTTAGCATGGGCGTATTACAAAAATGGCGATACGGATAGAGCTTTTACAACGGCACAAAATTATGTAACCAACAAATGTTTCGAGCCTGATGTATTATTCAGATTGGGAGTTATTTACAATGCAGCCGGCAAAAAAGATAAGGCAAAGGAATTTTTGGAAGATGTATTGGAAAGCAGTTTTGAAATTGGTCCTGTAAAAACGGCGGAAGCAAAAAATACACTGAACAACCTTTAAGTCAATTACGATGAAAAAAATATTCTTATTTTCCTTTTTGTTTTTCAGCTCATTATTTGCTCAAGCGCAAACAATAATTGCAGGCAAAGTAATTGATAAAAATACAAGGGAACCGCTTGAAGTAGCTTTTGTTCAGTTGCAAAATAATAGCCTCACAACTTTAACAGATAATGCAGGCGGTTTTTTGTTTGATATAAAATCAGCAAGTAATAAAGACAGCGCAGCCATTAAAGTAAGTTATATCGGTTATCAAAGCCAAACCGTAACAATTGATAAAGAATTTGTTTTAATTGAACTGGAAAAAGGGAATATCAACCTTGAAGAAGTTATTATAGCATCGCATGCAGATGTAACGCCTTTCAATACCATCAGTCGTATTGATTTAAATAAACAACCCGTAAGATCATCGCAGGATATTTTGCGTACCGTGCCCGGTTTGTTTATCGGTCAGCACCAGGGTGGTGGCAAAGCTGAACAAATTTTTTTACGCGGCTTCGATATAGATCATGGTACCGATGTAGCCATTGCTGCAGATGGTATTCCCGTTAATATGGTTTCGCATGCACACGGACAAGGTTATGCCGATTTGCATTTTCTTATTCCCGAGTTGGTAGATAAAGTAGATTTCGGCAAGGGAAGTTATTACAGTGAACAGGGAAACTTTGCTACGGCGGGTTATGTCAATTTCAATACCGTAAATACATTAAATAAAAATATGGTAAAGCTCGAAGCCGGTCAGTTCAATACCATTCGCGGATTGGCTATGATAGATCTTTTAAGTAAAAGAAAAAAAGAAAAAGGCACGAATGCGTATGTAGCAAGCGAATTGTTATATTCCGACGGACCCTTTGAATCACCGCAGCATTTTAATCGTTTTAATGTTTTTGGTAAATTAAATACAAGACTGAATGATAATAATAAACTCACCTTTATTGCTTCCGCTTTCAACAGTAAATGGAATGCATCGGGGCAAATACCCGGACGGGCTGTACGCTCGGGGCTTATCAGTCGTTTCGGCGCTATTGATAATACCGAAGGAGGTTATACCGGCAGAATAAATACATCTGTTAAACTACACACCGATTTAAAAAATAATGCCGCACTTGAAAATCATTTTTATTACTCAAAATACCATTTTAATTTATTTTCTAATTTTACTTTCTTTTTAAATGACCCCGTGAACGGAGATCAGATAAGGCAGCGTGAGTCGAGAGATTTATTCGGTTATCAAACAAAACTTTCTCTTGATAAGGATAAAGGCAGATGGAACTTTAAATCGGTTTACGGAACAGGTTTTCGTGCGGACAAAACAAAAGGCAGCGAACTGTCAAGTACGCTGAATAAAACCGTTTTGCTTTCCGGTATACAATTGGGTAATATAAATGAAACAAACGCTTTTGTTTTTTTAGATGAAAATATAAGTACGGGAAAATGGTTATTCAATATCGGTAACCGGTTAGATTATTTCAATTTCAACTACTACGATAATATTGCGCAGCATCAATTGCCCTCGCGATCAAAAGTAATTCACAGCCCTAAGTTTAATATTCAGTACACGGTTAATAAAAGCACACAGCTTTATGTAAAAACCGGCAAGGGATTTCATTCCAATGACACAAGGGTTGTAACAGGAAATAGTGACAGTAAGAATATTTTGCCTGCATCCTATGGCGCCGATCTCGGCATATTTTTAAAACCCGCACATTCCTTACTTATCAATGCGGCACTGTGGTATCAGTATTTAGCACAAGAGTTGGTGTATGTTGGCGATGAAGGCATCGTAGAACCGGCGGGTAAAACAAGAAGAGCGGGTATTGATTTTTCTGCACGTTATCAATTCAGCAAATACTTTTTTGCAGATATAAATATCAATTTTGCAAAACCGCGTAGTATTGATAACCCCAAAGGAGAAAATTTTATACCCCTTGCCCCTACTCTAACCGGCACGGGCGGTTTAGTTTGGAAATCGGCAAAAGCATTGAACGGAAGCATACGATACCGCTACATGAAAGACAGACCGGCCAATGAAACTAATTCGGTGATTGCAAAAGGATATACGGTGACGGATTTATCAATCAACTACACCAAACCAAAATATGAGTTGGGCATTGCAGTAGAAAATCTGTTTAATGTAAAATGGAATGAATCGCAGTTCAACACAGAGTCAAGATTAAGAAACGAACCCGCCCCTATTGAAGAAATTCATTTTACACCCGGCACTCCATTTTTTGCAAAACTTAAATTTTCTTTTTTCTTTTAAGAGCTGCGGGTGGTTGACAACATGTCCATAAATGGCCTATATAGATAGATTTACATCTTGACGGTAGTTTGTTATGCAAAAGCTTTCTTACGAGAACCGGCTCCTGCGGATTTTCTAATCGCAGCTGTTTTTTTTTTGGAGTGTTTCAGTTTGTAATTTTTGATATACTCACTGATAGCAGCTTGTTCCCTTTCTGTAATAGGCTCACTTTTAATAATGAAGTCAACTCCTTTTGGTTCTTTTATGTGTCCCATTTTTTAGTTTTTAAAATATTTTTCAACTAATTTTTCTGCTGATATAGTCGGGATTATCATTCTGTGTCCACCGAAATGATAAGCACCTAATGTTTTTTCATAATGCTCAATAAGCCTGGTCTTAGCCGTAAATGATACGAACCCTTCAAAGCCATACTGAAATGATAGTTTGCAGGCATGTGCAACAAGATTCCCGGCAACTCCTTCATATAATTTATTTTTACCAATGTTGAAAGGAGCACTTTCAACGAGATCCATCAAAATATGGTCGGGACGAATTGTCAAACTAATAAGACCTTGAATAATATCGGGGTTGCTGACAATGGTCAATTTGTAAACTTCCTTTGAATTATCTGCTAACTCTGTTTTCTAATTAAATTGCCAGCCACCTTTCTTAGTTAATAGCTTTGCATCTGCATTAGTGAATAAAGAAACCTCAGTCTGAAAACTATCTCCCGAAATTGTGTTTTGGATAGAGTTTGTAAGCCTGTCAATTATGAAATCCAGAGCTATTGTCTTTCGTTTTTTCACTTCACAATTTACAAAAAATAAGGGTAAGGTACAAAACAAAATCTTTCCGCCTTCTCGTCTTATCGCCTACTATTATATCAAACGAAATTTTTAGGATAACTTAGGGTAATATTTGCATATTGCCTATCGCTAATTGCCAATTCATCATTCATCACTAATAAATCTACAGCGTCGCCATATCAATTACAAACCTGTAGCGCACATCTCCTTTCAACATTCTTTCATAAGCTTCATTAATGTCTTTCATAGCAATCACTTCCACATCGCTTACAATATTATTTTCGGCGCAATAGTCAAGCATTTCCTGTGTTTCGGGTAAGCCGCCAATTAATGAACCGGCTAAACTTCTCCTGTGAAAAATAAGATTGAACGCAGCCACAGGCGGTACGGGTGGCGGAACGCCTACGCAAACCATAGTTCCGTTTGTCGTCAACATACCCAAATAAAAATTATAATCATGTACTGCGGAAACGGTATCTAAAATAAAATCAAAATAATTAGCTACTGATTTTGCTTGCGCTTCATCTGTCGTTAATATAAATTTATGTGCACCCAAGCGTTTTGCATCAGCGGCTTTTGAAGCGGTATGACTTAGCATGGTTACTTCCGCACCCATCGCTACCGCAATCTTTACACCCATATGTCCGAGACCGCCCAATCCAAGTATACCCACTTTGTGTCCTTTACCAATTTTCCAATGGCGCAATGGCGAATAAGTAGTAATGCCGGCGCAAAGCAAAGGTGCAATGGCTTCTAATGGTTGCTTATCAGAAATGTGTAACACAAAATCTTCGTGCGCCAATATCATTTTACTGTAGCCGCCATGTGTAATACCGCTGCCGTCTTTCTCGGGGCTGCCGTAAGAAAATACAGCGCCGCCGGTGCAATATTGTTCCTGACCGTCTTTACAATTATTACATTCCCTGCAACTGTCTACCAGGCAACCTATACCTGCGAGTTCGCCTACTTTAAATTTCTTTACATGATCTCCAATAGCTGTGACCCGGCCAACAATTTCATGTCCCGGTACAACCGGGTAAATGGCATTACCCCATTCATTACGTGCGGTGTGCAAATCGCTGTGGCAAACACCGCAGTATAAAATTTCTATCTGTACATCATGCGGTTTGGGGTCTCTTCTGTCAAAAGTCCATGGAGCAAGCGGGGTCGCGGCACTTTGGGCGGCGTATGATTTAGTTGAAGTCATATAAATTTATTTTAAGTGAAGCAAATATAATCTCATAAAACCGGATAGACGATAGAAATTAAATAAGCAGCATTTAGCCTGAATAAAAATCTTAATTGAGGTTAATGAAAGCCGGTGTTATGCACCGGACAGTCCGGTTCGAACCGCATCATGGAAAGTTTAATGTCAATAGTTGTTGTAAGTTCCGTTACTAAGCATTTTTTAGGACGGGTTGGACATTTTCTTGCGCCATAAAAAACATTACATCATGAGTTTTACCATCATTAATAAGAGAAATGCTCGATTTATTTTCCTCTATTCCATCAATAATTAATTTGGCTGCAGACATATTTCCCTTTTGTGATTGTACGAATTCAATACGATAAAGAGTGTTGTGAAAAAGGTATGTCAGCTTTAAAGAATTCCATTCAGGGGGTATGCAGGGTGAGAAACTTAAACTATCTCCTTTTCGGTGAAGACCTATAAAAGATTCTATGATCAATTGATACATCCAGCCGGCGGAGCCGGTATACCAGGTCCAGCCGCCACGGCCTTTATGTTTAGGTTCTGCATATACGTCCGCGGCCATTACATAAGGTTCTACTTTATAAACCTCATTTTTTTCTGCATTGTTTCCTCGATTTACCGGGTTGATCATTTTTAGTAACTCCCAAGTTCGTTTCCTGTCGCCCAGCGAAGCAAAGGCCATCACTAACCAGATAGCCGCATGGGTGTATTGACCGCCGTTTTCTCTTACTCCCGGAACGTAGCCTTTTATATAACCCGGGTTCAAGTCTGATTTATCAAAAGGCGGATCAAATAATTGTATCAGTCCATCTTCTTTACGAATCAAATATTTGCCTGCAGACTCTATGGCCATTATGGAACGGTTCGGTTCACCGCCTTTTGATAATACAGACCAGCTTTGTGCTATTGAATCTATTTTGCATTCTTCATTCTGCTTGGAACCGAGTGGCAGTCCATCATCAAAGTAGGCACGACGGTACCATTCACCATCCCATGCATGTTTGTTGATATTTATACGAAGTATACCGGCCTGTTTACTGCATTCCTGCGCAAAAAGGTTGTCATTTTTCAACAAGGCTATTTCTTCAAAACGTACAAGGATATCGTACAGGAAAAAGGCAAGCCATACACTTTCGCCTTTGCCATGCTGCCCCACTTTATCCATGCCATCGTTCCAGTCTCCCGAACCGATCAATGGCAATCCATGTTCACCAAATCTCAGACCGTGTTCAATTGCTTTTACGCAATGCTCGTAAAAGTTCGCGGAAATATCAGACCTGATAGGAAGATCATAATAAGATTCTTCAAATGCATTCAATAAGCGACCCTCCAAAAAAGGGATATTCTCATCTAATATCTCGCGGTCGCCTGTAACGGTTATATATTTTGCAGCGACGAAAGGTAACCAAAGGTAATCATCGGAGCAGGTAGTGCGAACCCCTCGCCCCTTCGGCGGATGCCACCAATGCTGCACATCTCCTTCCTTAAATTGCCTTGAAGCACATAAAAGAATTTGTTCTCTTGCAAGATTCGGTTTGGTATGTAAAAGCGATAATACATCCTGCAACTGGTCCCTGAAACCGAAGGCGCCCCCCGATTGATAAAATCCGCTTCTGGCCCAAATACGACATGCCAATGTCTGGTAATTCAGCCAACCATTAGCGAGTATATTGGTAGCGGCATCCGGTGTTTCTATTTGAACAGCGCCTAAAGCTTCTTCCCAATATTTTCTTACTTTTTCCAATGCATTTTTTGCAGCCTGTGTACCTTCAAATAGTTGTATAATCGCCAGTGTATTTTTAATGTTTTTACCTGCACCAAGACGAAATATTATTTCTTTTTCTTCATCTTCTGCCAGTTCAAATGAAACCTGTAAAGCAGCACAGGGATCTAAAGCTGCACCAATTTTTCCTGATAGTTTAGTCCTGTTCATAGCTTCAGGTTTGGCAAGCGTTCCGTTTCTTCCTATAAACTCTGCCCGGTCAGTAGTAAAAGTTCTGTTATCATCATTTACATCAAAAAAAGCAACCCTTTTTTCAAACTCAGGACTGTATGCATTCTTTGCAAGAATGGATCCGCTGCGTACATCCATTTCGGTGATGGTATGCATCTGGTATTTTGATCGTATATCACCTAATACCCATTCCACGTAACCCGTCGCGGAAATACGCCTGATCCTGTTGGAATTATTATGGATATTGATAACAATAAATTTTACAGGAGCATCCCTGTCTACATATACAGTCATAGTGGATGCAATGCCTTCCTCGATATGATCAAACACACTATAACCGAATCCATGCTTTGTTATATACGCCGAATCGCCACCGCAGGGAAGCGGGGAAGGAGACCAGAATTTTCCACTCTCTTCGTCTCGCAGGTAAAATGCTTCTCCTTTTAAATCAGTAACAGGATCGTTGTTCCAGGGTGTAAGCCTTATACCGTGCGCATTATCCACCCAAGTGTAAGACATACCGCTTTCAGTCACGATGGTTCCGAATTGAGGATTCCCCAATACATTAATCCAGGGAGCTTCTGTTTTTTTAGATGCTGTTGTTTGAATAATATACTCCTTTCCGTTTTTTGAAAACCCGCCGATGCCATTGAAGAATTGTAATTCTTCAGGCATCAAAAGTTTTGTTACGGAAGGAATATTTACTGCGGTATGTAATTTACCCGGAGTAAAATAAGGAATAGAATTTTTTAATTTATTACCCCTGTTGATCTGTTCCTCCAGTGTTCCCAAACGATCTGAGATCACTACATGTGCCACTGTTTGAAATAATATCCTGTCTTCATTGGATATCTGATCAGCGGAACGAATAAATATTCCTCCCGGCTTATCCTTCAGATCAGCTGTAATAGCAGGGTCCGCCAATCCGTGTATACGGTCATGCAACTCCTGCCTGTATCCACCGTGATCATCATTCCATATCACCAGGTCAACAATCAAACCTTTCTGGCGCCAATACGCATGTGCCTGTACCAACTGTCGTACCAATTCTACATTGGTTACATCTTCTATTTGTAAAAGAACAATCGGTAAATCACCGGAAATAGAGTAACTCCATAAGCCGGATTGTCCCCGATGATTTTTTATAATGACGGATGGGTCTGCACGCAATGAAGCATTCGCAAAAATGATTGAGTTGGCCAGCTTATTATATAACTGTGCGTCCGCTTCTGCCGCATTAATTTGTCTCATTATAACCTGGTTATGTGTCCAGGCTAACTCAAGCCCGCGGTTCGCAAAATTCCTGTCCTGGTATTTTTCTATCAATATATTACATCCTTCTTTTGTTTCTGCAATACCAAAGATCATATCAATGGTAGCTGATTCATGCGGTTCAATATAGATACGGTATTGTATAGAAACAACCGGGTCAAGCACAGAGCCACTGCTACCCGATAATTTATTTCCCTGTTTTAAAACACCGGGTTCGTTAATAGTATTACCTCTTCCTATAAATTCTGCCCTGTCTGTTTCGTAAGACACCTGTTGTATTTCCGCATCATGCACTTTCATTAAATGAAACATCCGGGGATTGTGCTCATCCGCCGATCTTGGCCGTCGTGAACAAATAATTGCATGCCGGTGTTCGTTAATTTCTGTCTGAATAAAAAGATTGCTGAAAGCAGGATGCGATTGATCCGTCATTTGATGCGCTAATACTATTTCTGCATAGCTGGTTATTTCAATAAATCTTCTTTTGCGTGAACGGTTGGTAATATGAATTCTTCTTAATTCTATATCATCCTCAGGCGATACTATGATTTCAGTATGTGTTTCCAGTAAATAATCCCTGCGGCGAAATTCTGCACGGCCCTGAGAAAATACGGCTTCATAATTATCGCCTTCTTTTAAGCCGGGTTGAAAAGCAGTAGACCAGCTTCCATTGCTATCGAGGTCACGTAAATAGCAAAACGTTCCCCAATTATCACAAGTGCAGTCTTCCCTCCAGCGGGTAAGTGCAATGTTTTTCCAGCGGCTGTAACCGCCGCCCGAATTAGTAACCATTACATGATAACGACCGTTAGATAACAACTGTACTTCAGGAATAGGCGTATGGGGAGTATTGATCACACGCATTGATTCGCTTCCACTTGGCGTAATACTTATATCAGCTTCATGCACTGCAGGTGAGTAGAATGCAGTAACTCTCGGTATTCTTTCCTGCAGTAATAATAAAGCGGATTTTACCTGTTCATGTGATTCAAAACGTTTCTGCATGGGTTTATCACAAAGCAGGTACGTTATAGATAATAAAGCCATGCCCTGGTGATGCGCCATAAAAGATCTGATAACCGTATGTGCAGTTCTTCGCAATAATCGGGATGTTGTATAATCAATTGCTTCATAAAAACCATATTTACCTTCAAAGCCCTTGTCTTTCATTACCCGAAGGTTATCATAAGCATCTTCCGGCGCTATCATTAATGCCATCATAGTTGCATAAGGTGCAATCACAAGGTCTTCCCCTAATCCACGTTTAAACCCAAGCCCCGGTATTCCAAATGCCCGGTATTGATAATTGAGATTAGCATCAACCATATTATAACCTGACTCCGAAATGCCCCATGGTACGCCGCGTTTTTTACCATAATCAATTTGTTTTTGAATAACAGCTTTATACGTTTGATCAAGCAACGTATTTTCATAAGATGGCATTACCAGCAACGGCATCAGGTATTCAAACATAGATCCGCTCCAGGATAAAAGAATAGGTGTGGTACCCGCATTAGTCAATTGCCTGCCCAATGCAAACCAGCTTTGTTGCGGCAATTTGCCCTGTGCAATGGCAATAAAACTTGCCAGTCTTGCTTCCGAAGCAAGCAGATCGTAGAAGCTATTGTCTCTGCGGTGTTCATCTGCGTTGTAACCTATGGCAAGCAGGTGTTGTGCTTTGTCAAATAGAAAATCAAAATCAATAACGGAAAGTTCCCGGCATTTTAGTTCGAGTCGGGCTACTCTCAGTATCATTTCTTTGGCACGTCTTGCAGATTCGCTAATGGCTGATTTGAAATTGTCAAGCCATTTTGATTCTTCAGCGCTGTTTTCCGGATAGTAACAATTAATTATTTTATTCAACAATGATTGTTCAAGCCCTGCCAGTTGATTTAGGGTAGGTACAGCCGGTAAATCAGAAAGAAGAAATTCAAATTTTGAAGGTGTAGCCGGTAAAAACAACCAGGGAAAAAAAGTGCTGATATCCTGTTTGATATTTTTTATTTGAATGACCAATTTTTCCCCCCACCAATCATCTTCGGCACCTGTGTCAAGATTTAATTTTATAAGAATATCCTTAACTGATTGATCGATGCTATCTAAATGATTTTTAAATGATCCTGCGTTGTCAATATGTAAGCGAGAATTTTCATGTATATCCTCCTGCAGTTTCTTAAGTAATGAGGTATTCGGAGTTTTTTCTATAAGTATGCCGATTGTATCTGTAAAACCTTCAAATATATTTTCCTGAATTATTTTATTATCGGGTATTTTCAAGAGGCCTTGTCTTAGCGTCAACAGGCTTCCAACAAAATTTCCGCTGTCAACGGTAGATATATATCTTGGTGCCAGCGGTACCAATGAAATAGTGTCGTACCAATTATACAAATGTCCCCGGTACTTCTCCATATGTTGCAGGGTATCCAATGTATTGGAAGTACGTTCAATAAGAATGCTATCAGTGATGTATCCAAAATCCCAGGCCGAAAGATTGGATAATAACGACAATCCTATATTGGTAGGAGAAGTGCGATGCGCAATTCTTTCCACCGGGTGTTCCTGGTAATTATCCGGCGGCAGCCAGTTATCTTCTTTGCTAACAAAGTTTTCAAAAAAGCCCCATATTTTTCTTGCCAACTTTCTAAGATAAATAGTTTGATCGCCTGACAGGACTGTTTTCTTCTCAGCGGAAGGACGGCTTATTAACCAAACAATAAAAGGAGAACCAAACCAAGCTGCTAAAAACGGGAATGCTGTAAACAGTACAAGCGGAAAATAAAAAACCAGGAAAGCAAAAACAATAACAGATAAAAATGGCGCGAACCACATTTTCTTATATAGATTAATGATGCCTTTTGGATTAAACCGGTAATTACCGGACGGGTTCCATTGCAATAATTTTTTTCCGGAAATAAGCATGCGCCAAATCGTAACCAGTATAGCATGCATATTAATGAATGCTTCATAAGGAAGACAGGCGATGCTGATAATATGCTGTATTAAATTGTCTTTTAAAGAACGGCTTGAGTAAATCAAATGCTGAATAAAAAGAACATCAGAAGGCTTGCGAAATAATTGCCAGGCAAAATTAATTAGCGTTGGAAGAAATATTATTCCCGGTACTGTTAAGCTCCAGAATACAGGGTTATCCAAAACCATCCACCCCGCTAAAAGAATGACCAGCAATGAAACAGGGATAAGACTGCGACGAATGTTATCGAATATTTTCCATCTTGAAAGTGCTGAAAGCGGATTTTTATGCAGTCGTTTATTAGCTGAGGGTACGAAAGGTGTGAACCAACCGGCGATTTGCCAGTCACCTCTTATCCAGCGATGACGTCTTTGAATATCGGCGATGTAAGATGATGGATATTCTTCATATAACTGTACATCCGTTATTAAACCGGCTCTTGAATAAGAACCTTCTAAGAGATCATGACTTAAAATGCTGTTTTCAGGGAATCTTCCTTTCAGCGTTTTTTCAAAAGTTTCTACTTCATATATCCCTTTTCCAATAAATGATCCTTCCTTAAAAAGATCCTGGTACACATCGGAAGTAGCTCTTGTATATGGATCAGTGGCCGGTTCATTACCATGTATCCTGCTGTAAATAGAACTGGGGGCAGTGGGCAGGCTATTTGATACTCTCGGTTGCAGAATAGAATAACCTTCTACAACTCTCTTCTTTTTTTCTGAATATACAGGTTGATTGAGCGGGTGCGCCATAGTACCAACCATTTTCCAGGCCGCATCTCGTGGTAATTGTGTATCGGTATCAAGCGTAATGATATATTTTACAGAAGTGTAAATCTTTTCATCACCAACTATCACTGAGAAAAAATTCTCCCCATTTCCCCGTATCAAAGCGTTTAATTCTTCTAATTTCCCGCGTTTACGTTCATAACCCATCCATATTTTATCGCGGTTATTCAGGCGCCTGGGTCTATGAAAAAGAAAAAAAGTATCATCACCCGGCCTTTCATATTTCCGGTTGAGCGCTGTTATTTTATTTTGAATCAATTCAAGCAACTGCTCATCTTCCGCCAAGTGTTCTTCCTTCGCATCTTTTAAATCAGTCAATAAAGCAAAAGAAACATTGGCGTCCCTGTTCGCCAGGAATCTCACTTCAAGGCTTTCTGCTAACTCAGCAATGCCGTCGCTGTTAGTAAGCATGGTGGGAATCACCACCATAGTACGGCATTGATCAGGTATACCTTTTGAAAAATCCATCCTCGGCAATAAAGAGGGTTCAGTTAAAATGGTCGTCAACCAATTTATAAGCGCAGTAACTAATTGGCCGGCAGCTAAAAATAAAATAATACTAAACGCTATCAGCATCCGATCATTCAAACCTTCGCGGTAAGCTTTAGTAACAAGCCCCAAGCTCAGAAAAGTTGTTAAGAGCAGTATCCCTCCGAGGTATGCAACAAGAGGTATCCTGTTAAAAATTTTTTGACAACGTTCTTTAAAGGTAGAAAGTATTTTCGCTTCCTTCTCAATTTTTGTTACTCCTTTACCAATAAGAAAATAACCTACATGTGCGGTTCCCGTACCCATATTTATTTCAGTCATTTTCATGGCTGATTGAATGGCCATTTCAGCCACTTCCTTTTCTGATAATTCACTTTTCTTGGCAATTCTTTCAACAGCATGGCGGTATTGGTCACGGGTGTGAAAGTCCATTCTGCCATAAGTACCGTCGATATCCCGGAGCAATACCTGCTCCACAATGCCGGTACTCTCTACAAAATCTCTCCAATCCGTTGTACTTAAAAAACGCAGACTGCTAATACTGTTGCTGATTGATACCTGGTCAGCTGCCTGCTTCTGATTCTCTAATTGTATTAATAAAGTGGTGCTTTGCCCTTCTTCGGCCAGGCGTTGTTCTATCCAATTTAATGCCAGCGTAAATGCACTTCCGTTTTCCTGCAACTTCCTTGTTAATTCTGCTACAAAGGAGCTTTCCATCGGCGGTTCATCTCTTACCATGTCCGCAATTACCAATACAAGATTCTTAGGATTATTCTCTACAGCCTCCATCATAGCATCGGCCCATTTTGCGGCCAGGGCTTTATTTGCTATATCAACAGATATTTGAATAGAAAGGCGGCGCAGGTTTTCCAATAAAGCCAGCCGCAGCATGATTGGAATAGCCCATAATTCTCCCAATTTTAAATGATTTACCTGCTGGTAACTATTAATAAACCGGGTCAGTGTGATTAGGGTTACATGCCCGTCACTATGTGAAATAATTTCAACAGCTATATCATAAATACGCGGCAAGCCGGCAGAAGGTCCTTTCAATAACTGCGGCAAACCGATACTGTAACCCTTGGGTAAATGTTTTTTAGCTGTGTAAATCTGTTCTTCAATCAGGTAGAAATTATCCAAAAGCCACTCCGCAGCGGGAACCACGGCAATATTATTTTTTATACTTTCCGTTAAAATGGCGTGTACCTCTACCAGGATGCTTTCATTCTCGGCCAGTCGTTTCAACAATTGCTCCGACGGATTTGCAGACAATAAGCTGTGCTTTTTTGCCAGTGCCACGGCATGGTGCTCCAACTGTTCTTCCGTAAACAACTCAGACCTTAAAGGAAGTTTTTCATTGGGGTTTTTGAAGTTGCCGGTCGAGCCGAAAAAAGGGTCAATAATATTTTTTTTCAATGCGTTAATAGCATGAGGAAGCATTTGAAAGAGGTCTTTTTGCTTGTTTTTGCCCTGGTATACTTTCATGCTCACAATATTTTTAACATAACACAATGACGACTGTAAAATTGATGCCTAAACTATATACTTACTAATATCATGCCTTTACATCCCGCAAAAAAGTCAGTAATGATGACATGTACATTTCAGCAGAAGAATAAGACCAAAAGCATACGAAGTGAAGTTTTTAGAGAAAAAACCTTTTGGTAAAGGTAGACAAAAGTCAGCCCGATTTGATATTGAATAATTTTGGAGAGTGGTTCAGTTTGAGTTCATCGGTGTGGATTCGCTGAGCTAAGTAAATTAAATAAAATATTCTCTGCGTTCTCTTGCATACTGTTTACTATTTTCTAATTGATACATCACCTGATTTTAGAAAAAGACTTTTATTCATATTCCAACGGTTATGAAGGATCAAGCTTTGATACTTTTTTTTGACGATGTACCAACAGCATCAAAATGTATAACACACGGGAAGGAAAAAGAAACCCTTCACACTGCGTTACATAGGAACCGATGCCGGGCGTTCGTTGTTTCTTCAGTTACTTTTGCCGGTTATATTTTGGATCAAAGTCCACCATCCATTCAATACCATATTTGTCTCTAAACATTCCAAAATACGAACCCCACGGACTGTCTGCAATAGGCATTTCTATTTGTCCACCTGCTGAAAGTCCGTTGAATAATTTATCTGCTTCTTCCTTACTCTCTGTACTTATCGAAATTTTGCTTCTGTTTTCGTTTTCATTTGTTTTGCCCATACTTTCAGGCACATCATTAGCCATTAATATGTTTTTACCGATTGGCAAAGCAATGTGCATTATTTTATTTGCTTCATTTTCTGCTACCGGAAATTCATCACTTGCAAGGTCTTTGAAACGCATAACTTTTGCGAACTCTCCGCCAAATACTGATTTGTAAAAGGTAAATGCTTCTTCTGCATTTCCGTTGAAGTTAATGTGAGGATTTATTTGTGCCATTTTATTTACTTTATTAAGTTGTTACATTTAATATTTTCCGTATCAAATTTTCGTTTTCCGTTGAAGTGTTTGCCCGTCGTTGAGTGTCACTATACACTTGCAACTAACGGCAGTTTGTGAAAAAACTTGCTGCCGCTCTATAAATATACACAGTATGTGGATACAGTCAAATAGAGAATGGTTTTTTACGCCGTTGTTGATGTTCAAAAATCAGAGTATGACTTCAGTAGCTCTCATCACCAACAACACAATTTATGAAACTTTACCATAGCCAGTTTGGTGCGATGTCCTTAGTTGAAATATTCTTAGGCCGAACACCAACAACGGCGTAAACAGCATCGAATAAGTATTAACCATATGATCCTTCTCTAATACCTATATACATTGGACCCAATGTATATAGGTAGTTTTATTTTCTTGTCGAAATAATAACTGCGCCATAAACACTTTTAATTCCAAATCTTTTGTAAGCATTAAGCCCGCCTTTTACAATTTCAATATTGCAATTGCCTATATTTAAATTTTTCAAATTTTTTTGAAGCGCTTTATTTGTCTTTGGTTTTTTTCTTACCAGTCCATAACCGTCTGTTTGACCAATATCTTGAAAATATGTCTTACCGTCAATTATATAAGCAAGGCTCGGATTTTTACCAAAGTTCTTTTGCCTTACATAAATTATTGAATGTTTATTGTCAATAAAACCGCCATTAATTTTATTCAAACTTAGCTTTTCTTTGAGGTCAGGCAATTTGATAAAAATTCCTTTTTGCAGTGTGTCAGTCTCTACTAATTGCCCTGGTATTATTTCAATTGTCGTGTCAGTCGCAAAATATTTATAAACAGCTTTCATAAAAGGACTCATATGTCTTGGGATATTACTGAACTCGATTGTTGAATCAGTTAGAAGTCTAAATTGTTCACTTCTTAAACTGTCAACGGGAATATAATAATCTCTTATTTTTTGCCCGAAGGAAAGTGTCGAGATAAAGAATGATAAAATAAATAAAATAGAATGTTTTCTCATTGTTGTTTTATGACTTGATGCAAAAGAAGCTGCAATTACATAGGGTATCCGCAAAATTACCGCTAACACTAAAATAGACTCAACTTCCCGCAAATCCAAATTTTCAAGTTTTTGATTATCATCAAACCCCAAATCAGCAGCCTCCTCACAATAGAAAAGCTCATTTCAATTTCATCCCGTATTTTTGAAAAAATAAACTTAACCCATTTGAATATTGCCGGCTTTATAGCAAACCGTATCGCCTTTAACAGGCAAAAGTCTTTTTCCCGTTTTATCATCAGGCTTTCCGTTACCGCCACGGCTATCAGCGTAGCGGTCATGATTGTTACCTTAGCCTTTGTCAATGGTTTTCAGCAAACGGTAAGCAATAAGATTTTCAGCTTTTGGGGGCATATCAGGGTGCAGGACAAACAACCGGAGCGGTCGCAGATAGCGGAGCAAAGTCCCATTATAAAAAACGATACCGTAGCGGCCGCTATAAAAAAAAATCCGGCTGTAAAAAGCATACATGCTTTTGCTACCAAGTACGCCATATTGAAAACGAACGAAGAGATGCACGGCGTATTAATTAAAGGACTCGGTACAGATTATGACAGCAAAGAATTTACTACTTTTTTAAAACAGGGCCGCTGGATAAATTATGAAGACACTTCGTACAGTAAAGAAATTATTATTTCAGCCTATGCCGCCAACCTGCTCAAGTTAAAAGTAAATGATACGATCCTCACTTATTTTATACAGGACGATGGTACAACAAGACCCCGCAAATTACCGGTAGTAGGAATTTATAAAACCGGTATTGAAGACTATGATAAAACATTCGCCATTGGCGATATAAGGTTGATACAACGGCTTGCCAACGGCTGGACGAAAAACAATATCGGCGGTTACGAAGTATTTCTGCATGATTACCGCAAGATGGATAAAATAAAAAATGAACTGTACGAGATGGATGTCTTTCCTCAAAAATGGGATACCAAGGGTATTAATGAAAGTTACCAGAATATTTTTGATTGGTTGAATATGCAGGACACTACCCGTAATGTACTAATCGGTTTTATGACGATAGTAGCGGTTATAAATTTAATCACCTGCTTAATTATATTGGTGCTGGAACGTATTCGAATGATTGGTGTATTAAAAGCATTGGGCGCAACGGATATTACCGTCCAAAAAATATTTTTACAACACTCCTCGCTCATTACACTGACGGGTATTATTATCGGTCTTTTCTTCGGCTTGGGTATTTGTTGGCTGCAACTCGCTACGGGTTTTATAAAATTAGATGAAGACGCTTACTATATGCATACCGCCGCGGTAAAAATTATTTGGTGGCAGGTAGCATTGGTTTGTATCGCTACTTTGATAGTCTCGTTTTTAGTACTTACTATTCCCAGCTTTATTGTACGACGGGTGCAACCGGTAAAGGCAATACAGTTCCGGTAAAAAGATTGCACGCAGGGGTGCAGAAATTGCAGAGAAAAAAAATCCACGCTGAGAGGCAGAGGTCGCAGAGAAAAACATATTAACCACGAACCTCTGCATACTCCGCTACTCTGCGTGCCAAATATCAAAAAATATTCCACGCTGAGAGGCAGAGATCGACAGAGAAAAACTTTCCTCCGTGAATATCAGTGTATGAGTGTCGCAGAGAATAATTTCTTATGAATCTCTGTTAGCTCTGCGCCCCTGCGAGCAATTAATTTAAACTAAGCATACTCTTCCTTAGCCGTCTTGCTGTATTCATCAATTAGTTTTCGTTGCAAGTCAAAAGGCACAGCAGTATACTCACTGAATTGCATTTTAAATTTAGCCCTGCCCTGCGTAATAGACCGTATAGACGATGAATAACCATCCATTTCGACCAACGGCACTTTAGCTATTATTTTTTGAAAATTACCTTCGGCATCGATACCTTCTACAATGGCACGACGGCTTTGTAAATCTCCCATCACTGCGCCGGTCAAATCATCCGGACACAAAACCTGTACACGATAAATGGGTTCCAATATTTGCGGATCGGCTTGCTGAAACGCCTGGCGGAATGCCTGTAGTCCGGCTATTTTAAAAGAAATATCATTACTGTCTACGGGGTGCATTTTACCATCATACACGGATACCCGTATATCTCTTGCATAAGAACCGGTAAGCGGTCCGTTCTGCATTTTTTCCATTACACCTTTTAATATGGATGGCAGAAAACGTACATCAATAGCGCCGCCGACAATACAATTATAAAAAACCAATTTGCCGCCCCAATCCAATTCGTAAGTATCTCTTGCACGTACATTTAAACCGTTGGGCTCGGGCATTCCTTCGTGCCAGGGTTCTATGCGCATAAACACTTCTCCAAATTGGCCGGAACCACCGCTTTGTTTTTTGTGACGGTAATTTGATTCAGCCATTTTCCTGATGGTTTCCCTGTAAGGAATTTTTGGTTTAACAAATTTTACTTCCAGCTTATTGTTATGTTCAATTTTCCACTTGGCCACCGCCAGGTGCATATCGCCCCGGCAATGTATTAGTGTCTGGTGCAGCTCCGAAGAAATTTCTACAATCAGTGTAGGGTCTTCTTCTCTTAATTGATGCAGGGCCTGCGATAATTTTTCCTCCTCTCCTTTCTTCACCGTTTCAATAGCCACGGTCATATTGAGCGAGGGAAATTCTATCGGGTTCAGTTCATAATTTTTCCCTTTAACATGCAGCGTATTATTTACATGCGTATTTTTTAATTTCAACGTAGCGCCTATATCACCCGCTACCAGTTCATTTATATTGGTTCGTTTATTACCTTCTACTAAAAACAATTGATTTATTTTTTCCGATACGCCGGTAATTTCATTTTCCAAATCCATTCCGCTTTTTACCGTACCGGAATATACTTTAAAGAAAGACAGTTCACCCACATGCGGTTCACTAACTGTTTTGTAAATAAAAATGCAGGCGGGCCCTGCCGCGTCGCAGGTAAGTTTATCTCCTCTTTTTGTTATTTGCGGCGGCATTTCATTAGCGGCCGGGCATACATTATCAATAAAACCCATCAGGCGGCCGCTGCCCATATTTCGCTCGGCCGATAAACAGAACAACGGAAACAGATCATGATTAATCATGGCCTTCTTCATCCCTTCTTTCATTTCATCTTCGCTCAGTTCTCCTTTGTCAAAATATTTCTCCATCAATGTTTCATCATTACTTGCTATGGCTTCTATCAGTTCTTTATGCAGTGCGTCCGCTTTGGCCTGTTCATCATCCGGTATCGGCAGCTTTTCGGGTTTGCCGCCCGTATCTTTAAATTTATACAGCGTCATGCGCAGTACATCTATTATTTCATGAAATCCGGCGCCTTGCTGACGCGGATATTGTACTACTACTATTTTATTTCCAAAATGACTTTTTATTTCCGCCACCGTTTTATCAAAATCAGCTTTATCATCGTCTAGTTTATTAATGGCGAGAATCATCGGTGTTTTAAATTTTTCCGTGTATTCCCAAATGACATCAGTACCTACTTCTACACCCATCGCGGCATTTACCAGCATCACACCGGTATCCGCTACCCGCAGCGCCGAAATTACTTCGCCGGTAAAATCATCATACCCCGGTGTATCAAGAATATTTATTTTAAAGCCCCGCCATTTGGTGTGCAGGAGCTTGCTGAAAATAGAATTGCCACGTTCCTGTTCCAGTTCGTGGTAATCACCTGTTGTATTTCTTTCGGCTATTGTGCCGCGGCGGTTAATAATGCCTGCTTCAAAAAGCATGCACTCCGCTAATGTTGTCTTACCGGAGCCGGCATGGCCCAGCAAGACAATGTTTTTTACGTGTGAAGTATCAAACTCTGCCATAGCAATCGATTTAGAGATGAAGAATTAATTGTTGTCGCTGAATTTAGCCGGTAGTTTTTTTTAGTAATAAAGTAGTATAAAGTTTTATAGAGTAAATAAAGTATATAAAGTAAATAATGTACATACAGTAAACGAAGCATATCTCGAATATAAAGGGATACTTTATTTACTTTACATACTCTATATACAAAGTTTTTTACTTTTACCGTTTACCTTAACCCTTTACCTTCCACTTACTGCGTTCGTTCCATAAAATCATCAAACTCATCACGCAGATCCTGTAAAGTGTGTTCTAATGAATGATACTGATCGTACAACTTTTCATGCTCATTGTAAGTAATTTCCTGTACGTGATTATTGGCGGGAGATTGTTCCAGCACTACTCTTCTTTCGTGCATCTTAATAGCCTGCTTAATGTCGTGAATGTTGATGAGCTGTACGTGAAATTGATTGTGGAAGTGTTCTACATCGGTGAGTTGTTCTTTGGAGAGAGGCTTTGCCGCCAGTTGCTGGAGTTTGTGTTTGGCTTTTGTAAATTCTTCGCGATAGGAACGCAATGCCTCTCTCCATGTATTGCATTCCGCGGAAAGCTGTGAGATGTCTGTCTGAACCATGGGATTAAAATTTAGGTGCCGGCCTGTTCGCAGCATGCTGCGCATCGGCAGACAGGGTTATAAAATAAAGAACCTTAATTTCCCCGGGGAGTGGATTATACAGAACGATGGGTTGATGTAACTGACAGAAAGTTAACACCAATTTTTGAAAAAACAAATAGTTGTTTTAAAGAAGTGGAAAAAAAGATTAGAATCAGTTGATGCGGTATGAAAGTTTAATACCCCCCGGCAGGTTAGGGTACGCCACTCCTTCCCTATCCCATCTTAAAATAGAATTTTGGAAAGAACGATTTTCTATTGATCCGCCGAGAGGAATATCTTTTTGTTTTAAATAAATGAATTTCACCCCGACTCCGCCGTATATTTCTAATGCAAAGCGTTGGTTCTCTCCACTACCCAGAGGTGTATTAAATCCCAGTTTGAGTGCCAAACCTGTTTCATTGCGTATCTCTTTGTAACGTGCCAATTGAAAATAATCGCAATTGCCCTGTATGCAGTTAATCCCGAATTCCTGTAAACTTTTACGCGTCATAGTTTTTAAGTGTACTTCCGGGGCTATAAAATAACTTGTATTTTTTTTGTTGGAGTTGCCAAAATGATACCTTACATCAACTCTTGCTTTAATGCCGCGTATTGCACTTTTTTCATTATTGGTATTTGGGCTTATCCACGGCGAAAAGAAAATAAAAGTAGGATCCAGGGTCACAGAAAAGTTTTTATTCCACTGATATCTTATGCCTAACATTAAACCCGCATCATACTCCAATACGGATGAAGGATTGGTACGAAGAAAAATTCCCTTTGAAAAATCGGCAGCTTCTTTTTGTGCAATAACATTCGTACTCACTGCAAAAAATAAAATCAGCATGCATGGTATACGAATCATTAATCGGAGATTTTGGATAGAAAAACTGGTTTTAAAGAATTAGCTCCGCCGATATCATACAAAACCAAGCCACCCTGTACCTGGCAAATCAAAATATTATTGTACGGAATTACATCGTAATATGTTTCGCCGGTTTTTAGCGCTACCTGTACCGGGTTGTAGGCGTTCTTTACATTAAAAATTTTTAATCCTTCTTCTCTTTCACATACATACAAGGCGCTGTCTTTTACGCCAAGCCCCTGCGGGCTGTTTAAGAAAACTCTGTTCACTTCTACGGGTAAGTTCAGGTTTTTAATATTATAAACCAATAAAGCACTGATACCTGTGCCGCCGCATGGACCGTTATTTTGTGAGCGAAGCGTGGCATAAGCAGTGCTGTCTTTTGCTACTACGGGGTCGCAAGCCATACGAATGGAATATTCGGCTCTTGACAAACGCTCCGGCTTGGCAGGGTTATTTAATGAATAAATATACATGGATGAGGATGACCCGATAAATAATTTATCGCCGTAAGGAAAAATAGTTTCGATATTCAGGCCGATTGTTGTTTTGTCTTTATACACGGGGCCCGACGGGTTGCTGATATCAAATGATTTTAAACTTTCATGATCTACTACATACAAGTAATTACCTGCAATGGTAAACTTTGCCGTAGAACCGCCGGCGCCGGCGGCGCCCGGTGCTGCAGCGTTGTTGGCCGACTCTTTGGAGCACGTAATAAAAAGAAATGATCCGAGAAAGACTGAAAGTAGGAGTAATATATTTTTCATTATCGACGGCATTTAGGGTTAGTTAATTTTTGTTGCTTCCATGCTACCACAACACCCTTTGAAGGATCAGGGCATTCAAAATAAATTGACTCAAATAGATTGGCTGCTTTAGCAGGATATTGTAAACTGAGATCAGGAAAAACATCCGGCGTTCTGGCTACTTCACGAACATTTGAAATATCATTAATATCAATAACAACCAAGTCCGCCAGGTTATTGGTATAAATAAACCCGTTTTTTACCGATACTTCTTTGCATAAAAATGATTTGATAAAACCCAGCTTAACGGGGCTTGAAGGATTGGCATAATCAATTATATGTATACCCGAATCAAGTTCTACCTGGAAAAGAAGTTTACCGACGGTATACAACTTTCCGCCATTGACCGTCCGTTGAGGCGTGGTTGCCGTTACCTTTTTTACGGTTTTTACATCTGCATTATACACCGGTGCGTAGCCGGTAACTTCTCCCCTGTCGCCAAAATCAGTTATCGGGTCGCAGGAGGTAAGCAAAACGCTTAGTAGAAGTAAAACTGAGAAGCCGGATTTCATAAAAAGTATTTATGTGATTATCATGATAAACACCGGTATGAACCCCTTTACAGAAAGAACGTTGCACCGGAAAAAAAGTATTTTAAAGCATATGACATAATGATGGGAAGGCCTTACATATTTCATTCAGAATTTTAAGTACTTTGCTGCCGCCGAATAACGATATTTGCAACCCGATATATTTTTGTGATAAGTCAGCAAACCATACAACAAATAATTGCCCGTACCGATGTTATTGATATCATCGGCAGTTTTGTGAAACTGAAGAAAAGAGGAACCAATTATATCGGTCTCTGTCCTTTTCATAATGAAAAAAGCCCGTCTTTTACCGTATCACCCGCTAAAGAAATTTATAAGTGCTTTGGTTGCGGCCGCAGCGGCAACTCCGTAGGCTTTATTATGGAGCATGAAAAGTATAGCTACGTAGAAGCGCTGAAATGGTTGGCCGCCCGGTATAATATTGAAATAGAAGAAACCTTTGTTACCGATGACCAAAAAGAACTGCGACTGACGGCTGACAGTCTTTTCATCATCAATAATTTTGCGCAGCAATTTTTTACCAAACAATTATTTGAAACCGAAGAAGGTCGCGATATCGGTTTAAGTTATTTAAAAGAACGCGGCTTCCGTGAAGATACCATTACTAAATTTCAATTAGGCTATTCTCCCGAGCAAAGAGATGGATTTACCAAAGCGGCTTTAGCTAATCAGTATAACCCGGAGTTATTATTAAAAACGGGTTTGGTTAATAACCGGAACGAACAGTTAAATGATAACTATCGCGGCAGGGTAATATTTCCCATACACAATCACAGCGGTAAGGTATTGGGTTTTGGCGCCAGAATTTTAAAGAGTAATGACAAAGCGCCCAAATATATAAATACACCGGAGAATGAGATTTATGTAAAAAGTAAAACGCTGTACGGCTCTTACTTTGCCCGACAGGCCATTGACAAAGCAGATGAATGCCTGATGGTGGAAGGATATACCGACGTAGTGAGCTTACACCAGGCAGGTATAGAAAATGTAGTGGCTTCGGGCGGTACTTCCCTAACTACAGATCAGTTGCGGTTGGTAAAAAAATATTCGAATAACCTTACCATTATTTATGACGGCGATGCGGCCGGTATAAAAGCAGCGCTCCGCGGATTGGATATGGCGCTGGAAGAAGGACTGAATGTACAATTGGTATTGATTCCTGACAAAGAAGACCCTGACAGTTATGTAAACAAAGTTGGCGCCGCTGCTTTTAAAGAGTTTGTAAAAAAGAATAAGAAAGATTTTATTCTTTTTCAATTAGAAGTAGCGCTGAGCGATGCGGAAAATGACACCACGAAGAAAGCAGCTGTTGTAAACCAGGTGGCGGAAACCATTTCAAAAATTAATAAGGCGGAAGATTTTACCAAGCAGCAGGATTATATAAAGCAATGCGCCGAGATATTAAAAATAGATGAGGCGGGTATGCATGCCTTGGTTAATAAATTTATCCGTGATAAAATTTCTACGGCCGAAAAGAAGCTGCCGTTTGAAGAAGCTGCCGCATTGGTTCCCGAACCGGAAAGAACGGATTTCAGCAACGAAGCCTTTAGTTTATTGCACCAGGATAGTTTGCAGGAGCAGGCATTGGCCGGCGTTTTGTTGGAGCATGGCCTGAAACCCTGGGATGAAAAAAGAACTGTGGCCGAATATATTTTTGAAGAAAATATGGATGACGATTTGTTTGAGAACAAAGCCGTGTTTAAATTGATTGCCGATTATAAAGATCGTTTTTATGCCGGTCAAAAACCTACCATAAAAGATTATACCAACTCGGCCGATGATGAAGTAGTGCAGGCCGTAATTGCCATAACTAATTTTCCTTATGATCTCAGTGCCAAGTGGACTGCAGAATTTAATGCCGGCGGAATTAAAAAAAATATCTGGGAACTTTCCTATGAATCATTCATGGGAAATTTAATTAAGCAGGGAGAAATAAACGCTGAGATTTATAACAAAACTGAAGAAGAAGATTACAGAATGGTTGTAGAAGATATCATGGCTTACCTGCAATTAAGAAAAATCAGGGCCATGATTTTGCTTAACCAAAAAGATATGCAACTGAAACATGATGAAATGGAAATGACGAACCTGATTCGCGTACATAATTTTCTGAAAGAAAAACAGATGCAGTTGGGTAAGAAAAAGACAATCGTCAGCTATCCGTTTTAATTTTTTTCCGGCAGCATATCGCTGTATGAAACTGCTATAAAATCTTCCTCTTTTATACCAAACTGTTGCAGGTAAAAATTACATTGCTGCCGCAGCTCCTCTTTGGTTTTATTTATTAATACATTACCGGCTTCTATTTCCATAAAATTGCCAAGCCCTTCCACCTCATCTATATGAAATTTCACATTGTCGATATAATAGATTTCGCGTTTCTTTTTTACAACCTGCTTTATACCGTTCGCTTTTCCCAATGCTGCTTTCAATCCTGCAGCATCTTCTACTTTTACCAATTGAAAATGTGAACTCTTGGGACCTGATTCATTGCTGCGTTCATAATAAATCAGGTTGTTCTCAATATTTCCTTCACGCAATTTTAAGCGGCCGTTGTTTACTGCAAAATAGGTATCCGTTTGAAAATCCGTTCCCTTAAAGCCGGCATTGTTTTCTAAGAGATAATTTCTTACGGCTTCCGCATTATTGCACCGGGCTTTAATTTCAATGTTTAAAAATTCCATGCCGCAATATAATACCAAATTCATTTATTGCTTATTCCAAGATAATTGGTATAATATCGAGAGCTGTAAAAAATATCAGTTGGACTGTTTTTACCGGCGATTCGGTATAAAAAAGAAACCATCACGCCGCAGGCGTGATGGTTTCAGTTAATTAATTACTTCAATGTTAAGCTTCCTGTAAAGAAGCAGGTGTGTGGTTCAGTGTAGCCCTTCTGGGTCTTTTCACTTCCTGCTTTTCAAAACGGGTTGCACTCCAAACATGGTCTAATGTTACTTGGTTTACAGATTCATAACCGGCGGCAGTCAGTTTGTTCCAACTGCACTCACGGCAAAGATCAGTAACAATTTTAGATGTTGTTTTGGGAGAAGCGATCCAAAGTTTTGAAGCATCTTTTAATGCAGGCATTACGTCGTGTAAAATGCCGTTCAACTGGGTTTCGTTTACTGCAAACACCAGGGCGAAATCAATTTTCCTGCTTTTTAAAAGCGGCGTTACATTCTTGGCGAATGATAACTTACTAAATTGTTTCTCGATGGAAGAGGGTAAACCCTGAATTAAAAGATTCTTTTCGTCAGCCAGTTCTAATTTTTCAAAAATGGGATGAGACATACCTTAAAAGAAATTTTGAACGTTAATGTAGTCGATTCAAGTGCGAACCGACTGCAATCATCATAAAGTCGGGGGTGCGAAGATACAAAAACTTAACATTACTGTAAAGCATTTACAAAAATAAATCCCGCTGAATTGACGTTCAGCGGGATTTTAACCTGAATCAATTATATTTAAACCCCTTGCAATGAGTTATTTCGATACGGGTTTATAATAACTAAGCGCTTCTTCCATATATTTTTGTAGTTGTACAATTCTTCTTTGTTCCGATGGGTGTGTACTCATAAACTCCGGTGGCTTTTGACCGCTACCGGCTGCTTTTTCCATTCTTTCCCACAAAGGAATTGATTCCTGCGGATTATAACCGGCCATCGCAGACCATATCATACCAAATCTATCAGCTTCCAATTCATGTTTACGCGAAAAAGGTAATAAAACACCAAGTTGAGATCCGGCACCGTAAGCGCCCATGAATAATTGTTGTGTTTCCTGCGGCTTATTGGCAACGGCTACCTGCAAAGCAACACCGCCCAATTGCTGCATTAATCCCTGGCTCATTCTTTCATTACCATGCTGAAATAATGCGTGGCTTACTTCATGTCCCATTACTATTGCCAATGCAGCTTCATTTTGTGTAATAGGAAGTAAACCCGTATACACTACAATTTTACCACCGGGCATACACCAGGCATTTACCGCTTTATCATCTACCAAATTGTACTCCCACTTAAAACCTTCCAATTGATTGGAGATACCTTTTTTTGCATAATACTCTTCTACAGCTTTGGTAATACGCTGTCCTACCCTTGTTACCATTTGCGCATCTTTGTTTACATTCTCGCTAAGCACTTTGGTACCCGAAAGAAATTGTACATATTGTTGCGAAGCCATTGTTTGTAATTCAGACTCGGGCAGCAGTTTAAAGCCGCGGCGCCCGGTTATAGAATTCTTTGAACATGCCGTCACAAAAATGGCTAATACAAAAATTGATAGTATTCTTTTCATTATTAGAGTTGTTTGTTTTGATAAATAAAACAATGATTATACCACGAAAGACGTAAGCCGGACTTTTTTAGTTGTTGAAAGTTAAAACTTTTTTAAAAGCTTAACGCAGCCTGATTAAGAAATGTATTACTTGCGGCGTTGGCGGCGACGGTCGCGGTGCTTAAGGATGGGTACTTTACTTTCGCTGCCCCGTAAAATCCGGCCTATATTTTTTTGGTGGGTAAATAAAACCAATAAGGCTACGGCAATGGCAAAAACTCTGTACGTATTATGTTCTACATTAAAAATAACCAAGATGAATACGGGGAAAGCGATACTGGCTAATATAGAACTGAGAGAGACGAAACGAGTTAGATACAAAACCAATAAAAAAACGCCGCCGCAGCTTAACGCTGTCCAGGGAGAAATGCCAATTACCAAACCAAATAAAGTAGCCACGCCCTTACCACCTCTAAAATTGGCCCATATAGGAAAAATATGACCCACAACGGCCGACAAACCCAAAGCGGTTTGCAAACCTATCATGGCAGTTTCGTGCTCAACATAAAATGGAATTAAAAAAGCTAACTTGACGGCAACCAATCCTTTAAGCATATCTATGATCATTACGAAAGTACCCCACTTCGACCCTAAAACTCTAAAGGTATTGGTAGCGCCTGCATTTCCGCTTCCGTACTCTCGTATATCAATCTCAAAAAAATATTTGCTAACCCAAACTGAGGTAGGGATACTGCCAATGAAATATGCAAGAACGATAAGTAACAGTTCGTTCATAGAAGACCGATTGAAGTTTGGAAGGACAAATCTACGATAAAAACGATTCTTAACGTAAACTTATTATAGTAAAAACCCTCAGTTTATTTAAATAAGCCAATACTGATCCACCCCGCTTTGTGCAGCACAGGGCCGGGCTGTAAATTCAATGTTAATGCGGCTGCTGTTATATCTGTCTCATCCTCCGCCAATAAACCACTTAGCAGTAAGGTGCCGCCCGGTTTTAATTGATTATATAAATAATCCAGGTTGTCAAGGATTATATTTCGGTTGATGTTGGCCAAAATAATATCGAACAATAAGCCGGAAGGAATTTTTTCGCTGTTATACAAATTAATTTTTGTACAATTGTTCCTGGCAATATTCTCCGCGGCGTTTTCTATACTCCATGTGTCATTATCAATTGCGGTAACAGCAAACGCTCCCAATTTTTCAGCTAATATGGCCAATACACCGGTGCCTGTACCAAAATCAAAAATATTTTTGTCTTTACAATCTATCGTTTTCATTTGCTCAATCATCATATATGTAGTAGCATGATGACCTGTACCAAAACTCATTTTAGGAGTTATAATAATTTCGTACTCTGTATTTTTTATCGCTGCATGAAAGTCGGCTCGGATGGCACAGAAACCGGCAACAGTAACCGGTTCAAAGTTAGATTCCCACAGCTTGTTCCAGTTTGTTTCGGCAATTACAGATTCTTTATAATTTATAAAATTAAGTTCAGACAGTAATTTTCTGAAAGACCCGCTGTCTTCTTTTTCACCGAGATACACTTTTAATCCTTCATCAGTTTCTTCAATAGTAGAAAAGCCTGCATTTAATATATGGGCAACGGCAATTTCTTTTTGTTGTTCGTCGGTTATTGAAACAGTAAACAATAAAAATTCAGGCATCCTTTCAGTTTGAGTTTGCAAATATCATTCTTTTAAGCAGAAGTGAGCGGTAAGAATATAAGATATCGACTGATTTATATTTTGAAATGCGGGAAAAATATTTATTTAGAACATCCGGACCAGGTGATCTTTCATGCATCACATTGGATTGGAATAAAATAAACCTTAGTAGAAAAAAATACTTCACTAATTAAACCTTATTACATTATTTAATAAGGTAATAAGGTTAGTCAACTTACCGGAATAATTTTTCTACTAAGGTTGGTGTTCTTGCCGGCAGTAAGATAAAAATCAAATAAGTTTTTGCAGGCCCGGCATCTTAAAATCTTACTCAACAAGACTCATGAGAAGTTACACGGATTTATCTACTTTTGAATTCTAAAAAAGAAATATGAATAAAACCCTTTTCTCTCTTACGTTATTACTCTTCGGATTTATTGCAACGGCGCAAATAAAAATAAATCAGTACCAATATAAAATTCAGAAGAAAATAAATTGCAGTAACGGCGCTGTGGCATCGGCACATCCGTTGGCAAGTAAAGTGGGTGTTGCAATTTTAAAAATGGGCGGGAATGCCGTTGACGCAGCCATTGCCACGCAGTTAGCTTTAGCGGTTGTATATCCTAATGCGGGCAATCTTGGCGGCGGCGGTTTTTTAATCGGCCGTATGAATAACGAACAAATCATTGCATTGGATTATCGGGAGATGGCGCCTGCGGCGGCGCACAGAGATATGTACCTGGATGAGAAAGGAAATCCGCTTACCGATCTTTCATTGAACGGTCACCTTGCCTCGGGTGTACCCGGCACAGTGGCCGGTTTATTTGCTTCTGCGAAATATGGTAAGCTTCCGTTTAAAAAATTGATACAACCCGCTATTGATTTAGCTGAAAAAGGTTTTACGCTTACTGAAAGGGAAGCAAATAATTTTAATGAATTAGATGATGAGTTCCGAAAACTAAATACCGTATTGCCCGTATTTGTAAAAGAAGGCGGATGGAAAGCAGGTGATACATTATTTCAAAAAGATTTAGCCAATACATTAAAAAGAATAAGAGATAACGGGCAAAAAGGTTTTTATGAAGGCGAAACTGCCAGACTTATTACAGAAGAAATGAAACGAGGCGGAGGCATTATTACATTGGAAGATTTAAAAAATTACACCGCGAAAGAAAGACCGGCTACAGTTTTTGATTACAAGGGACATACAGTAATTACCATGCCTCCGCCCTCCAGCGGCGGTATCATTATTCAGCAAATGCTGAAGATGATTGAGAAAAAAAATATCGGCGCTTACGGATTTCATTCGCCGCAGGCGGTACAATTAATGGCCGAGACTGAAAGAAGATCATTTGCCGACAGGGCAAAATTTTTAGGCGATCCTGATTTTGTAAAAATTCCGATAAAAACATTGGTGAGCGAAAAATATTTGAATGAAAGAATGGCTGATTATACACCGGGCAAAGCGGGTAAAAGCGAGGATGTAAAAGCGGGCGATATTGCCGAGAGTGAAGAAACAACGCATTTATCCATTATTGATAAATGGGGAAACGCCGTTTCCGTTACTACTACACTAAACAACAGCTATGGAAGCAAAACCGTGGTAGGCGGTGCCGGTTTTATTTTAAATGATGAGATGGATGACTTTAGTGTAAAACCCGGCGTGCCCAATATGTACGGAGCCATTGGCGCCGAAGCCAACGCTATTGCGCCGGGCAAAAGAATGCTGAGCAGCATGACGCCGACCATTGTTTTAAAAAACAATCAACCATTTTTAGTTGTGGGTACACCCGGAGGCACCACCATTCCTACTTCCGTTTATCAAAGCATTGTAAATATTATAGACTTTAAACTCAGCACGATTGATGCGGTGAATAAACCAAAATTTCACCATCAATGGTTGCCGGATGAACTGATGATAGAAAAGGGTTTTCCGCAGACAACTATTACCGCTTTAGAAAAAATGGGTTATAAAATAACTATGCGCGGCGGTATAGGAAGAACTGAAATTATAAAAGTCGGTTTCAATAAGTCAACAAAAAAATACACGTTTGAAGCGGTAGCTGATAATCGGGGTGATGATGCGGCAGAGGGGTACTGATTTAATTATTAATAGCAATTTAAACTAAAAGCAATATCCTGTAAAGAAAGCTACTTTTCCAAATTAAACAAACTGTCTACAAATTCATGTTTATCAAAAACCAATAAATCTTCCATCTTTTCTCCTACACCAATAAACTTTACCGGTATTTTAAATTGATCGGCAATGGCCAATACTACACCGCCCTTGGCGGTGCCGTCCAATTTCGTAATGGCTAATGCCGTTACATCTGTTGCGGCAGTAAAATGTCTTGCTTGCTCCAACAGCATTTTGCCCCGTGCTGCCATCCAATACCAACAATACTTCGTGCGGTGCGCCGGGTATTACTTTTTGTATTACTCTTTTAATCTTGGTCAGCTCATCCATTAAATAAGCTTTATTGTGCAATCTTCCTGCTGTATCAATTAATACTACATCGCTTTGCCTGGCTACGGCGCTTTGTGTAGTATCAAACGCTACGGCGGCCGGGTCGCTGCCCATATCCTGCTTTACAATGGGTACACCCACTCTTTCGCTCCATATCGTTAACTGGTCTACCGCCGCCGCACGAAAAGTATCGGCCGCACCCAGCAAAACAGATTTACCGGCTTTCTTAAAATTATAGGCAAGCTTACCAATGGTGGTTGTTTTACCCACGCCATTTACTCCTACCACTAAAATTATATAAGGCTTCGCCGGTAATTCTGAATCGAAATGATAGGAGTTACTCTCCGGCGCATCTACCAATATATTCTCAATTTCAAGTTGCAGTATCTTGTTCAGTTCGCTTGTATTCAGGTATTTATCCTTCGATACTCTTTTCTCAATCTGATCTATAATCTTTACCGTTGTTTCAATTCCTACATCGGCGCCTACCAAGGCTTCTTCCAGGTCGTCAAGCACCGCGGCATCTACCGTACTTTTGCCGGCAATGGCTTTGGTAATTTTTGACAGAAAGCCTTCCTTAGTTTTTTGCAAACCCTGGTCAAGACTTTCTTTTTCTTTTTTACCAAACAGTTTATTGAAGAATCCCATAGACGTTTTTGTGAGTAGTGAAATGTGAATAGTGAATTGAGAGTACCAATTGACCTCGAAAAAGTATTTGCCTATTTTGGTCATTCACTACTCACCATTGACGATTCACCAATTTAAATAAAAAAGCCATCAAACCAAAGGTATGACAGCTAATATCATTATTACTACCCCTTTAGGGGCAGGGGTATTATTTTTGAGCTAAATAATCTTTGATCTTGTCTTTGTGTATGATAGACTCCTTAAAAGTGTAAGCGCCTGACTTAGGGCTGCGTACCGCCTTAATTACTTTAGTCCAGTTCTTTGCTTCTGCGGCTGCTCTTGCATCTTTTGTTTTAATCGCCGTCTTTGCTGCTTTTGCCATGATTCTGATTTGAAAATTTGGTTATTTGAAAATTTGACCGGCTGAATAAATTCATTCAGCATCCTATCATTTTCTCTTACTTGATTTCTTTATGAACAGTTACCTTTTTCAGAATAGGATTGAATTTCTTCAGCTCCAATCTTTCCGGGTTGTTCTTTTTATTTTTTACAGTAATGTAACGGCTTGTACCCGCCTTACCACTTGTTTTGTGCTCAGTACACTCAAGTATTACCTGTACACGATTGCCTTTCTTTGCCATTGTTGTTGCAGTTTATATATGTTGACCTTGAGCCCTTAAACCTTTGATTACGGAGTAAAGACCATTTTTATTAATTGTACGAATTGCATCGCCGGATACTTTCAGGACAATCCATTTGTTTTCTTCGGCCAGGAAATAACGCTTGGTCTGCAAATTGGGCAGAAACCTGCGCTTTGTTTTTATATTGGAGTGAGAAACTTTGTTTCCGCTCACCGGTCTTTTTCCTGTAACCTGACATACTCTTGCCATAATGATTCCCAATTTTTTGGACGGCAAAGGTAAGGATACAGACTGATAAAAAAGCCGGGGCAAATAAGAAATTTTAAATGTTTCCGGGCCAATTACCCACAGCCTGTTAGCAATAAGTGTTTGGTTCTTTGCCATCTACGCTCAAGAGCTTATCCAGCCTTATTTTCAGCCCGTTGTCCAGGCTCATAAATTCCACCTTATCCCTTATAAAAAGATTGGTAATAACGCCTTTAACAATCAATTTGCCTTCATTTTCTGTGATAAAAACGATTTCAGCAGGCTTCTTTAGAGTGGCCAAGGCTTCCAGTTCGTCGTAAAAATCACAGTTTATGGGAATGTATTCGGGCATGCTGTAAAATTAGGGATTAAACGGCAGCCGCATTTTTTTATAACATAAAGTTTGTACTTCCCCTCCTCGGGAAGGGCAAAAGTAGTTTCGCATAAAAATATTTCCGCAGGGTGGGTTTTAGAAAAATCAAAATTTTTTAAATAGTGAGACCAATATTTTATCACTAACAAACCTATAAACCTCAACCCCCTTTTGCCAATTGTCCTTTTTCAAGTAGCTTCGCAACTTCTTTACTTATCAACTTATAATCTTCTAAACTTACCAAAAATTATGGCATACGATGTAGTTGTTCTTGGCAGCGGACCCGGTGGTTATGTAGCCGCCATCCGTGCGTCTCAGCTTGGTTTTAAAACAGCAATTATTGAAAAAGAAAGCCTGGGTGGTGTTTGTCTCAACTGGGGTTGTATTCCCACCAAAGCCTTATTAAAAAGTGCACAGGTATATGATTATATAAAACATGCCAAAGACTTTGGCCTGGAAGCGACGGGTACACATAATTTTGAAGCGGTAGTAAAACGCAGTCGCGGTGTGGCCGATAAAATGAGTAAGGGAGTTCAGTTTTTGATGAAGAAAAATAAAATTGATGTTCACATGGGTACCGGTAAATTAAAAGCCAAGGGCCAAATAGAAGTGACTGGAGCGGACGGCAACAAATCCGTTGTAGAAGGGAAGCATATCATCATTGCTACAGGTGGTCGCAGTCGTGAATTACCGGCACTGAAACAAGACGGTAAAAAAATTATCGGCTATCGCGAAGCGATGTCATTGCCGCAACAACCCAAGAGCATGATCATTGTTGGCAGCGGCGCTATTGGTGTTGAGTTTGGTTATTTCTATAATAGTATGGGAACAAAAGTGACCATTGTAGAATTTATGCCCCGTGTAGTTCCGGTAGAAGATGAAGACATTTCGAAAGAATTAGAAAAAAGTTTGAAGAAATCGGGTATAGATATAATGACCAATGCCGAAGTAACGGCTGTGGATACCGGCGGCAACGGTGTAAAAGCAAAAGTAAAAACGGCAACAGGTGAAATTGTATTGGAAGCGGATATATTATTAAGCGCTGTAGGTGTAGCTGCCAATATTGAAAATATAGGTTTGGAAGAATTGGGAATTAAAACCGATAAGGGACGTGTGATGGTTGATAAATTTTACCAAACCAATGTACCCGGCGTATACGCCATTGGCGATTGTGCTCCCGGCCAGGCATTGGCACACGTAGCAAGTAAGGAAGGAATTATTTGCGCAGAAAATATCGGTTACACCGAAAAGAAATACAATCATCAACCCGAAGGATTGGATTACGGTAATGTACCGGGTTGTACCTATTGCTCACCGGAAATTGCTTCGGTTGGTTATACAGAAAAGCAAGCCAAGGATGCCGGTTATGAAATTAAAGTAGGTAAGTTTCCTCTGAGTGCGAGCGGTAAAGCCTCTGCAAGCGGACATACCGAAGGTTTTGTAAAAGTAATTTTTGACGCCAAGTACGGCGAGTGGCTGGGCACGCATATGATTGGCAGTAATGTAACGGAGATCATTGTACAAACCGTTACGGCCCGCAAATTAGAAACTACTTACCATGAAGTATTGAACAGTATACACCCTCACCCCACTATCAGCGAAAGTGTAAAGGATGCAATTGAGGTAGCTTACGGTGAGGCGATACATTTATAAAATTATAAGAACTAAATTCTAAAAGGACTGAGGGGAGCTTTCGGTCCTTTTTTTGTTAAATTGTTAATATAAAAACGTATATAAAATTGTTTAATATATTCTTGGAAACTAAAGCTACTGTAATAACGCTATTTTATTTTTTCCCATTCATATTCCTTGTCTTGGGTAGCAATTAGTTTTATTGTTTTGCCCTTTTCCACAATAAACTCAAAAGTGGTTGAAACAGCTGCAACATCAGGAAGATAAAATTTTGTTTCTGACTGCGCCACCAACAGCATATTACTTCCGCTGCCATTTGAAAGGTCTGCATATAATCTGCCATCTCTTTTATAAATCGTCAGTGTCTGATTGCGTTTAAATGTTGCCCTGTAAGTCCCGATATAAGAATCCAGAATAGATTCACTCACAATAACTTCTTTTATTTGTTGTTTACCTAAAGCGAGCAAAGAAATATCTAAAAAAAGCCTGAACCTTGCATTACTGAAATCAGTTGTATCTTCTCCCGATTTTAAATTGGTTAATATTGAAACAAATATATCTTCATCAGGATAGTATTCTTGCTTGGCAATAAAACCGCTTACCTGCCCTTCATGGTGAATACGCTTATTCCCGTATAAACTATCGATTATCCATCCATAACCATAATTTGTATATTTACCGCCATTAATTTAAAAGGGGTAAAAGCTTTTTCCAAGGTTTCTTTTTTATAATATTTCCATTTAATAAAGCCGTATTCCATTTAAATAAATCCTCTGCATTTATAACAAATCCCCGCAACGATAGGCAATTGAAATTGAGAAATATCAGTTTATCATAAAACCCTCTGTTTTTTTTATAATCAGATACTCGTTTGGAAATAACTGTATCCTCTTTTGCAAAAAACGTATTTTTTAAACTCCCTTTTGAATTACGCTTTCTAATACATATTCGTAATAACTTTTACCTGATGCTACTTCAATAATACGCCCAGGAGTTTATAGACTGAATTCGTATAGTTATACTTTGCACCCGGCTTGAATTCGAGAGGCTGATTTTTAAAGTGTTCAATGATTTGTTGAGGTGTAAAGTCCCACCTTAAAACGTATTGCCCCGGATGATCAATTGTCATAAAATCCTTAATCCCGGATGTATGCGTCAAAAGATTCTCAATTGTAACGATATGACCCTTGGAAGGGAAGTCAATAATGAATTTCTGTTCACTGTCTCGCAGTAATATTTTGCTTGTTCTACCAATTGCAAAATGGCAACAGCCGTAAACTGTTTGGTAACCGAGCCAATCTTAAATATCATATCGGGTTGCAATGGTACATTTAATTCAAGATTTGCACTTCCAAATGCTTTTTCATTAACTATTTGCCTCTTTTTGGTATCAAAATGGATACTCCCGGTTCGTTTAGTTTGAATTGAGGTGATACTAAACTATCAATAGAAGTTTCAATTTGCTATCTTGTCCGAAGGAAATCGTAATAGCAGAAATGCAATGAGAGTAAATAAAGAATTATTTTCATTTAATATTTATTTGTCTATTAATATGAAAATAAAGCCCGCCTCATTAGAAATAAGGAGTTACCCCTTCTCAAATCCCGATTTGAGAACTCAAAACCTATTCTTGGGTTAAAATCAGATCATTTTTTATCGATTATTTTAAATAGGTAAAGGGGAGCCTGTTATTTCAATAAAGGAACGTTGAAAAGTTGCCTGAGAATTAAAGCCACATCGGCTGCACACCGGCAATGGTAGGTGCTCCATGCCGGACTGTTAATTTGTGCCTTAAAAGCTTCTACACGGTAGCTATTAATAAACTCATTGAAGCTTTTTTGCATGTGCTGATTCAAAACTGCCGAAATGGTTTTTTGCGGTATGGCAATTAGTTGGGAGAGGGTAGATACGTTTAGTTCGGGGTTTAAAAATAATTTATCGGTTTCCATGGCTTTAGTAAGGGCGGCTGTTGTTTGCTGAATGATTTCTTCTGATAAAATATTGGATACAGCATTCGCTTTTTTCTTCAACCCCGCCTGTACAATATATCCTTTTATGCCCAGCCAGTAAATCAAAATGACCATAGGAATGTAAAGGGGATACCAGTCAAATGTATCCACCATCCAGTTACTGTATTTTGGAATAACATAGGGAATAAGATATACCAACCAGATTGACTGAAATATGATAAAGACAACAACAAGCTGCTTCAACCATTTAAAATTTATAGCTTGTCCGTTTAAACCTGCAGGATGCTTTGCTTTATATGCCGCCAAATATTTATAAGACAGATATACATAAATGCTAACCGATATCCATCTTGGAATATCTGCATATACCTGGTAATTGTCAATAAATTGCCCCCATGGGCCGGGATTATTTTTTAACTGATTGAAAATAACACCAAGTAAAAAAAAGATAGCAGTAAAGGAAGGAACAAAGTCAATCAATACCAGATAAAAATGACGGCGTAATTTTTTGGTTATTTTAAAATTGGGATCCAGGGAAGCCTGTACATAAAAATAAATTAACGGGCCAAAAGCCATTACAATTATTAATGGAATAATGGCAAAAATAAAACGAAGAACGGGTGAGCCAAACCAATAGTCAGTATAATTGCCATACAAATTAAAACATGCCATGGCAATTAGTAAAACCAAAATTGCCAGCAACCTGTTCGCCTTTTTATTTTGTTTTGTAAAAAATAACATGCCGCTTACAATAAAGCCCTGCAATGCACCCAGTATCATAAGTATTTTGAAAAAAGCAGCCATAACAAAATTGTTTCACTATCAAAATCTATTACAATTCTGTAATTAAATTAAACGCAATAATTTAATTAACTCTCAAAACTAATTAAACATAAACTAAGTAAAATTGTGTTGCTAATACGTTAAAAATTATTTATTATTTTTTTAACAGGTATTCCCGGGAATGTTATAATGAGAAAAGCCCCGTCAATGCAGGGCTCCGTTCTCTATTGGTTCCTCGTCCGTCTACTTACATTTTTATAAACCTCTGCATTATCCTTTCATCACCTTTATCGGCACGTATAAAATAAATGCCGGGTTTTAATTGACTTACATTAACCGCCTGAATTTTTGAAGTAATTGTTGTTTGTATCAATTGCTGACCGTTTGCATTTATCACCGCCATCTTTCGGCCAATCCATCTTGTATCATATTCCAAATTGATAGATAATTGATCGGCCGCCGGGTTGGGATATACTTTTACTTCCAACCATTTCGGCCCTGTTTCGGGCAGCGGCGATTCCTGTATCAACGGTATGGTTAATCCTTTTGATGATAATATGGAATTACGAACTGCACCCGGCGCAAATAATGATCGCATTCTATCTCCCTGTCCTTTTGTAAACATATTTATACAAGCATCATCAGTATAGTCCATATAATTCATGTACATATCGCCGTAGGGACCGTTGGCACAGGTAACTCTGGCAGCCGTAGGGCAACCCGGCGTAGCGGCTCTTTGCTTAGGCGTATCGCTTACTTCATCGTCACCGCAATCCGCATCGCCCCAAATATGTTTCAGCCCCAACCAATGTCCGGCTTCGTGTACAGCTGTACGGCCGGCATAAGGCGCTGTTGTTAAACTCGCAGTTCCAAAACTCGCAGTTGTAATTACTATACCGTCAATATTCGCATTGCTGCCCGGTACCGATGAATAACCCCGCAGGTATTGCAAATTACCTACCCAAATATTCAAATAGCTTTTACTGTCCCAGGCATCATCGCCCATCTCAGACGTAAATTTTATTTTATCATCATCATACCATTTTTTTATGGGTGTGTATTTATGAATGATGCCGGTAGTAGATCTTCCGCGGGGATCTGAAATGGCGAGCTTGAATTCAATATCACAATCGCCGGCTGCAGTTTTAAAATGTGTCGGGGTATTAACCGTATCCGCATTTTGCCTGTTGAAATCGCGGTTTAAGATGGCTATTTGGTTACGTACTACTTCGTCGCTCACATTTTCCCCGGGGAAATGATAAAGAATATGCACCACGACCGGTATTTTTATAACTGTTCTTTCAGCACCTGTACGCTGTGCCAATGAGCTGTTGTTTAAAGAATTATTTTTTATGAAATTCTCCGCTGCTCCGATGCGGGCGGCTAATGAAGGATCTTTTTGTAATTCGCGGTTAAAATATTCGGTAGTACCGCAGGCCTGTTGCCCGTGAACGGTATTAATAAATAAACAGTAAGCAGCTACAATAAAGGACAAAAGTTTCATCGGGTATTCCTTCTAACAGTTCACGCAATAAAAAATGCTACTGCATGAGTCATCAAACGGAATTGGAAAATGCGATGAATGAAAAAAGGAAATTCGGGATACTTATTTAAAGGAGGGACTTCTAAGGAATTGGAAATAAGATTTGAGTACTAAACCATTGATGAGCCAAATATAGTTTCTAAAAATTTTGGAAACGAAAAAAAATGAAAGATTTTTTTTGAAAATCGTATAATTACTATTATCCTTGTTTAACAATACGATAAATACCAACACCCTATTTTTGCAAATAATTATTTAATAAAAAATGAAACAAAAATATATAGCCGGTTTTCTTGCCCTCATTTTAATATCTGCCCTGATTGCTTATATAGTAAAGGAACGAAATGTTCCGAATACCGACGACCCCGTTTTACCGAACAAAGATGCACCCGCAGTTATGAGCTATTCCATTCTTAATACTTACCCGCACGACACCACTGCCTTTACCGAAGGATTACTTTTTTATAAAGGCGAGCTGTATGAAGGCACCGGCGAAAAAGGAGAATCGAAGCTGATGAAAACGGATTTGAAAACCGGTAAGGCATTGCGTACCATGAATCTTGATAAGGAATATTTCGGCGAAGGAATTTTAATTATGAATGATACGGTTTATCAACTCACCTACCAGGAACATAAAGTGTTTATGTATTCATTAAAGGACTTTAAAAAGATAAATGAGTTTCCGCTGGCTACCGAAGGTTGGGGAATGACGACCAACGGAAAAGAAATAATTGTAAGCGACGGCTCAAGCAGTCTTTTCTATTATCAACCGGGTACTTTCTCTTTATTGCGCAAACAGGAAGTAACGGAAGCCGGCTCATTGCGCAATAATATTAATGAACTGGAATACATCGACGGTTATATTTACGCTAATCAGTATTTATCGAATTATATTTTAAAGATTGATCCCAATACGGGTAAAGTAGCAGCTAAAGCAGACCTCTCGGATATTGATAAAAAAATAAAAGCCGCCTACCCCAAGGCCGATGTATTAAACGGTATAGCGTATGATGCCGCTACGGGTAAAACGTATGTTACCGGCAAGAACTGGCCGGAGCTGTACGAAATAAAATTCAATTAAATTATTTGGAGATAATATAAATTACCGAGCTGCATTTCTTTGTATTAAATAATGCAGCGAGGTTCGAGACAAAACCATTCCACACGGCTGCCGGTAAATTTGTTTCGCCTTTTTTATATTTACTGCTCAGCATACAAATGTAAAAACTGTCGAACCACATGGGTTTGTATTTTACGATTTTCAATCCGTGATTTTGCATCAACCTTTCCATCGCCTTGGGCGAAAAATGATACAGGTGTCGCGGCACATCATAAGCTGCCCAGTATTCTTTATACGCCGCCGCATCGCCTGAAGTGTAATTGGGTACCGCTATAAAAAGTTTCCCCTTTTCTTTTAATAAAAAAGATAATTGCTTGATATAAGCCGACAGGTCGTGCACATGCTCCAGTACATGCCACATAGTTATGGCATCAAAATAGCCCTGCTGCAATTGATAAAATCTGTCCGAGCCGTCTAATTTAATATTGTATAAACCCGCCGCCGTTTTCCTGGCATCTTCATCAGGTTCAAGCCCTGTTACTAACCAGCCATGGGTTTGCATGGTATGTACAAATGCGCCGGTGCCGCTGCCTGCATCCAGTATGGTTCCTTTCTTAACGCCGGTTTCACTGCTTACTAATTTTCTTTTTTGCTGCAATGTATAATTGCGAACTGTTTGGTACAGTTTATTTATAAGTCCCTTTGATGTGTTGGTATGCGAAATATAATTCTCCGACTTGTAGTATTGACTTATTTCTTCGGCGTTCGGAACATCTTGTGTAAACCGTAATGTACAATTACCGCATTCCCATACAGCAAATTTTTTATTGCTTACGGTATAGTCATTGGCCCGCAGCACCTCTTTTATTTGTGCAGCGCCGCAAACCGGGCAGTTAGTATAATGTATCACATCTTTCATTTATAATAAAAATGCCCGCAGGGCAGGCAGGCAAAGTAAAATGAAAAATCATTCCGGTCAATAAATTATTCCGATAGTTTATACGTTGCAGGTTGTTCGTTAGGCTCCACACCGGTAGAGTTACTTACCGCGGCGGTTGTTAATCCTTTGCCTGAAAGATATAAACCGATAAACAGAATGGCCAGTAAGACGATAATCCATGCTGCAGTCATCGAATTATTTCTTTTCGATTCATGATGACTGAGCAACTCTTCCATCTCACCCGATGTTTTTTCCTGCTCACCAACCAATATAGTATGCGCCGCTTTTTCCCGAATTACTTTTTCAGCCACTACCGGTAATTCATACGGGAAAAAAATTTCTACGGGTTTAAACCGTACTTCACCCGAAAGAGCCGATTGCATGGTACCTACACCATCCCAGTTTATCAGTTTACCGGCTTGTAATTGTTTTTTAACGGCAAAAGCAAAATCATTCAGTTTACGAATCGCTTCCCATTCCGAAATACCCAAATTACCGGCCAACCAACTAAATAATTTTTTAGAAGGCATATCATGGTTCCTGTCAAAACTAAATGTGTAAACGGGCGGTGTAAAAACTTTGTTGGCATAGTCATGCTGTGCAGCGCTTCGTTCCAGCTGAATAGTGCCTACACCGGGTAATGCAAGTCTTTTGTATTGCAGCAGGTATTTATACAATTGATCTTCCATACTTAATTCTTTTGCGCAAAGTTAAAGATTACGCCGCCAAGAAAGTTAAATCCGTATACGGGATATTGATTCCAGCGTTGGTATTGTTTATTAGTAATATTATTAAACTGCGCCCACAGGTTTAGGTTTTTTGTAATTCTGAATTCAACACCGGCACTTAAATCAATAGCGCCGCCGGAGGTACCGCTGCTTAAATCTTTTTTACGGTATTGCGGCCCGTCCCAGGCAAATAAGTCAGTCTTGATCCATAAATCTTTTAACACCTGTACACGTAAGGCGGCTTTTAACTCAAGCGGTATCAATCCATACGCCTTAGGGTATGTTTTTAAATTGCTGTACTGATTAAAAACCAACCCGGCGAGTAACGAAACTTTTTCCTGCAATGTATAACCTACTTCAAGCCCGAGGTGAAATACTTTCATTTGCTTTTCATAGGCTATATCAAAAGATTTTCCGCTGATGGTGTCATTTACAAATAACGCCTGATTATTTATTTTATGAAAACCGACTTTGGCGCTGTAGTTAAAATGATTTCCTGCAGCTCCTTTAAAGCCGGCATAACGTTCTTCTATTCTTGTATTTTGCAATGTACCCGGCAGCCACAGCCAAGGGTTTTGCGATGCCAGGTATTGATAAGAAGTTTTGCGTAAATAACCTACCCACCCGGCCTGGAAAGCAAAGCGATTATCATCGGTAGCTATCTCGGCCGTTACATTCGGGAACATAGTAAACTCTTTATTATCCCAGCTTGGTCTTACACCCGCTTGCAAATTAAAATTCGGTGTTTTAAATAAAACAGCGGGTGATATATAATACATGGTATTGTTCAATGCTATTTTTCCATCGGGTTTCAACCGGGTCAGGTCGAATGTAATACCGAGATTTACAGCAAACACTTTACCTATACTTTTTTGCAAAGGAAGATTTATATAGGTATTGCTTTCGCTGTTCTTTTTATTATCGCTGAAAATATCAATTTTTATTTCGGGAGCATACGATAAACCGAAACTTGTATTATTTATATTATGCAAACCTAACCGTGCGGATACGGTGGAGAATTGTTGTTTCAGCGAATCCTTTGGAAATACTGCTGTGGAAGGAACATAGCCGTATTTATAAGTCTGATCACTTTTAAAACCAATTCGTGCATTCCATTCTATATTTTTTGCCGTTTGAAAAAAGCCGTCGGCGTATACGCTTGTATTGGTAAAATCCTGGAACTCTCTTTTTCCCTGCGACGAAACATGTTTCGCATTCAAATTTAAACCTGCCGTTTTGCCGTCGCCAAAAGAAAAACCTGCCTGTATATAAGGAGTTTTTAAACTGCCGAAACCTGCTTTTATATAACTGTGATTATCCCATTTACCGCCGCTGTCAATTTGCAGCGCCAAAGGTTTTAAAGAACCGGGTTGGTAAGCAAATAATAAATTCTGGTTGGGTATATTATACTGCAAACGCGGTTTGCTGCTGTCGGATGAAGGCGGCGATGCATTGAAATTAATTTTTGCCAACTCACGTAATTCGGGTTTGAATGCGGAAGTAACAGTTACTTCGCCTTTTTTAATCGGATCCTGTGCAAAGGTATAGAGCGCTGTCATTAACGCTATTGTAAACAAAAATAATTGCTTCATATTTATAGTTCTTGTCATTATTGCTGTAAATAATTTATCCTGTTTTTACGATTTTAATTTATTCTAATTGCCTCCAATCTTACTGCCCCTGCCCTCTTCCTCAATTACCTTGTTTAATTTTTGCTGCGCTTCCCCTTTTAATTCGGGGTTAATGCTGTTATCCACTATACTCTGAAATGTAGCTTTCGCATTAAAGTAATCTTTCTGAGCATAGTACACATCACCTAGCAAGAGGTAAGCCTTTGTTACCCAAAAATCATAAGAGCCCGATTTGTTTATCACTTCAAAAGCCGCTTTCTCCGCATCTGCCAATTTATTTACTTTAAACCAACTGTTTGCTATTTCATACCGTGCCTCGGCGGCCAAAGCCGCTTTGTTAATGCTTACAACCGATTTAAAGTTGGCTATCGCCAAATCATACTGACCGTTTACCTGGTATGATTTCGCTATGGACATATTGGCTAATGCCTTGTCATCGCTGCTGCTGCCTTTTTCGTTAAGCAGTTCTTTGGCATTGCTTACACCTTCCGTCCATTTTTGTTGCTGATATTGGCTGCGTAATAAGCCGCGCATGGCTTCCAATTTATACTCCTGGTTACCGGTAATATCTTTCAGTTGTACAAAATATGTTTCAGCTCTTGCATAATTTTTTAATTCAAAGAAGTAAACTCTGGCCGCTTGCAACACGGCTTTCTCAGCATAGCTATTGGGTGCTTTGGCAGCAACTGCTTCGTAGCCTGCCAGTGCTTTGTTCCAATTCTTTTTTGCATAATACATTTCTCCCAAATAAAAATTAGCATCAATGGCATAAGCGCCGTTGGGGAAACGCTGTATATAATTTTCGAAAGAAGTAGTGGCGCCGGCTGTATTGCCGTTTTCGTATTGCAATTCCGCCGCGGCATAGGTCAATGAATCTTCCGTACTCACCGATATCGGTTTACCCGCTTTGCGCATAAAGTCGGCATACTCACCCGGTTTACCTTCTTCTACATAAATGGCTTTTACATTTTCCAATGCATCATCCGCTTCGGGAGAATTGGGATATTGATTAACGAGTATGCTGTAATTTTTCAACGCCTCGGTATTACTGTTTAAATTAAAATAGGCGACACCAAGCTTTAAGTAGGTCTGCGGTTTTAAATCAGAGTTGGCAGACGATTTTAAAACATTATTCAAATAAGGAATCGCTTCCCTGAATTTTTCTTCGGCCAAATACGTATTAGCTACTTCCATATTAGCATCAGCTATTAAAGAAGAGGTAGGAAATTTCCGGCTTACGGTATTCAGCAATGTAACTTTCTCGGCAGAATTATTGATACCCGCAATCATCGCTTTTTGGAAAGTTGCATAATCTTCACTCGGCCATGAATATTTAATTACGTCTTCATACATTGTTTTCGCTTTAGGGTATTCCTTCAGCATAAAATGACAATCGGCCCTGCGCAAATAAGCATCCTGTGTAAGTTGATTACTGTTTAATGCGGCCGAGGCGCCTACCTGCTCAAAAAAACTAAGTGCGGCGCGGTAATTTTCTTTTCGTAAATAACAATAACCTAAGTTGTATTTACCCGTAGTGGGATTGGCTTCTCCGTTTGTTGTCGAACCGGCACTCACATAGCTGTTATAATATTTTATCGCATCATCCAATTTATCATTTCGATAAGCAATTTCTCCTTTCCAGAAATTGATTAAAGATAGTAATGAAGCGTTGTAAGGATCTTTTAATGCTTTGTCCAGTAACGGGTCTGCTTCTGCCATACGTCCGTCATTGATTAGCTCCGTAGCACGGCCGTATAAAATACGCGGATAAAGCCGCTTTGCATTTTCCGAAGGTTTATCCAAACTTTCCAATAGTGTCAATGCATCGCGGTAATTATTAGTATTTGCTAATACGCCTACCAGCAATTCTTTTGCCTCGGCATTATAAGTTGAATTGGGATATTCCGATAAAAAAGATTGCAGGCTGTTCAACGCCTCGTCCTGGTAACCCAGCTCGTAAGAAAGTTTGGCGTATTGGTATTTCGAAATTTCTTTTTGGGTCAGGTTGCTGCTGTTGGAAGCGCAAAAAAGAAATGCGTTTCTCGCATTTGCTTTTTGGCCTGTTTTTAAATACGAATCGCCCAGCAAATACATGGCATGCTGACTCAATGAGTCCTCTTTGCCGCTCAGTTGTTTAAAACCGTCGATCGCCTTGGTATACTGAGTAGCTTGGTAATAGGCGTAAGACAGTTCGTACAAATCTTCTTTCCGTACTTTTTTAGAACGGTTCACATAATCTTCCAAATGCGGTAAGGCTTTGTCATATTCCTTTTTTTCAAAATAAGCATGACCCAATAATTGTTTTAATTCCAAATCGTAAAACTGTGTATTGCCGGTCTTTAATTTATTTTGAGCGTATTCAATGGCTTCATCTTTTTTCCCCTGCACATAATATATCTGCGCAATATAATAAGGCACTACCGTTGAGTATGCGGGGTGGTTTTCAACAATTTTGAAACTTTGCAACGCATCGTTGTAGTTCCTGTCTTTAAAAGCTAAAAAGCCATAGTAATAATTGGCATCTATATAATTCGGGTCGTTCTTAATTTGCCTGATGGTATTGAATAAAGGTTTGGCACGACCAAACTGTTGTAAGGTGAAATAAGCATAGCCCTGGTGAAATTTCATATCGGCTATTTCACGATTGCTGAGGTTGGCTATGTTAGAAGTTTCATACAGTTGTACCGCGTCGGCAAATTTTTGTTCGCGATAATAAAATTCAGCCAGGTGAAAACTCAACATTTGCGCCCTTCCATTATTGCGGGTAAGTTCTATGTATTCTTTGGCTATGTCTTCGGCACGGCCTTCATTTTGTTTCAAAGCACATACGGTAGTATAATAATCCACTTCCTGCGACATTACGGTTTCATTGATCCGGTCGGTTTCCCGCAATGATTGTTGCAATTCCTTAAACAGCGGGTAAGCCAGGTTGAACATATCTTTCTGGTAATATTCCTTGGCTAATTTGAAATTTTCCTGCGGGTCGATGTATATTTTTGTCTGTTGCGCAAAAGATGAAACACTAAAGAAGATGGAAAGGAAGACTAAAGCGCTGTACTTCATATTGATTGTTCTTTTTACTGTTGATGGAATAACGTAGTAAATATTCGAATTATTTCAAGGTTAACCAAACATCATTCCAAACACCTGTGGATAAGTTTAAAGTTGCAAAGGCTTTAACATTTGCTTCTGAAACAAAAGCTTTGCGGCTATGACCGGCAACTCGCCGTTTTTTCATATTATTGCACCTGTAAAATTCTAAAATCAATGAAAAAACTCTTGAGTACAAAGTATTCCGATACTTCTTTTAATATCGCAATACTGTTGCTCCGCCTGGGTTCGGGCGGATTAATGATTCATCACGGTTACGGTAAGTTAGCCGGCTTTGCGGCCAAATCCCATACATTTTCTGATCCCTTGCATATCGGTTCCATGCCGTCATTGGTGTTAGTTATCTTTGCTGAATTTTTTTGTGCTATTTTTATTGTGTGCGGATTGTTTACAAGATTGGCCTGTATTCCGTTGATCATTGCCATGGCCGTTGCCGCTTTTATTTCGCATAAAGGGCAAATAACCGGCGATGGTGAGCATGCCATGCTTTTTTTGGCAACTTATCTTGTGATACTTTTTACGGGGCCGGGTAAAATAAGTTTGGATAAAGTCTTGGGTAAATAACTTATAACAACGCTTTGATATAAAACAAGCCGGCACTATTTCAGAACAGTATTAGTTAAACACCTTTATTTTTTATTTTTAATTTTATCAAGATGTATTCTGCTGAAACACAACTGCGTGTCCGCTATGCCGAAACTGATCAAATGAGCATCGTTTATCACGGCAACTACTTTCAATATTTTGAAGTAGCCCGTGCCGAAGCAATACGGAAATTAGGATTTACCTACGCCGATATAGAGGACATGGGTTTCCTGATGCCGGTGGCCGATGTTTCGGCAAAATTTCTGCGCCCGGTTATTTATGATCAATTAATAACGGTAAAGGCGATTATTAAAGATTATTTAAATGATGAAAGGATAGAGTTTCACCATGAAGTATACAGCGCCGAAAAACAATTATTGGCAACAGGCCGGGTAGCATTGGTTTTTCTGGAAGCCAACTCCATGAAAAAAGTGGCGATGCCCTTTGTGCTAAAGAAAAAAATACAGAAGTACTTTAAACCGGAAACATCCTGATGGAAAACAGTGAAGCATTGAATAGTGAGCAAGAAAATAATTTCGGCGAGATAAATCCGGAACAGCCCGCTGTTTTTTATCCGCCCAAACCGATGCCGGATAAAAAACCGGTGAATGTATGGCTGAAATCGCTGAGCAGTTTGGCATTGTATCTTGTATTGGGTTTTTATATTTTCCCCAGTTTTAATTCATTGCTTATTATCACGGGCATTGTTGTGTTTCATGAAATGGGGCATTTTTTTGCTATGAAATATTATAAGTACAGTGATTTGGGTATTTTTTTTATTCCCTTGCTTGGGGCTTATGTTTCGGGTACCAAACGAGAAGTATCGCAAAAACAATCCGCCGTTATTTTATTAGCCGGCCCTTTACCCGGCATTATTGTCGGTATTGTTTTATTTCTGGTAGATAAAAATATTCCCGGACTTGAGTTTTTGAATATGTCTTTCGGAAGATTATCATTGCTTTTTATTTTACTAAATTTATTAAACCTGCTGCCCGTATATCCTTTAGACGGCGGTCAATTGCTGAACCGTGTCTTTTTAGATGAAGAAGGTCTTTGGGGTAAAATATTTGTTGTTATTTCCGCCGCGGCTATGTGCTGGTTTGCCTGGCGTTTGAGTTTTTGGCCACTGTTAATTTTTCCGGCAATGATGTTATTGCGGTTAAGAACCGATAAAGAGTTTCATGCGGTAGAAAAAAAGATAGAATCAGATGGTATCAATCTTGATACATCCTACGAAGATTTGCCTGATGAAGATTATTGGAAAATAAGAAACCTCCTGGTACAAAATCATCATTCATTTAAAGACTACCAACCTGCTCCCCCATTTGAAGAAAATGCGAAGGAAGAAAAAGTAATGACGACGATACAAAGCCTTTTACAGCGAAGCATTATACAGGACATTTCCATTGCGGGTAAAATATTTATACTGCTGCTTTGCATCGCCTGCTTCAGTGCACCGTATTTTTTAAAAATGGATTTTTCGCTGTTCGGGCATTTTGGTTTTTAAACTAAAATGGTAGTAGTGTTAAGTATAATTTGAAAGAATAGAAAATAGGTCGATCAATTACTGAACCTTTGCTAATTGCCTGTTGCCTATTGATAACTATTTTTTTATTAAGATAACCTTAAGCCCTGTTATTGTCCGCTCTCCAGTTTTTAACAGATTGCTTGATTTGTTTTGCAGAAAGATTTTCTGAAAGAGCTTTCTGCGTTAATGCCGCCAATTCTTCATCCCCGGCAAAACGAAGTGCGACGATCTTACCCATGCTCAATTCTTTTGGTAAGGGTTTGCCGGTTAAAATAAAATGCCGGAAGTTTTCTTCGGCCCTGATGGCCCTGTCCTGCGCCTTCAAAGCAAATGCACGGGCATACCAGAAAATAATCAGAAGAACAAAGCTGATACAAACGATTAATGCCGCTGAATAATGCGTGTGCGCATCGGCATTAATAAAGTTTACAATACTACCGCCGAAAATTGCAATTACTAAAAGCCCCGCTACATAATGATAAAGAGGGACGAATCTTGTATGGTTTTTAAAATTTTGTTCAGACATAAAAATTTTTTTTTGCGTTTTGGTTTATTCGCACAAAGTAAGGTTTTTTCTGTTGTTAGGGCTGTGCATTGCCGAGTCCCTCCTTTGGAGGGATTTAGGGAGGCCCGGCTTCTTACTTCAGCACATCCAGCACCTTGTACATCTTCTGCACAAGTTCACCTGGTTTGCCGTTATAATTATTTACCAAAAAAGAAAAGATATATTCTTTACCCGCCTTTGATGTATGGTAACCGCAAAAACCTTTTACATCGCGTATAGTACCACTTTTCATTTTCATACCGTTGTAATCGGGTAAGGCATTGTAAAAAGAAGGAAACCAGTTTTTGGTTTTTGCATATTTTAATATTTCAACCTGTGCATGAGCGGTGACACGATTCATAGGAGATAAACCTGAGCCGTCATTAATATTCAGTTCACCGGGGTCAAGACCTTTTCCTTTCCAGAAATTTTTGATAATAGCTACTCCGCTGTCAGTAGCACCGAAGCCGTTCTTTTCATACGCCAAAGTTTTTATTAATGCTTCGCCGTAGAGGTTAATACTTTTTTTAAGAAACCAATAGTTGATGGAATCAAGTGAGGGTGAAATAATAAAATTAAATGGCTGAGATGAGTAAGTAAGCTGCTTTTTGTTGACAATAAAGTCTAACCATGTCCTGTATCTTCCTAAAACTAATAGATTGTTTTGCTGAAGTGCAGCTCCTAACTCAGCATTAAATTGAGCGGCCGGGAAAGGAATAGAGCCGGAAATTTTGAAATTTTTTTCTCCGGCAGGAATTGTTCCTCTAATGAAACCATTGAATGTATATGGTGCAAGATATATAAAAGCATTATCGCCGCTTCCCTTTTTGCCCGTCTTCAATTCATTTGCTAAAGTATAAATCTCTAACTTAGGATTGGTTCTAATAATTTCTGTACCGTCTCCTTCTTTTTCTCCGGGATTAAGATATAAATCGTATTGATTCTCACTCCAGCAAAAACCACCGGCACCTGCTCCATAGTAATTTCCAATATCCTGCCATATCCACCCATCCGGTGTTGAATTAGTTTCGAAACCGGAATCATCTATAATGACATCACCTTTTATAAAACCGATTTTTTTCTCTTTCAGCATTTTAATTAAAGCACCCAGAATCACTTCTCTTTTAGTTACTGAGAACCTCGGAGAACCTAATGTAGGGTCGCCCGAGGCTTTAATGATAAAATTACCGTACAATGTATCCCGACTGACAGTTCCATCCGCATAAAAAAAAGTTTTATATCCATAGCCCTTTCCCAGCAATTCAAAAGCCGTAACACTCGTAATGATCTTTTGTGTAGAAGCCGGCGCCAAACCGATTTGTGAATTTTTATCAAAAACCACTTGCCCTGTCCCCGCATCAATTACATACAATGCGGAAATGGCATGTTTCAGTTGCGTATCTTTTTCAAATTGCTGAAATACTTTTTGTAATTTTTGGTTGATGGTCTGTCCAAAAGAACAGCAAACCAATAACCAGCCGGCAGCGAATAAAAATAATTTTCTCATTAAAATTCATTTATGTCGTAAAGCTAAAAAGAATTAAATTTATAGCATGGAAAATGAAGTGAAAGAACCGGTACCAAAGTATAACTATGTTTCTCCTGAGGAGTACCTTGCCATGGAGCGGGATTCTGAAGAAAAACATGAATATTACAAAGGAGAAGTATTTGCCATGTCCGGGGCATCTGTTGCCCATAACGATATTGCCTATAATATCAGCAGGTTGATCGCTCCTGTTCTGCATGGAAAAGGATGTAAGTTATATGGCAGCGACTTTAGGATTCACATACCGGCAAATACACTTTTCACTTACCCGGATTTCACAATTGTATGCGGCAAAACTGAAACTCCTGATATTTATACTGATAATCTTACAAATCCCGCTGTTATCACTGAAATCCTTTCCAAATCTACCAAAGACTATGACAGAGGTACAAAATTTCATTTGCACAGAAGCATCAAAACATTAATGGAATACATTCTTATAGATTCAACTGCTGTTTGTATTGAAATATATAAACGGCAGCCTGATAACAGTTGGCAACTGAATGAATTCAAACAGTCATCCGATAGTTTTTTTATTTCTACCATCGGCCTCACACTGCACTTAAAAGATATTTATGAAGATGTAAGTATTGTCGAATAACTGATATTTGCAATCAAATTTTACTTTCTTGAAAAAAATAAACGCATCTATTATTACTATTGGTGATGAGTTATTGATAGGTCAAACTATTGATACCAACAGCGCTTTTATTGCACAGGAGTTGAATAAAATCGGCGTATGGGTACGCCGCCGCGTGGCTGTGGGAGATATTTGGGATGATATATGGAAGTCATTGGACGAAGAAAGCAATGAGGCGGATATTATTATTATTACCGGGGGCCTTGGCCCTACGGCCGATGATATTACCAAACCGTTACTTTGTAAATATTTCGGCGGCAAATTAGTAATAGATGAAAATGTATTGGAGCATGTAAAAAATATTTTCAGAAGACTGAATCGCCCCATTATTGACAGAAATTTAAAACAAGCTGAAGTACCGGATGTATGTACCGTGCTGCACAATGCAAGAGGCACGGCGCCGGGCATGATGTTTATAAGAGCGGAAGAATCATCTGAACAAAAAAAGATTTTTTTCTCTTTGCCGGGAGTGCCGCATGAAATGGCGGGGCTTATAACGGATCAAGTTATTCCTGAAATAAAACAACTCTTTACATTACCCGCCATTGTTCACCGCACGGCGTTTACTGCAGGGCAGGGCGAAAGTTTTATTGCCGAATTATTAATGGATTTTGAAAGCAAGTTACCGGCTCATATCAAATTGGCGTATTTACCAAGCTATGGTATGGTAAAATTAAGATTGACCGCTACCGGTAATACTAAAGAAGAAGTGGAAAAAGAATTAAATCCGGTTTTTGAAGAACTGAAAATATTTGTAAAAGATATTTTGGTTACTGATGAAGACGAAGGCTTGGAAATAGTAACGGGTAAAATTTTAATTGCCAAAAGCAAAACAATGGCTACAGCCGAAAGTTGTACCGGCGGCAATATTGCCCGGCTTATAACATCGGTACCCGGTTCATCAGCATATTACAAAGGAAGCATTGTGAGCTATGATAATGAAGTAAAAGAAAATATACTTGGTGTAAAAAAAGAAACACTGAAAGAATTTGGCGCAGTAAGTGAGCAAACGGTAACTGAAATGGTAAGGGGCGCAGTTGAAAAATTGAATGTAGATTATGCGGTAGCTGCCTCGGGTATTATGGGACCGGGCGGTGGCAGTACAGAAAAACCGGCAGGGACTATATGGATTGCCGCGGGGAATAAAGAAAAAGTTACTACACTGCTTCTCAACCTGCGTTTTGACAGGAAACGAAATACCGAAATCGCATCACTTACCGCACTTAACCTGCTCAGGAAGTTTATTTTGGAGAATTAACAGCTATGATATTTAAAATCAATTACTGTGATTCATTTTCCAATGAATCGTTACCTTTACCAACTAACAGTGGTTTGTGCGAGTTTGACTTTTTTAAAAAATAATTTTAAACCTTTGACAGTATATGGCAACAGTTGATTTAATAATGCCCAAACTTGGCGAAAGTATTACGGAAGCGACCATTTTAAAATGGCTGAAGCAACCGGGCGATGCAATAAAAATGGATGAAACTGTTTTGGAAATTGCTACCGATAAAGTAGACAGTGAAGTACCCAGCACCGGCGAAGGTATACTGGCCGAAGTATTGTATAATGTAAATGATGTAGTACCCGTAGGCGCAGTAATTGCAAGGATTAGTACCGATTCATCAGGAGATGCAAAGTTTATTAAAAAAGAAACTCAAACTATAACCATTGAGCAGGAAGAAAAAGCTTTTGCTCCTGCTGAAACTGTTCACATTGTACAACCCGCTGTTGCCGCACATGCAACTACTTCAAGTGGCAGCAATGGCAGTAAATTTTATTCGCCTTTGGTATTGAATATAGCTGCCGGCGAAGGGGTAAGTATGACGGAATTGGAAACAATACCCGGTACAGGCAATGAAGGACGTGTAACTAAAAAAGACATTTTGCAATACGTGAGTGATAAAAGGCAAGGCAAAATAACTGCGACCTTTGAGTCGAGGCCTGCGATGCAAAATGAGGTAAGGGTGATGAAAGAATCTTCGCCTGCGGAAAACAGGAACACACAAATCACTACTTACTCCGGTAATGTGGAAATAGTAGAAATGGACAGGATGCGCAAACTGATTGCCGAGCATATGGTACGGAGCAAGCAGACCAGCCCGCATGTAACAAGTTTTACCGAAGCCGATGTAACCAATATGGTAATGTGGCGTGATAAAGTAAAAAAAGATTTTGAAAAAAGAGAAGGAACAAAAATTACCTTTACGCCGTTGTTTGTAGAAGCCATCGTACGTTGTTTAAAAAAATTCCCGCTGATCAATTGCTCCATCGACGGCGATAAGATTATTATAAAAAAAGATATCAATGTAGGTATGGCGACCGCCTTGCCAAACGGTAATTTAATTGTACCGGTAATTAAAAATGCGGATCAGTTGAATTTGGTGGGCCTGGCCAAGCAGGTAAACAACCTGGCCGACAATGCCCGCAACGGAAAATTAAAAATAGACGACACACAAGGCGGCACATTTACTTTTACCAATGTAGGTACATTCGGCAGTTTGATGGGTACTCCTATTATTAATCAACCGCAGGTGGCCATACTGGCCGTAGGTGCTATAAAGAAAAGGCCGGTAGTTATTGAAACGCCTCATGGCGACAGCATTGCCATACGCCACATGATGTACCTGAGTATGAGCTACGACCACCGAATTGTAGACGGCAGCTTGGGTGCTACTTTCTTAACTTCGGTAGCCAAAGAGTTGGAAAATTTTGACGGAGAGAGGGAGTTTTAGATTCTAAAATAAATACGCGTCTTTTACAAGATACAGACAGCGTCCTGAATTAAAGGGGCCTTGTAAATCGAGTTGAACAATACCACGTTTGTGGTATTGTTCAACTCGATTTTTCGATTTAACTTAACCGTCATTTAGCAAAATAACTTACTCCGTAGCCCAGGTATTAGTATATAAACTGTTCATAGGTTTTCTGTTGATTATACTTTTTCACATTGATATTTTAACAGCTAACCGAAAAAAATTAATGGGTAAATAAATTTAAAAAAATCAAAACCGGTCAAAATGGATTTTACATTAACCTTCGAAGGCGATGATTCAGTTCAAAAAGCTGCTGCCTTCAAAACGTTCGTTGATGAACAACGGCTTCGTACTATCGAAAAAATGGAAGTAGAGCAAACACCCGGCAAACCCGGTGACCAGGGTATCGGTACATTTCTCGGCTCTATTATCACTTCAATAACCGACGGTACCGGTCTTAAAGACCTCATCGGACTGGTTGGGCGTTTTATGGAATTATTCGACGGCCGCTTAGTAATTAAAGACGGAGAAGGAAAATCGATGGTGATACCGGGCGGGCGAAAACTTACCGGTGAACAAATAGAGAATATCGCCATTCATTTCAGCAAGCATCAGTAGATTTTATGCATCTTGACCACTCACATACTAAAGCTATACTGATAGGCAACAGCGAATACCCGCATTGGCCTAAAGGTAATATTCAGAATATCGTGGTCAATCTTAAGAAATTGAAAACTGTATTATGTAATTCGGATTTAGTCGGCATAAAAGATCATCCTGATAATTATATTGAACTTTTAAATTATAATAAGGTAGATATACTGGTAAAAGTGAATGACCTTATTGACAAATGTAATTTTGAAGATACACTTATTATTTACTACGCCGGTCACGGACTGCTTGACCTTTCTGATATGAAAAAACTTTATTTAGCCACCGGCGATACAAGGGATAATGGAACAAAATTTACGTGCATTTCTTCTGATGAACTAAAAGAGCCTTTAATGAAATGCAAAGCCGGCAACAAAATTATGATTCTTGATTGTTGTTTCGCTGCCAAAGCCGCCGGCTTGCAATCCGATGCAGCATCTCTCGGTATAAGTTATTGGGGCAATACCGAAGGCGTCTATTTTTTAATGTCGTCTGATGTTGATGTACCTTCCAGGTTCGATCCCAAGGACAGCACGATTCCAACTTTTTTTACCCAAAAACTTGTTCAAACAATTTCTGAAGGGTCCGATTCCGGCAGGGAAATTTGGACATTGGATGAATTATTCCTTGTGATGAAACAAAAATGGGACAAATCAATAGCTCCTGAACCTATCAATTTAACTTTTAAGGGAATCGGAGGCATGCCTTTTTGTTATAACCAATATGTATTGGCTAAATCGAAAAAAACAACTGCAAATACTGACCTGAAAAAATGGGAAGATGTAGAAGCCGACCCAACCGACGAAAATATTCAAGAGTTTATTTTGAATTGCAAAGACCCTCAGCTGAAAAAGAAAGCGGTAACCTTTTGGAGTAAAGTAAAAAAAGATTGGGAAATGCTTTCCTACGCACTTGCTGAAGAAACATTTGAAGCACTGAGTACATTTATACTGGAAAATGATCCGGTAAAACCTGTTTTAAAAGCAGCAACGGAAAAAATGAGTACTATCAGCGCCGAAAACAGGAACCGGTCTCTTAACAGACCTGCCGTGCGGACAAGAAGCGGTTCAACAGAAAACATGGAAATTACGGCCCCGGGTTCTGCCAATGCCGACAGGAATAAACCGGGAAATGATTAACTATATAAAATAGTAAGATGGCTGTTGATTAAGCAGCGAAAAAGTAATGAGCGAAACATGAACGAAAAGGAAACAAATATTTCTTCCGATGCGGTTAATACCGGCGATCAATTACAGCAACAGGAATTTGACCGGTTGCTTGACCGGGCGTATGCTGCTTTCACGCCGGGCAATTATGAATCCGTAATCAGTTTTTCCACTCAGGCCATTAACGATTATAAGTCTGCTTCAGATTTACCGCTGGATTATGACCTTGCATATTACAATCGCGGTGTAGCTTATTATAAAATAAATGATATACAGAAAGCAATAGCCGATTTCAACGATGCAGTTAAAATTAATTCCTCCAATTCGAAAGCGCATTGGTACTTAGGTATTGCCTACGGTAATACGGGAGCGTACGAAGAATCTATACGAAGCTTCAACACTGCAATCGGACTGGATACGGACAACCCGGTACTTTACTTCAACCGTGCCTACTACTATGATGTAACCGGTAAAAAACAAGAAGCGCTGTTTGATTATAATAAAGCGATTCAAATAGACGACAAGTATGCTGATGCCTATTATAACCGGGGTCTTATTTATCATACCTGGGGCCGCTACAGCGAAGCCATCGCCGACTATTCCAAAGCCATCGAGCTGGATCCTGACTACTCATCGGCTTTTTACAATCGCGGTAAAGCACAAAGCAAACTTAAAAATTACGAGTTGGCTATTTCAGATTTACAAAGAACAATGGAACTGGAACCCGACCGTACCGATGCCATAATGGAATTAGGTGTTGTGCATGATGCAAAAGGAGAATACGAGAAAGCGATAGATTGTTATAACCGTGTACTCGCAATAAATCCCGATGTAACAGATGCCCGCTATAACAGAGGTATTGCAAATTTTTCCCGCTGGAAATATGCCGAAGCCATTCCTGATTTCAAATGGGTAACGGAAAATAATCCTTCCGACCATGAAGCCTTTTATAATCTCGGGTCTTCCTTTTTTAATTTGAATAATGATGATGAGGCGCTTGAAAATTATAATAAAGCCATAGCGCTGCATAAAGAAAACGGGACTTATTTTATTGAGCGCGGCAGAACTTATAATGCACTTAAACAATACACCCGTGCGATTATTGATTTTAATGAAGCGTTGAGGTTGAATAATCAATCGTCGGAAGCGTATCTTTTAAAAGGCAGTGCGAAGTATAACATGAATGAGCCGGATTCCGCATTGACGGATTTTTCAGAGGCAATCAGGCTTAGTCCTGATTATTATGATGCATATTTGGAAAGAGGAATTTGCCTGAATAAACTTGGGAAACATACTGAATCAATCCTTGACTTAAAAAAGGCTTACAGTCTATTCCCCACCAATTATCTTTCACTTGCGAATTTAATTGAAATTCTTTTTGTAAACGGTAAAAAAGAAGAAGCGAAAACTTATCTCGGGGAAGCCAACAAATTTAAATGGACGGATGAACAATCGCTCATCTTCGCTTTATTTAGCTGGCTGTTTGAAAAGACCGCTCATGTAAATGCGGATGCGGAGCTTGCAGAACTTACCAACCGGCTGAAAACAGTAAATCATATCAATTACAATTTCAGTGAAATGAGAGAATGGCTGGACAAGACGGCTGCGGATGCGTCATTAAAACAAGAAATAACCGAGATGATTAACAAGTTAGATTCGTTGAATAAATGACTTTCTCATTAAAGCTTCGGTACCAAGCTCCAAAAAATAACTACAATCCTTCTTCTTTCATCATCCGCTTTGTAATCTTTAATGCTTTTATTCGGGTATTCCTCTCCTTTGCCTACTGTAATAAAACGAATTTCAGCATTTGAAAATTCGGGAAATTGTTTCACTTTTTCTTTCAGAATAATGCTTAAAATATTACCTACTTCCACTGCACGGAGCCTGGACAATTCTTTATTAAGCTCCTCACGGCTTGCATTGGCATTGCGTAGATTATCAGTCAGTGATCGCCATAAATCCGTTCCCGATCTGATACCCTGCTCATCCGCATAACCTGAAGAAATAACGGATGAAACAATACTTTTCCCGGGGTATTTGTGTATAAAACTGATTAAGCTGTCGATAACGGGAGCGAATACAATTTTTGCTTTTTCAAGATTCTCCGGGGGGATTTTATAACCGCCCGGACCAAAGAAAGTGGCTGTATTGAATTTTACGGACACTTCCTGTTTAAGCAGGTCATCTATCAGCGCTATATCAGATTGTTTTTGACTTACAATTTGTGTACCGTTGGTTACGAATACCGTCATACTCTTAAATTCGCGGGGCTTTACATTCTCTTTTAATTTTGAAGAAAGCTCCGCTAATGTATCGGTTCTTTTTCTCGAGGCGGTGATTTCAGTTTCCAGGAAATTTTTTAATGTTTTTGCTGTGCTGTCGTCCAATGCGCCGCTTATTTGTTTTAGGGTGCTGATGCTGTCGAGTCCCATCATTGTTTTTGCCAATTGAGCTTCCAGTTGCTTTTGCCGTTCAACAACTTCCGATAATTTCCTTATTTTCTTTGAGCTGATACAACCTGTTTGCGAAGAGATGAAAACTATAGCTGCGAACGTGTAAAATAAATTTTTTAGCATTGTAAAATAAAATTAATTTATTAAAAATTATCAGAGCGAAACATATCCTTATCCTGCGGTTTGTCCGTTTTTTTTGCTTTGTTTTTTTCAGGTTGAATTTTAACGATCGACTGCTCAACAGACGGTACCGAAAGGGCTTGCTTTTTTATTTGTTTTACTACAGCCCCTTCATTGTTCACATCCTTACGGTCATTGTTTTTAGCAATCTCAGTTTTAATAGCTGTTTCCTTTACTGCATCAGCAGTTTGTACCGCTGTATTTGGTTGCAGCTGTACTTTTACCGGTAAAGAAGGTTGAATTTCCTTTACAACGGAGCCGGGAACGGGCTGAACAATATTTTTATTTTCTTCTGCAAGGGCTGTGTTGTCATCCGTCGCTACAGTTACTTCTGCCGCCGGCTGTTCGGGAAGCAATTCATTCTCTTCACTGCCTGCAATGGGAGAATTAGCAATTGATACAGTTTCCTCAACAGGCATAGCTGCTTCGTTGTTGATAGCTTTTTCAACTGCGGGTTGCTCGGTTGTTTTGATCAATGAAATATCTTGCGTACCGGCATTGTTTTTATTGTTAATAATAAACTTATCTGCGGCTATAAAGCCGGCCATTATAAAAACAAAGGCCGATAACAAGCCGGCTACCACTTGCAGCTTTCTTTTCTTTTGCTGCGCTTTCCTCTCTATTTCTTCCAGTTTTAATTTAAGCAACCTGTTTTCCACTACTACCTGTTCCTTTCTTACCATTTCTTTCGAAACATCCGTTTTCAATATCTTTATTTCTAAGGCCGAGTTCTCAATGTTATTTTTAAGCTGTTCAATCTCCATCTCCAATATGCTTGTATTAGAATCCAAATCTTTTTCAGAAAGATAGCGCTGTAATTGCGGTATTTCCGTGTGTTGCCGGCGAAGCGAAATATTGAATAGCTTCAGTAAATTTTGAAGGTAAGTATCGTTAATTCTTTCTATCTCACGGTATAAATCAGAATCGCCGGGTTTTTTAAAATCTTCTATTGTAAATAATAAACCGTTGGATGAACTATACTTACCGTAAAGTGCCGGGTTGTTTTGTAATGCCCTTAATGAAAGCGTCAATACCAGTATGGGAAAATGATCTGCAAACAGATCAATTACATTCGGGTTTCTCCTGATGTGTTGGTAACCCCAACTCCAGGCTGATTGGCCGAGGGTAAGGGTTAAATCGCTGAACTGGATATTGTCATGGTCGATTAATATAAGTTTCTCCGAATCGGTTACCATGATATTATCGGGCGATAAATCGCCGTGAACAAAAGAAGACTGCAATAACCACTGTGCAAATTCGATAAAGGACGCAGTAAGTCTTTTTAATCCTTCGGTGTTATTTTCTGCACAATACCGTTTTATCGTGGCAGAGAGGGTATCACCTTCTATCCACGGCATCAGCAGGTGTGTTTGGGCCGGCAGTTGAATATTGTAACATGTAAAATCGGGTTTCTTATCATAAATTTCAAAACTTACAATCCTTTCTGAGTTGGCGACGGTTTGCAGAAATGCATGTACTTTAGTGAGGTACTTCCAACGATTGTACAATTCTACGGTATAAACCTTCAATGCAAAAAGTTCTTTACCGGATCGAACTTTATAGACCACCGAATTTTTGCCAAAATACTTCACAGGCTTACCATCGGCGCCCATATAAGGTTTTAATTCCTCAGCCCCCGTATCGGGCAACGAAACAAAAGTTGAATATCCCTGAAATACTTCACCGGGCTTAACAAAAAAAGTAACCATTACTGATAGTTTAACAGATTAAAATACAAAATGGCTCTAAAAGGGTATCGGTAAAAAAAGCGGAATTTCTGCAAAGGATGGGTGGAAAATCATTTTACAGACGGAATCTGAAATTCAAAGGATGCAAGCTACATTGATTTAGGCATAGTTTATTTTAGCATACCAATTGACCCTGCTCAAGAAGGTGATAAAATGTTGATAACACAACCCTTATAAATTTCTTTTTATCAAAAAAAAGGGTACATATAATGTCGCTTAGGCCTTGGAGAAATATTCAAAATTCCTGTTAGATTCGTCGGCGATTTTACCTCTAATCAGGTTGTCGGCAGGTGCATTTACGATAAAAGGATTCGCAGTTATCCATCGGCTTATTGTCCGCAGTTTTCATAGGCCAATCATGTATTTTTCTATTCGGTTCAATATTTTGTTTGCTCAAAAGAATATTTCTTCCCTTTCTTTTTTACAATAAACAAGTTGTCGTATTCAGTATCTTTCAAATCTCCTTCCACTTTTTTTTCATCAAAAAACATATTCACTATATCATCTACGGTATTGCTGTGGCCGGTAATCAAAGTATTTTTCTTTATTGATTTCAGTTTGCTGATAAATGCTGAATCGGGTTTCGCATATAATTCAGTTTTCAAACCAAAATAATTGGCCGAGGGTTCTGCCGTTGTTTTGGTACGTAGGGTATTAGTCGAAAAAATATAGCCGATCTTTTTATTCATCATTATTTCTTTCAACTTTTCGGCTCTTTGTTTTCCCGCATCCGACAGCGGCACATCGGTACTCATAGTGGGTTCGGCTACGGCTTTTTCCGCATGACGTACTATATAATAGCTTGTGGTGCATGAAAAAAGAAAAAGGCTGAAGGAGCAAACTAATAAAATGAATAATTTCATGATGAAGGTTTTAACAAATTAAAAGTAAGAGGTTGTTAGCATTTACCGTCTATTTTTTATAAATTTATATAACTAAACCCAAACCGATATGAAGACATTGTCCGAAACCTGGTTTGCCGAAGGCTACATAGACATGGAGTTGAAGAAATATACACTCCTCGCCTACCTGCAGGAAGTAAATAAATACTTCGCTCAAAACAAACTTTACCCGCAATTGGCCGATATTATTTTTCACTATAATAACATCGTCGCTTTTCGCGAAAACAAAAAATTTCTGCAACAGCATTTCCCCAAAAAATTGACGGGCATACAAATTGAAAAGCTGCAATTGCTCTATGAGCAAATGCTGGAAGATGATGAAATGATGCAGGAACTGGAAGAGATTATTAATTACTCAGCTGCTACCATCAAAACCGCTATTGGCAGCGGTACAGAGATTTACGAGTTTGTCGAAGATAAAATTATCATTAGCCCCGTAGGTTTGGTGCCGTTGGATATTACGGAAGGTTATTTCTTTTTAACCGGCGGCAGTAAAACTACTTTGGTGTATCATTACCGTCTTTCTATTTTTGAAAAACATGATGAAAAGTACCGCAGTATTAAAACCGCTTTCATTGATTCATGGCAACGGAGTTTCGCTAATACGTACGAAAGTATAAAATCATCTTTAATACGCAACAAAACAGAAATGCCCAATCCGGCTGTGTACGCCGTAGAAACTGATTTAAGTTTCCCGGTGGAAGAGACTTTACTGCCGATAGCCAAAAGAAGTTTGGTAAAATATATCAGTAAGCAGGCGTAGCGGATTTGTGTTTAAGGGAATTATTTTCATTCAAGACCCACCCCCGCCCGAACGACATTCAGTCGGGCGGGCCTTTCGAGTCTATTTTTTAAAGAAAAGTTTCCTGCCCCTCCACAGAAGGGGAAGTAGTGGTTTTTAATCGTTAATTAACGGATAAAACTCCGTGTTACTTTGTGCCGCTGCGACTCAGTGGTTTTTAAATCAGATTTTCTAATCAACAATCTCCAAACCCCAATCTCTTCCCTTTTTTACAGCGGGCACACCATCGGTAATCCATTTCGCAGGCTTCTCTCCTTTCAGCAGCCAATCAAAAAATTGTTGCTCACGTATTTGAATATCTTTTCTGTTTTTTCTTTCTACCAAATTATGCGCCTCGCCGTTATAGTTAAGCATCCAAACTTTTTTGCCCAATCTTCGCATGCCGGTAAACAATTCAATACCCTGGTACCAAGGTACGGCATCGTCTGCGTCGTTGGCCATTATAACCAACGGCGTATTTACTTTGGGCAAATGAAACAACGGAGAATTTTCAATATACAGATTTGGCTTTTCCCACAATGTAGCGCCAATACGACTCTGGCTTTTTTCATATTGAAATTGCCTGTTCAACCCCGTGCCCCAGCGAATACCTCCGTAAGCACTGGTCATATTAGCAACGGGAGCTCCGGCCCAGGCTGCTTTAAACAAATTTGTTTGCGTAATTAGCTGTGCTACTTGAATGCCGCCCCAACTTTGTCCCTGCAAACCAACTTTTGTACTGTCTATAAATCCTTTTGCAATTAATGCCCTTGTACCGCTTACAATGTAGTTGTAGGCATCTTTGGCGGGGCGGCCCGTGCCATAATGAATATCGGGAGCGAATACTACATACCCTCTGCTTACAAAAAAAGGAATATTCAAACGGCTTGGTGTAGGTGCAGGAGCCATGTAATTATGTAAACCGTCACTCAGTGTTTCATAGAAGTAAGCGATCATCGGGTACTTTTGCAGCGGGCTGAAATTTTCAGGTTTATAAACTATACCTTCCGTTTCTTTACCGTCATAAGCTTTCCATTTAACCAATTCCGCGGTACCCCAATAATAGTTTAACTGTTGCAGGTTAATAGCCGAAAGCTTTTTCTCCTGTATTACTTGCCCGGTATTTATTTCCCCTGCATATACATCGGCGGGTTGGTTATAATTTTCTTTTGTATAAATAATTCGAAAATCATCTTTTGCTTTTTGCAATGAATTAAAACCATACCTGCCTTCACCTATTTTATAAGAAAGCTTTGAACCGCCTGTATTTTGTTCAAAATGATAAAAGGAGGTTTTATCGGTTTCTGAAAAAATCCTGAAAGCCATTGGCTGCGCATGTTTAATAAATCTTTCCTCGGGATCAAGTCTTGTATACCGAACCCTTGATTTAGTTTGCCGGCCAAATGGAGTGCTGTAAAGAACAGGAGGCTTTGAACCGGATGGATCAACCTTCCATACATCAAATTTATCGTACACATATAAGGCGCTGTCGCCTTCGTGCCAGCCCATAATACCGTATGGCGGCGGATCATCAGGGTTATCAAACTCTTCATCCCACAGCGGTACTTTTATGTTCTTGGTAATATTGGTTTCGGTTTCTCCGTCGTATACAAAATAGTTACGGGCTTTGCGGTCGTACCATAAAATATAATTACCCGCAGGTGAAGGAGATGCCTGCCAGTTAAGATTTTCTTTTACTAATTTTTTATTACCGGTAACGGGATCGACGGCATAAATATCTTTTAGTGTATTGCCAATCCATTGGCTTTCTATTCTTTTACCAAAATCCGTTACACCTGTAAACATATCCCCATCGCCTTCATTGCTTTGCAGTACCAGCGGCATTTCTTTTGAAGCCAATTGTTTCAACGTACCGGTTTCCAAATGATACACGGCGAGATAATTTCTTTTTAACTCATTATCTAAATTTCTAAGTTGTACCGGCTGAATGTAATCATCCTTATAATGCCATACATCTACATTTACTTTGTCAATATCAATCAGCGATGTGTCTTTAGGTATCGAAATAGCCGAAGTGCCGAAAAATAATCGTTTGCCCGATTTGCTGAAACTAAGCGTACCGTTCTCACTTATCGTCATTCCTACTTTCATCCCCACGGTATTTTTATCGGCCAATAATTGGGCGCTGTCCATTCCTTCTTTATAATACCACAGTTTATAAAATTTTTGCAAGGCTTTGCCGCTGCTGTCTCTTTCCGCAGTAAATGCTATTTGTGCGCCGTCATCCGTCATGGCAAAATTTCTGAAATCATTGCCGCCGGTGCTGAGCTTTTCCGTAATACCTTTTCTTAAATCGTGCAGCAAGACAGTGGCTTTACTCAATGAATCTTTCGGATTCTTAGCGGTTTCAATAAGTAATTTTTTCGCTTTTTTATCAAAATAATATTCCGTTACATTCTTAAATATTTTTTCCTCCCCTGTTTCCGGTTTTCTAAGAATAAGGTCGCTGCCCGCATCGGCCGCCGCACCGGGTGTTTCGTCACCGTCAGCGTCTTTTCGGTTACTGGTTTCAGGTTGCGGGTTGCCGGTTAAGAGATTAAAAACAGTAAGCTCTCCGCTTTCAATTTTCAATTTTCCGTTATCAATTAAATTATCATCGCTGTCTTTTTTTCTTTTTCTTGCAGGCAATAATTGCACCAGCGAATCAATGGTTCTTTTTAAACTGTCAATCGTTTTTTTATCACCGCCTGTTGATTTTAATTTATCCGTTTCTATAACTTTCTCCAACTGATAAGCCACCCATCCTGCTTCTTTCTGAGGCGTTTTATACGATTTTACTTTGGGGTGTTTCCAAAGCGTCATTTTATCCAATCGTACAATGGCAATAGAATCCTTGGGCATTTCATCCGGCTTCTTCTTTTTAATTTTTGCTTCACGGGTGTCATTGTACAGCGGCTTTATTTTAAAAATAACAAAACGGCTGTCCTCGGTAATCACCGCATTATAACCGCGGTCAAAAGTTTTTTTATATAAAACCGAATCTGTCGACTGAATCACCAATTCATTATCGCCTTCCTGTACATCTACGGTATAAACCGCCCATTTGCCGTCATTACTTATTTTACGTTCGCCAATGCTTTGCCATCCGTCGTATACGGTATGATCAAGAGGTTTTTTTTGAGCAAAAGCGAAATAAGAACAGGCGGTAAGCACTGAGAATAGAAAAAATTTCTTCATGTAAAAATATTATCTGCTAAAAATAAAGATTTGATTGATAACTTTAGCAATACTTCCGTTCTAAAACTGACAATTATGAAGATACTGTTTACAATCGTTGCTTTTGCAATAATGGGCTGCTGTACTGCACAGACAAAGCCCGATTCTATCCGTTTGATTAAGCAAACGGCTACCTTGTACGATCTGGAATTTACAGATGCCGAGGCCGATTCGATGCTGGATGGCGTAAATGAAAACCTGTCAATTTTCAGGGCTATGCATAAAATGTACCCGCAGAATAATATACCCTACCCTTTTGCATTTAACCCCGCTCCTTACGGATTTAAAGTTCCTGTTAATCAACAAAAAATAAACTGGAACATACCTGCTGCTGTACAATTACCCAAAAATAAAAATGAGTTGGCTTATTATTCACTGATGGAATTGGCATCACTGATTAAAAACAAAAAGATAAGTTCGGTGGAGCTCACAACTTTCTTTCTCAATCGGTTAAAAAAATGGAACGACAGCCTGCAATGTGTAATCAGTTTTACTGACGATATAGCTATGCAGCAGGCAAAACTGGCCGATGCTGAAATAAAAAAAGGGATATACCGCGGCCCGCTGCACGGTATGCCTTACGGGTTAAAAGATTTGTTTGCCGTAAAGGGAACTAAAACAACTTTTGGCAGCACACCTTATAAAGACCAGGTAATAGATGAAGATGCTTATGTATATGTGCAATTGAGAAATGCCGGCGCCGTGCTTTGCGCCAAACTTTCATTGGGTGCATTGGCTTATGATAATAAATGGTTTGGCGGCGCTACAAAAAATCCGTGGAATTTGAGACAGGGCTCCAGCGGTTCATCGGCGGGTTCTGCGGCCGCTACCACAGCAGGTTTATTACCATTTGCTATCGGTACCGAAACCTTGGGTTCTATCGTTTCTCCATCTACAAGGTGCGGTGCAACGGGCTTGCGACCTACATTTGGCACAGTGAGTCGCTTTGGCGGCATGGTGCTTTGCTGGAGCCTGGATAAGATAGGCCCTATTTGCCGAAGTGCAGAAGATGCAGCGATTGTTTATTCTGTAATAAATGGTACCGACGGCAGAGATGCAGGTTCATTAAACCATGCATTTAACTATACCGGTAAAACTGATTTCAAAAAATTGCGAATAGCCTATGCTGAAAATTATTTTAAACGATTGAATAAAGATGCATTAGAGTGGAAGGTAGTAGAAACCTACCGTTCAATGGGCGCTGATTTAAAGCCGGTTATTTTTCCTGATTCCGCTGTTTATTCTTTTAATATGGTAAGCATTGTATTAGATGCTGAATGCGCCGCGGCTTTTGATGAACTGACAAGAACCAATCGTGATGATTTAATAGAAAGGCAGGATAAAAATTTTTGGCCCAATATTTTTCGTACAGCAAGGCTGATTCCTGCTGCTGAATATATTAATGCCAATCGTTACCGCAGTATACTTTGCAAAGCAATGGCGGATTTTATGAAGGACTATGATGTTATCATCGTACCCAGTTTTGCAGGCAGCCAATTGGCCATTACCAATCTTACCGGCAACCCCGTAGTATGTATGCCCATGGGTTTTAACCAGCGGGGTTTGCCTGTAAGCATTTCCTTGGTTGGTAAATTATATGACGAAGCAACTATTTTGGCAGCGGCTAAGGCATTCCAGGATAAAACGGATCATCATAAGAAGCACCCGGCAATGTTTAGCCCCGATGGGAAATAGTTACCGGTTGCGGGTTACGAGTTGCCGGTGTTGAGGCCGTTTTTGAAATTGAAAAGCTAATCCTAATTATTGAATCTTTGCCAATTGTCTATTGCCTATTGCACATTGATAGACAGATTATAGTATTAATATGGATTTCTTGGCGGCAATTTCGAAATATTCTGTTAACCTTCCCCGGCATCCAACCCTTTGCACAGAAATTGCGACATTTAAGTAACATATAAAGCATGAAAAGAAATTTACGATTCATTTTATACGCTGCATTTACTCTTTTCGCATTTTTTGTTTCTTCTGAAGCTAAAAGCCAGCAAGTGGACAGTATCTATTTTCACCTGTATACCGACAGTGTAAAAAAAGGCGTTCATAATTATATTAATGTAGACGGCAAATTAAGTAACGGAAGATGGTTGCCTCTTTCTGCCAAAGAAATAGAACTGAGTACCACCGGCGGTAAGTTTGAGGGAAATGATCTTGTATTGCCGGCCGATTTTAAAAGCGAAAAAGTAACTATTAAAGCGGTATTAAAAACCAATCCGGCTGTTTGGAAAGAAATAATTATTTGGGTTAAAAGATTGGAAAATGATGAATCATTGCTCACAGGAGGTATTGTAATACCCACTCCAAAAACATCTTCGAAAAAGAAAAGAACAAAAAAGAGAAATTGATTTTTTTCAACAACTCTCACACTATCCTTTTACACAACTTCATTATCCCTATATTTGCAGCGGCAGGTCTTACACGACCAGCTCCTGCTGAACCCTCCCAGGGCCGGAAGGCAGCAAGAGTAGGTGGTTGAGCGGTGCGATGTGAGTAGCCTGCCGTTTTTTTTGCCCCCATCCCCTGAAGGGGTGTAAGAAAATCTAATTATATTTTATCATTTAAATTTTCCCCTTTAGGGGATAGGGGCTTATGAAATTTTTTATCGACACAGCCAATCTTGCACAAATAAAAGAAGCCAATGAACTCGGAATTTTAGATGGTGTAACTACCAATCCGTCTTTAATGGCCAAAGAAGGTATTAAAGGCGAAGCGGCTATTGCAGCGCATTATAAAACCATTTGTGAAATGGTAGATGGTGATATCAGCGCCGAAGTACTGGGAACAACTTTTGACGGAATAGTAGAAGAAGGAAAGAAGTTGGCCGCTATTCACAAGAATATTATAGTAAAGGTACCGATGATAAAAGACGGTGTAAAAGCTATAAAATGGTTTACCGATAACGGCATTAAAACAAACTGTACATTGATATTTTCTGCCGGGCAGGCTATTTTGGCCGCTAAAGCAGGCGCTACTTATGTATCCCCTTTTATCGGTCGTATTGATGACAGCGGTTGGGATGGCGTAGAACTCATTGCTCAAATAGCAAATATTTATGCCATACAGGGTTTTAAAACAGAAATTTTAGCTGCTTCTATCCGTAATGCATTACACATTATAAAATGTGCCGAAGCCGGCGCCGATGTTTGTACCTGTCCGCTGGATTCTATACTTGGTTTGTTAAAACATCCGCTGACGGATATAGGTCTTGCCAAGTTTTTGGAAGACGCCAAGAAAATGTAGAATTTATTTTTTGAAATAATATTTAAAAGCGTCGGTCTGTGGCCGGCGCTTTTTTATTTGATAGATAATTTTTTTATTGAGTGCATATGATTTGAAATACCGGTATTTCAGATAGTTTTTATATTATTAGTTATACAGTTGTAATTTTAATGTAAAAAATCTGCAGCATATTTATTGTATTAAACTAAGTATACTTCTGTCAGTCTATTAAACTTCTTTATCAAATTTTCGCACTATGCTCAATAAAATAAATAAAATAGCTGTTGCGGTCATTCTGCTTTCGCTTTCGATCGCAGTTATTTCTTTTACAAAAAATGCCAACAAACAACAGCCGGTCAAATATCAATTCCCCTACAAAGCTGCGGGCCTGACTAAGCAACAAGCCGCAGAGCATTTATTGAGTCGCTTCACTTTCGGTGTACGTTCGCAGGATATAACCGATCTTGTCAATACAGGATTGGAAGATTGGTTTGAAAAACAATTGGAAGCCAAATTGCCTGATGATGAAGTAGCCAGGCGATTGAGCAGCTATGATGCCTTGTCAATGAGCAACGCACAGGTATTAGCCATCTTCCCCCGCGGACCAATAGTAAAAAATATGGCTTTAAAAGAGGGATTTATTAAACAGGAAGATTTAAAAGATGCTGATAGAAAAGATTTGAAAGCGCTGTATGACAGTTTCCGTAACTACAAAGGCTTGAGAGACGAAAGAGAATTACTAAGACAATTTATCTGTCAAAAAATAGTAAGAGCTGCATACAGCAACAACCAAATGCAGGAAGTACTCACCGATTTTTGGTTCAATCATTTTAATGTATCCATGACAAAAAATGATTGTGCTGAATTTATTCCCGCTTACGAAAGAGATGTAATACGACCAAATGTTACCGGCTCGTTTGAAAACCTGGTGCTGGCCACCGCCAAATCTCCCGCCATGCTTTTTTATTTAGATAATTTCAGCAGTATGGGTAGGAATGAAGAAATGGAGGCGATACAGGAAAAGCGGCAGGCAAGATTGCAAAAGAATGGACAACCGGGTGATACAGCAAAAGTAAAAAGGAATAAGCCGCAGGGATTAAATGAAAACTATGCAAGAGAAGTAATGGAGCTGCATACTTTAGGTGTAGATGGCGGTTATACCCAGCAGGATGTAACTGAAGCAGCAAGAATATTGACAGGCTGGACAGTTTACCCGATAGCTGATTACGGACAATACGGGCAATTGAGAAAAACGATTGAGAAAATAGGTGAAGACAAATTAACGAAGCTTGGATTTGTACACGAAGGCGATTTTTTATTTGCCGTAAACAAGCACGATGATAAGCCCAAAACTGTCTTAGGAAAAACATACGCCGGTGGCGGTTACGAAGAAGGTGTTACACTTTTAAAAACATTGGCGAATCATTCTTCCGCTGCAAAATTTATTTGTAAAAAAATTGCTGCCCGTTTTGTGAGCGATAACCCTCCACGGAGTTTGGTTGATAAAATGGCGAAAAGTTTTTTAAGTAACAATGGCGATATAAAAAAGGTGTTAATTACAATGGTATCCGCTCCTGAGTTTTGGAGTAAGGCGGCGCTTCGCGAAAAAACCAAATCCCCGTTTGAATATGCGATAAGCAGCCTGCGCAGTTTACACGCAGATATTAAAATGCCCGTACAAGTTAATAACTGGATTACAAAAATGGGACAGCGTTTATATTTCTACCAGGCTCCTACCGGTTTTCCCGACAAAGCGCAGTATTGGATCAATACGGGTTCTTTATTGAACAGAATGAATTTTGGTCTTGCATTAGCTTCGGGCAAAATACCGGGAGTAAGTTTTGATTTGGCTGCCTTAAACAATAACCGCGAGCCGGAAAGCGCCGAAGCAGCTTTGAGAACCTATGCTGAAATAATATTGCCGCAGCGAAATTTAGAAACCACTATAAAAAGATTGACACCCATGGTAAAGGACCCGGGAATAAGTATTAAAGTAAACGATGCCGCAAATAAGACTGCTGTACCTGCAAGTGAAGAAGCAGCAATGAATGAAACGATGACGGGCGATATGATTTTGAAAGAAAAAATGAAAAAGAAAAAAGATGATGCCATGCAAACCAATTTTAGTGACAACCCCATGTTGGCGCAGGTAGTTGGTATCATAATCGGTTCACCGGAGTTTCAACGAAAATAAATTTATCAATAAAAATATTTTAGCATGGCAACACGAAGAGGTTTTATAAAAAATGGCGGGTTAGTTTTATTCGGCATCGGCATTGGCGGTGTTCCGGCATTTGTAAAAGCAGCAGCTAATAGTTTTAAAGCTCAAAATCTTTACAGCAAGAAAAAAATATTGGTATGCATTTTTCAACGCGGAGCAATGGATGGCTTAATGGCCGTTACGCCTTTTACCGATACTTATTTAAAAGCAGCAAGGCCTACCCTCTTTATGGAAGCCGGATCAGGTAAACCATTGATTGATCTTGACGGTAGATTTGGTTTACACCCGGGTTTTAAAAGTTTCGAAAATTTATTTAAAGAAAAAAAATTGGCGATTGTACACGGTATGGGCTCGCCAAATACTACACGCAGTCATTTTGATGCACAGGATTATATGGAAAGCGGTACGCCTTTTAAAAAAGGAACCGCCGATGGGTGGCTTAACAGGGCCGTTGGTTTAACGGGTCATGATGCAACACCTTTCAGAGCTGTTAGTTTAACCAATAGCTTGCCGCGTTCTTTATACGGCGATAACGGTGCTATTGCTATCAGTAATTTACAGGATTTTAATATTCAACTTAAGGGTAATAAAACCGGCGCAAATATAGCTGCTAAAAGTTTTGAAGATTTATACGATCAAACAGGTAATGAATTATTGAAAGAAACAAGTAAAGAAAGTTTTGATGCGATAAAAATGTTGCAGAAAACTGATATAAAAAATTATAAACCCGGCGGTAATGCAATCTATCCCGCCTCGCCATTGGGCAATGCGCTAAAACAAATCGCACAACTTATAAAAATGGATGTAGGATTGGAAGTGGCATTTACAGAAAGCGGCGGTTGGGATACGCATTTTAACCAAGGAACAGAAAACGGAAGCTTTGCACGCAATGCAAAAGACTTCAGCGACAGTATCGCTGCTTTGTGGACAGACCTGGGACAATTGCAGGATTATGTAAGTATTATGACGATGACTGAGTTTGGCAGAACGGTGAAACAAAATGGTACCAATGGCACTGATCACGGAAGAGCAAGTTGTAGTTTTATTTTGGGCAATGATGTAGCCGGCGGCAAGGTACACGGTACGGTAAAAGAATTAGCCGTCGAAAATCTTGAAGACGGAAGAGACTTGCAGGTAACAAGTGACTTTAGAAATATTTTCAGTGAAGTGGCCAATAAACATTTAAAAATAACCGACAATAAAAAAATTCTTTTCCCTGATTTTAACGGAATGCTTATTGGTGTTATGAAATAAAAAAAGAGTTTGTCTAAAAGATTTTTTTTGCACGCAGAGGAGCAGAGTACGTAGAGGTTATTCTCAATATTTTTCTTCTCTGCAATCTCTACTGCTCAGCGTGCAATTTTTTTCGAAATAAAAAATGAACCACGGCGGCACAGGGACACAAAGTAACACGGTTTTCATCCCGTGAATCTAAGTGCCATTAGTGCCTCTGTGGTTCAATAAAAAACACTTTCTTCTCTGCGACCACTGCGTGGTAATAATACAGCATTTTTTTTGTGAGCGACGACATTTTACCCGATAATTTCTTAGCTTACTCCTAATTTAAATAACTGCTGTATGAAAAAAATGATCCTCGCCGGCATTTGGCTGCTAATTTTAACAGCCTGCAAAGAAACCAAAACAAAAACCTACAACGATTGGAAAGTATACGGCGGTTCCAAAGAAGCTATTCGCTACTCTTCACTTACACAAATTGATACAACCAATATAACACAACTGCAGGTCGCCTGGGAGTTTCATACCGGCGATGCGGATACGGCCAAGCATTCGCAAATACAATGCAACCCGATTATTATAGATGGTGTAATGTATGTTACCTCACCGCAACTTTTATTGATGGCATTGGATGCCGTTACCGGTAAAATGAAATGGGTCTACAACCCCGATTCAACCGGTAGTGAAAAACCGGATTACCATTTTATGCTAAATAATAACCGCGGGGTTACGTATTGGGCCGATGGCGATGATAAAAGAATTTTTTATGCAGCCGGTTCCGATATTCATGCAGTAAATGCAGTTACGGGGAAATCAATTTCTTCATTTGGTAAATACGGAAAAGTGGATTTACGTGAAGGTCTCGGCAGAGATGTAACCGATCTGTTTGTTACCAATACATCAGCGGTCATCGTTTACAAAAATCTTTTAATCAGCGGTACACGTGTAGACGAAGGGCCCGGCGCCGCTGCACCCGGGCATATACGTGCTTACGATACCCGCACGGGTAAACAACAATGGATATTTCATACCATTCCGCAACCCGGCGAATTTGGTTTTACATCATGGGATGATTCATTGGCCTGGAAAAAAACAGGCGGCGCCAATGTGTGGAGCGGTTTTAGCCTGGATGAAGAACGTGGAATTTTATTTGCACCTACCGGATCGGCCTCTTATGATTTTTACGGCGGCGCCAGAACCGGCGATAATTTATTTGCAAATACATTATTGGCAATTGATGCCAATACGGGAAAACGTATCTGGCATTTTCAAACTATACACCATGACTTATGGGACAGGGATTTGCCCACACCGCCGGCTTTGATTACACTTAAAATTGACGGAAAGAAAACAGATGCGGTAGTACAACCTGCCAAATCGGGTTTTATATTTTTGTTTGATCGTGTTACAGGTAAACCCTTATTCCCTATTGAAGAGAAACCCGTACCGCAGGATACAGATATACCCGGCGAAAAATTATCACCTGCGCAACCGATGCCTTCATTACCGACGCCTTTTGTTCGTCAATCACTTTCAGAAAAAGATATCAACCCTTATGTAAGCCCCGAAGAACAGGAAACATTAAGAGCAAGATTTAAAAAAATGAAGAATGTCCACATGTATAGTCCGCCGTCGCAACAGGGAACGATTATTTTTCCGGGTTATGATGGCGGCGCCGAATGGGGCGGCCCGGCTTATGATCCTGCTACAGGTTTATTATATATAAATGCCAATGAAATGGCCTGGACATTGGAAATGATACCATCGGATAAAATGCCTAAGCAAAATGAAAACTATTTACAGGCGGGACAACGATTGTACAAGCAACATTGCATGAGCTGTCACGGTAACGAATTGCAGGGCAGCGGAAATAATCCTTCTCTAATTGGTTACGAAAAAAAATACCCGGCTGCGGAGTTTTACAACCTGCTGAATACAGGCCGGCGAATGATGCCTTCCTTTAAACAAATAAGCGAGCCCGAAAAAAACGCCATAGCTGCGTATGTAATGAATTTACCTGCCGTGCAAAAGAAAAAATATGATGGCCCCGCAATACAGACAAATATTTATGATAACCCGGCATACCGCTCTACGGGTTATTATAAATTTTTGAGTAAGGATGGCTACCCGGCTATCAGTCCGCCATGGGGAACGCTGAGTGCGGTTAATTTAAATACGGGCCGGTTGGTATGGCAATTTCCTTTTGGAGAATATCCTGAACTAACGGCTAAAGGTATACCTGCAACAGGTACTGAGAATTACGGCGGACCCGTTGTAACAGCCGGCGGTTTATTATTTATAGCCGCTGCCCGCGACGGCAAGTTTAGGGTGTATAATAAAACTACCGGTAAGTTATTATGGCAATATCAATTACCCGCACCGGGTTATGCTACGCCGGCCATATACAGCATTAATAAAAAACAATACGTAGTAATTGCCTGCGGCGGTGGAAAATTAGGTAGCGTATCGGGGGATAGTTATTTGGCCTTTGCGCTGCCTGATTTGAAATAATACTATCAAAGCCGTTGTTGGTGAGTGATAATAAAAATATTCGCAAACTTGATTAGCTCAAACCTTTCGCATATTTTTGAGTAGGAACGCAATTCATCGCACAAGGAAAAATCCCTTCGTCCTGCATGTGCGGAACACTTGGTATTTTTCTGCAAACCCGATTGCGTTCCTACAATTAAGATTAACTTGTAAATTTAGCGGAGTAATCTTTTGTGCGATGCAACTGCGTCCTACATAAAGATTAACTAAATTCTCCGATAAATTTTCACGTTCACACTGATTCTTGCCCCGATAGCTATCGGGGCTCCATCCGTGCTAACTTCGTTAATCTCGATCGTTGGCATCAACCTGTCGACAACTCTAAAACAAGAAACCTAAATATTGGACTTTTCTCAATTTGATATAAAAGCACTTGATTTACTCTTTGAAGTACACGAAAAACTTTTGGTATCTATTTTGAAAGAACTAAAAGAAGCCAAAAAAAATCACAATGAAAAGTATAAAGAGAAGCTTGAGAAAATTGGTGGGCTTCTTTATCAATTAAAAATAATTTCTGAAGAAATTAATAAACGTAAAAAGGAGCAATTACTCTATTCTGTTGAAGATATTTACAAATTTGCAGGGCAGTTTGAAAAATTTGTAATATTTCATTTTTATAGAACAAGCGAAGCTTTTAAAAAATTTGGTGAGCATGCTTATGGGCATCTAATCTACAAAAAAAATGAACGAAATGAGCTTGAAGCAGTTATAAAAAACGAGAAATACCATAGGACAGATAGAAAAATATATATTGAGGGCGTAAGCAAAAAAACTGAAATAAATTCACTTTTAAAATTTGAAGGATTTTTAGCAAGTGATGTTTTTGAAGTACAAACATCAGACGCATTAAGTGGTGAAAAGCAATACAAAAAAGAAGGGAAAAAAGAAATCCCCAATACACTCAAAGTTAAGTTTGACATGAATGGTTTTGATTTAGAAAAATCTGAAATTTATATAGCGCTAAATAAAATAAATGATGGATATACTCTTCTCCATCACGAATATGTTGATTTGTTTTCAAACCTTTTTGTTATAGAGCCAGAAACTGTAACTCAGCAAATGAGCGAAACTTATTTATTAGCGACAAATAAGAAAGATTTTATTCCTGATGCTGAATATAAAATACTTTCTGCAAAGTATCGAAGAAGCATGGCTGATGATGACGAAGTTATCAGATTAAACATTTTAGTGAACGAACGTGGTTTAAAAAGGTTTGAAGTAATAAAAAAAGAATTGGGGTTATCAAATAATCAATTTGAAATATTTAGAAAAGCTTACCCTGAAAAATTCAAAGAATTAAAAGGTGTTACTTTGATGTTTGAAACAGAAACTCTTTCAAACTACAAAACTACGAATCCTGTTTATTGGGATTTTGAAAGATTTATTCATATCTATTTGCGACACTACAAAGAATTTTTCATTGAGCAGTCAACAGCTAGAGGAACTCATTTCCAATATAGCTATGAAGATATTAAACGCCTAGTCTGTTTAATAATTAAAAACTTGAATGAAGAGATAGAATTAGCTCTTTCAAGCGGAAAAGGGTATTCAAAATATGATGACCAAGGGTATTATTTTAATGGAAATTTTTATGCTATAAGAATTGATAAAACTGGAAGACTTATGCAATTCCATCCACTTGAGTAGTTACGAAATTATATTTTATAATTGAGTAAAATGATATTAATCTTCCTATTTATAATTTTAAATTGAATAATTATGGTTTCAAAACTCAAAACCCCGCTTCTTTTTATTTTACTTTCTATATTCAGTTATCAATTAGTTGCACAAACTAAAGCAGATAAAGTTTTACAAAAAATTAATTTACTGAATAAAAAGAGTCGGATTTGGTTTCTTGGCAAATCAGTAAATGAAATCTATTTGAATTCACATCTCAAAAAAATAGACGTAGATGATTGTTCAATTCCGTTAGAGAACATTGAATTTAATTATATTTACTCAGGACATTGGAAATCAGCAGAAGATGGAGTTTCTGTAAAAAAATATCATGGTGTACACTTGTCATGCATCTCAGGTAATTGTATTTCAGTTGATGATGGTAGTGTGGCAAGTGGATTTACTATGTTTTTTAAGACCAAGAAAGATTGTTATAATTTCATTAATCTATTAAATGATTTGAATATTAATTTGGAATAAAATGCCCAGCCGCTAACATTGGATTCCTATGTAAAGCGTTGTGATGGGTTTCTTCTTCTTTCCTGAGGTTTGATATGTTTATTAACGATACTCAGCTGCTGTTGGTAAGTAAAGATAAAAAGGCACTCGACACAGATACTTATATTTTTTGAAGTTCTGTCCTGTATCATATATTTTCGTGTTATATACAACGCTATCCGACACTTCTAAATTAATGAATATGAAAAAAAATATCTTACGATCAATAATTCTTACCATCGCATTGGTGACATTTGTCTTTCACGACAGCTCATTTGCGCAAGGGAAAAGTCAAAAAGTGCGATTGGCTAAACTTGTAATTGATTCCGCGCAATTAGAAAACTATAAAGCCGCATTAAAAGAAGAAATAGAAACTTCCGTTCGACTTGAGCCTGGCGTTATGACTTTATATGCTGTTTCAGAAAAAGATAAACCGACCCACATCACTATCTTAGAAATATATGCTAATGAAGAAGCCTTATAAGGTGCGATTTGCAAACACCTCATTTTATAAAATACAAAACCGGTACAAAGAGATATGGTTAATCTCTTGAACTCGTCGAGGTAACTTCCTCTTGTTCCCCGGCATGAAAATAAAATAATCAACTATGGGGAAATTAGTAGAAATAAAAACCAAGCCGACTTCGTTAAGTGTAAAGGATTTCGTTAATATTATCGCAGATGAACAAAAAACGAAATTAGACAGTCTCATTATACTTAAATTGATGGAAAAGGCTACGAAGGAAAGTCCTCAAAATGTGGGGCGGTTCAATGATTGGATTTGGAAATATCAGGTACAAAAGTCCCTGCTACGGGAAGAGAAGTGGATTGGTTCAAAATTGGTTTTTCACCGCGGAAAGCTTAATTTGTCACTACACTTGATTAATCTGCAGCAACATGCTGATGCGTTGGATAAATTGGGTAAGCACAAAACCGAGCGCAGGTTGTCTTTATATCAATAAAACAACTTTTGAAGATGTTGATATAAAAATTTTGGAGAAAATAATTACTTAAAGCTGCAATAAAAAATGTCCTATTAAAGCGGTTTGACTGATTCTTTTTTGTCTTATTGCCGCTGTTGTATGTTAGAATATAACACGTTTTGCGTAATTATTTTTTCACCCGTGTTGGTGAGCGGCAGTAAATCAGCGGCCACGCAGTAAACCGTTAGTGCTTTAGGACAGGAATCCATTGTGTATTTGCGCTCTTGACGGCAAACCGAAGTATTCTTATTAAATATTTAAGACAAGAAGATTGTAAAATTGTCTGACACTGCCCGATAGTACATCACGGTAAATACAAATTTATCGACACTTACAACGAAGCATTAAAATGACCGAATAATTATTACAGATTTGTTATCTGCCAATCACACTATATCTTATGGTAAATGATAAGGCAGTGATAATATAATAGATACGGAGAATGGCATTAGAACACATGATTTCCGTAAAACATATTGGAAAGATACAACAAAAAGCGAATTTAAAACTCATCATTCGATAAAGAGTATGACTTAAGAGAAAATTGAATGAATGTTAAACACATTTAGTAAATGCTTTTAAAGACCGCTTAAAGTTATCAATTTGGGAGCAATCTAAAAAATCAGCTACTGCATATCGCGTTGAATAAAGTGTTATGTCAGAAAAAGTAATGTGGCAGAAATTGAAATCATACATGAAAATCCGGCTTCAGGGTTCGGAGTCTGTGCAGGTATGCTGATGAATATAAGTATTCATCAGCATACCTGTATAAAACAGGAATTGATAACTGGGTGGTTTCTTACACATTCAAAAATCTAGGGATAGCCTTATGATTAATCTCTCATTGCTTTTGAAATTAAGGGAAGCCTCAAAAAGAGTTGTTGGTAGGCCAAGCACATGGCAAATGCCTTTTTCATACCAACAACGGCGAACAGCATCCTATGTAAGGCTGTGTGAAAGATCTTTTTCCTTACTGAGGTGTTATATGTTTATAACCGCTATTACATACTTGTTTTTCAACCGTTGTTAGTATAATTTAATTTAGTTTGAACCACATACCCGCCTGACCGGACGGGCAGGGAAACATAGGAGTTCGCATAGTATTGCATTCATAGTAAACCCTATGTGTGTATTTCTAATGTGTGTGGTTCTTACAAGACGATTTTCAAATACCGCCACATACTTGTCCCGCCTATGCGGGATCGCCAAGCCGTAGCCGTTTTGTGCAAGCTATGATCGTCTAACGTCCTGAAATAGGTTGAAACGAAATCGTGTAAATCTAAAATCAGGCAACTCATGACAATTGACATAATAAATAAAATACAAATACATTTCTATAAACTTTCAAGTATTTCTGTTGATAATAATTTACTAAAATGAAATTCACCGAAGAAAAATTAGAAAGAGTATTTACCGAGTTGTTGGGTAACGAACAATTTCCTTGCCACTCAGGCATTTTAATTTTCTGTGCTCGCGAAGATTTTTTAAATAATGGGGCATAGTGGAAAGCCTGAAAACAAAATCAGGAAAGGCAATAATGAAACATCTTTTAAGGAAGGAGAAAAAGAAAAATATGCTTGGAGTAACTTAGCCCGCTAAGTTACTCCAATTGAATTGAAATAAAAATTTGTCCTGTTTTTTTACTAATAAACTGGACAAAACAGGCTATCTTCACAATCATGAAAGTGTCGGAAAACGTAGCGAAAACAATCAACAGGCTGCCAAAAGGTTATGTATTCACCTATGCTGACTTTACTACAGAGGTGAAAAGTAAAGAAGCCGTTATAAAAACCCTTAACCGGATGGCGGCCGCCGGTAAAATAGTAAAGCTGGCCAAAGGCAAATACTACAAACCGGAAACCACACCTTTTGGCAACCTGCAGCCTAACCGGGCACAAGTAGTAAAAGACCTGCTGGAAGAAAATGGGAAAATGGTTGGTTATTTAACCGGGTACAGCATCTATAACCAACTGGGCTTAACCACACAGGTAAGTAACACCATACAAATTGGCAAGAATCAAACAAGGCCAAACTTCAAAAGAGAACGGTACACCATTTCGTTTATCAAACAAAAAAACAACATCACTAAAGAGAATATTCCATTACTCCAAATACTGGATGCCATCCGATACATAAAGAAAATACCCGATGCCACAATAGAATCCTCCTGCAAGCGGTTGATGGCAGTGCTTAAAAATTTACACGGGCAGGATAAGAGTACCATCGTAAGGCTGGCATTAAAATATCCACCGGTAACTAAAGCTTTGTTAGGTGCAATGCTGGATGCACTGCAACAAAATTCGCTAACTGAACCGCTATACAAAACATTAAACCATATTACTAAATACAAACTACCGGGTGCGGCAAAAGTATTAGCCACGACAGAAAAATGGAATATCGTATGAAGCTGCACCGGGACATTAAGCTATTTTCCGATACGCTGAGAGCCGCATCACAGCGTATGAATATTAAGCCGGAGTTTGTAGAAAAAGATTACTGGATAACACTGGTGTTAAGCCATTTGGCTAAAAGCAAATATGCTGAGGCTTCGGTTTTTAAAGGCGGCACCTCTTTGTCAAAAGGATTTAATTTAATTGAACGTTTTTCAACAGATGTAGATATTGCCATTATTAATGATACTAACAAAACGGGGAATGAGGTTAAGACTATTATCCGCAGTATTGAAAAAACGATTACCGGGGAGCTGAAGGAGATACAAATGGAAACCGTTACAAGTAAAGGCTCCAGGTTCCGTAAATCAGTATTTGAATACACAAGCACAGATAAAAACAATTCCGATAATAAACTCATTGTTGAAGTAAATTCGTTTGCCAATCCGTTTCCGTTTCAAAAGCGTACAATAAAAAGTTTTGTGTTTGATTTTTTAACCGAAACCGGCAATGAGAAATATATCAGCCGCTACAGCCTTGAACCTTTTGAAGTGAATGTGTTGAACAAAGAACAGACCTTGCTGGAGAAGCTGGTATCTTTAATCCGGGTATCGTTTGAAGAGAAACCAATTGACAGCATCGCCGGTAAAATAAGGCACTTTTATGACTTATATTTCTTATTGAACGACAAGGATTGTGCGGCATTTGTAAAATCTGCCGGATTTAAAAAACAGTTTGACGCAATTATAGAACATGACCGGAAATTGTTTGATGAGCCAACGGGATGGAAGGATAAATCGATTAATGAGTCGCCATTGCTTGGAGATTTTGAATCTGTTTGGAAGCAGTTGAAAGGGATTTATACAACCGAACTAGGGGCATTGGCTTATACAACTATACCGGATGAAAATAAAGTTGCAGTTCAATTTAAAAATATACTGAAACTGATCAGATGAAATTTACTGAGGCAAAATTAGAAGCATCATTTACCGAATTGCCGGGGCAAAAGGGCTTTGCCCATCAGTTGGGTATTACTGTATTACTCCGGCCTATGCGGGATCGGGATCGCCAAGCCGTAGCCGTTGGGCGCAAGCTATGAGCCTCTAACGTCCTGAAATAGGTTGAAACGAAATCGTGTAAATTTAAATCAGACAACTCATGACAATTGACAACATATTAATCACACCATTTAATTTGTTTTACACTTTACCTGATTTTTAATTGGCATCTACTCAATAATAAATTTATAACCCCTGCCATGCACGTTTATAAATTTAACGGAGTTATCGTCGCTTAATTTCTTACGTAATTTAGACACCAATACATCAACATTTCTGCTGATTACAACTATACCTTCATCTTCCCAAATTTCTTTCATCAGTTTTTCCCTTTCTACGATTTGATTTATATTTTCTGCAAATATTTTCAGTGCTTTTGTTTCTTTTTCCGAAAGCGTAATACTTTTATTCTCAATTTTAAGAACATTATTATCTGTATAAAATTGAAAGTTTCCTAATTGTATATAATCATTGTTATCGAAGACAGATGCCGGCTCTTCTTTTTTCCGAAATTTATCTTTCGCATAAAAACCTGCAAAACCCAAAGGAATAATCAACAGCAACAACCAAAAGAAATTAAATTGATTTGTCTTCAAAAGTTCAATCTCAATAAAATAACAACCAACCTCCAGCGTACGACCCCTGCAGGGTGTTAAATCGCCTTTCTTGTCATTTATTTCGAATGCAAAGACAGTTTCTCCGAAGGAGTCCCTGCGGACATTTTGTTTACAATTCTTCAAATTCACTATATAATCTTTTGCCAGGTCATTTTTTTGAAATTCTCGTTGAACTAAATTGATGAGTGAATCTGAAATAAAACTAAAGTTGTTTTGAAAGGAAATCCGGTATGTAGTTGAATTTAATTTTTTAACCGGCAGCACCCGGGATGTAGAATCTTTAGCTGAAAGCAAAAGCTGATGTCCTATATCACGTAATACCACTTCCAAATGATTCTCAGGAATTTCATTTTTTTTATTGATAAATGCAACGGCAGAGATCAAAATACCAATAATTATGATTGAAGATATAAATAGCTTCATGTGTGCAAAGTAATCTATTAAAAATCAGTTTTCGATGGTTTTACAAAGGTTTTACATGTTTTTTACAGCTTTTTACAACTAAAAAGCTACAGGATAATTGACACCCGATATCTTTACTTTATTGTTTCACCCAATCAATTACAGTCATGAAAATCTATAACCTTGCTTTTTTGTGGTACATCCCGATTATTTCGGGACTCTTTTTTCATCCGATAGCTATCGGATTCCTTTCCTGTAAGCAGGCGTCAGAATTTCCACAGGCATCCCCTCTCCCGGATAATCAGCAAATACAAAAAAGAGATAAGACCGGAACTGCAAACATCGCTTTTAAATCTACCGATGGCGGACAAACTTGGCAGGACATTAGCGACGGGTTGCCCGAAAATTTGCGTGAAGATAGTATACGGGGAAATAGCTTCTTTGCAAATGATAAAGGGCTGTTTTTAAGGGTTGCAAACGGACTCTATCACAGTACACCAAATGCCACAGCTCCTTTTTGGACCAAAGAGATTTCCCCTGACAGCCGACCCCGATACTTCGGGGAATATAGCAGCATTGCCCCCGGTAACGGGATATTTTACTGGGGTGTAAATTTGAAAAAAACAAACGGAACGAGTGTATGGTCGCCGATATTCGAAAATTTTCACGAGCCACGAATGCGCAGCGTTTTTGAAACTGCCGGAGGTACAATTTTCATCGGCACCGACAGAGGCCTTTTTAAAACTGTTAACAGTGGAGAAACCTGGAAACATGTCTATGCCGGAGGCTTGGTAGGGAATTTGGCAGAGTCGAATGGCGTACTGCTGGCGACCGGTATGAGAAGGATAATAAGATCGACCGATAATGGCGAAAACTGGGCGGTGGTGATCAGTGATAGCAGTGTGGCTTTCGATGTAAAACCGATCAAAGGTGGATTCGCTGCTATCACTGCTAGTTCAGAGTCGGGTACCAGAAGTTTAAGGACATCCTATGACGCCGGTAAAACCTGGCAGCCCGGTGATGCCGGCATTCAGGGCAAAGTTGTTGCTGATTCAATATGGCGGACCTGGAATGATCGCCCTCGTGTGCAAGCCTTCCAGACTTCAATTATCCGGGTTGGTGAAAACTTCTTTTGTACTCATCCTGACGGCATTTTAAAATCATCAGACAAGGGAAAAACATGGAAACTGTTACTTCCTTCTGTGGAAGATAAGGTCTTTAATTTATTTGTTTCAGGCAATGTGATCTATGCCATACCCGGCAAGGGTGGATGTTGAACATTCAGATGCATTTGTGGTGCGTGGGGACACGCAGCACGGCACAGTATTTTTGTTGCACCAATTTTAAAAGGATATGAAAAATAAAAGAAATGCCATAAACGGATTTGATTTATCAGGAGATAGATCTATGTTAATTAAACCTACAAAAAATATGAAAAAAGTTATTTATGCGCTGATCTTACTGTCGGTTGTGGTAAGCGGACTGGTATTTGCTAATCGTGAATTTAAAAATGAAATTGCTGAAAAATCAACCCAAAAGCCACTCTCTGCTGCTGAAATGAAAGCCGAAAGGGAAAGATGGGAGGCTACCCCTGATGGTATAAAGTACAAAGAATGGGAAGCGTCTCCCGCAGGTAAAAAAGTGTATGCCGCTGAAGCTAAAATAAGGAAGAACATTACAGATTCGACCAATATGGAGGCTGTTGTAACCTCTCTTTCTCTTCCGCCGGGATCACGATTAGGTTTCGGAGTGATGGTCAGGATTAATGGTGACGATTATATTGTAAAATTTGATCCGGAAAAGTCTCAACTTGAGCAATTGCATAGCCTGAAAGTTGACGACAAAATAATTATAAGAAGCCGTAATGTATCCCATGCGCCCAAGTACGCATATCCAATAGTATCGGGCGACTATGTAGAACGAGATAGTAAAATAATTTATAAACGTATCCCCCGCAAAGGCGGTTGCTGAGTAAATAAATTATGAAATACATACACCTAAATGCTTTGTTCCTGATGCTTGTTTCTCAAACCTCCTCTGGACAAAAGACGGTGTTAGTTTTTAAAGATATAGATTATCAATTAGCAATGGGCAAAGGTCAGGAATTGAAGGCCGGCTTTTTGCTATAGATAATGCTGATATAACTCTTTCCGGGCAGTACGGGTTAATACAACAGTATAGAGCTTCATTTCAATTTGCCGGATTTTTTCAACCCTTTAATTACTTTATTCAACGGCACCCTCTTATCATCTTTTCTTGATTCCGCAATAATACCGTTCAAAAGATATTCAATGGCTTCATTGTATTTCTTCAGAACTTTCAATTCGATTTGGACAGCCACTTTACGGTTCTGTTCGTCAGTAACATAGGTAACTCCTTTCATTTTCAATATTTTTAATAGTTACATATTTAATATTCTTTAGTTCATTAATTTACTTTTAATTATATATGCGAAAAGAAAGTATTTGAACTGAGGGAGTTTACTGAGTTCAGCCTGCTAACTTAGATGCAACCTCTCAAAGTAGAAATGATTGAACCACATAGGCACATAGTACACATTAGAAATACACGCATAGGGTTTATTGTGAATGCAAGACTATGTGAAAACCTATGTTTCTATGTGCCTATGTGGTTCAAAATGAAAACCAACCAAAAGTCATTGGATAATATAATTACTGATAGGGCACTTCAAGCTATCAACAGATAGTACACTTGCTTTAATCTATCAATTCAAAAACACTTTATCAATAAATACCCAACCCGCTGCGCTTTCCCCGGAAGCCGCCTATCTCCTTTTTTGTTTGTAATAGATTATTTAGAAGCACCCGGTAAAAGAACAGGCCGGAAATAAATGAACCGCAACTTGTTCCGGTAAATACGCAGATAGTTATTTATTCTTCCGGTAATATTGAAAACAGGTTGTTTACAAGGGTTTTCTGTCCTTCTTTAAAAATATTAATACAATGAAAATTTATCAGAACACCTTTTGGCTTCCCCAACATTTGCATGTAAGAAAGTAAGATTGCATCATGTATTGGCAATAATCCCTCTTGTGCTTTCAATTCTACACAAAGTATATCCTCCACCAAAACATCTAATCTCAATTCCGTATCAAGTTCCAACCCCTTGTAATTCAAGGACACCCATATTTGATTCTTAAATCCTATTCCCCGTAATGCCAGTTCTCTCAAAAAAACATTTTTCATAAACACTTTCTAACAAACCGGGCCCGAGAATTTTATGCACTTCTATTGCACACCCAATAACTTTATAGGTAAGTTCGTTTAAATATTTTTTTGTTATCTGCATGTGATTAAGTTTAGTTTGAACCACATAGGCACATAGAAACATAGCTTTTCACATATTATTGCATTCACAATAAACCCTATGTGTGTATTTCTAATGAGTGCTATGTGACTATGTGGTAAAAAATAAAAACCTTAAGTCATTAGATAATATAATTACTGATAAAACACTTCAAGCTATTAATAGATAGTACACCTGCTTTAATATATATCAATTCAAAAACACCTCATCAATAAATACCCAACCTCTTTGTCCGCTGCCCTGGTGCCATGAAGGTAATTTGCTGACAGGTTTTGCGACCAATTTTAAAACACTTATTTTCTTTGTATCAAAAGAACAATCGAAACCGATGAGGTATGAAGGCACCTGCGTAGCCGGTTGTTTTGGATTTATTTTTTTAAGTAAACTTAAGTTCGATACGCTTGTACCGCCCCATACTTCCAATTGATAAGCGGGCATAATATAACTGCCGATGTCTACAATGGTGCTGATGGAGACATTGGATATATCTACCGGTTTATTAAAATAGAAAAAAGCCTGCATATCATTGTCTTTATAGCCCAACCATTTTCCATCCCTGAAATTCAGTTCGCCTTTTATTTTATCGGAGAGTGTTTTGCCACCCGAGCCCGGATACGATGGATCCGGCGATAAAACTAACCTGACAGAATCGGCGATAAATCCGGTTTTAAAATAATTAGCGGAAGCTGCATCGCTGCTGATCCAACCCGGCAAGAAAGCTTTTACTTTAAGCATCCCGGATTTATCAATTATAATGCTGTCTTTATATACCGGTGATTGTAAACTGTCCGGCTCCGCCCCGTCCAATGTATAGCGCATTACGACACCGTTTACATAATGCTTCAGCAGCACACCGATTGATCCTGTAAATATGCGCTCCTCTCCTTTTATTAACGGTGCATTCAATCTCGCCATAATTGTATCGCCGTAAAAACCTTTCTCAATGTTAGCTTTAGGAAATTTAGTTTTCAAACCGGCCAAGTCATTTTCACTAATGGCTGTATTCCATAAATAGATGGAAGATAATTTATCTAAATTTTTCAGGGACTCAATATCCGCAGCTTTTACTTTTGTACCCGAAAGTGATAATTGTCGAAGGTCAGTCAACTTTTTTAATTCATTGAGTGTTGCACCGGTGATAGATGTAAAAGATAAATTTAGCTTACGTAAATTTTTAAACGCAGCAATCTGCTCCAGGTCTTTGTCGGTCACCGGCATTTTATTCAGGCTGAGCGTTACAATATTATTTTTTACTTTCTCCAGTTCTTTTAACTGTTCACTTTTAAAAGATGATGCACCAAAAAAATCTACACTCAATGCCGGCGAATTTAATGCCAACGGATGCACAACCCTGTAATCGGTATTTAGTTTTTTTATCAGCCCGTCATCCGCCGCTGCAAAATCATAGTTATCAGTTTCCAATGTTTTAAAAAATCCGGCTGCAACCGATGCGAAGCGTATCCGTTTCCGGATAATCCGTTATTTTCTTTGTAAAATCAGCGCCGCTTTTTATCCAATGATACAGGGCGTTTATTTCTTCATCAGTTAATTGCGGTTTACCTTTCGGCGGCATATGTTCTTTTTCATCAGCCGGTAAATGAATGCGTTTCATCATTAATCCAAAACCCGCTTCGGTACTGTCCCATAGTTTTCCGTTCTTTACCGCCTTTCAATAATAATTCTTCCGTTTCCATTACCAGTTCACCTTTTGCTTTATTGCTGTTATGGCAGGTCATGCACTTCTCTTCCAATATAGGTCGTACTAAATGCGTATAAGCAACAGCATCTTCCAATAATACATCAGGTTTCTTTTTTTGCGGTGTAACGGGGGCCAGCAAAAAATTTTCGCCGTGTGTAATATTGGCACCTTGATGACCGGCAATAATAATAACGGCCATACTAATTATACCCGTAGAAAATATGGCTGCTTTACTATCCCGCATCCGGTTCCTGAATCCGAACCAACAAACAGTTAGTAAAGCGGTAATACTACCCGTCCATCTATGAAGAGCTATACCCGATTGGTCATAACCTTCTTCTTTTGATAAAAACAAACCCATCAACGCGGCAAGTACCGCCGTAAATGCAGCTGATAAAAGCAACCAATCTCCCGCTTCTTTTAAAATATGATTTTTATTTTTCGATAAAACCAACTCCCACACAAAAGCAACGATGAGCAATACAATTGGGAAATGCACCGTAAGCGGGTGCATACGGCCGGTTACCTGCAGCAGTGCAGGCACTCGCATATCGGCGCCAAACAGGAGCAAAAAAAATAACAGGCAATTCAGCCCGATGCAAATATTAAAAATGATACGCTGAGAACGTTGATTCATTACTTAATAAACTTTTACTTCGTCAATAAATATCCAACTCTTTTCTCCCTTACCGGGATGCCATTCGGGAATTTGTTTTACTATGTACAATTGCAATTTAATTGTACCTGTTTTTATTTTCTTTTTAAAACGGATTACATACGGTCTGCATATATTTACATCTGTATTTTCCTTTGCTGTAAAAAACAATTCGCCCTGTTTAATAACCGGCGTCTTCGTATTTACACTGCTGTACACTTCGGCTTTTGCCGGAAAGAAAATCCAACTGTTATAATCCTGCAGTACATTAAATAACACAGCGCTTAGTTTTTGTTTTTTTTGCAACGTAATAGTTATGCTTACCGTGTCATGTCTAAAAGCCAACCATGTTTTATTAGTAAAAGGAACTATGCCGCCCTTGTTATCTATCAATGTATTTTGCCCCTCCCCTGTATTGTTTTCATCCGGTGCAGGGTAAGCTACCTTCATTACCGGCAAACCATCTTTCACAAAAGTTGCTTGTACGGTTTCGGAGGGTAAAAAATTCTTTCCAAATACTTTTGCTTTTACAGTAGTAAAATTTCTGCTGATACGGATTGGTTCTTTGTAAGCTGCATCGTTCTCTGAAGGTTCATTTCCATTGGTGGTATAACGAATAACGGTTCCTTTTTGTGCAAACTGTATTTCTACCACCGCTTCGGTTTTAAAAAATACAGATTGATATTTTACTAAAGGCGGAGCTAATTGAAATACTTCCTGCGAAAAGCAGCAGGCAGAAAAAAGAAATAATAATAAAAGAGAGCCGGTATATTTCATTATGAAACGGGTTCTAATTTATAAGGGTAAATTTTCCCCGAGTTCCACTGGGCCACATACATATTTTCTTCATCATCAATACATACGTCGTGCGGATATTGAAATACTTTAATAGTCTGGTACATTTCATTCGGCGTATTGCCGGTATAGGAAGGTTCGCTTCCTGCTAAATTCGATACTACTTTATTGTTCTTATCCAATATGGTTACAAAACCCGACTGCCTGCCCTGCCTGCTGTTGGATTGTAATACAGCGGCATACAAATATTCTCCTTTTATTACCGGGCGGCATACCCATGCACCGGGTAATGCTATGGTGCTACGGTGTTTCCCGTCCGGAGTAAATCGTTTGAAGGCGTTCTGTTGTCTTGAACTTACTATTAAACAGGGATTGTTTTTATCGCGATAATCCATACAAACACCATGCGCATTCAGTAAATGTTTTTCTTCCGTACCTCTTCCGCCAAAATGCCTGATGTATTTTCCTTTCGCATCATATTGAATGATAAAATCTTTTCCATAACCATCGGCTACATATATATCGCCGTTGAGTGCAATAGCGGTTTCAGTTGGCACATATTCTTCCGGCTTTGTATATTCTCCGGTTTCTTTCGGGTAATTGATTGTCATCAATACTCTGCCGTCAATAGTTGTTTTAATAACCCGATGAAGGTTATTATCACAAATAAATAAAACATCTTCGCCATTCTCATTAAACAAAGTAAGACCATGTGCACCGGGATACTCGCTGCCCCAAGTGTTGAGCAGTTTACCGTTTTTATCATAAATCAGCACATTGTTTTTTGTTTCGTTGGTAAGCAGTAAAATTCTTCCCTTGCTGTCCTGTACCATTTCATGGCAATCATTTACGGGGTTTCTACTTACTTCGGCCCTGCTCCAGCGTGTATTGATTTTGTAGCGTTTATTATTATGTCCTAATATTACTTCCTGCGCAGCCAAGAATTCGGGAACATACAATGCACCAATTAAACCCAAGGAAGTATTTAATAAAAAATCTTTTCTGTGCATTGTTATTTTTTAACGCAGACAAAAGGAGTAACTGAGTTTTCGCAGAGATTAATAATAATACTCAGCGTAATTTCTTTTTCTCCGGCTCTCTGCGCTTTTATTTTAAGCAATTAAATCCTTTACAAATTTACCCGATACATCAGTCAGCCTGTATCTTCTTCCCAAGTGTTTAAATACTAATTTCTCATGATCCAATCCCATCAGATGTAATGCGGTAGCATGAAAATCATGTACGTGTACCGGGTTGGAAGCAATATTGTAACCAAAGTCATCTGTCTCGCCATACACACCCGGCTTTACGCCGCCGCCGGCCATCCATACAGTAAAGCAACGCGGATGATGATCACGTCCGTAATTTTCTTTTGTAAGAGGGCCCTGGCAAAAATTAGTTCTTCCAAATTCACCGCCCCATATTACCAATGTTTCATCCAGCAATCCCCTTTGTTTCAAATCGGTTATTAATGCTGCAGATGCCCGGTCAGTATCCTGACATTGTCCTCTCAATTCATTTGGTAAATTATTATGTCCGTCCCAACCCTGATGATACAACTGTACAAAGCGAACACCGTTCTCTGATAATTTACGTGCCAATAAACAATTGGCTGCATATGTTCCGGGTACTAAACAATCGGCGCCGTACATTTTTATAATATCTTCCGGTTCTTTACTTATATCTGTTACTTCGGGTACTGCCGTTTGCATACGATAAGCCATTTCGTATTGCTGCACTTTCGCTTTTATTTCGGGGTCTTCAAATTCTTTAAAACTTTCTTCATTCAATTCTGCTAATTTATCCAGCATATTTCTCCTGTCCTGCTTATCTATTCCGTCGGGATTATTTAAATACAAAACGGGGTTATCGCCGCTGCTGAATTGTACTCCCTGGTGTACGGAATCGAGAAATCCATTCGTCCATAATTTTGAATAAACACCCTGGCCATTACCCTTTCCTTTTGAAAGCAATACACAATAAGCCGGCAGGTTTTTATTTTCGCTGCCCAAACCATAACTTAACCAGGCGCCCATACTGGGTCTGTTGCCTACCTGCGCACCGGTTTGAAAAAATGTAAGCGCCGGGTCATGATTGATGGCTTCGGTGTGTAAACTTTTTATAATACAAAGATCATCGACAATTTTTGCTGTATGCGGCAGTAACTCACTTATCCAGGCACGATGTTGTCCGTACTGATTAAACTTAAACATGGAACCGGCCAAAGGAAATTTTTTCTGTTCAGATGTCATGCCGGTAAGCCGCTGCCCCATTCGAATGGAAGCAGGCAAATCTTCTCCATGCATTTTTTCCAGCATGGGTTTATAATCAAACAAATCTAATTGTGAAGGAGCGCCGTTTTGAAAAAGATAAATAATACGTTTTGCCTTGGGAGCAAAATGCGGTAAGCCTGTCATTATCATTTCTTCATCGGTACTGCCTCCATATAAATTAGGAATGAGTAATGAACCCAATGCAGCACCGCCAATGCCCATGCCCAAGCTTGTAAGAAACCGGCGACGGTTTATATTTAATCCATGTTCCAATACTTCTTTTTCCATGGCCTTATGTTTTAGTAAGTGTTTCTTCCATATTATAAATAGTGTTGATCACTTTCATCAATGCGGCGGTTTTATTTTTATCTGCTTTTTCTTCCTGTATGTATTCGCCGACATCCAATGTTTTTGCCGCATCTAATTTTTTTCCTGTAAACAAATCAAGCTGCTCTTTAAAATAATCATTCAGAATTTTTAATTCCTTATTATTCGGATTTCGGCAAATGATACTGCGGAACGCGGTACTGATATTTTCTTCAGCGGTTTTATTGCTGCTAATCAGTCTTTGCGCAAAAACTCTTGAGGCTTCCAATACCGTAGGGTCGTTCATCATTGCCAATGCCTGCAGCGGCGTACTTGTATTGGGACGTTTTACTTCGCACTGATCTCTGTTACTGCCGTCAAAAATCATCATGGACGGCGGCGGCACGGTGAGTTTAATAAATGTATACATTCCCCTTCTGTACAAATCATTTCCTTTGTCCTGTTTATAAGTAGCTAACACACCTCTTCCGGAAGTAGCTGCTTCCCAAAGCCCTTCGGGCTGATACGGTTTTACACTCGGTCCGCCAATTTCTCCGTTCAATAAACCACTGCTTCCTAAAACGATGTCGCGAATAAATTCCGCTTTCACTCTTGTTCGCATAGAACGGGATAAATAAATATTTTCGGGGTCAATACGCAATTGCTTTTCAGAAACTTTAGAAGATTGACGATACGTAGAAGAGAGTAATATTTTTTTTACCAAATATTTTATATCCCAATTATGTTCCATAAAATCTACAGCCAGCCAATCAAGCAATTCAGGATGCGAAGGAAGATTGCCCTGCATACCAAAATCCCCTGCTGTCTTTACAATGCCTCTGCCAAAAAATTCCTGCCATAGTTGATTGACAAATACACGGGCCGTAAGAGGATTGTCTTTGCTTACCGTCCACTTAGCAAGCCCCAACCTGTTTCGCGGAAATTGTGCAGTATCAAAAGGCATAACTGATGTTAATGCTGCCGGTTTTACCGCATCAGTCGGTTGATCATATACACCGCGATTGAGAATATGTGTTGATCTCGCCGTATCCATTTCTCCCATTACAGAAACTGTCATACGGCCGGTGTCTTTTTTGTTAATGAAGCTTACAATACTTTTAAAATCATCATCAGAAAGACTTAGAGTTGGATTCTTAGCCGGCTTTGAAATACTTACATCGCCTTCGTAACCTATTTCCTTGCTTGTATTAAAAAAAGCAAAGAGTTGATAATAATCTTTCTGCGAAATAGGATCGTATTTATGATCATGACATTGCGCACATTCAGCCGTTAATGCCAAAATTCCTTTGGAAAAAGTTTTTGTTTTATCAATAACATATTCAATACGATATTCTTCAGGAATCACGCCGCCTTCTTCCGTGTATTTATGATTTCGCAAAAATGCCGTAGCCAATATCTGTTCTTTGCCGGCTTCGGGCAACATATCGCCGGCTAATTGCCAAGTAATAAATTGATCATAACGTATGTTTTTATTGAATGCGTGAATGACCCAATCACGATAAGGCCATTGTGTACGAATATTATCATCCTGGTAACCGTAACTGTCGGAGTATCTTGAGATATCTAACCAATGCACGGCCATTTTTTCTCCGTACTGCGGTTTGCTCAATAAACGATCAACCATTTTTTCATACGCATTGTCACTTTTATCGGCGGCAAAATCATCTATTGTTTTAATATCGGGTAATAAACCGGTAAGATCCAATGCCGCTCTTTTTAATAAATAATTTTTATCAGCTTCCTCATTGGGCGAAAGATTTTGTTCCGTCATTTTCGCCGTGGTGAAATAATCAATTTCATTTTTTACCCAATCTTTATTTTTTACTGCGGGTAACTCAGCTTTTTTCGGAGCTGCAAAAGCCCAATGCGGTTCATACTTAGCACCCTGTTTAATCCATGCATAAAATAATTTTATTTCCCGGTCACTCAATGCACCCAAGTGCGATTCGGGTGAGGGCATCATGTAGGAAGAGTCGTTAGAAGTAATTCTTTTGATGAGTTCCGACATTTCAGGTTTTCCTCTTACAATGGCAAATGCCCCTTTTGTTTCTTTTAAAGGAAGAAAAGCGCTGTCTTCAATATCCAATCGAAACCCGGCTTTCCGTTTATTTTTATCGGGGCCATGGCAGGCAAAGCATTTATCGGAAAGTATGGGGCGTATATGAAAGTTGTAACTTATTTTTTCAGGTATTTCACTTTCATCACGTTTGCCATTATTGCTACAGCTTGTCCATGCAGCAAAAAGTGCGGCAGCAGTTATAATAAGTAGAAGTATTCTGAATTTCATTTTTGGCAGCTATGGTTATCGTAAATATACAAAATTTAGCCCTTCAAATGTATTTTGATTAAGAGTTCTTTGCCATTGTGGCTACCCGTAGATATAACAATGGCGAAGTTGTCCTCCGACACGGTTTTTCGCACTTTTGGTTCTCCTTTTTTAGTAAATTCGAGGAATTCTTTTGTACCCCTTATGACAATGAATCCGGCAATTTTACTTATTGGATCAATTTTAAAATTTATTTATATAAAAAATGAATACAAAAGGTATTGAGCAAAAATTAAGTGAATTAGGGTTGTCGCTTCCAACATTACCGGGCTCCAAGGGAATTTATCACTCCACACTGGTAGTAGGTAACCTGTTATATGTATCCGGGCATATATCCATTAACAAGGATGGTAGTTTTATGACAGGCAAAGTAGGTAGTGCAGTAAGCGATGAGGAGGCTAAACATGCCGCTTTACAATGCGGATTAGCCATACTTAGTTCCGTAAAAAAATATTTTGGCACATTAGATAAAATTAAGCGGGTCATTAAATTGTTCGGGATGGTTAACTCAATTCCTGAGTATACCAAACATGCATTGATCATTAACGGATGCAGTGAACTTTATGTACAATTATGGGGAGACGAAAATGGCAAAGGTGTTCGCAGCGCTGTAGGAATGGGTTCGCTGCCCAATAATGTTTCTGTAGAAATTGAAGCGGTATTTGAAATAGAATAGACGGTAAATACTGATGAAGATGATTTCCTGAAAAAAAAGTGTAAAAAAAACTGCCATGAATGATTGGTATGAAATTAAAGACATCGATAAACTTGATACACCCGCCCTGATAGTATTTCCGGAGAGAGTAAGGAAAAATATAGAGACGGCTATTAAAATGGCAGGCGATAGTAACCGATTACGTCCTCATATAAAAACAAACAAATCTGCCGAAGCCATTCAATTAATGCTGGAAGCAGGGATCAGTAAATTTAAATGCGCCACCATTGCTGAAGCAGAATTACTTGGCCTGTGTAAAGCTCCTGATGCTTTACTGGCGTATCAACCTCAAGGCCCGAAACTGAAACGTTTTATTGGGGTAATAAAAAAATATCCGGGTACGGTATACAGTTGCTTAACTGATAATATAGTTATTGCTGCTGAACAGGCAAAAGCATTTTCCAAAGCCCGATTAACCGTTCCTGTTTATATTGATTTGAATATTGGTATGAACAGAACAGGTATTGCTCCCGGTTCAGATGCAATTGAATTATATAAATATATTGCCGGGACGAAAGGAATAACTGTTGCCGGTATTCATGCATACGACGGGCATATCAGGAGTTTAAATATCGAAGAACGAACAAAACAATGCAACGAAGCATTTAATGCTGTCGAAGAATTCAAAAAAACTTTACAGAAATATGATTTAGCTGTTTCAACTATTATTACGGGAGGTTCCGTTACATTTCCTATTCATTCAAAAAGAACAAACATGGAATGTAGCCCCGGCACTTTTATATATTGGGATAAAGGCTACAGTGATCTTTGCCCCGAGCAGGCTTTTTTGCCGGCTGTGGTGTTGGTGACACGTATCATTTCATTACCTGCCTCAACAAAAATAACAACTGATCTTGGGCATAAATCTGTTGCCGCTGAAAACGATATCAGCAAACGAGTTTGCTTTTTAAATGCGGAAAGATTAACAGCTGTCGGACAAAGCGAGGAACATCTTGTGCTGGAAGTATCCGCAGGGCATTCCTTTAAGATTGGCGATGTATTGTACGGACTGCCCTATCATATTTGTCCGACCGTTGCTTTATACGAAAGGATGTATACAATTGAAAAAGGAAAAATAACCAGCGAATGGAAGAACGCTGCGAGAGATAGAAAAATAAGTTTATAAGAGCCCCAATAAATTTTGAGTAACAGTTACGAATTATAAATTCATTTCAAATTATGTTCACTATCGACGCACACTTAGATCTTTCCATGAATGCCATTGAATGGAACCGCGATTTGCGTGAGCCGATTGATGCTATACGGGCAAGAGAAAAACGAATGACTGACAAACCCGATCGGGGAAATAGTACCGTTTCATTACCCGCTTTACGCGATGCTGATATTGGTTTGGTAGTAGCGACTCAAATTGCAAGATATGTTTCTGCAGATAATCCATTGCCCGGCTGGCATTCACCTCAACAAGCATGGGCGCAAACACAGGCTCAGTTGGCCTGGTATAAAGCAATGGAAGAAGAAGGTGAAATGATTATAATACATGACCGTCGTTCGCTGGAATTACATTTGGCAGTTTGGAACGATGGAACACCAAATGATCACAAACCTATCGGATATATTTTAAGCCTGGAAGGAGCTGATTCCATTACTACTTTACAACATTTGGAAAGAGCTTACAAATATGGTCTGCGTGCATTAGGGCCTGCGCATTACGGGCCCGGTCGTTACGCAAATGGTACAGATGCTACCGGTAAAATGGGTGCAGAAGGATTAGCATTATTAAAAGAAATGGAGCGGTTAAATATTATACTTGATGCTACGCATTTATGTGATGATGCTTTTTGGCAGGCGATAGATTATTTTAGCGGAGTCATTTGGGCAAGTCATAATAATTGCAGGAGTATTGTTAATCACAACCGGCAATATAGCGATGAACAAATAAAAACACTAATACAACGCGATGCGGTGATTGGCGCCGCATTCGATGCGTGGATGATTGTTCCTGGATGGAAACTCAGACAGTCGGATCGACAAGAAATGGGTTGTACACTTGAAAAATTGATTGACCATATTGACCACATTTGTCAATTAGCCGGAAACAGTTTACATATAGGAGTTGGTTCCGATTTAGATGGCGCCTTTGGCAAAGAACAATCTCCCTGCGAGATTGATACGATTACTGATATGCAAATATTACCGGCTCTTTTGAAAAAAAGAGGTTACACAGAAACAGATATTATGAATTTGATGCATGGTAATTGGCTGCGACTTTTAAGAAGAGTTTGGAGTAAATGAAACAGTTACTGTGATTTCAATTTCTTCTTTACTACATCAGCCGGATATTTCAATGCGAGTTTTCTTATTTCATAGCTAAACTCAGTAAATGTTTCTTCCCATAATTTTACTTCATCGGGAGTGTAATCATAAAATCCTTTACCATTGGCAACGCCCTTTCCTCCTTCACGAACTATCTTATCAATCAATTCAGGCACTTCCGTACTGTTATCCAATGTCGGTAAAAGATCTTTCATTACGGTATGATAGGCCGCTACGCCGGTTAAATCCATCCAGCGAAATACGCCGACTAATGTCATCCAATAGCCGGCATTATTGCGGCAGGCCCGATCCACATCTTCCACCGAAGCATATCCTTTTTCAACCATCGAACAAGCTTCGCGATACATCGCATACATTAATCGGTTGGTGATAAACCCTCTTATATCTTTTCTTACGAATGTAGGTTCTTTACCCCAACGGTGCGATAATTCATATAAATATTCTCCTTTTGAAATATCACTTGATTCACCGCAAATAATTTCAAGAAACCGCGTAGTATGAGAAGGTTCGGCCCAATGCAAACCAAAAAAGCGTTGTGGAAAATTAGTTTGCTTTTGCAAAATGCTGATGGGAATAGCGGAAGTATTACTGGTTAAAATTGCATTGTTGCTGATAACAGCTTCTATCTTGTCGTAAACAGATTTTTTAATCTCAATATTCTCCAACGTACATTCAATAACGACTTTGCAGTTTTTAAGTTGCAAATAATCTTCTGTAATGATCAAATGCTGTAAGTAAAAATCGGGAGGATAGCTAATCAATTCCTGCTCTTTCGATCGGGTTAAATGATCGGTTATTCTTTTACCGGCATGTAGCAGATCGCCGGCAACAGGCGCAACAGCCATCACTTTATGTCCGGCCATTAACAAGCAAGTGGAGATACTGCAACCCATTAATCCCAGGCCAACTACTCCGATCTCTATATTTTCTGTATTATCCATCAACAGGAATTTATTATTCTTTTAAAAAGAATTGTTTAATACGTAGCACGACCGCCGGAAAAATCGAATACAAAGCCTGTAGTAAAACTATTTTGCGGAGACACAATATACAATACCATGTTTACTGCTTCTTCTAACGTACCGCAACGTTTCATCGGAATCTTATCTGTCATATAGGTTACCTGCTCAACAGGCATCACTTCTACTAAAGCGGTTCTGATAACAGCAGGCGCCAATGCATTGATTGTAATCCCCGTTTCAGCATATTCTTTTCCCTGTACTTTCGTCATTCCTATCACAGCAGCTTTGGAGGCGGAGTAGGCCAGCATACCCGCATTACCTTCTTTACCGGCAATGGATGCAAAATGCAGGATGCGCCCATAGTTATTTTTCAGCATTAAGGGTAATACATATTTTGACGTGTACCAAGAGCCCATAAAGTTTACTTCAAATACTTGCCGGAGGTTATCCGATTCAACTTCATGACTTTTAATATTTGTTTTACCGGTTATACCCGCGCAATTTACCAATATATCTATTTTTCCAAAACGTTTTTCAGTTTGCTCAATTGCTTTTTTTATTGCTTCCTCAGAAGTAATATCTATTGAAAAAACCTCAGTATCAACTTTTGTTTGTTGCTTTATTTTTTCAAGCCGGTCATGGTTTTGGTCTATTAATGTAAGCAAAACACCCAGCTCTGATAATTTGAGTGCAATAGCCAAGCCCAAGCCGGATGCGGCTCCGGTAATTATTGCTACCTGTCCTTTAGTAGGAGTATTCATTTTATCGAAATTAAAACCGCATTATCATCATTAATACCTGCAATAATTTTTTTAGACCCGTTTGTGTTAATTAATTTAAGACTCTTTACATTACCTCTTAAACTTAAACCGCTTTTTGCCTGCGGAACATAGTTGAATTCGCCTTTACCATCTCCGGTTAATAATACACCATGATTGGCACTGTACCTTCCGAATTTTATTCTTGTCCAGGTATTATTACCTGCCAGCAGCATATCTTTTTTCCCATCGTTATTCAAATCTTCCAGTACAATTCCATACACCGGAGCATATTGCGCAGGCAAGGGCAATAGATGTTTTACAAAACCCTTATCGCCTTGATTTTCCAAATACACCGTCTCCATAATTTCTGCTTTCAATACACCGGCATCTTTTAATTGATCGGGTGTAAAAAGGTCATTGATTGTTGCATCGGCGTATTCTTTATAGGCCAGGAATTTTTTCTTTAAATACGGCAATTGATCAGTAAGATCGTCTCGTGAGTTAGCAGGATAAGAAACACCGCCGATATAATAACAAAGAATCGGATCGACAGAACCATTATTATCAAAATCTTTATAGTAAATATTCATCGGTGTTTTCTCCTCTACATGAAACTGCGTATTGGTTCCGCAGTTACCGATTACTAAATCCATATCTCCGTCCTCATCCATATCCGATGCGCTTATTCGATTCCACCATCCTGTACTCGCAAATTTTATATAATTGGCCGAAGCATCTGACAGTATTCCTTTGGCATTTATAAAAACCCGTACAGGCATCCACTCACCAACTGTAACCAAGTCAGGTTGTTTATCATTATTAATATCTATCCATAATGCGTCAGTAATCATCCCGGGTTGTACCAATGCTGCGCAATTTTTTTGCGTAGCATCTGTAAAGTTTCCTTTACCGTCGTTTAGTAAAATATAACTCCTTGGTGCAGCAGGATATTTTCCCGGCACTACCCTTCCGCCAACAAATAAATCCATATCACCGTCGCCGTCTATATCAGCGGCTTTAGCACAACTCTTGCTTGTAAGCATTGCCGGCAATGCATTTTCTTTTTTTATAAAATTTCCCTTACCGTCATTTATGTAAAGTCGATCCTGAAATGCCGGATCGTTTTCATTCAATTCAAATCCGCCGCTTGCTGCATAAAGGTCCGCATCCCCATCATTATCCGCATCAAAAAATACAGCGGCCACATCTTCACTCGCTGCATCTTTTGCAAATGCGGGTGATGATTTGAGGGAAAATGTATTGTTTTTATTTTGAATAAATAATTGAGCCGTTTTGTCTTTAGCGCCGCCGATAAAAAAATCTTCGAGTCCGTCTTTATTTATATCAGCTACTTCAATACAAGGCCCTTGCCGGCTCAAATAATTGGGCAATAAAGCCTGTACAGTAAAATCATTAAACTTATTTTCTTCATGATGAACATCAGGCAGTGTTGTTTGCGTTAGTAAAGACTGACTTTTATTTGCTGCAGTATCATAACTCCATTTTTCTTTTGCATCAGTCATTTTAACTGTCAACAATTGATTGACCGGCACGGCAGTCATTTTTTGAAAATTATCATTGGGCCAAATAATGAGTACGGAATCAATCACTGTGTTTTTACCCACACCGAAGTTTAATACAGGATCTGACGATGATTGAAATCCGCGAACAGGTGATTGCTCCTGGTAGGATTGCTGTCCTTTACAAAATACTTTTACTTTGGCGCCGATACCCCGTTGATTGGCCACGCCGCCATCCAATTGCACACGCAGGTAGTTATTTTTAATAAGCTTTTCGCTGTTGTTTTTATAAATGTCTGCGTAGCTGTTAGAGTTATTTATTACCAAATCCAAATCGCCGTCATTATCCAAATCAGCATAAGCAGCGCCTGCTGAAACGCCTTTGCGATCAAATCCCCATTCAGAAGTTTTTTTGGTAAAAGTTCCGTTGCCTTCGTTCTTGAAAATATAATTAGGAATTTCTATCGTTGGCATTTTTCGAATGTATTCAGGAATGGGATCCACCGAATCTTTTGCCATTGTTTTGATAACACGGTCAACTGAGTATTTTAAAAAATCCATTTCGGTATAATCTTTTACATAGCCATTGCTTACAAAAAGGTCTTTGTTACCGTCATTATCATAATCACCAAAGAGTGCAGCCCAACTCCAGTCGGTATTTGATACGCCGGCTAATTGTCCTACTTCGCTAAATGTACCATCACCGTTATTCTGTTGCAACATATTGCGACTGTACTGGTAATAAAAGCCCTGTGTAAAAAGAAATTGAAACTTATCAAAGTTCTCTGCGCCGCTGTGCATCTTAATTGTTCTGTTATCTTCCGGCATCATATCCAGCGTAACTAAATCCGTCAAGCCATCATTATTATAATCAGCTGCATCGGAGCCCATGGAATACAATGATATTTGGTCCATGGCTTTGGTAAGCTGCTCGGTAAAAGTGCCGTTACGGTTATTGATAAACAAATAATCAGGTTCATTAAAATCATTCGAAACGGAAACATCAGGCCAGCCGTCATTATTAAAATCGGATATAGCGACACCCAAAGCAAATGTGAGTACATTGGAAGTAATGCCGGCCTGATCGCTTACGTTGGTAAAATGATTATTATCGTTGCGGTATAGCTTACTGGCATAATCCGGGTTGCGTTCTTTGCGCAGTTCAGGATTGTCCTGTACACCGGCGGTATATTTTTGAATGGAGTGATTGATAATAAAACAATCCAGGTCACCGTCTTTATCATAATCAAAAAAAGAAGCTTGCGTTGAGTAGCCATTATCGGCCAATCCATACTCGTTAGCTTTTTCAGTAAACGTAACCTCACCCCCGCCCTCTCCTGAAGGAGAGGGTGAAGAACCGTTATTAATAAATAATAAATTCTTACGCAGATCAGGATTAATATCGGCGCTGCGGCAAATGTAAATATCCAATTTACCGTCGTTGTTTACGTCGGCCATTGTCGCTCCGGTACACCAGCCCTGCATGGCATCTACCCCTGCACGTTTTGTAATGTCTTCAAATTTAAAATTGCCTTTATTCAGAAATAGCCGGTTGCGCACCATATTGCCGGTAAAAAGTATATCCTGCAAGCCGTCATTATTAATATCGCCGATGGCCACACCGCCGCCGTTATAGAAATAAATATAGTTAGCCACATTCAAGGGACCGTCTTCAAAAAGCGTATTGCGAAAGTTTACACCGGTCTTCGTTTCACTTAGCCGGGTAAACAGTTTGGAATCATCGCTGACGCAACCCGACAGTATACCGAATGAACAAAGCAAACAAACATATATGAAAATACGCGGCATAAAATGATTTTAAATACAGGTGGTTTCCTAATAAAAAGATTCCACCGAATTTAAGTCTTCGATGGAATCTTTTTTATAAAAAAATCAAACAAATTAATTCTTATCCCACCAAAGAGGTGTCGTTACTTTATCGCCGCCTGCCCCCAATAGCGGAACTGCTGCATCAACCGCCGCTTTGTTGTTCTGTTTTTCCGAAAGCAGGAACGGAATTCTTCTCAACCATTGCGTGCCGGGATTGGGAATATCCGGGTTTTCAGAATTGGCAACGGGGTACAATATAAACGTCCGGCTTCTCCTGTAATCGGCCCAAGCTTCAGTACCATCAGGGAATATCGCCAACCATTTTTGTATGGCTATCTGTTTTTTCTGTGTTGGCACATCTGCTGCAAATTTTATAGGAGCATCAGATACAGCAGGTGAATTTAAAAAATCAGCCGGCGCAACAGGAACATTGTTACTGTTGGTATAAGCCGTTATCGCAGCAGCATCTGTTATTCCCCATTGTTTCATCGAATTAGAGATACCTGCTTCATACAACTCTTTTGCAGTACCTCCCATACTCCATCCTAATAAGGCGCCTTCAGCACGATTAAAATAAGATTCTGCTACAGACATAACATTCTGCGGGGTCTCCAAAAAATTATCATTGCCGGCAAAATCAGCCGAGGACCATCTTTTACCAACCTTCGCATTTGCGGTGGCTGCATTCATGGCGTCACCTAATTGTGCAGCAGTAAGTCCGTTTCTAAGGCCATCATACTGTCCCGTTCCGTTAGGATTGGTTTTAGTAGCATTATTTGGCAAAAAATATTCTTTTAATCGGGGATCTTGGTAACCCTTTAAAACTGATTCCATACTGGCACTCATCCTGAATTCGTTCCAATCCGACATTCTTGATAAGCCGTTATTATCATCGCCTTTTAAACTTTTTTGCAGTAAAGCATCCTCATCGGGACTGATAGACATTACACCTGATGCAACGGCAGCCTCGGCTTCAGTTTTTGCACGGGCAGGATCTACTTTAGAAATCCGTAAAGCTAAACGAAGACGTAACGAATTTGCAAACTTGATCCATTTATTTACATTACCACTATAAATTAAATCAAAACTACCGTAAGGTTTTTCAGTTGTTTTTGTTTTCAACGCCGTAACTGCGGCAGTTAATTTTTTGAAAAAATCATCATAAATTTTATCCTGCGCATCATAAGGAACAGAAGTTGCCGGTTCGCCTGCTTTAAAATAAGGAATGGGTCCCCAATAATCTGTAACGCGGTGAAAACCAAGTACCCAAACAATATCTGCCAATGCTGCTTCGGCTGAACCCGCTGCTGCCGCTTTAGTTATTGATTGCAACTGCGGAACCATATCGGTATAAATAGGATTAAACGCGGCACCTACCCAATCCATCCGGATATTTAAACGATCGGATGGGAAATAGGTAGCCGTACAACCAAAATACTGAGCGTATTGATCAGCAAAAAGATTTTGTGCAATCTGGTAATTCCAGATATTGGGCATTGCAGATCCTTCTGCTTTTGCAAAAAGAAATGGCAGTTCTGAAGAACCTACTGTAGCAATTGCATTCCTGTCGGTATTAATTTTATCAAACTTTTTAGTACACGACAAAGAGATAAGACTGCTCAATAAAAGAAGCGCAGTTAGCGTCCTGATAATTGATGTTTTTTGTTTCATATATATTCGCTTTTAGAGTATTTTTTACTATTAAAAAGTTACCTGTAAATTTATACCAAAACTGCGGGTAGAAGGTAAAGTACCATATTCAACTCCCTGGTAATTTCCGTTACCCAAACTCATGTCCGGATCAAACCACATTTTACGTGTACCAATGCCGGGTATATCCAGCCTGGAACTTCCCCTGTATAAGAAAAACAAATTACGTGCAACAAGAGAAAGTTTGGCAGCTTTCAAAAATGCGACATTCTTCACGGGCAAATCATATCCAAAAGAAAGTTCTCTTACCCTGAAATTGGTTGCATTGTAAGCAAAAAACTCTGCAACTCCATACCTTTTAAAAGAGGCGCTTTGCCAAAACTGTTGAGAACTTATAGTGGCAGATACGGGCTGACCTGTTGCATTAACACCACCTAAATTCAAACCGCCCTCACGAAATTTTTCTGTTACTTCAGGTATACCACTGAAAGCTAAATTCATTTCTGTACCTGAAACCAAAGTACCGCCGGCTCTTCCATCTATTAATACCCGAAGATAAAATGACTTATATTCAAACGTATTAGTGAATCCTAAAGTTGCCTTAGGGTTAATATTCCCTATATACTCCTGTTCTGCAGATGCAACAGGTTTTCCAAGTGCATCAACAATTCGATTTCCTTTTGAATCTTTAGCCCAAGTTAATCCAACCAAATCACCGAATGGTTTACCTTCTTCAACCAAGGGGGAGGCTGAACGTCCAAATCCACCACCCAAAGCAACACGTTTAATATCCGGATCTAATTTAATAACCTTATTCTTATTGAAAGCAAGGTTAAAGGTAACATCCCAGCTGAAATCTTTGTTTCTCAGCGGTGCTCCGGTTACAACAAATTCGAATCCATTATTTTGAATATTACCTGCATTTATATATTTCCGGCTATATCCTGAAGCAGGAGGCAATGCAATTTGAAGTAATTGGTTAAACGAATTACTCTTGTAATAAGTAGCCGTAAAGCCAATACGATTATTAATGAATCTGGCTTCTACTCCAAATTCGAAACTTTTTACAATTTCAGGTTTCAGCTCAGGAAAAGGAAGCGTCGTACCCCTGCTTAAAAAACCATTTCCTGCACCCTGCCCGTAGCTATATACTGCATTCAGCAATCCAAATGCTCCACCATTACCTACCTGCGCATAGTTCACATTTGTTTTTAAAAATGATAAAGCTTTAGGGAGTGTCATTAAGTCAGACAATATAGCTGATACACCTACAGAAGGATAAAGGAAAGTATGCGGACTGCGAAGACGGGAATCCCAGTCATTTCTCAAACTGGCATCTAAAAAAATAGCATCCTTATAAGAAAAGTTAGCTTGACCAAAAGCAGATTGAGTTTGAACTTCTACAAAGCCTGAACTAACAGAAGGAGATTTGGAAAAATTTAAACTGAATTTATTGGTAACATTTAAGCCTCCCGCACTGGCAGAAGCTACTTCATTTTGCCTGTCCTGAAAAATACCCCCTACACGGTAGTTAACTTTCAAGTCTTTTGTAATTGAATTATTTCCCTCCAGCATTACATCAAACCATTTGTCGGTAACAATAATTTTTTGTTCTGAATAATCGCCACCTGATCTGGACCATAATGTAGTGCCTTCAGTTACTTGGTTGTTTCCCCTGTCAAAGGTTCTGTCAAGGTTCGCTTTGCCTGATAAAGTTAGCCATTCAGTTATTTTGAACTTTGCATTTACAAAGCCAATTACCCTGTCTCTTGTTTCATTAATAGATGTTCGGTTTATTACCCAGTAAGGGTTTTGATAAATAGAACTTAATGTGGAGGGGAAAGTTGTTGGGGAAGGCAAGCCGATATTATTCGTAAGTTCGTAGTTTTTGGCATCAGCTGTGGAAATATTTCTGGCCATATTATAGATATCAATCACAGGGGCATTTTCTTCTCCTGTACGCGGCCTGTTTTTTATATCCTGGTTTACATAAGTAACTTTTGCATCTGTAGAAAAACGTTTACCAATCTGGTTGGTGATCCGAAGATTTACCGTATGACGAATCAGGTCATTTTTCTGAATAATACCTTGAATCTTATTATTAGTATAAGAAAAATAGGTTTGCATTTTATCAGTACCACCTGTAACACCGATTGAATTATTAATACTTGTCCCTTTCCTAAAAAAGTCAGTGACGTTATCCGGTTGAGCTGAATAGGTACCCGGCTTTAAGAGATGAGTTGTGATTGGTTGGCCTTGCAATTTAGCACCCCAACTTTCTCCAATAAGAAGCGTATCTTTTAATACACCACCATTTCCCTGTCCATATGAATTTTGAAATCTCGGTAAAGCAAAAGCTGATTCTACAGTAAGGCCCGAGTTCAAGGTCACGGCAATTTTATTTGCTTTTCCTTTTTTGGTAGTGATAACTATTACCCCATTTCCTGCCTGGCTGCCGTAAAGTGCCGCCGCAGAGGCACCACGCAGTACAGTTACAGATTCTATATCATCGGGGTTGATGCTGGAAGCGCCATCGGATCCTTGCACGGATCCAAAATCACTTGACGGTACACTAAAAGTATTATTACTGATCGGAACACCATCTACAACTATCAAAGCATTATTAGAACCCTGAATGGAGCGGTTACCGCGAAGAACGATTCTTGCGCCACTACCCGGGCCGCCGGAACCCTGTGTAACCACAGCATTGGCAACTTTACCTGATAGTGAATTGATCACATTGTTTGCATCTCTTACCTCCGTTAGCTCCGATGGCTTCACAGTCTGCGTAGCATATACCAGCGTTTTTTTCTGACGTGTAATACCTAAGGCCGTAACTACTACTCCTTCCAATTCAGCCTGGCTTTCTGAAAGAGCAACATTCAGTTGTGAAGCATCACCGGGAACAGTTCTTTCTACTGTACCAAACCCGATGCTTGATATTACCAGGGTTACATTACCTGCCGGTGCGGATATACTGAAATTTCCATTTATATCTGTAGCAACAGCCCCGCTTAGGTTTCCTTTCACCGCAACGGTGGCACCCAATAGTACATCGTTAGCAGCCGATGTTACCTTACCCGTGATAGTCCTTGTTTGCGCTTGCAGAGCAATCACCGGCAAACAGAAACAAGATAAAAGAATTAACTTTTTTAGTCTTGACATTGTATAGCAGTTTTTGGTTAAAAAAAATAAAAAGAATCAGCAGTCTTTAAAAAAAATTATTATCTATAATATAAATATAAAAATAAAGAACGAGATAAACCCTTCCTGTTTATGTTTTAGGCAAACGATTGCGTAAACCTTTGTGCATAAACTGTGCTTTTGATTTGCTTTCCTTCCTACTCTTATTACCACCTTTCCTCTTATTGCTTTTACATAATTGTAAACTCAAACACCGTTTCACTGTAAAATTTTTCTCCGGGCCGTAACCATGTTGCAGGAAACTGCGGTTTGTTGGGCGAATCACCAAAGTGCTGCGTCTCCAAACAAAAAGCGCTTCTTTTTTGAAACGGTACATTTTGCTTGCCCGCATATTTATTATTTAAATAATTCCCCGAATAAAAATGAATACCCGGCTCACTGGTCAATACTTTCAGGCATCTTCCGCTTTCAGGCTCCGTTACTATGGCGGCTTCTTTTAAAACAGGTGTATGTATTTTTTCTAAAACAAAACTGTGATCGTACCCGCTTCCGTATTGCAATTGTATATCATGTTCGTTTATCCTCTCTCCTATTGTATGGAATAAAATAAAATCAAAAAACGTATTTTTTATAGACCTGAATTCGCCTGTAGGAATAATCTTATCATTAACCGGTAAAAAATAACCGGCATTTATTTTTAATAAATGATTTTCGATAGAACTATCCGGTTTTCCGGATAAATTAAAATAACTGTGCTGTGTAAGGTTGAGGCAAGTTGTCTGATCAGTTTCGGCAGTATATTCAATTGTCAATCGATCGTTATCATCAATACTGTATGTTACGGTTACAAGCAAATTGCCGGGGAAATCCTCCTCCATATGCTTACTCAGGTAAAACAATCGTACTCCCGTAACATTTTTTTCTTCAAACACTTCAGCCTTCCATACTGCTTTATTAAAACCTTTATTACCGCCGTGCAGGTGATACCCTTCAGGTAATACTGACAACTGGTAATCAATTCCGTCAATAGTAATTTTTCCCCCGTCAATACGATTGGCATACCTGCCGATAATAGATATCTATATAAAAAGGATCGTTTATGTATTCATCCAATGTATCATAACCCAAAACAATATCATCATATTGTCCCGTTTTATCCGGTGTAAAAAGCGATTGTATAATACCACCGTAATTGGAAACGGAAAGTTTCATTCCTGAAGCAGCCGTGAGGTGATACAGAAATACATCTTGTCCGTCAACGGCTCCCCAATTTTCTTTTACAATAGTTTTAGACGAACCTGTTCGAGCAGCAACTTCTGTATATGATTGATCGGTGCTTTCCATTCTTAACTTACAGTTTAAAAAATATTTTTCTCTTATATAGCCAATAACATAAATACCATTCGGCAAACAGCGTGCCGCTGCAGAAAACACGGCTAGACTTTACTATTGAGACCTGTAAAACCCAAAAAGCCTTTTGCAAAAATACCCACTGCTCCATTCAGCCATTGATGTCCGACCGTTTCAAAAAACAAGTAAATAAAAATGGAATTCATACCCACTACCACAAAAACCCATGCGTATTTATTGATTTTTTTTATATCAATCAACCAATATAAAAATGCCATCATCAATAAAACCCACCCGATGGAAGACAAAACAAAGGAAGAAGTGCTGATACGTTTTATAATGGGCGTAATATTCAACCAATCTAATCCGAAACCCAAGAGCAAACAGGCTGCACCGGCTATCAGTAATGTTTTTATTTTTTCACCGTCACTTTTTTTACTTATTAATAATTTGCCTGCCGCCACACCGCCAATAGTATGCGCCGCTGTTGGTATAATATTAATAGCCACCCATCCATCGCTGTTTATTTTTCCCATCAGCACCATATCCATATAGTTACCAAAGTTGTGCTGATCAGTAAAAGGCTGGTCATAACCGGGCATTAAAACAAAACGATACAAGACTTCGGTTAATAATAATAACCCAATAGAAAAAATAATTTGAAATACCGCCGACTTGCGGATAATCAGATAAGCAATGATTGTAGTAACGGATAATTGTGTAAGTACATTCCATAGTTCCCAAACCAATTTGCCGGCATACACACAATGCAATGCCGTGCCGCAAATAAATAATTTAAAACAACGAATAGCAATATGCCTGAAATTTTGTTCCCATGTAACACCTTTCTTTGTTTTATAATAATAAGAAATAAACATTGCGGAACCCGCCATCGTCATAAAAGAAGGTTGTACCAAATCCCAAAAACGCAAACCGTGCCAGGGATGATGAAAAAATTGCTCCACGGCCCCGCCGAAAACACCGGGTAATTTTAACTCATGCAATGACTCGTACAACAAACAACTTTCCGCAGCTAACAAAATCATAATCAACCCCCGCATTACATCAAGAGATAGTAATCTTTTTGAAACAATTGTTTTTTCCTGTAAAGTCATATGCTGTTAAATTAGTTATAGTTATTCACTCTGCAATATCAATATACTTCAGTTACCTTATGCAAACGCTTGAAATATTCAGTCAAACGTTTGCATAAGTTTTTTAACTTACCTTAGCCTTAATTACATGGAAAATAGATTGCCTACTATAAAAGAAATAGCGAAACAGTTAAATATTTCTGTTTCTACCGTATCCCGTGCATTGCACGATCATCCCAGCATTGGTCTGCGTACCAAATCGAGGGTGCAGGAATTAGCCAAACAATTACACTACGAGCCTAATCAAACAGCCATTTTTTTTCAGCAGGGAAAAACATTTACTATCGGTGTTATTTTGCCTGAACTGAGTGAAGCTTTTTTTTCATCGGCTATCAGCGGTATAGAAGATGCAGCACAAAAAGCAAATTATACTGTACTGATGGGCCAGAGCCATGACAGCGTGGAAAAAGAAAAGCTGCTGATTGACACTATGAAGAAACACCGGGTGGACGGGCTGTTGATCTCCATTTCAAAAAATACCAACAGCTACGAACACTTTGAAGCACTGCAACGATATAATATTCCCGTTGTATTCTTTGATCGCATTCCTAAAATACCCAACATACACTATGTAGCCTGCAATATGATAAACGGCACCGTACAGGCAATTAATTTTTTATTTGATAAAGGCCACCGTATTATCGGCATGATTAATGGCCCCGAAAAATTACCGGCTACCAAAGAACGGCTGGATGGTTATATACAAGCCATGACCAAGAGCCGTTTGAAATATGACCCGGCTTTAATTATGAATTGCGACCTGACAAAAGAAAGTGTATATAGCGCTACCGAAAAATTATTAACGGGCAAACGAAGACCCACGGCTATTGTTGCTTTTAATGATTATGTAGCGCTGGATGCCGTGCAGCAGGCACGTAAAATGAAATTTAAAATCAATAAAGATATTTGCTTTGTGAGTTATGCCAACCTACCCATCAGCAATTACACGGCCTTTCCTCCTCTGGCTTCTGTAGAACAATTTCCGTACCAACAGGGACAAAAAGCAACCGAAACATTGATTGATCTTTTGCAACAAAAATCGAATGGAGATACGGAAAACGTTAATGCCACTTATTATAAGATCATTTTAGAGTCCCAATTAATGGTGCATGACGAAAAACAGGCTTGTAAATGAGAAGTTCATGATCTGCTTTTATATTCTTATTGTAAAAGCATTGAGCTTTGAGCTTCGAGATTTTTATTTTAGCTACCTAAACCCGGTCTTGAAACTCGCAGCTCAAAGCTCGCAGTCTTTAAGGCGGGATAATTTGAATTTAATATAACAATATTTTAAACTGACTTTTATCTTTCACGCAAGCGTTTGCATATTTTTTCTCACTCCCCTTTCAATAATTTTAATACATATAGATTTTCTGCATGTTAGAAAACATTTTATCCGCATTCGGAATAAGCAAAGAATATACTGAAGTAATACCTTTTGGCACGGGGCTTATCAATAATACCTGGCATATTAAAAGCAACGGCAGCAGCTATATTTTGCAACGGATAAATCAACATGTATTTAAAAATCCGGAAGACATTGCTTTCAACATTAAAAGTATCGCGGACTATTTCGCAAAAACACATCCTGACTATTTTTTTGTTACGCCTAAAAAAACGTTTTGAATGGTGAAATGGCTTACCTGCCCGAAGAGGGTTACTTTCGTTTGTTTCCTTTTGTAAAAAAATCGCATACCATCGATGTAGTGCACACAACCGACCAGGCCTATGAAGCAGCCCGGCAGTTTGGACGTTTCACTAAATTGCTTGCCAATTTCCCTTCGGACAAATTAAAAATAACGATGCCGGATTTTCATAATCTTACGCTGAGGTACCAGCAATTTTTAACTGCTTTAAAAACGGGTAATAAAGAGCGTATAGCAGAATGCACTGAGTTAATACAGTCTATTATGGATATGGTTGATATTGTACATCAGTTTGACAGACTGAAACTAAACCCGGATTTTAAAATACGTGTAACACATCACGACACCAAGATCAGCAATGTATTGTTTGATGAGAATGATAAAGGTTTATGTGTTATCGATCTCGATACCGTAATGCCCGGTTATTTTATCAGTGATGTCGGTGATATGCTCCGCACCTATCTCTCGCCTGTGAGTGAAGAAGAAAAAGATTTCAATAAAATTGAAATAAGGGATGATTATTTTAAAGCTATAGCCGCAGGTTACTTGAGTGAAATGCAGGATGAACTTACTGAAACAGAAAAAAAACATTTTATATATGCCGGTAAGTTTATGATTTACATGCAGGCCATACGGTTTTTAGCAGATTATATCTACGATGATATTTATTACGGTTCCAAATACCCGGGCCACAATTTAGTACGGGCCAATAACCAAATTGTTTTACTGCAAAAATTAATTGATTATGAGTAAGTACATTCCTTTTTTATTGTCAGCAATTTTATTCTTTAATAAAGTTTCAACTGCGCAAAATGCTCCCGTTACCGTTAAAGAATATAAAAAAATCTTCCCTACCTACCCCTACTCCGATCCCGACCCTATACCCCTGCCGGGCAGAATTTATCCTTATTATCGTTTTGACGGATACACAGATAAATCCATACAGAAAGAATGGAAAGTAGTTGAGTTGGAAAATGATTATATCAAAGTAACAATAACGCCCGAGATAGGCGGAAAGATTTGGGGTGCCATTGAAAAATCGACAGGCAAAGAATTTATCTATTATAATCATGCCGTAAAATTCAGAGACATCGGCCTGCGCGGTGCATGGACAAGCGGCGGGCTTGACGGCAACTACGGAGTAATAGGACATACGGCCAATTGCGCCACACCGGTTGATTATATAATAATCAACAGACCTGACGGCAGCATCAGTTGCGTAGTTGGCGCATTTGATTTAATTACACGAACTTCCTGGCGCTTGGATATTAATTTACCTTCCGATAAGGCCTATTTTACCACTTCATCTTTTTGGCATAACTCAACACCATTGGAACAACCTTACTATACCTGGATGTGCGCCGGTATTAAAGCAAAGGGAAATTTAGAATTTATTTTTCCGGGTACTGGATATATCGGGCACAACGGGGAGTATGCAGAATGGAATATTAATAAACAAAACGGAAGAGATATATCATTTTACGAACAGAATAATTTCGGTACGCACAAATCCTATCATGTATTGGGAAAAAATGCTGATTTTTTCGGCGGCTATTGGCATGATGATGATTTTGGTATGGGTAGTTATGCCACCCGTGATGATAAAGCCGGAAAGAAGATATGGATATGGAGTCAATCGAGACAGGGAATGATTTGGGAAGATTTATTAACTGATACTGATGGACAATATGTAGAAGTGCAATCCGGAAGACTTTTTAACCAGGCATCGGGCGGCAGCAACTATACTCCTTTTAAAAATAAAAATTTTATGCCCTATGCCACCGATACCTGGACGGAGTATTGGTTCCCGGTAAAAGAAACAAAAGGTTTTGTACAGGGCAATAATTACGGCGCATTAAATGTAAAAAAAGAAAACGGGTGGCTAAAGATTTATTTTTCTCCCTTGCAAAAAATTAATGATACACTAAGTATTACTGCAGGACAAGAAAATATTTATAAAAAATACATTCGTTTAAAACCGGTGGAGGTTTTTGCAGACTCTATTCAAACTGCTTTCAATAAAGAAGAAGTAGTTGTAAAATTGGGTGACAATAAATTAGTATATTATGGAAATCCGGCTACAGGTGTAAATGACCGTCCTGTAAAAATACCCGAAGATTTTAACTGGGATACGCCTTATGCATTGTATGTAGAAGGCAGAGAGCAGGCCAAAATGCGTGACCCCGAAGCTGAAGCCACTTTATTGAAGTGTTTAAAAAAAGATCCTTACTTTTTACCCGGGTTGACCGAGTATGCCATACTCCAGTACCGGAACATGCAGTATGAAAAATCAATTATTTATTCAAAGAGGTCTTTATCATTGGATACATACGATCCGGGTGCCAATTTTTATTATGCGCTTGCAAGCCTTGAACTGAATAATATAGAGCATGCGAAAGACGGCTTACAAATTGCAACACAAAGTACGGAGTACCGCAGCGCTGCTTTTACCGAATTAGCAAAAATATATTTGAGAGAGAATGAGTATCAAAAAGCATTGGAGTATGCAGAAAAAAGTACTGTTTCAAATAAAAATAATATAGAGGGATTACGATTGATGACTGTAGCCTGTCGCCTGCTTCATAATGAAGCTAAGGCAACAGAAATATTAGCCACGATTAATGCGCTTGATCCGTTGAATCATTTTGTACGTTTTGAAAAATATTTTGCAAACCCCTTTGAAGCCAACAAAAATAATTTCACTTCGCTAATAAGGAATGAAATGCCGCAGGAGGTATTTATCGAATTGACAGCCTGGTACAATGATTTGCATCTTAAAAAGGAAGCGTTAAAAGCTATTCAACTCTCTCCCGTTAATGCAGAGGTAATTTACTGGAAAGCATTCTTAGAAAATACAGCAATAGATGCGGGTAAATTAAATCCTGATTTAGTATTTCCTTTCCGTTCCGAAACGGCGAGGGTATTGGAACAATTAATTACTAAAAATGATTATTGGCTGTTAAAATATCATTTAGCATTAATTTGGTGGGGGAAAAATAATACGGAGAAGGCGAAAGAATTATTTACCCAATGCGGTACGGCGCCTCCTTATGCTCCTTTTTATACGGCCAAAGCAAATCTATTTTCCGACGACAGTAAAATGACAGAGGCCGGCTTACTACAGGCCGTTGCGTTGGATAAAAAACAATGGCGCAATGGAAAAGCATTAATCAATTTTTATATAGAACAAAATCAATTTGCTAAAGCATTGTCAACTGCGGAAGCTTATTATAAACAGTCACCCGCCAATTATATTATCGGTATGCTGTATGCAAAAACATTGATGTTAAATAATCAATATAAAAAAGCGGATGCGTTGCTTGGCAAATTAAACATATTACCGTTTGAAAACTCTACTGAAGGCAGAGAGCTGTATAGCGAGGCAAAACTTTTTCTGGCATTGGAGCAAATGCAAAAGAAAAATTATTCGCAGGCACTGGCATTTATTGCCGATTCGAGATCGTGGCCCGAGAGTTTGGGAGCAGGTAAACCTTACGAAGAGAATATTGATGGCCGCCTGGAAGACTGGATGAGTAATTTATGTTACGGTAAAATGAATAAACCTGATTTGGCGAAAGCCGCTTTACAGAAAATCATTTCATTTACACCAAAAATCGAAAACACACTTGCCAATTTTTTAGCGCCAAATGCATTGGTTTCTGCTTGGGTAATAGAAAAAGAAACATCGAAAGAAAAAGCAATAGAATGGCTGGACGGGCAAATAAAATCATTTCCCGACCGCGAAATATTAAATTGGTGTAAAAAAGTTTTTACAGAACAGAAGCAAATGCCGCTAGAGGGCGCCTCCACCAATGCAACCGTTCGGGTATTGGAGCAACTGATGCAGTTAAAATAGATTACCTTTCGATACAATCATTTAATTCATGAAGAAGCTCGCATCTGTTATTTATAAACTTATCAATAGTTGCTGTAAGTCATTGCGCAAAAAGAAATACCGCTTTATAAAAATAAAATACCCAATGCTAAAAAGGTAAATAACGAAGAAAAATCCGAAACCATACAACGACGGCATTTTAATCATCAGTAAAATAACGCAGCCGACTATTTCTGTTTTTTTACCTGCCGCTGAAAAAAGAAACGGAACAGCCGTTATCATTTTCCCGGGTGGCGGCTATCAAATAGTTGCCGCGGGCCATGAAGGATATGATGTAGCTAAACGTTTTACTGAAATCGGGGTCACGGCATTTGTTGTAAAATACAGAATTCCCGATGATGAGACGATGGTGAATAAAGAAATTGGTCCCTTTGCAGGATGCGCAAAGAGCTATTCAATATGTAAGGGAACATACTGCCAAATTCAATATCAATCCCGGTCGTATTGGTGTTATGGGGTTTTCAGCAGGTGGCCATCTTAGCCTCTACTGCCGGCACACATTTTAAGAAATCATATATCATCAATAAAAAAAATACTAACCTGCGACCCGACTTTATGATATTAGCTTATCCTGTTGTCAGTTTTACAGACAGTATCGGTCATATTGGTTCAAGAGATAACCTGCTGGGTAAAAAACCTGCAGCGGAAAAAATAAAAGAATATTGCAATGAATTGCAGGTAACAACTGAAACACCGCCTGCTTTTCTAATGCATGCAAAAGATGATGATGCCGTACCGGTACAAAACAGTGTCTTGTTTTACGAAGCATTGAAGAAAAATAATAGTACCGCTGAAATATTTCTATATGAAAAAGGCGGTCATGGTTTTGGTATGAATAATAAAACAAGCGAAATCAAATGGATGGATAAAGCGGAAGAATGGATGAAGAAGCAGGGATGGTTAATGCAATAACGCTGACAATTTTCTTTAATAAAAAAACGCCGCAGTTATTAGCTGTGACGTTTAGTTTTTCTCAGATCAATATTTTAAATCTTCTATTTAACTACTATTCTTGTTGTTCTTACTTCTTTATCCGTTGTAACCCGCAACATATAAATACCTGAAGCCACTCCCTTTTGTTTAATATCTTTCAATGTAATTCGATGCATACCGGGTGTTAATTGTTGCTTTTGATTCAGCAATAAACGACCGGAGAGATCAATCAATTCGATACTTACCGGTGCATCTTTCAGCATATTAAATTGTATAGAAAGATCTGATACAACCGGGTTGGGGAATAAAATAAAATTCGTTTTGCCTGTTCTACGTCTTCCAAGAACCTCCGGGCTTATTCTTTGCCGGAGTAGTTGTTCCGCATCCGTTCGGGTTGTAAGTCTGTCCCTCGCAGGAAGAAGCCTGATCATATCCTGATTTCTTTGCATACTGATGAAAACTTTTGTATGTTGAATCTTCAGGCGTACCAATGGAACCGTCATTGTTTTTATCTTGTAAGAAAGTAGCTTTACAGGCATCTTCGCTGATGACAAAGTAAGTATTGTATCGCAATGTATCATTTGATTGCGTTAAAAATAATCCCAGTACATAATCAGATAATGACTCAATGGTATTCTGCTCAAACTTACTGTTGCGCAACCCGATAGATATTTACTTCCGGATATCGATCTGCCGCATTTGAAATACCGTACATGTTGTTGGCTCTTGCCCGTAAAACAGGATCAATGATAAAATTATTTTTTATAGTATTGTTTTTTACATTGCAACGCTCCACCCAGGAAGTTGTATTGGTGCTTCCGTAATAAAGCCCTGCAGTTAAATTATCCCTGAATACATTGCTGTTGATTACATGATAACCGCTGATACTGTTGGGTTGCTCATTCCCTATTGATATTCCCGTTCCGTTATTATACGACTCATTATTTTCTACCAATACATTTCGGGAACCATCTAAATAAATACCTGCAGATACGGCAATCGGAGAAATATTTCGGTACGCGGTATTATTGCGTATAAAACCATTTTTAGAAAAATTATTAGGCGCAGTTACCGTAAATGCTAACATCATCTACTATCCATTGGTAATTACCCGCTGCCACTATACCAATATTCGCATTATCAAATACCAGGTTATTATTTACCGCAAAAGAATCTACATTACCATTGATGGTAATAGCCTCTGAATAGCCGGGAACATTATTATACACCGTATTGCTGTCAATAATTACATTGCGCAGCGCAGTATCCGTTGTTCCCAATATCACCAACGGGTTAAGGTTATCATTGGGATGCGGATTTTTTTGCTTTGCAATATTTCTCGTCCACGCCATATCAAATATTTCATTCTTCCTGATTATAATTTTAGAAGATTTACCACTTACAATTATTCCAAACCTTGTATCTTTTATTCCGATTGAAGGAGCCGCATTCTGCAAAGCGGAATCATTGGTCATCTTAGTCAATTTCAATCCTTCAATTCGTATATATTTCGCATCCGATATGGATATCAGCGCAGAAAATTTCCCGGTGATACTGCTGCCGTCTACAATTGCATTTTCACCCGGGTAATTGCGAATAGTATACCACTGGTTATTTGCACCTCTGTTTGAACCGATAAAAATTCCGTTTATTAAAGGTTTGTGTGTTCCGGCACGTAAGTAAACTGTCACCGGTGCGTTAATCAATTTCGAAGGAGAATAGGTATAATTAATTCCTGCAAAATCATTTGCTTTCTTAATGGTGCGCCAGGGTTTGACAACAGACCCGCTGCCGGTTGTATCATTACCTGTTAAGGCTACATAATAATTGGATGCAACAGGTGTAACATTCGCAGTAATCAAACCGGTTTTTGTTATAGCAGAATTACCACCCGCATCTCTTACAAATTCGCCCCAACCCGGCGCCGAGTTGCGCAGCGTGTCATTAGCTACAGTTATACCATTATTGTCTTTAAGATAAATAGCATCTATAAATTTACTGGTATTGTTTACAGTCGGATATCCATATTCAGCGGCAGTGTTTGTCCAGCGAAGCGTATCAAAAACGCAGTTACTTATTTCAATGTTTTGTGAATTTTGAATATTCACAGCATAACCGTTTGTGTTTTTCAAACTTCGAAATACTAAATTTTGCAACTTAACATATTTTGCCCCGCTGATGATAAGCATGTTTGGAAAAAAAGCCGTTGTAGCCAATTTGCTTCCGTCAATAAATACTTTGCCCTCATCTCGGGCATAAGGTTTTAGGGTTAAATATTTCCCGTTGGCACCGCCACTATTACTTCCTATAAACAGTTGAGTCAAAAAATTAGTTGAATCAATGGTATAAGTACCTCTCTTAATCAAGACAACGGCATCCTTGGTAGTATCCCTCACCCTGTTGATGGCATAATAAATACGATTCCACGGATCGGCAAGCGTGCCTGTACCGGCAGTAGTTTTTGAGCCATCTACATAATACTGCAGTGTTGTTTGCGCTTCAGCTAATGCTGTAAGCAGCACCAGCGAGGCAAGAAGAGTAATTTTGTTTTTCATAAATTTTTATTTTATTGTTAGCAATTCGAAATCTTATTTTTCAAACATAGTCAATCAAAAAATTAAAACATCGTGCAAACGTTTGCCAATTGAGCATTTCACGCAAACGGTTGTGCTGTAAATACCGTACGCAAACGCTTGATAATAAAATTTTGTTTAATAAATACTGCTCGAATTTTAATTTCCGCGAATCAAAAAAAAACTATGCAAATTTCAAAAATGCTGACATAACTCTTATTTAGAGAGTGGTATGATACTGCTTCCGCACAGGGGGAACTTGTTTATTAATCAAACAGGGTACCTTAATGAAGAGGCCCGAGCCGTTGTACGACGCATTCCCGTCAAAAAATCGGATAATGGTATGATTTGAAAGACGGACTAATTTATTTCTTACGCCATACATTTACAATTGTTACGGGCTGCAATATTTTGGCAGATAACGTAATTTCGGGATTTAACGGCACACATACTTAATTTTTAATTCTATAATCATGAATACTGATGTATCGCTGAATACTTCAAAAGCCTCGCCGTTCGGGACAGGTCGCGACGGAGCTATAAAACACATAAAAGCGCAAAAGATATTGCCATTGTTTTATCATGATGACAGTACTGTTTGTATTGCCGTTTGTAAAGCATTATACGAAGCAGGCATTCGCTGTATTGAATTCACCAATCGCGGCAGCAATGCATTGCAAAATTTTACAGCCCTTGTAAAAGAAAAAGATACATCAATGCCTGAATTGTTGTTGGGTATCGGAACTGTTAAAAATGTCGAAGATGCCGCGGCTTTTATAAATGCGGGAGCCGATTTTTTAGTGAGCCCCGTATTTGACAGCAGCGTTTGTGATGCAGCTTATATGAATAAAATTTTATGGATACCCGGCTGTATGACACCAACGGAAATTCATGCAGCCGAACAGGCGGGATGTACTTTGATAAAACTATTCCCCGGCAATGTATTAGGCCCTGGCTTTATGGAAGCGATAAAACCTTTGTTCAGCGGATTAGATTTTATTGTTACCGGCGGTGTAGATACAACGAAAGAAAACCTGAAGGCATGGTTTAGGAGCGGCGTGGCAGGCGTAGGCATGGGAAGTAAATTAATTACAAAAGATATTTTACAAAACAAAGATTATGAACAACTGAAAACAAAAACAAGAGAAGTAATTGTTGCAATTGGCAGTATTCTTTAGATAACTCTTTAAGGAAAAAAGCCTCTTAATTAGTATTAAGAATACTTTGTGCCGGGGACCCGGGTTCTAATCGGGGCAAATCATTTCAAACGACATATTTTTCCCGAAAATAAAAAACATCTCAATTATTATTAAGAGGCTTTGTGTGCCCAAGGCCGGATTTGAACCAGCACATCCTTTCGAACGGCCCGATTGCAATCGGGATGCGTTTACCAATCCATAAAAATTGTGTCAAGTATTAGTTGTGACAGGAACCCGGTTGGCATCTGATTAAATTCTTTTGAATGTCTCTATCTTATCAAAAAACAAAAAACCTTTCAATATTATTTATATTGAAAGGTTTAGTGCCCAAGACTGGATTCGAACCAGCACATCCTTGCGAACGCTGCCACCTGAAGGCAGTGCGTCTACCAATTTCGCCACTTGGGCAGTTTCTATTTCAAAGTTTTTAAAAATTCTTTTCCGATCCCTGATTTCAAATATTTCTCTCTCATTCGCGCCTTCACTCTTGTTTCAAACTGCTCAATTAAAATTACTTTATATGGTCTATAAGGTTTTGTTGTTTTATTTTTACCGCTTTGATGTTCATTGATCCTCCTTTCCACATTGTCTGTTAAACCAACATATTTATAATTCCTTGCCGTACTACTGATTACGTAAACATAAAACATATTTTTATTCTTTAATACAGTGGTCTACCAACCTGCCTGCCGGCAGGCAGGTTTCGCCACTTGGGCAGTTTCTATTTCAAAGTTTTTAAAAATTCTTTTCCGATCCCTGATTTCAAATATTTCTCTCTCATTCGCGCCTTCACTCTTGTTTCAAACTGCTCAATTAAAATTACTTTATATGGTCTATAAGGTTTTGTTGTTTTATTTTTACCGCTTTGATGTTCATTGATCCTCCTTTCCACATTGTCCGTTAAACCACATATTTATAATTCCTTGCCGGACTACTGATTACGTAAACAGAAAACATATTTTTATTCTTTAATACAGCAGTCTACCAACCTGCCTGCCGGCAGGCAGGTTTCGCCACTTGGGCAGTTAGTAAAATCCAATTAACCGGGTTTTACTTTCAGGGCGCCAAAAATACAGGATTCAACATCATCACCCAAATATGAGTATGAAGTTTAGCCGGTATTTTAAAATACCACTATTAGGGTATTTTAAATCATTGCTATACTTCGTAATTTGTGATAGCTGCTTACTTCAGAATCCTTCATTTAATAAACCTTTTTCTATGCCTGAAGAATCTACACCAACCCGAACACATTCAAAAATCAGGATACTTTCGCTGGATGGCGGAGGAATAAGGGGTATTATACCTGCTACCATTATACAATATATTGAACAGGAAATAGGCAGATTAACCAACGATAAGAAAGCTCACATTGGAGAGTATGTAGATATGGTAGCAGGTACAAGCACAGGTGGTATACTGGCAAGTTTATATCTTACGCCGCTTAATCCCGGAGAAACGGCCGCCCGTTATAATGCTACTGATGCATTATTGCTGTATAGGGAACACGGGAAAAAGATTTTTAAGAAAGGCTTTTGGGAAAATTTTTCCAATTTTAAAATGTGGAACGAAAAGTTTAGAGCTGATAATTTACAAAAATTATTAGATGAATATTTTGCCGATACATTACTAAGCCAGTTAATTCGCCCCTGTGTAATTACGTCCTACGATTTCTTTAAACGAAGAGCGGCATTTTTCAACAGCACTTATGCCAGGCAATCGGGCGGTGAAGTAAAAGATTTTTACGTAAAAAATATTACCCGCGCCACCAGTGCAGCACCTACCTATTTTGAACCCGCACAAATTAAGAGCCTGGGTGGCGGCGAGTTTAACTTGATTGACGGCGGTGTTTTTGTAAATAACCCCGCCATGTGCGCCTACAGCGAAGCAAGAAATACACTTTTTAGCAAGGATCGGTTTATGAGGGGCAAGTTTAAGTTGCCAAAAAAAGATAAACCCGGCGCAAAGGATATGTTTATTGTATCTATTGGTACGGGAAGCGAATCAAAACAATTCCGATTTGAAAATTTGAAAGATGCCGGCCTGGTATCATGGCTACCTGTACTTATTGATATAATGATGAGTGGGAATAGTGAAACGGTCGATTATCATCTCCGGAAAATTTATGATACACTGGATGACGCAGATAAGGAAGATTATTTTCGTCTGAACCCCAGCCTGCACAACGCCTCGCCGGAAATGGATAATGCTACTAAGAAAAATACGGAAGCATTATACGAAGCAGGCAGTATGTATGTATACGATAACCAGGAACAGCTAAATAAAATAGCTGCTAAGTTGGTAGAATACGCTTAATAATTTTTCACAAGAATAGTCAGACAATACAGGGCAATAAGCAGGTATAAGGCATTGATTTTAATTATAATCTGAGGAAACCGGCTAGCCCTCCCCGCCCGTATGGGTTTATCGGGCTCTCTTGGTTTTTACCACTTATATATTAAATTTTTTAAACGACGATGATAGTCGTAGATTCATGGAAACCTAAAATCTGTTTATTATGAGACACTCAATACTCCTTATGAGCTGTTTCGCATTGATTGCGCACACAGCAGTTTCGCAACTTACATTAGTTCCAAGAATTGGAGCAGAAAACTCAACAACTCTTGTAAGTATAAATGATAACAAATACTTTTCACCGGGTTCATCCGTTTTTACACCGCAAGCGGGCATCAGGCTGGATTATAAATTCAAAAAGGCACATAGTGTTTTTGCAGGTGTTTCAACAAGCAATACAATCCGGGCATTTAATTTTTCGGATCCGGAAACAAGTTTGACTAATTATGCTGCTGCTCGTTCAGGCATACAGCTTCGTTTGGAAGCAGGATATCAGTTAAATACAAAACCCGTGTTATTTAAAAAATCTGCTGCACAAAAAAAATCCGCTGAACAAAAACAAAAAAATTGCGCTAAAAATGAAGACGGCAGCATGAAACAAAAATGCGGCAGTTATGTACAACGCTCATCTTGCGGCGATAAAGCAAAAGTAGAAAAAGCAAACCGGTTGGCACAGAAAGCGACGACGTCCGTCCGCTTTCTACCCTACATTGGTGCAGCATTCAATCCATCTGTAAAAAATGATTTTACAAATAAAATTCAAGGCACAGAAACAAGTTATACCTACAATGCCGGAAACATGAATACCGCCTTTATTGCCGGTATGAGCTTTGATTTCGGCAAAGGCGAAAAGAAATTAGTTCGCATAAATCTTCAATACCTGAAAGGGATCGGCAATATGGATAATGCCGCGCTTACTACGCTGACCGGCAATAAATCAGTAGTAACAAATTTTGCATCAAGAGCATCTGCCTGGAGTCTTTCCGCAGGTCTTCCAATTTCTTTTGCAAAGAAGCAGGCAGTAAAAAATAAAACACCCGAAAAAAAACATCTGCAAAAAATAAAACATTGTGAGCAGATAAGATACAGGTGCGGTGGAGTAAGAATTTGATAAAAATATTTTATTGAAAAAAATTAAAACCCATCAGAATATTTTCAGGGTTTGAAAAGAATTATTAAGCACTTACTACAAACGCAAATACGATTAGATAAATAAATTTCCCCCAATTTTATCCCTTTAGGCCCGCCCGACTGAACATCGTTCGGGCGGGGGATGTGGCTACTACGCACTTACATTAAACTCTCTCAACGCATCATTCAAACTGGTTTTTAAATCCGTACTTGGTTTGCGTTGACCGATAATTAATGCGCAACCAACACCAAACTCTCCCGCCGGAAATTTTTTTGTATAAGAACCGGGTATCACTACACTTCTTGCAGGTACCCTACCCTTCATTTCTATCGGTGTGTTGCCGCTTACGTCTATAATTTTGGTTGATTGCGTAAGTACCACATTTGCTCCAAGTACCGCTTCCTTTTCTACTATTACGCCTTCTACCACAATACAGCGACTGCCGATAAAACAACCGTCCTCTATAATTACCGGACTTGCCTGCAAAGGCTCCAACACACCGCCAATACCCACACCCCCGCTCAGGTGTACGCCCTTTCCTATTTGCGCACAACTGCCTACCGTGGCCCAGGTATCTACCATCGTGCCTTCATCTACATAAGCGCCTATGTTTACATAGCTTGGCATCAGCACCACATTTTTTGCAAGGTAAGCGCCATATCTTGCTACTGCATGCGGTACTGCACGTACACCAAGGGCGGCATAGTTTTTCTTCAGCAACATTTTATCATAAAACTCAAACGGTGCTAAATCCCAGGTTTGCATTTGCTGAATGCCAAAATACATAAGTATAGCTTGCTTTACCCATTCGTTTACCTCCCAGCCTCTTTCAGTTGGCGCTGCTGTACGTAATCTACCTTTGTCCACTTCTTCTATTACGGCTCTTACTGCATCGCTGTAAGCTGCATCTTTTAGTAACTCCCTATTTGCCCAGGCATCCAATATCAGTTGTTTCAATTGCATTAGTTTTTTTTGCGAATGTAAACAACCGGGGCCGGTTTATTAGCCGGCAGAGGGTTTTTTTTGTTTCCCGGGGCCATCGCTTGATTTAACTTGGTTGGCAGAGTTTATCCCGATAGCGCAGCTTACCGGGACTACATTCGAATTCAGTTCTCCGATCATCATATTTCGAAAACTTCTTCCAAAATCAATAGAGCAGACCGGCATTTCTGTCTTACCTTTGCCTTGCAATTTTTTACTATGAAAAGGATACATATTATATTATTGATTGTTATTGCTGCCGCCATCGGTTTACTTATCAGTTTCCTGGACCTTACCACTTTCGAAACTATTGATATGGCAAAAAAAAACCCGAATAAATTTTTTCATGTGGCTGCACGGGTAGATACGTCAAAGGCATTTGAATACGACCCCCAAAAAGATCCGAACTTTTGCCGCTTCACGGTTGTTGATTCGCTGGGCAGTACCATGCAGGTGGTTTACCGTAAAGAAAAAATAAAGGATATGGAGAAAGTGAGCCGGCTGGTTATGAGCGGCAAGTATACCGGCGATCATTTTGAATGTAAGAGTATTCAGTTAAAATGCCCGTCAAAGTATAAAGAAGAATTGGATAAATCGAAAACGAGTTCGGCATCAGTTAAGTTATAATTATTATAGAATTTATTTAAGAATACGGAAAGCCTTCAGGTGTTCCGAGGCTTAACAGGGTAACCCATAACTTGTAACCGGAAACTATTATTAAAACATTTTTACAAACACAGTCATAGATGAATTATACAGGTGAGCATTTATTGCCGGGTCAGATCGGTCATTTTTTTACCATTGTTTCCTTTGTCGCTTCTCTAATTGCCACCTATGCTTATTTCAAAAGCACGCAATCGAATCTTGAAACAGATGTATTTTCCTGGAAACGTTTTGCACGAATAGCTTTTTTGACAGAAGTTTTTTCCGTACTCATTGTTTGTCTTACGCTTTTTTATATTTTAAGCAATCATTATTTCGAATACAAATACGCATTTGAGCACACCAGTCTGGAGCTGGAACCGAAATATTTATTCAGCGCATTCTGGACCAACCAGCAAGGGAGTTTTTTATTGTGGAGCTTTTGGCATTGTATACTCGGTCTTATAATAATGCGAACCGCGAAAAAGCGTGAAGCCCCGGTAATGGCGGTAATAAGTTTTGTACAGGCTTGTTTGGCTACCATGGTATTAGGCATTTACTTCTTCGGGCACAAAGTTGGCGACAGTCCTTTTGCTTTGTTGAGAGATGCCGGGGTTTTCTCTCCTAATAATGCACCCGTCATGTTCGATTTGAACGGCATGCTGAAAAGTGATTATTTGTCTTTTGTAAAAGATGGTAATGACCTGAATATTTTATTACAGAATTACTGGATGGTAATTCATCCGCCGGTATTGTTTTTAGGTTTCGCATCCGTACTTATTCCTTTTGCATTCTCGTTGGCAGGTTTATGGAAAAAAGATTTTGGTGATGCAGTAAAAGCTGCATTGCCCTGGGCTTTATTCAGCGCCGCCATATTAAGCACGGGCATTATGATGGGCGCCGCATGGGCTTATGAATCATTGAACTTTGGCGGTTATTGGGCCTGGGATCCTGTAGAGAATGCATCGATGGTACCGTGGCTGGTAATGATAGCAGGTATACATACATTACTTATTTATAAACATACCGGTCGTTCATTACGCACTACACATTTATTTTTTATTTTAAGTTTTGTACTCATTATTTACTCTACTTTTCTTACACGCAGCGGTATATTGGGCGATACATCAGTGCATGCATTTACAGATTTGGGAATGAACGCACAACTGTATATTTTTCTTTATTTATTTTTTTGGTTACCGTCTTTGTTCAGTTTATCCGGGTTGAAAGACAAACGTATTTTTTGGGGCGCACTTATTGTTGCAATAGTTTTATTAAGAGCAAGCGCCGATTTTCCTTTCCTTTCCTTTGTTTCATTTATCGCAGCTGTTGTTTTTCTTTTTATCGGTTTAAAACAAATTCCTTCAGTAGCTAAAGAAGAAGAAATTTCTTCCCGCGAATTCTGGATGTTTATCGGCTCATTGGTATTCTTTCTCACTGCATTGTTCATAATACTTTCTACTTCTCTACCGGTATTTAATAAACTTTCAGAGTCATTAAAGTTTTTAAACGGAATCTTACCAAACGACCCGTTCCCGAAAAAATTTAATGTAGGCGAAGATGTACTTTACTACTATAACCGGATTATCATTTTTGCCGCTATTATTATTGGCATATTAACGGCCGTGACGCAGTACCTGAAATACAAAGAAACCGCTACCTCCTATTTTTGGAAAAAAATAGCATTGCCAACCGCCATCAGCGCTGTTATTGCGGGCCTTGTATTGTATTTTGGTAAAATTAATTTTGATGAGAAAGGCATTGGCTTTTTAGGCGCTATTTGGATTGCGGTTACCAGCAGTATATACGCGGCGGTAGCCAATTTTTCTTATATATGGATTGGCGTAAAAGGAAAACTGAAACACAGCGGCAGCTCCTTGGCGCATTTGGGTTTTGGATTATTTCTACTTGGTATTTTACTCTCTTCCGCCAAAAAAGAAGTTGTATCGCTCAACAGGAGCGGCATACCTGTAAATTTCGGACCCGACAGTAAAGAAGATGCCGGTGAAAACCTGACATTGGTAAAAGGTCTGAAAACCGATATGGGTAAATATTGGGTTACATTTTTAAGCGACTCGGTATACCAGGGAAAAAACAAATGGTTTTATAATTTGCAATTTGAAGCCAAGGATGGAAAGGAGAAATTTAAACTGCAACCCACCGCTTATTTAAACCGACAGGGCATGCAAGGCCTCTCCGCCGAGCCGGATGCAAAGCATTATTGGGATCATGATATTTTTACTTACATCAGTTCCATGGCCGATCCCGAAAAAAATAAAGACACGGCGCAGTTTGTAAACTGGCCTGTAAAAGTTGGCGATACGGTGTTTTACTCCGGTGGTTTTATTATTCCACAAAAAATTATTAAAACAACCGATTTACCCGCCGATCTTTTTAAACCCGGCGATGAAGTTTTGACTGCGGAATTAAAAGTATTTTCTAAAAATAAAACGAGCTACATGAGTCAGCCGAAGCTGGCCAAAACCCGCGGTGTTTTATTGCCGGTTCCTGATACAGTAATGTCCGAAAGCCTGGTACTGCAGGTAAATGATATACAAGGCAATACAATCAATCTGGGCGTAAAAGAATCGAACACTATAATGGAATACCTTACATTAAAAGCCTATAAATTTCCTTTTATCATGCTGGTTTGGCTGGGCACTCTTATTATGGTATTGGGAATTACCCTTAGTATGATAGTACGTATGCAAGCGAATAAACTCAAAAAAGTATAAAACCTTCGTTTTTTAACAACCCCCGGGCAACGAAACCAAAATCATTACTGTCTCTGCTTACAGGATTACCCTTTCAGCGCTTTCTTAAGCCGGTAATTTTTGTAATTTTACGCCCATGATCAGATTGAAGCGATACAGGTTTTATGCAGTACTATTTTTGTTTGTACTCTTCTGTATTACTGAAGGCGTAAAAGCACAGTGCAGGATGCCAAAAGAATTCGGCGTTAATGATACCATTCTTACACAGGCGGTTTGTTACCAAGATACACTAATACCATACAAGGAAATGGAAAACGTTTGGGTCTCTAAAATGAATGCAAAGGACCTTGCCAAATACATTTCAGAATGGACCAGGTTGAAGAATGCCGTCTATGTTACTTATCCTTATGCAAGAATCGCCGGCAATACCATCAACGATATCAACCGAAATTTACAGGGAGTAGATTCGAAAAAAGACAGGAAAAAATATATAAAGACCCGTGAAAAAGAATTGAAAAAACAATTTGGCGATCCGTTGGAAAATCTTTCAGTATACCAGGGCAAGGTTTTAATGAAACTGATAAGCCGGCAAACGGGTAATAACTGTTACGAAATTATTAAAGAATATAAAGGCGGCGTAAATGCCCGGATGTACCAAACAGTAGCTTTCTTTTTTGGCAGCAGCCTGAAGCAGGACTGGGATTTAAAAGATAAAACTGACAGGCAAATAGAAACTTTTGTGAACGATTATGAACGCAGCGGTTACTATTATCAACCTGCTCCAAATAATAATGTCGGGCAGAAGCCACAGGGCAGGAAATAATACCATATATATTTCATAAATAATCCCCCGTCCGTACCGGCACGGGCGGGCAACCAATTCGGGTATTATGCCGATATAACAGCCGTTTAGTCTCCCGAAAAAATCGGGAGACTATTACGGATGTATAATCGGTATTAAAATCGCTTTAAATTTCTTTTGTGCAAACAAAAACCGCTGTGAGAAGATGCTCACAGCGGCTTTATTTATATTTATAAACTTTTATACTTTTATAGAGGTAACAACACCCTGTCTATGATATGATAAACACCATTTACAGCATGTCTATCCGTCGTAACGGCAGTAGCAGCAGCCCCTAAGGTGAAGGTGTCTCAGCCAACGGATTTCCTAAACCGATAAACTTAAGACTTGATACTACCGGTCCGGTAAAAGTCGCTTGCGCCATTACGCCCGGATGAGCTGAAACGGCCCCGTTAACCAATGTTTTTATAAAATAAGGTGTTGCGGAAAGAGGAGGAATATTCACGGAAAACACCCTGATATTCGGTTGATACGGTGTCGTTGTACTCGTAGTCAACGAAGCCAAAAGATGGTAAGCAACAATACCTTTAATTTGAGCGGTTGAAACATTATTTGTGCTTAAAAAAGCAGGGCCTGCAGCTACAGCTCCGTTTGCGGTAGCAGTTGCAGTAGCAGTATCAATAGCTGTATAAGGCGTAGGTCGTGTGGATAAATAGCCCTGGAAAACAAGTCCGAATATTAATGTTTGAAACGCAGTATTATTCGGAGCTAATACCGTCATATTCGTAACACCAAAATTTAATAGAGAATCAAATCTTGCTAAACCAACAGCACCGCTGTCTGCTCTTGCAATAGCCGCTCTGAAATAAGACAATGATGGTTCGGCGGCAATCATTGTTTTTAATACTGCCGTTGGCGGAGCAGCAACTGTAAATGTATGATGGATGATGCCGTTAGCAGCGGCTTGGTCTACTCCCGTAATGGGAATATTATTTACATAAGAAAACGGCGTTCCTCTTACAGGAAATATCGGCATTCTTACAAATGGCTGAGTAGGGTCGAGTATGATCTGGCTTGTTAAAGGAAAGTTCGGGAAAGCAGTACCTAATGATGCCGCCGGAAATTTTTGCCCGATTAAATTATACTGAATAATACCCGCAGCACTTGCAGCCGGTAATGTATTGGCTATAAAAGCGGAGAAAGTAGCATTCGGTGCATTCAACGGAACGGCGCCGCCTGATGCTGCATTTACAAAGACTTTCATCCCGTCGTTATTTACAGCAAACAGGGTAAAGTTTTTAGTTAAATCATTTAATGTATTCGCCTGACCCGATCTGATGATTAACCGGTTAAACAAACTATCATCCGGGTTTGCAGCTATAGTAGCGGCAATACCGTTGCCTGTGGGATAAACCGGCGTAGGTAATGCAGGAAATTCTTCCAACTCCTTATTACAAGCCGCAAGGAAGACTATGACTGATAAAATCACTAAGTAAAATGCGCTTAGCTTATTATTTATTTTTTTCATTGTTTAAATTTTTAGTTTTAATTCCGATAGTTATCGGAAGGGTTAAACCGGATTTATTAATAAACATTGTATCCAAAACTAATGTAATACAAACCGCCTATTTGTGAGTTGCCGATAGCGTTATAATAATATTGATTTAATAAATTATTCGCACCGACTTTAAAGATCGATTTTGATTTAGGGATTTTCAAACTTACCTGTGCATCCAATGTATGCACATCGGGCAGGTTTCCGTTCGCAAAATCGCCCTGGTAGTAATAACCCTCCTGCCATCTATAGGCTATATTAAATCCTAAACGTTTTCCGGTACCAAAACCTGAATTACCGAAAGTCAGGTTGGTTTTATACTTTGGCGCATTAAAGTAAGCCACAAAATTTGCAGGCACGTCCTTCAACTCATCAGATGCAATGTTAGCTCCCACCGTAAAGTTTGCAGGCAACCTGTAATCAATACTGAATCCGAAACCAAAGGTTTTTACTTTTTCAGAAGTATTTATAGGAACAGATATATTTCTTCGCTTACTTGGGTTTGTAATATCAGCGGCAACACCCGTAGTGGTTTGCATGGTATTTAATCTGCCAAGAAAATCTTGATATTGACCGAAATAGACATACAAATCAATCAGTAATTTATTTTGCGCCAAAAGTCCTTTGTAACCTCCTTCGAATGAATTAACCGCTTCCGGTTTTACAGCAGGCGGTGTAAATTTTTAGGGCTGCCGGCTACTACGCTTGCCGCATCATACAAAGGATTTCCTGCATAATTATATGTTGTGGCGAAATAAGGATTGCTGCCTACCAACAATGTGCTGCCTACCTGCAAATTTATCCATTGCTGCTGGTTGGTAGGAAAACGATAAGCTGTTTGATAAGAAAAACGTAAATTATTATTTTCGGCTAATTTGAGTAACGCAGTAACTCTCGGCGTGAAGCGTCCTTTAAAGTTCTGATTCTTATCATACCTGCCCGAAGCCGTTAATTTAATTCCTTTTGTAATGGCTCTTGTTGCCTGTATGTATCCGCCGTATTCCGAAATTTTAATTGGGCCGGTAAAATCGGCAAATAATGTACCCTGAGAGTTTAAAACATATTGTTTATAATTTCCGCCAATCAAAATATCAGCAACCTCTTTAGTAACGGAGCTAAGATTGTAATTTCCTTCTACTGCATACAAATCTGATTTATCCAAAAGTAAACCGCCATTTTGAGAGATCGGTCTTTTGCGAATGGCATCGTAGGATGCTCTGAGTGCGGCACTGCCGGCAGCAGGCCTTCCTGCATCGGCAAGTGCTCTTGAAGCCTGGTGTGCATCATATTCCGTCATTCCGTTCATCCGGTTGCTCAAATAATGAAAAAGCATATTGTATATACCAGTCTGTTGGTAATGGCGTCGGGTTACCTGCAGCATCTGTAGTAACCGATCTTTTCCATGATTCATTAAACAATCTTGTGGTGGCAGTTAAATTATACGATTCGCCGGCGTTCTCCTGGGTTGTATAAGCTCTTAACAACCAGTTTTTATTATTTAACTCAATCTTATACTGGCCCATTTTAAAGTCTTTGAGCGAATACCTGTCACTACCTGTATATATTGTATTACCCGTACCCCAATATGCTGCTAAAATAGCTTCCGTATTTGGCTGACAATTTATAATGCAACGAGCCGGCCAATTTAAAGTTTATTGTATTGGGATTTATCAATTCTTTTTCGGTATAACCGGTACGGGAAACATTTTGAGGAGTAGAAAGCAAGTTATTAGCTGCTATAAAATTTGCAGCACCGGGCAAATTTCCTGCGATACTTGCAAAAAATGCACGTATATCAACAGTCGTTTCATCACCGTATACATTTACGCCATCATAATTAGGGTCAGTTTTTCTGTTACCGGGTACTACCGCACCGGTTGTACCTACCCTGCTGTAATTCCTGTTATCTACACCAAGCCAGTCCTTAGCATTTATTAATTCCGCATTTATCTTAAATGCAAATTTTTCAGATACTTTGTTTGCCCAACGCAGGTTCCAGTTTTGATATGGAGACGGACTTCTTTGTTCGCTGTTGACATTCATAATACCGGTCTTTACCAAAAAAGACAATCCCTGGTATTTAAATGGATTCTTACTGGTCATCAATAAAGTTCCGTTCATACCGCCCGGGCCGTACAATGCAGAAGAAGCACCCGAAAGTAATTCTATATTATCTACGTCCAATTCGCTTAAACCAATTATAGCGCCTACGGAAAAATTAAGACCCGGCGCCAGATTGTCCATACCATCTACCAATTGGTTAAACCTGGCATTACCGCTGCTGTTAAAACCGCGGGTAGTTGGTGTTTTAAAAGTTAATGAAGAAGTGGTAACATCAACACCTTTGAGGCCTAATACCACATCATAAAAACTTGCTGCCGGAGCATTGCGGATAGCCGCAGCGTTAATCCTTTCAACGGAAACGGGAGATTCCATAATTCGTTGCGGAACCCTGTTGGCAGATACTATTACCTCCTGACCAAGTTGCGATGAAGGCGCCAGGAACGCCTGTACATCTTCGGTCGCATTGTTCACGGTTACTTCCAAATTATCGTAACCGATGGAGCTGATAACCAATACAAGCGGAAGTTTTGCAGAAGTGGAAATTTTAAAATTTCCTTTGTCATCGGTAAAAGTTCCTTGTGATGTTCCTTTTACCACTACGGAAACAGCGCCTGCACTTTCTTTGGTAGCGTTGTTTTTTACATTTCCGGAAATCGTTACGTTTTGCGCGGCGGCGGCGATCGTGAAGAAAGCTGCTGCCAGGGTTGCGGCTAAAAAGCGATAGCTTTTTCTCATAATAAGCAATTTTGGTTTGTTAATCGGGTGGAAAAATAAGGATTGATTTTTTTATCGAAAAATTTAATTTTAAAGGCAAACGGATAAATTGTTGAAATCTTTATGTTGTTTCATACCCGGTGTTGAATCAGGGTTCATACTTTCGAAAAATGAGTTCGTTTTCATTTCCATATCAAACAGCATTTTACAGCGGTAAAGTTAGGGATGTCTATACAATTAAAGATCGTTTCTTAGTCATGATAGCCAGTAACCGAATCTCGGCTTTTGATATTATTTTACCCAAACCCATACCATATAAAGGACAGGTTCTCAATCAAATTGCTGCATATATGCTGGAAGCTACTAAAGATATATGCCCGAATTGGTTATTGGATGTACCCGCACCCAATGTATCTGTCGGTCTCAAATGTAATCCATTTAAAATTGAAATGGTAGTAAGAGGTAACCTTGTGGGTCATGCATGGCGAACTTATAAATCGGGTAAAAGAGAATTATGCGGCGCCACAATGGCGGACAATTTAAAGGAAAATGATTTTTTCCACATTCCGATTATTACACCTTCTACAAAAGCAAGTGAAGGGCATGATGAAGACATTTCTCCTGCCCAAATAATCGCGACGGGGCTTTGTACTGAAAAAGAATGGGAAATACTCAGCCGATATACATTACAATTATTCGAACGCGGAAAAGAAATTGCAGCAAAGCAAGGTTTAATACTGGCCGATACAAAATATGAGTTTGGTAAAATAAATGATGAAATTTATTTGATGGATGAAATTCATACACCCGACAGCAGCCGTTATTTTTATGCCGAAGGTTTTGAAGAAAGACAGCAAACAGGTGAAAAGCAAAAACAATTGAGTAAAGAATTTGTTAGGGAGTGGCTGATTGAAAACAATTTTATGGGTAAAGAAGGGCAAACAGTCCCGGCCATGAGTGATGAATGGATTGATACCATCTCCAAAAGATATATTGAATTGTATGAAAAAGTGATTGGCGAAAAATTTGTGCCGCAACAGCTAAGTGATGAAGAAACGATGCAACGAATTAATAAGTCACTTCAAAAACTTACGTGAGCTATAAGAAAGAGCTTAGCTTAGAGGTTATAATTTTCTTTTATGACACCGGATATAATTTTCAGTATTTGCAGTTCCATAGCCATGATTGGCTGGTTAGTTTTAATTATAGTCAGTCCCTTTTGGTTTGATAGCGACAAACTGTTGATTGGTGCAGTCATCACATTATTTGCCATTGTTTATACATGGCTGATTGCTCAAAGTTTGCAACCGGGCGATTTTGAAAAGTTTGGTACTTTGGATGGTGTAATGAGCTTATTTACCAATAAAACAGCGGTAACTGCCGGGTGGGTTCATTATTTAGCATTTGATTTAATGACCGGGATATGGATTAAGAAGAATTCCGTAAAGTATGGTTTCAGTCATTGGCTTATTATCCCCTGCTTATTATGCACGTTTATGCTGGGACCCCTTGGGCTGCTGCTGTACCTGGTTATGCGTCTTATTAAAACAAAACAATACTTTGCAGATAATTATTAGTTTCCCGAAATGAATTTTCTTACAAAGTTGAAGCAACGCAACCGATTACTTTATTGGTTTGGATGGTTAAATTTTTTTTGCGCGGGCATCTGCAGCCTGCTTATTCAATTGGATGATACCGTTGTTTTGGGTATCAATGCATGGATTAAGCCTTTGAAATTCTTTTTATCAACCATCTTTTTTGTTACTGCAATGGCTTGGTATATGTATCATCTTACCAGACAAAAAGCAGTACTTATTTATTCTTGGGTTATCATTCTCGTTTTAACATTTGAAAATATTGTTATTGTATGGCAAGCTGCTAACGGCAGGCTTTCGCATTTTAATATATCTTCATCGTTTTACGGATTGTTATTTAGCTGATGGGTGTTGCCATTACCATTATGACGTTGTGGACATTGTATATAGGTATTTTGTTTTTTCTTCAAAAGAAATTCAATCTTCCCGCTCACTATGTATGGGCCATACGCATCGCCATTCTTTTCTTTGTATTTTTTGCATTTGAAGGCGGCGTTATGGCGGCACAATTAAAACATACATCGGAGCACCTGACGGAAGTGAAGGGCTTCCTTTATTGAATTGGAGTAAGCTGCACGGCGATTTACGAGTTGCTCATTTTGCAGGTATGCACTCCTTGCAAATCATCCCGTTATTCGGTTGGTTTATTGCAAAAACGAAAAGCCACGTAATTCTTTTTTCTGCAGCTTATTTACTGTTGGTACTTTTTTTATTATGGCAGGCATTGAAAGGCATACCTTTATTTTAATCATTCAGTTATATGAAAAAAATCTTTTTAATATTTGCTTATTGCATTTCTTTATACCGGCAGCGTGTATGCACAGGAATTTAATTTGCTGGTCGGTACTTACACTTCCGGTAAAAGCGAAGGCATCAGTGTATATAAATTCAACAGCTTAACCGGTGATGCGGTTCTTTCAAGTTCGATAAAAACTTCCAATCCTTCTTTCCTTACTATTTCACCCGATCAAAAATTTGTGTACTCAGTTAATGAAGATAAGCCCGGCAGCGTTACTGCTTTTTCCTTTGATAAAGTTTCGGGTAAGTTAAAAGAAATTAATAAACAATCATCCGGCGGCGATCACCCCTGTTATATTACGATTGATAAAACCGGCAACCGGGTGATTGTCGGGAATTACAGCAGAGGCACCGTTGCTGTTTTTGCTGTAAAAAAAGACGGCTCATTGGATTCGGCAAAACAAATTATTGAGCATACAGGTTACAGTGTCAATAACGAAAGACAAACAGCGCCGCATGTACATGCAACTGTTCTTTCGAAAGAGAATAATTTTTTAATGGTACCTGATTTAGGCATTGATAAAATAATGATTTATCCTTTTAATGCTAAAAACAGGAAGATTAGATGAAGCGAATGCCGGTTTTGTACCAAGTGAACCCGGTGCAGGCCCAAGACATTTTGATTTTCACCCTTCCGGAAAATTCGGTTACCTGATGGAAGAATTGACCGGTACTGTTTCGGTATATAATTATTACAAAAAAACACGGTGCCTTGGAACAAGTACAAACTATTTCAGGCATCCCCGTTGATTATATGGGCGCCATCGGCAGCGCCGATATTCATGTTTCGGCTGACGGAAAATTTTTGTACTGCAGCAACCGCGGCGAATCAAATAACATCGGTATTTTTTCAATCGATAAAAAAACGGGAAGGCTTAGTTTAATTGGTCATCAATCTACACTTGGTAAAACGCCGCGTAATTTTAATTTTGATCCTTCGGGTAATTTTTTATTGGCGGCTAATCAAAACAGCGATGAGATTGTAATTTTTAAAAGAGATAAAAATACCGGGTTACTTGCCGATACGGGAAAAAGAATTGCAGTGGGTAATCCCGTTTGTATAAAGTGGATAAAATAGCTTTTATATTTCTTAATGAAAATTAATAGAAGCAGAGATTTCAATTTGCTTCTTCTTTGTTTAAAGTACCTTTGGCTATGTTGAAAAAAAAATCGCAATTAGTAACCGGTATCATTATAGGTTTAGTAGCCGGTTTCCTGGTTGCCAAATTAGTATTTAGTAATAATACCTCCGGCGGCGCCAAGCCAGCTATTACAAACCCTAAGCACAATAATAATGATCGTAAAAATAATAACGACAATAATAATCCCAAAACAACAACCGATGCTGCAACATCAATACCGCAAAAAGTTTTTGAGGTACTGAAGTATATAAAAGTCAATAACCGTGCTATGGATGGCTATGTGGGCGGCAGAAAATTTACCAATAGAGAAAGAGTATTGCCCCAACAAGATGCAAAAGGCAATGACATCAATTATCAGGAGTGGGATGTAAACCGAAAAGTACAGGGACAAAACCGCGGTACCGAAAGAATTTGTACAGGCAGCGACGGCAGAAGCTGGTACACCAACGATCATTACAGAACTTTTACAGAAATAAAATAATATGGCCAAATTTAAGAATATACCTGCTGATTATTACAACGAGAATAATGTACGCTATGTGTTTATAGACGGCAACACCTGCGATACAATTGATAAATGCTATACTACTTTACAGCAACAACTTTCTATCCCTGATTATTTTGGTTTAAATTTAGATGCCCTGGAAGAAGTGCTTGCTGATTTAGAATGGGTGGGCGAAGCAAAAATCATTATAATCATTTTAAATAAGCAAGCATTATTACAAAATAATGAAACAATAAAGAATGCCTTTCTGGATATTTTACAAAAAAACGACAATGATAAAGTGCAAATAATTTACTTGGGAGAAGAATACTGATCTGAATAGTTTAATGACTTTGTCTAAACAGAATTATCGGCACTAAATAGTTTGTTTTGTAAACCTTCAAATCGGGTTTCAAATTTTATTCTTCCTCTCCCTTGCTTTATTAAATACATTTCTTCCTTTATCAATTCCTTTACGTAATTCCTTTTGCTGTTCGGCAGATAAGTGTATAAAATCTAAACAATCCCGGCTGCAAGTGCCTTCCATTTTAGCATTGCATTCATCGCATTGGATAAATAACAGATGGCAAGCATCATTTACACAATTTACATGTGTATCGGCCGGTTTGCCGCATTGGTGGCAGGTAGCTATTATTTCTTCCGTAACCCGCTCCCCCAGCCTTTGGTCAAATACAAAATTTTTTCCGTGAAATTTATTTTCTAATCCTTTCTCTTTTACATTGTTTACATAGTTAATAATACCGCCCTCTAAATGAAATACATTTTTAAAACCCTTGTGCAGCATGTAGGCACTTGCTTTTTCGCAGCGTATACCGCCGGTGCAATACATAATAATATTTTTTCCCTTATCCGTATTCATCATATCCGCAGCCATGGGCAGTTGTTCCCTGAACGTATCACTGGGTATTTCAATGGCTTTTTCAAAATGACCTACTTCGTATTCATAATGATTGCGCATATCAATGACTACAGTATCGGGGTCATTAGTCAGTTTATTAAACTCTTCGGCATTTACATACTTACCCTTGTTGGCCATATCAAATTCCGGATCAGCAATTCCATCTGCCACAATTTTATTTCTTACTTTAATATCTAATACATAAAAACTTTTACCCCGAAATTATCGGGGCGGGCATCATCATCTACAGCAATGTTTAATCGTATGCCGTTCAACGATTCAATGGAATATAGATAGGTTTTGAATAAATTGAAATTGGCCGAAGGCAAACTCATTTGTGCATTGATACCTTCGTGTGCCAAATAAATCCTTCCCAATACCCCCAGTGCAAGAAAATTTTTATATAACTCATTGCGAAATTGCCCGGGTTCTTCTATTTTAAAATAATGATAAAAAGAAAGAGTAGTACGAGGGATATTATCCTTTTTAATACGGTCTTTCAGCTCCTGTCGGGAGATGCGGTTATGTAGTTGAGCCATGATATTTAAATTTTAACCCGCTTTAGCGAGACCCAATTGCAGGTTGGGCAAAATTTTAAAGCAATGCAAAGATAAAGGAAATTAAAAAATGTGGAACTTCAGGCAGTACATTTCAAATTATCAAATACTATTAATACTGATAGTCCATAATTAAAGTGTGAGATTCGATATGAAAACTATATACACCCTTTAGGGGATGGGGGCATCAACTCTTCTTTAATCTGTCTTAAATAACTGCCGCTCATAGCTGCAAAACCCGCTACTAATGCACCTGTGAAAGCAGTGACAAATATCAATGCTGCCGGCGAACCGCCCAATGGTAACACTTTTGCAATTTTTGCAGATAGCATTGATTGATTTTGTATGTTAATCCAAAGTGCCAATGCACCCCATAATAAAAAAATAGCTGCGAATGCAGCAAGATATGCCTTGCCTGCTTTTTGATGTATCAATAAGGCTACTAAAAATGCTACAAGGGCAACTGTCCACCATTCAAATTTCAAACCAACAATAAAACTTAATAATGCCGTTAATATAACTGATGCTGCGAATTTCATAATTAATAACCAAACCTTAAGGGTTCAGCAGTTTTTAATGAAGAAAATTATTTTATGGTGTTCATCTTTTGTTAATGTTATATGAACAGTAATCTTTTTTATTGCAGCTTAGTTGCCTTAATCCGCCACTTTATTTTCTTATCGCCTCTGTCGCCGGCACGCATAAACCAAAGTTCATTGTATTTTCCTTCGGCCCAGGTATTTACATAATCATCATAATACTTACTGCCGGGGTTGCCGCTTTGTCCGCCGGGGTATACACCGTATGCTTCCGTTCTGTCCGTCATGTGTACAATCATACGCCAGCTTGGCCCGTGACTTTTAGTTACCGCATTTATAATATTACCATTGCCGCCCACCGGTATACCCGTTCTTGCAAATGGCATCATATTTTGTTTTAGTAAATGATAAATAGTGGGATCCTTATGTCTTGTCCATTCTAATTTACCGGCCGCTTCTTCTTTTTGTAAATCAATCGCAGCTTTATTCAGTGCATTGGTCACTGCATCATAAATAGTTTCTTTTTGCGAAGTATTTATATTGTCAATAAATTTCATCGCCGTATCTTTTTTAAGCAGCTCCATTAATGTTTGTTCAGCGGGCCAATTAACAGGCGACTTTACTTTTGTTAATTCATCTTTCCATACTTCCACTTCAAGACTGTCCCACCAGGTTTGAAAAACAGTTTGCCCCGTTGATGCGGGGCCGGCGATTAAATCCCAATTGCGAAGTATCTCCAAATATTTTTTACCGCCGGCATCCAATTCATTTTCACGAACATATTTTAACAGTACACCCCTTGCATCTTCGGCCAGTGTATTAAAATAATCGTACTGCAACTTCTTCATATCATCCGGCGTAATGCCGTTCATGGCAGCCAGCTTGTTGGTTATGGTAATACCACGCGGAGTAATATAACTGCCCGGAATAAAATAAGGATAGGTAGAATCTGCGGGACGCTGGTTGGCGCTTTCTAAAAATCCCTGCACAGGGTTTTTGCTGTGCGGATTTTCCGGCTGCGGAATAAACCCCTGCCACATGAAACTGCTGTCCTGCCCCGGCATTACAAATAATCCCTGCCCGTTCCATCTTGCAGGAAACTGTCCCTGCTGCCAAATAGCGATATCGCCGGTCTTGGAAGCGAATACAAAATTTTGTCCGGGACATTTAAATGATTGTATCGCTTCTTCGTAGTCACTATAATTTTTTGCATGATTCAGTTTATAAAAAGTTTGGGCTTCATTACTCGGATCATGCGCCACCCATCTTACGGCAAGAGCTTTTTTATCAGCATAGTCATTTGAAAAACTTTCATCAAACATAACCGGGCCGAATACAGTATAAGCAACCGTATCAATCACATCGGCTCCGCCTTTTACTTTTATCGTTTCGTACCGAATCTCCGATTTCGTCCATTGCCCGTTAAATAAATATTCTTTTTTAGAAGCGTCTTTAAATTTTATATCATAATAATCTTTTACATCACGCTGCGCATTGGTAACCCCCCAGGCGATGCTGTCATTAAAACCAATAATTACAAACGGGCTGCCGGGCAATGTAACGCCGTAAGCATTACCGGCCGGTGTAGCCAACTGCATTTCATACCATATAGAAGGAAAAGAAAGTTCCAAATGCGGATCGTTGCAAAGAATAGGTTTGCCGCTTTGGGTTTTAGTACCGCCCACTACCCAGTTATTACTTCCGTTATTTATATCAGGTTTAGAAATTTCTTTATACTGTACCACATCTTTATTACCAAAATAGGCAGAATCGGCAACGGCGGGTTTTACAGGAACAATACCCGGTTTAGCAAACGGCGTTCCTTTGGGTACAATGGGCAGCAATGAATCATTTACCTGCGGATAAATCATTTTAAATTCATCCATACTGAACAATGCTTTTGCATTGGTATTTTCCAAATCATTTTCGGTACCTGAAGAAAGCATCTTCGCCATCATTTTTAGCAGCAGCGCAGTCTTTAATTTTGTCCATTTGTTGGGTTTAAAACCCATCAGCTTATATTCTACCGGCAATGAGCTTACCGTCAACGTATTAATATATGCATTGACGCCATTTGCATAAGCTTCAAAAGCAGTTTTTGAAGCGGGGTCTTTTTCTACTTCCTTCATTGCATTTTCAGCGGCATATACCATTCCCAACCTACGTTGTTCTTTATCGTAGTTTACAGCTTTTTTGCCAATGATGGCGCTTACATTACCGGCTGCGGCTTCGGTTTGAAAATCCATTTGCCATAAACGGAATTTGGCGTGCAGATAACCTTGTATAAAATACAAGTCCTCGTCATTTTCTGCAAATACATGCGGTACCAATCGTTCATCAAAATATACATTGGCTTCGCCTTTCAGCTCAGGAAATTTTAATTCATCATCAAAACTTTTATTGGCGGGCTCGGCATTTTGCCAAAAACCTTGCTGAGGGCTTAAAAATTTACCCATGGCCGGCGCAGCACCAAATTTAGTATTCAGAGCAAAAACCAACCCGGCTGTAACAAAAGCGGAAATAACAAAAGGAATGACTCTCATATGCAAGAAATATTTTACAATATAAAAAAGAAAGCCGAATAAAAAAGAAGTTTTTATTTAACTTGAGTAAAATTAAAATACTATGCCGCTACTTATTCTTATCGGGATTATTGTGCTGATCGCCATTTGGATGATGAGCCTTTATAATAGTTTGGTTCGTTTGCGCAATCGCAGGCAAAATGCTTTTGCCGATATTGATGTACAACTGCGTCAACGACACGATTTGATACCGCAATTGGTAGAAACGGTAAAAGGCTATGCCGGGCACGAGAAGGAATTGCTGATTAAAGTAACAGAAGCCCGTACCGCCGCCATGAATGCGACAACGATTGACGGAAAGATTGTGGCAGAACAACAACTTTCTTCTGCACTGGCGGGGTTAAAACTTTCGGTAGAAGCCTACCCTGATTTAAAAGCCAATCAAAATTTTTTACAATTGCAGGAAGAACTGAGTGATATAGAAAATAAATTGGCCGCATCACGCCGCTTTTTTAACGGTGCTACTGCCGAATACAATAATGCCTGCGAAACTTTTCCTTCCAATCTTATTGCAAAGAATTTTGGATTTGCAAGGGAAATTATGTTTGACCTCGGTACGGAGAAAAGAGAACAATTGGAAGAACCGCCAAAAATTAAGTTTTAAGCCGCTTCCGGCCTCTCCGCCGATTGGCGGAAGGCTTCGCTATACACAGACCCTCAAAGATGCAAAAACCTAAATGTTTTCAAGAGTAAGAATGCAACAATGCAATACATTGGCTTAGATAAACAAATCAGGAAAAATAATTTTAATTCAATTCTTTTATTGATAGCATTCCCGGCTCTGTTGCTTGGGATGCTTTATGCTATAATTTACTTTGGTGTAAATAATAATGATATTGAGGGCTATAACTCTATCGGCCCCAATGAAGCATTTCTTTCTGCAGCGCCGTTTATACTTATCGGCGTGGGTATTTGGTTTTTAATTGCTTGGGCGGGTCACAGTACGTTTATAAAACTTGCAACGGGACGCAAATCATTAGTGAGAATTGAAAATAAAAGAGTGTATAATTTGGTTGAGAATCTTTGCATATCACAAGGAATGAAAATGCCGAAAGTGTATGTAATAGAGGATGATTCGCTAAATGCTTTTGCAAGCGGCATCAACGAAAAAAGTTTTTCCGTTACGTTTTCAAGAGGTATTATTAATAAACTGAATGACGAAGAACTGGAAGGCGTTATTGCCCACGAACTGACGCATATAAAAAACCGTGACGTTCGCTTACTTATCATATCTATTATTTTTGTCGGCATCTTTTCTTTTTTAGCGGAAATGGCTTTTCGCAGTTTACGATTTACCGGCGGCGGAGATAAGAAAAAAGGAGCCGGCGCTATTATTTTAATAGCGATTGTAGTAACGGCAATTTGTTATTTTATTTCTATGTTGTTGCGTTTTGGTATTTCGCGGTCAAGAGAATACTTAGCCGATGCCGGCGCAGCGGATATGACCAAGAAACCTTATGCATTGGCCGCTGCGTTACAAAAAATAAAAGATGATCCGTTTATAGAAGCGGTAGAAAGTCGTGATGTAGCGCAGTTATTTATCAACAGCCCGCAACCTTCCGTGCATAAATCTATTTCGTGGGATAATATATTCGCGACGCACCCTCCTATCGAAAAAAGAATTGAGTTGTTGCAGCAATTCAGTCCCCACTAAGGCCCCACCCCTGCCTTCCCCAAAGGGGAAGGAGACCAACACACAGACCTCGCTTATTTGTAAATACAAAATAGTAGTTTGATTTCCTTTTATTCGGGTCTGTGTATAACAAGTCTCACCCTTGGGGGGAGATTTAGAGGGGGCCGTGATGGGGCTTGGCTTTTTATTTCTTTCCGTCCAGCATCGGCACAAAAGAAAACTGATCAAACACTTCTTCTTTAATACCGCCAATAGCCAATTTGGTAATTCTTTTCATTTGTTGCACATCGCCGGCGCCAACCGGTATTACCATCATACCGCCGGGTTTTAATTGCTCAATTAATTTTAAGGGAATATCCGGAGCAGCGGCGGTAATAATTATTTTATCAAAAGGCGCATAAGTCGGTAAGCCTTCATATCCGTCGCCGTAAAAAAATTTAATGTTAGTATATTTTTTTATGTAAGGAAACAACTTATTGCTTTCAAATAATTTCTTTTGCCTTTCGATGGTATATACCTGCACACCCATCTCTGCTAATACGGACGCCTGGTAAGCGCTGCCGGTACCAATTTCCAATACCTTATCAAATTTTTTAAGTTCCAACAGCTCCGTTTGATAAGCCACTGTATAAGGTTGCGAAATAGTCTGTCCTTCGCCAATGGGAAAAGCTTTGTCTTCATAAGCTTTTTCATCAAAAGCGGAATCAAGAAAAAAATGCCTGGGGATTTTATTAATAGCCTCCAGCACTTCTTCATCGCTAATTCCTTTGGAGCGAACCGTGTCCACCAATTTTTTTCGCAGGCCTTTGTGGCGGTATGTATCTTCTGTTGGTCTCATAAGTGGTGTGCAAGATAACCAAGCGCAGGGCTAAAACCTAAATTCTAAATTATGATTTTGAAAACCCAGAAGCTATTCATTTACAGATACCCATTTAGCGCCGTTCCACTCAAGACTCATTTTCACCGTATCATAAAATTTCAGATCGGGCATTGTATCCGTTGCCGGTGAATGCGGCAGCGAACCTGCCGCTATACTGACTGTATTAAAAACACCTTCACGTTCCGTATCTTTTGTAATGGACAAAACGGTGATTCCCTCAATAGCGGCAGGGCTCTTACCGGTAATACTGCTCTGCTGTATGTACCAAAGTTTTACTTTTTCTTTTACTTCGTCTTCTTTTGGCAGAGCAGTAGAACAGGAAGCAAAAAAGGAAAGAAAAAAAATTGGAATAAAATATTTCATTGGAATTTAATTTGTTAAGCAAACGAAGCGATACACCAAATTTTATTTTTTTGGCACCGTGAGATTTCGCTAATCATAAATATCTTTTCTATGCCCGATATCAATAACAAAAACAGTAAGTATTCTGTCTTCGATGTTATAGATCACCCGATAATCGCCAATACGAATTCTGTAACCCTGACGACCTGTTAGTTTTTTGCATCCCGGCGGTCTCGCATCTGCGGCAAGCTCACTAATACTTTTTAAAATGCGGAGGAGGAATTTTGCCCAACTGTTTTTGAGCCATCCGGTCAATAACAATTGAGTACATCATTTTTTTCGTTTGGCTTTCAATTCTTTTAAAGCCAGGTTAAAGGGAATAAATTCAAGCTTGCGCTTTACAGCTTTGTCATAAGCTTTTATATCTTCCATCTCTTCTGCCAGTTCCAATAATTTTTTATATTGATTCACCGGAATTTGAACAGCCACTGCCCTTCCCTTTTTATCTGTTACTATTTGTTCAGTAATGCTCATAAAAAAATATTAATAGTCGAATTTACAATAAATGAAGGTTTTGGCAAAATTCGATGTCATCCTCTTTGACAAACACTATGGTATTTTTACATTTCAGCTATGGCAACCCAAGTCATCATTCATTCTGTTTTTACCCGCAAAAAATAGCTGAGAAACAGCCCCGATAAGGAAATATTTTCGCCTTCCGTTCGTTATTAGAACAATAAAATCCTAATTCGTGAAAAAACTATACCCCTTTATACTGCTCCTGTTGCCGCTTTTGGTATCTGCGCAAAGAAATGTAGATCTTGATAAGTACCGTTTTAGTGTACAATACCGTTCGCTTCCTAAAATGCGTATAGACAGTACTTACCGAACTTATAACGTAGAAGTTGAAGGCACAAGACTGATGCAATCATTCCTCAACGAATTATCGCCTGAAAATACTGTATTGCTCGAAGGCTGGCGAAAATTACCCGCCGAGGGCCATCTTTCAATAAAAGTAAAATTAGATGATCTGTTGCCTGAATCTGTTTCGGTAAAAGAAAGAATAGAGAATATTAAAGACAGAGCGGGGCAAATTACAGGCACAAAAATTTATTACCGCCAGGAAGTGATTTATACTTTTGCAGCCGTAGCTACCATCACCGATTTTAAAGGAACACATATTATGGATATGGATCTTGCCAATCGCAATTATAAGCAAGTGTACAGAAGCCCTGAATTTCCCATAAGAAAATTGGCCGAAGGTTATTTTGCAATTAATGCTTTAACCGTGACCAATGATTTGTACCGTACTTCAGTAAACAGGGCAATGCATAACCTGAGCAACCGCATTAGCGAAAATTTTGGCTTTAGCGAAGTAACGGTCAATGATTTTATGTGGATCATCGACAGCCGCAAACATGCTGAATATGCCGCACACCGCAAAGCCTTTCAGCAATTGAGCGATGTGCTTTTCAGCTTGAACGCCAACAGCCCCATTGACGGCGTAAGAGAAAAATTAAAACCGGTAATTGATTATTTTGAAAATATTAAAAGAAATTATTCTTCTACCCGCAAACACGACCGTAAAATACGATACGCCAGTTATTTTAATTTGGCGGTACTTTATTATTATTTGGATGATCCGCAGATGATGATGAAAGAAGCGCAGGGGCTAATATTAAATGATTTTGACAGTAAAGACGGAAAAGGTTTTGAACAGACCGCTATATGGTTAAAAAATTTATTTCAAACCGCCAATATCTATACACGTCATTTCAGTATCGATCCTTCTGCTTTTAAAGGCCCATTCGAAAAAGATGCGGTTACGGTGAAATAAGATTCCTCACTATGAGATAATTTTATTTGAACTGCAATGCTTAAAGGTTCACAAAATCTCTGTGTTACTCTGTGATTCTGTGACTTCGTGGTTCAGAAACTATGCAGAAGAATTCTCAACTGCAGTTTCTTTTTTTATATTGTATTTTTATACAATTCATTTTATCTCATGCATGTTCCGCTTTGGCAAAGTACAGTTTCGTTATTGGCAGGTATTGCAGTTATTATTTGGCTTACCGTTCGGTATAAGCTGCATCCTTTTTTTGCGCTGCTTATCGCCTGCTTTATTACAGGTTTAAGTGTAGAGTTATCCGTAGAAGAAATTTTAAAACTGATTAAAAACGGTTTCGGCGATATTTTATCCAAGCTCAGCCTTATCATCGTATTGGGTACAGCCATAGGTGTATTGCTGGAGAAGAACGGTCATACAAAAGTAATGGCCGATTTTATTTTAAAAATAACAGGTATCAAACGTTCTGCTTTCGCAATTTCCATTACCGGTTTTATTACGGGGCTGCCTATTTTTTGCGACTCAGGTTATATTGTTTTAAACGGTATTAATAAATCCCTTATTCAAAAAACAGGATACAAAGCAGCGCAAATGAGTGTATCATTAGCCGCGGGTTTGTATTCAGTACATTGTTTATTACCGCCGCACCCCGGTGCAAGCGCCGCCGCCGGTACCATTGGTGTAGATTTTGGAAAGTTGATTGGTTATGGAATATTGATTGCCTTCCCCGCTATGTTGGCCGGGCATTGGTGGGCCGTATATGCAGGCAAAAAATCGATTGATGCTTCTGAATTGAATAAAGCAACGGAAGAAATACAAGATGCAAATCAGTCACTCAATGACGGAGGCGGTAAACCGGAATCTTTTAAATCTTTGCCGGTTTGGAAAGCTTTTCTCCCGGTGCTTGTTCCTATTTTGCTCATGTCTGCCAGGTCTTTTACAGGATTACAAAACAAAGACAACGGTTTATTGACAAATGTTTTTAATACAACCGGTGATCCGGCCATTGCGCTTGCCATTGGTTTACTTTTAGCTATTATAACCGGCCGCGGTCAAAGAAAAAAATTATCGCTTCATTTAAGCGCTGCCGTAGAAAAAGCAGGATCCATCTTAGTAATCATTGGTGCGGGTGCTGCTTTCGGCGCCGTACTGCTGGCAACCGATATAGGTACACAGTTCAGCAAAGCCGTAAACCTCCGGTCTATCGGTATTTGGTTTCCTTTTTTATTAACGGTAATAATAAAAACTGCGCAGGGTTCTTCCACCGTCGCTATTATTACAGCATCTTCTATTGTACTTCCTTTATTGTCGGTACTCGGTTTAGATTCAGAAAACGGCAAGCTGCTTGCCGTGCTTTCTATGGGTGCAGGTTCCATGATGATATCGCATACAAACGATGCGTACTTTTGGGTAGTTTCTAAATTTTCAAATATTGATATACGCAACATGCTGCGGGTACATTCAGTTGCCACTATATGGATGGGACTTACAGCTATGTTATTTATCTATTTATTATCTCTTTTTATGATCTGACATTAATAACAATTGAATTGATTTTTATGAACCCGGCTGAATTACTACTATTAAGCGACAATGGCGACAGTCTATCCCGTATTTTAATCGGGACTCCGTTTATCTTTTGGTAATTCTATTGAGCATTGCAAACGTGTCCGATATTCTGGTGCATTTCAAATTGTCGTATCATCCGGTTTCGCTAACTCTTCAATTATCAGTATCTACATCCACTCCTCGGAGGGGCTTAGGAGATTTCTCATAAAAAAACTCACTAATGGGTGGGTTAAGATATGTGACGATTTGGAATTCACTCCGACATTTTTCGATTTACTCAAAACAATGAAGAATTTTATTTTATAAAAGACTATGCATATTCTTATCGCACCCAATGCTTTTAAAAACAGCCTTGCTGCGGCGAGTGCCGCAGAAGCAATTGAAAAAGGATTGCATCGAAGCGGACTGCGATGCACTACAAAAACTTTCCCCGTTGCAGATGGCGGCGATGGCACGGCTGATTTATTGATACATCATCTCAAAGCAAAAAAAATTGATGTAAATGTTCAGAATCCTTTAAGCATAAAAATTTCTTCCGCTTTCGGTTGGTCGCAAGAAAATAAAACCGCTGTAATAGAACTGGCTGCCGCATCGGGTTTACGATTATTGCAACCGCATCAGTATGATCCCTTACATGCTACTACATTCGGAACCGGAGAATTACTGCTTGAAGCGATAAACAAAGGAGCCGAGAAAATACTTCTTTGTATTGGCGGCAGCGCAACAGTAGATGGCGGCACGGGTATACTGCGTGCATTGGGTTTTCGTTTTACTGAAGCAGCGGGCAATGAATTAAAACATCCTGCTTCATTTAAAAATATTATTGATTATTCATTAGCAAATGATAATAATTTATTTAAAGCGGTTGAGATAATTATTTTGTGTGATGTATTAAATCCTTTGTTGGGAACAAACGGCGCGGCGGCGGTGTTTGGTCCGCAGAAGGGCGCAACGGAAAAAGATATACCCATATTAGAAGCAGGATTGAAATGTTTGCGTGATGTTATTTTAAATAAAACGGGAAAAGATATAGCAGCAGTACAACACGGCGGCGCTGCGGGTGGTGTAGCTGGAGGGTTGTACGGATTACTGAATGCTCAATTGGTAAACGGTATTGATTATTTTTTAAAAACAGCCGGTTTTGAAAAAGAATTAAGAAAAGCAACGCTGGTAATAACCGGCGAAGGAAGTATAGACCGCCAAACTCTGCAAGGCAAGGCGCCTTTTGGCGTAGCCAAAATGGCTAAGCAGTTTTCCATACCGGTAATAGGGCTGGCAGGAAATATACCCGATGTAATTGATAAGGAACTGAATTATTATTTTGACCGGTTAATAAATATAAATGAGCCGGGAACAAAATTGGACGAGGCCTTAAAGAATACATATGCTAACCTTGAGCGGGTCGCGTATAATATAGGGAAGGAAATGATAATTGATAATTGGTAATTGCTTCCGGCGGAATAATTTCTATTTGCTTTTACGGATATTTCAACGCTCAAATTTTATGACTTTTTGCTTCAGGAAATAAAGTAAGGTCTTCTTTTTTACAAACACTAACTCCGCAAAAGAAAGATCATAAACTGAAAAGCCAAAACTTCGTAACTTCCCTTTCTAATGCGCAAATAGCTAAACCGGTTTATATGAAAAAAATATTATTCCCGATTTTTATTTTCAGTTCACTACTGCTTTCGGCACAACAAACACTATCAGAAAAATTGGGTTACTCCAAAACTACCAAACTGCTTATTCTTCATGCCGATGATTTGGGTGTAGCACACTCCGAAAACGCGGCGAGTATTGCAGCTATGGAAAAAGGCCCCGTCAATTCAGCAAGCATCATGGTGCCCTGCCCCTGGTTTCCCGAGATTGCCGCTTATGCACGTACACATCCCAAAGCTGATTTGGGTCTGCATCTTACACTCACAAGTGAATGGAAATATTATAAATGGGGCCCCGTGGCGCCAAAAGCGGAAGTAGCAAGTTTGGTAAATGATAAAGGATTTTTATTTGAAAGCGTCGACTCTTTATATGCCGCCGCCAAACCGGAAGAAGTAGAAAAAGAGCTCAGAGCGCAAATAGAAAGAGCCAAAGAGTTTGGTATCGATTTCACACATTTTGATTCGCATATGGCTGCATTATTTGGCAGGGCCGATTATCTTCAAATATTAATAAAACTCGGGAGGGAATATAAAGTTCCGGTACTGCTTAATAAAGAAGGCGCCCGATCGGCATTAAACGCCAATCTTGATAATTTTATTAATAAAAATGATGTAGTGGTGGATAATATTTACACGGCTAACCCGGACGATTATAAAAAGGGAATGGCAAACTATTATACAAGTGTTTTTCAATCGTTGAAACCGGGCGTTGGTATTATTTTGTTACATACCGCGTATAACGACAGCGAGATGAAGGCTGTTACCATCGATCATCCGGATTGGGGAGCTGCCTGGCGACAGGACGATTTTAATTTTTTTACAAGTGAAAAATGTAAAAAGATTTTAAAAGAACAAAATATAAAATTGATTACTTGGAGAGAGATAAGGGATAAGTTGCTGCGGGTGCCATAGAAAACAAAACCCCATTTTTACTTTTACCTTTTTACTTTTTACTTCAACCTTTCTTTAAAATCTAACTCATTTTCACGCAAAGTCTCTTTCGCTATCTCATATCCTGCATCTGCATGTCGTATTACACCCATGCCCGGGTCGTTACGTAATACACGACGCAATCTTTCTTCAGCATCTTTTGTACCGTCGGCAACAATTACCATACCTGCATGTATACTGTAACCCATGCCCACGCCGCCGCCGTGATGCAAGCTTACCCAACTTGCTCCGCCGGCTGTATTTACCAACGCATTTAAGATGGGCCAATCGGCTACGGCATCACTTCCGTCAAGCATGCTTTCAGTTTCTCTATTGGGACTTGCTACACTTCCTGTATCCAAATGATCTCTGCCAATAACAATCGGTGCTTTTACTTTTCCGGTACGTACCAATTCATTAAATGCTAATCCGGCTTTTTCTCTTTCGCCTTGTCCTAACCAACAGATACGTGCGGGCAATCCTTGAAAAGCAATTTTCTCTTTGGCCATTTTCATCCAGCGCAGCATCGAATGATTATGAGGAAATAAATTTTTAATTACTTCGTCTGTAACAGCAATATCGTTTGGATCACCACTTAATGCGGCCCAACGAAAAGGCCCCTTGCCTTCGCAGAACAGCGGACGGATATAGGCGGGGACGAAGCCTTCAAAGCCGAAGCAGCGTCCGGGCGGAAAGCTAAATGCTAAATGCTGAATGCTATTTTTGCTTTCTGCATTCAGCGTTAAGCGTTCAGCATTTAGCTCTTCGTACTCCAAAGCTCTTGCTCTTATATTATTTCCATAGTCAAAAGTGATTGCACCTTTATCCATGAGTTGCAACATAAGTTGTACATGCAAGTACATGGAACGGTAGGCATAGTCGGTGTACTGCTCGGGATTTTTTTCTCTTAAAATTTTTGCTTGTTCATAAGAAATTTCGTGCGGCCAATAACCGATCAGCGGATCATGTGCACTGGTTTGGTCGGTAAGTGTATCGGGAATAATATTTCTTTCAATCAATCGCTGCAATAGATGAACGGCATTACATTTTACGCCAACGCTGCGCCCTATGCCTTCAGCTTTCAGCATTAAGCATCTGTCTATCGCTTCATCAATATCAAGATATTTTTCATCAAGGTATTTTGTTTCGATTCGTTTATCAATGCGCCATTCTTCTACTTCAGCAATAAGAGCAACGCCTTCATTCATTGTTATGGCCAATGGTTGCGCACCACCCATACCACCAAGTCCTGCGGTAACATTTAATGTTCCGCGCAATGAACCTCCGGCTCCCCCACCTCCGCCATTCGGCGGAGGGATGTTGGAAGACTCCGAATGCTTCGGGTAATGTTTATTTGCGATAGCTGCGTAGGTTTCATATGTTCCTTGTACAATACCTTGGCTGCCGATGTATATCCAACTGCCGGCAGTCATTTGCCCGTACATCATCAGTCCTTTTTTTTCCAACTCATCAAAATGTTTCCAGTTGGCCCAGTTGGGTACCAGTTGTGAATTGCTTATTAAAACTCTCGGTGCATCTTTATGTGTTTTTAAAATACCTACGGGTTTACCGCTTTGTATTAAGAGTGATTCATCGTTCTCTAAAATTTTTAATGCAGCGATGATATTATCCAACGCTTCAAAGTTGCGAGCAGCTTTGCCGCGTCCGCCATATACAATTAAATCATTGGGGCGTTCTGCTACTTCGGGATTTAAATTATTCAGCAACATACGCAATGCCGCTTCCTGTACCCAACCTTTGCAATTGAGTTTGGTGCCGGTTGGTGTGGCGTATTTAACGGGGTCATATTTTTGTTTTGTTATTGTGCTCATATATAAAATAGTAAAAGTTATTTCGAACCATATTTATTGAACCACAGAGTCACAGGGGCACAGAGTTACACGGTTTTTTATTAATTTATTAATGATACTTAATTTTCCGTTCAATCACAGAAAATCGCTCATAGTTTTCTTGCGGTTGAAATGATTTAAATGAATATACGCTGTAATCCATTATCAATTTAATCCAATTATTTTTATCATCATAAGTATACTTGCAAGTGTATTTAAATAATATTTTTTCCATATCTCCCGAGTAAGTCCAATCTGTACATTCAATTACATCACCTTTTTCATTATAAACATAATCGGATTTAAGTTCAAGCTTACCGTTGTTAAATTTTTCAATTAATATTATATTATCGTTATTGGTCTCATAAGTATATTTAGACACATACCTTTTGCCTTCCGGAGATGTGGCAGAGTCCAGCAATTGATTATCCCCCTGATCATACAACATGATACGATCACCTCTGTAAATCAATGGAGCAGTTTTATCATTCCCTTCTCGATAATATTTTATACTTTCTACCATGTTATTATTCCTATCCTTTTTATAAGTATGTATTTCGGTAGAGCCTGTTACTTTTACCAAGTACTTATTTTCATTTAACCGGTCGTTAGATCGTAGTATTTGTCTGTTATCTTATTTTTCGTAAACGTTATATGGGTACGTTGGATTCCGTTTTTATCGATGGTTTCTTTAATATCGCGGTAATAATCGTTTCCATCATATTTTCTATAAAAAAATCGATTCCCCTGTTTATCAAATTGTTCGAGGTAGTGTCCGTGAAATTGTGACTGAGGATTCAGCGTGTCTTTTACACCATAAGAGGCAACACTTTCTACTTCTGAAGGAGTATTCTTCAATTTTTTAGGAGCAAAAAGTTCTCCTTCCAGTACAGATTGCCATTTGTAATGATTGATTTTTTGGCTAAACCCGAATAAACAACTAAAAATAAAAACAGCAGTAAAAAACGATCTCATTTGTAAATATTATTTTAGATTAATTTCTATTTTTTTGTACCAAGGAGACACAAGGCACAGAGTTGCACTTTTACTTGCTCTGTGAATCCTCAGTGTCCTTGCGGACTCTGTGGTTATATTCCAAAAAAAGTATATCCTTCATTCAACTCAATAGCTTTTCCTTTTGCAAACTCATTCACTTTCTCTACAAAACTAAAATCTTTAATGATATGGGTGATCTTATTTATATCGTCAGCAAAAATTCTGTCTTCCTCTGCAAAGCCCACAAAATCACGTACATAGTCGTGAGCGAACTCCAGCAACTCGCTGCTTTTTAAAGGGCTTCTGAATTCTATAGCCTGGCAAGCCGATAATAATTCAATGGCCAAAATAAATTCTAAATTATCCAGCACACGGTTTACTTTTCTACCGCTTATGCTTCCCATACTTACATGATCTTCCTGCCCCAGCGAAGTAGGAATACTGTCGGCACTTGCGGGGAAACACAATGTTTTATTTTCGGTAACCAATGCCGCGGTAGTGTATTGCGGAATCATAAAACCGCTGTTCAATCCTACATCTTTCATCAGCAACATAGGCAGTCCCCATTTACCTTCCAATAATAAATAACAACGCCTGTCGGAGATGTTTCCGATTTCTGCGGCGGCAAAACATGCATAGTCCAACGGTAATGCAAGCGGCTGCCCGTGAAAGTTGCCGCCGCTGATTGTATCATCAGCTGAAAAAATTATAGGGTTATCCGTAACGGCATTCAACTCCGTTTCGGTTAATTCTTTTAAATGCAGCCATGCATTTCTTGATGCACCGTGTACCTGCGGCATACAACGTAAACTGTATGGATCCTGTACCCGACCACAATCAACATGGCTTTGCATTATTTCAGAATCTTTTAATAACAAACGCAGCCGCTGCGCTACCAATTTATTACCTGCAAAAGGTCGCAGTTCATGCAATCGGGCATCAAAGGGGGATTTAGTACCTGTCAATGCTTCCAAACTCATAGCGCCGATGATATCCGCGGCTTCCAAACAATTGTGCATTCGTTGCACCGCTTTTACAGCAAAGGATAAAATAAACTGCGTACCGTTGATCAATGCCAATCCTTCCTTGGGGCCTAATTGAATGGGCGACAACTCAAATTTATTTAATGTATCATGCGACGACATTCTTGTATAGTCATGTCCGTAGGTACCGATGCGGGTATAACATTCGCCTAAACCAATTAACGGTAAAAACAAATGTGCCAACGGAGCTAAGTCACCGCTGGCGCCCACACTACCCTTCTCAGGTACTACAGGAATTACATCATTATCTATATGCCAAATAATTCTTTCTAATGTTTCTAACTGTACACCACTGTAACCCTGCGCCAGCGCATGCACTTTTGTAATCAGCATCAGTTTTGCCACTTCTACAGGTATGGGATCGCCTACTCCCACACTGTGACTTTGCAGAATTTTAAATTGTAAGGTAGCGGTATCTGCTTCGGAGATTTTTGTATTGGACAAAATACCAAAACCGGTATTTATGCCGTAAACGGTGGTATCGTTAGCTACAATAGTCTTAACATGCCGGTGACTTTCTTTTATTTTTTGAATTGTCTCTTTACTTAATACAGCTTTTATTTTGCCTGCGGCAATATCGATGGCAATACCGGTAGTAAGATGCCCGGTTCCGTAGTAAAATCTGTTTGGCATAAGAGGCAGGTAGTTAGTAATGACAAATGTAACAAAAATAAAAAAGAGGCCGCCGGAAAAAGACCGGAACAATAAAGCGGGTTTCACCGGACAATTTAATTTAATTAATTTCGTTTGAACGAGAACTAAATACAAGCCGAATGAAATACTCTTTATACTTCCTTGCTGCAATTATACTAATTGCCTCCGCCTCCTGCAAAAAAGAAACTGATACTCCCGGCCCGGGGACTATTGACAGCTTGAAAGCGGTTTTGCCAAAGCAGGTATTTTATACAGACCTTACACTTCCTCCTGCTAACGGTACAGATGTTGCATCGATCAAGTATGATACAGCCAACAGGCAAATTGAACTTTATATAGACGATACTACGAATGCAAATCCCTATGATCAATTAGCTACTTCATATATCTATAATAACAGCGGATACCTAGTCAGTAATAAAATATTTAACGCAGGTGTTGTTGAAGAATCATATTCAATTGAAAGAAGTGCGGATAATAAGATAATCAATATCGCTCATCTGGATAACTTCATTAATACAAAGGATACTACTTTTTTTGACTACCAAACCGTTGGCGGTGGAACAAAAATTACGACAATAGAACACTTCTATTACC
>CAVZXS010000036.1:0-21001 GCA_963779325.1 uncultured Bacteroidota bacterium | reverse complement strand
TTACTTTCATCACGTTTGCCATTATTACTACAGCTTGTCCATGCAGCAAAAAGGGCGGCGGCAGTTATAATAAGTAGAAGTATTCTGAATTTCATTTTTGGCAGCTATGGTTATCGTAAATATACAAAATTTAGCCCTTCAAATGTATTTTGATTAAGAGTTCTTTGCCATTGTGGCTACCCGTAGATATAACAATGGCGAAGTTGTCCTCCGACACGGTTTTTCGCACTTTTGGTTCTCCTTTTTTAGTAAATTCGAGGAATTCTTTTGTACCCCTTATGACAATGAATCCGGCAATTTTACTTATTGGATCAATTTTAAAATTTATTTATATAAAAAATGAATACAAAAGGTATTGAGCAAAAATTAAGTGAATTAGGGTTGTCGCTTCCAACATTACCGGGCTCCAAGGGAATTTATCACTCCACACTGGTAGTAGGTAACCTGTTATATGTATCCGGGCATATATCCATTAACAAGGATGGTAGTTTTATGACAGGCAAAGTAGGTAGTGCAGTAAGCGATGAGGAGGCTAAACATGCCGCTTTACAATGCGGATTAGCCATACTTAGTTCCGTAAAAAAATATTTTGGCACATTAGATAAAATTAAGCGGGTCATTAAATTGTTCGGGATGGTTAACTCAATTCCTGAGTATACCAAACATGCATTGATCATTAACGGATGCAGTGAACTTTATGTACAATTATGGGGAGACGAAAATGGCAAAGGTGTTCGCAGCGCTGTAGGAATGGGTTCGCTGCCCAATAATGTTTCTGTAGAAATTGAAGCGGTATTTGAAATAGAATAGACGGTAAATACTGATGAAGATGATTTCCTGAAAAAAAAGTGTAAAAAAAACTGCCATGAATGATTGGTATGAAATTAAAGACATCGATAAACTTGATACACCCGCCCTGATAGTATTTCCGGAGAGAGTAAGGAAAAATATAGAGACGGCTATTAAAATGGCAGGCGATAGTAACCGATTACGTCCTCATATAAAAACAAACAAATCTGCCGAAGCCATTCAATTAATGCTGGAAGCAGGGATCAGTAAATTTAAATGCGCCACCATTGCTGAAGCAGAATTACTTGGCCTGTGTAAAGCTCCTGATGCTTTACTGGCGTATCAACCTCAAGGCCCGAAACTGAAACGTTTTATTGGGGTAATAAAAAAATATCCGGGTACGGTATACAGTTGCTTAACTGATAATATAGTTATTGCTGCTGAACAGGCAAAAGCATTTTCCAAAGCCCGATTAACCGTTCCTGTTTATATTGATTTGAATATTGGTATGAACAGAACAGGTATTGCTCCCGGTTCAGATGCAATTGAATTATATAAATATATTGCCGGGACGAAAGGAATAACTGTTGCCGGTATTCATGCATACGACGGGCATATCAGGAGTTTAAATATCGAAGAACGAACAAAACAATGCAACGAAGCATTTAATGCTGTCGAAGAATTCAAAAAAACTTTACAGAAATATGATTTAGCTGTTTCAACTATTATTACGGGAGGTTCCGTTACATTTCCTATTCATTCAAAAAGAACAAACATGGAATGTAGCCCCGGCACTTTTATATATTGGGATAAAGGCTACAGTGATCTTTGCCCCGAGCAGGCTTTTTTGCCGGCTGTGGTGTTGGTGACACGTATCATTTCATTACCTGCCTCAACAAAAATAACAACTGATCTTGGGCATAAATCTGTTGCCGCTGAAAACGATATCAGCAAACGAGTTTGCTTTTTAAATGCGGAAAGATTAACAGCTGTCGGACAAAGCGAGGAACATCTTGTGCTGGAAGTATCCGCAGGGCATTCCTTTAAGATTGGCGATGTATTGTACGGACTGCCCTATCATATTTGTCCGACCGTTGCTTTATACGAAAGGATGTATACAATTGAAAAAGGAAAAATAACCAGCGAATGGAAGAACGCTGCGAGAGATAGAAAAATAAGTTTGTGAGAGCCCCAATAAATTTTGAGTAACAGTTACGAATTATAAATTCATTTCAAATTATGTTCACTATCGACGCACACTTAGATCTTTCCATGAATGCCATTGAATGGAACCGCGATTTGCGTGAGCCGATTGATGCTATACGGGCAAGAGAAAAACGAATGACTGACAAACCCGATCGGGGAAATAGTACCGTTTCATTACCCGCTTTACGCGATGCTGATATTGGTTTGGTAGTAGCGACTCAAATTGCAAGATATGTTTCTGCAGATAATCCATTGCCCGGCTGGCATTCACCTCAACAAGCATGGGCGCAAACACAGGCTCAGTTGGCCTGGTATAAAGCAATGGAAGAAGAAGGTGAAATGATTATAATACATGACCGTCGTTCGCTGGAATTACATTTGGCAGTTTGGAACGATGGAACACCAAATGATCACAAACCTATCGGATATATTTTAAGCCTGGAAGGAGCTGATTCCATTACTACTTTACAACATTTGGAAAGAGCTTACAAATATGGTCTGCGTGCATTAGGGCCTGCGCATTACGGGCCCGGTCGTTACGCAAATGGTACAGATGCTACCGGTAAAATGGGTGCAGAAGGATTAGCATTATTAAAAGAAATGGAGCGGTTAAATATTATACTTGATGCTACGCATTTATGTGATGATGCTTTTTGGCAGGCGATAGATTATTTTAGCGGAGTCATTTGGGCAAGTCATAATAATTGCAGGAGTATTGTTAATCACAACCGGCAATATAGCGATGAACAAATAAAAACACTAATACAACGCGATGCGGTGATTGGCGCCGCATTCGATGCGTGGATGATTGTTCCTGGATGGAAACTCAGACAGTCGGATCGACAAGAAATGGGTTGTACACTTGAAAAATTGATTGACCATATTGACCACATTTGTCAATTAGCCGGAAACAGTTTACATATAGGAGTTGGTTCCGATTTAGATGGCGCCTTTGGCAAAGAACAATCTCCCTGCGAGATTGATACGATTACTGATATACAAATATTACCGGCTCTTTTGAAAAAAAGAGGTTACACAGAAACAGATATTATGAATTTGATGCATGGTAATTGGCTGCGACTTTTAAGAAGAGTTTGGAGTAAATGAAACAGTTACTGTGATTTCAATTTCTTCTTTACTACATCAGCCGGATATTTCAATGCGAGTTTTCTTATTTCGTAGCTAAACTCAGTAAATGTTTCTTCCCATAATTTTACTTCATCGGGAGTGTAATCATAAAATCCTTTACCATTGGCAACACCCTTTCCTCCTTCACGAACTATCTTATCAATCAATTCAGGCACTTCCGTACTGTTATCCAATGTCGGTAAAAGATCTTTCATTACGGTATGATAGGCCGCTACGCCGGTTAAATCCATCCAGCGAAATACGCCGACTAATGTCATCCAATAGCCGGCATTATTGCGGCAGGCCCGATCCACATCTTCCACCGAAGCATATCCTTTTTCAACCATCGAACAAGCTTCGCGGTACATCGCATACATCAGTCGGTTGGTGATAAACCCTCTTATATCTTTTCTTACGAGTGTAGGTTCTTTACCCCAACGGTACGATAATTCATATAAATATTCTCCTTTTGAAATATCACTTAATTCACCGCAAATAATTTCAAGAAACCGCGTGGTATGAGAAGGTTCGGCCCAATGCAAACCAAAAAAGCGTTGTGGAAAATTAGTTTGCTTTTGCAAAATGCTGATGGGAATAGCAGAAGTATTACTGGTTAAAATTGCATTGTTGCTGATAACAGCTTCTATCTTGTCGTAAACAGATTTTTTAATCTCAATATTCTCCAACGTACATTCAATAACGACTTTACAGTTTTTAAGTTGCAAATAATCTTCTGTAATGATCAAATGCTGTAAGTAAAAATCGGGAGGATAGCTAATCAATTCCTGCTCTTTCGATCGGGTTAAATGATCGGTTATTCTTTTACCGGCATGTAGCAGATCGCCGGCAACAGGCGCAACAGCCATCACTTTATGTCCGGCCATTAACAAGCAAGTGGAGATACTGCAACCCATTAATCCCAGGCCAACTACTCCGATCTCTATATTTTCTGTATTATCCATCAACAGGAATTTATTATTCTTTTAAAAAGAATTGTTTAATACGTAGCACGACCGCCGGAAAGATCGAATACAAAGCCTGTAGTAAAACTATTTTGCGGAGACACAATATACAATACCATGTTTACTGCTTCTTCTAACGTACCGCAACGTTTCATCGGAATCTTATCTGTCATATAGGTTACCTGCTCAACAGGCATCACTTCTACTAAAGCGGTTCTGATAACAGCAGGCGCCAATGCATTGATTGTAATCCCCGTTTCAGCATATTCTTTTCCCTGTACTTTCGTCATTCCTATCACAGCAGCTTTGGAGGCGGAGTAGGCCAGCATACCCGCATTACCTTCTTTACCGGCAATGGATGCAAAATGCAGGATGCGCCCATAGTTATTTTTCAGCATTAAGGGTAATACATATTTTGACGTGTACCAAGAGCCCATAAAGTTTACTTCAAATACTTGCCGGAGGTTATCCGATTCAACTTCATGACTTTTAATATTTGTTTTACCGGTTATACCCGCGCAATTTACCAATATATCTATTTTTCCAAAACGTTTTTCAGTTTGCTCAATTGCTTTTTTTATTGCTTCCTCAGAAGTAATATCTATTGAAAAAACCTCAGTATCAACTTTTGTTTGTTGCTTTATTTTTTCAAGCCGGTCATGGTTTTGGTCTATTAATGTAAGCAAAACACCCAGCTCTGATAATTTGAGTGCAATAGCCAAGCCCAAGCCGGATGCGGCTCCGGTAATTATTGCTACCTGTCCTTTAGTAGGAGTATTCATTTTATCGAAATTAAAACCGCATTATCATCATTAATACCTGCAATAATTTTTTTAGACCCGTTTGTGTTAATTAATTTAAGACTCTTTACATTACCTCTTAAACTTAAACCGCTTTTTGCCTGCGGAACATAGTTGAATTCGCCTTTACCATCTCCGGTTAATAATACACCATGATTGGCACTGTACCTTCCGAATTTTATTCTTGTCCAGGTATTATTACCTGCCAGCAGCATATCTTTTTTCCCATCGTTATTCAAATCTTCCAGTACAATTCCATACACCGGAGCATATTGCGCAGGCAAGGGCAATAGATGTTTTACAAAACCCTTATCGCCTTGATTTTCCAAATACACCGTCTCCATAATTTCTGCTTTCAATACACCGGCATCTTTTAATTGATCGGGTGTAAAAAGGTCATTGATTGTTGCATCGGCGTATTCTTTATAGGCCAGGAATTTTTTCTTTAAATACGGCAATTGATCAGTAAGATCGTCTCGTGAGTTAGCAGGATAAGAAACACCGCCGATATAATAACAAAGAATCGGATCGACAGAACCATTATTATCAAAATCTTTATAGTAAATATTCATCGGTGTTTTCTCCTCTACATGAAACTGCGTATTGGTTCCGCAGTTACCGATTACTAAATCCATATCTCCGTCCTCATCCATATCCGATGCGCTTATTCGATTCCACCATCCTGTACTCGCAAATTTTATATAATTGGCCGAAGCATCTGACAGTATTCCTTTGGCATTTATAAAAACCCGTACAGGCATCCACTCACCAACTGTAACCAAGTCAGGTTGTTTATCATTATTAATATCTATCCATAATGCGTCAGTAATCATCCCGGGTTGTACCAATGCTGCGCAATTTTTTTGCGTAGCATCTGTAAAGTTTCCTTTACCGTCGTTTAGTAAAATATAACTCCTTGGTGCAGCAGGATATTTTCCCGGCACTACCCTTCCGCCAACAAATAAATCCATATCACCGTCGCCGTCTATATCAGCGGCTTTAGCACAACTCTTGCTTGTAAGCATTGCCGGCAATGCATTTTCTTTTTTTATAAAATTTCCCTTACCGTCATTTATGTAAAGTCGATCCTGAAATGCCGGATCGTTTTCATTCAATTCAAATCCGCCGCTTGCTGCATAAAGGTCCGCATCCCCATCATTATCCGCATCAAAAAATACAGCGGCCACATCTTCACTGGCTGCATCTTTTGCAAATGCGGGTGATGATTTGAGGGAAAATGTATTGTTTTTATTTTGAATAAATAATTGAGCCGTTTTGTCTTTAGCGCCGCCGATAAAAAAATCTTCGAGTCCGTCTTTATTTATATCAGCTACTCGAATAACAAGGCCCTTGCCGGCTCAAATAATTGGGCAATAAAGCCTGTACAGTAAAATCATTAAACTTATTTTCTTCATGATGAACATCAGGCAGTGTGTTTGCGTTAGTAAAGACTGACTTTTATTTGCTGCAGTATCATAACTCCATTTTTCTTTTGCATCAGTCATTTTAACTGTCAACAATTGATTGACCGGCACGGCAGTCATTTTTTGAAAATTATCATTGGGCCAAATAATGAGTACGGAATCAATCACTGTGTTTTTACCCACACCGAAGTTTAATACAGGATCTGACGATGATTGAAATCCGCGAACAGGTGATTGCTCCTGGTAGGATTGCTGTCCTTTACAAAATACTTTTACTTTGGCGCCGATACCCCGTCGATTGGCCACGCCGCCATCCAATTGCACACGCAGGTAGTTATTTTTAATAAGCTTTTCGCTGTTGTTTTTATAAATGTCTGCGTAGCTGTTAGAGTTATTTATTACCAAATCCAAATCGCCGTCATTATCCAAATCAGCATAAGCAGCGCCTGCTGAAACGCCTTTGCGATCAAATCCCCATTCAGAAGTTTTTTTGGTAAAAGTTCCGTTGCCTTCGTTCTTGAAAATATAATTAGGAATTTCTATCGTTGGCATTTTTCGAATGTATTCAGGAATGGGATCCACCGAATCTTTTGCCATTGTTTTGATAACACGGTCAACTGAGTATTTTAAAAAATCCATTTCGGTATAATCTTTTACATAGCCATTGCTTACAAAAAGGTCTTTGTTACCGTCATTATCATAATCACCAAAGAGTGCAGCCCAACTCCAGTCGGTATTTGATACGCCGGCTAATTGTCCTACTTCGCTAAATGTACCATCACCGTTATTCTGTTGCAACATATTGCGACTGTACTGGTAATAAAAGCCCTGTGTAAAAAGAAATTGAAACTTATCAAAGTTCTCTGCGCCGCTGTGCATCTTAATTGTTCTGTTATCTTCCGGCATCATATCCAGCGTAACTAAATCCGTCAAGCCATCATTATTATAATCAGCTGCATCGGAGCCCATGGAATACAATGATATTTGGTCCATGGCTTTGGTAAGCTGCTCGGTAAAAGTGCCGTTACGGTTATTGATAAACAAATAATCAGGTTCATTAAAATCATTCGAAACGGAAACATCAGGCCAGCCGTCATTATTAAAATCGGATATAGCGACACCCAAAGCAAATGTGAGTACATTGGAAGTAATGCCGGCCTGATCGCTTACGTTGGTAAAATGATTATTATCGTTGCGGTATAGCTTACTGGCATAATCCGGGTTGCGTTCTTTGCGCAGTTCAGGATTGTCCTGTACACCGGCGGTATATTTTTGAATGGAGTGATTGATAATAAAACAATCCAGGTCACCGTCTTTATCATAATCAAAAAAAGAAGCTTGCGTTGAGTAGCCATTATCGGCCAATCCATACTCGTTAGCTTTTTCAGTAAACGTAACCTCACCCCCGCCCTCTCCTGAAGGAGAGGGTGAAGAACCGTTATTAATAAATAATAAATTCTTACGCAGATCAGGATTAATATCGGCGCTGCGGCAAATGTAAATATCCAATTTACCGTCGTTGTTTACGTCGGCCATTGTCGCTCCGGTACACCAGCCCTGCATGGCATCTACCCCTGCACGTTTTGTAATGTCTTCAAATTTAAAATTGCCTTTATTCAGAAATAGCCGGTTGCGCACCATATTGCCGGTAAAAAGTATATCCTGCAAGCCGTCATTATTAATATCGCCGATGGCCACACCGCCGCCGTTATAGAAATAAATATAGTTAGCCACATTCAAGGGACCGTCTTCAAAAAGCGTATTGCGAAAGTTTACACCGGTCTTCGTTTCACTTAGCCGGGTAAACAGTTTGGAATCATCGCTGACGCAACCCGACAGTATACCGAATGAACAAAGCAAACAAACATATATGAAAATACGCGGCATAAAATGATTTTAAATACAGGTGGTTTCCTAATAAAAAGATTCCACCGAATTTAAGTCTTCGATGGAATCTTTTTTATAAAAAAATCAAACAAATTAATTCTTATCCCACCAAAGAGGTGTCGTTACTTTATCGCCGCCTGCCCCCAATAGCGGAACTGCTGCATCAACCGCCGCTTTGTTGTTCTGTTTTTCCGAAAGCAGGAACGGAATTCTTCTCAACCATTGCGTGCCGGGATTGGGAATATCCGGGTTTTCAGAATTGGCAACGGGGTACAATATAAACGTCCGGCTTCTCCTGTAATCGGCCCAAGCTTCAGTACCATCAGGGAATATCGCCAACCATTTTTGTATGGCTATCTGTTTTTTCTGTGTTGGCACATCTGCTGCAAATTTTATAGGAGCATCAGATACAGCAGGTGAATTTAAAAAATCAGCCGGCGCAACAGGAACATTGTTACTGTTGGTATAAGCCGTTATCGCAGCAGCATCTGTTATTCCCCATTGTTTCATCGAATTAGAGATACCTGCTTCATACAACTCTTTTGCAGTACCTCCCATACTCCATCCTAATAAGGCGCCTTCAGCACGATTAAAATAAGATTCTGCTACAGACATAACATTCTGCGGGGTCTCCAAAAAATTATCATTGCCGGCAAAATCAGCCGAGGACCATCTTTTACCAACCTTCGCATTTGCGGTGGCTGCATTCATGGCGTCACCTAATTGTGCAGCAGTAAGTCCGTTTCTAAGGCCATCATACTGTCCCGTTCCGTTAGGATTGGTTTTAGTAGCATTATTTGGCAAAAAATATTCTTTTAATCGGGGATCTTGGTAACCCTTTAAAACTGATTCCATACTGGCACTCATCCTGAATTCGTTCCAATCCGACATTCTTGATAAGCCGTTATTATCATCGCCTTTTAAACTTTTTTGCAGTAAAGCATCCTCATCGGGACTGATAGACATTACACCTGATGCAACGGCAGCCTCGGCTTCAGTTTTTGCACGGGCAGGATCTACTTTAGAAATCCGTAAAGCTAAACGAAGACGTAACGAATTTGCAAACTTGATCCATTTATTTACATTACCACTATAAATTAAATCAAAACTACCGTAAGGTTTTTCAGTTGTTTTTGTTTTCAACGCCGTAACTGCGGCAGTTAATTTTTTGAAAAAATCATCATAAATTTTATCCTGCGCATCATAAGGAACAGAAGTTGCCGGTTCGCCTGCTTTAAAATAAGGAATGGGTCCCAATAATCTGTAACGCGGTGAAAACCAAGTACCCAAACAATATCTGCCAATGCTGCTTCGGCTGAACCCGCTGCTGCCGCTTTAGTTATTGATTGCAACTGCGGAACCATATCGGTATAAATAGGATTAAACGCGGCACCTACCCAATCCATCCGGATATTTAAACGATCGGATGGGAAATAGGTAGCCGTACAACCAAAATACTGAGCGTATTGATCAGCAAAAAGATTTTGTGCAATCTGGTAATTCCAGATATTGGGCATTGCAGATTCCTTCTGCTTTTGCAAAAAGAAATGGCAGTTCTGAAGAACCTACTGTAGCAATTGCATTCCTGTCGGTATTAATTTTATCAAACTTTTTAGTACACGACAAAGAGATAAGACTGCTCAATAAAAGAAGCGCAGTTAGCGTCCTGATAATTGATGTTTTTTGTTTCATATATATTCGCTTTTAGAGTATTTTTTACTATTAAAAAGTTACCTGTAAATTTATACCAAAACTGCGGGTAGAAGGTAAAGTACCATATTCAACTCCCTGGTAATTTCCGTTACCCAAACTCATGTCCGGATCAAACCACATTTTACGTGTACCAATGCCGGGTATATCCAGCCTGGAACTTCCCCTGTATAAGAAAAACAAATTACGTGCAACAAGAGAAAGTTTGGCAGCTTTCAAAAATGCGACATTCTTCACGGGCAAATCATATCCAAAAGAAAGTTCTCTTACCCTGAAATTGGTTGCATTGTAAGCAAAAAACTCTGCAACTCCATACCTTTTAAAAGAGGCGCTTTGCCAAAACTGTTGAGAACTTATAGTGGCAGATACGGGCTGACCTGTTGCATTAACACCACCTAAATTCAAACCGCCCTCACGAAATTTTTCTGTTACTTCAGGTATACCACTGAAAGCTAAATTCATTTCTGTACCTGAAACCAAAGTACCGCCGGCTCTTCCATCTATTAATACCCGAAGATAAAATGACTTATATTCAAACGTATTAGTGAATCCTAAAGTTGCCTTAGGGTTAATATTCCCTATATACTCCTGTTCTGCAGATGCAACAGGTTTTCCAAGTGCATCAACAATTCGATTTCCTTTTGAATCTTTAGCCCAAGTTAATCCAACCAAATCACCGAATGGTTTACCTTCTTCAACCAAGGGGGAGGCTGAACGTCCAAATCCACCACCCAAAGCAACACGTTTAATATCCGGATCTAATTTAATAACCTTATTCTTATTGAAAGCAAGGTTAAAGGTAACATCCCAGCTGAAATCTTTGTTTCTCAGCGGTGCTCCGGTTACAACAAATTCGAATCCATTATTTTGAATATTACCTGCATTTATATATTTCCGGCTATATCCTGAAGCAGGAGGCAATGCAATTTGAAGTAATTGGTTAAACGAATTACTCTTGTAATAAGTAGCCGTAAAGCCAATACGATTATTAATGAATCTGGCTTCTACTCCAAATTCGAAACTTTTTACAATTTCAGGTTTCAGCTCAGGAAAAGGAAGCGTCGTACCCCTGCTTAAAAAACCATTTCCTGCACCCTGCCCGTAGCTATATACTGCATTCAGCAATCCAAATGCTCCACCATTACCTACCTGCGCATAGTTCACATTTGTTTTTAAAAATGATAAAGCTTTAGGGAGTGTCATTAAGTCAGACAATATAGCTGATACACCTACAGAAGGATAAAGGAAAGTATGCGGACTGCGAAGACGGGAATCCCAGTCATTTCTCAAACTGGCATCTAAAAAAATAGCATCCTTATAAGAAAAGTTAGCTTGACCAAAAGCAGATTGAGTTTGAACTTCTACAAAGCCTGAACTAACAGAAGGAGATTTGGAAAAATTTAAACTGAATTTATTGGTAACATTTAAGCCTCCCGCACTGGCAGAAGCTACTTCATTTTGCCTGTCCTGAAAAATACCCCCTACACGGTAGTTAACTTTCAAGTCTTTTGTAATTGAATTATTTCCCTCCAGCATTACATCAAACCATTTGTCGGTAACAATAATTTTTTGTTCTGAATAATCGCCACCTGATCTGGACCATAATGTAGTGCCTTCAGTTACTTGGTTGTTTCCCCTGTCAAAGGTTCTGTCAAGGTTCGCTTTGCCTGATAAAGTTAGCCATTCAGTTATTTTGAACTTTGCATTTACAAAGCCAATTACCCTGTCTCTTGTTTCATTAATAGATGTTCGGTTTATTACCCAGTAAGGGTTTTGATAAATAGAACTTAATGTGGAGGGGAAAGTTGTTGGGGAAGGCAAGCCGATATTATTCGTAAGTTCGTAGTTTTTGGCATCAGCTGTGGAAATATTTCTGGCCATATTATAGATATCAATCACAGGGGCATTTTCTTCTCCTGTACGCGGCCTGTTTTTTATATCCTGGTTTACATAAGTAACTTTTGCATCTGTAGAAAAACGTTTACCAATCTGGTTGGTGATCCGAAGATTTACCGTATGACGAATCAGGTCATTTTTCTGAATAATACCTTGAATCTTATTATTAGTATAAGAAAAATAGGTTTGCATTTTATCAGTACCACCTGTAACACCGATTGAATTATTAATACTTGTCCCTTTCCTAAAAAAGTCAGTGACGTTATCCGGTTGAGCTGAATAGGTACCCGGCTTTAAGAGATGAGTTGTGATTGGTTGGCCTTGCAATTTAGCACCCCAACTTTCTCCAATAAGAAGCGTATCTTTTAATACACCACCATTTCCCTGTCCATATGAATTTTGAAATCTCGGTAAAGCAAAAGCTGATTCTACAGTAAGGCCCGAGTTCAAGGTCACGGCAATTTTATTTGCTTTTCCTTTTTTGGTAGTGATAACTATTACCCCATTTCCTGCCTGGCTGCCGTAAAGTGCCGCCGCAGAGGCACCACGCAGTACAGTTACAGATTCTATATCATCGGGGTTGATGCTGGAAGCGCCATCGGATCCTTGCACGGATCCAAAATCACTTGACGGTACACTAAAAGTATTATTACTGATCGGAACACCATCTACAACTATCAAAGCATTATTAGAACCCTGAATGGAGCGGTTACCGCGAAGAACGATTCTTGCGCCACTACCCGGGCCGCCGGAACCCTGTGTAACCACAGCATTGGCAACTTTACCTGATAGTGAATTGATCACATTGTTTGCATCTCTTACCTCCGTTAGCTCCGATGGCTTCACAGTCTGCGTAGCATATACCAGCGTTTTTTTCTGACGTGTAATACCTAAGGCCGTAACTACTACTCCTTCCAATTCAGCCTGGCTTTCTGAAAGAGCAACATTCAGTTGTGAAGCATCACCGGGAACAGTTCTTTCTACTGTACCAAACCCGATGCTTGATATTACCAGGGTTACATTACCTGCCGGTGCGGATATACTGAAATTTCCATTTATATCTGTAGCAACAGCCCCGCTTAGGTTTCCTTTCACCGCAACGGTGGCACCCAATAGTACATCGTTAGCAGCCGATGTTACCTTACCCGTGATAGTCCTTGTTTGCGCTTGCAGAGCAATCACCGGCAAACAGAAACAAGATAAAAGAATTAACTTTTTTAGTCTTGACATTGTATAGCAGTTTTTGGTTAAAAAAAATAAAAAGAATCAGCAGTCTTTAAAAAAAATTATTATCTATAATATAAATATAAAAATAAAGAACGAGATAAACCCTTCCTGTTTATGTTTTAGGCAAACGATTGCGTAAACCTTTGTGCATAAACTGTGCTTTTGATTTGCTTTCCTTCCTACTCTTATTACCACCTTTCCTCTTATTGCTTTTACATAATTGTAAACTCAAACACCGTTTCACTGTAAAATTTTTCTCCGGGCCGTAACCATGTTGCAGGAAACTGCGGTTTGTTGGGCGAATCACCAAAGTGCTGCGTCTCCAAACAAAAAGCGCTTCTTTTTTGAAACGGTACATTTTGCTTGCCCGCATATTTATTATTTAAATAATTCCCCGAATAAAAATGAATACCCGGCTCACTGGTCAATACTTTCAGGCATCTTCCGCTTTCAGGCTCCGTTACTATGGCGGCTTCTTTTAAAACAGGTGTATGTATTTTTTCTAAAACAAAACTGTGATCGTACCCGCTTCCGTATTGCAATTGTATATCATGTTCGTTTATCCTCTCTCCTATTGTATGGAATAAAATAAAATCAAAAAACGTATTTTTTATAGACCTGAATTCGCCTGTAGGAATAATCTTATCATTAACCGGTAAAAAATAACCGGCATTTATTTTTAATAAATGATTTTCGATAGAACTATCCGGTTTTCCGGATAAATTAAAATAACTGTGCTGTGTAAGGTTGAGGCAAGTTGTCTGATCAGTTTCGGCAGTATATTCAATTGTCAATCGATCGTTATCATCAATACTGTATGTTACGGTTACAAGCAAATTGCCGGGGAAATCCTCCTCCATATGCTTACTCAGGTAAAACAATCGTACTCCCGTAACATTTTTTTCTTCAAACACTTCAGCCTTCCATACTGCTTTATTAAAACCTTTATTACCGCCGTGCAGGTGATACCCTTCAGGTAATACTGACAACTGGTAATCAATTCCGTCAATAGTAATTTTTCCCCCGTCAATACGATTGGCATACCTGCCGATAATAGATCCTATATAAAAAGGATCGTTTATGTATTCATCCAATGTATCATAACCCAAAACAATATCATCATATTGTCCCGTTTTATCCGGTGTAAAAAGCGATTGTATAATACCACCGTAATTGGAAACGGAAAGTTTCATTCCTGAAGCAGCCGTGAGGTGATACAGAAATACATCTTGTCCGTCAACGGCTCCCCAATTTTCTTTTACAATAGTTTTAGACGAACCTGTTCGAGCAGCAACTTCTGTATATGATTGATCGGTGCTTTCCATTCTTAACTTACAGTGTAAAAAATATTTTTTTCTTATATAGCCAATAACATAAATACCATTCGGCAAACAGCGTGACCGCTGCCGAAAACACGGCTAAGATTTTATTGTTGAGACCCGTAAAACCCAAAAAGCCTTTTGCAAAAATACCCGCTACTCCATTCAGCCATTGATGTCCGACCGTTTCAAAAAACAAGTAGATAAAAATGGCATTCATACCCACTACCACAAAAACCCATGCGTATTGGTTGATTTTTTTTACATCAATCAACCAATATAAAAATGCCATCATCAATAAAACCCACCCTATGGAAGACAAAGCAAAGGAAGAAGTGCTGATACGTTTTATAATCGGCGTTATATTCAACCAATCTAATCCGAAACCCAAGAGCAAACAGGCTGCACCGGCTATCAGTAAAGTTTTTATTTTTTCACCGTCACTTTTTTTACTTATTAATAATTTGCCTGCTGCCACACCCCCTATCGTGTGCGCCGCTGTAGGTATAATATTAATAGCCACCCACCCATCGCTGTTTATTTTCCCCATCAGCACCATGTCCATATAGTTACCAAAATTGTGCTGATCTGTAAAAGGCTGGTCATAACCGGGCATTAAAACAAAACGATACAATACTTCAGTTAATACTAATAAGCCAATAGAAAAAATAATTTGAAAAAAAGCAGATTTGCGGACGATCAGATAAGCAATGATTGTAGTAACGGACAATTGCGTAAGTACATTCCATAGTTCCCAAACCAATTTGCCGGCATACACGCAATGCAATGCAGTGCCGCAAATAAAGAGTTTAAAACAACGAATTGCAATGTGCCTGAAGTTTTGTTCCCATGTAACACCTTTCTGTGTTTTATAGTAATATGAAATAAACATAGCGGTACCCGCCATCGTCATAAAAGAAGGTTGTACCAAATCCCAAAAACGTAAACCGTGCCAGGGATGATGAAAAAATTGCTGCACGGCCCCGCCGAAAATACCGGGTAATTTTAATTCGTGCAATGACTCGTACAACAAACAACTTTCCGCAGCTAACAAAATCATGATGAGCCCCCGCATTACATCAAGAGATAGTAATCTTTTTGAAACAATTGTTTTTTCCTGTAAAGTCATATGCTGTTAAATTAGTTATAGTTATTCACTCTGCAATATCAATATACTTCAGTTACCTTATGCAAACGCTTGAAATATTCGGTCAAACGTTTGCATAAGTTTTTTAACTTACCTTAGCCTTAATTGCATGGAAAATAGGTTGCCTACTATAAAAGAAATAGCGAAACAGTTAAACATTTCTGTTTCTACCGTATCCCGTGCATTGCACGATCATCCAAGCATTGGTTTGCGTACCAAATCGCGGGTGCAGGAATTAGCCAAACAATTGCACTACGAGCCTAATCAAACAGCCATTTTTTTTCAGCAGGGAAAAACATTTACTATCGGTGTTATTTTACCTGAACTGAGTGAAGCTTTTTTTTCATCGGCTATCAGCGGTATTGAAGATGCAGCACAAAAAGCAAATTATACCGTATTAATGGGCCAAAGTCATGACAGCGTGGAAAAGGAAAAACTGCTGCTTGAAACTATGAAGAAACACCGGGTAGACGGGCTGTTGATTTCCATTTCAAAAAATACCAACAGCTACGAACACTTTGAAGCGCTGCAACGATACAATATTCCCGTTGTATTTTTTGATCGCATTCCTAAAATTCCAAATATTCACTACGTAGCGTGTAACATGATAAACGGTACCGTACAAGCCATTAATTTTTTATTTGATAAAGGCCACCGCATTATCGGTATGATTAATGGTCCCGAAAAATTACCGGCTACCAAGGAACGCCTGGATGGTTATATACAAGCCATGACTAAGAGCCGTTTGAAATATGACCCCGCTTTAATTATGAATTGCGACTTGACAAGGGAAAGTGTATGTAGCGCTACCGAAAAATTATTAACCGGCAAACGAAGACCGACAGCTATTGTTGCTTTTAACGATTATGTTGCGCTTGACGCCGTGCAGCAGGCACGTAAAATGAAATTTAAAATCAATAAAGATATTTGCTTTGTCAGTTATGCTAACCTGCCAATCAGCAATTACACGGCCTTCCCTCCTCTTGCTTCTGTAGAACAATTTCCCTACCAACAGGGGCAAAAAGCAACCGAGACATTGATTGATCTTTTGCAACAAAAATCGAACGGAGATGCGGAAAACGTTAATGCGACTTATTATAAGATCATTTTAGAGTCGCAATTAATGGTACATGACGAAAAACAGGCTTGGTAAATGAGAAGTTCATGATCTGCTTTTATATTCTTATTGTAAAAGCTTTGAGCTCTGAGCTTCGGGATTTTTATTAGCTACCTAAACCCGGTCTTGAAACTCGCAGCTCAAAGCTCGCAGTCTTTAAGGCGGGATAATTTGAATTTAATATAACAATATTTCCAACTGACATATTATCTTTCACGCAAGCGTTTGCACATTTTTTCTCAATACCCTTTCAATAATTTTAATACATATAGATTTACTGCATGTTAGAAAACATTTTATCCGCTTTCGGAATAAGCAAAGAGTATACAGAAGTAATACCGTTTGGCACGGGGCTTATTAATAATACATGGCATATTAAAAGCAACGGCAGCAGCTATATTTTGCAGCGGATAAATCAACATGTATTTAAAAATCCGGAAGACATTGCTTTCAATATTAAAAGTATCGCGGACTATTTCGCAAAAACACATCCTGACTATTTTTTTGTTACGCCTAAAAGAACCGTTTTGAATGGTGAAATGACTTACCTGCCCGAAGAGGGTTACTTTCGTTTATTTCCTTTTGTAAAAAAATCGCATTCCATCGATGTAGTGCACACAACCGACCAGGCCTATGAAGCGGCCCGGCAGTTTGGACGTTTCACTAAATTGCTTGCCAATTTCCCTTCGGACGAATTAAAAATAACGATGCCGGATTTTCATAATCTTACGCTGAGGTATCAGCAGTTTTTAACTGCTTTAGAAACGGGTAATAAAGAGCGTATAAAAGAATGCACTGAGTTAATACAGTCTATTATGGATATGGTTGATATTGTACATGAGTTTGACAGACTGAAACTGAACCCGGATTTTAAGCTGCGTGTAACACATCACGACACCAAGATCAGCAATGTATTGTTTGATGAGAATGATAAAGGTTTATGTGTTATCGATCTCGATACCGTAATGCCCGGTTATTTTATCAGTGATGTCGGTGATATGCTCCGCACCTATCTCTCGCCTGTGAGTGAAGAAGAAAAAGATTTCAATAAAATTGAAATAAGGGATGATTATTTTAAAGCTATAGCCGCCGGTTACTTGAGTGAAATGCAGGATGAACTTACTGAAACAGAAAAAAAACATTTTATATATGCCGGTAAGTTTATGATTTACATGCAGGCCATACGGTTTTTAGCAGATTATATCTGCGATGATATTTATTACGGTTCCAAATACCCGGGCCATAATTTAGTACGGGCCAATAACCAAATTGTTTTACTGCAAAAATTAATTGATTATGAGTAAGTACATTCCTTTTTTATTGTCAGCAATTTTATTCTTTAATAAAGTTTCAACTGCGCAAAATGCTCCCGTTACCGTTAAAGAATATAAAAAAATCTTCCCTACCTACCCCTACTCCGATCCCGACCCTATACCCCTGCCGGGCAGAATTTATCCTTATTATCGTTTTGACGGATACACAGATAAATCCATACAGAAAGAATGGAAAGTAGTTGAGTTGGAAAATGATTATATCAAAGTAACAATAACGCCCGAGATAGGCGGAAAGATTTGGGGTGCCATTGAAAAATCGACAGGCAAAGAATTTATCTATTATAATCATGCCGTAAAATTCAGAGACATCGGCCTGCGCGGTGCATGGACAAGCGGCGGGCTTGACGGCAACTACGGAGTAATAGGACATACGGCCAATTGCGCCACACCGGTTGATTATATAATAATCAACAGACCTGACGGCAGCATCAGTTGCGTAGTTGGCGCATTTGATTTAATTACACGAACTTCCTGGCGCTTGGATATTAATTTACCTTCCGATAAGGCCTATTTTACCACTTCATCTTTTTGGCATAACTCAACACCATTGGAACAACCTTACTATACCTGGATGTGCGCCGGTATTAAAGCAAAGGGAAATTTAGAATTTATTTTTCCGGGTACTGGATATATCGGGCACAACGGGGAGTATGCAGAATGGAATATTAATAAACAAAACGGAAGAGATATATCATTTTACGAACAGAATAATTTCGGTACGCACAAATCCTATCATGTATTGGGAAAAAATGCTGATTTTTTCGGCGGCTATTGGCATGATGATGATTTTGGTATGGGTAGTTATGCCACCCGTGATGATAAAGCCGGAAAGAAGATATGGATATGGAGTCAATCGAGACAGGGAATGATTTGGGAAGATTTATTAACTGATACTGATGGACAATATGTAGAAGTGCAATCCGGAAGACTTTTTAACCAGGCATCGGGCGGCAGCAACTATACTCCTTTTAAAAATAAAAATTTTATGCCCTATGCCACCGATACCTGGACGGAGTATTGGTTCCCGGTAAAAGAAACAAAAGGTTTTGTACAGGGCAATAATTACGGCGCATTAAATGTAAAAAAAGAAAACGGGTGGCTAAAGATTTATTTTTCTCCCTTGCAAAAAATTAATGATACACTAAGTATTACTGCAGGACAAGAAAATATTTATAAAAAATACATTCGTTTAAAACCGGTGGAGGTTTTTGCAGACTCTATTCAAACTGCTTTCAATAAAGAAGAAGTAGTTGTAAAATTGGGTGACAATAAATTAGTATATTATGGAAATCCGGCTACAGGTGTAAATGACCGTCCTGTAAAAATACCCGAAGATTTTAACTGGGATACGCCTTATGCATTGTATGTAGAAGGCAGAGAGCAGGCCAAAATGCGTGACCCCGAAGCTGAAGCCACTTTATTGAAGTGTTTAAAAAAAGATACTTACTTTTTACCCGGGTTGACCGAGTATGCCATACTCCAGTACCGGAACATGCAGTATGAAAAATCAATTATTTATTCAAAGAGGTCTTTATCATTGGATACATACGATCCGGGTGCCAATTTTTATTATGCGCTTGCAAGCCTTGAACTGAATAATATAGAGCATGCGAAAGACGGCTTACAAATTGCAACACAAAGTACGGAGTACCGCAGCGCTGCTTTTACCGAATTAGCAAAAATATATTTGAGAGAGAATGAGTATCAAAAAGCATTGGAGTATGCAGAAAAAAGTACTGTTTCAAATAAAAATAATATAGAGGGATTACGATTGATGACTGTAGCCTGTCGCCTGCTTCATAATGAAGCTAAGGCAACAGAAATATTAGCCACGATTAATGCGCTTGATCCGTTGAATCATTTTGTACGTTTTGAAAAATATTTTGCAAACCCCTTTGAAGCCAACAAAAATAATTTCACTTCGCTAATAAGGAATGAAATGCCGCAGGAGGTATTTATCGAATTGACAGCCTGGTACAATCATTTGCATCTTAAAAAGGAAGGGTTAAAAGCTATTCAACTCTCTCCCGTTAATGCAGAGGTAATTTACTGGAAAGCATTCTTAGAAAATACAGCAATAGATGCGGGTAAATTAAATCCTGATTTAGTATTTCTTTTCCGTTCCGAAACGGCGAGGGTATTGGAACAATTAATTACTAAAAATGATTATTGGCTGTTAAAATATCATTTAGCATTAATTTGGTGGGGGAAAAATAATACGGAGAAGCGAAAGAATTATTTACCCAATGCGGTACGGCGCCTCCTTATGCTCCTTTTTATACGGCCAAAGCAAATCTATTTTCCGACGACAGTAAAATGACAGAGGCCGGCTTACTACAGGCCGTTGCGTTGGATAAAAAACAATGGCGCAATGGAAAAGCATTAATCAATTTTTATATAGAACAAAATCAATTTGCTAAAGCATTGTCAACTGCGGAAGCTTATTATAAACAGTCACCCGCCAATTATATTATCGGTATGCTGTATGCAAAAACATTGATGTTAAATAATCAATATAAAAAAGCGGATGCGTTGCTTGGCAAATTAAACATATTACCGTTTGAAAACTCTACTGAAGGCAGAGAGCTGTATAGCGAGGAAAACTTTTTCTGGCATTGGAGCAAATGCAAAAGAAAAATTATTCGCAGGCACTGGCATTTATTGCCGATTCGAGATCGTGGCCGAGAGTTTGGGAGCAGGTAAACCTTACGAAGAGAATATTGATGGCCGCCTGGAAGACTGGATGAGTAATTTATGTTACGGTAAAATGAATAAACCTGATTTGGCGAAAGCCGCTTTACAGAAAATCATTTCATTTACACCAAAAATCGAAAACACACTTGCCAATTTTTTAGCGCCAAATGCATTGGTTTCTGCTTGGGTAATAGAAAAAGAAACATCGAAAGAAAAAGCAATAGAATGGCTGGACGGGCAAATAAAATCATTTCCCGACCGCGAAATATTAAATTGGTGTAAAAAAGTTTTTACAGAACAGAAGCAAATGCCACTAGAGGGCGCCTCCACCAATGCAACCGTTCGGGTATTGGAGCAACTG
>CAVZXS010000035.1:0-16367 GCA_963779325.1 uncultured Bacteroidota bacterium | reverse complement strand
GCAGTTTTATTATTTTCCTTATTGCCGCAACTTGTCCATACCGCAAAAAGTGCAGCACCGGTTACAAAAAGCAGGATGATTTTAATTTTCATTTTACTAAAGAAATAAGGTTACAGTAAATATACAAAACTTAAAGCTGTGTTTTTGTTATATAAAGACATTACTAAAAATTATTTTACTGACAATAAAACCGCATTATCATCATTAATTCCTGCAATAATTTTTTTAGAACCGTTTGAATTAATCAATTTAAGGCTCTTTACATTTCCTCTCAAAGTTAAACCGCTTTTTGCCTGCGGATTAAAAGAGGCTGACATTTTTTTCACAATGTACTCCCCTACCATCTTTCCCTGCCACACTCCTTCATCAATGGCATCCCTGTAATGAATGCCGCCGTAAAGTCGTGAAATAGCTGCTTCAGAGGCTGCTTGTTTAAAGGAACTATACTTTCTTGCCGGAAGTCCGAATTCTATTTCTGTATTATCAACATAAGAAAAATTATCTCCAAATATCTTTGTTAGTATAATCGCCGCCGCCGTTGATATTACGCTATGCCCCGAAACATACTCGGGAAAAGGAGGCGTTTGTAATAAAGGATGCCAGCGGGGATCAATTAATTTTTGAATAGCTGTTTCAGGTCTTACCCTGTTGCTTCTGTATTTTTCATCCCAACAGGCAATAAACGCATCAGCCATTGCTAAACTCACTAACATATGAACATATACAGTTTTATGCAAGGATAGTTTTTGTTTTTTGCAGGCAATACCTGTAATACCAATCCAATGACCGCCGGGTGATATTTTTTTTATACCAAATTCTACATGACCTATCTGTTGAACGGCAAAAGGATTACAATCCCAAAACATGGCAATGGCCTGCTCTTTTTTATCTCCTTTTTTCACAATGTTGTACACCTCTTTTAGTTGAGAGTAAAAAGACGAATTGATTGCGGTATCATATCTTGCCGGCAAAGCAGTTATAAATTGTTGGGCAGAGTCAATAATAAATGTCCTTAAAGAATTCCAATGCGGCTCAACAGGCGCCATAAAAGAAGGTGGCGTTGGTTGCCAGTACGCATCGCCGGCTTTTGGTGTATAGCGCGGCATCATATTCAGTTTGGTAAAGCCGTCTGCCTTTGCATAAACCATCAATTGTTTTACTACTTCATCAGCCAGGGCTGCACTGTTTTGATACAATTCCTGCGCTTTATTATCTTTTTCAAAAAGATTGGCAAAAGAATCAATTTCTTTTTTCAGCATATAACCCGAGGGTAATAGCTTCTCACCTATTTTATAAATTGAAAGTATAATTGCCAGGGAGGCATCGGATAATTTTAAAGCCGGCTTATCAACGGGTATTTTATTAAACCCGTTGATTCTGCCCGCCATTGAAGGATATCGCAGCGTATCAAAAAGTGATTGCATTTCGTAAGCTGCTAATGTAATATAGGCGTAGTAACGACCGGCTGCAACAGGAGATGTAACATCATTCACCATAAGGTCGGTTACTTTTTTTAACGCTTTTACATAATCGGCTGTACCCGGTACACTTTTATAATGCGCCAATACCGGCATTGTTATAAAAAGCGAAATCAATATGAATAAAATAATTTTCTTCATCCTTTTAATAAATAACTGATATCGGTGATTGATTGTTTACACCCATCATCAATACATTATCTCCTTTTTTATTTTTAATTTTAATAATATCCCGTACACAGCCTTTTACCTGCAAGCCCGATTGCTGTTGATTAATGTAAGTAAAATTTCCTTTGCCGTCACCTGACAACAATACGCCGTAGTTGGCATCCATTTTTCCTATTTTTATTCTTACCTGTTCTACGTTACCGGCCAACAGTATATCTATATTACCATCATGATTAAAGTCATCAGCATAGATAGCATATACGGGTGAAAAATCAGCCTGCACAGGTAATGATTTTTCAAAAAACTTCCCGGCTCGGTTTTCAAACCATATTGTATGCAAATAATTTGCAGAAAGCCGTTTAGTTGTTTTCAATTGCTCGCCGGTAAGTATATCATTAATAGCAGCATCGGCGTATGAATCATAAGTGGGAAACCGTTGCCGTAAATTTACCAGTTGATCTGTTAGCTCATCTCTTGATGCCATCGGGTACGATTTGCCGAGGGTATAGTAACACAACAAAGGATCAATAGACCCATTATTATCAAAATCATCATAATACATTGTTACGGGTTCTTTTTCCGTTGCATGTATTTGGCTGTTGGTTCCCCAATTCCCTGCAATTAAATCAAGGTCGCCATCTTTATCCAAATCAACCAATGATAAACGGTTCCACCAACCGCTTAATTTTTTATCAAAAATCGTAGTAGTGACATCAGTAAATTTGCCGTTTGTAAATGAAAAACATGTTACGGGCATCCATTCACCGCAAACAATCAGTTCGTTTTTATTATCATTGTTTATATCTGCCCAAGCAGCATCTGTTACCATACCTAAAGATGAAAACAAGGGTGCAATTACGGAAGTTTGATTGGTGAATTTTCCTTTGCCGTCATTAACCAGTAAAAAGCTTTTTGGCGTTTCAGGATAACGACCCGGGATGCACCGGCTGCCTGTAAATAAATCCCAATCGCCGTCATTATCAAAATCCACAGGCACCACACAGCTGCCGGATATGGTTTCTGCAGGTAGCCAATCATCTTTTCTTATAAATTTTCCATTTTCATTTATATATAACCTGTCCTGCAATGAAGAATCGTTTTCTTGTACAGCATACCCGCCGCTTACCACATACAAATCCATATCTCCATCTTTGTCTGCATCAAAAAAGACTGCAGCACAGTCTTCAGCATCTGCATCATCATCAAAAGCCGGCTGTATGGATGGTTTAAAACTTCCGTCACTTTGCTGAAGAAATATTGCACCCGGCTGTTGCTTAGGCCCGCATATATAAATATCATCTAATTTATCATTATTTATATCAGCTTGCACAATTTTCGGACCCGAATAAGAAAGCATATTCGGCATCAACGGCTGAATTTTAAAATCATTTATCGCATCTTCTTTATGTAAATAGTTCATTCTTCCGTCGATAGTTTTAAAAACAGTATTAATCTTTAAGGTGGCCGCCGGCTTGGTATATGTATTAACTTTTTCCTGTGTGATAGTAAGCAGGCTGTTTATAGTTAACTCTTTTTGGATTGTTTGAAAACTTCCGTCGGGCCAACGTACCTGTACTGAATCAATTTTTTTATCGGGGAAAGTAAAATGCAGTGGTATTTGCATGGAAGATTGAAACCCGTGTACAGGATAATTTTCAATGGTGTATGCACCCGATGCGGTAAACAAAGACACTTTTGCCCCAACGGCAAATTTATTTTGCGAAACTGTTTTTAATTGCAATTTTAAAAAACTGCCGCCGGTTTTGTTTTCAATGGTATTGTTTCTGTAAATACCTGCCTCCATGTTCATTTTGTTTACAACAAGGTCAAGATCGCCGTCATTATCCAAATCGGCGTATGCGGCGCCATGCGAAAAATTCAATTCATCAAACCCCCAATCGGTTGCTTGATCTTTGAAATTTAAGTTGCCCGTATTTTCATACATATAGTTATGCAGCGGAGTGGATTTAATACCCTGTAACATCTTAAACATCCTGGCGTCTGTCTTTCCCTGCAAATGTTTTAGCCTTTCGTTGGCATAAAATTTTACAAAGTCGCGGTTTGTCATATCCCTGCCGTAACCGTTTGTAACAAATAAATCTTTTTTACCATCATTATTAAAATCTGCTAATAAAGCAGCCCAGCTCCAATCTGTATTAGAAACGCCTGCCATCTGCCCTACTTCACTAAAAGTGCCATCGCCATTATTAAGCTGCAGCATATTCCGCATCAGTTGGTGATAAAAGCCGTTCTTTAACGTATTATTATACAATTCATAATTATCGGGAGCATACAATAATTTTTGTCTCCGGTTGTCTTCGGGCAACATATCCAATGTAAAAACATCTGCCAATCCATCATTATTAATATCAGCAATATCAACACCCATCGAAAAGTTGGAAAGATGGCCGAAGGAAGATTTGAGTGACTCACTGAAACTTCCGTTTTTATTGTTGATGTATAAATAATCTTCTTCTACATAATCGTTGCTCACATAGATGTCGGGCCAGCCATCGTTATTAATATCGGCAATATTTATTCCAAGACCATAACCCAAAGGGTTAGAGATGATTCCCGCTTTACGGGAAACATCAATAAATTTTCCGTTCAGGTTTTCATACAACCTGTCACCGGCATCAGGGTCTACCATTTTTTTCACAAATGCCGCATCAAAATTTCTTAAATTTTTTATGTTATGATTCAGGATGTATAAATCTAAGTCACCGTCACGGTCGTAATCAATAAAAGCGGCATGGGTAGTGTATCCTTTATCGGCCACTCCCATTTCTTTTGCTCTGTCTGTAAAAGTAAGGTTACCGTTATTAATGAATAACTGGTTGGCTCTGTACTCCTCTTTCACATTACCTGAATAACAAACATAGATATCTAAGTATCCATCACCATTTACATCCGCCACTGAAACGCCGGTTTTCCATCCCGGTCTTCCGGCCACCCCCGCCGGCTTGGTAATATCTTCAAACAACATGCTCCCTTTATTCAGGTAAAGCCGGTTAGGTGCCAGGTTGGCGGTGAAATACAAATCAATCAACCCGTCATTATTAAAATCGCCGGCAGCTGCACCACCGCCGTTGTAAAAATATTCGTAGGTTATAATATTTGTTTCAGCGGTTTCCGTAAGTGTATTTCGAAAACTGATTCCGGTTTGAGCAGCAAAAAGACTTGTAAATTGCTTTACCGGTTGTGTAAAAGAATAGCAGACCAAACACAAAAAGCCGGTTAAAAAAAATAATCGTTTTAATTGTACTGACATTTCAAATAGTAATTAAAATAAAAGAGTAATCTAATCAAAGAAAACAGTACTTATTCATCTTACTAAGATAATCTTTAGTCTGAAAAAATATGTCAGGTAGAGAACTACCTGACATTTAAATCAAAACTGAATGCTTATGCTTATGAAAAAACTCTATCTTAATTAATTATCCCACCAAACTCTTGCAGACCATGTATCGCCCCCGGTTAAGCCTCCTACTCCCGCCTGGTAATTGGCTGAATTTACAGAAGCTTCATTGGTCGGGTATAGTTGCCTTCTTGGTATTTGTCCTCCCGAAAAATTGCCGGTATAATTTACAGACGTAAGTACAGGGAACCCTGATCTTCTCCAATTACACCATGCTTCGCTAAAATTCATCAGCGTGCCTGTTGTTGCCCAGTATTGCTCATTAATCATTTTTAATGATGCATTCAGTGAAGATGTATTCAATGGATTGGCTGCTGCATAAGCAGTAGCAGTAGCAGCACTTATTGCAGCATTCGGGCTAAGGCCGGCTAAAGACTGAAGAGCAGCAGATACACCATTAGCATAATGTACAGATGCAGATGGACCAACGCTCCAACCCCTTGCAGCAGCTTCCGCCAGGAGCAACTCAGATTCTGCATATGTTATAATTGATACAGAACCGTTTCTATTTGTATAAACAGATGTTCTTGGTCTTGAATATCTACCAATCGGTGCATCGCCGCCGGCACCGGTAGTACCACCGGGATAACCGGGTGAATTTGAAATATTCGTTGCACCTGTATTAAGATCCCACCCGTTTGGCATTCCCAGTTGGTTTGCGAAAGTATTATCGCCCGGAAGGGCGTTGTTATTATTGGCAGTTAACCCGGCCTGGGGTACTTCTGCAATTGCGCTTACCCGCGGGTCAGAAGTTGCTTTTAAATAGTCTATTAAGGTCTTGCTCCATCTTACTTCATAATAATCAGCCGGTGTTATCAATGCCCTTGCATTCGGGTTGGAATACCCGTTAGCATCATCACTCCTAATGAATACATCATCGGCTACACCGGAAAGTGTACCGCCTGCAAATGCTTTCTCCGCCCAGGTTTTTGCTGTGGCTGCATCTTTTTTAGTTAGGCGCATTGCCATACGGAGCATTAAGGAATAACCCATTTTTTTCCATTTAGCTACATTCCCTGCTGTAGTAAATACATCAGAGGTTGGTCCCGGTTTGGCCGGATTCATGCTTGTAAGCGCCGCATCTAATTCTGCGAGCATGGCTTTGTACGCAGCTTCCTGTTTGTCATACGCCGGCAATGATACACCTTCTGAACCCTTTAACGCTTCAGAATAAGGCAAATCACCATATACATCAGTTACATAATGAAGGCTCATTACTTTCATTACTACTGCAGCTGCTGCAACATTTACCCTATCAGGATTATCTTTAAAATTTTTAATAATTTCATTTGCTAATCCTGCCGCCCTAAAACCATCATTCCAACTGTTTTGTGTATAGTTGTTTGTGTTTGAGGAAGGAACATATTTGTCCATATTGCTGTAATAGTTGGCGCCGCCTGATGAAGTAGAGGCCAATATCTGAACCCAACCGCTTTGAAACAAGATAGGGCCGGCATAACCGGCAATGGATTCTTTATACGTATTCTGACTACTGGCGAGGAAAAAATTAGCATCAAAATTTGCAGGAGTCGACTGATTCGGGTCTGTATTTATTTTCTCGAAATTCTTTGTGCAGCCAACCATAAACAGGAAAGTGGCTGCAATTCCGGTATATAATATTCTTTTCATATTAATTAGTTTGGGGTTGAATAATTTCATGTTGAATAAATTATTTTTTAAACTTAGCGTTCAGGTTTATTCCAAAAGACCTGGTAGAAGGAAGACTTGTACCTTCTATTCCATGATACCTGATATTTGAGCCAAAAGTTGCCTCCGGGTCTATATTATCACTTTTCTTCATAAGTATGAGCGGGTTTCTTGAAACAAAAGAAATCTGTATAGACTCAAATAAAGGAACCTTCCGCATCATTTCTCTGGGAAAGTTATAGCCCAACGTAACTTGCCTTAGTTTAATAAAATCCCCGTCCAATACATGTGTATTGGTAACGTTTTGCGCCAGCCTGCGGTAATAGCCCTGTGCATCAGCTGTTACGGTATTAGCAGCCCCGGTTTCATCTACGCCTATCTTTATACCATCCCGGCCTTCTAATGTCAACTTATTCAACCCTCTTAAAATAGAATAATAGCTTGTGGCGGATAATATTTGATTTCCATAATTATAATCAATTAAGAAAGAGAAATTGAAATTCTTAACATTTAATTCATTATTCCATCCGCCAAACATTGTAGGTAACACACTTCCCATAGGAATCAATTCGCCGCGTAACGGATAACCTGAAGCATCTACTACAATTTCGCCTTTGCTGCTGCGTTTGTAATCATAAGCCATGATTTGCGGCCCGGCTAAACCTACTACATAAGCGGTGATTGCATTACCCAAAGTAGCTCTGTTTGAACCCAAACCCAGCCTGGCACCAGTTGGTCCTGTGGCAAGTACTTTGTTTTTAACCGACGTAATGTTCAGTGTAGAAATCCATGATAAATTCTTACTCTTAATCGGGGTGCCGCTCAACTGAATTTCCACTCCTTTGTTTTGTGTAGAACCGGTAGGAACGAAACCGCTTGTATACCCTGTAGCGATACTAAAGGAAGCCGGCATTATTTCATTCTTAGTTTTTTTAGTAAAATAAGCTATATCAATATTCAGCCTGCTGCCAAAAAATCGAAGGTCAGTTCCAAATTCCAGCTCTGTAGTTGTAAAGGGTTTTAATAAACCGCTTGGTAATGAAGTACTGAAACTACCTACCGGAAGTCCGTTAAAAGTATTACCCAATGAATAATACACGGTAGTTTGATAAGGGTCTCTTAATTCATTACTTGTTTGTGCATAAGAAGCCCTGATCTTTCCAAAATTGAGCTTATTAATCTTAGTTAATTCGGAAAAAATAAAACTTGCGGATACAGATGGTACAAATATGGTGTTATTATCTTTTGGCAAAGTAGAATATGCATCATAACGACCGGTGGTACCGATAGTAAGAAAATTTTTATAAGAAAAATCAAGCGTATAGTATGCCGAATGTACTTCTGATTTTGCAAACCCGTAGTTTCTGCCAATATTAGTCACATTACTTGGCGAGTACAGGTAAGGTAAAATAAATGGTCCGCCCGATACACCGACTGCTTCAAACTGATTTTTTCTGAGATTAGCGCCTATAGCGGCATCTAAATTTATATCATCCGTAAGCTTGTGGGTGGCGCCTATTAATCCATCTACGTTCAATTCAAACCTTTCGGACTTACCTAAATTGTTTAAACCACCTTTTCTGTCCCGGGAATATGCCGTACCCCAAGGAGTTACGGATAATGAACGTTGATTGTCGACATCATATCCTAACCGACCCAAGGCATAAAGCCATTTAGTAAAATTATATTTAAGTGTTGTTGATGTGGTAAAGCGTTTTCTACCTATATCATTTACTAATTGATTTACCACAAAGTAAGGATTGGATACAAATTCATCGTCGCTAAATTGTGTTTCAAAACCTGTAGCCGGATCATAACCCGGGTCTAATATTTTTTGATCAATATTATTGGCCAGGAACAAACCATTATTGGCATTTAACGGACCATCACTAAGATAGGGCACATTCTTAGCCAATTGATCTACATAGCCAATAACAATAGCTGCAGATAATTTATCTGTAATATTCTGCTGAATATTCAGGTTAATAGTTTTTCTCTTTAAGCCGCTGTTTCTTAAAATAGAATTATTATCTAAATTGGAAAGTGATAACCTGAATGAGCCATCAGCTCCCCCTTTTGATAATGCCACTGTATTGGTAAAAGATGGTCCTGCCCTGTAAAAATTTTTAATATTATTTTTTACCGCAGAATAGGGATAGGAATTTCCGTCAAATTGAATAACGGAAGAGCCATCTAATTTTGCTCCCCAACTTTGTCTGGCAGTTAGCTGTGCATTTGCAAGACTATTAGGTTTCGCACCGCCGGTACCCTGCCCGTATATATATTGATAGTCTGTAAAATCAATAGCTTTTTCCACTATATAGTTCATGTTATACTCAACGGAAAAATCACCTTTTTTCCCGGTTTTTGTTGTAATAAGTATAACACCGTTTGAAGCCCTTGAACCATATAAAGCTGAGGCAGACTGTCCTTTTAGTACAGTCATAGTCTCTATATCATCCGGGTTAAGGGTACCCAAACCATCACCGCTATCACCACCACCCCATTCTCCGGCACTTCCGTATTGCTGATTATCCATTGGAATGCCATTGATTACAATTAATGGCCTGCCATCGGAGTTCATACTAGGGTTACCCCTTAAAAGTAATTTTACAGATCCTGCAGGGCCGCTGCTTGTACCACCAACTTTTAAACCGGCAACCCGGCCGCTTAATGAATTACCAATATTGGTTTCTCTTGCCCGGTTTAGTAAATCGCCATCTACTGTAGTAACAGCGTAGCCAAGTTTTTTGGCTTGCTTTGTAATGCCTAAAGCCGTAACCACTACTTCTGAAAGGTTGCCGTCGGTAGGAGTTAAAGAAATACTTATATTTCCCTGACCGGCGGACACTGAAACCTCACGGAGTGCATAGCCCACAGAGGATATCTCAAGTACGATATCCCCTGACGGTACGGTAAAACTGAATAATCCATCAGCATTGGTGGTAGTTACATTTTCACTACCCTTAACTTTTACAGTTGCTGAAATAACACCCTGACTGTTGGACGCATCCAAAACGGAGCCATTGAGTTGCCTTGTTTGTGCTTGCAAAGCAATTACCGACAAACTGAAACAAAATAAAAATAGAAGCTTTTTTAATTGTGACATAGTATAGCAGTTTTTGGTTAAAAAAAATAAAAAGACTCACCAGTCTTTAAAAAAAATTATTATCTATACTATAAATATATATTAAAGAACGACATAAACCCTTACCCCCCTACGTTTTTAGGCAAACGTTTGCGTAGATTGTTGTGCATAAACTGTGCTTTTAATTTTATTATTTTCGTAAATAAAGGCTTATAAACCTATTGAAGTATTACATCGCTGCTCTGTTTATATAAATGTTGACACGGCAAAGCACCTCCACTTCACAAAATAATTCTAACTAATTATTGTATTACATAAAGTGAGTGTAATTGCAATCTCAGTTCATCTTTTTCATAATTTTAATTAACTTAACTTGTTTACGCAATTATATTTTTATTTGTTGTTTTACAATTTTTGATATGCCCGGTTATTTTAAAAAAATAGGAAGCAGCAGTTATGTTGTTCTTGGTCTTTTAGCATTGGTCTATTTTGGCAATGTAATGTTTACTACATCCAATCAATCTGCAAAAAGCTCCACACTTGAAACCGGTAACGAAAAAAAGTTTGCAGGTTCTGCATCTTGCGCCGGTTGTCATAAAAATATTTATGAAAGTCATATTAAAACGGCGCATTACCTGGATTCAAGACCGGCATCAAAAGAATTTATTAAAGGGAGTTTTTCCGACGGTAAAAACAGGTTTGTCTATAATAAATGGATGGAAGTGCAGCTGGAAAAAAAGAAAGATACTTATTTCCAGACTTCGTATATGAATGGTATAGAATTTCAGCGTGAACAATTTGACATCGTGATAGGTTCCGGCAGAAAGGGCCAAAGTTATTTGTATTGGAGGAATAACACATTATACCAACTCCCCGTTTCATATTACACACCTTTAGATAGTTGGTGCAACAGCCCCGGTTTTCCGACAAATTTTATAAACTTCGACAGAATAATCCCCGCTCAATGCATGGAATGTCACGGAACTTACGCTGAAGTGAGTGAGGACAAAGACAGTATTCCGATTTATAATAAAAACTCAATTATATATGGTATTGATTGCGAAAGATGTCATGGCCCTGCGGCTGATCATGTAAACTTTCAAAAAAATAACCCGGGAGAAAAAACTGCGAAGTATATTATTAGTACAAAACAATTGGACAGGCAACAAAGACTGGATGGATGCGCACTTTGTCACTCGGGTTTCAGAAAGGCATTGAAACCTGCCTTCTCATTTTCCACAGGAGATAAATTGGATCACTTTTCATCGGCGGGCTATAATACGGATAGTGTTTCTACACTCGATGTTCACGGTAATCAATACGGGCTTTTAATGGCGAGTAAATGTTTTCAAATAAACACTCAGTTGGATTGTTCATCCTGCCATAACGTACACAAAAATGAAGCGAACGATTCAAAGACATTCTCACAAAGATGTATTACCTGTCATACGGATACCAAACATACAAGCCTGTCTCTTTCGGCAGAAAAAAAGGAAAAACTAAATAACAACTGTATAGATTGTCATATGCCCATGCTGCCATCCGAAAAAATAACATTAACCTTATCCGCTGCAAAAAAAACTATACCTGATCTTGTTCGTACGCATAAGATTGCTGTCTATCCCGAAAAAGTAAAGGAGTTTATGGCGAAGATAAAATTACAGAAGTAATTAATCAGACCGTAGTAAATAATTGAAAGCAAAATACCATTACTTGCTACTAAGGCTTATTGTATATAAAAAAATACATCTTCAGCGAGTGGTTTGCCCGGCTTTCGCCATTGTTTAGCTTCAACTCCGCACTTACAAAGCCGTTTTTTTAAGACTCTTTTTAAGACCTTGAAAGAGTTGAAATTATACATCATCTTTTTTGTTATCACTTTTACATTAAAGAAAACTCAAATACCGTTTTACTATAAAAATTCTCTCCGGGCTGTAACCATGTGGCCGGAAACTGCGGCTTGTTGGGCGAATCACCAAAGTGCTGCGTCTCCAAACAAAAAGCGTTTCTTTTTTGAAACGGTATATTTTGCTTGCCTGCATATTCATTACTTAAATAATTACCTGAATAAAAATGAATACCCGGCTCGGTGGTCTGCACTTTAATGCACCTTCGGCTTTCCGGCTCCGTTATCGTAGCAGCTTCTTTTAAAACAGGCGTATGATTTTTTTCCAATACATAGCTGTGATCGTAACCCTTTCCGTATTCCAATTGCGTATCGGTATCATTTATTCTCTCTCCTATTGTATTGAATGTGCTAAAATCAAAAGGTGTACTCTGTACAGACTTGAATTCTCCCGCAGGAATAATTTTATCATTTACAGGTAAAAAATAATCTGCATTTATTTTCAACAAATGATTTTCAACAGAGCTGCCTGCCTTCCCCGACAGATTAAAATAACTGTGCTGTGTCAGGTTCAGGCAGGTTGCTTGGTCCGTTTCAGCAGTGTACTCAATCGTCAACCGATCAGCTTGATCAATACTGTATGTTACGTTCACAAGCAAGTTTCCCGGAAAACCTTCTTCGAGGTGCCTGCTCAGGTAAGACAATTTTATTCCGCTGCTTTTTTTTTCTTCAAACTCTTTGGCTTGCCACACTACTTTATTAAATCCTTTATTGCCTCCGTGCAAATGATATCCTCCGGGTAAAACTGATAACTGATAATCGATTCCGTCAATACTAATTTTCCCTTCATCAATACGATTTGCATACCTGCCGACAATGCACCCGATATAAAAAGGGTCATTTATGTATTCTTGTAATGTATTATAACCTAAAACAATATCATGATAGTCTCCGTTTTTATCGGCAGTAAAAAGCGATTGTATAATACCGCCGTAATTGGAAATGGATAGTTTCATACCTGATGGAGCAGTCAGGTGATAAAGAAATACTTCCAGCCCGTCAGCAATGCCCCATTTTTCTTTTACAATATTTTTGAGTACCCCTTTCCGGGCAGCAACTTCTGTATATGATCGATCGTCTTTTTCCATTCTTACCCTACAGTTTAAAAAATATCTTTCTCTTGTATAACCAATAACATAAATACCACTCGACGAATAAAGTGGTCAATGCAGATAATACGGCTAAGATTTTATCATTAAGACCGGTAAAGCCTAAAAAGCCTTTTGCAAAAACACCCACTGCTCCATTCAGCCATTGATGCCCCACCGTTTCAAAAAACAGGTAAATAAAAATGGAATTCATACCCACCACCACAAAGACCCATGCATATTTATTGATATGTTTTATGTCAATCAGCCAATATAAAAAAGCCATCATCAATAAAACCCAACCGATTGATGACAATACAAAGGAAGATGTGCTGATGCGTTTTATAATGGGTGTAATATTCAGCCAATCTAACCCGAAACCCAACAACAAACAGGCTGCACCCGCTATTAATAATATTTTTATTTTCTCTGAAGCAGTTTTTTCACTGATTAATAATTTGCCTGCCACCGCACCGCCAATAGTATGCACGGCTGTTGGTATAATATTAATAGCTACCCATCCGTCGCTGTTTATTTTTCCCATCAGTACCATATCCATATAATTACCAAAGTTGTGCTGATCAGTAAAGGGTTGATCGTAACCGGGCATTAATACAAAGCGGTACAGGACTTCGGTCAATAATAATAGCCCGATAGAAAAAATAATTTGAAATACCGCCGACTTACGAATAATGAGATAGGCGATGATTGTAGTAACGGATAATTGTGTAAGTACATTCCATAATTCCCAAACCAATTTACCCGCATACACACAATGCAAAGCCGTGCCGCAAATAAATAATTTGAAACAGCGAATAGCTATATGCCTGAAATTTTGTTCCCATGAAACACCCTTCTTGGTTTTATAATAATAAGAAATAAACATTGCGGAACCCGCCATCGTCATAAAGGAAGGTTGTACCAAATCCCAAAAACGCAAACCGTGCCAGGGATGATGAAAAAATTGATCTACCATCCGCCCAAAAACACCCGGGAGTTTTAGCTCATGTAATGATTCGTATAGCAAACAACTTTCGGCTGCCAATAAAATCATAATCAACCCACGCATTACATCAATAGAGAGCAGCCTGTTTGAGGCAATTGTTTTTTCCTGTAAAGCCATATACTGTTAAATTAGTTATAGTTATTCGATCGACAATATCAATATACATCACTTATCTTGTGCAAACGCTTGAAATATTCAGTCAAACGTTTGCATAAGTTTTTTAATTTAGCTTAGCTTTATTTACATGGAAAACAGATTGCCTACCATAAAAGAAATAGCGAAACAGTTAAATATTTCTGTTTCTACCGTATCCCGTGCATTGCACGATCATCCCAGCATTGGGCTGCGTACCAAAGCAAGAGTGCAGGAATTGGCCAAACAATTACACTACGAGCCCAATCAAACAGCCATTTTTTTTCAGCAGGGAAAAACATTTACTATCGGGGTTATTTTGCCCGAACTGAGTGAAGCTTTTTTTTCGTCTGCTATCAGCGGTATAGAAGATGCAGCACAAAAAGCAAATTATACTGTACTGATGGGCCAGAGCCATGACAGCGTGGAAAAAGAAAAGCTGCTGATTGACACTATGAAGAAACACCGGGTGGACGGGCTGCTCATCTCTATTTCAAAAAATACCAACAGCTACGAACATTTTGAAGCATTACAGCGATACAATATTCCCGTCGTATTCTTTGATCGTATTCCTAAAATACCCAACATACACTATGTAGCCTGCAATATGGTGAACGGCACTATCCAGGCAATTAATTTTTTGTTTGATAAAGGCCACCGTATCATCGGCATGATTAATGGCCCCGAAAAATTACCGGCTACCAAAGAACGCCTGGAGGGTTATATACAGGCCATGACCAAGAGCCGTTTGAAATATGACCCGGCTTTAATTATGAATTGCGACCTGACAAAAGAATGTGTATATGCCGCTACCGAAAAATTATTAACGGGCAAACGAAGACCCACGGCTATCGTGGCTTTTAATGATTATGTAGCGCTGGATGCGGTGCAGCAGGCACGAAAAATGAAATTTAAAATCAATAAGGACATTTGCTTTGTGAGTTATGCCAATTTACCCATCAGCAATTACACGGCCTTTCCGCCGTTGGCTTCCGTAGAACAGTTCCCGTACCAACAGGGACAAAAAGCAACCGAAACGTTAATTGATCTTTTGCAACAGAAATCCAAGGGTGATACGGAAAACGGTGCTGCCGCTTATTACAAAATAATTTTAGAGTCCCAATTAATGGTGCATGATGCAAAACAGCTTTAATCTGTTTTTTGTTGATTTGTAATCGCATGGTCAATAAACACTGTTTTATCCTCTTGGTGCCTTTCACGCAAGCGTTTGCATATTTTTTCTCACCCGCCTTTCAATAATTTTAATAACCATAGATTATCTCCATGTTAAAAAACATTCTAACTGCATACGGAATTAATAAAGAAGATGCTGAAGTAATACCTTTCGGCTCCGGGTTAATCAATAATACCTGGCATATTAAAAGTAACGGCAGCAGTTATATTTTACAAAGAATAAATCAGCAGGTTTTTAAAAACCCCGATGACATTGCGTTTAACATTAAAAGCATTGCAGACTATTTTTCAAAAGTGCATCCTGAATATTTTTTTGTTGTGCCCAAAAAAACTTTAGTGAACGGCGAAATGGCTTACCTGCCTGACGAAGGATATTTTCGGCTGTTCCCTTTTGTAAAAAAATCTCATACCATCGATGTAGTGTACACAACCGACCAGGCCTATGAAGCAGCCCGGCAGTTTGGACGTTTTACCAAATTGCTTGCCGATTTTCCTGCCGGCAAGTTAAAAATAACAATGCCTGATTTTCATAACCTCTGCTTGCGCTACCTGCAATTTGAGAATGCATTGAAAACCGGAAATACAGAACGCATCGCCGAATCTGCTGAAGCCGTTATTTTTTTAAAAAAGTATAAAAATATTTCAGATACTTATCAGGAAATCTGCAATAATAAAGAATTTAAAAAAAGAGTAACGCATCACGATACCAAGATCAGCAATGTATTGTTTGATGATAATAACAAAGGGCTATGCGTTATCGATCTGGATACGGTGATGCCCGGTTATTTTATCAGCGATGTCGGTGATATGCTGCGTACCTACCTCTCGCCGGTAAGTGAAGAAGAAAAAGATTTCAGTAAAATTGAAATACGGGATGACTATTTTAAAGCTATATCCGCAGGTTACCTGAGTGAAATGCAGGATGAACTGACCGAGACTGAAAAAAGACATTTTATATATGCAGGCAAGTTTATGATTTACATGCAAGCCATGCGTTTTTTAACGGACTATATAAACAATGATGTGTATTACGGTTCCAAATACCCGGGCCACAATTTAGTAAGAGCCAATAACCAAATTGTTTTACTTCAAAAATTAATTGAATATGAGTAAGTATGTTTCATTTCAACGATTTTACTATTCAATGATGATTTATTCAGCCAGAACGATCATGTTGTGTCGAAAGAGCAAAAAAATACCTCTCCTGCCCTATTCCCACCCGGTATACTTACCGGAACAATT
>CAVZXS010000034.1:0-68930 GCA_963779325.1 uncultured Bacteroidota bacterium | reverse complement strand
GAGGAGAGCAAAAAAAACAGCCCGTCTTTTTGCCGAAGTATTTAAAATAAGTGAAGAGGAAATTATTTATAAACCCGAATTGTACCTGCCCGGCCTTGAAGTTTTTTATACTGTTGCAGAAAACATGAATGATAAATTCAATACCATCGCTCTTTTTTCTCATAACCCGGGTATAACTGAATTTGCATACATGCTGACTCCTAACAGTATTCCGATAGTCGGTATTCCTACCTGCGGCATTTTTGCCGTAAAGCTGTATTCAGATAATTGGAAAGACATACGGGAGGGCAAAAAAGAGTTTTTATTTTTTGATTATCCTAAGGCCTGAACTAATTCTTTAATCGCTGTCTTCAATTTTTCATCGTCGGTTTCAATAAATGAATAATTAAAATTTGCCGCCTGATGCAGGGCCGCAGTCAATGAAAAGGTCTTTTGATTGGTGACTAACGCTATTTTCTTTTGCATTAAATAGCCTGCTAGGTATTCCTGTTCGGTTTGGCCGGGCGTGGGTACTAAAATTGATTTCTTTTTTAGTTTTACCAAATCCATTACGGTGGTATATCCGCTGCGGCTGATGATATATTCGGCCTTTGCCATTTCTTTATTCAACTCATCGGCCGGCAGATGATTATGAAACTGTATCATGCCGGTAGATGGTATAACAGTGGGATTGCCCGGCAAGCCTCTTACAATAATGGCCGTACCGTTGTATTGACTTATTTCATTAATTATTTTATTTTCAAAAATAGTACGCTGCGGCTCGGGCCCGCTCAGTATAAATAGTAAATGATCTTTTTTTTCTTTAACATCTTTTTTCTCAAATCTTGATAATACACCGATATAGCGAAGGGGAACGATCGGTTTTTTATCCGGGTGCGATAAATTGCCGGCTAAATTTTCAATTCCTTCATTATCCGGTATCCAGCAAGCGGAAAACCTGTGTATGTTTTTATAATTCCATTTTTGCAAAAATTTTTCGCTTCCGGCTCCAAACGGGCTTTTGATCAGTAACTGGTGTGTTATAAAAATGCAGGGGATTTTTGTATGATAAAGACCGAAACGGTTATCGGAAATTACCGCATCAATTCGTTGATCCCGCACTACTTTTTGCAACCACACATTTTCGGCACGTATGGCTTTAAGTATCTTAGGTATTTGAAAAAATATTTTTCGTAATAAACCCGCTCTTGTTTTTGCATAATTTACCCGGTATCCGTTTAACTGTATAAAAGAGGCTTCCGGAAACTCGCCGCTTAGGAGCAACTTATGAGGCCCTTCCGCTGCTATAATTACCTCGGCATTATTGGCAATCAGCTGCTTAATAACAGGTATACACCTTGTGGCATGGCCAAGGCCCCAGTCGAGCGGAGCCACCAAAATGCGGGGTTTTCTGTGTATTTGTTCTACCGACAATAGAAAATTTTAATTTATTTGTAATATAGCATACTAAATTGTTTGTAAAATAGTTTAATTTACAAATCCAAATGATGATGCGAACAAATAAAATATATATGTTGTTATTAATTGCGGCATATTTTGTGTGTGCTGTTGCTTGCAGTCGTAATGTGTATACAACCAAGGCCAAGGGAAACGATTGCGGATGCCCCAATAAAAAAGGTATGGTTGGCTATTAAGCATAATGATGAAATGAAGACTCCTAACAGAGATATTATTGTACTGCTCAGACATGAGAATATGAATGAGCAGGCCCTTGAACAGGCTGTAGAATGCCTGCATTTCATTCTACAACAAACCGAGACCCGCGAAAATTTTTGTATTGCGCATGAATTGGTAAATCGTAATAAGATTACCCAAAAATCAAAAAAAATACTGGCTGCCGCCAGATACGCTGAGCTGAAAGCTTTTCAGTTTTTAATTTGCAAAAATTAATTTTCCCCTTGCATTTCTTTCAGGGTAACGGCGTATCCTTCCACCTCCACAAGTGCATACACGCATACGTACGGTAAGGACTCCATTTTTTTGAAATGCGCAGCATCTCTTCTTTTAATTGTTTCTTATTCTCAGTATTTAACTTATACATTTCTATCATGGCATTTTGAATACCCAAATCATCAACGGCAAAAACATCCTCGCGACCCAGGGTAAACATCAGCAGCATTTCTACCGTCCATTGTCCCACACCTTTTATTTGTGTAAGATATTTAATCACGTCTTCATTACTCATTTTACTGAGCTGTGTATATTCCATTCCGCTGTCTATGGCAAACCGGGCCACGTTTAATACATAATTGGCTTTGGCATTTGATAAGCCTATATTTCGTAAGGTTTCAAACGGTGTTTCCGCAATTTGCAATGCAGCGGGTTCTTTAGTACCGTATAAGGCAAGGAAACGCTTATGAAAAACAGCGGCTACTTTAACGGAAAGCTGCTGGCTCATGATAGAGTAACATAAATGCAGGTAAACTTTTTTTCGCTTTGCTATTTTCAACGGCTCTTTGCCGTCAATTACTTTTTTTAGTTTTTTGTCTTTGCAGAGATGTTCAATATATTGCATTGAGCAAGATAAGAAGAACCCGGGAGTTTATAAAAGTCAACCGTTGGCCCATTCCCGAAAAGATTGTACTCTTTCGCGGCTGATGATAACTTCTTCCTGCTTTTGCCCGTTTTTTAAAATCAGTTTCAGGCGGCTGTTTATATAAGGCCTTACCTGCGCTATACTTGAGTAGCGTACAATGTATCGCCTGTTGAGCCGGAAAAAATCTTTGGGGTATAAAAGCGACTCTAATTTGTCCAGCGTATAATCTACTAATAATTTATTCCCTTGCTTATCTACCAGGTACACTACTTTGTCATCCGCCTGGAAATATTCTATTTCTTCGGTAGCTACAAAAAACATTTTTTGACCCGCACGGGCTAAAAACCTGTCCTTGTGCTGCGGTCGCTCCAACTGCTGCAATACTTTTGAAATTTCTGAATACGCATTAGCGGCATTACCTGAGGATGTTATGCTTTCTAATTTATCCAACGCGGCAAATAAGCCTTCTTCGGTTATCGGTTTCAACAAATAATCTATACTGAATAATTTAAAAGCATCTAATGTGTACTGATCGTAAGCCGTTGTAAATATCACCGGCTTTTTATATTCAATTTTTTTGAAAATATCAAAACAAAAACCATCGGCAAGATGTATATCCAGGAATAAAATATCGGGGTGATTATTTTGAGAAAGCCACTGCACGGCATCTTCTACGCTGTAGATGTGTGCGATAACATCCACATCAGTACGATACTTGTTCAGTAAAAAACGTAAACGTTCCGCTGCCGGTAATTCATCTTCAATTATTAATGCTTGCATAATTTTCAACGGTTACAACGGGTAGTAAAACAATAAACTCTTTTTCGCCCTGTTCTATAGTTATATGTTGGCCCGTGGTTAAAAAATACCTGTCATCAATATTTTTTAAACCGATTTTAGATGACGGTTCATTACTGATCTTGGGCTGCAGGGTATTGCGTACGCACAATTCATTTTCGTTGGTAACGGTTATGCTGATCTTGAGAGGCTTGCCCGGCGATGCGATATTGTGCTTTATTGCATTTTCTACCAACATTTGTAATGCGGCCGGCACAATATATTGATCATGATAAGCCGGCGGTATATCTATAACTATCTGTAAGGACTGCGGGAACCTTTTTTTCAATAAAAAATTATACGGTTGTAAAAACTCCAGCTCTTTACCCAAAGCTATCAATTCCCTGTCCTGGTTGTGCAAAATGTAATGGTATACTTTGGAGAAGGATTCGATAAATTTATTGGCTTCATCATTTTCTTTCATTACCATTCCTGCCAGTACATTCAGGTTATTGAAAAGAAAATGGGGATTGACCTGCGATTGTATACGTTGCAATTGAACCTGTACATTCATTCGCATCAACTCTTCCGCTTCCACTTGTTTAATTCTGTATTGATTTAAATAATAAAAAACGGCGTTTAATAAATGAAAGAGCAAAGAGACAAGAACGGTATATGTAAGTGTAAGTTTCAGTGCGATGCCCAAGCCCGCCATTTGCGCTAATATGTATTGCGAGAAAACCCAACAAACCAATGTTGTAAAGAGAAGACTTACAAAAGTAGCGCTGAGGAAAAGCGTTATTTTTCGTTGCAAACTTTTTTCTTCGCCGGCTACCCATTTATTAAACAAGGGATGCAGCAACCTGCTGATTTCCCAAGTGCCAAGCGTTATTAAAAAAATAATACCTATGGCGTGATATGGTGAAACAGGGAGATTGAAATATGTATACAGATTGCAAAAAGCCGTATTGGCATAAGTATACAGTGACAAACCAAGTATAAACCAGTAGCGATATTTGTTGCGGAAAAGCATTTTATCAAAATTCTAAACAAAAAAACCGGCCGGTAGTTCATACAGGCCGGTAGTTTTTTGGTGTTTTTTAAGGCAACAGCACACGGTCTATTACATGTATAACACCGTTGGTAGCCATTATATTAGCGGGGCTGATAAGGGCTGAATTTGTACCATTACCCGCACCCTTTGCGGTAATACTGGCTCCGTTTATGGCGAATGTTATGCTTTTACCTGTTAATAAGGTAGCTGCTGTACCTCCGTTGGTTATATCGCTGGAGAATGCACGGCCGTTCAGCACATGAAACTTCAATACATCGCTGAGTGCGGTAACAGTAGCAGCATCTGCATTTGCAATGGCCGTACTGTCAAAGCCTGCTGTTACAAATGCTGCATTGGTTGGTGCAAATACCGTCCTTACATCGGCGCCGTTAACTGCGGGCACGAGACCTGTTTTAGTCAAAGCCTGTACTAAACGGGCAAAATTTGGATTGGCAATTGCAACACCGGCTATATTAGCCGCAGGTGGAAGCAACACTTTGTTTATTACATGTATCACTCCATTCTTTGCAGATAAATCAGCTTGGTCTACTTTAATACCGTTGATGAAAACACCCGAGGCGTTCCTTGTAGCAAAAATTTTTCCGCCGCCGTAAGTTGTTACTTCTGCATTGGGGCCTGCCGGCACATCAGCTGCCTTAACAATAGAAGTTAATACATGGTAACGAAGTACCGCTTTTAAAACATTAACATCAGCCGCTGTAATAGCTGCTTCGGTAGGAAAACCTGCGGCCACAAATGCTGCGTTGGTTGGTGCAAATACAGTGAGCCCTTGTGTTTTTAATGTATCCGCCAAGCCGGCTCTTAAAACCGCTGCTTCTAAATAAGAGAAATCGGGATTGTTAACCACGATAGCAACGATATCGTCTTGTTGCAACGGAGCAGGATCATCGTCTTCGCACCCGGTAAAACTTATAAATAAAGCGGTGGCTAAAGTCATGGCGCCTATGCGCTTGAAATAATTTTTAATTTGCATAATAGATGTTTTTCTTTTATAACAACAAAAAACCTGCGCGGATGAGTGCGGGGGAGTGAACCGTAAGGATGTTTGGAGTGAGTTGTAAAAAAATCCCGGCAAGCCGGGAAATTATACCGATTATACATCCGTAATAGTCCAATGCAATTGGACTAAACTGCTGTTATGTCGGCATAATACCTGAGTTGGTTGCCCGCCCGTGCCGGTACGGACGGGGATTATTTGTGAAATATAAATGGTATTACAGACAATAATATGACAGATGAGAGGTTTAAGTTGTTTCCCAACTCATGCTTCCATCTTTTTCATCTTTTAATAAAATACCGACTTCGCCTAATTGATTTCTTATCTTATCGCCGGTGGCAAAATCTTTTTTATTTTTTGCTTCTTTGCGTATATCAATCAGTAATTGCATAACGCCTTTCAGCTTTTCATTATCAGCACCTGCTATACTTTGTAAGCCAAATATATTTTCTATATAAATTTTAAATTGTTTTTGTAACGAAGCAAACGTTTCCGCACTTAAAGCTGATACCGTAATCGTTTTATCTTTCATTGAATTGATAACCGGTACCAACTCAAACATATTGGCCAATACTTTTGCCGTACTGAAATCATCATTCATAAATTCATCAAACTCCGCGATAAGCAGCGCCACTTTTGTTTCAAGTTCTGTATCTGCCGCAGTTTTGTTTTGCACGTAGCTCATAACCTGTAGTTTTTCATGTGCTTCCCACAAGCGTTTCAAGCCTTTTTCCGCCGCCTGCAATGCCTCATTGCTGAAGTCCAACGTACTGCGATAATGCGTTTGCAAAATAGAAAAACGAATTACCATCGGGTGATAAGCTTTTTCTAAAATAGGATGATTGCCGCTGAACAGCTCCGTAAGTTTAATTACATTGTTGTAACTCTTACCCATTTTTTTACCGCCTACGGTAATCATGTTATTATGAATCCAATAACGAACGGGTGATAAATGATTGCAAATGGTGCTCTGTGCTATTTCACTTTCGTGGTGCGGAAATTGCAGGTCCATACCACCGCCGTGAATATCGAACGAGGCGCCTAAATATTTTGTAGCCATAGCCGAACACTCAATATGCCAGCCGGGGAAACCTACGCCCCAGGGACTTTTCCAGCGCATAATATGCTCCGGTGCCGCGGCTTTCCACAAAGCAAAATCGGCACGGTCCTTTTTTTCTTCCTGTCCTTCCAGTTCTCTTGTGGTTTCTAAAAGATCTTCAATAATTCTTCCGCTCAGTTTTCCGTATTCATATTTAGCCGCATATTTTTTTACATTAAAATAAACGGAGCCGTTTGATACATAACCATAACCTGCTTCAATAATTTGCTCAATCATGCCTATTTGTTCTACAATATGTCCCGTAGCGGTTGGTTCTATTGTAGGCGGCAGGCAATTAAACTGCGCCATTCCCCAATGATAGAGGTTGGTATATTTCTGTACCAGCTCCATCGGTTCTAATTTTTCAAGCACCGCTTTTTTCGAAATTTTATCTTCTGCTTCTCTGCCTTCTTCTTCAAAATGGCCGGCATCTGTAATGTTGCGCACATACCTTACTTTATAACCTAAGTGTTGCAGGTATCTGAAAATTACATCAAAAGTTATATAGGGTCTTGCATGTCCCAAATGACTTTCGCCGCTTACGGTTGGTCCGCATACATACATACCTGCATGACCGGGTGTAACAGGAGTAAAAACTTCTTTTTGTCTTGTATAGTGAATTATAAACTTTTAATTCGCTCATGATTATTTAGCTATTAGCCAATAGCTGCGGCTATTAGCTTTTATATAAAAAATAAATTTGAAATGTTTGGTAAAGTGAGACAAAAATAGTGTTTATCGCCTCTTTTAAGCGAAACAACAACAAAAGATATGTGAGCGGAGTAACATGGGGCAAATATAATTATTTGCAGGAAATATGTTTATTTCAGGTTAATTCTTTTGTTGAGGTGCTAAATCATTTATGAAACCGTTGTTTAATGAAGCCTGAAGCCCCTCTTTTTTTTGCTTACTACGCTGAATGTAGTTGTATATTTTTCCCTTTGTTCTTTTGGCTTGAACCAAAAGAACCAAAAATTCAAGTTCCGGCGAATGCCCCGCCGCCGGAACGGCCAACGCACATGCAGACTCAAAAACTTCGCAGATGTTTTTTCTTTCCGAAGAGAATAGCCGGAGGCAGCCGCTTCGTGATATTGAACGACCCTGAAGGCGCTGTGTTCCCGGCCAAACTTCAACTAAGCAGGGAGATTATTCAAACAGGCCGGGAACAAGGCGCTGATAGAGTCCTCTATTTTCAAGAAAAAATACTAATAGCACCTCAACAAAAGAATTAGCCTTATTTCAGTGCTTGGCACTTTTCAGTTGCATGTCGGTTACCAGCATATAATGATCGGAATAGTCATTCTTGATACGGTTAAACTGTAGAATTTTAAAAGTATTATCCGCCAAGATATAATCAATACGCAGCGTAGGTGAAAGGGACGAAAAAGTGCGGCCGATACCATATCCTTTCTTTAAAAAAGCGTCCTGCATATTGCCGCGAATGGTAAAGTAAGCATAGGAATTGGGTACATCATTAAAATCGCCGCACATCAATTTGGGATAAGGGCTTTCATACAATTCCTTTTTTACTATTTGAGCCTGCCTGCCGCGGTTGGTAAAGCCTCTTTTTAATTTTGACAGTATTGTTTTTGACCGACGGAGCAGGCTGTCATCCGCTTTTTTTATGCCGTCAATATTTTCATAATCTGTTTTTCTGAACTGTACCGATTGCAAGTGGGTAGAATAAATTCTTATGGTATCATTATTAAATTTTATGTCGGTATGCATTACCGCTTCGGGCAATGAGGGCGGAGGGAATTCAACCATTCCGGAATCTATAATAGGGAACCTGGAAAAAATAACGGTGCCGATATAATGCCTGTACCCGTCATTGCCGAATGAATAATAGTAATACGGGTAGTTTAATTTATCTCTTATATAATAAAGATTGGGGTAATAAGCATTATCATCCGAGTGAAAGAATTCCTGTAAGCAAAGCACATCGGCGTTTTGTTCCTTAATCTGTTCCATCATCTTCAATCTTGTCTGACTACCTTTGTTTTTATTCTTTTTCAATTCAATAAACCGGGCCACGTTCCAGGTAGCTACACGAAGCGTATTGCTGTCTTTGGCGGTAATAAATGCGGGCGGTTGTGTATGAAAAGCAAAAAATACACTGATGCTTTTATAACCGATTAATAAAACAACAACGGAAATAAGGGCTAATTTGGGGTGAAGTATAAGCCAGAATAGAGCGAAGGCGATAACAAGTAAAAGTGTAATGGGAAAGCCAAGCCCGAGGAATGCGATAAACCACCATTGTGCCGGGTTGAGATAAGGAACCAGGCACGATAATAAAAAAACCACGGCGGTTATTACATTGAGAATAATAAAAAAGCGTTTGCTTAAACGGCGTATGTTACTTGGCACATTGCAATTTACCTATAAAACGTAAACTAAAGAAACGAAGTATAAATAGTGAATGATAAAATATTTTTTAAGCGCCGTACAGGCAGCAATTATACATCTTCCTCAGCCGCTTTTTTCAATAAGTCTTTTTCTTCCTGGGTCAGGCTGTCAAATCCCTTTTGATTTATCTTATCAAGAATATCATCAATTCTTTTTTGTGTAAGGTTGGGTGTTCGTGTAAAAGGTTTTGAAGTGGATTTATAAAACAATTCTTCTTTTATACTTTTTCCTTTTTTGGGTTTATCAGGATTAAATAAATTATTAACCCAATCGTAAGCATTGTTCATCCACTCACTCCAGTCGTGGCCGCGACGCATTAAATAAATAAACAAAAAACCCATGGCCGCACCGGCCAGGTGAGCAATATGTCCGCCGTGATTGCTGTAAGGTATCGATGCAAAATCAATTATAACATAGATTACGGTGATAACCCACAGCGGAATACCGCCGTTAATAAAAGGAAAGAAACGAAAATCGGGAGCTATCATAGTAGTGGCAACGGCAATGGCCATAATACCCGCCGATGCACCGATGGCGGATGCAACTGATAAACCGGGTTTTAATGCGGGCAAAAAATTATAAGCAAGAATGAATGCCAATGCGCCGGCCAGTGCGCCGTAAATGTATACGGGAATAATTTTTTTGTTACCGGTAAAATCCTGGAAAATATAACCAAACACCCAAAGCCAAATCATATTACCGATGATATGCCATACCCTGTCGTGTACAAACATATGGGTTAAGACAGTCCAGGGTCGTACAAGTAATTTATGCGTATCGGCAGGTATGCCAACCCATTGTAAAAAATTCGTATTGTATTTTACAATGCCTGAAGTGGTATCTCCCTCATTTACAAAATACATAAGCTTAACAAATGCGAGTATGCAAAATATAATCAGGTTGATGCTGATAAGCAATACCAGTGCATTGTTTTGTTGACCGAGTAAAAAACGGCGTTTATTTTGTTGTTCGTAATAGGCCATGTAGTACAAAAATAACTTACAAATTCATAAGTAGGAATTATCTAATCTGAAAAGAAGACGGTAAAATAAATTTTTAACTTCTTTTAATATAACGTCTTTCGGTTTGTTTTGTTCCAAATGAATACAAGTATAAAGCCGGTAATGGCCCCGCCCAAGTGGGCAAAGTGAGCAATATTATCGCCCTGTACTTTATAAACACCGCCAAACAGGTCTATAGCCACCAAACCAATCATCAGCCATTTTGCTTTTATGGGGATGGGTATGGGCATTATCATCAGTTCGGTATTGGGGAATAAATAACCAAAAGCAACAAAAATTCCCATTACCGCACCGGAGGCGCCTACGGCATAAACAGGCAGATTCAATAATTTTTCAGCTAATTCAGTTTGCCCCTCTTGTTTTAATTGGGCGGCAGCATCTACAATTTCGCGAAACTCAAAATAACCGACTATTAAATGTAAAACGGCCGCGCCAACACCGCAAGCGAGATAAAAAATTAAAAATCGTTTGGCGCCCCATACGTTTTCCAAAATTTTTCCAAACATCCAGAGATTGAACATATTGAAAAGAATATGAAAAATACTTCCGGGGCTGTGCGCAAACATATGTGTAAAAAACTGGTAGGGCTGAAAATGCGGCGATTCAACGGGCCATAAACCGATTTTAGAAGTAAGATGAAAATCCTTTTCCAGCGTCAACTGTGCTATGTAAACAATTACATTAATTATTATCAGGTTTTTTACAATCGGCGGAAAGTTATCGGGACGGGTGAATTTGAAATTACTCATGCTGCTAAATTAGTTGATATTTTATTGTCGAAATCGAAAGAAAAACTTCGATTTATTTTTTCAATTTCAGCTGCACTACGTTTTCTATATGGTGCGTATGCGGAAACATATCTACCGGTTGAATTTTTGTAACCGTATATTTCTCGCTAAGCAAAGACAGGTCCCGTGCCTGTGTAGCGGGATTGCAGCTCACATACACTACTGTCGGAGCTTCCATATCTAAAATTTTACGTACTAATTTTTCGTGCATGCCGGCGCGGGGCGGATCGGTTATTATTACATCAGGTTTGCCATGCAGCTTAAAAAAATCGTCATTACAAATCGCAATCACGTCGCCTGCAAAAAAAGAAGTATGTGATAAATTATTTAACACCGCATTTTCTTTGGCATCTTTAATGGCGGCCTCCACCATTTCTACACCAATTATTTTATTGGCCATGCCGCTTACAAAAATACCAATGCTGCCGGTGCCGCAATACAAATCGTACACGGTTTCTTTACCCGTAAGTTCGGCAAAGTCTTTCGCGGCACGGTATAATTTTTCGGCCTGTTTAGTATTGGTTTGAAAAAAAGAAGCAGGCCCTATTTTAAAAAGAAAATCTCGCCCGCCCGGCCCTGTAGAGAGTTGTTCAATAACAAAACCTTTTCCCTTATAAATAACCGGCTCCAAATCATAGAGACTGTCATTCCATTTGGTATTAACGGTGTAAAGTAATGCGGTAATGGCCGGGAACTTATCGGACACAAATTCCATAAGCTGTTTAATTTTCTTTTCATCATTTTCTCCCACTACAATATTCGCCATTATTTCTCCCGTGGTGCAAATGCGCACCTGCATAGTTCTTAAAAACCCTGTATGGTTTCGTATATCATAAAAAGAAAAATCATTGGCGATGCCAAATTCTTTTACTGCCAATCGCAATGCATTGGTTGGTTCGGCTTGCAGGTGGCAGGTTTCAATGTCTACTACTTTATCAAACAATCCCTTTGCATGAAAACCGGCATAGGCGCCTGCTCTGTTTTGCCCTTCTTCAAACGGGAGGGCAGCTATTTCTTCTTTGGTTAAATATTTTTTATTACCGAAAGTGTATTCAATTTTATTGCGGTAATGTGTTGTTTCATCGGCACCAATGATGGGCAGTATAGCGGGTAATTCGACTTTGCCGATGCGTTGTAAGTTATCATACACCTGCTGTTGTTTGTACTGCAATTGTTTTTTGTACGGCAACATTTGCCATTGACATCCGCCGCAAATTCCAAAATGGCTGCAAAAAGGCGTTGTTCTTTCTTTTGAGAATTCATGAAAGTGAATAGCTTGCCCTTCAGCCCAATCTTTTTTATTTTTTGATAAGCGTACGCTGACACGATCGCCGGGCACGGCGCCGGCTATAAAAATTACTTTTCCGTTTACACGAGCAATGCTTTTACCCTCGGCGGCATAATCTTCTACCAAAATATCCTCTACTACAATGTTTTTCTTTTTTTTCACCCGGCAAAGCTATGGTTTAAGAAGCTAATGCCGAATCGCTATTTAAAAGAGTGCCCGTCCGTACCGGCAGGCGGTATTTTGCCGTATAGTAGCTGATAGTTTTAAAGAAACCTTAAAGCTTGCCGGATAGTAGCTTTTGAACTTGGTTTTCATATCTTTACAAAATTATTTTTACCAAATGAAAATGTTGAAATTTTTACCTTTTGTATTCTTATTCGGCTCCGCAGCAGCACAGGATGGCTATGAAGTGAAGGTTACCCTGAAGCCATTCAAAAATCAATACGTATACTTGGGTCACTACTATGGTAAACAATTGCCTGTAATTGACTCGGTAAAACTGGATGATAAAAGCACTGCTGTATTTAAGGGAACAAAAAAACTACCGGGCGGTATTTACTTGTTGGGTTACCCGGATAAGACCGGTTATTTTGAATTAATAATTGATAAAGAGCAACGTTTCGCCGTACAAGCCGATACAGTATCCAAGTACAAAGGATTAAAATTTCAAAACTCAAAAGAAAATCAATCTTTTAATGCTTACCAGCTTTTGAGCCAGGAAAACGGTTTGCGTTCCGACAGTGCGAAAAAAGCATTGGCCAATGCAAAAACCAAAGCAGATTCTGCCAAGCTCAATGATATTGTAGCCAATGCGGGCAAAGCTGTACGTACTTTTCGGGAAGATTTCCTTAAGAAAAATAATGATGCTGTCCTGTCACTTATTTTCAGATTGACAAATGAACCAATAGTACCGCCTGCCGCCATGCACCCCGGCGGTAAGTACGACAGCTTGTATGCGTATCAATATTTTAAAAGCCATTACTGGGACGGTATTTATTTATTTGACGAACGGTTGGCCCGAACACCCGGCAATCTTTTTGAAACAAAACTCGATCGCTACTTTGAACAGTTGGTTATACCCAACGCCGATTCGGTGATAAAGGAGGTAGATTATTTTTTATCCTACGCCTCGGTAAGCCCTGATCTGCAAAAATTTTTATTGATAAAATTCGCCAACCGGTATATGCAAATGAAATACCTGAGCGATGACGCCGTGTTTGTTCATTTATACCAAAAATATTTTGCCAATAAAACATATCCCTGGCTTACCGAAAAGGGAAGTAAGACGATTACCGACAGAGCTTACAGTATGATGGGCAATATAACGGGTACACCGTCGCCCGAAATTAATTTGCCGGATACCTCGGGCAAAGATGTGACCCTCTATGCCGTTCAGGCGCCGTATACATTGGTAGTTATTTACGATCCTACCTGCGGCCACTGTAAAGAAACTTTACCTTCGGTCGATTCTATTTATACAAAAAAATGGAAGGCGGCCGGTGTAAAAATATTTGCCATGGCCAAAGAAACAAGCGGCAATAAAAAAAACTGGACCGATTTTATAGCCGAGTATAAACTGCAGGGCTGGCACCATGTGTATTGTGCCAAGAAAACCGAGGAGGAAAGAATTAAAAGCAATATACCAAGCTATTCGCAGCTGTTTGATGTATTGACGTTTCCTACATTATATTTGCTGGATAAAGACAAAAAGATTATTGCCAAAAAACTTACTTATCTGCAAATGGAAGAGATAATGAATTACAGAACGAAAGGGCAATAACCGGCAACCAAAAATTAATACTATGAAAAAATTTACAGCTGCGCTGCTCCTGGCTTCTTTTGTAAAAATCGGTTTCTCGCAAGTGTTGTTTACCTATGGTAATCATACCGCCGATGTAAAAGATTTTACCCGTGCTTATGAAAAAAGCAACGGCGACCCTTACGCCGGCAATAAACTGACCGCAGCACAGTATCTTGATCTCTATATCGCTTCAAAGCTCAAAATTCAGGAAGCTGTAAGCAGGGGTTATGATACACTGCCCAATGTAAAAGCTGAAGTAGAAAACCTGCGCAGCCAGGTTATAGATAATTATTTAGCCGATACGGAAAGTAAAAACAAATTGGTAGCGGAGGCTTTTAAAAGAAGTCAAAAAGAAATTCGAACTGCCTTTATTTATGCAGGCAATAAAATTGTTTCGGAGGCGATTGATTCTGTTTCAGCAAAAAATAAAATTGAAGAGGCTCATGCTTTCTTGGTAAAAGGAGGCGATTTTTCAGCGGCGGCAATTCGTTTTTCTGAAGACCCATCGGTAAAAACTACAAAAGGCGATATGGGTTTTATTACTGTATTCTCGTTGCCTTACGAATTTGAAAATATAATTTACAATACACCCGTCGGTAAATTTTCTGCACCGGTAAAAACTAAAAACGGCTACATCATTTTTAAAAACTTGGGCGAAAGAAAAGCGATCGGTAAAATACAGGCGGCGCAAATATTATTGGCATTTCCCCCGGAGAGCGATGACAATGCAAAAAAAGCAATTGCAAAAAAAGCTGATTCGGTTTACAAATTAATACTAAAAGGGCAAGACTTTGGAAAACTGGCTGCCGCTGTAAGCAATGACTATATAAGCGCGGCTAACAATGGTATAATTCCTGATTTTTCGAGAGGTCAATATGACGCCGCATTTGAAAATGCCGTTTACGGACTTACAAAAAACAATGCGGTAAGCAAGCCATTTGAAACGGCCCACGGAATACATATTGTAAAACGGCTGGCTGTAAAACCAATGGTGACCGACGAAAAAAATACCGCATACAGAGAGGAACTGAGGATAAAAGTGGAACAAGACCCGAGAATAGAAAGTACAAAAGATGTATTGGCAAATAATGTTATTAAAAAAGCGGGATTCAGTAAGCAGGAGTACAAAGATGAAATGCTTTGGATGTATACCGACAGTATTTTGGATTACAAACCAACGGGTATGCTGGTAAATATTAACGGCGGCACATCGTTATTTAAACTGGGGAATAAAATTTACACCGCTGCTAACTGGACGGAGTTTGCACAGACTGCACGTTTTAAATCCGACGGTTCGGGTAAGAAGCAATACAAAGATGTAATGAATGAATTTATTCGCGCCAAAGCGCTGGATTATTATAAAGATCATTTGGAAGAGTTTAATGAAGATTTTCGCAATAATATGAATGAATTTAAAGACGGCAATCTGATTTTTGAAATAATGCAGCAGGATATATGGAACAAAGCGCAAACGGATTCAGCGGCTTTACAGGCCTGGTACGATAAAAATAAAGCGAAGTATATGTGGAAGAGAAGCGCTGATGCGGTTGTATTTATGAGCGGCGACGAACCGGCTGCTAAAATTTTATATAACCAACTAAAAACAAAGCCTGCTGAGTGGAAAAATTTATCGGATGCATTATCGGAAAAAATAATTGCGGATTCTACCCGCTATGAAACAGATCAAATACCGGGGCTTACGCCGGCCAATGCTAAAGCCGGAGCTCTCACGAACATAACAGTGAATAAAAACGATAACACTACTTCCTTTGCTTATATTATAAATGTTTACAACCAACCCACACAGCGCAGTTTTGCCGAATCGAAAGGAATTGTAATAAGCGAATACCAGGAAGAGCTGGAGAAAAATTTTCTTAAGCAGTTGAAAGAGAAATACCCGGTTAAAATTGATGATAAGGTATTGAAAAATATTTCGACAAAATAAGACGCAAAAAAAAGAGGCTGAATTATCAGCCTCATTAATTCCTTTTGGAAGGACGGAACGATTTGGTTTTTAGGACTTGTTGGATTCGTTTGGTTTTTCTTCTTTGGATATTGAATCAACACTGTAAAGATGCAAAGTATTTAGCCTGCATTTTATTTTTTTCGATTGATATACTTCAAGCTTCGCCGGTTGGTTAAATCTTCCGGGTTTTCGGTATTGATAACGGTGCGGTAATTTGCAATTGTCAGCGAAGGGTGCCTTTCTTAAGTAAGGAAAAAACGAGTGAATCAACGTCAATTCGTAAATGACGACTGCCGGCAAAGAGTTAAGGTTTTTCCAATTCTCAGCGTAGCTATTTGTGCAGCAAAGCAGCTGTAGTCCCCTGCCGGGGCATTCGGTTTGGATAGTAAAGTTTTAAGAGTAAATTTGTAGAAATTAAATAAGGAGGTATGTTATGTACGGTGAATCAAGGAAAATACATTTGATAGAGGAAGTGCTGAAAGTAAACAATGAGGGTACTTTAGTGGCATTAGAAACTGTATTGATGAAATCGAAGAAGCCCAAAGAAAAAAAGTTGAGTATCTACGATTTTGTTGGTATTCTGACTAAAAAAGAATCCAACGATATACGCAAAGCGATTAAGGAAACGGCAGAAATCATTAACCCTGATGACTGGAAGTAATTTTTTATTAGATACCAACATTGTTATTGAAATTTTTGATGGCAATAAAATGTTTGCGGATAAAATCAACAGGCAGGGCGATTTTTATTTGCCAAGTATTGTTTTAGGCGAATTATATACCGGCGTAAACAGGGTTTCAAATAAAGCCAAACATCTGAAAAAGCTTACCGACTTTTTAAAATTATGCACTGTCGTAAATATTGACGGCCTTACAGCAAAATATTATGGAGAAACGATAGCCGGTTTATATAAAAAAGGAAAACCTATTCCCACCAACGATGTTTGGATTGCAGCACTCGCATTGCAACATGGGTTCCTGTTAATTACCACTGATGGACATTTCAAAGAAATACCCGGGTTGTCGGTAAAAAAATGGTAGAATTTGTTGTTTAAGGATAAGCAAAAAAAGAGGCTGAATTATCAGCCTCATTAATTCCTTTTGGAAGGACGGAACGATTTGGTTTTTTTTGGACTTGGACTTTGGACTTCGATTTGGTTTTTAGGACTTGTTGGATTCGTTTGGTTTTTCTTCTTTGGATATTGAATCAACACTGTAAAGATGCAAAGTATTTAGCCTGCATTTTATTTTTTTCGACAAGTAAACTTTATGCTTCGACATTCGGTAATATTCGCCTCTTTTTTGGAAAATCAGCTCATAAAAAAGAAAACCGCCTCTTTTGAAGACGGTTCTTTATAGTTATTTTACCAGGTAAAATTACAGCTCTCTTACCACATTGGCCACTACATGCGGCTTACCCAATGTATAGTAATGCAATACCGGTACGCCATAAGCTTTTAGTTCTTTTGATTGTTGCAACAGCCAGGCTTGACCTATTTTTTCTACATCTTCATCTGTCTTTGCTTTTGTTATTTCATTAGACAGATCGGTAGGTAAGTCCACATGAAAAGTGCGGGGCAAAATGGTCATTTGCTTTTTGGTAGTAATAGGTTTCAGCCCCGGAATAATGGGAACCGTAATACCGGCCTTACGGCAGTTTTCTACAAAAGCAAAATATTTCTGATTGTCAAAAAACATTTGCGTGATGATATAATCGGCTCCCGCTTCAATTTTATCTTTTAAAAATTTCATGTCGGTATCCATATTGGGCGCTTCAAAATGTTTTTCAGGATAGCCGGCTACGCCAATGCAGAATTTTGTTTTGGATGTATCTTTTAAATCTTCTTCTAAGTAAACGCCAGAGTTAAGATTAGCCACCTGCTTTAATAAATCGATGGCGTATTTATGTCCACCCGGCTCGGGTTCAAAACTTGTTTCATTTTTTGCAGCATCGCCGCGCAGCACCAATACATTGTCGATACCGAGGTAGTGCAGGTTAATTAAAGCATCTTCCGTTTCATTAATACCAAAACCCCCGCATATTAAGTGCGGTACGGTATCTACATTGTATTTGTTTAAAATGGCGGCACAAATACTTTCGGTGCCGGGTCTTTTGCGCACCACCACTTTTGCAAATGAGCCGTCTGCTTGTTTTTTAAAAACATGCTCGCTGCGGTGGTAAGTTACATTTACAAAGCTTGGCTTAAATTCCATCAACGGATCCAGGTGCTTATACAATGCGCCGATACCTTTGCCTTTAAGCGGCGGCAATACCTCAAAAGAAATTAATGTTCCTTTTGCACTGTTTATGTGGTCTATTACTTTCATATACTGTTTGGCCCGATTTTCAATGATTACAAGTAGTCATATCAAAATGAAACCTGCATCATTTTAAGCATCGGTTCGGTTGCTTTTATTAGTAGCCTGCAAAACTAATGATGCGGGGCCATTACACAAACAGAAGTTAAACTAATTATTAAAAGAGTTTAATTTATTGTCATGCCTTATTTTTGTTGAAATACACCACGTTGAGCATTACCATATATACCAAGGACCTCGTGAAGCGCTATCGTAACCGAACGGTAGTGAATCATGTTTCCATTGAAGTAAACCAAGGGGAGATTGTAGGCTTGCTGGGGCCCAACGGGGCAGGCAAAACCACCACCTTTTACCAGGTAACCGGCCTTATAAAACCCGATGAAGGGAAGGTTTTTTTAAACGATTTGGACATTACAAGCTACCCGATGTATAAAAGGGCGAAACTGGGCATCGGTTATTTACCCCAAGAAGCATCTATTTTTCGTAAACTGAGTGTAGAAGATAATATTGCTGCCGTACTGGAAATGACCAAGCAATCAAAAAAAGAGCAGAAAGAGAAGTTGGAATCATTGTTATCCGAATTCAGGCTGCACCATGTACGCAAAAGCAACGGCGATGTACTGAGCGGTGGCGAAAGAAGACGAACTGAAATAGCAAGGGCTTTGGCAGTTAATCCTAAATTTATTTTATTGGATGAACCTTTTGCCGGTATCGATCCCATTGCCGTGGAAGATATACAAGCTATCGTAGCAAGACTGAAATATAAAAATATCGGCATTTTAATTACCGACCATAATGTAACGGAAACATTGTCTATTTGCGACCGTGCTTATCTATTAATTGAAGGAAAAATATTTAAACACGGCACCGCCGAAGAGTTGGCCGATGATGAACATGTACGGAGATTATACTTGGGCAGAAACTTTGAATTGAAACGCAAGGATTACCTTCACCTGGAAGCTAAGGACAAGGATTCTGTTCCGGAATCTTAAAGGAGGATTCTTTTTACATTTTTGGAAAGTATACAGAACCCGCAATCAGTTTTCTTTCTCTTATACAAATTCTTTATTTTGCTGCTATACTAAATGAAACTATTAAGCCCTGCTATATCATCTTTGGCCCGTATGCGTCTTTGGCGGATAGACGGGTGGCGCAACAATCCTGAAGATGCGCAACGTGAAGTATTGCAGGATCTGGTAACCTCGGCACAGTATACCGAGTTTGGCCGCAAGTATAGTTTTTCTCAACTTTTCAATATAAAATCATTTAAGCAGGCTGTACCTATACATGAATATGATGATTTAAAACCATACATACAACGCATTATGGACGGCGAGCAAAATATCCTATGGAATACGCCGATTTATTGGTTTGCCAAAAGCAGCGGCACTACTGCTGATAAAAGTAAATTCATTCCCATCAGTGAAGAAAGTTTGGAGGACGGGCACTACAAGGCAGCGAAAGATGTGTTGACGATGTACTACCTGTTTAATCCCGAATCGGACATGCTTACCGGTAAAGGACTGGTACTTGGCGGCAGTCATACTATTTCTCAAATGAATGATGAAGTACAGTATGGCGATTTAAGCGCCGTATTGATACAGAACTCACCTTTTTGGGGTCATTGGTTACGTACACCCGATATCAGTATTGCCCTGATGGATGAATGGGAAAGTAAAATTGAAAAATTAGCTGAGACTACGATCAATGAAAATGTAACTTCCATTTCCGGCGTTCCCACCTGGACGATAGTTTTGTTTAAGCGCATATTGGAATTGACAGGTAAAAAAAAGATGAGCGAAGTATGGCCCAACTTAGAATTGTACATGCACGGCGGTGTTTCCTTTGTGCCGTATAAAGAACAATTTAAAAAACTGATAGGCAAGGATATTAATTACTTAGAAATGTACAATGCCAGCGAAGGTTTTTTTGCTGCGCAGGGCAGCCCCGGCGAAGAAGGTATGTTACTGTTTGTAGATCATGGAATATTTATGGAGTTTATGCCCGTGAGCGAATACGGAAAAGAAAATCCGCAAACCATTGGTTTGGGCGATGTGGAGTTGGGAAAAAATTATGCATTGGTCATCAGTACCAACGGCGGTTTATGGCGGTATTTAGTTGGTGATACAATACAGTTTACTTCGCTGGCGCCGTTCAGAATAAAAGTAAGCGGCCGGCTGAAACATTATATCAATGCATTTGGCGAAGAAATAATAGTTGATAATACGGATAAAGCCATTGCAGAAGCTTGTGAAAAAACCGACGCGGTTGTAAATGATTATACAGCCGCCCCCGTTTATTTTTCTGATACAGCCAACGGAGCACATGAATGGCTGATTGAATTTGAAAAGGAGCCGGCAAGTTTAGAAAACTTTACTGACGAACTGGATAAGGCATTAAAAAATGCCAACAGTGATTATGAAGCCAAACGGCATAAGGATATTGCATTGGGCAAACCGATTATTCATTCATTGCAGAAAGGAATTTTTGATGCATGGCTGAAAAGTAAAGGTAAATTTGGCGGACAACATAAAGTGCCGAGGCTGAGTAATGAAAGAATTTTATTGGAAGAGCTGAAACAATTAGCGAAATTTGACGCATGAAAATTAAAAGTCTTCAACTAAAGAACTTTAAACGGTTTACTGATCTCACATTACAGGACATTCCTGATAATGCGAAATTGGTTTTACTAATCGGAAGCAATGGAAGCGGCAAGAGTAGTGTGTTTGACGCTTTTGGATGTGCTGCAAGGGTTGTAAAGGCCGGTGTAACTTCTTCAGGAGCGTTTAGCTTTATGAATTTTTCTGACTATTATGATAAAAATAAGAAACCTTTTTATATAGAACTTATTGACCAAAATAATAATACGCACTTGATAAGTCAGAAAACTTCTATTCCTTCATTTATGCCAAATAATTTTTATGGCAGAACCAGTTTTAGACAAGTGCCGGTTTTAACAAGAAAGGTTCTTGGTACAACTTCGTTTGATATTAAAGCAGACAACGACCGCCCTTCAACTTTTATTGACAGAGACAGCAGATTTGAAAACGATATTGAAAAAATCGCCGGTGATATTTTAGGTGAAATTTTTCGAACTAATAAATCTTCCGAGGAAATCAGGGAAAGGTATATTAATCCCATTAATGAAGCTTTTGAAAACATTTTTGGAACGCAAAATGGAACACAACTTAGGTTAATTGAAGTCTCACCACCCTTGGATGGGAAAATTGCAAATATTATTTTCAAAAAAGGCGAATCAGAAATCCACTATAATCTTTTAAGTGCCGGCGAAAAAGAAATTTTCAATATTTTAATAAACCTTGTTGCAAGAGGAGACTATTATAAGGATACCATTTTTTTCTTTGATGAAATAGATTTGCACCTCAACACAAAACTGCAATACAATTTTTTAAAGGAAGTGATTGAAAACTGGATTCCCGATAATTGTCAGTTTTGGACCGCATCACACTCTTTGGGTTTTATTCAATATGCAAAAGATTATGAAAACGGCGTAATCATAGATTTTGACGATCTTGATTTTGATAAAAAACAAACGCTATCCCCGCAGCCGAAAGATAGCCTGGAAATATTTGAAATAGCTGTATCTAAGGCTTTTATAGACCAGGTTGTACAAGGAAGAAGAATCATTTTTTCAGAAAATACCGACACACCTTTTTATAACGATTTGAATATAGCTAATACTTTATTCTTTGTTGCAATTGATAAAATAGATGTTTTTCATAAGTCAAAAAACCTTAAACAATCAGGTCTTATTGACAGAGATTACTTATCCGATGACGAGGTAGTGCAAATAAAAAAAGACTATCCTAATCTTTTTTTATTGCCTTATTATTCTTTTGAAAATTTATTATATCATCCGGACAATTTGGAAGAGTATTATAAGGCTCTCAATAAGCCATTTAATAAGCAATCTTATATCAAACAAATTACTGGTATAAAAAATGATGAGATAAATTATTTGTCGGCAGGCATTATTCAGGCAAGAGGCGGCTATCCGTTTTATAAAGAAAGTGAGAATGCGAAAAAACTTAAAGCATTTAAGGAAAATTATAAAGAAGTAATAGACTTACTGAGGAGTGATGATTTTGAAACTTTCTACAAAGTCTTCCCGGCTAAAGATTATGGTAGAGATGTCCCTGAAAGAATTGATCTTTCAGTTTCAAACCTTGCTAAGACCAATTGGTTTAAAACTCAAATTGAAAATATAATTAAATGAAACTACTCGAAGGAAAAATTGCCATCGTAACCGGCGCGGCACGGGGAATTGGTGAAGGCATTGCATTAAAATTTGCAGAACACGGAGCTCATGTTGCATTTACGTATGTAAGCGACAGCAGCGCTGAAAAAGCAAAGGCTTTAGAAGAAAAATTAATTGCTCTTGGTGTAAAAGCCAAGGCTTACCAAAGCAATGCGGGTGATTTTGCCGCCTGCGAAAGTTTTGTAAATGATGTGTTGAAAGAATTTGGAACAATAGATATTTGTGTAAACAATGCCGGTATATCAAAAGATAATTTACTGCTGCGTATGACACCGGAGCAATGGAATGAAGTGATACAGGTAAATCTTAAATAGCGTATTTTATATGACCAAGCAGGTAATACGCCCCATGATGAAAGCCAAAAGCGGAAGTATTATTAATATGAGCTCCATTATTGGTGAAATAGGAAATGCCGGGCAAAGCAGTTATGCCGCAAGCAAAGCAGGCATTATCGGATTTACAAAAAGCGTGGCCAAAGAATTAGGCAGCCGCAATATCCGGTGCAATGCCATAGCGCCGGGTTTTGTAGAGACGGATATGACAGGTTATTTAAAAGAAGGCGAAGCAGCTGATAAATATAAAGCGGGTATTCCGCTGGGCAGGTTTGCAAGTGCCGAGGATATTGCCAATGTAACTTTATTCCTTGCAAGTAACTTAAGCAGCTATGTAACGGGGCAAACCATCAGTGCCTGTGGCGGGTTGAATATTTAATACATTTTACAATTTCTTTACAATCTTCGTTGGCTTATACCGGCAAAGAGTCCGTTCTTTGCACAACGAAATGAAAATCGTTTTATCCATATTATTGTTACTGATAACAGCCGTTTATATATTGCCGGTGAGGCAATATTGCATCGGCGAAGTTGTTGTTTGCACAACAGATATGGATAATGAAAAAGAAGAAAATAATAAGAAGGAGAAAGAGAAAGAATTATTCTCCGGTACCGCTTCTTATCATTTCAAAAATTCTTTTCGCCACAACATCTACGGGCATCTTTCTTTCAGTATTCCTGTACCGCTCCATACAGTAGAGACTCCTCCTCCCGATTTCGCGTAAACAATTTCCTGCGCGGAAAACTTTGTGCGGGGCAGGCCTGTTTCTTTTACAGCCTGCGTTAATTGCTGCTTACAGTAATCATCTCTAAAAAAAATATAATGAACGAGAACCTGAGTCCCGTAGCAAGGATATTTAATTTATTGAAATTGGAGGGGAAAGAAATTTCCGCCATTTACTTTTATGCTATACTTAACGGTTTGATATTGCTTGCCATACCCGTGGGTATACAGGCCCTGATTGGCTTTGCGCAAACCAATACTGCTTCCTCTTCTATCGTATTGCTGATAGCAATGGTTGTAATAAGTGTGTTTGTAGCCGGCGTATTACAGGTAAAACAAATGCAGGTGATAGAAAAAATACAGCAGAAAATTTTTGTACGTTATTCATTTGATATAGCACAAAAAGTACCTGCACTTAAACTATCGGCTGTCGATAATTATTATTTGCCCGAATTGGTAAACCGGTTTTTTGATATTACCATTTTACAGAAGAGTCTTTCAAAGCTGTTGCTTGATTTTCCTTTGGCAATCATACAAATCATTTTCGGTCTGGTATTACTGGCATTTTACCATCCTGTTTTTATAGCTTTCGGTGGATTGCTTATAATGGTTATATGGGGCATTCTTTATTTTTCCGGTACTAAGGGATTACAAAAAAGTATTGAAGAGAGCACACAAAAATATAAGGTAGCCGCTTGGTTGGAAGAGATGGCGAGAACTATCCGCTCAATTAAATTTTCCAAATCGCCGGATTTTTTATTGCAAAAAACAGATGAAAACGTAACCCGTTACTTAGAAGCAAGAACGGGTCATTTTAGAGTACTGTTATTACAATTTAAAACACTGGTTGCATTTAAAACATTGGTTACAACTGCCATGCTGATTGTGGGCACTTTTCTTTTATTGAATCAACAATTAAATGTGGGCCAGTTTATCGCCGCGGAAATTGTAATACTTACTATTATTAACTCGGTAGAAAAATTAATCAGCAATTTGGACAGTGTGTATGATGTATTGACGGCAGTGGAAAAGATAGAACAGATAACGGATAAAGAATCCGAGACAGGCGGCAGTATTATATTGCCGGCAATTGTAGAGGGTGTAAGTGTAACATTGCGAAACACGGCATTCACTTATCCGAATGCAGACACGCCGGTTTTCAGTAATATTTCATTTGGTGCAGCGGCCAATGAAAAAATTTGTATACACGGCGATGAAGGTGCCGGCAAATCTACACTGTTGCGTTTACTTGCCGGCAGTTACGATCATTTTGAAGGCGCCATATTGATCAATGATATCCCGGTAAAAAACTATGATCTCGGATCCTTACGATTGAGAACCGGTGTGGTGCTTAATCAGCAGGATATTTTTGAAGGCACGTTGATGGAAAATATTTCCGTAGGACTTGAGAATGCGAGCATGCAGGAGATACAATCGCTTTGCAATAAAACGGGCTTGACAGAATATATCAGTACACTTAAAACAGGCTTTGATACGCCGCTATCCGCTACCGGAAGAAAATTACCGGGCCACGCCGTTAAAAAAATATTATTGGTAAGGGCATTGTTGAATAAACCCAAGTTGCTTTTATTGGAAGAACCTTGGAACGGATTGGAAGATGCAGTATCAAAAGCAAATAAAACAATTATTGCTTACTGAGATGAATAATACGACAGTATTTGTAATTACCAATGACGGAGATTTTGCAAAGGCTTGTGACAAAACAATTGTATTGACAAAAGACGGTTGCAGTATAATTTCCGGTAATCCGCAAATGCCCGGTGGCGGAGAAAATATATAATTCTAAATTATATAGAAATGAGAATAGTAAAACCATTTTGAATTATGAACTTACCTGATCTCTCTTTGGGTGATGGAAGGGCTTTTAAAATATAAGAAAATGAAAACATTAAATGCATACAAAGCCATTTACAGGCACGATAAATCGAGCCGGATTAAACATTGGGCCCTTGGTTTTTTGATTGCCCTGTTGATTATTATGTTTTTGCCGTGGACACAAAACATAAGAGCAAGAGGAAGTGTAACAACACTCAGGCAGGAGCAACGACCGCAGGAACTGAACAGCATCATTCCCGGAAAGATTATGAAATGGTATGTAAAAGAAGGCGACTTAGTAAAAACCGGCGACACTATTTTACAAATAAGCGAAGTGAAAGACGATTACTTAGATCCGAATCTTGTAAACAGAACCAATGAACAATTGGGCGCCAAACAAATGAGTATTGAATATTATAAAAGCAAGGTAACCGCTACGGAAACACAAATTGGCGCACTGGGTAATAATCGATTGTTGAAACAAACGCAGTTGCAAAATAAACTTCAACAACTGCGTTTGAAACTGCAAAGCGATAGTGTAGAGACGATTGCCGCCAACAACGATTACAAAATTGCCGAGCAGCAATACAAACGACAGCAAGCCATGTACGACAGCGGGTTAGTTTCGCTTACACAATTGGAGCAGCGTAATCAAGTTTTTCAAAATGCATTGGCAAAAAGAATAAGCGCTGAAAATAAAATTGGCAGTACGCGGCAAGACCTGCTTATTGCAAGAATAGAAATGGATGCCATTAACCAGGATTATGTAGAAAAAGTTTCGAAAGCGCAGAGTGATCAGTTTCAATCTTTATCGCAAATAGCCGGAGGACAGGGAGACGTAGCCAAACTGCAAAACCAATACAGTAATTATAATATACGCAGCGGTATGTATTTTATTACCGCGCCGCAAGCCGGGCAAATTACAAAAGCAAAAAAAGCGGGCATCGGAGAAATAATTAAAGAAGGAGAAATACTGGTAGAGATTGTACCCGATAAAATTGATTATGCAGTAGAACTTTTTGTAGCGCCGATGGATTTACCGTTGGTATCTGTAAAACAAAAAGTACGGTTTTTGTTCGACGGTTTTCCGGCTATCGTTTTCAGCGGATGGCCTAATGCATCTTACGGCACGTTCAGCGGAGAGGTAGTAGCTGTAGAAAATGCAGTAAGCCCGAACGGGAAATTCAGGGTATTAATAAAAGAAGATTTTGAAGATAAAAAAAGATGGCCTAAGGAATTAAAAATCGGTGCGGGTACACAAGGTATTGCTTTATTAAAAAACGTACCGGTATGGTATGAGCTGTGGCGAAATATAAACGGATTTCCGCCGGATTTTTATAAGGCTCCTCCGCTCCCAAAGGGGAATTTTAGCGAGTGAGATTATTTGAAATGATTTCAAATAATAAAAAGCGATAGAAATTTAAACCGCAAAGTAAAGGCACACAGTAAAACTGAGCGATCTATCCGGCCCGACTCAATGCCGTTTGAGCGGTAATATTGAAAAATATTGATTGCTGAAAAATTAAAAAAAATGAAGAAAATAATTTTACTACTTACCGGTTTATTTTTTTTACAACCTACGATAGCCAACGACAGTACCAAAATACTTTCATTGAATAATTTTTTGAGTATTGTAAAAAAATATCACCCGGCAGCCAAGCTGGCCGGTATACAGGTAGATAAAGCCAATGCCGAATTGGTAACGGCAAGAAGTGGTTTTGATCCCGTTCTTGGAAGCGGACTCAATAATAAAACCTTTGACGGTATTAATTATTATCAGCGCAACGGTACACATTTAACCATACCTGCATGGTACGGAATAGAAGTGAGTACGGGAATTGAATACTTGACGGGCAACAGAACCGACCCGCAAGAAACCGGCGGCAAAACAAGTTTTGCAGGCATCAGTATTCCGCTGGCAAAAAATTTATTGATGGATAAAAGAAGAGCCGCACTGCAACAAGCGAAAATAATAGTGCAGGCATCGGAACAGGAAAAAAGAAAAATGCTGAATGATTTATTAATGGAAGCCGCCGAAGCATATTGGCAATGGGTGCAGGCGCATTTTATTTATAAAACGTACAGTGACGTAATTGAGCTGAATAAGAAAAGAGTTGGTTTTGTAAAAGGCGCTTATAGAAATGGAGACAGGCCCGCTATTGATACCACCGAAGCTGTGGCGCAACTGCAAAATTTTGAATACATGCAAAACGAAGCATTACTTGCCATGCAAAATACCGGCGTGGCGCTAAGCGGTTTTTTATGGAGGGAAAACAATTCGACCTATGAATTGCCGTCGGGCGTATTGCCCGATAAAGAAATAGAAGCGTTGTACGATGCGGTAATTTTTCCGAACAGGGAAGAAATCATAAATAGTGCTGCCGGGACACACCCTGAATTGACTGTTTATTCTTTTAAATTAAATGCCCTTGCTGTAGAAAAGAAACTGAAATTCCAGGAGCTATTACCGAAAATAGATTTAAAATATAACCAGCTGGGCAAGGGGTATGATATCGCATCTACTGCCGCCAAAACTTTGTTTGATAATAATTACCGCTTTGGCGTCAATTTCAGTGTGCCGCTTCGCCTGAGTCAGGGCCGCGGTGAATATAGGATGGCTAAACTGAAAATAACGGAAACACAACTTCAGTTAAGTCAGAAGGAAATAGACATCATCAATAAAGTAAAAAACTATTATAACCAATTGGCGAATTATAAAACGCAGGTTAATCTTTTGCAGCAAACTTATACAAACTACCTGCGCTTGCAACGCGGCGAAGAAACCAAATTTTTAAACGGCGAGAGCTCTTTGTTCCTTGTAAACAGTCGCGAGAATAAAACATTGGAAACACTGCTGAAACTGACGGAGATAACAATAAAATATAACAAGACCTCTATAGGTTTGCAGTGGGCGGCAGGGCAATTATGGCAATATTAATAGTAATACCAATTATTACATAGTCCAAAATATTTGGTATAATATTGAGAACCCCGGTGAATTAGTGATTGGACTATTTACCATAGCGATTCGGCATTAAGCATCAACTCATGAATTGCACCGCCCTTCAGGGCGGTGGTAGCAATGATTTGTATTTTGCCGGCTTTAGCCAAATTGGTTTTGGCTAAAGCCAAGACAACAGCAGCAACATTTTATCCTCGCCCTGAAGGGCGAGGCAATTATACCAAATTGACTTATTATGTAGTCCAAAATAATTGGTATAATACCGAGAGCCTGAGTGGGTTACTGATTGAACTATTTACCATAGCGATTCGGTATTAAGCACCAACTCATAAATTGCACCGCCCTTCAGGGCGGTGGTAGCAATGATTTGTATTTTGCCGGCTTTAGCCAAATTGTTTTTGGGTAAAGCCGCGGCAACAGCAGCAACATTTTATCCTCGCCTTAAAGGACGAGGCAATTATCCCAAATTGATTTATTATGTAGTTCAAAATAATTGATATAATACCGTGAGCCTGATTAAACTATTTACCATAGTGATTCAGTATAAGTTGCCGCGAGCAGGCTTCATTTTTCCGCTTATTGTCTATTGCTCATTGCCTGTTGACGTATAATGTTCATGCAGTTTTACAGGCTTGCTTTTCTTTTTATCTACTTTCATTTGTATTACATCCACTAAAAAAGCAAAAGCCATAGCGAAATAAATATAGCCTTTAGGTATGTGTATATCGAAACCTTCTATCAGCAAGGTAAACCCGATAAGCAGTAAAAAGCTTAATGCCAAAACTTTAAATGCAGGGTGTTTATTTACAAAATTACTGATAGGTGCCGCTGCTACCAGCATAATAATTACCGTTACAATTACGGCTACGTACATTACCCATACTTCTTTTACTAATCCTACGGCGGTAATAATAGAGTCAACCGAGAAAACTAAATCCAGCAGCAGTATTTGTCCAATTACTGCGCCAAGAGTAGCCTGTTTTACTTTGACTTCCGAATCACCATCTTCGCCTTCCATTTTATAATAAATTTCTTTTGTGCTTTTATAAATAAGAAAGAGACCGCCCGTTATCAGTATCAAATCTTTTCCGCTGATGCCTGTATTAAAGACGGTAAATAAATCTTTGTCTAACCTCAGTATTATGGAAATGGCGGCCAGCAGACCGAGCCGCATCACCATCGCCAATACAATGCCCCAAGTCCTCGCTTTTTTTTGTTGTTCTTGCGGCAATTTACCTGCCAGTATGGAAATAAAAATTATATTATCTATACCAAGCACTACTTCAAGCGCTATTAGTGTAAGTAATGAAATGATGATTTCGTAGCTCATATTTTAAAAAGATATGTTTGAGGAAATCAGGAATCCGTTATTTCTTTGCATGATGGTATTGCCGTTAACTCTTCGTCCCTGTTGCAGGGTTTGGTTAAAATAGCCCGCTTCCAATGACAAAGATTTATTTACTCTAAAACCCGTTAAAAGGAAAATACGATTTTGATCAAAAATATTTACACCGACGTTTTTCCCGCCGCCTATAAATATTTCATCGGCGGCGGCGGTATAAAGTTGTTGTTCATTTCTTTTCCATAACGGTAATTGTACCCGGCACTGGTAACGAAAGCGATGCAGGAAAACCCAATCTTCAATTTCTCTTCCCGCTGTTGCTGCTTTTCTTCTGCCCAACCACCGTTGCTCTATTCTGAAACGATTGGTAATAGTAAGTTTATTGACAGATTGTTTGAAAATAAATTGTTCGAACAAGCGATGCTCGGGAAAAGTGCCGGCAGATGCAATGGGATAATCGCCGTAGACAAATGTTTCCGCTTCGGCATAGCCGGCTGCTGCACTAAACTCCGGGCTGAATTTATACTGAATGGCGGTTCTGAATAAACCTTGCTGCCAATTTTTTAAACCATCGGCCCGTCGCCATTGGTATTCTATCAGCCAATCTGTTTTTTTATTAATGGCTTTGGTAATAAATAGCTGCGCCCAATTGGTATTATTGTAATCATTTACCCGGTCGTTTTGGGCCGCTGCTGCAAATGATAAAACAAGTATTGGTATGAAAAAAAGTTTTTTCATTTATGATGATCTGAACGCAACGGGATGGTTTAATTTTTTATGTAACCCGAGGAAGATGCGAAGATAGATGCGGATAGCCGCCAGCTCGATAAAAATAAAACAAAGTGCCAACAGGCTGATGGATACAAACTCCCCTGCGCCTACATAAGTAAAGAAAACATCTATACCGATGAAAGCGGCTGTTACGGGAAAGCCTAATAAACCTACGGCAGCGATTAAAAATAAAAGTCCTGTCTTTTTTTGTTCATACACATAGCCGTGGTAATTACTCAGTGACATATCATTATCAATTGATTTTATTTTTTGTAAGCAGTACCAACCAAGTAAAAATGCAGCGGCGATACCGCTTGTATAAAAAACTATTTCGAGTATATTCACATGCCCCGTATTTATAATAACCCCGGCGATAATAAACATATGTGACAACAACAGGTATATCCACGCCGTTAATGCGGAGCCCCTGTGTGCAAATGCAAAAAGTATCAGTAACAATGCAATGAAAATCAGACCGACTGCTGCCGAGAGGCTTGCCGTAATTGAAAAATCAGGCTTGTAAAATGATACCGCTAAAGAAACGAGTGCTGCAACTGCAACAACTATCATTGCAGCCGCAGCACTTAAAAACTGCAACTGCTTACCGATCCATTTGAACGGGCTCCACAGGTATGTAAACATCATAGCATCAAGGTTCCATTCTTTAATGCCAAGCATATACAGGGAGGCGTTTAGTTTTGATACAGGTTTTTCTTTGGGCGCATGATAATGGAAGTACTGATGATGTACCAAATAATTTAATACGGATGGTGAAACCAATAATTGATACGTTCTTAAAAATGCATTACCTGCAAAATGAATTAAAGCAAGAACATGAAAGCCCAGCGCCACTTCAATAAAAATAATTCCTATTTGTGCTGCGGATGAATAAGCTATTTGTGTTTTTACCGTTGGTTGCACTCTTGCAATTAGTGACGCAATGATACCTGTTAATGCACCGATGGCGATGATTGCAATTTTTGCCCACAGCATATCCTGCCAAAAAGGATAAGTACGTAACAATAAAAACACACCGATATGTACACTTAATGATCCGTAAAATATGGCTGAGGAAGAGGTGGGTCCTTCCATTGCCCTGGGCAACCAGGTGGTGAACGGTAACTGTGCCGATTTGATAGCAGCCGCTAACACAATCATGATGGTAACAAATACAGCCATATCATTATGATTCGCTTGCACAGCAATTGTTTTTGCTTCTGCTAACTGCGAAAAACTAATGTTCTGATGTGTGAGATGGTGCATCATCCACATGGCGAGTATTAACGCCACATCGCTGATGCGGTAGTAGGATAACGTCTTGAATGCATTCTTTACCGGTAAATAACGGTTGCGGTAAAAAGCAATTAGGAGGAAGGATGATAAACCAATTAATTCCCAACCAATAAACAGGGTTTCAAAATTACCTGAGAAAATAATCAAATTATAACCCACTGCAAAAAATAAAATAGTATTGAAGAAGCGTTTAAACCCTTCATCACGGTGCATATAGTAGCGGCTGAATGTGGACACTAAGAAAAATAATACGGCGCCTGCTATACTGTACACGGCAGTTATATGATCGTAATAAAACTGAATTGCAAAAACAAAATGCTCCGTTTCGTACAGTGTAATTAATTTTTGATTAACGGGAGTATAGCCGTTTACAAACCACAATACGGCATAAGCAATGGCGGCAACAATATAAAATGCTTTTGTAAACTGTACAATGCGTACAATTGGTTTTTCCTGTTTGTTTTGCCAAAACAGTGTAAGAAGAAATGCCGCCAACGGAATGGCGATGAATAAGCTGATCGTTTGGTTGAGTATATTGTCGAGTTGATTCATTTAATTAATTTAATTGTCTTACTTGTTTTGACGCTTCGTTTATTGCCGAATAGAATTACCACAGTAAAAATGTGGCCCGATGCAGCGCAAAAATCTTACTCGGGGTCTGTGACGACGCAAGGAACGATGATAGTCCGCAGGATCCTGTGCATAGTACCGAACCCCGACACCATAACCCCACCCCGTTTTCCTAAAGCACGTTGTTTCCTAAATTCGCCCCTCCAAAGGAAGGGAAATGTCATCTTCATTTGCTTTGCCTTTTATTTCTAAACTCTCCAAAGAGAAATTTTCTTACTCCCCTTTAGGCCTGCCCGACCGGACGTCGTTCGGGCGGTAGTGGGGGGTTTAATTTAACAAATACACAGGTAAGTTTTCTTCCGTTGCATGCACAATATGATTGGTCTCCATTTCTCTTGCACCTTCAATAAATTCTTCCATATTGCGGATGGTTTTTATTTCATTTGCCGCAGTAATGGGCTCATATTTTTCAAACACACCATTCCTGAAATAATAAAATTGTTTTTCTTCGGGATGCAGGGCTATAATATGCACCCACTCATTTTTATACCATTCAAATACTTCATCGGATGATTGAATGGCTTTCAATACAATTTCGGGTTTGTGTTCTACAATTACCAGCAAGCGAACAGGATCATGCACTTCAATCATTTGCCACGGAAGCCCGGGGCGCAAATCACCATCGCTGCTGTTGGCTACGCCAAACAAACCCATTACATTATGCGGCAGTTTGGTACCCGCACCCATTTTTATATTATCTACTCTAGAAAAATAATATTCCAAATTGATGCCACCGCATACCAAACCGATGGGCCGCATTACGGCAGAGAGAATTGTTCCGTCGGCATCGGTTGTATAATCATAACTGTTAAGAAACGCACGGCGGTCGAGAAACAAACCTTTAGTTGTTTGTCTTCTTCCGATGATGGCCAATGTATTGGTGCCGTGCCCGAGTTCGGGTCTTGGTTCAAACAAAGAAACCGAACGATCATGTATTGCTTTACGCACCTGCTCCAGTTCCTGTTTGGTATTGATAGATGAAAATCTACGGCTCCGTTCTTTTGCATTTAAGTTTAATGCTGTTTCAAAACTTTGTTTGTTTACTAAATGCTTTGCCGCATTGGCCGTATTCAAAATGTGTTCATCATAGTAACCAATTACATCGGCAGCGGTATCGTGCATGCAACCTATAAACTGCGTACTATGGGGAATTAAAATTCCTTTTGCCAGTAATACTTCTCTTACTTTTTTATGATTTAAAATAAATGCCTGCACTCTTGCATTGGTGGCGCCGGGTCTGCCGCTGCAGGCACCGCAATCATGTGCGCCATGATGCGGATTGTTGGCGCTGCTGCTGCCGTGTGCTACAATGTATATGATGGATCCGAATTTTTTTACCAACCCAATGCCTTTTAAAAAACCTTCGGCTCTTGTAACCATTTCGTCCAATGTATAACCAATCTGTAAACCGTTCTCTATATCAGCTGTATTTTTATTTTCTATTGTTAAAGCAGACTGTCCGCTCATATGCCCGTAAGCATTGCTGATAGCCGGGCTCATTTTGGGGCGAAACATCAACTGCAGTTTTTTTGCCAATGCCCAAAAACCGAATGTGATGCTTAAAATAAATCCGCCAAAAAAACCATGAGTATGTTTGGTATAAAGCAGTTCATCTTTTCTTGATGATTTTGCGTCATATTCTTTAATCAAATATTTTGGTGTAACAGGTGCGGGGCAAAGCTTATCATAAAATTTGCTGCCTTCCTGCAGAAAATAAAATTCAACACCAAAAAAACCGGGCGCACCAAATGTTTCAGCATTTTTATCAACCGCTTCTATGTGTCGGCGGATAGAGTCTTCACGTTCGTCGATGCAGAAGACAGCAGCCCAAGCCTCCCCAAACCCCTCCGAAGAAAGAGCCCCCTCTAAATCTCCCCCCAAGGGGGAGACTTGCGAAGCCTCTGATGACAGTAGAGACTTTTTATTATCAGAGGGCTCCAAAATCCCCCCTTTGGGGGGTGGGGGGGCTGCAAGTAGTATCCCCTTCAACACACTATCATAATAACTCCATTCAAAAGCATCTTGCCATAGTTCTATTACTTCGGCTAATTCTGTTTTAGGAATATCAGCTAATAAATCAACAGGAGATTCGGTAACATGATTGGCCAACGGTTGCCAATTATTTTTGAATGTGTGATTTAATGTATCGAGCTCCAACAATAATTCAAACTCAATTAATTCTTTCAGTGTAATGAGTTTCCTGTCGAGCAGTGTTTGCGGATTATCTTCTACCGCACTTGCAAAACCGCTCCATCCGTGGTGTGCAAATTGCTGATCGAATAAATACTGTGTAAAGTATTCTTCTTTTCCGACAATCACTTTCAACAATTCAGCAATAGAATAATTGCCCGATAAAAATTTTTGTTTGACCGCTTTTGTTTTAAAGAAACTGACAAAGCTGTTTTGCTCCAGCTCTTTTATACTTATAATAAAAGATTTATTAACAAGGGGAAAGCTTTCAATAGCAATACCCTGGTCTAAAAAAGCGCAGAGAATACGAAACAGCGGCGGATGAACTTTATTGTCTAAATCAAACTGATAAACTTCTTTCCACTGTTTGCGTAATTGCCCGATGCGGGGATGATTGATGGTATTGTATTCTTTGCTGATGAGTTTTTCTTTCCACTCTGCAGCAGCGTTTTGTTTTTTCTTTTCAATTACCATTTGCAGCACATCTTCCCGTATCCTGCCCGTTTTATACATTTCCCTGTACTCGGGTAATTGCAAATGCACCTGGAAACCGAAAATTTCAGACGCTTTAAAAATAGCATCATAAAATTTCATGTGCTGAAAAGCATGCAGTGAGTTATGATGAATAAAATCTTTTAATGCCTGCTGCGATGGCAGAAAATGTTTCAACTCATGAATTACATGCGTTTCATCAAAATGTGCGGTTGAGTGCATTGGCTATTTTTTCTTTTTTGAAACCGGCTTTTTTGTATTGCCCGAAGCTTTTTTAACAGCAACCGGCAGCACATTGCTCAGCGGTTTAATATTGAACCTGTAAATGTCGTCAATATCTTCTTTGCTGTTATGAATTACACTTAAATCTTTTACAATGCCATCGTTTAAACCGTATACCCAACCATGCAAATGCAATTCCCTTTCCGCCCAGGCTTGTTGTACAATGGTAGTCTTCGCCAAATTTCTCACCTGCTCCATTACATTAAATTCTGTAAGCTTGTTCGCTCTTTGTTCTTCATCCTTTATAGCGTCCAATACTTTTCTGTGCTTTAAATACACATCTTTAATATTCAGCAGCCAGTTATCTACAAATCCGTGAAAGGTGCCGGTCATCGATGCTTTTACGCCGCCGCAGCTATAATGCCCGCATACAATAATATGTTTTACGCCTATATACTTTACGGCATATTCCAATACACTCAGCATGTTGGTATCGGTATGTACTACCATATTAGCGATATTGCGGTGTACAAATATTTCGCCGCTCTTGGTGCTGGTAATTTCGTTGGCGGGCACACGGCTGTCGCTGCAGCCAATCCATAAGTATTCAGGTTTTTGGCCTTTGGCCAATTCTTTAAAATAATCGGGGTCATGAAATTTTCTTCTTTCCGCAAAAAGTTTATTTCCTTTTATTAACTTTTGATATGATTGTTCCATTTTAATTTTTTATTTAAATAGGTTTGTTAATCATTAATCCTGCTCGGAGTGTACGTGCAAAGCATCTTCCATTTTATAGGCAGGTTTAAAGTTTTTTAATATTACAGTAATATTTTTATCTTTTGATCCGAAGTTTACAAAGTCTCTCAGCAGCTCCAGCACATCATAGTCTATATAAACTGTATTAGCGGCATCTATTACCAGTTTTGTGTTTTTAGGTAAATGCGCCAGCGTTTGTTTAATAGCCGCTTTGTTTAAAAAAGATACTTCCTGCGCTAAATCAATATGCACTGTCTCTCCTTCATGGTGTTTTTCTTTTTTAAAGAAGTAGGCCAGTTTCATATTTCCTCTGAGGATAAAGAAAATGCTCACCACCAAACCGATACCGACACCTCTTAATAAATCAATAAAAACTACCGCTATTACGGTTACAATAAAGGGGATAAATTGAAACTTGCCGGCTTGCCACATATGCTTGAACACTTTAGGGCTTGCCAATTTAAAACCAATCATTATTAAAATAGCAGCGAGACAGGCCATTGGAATTTTATTGAGTAAGCCGGGAATAAGAATAACAGTCAGCAACAATAAAACACCGTGAATTATTGCAGAGAGCTTTGTTTTTGCACCGGCATTTACATTGGCCGATGTTCTTACAATTACTGATGTCATAGGCAAACCGCCAATAAAACCGGCAAACATATTACCGATACCCTGTGCTTTTAATTCGGTATTGGCGCTTGAAAATCTTTTCTGTGGATCCATTTTATCGCCAGCTTCAAGGCAAAGCAGCGTTTCAATACTTGCTACCGTAGCAATGGTGGCAGCAGCAACCCATACATCAGGATTAGCGAACCCTGAAAAATTCGGAAATTGAAATTGTCCGAAAAATTCGCTGAAAGATGAAGCAGTAGGCAGTTTAACCAAATGTTCGTCGGTAATTGCCAATGCGGGGCTTGCTGTCTTAAATATTTCATTAATAATAATACCAACTATTACCACCACCAATGCACCGGGTACAGCTTTTATCTTTTTTAAAAAAGAAATTTTATTAAAAGCTATCAGAATGCCGAGCGAAATAATCGTAACTATGATTATCCCGTTGTGGGCATAATTGAAGGATTGAATAATTTCGCCAAAGAACCCCTTATCAGCATCCAGCAATTCATACGAATAAAAATCGCCTTCATGTTCTTTATCATAACCGATTGCATGCGGTAATTCTTTTTTGATGATAATAATACCAATGGCGGTAAGCATACCTTCAATAACACCCGAGGGGAAATAACCTGATATACTGCCCGCCTTTGCTAATCCCAATAAAAACTGAAAAACTCCCGCAAGTACTACGGCTAATAAAAAGGTTTCGTAGCCGAGGTTTGTTATGGCGGCAAGAACGATTGCAATAAGACCTGCGGCCGGACCGGATACGCTTACATGCGAACTGCTCAATATGCCCACCAGTATACCTCCTAAAACACCGGTAATGATGCCGGCAAATGGCGGCGCGCCGCTGGCTACCGCTATACCTAAACAAAGCGGCAGGGCTACTAAAAAAACCACCATGCCTGAGAGCAAGTCTGTCTTAAAATTTTTTGTATCCAATTTCATCTTGGTATCAGTTTATAGTTCTTTTTTAAAAAAATGAATATGATTTTAGTAAATACTCAAAAGATTATCAGCGCCGCGGACGCTTACAAAAAATTAAGCAATGCCTGATAGGAATTACTGACCGTGCGTAATAAGTTAAACAAGAAAAGCGATTATATCAAATCGGGAGGGGGAGAGTTTATTTCCGGGCAATGTTCAAAATAACCGTTCTCATCATAATAATGAAATCGATTTTTGGCAGGGTTCACGAAACAGCGAAAATGATGGGCTGAATTTATTTTGTATTCATCCTTGCCGTCTTCGCTTTTTTCTTTGCTCTCCGGTACATCATTGCCCGACATATCTGCGATACAATGAATTAAGCTATCGTCAAATGCAAAAACACTGACAACATCCTCTACAAAAAAGGAACCGAGCAAGAATAATATGGTTATAATTTTGTACATACCGTAAAACGGAGCGTAAATGTAGTTAATTAGCGGTAAACTAAAATGCTTTTCCACTATAAATATCGCCGCCGGTAATTTTTATAAGCCGTTTATTATAAACAGGCTATACAGGGTTGAGTTATATTTCCCGGAGCGCTTAGCCGGGCGCCGGTGACTGTAGAAACCACCCTTCCCCGGTCCGGGATCAGGCTTCTATTTTTATATTTCTCTTTTTAATATAAGCATGCCATAAAATAAAGGCCGCGATGGTACGGTACGGCCGCCAGGGTTCCGCAATCGCCGGTAATTCTTCTTTGGTGATTTGCGGATGGAGCTGCTTGGTTTCTTTTAAACTGTTGACGAGCGCAATATCGCCAATCGGAAATAAATCCGTTCGGTGCAGGGCGTGCATAAGGTACACATCCGCTGTCCAGTTACCGATGCCTTTAACGGAAGTAAGTTCGCTGCGAATTTCTTCATCGCTCATACCCGGAAATTTTTTCCATTGAAGTTGCCTGGTTTCAAAAGCAGTGGCCAGTTCTTTAGCATATACCTGTTTCTGCCGGGTAAAATAACACTCTCTTAATTCCTCATTACTCATAGCCAAAATTTTTGCAGGGGTTACTGTTCCGATCTTCGTTTTGAGTTTTTTAAACGCTGCATATGCGGCAGCTAATGATACCTGCTGTTCGAGTATAGTAAGAATCAATGTTTCAAAACCCTGCTTCCTCGTCCACATGGGCGGATGCCCGTGCTGCTTTATAATTCTTTTTAGTTCTTTATCTTTTCGTGCAAGCTTATCGCAAAGCAGATGAAAATTGGTTGCGTCAAATGTTATATGCATTTTTTTCAGCTCCGTTTTGAAGATTTGACAGCGGTTTTAAATTTTTCAATGGCTTTCTTTGTAAAATCACTCAACACTAATCTTCCGCTGATTTTTGCTCTTTCAATCAATAATTCATCCCAATGTTCGGTACCCTTCCAAAATATTTTTTTCATTTCGGCCATTGCTTCAGGTGAGGAGTGTGATAAGGCGGTTGCCAATCGCAGGATGGATTCGTCCATATTTTCTACGGAAGAGTGTACTTCGGCAAACAGGCCTTTGCGTTTAGCCCAGTCACTGTTGCGCCACATGGCTGCATCAATGGCCAATGTGCTGAAGGCCGCAGTCCCTATTTTTCTTTCTACCGCCGGGCCTACTACAAAAGGACCGATACCAACTGCCAACTCGCTTAATTTTATTTCGGCGGTATCTAACGCAATGGCATAATCTGCCGCGGCGGCAATACCAACGCCGCCGCCCACACATTTACCCTGTATACGGGCAATTATAAATTTGGGGCAAATGCGCATGGCATTAATGACTTTAGCGAACCCGCTGAAAAATGCAAGACCCTCTTCTTTATTTTTTATCGCCGCCAGCTCGTCAAAACTGGCGCCGGCACAAAATGTTTTTTCGCCTGCACTTCGCAGTATAATCACTTTTGTTTCCTCATCATTACCCGCTGCATGTATAGCCTGCGATAATTGATCTAATAATTTTGAGGGCAGCGAATTACTTTGCGGATGAAAGAATTCAATACCGGTAACGCCGTTGTGTATTTCACTTTTTACATATGAGTCTGTCATATAAAGAATTTGTTAGTCAAATGTAATAAAAAAGAGGTTTCACACTTTAGGCTGAAAACCCCTATTTTGCAATAGCTTACCAAAAATAAAACCTCTCTGCCAAAACCAACTTTTGCATGAATAAATGGCTAATGCTTTTCTACTATTATCTGCTTTTAAACGGGGTAGTACTTTTTTGCATTAGTATTTTCCGTATTAAGAAAAATCCGGCTACCAAATATTTCTTTCTGCAATACATCATACTGCTGCTGCTGATAACAGAGTTTATAACAATTATACCCGTTTTTGAAAGGTTTTCCTGGTGGTGTTATTCTGATTTTCCGGTGCGGTTCTTACTTTCCCCGTTTGCTTATTTGTATGTATGTACTTACACCAATCCGCATTACCGGCCATCAGTAAAAACAAATATGCTGTTGTTTTTACCGGCATTGATTGAATTAATTTGCTTTATTGCCCTTTCGGTTCACTATTACAAACATCCGCATACAGTTTCAGAAAGGCCGGTAATTGCCAATACATCGCTGTATTATTATGTACGTACATCTTTATCGCTGGTATTCAATCTTACCTGTATTATTCTTGCTTATCGGGAAATTAAATCTTTTACCTGGAACATATTCCGGGTATTATCCAGTTACAAAACACTCCGGTTTAACTGGATGAAAGTTATTTTGGGCATTGCCATAGTATTATGGATATACTGGTTTACTGCATTCGGCTTGGAAGTTTTTTGGGGTCGAGTAGAGATTGTTAAGGATATGTATTTTTCATTGTACCTGCTCATTGCTTTAGTGGTGTTAGTTTTTGGCTACTTCGCTGTACTTCGTCCTTATGTACCCGAACCCTACTTAAAAGTGAACTCTGAAATTGCTTCTATTGATAAAGAAGAACACACAGTTTCAGAACCAATGCCGGAACCGGTAGAAGCAGAAATACTACCATTACCGGGCACTCAGCCAATAGTTGAAACGAAACATACACATGAAAAAATGACTGAGGGGGGTAAACCGGAAAAAAATTTGCAAACACAACAATCGGATAAACAACATTTTCAAAAATGGTTTAACCGGCTGGAGGTGTATATAAGTAAGGAAAAAATATTTACTAATCCCGAAATCACACTTACAGATATTGCTAATAAATTAGGAACCAGTTCCTTCACTATTTCAAAAGCTATAAAACTATTTTCTAAGGAAGGTAGTTTTTACGAATATATTAATCGTTACAGGATTTTATATTTTATTGATTTACTGGCAGATAAAGAAAGTGAGGCATATACTATACAATCTCTTGCCTATAAATCCGGTCTTACATCTACCGGCACTCTTAGCAAATACTGTAAAAAACTTACCGGAAGCACACCGGCTAAACTCAAAACACTCTTACAGGCAGGAAAAAAGCCTGCAGATTTACTTTTATCCTGATTTTATCTATTATTCTTTCTTCATCTAAGCTAATACATTTTTGTATAAATATCTGACTATCAGATTACAGGGCTTTCATTCAATTAGCCGGTACTGCATATATGGCCTGTTAAACTGCATTTGACAAAAAAAACTTTATCTCAACCGTACTTTACAATAGAATTTTCTGCCAACTGCTGTGATAGAAGCAGATTTTTTGTCTAAAAAAATGTTATGACAAATAAATACAAAAGGGCAGACTCTAATTACTCATTTAAATAATTTTTATGCAATCATCAACTCTTTTATCAGCAATTTGTATTTTTTCTCTTGCTTCGTGCAACACTGTAAAATTTATTCAGCATACACCCACCCTGGCAAATACCGGGCAGCATACAGCCCGGAACCAGCTTCACGGAAAGCTTTTATACAGCAGTGGTAAAAGTTCGGCTAACTCTTCTGATATTAACGGTTTAGGTGATAACAATGAGAGTATACATGGTTTGCAGGCCCAGGCATCTTACTCTATTAGCAATTCGCTGGCACTACAATCTTCTTTTATGCACTCATCTGAAAAAGGGGCTTCGCTAAGAAATTCGCTAACAAGTAGACCGGAAAAAATCGATTATAATTATAAGAGAAATATAACTGAAGGCGGCCTTGCTTACTATAAAAATCTTAATGCAAAAAAGAGTTTTTTTATTGAACTGGCCGTTGGCACCGGTTTCGGGTCATATAAAGCTACAGAAGCAAATTCTGTAATAGTACCTGGCGGACGGTTTTATGACCATAATGTGTTTAAACTATATTTTCAACCTTCAGTATATTATGCTTCAAGCAATATAGTTGTTTCTGTCGGGGGAAAATTTTCTTCTATTAATTTTAATAATATAAAAACAAATTATACTTCGCAGGAAAGAGAAGCCCGTTCCATTACTACTGACAATAAACTAAATATTTCTACATTTGATTTTTTTATGAAAGCTGATTTTTACCCGGCAAAACTACCCCGGGTGGGACTTAATCTTCAAATGCTAACTACTACTGATCTCCAACCAAATTATTATCTTAATCAAAATGATTTTAATGTAGGCATCGGCCTTAGTTTTAGATTGAGTACGAAAGGGGGAAAAAAGTAAGTATCAATTAAGAACTAACTGTTGCGGACAAGGATTTGATATCCGGTTTTGCCTTTGTGAAATGCTGATTTTACATATCCGTCTGCCATAAATAATCTTTGTGTAAAGCTACACAAATGCTTTTATTTAAACGGCACCGGGCTGCGAACGGATGATATGCGGTAATATTTATTTGCAGAACCCTTTTAAACTGTCAACAATTATATTACTTTTATGTTACCATTATTTTATCCATAAAAATGATAAACCTTCAATCATCATTGTTAACTGAGCAACGAATAGACAGTATACTGGAAGAGGCCCATGCCATTCGTGTAAATAATCTTAAACAAAGTATTGCATTAGCCGGCGAAGCACTTGCATTAAGTAAACAGTGCGGAGATAATACGCTCCTTGCAAAAAGTCATTCACGCCTTTCGTTTTATTATATGATTAACGGCGAGTATGACCAATCACTGGAGGAGGCAGGCGAAGCCGGCCGTCTTTTTGAATCGTTGAAAGATGAGAGAGGATTAGCGGATACGAAATACACCATCGCAAGTGTTTATTATAAAAGAGATAACCTGCATGCGGGATTGCAATACATTACTGAATGCCTGGGTATTTACCGAAAATTTAATGACTACGCGAATGAAGCCCGGTGCTATAAAGTGCTTGGCACCATATATGAATATTTTGGCGATATAGACAATGCTATTGAAGCCAATGAAGCTGCCATAGCTGCCGCGGAAAAGATTGGCGACATAAATATAAAGACCAATGCCTGCAACCCGTTGTCCGGGCTTTATCTTAATAAAAACAATATTGATAAAGCAATGGAAATTATTGAAGAGTGCATTGCTTTAAAACAGCAAACAGGTGACACAAGAGGTTTGGCTTTTGCATACTACGGTCGCGGTAAAATATATACCAAAAAGGTACAATTTGATTTGGCTGAAGCAGATTTTAGTAAGTCCATCGCCATACATATTGAAATGGGTGAAAAACTTGGTCTTGCAATGGCGTACCAAAAGATGGGCGAGTTGTACATGCGCAAGAAAGATTTTTCGAAAGCGGGGGAATTTTTACTGCAATCGCTTGAACTGAGCGATAAGTACAAAATGCGAATGACCAAAACCAAAACCAGCTATATGCTGTACGAGGTTTTTAAAGAACAACTTAATATTGAAAAGGCATTATATTATTTGGAGATGCATCATGCAGAACAGGAAGCCAATGTAAATAACCAGACCCGCCAAATTGTAAACAGCTATACGCTGATTAATAAAATGGAAGCACAGGCCTTGCAGGATAAAATGCAGATAGAAAGAGTGGAAATGATGGAGAAAAAAGACAGGGCGGAATACGCAGCCAAAGTAAGACAGGATTTTTTATCCAATATGAGTCATGAAATAAGAACGCCCCTAAATGCCATTATTACTATAGCTAATTTATTAAAACCTCGCCGGGGAGATGAAGAAAAGCAGTTATTGGAATCATTGAAATTTGCTTCGGCCAATTTATTGTCGTTGATAAATGATATTCTTGACTTTACTAAATTGGAAACCGGTAAAGTAGAGTTGGAGAACAGGCCCGTTTACATCCGCCACCTGCTGAATAATATTAAAAATACTTATGATAGCCTGGCAAAAGAAAAGGGTCTTCAATTGAATTTGCACATTATGGGCGACCCCGATGAAATATATGAAGCAGACGAAATGAAACTGACCCAAATACTGGGAAACCTGCTGAGTAACTCCATTAAATTTACCGACCGGGGTTCCGTTGATTTAATTGTCAAAAAAACCGCGGCAACGATACAAGGCGCTCAACTGCGGTTCGAAGTAAAAGATACCGGCGTCGGCATACCGGAAGATTTTCTTGAAGGCATTTTTGATATGTTTACGCAATCTAAATCCATTACCATAAAAAAAGAGAAAGGCTCGGGCCTGGGTTTAGCCATTGTACAAAAACTTGCCTGGCTTTACGGAAGTGAAGTAAAAATAGAAACTACTGCAGGTAAAGGCTCCGTTTTTTATTTTGATTTGATATTGAAGCCGGCCGATAGGCCGGTTGTACAAACTTCCAAAGCAAATCAACTGCCCGGTAATTTGAGTGTACTCCTGGCTGATGATAATAATATTAATTTACTTGTGGCTACCAGGCTGTTATCCAAATGGGGTGTTTCGGCCGATTGCGCTAAAAACGGAATGGAAGCGGTACAAAAAGCGAAAGCAAAAAAATATGATATTATTTTAATGGATATACACATGCCCGAGATGAACGGCTATGATGCAAGTAAACAAATAAAAAATAACGGCGGCATTAATAAAAATACACCCATCTATGCACTCACAGCCGATATTACCGCCAATATTGACGAAGCATACCCGGATTATTTTACCGGCTTTTTGCGCAAACCGATTGAAACGGACAATTTGTACAGTGCGTTAAATGATGTAAGCGGCCGTAGTTAATCGGTTGCCCCGTGTTCCGTGTTTTTTTAATTCTGTTATATTTACACCATGAAAGATTTGGGTGTATTTAAGCGTTATTTAAGGCAGCAATTTGCTTTGGGCAAAGAAGAAGAGCAAAGTGAAACCGTTGCGGAAATAAAAGAAGGCACCAAGTTCAGCGGCCATAATCTATGGATACTCGCTTTCGCAATGATTATTGCATGCGTGGGTCTGAATACGGACAGCACTGCCGCTGTAATCGGCGCCATGCTCATATCTCCGTTGATGGGACCGATAGTCGGGTTTGCATTTGCACTGGCTATTAACGATGCTGCTTTAAAACGCAAGAGTATTCGCAACTGGTTTTGGATGACAGTTATCAGTTTATTGGCTTCCGTTTTATTCTTTTTAATTTCTCCTTTTGATAATAATACGAATGCCTTATCTTCTTTTAAAAAGGCAAGTATTTTTGATATTTTGCTCGCTTTTTTCGGCGGCATGGCCGGCTTTATTGGTATTATAAAAAAGGAAGGCACTAAAGTAATTGCCGGTGTAGCAGTGGCCACAGCCTGTATGCCGCCATTATGCACGGCCGGTTTTGGTTTGGCGCATCTTGATTATGCCTTATTCGCAGGCGGTCTTTATTTTTATTTAATCAACTGTTTATTTATCGGAGTAGCTACTTTTTTATTAGCAAGATTTACCGGCTATCATGAGAACAGGCATGTTTTAAATTTTAAAAAAACGTCTAATTGGTTGTGGACTCTGTTTATAATTGCCATGTTGGTACCGGGTACTTATATAGCCCGGCGGAAATGGAATGAAGAGCATCAAAAAGAAAAAATGATAACCGATAAGCAGCGGATAGAACATTTAGAAGAAAAAGTAAAGCGATTAGATTCTTTATTGCTTAATAAAAACAGTTAGCGCCGGTAAAATGTAACTGTACGTATGTTTTTTTATAAAATAAACAGGCCCTGTTATTTTCTCCCCACCATCGTCATTATAGTAGCCACGCCGGTAATCTTATTGGTTTCATCAAAAAACTCAGCCGGCCCACTACACATGCTCCCGGGTAAGTTAGGAAATGAAAGTCATCCTATTTCCTTTTTTAGATCATTTTTGCAAATGAAATTTGCTCTATTTGCATTTTAGCTATATTTTTGCAAATGAAACTATTTTCATTTGCATTTTATGGCAGAATTAAAAAACATATCTTCTTTTATTTCAGGTACACAAGTGCCTCAATATCAATATAAAAGCTTTAAGCCGGAGCCCATATATTATAATTGGGTGATTGATGTACCCGAATTACAGTCCTTATTAAGTGATGCAGACAGAGCGTTGGGCATGTTGAATGCTTTTGCCCAATTAGTACCCAATGTAGATTTTTTTATAAAAATGCACATTACCAAAGAGGCAACTACCAGCAGCCGTATAGAGGGCACACAAACCAATATGCAGGATGTGTTGATTAACCAGGAAGATATTAATCCGGAAAAAAAAGATGACAGGGAAGAAGTGATCAATTACATCAAGGCTATTAACTTTTCTATTGATAAAAGAAATGAATGGGGTATTGTAAACCGGCTAATCAAAGCAACACATAATGTATTGATGCAAGGTGTAAGGGGTGAAAACAAAAACCCGGGGGAGTACCGAACAAGCCAAAACTGGATAGGCGCTTCTTTACGTGATGCTACATTTATACCACCGCATCATGATGAGATTGCTGATTTGATGAGTGACTTTGAAAAATTTTTGCATGCCGATGATATTCATACGCCGCATTTGATACGCATTGCCATGCTGCATTACCAGTTTGAAACCATACACCCATTTTTGGATGGCAACGGACGCATGGGGCGTTTATTAATAACTCTTTATTTAGTTGATAAGGGTTTAATGATAAAACCTGCTTTGTACCTAAGCGATTTTTTTGAACACAACCGTAGCCATTATTATGACAACCTGCACCGGGTACGTACGCATAATGACATGACGCAATGGCTAAAGTTTTTTTTGGTAGGCGTAATAGAAACGGCGGAAAGCAGCATACAAACTTTTAAAAGCATACTTACTTTAAAAGAGAAAATGGATAAAGAGATATTGCCGCAGTTTGGCAGCAGGCAGAAGAAAGTACAGGAAGTAATTAATTTTTTATATAGCCAGCCTATTATAACGGTAAATACTTTGGTAAAGGCATTAGGGATAAATTATAGCGTTGCCAACAGGATGGTGAATGATTTGGAAAAAATGAAAGTGTTGAAAAATTTGAGTGTTGGGGGCAAGGACAGGTTGTTTTTGTTTGATGAGTATATTGATTTATTTATGAGAGAGCCTTCATACCGTGAAAAGGAAGGATAGCAATAATAAAATATTTAGTACTTTTTAACTAAAATAAATAGCATGAAAATATGGCATGAAAATAATAACGGGTATGGTTATTGTCAAAATGATACTTTTTTGTAGAAGAAAAAAAACCTTAGGCGGTAACCTAAGGCTTCGAGTAAACGTTTTTGAAAGCATGCGTTTACAGTTGATATATCTTGAGTTCAAAAATAAGGGTTGAAGGTTTAATAAACAACCCTTATTTTAAAAAAACTTCTTCCACCTACTCTCTTCTATCAGCTTTCCGGCTAGGATGCTCACCATCCGCAAGTTAATTGTGGGCAAATATTAGTTAACCCAAAAAAATCAAAAATGGGTAAAAATCAACATGTAACAAAAAGTCCATCTGGAGGATGGCAGGTTAAAGGAGCAGGTAATTCGAAAGCAACAATTCTAACAAACACACAAAAACAAGCAATTGATGCTGCTATTAAAATTGCTAAAAATCAACAATCAGAAGTAGTAATTCATGGTATTAATGGTAAGATAAGAGATAAAGATTCTTATGGAAATGACCCCGTGCCGCCAATTGATAAAAAAAATTGAAACCCTAATTTTAAAAAATATAAAATATGGCTTTAGAAAATAAAGAAAAAATAGAAACTCTCAAACATACAATGGACAGGTATGACCATTACTATGATAGCGTGAATAATAAAGGCAACCTCTACCTAACACTTTGTACATTTTTATTAGGTGGTATAATTACAGGATACTACGCTATTAAAGAAACAATTGTCGGAAGATGTGATGTATTATTTTTTACTTGGATTGGTTTACTAAGTTGCTTATTAAGTATATGCTTCACTTTGTGGGCAATAGTTCCGTATTTAAGCAAAAAGGCCGATGGCTCAAATGGATCTGTCCTATTCATTGGAGATGTTTCAAATGTTTCTTTTCAAAGATTTAAACAATTGTATACAGATATGAACTATGAAAACAGATATGAAGATTACTTAAAACAAGTTCATTTATTGGCTTTAGGACTTCAAAAGAAATTTCGCAGGCTACAAATAGCCACCTATTTATTATGCGGGTGTTTTATTTGCATCATAATAATTGGATTTAAAATTTTAAAATAAATATAATGAATCAGAAACTTTACAAAAATTATGTAGATGACATTGCTTACTACTTGAAACAATCAAAAGGGAATAGTATCACAAAAGGATTTAGTCACGGCCATCTAAATGAAAACTTGTCTTCTGCTACTACAATGCTTTGGCAGGATAAAATAAAAAATGAAGTGGATTTTAGAAGCCTAAAGAGTTTAAATGTTGTAACAGGTGTTACTGCAAAATATGAAGAAAAATTGGGTGCTCATCCGAGTTTTAGTCATTTGAAAAACAGTAATAAGAGTGAGTATCACTACATAGTATCAATGTTTATTGATGTAAAAAATTCAACAGGGCTTTTTAAAAAATACGAACCTGATATTGTAGCTAATATTTGTAGAACGATACAGCTTGCTGCCATTCATACTTGTTGGTACTTTGATGGTTACATACAGAGATTACAAGGCGATGGTTTAATGGTGTATTTTGGAAGCAAAAACATTACTAAACAAACTGCTGTAGATAATGCATTAATGGCAGCTTCTTTTGTTAGTTATTTCGTAAAAAACGATTTGAAAAATTTGTTTGACGAACAAGGCGTAAACAGAATTTATACAAGGATAGGTATTGATTTTGGCGATGCCAATGATACTCTTTGGCATAATGCAGGTATTGGCGAATGTAGCGAAGTAACCACTACAAGTTTGCACACAAGTTTATCATGCAAAATGCAAGCACAAGCAGACAGTAACGGTATTGTTACTGGCGACAACATTTTGCCATTTAAGCCCAACCACAGTGATTATTTTGTTTACAAAAAATACAAAAAGAATGGTAGTGAGCAGCAGTATGTGTACGAAATACCTGAAGAAAGTTTCCAATATAAACAACACGATTTTAATTGGGAACGTTATTTGAAAAATCATCCTTCTATTGAAGAAGATGCAGATGGCAATTTGAGTTTTAAAGGTAAGCCTGTATTACCTAATCCTCTAATACAACAAAACATAGGCTACTTACAACAAAATGCTAAGAATTATAAACCTTACCTCCAATAGGCACTTTAAAATAAGAAGTTTTGAAGAAGATAAAATTGTCACATTAAACGCCAATAAGGGATTGAGATATGTTGGCAAGATTAAAGACTTTTTTAAGTTCAGTGGCAATTTTTATCTTGCTAATCCACAAGATGAGCTTATAGAAAGTTTTGAAATAGTAATTTTGGTTGACAAAAGCTACCCTAACTCATTTCCTACTGTTATTCTATTAGACGATAAAATTGAAAAGTCTGACGATTATCACATCAGTAAAGAAGGGATTATTTGTTTTGAACATACGTATGTTGCTAATTCTTTAGCCAAAAGTGGATTACGTTTATATGACTTTATCAATTACTATCTACCGAAATATTTTTCTTGGGCATTAGTAAAAAAATATGGAAACGCTAAAGGCTTGAAAGAATGGTTACATAAAGAAGATGGTACAAAACAATTTTACGAAACTCTTTTAGAGACAACTGATTACAACATCATTCGATTATTTTTAGAAAACTATTCTGCAGTAGCAAAAATTAGTCGAAATGATAGATGTTACTGTGGGAGTGGTAAGAAACTAAAGCAATGTCATTATTATGAGGCACTATATTTAAAAGCCACACCAAAATCTATTATCGAAAATGATATTAGGCTTTTTCAATAGGAATATACTGGTAATATTAGTTTAAGAATTCTTAATGACCAATGATTATCGTGCCCTAAAGGTTTAGGGGTGTCTCGCCACCATCGTCAATATCGTCGCCACACCGGTAATCTCATTGGTTTCATCAAAAAACTCTACCAGCCATTTTACAATACCTTTATCAATATCATCACCTCTCTTAAAGTCTTCGGGTTTTTCTATAACCCTTTTATCGTTAGGCAATTTTTCTTTGCAGGTAAAACGTATGTAAACTTCCGCTCCGGGGTAAACCGGTTTGGTAAACCGCAATTCATCAATACCGTAATTCAACAGCACCGGGTTCTTTTCATAATTATCAACAAATAAACCCGCGGCGATGCTCATAATAAAATAACCATGCGCTACCTGCCGTTCAAACATAGTGCCCGTAAAATCAGTTGTTTTTATATGCGCATAAAAATGATCACCGGTCAAGTCGGCGAATTTGTCAATGTCTTCACTTGTTATAATTCTTTTTTCCGTAATGATTTGATCGCCTATTTGTAATTCTTCAAAATATTTTTTAAATGGATGCTTACCCGGGTCTTTTCCTTTTGCATGCGGCTGGTATACATTGGTAATTTCGGTAATCGTAGTGGGTGAACCCTGTATGGCTGTGCGTTGCAAGTAATGTTTTACACCACGCAAACCGCCCATCTCTTCGCCGCCGCCTGCACGGCCGGGGCCGCCATGTACCAATAGCGGAAGCGGCGATCCGTGACCGGTACTTTCTTTGGCACATTCATTATTCAACACTAAAATTCTTCCGTGGTGTGTGGCCGCATTAATTACATATTGCTTGGCAATTTTATAGTCGGCAGTAACGATTGATGAGCAAAGACTTCCTTTACCCAGTTTACTTAGCGCAATGGCTTCATCTAAATTTTTATACGGCATGATGGTGCTTACCGGGCCAAATGCTTCTATGCTATGTACATCATCCGATGCGAAAGGTTTGTCATTCATTAATAAAACAGGAGACATGAAAGCTCCTTTTTTCGCATCGGCATCTATTACTTCTACACTATCCAATGAACCGTATACAATTTGCGAAGAAGCCAGTAGTTTCTGCACCTGACCTTTTACTTCTGATCGTTGAGTTTCTCCCGCTAAACTTCCCATCCTCACTGTAGCGTTTAACGGATTACCGATAGCAGTTTGTGACAACGATGCCGCTATCGCTTTCCATAAGTCTTCCATCTTAGTAGAGGGTGCAAATATTCTTCTGATACCGGTGCAGCGTTGCCCCGCTTTCAGTGTCATTTCTTTTCTTACTTCTTTTACAAAAATATCCCACTCGGGTTTGTCGGGTGTTACATCATCGCCCAATACAATGCAATTGAGACTATCAGCTTCCATTGTAAATGGAACTGATTCTCTTAAAATATTCGGATTGGATTTCAGCATTAACCCGGTAGATGCGCTTCCTGTAAAAGTTACTACATCCTGCGATGTTACATGATCTAACAAATCTCCGGCGCTGCCGCAGATTAATTGCAAGGCGCCTTCGGGTAAAATTTTAGAAGCAATGATTTCTTTTACTACGGCCTCGGTTAAATAACTTGTTATGGTAGCCGGCTTAACAATGCAGGGCATGCCGGCCAATAAATTCACGGCAATTTTTTCCAGCATACCCCACACAGGGAAGTTAAATGCGTTGATATGAATGGCCACACCTTCTTTTGGAGTAAGTATATGCGTGCCCATGAAAGTATTGTTCTTGCTGAGGTTATGGCTTTCACCGTCTATACAAAAAGTTTCGTCAGGAAATTTTCTTCTTAGTGAAGCATTGGCGAAAAGATTTCCGATACCGCCTTCAATGTCTACCCAACTGTCGGCCTTGGTAGCGCCGGTTTGATAACTGACGGCATAAAACTTTTCCAAATGATTTCTTAAATGCAATGCCAGCGCTTTCAACATATTGCCTCTTGCATGAAAAGTCATTTTGCGCAGTGCCGGGTTGCCAACGGTTCTTGCATACTCCGTTATGGATTTAAAATCTAATCCTTTGGTAGTTGCAGCGCCAATCGGTTCGGCTGTAACAGCATTGTATAAAAGTTGCCCGTCGCCGTCGCCTGTTATCCGCTTGCCGGTAATGTAGTTGCCGAGTTTGTTCATATTGCAATAGTATGCTCAGCAAATCTACTAACCAAAAGTGGAATAGATTTTGTAAATTTGAGTAATAAAATTTTAAAATTATGAGTGTAGCAGAAATGAAATTAGCAGCTATTAATGAAATCAGTAAGCTAAACAACGAAGCTGCCGTAAAAGAGATATTAGAACACCTGGCAATGATATCATCTGCAAATGAAAATAAAGCCTTAAATCTTTCACAGCATTATGATAAAGTGAAAAAACAATATAGCAATGTACTTCAAAAACTGGCTCAATGATTTTAGCAGAAGATGTTTTAAAATTACATGATGCATCAATTGAAGATTTTGGCGGCGCTAAAGGGATTAGAGATATCGGGCTTTTAGAATCCGCCCTGGCGAGACCGTTTCAAACTTTTGGTGGCGAAGATTTATACCCGTCGCCTATTGAAAAAGCTGCCGCTATTAGCGAGAGCCTGATTGTGAACCACCCTTTTGTGGATGGAAATAAAAGAACAGGACTGTTGACAATGGCAACGCTTTTGGTTGAATATAATACTGTTTTAACTGCCAAAGAAAACGACCTGTATAATTTTATCATTAAAATTTCTACGGGGGAAATAAAGTTTGACCAAATAGTAGATTGGCTTAAGCAAAACACATCTTCTTATTAAGTATCCCCTTCTGTAATGCAACGACACGGTATTAAACTTTGTCAACTTTGAAAATGATGCTTATGAAAAGTATTGCCGCGGTTTTTTTATTTATTTTGCTGACGGCTTCCTGTAAAAAAGGCCCGTTCAACAACTGCACACCTGAAAAATTCAACTACGATTTACTAATTGATAAGAAGATTATAGTAGTAACAACCGGTCAGCGGATCAGCATCGAAAACGGTGATAAATTGGTTTTTAATTACACGCATACGTACCGTGATTGCAAAAATATTGCTGACGATGAAGGATCAGAAATATTGGGTTTTGAAATTCCTAAAACTGATAACAGCTCTGATGTGTCGGGTGCGGCATTGAGTACAATAAACTGCCATTCGCAGGCAACTTGTTTTTGCGGCAATGTAAATGCCATGGCCATTACGGATGGCAGGATAAAAGGAACAAAAACAGATGCGAATAGATGGACGATAGATGCGAATGTTACGAATACTGTTACAAACAGGCAGTATATTTTCCCGGTTGCATTTACAACACCTTAAGCATATTTATACCAAACCAAACTGTTTTGCGTGATGCAGGGTATGCTTATAATGCAGCAGCACCCATTCTTCAAAGTTTAATTCACCAAATACCGGATGGGCGACAGTTTTGATTTTGTCATCCTTAAAATAGTCGACAAATTCAGTTATGCTTTTTTGCAAACCTGCCAGAGCTTCGTCCTTTGTTTTGTTTCTCAGCGGCAGCGGCTCATCGCCCAATACGGCAGCAGGCGCCTTTGTATTTTCTCTAAATTCTTTATCGCTTAATAAAAAAGATTTGAATTTTGGCAGCTGATCTTCGGGAGTAACAATCGGGAATTTTATTTTTCCCGAAGATATTTTAAAAAAAGCCGTTACATGCTCAGCCATTTGCTGCGCATTCATTTTTCCCCAGTTGCCTTTTTTATCGGCGGGCAGGTTACGAACAAGAGAAATAAAACCGTTGATTGCAAATTCGTATTTATCCTGATCCATGCTTTTTTATTTTAAGCAAGATAAAACTAAAAAGCAAGTCATTTGACTTGCTTCTGTAAAAAATAGTAATCTTTTAAATCAGTTCTTTACTTCTATTGCTTCGGAAAGTGAATTAAATATTTTGTCAATGCTTCCCTCTCCTTTTATCATTACCACTTTACCGAATTTATTATAGTAATCAGCCACTACTGAAGTTTTGTTTTCGTACTCGGCAATTCTGGCTCTTATAATATCTTCATTCACATCATCACTTCTTCCGCTTGTCTGCCCTCTTTTTATTAACCGATTTACCAACTCCTCCTGACTTACCTGCAATGCAAGCATTACATTTATCTGTGTGTTTTTCAGTTCCAGCAAACCATCCAATGCTTCGGCTTGGGCCACTGTACGCGGAAAACCGTCAAACAAAAAACCTTTCGCACCCGGGTTATTATCCAAAGCAGAACTGATCATGCCGATGACTACCTCGTCAGGAACTAATTGACCTTTATCCATAATTTTTTTTGCTGCAATTCCCAAAGAAGTTTGCGCGGCAATTTCTTTGCGCAGCAAATCCCCGGTACTCAAATGAATAAGACCGTATTTCGCAATCAGCTTTTCGCTTTGCGTACCTTTACCGCTGCCGGGGGGGCCAAAAAGAATCAAATTGAACATAAGCAATGTCAGGCTTTTGGAAAGTGACAAATATAATGTAGCATCCTTAGATTTTGTTTAATAGCCCAAATATTTCATTAATATTCATTGAAAAAGCCAAAATTCAACGATTTGTTAATAAATGCGGCTTGTCGGCGGCTTTACAAACCCGGCGAACAAGCATTACGTAAATTTGTTAAACAATTATATGAAAATGGTAAATAGATATTTGGTACTTGTGTTGTTGGCTGCCGGTTTACAACAATGCAGCTATTCCCAATCGAACTCGAAAATTAAAAAAACAACAATGGATTCTACAGAAAAAAAATCCGGTGGATTTAAGGCAGAAAATCCCGTCTACTCGACTACCGATACCGCCAAAGTGGTACTGCCTGAAGATGAATGGAAGAAAATTTTGCCGCAGGATGTGTACAATGTTGCCCGCCAAAAAGGTACAGAACGTCCCTGGACCAGCAAGTTTGAGAATTTTTATGAAAAAGGAACTTATTATTGCGCCGTTTGCGGTAATGCATTATTTAAAAGCGATACCAAATTTGACAGCGGCTGCGGCTGGCCAAGTTTTTATGAGCCTATCAGCAAAGGGAGTATAATATATACACCTGATAACGCACATGGTATGGAGAGAACTGAAACGCAATGCGGACGATGCAAATCGCACTTGGGTCATGTATTTAATGATGGCCCGCCTCCAACCGGCCTCAGGTATTGTATAAATGGCGTAGTCCTTGATTTTGATAAGGCGAAAGAGGCCGAGAAAAAGTACAACGCACAGGAAAATAACGATAAAAAGGAAAAACCCGAATAAATTATACCAATCGCAATTTCATTTCAGTCCAATATCAGTACTAAAAAATGAAATTGCGTGCCAAGGCCCTGTGGAAGGGGATTGGTAAATGCCGCCAAAATGAATGAATATTGAGTTATTTCTTTATTTGATATGCGGTATTAAAGCTTATAAGAACAAAAAGACTCTCCGGCAACGGGGAGTTTTTTAATTTTATAGCACAGCGAAGGCTGCGGCAGGGGTTAGTAAATTAACGTCTTTTAAAAAAGTCCGTTCACCACCAATGGTTTTATCCTTACAGGAAATAATTACAGGATGCAGGGAAAACAACGCTGTTTTTCAGAAGCACTTATACAGGCAATACTTTAGTCTGTTTATGAATATCTGTATGCGGTATGCCGATAACAGGGAAGATGCGGAGGAAATGTTGCAGAACGGGTTCTTAAAGATATTTACCAATATAGGGCAGTATGAAGGTGCCGGTTCATTTGAAGGATGGATGAAACGTATTTTAGTGAATGTTGCGTTAGATCATTATCGATACAAGAAAAATACTTTTCACCGCAATGTTATTCATTTGCAACATACCGAAAAAACGGATGAGCGAATGATGGATGATGCAATGTACGGCAGCGGAATGTATGATGAGAGTTTGTATGAAGGACGCTGGTCCAAAGAAGATTTGCAAACGATGCTGCACCAATTGCCGCCAGTGACGAAACAAATATTTAATCTTTATGTTTTTGAAGAATATACGCATAAAGAAATAGGCGCCCTGATGAATATGGCCGAAAGAACATCGCAGTTTCACTTGGCGCAGGCAAGAAAGATACTGACGGAAGAGCTTGAAAAAAAAACGCAATTAATAAAACTTAAACGGGTTTAAGCATGAATAATAAGTTTACGCCGGACGAGCTTTTTAAAAAAGGACTTACTCAAACAGATTTTGAGTATGATGAGGCGATGTGGGAAAAAATTCAGTCGAAGCTTGAAGCGAATCGGAAGGAGAAGAAAGATAAGAAACGGTGGTTGGTATTGTTGTTCATGTTTTTATTAACCGGCGGAGCAGCCTATTTTGTTATCGATAATCAAAGAAAAGAAAAACAGGATATTATTACTTTTGATAATAATGCAAATAATTCAAGCAACGACACTCATTCAGAAAATAAAAAATCATTACCCTTCGGAGAAGGGAATAATAATTTAAACGAAAGCAGTGCCGTTGAGCCAACCGAATCTCCAATTGTAAAGCAAGCTGCAGCGAATGGGACAGCAAACCCCGAAAATAAATCTGCCGGTAATTTTAATATAAATAAATCATCCGGTGGAATAAACCGGCTGAATAAGAAGGGGAATTTACCAAAAGTAACAGGTGAGAATGATATGGAGAACCCGATTGCTGCGCCTGCTGACAAAAACGAAACTGAAGTAAAATTATTCAATCAGCAAGAGGTTACCCCAATTAAAACTTTACCCGAGCAAACTATAACGCCGGCAATTGATGATAATAAAACTGAAGTGAAGCAGGAAGCCGCTCCTTTTATAGAAGAAAGAATTTCTAAAACTGCGATTAAAAATGAAAATCAAAAATCAACCGGCAAAAGCAGGTGGTATTTAAATTCGGGCGGTGATATTTCCATGCCGTTTAATAAAGTTGGTTTCCAGGCAGGTGTAACGTGGGTGCAAAAAACCAATGATAACAAACACCTTTTTACAGGATTGAGTATTGTAAATCATAAACTGAAGCATCAGTATATTAGCGCATCAAAAGTTAATACACCGTCGCCCGAGACAGATGCTGTTATAGACCGAATGACTGCGTTGCGTTTTTCATTTGGTTATTTGTTTGACTTAAATGCTAAAAGAAATCGCGACAATACATTTCTTTCGCTTGGTTTCGAACCCTCTTATGCCATTAACCTGCGTACCGTTTATTACGACAGAAACGGGCAACCTTCCGGACCCGCTACGCTGATTGTTAACAGCCCTATTATGGATAAAGCTGTTAACCGTTTCAATCTATTCTTTACCGCAGGTATTCAAAAAGAATTTAAAAGCAGGTTGGGTTTTTCATTAAAAGCAGGTTATGGTTTTATACCCATTACCAATAAAGAATTTTATAACCGTACATCGGGCAATAATAATATACGCTCATTGCAAGCAGGCTTTATCTACAGGTTAAAATAATAAGTATAAATTTTTTTTTACAAAAGGGGCTTTAAAAGGTCCCTTTTCTTTTCCTTCCATTGCCATTTTATTAAAGAATTGCTTGTTCGGAGACCTATGGCAAAAAACCATTTTGCTGCACAAGCTTTAATAAGTAAGTTTAACATTCCAAAAACTACAACGCAATGAGAAAACTTCTTCTGCTTCTTTCTTTATTTATTACTTTTTCTTTATCGGCTCAAAAAATTTCGTTGAGCCAATTTAAAAACCTGAAACCGCGAAACATAGGCCCGAGCGGTATGAGCGGCCGTATTACAGCTATTGATGCCGTATATAAAAACCCCGAAGTAATTTATGTAGGTGCAGCATCGGGCGGTGTATGGAAAACAGAAAACAGCGGCGCAGATTGGAAGCCTGTCTTTGATGAACAGCCCATTCAAAATATCGGTTCGTTGGCCATCCAACAAAGTAACCCTGCTGTTGTATGGGCGGGAACCGGCGAAGGTAATCCGCGTAATTCACTGAATATCGGCGAAGGCATTTACAAAAGTTTGGATGCGGGTAAAACCTGGAAACGGATGGGTTTGGAGAAAACAAGAAATATTCATCGTGTAGTCATTGATCCAATGAATCCAAATACAGTGTATGCGGCGGCTATTGGTAATCCGTACGCACAACATCCCGAACGCGGTGTATACAAAACAACTGACGGCGGCGAAACCTGGACAAGAATTTTATTTACCAATGATACAACAGGATGCGCTGATTTGGTGATGGATCCTTCCAACCCCAATAAATTAATAGCGAGTATGTGGCAGCACTATCGCTTACCGTGGAGAATGAAGAGCGGCGGCCCGGGCAGCGGTTTATATATTACAATAGATGGCGGTAAAAACTGGAAGAAGTTAGCTAAAGAAGATGGAATGCCCGATGGAAGTATCGGTCGTACGGGAATTGCATTTGCACGCAGTATGCCTTCAAGAGTATATGCAAAAATAGAAGCTGCAAAAAACGGTTTGTATAAAAGTGATGACGGAGGTTTTAAATGGGAGCTTGTAAACAGTAACCCGGCTGAAGTAACCGACCGGCCGTTTTATTACCAGGAAATTTATGTAGACCCGAAAAATGAAAATCGTATTTATGATATTCATTCTATAGTAACCTTCAGCGAAGATGGTGGAAAATCTTTTAAAACCTTGCTGCCTTATTTCGGTATACACCCCGACCACCATGCCTGGTGGATACACCCTGATGATGCTGATCTTATTATTGAAGGTAATGACGGCGGTATCGGTATTTCAAGAGACCGCGGTAAAACCTGGGTCTTTGATGAAAAATTACCCGTGGGTCAATTCTATCATATTAATGTTGATAATGAAATACCCTACAATGTAATGGGTGGTATGCAGGACAACGGCAGTTGGCATGGCCCCGCTTATACATGGACCAATGGCGGTATAAGAAATTATTATTGGAACAATGTAGGCGGCGGTGATGGTTTTGATGTAATGCCCGATCCCGACGGTAATGGTTGGGTGTACAGTATGAGCCAGGGTGGTAATGTTGGAAGATTGAATTATAAAACAGGTGAACGCTGGAATATTCGTCCACCTTCATTTGAATTGGAAGAAAAAAAACAACTGCGCTTCAATTGGAACGCCGCCATAGCACAGGATCCTTTTGATAAAAGCACAATTTACTACGGCAGCCAGTACGTACATAAAAGTAATAATAAAGGGGCCAGTTGGGAAACCATTTCCCCGGATTTAACCACCAATGATTCCGCTAAAATAGACCAGAGCACAACGGGTGGATTAACGCTTGATATTACCGGTGCGGAAAATCATTGTACTATATTGGCTATAGAACCGTCGACCAAACAAAAAGGAGTGATATGGGCGGGTACAGATGACGGCAACGTACAACTGACAACGGACGACGGTAAAACTTGGACAAACTTTCGCGGTAAAATTCCCGGTATGCCCGTAGGCAGTTGGATAGTACAAATAAAAGCATCAAGATATAATGCGGGAGAAGCCTTTATAGTTTGTAATGATTATCGTCGCGGCGATTCGAAGCCTTATATTTTCAGAACTGCTGATTTTGGAAAAACATGGACAAGAATGATTGATGAAAAAAAAGTTACCGGCTATGCGTTGTGTATGATACAGGACCCTGCGGAACCCAATTTAATTTTTGCGGGTACCGAGCAAGGCCTTTGGATAAGTTTTGATAACGGCACAACTTTTCAGCAATGGAAAAACGGATATCCATCCGTGTCAACTTATGATTTAGCAATACAGGAACGCGAAGCGGATTTGGTGATTGCCACGTTTGGCAGGGCCATTTGGGTATTGGATGATATTCGTATACTCAGAAAAGCGGCTACGGATAAAGGCAATACATTTAAATCTAAAATAACTGTAAGCGCCGTGCAGGATGCATACCAGGCACAATACAAAGCAGCCACGGGTTATGAGTGGAGCACCTTTGGTTTGTGGGATGCACCCAACAGGAGCCGGGGCGCCGCCGTTTCATATTTTGTAAAAGCAGTTAAAGACACCTCAGCTAAAAAAGTAAAAGCAGACAGTGTAACGGTAAAAATTTACAATGATAAAAATGAAAACATCCGCAACCTGAAATGGAAAGCCGATACAGGCTTTAACCGCCAGTATTGGGGTATGGAAGAAAAAGGATTTCGAAATCCCGGTTCGCCAAAACCAAGACCCGGCGCACCCGAGCCCGGCGGTTTCCAGGCGCTGCCCGGTACATATAAAGTAGTAGTTATGTTGGGCAAAGATGCTGATTCGGCCTTGGTAACGGTAAAAGATGATCCGCGGTTGGGAAACCGAAACGATATAAAAACAGCACAGCGAAAAATGTATGAACGATTGAGAAAAAGCGCTGATAAACTGACCGAGGGCATGGACCGGTTAACGGAGAGTGAAGAAGTATGTACAAAAATGACCGCGCAGTTAAAAGATTTGGAAGGAAAAGAAATTGATTCATTACGCAAGTCAACCAAGCTGATGCAGGATTCATTAAAAGCTATTCGCGAATTCATCAGCGGAAAAACATCGGATAGACAGGGCATCAGCCGCGATCCCGGCAATACCGTAATGCGTACCATGCAGATAGCGCAGGGATATATAGGCGGCAAGAGTGTGGCGCCCGGCGAGCAGGAAGAAAAATTGGTAAAGAATGCCGAGACGATGATTACTATGACAGTACAGCGGATTAATAATTTTTACAATACAAAATGGAAAGGATACAAAGAGCAAACTGAAAATACAAAGGTTAACTTATTTAAAGAGTACAAACCGATTGAGTAAATAATCAGCTTGCTTTTTAGAAATCCAAATTTCAGTGATGTATATTTATTTTTTATACGCCAATTTATGTAAACTTCGTACGACTTGCATCTTCTTCAAAAAAATATGATACGACTTTTGGTATTCTTATTCCTCATCATCGGGCAAATCTCGTTTGGGCAAAAGATGAGCGACAGCACGTTTGGAAAACCAATTCTATGGTATACCGTTTATGACCCTTGGGCAATGTTCATGGGCGCTGAAGGACCTATTATTACACTTTATGAAAGCGGCAAAGTAATTTATTGGAAAAATAAGTCATACCATTTAAGCGAACTTCAAAAGCCGGAAGTTGAAGAAATTATTTCACAGCTTAATCTGAATGATACATTTTTTAGTACGTCGAAATCAATCCAAGCTACATATTCAACAGACCAGCCTTCTTATGTTTTACAAATCGATTTAGACACTTTAAAGTATTTTTCAGTTTATGGTTCTATGAATAGCAAAGAAAGCAAGAAGAACATTCCTAAGCAACTTAGAAATGTTTATGATTTTGTGATAAACTTTGAAAATGATAAATCCGATACTTGGTTTCCCGACAAGATTGAATTAATGCTTTCAGACTATTCTCATTCACCGGATGTTTCGATTCAATGGCCTAAAGAATGGCCCAATCTTAACAGCCCTGAAACGATAACAAGACAGGGCGGTGCAATAAGTATTTATCTTGACAAAAAATATTTCGACAAGCTTGTCTCACTTCTAAAAAAAAGGAAAGAAAAGCAAGCTTTCGAAATCAGCGGGAAGAAGTTTTATGTTGGCTATAGATTTCCTATTCCAAACCTCTATTAAAGAGGCAGCTAACAAAAGGCTCATGTGTAAAAAGGCATGCAATAGAATAATATATTTATGAATACGTCGCATATTACATTTTAATAAGCCCAACCGCTGCGGCAAATGATATTTTTTATAACGAATTCTGATTTTTTTGAAATGACAATTTCAGTGCCGTATATTTATGTGTTGTATACCATCCGTTTGACAATCCCTAACAATGGAAGAAATAAAATACCCGATTTTTCTTAATCTGAAAATACCTTGGCTGACAAGAACATTTTACTATCTGTTTATTGTTTGTGTTATCATTTTTTTTCTGTTTGGAATTTATATGCTTCGATCGAAACATTCTTCGGATGAGATGAAAGCTGCTTATTTTGTCTTGACTACATCCGAATTAGAAAAGTTATTTTTTGTAATTGGACTTTTGGGAATACCGACATTTTTCATTTTATATAAATACATTCGAATTAAACGACAGGGACTTCTGACATTATTTCCAGACAAGATAGAAATTGATAACTTTAAAATAGTTACATCTTATCCAATCAATGAGATAACTAACATTGCTTGCAATGATGCATTGGCAAGAGACGGATTTCCTAAAGGAAAATTGACAATAGATTTTAAAGACAAAAACGAAAAAGTAACGAGTGTGACACTGTTAGACTATAGTCAATCCGAGCAATTAATGAACACATTGCTGAATTACGAGAATATCAAATTTGGCGTAACGAACTTTTCATCTAACCCAGAACTATTAGACATGTAACTAATATGAGATGAACAAAACGGCAAAAAGAGCAGGGCGTACAACAAACAGCTCAATGTTTATTGGAATTTAAAGAAGGATCATATCGTCACTACTTATTTTCTTTTGTGTCCGGCTCGCAGAGTCCTGCGGGCATCCTGCAGAAAAACGACAAGTCTGCAGTCAAATAAATGAAGGTTTGGTTTTTACTTAGCTCCCTTTCACCGGCTTTTTCCAGGGCATTGAATCCTTGCCATTTCCTGCATTCCCTTTACTTTTGTTGTATGAAATTATCAAACCTGTCCGAAACATTAATCGGTTCGGAAATTGTAAAACTCGGCGGCGAAATAAGAGAGAAAATTCGACTGGGTGAAAAAATATACAATTTTACCGTAGGCGATTTTGATCCTTCCATTTTTCCCATACCCCAACAGTTGGAAGACGAAATAGTCAATGCCTATCGCAAACATTTTACCAACTACCCGGCAGCCGAAGGCAATTTAGATTTACGAGAATCCATTGTTGCTTTTATAAAAGATACCGAAGGACTTGACTATACCGTTAATGAATTATTGGTTGCTTCGGGCGGCCGGCCGCTTATATATGCTGCATTTCGTGCCGTATGCGATAAGGATGATAAAGTAATTTATGCTGTACCGAGCTGGAATAATAATCACTACACGCATTTTGTAGGCGGTAAGCATATCGTAATAGAAGCCAAAGCATCAACTAACTTTATGCCTACGGCCGATGATATTCGTCCGCATATAAAAGAGGCTGCATTGATTTCATTGTGCAGTCCGCAAAATCCTACCGGGACTACATTCAGTAAAAAAGAATTAGAAGCCATTTGTGATTTAATAATAGAAGAAAATGAAAGACGCGGCGCCGACGGAAAAAAATTATACTTGATCTACGACCAAATGTATTGGCAGTTGACCTACGGTACCATACAACATTACAACCCGGCATCATTACGTCCCGCCATGAAAGCATACACCATTTATATTGATGCCATCAGTAAAGTATTTGCCGCTACGGGTGTAAGAGTGGGTTGGAGTATGGGCCCGGTAAATGTAATAAATAAAATGAAAGCGATACTGGGGCATGTAGGCGCCTGGGCACCAATGGCCGAGCAAAAAGCAGTTGCTAAATTTTTATACCAAAGGGAAGATATTAAAAATTACCTCGCTCATTTTAAAAAAGAAATTGAAGAAAGACTGCGGCTTATTTACAACGGCTTTATGCAGTTAAAAAAGGAAGGCTTGGCTGTAGATGCCATTACACATGAGGCGGCTATTTATTTAACCATACAAATAAACCTTGGCCGGGTAAAACAACCTGCTGCAGGCGATTTATTAGCTACGCAAAATGACGTAACGAAATATATTTTGGACGAAGCCAAGTTGGCTGTTGTTCCTTTTTATGCATTTGGCGCTGCAAAAGACAGCAGTTGGTATCGCCTGAGTGTAGGCACTTGTAAAAAAGAAGAGATTGATGAAATGATTGGTAAGTTAAGAGAGGCGCTGAGGAAAGTGAAGTAGTGTTATGTTTAAAAAAGAATGATGTATCGATTTGCAATAGGCAATGGGGCAATAGGCAATGGGCAGTAGGCAATGGGGCAATTTGCAATAGACAATAAGCAATTTGCAAAAGTTAATGATTGACGATCTGTTTTTTATTTTTACCGACTTACGCTTAACCCTACACCACCACTTTTTCCAACCCGCTTAAATATCCTTCACTGATAACCGCACCAAGACCCGGCGTATCCGGTACTTTCACCACGCCGTTTTCTTTGTACTCAATACCGCCTGATACAGGATCTTCAGAAAACATTAAAGCTGTATCAAAATCAAAATGTACAATAGCGGGGCTGCATAAAGCAAAATGCGCAAAAGCCGTCATCGCTAATCTTGACTCCAAAAAAGCGCCGACTTGTAAATGAATGCCGGCGGCCTCAGCCATCTTTACCATTTTTAATGCTTTAAAAATACCGCCTGATTTTCCGAGTTTAAGATTCATATAATCACAGGCGCCTATTTGTATCAATCTTTCCGCATCATGCTCATCACCGCAACATTCATCGGCCATAATGGGTATGGGGCTTTCTTTTTTTACTTTTGGTAAATGCATAAAATCCCAACGTGGTATTGGCTCTTCGCAATGTTGAATATCAAATTGCGCCAATGCCTTCAATGTTGTTATAGCTTCTTCTACGTTCCATCCCTGGTTGGCATCAATGCGCAACGGAATTTCATTGCCCACTGCTGCACGAATGGCTTTTATTCTTTCTACATCTGTTGGCCCGTTCAACCCTAATTTTATTTTAATGGCAGGATAACCTTCCGCTTTTATTTTTACCGCATCGGCTGCCATCTTTGCCGGCTCGCCAATGCTTACGGTATAATCTGTTATGATAGTTTTATTTTTCTCGCCGCCTAAAAATTTATACAACGGCACGCCTGCATGTTGCGAAGCAATATCATACAGCGCCATATCAAATGCACTTTTAATACTTGAATTGCCATAAATTATTTTATCCATATCGGCAATTCTTTCTTCAATAGCCAATGCATTTTTTCCTTTTAGCACTTGTGCAAAATATTGTGCTACTATAAAACAAGTGTCTATGCTTTCGCCGTTGATGGGCATATAAGGGCTGCACTCACCAAAGCCGCGTTATGCCTTTATCGGTGGTAATTTTTACCAAAATATTTTCTGCATTATCTTCTCTTCCCAGCGAAGTGATAAAGGGCTCTTTGAGCGGAATAAGCAGTTTGTAAATGGCTGTTTGCTGAATGGTTATTTTATTCGCCTGCATTTTAATCGGTTTATAATCAGTATGAAACGGGAAAATACATATTTTCCGAAGACCGGTTACAATTTTAGCACGGTTTATGACTTATTACTATACCAAAGAGTATAAAAAATTCGTTTATCAATAAATCCAATGAAATGAGAGCAAGTTATTTCAGTCTTATAATTTTATCAGCGTTCTTTTTTATTTCCTGTAAAAAAGATATATCGGAATTGCCGCCGGCTACACAAACAGGCGCCAATACATTTGGCTGTAAGATAGACGGCGTATTTTGGGCGCCGCAGAGTTTTGCGGGAATCAATGCCTCCAATAAATTGGAAGCCAGGTACGGCGGCAATAACGGTGTATTTATTAATGCAAGAAATTTTTCTTCATCACCTACCGAAACAGAGTTTGAAATTTATTTGAGTAATCTAACGGGTCCGGGAGTATATAACCTCAATACAGCTACCGGCATTTACCCGAGTCAAACGGCAAGTTATGCCTACTATGTAAAAAGGAAAATTACTCCGACTAAATGAATGGATCACAAACGCACAATTCACCGGAACGGTTGAAATAACTAAATCGGATAGAGTAAACGGGATTATATCGGGCTCTTTTTCATTTACCGCCGGCGAATTATCCGGTACAGTATCTGCACTGAATATAACCGAAGGACGATTTGATCTAAAGATTCCCTAATCGTTTCCAAATAAGACCCGCAGCCCTGCATTTACGGTAAGTGTAAGCGGTGCATTTTTATTTACAAATAAATATTTACTGGGATATGATGTAGCAGGAAATAAACATCTTGCTTCATTGTATAAATAAATATTGGCGCCTATGGGTAATTCCCAACCAAGACCGATATCAAAAGTGAGTCGCTTAAATTTACCCGCACCGTTTACCGGATTGGCGGGTAAATTATATAGTGATGTATCAATAGTAGCATTGTATGCATTGTTTATCCTCCCGGCCATTAAACCAAAACCGACAAGACTGTATACATTCATCTTTCTTTCTTCAAATGCATTACCGGCGAGATAATGTTTCCACCCGACGGAATATTGTTTGATTCTTAACTCTGCCGCATTTTTAAAATTGATCAGTTGCGGCAGCGTAGTAGCGGATTTAGCATCGGCCTGTAATGAATTGCTGAACTTTCCGGGCGTAAAATAAGATATCCAACCGTATAATCCGTCTTTTGGCGAAGCATGAAAATGGCTGTAAATGGTGTGCCCCACCGAACTATAGCGCTGTCCTTTTTTAAAATTGCGTAAGTAAGCGATATCGGTAGCTATACTGAACTGGGAAAACGCCGCTGCCGAAAATAAAATACAGCCAAATGATATAAATAATGTTTTCAGCACTTGATTTATTTATACAATGTTACATCAATTGACCAAAACAAAAAAAGTGTTGCCAAATTGTATTGACCCCCATCCCCTAAAGGGGAGTATTAGTCTGAAAGTTTGAAATTCTCAACTGTCAGGGAGATGGGGGAAAACAAATCATATTAGTATATATTTGCAAAAGGGCTGTTCTGCTTTCACAGGAACAGCCCTTTTGTAAAAAGAAATAAACTATCTCACCAACTTCAATTCTTTTATGATATTACTGCCGCCACCCAATTTATCAATACACCAGAATACATATCGTATATCTACACAAATGGTGCGGTTCAAATCTTTATCAAATGCCAGCTTATGGCTTAATGCCTCATAGTTGCCGTCGAAAGCAAGACCAATCAGTTCCCCGTTGCCATTTATTACGGGGCTGCCGCAGTTGCCGCCTGTGATATCATTGGTGGTTATAAAACCTATTACCAGTTCCTTGGAGCTTATCAATGTATTGGCCAAAATCTTTTTTCTTTAATAATTCTATTTGTTTTGCAGGCAAATCAAATTCATAATCGCCCGCTTTATATTTTTCCAGCAAACCTTTTGATGTGGTGACATAATCATAAAATACCGCATCCCGGGGGCGATAGGTTTTTACAGCGCCATAGCTCACCCGCATGGTAAAAGTGGCATCAGGATACATTATCTTCGCTTTTATCGGATCCATTTCCATGATGCCTTTCAGGTATAATCTTCCGATATTCATGATTCTTTGCGTTGAACTGCTGGAATAAGGAAGCGTATTTGCTCGTATAATTGGTTAAAAAAGCACTGGCATGTGCAAAAGCCGGATCGCCTGCAATACATCAGCGTCAGGATTTGCAATAAAGGCCTTCCATTTGGCATCATCGAAGATCATTGTCTTGCTGAAAATATCTGCCGCATATTTTTTATAGGTGGCTTCATCATCCAGTGGTCCATAATTGTTTTTCAATGTGCCATAAAAACCTATGGGATGTTGCTCTTTGTCTATATCATTATAAAACAGCATTGTGTAACGGCAGCCACTATGTTCTGATCCGATGATTTGTTTTCTTCTTCCAGGAAAGCTTCTCGGTGTTTATTGGCGGCATCTATGGCTTTTTTTACTTCCGCCGCTGGTGTGCATTGGTTTTACCAATGCATTTTCAAGCTGTATCAAGTAAGCCTGCAAAGGCAATCAATCGGAGAACCGATGATACCTTCATTGATATACATACGATGTTTGGCATATGGCCTCCAGGCTTCATATGCTTTGTCCCAGTCTGTGAAAATATTTTTGATACTCAGGTTTATTTTTGGCCCATGCGATAAATTTTTCTTCAAATCTTTTTTTTTGGCTATACACATCATATTTCAACAATTGCTTTGTTTCACCATCATAAAATTTCCAGTAGTTGGCAATACCGGCATAGGATGAAGCCAATTGCAATTTGATAGCCGGGATCCTTTTTCATTTCTTCAAACATGTATTTCAACCTTACATCCCGCAGTTTTACCAGTGTAGGATTGTTGATCTCCGTAGCTAATTTTACACCATACGAACTTTCATAACGATTGGTGCCGCCGGGGTAACCCCAGATCATGGCAAAGTCGCCATCTTTTAATCCTTTAAGGAAACCGGCAAAAACCATTTTGGTTTCAGCGGAATATTTTCAGCAGCATATTTTGCAGGCTTCCTTCTTTGTCGCTATAAACACGGAAAACAGAAAAGTCGCCGGTATGACGCGGCCATTCCCAATTGTCGGTATCACCACCAAACTTGCCCACACTTTCAGGTGGTGCGCACCTACCAAGCGTATATCTGTATAACGCTGGTAAACAAAAACAAGGAACTGGTTGCCTTTGAATAAAGCGCTTACCCTTGTTTCAATATTCTTGTCTGCATCACTCATTCTTTTATTGATAGCTGCCAGTACAGCGGCTTGCCTCTGCACTCTTTCAACGCCGCTTAATCCTTTCAATGAATCCATTACTTCTTTTGTTACATCATCTATGCGCAATAAAAACTGTACGGATAAGCGTGGTCAGGGATCTCTTCGTTCTTTATTTTTTGCATAAAAACCATCCTGAGGTAATTATGATCAATCGTACTGGCAGATGCAATAGCATCATAACCGCAATGGTGGTTGGTGAATACCAGGCCTTCGGTTGCTCACTATCTCGCCGGTACAGCCGCCGCCAAAAATTATGATGGCATCTTTCAACGATGCTTTGTTGATATTATACAACTGGTCTTTGGTAAGCTTCAAACCTTTTTTCACCATATCATTATACACCTGCTGACCGAGCAGGAGTGGCAACCACATGCCTTCATCTGCAATTGTTTTACCGATAAGCGACATAAGAGCAGGGCCGTTACAAGTATTTTCTTCATATCAAAATATTTTATAAAACAAACCTACCGTAAACAATATTGAAAGAAGTAAAATTTCCGATTTTAGTTTTTTCCTGCAATAATACCGAATCGCTATACAAAATAGCCTCCCATGCTTACTAAATGGTATTCGTTTGAGCTCTCGGAATTTACCAGATTCATGAAGAATAAATTATACATCAATTTAGTATAACTTTAGTTTTATTAATTTTCAATATGGAAAAGGTAATAGATCAAAACCGGATAAGGCAAATATTTTTTATTATAGTAATAGTACTGCTGGGAGTACTGCTGCTGTTCAGGGAGCTGTATACTTTTGTGCCCGCGGTGCTGGGGGGCCATCACCTTATATATATTGATGCACAATTGGATGCTGTACCTGACAGAAAAAAAGAAATGGAAAAAGGGGCTG
>CAVZXS010000033.1:0-6722 GCA_963779325.1 uncultured Bacteroidota bacterium | reverse complement strand
ACCGAATCTTCAATTGGTGTTATGAAATAACTGAAACAGCCGCTCTTAATCGCAGCGGCTGTTTAGCTATTGACAGATATTAAATTCTATTTTTTTCTATCGGTGTCGATCAATTTTTTTACAAATTCCACTTCTGCATCTATTCCATTTATCTTTTCCGCAATGGTAGGTATTACTTTATAGTCTAAAAAATTTACCGGCTTTCCGCTGTAAGGTTTATCCAATCCGCCGCCGGTAATAGGGACGTTTACTTTTATTTTACTGTTGGGTAGCAGCAAGTCCAGGCTCCAACCGCCGCTGCCTACACCGGCGTCCATATCATCACCGTTATCTTCGCCAACTACTTTTATAAAACCTCCATCCTGTTTGTACAAATCTTTTAATTTGCCGGCAAAAGCGAACCCCGCCGAAAAAGTTAAGCCGTTTTGCAATAAGTAAATTTTACCATTATACGCTTTTTCTTTCAATGGTTTTTCTTTTGTATCATGCGTTGTATACTGTGGCTTTAGTTTAAAAACTCCATCGGCAGTTTTATCTATCAAGGCATAAGGATTTTTTTCAAAGGCTGTTAATAACATACTGTTCTGATTATTCCGGGCAATATACTTTGATTGTGTAAATTTATCGCTTTGCATATAAGCTAAGCCTGCATTGGTGTCCCTTGCTATTTTGCTAAAATAACTGATAGCAGTTTGCCAGGTGTCGTCACCTCCTTCATTATTCCTAACATCAATAATCAGGTTTTGTATGCCCTGTTCTTTTATTGCACCAAACATTTTTTCCAGTAAAGCCGGAAATTTTGTAACACTATCCTCCACTAAATAAGTAGAAAAAGAACCAAAGCGCAAATAACCCGTTTTTGTTTTATCATCCAATAGTTTGTAATAAACCAGATTGGAGTAATCACTTATTTTTTTACCTGTTTGCTCTTTGTACGTATCAGCTATTAACCCGGGTAAAGCAGCTTCTGCCATTACAGTTACTTTCTTTTTGCTTTTAAAAGGAATAATATCTAATTGATATTTGTCTGCATCGGGATGTAAAACTTGGTATAAATAATGAAATTGAAAATACTCATCCAGCATCGCATATTTAAATGTTACATTACGGCCGTTGGCAAAGACATATGACATGAGTTGCGCTGTAATTTTTGAAACCGGTTCACCATTTATAGCAAGTATTTCACTGCCGTTGGTAATTTGCTTATTGCTGCTGCAATTATTCGTAACAAATAATCTTTTATTTAAATATTTAAGTACAAAGGGTAAATACTTCCCCGTTTTCGGTAAGGAGCCCATACGATAATTGACACCGCCTTCTTTTTCGGTCATATCAATACCGCCGTGTCCGTGGTGCAGCATAGCCATGCAATAGCGCAGTTTCATATAATATTCCTCTACGCCGGTGTTTTCTTTTAACGTATTGTATACAGAATCGTACATAGCGGCAAACCTTTTCGGCGTGATAAACCAATATAAGCCGGCATGCATTTCCTGTATACCTGTTTTAAAAATTTTAAAATCTTCCTGCTGCTGTGCAAGCGTCAATGTCTTTTGTGCATCAGATACGAACGCAAAAAGCAGCATACTCAGTAAAATGAGAGTTATTTTTTTCATATTATTTTTTTAACGGCAGAACTGTATAAATTTTATTTTCTATCCTTTTGTTTTAAATCTTTTTGCGATAAGATAATCCAGGCCAAACCGACCCGAGCCCAATACCGTATAAATAATTGCAAGCCATAAAAATCCCATTGCCGGTAATTTTTCCCATAACTCAGCATTCCATTTTTGCAGGAATATAGCTACCAGCATGGTGCAACTCAATAAAAAGGCAGCATATCTGGTAAACAAACCAATAACCAATAATGCAGCGCCAAATACTTCGGTTAATACAGCCGCCCACGCAAAAAATGCGGGAAAGGGCAGACCAAGTTTTGCTGTATCTTCAATAAACCAAGTCGGTGTGGGAAATTTGCTCCACCCAAAATGTGCGGCCAGCAGGTAACAACCGACTATTCGCGGTATGGCTAATAATAAATCGGCCCACCAATATGGCATTACAACGGGAATGATTAATTTTTTCATCTTGTGTTTTTTAAGTGATTATTAATTTTTGTATCCCATTGATAACCCTATATCACCCTTTACTTTTAAATCAACCGATGCAGTATCAGCTGATTTGTTATCTACTACTAAAGCCGTATTCTTTTCTACCTTAACACTAATTGACTCGTTTGGTTTAACTGTTTGTCTTGAATAACTGCCGCCTGCAACCGGCGCCATATAAACCTCTATATCATTTTTAGAGACATTTTTCAGTTTTACTTTAAATACGCCATGTTGGTTATTACCCAATACAAAGCTGTCATTTGGTTTGATGGTGGTATTTGATTTTAAGGTCCGGCATGAGGCAGCAAATACGGTAAGTGCTAAAAGGGCTAAAGATAATTTTTTCATTTTTTTTACTATGGATAAAGATAAAAAATTTGTCGGACAGCCGGTATTATCTCAATTATTAGATACCATACCCTCCTCTATTATCAATGCTGCCAACCGTAAGCATCAAGCCAATAGGTATTACAAACGAATTCCTTTACGGGTGCATTTGGTCAGCTTGCTGTATGGAGTATTAAGCTATTGCAACGGGCGCAGGGAGTTGTGTGAGGGCATGTTGGCTTGCGAAGGCAAACTGCTACACTTAGGTTTTGATAAAGCCCCGGCCCGAAGTACATTGTCGGATGCCAATACCAATCGCAGTTACTTAGTTTTTGAAACCATCTACTTTGAATTGCTTCGTAAATACCATTCATTTATCTCGGACAGCCGCCTAAAAGGACTAAGCATCCGTAACTTAAAAATTATTGACAGCACCACCATCCGTTTATTCAGTGATATACTTCGGGGAGTTGGTCGTAACACATTAGATGGCAGCCGCAAAAAAGGCGGCATTAAAGTACATACGATGATGGATGCTTTTAGTGGAGTGGCTGAATTTGTGCGTATGACTGAAGCCCGGGTACATGACCGTAAATTCCTTTACCACCTTAATTTACCGGCGAATAGTTTTATGGTCTTTGATAAAGCTTACAACCTGTACAGCCAGTTTGATAGGTGGACAAAACAAAAGATTTGGTTTGTAACCCGGATGAAGGACAATGCCGTTTATCATGTAACCAAAGTACTGCTGGACAAAACAAAAAAGAAAAATGCAGCAGGAATTGTAAAAGAGCAACTCATTACCCTTGGATATAAAAATATGGATGGCAATATTGTAAGAGTTAAACTACGCCGTATCACGTTCATTGCCGATGATGGCAAACAGTATATTTTCATTACCAATAACCTTACCCTCGCTGCATCACAAATAGCATTGATTTACAAATGCAGATGGATGATTGAACTGTTGTTTAAACAAATCAAACAGAATTTTCCCTTGCGCTATTTTTGGGGCAATAGTGAAAACGCCATTAAAATGCAGGTGTACTGTGTATTAATAGCACAGCTTTTGATGGTGGTTACCAGAAAAAAAGCTGCCACCAAAAAATCATTTGCCAATATGATAACCGTTATCCGCCTGCACCTGATGAGTTATGTAGAGTTGTTTGAATTTATAAAAGACACTTACAAAGCATGGAGAAAATCACACAATGCACCTAACGCTTTTGTTACTTAAAAATAAACTATGCCAACTACCCCCGCTTTTGAAACAATGTTGATTTTGCTTACATCCCTTATCAGCTAAAGGGTATAGAGGTTTTTGTGCTACTTTTAGTCGGACAATAATGATTTTTTTTAATTTAATTGTGAATGATGAAACAAAGTTGTCACTATTCAAATCCCCGGTCGCCTCAATATGTAATTTGAAACCTTTTGTTGGTATCAAATCATAGAATAGCAGGTCTCAAAAAATGAAAGCCTTACCTGTAAAGCTTTTGGCGGCGTATTAATAAATTTATTGGAAAGTTGAATAGTAGCCGACTCAAAAAGCTGTTGGGCTTTAAAAGGCTGCTCGAGGTATAATGCTAAACAATACTGCGTACGCAAATTTTCAAGTGACGCTGTTTTTCCCGATAATTTCTTAGCTTATACCAAATTGATTTATATTTAGTCTAAAGAAGTTGGTATAATACCGAGAGCCTGAACGAATCCCGTACGCCCGCCTGAACGGAACGGGCAGGTACGGGAGAGATTTTATATGGCGATTCGGTATTACTCCTAATTTAAATAACTGCTGTATGAAAAAAATGATCCTCGCCGGCATTTGGCTGTTACTATTAACGGCCTGTAATCAAACCAAAACAAAAACCTACGACGACTGGAAAGTATACGGCGGTACGAAAGAAGCCATTCGCTATTCATCACTCAACCAAATTGATACAACCAATGTAACACAACTGCAGGTTGCCTGGGAGTTTCATACAGGCGATGCGGATACAGCCAAACATTCGCAAATACAGTGCAACCCGATTATTATAGATGGTGTAATGTATGTCACTTCACCGCAACTTTTATTAATGGCGCTGGATGCCGTTACCGGCAAAATGAAATGGGTGTACAATCCCGATTCAACCGGTAGTGCAAAACCGGATTATCATTTTATGCTAAATAATAATCGCGGGGTTACTTATTGGGCCGATGGAGGTGACAAAAGAATTTATTATGCAGCCGGTTCCGATATTCATGCAGTAGATGCCGTTACAGGCAAATCTATTTCTTCATTTGGCAAATATGGCAAAGTGGATTTGCGTGAAGGTCTCGGCCGAGATGTAACCGATTTGTTTGTTACCAATACATCAGCGGTCATTGTTTACAAAAATCTTTTAATCAGCGGTACACGTGTAGACGAAGGACCCGGCGCAGCAGCTCCCGGGCATATACGTGCCTACGATACCCGTACGGGAAAACAACAATGGATATTTCATACCATTCCGCAGCCCGGCGAATTTGGTTTTACATCCTGGGATGATTCATTGGCCTGGAAAAAAACCGGCGGCGCCAATGTATGGAGCGGTTTTAGCCTGGATGAAGAACGTGGAATTTTATTTGCCCCCACCGGATCGGCCTCTTACGATTTTTACGGGGGCGCCAGAACCGGCGATAATTTATTTGCAAATACGTTATTGGCAATTGATGCCAATACGGGAAAACGTATCTGGCATTTTCAAACTATACACCATGATTTATGGGACAGGGATTTGCCTACACCGCCGGCATTGATTACACTTACAATTGACGGAAAGAAAACTGATGCCGTAGTACAACCGGCCAAATCGGGTTTTATATTTTTGTTTGATCGTGTTACCGGAAAACCATTATTCCCCATAAAAGAGAAACCCGTACCGCAGGATACCGATATACCCGGCGAAAAATTATCGCCTGCGCAACCTATGCCTTCATTGCCTGAGCCTTTTGTTCGTCAATCACTTTCAGAAAAAGATATTAATCCTTATTTAAGCTCTGAAGAACAGGAAGCATTAAGAGCAAGATTTAAAAAAATGAAGAATGTCCACATGTATAGTCCGCCATCGCAACAGGGTACTATTATTTTTCCGGGTTATGATGGCGGCGCCGAATGGGGTGGCCCCGCTTATGATCCTGCAACGGGTTTATTGTATATAAATGCCAATGAAATGGCCTGGACATTGGACATGATACCGTCGGATAAAATACCGAAACAAAAAGAAAATTATTTGCAGGCGGGGCAACGATTGTACAAACAACATTGTATGAGTTGTCATGGTAAAGAATTGCAGGGCAGCGGAAATAATCCTTCTATAATTGGTTACGAAAAAAAATACCCGGCCTCGGAATTTCACAACCTGCTGAATACGGGCCGGCGAATGATGCCTTCCTTTAAACAAATAAGCGAGCCGGAGAAAAACGCCATAGCTGCATATGTAATGAATTTATCTGCTGAGCAAAAGAAAAAATATGATGGCCCGGCAATACAGACAAATATATATGATGATCCGGCATATCGCTCTACGGGCTATTATAAATTTTTAAGTAAGGAAGGCTACCCCGCTATCAGTCCGCCATGGGGTACGCTGAGTGCGGTAAACTTAAATACCGGAAAATTGGTATGGCAGTTTCCGTTTGGCGAATACCCTGAACTAACGGCAAAAGGTATACCGGCAACCGGTACTGAGAATTATGGCGGGCCGGTTGTTACAGCCGGCGGTTTACTATTTATAGCCGCTGCCCGCGACGGTAAGTTCAGGGTGTATAATAAAACTACCGGTAAGTTATTATGGCAATATCAATTGCCCGCGCCGGGTTATGCAACACCGGCTATCTACAGCATTAACAAAAAACAATATGTAGTAATAGCCTGCGGCGGAGGAAAATTAGGAACAAACTCGGGCGATAGTTATTTGGCGTTTGCGCTGCCCTGATATTTTTGAGGTGCATTCCAAATTGTCGCAGGCTTCATTTCGCGGAGGCCCCCATCCCCTGAAGGGGAGCCACAGTTTTAAAGTTTGATATTCCCCTTAAGGGGATAGGGGCAAAAGCGACAATTTGAAATGCACCCTATTTTTGAGGTTCTGTTTTGTATCATATACTTTCGTGTTAAGTACGAAGCTGTCCGACACACCTAAATAAATAAACATGAAAGAAAATATCTTGCGATCAATAACTCTTACCATAGCAATGCTGACATTTGTTTTTCACGACAGCTCTTTTGCGCAAGGAGAAAGCCAAAAAGTGCGATTGGCTAAA
>CAVZXS010000032.1:0-139720 GCA_963779325.1 uncultured Bacteroidota bacterium | reverse complement strand
CCATCTTTGTTTGGGATATAAATAAGCACAGGCATGAAACCCTGCAAAAGGCATAATACAAAGGAACCAGTTTTGAAAACTATTACTTCCGTTGATAAACGGTACCAACAGCGCTATCAATAACAGCACCAACATCAGGCTCCAGGCCTTACGTACCTGTATAAGCATCTTACGCAAGTTTTCCTGTGGTAATACCCGCGAGTAAAAAAGGCAAACCCAATAACAAAGCTAAACCCGCCAGCCAAAGATCAGGCTTTACAACAGGTATATGTAAAGATAAGTAGGGCAACATGGTTTGTATATCCCACTTGCCCGCCACAAAAAGATAAATGCCGAAGAAATAGTATGGTGTCAGTAAACCCATCAGGCAAATGATCCATTCGGTTTATTTTTATCGGCCGCATCAGCATTAACCCGAACAAGCACCACACAAAAAATAAAACTGAAGGAAAAAAGAAGGAAGCAATGCCGGTTGCCATGCCGATATTAAAAATGGTAGTGCCGGCTTTTTGCTCGCTGTATACGGCAAGTAATGCGGAAAGTACATAGAGTAAAAGGGTATTAACAAGTAATACGGAAGAAAAATAGTTCCATTCAGGCAGCAGTGAAGTTAACAGCATAAATGACATACCCGGCAAATAGTTGGGCTTGAGCATCATTTTATTATTAATCATAAGCCGTGTAAAAAATACGGCCTGCAAAAACAATAAAACAAATGCCAGCAAGGGATAAATAAAAGGTGAAGACTTACCGAAAGGTGCAAGAAAGTCGATAAGCGAACGATATAAAACGCCATCCTGCGGGGCGGATACGGGCACATGCGGATGAGCAAACATGGGCAGCTTGAGCAATACCCCGAATACCGGCAACAGTAATATATTAGCCGGGTTTTTTTGTTTAAAGATTCCTGTCACAGGTTGTTAACGAATAGGTGGTCGGTTAATTGTACTCAATTTTTGCAAAACAAATCGATTTTCTGCTGCTAAAACAGGGAATAATCATTTGACGGCTGCTTACCTGTTTTGCATACTTGACCATAAACTCGAACCCTTTGTCTAAATTTTTCAACGTAGGGTTGCGGTTTATCTTTCCATCGGGTGCAATGGAGTAATCATTGAGCAACAAGTTTCTTTTTTCTGCTTTATTAAACAGGTAGTGCAATTGGCCACCCGTGTTCATTCCCCTGGTAAGAGATCAGATCATCCGATTCATCATCAAACTGTTCTTTGCTTATTACATTGGTCCATTCGGGATTGCCTTCCTTATCAAAAGAAATAATGACTACATTATCGGCATGATGACGCACCGCCTGGTTACCGCTACCGTATTTCGAACGCACAAACTGCTGTTGTAAAATGTAGAGTAAGAGTAATAATAGAAGGGGGAAAGGAATGGATTGCCGTATAAATGATCCCAGCGGTTCCAGTTGCCGAATCTTGATGTGGTATAAAACGCTTCACTGCTGATAATAAAACCGCCGTCTTTCTTAGTAATCACATTGCGAATAAAATAATCATTGAAAGCCATTCTGAGACTGGCATCTCCCCGTGCTTCCTTTCGCAACTCATCGGAAAATTCAGTTGCTTTTTCAAGAAGCGGTTTCATTTCATTAATATCCCAAACATAGAAATACATGCCGTCTATATTGCCTCTGCGCTGTTTATAATAAAAAGAAGAAAGAAAATATCGCTTATTAAAATTGTCAACCTTTATATGTATTTCATCCAGCAGGTTTTTTTCTATATTAATTTCTTTTATCACAAATGAATCAGCCCCCGCACCTTTAATAATCATGAAAAGCTTTGTGATTACATCATTACTTGTTCTTATATATTTTACAAAAACCAGGTTGCCGTCGTTATCCAGATGGTATTCATCCAGGTAGTCATTGTTGTCATCCATATCCAGGGGCAGTACGGTTCTTTTTTTCTTTTCTAATTTATCATCAAACAAAACGGTGGTGACAACAAAGTGCCGGCGATTCCTGCTGTTTATTTTAAAAATAATAAACTTGGTTTTATCTTCGGAGGGAATAATATTATAAATTTTATTATTGGCCAAAATATGCTATGGGTGGTATCAATTGTCGGGATCAGCAATGTTTTTTCCATTAGCGCCTATTTCCACATCATCAATGAACACATTCCTTCTTTTCTGGTATTGGTAAAACAGCAGCACCCTGTCGTTATAGTTGATATAATTGAACGAAATGACCTTATCCGGAAAAAAATCAAGGCTCACGCCGTTTTCAACTCCATATCATTATTATAACAGAGACCACATGGGTTGTATCGGTTGTTTTTATAGACCAGGAAATTACTCCCAGCTTACCAATGATTTCGAACTCTGTACGCCTGGTATCGTCTTTATTGGGTTCAGAATACACAATTTTTCGCCCGGGGTGCCGGAGACCCCTGCACTAACAGCACGATAAGCCAAAACAATATATACGGAACATAGAAATAAAATATTCTTTATAAATTAAAATTACAAGATGTAAGCCCAAAACTGCCAGCTGATTTATGACGTACGCTTTTATTAAAGTTAACATGGTGATTAATATAATTCATCAGATATTTTTTAAGTTCCGGAAAGATTTGATTAAAACATATGCTTATTGTATCATTATTTTAACTATACCTTTGCATTGCAGGTTAGTGCCGGAAACCGGACCCTTCAAGGAAACAACAGGAACTTAATTTAACCTACGTGGGAAACATATGAATAGGGCCACCCTTGCCGGGCTGCTCGTGGCTTTAGGAATTATTTATGGCGATATCGGAACCTCTCCTCTTTATGTGCTCAATGCCATTATTAAAGGGAAAAGAATCACTGAAGAATTGATTCTGGGTGGATTATCCTGTATTATCTGGACCCTTACCCTGCAAACCACTATAAAATATGTAATCCTGACCCTGCAGGCCGATAACCGGGGTGAAGGCGGTATTTTTTCGCTTGTATGCCCTGGTGAGAAGGCAGAAAAAAATGGCTGGTACTGCCTGCTATGATTGGTGGTGCGGCGCTGCTGGCCGATGGAATGATTACCCCGCCTATCTCAGTTACTTCTGCAGTTGAGGGTTTGCGACAGATTCCGATAATTCAGGAAATTCCACTGTACCATTGTTTATATTGTATTGGCATTACTCTGCATTCTTTTCTTTGTTCAACAATTCGGCACTACTTCCATCGGGAAACTTATTCGGGCCGATTATGATGATCTGGTTCTAATGCTGGCATTTTTGGGCATCATTCATCTTTCTGACGATTCGGCATTTTTAAAGCATTTAATCCACATTATGCTGTTAAATTGCTGACTACCTATCCCAATGGTTTCTGGATTTTGGGTGCTGTATTTCTTTGTACTACCGGGGCAGAAGCCTTTATATCCGACCTTGGGCATTGCGGCAAGTGAAATATCCGGGTTCCTGGATTTTTGTAAAAACCTGCCTGATCCTCAATTACCTCGGGCCAGGGTGCCTGGTTACTGACTAACATGAAAGGATAAACTATTACTGCATGAATGATTAGCAGATGGCAGTTTCAATCCTTTTTATGGTGTCATGCCGAATGGTTCATTTAAATTCTCGGGTATTATCATTGCCACCGCAGCAGCCATTATTGCCAGCCAGGCACTGATCAGCGGGTCGTTTACACTGATCAGTGAAGCTATGCGGCTGAATCTCTGGCCACGTTTAAGGATTAATTATCCTACGGAAGAAAGAGGTCAATTGTATATACCGGGTATTAATTTCTTGTTGTTTTTCGGCTGTATGCGGCATAGTACTTTATTTCAAAAAATCATCCAATATGGAAGCTGCTTATGGTCTGGCCATTACACTTTGTATGATCGCCACTTCCATTTTGTTTGCCAATTACCTTGTTTCGAAACGAACCAAATCATTCTGGATTTATCTTTACCTCGTCGTTTATCTCATCGCATTGAATTCAGTTTTCTTTTTGCCAACCTGGATAAATTTCCGCATGGTGGTTATGTTACATTGATTGTTGGCGGTGGTTTATTTGTCATCATGTATGTTTGGTACCGGTGCCGTAAAATTAAAAACCGGTATGTGGAATTTGTGCGACTGGAACATTACCTGCCTATGATACAGGAACTGAGTAACGATAAAACAGTTCCTAAATATGCCACACACCTGGTTTATATGACCAGTGCCAATAATCCTAAAGAAATTGAACATAAAATCATTTATTCGATATTGAATAAAAAACCCAAACGGGCTGATATTTATTGGTTTGTGCATGTGGATACCCTAGATGATCCTTATACCTGTGAATATGAAGTAGACCATATCATCCCCAATGATATCATCCGGGTAGAATTTCAGGCTGGGCTTCAGGATGGAAGCCCAAGATTAATCTGATGTTCCGCAAAGTGGTGGAAGATATGGTAGCAAATAAAGAAGTAAATATTATCAGCCGGTATGAAAGCCTTGAACGCAATAATGTGGTGGGTGATTTCCAATTTATTGTAATGGAAAAATACCTGAGCCAGGATAATGAACTGCCTTTCTTTGAAAAGAGTGGTATGAAACTTTATTTCTGGCTGAAAGAAATCAGTCTTTCAGAAGAAAGTGGTTTTGGTCTTGGATCTAAGCAATGTGAAAGTTGAAAAATTTCCGCTGATTGTGGCCCCGGTGCAGCCTCAAGCTGAAAAGGTTTAGAAGAATAGAAGAAGATTAGCAGCCGTGAAGTTTTAAGTTATTGGCGATTGCTCGAAGGTTGTATCTAATTTGAGACACGATAAACTTTTAAACTAATAAACTACGAAATGCTTGCCGAATATCATCTATTATATTATTATCGGTATTGCCGTTCTTTCCATCATCGCTTATTTCCTGCAGGAAAAATTCATTTTTAAACCTGAAAAACTAAAGCAGGATTTTGAATTCAAATACGATGCTCCTTTCAAAGAATTATTTTTTGATATTGAACCCGGCGTAAGTATCAACGGCCTTCATTTTTACCGGGAAAATCCCAAAGGACTGATCCTTTATTTTCATGGCAATACACGAAGTATAAAAGGCTGGGCCAAATATGCGAAAGATTTTTACCGTTATGATTATGATGTGGTACTGGTGATTACCGTGGCTTTGGCAAAAGCACCGGCAAAAGAAGTGAAAAAGACATGCTGGGAGATATGCAGTTTGTATATGAAAAACTGAAAAGCACATACCCCGAAGATCATATAATAGTTTATGGCACGAAGCATGGGCAGCGGCTTTGCCACCAAAATTGCCGCCGATAATAATCCCCGTTATCTGATACTGGATGCGCCTTATTATAGTTTTACAAAAGTAGTAGAAAGGTTTTTGCCTATTTACCCATGAGGTTTGTATTGAGGTTTCAGTTGCGTACCGACAAATGGATTCACGATGTAAAATGCCCATACCTATATCATTCATGGCACCAAAGACCGGCTGATACCCATTAAGCACAGTGAACAACTGCAAAAAATAAACCCCCGAAAAATTACCCTTATCCGCATTCACGGCGGCCATCACAACGATCTTACCTATTTTGATGAATACCATAATTTCATCCGCGACATATTAAAGCATTAATTTCTTTATCTGCTTAACGGAGTCGTTATTAGTTTTTAAATAAACTTAGTAATGCCCCGGGGCATACTTCCATTAACAAATCATACTGAAAAAAAGCTAACATCTGTTAATGATTAACTAATTCGTTTCGCAGTCTGTCACATGGTGTGCTATTTGATCGTACTATACCAAAACGGAGGTGTTTATGAAAAAACAATTTTACATACTTATTTTTCTTTTATCCGCATTCGCTTTTTACAGTTGCAAAACGGCCAACAAACTCTACAACAAGGGCGACTATGACGGCGCCGTGGAACTTGCTGTTAAAAAACTGCAAAAGAAGCCCAATGATGCTGAAGTAAAATCATTGCTGCAGGATGCATACAAGTATGCGGTGAATGAAAAAGAAAATACGATAAGCACTTTATCGCAAAGTAGTAATGAGCTGAAGTGGGAAAGGATGTATGCTGAATATACATCATTGCAAAAAATGTATACTTCCATTAACCGTTCGCCTGAAGCAAGAGCTGTTGTAAATCCTGCCGACTATTCATCTTACCTGGAGACCTATGCCGAAAAAGCTGCCGATGTAAGATTGGAAAGAGGTGTTCGATTGATGGATGACAACAACCGCAACAGTTTTAAAAATGCTTTCTACGAATTTCAGGCGGCATATAAATTCAGACCGACAAATGATATCAAAAATAAAATGGACGAAGCGTATGATGCGGCTGTGATACGGGTTGTCATTTTACCTTCTGATCAAGTTGGGTTCGGCAATAACTACGGATACAATGCGGGTTACCGTCATGTGAATTATCAAATGCGAAATTTTGAAGACGATGTGGCAAGAAACCTGCAATACAATACAGGCAATTCATTTGTAAAAATGTACCCGATGTATGAAGCTGGAAACAGGAATATACAGCCGGATCATTTGCTGGATATGGGATTCACTCATTTCAATCTTGGCCAGGTATATGATCAAACATCATCAAGACAGGTATCAAAAAGAGTCGTAGCAAAAGAAATCGTAGTAAAGCCTGATTCGATTGTAAAAGAATATACCACTGTTTACGCCACCATTACTACCACCCGCAGAACATTGGTATCGGAAGGTAATTACAGAATGACAATCAGGACAGCCGACGGCCGTTGGTTGTGGAGCGATAATATACGCGGCGACCACAGGTGGCAGACTGTTTTTTCAACTTACACGGGTGATGCAAGAGCATTAAGTGATGCAGATCAGAACGAATTGAATAATCGTGAAAGTCATCCGCCGCGGGAAGACGAAGTGATAAGACAAATTTTAAATGATATAGGCAATGATGTTCATTACAGAATAAGAAACTTTTACAGCCGCTATTAAATTGAAGCACGGAAGTTGATAAATTGAAAAGGAGAAAGCAAAAACTTTCTCCTTTTTGCATAAATAAATTTCGAACCACCCGCTTTTATTATAGTTTTACCTCGGCAAATTTTATAAATGAAAAAAAGCAAACTCCTTCGCCTGCTTAAAATAACGGTAATCATTTATTTACTCTTGGGCATCGGCTTATACTTTTTGCAGGATTTTATTTTGTTTCATCCCGTATCGCTAAAAGGCAATCATCAATACAAGTTCCGGGATAAGCACAAAGAAATTAATATACCCGTTGACTCCGCATCCAATCTGAATATTATTCAATTTTACGGCACCGATACAATAACCCGCGGTGTAGTTTTATATTTTCACGGCAATAAAAAAAACATATCATGGTATGCCAAGTACACTCCGCATTTCACCAAACACGGCTACGAAGTATGGATGATTGACTACCCGGGCTTTGGAAAGAGTACCGGTAATTTTAATGAACGAACACTTTATGATTGGGCTTCGTTGGTATATCAATTCGCCAAAGAAAAATTTTCAGCTGACAGTATAATTATTTACGGCAAAAGTATGGGTACGGGTATCGCATCGCAATTGGCATCTGTAAAACCCTGTAAAAAATTAATACTGGAAACGCCGTACTATAGCTTTCCTTCCTTAATCAGTTCTTATTTACCCATATACCCTGTAGACCGGATGATACATTATAAAATACCTACCTGGCAGTATTTGCAAAAAATAAAAGTGCCGGTGAGTATTTTCCAGGGTACTGATGACTGGACCGTGCCGTACAGAAATGCAAAAAGATTAAAACCTTATTTAAAAACCGCGGATGAGTTTATAACTATCGAAGGGGGGAGTCATAATGATTTATTTACGTTCAGACAAACTATTCAAAAGCTTGATTCTCTTTTAATAAACTAACAGAACTCATTCTTCCAAACTAACCTTTGTTTTACCCACTCTCAATTTATAACCCGCTCCTATTTTCAGCGCATAATTTTCAGCGGAATGACTCACCGGGAAATCATAACAAACCGGATAATCATATTCCTTAACGACGTCACGAATAATTTCATGTACCGATTGACCAAAAGGCCTGTCGGTATCTTTGCAATCGGTAAAACCGCCGACAATAAGCCCTGCTAATTTTGACAACTTACCGCTTCTTTTTAATTGATAGAGCATCCTGTCAATATTATAAAGTTGCTCGCCGATATCTTCTATAAATAAAATCTTTCCTCTTGTTTTTATATCCGAATCAGTACCGACCAAATGAGCTAATAAAGCAAGATTGCCGCCAACTAATTCTCCAATAGCTTCTCCTTTTTTATTAAAGTCGTGCGGGGCGCATTGATATTTTATTTTTTTCCCTTCCAATGCATTTTTCAAAGACAAAACATAATCATTCTCAAAACCGCTGTCATTAAAAGCCGCGGCCATGGGCGCATGCAAGCTTGAAATATAATAATTGGTAAAAAGATGCGAGTGCAAAATGGTAATATCACTGTACCCGATAATCCATTTAGGATTCTTCTTAAATTTTTTGAAATTAATTTGCTCAATGATTCGTCCCGTGCCGTAACCGCCTCTGCCGCACAGTACAGCCTGCACTTCATCATCATCCATCATTTGCTGAAAATCATTCAGTCGCTCTTCATCGGTGCCGGAAAAATAAGTAGCGGAATCGCTGCCCAAGGTTTTGCCCAATTTTACTTTATAGCCCCATTGCTGCAAAGTCTCGACACAGGTTCGGGCTTTTTCAGCTGACATATAACCGGCAGGGCATACAATGCCGATAGTGTGGCCGGGCTGTAAGTAGGGAGGCGTTTTTATCATTTACACTTTCTTATTAACAACAAATGTATAGGTGAAAAGTTAAGAAACAGAATTTCTAAGATTGTTTCTTAATTTCTTTTGTATAAAAAAGAGGCTAACTGTATTGGTAGTTTTTAACTGCAAACAGGCAGAAATAAAACATTATTCGCAGAATTTCTAAAAAAATTATTTTCTTCATCAAAAGTCGGTTAGTACTTCGCAAATCGTACTTATCTTTATTGTATGCTGTCAATATCACAACGCGGCAGGCAAATGCCGCCCTCTCCTATTCGCAAGTTGGTTCCTTATGCCGAAGCGGCCAAGAAAAAAGGAATCAAAGTATATCATTTAAATATCGGTCAGCCGGATATAGAAACGCCGCCGGCTATTTTAGATGCGGTGCGCCATACTGATCTGAAAGTATTGGAGTACAGCCACAGCGCCGGCAATGAAAGTTACCGTCGCAAACTGGTTCAGTATTATAAAAAAGCGGGTATTGATGTAACGCATGAACAAATAATGATAACTACCGGCGGCAGCGAAGCTATTATGTTCGGTTTTTTTACCTGCCTCAACCCGGGCGATGAAGTAATAATTCCCGAACCGTTTTATGCTAATTACAACGGATTTGCCGTAGCTGCAGGCGTAAAGGTTGTTCCCATTAAATCTACCATTGAAACGGGCTTTGCTTTACCGCCTATTGAGGATTTTGAAAAAGTAATTACGGAGAAAACCAAAGCGATTATTATTTGCAGCCCTAATAACCCCACCGGTTATTTATACGGCCGTGCCGAAATGGAAGCCGTGAAGGAAATCTGCATCAAGCATAATTTATATTTATTCAGTGATGAAGCGTATCGCGAATTTTGCTATCCGCCTGACGGCGGGCGCGGCACCGGCGAATATGTAAGCGCTATGCACCTGCAGGGATTGGATGAGCATGTAGTTTTAATGGATACCATCAGCAAACGCTACAGCGCCTGCGGGGCCAGGATAGGCGCTCTTGTTACAAAAAACAAAGAAGTGTATAATGCCGCCATGAAATTTGCACAGGCACGTTTATCGCCACCGGGTCTTGCACAAATAATGGGCGAAGCCGCCATTGACTTACCTGATAATTATTTTGATGCACCCAAAGCCGAGTACATGGCCCGCAGAGATTTATTGGTGAAGCGTCTCAATGCGATGGACGGTGTTTTTTGCCCTAACCCGGGCGGCGCATTTTATGCCATGGCGCAATTACCTGTTGATGACAGCGATAAATTTTGTCAATGGCTGCTCGAAGATTTTTCTTTTAATAAACAAACGGTAATGCTGGCGCCGGCAACCGGTTTTTACGGCACACCGGGCTTGGGTAAAAATGAAGTGCGTCTTGCTTATGTATTAAATTTAAAAGCAATTGATGCGGCGATGGATTGCCTGGAGGCAGCGCTGAAAAAATACCCGGGAAGAAAAGAAAATGCTTTGCTTGCCGGGCAAAATGCTGTATAAATATTTGTATAAATAAACGCAGAGAGCAGGAGAAAAAGAGACTACGCAGAGTGCAGCATTTATCTCAGCGAAAACTCTGTTACTCGTTTTCTCTGCGATAAAAAAAATTAATTTTATTATTTTCTAATCATCCCTTCAACTTCACCAAATATTTCTTTCAAAAAACTTTTATCCATTGCAGCAAAAAAAACCGGAGCCGGCGGTTCATTTATAAATTCATTCAACTGCAATCGCCACCATCCCACATTTTTCCATTGACCTAATTTATAACCCACTTTTTCATAGGTAGCAAAATAAGTAAAGCTCATGCGTTCGTGCAAAGCCACGCTTTTATCATTGGGTAAATTAATAACGGCATATACATTCATAAACCCTTGCCTTTTTAAAATTGTAAATAATGCAGAATACAATGCCTGTGCTATACCCTGCCGCTGAAAATCATCATGTATATACACCGAGCATTCGGCACTCCACTGATAAGCCGTTCTTTCGCGGTATTGCGATGCATAAGCATAACCGGCTACTTGTCCGTCTGCTTCACAAACCAGCCAGGGATATTTCAGTAAATATTTTTTTATTCTTTCTTTAAATTCATATTCTGCCGGGACCTCTGTTTCGAAAGTAAAAGAAGTATTAGTTATATACGGAGCATAAATAGAGAGAATTCCGAAAGCATCATCTTCGGCAGCAAGTCGTATACGCATAAATTGAATTTAAAAAATTCTTATTTAAAAAAGAATTGAATCTGCCTAAAGATAATAAAGCATAAGCAAATAGACGGATACGTAAAAAGATATTCCCGGTCTATAAAATTGTTTTTATAACTACTGCCTTATTTAAATTTTAAATTCATGGATATAATATCAGAATTGAAACCCCTGCTTTGCGTATAATGACCGTAGCGTAATTCAATCATATTAAAATGCTGCATACCCAAAACTCCTTTGGGCGGCGCTATACGAATACCGGCACCCAAAAAACTGCTGTTGAATTTTGAAAGATCATAGTTACTTGTATAATATTGATCCTGCGTCGTATGTTTTTGATAGGGTGCAAAATATTTGATAGCCGTTTGATTATAAAAACGGTAAAAAGGACTTATTGATAAAAACGGCGTGATTTTTACCGGCACTTCAATATTGGCCGTATGTGAAGTAAGGCCCCAGTCATCTTTATAAAACCTGTAGAAAGTTTTGATGATAAACTTATCGCCTAAATAATAATTAGCCCTGAAACCTAAAGGAATTTTAAAACGGTTATTGGGTAGGTTTTCCTGATGTACCGTAGCATCATTAAAATACACCCTGTGAAAAGGCAGGCTTAAATAACCTTTTTGTTGAATGGCTTCGGCCAAAAACATTATTTGCAAACGTTCATTGACTATTTGCGAGTAAGAAAGTGACCCTGCAAAAGTATTTCTTGCTGAAGTCGGGTAATCGTCATCCTCCCTGTTCCCTCTTGTTCTTAATTCAACAGGTGCAATCAAACTTACCTGATCTAAATAAGTTTGAAGCTTAGCGGTAAACTCGCCGCTCTTATCTTTTGTTTTTTTAGAAAAACTTATATTGGCTCCGAAGGACTGATAATCAAACTCGGTAGAGGAAGATAGGCCCGCTCCAAAGGTGGTACCTTTTTTTTCATTCTCAACACTCCAGTTGATACCGGGGTAAAAACGCGTATCGGCATGTGAGGCTGAAGAATTGGCTTTTAAATCAATCTTATCCGAAGAAGCCGAAGTGTAATGATCAATACCTATCTCAGCACCGAAAGTATGTTTGCGAAACTTTTTATCATATTTGGTAAGTTTAATATCAAATACATTGGCGATATCGTTTAGTTTCTCCGAACCCACTCCGCCGGTTACAGCAGCGTTATTACCGTTTTGCGTATAGTAACTTGATACCAAATTTATTTCTTCCAATTTCAGTTTTCTGCTTTTAAAACCGGTACTGTCTGCGCTTGTCTGTCCGTATGAATGCAGCAATGCAAAAAGGCCGGCTGCTGTTAAAAAAACTCTTTTCATTAATATTATTTTATCGATTGCCGCTTAAGGCAAATTATTTTTACTTAACCAGTTTACCTTAATTACAACCGCAACCGCCACCGCTTTTACCGCCATTGGCACCGGATGCACCTTCGCGGTAGGAATGAAAACTCATTTCTGACTTTTCTATTTTTCGGTTTCCGAGTATCATTTCAGAATCGTTTAATTTATTTTTTTGATATTCCTTGACCGTTGTACAGGATGTAAGCAATAATGAAGCGGCGATGCCGGTCAGTGCGATATTCTTCGCGGTTTTAATTCTTTTTTGTTTCATTGCAAATTGATATTTTTTGAAGAATAAATTTTATTCCGGTCATCTATAATAATACATTCCAGGTATTGTATTTGATTGATTAAGTTGATACCGGCTGTAATACCCATAATGGTTACCGGGGTAGCCATTGCGTCGGCAATTTCCGCATTGGGGCTTATTATGGTTACGCTTTTAATACCGGTAACCGGTAAACCGGTTTTAGGGTTAATGATATGAGAATATTTTTTACCGTTAATCTTTACATACTTTTCATAATTACCCGAAGTAGCTACCGCCATATCTGTTATGTTCATATAAGAAAACGGAAGATGTGCATTGTCGGGGTTGGCAATACCAATTGTCCACGGCTTGTTATCGGCCTGCAAACCCCAAGTGGTAAGGTCGCCGGAAGCATTTACGATACCGCTTTTCACTCCTTCTTTTTTCAGCAATGCTTTTGCCATTTCTGCCGCATAGCCTTTACCAATACCTCCAAAACCGATACGCATCCCTTTTTCTTTCAGCATTACGCTGTACTCCTCTTCATTTAAAATAACATGGCGATAATTAATAAGCCTAACCATTTCTTTTGCGGCAACTTCATCAGGAAGCGATGTCATTGTTTTATCAAAGTTCCAAAGACGTTTATCAATAGATCCATACGTAATATCAAATGCTCCGTCGGTAACTGCAGAAATTTTTAAAGAGCGCAGAATTAAGTCAAATACTTCTTTATCTACTTTTACGGCGCTGATGCCGGCCTGTTTATTTATTTGATTGGTTTGACTGTTTTCATCAAACGTAGTTAATAATTTTTCAATTCGTTTTATTTCTGTAACAGCCAGATCAATTTTTTCCCCCGCCCTATGTTCATCTTCACCTACTACCGTAATTTCAAAAGAATTCCCCATCAGCCTTTCGGCTCTCTTAAATTCTTTGGCAGTTGAGACGTTACTTTTTGTCAGCATCACAAATAGTCTTTACCAGTTTTGCAAACTCTGATGCATTTTCTTTTGGTAAGCCATCCCAGAATTTTATTACTTTACCTGTTGCATCCAATAAAAGAGTATAGGGGAATTTACCGCCGGGGTTATATTTATTGGCTAAATCCTCATTCTGTTTTTTAATCAATTTATCCAATTGATTTTTTTTCTTTCGCGGAAAATCAGCATTTACAAGTACTAAACTTGTATCCGCCATTTTAGAAAACGTTTCATTTTCAAAAATTTCTTTTCGCATCCGCATGCAGGGTCCGCACCAATCGGAGCCGGAAAAATTTAATAAAATAAGTTGATGCTTCACCGCAGCAATTTGTTTTGCTTTCTCAAAATCGGGCTGCCATATAGTGAAAGACATTGCTGTAAGACAAAGAGAGGCGAAGAGGAGTTTTTTCATATTACGAATTATAAAGTGTGTGTTAATAGGCAAAGATGATGCTTTTCAGTATTGCTTTAGGCGGCAAAAAAAATATTAACAGCAGTTTTAACTAATACAATACAGTATCCTGACATTTTTCGAAAGCTGAATACAGGCAGCATAGAACTAACGGTAGTATTAAGCAGCAAAAACTTGATTCAGATTCAGCAACCTGAAATGCAGGCCCGGCATGGTTGGAATAGTCAAGGCTTTAAAATAGTATTAGATTTATCGATAATACTTTTAAAACGAGAATACGGCCGCGAAAATCTTGATTTAACCCGTTGCTAACATTGGGGTGAAAAATATACATTTCGAAAAAAATGTTGGGATCCCGGGTATTTTGCTTGCCTCGGTTTTTAAATACATTGGACGGTTTAAGGTTTAATGCTAAAACCCGCATGGCTATTTGCCGATGGCGGGTTTTTTTACAGGGTCAGCTTTAAACTAAACAGTTTCAAATCAGTCATTGGAAGATTCAGCAAAAAATGAAGGCGGGAGCACAAATTAATTTTATCTTACGTTTTTTATAAAAAGGCTCGATTAGTTATATAAAATAATGTTTCTTACACGATTATCAAGGCCGGGAATTTTCCTGATCTCCCTTTTTGCAGGGCAGTTATGTGCTTTGGCGCAAAATAATACAGGAATCTATTCCATAAAAAGTAGTGTTACTTATTTTCATTCTAATGCTAAGTTTGAATTGATTAAAGCCGAATCACCCAAGTTAAAGGGAGCTATAGATGCCAGTAAAAGAACCTTCGCTTTTTCAGTAGATATAAATTCTTTCGACGGATTTAACAGCCCCTTGCAAAAAGAGCATTTCAATGAGAACTATATGGAGACCGACAGGTTTCCCACTGCTACTTTTACGGGTCGTATTGTAGAAGACGATGATTTCACCAAAGACGGAACTTACAATGTGAGGGCAAAGGGAAAATTTACCATTCACGGTGTGGAGCAGGAGCGTATAATACAAGGAGACCTGGTGGTGAAAAATGGTGTTATCAAATTAAAATGCCGGTTAACCGTTATCCTGGCAGAGCATGATATAAAAATTCCCCGAATTGTACATGAAAAATTAGCATCCGAAATTTTAGTAGAAATAAATGCAGAATTCAGTCAAAAGTGATTCAGCCCTTTAAATATTATTTTTTTCTTTCAGCGCTTGCACTATCCGTCAGTGTAAATGCACAATATCCTTTTTCTAAAACAATACCTGTTGAAGAAGAAAATCTCTCCATTAAAATAAACGTATTATTCAAAGATCATTACGGTTTTTTGTGGGTTGGCACTTCAGAAGGTTTATTTAAAATGTACGGTCATTCCCCTGTTAAAATAAAAACAACGGGTGATGAGAAACTGCATATAACAGCTATTGATGAAGATGCCTCGGGTAAAATATGGACAGGTTGTAAAAACGGGAGTATCGCTTTTATAAAAAACAGGCAGTTGGTATTGTTTAAACCGGAAGAAGGTGTGCCGAAGGTTACCATCACTGCTATTCTTACCGACTCACTAAAACGGGTTTGGTTTGCCACGGGCGGAGAGGGCATATACTATTATGACAACATTCATTTAAACTATATTGATACGAAAGATGGCCTGGGCGATGATTATGTAAATTGTTTGTACAGCAATGACGGCAAAAATGTAATCGCCGGCACGGACAGGGGCCTCTCTTTTATTCAGCTTACCGGCAAAAAGAAAAATATCAGCACCTTTACTTTTAAAAACGGGTTACCGGATAATATAGTCCGATGTATCAGTACTTCTCTTATTGCCAACCATATTTGGGTTGGTACACAATCAAAAGGATTTTATCTTTTCGATCTTTTACAAAAACAATTAAAGACTAATACGGGTAAACAAAAATGGGAATATGGCCAGATAAATGATTTGAAAGAACAGCAAAATGAAATTATTATAGCCACCCAGGAGAATGGTATGGTAAGCTACAATAAATTAAAAAATAAATTTACAACACAGGTATTGAAAGATTCCGCATTGATGCATCGTGTGGAACTGATATTGAAGTTGATAATGAAGACAATACCTGGCTGGCATCTGAAAATAATCTTATCAGTTACACCGGACAATATTTACATTTTTGGTATAAAAACCGTAATGTAGATTATTTAAAGGTACATACCTTACTGGTAGATGATGAAGGTAGTCTCTGGCTTACACCGGATTTAAGATTATATCGTTGCGCTGTAGATAAAATGGGCAAAGAAAGTCTTGATGTTTTTGATATTACACCCGCCAAAGATCATATTGATATTACAAGTTTATACAAAGACAGATTCGGATTTATGTGGATAGGCACAATGGGAGAAGGCCTGTTCAGACTGAATCCGAAGAACGGAAAATGGAGAAGAATATCTGAAAACCCTACTTCCTATTTTGGAAATGTATTAAGCATTGCGGGTAATAAGGAAGAAGTGTGGGTTTCATCATTAAATGGTGTGTCCAGGTTTTACCTATCCGATTACAATGCTGATCTGTCTGCAAAAATTTTGTTTGATAATTACACCAAGAAAGATGGTTTGGGAAGTGATTATGTATACAGTATTTTAATAGATTCAAAAAACAGGAAATGGTTTGCAACGGATGGTGCGGGGTTATCTGTTTTCGAAAATGGCAAGTTCAAAAACTTTAATCTTTCACAAGAATTTAATTCGAAGGTAGCCTATTCAGTGGCTGAAGATAAAAAGAGTAACATATGGATAAGTACGTACAACGAAGGTGTATTTAAATATGACGGGAAAAAATTTACCCAATATGGTTTGGCTAACGGCCTTACTGATCTTGCCATTACATCAATGGCAATAGACGATTCAAACAGGATTGTATTGGTAAATAAAAAAGGAGTAGATATTCTTGACCAGGTTACCAATACAGCCAGGCATTACGGCCCCGAATCAGGTTTCAAAGAAATTCAACCAAATTTGAATTCTATTTCGAAAGATGCTTACGGTAATATATGGATTGGTACTGAAAACGGTATTGTACAGTTTACACCTAATGCAGTGCCGGCTATATATACACCTATAACGGTGTTAGAAGATATTTTACTGTTTAATCAAAATCTTTCCGCCGACTTTGGTAACCGGTTCAAGTACAATCAAAACAACCTTACTTTTATTTTTTCAGCCGTTAATTATTCCGCTCCCGAAAAAGTAAAGTTTCAATATTGGCTGGAAGGATACAGCGATAAATGGGAAACAACCAATGACAGGAGTGTAATTTTCCCGAGACTGCTTCCGGGAAAATATACAATGAAGATAAGAGCTTCAACGAATGAAAACTTTGACAGCTCCCCTGTAGCTGTTTACCATTTTGAAATTAAAAAACCAATCTGGGTTGTATGGTGGTTCAGGTTATTGGCTTTCCTGTTTATTGCAGGCACAGCGTATTGGTTGATAAGATCAAGAATAAAACGTATACGTAAAAAAGATTTATTGGAAAAAGAACGCTTTCAATTGCAATATGACGCGTTAAAGAACCAGGTAAACCCGCATTTCCTTTTCAATAGTTTTAATGCGCTCATGAACGTGGTGGAAGAAAACCCGAAAGAAGCACCGGCTTTGATCAAGCACTTATCGCAATTCTATCAGTAAAGATGACGGCATATCGTGAGAAAGATGTGATTTTGCTGGAAGAAGAATTGGAATTATTGAGTTCATATTTATTTATACAGCATAAACGTTACGGCAATGCCTTAGCAGTAAAAATCGATGTTCCCGCGGATATTCAACAAACCACTTTTATCCCGCCGCTGGTATTGCAGTTGCTGGCAGAAAATGCAGTCAAACACAACACTATTTCATATGATAAGCCCTTACATTTATCTATTTATGTAAAAAACAACATGCTGGTAATTGAAAACAGCATTAATACAAAATTATACAGAGAAGATGGCGAAGGGTTGGGATTACAAAATATTGAAAGTCGTTACCGGTTATTTGCCAAAAAAGAGGTTCGTTATGGTGTAAAAGATAATAGATTTATTGTTCAGCTGCCGATAATCAAATCCATGTAATATGCAAATCCTGATTTTAGAAGATGAAGAACAAGCTGCCAAGCGGTTGCAAAAAATCATAATTGAGATACTCCCGGGTGCTGCTATCCTCGAAGTACTGCCAACAATTGAAAAAGCTCTTGAATGGCTGGCAAATAATGCCATGCCTGACTTAATTTTTTTGGACATTCAATTGGCAGACGGCAACAGTTTCGAAATTTTTAAACAGGTAAAAATAACCTGCCCGGTAATATTCACTACTGCTTACGATAATTATGCTTTAAAGGCTTTTAAAGTAAATAGTGTGGATTATTTATTGAAACCCATTGACGAAAGCGATGTAAAAGCCGCCATAGATAAATTAACACTGCTGCAATCAAACCGGGCGGCAGTAGTAGATTACAGGGAAGTATTAAAAAATATAACTCCGCCCGCAGCAACCTATAAAGAACGTTTTGTTATTAAAATGGGTGATAGTATAAAATCAATTAACACCAATGATATTGCTTATTTCTATACGGAGAATAAATATAATTTTCTTTGCACCAACGAGGGTAAACGATACCCTATAGATTATAATCTTGATCAGGCCGAACAATTACTCAATCCAAAAAACTTCTTTCGTATTAACCGTCAATTTGTAATAGGTCATCACGCTATAGAAGAAATGAAAGCACATACCCGTTCGAGAATTATCGTAAAACTACGACCCGCCTCTAAGTTAGACACTGTAGTGGCTATTGATCGGGCGCAAGATTTCAGAAGCTGGCTTGCCGGCGAATAACCTTCTTCTTTTGATTTTATAAATCAGGTTCACGCTTAACTATCTCATCCGCAGGTTCAGCGGCATTTTACAATTCTATCACAATCCCGGCTCAAAGTTTTCTTTTATTATAATTCTGTTTTTATACTGAATAGAAGAAACAGCATTTGTGTAACCAACATTTAAACAGCAAAAAAATTAACTTATGAAAAAAAACTATTGGGCGCTGATTTCCGGGCTTGCCATACTAACCATCATTTCTATCTCGCAATTTTCCTGTAAACATGAAGTATCAGTTTCCTGTACCGCTTTGGGGTTTAAAGTAAGCGCTGCTGCAACAGATGCCTTACTAAACAATTCCAATGGCACCATTACTGCCACTGCTACAGGCGGTTCGGGTTTTCAATACAGTTTAAATGACGGTCCTTTTAAAGACACCGGGTATTTTGCCGGTCTTGCACCTTTCAGTACCAATAAAATAATAGGAAAAAATTCCATCGGTTGTACAGATACAATTGAAATTATTATCGGTTCATTTGATCCCTGCAAGGGAGTAACCATAAATGTTGCCGCTACTAAAGTTGATGCAGCCCCTAATCAATCCAACGGTTCTATTACGGCTACTGCTACCGGCGGTACCGGTTTTACTTATAGTATTGGCGGCGGACCGTTCCAGGCAAGCGGAATATTTTCCAATTTAGCTGCAGGCATCTATACAATTGCAGCAAAAAGTGCTACGGGTTGTTTGGGTACAACACAGGTTACTATTGGTACAAATGATCCTTGTGCGGGAGTTACAGTTGCAGTTACTGCAACACCGGTACAGCCGGGATTGAACCAATCAAACGGCTCTATAACAGCATCTGCAACCGGCGGAACAGGTTTTAGTTATAGTTTAAATAACGGCGCTTTTCAAACAAGCGGAACATTTGCCAATTTAGCAGCAGGCACATATACGATTACGGCAAAAAATTCAAACGGATGTACAGGTTCAACGCAGGTCTCTTTAGCAGGAGTAGATCCCTGTGCAGGTGTAACGGTAGCTATTAATACTACACAGGTACAACCTACGGTTAATACATCCAACGGTTCTATAACAGCTACTGCAACCGGCGGTACAGGATTTACTTATAGTATAAACAACGGCGCTTTTCAAACAAGCGGAATATTTGCCAATTTAGCAGCGGGCAATTATACCATTACAGCAAAAAATTCAAACGGATGCACCGGCAGTACAACAGTTGCATTGGGTGCAAATAATCCATGTGCCGGCATAACAGTAGCAGTTACCGCGACGCAGGTTAACCCTGCTATGGGTCAATCAAACGGCAGCATTACCGCTTCTGCAACAGGCGGTACAGGATTTACTTACAGCATAAATAACGGAGCCTTCCAGGCAAGCGGAATTTTTTCAAACTTGGCAGCCGGTACTTATACCATTACTGCAAAAAGTTCAGCCGGTTGTATAGGTACAAAACAATTAACGCTTACAGCCGTTGATCCATGTGCCGGTGTAACTATTGCAGTTGCAGCTACACAGGTCAATCCGGGAACAGGCCTTTCTAACGGCAGTATTACCGCATCCGCAACAGGTGGTACAGGATTTACTTATAGCATAAATAACGGCGCCTTCCAGGCAAGCGGAACATTTTCAAACTTGGCAGCGGGCACTTATACCATTACTGCAAAAAGCGCTGCCGGTTGTATAGGTACAAAACAAGTAATATTGGCTGCTACCAGCCCTTGTACTAATGTAAATATCACTATTACCGCAGCCGTTTTAAATACCACACCATGTGTAACACCGACCAATAACGGAAGCATCACTGTAACCGCAAGCGGTTCAACAGGACTTACCTATAATATTAATGGAGGAGCTTATCAAACAAGTAATGTTTTTGCAGGCCTTAATGCAGCAGCTTATTTGATTGGTGTAAAAGATGCGAACGGTTGTACCAAAACATTATCAGTAACAGTGGGCGTTGTTCCGGCGGGGCCAACTTTTGCAGCCGTGCGTACACTAATTACCAACCGGTGCAGTGGCGGCGGTTGCCATATGAACGGAGGTTCTGCTGCGGGATATAATTTTGATGCCGATTGCAGTGTGGTAAGCTTTTGGAGCCAAATCAACAAAACTTGTGTTGTAGGTGGCTTGAAAACAATGCCGCTAAGTCCGCAGGCGCCATTAACCGCAGCTGAAAAGCAAACGATTACTAACTGGATAAATGCAGGGCACTTGTATAGTAATTAGTGACTGATAAAATACAGAAAAACTTACCCGGTTGAAATTGAACTCACCGGGTAATTTTTCCCAAAATTCAGCGACAGGTTTAGAATACTTAATTGCAGACTTACAGCAGTTAGATGCAGACACGGCAAAAGCATATATACCCAAATAGAAGTTTGGCGTTATTATGGCTATAGTAACCTATTTAATAACCTTAAATAAAACGACAATGACTTTAAAAACTAAGAAAGTACTAAAATGGGCGGGGATCGCCATTTTATTTATAGGTATTACCGGTGCGTATACAGGCTATAAAATGTGGACGAAGCCACACCGTAATGTTGCTGAAGCAAAAGCTGCTGTTATTTCATCTGCGCAATTAGCTGCGGATTATGAATCCAATGAACAAAGCAGTAATCAAAAATACCTTGACAAGGTGTTACAAGTTTCAGGCGAAGTAGATGATATAACTAAAAATCAACTCGGGCAAACAATAGTAGTAGTAAAAGGTACGGATATGTGCGGTGTTCGTTGTACTATAGAAGATAAAAAAATGGCTGAATTAAAACCGGGCAGCGCCGTTTCGTTAAAAGGCATTTGCACCGGCTATCTTACTGATGTAGTTTTGGTAAGATGTGTTCTTGCGAAATAGTTATAATCCAATCCTTATAGAAAACTGTATTTATAATCCTAATCTTAAACAAATGAAAACCTTAGTAGCATTCATTTCAACATTTGCAATGGTCCTGATTTTGATTGGCTTTAATTCCTGTAAACATCAAATAGCATTTCCGGGTGGAGGTAATGGTACAGTGACAGGCGGCACGCAAACTTGCAGTCCTGATACTATGTATTTTCAAAACAAGGTGCTGCCGCTGTTAAACTCAAGTTGCGCTATGAGTGGTTGTCATGATGCCGGTTCACGCAAGGCAGGTGTTGTATTAACGGACTACGTTAAAATAATCAGCACAGGTGGAGTTAAAGCCGGCAACCCGGCCGGTAGTAAATTGTATACTGTATTGAGCAAATCCGGCAGCGACAGAATGCCGCCGCCGCCCGCAGCGGGGTTTACCGCCGAACAAAAAGATATTGTTTATAAATGGATTTTACAGGGCGCAAAAAATAATGCCTGCAATAGTTGCGACAGCACGGTATTGACTTATTCAGCTGCTGTGGCTCCGCTTATGAATACCTATTGTAAGGGTTGTCACAACCCGGCATCCTTGGGTGGTGGTATAGATGTAAGCACTTACAGCACTGTAAAAGCAATTGCTGCAAATGGAAAGTTGATGGGCAGTATTACGCATGCAGCAGGTTATTCCGCTATGCCAAAGGGCAGCGCTAAACTTTCTGATTGTGAGATTAAGCAATTACAAAAGTGGATACAGGCGGGAACATTAAATAATTAATTAAAAATATTTTCAATCATTTTATTAAAAACTAATTATGCGTTTTGCTTTGGTAATTGCAGGTTTTTTGTTTTCCATCATTTTTATAAACGGATGTTACTACGATAAAGGAGAATTACTATATCCCGGCACCGGTGGCCCTTGTGATTCAACTACTGTAGCGAAATTCAGTACGGTAGTATTACCGCTGATGAATCTAAGTTGTAATTCAGGCGGCTGTCACAATACTACTTCGGCAGCAGCAGGCATAATACTGGACACCTATAGCGGTGTGAAAGTACAGGCGGGTAATGGCCGGTTAATCGGAAGCATCAGTCATACAAGCGGGTATTCCGCGATGCCGAAAGGAGGCGCTAAGTTTACTCCCTGCAATATTGCCAAAATTCAACAATGGATTAATGCAGGATCCCTCAATAATTAAATTAAAATTCTAAAAATATGAAAAATATATTTTTTTCTTTTTTGTTTATCGCCTCTTTCATTTTAGCAAACGGACAAAATATTCACATGACCAAGGCGGGTAAAATTTCATTTTACTCGAGAAGTAAAGTAGAAAAAGTAGAGGCAGATAATAACGAAGTCTCAAGCATTATTAATACAACTACAGGCGAAATGGTATTTGCCGTTTTATTAAAAGGATTTCATTTTGACAGGGCATTAATGGAAGAACATTTTAATGAAAACTATGTAGAGAGTGATAAATTCCCAAAATCTACTTTTAAAGGGAAAATTAAAAATATAGCAGCCGTCAATTTCACAAAAGATGGTGCATACCCCGTAACTGTTGAAGGTGATTTAACACTGCATGGTGTTACAAAAAAAGTTTCTTCTGCAGGATCAGTTACGGTAAAATCAGGAAAGATAAATGCCTATTCAAAATTTTCCGTCAAAATGAAAGACTTCAATATTACGATACCGTCGCTGGTAGCAGATAAAATTTCTGAAGATATTGACATTACCGTTGATTGCAAGTATGAACCAAAAAAATAAATAATTAAAATCCCGTTTTACAAAATGAAAAAAATTGCTTTACTTTTTCTTCTGTTTGCAGTCGCCACAGTAAGAATGTATGCACAGGACGAACTGATGAAGATGCTGGAAGATGAAGAAAAAAAAGAAAAGAAACGGGATTTTGCAACGGCCTCTTTCAAAACAACGCGTATTATCAATGGCCATTCAATTGAAAATGTTGCGGCAGGTGTATTGGATTTAAAAGTTTCGCATCGCTTTGGTTTTATTAATAGGGGCGCTTATGAGTTATTCGGATTAGACCAGGCTACCATGCGAATTGGACTGGAATATGGCCTGACTGATCGCCTGATGGCGGGTATAGGAAGAAGTACTTTTCAGAAGCAGTACGATGCGTTTTATAAATTTAAAATCCTGCGGCAGGAAAAAGGCGGTTCACCTATTACACTAAGTGCTACTTCTTCCGTAATGCGCAAAACACTTAAGTGGGAAGACCCAACCCGTAAAAATTTTCATTCTTCGCGGCTTTCTTTTTCGCATCAATTATTGATAGGCAGGAAATTTAGTGATGCCCTGTCACTGCAGTTAATGCCTTCGTATGTTCATTTTAATATTGCCGAGAGAGTAACGGACCCTAACGATATGTTCGCATTAGGTGCAGGAGGAAGAATAAAACTCAGCAAACGCCTCAGTTTTAATGCAGAATATTATTATATATTACCACTTTCTTTTGTTGAAGGAGAAGATTATCGATTGCCCGGAACTTATAACTCATTAGCAATTGGCTTTGATATTGAAACAGGCGGTCACGTTTTTCAATTGCATTTTACCAACTCAACCGGCATGACGGAAAAAACTTTTATTACCGAAACGGTGGGCGATTTTTTGAAAGGAGATATACATTTCGGTTTTAATATTTCAAGAGTATTTACTATTAATAACAGAAAAGCGAAGAAGAAATAGTAATTAAACCCGAACAGAAAATAAAACGTAGACAATAAATGACATAAAAAAGGCCCCTCTATTTTAAGGGGCCTTTGTACCGGAGAGTCCCGCAATGGCGGGAAACTGCCGTCCGCCAATTCTTTGGCGGATATGAATCCGATGCTCTAACAGGTTATTATGATAAGACAATAAAGTTTCGGGAAGTAAACTGTTCTTCAATAGTTTTCCAAATTTTTGCCCTATTATTAGCTTGCTTGAGTTGCTTCTCTCTTAGCATTGCATCTTTTTTTTCTTCGTGACACTCAACATAAATGACTGCCCATGGTCTGAAATCCTTGGTCCAATCTTTGCCTAAATAATTGTGCGACTTGAATCGTTGAAGAAGATTAGAGGTATATCCAATATAGATTTTATTATGCTTGGCAGAATATAATATGTAAACTGAATAGCACATTATCAAAACAAAAAACCCAATTTCTTAAAAGATTTTGGGTTTATATGTACCGGAGAGCAGACTTGAACTGCCGACCTTCGGGTTATGAATCCGATGCTCTAACCAGCTGAGCTACCCCGGCTAATATTTTATTTTCTTCCTTGAACTTCCGTCCGCCAATTCTTTGGCGGATATGAATCCGATGCTCTAACCTCCGACACCTTGTGGCGGAACCCCGGCTAATATTTTATTTTCTTCCTTGAACTTCCGTCCGCCAATTCTTTGGCGGATATGAATCCGATGCGCTAACCTCCGACACCTTGTGGCGGAACCCCGGCTAATATTTTTTTCTCTTCCTTGAACTTCCGTCCGCCAATTCTTTGGCGGATATGAATCCGATGCGCTAACCTCCGACACCTTGTGGCGGAACCCCGGCTAATATTTTTTTCTCTTCCTTGAACTTCCGTCCGCCAATTCTTTGGCGGATATGAATCCGATGCTCTAACCTCCGACACCTTGTGGCGGAACCCCGGCTAATATTTTATTTTCTTCCTTGAACTTCCGTCCGCCAATTCTTTGGCGGATATGAATCCGATGCGCTAACCTCCGACACCTTGTGGCGGAACCCCGGCTAATATTTTTTTCTCTTCCTTGAACTTCCGTCCGCCAATTCTTTGGCGGATATGAATCCGATGCTCTAACCTCCGACACCTTGTGGCGGAACCCCGGCTAATATTTTTTTCTCTTCCTTGAACTTCCGTCCGCCAATTCTTTGGCGGATATGAATCCGATGCGCTAACCATCCGCTGCGGCGAATACCCCGGGCATCTATTTTTACAAGGGCTGCAAAGATAAAGGTTGAGACTAAAAGTGTAAAAGATTTTTCAATCTTTCAGCTACTTTCTCCGCATTTGGCAACATGGCTTTTTCCAAACCCATATTCAAAGGTACAGCAGGTAAATTCATGGCACCCAATACGTCAACAGGCATATCAAGCCAATTGAAACAATTTTTTGCAATTCTTCCTGCTAATGCCTCTGCAAAGGAATTATTTTGCTGCTCCTCGGTAAGAACCAAACATTTACCATGTTTTTTAACGGTTTCATACACTAATTCTTCATCCAATGGAAATAAAGTACGCAAATCAATAATTTCTACCTGTCCGCTAAAATTTCGGGCAGCAGCTTTGGCCCAATACACACCCATACCGTAAGTAATGATGCAACAGCTTTCACCGTTGCTAATTTTTTCATCAGCAGCTTTCAGGACTACATTTCCTTTACCAAATGGAAGTATATAATCTCTTGAAGGCTCAATAGTTTTAGCATCTTCAGTACCCGGTACTTTGCTCCAGTATAAACCTTTGTGCTCCAGCATCACTACGGGATTACCATCTAAAAAAGCAGCTTTCATCAACCCTTTCATATCCGCAGCATTTGACGGATATGCTATTTTAATTCCTTTTATGGAAAGCAAGGTTGTTTCTACACATCCGCTATGGTACGGACCGCCGCCGCCGTAAGCACCAGTCGGAACACGAAGAATCATACCCACCGGAAATTTCCCATTGCTTAAATAACATGACTTTGGAAACTTCGCTCACCAACTGATTAATGCCGGGATAGATATAATCCGCAAACTGAACTTCTACAATTGGCTTTACACCTGTGGCGCTTAAACCAACGGTTGACCCGACAATATAGGCTTCCTGTATAGCAGTATTAAAAACACGATGGTCGCCGAATTGCTCTGCCAGCGTAGCCGCTTCGCGAAATACACCGCCCAATCTTTTTCCTACATCCTGTCCGAATAAAATACACTCTTCATTCTCTTCCATTATTTCCCTGATGGCGAACAAAGCAGCATCTACCATCATTATTTTTTCATTGCCAGCATGGATTTCTTTCCCCTTTTTCTTCAGTAACGGGAGAATCTGCAAAAACATGATCGGCTACTGAATTCATATCAGGCTCAGGTGCATTAACTGGCTATTGGTAAATGCCATTGCTATTTCCGCAGCAATATCATTTTCTATCGCTGCTATTTCGTTTTCAGAAATATTATTGTTCAATAAAATATTTCTGAGTTTTGGTATCGGGTCGCCTTTTGCATGATTGGCTAAATCTTCTTCCGTTCTGTAAAATTCTTTTCGTACACCGCTGGTATGATGCCCCAATAACGGAACATTGGCATGTACCAACCAGGGTCGTTGATTTGTTCTTACATCATCAATTACTTTTTGCATCACTTCATAGCTTGCCGTAAAATCAGTACCGTCCACCTGTATTCTTTGTAATCCTTTAAAACCTGCAGCGTATTCAAACGCATTCATTGTTCTTGATTCCGCCGCTGTGGCGCTGATGCCCCAATTATTATCCTGTACCAGGTAAATAATCGGCAATTGTTTTAATACGGCAAACTGCCAGGCTTCACTTATCTCGCCTTCCGTTACACTTCCGTCGCCCAATGAACATATAACAACAGGGCTTTCACCGCCTGCTCCTTTTACAAGCAGCGGAGAATTTATTTTTTGCAAATACTGAATACCCTGCGCCACGCCGGTGGTTGGTATGGCCTGCATACCCGTAGCGCTGCTCTGGTGAATTATTTTTGGTTTATCCTGCTCTAAAGAATTGGGATGAGCATAATAAGAACGTCCGCCGCTAAAAGGATCATCGGCTTTGGTAAGCAATTGCAGCATTAATTCGTAAGGAGTATAACCCAAACCCAATAAAATACTTTCATCGCGGTAATAAGGGCTTATATAATCACAGGGTTTTAAATGAAAAGCCGTGGCTAATTGTATGGCTTCATGCCCGCGTGATGTGGAATGAACATATTTGCAAACAGAGCGGTTCGCTTCATAGGTTTCGGTCATTATTTTTACCGAATACATCAACTTATATGCCCGTAGTAATAACTGATTATCTATCATGAATAACAAACAATAAAATTCAAAATTAAGGGAAAGCTATGTGCAAAAAATAAAGGCTGAAATTTCAGCCTTTTAAATTCCGTTTAGGTGGACGGGGATGGTGGTTCTTCTTTCTAAGGATTTGGATTCAGGACGGTTTTCTTCGGACTTATTGGATTCATTTTGATTTTTCTTTTATTGGATATTGAACAGTGTAAAAATGCCGAATAAAGTATCACGATTTTATTTTTTTCGGTCGATGAACAAATTGTTTCGATGTTTGGTAAAATCATTTTGGTTTTCCGCAGATACGTTTCGGGCAAAAAAAAGAGGCTGAATTATCAGCCTCATTAATTCCTTTTGGAAGGACGGAACGATTTGGTTTTTCTCGGATTGGACTTTGGACCTGGTTTTTCGGACTTGTTGGATTCGTTTGGTTTTTCTTCTTTGGATATTGAATCAACACTGTAAAAATGCAAAGTATTTAAAGCGATCATTTTATTTTTTTCGGCCATTGTGCCTGTTATTTCGGCGATCGGTATAGAATTGCCGGTTCTTTGGAAATTAATCTTTCTTTGACTTGCAGAAAACAAAAGAGCCGCTCTTTCAAGCGGCTCTTTTCAGCAGTTAGTTTCAGCCCCGTAAGGCGGGTTATTTTACTTCTAATGTAAACATACTGTCGTCTTCAATAAAGCCTTCTATCTCATCGCCCACCACCAACTCCCCTACACCGGCGGGTGTGCCTGTAAATATCAGATCGCCGATATTAATGGAAAAGTAATTGGATATATAGGCTATAATTTTATCAAAACTGTGAATCATCAGGTTGGTATTTCCCTGCTGTACCAGCTCTTTATTTTTATATAAGCAAAAATTCAAATCATTTTTATTTTTTATATCGGCCAAATTGATCCATTTGCCTATTACCGCCGAGTTGTCCCAAGCTTTGGCTTTTTCCCAAGGCAAGCCCCTTTTCTTTTAATTCATTTTGAATATCACGGGCGGTAAAATCAATACCCGCAGTTACAGCATCATAATATTTATTGGCAAATTTCTCCTGCACGTATTTTCCGTTTTTACTGATGCGAAGTACCAGCTCACATTCGTAATGCAACTCGTTGGTAAACTCGGGATAATAAAAAGGAGTATGCGATTGGAGCAATGCACTTTTAGGTTTCATAAAAATGATCGGCTCGTCCGGTATATCATTACCCAATTCCCGGGCATGAGCGGCATAATTACGACCTACACAAAAAATCTTCATAAACTTAGTAGTGTTTTAGTAAATACAACGGATACAAATGGTTGTTTTGTTCATCCTATATATTCCGGAATTTCATAAAAATGTGGACTTTGGGAAAACTTTTGTCGGACTGCTAAAATAGGGAAACGATTCGAAATATCATAATCAAAAGCTTTTATTATTTATTTCGTTCATGGCAAACGCAATTCCAGCAGAAGCAAAGTTCTCAATCACTTCCAAACATTTGTCAATTTTCAATTTTACCAGCGGTTCTTCCTCTTTTGTCCATTTACTTAACACAAAATCGGCCTGCCGCCCCTTAGGATAGTTATTGCCGATACCAAATCGTAACCTGGCGTATTCTGTCGTCCCCAACAACTCTTCAACGCTTTTTAATCCGTTATGACCTGCACTGCTGCCACCCGGTTTCAACCGCAGTTTTTCCAACGGCAAAGCAAGCTCGTCTACAATTACCAATACATGCTCTAAAGCTATTTTTTCTTTATCCATCCAATATTTTACTGCCTTGCCGCTCAGGTTCATAAAAGTAACCGGGCAAATGCATACAAAGTTTTTACCCTTCCATTTTACATCGGCCACATAAGCAAGCCTGTCCGCACGGAATGCAGCCCCATGTTTTATCGCAAAAGCATTCACTACATCAAAACCTATATTATGTCTTGTATGCGCATATTCGTCGCCGACATTGCCCAAACCTGCTATTAAATATTTCATGGTTGTAAAAATAAAGAATGACCGCACAATCGCAGTGTTATGCTAAAATAAAAGACCCCTGCGAGGGCAAGGGTCTTTTTATAAAAAATAAAATAATTATTTTTTGTCGGCCGCTTTTGCAGGCGCAGCAGCCTTGGCGGGTGCGGCGGCCTTAGCCGGTGCGGCGGCCGCAGCAGGTCAGCAGCTTTATCACCACCCGCAGCTTCTTCTTGCTTCAACTGGCGGGTTAATACTACCGATGCAATAGGAATACGCGGAGAGTTCAAAATCTCGTAGTTGGGTTCCTTTACATCTTCTACCCTGATGTTCTGGTTCAATTCCAGGTTGTCTACATTTACTTCTATTTGCTCTTTCAGGTATTTGGGCAATGTCTTCACTTTAAGCGAATTCATTTTGGTAACCATTTTACCGCCTGCTTTTACACCGGCAGCAGCACCAACAAATTTCAGCGGAATGTTCGCTATCACTTTTCTATCCTCTACCAATTCCAGCAAATCCACGTGGATGAGCTTATCAGTTAGCTTATCAAATTGCAAATCCTTTAAAATGCATTTGTAAGTTTTGCCGCCTATGCTGACATCAGCCAGCTGAAAGCTTGGTGTGTAAACCAACGGCTTGAAAGCCTTAGAAGCAGCATGAAAGCTAACTTCTTCAGCACCCCCGTAAATTACACCCGGCACATTGTCCTGAGAGCGAAGTTGGCGGGTGGCTGTTTTGCCAAGTTCGGTCCTCAAGTGACCTTCGATTGTAATTGTTTTCATTGTTGTATGTTGTTTAAAAATTTACTCATTAGTTAGTAAGTCACAGCAGTCAAATTGGTCAAGAAGTCATAATGGTCAAACGACCGTTTGACAGATATGAAATATTTGACTTTGTGTCTTTACTTATTTGGCTTTGTGGCCTTACTTATCTCTTCGCTGGGAGTGTATGAAAAGGCTGGTGATACTTTTATTTTCAAATGCATTACGAATGGCATATGCAAATAATTCAGATACTGATATTACCTTGATCTTTTTCGACTCCTGTTTCATCGGAATGGTATCGCATACTACCAATTCTTCCAACACACTGTTTTCAATATTCTCGTATGCTTTTCCGCTGAGTACAGGATGCGTAATTAATGCCCTTACACTCCTGGCACCTTTTTCTTTTAAAAGAGCTGCACTTTTTGCCAGTGTACCGCCGGTATCGCAGATGTCGTCAATTATTACCACATCCCTGTCGGTCACATCGCCTATTACCACCATGCTGGCAATTTCATTGGCACGTTTACGGTGCTTATCACAAATCACCATTTCGGCTTCAAAATAACTGGCTATTTCCCTTATGCGGTTGGTTGCTCCCACATCGGGGGCGGCAAAGGTAAGGTTTTTGAGTGCAAGATTTTCAATGTACGGGATAAAAACTGCGGAGCTGTCCAAATGGTCAACAGGTATATCAAAATACCCTTGAATTTGGGGTGCATGCAAGTCCATGGTAATGATTCTGTCGGCGCCGGCCGCTACCAGCATATTGGCTACCAGCTTGCTTCCTATGGCTACGCGGGGTCTGTCTTTTCTGTCCTGACGTGCATATCCAAAATAAGGCATTACAGCTATAATTTTTTCGGCGGATGCACGACGGGCCGCATCAATCATCAGCAGCAGTTCCATTAAATTATCGGTGGGGGCAAAAGTGCTTTGAATAAGGAATACATAATCGCCTCTTACACTTTCATTGTAGATGGTGCTGATTTCACCATCGCTGAATTTTTGAATATTGACACTGCCTAACTTAATGCCGTATTTCTTACAAATTTGAGTGGCTAATTGCTGAGATCCCGTACCGGAGAAAATTTTAGCTGTGGATTGCATGGCTTAAAAAAATGTGCGGCGAAGATATTACTTCACCGCCATTCATTTAGAGGCTGTGCAAAAATAATGGGTTAGTATTACGAGTTAGCGTACGGACGCTACACTTGAAACATAAGTAGGCTGTTCAACCGGCTGCTCCTGCTTTACCTCTGTAAATGAAGCCTTGCTTGAATTACAACTATAAAAAAGAGATGAACAGATAATAACAGAAAGAAACAGAACAACAACATAAACGATTGAGAAAAAAAGAATGGGATGCAAGGCACCTGACGCAGAGATGGTTTTTTTTGACATGGATTTTAGTTTTAAATGTTTTCAAAGGGTTTAACTCTCATAAATACTTTTGAGGCATTTATGTCACAGTGAATTAATAATTCATCTGTGAGATACAAAAATATTAAGTATACTTGATATATGCAAACGCACAAATACTCAATTAAGCACTGGGCAAAAGACGACAGACCCCGCGAAAAACTACTAACCAAAGGAGCCGAGACACTAAGCGATTCGGAGCTATTGGCTATACTGATCAATAACGGATCCAAGGAAAAAAGCGCTGTGGAGCTGGCCAAAGATGTGCTGAAACTGGGTAAGGATAACTTGGTGGAGCTTGGCAAATTGAGTTTGAAGGACTTGATGAAAATAAAAGGTATTGGAGAAGCCAAAGCCATTACCATAGCGGCGGCGCTGGAACTGGGCCGCAGAAGACAAGGCGCCGCAGTATTAAACAAAGCAGTGTTGAGACAAAGCGGAGATATAGCCCGTTACCTGCAAACCATATTAAAAGATTACCAACACGAGGTATTCGCAGTATTATTTCTTAACCAAGCCAATAAAGTAAATCATTTTGAAATAATAAGTGAAGGCGGTATCACCGGCACCGTAGCCGATCCGAGGATTATTTTAAAAAAGGCATTGGCGGAAAATGCGGTTAATATTATTCTTTGCCATAATCACCCAAGCGGCAGCCTGAAACCAAGCCGCGCTGACGAGGAACTTACTCAAAAAATAAAGGAGGCTGCAAAATTCCTCGATATAACGGTGATGGATCACATAATAGTAAGCGAAGCGGGTTATTACAGTTTTGCTGATGAGGGATTACTTTAGTCTGATATTCGTTCGGCTGTGATAGTACCCAAAACAATTATAAAAAAAGAAAATTTGCGGTAGTTCATGTTTTGCATACTGCTAATTTAATGATTAGCCGGAAGGAATAGTGAAAATAATTTATTCGACAAGCATTGAAAGCCACACTTAAAATGTTGCATTTTTTGTTGCAATCATTTTTTTTGAAAGTAAAATAATGGATTTTATATTTGCAACTTAGTTTCAAATAACGAATATGAAAAGATTGCTTTTAAGTGTTGCTATTATCCCGGCAAATTTTTGCTTGCATGCTCAAGTAAATAATGCAGGTTCGCGTGAAGAAATCCATACTGTAAAGTTGAAAAGAGCTGTAGCGGTAAAAGTTATTTTTTTTGGAACAGTTACTGATGCAGGAACACAAGTACCATTGTCGGGAGCATCCGTTTATTTAAGCGATGCTAAGATTGGCGCTATTGCTGATGCTGAAGGTAAATTTAAGTTGACCAATGTTCCCTCAGGTCATCATTTAGTTGAAGTATCATTTATCGGGTATAATACTATAGTAGAACACATAGATTTAGAAGCAGATACAGAGAAGAATTTTACGCTGCAACCGGCCGTTACAGAAAACCGGGGTGTTACCGTTACAGGTGTTTCCTCTGCTACCAGCATACGAAAAACTCCGGTACCGGTTAGTATTGTTCGCCGGATTGAATTATTGCAAACTCCGTCCGCAAATATCATTGACGCACTTTCGCGAAAGCCCGGCATATCACAATTAACTACCGGCGCCGGTATATCAAAACCAATCATAAGAGGGTTGGGTTACAACCGGGTGGTAGTAATAAACGACGGAGTACGGCAGGAAGGACAACAATGGGGCGATGAACATGGAATTGAAATAGATGAATTGAGTGTAAGCAAAGCAGAAATATTAAAAGGCGCCGCATCGCTTATGTACGGCAGCGATGCATTGGCGGGAGTGATAAATTTAATTACCAATGTACCGGTGGCTGAAGGAACAACAAAAGCAAATTTTTTAGCTGAATATCAAACCAACAATAAACTTGCAGGTTTCAATGGTAATATTGGCTCCAATAAAAAAGGCATCAACTGGAACCTGTACGGTACTTACAAAAATGCGGGCAGTTATACGAATAAGTATGACGGTCGTGTATTGAATTCAGGTTTTGACGAGAAAAATTTTGGCGGCTATGCAGGTATAAATAAAAGCTGGGGCTACAGTCATTTAATTTTCAGCAGTTTTAAACAAAACGTAGGTTTGATAGAAGGTGACAGGGAAGACGCCACCGGTAAGTTTATTTTATTTGCCGGCACACCATTGGAAAGAACGGCTGCGGATAATGATTTAAAGTCGAATGATTTATTTATTCCGAAGCAACAAGTACTGCACAGGAAAATTGCAAGCGATAACAGCTTTGCCATTAACCGCAGCAAATTGAAAGTGACTATCGGTTTTCAGAATAACATACGCAACGAATTTGGTAACCCCGAAGATGCCGGTGAAAAAGAATTATCCTTTGATTTGAAAACGATGAGCTACAATATTCAATGGCAATTGCCGGAAATAAAAGATTGGAGAACCACATTTGGCGTTAACGGTATTTATCAAACCAATAAAAACAAAGGGGAAGAAGCTATTATTCCCGATTATAATTTATTTGATATAGGCGGTTTTGTGTATACGCAACGCTCCGTAGAAAAACTTACGCTAAGCGGCGGCGGTCGTTTCGATAACAGGCAAATCAATTCAAAACAATTAATGGATGGCCCATCGGTAAAATTTCCTGCGTTCACAAAATCATTTTCCAACTTCAGCGGAAGCATAGGCGCAAGTTATGAAGCCAATAAATTCATTACCCTTAAAGCAAATGCAGCTCGCGGTTTCAGGGCACCCAATATGGCCGAGCTGGCAAGCAACGGTACGCATGAAGGAACCAACCGGTATGAGTACGGCGAGCAAAATTTAAAATCGGAAAGCAGCCTGCAATTAGATGCAGGTATTGAATTAAACTATGAACATTTCAGTTTTGCTTTCAATTCATTTGCCAACAACATTAATAATTTTGTTTACTATCGTAAATTAGCATCTTTTTTTGGAGGCGACTCTATACTGAATGTAAACGGCGACGATATAACTACATTTCGTTTTGATCAAAACAATGCAAGACTAACGGGAGTGGAAGCCGTTTTTGATATTCACCCCCATCCGCTGGATTGGCTGCATTTCGAAAATAGTTTTTCTTTTGTACGGGGAAGATTTAATGATGCCGTAGACGGCACAAATAATTTGCCGCTAATTCCGGCTCCCCGCTGGGTGAGTGATATAAGAGCTAATTTTTTAAAAGCCGGTAAATCCCTGCGAAATGTATACATCAAACTGGAGATGGATAAAAACTTTGATCAGAACAAACCTTTTATTGCCTACGATACAGAAACTAAAACAAACGGCTACACTTTATTTAACGCCGGAATAGGAGCAGACATTACTTCAAAAAACAAAACAATCCTGAGTATACACTTTGGCGCACTCAATCTTACCGATGCAGCTTATCAAAGTCATTTGAGCAGGCTAAAATATACAGCCGATAATTTGGTAACCGGCAGAAGCGGTGTATTTAATGCCGGCAGAAATTTTTCCATTAAACTCAATATACCCTTTAGTTTTTATTTTCAGCAATAGCAGTTGTGTGTGGTTAAAACAGGCAGCCCTGTTCGAATGACGGGGCTTTCTTTTGCAGTAAAAAGAATTCGGTAACAGCCAACCTTATGATTAAATTACACGATAAGAATAAAAAAAGTTTTTTTGTGAAATTACAAACACCGATATTATTATTTGTTCTTTTTGCTACTGCTATTTTTTCCTGTACAAAAGCCGGATCAGGCACAGCTAAACCGGACGACCCGCATGTTATTAACTTCAAGGATACTGTTTTCCCGGTAGTTACTATTGCGAAACCAACACCCAATCAAGTTTTTAAAAACGGCGATGTAATTGAAATTGCAGGCAAAGTAACCGACACGAGTATTTACCGCGGTAAATTAAAAATTGTAAATGATGCCAACGGGACTATTGTAAAAGAACAGGAATACGAATTACACGGCCTGCCTTTATACGATTTTAGTCTTACTCATCAAACATCAGTAAGCACTACCGGCAATTATACCGTAACGGCCGAATGGGAAGATCATGGCTTTAATGTAACCACCAAATCCGTAAAAGTAAAAGTGGATTTATAATACTTCGGAAAATCCTCTGAAACAATTTAAGTTTTAAGAAACCCATCTCAGTTGTTAAGCAGTCGCAAAACACGCTGCCAACTACCGCCATTGTATACATCTTTTAATCCTTTGTTCCGTAATGTACCGGCTGCCATACCGCTTCGCATACCGGATGCGCAACAAAGCACTACGGGTTTTTTCATCGCTTTTATTCTTTCAAAATTTGCCGCTATTTTATCCACCGGGATATTTACAGATTGCGAAATACGACCCTGATCATATTCATGCGCCGTACGCACATCTATAATAACGGCGCCTGCTTTTAAAGCATCTTTTATTTTAGTATTACCGAAACCTAAGAAAGACAAAAGTCCCATGATGATAAAATTGAAAGTCAGTAGATAAGGATTGAAAAAAATATTATGCTGTCAATACTTTTGTTTTACGTTCGCCAATTTGCTGACGCCACATGGCATAGTACAAACCTTTTTCCGCCAATAAACTTTCATGGCTGCCGGTTTCCACTACTTCACCTTTTTCCAGTACGTAAATTCTGTCGGCGTGCATAATGGTACTGAGGCGATGCGCAATTAAAATGGTTATTTGTTCTTTGGCCGATGAAATATCTTTTATGGTATTGGTAATCTCTTCTTCGGTTAATGAATCTAATGCCGAAGTAGCTTCATCAAAAATTAATAAATGCGGTTTGCGCAGCAATGCCCGGGCAATGGACAATCGTTGTTTTTCGCCCCCGCTTAATTTTAATCCGCCCTCTCCTATCATAGTGTCCAATCCTTTTTCGGCACGTTCCAGTAAATTAGTACAGCTTGCTTTATCCAGTACATCATTTAAATCCGCTTCGGTAGCAGCGGGATTTACAAACTGCAGGTTCTCTTTTATAGTGCCGCTGAAGAGATTGGTATCTTGGGTTACAAAACCAATTTGATTTCGCAAGTCATCAAAATGTATTTCGGTTTCATCTAATTTATTATAAAAAATATTACCCTCCTGCGGACGATATAAGCCCACCAGCAATTTCATCAGGGTGGATTTACCGCTGCCGCTGGGGCCCACAAAAGCGATGGTTTCTCCGACTTTTACATCAAAACTTATTTTATCAATTGCTTTGTGCGATGCGGTTTGATGCTGAAAAGATACTTTACTGAAAGAAAGCGTTTCAATATTACCCAAAGATTTAGGATTGGCGGGTTCCGATTCGGGAGCCTTTTCCATCAGGTTATGAAAATTATTCAGCGATGCTTCCGCCTCGCGATAAGAAAGTAATATGTTTCCTATCTCCTGTAACGGGCCAAATACAAAAAACGAAAATATTTGCATAGTCACCAACTGACCGCCATCCATTTGGTTATGAAAAATAAGCCACATTAAAATAAATAATATTACCTGCCGTAGTGTATTCACCAAAGTACCCTGTATAAAACTGATACTGCGTATACGCTTTACTTTTGTCAATTCCAGTCCGAGTATCTTATATGTATTTTTATTGAGCCTGCTTACTTCCTGTTGGGTTAGTCCTAAGCTTTTTACCAACTCAATATTACGTAACGACTCCGTTGTGGAACCCGCCAACGCCGTAGTTTGACTTACAATATTTTTTTGAATTATTTTAATTTTTTTACTGAGCAGGTTGGTTATTATTGTTAATACAAAAATACCTACCAGATATGCAACAGGGATACTCCAATGAATAAAAAGAGCGGCATACACAAATACAAATACAATACCTACAATTACGCCAAAAAGGATATTGATGAAGCTGATCATAAATTTTTCTACATCGGCTCTTACTTTGGTAAGCACAGACAATGTTTCACCGCTGCGTTGGTCTTCAAACTGCTGGTAGGGCAGCTTCATGGCATGTTGCAAACCATCGGTAAATACTCTTGCCCCGAACTTTTGTATAACGACCTGTAAAAAATAATCCTGGAAATTTTTAGCAATCCGGCTTATCATTGCTACGGAAATGGAAGCGATAAGCAACCAAATAATACCATATAAGGTCTCGCTTTTATTTTGCTTATTTATCCAAACCAATTTGCCGAAAAAATAATCAGGCTCGCCGAGCTCATTATTATTCTGATGATAGTTGGCCAAATTAATCAGCTTACCGAAAATGATAGGATCGCATAAAGAGAACCCGATATTGATTGTAGCAAGCAGCAAAATCAAAGCTACCAGTCCTTTAAAGGGTTGCAGGTATTTAAAAAGTATTTTCAATGCAGATGTATTTAAAAATTAAAAGTTTGTAAAAATAAGAAATGCGGCATAAGCAGCGGTCAATTATCTCAAAATAGCTGCCACTCTGAATTTATGGCCTTTTTGTCAGTTTAATATGTCCGAAGCGTGTTATTTTTGTTTTAATATGAGAAAAGTTCTGATTGATCTGCACCGTCTTGGCGGCAATAAATTTAACGGCCTTTATCATTTCAGTTATCAATTGGGAAGGCATTTAGTTTCTTCGCCGCCTGATGACATGGAACTGCATTTTTATTTACCTAAAACGCAGTTTGGGCTTTTTGGTAAAAAAGTATTTTATGTGCCCCAGCGAAGCCGTGACAAGTATTACCAATTCGGCACAGGGAAGTTTGACATCTGGCATATTACCACCGCCATATCATGGTACAGGCCATTCAACAAAAAAACTAAAAATATTTTCACCATTCATGATCTTAATTTTCTGCATGAAGAAGAATACAAAGCGGGCAGCCGGAAAAATTACTTGCAATTAATTCAGCAACGCGTCAACCGGGCCGATTACCTGACATTTATTTCGCAGTTTGCATACGAACAATCCAAGCAACATCTCAAATTAGATAATAAACCTTTCTCTATTATTCACAATGGTTGTAATATTCCCGATATACCAAAATATAAACGAACCGGGACATCCGCCGAACAAACCATTCCTGTTCAGCATAGGACAATTGCATTCAAGGAAAAACTTTCATGTGCTGCCACCCTTGCTTAGGGGCAATGATCATGAACTGATTATTGCAGGAATAAATGATACGTTGTATGCAAAAAAAGTAATGGATGAGGCCCGTCGTCATAATGTAGAAAAAAGAGTTAGACTCATAGGCACCGTTTCAGAGAATGAGAAGCATTGGTATTTCAAAAATTGTAAGGCCTTTGTTTTTCCCAGTGTCGGCGAGGGTTTTGGATTGCCTGTTATTGAAGCTATGTATTTTGGTAAACCCGTTTTTTTATCAACACATACCAGCCTGCCCGAAGTTGGCGGCGATGCGGCTTATTATTTCAATGATTTCAGTCCCGAAAGTATGCAATGTGTTTTTGAAAAAGGAATGAATGACTTCTGCTCCAATGATAACAGGGTGACAGCTGTTAAAAAACAGGCCGCCTTATTTGACTGGAATAAAAACGCCAAAGAATATTTGGAGGTGTACAGAAAGTTTATTTACTAAACAATATCAGCTATTGCTTAATTGCCATTCGTCCAGTCTCATCCATCCTATTTAGTAATATTTGTATTTTATTTTCTGCAAAATATTCATCCACGGCTTTACGAGCGCCTTTCCAGAAACCATAATCATCAATAATAAGTACGCCGCCCGTAACCAGTAGTGGAAAAAGATGAATAAGTTCATGCCGGGTGCTTTCATACCAGTCCGTATCCAACCGAAGCAGCGCTATTTTCAAAGGCATTGTGGAAGGAATAGTATCTTCTACTTTTCCTTTTATATAATGTATCAAGGAAGTTTTATACTCGCTTAGCTGCATAGTTGCTTTCACTTCGTCTAATGATGAATATGCCCAAACCCCGCCTGAATTTTTTTCCCGATCTTCTTTTTTCAACATTTTTGCAGCGCTTTCATCAGCTGTGCTTTTATCTTCTGCCGTCGGTTCGCTCATTCCTTCAAACGTATCATACATAAACAATCGTCGGTTTATATCATTATGCATAGTCAAAACTTTTGCTATTGCCAGCATACTGCCGCCTTTCCAAACACCGCACTCAACAATATCTCCTTCAATTTTATTATCAGCAATATATTTTACCGCTTCAACCAATCCATACACTCTTTCCGATGAAGTCATCGTAAAAGGGCCTACTTTTTCAAAAATATTTTTATGTACTAATTCAAAATCTGCCGGCAAAAGCGCCAATTTGTTCTTTTTATTGAATTTGAAGATACCCATGTAGTTTAATATGTTTGCAACAAGATAAACCCAATAAGCATACCGACAGGTATAATTTTTACAATATGGTTACAGTTATTCCAAAATCATTCAGACCGGGACTCAACAACCCGTTTTATTTTATCCGCGGCGCTTTATTAAAGAAGGTGAAAGAGTACGCTCTGCAATTAGACGGTAAATTGCTGGATTTTGGTTGTGGCAGCAAACCGTATCAATCACTTTTTGCTAATGCAACGGAATATATCGGTCTCGATTATGATGGAGAAGGGCATTCGCATAATGACGAAAATATTGAAGTGCTTTACGACGGGAAAAAAATTCCATTTGCAGATGAGTACTTCGATTCTGTTTTTACAAGCGAAGTATTTGAGCATTTGTTTAATTTGGAAGAAATGATTCCCGAAATAAAAAGAGTAATGAAGAAGGGAAGCAAAATTTTAATTACCTGCCCTTTTGTTTGGAATGAACATGAAGTACCCGCAGACTATGCCCGCTACACACAGTTTGCATTAAAATATTTGCTTGAAAAAAACGGGTTTTCGGTTCTCTCACTGGATAAAAGCGGCGATTTTACAATGTCGCTTTACCAAATGAAAATGGTATATGTTAGCCAACATTTCATTCCGGCCATACCGATACTTGGAAAAAGCAAATTCTTTCGCACATCAATTGCCCCGGTAATTTATTTTATTATGAATAGTTGGTTTACTTTTAAGCATTGGCTTTTACCTAAACGAAAAGATTGGTATCTTAATAATATTGTACTGGCGCAAAAGAATTGATAATGAGTAATAAAATAATTTTTACTACATGCACAGCCGCTTATTTAGCACAGGCAAAATCGCTTGGAGACTCAATAACGGCAACCAACCCGGGCTATACTCTGTGCATAGGTTTGGTGGACAAGATAAACGGAAGATTTGAAACTGCCGCGTTTTTGCCTCATGAAATAACTGAAGTCGAAACAATTAAAGTACCGGCCTTTAACGAAATGAAAAACAGGTATTCATTACTGGAACTGAGTTGCGCATTGAAGCCGTGGTTTGCTTTATATTTTATGAATAAATTTTCTGCAAAGCAAATCATCTATCTCGATACAGATATTTTGGTCACTTATTCATTAGAATTTATTGAAGAACAGTTGTCGCAGTATTCAGTTTTGCTAACGCCGCATATTATGTCGCCGTTGCCGAATGACGGAAAACGGCCCCATGAAACAGCAATTTTAAAAACAGGAATTTACAACGCAGGTTTTTTTGCAGTAAACAATGATGATACAGGAAAAAAATTCTTGAATTGGTGGAAAGAAATTTTGGTAGACTATTGTTATGAAGACAGTGCACTCGGCCTTGCAAGTGATCAAAGCTGGTTGAATTTAGTACCGCTATTTTTTAAAAATACAGGAATACTAAAACACCCGGGGTGTAATGCTGCCTATTGGAATTTGCATGAAAGAAATCTTACAAAAACAGGGGATCGATTTTTAGTAAATGGTCAACCACTTTTATTTTTTCATTTCAGCGGGTACTCCATGCAATCGCCCGATTTAATATCACGGCATCAAGATCGTATTTCTATGAATGATAATTCAGTACTCAAAGAATTATTCAGCCTTTATCATGCAGCATTGCTTAAAAACAATCATCCTGAAATGCTGCAGTTGAAATGCTATTACACCAAAAAGAAAGGTCTTTTGCAAAAACTGGGATTGAAGAAATAGAAATCACCCCGCCCACCCTTCCCTGTCCAAACTCCTGTATTGAATGGCTTCGGCCAAATGTTCGGCTTTTATATTTTCGCAGGCCGCCAAATCAGCAATGGTTCTTGAAACTTTCAATATCCGGTCGTAAGCCCTTGCCGACAGACTTAATTTTTCCATAGCTACTTTCAGTAAGTTAGCGCTGGCCTGATCAATAACGCAAATTTCTTTCAGCATCTTACTGCTCATTTGCGCATTACAATACACACCCGGATTATTTTTATACCGCTCCGCCTGAATTTCTCTTGCTTTAATTACTCTTTCACGAATGGCCGCTGAATACTCGGTTGGCTTAATACTTGATAACTCACTGAAAGCAACAGGCGTTACTTCTACATGCAAATCAATTCTGTCGAGCAACGGGCCCGAAATTTTATTCAAATATTTTCCTACGGCGCCGGGCGGACAGGTACATTCTCTTTCGGGGTGATTATAAAAACCGCAGGGGCAGGGATTCATAGAAGCAATCAACATAAATGATGCGGGAAAATCCAACGCTACTTTGGCGCGGCTGATCGTCACTTTTCTTTCTTCCATCGGTTGGCGCATCACTTCCAGTACCGTTCTTTTAAATTCGGGCAATTCATCTAAAAACAAAACACCGTTGTGCGCCAATGAAATTTCGCCGGGCTGCGGATTACCGCCGCCGCCTACCAATGCTACATCACTAATAGTATGATGCGGCGAACGAAAGGGACGTTTAGAAACCAATGTAGCATTCTCCGGTAATTTACCGGCCACCGAATGAATCTTTGTTGTCTCCAATGCTTCATGCAAACTGAGCGGCGGCAATATAGTAGGCAAACGTTTTGCCAGCATGGTTTTACCCGCACCCGGCGGACCAATCAATATAGCATTATGCCCGCCGGCGGCTGCAATCTCCAATGCACGTTTTAATATTTTCCTGTCCTTTTACATCGCAAAAATCAATTTCAAAATCGGATTGTGCATGTGCAAATTCTTCTCTTGTATTTACTACGGTGGGTTCAAGCCCCTGTTCATTGTTTTCAAAAAAATCAATTACTTCTCTTAAATTATCAACACCGTATACATTTAAGTTATTAACCATGCCCGCTTCTTTTGCATTGGCTCTCGGTACAATCAATCCTTTAAAATTTTCTTTGCGTGCCTGTATGGCAATGGGCAACGCACCTTTTATGGGGCGAATATCACCATCCAAACTCAGTTCGCCCATGATGACATATTTATCAATGGCATCAATATTTTTCATTTTTTCTGTAGCAGCCAGTATACCAAGGGCAATGGTGAGATCAAATGCGGTACCGCTTTTTTTAATATCGGCCGGCGCCATATTTATTACAATCCGGGTACGCGGCAAACTAAATCCGTATCCTTTCATAGCGCTTTCTACCCGTTGCAAACTTTCTTTCACGGCATTATCGGGCAGGCCAACCAACACGATACCCGTATTGGTTGCCATCCAGTTTACTTCTACGGTAATGCTGATCGCTTCCACTCCGTATACTGCGCTGCCGAAAGTTTTTATAAGCATCTGATGAAGATAGAGAAATATTTTTATCTGCGGGGTAGCAGGCAAGCTATTAAATTCATTTGAACCACGGAGACACCGAGGCACAAAGTTTCACAGTGTACCTCCGTGCCGTTGTGGCTCCGTGGTTCTTTTTACCAATAACTAAATTGTTTGAGAAACCTTACTACGTTTTATAAACTGCCCGTATCCTTTTTCGAGCAGACACTTATTATTATCAATAGCAATTTGACCGCGCAATAAGACTGTTTTTACTTTGCCTGTTAGTTCCCAACCTTCATAGCCGCTGTAGTCTACATTCATGTGATGTGTTTTTGCAGACAGTGTATGTTTTTCTTCCGGATCAAAAATTACTATATCCGCATCGCTGCCAATGGCAATGGTTCCTTTGCGGGGAAACATACCAAATATTTTTGCCGGGTTGGTACAGGCCACTTCTACATATTTATTTAAACTGATTTTATTTTTCGCTACTCCTTCGCTGAATAATAATTCCATCCTGTTTTCAATAGCCGGGTGCCCGTTGGGTATTTTAGAAAAATCATCTTTGCCCATTAATTTTTGTTCAAGCATAAAGGGACAGTGATCAGTAGCCACCACCTGCACCAATCCCTGGTTGATGCCCGCCCACAAAGTCGCTTGGTCTTTCTTCTCACGCAACGGCGGACTCATTACCCATTTAGCGCCGTCAAAATTTTTTTCGTACAAAGAGGCGTCTAATATTAAATATTGTATACAAGTTTCCACAAATACTTTCTGGTTTCTTTTAGCTGCATCACGTATTGCATTCAATGCGCCTTCACAAGTTAGGTGTACAATATAACCGGGGCAGCCGGTATAATCGGCCATATCGGCAAAGCGGCCGGTAGCTTCTGCTTCTGTTATTTCCGGTTGCGAGAGATAATGAAAAAGCGGAGAGAGTTTGCCTTCGGCTCTGTGTTTTGCAATTAAAAAATCAATCATATCGCCGTTAGTAGCATGCACATTTATTAAACCGCCGTATTTTTTTACTTCCTGCATCAGCCCTACCATCTGCCGGTCATCAATCATCAGGGCGCCTTTGTAAGCCATAAAAGTTTTAAAGGAAGTGATGCCTTCTTTTTCAATAAAATCTTTTATCTCGCTTTTTGTGTTTTCATTAAAATCTGTAACCGCCATGTGAAAACTGTAATCACCTACACAATTATTCGTTGCTCGTGATTGCCATTCTTTCAACGCGGCATGTAAACTGTTACCTTGTTTTTGTAAAATAAAATCGATAACCATTGTAGTACCTCCGTATAATGCGGCACGGGTACCCGTTTCATAATTATCGCTGCTATAGGTTCCCATAAAGGGCATATCCAAATGCACATGCGGATCAATACCGCCCGGGAAAACTAATTTGCCGGAGGCATCAATTATTTTATCTGCCGCGACGGATAAGTTTTTACCAATGATTTTTATGTATTCATCTTCAATAAAAATATCAGCAACATAATCATCTGTTGCAGTAATTACTCTTCCGTTTTTTATAAGAAGCCCCCCCACCACCCCAAGGGGGGATTTAGAAACATTCTTTACCGGTTGTTTACTTTCTGAATTTTGAGTACTCACAGTTTATCAATTTAATATTTCTAAAAATTATTATACGCTTTAAAAGCCCCTCCTTTGGAGGGGTTTGGGGAGGCCATTAAGTACACTATTCCACTTACAAAAAAACCAACAAACCATGCATAATTATACAACTGCGAAATCCACTCGGGAAATGCCGTTGCAGAAATAATTTTTACCTGTAATAAAAAACCCGGCAGGTTGGGCAATATGCCGCAGAGCAATGCGATGATGGCTACTTTATTAAATCCGTTTGTAAAACCATATTGCCCTGTATGACTGTACAAATGATCGACATTTAATTGTTGCCTGCGTATAAAATAATAATCGGCAATCATAATACCGCCCACCGGGCCCAGCAAACTTGAATAAGCAATGAGCCAGGTAAAAATATAACCGTTCGGATCGGCGATTAATTTCCATGGAAAAATTAAAATACCAATGATCCCCGTGATATAGCCCCCCGTTTTAAAATTTATTTTCTTCGGAGAAAGATTTGAAAAATCATTGGCGGGGCTAACAATATTGGCCGCGATATTGGTAGCCAAAGTAGAAATAGCAACCGCAATCATGGCAAAACTCACCATCATTTTATTTTCAAACTTGCCTGCTAATACAACCGGGTCCCAAATACCGGTTCCGTAAACGATAACTGTAGCCGAAGTAACGACCACACCAATAAAAGCAAACAACGTCATACTTGGAGGCAGCCCGATTATTTGTCCGTTGATCTGCGCTTTCTGATTTTTTGCATAACGTGTAAAGTCCGGAATGTTTAATGAAAGCGTGGCCCAAAAACCAACCATACCCGTTAATGCCGGGAAAAAATAATTCCAAAACTGCGATGAGTTGACAAATTTTGAAGGCTGCTCCAATATAGGCCCGAGTCCTTTTGCAGCGCTGATGGCCCAAAACAATAATGCCAATGCGGCTGCAGGCAGAAAGATAGCTTTAAAAAGCAATAACTTTTTTATACTTTCTACACCAAGGTAAACGATAAACATATTTAACAACCAAAAAGCAAAAAAGCAAAGCATGGGAATTGCCTGCGGAAATAAAGACTTGGAATCTATCTCGGGTAATGCAGGATTCCAGGCCCGCAGCATACTGTAAATAGCCGCACCGCCAATCCAAGTTTGTATACCAAACCACCCGCAGGCAACAATGGCACGCAGCATAGCAGGTATGTTCGCACCCTTTGTTCCAAAACTTGCTCTTGCAAAAACAGGAAAAGGTATTCCGTATTTCGCTCCCGCATGACCGTTTAGTATCATGGGTATTAACACAATGGTATTACCCAAAAATATGGTGAGGATTGCCTGCCACCAATTCATACCGCCCTGTATGAGCGAACTTGCCAGCATATAAGTCGGGATACATAAACTCATACTGATCCATAATGCTGCATAGTTCCAGGTACCCCATGTTCTTTTTGATTGAGGGATGGGTGCAAGGTCTTCATTAACCAAGGAAGCCCCACCCCAACCCTCCCCTGAAGGGAGGGAGCTTTGCGAACTGTCAATACTGTTTTGGTTCATATTTAAAACAGGGAGTATTCTATTTATAATTTTTGCAACAAATTATTTCAACGATAATTATTCAGTCAATTGAAAGTAGTACTGCTTCTCAAAGTCCCCCTCAGGGGGATTTAGGGGGCCGCCTCATTATCCGCAATCTTTATTGCTTCACTGATAATCGCAAGCCCCTCATCAATTTGTTCTTTAGTTATACATAACGGCGGCGCAATAAAAATATAATTCCACCTTACAAAAGTGTACATACCCAATTCTTTTATTTTAGCGGCTACTTTATTCATCACCGCCATTTGATCGGGCTTCGCATTAAAAGGCGCCATCGGTTCTTTGGTAGTTCTGTTTTTTACCAATTCAATACAGCCAAGCAAACCTGTATTTCTAAAATCGCCGATGGAAGGATGTTTCTTTTTTAATTCCTCTACACGTTCTTCAATATATTTTCCCATGGCCGCTGCATTGGCAATCATATTTTCATCTTCATAAATTTTTAATACTTCCAATGCGGCGGCGCATCCTACGGCATGTGCCGAGTAAGTTAGTCCCAGCATTAATGGTTTATCATCATAGGCCGCGGCAATTTTATCACTTACAATCAACGCACCGAAAGGAATATAACCGGATGTCAATCCTTTTGCCGAAGCAATCATATCCGGAATCACACCGTGATGATCTATACCAAACCATTTGCCTGTTCTTCCAAAACCGCTCATCACTTCATCTACAATTAAAAGAATACCGTGCTTATCGCAAATGGCTCTTATCTTTTTAAAATAGTCGGGCGGATATTTTATACAACCGCTGCTGCCGCTTTCTCCCTCTATTAAAATAGCCGCTACATTTTCAGGTCCTTCAAAATCTATTACTCTTTCTACATGGCTCGCACATTCGTATTGACATTTCCCGAAAGTTTGTCCAAACGGGCAACGATAACAAAACGGATCTTCTACATGTACAAAGTTGGGAGCCTGCTGACTATCGGCGGGTAATTTCCTCGGATCGCCACCAGCTGTCATGGCGCCATAACTTGCTCCGTGAAAAGCACGATACTTTGTAATTATTTTATGACGACCTGTATATAATCTTGCCAACTTAATTGCATTTTCAATTGCAGTAGCGCCGCAAACTGTAAACAGCGTTTTATTCAAACCCTTTGGTGTAACAGATGCCAGTTTCTTACCTAACTCACCGCGAACTTTGGTAACACAACTCGGTGTTACATAACTTACTTCCTGCATTTGTCTTACCACCGCATCCGTCACCCGCTGGTTACCATGACCGATATTTACATTCATTAACCCGCTGCTGAAATCGATATATCGTTTATCATCGTAATCATAGAGATAAACACCTTTGGCATATTTCACTGCAATGGGTGCAATACCTTTTTGTTTGCTCCAGGAAAAGAGAGTGTAGTCGAGGTTGTCTTGAATAACGGAAACCCCATCACTCGAAGAGGAAGCCCCCCCACCCCCCGAAGGAGGGTTCTCAGACTCTGATATGTTGGAAGTCGCTTTTGTGATTGACATAATTATATTTTTAATTGACAGGTTTAAGAGAAGCCTTTTAATTTCAAATCAGAATTATAAAACTTATCCATAGAATAAAATACTCTATCCGCATTTTCAAATTCAATATCGTGTTGATTAGATTTGACTTTTAAGTCGACTAAATAGGAAGATAAATTTTTACTTGTTCGCTTATATTTGTAATAGGGTATTCCAAATCTTTACCATAAATAAACCTATAAACCCTTTGGTCAATAATTTGATAAATAGAGGGGTTTTTAAAACGTAAAATTGTTGAAGCCATAGCGAGTCTGATACCTTTTTGTTGTAATAGCTTGAATAAGATGGCTTCTGATAATTCAGAATTAATTTCTTTATCAGTTTTTTTTACTTGATTTATCAATTTTATTGTTTCAGTATCAAGATGTGCGTATCTATTTACTTTCCACAATACTATTTTGTTAATTATGTCTTGATCGAAGTCCGAATCTAAATCATCAAGTTTCGCAGTTAATTCTATCTGATAATTATAATCAGAGTTTTTCAAATCCTTTTCGGTTGGAATTATCTCGTTAATTGTTTTCATTCTAAAATTTTAAATAAGGCTTTGTAATAAAATTAAAAGGAATAGCTAATAACTTATACTGATCTTTCCTAAGTTCCCCTTTTAGGGGGAAAGAGGATATTTATTTAACTGTTTTCAAAATTTCATAAAACTCTTCCGGGTCGACAACATTTAAACTCGGAAAATCTATTTTTTTAAAAATGTTGAAATGTTTATCTCTTGTCAATATAAAATTTGCATTGGTACTTAAAGCGAGGTCTGAAAATTTATTGTCATCCGGGTCTTCGACAATAAACCCCCAACGAAAGGCAGGCTCTTCAAAAATTACATTTGGAGCATTTTCTAAAATTCCTAATACTAATTCTGCAGTTTCAACCGAGTAGAAGTTAATCAGCGTTTCTTCATACTCTTTCAGTATTTCGGTGCTGACAACCCATTCAAACCGTTCTTCTTTAAAAGCTTCATAAACAAACCGTTCAAAATTCCCCTTTTTGATTGTGGCCAAAAGCACATTGGTATCAATGACTATTTTCATTTCTTGGGGGTTCTCCGGTGCTTACGTTTTAATGCTTCATAATCTTTTGTCGTAATTTTTTTCGTTACGACTACTTTCTCTACTTCCTTATCCAGCTCATCAGATAAAAAAGTAACAATTGCCCGTTTCAATTTTAATGTCTTTTCCTTACTCATTGGACGCGAAAACATCCGTAATAAGCCTAACTGAACATCATTGAGTTCATTAAAACGAATCACTTTTTTAGAATTCCTTACTGTTAATCCCATTTCTTCAGGTTTTTACTTTGTCATATAAAATTATCAATAATTTTCTTTTTAACTCACTCAGTTAACTGCAAATTTCATATCTACGACTTCAACACTCACAATTCGATCAACACATCTCGAAAAGCCGGCTTTGTGTGTTGCTTGCCTTCCCCTCAGGGGAAGTTCGGGATGGGGCCTCAACTCATCCAATTAATCCCCGCCTCAGGATTCCACTTGGTTGTACTCTTTTTCAGCTTAGTCCAAAATTCTATTGAACTCTTTCCTGTAATATCGCCTACACCAAATTTACTTTCGTTCCATCCGCCGAAAGAAAAAGGTTCACGGGGAACGGGTACGCCTACATTTACACCAATCATACCGGCACTTGCCCTGTCAATAATATAACGTGCCATGCCGCCGTTTTGTGTAAACACACTCGCTGCATTGCCGTAAGGATTCGCATTTTCAATAGCCAATGCTTCATCCACGGTGTTGGTACGCATAATGGAAATCACCGGCCCGAAAATTTCTTCGCTGGCTACACTCATTCCGGGTTTTACAAAATCAATAACGGTGGGGCCAACATAAGTTCCATTTTCCTTGCCTTTTACTTTTGTGTTTCTTCCGTCCACTAAAATTTTTGCACCATCTCTTTCCGCCTCACCAATATATCTTTCTATTCTTTCTTTGCTTTCTTTACTGATTACAGCGCCCAGGTTTTCACCGGGAATAATTTTTCTTGCTTCTTCACAAATTTTATCAATGATGGCATCTACATTTCCTACACCAATCATAGCGCTTGCAGCCATACAACGCTGACCGGCACAACCGCTCATGCTGGCCGCCACATTTTGCGCCGTCATAGCGGGTATCGCATCGGGCAAAACCATTAAATGATTTTTTGCTCCACCCAATGCCAAACATCTTTTATAATTACCCGTGGCTCTTTGATAAACAATCTTCGCCACTTTCGTACTGCCTACAAATGAAACCGCTTCAATACCGGGATGATCGCAAATAGCTTCTACAATTTCTACATCACCATGCACCACATTAAATACACCATCGGGCAAACCCGCTTCTTTTAATAGTTCAGCCAATCGTCCGCAACTCAGCGGTACTTTTTCGGATGGTTTCATAATCATACAATTGCCGAGTGCAATGGCATTGGGCAATGTCCAGTTAGGAACCATGCTGGGAAAATTAAACGGAACAATAGAGGCGACAACTCCCAATGCGACATGTTCCGTTCTGCATTCAACACCTTTGCTTACTTCTAATACTTCGCCGGTAACCAATTGCGGTAATGAGCAGGCGAATTCCGTCAGCTCAATACTCTTTTCTATTTCGGCCGTCGCTTCGCTGTATGTTTTACCGTTTTCTTCCTGCACCAATTCAGAGAGTTCTTTTAAATGTTTTTCCAACAACGTTTTATAACGAAAGAAAACCTGCACTCTTTCTTTAATAGGCGTTTTGCTCCAACCTGGGAATGCAGCTTTGGCTGCCTGTACCGCTGCATCCAAATCTTTGGCAGAGGACATGGGAACGGTGGAAAGTAATGTGCCGTCAACGGGAGAAATAACCTCCAATGTTTTTGCAGATGATGCATTTACAAACTTGCCGTTGATATAGTTTTGAACAGGAGCGTATTTCATTTTATTTATTGTTTAAAAGCAGATAACAATTTAGTTTATTTTTTGCAGAAATGGGTATTTGAGGTCTAATCGGCCAGCTATTATTTTGAAGCTCAATAACAAAAAGCCTAGTTACCGGCAGTTAATATTTTATTTAAAAAGTGATTCTCCTGAGTTTACTTTTAAGTATTGATTTCTTTCTTTTCTTTTTTTCTTGACAAAAAAAGAAACAAAAAAGTCAAGGAAAAATGAATGCTCCGCCATTTTTCCGCGCCAACGCACATAGATACCGATCCTTTGTAAAATGCTTATGATATTGAAGTGTTTATACCGGACTCAACTGCGTGCTATCAGACGCAACGGGAGGCACTGCTTTTTCGCTTGCTTTTTTGATAGAAGAAAATGTTTTAAGAAGGCGAAAAAGAGGTGCCGAAAAAGTCTTTTAAAAACGGATTTACTAAAATGTAATAGCTTTATAGCGCTAACAAATAATTTATTTTATGTTTGAAGAATATCACATACGGATAAAAAAAGAATACGCCGCTTCGCTTATAGAACATCTTCGAAAAGAGCAAGCAATTGAACTTATAGAAGATAATGAACCTGAAATTCCCGACTGGCAAAAAGAAGCTGTGCGTAAAACACTGCAACAAGTAAAAGAAAATCAGGGGCTACTGCAATCTTGGGATGCTATAAAGCAAAAATATATGCGAACTGATATTTAATGCCCGGCAGGGCCAATGTCATTAAGTTAAGAGCTTTCAATTGCCTTGCCCTTCAGGGCAAGGATAAAATGCAGAAAGAGTGTATTGGCTTTAGCCAAAAAACAATTTGGCTGAAGCCTGCAATACATCAACAATTGCTATCACCGCCCTGAAGCACGCCCGAACGGAACGGGCGGGGGCGGTGCAAATCATCAGTTGATCCTTAACTTAATGACATTGCAGGCAAGACCCATTTTGGAATAAAAAATAACAATTACTTCACTCCCTTCATCAACTCCTTAATTTTTTCGTGATGCTTGTCACTTACTTTCCACACGGGCATGCGGAACGTATTTTGACATAATCCCATTTCTGAAAGACAGGCTTTTACACCGCTCGGGCTGCCTTCGGCAAACATAGAAGCGATAATATCCGTATAACGATGATGTAATAATTGCGCTTCAGTAAATTTTCCCTGCAAACAAAGGCGCACCATATCGGAGTAATCTTTCGGATATGCATTGGCTACTACGGAAACCAATCCTTCGGCGCCGCAGGCTATCATGGGTAATGTAATCGGGTCATCGCCACTGATGACCATAAAATTCGCAGGTTTGTTTTTAATGATTTGATTGATCTGCGCAAAATCACCGCTGGCCTCTTTAGTTGCAAAAATATTTTTGCATTCACGGGCTATGCGTAATTGCGTATCGGCTGTTATGTTTTGCCCCGTGCGTCCCGGTACATTGTACATCATAATCGGCAAAGTCGTTTTTTCGTTCAGCAATTTATAATGCTGAAAAATTCCTTCCTGGTTTGGTTTATTATAATACGGGCTTACAACCAATATGGCATCATAACCCATCAAGTCAAAATTTTTAAATCCTTCCGCTACTTCATTGGTATCATTGCCGCCGATGCCGGCTATCAATGCCACGCGGTCAGCATTTACTTTATTGACGAACGAAAACACTTCCTGTTTTTCTTTACCGTGTATGGTGGCGCTTTCGCCGGTGGTGCCAAGCACTACAATGTATTCGCACTTACCGTTGATGATGTGATTAATTACTTTTTCAAAACTCGGCCAATCGATACTGCTGTCCGCATTGAACGGAGTAATAATGGCAACTCCTGTTCCTGTGAATTTTTCCCTTAAAGTCATTTTACTTTTTAGTTATTGTTTTGTTTGTCAAGCAAAGAATTTCTAACTCTGATTAACCTCACCCCCAACCCCCCGTCCGACCGGTCATTCGGGCGGGCCTCTCCGATGGAGAGGGGGCTTAGGGTCCTCAACTTGAAAGATTTTTAGATACAAAGAAAATTTTTGAATAATAAATTCCGATTTATCTGATTTATTAGATTACAGAAGCATCAAACAGAAAAGAGTGATTGAACAATGCCGAATAGAATTAATACTGATGAACGGAGCGTCGCCAATATAGCTTAATAGTAGTACCGGCCTATGCTAAACAAAACAACAATCAAACTATAAAACCATTCCGACATCTTACTTCTTACTTCTGACTTCCTCCCTCACACTTCCTCCCAAAATCCCATCTTACCAAACTTTTCTATCCGCATTTTAATTCTTTCATCAGCCGGTATTTGCTTTAACTCCTGTATCAACGGTTTAATATATTTTTTTACAATCTGCGCAGAAGCATCGTAATCCCAATGCGCACCGCCATCGGGTTCGGGTATGATGCCGTCAATTAATCCGAAGCCCAGCATCTTATCCGATGTTAAACGCAATTGCTCGGCGGCTATTTCTTTTTTATCCCAACTGCGCCACAAAATAGAACTGCAACTCTCCGGGCTGATAACCGTGTACCATGTATTTTCCATCATCAATACTTTATCTCCTACACCAATACCCAATGCACCGCCGCTGGCGCCTTCGCCAATGATGACACAAATGACCGGCACTTTCAACCGTATCATTTCATATATATTTCTTGCGATGGCTTCGCCTTGTCCCCGTTCTTCCGCTTCCAACCCCGGAAATGCGCCGGGTGTATCAATTAATGTAATAACCGGTTTATTAAATTTTTCGGCCAGCTTCATCAGTCGCAATGCTTTCCGGTAACCTTCGGGATTAGCCATACCAAAATTCCGGAGTTGCCGCATTTTGGTATTGATACCTTTTTGCTGACCGATAATCATTACAGTTTGACCGTCTATATCGGCGAAACCACCCACCATGGCTTTATCATCTTTTACATTTCTGTCGCCGTACAACTCTACAAAGTTGGTGGTCATCTTATCAATATACTTTAATGTATAGGGTCTGTCGGGATGGCGGCTCAACTGTACCCGCTGCCAGCTACTGAGATGCTGATTAATTTCTTTTCGTTTTTCCAGTATAGCGTCTTCCAATTGCTGAATACTTTGCGAAAGGTCAATCTTTTTAGCCTCACCGGTTTTTTTCTGGTGCTCTATTTCATCTACCAAATCTTTAATTGGCTTTTCAAAATCCAGAAACTGTCTGTTTGCGTTGGTTGGCATAGCTAAGTTTAAGTGGCAGTAAAATTAAGGATAAAGCGAATAAAATAATCGGAACGGCTGTTAGCGGTATTTTTTTATTTAGTTGAACCAAAATAATTAATAATTATTAATCATTAATTATTGCCTGTTGCAAATTGCTTATTGTCAATTGCCCATTGCTTATTGCCCATTGCTTATTGCCCATTACTTATTAACTACTCAAAACTAATCCTCCTCCGTCGGCTCGGCCAGCGGAGTATAATTGCCGTACCTGTTGTTTGCTTCTTCGTAAAACATTGCGGCGCTTGGTCGCTTAGCGTATATAAGTTTCTTCAGTATTTTTCTAAACTGCTCCGTCTCCGGTTCCTCTTCATTTATTTTTTCATTGGTTAGTTCAGAAAAATTATAGGGGTCATAACCGCCTCTTCCGTAAGCGCTGTATTTAGCATACGCAGTCAATGATGCTTTGTCCTCTATTTTATCAAATTCAAACTGCAACGTATCCGTCGGTAATAAACCCAATGCGGCAACCTTCCAGCTTAAATCATCTTTTTTCTTTTTATATTTAAAAAAATAAATATAGCCGGTCTTATTTTTATAAGTAGTCTGCAGTCTTTCAGCAAAAATCATTGTATCCGGTTTCTCAAAACTGTTATTGGCCAGCAGTTTACTTTTGCCCAGCAAAAGGTGTGAATTATATTTCGCCGGAAATTTCGCCTTCATTTTTAATTCCTCCAGGTCGCTGTACAAATCGTACCGGTAATCTTCCATGGCTGCAAAATAATTGAACAGCGTATCGGGCACCTGCTTTTTATTTTTCAGCAAAAGAAAGAGTGTATTATATTTCAGTCTTTTGTCGTTCGATGCAATCATTTTATTCATTACTTCTTTTACACCGGCATTCGTTTCATAAAAAGGCATCAACAACCTTGCGTAAAGACTCAAGCTCTCATTACCCTCATCACCCGAATCTTTTTCGTTGTATCCGTAGGTTTCTTTCTCGTCTTCATCTTCGGCCGAAGCTTTTGCAATAGCTTTTTTCTTTTCGGCCAGCGTTTGTTTGCGCAGTTCCTGTTTTGCTTCCAGTAAAAATTTATCAGCGTATGCGGCATACTCTTTCGGATTTATCAAATTACTGTCAGCCATCATCGCCATCAGGTTCATCATCGGCCATTTATAATCATCTAAATTTATAAGGGGCAGCAGGTTCGGAAAAATTGTTTTTGTAAGTAACAATGAATCCGATAAAGCATCCAAAAATCCGCCGCCTATACCCCGTCCGGCGTTGTAATCATAATCATACTTATTATAATCTACCACCGAAGGATAATCTACTGTTCGCCTTTTGGCGGAGCCTGTATTATTATTCTCACCCAAATTAAGTACCGGCGGTTCTGCTATCACTATATCTTTAAAAACATTGTATGCATACTTCGTTTGGTGCTGTAATAAATTTTCCAGTATCGCATCGGACAATTCTATTGTATCGGCTGCGGCGGCATACAACTCTTTCAAAAAATCAGTACTCTCTTTTGTATTGATACCGCCCAATTCATTTATAAAACCGGTTTTCAGTTCCAGGTATTTTTTATCCTTCCACGATAATTGACGAATTGCTTTCTTAAGATCGGGCAAATCATCCGCATCAAAACTTACATCATCCATATTTCGTATGGCCTTTTTACGCAAGGCACTGTCTGTACTGAAATAATCTGCAAAAAATAAAGGCGTCTTTTTTGGGTACAGGTTTATCCCTTTCAGTGTACTGTCGGGTGTAAAGGTTTCAAAAAAGTTTTTTACAAAAGCACTTGGCGCCGTCAGTGTATCGCCCTGCGTCATCAGCGTGTGGCTTACCCCGTTTTTATAAAAACTTTTAGTGCGTATTGTTCTTGTACTGTTGCTGTCCGTAACCACGGTTTCATGTACCGTCGTTTTATCGGGCCACACTTTTTTATCCATTTTCCGTACAATCCATGCACTGTCTTTATTCCACTCTTCATCATCTTTTTTCCATTTGGCGCTATCGGCTACCCGGTAATATTCGGCGGTAGTATGAAACGAAACATAAATTTTTTCGCCGGTGGTATCGTTCTTTATTATTTTGTTCCGGTATACGCCGCTTTGCAGTAAATCTTTTTCCGATAAAGAATCATCATCATTTCTTGACTTCCTGTACATCTCGGTCAATAAATTTGCGGGCAAATTCAGCGCATTTTTCGCCGGCGCCGGATATACCGGTGTCTTTACCGTATAATAAAGAGAAGTATCTTTTTTATTCTCCGCAGTTTTATATTTAAAAGGCGTTAATTCAAAAGAAGAAAAAAACGGTTTTGTATCGGCCTTTGCATTTTTCGTTTTAGCTATCAGCGTATAATAATGCGGACCCTGTATAATAAATCTCGCTGCAACAACAGCGCCGTCCTTGTGCAGGTATTCTGTTTCCAACGCGGGGTAGCCTTTATGCGTTGTTTGCTTGCGGGAAATTTGTTTTTCAATAAACTCATTACTGCCAAAACTTTCCTCCAGCAGCGAAAGATCAAATGTATCTTCTTCGGCGAAGCTGTAGTTGTGAATATCGGTTCTTATAATGCTGTAATAAATTCCTTTGCTTTTATCTTCAGCATCGTATTTTACTTTAGGCCCTTTAAAGGGTTCGTGCGGCAGGTTTACACTAAAGCCGCCAAAAGCGGGTTCAAATTTTTTGTACACCTCTCCCGCTGCTTCTTTTATTTGTATCGATCCGAAAAAGCGTTTGGCTTCTTCGCCGCCGTTTATATAATCGCCGGTACCGCTTATTTTAAAAATTAATATTTCATACGGCGTAAGAAAAATATTATACCGCTGCAAATCGCCGCGGCGTGTACGGTTGGTCAAATCAATTCCGCGGTACCCGTTGCGCAGTATTTCTTTCCGTACAATTATTTTTCCCGGCACATTTTCGTACAGCAGGCTGTCTACTTTTTTATACACGGTTTTGGCATCGTGCCCCAACAGATTGCTGTTGGTAGGAATACGTATTACCGAATAATAACTGCCGTTGGCCATATCGGCAAACTGTACTACGGCGTTATTCCTTCCTTCAAAATTGTACAATTTGCCCGGTACATCTACTTTATAAAAACTGTCGGCGGCGGCTTGTGTACCAAAGGTTACCGGTACTCTTATTTTTTCAATAATATCTTTTTGTTTGCTGTCCCTGTTACTCATTATAATGGGTCGCAGTTTGTATCCTTTTTTTCGCAATAATTCTATTACACCCCTCTCGCCGGGCAAGTGCGCCGCACCCACACCTACAAAAAGCACTTTGCCGGCTTTTATGATGGAGTCCATATTACCCGCCTGTATCTCATTTCTTTTGTATAAAAATTTTTCGTCGAAAGCGGCGGATTGGCTGTTGCGTTTATGAATGGTGTCTAATAAATCCAGGTCGCCGCTGCGGTACGCATCCTGTAATTTATTAGGGCCAAAATTTTCATCGTACTCGTAGCTCTGCTCCTTTTTATTTTTTTCTTTCGATTGATCCATATAAGCCTCTATCATCAACCGCATACTTTCTTCATAATTTTCTACACCGCTTATTTTCTTGCCCGATTTTTTGCCGCACTGAAAAATATACATGTCCAAAAAAGTATTCTCTTCAAAATCGCTGTTGAAGTCGGAGAAACTACGGTACAATAAACTGTTGATTGTACCCGAGCGGTGACTCAGCGCCCCTTCAATCATTTTTTCGTAAGGACGAAATTTTAATGCGCCGATACGTAAATATTCGTTGGGTTCGCTTTCATAATCGCCGCGGCCCGTGCCGTATATGTCGTTGCCGTAACCGTTCATGTCGTATTTCAATAAATCTTCCTGCCAGGTTTCCGGGTTATTTTCCAGCGCCACCACATCGGCATTGCGTATACAGGTGTAAAAAGAATCGGATAAATTAAAAACCAATTTGCTGCTTACATGCATGGTGCCAAAGAGGTAGCTTGGTTTTTTCAAACCCGGGCCGGTTATCTCCCAAAAAAGGCTGGGGTATTTTTTATTTTTTAATTTGGATTGCGCTTGCAAAAAAAATGAGGGTACTGTAAGCAACAGGATAAAAAGTATACGTTTCATATAAGGTAGAAGATGTATTGAAGTAGTAAAATTCATAAAGTAATAACGCTTATTTTACGGCTTGCGTATGGCGGGTTGCAAGATACAACGCAAAAGGCAGAGGGCAAAGGGCAAAGCAGTGGCGGGTTGTCTGTTGCGGTTACGGGTTCCCTGTTGCCTGTTCCCGGTTTCAGATTGCCTGTTCCGGGTTACGAGTTACGAGTTGCCGGTTGCCTATTGCCTATTGTCTTTTGGTTCTTGTTTTTTGCTTTTGGGCTTTACATTTTGCCTATTGCCAATTGTCTTTTTCCTTTTGTTCTTTGTTTTTTGGGTTTTGGATTTTGGTTCTTGTTTTTGTTCTTTGGTTCTTGTTTTTTGGATTTTGCCTTTTTCCCTTTCTCTTCCACCTTCCTCCCTTTAAAAGATGTGCAAAAGAATCACCGATTTCAGCCGCCGAAGTCTTACCTTTGCCCACTTTAAAATATACCTGTAATGACTGAACCCGGTGCCGTAAGACCGGATTTGGATCAGATCGTCCCCCGTTTTTGCTGCTGCGTGGTTTGCGTCATTAGGTGTTTATAACAAATAAATTACGCATGAAATTATCACAATTCCGTTTCGATCTTCCGCTTAATCTGATTGCCCAAAACCCCACCAAAAAAAGGGAAGATGCCCGTATGATGGTTGTAAACAGGCACACCGGCAATATAGAGAACAAACACTTTAGAGATATACTGGATTATTTTGACGACAAAGATGTGTTTGTAGTAAATAACACCAAAGTATTTCCGGCCCGTATGTACGGCCGCAAAGAAAAAACCGGCGCCAAGATAGAAGTATTCCTGCTGCGTGAGCTGAACAAACCCAATATGCTTTGGGATGTAATAGTGGACCCCGCCCGTAAAATACGCGTAGGTAACAAACTGTACTTTGGCGAGCAGGAAGACCTGATTGCGGAAGTAATAGACAATACTACCAGCCGCGGACGTACTATTCGTTTTTTGTGGGACGGTACGCAGGAAGAATTTCGTGCGGTGCTTGACCGCCTGGGCGAAACACCACTGCCCAAATATATAAAGCGCAAACCCGACGAAGAAGATAAAGAAAGATACCAGACCGTATATGCCAAACACGAAGGAGCCGTAGCAGCGCCAACCGCCGGTTTGCATTTCAGTAAAGAACTGATTAAGCGTTTGGAAATAAAAGGTATTCGTTTTGCCGAAGTGACATTGCATACCGGTTTAGGAACCTTTAGACCGATAGAAGTAGAGGACCTGAGCAAACATAAAATGGATGCCGAGTATTATAATATAGATGAAACCGCTTGTAAAATTGTAAACAAAGCAAGAGAGAACGGACACCGCATTTGCTCGGTAGGTACTACTACCATGCGGGCATTGGAATCATCTTTTACGGCGCAAAAATTATTGAAGCCATCGGAAGGTTGGAGCAATATGTTTATACACCCGCCGTATCAGTTTAATATTGCGGATTCATTAATTACCAATTTTCATTTGCCCAAAACCAGTTTGCTGATTATGACCTGCGCCTTTGCGGGATACGACCTGGCAATGGAAGCATATAAAAAAGCGATAAAAGATAAATACCGTTTCTTCAGTTATGGTGATGCGTTGTTGATTATTTAACTTATTATAAAAGAATAAGAAGCCCGGCAGTGATGCGGGGCTTTTTTGTTGGGGGCGTCTATCTGTCTAACAAGGCTGTTGTAATCAATTGCTAATTTCAGTTTAAAAAAATGGTTACTTTTGGATAAGACAGTGATGCTGCTGCTGGCGGTAAAGGTTGACAGACTAAAGAATCAAATTTTTCTTATGAACTCCTCTAAACTTTTACCTAATAATTTAATACTATTCTTTTTAAGTATTATTGTCACATTTTATTGGTTGTTACGCTTGGATATAATTGGAAATGCATATAATAATAACTTCTTGACCAACCTTCTTTATTCGCTAAACTATATAATGTGGATTTTAATAATTATTTTACCATTAATTTCAATCATCAAACTACGACATGAAAAGTTTCAACTAAAGTCATTAAATTATTTCTCCTTGTTATTACTGGCAGGAACTATTATTGTAATGTTTATTGAGATGCAGCCTGTTGTTGATTGAGAAGTTTTACGCCTTTGTCGATACGCATTTTTTACGCTTTTGTTGGTATGCAGTGTTGCACAGTGCCTAGCCTACCAACAAAACTGCCGTGATGAATCTCCAATAATAATTTTAAAAAAATGATTACTTTCGGATAAGGCAGTAATACTAAAAACTTACCACAATCCATATGACGGGAGTTGATGAAATAAAAATTCAAAAAATGAGAGATGAAGGTATTTTACAATTGAATAAAGTGCAGCTTTTTTGGCATTACTCAATTGTTCCTTTTCTGTTTACTGTTCCTGTCATAACAGCCATCACTTTTTATAAATATTATGTAACACATACTTATCGTGGAGTAAGGTCAATGGAAGAAATAGCTACCGGTTACATCCCGATTATACCGGCCATTATTTTTTATTTCATTCAAAAAAGACGGTTGCGATTTAAATCGATAAATATTTCTGTTGATGCTGAAACACTCTTAAAAGCAGCGGAACAAACGGCAAAAGAATTGGAATGGAAAATACAAACAAAGAGAAAAGATACAATAGTAGCCAAAACAGGTTTTAGTTGGAGAAGTTGGGGAGAACTCATAACAATAATAAGAGAACACGACAGAATTCTAATTAACAGTATTTGTGATCCCGATAATCGCCCTTCTATCACTTCATTTGGAATGAACAAACTCAATTTAAAGATATTTGAACAGGAGTTAAGAAAGATAACAAGCGATGTTATTATTTCTACTTAAATCCTGATACTATAAACTTTCAGTTCCTTCGGGGTCTTCAAAATAATTTGTACAAAAAAAAGTGGCTGTCAGCGCGGGGTCTGCACAGCGCAGGCTAAGCGGGCCGGGCGACCCCACGCCAATATACAAACAGCAAAATCAAATCCGGATTTAGTAATCGATAGAAGTTATAGCAAGACCATGAATTGGTGCTAAGCTAATAGCCATCACTCCTCAAACCCCTCGCTGACAACTGCAAAACAAATCATCAGTATCTTTAATTCATGGCAATAAAATTGAATCATGGTGATGAATACACTTTGTACTATTGTACATTCACCTGTTATAAGTGGTTGCAGTTATTTGAAATTGTAAACGGTTATGACATGGTGTACAAATGGTTTGACGTACTGAAGAAAAACCAACAACAGGTATTAGCCTATGTAATTATGCCCAATCACCTGCATGTGATTCTTTATTTCCCCGAACCGGGTTATAACCTGAATAAAATAATCGGGAATGCTAAAAGATTTATGGCTTATGAGATAATAACGAGGCTGGAAGAAATGAAAAGAAATGATTTACTGGAGTTTCTTTTCGATGCGGTTACAAAAAAAGAGAAAAGAAGAAAGCACAGCGTCATAAAGTATTTGAAGAGTCCTTTGATGCAAAAGGAATAAGCAGCGAAAAATTTCTTTTGCAAAAATTAAATTATATACATCGTAATCCTGTAAGCGGAAAATGGAAACTTGTAAAAAATTACACTGATTATGAGCACAGCAGCGCATCATTTTATGAAATGAGCATAATAAAAAATTATGAACCTTGTGATTTCAGAAAACTATAAGGTTGAAGAGTAGTTGCGGCGTGGGGTCGCCCCGCCCGCTTAGCCTGCGCTGCGCAGACCCCGCGCTGACAGTAACAACGCCACTGGTATGGGGCATTGCTTTGTAATTAGTCTACCAACAAGCCTGTTATGATGAATTACCAATATCCATTTTAAAAAAATGATTACTTTCGGATAAGGCAGTAATGCTGATGCCCAGACCGTCCACTAAATTTAATTTCGGTTTGACAAATATTTTATAAAATTTATGTTATGACATTTTCTCAAATTGGTTTAATATTTGACATTATCGGGGTTTTAATTTTGTTTAAATTTGGGCTCCCATCAGACTTCGACCCAAACAAAGGAGTTTCATTTTTAGTAATCAATTCACCAGAAGATGGAGACCCATATGTTTTGAAAAAAAATAGAAAAATTAAGATAATAGCTTACGGCGGACTCGTATTAATTATTCTTGGTTTTCTTCTTCAATTTATAGGAACTTTATACATTAGGCCATTACACCTTTGTTGGTATGAGGCGTTGCATTTTGCTTAGCCTGCCTGCAAAGCTGCTGTGATGAATCTATGTATCAATTTTTAAAAAAAATTTACCGGGCTTTGGTTGCGGCGGGACATTAAATATTAAGCCTTAGTAATAACAATGAACTTTTATTTATAAATTTAGCTTCCGTTACCGGTGGCGCGGAATACTATTTCCGTGCCTGTAGCAAGCCGAAACGTTGGCGGCAAAATTTTGGCGTACTTCTTAAAATTTTAAATTAACAAATAAGTGAAAAAACTCTATTCAATTGCATTTCTATCACTACTTACATTTTGCAATTTGACAGCTCAAAATTTACCAATAATTAGAGCCGCATCGAAGAACGTAAAAATAAGAGACGGAGAAAACTTTAAAGAAAACTTTTGGGTAATTTTCCCGGAAACTAAACCCGATGTCTATTTTGCAGATTTTCCAAGACGAGACCAAAAAGTAACTTTTATAACAGACAAAGACTCTATCTCATTTAATGTAAAATATGGCAATAATTACGACTTCATCATTTTATTGGGCGAAAAAGATAGTTGTTACACAAGAATTTCAACAAACTATCCCAAAACTTTAACCAAATCAAAATCTACTTCTACTGACACAATACCATTCACAATTATTGATAACAGAATTTATGTTAAAGGCAAAATAAATAACTCGGAAGAATTAATGTTTCAATTTGATTTAGGTGCAGGTGGATTAGGAATGTGCAACATCAACAACAAATCAGTTAAAAAAGTAAATATAAATTTTGATAAAGCAATAAACCTTATCAATAGTAATGGAACAAATCAAGCAAGACTAAGTAGTAGCAATGTTTTAAAGATTGGCAAAAATGAATGGCAAAATATTGAGTTCATAGAAACAAAAAATATGAATAAGTACGAAGATGCCATTTTTGGAAACGGGCTTTTTTTAGACAAATATATTCAAGTTGATTATGATAAAAGTATCATGATTATTAGTGAAAAAATGCCCTTGACTGAACAAGGCTATAAAAAATATCCAATTCTTTTAGACAACGGAATAAAACCACTTATTGAAGCATCTTTTGAACTAAATGGGAGTAACTATACGGATTGGTTTTTATTTGATACCGGTAATACAGGTAACGGAGTTGTAAGTTATAATTTTTTGAAAAAACACAACTTGTACGATAGGTTTTCAAAAGTAATTGGCATAGGCAATAGAGCAGTTGCACACATTCCACTTCTTAAATTCGCTGATACTTCCTTTACGGAAGGTATTATTTCACTTGACAGAAAATATAATGTGGCAACCGGTTATACAAATGGGGGTGGGCTTTTAGGAAATAAATTACTCAAAAAGTTCAATTTCATTTTAGACAATCAGCAAGGTTTTATCTACTTGAAACCAAATTTTTTTTTTGTGAAAAGGACAGGCAATTAAATGAAATAAAAGCTGTTATTTTTGGACTCATTACTTTACTATTCCTGTTAGTTTATGTACTTAGTAGAAAATTCGCAAAGATAAAAAAGAAGAAAAACGGCGTAACTTAGTGCGACACTCAAAATTTATGACAAATCTTAAAATGAAAAATAAAATTCAGATTTTTGTTTTAGTTGGACTTTTAACAGTCGCAACTTCAATATTATCACAAACAATAAAACAAACCTGTTTTGCAATTAAAAATGTGAATGTCATTACTATGGCATCGCCAAATGATGTTTTAGAAAATGCAACTGTCGTAATATCTAACAATCTTATTAAATCAATTAACGGCACAATTCCAAAAGATGCGAAAATAATTAATGGCAAAGGAAAGTGGTTAATTCCGGGACTAATTGATATGCATGTTCATTTATTATCTGATTTTTATTTAGGAAAAAAAGTTGCAACACAAGTACCTGATATATCCTTCAATACACAAGATATGATGACACCATTTATTGCAAATGGTGTAACTACTATATTTGAATTAAATTCAAACACAAGTCACTTTGCACAAAAAAAAGAAATTGAAAAAGGGTATGTATCAGGGCCTCGTATGGCTTTGGCTGCATTAATTGACGGCGGCGAAGGACAAGGACGAAATGTAAACAGTCCGGAATTAGGGCGACAATTAGTACGTAGTGCAAAAATTGAAGGCTATGACTTCATTAAGGTATATGCTTACTTAAATATAGAAACGTATAAAGCAATAGTTGATGAAGCTATTAAACAAAGACTAAAAGTTGTAGGGCATATTCCAGATGCTTTTAAAGGTAATTTAAATGATGCTTTTGTTAAAGGTTTTGATATGGTTGCACATGCCGAAGAATTGACTAATTATGCTGTTGATTATAGTGAGCAAGAAGCAAAGACAATGGCTCAATTGTTAAAGGATAATGGAACATGGCTTTCACCAACTCTTACAACGATGGAAAGAATTTTAAGCCAAGTAAAATCTTTAGACGAATTAAAGGCTTTGCCAACACTTAAATATGTGCATCCATTAATTCAAAGTAAATGGCTTACTGCAAATAAGTACAATAAAATGAACAGCCCGGAAGATATTACCCACTTTGAAAAGTATGTAAAATTTAATCTCTTATTGGTTGATGCTTGTAAAAAAGCAGGTGTTCCAATTACTACAGGAACAGATGCAGGTACATCAAGTGTTGTAAATGGTTTTTCGCTGCATGACGAATTGGAATTATTAGTAAAGGCAGGATTAACTGCACAAGAAACTTTAAATTCAGCAACTTTACTTTCTGCACAATGGCTTGGTATTGACAAAATAGTTGGGACAATTGAGATTGGAAAATTTGCAGACCTTGTATTGCTTGACGAAAACCCACTTATTAACATAAAGAATACTCGTAAAATTGCAGGAGTATTTGTAAATGGTAAATGGTTAGACAAGACTAAACTTTACTCTATGCTCACAGATTTAGCAAATAGAAACACAGCCGACAAGGGTAAGTTTGATTGGAATACAATTTTGAGTAAGAAAAATTAGAAGGAAAAAATGCGCATAATAACTAAGTTTTGGTTGCGCCCGCAGGACGAACAATGAAAGTCCCGATATCTATCGGGATTGAACGAAACCGCTGTTGATACTATGGGGTTATTGATGAAGGTAGTTGGGGTATAGCTTATTCAAAACAGGCAGGCGGTTTTCACAGGCATATTTTTTTTTGTCGGGTTAGCTAATAAATACATCAATTCTTTTTCATGAGCATGACTTAAACGTAAGAGGAGAAAAATTTAAGGACGCATCTATTTTCTACAACAAAGTTTCTGAAATTGAAACCAAAGATTGAAAACGTTGGTTGACAAAATCAAGAGAAATTCAGTGGGACTATAAAAACATTGTAAAAAGAAAAGGAAGGTTGGAAAGATTGAAATAAATTGACGGACAATTCATAAAAATTCAAGCAATGAAAACAACTCCCGAACACGATGAGCGAATAGCAAAAATGACGTTTGCCTCTGTCTATCCGCATTATCTCACAAAAGTGGAGAAGAAAGGCAGAACAAAAGAAGAATTACACCGGGTCATAGAGTGGTTAACGGGCTTCGATAACAAAAAGCTTCAGGAACTGATAAAAGAAAAAGTAACTTTCGAAACATTCTTTAAGAGAGCGAAATTGAATCCCAATGCCGGGCTGATTACCGGAGTGATCTGCGGCTATCGGATAGAAGAAATTGAAAATCCTTTAACAAGACAAGCAAGGTATTTGGATAAGTTGGTAGATGAGTTGGCCAAGGGCAGGAAGATGGAGAAGATTTTGCGCTGATCGCAGGGTATGTTTCGTCATGAAGCAGGCTGATTGTAAACAAAATTCGAAAGAATAAACTTCAATAAGGCAGAGTATTAATCCTGGCTATTGTATCTTGGTATTTCAGACCTGCGGACAGGAAAATGGCTCTACTAACTTAAAATAAATCTGATGAATCCAAAAGTTGATTGGTTTTTTTCAAAACAAACTAAATGGCAGGAAGCTTATTCCGAATTAAGAGAGCTTGTTCTTGGCTGTGGTCTTACTGAAGAGTTGAAATGGGGTTGTCCTTGTTATATTGCAGAAAAAAACAACATAGTTTTAATTCACGGATTTAAGGACTACTGTGCTTTATTATTTATGCAAGGCGCCTTACTTAAAGACCCCAAAAAGATTTTAATTCAACAAACTGAAAATGTACAATCTGCAAGACAAATTCGGTTCAAAAGCGCAGATGAAATCTTGAAAAATAAATCAACCGTAAAGTCATATATCAAAGAAGCAATTGCAATTGATAAAGCAGGTTTGAAAGTAGAATTAAAGAAAACAACCGAATACAAAATACCTGAAGAATTTCAAACTGCTTTAGACGATATGCCGGAATTGAAAACAGCTTTTCAATCATTAACACCGGGCCGGCGGAGGGGTTACTTGCTTTATTTTTCAGCACCAAAACAATCCAAGACAAGAGAAAGCAGAATTGAAAAATACATACAAAAAATATTGGATGGAAAAGGATTAGACGATTAAAACATAAAATATCCACCGCTAATAATAAAAAATAGCATGCCAAAGAAAAATCAAAAGGAGTTATCATCACAACAACATGAAGAACTGCTCAGTAAATTGAAAACCCGTTTTGAGAAAAACATGAAACGTCATAAAGGTCTTGCGTGGGCTAACGTACTGGCAAAGCTGGATACGCAGGCAGGCGGAGAAAAACTATGGTCGCTCAATGAAATGGAAAGAACCGGCGGTGAACCGGATGTTGTTGTCCCGATAGCTATCGGGAATGATAAAAAAACAGGCGAATACATTTTTTATGATTGCTCGGCGGAAAGCCCTAAAGACCGCAGAAGTATTTGTTACGACCGTGAAGCCCTTGAATCAAGAAAAGAATTCAAACCGAAAAACAGCGCTGTTGACATGGCAGCCGAAATGGGTATCGAACTTTTAACTGAAGAACAATACCGGGAATTGCAACAACTTGGAGAGTTTGATACGAAAACATCGAGTTGGATAAAAACACCTGCCGCTATCAGAAAACTCGGCGGCGCCCTTTTTTGTGATCGCCGCTTCGGTCATGTCTTCCTGTATCATAACGGTGCTGAATCTTATTATGCCGCCAGGGGTTTCCGCGGTTCGCTAAGAGTCTGAGTATCGAGCTGTGGTTTATTTTTTTAGTAATTCTATTTTTTTCTGCATCTCTTTACAGGTAAAATAAACCCGCACAAAAAAACCTCCCGAAAAATCGGGAGGCAACAACTAAAAACTCTCACAGTAATCTGCGAAAAAGCCTTTGATGGCGGCTTCATTGGAACGAATCAGTCTGCGATTAAAAAAAGTATCGCAGACTGAAAATTATCAGTCGGGTTTGTCCCCGTCTAAAAAGGTATTGATTGTACTTATTTGTGTTTGATTGTTTTCGTCGGTCTTTACTTCGTACTTGCTGTAGAAATGCTCCGCAATATTGGACGTGTTGTACAATTCCATATTACGACGGATATATGCCGGCACGTTTTCAAACTCATTATTGGGGTCAGCTGCGTTAGCATTGAACGACAGATTACGTAATTTCTGTATTCGTTCTGCTGCCCTACGTTTTTGTTCTTCTGCTTCGTCCCGCAAAGCGGAATCCTCAGCATAGGTGGTCAAAGGTGGTTGAGCCTGGTGGGCTAACGGCATATCCGTCGCTTGAATGTCATTTCGCTCTACCAGTTGCAATTGAAGGTCTTCCTCCTGGGCCGCCGGTTGCGAAACCGGTTCTTCTGCAGAGGGCATTGAGATATAGATCTCTGTTTTGAGCTCTGCGTAGATATTGGAAGGTCTGGCCAGATATCCACCCGAAGCTGCAGGCATGGGTGAATTATTTTGTGATTCGGTTACTTGTTGTTTGTTGCCGGTGTTGTTCTTACTGTAGTATTCGAGGGATTCGGATTCGTGAAGTAAAAACGAATTTACAGTTTCAGTTTTTATTAGCTCACTTATCTTTTCAACAGTAGTATTACCGGCATTTTCATTCGTAGATTTACTAATCTTTTTTTCTTCGGCTTTTAATTCCCAATGCACAACACCGGCTTCTTCATTCTCCGTTTCTTCCAATTCGTCATCGTCCAGCATCATCATTGCTGAAATGGGTTCTATTGATGCAGGCGTTTCTTCCGTCAGCGTTGGTATTAAATAATCAGCCATGGTATGCTGCACTTCAATCTCCTCTTTCTTTTCCTCTTCGATTTTAGCTACCGGTTTTTTTTCTTCTTCGGGTTGACCCAATACCATCACAATTTTTTCTTCTTTGTCTTCCGTTTTCTTTACTACCGGTTTTACAAATGGATCTTTATGCTGAAAGCCCGTAGCAATTAATGTAATACCGATTTTATTTCCCAATGAATTATCATATCCCAAACCAAGAATCACATCCGTGTTTTCGCCGGCCTTGCTCAGTAAATAACTTTGAATCACTTCTACTTCATCCATCGTAAATTCATGCTCGCCTTCAGCGGAATTTATATTTATTAAAATCCATTTAGCGCCGCTGATATCATTGTCATTCAGCAACGGCGAATTAATAGCTTCTTCAATGGCTTTCTGCGCACGGTTCTCCCCTTCCACCGATGCGCTGCCCAATATGGCTACACCACCGTTCTTCATTACGGTGCATACATCAGCAAAGTCAACATTTATTTGGCCGGTACTATTGATTACATCCGTGATACATTTAGCCGCCGTAGCCAACACATTATCTGCTCTTTCAAATGCTTCACGCATTTTTAAATTACCAAACTGGTGGCGCAACTTATCATTACTTATTACCAGCAATGTATCTACATATTGTTTTAATGTTTTAATTCCTTCCTCAGCTTGTATTTGTCTTTTCTTTCCTTCGTATGCAAATGGCGTAGTTACTATACCTACTGTAAGTATGCCCAGGTCTTTACATATTTTAGAAATAATGGGCGCACCGCCGGTACCCGTACCGCCACCCATACCCGCAGTTATAAATGCCATCTTGGTATTTACTTCCAGTATGCGGCGTATTTCTTCCAGCGATTCTTCCGTTGCCTGGCGACCTATTTCGGGATTGGCGCCTGCTCCCAAACCTTGCGTAAGATGCGGACCCAATTGAATTTTATTGGGTACCATACTTTGCGCAATAGACTGTGCGTCGGTATTGCAAATAATAAAATTTACACCTTCTATTTGTTGCGAATGCATGTGATTAACAGCATTGCTTCCTCCGCCCCCTACACCAATTACTTTTATAATTGATGATTTCTCTTTCGGTAAATCAAAGTGTATCATAATGTTGAAATTTAAAGAGCCCCTCCAAATCCCGCAAGTGCGGGACTTATGAAGCTGTTGATAATTGGGTTATTTATTTTTTATATAATCGAAACGCAAAGAACTTTATTGAACTTAATGACTTTTCTAAAATCCCCCTTCGGGGGATTTAGGGGTGCTACAAATGCTTATCCTCTTCTTCTTTAAACAAATCAATAATGCCGTCTTTGAATTTGCCCCAGAAGCCGGTAAGGTTTTTTCTTTTCTTCATACTTGCTTCGCTCATTTCTTCTTCTACCAATACTTCCTCTTCTTCGCCGTTCAATGCTTTCTTTAAACCATCGGGCACCGCTACTTTGGTATAACTGTTTTCAAATTGTTTGCGGTTATGTTCGTAATCATCATATCCTTTCAGTATTAAACCGATACAGGTAGAGTAAGTTGGCTTGGCCAATTCTTCTATGTGACCGCCGGCAAGATGTTCATTAGGAAAACCGATACGTGCAGGTAAGCCGGTTACGTATTCAGTCAATTGTATTAAATGTTTTAATTGCGAACCCCCGCCCGTTAAAATAATTCCGCCGTTCAACATTCGGTTATCCAATCCTACTTGCTTTAAATGATAAGTAACAAAATCCATGATCTCGCTCATTCGTGCCTGTATGATATTGGCCAGGTTCTTTACACTTATTTCTTTGGCCGGCATACCGCGTAAGCCCGGAATGGTGATATAGGCATTCGCTTTCGCTTCATTCGCCAATGCGCTGCCGAATTGTGTTTTCATTTGCTCGGCCTGTGTTTTCAGTACACCCAAACCGGTTTTAATATCATTGGTAATATTTTCGCCGGCAAAAGGAATCACCGCCGTATGTTTTAATATGCCTTCATAAAAAACAGCAAGGTCCGTAGTACCGCCGCCAATATCTACAATCGCTACACCGGCTTCCAAATCTTCCTGCCCCATTACCGCCGAAGAGGATGCCAATGGCTGCAACACCAAATCTTTTGTATGCAAGCCCGATTTTTCTACACTGCGGTTGATATTGCGAATGGCATTTTTATCGCCGGTGATGATGTGAAAGTTGGCGCCCAACTTCACGCCGCCGTAACCAATAGGCTTGATAATATTTTGAAAATTATCTACCGTAAACTCCTGCGGTATTACATCAATGATTTGATCGCCGGCAGGAATATATGTTTTATACTGATCCGCTACCAACTGGTCAATTTCTCTTTGCGAAATTTCATCATCGGTATGTTGACGAACAATATCGCCGCGGGTTTGCAAACTTTTTATATGATGACCCGCTATACCGACATACACTTCGTTTACTTCCAAATGCGGATTGGAAGCATAACAATCCTGCAAAGCCATTTTGATGGCTTTAATCGTTTCATCAATATTAAGTACCTGCCCGTGTTTAACGCCATTGCTGTTGGCACGGCCAAAACCTAAAATTTCCAATTTACCGTATTCGTTCTTACGACCTGCAATCACAGCAATCTTGGTGGTTCCGATGTCAAGACCGACAATAATGGGTTGTTCGCTGTTCATAGTTTTTGTTTTTAGTTGTTGTTATCGAAATCCTTTATTAAAAAATTACTTTTATGCTCTATTATTTCATAAATTCTTATATGTGTTTTTTGAACCACAGAGACACAAGGACACTAAGTTTCACAAAGTCTCTGTGTTACCCTGTGCCTCCGCGTCTCTGTGGTTCAAATCGAAAAGTCACGCTACTGCAAAATCACAAAGACATTTCTACACACTGTTTAAGAACTACTATTAACTCTCTTCTATCATCTCAATTTCTTCTCGGCATCACAGCTCTTGGTTTTGGTTTTACATTTTTCGGTTTGGGAGGATCAGCGGTTCTCGCAGGAGTTGGATTCGAATTGGTGCTTGCACCGTTATTTACATCGGCAGCAGTTCTCCTTATCACCGTGTCACGAGAGGATAAGGTTGGTTTCTCAGCAGGTATTGCATTCGTAACTGTTGTATCGCTGTTTAGTTGTTGTACCTGACGCAGCAATTGCATTACATTATTTCTTAACTGCGCAGAATCAACGGCCGCTGTACCTGTTCCTCTTTTTGTACCTATCACCTGGCCCGCATATTGTACATTTACCGTACTGTACCTGTCAAATCCCGTTTTACCCGCTACTTGTTTATAAAAAATAAATAAGCGGTTAAATTTTTGTTCAAGATTCTCCGCATTTCCCAACTGTACAATATGATTGCCTATAACGGGCACCATTTCAAATGTTCGTTGTTTTGTAATATCAATCTGCGCTGCCTGTGCCATGCTGAAATCATCTTCCATAATATACTGCGCCAACTTTTTTACATCTTCAAGCAATGCGCTGTCTTTTTTTGTCAGCACTTTCCTGTCGGGAAAATTGGTAAACACCGGTACTCTGGCACTCAACCTGTCCGACAAAGGCATACGACGATTACTGCTGTCAATATACCAGGAGTTACCGCCCGTTGTAAAAACTCTTGCTACGGGTTCTCTTTCCAAAACTGATGTATGCAACACCTGTTGGTTATCAAAAAACAATTCTGCGTCCCTTATCCACACATTATCTTCCAGCAGCGCTTCCATCTTTCTCAAATTAAAAGCCGACATCGGTTGACCTTTTATATTTCCTTTAGTCGAGGCTTTCAATAATCTTTCAACATCTTTTTTATCTACAAAAAAATTATCCTGTGTTCCTTTTATCGTTATTTTATAATCCGTACACTGTTCGCTGTTTCTTTTGCCAATGGCGGCAATGAGCAAAGTGAGCAGTCCCGCACCCGCGGCCAACCAGGCCACAGTGAACAAAACTTTCCGTATAGATATTTTAGTACTCAATTTCTCCTTTACTTCTGTTAATTCTTTTTCATGCTGCATTACTGCCGCCTGAAATGTTATACATTACGTTTCAAACATTCTTTAATTGGTTGAACCAGCGTATCTATATCCCCCGCCCCGGCCGTAATCAGTATTTCGCCAAACTCCTTGTTGATTGTTTTTGCATACTCATTGTCCATCCAATTCAGTAATTCTTCCTTCGCAATTACACTTCTGTCATCGATACTCATTTTTTGCAAAATCATTTCGCTTGTTACACCGGCTATCGGTAATTCACGAGCCGGGTAAATCGGCAACAACACAACTTCATCCGCCAAATCAAGACTTAAGGCAAAGCCGTCCGCAAAGTCTCTTGTTCGGGTATACAAGTGCGGTTGAAAAATAACCGTACACTTTTTATTTTTGAACAAAGTCTTTGCGCCGTTTATCAATGCTCTTAATTCTTCCGGGTGATGCGCATAATCATCAATAAAAACCACGGCACCGCCCGGCGAAGGAGGAATGATATACTCAAACCTTCGCTTTACACCTTTGAAAGAACTAACCGCTGCTTTTATTTTATCATTTTCAATACCCAAATGATTCGCAACGGTGATAGCGGCAAGTGCATTCTCTACATTGTGCATACCGCCCATGTTCAACACAACATTATCAATCATATTATCCGGCATCATTACATCAAACTCGTAACTGCCGTTACTCATTCTTATATTTGAGGCATACACACCGGCGCTTTCGTTTTGCAAACTGTACTTTATATTTTTTTTAGTTTTAAATTCTTTACCTCTTTTCAAACCAAATTTGCTCACCAACAATCCGCCTTCCTTTATCTTACCGCTGAATTCAATAAAAGAATTTTCCATTTCCTCCGCAGTACCGTATATATCTAAATGATCCGCATCCATTGATGAAATAACAGCTACATCCGGACTCAACTTCAAAAAACTTCTGTCATATTCGTCAGCTTCTATTACGCTGCAATTTTTTTTACTTTCCCAAAAGTTAGTTCCGTAATTCCCTGAAATGCCTCCCAGGAAAGCATTACAGCCATACCCGCTGTCGCGGAGTAAATGCGCAATCATGGTGCTGATAGTTGTTTTGCCATGCGTACCCGCTACACATATATTAAAAGAACTTTCGGTAATCATTTGCAATACATCGCTTCTCTTTACTACTTTGTATCCGTTTTGTTGATAATACACCAGCTCTTTATGTTCTTTCGGAATGGCCGGTGTATAAACTATCAATCCTGCTTCTTTCGGGATTATTTCTACATTCTCATCAAAATGAATATTTATTCCTGCCTGCTGCAATTCTTTTGTTAACGGAGTTTCTGTTTTATCATACCCGCTCACTTTTATTCCTTTCGAATGAAAATATCTTGCAACGGCGCTCATGCCTATACCGCCGATGCCGATGAAATAAACCGTACTCCCCGCCGGTAAACCGGCACCCCCAAAAATTCCTGTATCTTTTTTTTCACTCATTTTAAAAAATCAATTCTTTAGTATCACTTCCGCAATAATTTTGTCGGCATTTGTTACCGCCAATTTTCCGATATTATTTCTTAATTCATTTTGTTTAGTTTCATCTTTTGCCAAAGCGATGATAGCCGGTACTATTTTATCCGGCGCTTCATTGTCTTTTACCATCAATGCGGCATTCTTATTTACCAGCCTCATTGCATTTACCGTTTGATGATCCTCCGCTGCAAACGGAAAGGGTACAAACAATACCGGCTTTTTTACTACGCAGAGTTCAGCTATGGCCATAGCGCCTGCCCTCGAAATAACTATATCAGCCGCCGCATAAGCATTTTCCATCTGTGTTATAAATTCATTTGTCCAAACACCGGATTTACCTGCCGCTCTTTCTTTTGCTTTAGCGGCATAAGGTCTACCCGTTTGCCATATCAATTGCAAACCTTCATTCAGCAAACCATCCAAATGTTTATCAACACCTTCATTAATTGCCTTGGCGCCCAAACTGCCACCTACTACCAAAACGGTTTTCTTTGTTTCATTCAAACCGAAAAATTTTATTCCTTCCGCTCTTGTAACCGATGATTGTGCAATAGCAGAGCGAACCGGGTTCCCGGTAATCATAATTTTTTCTTTTGGAAAAAATTTTTCCATTCCCTCGCTTGCAGTAAATATTTTAGTCGCTTTTTTACCCAATAAAATATTTGATTTACCCGCGAAAGAATTTGACTCATGAATAAAAGTTGAAATACCTTTTGCCTGCGCCAACCTTAAAACCGGGAAACTGGAGTAACCGCCCACACCAATTACCGCATCGGGCTTAAATGATTTGATAATAGAGCGAACCTGAAAAAAACTTTTTATCAATTTAAAAGGCAAACCAACATTTTTTATCAAAGAACTACGGTTGAAACCCGCTATATCAATTCCTTTTATTTCGTACCCTGCCTGCGGCACTTTTTCCATCTCCATTTTTCCGTTAGCGCCTACAAACAGTATCTGAATTTTGTTATCAATCTTTTTCAACGCATTAGCAATGGCGATGGCAGGAAAAATATGCCCTCCCGTTCCGCCGCCCGCAATTATTATTCTCTTACTGTTTTTTTCTTCACTCATAATTCAGCACTTATTTCATCCAATCCGTTACGAACCAAATTCTTTTTCTTCGTTATTACCTTTGGCTTCCATCTGCTCTACATTTCTTGCTACGCTTAAAATAATTCCTATAGATAAACAGGTGAACAGGAAACTGCTGCCGCCCATGCTTATCAATGGCAGGGTAACACCCGTTACCGGGAAAAGATTTACACTTACCGCCATATTGCTTACCGCTTGTATTACCAATGTAAAGCTCAGACCCAATGCCAGGAATGCGCCGAAAGCATAGGGGCATCGCTTAAAAATTCGTATGCTTCGGTATAAAAAAACCAAGTAAATAAAAATTATAAATGCGCCGCCTATAAAACCATACTCTTCAATAATGATGGGATATATAAAATCATTATAAGCCTGCGGTAAAAAATTTCTTTGCTCGCTGTGTCCCGGGCCGAGGCCCAACATACCGCCTTTTGCAATGGCAATCTTCGCCTGGTTCACCTGGTAAGCATCATCATCAACAGCATTACCGTTGCCGCCATATATAAAACTTTCTACACGGTTTACCCAAGTATTTACACGGCTCAGCAGCCCCGACGATTTTGATTTTACTACAACTGTATCTTCATTGCCTGATTTATGACTGATGACGGCTGCCGCAATCAGAAACAAAACGGGAATCATTGCTACTGCTACGGTAAGTAAAAGATGTTTCATATTTACACGACCGATAAAAAGCAATACCATACAGGTAGCTCCCAATAATAACGCCGTAGATAAATTAGCCGGTGCAATGAGCATACAGGTAACCGCTATCGGTGTAATAAGCGGTATAAATCCTTTCTTGAAATCTTTTATTACTTTTTGTTTTTTACTTAACTGCCTTGCCAAAAACATAAACAGTGCAAGCTTCGCCAAATCGGATGTTTGCATTGTCATATTGATAATGGGCAGGCGAATCCAGCGGCTTCCTTCATTCATACGTACGCCGAAGAAAAGTGTATATAACAACAAAGGAATACAGCATAAAAAAAGGATGGTAGCTATTCTTGAATAAATAGTATAGTTAACGCGGTGTGCAAAATAAATTAGCCCCATACCCAATGCAATGAACGTAACCTGCTTGAAAAGGTATACTTCCGTATTGCCTTTATAATTTTTATAAGCCAATGAACCCGTGGCGCTGTACACTACAAGCAATGATATAAGCACCAGTAACATTACCAATGCCCATATTACTTTATCACCTTTGGTTTTGGAAGCAAAATCCTCTCCCCACCCCTTAAAAGGAAATATTGAATCCTGTATGTTTTTTATTTCTGCCATTTACCGTTTATAGTATCAATCTAATTTTACTTTGAGTCAATAATTATTAATTAATAATTATTAATTATTCACCACTCTCAATCAACTTTTCGTCTTACAAATCCTTCACCGCCTGTTTAAACTGGTTGCCCCTGTCTTCATAATTTTTAAATAAATCGAAACTGGCGCAAGCCGGGCTCAACAAAACCACATCGCCTTTAGCAGCAAAATGAAATGCCGCCTGTACTGCATTCACCGCATTATCTGTATCTACAATAGTCGGTACAATATTGCTGAAGGCTTCATGAATTTTTGTATTGTCCGTTCCCAAACAAATAATCGCCTTTACTTTTTCCTTCACCAAGTCATTCAGCAATACGTAATCATTTCCTTTATCTACACCGCCTAAAATAAGCACTGTCGGTTTCTCCATACTTTCCAATGCAAACCAGGTGCTGTTGATGTTGGTGGCTTTGCTGTCATTTATAAATTCTACACCGCGAATAGTAGCCACCGGCTCCATGCGATGCTCCAAACTTTGAAAAGTTTGTACCGCTTCGCGAATTTTTTCTTTTCGAATATCCATAATAGAACCCGCTACACATGCCGCCATCGTATTGTATTGGTTATGTATTCCCTTGAGTGCGAAATCATAAACACTCATAGAAATTTGCTCATTGCCCGTTCTTACATATACATCCCCGTCTCTAATAAAAGCTCCGTTAATTAATTCTTTTCTCATACTAATTGGTAGTGGGTTAGATTGAACTGAAAATTGTTTCATATACTTCATCGTTACGGGATCGTCCTCGCAATAAATAAAAAAATCTTCTTTTTGTTGATTCATAATTATCCTGAACTTGCTGCGTATATAATTCTCAAACTTGTATTCGTACCTGTCTAAATGATCTTCCGTTATATTGGTTAATATGGCTACATCGGGTCTGAAATCTTTTATATCATCCAATTGAAAACTGCTTATCTCCGCTACGTAAAGCGGCTTTGGTTCCAATGCTACCTGCCTGGCAAATGAATACCCGATATTTCCTACCAACGCACAATCCAATCCTGCGTGTTTGCAGATATGGTATGTAAGTGCGGTAGTAGTTGTTTTGCCGTTGCTGCCGGTAATAGCAATAATTTTACTGTCGCCCTTAAATCGGTAAGCCAATTCTATTTCGCTGATGACCGGAATTTCTTTCTCCCTGATTTTTTTTACCATTTCATTTTTTTCAGGAATACCCGGGCTCTTCATTATTTCATCAGCCGATAAAATCCGTTCTTCGTCATGGCCACCTTCTTCAAAACTAATTCGGGCGGCCGCCAATTCATTTTTATATATTTCTTTCAAAGAGCCTCCGTCAGACACAAAAACATCATAGCCGTTTTTTTTTGCCAGCAACGCGGCGCCTACACCGCTTTCGCCGCCACCGAGTATAATAAACTTTTTATCCATAGCGCCGCATTAATCAACTTGAGTAATTAAGCCCGTCCGAACGGCAAAGGCCGGGCGGGCATTTCAATGTTTTCATCAGTTTACTGAATCCTTAATCCATAACAGTACAGGATCAGGTTCTTCATAAGTATTGGATTCAATGCACCACAATTCGTTAGAGCAGAGTTTTGGTTTTTTCTTCAGAAGGATTTTAAAATGGTGGCTTTTCAGAACTTAATTCAACTTCACTTCTTATTTTCTAAAGACCGGAAGTAATACTTTTCATCGATTCACACTTTTTTTCTATTTCGATTTAAATTTCAGTAACTGAATAATCGTTACAAGTCATAGAAAGCTATCTCAACTTCAGCGTAACAATAGCTACTAACACCAGCAACACACTTACCAACCAAAATCTTGTTACAATCTTCGCTTCATGATATCCCCGCTTTTGAAAATGATGATGCAACGGGCTCATTAAAAAAACTCTTCGTCCCTCGCCGTATTTTTTCTTTGTGTACTTGAAATAGGTTACCTGTATCATTACACTGAGCAGCTCTACCAGGAACACACCGCAAAAAATAGGTATCAATAATTCTTTGTGTACTATAATGGCCAGCGCAGCTATAATACCTCCCAGTGTTAAGCTGCCGGTATCGCCCATAAAAACCTGTGCGGGATAACTGTTGTACCACAGGAAACCGATACAGGCACCTATCATAGCTGCTATAAAAATGGAAAGTTCGCCGAGGCGCGGTATATACATAATGTTTAAATAATCGGCGAAGAATAAACTGCCGCTTGCATAAGCGAATATGCCGAGGCATACACCTATTATCGCCGAAGTGCCTGTTGCCAACCCGTCTAACCCGTCGGTTATATTCGCACCGTTTGATACGGCGGTGATAATAAATATTACAATCAGTATGTATAGTATCCATGTATAATCTCTTAAACCGGCAGGTAATAGTTTTGAATAATTAAATTCATGGTCTTTTACAAATGGTATAGTAGTTACAAACGATTTCGTTTCTACAAAGTATTTGGTAGTATCGCCAACTTTTTTTGCAAAAATGGAAGAGTCGTTTGCATTCGGTACTCCCTGGTACTCTCTCCATATTTTTACTTCGCTGTTAAAATATAATGTAGCGCCTACTATAACACCTAAACCTACCTGTCCTAATATTTTAAACCAACCGGCTAACCCGTCTTTATCGCCTTTTTTATAATTAGCGCCTTGTTTTTGCGCCGCTTTTTTTGACTGTAGTTTCAGGTAATCATCTATAAAACCAATAGCGCCTAACCATACGGTGGCTATAAGCATTAAAATAATATATACCGTGTCCAATCTTGCAAATAATAATGTAGGAATTATAATTCCCAGAATAATAATAAGACCTCCCATCGTTGGCGTACCCTTCTTCTCTTGCTCGCCGGCCAATCCCAAATCACGAACCGTTTCGCCAATCTGCAATTTTCTCAATAGGTTGATAATACGGCGGCCATATACCATTGTAATAAATAAAGACAATAACATAGCCATTATTACCCTGAACGTAATGAACCGAAAAAGTTCCCTCCCGGGAAATTCGATTCCCTGTTCTTTAAACCAGTCAAATAAATGATACAGCATTTGTCGGTTGGTTATTAGTTAATATTATTATTGATCTCTTTATTTACTTTTTATAAAAAAAACTTCGTCGCCGGATTTGTTTACTTGCCCAACAGTTCAAACATTTCCCTCAATACTTCTTTATCATCAAATTGATTCTTCACTCCTTTTATATCCTGGTACTTTTCATGTCCTTTACCTGCTATCAATACTATATCTTCCGTTTGAGCCAAACTGATAGCTGTCTTTATCGCCTCTCTCCTGTCCGCTATCGAAATAAATTTTCTTCTCGCCGCACTGCCCAAACCCGCCTCCATATCTTTTAAAATTTGCAGCGGGTCCTCGCTCCTCGGGTTATCACTGGTAAAAATTGCTTTGTCGCTATGCTCACAAGCCACTTCACCCATAATCGGTCTTTTTGTTTTATCCCTGTCGCCGCCGCAGCCTACCACAGTTATTACCTGCTCTATTCCTTTTCTTAATTTTTTTATAGTAGCCAGCACATTCAGTAAAGCATCAGGTGTATGTGCATAATCTACAATACCTATTATTTTTTCTTTTGCCGATACGATATAATCAAATCTTCCTTCGGCGCCGGTCAATACACTCAAACACCGAAGTACTTCCTGCTTATCTTCTCCCATGCAAATAGCCGCGCCATACACCGCCAATAAATTATACGCATTAAATTCTCCTATCAACCTGAAATGCACTTCCTGATCATTCACCGTCATCACCAACCCGGTTAAACTGTTCTCTAACAGTTTGCCTTTAAAATCAGCCATCGTTCGCAAGCTGTAGAAATACTTTTTCGCATTGGTATTCTGCAGCATCACCTCTCCTCTTTTATCATCGGCATTGCTGATGGCGAATGCGGATGAAGAAAGGTTATCGAAAAAAGATTTCTTTACCCGGATATACTCATCAAAAGTTTTATGATAATCCAGGTGGTCGTGTGTGATGTTACTGAAAATGGCGCCTGCAAAATGTAAACCCGTACTGCGATGCTGATGAATGGCATGCGAACTGTTTTCCATAAAAACATGCGTACATTCTTCATCGACCATTTGTTTCAACAATGCATTCAGGCTTACGGCATCAGGTGTGGTATGCGTTGCTTCCAGCACCCTGTCGCCAATATGATTTTGCACCGTACTCAGTAAACCGCACTTATATCCCAACGATGTAAAGAGCTTGTATAATAAAGTAGCAATGGTTGTTTTTCCGTTGGTACCCGTTATGCCTGTTATTTTTAATTTCTCCGAAGGCTGATCAAAAAAATTATGTGCTATAAAACCGGCAGCCGATGCACTGTTCTCCGCCTGCACATATACCACTCCTTCATTTTTATTTATCACCTGCTGCTCATGTACTATCGCCGCAGCACCCGCTTCAATCGCTTTATCTATAAATAAATGCCCGTCTGCCGCCGCACCTTTTACCGCAATAAACAAAGAACCCTTTTTTACTTTTCTGGAATCAAGCTGTACATCACTTACCTCAACAGACGTACTTCCGTATACCGACTTAATACTTACTTTATATAATATGTCCTGCAGTTTTGCCAAATGATTAAATAAAATTTATCCCAGTTCAACATAAACGGTCATTCCTTTTTCCAATACCGTACCTGCCGCAATGGATTGTGCAAGAACTTTTCCTTTCCCCGCCGCCTGTACTTTCACACCCATATTCTCCAATAAATACAAAGCATCTTTTAAACCCATACCTCTTACATTGGGCATTTGTTTCCGGTTGACCAATACACCTTTCATCACAGGCCGGTAATTATTATCATACACACTGCTCCAATCACTTTGCCGTACAGAATCGCGATAACCTGCATTCAATGCCTTGTAAATATTTTTTATATCGTTTGTAAAACCCGCATAGTAATAAGAAGAGCTGTCTTTCGCACCGCCCTTATAAAAATTATTTTTCTTCTCCACATACATTGCATACAACTTGGTAGCTACTTCTTTAAATACCGGTGCGGCCAATGTACCCCCGTAGTGAACCGCCGCATGCGGTTTTGATTTTACAACCACTATGCAGGTATACTGCGGCTCGTCGGCCGGGAAGTACCCGACAAACGAGGCTTGGTATACGCCATCATTATAACTGTACTTGCCATCCGCCACATGAGCGGTACCGGTTTTCCCTGCTACTTTAAAAGGAAAATCTTTAAATGCAATTCTCGCCGTGCCCTCTGTAACAACAGCTTCCATACATTCTTTTGCAGCGCTGATAATTGAAGGCTTACAAATATCATCCACCACTACGGTCGGTTTGTTTTGTTTTATCACGATACCGTTGCGCTGAACACTGTTAACTAAGTACGGCTTCATCATTTTTCCGTTGTTGGCAATTGCATTGTACAGCATCATTGTTTGCAAAGGACTTACTTCAATGGCGTACCCATAACTCATCGTAACCATATCCATCAATCCTCCTTTACCCTTTTCAAGTTTTGGCAATCGCGGACGATCAACTTCTTTTAAATCAATTCCTGAAAAAGTATCCAATCGAAAACGATGTAAGTATTTTAAAAATTTATCGGGCTCTGAAGCAAAAGATTTATATGCTATTTTACTCATTCCCACATTCGAGCTGTGTGCAAAACATTCTTTTATTGACATAACTGGCTTGGGTGCTCTTTCCGCGTCAGTAACATTTCTCGGACCCACTATCATTTGTCCGGCTGTACCCACTTCTACCATATCATTTACATTCATCGACCCTTCGCTGAGTACAGATAACAGTGTCGCTAATTTCATAGTAGAACCCGGCTCAGTTGTGCGCAATGCATAATTTTCGTCTTCCCAATAACTGCCATCGGTACGACGACCGAGATTGGCTATCGCTTTCAGTTTACCGGTTTTTGTTTCCATTACAATGCAGGTACCGTACAACGATTCGCTTTCTACCATCGTTTTTAATAATGCATTTTCTGCAATGTCCTGCATGTTCACATCAATGGTTGTCATGATATCTTTACCGTTTTCCGGTTCTATCTCAGTACCATCGATGGGTACCGCAGCGCCGCCGGCAATAAAGCGTACCAACTTACTTCCGGTTTGTCCTTTCAGTAATGTGTCATAGGTAGACTCCAGGCCAACATTCTTATTTACTATTTTACCATCACTCGAAATATATTCTCTTGATAAACCGATGGTACGATTGGCCAACAAACCGAAAGGATTTAAACGCTTACTTTTTACTTCGGTAATTACACCGCTTTTGTTACGGCCGAATCTTGCTAAAGGAAATTCGCGGAATGCTTTGTAATCTTCGAAAGAAATATTTTTCTTAAGCCGGTAATAGCGGTTACGGTTTTTGTACGCCAACTGCAACTCACGTTTATATTCCGCCTTGGTTTTATCGCCAAAATAATTCGCCAATGCAACAGAGAAAGAATCAACATTTTCTTTAAATCTTTTTCCGTCCTTATCTCTCAAACCTTCGGCGGCAAAATCAATGTAGATATCAAAATAAGGAATCGAAGTGCTGAGCATTTGCCCGTCTTCGCTGTAGATAGTTCCGCGTTCCGCATCAATAGCTATTATTTTTTGATGCAAACTGTCGCTCATACTGAGCCATTTACTTCCCTGGAAATTCTGTATGTAAAAAACTCTTCCGAGGACGAGGAAACTCAGCACTATAATGCCGATAAAACATACATAAACTCTCCACAGTATATCTCTTTTAATTTCCATTATACGCCATACCCCGTAAGGGGAATATTCAATTATTTAATGCGCAAAAAATATCCTCAAATCAATTCTTTACTAAACTGTCTTTTAATACAACCGGCGATGCAACCAGCTCCTTTAATCCCAGCGGCTCTACCGCTTTTGCTAATTCGCTTTGCTTACTCCTGAACATCACTTCGCTTTTTACCGTTTTGTATTCGTACTGCAATTCTTTTACTTCTTTGGCGGTATTGTTGATGTTTCGTATTGTTTTATCGGCATAGTGCCCGTTATAGATATACAATACCGCCAATACAGTGAGGAACAAAAAGAACGGCACCTGCCTCACGATCGATTGGTAATTCAATAATCGTTTCCAGTCTAACTTCAAGTCCCGTTCCTTTGTGTTTTGCTGTTCCATCATTTTTAATTTTTAAGCAGTCAGCCTGCCGGGTAACCGGCCGGTTTTCTCTAAAACGATTTAATTCAAAGAATTTGGATATTACTAATCAGCAACTATTTTATTAAAAAAAATCTTAACAAAATTTTTCTCCTTTACACCATCATCACTTTTTCAGCTACCCGCAGCTTTGCACTTCTTGACCGCGGGTTTTCCTTCATTTCTTTATCAGCAGGTGTAATCGGTTTCTTTGTTATCACTTTCAATTCATTTACTTCTTCCGTATTGGTAAAAGGATTTTCTTCCGTTTCATCAAATGAACCGCGACGGAAAAAGTTTTTCACCAATCTATCTTCTAAAGAATGAAAAGTAATAATGGCCGCACGGCCACCGGGCTTTAATAAGGGCGGAATTTGCAGAAGCAGTTCTTTCAGTGAGCCTAATTCATCATTCACTTCAATTCTCAGAGCTTGAAAAACCCGGGCGAAGTACTTGTTGGGATTTCCTTTCACAATTTCACGGAGTGCATTTTTAAAACCATCAATTGTTTTGAGCGATGATGAACCGCGAACTGCTGCAATCTTTTTAGCCAGTGTCTTCGCATTGGTTACTTCGCCGTACTGCTCAAACAATTTGTGTAACTGCTGCTCTGTATATGTATTTACAATTGTAAACGCAGTAAGCATCTGACGCTGATCCATACGCATATCCATATCGGCATTATAACGAATGGAAAAGCCCCGTTCAGCTTCATCAAACTGGTGGCTGCTTACACCCAGGTCAGCCATTATTCCGTCAACTGCATTTATACCGTGCAGCTTCAGGAATCGCTGAATGTGACGAAAATTATGCGGCACAAAAATCAATCGCTTATCGTCAGGCAAATTTTTTCGGGCGTCTTCATCTTGATCAAATGCGATAAGCTTTCCTTCAGTACTTAATTTTTCTAAAATAAGTTTTGAATGACCGCCGCCGCCAAATGTGCAATCCACATAAATTCCGTCGGGCTTAATATGCAAGCCTTCAATGGTTTCATTCAGCAAAACAGGTATGTGGTAGCAGGCAGATTCGTTGAGCGGTGTATCGGTTGATTCGTTTTCGGTACTATATTTTTTATTTTTCTTATTCATATAGTTCACAACTGTCAACTTTTCAACTTATCATCTTTATTAACCATTACCTCATTAGCCAAGCTGCTGAATGCCTCCGGTGAAAATGATTCAAAGAGCTGTTTGTACTTATTACTATCCCAGATTTCAATTTTATTTACCGCGGCCACCAGCACTATATCTTTTTCCAATCCCGCCTGCTCTTTTAAATTGGGCGGCACCAATAGTCTGCCGGCACTATCGGGCTCTACAAATGTGGCTCCGTTTAAAAAGTAGCGTCTGAACTCCCGAACCTTCGGGTCAAAATCATTCAACTTGCTGATGTCTGCAAAGAGCGGTTCCCAGTTTTTTATGGGGTAAAGCGTCAAGCACTTTTCAAAACCTCTATTGATAACAAAACGCCCCTGCTCCTCTTCCGGCAATTGCTTTTTAAAGCCTGCCGGTAAAAGAAACCGCCCCTTGGCGTCTAACGTAGCCTCGAATTCTCCGAGAAAACCTGTCATTATCAATAGATTGTATCAATTCATTTAAATTAACACAAAATAACACTTTTTCCCACTTACAGACCAAATTTTTGCATTTTTATTTTTTCCACAGTTCTATATTCAGCCAAAGCCTTTGTTGTAAAGGCTTTCATAGATTTAAAGCACTAAATTGATCAGAAGCACCTGCCTTTAATGTGAATAGCTGTGGATAAGCTGTGGATTTGGGCAATTGATGACAGCTTTTATTATGAAGCGACTGACTTGTTAATAGGCAATAGACAATAGACAATTTGCAAAGTTCAATAAGTTATTTTTCGCTTTTAGATTCTGCTAATAGTTTAATGTTTTAGAAACGATGTTATTTTTGCCGCACAATAAATACAGCAGTTGGCTGTACATACTATGCATCCAAAACATATTTCTATAAGCGGGTATACCTATACTCTTCCCGAAGATCGCATTGCAAAATTTCCCTTGGCGGAAAGAGATGAATCCAAGCTGCTTATTTATAAAAATAAAATTATTGCTGAAAGCATTTATAAAAATATAGATGAACTGCTCCCCGCAAATTCATTGCTTGTTTTTAATAATACCAAAGTTGTTCATGCAAGATTGCTGTTTCAAAAACCAAGCGGCGGTATTATAGAAATATTTTGCCTGGAACCTGCGGGACAAAATACAGACATATCACAATCGATGATGCAAACGGGAAAAGCAATTTGGAAATGCTTAGTTGGCGGAGCTTCTAAATGGAAAAATAGTTTTACACCCGAAAAAAAAATTATTATTGCTGACAAGTCTGTAAAAATAACAGCGACTATTAAAGATCGATTGGCTGATTGTTTTATTGTAGAATTGAGCTGGCAACCCGATAGTGTAAGTTTTGCAGAAATATTATTGCATTGCGGAGAGATTCCGCTGCCGCCCTACCTGCATCGCACCGCCGAAAAAACGGATGAAGAAAGATACCAAACCGTTTATGCTGAAAAAGAAGGCAGTGTAGCCGCCCCTACTGCCGGCTTACATTTTACAGATGCCATTTTTGAAAAATTAAGAGCAAAAAATATTTCTTCAGATTTCGTTACACTGCATGTAGGCGCGGGTACTTTTAAGCCGGTAAAAGCCGCCATAATGGAAGAGCATGAAATGCATGCAGAGTATATTGACGTTTCAATAAAAATAATTGAAAATATTTTAAACAATCTTGACAATACCATCATAGCAGTCGGTACTACTTCATTACGAACCATTGAAACCTTGTATTGGTTGGGTTTAAAAACAATTAATGATCCGCTGATAAAATTATCGGAACTGCAATTATCGCAATGGGAAGTATATGAACAGGAAAATAAATCAGCATCTGCAAAAGAAGCATTGCAATCTTTACTTGTATGGATGAAGAAAAATAATCACTCCGCACTTTTCAGCAAAACGCAAATCATAATAGCGCCGGGGTATGATTTTAAAATAATAAAAGGATTAATAACTAATTTTCACCAGCCTCAATCAACTTTACTTTTACTCGTCGCTGCCTTAATTGGTGGAGATTGGAAAGCTGTTTATGAATATGCTATGAAAAATGAATTCAGGTTTTTAAGTTACGGAGACGGGTGTTTGTTATGGAGAGATAGGTATACAAATTAATTATGCTTTCTTAAGCGGCAGTTCTATTGTAAATGTACTTCCCCGGCCAATCACACTGTCTACTTTTATCTCGCCGTGATGCGCATCCACCATCGTTTTTACATAACTTAATCCCAAACCAAACCCTTTTACATTATGCACATTGCCCGTATGTGCCCGGTAAAATTTTTCAAAAATTCTTTTAACCGTATCACGATTCATACCGATTCCGTTATCCTCAATACGAAGTATAAAACTCTTGCGGGTAGAGGTTGTAGATATTTTAATCTGCGGCGGTATATTATCCTTGCTGTACTTTACCGCATTGTCAATTAAATTATTTACCAGGTTGGAGAAATGAACTTCATCCGCTTCAATTAAATCATTCTCCGCCAGTAACGACACGTCAGCTTTTCCCTGCCGTTCTTCCAACTGCAATATAAAATTTTCTAATACCGTATTAATAACTGCGTGAACATGCAGCGGTTTCAGTACCAGCTCTACTTCCTGCCTGTCCAATAAAGAAGCCTTTAAAATCGTTTCTACCTGCCGGTTCATTCGTTTATTCTCCTCCTTAATTATATTGCTGAAATATCCCATCTTCTCTTTATCAAACATTACTTTTTCGTTCTTCAACGCATCTACCGCCAGCGAAATGGTAGCGATGGGCGTTTTAAACTCATGTGTCATGTTATTAATAAAGTCATTCTTTATTTCGCTCAGCTTTTTTTGACGCAGCAGCGTACGCAACGTAAGGTAAAATGCAGCAATAATTATTAAGGTAAATAAAATGGCGATGGCGAAATCCCAACGCAGTGAACGGAGAACTAATTTTTTAAAATTGGGTACGATAACAGTAAGCGCTTCATTCGAAGTAAGATTTTCCGTAACGGATCCGCTTGAGGGTACAATAAAAAAAGTTGACTGAATGTTATTGGCCGTATCAATATATTCTTTATCAAAATTTCTTGACTTTCTTTCGAAAGAACGAAAATTAAATGATGAACTTACAGGGCCCAAGCCAAATTCAAATTTCAAATCCTTTAAATTATTCGCGATAAACGCCTTACGTAATTTGTCTTCAATCTCCGCCACGGTAAACCGCTGACCGACGGTACTGGGTTTTAATAATTCCAACGAAAAATTATCCGGCATAAAGTCGGGAAACGTTCTGTTGCCCGCGCCGTATCCCGATTTGTATTGCTCAAAATCCTGACCCACCATCCGCGTAGCGTCATCTACTTTTTGTCTCACCTGTTTTTCGCCAAGTTCTATCATATTAATTACCCACGACCGCTGGATAATAATAATACCCAGCAGCGAAAGGGAAATAAGAATAATGATAACGGGGAAAATTCTTTTCACTTTTCAGTATTTAAACAAAGTAGTAGTTAATACGTTGATAAATTAAAATATAGCCTGCAAATCTACCTTAACTATTGCGGTCAAAAAATAAACCGGCACAGTTTAAGTGTATTTTAACGGCATTTAGCAGCTAATATATAATTTAAAAAATAAAGTGATGCGGAATTTTCTTAAACATCCAAAATCAAAGTAAATTAGTTTATGGTTTCACCCGCTTCAGGTATATTACTCATATCGGACCCGTTTTTAAAGGACCCCAATTTTATGCGTACCGTGGTGCTGCTTTGCGAGCATAAAGAAGAGGGCAGTTTTGGTTTTGTACTCAACAAAAAATATGAAAATACGCTGGATGAATTAGTAGAAGAGTTGCCTGATTCTAAAATGCCTGTGTATTATGGCGGACCGGTAGAGACCAATACACTTCATTTTTTACACCAATACCCCGATGAAATTCCCGGCAGTCTGGAGGTACTGAAAGGAATTTATTGGGGAGGCGATTTTGAAATGCTCATAGAAATAATAAAAAGAAACGAGATTGACGAAAATAAAATTCGTTTTTTTATTGGCTACAGCGGCTGGGGACAGGGACAACTGGCGGATGAATTAAAAGAAAAAAGCTGGCTTACCGCGGAGGCAACAAAAAAATTAGTATTTCATAAAGATTATACTGAGGTATGGAAAGACAGTCTGAAACATCTTGGCGGCGATTATGAGATAATGGTGAACTTTCCCATTGATCCGCAACTAAACTGATAAACCAATTATGCCTGCGCAGGCGGGCCGCCGAAATTGAAAGGCAATTGTACTTCTTCCAGGTCTTTAATATTACCGTTAGCCGCTTCGTACCTGCCCACATTTTCGGCCAGGGCTTTCATAAAACGCTTGGCATGTTGCGGCGTAAAAATAATTCTTGATTTAACCTTACTCTTGGGTGTACCCGGCATTACATTCACAAAGTCAATTACAAACTCGGCGTGCGAATGTGTAATGATAGCAAGATTGGCATAGCTGCCTTCGGCTACTTCTTCTGTAATTTCTATATTGAGCTGGTTGGGTTGAGGGTTCTGACTGTCCATTTAGTTTTTTTCAAAGGTAGAAAAGTTAGGATTGAATATGCAAATAAGTTGAAGGAAAAACAAAAACCTTCCGGCAAGGCCTGCCGGAAGGTTTAAAATACTTTATCAATCCTATTAAGGGTTTTGTAAGTCCCACTGTATCTCTGCATCGGGGCGGGACATATTTTCAAACACAACAAATGTCTGCGTACCAATTGTTCCTTGCGGAGTAATCTGAGCTAACAAATTTCTTCGACGCATATCAAACCAACGGTGTCCTTCCCAAAAAAGTGAAAACCGGCGCTGTTTATATACTTCGTCAATTACAGCCGCCTTAGTAACAGCCCCTGCATAAGCAGGCAAACCATAGGTAGTGCGTATGGTATTGATTGCAGTTACTGCTTCTGCCAAAGTGGCCGGTGTATTTTGTTCCGCTTTCGCCTCTGCATACATCAGTATCAACTCTTCATTCTTAATTATAACACTGGGTGAAGTATTATTCGCAAAAATTCTCATCTCGTGTGTAGAAGTAAACACTCCGCTGGAACGGGGAGAAGTTCTGGCCAGCGCTTTAGCACCGGCACCTGTAAAACGTGTATCACCGGGCTCTATTGCTGCGATCACCTCGTTAAACACTACATAAGGTTGTCCGTCATTGTTAGGAGTGACAAATAAAGTATTTGTCAAATCGTTTGGAGCAGTAGACCATACATTTTTCGGACCCGCAGATAAGCTTCCGGTTAGATTAAGAAAGCTTCCGTTGAGGTTTGTCAGCACAGCCGGCCAATCAGCCTGGTACATTGCTATTCTTGCTGCTAATGCACGGTTGAACTGCTTAAAAGTATTAACGGTATTAAAACCTGCATAACCCGAACTTAATGTAAATGGAAAACTTGTTGCAGCATTCAGAGCTGCTAACCCGTCCTCTGCGTATTGCTTAACCAAAGTAAGTCCTGAAGCATATGTGCCGAATTTACCAGGCTTTAACAGATCACCCGGAACGTTTAAATCGCCAAATGCTTCTCTAATACCATTTTTACCCTGCATATTCAGCAGGTTCAACGTTACGTATGCCTGTATTGTACGGGCAAAACCTTCTACGGCCTTTTTTTCGCCGGCTGTAATACTAGTTGCATTATTGGCTGTAAGTACTAACAATTCTGCCCTCCGACGGGTGGCGGAAAAGGCAGCATAATAACCATTAAAAATACCGGCCGGGTCATTAGCACCTGCGGTAGGACCGGCATATTGCGCCACGTTAGTACCCAAAAGTTCGGTATAATACCTGTTATCAGTTGAACGGGAGCTCATTACTTCACGCCCTACAGTACCGGTACTTGATATAAAATCGTTATAACCATTTCTCATGGCACTTTCCAAACCTTTGCAAAGTTGTATAATTTGTGCTTTGGAAGGATTGGCCAAGACTACATCTACTGCAACAGAGTTTGGATCAGCTATGGAATCATCTACTTCTAAAAAGCCTCCCTTTTTGCAACTGCTTACCGCAAGCATGAAAGATGCTGCGATAATAGCTATATATATTCTATTTCTTTTCATAATAGTAGTTTTAGAAATTAAAGTTTAGATGAAAATATAAACGGCGGGCTGAAGGAAAGCTTAACAGATCAACTGTTGCTAATGTAGGACGATTGCCAAAATTCGCCGCTTCGGGATCATAACCATAATAATCCGTCCATACAAACAGGTTGCTTCCGGAAATACCCACTTTTACTTGTTCTGCATTTTTAAGAAAACCCATTTTCCCTAATACATTTTTGGGTAATGTGTAATACAACGAAACTTCCCTGAGTTTTGTAAAGGTTGCGTCCTGTATAAACTGACGGCTGGTAATGCCGGGCTGACCTAATATGCGGGTTGCACCGCTTGGATATCCGTTCTTATCCGGAACACTCCAATCAGGTGAAGTACCGCCTTCATCCGTTAATTCACCATTTAAACTGCTGTTGAAATTTTTATAGCTGTGGTGCAGCAACATAGAGAACTCAAAATTATTAAACAATGTAAGGCTGTTGCTCCAGCTAAGTTGCCATTTGGGTTGTGCATCTTCGTAAGCAGTAGGCAATCCATTGGCCCCGTTTGGTGTGCCATACCATTGAGAAGGAGAATTACCCACACGTAAACGTTGTGTACCGAAGGCGCCAAAGCCCGAAGCAGCTGTTGCTTTTTCCGGAATAATCAATCTCGTGATTTTACTGCGATTCTGCCACCAATTTACTGTAGTAGTCCATTTTATATTCTTCTTCTGTACAGGGGTACCGCCAAGTGAAACTTCTACACCTTTGTTTTCAATATCTCCTACATTAAACGCTTTATAAGATGTAACTCCTGTGCCGGGTGATAAGCTAAAGACATCAATAAAATCTTTTATATCACGATTATAAAAACTAACCTCGCCGGTAAGCCTGTTTTTAAAAGCTGCAAAATCAAATCCAAATTCTAATTCAGTAGATGTTTCCGGTTCTATAGCGGGATTACCAACCGTTGTAGGAGTAGAGGCGCCGGTTACGCCATCAATGGCAAATGGAATAATGTTGGTAAACTTGGAACCAAACGACGCAGGGTTACCTGTTTTACCGTAAGCAGTTCGAATTTTAAATAAATTAATAGCAGGTACTTTCCAGAAATCAAAGTTCGAAAGATTTACTGCTACTGAAGCTTTCGGAAATGCATAATACTTTTTAGTATCGCCGTTCAAACTGGATTTATCAAAACGTATACCGCCGGTAGCGATAATTTTATCATCCCAGTTTATTTCTTCCTGTCCAACCAAACCTACGTCCTGCCAACTTGAAAGATCCAAAGAGGAAAGCTGAACAGATGCATTATTGGTATTTGTAGTACCACGGGGTATACCTTCTCCCTGGAACCAAATCACTTTGTTATCTGTTTCTAACCGTACGGTTCCGACAGAAGTAGTGAAGGCAAATTTTTTGTACTCAACATTATCAACCAGGAAAGCTTGTATGTTTATATTTTTCCCTCTTGTTGAAGTATTTCTAACTGCACCCGGATTAGCTCTTTGCTGTTGGAATTGCAGTTCTTCTTTCATGTGCACAAAATTTTCCTGTTCCAACTGATCTATACCACCCTGCATAGTAAATTTTAAGGAGTGCTTATCCTTTCTAATTAAATGAAAGGTGTTGTTAAATGAAACTATGAACCTGTTTACAATTTCATTGTTTACGGCTTTGTCTACTATTTCCAACGGATTTTGGCCTGTATATTTATTGCTCGGGTATACTCCGTTTACGGGAAGCTGTGGCAACCAGTTAGGGACATAAGCAAGGGTATAACCCAAAGAAACTCCGTTGTTATCATTCCCGCTAAAAGAACGATCACTTGTAGAATTCATAACACTGCTTGCAACACCTATATCCCACCAAGTCTTTGGTTGAAAATCTAAGTTTAATCGTATACTATTACGCTGGTAACCGGTTCTTTTCTGTATACCGCTCTCGTCCCAACGGGATGCACCGGCATAGTATCTTACTTTATCGGTACCGCCCAAAAAGCAATACGGGTATTGCTGATAAATCCTGTGTTCCCGTAGATTATATCTTCATAGTCCCAAGTTTGGCCGGTGGGATTTTTAAGTGCCTTTTCAGCTGTATAATTAGCGCCTGAAGCTTTATCTGTTCCAAACGTAAATTGTTTGTCCCAAATAGTCTTATGCATACCAACCAGGTTAATCGCATTTACGACTCCGAAATCCTGGGCTACGTTGATATTTATTTTACCGGCCTTGCCTCTTTTTGTTGTAATTATTACCACACCTGCATTAGCTCTTGTACCATATATGGCTGCAGCACTGGGGCCTTTCAGGATAGATATATTTTCAATATCAGCAGGGTTTATATCTGCCAACCTGTTAGGGGCTTGGTCCTGCGTACCCGATGTTTGACCTGTAGCACCGCTAAAAGGACCGGTTCCTGCACCTGTTGCATTTTGCGAGTTATTTACATAAACCCCATCAATAATATACAAGGGTTCCGAGCTTAAATTAATAGAAGAAATACCACGCAGACGAACCGAAAAGCCTCCGCCCGGTGCACCGCTGTTAGCGCTTATTTGTGCGCCGGCAATTTTTCCTTGCATGGCTCCGTCTAAAGTTTGCGGGCGGGTATTGCCTGTAAGTTGTTTGGAGGAAAGGGTGGCTACTGAATTGGCAGAGTTAGATCTTTTTACTGATGTTGCCAAACCTGTTACCACTACTTCACTCATAATAGTATTATCCGGAGCAAGACTGACGGTACTGTTATCTTTAGCATCTATCGTTTGCGATAAATAGCCAACATAACTAATGAGCAGCTTAGCATTATTACCCGAGACATTAATAGAAAACCTTCCATCAATATCAGTTTTTGCAGCGTTTTTTGTCCCGGTTTCAAGAACCGTCGCAAAAGGAACACCAACGCCTTTTTCGTCCTTAACCTGACCCGTTACTGTGCGGGCCTGACCAAATGCAAATGCGCATAGCAACATAAGCACTGATAGCAGTGATGCAATTTTTTCTCATGTGAACGTTTGTTTTTAGTTTAAAAAGCATTGATAATCAGTCCAAAAAATCCAATTTCAAGGGAGGGAATTGGTATAAAAGACACCAAACTTCTTTGAAATGCTGCGGCAATGTTAAGATTTTTTTAACAAAGTCATAAAAAAAATTAAACGAACAATAGTTATAGCTTGAGAACAGCCTGGAATCTAATTTCAGATTTTTTATTACCGCTTATCTCATCAAGGCCCGAGCCGGTGGCGCTTTTATCCGGAAATATGCTCTGCGACCATTTTACCCAAAAAGCTACCCTTTTACCCAAATCATAATTAAGGTTAATATAATAACGGTAACCCTTATCAAAGAAAACGGGTATGGCAAAATTATAGAGCACATCATTTTCATAAGCATATACCCGGGAATTAAAATCGTCCGTTTCAAAATACTGCAAACGCAGATTCCCTGAAAAGGGTTTCAAAACAGGCTTGTAATGAATATCGAAATATGAAAGAAATCCATCGGCTTTATTAATACCGTTTTTATCGTACCACATCAGTTCCATCCTGTTGCGCAGCGTAACAGCAGGATTTATTTTATAACTTAGCTGCGTACGCCAGCTTTGCCTTGGTTTAACTGCTAAAAAATTGGTTGCAGTTGTATTGTCGGCTTGATTTACCTGTTTCGATTCGCTTCGGTAGCGAGTATATATTTCCACCTGTTTATTTGGCGTGTATGTCAGTTGCGTCAGAAAATCATTCCCGCTGCCGGGAGCATCTGCTAAAAATTTTAACCACGGAAAAGAAAAGAAATCCGCATAGGCATCTACCCGCCAGGCTGCGGCGGGCCTGATACTGATTCCTGCATAGATTCCTTTTTCATTTGTCGGAAAAGTATTTTCTGTAAAAGCATTGCCGTTGATGGATTGATATTTCGCACTGATGCTTCGCTGAAAAAAAGAAATATCTACTTTCGAATCCGCACTGATTAATAAACCATTTACCAATGCGGTATTAAAATTTTTATCGGCGGCGGCTTCGCCGAAGAAATGCAGGTTGCGGTACGTATAACTGTAGTCGATGCTGTAATTCGACCAACTCTTTCCGCTGATGGCATAAAGATTATAGGGCTCCTGTCTTTTTTGAACAGGCAAAGAAAAATTGTAATGAATGGCATTAATACCCAAGTGCCAATTTGATGCATTGTATTTTATATTACCTCCAAATGCAATTTGCCGCAGACGGTTTCGATCATCCAATTCACTTGCCGTACGATGAAACCCCGAAGTAAGAAAGGACGAAATAAAATCTTCATTATTTATTGTATCAGCAACAAAATTTGCACTCAACTTCCTGTAAGATGCAAAGGCCGTTGCTTCTATCTTATCTTTCTTAACCGTTATTCCCGCTCCGCGATGAAAATTATATTCGCCCGCCGAATTATACGGACGTAATACAGCAGCCTGTCTTTTTATATTTATTACATCCACACTTTTTCTGAATGCAAGGCTTTGCCATTGTATCAATCCCTGCCCCAGGTTTACTGTAAAATCGCCGATAGCCAGTGATTGTATATGCCCGATTTTTCTTGCGAACAAATGAAAAGAATAAAAATCAAAACCATATCGTTGTTTTCCTTTAAAGAATTGTTCGCCGGCATCTTTATCCGCTGCAATACCGTATTGCAATAAATTTTTATAGTTGTATCGATACCTTGTAAAAAGCTTGTTTCTTCCTCCCGAATAAGCGGTTCCGGTCGCTGCAGGTTTATATCCCTCAGCCGCTTCAATTACCCTTGAGCTTCGAATGAGCAATGTATGATCGCCATTACGAAACCGCTTTCCAAATTCCCCCGTTAGTGTTGCGGAATTATTAACCGAAATAAACAGAAGTATTTTTTTTATAGTTAGCACATCCCAAGTCGGTACAGCCTGCAACTCATACACACTGATTAGTTTGCCGAGCAGTTTTCTGTAAGAAATAAAATTTTGTATTTGCAGATCGGTAAGAATTCGCAATTCTCTCAGCTCTGCTATATCCGCCGTATTTAAATTGATCGGATGTTTTATATATTCCTGCATTTGCTGCACGTAAGTATCATCTTCGGTTTCCGATTCGGTAGCATCCGTTAAGTTCTCCAATTGCTGTTCTGTGGCGGATGCCGGAGGTTCTTGCGCAAATAAGTGAAAAGTAAAAAGTGAAAAATAAAAAGTAAGAATGGCTTTAGTGCAAGTATAGTTAACGTTATTACTTTTTACAAAGGCCTTTAGTAATATGCAAAAAAGATTTTTCAATTTTCAAATACTTTCTTTAGTCTTCAGATACTTGTTTTGTTTTAAAATTATACAACAACAATAAACCCGGTGATATACCCAACTGCGGATGCCGGCTTGCTGTTACATCCAACCTGAATGATTTTAACTGCAAACCCAACCCCATGTATGCAACGGATGTTTCGGTATTGATACCAACTCGGGCCATTAACTGCGGCAGAAATTTATACTGCATACCTGCAAGTACATTTACGGGCAGGCTTTCTACTTTTTGAATTTCAGCGCTAACAAAAAATTTATCCGATGCTTCATAACCCATCCCTGCTTTGTATGCGGATGCTAATTTTTCCTGCAGGTCTTTTCCAAATTTTCCTCCTAAGGGATTAAATACATGAATACCTGTATGCAGTTTTTCCGACAAATGCATAATGGCGCCTATTTGAAAATTGACAGCCACAGCATTGCCGTAACCCGCCATTCGAATGGAATTATAATCGAACTGAACGCCCAAATCCAGTTTACTTCCCAGCTTTCTTGCATAAGCCAATCCTATTTGCGATTCGTTATAATCGCTAAAACCAAAATAACCGGCATTAATTCCAAAATTGCCGGACCGGGTTGGCAAAGCAAACGCGGTACCATAATAATTTAATTCGCTCAAAAGAAATCTTCTTTCACTGTAAATACCGACCGGCGCATTTTTTATTTGCGCCAATGATGCCTGGTTACTTACAAAAGAAAAAACATCGGTATGAGAAATACTATAGGCGCCGAGCCCCGTGTAAGATGCAACTAAGGGCCTGCGGGATGTTTGCGACAGGGCGGGTGTTACAATCATTATAGCTATAATGAATATACAAAGGCGGTGGACCAAGCAGTTAGTTTTACTAAAGATAAGGAAATGAAGGAATAAGAAACCGCCCGCATCAATGTATAAATGCAGCACAGTAAAGAAGTATTTGTTTAAATTAAAAAAAACAACCCAAAACTTGCAACCCGCAACTTGTAACCGGCAACCTGAAACTCGTAACTCTCACCCCAACTTTGCCCCGCTACCATTATCTTTGCGCCATGCAAATTTTAGATGGTAAAAAGACGGCTCAGGCAATAAAAGACGAATTGAAATTAGATACAGCGCAATTAGCCGCTGAAGGAAAAAAAGTACCGCACCTGGCGGCGATATTAATTGGAAGCAATGGCGCAAGCGAAACCTATGTTGCGGCAAAAGTTAAGGCTTGCGAACAAGTAGGTTTTAAATCTACGCTCTTTCGATTGGAAGATACTGTATCAGAATCGAAGCTTATAGGTGTCATTAATGAACTGAACACCGATCCGGATGTGGATGGCATTTTGGTGCAATTGCCTTTGCCAAAACATATTTCGGAAGAAAATATTATTAACGCCATTGATCCCGATAAAGATGTGGATGGATTCCACCCGGTAAGTGTAGGGCGAATGGTACAGGGCCTTGAAACATTTATACCCGCAACACCGTATGGTATTATGCTGATGCTGGAGCATTATAAAATAGAAACAAAAGGAAAACACGCTGTGGTTGTCGGTCGCAGCAATATTGTGGGCCGACCAATGAGTATTTTATTAAGCAGCAATACACCGGCAGGTAATTGCACGGTTACTGTTTGTCACAGTCATACCAAAAATTTAGAAGCCATTTGTGTAAGTGCTGATATTATTGTCGCGGCATTGGGCAGACCCGAATTTATTACTGCCGGTATGGTAAAAGAAGGTGCGGTAATTATTGATGTGGGTATTACAAGAGTAATTGATATAACCAAAAAGAGCGGATTTAAATTATTGGGCGATGTACATTTTGATAGTGTAGCGCCTAAGTGTTCGTTCATAACACCCGTACCCGGTGGTGTGGGGCCCATGACTATTGCCGCATTACTGAAGAATACTTACAAAGCCTGCAGACAGAAAAATTAAACTCCTGATTGATAAATAAGGCGCCGAATTTGAAACTCGATTTTTTTACATGGAAACAACAACGCAACATATTTCATCTTCCTTGCTTCCGGTAATGGAGCATTTTTATACTTTACAGGGCGAAGGTTTTCACCAAGGAAGAGCCGCATACTTTATCCGCTTGGGCGGCTGCGATGTAGGTTGTGTTTGGTGCGATGTAAAAGACAGTTGGGATGCGAAGAAACATCCGAAGTATGAAGTCGGAAATATGAAGTCGGAAGTTGAAAAAACTCCGGCGCGGGTCGTTGTTATTACGGGTGGTGAACCGCTTATGCACAATCTTGATGAATTGACAAACGAATTACAATCAGCCGGACTAAAAACACATATAGAAACTTCGGGTGCTCATCCGCTGAGCGGCAGTTGGGATTGGATTTGTTTATCGCCCAAAAAATTTAAAGCTCCGTTACCGGAAATTTTACCTAAGGCCAATGAATTAAAAATTGTAGTGTTCAATAAATCAGATTTTGATTGGGCCGAAAAATATGCTGCCCGGGTTAGCGCCGATTGTAAATTATTTTTGCAACCCGAATGGGACAAAGCCACGGAAGTAACTCCGATGATTATTGAATACATAAAAGCAAATCCAAAATGGGAGCTGAGCTTACAGATACACAAGTATATTAATGTGCCGTAAAGAGAAGAGTCATTGAAGGCAAATAGGTCATAAGAGTCAAGGAAGTCATATAGGGCAAATGCTGTAAAGAAAAGCTCTTCCTTTATTTATTAATAAAAAGGAATAAAAATCAAATAATTTCGTTAGTACATTTTACAATTAACATTCTAATGAAAAGACTCATCCTATTTTTTACTTTTACCTTTTTACTTCTTTCCTCCTTCGCCCAATCCTACGACCCGACTAAAGTGAACAAAAAAACACAGCAATTGTATGAACAGGCCATTACCCGTGCGCAGGAAGGAAACTATGCCAACGCGGTTGGTTTGCTGAAACAATGCATCGAACAGGATAATAAATACCTGGATGCTTACTTATCATTGGCCGGCGTTTTCGGACAATTAAAAAGCCACCAAGAATCCGTTAATTACTATGAAAAATCGTTTGCCATGGATTCCGTTTACAGCAACGAATACAAACTCCCCTACTCCATCAACCTGGCTGGCCTGGGTAATTTTGAAAAAGCGCTGAGCACTATTCAATCATTATTGAATTCCCCCAAATTAAATGTAAATACAAAAAAAGCGGCGGAGTTCAGAAAACTGAGTTATGAATTTGGCGTAGCGTATGAAAAGAAAAATGCGAATAAAGGTTATGTGTTCGCACCAAAAAATGCCGGTGACTCTGTTAACACAAAAGAGTCGGAATATTTTCCTTCGCTGACTATTGACGGTAAAGAATTAGTTTTCACCCGCAGGTTGAATAATTTTAATGAAGACTTTTTTTCTGCCAAACAAAATAACAGCAACTGGACTAAAGCCGCTACGCTTGGCAATAAAGTAAATACTAACCAAAACGAGGGAGCGCAAATGATTTCGCAGGATGGCCAATGGCTTGTCTTTACGGGTTGCAACCGGCCCGATGGTTTCGGCAGTTGTGATTTGTATATTTCTTATTTGACTAACGAAGGATGGAGCGAAGCTGTAAACTTGGGCGGTTATATCAATTCCGATCAGTGGGAATCGCAGCCCTGTCTTTCTCCGGATAAAAAAGATTTGTATTTCGCCAGCAGAAGATTTGGCGGACTTGGCGGCAGCGATATTTATGTAAGTCATTTACAACCCAATGGTAAATGGAGCAGCCCCGAAAGCTTGGGCCCCGAAGTAAATACAAGCGGCGATGAAGCGTGTCCTTTTATTCATGCAGATAATCAAACATTATACTTTACATCAAATAAACACCAAGGCTACGGCGATGATGATTTGTTTTTGGTTCGCAAAGGACCCAAGGGTGTTTGGAGCAAACCCGAAAACCTGGGCTATCCGATTAATACCATCAATCGGGAAGGAACATTATTTATAGCTGCTGACGGTGCAACGGCCTATTACTCCAGCGACAGAAACGATACTAAAGGCGGCTTGGATATTTACAGTTTTGAATTAAGAGAAAACGTACGGCCCAAAAAAACACTTTGGGTAAAAGGTCAGGTGTTGGATAAAAAAACGAAAAAAGGATTGCCGTCTTCGGTAGAACTCATTGATCTTTCCACCAAAGAAGTAATATCGAAACTGCAAACGGATGAGCAGGGCAATTATTTAGTTACACTGCCTGCGGGAAAAGATTATGCATTTAGCGTAAACCGAAAAGGTTATTTATTTTTTTCTGAAAATTTTTCACTAACAGCAGCCTCTGCCGACGTGGCATTTGAAAAGAACATTTTATTGCAGCCCATCGAAGCCAATGCTTCCGTAGTTTTAAAAAATATTTTTTTTGATTTAAATAAATTTAACCTGAAACCTGAATCGCAAATTGAATTGGACAAAATGATTCAGTTGCTGAATGAAAACCCGACGGTGAAAATTGAAATAAGCGGGCACACCGATAATATAGGTAATGCGCCGGCCAATTTAAAACTGTCGCAAAACAGGGCCAAGTCGGTGGTTGATTATTTAGTAAAAAATAAAATAAACCCCAAACGGCTTACCTATAAAGGCTTTGGCAGTACCAAACCGATAGCCGACAATAAAACCGAAGAAGGTAAAATGCAGAACCGCAGAACGGAAATGCGGGTCATCAGTCAATAGTTCAAAAAAGTTAAATAAGTCATTGCCGATAATTTTCTTTCCGGTATTTTTATCGCACACTAAATGAATCAATGACAACTGACTTATTATTTCAATTGGCTTTAACGGAAGTACCCAATATCGGCTGCGTGCATGCAAAAATATTGACGCAGCAGTTTGGCGATGCGCAAAGTATTTTTAAAGCAAAACAATCCACTCTCGAAAAAATTGAAGGTATCGGTATGGTGCGGGCCAAAGCGATAAAAGTCTTTACTGATTTCACAAAAGCAGAAGAAGAAATAAAGTTTATTGAAAAATATAAAATCAAACCGCTTTTTATTATCGATAAAAATTATCCGCAGCGTTTATTGAATTGCTATGACAGCCCTACACTCCTGTTCTACAAAGGCGATGCGGATTTAAATGCGCAGAAAATTATCGCCGTCATCGGTACACGCAATCATACCGATTATGCCAAACAGGTTACAGAAAAATTAATTAAAGAACTGGCCGGTCAAAATATAACCGTAGTAAGCGGGTTGGCTTACGGTGTAGACGGCATTGCGCATAAATCATCGCTTAAAAATAATTTACCTACCATTGGTGTACTGGCGCACGGGCTCGATCAAATTTACCCTGACCTGCATGCCCCGCTGGCAAAGGATATGCTGAAACATAACGGCGGGCTACTGACAGAATTTCGCAGTAAATCAAAGCCTGATAAACATAATTTTCCTACAAGAAACCGGGTAGTTGCCGGTATGAGCGATGCCACTATTGTAATTGAAACAAGTATCAAAGGCGGCAGTATGATAACCGCCGAGCTGGCCAACGGGTATAATAAAGACGTATTCGCTTTTCCCGGCAGGGTAACGGATACTAAAAGCGAAGGCTGCAATTATCTTATAAAAAATAATAAAGCCATGTTGCTCACTGATGCGGAAGAATTGATAGAAGTAATGGGATGGGAAGAAAAACCGCAAAAGTCAAAAATCAAAAGTCAAAAGGAGTTATTTATAGAATTATCAAAAGAAGAAAGAATAATTGTTGATATTCTCAAAGAAAAAGAAGCGGCGCCGATTGATGAAATTAATTTGCGAAGCGGCTTGAACAGCAGCGCCGTAGCGGCGGCAATTTTAAATATGGAATTACAGGGAGTTATTCTTTCACTGCCCGGTAAAATATATAAATTAGTATAAAAAAAATGCCGGAGAAATTAATCCCCGGCATTACCAATACTAACTACACTAAAGACTGCTTACTTTGCTTCATTAGTACCTTCTGCAGGTATATTCATCAATTGCCTTACTTGTTCATAAGGCATTGCTTTCAATTGATCGGATGTATAGCCGGCAGCAGCGCCGCTGATAAAGCGACCGCCTGATACAGCGCCGGGTATAAGAATATAACGATACTCTAAACTCTGCGGTAAATTAACAAGAACAGGCTGACCCGGAAATGCAGGAGCGATACCTGAATTAAAACGGCAAGTATTAAATGTATGCCTGTATACAAAAATCTTTTGCAGATTATAAATACAATTAACTGTATTGGTAGCACCACCCGCATCAGAAGTATAGGGCAATGCATATGGCCCGATAGAACCCACACGCATATAAGTAATCATCGTACCCTTGTTAAGTATGTCGGCGCTTAATGAGGGGGCATCAAGGTGGCGTAATCTCAAACAAGTGCCGTCCACCGTGGTATCGCGTGAACTGTACGGGCTGGTTATCCAACTAGAATAAATAACATTGGCTGAACCGGTAGCACCGATTGGGCCTGCGGGACCTACCGGGCCTTGCGGACCTACGGGACCGTTAGCGCCGTTAGCACCTGCAGGGCCGGTAGCGCCATCTTTAGAACAAGAAATTAATACAGCAGAAAAAATAACTGTCGCTAAAAAAGCTAATAACTTTTTTCATAAAAAATAAGGTTTAAACCCGACGGACAAACGCCGTTCAGGCGGGGTTAAATGATGATATAAAAAATTCTTACTGCAAAGAGAAAGCGAAATTCGTAATCAGACAATACCACATTGGTTGGCTTTTTTTATGCAACTAACAGGGTATATAAAAATTATGAGAATAGAATAACATTGATTACAAAACCACCACCTGATTAAAGAAAAATACTCAAACTATTAATTAAAAATACATAATGGCACGATTAATATTCACTTTGTAATCAAAGAAATTATTTGACGCAGTGCCGCTAATATATGAAGATATTAAAACATACTGCATGCCGCAAAATCGATACTGTACCAAAACCAAATCCGTATAAAATAAGGGCTTAAAAAATTCATTTTTGTTGTTTGCCCCGGTAATATATCTTTGCACATGGCAACAATAAATTCTACCGCTTCTAAAAGCATCCCGATAGCTATCGGGACTAAATTTTTCGGCGAAGGGTTAACCTTTGATGATGTATTGCTGATGCCCGGCTACAGCCAGGTACTACCCAGAGATGCAGACATCCGTTCACGCCTTACCAAGACTATTACGCTCAATGTACCGTTGGTTTCCGCCGCTATGGATACGGTAACTGAAGCATCGTTGGCAATGGCGCTGGCAAGAGAAGGCGGCATAGGTATGCTGCATAAAAATATGAGCATAGAACAGCAAGCCGAACAGGTAAGAAAAGTAAAGCGCAGCGAAAGCGGATTGATACTTGATCCCGTAACATTATTGGAAAATGCCACCATCGGCGACGCATTACGACTGATGAGAGAAAATAAAATCGGCGGTATTCCTATTGTAGATAAAACGGGTAAACTGACAGGCATATTAACCAACCGCGATTTACGATTTGAAACAGATACGTCCCGCAAAGTAAGTGAAGTGATGACCAAAGAAAATCTCATCATCGCACCGGAAGGAACCGATTTAAAAAAAGCGGCAAAAATTCTTCGTAATTATAAAATTGAAAAATTACCGGTTGTAAGCAAAACAGGTAAACTGATTGGCCTGATTACTTATCGTGATATTTTACAACTGCAAAGTTTTCCTAATGCGGTAAAAGACAGTTCGGAAGATTGCTTGTTAGGCGCCGGTGTAGGTATTACAAAAGATATTTTGGATCGGGTATCGGCTTTGCAAAATGTAGGCGCCGATGTAATAGGATTGGACAGTGCACACGGACACAGTAAAGGAGTTATCGACTGCACTGAAAGAAATAAAAAAGAATTTTAAAAACATTCAGGTAATAGCCGGAAATGTAGGTACCGCTGCCGGCGCTAAAGCATTAGCCGATGCCGGAGCCGATGCGGTAAAAGTAGGTATAGGCCCGGGTTCTATTTGCACTACAAGAATAGTAGCCGGTGCAGGTGTTCCCCAACTTACCGCTATTATGGAAGCAGCCAAAGAATTAAAAAAGAAAAATATTCCGTTGATTGCCGATGGTGGTATTCGTTATACCGGCGATATGGTAAAAGCATTGGCCGCCGGCGCCGATTGTATAATGATGGGCAGCATTTTTGCCGGTACAGAAGAAAGCCCGGGCGAAACCATTATATATGAAGGAAGAAAATTTAAAGAATATCGCGGTATGGGTTCGCTGGGCGCTATGGCTACAGGGAGCAGTGACCGTTACTTCCAGGACCCGGAAGACGACGCAAAGAAATTTGTACCCGAAGGCATCGAAGGTCGTGTAGCATATAAAGGATCATTAAAAGAAGTAGTGTATCAATACACCGGCGGTTTGCGTGCAGGTATGGGTTATTGCGGAGCAAAAGATATTGCTGAATTAAAGAAGGCCGCATTTGTAAAAATTACCAATGCAGGTATGAGAGAAAGCCATGCGCATGATATAGAAATTACCAAAGAAGCGCCGAATTACAGCAGGAGGTAGAAAACCCTGCCCCCTACCCCCTAAAGGGGGATTAGTTAAGTAGTTTTTTATCTTTTAATTTTACCAACTACAAATTAGTTTTAGTTATGCAAGTCTCTGATTAAAATCTTAAATATTCTTTGCAGCTCTGCGTGAAATAAAACTTCTATTTTTACAGAAATCAATTTGCTTGAAACGATTTACTAATCTTTGGCTTGCTTTACTATCCGGTTTCTTATTATGGGCGGCATGGCCCATGTCGCCGTTTACACCGTTAATATTTATTGCTTTTCTTCCGTTGCTATGGATTGAATCGACGGGCATCAGTAAAAGAAAATTTTTGGGGCTCACTTATATCACCATGTTTATTTGGAACGTAGCTACCACCTGGTGGATATGGAATGCATCTGTACCCGGCGCCGTATCGGCATTTATAGCCAATAGTTTTTTAATGTGTCTTCCCTGGTTGGCTTATTCGTTATTTAAAAGAAACTATGGCGAACGAATCGGCTACGGTTCATTAATAATTTTTTGGCTTTGTTTTGAATACCTGCATTTGCAGGATTGGGGACTGAGTTGGCCCTGGCTTACATTGGGGAATGTATTTGCTACGTACCCCGGTTGGGTGCAATGGTATGAATTTACCGGCACGAGCGGCGGCAGTTTGTGGATTATGCTGATGAATGTTTTGTTGTTTCAATTGTTTGTCCAATTACGAACTGCAGGATATAAGTTGAAAATCAAAAAAATTACAGTTCCTGCAGTTGTGTTTATAATTCCTTTTATAATTTCTATGACTATAGTAAGCCGGAAACCTGAAACCGGCAACCGGCAACCCGAAACCCGAAACATCGTGATCGTTCAACCCAATATTGATCCATACGAAAAAATATATACCGGTTCTTTTGAAAGTCAATTGGGTAAACTAATCAGCCTCAGTGAAAAACAAATTGACAGTAACACGGCATTGGTTATTTGGCCCGAAACGGCATTGTTTATGCCAAACGGCATTGAAGAAGATAAAATGAAAACGAATTATCTTGCTGAATCCGTTGTGGGGTTTTTTACAAAAACATCCGAACATCAATTTATTTACCGGCATAGAAAGTTATCGAACCTATGAAAAGAAAGAAACGCCGACGGCCAAAGAAATTCCCGGTACATCTTTCTTTTATGATGCATTTAATAGTTCGGTATTATTAGACAGTTCAGGCGTCAAAGCATTTTATCATAAATCGATGTTGGTACCGGGCGTAGAAACACTGCCTTGGTTTTTAAAATTTATAGATACCTGGTTCGAAAAATTTGGCGGTACTACGGCCGGTTATGCAAGGCAAAAAGACAGAGCTGTTCTTACTGATTCAATACATAAAATTAAAATCGCTCCTTCTATTTGTTACGAAAGTATTTACGGAGAATTTATGAGTAAGTATATAAATAACGGGGCCAATCTAATTTGCATCATAACCAATGATGGCTGGTGGAAAAATACACCGGGCCATAAACAGCATATGAGTTATGCAAGATTACGTGCCATTGAAACAAGAACGTGGGTGGCCCGCAGCGCCAATACGGGTATCAGTTGCTTTATAGATCCGTCGGGCGAAGTATACCAATCACAAGGTTGGGACAAAGCCGCGGCTATAAAAAAAGCTATTTCATTAACGAATTCAAAAACATTTTTTGTACGCAACGGCGATATTATCGGCAGATCAAGTGTAATTATTACCGTGTTACTTTTTGCGTTATCCATTTTTATTTATTTAAAAACGATAATACAAAAGCGATAAAACATTCAAACCCGGCAAAGGCAATGTTACTAAGTTAAGCTCCGCAGGAGCTCCGTGTTTATAGTTAAACATGTCTTAGTAGTATCAGGCTCCATGGGAGCCTAGTAAACTTATTCCGCCTGTTTACAACTATTCCGGGATATATATTACAATTTGTATTTGCTCTGCTTAAAAATAACGTTTTCTTTTTGGAAGGATACCGGATAATAAATTTCACGCGGCCCCTCCGGAGCCGTAATGCCATACAGATGACAATTTCCTATAAACACGATGGGGTGCATTCCAAATTGTCGCAGGCTTCATTTCGCGGAGGCCCCCATCCCCTGAAGGGGAGCCACAGTTTTAAAGTTTGATATTCCCCTTAAGGGGATAGGGGCAAAAGCGACAATTTGAAATGCACCCACACGATGCCCCGATGGGGCTGAAATGCTTAATTTAGTAACACTCGATCTATGGGGGTTAACGGGCTAAAAACTTTCGAAAATATTTTTGGTCATCTTTGTTGCCCAAACTTAAAATTTAAAATCGTTGCTTTGTTATCAATATTAAATGGATAAAGAAATTAAATATAATAATCATTCCATCGTCTATCGTGTTATCGGCAGCGGTAAGCAGGTTATGCTTATTCATGGCTTTGGCGAAGACGGAACTATTTGGGAAAACCAAGTAGCCCCCTCTAACTCTCCCGCCGATCGGCGGGAAGAAAATGCTTCCGCACAAAACCATACAATCGCAAATTCATTGCTGAATAAAGGCTATCAATTTATCATACCGGATTTACCCGGCTCAGGAAAATCCGAAATGATTGATGATATGAGTATAGAAGGGATGGCCGAAGTAATACAAGTATTATTCATGAAGAAGATATTGATACCTGCGCCGTAATCGGACACAGCATGGGCGGATATATAACATTAGCCCTGGCAGAAAAATATTATAATCATATTTCCGCTTTTGGTTTATTTCATTCTACCGCTTTTGCCGACAGCGAAGAGAAAAAAGCGGTACGCAGAAAAGGGATAGAATTTATTAATGAGCACGGCGCATTTGAATTTTTAAAAACTGCTACACCCAATTTATATTCTCCCGATACAAAACTGCATAACCCGCGATTAGTTGAAAAACAAATAAGCAGCCTGAGCTACTTTACTTCCGAAGCCCTTATTGCTTATTACAATGCCATGATACAGCGACCCGACCGCACAAGCGTATTAAAAACAAGTAAAATCCCTATTCTTTTTATAATGGGCGAATATGATAATGCAATTCCCTTGCAAGATGGCCTGAAACAGTGTCATTTTGCCGAAAATTCGTACATTCATATTCTCAGAAATTCGGGGCATATGGGTATGCAGGAAGAAACTGAGAAAACAAATACAATACTGACTGATTTTTTAAGTGCAGTTAACTAATTCGTAGCCTCTATTTTAAACTAATGAAAAAAACTTTTACTCCTGTTTACTTATCCTCATTGCCTTTACATTATCTGTAAAAGCTGACCACATTACCGGTGGCGAAATTTTCTATAAGTATATTCAAATTGCCAAAGGAAGCTCATCAAGTATAAAATTACACTTAAAACTTTTCAGAGATTGTGATTCAACAGGTGCTGAATTAGACGCATCGGCAGCTATTGGTATATTTAACAGATCGGGGTCGTTTTCGAAAATACACGATGTGCCACGATTAAAAATAGAAATACTAAACCTGGGCACACCCGATCCCTGTATTTTGAACCCACCAACTGTTTGTTACCAAGTAGGATATTACGAATTCACGGTAGACTCAATCGATATTCCTGCGGACAGCGGGCGGTTATATAATCAGCTATCAACGCTGTTGCCGTATTCCCGGGTATAAATAATATTTCGGCTCAAACAGCGTACCGGTGCGACTTATACTGCGGAAATACCGGGTACATCTATAGTGCCAACAGGCAACATAAACAGCAGCGCAAAGTTTGTAGGTGATGATACAGTGATTGTATGCGCTAATAACGCTTTCAGGTACAGCTTTGCCGCTGTTGATGCCGACGGAGATCAATTGAGTTATAGTTTCTGCGGCGCATACCCGGGAGCAAGCCGTGGCAATCCACAACCGGATCAGCCTTCGCCTCCTCCATATTTTCCTTTGGCATATGCAGGTTTTTTCAGCGCCACTTCGCCATTGGGCAGCGGTGTAAAAATAAACCCGGCTACCGGCCTGATAGAAGGTATTGCGCCTGCTGTAGGAATTTATGTAGTTACCGTTTGCGTAAGTGAAATAAGAAATGGCCAAGAGATTGCTACCCAGCGTAAAGACCTGCAAATAAAAGTAGGTGATTGTAATGTTGCTTCCGCTAACCTGGCACCACAATATATTACCTGCGACGGCTTTGACTTTACTTTTGCCAATAATCCGCCGAGCAATCCATTGGTAAAAACTTATTTCTGGGATTTTGGAGTAGCCGGAACTGATGCTGATACATCTATTTCACCTACACCAACTTTTAATTATTTTCCAACTCCGGGTATATATACCGTGAAATTAGTTACCAATCGTAACCAAGCCTGTTCCGATTCTACCACTACTATGTTAAGAGTATTCCCCGGCTTCTTTCCCGATTTTGAAACTACCGGTATATGTATTACCAAGCCCACTACTTTCAGAGATATTTCAAGAACCACTTACGGTCAAATAGATAAATGGAGATGGGATTTTGGAGAAACTACAGCAACTAACGATACTTCCCGAAATCAGAGTACTTCATATATATATCCCGGATTGGGGCCAAAGCGCATACAATTTATTGTATCAAGTAACTTAGGTTGTAGTGACACAATTTATAAAGACATTGAAATAATTGATAAGCCCCCTATTACTATGGGCTTCAGGGATACATTGATTTGTAACGGCGATTTGCTTCAGTTACAGGCATCCGGGCAGGGTGTATTTAGTTGGACGCCGTTGACAAATATTACAAATGCCAACACCGGCACGCCAATCGTGAATCCGGCTGTCACTACCATTTATCGTACTCGATTGGATATTGACGGTTGTATAAATAATGATTCAGTACGAGTAAGGGTAGTTGATTTTGTAACCCTTCGGGCCAATAAGGATACAACTATTTGTCAGGGCGATGCGGCGCAATTGGGAGCTACATCAGACGGTCTTCGTTTTTCATGGACGGCATCTCCTGCCGCGCCAATTGACAAACCTACTATAATAAATCCTGTTGCCACGAGTACCACTACAACTACTAATTATACGATTAGGGCTACCATCGGCGGTTGCAATGCTGAGGATGTATTGACTGTTACCACTGTTCCATATCCTTTAGTTAATGCGGGACCTGCCGTAACTATTTGTTTCAACGCATCTGCGCAATTAAATGCTTCCACCGACGGAACTTCGTTCACTTGGTCTTCTCCTTCATTATTGAGCAATCCAAATATACTTAACCCGATTGCAACACCGCCGCGTACAAGAGATTTTGTACTTACCGCTGTAAAAGAAGGAAGCGGATGCCCTAAGCCTTCATCGGATACTGTTACAGTAACCGTATTACCGAAAATAGTATTACGCCTTGCCGATGATACGGCAGTAGTTTCGGGTCAGCCCTTATTATTAAATGCCGAAGGCGCTGTCACTTATTTATGGACACCCACTACGGGATTTCTTGGCGGTAATGACGGAAGCCCCGTTACCATCATCCCCGACGGCATAGACAGCATACGATACAAAGTATACGGGTACAACGAAATTGGTTGTGTAGATTCAACAACTATATTGGTAAGAGTTTTTAAAACAAGCCCGTCCATATTTATACCAAGCGGCTTTACACCCAATGGCGACGGCAAGAATGATGTATTCAGACCCATTGCCGCGGGTATTGCAAAAATTGAATACTTCCGTGTATTCAACCGTTGGGGGCAATTGGTTTTCAGTACAAGCATAAACGGGCAAGGCTGGGACGGAAGGATTGGCGGTAAAGACCAAAGCACCAACACCTACGTTTGGATTGTAAAAGCAATTGATTACCTCGGCCGGCCATATTTCAGAAAAGGGACTGTAACGCTGATACGTTAGAGGAAGTTTAAAAGTATAAGGGTTTAAAAGTTTACAGGGGTACCTGATTATCATCGGTGCCCTTTTTTTTGTATTAAAAACCACCTGTATAATTCATTTCTATTCTCCAATTTCGCCTCTATCTTTATAAGAAAAAAGTATGACTGATAAAATTGTTTTCATTACCGGCGCCACCTCGGGTTTCGGAAAAGCTTGTGCGGAAAAATATGCAGCCAATAAGTATAAACTTATTTTAAACGGAAGAAGAACCGAACGGTTGGAAGAGCTGAAAAAGGAATTGGAAAATAAATATAAAGCGGTCATTCATTTACTGCCTTTCGATGTACAAAACAGGGAGGCTGTTTTTGCAGCCGTAGAAAGTTTACCCGCTGAATGGAACACCGTTGATATATTAATTAACAACGCAGGCCTTGCAATGGGCCGCGATTATTTTGAAGAAGCCAATCTTTCTGATTGGGAAACCATGCTTGATACGAATGTAAAAGGCCTGTTGTATGTATCAAAAGCGGTAATACCCCTGCTACTGAAAAGTAAACAACCGCATATTGTCAACATGGGTTCCATCGCCGGCAAAGAAGTATATGAAAAAGGAAATGTGTATTGCGCAAGTAAATACGCGGTAGAAGCCATCAGCAAATCATTGCGCATCGACCTGTTGCGCCATGCCGTTAAAGTTACAGCTATACATCCCGGTGCTGCCGATACCGAATTCTCATTGGTTCGTTTTGCAGGCGATAAAGACAAAGCGGATAATATGTACAAAGGTTACACGCCGCTGTATGCCGAAGATATAGCTGACGCGGTTTTTTATTGTACCGGGTTACCGGCTCATGTATGTATTAATGAACTGGAAATAACCTGCACGAGCCAGGCAAATTCGTATTATTACTATAAAACAACTTCTTGATTTGTATTGAGTTAAGTTTCTTTTATCTTTTTTAGGTTACAAATAACTATTTGCGGAACACTTATTGCTACCTTGAGTGTAACCATTTCTCCATTTAGACCTCTATAAAGTTTTTATTACTGTATAATTCCTACGAAAGTTTACCGCCGGTTTGCGGGGCTTTTTCATAGCTCGAAATTGAAAAACGTTATTAATTTAAATTAGTTTTGATGCAGATATTCCAATACCATATAAAATACCCAATGAAACATCCGTACATCCTGATCTCCGCATTCCTGTTATTATCCATTACAGGCTTTTCACAAAATGATGTAATCCGCATTAAGGATTGCAGTAACGAATCAATGACCCGCCAGGCCGATAGTTTGAAAAAACTATACAATGCCGAAGGTTATGTATTAATGAAAGAAGCATCGGTAACAATGGAAAGCGAATACGAGTTACCCGTTATTGTACCGCTTACAGGCGGCAGCTGGTACCAGTTTGTTTTTATAGGCGATTACAGTTCAAAACTTTTTGAAGTACGTATGTACGACTGGAGTGAAAAAATGGTAACCTACCGAAAGAACCAGTGGAGCGATGTAGACGGCAATGTTATTTCTTACAATTATATTCCTCAATTTTCGGAATACCACATGATGAAGCCTTTGCAGGTAAATAAACAAAAGAAAAAGAATTTGTGCGGGTACGTAATGATGTTTAAGAAAACAAAGTAAAGACGGTTATTTTCAGATAAAGTAAAAAGCATTCTTCGCGGGATGCTTTTTTTTATGCGGAACGCGGAATGCCGAATGCGAAACGCTGAATGTACAAGGCTAAAAACTATTAGCTTAGACCAATTATTGATTCAATGAAATTCGTACCTGCAGCCCGGCTCTTGTATTAGTAACCGGCGCCGGCGGTGCAAATACCGGTATCACACGGTTTTGCTCAAAGAAGAGTTTAAGATTTACCCTGCTGTTTAATACATAATCAATGGAAGGTGCGATACGTATTACTTTTTGTCCCGCAGCCGGGAAGGCCGTTGCCTGGTCTAACTTAGCATTACTGGTAGCATCATCACGCAGACTGAAATCAAACTTAAATGTCACATCATTATCAAGTTTCATTTCTTTCTTACCAATTTTTACATTCTTTAAAAACGGCAGACCGCGTTTGCGCCAGTTAAATCCGAATGTATATTCAGTACTCCTGTTCTCGGCCAATTGATAATCTATCAAACTCAAACTTAATGTCCGGCTCTTTTTGTATTCAAAATTCAAAGTCATTTGATTGGTAAATGTCATGTCGATACCAAACAACGGAGTAAATGATTCCTGTATGGTAATATTAGGTACCAGGAAATAAGGAATATAATTATTGGTCAACGGATCCCTGAAAGAAGGGAAACCTGCACGAAACGGATCTTGGAACAATAAGGCCGCATTAAAGCTGTTCATACCCAGTGTACTTTGATAACCGTGGCGTATCGTAGCATTGGCAAATATTTTTTCCAAACCTTTAATCCTACTGAGGCCGCTGTATGTAATATTCCAATTGGGTCTTGGCAAATAACCTTTAAAAGGATTGCTGCGAATATTGGGATTGGAATTATTTACCAAGTTAACCGTCAACGGATCCTTGTTGGTATACGCCGCCACAAATGCGGGTATCAATACATCCTGCGCATAACGGCCGTAGCCTTGATAATAACCATCTGCGCCGGGCGCAGGGTTAGTACCGTTATAAATATTTTTTGTACCAAGGCGCTGCGATAAAATAATTCTATTGTCCTCAAATCGTTTAAAGGTTTCGGAAATAACGTTAGGGTTAAACTTAGTAAACAAGGTTTGAAAAGAAATATAACTGATACTGAAACTGCCCGCGCCGTAAGGGCTCAGCCTTGTCAATCCCACATTATCTATCGTACTGGTATCCTTATATAATTCCGAATATTGTTTACTGAATGTTTTATCAAGATTAATATCAATATTAAAATCTCTGAACGGAACTACCTGCGCCGTTAGTGATATACGCTGGTTATACTGTTGTTGTATAAAAGAATTAAATAAAGTATCGCGGGTCAGCAAATTCCTGTTACCGGCTTTATTAATCCATGCTGTATCGGGTTGGTAACCCAAAACAAAATCAAATCCCGGTGCAAGGCTTCTCCAATTGTAACCTAAATTTCTTGTGCTGTCGGTATAGCCCGGTAATACGGTTCCCGCATCTTCATTGTATTGCACGCCTGCTCTTTTCAATGAGAGTAAAAATTGACCGATAAATTTCTCCGCGCCGCCCGGCTTGGGTTTCCACTCTTTATTTTTTATCCAAATCATTTTTGTAGAATCCTTCTCCGATTTTACTTTCAATCGCCTCGGAATTTTAGGTGTCTTATCTACGGGATTATCGCTCAAAAGTTCACGCAGCAATTTTGATTTATTATAAAGCTGTTCAAATTTCAATTCGGCCGTGGCATTTTTTGTCTGGCTGTTACCCAGCGTATTGCCCTGCTCTCTCGCCAGTAATGATGCCGCCCTCCAATCGTATCTTGCCGTATATCCCACCCGCATACTTGTCCATTCCAGTAAAGGAAATTTTTCAGTAGGCAATTGATAAGATGCCGTAACCTCCTGTTGGAAATAAGTATTTCTTCCGCCTTTGAACAATCTTTCTTTTAAGCTGTCTTTTTCATATTTTGTATCTATTCTTCCCGCGGGTTCATCAATACGGGCATTGTTCACTGCATTATAATCTACACGAATTGATTTGGTAAAATCCCACGATAAATTATAATACCTGTCGAACGTAAAGAATTTATCATACGTCTCCGGAATTTTATACGGACCACCGCCTACATTGCGCGGACGTATAGCGCCAAACTGGCGAAACACATCGGCTTTTACTGATATAGATGAAGGCTTGTAATTAAAATTAAATTCTTTAAGTAATTTAAACCACGGCGATTTTGATTTGATTAAATATTTAAACGGTTCGATATATTTTGGTTGCACGGCATAAGTATAGCCAACGGCGCCTCTTGTTCTGCGCATTTCATTTAATTCTATCAACGGGTTATGCTGCTGTTGCCTTATATATGAGTAATTAAAATCAAAATTGGAAGGATCCCAAACTTTTGGTTTCTTACCATTTGTCTTTATCTTTTTTGCATTGGTCAATGTAATCGTTTGGATGGTAGTAATATCCTGCGCATCATTTTTAATAGAATCCTTTTGATCGGCCGCAGCCTCTTTTACTTTTTCTTTCAGCTTAATATCCAAATCATAAGGGTCGTATTCCGGTGTACTGGCGGTACGACTGATACCCGCATAGACGGGCAGTTGAACACCGAATTTTTTCGGCAACAGTTTTCCGGCATCCATGCTGAAAGCCACGTCAATTTGTTTAAGGTCTTCGCGGCTGCGTTCATTTACTCTTTGCTCCAATGTACCAAAGCCCGCGCTTTTTACGCTACCGCTTACCGACAGGTTAAATAGGTCCGCTCCTGCAATATCAATCCGGCCTATTGCAGCATAGCCGCCTTTTTCATCCAATTTTGAAAAACGCAATTCATTAAACCATACTTCCGTGCAAATATCAGTTTGCTGCGTATTTTCTACAGCCATTAACATGCTTCTTACTTCTCCTAAATTGGGATTACCCACAATAGCATAGCTGCGGCCATCCGCCTGTACTTCTTTAAAATATTTCGATGGCGAAAAACCCGAACGGTTTCTTTTACTTTTTAATTTTATTAAATCATTTAATGCAAAATCAAGATTATTTAACTGCGGCCAGATGGCAAGTGAGTCCGTTGCACCGGGTAGTGTAACCTTCAACGGAATTTTTATTTCATAATAATTACTTACAAAATCGCTTCCTATACGTACCACCGCTTTTATATCGCCGTCATTCAACGAAGAAAATCCCTGTACCGATTCCGCATGTACAAACATTCTGAGGTTTGCATACTGGCGCATATCAATATTCAATGTCTTGAAAACACCTCTTGCTTCATTTGATTTCAGGTTACAAAGCTTCAAACTAATCGCCTGTTCATTTTGCAAAAGGTTTACGTTGTTATTGCTTAGCTGTGTTTGTCTTTCAATACCGGGCGGTTGTACATATTTCACCGGTTGGCGCTGATCATTTTCTTCCAGGTTTACAGCCAGTACATCTAAAGAGGTGGGATCATTGGCCGGTAATGATTTATACACCGTTGTAGTATCTATTTCATACGTAAACCTGCGCCATTGATTTCTTATCAACTCCAATTTTCCAAAACGGCAAGTCACGGTATCTTCAAACCCCGTCATAAACATGCGTATAAAACGGATGGATTTAAAATCGGGAATATTGCCAACCGTAGTAGTTGGTTTATTGATAGGAATACGAAACAAATACCAGGTTTCGTTTCGTGTATCGCCGTTTACCAATTTTACCGGCACCGTTCTTTTATCAGTAATAAAATTAGTTCCTACCTGCATGTTAGGTTTCAAATCTACTTTGTATTCAAAATATTCTTCTTGCTCGTTCAATGTATTATCGCGGTTCAGTTCTTCCTGGTCCGGATAAAGTGTAAACGCATTCAACGTAGTAGCATTAGAGGTTGATATAGCTGAGTTGCCGTGTGTGTTATTAAAATCCTTGTATCGTTGTAATATGCCGGCGCCTTGTTGGTCATACAATTCATCACGATAGTTTCTGAAGTTATCGGCTGATGGATCCGTTTGCGCTTTTTGTACTACCGGTGCATTGGTTCCGAAATTGGTTACTAAAGAATTGATATAAGGCGTAAACTTTCTTTGTTCCGCAGTATCCGTTAATCCGTCAAAACCTACGTCCTGCAAAGGACGGTCATTCGGATCGGTACTGAAAGCGGTAGTAACCTGTATGGGATTGGCCGGCACTTGACCCCAAACGGTGTTTCTGTCTACCGGCGTATTGCTTGTAGTAGCACCCGGCAAACCATTTTCATATAATCTTTTACCATCCCGAACAATATCTTCAGAAATATTTCCCAGGTTAATATATAATTGACCGCCGGTGCTGCCCGGATTATTTATAAATGGATCCTGTACCCAGGTTTCTAAAAATTCTATATTACCGGTTTCAAAATCTGTTTGATCAATATTGCGCATGATACCGCCCCATGCTTTTTTGGGTTGCAGCAATTTGCCGCCGGCATCTATTCTCGCAGGAGAAGTTTCAAAGTTATAAGGGCCTTTTTCATCCGGGTAATAAGTAATATCAAACGTATTTAATAACGCATCGTTGAAATTGGTACTGCGCTGCGGAAAAATTTCTTTTTGAAACACCTGTCTTGTTTCAGGTTTTATTAACTCTGCAGAATTGTTTCGCAGCGGGTTATTCGGGTTTCTCGGTTCCTGCAACACCGGCTCTATATTATACCAGGCAATTTTTGCACGGTTAGCACCCGATGCCAAATCATTGAATAAAGATGCTTCGGGAAACAAGCCGTTGTTTTGCGGTACAGAAGCAAGTGTCCAGCTGATTAACGGGAACCGAAGATCAATACTGTTTCGCGTACCTTCAAAATCATCAATATAAATTACGCCGTCATTATCTTTTTTATCCGCATTAATTTGTTTCGGATGCCCCGGCTTTAACCAAGCCCCTTCGCCGTAAGCGGTAATACTTGAATTGGCCTTTGTACTGTAAAAAGGAAGTTTGTCTAATATTCTTGAAAGACGCGGAATCTCGTTTCGGTAATCAAAGTCAAGACCGAACATCGTATTCTTGCGGGGATCATCACCGTAAGAAATTTTTGTAAAGAAGGGTCGTTCACCCAATCGTACAACAGTTCCGCCCAAACTTAATTTTTTATTTACCAAATAATCAAACCGCGTGGCCATAAAGTTTTGCGTTTGCAAACCGAAGGCTGCCTGGTTTTCATATTGTATTTGTACGGGAATACCCGCACTTAATATGGATGGATTGGTGACACGCAGTGTACCGAGATCGTAATTAATTTCATAGTCGGCGCCTTCCTGCAACACACGTCCGCCGGCGTTTACTGTTACTGATCCGCGGGGAATATTAAAACCTAATTGATATTCACCGGTTGAGTTGGAGCTTGATCTTGACTTACCGGTTAATTTAAATCGATTAAGATTGGCATAGGTTTCAGCAATAGCCTTGATGGTATCATACAATGGATAAAAAAGATATTGCTGCCTGTCAGCCTGGTTCGAATAAAGATAATCTAAGTCGCTGCCGAAAGGTTCCAGCACCGGGAACACGATACGGCTGTATTGCGGAAACACGGTAAAGCTGTCTACATAATCAAACTTACCGTCGGGCTGCGGATCGTTTTGATTATTCAATCTGTCTAAATTTACCAATGACAAAATGGGCTGCCCCTGGTATTGAGCTGCAATCGGCGCAGGGGGTAAATATCTTTTTTCTCCCAAACTTGGCTCTTCGTATACTATGTCTAAAGTAAAATCCTGTCTTTCCAATTGCCCGTAACCAACAGCGTAAATATTCTTCATCATCAAATCCCAAATAGGCAGGTTGGTACGTTGCGATGTAGCTTTTAATAATTTTAAGAATAAAACATTTTGTGTATTACCCGTTGTATCGGGCGGTACATCGGTAGAAAATTCGCCCACCTGGTATACACGTCCGTTGTATGTGTACTGGTAAGCAACAGCCAATACTTCGTCGGGCTGCAATTGCTGATTAAGAGAAATATAACCTACTTGCCGGTTGTAAACATATTCGGAGCCGTAAGTTAATTTGCGTGCAAATGTTTTTTCAAAATCCTGTACGGGACGAAAGCCGATACCCGTTAGTAAGTTTTGTATCTGCGATGTATTACGACCTAAACCTTTAACGGTTGTATAAAGACCGTTTACATCATTATATGGCAATGCATTTACATTACCGGGCGGGCCGCTAAAAGGATTACCTTCTCCCAAATCCATCAGCCCCACTACATCTCTTGTATCGGTAGTAGTACCTGTACGGTTGGTAACCCATACTTCCATTCTTAATATTTGCACCGCCGATTTTACAATGGGTAATTGTTCCAGCGTTTTTTTATAGTTATTCCGAAAATATTGCCCTAATAAAAAGTGTTTATTTTCTTCGTACTCATGGGCCTTTAAACTAAATGCCTGCGATGCAGTACCGCCCTGCAAACCCAGCGACTGTCTTTGCGACCGTTGATTGGCGAAAACGGACGTGATAAATAATTTGCCGAATTGCAATTGTGTTTTTATACCAAACAATGATTGTGCCCCGGGTATCAAACTTCCTTTCGAATTAAAATTTACATTACCCAACTGAAATTGTTTCAGTATCTCATCTTCCTTACCGCGGTAGTCTAATTTTAATTGATTTTCAAAATCAAAATTGGCCAGCGTATTATAGTTAATTGGAAGTTTTAGTTTATCGCCGATATTACCGTCTACCTGCAACTGGCTGTTCATATTAAAATCAAAACCGCCGTTCCTTCTTGCTCTTTCGGGCAGTGTAGGGTTTTTAATATTTTGCCCCTGGTAACCCGCCAATATATCTACATAGCCCGAAGGTTTGATCTCTATTTTGCCGTTGCCGGTTATACGATTTACCCAATCATTTACAAAATTAAATTTGGGTTTGTATTGGCGGCGATTCAAATTGGCCAATAAGGCGGCCCGCTTACGGAAATATTCGTTTTCATCCTGCTTTCCTTTCAAACTCAAAAACTCACTCATAGAGTAAGTCATTGGTGTACGGTAATAGCGGTCTCCCGTTTTTTCTATGATATAATACTGCTTGGTAACCGGGTCGTATTCTATATTTCTTTTAAGGTAGGATGAATCGTTAAAGTCAAAAGTATTTTTGTTGCGATAAGTGAAAGGATCGCCGAAACGATCGGACAGTGAGAAACGCACAGTACTGTCTTTCGCAGGCGCTTGGGCAAGAACCTGAACGGAAATTACAGACAATACAATGGCAAAGGCTACCGCTAAGCGATGAGTATAGGTAGTCGAAAGGGTCACAATTTTATTCTCACAAATTAGTTAGGTAAAACTTTGCATCAATAGGCTTATAATGTTTTTAGGGCTTTTTTCACAAGCTCCTCGATTGATATGGATGAGTCTTCGGTTTGAGTTACTTTTTTAATGGCCTGTTCAGCACCCTGTCGGGCGATACCCAAAGCCAGTAAAGCATTTAACGCATCCGTATGCAAAGTATTGTGTTTCAGTGCCGGTATATTTGTTTCTGCACTGTGTTTGGAGAGTTTATCTTTTAGCTCTAATACGATTCGTTCCGCTGTCTTTTTTCCTATTCCTTTTAGTGATTCCAGGGTTCTTATATCGCCGGTTACAATGGCACGGGCCAGTTCATCAGGTTTCATGTAAGAAAGCATTACCCTGGCGGTAGAAGCGCCTATACCGGAGACGCTTAAAAGGTTCATAAACATTTCTTTTTCAGCCATATCAAAAAAACCATAGAGGATGTGTGCATCTTCTCTAATAATCAGGCTGGTAAAAAGCCGGCCCGTCGTTTTATCCTGAATTTTAGTAAATGTATTCAAGCTAACCTGTACCTCGTACCCCACGCCGGCTACATCCATGTGTACTAAAGTGGGGCTTTTAAAAACAAAATCGCCTTTCAGAAATGCTATCATGATTGCGAAAATAGGGAAAACGGTTTGATGACAGACAGATTTGAAGAGCCGGGAATTTAATACCGCCCGGCTCTAAAAAACTTACATTGTTTGCAATAACAAAACGCAGTAGTTTATAAATCAAAATTTTAGAAAAAAAGACCGCTAAATTTTAAACCCGCATATTGTATCTTAGCATCCTTAATAAAAAGATAATGAGTAATAAATTGACTGCTGCCATTACCGCCGTCGGCGCTTTTGTTCCGGAAGATAAATTGACCAATGCCGACCTGGAAAAAATGGTGGATACCAATGATGAATGGATAAAAACAAGAACCGGTGTTGCCGAAAGAAGAATTTTAAAAGGAAAAGGATTAGCTACCTCCGATATGGGAGCCCCGGCTGTACTGGAACTTTGCAAAAAAAGAGGCATTGACCCGATGGATATTGATTGCCTGATTTGCTGTACCGTAACCGCCGATATGATGTTCCCGGCTACGGCAAATATTATATGCGATAAAATTGGGGCGAAGAATGCCTGGGGTTTTGATTTGGGAGCCGCCTGTTCGGGCTTTTTATTCGGTGTAACAACCGGCGCCGCATTGATTGAAAGCGGTCGTTATAAAAAAGTTGTAGTTGTGGGTGCCGATAAAATGAGTGCCATTGTTGATTACAGCGACAGAACAACCTGTATACTTTTTGGCGACGCCGCAGGCGCTGTATTACTGGAACCGAATGAAGAGGGATACGGTGTGCAGGACAGTATTTTAAAAAGCGACGGTGTCGGCAGAAATTTTTTATACCAAAAAGCCGGCGGATCATTAAACCCCGCTTCTATTGAGACGGTGACTAATAAAGATCATTTTATATTTCAGGACGGACAGCCGGTTTTTAAATACGCCGTAAAAGGTATGGCCGATGTAAGTGCCGAATTATTAGAAAGAAATAATTTAACCGGCGATAATATTGCATGGCTGGTACCGCACCAGGCCAATAAAAGAATTATAGACGCAACTGCTAATCGTATGGGACTCAGTCATGATAAAGTAATGCTGAACATTCAGCGCTACGGAAATACCACGGCTGCTACCATTCCGCTTTGCTTGTGGGAGTGGGAAAAACAATTAAAGAAAGATGATTTGATAGTACTTGCCGCGTTTGGCGGTGGATTTACGTGGGGCGCTACCCTTATAAAATGGGCATACAATAGCTAATTGCGGTTTTTTTATATTGCTAATCGCTATTTCTCTATAATAAAAAAATATTGATTGCAATCATGTGTATCTTAGCATTGCTGATTAGATAAACATGAAGCGTCAATAGTATGAAAACCAAAAACCGTAACTTCAAAAAGTCTTTTAAAAAAGTATTCTTTAATTTTCTTTCCTTTCTGTCCTTTTTCTTTTTAATTGGATTCTTGGTAGAAGGTGATACTATTTTTAACCCCGCACATTTAACAATAATATCCGGCGCCGCGCTTGCCGCCACTTTAATTTTTAATTTTTGGATGAGGAACGATCCGAGTATGAAGAGGCTTTAGTTTCACTTGTTTTTTCTGCACCAAACAATAAAATCCGTTTGCGGAATTTTCTCTGCATCCAACTGTCGCAATATAGTTACCAATTGCCCGCGGTGATAGGTGCCGTGGTTAAAAACATGAAAGATCATTTGATAAATCGGTTGTTTGAATTGCTCCCGTTTAGAATTTTGATAAGCGAATACATGTTCCAATGCGGCAGGCGTCGCGTTATTTATCCACTCCTCCCACAGTTTATTTTGTTTTTGCAATGAGCTTAACGCCTCAGCCATATATCCTGAAAAATGCTCACCGGGTACAATAATCTTTTCCTGCAATTTCATTCGTTGCCACCAAATGCTTTCGGCATCCCACATATGCAAAACGGTTTTAAGCAAAGAAAAAAAACTGCTTTTTACTTCCTGCACATGATGTTGTTCGGGTAATGCCAAAATCGTTTCAGCGAGTTTTTGATTGGCCCAAACATTATATGTTGCATATTGTTGTAAAAGTTCTTTCATGCTCAAGAGGAGTATTATTTTGAGAAAGAGTGATTGCCTGCACAATATAAAGCCTGTGAAATAAATAATTCAAAATGAAATCCAATACTTTTGAACTGAGATTTCACATCCGGCTGCTTACCGGGCAAAAAAACAACTATGGATAACAAATTTCCCCTGACAGGTTTCAGTTCGTTGGCAAGTCATGCAGGTCATAATGAAGATCCGATGTACGCCCACCTCACCCCTATTTACGCTACATCTACTTTTACGTTTGATACGGCGGAGCAAGGTATGCTGCGGTTCGACAATAAAGAGCCCGGTTATATTTATACAAGATGGGGTAACCCCAATTTTACCGAAGCCGAAGAAAAAATATGCGCCTTTGAATCTTTCGGCCTTACTGACAGCAGCGGCAATCCGCTGCAATTAAAAGCATTGCTGCATGCAAGCGGGCAAGCTGCCATGACAACTATGTTTCTCGGCAATTTAAAAAGCGGCGATAAGGTTTTATCGCATTACTCTTTGTACGGCGGTACGCATGAACTGCTGCACCGTGTACTGCCGCCCCTGGGAATAGAACCGATTATTATTGACCTGCACAATTTAAATTTATTAGAAGACACACTAAAGAAAGACAGCTCTGTAGAATGGATTCATATAGAAACGCCGGCCAACCCGACCATACAATGTGTGGATATTGATGAAATAACAAAATTGGCGAAACATTACGCTGTAAGCGTATCTGTAGATAATACATTTGCAACGCCTTACTTACAACAACCTTTTAAGTATGGTGTCGATTATGTTTTTCATTCCACTACCAAATTTTTAAACGGACACGGAACCGCAATCGGCGGTGTATTGATTGGAAGAGATATTGAGAAAATGAATACATCCATATTGAAGTGGTATCGTTTATTGGGCGGCAATGCCAATGCATTTGACGCATTTCTTTTAATTAACGGAATGAAAACGCTGGAGCTGCGCATGGAGCGTCATTGCCACAATGCTATGGAGATTGCTAATTTTTTTGAAGGTCATCCTGCTTTGGCCAAGGTACACTATACAGGACTTGCTTCGCACCCCGACTATTATATAAGCGCCAAACAAATGCGCCACCCGGGACCTATGATGAGTATTGAACTGAAAGGCGGATTGGAAGCCGGCAAAAAATTTATTAATAGTTTGCAAATGTGTACCCGCACCGTTTCGTTGGGTACTACCGATACTTTGATATGCCACCCTGCAAGTATGACGCATTACGGTGTGCCCAAAACCGAGAGAGAAAAATTTGGTATTACAGATGGCCTGTTGCGTATAAGTATCGGTATTGAAAATTTACAGGATATAATTACGGACCTTTCACAATCTTTGGAAACACTATGACGACAACAATTGTTTTTTGGTTAAGAATTATTGTAATTCTTTTTATGCTGCATACCTGCTGGACAATAGTGCAGCAGTGGCGCAAACAAAAATCGATAAAACCCGCCGACAAAAAAGGCTGGACGAATTTGCTGAGTAATATTGGGTACCTGGGTGTCGGTGTTTTTCTTTTTTTTATGATTAACGACAGGTTTCAAAAACCACTTGATATTGTTTTAAAAAATAAGAATAAACCGCTTACCGGGCTTTCGTTTATCAATATGTCTACCAATCAAACCGATTCTTTAGCTGCCTATAAAAATAAAGCGGTTATAATAAATGTATGGGCCACTTGGTGCGGACCCTGCCGCAGAGAGCTTCCCGACCTGGAAGAACTGCAGGCGAAATATGGCAAAGACAAACTAACCGTGTTGGCCGTTTCTGACGAAGAAGAAGGCATTTTAAAAAATTATATGGATGAAAAAAAATTAAAACTGATTGTAGGAAAATATTTTAATCACCCGATGATAGACAGCCTGAGCAGCAGACCGGTTTCTATTTTAATAGACCCGGAAGGAAATATCAAAGATGTAGTGGCCGGTGCAAGGGGTTATAATTTTTTTAATAATTGGGTGAAGGAGTACATCAAGTTGTAAGTGGTGAGTAGTGAGTGTTAAGTAGTAAGTAAAAAAAATATAATGAACGAATCTATTACAGTCAGAAGAGCGGTTAAAGAAGATTGCCCGGCCATAATGAAGCTGATTCATGAATTGGCCGTGTATGAAAAAGCACCTGAGGAAGTTACGGTTACATTAGATCATTTTATAGAAAGCGGTTTTGGCGAGAAGCCTGTTTGGTGGGCGTTTGTAGCAACCTCACCCTCCCGCTCCCGCTGCAAAGGAGAAGAAGGGTTAGAATCCGAAAGCAGTGAGGTTGTTCTTGGATTTGCACTCTACTATATCCGCTACTCCACCTGGAAAGGACAGCGAATGTATTTGGAAGATTTACTTGTAACGGAAGAAGCACGAGGAAAAGGCATCGGTAAATTATTAATGGATCGGCTGATTGAAGAAGCTAAAGAAAAAAAATTCAGCGGTATGATGTGGCAGGTACTGGACTGGAATGAACCGGCCATTAATTTTTATAAAAAATATAATGCGCACCTGGATGGTGAGTGGATCAACTGCTCCTTAAACTTTTGAGAGTGACTCACCGGGAAGATCAACTCACCCCGTTTACCTGCATCGTTTTATCAATCTTCATTACCAATCCTTGTAATACTTTGCCGGGCCCGGCCTCAGTAAATGTAGATGCTCCGTCGGCAATCATGGCCTGCACACTTTGTGTCCAGCGTACAGCGCCGGTAAGTTGATCTATGAGGTTTTGTTTTACTTCTTCTTTATCCATTACCGCTTTTGCCGCTACGTTTTGGTATACGGCGCAGGTAGGTGTATGAAAATTGGTAGTTTCTATTGCAGCTTGTAATTCTTCTTTCGCCGGTAACATCAGCGGCGAATGAAAAGCGCCGCCCACCGGTAATACTAATGCACGTTTTGCACCGGCGGTTTTCATTCGTTCGCAGGCAATTTCAATGCCTTTAACAGAGCCGCTTATAACCAACTGCCCGGGGCAATTGTAATTAGCGGCTACTACTACTTCACCGGTTTCATTTTGTATCTCATCACATATCGCTTCTACTTTATCATCGGCCAGGTTTAATACCGCCGCCATCGTAGATGGAGTAATTTCACACGCTTTTTGCATGGCACGTGCACGAACCGAAACTAATTGCAAGGCATCTTCAAAACTCAAAGTACCGTTTGCTACCAATGCCGAAAACTCGCCCAATGAATGACCGGCCACCATATCCGGCTTTGCATTTTCAATACTTTTATAAGCAATGATAGAATGTAAAAAAACAGCGGGCTGTGTTACATTGGTTTGTTTCAGGTCTTCATCCGTGCCGTCAAACATAATATCGGAAATACGAAAACCCAATATCTCGTTGGCCAGCTCAAATAATTTTTTTGCGAAAGCGCTGTTGTTATAATGATCTTTCCCCATGCCTGCGAATTGCGAACCCTGCCCCGGGAAAATAAATGCATGCTTCATATATTCTTAAGAGATTAATAAAAAAACAAAAATGCCGTAAAGGTTTTGACTATAAAAATCTTTATGGAAAATAAATAAAATCGGGCAGATTATCAACTCAATCGGGCAGAAATAAGTTTTAAAAACTCACTCCGCGTACTGTTTTTTTGAAATTCGCCGTCAAAAGCCGAAGTAGTGGTTACCGAATTTTGTTTTTGTACGCCCCGCATCATCATACACAAATGCTGCGCTTCTATTACTACGGCTACACCCAGCGGGTTCAGGGTTTCTTTTATGGCTTCCAATATTTGATGCGTTAATCTTTCCTGTACCTGCATACGGCGTGAGTAAACATCTACCACCCTGGCTAATTTACTCAAGCCTGTAATCCATCCATTGGGTATATAAGCAATATGGGCCTTACCGAAAAAAGGCAGCATATGATGTTCGCACATACTGTACAGTTCTATGTCTTTTACAATAATCATTTCACTTACTTCTTCATGAAATTTGGCGGAGTTTAAAATAGCATGTGCATCCATTTGATAACCTTGTGTAAGGTATTGCATGGCTTTGGCCACACGTTCAGGAGTTTTCTGCAAACCTTCTCTTTCCGCATCTTCGCCCAATAAAGAAAGAGCCGATTTGTAATTATCAATTAATCCTTTGGTTGTTTGCTCGTCGTAATGTTCCGTTTTTTTGTAAGCCATGATCTGTTTCAGGTTTCTTGTTTATAGTTTCAGGTTCCTTATTATTTAAACATTTATGCAGGATATTCTACAATATTTCTGGGTGTTTCACCCAATCGTATTTTTAAATCCATTGCAGTATCTATATGCGGTCTTAATAAATTATAAATTACGATCGCAATATTTTCCGCCGTAGGATTCAGGTTTTTAAACTCCGCCGTATCTAAGTTCAGGTTTTTATGATCAAATCGTTCATGTATTTCTCTTTGAATCAAATCGGAAAGTAATTTCATATCCATTACATATCCCGTACCCGGATCGGGTACACCGGTTACTTTTACCTCAAGAGCGTAGTTGTGTCCGTGAAAATGAGGCAGGTTACATTTACCAAATACTTTTTGGTTGGTAGCATCATCCCACGCAGGATTGTGCAGGCGATGGGCCGCATTAAAATGTTCGCAACGTATAACTGCTACTTTGTTAGTCATATAATATCTCGTCTAACAGTTTAAAAGTTTAAAGGTTTAATGCTTTTATAAATCTTTAGAATTCTACGTTCTCTAACCTGCCTTATCCAAAATATTCTACAAATATTTTTGGTGTTTCGTACAGTTTTAAGCAATGCAATTGTACCGTAGCGGGCAGGCGCGGCGCCAATTCATTCCAAATGCCTATCACCAGGTTTTCGGTACTGCACATTTTATCTTTTAAAAAATCAACATCCATGTTCAGGTTACGGTGATCCAATTTTTCCGTTACATGCTCCTTAATAAGCAGGCTCAGTTTTTTGGCATCAAATAAAAACCCTGTATCCGCATCCGGCATTCCTTTAATTGTTACATACAATTCATAGTTATGCCCGTGCCAGTTCTCATTGGCGCATTTGCCAAATACTTCCTCGTTTTTTTCATGGCTCCATGCCGGGTTGTACAGTTTATGGGCCGCGTTAAAATGTTCTATTCTTGTAAGGTATACCATTATTATTTACTTGGTCGCAAAGGTAATTGAATTGGATTTATAAAGAATACCGACATTTGCGGTTCAAATTTACCTGCATGAACTACCTGGTGGTTGCCGCTACAGCCGTTGAAATAGCGCCTTTTCTTGCTTATTGCCGTACCGCATCCAAAAAAGAATTTAACGGCGACGTACTGATTACGGGTATAGGGCTTACTGCCACTACGTATCATTTAGCCAAACAAATAGCGATAAAAAAGCCTGATTTTATTTTACAGGCCGGCGTGGGTGGTTGTTTTAATACGGCAATGAAATTAGGTTCAGTAGTGGCTGTAAAGCAAGACACCATCGCCGACCAAAGTGTGGTGGAACTGAACCAACTAAAAAGCCTTTTTAATTTACAAATGGTGCCGCACAATCAATACCCTTTTAAAAAAGGATGGCTGATAAATAACAATACAGCATTTTTAAAAAAAACAAAACTGAAAGCAGGTAAAAGCAATTTCGGTAAATGAAATAACTACGTCAAAAAAGAAAATAACTTTTTATGAAGAGACTTTTAACCCGGTAATAGAAAGTATGGAAGGCGCCGCCCTGCATTATGTTTGTTTGATGGAAAAAATTCCTTTTTTGCAAATAAGAAGCATATCCAATTATATTGGCGAACGAAATAAAAAGAATTGGAACATGAAAGAATCAATTGTGAATTTGAATAAAGCGCTGATACAAATCGTTAACAACAAATAAAAAGATTTTGAAACTCTCGCTTGGTTTTTCACCCTGCCCCAACGACACTTTTATTTTTGACGCATTAGTCAATAATAAAATTGATACAGAGGGTATTGAATTTGATACAGTATTGGAAGATGTAGAAACGCTCAATCAAAATGCCCGGCAGGGGAAATTAGATATAACCAAACTCAGCTTCCCCGCTTTTTTTAAATCAATAGATAATTACATTTTACTAAATGCAGGCGGCGCATTGGGCAAGGGTGTAGGGCCGTTGTTAATCTCGAAGTCGGAAGTAGGTGGCGGGAAGTCAGAGGTCGGAAGTCAGAAGTCGGAAATAAATGAAAGAACTATAGCTCTTCCCGGTTTGAATACAACTGCTAATTTACTTTTTAGTTTTGCTTATCCTGAAGCTGATAAAAAAGTTTTTATGCGTTTTGATCAGATAGAAGATTTTATTTTAAATAAAGCTGCGAATGTTACGGATCTCGAAGAGGCGCTTGGCGTAATTATTCATGAAAACCGTTTTACTTACCGGCAGAAAGGATTGTATAAAGTAACCGACTTGGGCGAGCATTGGGAACAGACCATGAAACTGCCGGTTCCGTTAGGCGGTATAGCCATTAAGCGGTCAATCGAAAAGCCACTCAGTTTAAAAATTGAAAAGTTAATTCGCAAAAGTCTTGACTATGCTTTCAGTAATTATCCTTTGATAACTGATTATGTAAAGCTGCATTCGCAGGAAATGAATGAAGATGTAATGCGTCAACACATCGATCTCTATGTAAATAATTTTTCGCTTGACTTGGGTGATGAGGGTAGAAAAGCCATCGAAACCCTGCATCAGGTATTTCTTTCGATGAATCCCCGTTCAGGTTCTTCTTATTCTTTATTCATCAACACAGCCATATAAGCTTCTAAACTTCAGTGCAGCGTTTGCGGGCTGTTTTTACTTAAATATTTATACGACCTTATTGAGTAGTTTGTTTTGTTACTTGCCTTGGAAGTTTCGGAAATGAATAAAGATTTTGTTTTGGCCCAACTCCCTGCTTTATAAATTTATCAAAGTTTTTTATAAATGTAACTCCATTCTGCACAGCGAATTGAGAAATCTCATCCCACTGATAATTAGTGAATTTTGAAATCCCATATTTCTTTTCAAGAGTGCCGGCAAAGACATAAAATGTCATGACTCTTTTAAGATAGGCAGAATCACTTAATAAATGCTTGTACACCTCTTCCGTGGAAATTGATTTCGCAGTATCACTTTTCTTTTCTCGTCTAATTGCCTTTGCTATATTACTCATGCTTGTGTCTTGCAGGAGTGAAGAAAGATTTTTTATATAATGCAAAAAATCTACTTGCTGCTCCTTTTGAGTCAAATCAAAAGGGATATACGATTGGGACTTCAGGTCAATATTACACATCAACATTAATGTGTAAAAGATAAATAACTTATGCATCCTGAAAATTTTAACTTGCTTTAATTCAAATTAGCTTTAAAAAACTGTAAACAAAAGAAACAACAGGGCGATCGTAAATATCAACTGAACCCAAATCATTCGGACATCCTTATTTTTATATCTGGAAGAAAGTGAAACCCCCAGTAACTCGGAGACATGAACAATACTGCCTATCACCACAATCAGTAATATTATCCGATAATTATGTTCCCTAAACCGATTAAAAAAATTAAACAGAATAATCACGCCAATTGTATATCCAATTAATGCATTTAGCTTCCGTATTAAAATGGCCCTGTTGTTATTCATAATTGCAAATTAATATACACATATTCCATAGTGCGATTGCATACAGGCAAACCAAAATTCAGTTGAATTGATTCGATCATTCTCTGCAAAATAAAGAGCCGCAACACCAGCCCAACAAAAGCCGGCAGCAGGAGGAAATCCACTCAACGACAAGCAATAAACAGACAAACCTGCCACAGCTGCACCTATATCAGCATTTGCTTGTTCTACTGAATCTGAACACGGGCAACAAAGTACCTTTGTTTGTTTTTGATTGGCTACTTTTTCTGACGATTTTCTCTCTATTCCCTTTACAAAATCCTTTAATCCCGGAAGGAATACTATACCATTATCAACACCAAATTTAGCTACCATTTTCCATTGTTCTTTGCTGAATTTAGAAATTTCATATTTCCCATTGAGTTGTTTTGTCAGTTTCACATAGCCTTCAAACTCACCTTTTAAATACTTGTTTTGAAGACATTTTATCCGCTATTTACCCTTTTATCCGCCTCAGTTAATTGTTTTAAATCATACCCTTCAAAAAGTCTTTTTAAATCAGGTTCTTGAAGTAATTCGCTTGTCCTCGAAAGATACGCTTTAAAGTCTTCTTGTTGATATGTTTTAGTTAAGTCAAGTGTTTCAGGTTTCTGTGAAGCCTCTTTTTGACAGGAGAAAAATAAAGCAATAAAAATTGCAAATAAAGTTAGCTTTTTCATACATTATTTTTTTAGTGCCTACTCTGTTTGAAAACCCGGTTTTCGGCTATACCCGCAGCAATTGGCCAATTGATAAGCTAATCTATGTAAAAAAATCGTTTGTTGTATTATATTATGATATTTCTTTCCGACAGTATTTCCATATTGCAGTGGAATGGATAAACAGGAGTTTAACATAAAATTCGGGGCTCTTTTGAAAAAAGAACGGGAACATTTATCCATAAGCCAAAGTGAATTGGCAAGAATTCTTTTAAAAGATCGCCAATACATACATAGGCTCGAAAACGGAAGCATAACACCAACACTTTATACAGTTTTTCTTATTTGTCAAGAATTGCAAATACAAATAACAAAATTACTTCCTACTGAATAAAAGATTGTTTCTTCAAAAATAAAGCATAAGGCTATAGTGACTTATTTCTTCAATGCTTTTGCATACACCTCCAAACATCTTTTTCTTGCTTCTTCATGTGCCACGATGGGTTTGGGATAACTAAACTCTTCCAACTCGGGTACCCATTTGCGAATGTATTTTAATTGCGGATCAAACTTTTGCGTTTGCAAATACGGATTGAAAACACGGAAGTAAGGCGCTGCATCGCAACCGCTGCCGGCCGCCCATTGCCAGCCGCCGTTATTAGCCGCTAAATCAAAGTCCAATAATTTTTTAGCGAAATAGGCTTCTCCCCTGCGCCAATCTATCAGTAAATGTTTGGTAAGAAAAGAAGCGACAATCATACGGACACGATTGTGCATAAAACCCGTTGTGTTCAGCTCACGCATGCCGGCATCCACAATGGGGTATCCGGTTTGCCCGCTGCACCATGTTTCAAACTCCGTTTCATTATTGCGCCATTGTATTTTATCATAGTCGGGCTTGAATGCCTTACTTACAATATGCGGAAAATGCCAAAGTATCATATGATAAAAATCCCGCCATATTAATTCGTTTAAAAAAGATTCATTCAGTTTAGCGGCATCTGTTGCCAACTCACGTATGCTGATGGTACCAAATCGAAGGTGTACGCTCAGCCGCGAAGTGCCTTCAATGGCCGGGAAATCTCTTTGCTCTTTGTATTTTTTTATAATATCCGTTTTCCAAACACTTGCCGGAAAAGATTGACCTGCCGGCTTAAAATTCATTGCGGGCAATGAAGGAATTTCTTTTGGCGATTGCTTATAAAAATTGTTGAAATACTTTTCAGTTTTAAAACTTTTTACCGGGTATTCAGTAAGTCGCAGTTTCCATTTTTTTGAATAAGGCGTAAATACGGTATAAGGCTTGCCGTCATCTTTTGTTACTTCATCTTTCTCAAAAACTACCTGGTCCTTAAAGGTATGCAACGAAATGCCTTTATCGTTCAGCAGTTTTCGTATCGCCTCATCCCGTTGGGTAGCATAGGGTTCATAGTCATGATTGGTAAATACTTTCTCAATGGTATATTCTTTTGCCAATTGCAGAAATATCTCTTCCGGAAATCCGTAACGTACATCCAATGTGCTGCCCGTCTTAGTTAGTTGCTTTTGCATTTGCTGCAGCGCTTCATGAATAAACTCAACCCTGCGGTCGGTCCTGTCTGCCAAGTCATCCAAAATATTTCTGTCGAAAATAAAAACGGGCAGCACGGGACTCTTATCATTCAGTGCATGAAAAAGAGCGGCATTATCGTGCAGGCGAAGATCGCGGCGAAACCAAATAATATTTACAGCTGTCATTCAGAGTATTTAGTATATAGCAATTAGTATACAAACTGTAAACAGAAATTAGAGAATATGGTTTACTTAAACAATGGATTAATTATTCTTTTGTATAACTCTTTTGTTATTGAATTAGTCAGTTCCTTATTTCTAAATTGCTTCACCCATCGTATGCGGTACATAGCGTTGGTTAAAAAAATTTCATCGGCATTTTCAAGATCAGCAACCGGGCAAATGTTTTCAAGAACCGCATTCTCCGTTCCTGCGGTTGTCAGCAGTAAATGCCTGCGCATTATACCTTCTACACATCCTTCGCTTAAAGGCGGTGTAAAAATAGTTCCATCTTTTATCCAAAATATATTGGCAATGGTGGCATCACAAATCCGGTTGTATTGATTCAACACCAAACAATCATTCCATTTATTTTCTTTAGCATATTGCGCCGCCATTACATAAGGCAGGTAGTTGGCAGATTTGAGATTTGAAAACAAATCGCAGCTTTTCCGGGCATCTTCAAACAGGCCTATTATTAATCCATTTTCATTCAACCCGTTTACCTGCGTAGTAAGTGGCATACATTCAATGATGTAGTCCAATTTATTATCACCATCGTACAAGCCGCCGCGGCCGCGGCTTACAGACAGTCGAACCCTCGCCGATTTTTCGCAATCATTCTTTTGCGCAAGCATTTTAATTTGTTCGGCCAAAGAAACCGGCGTAAACAATTTGGGTATATTGTATTTTAAAATCTGTAAACCTTTGAATAACCGGTTAAAATGATATTCCTGTAGAAGAATTTCTCTCTTAATTATTTTCATTGTTTCAAACAAGCCATCGCCATAGCGATAACTTTGGCTATCCGCTTGTATTATTTTTTCTTCGCAAGAAAAATACTTTCCGTTGTGAACCAGGTAACTCATTGTGTAATTTGCTCCCAATAATTTTTTTTGAGAGCTCAAATATAGGATGTGCCGGCTTTGAAATGTGAATTGAATGTCCTCCTATTTCGCAATTTGGAATCTGCATATCCCCTCTTTCGGAGGGGCGGTAGTGTTTACTCATAAATAAATTCACAAAAGGGGTGGGTTAACAGTACCTACTAAAAATAAGCAAGGCTACTACGCATAAAAAAGCCATCCCGGTAAAAACCAAGATGGCAGTATGTGATGATGACTAAAAATTAAGCTTGTTCTACTATGCCTGCTTTTACTGCATACATAACCAGGCCCGCCATTGATTTGGTGCCGGTTTTTGATTTCAGTTTGTCGCGGATAGCTTCTACTGTCCTGGGGCTCAGGTCTACGATATCAGCAATTTCCTTCGTGCTTTTTTCATCGCACATCAGCTTCAGGATATTTTTTTCTTTTTCGTTCAACTCCACATCCATTTGCATAGATGAATCGCTTACACGCTTGGTGCGCAAGCCGTTCAATAAAGCTTTGTTGGTAAGTTCGTTGAAGAAAAATTCCTGGTCGTAACAGGTTTTAATAGCCTGGTAAATAGCTTCGGCATCAGAATCTTTTGTGAGATACGAATTAGCGCCTATTTCCATCATTTTAGAAATCATGGAATGATCGTTGTGCATAGAAAGCATAATTACTTTTACCTGCGGGTATAGCTTTTTAATCTCGGGCAATGTACTCAAACCATCCATAATAGGCATGGTGATGTCTAATAAAACTACATCGGGCTGAATATGCTTTAAAAGATTCAATAACTGCATACCGTTTTCGGCTTCAGCAATCATTTGAACATCCTTACGCATTGATAGAGTGGTTTTTACACCTGACCGGAAGAGAGCGTGGTCGTCACAAATAGCTACTTTGATAACATAATTGTTGTCAAGATTTTTCATAATTAGAATATTGGGTTTTTAAAGATCCCATGCAAATACAATTTTCATGGGGGTTACGAATCATTAATTGGATTTTATACATTTCCTATAACGTAATATCAGGATGCAAATTGTAAAATTCCCCTTGAATTTCACATAGTAAAAGTACTCTATTTATAATTTGTGGTAAGTACCTTATTTACGCTTTAAAAACGTAGATGTACGATAATCGCAAAATATTTTACGCTAATCGCACCGGGTATTTTACGATAGCGACAGTAATTGCCGTCCTGCAAAAATAGCGCAGTATCTCTATTGTAAACAGCCGGGTGCGGCTATATATTTGTCGGCGAAAGTTGATTGACAAAGGGAGTTTGCTTACTTTATAGCGTCAGATGTCCTAAACCGTCCGTAATTTTTTCGAATCCATAATCCTTTTAAAAACCGCAATTCTCTCAATCAACTTTCCTTTTTTCTGATTAGTAAGTCCCGTTTTAAAGTCCTTTATCCTGCAAGAAAATTATTAGAACAAAACCTGCTGCCATTTAAACCTTGTTCTGTGGAAATGAGAGAAAAAGACATTCTTTCATTTCCACAGCGTGTTAAAACTCCTTACTCTTTCCTGCATAATATTATATTTCTCCGTAAACCGAAAATTGATCATGCATTTTTCTGTGCTACAAAATAAGCCCTGGGTTCGCCAAAGGTAAATGGCTTACGGCCCGGTATACTATATATATTACGTATGGTGAATCCGGCGTCCTGTATCATGGCGGTCATTTCGGAGTAGCTGTATAAATAATCAATAGACTCTTTTATTTCTTCCGTTCCGTCCTCCGCAATCATAGTATACACAACTTCGACACGCGTAGGGTCGAACAAAAAAATACTTTTTGTATTACACTTGTATTCGCCAATGGTGCCTTCTGTCGTTTCTTTAAATTCTCTTATAGCCATTTCGGTAAGCATCATGGTTTGTATAATAAACTTTGCGCCGGGTTTTAATTTATCCGCCGTACCGGTAAGCAGGGCCATGGTATCTTCTTTATTAAAAAAAGAAAAGCTATTGCCCAGGCAAATAGCCGCGTCAAATTTTTTGTTGGTTTTAAAACTCAGCACATCAGTTTCCAAACATTCTACAGGCAGGTTTTCCGCGGCTGCGGTTAATTTTATTTCGTTAATATAATCGGTACAATTGTCTACGGCTGTCACGGCCATACCTTTGCGTGCAAGACCCAAAGTATTTCGGCCATAGCCGCACATTATATCCAGCACGGTACTTCCTTCCTGCAGGTTACATTCCTTGGGTATATATTCATTTTCAGCAAGGGTCAATCCATTGGGGATAAAAGCTCTCCAAATTTCTTTATACGCTCCGTCAAAAAATCGGCTGTTTACGTTTTCCATAGTGAAGAGTTGAGGGTTATTGGTTACCTGTTGCAGGTTCCCGGTTTCGGGTTAAGTGATACAGGTTAAAAGACTTGGGTTTTTCATTTTGATTTTTACATTTTGACTTTTTACTTGCTTTTTGGATCTTGTTATTTGGATTTTTTCCATTTGCCTATTGCATTAAGCCCTCAGCATTCAGCATTTCATTCCAGCAACTTATTCCGCATAGCATACATTACCAAACCGGCGATTGTTTTTGCAGCTACTTTTTGTTTCATGTTCTGCCGTATGGTTTCTATTGTACGCGGACTCAGAAAAACCTCTTTCGAAATTTCTTCCGTGGTTTTATCTTCCGATATCAATTTTAATATGCGTATCTCTTTTTCATTAAATTTTACCGGGTTGGGGTAAAACTGTCTCACTTGTTTTTTGTGTTGCAGTTTAAGTAATACGGCTTTATTTACCAGGTCATTAAAATAAAAATCGTCATTCATACAGGTAAGAATGGCTTGGTAAATTTCTTCGGGGTCTGTCGTTTTGGTCAAGTAGGCATTGGCGCCCATCTCCATCATTTTGGTAATCATCTCCTGGTCGTCGTACATGGTCAGTACAATAATTTTTACCGCCTCGTATTCTTTGCGCAAAAGTCCTATTGCATTTATACCGTCTATTTCCGGCATCCGGATGTCCATCAAAATAACATCGGGCAGTTTTATCTGCATCTTATGCATCAGGTCCTTACCGTCCTCGGCCTCCCACAAAATTTTCAGGTATTCTTTGTCTTTCAATGCCATGCGAATGCCATCTCTAAAAATCTTGTGGTCATCGGCAATCGCTACTTTAATCTCTTGGGTACTCATTAGCTTGTTAGTTTAGAATTGGTTTAGTTGTGGTAGCCTAAATTTTGAGTTGCGTAAAAGTACTTGATTTTTTTCCGCATTTAAAAATTTAATCAATAAAATCTTTTCGAAAGGTACTTATTAATAACAGCTGCTAATATTATATTCTTTTGTTTTGCCCTCCCCGGTTCAACAGATGAAGGACGAATAAAAAAAACCACGGAGGCACAAAGACACAAAGCAACACGGATATTCTCTTTGATACACCGTGCCTCTCTGTCTCCGTGGTTCACAATTCATTGCTTTTAAGGCCGCTTCCGGATATAATCCCCTCCGTAATAATCAATAAAGGATTACAAAACGATATTCACAAAGCCACTAAAGTTGTAAACAAAAACCTGCAAAAGCCGGGCAGAAACTATAAAAATCGGAAAAGCCCCGGTACATTTATCGTAGAACATACGTGGCGGAGGTGAAATACCATAGGTGTAAAAACGAGTACTGCCGCTCTTGTACACATACCGTTGTGGATATACTTTTGTTGCAAGTTGATTGACGAGGATTGAAACCCTCATTATTATCCAATGTCTGAAAAAACCGTCCAAGAACAAAATTTCCAATTATCCTAACGAATGCCATGAGAGTCCAATGTCAATCAACTTCTTTTTTTTTATTTTATTATAGTTGCTAACTGTAAAACACCGGTCCCTAACTCTGTGAAATCTGAACCTGATAATTCGGGTAATTGAATTCCGACTCTTCCTCATAAATTTTTCTGAGTATTTTCTTATTGCAATGAAACAGTATCATTATTAGTTTTTATCGCTAGAAAAAGAGTAAAGGAGGTTCCGCAGAAATACTCAGCGTTAACTCTGCAATCTCATTTTCTCTGCGTTTAACTTATCGTAAAATTAATTCCAATTTAATATAGCACACAACAGGTACTTATACCAAAATGATTTATTATGTAGTCCAAAATGATTGGTATAATACCGAGAGCCTACGTGAATTTTTATTGCCCGTCCGTGCCGGTTCGGACGGGGACTATCTACCAAGGCGATTCGGTATTACTTAAAAGCGATAGCAATAACCTTCTCCGCCAAAACCAAAACGAATACAGCCAATACCAGAAAATAATATCCAAGCTCTTTCTCCGCCTCATTATTATAGCCAATAAACAATGACCGAACCATGTTGACCACAAGTTTTCTTAGCCGTAAAAAAGTAAGCACGGCTGCCACGAGCAATAGTAGTATGATTAATAGTTGCAGCAATTGTAAAAAAGATTGATAAAGTGTATTATAAAATAATCAGAGACAGGCAATAGACCTGCACAGCAAATATTAATTATTTATATGAAACCCCGCCGGTGAAAACCTCATAAAAAGATGAGGTTTTTCGGGTTGTAAAATCTTGGTAAAAAGAAATACCGGCTGATGAAGTATCAGCCGGCATTTTAAGAATACAATTCAGGGAGCAATAAGCTCTACAATTGTTTGCGCTCAATTCTTGTAAAATCCCTTTTATACCTTTCAAAATAATCAGCGATTTCCTTATGATTAAAAACAGGGTTTTCCTTTATTTCAAATAACAGTTCTTTACTTTGCCGTTCAACGGGGTTATTACTTTTCAAATTCTTCGGATTATAAAAAAGCCGGACCTTAAATAGCTTAAGATTTTTGACACTATCTAAGTATTTTGATAAGTGAAAATCAATTCCTTCAAACCCGTTATTAAAATACAAAAAGGTAGTATCACAATATGTTTCATCAGGCTTTGTTTTAGATATATATTTCTCGATTACGGTATTGTCTTGTTCAGTAACTTTTTGCACTAAACTATCATCACTTTTATCGAAAAACATTTTCTCTTTAAAAAAAATCGTCTTTGCAAGAAATGAATCAACCGGGAATGTTATTCCGCTCTTAACAGTAAGCGAGTCGTATCGTAAACCCGATAGATTCCCTTTAGTATATACAAAATATTGCCATCGTATTTCCGTTTTTATTATTTCCTCCCTAATTAAACTGTCATTGTTATCAGTAAAAGTTTTCGCTTCCGTATAAGTTAAAGGGCACGCATACAGAATTTTATCCTCGTAGTAATAGATTGAAAAACTGTCAGAAAAATTATAAAGCTGACTTTCAGATACGAGGACAGGCAAACTGGATCTAAACTTGATAGATTTTATAATTTCATTCTCCCGGTTAGGCAGCAAAGTTTTACAATTGTAACATTTAAGTGCTGTGATACCCAAAATTGAGCAAATTATTACAGGTATCACCGATGTATATTTATTCACTCGCATACCATCTATTTGATCTTTTGTGATTCGATTCTATTTCAGTAGCAACTCCTTTACAGATAACTGAAACTCCGATATTAAATGATAAATCCATTGTTGCGATTGTACCGCTTATATTAGCATTGGCGTTATTTAATGAAATAGAAGGTATAATTACAACACTTATCCCTTCCTTTGAAAATGTTTTATGAGTAAGAGATTCCCAAACCCACTCGTTAGAGTTATTTTTTACAGTTATCCCCGTTTCGTGACTGATAAATATTATTGGCGGAAGTGTCCCAACAAACGGAAGGCTCGATCCCGGAAACATATAAACAGCCCAAGGATAATTTTTATCCCTCATTACAGAAGTTTCAGTGTTTGTTGTAATGGGGCGTTTTTCTGACATCTCTATACCAGACGATGCATAAGTATTTAAATCTGTTGTAAATTTATCGCACTTTAAACTCTCCCCACCACCATAACTTCCCCCTCCATCGCTACCACCACCGGTTGGAAAGCAATAAGTAACATAAGTAGAGGAAAGATATTGCCAGGGACCGCAAGTATAAACACCGCTATTGTATGTTACTTCTTGACAGTCTCTTTGATACCAGGATATTTCTAAAATTTGGCACTCTCCCTCACCGGGGAGCGGCAATTTCGCTGAGGCATTATTTGCACTCACCTCCTTATCACCTTTACGTATAATCTTCCCTTTCTCATACTGCCAGCCGTTTACAAAATTCCCGTCCAAGTCAGTAAAAAATACAGTACCGGTAAAATTTTCTTTTCCTTTTGAATAAGTCATGTTTTTTTCCTCCGTACCCGAATTGGAAAATACATGCATCAATGCAGACTGTATATCACCACTTTTTTTGTTTTTTAATATCAACATTCTTGTTATACCGTTTACTTTACTTTTTGCCGGGTCCGGTGATGAAGAGAACCCCGGGTTATGATCAAAACTTCAAAGGAGTTTCTACTACTTCATATTTATCATCATTACTGTTAAAAGCCTTATCCCATAAAGGGAGAAAAATTCCCGATTTTTTTTCGGGATTGATTGTTTAAACTATTCTGTTTGTTGTTAACATTAGTTGCATACCACTGTTTTGCCAGTGCAACGGAAAATGCATCAGAGTTTTCGCTCACTTCGTTCGCATCTTTTTTACAGCCGGTAATGAGCAGCACTGCTGCAACTACCGAAGCCGATAAGGCTAAGAGATTTCTTCGAATCATAAAAATTTGTTTTGGAATGGTCCCTACTTCTTTTATGTTGGTTTCAGGATGGCCCAACATTGACACAAACAACGCATCCTGATGTAGCAGTTCCTTTCGGGTGTAAGAAATTGATTCCTATTTTCTATAACCGTATTTGCATCTTGGCTGTGAACTGTCCGGATATTATTTCTGTCAACAGAACAAAACTACCTGCCATCTGCACCGCCCCCTTGGGAAAAAGTCCATTTAAAAAACGTTTTTTTCTTACTGCCGCCCGGTGTTTACAACCGGTTTTTATGAGCAAAACCTCAGGTCTTAAAGAGCTTTACACCGCAAAGATTGGTTGTTTTCATCAAACCCCGCCGGGAAAAACACCATTTTTTTATGAGGTTTTTCG
>CAVZXS010000031.1:0-7006 GCA_963779325.1 uncultured Bacteroidota bacterium | reverse complement strand
GGAGATGATCTTTGCGATTGCAAGAGTGATTTGCTGATTGAAGAAAAAATCATTTTACTTAGCAAAAACTGATGCAAATGATTATACCGGTCAGTATATTTTCCATTTTCAATTAATTCATTATCCATTAATTTCCTCCGTCCACTTATCTCTCTCATCCGGCGCAAACTTCCACGGAGCAAAATTATTTTCTACATTGCTGAACATAGCATTCCATTCCTGCGGAGCATTACTGTCTTCCATCACCAAGCTGCGGCGCAGTTCTAAAATAATCTCCACCGGTGAAATGGAAACAGGGCATTCTTCCACGCAAGCATTGCAGGTGGTGCAGGCACGCAATTCTTCTACCGATATATAATTAGTGAGCAATGTTTTGCCGTCGTCTTTAAATTCGCCGTTCGCATTTATATTTTTTCCTGCTTCTTCCAATCGGTCCCGCGTATCCATCATTATTTTTCGCGGACTTAATAATTTCCCTGTTAGGTTGGCGGGACAAGCCGCACTGCATCTTCCGCATTCGGTGCAACTGTAAGCATCCATTAAGCTCTTCCAACTCAAATCAAATACATCCTTAGCGCCAAACTTACCGGGCGGCTCGGCATTGGCCGGTGCTGTTTCGGGTTGCATGGCATACAACACTTCATTTTGTACAGCAGGCATGTTGTGCATCTTACCCTGCGGTTGCAATCTTGCATAATACGCATTGGGAAAAGCCAATACAATATGCAGGTGTTTGCTGTAAGGTAAATAATTCAGGAATGCAAAAATGCCGATGATGTGCAACCACCAACTGCTGCGCTCTAAAGCAATCAATGTTTCTAGCATTCAATCCCTGTAACGCCGGCGCCAACACACCGGAAAATATAAAACTACCGGTATCAAGATAATGTTCGTGACCTTGCAGTTGTAAAGCCCTGTCGCTTGCATTCAGCAAAAGAAACAATGACATTAAAACAATTTCGGTAATCAAAATATAATTGGCATCGCTGCGGGGCCACCCATTAAGGTCGTTGCTTATAAAGCGTTTTAGTTTGATGGTATTTCTTCTTATTAAAAAAATAACACAGACGGCAATTACCAACACGGCCAATATTTCAAAAAAATTAATAAGAAAAGTATACAAACCGCCGAGCGGTGTGGCGAACATACGGTGCTTGCCCAGTATGCCGTCCAATACAATTTCCAGCACTTCAATATTGATAATGATAAAGCCTGCATAAATAATAAAGTGCATGACGGCTACTAACGGATTTTTAAACATCTTCTTTTGTCCCAACGCCAGTAGCATCAGGTTTTTCCATCTTTGCGGTTTATTATCGCTGAAGTCTTCGGGTTTACCCAAAAAAATATTGCGGCGTATTTCCATTGCTTTTTTTGAAAAAAGCCAAATGGCGATACCCGATAAAAGAACGAATAAAATTTGTTGAGCAATTTGCATAGTAAAATCTTATGGTGCTAAATTAAGTAATTTAAGGTTGAGGCTGTACAGTATCCTTTTTATTACAAATATCAACCTGCCCGTCCCCTCCGGCGGAGGGGCTTAGGAAATTTGGTATAGAGAAATATTGAAAGGGGTGGGTTTCGGTCTGCACTATTCTTTAATTCTTTAATTGTTCAATAGTTGTTAATTTCAAACTTTAAATCAATAACACAAAATGACTGCTGAAAAAAAATACATACTGAACAAAGAAGTAGCCGCCAAGAAAATGCGTCGCATGGCCTATGAAATTTTAGAAAACAATTTGGATGAAAAAGAAATTGTACTGGCGGGTATACACGAAAGCGGTAGCGTGGTGGCCCGCAATATTGAAAAGATTTTGAAAGAAATTTCATCATTGAAAATAGAAACGATTACCGTTACACTTGATAAAAAGAAACCCGAAGAAATAAGCCTGAGTAAAACAATGGATTTTACCGGTAAAGTAATTATTGTTATTGATGATGTATCTAACAGCGGGAAAACCATGCTGTATGCACTGAAACCGTTTATTCAATATCACCCAAAGAAAATTCAAACGCTGGTATTGGTAGAAAGAAGTCATAATAGTTTCCCTGTAAGACCCGATTATGTAGGACTAAAATTAGCCACTACCATGCAGGAGCATATTTATGTGGAAGTGGCAGGCGATGAAGTGTTGGGTGCCAGGATGGAATAGAGTAGGCCGTACCAAAGCCTTTCAGGTTTAGGTAAATTGATAGAATTTATGTCATCATTTTTTAGCGATGATATTAAAGTTAAGAGTCCTCAATTGCCTTGCCCTTTAGAGCAAGGATAAAATGAGGATAGATTGTATTGGCTTTAGCCAAAGCAATTTGGGCTAAAGCCAATACAATAAAAACTTCCTTTCACCGCCCTGAAGCCCGTCTGAACCGAACGGGCAGGGGGCGGTGCAATTTATCAATTGATACTTTATTCAGGGAAACTGAAGAGAAGCATTCTAAAAATACAATGCGTAGGCTTTGAACTTTCCTTTACTATCCAGCATCAATGCCGGCGCGGGCATTTTAAAAGCATTTAAAAAATGAAATGCGGTACGCAACCATTTTTTATTAGTTTTTATTTTTGTAAAATCAATATCAGGCGCTAAATAAAACTGTCTTACTCTTTTTATATCTGATCGGTCTATCAGCAGCGATGAATAAGGAGTTTCCGTCCATTGATTGCTGAATCCGCCAAACATACCATCGGCGCCATAGCCTGCTGCTATATTCAACCATGCAGGCAATTTACTGTCAGGAAAAAATGATTTTATATTGGCGCTGAGCCAGTAGGTCTGCCCGTTATAATCTTTCAGCATTCTTTCGTACCAACTTTTACCGTACAAATTATCGGCTCTTTTACTTAATTGCGGCTCGCCGTAGTTTTTTTTATGAAAAGAAAATTTGAATTGAATACGTTGTTCCTGCCAGGCCAATTGTTGCGAAATAAATAATCCCGAACCGGTAAGATTGGCGGCTATATCGGCCCAGCTCCAGCCCCATTCAGCAGAGCGGCCGTCTAAAATTTCGATAACCGTTAAGTAGGCGGCGCCGCTGATACCACCGAGCAATGTTGCTTTTCTATTACTCATGCCTGTCCATTGCCACATGGCTGTAGAAGCTTTACCTGTATTATATGCGGCCCATGCATGACCCACTTTATCTACCTGTTGCCACTCTTTACTGTCGTTGAAAGTATGAAACTTACTCTTTGGATAATCTTTATACCATGCGGTACTCAGCAGGGCCAATGAGCCTCCATACCCGGCTATGTTAATGCTGCTGATAATTAAAGTGCGGTTTCTTTTTTGTTTATCAGTGAGCGAATAGGCAGGTAGCGGATCCAATTGGCCTGCTTTTTCAGCAGCTTCATTTTTATTTTGCAAACTGTCTGTTGTTACGGAAATTACTTTTTCTTCTGTATTTATTTTGACTGATGATGAATCAACTGATAACTGTGCAAACAAAGCTGAATAACATGATAAGCATAGCGAGACTATGCTCAGTTTTTTGCTGAACCCTGAAGAGTGCCCCGAGGCAGCACACAATATCTTACTCGGGGTCTTCGACAACACAACAGACGCCGGACTATGATCCTTTGATGACAACATAAAACAAAAATACGGTACAATATTAACTTCGGATGATCCCAACCTTGTCCGCTTCGGCACGGTCAGGCCTAAAGGGGTGTAATAAGTAAAAATGTCCCTTTAGATAATAGGGGCAAAAGCGATAAATTGAAGTGACCCGACAGTAAATAGAAGAGGGAGTTAAAATCTTTTTTCGGTATTGCTTACAAGCTCTCTTCTATGTTCCGTAGGAACATTTGATGGGTAGAATCAAGCAATCATGTGGCGCCTGCGTTCCGTAGGAACGCTTGGTGCTTTTGTATTAACTTGCTTTCTGCAATTTCTATTACTCATGGCAAATGCCTATACACAAATACACATTCAGTTTGTATTTGCAGTCAAATACAGGGCTGCTCTTATTAGCAATGAATGGAAAGAAAGACTCCATCAATATACGACAGGTATTTTTCAGCGGAACAAACACAAAATGCTTCAAATAAACAGTATGCCCGATCATATTCATATTTTCATCGGAATGAGGCCGCATCAATCTGTATCATCATTGATGCAACTTGTAAAGACAGAAACAAGTTTATGGATTAAAGAACAGAAATTCTGATCTCATCCTTTTGCGTGGCAGGAAGGATATGGCGCTTTCTCTTATGCAAAAAGCCAAGTCGACGACGTAGTAAGGTATATTCAAAATCAAGAAATACATCACCGGAAAGAAACATTTTTAGATGAATATCGAAAATTTTTGACTGCTTTTGAAATTGAATGGGATGAGCAATACATTTTTAAAGAATTGGAATAGCACCAAGCGTTCCTACGGAACGCTGTAATCCTATATTGTCGAATCTCTACCCATCAAATGTTCCTACGGAACATAAGACCGGCCGTGCCATTACAAAATAATAATCACTCCCCTTACAACATCTTCACATCGAAAAGGAAAAGCCCCCAACCCCTCGTGCGAAGTAATTAGGTACATAATATCTTGTATACGATAAGCCCGCAGGGCTGTAATATCAATAACCGCCGGTGCAGCCGGCGAATACCGCTAATGCAATTAATAGCAGCCCTGAAGGGGCTGAATAATTAATAATCATCTTCGATATTATAACATCTTCACATTGAAAAGAAAAAATCAATAACTTTCAACTTTAAATAACCAACGACTTATTAAACAACAACTATGGACGCAACAATCGGGGCAAAAGTAAATACCTGGCTTACCGGTAATTACGACGAAACAACAAAAGCAGAAATCAAAAAATTACAAACCGAAAATGAAAACGAACTGGCTGATGCTTTTTACAGAAATTTAGAATTTGGTACCGGCGGTCTGCGCGGACTGATGGGTGTAGGAACCAATCGTATGAACAAGTATACGGTAGGTATGGCTACACAGGGTTATGCCAATTATTTAAAAATTTGTTTTCCGGGGCAGGAAATAAGTGTAGCCGTAGCGCATGATTGCCGTAACAACAGCCGCTTTTTTGCCGAAACAACCGCCAACGTATTTGCAGCCAACGGTATTAAAGTGTATTTGTTTGAAGACTTAAGACCCACACCTGAATTGTCTTTCGCTATACGACAATTTAAATGCAAGGGCGGTGTAGTATGTACCGCTTCGCACAATCCGAAAGAATACAACGGGTACAAAGCTTACTGGGATGACGGAGCGCAAATGGTTCCACCGCACGATAAGAATGTAATAAAGGAAGTAGATAAAATTGCATCGGTGAATGATGTAAAGTGGACCGGCGGTGAAGCCAATATAACTATGATTGGTAAAGAAGTAGATGATGCGTATATGGATATGCTGAAAGGTCTGAGTATTTACCCCGACATCATCGCTAAGCAAAAGGACTTGAAAATTGTTTACACTTCTATACACGGTACGGGTATTACGCTGGTGCCTGAAGTACTGAAACGTTTTGGTTTTACCAACGTAAATATTGTAGACGAACAAAAAACACCCGACGGCAATTTTCCTACGGTGGTATATCCCAATCCCGAGGAAAGCGAAGCCATGAGTATCGGTTTGAAAAAAGCAAAAGCTATTGATGCAGATATTTTATTGGGTACCGACCCTGACAGCGACCGTGTAGGCATCGGTGTAAAAGACAATGACGGTAATTGGGTGCTTATGAACGGCAACCAAACCGCGGTACTGGCTTTTAACTATATGATAGAAGCCCGTAAAGCAAAAGGCATTGCGCAGCCCAATGATATGGTGATAAAAACCATTGTCACTACCGATATGATTGACGGTATAGCCAAAGCCAATGGGGTGGACTGTTACAATGTGCTTACCGGTTTTAAGTGGATAGCGGCCATGATAAAAGAAAAAGAGGGAAAAGAAAATTATATCATTGGCGGCGAAGAAAGTTTTGGCCTGATGATTGGCGATAAGATACGCGATAAAGACGCGGTAAGTGCCGTAGCATTGCTTTGCGAGATGGCGGCATACGAAAAAGAAAAGGGCAGGAGCCTCTATCAAAAAATGCAGGAGCTGTATGTGCAGTATGATTTTTATAAAGAGCATTTAATATCCATCACCAAAAAAGGAATGGACGGCCAGCAACAGATAGCCGCTATGATGGAAGGCTACCGCAGCAACCCGCCCAAGACCATTGACGGCGCCGATGTATTCGAACTGCTGGATTATGAAATGCAGACCGGTAAAAATTTACTAACCGGCAATACATGGAAAATTGATTTACCCAAGAGCAATGTGCTGCAGTTTGTATTGGGCGATGGTACCAAGATAAGCGCCAGGCCCAGCGGTACGGAGCCCAAGATTAAATTTTACTTTAGTATAAATGCAAAGCTGAATAATAAAAGTGATTATGATAAAGTAAATAAAGCATTGGACGAAAGAATAAAAAGAATTATCGGAGACATGAAATTATAAAACTTAAAATCATTTCTTCCCCAAAATGAATTTTTTAACTGAAGACTCTACTCCTCCTTTTCTTTGGATAGGTTCGGGAATCGGAGTCTTCCAACTCCCTTCTCCTCAGGAGAAGGGCGGGGGATGAGGCTATGAATAAAATAAACTTACAAAGCATACCGCCCGTAGAAAGAATACCCGGCTATTTTGGCCGGTTCATCCATTCTAAAAATATGACCGTAGCCTTTTGGGAGGTACAGGCCGGCGCACCCATACGTGAGCATAATCATTTTAACGAGCAGGTAATGACGGTAACCGAAGGCGAGTTTGAATTAACCATTAACGGCGCCACGCATACCATGAAAGCCGGCGATACATTTATAATACCCTCGTTGGTTATGCACTCGGGCCGGGCCATTACCGCTTGCCGTATTATAGATATGTTTTGCCCGGTAAGGGAAGATTATTTGTGATGGGAGAGTAGGATTATGTAGCCGGCTGCAGTAACTACTATTGAAAGTCCCTTGCGACGCTCCGTTCATCGTTCGGTAATTCTATT
>CAVZXS010000030.1:0-15132 GCA_963779325.1 uncultured Bacteroidota bacterium | reverse complement strand
GGAGCGGTTGAATTTCTGTCAAAGGTATGCTGCTATGCAAGTAACCTCTATCGTTCCGATGCGCCGCCCCTCCCACGAGCATAGAGGTATCAACAATCGCCTTCTGCTTGCGCTACCGCCCGCGACATTGGACCGCATACTTCGGATGTCCGAGCCAGTAAGTCTGGTTCGGGGGCAGCGGCTCGACTGTGCTGGCCAGCCGATCAAGCACATCCATTTCATAAACCGGGGGCTGGTCTGTATTGTGAAAACTCAGGAGGACGGGCGGAGGTTAGATCGGCGCCATTGGCACTGAGGGCGTTGCCAACCTGCTCCCGCTTGTGGGCATCCAAAATACGATACTGGACGTGGTGGTGCAAATTCCAGGAACGGCTCTTCGCATAGGATGTGATGCGTTAATGCGCGAGGTTGAGAATGACGAAGCCTTTCGCCAGGTGATGCAGAGTTATGTAGGCTTCGGCCTAAGCGAGCTTGCCCGGCATATTGCATGCAGTCGGCTGCATCACATCGAGCAACGATGCTGCCACTAGCTTTTGATCGCGCATGACCACGCCCTGCAAGATGAAACAATAATATCGCCAGCTTGAATTTTAGAAAAATCTAAAGCTCCAGTATCTCTCATTTCTAGACCCTGAAAGTCAGGAGAATTCTTAAATGCATTATTCCATACAGATGTTTTTACATAGTCTGTAGTTCCTCCTACGGCGATATTAACCCCGCTTGCCTTTGCCATTTGATAAATCATACCCGAACAATCTAGGCCATAAAGAATATTGACAACTAGCACCAGAGTACGTAGATGGATTTAAAAAATTCTTTGATCCATTTACGTATGCAAGTCCATATTGACCAGGAAAATTTGGATACCCAATTCTATAAGTCAAAATAAAACCCGCATGAGTCATTGAGTTGATAAACAACCGTTCCTTATCTTCTGCGGGAGTACCTCTCAAATTGAAAATGTACACATACCCAGAATCATATGTCTTTTCCCACATACTCATTTTAGTACCGTCAGCGAATATTGCATTTTGATACGTCGAAGTGGTATCAATACCTTCTGCCTCGATATTTTTAATTTGAACATCCGTCAGTTGGTCTTCGAGTGATACATTATCTGAACCATTTTTTTTGCAGGCTTGAACCAACATTAGAACTGCAATAAATAAATAAATCTTTTTCATTGTTGTCAATTTGATGATGATAAGTCGCATGACCGCTAACAAATAAATAGACGGCACTGAAAATAATACTTCAAAAAAGGAAGTTGATTTTCAAAAGACTATAGTTAGCAATAAAGACTGTTGTTGTACCAATCCACTTTTCCAATTATGCATTCGGCAACAACATTTAAATAAAAGTACTTTCGTGAGGTACAAAAACTACAGGTTAAAGAACTCATCTTTTACCCGTCTTTTCACGGTAGCAGGTGTTTATACAAAGAAAGTAAGGTGCTTTCATTTTCACTTTAAGCCTGCAACACCAAGAGAAGTTTTATGAGGGAAGGAAATAATATTGCCGAAGCAAAAACATAATAACAAAGTCAATACGACAAAGAGTTACATTTTAATCAAACTCCTGCATCTGTGCTTCCAGTACTTGAGCTTCGGTAATTTCCGTTAATATAAACGGGCAAACTTTACATGCAGCTGATTTCTGCTGGGAATACCACCTGCATTTATCACGAATCCCGCAAACAGGTAACTCTTCAATTGCAGGAAGCAGTTCAAGATGTTGAACTATCCTTTCTACTACTCCGCAACTGTTGCCGGTCCACTGACCGCAGGCCCCTTCAACACATTTGTTTGTAAAACGAAAGCGTTGCTCCGGTGCCATCGGGTGGTTCTTGGTTTTTTCTACAAAAGATTCGTCAACAGGCAACGGAGTTGGTAAGATAGCGATGGTTCCGTCTTCCTGTCTTACTCCAAGCAACTGCGATCCCGATTTACATCTGTGAGACGGGCACCATAAAGCTTTTGTTTCGGGCATACCGGCTATTAAAAATTAAGAATATCATTAAAGCGTTTGTCTAAATCACGAATAACAATTCCATCCAGTATCGGTCCTTTGGGCCATTTATCAATCGGGATCAATACTATTCTTTTCTTCAGGTTAATATTTGCCAATTCACCGGCTACTGCGCTTTGTATTGCTGCATTCATTTTTTTTCGTTGGTCGGCGGATAAGGTTACATTACCGAGGTCTACTACAAATTGATTAGCTGCCATGATCAGGAATTTTATAATGATTGCCTACTCTGTTTACCGTTTTCGGCATACCGGTTATTACGCTTAGAAGTTTTAAAAGTTTTTATTTTTTGCAAGGATACATTAACCGATTTTCATCAATTTTTTTGTACCCGCAACAAAGTTGAAGAAAGGTGTCAAGCCCCGATAAAGGCTTGACACAAAATTTGGCTAACTGCTTTAATGAATGTGCGGATGCCAATGACAGCGATGCCACCACCATGGACAACAACGGTACCACGGATAAAAACGATGCCACCACCAACACCAGATTGGACGCCAAGGGAAGCAAACGTGCCATGGAAGCCACGGGTGACAGAAAATAAAGCGATCAATTTGAAGCTCTTTCAATACAGCTTCGTCAATGTTAAGGCCTGCTTTTTTACAGATATCCAATACATCATGTTGAGGTGCCGGATCCTTCATCCGCTTTTCCACCTCCTGAGCCAATTTGGTAAAAATTCCGTTTGCCTCAGCGGTGACCTTAATTAACTGATCATTAAGTGCAGTTTGATTTTTTTCGCCAGGCATAGTACAAAGGTTTAATGGTTAAAAAATATTCAATACAGGAAAAACAAAAATCGTATACTTAATACCGAATATAAAATGTAAATAGTCTAATCAGTTTTCTGTCGGCATAATACCATCTAAGATTTCCACAAAGTCCGTTGGACTACTTAGTAAATCAAGATGGTATTACATCTGCGCCTGCATGTATAAAAGCAACTTGATAAAACAAATGTATAATTGCAAATAGTCTTTTCAAATACTAATTCGTGAAATGCATTTCACGTATAGCATTAATTTTTAAGTAAATCAAGGACATATCGGGAAATGCGGTGCGGAACGGGGATGGAGAAATTATCGTTTAGATAAATCACTTTTTTATTTTCGTTGATATATGAAAAATAATTTCGATTGATGAGGTAGAATTTATTCAGCCGGATGAAATTATCCTGGGACAATGACGCGAATATATCTTTAAGGGTACAGTGGCGAATTACCCATTTTTTTTGTTTCCCGCAGCTAATTAACGATTTTACATAATGATCGGCACTTATTACAAAAATTATTTCATCAGGATAAACCCATATATAACATTCCTTTTTTTCCTCAAACCGAATCAAATTATTGTTTCCAGCAATTGCCTCCTTATTATTAATTGCAATTGGCTGTATCCTTTTTTTGGAAATTAAAATATTTAATAAGGTGTTATTTGCGGAATGTCGGTCGGGGTTCATATAACAGGGTTTATTATTTTTAATTTTGTGTTTCGAAGGACCATTTCCTATGTCGAACAATAAACAAAAAAAACCCGTAAAAAGAATTCAAAACCAAACAATCAATCTTACCGGTTTTAACCGGTAAGAAAAAGATAAATGATATATTGAAGGTAAGAACAGAAATAACATAAACCAATACCACGAAAGTAGTATTTTTTAAAAGGTTACACAATTTACGCCGTGATGCCACCACACGCAACACCCTTATTTTTATTAGTTCCGATGCGTGAAGCGACAACCGGGCATTTATTTTTTACGGACATGAACCAAGGCGAATTTTACTTTCTCCAAGTTAGCGAAGTTTAGCTGCGTATCTTTTTTTGACATATCTGCTAATATAGCTATTTAGTCCCTTTCCGGCTAAAGCTAAGCTTTTCATCATCTCAACAGCAGAGCTTCCTGGATTAAGATACGAATACATGTAGACTGAATAATCATTAAATTGTACTGAAATAAAATTATCTCCAATTTCATAGGCATAAACTCCAGAGTTACCTCCTAAATTTCTATAATGTTGCATATTGTATGATTTTTAATTATTATACTTTTCTTTAATCTTGAAACGATAGCAATTTGTTTTATTAGGAATCCTATTCACCTTGCAAGTGTTGTTTTCAAAATGTATTAAAACTTGTGCTATGCAGCTACTTTATTCCGATAAACTGCTTTGTTATATTCAATAAAAATCCTTTTTACATGAATATTATTTCTTACTAAATTTTCAAAATTCTCATTTGAATAAGTTGTTGCTAAAGAGTTTTTTTCTATGTTATGGTAAATTTTAGTACTCGCCTGTGCGTATTTTATAGCACCTTTATCTGCAAAATGTATTCTATCTAATATGCCAGCGAAATCAGAGATACGATCTAGTGGGAATCCCTGAAGAATAACATTAATATATGGGAGTTCTGATAAAAAACATCGTATAATACTAACTACTTGATTAATATCGCCCACCATTTTTTGCAATTGTCAATTAGTTACAAAATAATTAACTGAGGGATTTAACTTAAACCAATTTAACCATCGCTCTATATGATATTTATTTAAAGCGTACACATGTGGAATTGATTGAGAACCCATATTTGCAGCAAAGAAAGTAGAATATAAACTGCGTTTTTGGTTCAGGGCTTGTGAAAATGCACATTCGCCACCTATCACTGAAAAATTAAATCCACAGACCGCAAAAAAGCCCATTTGTGCAATTTTTTCAAAAAACTTACAATCGTGTCTTTTATACCATACCCACTCTATTAGCGTATCTGAACCAGTAAGAAATAAGGTTACCTTTTTATTTTTAAAAGTATCAGTTTTTAATAAATCTTCATTTATCACAATTTCTTGTTCATGTAACATTCCAGCTCTATGAATAACCCCTTTCTTTAAAATATCTGTTAATGTTACGCCTACAAATTCTTCTTCTAAATTCATTTTACTTTTGTCATAAATAGGAAGATAGGAGGGTAAACTTGGCAGAGCTATGGCGCTCGGTAAGTCAAGATTCAAACCTTGTACTTCATTAAGAAATTCGTTTTTGTAAAAATTCTTACATGTTATTATGTTTTTACCAAATGGATTTTCACATGTTGACAATACACTGTTCCCTTCTTGAGATTTTAAGTAAGGTAAATATTTACCTTCGCTCACTTGACAAAAAATAGAAAATAATGTTGGTCTACAATAGTCTGATAAATCTTGCATACTTTTTAGTTTTAAATAATATTATTTCTCCGGAATATTTTACGCCCATTTCTAGACACTTGGTAATCATTTTAGAATATTTAACAGTAAGGTGGCCAATAACAGAGCCTGCAATAGTTACAGAAAAACCTTGAGTTTCTTTTTTTAGGTAGACCTTTATACCATGCTGTGTTAAATTTGATTCCTTAATTAACACATCAAAAGAAGGAATGCATACATCAGCAGTATACCCTCCCCCGGAAGTTGAAGAGAGTCCCGAAGCAGCAAAGGCCTTTGGTCTTCTAACAATTGTAGTATCTGAACTTTTTCTGTTGTTATTTCCTGATCCCATAAAATTTTTTAGTTTTTTATTTAAAATAGTTTCATTATCTTCATTATGAAAAAAGAAGCTGATGCTTCATTTTTCAAATTTACGTAAAATTTAGCCACCTTATAGCTATTTTCTTATCAACAGGTTATCAACAATTACGATTTATCGCTTTTTCGCTAAGATTTATTAACCATGATTCTACGTTTTTCACTAGGTAATTTTCTTTCATTCAAAGAAACTCAATCCATTTCATTTGAGGCATCTTCATTAAAGGATACAACTGAGCCAATATATAATCAAACGATAACTGGCTCTAAAATTTTAAAAAGCATATCAATATATGGAATCAACTCTTCAGGAAAGAGTAATCTGCTAAAGGCTTTTACATTCATGAAATATTGGGTCATTAATTCCTTTACAGATTCTAGTAAAATTTCGCAAATACCTATTCAACCATTTCTATTAAATAAAAAAATGGGGAAGGAAAATTCATATTTAGAAGTAGTGTTTCTTATTGAAAATATGAAGTATCGATATGGATTTGAATTAACTAAAGACGGTATAAAATCTGAATGGTTATTTTATTCTGAGCCCAAAAAGAGGGAGCAAAACTATTTTGTGCGTGCCGGGCAGGAAATTGGTTACACAAATAGCTTACGTAAAGCTTCAATTATAAAAATAGATCCCATACTCGCCTATATTAAGCCTAATGTTTTATTTATTTCTGTATTAGCTCAGTTTAATGTTGAAATTGGAAATAGTATTCTTAATTGGTTTCATAATAATAAAATCGGATTCGATTTTAATAGTGAATATTTTATAAATAAAACTGCCAGCTTATTAGAGGATAAAGAATACTTTCTTGCAATTCATGAATTAATCAAGCTTGCAAACGTAGGCTTTACAAGTGTTGTTCCAGAAAAACAAGGCAAATATTCAAGTTCTGAAAAAATAAGCGCTGAGTTTTTGGAATTTGCTTTGCAAGAAGAAATGGATGATTATAAAGTACAAACAAAACACAATGTTATTGACGATGATTCTGATAAAATACTTCCTGTTTACTTCGACTTAAAACGTCAAGAATCATTAGGAACACAGAAATTCTTTGCGATTGCTGGGGCATTACTTATGGCTATTCGAAATAGTAATATTCTTTGGATTGACGAACTTGATTCAAAATTTCATCCTTTATTATTCGAAACAATTATTAAGTTTTTTAATTCAAATAAATTTAATCATAAAGGAGCTCAGTTAATTTTCACGACTCACAGTACTCAACTATTAAAAGAGAAAATTTTAAGAAGAGACCAAATTTATACAATCAATAAAGATACATCTGGCATTTCCACAATAAAAGGCATGCACAATGCTAACGTTAGAATTGATGCTCCATATGAAAAATTATATTTTGACGGGAAGATTGGTGGAATACAAAAAATAAATTTAGATGATGAACAGCTTTCTCTTTTTTAATCCGTTTATCATGCAGCAAAATACATAGAAATACCGACGGCATATGTATGTATCAAATCAACAATGTTACCTCGCAAATGCCCAATAGAACTACCAACCGCACAAGAGTGCGACGCAACGGAAGCTTAATAGCAGCACCGGCCCCAGGCTCATAATATTACTTATAGTCTCTAAATTCAACCCGCCCATCAAAAATTCAACCGCTTCATTTCTTTTACTGCATAGTCGCAGGCCCTGGCGGTAAGCGCCATATAGGTTAATGAAGGATTGAGACAGGCGCCGGAGGTCATACAGGAGCCGTCGGTAATAAATACATTGGGCACTTCGTGCATTTGATTGAATGCATTCAACACCGATGTCTTTGGATTGCTGCCCATACGGGCCGTACCCATTTCATGATTGGCATTGCCGGGGAAAGAAATCTTGGCATTCACTTTAATATCTTTTCCGTCCGCCGGGGGGTCTTGGCCATAATGAAATTAGAAATAATAAAACTGATGATGCCTGACCCCGACTTTCTGTGCAATAAAATTTCGCAAATGCTGAATAGAATTAGCGATTCAATTTCCTCATACCCGAACTATTCAACAAGGATTTCATCTGGCTAATAGCAATTTCATTCAATTTCAATAAACGCTCCGATTGCGGCAGAGCTTGTCTTATTAATACTGCATTAATACTTTCGAGATTGGTTAATACTACTAACTGTTCTAATGTAGCGTGGTCTCTTATGTTTCCGCTTTTAGCTTTATTATTTTCTCGCCATGCTGCAGCTGTTTGTCCAAACAGGGCCATGTTGAGTATATCTGCTTCACTTGCATATACGGCGCTGCTTTGCTGTTTGGTTATAGTCGGTGGTATCAGTTCTTCTTTAATAGCATCGGTATGTATACGGTAATTTATTTTGGAAAGGGGTTCGCTGTAAGTTCCATTCTAATTTCTTATTTGAGTTTTCTTCATCTTTTAAACGTTGAAATTCTTTGATGAGATAGAGTTTAAATTCGGCACTAAGCCAGCTTCCAAATTCGAATGCAATGTCTTTATGGGCATACGTGCCGCCGCCGTACCGGCCTGCTTTTGAAATTATACCAATTGCATTGGTCGCCTCAATCCATTTACGGGGCGTGAGGTTAAAGTTGTTCAAACCGGCCTGCATTTTAAAGGTCACGAATTCGTTACCTTTAAAACTAACATTATACAATTGTTCCCAAATACCAAGAAACTCCACAGTATTACGGTTTCGCATCCAACTATAAATCATAGTATCATCACCGAATGACTTTACCATATCGGTGAGAGAAATATAATCCTGCTTGTTCACCTCAATGATGGTTACCGGGTGGTCTTTAACAATTATTATCTTACTTGCTGCCAATATTGCCTGATTTTATTATTTGAAAATACAAAAAAGTTATTTGCTCAGATGTTTTAATACGGAATATAAACAGTACATAGTCCAAAGCAGTTCTACGTCGGCATAATACCATCAAAGATTTCCACGTAGCCCTTTGGACTACTTAGTAAATCAAGATGTTTTAAATGCTTTACAGAATCTTGCATAACGAACAGAATCCTGCCTGTAGGGGATATTGGAATGGAAATCAGCAATAATTCCGTTGTATTATACCAACCACGGGCAGGCGACTATAACGACAAAGCAAAAAGTAAAACATCCTTTTTATATTTTTACTTTTACCTTTTCACTTCACCTTTCCTACTGTATCAACAACTTTCCTGTTTCCAGCACTACGCCATCACTGTTCATCAGCTTATAAATAATCAGGCCCTTTGCAAGTGTGCTTATATCAATAGCAGAAGGTATTTCTTTAAAACTTTTCAGCAGCCGTCCGTTGATATCAAACAACTGCAACCGGCTGCCGGGCGGAGTGCCTTGTTGCAATGTATACGTTAAGCGGCTGTTTCTATTTGCCGGGTTGGGATAAAATAATATAAAGCGTTTGCCCGAAGTAAGCAGGCTTATTGTTTCAGTATAAAGTATGGCGCCGCTTTTCATTTTTATAACAGCCCTCCAGTATGTAGTGCCGCCGGGTATTTCCCGTATTACTTGACTGTAGAGATTTGTACCCCCTGTCACTTTTATACCACTACCGTAAGTTATTAATATACTGCCGATAACCTGTTGAAAATATACAGAGTCTGCATAAGCCGGAGCACTCAAGTCCAATACCAGTTCAAGACGATTACCGTCCTGCAGGTTGTGATAAAAGGTTTTGTAAAAACATTTTACTCCCTGCAGTGTAATGTCTATGGCAATGCTGCGGGCGGCAGGCAGTCCGTTGCTCAGTATTGGTTCCACCGCATATACCTGCGAGGGATTTACAGAACGTTTCAGTACTGTAAATGTATCAGTCACGGTAAGAATCTGCTCCAGGTACGGGCTGTCGGTTAACGCATAAATTTTATAACCGTTCGCATAAATATGTTTCCCCCAAGAAAGACCTGCGGAATCGGCGCAGATGAAATCTACATTCAACCTGCTTAATTTGCTGATAACAAAACCCGCGGACAGAAAAGTACCGAAGCCTGTTTCCATTTTAAGCACCGCCCTGCTCGCTGTATCTTTTATGGGCCATCCGTAATAGTTAGTGTATATTTTATGCGCCGCTTTCAGCAATTGCCAGTTGGCTCCGTTGTTGTAACTGATAAATAAATTTCCGGTTTGATTGGTATCAGCCACAAATGTTTTCCAGCGAATATCGAGATCAGGATTTTCATCGCGGTTTACATCCGATGTATGTTGCGGATCGGTAAAAGCGAATGTATTGAGCGTATCGATATGCCATGCGATATGAAAAGGAATTGACAAGGCGCTGACAGCAGTACCTTTTATTTTTATTTGGTAATTACCCGCCGCGGGTAATGGTACGCTTACCTGCTCGGCGGTATTCAGCGAATCTCTCTTTCGTACGGGTTCTTTATTTAACGAATCGACATTCGCCGCGACGCTTAATCACCCACGGTTTGTAAATGATGCCGCTGTTAATTTCCTGTACTTCCAAATCAAGATCATTGATAAGCGCTTTATTATTATTTACCGTGGCGGCAGTATCCGTCCATGCCAATGTTATTTTCAATCGGGCAGCACCGGCAGGTACCGAAATATTTTTTATCCATTGTCCGCCCTGTGATACAGTGCCGCCATCATATTCTTTTTGCTGAATGGCTTTGATGGAAGCATAACTGTTCAGCAGTCCGTAGCCGGTTTTATAATCAATACCCGTACGGAAAATATCATCGGCATTGTTGTATAAAATGGCTTTAGTAAGTGAGGCAGGCGGCAGCTTCTGCGTGTTACTGTCCGCATACACCTGTTGCATCACTGCCACTGTTCCCGTCACCACAGCCGTTGCATCGGATGTACCATTGGGCCCCAGTGCAACTAATTGCGGAGCTATCCTTCCATCATATAACGGACCCGCAGAACTTTCGGCCGGAATATTGCCGCGGTTATCAATAGCGCCAACCGTAATGATATTTTTCGCCATTTTTAAATTACCGGTAATATTGGCATTGCCGGTAATATTGGCGTAAGGTCCATCGGTGGCAAAAGAAGTACCGCGGTTACCGGCTGAAAAAACATGTACTAAATTTTTATTGGCCCATGTATGTGCGTCATAGCTCAGCGCTTCGGCGCCGTAAAATTGTTGTATCACCGTTCCGTAAGAATGGTTTTGCACCGTTACGTTATTAGCATTTAAAACAGCCGCATCATCTGCAAAAAGATTATCGAATGTGCTTGGAAAAAATTTACAACCATAAGCGATACCCCGGCCATTATAAAAACTGTTACCCGCTCCGCCAATGATGGATGAAATAACGGTGGCATGCGGCGTTATATTGGCAGCTGCAATAGGTGAAGTAAGCACCCGTTTGTATAAATCAAGATCGGCGGCTTCCATTTTTTGTTCCTTTACACCGGCCACAATGTTTTTTCCGATGGCGCCCGGAATGGTATAGTCAACGGCGCTGAGTCCGTGAAAGCTACGGTTATAACCAATAATGCCGACCTCCGTTGTCGGTTCAGCTCGCAGATCGATAAAAATTATTTCTTTAAGATAGAGAAGATTTTCCCTGATAAATTTCGCGGTCGTTTTTACCAATACCGAGCGGGAAGGTTCGTTAACAGCAAGTATGGTCAATTCATTTTTTTGATTTTCTAATACATTCATCAATTCAGCTGTTTGCAAACCGCTGATAATAAATTGCTGTTCCTTATTACTCTTTACAGGTTTTTGTAATGCGGGAGAAAATTTCCACTCATCGGTAGTGGCGGCAATCCTTACTTGTTTTGTCAATTGACTTAATAAGGACGGGTTGTTTATTTCAACAATAGCTGCTTTCTCATCTAACTGCCGAATGACGGAAATGCCTGGTGGCCGGTCTTTTTCCCAAGCAATAATGTAATAGGGTTTTGAAGCTGTGAATTGTTCCGCTGCTGTATTGGCGAATTTTTTAAAAATACTATCACGGTATTGTTTTGAATTGTCCTGCGCTGTTGCCGAATGCTGCAACAGGCACAAAGAAAAGACCGCCGCATACGCAGTGATATTTTTCTTTCTTAAAAAAGAATACAGGTTAGCAAATACTTTTATATAATGAATAAACATGCAGTGCTAAAATTACTGATATATAGGTTGATAAAAAAAGTCCCTCTCTTACAAAGAAAGGGACTTTGCAAATAAAATAATTTATTAATAAACATATCGCAATGCAACGGCATCGGCTGCACCGAATACAGGGTTGCTATTGGTACAAGCCATCATCCATGAATTATAAGAGCCTGAAACATTGGTAGGAGTTCCGGGAATATGAACAGCGCCGATACTACCCGCTGATTCGCCGCCGCCGGGTCCGCAACTGCTTCTTCTTTTATAATCGGTATGTCTGAAACCGATACAATGTCCTATCTCATGCGCCATTACTTCATCGGCTTTATCAATTGTATTCAGGTAAGACGTAGCGCAACTGCTTGTGCTGAGCGTAAAGCCGGGAGATGGATTTCCGCTTGCAGTTGGAAAACCTGAAGCCTGGCCTAAGATACATCCGCCTGTGGAAGTAGTCCCTAAGTTAGCGCCACTAACCTGAATATTACCGCCGGAAGCTACTCTTTGAAATACAATTTTCAGATCGCCGAGGTTGTTGTAACGGGCCAGCGCATTATCAAGCGCTGCGGAATAATAAGAAGGAAAACCTGCGCCCAGGCTCACGGTAATTGTTCTTACGCCGGTACTTGGTGTGCTTACCACATTGTTGGTGCGGTAATGTTCTTCGTCTGCAACGATGAAATTATGAGCAGGCGCGGCGCCTCTCATTTCTTCCAATTGGGCTTTGGTTAATAAAATATCGCCTTCAATAAGATAATTACCGTCAGCATTTCTTTCGGCCCAATTAGCATTGAAGCCGGCTGCGCTTACCATAGCCAGTTCGTCGGGTGATAAGTTTGTTACTGCTGTTTCGGAACCGGATTTTTTGCAACTAATAACAACTATAGCAAGCACTGCTGCTATACCTGCAGAATAAATAATTTTTTTCATGTGTGATATTTGGTTAAGTTTTTAAAAAATAACAATTCAAATTAGCGATTTTATTTTACCGGCAAATAGGATAAACACGAATAACATCGCCGTAATCTACATTTTTGCAGGATTGTTGATATTTTTTGCAATGTGAAGAAAGCACGACCGTGTATAAGAAAGTTTCGTTAAGTCTAATTAGCGGTGTTCTTCTTAATATCCCAACCGACTGCCGGTAACTTTTCAGTTGTCCCCTTGGGTCCGGTTATCGCATCTTCTGTTTTAAATTTTGTAAAAACAAGTGAAAAGGACTCCATCGGTATTTCCCCTCCGCCGGCTGATATTGCCCAGCTCGTAATAAAAACATCTTCTAACGTTATAGTAAGATAAGGGACAGAACCCTGAGTACCGGATTTATAAAACCTGATCTCGGCTTTTGGAATATGCTTGCCCGTAAAAACTGACATCTGAAGAGATGAAGATGCACTGCCTCTTGGTTTGGTTATTTTCAATTCACTCACTTGCACCTTTCCGACGCCTGCACCCCCGGCTCCGCTCGATGTTGCCGAATTTTTGGCACCCCATTCAAAGCCGGTAATTTCGGTGGACTCAGGAAATGCTTTGAAAACGCTTTCTCCTTTTATCCCGTCAAAGCCAATAAATACCTGCGCAAAACTTTTTGATCCGAATAATAACAAAAAACTTAAAAGACCGGACAAGAATATCTTTTTCATACAGAATAGTTTGATGAATGAATAATGGTAAACATATGAAAGTTACAGCTTTTCATTTTTTCTAACCGCATTTTTAAAGCTCTCTTCGCGGCAGCAATATTTTCTTCTGCATACCGCTTGACTTTACGGCACGGCCATATTATTTGATAACAGGCATGTGCCGCGGAAACATTTTTATATTAATTACAGGCTATTTTTATTCAGCAACTCCTCATATTTTTGGCGGGTCTCTTTGTTTTTTGTTTCCTCTTCACGATGATTTTTCTTTTCATCCTCTATATCTCCTGCAATAATGCGTATGTATTCTTCCAGTTTTATTTTATTCTGAGTATATTCTTCCAGCTTCTCTTTATTATCTTCGGCCGGTTTATCACCCAGGTATTTATTCGGGTTCGATTTTGCTTCATCCAGTAATTTTAATACCCTGTCGAAATATTCACGCAGTCCCCCGCGGGCCTGGTACAGCCTGTCAAAACCATCGGCGCCGGTTTTCAATTTTTCGTTTAACGCATTAATGCTTTTATTGGCATCTTCTGCAATTCTTTCCTCTTTAGCAATATCCTCATCATAAAATTTTGGAACGTCGGCTCCGGGGTTTTTAGATACATATTCCTCTTTTTGTTTTTTCAGTAATTCTATTTTGTTTTTTGCTTCCTGAACGGCTTTTAGCGAATTCATTTTCTGATCGGTAAACGTACCGAGGTTAAACGATTCCAAGTCTGATTTCCGTCGTTTTACATCATCGGCAATTGAAGTAGCTTCTACCCGCAAATCTTTAAAGGGAATCAGCGTAACGCCTTCGCCACCGGCGGCGGCTGTGCGGAAATCGTCAATTGTGGTTTGACTGTTGGCCAAAAAAGGAAGTAGCAGAAACAAAGTTTGTAAAAAAAGTTTACTGCGAATGCTGCTGATAAAAAAAGAAAGAGATTGACGGATACATGGGCTTGCCTGTTGATTTTTTTTCATACAATGGTGTTTAAAGGTTAATTAAATAGTTTGTAAAGGTAGGCGGGCTTTACATGCGGGACAATCACCTGAAAGTGGTATTTTTTTGTATGCGAAGCGAGGCGTAGTGATTGTCAACAAATTCATTTTTTTCTCAGCGTGTCCAAATGCATCACTATTTTTTGATTGCGTTGCATGAAGCGACAACTTGGTTTTCTTTTATTTTGTTATGGACATTGACCGAGGCGGAGACGAAAGTATTACCAATAAATCAATTTTGAAGAAATGAACTCGCTAATAACCAACTCCCGTTCATTCTCTATAAATACAATCGTATATTTCTTTTTATAAAGAACACATTTATAGCCAAGCGCCGCCCTGCCGGGTTCTTTACAAACAGGATATGATTTTCGGGTATCGGCCAATTTGAGAAAATAGTCATAAATATTATCTGCGAATTTTTCGGCAGTTGTCAATAAACCTTTCGATTCAATAAACCAGGCAATGGCCGCAATATCATCTGCTGCAGATTGTTTTACAATTACTTTTCGGCTGCCCATTTCCTAATTAATTTTTTGCTGTGAGCACGGGCTTCTTCTACAGTAAATATTTTTACGGGTTTTGATTTTAGCGCTGCCTTCTTTTGCAACGCCTGATAATCCTTTTCAGGTATCAAAACATATTTCTTTTTATCAATTAAAATCTCTGTCATAACAAAACATTTATTATTTCAAAAGTATAACAAATATACGGTGCGGTGAAATGGCGATACAAACCCATTAGTGTAAGGTCGGGAAACAAAACCACCTACTGTTTACCCTGAGTGGGCTTTGTCACTCTTGATTCCGCCATCGGCGGGAGAAGAGTCTATTACACAGGTCTTGCGTACCGGATGCTTCGTGCCTC
>CAVZXS010000029.1:0-8584 GCA_963779325.1 uncultured Bacteroidota bacterium | reverse complement strand
TAGGAAGACCGATGTAGTTGGATTTTTTTTTATAAGAAGAGGCTGTTTTAAATTTTTAAGACGGCCTCTTTTTATTTTGGTAAGCTGCGCAATGGGATACTTCTTTTAATCTTCAAATATCACCTGAAAGGGTCAGTCTCTCTCATTTCAAATAGCACAACTTTGTAAGCTGCAGGCATTGTTTCCACCGGTTCCTGAAAAAATTGTAAATTACATATATAAGTAAACGGGTGTTCAAATAAAGTCTGTATATACATCAATGCTTTATATGAAACTACTTATTACTTTTGTTCTTAACTCTTTATTATTGCCGTCAGAAAAAGCGGATGCACAAGACATAGAAACCATTCTCGCCGGTTTAAAATCTGACAGGCAAAAAGCGGATACTTTGTATGCTTTCGGGATGAAGCATTTCGTAAAATCGAAGTTCGATAGTGCTCGCTTTTATTTTAACAGGGCGGCCGGCTTTGCCGAAAAAACAGGTAGCGACAGCCTGGTTGCCAAATTTTACCTGGCGCAGAGCAATGCTTTTATATTAAGTAATAATGCCGGGGAAGGTTTTCTGGTGTTGAATTATTTACGTTCCCGCTTTACGAATCTCCAGTCTTATAATTTGCAGGAGAGATTTTTAATGTTAAATGCCATAAAAGATTACATAAAATTGATTCGGCCCTGTATTATTATTTTCAATGTGAGCTGTTGAACAGCAGGGCAAACCCATACAAAAATTGGGTTTTGTTTTCACAAATGGGATTTATATTTCAACAATCGGATGCTCTTGAGAAGCCGAAAAATATTTTATAAAAGCATATGACCTTACCAAGGCAGGTAATATAAGGATAGACCGCGGCATCGGTTTATACCGGCTCGGCAACCTGTATTATCAATGGGGCAAGGCCGAAAAATTTACTACCGTTATAGATGAGCAGCAAAAATTTATTCAATCAGGTAAAAAGGATTACTCAAAAGATCCGAACACAAGATGCTTTTTGTGGATTGGAAAAAGGAACCGTTTGAAAAGAAAGTGGCATTTATGAAAAATGTAAAAGAGCAGTTTACTAAAGAAGGGTCTGCTTCAAACGCAGGACTGGCGAACCTGCACCTTGCCGCTTTTTATGAGGAAACGGAGCGGTATGACACAGCGCTGAAGTATGTATTGGAAAATAAAGCATTGTTGGAGGAGGAAAAGGATGTTATTAAAATATACATGGAATGCGAAGCAGACTTACAGGCTGTTAAAAAAGGCAGGGAGGACACAGGAAGCAATCGCAATGGCGGATAATTTGTTTGCTCTTAAGGATAGTATTTTAAAACTGCAACAAAGGGAAACACTGATGGACCTTGAAACAAAATACGAAACGGAGAAAAAAGATAAAGATATCGCATTACTGAATTCAGAAAATCAATTAAGCGCATATAAATTGGATGAGGAAAGAAATTTATTGGCTAAGGAGAGAGATTTAAAAGAAGTATTAATCAGGGAGGGCTTGTTAAAAGATTCAATAATGAGCCGGGAAAAAGAAAACAGCGAATTATTAAGCAATGAAAATAATTTAAAAAAATTGCAACTGGCCAATGAGCAGGCGTTGAGAGATTATGCTTTTCCCCGGGAAAATATATTGAAAGGAGATCAATTAATAAAAAGAAAAGAGTACGGCGGCAGCTGCTGGCAGGCGCATCTTTATTATTTCTCAGCGGGGTAATTATTTTCTTCATGTACCGCAATCAAAGAGCTTAAAAATCGTATTATCCAAAAGCAGGCGGACGATTTACAAACACTTATGAAAGAAATTCATCACCGGGTTAAAAATAATTTACAGGTTATATCCAGTCTGCTTGATCTGCAATCGCTCTCCATTAAAAATAAACATCCCTCAGTGCGGTGAAGGAAGGAAAAATACGGGTGCAATCCATGGCACTCATTCACCAAAACCTATACAATGAAGGAAATATAAATGGAATACGATGGAAGAATATATAAAAAAACTAGTTGAAAATTTATTTCATTCCTACAATATTCAACAAGCAAAATTAAACTGGTAACGGATATTGAGCATTTAAACCTTGATGTGGATACGGTAATGCCCTTTGGCCTGATAATAAATGAACTGATCAGCAACTCACTTAAATATGCATTTAATGAAAAAGAAAACAGGAAAATTTTTGTACTCTGAGGGGAAACCGGAAGCACTTGAAATGGATGTAAAAGACAACGGGTGTGGCTTTCCCCCCAACTGGAGTAAGATACAGAGCAATTCGTTCGGTTACAGTTTAGTAAATGCTTTTGCACAAAAACTAAAAGCCAAATTAGATATTTATAATAACGGTGGCGCTTGTGTATCTATGAATATAGCCCGCTATAAGCGGGCATAATATTTTTTTATGAGTGAATTTAAAATACTGATAGTAGAAGATGAAGCCATCATAGCTAAAAACATCGCCGTGTATTTGAATAACAGCGATTTTACCGTAAGCGGTATCGCTTATGATGGAGAGGAAGCCATGTCTCAATTGCAACAAAATACACCTGATGCGGCTATATTGGATATTAACCTGGATTGTGAAACCGACGGAATAGAAATAGCGGAGTACATCAACAAATATTCACGCATACCTTTTTTATACCTTACATCGCATGCCGATAAAGATACTCTTGAACGGGCCAAAAAAACAGAACCGTGGGGTTATATTGTAAAACCGTTTAATGAAAAAACCCTGCAGGCTTCACTTGAAATCGCCATCTCCAATTTTGCGCAGCGCAGTAACCGGGAAATACCGCATATCAATTTCGAAAAAATAAATAAGCACCTTATAAGCCCCGTGAGTGAAAGAGAGTTTGACGTTTTACATCTCATTTACGAAGGGAAACCTAACCGGCAAATCGGCGAAACCTTATTTATTTCCATGAACACGGTGAAAAGGCATATCAATAACGCCTATCTAAAACTTGATGTCAACTCCCGCTCTACAGCCATTGTACGGCTTCGTGAACTGATGATGAAATAATTCCCTTTCTGCATTCATCTCCGGCCGGCAAACAACATTTTTAACTGCATAATATCAACGCAGGTTAATTGCAATTACCGGATAGTGGTATTTTTTAATTTCACCCATAAGGGTCAAGGAATACTTTTAGCGATGAAAGAATTTTGAGTTAACAAATATTTCTTTCAAACATTAAACCCCGAGTCATGAAAAAGAATTCAAAAAAAATTTCATCCTTATTACTTATAGTTCTTGCACTAACAATGAGCCAATGTAAAAAAGAAAAGGATGAAACAGATGCATGCAAAATCTGTAAGGCATTGGCTGCAGGCCCCGATCACCCGACAATTCAAAAAGAAGTGTGTACACCGGAAGAAGAGCTGGTCTTTAGAAATGCCAACTCGGGAAGGGAAATTACTTGTAATTGAGGACTGAAAAAGGTAGAACTGCCTGACTTTTTCTGTAAGCATGAACAGAGAAGAACCGTCACGGGCCGGGTAATTCGTATCGCAGGTTTTTCTGATACTATAGCAAGGTAGTAAATTGTCCCGGCGTGTATTTTTAATTTTCTTTTTGGTTAATGCTCACTAATGGTTTTATTATTTAGTTTTTAAACTCTTATTTATGAAGCAATTATTTTTAACCGGATTTTGTATTATTATTTTTGTTTGCGCACAGGCACAATCTGTAGCCATCAACAATGACGGGTCATTGCCCAATACCGCCGCCATACTGGATATTAAAAGCGCTAACAAAGGGATTTTGATTCCGCGGGTAAGTCTAACTAATGAAAATGATAATACTACTATCCCATCCCCGGCAGTTTCTTTGCTTGTTTTCAATACTAACTTATCACTTCCGAATGGTCGGGGGTTTTATTTTTGGGATGGGAGTAAATGGAATAAACTATCTGAAGGCGGTAATGCCCCAAATAATTTTTCCTGGAACATTGGCGGAAATAATGCCAATAGTGCCAATTTTATTGGCACCACCAATAACATACCTCTTATTTTTAAAAGCAATAACGTCCTTTCCGGTATAATTGACCCTAATGCGTATAACAGTTTTTTTGGATACAGCGCAGGCAGCCAAAACATAACGGGGCTTCAAAATGTCTTTTCGGGGGCATACGCCGGCAATGAAAATTTGACAGGAAGCAAGAATGTTCTTATAGGCTACGAGGCCGGAAGAGAAGGTACGATAGGTGATTCAAATGTATTTGTGGGCCATGGAGCCGGCAGAAACAAAAAGGGTGAAAAGAACGTGGCTGTTGGTTTTAATGCGTTATCTGCAGGTTATGAGAGTGCAAATTATAATATTGCCATTGGATATGAAGCCGGTAAAAACGCAGGAAATACATATACTCTTCGCAGTGGAGGGGGTGTTTATATTGGAACTGCGGCAGGATATAATGCTACGGGCGGTATAGCTATTGGCGACAGCAGCTGTAAAAACTGCCAAACACCGGAAGCGTTTGTTAATATTGCTATTGGCCATTTATCGTTGCTGAACACGACATCAGGAATAAAAAATACTGCTCTTGGAATTAATACACTTTTGAAAAATACAACAGGCGGAGAAAATACAGCTATTGGCTTCGATGCATTACAAAAAAACACAATAGGCATAAATAATGTTGCAGTTGGTAATGATAATTCAATTGAAAACACTACCGGCTTTAACAATACTTCAGTAGGTGCAAGAACGCTACTGAATAATAACTCCGGTGAGAATAATACAGCCCTTGGATTTGAAGCTTTATCTGTAAATACAATTGGCGATCGTAATACGGCTATCGGGGTTAGCGCGGGGCCGCTAAATAATAACTTTCTTAATACCACATGTATAGGTTACAATGCCCGGGCTTCTACCGGAAATACGATGGTGTTTGGTAATAATGTGGTAACCCGATGGGCTTTTGGCCTTACAACAACAGGCACCGGCAAAGCATTGGAAGTAGGTAGCGACGCTACTAATGGGAACGGCGCCTATCTTACTACGGGTGGTACTTGGACCAATACTTCGTCCCGACTAAAGAAAGAAGATTTTTCAGCTGTTAAAGGTTTGGAGTTATTGCAAAAAGTTAAAGAGCTGCCGGTTCAGCGTTGGAAATATAAAGGCACCAATGAATATCATATCGGCCCGGTGGCTGAAGATTTTTACAAAGCTTTTGGTTTAGGTATGGATGATAAAGGCATCAGCACGGTGGACCCTTCGGGTATTGCCCTGGCAGCCATACAGGAACAGCAGAGGATTATCGAAAAACAAAATGATCTCATTTTACAATTGCAAAAAAGAATTGAGGCTTTGGAGAAAATAGTTCTAAATAATAAAAATTAATATAAAATATAATATCCGCTCTGAAGCACCGGATGACTGACGATGAAAAGCCTCGGGGGAGTTATCAACAGCTTAAGGAATAGTGTTTTTTCGCGCCAATAGAATGATACAAAGTAAAGCGTTGAATAACTCACCCGGTTTTATTACGCTGATCACAAGTCAATATTGACCTGCTGCACACTTGTTTTTTTGAGGAGCGGCCGGCAGTGATGGATTTTTTAACTATTTAAAGCAGTGAGCTATGAAAAAAAATTTACTTCTTATCTTATCATTATTCATTTGCACACTTTTTTCTACCGTAATTTTTGCACAAGCTCCGGCTAATGATGAATGCACGGGAGCAACTGTAATTACCACTGTTCCTTTTGGCCCTTCTTGTTCATCATCGGTAATTGCAACTACGTTGAGTGCCACGCAATCGTCGCCTGATCCTTCATGTACTTCCACAGATAATAATGATGATATATGGTATAAGTTTACCGCGGCGTCATCATCAGTAATTATTCGTTTTGGAAATATTACCAATAATACTACCGGTGGCGGGGCTATAGCCGGTTATGCATTGTGTGTGCATCATGCCCATCCGGCACTACAAATATATTTTGTAATAACTTGGGATCAGCAGGTGCGGGATATAAGATTTTTGACGGACTAACTATTGGCCGGGAGTATTATCTGCGTTTCTGGTCTTCATTAACCGGAACAAGTACTATCAGTTTTAATTTTTGTGTACAGGACGTACCGGCAGCACCGGTAAACGATGAGTGCAGCACTGCCGCGGCTATTACTCCGCAACCATTTAGTACCAATTGTACTTCTGTAATATCTGCTGCAACTGCAGGCGCTACTCAATCATTGCCCGATCCTTCCTGTTCTAATAGTTTTAATAATGATGATATCTGGTATTCATTTATAGCGGTTTCAAATATAGTACGTATCAGTTTTAGCAATGCAAGGCAGGCATTAAGCTCCGGCAATGCCAATATTGGCTATGCGTTGTATGAAAATAGTTGCCCCGCATCTTCAACTGCTTTTAGTTGCAACATAAATATAGGGGGAGGGTCCGGTAGTGCGTTGATTGCTGGACTTACACCCGGCAACACTTATTATCTTAGCTTCTTTTCTTTTGGTGCTAATAATTATATGACATTCGATTTTTGTTTACAGGATGTGTCACCGGCGCCGGGTAACGACGAATGCAATAATGCCGCTGTTATAATACCTCAATCATCAGGTACAATTTGTAATGCACCAATTGCCGCTACTACTGTTGGCGCTACTCAATCATTGCCCGATCCTTCCTGCGCCAATAATTACAATAATGATGATATATGGTACTCGTTTGTTGCGGTTACGAATGGCATTCGAATTAATTTCAGTAATGCCAGGCAGGTAGTAGGCTCCGGCAATGCCAACGTTGGTTATGCGTTGTATGAAAATGAGTTGCCCGGCATCCTCAACCACTTTTAGTTGCAACATAAATATCGAGGTAGGTTCCGGTAGTGCGTTGATTGCGGGACTTACACCCGGCAACACTTATTATCTTAGCTTCTTTTCTTTTGGTGTTAATAATTATATGACATTTGATTTTTGTTTGATCAATGAAACGATTGTTGCGAATGATAAATGCAATAATGCAGTTCATTTAATTTTACAAATGGTTTTTGTGTAACGCCGTCCCCGGGTAATCTTTTTTAATGCTACCACATCACCGGGTTTTGGTTCACCTGTTTGCCAGCTCTTTCGGGCAGCGAAGATGTTTGGTTTAAGGCAACTATACCTGCATCAGGAAATTTAATTGTGCAAACATCAGCAGTCAATACAAACATCAACGAGTTGGTAATGGAAGCTTACAGCGAATCTTGCGGGGGTACTAAGTTTAATAACCTGTGATGATGATAGCAACCCGGATTCTGCACCATCTGCACTTCATCCCCGAATAACACTTACGGGCAGAACATCCGGAGAGGTTATTTATTACCGGGTGTTGGGAAAAGGTTCCATAAATAACGGACCATTTGTTATTTGTGCTGTTGACACTTCTGTTTTACCGGCAATTTCCGGCGGAGGAAATTGCATTGCAGCGAACGCAGTAACTATCAATTCTGAATAATAACCTGTATAGGTGGGTACCTGTTTTTGATAATGCAGGAAATATTACGGCTGAAATTTATGCAGACGGAAATGATTTGGGAACTATTAACACTTCGCTATTTGCTAATGCTGCGGGAGCAGTAAGAAATGAAAACGGAAAATATTATTTAGACAGGAATATTACACTAATACCAACTAATAATGCGTCTGCAAAAATCCGCTTTTACGTTAAGACAGGCGAATTGGCGGCTTTGCAGGCTGCAGACCCGTCAATTACAAGTGCGGCCGATTTAAAAATTACAAAAACCTCATCTGCCTGTCAATCGGTGCTAAGCGGAACACCAACTGTTATTAACCAGAGCGACAATGCTGCTTACGGAAGCGATTTTTATTTACAATTTTTAACGCCTTCCTTTTCAAGCTTCTATATTGACGGGTTAACCGGTGCATTGCCGGTGAGTATTACCGATTATTCTGCTGTGTGTAATAACGGTAATGTAATTGTAAGCTGGATAACAGCTTCTGAAATCAACAATAAGTTTTTTACAGTAGAAAAAAGCAGGGACGGGACAAGTTTTGAAACATTGATTACAGCGAGCGGCGAAATAAATTCTTTGGGTAATAAAAAATATTCCGTTACTGATTTACATCCGTTTGAAAACAAAACTTATTACCGGCTTAAGCAAACTGACAATGACGGAAAGGAACAATATTTTAAAATATTGATAGCCGCATGCGGTGATAATAATAAAGCAATTGCATTGTACCCTAACCCCGTTTCAGATGAGTTATTAATTGAGATGAATAAAGATTTTAAAAAGGGCAAAATAAAAATATTCTCTGCGTCAGGTGCTTTCATAAAAGAATCAGCGTACTCTGCACAGGCGGGGAGTATTATTAGATTTAATACGCAAAGCTTTTCAAAGGGTATCTATTTACTTCAAATAGTAAATGAAAAAGAGCAAATGAAGGTCTTAAAGTTTGTAAAGCAGTAATAACAGATAACTCGATAAGTTTTAATGAAACATAATAAACCTGTATGGACGACGATATAACTTAAAAGGGATGTTTAAAAAAGAAAAGCCCGTCCTGATTTTTCAGGACGGGCTTTTCTTATATATTATATTTCGCTAATAAAGGATCAGAAATTGTATTTATTCTTTTC
>CAVZXS010000028.1:0-19660 GCA_963779325.1 uncultured Bacteroidota bacterium | reverse complement strand
AAGTGAGGAGATGATAAATAATAAAAGAAAGAATTGTCGTCGGGGTTACATTTCTCGGTTTGCAGGTCCGGAATTTATGTTGCGCAATTAATAAAGTTTGGCATTCAGGCAAAATTTTTAATGAGGTTATCCGCCAATACTATTCTTCAATTTTAGCTTATCAATAATAAAAGCTCCTATCTTTTTACCCGCTTCCGCCCCCTTGTCCACACTTATGCGATAATGAATACCTCCTTAGAAACGACTAACAGAGCATTCATCAGATGCTTGTATAAAAGAACGAAAAGGTCGTTCCATATTTATATAACGCCTGTTGCTTGTATCATTAAAAGTAAATTTATCTCCGTATAAGTGTGTAAGTACCGTGGCAGCGCTGCCGGTTATAGTGCTGTGTCCGCTGGTATACTCGGGGAAAGGCGGTTTTTGTAACAAAGGCGTCCATGTTTTATCAATATATTCATTGATTACCGTCACAGGCCTGACATAGTTCCATTTATATTTTGCATCCCGGCAGGAAATAAATGCATCATAAACCTTTTGAAGAGTGGTACTATTTATTTAAATTTTTTAAGAATAAAAAGCTGGCTCCTTTTACCCAATCAACTTTGTGCTGCATCATAACAGGGCCATATGAAAAATTGCCAAGTACCAGATCTGTTTTTCCATCGCCATTCAAATCTCCCGCATCCATAGTAAGCCATCTACCTGCCCTACCTTGCGGTAAGGAGTACGGTTTAAAAGAATTGATGCCTTTGTTTTCAAGATATAAAAAACCTTCATCTTCGTTTTTAGCATAATCAGCAAAGAAAGAAATAGCAGCAATGTCTAAATCACCATCATTATCATAGTCCCTTGCCAGGGCCTTATAACAACCGTTCATGTGATAAAAGTATTCTTGCTTAAAATTATTTTTTCCATCATTAAGAAAAATATAAATACCATGATAGGGCTTAAGCACCTGAGAATAATCCGCATTATCGCCGCAGGTATAAATAATATCGGGGTGGCCGTCTTCATTAAAATCCACCAACTCAAAAAATGTTGACCCGTACATTGGAGGAAAACGTAAAATCCGCTGCTCTTCAAATTTTCCGTTCCCCTTATTGATGTATAAAAAAATACCTTCGTCGCCTTGTGCAAACAACACCCAAATATCAGGGAGGCCATCTTTATTATAATCCTGTATGTATGCTTTTTCGGCACCCGGTAAAAAACGGAGTACTTGTTTTGTAAAACTATTGTTGCTGTTTCCGTTGTAGATTGATAAACTTCCCTGCATAAAACCAAACTCACAAACCAAATAGTCGGTAAACCCATCTTTATTAAAATCAGCGGGGGAAATTTGTACAGGTCTGGCCAAGTTTGTAAGTAATGCGGAAGTATCTGTCATTAATTTTCCATCCAAAGCAGTATTAATAAAAATACCGGAACCCAGTTTTTTATTGTTGGGGTTTATTTCGCCAATATTACAAACCAGCATTTTATTATTGCTGTATTGTATATCTACAACAGCACTTTTAGTATTTACAGAATCTTTTATTTTTAGATTAGCATCAAACCGGTATAAATATCGGGTAAACAAATCGGCCAGCAATAATTGATGGTTGGCTGTATCAATTTTAATAAAAGAACTTGTAGGTGATGCTACTTTAAATGCCGTTGGTACAAATTGAAAACCGGGCAAGCCTTCTGTTACATTCTCTTCTTTTTTGGGTTGTATAACACTATCGGGAGATGTAGCAGTATAGTAATTAATGATATGCTGCCATTCATCCGGTGTTAATAGAGGTTTTTTTGGATAAAAATTAGAATCTAAGTCCCTGTCATTTCTTCCACTAGGATAGTTATGATAGAGGTGTTTAAAAATACCCAGCGAAGGACCCATAGCCGGCAATACCCCTTCTTCCCATGTTTTAGCATCCAGTTGCGAAGGGTCGGGCAATAAATGGCAGCTCCGGCAATATTTTTTTGCCAGTTTTTTCCCCTGCGCAATACTTGCATCGGGCACATCAGCATGCGATTTATTTTTATCATAACTGTTGCAGGAAATAAAAACCAATGACGTACTAAGCAATATAACAGCTATTATTTTTTTTGCTGTAACCTTCATTATCTTTCTTTTAAACTATTATTATTTTACTAATTCAAACAATTCTCTATCCATTTGCGGTTTCACTACACACTTATTATTAAAATGCATGGTTGCTGTATTGGCTGAATTATATGCAGGCCAGTTTGGCAAGCCTTTGTGAGTAGGGTTACCACTTCTTGCAAAATTTATAAATGCAGAAGAAACTTTATCCGCTAATACATAAGCATCCTTATTGCCACCCGTCATCTCCCGACAGCGATTGATATTGTTAAATGCAAAAGGAATATCCATGCAATGCACCGCTTTATATTTTCCATCCATTACCGGCGATTGCCAGGTAAATAAATACATATATACCGGAGCGGCATTTAAAGAAGATTTTTCATTGGCCTGATACACTGCACCGGGACGGAACGTAACATCAACATCTAAAAGATCAGAAGGTTTGGTATCATTGGGATATGCTTTTTTTACTGCTGCTACATAAGCATCTGCTTTTTCCTTCATTTGGGTTTTAATGGCTTCCATAACTTTATCAAGCGGTGCATTGGATAATGCTCCATTCCTGAAAGGTGTAAATTCATTTTTTGTTGTGCCAATTAATAAGGGGATATTTTTTGACAATTCAAATGCTTCTTTTGAAAAAAGCTGATATGGCAAATCTTCGCCATCGTTACTTGGCCCCCAGCTTAAGCCCAAAGCCCATTACAGGTTTTCCTTCGGCTTTCATTTTTCTGCAATAGTTCCTAATGCTTTTTTCCCCGCATCGCTTAATACCTGAAAAGAAATTTTTTGCAGATCATCTATCTGAGCAGCTTCTATTTTTAATTCTTTTAATACTTCTGCAGTTATGGCCCGAGTAGTTTGTTTATCCAACATAGCCGCCCTGAACGAACCGCTTTGGTTAATGGCTTTATGAAATAACCCTTTAGCACCGGGCATGGCCATTAATGTATTCACTTTTGCTCCGCCGCCCGATTGCCCGAATATGGTAACATTGTTTGCATCGCCACCAAAGTTTGAAATATTATCTTTAACCCATTCCAATGCAGCTTTAATATCAAGCATACTTGCATTGGCGGAGTGTTTATATTTTTCTCCGTAAGCAGATAAATCCAGAAAGCCCAAAATATTTAAGCGATGATTAATAGATACTACCACCACATCGCCTTTCTTTGCTAAGGTCTCACCATCATAAGAAGGAAGTTCCTGCGATGAACCGGCTGTGAAACCACCACCATGAATCCAGAACATAACCGGCCTTTTCTTTCCATCATTTATTCCGGGTGTCCATACATTTAAAACGAGACAATTTTCATTGGTGTATCCCCAATCATGATGAAAAATAAATTCTCCTTCATCCTGTACAGAAGTTGTCGGGTCCATTAATGGGGCCACGGGACCGTAAGTCATCGAACCTCTAACTCCCTGCCATGCTTTTGTTTTTTGAGGCGCTTCAAAACGCTTGGCTTCTGCATACGGGATGCCTTTATAAGTAAAAATAGAATTATTAATGTAGCCCCGTACTTTTCCTGCTGATGTATTGGTAACAGCAATATTTTCACCGGTTGATAATTGTGCTGTTGCAGTTGTGCAAAGCACTAGCAAACTAAAAAAGCAAATCGATATTTTTTTCATGTTTATAGATTTTTTTTATTTGAAATCAATTATTCTTTTTCTTCCTTTGTTATCCACTACCTCAATACTTACCATATTTTTATTTACAATAATAAACCTTGCGGATTGTGATAGAAAGGAGGCGCCATAATTTATTTCCCTTTTCTGCACCTTGCCGTTTCTGTATTTCACTGTTGCGCTGATATCATCCGGTAAAAAACGAAGGATTGAATCGCTTTTCTTTAATTCAAAAATTTTTAATGGCCCCTTGTTTTGACCCGCCGCCAGCAGGCATTTGTTACCTGAGCTTTGTACCATGGCCAGCGCTTTGCCATTGCCCGGTATATAAATACCGCTTTCCAGTATTGTCAGGGGAGTGAAATTTCCTTTCCCATCACCTTTTAGAAACAACCCATTCATGGCATCATAACGGCCAATTGATATATCTGTTCCATAATCATTTGCATTCAGCACCGCATCAAGATTTCCATCACCATCAAAATCTTCAACAGCCATGCCGTTGATTATGGAAAACTGCGCCTGTTCAGGAAGCGGAAGCAAAGTGAATTTACCATTACCATCGTTGCGTATAAAGGCTGATTTTAAATTAACTGCCTGCATGCGCAGGATATTGTCCTGATCAAAATTGGCAATCAGATCATCCAATGTTGCATAGGCAAAAGTTTTATAATTCGGAAACTGCTTCCGTGCAGGCGTTAATTGCGATATAAAATCATCCCTGAGGTGTGCTGAATATTCTTTTCGTGCCCTCTTTTTGGCGGATTCGGGCAGAAAAACAGATATCAAAGCATCATAATTACCGTTTTTATCAAAATCGTTGGCTGTGATTTTAACAGGGTATTTTTCAGAAGCCTGATAAAATGAATTGGTACCCAAGTTACCGGCAATGTAATCCATGTCTCCGTCGTTGTCAAAATCGCCGGCTGCAAGAGAATTCCACCAGCCCGTTTGCCCCTGCAAACCGGATGCGGCCGTTACATCTTCAAAAGCACCTTGCTTGTTTTTCAGAAATTTTAATGATTGCCATTCGACAGCAAGTATAATATCAATCCGGCCGTCATTATCAAAATCTGTAAACAATGCATCGCATACCATGCCAAGGTTCAATAAGCTTTTCGCGACAGAACCGGTAACATCCGTAAATTTCACTCGGTCTTTTTTTGAATCATTTCGATAAATAATACTTGAAACCGCTTTTGGATAATTGCCCGGATCCACTCTTCCCGCAATCAGCAAATCAAGATCGCCATCATTGTCATAATCAGCCGCCCTTACGCATGACTTACTGATAAGATTAACCGGGAAAGCTGTTGTATCCGGTAAGAAATTTCCTTTCCCGTCATTCAGGTAAAATCTGTCGCGATAGGAATTGCTGCCTGAAGCCGCTTCATATCCGCCACCGGCGATGTAGAGGTCGTTGTCACCATCATTATCTGCATCAAACAATAAAACCCCAAGATCTTCGACTTTTTTCGGTGCTGTTTGTGATCCGGCAATTAAATCCGTTTTCTGTACAAACTTACCTCCCGGTTCTTGCAAGAAAAATTGGGCGGGATAGTAAAAAGAGCCGCCCGCTGCAATATCATCCAAACCGTTTCCGTCAATATCGGCCACGGCCAGAGCGGGGCCATACTCCGACAGTTTATGCGGGAGCAGTCTTTGCACATTAAAGTCAATAAAATCACTGTCGTGATGTGTATAATTAATATTTACTGAACGGGTAATTTCACGAAACATTGTATTTGTGGCAAGTAAGTTTTGCTCCGGCGGCTTTATCAATCTTGCATCTTTAATGTTGACCGTTAAAACCCGATTTGCCTTAACGTTCTGAATCAATTGCTGTTTGCCATCAGGCCAGGTAATCATCAGGCTATCCACCACATCAATTTTTCCAAGCCCGAAATGCGCCATGTTTTGCACAGAAGATAAATAACCCCGGTAGGGAGAAGTTTCATACACTTGTTTTTTCCCGTTGCCGTAATTCAGTTCAATAAAAGTACCAAACCCGTTCCTGTTTAAGGAATCACCTTTCAGGTTTACCTGCAGGTAATGGTTATTCTTTTGATTTGAATTATTCTTATACAAGAATGCTTCATCATTTATATTATTCACCACCCAATCCAGGTCTCCATCGTTATCAAGATCGGCCCAGGCAGCGCCGTTGGAAAATGAAATATCACTTAATCCCCATTCTTCCGAAACATCTGCGAAAGTTATTCCTCCTTTGTTTTGATACGCATAATTGGCAATTTTTATTACGGGTATTTCATCCAGTAAATTCCTTTTCGATGTTAGCATGAGGGCTTTATTCCTGAAAGAAATAAAATCATTATCAGTTACATCTTTAGGAAATCCGTTTGTAATAATCATATCCCGGTAGCTGTCGTTATCAAAATCCATTACAAGCGGTGCCCAACTCCAGTCGGTTTCAGCAATACCCGATAAAAACCCCGCATCGCTAAATACAGGATTTCCGATTGTATCATTTTCCCGCAAAGAAGGCCCTTGGTTAATCTGCAGGGTGTTTCTTACGTACTGATATTGCAAACCGTAAAGGTCACTCAGTTGGAATTTATTATAAGAGATAGGATTGAGCATTGTTTTTTTCCTGTAATTATCTTCGGGGCTCATGTCCAGTTCTACCACATCGGCAAGGCCGTCGTTGTTGATGTCAATAACATCCTGCCCCATTGAGTTGGAAGAAGTATGTTTAAAGTACTCCTGCTCTCTATTGGAAAAGGTTCCGTTTTTATTATTAATATAAAGAAGATTTTCAGGCATAAAATCATTAGTAACATACACATCTTTCCAGCCATCTTTATTCAGATCGCAAATTGTTACTCCATGCCCGTATCCTTCTATGGTAATACCGGCCTGTACAGATACATCTGTAAAAACGGGATGCTGTAAGCTGTCGTTCCGGTCGTTGCGGTAAAGTTTATCAGTATTGGGGTTTTCGCTGTTTTTAAAAACCGGCCTGAATTTATTGGGAAATTCATCTTTTCTTATTTCATTAATTAAAAGATACATGTCGAGGTCGCCGTCATTATCATAATCAAAAAAAGCAGCCATCGTAGAGTGGGAGGGATCATTCAATCCGTACGCAGCAGCCATATTGGTAAATACCGGTACGCCTTTTTCATTGTTACCTTTATTAATATATAAAAGGTTTTCCCTTTTTACTGAATCGGATAGAATGGTGGCGCATACATAAATATCGTGCAGGCCATCATTATTAATATCAACCACACTTACTCCCGCGGCTCCATTTGCCTTCACCGCTTACCCCGGCCGCATCAGTAATATCTTCAAATTTTAAATTCCCTTTATTCAGGTATAATTTATTGGGGACCATATTCCCCGTAAAATAAATATCCTGCAAGCCGTCATTATTAAAATCGGCGATACCCACCCCGCCGCCATTGTAAATGTTTTCTATGTCGAGAACATTGAAGGAATCATTATCTTCTATATGGTTATTGAAATGAATACCCGATTTTTCGCTATCAATTTGTAAAAAGCTTTTTCCTGCCGCAACTTATTACAGAGAAAAGAATGATAGTAATGAAAAAATATTTAATCATATAGATACTAAGGGGTCGTTGTAAAAACAATTGAAATTAAAAAATGCAGACTAATAATCCGTACAAATTTCTGAGTGCTGTAAAGAAACCTCTTCCTGACTTGATTGCCCGCTATTGTTAAAGAGAAAGAACCATCTGAGTTGATGGTTCTTTCATTTGTTGGCAACTGCTGATGCCTGCTTGCTTATGAGAAAACGAAATTATTAATAACCCGGGTTTTGTGTTAATCCCGGTACAGTTGTAAGGGCACGCAATTGGTATTGGATAATATTCATGCTTACCTGCAGTAAATGCAGTACCTGCTAATGTTGTTGCGCGCCTTGTACCTTCTACAGATAAATATGCATTTAAATCTGCAGCAGCTATACCCCAACGAACTAAATCAAAAAAGCGGTGGCCTTCCATTCCTAATTCAAGTTTCCTTTCAAAACGTACTGCTTTTCTGGCAGCTGCCTGATCTGCAAATGCAGTATACTGACCAACATTATATGTGGCATAAGTTGCAGCGGCAGCAGGTTCTGCAAAAGTACCTGTGTTAGACGGAGCAAAAGCAGCAGCTCTCGCCCTGACTAAGTTTACATAATCTCTTGCTGTAGTTAAGCTGCCTGCTTCAATTTCTGCTTCTGCGGCCATCAATAATACATCTGCAAAACGCATCACTGTATAGTTAAGGGCATTGGAGCTAAAACCCCAACCCACTTTACCTGCAGTTGAGCCTTCATCAGCTTTGAAATAAGTATTCTTTTTAGGGCTATAAGGGCCGCCATATGTTACATCCCTAATCCAATCGCGGCCTGGGTGTGTACCCCAATCATGGTAAGGAACACCTCTTCTGCCTACTGTCCAGTCTAACCGGGGATCTAAGTTCCCTGCATAAGGAGTAAAGGCTTGACTTGATAATACTGCTTCGTCGCTGGTAACATTAGATGCATTATAAGTATCGGGTAATGGCATACCGGTGGCATCTGTTTTATATGCATTTACTAAATTCTGTGATGGCTGGAAGAAATCCGCAGCAACCGCCGGGCTTGCTACCACCACCATGCGGATAATTTAAAATATTATCATAGTTGGCATTAGTGGTAGAACCATCCCCATAAGATGCCTGAACGGCCAAAACAGTTTCTGAATTATTTTCTTTGTTTACACGGAAATTATCCTGGTAATTAGGCATTAAGGCATATTTAACACCCTGTGCATTTTTACCATTGGCAATAATAGTTGTAAACAATGCTTTGGCCTCTGTAAATTTCTTTTGAAATATATAAGCTTTTGCAAGGAAGCAACCTGCGGCCCATTTATTTACACTTCCTCTGTATGGCTTTACTTCATCCAAGTTGTCGTAAGCAAATTTCAAATCCGCTTCAATCTGCGGCCATATTGCGGTTCCATTTGTAGCCCCGGCAAAATCTGTGGTGTTTTCGTCAATATATGGAACTTTATTCCACATTTTTGTTGCTTCAAAATGATGGTGTCCCCTGATAAACCTTGCTTCTGCTTCCACCTGCTTCTTTTCTGCTGCAGTCATATCCCCGGCTTTTGCCATTACTTTTAATACATTATTGGCCTGACCAATACCATCATAACAAGCTTCCCATTTACCCCGAATCAAAGGGTTGCTCGAGTTTAACTCAAAACGCATAATGGGGTTATCTTCTGTCCTGTCGGCTAATTCGGTGCCTTTATATGCATCAGCTCCGGCCATGCTGCCCCACTCCCAGTTACTCGCTCCTTCGGAAATGGAACCTTCCCGTCCGTCTAATGTTGCATACGCATTAATAAGCAAACCATTCACCCCTTTTTTATTAGCCAACTGGCTTTCATCATATACACCTTTTATTGGTGGGTTCAGTAATTTTTTACACGCTGCAATACCCTATTATTGCAATAGTGAATATTAGGGCAGATACATTATTTTTTTATTTTTCATACTAATTATTTTTTTTAATAATTAGAAACGTAACGCTAAGGCCAAATAAAACTTGCTTTGGATTAGGGAAACCACTCTGGTCAATACCAAGAATATAGTCCCCTGCGCTGCCCGCATTGCGCTGTGCCCTCTGAACACTTAAATCCGGATCAGCACCGGTGTATTTAGTAATGGTAAACAGGTTTTGTGCTTGTACATACAGCCTTATTTTTTGCAGCTTTAATTTACCCATTATACCGGCAGGCAAAGTATAGCCAAGCTGGATATTTTTTGCCCTGAAATAAGAACCGCTTTCAATATAATATGAGTTAGACTCACCGGTAACAATTACCGGATGCAGTAAATCCATCCTGTAGCAAAGGCAGTTTAGCATTGTTGTTGCTTGGTGTCCATGAGTCGTACAATACACTGTCGCTAACGCCGCCTACAAACCCTCTCATATCAGTGTACCATTTGGTATAGTTGTAAATATCGTTACCACTGTTCCAGAAGAAGAAAGCGCTAAAGTCAAATTTCTTGTACTCTAACCCGATATTGAAACCCATCTGGAATTTTGGATGTGGGTTACCAATTACGCCGGCATCTTTGCCATCAATATTACCATCTCCATTTAAATCTTTATACTTCCAGGTACCTATTTTACCCGGTTGGCCGTTTAGTTTTACACCTTTTGCCACATCATCAGCGTTGTTATAAAAGCCATCTATCTGGTAGCCCCAATAGGTAGAAATAGGCAAGCCTTTATCAATTTTAATTGCATTAGCGAGCCTATCTAACGGATAAAAGAAGGCAGTACCGGATTTATTTAGTTTGGTAACCTCATTTTTATATTGGGAGAAATTTACCTGTACATCGTAATTAAGGTCGCCGGTAATTTTGCCTTTATTTGCTACAGAGAATTCAAAACCTGTATTACGCATTGTACCTATGTTTTCCAGAGGCTGCCCGATAGTTGGTTCAGTTAAAGCCGGAGCTCTTGGGATTAACAAGTCCTTTGTATCATTTTTAAACACGTTAAAGTCAAATACCCATTTACCATTTAAAACTGATAAGTCAAACCCTATGTTTTTGGAAACTGTATTTTCCCATTTTGTAGAATCGTTACCCAACGTATTGGCCCGATAGCCTAGAAATGCTGAGGTATTAGTTCCGTTAAGGTCATAATTACCAAAACCCGGGCCTGTCCTGTAAGTATTAAATGCATTTAAATGCACCCACATTAGAAATAGAACCCACACTACCATAACCTGCTCTCAGTTTCAAATCTGAAATCCAACTGATATTTTCCATAAAATCCTCCTCCGATATCCTCCAGCCTAAACCTACAGAAGGGAAATATCCTACCCGGTTATTTTTACCAAATACAGAAGCTTCATCTCTCCGTATTGTTGCATTTAATAAGTAACGGTTATTGTAGGCATAATCTACACGGCCAAATTGAGAGAAAATACCCACTGTACTTTCAGGCGCCACGCCTCGGTTTACATCCCTGTCGCCTGATGCAGTACCTGCATTTTGCAAGGAAATAAAGTCTGCATTATCCAAATCGAAATTTTGCCCAAATGCATTACTCTGTTTGAAGTACCTTTTAATAGCTTCTGTACCCAATTGTACTTTTACATCATGCTTATTTGCAAATACTCTTTGAAAGCTAAGCAGGTTGGTCCATGTCCAGTCAATGCCGGTAGTGTTCCATTCTGTTAATTGTGTGGTACCTTGGTTTTCTGATCTTTCGTAGCTTTTTCTTGATATATCTTTTACAAAATTGTTATACATATCAGTTCCAAAAGTGGTCTTAAAAGTAATCCATTTAACCGGTTGTATTTCGGCAAAAACATTACCAAATAAACGGGTAGTTTGGTTTTTGTCGTCCTGGTTTCTTACTAATGCAGTAGTTGGAGTTACCCCGTTACCTGACTGGCCCACACCATTACCGCCAAAACCACCCTTTATATCATATACCGGTATATAAGGTACCATACGGTAAGCCCAGCTCCATGCACCGCCTTCACCTCTTTGCTCACCACCAAGGCTGGTAGTATAGCTTAATTGTGCATTTTCTCCCACACGAAGCCAGGGTGTGGCTTTAAATGAAGAGTTGAAACGAACAAGGTACCTGTCAAAATTGGTTAATTTTATTGTACCCTCTTGGTTAAAATAATTTAAACCTAAAGAATAAGTTGCTTTATCTGTTCCACCTGTAGCAGTTAATTGATGACTTTGAATAAAGCCTTTTTGTAACGTCTCATCAAACCAATCAGTACCCTGCGGGGAGGTTTTCAAAATTTGATATAAAGGATCCAAAGAATATAAATCAGGATTTGCCTTTGGATCACTTGCTGAAACACCTCCTTTAAAAGCAGTGCTAACTACAATAAAATCCGGTACACTATAGCCGCTTTGTGGCCCAAAAACAACATGTGTGCCACTATTGCTTCTTCTCAGGTACTCCATGTATTCCTGGTTATCAAGCATATCAGGTCTCATGCTTTTGGTAACAGACTGTGTACCTAAATAAGTTTCGTAAGAAACTTGTGGCCTTCCTGCACGGCCCTGCTTGGTAGTAATAATTACTACGCCATTAGCACCCCTGGTACCATAAATTGCTGCTGAAGTACCATCTTTTAAAACCTGCATTGACTCTACGTCCTGCGGATTAATAATTGATCCGTCCTGTGTAGGCACACCATCAATAATGTAAAGCGGTTCGTTGTTTCCACCGGACTGAAAACCACGAATACGTACCACAGCGGGAGAACCGGGAGCTCCTGTTCCGCTTACTGTAACACCGGTAGCCCGGCCTTGCAGTTGAGCGCCGATATTGGCGGAGGGAGTGGATTTTAAATCCTCCATGTTCACTACGGCAACCGCACCAATAATGTCTTTTTTGCGTTGTGAGGAGTAGCCGGTTACCACAACTTCGTTCAAGCTGCCAGTTGCAGTCTTCAAAGCTGCACTTACCGTTGAAGTGTTGCTGACATCTACCTCTACATCCTCATAACCAACGGTAGAAATTACAATGATGTTTTTTGCGGCGGGAACAGAGAGGCTAAAGCCCCCGTCAGCGCCGGTAGTAGTACCCACACTTGTTCCTTTTACAGAAACGGATGCGCCGGCAAGAGGCTGGTTGTCTGTAGCACTTGTTACTTTACCGGTTACAGTTTTTTGAGAAATGGCTGCAGCAGAAAGCAGCAGAGAAACGATTAGCAAGGGAAATAACTTAAGCATAGCCTTCCCAAGCAGTAGTTTTTGTTTCATAAGCAAAACAATTAATTTTTGGTTTTAAAAAATACCGATCCCGAATCCTTACCCTAAGGTAACATTTTAAGTTTAGAAAAAACGCCAACAACGGGTATTTTTGTAAGCATTGCAAAAATTTGCGGTGTAAAAAATTATCCAATCGTCAGGAGATAAATTTATGCCGGAATATTATACTGTGATTGGACAAAGATATTTTTGTTTGGACAAATGAAACATTTTGCAGAACTTCCAAAAAATATGTTGGTTGAGCTTACTTGTTTGAACAATTGTTCGTACTTGTTTGTCTGAAAAAGGTTACTTTAAGATTACAATTAATAAAATGTCGAAAGCAAAAAACAAACCTCTCCATTATGGCCTTTATGGTGAAGATGATTTTCTGTTACCGGATTTTATGCATTGCGAAAAATTAGCCTACCGCTCCAAAATGCACCATCGTGTAATAAAAGAACATGTTCACACTTCGCTGTTCCAGATTTTTATTTTGGAAAGCGGTAAGCTTGATTTTACTTTTGAAAACGCAACCTGGTTAGTACAAGGCCCTGCTATCATTACCATTCCGGAAAACACATTGCACGGTATGGTTGCAGGAAAAACAGTTAAAGGCAAAGTACTCACCCTATCTACTTCTTTTGTTGAAACTCTGTTTAAAAATACACCGCAAGCATTGATGGAGTTTGGCAACACACGTATTATCTCTGAATTTGATATACGAAACTCAATTGAAACCACTCTTTTTTTTGTTAACACCCTGCATAAGGAAATGAATGAATATTTACCCGAAAAGAAAATGGTACTTCAATGTTATTTTAACCTCCTGCTTAGCCTGACGTACCGCCTTTTGAAAAAAAACTCCCCAAAATTAACCCCACCGGATAACAGGAATACCCGTTACTTCAGCGTTTTCCAAAAAAATGTTAAACAAGCTTACACGCCAATGAAGTCGATAAAAGAATATGCCCGTGAATTAAATATTACCGGTGTACATTTAAACCGCATTTGCCAAGCAACAGTAGGTAAGTCTGCATTAAATATAGTGCATGATTTTTTAGTACTGGAAGCAGAGAAATTTTTGAAACATACTGATTTGCATGTTTCTGAAATTGCCTACCGGCTTAATTTTGAAGACCCGGCATATTTCTCCAGATTTTTTAAAAAATACACCGGCTTATCGCCTAAACAGTTTAGGGAAAAAAATTAATTCTCTTCAATAACATTTACACCCCATGCCTCCAGTTCCGGCATACTGCCGGTTAAAATACTTTTATTTGAAATTAATTCAGTACCACTTTTATTTGAATATTGAATTTGCTTAGCCGCATTTGAATAATTAAAATAATAACGTATTGTTTTACCCTGCATATTTACACCACTTTTTGTAATAATTGGAAAATATAATTGCTGTTCTTCATGCCATAAATTGGCTTTTTGCAAAATATCTTTTAATATTTTTTCTGTTACAGCTGTGCTTGTCATGCATCCAACATATGTAGCCATCCCTTTGCCAAATTTGTTTTGTGTTATTGCTGCATATTTTCCCCAAACAGGATGATCATAATATGCCAGCACTTCCGCTGTGCCGGGTGTTATCAATTCCATCCAGGTATTTATTTTATTTTGTTCTGCTGCTAACCTGAAAAGGATTGTTCTTTAATGAAACATTTTGCGGAATAGTAAACTGGCTGTAAGAAATTCCACAGGCTTCATTAATAATGCCCGGTTGTACAGTACTTCTTACTTTTACATTTTCATCAGAAAAACCGGATTTAAAAGTGTACAGAACATGGCCGCCATTCTTTACAAATTCGATTTAACCTTTTTAATAAATCATCCGGAGCAGCATACAAAGCAGGAACTACAATTACTTTGTATTTGCTAAAATCTTTTACTGAAGGGTCAATAAAATCTGTTCCCACATTCATTTTATACAACGCATCATAATAGGGACGTAGAATATCATTATAATTTTCCCGGGCGCCCCAGCCAAAACTAAATGCATTAAATGCAGTAAGCGCTTCGTTGCTGAAAAGAATAGCGATTTCATTATTTTTTTTTAAGTTAACAAGTTTGTCACTTAGCCTTTCAAAATCCTTACCGATTGTTTTTGCTTCATTGTATGTTGGGTTGGGTTCAAAATCATGGCTCAACAGATCCTTTCCAATATGTTTCTGCCGCGTTGTGAATGGAATGCCAGTGCCAGTAAGAAACCATATTTGCACCCGATGCCAAATGACTGAAAGCCTGTAAGCGTAATTGGCCAGGATAAGGAACCCATTGAGGAAAACCCTGCGCCTCCGTTTCAATAACAAAATAATTTTTACCGGCTTTCATGGAACGGGCCATATCGCCACCAAATGAAATTTCGATGCCGGTTAAATTATCCTGTGTGGGATGATAAATATCCACGCCTGCAATATCCAATGCTTTTGCGGCAGCAAAATGGTCAACATCAGGTTGAATGCCATAAGAAAATCCACGCCACTCAAAATCAAAATTTTGTGTTACAAACTGATTTGGTTTAGCATATTCTTTTACAATTTTTGTTTGCCATGCCAAATAATTGGTAACCAACAGCCGCTGAAATTTTGCAAACTCTGCATTCAAACTGGCATTTATAGAACCAACCGTGGAAGGAAAATCGTTCCAGTTATTAATACGATTGCTCCAATAATCCAATCCGAAACACTTTGTTTACACTGTCTAAGGTTTTGAATTTATTTTTTATATACTGTACAAAAGCTTTTTGCACATTTGCGCCTGCTGTATTGTAATGCTTGGTTTCATTATCCACCTGGTAACCGATAATGGCAGGATGGTTTTTTACATGCTTCATTATTTTCCGTATCACCCTTTCTGCATGAAAAAGAAAATGTGCATTAGTAATATCCATGTTTTGCCTTGCACCATACTGCCGTTGCCCTTGGGGCGTTAGTTGCTAAAACATCCGGATATTTTTTTACCAGCCAGGTGGGTACGGCATAAGTGGGTGTGCCAATAATAACTTTAATACCTCCTTTGTACATCGCATCCAAAACCCTGTCGATATGGGTGAAATTAAAAACATTATCCTGCGGCTCAACGGTACCCCAGGTAGATTCTGCTATGCGAACTACATTGATACCGGCTTCTTTCATCATCTTTACGTCTTTTTCCAGCCGGTCGTAAGGCATGTATTCATCATAGTAGGCTACGCCGAAAAGGAGTTTTTCGTTAGTTGATTGCCCGCTTGCACACAAAGACGATAGTACTAAGTAAAAAAATAAACAATAGTTTTTAAACCAAGATGGATTGCGCATTGCATAGTGTATTTTACTTTACAGTCAGCACCACCCGCTGATATCTAGTAAGAGCAGGTGTGCCATTGTCTGTTCCTTCAACAATTATATGAATGGTGTCGCCGCTTTTTGCTGTGGATGGAATTTGAATTTGTGTATTATTTCCGTTTGCATTTATAACAATTTTTTCCGGCGATGTGCCTGCTTCATTATATTGCCAAAAAGAAATAGTCACTTTGTTTTTATCAGGGTCGGTTGCAATTGCTTTTAAATTTATTGTTTGCCCCGCTTTTACACTTAACTTATTTTTTGCAACAGAAATTTTTGGAGGATGGTTGGCTTCATTATAATTTTTAACACACCAATCGGCACGGGCAGCAAAATCATTTTGCAATGCCTCCAGCCATCTTATTTGAGGATAGGCCAAATCCATTTTTTGAGTAATTGGATTAAAGTCGGCCATATCTTCTCCATCTTCCCAGCGAGATGGATTCGTTTTTGATTGTTTTAACCTGCCGCCCCAGCCACCATAGTGAGGATTTGCTAAATTATCAAGTCCCACATTCACCAAATGCAAAAACGCCGGCGAATCCCCTTCAGAAATAAAATCGTATTGATTAAAACTTCCCCATTGTCCTGTTTTTAATTTTGATAAATCGCCATGAATATGTTCATCATCACCGGCCTGCTTTTGCCCATCGCCATAACTGTAATACATTTTCGTAAGCGGACCATGGTTATTAATAATATTCTCTCCCATAAATTTTCCTTCCAGCAAATGATACATTTGTTGTGGTATGGCAGATTTCCAGGGGTAAGCAAGGCACCAAAACTGTTTGGAATTATAATATATTTTTATACCGGGCCAGTTAACGGAAATATACTTTTTGTAAGTAGCATCCTGGTCAAGTATAGCATAGATGATTGTTTTGTCACAAACTTTTTTATAAATATTTGCCCAGTCAGCCGTATTCTTATACTTGTCTTCAATAGATTTTAATGCCCTTGCAATGGTATTAGTGCCACCCCATACCTGCAGATAAATTGGTTGAGTTGTATTATCAAGCAATTTAGTTTTTATGAAAATGGAACCTTCGGTATCTTTTTCCATCTCGCCTTCAAAATCAATATTGCCCGCTTTTATCAAGCTTTTTAAATACGCAGCAGTAGGAAAGCCTTTGGCATGTGTGCTGAGTTTTGGGAACACTTTTTCATAAGCATTTAACAAATCATTCATCCAGGTGATACCCGGCCAGCGCAAATCTGTTTTTTCGCCATACATTTTTTTTGTCATTTCCATTTCTGAAACAAACCTTGTGCCTTTGCCATCGCCCTTGTAATGCCACATGGAACTGCTGTACACCAATCCTTCAATTGTAAATTCATTCGCATACAACAACATCCGGATGTATGAATCCACATCATCTATTTCACCGTCCGTGGTGATAATGGTACGGGGTTTTGCTGATGAAGCCTGCCCGCATAATACCGAATAAGAAAACATTATCAGCACTGTTATTGTAAAGTATTTCATCAGCAATTAGTTTTTATACTGTTTATCTAAAAATTCATAACGGGTATCATCTTTTGCATTTATTGTTTTTGATTCTGTATTTAAAATCATTACCGGCGGGTTGGCATTACCTGCTTTTGCAGCTGTCCATTCGGGTAATTTATCGCCATTGGGATTTCCTGTTTTTATAAAATTCGAAAAATAGCTAAGCATAGTTTCAGATACTTTATAATCATCCGCCGTCCATGCATATTCTTTTACCAAGTGTAAATTGCCCATACAATATTCAATTTCGCATGCATGCGGCGCACCAACTGCCGCACGGGGTTTTGGTGCATTAGGGTCAGCCATTACTGTACCACCTGCCAAACCGGATGCTAAGGTTTTATCTGCCAACGGCGGACGGAGTTTACTATATAAATAACGATAAACAGGTTGCGAAGAATTGTTTCTATGCAAGTCAAACCATTTCCATGTACTGTAAGAAATAAATCTGTCTGAAGCAAGTTGTGTTGCTGAAACTTCTATTTCCTGTTCTGAGCTATGCGGATATAATTTCAGCACTTCTTCAAAATCATTTGGATATTCTGCTTTTACACGGGCAATAAAATTTTCTTCTTTAAATGGTTGTCCCTGCATAAATGCACCCGCCGGTATTTCAGCGGAGTTCCAACCTAATAATAAGGGCACCTGTGCCTGTTGTTTTGCAGTAAAAATTTGTGGTATTGTCTTGGTTAAAAAATATCCATCAATTACAACAGGAAAACCAAAACGTTTTGATTCATTATAAATTTCATACAACTCCCTTGTGCTTAATGCCCTGAATTGTTCAAAGGTTGAGTACCCGGCATTTTTAACAAACTCAGCACCTGTTTTTTCTGCTTCAGCTAATGAAACAGGCGCTAATGTTGGATGAATTCCTGCGCCACTTTCGCCAATAGCGCCGGCAATTAAATTTTTAGCAAGGGGTGAAGCCATTTGATAACTTACCGAGATAGAACCGGCCGATTCACCGGCAATGGTAACTTTTTTAGGATTACCGCCAAATGCTGCAATGTTTTTTTGCACCCATTGCAATGCGGCTACCTGATCAAGTAATCCATAATTGCCCGACGCTTTGTAAGGAGCTTCTTTACTTAAACCCGGGTGGGTAAAGTTTCCAAAAATATTAAGCCGGTAATTAGAGGTAACTACTACAATTCCTTTTTTGGCCATGCTTTCTCCATCATATCTCGGCTCAGAAGCATCACCGGCAACATTGCCACCTCCATAGAAATAAACTAACACTGGCAACCCTTTAGTATTGCGTTGGGCTGGTGTCCACACATTCAGGTACAAACAATCTTCACTCACACCATCGCTCCTTGAATTCATATCACCAAATACAATGGTTTGCATGGGCCGGGGACCAAATTTTTTGGTTTGCTTTACGCCTTTCCAATTATCAAACGGCTGTGGTGCTTTCCAACGCAAATTACCAACAGGTGGTTTTGCAAACGGCACACCAAAATAAGTTTGAATACCGCTATGGGTATTGTAATTGCCTTCTATAATGCCATTGGCAATTGTTGCTTGCACGGCAAAAGCATTGTTTGATTGAGTGTTTGCCTGAAATTTTAAACCTGCAATGGTTACAATTAAAAACAATAGTCTTTTCATGATTTATTAAATATTTTATTAATAAGAAACTATGCCCCCTTTCATTAATATTGACAAGGTGCTGATACTACAACAATAGGGATGAAGTTACTAAACTCCATTAAATTTTATTGACTTAAATAAAACTTTAATTGGATAAATGAAACATTCATATGGAGTTTTATAAAATCACCTGCCTTGTCTACCAACGTATATACAATATAAAATATCCCTTTATGATAAGTAATGGCGGGTGCAAACAAACCTCTTGAAACACCGGCAATATTTAATACCGAATCGCCATGTAAAATAGTCCCATTTGGCATTCGTTCCTGCTCTCAGTGTTATACCAATTCCTTTAGGGCTAAATTATAAACCAATTTGGTATAAGTTTAGTTGTTCCGGGTGATTTAATACAGCACCAATTTGTTGCAGGTTTGGTAAATCTTTACCGTGAAAAACGGATAAGCCGGGAAATTAAGCAAAGGAAGAATTAACAATATAATAATCGCTACGGGCCCGAAAATGAAGGGGTCAGGATAAAAACCTGCAAGGATTGGGTTGGTAAATTGTTGGGCGAAAATACTGTTACAAATAAAAATTGATACAATTAAAAACAAACCTCTTCCTTTTATAATAAGTTTATAAAAATTCATAAGAAATTTATTTATTATAAGGTGCTATCAATTGTATCTTTCCCTTTTCATCATAAATAAGTACAGCAATTTTCAC
>CAVZXS010000027.1:0-8349 GCA_963779325.1 uncultured Bacteroidota bacterium | reverse complement strand
ACATACCGTACAATCAATTGAAGAAATAGTTTTTTATAATACGACTCTTCGAGTCTTAAAAATTGTAAACAAAAAATACCTGCTAAATAATTGATCCTTAAATAGCCCGTAGAGCTTACCGTGCTTTCTTAAATTCCTGTGTTTTACTATGTCCGTTTCTGACATATTCTTGTCTCCTCATTCGGTTTTATATATTCCACTTTTGTGTTGTCAATTATTTCCGATTAAAATAAACATCATAAAAAAAGTAATTATGAAAAGTAATACAGTATTGATTAAAAGACTATGTACAATTACAAGTGTACTAATGCTTCTTTTCTTTTCGAGCTCATGCAGAAAAGAATTATTTAACCCCGGATTGACGAAGGAATTTACACTGCAGTCTGTTGCTACCGGAGTCAATTATCATATAAAAGTTGGTTTGCCGGTAAATTATAATCCCGCAGCCGAAAAGTACGCTGCAATCTATGTTTTGGACGGAAAAGAAATTTTTGATTTAGTAGTTAATAACTGTAAAGAAATATCTGATAAATACGCTGCTAAAAATGTGTTGGTAGTAAGTATAGGATACGGAAGGAATCGCAGCATTGATTATACACCGACAAAAATGAGTTCAATAACCGGAGGCGGAGCACAATTTTTGAATTTTATTGAAACGCAGTTAATTCCTAAAATGGAGCAGGATTACGGTGCGGATACTACTGCGGATAGCCGTGTAATTATCGGTCATTCATACGGTGGTTTATTTGGAGCTTATTGTTTTAGTATCAATAACAAATTGTTTGGCAACTACATTTTATTAAGTCCGTCCCTTTGGTTTGACAACATGGTTACTCTGCAACTTGAAAAAGATAACCGCGATAACAATAAGCACAGGAAACAATTAGTATTTATGGGAATAGGCGAAATGGAAGAAAAAGTCAGGATGTTGGCCCCTTTCGAGGCTTTCTGCCAAACGCTTCGTGAAAACTATGCTGCTATCAAATTAGAAAAAAATCTTGAGAAGAATCAGGGGCATATGGGGTCACGAAATCCAAACATCGTTAAGGGGCTGAATTATTATTTTCAAAACAGGTAATTTGACGCTGAACAGCAAAGATTAGAGTTCTCGAAATTGCCTGCAAATTAATCAACCGTTAATATTTAAAAATTTCTCCGGCCGCCTGTTCAAACTCTTGTCTGTTTTTGACATCAAGCTGTCCCTAACCCGCCTGAAAACCAAGATAACTTTGCTTTGGAAAATAGCATTTAAATAAACCAAAAAATAAATTAAAATGAAAAAATTAGTATTCGCAGTCGAAGTGTCAAGCTTGATTGTAATGTTTCCATTAGTCATGATTCTTCAAATGAATCATGCGGCAGGAACTTCAAATAAAAACAATGCTCCTTCAAATGTTATAAAGAAAAAAGAAAAAACAAGCTTACATTTATCCGGAAAGCTGAAAGATGAACCGGCAAATGAATCATTCAGTATTACAGAGGAAACATTTTTTTTAACAAGAGCATTTTAAATTGATAATAATTATGAAAAAAGTATTGATAATAAGCATGGCTTTACTGAGTTCAGTTCTGTTAAACGCACAAACTGACACAACCAAAGCAGAGCAGTATTGCCGGTTGATTGCCACACCAAGATTGTTAAGCAATAAAGTAACCATTGATATTGACTATGGTGACGAGAAAAGTTTTTGGCGCGACAACAGGCTTAAAACAGATGCCGGCAAATTAAAGAAATTTAACACCATTATTGATGCCATGAATTACATGGGCAGGGAAGGATGGATATTTATAAATGCTTACCCGGTTCGTACGGGGGAAACAGAGATTTATCATTTTGCGTTTAAAAAGCAATTCTCAAAATCAGAATTACAACCATAAATAACCTGATTCCAAGCTGAAAAATATGATCATCAATTTGAAAAATTTGTAAAAATATCACCGGATCATAGCTGATATTTTGAACGGATAAAATAATTGCCTTGATAATCTAAATAACAAAACAATGACTTCAGTAATCATAGGAATTTCATCAGGTCTTCTCTTAATAATACTTTTTAGTATTTTGAAGCAATTTGATAAAAAGATAATTTACGGACTGATACTTTCAGGAATCGGATTCCTCTATGTTGGTTTTGCGTGGACGGATTTGCAGGCTTTAGTTATAAATTCAATACAGGCTGTTGTATTCCTGTTTTTGGCATATTACGGAATTAAAAAGAGTGTATATATTTTGGCAGCAGGCTATTTTCTGCATGGATGCTGGGATATAGCTTACCATTTCTTTAATGAACCGGGATTAATCCCTCCGCATTACGATTTGTTTTGTTTATCCATTGATTTCACCATTGGCTTTTATATACTGGTAATCAAATACAGAACTGTAAATAAGCCGGGATTACTAAGTCAGGCGACCAAATCATAATTATCTTACGTCTAAAATTCTAGTTATGAAATTTTATTGGACAATGCCAACCGGTTTAAGAGCCCATTATCTTCAGGAACTTGAAATTTACAAAAAGGAAATTCGCAAAGCTGATTTTCAACGGGCCTGGAGGCAGCTTGAAAGGGCACATATTATTGGTCAACCCTGGTTTGTGCAACATACCCATATACATTGGTTGATGCTTAAGTTTGGTATTCGAATCAAAAATAAAAAAGAAATACTTGGTCAACTGCCAAGACTTCTTGTTGGAGGGGTAAAATCCTTTGTTGGAAAAATTCCTACCGGCAATACCGGCGGGGCAAATGTACCGCCATTGAGGAAAATGGAAATTCCCGAAGATCTAAAAAATATGATGAGGCCTTACAAAGATTTTTAGCGTATTTCCCTGAACAAAATTGTTTAATTTACCGGCACGAAGCTTTACATTAAAAATATGGTTTGTTTACCTGTTGATATTTAATAAAGGGTTACAGGCCCAAAAAATTCTTTTATAATTTAGTATTATGTCTTCAATCACACTGCTTGTTAAAAATATGGTTTGCCATCGCTGCATACTGGTAGTGGAGGATATTTTGCAAAATGAAAAAATCCTATTTCAAAAAGTAAGCTTTGGCGAGATACATTTAACGGAAGAACTTTCACCTGATCAAAAAGAGCGGCTGTCAAAGAAATTAACCGGTGTAGGCTTTGAGCTGATTGATAATTACACCGGCGGACTTATCGAAAAAATTAAAAACCTGGTTATTAAAAAAGCCCGGAACGAAGCAGATGAAAAGGAAAGTAAAATGAAGATATCTCATTATCTCTCCGAAAAAGTTAATCATGAGTACACGTACCTGAGCAGTTTATTCTCATCTGTTGAAGGAAGAACCATTGAGAATTATTTTATTGAACAACGTATTGAGAAAGCGAAAGAGCTGTTGATATACGGTCAGCTTACTTTATCTCAAATCGCTTTCGATTTGGAGTACAGCAGTGTGGCACATCTTTCTACGCAGTTTAAAAAGATTACCGGTTTAACTCCTACCTACTTTAAAGAGATTGGTGTGGCAAAGCGTAAATCATTAGATAAAATTTAATCCAAAAATTTTACAACGCTTACCCAAAGTAATGTAACAACCACCCTCCTTTCTCAAACTATATTTGCATTATCAAATAACAATTAAAAAATTAAATTATGAAATCAACAACAGCAATGAGTCAAAGCGCTCAAAACGTAAAATGCAGCAATCCCAATTGTACATGTGTAAATTGTAATTGCGGTTCAACATGTACTTGCGCCAATTGCAAGTAAGTTATTAATGGCATAGCACTAGCAAGCCGTTCCTCAGAGGGATGGCTTTTTTTGTGTCCGCTTATGACATGCTATTGTCCGTCACGGCCAATACAGTTCTGCTTACCTTTAGTTAAACAATTTAATATCCAAATTATGCAAAAGGTAGCCTTTATCATTCCGCCCACAGTTGAATTACTTGACCTTGCCGGGCCTGTGCAGGTTTTTACAGAAGCAAAAGTCCATGGTATGGAGATCAATATGGAATTTTATCAATACGGCGAGGAACCTGTTAGTACTGCCGGGCTTGGTTTTGGGAAATTAGAAAATTATAGAAACGCAAAATTAAAAGAATACGATTTCGTTTTTGTACCCGGGATGGATAATGAATACGTAAATAGTATTCCATTTAAAGCCGAAAGGGAATTCTTTAAATGGTTAAAAGAATGTTCAGAAAAAGGAATAACTGTTTGCTCAATTTGCAGCGGTGCTTTTGCTTTGGGACATGCGGGCCTGCTGAAAGATACTGAATGTACTACACATTGGAGAAGAGTAAAAGCATTGCAGCTTCAATTTCCACAGGCCAAAGTAATTGAAGATATTTTATATGTCAAGAGTAATAATGTTTATACAAGTGCGGGAATCAGCGCCGGTATTGACCTGGCATTAGCCATTCTGGAAGATTTAAAAGGCCCGCTGTTTACACATAAAGTAGCCAGAGGGCTGGTGGTTTATCACAGGAGAAGCGGTAAACATAATCAGCAAAGTATTTACTTAGATTACAGAAACCATATTAATCCGCAGGTACATGAAGTGCAGGATTATCTTATCGAAAACCTTTCCAAAGAAAACGATATAGAATCACTTGCTTCATTGGTTGGAATGAGCTCCCGCAATCTCAGCAGGGTTTTCAAAGAAAAAACAGGTTCTACCGTATTGGAATACCTCACGCAATTACGGAAAGAATATGCCAATACTATGCTTAACAATCCTGAATACACAATTGAATATATAGCTTCCAAATGCGGATTTAAAACCGCGAGGCAACTGCAAAGGATATTAAAAAAATAATACCTTACAAAATACAATTGTCAATCAATCAATTTTACACTCCCGTACAAGTTTTCAATTTTAATGATTCTCCCGAGTTGGATAATGCGCAATTTTAAAGATATTTACGTATAAATATCTTCCTTGTCAACTGCCAATGAACTGAAACGAACACTTACACCGCTCATGCTATGGGGCCTGGGTGTAGGGTATGTTATATCGGGTATGTATTTCGGCTGGAACCTCGGTTTGGAAAAAGGAGGAACCGGCGGACTGGCCATCGCTACTTTTTTTATCATTATCCTGTACATTACTTTTACTTTCAGTTATACCGAACTGGCCTGTGCCTTACCCAAGGCCGGCGGCGGATTTGATTATGCCACCCGTGCATTGGGAAAAGACTGGGGATTTATTGCGGGTATGGCGCAGAATATAGAATTTATTTTTGCACCGCCTGCCATTGCTTTTGCTATAGGCGCTTACTTTAATTTATTTTTTCCGCAGGTACCGATAATGGCGATTGCCGTTTTGAGTTATATTATTTTTACCGCATTAAATATTTACGGTGTAAAAGCAGCCGCATTGTTTGAGTTGGTGATTACCATTTTTGCAGTAGGCGAATTATTATTATTTGCCGGCGTAGCCCTACCGCATTTTGAATGGAAGAATTTGCAACATAATGCTTTCCCCAATGGTTGGCAGGGAGCGTTTGCGGCTATTCCTTTTGCCATCTGGTTTTTCCTGGCAATAGAAGGTGTGGCCAATGTAGCCGAAGAAGCCATTAATCCCCGGCGAACAATGCTTATCGGTTTTGGTTCAGCCATTCTTACATTAGTTATTCTTTGCATACTCACTTTTACCGGCTCGGTAGGTGTGGCGGGGTGGGAAGCAATTGTTTATAAAAGCGATGGTACCACTTCCGACTCGCCACTGCCATTGGCGCTGGCGCATATTACCGGCAGTAATAACCTGCTTTATCATTTATTAATTACCATAGGTTTATTTGGCCTGGTGGCTTCTTTTCATGGCATCATACTGGCAGCGGGAAGAGCAAGTTTTGAATTTGGCCGGGTGCGTTTTGCACCGGCTTTTTTGGGTAAGATTCACCAGCGGTCCCGCACACCCTCTAATGCATTACTGGTGAATATGGTTATCGGTATCATTGCATTGCTCACGGGCAAAACTTCGGAGATCATCACCATTTCAGTATTTGGTGCGCTTACATTATATATTGTATCCATGATAGCGCTGCTCAGGCTAAGAAAAAAAGAACCGCAGTTGGAACGTCCTTTTAAAGTTCCGCTGTATCCCGCTTTCCCTCTGATTGCACTGGTTATTGCAGTTGTTTCTTTTGTCGCTATGACAATTTATAATTTGAAGCTTGCATTGATTTATTTTTTACTGCTGGGAATATGTTATGGTTGTTTCAAATTATTTAAAACAAAACCTGCGAAATAATTAGTAATTTTTAGTACTTAAATTAGCTGTATGACCACTAAAGAAATATTGCAATATGTAAAAGATCATCCTTCCGGAAAAGTGAAGGTTGCATTTACTGATATTGACGGGATATTGAGAGGTAAATATATGTCGTCGGAAAAATTCCTGTCGGTAATAGAAACCGGTATGAGCTTCTGTACCGTAATATTTGGTTGGGATGCAGCTGATATCGCGTATGACAATGTACAATATGCCGGGTGGCACACCGGTTACCCCGATACTCCGGCTGTATTGGATATAAATACATTTAGAAAAATTCCCTGGGAAAATGATGTGCCTTTTTTTCTTGGTGAATTGAAAGATAGTGAAGGAAAACCTTCAACGGTTTGCCCGAGGCAATTACTTAAGAAAATATTGGGTGAAGCAAACAAAGAAGGCTTCTCTCCTCTTTTTTCGCAAGAATTTGAATGGTTTAATTTTACCGAGACGCCGCAGACGGCAAATGATAAACAATTTAAAAACCTTACTCCCTTAACACCGGGAATGTTTGGGTATTCCATTCTCCGCACTTCATTGGAGAACCATTACTTCACCGATCTTTTTGAATTGCTGAAAAAATTCAACATCCCGATTGAAGGAATACATACAGAAACAGGACCCGGTACTTATGAAGCGGCTATAGTATATTCAGATATTTTGGAAGCAGCTGACAGAGCCGTATTATTTAAAACAGCCGTTAAAGAAATAGCTTACAAGCATGGCATCATGGCTACGTTCATGGCTAAGATTAATGAAAACCTACCCGGCTGCGGCGGACATGTACACCAGAGTTTGTGGGATAAGACCGGAAAGAAAAATCTTTTTTATAATGAAAAAGATAAGATGAATATGAGTGAGCTGATGAAAAGCTATGTGGCGGGACAATTATTTTGTTTACCGCATATACTGCCCATGTTTGCTCCTACGATCAATAGCTATAAAAGATTAATTGAAGGCGCCTGGGCGCCAACTACACTTACATGGGGAACTGATAACAGAACAACAGCGCTTCGTATTTTATCGGGCAGCAGTAAATCTTGCAGGTTGGAAACAAGAGTTATAGGTGCTGATGTAAATCCTTACTTAGCCATGGCGGCTGCGCTGGCTGCAGGTTTGTACGGAATAAAAAACAAACTGAAATTAAAACAACCCGCCACGGTGGGTAACGGCTATAAAGATTTTTCAAACGGCGTACTGCCTTCTACATTAATTGAGGCAACGCAACAAATGAAAAATTCTAAAGTGGCAAAAGATTTATTTGGCGCCGCATTTACAGAACATTTTACCCTTACAAGAGAATGGGAATGGCGGCAACATTTAAAAACAGTGACCGATTGGGAGTATAGAAGATATTTTGAAATCATTTAAGATTAAATCACAAATAACAAGAACCAAGATACAAAAAACAAAAAACAAAAAAGAAATAACAAAAAAACAAATATCAAGAAACAAAAAAAACAAATACATAAAAATGGAAAATCAAGCTAAAATATATGATCTGGAAGAACGCACTGCTTTATTTGCTGAAAGAGTAAGAAACTTTTGTTTGAAATTGCCGAAGAATGCGGCTAATGTAGAATATATACAGCAATTAATAAGATCGGGAAGTTCCCCGGGTGCCAACTATATTGAGGCGAATGAAAGTATTGGCGATAAGGATTTTAAAATGAAGATTAAAACATGCAGGAGAGAATCAAAAGAATCTGCTTATTGGCTACGTCTTGTAATTTCCGATGGCTCTGCTGAACAGGAAAATGAAAGAACGTATTTAAGACAGGAAGCAAAAGAGTTTATTCTCATCTTTACAGCTATTTTAAAGAAAAGAGAATAGTTGGCGAAAAACAAAAATTCAAATAACAATAACCTGGAAAAGCTCCAAATATCAAATATCAAGAACCCAAAAAAGAGAACAAAAAAGAAATAAAAAAATTAAAATGGGTACCAATAAAATCTAATAAAAATCGTCTGAGTCAATTTTTATTTTTTTTATTTTTTGTTTCTTGTTTTTTGCTATTTGGTTCTTGTTTCTTGTTTTTTGGTTCTTGCTATTTAAGATTTGATATTTTTAGTTCACAATAAATTGAAACATACAACTAATGGTGTT
>CAVZXS010000026.1:0-128910 GCA_963779325.1 uncultured Bacteroidota bacterium | reverse complement strand
TACGACATTAAAGAAATAAATGTCAGTGCTGAAAACACTGTTGCTGTTGTTCTTACACAGGACAATAAAGCATTAAACGAAGTAGTAGTTACGGCATTGGGTATTAAGAAAGAGAAGAAAGCATTGGGATATGCGGTTTCTACAATTAACAAAGATCAACTGGAGTTAAGGCCCGAGGCTGATTTAGGCAGGGTATTATCTGGTAAAGCACCTGGCTTAAATATTATTAATTCAAGTGGCTTATCGGGTAGTGGTACCAATATTCAAATAAGAGGCGTTAATACCATCACGGGTAATACAGAACCGTTATTTGTTGTAGATGGTGTACCCATTAATGCAAGCACTAATACGCAAGGCAGTTTTGTTTTTGGTAACCAAAATACAAGCCGCATTTTTGATATTGATCCAAATAATATTGAAAATGTAAGCGTGTTAAAAGGCTTAAGCGCTACTGTACTTTATGGTGAGCAGGGAGCTAACGGGGTTATTCTTATTACAACCAAAAACGGTTCGGGAAGGAAATCAAAAAGTAAGCAGGAAATAACAGTATCGCAGTCTTACTTTGTAACGACAGCTGCTAATTTGCCCGAGTATAACAGAAGTTATGGTGGCGGGTTTGATTTAAGTCTCGGACTTACTTTTTTCAGTAATTGGGGAGCAAGATTTACGGACCCGCCGGCGTTGGTCGCCCATCCATATTCGCGTGCCGCATTAAACACGGCTTTCCCCGAATACGTAGGTGCTCAATATGAATATAAATTTTATAATAGTGTCAAGAATTTTTTCAGGAATGGCTCGGTAAGTAATACTTCGGTTAGTTTTTCCGGCGGTAAGGATAATACATCGTATAACTTAAGTTACAGCTACCTGGATGACAAAGGATTTGTAGAAGGTAACGGCGCTATACGTAATACCTTTGGATTGGGCGGAACGACAAAACTTACGAATAAATTGACTTTGAATACCACGCTCAATATTGTATTAAACGATGTTAAATCTCCTCCTACAAGTACCAGTTTCGGAAGCAGTGCTACTGTCACATCTGTATTTGGAGACGTACTTTATACGCCTACAGCGGTTGACTTAATGGGCTTGCCTTGGGAAAACCCATTAGATCGTTCGCATGTATATTACAGGGCTTCTAACGATATTCAAAATCCGATCTGGACAACTAAGAATGCGTTCACGAGGAATAAGACAAACAGGTTTTACGGACAAGCTACAGCAACTTATGAAGTAATAAAGGATTTGAACTTAACCTATCGTCTCGGTCTGGATAATTATACCGAAAACCAATTATATGCTCAAAACAAAGGCGGGGATAATTATGCGACAGGTATTTTAAGAACTTCAACAGGTATTAATAAAATATGGGATCATTCATTCTTGGCTAACTACAGAAAAGATATTAGCTCTGATTTTGATCTTACAGTTGATGCGGGTTTTAACTCAAGGCAATTAATATATGATCAATCGGGCCTCTTGAGCCGCGATCAGTTGGTATATGGATTTCTTGATCATACCAACTTTGCTTCACATGATGTAGTAAGCGAAGGTGGAAGAGATTTGGATTTTAAATCAAATCTGTTAACCCAATCTATTTTTCTGCAGAGTCAGTTTGGATATAGAGGTCATACATACTTGACTTTAGCGGGAAGAAACAGTTGGTCTTCAACTTTGGAAAGAGAAAACAGGAGTATATTCTATCCAAGCGCAACTATTGCCTTTGTCCCTACTTCTGCTATTGAATTCTTGAAAGGTAATAAGAATATTAATTACCTTAAAGCTCGTTTAGCATACGCTACCAGCGCTAATTTCCCGAGTGCATATAATACCAGGGCTGTTTTAAATATAGTAACACGCGGTTTTATCGACAGGAATGGAAACGTTATAAATGCGAATGCGATTCCAAATTTTCTTGGTAACCCTGATTTACAGCCCGAGCTTTCCGCAGAAGCTGAAGCAGGTATAGAAGGTAAATTGATAGACAATCGCTTTAGCTTTGATTTGACTGTGTATAACAGAAAAATTAAGGATCAAATTTTGACACAACCTTTAGATCCTTCCAACGGCTATACCCTCAGATCAATTAATGCAGGTAACGTAACGAACAAAGGAATAGAGTTAGCCTTAGGCTATACAGCATTAAGAAACAGGAACTGGAACCTGCAAATTGACGGAATTTTTGCACAAAACAGAAGTCGTGTTTCTGATTTGCCCGAAGAGTTGGGTCCCGATGGTATAGTATATGCCGGTTTCGGTACATTAGGTAATGCGGCAATAAACGGACAACCTTTAGGTGTCATTAAAGGATTTAAAGTAACTAGGGATGCTAAAACCGGTGGACGTGTTGTTGGTGCTACAGGCGACTACGTAGTAGACAATTCACCAAGTGTTATCGGCGACCCCAACCCTGATTATAAATTAACAGGTATTACTACTTTAAAATATAAATTTATTTCTTTCAGAATGCAATGGGAGTTTATACACGGCGGTGATATGTATTCTGCTACATCCAGTGTATTACTTGGAAGGGGTGTTACAAGAGATACTGAATTTGACAGAGCTGCACCCTATGTATTGCCCGGCGTAAAAGCTGACGGTACTCCAAACGATATCCAGATATCTGCAACGCAGGCTTATTTCAATAACACCGTGGCGGGTGGCGGTGGTGGCGATGAAGCAGGTATATATGATGCTACTGTGTACAGGTTAAGAGAAGCTTCTCTTTCATTTCAACTGCCGGAAAAACTAATAAGTAAAACGCCTTTTGGAGCTGTTTCATTCTCTATATCGGGTTCAAATCTGTGGTATTTGGCTCCCAATTTTCCCAAGTATGTTCATTTCGATCCGGATACAAATGGTTTGGGTGTTAGTAGCGGTAGAGGGTTAGAGTTCTTTACAGGTCCTTCTTCTCGCAGAATTGGGGCAAGCATTCGTGTAACATTTTAAATTAAATAATTATGAATAAGATAAAAATAATATTAATAGCGGCAGTCTTTCTCAGCTCCTGTCAAAAGAAATTGGATACCTTGGTCCAAGATCCGAACGGGCCTGATTTAAACACTGCGAACGTGGATCTGTTGCTCAATACTGCGCAGGCTAATTTTGTAGGTTTTTATGAAGCTGTACAAAATATCGGCGGACAGCTTACCCGTCAGCAACAGTGGTTCGGTCCTCTTTATAACAATGGCTATGCACCGAGTACTTTCGATGGCATTTGGACAACTGCATACACGGGTGTAATAAAACATGCCGATAAAGTAATTGAATTGGCAGCTAAAGAAAAAAAGTTTATACAATCCGGCATGGCTAAGATTATGAAAGCCTATACTTACGGAACATTGGTAGACTATTTTGGAGATATTCCGTTTAGTGAAGCCGGTTTAGGAGTCGAGAATTTGAATCCTAAAGTTGATCCCGGTGCTGCGGTATACACAGGTGTACTGGCACTTTTAGATGAAGCAATTGCAGACCTTTCAAAGACTGATGCGGTAGCAGGACCTATAAATGATTTATACTACAGAGGCACTATTGCAAACTGGAGAACATTGGCGAAAACGCTAAAACTTAAATTTCTAACACAAACAAGACTTGTAGATAAAGCCAATGTAACAACAAAAGTTGCTGCTTTATTAACCGAGAATGATTTAATCGGAACATCGGCAAAAGACTTTGAATTCAGGTACGGCACAAATATTGACGCGCCTGATACACGTGCACCGCATTACTCTGCTAATTATACCGCAGGTCGCACCGCAGGAGAATTTATCGGTAATTATTTTATGTGGATGGTTACTGCTCAAAAAACAGGCGGTGCCGTTTCCAATATAGATCCAAGAAGGAGATATTATTTCTATCGTCAAAGGACAAACTTCGCTGAAGTAAATATACAGACGGCTTCTTGTGCATTCGAGAATATTCCCGGTCATTATCTCAGTGTACCGGATCAAACACCTTTTTGCCTGGTTGGGGGCGGCTATTGGGGAAGAGATCATGGTGATGCTTCAGGAATTCCGCCGGATGGCCAGTTAAGAACCGCATGGGGTATTTATCCTGCCGGAGGACAAATGGATGAAAACCAAGGTACGTCAGTAAGACTTGAATTAGGCGGCAGAGGTGCCGGAATATCGCCTATTTGGTTGTCTTTCTTTACTTCCTTTTTAAAAGCGGAAATTGCTTTGGAATTGGGTGTTGCGGCAGCAGGTGACCCCAGAGCAATGTTGGAAGACGGTATAAGAGGTTCCATTGCTAAAGTAGTTGGGTATCCTGCTACTATCGGTGTTGCGGTTAATCCTGCAGTGGTACCTACTGCGGCGGCTATTAACAATTATGTGAATAATGTTTTGGCAAGATATGATGCTGCTACAGATAATAACGGGAGACTGGAAGTAATAATGAGTGAATATTATATAGCGCTTTGGGGTAATGGTGTGGAGTCGTACAATAATTACAGAAGAACAGGTAAGCCGTCCAATATGCAGCGGGTAAAATCTACTGCTGCTCCCGGCTTTTTCCCGAGATCAAACTTTTATCCATCAGTTTATGTAGATAGAAACTTGAATGCTCCTCAGCAAAAAAATATCGGCGTAGCACCAAACAAAGTGTTCTGGGATAATAACTCCGATATTTTTGTACAATAATTATATATAAAAAAACGAAATATGAAATTACTTATTAATAAATTCCGGCTTACGCTTCTTTCTTCACTCCTTTTTATCGCAGGGTGTACCAAAGAAGGAGGCAATCCTTTGGCGGATATAAACAATCTTTCAGTTGGCGCTTATCCTACTTTGGCAAGTGTCGTAAATCTGAATTTTAATTTTGCACAAATAACAACATCGGCAGTAGGCATTAAGGTTACCGAGTATAATTCGGGTGTTGCCGCATCGGTTATAGATAATATAAAAGTATACGTGGTAAAAGGCACTTCAACCGACAAAACAAATTGGAAGTTGGTAAAAACCGTGCCTTATTCAGGAGCAGAAACACTGCTTTCTGTAACGGGAGCCGAAATGGGAACTGCACTAGGTGTAAACCCCAATACTTTCTCTCCGGGAGATTTTTATACTTTCTATAACCAGGTTACGACAAAGGACGGTCGGGCATTTGATATCGTAAGTACGCCATTGGCTTTGGGAAGCAACTCAAATTATAATGCTGCTTTTACCTGGCAGGCCTATATAACATGCCCTTTTACCGGTAATATGGCCGGTGATTATGAAGTAATACAGGACGATTGGGCGGACTGGAGTCCAGGCGATATTGTTCAAGTACTTGATGGACCGGGTGCAAATCAAATAAATTTGACTGAGGTTTGGCCGAATCTAGCTTTCGGAGATCCTGTAAACCCGTTAGTGGTGAACGTAAACCCCGCGAACGGAGTTGCGAAAGTACCAAAAGTGACTTTTGCAAATTACGGACAACTGACAACTGCCCAAGGAGCAAGCGCGGCCGGAATCGGCGATAATATAGAATGCGGTTATGTTTTTTCGTGTTCAGGATTTATTACACTTACGATGAATGTAGTGTTTGGTACCTCAAACCAAGGGAACTTAAAATTGGTACTAAAGAGAATTTAAGAATAGAATAGTTTTTTACTTTAGATAAGATAAGCCCGCCGTTTCTTTTAACGGCGGGCTTATCTTATCTTTATCAAGCTATTACGGATGTTATATCGGTATAATACCGGAATTGGTTGGATTATTTATGAAACATAAACGGTATTACATCAATTTAAATTAAAAGGCTGTGAAAAAACGCCGCAACTCTTTTTTAGTCTTTTTGATTTACAGCGTTACATGCTTTTCGCAAGAACCTCCCGCTTCACAAACTCAAATTTTTAATGATGTTAAAAAATACGGGTATAACCCGGACGGAACTGCGCAGGTTAATGTAAAAGGAAGTCAGTATTGGGATGATGAATGGAATGCAGGGCAACTATTTGATTCCCGTGATTCTTCTTACGGATATTATCCTGTAAAAATTGATATATACTCAGGGCTTATTTTTTTTCGGGACCGGCGTGGTACTGAAAAAGCGGTTAATGAGTCAAAAGTGAAAAAAGTTATTGTATACGGCGTTATTAATGATAGTGCGGGACCCCCAAAAATTAAAGCCATATTCAGGTATATAGCCGAAGTAGACCTGATTAAAAAGCAGCGGAATACTTTAGTTCAGCAAATGAATTCAGGTAATATTAAATTACTTAAGACTACTAAGCGTAATATTGAAAGTACTGATTCACATTTTGGCACACTCAAGAATTATTACTTTAAGGATGTTGCAGAGTATTTTTTAGAAAGGGACAAACGTGTCGAAAAGATTAAAAAACTTAACCGGGATAATTTCTTGGTACTGATACCCGCTGCTTCGAAATATTCGGCCTGGATTAAGCAAAACAATCTCAATTTTAAACAGGAATCGGATGTCACCAATTTTCTGGATTATTACAACAAAAAGAACTTAGAATCAACGGATAAATTGGAGTAAAGCTGTATACTTTAGTAGAAACGGGAACGGTCGGGAGTCGCCCCTTTTGGTTTTTTATAAGTGATTTTTCGTTGTTTAGCATTTTCAACCTTGATTCTTTACTTTTATAAACATGGTATTTTAAATGAACGTATCTGTAATTAATTAAATCACCGTGCAGCAATCCGTAGTGTTTTCATTGTCTATATTTTTTTGTTAACGGGTCGTTAACTTATATTTGTCTTCTTCTAAACTAAACTTAAATCACATGAGAAAACTAAAACTGCTCTTATTGAGTAGCCTCATATTGCTGTCGCAGCAACTATTGGCTCAAACAAAAACCGTTACCGGTAAGGTTACCGATTCTAAAGATGGTACCGGCCTGTTTGGCGCCACAATCAGTTATGGTGGTAAAGGCCTTGGTATTACAGGTAGCGATGGCTCTTTTTCAGTACCTGTACCGGCATCGGTTAAATTCCTTGTTATTTCCTCTGTTGGGTATAATGATCAGGAAGTAAGTATTGAGGGGGGGATAGCCATGGTGAAAATGGTTTCCGGCGAAAACAAATCACTAACCGAAGTAGTGGTTACAGGTTATAAAGCCCAATCCAAAAGGAGTTTTGCAGGTTCGGCGGGTATTGTAAAAGGGGATAATATTCGTACAACGCCCATTGCATCTTTTGACCAAGTTTTACAGGGGCAAACACCCGGCTTATTGTTGAGAGCTTCTTCCGGGCAACCCGGCAACAGCGGTAGTATTATTATTCGCGGCCGTGGCTCTATCCAAGGATCTACTGAACCTATATTCATAGTAGATGGTATTCAGATAGGTGCCGGTGATTTTGCCCTTTTGAATCCTAATGATATAGAAAATGTAGCGGTATTGAAAGATGCAGTCGCATCATCCTTATATGGTTCTCGCGGTGGTAATGGCGTAATAGTAGTTACAACGCGTAAAGGAAATTCAGGTAAACCTAAATTAGAAGTTGATGCTTATACCGGTTGGTCAACATTCCCTGATTTCAACGATTTTCGGTTGATGACTACTAATGAAAAAATAGATTATGAATTGGGAAGAGGCGGTAGTTCTTTAGAGTTTTATTCAACCGGAGAGATAGATTCGCTTCGCAAAATTAACACAGATTGGAAGAAATTATTAACTCGTACCGGTCGGACATATAATTTAAACGGTTCTGCTTCAGGCGGCTCAGACAAAACGAAATATTTTGTTTCTGTTAATTACTTTAAACAAGAAGGAAGTTTAGTAAATACAGGATTTGATCGCTTAACCGGCAGAGCGAACGTGACACAAGATGCAGGTGATTTTACTTTTGGCATTAATACTACCGGTGCTTATTCCGGTTACAGCAATACGGCAGAGATAAATGCGGGAATAGCATCACCTTTGAATGCCTTACAATGGGCTAATCCTTATGAGCAGGAGTTTGTTCCCGGCACATATAATGCAGCCGGTAACTTTGTTCCGGGAGGATCTTTGTTAACAAGACCGAGAATTACTGAAACATTTCAGCCAATTGGTACTACACAACTTTTTTGGAATAATAACAAGGATAAACAAATACGTGTAGTGGCATCAGCTAATGCAGAGTACCGTATTCCCTTTATAAAAGGGTTGTCATTAAAAACTGTTTATGGAATAGACTATAACCAAGATGAATTAACTGACTTTATTGATCGCAAAACCTATAGCGGCGGCTTTAACCCCCGTCCTGCAAGTGGCGCCAGTGCTAACTTCCGTACCAGCTCTTTTGCAAGAGATAATTTTAAAAGCCAACGAATTACCAACACTAATTCATTAAACTATACTAATGCGTTTGGTGACCATACAATTGACGGAGGTATTTATTATGAGTATATAGCTGCAAAAACTGAGAATAACGGATATACCGGCTTTTTATTAGCCAGCCCTTTTCAAAATGAAGCAGGATTTACAGTCAATGCAGATCTGATACCGCGTTTGCGTGGTGGAGGTGGCGAAGCAAGATTGCAGTCATATTTTGCGACCGCTAATTATGGATTCAGGAACAAATATTTTTTAAATGCTAATTTCCGTCGTGACGGTTCTTCAAGATTTGGAGAAGATAAGCGTTATGCTAACTTTGGCGGTGTTGGTGTAAGCTGGATTGTTACTGACGAAAGCTTTATGCAAAACTTAAAAAACTCATGGTTGTCCAGCTTGAAATTTAAAGCCAGTTACGGAACAGTTGGTAGCCAGGAAGGCATTGGTTTTTATGCTTCTCAAGGTGGAATCGGTACAAGGCTGTATAATGCGACTTTGGGAAATCAGCAGACTTCCATTGATTTGCCTGATCTGCAATGGGAATCAAGAACAAAGTTTAATACCGGTCTTGAATTCAGCTTGTTCAAAAATAAAGTTTCAGGTGGTATAGAAGTTTATAATGAAGTAACAGATAACTTGTTCTTCCCCCGCCAATTATCAAGGACAACAGGCTTTACTTCTGTAACTACTAATATTGGTGCTGTACGAAACAGGGGTATTGAATTCAATGCAAACTATGATATCGTCAGAAACAGGGATTGGAAAATATCTGTTACAGGTAATATAACTTACAACAAGAATGAAGTTACCAAACTTGATGTAAGAGATACTTCAATTACCGGTTTTATTGCTACCATAAAAGGATTACCTCTTAACTCAGTTTATCTTGTTGATTATGCCGGTGTAAACCCCGCCAACGGAGAAGCCCAATATAAAAAATTGGATAAATCATTAACAGAGACATTCGATCTTGATGACAGAAGAACACAGGGAACATCAGGATCCAAATATTTTCGGCGGTTTTGGCTTTAGTGTAGATTATAAAGGGATAGCATTGACCACGCAGTTTACTTATATGCTTAATTCAGTGGTTTATAATAATGAAAGAGCTAACCTGGAAAACCCGGATTATTATTATGATAATATTAATGCTGATCTTTTAAAGGAGTGGAAAACCCCCGGTGATATTACTGATATTCCAAGCCCAAACAGTCTTTTTGAATATGAAACAACACGTTACCTTGAGGATAATTCTTTCCTCCGTTTGCGTAATGTAAGTTTAAGCTATTCTTTACCAAAGAAAATTGCAGAAACAATAAAACTTAAAGGTATCATGGTGTATGTAAATGGTACCAATCTTTGGGTATCTACAAAATATCGCGGTCGTGATCCGGAATTCCCGGGTGCATCTGTAACAGGAGCTCAATATCCTGCACTGAGAACAGCGCAGGCCGGTATTCGTGTAAATTTCTAAACCAAACTGATTAAATATTATGAAACATATATTAAAATATTCTGTTTATTCGCTGCTTGCAGCAAGTCTAATGTTTACTTCCTGCAAAAAAGATCTGGAGTTGTTACCGCCTTATTCCTCTACTACAGGGAATGCATTTAACAACCTTGATGATTATAATAGTCAGTTAAATGGTGCTTATACAAACTTTGCATCGGCTAATTATTATAATGGCTTCTTAGGCTGCACATCAGAAGCCCCTACTGATAATGTGTATGAAACCATTGAATCATTGGTTAATTATCAAGATATTGCTAATTGGGAGTACTTAGGTAATGAAGGATATATGGCAGGAGTTTGGCTGACACCTTATACCACTATAAGACAAGCTAATGTTATTATCACAGGTATCGATCAGTTTAAATCAGAGAATGAAAAAAAATATAATCGTATTTTAGGTCAGGCATTGGCCGCAAGAGCAATTGCTCATTTTGATTTATTAAAATCATTTTCAAATAACCTGGATAGAAACTCAACTGATCCCGGTGTGCCTGTTAAAACAACAACAGATAATAGCTTTCCTGCCAGAAACGCTGTAAAGGAAGTGTATGATGCTGTTTATGCTGATCTCACAAAAGCAATTACCTTATTGCTTGATGTAGATCGTGCAGTAAACGCCTCCGGAAACAGGGGCTATATAGATGTGTGGGGCGCAAGAGCGGCTTTGGCAAAAGTTGCACTGTATGCGAAAGATTACCCTACAGCTATATCAAATGCCACGCTATGTATTAACCAGTTCCCTTTATCGGCAAGGTCAAGTTTTGCAGGTATTTGGAATGATGCAAATGCGAATGAAGTTATTTGGGCTGTACAGAATAATGCAGGTGACCCGGGTAGCCCGATACCCAGTACTGATATAATGTCTTTCAGGGCCAATCGTAATACATTCGGTGCTCACGCAACCTTATTAAATCTTTATGATCGGACCAATGATATTCGTTTCAGCACTTATTTCTTTATAAGAAGTACTACTGCAGGTACGGACAATTATGCTTTTCAGAAATTTAAAGGCAAGGGGTCCGCTTCTGATAATGTAGTTAATTTTAAGGTTTTCCGTGTTGCTGAGATGTACCTTATTCGTTCAGAGGCTAATGCCAATACTTCGGGTCAGGATGCTGCTGCCAGTGCAGATTTGAATGCTTTAAAAACGGCTCGTATTACAGGCTGGACAAATGTCAGTTATACAGGAACAGGCTTAAAAGATGAAATAGCAAATGAACGCCGTCGCGAATTATGTATAGAAGGTCATCGTTGGTTTGATTTGAAAAGAACAAACCGTACTGTAGTAAGACCATTTGCCGGATTAGGAAATCCTAATGCTCAAATGGAGACTTCATTAACAAGTTCAAGTATAAAATGGGTATGGCCTATTCCGCTGGATGAGTTATTGGCAAATTCTGCTATGACACAAAATCCGGGCTATTAATAATCGTATTTTACTTAATAAAAAAACCCGCTCCAATCGAAGCGGGTTTTTTGTATAGTGCAAAGAACTTTTACAACTTTATCTCTTCTTCATGCCCGTCAAAAAAACGGAACTCGGTTAAATGATAATTTGTATTCTCAGAAATTTTTATGCGTTGCCCGAATTTTCTTCTCCATTTCCAAAGTTTCTTTTGCCACATAAAACCCTTGGTTAAATAAGCATAGATGATAGGATGAACTACAATGCTGAGATTATTATGCTTATGCATAATTAAATAATTCAGGTTCTTTTCTATTTCATCTTCCAATATTAAGGCAGAAGCAATTTTGCCGGTGCCGTCGCAACTGGGACAAACTTCCTGCGTATTAATATTCATCTCGGGCTTCATACGCTGGCGGGTAATCTGCATCAGGCCAAACTTTGATATAGGCAGTACCGCATGCTTAGCCCTGTCAGGCGACATAAATTCTTCCATCTTGTCGGCCAATCGCTTCCTGTTCTCCGGTAATTTCATATCAATAAAATCTACCACTATTATTCCGCCGATATCTCTTAATCGTAATTGTCTTGCTATTTCTTCTGCCGCTTCCAGGTTGGTCTCCATCGCATTCTGCTCCTGGTTATTACTTACACTTTTGTACCCGCTGTTTACATCTATTACATGCAATGCTTCGGTATGTTCAATAATAAGATAAGCGCCGCTATCAAGGTTAACCGTTTTACCAAAGCTTCCTTTCACTTGTTTGGTAATACCAAAGCTGTCAAAGATGGGAGAACCGTTTTGATAAAAACTTACTATCTCCGCTTTTTCAGGAGCAATACGTTGAATGTAAGCCTTGGTGTCATTATAAATATTTCTATCGTTTACCACAATCTTATTGAAATCGGCATTCAATAAATCGCGGAGCATACTGGTTGTCTTTGTTTGCTCACTCAAAATTTTATTGGGTGCTACAGCGCCTTTTAAATTATGTTGAATGGATTTCCAGGTGGCTGCCAAATCAGTAAGGTCTTCATGCAGTTCGGCTGTATTTTTTCCTTCGGCGGCGGTGCGTACTATCACGCCAAAATTTTTTGGCTTAATGGCTTCTACAATTTTTTGCAGTCGCTTTCTTTCTTCGCCGCTGTGTATTTTTCTTGATACCGCTACTATATTATTGAAAGGAGTAATAACTACAAAACGACCGGGGAGTGATAACTCGCAACTGAGCCTTGGGCCTTTTGCTGCAATGGGTTCTTTTAATATTTGTACTAAAATATTGGGCTTGCCGGCCAATACTTCATTAATTTTACCGGTTTTAATAATCTCAGGCTCCACTTGAAATTTTGCAAAATCAAGTCCTTCAGTACTGTTTTCGGCCATACTCATTTGAGTAAACTTGAGTAAGGATTTTGCATAGGGACTCAGATCCGTATAATGCAGGAAGGCGTCTTTTTCAAACCCTACATCTACAAACGCGGCATTCAACCCGGGTATAAGTTTTTTCACTTTTCCCAAGTACAAATCTCCTACTGCAAAACGGGCATCACTTTTTTCATTGTGCAGCTCTACCAGTTTCTTGTCTTCCAACAGGGCAATCTCCACTCCCTGCGGGGCAGCATTAATAATAAGTTCTTTGTTCACTGTAACCACCTCCTTTACGGGTGCAGTATGCTTTATGTAGGTAAATACCGAATGCGCTCTGTTACCGGGTCTCTGCGGGGTAATTCCTGAAGGTTATATGGTTAGTTTGATAATCAAAAGACCCAATGAACTTTATTGAACTAATAAACAGTGAGTAAGTACATTTAAAACAGCCGCAATCAGGAAAACTGAAAATACCCCCGATTTGTTCTATCGGGGGCATATTCATTTTCATAAGAAAGAATAAATTTTATTTATTTCTTTTCTTATGACGATTTTTTCTCAGTCTTTTTTTACGCTTGTGCGTCGCAATTTTATGACGCTTTCTCTTTTTACCACAAGGCATACTAAATAATTTTAATTGTTTTGTTTATAAATAAGTTTCTAAAAACTTTAAATACGTTATTTCTCTAACCCGTCTATTCTTTTTTGTATCTCGGCTTTAATGTCTTCTCTTTTAATTAAAACCATACCTCTTTTGTACATTTTAACGGCGGCTTCTTTATTTCCCGTCCGTTCGTATGTTTCGGCCAGCAGCAAAGTGGCTTCTATATTATTCGAGTCAATTTTCAAAATGCTCTCAAAGCGTTGTACGGCTTTTTCATACTGGCCCGAAAGCAAAGAACCGTTGGCTAATGTCATCAGCGCATAAATATTTGTACTGTCTTTTGCCAGTACATCGCGTATAATATTTATACCTGTCATAGGCTGCGGATCGATTTCGCCAAAAACATAACAGGCGCCGAGACCAATTTTGGCCGAATCATTTTTCGGGTTAATCTTCAAAGATCGTTCAAACAAGTCCTTAGCTTGTAAGGCTCCCCATTTCTTCAATGCGGAGGAACTGCCGCCTTTTACATCATCCAAAAAAAGGCGGGCGGCAAAGGTGAGGTTTTTTTCTGAATTATCCAACCTTGCTGCCTCGGCTTCGTACCAGGCATAGGGTAAAAAAACCCTGGCGGTATCCGACCAAAAATGGGCTAATTGGTGAAGAATGGCCAACTTGCCGGCAGTATCGGTTCCGGATTGTAATAATTGCTCAAGTTTATCAAGTCCCGCTTTTTGTTCGGGTGTCAGCTTTTCTTTGGAGTGCAATAGGATGGTATCGAACGATATAGCGGAAACAGTTTGAGGTTGTACCGATTCCGTTACCGATTTTTTACCGGCAACAGTTCTTCCAAAAAAATATAATGAGGAAACTAGCAGCAAGCCTGCCGCCAAGACAATCCATTGTTCTTTTTTCAATTAAAATAATTTGTGCAAAGCTATTATACTGTGTTGATCTTTTTAACCTCTGCTACAAATTCTTTAGAAGGTTTGAATGCAGGTATAAAATGTTCGGGTATATGAACGGCAATATTCTTTTTAATATTACGACCGATTTTCGCCGCTCTCTTTTTTGTAATAAAGCTGCCAAACCCGCGTACGTAGATGTTTTCGCCCTTGGCCAGCGACTCTTTTATTTCTTTAAACATGGTTTCCAGTGTTACCAATACATCCACTTTGGGAATGCCGGTCTTATCAGAAATTTGGTTTACCAGGTCTGCTTTTCTCATTATTGAAATTTTTTTCGGGGTTTCTGATACCCAATTTAAGACAAAAATTGGTGATTGTCAACAGGATAGGGAATTTTTTTTGTGACTATATTTGAAAACTACCGAAAAATGAGCTTAAAGAAACCTGATAATAAAAAATTTACTCCTCAATTATTAAAGTGGAATAAAGAAAAAAATACCCGCCAAATGCCCTGGAAAGGCGAAAAGGACCCGTATAAAATATGGCTCAGCGAAATCATTTTACAACAAACAAGAGTAGAACAGGGACTTAATTATTATAACAGGTTTATTGAAATCTTTCCTACCATTCACGATTTAGCTAATGCGAAGGACGAAAAGGTTTTTAAGCTTTGGGAAGGATTGGGTTATTATACCCGATGCAGAAATTTATTGCATACCGCCCGGTTTATTGCCAAAGAACTGAGGGGAGAATTTCCCGTTAAATACGATGACATAAAAAACCTGAAAGGCATTGGCCCCTACACGGCTGCGGCTATCAGTTCATTTGCTTTTAATTTACCGTACGCCGTTGTAGATGGCAATGTATTCAGGGTATTGGCAAGATTTTTTGGAATAAGTACAGCTACCGATACGGCCGAAGGGAAAAATAAGTTTACGGCATTAGCCAATAAATTATTAGATAAAAATTTTCCGGGTATTTATAACCAGGCTATAATGGATTTTGGTGCGGTAGTATGCAAACCTGCCGCTCCATTGTGTTTAACCTGTGCGCAGAAAAAAAATTGCGTCGCTTTTTTACAAAACAAAGTAGATAAACTGCCCGTAAAAGAAAAAAAGATAAGTATAAAAAAACGTTTTTTCTATTATATCATTTTTGAATATAAAAATAAAGTGGCAATACGGCAGCGTGCCGGCAAAGATATTTGGCAGCAGTTATTCGAATTTATGCTGATAGAAAAGAACAAAGAAACCGGTTATAAACAATTATTGAAAAAAGCGTTGCCGGAAGGGTTACTAATAAAGAATGAATATGAAGTAAAATCAGTTTCGCCGGTAATAAAACAACAACTCTCCCATCAGTTAATAACCGGGCGGTTTATAACAATAGCAGTGAAGCAGAAGCCCAAAATAACCGAACAAATGAAATGGGTTTCAAAATCTTTGTTGAAGAAATATGCTTTTCCGCAGTTTATCAATCAGTATTTGTCAATAGACAACGGGCAATAAGCAATAGGCAATAGACAATGTGCAATTGGCAAAGAGCAATCAGGCGGCAAATGCAGGGTTGTATCAAAATATGGCCAAATATACAGGCTGCTAAGCGGGCTTGCCGAGCAGCCTAAAAAAGATTCTTTGCAAAAAGCTCCAAAAAAATTAATTTTAAAGAGCATTTGTTTGACGGGTAAACATTTATTGTTTTTGCGGAACGATTCATAGAAGAATATATAACCTAAAAGATAATTTTATGAGAGGCGTAAACAGGGTAATGCTGATTGGCAATTTGGGTAAAGACCCCGACCTTCAAATATTAGAAGGCAATATTGGAGTAGCGAAATTTCCGCTGGCTACTACCGAAACATTTAAAGACCGCGGCGGTAAATTAATTTCGCAAACAGAGTGGCACACGGTAGTTCTTTGGCGCGGCTTGGCCGAACTGGCCGAAAAGTATTTACACAAAGGCAGCTTGGTTTATATAGAGGGCCGCTTGCGTACCCGCAGTTGGGATGATAAAGACGGCAACAGAAAATTTGCTACCGAGGTAATCGGCGATAATATGATTATGCTTGATAAACGTTCGGACGGAAGCGGCGGTTCTCACAGCCATCATGATGTACCGGCGCCCGATATAGATACTCCGCCAACCATCATCGGCGACCCGGGCGATGCAAGTTTATAAGGGTGCATTTAAAATTGCCGCAGGCTTCATTTTGTAAAAGCACCCATCTCCGCCGATCGGAGGAGTGCATCAGTTTTTAAGTTTGATATTCTCCGCCTCGGCGGAGATAGGGGCAAAAGTGACTATTTGAAATGCACCCTTATAATTGCTAAATTTCTAAACCTTATTTTTACACCATTATTCGGATCGGTATAAAAGCCGGTACGAATAAGTTGCCTTACAAGGGGCAACTTATTTTTTATCAAAAAAAAATATTTTGGACAGCGGGCTTTCAATGGCGGATTTTATAAATGAATTTTATTTGCTTACGGCAAACTTGCAGAGCAGCACCTTGCGGGGCATCGGCCTGGTCATCCTCCTATTGTTTTCCTTTACTATTTCCGGCGCCGAAGTGGCGTTGTTTTCATTGAACTATAAAGATGTTAACGTACTGAAAACAAAACAGCATCCTGCCGCCAGGCGTATCGTTAATTTATTAGAAGAACCTAAAGCTGTATTTGCCTCTTTACTTATAGCCGGTACATTTATCAATATCAGCATTATTATTTTAGCCAATTCGCTGCTTACACAATTTGTACTGTTATCCAATGCCCTGCTTTTATTTATCATTAAGGTATTGGTTATCGGGTTTCTTTTAATTTTTATCGGTAAAATTTTACCGAAAGTGTGGGCCACGCAAAATAATATTCGATTCGCTTTCAATTCCGCTTTTATTATCGAGGCTTTGCATTTGCTGTTACGAAAAATCAGTTTATGGATGGTTTCGCTGGCCGACGGTATTGGTGAAAAATTAGGCGCCAACCGTTCCGAGTCGACCAATATGAAAGACCTGGATACGGCGATTGATAAATCGGGAGAAGAAGACGGTAAAAATATTTTGAAAGGCATTGCACGATTTGGCAATATAACCGTACGTCAAGTAATGCGCAGCCGCTTAGATGTTACCGGTATTGAGTTTGATACACCGTTCGGGCAATTGATTAAAAAAGTAGAAGAGCATCATTACTCAAGATTGCCTGTATACAAAAAAACACTGGATGAGATTACCGGGTTGATCAATACAAAAGATTTGATTCCGCTGTTGCATGAGCCCGATACTTACGACTGGCATCACTTGATGCGCCAGCCTTATTTTGTACCCGAAACAAAATTTATTGAAGATTTGATGAAGGATTTTCAGTCAAAACGAATTCACTTTGCGGTAGTAGTAGATGAATTTGGCGGTACCGGCGGTATAGTAACCATGGAAGACCTGATGGAAGAAATAATAGGTGATATAAAAGATGAATTTGATGAAGATGAAATCGGTAACAGGAAAATAGATGACACTACCTATTTATTTGAAGGCAAAACGGCTATCAGCGATGCCTGTAAAATGATGGGTGTTTCGGCCGATACCTTTGATAAAGTAAAAGAAGACAGCGAATCGATGGCCGGGTTGGTGTTGGAACTGGCCGGCGAGTTTCCGGCAATAGACGAAGTGGTGAACAGCGGCGACTTTGCATTTACCGTTACAGAAGCCGATAAACAACGTATTACAAAAATAAAAGTATCTGTTAACCGGAAAGTAAAATAAATTTTTTTGTATAAATGAAATACCCAAAGCTTTACTCTTTAATTGTAATTTCTATTGCGTGTTGTTTGGTTCTGATTGCCTGCAACAGCGAATATACTTTTAAGAAAAGGGGATATTTTAAAATAGAATTACCTGAAAAATCATACAGGCAATTTGAGCAGCCCGGTTATCCGTATACATTTGAATACCCGGCTTACGCCAACATTATAAAGGACAGTACTTTTTTTGAATCGGAGGCGGAGAACCCCTGGTGGATAAATATCGACGTGCCGGCATTCAACGGCCGCATTTACATAAGCTATAATATTATTGGTGATAAAATAAAAAGAAAGATTAAGAATGCAGAAGGCCGTGAAATGGATACAACAGTACAGAACACATTACAAAGTTTGGTAAACGGTTCTTATAATCTTACTTATAAACACACCTATAAAGCTTCCGGTATTGATGACAGTGTTTTTGTGACCCGAAACGGAGTGCAGGGCATTTATTTCAGGTTGGGTGGCAATACGGCTACGGCTAATCAATTTCTGGTAACCGATTCGGTTAAAAATTTTTTACGCGGCGCTTTGTATTTTGATGCCACGCCCAATGAAGATTCGCTGGGAATGGTAAATGATTATTTACGCAAAGATTTACTGCATTTAATAAATACTTTTCAATGGAAAAGCAATACGCCGAAATAAAACTTCGGCGTATTTTACACGGAAACCCGAAGCCACTGTTTCTCTTTTTATAATCTTTTGCCGCTCTCAGGCGCTTTACATTCTTCCTCTTTTAGTTAGTCGCGTCTGAATATTTTTTAGTTATTCGATTGCTTGCATAAAACGATATTTTGAAAGACCGGTACAGGCGGTTGAAATATCTTTGTAAACAGCAGTTGCAATAAAGTTTATTAAAGGAATTTTTTTAAGGGGATAATCTTTATTAATTTGGGCTCTCAACCAACACCATATGCATAGCAGGACTTTTTTTTGCTTATCTTTTTTCTTATTGATAACCTTGTTTAAAGCCAATGCCCAAGAAGCGGCGGCGGCCGATTCCATTAAAGCTGAATTAGCAAAAGCAAAAACCGCCGAAGAAAAAGTGAAATGGCTTGACGAGCTTTCAAGAGTGATGATGAATGTAAACCCGCAGCAAGGCGATGAATACGGGCAAAAATTGATTGCTGTGGCGGAAGAATCGAGAGATAGAAAGTTAATGGTAAACGCGTATATGTCCAACGGTATTCGGTGCAGTTATTTCGCTGTAAAAAAAGAATACACATCTAAGGCTATTGAATTTTATAACCGTGCGCTGCAAGTAGCCCGGGAAAACCGATTAGACGAAGAAGCCGGCGCCGTTCAATTATATCTTTCATCCATTTATTTGAATGTTCCGGATAATGATAGAGCATTGAGTTACGCAACACAGGCGTTTTCTCTTATATCAACTCTTACAAATGACAGCTTGCGGGCGGAAGCACATAATGTATACGGGCACGTATATAAAGTAAAAAACGAAAAAATATTGGCGCTCCGAAACTTTCTGAGTGCACTCAGAATTGCCGAAGAAATAAAAAACCATTCACTGATCCGTAACTGCTACCTGTATCTTTCGGATTTTTATTCCTCTATTGAAGACTATGATAAGGCGATTGACTATTTTTCTTTGGCATATAAAAAATTAGATTTTACTAATGAGAAAAACGTACCGTACCAAAGAGTTGTATACATCAATAGCATTGGCAACCTCTTTGCACAAAAAAAGAGTTACGATATAGCTATCAGTTATTTTGAGCGGTCAATCGCTATGGCTGATTCGTTGAAATTTTCAACGTTGAAAATCCCCGGTTATATCAGCCTGCTCAACCAATACCTCCGCATCGATCAACCCGGTAAAGCACTGGCTTATATGAATTCTCCGGCAGGTGAAAATCTTAAAAAATACCTGGGTAATTTCGGTATGTCCTCTTTAATAGACAATGCGTATGCTGTTATATACAGGGACCTCGGTCGATTTGACTCCGCGGCTTATTATTTTAATAAAGCGAAACCGGCTATTGAACAAAGTAACAGCGAAGCCAGTAATATGAGCTTCTATGGTCAACTTGCAAAGTTCTATAAAGTGTCGGGTAACAACCAAAAGGCTATTGAATACTACCTGAAAGTAAAAGAGATGAGTGATAAAAGCGGTTTGTTGGAAAATATACAAGGCGCCGCTAAAAACCTTGATACACTCTATACAAGGCTGGGAAATTTTCAGCTTGCAGGAAAATACAATGCGATATACTACCAATACAAAGACAGTATCGATAAACAAAGCAGGGAAAAAGAATTGGCCCAGGTAGAAGCCGATGATGAGCAACAACGACAGGCAAAACTGCTGAAAGAAAAAGAAGAAAACGACCGTAGAAGAAAAAGTACACAGCTTATTGCTATCGCTATTTTTATCGCGGCTTTATTTACTGCCTTGGTAATGCTGGGTATGTTTAAAGTGTCTAAAGGTACAATCAGGTCATTAGGTTTTTTCGCATTTATTATGCTGTTTGAATTTATTTTCCTTGTATTTAAAAAAAATATCGGAGGAATAACCGGAGGCGAGCCATGGAAAGATCTTGCATTTATGATTGCGTTGGCCGCATTGCTGGTTCCCCTTCATCACTGGCTTGAACATAAAGTAATTCATTACCTGACTTCACATAACAGGCTTACAACAAGCGGGCAAAACCTGCTTTCAAAATTTAGCCGTAAAACAAAACCCCTAAAACCGGACGTCAACTCTTAAATTTGCAAAAAAATAAAGAGTGATTGTTATTGATAATATACTGGTAAGTGACGATGTAATAGAAAAGCAATTTGTATGCGATCTTAATAAATGCAAAGGCGGCTGTTGCGAGGAAGGTGATGCAGGCGCCCCGCTGGAAGATGAAGAGCTGGATATTATACTTTCACTTTTCGAAAAAGTAAAACCCTATCTCACACCGCTTGCAGTTGCCGAAATAGAGCGTAAGGGTAAATATGTTTATCATAAAGAGTTTGGATGGGTAACCCCTACACTGGGCGGCGATAATGAAATTTGCGTATACGGTATTCGAGACGAAAAAGGAATTATTAAATGCGCTTTTGAACAGGCTTTTTATGATGGCGTTACAAAGTGGAAGAAACCGATCAGTTGTCACCTGTTTCCGGTAATTGCACAAAAAGGTAAGCACGGCGATTATGACAGGGTAAATTATGAACCGAGAGAACAATTATGTAACCCCGCCTGCGGCTTGGGAAAAAAATTACAGGTACCCGTATATCAATTTTTAAAAGAACCCTTGATACGCAAATACGGAGATGAATTTTATAATATACTGGATAAAGTTGCGAAGAAAGAAGCGGATACTGAACAGGTGAAATAATTTTGCAAACCGAAAACGCTATTCAAATGTCAGAAAGCTCAATATCATTTATTGCTAAAAGCACGGTAAAAGCCGGCGATAAAGAACACCGCCGTAAAATAAACTTTAATATAGGCAAGTACAATGCGGTGGTGCCGCAGGGCAAAAAGCAGTTTGATAATATAGAGCTGGCAAGAGAAAGAGCCAAGAATATAAAATGGCGCGCCATTGAAACGCTGGATAAACAATTGGAAGATTTTGAAGCAGCGATAACTAAACGCGGAGCGAAAGTAATTTGGGCCGAAACGGCCGAACAGGCATTGGAAGAAATAAAAAAAATATGTGAAGCGAAAAATTGCAAAACGCTTGTTAAGAGTAAAAGCATGGTGACGGAAGAAATTCACCTGAACAGTTTTTTAGAAAAGCACGGTATAGAAAGTGTAGAAACTGATTTGGGAGAATATATTCAGCAATTGGATGGCGAGCCGCCTTATCATATTGTTACGCCGGCTATGCACAAAAGCAAAGAGGACGTAGCAAAATTATTTACAGAAAAATTGGGAACAGACCCGAAGCTGACACCTACGGAACTTACATTGGTGGCCAGGGAAAAATTAAGAGAAAAATATACACAGGCCGAAATAGGAGTTACAGGCGCCAATTTTATTATAGCTGATATAGGCGGCATAGCCGTTACAGAGAACGAAGGAAATGCAAGATTAAGTTGCTCATATCCTAAAACACATATTGTAATAGCCGGTATCGAAAAAATTATTCCTTCGATGACGGACCTCGGATTATTCTGGCCGCTGCTTTCAACTTTTGGTACAGGGCAAAAAATTACAGTGTATAATACTATTGTGACCGGGCCGAAGCAGCCGGGAGAAACGGATGGACCGGAAGACATGTATGTAATATTATTAGATAACGGCCGTACCAATATTTTGGCCAATGAAAAACAGCGAGAAAGTTTATACTGCATTCGTTGCGGTGCTTGTCTCAATGCCTGCCCTGTTTATAAAAATATCGGTGGACACAGTTACGAAACTACTTACAGCGGACCTATCGGGTCTGTGATTACGCCTCATTTAAAAGATTTGGGAGAATGGAAACATCTCAGTTATGCTTCATCCCTTTGCGGTAATTGTACCGAAGTATGTGCGGTAAAAATAAATTTGCATGAATTGCTTTTAGAAAACCGGCACGAAGCCGTGCAAGAAGGCAACAGTGTATTGAGTGAACGTATGGCCTGGAAAGGCTGGAAGGTGGCTATGCTGCGTCGCAGTATGATGAATATGGCTAACGGAAAGGTGAAAAGTTGGGTGATCAATACATTTGTTACAAGTTGGAAAAAACATAGGGGCGAAATGGAGTTTCCTAAAAAATCATTTAATCAGCAATGGAAGGAAAAGTATGGTAAGAACTAAGAAAAGCTATTAGCTCATAGCTATCAGCTAATAGCTTTTTACTTCCTATACGCTGTATTTACCAGATACACACCGGCTAATGTAACTGATCCGCCGATGGCTATATACCCGGTAAGATGTTCACCAAAAATAGCCCAACCTAATAAAACAGCTACCATTGGATTGATGTACGCATATACAGATGCCTGCTCGGTAGGTAAATTTTGCAGTGCATACAAATAACAAACAAAAGCAATGATAGAACCAAATACAACGAGGTAAGCGATAGACGCCCATGATTGCCAGGGAATCGCAGTCATGGGAAGAAACTTATCGTCGGCAGTGGAGACGCTAAACAACGTAATGCCGGCTATAACCATTTGCAAACCCAAGCTGAAATAAGGATTGAAATTTAAGGCTTGCTTTTTTGTATATAATGTAGCGAAGGCCCACGATAATGTAGCTGCAAAGGATAAAAAAATACCAAATCTGAAATCAGCAATAAAAAAATCCTGCAGGTGTTCATAAAAAATAACGCATACACCGCCAAATCCGAGCAATAAACCAATGATCGCTTTTTTGGGCATTTTATCTTTAGCGGCAAACAAGCCGATTACCACCAACCACAGCGGGAATATAGCGCCCATGATGGAACCCAGCCCCGCGGAAATATATTTTACACCCCAGGTAGAAAGTCCGTTGCTGCAAATAAAATTCAGGAAACTCAATATAATTACCGGTATCCATTCTTTTAATCCTTTGGGAAATACAGCTCCTTTGATTAAAAAATAACCAACGTATAAGGCGCCGCCGATAAACTGGCGTATGCCCGCCATTTGCAGTGCCGGCATGCGTTTCACACCTTCTTTACTGGCCAGCCATGTAGTACCCCAAAAAAAGCAAACCAAGGCCAATGCAAAAAAAGCTTTAGCTCTCGTTCCTTTTTTTCGGATAGTTAAAGGATTCAGTACTGAAATCTTTTTCAGTGTAGAAGCCTGCGGAATAAAATTTTTATATATATCGAACCGGGACATTATTGTTTATTTAAAAACATTTACAAAAGTATTAATTAAAAACCTGCTTTCTTTTATTCATTTTTACAATTACGGCATCTCTTAAAAAATGAAAACAAGAACTATCATGCGTTTGTTGACTATTGTAATTTTTGCAGCCTGTACCAATAATGGTGCTTTAGAAAAAACTACCGCCGGGAATTCGGCTGCGGTAAATCCGCAAACTGTATTACTTAAAAAGAACAGTGCAAAGGTAATTCATGTCTTCACGGCATTGTGCGATAATAAATACCAGGGCATTGTGCCGGTACCTGCAAAAATCGGTAACGGGCAGGATCCGGTTAACAATCTTTATTGGGGTGCGGCGTACGGTGTAAAATCTTTTTTAAAAAAACAACCATATTGGAAACTGATCTTGACAATGCAAAATGAACAACCCAACGCCATTATGGAAAGATGTGTTTTTAAACACAGTACGGAAAATGTTTATTTAATTGCAGATGCCTATGATGGCAGGGAGATAAAACAATGCACCGTTAATTTTTTGAAAAGCAGCAGCGGAGCTTTTGCAGATTCAGTAGTGGTAAATAATAAAACCATTTACTGCGGCGGCTCTTCCGATATTATTGCTTACACGGGTCATGACGGTTTAATGGATTTTGATATTAATGAAAAGTACGCGGCGACGGATAGTATAAAACGGGAAGTTATTATTCTTGCCTGCTACAGTAAAAAGTATTTTGCACCGCACCTGAAAGCAACCGGAGCGGTACCCATTATATGGACAACGGGTTTGTGCAGCCCCGAAGCTTATACCCTGGATGCTGCAATACAAAGCCGGCTCAAGAACGAAAGAGCGCAGCAGGCACAACAAAATGCCGCACTGGCTTACAGCAAATATCAAAAATGCAGTGTAAAGGCCGCGGGTAATTTGATGGTTACGGGTTGGTAATTTTATAATATTATATTTCAATAATTATTTCTTCAGCTGCATAGGCGCTTCCGCCTGCAAACAAGTTTATTATTTTGTCATCTTTCACATTGATATTGACTCTTATTAAACTTTCGGAAGGCTTATTCATAAACTTTCCCTGTTGGATATTGAAGTTTGTTTTGGTAATAACATTGTCATACAAAAAACAACCCAACGGCCCGGCGGCCATTCCTGTCGCCGATTCCTCTTCTATTCCGTACAGCGGGGCAAACATTCGGGTTGTTACGTCGGCGTTATTATCTTCTGCTTTGTCGGTAAAAATATAATACCCTATAAGATTGAATTGTTCAGACAGTTGTTTTATTTTTTTAAAATCAGGTTTAAGTTGTTTTAGTACCAACTCATTTTTTACCGGTATTATAAGAAACGAATTCCCTGTATTAACAATTGTTGGTTCTAAGCCTCTGATAATACCCGGTGCTGTAAGATTAAGTGACGCAAGAATAGATTCCAAATGATCTTTCGGTATTTGATAAGCCGGTGCTTTTTGCTCCATAAAAGCGTTATTGCCCTCAAAATAGATGTTCCTTATACCGTCTATTGTTTCTTTCGAAGAACTGTTATTTTTGATTATTCCCGTTTCTTTCAGGTAAGAAAAAGCGGCGATGGTGGCATGCCCGCAATGCGCAATTTGTTTCGTAGGTGTAAAAAACTCCAGTTTAAAATCTGCAATCTCGGATGCCGAAACAAAAGCCGTCTCGGATATGCCCAATTTCGAAGCGATTAGCTGTTTTGCTTCCGTTGCAAGTTCATCCGCTTTCAGTACTACTCCTGCCGGGTTGCCTCCCGCGCCATTAATACCAAAGGCATTAATTATTTTTACATTAATTTTCATAATCTGTTTTATTTGAGTAATCAACAAAATTAATTTGACTGTGTTGAAATTACCGGTACCGCGACATTTATGAGTTACTAATAAATTTATGAGTATGGGAAACAGGAAAATAAGTTCTTCCAATTTTGTAAACGAAGCTTTTTTGGAAGAAAGATGTGTTTTGAATAAGGTCATCGCGATCATCGGTAAGCGATGGGTGCCGGAAATACTTTTACTTATTGAGAAAGATGTTAATCGATTTTCCGGTTTAAAAGAAACACTTGAAGGTATATCGGATAATGTATTGTCAAATAGCTTGACTGAGCTGGTAAAATCGGGATTTTTGGAGAAGCGAATTTATGAGCAGGTGCCTTTAAAAGTTGAATACAGTTTATCCGAAAGCGGCCTCAGTTTAGTTAACCAATTACATGAGCTTTGCAGTTGGGGAAAAGAAAATATAGAGAAATAACGGCAACCGCTTCCTTACATTATCTTCGCCGCCCATGGGTCATAAAAAATTGATACGGTTTGCTGAATTGGAAACATTTGCCAATGTATTGCAATACCCGAAAGATATGCCCGGCAAATGGCACGAACATTTCAACAATAAAAACCCGATTGTATTGGAGCTGGCTTGCGGCAAAGGCGAATACACCGTAGGTCTTGCACAAATGTACCCCGATAAAAATTTTACAGGTGTAGATTTAAAAGGCAACCGCATGTGGGTTGGCGCCAAGATGGCCATACAGAATAATTTATCCAATGTCGCTTTTTTGCGTGCGCAGATAGATCATATTAACGAATACTTTGGCCCCGAAGAAGTACAGGAAATATGGATTACGTTTCCTGATCCGCAGTTGCGGACAAGCAAGGCTAAAAAAAGACTGACACACCCGGTTTTTTTGCGCAGGTATAAACAAATACTGACTCCCGGCGGTTATATACACTTAAAGACCGACAGCCCGAATTTGTATCATTTTACTAAAAAGGTAATCAGTATGTACCATTGTACATTGCTGACAGATTATGATGATGTGTATAAATTAGAAGATGTACCGGCAGAATTAAAAATAAAAACACATTACGAAGCATTGGATATAGCGGGGAGCAATCGAATTCATTATTTATGTTTCTGCCTGCCCGATACGTTGCCCGGACTTGATGCAGATGAAATACTAAAAGAACAATTAAGCAATGAAGAGAGACGACTTGGTTGAGGGAGTACATTTTTATATGAATGATAACGGGAGTTTTGTACTGACGGAATTATACCATACCGAACGCGGATACTGTTGCGGCCTCGGCTGTAAGCATTGCCCCTTTGAACATATAAACGTACCCGAACCGAAAAAAACTGAATTGGAGAAAAAAAAAGCGGAAATTGAATAATCAGCAGGTTGCTTTTAGTAATATGTTATTCATCTTTGCCAATTGCTTATTGCCGGTTGATTCACTAACACACTTCCACTTTTTCAAAACAATTTAATTTGGATAAAAATTTCAGCAACTGTTTAAGGAAATGCGACCCTGCAGAGCCGGTATCTATTTCATAAATGATTTTGTTTTCTTTTATTTCTCTTTTCCAATTATGTACCACGCCATTTATCCTGTCCTTTTCTTCACTCTTTTTATTGTACCCATCAATAAAATTATCTACCTGTATTATGGTTTCGTTTTCTTTTACAAGTGCTTCTTTATGCAAAGTCATTTCAACAGTCATATCCATATTAAGCCGGGTTATAACCAACTCGTAAGAAAGGTTTTTTAATTTAAAAGGAAGTTCCTCTTTCGGATACATTTGTTTTTGACAAAGCAGCGGGTCCAATTCGTCAAACCAAAATTCAATATCGTTGCAATCTATATCCGTATCTGCTATATCATAAATTCTGCCCGATTTTGATTTCCATAAAACATAAAGTTTATTCGAATTATGATTGATAATCAGAGCAGATAATAAACTTGAAGTATTATTTTTTTGATAATCGAACCTGTCATTCTGAAAAAATAATCCAATATGTGTATTGAATGATAAGCCGGTGATCTTTTTAAATAAAGCCGATAGCTGCTTATCGGCACATTTTATAAATTGTTTTGAAATATTAATCTTAAAAGAATAAACAACAGTTTCAGGAAATGTAATCAGTGACCATACGGGGTACACCGCTTTGTAACAAAAATCAGGGTCTAAGCCTTCGAACCAAAACTCAATATCATCACAGTTAATATCTTTATCGGCGAGGTCATAAATTCTGCCCGATTTTGACTTCCATAAAATATCCACTTTATTAAATCCGTATTTAAGAGCAATTCTCGAAGAAATTTTAGAAATTGTTCCCTTTTCATAATGAAAGGGTGCTTCCTGCTCGAAAGACAGCCATGCCGGGAAATCTGTTAATGAAGTGGCAGATCGAAAAATTTTATCTAATTGCTCATTGGCGCAAATAATAAACTCCTCAGAAATATCTACATTGTAATATAAGTTGAAAAGTTTTTTCCACATTACCTCAAAAAGCGGTCTTATAAAAACTTTGTTGCTCGTGTTTGCTTTCATAAAATATCAGGAGGTTGATGTAAATATTATACGAACCAATGAAATATCTTAAAATACTTTATCCACTCATTTTTTTCTTTTTTATAAAGCCAACATTCGCCCTCTCTCATCAGTACCGAGTTTCTTTCAAAATAGAAAACACAAAGTGAATCGTTCCTGAAAAAAAAAGGTTTGGAAAATGAGTATATTTCAGTACAAAGCTTAACCATAAGGCTGTCCTTTGTTTTATCGGCTCTTTGTACAACGGAGTCCGCCAGCTCTGCATTAATTAGCAGCGATTTTGGGAATAAATTACGTTCCCACCTGTGATTGCCTGCCAAGGTCAATCCTTCAAGTATCATTTCCCTTTCGCCGGAGGTTATTGTTAAACTGTCTTTAATAATACCGCTATAGGTCGGCCCTTTAATCACGGTATCTGCTGTAACAATTTCTTTCAACACATCAATTACCCGCTCATCAATCCTGTCGGTATAACGAAATGTATCGCAGGCGATATTCTTGGAAGGGCGATATTTCGCCTCGGTGATAAATAATTCCTGGATAGGGGCAAATCGATGATCTGCAATTTGCCCCTTTACCCCGGAATAAGCTGCTAATGATATACTTAGTATTAATAAGCGAATCATTGAATATAAATTGTTATGGGCTTTCTAAAATCATTTCAAAATCAAAATTCCCTTATAGTTTCCATGCAAATCTAACTATTCTGTATGCTAAGAAAAAACTTGGTATATCATCCAATATTCCACCGCCGAGCGTAGCAATATCTTCGATAATTGTACCTACTATAATAGCGACAGCAGCTCCTATTGCCGCCCCTTTTATATAATTAACCAAGTCAGGGTTTTCACTCATATACTGCGCAATAATTGTTTCAAATTCAGGTATATTTTCTTTTAATCTTCTGACAAGCTCTTTCAGTTTATCTAATACAGATACCGGGACAACAATAGGCGGAGGTTGCGGTACAGTACTTTTATCAACCGGTGTGTATACTATTACACCCGGATTAATAGTACTAAGTTCAGCCTTAATAAATTTTGTCGGGTCTTTTGAGGGAAAATACTTTGTAGGATAATTAACACCGTTTTTCCAAACAGAGGTAAGAGGTCCATTGTTACCTGTACAATAATCATTTGCTTTTGCAACATAATTATTTACTTCCGCAGCTCCTGCAATAATTTGGCTCTCGGGTTTTATCTCGAAAATTTCCCCGGTCAATTTATTTGCCAAGTCAGCATATCCGGCAAAAAGTCCACTTGGCCCGCTAAACGGTATTTTATACTCTCTCTCAGCAGGAATCGGGAAACTGTTTGTACTCAAATAATCCAATTGAATCATCATATGTTCAAGAACACCATTCCAACTTGTATTACCAAGTCTGCCGGTTCCCTTACAATCTAATGGTGCTTGATCAGAGAATGCGTCTTCCTCTTCAATTTCTTTCCATGCTCTGATATCATTAGGCGTGAGCTGATATTCATCGATGGGAACCGGCTCCCAACCCGTACCACCACAAGGCTCCGTTGGTTCATTAATAGAAATTCTTGGGTATAAGCCACCTTCACCCGGCGGACATGGATCACCTGTCCATCCACCACCGCCGCCAGTACCCCCGGTACCTCCTCCAGTACCCCCGGTACCTCCTCCAGTCCCACCACCACCGCCAACTTCTATCCAGTAGGTACTGCATTCATAAATAGATACATGACAAGGTACAACAGAAGTTCTGTTAGAATTCGGCGGGCAAGGAACACCGATTTCAATCCAATCACAAGCCGTTAATGGTTGAGATAAAGAAGTTTTTCCACCTGTAATAGGTGCACCATCTCTGAAAGTTACGATTGGTTCATACGATGTGTCCGTATTAAAAATACGACTGTCCAGTATTTTGTAATCTCTTTTACCAAAAATAGTCCTATCCAAATTGGCCAATATATGAAAAACATCCCTTGCATTCCATAGATCGGTTTTAAGTGTATCAAAACCATAGTCATCATATTGGTTATCGTGCAGGAATTTAAAACTTGTATCGGAAGCATTGGTTTTTATTATCAAGGAAGCATTTACAAAATGCTGCGAATCCCGTACAAAGGGAATGTAAATCATATTGGCAGAGTCATTAGAACCGCGGGTCGCTGCGTTTGTATTTAAAAATACAAAGCTTTTGTCCCAGTACGGAAATCCAACCCGGCTGGTTAGCTTTTCTAAAAATTGATACTTCTCATTTTGCCTGCTTACATAGGCTGCAATCTTCTGTACATACGTATCGGAGGATACATGCGTATTGAAAAACTTAGTTTCGATTGTTGATTTAGTTTCCGTAAGAATTTTCTCTGTTTTGCGGCAGGAGAAAAATAAAACGAAGGCGAATAGAATAAATAGCAGATTTTTTCTTAGTAGCATGCTCATGGCAGTTTAGTTTTAATGGTGACTAAAATTGTTTGTGCTACTAATCAGAGGAGATAAAAATAAGTAAGGCGCCTTGAAATCTGATGTAATATATAAACAAAATTCATTTATCCCAAATTTGCTATAATTTTTATTTTCTTATTCTGTGACCTTGCCCGAGTGAAATATTTGCGGAATGAAAAGGTTATAAAAGCTCTCGGAAAAAAGATCCGAAGCGTCCGCCAAGAAAAAAATATGTCAATGGAAGAATTGGCCTATTCGACAGGAATTGAATACAGCCAGCTTAGTAGAATAGAACTCGGTCAAGTCAATACAAGCTTCAGTCATGTAGCTGCAATTGCAGAAACATTAAAAGTTTCCATCCCCAGCCTGTTTAATTTCGATCTGTAAAATTACCCCTTTGCAAATTGCTTATTGTTTATTGCCAATTGATTAACGGATCCATTCTATCTCTTCCCGGCTATAATCTCTCTCACCTTATCCATTTTAAAATCTTTGCCATGCCTGATAGCTTCGACGGTGGGTAATGCCTCTAATTCGGGTTGTACACCTTTACCAATCTTGGGTATGGTTTTATCAATCACCAATCGCATAAGCGGCAACCGAAACTTGAGTTTTGTTTCGGGCAATCGTACATCGGGTATCAGCCAGGCTGTATTGCCGTAAGCGCCGCCGCCCGTTTCTTCTCCTGCTAACAATACATTTTCCTGTTTCATCACAGCATTGGTAAATAATGTAGTGGCCGAAAAAGAATTGCCGCCAATTAAAATAAATACCTGCCCGTCAAAATGGTTTTTCTTTTTGGGTTTAAAAATATGTCTTTCGAAATAACCGAAGTGATAGTTGCCGTCGGCTTTTTTGCGGGTTACGAAAAGCATAAAGAAGCGATTGAAAAAATTACTTTCTATATACTTGCCGTAGCGGCTCCTGCGGGTAAATGCGTATAAGGAATCAGCAACCTTAAATTTATTGTTGATTATGTATTTGGTAAGTAAAGTAGAATTCATCACATTGCCGCCGCCGTTACTGCGCACATCTATTATTAAATTTTTAACCATGGTTTCCTGCAATGATTTAAATGACCGTTTAAAGAAAGTTCTCAACTTCGCATTTTTTTGAAAAGTATTTACATCCATTACCGCTGTTTTACCTGCGGTATCAATTCTCAAACTGCGGCGATTTTGTAACAATTGTTTTCTTCTTTCTTTTTTACTCAATTTTGCCAATCGCCGTAAGGCGCTGCGGGTTGCAGAATCTACAACGGGTTTGTATGCACTAACAACCGTATTGACGGTTTTATTATTACTGTCAATAAACTCGACGGTATACTTATCGGCTTCGCCAAAGACCGAAGTGAAATTGCTTCCGAAATTTCCTCTGTTGCTCAGCGATTGATTTTTGTGCGTAATGTTGTATCCGTCGGTAGAAATAAATTGGAACAGGCTGTCAATGATTTTTTCAACAGGCAAACCGTTGATTTTTTTTATAACAGAACCCCTGACCAGCAGCGAATCTTTGCGTTGCAGATTGAACGCTACAACTGCGGTATCGGGCCATATTTTTACGCTAAAGGGAAAAGTTTTTGTTCGAGCCGTATCGAGATACTTTGAATATTGTTTGGAATTTTTTACAACAGTATGTCCGCAATTTATTTTTGAAATAACATAGCTCAATACTTTTTTAAACTCCGGCTCGGTCAGCGAATCTTTCAGTTGTCCTTTTCCCCATTCAAAATACCGGTCCATACTTTCTTTCGGAGTATACCAGTAAATACCGGGGTGCGATTCTTCCAGCATATTGCGGAAAACGGTATAATCTTTCTGCAATGTTTCGGCTGCATATTTTTTACCGGCATCAAAAGAAGATTTGCCGGCGCCGCAGCTTGAAAGAAATAAAACTATAATTACCGGTAATAACGGATTCCGCATATTTTATTGAAAAGCTTTTATAAGAATTTTTTTAAAAACAGAATTTGATTTAATCGTTAAAGCTGTTGGCGAGGACGCTAACAGCGGCGGCTCGCTATGGTTGGCGTCCTCGCCAACCACTATAAGTAAAGAAAAGAAATTCACAGAATCGTTTTAAACAATGTCTATAGCTATTTTAAATGATTCCATCCCTGTGCGGTTAGCGCATGCTGACTGCCGCCTTTTGTAATAATTTTTGCTCCCGCTTCTATTTCCGTCATATAACCTATAATACTTATGTTTTCATTCTGCGTTATTTTTTCATAGTCGCTTTGCGAAACGGTAAACAGCAGCTCATAATCTTCGCCGCCGCTTAATGCGCAGGCGGTAGGATCCATTTCAAATTTATAAACGGCTGTACGCATTTGTTCCGCTATCGGAATTTTTTCTTCGTATAAAATACAACCCAAATTACTTTGTTTGCAAATATGCAATATTTCGGAACTGAGACCGTCGCTGATATCAAGCATGGCGGTGGGCAGTATTTCTTTTTCGGCAAAAAATTCTATGATATCTTTTCTTGCTTCGGGTCTTAATAATTTACCTATTACAAATTCTTCGCCTTCCAGGTCGGGTTGTATTTTAGGATTTTCTATATAAATTCTTTTTTCTCTTTCTAAAAATAATAAGCCGGCATATGCAGAGCCGAGGTAGCCGCTTACACAAAGCAAATCGCCTTTTTGCGCCGTACTTCTTTTTACAAATTTATCAGGCGCTACTTCGCCAATGGCTGTAACGGATATAACAAATCCTTTTTGTGATGTTGTTGTATCGCCACCCACCAGGTCCACACCGTATACTTCGCAAGCAGCGTACACACCATCATAAAATTCTGTCAATGCTTCTACACTGAACCGGTTGCTGATACCGATGCTCAATATTATTTGCGTAGGCGTCGCGTTCATGGCATATATGTCACTCAGGTTTACAATTACACTTTTATAACCCAGGTGTTTCAGCGGCGTGTATATTAAATCGAAGTGAACGCCTTCAATCAGCAGGTCTGTAGTCACAACTACCTGTTTACCGAAATGATCTAACACCGCGGCATCATCGCCTACACCCAAAATACTTGATGCGTTTTGCAGTTCAATATTTTTGGTTAAATGTTCTATCAAACCAAATTCGCCGAGCGATGAAATTTCTGTTCTGTTTTCCATTAGTTTATTTATTAAAATACGAAGTGCGAAGTAAGCGAATTATGCCAAATATATTTTTAGTTTAAGCTAAAAGAATCGGGCATAATACCGGGAACCGAAACGAAAACCCAATTAAACTATTTTAAAGGCGATTCGGTATTATACTTCTCCTCCTTTAACTACTTTCAATAATTCATCGTGAATTTTCCCGTTGGTGGCAAGAATGCGATGTTGATACGGAGAAAACTTGCTTCCTGTAAAATCCGTTACTTTTCCACCGGCTTCTTCTACCAATAAATAACCGGCCGCGCTATCCCATGCTTCCAATTTATGTTCATAAAAACCATCAAAGCGGCCGCAGGCTACCCAAGCCAAATCTATTGCAGCCGAACCCAAACGACGCACCGGGATTCCTTTGCGAATCAATTTTTCAAATATTTGCAGCGGTCCGTTTTCCATATCTAAATAAGTATACGGAAAACCGGTAACCAAACAGGCATCAATAAGATTTGGCTGATCGCTTACCGAAATTTTATTTTCATTCAGGAAAGCGCCTTTTCCTTTCTCTGCAAAAAATAATTCTTTTAAATGCGGATTATAAATACATGCCATTATCATTTCTCCTTCATGTTCTATACCGATTGATATACAATTCAACGGAATACCGTGTGCAAAATTAATGGTGCCGTCAATGGGATCAATAATCCATTTGTATTTCGAATCTTGAATTATTTCTCCGGCTTCTTCACTTAAAATGAAATGATCGGGGAAAGCTTCCTTAATAACACCAATAATTGCTTTTTCCGATGCATGATCGGCTTCGGTAACCGGGTTATTGATACCTTCCTTGTTTGTAACCGTAAAACTTTTATTAAAAAAACGCAGTATTTCAGTTGCTCCTGCATGTGCGGCCTGTATCAGTGTATTTTTCAGCATGGGCAAAGATACTTCCATAGCCTAAAGGAGAGAAATGAAATCTGAAATTTTGCGAACAACTTAAAAACTTCGTACTTCGTAGATTATACCTGTACTGATTTGCAGCTTTCAATTGTAATAGTAAACTATAATGTAAAATATTTCCTGGAGCAGTGCCTGCATTCGGTACAGCAGGCTGTTGCATGTATGGCAAAGCCTGCGGAGGTTTTCGTGGTTGATAATAATTCATCCGACGGAAGTATTGAAATGCTGCAACCCCTGTTTCCACAGGTAAAATTTATTGTCAATAAAGAGAACATGGGTTTTGGTAAAGCCTGTAACCTCGGCATCTCCATGTCAAAAGGGGAATATATTTTATTATTAAACCCCGATACCATTGTACCCGAAGAATGTTTTGAAAAATGTATCAGTTACCTGAAAAATAACGAGGCTGTGGGTGCGCTGGGTATACGTATGCTGGACGGCGGCGGTAAGTTTTTAAAAGAATCAAAAAGAGCTTTTCCCTCACCGGCTACTTCTTTATTTAAATTATTTGGCCTGGCAAGACTGTTTCCTCATTCCAAACTTTTTGCAAAATATCATTTGGGTCATTTGAATGAAATGCAGAATAACGAAGTGGATGTACTGGCAGGCGCTTTTATGATGATACGAAAAGAAGTGCTTGATAAAACGGGCGGTTTTGATGAAAGCTTTTTTATGTACGGCGAAGATGTGGACCTGAGTTACCGTATTCAAAAAGCCGGGTATAAAAATATTTACTTCAGCGAAAGCAGCATCATTCATTTCAAGGGCGAAAGCACAAGAAAGGGCAGCTTAAATTATGTGCGGATGTTTTACAGCGCCATGAGCATTTTTGTAAAAAAACATTACAGCGGCAGTAAAGCCGGTGTTTTTAATTTCCTCATTCACACAGCCATTTGGATCAGGGCGGCTATGTCGGCATTTGGTAAGTTTATTCGTAAAATAGGTTTGCCATTAATGGATGCAGCATTAATACTACTGTCATTTAATATTGTAAAATATATATGGAGTAATTATGTAAAACCTGATGTGACCTACTCCGAAAGGTTATTGTGGACTGCCTTACCGATTTTTACTTTAGTTTTTTTAATAGCAGCTTATTATGCGGGCTTATACGACAAGTGGTACCGGAGATCAGAACTGGTTCGTTCTACCGTTATTGCGACACTTGTATTGCTGGCCGGTTATTCTTTATTACCGGAGGAGTATCGTTTCAGCCGCGGTATTATTTTATTTGGTGCGTTGTTCGCTTTTTTTCTTTTAATATTTTTGCGATGGATATTGGTGCGAACGGAAGTATTGGTTGATAAGGATGAAAAAGAGAATCCGCCGCAAACATTAATTGCAGGCTCCTCTACTGAATACCATGATTTGGTACAATTAATGGCCAATACGGGTTTACATGAAAAGGTATTGGGCCGAGTAGCCGTTAATGAAAATGATAAAAACGGTATCGGGTTTTGGAAAAACTTACATCTTCTTTCAACAGCAATTCCTTTTCGAGAAGTAATTTTTTGCCGCGGCGTATTATCTTTTAAAGATATTATTGATACTGTTCAAAAATTGCCTCGAAATATTAAAATAAAATTTCACACACAGGGCAGTCAGAGTATTGTGGGAAGTGATTCGGGGAATACTTCCGGCGTTACACTTACCACTGAAAAAAACCTTCGGTTGGCGGATCCTTATAACAGGCGGCTGAAGCGGTTGATTGATTTCACTTCTTCTTTAATTTTTCTTCTCAGTTTCCCCGTACATTTTATCGGTGTAAAAAAGCCTTTTGCCTTTTTTGCAAACTGCTTCGGTATTTTGTTTGCCCGAAAAACATGGATTGGATATACCGTAAATGGCAAACATTTACCCCCAATAAAAAAAGGGATAATAGGATGTAACGGCGTTCCTTTATCCGCGTCGCAGCAATTACCTGCTGAAAGTCTGCAAATGGTGGATTACTGGTATGCCCGCGATTATGAACCTGCCAATGATGTAAAAATGATTTGGAAGCTGTACAGAAGATTGGGAGATTAATTCTTTTCGCTTGCATCTTCTTTTGCCACAGCCATATTTACGGCTGTAAAAAATAAAATCAATTGTAAAATATAAATACTTCCCGCCTTACCGGCAATTACTTATAAGCTCTACATATTTCTCCGGTACTGCCCGCCTACTTCATACAATGCATTGGTAATTTGGCCAAGACTGCAATACTTCACTGTTTCCATCAATTCTTCAAAAAGATTGCCGTTACTTATCGCAACTGATTTCAACTGATTTATTTTTTCAGCAGCCATCGCTTCATTTCTTTTGTGAAATGATTTTAAATTTTCTATCTGCAATTCTTTTTCTTCCGTTGTGCTGCGTATTACTTCTGTAGGTAAAATAGTAGGCGAGCCCTGTTTATTTAAAAATGTATTTACACCTACTATGGGTAACTCGCCGGTATGTTTCAGGTGTTCGTAGTGTAAACTCTCTTCCTGTATTTTATTTCGCTGATACATTCTTTCCATGGCGCCCAATACGCCGCCGCGTTCCGTTATCCTGTCAAATTCAGTAAGCACCGCTTCTTCTACCAGTTCTGTCAACTCTTCTATTAAAAAACTTCCTTGGTTGGGGTTTTCATTATTGGCCGTTCCCAATTCTCTATTAATAATTAATTGTATGGCCATTGCTCTTCGTACACTTTCTTCCGTGGGCGTTGTTATGGCTTCATCATAAGCATTTGTATGCAGCGAATTGCAATTATCATAGATGGCATACAAAGCCTGCAAAGTTGTTCGTATATCGTTAAAGTCTATTTCCTGCGCATGCAAGCTTCGGCCGCTGGTTTGAATATGATACTTCAACATCTGGCTGCGTTTGTTGGCCTTGTATTTATATTTCATGCTCTTGGCCCAAATTCTTCTTGCTACACGGCCTATTACGCTGTACTCAGGGTCCATACCGTTGCTGAAGAAGAACGAAAGATTTGGAGCGAAGTCATCAATATTCATTCCGCGGCTTAAGTAATATTCAAGGTATGTAAATCCATTGGACAATGTAAACGCCAATTGAGTAATGGGATTGGCGCCGGCTTCGGCTATATGATAACCGCTGATGCTTACGCTGTAAAAATTTCTTATTTTTTTATTGATAAAATATTCCTGTACATCACCCATCAATTTCAATGCGAATTCAGTAGAAAAAATACAGGTGTTTTGCGCCTGGTCTTCTTTTAATATATCAGCCTGTACGGTTCCTCTCACTTGTTGCAAAGCAGTTTCTTTACATTGCTCGTAAACTTCTTTAGGTAAAACTTCATCGCCGCTTAAGCCTAATAATTTCAATCCAAGCCCCGTGTTTCCTTCGGGAAGTATACCCGGAGATGATGTATTATTATAAGCAGGCGGAGAAAGATGAGCATATTTTTTTTTGAAGGCCTCCTTTACCATTGACCATTGACCATTCACTTCAATCCATTTCTCACACTGTTGATCAATGGCCGCATTCATAAAAAATGCCAGTATCATAGGTGCGGGACCGTTAATGGTCATGCTCACCGAAGTTTTCGGGTCGCATAAATCAAAACCGCTGTATAATTTTTTTATATCATCTACCGTAGCAATACTCACACCGCTGTTGCCCACCTTACCGTAAATATCAGGTCTCGGAGCCGGGTCTTCGCCATAAAGTGTTACGCTGTCAAAAGCGGTTGATAATCTTTTTGCGGGTTGTCCCTGCGATACATAGTGAAATCTTTTATTTGTTCTTTCCGGTCCGCCTTCGCCGGCAAACATTCGCGTAGGATCTTCGCCTTCGCGTTTCAACGGAAAAACGCCACCTGTAAAAGGAAAATGACCCGGTACATTTTCCTGCGCCTGCCATTTTAATAAATCACCCCAGTCTTTATATTTTGGTAAAATCACTTTATTGATACGTGTGCCGCTAAGGCTGGTGGTATACATTTCCTGCCTTATTACTTTGTCACGTACATTGTATTCAAAATAATCTTTACCGTACGCTTTTAATTTTTCGCCCCAGTTGGTAATTAATTTTTTAGAAACAGGTGTAAGCTGATCTGTGTAAAAATTAATTTGTTGTTGGAGAGCCTCCCCTAAATCCCCTCCTGAGGAGGGGATTTTTGAAGATTCATTAATTATTCGTAAGGCACCATGTAGTTGATATAATTTAGTTGCTATTGCTGCTTGTTCTTCTACCAATTTATCATATTCACGAATTGTCGTAGTTATTTCACTTAAGTAACGAACTCTTGATGAGGGAATAATAGCCTGAGAAACTTTTGCCGTAGCGCCAAAGCTATAATTACCAAAGGTTATGTTAGTTTTCTTTTCTATGGCCTGCAGTATTTTTTCAAATAAATGATTGACACCGTCATCATTAAACTTGCTCGCCATGGTTCCTATAATCGGCAATTCTTCATCTTTGGCCTGCCATAAACCGTGGTTGCGTTTGTATTGTTTACGCACATCAGCCAGGGAATCCAACGCACCGGCTTTATCAAATTTATTTATACAGATTACATCGGCATAGTCCAGCATATTTATTTTTTCTAATTGCGATGCGGCGCCGTACTCGGGCGTCATTACATACATACTCACATCACAATGATCTAATATGGATGCATCACTTTGTCCCACACCGGCACTTTCCAAAATAATAAAATCAAATGCTGTCGCTTTGCAAATGTCTATGGCTTCCTGTACATGTCCGCTGAGTGCGGTATTATCATCTCTTGTAGCAAGGCTGCGCATGTAAGCACGGGGATGCGAAATGGAATTCATTCTTATCCTGTCGCCCAATAAAGCGCCGCCCGTTTTTTTCTTACTGGGGTCAACTGAAATAACGGCAATGGTCTTGTCTGTAAAATTGTGTAAGAAACGACGAACGATTTCATCGGTAACAGAACTTTTACCGGCGCCACCGGTACCGGTGATGCCGAGAACTGCCCCCTCCAAACCTCCCCCGGTGGGGGAGGCTTTCCGAAGAGTCTTTTTTTCTTCATTCAATTCTTTTATCGGAAGTGTTGATAATACAGTATGTATTTTTGTAAGAGCATCATCCAACTTATAAAGTACTTCATCATTTGTAAATCGCAATACTTTAAACCCTAATTCATTTAACATTTTTGTTCTTTCATCATCGCTAATCTTTATTTCAGGAAGCTGGTGATAATTTCCGTCTACTTCAATAATTAATCCATTTTTTAAGCAAACAAAATCTGCAATAAACTGCCCGATTATATGCTGCCTTCTAAACTTGTATCCTTCCTTTTTACTTCTTAATTTTTCCCACAAGACAGATTCGGCCATAGTAGGTTCCTTGCGATGTGTGAGTGCAAATTCTTTTAATTTGGAATATATTAGCGGGTCTGCCTTAAAATGATTGACCGTTATGGATGACCCGTCAAACCACTCATTTCTAATTCCGTTTTCTGCTTTTGTTATTGCTCTGGCAATTTTCCTGATATCTTTTTTTTCTCCAAGCGGTAATTGACCATTCCACTTATTAACTGCTTGCCAATAGTCGGAGTCTAACCAATCACCTCCCCCACCGGGGGAGGACGGGAGGGGGCTGCATTGTTTTATCACATCTTCAATCATTCCTTCCAGCCCCATATGTCTGCCGTCATCAGGACTGTAAATTTTTGTGATACCATATTTATGTAACTCTTCAATCTCGGCAGGTAAAATGGTACCGCCGCCGCCGCCAAATATTTTTATATGTTCGCAACCGTTTTCAACCAGCAAATCTTTCATGTATTTAAAAAACTCTACATGCCCGCCCTGGTAACTGGTAATAGCGATGCCATGTGCATCTTCTTCAATAGCGGCTTCCACTATTTCCTTTACACTTCTGTTATGACCCAAGTGAATAATTTCGGCGCCCTTGCTTTGCATAATGCGGCGCATAATATTTATCGCGGCATCATGCCCGTCGAACAAACTGGCGGCGGTAACAATGCGGACCCGATGGCTATGGGGTTTATTGACTGGAGAATTGCTCATATATTTTTATACTAACACCGGTTAGCGAAGATAAGAAACTTAAACTGAGCGAGAAAGGAACAATTCAAATTGTCGCAGGATGCATTTCGTAGAAGCCGTAGGTCAGTAATGGCGGAGAGTCAAAGTTTTAAAGTTTGATATTCCCCTTTAGGGGATAGGGGTAAATTTATTCCTTACCCCGACAAAACCGGTTTCATTACATTTGCGAAATGCAGCAGATTTTAAATTCTATACAGCAGTTATATAAAAGTTGGAAGGGCTCCGATGCGGCTTCTGTTGATGTACTGCCGCAGAGCGGCAGCGAACGCAGGTATTTTCGTATACACGGAAATGGCGAAACGGTGATTGGGACATACGGCGCCAATATAAAAGAGAATGAAAGTTTTATTTATTTCTCACAGCATTTTAAACTAAAAAAATTACCGGTCGCGGATATTTTTATAGTCAGCGAAGACAGGATGCTTTACTTGCAGGAAGATTTCGGCGATGTGTCATTAATTAACCGGTTGGAAGCGGAAGGTTATACCGGCACTATATATAATTTATTTAAACAAAGTCTGGAGGAACTGGCGTTGTTGCAAATAAAAGGTAACGAAGGATTGGACTATGATCGTTGTCTTACCAATAAAGAATTCGGCAAGCAAGCCATCATGGCTGATTTATTGTATTTCAAATATTATTTCCTGGATGCATTGCGCAGGCCTTATGATAAGCAAAAACTGATTGACGATTTTGAAGCGTTGAGTAATTACCTGACACATACAGAGTATAAATATTTTATGTTCCGCGATTTTCAGAGCCGCAATATTATGGTAACCCCCTCCTTTGGAGGTTCACAAGCGAAGCGAAGTGAAGGAACGAAGTTCGAGGGGGAGGTTGTTGCAGGCGTGGAAGCCAATAAAAGCGAGGCGGTTCATTTTATAGATTACCAAGGCGGTATGAAAGGGGCACCGCAATACGATGTGGCCAGTTTGCTTTGGCAAGCGAGGGCCAACCTGCCGGATGAATGGAAGGAAAATTTATTGGTGGATTACATGAATGCTTTTGAAAAAATCATCGGTCAATCAATAGATAAAAATATTTTCAGAAGCCAATACAACGGTTATGTATTAATAAGATTGTTGCAGGTATTGGGCGCTTACGGTTTTCGCGGTTTGTTTGAACGCAAAGCGCATTTCCTCACCAGTATACCATTGGCGTTAACAAATTTAAAATGGTTTGTCAACAATCAAAGTATCGGTATTGCTTTACCCGAATTCAGAAAAGTATTGGATATCTGCATCAGCGAACAAGTATTGGAAGAGTTTACGCCGCTGCAGGCTTCTGAGCAAACACCGTTGGTGGTAAAAATTTGCAGCTTCTCTTACAGAAAAGAATTACCTGCTGATGAAACGGAGAACGGCGGCGGTTTTATGTTCGATTGCAGAGGTATTTTAAATCCGGGCCGTATACAAAGCATGAAAACACAAACCGGCAGAGATAAAGAAGTAAAAGAATTTTTAGAGCAACAAACAAAAATGCCTGAGTTTTTAAACAGCGTGTTTGATATAGTAGATATTTCGGTAGAGGAGTATATACGCCGCGACTTCGAAAGCCTGATGATCAGTTTTGGATGTACCGGCGGTCAGCATCGGAGTGTATATGCCGCCGATGCGATGGCAAGACACCTGAAAAATAAATTTAAAGTAAAAATAGAATTGAAGCACGTAGTACAAGACGAGAAGAATTGGATAAACTTACCCCCGGCCCCTAAAGGGGAGTAATAGGATTTTGATATAAAAGATTGAAAATGTCATTAAAAAAATGAAATTCTTTTTGTAAAAAATAAGCATGGAAAGCAACTACAATAACTCCCCTTTAGGCCCGCCCGTGCCGGTACGGACGAGGGTTGGGGGTGCAATGATATTCGCTGCGGGTTTGGGTACCCGCTTCAAACCCTGGACCGACAAGCATCCCAAAGCATTAGCATTGGTGAATGGCAAATCATTATTGCAGCGCAATATTGAATACCTGCAGCAATATGGTATTAACGATGTTATTGTAAACGTTCATCATTTTGCCGATCAATTAAGTGATGCAATTAAAAAAAACAACGGGTGGGGCAGTAATGTTATTATAAGTGATGAGAGAGATGAGGTATTGGAAACCGGCGGTGGGTTATTAAAAGCAAAAGAGCTTTTTAAACCGGGCCGGCGATTTATTACCTGCAATGCGGATATACTTACCGATCTCGATATAAACAAACTGGTTGCTTTTCATGAAAATCACAAAGCATTAATTTCTTTTGGTGTGACCGACAGAAAGAGCTCCCGCAATTTATTGTTTGATAAAACCGGCCGGCTCTGCGGATGGAAAAATAATACTACCGGCGAAGAAAAAATTCCGGTTGCAAAAGAAGGGCTTATTCCGAAAGCATACAGTTGCGTAGCAGTTTTTGAATACGATATATTTAAGCATATACCTTTCACAGGTAAATTCTCTTTAATAGATGTATACCTGGCGCTGGCGGCCGATCATATAATAATGGGGTACGATCACAGCGGCGACAGGCTGGTAGATGTGGGTAAACCTGAAAGTGTAGCTGTTGCGGAAGCATTGTTTTAAGCAACATTAAGTTAACAGGCGAATGAAATTTCAATTTGCAATTTGCAATTTGCAAGGTTAATAAAAAATGTATACACTTCTTTTCCCGGTACTGCTATTTAAATTAATACCGCGGCAGACATTGAAAAGTAATAATACGAACCGCCGATATAAAAATTTCCTAATTATCGTTTGAACGGTATCTTATCTTCTAATCTTTTACTTTACTTTACAGTTCAATTTTTTAAAAAATACACCCAAATGAAAAAAACAGTATTCAGTCTTTTAGGCTTACTGATGATACTGATAAGTGCGGCACAATCAGGTTTCGATCATCGTGAAGCGTTTAATCCGCAATTTTATCCTTACCCGGGCAATGAGATCCGCAGTGCGAGTGGCGAACCCGGCAGCAAGTATTGGCAAAACAAGGCCAATTATAAAATCAATTGTACGCTGGATACCGGTTTGCACAAAGTATCGGGTGATGTAGAAATTTCTTATATCAACAACAGTCTCGATAACCTGAAATTTTTATGGCTGCAAACAGATCAGAATATTTATAAAAAAGATTCCCGTGCATCCGCTACCACTACGCAAGCCGGCGGCCGCTGGGCCAATGGCGGTTTTACCGAAGGAAGCGTTATCAAATCTATATCAGTGGAAAGCGATGGTAAAACTTATACTCCAAAATATATTACAACAGATACCCGCATGCAGGTTTGGCTTACCGATGTATTAAAAAGCGGCGGCAGTGCAGTTAAAATAAAAATTACTTATGAGTTTATTATTCCTCAATACGGTAGCGACCGTATGGGAAGACTAAAAACAAAAAACGGATGGGTGTATGAAGTGGCGCAATGGTTTCCCCGTATGTGTGTGTATGACGATATACAGGGATGGAACACCTTGCCCTATTTGGGACAGGGTGAGTTTTATTTAGAGTATGGCGATATTGATTTTACTATAGCGGCTCCGGCCAATTTAATAGTAGTCGGCTCCGGCGAGTTAACCAATCCGCAGGAATGTATGACTACCGAGCAATTGAAAAGATGGGAAGCGGCTAAGAGCAGCGATAAGACAGTAGTGCTTCGCGGCGAGAAAGAAATTAAAGATGCAAAATCAAGACCTGCTGTAGCCAACTGTACATGGAAATTTAAAATACAAAATGCAAGAGATGCTGCGTGGGGCGCTTCCAAAGCTTTTGTATGGGATGCGGCAAAAATAAATTTACCGAGCGGCAAAAAATGTATGGCCATCGGTGCATACCCTGCGGAAAGTATAAAGAAAGACGGATGGCAACGCAGTACAGAAATGGTAAAAGGTTCTATTGAGCATTATTCTAAAATGTGGTTCGAATATCCTTATCCTGCTGCTACCAATGTAGCAGGTATAGTGGGCGGTATGGAATACCCGGGCATTGTTTTTTGCAGTTATGGTTCTACCGGCGCCGATTTGTGGGGCGTAACGGATCATGAATTCGGACATACCTGGTTCCCGATGATTGTGGGCAGCAACGAAAGAAAATATGCATGGATGGATGAAGGCTTTAATACATTTATTAATGGATTATCTACAGCCGAATTTAATAAAGGTGAATTTAGCGGTGGCGGTTTCTTTGATGATCCTTCTTCGGACTTTATGGTAAAATATGCTTTCGGTGATAAAATGGATGGTCTGTATAATATTCCTGAAGTAATACAACAAGATAATTTGGGAATAGCGGCATACCTGAAGCCTTCGCAAATGCTGAATGCATTGCGTGATGTGGTGTTGGGGCCCGAAAGATTTGATGCGGCCTTTCGTGAGTATGTTCGTCGTTGGGCATTTAAACATCCAACGCCTTGGGATTTCTTTCATACTATGGAAAATGTATCGGGCGAAGACCTTGCATGGTTTTGGCGCAGTTGGGTTTTAAATAGCTGGAAACTTGATCAAACTGTAAAGGATGTAAAGTATATAGATAATAAACCGGAAAAAGGCGCCGATATAACCATTCAAAGTTTGGAGAAAATGCCGATGCCGGTAACGGTTTTAATTAAAGAATCAAACGGCAAAGAACATAAACTTTATTTACCTGTAGAAATATGGCAGCGCGGCGGCACATGGACGTTCACAGCGCCTACTACAAGTGAAATAAAAGAAGTAGTGCTGGATCCTGATAAAAAATTACCGGATTGGAACAGAAAAAATAATGAATGGAAAAAAGCGTTTTAAAATAAAAAAATAATATTTATTATCATTTCGCCGGGAAGAAAAGAAACGAATTGCATGTTTCTTTTCTTCCCGGTATTTTTTACCAAGCTATTAAAATTTTCTGCTAAGACGGTTAACCGGAAGCATATCAAAGTGCCGCGATCTATGACTTCTGTATGTTTGCAATCAACATGCTCTACCTCCCCTCCACCGGAGGTGGCCTTAGTAGTTTCTAATAAAAAAATATTCATATGGGGTGGGTTTTAATACTCGAAGCTTTGAGATGAATTCAACGATGTCTCGCTCTGCCCGCACCGCCGCTTTTCCGTATATTTGCCGCATGGAGCAAGTGTTACAAAAAATAGAAGATTACAAGTCAGAAATAGAGAGTTTGCAATTAACCGATGCCAAAACTTTGGAAGAATACCGCATTAAATTTTTGGGTACCAAGGGCATTGTAAAAGCCCTGATGGGTGAAATGAAAAACGTATCGGCTGAAAATAAAAAACAGTTCGGTCAAATACTTAACGACTTTAAATTATTTGCTGAAAATAAATACGACGCATCAAAAACTTCATCATCCGATAACGGGCATGCTGTAACTGATATTGATTTGACATTACCCGGCGATACGATGCCGCTTGGCAGTCGTCATCCTATCAGTTTAATGACAAACAGGATCATTTCTATTTTCCAACGATTGGGATTTGCCGTAGCCGAAGGCCCCGAGATAGAAGATGATTGGCACAACTTCGGCGCACTTAATTTACCTGAGCATCACCCGGCCCGCGATATGCAGGATACATTTTATATTCAACAAAATCCGGATTGGCTGCTGCGTACGCATACCAGCAATACACAGATACGCGAAATGGAAAAAGGCAAGCTGCCCATTCGTATGCTGATGCCCGGCCGTGTTTACCGCAATGAAACAATCAGTGCACGCAGTCATTGTTTTTTTCACCAGGTAGAAGGATTGTATATTGATGAAAATGTTTCCTTCGCCGATTTGAAACAGACGCTGTACTTTTTTGTAAAAGAAATGTACGGTAAAGATGTAAAGGTTCGTTTTCGCCCTTCTTATTTCCCGTTTACCGAGCCAAGCGCCGAGATGGATGTAAGTTGTTTTATATGCGACGGCAGCGGTTGTAATATTTGCAAAAAAACCGGTTGGGTCGAGATTTTGGGTTGCGGTATGGTGCATCCCAATGTATTAACCAATTGCGGTATCGATCCCAATAAATACACGGGCTTTGCATTCGGCATGGGGATTGAAAGACCCGCTTTATTGAAATACGGGATTAATGATATACGCCTCTTCAGCGAAAACGATATACGGTTTTTAAAACAGTTTACGGCGGCGATATAGCTTTTTAACGCAGAGAAATTGAGTTGCAGAGTTTTCGCGGAGTATACTATTAATCTCTGCGTAAACTCTTTTTCTCTGCAACTCAGCGTTTAAGTACTTCTAATTTTAACCACCGCTGCTTATCCGCCTTCGGATGATGTTGGAGGAATATTTTTTTCTTTTGCAACTTCCTGTTTCAACAAATATTCTTTTACGGCATTTTCTTCTTCCTGTTTGTGATGCTTGTAGCCAAAGAATGCAGCGGCTAAAAAAGATAATACAGAAAGAAAATACCAAACTGTAAATGACACTTTTATTTTCACATCCATACCCAACTCGTTATCCTTCCCTGTTTTGGTACTTACATCCGATTTTAGTTGAATCATTAATGCAATTAATGCGACGGCGGCTATTATACCGATGGCCATTACTACAGGGTTCTTTGCTTTAATTTTTAAGAATGTAACTGCAAGCCCGATTATTCCCAACACTAATGCGGCGATAGCATATTTATTCGGCGGTTGTTTTTCATCTTGCGAAATTGATGAACTACTCGTTTTATTTGTATCTCCTCCAAAAAGTCCTTTACCTGCATCGACAACGGTTCTCCACTTACCGCCGGTGGCAATACCGATACCTGTATTACTCATTAGTGTGGAGCCATTGCATTTTACTTCTGCAAACGGCAATAGAAAAAGTAATATGGCGACAGCAAATGAAATGGTAGTAGTATAAGGGCTGCGCAAAAAATTGGTATTAACTGTTATTGTTTCAGATGCCGCAGGCAGATGAGCAGGTTCCATATTCAAAGGTTTAGAGTATTAAGGTAAGCGAAACCCGATAAATAAATACAATTGCGGGGCATTTTTTATTTTAACCGGTTTCAAGATATAACTTTACTTTGCTGTTACAGGCTTAATTGCCTGCAGCTTAAAATAAATTGAATTACCTGTATGATTAATTCTGTTTGTGTATGCGGTGCCGGCACCATGGGCAGCGGTATTGCGCAGGCTGCAGCAGCGGCAGGCATCTACACTATTTTGTTTGATGTAAATAATACCGTGCTTGAAAAAGCAAAAACAGGTATTGAAAAGAATCTGCAAAGTTTAATGGAGAAAAATAAAATTGCGAAAGAAGAAAAAGATAATATAACCCAACGCATTTTATTTACCAATGATTTGCACCAATGCCTTGCCGAAGTGATTGTAGAGGCGATCATCGAAAAACCCGAAGCCAAGATTGCTTTGTTTAATCAACTGGCGGAAATCAATCATGCCGAAACCGTTTTTGCTACCAATACATCTTCTTTGTTGGTTACAGAAATTGCCGATGATGTATTACATCCGCAGCGGGTAATTGGTATGCACTTTTTTAATCCCGCTACTATTATGAAACTCGTAGAAGTTGTAAATACTAAGTACACGAATCGGGATACAACACAAATTATTAAAGAATTGGCGCTTGCAATGGGCAAAACACCTGTTCTTTGTAAAGACAGCCCGGGTTTTATTGTAAACCGTGTAGCCAGGCCTTATTATATTGAAGCGCTTCGTATTGCAGAAGAAGGGAATACGGATTTTGCTGCTATTGATTCGCTGTTGGAATCAACAGGTTTTAAAATGGGCCCTTTTAAACTGATGGATCTTATAGGTAATGATATTAACTATGCGGTGAGCAGTTCTGTGTATGAACAATTAAATAAACCCGAAAGATTGAAACCTTCTTTTATACAAAAAGAAAAAGTTGATAGCGGCCAATTGGGAAGAAAAAGCGGGAAAGGATATTACGAATACAATTGATTATTTATTAATTGATAACGAATATTAATATGGCATACCTATTTTTACATTCTCAATTATTTAATTATCCATTATGGTTTTAGTCACCGGCGGTACAGGTTTTCTCGGCGCCTATATTATTAAAGAATTAGTAGAGAAAGGTTATGCTGTAAAAGCTATTCGTCGCAGTACTACGCTTCCCTTTTTTATTGACAAAAATATATTTGACAAAGTACAATGGATTGACGGAGATGTATTGGATGTAATTGCTCTGGAAGAAGCGATAGAAGGCGTAGATGCTGTTATTCATTCAGCCGCCGTCATTTCTTTTTATAAAAAAGATAAGGCTAAAATGATGAACGTGAATATAGACGGTACGGCTAATGTGGTAAATATGGCGCTGGATAAAAAAGTAAAACGTTTTTTATACGTAAGCTCTGTAGCGGCATTGGGAAGAACAATAAACGGTGAAAACGTAAATGAAAATAAAAAATGGGAAGACAGTAAAATCAATACAAACTATGGCATCAGCAAATACAAAGCAGAGCTGGAAGTATGGCGCGGCTTTGCCGAAGGACTTACGGGTGTAATCATTAATCCGTCTACCATACTGGGCTATGGCGATTGGAATGCAAGCAGCAGCCGCATATTTAAAAATGTATATGAAGAGTTCCCCTGGTATACTACGGGCATTAATGGTTTTGTAGATGTGGAAGACGTAGCAAAAGCTGCGGTACAATTAGTAGCTTCTGATATTACCGAAGAGCGGTTTATTATAAACGGTGATAATATAAGTTTTCAGCAATTGTTTAATGCTATTGCCGATGGCTTTGGCAAAAAACACCCGAGCAAAAAAGCTACAGCCTTTATGGGCGAACTGGCTTGGCGATTGGAGAAAATAAAAGCACTATTTACGGGCAATCCCCCCTTACTGACCAAGGAAACATCAAGAATGGCGCAGAGTGAAACCTATTTCGACAATAGTAAAATACGGAAGGCTTTATCGGGTTTTTCCTTTACACCGCTGCCCGAAACAATTAACAAGGCCTGTAAAAAATATACCGAACACAATAAATAACCGGAATGGTTGTTGAAGAGAACGACAGTCAGCCACTCGCAGACGATCTAAAAATGTATATATGAAAACCATTCTCACTTTTTATTTTTTACTTTTTACTTTTCCCTTATTTGCACAAGACTTTACCCTTACCGGTACAGTATTGGATTCTGCCACAAGGCAACCGCTGGATAAAGCATCTGTGTATTGCCAAAACACAACCTTTGGAACGGCGACCAATAATGAAGGCGCATTTAAACTGACGTTGAAAAACGGCGGGTATAATCTTATTGTCACTTACACGGGTTATAAAACGCAACAGCTTCGTATCGGTTCGGCCGAAAATAATAAGCTTGAAATACTAATGACGAAAGAAGAAAAAGGTATGGACGAAGTAATAATAAAAAGCAGCAATGAAGTAAAAGACGGGTGGGAAAAATATGGCGCTTTTTTTAAAGAACAATTCATTGGCGCTACAAAATTTGCCGACAGTTGCACACTGCTGAACCCCGAAACATTGAAATTTTATTTTTATAAAAAATCGAATAAGCTGAAAGTAATGGCGACTGAGCCGGTAAAAATTGCTAACCGTGCATTGGGTTACAACCTGAGTTACCGGTTAGATTCCTTTATGTATTATTATAAAACAGAAGCGGGCAGCTACCGCGGTTTTTGTTTTTATGAAGAAATGCCCGGCAGCGAGGAGGAAGTAAAAAAATGGAAGACGAACAGGACGAAGGCCTATTTGGGTTCGCGACTGCATTTTATGCGCAGCTACTACGACAGTACATTGAAAGAAGATGGCTGGATACTGGAAGTGCCGGATGAAAAGAATGAAAAATTTGTAAAAGTAAAAGAACCGTACGACAGTGTATACTATGGTTTTATTGACAGTACCAAAGACGCGGAGCTGGATTATCCCGGTAAATTACAAGTAACCTATATGAAGGGCGGCGGCATGGAAAAAGGCTATTTAAAAAAATACAAACTGCCCGATGTAAATGTGCAAACCTCCTTTCTTGATTTTATGAATGGTATCGTCATTCAGCAGAACGGATATTTTTATGAACAAAAGGACATTGTAAACCAGGGCTATTGGAGTTGGAAAAATTTGGCGGACCAGTTGCCGTATAATTATGAGTTGGAGTAAAACGTAAAGGCAAAAGGCAAAAGGCAAAAGGTAAAAGGTAAAAGGTAAAAGGTAAACGAAATTCGAGTGAACAAGTTACAATGTCTCAAATGTATTTTCAAATTATAGAAGGCATTCTGACATCCGACTTCTGACTTCGGATTTTCTGTCAAAGAAAATAAAAACCTATAACTTACTATTTGCCTCCTCCCATAACCTTCTCCCACAGTGCCGGTATTCTTTTTATCCAAACTAATTCCTTCATTTTTTCTCTTGCATCTGCAGCAGGACTGCCAAAGTAAGCCGCACCGGACTTTATATCTTCGTTTACGCCGCTTTGCGCCATAATATTGGCATTATCACCAATTGTCAATGTTTTATTAATACCTACCTGTCCCCAAATAGAAACTCCATTACCAATAGTGGTACAACCGGCAATGCCTACTTGGGCGGCTAATAAACAATTGGCACCGATTACGGTATCATGACCAATGTGTACCATATTATCCAGCTTGGTACCGCGGCCAATTCTTGTATCATGCGTTACACCGCGGTCAATGGTACAGCCGGCACCCAGCTCTGCATCATCTTCTATAATTACACGGCCGCAACTGATCATCTTTTTATAATGTACGGTTCGGTTTATTTTTTTATTATAATAAAAAGCATCGCTGCCGATAACGGTACCAGCCTGTATAGTTACATTATTACCGATAATACAATGGTCTAATATGGTAACATTGGGATGAATAAGGCAATTGCTGCCGATGCTGACATGATTGCCGATAAATGTATTGGGCATAATAACAGTTCCTTCTCCTGCGGATGAAGTATCACTGATCATTTTTACAGACGGAACAAGCGGACGAAAATGCGCCGCTATTTTTTGGTAAGCTTCAAAAGGTTCTTCCACTACCAATAATGCTTTGCCCGCCGGGCAATCTGTTTTTTTATTAATAATAATAAATGTAGCGGCCGAGTTAATGCATTTAGCATAATACTTCGGATGATCTACAAACACCAAATCTCCCGGTTCCACTTTATGTATTTCATTAATACCGGTAACATGGCCGTTACTGTTATCAATTAATTCGGCGCCGATAAAATCGGCTATCCAACTTACGGCGACAGGTTTTTCAAAATGCATAGTATCTGTTTTGGGCAAAGGTAATAAGCCGCCGGCAAGTACAATTATGGTAATTACATGTGTTTTCAGGCTTTTTTAGTCAATTGAAGCAAAATTTTTTAAAAATATTTTTTGACCCGAATGAAGCAGTTTTCTCCTTGAATAGCCTGTGTTATATATCAATAAAACGGTAAACGTTCTGTACGCTTTCTATTTTATTTTTTTATAGTGATGCGCTGTAACATTGATGAATACTATGTTACAGCGCATCATCTCTTTTCTTTTTTTAGTATAAATTTTAAATCAGCATGATAACAATTGTTTGCAATCGCTTTTTCAACAACTGTAACCGGGCATCCTTATCCACAATAAATAAAAAAATGTGAATAAAATAAATTGAAAATTTTTTTTAGTTAGGAGAATTTCTTTTTAATATTGTGGAGGGAAATTTATTTCCCGGTACTTACTAACCCATCCAGATATGATCCTCTCGTTTTTTTCGAGAGGATTTTTTTTGCTCTTACACACCGGGCACGTTGAAAAAAGAGACGGCATACTCAATTAACTTTATTTACTTTTTATACTTTTCATACTTCCTGTTCAGCTCAACTAACACGATCAGCCAAATCAACTTATTTTCCAATACCTTTACGGTTCATTCAAAAAAATATTTTCATGCTTAAATCAATGACCGGTTTTGGAAGATCAGAACAAAGTGCGGGAGACAAAACTTTTTTAGTAGATATAAAATCGTTGAACGGAAAACAATTTGAATTGCAACTGAAGATGCCTTCGTTTTTAAGGCCTTTTGAATTTGATATACGCCGTATACTTTCTGAAAAACTGATAAGAGGCAGCGTAGATTGTAATATTAACCTGAAAGAAACCGGCAGTGCAAAACCGGTGACCATTAATACCGTGTTGGCGAAGGCTTACTATAAACCGCTGGCCGAGCTGGCTGCTGAGCTGGGTCTTGATACATCGCATATATTAAGCACATTGGTAAAGCTGCCCGAGGTAATAACCCCCACCGGCGATACACTCACCGATGAAGAGTGGAAGCAATTTGAGAAAATACTGTTGACGGCTATTGCGAACATCAATAAGCACCGCGTGGAAGAGGGTAAGTCGCTGGAAGAAGACCTGCGCAAGCGGATAGACAATATAGCCACCCTGCAGACCGAGGTAACCAAACTGGAGCCGCAGCGTAAGCAAAAAATAAGAGACGGTATTACTAAACTGCTGGAGGATAATGTAGGCAAAGAGAATTATGACGGCAACCGCCTGGAGCAGGAGCTTATTTATTATATAGAAAAAATAGACATAACCGAAGAACAGGTGAGGCTTAACAACCATTGCGATTATTTTAAAACGCTGCTGAACGAACAGGAAGAATCTAAAGGAAAGAAACTTTCCTTTGTGCTGCAGGAAATTGGCCGGGAGATAAATACAACCGGCTCCAAAGCTTACGACGCTACCATACAGAAATGCGTGGTGCAGATGAAAGATGAACTGGAAAAAGCGAAGGAACAGGTGCTGAATGTTTTATAATAAACCGCTTACAGTTTGTAACGGCTGCCTTAGTTTTGTAAAAAGGTGCATTCAAAATTATCGCTTTCGCCCCTATCCCCTGAAAGGGAATATCAAACTTTAAAACTGTAGCTCCCCTTTAGGGGATGGGGGCTTCCGCAAAATGAAGCATGCGACAATTTAGAATGCACGCAAAAATCTATTTATTTTGAAAAGTATTTTTAACCGACAAGCTGCATCTCCGCAACACACCCTGAAGCGGCTTACCTACTTATCATTTTTACTTTTTTACTTTTTACTTTTTACTTTCTCCTCATGTACTTCCATCGACCTGTACGAAAAGACTGTAATCACTCCCGGTCTTAAGTGGGATAGTAAGTTTAAACCCTCTTTTACTTTTACCATAAAAGATACCAATGCGCTTTACAGCATCTTCTTGGTTTTTCGGCACAATGAAAAATACAATTACAATAATCTCTTTTTCAATCTTTCCTATCAGTCGCCCGGCGATTCAGTAAAAACACAGCGATTTGAAGAAAGACTGGCCGATAACGAAAAAGGATTTCAGTTGAATGCGGCGGCGATGGACGATATCTACGAGCATCGGATTGATATTACCAAAAAACTGACGGGCAATGATGCCGCCCGGTTTACTAAGTCCGGCAATTATACTTTTACATTGCAACATATAATGCGTGAAGATCCTTTAATGAATGTAATGAACGTGGGTCTGCGGGTTGAGAAAAAACAATAACAGCCTCCGCTGCTTTTTTGTATGAATACTTCCGGAAAAAAAATACGACTGGCTACATGGGTTTACTGGGTACTGCTTTTATACATCATTGCGGCGCTGGTATGGTGGTTTGTATCGCTCGAGAAACAAAATCACCGTATGTCCGAAATGAAGACGGAGCGGTTACGATCGACGGTAGACAGTGTAAACAATGCGGCGCTGTTTACAACGGAGCTAAAAAAAATTACCTCTAAAGAAAAACGCGACACCGCCAAGCACCTGGCCGAAGGACTGACCTTTCTTGTTTTAATACTTATAGGCGCCGCCTTTGTGTACCGTTCGGTTAAGCACCAGTTGAAACTGCAACAACAACAGCAAAACTTTATGATGGCGATAACCCACGAATTGAAAACACCGATATCGGTAGCCAGGCTGAATTTAGAAACACTGCAAAAACATAATTTAGATCCTGAGAAACAACAGAAAATTATTAAGATGACTTTGCAGGAAACCGGTCGTCTCAATACACTTACCAATAATATTCTTATCGCATCGCAATTAGAAGGAGCCGATGCCGGTGCTTTCAGTAAAGAGGAATTGGACCCGGGCGATTTGCTGAAAGATTGTATGCGTGAATACAGGAATCGTTTCCCCGAAAGAATTTTTACCGAACAAATAGAAAACGATATCGCTATTAAAGGCGATGCGCTGTTGCTGCAAATGCTTATCAATAATTTATTGGAGAATGCCGTAAAATATTCGGCAAAGGAGAAACCGATAACCGGTGTATTAAAAATGCAGAATAAAGATGTTTTAATGAGTATAAAAGATGAAGGCCCTGGTGTAGCGGATACGGAGAAGAAAAAAATATTTGATAAATTTTACCGAACGGGCAATGAAGCTACCCGTAAAACGCAGGGCACGGGACTTGGCTTATATTTGTGTAAGAAAATTGCTAAAGATCATAATGCCGACATTCAGGTGACAAACAATGTACCTTCGGGCAGTATTTTTACAGTATTATTTCATACGTAGTATAAAATGACAGCAAAAAGAAAGACAACCATTTTATTGGTAGAGGATGAAGAGAACCTGCATGAAGCGCTGAAGCTGAACCTTGAGCTGGAAGACTATGAAGTTACTTCGGCTTATGACGGCGCTGCTGCATTAAAAGCTGTACAAAATGAATATTTTGATTTAATTATCCTGGATGTAATGCTGCCCGAGATGGACGGCATTGCCGTGACGGAAACAATACGATTGAATAATACCGAAGTGCCCATTCTTATTTTAAGCGCCAAAAACAGCAGCGCCGACAGGGTGCTTGGTTTAAAAAAAGGCGCCGATGATTATTTAACCAAGCCCTTTAACCTGGAAGAGTTGCTGCTGCGAGTGCAGAAGCTGATTAATAAAAATAAAAAACTGCAGGATAAATCTTCAGTTGGTGATACGTATAGTTTCGGCAGCAATACAATTGATTTTAAAGCACAGGAAGCAGTGAACAGCGCCGGTGAAAAAATTCAGTTGAGTAAAAAAGAAAGCATGCTGCTTAAGTTGCTTTTGGAAAATAAAAATGAAGTAGTGCCCCGCGAAAAAATATTACAATCCGTTTGGGGCTATAATGTGTATCCTACCACCCGAACCATCGATAATTTTATTCTCAACTTCCGCAAATATTTTGAAGAAGACAGCCGCAATCCCAAATACTTTCACTCTGTACGCGGTGTGGGGTATAAGTATGCTGAGTAAAAGCAAAATCAGCCGGTAATTTCATTCAGTACTTTTCTTGAACTTTCAAGCAACTCTCGTTTATTAACAGCAGCGTCAGCATTGGTGTAAATCCCTTTTTCACATTCATACAAAACGGAAGATAAATCGTCGATTACACCAACAGCCACTTTGTTTTCTTTTAAAAGATGTATCAGCCGTTCTTTATTCATCTCGCTGCCGCTCAGGTTAAATTGCAGTTGCAAATAATTCCATATACATTGATGCAGCGAGGAGTAAAACATTTTATTTTCCGCGGGCAGCATAACATAAGCGGGTTGTAAAATTTCGGCTACGGAAACAGCCGATTCTTTTTCTTCTGCAATGGCCGCAGCCCGCCTGTTTTTATTTCTATTGTTTTTAAAATAAAAATAATAAAGCGCCGCTCAGTAAAAAAACAATAAAGCCGCGCCTAAAACCCAATATTGTGCAGTAGTTTTTTTAACAGGCTTAGTTTCTCTTCAGCAACAGTTATTTTTTTTGCAGGCGGTTGCTGATTGGTTACGATAGCGGAGACTGGTTTTGTTTTTACACTGTTGTACTTGCCGTTATCGGTATTAAAAAAAGTAAATACTATTGCCGGTATATTATAATTACCGGGTTGCGGGCAGGTAAAACCGTACTTGAAAATTCTTTTACCCGCCAGCGGCACCCGCATTTTATCAACAGTATCCAGCACTACCGGATCAAAACCTTCCATACCCGCGGGCCATTGTACTGCCGGCGCGGCTAATTGTGTAAAATTGCCTTTGCCGCTCACGGTAACTATTAAAAAGCCTTCTTCATTTTTTGCCAAAGTATCTTTTTCAATTGCGGCGGTAATATCAAAGTTTCCTACGGCTCCGTTAAATGTATCACGGTCGGCTTCCGGCAGCGGTTTTACTTTTATAGCCACCGGTTCGGTACGCAGGTTGGTTTCAAATACTTCTGCACCGGGATCATTTTCATCATTTTCGCCGGCATTATTACCAAGCATATCTTCGGCTACCTGCTGCTCTGTTTTTTTATTTACTACCGTACGGGAGAATTTAATTTTATTGGCAAGCTCCATGGCATCTATGGTAAACATACCCGACTGCAAAGGATAGAGCTGCACTTTGCGCAGGGTATGTACATCAAAATTATTACCGTTAATGGTTTCATTGCTTTTATCATTGTCTTCCAAATTAATCATATCGTATACACCAAACCCGTAAAAGCCCGGGTTTTTAATCAATTCGGAATTAGATTCCAATCTTGAATATAATTTGAAAGTGGCCACAATGGGTTGCCCTATAAAACAGGTTGTTCTGTCGACTAATACTTTTAAAAAAAGATTTTTCTTTATTTTTTCGTACGGGTCCTCGCCTGGTTTTAAATGATAACCGTCATAGCCCGCATATTCACTGTTGCGTTTTAATAATTGCAGCGCCTCTGTTTTTGAAATAACCGTTACCGACGCATTGTTAGATGTTATTTGCAGGCCGTCTATTACAGCGGTAGCGCCGGGTATTATAAATTTTCCGGTAGATCGGGCGGATACGGTGACCGCATAATTTTTTAAAGGTCTTGTTTTGGAAGAAGCGTTGCCGGAATAAATATCGGGGCCGGTGATGTAAGTAAAGTTTTTGAAAACGGGCGGTACAAAGCCGCTGATATTTTCGGCGTTTTCTATTACATATTGAACCCTGAAAGATTCACCCTGCACGACGGGTTGCTGAGGGACAATGGTGGTAAACGAAATTTGCGCCGCTGCATTATATATTATAATAAAGCAACAAAGCGCTGAAAGGATGATATGTTTGAAGCGCAAACGCATTTTTAGATTGGTAAAAATAAAAAACTGATGTAAAAGAAAATATAAAATTTGATAACCGGGCCGATTGTTTGGCAAGAGGCGGTTAACTGATGCCGCGAAGCGAACAAAAGGGAGTAATTCCTTTGATGACACCGGGGTATTTGTTCTTAGCTGTCCGCAAATTAAACTAATCAGTATTTTAGCGTCTTGGTAAAATAAATTTTATGAATACAACAGCAGTACAACCTTTTTACATTATCGGCATTGCCATAAGAACTACCAACGAAAACAATCAGGCGGCAGCTGATATTCCGCAGCTATGGAATAAGTTTTTATCGGAAAATATCATTTCCCTGATTCCAAATAAAATTGACGATACCATATATAGTATCTACACCGATTATGAATCGGATTATACAAAACCTTATACAACGCTTTTGGGTTGTAAGGTTAGTAGCTTAGATAATATACCCGAAGGGCTTACAGGCAAATCATTTGCCGGCGGCAAGTACACCACCTTTACCGTAAAAGGTAAATTATCGGACGGCATTATTATACAGGAATGGGTAAAAATTTGGAATACAGATTTGCCAAGAGCTTATACCGCCGACTTTGAAATATACGGCGAAAAAGCGCAGAACCCCGATAATGCGGAAATTGATATTTTTATAGCGGTAAAATAAAAATATGCTAAGGCCGATTGATAATTATTTTTTGCAAAAAGACGAACCTTACAAAAGCTGCCTGCAGTTTTTGCGGGAGCATATTCTCAGCCTGGATGAAAGCATAACGGAGACATGGAGATACGGCGCACCGTTTTACAACTTTAACGGGAAACGTTTTTGTTACTTGTGGACACACAAGAAATTCATGCAACCATATATCGGCATTATCCAAGGCTCAAAAATCAATCACCCCGATTTGCTTAAAGAAAAAAGGGTAACCATGAAAATATTATTGGTAGACCCCGCAAAAGATATACCTGTTAAAAAGATAAATGCTGTTTTGAAAGAAGCGATAGCGCTTTGCAAATAGAAAACTGTTGCGCCAAAAAGATACTTGAACTATAAATCTCCCAACTGCGGTCTTATGATTATATCCTCGGCACAGGCACCTGCGGAAAGTTGCGAGGCGGTATAAATCATTTTAGCGATATCCGATGCTTCCATAATGCGGTTGGCTGAATTATCGAAGCTGCCCCAGCTATCAGTAAGCACGGCGCCGGGGTGTACAGCCGTTACTTTTATATTATGGGCTTTCATTTCTTCACGCAGGTTTTTTGAAAAACCATACAGCGCAAATTTGCTGATGCTGTAAGCGCCGCCGTCTTTATAAGCATTCAGTGAAGCGATGGAACAAATGTTAAAGATGTGTCCTTTTTTTTGCTTTATCATAACGGGCAAAACTGTTCGGGTAACATGGTATGCGCTGTATAAATTTGTTTGCAGCATAGTATCCAGCGTACCGTCTTCTTCATTGGCAATACCACCGGGTACAAAGGAACCTGCATTATTAACAAGTATGTCGGGCACGATGCCATTATCCAATACCCATTTACCAAAATCGATGGCTTGGTCTTTTACCGAAAGATCACGGGCTTTGGCTTTTATCTTTGCATCGGGGTATTTGGTCAGCAGCTCTTCCATGGTTTTATACAGCTTTACTTCATTGCGGCTGCATATAAAAAGATGATGGCCGTTGGCCGCAAATATTTCCGCAATGGCTTTGCCTATTCCTTTGGAGGCGCCTGTAATAATAATATTCATATTGACCGATTGACAGACAAATCTACACCATACTTATCATATCTTCTTTTTTACCGTTGCATAAACTAATAGTACCATTCAATAACCGGGTTGGTACCTCAATTATTATCATCTTAACCTTTGTATTGGTAAATTTTAAATACCGAAAATTATTTATTGACTACAGAAAAGATGAATTAAAAAGCCATTAACCCTGCTTGCCAGGCATTCGTCGGGCAGGTATTAAACCGGGCCGGGTAATCACCCGGCTTTTTCTGTTACAAAAAAAATTGAAGAACGCGGAAATTAATTAGATCAATTAGCAGTCAACAGTATTTATATTTTCTTCCTGTTTGTTTTCCTGCACCTTCGATGATACTATTTATACACTTTCAATTTATTAAAATTTATATGCGGTAATTCATATTGCCGGTATTTTTTACCATTCAATAAATCCTTTTTACCGTTGCATAACCGGTTAGCGCTTTCACTAATGCAGATTGTAACTCTGCTTATTCTTTTGTATTTAAAAAACTATAAACTTTTAAAAATGCTTATCATGAAAAAGACAATTCTTATTATTGGTATGCTTTCATTTTTTGTTTCCTGTAAAAAAAGCAGTACCGATCCTGCATTACTCGAAGTGCCCTATCCGCATCAATGGATTTTTACCGTTGATGCCTCAGCAGATAAATATGTACACCTGGAGACGGGAGGCAATAATATGAAACGCTCAGAGATACTTAAGTCGTACCCTCTTAATCAGTTAACCCTTGAGAGATTCTGCGAATTTAACGTAGCGGAATCCAAAACAGAATTTACTAACAAGCTGTGCTATACTATACAGCTTGAAAGAAAGCGGAGACTCTGGCTGTTTGCAGGCCTTAGCAGCAACGGGCAAGAAGTGCATTTGAGTACTACATTGGGCAATAGCGAAATCGAAAACCCGGGTGGTGATGGCTACTGTTTTTTTATACACGAAATGCCAAAAGTAAATGGTGTAAGAACCGTAGCCATAGAAAGTGTAGATAACCCCGGCTATTATATTTCTACTTCTCCTCCCGGCTTTAATTATTCTCCCACACAGGTAGTGTTAACAAAAGAAAGCAGCCCGCAATCTGCTACAAAATGGCAATGCAGATCAGCTAAGTAAAAAAATATGAAAATGAAAAAAATAATAACAGTCCTTATAGTAATTGTAATTCAGCAATTGGCGATGGCGCAAAACGTAGGCATCGGTACCACCGAACCAATGAATAAAATGCATATTGTAGGAAACCTGCTGGTAAACACACCAACATCTGCCACCGGTACACCCCCTACTGTCGCACAAACAAAAACATTGCCGGGCCTTGGCACTGTCTCTTTCCTTAATACCGACTCAACGGGAAGGCTGTACGACTCCGGTGGGCCGGCAGGGAATTATGGGATTGACCATGATAGTAAAGCAAACATTCCATTCTCATCTAATATAGCTATTGAGGTTACACTGGAAACGATGGACTTAAATACAGGTGATTCCTTAATCATAAAAGAATCATCAACCGGTGCCACACTGCTGGCAGTTGGTAATGTGTATAACAGCACAGGTAGATGGGTATTTAATTCTTCCTCACTCTATATCAATTTTAAAAGCAATGTTGACTTTAATACCGGTGCAGGGTTTTCATTATTATTTCGCCGTTTATATAATTACAGTTCATCGCTGCCGGATATTGCGGGTATTGCAGGTACTGCCTTATTTTTTGATGCCAAGGCAGGGGCATTCAGAACCGGTAATATTAATAATTCCGAAAAGGGACAATACTCTGCAGCTATGGGCCTTGGAGTAACAGCCAATGGTTTTGCCTCAACAGCTATGGGTGCCGGAGTAACCGCCGGTGGTAATGCCTCAACGGCTATGGGGCTCTCAGTAACTGCCGGCGGTTTTGCATCAACTGCAATGGGATTTAATACAACCGCCACCGGCGAAAATTCAACTGCAATGGGAAGACAAACATTTGCCAGGGGTGATTACTCAACTGCAATGGGAAATTTTACATCCACCAGTGGCGAAAATTCAACCGCAATGGGGAGGTTAACAAATGCCAGCGGCGAAAATTCAACCGCCATGGGAAAATACACAGATGCTACAGGATATGCATCTACTGCAATTGGCGACAGCAGCTTAGCCGGCGGCTCTGTCTCATTTGCAACTGGCTTTCGCACAACCGCCGGTGGAGATTATTCAACTGCAATGGGAAGACAAACAACCGCCGGTGGTGATTTTTCAACAGCAATGGGTAATAATGTTTCCACCAATAACGAAACAGGTTCTTTTATAATAGGCGATAATTCTTCTGCTACTATTATGCTTTCTCCAGCGGCCAATTTTTTTTCGGCAAGGTTTGCCGGGGGCTATCTTCTGGTCACCAGTTCCAATTTGTCCTCCGGTTGTGTTTTATCTGCCGGTGCCAATGCATGGAGTGCTTTCAGCGATGTACGTACCAAAGAAAATTTTGCAGAAGTAAATGGTGAAGATTTTTTAAAGAAGATAAGCGGCTTTCATCTTACCAGTTGGAATTATAAAAAACAAGACCCAAAAACATTCCGGCATTATGGACCAATGGCGCAGGATTTTTATGCTGCTTTTGGAAAAGATAAATACGGAACCATTGGCAATGATACTACTATCAACTCCGCCGATTTTGCCGGAGTAAGTTTTATTGCTATACAGGCTTTGGAGAAAAGGACACAGGAAATTGATTTGCTGAAAAAACAAAATACAAGCGGGGTTGGAAGATTGGAAGAACTGGAAAAAAATCAGCAGGAGCAACAAGCCATCATCCAAAACCAACAAAAACAAATAGATGAATTGAAGACATTGGTAAATAAATTAGCGCAGGGCAGTTCTTTTGCACGGCATCCTGCGGAAAAATAGGGTTAGTAAATTCTATTTCAGCTGCGGCAGCAGGTAAAAGTTGGGTTACGGAACGGATAATAAGGCCGGATTTAAAAATTGTATATTAGTATATTGAAAAAAACAGTTTCCATATATCCGCTTTTTTTATTTTTCATGCTGCTGAATTGCAGCATCACGAAAAGTTTTGGACAGCAGCCCGTTTCCTGTTCATTCCGGTTTTATAATACTTCACATGGTCTGCCTTCTTCCGAAATTATTGCACTGGCAAAAGACAGCAAAGATTTTTTGTGGGTTGGCACCTCCGCAGGGCTTAGTAAGTACGACGGCTATTTTTTTCACAACTATGCTTATTCAAATGATAAGGAATTGATTGGTTATGTAAATGTGATAAAGGCTGACAGCGCTAACCGGCTGTGGATTGGCAGCGGAACCGGTTTGTTTTGTTTTGTAAACAATGAAATCGTCAAATTGAGTGCGGCATCTGCATTGCCGCAGGGAGTGAATGATATTTTGCCGGATAAGGATGGTGCCGTTTGGCTGGCAACAGAAAACGGCCCTGCAAAATTTTATTTAAAGGATGTTGATTTTACAGGTAAGAAAAAGATAACAATCGCCAACTGCCTGCTTAAACAATGGCAATTGCAAAACGAAGTGATTGATAAACGACGTACAGTTCTCATAAGTAAAGCACCTGACGGCACTGTTTATATTGCCGGGCAAAATACTTTGTACCGACTGCTTGATGAAAAGTTGGAACAGATACATGCAACAGCAAATAGCCGTGATAAGATATCTTCTTTATTCCCTGTAAATAAATCAACAGTTTATTTTGATGCTGCTTCCACCGAAATAAACAAAATTGAAAACGGTATTGCAAGCAGCTATAACCCTGAAAAATTATTTAAGCCTGACAGTAATGCACTTGCGGGCGCATGGTATGTAGGTACAAGAGGGGCTTTTTGTTTTGATGCAGAAAGCGGCACCACTTCTGCTTCCATTAAATTTTCTGACAGCAACATTATATGGCCAAGGGCCATACTGAAAGACAATGATTTTTTCTGGCTGGCATCTTCCGATGGTTTAATAAAAGCAAAGCCTTACATATTCAGCAGGTATGCTGTTGATAAATTTCCTTACTATAAAGATTATTATTCTGTGGCTGCATTGCAAAGCGGTAAAATTTTATTGGGCGCCAACTTTGGCCGGCTGTTTGAAAAGAAAGAAAATACATTTACACTGATTAAAGATAAGCCGGTGCCAAGTGCAGAAATAAAAGCAATGTATGAAGATGAGCGGGGCCGGCTGTGGATTGCAAGCGGTTACCAGGGTTTGGTGTTGATGAGGAATAACAAAACGGAACGGTATACAATTGAAAACGGTTTGCACGACAATTCGCTATATCAGTTTATAAAAACGACCAATGGAAAATTGTACGTGTTGGGTGACCGGGGAATAAGTGAAATAGTAGTTGCATCTAATGAAACGGTTTCGTTCAGAAAATATTACCGGCAGCCCAATATTTCGCAGTATGCAAAATTTTTTTCGGGGGCGGAAGCGCCGGATGGAAGCATCTGGATGGGCGGAGAAGAAGGTATTGTGTATTTTAAAAACGATTCATTACATCATTTTTTAGTGAATGGTAAACAGCTTGTAATAAATTTTTTAATAAAAGACGGAATTGGAAATGTATGGATGGCCGCATCGGGGGAAGGCATATTGCAGTGTATATTCAATAAAAAAAATGAATTGGAGATTGTAAAACAATTTACAGAGGCTGATGGTCTTAATACATTGCATTACTTAACACTGCTGGCAGACAAAGAAAACAATATCTGGGCAGGAAGCTCCAAAGGAATTACTTTTTTAGGACAAAAGGGAAAAAATAAAGACAGGGTTTTAAATTTTGATGAGTCAGATGGCTTTATAAAACCCGGCTATAGTTATATCCGTCTGTGTCAGGACAGCAGCAGACATATCTGGGCTGCAACAACGCTTGGTTTTACATCCTTTAACCCGCAGCAACTTTTGTCTGCCTATGCACCACCGGTAGTTTATATTACTGCTGTAAGACAAATAAAAACAAATGGACCTGTAAATAATTTCAGCCAAAACAACCGGTTTGCTTATAGTAATAATTCTTTCAGTTTTAGTTTTACAGCACTTGATTATGCCAATCAGGAAGGCATGCGTTATTATTATAAATTAGATGGCCTTGATACCAATTGGGTAAATGGAGATGCTTTGAGAAGCATCAGCTATGAAAACCTTTCTCCGGGTAAATATACTTTTCATGCAAAGGCATTGAACAACAAAAGCAAGTGGAGTGAAAAAGATGCTGTGTATTCATTCATCATTGCATCGCCCTTTTGGAAAACCCGGTGGTTTATTTTCTTGTTGCTGATAACAGTAGCCGCACTGGCCTTTTTTTTATACAAGAGACGAATAGATTTTATTAAAAAAAGAGAAGCAGAAAAAACAGCCCTGCAACAACTGAAAGCTGCGGGGTACAGGGAACAACTTGAAATAGAGCAGATCATAAATCATTTTGCCGCTTCGATGAACAGCATCAGCAATATTGATGACTTGCTGTGGGATGTGGCCAAAAACTGTATTTCGAAATTAAAATTTGAAGACTGTGTTATTTACCTGAAGGATGAACACCGAAATGTGCTTATACAGAAAGCGGCTTGGGGACCTAAAACAACAGAAGAAAATAAGATCATCAACCCCATTGAAATACCTCTTGGCAAAGGCATTGTAGGCAGTGTCGCACTTACCGGCAAAGCTGAAATTATTACAGATACTGCATTGGATGAACGGTATATTGTTGATGACGTCAGGCGATTTTCTGAAATTGCCATACCTGTTATTATTAATGGAGTGGTAACCGGTGTGATAGACAGTGAACATGCTCAAAAGAATTTTTATACCGACCGGCATTTGCAAATCCTTCAAACAATTGCCGCTCTTTGCGCCGGTAAAATTGAAACAATCAATGCTGAAAAGCAAACGCAAGAAAAAGAAATGGAAGTGCTGCGGCTGAATAAAGATTTTGCCACATCGCAGCTTACAGCGCTGCGTATGCAGATGAACCCTCATTTTATTTTTAATGCACTCAACAGCATACAGCAGTATATCTTGCAGGGCAATGTCACAGAAGCCAATAAATATCTTTCTAAATTCTCGAAACTGCAAAGGGATATTTTAAATTGCAGTAATCAGAGTTTTATTTCTTTAGAAAAAGAAATTGAAATTCTCAGCGCTTACCTGCAATTAGAACAGCTTCGTTTTGGCGATAATTTTACTTACTGCATCAACATGATTGACGAAATTGACCCTACAGAAATTAAAATTCCTCCAATGATGCTCCAACCTTTTGTTGAAAATGCCATTTGGCACGGCTTGATGCCAAAGCCAAGTGCCGGAAATCTGGATATTCAATTTGATTTGTATACAGACGATATACTGCTGGCTACAATAAGGGATAATGGCATTGGAAGAAATGCGTCAGCCAAACTTAAAAAGAATAACAAAGGAACTGAAAGCGGTCATGAGTCAAAGGGGATGTCGATAGTAGAGCAACGGCTGCAATTGCTGCAACAGCAGTACGATAAGCAGTTTGAAGTAACTGTACTGGATATTACCGATGTAACGGGCCTGGTGCAGGGTACACAGGTAGCTTTAAAAATATTTATAGGAGGCAGATAATTATGAACAAGATTAAAGCACTGATAATAGATGATGAGCCGGCCGCGGTCAAAACCCTGTCGCTGATGATAAAGCATTATTTGCCGGAGATTACTGAATTGAAAGCAACTAATGATCCGTACGAAGGATTGTTTTTATTGAAAGATTTTCAGCCGCAATTATTATTTATAGATATACAAATGCCGTTGATGAGCGGCTTTGAATTATTAAAACAAGTGCCGCAAATAAATTTCAATATTATTTTTACCACTGCACATGATGAATATGCCATTGAGGCTATCCGCTTTAGTGCATTGGATTATTTATTAAAACCTATTGATGCTGACGAGTTGAGAAACGGGTTTGATCGCTTTATACAGAAAGAAACCGGTATTACCGGTAACCCGCAACTGTATAATAATTTTATGTACAATTTAAATGTGCATGATAAAAAAGATTTTAAACTGGCATTAGCCACTACACAGGGAACTTTCTTTTATAAGCCCGAAGAAATTATACGTTTGGAAGGAGTAAGCAACTACACTAAGTTCTTTTTTACTGATAAGTCAAGCCTCCTTACATCCCGTACCATGAGAGAATATGAAGAGATATTGCTAAGCCATGGATTTATCCGGATACACAAATCGCACCTTGTGAATAAAGCACATGTTATAAATTATCATGCAGAGGGTATGCTGACCATGTCAGACGGCTCAAGAGTGGAAATATCCCGAAGAAGAAAAGAAGAAGTAATGGAACGTTTAAAATCAGTTTGACTATTTTTCCTTTCCTTTGCATTTTTACTTTAAATAAAGTTCCGAATGAAATACCGGCACCTGTTCTTCGACCTTGATCATACCATTTGGGATTTTGAAAGTAATGCCCGGGCTACACTGGAAGAATTGTATTCCTCCTTGAAACTGGAAGAAAGGGGCGTTGATGATTTTAACCTGTTTTATAAAAACTACCTGTTATATAATGAAATGCTGTGGGAGCGCTATCGGAAAGGTTTTATTAAACAGGATGAATTGCGGATAAAAAGAATGCGGCTCGCCCTGCTTGATTTTAAAATAGCCGATGAAGCGCTGGCGGAAAAAATGAATGTGCAATTTCTTGACCTGCTGCCTACCCGTACTATTTTATTTCCGCATTGTATAGAAATCATGGATTATTTAACGGAGAAAAATTACCAACTGCATCTTATTACCAACGGGTTTGAAAAAACGCAGCACAGCAAATTAAAATATTCGGGTCTTGATAAATATTTTACCGAGGTAATAACATCGGAAGGAAGCAACAGCCTGAAACCCAATAAGGAAATTTTTGAATTCGCTTTTCAAAAAACGGGCGCCTTGCCCGAACATAGTATTATGATTGGTGATACCATTGATGTAGATATAGCAGGGGCGGTAAATGCCGGTATCGACCAGGTGCATGTAAATCATTTAACAAACGAACCGGTACCGGTTGTTGATAATAAATTGCCTACCTATACGATTTACTCGCTAAAAGAGTTGGAAGGAATTTTTTAATAATAAAGGTATCTTCGGTTTGCAGGAATCTATAGCCCCATTTAGGGTTCCCAAGCGGATCGAATTTTGCGGAGGCTTTACCAAGTCGCCACCACGGTAACCCCACCCTGCGGCTTGTCGCCTATTTTTACTTTTATTACCGCATCCAAAGGCAATAATAAATCTATACGGCTGCCAAATTTTATAAAACCCATTTCGTTGGTTTGATTTACTTTTTGTCCCGGTTGTAAATAATTTACAATACGCTTGGCCAGTGCGCCGGCAATTTGTTTTACTAAAATTTCTTTACCGCCAGTTCTGTATACTACACTGTGTCTTTCGTTTTCGGTACTCGACTTGGGATGCCAGGCTACTAAATATTTACCCGGATGATATTTGCTGTATACCACTTCCCCGGCTACGGGATTGCGATTAACATGTACATTGAGCGGACTCATAAAAATAGAAACCTGTATACGGCGGTCGGTAAAATATTCATCGGCCTGTACTTCTTCTATGGCTACTACCTTGCCGTCGGCGGGAGCTACTATCGCATTTTCCTGTACGGTTAATTGGCGTGCCGGTATTCTGAAAAAAGAAACCATAAATAACAAAAGACCCAGTGTGACAACAAAAATAAACCAACTGATGGCCGGGTATTTGTAGCTGAGTAAATAAAAAGAAAGCAGGTTTAGTAATCCGAATACAATAGTGCTGAGGGCAATCGATTTATATCCTTCCTTGTGTATGGTCATTAGTAGGGTTTGAAAAGCAAATGTAAGGCATTGAGTTAAAATAGTTAAGAGTTAGCCAAAAAAGGCCCCGGTATATAAAATTGCTGCTGAAACACACGTTGTAATCCCGGTATTCGTGTGAAGAAAATGATACGGAGCAACGAAGATGTACAGCGTGTTGTCAATAATTAAAATCAACCGATAATGAAACAAATAATGGCCGCTGTTGCATTGCTGATTTTTTTCTCTTCCTGCAAAAAAACCAAATTGGAAGGAGTACCCCAATGTATCAGTAATAAAATACAAAAAATAAAAAACCAATCTCGTTGGAACCCGCCGGCATCAGTAGAAGAATACAGGTATAATGATAAAACGGTTTACCTGTTTTCCTCCGATTGCTGCGATCAATATACAGAGCTTTTTGATGAAAACTGTAATTATATATGTGCGCCGGGTGGCGGCATTACCGGTAAGGGCGATATGAAGTGTACTGATTTTTTTCAGAAAGCTGTTTTTGTAAAATTGGTTTGGAAAGATGATCGATAAAAAAACTTAAATATATATTCATGAAAAAAGTAATTATATGATTGATGGCAGCGGTATTAGCTATTTCCTGCGATAAGGATAATTATAAATATAAATACAAAGACGAAGGAGAAATTACCGGAGCTGACATGAGACTCTGTCCATCTCCTTGTTGTGGGGGATGGATCATAAAGATTAAAGAAACTACTTATGGATTTGATCAGCTTTCTGCGGGTAGCGGTATTAATTTACAAATGGCTAAGTTTCCCGTTAAAGTAAAATTGTATTGGAGCATTATTCCGGGTTCATGCGGTAATTCAAGAATTATAATAACTAAAATATAAAAGGTATAATATGAAAAAGATAATTATGGTATTGGCAACAGCGGTTTTATTTATTTCATGTAAAAAAGAAAAAACGGGTAAAGAATTTTGCGAGGATGGTTATATCCGTTGGGGTGGTAGCTTGGCGATAGACGGAATAGAGTGGTATTATACCAAGGACCTGAGCGGAACTCAACCGGCATATAAAATGGAAAACCTCGCTGCTGATTTTGAAGCGGACAGTCTTGCAGTAAGTGTTTGTCTTGTAAAAACAGATAAAAAATTTCCTTGTTTTTGCCCGGAACCTCTTCCTGTTTATCGTATCAACTCAATCAAGCGGAGATGATGAGATTTATAGTATACCGAATCGCTGTGTAAAATACCTCATTCGATACTTATCCCCGCTCTCGGTATGATACCTGGCCTTTTGGGACTAAATAGTAAATCAATTTGGCATCACTTCAATAACTTTCATTGCTTCATCAAGCACAACAAAAGAAGCCGCATGATTTTCTTTGATCAATCCATAATCATTTTCAATACCAATTATTTTTGCAGGATATAAAGAAGCCATTCGCAGTGCTTCTTCCAAATTTATATTTCCATACTGCACGCAATTTTTGACGGCCTGCATCATGGTAAGCGCCGAGCCGGAGAGTGTACCGTCGGGCAAGGTATAACGATCTTTATTAAGCACATGTGTATAGGGCCCTTCACTTGTTTCGGAAACGGCATCCGTAATTAAAAACAATCTTTCTTTCAATATTTTTTTGCTGATACGCAGCGCCGCATAATCGGTATGAATGCCATCCGCTACGATACTGCTGCAGACGGAAGGATGATCATAAACGGCACCCACCATACCCGGCTCACGGCTTTGCATGGGCGACATGGCATTGAACAAATGCGTGACGGTTTTTATTTTAGTAAAAGATTGCGTCGCTTCTTTGTACGTTGCATTACTATGACCCGCCGATACGACAATTTTGTTTTCCTGCAAATAATCAATGATCGATTCATCTGTTACTTCGGGTGCCAGCGTTATCATTTTTATTACGCCTTCTCCTTCCTGTACTAATTCTTTTACTTCTTTCAGTTTAGGTTGATGAATAAACTCCGCCGCATGTGCGCCTCTTTTTATCGCATTAATCCAGGGTCCTTCCAAATGCAAACCCAACAAGCCTTTACTTCCGTCATTTATGTATTGCTTCGCAACTTGTATTCCTTTCGAAAAAATTTCTTTTGAATTGGTAGCCATTGTCAACAGAAACTGTGCGCAGCCTCCCTGCAAACAATAATTATATGTTGCTTCAATGGCTTCAATAGAAGGGTTGGCAGAAAATAAACAGCTGTTGCCGCCGTAAATCTGCAAATCAATAAATGCGGGAGCAATATTACTCCCTTTGAGATCGTGAGTGCTGTAATCTGAAGGAATTTCATTAACAGGAACGATGGCTTCTATTTTTTTATCATTAACTAAAACAGCGGAGCCGGTTAATTTTTCTTTGCCTGTAAAAATGACTGCATTGGTAAAAGCTTTTTTCATGACTAAGTTTATATAGAAATAAAAAAATCATCCGCGTCACGCATGAAAGGAAATTTTTCACGTACGGTATTCAAATTTGTTTTATCCAGTGTAATGGTAAAAATATCTTCTTCATCTTTTTTATGATAAAGAATTTCACCCATCGGGTCTGTAATCATGCTGTCGCCGCTGTGGTAAATATTGTTGCCGTCATTGCCCACGCGGTTCACACCAATTGTATAACATTGATTTTCGATAGCCCTCGCCTGCAATAAAGTTTTCCATGCAATGCTTCTTCTTTCGGGCCAGTTAGCTACATAAATCAATACATCATACTCGGGGATATGTGTGTCAGCCAACTCCTCCCCCTCGGGGGGAGGCGGGGAGGGGGCTTTCTCCCCCTCTCCTTTGGAGAGGGGGTTGGGGGGTGAGGTCTGCCTCGCCCAAACCGGGAACCGCAGATCATAGCAAACCTGCAAATTTATTTTCCAGCCTTTCACCGATGCAATTAACCGGTTGGTACCGGCGGTGTATTGTTTGTCTTCACCCGCAAAAGCAAACAAATGTCTTTTATCATAATGGCCGAATGTGCCGTTGGGTAACATCCAGATCAAACGATTAAAATACTTACCGGCCTCTTCTATAATTACACTGCCGGTAAGAATAATTTTTTTAGCGGCGGCTGTTCTTTTCATCCAGGCCAGGGTTTCGCCGTCCATCTTCTCTGCTAATAATTTTGGCTGCATGCTAAAGCCGGTGCTGAACATTTCGGGCAGTATAACAAGCTCCGTCTTTTCTTTTATAGCGTTTATTTTTTCTTCCAGCATTCGCAGGTTAGCCGCTTTGTCTTCCCAATGCAGGTTGGTTTGTATAGTAGTGATGGTAATTAAAGACATGTTGAAATAAGATTACCGGTAAAATTAATTGTATTTGCTTTAACGGGAGGGGAAGTATTAAGATAGGAGTATTAACTTTCCTTCACCCCACCACCTCCCTCACCAAATTTGTTTCAAAACCTTTTTGCAATAAATAATCCTGCAGCTTTCTTTTTTTAATAAAAATATTTTTCTCCGTTTTCAATGTCTTGCGTTTTTCATCGGCAAGCTTATTCAGTGTTTTTAAATAATCTTCTTCGGGAATGGCACTCAAGGCTTTTTTTATGCAATATTCACTTACCTGTTTTTGTTTCAGCTCGTATTTTATTTTTACACGGCCCCATTGTTTTATCCTGAACTTACCGCCGGCAAAAGCTATGGCGAATCGTTCTTCATTCAAATAATTTTCTTCTATTAATGCAGCGATAATTTCATCATGCTCTTTTTTGTATACACCCAGTTCATATAATTTCTCTGTCACTTCGCTGTGGCAGCGTTCTTGATAAGCGCAATACTGCTTTAATTTTTGTAAGGCCTGTTCTTTGGTCAAATACTTTTTATACATCGGGGCAAATGTAAATAAAAAGCCCCTGCGATTAAAGGGGTTTTTAGCATAGTTGTTATTTATTGCTGAAGAAACTTTTAAAGAGGTGTGTTTATTTTTTCCTTGTCAGCCCGGGATCGTCTAAACTTTTACACAATTGATTTATAGCATTATCGGATTTATGACTGTTTTCTCTGCTTGCAGTGAGATTGGCTACAGGCTTATTCTTATCAGCGTACAATAATTTATTTGGTTCGTATAGTGAAGCCTTGGATTTTTTTGTTTTGTTTTGCGAATTATTCTTCCGTAAAAGTTCAGTAATATTTTTTTTCAATTCTGTTATTTGGTTGTTCTTTTGATCTAACTGCTCTTGCAATCTATTGTTTGCCCCTACCAGCGAATCTAAAAATTGTAGGGCATCGGAATATTCCCACTTCAAGGAGTCGAAGGAACTATATGCAGCAGATAATTCCTTAGAATATAAAGAGTCGTATGAACTTCGTAACGCTGCAATTCTTTTTTTACACGGATCTTCCTGCGCATTCAGGCTTATTGTTAAAACTAATAACAGCGCTGAGCAACAATAAATTCTTTTTATCATGAAATTATTTTTTGAATAATAAAAGTACAATAAACCGCTCTTCCGGTTAACGTATATTATCGACAGAATTTTTTGCAGTATCATGTTTCGTTTTAAGTATGTTGGAGATATTATTGTACTGCGCCCCAAGTTTGCCCAATGAACCAAGCAGGATAGCAAAGTTTGTATCAACTGCGGCAGAAGCTTTTTTCACTAAAGTGGAGTTGTCTAAACTGTTTTCCAATTGATTGATAGAGCTACTGAGTTTGCGACTATTTTCTTTTGCAGCTGCAATATCTTTTGACGGCGCATTCTTATCTGCATCCAATAATTTATTCAAATCATCAAGTGATGTACTGAATTCAGCCGTTTTCCCTTTTACCGTTCCATCCCAACCTTTTCGTGAAGCATCAGTATTATCTCCGTTACCGGGATCGAGAGCCACTGCACTCGCAGTTTTATTTGATCGTGATGAATTATGATCCTGTGCCTTTGTACTGCCACCTTTTACCGTTCCATCCCAACCTTTTCGTGAAGCATCAGTATTATCTCCGTTACCGGGATCAGGAGCCACTGCACTCGCAGTTTTATTTGATCGTGATGAATTATGATCCTGTGCTTTTGTACTGCCGCCTTTTATGGTTCCATCCCAACCCTTTCTTTCCGCCGCCTCATCACTATCATCATTATAGCCTGTTGTTACAAGACTTTCATCATTGATAATTATATTTTGTTCTACGGTAAATGTATAATTACCCGGTTCAAGATCAGTAAACTCAAACTCACCGTACCCATTGGTTTGTGCCGTACGTAAATTGCCGCCAGGTTTTCTCCCGAGGTTAACACCAACACCGGGTATAGGCTCGCCCGGTCGCATAGCTGCAGATATAACGGCGCCTCCGGGTAATGCACCGCCAAGTAATGAAGCTCCGCTACCAATAGCTTTGTTTCCTGCAATTCCCTCACCACCTGTATCGCCGCCGGCCATTATAACTGTTTTTATATTTGAACGTGTAGTGTTAATCGAGGCTTTTGCGGCAGCGTCTCCATCCAAATCGCCAACCGGAATTGTAATCATTCGTACTTTTAAATGATCAGTAGTTCCGCAGATAAGCTGCGCCTCTTTTTTAGCTCCGTTTTCAAACTCACTTGTCACCGCTATTTCAGATTTGCCGCCGGTAATACTGAAAGTATATTCTTTTACTGTATTTGCATCGCTTGTTATTCCTTCTTTTTTCTCCGGGTTCCATCCGCGAACGATAACTTTTTTGACATTGTTGGCCATGCTGATTCTTGCGGTTGCAGTTACATCTTTTGCAGTACCGTCGGTTAGCTCCGTTATTATTTTTGCCGATTCAAAATTACCGTCACCATCCGTATCCGATTCTATAATGCTGATACTTTTGTTTCTTATATTGGATCGGGAAGTACTGATGCCCGCCCGTTGCGACATACCGTTATCGGTATTTAGTGTTAACTGAAACATATTATCTCCCTGTTGTACAATACCGGCCAAGTCAGTTTTCTTTATTATGTCCGCATCATATACTTTTTTGGAAATAAGAGAACCCGCAACTTTTACTATATAATCACCTGTAGGTACATTGGCAAAAAAGAAATCGCCGCAGGATCCTGTTTTTGTTCTTGCTGCGGGCAAGCCACTTGACGCTTCTGTCAAGATAATATCTATCCCCATGATACCGCGGGCACAATCCGAACCACCCGGCAGCATTTGCCAACCCTTTGATTCAGATAAAGGATTAGTTCCCGTATTATTTTTATCATTGTATAAGGGATTTTTTGTTCCCCCGGCTTGTTGTACTGTGTGTGCCAATTCATGCCCGATTAATTTTACCGTAACGCCGCAGTCAGTACATGCACTATTATCTCCATCAGAAAAAACAGGTTGATATTGTCTTCTACCCGTAGCCATACCGCTACCTGCCTCTCTCGATCTTTTACCCGATGCCATTCCGCTGCCGGCTTCTCTTGTAAAAATAGCAGTAACAACACCCGGCGAACCGTTTCCGTTATTTATTATCATGCCGGTAGCAGCATACGAAGCAGCGGCAGCTCCGCCGCCTGCACCACCCGCAAGTTTACTAACCGGATTTGCCGCCGCATTTTCATTTGTTATTATACCTGCTGCATTAGTCGCACTGCCCCAACTTACATTACCCGAAATAATACCCTTGGAAGAAGCGCCTTGTGATAAAGCACTGCCTGCGGCATGTAAACCTTGGTTAACCTTTTCACCAAATGTTGCACCTTGTGTTTGTTTGGGTGTTGTTCTGCCTTGCGATAATGCACTGCCTGCAGCATGCAAACCCTGATTAACTTTTTCGCCAAACGTAGCACCTTGTGTTTGTTTCGGTACTGTTACGTTCATCGAAATACGATTGGGCATTCCTCCATTGATTTGATTAATGCTGTAATTGACGGCATCATCGGGACAGGCAAATGTCATTTCTTCAACGGAGCCATCGGGATTTGTATTTTTTACAGTAACGGGGCCGCAGCTTTCATTTCCCGGGTTCACCATTCTTGTTCCGCCTGTTCCTTTTGTATTGATAGCATGTTTCTGTACGGTTGCTATTATTCTTTCTTCTTCATCAACAGTTTCTGTTATGGTAATATCTTCATACTTCACATTGCCGATATGTTTTTTTCCTGACGCCATTCCGCTGCCCGCTGCTCCGTATCTTTTGCCGGTAGCCATACCGCTGCCTGCTTCTCTTCTTGATCCGAATGATTTTGTAATACCCGCACCCGCGGTAAATAATTTCAGGTTACGATTTTGTTCCGTCGGTATATCAATACCTCTTTGCGGATCAAGTAGCCGAACGGAAGAACGTGATTGTAAATAATCGGTCGAAATAAAAAAATGAGTAGATCGATTTACCGGGTAAGAGATATTCATATTTCCGGAAAAACCGGGAAATATATTTTTATTTCCTCCGTCAAATCGATACAATGAACGGGCAACACCTGATTGATTAATGTTAAGATTTCCCGGATTATTTAAAAATAATCCACCCTGCAATTCTGCCGCCACCTGTACACGACGGCCAAAACGAACGGAAGGACCAAAAAGAAAATAACTGTTGACAGGTTTGCTGTTTGTTATTTGTAATAGATCTCTTTGGTATTTTCTTTCTGTAATAAAACTATTCAGCGCATTATCATCAATAGCGCCGGGTATAATGCCGGTAGAAAACCCTAAACCGATATTGCCGAAATAATAACGACCGAACATTTTGCCGGACATACCGCTTCCGCGGAACCCGTTATTTTCATTGCTTTTAATACCCGCAGATACTCCGCTGCTAACACCAAAAGTCCAGGCATCTTCTGTGATGGCGCTTTTTGCATTATTACTGCGGGCGGAATTTTGATTGTAGGCACGTTGTTGCGCATTGGTTGCCGTATGTAAAATCAACAGCAGTATGGTACACGAATAGATTGTTTTTCTCATGGAATAGATTTTAATTAAGAAAAATACAATAAACTATTCTTATTTTCTACTATTTAGAGGGGAAATATATTTATTCTTCCAATCTGTCGGAACAGCCGTATTCTTTTTTCAGTATATCATCATAATGATCGGCTTGCAAAAAAAGATTTCTGAATGCATTGGTGCCGCTTTCTTTGGTTACATCCATATCATACATCAGGCAACTGAGTACTACATTTTGTTTGGCGCAACTGAGTACAAGGTTTTTTGTTTTATAATTTTCCTGTAATAAAAATGTATACAGCGGTTTTATTTTAGCGGCATCAGCAGGCAGTTGGCATAAATAGGCATCGCCGGCTATAAAAAAATTCTCGGGATTGTAAACGATTTTAATTTTTGCCGATCCTTCTTTTACACTCCAGTTATTTTTTCCTTCACGTGCCAGCTTAATATCTTTACCCAATTCTTTTAAAATATCTTCTATTGTTTTTTGAATACCTACGGGCTCTTCTTCTTTCTCCGGCATCTCGGGCAATTTTACTTCGGTGCCGCAACCGGGGCAATACTTTGCCGAATCAATATTACCGGCAAGCACCAATTGCCCGCAACTGAAACAGCGGGTGGAAGCCTGTCCTTTATTGGGTAAATACATTTGCAAGGCTTCACGCAAATAATTTACCGGTAATGCAAATCCCAAATTATCGCCGCCCTTTATAATAAACGAATTAACACCTACCACCTCGCCGGCATTATTTACCAGGGGGCCGCCGCTGTTGCCGGGATTAATGGCTGCATCTATTTGTATGAATTTTAATCCGTCACGGATACGATCTACTTTACTTATTACACCCTGTGTAGCGGTGTAGTTTAATCCGTAAGGATGGCCGATAGCTAAAACTTTATCACCATCTTTCATATTTTCAATTAATCCCAATCGTATTTCCGGCAGTTCAACTTTTGACGGAGCTTCTAAAAATGCAAGATCATGTTTGCGATCGGTATACCAAACTCTCGAAAGGGTTTTGTCAAAACTTTTACCGGCAATGGTTACTTCGGCACTGTTGCTTATTACATGATCGTTGGTAACAATCAGGTCGTATTCTTTTAAATAAAAACCGGTACCGGTGCCGCCCTGCGTAGCTATTTGTATAATGGCGTTTTGATATTGCTCTATTATTTCGTTTGATTCCATATAATTCTTTTATAAAAATTATTTCGGTTCGGTGTTTAACAGTTCTATCTCGGTAGAGAAACTGTGATTAAAATTCACGAGGTTCTCATAATTTATATTTTCAATCTTTACATTCATCAGCGGGTATTTTACTTTCCATTTTTCAAGTACGGCGTATACCTGCTCTTTTATTTTCTCTTTTTCAAATTGATTGGCGGTTTTATTGTAAAGTGAAGGATATCCCAGTGCGGCAAAATAATCACTGTGGTTCACCCGCATAAATAATTGAATTAAATCCGTAACCGGCCGGGGCATACTGTAAGAGAATTGGCAAAAAAGTAAACCGTATTCCGTTATTTGCGCGGCTATTTGCGGGTAGTTATTATCCCTGTACCAAATTATATTTTGATTGGCGGCATAAACAGCATCGGCAATGGTTTTGTGTACCTGCGGCGCTACTATGGCAAATGTATGTTTGCTTCGGAAGAGATAGGGGAAAACTTCTTCTTTGGTTTTGGCCTGCATTTTTTTAAATGCTTCCAGCATGTCGCGGTTTTTTTCGCCGGTAGCTCTTTCGTCTTTTTTAAAATAAATATTGGCTATTTCTTCCAGCTCGTGCAGTAATTTTCCTTCGGGCACTATTAAATAATCTATACGATAAACCAATACTAATAACAGGTAAGCGATACCGCCGCTGAATTTATCTGCATCCAGTGTATTTATCAGGTCAAGCGTTTCTGTTATCCATTTTTGAAAATAGGTAAACTTTATTTCTTTTTCGGCCGCCGGCAACTCCGTTACATGTTCCGTATCGATGGTTTGTAATGTTTCAAAATCTTTTACCAATAAATCATCCTGTTTATCCCCCTTGGTGGCCAATTCTTTTAGTCCGTAATAGAGTTTGTTGGGATTGGCGGCGTTCACATTGGTGTCAAAACGCATACAGAGCCGCTCGCCGTCCAGTGCAAAACGGCTGTAGAATAAATTAAAATTCATTTCCAATAAGCGCCGCATGACCGGCACACTTGCCTGCGGCATATTGGCCAGCGTTACTTCGGCACGTAAATGATTATCGGCAAACACACCGCGTACCATTTTTGATCCCTGGTAGAAATGAAATTTGCCTGATTCGCCGGTGCGTTCATACACTACATTGGCCGCTTCATCATCTTTCAGGTAATCAAAAAAAGCGTCCATACTTTCGTAATGCTTTTTTTCTTTAAAAAGGTTGTCGGCTTCCGTCCAGCGGTTTACTTTGCGCAGGGGTTTGTTGTTGTCGGAGTAGCGACCAAAAATAACGGAAGGCAGCGCGGCAGGGTCTTCTTCCTTTTTTTTGCCCCACCCGAAGAGTTTATTCAGCATAGGTTAAAATGTGTTTTACAGAAAAGCAAGATAAGGAAAGAAGCTACATGAAACAAGCGGGTAAACGGGAAGAAATTTGTCAAAAAGAGCCGACCGGGGAAAACAACTGCTGAACTATACGAAGCAGGTAAGCAATCCGCAACAATTAATCCACTTAGCCGCCGGGCCTGTTCGCCATAAACTAAAAATCATTAGCTTCGCCCCGGTCGTTTCCGATTCATTATATCAATTAAATAGACTTATGAAATTTATAGTTTCCTCTTCGGCTTTACTAAAACAGTTGCAACATATAGCCGGCGTTATTAATGCCAATACCGTGTTGCCCATACTGGAAGATTTTTTATTTGAAATAGAAAAAAACAAACTGACTGTAGTAGCTACCGACCTGGAAACCGTGATGCGTGTGCAAATGGATATAGAAGCGAAGGACAGCGGTAAGGTTTGTATTCCGGCTAAAATTTTGCTCGATTCCCTGAAAAATATTCCTGACCAACCGCTTACGTTTACTATTGATAAAAATTTTGGTATAGAACTTACCAGCGACAACGGTAAGTATAAGGTAATGGGCGAAAACCCCGATAATTTTCCGAAAGAACCCGGTGCGGATGACACCACTTCTTTTACCATGACGGCTTCGGGCTTGGTTACGGCTATTAACAAAACCATATTTGCCACCAGTAACGATGATTTGCGCCCGGCTATGACGGGTGTATTTTTTGAGCTGGATAAAAAAGGATTGCAGGTGGTAGCTACCGATGCGCACCGTTTGGTAAAATATAAAAGAAAAGATGTGAGCTGCCCTAAGACCGATTCATTTATTGTACCCCGCAAACCGCTCAACTTATTAAAAACCGCTTTACCGGTAAATGAAGATGAAATTACCGTAAGCTATAACAGCAATCATTTATTTGTAAAACACGGCACTACGCAAATGAGTTGCCGGTTGATTGATGCCCGTTTCCCGGATTATAAAGTGGTAATACCTTCCGACAATCCGTATAAATTGGTAGTAGCTAAAAGCGATTTTCAAAGTGCATTGCGTCGGGTAAGTATTTTCAGTAATAAAAGCACCAACCAGGTAGCCCTGAATATAAGCGGCAGCGAATTGCAATTGGCTGCGCAGGATGTTGACTTTAGTTTTGAAGGTAATGAAAGAATGAAATGCCGTTATGATGGTGAAGATTTAACCATTGCATTTAATGCACGATTTTTAATAGAAATGCTGAATGCGGCCGATGGCGATGAAGTAAGAATGGAATTGAGCACACCGACAAAAGCCGGCATTATAAAACCAACCGAGCAGGATGATAATGAAGAGCTGATGATGCTGGTAATGCCGCTGATGCTGAATCAGTAAAGTTTTGATTATAATGATTCATTGAGCTGAGTAACAAAACGTTGAATTATCGAATGGACTTTTCTTTTAATATTTAGTTTATTAATGTACTTGCAAATCGTCTTTCATGAGTTTTGTATTACTAAATCGCTTTTACGAATTATATAGAAGCCAATATTGCGTTAACTATGTTGCAGGATGCGGGTATTAATTGCCATCTTGAAGATGAAAATACCGTTACGATCAATCCCTTTGGTATAATGCATGGGAGGTACAAAGTTGACGGTAGTAAAGAACGGTCTGAAAGAGCGATTGGTTTGTCGAAACAGTCCAGGCCGAAAGAGAAAATAGAATAGCTTGCCGTATTGGACTCAATAATATTGAAATGGTAATATCTCGCAAACCGGTAACTGGATCTTTGTTACTCGAATTTTTAAAACCTCTTACGCATGCCTGTTGAACAGGTATACCATTGTTTCAATTGATCGAAAGATTTAACGAGGCAAAGATACTTGAAGAAGAACTTTCCTGATTTTTCATAGCGTAGCTTTTTTTCTGCAATTAAGAATTGCTTCCCTCCACAGAAGAACCTGAACCGATGTTCATGCGGAAACCTTAGTAACTGCAAATAACAACATTCGATAAAAGTAGGTTAACATTGCGAAAATTCAGAATGCATCCTTTTCAACATTAAAATCGAGGCTCTTGCTTTTTCCTTCGTAACTTTCAGTTCAAATAGCATCTATGTGGGATAAAATCATCAATTATTTTTCTACCCTTGAACAACGACCCGTTGAACGGATGGCTTTTATTGTAGGCTCGCTGATTATTCTATGGATTATTGAAGGCGCTATCCCGCTGCTTACATTGAAATATAAAAAAACAAAACTGCGCCATGCGGCCGTTAACCTAACTTTTACCGTTATACATCTTATTATTCATACCGGCTTCGGTGTTTTAATAGTTAAACTTTCCGATTGGGCGGCTGCAGAAAAATTCGGATTGGTTTATTGGCTCGGCACATCCGTATTATTGACAGTTATCGTTTCCGCATTGGTATTAGATTTATTCGGCGGCTGGATGTCGCACATGATAGAACATAAGGTTCCCCTGTTCTGGCGCATGCACATTATTCATCATGCCGATAATAATGTAGATGTCACTTCGGGTCTGCGTCACCATCCATTAGAAAGTATTTGGCGCGGCATATTTTTTTTAATAGCCATTATTATTTGCGGTGCGCCCATTTATGCCGTTATGATTTACCAAACGGTACTCACCGTATTTGTAGCATTTACACATGCCAATATTTCTTTGCCGGCTTGGTTGGACAAAGGATTGAGTTATGTACTCGTGTCGCCCAATATGCACAAAGTGCATCATCATTGGAAACAACCTTATACCGACAGTAACTACGGCGCGGTGTTTTCTATTTGGGACCGGTTGTTCGGAACGTACATGCAACTTGATCCAAAAAAAATCCGTTACGGGTTGGACAGGTATTATTCCAATGAAAAAGACGAAGACCTGGCCGCTTTAATGAAAAAGCCATTTCAAAAACTATTAGATGAATAAATTTTTATTGACCGGAGGTTCGTCTATCAATTAAGCTCCGGTGGCGTCGCACATTCATCTTTTGTAATCCTTTCATCATATATCGAAAATGATTTTATAAAACAGTCAAACACTTATGAGAAAATTATTTTTATCCCTTTTTGTCTTCACTTCATTTTTTTCATCTGCTCAGTACATTAGTCTAAAGGACGAGTACGTAGCGGCCAAAAGCGGCCTAAGCATCCGCGAAAAACCTGAGGCGGGTTCCGCAGTACTTGATAAAATTCCCTACGGCACTAAAATTAAAGCGACATACAATTATGACGAAATAAAATCTGTTGTTACGGAAGGAATGGAAGGTTACTGGGTAAAGACAACCTATAAAGGTAAGACGGGTTATGTAGTAAGTTCCTACCTGTTGCCAATGCCGGCTCCGGGGGCAAGCGTAAAAACAATGAAAGAATACCTGGCGCAACTAAGCACGGTTGCAGGCCCGGCTATAACTGTAAAAAACGGCACTACACAGGAAATCACTGAAGGCGGCTACGTATTGAAAAAGCAATTGTATAAAAACGGAGCGGAGCATCATGATATTCTTTGGTACGAAGCCAATGAAGATGTTTATTTTTTACCTGAACTTACCTTGCAGCAGGGTTTTGTTTTAGTAAGACTGATTCCCGAGTTCAAAAATGTTTTTGCAGCCAATGATGTTTTTCCTGCCGAAAACAAAACAAAGAAACCAAAACCTGAAGAAACCGAACACAAAATAACGGTTACAAAAACAGAAGAAACCAATACTATATCAAAAATTACCGTTGAGTTTTCAGATGGAGCCTATTATATTTTTTATATATTTCAAATGGCGGGCCAGTTGGTTATATCTTTCGGAGGTGGAGTATAACATATCAGTAATTAATAATTATTAATTAATAATGAATAAAATTGCTATGATACCGGCCCGCTATTCGGCCACACGTTTTCCCGCTAAGCTGATGCAGCTGCTGGGCGATAAAACTGTGATTCGACATACCTATGATAATACAGTGGCTACCGGTTTGTTTGATGAAGTAATGGTAGTAACCGACAGTGAAATTATTTTTAATGAAATAACCGGCCGCGGCGGCAAAGCCGTGATGAGTAAAAAGCAGCATGAAAGCGGCAGCGATCGTATAGCCGAAGCAGTTGCTGATATAAACGTGGATATTGTGGTAAACGTACAGGGCGATGAACCCTTCGTGAAAAAAGAACCGTTGGAAAAATTGTTAAAAGTATTTGAAGGCGAAGCCGGCAAACAGGTACAGGTAGCCAGCCTGATGCAGGAACTGAAAGATCAAAAATCAATTGAAGATCCCAACTATGTAAAAGTAGCTGTCGATAAAAATATGAATTCGCTTTTTTTCAGCCGCAGTGTAATTCCTTACCCGAGAGATAAAAACAGCAAGACGGTTTATTACGAGCATATCGGTGTATACGCATTTCGTAAACAGGCGTTACTCAATTTTACCAACTGGCCCGTTACACCATTGGAAGCTGTGGAAAAAATTGAATGCCTCCGTTATTTAGAAAATGGTGTTTCGTTAAAGATGGTGCTGACCAATTATATGGGTATTGAGATTGATACACCGCAAGATTTGGAAAGAGCCGCTAAGTTGCTTTAGTTTTCTTATCTTTCTCTTTAATATACTTACCGCTTATGAATAAGAATAAATTACTTACCTGGTCTCTAGTGGCCGCACTTGCCGGTTTTATTTTTGGTTTCGATACCGTGGTCATTTCCGGCGCCAACCAACCTATAAAAGATTTATGGCATACTTCTCCGCTGTTTCACGGATTCTTTATTATGTCTATGGCATTATGGGGAACGGTGCTTGGCGCCATCTTTGGCGGTATACCCACAGAAATATACGGCAGAAAAAAAGTATTGCTCTGGATTGGAATTTTATTCGCTGTTTCTGCATTCGGTTCCGCATTGGCGCCTGATCCTTATACTTTTTCTTTCTTTCGTTTTATAGGCGGTATCGGTATCGGCGTTTCATCGGTAGTAGCGCCAACGTATATTTCAGAAATTTCTACTCCTGCTATCAGGGGCCGGTTGACGGCTATGTACCAATTTAATATCGTGTTCGGTATATTAGTCGCTTTTCTTTCCAACTATTTTTTAAAGGGTTTCGATGGCGCCAATGATTGGCGATGGATGCTGGGCGTATTAGCCATTCCGTCTCTTATTTATACAATTTTGGTATTACGGATTCCTGAAAGTCCGCGATGGTTGATTACAAAAAAGAATGATTTAGTAAACGCCAAAAAAACACTTGCTGATATTGGTGTGCAGGATGTAGAAGCTGAAGTAGCGACTATTATTGAAAGTAACAAACACAGCGAAACCATTGAAAGTACATCGGCTTTTTTCAATGCAAAAAACAAAAAAGTAATCTACCTGGCTTTTATGGTTGCTTTTTTTAATCAACTGTCCGGTATCAATTTTATTCTTTACTATGCTCCCGAAATTTTGGAAAGAGCGGGGTTGGCTGAAAAAGATTCGTTGCTCAATTCCATTGCTATCGGCGGCACTAATTTAATTTTCACTTTTGTCGGGCTTTATCTTATCGACAGGCTTGGCAGAAAGACATTGCTTATAATCGGTTCATTCGGATATATTCTCAGTCTTGCTTTGGTGGCATGGAGTTTTTATTCGCATGCCTCTCCGGCGCTTTTGTTATCATTTTTATTACTGTTTATTGCGGCACATGCTGTTGGACAGGGCGCTGTCATCTGGGTTTTTATTTCTGAAATATTTCCTAATAAAATCAGGTCAATGGGTCAATCATTCGGTGCAAGTATTCATTGGATATTCGCAGCTGTTATCACACTGATTACACCATTGTTTTTAGATAAAGAGGACGGGATATTTAAAGATAACCCCTGGCCCATCTTCGCCTTCTTTGCTTTTATGATGGTGCTGCAACTTATTTGGGTGCTTACCAAAGTGCCCGAAACAAAAGGAGTATCGTTGGAAGAATTGGAAAAGAAATTGATTGCTGAGTAAGAAACTTTATAAAAATGATTCTGTGAATTTTCTATACTGTTATTGTGCTTGCCGACCCCGATGATGCAACGGGAAACCATAGCGAGCCGCCGCTGTTCTCCGATTTATCGGAGCCGCCATCAGCTATAATGGAGAAACGAGATTCTATTTTTAAACAGCTTCTGAGAAATTAATTTTTTAAAAAATTAACCATGAAATATTTTATTTTTTCATTTTGTATAGGGTTGAGTTTATTTACTGTGGCGCAAACAAATAGTATGTACAAAGAACAATATCGTCCGCGGTTTCATTTTTCGCCGGCGGTTAATTGGTGCAACGATCCCAACGGGCTTGTATACCGCGACGGCGAGTATCATTTATTTTACCAGCACAATCCTTTTGGAAATGTATGGGGCCACATGACATGGGCGCATGCAGTAAGTAAAGACCTGGTGCATTGGAAACATTTACCAATTGCTATAGCCGAAGAAAAAGATACCATGATTTTTTCGGGTACCTGCGTGGTTGATAAAAAAAATACCGGCGGCTTCGGTAAAGCAGGTGTAATACCGATGGTAGCTATTTATACCGGGCATATCGAAAATAAAAATCAGTCGCAACACCTGGCGTATAGTTTAGATAATGGTATTACCTGGACGAAGTATAACAAGAATCCGATTCTTGATTTGGGTAAAAAAGATTTCCGCGACCCTAAAATATTTTGGTATGCTCCCAGGAATTATTGGGTAATGGCCTTAATGTTTCCTGTAGAACATTTTGTACAATTTTATTCTTCCGGGAATTTAAAAGACTGGAAACATTTAAGTGATTTCGGCCCTGCAGGTGACACAAGCGGTGTGTGGGAATGCCCTGATTTAATACAAGTACCGGTAGAAGGCATGAAAGGAAAAAAGAAATGGCTGCTGCAAACTTCTCAAAATGCTTCCATGCAATATTTTGTCGGGGAGTTTGACGGTGTAAAATTTACCAATGAAAATTCTGCCGATAAAATTTTTCGCCCTGACTACGGCCCCGATTATTATGCAGCTATTACGTATAATCAATTGCCGGCCGGGCATTTACCTGTTGCTATTGGTTGGTTAAATAATTGGAACTACGCCAATGAAATTCCTGTGACACCGTGGAAAGGAGCCATGTCTTTACCGCGGACGTTGAGTGTAAAGAAGATCAATAATGAGTGGATACTTATTCAGAAGCCTGTTGAAAAAATAAACGGTGAGAGAAAAATGATTTATAAGGAATTTAAATTAGCATTAAAAAATGTCACACGGCTTCCCGTTACATCACAGCAATGCGAAATTGATGCCGCGATGAGTATCAGCAAGGATACAACAGCCGGGTTAAGAATAGCGGCGGGCAATGGCAATTATTTAGAAATCGGGTATGATACGAAAAAGAAAATATTGTACATTGACAGAAGTAAAACAGCGAACCGGTCTTTTAATAAAAATTTTGAAAAGATGAACAGATATGAAGTGCCATATACGTTCACCGGTCCTCTGAAGCTGCGGGTATTTTTTGACAAGAGTATCGCAGAGGTTTTTATAAATGGCGGCGAAAGGGTTTTTACAGCACAACTTTTTCCAGGTGAAAAAGATAACGGCATTGAATTTTTTAATAACGACGGATACGGCAGCCTGGTGCACTGTTATGTGTATGAATTAAAATCGATTTGGTAAGAAGCGCTTTTTGCGACCGGTTATAATAGATTAAATTGTATTTAAGATTCTGCGTTTATTTCGCAACCCTATTTTGTCGAGCTTGCTACTCTTTTCTTTTTCCCAAGTATATTTTCGGGCAAGCCCGAAGGGCTTAAATATCAATAACCGTCGGCGTAGCCGGCGGATTATAGTAATGAAGTTCACATCAACCCTGAAGGGGTTGAATAATATCTGCTGAATAAAAATGGAATCAGGTTTGATAAAAATATTTTCATGCTATTATATTCAACCCCTTCAGGGTTGTAAAGAAGAGATGATGTGGTGTGTCATTATCTCCGGGTTTCAACGGGCTATTTATATTTAAGCCCCTTCGGGCTTTTCGTACTATATCAAAATATTAATTGATTAAGAAATACCGGAATTTCGCAGCATACAATCATTCCAGTACTTTCGCATTCATAAGCAAACAGTAATATAGAAAATCATCGAAACTTAATTTATGCAGTACAGAAATTTTAAAATGGTCGATTATGTAGTCTACGGCCGCGGCAGTTTTAACCAATTAGATGAAATAATAGCGCCGCACAGAAAACCCGGAGCGCCAATGGTTTTTTTAGTTGATCATTTTTTTGAAGGCAAGCCTTTGGCAAGCCGGGTTCCGCTGCGCGGCAATGATAAATTAATTTTTGCTGATGTTACCTATGAGCCTAAAACGACTTATGTTGACAGTCTTGCACAGCAATTAAAAAATGAATTTGGAAAGGTAAGCGGTGTAATTGGCATTGGCGGCGGCAGTACTATCGATTTGGCCAAAGCAGTTTCACTTATGATGAACAACCCCGGCAGCAGTGCCGATTACCAGGGATGGGATTTGGTAAAGCAACCGGGCGTTTATAAAGTTGGTATTCCCACATTAAGCGGTACCGGCGCCGAGGTAAGTCGCACTACCGTACTTACCGGCCCGACAAAGAAGTTGGGAATGAATTCCGACTTTACACCTTTTAATCAAATAGTATTGGACCCTGAACTGACAGCCAATGCACCGGTGAATCAGCGTTTTTATACCGGCATGGATTGTTATATACATTGCATCGAAAGCTTGGAAGGGACTTTTTTAAATGAGTTCAGCAAAAGTTATGGAGAGAAAGCGCTCCAACTTTGTCAAAAAGTTTTTATTGAAAAAGAAAGATGGGACGATGAAAGCGATGACCAACTGATGATGGCAAGTTATGCCGGCGGTATGAGTATTGCGTACTCACAGGTAGGTGTAGCGCATGCGGTAAGTTACGGCCTCAGTTATTTGCTTGGCACCAAGCACGGCATCGGCAATTGTATTGTAATGAATCACCTGGGCGACTATTACCCTGCCGGTGTAAAAGAATTTAAATACATGGTGGAGAAAAATAACATAGAAATACCGACGGGTGTTTGTAAAGGATTGACGGACGAACAATTTGATGCCATGATAAATGTAAGCATGGGTATGAAACCGCTTTGGGAAAACGCATTGGGTAAAGACTGGGAAAAAATAATGACGAGAGAAAAGCTGAGAGCTTTGTATGAAAAACTTTAAAACAAACTATTTAAATTTATATAAACAGTAAAAATTATGTCAACTGCAAGAACCAACCACGAAATTGATTACCGCATTTACGGAGAAGAAATGCAATATGTAGAAATAGAACTTGATCCGCAGGAAACGGCTATTGCCGAAGCCGGCGCTTTTATGATGATGGACGAAGCGGTGCAAATGCAAACTATTTTTGGTGACGGCCGCGGGCAGGAAAAAGGATTTTTCGGAAAACTGATGAGTGCCGGTAAAAGAGTTTTAACAGGCGAAAGTTTATTTATGACCGCATTTACCAATGGGGGTACGGTAAAAAAGAAAGTGAGTTTCGCATCGCCTTACCCCGGTAAAATTATTCCTTTCGATTTGCAGTTACTGGGCGGTAAAATGGTTTGTCAGAAAGACTCCTTTTTGTGTGCAGCCAAAGGTGTGTCGGTTGGTATAGAGTTTCAAAGAAAATTAGGCACCGGTTTATTCGGCGGCGAAGGTTTTATAATGCAAAAATTAGAAGGCGACGGAATGTGTTTTGTGCACGCCGGCGGTCATGTATTGGAAAGAGAATTACAACCGGGCGAAGTACTTAAAATTGATACCGGTTGTGTTGTCGCTTTTACTCCGTCTATTGATTATGATATACAGTTTGTAGGCGGCATAAAAAATACATTGTTCGGCGGCGAAGGATTATTTTTTGCTACCCTGCGCGGACCGGGCAAAGTTTGGATACAAACATTACCCATCAGTCGATTGGCATCACGCATTATGGCTTATGGCACCTATAATCGTAAAGAAGAAGGAAGCCTGTTAGGCGGTTTGGGTAATTTATTGGATGGTGATGGACGATAGATAGTATTACACTTTATATTATACAAATGCCGGCAAGCTTGCCGGCATTTGTATAAAGGTGATGATTTCATTATTTTTTTTTCAGCAATATTTTCTTTTGCGAAAAATTATAGGCTGCATCTAAAAACTGCAGCATCTTGGGCCACTCCTCTTTTTTTACATTTATTTTTTTGTATTGCTTTTTTACCAACAGCTTTACTAAGTTACCTTCCAGTTTAGCCATACTCATAAAATAGCCCGCATCATTATCTACCTTGCCTGCTAAATTATCTATGCCAATAGCTTTGTAACCTTCGGGTACCGTAAAGTTAATTTCCCATGTCATGGTGCGGGGGAAACCCATATCCGCATCGTACTGTCTTGCACGTTCATCCCGGTTAATAAATAACTGGCTTTCTATTAAAGAAGGAACCGCTACCAATAAATGATTACCGGCCTTGCTTACTTTATTACCAATTTCCGCTTTTTGTGTAAAATCAAGTTCGGGCTTTTTATAACCGCGACCGTCAGATGTAAGAAAAAATTCATTGTATTTAACTACCGTACCGTAATCATTCTCCAGCACTTTTTGCATATACTCGGGTTTCTTAATTTTATCTTCCTTCTTTCTTTCGCGCAGTTTATTTTCATAAATTTCCAATTCAGTTCTCGACAGATTGGCTCTCAAATCATCTTCGCCACCATAGCTCCGGTGGTCATCATCCCAAGATGCGGTATAAGCAAGCGCTTCGTAATGATAATTTTTTTTGCTCATACCTTTAATCGCTTTTTGTACCGTCAAATTTAAATTCTGTGCAGTATCTATAGTAGCCGTTACTATGGTTTTTGTAAAATTGTCACCCGCACTTGTAACAGGCAGCTTAATAATTTTCGCAGAAGGATTTCTGCCCAAGCTTATAATAAATGCTTCTGTATTCTGAAAATTTTCGCGAAAATCATAGGTGGTGGAAACCGCCGTGGGGTTAAAAACAAATTTGTCTTTTACTTTTACCATCCACTCCGGCTCTGTACGAAAAATTATATCGCCGGGTTTGGTAATATTGGATGCAGCGCTTACCACCAATTCGCAGGGAATTTTTTTCATCTCTAATTTTTTCATAAACAGGTAAGCGAATAATTCACTGCTCATCTCGCCGCCTGCTCTGAAAAATATTATATGTCGTATGATAGTATAAAGCTTATGAATATATTCCTCCTCACGAAGGTTGCTGTAGTCTATTTGTTTTAAATAATATTGTACGGTGTTTAAATAAGGACCCGCCTCATTATCTATTTTGTTATAAAATGTGTTTACTTTTTTCGCCAATTCTTCCGGTGTCAGCGATCTTTTCATCTCTCCTTTATCGCCAATAAATAAATCGCTGCGGTTTTCCTGCCTCGAAAAAACAATTTGAAACTTCACCAACGGTAAGTCAACGTAATTATTTACCCATCTTGTATCATTTAATCTTTCCCTGTTGCGGTCTTCCCATGTATAATCTGCATCCCGGCTGCCGGTATTATCCTTAAACTCAAGAGCGCCGTTTATAGCTTTGGAGTTTACAAAAGATTTGTCATCAGTATCAATTTCAAATTTCTGACTCATTACCGGGTATTCCCTGGTGCATATAAAATAAATGGGTTGAAATTCAATATAGCTGGTTTTTTTAACAGTGTTATCGTCATAAAAAATAGTTCCGTAATCAATAATATCTCCGGGATCAAGATCGGGTATGGCAATTTTATAAAAAATGATTTCACTTTTACTTTTATCTACCCTTGTTTTGGCTTTGCCGATATAAGGTTGAAACGTTTCGGGTACATCGCTTAAATCTTCTACCAATAGTGCATTGCGCAGGCTTACTTCTTTTACCGTACCGTTCGATTTTATTAGTTTAAAACCCGCACCGTCTTTCGACGATCCCAAACGAAAGAAGAAGGAAGAGTAAGTGTTCACCGCATCGCGATCATTGAGTTTTATGCGCCGGCGGGTAATTTCAAATACCGCCAGCTTGTTGGCGTCTTTATCAAAAGAAAATTTTGTTTTTTGTGCAATGATGATTCCGCTTTCCTCTTTCCATTTTTCCGGCATAGACGTTACTGTAAAATCAGGGTCGGCGTCATTCCATACAATCTGCATATTGCCGGCAATGTCTTTCAGCTTTGAGTCGCTGAACGTAGCATCATTATCTTGGGCGGTAACAATTGCTGAAATAAACAGCAGCATAAACAGGTGGGTTATTTTCTTCATTTTAATATAATCAGTTTGTATTGACGGGTATTGAATATATAATTTTATAACCTGTCGTTATGGTTTCTGTACGGTTATAAGATTGCTGTTAAAATCTTTTAATTTTTTGGCAAAGGCCTTCCAGTTTTCAAAATCATTTTTACGTATACGGTTATTGGCGAAATAGGTCGTTTTTTTAAAATTAACTTTATTGCCTTTGGCACTGTAAGCGGCGCTCACACCGTAGTCGGTAAATTTTTCATTAATAGGTTCCGGCATCGATATTACTTTATAGCCCCCGGGCAACAGCAGTTCGGTTTCGTATTCGGAAACATAGTTGCTGTGTATTTCATAATCGTGTTGCCTGTTTTTATCCGGCATGTAATCGTTCAGGGTTTCAGGAAAAAAATCCAGGCCCATATAAATATCTTTATTATCGGTAATTACATAATTGCTCAAATCAATATCGCCTTCAATGGTAATGGCTGTTTCGCGATTGGACAGATCGGAGGTTTTTATATTATTGACTATAAGATTTTGATTGCCGAACTGCATAAAGCGCTGCAACACGGGTTTTTTTCTTTCGGCAGGCAGGTCGTGGTAAAATTGATGAAAACCCGTTCTCTCGGTGCCGGTCAGCATAACTTTTACGTGCCCTGTGAGCAGGTTATCTTTTAATTCAAAAGTAGTTTTAGTTAAAACTTTATTCTTTTCTTTTTCCGTTTCAGGTATTTTTTTTACTTCGTATTTTTCGCCTTTACCTATCAGTATTTCTTTGCCCTGTATACGATAGGCGTATTCACCCATCGGTATAAATTTCTCTGTACCGTCTAAGAAATATTCTTTACCGTCAACAATGGTAGTATTGATACAATGATTATCTACGCAAAGAGAAGGCAGCGTATAATCGTACGGTAAATGTTTGGTACCTATCCATGTCATGTACGATTGAAAGCCGGCGATTTTCATCATTTCGGTAAGCAGGTTGGCCATGCCTTTGCAGTCGCCGTATTTATAATTAAATACTTCCTGTACAGGCGCCGGTATAAAGCCGGCTAATCCGTCTTCGAAAGCGATGTAACGTATATTGTCCTGCACCCAATAAAAGATAGCTTTTACTTTTTCTAAATCGGTAGCTTTTCCTTTTGTTAATTCGGCTACTTTGGCTTTCAGGTCATCGGGTTTATTATTACTTTTTTTATACAGGTAGCTGTACCATTTGTATAAATCACTTACATCTTTAAAACCCTGTACGGTACTACCTTCGATGGCAAAGGATTGTACCACGGGTACTATATGCGGCCATTGAAAAGCCGTACCGATGGAATGTTCTTCATTTTTCATAGCGGGTACATTCTGCAAACGATACGTATAGATTGTATAATTTTTTTCCTGCGTTTTCTTCTTTTCTATTTTGTATCCTTCAAAATTAAATTCCCGAAAATCTATTACCAACCAATCGGGTACTTTAATACGAATAATTTTTTCTTTAACCGGAAAATAAGTATGAAAATAGAGGCTTGTAAAATACTTGCTGTCAAAAATTTTCTTTTCAGTTTCCACTCTTGTAGCATCGCCATACCCCGAGAATTTAATATTAAAATATTTCACGCGGCTGTCATCGCTGAAAAAATCGCTGCCGGTAGCTGAGCGATCGATGGCATAACCCACATTATAATTTCGTTTTACACCAAACGTCCCTTTTATTTTTTCTAATTGTTTAAAAGAATTGATTTTACTGAACGAATTATAAAAATCGAAATATTGAATGCCTGCTCTTTCCCGCAGGGCAACGAAGTTTATAACCGTAAATTCATTCACTGAAACGACGGGTAGTTTATCCTCGCTTTTACTTTTTTCAAAACTGTATTCCTCTTCTACCAGGGTGGCCGCTACACGGTCTTCGGTAAATATTTTTTTCAGGCGGTTGGCCTCAAAAATATCTTCGTCACTTTGCGCCGTTAGCTGCAGCGGCAATATAATAACCAAGAGTAATCCGAGGGCTTGTATTTTTTTCATAATAATCATTTGGGTGGTACCGGCAATATAGAGATTTACAGCATGATTTTTTAGTAAATCAGGCTAATTTTTTCACTTGGTGCTTATAATGCTTAAAAAAATCTTTCAGACCGGGTTTAATACTAACTGAATTGTTTCCGGCTATGCCTTTCCGCAGAGCGGGATATCTACCTGCAAGAGTAAATTCATAACTCTCATTTTTTAGCAAGCGGGTAAATTGATACAGTTGAGCAGAACCCGCAGGTTAAAGAATTTGTAAACCAGGAATAGCTCAGTTATGTTCTGAGAATAGTGCAATATAATTTTACTAATGATCTGCAAAACGACGCCGGTAGCGCTATCGAATTTATCCTTCAAATGCAAATAAACTTCTTTCTGCAGCCGATAAAAAAGAGCGAGACTCTTTTTTGCTAAAGCACGGCTGCTCACCGGTCATTTTTGAGTTATCTTTGTTTGGTATCTTATTTTGTTACGAATAGTAAGAATTCGATTCATTTGTTTACCAAGTTTTATTTATGTAATTCGAAAGGAAGCTTTGATATCTGTTATAATTAACAAATCCGACTTAAATTTTTACTGTCAATTTTGAACGGGTGTCACAAATAATAATGTTTTAGAATGAACAGAATATGGACACAAATAATAATTCAATCTACACTCAGGCAAATGAATAAAAAGCCCGACGGGAAAAAAAAATATTCACGATATGAAGTTGCTAAGGGTTACAGGGAGTTTTTAATTACTACAAAAAGGCATATCAAGGATTTTTTTTTAATTTCCGCAGGTATTCTTTCTGCAGGGTTTGGTTTTAAGGGATTCCTTTTGACTAATAATTTTATTGACGGCGGCGCAACAGGTATCTCACTGCTTATTTCCGCCCTATCGCATATACCCCTTTACATTTTAATTATTTGTGTAAACATCCCATTTGTTCTTTTGGGCTATAAAATTCTGGGCAGGCAGTTTGCATTTAAGACCGCATTAGCAATTTCGGGGCTTGCAATTTGCCTGGCCACAATAAATTTTCCTGATGTAACAAAGGATAATTTATTGGTTGCCGTATTCGGCGGCTTTTTTTTGGGCGCAGGTATCGGGCTTTCAATCAGGGGCGGGGCGGTTATTGACGGTACCGAGGTACTTGCAATTTTTTTGAGCCGTAAATTGGGGGCAACCATTGGTGACATCATCATCATAATTAATGTATTCATCTTTTCCGCGGCAGCCTATTTTTTGGGAGTGGAAATTGCGTTGTATTCCATGATAACTTATTTGGCCGCATCCAAGACACTTGACTTTATTGTTGAAGGCATTGAAGAATATATAGGAGTAACTATCGTTTCATCCCATAGTGAAGAAATCAGGGAAATGATTATAAATAAAATGGGACGCGGTGTAACCGTTTACAGCGGAAAGCGGGGTTATGGTAAACGCGGAGAAACAAAGGAAGTTGAAATAATTTATACGGTTATAACAAGACTTGAGCTCAATAAACTAAATATCGAAATAGAAAAAATAGAACCCAATGCATTTGTAGTTATGAATAGCGTTAAGGATACAAAAGGCGGGATGATAAAAAAGCGACCGTTAAAGCATTGAAAAATAAATTCCTTACTTAACATCTTCCCCGGTTCAATTTACCGCCTTTAGTATTTTGCATTAGCAACCAATGCCAAACTGCCTTAAATTCGCAGTATAACTTTTTTATACAATGAATCGCAAACAGGAAGTATTACAGGATGTAGTTATAAAATTTGCCGGCGACAGCGGCGATGGTATGCAATTGACAGGAAGCCAGTTTACCAATAATACCGCTTTGTTGGGTATTGATCTGGCTACCTTCCCCGATTTTCCGGCAGAGATACGTGCCCCGATAGGAACCCTGCCCGGCGTGAGCGGGTACCAGCTAAGGTTTTCAAGCGACAGGGTTTTTACTCCCGGCGATGCCTGCGATGTACTGGTGGCCATGAATGCAGCGGCACTAAAAACAAATTTAACTGCCTTAAAAAAAGGCGGGAAAATTATCGCCAATATAGATGGCTTTGATGCCAGGAATTTGCGATTGGCAAATTATGCCGAAGGCGATAACCCGTTGGAGAATCACAGTTTGGATAACTATGAGCTGATAAAAATAGACGTGACTAAGATGACCCGCGAGGCGCTGAAAGATTTTACTATGGGCATGAAAGAAAAGGATCGGGCCAAGAATATGTTTGTGCTGGGCTTTTTATATTGGATGTATGGAAGAGAAATGGAGAACACCGAAAAATTTTTGACGGATAAGTTTGGCAAGAAACCTGAAATTTTGGAAAGTAATATAAAGGTATTGCGTGCCGGCTATAACTATGGCGATACTACCGAAACCTTTACTACTACTTATAAAGTTGAAAAAGCAAAAATGCCCGCCGGCGAATACCGCAGTATCATGGGTAACCAGGCGGTTTCGTACGGGCTGATCGCCGCTTCGCAAAAAAGCGGGCTGCCTTTGTTTTTGGGTTCTTATCCCATTACACCGGCTTCGGATATTTTGCATGATTTGGCCAAGTACAAAAACTTTGGTGTACGAACCTTTCAGGCCGAAGATGAGATAGCGGCTATTACATCTGCCATTGGTGCGGCCTATGGCGGCGCATTGGGAGTTACTACTACTTCGGGCCCGGGCATGGCATTAAAAGCTGAAGCTATGGGCTTGGCTGTTATGCTGGAGATTCCTTTATTAATTATAGATATACAACGTGGCGGTCCTTCTACGGGTTTACCAACCAAAACTGAACAGAGTGATTTGCTGCAGGCTTATTACGGAAGAAATGGCGAATGCCCGATGCCGGTTGTTTCGGCAAGTACGCCAAGTGATTGTTTTGATGCGGTGTATGAAGCGGTACGAATTTCAGTACAACACATGACACCGGTAATATTTTTAAGCGACGGATATATTGCCAATGGCGCCGAGCCCTGGAAGTTTCCTGTATCCGCTGATCTTCCGGCTATAACGGTAAACTTTAAAAAAGGATTGGATGAAGGAGAAGAAGTATTGCAACCATATAAAAGAGACGAAAAATTAGCCAGACCTTGGGCAATACCCGGTACACCGGGATTGGAGCATCGTATTGGCGGTTTGGAAAAACAGGATGTAACGGGTAATATAAGTTACGATCCGGATAACCACCAACACATGGTAAATACAAGACAGGCCAAAGTGGACCGGATTGCCGATTATATTGCCGAACAAAAACTGGACAGCGGCGCCGAGAAAGGAAAAGTACTGGTGCTTGGTTGGGGCAGTACCTACGGTGCTATTAAAAGCGCCTGTGCCGAACTGCAATTGAAAGGCCATGCAGTAAGTCATGCGCATTTGCGGCATGTGCGACCGTTTCCTAAAAACTTAGGAAGTATTTTAAAGAATTTTGATACGGTATTGATACCTGAAATAAATAACGGGCAGCTGATAAAAATTATTCGTGATGTATATTTTGTAGATGCGAAAGGATATAACAAAGTGATGGGCGTGCCTATTACAAAGGGCGAATTGGTAGATGAGATAGGGAAGTATTTATAAAATAATTTTTTTACAGTATAAATCCACCGCAACCGCCGGTGGATTTTTGTTTTTAATACAAATAGAAAATTCTACCTTAATATCAAATTATTTTTTATGAAAAAATCTTTATTCGTTTTGCAGTTCGCAGTACTTATTTTCTTTTGCGGCGCAGCAGGTAATTTATTCGCTCAAGAAAATACGATTAAAAAAGAAAAATTTCATTGGGGCAAAGAGCAGGATACCGCGGCGGGTTATGCACAGGCTTTAAAAGCGGATAATGTTTTGTATATATCCGGTACCGTGGCAAGAGAGGTAAATGAAGCCGGCATACAACAAGTTTACAGTGCATTGGAAAAAACATTGAAACATTACGGGTTGAGTTTTCAAAACGTGGTAAAAGAAAATTTATATACAACGGATATTGAAGCCATGAAGCAATACAATCATGTGCGTAAGGTTTTTTACAAAGGCGATTTCCCGGCGGCTACCTGGGTGCAAATAAGCAGGTTGTATATGGCCGATGCTAAATTGGAGATTGAATTAATAGCGCATTTCCCAAAATAAAAGATTTTCTTAAAATAACCTTTACGGCAATTGGCACGCAGAGGAGCTGAGTACGCAGAGGTTCATGATTAATATGTTTTTCTCTGCGATCTCTGCTTCTCAGCGTGCAAAAACTCTATTTGCTGTTGATTCTTTACATCCCTTTAGGCCAGCCTGTGCCGGTACGGACGGGGGTTGGGGGCGAGACATTACTCCTGCACTACCAAACGGAAGCCGTTGCCGTGAATATTTACTATCTCAATTTTTTCATCATCTTTTAAATACTTGCGTAATTTGGCAATGTATACATCCATACTCCGCCCGTTAAAATAAGTATCGCTGCCCCATATTTTTTTCAAGGCCTGTTCGCGGGTCAATAAATCATTTACATGCTCGGCCAGCATTTTCAGTAATTCATTTTCTTTTGGCGACAGGGTTTGAGTAACTCCTTTATGTATAAGTTGTCTCAATTTGGGATTAAAATGATAAGTAGATAAATCAAACTCTTTATTCTCGCTTTCTTTATTGATCTCTTCATTTCTTTTCAGCATAGCTTTTATTTTCAGCAAAAGCACTTCGCTGTCAAAAGGTTTGGTAATATAATCGTCGGCGCCCAATTTATAACCCTGTATAATATCATCTTTCATGGTTTTGGCGCTCAGGAAGAATAGGGGAATATCAGGATCTACGTCTCTTATTTCTTCTGCCAGTGTAAAGCCGTCCATATTCGGCATCATTACATCCAGCAGGCATATTTCAAATTTATGCCTCTGAAAAGCAGCCAACCCGAGGCGGCCGTCTCTTTCCAATGTTACATCGTAGTCATTCAGTTCCAGGTAATTTTTTAATACACTTCCGAGGTTTGGGTCGTCTTCGCAAAGTAATATTTTGTGTTTCTTTTCTTCCATGGTTTATAAATTTTAATTCATACAGGTTATAAAAGTAAATCTTTTGCCAAACTTAACCCCTTTAGAGTAATATTTTGTTAACAAGCTCAGAAAAAAATGAATGAAACGGGAATATGATCTTTTTTAACTTTGCCTTCCGGCTCAAAACAATAGCGTATGTATATTAGTTTTGACAACAAACTTAAAAAACTGATCGTAATAGGCGACCCGGCTATTTTTTTATTAAGCGGCGCTACCGAAGTAGTTTATGAAGGAGAGAAATATTACATCGTGCCGCAAAGCGCCATTCTGATGTTGGAGAGAGAAGAAAGTTTGTAAATAGAAAGCATTCCTGAATCTGCGAATGCTTTCTATTTAGTATTGAACTTTATTGTTTATCAGTCGTAAATGTGCCTGATATAACTGTCGGTGCCGTTCTTGTCAGTACACCGCCTTCTAATTTATTATTGGCAGCATTCAGTGTGGCTTGTCCTTTCCATTTGTGGGTAGCAGATTCGGTAAAGAAAAAATAAACTATACCCGAATTAGGTGCTTTATTCCATGTACCCGGGAATGGCGCATATCCCGAGAACGTAACTGTGCCCGTACCATCGGCATTAAAAACAATCGTGAAAGGATTGTAAGTAATGGAATTTACTAAGGCAGATCCTTTCCAATTCGTGCCGCCAAGATCAACCGGTGGCGGCGGAGCCGGATTATCCTTTTTACACGATACAAAAAAGGCAGATGCAATAATCAGCACCATTAAAGGTTTCATGAATTTCATTTTGATAAAGTTTAAGCCTGCCCGACTAACGCCGTTCAGACGGGGTTAACAATGATTTTGATGTCAGAATACAAAATTATAATCAGCATTACTGCCGGGCAATACTACCTTGGTGGGTTTTTTTGCATCATTAGTACCACTATAGTGGTAATATTTATTAAAATATGATTTATCAATAATTTCTGATCAATGTTAATTATAAGTTTAGCAGGCAGAAACACCCTAATTGCAGGGAATTACTTATTTTTCATAAAATATTTTTTATAATGGCAAACAAAGAAGCATTTCTTCAGTCCGTTAAAGACGGCTATACCTTCAAAGGCGAATCAGTAAAAATCGGTTGTGCTGTATTAGAAGGCGAAGTAGTTACCGGCGCTGATATTTTTCTTCCGCTCAAAACAATGAACCGTCACGGTTTAATAGCCGGCGCTACCGGTACCGGTAAAACCAAAACGTTGCAAATGCTCAGCGAAGCTTTGAGTGATGCCAGTGTGCCTGTAGTACTGATGGATATAAAAGGTGACTTGAGCGGTATTGCCGCCGCCGGCGCAGCCAATGATAAAATAAATGAACGCTGTCAAAAACTGAATATTCAATATAAGCCCGCAGCTTTCCCCGTCGATTTGTTATCGCTCAGTAATCAACCCGGTGCAAGGTTGCGGGCCACCGTAAGTGAGTTTGGTCCCGTGCTGTTATCAAAAATTCTGGGACTCAATGACACCCAGGGCGGTTTGGTAGCCATGATATTTAAATATTGCGATGATAATAAACTGCCGCTGCTGGACCTGAAAGATTTTATTAAGGTATTGCAGTTTGTAGGAGCAGAAGGAAAAGCGGAAATGGAAAAAAGTTACGGTAAAATATCTACCACATCTACCGGTACTATTTTACGAAAAGTAATAGAACTGCAACAACAAGGCGCTGATTTATTTTTTGGCGAAAAAAGTTTTGAAGTGGAAGACCTGATGCGCATCAGCGATGATGGCCGCGGAATGATCTCAATACTGCGAGTTACCGATTTGCAGGACAGACCGAAATTATTCTCAACCTTTATGTTGCAGATGCTGGCCGAGTTGTATGCCACCTGCCCCGAAGAAGGCGATATGGAAAAACCTAAATTGGTTTTAATCGTTGACGAAGCGCATCTTATTTTCCAGGAAGCGAGTGAAGCTTTATCGCAGCAAATTGAAACCATTATCAAATTAATTCGTTCAAAAGGCGTGGGTGTTTTCTTTTGTACACAAAACCCGATGGATGTACCCGCTTCGGTACTCGGTCAATTGGGATTGAAAGTGCAGCATGCCTTAAGAGCTTTTACGGCCGCCGACCGCAAAACGATAAAACAAACCGCGGATAACTATCCCGAAACAGAATTTTATAAAACAGAAGACCTGATTACACAACTGGGAATTGGTGAAGCGTTGGTTACCATGCTGAATGAAAAAGGTATTCCCACTCCGTTGGTACATTGTATGATGGCGCCGCCCCGCAGCAGAATGGATATTTTAAATGAAACAGAAATAAGTACCATAGTAAGCAACTCGAAATTGGTAAAAAAATATAATGAGATTATTGACAGCAAAAGCGCTTATGAAATATTAACTGAAAAATTAAATGCAGCCGCCGAAAAAGAAACGGAGCAAAAACAGGAGGAGCAGGAAGCAAAACAGGAGAAAAAATCAACGGCAAAAGAAAAAGGATTTCTTGATAACCCGGTAGTAAAGCAAGCCGGCCGTACGGCAGCGAGTGTTATTACACGTACACTCTTAGGTGTTCTTGGTTTGGGAGGAACTACACGAAGGAAAAAAAGAGGATTGTTCGGATAAAAATAAAAAGGCTGTTCTGAAAGAGCGGCCTTTTTATTATTTGCATTTACCGAAAACCGGCAGGATGTAGCCAATTATCGAAACAAAGCAAGCGCCGACCGAAAAAAATAAAATGGTGCTTAAATAATCAGCACTTTTACAGTCTTGATTCAATATCCAAAGAAGAAAAACCAAACGAATCCAACAAGTCCAAAAAACCGTCCAAGTCCAATCCTGGAAAAACCAAATCGTTCCGTCCTTCCAAAAGGAATTAATGAGGCTGATAATTCAGCCTCTTTTTTTTGCCTTTAACTTTTCCGGCTTATTGTATCATGAAATTCTCCTTGAAGAATTGATACCTGTTGGTTAGTACCAAGTAATATATTCCGCGGCTCAGACCTCCTTTCAGCGGAATGTTTATGCGCAGAGTCCTGTCAGTTTTTTCAAAAACCTTAATTGCAATTTGTTGCCCGTTGCTGTTTGTCACTACTGCATTCCATTGGCCTCTTGGCAACGATGCGGTACTGAACACCAGTTCGGTTGATACAGGGTTACTATAAATAAAAACGGAATTATCAATTTGTTTAAAAATAGAAAGCCTTACGTCCGATAATTTATTCTGACCGAAAATTTCCACCGCCCTTACGCGGTAATGGTTATTCCCGGGTATCGGATTTTCATCTGTAAAAGAATAAATATTTTGATTAAAGTTGCCTGTTATTTCAGCGACGGGCAGGTAAGAAACTCCGTTTTTTGATCTTTCAACAATGAATTTTTGTAAATCTCCGTTTTGTTCAATCTCCCATTTCAGGCTTACATTTTTTTCCAATGTTTTTAATGTAAACTCTTTAAACCTTATCGGCAATACTGTTGCAGGATATGATAAAGCATATGTAAAACTGATAGCGCCCGGTGCCTGTGTATTGCCCGGCGCTATACCGTTGCCGTATGCCTCGTCCGATCGGGTGGCGGTATTGTAAGAGAGGTAAGTGATAACAAATTTAAAATTGCCGGCTGTTGTCAGGCCAACAGACGTTTTATCAAAATAAAAGGTATAGGCATTGCTTGTTGTATTATTTTTTGGCGATAAGCCGATCTCTGCCGTTAATTGATGGCGGCCTGCCGTATTTAACTTGTATAAAGCGCCGGATTCAATAGGGCCGTTTGGGGTAAAAGCAATTGCATAGTCCGCTGAAAAATCCGGATCAAAATTTACCGCCGATTCGTTGTTGCTGCCAAATGCCTGCCCCGAAATAGCCGCTCGTAAGGGATCTGCTTCATCGGTAAAGCCGGCAGTATTGGAAAAGCCGCCTGTTTCAGAATCAATATACATTACCAATACATCGTCAAATGAAGTGGTAGTTGTAATAAGTGTACAGGATATTGTATTGCCTGTTTCAGTTATGGATAGTGAAGAGGTGCCGATTAATCCGCCGAAACCGGTATTGGCATTACCATTGTAAAAACTTTGCCCCGTGCTGTTATATGCAGAAAGTAAAAGGAATGTACCGCATAATAATAGTATCCTGTTATAAGCAGCGTAAATGATTTTTTGAATAATATACAGGTAGCCGGACAACATTCAATTTATTGTTTCTCAAATATAATCACTTTGCTTTATTTTGCAGCATCTTCCAACTATGTGGTCTATTTGTAAAAAAGAGCTTCGACAGTACTTTGCCGGCCTTACGGGGTATATCGCCATTATCGTTTTCCTGCTGGTAAACGGGCTGGTACTCTTTGTTTTCGAGAACAATGTTTTCGATGCAGGGTATGCTTCGCTGGACAGGTTTTTTCAATTGGCCCCGTGGATTTTGTTATTACTCATTCCTGCTATTACAATGCGTAGTTTTTCCGATGAATTTAAAAGCGGAACTTGGGAGATTTTGCAAACACGTCCGTTGAGCCGCAGACAAATTATACTTGGTAAATATACCGGCAGCCTGTTGGTAGTGCTGATCGCCCTGCTTCCTACTATTATTTATTTTTTTTCTATACAGCAGTTGTCATCCAATGAAGGTATTGATACCGGTGCGGCAATCGGTTCCTATATCGGTTTGTTTTTTTTGGCCGCTGTTTTTACAGCCATCGGTATTTGTGCAGGAAGTTTTACAAGCAATGCGGTAGTGGCGTTTATTGTAAGTCTTATTGCCTGTGCGGTTTTGTATTACGGCTTCAGCGCCGTCAGTAATTTGCCCGCATTAAAAACAGGCGCGGGTTATTATACTGAAATGCTGGGCATTGATTTTCACTATCGCAGTATCAGCCGCGGTGTAATAGATACAAGAGATATTGTTTATTTCTTAAGTGTAATAGCTTTACTGCTAATAATTACCAATCGCAACCTGCTAAAACGATAACACGGGAAAAGCAATTTAAAACGAATGAAAAAAAATATTGAAAAAATACAGGCTTCTAAAATGTGGCTTCCCGTCGTACTGCTGGTTTTATTCGCCGTCAATTTTTTTGCATCTGTTTTTCATTCGCGATTCGATTTGACCAAAGAAAAAAGATATACGCTCAGTCGTCCGACAAAGAGTTTATTAAAAAACTTAGCGGGAAACGTAGCGATAGATGTTTTTGTAGAAGGCAACGGATTGCCGGCTGAAGTAAGACGATTAAAAAATACTCTGAATGAGTTTTTAAATGATTGTAAAGATTACGGTAGAGGTAAACTAAGCTATCGCTTTGTCAATCCTTATGCCGGGCTTTCCGATTCGGCACAGCAAGACCTCGAAGATTCATTGTATGGCGTTTACGGTCTGTACCCCTCTGTAATAGATGCACCTGAAAAAGCCGGCGATAAATTAGAGATAAGCAAAGTAATACACGGAGCCATAGTGAAGTATAACGGTAATACGACCGGTATAAATTTATTACAGGGTGTAAAAGGATACGGAACGGAAAAGGAAGAAAGAGCGGCTTTGTATAATGATATAGAAGCGACGCTTGAATATAAATTTGCGAGCGGCATACAAAAAGCTACTGCAAAAGAAAAACCGATAGTAGCGTATGCGCTGGGCCACGGCGAAGCATTCGGCTATAATATAAATGATGCGTTTTTGACGCTGCGTAAAGAATACAGCGCCGATACGATCAACCTGAAAACCATGCCGTACATCCCCGATGAAATAAATGCGCTGGTAATATTAAAACCTACCAAAGCTTTTACCGATGAGGATAAAATAAAAATTGAACAATATGTATTGAACGGGGGTAAAATTTTCTGGATGATTGATAATATGTACGCCGAGTTTGACAGCCTTATCAATAACCCCAAGGGCTTTACGGCTTTTGACCGTGCACTGAACTTGGAAGACCTTTTATTTAGATTCGGTGTGCGCCTTAATCAAAACCTTTTGCAGGATATGCAGTGCGATAAGTTGCCGCAGATGAGCAGCAATACGGAAAACCAACAGCGGCGCTTAGTAGATTGGCCTTTCTTTCCTGTGCTGAACGGCACCAACCATCCCATCAGTAAAAACTTAGACGGCGTACGTACGTTGTTTCCTAATACTATTGACACGGTAAAAGCGGAAGGCATTAAAAAAACTATTCTACTTCACTCATCGGCGAATGCAAGAATAAAAACAGCTCCTGCTATTGTCAACTTCGAGTTTATGGAAATAGCACCCGATGTAAAATCTTTCACGACAAAAGAGGCTCCCGTAGCAGTTTTATTAGAGGGCAAATTTTCTTCGTTGTACGCCAACCGGGTATCGCAGGCTGTTATTGATTCTTTTAAAAGTTATGGCTTACCATTTATACGAAAAAGTGAAATAGAAGGTAAGATGGTGGTAGTAGCGGACGGAGATATAGCTACCAATCAATTCAGCAGCCAATCGGGGCCGCTGCCCATGGGTAATAATGTGTATACCAAATATACTTTTGCCAATAAAGATTTTTTTACCAATACATTGGAGTATTTGGTAAATCCGTCGGGTATTTTAGAAACAAGAGCCAAAGATTTTACACTTCGCTTATTGGATCCCGTAAAAGTAGAAGAAGAAAAAAGTACCTGGCAATTTATAAATATCGCTTTGCCTGTATTACTGGTAATTTTGGCCGGGTTTGTTTATCAGCAAATACGAAAGAGAAAATATGCTGCTTAACGGTTACATGTTTCGGGTTACATGTTTCAGGTTTTCTTGACAGATAATTTCATTTTGTAAATTTGGATTCAACAACTTTAATAAAAAAATGCTACACTTTTATATAAATTTTCTTTTTATCAAGCCAATAACAAATGGCCCACATAAATATGATTACTACCAAAGCATAAAGTAACGAACCGATTTCATGTCGCCCGGGTATATGTATTAATACCCTGTCATATATCCATTTCCAGGGATCAGTCGTAAGAACTTTTCCTTTATCGTCGGTATAATGAATTCTGATGAGGCCAAGCACCCTCGGTAAAAAACCGCTAAGCACAAAAATGAAAAGCGGGTTCTTACCAAACACATCAAAAAATTTACTCCACCATCCTTTTATACTTCTGAATTCAATTAAATAAATAAGTGTGGCGATGGTCATAAGGGCAAGCCCGGTAGTGTAAATAGTATAAGAGCTTGTCCATATTTTTTTATTAATCGGGAAAACCATGTCCCAACAAAAACCGGTAAATACCAATACAGCACCCGCTACAAAAAGATTGCTGAGCATTTCATAGGTCTTCCCTTTTTTCTGAATATAATCTCCGATGATATAGCCAAAAATAACCTGTACGATGGCTGGTATTGTACTCATTAGCCCTTCGGGGTCAAAGGGTACACCTTCACCTTTATACATGTGAGCAATATGTAATACGGCTTTATCAATGTCGGTTCCAAACCAACCTGCAAAACTAAAAGGGTCGGCGGGGTTGAAAACAATGCATAATATCCAATACAGCAGCAGCAGCAGAAGGCCTGCATAAAAAGCTTTTCGAGCTTTTAGGTAGTAAACCAATACCGAAGCAAAAAAATAGCAGAGTGCAATTCGTTGCAGTACGCCTAATATCCTGATGCCTTGTGTATTTCCCTTGTCATCTGTCCATGTCCAGCTTTTAAAAACCAATTCATTATTTTGCCACATAACAAAAGGGTTCCAGTTAAGAAACAGGCCGATTAAAAAAATCAAAGCGGTTCTTTTTAAAACTTTTCGCCAAAAAATTCCGTCACCCGCAGCTTCCAACTTAGGCATTACAAAGGACATGGCATTGCCAACGGCAAAAAGAAAAAAGGGAAAAACCAAATCGGTAGGAGTGCAGCCGTGCCAGGGGGCATGTTTGAGCGGGCCAAATGTACTGGACCAGGAACCGGGGTTGTTCACCAGTATCATGAGACAAACGGTGGCCCCGCGAAAAACATCAAGAGAATAGAATCGTTGGTTCAAAGCAATCAGTTTAGTATTTAAATGTAATAAAATGTATTCGCTTATTCGGTAATAAAAAACCATTTTTGCAGTATGGCCGATAAATTATTTTTTATACACCCCACTGCCATTGCAGAGGATGGTGCTGCAATTGGCGCAGGTACCAAGGTGTGGCATTTTTGCCACCTGATGCCTGAGTGTGTAGTAGGCAGCAACTGTATTTTGGGGCAAAATGTATTTATTGATAATAATGTAGTAATAGGGGACGGTGTAAAAATTCAGAACAATGTATCTGTATATAATGGTGTAGAAATAGAGGAAGATGTTTTCTTGGGGCCTTCCATGGTATTTACCAATGTAATAAATCCCAGGAGTTTTATTGAGCGAAAAAATGAGTTTAAAAAAACCATAGTAAGAAAAGGGGCTACTATAGGAGCCAATGCCACTATTATTTGCGGAATAGAAATAGGAAGTTATGCGATGATTGGAGCAGGAGCGGTGCTTACAAAAAATGTTTTACCCTTTGCTTTAATGACGGGAAACCCGGCCGTACAGGTTGGTTGGGTAAGTGAGGCGGGTTGTACACTTAAATTTAATAATGAGGGATTAGCCGTTTGTAATAATACCGGAGTTCGGTATTTATTGCTTGATAATAAGGCTCTAAAAAAGGAAAACTCCATTTCGAAGGGTTAAACCATTCAAAATCTGTATATTTTATTCTGCTCTCAGTCCCACAATCAATACCTTTTACTTCTATATTTGCAACCGAAAAAGGTCGGTTGCTGTCTTAGATGCTACCGGACAAAATCAAATTATTCATAATCAAACACTTGGAACATTTTTTTGTGACTGAGATGGCGAAGCTTTGCAACCGGGTATAATAATGGCAGCAGGAAAAAAATGGTATGCGGTGTACACAAAGCCGCGTTGGGAAAAAAAAGTAAACAGTCTTTTAACTGAAAAAGGCTTTGACAGCTATTGCCCCTTAAATAAGGTAAGGCGCAAATGGAGCGACAGGATTAAGCTGGTGGAGGAGCCACTTTTTAAATCCTATGTTTTTGTAAACATAGAAGAATCTGAGCGAAACAGTATTCGAATGACAAATGGCGTAATGAACTTCGTGTACTGGTTGGGAAAACCGGCTGTAATAAAAGAAAAGGAGATAATTGCCATAAAAAATTTTTTAAACGACTACGAAGACGTTCAAATAAGCCCAATACAACTATCGCCAAGTCAGCGGGTAAAGATTACAACAGGTCCGTTGATGGATCGGGAGGGCAAAGTGGTAGATATTCGGGGTAAGATGGTGAAGGTTGCCATTGACAGCCTTGGGTATATATTAATGGCATATATTAACAGAACTAAATTAATTTCGGTCAATTCAAAATGAATCAAACCGTATTTTTGCGGCCAATAAGCGCCTCCTTTTAAACAAATTGTTTTAAATGAAATTATTTTCAATCTTCCTGCTCAGTTTCTTTTGTTTGACGTTTTACTCCTGTCGTACGCAAAAAAAAGTTATGGAGAATTATAATTACCTGCAGGCGGTAAATGACAGCAATATTAATAAGCAATTGAATATGGCGGAACCGATTATACAAAAAAATGATTTGCTGTCCATAAGGGTGTACAGTGCCAGTACGAAACCGGATGTTTCGGATGCATTGTATAACTTACCTGCAACCACCGACCCTGCGACAAATGGTTTTTTTGTAGATGGGGACGGTAATATTGAATATCCCAGAGTAGGCGTTATACATGCCGAAGGCTTAACGAAACTGCAATTGGCAGCCATTATCAAAACAAAATTGACGGGCCCGTTGCAGGATCCGTCAGTTGTAATTCGTTTTTTAAACTATAAGGTGACTGTAATGGGAGAGGTAGGAAATGGAGGTGTTTTTAATATCCCTAATGAAAGAGTAACCATACTGGAAGCGATCGGTTTGGCCGGCGGTATTACTATTGACGGGAAAAAGACAACTGTTAAGGTAATTCGTGAGGCGAATGGCAAAAGAGAAACGGGAACGATTGATCTTACGGAGAAAAAGCTTTTTGAATCGCCGTATTATAATTTACAGCAGAATGATGTAGTATTGGTAGAGACATCAATCAAGAGGATAAAGCAAACCGAGCAACAAAGCACCATACAAAAAGTAGGGTTTATATTTGGCCTTATTACAGGCGTTGCGCTTATATATAATTCTTTTAAATAGAATGGTTTTAATATATCTATATCTATATCCATTTAACCCATTAATAATTTAATGCAAGACCAGCAAAACAGCAACAGGAGTGAACTCGGTAATCTTACCGTAAAGGATTTGGTATTTAAATACGTAAGATTTTTGCCTGTATTCATGTTATTTACTTCTCTGGCTTTATTCGGGGCGTATGTGTATTTACATTATACTACTAAAATATATAAAGTAGGCTCTTCTTTGATGATAAAGAATGAATCATCTGACAGATCTGCAGATAAATTTAAAGATTTACTGGAGGGCGGAGAAAAGAGCAATGTACAAAGCGAAATAGAAATATTGAAATCCCGGCCTTTAATGACAAGGGTAGTGAACGCTTTAAATCTTAACACAAGTTATTTTGCAGTAGGTAAATTCAAGTCCCCCAATATTTATAAGTATGGCCCGTTTTTATTAAGAGCCTACTCAATTGCTGACTCAGGCAGAGGCTTTTCGATTGGCGTCAATTTTATTAATGAGTGGAAAGAATTTTCGAATTAACGGGGAGCCTGCAAATTATCAGTTTGGCACACTTTTTAAAAACGGAAACGGTGTATTCAGCCTGGAGCGAAACAAAAACATTCCGATTGGTAAAGAATATAATATAGTTTGGACACCTACACATGCTGTAGCAAGTGCTTATTCAAGCACAATAGAAGTAAGGGAAAAAAGTATCGGTACAAACATACTGACAATTAACCTCGAAACTCCAAACCCTCAAATGGGAGCCGACATCATTAATCAATTAATGATTGAATATCAAAATGAAAGTAAAGATGAGAAAAAGATAAGTGCAGAGCAAACAATCAATTTTATTGACGCGAGCATAAAATTTGTAACCGGCGAACGCGACAGCTTAGAAAATGCAATAGTAGATTACAGGCTAAAGAATAAAATTATTGATCGGGAAATTCAAACCGGTAATTATTTTGAAAATCTAAATGAAGCTGACAAAGAAATAGTCAAGCAAACCGGCTATGTAGGCATTATTGACATGCTTGATAATTATTTAAGAGATAAAAATACAAAGTATTTACAGGTACCTTCATCTTTGGGAATTGAAGATGCCACACTTGCCGCCCTGATAGAAAGTTTTAATCTTACCCAGCTGAAACGCAAGGATTTGTTGGAATCGAATATACCTCGTGAAAATCCGCTCGTCAAAGAAACCGAATCGCAAATTGACGAAATACGAATAAAGTTGCTGGAAACGCTCAAAAATATTAAGACTACTTTTAAAATGAGTATTGATGACCTCAGGCGTAAAGGCAGCTCTGCAGAAAGTCAGTTAAATCAGCTTCCGGGCAAAACAAAAGAACTTTTGGCTTTAGAGCGACAACTTGGAAGCAAAAAAGCAATTGAGGAAATGCTTTTACAAAAAAGAATTGAAACCTCTATCTCAAAAGCTTCTACTATTCCTAATTCACGCATTATTGATAAAGCTATGCCTGTCACTGTTCCTATAAAACCCAACAGGCGGGCCGTTCAATTACTCGCATTGTTGATCGGTTTGGGCTTGCCTGCTTTGTTCATTTTTATACTGGAAGTGATTAATGATAAAATCTCTACAAGGTTTGATATCGAGAAACTTACGAATGCAGCTATACTCGGGGAAGTTGGTCATTCTTATTCCGAGATATCGCTTGTGGTAAGTAAAACCAACAGGAGCATGGTGGCTGAACAATTCAGAATCATTCGATCTAATTTACAATATGTTCTCAATAAAGCTGACAAGCAGGTCATCTTGGTTACTTCATCATTTAGCGGCGAGGGTAAATCTTTTATAAGTACTAACCTAGCAGGAGTCATGGCTGTTGCTCGCAAAAAGACAATCATACTTGAATTTGATATAAGAAAGCCGAAAATTTTATCGGGCCTTAATATGCCCAAAAAACCGGGTATAAGTAATTTCCTTGTTGGTAAAGCAAAAATGGAAGATTTGCCGATACCGGTACCGGGACATGATAATTTGTTTGTGCTTGCTTGCGGACCTGTACCGCCCAATCCTTCCGAACTGCTTCTTGAGTCAAGGGTGGATGAAATGTTTGATTACTTAAAAAGTAATTTTGATGTTATTATAGTTGATACCGCGCCGGTAGGTATGGTAAGTGATGCCATGACACTGAGTAAGTATGCTGATTGTACTTTGTATATTGTGCGCCAGGGGTATACTTTTAAGAAACAGGTTATACTTATTGATGAATTTTATCAGCAAAACAAACTTCCGAAAATATCGATTATCATTAACGATGTAAAAATGAAACCGGGCTACGGTTATTACGGATATGGACGTTATGGTTACGGCAAAGGGTATGGATATGGTCAGGGTTACTATGAGGAAGAAGTAAAACCTCCGGTTTCTATGTGGGCAAGGATTACGGGTTTGCTGGATGTATATAATTGGAGAATAAATCCTTTCAACAGAAAAAATAAGTAAATGCAGATTCTTGTTACGGGCGGAGCCGGTTTTATCGGTTCTAATTTAGTAGAAGAATTACTAAACGATCCGAGAGTGACATTAGTACGGGTGTTAGATAACTTGGCTACCGGCTCACTCGGTAATATTGATGAATTTAAAGATAACCCGCAGTTTAGTTTTTTACAAGGCGATATCAGGGATTATGAAACCTGTCTTAAGGCCTGTGAAGGAATCGATTTTATTTCTCACCAGGCGGCCTTGGGTTCAGTGCCGCGCTCTATTAACGATCCGCTTACAAGTAATGATGTAAATATCACAGGCACTTTAAACATCTTTACCGCGGCAAAAGAAAAAAAAGTAAAACGAATTGTCTACGCTGCCAGCTCATCTACTTATGGAGACCATCCCGGCCTGCCAAAAGTAGAAGATGTAATCGGCAATCCTTTGTCGCCTTACGCAGTTACTAAATATGTAAATGAACTGTATGCGAAAGTGTATGCCAATCTGTACGGTATGCAAATAATCGGTTTACGCTATTTTAATATATTCGGACCAAAACAAAACCCGCAGGGGCCCTACGCAGCGGTTATTCCCCTCTTTGCACAAGCTGTTATAGATAATAAACCCCCTACTATTAACGGAGACGGCAATCACAGCCGCGATTTTACGTATGTTGCCAATGCAGTAAGGGCAAATATATTAGCCATGTTTACAGAAAATGCCGAAGCTGTTAACCAAGTTTATAATATCGCCTGCGGCCATCAAACTTCACTGAACGAGTTGTTTAATCAACTGAAAGGCTTTGCCGGCAGCTCACTGCAGCCGATCTATGGTACGGACAGGAAAGGCGATGTAAAACATAGTCTTGCCGATATTTCAAAAGCAAAAAAATTGCTGGACTATCAACCGGCGATTTCAGTGCACCAAGGTTTGGAAAAAACATTTAATTGGTATTTATCTAACCGGTCATCTTTATGATTAAAGAAGGTATTTATAAATTGCTCAACATAATTACCCTTGGCAGAGGTATTAAAAGAACATTTGAAGGCAACGACCTCAGGATGCCGGCACGTTTTTATAAATATTTTCCCGAGGGCTATGAAAAAGAAAACTTTTGTTTTATTAATAATGAGGTTAAGAAAGGAATGACTGTTTTAGATATCGGTGCTCATATTGGCTTAATGGTTGTAATTTTTAGTAAGAAAGTCGGCCGGGAAGGCGCTGTATATGCTTTTGAACCAACACCTTCTACGTTTAAAATTTTGCAGGAGACAATAAAACTGAATAACGTAAAAAATGTCAATGCAATACCTGTGGCATTGGCTGAAAAAAAGGGAAAACTAAATTTTTATATATCGGACAATTCGGCTGATAATTCAAACAGTTTGGTCAATAATCACAGAACGGACAGAAAAGAGGAAGCAATTGAAGTAGAAGTAAATACTGTTGATCATTTTGTTGCTGAAGAAAAAATCAATAATATAGATTTTATTAAGATCGATGTAGAAGGCGCCGAATTTCAATTATTGAAAGGCTCTATCGGCACGATTAAAAAACATAAACCAAAAATAATACTTTCCATTCATCCTGAAGGGATTAAAAATTTCGGAGACTCTGCAGAGGATATCTGGAACCTGTTGAATGATGCAAGATATAAAATTTTATTTGACTCCAAAGAGCTAAGTCGTAAAGAGTTTACGGAGAAGACCGGATTATTTGATGTTTTTTTAGTTTAATATACAGCAATGAAACAAAGTATAATCATTACCGGCGGAGCAGGTTTTATCGGCTCACATGTAGTCAGACTGTTTGTAAAAAAATACCCGGATTATAAAATCATTAACCTGGATGCGCTTACCTATGCCGGCAACCTGGAAAATTTACGGGATATTGAAAACAGTCCAAACTATCATTTTGAAAAAGTAAATATTTTAAATCCTGATGAATTGGAAAAATCTTTTACTGAACACAACCCCGACGGGGTCATTCACCTCGCTGCAGAAAGTCATGTAGATCGTTCTATTCATTCGCCTTTGGATTTTGTTTATACTAATGTTATAGGAACTGTCAATTTATTAAATGCTGCCAAAAAACAATGGGCCGGGAATTTTGAAGGAAAAAGATTTTATCATGTATCTACCGACGAAGTATATGGCGCATTAGGAAGCGAAGGTTTTTTTACAGAAACTACACCCTATGACCCGCATTCACCTTACAGTGCGTCAAAAGCATCATCCGATCATTTTGTAAGAGCATACGCCGATACGTATGATTTGCCGGTAGTGATAACTAATTGTTCCAACAACTACGGACCCAACCATTTCCCGGAAAAACTGATTCCTCTTTTTATCAATAATATTATAAATAAGAAACCCTTGCCGGTGTACGGCGATGGTTTATACACCAGGGATTGGTTATTTGTAAAAGATCATGCGACTGCAATTGACATTGTTTTTCATAAAGGAAAACAGAATGAAACATATAATATCGGCGGTTTTAATGAATGGCGCAATATCGATTTGGTGAAATTACTTTGCAAACTGATGGATGAAAAGCTGGGTAATAAACCCGGCAGCAGCGAACAATTAATAACCTACGTAAAAGACAGGCCGGGTCATGACAGACGCTATGCCATTGATGCATCTAAGATTAATAAAGAATTAAGCTGGAAACCGAGTGTTACATTTGAAGAAGGTCTTAAGTTAACTATTGATTGGTATTTTGAAAACAAAGAATGGCTTGATCACGTAACTTCCGGCGACTATCAAAATTATTACGAAGCACAATACCATAAACCATAAACTAAACTATGAAAGGAATTATACTTGCAGGCGGATCGGGCACCCGCTTGTATCCGATAACAAAAGCTATCTCGAAACAGCTGATGCCTGTATATGACAAGCCGATGATTTATTACCCCCTTTCAACGTTGATGATGGCGGGTATAAGGGAGATACTGATCATTACAACACCTGAGGATAATGCCTCTTTCAAAAGATTATTAGGTGACGGAAGTCATGTAGGTTGCCGTTTTGAATACGCGGTACAGGAAGTACCTAACGGTTTGGCGCAAGCTTTTGTAATCGGTGCGCCTTTTATCGGTAACGATAAAGTGGCCCTCGTGTTGGGCGATAATATTTTTTATGGAACCGGTTTGGGAACTCAGCTCAGAACGTTGTCTGATGTAGAGGGAGGATATGTGTTCGCCTACCGGGTAAGCGACCCCGAGCGATACGGCGTGGTCGAATTTGACTCAGCTATGAATGCTGTTTCTATTGAAGAAAAACCGGCTAAGCCAAAATCAAATTTTGCGGTACCGGGTTTATACTTTTACGATAATGAAGTGGTAAGGATTGCTAAAGAGTTAAAACCTTCTGCCAGGGGCGAGTATGAGATAACTGATGTAAATAAAGTTTATCTCGAAAACGGCAAGTTAAAGGTTGCTGTACTTGATCGGGGTACAGCCTGGTTGGATACAGGTACTTTTGAATCGCTGAGTGATGCCGGTGAATTTGTAAGAGTAATAGAAAAAAGACAAGGAACTAAAATTGGCTGTATAGAAGAAATTGCATATCATAATAAGTTTATAAACAGCGCTCAATTACTGGAGCTTGCTCAACAGCTGGCAAAAAGCGGATACGGTGTGTATCTTAAAAAAATCGTATCCATATAATCTTTGTTTTACACATAATTTTCCTAAATATTTTAACTCATGAATATATCTGTCATTGGAACAGGTTATGTAGGATTGGTAACAGGTACCTGCCTTGCTGAAAACGGGCATAATGTAATTTGTGTTGATATTGACGAATCAAAAGTTAAGAAACTGGCCGCCGGACAGATAACAATTTTTGAACCGGGGCTTGAAGTTTTTTTTCACAGGAATATAAAAGAAGGAAGACTTGTGTTCAGTACCTCACTTAAAGATGCTGTAGAAAAAACGGATATTATTTTTCTTGCATTACCCACGCCGCCCGGCGAAGACGGCTCTGCGGATTTAAAGTATATTCTGGGCGTAGCCGATGAATTGGGAAACTTAATTACATCTTACAAAGTAATTGTTGATAAAAGTACCGTACCCGTTGGTACTGCCGATAAAGTGAGGGAGCGCATATCAAAAAATTCCAAAGTAGATTTTGATGTTGTGAGTAACCCTGAATTTTTAAGAGAAGGCGCGGCGGTAGATGATTTTATGAAGCCTGACAGAATTGTTATAGGCGCCTCTTCAGAGAAGGCCCGTAAAATAATGGCAGATCTTTATGCGCCTTTTGTGAGGCAGGGTAACCCCATAATATTTATGGATGAACGAAGCGCCGAAATGACCAAGTACGCGGCAAACAGTTACTTGGCCATGCGGATATCTTATATGAATGAGATTGCCAATCTCTGCGAAAAAGCGGGGGCTGATGTGGAAATGGTACGAAAAGGTATCGGTAGTGATAACCGTATCGGTAAGCGATTTTTGTTTCCGGGTGTCGGCTATGGAGGAAGTTGTTTTCCAAAAGATGTACAGGCACTTGCTTTTATGGCCAGTCAATGGGATTATGATTTTAAAATCCTGAACTCTGTTATCAATGTAAACAGCCTTCAACGTGACTTATTCATAGAGAAAATAAAAAAGCATTTTAATAATAACCTTGCGGGAAGAAAAATTGCGCTTTGGGGCCTGGCATTTAAACCCAACACAGATGATATAAGAGAGGCGCCGGCACTTTATGTGATAAGTGAGTTGACCAAAGCGGGTGCAGTAGTAAAGGCATATGATCCGGAAGCCATGGCAAACACGAAACAGGAATTCTTAAACAATCCGAATGTTCATTTTGCAGATAGTATGTACGATTGCCTTAGCGAAGCTGATGCATTGGTTATAGTAACGGAGTGGAATGTTTTCAGAACACCGGATTTTGAAAAGATAAAAAGGTTATTGAAGTCGCCTGTAATTTTTGACGGGCGAAATTTATTTGAACCTTCTGAGATTGTCGCTAAAGGTTTCAATTATCATGCAGTGGGAAGAAATAAATAAAGAACTGAACGCAGGCAATTAAATAAAAAAAATGAAAAAAGTACTTATTACGGGGGCAGCAGGTTTTATCGGTTCGCATTTATGCGATCGTATGATTAAAGAGGGGTATTATGTAATAGCAATGGACAACCTGCTTACAGGTTCTTTGCAGAATATCTCGCATCTTTTTCAGCTAAAAGAGTTTGAGTTTCATCACCATGATATAACGAAGTACATACATATTTCACACAGGCTGGATTATATACTTCACTTTGCTTCCCCGGCAAGCCCGATTGATTATTTAAAGATGCCTATTCAGACTATGAAAGTGGGATCAGTAGGTACGTTAAATGTAATGGGTGTGGCAAAAGCACATAATGCAAGGGTATTGGTTGCATCAACTTCAGAAATATACGGTGATCCGCTGGAGCATCCGCAACGGGAATCTTATTGGGGGAATGTAAACCCGATTGGCCCCCGCGGAGTGTATGATGAGGCCAAAAGATTTTTGGAAGCGATTACGATGGCCTACCATACTTTTCACAACGTAGATACCGCTATTATACGCATTTTTAATACATACGGACCGCGAATGAGATTAGATGACGGAAGAGTATTGCCAACCTTTATTGACCAGGCATTAAAAGGACAGGATTTAACCGCTTTTGGCGATGGCAGTCAAACACGTTCGTTTTGTTATGTGAGCGATTTGGTAGAAGGCATTTTCAGGTTACTAACAACCACAGCGTATCACCAACCGGTTAATCTCGGTAATCCTGATGAAATCACCATTAATCAGTTTGCAGATGAGATACTTAAGCTTACCGGCGCCAAACAAAAAGTAATTTATAAATCCCTACCCGTAGATGATCCTAAGCAACGCAAGCCGGATATAAGCCGCGCCCGGGAGGTAATAAAGTGGGAGCCTTTAATAGGCCGTGCGGAAGGACTTAAAATCACATTAGATTACTTTAAAGACCAGATTGCGAATGCATAATTCGACCCGGCTTACAGAAGGAAGAAATAACAGAATAAAAACACCTTGAAGCTACTAAAATCATTTTCAGTTTATGCAGTTTCTACTTTTTTAAACGCTGCACTATCTTTCGCAACTTTCTCTTTTCTTACGCATCATCTTACTGAAAGGGATTACGGTATTATAAATTTATATAATGCTTTTTGTATTTTTCTTGTCCCTTTTATAGCAATTGGTATTCAATTTACCCTGAGTGTCGATTATTTTAAAATGACTGCTGAACGTTTCAGGACTCATTTTACCAATGCATGGGTAATTCCTGCCATCAGTTGGGCGCTGCTTACCTTTTTGTTTGTTATTTTCTATTACTTTATTCAGCGGCTTTTAAAAGTAAATTTCTTTTTTGCAGTTACTATTCCCTTAAGCTGTTTTTTAATAATACTCAATGATGTGATACTGAATATTACACGTAATAAAAGCAAGCATTTTCTTTTCGCGGGGTTCAGCATATCAAAAAATTTAGTAGAAATCGGGCTTACCCTTTTTTTTATAATGGGCTTGGGCCTGGCTTGGCAAGGCAGATTGGCAAGTGCACTTGTTACATTAATTTTATCCGGAGTATTTGCCCTTTTTTTAATAAAAAAATGGATGCTGTTTAAAGGCGAATTTGATAAAAGTGAAGTAAAACAAATATTTCGCTCAGGGCTTCCCTTTATTCCCGAAAGACTGTCTATTTTTGTTTTATACTATTCCGACAGATTTTTTATTGATTTCTTTAAAGATACAGGCGATGTTGGTTATTACGGTGCCGGTGCACAAATAGCGTTGGTCGTGAATCTTATTATTTTGACCTTAAATAATACCTTCTATCCTTTTTTTTACAAACAACTTTCCCAAACAGTTATAAACTATCGAATAGTCCGCAAAGCTACTTTGGCTTTTATAGGTATATCCGCGGCAGTAACAATTGCAGTTATACTGGCTGTACCGTTTATTTTTAAACATTTTGTAGGGAGTAATTTTCAACCCGGAAAAATTTACGCAATAAACCTCAGCATTGGAATGTTTCTTTGGTCCTTATACAATGTTTCGTTAGTTTATTTATTGAATCTAAAAAAGAATAAATTAATTATGGCTCTGTCAATTGCAGGCATGACAGTAAGCTTAGTACTTAATTATTTTAGTGTAAAATACTTTGGGGCAATTGGAGCCACCTATACCTCCATGATTGTTTATTTTTTAATGGCGGCAATGGCAGTATATTTTGTACACAGGGAATATGATCTTACAAAAATATTTTTTTCAGAAAAATCGGTTATCAATAGTTAATAATGAAAAAAATCCTTCATATTATTGATTCTATGGCAGTGGGCGGCGCAGAGAAGTTGCTGGCTGCAGTGATACCCGCTCTACCTATGTTTGATAACCACCTTATACTTCTTAGTAACCACGATGATACATTATTAAAAGACATTCCTGCATCCGCCTGCAAAGTAACCAAGCTGGATTTCAAAAGCTATAAAGATGTTCTCCGAATAACAAAAAAGGTGCGTAAGTATATCAAAGAGAATGAAATTGATATAATTCACTCACAACTGTATTGGTCGCACATAGTAGCACGATTGGCTGCCAAAAAAAATGCGAAAGTGTTTAATACATTGCAGGCTATTAACAGCAAGGCAAGTTATGAGGTAAATAAGATGACCCTTTATTTGGATAAATTGACGTATAAAAAGTATCATCATATTATAGGGGTCTCAGAGGAAGTATTGGCAGATTTTGATAAATGGGTCGGTTTAAAAGGCCCTTCGTCGGTTGTATATAATATTATAGATGATAAATTTTTTGTACCTCATGCTAAAACACAATTCTCTGTTGACAAATTAAAACTTGTAGCGGTTGGCAATTTAAGGTGGCAAAAAAATTATCCTTTTTTGATCGAGGCGTTTAAAAAAATGCCGCCTGCCGTAAGCCTAGATATATACGGTGAAGGTGATTTGAGAACAGAATTTCAACAAATTATTGACAAATATAACTTAAACATACAACTATGCGGGCAAAAAGCTAACCTGCATGAAATACTTCCGGGTTACGATGCTTTTGTGATGAGCTCTTTATATGAAGGTTTTTCTCTGGGATTAATGGAAGCAATGGCATGCGGGCTCCCGTGTTTTTTATCGGATATACCTGTTTTGAGGGAGGCTGCTTTAGAAAGCGCTGTTTACTTTAATTTGAATAATACAGACGATTTTGCCGATAAAATTGAGTCTGCTCTCAAGAACGAAATAGACCTTAAAAAAATGAGCTCCGCTTCTTTAAAAAGGGCCAATGATGCTGCAAAGAAAGAAACTTATATCAAAAGCATACATGAGCTGTATATTAATTCATTATAAGAGGGAAACTAAGCATTATTCGTAAAAACCCTATAGCACTTGTACTCTAATTTTAACTTCAAACTAAAATTTTAAATATAAAACTAAAGTTCGTGATGTAGCATATATACTTTTACATGGTTAGTTATTGTGGCTGATTGTTTCAATATCCTTTTTATTTGACGAAAAACCAATATCCATGTCAAAAGTTAATGTGTTGCACATCATAGACTCCTTGAGTCTGGGTGGGGCCGAGAAAGTTCTGGTAGGGGCGGTAAATGGCTTACCTGAGTTCAACCATCATATAGTTTATCTTCGTACGCCCGATACACTTATAAAAAATTTGCCTGCATCCGCAAAAGTTTACAAATTAAATTACAAGTCCAAGCTGGATATTTTTTCTTGCGTAAATGATTTGAAAAAATATATTGAAGCGAATGATATCAAAATAGTACATTCTCATTTATTTCTTGCTACGCTTATAGCAAGACTGGCATGCAATAAAAATATAAAATTATTTACAACCATTCACAGTCTCTCAAGTAAAAATTATTTTTCGCAAAACAAATTTACCAAATGGCTCGAAAAACTTACTTACAAAAAGCGCCATCATGTAATAGCAATCTGCGAAGAAGTTTTTAAGGATTATAATGAGTGTATAGGTATAAAAGGGCCATACTCTATTTTATACAACTATGTCGAGAATGTATATTATACAAATGATTATAAAAAGATGAATTTGAACGGCAAACTGAGACTTGTAGCCGTAGGTAATTTACGGGCGCCTAAAAATTATCCTTACCTGATTGAAGTTTTTAAGAAGTTGCCGGCTAACGTACAGTTGGATATTTATGGCGCCGGGCCTTTGCATGATGAATTGCAGCAGGAAATCGAAAAAAACAAATTAAATATCAAGTTGTGCGGTGTGCGTGAAGATATACATAATGTACTGCGTCAATATGATGCCTTTATCATGAGTTCTGTATTTGAAGGCCAGCCCATTTCGCTGTTGGAAGCAATGGCAAGCGGCATGCCTGCAATATTGTCGGATATACCCGTATTAAGAGAGGTTACAAATAATAAAGCAATTTACTACTCGCTGAATAACGGGGATGACTTGGTGCAAAAAATTAATGCGCTGTTAAACGGCCAAATAAATCTTGATGAATTTGCTCAATCAAATTTTGACAGGGCTAAGCGGATAGCGGATAAGGAGAATTATATGAATACTTTACACCGGCTCTATCTCAAACCCGAGATTTACAGGGTTAAGCACCCGAGTATATCACTGGTTAAGGTTTTATTGCCGGGTATTTCTGCAAAAGCCTCTTAAACATTTTACAATACGTCAATTGAAGAATCTTTTCCTTGTTGCATTAGTTATTTTAATGTCAACAAAAATGAAAGGGCAGCCAGGTGTATCCATTTACATCCGCTCTCAGGCGGATGATTCAATAAGTACTGCCATCAAAACACTTTCCGAAGAACTTAAGAAAGCCGGTATTGATAAGATATCAATTCATAACGCATCATCATATACTAATTCAGGTATACTGCTGTTACATACACCTTCTGCAGAAGCCGGTAAAATTTCTTTTCCTGTAAAATTGAAATCTTTCGGACCTGAAGGCATCTATATAAAAGGAGATAATCAATCTTTAATAATTCTGGGTAATTCCAAGCTTGCTTTACAGGAAGCCGTATTTATTTACCTTGAGCACCTCGGGTTTTCTTATTTATTACCGGGCGAACATTGGCAAAATGTTCCGAAACTTACATCGCTATATAAGCCTGTAAGTATACTTACCAAACCTGACTATGAGTACAGGTGGATAGCAAACGGTCATGGATATTTCAATTCAGCAAAAATCGAAAAAGAATTTAATTTTTGGGCCGGGGCGAACAGAATGGGAGGCGCCTTCCAAGTAAACGCAGGCCACATATATGACGATATAATGCAGCGTAACGAGGAAGTGTTCAAACAACACCCTGAATATTTTGCCCAACCCGGTCTCTCAAAGGGTACGCTGCCTGCAGGCCCAAAATTTAACGTAGCAAATCAAAACCTGGTAAAGCTGATTGCAGATGATGCAATAAGCAGGATAGAGTTTAAAAAAAGAATGGGAGAAAATGTATTAATGATCTCCATGGAGCCGTCTGACGGACCGGGGTTTTGCAATACCCCCGATTGTAATGCGATTGGCACACCATCCGATCAAGTATACTATTTAAGCAATAAAGTTGCCAAAGAGCTTCAAAAAAAATACCCGGGGATTTGGGTAGGCAACCTGGCGTACAGCGAACACATTTTGCCAACAAAATATAAATTAGAGCCTAATATTTTTGTTATGATTACAAATGGATTTAATCGTACAAAATATTCGACGCAGGAATTAATGGAATTATGGAATAAAAAAGCAACTAAAGTCGGCATCTATGAATACCTGAGTGTTTATGAATGGGATAATGATATGCCGGGTCAGGTATCGGCAGCAAAAACCAAGTTTATTAAAAAAAGTATTGTGCAGTATTATAAAAGCGGAGCAAGAGCTTATTTGGGAGAGTCGACAATTGGTTGGATTAGCAGGGGACCGGGGCAGTATTTTGTATCGAAACTATTGTGGAATACAAACCTGAATATAGACTCGCTGAAAAAAGATTTTTACAAAAAAGCTTTCGGCGATGTATCAGAGTTGATGATGAAATTGTACAACTCATGGGAGTATTATCCTCATAGAGTACCCGCTGAAAATGACCTGGCCGATTGGCTGTATATTGTTAATGAAGCATATAATAAGTCCGGCTCGGCGATAATAAAAAAAAGAATTGACGAAATAAAACGCTATATGCACTACCTGGTTTTGTATAAGAATTTAAAAAAGAAACCTTCAGAAGAAAACTTAAACAAGGCTTTATCTTTCGCTTACAGAAATTTCGAAAATCCTTCTTTTGCTACATTACCTGTAATGGTTTCGTTGGCAAATTATTCGGGATTTACAGGTAAGGGAATTTACGATAACCCGAACCAAGTTTGGAAAAATAATAAAATGACTTACACGGATGCTGAATTACAAAAGGATTTTAAACAAGATATAGCGGATATAAAAAAAGTAGAAGGCGTTACTTCGTTTTCACATTCTAATACATTTTCACCGATCGATCCCCTGCTGATAATGCCGGGGCGTACATATACTAAAACGCCGCATGCGTTATGGGGTAAAACGGAATACGTTTTTTACCTTAGCAAGAAATCAGATAAAAATTATATTGAGTTAAGCAGTGGTTTTGCCGCCAACCCCCCTGTCGACCGTTCTGTTACAATTGAAGTATACTCCGCCGCATCTAAAGCTAACTCTGTCGAAGAGGAAAAACCACTCATGGTCTTTAACCAGTCGATTAAAACGAAAACAGAAAAATTCGGCTTGATAAATTTACCGCCCGGCTATTATAAGTTGCGTGTAAGTGATCAGCAAAAAATGTTTATACTAAACTTTTCTCAGGGTATAAAATACAGTTTGGTGCTGACACCTTATGATAAATTGGTAACTACAACTGTAGCGGGGTATAATATTTTTTACTTCCTTGTTCCCCGGGGAGTAAAGAAATTTTTGTGTACAAAAACCGTTACTTTGCAATTAAAGTCGCCTTCAGGCAGGATAATTGACAAACAAAACGGGGCTGATGAATCTTTTTATGTTGATGTGTTGCCGGGCGAAGAAGGAATATGGACCATAGAAAAACAAAGCGGAAGCATTTACCTTGAAGGAGTTCCTCCTTACTTGGGAGACAGCCCCTCAGAAATGTTAATCTCATCTTATACCGGCAAATTCATAAAACAATAAAAGTAATAACTAAATAAACTCAGAATGATTACACCTGTTAATCCGTTTAACAATTCGCCAATGGAAAAAAGGGGCGAGGAATATATTGATGCTGAAGGAAATTGTTTCCCTGTAGTAAGGGGGGCATTGCGAATAGTAAATGAAACAAATTATACAGATAGTTTCGGTTTTCAATGGAATAAATTTCAAAAGACCCAAATTGACAGGGAGTCAAAAAATTCATCTCAAAGTAAAGAGCGATTTTTTGCTGAAACTAATTGGGACAAGGAAGATTTAAGTAATAAAAATGTGTTGGAAGTTGGAAGCGGAGCGGGTCGATTTTCTCAAATTGTACTTGATCATACTAAAGCAAATCTATACAGCGTAGATTACTCTGATGCCGTATCGGCAAATTTTAAAAACAACGGTCATCACGGAGAAAGGTTCAGGCTTTTCCAAGCCAGTATTTACGAAATGCCTTTTGCTGATAATAGTTTTGATAAGGTATTTTGTTTTGGCGTGTTACAGCACACTCCTGATTTTAAAAAGTCGGTAAAAGCGTTGATTGATAAAGCGAAACCCGGCGGTGAAGTGGCAGTTGATTTTTATCCTGTAAAAGGATGGTGGACAAAAATACATTCTAAGTATATCTTCAGACCTTTTACCAAAAAGATGTCGCATGAAAAATTGTTGAAAAAAATTGAGAACAATGCCGACAGACTTATAAAACTTTATTTCTTTTTTGACAGAATGGGTGTGGGTCGTTTTGTAAACCGGTTTCTTCCTGTATGCGATATAAAAGGCACCTTGCCGCCTGATCTTTCAAAAGAAGAACTGAAGGAATGGGTTATATTGGATACGTTTGATATGTTTTCACCGGAGCATGATCATCCGCAAAAGATCGCTACTGTAGAAAATTGGTTTAAAGAATTCGGCATGAAAGTTACTTTCGCCGATTTTATTCGCTTTGGCAACAATTTCAGCGCTGCCACGGTAAAAGGTATTAAACAATAATATGTGTGGAATAACAGGTTTTTTTTCCGGGAGATTTAATCTTGAGCACTTGCAAAAGATGACTGATGAGATTCAGCATCGCGGACCCGATGCCAAAGGGTACTTTTATGATGAAAATGTCGGTTTGGGCCTGGGTCACAGGCGGCTAAGTATTATTGATTTATCAGCAGCTGCTAATCAACCATTTTATTCTGCCGACGGCCGTTACGTAATGGTATATAACGGTGAAGTATATAATTTTAAAGAAGTTGCAGAAAAGTATAAAATTGTTCCCCGCACTACTTCCGATTCTGAAATAATTATAGAAGCATTTGCCAAGGCAGGCATTGAAAGTATTAATGACTTTAATGGAATGTTTGCAATAGCTATTTGGGATAAACATGCTGAAAAACTTTACCTGGTAAGGGATCGAATCGGTATTAAGCCGTTAAATTACTGGTACGAAGACGGGAATTTCGCATTTGCTTCTGAATTAAAATCTATTTTTTTGCTGCCTTTTACAAAACAAATCGAGCATAAAGCCATTGCGAATTTTTTATACCAGGGGTATGTCCCGAAAGAAGATACTATTTATAAGAATTGTTATAAGCTGCAACCCGGACAATACGCGGTACTTTACAAAGGCTCTCTTCAAATTTTTTCTTATTGGCAACCGGAAAATGAAATAGACCCGACTGTTTTAACCGATGAGAAATCGGCTAAAAAATCGCTGCAGGAGCTTTTGCAAAGCAGCATTAAGTATTGCATGATAAGCGATGTTCCGTTAGGTGTTTTTTTAAGCGGCGGAATTGACTCAAGTTTAGTAACTGCAATCGCACAATCAGTTTCAACCACCTCGGTAAAAACTTTTTCTATAGGATTTAAAGAAGCAAAATTCAATGAATCGCAGTATGCATCAAATGTTGCCAACCATTTAAAGACCGATCATCATGAGTTTATTGTTTCTGAAAAGGATGCTTTGGGGTTAATTGATGATATACTTAACGTATATGACGAACCTTATGCCGACTCTTCGGCCATACCTACCATGCTCGTTTCGCAGATGGCCCGTAAGCATGTAACGGTAGCACTTTCGGGCGACGGAGGTGACGAATTATTTTGGGGATACGGAGCGTATTTTTGGGCGCGAAGACTTCAAAACCCCTTTTTAAAAGGTTTGAGAAAGCCCATTGCTAAGGCACTGCATAGTTTTGGCGACAACCGCATGCAAAGAGGAGGCAAGCTCTTTGAATACAGTAACCCGGAAAGAATTAAAAGTCACATCTTTTCTCAGGAACAGTATTTTTTTTCGGAAGAAGAAGTATATGCGCTTGTAAAGAATCAAACAGCAGTTTCTATTACAGAAGAAGTAGTAAGTAAAAATCGCAAACTAACGGCTATTGAAAAACAAAGTTTTTTTGACTTAAAAAATTATTTACCCGAAGAGCTGCTGGTAAAAACTGACAGGGCGTCTATGCAATATTCGCTGGAAGTACGTGTGCCGTTACTCGATCACAGGTTGGTAGAGTTTGCAATTAATCTTTCTCCCAAACTTAAATTAAACGGGCAAACAGGCAAGTATTTACTCAAGCAGCTGTTGTATGATTATGTTCCCGAGTCTTTTTTTGAAAGACCTAAATGGGGTTTTGCGCTACCGTTAAGTATATGGTTGAAAAAAGAATTAAGATACTTACCTGAGAAATACTTAAGTAAGCAAACCATTGAGGAATGCAATTTGGTTCACTACGAAATCGCTGATAATATCGTAAAAGAATATTTTGCCGGCAAGAATTATCTTTTCAACAAAGTATGGGCATTAATCCTATTGCATAAGTGGTATAAAGAAAAACATTTGTGAAGAAAATTCTTTATATATCCTATGATGGCATGACAGATCCGCTTGGTCAGAGCCAGGTATTGCCATACCTCACTTTATTAACGGAAAGAGGGTTCCAATTTACATTACTCAGTTTCGAAAAAAAAGAACGGTACCTTAAAGAAGGAAAAATTATTGAGGAGATTGTAAAAAAGGCCGGTATAAATTGGGAACCGCTTTTCTTTACCAAAACCCCCCCCGTGCTTTCCAAAGTCTATGACAGGTGGGTGATGCGCAGAAAAGTAAGAAAGTTGTATCGTGAGCAGCGATTTGATATGACGCATTGCAGAAGTTATATTGCTGCTGAAATGGGCTTGCGGCTAAAAAAGAAATACGGGGTAAAGTTTTTGTTTGATATGCGGGGTTTTTGGGCTGACGAAAAAGTTGATTGCGGGCAATGGAAACAAACAAGTTTTTTTTTTAGAAAAGTCTACAGATTTTATAAAAAAAAGGAAAAGGAATTTTTGTTGAATGCAGACGGAATCGTTTCTTTAACAGAAGCAGCAGTGAATGAGTTATATAAGAATGAAGATTATAAAAATTTAACAATAAGTGTAATCCCCTGTTGTGTTGATCTTGGCCATTTTAACTACAGTAAAATCCTTGCTGAGGATAAAGAGACATTAAAAAACCAACTTGGCATCAACCAATCAAAAAAGATAATAACCTATCTGGGTTCTGTGGGTGGATGGTATATGACAAACGAAATGTTTTCGTTTTTCAGCACTCTTTGCCGTCAAAATCCTGATTTTGTAATGATGGTATTGACGAAAGATGACCCGGAGAAAGTTAAAAATGAAGCCAACCGGTATGGAATTGCTTCTGACAAAATCATTGTGCAGTATGTCGGTCGAAAAGAACTTCCCCTCTATTTAAGCATAAGTGATTGCAGTATCTTTTTTATCAGACCGGCTTATTCCAAAATAGCTTCGTCACCCACCAAGCATGCCGAGTTGATGGGTATGGGCATCCCTGTTATTTGTAATGATATTGGTGATACAGGAACTGTAATTAAAAAAACAAATACCGGGTTAGTTGTAAAAGAATTTACGGAAGAAGCTTATAATGCTGCGATCGAATTATTGCCCGGGTTAGTATCTATCAGCAAGCAACACATTCGCGACGCTGCATTTGAATATTTCGATTTAAAAAGCGGTGTTGAAAGTTATTTGGAAGTGTATAAAGGAATTTTAAAGAATGAGTATTAAGAATAAGCGTATACTGGTACTTTGCCCCAGCCCTAAAGGAACTGCTCCTACCCAACGCTTGAAATATGAGCAATACCTGCCGTTACTTGAAGGAGAGGGTTATCAATTTACGATCTCATCATTTCAATCCCGCCGATTTTGGGACATAATTTATAAACCGGGCAGGGTTGCCGAAAAAATCGGATGGACTATTGCCGGATATTTTAAAAGGATTTTGGATATATGCAGGGCTCCTTTTTATGATGCTGTATTTGTAAACCTCTGGGTTACACCGTTAGGATTCCCTTTTTTTGAACAACTGCTTTTTCTTTTTAATAAAAGAGTAATTTATGATATTGACGATATGATCTTTATAACAAAAAACGATCATGTTAAAAGCAGCTTTTTTCAACGATTAAAAGGAAGTAAAAAGCCATTATCACTCATGAAACGTGCTATGTATGTTATAGTTTGCACACCAAAACTCGAAGAAATTGCACTCGAACTGAACAAATACAAAAACGTAATTGATATATCGTCTACTTTTAATACTGACAGATTTTTTCCGGTAAAAGAATATGCCTTTCATGACGTTACAACAATAGGTTGGACAGGTACACACAGTACAATTCCTTTTTTAGAAACACTGCAACCGGTTTTGGCGCAGGTGGCAAAATTGCGAAATATTAAGCTTTTGGTAATTGCCAACAAGGAATACCTAATGAAAGATGTACCTACTGAATTTATTCCCTGGAAAGAAAAAACCGAAGTAGAAGATTTGCATAAAATTGAAATAGGTTTGTATCCCATCCCTGCTAATGAGTGGAGCTTGGGCAAAAGCAGCCTTAAGGCACTTACTTATATGGCCATTGCTATTCCGTGCGTTGCTACCGCTTACGGAACAAACTACAGGGTAATAGAGGAAGATGTATCAGGGTTTTTGGCTGCTACGCCTGAAGAATGGACCCAAAAAATTATTCGATTAATTGACGATATTGAACTGCGAAAACGAACAGGCTTAAACGGCAGAAAGCGGGTTGAAGAATTGTTTTCGCTTCAGGCAAATTTTCCTAAATATTTAAAAGTTTTTTTTACGGTAATTTCCGAAAAAAACTAACCGCGTTAAGGGTCATGCAAAAATCGATTTATTAAGTTATTTTTTTAAAGTATCATTTAGTCTTTAATACATCAATTTTCCTGTCATTTTAGTACTATAATTAATTATTTATGCTGAATAAAAAAAAGATATCTTTCGACATTTTAGACTCCATCAGAGGCATTGCTTCTTTGTATGTTGCTATCTCACATTGCCGTGGTGTATTATGGATGGGCGGCGATCAATTTGTTAAAAACTTTCCCATGGATACTTGGGGAATTCAGCAATATTTAATCTTTGGAACAAGTTTGCTTACCAGGCTTGCGGGAGAATTTGTAATTGTATTTTTTGTTTTATCAGGTTTTTCCATCGCTCACAGCCTGTCTTCAAATCAATCAGTTTTAGAATTTTATAAAAGACGATTTATACGTATTTATCCTTCTTATTTCGTTGCACTTGTATTCGCAGCTTTAATATATGTCATTACAAAATACTGGCATCCTCAGTGGTATGACGGAACCTTAACTACTTTCTGTTTTGAAAGGACTGCGGAAATGAAAAATTTCTTTGACCCCGTACAGATTATAAAAAACCTCTTTTATATGCCGGGAAGAGGCTTGATTACTCCCTTTTGGTCACTCACTTACGAAGTAATGTTTTATTTAATGGCGCCGTTTCTTTTAAGAAAATTAAATGTGTATGCGGCTGTTTCGCTTATTCTGTTTTTCATAAACCTTGTTGCGCCTTCTTTTATATCTTCTTTAAAACTTCCGCTTTATATCCACGATTATTTCTTTGTATATAATATCTACTTTGTTGCAGGCATCCTTTTATATAAAAACTATGATTTGGTTTTACAGGCGTTTTCGGGTATAAAGAAAGTTCCGATGTTATTTATTATGGCCGGTTTATTGGGCATCGTTTATTTCTTTAATCTTTACTTTCAGAAGCAAACTAATTACGGATTTATCTTTGCCGCTTTATTAGGGGTGTTCCTCATCATTTTCTTTTTACGTCATCAAGTAAAAATAAAATGGCTTGTAAATATCGGAAGATTCAGTTACACACTTTATATCACACATTTGGCATCCATTTTTCTTTACTTGGGTATATATTGGTTGATCTTTAAACCAACGGTACCTTACATTACCAATTACGGTGTATGGATTCCTGCCGTTTTCTTCAGCCTCTTATTAGCTTATATTCAGTATATTTTGGTAGAAAGCAGAACGAAAGATATACTTAATGCTTTGCGACGGAAAACAAACTTATAACAGGCCGGTTTCACGCTGCGCTCACTTTAACAGGATTACTAAAAATGTTTTTATCAGTTTTTTTTCAGCCTTTCGACATCTTTCTCGCACCTCTTTGCTTTCTTTTT
>CAVZXS010000025.1:0-571717 GCA_963779325.1 uncultured Bacteroidota bacterium | reverse complement strand
GATGGACGAGTACACCAAAAAGAAATGCCGGCTGATGAAAAATCAGTCGGCATTTTAAGAATACAAACTATAGTGAGTAACTTTTTACTGAAGAATATTTTAGTTTAAAGACTACTTACAATAACCTTCTGCACATTGCACTATTGCGCCTACAGTTGCACTCTGGGGCTAAAGCAATATTTCCGCCCTCAGTATACAGCCATACTTGTTTGCAATCGGCAGTGTTTCATTTGATGTAAAAGAAAAGAAAGAATATTACTAAAGTCGCTATAATACCAAATATGAATAAAGATTTATTAGCAACAGCTCTGTCATTTTTTTCTTTAAAACTTTTGACTATTAAAACAACGTTCACAACTGCAATTAAAACCAATAAGATAACCAATAAAGTATTAATTACTGGATTAGTTTTTTTTAGTAAAGTATAGGCAGCGATTAAAACAAATGTCAGCAATCCACTTGCTTTTCTTACATCGATATTTTTCATAAATACGTGTTAAATTAGTTAATATTCTCTTTGCCGTGTCCACACAAGATTTAGCAATCGGATTGCAATTTGCACTTACCGAAACATAATAGACCGTTACTGCTGCATGAGCAATAAGCCCGGAAACAATAAGCAGAGAAAAATCGGGGATCGGTTTCATTTATCCCTCGATTTTTTGCACACTGTGCTTTAAGCAATTTATTTTTTACTCCACTTTCTTTTTACAAACCTGTACACATTAAATGCTATTCCTATATCAGGACGAGACAGCAATTAGCTGATGTTACAATGTCAAGCCCAACTTGCAACTGCATGTTGGCAGTAGTTATCATATCATGTAAGTAGGCGGTTTTTTAAAAATTGTTTAGAAAATAAAGGACGAGTTAGTAAAGTGCTTACCCGTCCTTATCATTCGTTCTTTCATTTAGATGGTTAATATTTTCCTGAAACGAATTATTTAGAGTCTCAAATAAAACATAATTGTAAACAGCAGGATTGCAAATAGGCAATACAGTATTTTTTTTAACTTTTTAGCTGGTCCTGATGGAAACGTAAGCCATTCAATTTTTTCCATCCATTTTGGCGAAAATAAAATATTTAGAATTATTAGAAAGTTCTGAATGATTAAAAATCCAAAAATAGCAAAGAATATAAAATCTTTTATCATACTCATAATTTAGTAATTCAAATTTTTAAAAACATTCGGTGGATATTTCCCATAACGCTAAACCTACACCTATCCATCCTGCATACCGTTTCGCTAATCGTTTTATAACACTCCATGTGGAGCTGTAAGTAGCTGTCGCTGCTCCACTGACAAGTTCATAAATTGCAGTTACTCCTAAAACTCCACCCACACATTGTATCCAGGCGGGAATTTCCCTTTGAGCGGTTAAGTTTGTTGAATTGGCAGGGTTTATGAAACCGCTTTGTTCTGCCAAGGAATACACTATAGCAAAATAAAAAAAATCAGGATCATTAATATCAATCATACTTGTGGATCCAAATTGAGGATATGTTTCAGATAAATATGTTAATATCTCTGAATTCATGGGTTGAAGAATTTGTGCTGCTTCCTCCTCTAATAATGCGTCATTGGGAATACCTTCAAGTTGCTCAATTGTTCTTGCGTTATATTTGGTTTTTAATTTTGTGATAAAGTTTGTCAATTTAGACTTGCCGGTCGCATTTATTATTTCTTTTATTGAATTGTACTTGCTTTTCTTGTTACTACTTTTTAATGTCGAACTTGTTTCTTTTGCTATTTCGTTTTCCACTTGTTTTGAAGTTTCAATTTCAAGCTTTTTACAAGAGATTAGGAAAACTAAAAAAAGGATTGCGAAAAAAGAAATCGCATTGAATCTAATAAAGAGATGTTTCATTCTATTAAGTTTTTTGTTTACTCCTACCTCCGGAATTAGGCGCCGTGTCAGATTATTCCGCCGCTGACACAAACAATGCATCCAGATGTAGCAGTTCCGGCGGGCGTAAGAAATTGATTAGTGTTTTCTCTAACCCTATTTGCGCTTTGGCTGTGAACTGTCCGGGTATTATTTTGTCAACGATACAAAACTACCCGCCACATACATCCGCACCGTGAGAAAAAGTCCATTTAAAAAACGTTTTTTTCTTACTGCCGCCCGGTGTTTACAACCGGTTTTTATGAGCAAAACCTCAGGCCTCAAAGAGCTTTACACCACAAAGATTGGTTGTTTTCATCAAACCCCGCCGGGAAAAACACCATTTTTTTATGAGGTTTTTCGGGTTTGGCGTATTGGTTTATGTATTAGCTTCGGCGCATAACCAAACTAACAATATGAGCGGATGGGAGAAAATGTTTGAAAGCTGGCATGAAAGGTATTACGATGAACCATTTATGTTTGTATGTGAACTAACAGCTATTATCCTCGGTCTCATTTTCCAACGAAAAAGCCGGGTGGGGCAATTTTTTATTTTTTATGCTATCTTAGATATTTTGATTCTCGTTTTCGACATCTACCTTAGTAGTTTCTCTCGCCTTACCGGTAAAGAGTTTAATAATTCATTACTTATTTCAAACTGCTTTTCGTTTCTTGGAGAGATTATAGCTTATTTCTTTTTCTTTGAACTTACTTTAAAAAATAAATTAATAAAACAATCCATTTCTGTTTTGAGAGTTATTTTTATTATACTGGTAGTAGCTCATTTACTGAATGTATTTGTATTACACAGACCAATAACAGGTAACGATATGTACTATCTCGGAGTTGTTGAACTTCTTTTTTTAATTGTACCATGTCTATTTTATTTTGCCGAACTTTTTTCTAAACCCTCAGTTAAAGGTTTGTTTCAACGACCCTCTTTTTGGATCACAACAGGAGTTTTCTTTTACGCATTTATTTCAATACCGATGTATTTCATCATTGATTATTTACTAAAGTCAAAATATCAATACTATGATGAAATAACGTGGTTACTCTTCTCCTTCCCATTTGGCATATCATTTCTTTTTCTATCAAAAGCCTTTACCCTCAAAACCGAATTAACAACATAACTAAACAAACAATATGAGCGGATGGGAGAAAATGTTTGAAAGTTGGCATAGAAGATATTATGATGAGCCTTTTATGTTTATATGTGAATTAACAGCTATTATCATTGGCCTGATTTATCAAACGAAAAAACAAGGTGGGGCAGTTTTTTATCTGCTATGCCATAATGGATATTTTCAATACTTGTTTTGAATCAATTATCTTACGTATTTTATCTGGCCTTGAAGAATTAATAATTCTTTATTTATTAATGTACTTAACCTTTTCATTTCTTGGAGAAATATTAGCTTATTTATTCTTTTTTCAATTTACATTACAAAACAAATTAATAAAACGAATTATCCCTGCTCTTAGAGTTATTTTCATATATTGACTGGTATCGCTATTTATTGAATTGTTTTACATTTCACAGACCAATAACCGGTAATCGATATGTACTATCTCGGAGTAATTGAATTCTTTTTTTTAATTGTACCCTGTGTTTTTTATTTTGCCGAGCTTTTTTCTAAACCCTCTGCTAAAAGTTTATTTCAAAGGCCATCTTTTTGGATTACAACAGGCATTTTCTTTTATACATTCATTTCAATACCATATTATTTTATTATTGAATATTTATTAAAATCAAATTATCATTATTACTATGAATTCAATGTAATATTTTTCGCTATACCATATGGCATTACATTTCTTTTCTTATCAAAAGCCTTTACACTCAAAACCGAATTAACAACATAACCAAACTAACAATATGAGCGGATGGGAGAAAATGTTTGCACAGTTGGCATAAAGAATATTATGGTGATCCTTTTATGTTTGTATGCGAATTATCAGCTATTGTATTGGGTATTATTTATCAAAGAAAAAACAAGATTGGGCAATTTTTTATTTGTTACGCAGTTTTAGATATCTCAATTCTTGTTATTCAATAATTATCTTCAAATTTTTTCCAATCTAACAGAACAAGGAATTTAGTTACTCATTACGCATCACCAATAGCATTTTCGTTTCTTGGAGAATTATTAGCTTATTTCTTTTTCTTTCAACAAGTACTTCAAAACAATTTGATAAAAAACGCATATCTATATCTCAGGGTTATTTTTATAGCTGTTAGCTAGCGTTCACTTGCTAAATCTTACATATTCCATATTTCAGATACCCGGCATAAGTGATATATATTATCTCGGAGCAATTGAGTTTTTTTTTTTAATTATTCCTTGCTTATTTTATTTTGCCGAACTTTTTTCTAAACCTTCTCGCTATAAGGCTTATTTCAAAGACCATCTTTCTGGATTACAACAGGTATTTTCTTTTATACATTTGCTTCAATACCTTATTATTTTATCATTCACTATTTAGTCAAGATCAAGATATCAATATCTACAATGAATTAATTGCATTTCTTTTTTCCTTACCCTACGGTATCACATTTCTTTTTTTATCAAAAGCTTTTTTATGCAAAACCGAACTAACGACATAGTTATATTCCTGATAGGTTCTACACTGCTTATCCTGGTACTGATCAGTTTCATTATCACCATCCTGTATTTGTATCGTAAAAAACAGGCGGTGTTTAATCAATCATTGGATGCGCTGAAACTGACATACGATAAAAACCTGCTGAGTACACAGGTAGAAATACAGGAATCTACTTTTCAGCATATCAGCCGCGAGATTCATGATAATATAACACTGGAACTTACCCTTGCCAAACTGAAACTGCATACCGTAAGGCTGAACAATACCGCCGAAGCTGAAAGCCTGATTAATGAATCGTTGGTTATACTGAGCAGAGTAATTACCGACCTGAGCGATATTTCTAAAAGCTTAGACTCCGACATCATCACCAACCAGGGCCTGATAAAAGCCATCGAAAAAGAAATTGAAAATATAGGGGGGTTAAAATCTTTCGCCATTGAAATGAGGGTAACCGGCGAACCGATTTATCCTGGATGCGAAAAAAGAATTGATCATCTTCCGTATTGTACAGGAATCATTTAATAATATACTGAAACATGCGCAGGCCCGCAGTGTACAATTGGAGTTGTATTATAATTTCGACCATATAGAAGTAACGATAGCCGATGACGGCATTGGTTTTACCGCGGCAACCGATAAAACAGATGGTCGCACCGGTGCGGGTTTAAAAAATATAAATGCAAGAGCCGCCATGTTTGACGGTACGGTGGTTATAAGCAGTGCGCCCGGCAAGGGTACCAAAGTGGTAGTGAGTATTCCTTATTCGGGAAGGCGAGGGGAAGGCACGGGTAGGTGAGTGGTCAAGAGTCAGTAGTGAATGGTAAACCGGTCGAAAAGGTTGATGATGTTTCGGCGGTGAGTGTGAGCGATGACAATGCAGGAGTGTAATAGCCTGAAGACATAATGAAGAATAAAAAAAACGTTCTGATTGAACCTGCATCGAAACTAAAAACCTCGTGCTACTGTCATGCTGAATGAGCGCAGCGAAACGAAGGGTCTGGTACGCCGAACTGCGTAACAGATCCTTCTCCCGCCGGTGGCGGGATCAGGATGACAGAGGGACGAGAGTTAATAGGAAAGTAATAGTTTTAAAGAGGAAAATGTAATGAGAAGATGGTAGACAAAACCAAACAATTGAAACAACAATAATGAACCGCTCATATTACGTATATATAATAACCAATTACGAAAAGACAGTACTTTATACCGGTGTAACCAACAGCATTGAAACCCGTATCATTGAGCATTATACAAATCGCGGCAAGCCGGAAACATTTGCCGGCAGGTACAGTTGCTTTTATTTACTTTACTATGAATGTCATCAATATGTAAATGATGCCATAGCAAGAGAAAAAGAAATAAAAGGCTGGAAGAGAGAAAAGAAAATAGCGTTGATTAAAGAGTTTAACCCGACGATGAAGTTTTTGAATAAAGAATTATTTGGTACATGGCCGCCGGAGAATATTAAACTGTTTTTGAGAAGTAATGAGTGAGAAGTTCTTTTATTTTGATTGGCGTAGCAGATGTTCAGCATGACAAATTGCAAGAAGTTGATTGCGTAGTAATCGAATGATAAGCGAAAGTTGAAATGATGAATAAAAAACATTCTGAGTGAACCTGTATCGAAACTAAAAACCTCTTGCTGCTTGTCACCCTGAGCCTTAGCGAAGGGTCTGTTACGCAGGGCTGCGTACTGGATGCTTCGTACCTCAGCATGACAAGTAGAACGAGGTTGAAAGTGAAGTAACAGTATGAAAAAGAAGAGATATGAGTATGAGAAAAGAAAACTTACTGAGTGAAGCAGCATCGAAAACAGAAAACCTCGTGCTGCTTGTCACCCTGAGCCTAGCGAAGGGTCTGCTACGCCGAATCTGCGTACCGGATGCTTCGTACCTCAGCATGACAAGCAGAACGAGGTATAAAAGCAAAGTAACAACCTGAATGAGAAACAAAAGAGTAATGCGTAATTATAGTAAAGACAATAAAGAACAACTATGAATAAAGCAACCCAAAACAAACCAAAGTGAAACAAACAACCCCCAAAATAAAAGTAGCCCTGGCCGATGACCATGTACTGCTGCGCAATGCATTGGCCAATTTGATAGACACTTTTGACGAATGCAAAGTAATACACCAAAGCAGCAATGGCCGCGAACTGATGCAGCACTTCAGCGACGGGCATATAGCCGATGTGGTAATACTGGATCTGAATATGCCGGTAATGGACGGCTTTGAAACAGCCGATTGGCTGCTGCAGCATTTCCCGGAAGTAAATGTGCTGATGCTGACCATGTATGATACCGATTTGGCGCTTATAAAATTGCTGAAAGCCGGTGTAAAAGGTTTTTTGAAAAAAGATGTACATCCGTCCGAACTGAAATTCGCCATACAATCCGTAATGCAATCGGGCTATTATTATTCTCATCGGACAACCGGCAAATTAGTAAACCTCTTCCGGGTGGGGCCCGATAATGAAATGGCACTGCAAAAAAAAGTGCTGAGTGAGATGGAGCAGGAATTTTTAAAATTGTCCTGCTCCGATCTTACCTATAAAGAAATAGCTATGACTATGGGCCTAAGCCCCCGAACGGTGGACAACCTGCGAGACATGCTTTTTAATAAAGTAAAAGTAAAAAGCAGGGTTGGCCTTGCCATGTATGCCATGAAGAACGGGATAGAGCGGTTTTGAGGGAGGAGGAATGTGCAATTGGCAATAAACAATTAGCAATTGAAAAAAATCTAAAACCCAAAATTCATAGTATCGATAACCAAAATTCGGGATGCTAAGATCGCATCAATAGCAATTCGTTTATAATCAAGCTTTTGCTTATTGCCTATCGCTCATTGCCTATTTCTTGCTTTCTGACCTCTGACTTCCGACTTCTGACTATATACTACCGACCCCTACTGCATAGGAAACTTATCCCCATCTGTGAATAAACCATCCCCAATCGTAGGTTTCCTCAACCAGACTCTTTATTTTTACTCAGTAATTTTACGATTTAAAACAAGAAAATATACCCATTGCCTACTGGTAAAAAATCTTGTTAAAAAATTAAAATTCTGTGCTGTATTGGCTTTTGGCCGTTTTTGAGCCTTACTTAAACAGAGATGCAAAAGATTTGCGCCATCGGTATAGCATTTTTACCAAGTAGAAAGCCTGATTAGCTAACTGTTTAAAATTAAAACTTTATGAAAAAATTTAGAACTATTAAATAAGTGGTAAAAATATAGCAAGTATTTGGTGGGAAATGGAGTAATCTTAATTCTGCCATATTGTTAATTTACATACTTTAGACTCCAGACTAAAATATTGAAAAAAGTTTTTCTATATTTGGTGAAAATCCAAAATGATAGAAAAACTTTTTCTTTATATATTGATTTACTCTTACCTGCTGCCGGTATTTTTGATCCTGCTTTTTGCTAAAAAAGTTCTGCATCAAATATCTGTTCGTCTATTAGTTTCATATGCAATTTTTATTTGTTTTACTCTCTTACAATTTTAGACAAATATCAGTTCCTAAAAGCTATACGAAAACTTTTCTATTATTTATATACTACTTTTTTGAATTTTTCTTTTTTTCTGTACTTACTATTAATAAATGTCTGAAAAAGGATTATAAAAAAAATAATCACTGATTGCTTCCCTTTTATTTTATTTTTTCAAATTATTTATTACTCAACTTTGATTTGCTAGTTTGATTCTATCCCTATTGGCATGGAAACTATATTAATATTTATTTATATTTTTTTATTATTTTTATGAACATTTTAAAACTTTTGCATTCGCAAACTATTAGTAAAAATTATTTTTTTTGGATCATTACAGGGATTATCTTCTACTTGCCAGTTCATTCTTTTTTTATATTCTGGCAAACAATCTTTCTGAAACGCAACAGAGAAAAATATTGGTTCATTTCCTATATTTTTGATATTATAAAAAATATTCTCTTTGCCATTGCAGTTATTGTTTATGCAAAAAAAAATATTGAAAACCGGAGCAAAAATTAGCCCGATCTTGACTTAAATAAATAACCGCCACTAAACCACCCTACCACCACCCAACATTATGTTTTTTTTACAATTATCAGGAGCCAATACCACCGTTGTACTTATATTAGGTACCATCGGTATGTGCTTACTGGTAGGCGGCATCATTTTCTTTTTGGTTTTTCACCAGCGCAAAACCAACAGCCTGAACCTTACCATTAAACAAATGGAGATAGACCAGCAAAAAATGATGCTGGATGCCAGTATAAAAATGCAGGAGGAAGAACGCCAGCGCCTGGCCGCCGACCTGCACGATGACGCCGGCCCGCTGCTGGCTACCTGCCGCCTGTACCTTACCGAAAACTTAGTAAACCAGGACAAGGCCACCCAACTGCAAAGCATTTACCAGGCCCGCCAAATATTGGACGATACCATACAATTGGTGCGCAATATCAGTCACAGCCTGATGCCGCCTACGCTCAAAAACTTCGGTTTGGAAAGCGCCATCAACGATCTGTGCCAGAAAATAACCGGCAGCGGTGTTATTAATGCCAGTTGCCGTTTTCATGATTACCGCGATCGCTTGAAACCCGATAAGGAATTAGTGATCTTTCGTATAGCACAGGAACTGCTGAATAATATACTGAAACACAGCGGCAGCAGCTTTATTCATTTTACCCAAAATATCATGAACGGTAAGTTTTACCTGCGCATTCACCACGACGGCCGCGGTATTGTTCAGTCCGATTTTGAAAAACTGAACAAAGGCAATGTGGGACTGGGTCTTAAAAATATTACCAGCCGTATTAATTTATTAAAAGGAAATATTACGTTTGATAAAGATGTTTCGCAAACTTATTATAAGACAACTATTGAAATAGATAAAGATGTTGAGTTTTAAAAGCCACGACGCCCACAACGACGCCCCCATCCCCTAAAGGGGAGTATTAAAGTTTAAAATTGATAATTTCTGAGACGATAGATATTATCAAACTTTAAAAACCGAACACCCCTTTAGGGGATGGGGGCAAATTTGATTCGTCCTTTAGGGGAAGGGGGCGTCTTAGGTGATATATTTTAACTAACTTTACTGAAACACCCTATAATATCTGAATAACCATGAATGTAATAAAAGTTGCCATAGCTGACGACCACAAAATATTCCGCAAGGGCGTTATCCTTTCTTTGCGGCCTTTTGCCAATTTAAAATTTGTACTGGAAGCCGAGAACGGCGACGAACTGCTTGCCGGTTTGGAAGAAGCACAACCCGATGTAGTGCTGATGGATTTGCGTATGCCCGGCAAGGATGGTATAGAGGCTACAAGATTGGTCAGCAAAAATTTTCCTTCTATAAAAGTAATCGTACTGAGTATGTACGAGGATGAGCGTTTTGTTTTTCATATGATGGAGAATGGCGCCAATTCCTACTTACTGAAAAATTCGGAACCGCAGGAAATACGCCGTGCCATTATGGATGTACATGAAAAAGGCTATTACCTCAATACCTTCGTCAACCGTATTTTATTAAAGCGTTCGCATGCAAGAGCCAAAGTGGTTCCCTCGCTCAACAACGAAGTAACGCTGAACGATAAAGAAAGAGATGTGATCCGTTTTATATGTATGGAATTTACCGCAGCGGAAATAGCGCAGAAAATGGAAATCAGTCCCCGCACCGTAGAAGCCATTAAAGACAGGCTGATGGAGCGTTTCGGCAGTAAGAATACAGCGGGCCTGGTTTTTTTCGCGGTGAAGAATAATTTGGTCGATTGAGGGAGGATGGAGATCAGAGGTCGGAGGTCAGAAGTCGGAATGTTTCTCCGAGTTGTAAAGGGATTACAGTTTCGTACATGATTGATTAAAAACAGAGGTCGGAGGTCAGAAGTCGGAATGTTTCCGAGAATTGTAAAATGTTTACAGTTTCGAACTTAGGTTATAGCTTCTGAAGAAGCCTTACTTAACACTTCAAAAAGTTTTCCAAGTATTGTATAGGGTATACAGTTTCGCACCCAAGTCATCGAAGTCTTTATTCAGTTCGGAAAAGTTTCTTCGGTAATATATTTACGTTCTTTTGCAAAGAGTAACCATACCTTTGTTTCTTCCAATGAACCCATAGCATATACAAGGTGTTTCTTAAATTCATTTACATAGATACGCCTGCCCCGCCCTTCGGCAATATTTGCGCTAACAGATCGTGACGATCTGATAATTTGATCAGTCAATGAATATTTTTCTTCTTTAGGAAAACGAGCTGCTTCTTTAAAAATTTTCATAGCCAAGTCGAACCCCAAGGTAAAGACATTTAAATCCAACTAATTCTTCTTTTGAAGTGCTATACAATTATCATTGTCCTGATTATTAAGTTATCAGCCTCACTATAATAACCCCGAAGGGGTGCAATGATTATAGAAACATTAAATAAGAAAGTGAACAGAACCCCAAAGGGGTGATAGAATAATTTAGCAGCAACTAATCGTACCACTCAAACAGGAATTTTTCATCATACTCTACCTCAAATTTCTTTAGAAAATTAAGATACTCCAGCCTGAAGGTCTTCTTTTGATGATGCTTTTCTTGGTTGAGGATATAGTCGTACACTTTTCCAATATGTGAGTGAGAATATGAAAAGGCCCCATATCCTTCCTGCCACGCAAAATTTCCATTTGCTAGCTTGCGATTATTAATAAAGGTTGATGAATTATTTTTTATATCTCTGACTAAATCTGAAATAGCCATAGCCGGGCGCAGGCCGATAAAGGCATGTATGTGATCGGACATCCCATTTACTATGATCGGTTTTTGTTTTTTTCCTTTAATAGTACCTGCGATATATTTGTGCAATTCTGTTTTCCATGTGTTACTGATTAAATTTTCTCTGCCTTTTACTGCAAAAACAATCTGAACGTAGATTTGTGAAAATGTTCCCGGCATGACAATAGTTTTAGGTTGTTTAATAATATCACCCCTTCGGGGTTTGCCAACTTCTAATTTACATTTTCTATAATAATATCAGCCCTTCGGGCTTTCGCAGCACTTCAAAATAAGAATTAGTCCTAAACCTGTTAGTTTTTTTATCATAACTTGTTTATAAAAAATTTATCTGACCTCTGACCTCCTTCAGAACTCCATCTCCGGAATCTCTCCTTCAACAACAAGCTTTCCCGTCGTTTTTAATTTTATTTCCTCTACCGAAACACCCGGCGCTCTTTCCAATAATTTAAAACCTTGGGGAGTAATTTCCAATACCGCCAAATCAGTTACAATTTTTTTTACACACCGGATACCGGTTATCGGCAATGTACAGGCCGGTAATAATTTTGATTCACCTTTCGGGTTGGTGTGCATCATGGCCACGATAATATTTTTTGCAGCTGCAACAATATCCATGGCGCCGCCCATTCCTTTTACCATTTTACCCGGTATTTTCCAATTGGCTATATCACCCGTTTCGCTTACTTCCATAGCGCCGAGTACAGTAAGGTCTACTTTGCCGGCTCGTATCATTCCAAAACTCATGGCAGAGTCGAAGAATGCCGAGCCCTTAATGGTCGTGATGGTTTGTTTGCCCGCATTAATCAGGTCGGGGTCTTCTTCACCCTCGAAAGGGAAAGGACCAATGCCCAACAAACCGTTTTCGCTTTGCAGTACCACATCAATACCCGCCGGTATATAATTGGCTACCAATGTAGGAATACCGATGCCCAGGTTTACATAGTATCCGTCTTTTAATTCGCGGGCAATACGTTGTGCTAATTGTTCTTTAGTAAGTGCCATATCCCTGTCTCCACCGATCGGCGGAGAATTTAGATTTAAAGTGAATAAATTTTTTTACAAAGAAATTTTTTTAATTATAACTTGATCGTCAAACTGCCTTTTGCTTTTGCCTTTTGCCTTTTGCCTTTTGCCTTTTGCCTTTTTTTTTTTTTTTTTTTTTTTTTCCTTTTAGGGCCGGGCCCCTCACCGTCCGCTGCTCAATCCTCTTTTCATAATTTATTCCCTGAAAAATGCGGTGTACATAAATACCCGGTGTATGAATAAAATTTGCATCCAATTCGCCGGCAGGCACCAGTTCTTCTACTTCGGCTATTGTTATTTTACCGGCCATCGCCATTAGCGGGTTAAAATTTCTCGCCGTTTCTTTAAAAATTAAATTTCCTTCGGTATCTCCTTTCCAGGCTTTTACTATGGCAAAGTCCGCATCAAAAGCATATTCCATTAAATAATCTTTGCCGTTAAAATTTCGTGTTTCTTTTCCTGCGGCAACTTCGGTGCCTACACCCGCGGGAGTAAATATGGCGGGCATACCATAACCCGCGGCCATACATCGTGTAGCCAATGTTCCCTGCGGTATCAATTCCACTTCCAGTTCGCCGCTCAATAGTTGTCTTTCAAATTCTGCATTCTCACCTACATACGATGAGATCATTTTTTTTACCAGTTTCTGTTTCAGCATGAGGCCGATACCAAAATCATCTACACCGGCATTGTTTGATATGCATGTAAGGTTTTTGACACCCATTTTTACCAATGCGGCTATACAATTTTCGGGAATGCCGCATAATCCAAAACCTCCAAGCATCAATACCGCACCGTCTCTAATATCATGCAGAGCAGCTTGTGCGTTTGTCACAACTTTTTTCATACAAAAATTTAAAATAGAATGAGAAAGTATAAAGTTAACGTGTTGTACTATTAAAAAGATGAATGATCAGAATTGAGAATGCTTTCTCAGTGAAAACCTCTGTGCTCTCACTTTCTCAGCGATTAAAAAATAAATCGCAGAGAACCGGAGAAAATGAGAATTCACAGAGCAATCTAAAAAAATGATCGCATATCCGGAGGATACAATAGCACAACACATTAAAGTTATACCAAATTGATTTATAATTTATACCTGAATTGACGGAAGGCTGCTTTAAATGATGATTCGGTATTAGCGGAAGAAAAATTATTTACTGCCCAATGATTTTCTTCTTTCCAATGCCTTCTTCAAAAAAAATGGTTTTGATGTATCAGCTTTGCGGATACTGTCTGCCTTACTGTTCTTTACACTGTCAATCTTTGCAGGAACGGGTTTTTTCGGACCGTACAATTCGGCCATATCGGTTTGTTGTCTTGCACCCAATGAATCAAGAACAGGCTTGAACAGCACGGGATGGCTTTCATAAAACTGCAAACTCTTTTTAAATTCTTCAAGGTTTGTTTTATGTATAGTAAAAATTTGCCGGTAGCGTTTGGTGCTTTCGATTTTTTTGTTAAGCGTCGAATCCTTCATTACATAATTCACCACAAACTCATCGGCAAGACTCATATCCCACAGCACATCTTCCATTTTCTCCGGTTTCAAAACATCTTTGGGCAGGCTTTCTTTTTTATTGCAACCGCTGAGCACAACGACGAGGAGTAAGAAAATTTTCAGGAAGGAATTATTCATTTTAATTCTTTATAAGCTGCTGTATTGGTTATATCTAATTGTACCAGCAATTCCCTGGCCCTTGCTTTAGTATCCGGGTCGGCTTTGCTGAACATTTTTACCAGTTCATTGCTTTTTCCTAAAAAGAAAAATTGAATAAGCATGGAGTTGGGATTATCCTTATTCAAACTGCTTAAAAAATTAAGACTGTTTAATACACCCGCTCTGGCAGCGTCTTCATTCTCGTACATCAAATCAAAACCTACGCGGTAATAAGCGTGAATAGCATCATGTATTAAAGTAAACCGGTTATTATTTAAATTCTCCGCTAAAAAATACCTGTTGCGTAACCCGTCAAAAGGTTTCCAGCCGGATATGGCGCTGTTCTCCGGAGCGTTGTTAACTATATTCCATGCTTTTTGAAAATAAGCATCGCCGCCGCGGGGCGAGAATGAATCATAATCCATTCCCAATATGATATATACATAGTAAGCCAATACCGCGGTAAGATTGGATGCCACCGGGTCATTGCCCTGTACACGATTCTCGTTAAACTCAATAGGCTGAAATTCCTGGTAACGAAAAGCCAGGTTCTCATCCTGAAAATTTACAATGGGCGATTCGTAAGTAGAATTATAAACCGGTCTTGCAGCCTGCACAGTTAATGATGCTTTGTAAACATTTTGTCCTTCTTCCTTGGAAAGATTAATCAGGAAAGCTGCATTTAATTTTCTCACCGGGTTGAAAACCGTCAGCGGTCCATTTACGGTTATTAAGAAAATTTGTTAAAGTACTTTGCAGTGTTTGAAATATTTTTTTATCGACCTGCGTGCTTATCCGGTTGGCAAGTACGGTAACACGGGCCTGCAATTCCTGCGCCTGCAGGTACTGTGCGCTTGCAATAAAAAAAATAAATGCGAATATCTTTTTAAGCATAATATAAACTTATAATGGTGTCGGTGATATCCTTCGCTACTTCTGTTTTTGTTTTAGTATCAAACAAAAACTCTTTTCCGCTCTTGTCAAAAATCGTAATCCTATTCGTGTCCTTTCCAAAACCGGCGCCGGCATCCTGTAAAGAATTCAAGACAATCATGTCGGCATTTTTGCTTTTCAATTTATTCAATGCGTATTCCCGTTCATTATTTGTTTCCAGTGCGAAACCTACCAATACCTGGTTGTTTTTCTTTACGTCACCCAAGCTTTTCAAAATATCTTTCGTCTTGGTCAGTTCAACAGTAATTGTATCCTGCGTTTTTTTTATTTTTTCACTCGCCTTTATCGCCGGTGTATAATCCGCTACGGCGGCGGCCATTACTGCCACATCAGTATCTGCAAATAATTTTGTACAGGCATTGTACATTTCATCGGCCGTCCCTACCCGTACTATCTTAATTCCGTTTTCAGGTAAATTAATTTGTCCCGGACCCATTACCAGAGTCACATCCCCGCCCCGGTTGTATAATTCCCGGGCAATGGCCAGTCCCATTTTACCGCTGGAATGATTACCAATGAAACGTACGGGATCAATCGGTTCGTATGTGGGACCGGCGGAAACAAAAATCTTTTTACCCGTTAATGTTTTGGTCAAAAAAAAATTGTCTTTAATAAACTGAACTATCGTTTCGGGTTCGGCCATTCTTCCGTCTCCGTACAAACCGCTGGCAAGCTCTCCTTTTTCTACGGGTATTATTTTATTTCCGAAAGATTCAATGCGGGCAAGATTTTCTTTTGTAGTCGGATGATGCCACATGTCTTCATCCATTGCCGGCGCTGCTACTACGGGGCAAGTGGCGGAAAGATAAGTTGCCATGAGTAAATTATCGCACAAGCCCGTGGCCATTTTTGCCAATGTGTTGCAGCTAAGCGGCGCCATTACCATCACGTCGGCCCATCTTCCCAGCATTACATGATTACTCCAGCTTTCTTCGTTAAACAAATCTTCAAGCACCGGGTTTTTAGAAAGCGTAGAGAGTGTAAGTTTTGAAACAAAATCTTTGGCGGAAGGCGTAATAATTACTTTTACTTCGGCTCCTTCTTTTACCAGCAGCCTTATCAGAAAAATAGATTTATAAGCAGCTATACTGCCTGTAATTCCCAATAATATTTTTTTTCCCCGGAGCATATTAAATCAATTTGATAAAATAAGTAAGCACCGCTATAGAAAACAAAAGCGACCGGTAAATACCGACCGCTAAATTATTTATTTAATTCTAATCCTTCAGTTATTAACTGAAAAGATTGTCTTCTGCTTTACGGAAGTAGATTTTATCATCTAAAAACTCCTGCGTGGCCAACAAAGCCGGGTTGGGCATTCTTTCGTATGCGCGGCTTATTTCAATTTGCTCCTTGTTTTCATGAATTTCTTCAAGGCTGTCTGTATGACTTGCAAATTCTTCCAGTTTATTATGCAATTCCTCTCTTAAAGAGATATTGATCTGGTTGGCTCTTTTGCCTACCACGGCAATTGATTCATACACATTACCTGTTTTAAGTTTCAGGTCGTTCAGGTTGCGTGTCTCTACCGTATTGGTAGTATTGGCGCTATGCTGGCGTCTTATTCTGCTCATTGGTTAAATTTTTAATATTGTTAGTACTTAATGTTATATATCGTTCTGCTTCGCTCAGGAATTTACTGTCGGGGAAGCGGTCTAAAAAATCATTACACTCTTTTATTACACTTTCGAACCGTTCTTCTTTTTTCTCATCAATACTCAACTCCGCGTAACGGTAAAACGATTTTATGGTCAGCAGCTTGTATTCATCGGCCCTGGCCGACTCGGGATAATTGTTTAGCAAACCCGCAAACGCAACACCCGCCGCCCTAAACTGCCCGATGTCAAAATATAATTGGGCGCTTTTATATTCCTTTACTTCCAGCTTCGCTCTGCAAATATCTATAATATTATTGGCATCCTTTATTCTTTCTGACCCCGGGTGATTATTGATAAAGGCCTGCATCATGCCGATGGTCTTAATGGTATTGGTTTGGTCCAGTTCAGCTTTGGGCGATTGCTTATAGAACGAAAAAGCTCTCATATAATCCATTTCCTCTGCCTTGGGGCTGTTGGGAAAACGCTCCAAAAAGGATTTAAAAAGGTTCTCCGCATTCAGGTAATCCTTTTGATTCCAGGCGCAATAAGCGTATTTATAATAAATATCCTGAAACTCAGCAGGCGAGTTTACATAGTTGGGCATTACTTCCTCGTAAAGAGCCTGGGCGAACGCATATTTCTTTTTTACAAAATATTGCTCGGCCATACGCAGCTTGTAAGCGGCGTCCTTGCTTTTTAAAATCTTATTGATGCCGCCGCACCCGGCCAGCATTGTAATCAGTAATATAGAAATTAGTATTCTCATAAAGGCCTGCGAAGTTAAGTGATTCAGGCAAAAGTTTGGCAAAAAAAGCAGGCGGCCAAAATTATGCCGTTAAGGTTTCTGTAAAGCCCTCTAAATATAAAAGAGCCTCCCGATAAATCAGGAGGCTCTTTGGGCAAAAAGTATCTAAATTAATTCTTACGCAAGTTCGGATGCGGAGCAGGCACTGTGTTAGGACCTTCTATACCATCACCGCATTTCAGATCAACTGTATTGCAATCGCCGCCTTCAGCACCGTATTGGAAGATAAAACGGCTATCGCTGATACCCTCTTTCTCTACCAAGTGGCTGATTACAGCATTTACTCTATCCCAGCTTAATTGCTGCTCTCTCTTATCAGATGAGCAATAACCAACTACAGCTACTTTACAATCAGCGTTATTACGCATTTTAGCAGCTACAGTAGCCAATACAGCTTTAGCATCATCGCTCAACTTAACTGTTTTTCCTCCGAAGCTAACACTTGGCAAATCTCCAAGAGCTACACAACATGCACCTTGACCGGCAACCATATTCTTGCAGCACTCAGGCTCAGGGCATTTACCCACGCCATCAGCATCTACCGGCTGGCATTCAGTAGGAGTCACTTTTTGTTTATCCTTACAATCCGGAACACCGTCACCATCAGTATCTAAGCTTACACCATGACTGTCAACAGGACAACCTGCAGGTGTTTGCTCTTGGTCAAACTGATCTGTAACACCATCAGCATCCGCATCAGGCAATACCGGCTTAGGAATATTCATCAACTTTGGATTGCGCATTTCCTGGTAAGCATAATCCAACGGATTTTGCCACCATAAAGGTTCAGTAGATTTAGCGCCTATATTAAAGTTAAGTCCAACAGTAAGGTTATTATAAGAATCGAAATCACGGGTTTGAGCGGCATCACCCCAAGCATGCTCTTGCCAGCGCTGACCATCTAATAAGTCATCCTTGATGAATGTGTGGCGATCTTCGATAGATATATTAAATCGGCGGCTCAATTTGAAAGCCATACCCATACCAACGGTAGCAGAAGGCTTCAATGTATTACCAAACAATTTAGGACGACGTACACCATGATTTTCAGCAGGCGTTTCGTAGGTCTTATCCTGCAAAGCCCGAATGGCTTTCACCTTGGCGCGACGATTTTTATGATCGGCTGAATTGATACCGGTATAGCTGTATTTAACACCACTGCCATTTAAAGCATTTACCCTCGTATCATAGATAGAAGCGCCTACACCGGCAATACCGTATACATTGAAGCCGGTATTTGACTTATGAAAACGTAATTGATTCAAAGTAACTATACCCTGAAGACTCAAATCCTGAACCTTGGTCTTATAGTTGTAAAAAATAGGCTCCAGCGGAGCATTGGGTCCGCCGTTAAGTGTTTGTTGAGATACTATTTGACCGCTATTAGTTCTGTACGGAGCAGAATAGCCGTTTGAAGTCCAGGCGGAGTTCTTAGCATAATTTTCAGAGGTTAACCAATGCTGACCCTTACCGATACCATACATATATTGCAAGCGCATAGAGAATATATAACCGAATGCTTTACGTACGTGTACCGTAAAGCCCGGTGTCGGTACTCTTGCAGGTACATCACCGCTTACGGTAAATGCACCAACACCAATACCAACTTCCCACATATTACGGGGTTTTGCGGGGAAATTATAAGCCCCTTTCATGAATTCAGTATGCTGAGGCATCCTCTTACCGGGGATCATTGAAGAATCTTCGTAACCTCTTATTCCAACTTGGGAATAGGCCGAAGACATAATCAGGCACAGTATGCCCAATAAAAAAATGTACTTTTTGCTTGCCATAACTAAGAATTAAATTTTTTGAAAACGAGAAATAGTGTCCTAAACAATAGCAAAAATATATATTGACGATCAATTACCAAATTTTTATATTAATTATTTGGTAATTTTCCTGCCTTATATTTTTGATACTTAGTCAATTAAAGGTATACTTTCGTTGCATTGCGGCCTAATTAAATTTTGGATACGTATCTTGTCAGCCTTAAAAATCATGCAACTGCCCGCTCATTTAATAAAAGATGAACTGAAAAACTTTGAAGTAAAGTTCAAGGAGGCTATTCGCAGCAAGGCCCCGCTGCTGGACCATATAACCCGGTTTATGGTAAAAAGAAAGGGGAAGCAACTGCGACCCATGTTCGTTTTTTTGTCGGCCAAACTCTGCGGCGAGATAAATGATTCTACCTACCGGGCCGCCTCGCTGGTAGAAATGCTGCATACCGCCACACTTATTCATGATGATGTGGTGGACGACTCGATGGAAAGACGTGGATTTTTTTCAGTTTACGCTTTATGGAAAACAAAAGCCTCGGTTTTGATAGGCGATTACCTGCTGGCAAAGGGGCTTTTATTATCTCTCGATAATAACGATTATAAAATACTGCACATTCTTTCTGATGCGGTAAGAAAAATGAGCGAAGGCGAGCTGCTTCAATTAGAAAAAGCCCGAAAGCTCAATCTTAAAGAAGATATTTACTTTGATATTATAAAAAACAAAACTGCTTCTTTATTGGCATCGGCCTGCGGCGCCGGCGCCTGGAGTACAAGTAAAGATGAAGCCACCACTGAAAAACTGAGATTGTTTGGGGAGAAAACGGGGGTTGCTTTTCAAATTAAAGACGACCTGTTTGACTATGCCAATGATAATGTGGGTAAACCGACCGGCAATGATATAAAAGAAAAAAAGTTGACACTTCCGCTTATTTATACTTTAAACAATATTGACCCTGTAACCCGGCGTAAGATTATTTACATAGTAAAAAATAATAATAAGGATAAAGAAAAAATAAAGTTTGTGCTGGACAAAGTACAGGAAGCAGGCGGTATAGAATACGCAGTAAAAAAAATGAATGAATACAAACAGGAAGCGATTGCCGTTCTTCAGTCTTTCCCGGACGGTGAAATAAGAACGGGGCTTCTTGATTTGGTAAACTATGTGGTTGACAGAAAATACTAAGCAACAAGTTAAACCCGGCAAAAAAACAGCTCAACAAAATATTCGCAGATTTGGTAAATGGAAAAAAGATGGAAAATATTATCAGCCGACCCGGCTATTGTTGATACGCTGCAACAATCATTAAAAATACATCCCGTCATTTGTCAAATATTGGCGCAACGCGGAATCGTTTCATTTGATGAAGCCAAAAACTATTTCAGACCCCAGTTGACCGACCTGCACAGCCCGTGGCTGATGAAAGACATGGACAAAGCGACGGAAAGAATTATTGCAGCTATTGAACAACAGGAAAAAATTTTAGTGTTTGGCGATTACGATGTAGACGGTACTACTTCCGTAGCGTGTATGTATCAGTTCCTGAAAAAAATACATTCCAATTTAGATTTTTATATACCCCACCGCTACCGCGAAGGCTATGGAGTAAGTAAAGCGGGAATTGATTTTGCCAAAGAAAATAATTTTACACTAATCATTTCACTCGACTGCGGTATCAAGTCTGTTGATTTAATTACTTATGCAAAAGAATTAAGTATTGATTTTATAGTTTGCGACCATCATTTACCCGATGCAGAGTTGCCGCCTGCCATTGCTATTCTTAATCCCAAACAAACAGATTGTAATTATCCTTATAAAGAACTGTGCGGTTGCGGTGTGGGCTTTAAATTAATATCTGCATTGGCAGAAAAATTAAACCTGCCCGATGAATTTATTTTTGAAAATATTGATTTGCTGGCGACAGCCATTGCTGCTGATATAGTACCCATGACCGGTGAAAACAGAATCATGGCATATTACGGTTTAAAGAAGGCGAATGAAAATCCTAACAAAGGGATCAAAGCGCTTTGCTTTCTGGGTGGGCAAAAAAAAGAATTGCTGATAACTAATTTGGTATTCATCATTGCGCCGCGGGTAAATGCAGCGGGCCGGATGGATGATGCGAGAAAAGCGGTGCAAATGTTTATTGCCGAAAATTATACTGAAGCATTGGAATATGCCGAAATGCTGCACAGCGATAATACCGACAGGAAAGAAGCGGACAGCAATATTACCGAAGAAGCATTGTCATTAATAAGAAATAACAAAGACTGGTTAAAAAGAAAATCGACCGTCGTTTTTCAACCGCATTGGCATAAGGGAGTAGTAGGTATTGTAGCTTCAAGAGTAATAGAACAATTTTACAGACCTACTATTGTACTTACCAAGAGCGGCGACTATGCCGCGGGCAGTGCCCGCAGTGTGCCGGGTTTTAATTTATATGAGGCTGTACATGCCTGTCGTGAACATTTATTGGGTTACGGCGGTCACTTTGCAGCCGCGGGCATGACATTGGAATTAGATCAGGTAGATGCTTTTCGCGAAAAATTTGAATCCGTTGTTTCGTCTACCATCAGCGATGATCTTTTAGTACCCGAAGAAATTATTGATGCTGAAATTTCTTTTAAAGATATTACGCAGCCGTTCTTTAATATAATCAACCAAATGGAACCTTTCGGGCCGGAAAATATGCGGCCGCAATTTATAGTACGCAATGTAACGGATACCGGTTTTTCAAAAATTGTAAAAGAACTGCATTTACGTTTTGTACTTCGCAAAGATGATATTACACTAACTGGAATAGGCTTCAGTATGGCCGATAAATTTCACCTGTTGCAAACAAAAGCTCCTGTTGACATAATTTTCAAAATAGATGAGAATGAGTGGAACGGGGAAAAGAGTTTGCAATTGCGGGTGGTGGATTTTAAATTAAGTAATTGATTTACTTGACTAATAATTGTTGCCGGCAGTCAACTCTCTGTATTTTTTATCCTGCGGTTATTTCACTATTACTTTATTTACTTCATATACTTTCCCGCCTTCTTTTTCCGCACACACATTTGTTAATAAATAATTCAAATTGAAAAACAAGTTGAAACGGGCAATAGCTATACATTTGGCGCCTAAATTAACTTGCATGAAAAATATCTACGCACTCGTTTCATTTTTTTTCTTTTCTACTTTTTTGAATGCTCAAAGTCCGGTTCCGATGGCTTCTCAACCGGGTTTAACTTACACTGAAAATTTTGCGGATATAGCCAACTGGACAAATAATTTTACTGCCGGAATTGGAGCCAATCGTTTTGCAGCAGTACTCGCAAATGCAACAGGTTCTATTCCTGATGGAGTTCGCATTACAACTTCTTCAGCTACTTTTACAACAGGCACTTCAGGCGGAGTTCAAAAGGGAACTCAGAATATTGTTCTTCTTTCTACAGGTGCGACCGATAACACAAGTTCTGCTGCTTTCGATGTTTTGATGGATTTTACAACAGTAAATGCAGGCACCCTCAGTTTTGATTGGGCTTCTGTGAATAACAGTACCGGGAACAGAAATGGTTCGCTTCGGGTTTATTACTCGACAGATGGCGTTGCTTTTACCGAATTGACTACTGCTCAGGTTTTAAATTTTACAAATAACGTTCTTACTTCGGGAAGCATTACGAATATTGCTTTGCCTGCTGCATTTAATAATAATGCAAATGCACGTCTTCGTTTTTATTATCATAACGGAGTGGGTGGTACTACCGGTTCAAGACCTAAAATAAGTATCGACAATTTAACGGTTACTGCGATTTCTACAGGAGCAAGTGTAGTTTCCATTGCTTCCGGTACCAATGCAACTGAAGGCGGTTCAAACGGAAGTTTCACAATTAATTTTACCCCTGCCACAACAGGAATTACAACACTGGACTACAATTTACCTATTGCAGACAATGCTACATTTACAACTGACTACGGTGCTGCACTTACATCTGCGCCTGCGACAGGCGTAACTCCTGCATCTTTATCAGCAACAAGCGGAACTATTACTGTTCCGGTCGGTGTTTCATCCGTTACTGTTACCATCACGCCGGTTGATGACGCATTAAGTGAAGGCTCGGAACCTGTGGTAATGACGATATCAAATCCATTGGCTCCGTATACACTCGGTAATGCTTCTTCATCCATCACCATTATTGATAATGAATCTTCCCCGATTCACTCTATACAAGGAACGGGTGCTGCCGCCACAGCCGGTACATTTACAGCAGAAGCTATTGTAACAGGGATATATCCGACTCTCAGCCCGGCCGGGTTTTATATACAGGAAGAAAATGCAGACGCTGATGCTGACCCCAATACCTCCGAAGGAATTTTTGTAGTATCTGCAACTGCTGTTGCTGTAGGTGATTTGGTTAGAGTAACAGGTACGGTACAAGAGAATGGAGTTACCCCTTCATTTAACCAAGCTGTATTCAGCAGCCCGACAGTAACCATACTCAGCAACGGCAATCCGCTGCCGACAGCAATTGATATTACATTGCCTGTAACGGCAACCGCTGATTTTGAAAAATACGAAGGCATGATTGTTCGTTTCCCGGGCACATTAACCGTGACAAACAATGATGGCGTAGGTACTTTTGGCGAGGCACGTTTATCTGCCGGCGGGTTGATTTATCAACCTACTCAATTGGTTGATCCGAATGATAGTCCTGCTTCAGGAACAAGTTCAACAGGTACGTCAAACGTTGCGGCAGTTAATGCACTGATTGCAAGTAATAACTTACGTACTATTTTACTGGATGACGGACGAGGCACATTACCAACCTTACCGCCATATGTAGATGCAGCCAACAACAATACGTTACGTGTAGGAAGCACTATTGATAACCTGACAGGCATTTTGGGATTCGGGTTTTCTAACTATCGTGTACAACCTGTTACAACAGCGCCGCCTGTATTTACACATGCTGCCAGACCTGCGGTACCGGGGGTTGGCGGCGGTAACCTGAAAGTAGCAAGCTTCAACGTACTCAATTATTTTAACGGCGATGGTCTTGGCGCCGGTTTTCCTACAACAAGAGGAGCACATTCATCAGTAGAGTTCACACGTCAACGTGATAAAATTATCATTGCGATTGCACAATTAAACGCGGACCTGGTGGGTTTAATTGAAATAGAAAACGATGGAACAGGCGCCAACTCAGCAATACAGGATTTAGTAACCGGTTTAAATGCCTTTATGGGTGCGGGTACATACAGTTTCATTAATGATGGTGCCGCTATCCAGACTAACAGCTCCGATGAAATACGCTGCGCTATTATATACAAATCGGCAGTTGTAGCACCCGTAGGATCTCCTATGCTTAGTTCCAATGCTGTTTTCGACAGACCGCCGTTGGCACATACGTTTAACATGTTAGCTACAAACAAACTGTTTAATTTTATTGTGAATCATTTTAAATCGAAAGGTTGCGGGGCTGCCGCAGGCGCCGATCTTGATCAGAATGACGGGCAATCCTGTTACAACAACCGCAGAAAATTACAATCGGCAGAACTTATCAATTTTATAAATACAACCGTAGTTACAACTTCAACGACAGACAGAATTATAAGCGTTGGCGATTACAATGCTTACTACGAAGAAGACCCTATGGATGTATTAAGAGCGGGTAACTACAGTGTACTAAGTGCAGCAACTGATTATTCGTATCTTTTTGCCGGACAGGTAGGCGCATTGGATCATGCCATCGTAAGCAATTCATTGTTTGGTGCCGTAACAGGTATTGCAAAATGGAATACCAATTCCGTAGAACCTGAATACCTTGATTATAACGATGCGATAAATACCGGTGGCGGGGATGTAATAAATAACTGGGCAAGCAATTATTCCGTTTCTCCCTGGAGATCATCAGATCATGATGCTGTATTAATCGGTTTTAATATTTCTGCAACGCTGCCTGTTTCACTTACAGATTTTACTGTTGTAAAAGACGGTACTAAAGCAAAACTAAAATGGGCTACCGCACAGGAAGTAAATACAAAAGAATTTATAATTGAAATATCTGTTGATGGTATAAATTATAAACCTGTTACTGCTGTAAAAGCAGCGGGCAATTCATCAGTTGCCGTTAATTATAGTGCGATTGATATGAATCCGGGAAAAGGCGTGAATCTATACAGGCTGAAAATGGTTGATATTGATAATAAATTTGAATATTCCGCCGTACGTCGGGTTAATTTTGATAATAACAATTTGTACAGTGTTTATCCTAACCCGGCTAAGCGCATAATCAATATTGCGGTTGATAATGCAAACGGACTAACAGCGGATGCTGAAATTTATGATATGCAGAGCCGCTTACTGATTAAAAGAAAAATAACTGCCACTTCGCAAGTAACGCCGGTTGATATCAGCGCATTATCATCGGGACTATTTATGCTTAAGATTATTGCCGCTGACGGAACAGTGACCCTGCAGAAATTTATTAAGCAATAAGAAAAACCATTTTAGTTTTTCGGAAGCCTCCCGATTTTTCAGGAGGCTTCTTTGTTAGGGTACCGCAAATCAATAAGCCGTTTCGCAAATGCAGAATAGAAATACAAAAGCTGAAAGGCTGCCCCACAATGTCATTAAGTGAAGGGGGGTCAATTGCCTTGCCCTTCAGGCCAAGGATAAAATGTTGAAAAGTTGTATTGGCTTTAGCCAAAAAAACAATTTGGCTAAAGCCAACATTACAAAGCAATTGCTATCACCGCCCTGAAGCCCGCCCGAACGGAACGGGCGGGGGCGGTGCAATTTTAACTGAAAAACACTTAAGCGAAGACCTAAATTTCTTTCTTATCCTTCGGGCTTTTGGGCTCAATCCCCTATCTTTGCCGCCCCGTAGCCAAAAGCTGCGGAACGAAACAATTTTATTTAACTAACAAATCAGGGAAATGAACAACTACGAATTGATGGTGATTTTTACCCCTGTGCTATCTGACGACGAATTTAAAGCGGCGCAGAAAAAATTTGCCGGCCTTGTGAAAGACAATGGCGGAGCAATTATGCACGATAACCCATGGGGACTGAAATCACTGGCGTATCCCATTCAGAAAAAAACCACAGGTTTATACTGGGTGATGGAATATTCTGCGCCATCCGACTTCAATGAGAAGCTGAAAATTCAGCTGCTGCGTGATGAGAGTGTACTCCGTCACCTTTGTACAAAACTCGATAAATACGCCGTCGAGTACAATACGAGAAAGAGAAGTGGTGTAAAAACAGGTAACGAAAAAGCAGTGGAGGCTTAATACAATGGCAAAAAACGAAATAAAATACCTGACCGCCATTAAAAATGACAAGAGAGCTAAAAAATTCTGTCGTTTTAAAAAGTATGGCATTCACTACATTGATTACAAGGATGTAGAGTTTCTGAAAAAATTTCTGAACGAGCAGGGTAAGTTATTGCCCCGTCGCCTTAGCGGAAACAGCCTGAAATTTCAGCGCAAAGTTTCTGATGCGGTGAAGAAAGCACGCCAGATGGCATTATTGCCTTACGTAACAGATTTATTAAAGTAAATAACCTCACTCTAATCCGCCGATTGGCGGAGACAGTCCGGCACGTGCCGGTATTGGGGTGGTAAAACTTAAAACAATGGACATTATATTAATTCAAGACGTAGATACACTGGGTGGTAAAAACGAAGTGGTAAAAGTAAAAAACGGCTATGCACGTAATTACTTAATACCGCAGAAGATGGCCATAGAAGCCAGCCCCGGTAATATGAAGCAGCTGGAAGAGAAACAGAAAGTACAGCGTAAGAAAGAAGAAAAATTATTGGCTGAATTTAATATCGTAGTAGCTAAATTAACGGAAGCTCCGTTGAAAGTAGGCGCTAAGATTGGTACCAGCGGTAAGATTTTTGGCAGTGTCACTTCCTTACAAATAAGCCGGGCTATCCGCGATCAGAAAGGTTATGAGATAGATCGTAAAAAAATAACCATACCTGATGACGTAAAAGAAGCGGGAGCCTACAAAGCGCATATTGATTTTGGCGCCGGCAAAGCAGTTGATGTAGATTTTGAAGTATCTGCTGAATAAGTGATCTTGTAAATAATTGATTTAAACCCCTGTAGCTGTAACTGCTACAGGGATTTTTGTTTTTCGGCACATCCGGTGAGGTATTATTACCTGTCTATTTCGGGCAAACCCACTACCCTAAAGGTTTTCAAAGAAAGATTTTGATGATATTCCGATAAATACTTTAGTTTTGCTGCGTATTGGTGTTCTTTTCAGTTCTACAAGTCCTGAGCGTTTCGGTGTAAATGTTCTCCGGTTACTGTTTACTGTTGGCACTTTTTTATTTTTTTAAAATTTCTCAAAATGAACATTTACGTAGGAAACCTTAGTTGGAACCTGAAAGATCAGGACTTATCTAACTTATTTGCACAACACGGCGAAGTAACTTCGGCCAAGATTGTAACAGACAAATTTACCCAGCGCAGCAAAGGCTTTGGCTTTGTTGAAATGGCTAACGACGAAGAAGCTCAGGCAGCAATCGCGGCTTTGAACAATTCTGAAGTTGACGGTCGTAATTTGGTTGTAAATGAATCACGTCCTAAGCCTGAAGGCAGCGGCGGCGGAAGTGGCTTTAAGAAGCGCAGCTTTGGCGGCGGTGGCGGTGGCGGCGGCTACAAAGGTGGCAGCGGCGGCGGTGGCGGCTACAACAAAGGCGGCAGCGGCGGCGGCTACAACCGTGATCGCGGCAATGGCGGATTCAATAGAGATTATTAATATCATTGATATAATATAAATCTTTGTTTCGCAAAAATCCTTCCGATAAACCCGGAAGGATTTTTTATTTTCAACCAAAATTTACCTACTGATGATTCCTGCATTATCGAAACTGATAGCCGGCACCATGAAATGGGGCCAATGGGGAAATAAATTTTCTACAGATGAATACCTGCAAATGATGGAGGAATGTATTGCCGCCGGTGTTACCACTTTTGATCATGCAGATATATACGGACATTATACTACCGAGGAAGAATTTGGAAAAGCGCTTTCGCAGAAACCGGCACTGCGTCAACAAATGCAACTGATAACGAAGTGCGGAATTAAAATGGTAAGCGCCAATCGCCCTTCGCATCTTATAAAATCATACGACACCTCAGTACAACATATTATTTCGTCCGCCGAAACATCGTTAAAAAATTTACATACCGATTTTATTGATGTATTTCTTATTCACCGGCCCGACCCGCTGATGCACCCGGATGAAATAGCGGAAGCATTTACACAATTAAAAAAACTGGGTAAGGTATTATACTTTGGCGTATCCAATTTTAAGCCGCTACAAACGGAAATGATACTCTCCCGTTTTCCCATCATTACCAACCAGGTAGAAATTTCCGTTCTGCATCTGAAACCTTTTGTAAACGGTATATTGGATCATTGCATTACAAAAAAATTAATTCCGATGGCCTGGAGTCCCTTGGGCGGAAAAAATATTTTCAGCGATTTAGAAGATGACAGAATTCGCCGGGTAGTAGCAGCCGCTACCATTCTTGCAGAAAAATACAATGCACTACCCGATCAAATTTTATTGAGCTGGTTAATGATGCATCCCGCGGGCATATTGCCTGTATTGGGCACGGCAAAAATAGAACGAATAAAAAATGCGGTAGCTTCAGCAAGTATTGCGATGAGCAGGGAAGAATGGTTTATGTTGTGGCGTGCATCGACGGGGGAAGAGGTGGCGTAGACCTCACCCCAACCCCTCTCCAAAGGAGAGGGGCTATAGCACTCAATAAATTTGAAAATTCTCAAACTGATAACTATTAAAAAATAATCATGTACAAACTCGCCATTTTTATTGCCGTTGCTATTTTTTTATTTTCTTGTAATAATAAAAACAACTCATCGGCTGACCGCATTTATATAAATGCAAAAATATGGACGGGAGATTCCGATACCACGATGGCTGAAGCCATGGCAATAAAGGATGATAAAATAGTTTTTGTCGGCAGCGATTATAAATCTTTTAAAGGAATCAATACCGAGCTTATTGATTTGCAGGGTAAGCTGTTGGTACCCGGCTTTACAGATAATCATACGCATTTTATTTCCGGCGGTTATAATTTGGGCAGTGTAAACCTGCGCAATGCAAAAACTAAAAATGAATTTATACAACTGTTAAAAGAATACGCTGCTAAACTTCCCGGCGACAGATGGATAACCGGCGGCAACTGGGATCATGAAAACTGGGGCGGCGATTTACCCACCAAAGAAATGATTGATAGTGTAAGTAATAATCACTCGGTTTTTATCAGTCGCTTAGACGGGCATATGGCATTAGCCAATTCAATTGCATTGCAAAAAGCGGGCATTGATAAAAATACCGCTACACCTGCCGGCGGAGCCATGGTAAAAGATAAATCGGGTGAGCCTACAGGTATTTTGAAAGACGCCGCGCAGGATTTAATTTATAAAGTAATGCCTTCACTGAGCGAAACCGAGCTGGATGAAGCGTTGCTTCGGGCACAGGAATATGCATTATCGCTGGGTGTTACTCAAGTACATGATATGGTAAGCTATGACGGCTTTACGGATATTGCCACATGGCAAAGAGTAAAAGAAAAAAACAAATTGATGATGAGAGTGTACCAGTTTGTGCCGCTGCGACTTTGGGCAAGATTGGATTCATTTATAAAAAAGAACGGCAGGGGAGATGATATGGTACGATGGGGCGGTGTAAAAGGATATGCCGACGGATCATTGGGCGCTGCCACAGCATGGCTGTATAAACCTTACTTAGATGATCATACTACAAGCGGATTGATGGTGAGTGATACGGGATGGTTACGAAAAAATATTGTAGCGGCCGATGCCGCCGGTTTACAAATAGCTATACATGCCATTGGCGATAAAGCCAATGATTTTATTGAAATATATTTTGCGGAAGCAGCTGAGAAAAACGGTAAAAGAGAAAGACGTTTCAGAATAGAGCATGCACAACATCTTTCACAAAAAGGAATTGCGGGCTTTGCGCAACTGAGCATTATACCTTCCATGCAGGCCATACATTTGGTGGATGACGGCAAATGGGCCGCTAAAAGAATTGATGCGGATATGATAAGCCGTACTTATGCATTCAGAAATTTATTGGACATCAAAGCAAATCTTACATTGGGCTCCGACTGGGATGTAGCAAGTTTAAACCCGCTGGAAGGAATTTGTGCCGCAGTAACCCGCCAAACAAATGACGGAAAAAATAATGCCGGATGGGTAGCTGCGCAAAAAATTTCGGTAGCGGAAGCATTGCGTTGCTATACGGTAAATAATGCCTTCGCCGGTTTCCGGGAAAACAAATTGGGCCAACTAAAACCCGGTATGCTTGCTGACTTTGCAGTGCTGAGCGAAAATATTTTTACTATAGCGCCTGAAAAAATTAAAGATGTAAAAGTGTTGAGAACAATTGTGAATGGTAAAGAAGTGTATAAGAGGAAATAGACTCGTTAGTTAATTCCGTTAGTAAGAGTTATTGAAAATAATTTAATCACAAATAATTTCTTAGCTTCAAGTACTAAAACCTGCTGTTATGTTTTTCCCCATTGGCGATGATAATACCGGTCATACTATACGACCTTATGTGAATTATGTTTTACTTGTTGTAAATATTTTAGTCTTTGTTTTATTACAGGGCATGGATGGCGGCTCTGCTTTTACCTATGCGTATTCTACCGTGCCTGCCGAGATATTGAACGGGCAGGATATTGTAACCAATCCTTCATTATGGACTGATCCAAATACCGGTCAGCAGTTTCAGATACCGGGCTTACAACCTACACCCATACCCGTTTACTTAACTACCGTTACTTCCATGTTTATGCACGGCGGATGGATGCATCTCTTGGGAAATATGTTATACCTCTACATCTTCGGCGATAACTTAGAAAACAGGTTAGGGCATGCAAAATACCTGGTCTTTTATCTTGTATGCGGTGTTATTGCATCGTTGAGTCATGTTTTTTCCACTACCATGATGGCACAAAATTCTTTAATCCCAAGCTTGGGTGCATCGGGTGCTATTTCCGGTGTATTAGGCGCTTACATGCTTCTATTTCCGCAACGAAAAGTTAAAGTATTAATGCTTCGATGGGTAATGCAGGTACCCGCTTATGTAGCATTGGGTCTTTGGATAGGCTTACAAATTGTAAGCAGTTTGGGTGTATTGGGCGGCGGAGGTGATGGCGTGGCCTATGCGGCGCATATCGGCGGTTTTATTGCAGGCCTGCTTTTGATAAAACTTTTTGCAGGAAAAAGTAAAGATAACGCACCTTCCGAACCATGGATAAAACGGTACGTAAAGGAGTAGAACTGATGAGTTACCCCGCTACTCGTAAAACTACGATGCTTGATCAGGCATTAGTACGAATACTATTTACGACCTGAAGGCGTTTACAGTAAAGGATTCTGCATATCGTCGAAAAATCTGAAAATACTAAATCAAAGATTTGCATTATCCGGAAAGAAGTATATTTTTGCATTACCGTCCAACCCTCTCTGAAAACACAGAATAAGAACAATCAACCTTTTAGATTCTAATCCGCGTTACTCCCTAAGAAAACCAAAACGTAAACCCGATTTTGAAACTTAAAATTTCTGTGTATGAAAAAAATTAGCGCTATGCTGCAAAACCCTGATGTACAAGGTGTGATTTTAGTAACTGTAATTTTTACAGCGCTTATCATCGCCACTGTACTTACTTGGGGCAAATAAGGGAAAACAAACCCTGTACCTTTCAAGAAAAAATAATTTATAAGCATTGCTTACCGGCAGTGCTTTTTTATTTTTAAAAAATTACCGCAGCATCAATAACAAAATAGAAGTTTACCGGGCAGTATTTCAATCTCCATTTTATCGGCAGTGTAATATTCACCGTCAAGATGCGCTTGAACAGGTACTGAACCTTCAATGATAATTTTTTTGGTGCGGAAATAAGTGATGAAGGGGAGCTTCAGGTGTTTACCTTTTTCCATTACCGGCAAATAACGCAGTCGCTTAAAAACATTCAGACGATGTACCGTTACCACATCCAGCCAACCGTCATCGGCGGCAGACTCCGGCGCTATTTTAAAACCACCCCCTGCCCTGCGACCATTCATTACGCTCAGCAGCATTAAGTATTTTTTTATATAAATTTCATCACACTCCACTTTGTAATAAGCTTCCTTATAAAAAAATATTTTCTTCAGTATGGTAAGCATAAAAGAAGTTTTGCCCGGCAGTTTCTTTTTACCCGACAGATTTTTTACAACAGCGCCTTCAAAACCGATACCAACGCCGTTAAGAAAATATTTATCATTGCATTTACCCAGGTCGATCGGTTTAGGCTCCGCATTCAACACCAATTCCAGTTGTTGTATAAAATTTATTTTACCGTAAAGCAGCCAATAAAAATCGTTGCCCGTACCGCCGTTGAACAATGCCAGCGGCAGCTTTACATCGGTATATTTATTTACAAAGAAATTGAGTGTACCGTCTCCGCCTGCAATCCATATATCTGTATAAGTATTAAATTCTTCAGGCCACGCATCGGTAAATAAAGAAAAAGGGATTTCTTTCTCTTCTAATGCGGCGGCAATTTGATTAGACAGACTAACAGCCTTGCCTGCACCCGCAAGCGGATTACAAAGAATGGCGATATGTTTATTGAATGTGATGGCGGTTTGGTTCAGTGCATAAATATACGGCGTACATTTTTATGCGGTGTTAATAGTCATTCAGCGGCAATCTCATTCTTTAGAAACTTCTTTCAAACAAAGACGCAAAGAGCAAACAAGACACCCGGAAAAACTTTACGACTTTGCTCCTTAGCGACCCGGCACTAAATATAAAACGTTATGAACCTGAAAATCGTTAATTATTATTTTTTTTGTGTAAGAACAGGAATAAAAAAAATATAAAGACATAATTTAAACAACTGTACAGTAGAATTTATCGATTTAATATCGAAGCAAATTCGTCAATGGAAACAGCAAATATTTTCGGGAAAGAAATTGTTTTTAGAATATTGAAGTGATTATCCTCTGTAACAAGATAATCTGCCTTGCCCGCAACTGCACAGTCGCAATATTTATTATCATCCGGGTCGACTTCAATTAACTGCCACCTGTAATAAGTGTTTAAATAATGAACGTTGGGCAGTTCACTTAATAATGATATAAAAGCGTTGGCGGTTGCTATGCCATACTTTTTCTGTATGATTTCTTCGTATTCAAGCACAATGCCATCCGTTACTGCAAGGGCATATTTGCCGGCAACAAGGAATTGATAGATGGAATGCCAAGCTGACCTTGAACTAAGACACATCACCAGCACATTGCAGTCAATTACCACCGTCATGCTCAGGCAGATTTACGGAAGTGTTCATTCTTCCATTTCTCAAAAACAGCAACAGTATACCCCTTTTCATCAAAGGCTTTATCAGCAGTCCGGGTTACTTTATCGGCCAAGTATGTGATCAGCAGGGATTTGATTTCCTTCAAATCTTCTTCGGACTGCTCTTGCCTGAACAGCTTGAGTATTTCTAACTGGGTTTTATTTAATGGGGCTGGCATATTGATAGTTTTAAAGTTGCAGATTTTCAAAATGATCTATTACCCGGATAGCCTGCTCTTTTTTTACAGAGGGAAAATCTTCAAGAAATTCATTTAAGGAATGCCCGGCTTTTAAATAATTAAAAAGGTTCTTTACCGGAACCCTTGTATTTGTAAATACAGGTTCCCCGCTTTGAATGTTTGGTGATATGGTAACGGGGCTTAACATGTTCACTTTATAAAGGTAGCAATTTTTTTCTGCCGAAGTAATATGGAGACGTTATTGCGAAGAGGCAGAAAAGTAGATAGTTGAGCCACAGGCGCCATGACACGAAGATTCTCTGTGTTCCTTTATGCCTTCGTATGGCTAAAAAAACCTCCACGAACTGAAAATGGTTGATTGCTATTTTTTGTGAAGACCCGGAATAAAAGAAAAATATGAGAAGGGAATTGAAGCCGTGATGCGTGTCTTCACACATCACCGTTTTGATATTCGTTCCGATTCGTGGAGACACGCAACACAGCATCTATTTTTTATGACACTAACCAAGGCTGAGAAAACGCAAACCACGGCGTGTTGTTTTATCGGAACACCAAACAAGGCGGAAATCTACGGCGTAATATTTTTCTTATTCGTGTGGTTGGTGAAGAGAAACAACAACACAGCGTAAAGAGGTGTTATGGAATCAAATTTTGCGGATATTAAGTCTTATAAGAATATTATATCAGCTATAATTTTATCCCCCACTCATCCAGCATAGGTCTTCCCAGTAGTGCATTGGCTGTCGCATCGTTTTTAAACTTTTCTTTTCCGGGGTTCCAGCTTAATGGCCTCTTTAGCTCATAAGCTATATTGCCGATATTACATACCGATGCAGTACGATGGCCAACCTCAACATCACAGATTGGCCTGCTGCGGGTTCGCATAGCATTAAAAAAATCTTTGTAATGATTTTCACTTTTGTACACATGCTTATGCGCATCACCAATCACAATACTTTTTACAGATGCGGGAGTTGTTTCAAGCCTGCCGCGGGCAATGCGTACTTCGCCTTCGGTTCCTTTAAACAACACGGCATTGCCCCATTCCCATTTTTCATGGGTCATGGTAACGCCGTTTTTATATTCATAAGTAAGAAATGGATGATCGGCATCCGGCGGGAAAATTTTTTCAGGGCCACTGTTATCCATGTCTAATGCCCATTGGGCTATATCAAACATGTGGGCACCCCAGTCTGTTACCATACCACCGCCAAACTCTTTATAGTTTCTCCAGTTGGGATACACATCCTTTGAAATAGGTGGCGCCAGTTCTTCATTGAACGGTTTAAATTCATTTGGCCCCAGCCATTTTTTCCAATCAAGGCCATCCGGCACAGGCTGCTCCGGTAAATTATACGCCACCGGCGGAGGACCTACATTTACTTTTATACTTTTTAGTTCACCAATAAACCCATTGCGGATAATTTCCACAGCTTGGCGAAACTCCGGCCATGATCGCTGCATGCTTCCTGTTTGGAAAACACGGTTATGCTTACGGGCAGCTTTTACCATCGCTCTTCCTTCTTTTACCGTAAGGGCCAATGGCTTTTCACAATAAATATCTTTTCCGGCTTCAGCTGCACGAACCGCCATTGCTGCATGCCAGTGGTCGGGAGTGGCAATTACCACGGCATCAATATCTTTTCTTGAAAGTAATTCCCTGAAGTCAGGGTACACCCCAATATCATTTGTATTGTCGGTTTGTTTGTTTTTTTCCAGGCCGGCTTTGATGGTCTTCAGCATCAGTTCGGCTTTAGCCCTGTACACTTCGCTGATAGCGGCGATATTAATTTCACCGGTGTCTAAAAAATAATTGCTGAGTATACGGCCTTGTTTGCCGCAGCCGATGAAACCAAGATTTATCCTGTCGCTGGGAGAAAGATATTTTAGCCCGGTGGGGCTGCTGCCCCCCAGCACATGCCGGGGAACAATAATAAATCCTGCTAATACTGCAGCTGATTGTTTTATGAAACGCCTCCGGCTATTGTCTGCAGGGAGTTGTTCTTTATTATCGTTCATGATTGGATGATTAAGTAACAGGAAGATAAATCATTTTTCAGAAACGGCTTACCGGTATAGAAAGAAACTGATACTTTCAAGCATTTTAATGAACGCCGAATCAACGGCTCTGCTCAAGACCCGGGGTGAGGCTCAGCCGGGAAAAAGAGCCTTTGCTTTTCTTATCGATGTTTTGAATCATGACAAGATTTGCAAATTGAAACGAGCCAGTCTATCGGCTCTTTACCAATATTTCTTTTTGCATATCTCTTGTGGTGGACTTGAGTAGCACGGCCGCCACAGTATACACAAGTCCAGTTATCCCGCTTGAGCACAACGTAACGCTTCCGTTTCCATGCATCCGATTTAAGATATTCGTCCCTGTAATAGTCGCGACGACGTTTATTTGCCGGTATGAATAATTTTATAATTAGTCTAAGTAGGTTCATGTTATTGGCAACATTAACATTCTGCTTTAGGCAAGTTCTTGTACAGAAAGTTAATGATTTCCAATTGTAAGTTGTACAGAATAAATAAACGCATTTCAAATTTTCAGTTTAATTTGTTTCGATGCGTTGGGGCATTACGATAGCAATACGGGCATCGGGGCGTTTTATTTTGTTGGGGACACGAACTGAGGCTGAGGAGACAAAATCACCGGACGGACAAAAATCAGCTTTCAATTTTATTTTTTAATTGTAATAAACTGCTGAATTCGTTTTCATATGGAAATGTCGGTGCAGTCTTATAATCACCATCAATGTTATGTGTCCAACTGTTTTTAATATAGTGTTCAACATTATCTGCAGTCAAGAAGTAATTCGAATATGGAGGAGAGGATAACAATAATACAAACCAGGGTTTACTTTGCGATATAAGACGATCAATAACATTTTTTGTTGTTCCCCAATTTTGATTTTTCGATTTTCTTTCCTTAATGTAAAATAAACATTTCATTGTTCCAGATGCTTCAAATACTTTTCCTTCTTTTCGTATTATTTTGCTGTCAAATATTCCTGGAACTTCTTGTAAAAACTGGTCAAGGGTCATTGTATGGTTTTTAATTGAGATTTAAAACTTTGTTTTTTAAGAGAGGTCGTATAGAAAGTTAATTCATTTTGGTTGTTACTGGAAAGAACGATAATGATATTTGTTCCGATGCGTGGGGTCACGCATCGGGGCGTTTTATTTTGTTACGGACACGAACCAAGGCTAAGTAATGTTGACTATTTCCCCTTGTTGCTACGAAGAACTATGGAAGAAAGATGCTGCCCACTTCATTCAATTATGTTGTACTGCCTGTGGAGCAAGCCCCCTGGGGCGGATGGAAGTATTTTTCTTAAGTTTTAATTTCAATGGGCACTTCAATCATATTTTTTACTGTAGTATAAAGTTCAACATCTTGTGCTGGTGTGTCAAGAGAGATAATCAAAGAATAACGAGTTTTATTTTCCACTTTCCCTAAATGTTTTCTTTCTCTCCACCACCCAATAACAGGAAATACTGAAATAAGATTGCAAGTTGCTAAATCTGCAGCAGTACCTTCCCAGAAATCAGAATGAACCGAACCGGTACTGCGGTTATTTACCCCAATAGACCATCGATTACTTCCAGAATTTCCATTTACTTCTTCATCCTCTTCTCTTGCTTCAATATTTATTCTTTTTCTAAAATCAACTTCATCTTCTCCAACATTGTTTATGTCAAATCTCAAGCCATGTGATTGATAACGATATTTGTCTTTCCAACCAATTTCACCAGCTCCAGGCTCTATAAAATAAGAAAGAGTTGCTCTTAACCTAACTGGTATCTCTCCCATCCCTAATAGTATTTCCTTAGGCCAAGGAAGATTAAAAAAATGAATTTCATTTGTTTCTGGTTGATTTTTTTCGCTAAATCTAAATGGCTGAATTGTCTCTTCTGCAATAAATGTTAAAGCACTTTCTTGACTATACAGCGCTCTGTTTAAATCAGGAATTCCAAATCCAAATACTTTAAGAAGATTTTTATAATCCCCTCTATTCCCTGCTTTGACATTCATTTGCTTTAGCATTGCTTCATTCCAATTTGCTGAATGAATTATTAAGCCACGCAAAGTTTCTGGCCAAGCATTTGGGTATTCAAAAGCAATTTTGGCTGCAAACCATGATGATTGAGCAGTTGCAGCACTAGTAGCATTAATAGTATCGAACGGCTTAATGTTAAATGATTTGGAAGTTGAAAGCAACTCTAAATCTTCGTGTGTTGTGATAGAAGAGTCGGGAGCTTTTAATAGGTTCCCGCCCTCAAATACAAAATCAGGTTTAATCGGCCACTTTTTTTCCCAGACTAATGACGTTGAACTATAAGGAGAAAGCTCTCCTTGATTTGCTATTGGTGTGTAATTATTAAAGGCAATATCGTTTACTAAAATCTTTTCTGTGAATGCGCCAACTGATAAAGCATTCCAAGATTGAGCAGGATTTTCGATTGTTGTTACAAAATTGGATTCGGGATAATTTTTCCATGCATCCTCGTCTTGAATATTACCGCCAGAGATAATAACCAATCTTTGGTTTTCTCCATCTCCATATGTAATATTATCAATTGCACCTGACCAAGACGAAGGTCGTCCTTTTCCAGCATCTACCTTTGAGGTTACCGCCATGCAATAAATTAAAAACATTTCAGGGTTTTGAATCTCTGCCCTTGCTATTCCTTGTGCAGTTATATCACCCCACAATTCTTTAGGAGTTTGTCCTTGGGTTGGAGGGGGAAGAATTTTGACAGAACATAGTTTGTGAGTGATTATAACTTTGTTTCCTGTTGTTAAGGCCCGTTCCATATTACCATAACCAGCAATACCTGCCATTAGTGTTCCATGACCAGTACGAGCTTCGTGGTCGTTTGTCCCCCAAGCATTGTCTACAGTAAGTGTATTGGCATCATCAATAATTGGCTGGAGTAACTGATGACCATTATTGATACCTGTATCCAAGACACATATTTTTACGTTACTCCCAATTATTTCTATTCGCTGTAATAAATCATCAACCGAAGCTTGTTGCTCTACAGCGCTTTCATTTACCCAAAAACCCGCTGGCTCTTGGCTTGCTCTGAATTCTGCAAGTAAATCACTTCGCAACATTAACTCTATTAACTGGGCACGATTTGCATTTATAAGTAAAACGGCTCTCTCTGGAAAAATTATACTGTTATCTTTAAAAGTGATACCAATACTTTCTAGTGTGGATAAAAAAGATGCAATCTGTTCTTGTTCCTTCTTTTCTATTGTATTAACACTAAGCCATACTTCGCACCACTTTGTTTTTTCTGCTGGAATCATTTGCAAATTATCAGTCCACAAACCTTCCAACAAGGCGATAGTAACATCTTCAATACTATTTACTAATTTTTCGTTTTTAGGCTTACCTTTCAATGTAGTTTTTTCATCGTCTTGGTAATCTAAAATCTTTTTTATAAAAAAACCCTCCATACCAGTAGGTATATAAACGGTTGCCTGTACTAATAACTTCCCATCTTTTATACTATCCTTTACATTTAAAAGACGAATGCTTTTCTTTGAATCCTTATTAAATCTTTCCAAGCTTTTTGTGACTAATTCATGGCCCATAGCACTAGTAAAAGACAAATATGTGCCTTCTCTTGTTGTAATTTGTTCAGCAAAACGTTGTTGATTTATTTTTTCTTTTTCTGCCCAAATTCTTTCAAACCGAGTTAACAATTTTTCACTATGAGAAGCTCTGTCACGAATAGGTATTGGTTTACCTTTAATGGGCTTGCCTAGTATTTTATACTTTTCAGCTTTTGCCAATCCTTTAATAAATAGGTGCTTGTAATCTGGCATCGTTTAGAATTATTTGTGGTATGCTGCATTTCGGTCTTTGATTGCTTTTAAAATAATTTGATTATTCATTTGCTGCTTTTCATTCAAGACCGTTTCTTTGATGGCATCTAAACAAGCAAGGGATATTTCTGCATGGCTTAAGCCATTAATATTGGGAAGTAGTTGTGTATAATTAACTTTATCCTCGAATCGAGCTAATCGGTTTTTAAGTAATGCTAATTTCTCTTTCTTATCAGGGAGATGATATAAAATTACATCGTCAAATCTTCTAAATAATGCCTGGTCTAAAAGAGCTTTATTATTTGTTATAGCTATTATCAAGCTATCTGAATTATCTCTTTCAATGAATTGAAGAAAAGAGTTTAGAACTCTTCTCATTTCACCAACATCATTATCACGACTTCTTTCTCCACCAATTGCATCAAATTCATCAAACAAATAAATACCCTTTTTTTGCCCAATCATATCAAACACCTGACGTAGTTTAGCGCTAGTTTCCCCCATAAATTTTGTTACCATTTTATCCATTAATATGGTATAAAGCGGCAAATTCAATTCATTAGCAATTATTGAGGCAGTTAAAGTTTTTCCTGTTCCAGGAGGACCAGAAAGTAAAATTTTTCTCCTATTTTCTAAGTCATGTTTTCGAAGTTTGTCTCTTTGGACAAATTCAGAAATAATTCTCTCAATTTTCCCTTTTATATCTGCTGAAGCAATCATGTCAGCTAGATTTACTGCAGGCACATTTTCGACAATCAAACCTTGTAAATCTGGCGCAAAGGATTTTGTTTTTTGTTTTGTCTCTTTAGATTTATCAATAATATCTTTTATTTCACTTGCAAGAGATGTGTGCCCAAGCTTAGCTTCGTGAGCAGCTATTTGTAAAGCCAGAGTTGTAAAACGCTCCAGCTCATTATTGTAATGAGACTTAATAATAGATGTTATATAATCTGCCTTTGCCATTTAATTGCGAATTTAATCCTTTTCTATTTAGTATTGCCGCCATAAAAATATGTAGTACAAGAGTGCGACGCAACAGAAGCTTAATAGTAGCAATACAGCTTAGTACATAATCCTCTCAATGATCATTCAAAGGCAATCCCCTTTTCTGCCACTCCACCCAGTTCACATACTCCGGCGCCACCCGCTGTTCTTCCATCGTAATGCAATCATCAACGGGGCAAACTAACTGGCACAAATTACAACCCACACATTCTTCTTCTTTTACCGTATACGTATTGTAAGGCTTACCGTACTGCAAACTGATAGATTGGTGAGAAGCGTCTTCGCAGGCAATATAACAAAGCCCGCAGTGAATACATTTATCCTGATTAATTTTTGCTATATGATGATAATTGATATCCAGCTCTTCCCAATTCGTAATGTTGGGAACGACTTTTACCTATAAAATCATCTAAGGTTTTAAATCCTTTTTCATCCATCCAATTACTCATTCCTTCGCACATGTCTTCTATAATTCTGAAACCGTATTTCATAGCCGCAGTGCATACCTGCACATTGGATGCACCGAGCAGCATAAACTCCACCGCATCTTTCCAATTACTGATACCGCCTATTCCGCTTACAGGAACCGTTTTGGTTAATTCATCCTGCGCAATAGTAGTGAGCATTTTTAATGCAATGGGTTTTACTGCCGGTCCGCAATAACCGCCAAAGACACTCTTACCCGCTACATAAGGATTGGGAACGAGTGTATCCAAATCTACACCCGTTACTGATTGAATAGTATTAATCAATGACAATGCATTAGTACCTGCTTTTACTACCGATCTTCCGGTGGGTACAACGGAATGTACATTGGGTGTAAGCTTTGTAATAACAGGAATTGTTGCTTTCTCCATTACCCATTCCACTACCATGCACGCAATTTCGGGATCTTGGCCAACGGCCGCTCCCATACCGCGTTCAGTCATGCCATGCGGACAACCAAAATTTAATTCCAAACCGTGTGCGCCTGTATCTTCTACTTGTTTAATTAGCTCATGCCAGCTTTTTTTGTTGTTATCGGCCATTAGTGAAACAACCATTGCCCTGTCGGGAAACAGTTTGATACATTCAGTAATTTCTTTCAGGTTAATATCCAACGGCCTGTCACTTATCAATTCAATATTATTAAATCCCATTACTTTTTGGCCGCCATAATCAACAGCGGAATAACGCGAAGAAACATTCTTTACTTGCGTGCCCAATGTTTTCCAAACCACACCGCCCCAGCCGGCTTCAAATGCACGGAGTACATTTATTTTTTTATCGGTAGGCGGTGCGCTTGCCAACCAGTAAGGGTTGGGTGAGCTGATGCCGAGAAAGTTTGAAGATAGGTTTGCCATGTTTTTAGTTATGAATTTAGAATTAAGAGTTATTGCTGCATTAATTCATAATTCTATTCTTTAATTTTTTTTATGTTACCGGCGACATTAACACGGATGAACTTCCGTTGCGTCGCACACTTCATCGTTCTGTTCCTTGTTCAGCAACCCACCCCGGTGTCTCAAAATATTACGTTCCCTAAATTCGCCCCTCCGGGGAGGGGATGTGTCCGAAATCATATAAACTCTTTACACTGAATTTAAATGAGCTTCGTTTTTCGTAAAGCATAAATGAATTAAATTATAAAACGACCGTCATCCCCTCCCCGGAGGGGCCGCAGTGTTTTATCATAAAGAACTTTTCGAAAGGGGTGGGTCAGATAACAACGTCTAAATAATTCAATATGGCCTTCGCTCCTTCCTTCCCCGCCTGCACTGCATCTACCACCTCTTTACCGCCATTCACCGCATCACCGCCTGCAAATACTCCTTTGATATTTGTTGCACAATTTTCATCAATCACAATTTTTCCTTTTTTATTTTGAATATTTAATTTATTCATCAATTTTTCAAATGGTACTTGCCCTGCTGCTTTAATTACCATATCAACATCCAGCGTAAATGTTTCACCAGTATCTACAGGGCTTCTTCTTCCGCTTGTATCAGGTTCGCCCAATTTCATTTTGCTGCAAACGAGTTGTTTTACTTTTCCCTGTGCTCCTTTTATTTTTTGCGGTGCAGCCAGCCAAATTATTTCACAACCATCCAGCATGGCAATATCCAGCTCATGTTTAGTACAGGGCATTTCTACTTCGGTGCGGCGATAGAGCATGGTTACTTCTTTGGCGCCAAGACGTTTTGCCTGTGTGGCTGCATCAATCGCCGTCATACCCATACCGATTACCGCTACTTTATCACCCACCTGAACAGTTGAATAGCCATTGGCCCGAATATCATAGATGAACTGAATGGCATCAACAACTCCTTCCAACTTTTCCCCGGGAATATCTAATTGTCTTGCTACTCCAACACCAATACCGAGATAAACCGCATCATATTCTTTTTTTAATTGCGGCAAGAGAAATATCTTTTCCCAACTCCTGATTGTATTTTATTTCTATACCACCAATAGATAAAATATAGTTCACTTCCTCTTCGCAAAACTCCGGAGTTACTTTGTATGCAGCGATACCATATGTCATTAAACCGCCGCCTTTGCTTTCTTTTTCGAAGATAGTTACGTCAATTCCTTCCCTGCTTAAAACATGGGCGCAACTTAAACCCGCGGGACCCGCACCTACAATGGCCACTTTAAAACCCCCAGCCCCTAAAGGGGAGTTAGGAAGGGTCTTTCGTTCGAAGAGTTTCCATTTTTTTTCCATTGCCATTTCAGTAGAATATCGTTGAAGTTTGGCAATAGAGATTGGTGGCTCATCCAATAAATTAAAAACACAACTGCCTTCGCATAATTTTTCTACGGGGCAAACTTTGCTGCAACCGGCGCCCATGATATTTGCTGAAAAAATAGTATGCGCACTTCCTTTTATATTATCCGTTGTTATTTGTTTAATAAATTTCGGGACATCAATACCCGTGGGGCAACTTTTAGTGCAAGGTGCATCATAACAAAATAAACAACGATTGGCATCTACCAATGCAGCACTGTGCGATTCAAACGGCGGATGGATGTCGCTGAAGTTTTCGGCGTATTGCTCTTTGGTTAATCTGTTATGGATTATTGACATAATTTTTTTTGAACACGGATGACACGGATGACACGGATTAAACGGATGGACACAGATTTTTATTTTATCAGATTTCTCTTGTCGTTATTGTGCGCCAATTTTTCTTTTCATTATCATAAATTTTTCTTTTTACCTGTGGTTTCTTGCCAAAGTTTAAAAGTAATCCAACTTCAATATTGGTAGCTCTTAAATAATTAATGAGTTGGCTTTCGTCTCCATCTTGTAAGCTTTCGCCGGTTTTTAATTCACAGATTATTATATTTTCTACCAGCAAATCAGCGGAATAATCACCAACAATGTGAGTTTTATAGTATACAAAAATTCTTTTCTCCATATCAGCTTTAAATCCCATTTCAATCAGTTCATAATACAAGGCATTGCGGTAAACTTTTTCTAAAAAACCATATCCAAGGGTATTATACACTCTGTAAAAAGGCTCAATGATTTTATTGGTTATTTCTTCGTATTTCATAACTTATTTTGTATTGAACACAGATAGGTACAGATTTCTATATTAAAAATCAATCCGTGAAAATCTTTTTCATCCGTGTCATCCGTGTCCGATCTCTACAATTCAACAAGTTTCCCATACGTTTCAGGGCGCCTGTCTCTGAAAAATTGCCACACACTTCTTACTTCTTCAATCATATCCAAATCAAAATCGGCGATTAACAGCTCATCATTATCCTCCGATGCCTGCGCAAATATTTGTCCGCGGGGATCAACAAAATAACTGCTGCCGTAAAACTTACCGAGGTTCCAGGGCTTCTCCGTACCTACCCGATTGATACATCCCATAAAATATCCGTTAGCAGCTGCGTGTGCGGGTTGTTCCAATTTCCATAAATATTGCGAAAGACCTGCGACAGTTGCCGAAGGATTGTAAACAATCTCGGCGCCGTTCAATCCCAGGCATCTCGCACCATCCGGAAAATGACGGTCGTAACAAATGTACACACCCACTTTAGCATACTTGGTTTGAAAAACGGGGTAGCCCAGGTTACCGGGTTTGAAGAAAAATTTTTCCCAAAAACCTGAAGTATGCGGAATATGATTCTTCCTGTATTTGCCGAGATATGTTCCGTCGGCATCAATCACTGCTGCTGTATTATACAATACTCCGGCCTGTTCTTTTTCATACACCGGTACTATCATTACCATATTATATTTCTTTGCATAGGCCTGCATTCTTTCAATCGTTGGCCCGGGAACAGTTTCGGCGCTTTCGTACCAGGCTTTATCCTGGCCCGGGCAGAAATACGGTGTATTAAAAATTTCCTGCATACAGAGTATCTGCACTCCTTTTTTCCCGGCTTCTTCAATCAGCGGAATATGTTTTTGTACCATCGCTTCTTTTATTTCTGCAATGGTTCCCTCACCTTCTGTTTTGGGCAAACTCATTTGAATAAGTCCTGATTTAATAATTCGCGGCATATTTTCGGTTTTATTAATTTATAAAATACGGGATTCGTCTTTCTTCTCTAAAACTCAGCTCATCATTTTTTGACTACTAAAGTTACTTTCCTTCATTGACAGTTCCTGAAAATAAAAGATTTGTGTTCGGGTCTAATTCAATTTCCGTTATTTTTTCTGCAATAGGGAAAACAAAAGTCTCTGTTTGCTTTGAGATATTCAATGTTTGCAGTTTTGTTTTTGCCGAAGCAAAGTTCAATTTTATTTCCATCGGGAAATTAAAAACCGTTTTTTGTAACTGCGTTACTATAACAGACAATTTTTTTTCTTTGGTTAAATATTTCCAACTGACGGACAGTTGCGGATTACCCGGTGTATACAACCATTGCCTGAAAAAAGATTCCAATTTTTTTCCGCTTACATCTTCCGCTACTTTTCTTACATCATCGGTATCGGCATTGCCTCCTTTGTATTTATCGTAATAGGTTTTAATAAATTTTTGAAACACCCCATCGCCAATAGTACGACGTAACATATGTAATACCCAACCTGCTTTTTGATAGCTGTTCGGATTCAATAAACTCATATAATCTGAAACGGCATCTACTACAGGATTTGGCGCCGTCTTACCAAAAGCAATCGCTTCCTCTCTTTCTCCCTGCAACCGCTTGTTCATACTGTCAATTCCGTATTTCGATTCTAAATATATATCTGCCAGGTAAGTAGCAAATCCCTCGCTGAGCCAAAGATGAGCAAAACTCTTTTCAGTAGCCATATCGCCAAACCATTGGTGTACTATTTCATGGGCTATTAAATCCTCAACAGTTCTGTCACCTGTAATTGAGTTTTCAGAATAAAATATAGCTCCTGCATTCTCCAGCCCGCCAAAAGTCGTTTTAGATTGTACATTAGCTAATTTTTTATATGGATACGGGCCAATGTAATTATTAAAATATTCCACTATTTCTTTTGCCTGTGCATAATCATAAAAGCCTTTGTCTCTTTCTTCCGGAAAAACCCAACTATATACAGGCACACAACCGATATTGCCGGCGTAACTGACGGCAAAATCTGCCACACCGATTGCCATTACTTTTGTCGGCAGCGGTACATCTTCTTTCCAATGTGTGAGTTTAAAATTATTACCTAAATTACTCTCTTCAACCTGTATACCATTTGAAACAACTTGATAATGAGCAGGAGCTTTTATAATAAATTCAACGGTTGCTTTATCTGCCGGATCATCAACACAGACAAGCCAATTATGTGCACGGTTGGGCCAGTTATCGGCAAAAAAAGTTCGCCGGCCGTATTTATTTTTCGAGATAATAAGACCATCTGCAGGAATACCGTGATATTGTATGGTATAAGATACGGTATCATTAACTTTTGAAGGAACTGATAAAATAACACCGATCATATCAGGCTTTTTTACAGCTCCTCTTACTTTCGGGCCGGCAGCCTTATCCAATTTCATCCCTTTACCTTTATCATTTACGGAAACCAGGTCAATATCAAAAGAATTAACCTGTTCAAGGAATTTCAGTTTTATTTCCGCCGAACAATAAATCGTATCATTGTTATCATTTAAGTCTATAGAAAATTTATAATGCAATACATCAATGCTCTTTTGCGCATTAGAAAATAATAAAGAAAAAGTAAGTGCAATTGTACACAAGAGTTGTTTCATCAGGTAAATTTATCAAAAGATAGGTAAAATTGTTTATACAAACGGCCCGCAAAAAAAGTATTTACCGATCAGTCTTGATGCTTCAATTGATACTCAGTAGAATTTTATAGATGAACGGAGTCCCGATTAAAATACGGGATAGACAGTCGCCACAAAAGTTAAATAGTAGTACCGCAGTCCGCTAAATCAAAAACTACAACTTCTCCAGCATCTCCACTACTTTTTCTCTTTGCAAAATAAGATAACCGAGGCGGTCATTACTGATGCCTTCTTTTAACTTGTAACTGAATTCCAAGCGGCCGTCAGTGACATGTGTTTCAAAATATTTGAAAGAAATATTAGCGAACGGCTTTAGCTCTTCGCCTACTTCGTACAGGTGCGTGGAAAGAATAAATAACGAATTTTTTATTTTGATCAAACCTTTAATAACAGTAGCGCTGCATTTCATGGCGTCCTGCACATTGGTTCCTTTAAACAATTCATCAATCAGCACCAGCCATTTTTGCCCGTCATTAATTTTTTCAATTGTATTTTTTATACGCTGTACTTCATTAAAAAAATAACTTTCGCCGCGGGCAATATTATCTACTACATTTATATTGGTCAATAACCCGTTGAATAAGGTCAACTGCATTTCTTCGGCCGGCACACCCATACCAAGATGAGCTAAAAAAACAGCGGCCCCTACTCCTTTTATCAATGTACTCTTACCGGCCATATTGGCCCCTGTAAGAAAAATAAAATTATGATCGGGACTCATTTCAACATCATAAGGAACCGGATTGGGCAAAAGAATATGATATAAATTTTTTGCTTTAAGCAATGGATTGGATTGCTCGACAAACTGCGGAAATTGCAGGTTAAAAGTTTTATGCGCCATCGCCATGGAATACCATGCATCTAACCGGCCGAAGATGTCGATCAGCTCCAGCGTATTAGTTCTGTACCGGCCGCGAAGATGATACCCGAAGTATAAATAATCTTTTGGTTGAAGCGCATCTTTCTTCTTAACCGCCGCCAGCTTTTGAAGTACAGGTTCTTTTATTAACTGTTCTATTCGTTCTATATAAATTTTAAATGATTGCGGTAAATCGGTTTCGCTAAACATATCGGCCAGTTTTTTTATGCCGCGAAAAAAATCGGCGAAATGACCTACGGAATATTTTACCATACGATAGTCTTCGGCATGAAGCCACTTGTAGGTATAGGTATTAAAAATTGTTAAGCTCCCCGGAATAGAATCGAGCGAATAATCCAGGAACTTATCCATTACAAGCAGGGTGCCGTTGCTGATATCCTTCGGCCAATCGTCAATGTGCATCGCCAATGTTCTAATGACTTTTTGTGTACCCAAAATTCTTTTTAAATCGCCGTAAGGCGACGAAAAAAAACGCCGCAACCATTCCTTGCCGCCAACCGTTCGTGTAAAATTGAGTTTATGAAAAATAGAAAACTCTTCTTCCTGGTGAAAAACAGAGATGTCGGAGTATGTAGTTTTATCTATCAGCATATTAATGATAAAGAATCGTATGATTCGAATTTTGAATTTATTTTTAAGTTCTGTCAAACATTAATCGCTGACCCCAATAAGATTCATTCCACACGCCATTTCCATACACCAAATTTCCGTTTACAAAACTATGCGTAACGGAAGCGGGTAATTCAAAACTTTCCAAAGGGCTCCAGCCGCATTTGTACAAAATATTTTCTTTTGAAACTTTATAAGATTTATTTAAATCGGCAATTACCAAATCGGCAAAATATCCTTCGCGGATAAATCCTCTTTCGGCAATTTGAAAACAATCGGCTACCGCATGGCTCATTTTGCGTACAATGGTTTCTAAAGAAATTTTACCAAGCTTATAATAATGCAGCATCAGTAATAGAGGATGCTGTACGAGTGGCAGCCCTGCATGTGCAGAAGCGTAGCTATTCTCCGCCAAAGGTACCGGCGTAAGAAAACCTGAATCGTTTCTGAAAAAACCCTTTTCTTCAAGTGCATGCGGTGCATGATCGGTAGCAATAATATCTAACCGGTCATCGAGCAATGCATTCCACAATGCTTCTTTATTATTCGGCGCTTTAATGGCCGGGTTACATTTTATTTGAAAACCTAACCGTTCATAATCATCGGCCGTAAAATGCAGATGATGCACACATACTTCCGCGGTAATTCTTTTTTCTTTCAGCGGAAGCATATTGCTGAATAGCTGCGTTTCCTTTTCGGTACTGATATGTAAAATATGCAGGCGGGTATTGTATTTTTTTGCAAACTGAACGGCGAGTAAGGAACTTTCGAAACAAGCTTCTTCATTTCGTATCAGCGGATGATCGGCGGCGGTTAATACACCTTTTCCATTTTTTATTTTTTCAAAATTGGTTTTTATGATTCTTTCATCTTCGCAGTGCGTAGCAATCAGCATTTCACTTTCGCGAAAAATTTTATCGAGCGTCATTAAATTATCTACCAGCATATTGCCGGTACTGGCGCCCATAAATATTTTTACTCCGCAAACATCTTTCTTACGGTTATTCATTTTCAATACTTCATCGGCATTGGTATTGGCGGTACCCATAAAAAAAGAATAATTGGCCAATGACGAAGCGGCTGCAATCTTATACTTGTCTTCCAGCAATTCCCCGGTCAATGCGTTGGGAACGGTATTGGGCATTTCCATAAAAGAGGTAACGCCGCCGGCCACAGCCGCTTTCGCCTCGGTATAAATGGTGGCTTTGTGCGTAAGACCCGGCTCCCTGAAATGCACCTGGTCATCAATACAACCGGGCAATAAATGCTTTCCTTCGCCGTTTATTTCAGTTACTTTGTAATCTACATTAATTTTAGGAGCGATTTTTTCAATACGATTACCGGCAATCAGCAAGTCAATACTTGAAATTTTTCCTTCGTTTACCGCCAATATATTTTTAATCAGGTACTTTTGCATAAATTCAAAAAATTACTAAACGCAACAGCTGCACATGCAATATAAACAAACCCTTTTAAGACTGACCCTTCTGCTTGCTCCATTTTTTTCTTTTTCTCAAACTACTTATTTGCCGCAGGGTGATAAGGCCTCTATTTTGCTGGAAAGAATGGAGATTAAAGGGCAAAATGATTCATTGCTTAATTTTTCAAAGACAAGGCCTTACTCCCGCCGTTCGGTTGTTTATGCGGCAAGTATATTGTCCAATACAATGCAGCTTTCAAAAGTTGACAACTATAATTTAAACAGCCTGTACAAAAATAATATTGAATGGGCCAATGATCCTGCGGCGGTTCAAAGTAAAAAACCCGTACTTAAAAATTTTTACAAAACCCCGACCAACTTATACGAAGTACATGTAAAAGATTTTGATTTGGCCATCAACCCTGTTTTGCAATTTCAATTTTCGAAAGAAAATAATAACGGGCAATCGTTATTTCTTAATTCAAGAGGATTACGTTTGCGGGGCCGTATAGCCAATAAAATTGGCTTTGAAGCCTACGTAACAGATAACCAGGAAAGATATCCCTTGTACGTACAGCAATACGAAAATGATAAAAAAGCATTGCCGGGCGCGGGTTTTTATAAAGATTTTAAAATAACAGGCTATGATTATTTTGATGCCCGCGGCACGGTCACTTTCAATGTAACAAAATATATAGATGTAGCATTTGGTTATGACCGAAATTTTATCGGCAACGGCCAACGCAGTTTATTCCTGAGTGATTTTGGCAATAACAACCTGTTTTTGAAATTAAATACTAAAATTTGGAAATTCAATTATCAGAATTTGTTTATGGAATTGCACAGCGCCGAAATACCGGGTGGAGATAAACTGCTGCCCAAAAAATACGCGGTGATGCATCACTTAGATGTAAATGTGACAAAAGGTTTGAATATAGGCTTGTTTGAAGGCATTATGTTTGGCCGAAGAGACCGCTTTGATTTCGGGTATCTAAACCCCGTTATTTTTTATCGTTCTATTGAGCAGCAGAACGGTAGTTTTGATAACTCAGTTGCGGGGTTGGATTTTAAGGCGAATGTAAAAAAGAGAGTACAGCTATACGGGCAATTATTATTGGACGAATTTTTATTGACCGAAATAAAAAAGAATGACGGCTGGTGGGCTAACAAATGGGCCATACAGGCCGGCGCTAAATATATTGATGCTCTTGGAATAAAAAATTTAGATGTACAGGTAGAAATGAATCGTGTACGTCCGTTTACATATGGTCACCGCGATTCGGTAGCCAACTACACACATTATAACCAACCCTTGGCGCATCCGTTGGGAGCTAATTTCAGTGAGCTCATTGGGATTGTCCGTTATCAGCCCGCACCCAAATGGCTGATACAAGCAAAAGCATTTGCATGGAAACAGGGATTGGATTCAAACGCTTCAAGTTTTGGCAGCAATATTTTTTTACCTAACATACCGCCTTTTCGTACTAAGGAAAGAGGCTTTAGTTTGGGCGACGGTCGTCAATCGAAAGGTATGTATATTTCTTTTTTGGTCTCTTACGAGTTGAGAGAAAATTTATTTCTTGATTTATCATTGGTAAAAAGAAAATTAGATATAACCACACAGCCCGTTGCGAATACTGATGCTACGATTATTTCAGGAGGCATCAGGTGGAATATGCACCGGAGAGAGTTTGAATTTTAAACCGATTCAATAACTTTTAATTGAATTGAAAAGCGATCAGACATTATTGATTTTTTGCAAATTGCTTATTGTCTATTGCCTGTTGCCAATCGATACCATTCTATTATTTGGACTTATCCTTCTATATGTATTCCAAATACAATCATTCTTGATTGAATACGATCCAACACGTTGCTGAATTTAAGATTGGCATCGCGGCTGTGTACATTACCCAACCCATTACTGATTTTTATTTCGGGAGAAAAAATAAAACTTTGGAAATAAAAATTGAAACCGAAACCGGCTTCTATGCCGTAATCCGATTTTTTAATTTTAATAATATCCTCCGCTTTCCTGGCGCCCGCATTACTGGCCAGGTCTATATCGGCTTTTACACCGCCCAGCATGTATACCCTGAAATTTCCAATCCGGTCAGAATTGAATTTGAATTGAAAAGGAAAGGTAACGATAACGGATTCTATTTTTTTTGTAAGCTGCGTTTCACCAAAATCGGGGTATTTTAATTTATAAAAAATATTTCTTTCGGTAAATATCAATTGCGGATTGAACCTCGCTTCGAAGCGATTGGTCAATTTGGCCGTGGCTGAAAGGCCCAATGAAAAACCTCCCGAGTTGGTCGGCTCGGCTACCAATACACTGTCGTTTTGTAAAAACTGAGGATGATTATTGACACGAAAGCTGCTTGACAAACCTGACAAGGTAATACCGAAATAGTAGGGCTTGTTATCATGATCTATCATGAAAGGTTCTTTCTGCTGTGCCGATAAAAAATGACTTGTTGATACCAATAGAATAAAGGCAATAACAAAAACTCTTACCGATCGACCGGCTTTCTTCCGCTGTAAATGCAACATATGCCTGCGCTTAGGGTTTTAAATGAGGTATCGGAAAATCCTGCACTTTTTAATATTTCTGTAAATTGATTGCGTTCGGGAAATGCTTTACTCGATTCATTTAAATAAACATATGCATCCTTATTTTGCCTGAACCACCGAGCCACCTGCGGCGCTACAATTCCCATGTACAAATTGTATAGCTTTCGCATCGCCCGCCATTTTGGTTTCGAAAATTCGAGGACTATTAACTGAGCTCCGGGTTTCAACACCCTCAGCATTTCTTTCAGCCCCGTTTCAAGATGCTCAAAGTTTCGCACACCAAACGCCACCATTATGCCATCAAACGTGTTATTACTATGATTTATTGTTTCTGCATCGCCGCTGTAAAGCTCAATTTTGGCCGCAAGTCCTTCTTTTTCAATTTTTTTTCGGCCCATATCCAGCATCAGTTTCGAGATATCGATGCCGATAATCTTTTCCACAGGCAAAAGTTTCGTGGCCATGATCGCCATATCAGCGGTGCCGGTAGCCACATCTAAAATTATTTTAGGGTTATCCGGCGCAAACATTTTTATTGCTTTTTTGCGCCATCCTCTGTCAATACCGGCACTCAAAAACCTGTTCATAAAATCGTACTTACCGGCTATATCATCAAACATACCGGCAACCTGTTCCTTCTTGCTCAGTTCCGAATTTTTAAACGGAATGATCTTATCATGAGGTAATTTTTCCATTGAACGCAAAGGTAATACCAAATTGATTTATAATTTAATCCAAAAGAATTGTTATAATACCGAGAGCGGGAGCGAATATCATATTACATTATTTTGCATAGCGATTCGGTATAAAACAGCTCTTTCGTTTTTTCCTTTTTACTTTTAATTTTTGCCTTCGCAGCTTTGAACCTCTCCGTGTTATTTACTTAATAGCCTATCTTGCAAACCATCATGGAAATTAAAAGCGCCGCTTATTTAATCAGCAATGCCGAATTTGATAAATGCCCTAAACCTGACAGACCGGAGTATGCATTTATCGGCCGCAGCAACGTAGGCAAGTCGTCATTGATAAATATGCTTTGCAACCAAACGCATTTGGCCAAAACATCCTCCACACCGGGCAAAACGCAACTTATCAATCATTTTGAAATAGTATCAAGTGATAATAAAAAATGGTACCTGGTAGATTTGCCGGGCTATGGTTTTGCAAAAGTGGCCCAGCGGGACCGACGCAGATGGGAACAAATGATAGAAGTCTATTTACGTAAAAGAGAAAACCTGGCCTCGGTATTCGTACTCATTGACAGCCGGCATACACCGCAAGCCATTGATATTGAGTTCATCAATAAACTGGGGCTTTGGGGTATACCCTTTGCCATAGTATTTACCAAAACTGATAAAAACAAACCCAATGCGACCGCTAACCATGTAAAACTTTTTTTAGATGCTTTGCGGCAAACTTGGGAGGAAATACCGTCTTATTTTATCAGTTCCGCCTTAAATAAGGCCGGCAGGAAAGAAATTTTAGCCTATATCAGCCAACTAAATGCTTAAAAAAATTGACTTACATAAATATATCGGTCCGGAAAATACCCGCAACGAGGTATTGGAAATTCTAAAATTTATCTATTATCTTGCAACCCGAATCAATTAAGCCATTATGAGAAAATTCCTTTTTTCCGAACGCAGCCTCGTAGTACTATTATTCATAGCGGTTTTAGTTACTTTCTCTTTTGCGCACAACGACTCTAAAAAAATTGAAGAAGCCTTTATGACGGAGACGGAGCTAAACAACGGATCATCATTAAAGGCGCTTTATCTTACTCAAAACACAGCAAAAGAGATCAAGACAGATATACAGGTTGTAAAATCTGAAGAAAGCAAAAAATAACTCCTCCCCGGTCGTTTTATCATTCCCTATCTTTAATTTTCTGAAAATATTCCCTCTATGAAGAAAAGTTTCTTCCTTCCACTTTTTTGCCTTCTATCTTCTGTACCATTTGCCCAAAACAAAAGCAATGACACATTGCCGGTAGCTGATACAGCTCATGCGGCAACAGAAAGATTAATCAAACAAAATGATTCCATTATTCAGTTAAATACCCGCTACGAAGACAGTATGCGGATGCTTTTTACCGAAGCAAATAATAAAAACAATGATAGTTTAGTAAGCAACGCTGAAAAAAGAAAAGAAAAAAACGACAGACAGCTTTATTTCAGAATAGGCCTGACTGTATTTTTTTTGGGGCTGCTTATATTTCGGTTGGTGAAAAAAAGAAAAAAGTAAAGAAGAAGTGAGGATACACGCCGGTAAAAAACCGGGCGTCATTAAGTAAAAAAAGCCAATCAGTTTACCACCTTATTGGCGCAGCTGCTGCTGGCAAAGGCTTCGGGTTTGGCTTTAAACGCAAAACCCATTCCCAATATATAGCCCATTGCTTCTTTCAGCGCATCATTGCTTTTAAAATGCGGGTTGGTGTTAATGTCGGCATGTACTTCCATATCCACATTATACACCGTAAAGAGGTTGCAGAGTTCGTAAGCAATTTCAATACTTTTGGCTACTTCGCTCAGCATTCGTTCTTTAATAGAAAATTTGTAGTGGGTTTTTTCGTTATGTATAAACATAAACCCGCCGTGTCCTTCTCTTAAAAAAACAATTACTGTAGCGAATTCCGTTTCTTTCCCCTTTACCTGCGAGTCGGTACCGATGCAAACTTTTAAACGAAAACCTTTTTCGATTTCACGTTTAATTGCATTCTCAACCGCAGCGTAAATGGGGATGTCGATTGTTTCTCCGTTAAATTTTCTCCAACGCATAAAAAAGAGGTTTCCCCAAGTTATGGAAAAACCTCTGAATATTCAAGCGGGTACGGATTAACTTTTTATCAACTGCCGGGTATAACTTACTGTTTAACAAATTTTTCGCTCCATTGCTCACTGCCGGTGCTGTAGCGGATCATAAACAATCCTGTAGCGGTTGATTGCGTATTTACAGTATTAATACCGCTGTTCAACAACCCTTTTTGCAGGGTTTTACCGGTCATATCGTAAATCATATACTCAAAATTGCCGGGGCTGCTGATGGTAATATTGCCACCGCTTATACGGTTGCTTACCAATTTTGGCTTGGCGACAGCGCCTTTTGTGCCGTCAACAGCTGCTACATTGGAATAATATTGACGACCGTTATCAAATGTTACATTAAGACGGTAAAATACATTGCCCGCATTAAAAGGAGTATAATTAAATGAACGTGCATCGGCACCGGCGCTTACTAAATTAGTGTAGCTCGTGCCATCATTAGAAACCTCTACACGTAAATCAGTGATAGCCTCGTCGGCATCAATAATCCAGTTTAAAATATGCTTATCATTCTTTGCTTCAGCTTTCAAAGTAAGCTTACGCAAAGGAAGCGGATTGCCGCCTGTGAAAGCGGCTTGCAATGTATAGGCGCCCAGGCTGCCGTAATCAGGCGCAAATTGGGTTCCCTTACCATCAACACGCAAATAATAAGTACCTGCTGAAAGAAAAGAATCAATCACTGCATTTAACGTAGTAGTTGAATTATAGGTATTCAATAATACTTGTGATGCGTCAAATAGTTCTACCTGCACATCCATATTAGATCCGCTGTTGCCTGCCCCCGTGTTGTACGGTATGCCATTCAATTGAAAGCGTCCTGCAGCGGGTATAGTAAATTTAAACATATCCTGGTCGTTTGTAGTTTCTATAGACGCATTGACCGCGAATTGATTATTGGTAAATGAAACTTGAGTGGAAGTATTAAAACTATTGGTGTGATCGTCGGCACGAAAACCAAAACCATTAGCACCGCCGGTTATAATACTCAGTTCATCCTGCATCCGGTCGCATCCGTAAGGATCGGGGCCATTGTACCAAGACGTAATATTCCTGGAATAGGCAACACCCATGATAGGCGCCCAGGAGGTTTCGCCGGTACCTGCACCGGGGTTATAATTGGCTGTAATACCGCAAGAAACATTGTATGTTGCCTGGTGCTGTAAACCCAATGTATGACCTGCTTCATGCGAACAGGCTTCGGCAACCTTTTTAGGAACAAAACCCAGCAGTTTTGAAAATACAAAACCGGGGGTATCATCGCCCCATGAAAAAGAACCAACATACGCAACACCCGCCGCTGAACCGTACCATGATGAAGAATCAGTTACGATGATTCGCATTCTTTTATTTAATGGTGCGCTTAAAAATTTAGTAGAGTCAGTTGTAATATTTACATTAAAAGGACGAAAGTCTTCGGCAACACGATTAAATATTTCATCAATTTGTGTGTTGTTCATTTGAGAAGGTCCGCAGGGAAAGGCTCCGTTTACGTTCCAACTGGTGCCGGATACAAGATGACCGTCGAAGTCAAGAAAAATAGTGGCTGAAGCGTTACCGTAGCTGTTTAGCTTAGGTACCTGTGCGGCGGCGCCGGCAGCAATAATAAAAGCTGTCAGCACTGTAAAGAATTTTATGAATAGGTTTTTCATCTCAAGGCGGATTTTAAACTATTAAAAAGGATTGGATTGGGGTACGAAAATAAAAACGGGCTCTTTTATTCTATTATAACTCTTTCTGTAATTTGCTTTTGAAAATAATATTGTCCTTTTTCCTGAACGATCACGAAACAATCGGCATGCTCCGGGCTTATTATCCGGCCGATATAATTGAATGTTCCGTCTTCATTTTTTGATTTGGAAAAAGTAAGTCTTGCGCCTGCATGACTGGTAGATTTTACAACTACACTTTGCAAGTCATTATTAAACTTGGAAACGGCGGAAACAACCAGTCCTTCAAAAATAAAATCGTTGGCAACATTAATTGTAATGCTTTTGCCTACAGGTTGGTTGAACAAAGCTGTTAAGCTGTTGATTTGCGCATTTACTCTTTCAGGCAAATGTTGAAATAACTGCTTCTTGTTTGATTGAGACTGTTTAAAGGAATTATTTTGTGCTGAGGATTTGATCAGGCACATTGTTAATACAAGGCAGGTCATGCCTGTTTTCACAAGGTTTTTCATGTTTGAACAATTTAGGATATTTAAAATTTCAGCAACCGGGATTTTGTCGGTTGTTTTTTTCTTCTATTGGTATAGATATACAAATGTTGTTTTTTGTAAATGACTTTCCAAGTAAATAGTAAAAAATAAAGCAGAATAGAGGGCTATTACTTAACGCCTGTTCGTAAAGTTTCTAACGTATCGTTTCTTTTACGCAAAAGGGCGGGGTTATTAACAAGTTATTAATACTGACCGGTGCTTAGTAAAACCAATGTGCATGCTTCTATAACATTAATCCCTTTTTGTTTCGCCAAATTATAGAGTTCATCATTCTCCGCGCCCGGATTAAAAATAATTCTGTCGGGCTGCAATGAAAAAATATAATCGTAGTAGTCTTTTTGATGCGTCTCATTCATGTACAACGTTACGGTATCAATATTTTTAAATGGAAGCATTTCATTTTCTACTTCTACATCCGCTACTTTCACTTTTTTTCTTCCGACAGCTGCTACAGCATGGCCATGCTTACGAAGACTGTTAACGGCAAGATAGCTGTACCGCTCAGGATTATCAGATGCTCCCAATACAAGTGTATATTTATTTTTACTCATCATTATATTATTACATAAAAAATGCAATTTAGTTTAAAATAAATTACGCTTTCTCAGGAAACCTTACCCATAATTTCATTCAGCGCATTTTCTAATTCAGCGTATTTAAAATCGAAACCCGCCAGTAATAATCTCTCCGGTAAAACCCATCGGCTTTTTAAAATCAATTCCGGCTCCGTGCTAATAATTACAGCGCCGATTTTTAGTAACCACCCCGGTGCAGGTAAGCCTATCGGCACATTCATTTTTTTTCTGAATAATTGCATGAGTATTTTATTAGTAACAGGGTTGGGTGAAGATGTATTGAACACTCCGCTCAACTCTTCATGCTGCTGCAGGTAAATAATAATATTGTACAAGTCTTCGATATGTATCCAACTGAACATTTGATTGCCGCTTCCCTGCTTACCACCTAATCCAAATTGAACCAAGTTTTTCAAAGGCTTTACTACGCCGCCGTCTTTACCCAAAACGATAGCCATACGCAATGCTGTTTGTCGGGTAGCGGGTAATTTAAAATCAAAGAAAGCTTTCTCCCAATTAGTAGCAACATCAACAGAAAAACCCGTTCCAATCTCACCTGTACTTTCCGTCATGGGTCTGTCTTCCGCATGACGATATATGGTAGCCGTGCTCGAATTTATCCAAAGCTTCGGCGGAATTTCACAAAGCAATACTGCTTCGCCAAGTGCTTTGGTGGTATTGACACGTGAGTCATAAATTTCCTGTTTGTTCTTTTTATTGTATCGGCAGTCAACCGACCTGCCTGCCAGATTTATGAGCATCGCCGCATTTTCAAGTGCATCAATAACTCCCCTTGTGTCGTGCCAATTAATATGGTGCCGTTGTCGCGAAATGATGACTACTTGGTACCCGGCATCTTTAAATTTCCGGGTAAAATATTTTCCGGTAAAACCGGTACCGCCTGCTATGACTATTTTTTTTGGGTTATCGCTTTTAAAAGTATTCATAATACGGCGCTATATAATTAAGTATGTCAAAAAAAGAAGGATACTGACCGCATTGACTGAAACAACCCATTTCTTTTGGGGCAGTATGCCGGCAAATTTCATTCGCCTTATGTATTCTTTTACAATAAAAAAAATAAGCGCAGCTAAATAAAAATCAGTAAGAAAAGGATTTACAGCTGCACTGTATTTATTTATCAAGACCAAGGGTGCTAAAAGAAGAATGACCGTCAATGCCAGCATATTTACCTGGCCAATGTACTCAATCCCTCTTTTCCCGCCAATAAAAATAGATACGAGAATATTGACGGTGACAAGCAAAAAATGTATAGCTTGAAATTGCGTAACTCCGGTTGCAGCCAAAAAACTTTTTTGGAGTACGTAATTATGAACGGGAAAAAGCATGGCCGTATTAATTAACAAAAAGAAAAGCATGAAAGCTATCCTGTATTCTATATTAAAATCAGGCGTACAATCGCAGCTTACCGGTTTCGGTGCAGGCGCCACAATAACCCTGCGGTTATAACTGATAAGTTTGTAAATTTTTCGTAACAGGAAGTTTAGGGGTTTTATGTTGCCAATTGATTTGATTAAAGGAATTTTTCGGTCAAGGATTTCGAGTAAGGCATCAATACCATACAAAACTTTTTTTGTTTGCAAGTCTATTAACGGAATCTCATTTCTTCCTTTTTCCATATCAATAGTTACAAGAAGGTCTGCATCAATCGCAGAAAAGGGCTTTCTTTCTTCTTTACCTAAAAAACCGGTTTTTACAAAGGCCCGGGTATAGCCTGTACAAAGCGGGCAGCTATCGTCGTAGACAAGAATTTTATTTGCCTTCATAACCCGTTATTTAAGGTGAATAAACGCTCTTTTACGTAAGGCTGAAAGCTCGGCCCAACAAAGCCATGAATAATAAATGGCCATCAGCGGAGCGATAAAAACCAATATTGAAGCCAATACAAAAGCTATCACCAATAAGGGCTGTATTTGTATTGCCCAAGCGAATAATACAATTCCGATAATAATGACAACGCTCCAATGATAATTATACCTCGCGGTTCCTTTGCCTGCAAATGTTCCGTCTGCAGCATGCACAAGCATACTGATAACCTGCCAACCGCCTGTAACGAAATAACCGATTATAAAAGTTTCGTCCGCCCTTATAAGCGCCGCTATAAAAAACCCGGTGATCAGTGCGATACTGACCGCGATATCTATTTGCTTAAACGTTTTCATAACTAAAGTATTTAAAATTTCAGAAATTTATGAAAGTTTGTTTTTTTATAAAAGCCGTTCGCACGGCTGTTATTTTGAAATGGCTTTATTTGTTATTTGAACATCTTTATCAAACCGCCCACAAACCAACTTTCCTCCGCCTTTATCATCGTGTCCAAAGTTTTATCAGCTTGCAATCCCAATCGTTTTATTCCGCTTACTGTATCTACCAGCGCTTTCACATTTTTATCTTTCTTATCGCCTTCTACATTCTCTAATTGAACCAGCAATTTGAGCATAGGCTCCAATTCTCTTTTCTTTCTTTCTTTTACAATTTGCTTTACCACTTTCCATATATCTTTCTCGGCGGTAAAAAACTCTTTCCGCTCGCCGGTAAGTATTACTCTCTCCACCAATCCCCAGGAAATCAATTCACGAATATTCATATTCACATTGCCGCGGCTTATGTTCAGCTCCTCCATAATATCGTCCTGGCTCAGCGGGTCATGACTGATCAATAATAAAGCATGTATTTGCGCCATGGTACGATTGATACCCCAATGCGTACCGAATGCGCCCCAAGATGCGATAAACTGTTGTTTGGCTTCTGCTAATTTCATAAATCAAAGCTACACGCAGTTTCCGAATTTTCAAAATATTTTGAAAATAAAATTTCAAAATAGTTATCACTGAAATTTTCACGATGCTAAACTTTCTGTAAAGGTGGAGTTGATAATCAGAATTTTGGGCAGTCGAGACTTTGCCTCAGTTTACGGGGGAGTTTTTTGCCGCCGGCACCCGTCTCATCGTCGTGTTTTTTTCCGGGCCTGAAAGTAAGTGCCATGTAAAGACCGCCGCGTTGCATTTTATTTTTAGAAAGTACGTTGGCCCAATTGTGTACACCCAGCAATAGAGGGCCTGCCTTAAATGCGCCGCCAACCCAAAATTGTCCTTTATTATTAATCAGCAAAGGCATATATATACCCAGGGTTTTTGTTTCCCACCGCGGTGTTAGCGCCAAAAAATTCATATCGCGTACAACAAATTTAATATCCTTATCCGAACCTTCTGCAACCAACGGCACCGTCAGCTCCCCATTGATAAATAAATTACCTGCAATCAGCCGATCGATATTTATAATCAATCGTGTTGGTTGGTTAATAAAAAAATCGCCGCCTATACCGCTCATAACACCCACATCGGCAAGTGTGTCATTTAATTGGTCAAAAGAATTAATATTTCTAAATTTTGCCTGCAACAATGAGTCAGTAACATTTGCCTTGCTTGCATGCACCAGCCTGCTATTTTTGCCGTAATTAAATTTAGTATTACCGATATCCATAAGGGAAATACCAATCTTCATATCATAACTGTATGCCGATCCCTCTTCATCAGCTGAAGGCAAAATATATTCAGCTCCTATATCTGCCGAAATACTTGAATAAGTTCTTTTTAAAAAAGCTTGCCTGTTGGATAAACCGCTGCTGCTGTTATTCACATCATCAAAATTAATGCTGTAACCGTATTGTAATGAACCATTGGCCAATAGGTACGCTTGCTGTGTTGTATTGTTAACTCTTACAGTATAATCAAGGTCCTTCAGATTGACATGCCCGCCGGCCAAACCCCGAACCGCTTTAAGAGTGATACCGGCATTTAAAATATAGTTGCCGTCATCTTTAATCGTTTGCGCATAAGTACCGTATACTTCGGCCCAGGCACTTCCGATAACTTCGGCCGATAAGGGTAACGTATTTGTATTGATTGAAAAAAAATCTCTCGGGGTTTGTACTGTATCCTGCCAACCGTACTTACTTGTCTTTAAATAAGAATAGCTGCGTATATTGACGCCAAATGCAATAGCGGATCTCGGATTTATCCGTATTCTCGTATTCAGCAGTCGTATATTTTGGTTAGTGTTGGCATATCGTTTCTCCGTTCCGTTTACTCCATATATCAAGGCATCCTTTGGACCCGACAACAATGAAAAATTTTTTACTGTTACAGCGTTGGTCGTATGTTTCAATTGCACCGCTATCGGCGTAATATCCCAACTATACGGAACATGAACTATAGATGAAGGATTATTGGAAGGACCCAGGCTGCCTGCATAAGATGATCCGTGTATAGCCTGATAATTTTGTGCGGTAACAACATTAGCCGCCAAAATAGCAGCAATAAACGGAAAAGTGAATTTTTTCAATTTCATTTTGGGTATTTCAGTCATTAGAACGGCTGACCATGCGTTTGCCGTATAAGAAATTTAATAAATTTTGGAAAAGGTTTTGCACAAAATATAAAAATATTTGTAATCCATTTTTTTCCGAACACAGCTTGTATCATTCTGCCCGCTTTCAGCCTGTTGCCAAATTGCTTTTTCCATGCTCCGCTGTAGTTCAACTCCATCGCCGTTCGGCTAATCTCTTTTTTTAAAAACAAATCGATATTGGTAAATGCTATTTTGCTCCCTAACAAAGCCATACTCATCCCGTTACCGCAAAGCGGCGCTATCATACCGGCCGCATCTCCCAAGAGCAAAACATGATTATTTACCTGCTCCTTTTTGTCAAAACTGATTTGAGATATTGTAACCGGCTCAGTTCGGTTTCTTTGCGCGGTAGCAAATATATCGCTGAGATGCGGATTAGTTTGTAAAATATTTTCTTCCATCGCCGCTATGGAATTACCCGATTCTTTCAGGTTCTTAGCTGTAGTAAGATAACAAAGACAAGACAGGCCTTCTTCGATTCGCGATATACCGCAATAGCCGTCCTTAAAATTATGCAAAACGATTAAATCATCGGGCCGGTCAATTTTAATATGATACTTTACACCAATATAATTATTTAATTTATTATCTCTTTTTTTAGCAAAACTTCTATTCCATTTTATATCCAGGTTGCTGCGTTTTCCAAATGCCCCGGCCGTAATTTTGGCCTTGATCTTTTTGCCGTTAAATTGTATTGTAAACAGTTCATTATTAAACTCCGCATTATCCACTTTTGTATTCTGCATAACTTGTACGCCTGCTCTCATTGCAATATCTGCCAGCATCGAATCTAATTTATATCGGCTGATGCCGAAGCCGCCCAACGGCAAAGGCTGTTCTGTTTCAGTTCCGTTCGGAGATGATACAATTAATCTTCTTATAACGGGCAAATTCATTTGGCTGAGCGGCACGCCCAAGTCTTCTATGAAATCCCAGCTCTCTAAACTTATATATTCACCGCAAACTTTATGAAAAGGATATTGCTCTTTTTCGAAAAGAATAACTTTATACCCCGCACGAACACTTTGAATTGCCAACGAAAGGCCCGCAAGGCCGCCGCCTATTACTGCGATATCATATATCTCTGTACTTCCATTGGAGGAAGCCACTTGGAGTTCATTCGCTATCGTTGTTTTCTCCGTCATTTTATTTTTAGCTTCTTACAATAAGCAGCCATCGAAATGCCCATTGCCATTTTAACTGCGCATTTGTTATTGAACAAGCTGTGTTCAGCATTTCAATTTCTCCTCGCTTAAAACCCCGTAGCACACTAAGCGGCGCATCGTTTTTTACGAGGTAAGATTTTGAAAAAAGGGCGGTAAGCAACTTAATGGAATAATATGCTAACCAATGACGGTGTAAATCATTGATAAAAAAACCCGTTCCTGAATTCAATCGCATCCATTGAAATTGTTTTACTAACTCTTCGCCGGTAAAATGATGACAAAAAAGCGATGTGAAAATAATATCGGGATTATTCTCAAATTGCACTTTTGCATAATCCGATGCGATAAATAGTATTCCTTCATTCTCTTTTCTCGATTTTGCAAATTCAATACAATGCGGATTAATATCAATGCCGATAAATGATGCGGGTATTTTTCTCCTTTCGCAATATTTTCTCAATACACGCAAATTGTCACCTCCCCCGCAACCAATTTCAGCTATCAACAACCCGGAATTTTCCGAAGCGGGCAATAGTTTTTTTAATCCCTTGATCGTTATTTGATGACCGCCCAGCCATCTATTAATAAAATCCAACTCCTGCATATTTCGCTTGATGTCTTCAAAAGGAATATCATCCCGATCAAGCAATTCTTTTTTATATGATCGTATCGAAAAATCAGGCATCTGCTGCTGCAATAAAAGTTTCCATCGTTAATCCCGGGCCAAAGGCTGCGCCAAATATATTCCCTTCATTACTCATTGTATCCTGCGTCAAAACCCGATGCAACATTTTTTTTAACACAAAAAGAATGGTGGGCGACGACATATTACCGTAATCCTTTAATACTTCGTAACTCTCATTTAATTCGCCGGTTTTTAATTGCAACGATTTATGAATAGCTTCCAAAATTCTTTTACCACCCGGGTGTATGCACCACTGCGAAATATTTTCCTTATCCATGTATCCGCATGCACCAATGCCCTGTTTACAAGTAAATCAAAATCCTCCTCTATCAAATCAGGTATATAACCGCTGAGTGTCATTAAAAACCCCGACGAAGAAAGCTCCCAACTCATATCTCGTTTTCCTTTGGGTATTACTTCCGAGTAAAAACTTTTTAGATCGCAGCCCCTTATGTTTATCGCTGTCTGCTGTTACCAAAACTGCTGCTGATCCGTCACTGAATAAGAGGCTTGAAGCGATATTGTCCATCGTGGCTTCCCGTTGAAAATGCAGCGTACATAATTCGGTACACACTATCAACACTTTTGCATTTACTTCCGCTTTACAAATAACATCGGCCATTTTTAATGCATGAATGGCTGCATAACAACCCATAAAATTGACTGAAGTACTGATATATATTTTTAGGCAGGTCCAGCATCTCCATCACCTGCAAATCAAGGCCCGGCGCACTCATGCCGGTACAACTTACTGTAATAAGATGGGTAACGGCTTCCGGTTGTACTTTTCCGTTTAAACTATGCAAGCAATCACGAATGGCATCTACCGAAAGCGGCGCGGCGCATTTATTATACCATATCATCCGTTGTTCCAATGAAGGAAAGGGTTCCAGGTTTTCTGAATGAGGATAAAATTTCCAATCATTTACTTCGCGGCTGTAATCGGCCACTACGGAATATCGTGTATCGATACTGCTTTGATGATATAAAAAACGAAGCTTACGACTTTCCAATGCATCCATTGCATAGATGTTTTGCATAAAATGCAGTATGTCCTGCTGCCTGTGTTTATACGCCGGCAATGCCGTTCCTATTGAAATAATTTTACTCAAAAAATATCCTCCATATTAATAAACTAATAAAACCAATATTGGTACAAACCGATGCCAGTATATTCATCCGCATGGTATTTTTAAAATTTGCTTCTCCCGGTATTCTTCCACACTTTTTTTGCCCATATAAAAAAATAAACAAGCACGGGTATAAAGAATATCTGCAAAACATAGAATTGGGTTGCCTGCAATGCAGCAATAAACCAATAAGCCATGGTACCGAATGCAAGTACATAAATACAAGCTGTAAAAATAAATGTTCCGCGATAGCCCAATAACGCACTAATTGTTAGTACTCCGTCCTTTTTATCCGCCTCATGCTGATAAATTTGTGTTAAAGGGTAAAAGCCGCCTATTAATAATGCGGCAGGTACCATCGCCTCTGCCGGCAAATCAAGTGTTTTTGTTTCACTGCATCCGTGGTATACCAATCCAAATACCAAAGCTCCCTGGAAAACCATTACCGTCAAATAACCGATAACGGGGAATTTTTTTAACCTGATACCCCGATAGCTATATGCCCTTGAAGCCAATATATATAACAAAATACCCGCGGCAAAATAGATACTTATTATCAAACTTAATGTAACCGCAACGACATCCATCATAACAGATACATAATACAATTGTTTGGTCGGCTGCATTGGTTTTTCCAAACCACCTATTGGTGTATCATCCTTGTCCATATACGAGTTATACCCGTTGCTGGACGGGTACACCAATAAATGAAGTATAATAAATACGAGAGCCGCATGCACCCAATTTATTACAAGTGTTTGACTGAGTGCAAAAAAATAAACCGGCATCAGGAAAAAAGAAAAATGAAACCGAAGAAGTTGTACCGTTGATTTTTTCAGCATTACAGTAAGGTACTGTTTTTTATGCAATCAAAAGTCAGTGAGGATGACCTTGTTGTATAATTTATGTTAAGAATTTATGATAAAAAAGCCGGTAATAAAACCGGCTCGTATCATTAAATCATTTTATTCTTATACCAACATACGCAACGGTTCTTCCAGCATGCTTTTCAGTGTTTGCAAAAATGCGGAGCCTGTAGCGCCGTCCACCGAACGATGATCGCAACTGAGTGTTACTTTCATTACATTACCGACTTTTATCTGTCCGTCTTTTACTACGGGTACCTGGCTGATACCGCCTATGGCCAATATGCAGGAATCGGGCGGGATTAATAATAGCCGTAAATTCTTCAATGCCAAACATACCCAAGTTGGAAATGGTAAATGTGCTTCCTTCCCAATCGGCCGGTTGCAGTTTTTTATCTTTGGCACGTTGAGCAAAATCTTTTACCTCGGCTCCTATTTGGCTCAATGATTTTGTATCGGCGAATCGTACAACAGGTACCAACAGTCCGTCTTCTACCGCTACGGCTACGCCAATATTTACATGATGATTAATTCGTATTTTATCGCCCAACCAACTGCTGTTCACCTTGGGATGTTGTTTTAAAGAAAGCGCAACGGCTTTCAAGACCATATCATTAAAAGAAATTTTTACCGGCGAAACTTCATTCAGTTTAGCACGGCTTTCTACCGCCTTATCCATATCTATTGACATGGTTAAATAAAAATGCGGAGCAGAGAATTTGCTTTCAGCCAATCGTTTGGCAATTACTTTACGCATTTGCGATACAGGCACTTCATCAAAACTTACAATACCCTCGCGGCGCAGTCGCTCACCGCCACCTTTAGTCGCAGTAGACAGAACTTACTACTGTCAGACTCGACTAACAGCAGTCCCTGCCTTATAATTATCTATATCGCTTTTTATAATTCTGCCGCCATCGCCGCTACCATGAATTGATTTAATATCTATTCCTTTTTCAGCAGCTAATTTTTTTGCAAGCGGAGATGCTTTTACACGGCCATTACTATCGCTGCCAGAAGCTACTGATGCAGAAGCTGGGGCAGTTGTGGCAGCAGCTGCAGGTTGAGAACTTTCAGATGATGCAGCTACTGATGTTTGTGCGCCGCCGCCACTTTTAGCAGCAGCAACAATTGCATCTACATTTACTTTTCCTTTTTCACCAATGATGCACAACAGATCATTCACTGCAATCTTCTCTCCTTTTTGTGCACCTATATATAATAATGTACCATTCTTATAACTTTCCAATTCCATTGTGGCTTTGTCGGTTTCAATATCGGCCAGCACTTCACCCTTCTTTACCGTATCGCCTACTTTTTTATTCCACGATGCTATTACGCCTTCTGTCATGGTATCACTTAACCGCGGCATCAATACCACTTCGTCCATTTTTGAAATATCAATTGCTGCAGTAACAGGTGCAGCTTCCGGTTTCTTAGTTTTAGGTTCTGTCTTCGGAGCGTATCAGCAACAGGTTTTGCACTTGCTTGTCCACCGCTATTTCCGCTAATTAAAGAAGAAATATCCTCACCCGCTGTACCAATAATAGCCAGCAAATCATTTACCTGCAGTTTGCCGCCTTTATCGCTGCCAATATGTAAAAGCGTACCGTCTTTATAGCTTTCCAATTCCATGGTAGCTTTATCCGTTTCTACCTCGGCCAGCAGATCACCTTTTTTTACCGCATCACCCACTTTTTTATGCCAGGCCGCTATTACACCTTCGGTCATGGTATCACTCAATCGGGGCATTAAAATCACTTCAGCCATAATGCTTTTAATTTTGGCCGAAATTAAGGTAAAATGATGAAAATGGGATGAGGAGAGAGGAATTGGAAGGGTTGAAACAGTTTTCTAAGAATCGCCCGCAAAAACGGTATCAATTCTATAACAAATATTTGTTTAGAATTTTCTACAAATTTTTATTTATGAGATTTTCTATCCTCTCTTTATCAAAACCACCTGCGTAAAGAACGATACCGTTTTTATCCAGTAATACTGTAGTCGGATAACCTGATATCCCGTAAACTTTTGCTGCTTCATTTCCTTCATACACTGTAGTATAGTATACTTTTCTTTTCTCTACAAACCAGAGCGCATCTTTCTGTGTATCCTCCGCATTAATACCAACCAGTTCAAACGGCAGGCCGTTGTATTTGTTTTTCAAACTATTAAGATCAGGAACAGCCGCGATACAGGGACCGCAATTCTTAAACCAGAACTCTAACAAAACTACTTTCCCTTTTAATTGCTCCAAGTTAAGTTTGCCTGAACCTACGACTAAAGGCAGTTCCCAAAAAGGCGCAGGTTGAAGCCTCTTTTATTAATGTCAAGCTCTTTCTTTAATTTATACTCGTTTGTATAACTTGAAGAATACCAACTAAACTCGGCGGGTTCAGACGGATTGAATTTATAATTCTCGAAGCCGACTATAGTATAATCTTCAGGCTTATTATTATTGGTTTGTATAATATAAAGCGGTAAATAGGTTTTCTTATCAATAACTATTTTATAAATAATATCCCGTTGAATGGTAAAATTTGAAAAACCGCCCAAACCGTTCATTGCTTTGTTCTTCATAGTAATGCGAAGGAGGTAATAAGGCCTTGTATTTATAACTGTGTCAATCAAATTTTTACTGATTCCCTTATCCTTTAATATCGATGAAATAGTAAATCGTAATGCGACAGGAGAATTATACAAAAAAGATAATGATTGAAAACTCTCTCTCGCAGGTTTGTAATCAATGTCGATCGTTGTATCGTTTTCGCTCATATAAAAACTCTCAGAACCGTTGAAAATTCCTTTACCTTTTTTGCTCCGGGTCTGATATTTGAAACCCAAAACCGTATCCGGGTTAATAAAATCCAAATAAACATTCTCAGCGTCAGCTGCATGATAGTTTTCGGAGAAATAATGAAAATCGCGGGTGTAAGTGTAGCTTATTCTTTTTATACTTTGCAGTTTGGCTTGTACTTTTTCCAGCAGAATCCCGGCGTCTTTATTATTTTGAGCACACAGGTTCTCAACTGATAAACAAAAAACAAATACAACAGCTAAGCTTAAAATTAATCTTACAATCATAGTAGAATAATTTTTGTCGAATCTTTCTTCCCGGCAATCATTATTATAATCCTCTAATCATAATTACTGTCAGTAAAACAGAAACCGATAAAATCTAATAATCCAAATCCAATTTCAATCTTTCTTTTAATTCTTTTACCAGCGGATATTTTTCTACCAACAGCATATATTGTTGTCGGCTGTTCAACGGAGCATTTACATCTTCTTTTATTTCTTTGTTTTCCTGCATTACAATAAAAAACTGCAACAGGTTATTGCCCAATTTTTCTTTCAGGTATTCGGAAGCACGTTGTCCTTCCTGCTCTAAAAACCTGAACTGAATATTATTGGATACCATGGCTATAAAACTATTGTCGTCCTGCAATTTCAATTCGGCCATTTCAAAATTTTGTGCGGCGGGATTTTTTTCTTCTTTCAGTTTTATAATATAGTCGTTCCATGCTTTTTGCAGCTCATCTATTTTGACGGGATGATTGACACTCTCTCCTGCTGCGTTGGTATCACCTTTTATTTGCTTACGCAATTTTTCTAATGAAGACAGTTTTGCAGTAGGTGCAACAGGAGTCTTTGTGGCTGATAAAACTGCAACGCCGGCTGATTGTTCTGTCACTGCTTCTTTTGCATTAGCCTGTTGCTTCCGGTAATTTTCTTTTTCTTCACGAACTAATGAAGCATTCTCCCGGGAAGTTTCAATAATCAATTTTGCTTCTTTGGGTTTGGTTACGGGCAAAGGAGTTGTCTTTGCAGACGGTGGAACAAATTGTTTAATTGCAATTGTACGAAAAGCAACCGGCCGCTCAATCAGTTTTTTTTTACTCAGTCCGCCTTCGCCGCTTGTTAATTCAAGTGCCTGTTGCAGGTAACAAAGTTTAATCAACGCCAACTCTACATGCAATCTTTTATTACGTGCGGCTTTATAATTTATCTCCGTTTCATTTAAAATATTTAATGCACTGATGAGATAAGCAGTATTTATTTTTTTAGCAGCGGCAATATATTTATCCCTGAAATTTTCTACCACATCCAAAAGGCCCGCGCATTTTTCATCCTTACTTACCAATAAGTTGCGGATAAATTCAGCAAACCCATTTACTACCAAATCTCCTTCGAAGCCTTTACGGTTTATATCATCAAACAACAGCATGGCGCCCGACAAATCCTGCTGTTGCATACAATCCATGAGTTTAAAATAATAATCGGCATCTAAAATATTCAAATGCTCCAGTGTATTGGCATACACCACTTCGCCGTTGGTAAAACTTACTATTTTATCTAAAATGCTAAGTGCGTCCCGCATACAGCCTTCGCTCTTTTGCGCTATTACCTGCAGCGAAGCCTTGTCTGCTTTTATTTCTTCTTTATCACATATTTCCTGCAAGTGCTCTACCGTATCGTTGGTAGTAATTCGTTTAAAATCGAAAATTTGACAACGGCTTAAAATGGTTGGAAGTATTTTATGTTTTTCGGTAGTGGCCAAAATAAAAATGGCATAGGACGGCGGCTCTTCCAATGTTTTTAAAAATGCATTGAACGCTGACGAACTGAGCATGTGTACCTCATCTATAATATATACTTTGTACTTACCCGCCTGCGGTGCAAAACGAACCTGCTCTACCAGGGTTCGTATATCATCTACCGAATTGTTGGAAGCAGCATCCAATTCATGAATATTCATGGAAGCGCCATCATTAAAAGAAACACAGGACTGACAGGTATTACAGGCTTCGCCTTCTTTTGTTTGGCTTTCGCAATTAATGGTTTTGGCTAAAATTCTGGCGCAGGTTGTTTTGCCCACACCCCTTGGTCCGCAAAATAAAAATGCATGGGCCAATTGGTTATGCTTAATGGCATTTTTTAAAGTAGTGGTAATATGCGCCTGCCCCACCACTGTATTAAAAAGTTGCGGTCTGTATTTGCGTGCCGATACGATGAATTTGTCCATAAGCCCCTGCCCCTAAAGGGAGTAATAAAATCCTTCAGCGGGAACTTGCAAGATAAGAAACGGAAGGCTTTCGTATAAAAGTAAATTAAGGGTGTTGATAAATTGCCGAAACTGAGCTTTTGTTTGGCAGCATTAGGTGCAAAAAGTTGTGTAATGCTAAGCAGGTTACTTCGTATCTGAAAAATATTTTCACGGCAGTAACTTGCTTTTCCCACCTCGAAGATTAATTACTTATCAACAATCAATTTATTTTATCCGTCTTTGTAATTAGAAAAGTAAGGACGAATTCAACATTCACAAATATTTAAACACCTCAACCGACCTGAAATATTTTTCCTAAGTAAAATACAGGTAGATTTAATAGCTGATGATTTTCTAATTGCTTAAACCTGCCAACCATGCGCTTTACATTTCTATTTTTCGTTTTACTAACTTCTTTTTTTGCTAATGCACAAAACGCTTTACCTAAAAGACATATACAAGTATATGCCGGAACCAGCTTTAACGGTACTGGAGATATAACCGGTTTTGCATTTGATACGGAATACGGGCAATACTTCAAGAACAAGTCTTCCTGGTACGTAACTATCGGCGGCACAATTCATGATACCGATTGGCCAATTTTTTATGTTGATCGTTCCGGCGAAGTGGTTGACGGATCAGTTAGAGCCACTACTGCGGGGTTCCAGGTATCGGGGCTTTACGGGTATAGTTTTGTACGAAAGCAAAAACATGAATTTTTAATAAAGGCCGGACCGCTGGTAAGGTATCAATCATCTTCCTATCCTGATGGGTTTGGTGTATATCATTCTATTATTACAAATTTACCATTCCCTGTTGTTGAGTTTGTAAATAAAACTCCGCAAAGGACTCTATCGGTTGGCGGGAATTTAGAGTTCGCCTATAATTATTCCATTTCAAAAAAAGTTTCGGTAGGTATTTTAGCTGAATTGCAAACAGATAGTAATGGTGAAACAATTTCACAACTACTATTCAGTATCGGCAGAAGATTTTAAGTAAAATTAAAAACGCAAACTCAGAATCCGACTTCTTACTTCCTCCCTCCTCCCTCACACCAACACCGGGTGCTGTTTAAATTCCTTAGTTCTGTCGAATAAATAACGATAGGTAATCAATCGGCGGGTGCGGTGTGTACCCAGGCTTTCCACCACGTTTATCATTTTAGGATTGAACTCACCAATCCACTGCATTTCATAATCATCATAAATGGGGCCGTTCTGAATTACCTTGGCTCCTTCCATTATCATATAGGCATCTACACCCTTGCCCTGAAACTCAGGCACTATACCAAATACCAATCCCGAAAATTTTGAATTTCGTTTGGTAGCTTTTACCCATAAAAATTTCAGCTTTTGCAATAACCCGAATTTACCGTGCAGGTATTTGAACCACTGATTTACATCGGGCAGGTTGAGCCAAATACCAACGGGTTCACTTTTATAATATACAAACCAGCAAACTCTTTCGTCCATAATGGGTTTCATGGTTTGAAACATTTTCAACACCACCTTTTTATCCATTTGTTTTAACCCGCCGTGGCCCGCCCATGCTTTATTATATACCGTAGTAAAATCTTCGGCAAATTTTTCCAACTGATTTTTTTTAATCATGGAAGAAGAAAAATTAGGATCGGCGGCACAATCGGCATGTCGTGTATAAAATTTTTCCTGCAGTCGGTCGGCTACTTTTAATGAATAACAGGCCTGGTAAAAAAAAGGTTTGAACCCGTAGTTTTCAAAAAGTTGCCGGTAATAAGGCGGATTATAATTTAAGCAGTATACAGGCGGTGCGAAGCCTTCGGTTAGCAGCCCCCACCAGCGGTCACGTTCGCCAAAATTAATCGGGCCGTCCATCGCTTCCATACCTTTTTGCTGTAGCCAGGTCTTGGCCATATCAAAAAGCAGGTTGGCAGCTTCTTGATTATTAATACATTCAAAAAAACCGCAACCTCCTACGGGAACATCATCGCCTTTGTTTTTATACTTTTTATTTACAAAAGCGGCAATACGACCTATAGAATTCCCTTTCTCATCTTTTAAAATCCAGCGAATTACTTCTCCCGCCCGAAAAGCTTTGTTCTTTTTGGGATCAAATACTTCATTGATGTCTTTATCCAGCGGGCGGATATAATTCGGGTCGTTTTTATTCATCTCAATATTAACCCTTATAAATTCCCGGGCGGCGGCGTTATCTATTACTTCAATTAATTGCATGCAGCAAATGTAAGGAAGGAGAAATAATGCCAAAATGATTTATTATTTAGCCCGAGTTGAGCGGTATAATACCTAGAACCCAATGTCATTAAGCTAAGGGGGGCAATTGCCTTGCCCTCCAGGGCAAGGATAAAATAATGTTGAAAGAGTGTATTGGCTTTAGCCCAAAAAGCAATTTGGCTAAAGCCTGCAATACAAAAAAAATTGCTATCACCGCCCTGAAGCCTGCCCGAACGGAACGGGCGGGGGCGGTGCAATTTATCAGTTGATCCTTTAACTTACTGACATTGACCGAGAGCCCTGCGAACTGCCGATTATACTTTTTCTTACGGCGATTCGGTATAAACGGTACTTATACTCGCAAAAGAGTTTGCATAATTTACTATACAACAAATAAAAAAATTACCACAAACAGGGTATTGTTTTGCGCATTTAATTTTGTTACCTTTAGCATGTTGATGGGTTATTGAAAGTAAGTAATGTGTTTTTTATAAACTCTGCGTGAATAAAAGGCAAGTGAGCAGGGCATAAGTTATAGTATGGAAATGCTTACCCGCCCAGATTACCTGAGATAGTTATACACCCTTATCCTCTCTCTCTCTTTATCTCCGGTAACCGCACTAATTAAATTTTTGTTTTTAACGGGAAATAATTTCAGAGTAAATTTTTTTTCAGAAGGAAAATGAGTTGGCGGTATTTGTACTTGTCGATACATTCTTTCCGGTAATTTTCTGTCTGCATACGATTCATGCGGATAACATTCTCATCTGCTTACTTTTTCCATCCTGTCATATACCAAATTGATTTATAATTTAGTCCTAAAGGAAGTGGTATAATACCGAGAGCCTGAGGCGATATCTAATAGGACTATTTTACATAGCGATTCGGTATTATTTTATTTTTTAAACCTTTAAAAGAAATGACTATGAAATCAAAAACCTTGTCATCCAAAAATGGTAACGGGCACCACACCGAAGTAGAAACACTGACTGATGAACCTGTAACCTCTACACGAGGAGCGGATAAATTAATAAAATCCGCTTTGCAATCAACAACCACCGAAACAGAACTGGAAGATGTAGAAGGCTTTACCCTGCAAAAGCCCGGCGAAGCTGACTTTGAAACAATGAGCAGACTATCTGTAGAAAGTGAAAGCGAAGCAGATGTATTGGAAGAAACCGGTTTTGAAAGTCCCGCTATGGACACCATACCGCAGGAAGCTTTTTTTGCCAGCTATCCTGAACTCCGCGCAAAAGCACGGGAAATGCGGGAAATGCAGGAAGTGATAATTGGCGTTGATAACCGGGTACGCATAAATAACACAACAGTATATCCCTGGCGTGCCATCTGTGCATTAAAAATAACAGCGCAAAACGGAAGTAAATGGATCGGTACCGGTTGGTTGGTATCACCACGCACTGTTATTACCGCAGGCCACTGTGTATTTATGCACAACCAGGGCGGATGGGCCAGCAGAATAGAAGTAATACCGGGCATGAATGATGCGAACAGACCTTACGGATCTTTTACAGGTACCGCATTGCGTAGTGTACAAGGCTGGACCAACAGCAAGAACAGGGATTATGATTACGGAGCAATTATTTTACCGCAGAATGCAAGACCCGGCGATACAACCGGTTACTTTGGCTATGCGGTAAGAGATGATAATTATTTGATGTCATCTGTACTGAACCTTTCCGGTTATCCGGGCGATAAAGGAGGCAACCAGCAATGGTTTATGGCATTGAAAGCAAAATCACTTTCCTCCCGTGTTATTACGTATGATATAGATACCATGGGTGGTCAAAGCGGTGCGCCGGTTTGGATAAAAGTAGGAGATCAGCGTTATTGTGTGGGCATACATACCAATGGTCATTTAAGCGGTAATTCAGCCACACGTATTGTAAAACCTGTTTTTGATAATATCAAAGCATGGAAAGCATTAGGAATGTAATGCCGATGTTAACGATAATTAGTCAAAGACTAATTAGAGTGTTACAGTGGCAAATGCCGATGGTTAATAATAAATAATAGTACAATGAGATGCAACCGAAATTGGACTATATATTTATTCCAATCGGTATAATACCGATAAAAAGCAGGGGCTGTATGCTGTTTTTTCGCAGCCTCTGCTTTTTTATATTTATTTCCTGCAATAATCAACCTCATCAGCATATGCAAACTACAAACAGCATAAAAGGAATATTAAAAGACAGCGCCGGCAAACCCGTGGCCAATGCTGTTATTATGGTTATTGACGCCCCGCAGGAGTTCAATGATATCGCTTCGGTGAGTAATGAACGAGGTGAGTTTTCTTTATTGGATGCAAAAACCGGTAAATACACAATTCAAATAAACCACGACAATGTATTGATAAATAAAGAAGTGGTAATTAAGCCAAATGATACTACGATAACTATCAAGTTATAATTTTTTATTTTTAACTTTTGATTCTTGACTTTTGATTTTTTCCGGCATATCAAAGAATAAAGCTGTATAAAATAGCATGCAGATTCACTACCGCTTAACGCAAAATAAAATTTACATAATTCAGCCCGCTTTTATAAAACTTGTCTTTGGCTAATGCCTGCAACATACAAATCCATTAATCACTGCCCTAAAGCCCGCCTCGGAACGGAACGGGCAGGGGCAGCGCAATTGAAAATACTGTGTAAACTCAATGAAATTGCCCGATAAACCCATATTTTCCATACTATAAAATTCTTTGATAATCAAATTGGCAATTTAGGGCTGCCCCCTTACCTTTGCGGCCTGAAAATAATTGGTCGCTGTAGCATTGTAAAAGGCGACAATCCCACAATAATAAAACTCATTTATGGCAAACGCAGGTAAGGTAAAACAGGTAATTGGCGCCGTAGTAGACGTACAGTTCAACGGCAAACTACCCGAAATTTTTAATGCTCTTGAATTAAAGAAAGAAAACGGCGATGTGCTGGTATTGGAAGTACAGCAGCACCTTGGCGAAGACAGTGTACGCACCATCGCCATGGATGGTACCGAAGGTTTGGTTCGCGGTACCGAAGTACTTGACACAGGTATTCCTATTGCCATGCCGGTTGGCGATGCAGTTAAAGGACGTTTGTTTAATGTAACCGGTGATGCCATTGACGGTTTACCGCAGGTAAGCAAGAAAGGCGGTCGCGCCATTCATGCCAAGCCACCTGCATTTGAAAATATCAGTACAGCATCTGAAGTATTATTTACCGGTATTAAAGTTATCGATCTGATTGAGCCTTATGCAAAGGGCGGTAAGATCGGTTTGTTTGGCGGTGCGGGTGTGGGCAAAACAGTATTGATCCAGGAGTTGATTAATAATATTGCCAAAGCTTATTCAGGTGTATCGGTATTTGCGGGTGTGGGCGAAAGAACCCGTGAAGGAAATGACCTGATGCGTGAGATGATTGAGGCGGGCATTATGAAGTATGGTGATGCTTTTAAACATAGTATGGAAGAAGGCGGATGGGATTTGAGTAAAGTAGATATGGAAGAATTAAAAGAATCAAAAGCCACTTTCGTTTTCGGACAAATGAATGAACCCCCCGGCGCCCGTGCCCGTGTGGCCCTCAGCGGATTGACGATGGCTGAATATTACAGAGATGGTGACGGTACAGGAAAAGGAAAAGACATTTTATTCTTTGTTGATAATATCTTCCGTTTTACACAAGCCGGTTCCGAGGTATCAGCCCTGTTGGGTCGTATGCCTTCGGCGGTGGGTTACCAACCTACATTAGCTACAGAAATGGGATTGATGCAGGAAAGAATTACTTCTACAAAAAATGGTTCTATCACTTCCGTGCAAGCGGTGTATGTACCGGCGGATGACTTAACCGATCCCGCGCCTGCTACCACCTTTGCTCACTTAGATGCGACTACAGTATTGTCAAGAAAAATTGCCGACTTGGGTATCTATCCTGCTGTGGATCCGTTGGATTCTACATCTCGAATTTTGACACCGCAGGTGGTAGGTGATGCACATTATAAATGCGCCAATGATGTAAAACTAATTTTACAACGCTATAAAGAATTACAGGATATCATCGCCATTCTCGGTTTGGATGAATTGAGTGATGAAGATAAAATGATTGTGGCCCGTGCAAGAAAGGTACAGCGTTTCTTAAGTCAGCCTTTCCATGTGGCGGAAGCCTTTACCGGTTTGAAAGGAGTATTGGTACCGATAGAAGAAACCATCCGAGGATTTAATATGATTATGGATGGTGAGGTAGATGAATACCCCGAAGCGGCATTTAACTTGGTAGGAAATATTGATGATGCAATAGAGAAAGGTAAGAAGTTGATGGCGGCGGCTCAGTAGAGTATACAGTACTAAGTACTGAGTATTAAGAATTGAGGTAAATACTTCCGATATGGGAATGCATAATTTTAAAGAACTTAAAATTTGGCAAAGATCAATGAGCTTAGCCGAAGAAGTTTATAAAATAACAGTCGATTTCCCAAAAGAAGAAAGGTACGGCTTGACATCACAGCTAAAGAGTTGTGCTGTTTCTGTCCCGAGTAATATTTCTGAAGGTGCGGGACGAGGGACAAATAAACAATTCAAATACTTTCTTGAAATTTCGATGGGTTCATGTAACGAGTTACAAACCCAATTAGAACTTTCCAAAAGATTTAATTACATAACGCAGGAACCGGCAGATAAAATTATTGACGAAGTATTACAAGTATACAAAATGATACTTGCATTTTATAAAACGTTGGGCACCGACTAACATCTAAATACTATATACTTAATACTAAATACTGATCATGAATCTCGAAATATTAACACCTGAAAAAAAATTGTACAGCGGCGAAGTATATGGTGTACAAATGCCCGGCATCAGCGGTTCGTTTGAAGTGCTGGAAAAACACGCCCCGCTAATAAGTGCATTAAAAGCCGGTCGTGTAAAAGTATTGACCGATAAAACCAATACACTCAGTTTTGATATACAAGGCGGCTTTGCCGAAGTATTAAATAATAAAGTAACGGTATTGGTAGAAGGCGCTACAGCCGTGGAGTAAATAATACTTCTATAAAAATATATAACCCACCGTTGAAAGACGGTGGGCTTTTTGTTGGAAGTAAAAGCCATAGTCAAAAAATACAGAGGGCAATCTTTAAACCTTCCGTATTTTTTTTAAATGCGGTAGCTTAGTTTGATTTATTAGCAAGCATCCGGGGGAAAATTACTTCTCGAAATGATAATTAATACTAAAGGCGGCCATTTGAGGTTTCAAAGAAAAATTAATAAAACTTGTAAACGACCCTTTCAATAGTACAGATGCGGCCAGTTCAATCTTCTTATTGATTAAGTAACCTGCTCTTGCATGAATACCAATCCAGCTTTTTTCAAAATCAAGATAGGGTGATTTTTCTTCCGTTCTTGAAGAAAAACCGAAAAAGGCATTATACTTATTAACCGCGTATCCGGCAAAGTTAAAAGCGGCACCTGCTCCAATATAGAGCTTATTCTTAGGTTGGTTAATGACATTATACAATAGTGAAACTCCCGCAGCGAGGTTATTATTTTTTAATTTATAACTTATATAGTCTGTTCCTAAAAAGCCTTTTACAGAATCAGCAGCTTCAAATCGCATACTGTAATAAGATAACTCTAATCGCATAATTAAGTTTCCGAGATTTCGCAATAATGGCAAGTCAATACCAGCAGTAATTAAAGGTTTAAGGCTTTTGCTATAATTTAAACCTGATACGGGAGTAGCGCTTCCTGCAAATTTTAAAGAAGAATAAACAAAACCTACCCCAATGAAAGGCGAACTGCTTTGTTTAGGTTTCGTAACTTTATAAACAACAGCTTCATTAAATTGCCCGTTGAGTTTCTTTACAATTTTAGCCATATCAGCCTGCTTGTAACGAGCCTTATCAATAGCGGAAAGCAACTCATCTGATTTTTTAGATTTATCTGCAAATTGAATGAGTTGATTTTTGTATTCTTCCGAAGTTGAAAGTTTTCCCGTACTGCCCGATAAAAAATACTTGTTTAGTAATTCTACATAATCTTTCCCATCTTCCTTTATATAAAAATGTGTTTTGGGGCCTATCCATTCGTATAAACTGATTTTAGATTTTAACAGCGCTCGTAAAAAAACCGTATCCGTGATTGTACCATAGGTAATGTCTTCCTTCAGTTCATTAATATTTTCAGGCGTTTGATCTATTGAAACAACGGCTCTCACATAACGGTCAAAACCCGGTATTTCAAAAGCCGCGATTTCTTTTACAGAATATGTTTTCGCATCAGTTGCTAATGAATCTGATTTCACTTTAATGGTTCGCGGATTTTTTTCCCATTGGCGGTAATCAATCCACCCGGTAATATTATCTCCCTTATCGGTTACTATAAAACCTTTACGATAATTGGACTGGGCATTGGACTTTGTAATGCAAAATGATAGCAACAGTGCTGCTGTGAGGGTAAGGATATATTTCATAAATAAATTTTAGTAATTATTGAAGATAGTAAACAGCAATTAATGTGCAAAATAATCAACACCGCCTGATTTACAATTTACTAGTTGTGAGTTACAAGGAAGAATTTCCGAAATGCTTATTTTACAGAATATAAAATAGATTTAATAGTAAAAAAGCAAACCATTCTCAAACTCGAGAGTTTCTTTCGCATTATTTATTTTTTATAAAATCTGACAATTGAATACATTTCCATAACTTAGACGTCTATTATTATCACTCATAAAATGAGCAAAAAACTAATTTTTATACTTCTCATAAACATAGCGGTTTTTGTACTTCTGACCAAACTGATATTCAAGAGCTTTAAACATCTTATAAAAGCAATATATTATTTCCTATACCCAGATATAGTTTCTATTATCAGAAAAGACTATACGAACGACTTCAACTATACCCATAAGCTAACTCTGCTCATAGTCGTTTTTGCTATTTTGGTCTTTATTGAAATAGCGATATTCTACTAAAGTACCCCTAATAAATATCCTTCTCTTGAAAGACTATCCTTATTTCGATAAAAAAGTCGAACATTTTTACTCTTCTCTAACTTTTCGATTAAATTTCCCATATACGCGGTATAGTTAAGCAAAATTTCCTCATCATCACTTGTGAGTATTTTTAAAGCAGCGGTTTCTTTGGATATTATTTTTTTTACTTTAACTTTTACAATACAGTCTTTGTCGTAACTATCTTTACAAAAATTCCAAGATACTGATTTAGTCGCAACAATAATTTGGTTCATTATATATAAAATTCCATTAAAAAAATCTGTATTAGAAAAAAAATGAGTTGCCCCATTTACAATACTATCTGCCATTTTATTTGTAACCAGCCATTCAAACCCGTGTGCAAGCTTTAATTCTATATGATTGTCCTGAATTGATAAAAAGATTAAAGCCCCATTATTTACTCCTGGTTTACCAACTCCAAGATTATTTCCAAGTTGCTTAGTGTATGCCTCGAAACTACTTGTTGTATCCGAAAGTTTGGCGATAACATAAATAAAAATTTCACAATCGGTATCAGCCTCATAATGCCTTGCTAAACTATCTAAAAAATTAAATTGTTTTGGGTCAAATATGCCAGCTTTATCATAAACAAATTTTTTGCTTTTTTTTGATATTCCATTACAAAATGTGCATGACAAAATTGCCATAAAAAATATAGTCGCACTTGTTAAGCTACGCATAGATTATTTATTTTTTTCCAAGATTTGGTTAATTTTTTCGACCACTTTATTAACTCTCTCTACTATTACTTTTTTTGTTTCGTCAGCTACCTTAAAATTCTTTTTGCCCTCTTCTGATGCTTTGTCATAGCGCTCTCTAACCTCTGTTGCCACGCTAATTGCAAAGTCTTTACCTTGTGATTTTACAAAGCCGTCAATTGTTAAATTTCCTAATAATTCCCTCGCCCCTGCGAGAGCATTTGCAGTCTCCTCGGATTTCCGAGCATCTTCCACAGCTTTATCTCTCTTCTTTTCCAAAGGAGTTTTTTCCCTTTCCCTTTCAATTGTTACAATTGGCTCCTTCACTCCTGGATTAAGTTTGTATTCAGCTCCTGCCCCCCCACCTCCGAAAGCATCATTCCTCGCATTTGGAAACATTCTATCAGTAATTTTTTGAGCTTCTTCGTGTTTTTTAATTGCTCGAACTCTATAATAACTTTCTCCAGCTATAAGTAGGTTATTCGCAAATTTTACTTTCGCACTCCAGTCTTTATAAACATTTTTAATTTGACTTAAAATCTCTTTGACACTTGGAGGATTTGGTTTACTAGGCTCTCTACCATCTAAATCGACTAAATTTACGGGGTTATTAAGTGCATAAACATAAGGGCCGGTCTCAAGATACTGATCAGCTTTCGGATCTATCGTCATCCAACGTCCTATTTGATTATCATACATCCTTGCACCGTAATCTAACCATTCAAGTCCACTACCGTCGCTGAACTCATTACTCTGTAACTCTTTGCCATTAAACTTATACTTATTTTCTAACTTACCCGCCGCCTTAGAACTTATCCCCGCAATCGTCAAGCCGAACGGATAATAATGCGTCTCTTCCAATATCGGTCCCCTGTTATGCACTACTTGTAAATTATCAAAGAACACATTGTACTGGCTTTCATTACTGCAATACACATAAATATAACCATTTTTCGGAATGCTTATTGCAGCCGGTGTATGATTTTTATAAGTTCCTGTTGTATTCACTGCGGTATTTACCATATCAAAACCGCCGCTTACCCATTTAAACTGTTCATCAAGTATAATCCAGTTAATAGATGCACGGAGTGTGCTTGTAGTTTGTGCGGGTTGGTTGTTTAACAGCCATGTCACACTTGCAGGAAAACCCGGCTGTGTACTTATTTGTGTTCCCGTTATTCCTTTGCTGCTTACAAGTGATGTGCCCGCAAATAAATTAATTACATCTAACACTGCCAAAGGATTGGCCGCTAAGGTGTATCCCGCAGCAGGTTTCTTATGATAACTCTTGCCGAAAATAGTCAAGTTATCTCCTGCCATTACTTTCAGTACTATGCCTAATCCTGTTTTGTTGGGTACAGTATTGGTAGTAGCGTTTAATTGGTACAGCCTTGCACTGTTGGCGGCTGTATTGCTGTAAGGGTTATTATTGGTTATTCCGTTATTGTTTTGGTATACCGGTATCCCTATTGCGGCTGATTGGTTCGCTACATTAGCCGTATTAATGTTGTAAAACTGGCTCTCTGTTGTTATAGCCGTAGCGCCGTTAAAGGTTACATTCTCTAATGTGGCAGCAGGATAAATATCCTGTTGCACTTCATCGGTTAAAACCATTCTTACATTACCTAAATGGTCTTTGAGCATGTAATCATATTGCAAGCTTGCAGGTACCGCACCCGCTATGGGTTTAAATCTTATTCTGCCTTCTTCATGGGCTATAAATTGCAGCGTATCGTTTTGATATACTGCTCCGCCTAAGTAGAGTGTAGTAGTGACCTTAACTCCCTCGGTTGTTACTTTTTTTATTTTATTGCCTGCGGCATCGTAAGTATAGGCAATGGTTCCTTTTCCCGTAACTGTTATTACAGATGGAAGATTCAGGTGATTGTATGTAATACTGCTGATGGCTTTATTATTATCTAAGTTTAGGTTACCGTTTACATCATAGCTATAATCATCCGTAGCTACGTTGGCACCGTCTTTAAAATCTCCCAACTTAGTAGCGGGGTCATTGTTGGTATCAGTTACTCTTACCAATTTGTTACTGTTTGTCTGGTACAGGTAACTGAGATTATCTATCTGTTGCGATGCATTTAATTTCAACCCCCATTGCTGCATTTGTAAAATATTTCCGTTGGCATCGTAAGCAGATAAGGGATTACTGCCATCACCCATTTTCATGTTATAATTTACGCCGGCCGTTTGGTTAAATGTACCGCCGGTGTATTGTGTAAAGTCAGCTTTCATCAATCGGTTAGCGGCATCATAACTAAAATCATATTTTCTTTTCTCACCATCGCCTTTGCTTTTCCATACCATGCCTTCTATATTACCATTGTACTGCGGAGCAGTATAAGTTTGCCCGCCGATGATATTGTTATTGGCTTTATCATAGCCTAAATCAAATCCAAAATAATTGGTACTGTTCAAATCTTTTGTATAATCACGGTTTACACCCAGCATCCAGCCGCGAATATTATATTCATAATTGGCTGTCTCTAATCCTGCACCGCTGTTAAATGCAGGAGCCAATTTCTTTTTCTTTAACTGTCCTAATTTATCGTATTCATTTTCTGCAATGCTTTTATAGCTGCTCATGGCATTGGCGGCTACCAATGTATTGCTTTGTTTCTTTTCCGTTTTTACCAATCGGCCCAAATCGTCATAGGTCATCTGCGATACAAAGATGGTGGCTTGTGCGCCGATTCCCTGTTTGTCTTGTTTTTGTATCGTTACCAATGGCTGTCCTGCCCATGTATATTGTGTTGTGGTAATATCGGTACCGCCGGTTATATTTTGCGACTGTGTTTGTATTACTCTTCCTTTCTCATCATAAAAAGGTATGGTGAATAAATAGGCCCCCCCGCCCCCCGAAGGGGGGAGTACTTTTATTCTTGTTCCCGTGGGCATTCCTTTTAGCTGTGCTGTTTGTGCATTGGCTTGTGCATAAGGCCATGCAGTATTGGAAGCAGTTTGAAAATATGTATCGTAACTTATATCATAAGCAGCCGACAAAGGGTTTCCCCATGCAGCACGCCAATTATAATCATCGTAAAATGTGCGGGTAAGTTCTTCAATGGTTTGCCCGGATAAATTGGGATAAGCTGAACTGACTGATGCAAATCCTTTATGATAAACTCTATCGTTACTGTTGGTCCAAAGACCTGTTGCTTCGGGTCTGTTCAGCACATCATAGGTAGTGTACATCCATTTGCTTTGTGCACGTAAATTAGCATCTTGTGTCATTACCATCCTGTCTCTTTCATCGTAAACCATCCATACTTCGCCGGCACCGGGTACTTTTTTCATTACCATCCTGTTTCTTTCGTCGTATTCGTAGCGGAAACACTGTTCGGCCCCCAACCCTGAAGGGGTGTAATCAATCACCCAACCATTTTGAGATAAAAGCTCTACTCCCCGAGGCTGAATAACGCATCTTAAATTACCGAAAACATCATATATATAATATGTAGAAAGCCAGCCGGTATAGTCCCTGCCGGCACCTGCATCGGCTGCAGCAATCAGTTGTACTTTTTTCAATATTACTTTTCCCTCGCTGTCTTTAAATTCTATCACCTGTTTACCGTGTTCATCTATCGTCACATTTTTAGTTAATTCACCGTTAGGGTAAACTCCCGTCACACTATAAGTACCCCAAGTGTTCAGTACATCGGTAACGGTCCATTTTTTTACATCATCTGCCAAAGTGTTTAACCAATATTTCATTGCAGCGCCTCTGTTGCTTCCTATCCAGCTATTACCGGGTGCCAGTGTTTTATCTGACCTCCCAAGCGGCGCGGTTTCAAATTTTGTTTGGCCGTAGAAAAAAGTTTCAGCCTGCGTGCCGTATTGTGCGGCCATGAATGTGGCCTGTTGTTGAAAAGGATCGGACTTAAATAAACCATCGGCCGTATTGGAAACAAATGGTAAATATTTAAATTGCTCTCTTCCAAAATCATCGTACTCAACGGCACTCACTACATCGCTCTTTGCTCCGGAAGCAGTTTCAAGCGAGCCTTCTTTTGCTACAATTTGCAAAGGCCTGCCCAGCCCGTCAACATACTGCGTGGTTTGTTTTGCATCTTTAGTCAGTTGGGCAGGTATACTGTTGGCATCTAAACCCGGTTTTGTTACATCCCATGTTCGTAAATAACTTTTTTGTACACCGTTTGTATACGCAGCAGGTACAGGTCTTGGCTGCGCCTGCGCATATAAGGCGGTACATGCAAAAACAATTGCTGCTGTAATTTTATATAACCTCTTTATCATATCCTGTTGATTGTGGATTTTTAATTAGATATTTCTTAGTTACCTGTTATGGCATTTTGTATCAGCATATCCATCGGTTCTACAGCCGGTGAAAACACACCGATAAGCGATCCGTCTTTATCAATCAGAAATTTTGTAAAATCGCCGTTTACTATACCTGTCATTGCTTTGTTTTCGTTTTTATCAGCCAGCCATTTATATACGGACTGTGCATTATTGCCCGTTACGGGTTTCTTTTGCGCAATCCGGAAAGTAGAGGCGTAGTTATTCTGACAGAATTGCTTTATTTCTGAATTTGATTTTGGTTCGTGCCCGAAACTGTTGGAAGGAAAAGCAATAATTATTAAACTGTCGCCGTACTGTTGTTGCAATTGTTGTAAGCCCGCAAGTTGCTGTGTACGCGGCCCGACGGTAGCAATATTTACCAATAGTATTTTCTTATTCTGATAAGCACCCATACTGACCGTATTACCGGTTATATCGGTAAACTCAAGACTGTATATGCTTGTTACAAAAAAAGAAACAACGGCGATAAAAAAAGTATACATATAAAAAGATTTTTTAGTTTTAAAAACAAGTTACCGGGCAAGGATTATCACTATTATCTACTACGGAATAAGTACTCTGTGTGCCGTTACTAAAGCAATAGCGATAAGTGCAAACCCATTTAAATACAAGTACTCCGTCAACTAATACTTTCTTCCATACAGCCGACACCACGCCCAGCGTTCCAATTTCACAATTACCATTTACACATTTTCGATCATCACCAACACAGGTAGAAGCATCGCAAACAGGCGGTGGTGGTGGCGGTGGCGTGGTGGTACAGGTTTCCGGGTGACCGGCGTAGTTGTAGCAGATTTTTTTAATAATATTCTTATCATGGTCGCGAATTACAATTAACCTGTTGAAAGGATCATATTCATAATAACTCATACGGTTATTAGGATCACATTGAGACGTAATGCCAATTAAAGGTTCATAGGTCATTGTCGTCATCAATGCTTTCTCAGGATAGAGTCTCAGTTCATCAATTACTCCTGAACCGGAGACTGTTACAGTTGCCCCCGCCGCTAATGTCAATTTATGTTCATAGTAAACCCATCCGCTTATATTACGTGCCGCAGCACTGCTGCTGCCGTTTACACTTTTTGCTCCGTTCTTACTCCAATAAGTAACGATATAGTTACCGGCGGTACTGATTGATTTTGTGATAGGCCCAAGTGCGGGATCATATACTTTTTTGCCGGTTGGCGCAGTGGCATCAGAAACAGGCGTACCTGTAAAAGACCAGTTACCCTTACCATCCGATTCGAAAGAAGTGTAGGCAGCCGAGCCGGCATCTGAGTTTTTAATTTCCGCTACCGGGTATTCTTTATTGTAATCCCATATATAAAATACCTTGGTATCTTTTTCTTTGGCTAACTCTACCGGGTTTCCCTTGTCATCGTAACTGTAAAATTGAAGCCTGCTCTCCAAGGGACCGGTTGCTCCTTTTTGTACCTGTACCGTTTTGGGTTTAATAATTACCGGTGTTCCGGCATTTTGATTGATACTAAAATCGTAATAAATATTGTTGGTGGTATATGTTAGATTACTGTTATTATAAGTCTTACTTTCTACCACAGGGCTGATCATATTGAAGCTAATCATTCTGCTGTACGGCAAAGCAGCAGGAAAATCAGTTACAAATTTGTTTTCTACTTTCAGCAACTCTCCTTTACTGTTTATATTTTCTACACGAGCCGCAGCAATATTTGCCGGTGTACCATAATAATATGCTGCTTTAGAATACTGCACTCTGCCATTTTCATCATATTCTTTTGTAACCGTTGAATCCTGCTGAATCCAGTTTGACTGGTACAGGTAATAGGTTACATCATAAGGATCTATTTCATCACTACTTATCGGCACAGTCGGAGGAAGCATATCATATTTTTTTCGAACAATAACACTTCGCAACTCTTTATTGACTGCCTGATCTACATGATAATAATTATTTGCTTCTTTTTTCAGGGTTAATGACTGGTTGTAATACCTCGTTGCTTTTTCAAAGCCGTTATAATAGGTATTTGTATTTGCAGGAAAATAACCCAGTCCTTCATTTCCTAAAATCTGCTGTCCCCAGGTAAAACTCGTGGCTTCATATATATGTTCAGCAACGCCATTTGCAAAGTTCGGGTCATCACTTTCCAAAACAGCTTCATATACAAAGGGACTGTTATCGTACAAATATTGCTGGGCATTAGAGTTCGAGCTTAATATCTCGCTCGGGCAAACAGCATAGGTGTTCTGTATACCGCATTCAATTTTATTATATCCTTTTGCAATATACTTAAAGGCTGTTATGGGTATTCCTGAGCTCCCGCTTAAATTATTCAGGAAACTGTAGCGGAAATACCTGTTATTAAATTTATTGGTTATATGATCATAATTTTTTATATTCTTTACCCTTATCCCCGACTCCTGTTTATATACAGGTACATACACAGGAGCAGTTAACGGATCGTATGTAAACTCCACATTCCCGTAACAATAATCACCCCGTACTTTCAGTTCAATCTTATAAGTATTATTAGCTAACAGGTTTAATGTACGTGTTTCACTTATAAAATCCTGGAACCTCCTGTAAAGAATGGCGGTAGTGGTGCTTGTAGTCAGGTTAAATATTTTTACTTCTACGAAATTATCAACTCCTATTTCAGGTGCCTGGCAACTGACACAACTCGGACTAATCGTAGCACTAATATTTAGTTTTGCTGTTTGATCACGTACCGGCGCTATGGTTGAATTGGTAAATACATTAATCCCTGTAGCACCCGACCCTTGCCCGTATACACTTACGACTGTATTGTTGGCGGGAGAGAGGCCACTTGTAAATGTATTATTGGGTTCGTATTCGAATAATTGATAACCACCTGTCGGGAAGGTAATTTTTTGCAGCATTCCTTTCATCGCATAGTTTCCATCAGGACTTCGGTCCGCAACACCATAGGAACCAAAATCGCCGTAACCCGCCGGAAGCATATAGCTTCCGCCTTTACCGTTAAAATAACCGAAATTATCTTGCGCAGTAGATAAGCGTTGAGGGAGACCGCTTATATCAATATATTCCAGTTTATGTCGTAAGGTATCAACTACGCCATTAGTTTGCGGCAATATAGTTTTAAGTTCTTTTAAGAAGAAGCGTTTGTTATAAGAACCAAAATTGTTTGAAGTGTAATTGCTCCAAATCGTTTGATCCTCGTAAGCAAGTTTATAATTTTTAATTACGCTGCTTCCCGAAACTGTAATCGTCGTCAGACGTTTATCACCACCATTGTCAGGACGGTTTTCATACGTGAAATTTACAGTTGTACCGTTTGATGCGGAGATACTATTCAGCAAAAGGCTGTTATAAGTAGTTGAAGAAGCTGATTCGTTATAATTTAAGAATCCTATATCACAAGGAATATTTCCGCAGGTTGGTTCAGTAGTTGGCTGGCGGCCATACCGAACAGATTGCGTAACACCTGTATATTGCTTAGTTGAAATAACAGAATAATTAAACTGGATAAAGTCTCCGTTTAAAAGCTCAATACGATTGAGAAAAAAACCGGTACTGATACTTGTAAGAGCTTGAAGTTTTCCCCCGACAGTATGATTGGTTGTTACTTCTGTCGCAATCCCGCCAAACCTGAACTTAACTCCTTCTGTATTGGTTACTATGATTTCATTAAACGGGTTCAGCCCGTTCATTTGTATTTTTAAATTACCGTGAGGGATCAGTATCGGTTGATTCGTATTATCCAAAATAAACTTGCCCGATAATCCGGGGCCGCTGATATGAAACTCGTCGGGTTCTGAATCATAATTATTTGTTTCAACAGTAACATCATAATAATAATTAAGTGAAGTGAAATCAGAACCTAAATATGCAGGTGGCGGACGGCGTGTTGAAAGATCATCGGGTCTTCCGTTTACAGAACGGGTGATTACACCTCCGGCATTTAAAGACCAGTTCATCCCCACTCTTGAAGGTATTTCATCTACTTTAGTTCCGTTGCTTCCGTAGTTTAACGAAATGGGCAATGTAAAATCTTTCAATTTGATTTCATAAATCGGGATAGCTGCCTGAGCCGCTCCATTGTACAGTCCTACATTCAGGTCACCGCCCTTGGTAATAGAAGCTGCTTCCGGCGAGGGTGGTAAAATAACAGGTAATTTAGGATCGGGCGGAGGCGGGTTTTGTGCGTTAGCTGCATTAACCAGCAATATTACTAAGGCTCCGAGTATAATGAGTTGCTTCATATTTTCAAGACTATTTATTATGTATGTTTAATTTCTTTACTGTGATTAATCAAATATTTAATCTCACCAATACTTTTTTAAAAACCATATCCAACTCTAAAAATTATCGGTTGACTTCTCGGGATTTGTCGGCTCGAAAGGAAATCCCATAAAAGTTTTACACTTGTTTTTTTAAAGAGTTTGCTCTTTACAGAAATCGTTTTACTGATACCTATCAATCCACTTTGTTGCCACTCCGATTGATCTTGTAATTGTGTAATGTTTCTTATTGCGGTTTTATGATTCTGCTCGTATCCACCGCTTAATGAAAAGGATCCCTTAAGTTTCCAATCTAAAAAAGTTCTTGCACCAAATCCTTGGTTGCTGATGCGGATATTATTCCAGCCTTGGCCAAGCCCGAGACTGAAACTTCCACCGATGCCAATAATGCTTTTATTGGAGAGCCGGTAACCTAAGCTCAATCCGACGTCGGTGCGATTGGGGAAAAAAATAGTTGCTTTTTGTGTTTGCAGATTAGTACCAAGCTCCAATCTTTGCCTCAGCGTTTTTGTTTTATTCTCTTGCGGTATAAAATCAGGTATCTCCATATCGCCGCTGCTGCCGCCGGCTTTTAATATTTTATCTTTCAGTTTACTTAATTCATTTTGCGCTTGTTGAAAATTCTGCTGCATCACCTGTTGAGCATTGGGGCCGCCGGCTGCTATTTGATTTTGTATTAGTGCATTTACACTTGCTCTTGTTTGCAAGCCCGCAAGGTTTGCCGTAGAGGCCGGAGCATTCGGTGATCCGAACAGTTTTGCTAACATTGAATTTTGTTCTATAAATTTTGTGAAAGCGGGTATTTTGTTTAAAAGGGTCAAAGCTACTTGCTCTGCTTTCTTTTGGTCGGTGAATAGCTCCCAGTAATTTCTCAGTGTCTCGACGTAGTAGTAGGATTCCTTCGATATTTTAGTGAGGTATTTGCTTCTACCGATGTATTGTATCGATTGATCTATTAATTGTCTTTTGCGTTCTTTTATAAATTGTTGCAGTGCTTCGCTGTTTTTTATATTGTCTTCCAGTGAGGTTAACTTTTGGTCTGCAATATTTAAGGGGGTTAGCACTTTAGTTTTAAGCGCATCCTTTTGTTGTTGCAAGTAGCTTACACTGCTGCGCAGTTTATCGCGGTACTCATCATATTTTATTTGATAATTTTCGGCTAACGTTTTCCCTTCCTGTATTTTTTGCAATAAAGTGCTGAAGGTCGTTTGATTATTTCCGAATAACCTTTCAGCGACTTCGGGGTTTACTTTTTGTAACAGCGTTTTTATTTTATTTTCCCACCTGCTCAGTTTTGTTAGTGTCTTTTCTGTTTTACTGATTATTCGGCTGCTGTACTTATCTATCTTACTGTCTATTTGATTAAAATATTTTATGGGGAGATTTATGAGTGTGTCTGCCACTGATGTGCTAGTGCTGTCCTGCGCTATGCCCTGCAAGGTGCAGAACAGCAATACCGTGAGTACGGTAATTGTGATGGCATACGTTTGGTAGCGCAGTATCATTGGCAGTGGCTTGTTTTCTCTGTTGTTGATAATGATTGGTTAGTCATTATCTTTTATTTGGTTTGCAGAGGTTGAATTTGTTTGGTTAAGCAGTTCTCTTTTTCCTCGGTTCGGTTTTGTTGTTGCTGCGACTAAACTATTATTTTTTTATTTATCTTTTTTACAAACTTATTAACTCAGTCCTTATACGTAGATGCATAAGTATAAAGACGGATATTGGCCTCACCCCCATCCCCCTCTCCCAAAGAGAGAGGAGCCGAACATGCTTTCTTTTTGCAATTATATTATATATGCCGGAATACGCTTTTACCAGTTCTATTAATTTTTCACTTTTCACTTTTGCCTTTTTACTTAACTCGTCAAAACTATTGTTTCTTCCAATTCGATTTATGAGGAAATCCTCATTTTTTTATGGTGTTTTTCGGGAAGCCTCATTCTCATTTTCAAGCTCTTATAAAAACGTTATGGAATAATTATCGATAAAACTAAAAAGCGGCGTTCAATTTTCCTATACCCGGTAAGTAGTATTTTTCAGCTGGAGAAAATTTTGTATGAGCAGTAGAATAATAAAGTTATCATTCATTCGCAACCAATTTTTAATCCGCATTTATTAAAATTACAAATTGTCGGAACTGATTCGTCAGATGGAAATTAGCAATTCATTCCGCTTTTTCAGCAATCCGCTCTTTTTTGATAGGAATGAGGTTTAATGATAAGTAACGTTGTGTATTCAAATCAATTTTCTTAATCATTAATACTTTAATCATGAAAATCACTAAATCAATTGCAGCATTTATTCTCAGTCCTCCTTTATTAACCGCCGTTGCACAAACCGAAACACCTAAAGGATTCAGTAAAGGAAGTGTTACACTCTCCGACGGCAGCGTGGTAAACAGGCCTTATAAAAGAAAAAATCCGCAGCAGCGCTTCTGTAACAGTGATGACGGAAACCGACGGAAAGAAAAAAACCTACGATGGTGATAAACTTACCTCCGTGCAAATAGACGCCGAAAAATTCCTTTGCATACAAGGCGATTTTTTTAAAGTACTCAGCGAAGGCGAATTGAGTTTTTTGCAAAAAACAAGTGATGCCTCAGGCAAACCTTCTTATAACGGGACGGAAGCCTCTTTCTCTAATGGTACAGAAGGCAAACCCGGCGATTATTTTGTTTATACAGCCGCTAACAAACAACTAAAATTAGTTTCGGCCAAAACATTTGATACCGTTATTGCTCAAATATTTGGCGGCAACACAGTAGCGCTGGATAAAGCAAAAGCAGCCATCGGTGATATCGCTCAGTTGAAGGACGCTGTAGAAGTATACAATAAGCGCAACGAGAAATAAACCTTGCTGATTTCTTTTTCATTTGCGATTGATTTAACTATATGTAGTGTCTCAGTTTGAAATTGTTGAACCACAAAGGCACATAGCGACATAGGGTTTCACATAGTATTACATTCATATTAAACCCTATGTGTGTATTTCTAATGTGTACTATGTGCTATGTGGTTCAAATGGTATTTTAATAGAAATTTCAAACTGAGACACTAATTAACTATAAATTCTCAAAGGTGTTGTTTGATTGATATAATAGACGCGAAGACGGAAAGGCATTATAACCCGCAACTTAAAACTTATCGACTTACCCGCTAAAAGAACTTTTGAGATGGCTTCTAACAAGAAATAATTCATATAAGCAGTTAGCAGAAATGTTAACTGCTTTGGCTTTTTTCGGGATTGTTAATCATTAAACCTTTTTTTGTTCTTTATAATACTTAGTCGTCATAAAAGTAATCTGTTGCGATATTCTATCAAGCTCCCGGTATCATACCGGTTGCTTTGAACAAAATTATAAATCAATTTCGTATAACTTTACCGTATGAAATACCGCCATGGTAAAATAGGATTTGATGACCGCCCGGTAATGCTGATTGGCATTCCACTGTTAAGTTTTATTATACCAATTGTTTTCGCAGGTTGCCGGTTCGACAGGGAGCCCTATTTCGATTTGAACAGGTATTTTACAACCTTCTTCATTACATCCGTATTATGGATTTGCAGCCGGTACATTATGATTTGGAATCGTCGCATGTATCCTTCCTTCAGAGATGTACGTAAGCGTTTAATTACGCAGTCCGTCTCTATGTTATTATTTACGATTATAGGTAATAATGTATTGGGTTACATAGTTGATACTGTCCTTCTTGACGGACCTAACCGATTTACAAATACAGACGCACTGATCAGCACCAATTCCGCCGCTGTATTTTGTACCATTATGATAATGGCTATTTATGAAAGTATTTACTTTATGAATGAGTTGAAAAATTCGGTAGAGGAAAAAGAAACATTGAAAAGAGAAAGCCTTAATGCGCAACTGAATGCATTGAGAACGCAGGTTAACCCGCATTTTTTGTTTAATAATTTAAATACGCTCAGTTCCATTATTCCCTGAAAACCCGCAACAGGCGGTTGAGTTTGTTCAGCAGTTATCAAAAGTATACCGTCATATACTGGAAGTAAAAGATCAAAAAAATATTCCCTTAAAAGAAGAGCTGGATGTATTGCGGGCATACGGCTTTTTATTAAAAACAAGATTTGGCAATAACCTGGATATTGACATCAACGTACCGGAAGAGAAGCTGCAATAAAAATATTGTTCCGCTTTCCTTACAGTTACTTATGGAAAACGCCATCAAACACAATATCGTTTCGATGGATAAGCCGTTGAAAATTGATGTATACGCCGTAAACGGACGGTTGGTGGTAAGCAATAATTTACAACGAAAAAATCAGCTCACTGAATCGACGGGCATGGGGCTTGATAATATCAGGAATCGTTACAAATTACTCAGCGACAAATTAGTGGAAGTAACGGAGAACGAAAACAATTTTACCGTCTCCATTCCATTACTCTAAAAAACTATGCAGGTAATAATTATAGAAGATGAAATACCGGCTGCAAACCGGCTTACTAAACTGCTTAAGGATATTGATTCAGGCATTGAGGTTGTTGTTGTATTAGACAGTGTTGAATCATCGGTAAAATATTTACAAGCTCCGAAAAATATTGATTTAATCTTTATGGACATTCAACTCGCCGACGGACTGAGCTTCGATATTTTTCAACAAACAAAAATAGAAACACCCGTCATTTTTACTACGGCATTCGATCAATACACATTAAAAGCTTTTAAAGTAAACAGCATTGATTACCTGTTGAAACCCATTGACGAAAAGGAATTGCGGCAGGCCGTTGAAAAATACAAACTGCTGCGCCATGAAAAAGAAAATGATTTTTCTGAAAAAATGCTGAAACTCTTCCGCGAAATGAACGGCACGGGATACAAAGAACGCCTGCTGATAAAACGAGGTCTGCAACTCAGCTATCTTAAAATAGAAACAACCGCTTATTGCTATGCCGATGGCAAACTTTGCTACGCGGTTGATTTTAACGGCAATAAATATTTATTGGAAAATAATCTCTCGCATTTAGAAGAGCAATTACAACCCACAAAATTCTATCGCATCAATCGTCACCTGCTGGTAAATATTGACGCTGTACAAAAAGTACATACCTGGTTGGGCGGGCGATTAAAGTTGGAACTTACACTACCAACTACCGCGGAAACGGTAGTAAGCCGCGACAGGGTGAACGGATTTAAAAATTGGTTGGGAAATTAATTCATTACTGCTCTATCTCACTTTCATCATAGGTGGCGAATAACTTTAGCACACCAAAATTGGCCATTTATACTTCAGAGCCGCCAAAAGTCACAATTAAAAAACCCCGATTTTCATCAGGGTTTTTAAAAATAAAGCTCTTATTATCTATCTCAATTAATATTTTCTATAATACCCGCAATACCCTGGCCGCCGCCTACGCAAGCTGTTATCATTCCGTATTTTTTATTCAGCCGTTTCATATCGTGCAGGTTCTGTATGGTTAGCTTGGCGCCGGTGCAGCCCAAGGGATGGCCGAGTGCAATGGCGCCGCCATTAATATTTACTTTGGCCGGATCAAGCCCTGCTTCTTTTATTACAGCCAATGCCTGCGATGCAAAAGCTTCGTTCAGTTCTATTAAATCAATTTGCGAAAGATTCATATCAGCCTGCTTCAATACTTTTGGTATAGCTGCCACGGGGCCAATACCCATAATACGCGGATGCACACCGGCCACAGCGCAATTCACCAACCGCCCGATTGGTTTTAGTCCCAATTCATTTACCATCCGCTCACTCATTACAATAACAAACGCAGCGCCGTCACTTGTTTGCGATGAGTTACCCGCCGTAACACAGCCGCCCGCCGCAAATGCAGGTTTTAATTTTGCCAATGCTTCGATAGATGTATCGGCACGGGGACCTTCATCGGTATCTACAATATAATTCCTGTTTTGTTTTTTTCCTTTGGCGTCTAAATAAACTTCATCAACGGTAATCGGCAAAATACCATTCTTAAAATGTCCGTTCTTTATAGCATGCATCGCTTTTTGATGCGAGTTATAGGAGAACTCATCCTGTGCTTCCCTTATTACATTAAAATCTTTCGCCACCGCTTCGGCTGTTAATCCCATACTTAAATAATAATCGGGGTCGTCCTTTGCAATAGCATACGATGGAACTGTTTTCCAACCGGCTGTTGGAACCAAACTCATACTCTCAGTGCCGCCGGCTATAAAACATTCGCCCATACCCATTCTTATTTTAGCCGTAGCCATCGCAATGGTTTCTAATCCGCTGGCGCAATAACGGTTTACCGTTACACCGGGTACATCAATACCCAAGGCTTTCGCCGAAATCATACGACCGAATTGTAAACCCTGCTCCGCTTCGGGTACGGCATTACCTACTATTACATCGTCTACCCTTTTGGCGTCCAGTTGCGGTAAGGTAGCCATCAATCCTTTAATTACTTCAATGGCTAAATCATCGGGTCGTGTAAAACGAAATCCGCCGCGTTTCGATTTTCCTACCGCGGTTCTGTAGCCCGCTACTATGTACGCTTCCTGCATTGTATATAATTTGATTTATTAATGATTCACGGTTACCGGCATCATTTTTTGTGCATGCTGAATAATTACCGCGATACAGAAGGTTGTTTATGCAACTTTCTATACCAAAGTTAATCAGACTTGCTGTTCCGTCCAAACCGTAATTAAGTAATTGGCTTTATCTTCGCAACGCAGTTATGTATAAAATTCTCCGAAGTTTTTTGTTTCTTTTTTCACCCGAATGGGTTCATTATTTCTCTATGAACTGTCTGCGCTTACTTTGCGGCATAGAACCGGTAAGGAAATTACTGAAATACAGCTTCAGACCGGCGCAAACCGCTCCTTATTCATTATTCGATATTCAATTTCCCAACAAAGTAGGCTTGGGTGCCGGGTTTGATAAGAATGCCAACTATTTAAGAGAACTGGAATGCTTGGGTTTTGGTTTTGTAGAAATAGGAACCGTAACACCGCTGCCGCAGGCGGGTAATGATAAACCAAGATTGTTTCGGCTACCGAAAGACAGGGCCTTAATAAACAGGATGGGTTTTAATAATGATGGAGTAAAAGCAGTAGCGGAAAGACTTAATGTAATAGTTAAAAGTCAAAATCGTTAAAATTCACACAATTCATAATCGGTGGCAATATCGGAAAGAACAAAGCGACTTCTAATGAAGAAGCCTGGAAGGATTATGATATTTGTTTTAAAGAGCTGCATCCTTATGTTGATTATTTTGTAGTGAATGTAAGCTCTCCCAATACACCCGGCCTGCGGGAATTGCAGGAAAAAGAATCGCTTCGAAAAATTTTGATGCATTTGCAGATGATTAATAATGGTAAAGCAAAGGCGAAACCAATACTTTTAAAAATTGCGCCGGATTTAACAGCCGGCCAATTGGATGATGTAATTGATTTGGCGCTGGAAATAAAATTAGATGGTTTGGTAGTTGCCAATACAACCGTAAGTCGTGCAGGACTCATTACGCCGGACGCTGAGCTAACCGCCATAGGTGCCGGCGGGCTAAGCGGGTGGCCGTTGCGGCACAGAAGTACCGAATTAGTAAATTATATTTATAAAAAAACGAACGGGCAAATCCCCGTTATTGCATCAGGCGGTATATTTACAGCCGATGACGTAAAAGAAAAAATGGCGGCGGGCGCCGTATTGGTGCAGGTGTGGACGGGTTTCATTTATGAAGGGCCGGCGATAGTAAAGAAAATAACAAGAAAACTTTTCTGAAAAAAATAATTCACAACAAAAAAAACAATGGAACATTTATTTACCACCGAGAGTATCATAAGTTTTATTATACTGGTTATACTGGAAATAGTGCTGGGTATTGATAATGTAATTTTTGTAAGCATTATTATGGCCAGGCTGAAAAAAACAAGCGATCAAAAAAAAGCCCGCCGCATCTGGATGATTACCGGTATTGTTTCAAGAAGTATTTTATTGATAGGACTTGGATGGCTGCTTTCGCAAAAAGGTAAGTATATCATCCCCGAAAGTTGGTTTGGAAAAGGCTTTGATTTGGCCGCCATTGTAATGCTGCTGGGAGGTTTGTTTCTTATTTATAAATCGGTAAAAGAAATACACGCCAAGCTGGAAGGTGAAGACCCCAATACATCACTTAAAGCTAAAACAGGAATTTCATTAGGACAAGCTGTAGTACAAATTATGTTAATTGACGCCGTCTTTTCATTTGACAGTATAATTACAGCGGGCGGTACCGCCAAACATGTAGAAATTATGATTGCAGCAGTTGTCATCGCTATGATAGTTATGTTTCTGTTCAGTCCCGCCATTTCTTCTTTTGTACATAAACATCCTACCGTTAAAATGCTGGCTCTCTCGTTTTTAGTAATGATTGGTCTGAGTCTTATTATGGAAGGCTGGGATCATGAACAGGCGGTAAAATTGAACCTCAAAAATTACATTTACTTCGGAATGGCATTTTCATTCAGTGTAGAATTATTGAACATGCAGCTAAGGAAGAAAATCAAGCCTGTTGAATTAAGAGATCCTGTATTAGTAGCAGAAGGAGAAAAAGAAGATGAAGGCGATATGGCGCATTAAACCAATTTCTGATCATTGGCTTTATATATGGCTTCGAAGCCGGTGGCCACGTGCAGTTTTTTGTATATTTTTTTTACATGCGTTCGCACCGTTTCGTAGCTGATAAAACATTTTTCGGCAATGGCTTTTAGGTTATGCCCCTTTACCATCAAACCCAGTATTTCTTTTTCCCGTTCGCTCAAATGGTAGTCATTTTTTTCTTCGGTTTTCGGCGCCGGTGGTGTCTTTGCAAAAAATTCAATTACTTTTTTGGCTATAGAAGGACTCATGGGAGCGCCGCCATTCATCGCTTCGCTAAGTGCACCCAGCAGTTTTGTAGGCGTGTCATTCTTTAAAATATAACCTGATGCGCCGGCGCATAAAGCATTAAATATTCTTTCACTGTCATCAAATACAGTTTGTATCAAAATTTTCGTATCAGGGTAAAGCTGTTTTATTTTGCCGGTAAGTGCAATACCGTCATCACCGGGCATTTCAATATCCATCAGTATTACATCCGGTTTTTTCTCCCGCATTATTTTTTCCCACTCATTGCCGTTTGGCGCAGAGCCGCAAAATAAATATTCGCTGTCCGATTCTAAAATTGCTTCCAGTCCCTGCCGGATCAGTTGATTGTCTTCGAAAATATAAACCGTTGAGGCCATAATGGAAAATGAAAAAATGATTGAACCTTTAAATCGGGGGCAAGTTCCGTAATTAGTTTAGAAACTTCAATACCCCTAATGAGGTATTTTACATGAAATGGTTACTATTGTACCGAATGAAGGCTTCGAATCAATAAAAAGCTCCGCGTTTATTTCCTGTACCCTTTGCTGCATATTCAGCAGCCCGTTTCCTTTTTTTACCGCACTGCTTTCAAATCCGCATCCGTCATCCTTTATACTCAATCTGCATGTACCGTTTTGCTGTACCGCACTGATGGTAATATTACCTGCGGAAGAATACTTTACGGCATTATTGATGGCTTCTTTACAAACTAAATAAATATTCTTACGCACTTCCATGGGCAATTTCTTTTTTGTCAATTCATCATCTCTTTGTACATGTACTTCTATATTTTTTGCAGCCGCCATGATAACGGCATATTCTTCCAAACGCAATATAATTTTTTCCAGTTCATCATGCACCGGGTTTACGGCCCATACTATATCATTTAATTTATTTACCATTTCCGATGCCGATGACTGCATCAGCACCAGCGATTGCTTTACAGCACTCTCATCATGCTTCTCCATATTTATTGTACTTAAATGGCTGTGCAATGCGATACCGCTGAGAGTGGCGCCCACATCATCGTGCAAATCGCGGGCAATTTTATTGCGCATGTTCTGCCTGTCCACCAGCAGTTTTTCATTCTCCTGCATTTCATCTATCAATAACTTTTGTGTATTAATAAGTTCCCGCTCGGCGCTTCTTGTTTTATAAAACAATCCACTGTTAAAAAAATAAATTTCCAAACCGATGCCGATTAAAACCGGGTAGAAATAATACTCCCCGTATTTCAATTTGCCCGACATCATCAAGGTGTTTAAAATATTGGTTATAAATGTGCCGATGGTAAGTGCCAGCGAGCCTTTTAGCACATACGAGGTAAGTGTTGTACGCATTTTCCATAACCTGTACAAAAAGTAAATTACCACAAAGAAAATACCCAGCGAAAAAATACTGTGCAGTTCATTCAGCACTTCTATTCTATCAATAAAAATATATTGCAGTACTATTTGATTAAAAAAACAAAGAATTAAAAACCGCGAGTACCACCTGATAACCCGGTTGAGGGAAGGATTTGTTTCAGGGAGCGAAAGAAATTTAATAACAAACTCGTTGTAAAAAATATAAATCAACAACCCCACGGGCCTCGAAACAAAATTAATCTGCCACCCTTCGTAATGATATTGCTTGGGCAATATTGTTTCGGAAAATAAAATGAATAAATAAATAAAAAAAACGGCAAGGTAAACCAGGTAATAGTAGTATTCTTTCGATTTATACTGCTGCCACCGTATCAGCACATTAATAATTTGTGCCAGTAAAATACCGAGGAAAAGGACGATCATGTTTTAAATATAAAAATAAAGTCGGGTATTACAGCATTATTTCGCATAAAAATGCCTGTAAATACGCCTGCTTGTCGCTGTAAGTGCTTCTTCCGGTATTAAACGGTAAGAGTCAATAGCGTTGCGGCAACTATCCCGGCTGTTTCCGTTCTTAATCTTGTAGTGCCAAGCGATACAGGAATAAAACTATTTTGCAGCGCCAATTCAATTTCCGCTTTGGTAAAATCGCCCTCGGGACCGATACAAATCAACGATTGCGGAGATGATGAAATATGAGAATGCAAAACGTTACGTTTCTCAGCTTCCAGGCAATGAGCTATAAACTTTTTTTGATTAGTTGATTGGTTCACAAACTGCTTAAACTTTACCGGTTCTTCCAATTCAGGTAACCGGGTTTGCTGACTTTGTAACATGGCGCTGATTAAAATTCCTTTCATTCTTTCGTACCGAAAGCTTTGCTTCTCCGTTCTTTCGCAGATCAAAGGAATAATTTTGCTTACACCTATTTCCGCAGCTTTTTCTAAAAACCATTCGAAGCGACTTGCATTTTTTATCAACGATATGGCTATAGTAATATGCCTCAAGTGCAAAGCAATAAGTTGATAGTCGGTAACAGTTACACTGCAATGCTTTTTATGCGCCTCTTTTATCGCGGCAGTAATTAAGTTTCCTTTGCCGTCGGTTAATTGCAATTGTTCCCCCGCCTGCATACGCAATACATTTACAATATGCTTCGATGTGTCTTCATTCAAAACAATTTCTTTTGTATTACCGGCAATAGATTCTATATAAAAAAAAGGTAATGCCATAAAACAAATGGAGAACAAATCTAAAATTCATTCTCCATTATCAATTATAAAATTATAAATTATTAAAACGGTGCATCGTCATCATCTTCCGGCAAATCATTCATTTTACTGCCCGCTTGTATGAATACTTTCGCTCCGCCGCCGCCTTCCAAATCACTTACGGGTTTCCAATTACCGGTAGGCAAGCCCATACCGCCAAAGTCGGCACCGTCATCCTCAATAAATTTTTGAATATGCAACAGCGCTTTCAGTTTTATAGTTTCCAATGAACCGTTACGATGCTTGGCGATACGCACAATCGTTTCTCCTTTATTACTTTCACCCATCTCATTAGCGTTAATATCATAATACTCCGGGCGATATAAAAACATTACCATATCCGCATCCTGCTCAATAGCGCCTGATTCGCGCAGATCACTCAACTGCGGAATTTTACTTCCTTCTTTTCTTGTCTCCACCGCACGACTCAACTGCGATAATGCAATGATGGGAATACTTAATTCTTTCGCCAGGCTTTTCAGGTTACGCGAAATATTGCTGATTTCCTGCTCACGGTTTCCCTGGCGGTTTTCGCCGGTACCGCTCATCAACTGCAGGTAATCAATAATTACAAAACCAATATTGTGTTTATTTTTTAAACGCCTGCACTTGGCACGCAATTCAAAAATATTGAGCGCCGGCGTATCATCTATAAAGATGGGTGCCTGTGCCAACTTTTGAATCCCTCTTGCATACAATTGCTTCATTTCATGCTCTTCCATTTTACCGCGGGAAATTTTCTCCAGCCATATTTCACTTTCAGCGGATAAAATACGTTGCACCAATTGCCCCGCACTCATCTCCAGCGAGAAGAAAGCTACCGGCGTAGGTTTGGTAGGATGCAAAGCCGCATTGCGTGCAAGGTTAAGCGCAAAAGCCGTTTTACCAACCGAAGGTCTTGCCGCTAAAATAATAAGATCGGTATTTTGCCATCCGTAAGTTACTCTGTCCAATGAAGCATAGCCGCTGGGTACGCCGGTTACATCTTCCTGGCGATGACGCATGTCTTCGATACGCTGAATGGTTTTTACCAAAACGGAATCAATGGTATCAAAATTTTTGCGCAGGTGATTATTGGTAATTTCAAATAATTTACTTTCCGCATCATCTAATAAATCAAATACGTCGGTGCTGTCTTCATAAGCATCACCTATAATTTCGCCGCTGATGCGAATTAATTCACGCTGAATAAATTTTTGTAAAATAATTCTTGAGTGTGCTTCAATATTTGCCGATGAAACAACGGTATTGGTCAGTTTGGTAACATAGTAAGCGCCGCCCACCATTTCCAATTCTTCGCGGGTGCGCAATTCTTCTACTACCGTTAATATATCAATGGGTTGATTTTTTTGCGCCAATCCCTGCATGGCTTTGTAGATAAGTTGATTGGCATCTACATAAAAACATTCGGGTTTTAAAATTTCTATCACCGCGTCAAATGCATTTTTCTCCAGCATCACGGCGCCCAATACAGCTTCTTCCAAATCTTTTGCCTGCGGCGGTACTTTACCGTACACCATCGTAGTCAGGTCAGGAGAATTTTTTCTGCGTTGTTTACGGTCTCGGTTTATATTAGTTATATCCATTTGTACAGAACATATAAAAAGTTAAGCATTGATTTGTTTAATCAATGACTTTCGGGTCATTTTTTAGCCTTTTTATATTGATCGTAGCGAAACGGTTTGTCTACGGTGGTATGTTAAGGAATTGTTTACCCTGAGTCAGTCGGCGAATATATACTTAGAAAAACTACAGAAAAAAATTATTTCATTCTAAAAATTATTCACGGCCCGCTCACAGCTTATCCACCTTCAAAAAAGGCTTATACACAGTCGATTTAAAGTTCTTTCCACAATTTAAAAAAATTCAGCACCGTAAACAAAAGGAAATACACACCGCCTGTGCTTAAATAAAATTGCTTAACAATTTGGTCATATTGTACAAATCACAGAATGGGCTTTTTCGCAATTTTCGGGTATTTCCGCTTATTAAATTTCAAGCGAACGCAGCACCAAAAAGCTTTAGCGAATTTTAGAAAAAGTATTTTACCCTTTAAAATATGTTTTCAGCTATCATCACATTTGATTACAAAAAAATATAAAACCGCCGTTTCATAATCAAATGCAAAACTTATGCACCCGGCACAATAAGTGCAGCGATAGTAGAGTTAGAATTTGTACAGTTCTTGTATTCTTCACAAAACCTGCTGCCGCATTTTTAATTATCATTAAAATCAGTGGTTATGGAAATTTCAAATCAAATCAATCAGCCCCGTTTTCTTCTTTCACAAATTAAAAATAATACCAGCTATTGGCTCGGTCATTTACCCGCCGACCCTTACGAACAATTTGCCGGGCAAACTTTTGAATGCCCTGACGAGAGTGTATTGGATAATATACAGGTATACATTAATGCGATACAAAAACCGGGACAGGTTAATTTAACATTACATTTTTTTGATACCCATACCAAAACATGGGGCTCCGTAATAAGTTCCTCTTCGGTAACTATCGCTAAAAAAGATCAGGGCCGCTGGATTCGCTTTACACTTTACCCCGTTACACTACAAAAAGGCACAACCTATGCATTTCGTTTGCAAAGCCATGATGCACTCATTGCCATTGGCGAAGCCGCATGGCCTATAAAAGAGCCGTTTGCCGCCGGTCGCGAGTGGACGGGTGATGTAATCAATCCTGCGGGAAATTTTTATACTTACTTCAGTCTTGCTTTTAAAGTAGAAATAAGAGCTTAAATAAAAGCAGACTTTGTAATTGTGCAGGCAACAAGAATATTAGTGCCTTTATCGTTTCATGTAATTACTTTAATAAATAATGCAGAGGCAGATACCACATTCTCAAATTCACTCCGCAAAAAATCGTTTTCCTTTCAATCCTTTATCTTTGCCCGCAAGCAAGCAATCGAAAAAAATATGACTATTTCTTATAAATGGCTGAGTGAGTACCTGCCTTTAACCATAGAACCTGAAAGACTGAGCCGCATTTTAACTTCGGTAGGATTGGAAGTGGAAAGTTTTTTTGCATATGAAGAAGTGAAAGGCGGTTTAAAAGGGTTGGTAATTGGTGAAGTATTGGAATGCGAAAAGCATCCGAATGCGGATAAACTTTCTGTTACTAAAGTAAATATAGGATCGGGTGAACCGCTGCAAATTGTTTGCGGTGCCCCTAATGTAGCTGCCGGGCAAAAAGTAGTAGTTGCAACAGTGGGTACTACTATTTATCCAACAGCAGGCGAGCCGCTTACTATGAAAGTAGCCAAGATTCGCGGTGTAGAAAGTCATGGTATGATATGCGCCGAAGATGAATTGGGCTTGGGCACATCGCATGAAGGAATAATGATATTGCCCGATGATGTAAAGCCCGGCATACCTGCAGCCGGGTATTTTACTCCGTATGAAGATTTTATTTATGAAATCGGTTTAACACCCAACCGTATGGATGCTATGAGCCATTGGGGCGTAGCAAGAGATGTTTGTACCTATATAAGTCATCATGATAAAAAAGAAATAAGACCGAAGATTCCGAATGCAAATAGCTTTAAAGTTGACAATACTAGTTTATCAATAAATGTAACGGTAGAAAATAACGCGGCTTGCCCCAGGTACTCCGGTGTAAGTATCACAAATATTACCATTGCCGAATCGCCGAAATGGTTGCAGCAAAAATTAAAAGCAATCGGGCTGAGACCCATCAATAATATTGTAGACATTACCAATTATATACAACACGAAACAGGACAACCGTTGCATGCTTTTGATGCTGATGCCGTTACCGGCAAAAAAGTGATTGTAAAAAATTTGCCCGAGGGAACAAAATTTGTAACACTTGATGAAAAAGAAAGAAAACTGAATGCAGAAGATTTAATGATTTGTAATGAATCGGGACCCATGTGTATTGCCGGTGTGTTTGGCGGCCTGCGAAGCGGTGTTACTGAAAAAACAACCTGCATTTTTTTAGAAAGCGCCTTCTTCAATCCGATTGATATTCGCAAAACATCTTTTCGACATGGGCTGCGTACCGATGCCGCCTCACGTTTCGAAAAAGAAATTGATATCAGCAATACAGTAAATGTATTGAAAAGAGCCGCGTTGCTTATTAAAGAAATCGCCGGCGGAGAAATAGCTTCTGAAATAACAGATGTTTACCCTGTACCGAAAGAAAAAAAGCAGGTAGCCATAAAATATCATTTTTTAAAAAAATTAAGCGGCAAAAATTATCACCCCGATGCTGTAAAAGGAATATTGCAGGGGCTTGGTTTTGAAATAATGAAAGAAGGTATTGATGAACTTTGGGTCGCCGTTCCCTTCAGCAAGCCCGATATTTCTTTGCCCGCCGACCTGGTTGAAGAAATATTGCGTATTGACGGTTTGGATAATATTGATATCCCGAACAGTATTACCATGACGCCTTCCGTTGAAGAAGGATATGTAAGAGAAGTATTGAAAGAGAAGACCGCCAATTACCTCACGGGTCTTGGCTTTCATGAAATATTGACCAACTCGATAACCAACTCCGCGTATTACAGCGAAGAAGAATTACTGACCGCAGTAAAGATGCTGAACAACCTGAGCGCCGATTTAAATATTATGCGCCCCTCCATGCTGGAAACCGGTTTGGAAGCCGTTGCTTATAACCTGAACAGGAAAAACAATAATCTTAAATTCTTTGAATTCGGCAAAACATACAGCACTCCCGAAGCAGGTAAGTACGAGGAGCAGGAACGCTTATGCCTTTACATTACGGGCAACGCGAATGAAGACAATTGGAAAAGTAAAAATAACAGGGTCGATTTTTACATAGCGAAAGGCATTGCCGGCAGTATATTAAATTTATTGGGGTTAGCGGTTTCCCGGTTCGAATTATTCGCTGATGGAAAAACGGAAGCAGGAATGAAGATATTAACCGGCGACAAATTTGCAGGTGAAATTTGTACGGTCAATAAAAAAGTATTGGGTCGTTTTGATATTAAACAGCCTGTATTTTTTATCGATTTTGATTGGCAGTTGCTTGTAAAACTATTTGAAGAAAATAAAAATATTGTAAAAGAGATTCCCAAATACCCCGCGGTGCAAAGAGACCTGTCGTTGGTTTTATCCAAACAGGCGAAGTATGAAGAAGTGGAAAACGCCGTTAAAAAAATTAAACTCGAAAAGCTGCGGCATATTAATCTCTTTGATATTTTTGAAAGCGAAAAATTAGGCGCCGATAAAAAATCAATGGCCGTCAGTTTTACTTTTTTGGATGAAGAAAAAACATTGACCGATAAAGAAATAGACGGCTGGATGAATAAAATTATTGCCGCCATGGAAACCGGCTTGGGTGCGGAAATAAGGAAGTAGACTAATGAGTAAATAAATAGTTCACAGGTTTGTAATTTTATTATACAGGCTGATGCTTATTGGCCGCCGGGTAAATTAACAGAGCATGAGTGATTCAAATATAAAGGCTGAACAAAGTAATCTTCCCGCGGAAAAGATTATTGAATTACAACTGAACAGGATTCAGGATAAATTGCAGCTGTTGCTGAAGCAACAGGCTGTTTTACAAAAAGAAAATTTATTGCTGAATGATGAGCTGGCGAAAATAAAAAAGCAGAACAGTATACAACAGCAAACCGCCGATACTTTGAAACAACAGGTAGAAGTAATGAAAATTACCGCCGGTAGTTGGAACGATCAGGATAAAAAAGATTTTGAGAGAAGAATAACCGGCTACATCAAAGAAATTGACAAGTGTATAGCCGTAATGAAAAAATAATTATACTCTTTTTACCATCCTGATAGTTTCCTCATCGTCGCCATGAGATAACTCAAGCGAGTAAACACCGTAAGGCAATTCACTCAAATCGTTCATTACAACATAACCTTTGGTAACAGCCATGTCAGTTTCCATGGTTCTGCAAATACTTCCCTTATCGTCTTTTAAAATGGCTTTTAGCGATGAAACGACTGGGGTCATCATTTCAAGTGTCAATGTATCAATGAACACCTGGGATTTCACTTTCGCGAACATAGTTTTGGCGGCTTGTTTTAATATACTAATCAGTTAATTCAGCATCAGAGGGTAGAAATTAACAGCCTTAAAGAGTAGGGATTTTTTGTAAAGGGAGACGAATCTAATAACTTAGTTGGATATTTGCAAATAATGGAACATTTAATTCCCATAACGATTGTAATCGTGGATCGCACCTACCGGATCCGCATCGATCCCAAGGACGAGGAAGTAGTACGAAAAACGGTCAAAACTATCAATGACAAGATTATTGATTATAAAACCCAATTTGCCGGAAAAGACATACAGGATTATCTGGCCATGGTACTGGTTTGGTTTGCTACCGAGCAAAATGCGGGGGTGACCAAGCAAATGGAAGACGATACCATTACGGACAAGCTGGATATTTTTGAAAAAATGCTGGACCGTCACTTAGGGGCTGAATAAGTTTTACCGTCAAGAACCAACTTAAAAGTTGTTTTCTTCCTCCGCAAACGCCCCCACGCTTAGACCCGGCTTTACTTACCCTTCTTTGTTTGTACTTGTTTTCCTATCTTCGTCTTTCATCCTCAATTTTAGCAGGTATGAATAAAGAGTTGACAAATAAGATTTTGAGACAAACAAAACAAAAAATTCATGGATCCAAATATTTTATCCATTATCATTGGTGCGGGTGCACTAATCATTGGTGTCATTACGGGTAAATTCATTTTTGCCAAAAACACAAAAAAACAGCTTGAAGAAGCTGATCTGCAAAGCCAAAACATAATTAAAGAAGCCGAATTAAGAGCCTCCACTATTCGTAAGGAAAAAGAATTGGAAGCCAAAGAAAAATTTGTGCAGTTAAAAGCTGAGCATGAAAGAGAGGTGCTGGACCGCAATCGTAAAGTAATTGAAGGCGAAAACCGCATCAAACAAAAAGAGCAAAGCATTAACCAGAAAGAAGGCAATCTTGAAAAGCAGGTAAAAGAAAATGAGGCTATAAAGGAAACCCTGAACAGGCAAATTGAGCTGGTGAATATAAAAAGAACAGAGCTGGAAAAACACCAGGAAGAACATATCCGCCGTTTGGAAAAAGTGGCCGGCCTGTCAGCCGATGATGCTAAAACACAATTAGTAGAAAGCTTAAAACAGGAAGCTCATACCCAAGCGCTTGGTATTCAGCAGGAAATTATTGACGATGCCAAGCAAAAGGCCGGTAAAGAGGCCCGTAAAATAATTATTCAAACCATACAGCGTACCGCATCGGAGCAGGCAATAGAAAACGCCATTACTGTTTTCAATTTGGAAAGCGATGAAATAAAAGGACAGATTATCGGTCGTGAGGGACGTAACATACGTGCTTTAGAAGCTGCTACCGGGGTAGATTTAATAGTAGACGATACACCCGAAGCTATTCTTTTTTCTTCTTTCGATCCATTTCGTCGCGAAATTGCCCGACTGAGTTTACAACGTTTGGTAAGCGATGGTCGTATACACCCCGCACGTATTGAAGAAGTGGTGGAAAAAACCCGCCGTCAATTGGAAGATCAGATAATGGAAATTGGCGAACGTACCGTTATCGAACTCGGTATTCATGGTTTGCACAAAGAGCTGGTGCGTATAGTTGGTAAAATGCGTTTCCGTTCTTCTTACGGTCAAAACTTATTGATGCACAGTCGCGAGGTAGCCAATCTTTGTGCCACTATGGCCGCTGAATTGGGGATGAACCCTAAATTGGCGAAACGTGCCGGCCTGTTACACGATATTGGTAAGGTACCCGATGAAGAAAGTGAATTGAGCCATGCATTGCTGGGCGCCAAACTTGCTGAGAAATATGGCGAAAACCCGGCGGTGGTAAATGCCATAGGCGCTCACCACGATGAGATGGAAATGCAGTATGTTATTTCGCCCATTGTACAAGCCTGCGACAGTATAAGCGGTGCGAGACCCGGAGCAAGAAGAGAGATTATGCAGCAATACCTGCAGCGTATAAAAGATTTGGAGAACCTTGCTATGGCTTATACAGGTGTAGAAAAAGCATATGCCATACAAGCAGGACGGGAGCTCAGGGTAATAGTAGAAGCCGATAAAGTAAGCGATCAGGATTCAGATAAACTATCATTTGAAATAGCCCAGAAGATACAAAACGAAATGACTTTTCCGGGCCAGATTAAAGTAACGGTGATAAGGGAGAAAAGGGCAGTGAATGTGGCAAGATAAAGGACTGTTACAAGTTGCGGGTTTCAGGTTTCAGGTTATAAGCTGTGGCATTACGTGGTAAACTTTCTATCAGAAGTTCCTGAAACCGATAACAGGTAGCAGGTAACAAGTAGCTGAAACTTTCTTCAAAAATCTTCGAACTTTAAACTTTTACCCCTACCTTTGCCCTCCTTAAAATTACAAGATTATGAACGCAGCTGTAGCCTTTGTGCATGAGCAATTACATGCTAAGAAAACATTCCCCGCCTTTAAGGCCGGTGACAATATTACTGTAAACTATAAGATTATAGAGGGTAATAAAGAAAGAATTCAGTCTTTTAAAGGCGATGTGCTGAAGCGCCAGGGAACCGGCAATACCGCCAGTTTTACTGTACGTAAAATCTCAGACGGTGTAGGCGTAGAAAGATTATTCCCGCTTTATTCTCCCAATGTGGAGTCTATTGAGCTGAATAAGTCAGGTCGTGTACGTCGTGCCAAACTGTTTTACCAGCGTAAGCGTAGCGGTAAAAGTGCCCGTATCCAGGAAAAGCGCCGTGCAGTGGCTTCTTTATAAGAAATTTTTTAAATCACTATATAATTAAAAATCCCGCTTTTCAGCGGGATTTTTAATTTGACACCGTTTACATTTTTTTAAAACCAATACTACCGACCGGATATTTTACGTTAACTTTGAAATTCAATTTATAAACTCCTTTTTATGAAATTAGGTACCGGCGAAATAATACTGATTGTAATAGCCCTTTTACTTTTGTTTGGAGGTAAGAAAATTCCTGAACTGATGCGTGGCCTTGGAAAAGGTATGCGTGAATTTAATGATGCCAAAAACAATGTAAAGAAAGAGATTGAAGAGAGTGGCAGTGAACCGCGTAATAATTAATCTTCTTCTTCTCGCTATTTAAAATACTCTCTAACCTTTTACAAAAGGCTATAGCCATTGTTTTATTTTACTTCAATCGCCGATTATCATTCGCAGCTAAAGAATGAACAGACTTCTTGTGTAAATGCGGTACAACATTATCTGCAAAGAATACAGGCTGCACAGCACCTCAATGCATTCATAGAAGTATATGCAGATGAGGCTTTACAGAGAGCAAAGGCATTGGATGAAAAAAGAAAAGCGGGCAAATCAATCGGGTTATTGCACGGCGTAGTAATTGGATTGAAAGATGTTATCTGCTACAAGGATCACGAAATATCCGCCGCTTCAAATATTCTTAAAAATTTCACTTCAATATATTCCGCTACGGCTGTCGAAAATTTATTGGCGCAAGATGCCATCATCATCGGCAATCTTAACTGCGATGAATTCGCAATGGGCAGCACCAATGAAAATTCGGCCTACGGTAATGTATTAAACGCATTGGACGAAACCCGTGTGCCGGGTGGTTCCTCCGGTGGTTCGGCGGTGGCGGTACAGGCAGGGCTTTGTATGGTTTCTTTAGGCAGCGATACCGGCGGATCGGTAAGACAACCTGCCGATTTCTGCGGCATCATTGGTATAAAACCAACCTATGGCCGTATATCAAGATATGGCTTAATTGCTTATGCTTCATCATTTGACCAAATAGGTATTTTTGGAAATACCGTTGCTGATACCGCTACGGTATTGGAAGTAATTGCCGGTGCCGATGAATATGACAGTACGGTGTCTCATCAACCGGTAGAAAAATATTCCGCTTCCTTATCATCCGATAAAAAATATCGTATCGCTTATTTTCCGGAAGCGCTGGATCATCCGGGTCTTGATCCTGAAATTGCCGCCGCCATAAAGTTATTGATTGAGAAATTAAAGGCCGACGGTCATACTGTAGAGCCCGTTCATTTTGAATATTTGGACTATGTAGTACCTGCCTATTATGTTTTAACTACTGCCGAGGCTTCTTCCAACCTGTCGAGATTTGACGGCGTGAAATATGGCTACCGAATTGATGACCAAAATATTGATTTAACAGAACTTTACAGGCGCAGCCGCTCAGCAGGTTTTGGTAAAGAAGTAAAGCGCAGAATAATGCTTGGCACTTTTGTACTGAGTGCCGGTTATTTTGATGCTTATTTTACCAAGGCGCAGCAGGTTCGCAAGTTACTTTGTAATAAAACTGAGCTGATTTTCAACAGTTTTGATTTTATTTTCCTGCCTACGGCGCCTGCTACTGCTTTCAAAATTGGCGAAAAAATGGATGACCCCATTGCTATGTACCTGGCTGATATTTATACGGTTTATGCAAATTTATCGGGCTTACCGGCTATATCACTACCCCTGTTCAAACACTCCAATAAGATGCCCTTTGGCCTCCAGGTTATGGCAAATAAACTGAATGAGCTACCTTTGCTGCAACTATCACAGCTGTTGATGAGTCGTTATAGTTAATAAAAGGATTTCAAAACCCTGAATTTTTTTTCGAAACACGGTGAACGGCATTACCGCTGTTGAACGGGTTCCGATGCAACGCACATCCCGATAGCTATCGGGACTAACTCGGAGTCTATGACGTCGCCACTATAGTTCATAGCAACAATGCCGATGACATAACCAACCAAACCCAATACCAAATGAAAGGCCTTAATGAAACGACAAAAAAAATTAATAAAACAAAGAATGAGCGGAGTAAAGAAAAATATATTGGCATTTATTTACACAATTTTATTGCTTTTAGTTATAAACGCAACAGGTAGCGGGCAACTTACAAATACCGATACCAATACGTTAGCTGTTCCTTCTATTTTATTAAAAAATGACGGCGCAATTAAGAATGATACTGCAGTGAATGCTTATTCCAAACAGTCTATCAAGCAACTTTTTTTTCCTTTCCTAACTATACAATCAAAATCGAGTGACGGCTTGGTAACCGGTGTTGAAGGCCCATGGCAATTTGTGCCCGCTATTTCATTCGAAAAAGGGGTGTATGTAGATAAGTACACGGGCGAAAAAAATAATTACCATTTGAGCAAACCGGCTAATGAACGTTATATTGCCGAGTTGTACAGTTTGGTAGACTCTGCTGATGCAAAAAAAGATTTGCCGGTTGCGTCCGCTCCTGTACCTATAGCTGCACTTTCAGATTCTGATATCGTATTGAAAAAAGATACGGTACTTAAAGTAGACCCTGTTGTACTAAATGATCCGAAACTTGGTTTTAAAGATCTTTTTGAAAACGTAGGTACATCTTCTTACAGCGGCGGTGCGGCAAAATTAAATCCTCTGGCCATTAGTTTTGTAGACGATTATATAAAGAAGTACGGAAAGACAATGAACGAGATAAAAGGTTGGGGGCAGCCGTATTTCAACCTGATGGATGCAATATTAACGCAGTATGGTATTCCTAAAGAAATGAAGTACCTGGCTGTTATAGAATCCCATTTAAAACCTTACGCGATTTCTTGGGTTGGCGCAGCTGGGCCTTGGCAATTTATGCCGGGTACTGCAAGAGAAAACGGTCTTTTGGTAAACATGTTTATAGATGAACGAATTGATTATTATAAAAGTACCCGTGCGGCGGCCCGTTATCTTAACCAATTATACAGACTTTACGGCGATTGGTTATTGGTTATTGCTGCATACAACGGCGGACCGGGCAATGTAAACAGCGCCATCCGCAGAAGCGGCAGCAGAAATTTTTGGCGACTCCAGAATTACCTGCCGACAGAATCAAAAAACCACGTAAAAAAATTCATCGCCACGCATTATATAATGGAAGGGGGCGGCGGATTAACTACGTTGACAAAGGAAGAAACAAAAGAATTTAAACTTGAAAGCAGTTCTGCCGGCAATCTTACCGCGGAAGAAATTGCCAACTCAAAATCCTTTGCCATTACCGGTAAGTACAATTCAGCCGTCATTGCAAAATATACAATGATGGATATTACGATATTCAATAAATACAATCCGAATTTTGATCATATTTTAAGCGCCGGCAATAATTTTGAAATGCGCTTGCCGAATGATAAAATGGAATTGTTTAACGCGAAGCGTTACGAAATATTAAATGAGAGCATTCAGATACTGCTGAACTCAGTAAATATTTACGGATCGCCTCAACCTGCTTTTACTCCCAAAACTAAAACAACGAAAACCGCCGGGAAAAAAGCCTTTTAATTTGCAGGCCGCAACGCTTCTTTCATCGCTTCGGCTTTCAGCAAACATTCTTCCCATTCTTTTTCCGCATCGCTGTAAAAAGTAATACCGCTTCCTGCCTGAAAGGATAAGTATTTATCCGCAGCATTATACATAATACTCCGTATCACCACATTAAAATCAAAATCACCGGCGGGGTTTATATAACCCACCGCACCGGAAAAAATACCTCGCTTTGTTTTCTCGTATTCCTCTATCAATTCCATTACACGTCGTTTAGGAGCCCCCGTCATACTGCCCATAGGAAAAACGGCGCTGATAATTTCATTAAAAGAAATATTTTCCTTTAAATGATCCGCTTACGGTAGAAATCATTTGGTGTACCTGCGGAAAAGAATAGATGCCGTACAATTCATCCGTCTTTACCGTTCCTTCATCACATATTCTCGATAAATCATTGCGCACCATATCCACCACCATTACATTTTCCGAACGGTCCTTGGCGCTGGCGAATAAATCATTTTTACTTTTTATATCTTCTTGCTCATTTTCATTCACCCTTTTCGCAGTGCCCTTTATCGGTTGAGATAAGATTTTACTTCCCTGCTTTTTTAAAAATCTTTCGGGGCTTGCACACATAAGATATTGATCATTCACTTTATAAAAAGCCGAAAAAGGGTTGGGAGAAATGCTGCTCAGTTTACGGTACACCTGCAAGGGATTTATGACCGCATCTTCAGCAAAAAAATCCATGCAAAAATTTATTTCATAACAATCACCGCGCAGTATATGCTGCTGCAGTTGTTTTACAGTATCAATGTACTCTTTCCTGTTTAATCGTTGCCGCACATTAAGTACTGCCGGCGCCGGCAAATCTTCCGCTGCATCAATTTGCATAATGGCTTTGGCAATTTCTTCAGGGTTTCCATCTTTTGCTTCAATAACCATTTCGGTCAATGAAAGACGGATCAGCAGTTGAGGGCGAAAAAAAAACAGGTCGGGAAATTTTATATAATCGGGGTGAGAAGAACTGAGCGGTTCTATTTCGTTTTTCAAATCATAATTCATATGACCGAACAACCAACCCTGTTCTTTATCAATAAAACTTTGCAGTTCTTCCAATGCGTTACCGGCATCGCTTTTTATATAATTCTCCGCGCCTGCCGCCAGCATGCATTCAATGCTGCTGTTACCCGATTGATACAAGTGATTATCTAAAAAACAAAAGATGCTGAATTGGTTGGCCCAAATCAGCATCTTTTGTTTTACTATAGTAAAGTCAGCTATTGGAAACCTGTTATCGGTTCGGGTTTCTGTATTCAACTTTTGCTGCAAATAAATAAATTAATAATCGTCGTCGTCATCTCCGTCACCGTCATCACTGTCATTAAACAGGTCTTTAAATTCGTCATCCAGTTTCAAGTCGTCATCCTCTTCGCCTTTTTTACCAACGCCCGCCTTTTTTCCTTTGGATGAGGGTACATCAAATTCATCAAAATCGGGATCCCAATTTTCTTCTTCTTCGGGCTTTTCCCAATCGTCGGCTACATCATCAGCATCGTCGTCATCATCTTCGTCTTCTTTTCCTTTTTTGGCGGCGGATGCAGGTTTGCCTTTTTTGGGTGACGCTTTTAAATCCATCTCTTCATCATCGTCTTCAATCTCTTCATCATCGTTTTCCAATTCTTTCTTGGATTTTGATGATGCTTTAGCACCATTTTCCTGCGAGGATACATTAGTTTTCCCGGCGGATTTGTTGGGCTTATCAGATTTAGCTTTCATGGTCTAATAAGATTTGTTTTTTAGTACTGTAAAATTTCAGCGAAGTTTTTAAACCGCCAAATTTTTTTGAGGAAAATATTTTAAAATTACTTTATTTCTATCAGTTGATCCCGACCCGGCCCGTTAGAGATATATTTAATATCTACGCCCAGGTATTGATTTATAAAACTAACATATGTTTTGGTAGTTTCAGGCAAAGCGTCAAAACTTTTTATTTCGGAGGTTTTTGTATTCCAGCCTGAAAATTTTTTGTATACCGGCTCTATTTTCTTTTTCGCTATCTGAAAAGGCACTTCTTTTGTTTCTTTTCCGTTAATGGAATATGCCGTGCAAACATCCAGTTCTTTAAAATCATCCAGTACATCGGCCTTTGTCATTACTAATTTCGTTACCCCGTTGATCATGCAGGCGAAATTCAACGCAACCAAATCAATCCAACCGCAACGGCGCGGCCGTCCCGTAGTGGCGCCAAATTCACTGCCGATCTGTCTTAATTTTTCACCTGTTTCATTTTCAAGCTCTGTAGGAAACGGACCGCCGCCTACTCTAGTACAATAAGCTTTCGTTATACCTATTACATCTTTTATTTTTTGCGGGGGTACACCCAAACCGCTGCTCACACCGGCGGATATGGTATTGGAAGAGGTGACGAAAGGAAATGTACCGAAATCGATATCGAGCATGCTGCCCTGCGCTCCTTCGGCTAATATTTTTTTACCGCCGCTCAATTGTTTATTAATAAAATATTCTCCGTTTACAATATTCAGTTGTTTTAAAAACTCCAACGCCTCAAAAAATTCCTCTTCCCAGTTACTGATATCTTCATTAAACGAATAATTATCCAGCAGCTTTTGATGTTTCAAACGCAGCTTAATGTACGAAGTGGTAAAATTTTTATCCAGCAAATCCCCTACCCTTATTCCGTTACGTCCCGTTTTATCCATATACGCGGGGCCGATACCTTTCAATGTAGAACCTATTTTTTGATTTCCCTTTGATAACTCAGCCGCTTTATCCAACGCACGGTGCGTAGGAAGTATTACATGGGTTCGTTCGGATATAAAAAGACTTTTTTTCAAATCGATGCCAAAGGACGCTACGGTATCACATTCTCTTTTTAGTGTAACCGGATCAAGCACCACCCCATTGCCGATCAGGTTAATAATTTTTTCATGAAATACACCGGAAGGGATTTGGTGTAATACCACTTTTTTATCATTTACATACAGCGTATGACCGGCGTTGGGCCCGCCCTGGAATCTCGCTACCACATCATAGTCTTTTGCAAAATAATCTACAATCTTACCTTTTCCTTCATCGCCCCACTGCATACCGAGTATAACATCTACCATTTTATTTGTTAGTTTATATTTTGTGTTGGTTATTAATCTAAATTATGATAGCCGCCGGTGTATCAGCGCAACTTTGCGGAGCAGCCCCGCAAAAGTAAGGGACAACAAAAATGCCACCGAATAAAAGCAGCGGCTTTTTAAAATTAATATCCATGAGTTATACACAATCCCGCTTTTCTGTTCGGGTAAAGTAACTGCGGTAGTTTTTCGACAAGTTGCATTAAGACTGCTCTGTATCAAATCGGTCAACCGTTTGTATGCCATCCAGTTTTTTCAGGCGATCTACCAATACTTCCAGTTCGTCCTTATCATGCACAAATACTTTTATATTTCCTTCAAAAAGTCCTTCTTTCGCTTCTACGGTCAATGCGCTGATGTTTATTTTCAATTCGCCCGATATCAGGTTGGTTATTTTGTTTATTACACCCACATCATCCATACCAATGATGCGCAAACCCGTAAGAAAAGAAATTTCTTTGTTCTTGGCCCATTTGGTTTTTACTACCCGATGGCCGTAATTGGCAAGCAGCCTGGTAGCATTGCTACAATTGGTACGGTGAATAGTCAACCCCTTACCTGTAGTTACAAAACCAAATACATCATCGCCCGGTATGGGCTTACAGCAATTGGCCAGGTTGTAAACAATCTTATCACTGCTTTCGCCAAAAATAATCAGCTCTGCATCTTTCTTTGCCAAGTGAGAGGGCATTCCGTCGTTCTTGTGTTCCTGTATTTGCCTTACCGGTTTCGGAGTTTCCAATTTATCGCCCAGTACCTTGAATTCTTTCAACTCCTTTAAATCTATTTTATGTATAGTAATATTATAAAACAAATCGAGCGGCGATTGCAATTTGTAAAACTGTACCAGCTCATCAATATTATGCTGGTTGAATGCCGCGCCCATTCCTTCTATTTTTCTTTGCAACGCATACTTTCCCTCTTCCGCTATATTTCTTTTTTCTTCTTTTAATGAATCCTTGATTTTTGTTTTGGCCTTGGTGGTTACTACAAACTCAAGCCAGCCATCGGATGGTTTTTGTTTATTGCTTGTAATAATTTCTATTTGATCGCCGCTGCGCAGCTTATGGCTGATGGGTACCAGTTTGTGGTTTACTTTGGCGCCGATACATTTTACACCGATAGCGCTGTGTATAGAAAAAGCAAAATCCAAAGCCGAAGAGCCGACAGGCAACATTTTTACATCGCCTTTGGGTGTGTACACATAAATTTCCTCTGCAAGAAAACTGGTTTTGAAGTCCTGTAAAAAATCTACCGAATCCGTTTCCTGGTTGGTTATTACTTCGCGTATCTGCTGAAACCATTTATCAAAACGGCTTTCATCGGCAGCGCCTTCTTTGTATTTCCAATGTGCGGCCAATCCTTTTTCGGCAATTTCATTCATACGCTTACTTCGTATCTGTACCTCTACCCATTTACCCTGCGGGCCCATTACAGTAGTGTGCAATGCTTCGTAACCGTTACTCTTGGGGTTACTCAACCAATCTCTCAATCTTTCGGGAGAAGGATTGTATTCATCTGTAATAAACGAATATACTTTCCAGCAATCTTCTTTTTCTTTTTCGGGAGGCGAATCCAAAATAACACGGATGGCGAATAAATCATACACTTCTTCAAAAGCCACTCCTTTCTTTTTTATTTTATTGGAAATGGAATGAATACTTTTCGGGCGGCCGTATATTTCGAAATTAAAATTCCCTTTCTCTAATTTGTCCTTAATGGGTTTTATAAATTCATTAATGTATTTGGTACGTTCTCTTTTGGTTTCGGCAAGTTTTCGTGCAATGTCTTTATAAATATCCGGCTCCATGTATTTCATGGCCAGGTCTTCCATTTCGGTTTTTATATTATACAATCCCATACGGTGCGCCAGCGGAGCATATACATATACCGTTTCAGAAGATATTTTTAACTGCTTCTCCTGCTTCATACTGTCCAGCGTACGCATATTGTGCAGCCGGTCCGACAATTTTATAAGAATAACCCGCGGGTCATCGGTAAGGGTCAATAATATCTTTTTGAAATTCTCGGCTTGTTGTGATGCATTCACATCAATAACATTGGAAATTTTAGTAAGTCCGTCTACAATCCTGGCAATCTCGTTTCCAAATTCCCTTTCTATATCTTCCAGAGTAATATCAGTGTCCTCTACCGTATCATGCAACAAAGCGCAAATAGTGGAACGAACACCCAGGCCGATTTCTTCGGAACAAATTTTTGCCACCGCCAACGGATGCAGGATATAAGGCTCGCCACTTTTCCTGCGCATGGTTTTATGCGCCTCGGCGGCCATTTCAAAAGCAATGCGGATGTTTTTTTTATCGCCGGGTTTCAGCTTGGTTTTAAGCGACCGAAGTAAGGCACGGTACTCCCTCAGGATAAGTTTCCTTTCCTCAGCGTCTGTCAGGTTATATTTTGGCAGTTGCGCAACAGTTTCCATTATATACACGAATATAACAAAAATGCTCTTTCGAATGTTTATTTGGTCGAATCACCTTACATTTGCAGCCCCAAAAGAAATATCCAAAAAACAAAAAACAAGAACCAAAAGGGTTCCTTTATTTGGAATTTGGATCTTTAGATTTGGATTTTAAAAACCGGATGTGGTGAAATTGGTAGACACGTCAGACTTAGGATCTGATGCCGTAAGGTGTGGGGGTTCGAGTCCCTCCATCCGGACAAAAGCCCCACCAAACCTCCCCAAAGGGGAGGCTTTTTTTAACAGCATAAAGCTTATAACTAAAAAGCAGAATTGATATGGCAACAGTTACAAAAGAAAACATTGGCTTACTGCACGAAAAAATTAATCTGACATTAGCCAAACAGGATTATTTACCCGCTTTTGAAAAATCATTAAAAGAAAACAGTAAAAAAGCGAATATACCCGGTTTTCGTAAGGGCATGGTACCGGCCGGACTGATAAAAAAAATGTACGGCCCTTCTTTATTTACCGATGAAGTACTGCGTACAGTAGACAGGGAAATTATAAAATATTTAGAAACAGAAAAGCTTGACATTTTTGCGCAACCGCTTCCCTCGGATATTAACCTGCAGCAATTGGATGTAAACAACCCTGCAGATTATACTTTTTCTTTTGAAATTGGTATGAAACCCGAATTCAATATGACGGATTTGACCAAAGGAAAATTTATAAAATATAAAGTAGAAGTTACCGATGAAATGATTGAAGCTGAAGTAGCCCGCCTGCAAAACCGCTACGGCAATATGACGGATCCTGAAACCGTAACCACGGAAGAAAATGTATTGAATGTAACATTTACGGAAACTGATGCCGATGGTAATGTAACAGAAGGCGGTATTACGAAAGACAATTCCATTTTAGTAAAATATTTTACTGAAAACTTCCGCAGCAAATGGATGGGCAGAAAAAAAGATGACAGCGAAGTGGTGCAGTTAAAAATGATTTTTGACGAAAAAGAAAGAGAATGGATAATCAGCGATTTAGGATTGGACAAAGAAGATGCCGCCGCTGCCGATAAATATTTTAAAATACTAATTACCAAAGTAGGTTTACTGGAAAAAAAAGAATTGAATGAAGAGTTTTTCAATCAACTGTACCCGGGCGGAGAAGTAAAGACTGAACCGGATTTCAGAAATAAAATAAAAGATGAAATAACGGCTTACTGGGACAGCCGGGCAAGAAATCAAATCCAGGACCAGGCTTACCACCAATTGCTGGATCATACTGAAATAAAATTTCCTGAAACATTTTTAAAGAAATGGATAAAAACGCAGGCAGATACCGGCGAAAACAGGCAGCAAGTAAAAACAGATGAAGAGGTTGAAAAGGAATTCCCGGGGTTTTTAAACCAACTGAAATGGACGCTGATCAGCGATAAAATTGTAAGTGATAACGCCATACAGGTAGGACCCGATGAAATAAGAGCTTTTGCCAAGCAACAACTTTTTGGCTATATGGGCGGCATGGGTGCGGAAATGGGCGAAAACCAACCGTGGGTGAATGATTATGTAGAAAAAATGATGAAGGACAGGAAATTTGTGGAAGACGCATACATGCGTATTCAAACCCAAAAAATATTTGAATGGGCCGAAACACAGGTTACAACCGCCGATAAAGCAATTGGCGCCGACGAGTTTGCCAAGATGGAAGAAGAGCACAAGCACTAAAAAAATTGATTTAAAGACTTAAAAATTTAAAAGTTCCGGAAATCCGGAACTTTTTATTTTATATTCGTGCCAATTCGTCAAGTAAAATATCCTTTCGTGTCACACAATTTTGTGGTTTTGGCATTTGGACGGATATTTGATGAATTGATTTACTAACAAAAAATCGCAATCAACAGCAAACCTCAGCGTATGAATTTTAATTCCGAATTTGAAAAATATGCGGTAAAGCACCGCGGCCTTTCAAGCAATACATTACACAGCTATGCCTCGCACATGGTAACGGCCATGACGCCGAATATCATCGAGGAACGTTCACTAAACGTAGCCGTAATGGATGTATACAGCCGCTTAATGATGGACCGTATCATTTTTCTGGGCTATCCAATTAATGATGAAGTAGCCAATATTGTAACAGCACAATTATTGTTTTTAGATTCTACCGACCGGACAAGAGACATCAACATGTACATCAACAGTCCCGGCGGCAGCGTATACTCCGGTTTGGGAGTATATGATACCATGCAATATGTAAGTCCTGACGTAGCTACTATTTGTATAGGCGTGGCCGCTTCTATGGCATCTGTATTATTATCGGCCGGTACACACGGTAAAAGAGCGGCGCTGAAACATGCACGGGTAATGATGCACCAGCCCAGCGGCTCTATTGGCGGGCAGGCAAGTGACATAGAAATTACCGTAGCGGAAATAAAGAAATTGAAAGCAGAATTGTATGACGTCATCGCACAACACAGCGGTAAACCGGTAAAGCAAATTGAAAAAGATTTTGACCGTGATTATTGGATGACGGCCGCCGAAGCCAAAGAATACGGATTGGTAGATGAAGTGCTGGCAACCAACCCGAAGAAATTAAAAAAAGATTAAGGCAAAAAATCGCCGGAAAAATTAATTGAATAAAAAATTTAAACTGCGTACAATGAATCAAAAGCAATTTTTATACAACGGACACAGAATGGATGATGAGGAAAAAGAAAGAGAGGATAAACGTGATGAGTTATCGATGCTGAATAAAAAATTAGAAAAGTATTTTTATGATAAAAGAAGCGTCTACCTGTGGGGCGTGGTAGATGATAAAAGTGCCCGCGAAGTAGTTTCAAAATTCATGTTGCTGGAGGCAGATAAACCCGGCGAGGAAATAAAATTTTACATTAACAGCCCCGGCGGTGTAGTAACCAGCGGTATGGTAATGTACGATACCATGAAGATGCTTAAAAGCCCGGTAAGTACGATTTGTATGGGACTTGCAGCAAGTATGGGCTCAATATTATTGAGCGGTGGGGTAAAAGGCCGTCGTTTTATTTACCCGCATGGCGAGGTGATGATTCACCAGCCAAGTTTGGGCGGTTATATACAGGGCGTAAGCGTCGATTTGGAGATACAAGCCAAGCAAACCAAAAGAGTAAAAGAAATAGGAGCAAAAATATTGGCGGATAACTGCGGTAAAACATCGGCCCAGGTTATGAAGGATTTTGACCGTGATTATTGGATGGATGCCGAAGAAGCCATTAAATATGGCATTGTAGATGGTTTGTTAGAAAAACTCTAAACACTTGAACATAAGGCATTAAGGCTTTTACCCGCCCGACGCCGGTATATTTTTATTAATTAAAACCGCTTATGTGAAGGCGGTTTTATAATTTTACCGTTACAAAACACGTTGACAGTACGTTACACTAAAAAATAGTATGGCAAAAAACCCCTTACATTGTTCATTTTGCGGCCGCAACCGCGATGAGGTGAAAATTCTTATTGCAGGCCAGGAAGGTCATATTTGTGAAAGCTGCGTAGAGCATGCGGAAGAAATTATAGAGCAGGAACTGATGATTCGCGATGACAAACCCGGCTCTACCTCTTCTTTTAAACTCACGGTTAAAAAACCTGTTGAAATAAAAAAATTTTTAGATGAATATGTAATCGGCCAGGACGAAGCCAAAAAAGTATTGGCCGTAGCGGTATATAATCATTATAAAAGACTGCAGCAAAAAACTACCGACAGCAACGAAATAGAAATTGAAAAGAGCAATATAATAATGGTTGGGGAAACCGGAACCGGTAAAACATTATTGGCCAAGAGTATTGCCCGTATGCTGAATGTTCCTTTCGCTATTGTAGATGCCACGGTATTTACCGAAGCGGGTTACGTGGGCGAAGATGTAGAAAGTATTTTGACAAGACTGCTGCAGGTTTGTAATTATGATGTAGCGGCAGCCGAACGCGGTATTGTATATATAGATGAAATAGATAAAATAGCCCGTAAGGGAGACAATCCTTCAATCACCCGCGATGTAAGCGGTGAGGGTGTACAACAGGGTATGCTGAAATTATTGGAAGGTACCGATGTATTGGTACCGCCGCAGGGAGGAAGAAAACACCCCGAACAAAAACTTATAAAACTTAATACGCAAAATATTTTGTTTATCTGCGGCGGCGCTTTCGACGGCGTAGATAAAATAATTGCACGACGTGTACAAACCAATACCATTGGTTTTAATGTAGATAAAGAGCAGCAGGACAGCATGAAGAAAAATCTTCTTCGTTATATTAATGCTACGGATTTAAAAGCCTTTGGTTTAATTCCCGAATTGCTGGGACGCTTGCCGGTAGTAACACATCTTGATCCGCTGGACGGCCCTACACTGAGAGCCATATTAACAGAACCCAAGAATGCGTTGATGAAGCAATACACAAAATTATTTGAACTGGAAGGGATTCAGTTTACCATAGAAGATGATGTATTGAATTTTATGGTAGAGAAAGCGCTGGAATATAAATTGGGAGCCCGTGGATTGCGCAGTATTTGCGAAGGTATATTGACCGATGCCATGTTTGAACTGCCGTCATCAAAGGAAACAAGCTTTAATATGGATATGGAATATGCACAACGCAAATTTGACAAGAGCAAATTGTCGCTCCTTAAAGTTGCATAGAATTCGCATTGGTATATTTCTACTTATTTATTAACTACAAATTTTCCCGTAAGGGATAGCGGTATGCAGGAACTGATAGAAAAATTAAAGACAGAAGTCGGCCTCACCGACGAACAGGCAAAAAAATCTATCGAAACCATTAAAGGTTTTGTAGTAGAAAAATTTCCGATGCTTGAAGGCGCCGTGAACAGTGTATTTGGCGGCGCAGAGTAATCGAAATCCGCTTAACAAATCAACCAACCTGCTTCGTTAAATGGAAACTTAAACCGTTTCCGTTAACGGATGGGCCTGCATTTTTTCCCTCTCGGATTATTAGCTGCCTGGAAAGGAGTCATAGCCCTGCTGCAGGATTCAAGAAATAAAATAATAACCAGGAACCAAAGTAAATTTTTCGTTTTCATAATGACATGTTTCTTTTTAAGAATATGCAGCTAAAGTAAGTAGTAAGAATTAATAATTTTAGTCAGCACCGCTTTATTTTATTTTTTGTGCAAATACACTACGTAAAATCAGCAGGTAATATCTCTATTCTATACAAATTAATTCAATAATCTTTCAGGCGACCTTAACAATTCCGTTGTATAAATCCTTTTCCCTTCTTCAGTTCTTCGGCACACATGCAGCCATGCATACTGAATAAAAAATAGAATAGTGAACCGGCATAAAAAAACACCCCGAATAATCGGGGCGTTGAGTGGATACTTACTTTACATCTGATTTGTACCGTCCAAGGTATCTTTTATTCTCCCGTAAAGGAGAAGGTATGTTAAAACTTAACTGCAACCCATACTGTTGCCGCAGTTCAGGCATTTGTAGCAGGTGCCGCTTCTTACTGTAATATGACCGCAGGTGTTGCAGGCAGGCGCATCGCTTTGCATGGCCTTCGCCGCACTGTTTACCGCATCCAAACCTGAATCATTGGTTCTTGCCGCTACCGTACGATGCTGCGCTTTTACAGGCTGTTGTACGGTTGTATTGGGCACTACTCTTACATTCGACAACTCAGGCGTCTTTTCATACTCCAAACTCGTAGGCACTTCATCCCAATCATCTGAACCGGTATTCAGTACTTCAGGCTTATCCAATACATGTACCAAATCAGTTCTTCCCAAATACTCATAGCCTAATGAGCGGAATATAAAATCAACAATAGATGTAGCAGATTTAATATTAGGATGCTCTACAAAACCGGCAGGATCAAATTTGGTAAATACAAATTTTTCTACAAATTCTTCTAACGGTACCCCATATTGTAAACCTATTGAAATGGAGATAGCAAAACAGTTAAGCATGCTGCGCATAGTAGCGCCTTCTTTTGCCATGTCTATAAAAATTTCTCCCAATGTTCCGTCATTGTATTCGCCGGTACGAACAAACAAGGCCTGCCCGTTTATTTTGGCTTTTTGTGTAAAGCCCCTGCGTTTGGCCGGCAATGTGCGGCGTTCTACAATGCTCGCTAATTTACGTTTCAACTTTGTATCGGGAGACATCTGCACTCTCTTCTGTACTTCTTCCAGCAATTCTTCAATGGTCAATTTGCCCATATCTACAAACTTGGAATCTGTTGCAGGAACTGTTTCAGCAGCAGAAAGTTTATTTTCATCTGCACCCTGCGTATCGTCTGCTTTCTTTTTCTTATCCGATTTATTACTTAACGGTTGAGACAATTTGGAACCATCGCGATACAAAGCATTTGCTTTTAATCCTAATGTCCAGCTCAGTAAATACGAATCCGCTATCTCTTCTATTTTAGCTTCGTGCGGCAGGTTAATTGTTTTAGAAATAGCGCCGCTGATAAAAGGTTGTGTAGCACCCATCATACGAATATGCCCGTGCGCATGAATATATCGTTGTCCTTTTTTCCCGCATCTATTGGCGCAATCAAATACCGGCAAATGTTCGTCTTTTAAAAGAGGCGCTCCCTCCAGCATACCCGTACCGCATACATAATCATTGGCGGCATCTATTTCTTCATCACTAAATCCAAGCGCTTCCAGCAGGCTCCATTCAAAATTATTATACTGCTCGGGTGTAAAACCAAGACGCTGTAAACACTCCTCACCAAGCATATATTTATTAAATACAAATCCTATTTCGAATGCCGCTATTACAGCCGCGTCTAATTTTTTAATTTCATCGGCAATAAATCCTTTCTCGCTCAATACACGATGATTGATAAAAGGTGCACCGGCAAAACTTCCGGTACCTACCGCATATTTAATAATAGCATCCGTTTCTTTTTCCGTGTATCCTAAATTTCTCAGACCCGCAGGTACCGATTGATTGATAATTTTGAAATAACCGCCGCCTGAAAGTTTTTTAAATTTCACCAATGCAAAATCAGGTTCTACGCCGGTCGTATCGCAATCCATTACCAAACCGATAGTACCCGTAGGCGCAATTACAGTGGCTTGTGCATTACGATAACCATATTTTTCACCAAGCTCTACCGCGTTGTCCCATGCATTGCAGGCGGCTCTTAATAAATAATCGGGACAGTATTGTACTTTAATGCCCTGCGGTTTAATGCTCAGGTTCTCATATTCATCCGCATCATAAGCGGCCAGGCGATGGTTACGCATTACACGCAGCATATCTACTTTATTCTCTTCGTAGCGGGGAAACGCACCCAGCGATTTCGCCATCTCTGCCGAAGTAGCGTACGAGGTACCGGTCATAATAGCTGTAATAGCGCCGGCAATAGCTCTTGCTTCTTCGCTGTCATAAGCAATACCGCTCAGCATTAATATGGTACCGAGGTTTGCATAACCCAATCCCAATGTTCTGTATTCGTAACTGAGTTGCGCTACTTCTTTACTCGGAAACTGCGCCATCAAAACAGATATCTCCAATACAGCTGTCCATAAACGACAGCAATATTCAAAACCTTCTACATCAAACAGGCATGTTTCTTTATCAAAAAATTTAATTAGGTTGGCAGAAGCAAGATTACATGCCGTATTATCCAGGAACATGTATTCGGAGCAGGGATTGGAAGCTCTTATCTCGCCGCCCTTGGGACAGGTATGCCATTCATTAATAGTGGTATTGTATTGCGTACCGGGGTCTGCACAACGCCAGGCGGCGTATGCAATTTGATTCCACAATTCCCGTGCAGGAATTTTTTTCATTACACGCCCGTCCATTCTTCCTTTCAATTCCCACTCGCCGTCTTCTTCCAATACTTTAAAAAATTCATTGGGAATACGAACCGAGTTGTTGGAATTTTGCCCGCTTACCGTGCGGTATGCTTCATCTTCGTAACCGGAAGGATAGCCTGCGGCAATTAATGCACCCACTTTCTTTTCTTCTTCTACTTTCCAGTTTACAAAATTTATAATTTCGGGATGGTCCAAATCCAAACAAACCATTTTAGCGGCACGACGGGTAGTGCCTCCGCTTTTAATTGCGCCTGCGGCACGGTCTCCTATTTTTAAAAAACTCATTAAGCCGCTTGATGTACCGCCACCGCTTAATTTTTCGCCTTCGCCGCGAAGGTTGGAATAGTTGGTGCCTACACCTGAACCATATTTAAAAATTCTTGCTTCACGAACCCACAGATCCATGATACCGCCTTCATTTACCAAATCGTCATCTACACTTAATATAAAACAAGCATGCGGTTGCGGACGCTCATACGCATTTTTCGATTTTTTTAATTCGCCGTCAACTCGCATCTACATAATAATGGCCTTGCGGTTTGCCGGTAATGCCGTAGCTCTCGTACAAACCGGTATTAAACCATTGCGGTGAGTTGGGAACACACATTTGATTTAAGATAGAGTATACCAACTCTTCATAAAAAACCCGTGCATCTTTTTCAGAAGCAAAATATCCATACTTCTCGCCCCACACCTTCCAGCAATTAGCCATACGATGCGCTACTTGTTTGGCCGAAGTTTCTCTGCCAAGACTGCCATCGGGTTGAGGCACGCCTGCTTTTCTGAAATATTTCTGCGCAAGAATATCTGTAGCTATCTGGCTCCATTGTTTGGGCACCTCTACATTGTTCATTTCAAACACCACTTCACCACTCGGATTTTTTATAACCGAAGTACGGTAGTCATATTCAAACATATCAAATACGCTCACTTCATCATTTGTAAACCGACGTGAGAATTGCAAACCGCTCTTTGCGGATGCTGTTTTTTTATTCGCCATAACTAAAAGAATTTGTTGGGTTTGGTATTATTGATTATCGCTTCACTAAGAAAGAGGCGATTACGAAAATATTTTTTAGAGCCGGTATTTCAAGACTACAAATATCAACATTGTGTGGATAATCGGTATAAGCAGTTGGGTAATGCCCGCCCCTATTGATTTTTCGGATTTTTACACATTACATACAGTTATGTAGGAGAAAAAAATTTTGGAAAATCAACCTGATAGTAGTAACACTGCATTATGATTTCTTTAATTTTTTGAAACCCCTGCCGGGTAAGGATTTTTGACCGGTAAGTTTACGAAATGCAGGCCTGCTGAGGCTTTATAGCTATCATTGCCCTGAAAGGCCTGTCAAATAAGTAATTTTAAATTAACACTTGCTTAAAATTGTGATAATACTGAATGAGTACGGAAAATCCTGGCAACCCGGCAGCTTATGCACCCGTTTGTAACCTGTATATCGGCCGTACCCATCTTTTAAATACCAAAACATATTCTGAGGAATTTAAAACGAACTGTCCAATACATCAAAAAAGCCGAAAAGTTTTTGCATTTTTGCAGTAACCCAACCCGAAAGGATGAACAATAAGATTTATCAGTCACTCATTGAAAGAAAGCAATCCGGTAAAAAGTCATTTGCTGTATTAATTGACCCTGATAAGGTAACCAAACCTTTATTAGATGAATTAATGCTGCTGTCCGCTGAAGCCAAGGTTGATTATTTTTTGGTAGGCGGCAGTTTGGTTATCTCCAATCATTTGGATGAATGCGTACAGCATATAAAAAATAATTGCGCTATTCCGGTTATACTTTTCCCGGGCAGCCCGTCGCAGATCAGTAAGTATGCCGATGCGTTATTATACCTGTCATTAATTTCGGGTCGTAATCCCGAGCTGCTGATTGGCCAGCATGTAGTGTCGGCGCCTTTTGTAAAAATGAGCGGATTGGAAATAATGCCAACCGGTTATATGGTAATAGACGGCGGCGCTCCCACTACGGTTTCGTATATCAGTAATGCCTCCCCTATTCCCGCCGATAAAAATGAAATAGCTATGTGCACTGCTATGGCCGGCGAAATGCTGGGTATGAAGTTAATTTATATGGATGCGGGCAGCGGCGCTAAAAAAGCTATTACGGAAAAAATGATTGAAGCGGTAGCCAAAAATATTTCCGTACCGCTGATTATAGGCGGTGGCATTTTAGAACCCGAGAAAGCTTACCTGAATTGCAAAGCAGGTGCTGATGTAATTGTAGTAGGTAATGCAATAGAAAAAGACGCCTCGCTAATAAAACAAATGGCAGCAGCGGTGCATAGTGTGCCGGTAAAGGTTTAAATCGACTTTGACCTATAAATACTTCCTTTGTTGTTATTCAGTCCTTCAGAGGTTTCAGAATTGATTTCTTGACCGCCCAAAGCTCTTCATTTTGATATTAAATAAAGATTAAAGTCATGAAAAGCATCCCAATCAGAAAGATTAACGAAATGTAATTTCACAGTAGGAGTTTCGGCGTTTGCCAGTGAGTAATTAATCCCGCTAAGACTTATTGCAGTATTATCGGTTGTAATCCACGATACAGTGGAATAGTTGTTAAGGTTTGTTGAGACACTCCACCCTTTTTTATAGTTTTTAGAGTCGATATGTTTCTTCAACAGTTCGTTGGTATCTGATAAATAAATAAAGATATTATTTACGCAACTGTCTTTTGAAATACTAATGATAAAAAAATCAACCTTTAGTTTTTCGGACCCGACAACAATAGAGTCTTTATGCACTGCAAAAAAGGAATTTTCATTTCGGGGAGTCATAAAGTTATTCCTGAAATTCGATTCTTTCAGCGGTAAAACGCCTTTCAAATTTTTTAAAGAATCGCCCAGTCGAATGTTCACTGTACCGCTTTCGTTTAACTCGGATGGCTCTTGTGCAAATACACAATTACGGGTAATTATGAAAACTAAAGTCAGTATGTAAAGCTTAAGCATATTTATTTTTTTTATTATCAATCAAGAATTGTCAAATTATCTAACAAAAGATGAGAGTCGAAAAGAAAAGAATATAGCGGGTACGACTTAAAATCCAAATATTCTTCATGTAAAAAGGAGTAGGGTAAACCTGAAGTTAATTTATAGTCGAAAAGAACTTTATGATCGACGAATGAATGGTCGGGGAAAAATAATTCAATTGTTTTTTTTATAGAAGCTATATCCGCCTTTTCTTTATCTATTTCCTTACTCTTTTCAGAAAAGAATGTACGGAGGTTTGGGGGAAGTATGCTTGTTTTATTATAATTGAAAGTATAATAATCTTCGAAATAAACAGTATAATGAGGGCATAATAATGAAATATTCAATACCGCCCTTTGCGTAAACCGGAATAAATCGTTTTCAGATTTATTTGTTTCAATGGCAGCAATATAAGAAGGGAATTGATGATACCCAATATCAAAGAATCCGGGGGAATAGGTTTTCTCCAGTTTTTGAACAAAGGAGGTCCAAGCGGTTTCCTCCTTTGCCAATATCTGATTAATTTTTTTCCCGATAATCTCTCTAATCTTTTGATCACCTTCATAAATACTTCTAAATGATGGGATACCAATCGGATAATAATTATATACTCTTTCCAAAAGTTCTTTTATAAGTTCAATTTTCATAGGCACAAATTTAAATATTTATTGGCACCATGCCGCTTCTGTTGAAGGTACATTGTTTAGGCAAAGACTTGTACTCCAAACTGCCCCGGGTTTGGCATCATGTAATCCCGTCTGAATTAATGATTTCATCCTTTTACTTATTGCTCCTGAATACGGGGGAAGAGCCCCTGATTTAAGTTCGTCTATAACAGTATTTGTTGCATTATTGAATACAGTATTAAAAATTTCAGAAGCTTGTTGAGGTGTAATTCCGTAGGTCGGGATTGTTAAGCAACTCTCAATAAAATTTGTCCAAATATTTTCGTAAGGAGGTGCTTGATGCTGCCATACTTGCAGAAGATATTTTATCGAAGCGGTATAGCTATTACCTACTATAGCAAAGGCGTACAAGCTGCAAAGTTTTGGGATTGCAGCGGCGTCGCCACCACCATAACCTCCACCACCTCCTCCTCCACCGGCAGGAGAAGTGCAATAAGTTTCATAAGTAGAGCCGGTATATTGCCAGGGGCCGCATGTATAAACACCGCTATTGTATGCTACTTCTTGACAGTCTCTTGCATACCAGAATACCTCAACAGTTTGGCACCCGCCTTCATCGGGAGGAAGTACTTTGCCCGCAGGGTTAGCCGCATTAATTTCTTTATTACTTTTTCTTACAATCTTTCCGTCCTCGTACTGCCAACCGTTAATGAATGTACCTTCTAAATCGGTAAAAAATATATTCCCTGTAAACTTTGCAGGTATTTTTGAATACGTAACATTTTTGTCTTCTAACCCCGACTTGGAAAATATATGCATCAGGGCTGATAATATTCTTCCACTTCGTTTGCTTTTAAGTACCAATAGTTTTGTTATACCATTAATATCATTGGCGGTATTTGCAGATAAAGAAAATCCTGGTGTATGGTCAAAAACCAAGGGAGTTTCTACTACCTCGTAGTTATCATCGCCGCCATTAACTGATTGCGCCCAAAGGGGAGAAAATATTCCGATTTTTTTATTGGATTTGTTACTGACTGAACCTGCTTGTTTGTTGCTGAAATTAGTTGTATACCATTGTTTCGCGGCTGCAATGGAAAATCCGGTTTGGTCAGTACTATTTACTATGACGTCTTGTTGATTTTTGTTACAACTAATAGAAAGAACTAATCCTAAAATGAGAATGGCCGATGGTTTAAAGATTGTTTTACGCATGGCTTTTTGGTTTGAATGTATGACCCCTACTTCTTTTCAGTTGGTTTCAGGATAGCCCAACGCTGCTAATCAGAGTGGTTACGATAATTTGACGAGGCCTCATCAAATATTCAAGATGAAATTTACTACTATTCTCTTAATCGTAGATGGAAGTTAATTAATAGGTCAGATATGACCTAATTTATTTTTGTTTATTATTTGAATGTTGCTAAGTGAAAAAGCAACAGCAAGCTAAGTTTTTAAAAGCCTTTGGTAACAACCTTAGGTTAAAACGCAAGGAGCTTGGTTTTTCACAAGAACGTTTAGCCTACGAAGCAGAAATTGAACTCAGGCAATTAGGCAGAATAGAAAGGGGTGAGATAAACACAGGTATCATCTCCATAAAAATAATTGCCGACACATTAGGTATTGACCCCAAAGAACTTTTTGAGAATATTGCAGCTGACTAACCATAATAAGGCTTACTTCAACTCACCCACCTTCACTCTTGCAGGAGAATCTTTTCCGCTAACAATAGATGCGGAGCTTAATGCAATAGCTTTTATAATCTCCGCCATATTATTCTTATCCAACGTTTCTATTTCATCATCCTGTGTATGATAAAATTTTTCGCTGTCCATTTTGCTTGTAGAAATGGTATGCGCCGGTACACCCAACCTTGCCAGTGTTGCATTATCGGAACGATAAAATAATTGCTGATCGGGATACGGATCGGGATAAAAAGTAAAACCGGTACCTTTTAAATTTTTTTCCAATATACTTCCCATGTCGGTTTTGTCGTAACCGGTAATGTATGCCGAGTTTTTCCCCCACTTACTTTCGGTGCCTATCATTTCAATATTAAACATAGCCATCACTTTATCGGCTTCATACTGCTTTGAAAAATATTGCGAACCGAAGCCGCCTATTTCTTCGGCGGTAAATGCGGCGAATACAATTGTTCTTTCATTATTTTTTAATGTATTAAAATATTTGGCCAGCATAATAACGGCGGTAGTACCCGCTGCGTCATCATTGGCTCCGTTAAAAATACTGTCGCCTTCGGCAGTTGCTTTACCAATTCCCAAATGGTCATAATGCCCCGAAAAAACTACATACTCATCCTTCTTGGTTTTTCCGGGTATCACTCCTACGACATTAGCCATTTGCTGTTCGGTAATGCTGTGCTTTATTTCTATGGAATAACCGGCAGGAGCACTATCGGCCAATACAAACACCACATTCTTATCGGTTTTAAAAATGGACATTTTAAAACGGGCAAGTCTTGAAAAACTGGCTGCAAAACTTTTATCAACGAGTACAAATAAATTCTTTTTTGCATTTATAAAACCTGATGCAGTTTTCATCAAATCGTCGCCCGCTTTTATATTCGCTATTTCATAACCCGATGTTTGATTAATCGCCAACTCAGGCAGGCAGGTAACGGCGATAATATTTTTCTGTTCAAGCGCAATACCGTCAAAAACACCGGAAGCACTGATAAACTTTGGACGGACGAGAGAAAAAACTTGCAGGTAACTGCCGCTATTATTCTCCGTTTGCAAACCAATCTTTTTAAATTCGGTCGCTATAAAATCAGCCGCTTTATCAATACCCGGCGTAAAAGCTTTTCGCCCCTGCATTTCATCTGAGGATAAAGTTCTTTCAATCCGCTCGACTTCTTTGGCGTTTATAATTTTATCAATGCTTTGACAAAAAGAAAAAGTGCTGCCCGCAAGCAACACCAACGTTAAAAGTATATTTCTCATTCGCAATTCTGTTTTTTATAAATATATAAATCCGGTACAGAGTTAATTTTCGTCTTTTACCCACCCCCTACAAACCATTATGAATGTCGAAATTTCTACTTCGCCCCTCCGACGGAGGGGAAGTTATAGTACTTATTCGTAAGTATTTTCTATTTACAATCGAAGAATAACAGGCAATATGCAACAGGTAAATCAGAACAGAAATTGCTTATTGCCTGTTGCTCATTGTCTATTGCTTAAAAGCTCATCATCTCTTTAAACTTAACCGTCTGCCTCCTGCTTACTTCTACTTTTTCGCCACCCCTTAATTCCAGCAACAAACCTCCGTTAAAATAAGGTTCTATCTTTTCAATTAGTTTTAAATTAACGATATGTTTCCTGTTGGCCCTGAAAAAAGTTTTTTCATCCAATCGTTCTTCAAGTGCATTCAGCGATTTTAATATAAGCGGCTTATTAGTCGCAAAAAACACTTTGGCATAATTGCCTACGCTTTCAAACAAACGAATCTCGCTCAATTTCACAAACCAGCAGCGTTCGCCGTCTTTTACAAATACTCGGTCATTATCGGTAAGCATACTGCGGTTTACAAACTCACCGTTCGACTGTGCTTCCTTTGTTTCTACAATATGTAATTTTTGAATGGCGTCCGTCAGGCGCTTCGGTTCGATGGGTTTCAGTAAATAATCCAACGCATTTACTTCAAATGCCTTTAAAGCATATTCATCGTAAGCGGTGGTAAATATTACATGCGGCGCCCTGTCCAATTCGCCCAATAAATCAAACCCGGTTTTGCCGGGCATTTGAATATCTAAAAAAATTAAATCGGGGTTCAGGTTTTCAATTTTAGAAATGCCGTCATCCGCATTAGCAGCTTCATCTATTACTTCCACTTCGGGAAAATCCTGTAACAATTTTCTCAGCTCGGCCCTGGCCAATCTTTCGTCATCAATAATTATTGCTCTCATGTTTTTGTGATTTAAAAACTGAATATCAACTATAGCTGCTCATAATAACAAGTTCGGCGGTCTTACAACTCTATTTACTCAATAAACCTTATATACTCAATACTTATCACTTACAACTTTCCTACGCAACCGCCACCGGCATCGAAACCTTTGCTTCTACCATTACGTCATCTAATTGTTTTATTTCAAATTTTGCTCTATCCCCAAATAACAAACTCAACCTATCCTGCGTACTGGCCAATCCAAAACCTTCTTTATTTGCATAGCCATTTAGCTTACCGGTATTCTGTACCGCCATTTCATGGTAATCGCCTTTAAAATCTGAAATTACTTTTACTACACCACCGCCTATTTGTTTGCTGATGCCGTGCTTTATCGCATTCTCCACCAGGGTTTGTAACATCATGGGCGGCACTTGCTGATCCAGTGTGTCTTCATCAATTTCGTATTCTATTTTCAGCCGGTCTTCGAAACGCATATTCTCCAAGGCAAGGTAATCTTTTACAATAGCCAGTTCTTTTTCAAAACTTACGGTTTCCTGTTTCTCCGTCTTCATACTGCTGCGCAAAATATTACTCAGCTCGGTAATCGCTGTCCGGGCTCTCGAAGGATTTTCGTCAATCAAAGCCCGAATACTGTTGAGCGAATTAAAAATAAAATGCGGATTGATATGCGCCTTGATGGTTTTTAATTCCAGTTCTTTTACCAACGATTCCAATTGCAATGTATTAACCTGTTGCTTGCGGCTTTTTTCTACATAGTGGTAAACAAAATAAATGAGGTTCCAGATAATAAAATAAATAAAGAAATAGAAAGCGGTGTTGAGAACCAGCACAAACTTATTTATCCAAAAAGCTTTTTCTGTACGAAATAAAATTTCCTTTTCGCCTTTGGAGAGTAAACTAAACCGGGAAAGCAGCTCAAGATTGATATAGGATACAACCAATGCAAGACAGGCGGTAATAATAAAAAATTGAAGAAACTGTTTCTCCAATGTTTTTTGTAAAACACCCAGCCTTATAATAATCAACCGCATGAGATGTGTAAATACAATACCCAACAAAAGAAAAAAGCCCAGCCTTCCTATAAAAATATTTATAGATTCTTTATCATTCAGTCTGTCAAAAGAAAAAGCAAAAAAGATATTAATAAGAGCAAAAGTACCCCAACCGGCCGCTTGGAATAACCAATATCTTGTGTTTCTTTTTTGCATACAATCAAAGCTAATTAACTGCCGAAGCTGAAGGTAATATAAAATTATAAAAGGAAAATGACCGGTACAAATGGAACGACCATGCCACAAATTAGCCATAAAACCTTCTTATTTGAACTGAATCGATAATAATAGGGTAATGCAGCCTGTGCAGCAGGGATATGAAAGGCCCCCGCCGCGGCGGGGGGCCCGCAGCGCAGCGAAGGGCGGTACCCTGTAATAGCCCGACCCAAAGCCGTGCGCCTGCATTGCGCAAAGGAGCTTTGGGGGCTGCCATAAAACCAATTATTTGGTTATTTTTTAGCAGATGCGAAAGCGGGAAACCACTAATTTTGCACTCACTAAACAGCACACATGCAATTAACACCCGGACCGCTTTTACAAACCATCAATTCGCCGGACGATTTAAAGAAAGTTCCGAAAGAAAAATTACACAAAGTTTGTGATGAATTACGACAGTACATCATAGATGTAGTGAGTGTACATGGCGGGCATTTTGGCGCCAGCTTGGGTGTGGTAGAATTAACTACTGCTTTGCATTATGTATACAACACGCCTTATGATCAATTGGTTTGGGATGTGGGCCACCAGGCATACGGTCACAAAATTTTAACCGGGCGAAAAGATAATTTTCATACCAACCGCAAATACAAAGGGCTGAGCGGATTTCCTAAACGCAGCGAAAGTGAGTACGATACATTTGGTGTAGGGCACTCTTCCACTTCCATTAGTGCTGCATTGGGTATGGCCATGGCGGCCAAATACAAAGGTGAGAAGGACAGAAAAGCGATAGCGGTAATTGGAGATGGATCTATGACGGCGGGTATGGCTTTTGAAGCCATGAATCATGCCGGTGTAGCTGATGCGGATGTATTAATTATTTTAAATGATAACGGTATCGGTATTGACCCGAATGTGGGTGCATTGAAAGAATACCTGACGGATATTTCTACATCGCCGACTTACAATAAAGTAAAAGATGATGTATGGAACTTGCTGGGCAAACTGCCGATGGGTAAAAATTTTACCCGAAGTATGGCGCATAAATTGACAGAAGGATTGAAGGGAATGGTAAGCAGCAGCGCTAATTTATTTGAAGCATTGAAGCTTCGATATTTTGGTCCTATTGACGGTCACAACATTACCAAGCTGGTAGATACATTACAGGATTTGAAAAAAATACCGGGACCAAAAATATTACATATTGTTACGGTAAAAGGCAAGGGATATGAGTTGGCCGAAAAAGATCAAACCAAATGGCATGCGCCCGGTTTGTTTGATAAAATAACCGGTGAGATACAAAAAAAGAAATTTGATTTGCCGCAGCCGCCCAAGTACCAGGATGTATTCGGGCATACGATTATTGAACTGGCCGAAAAAAATAAAAAAATATTTGGTATTACACCCGCTATGCCAAGCGGTTCATCATTAAAATATATGATGGAGCAAATGCCTGACCGGGCATTTGATGTAGGCATTGCGGAACAACATGCCGTAACGGTAAGTGCGGGTATGGCCACACAGGGCATGAAAGTTTTTTGTAATATCTATTCTTCTTTTATGCAAAGAGCTTACGACCAGGTGGTGCATGACGTAGCAATACAAAACCTGCCGGTTATATTTTGTTTAGATCGTGCCGGCCTGGTAGGTGATGACGGCCCTACACATCACGGCTGTTATGATATACCTTACATGCGTTGCATACCCAATATGATTGTAAGCGCACCCATGAATGAAAGTGAGCTGAGAAACCTGATGTACACGGCGCAGTTGGATTCGACGACTAACCCGTTTGTAATACGCTACCCCAGAGGGGAAGGTGTAATGCCTGAATGGAAAACGGAGATGAAAGAAATAAAAATTGGTACGGGAAGAAAAATTAAGGACGGAAATGATATTGCTATTTTGACAATTGGCCACCCGGGAAATTTTGCTGCAGCAGCGATCCGTGATTTAAAAAACGAGGGACTGAACCCGGCACATTATGATATGCGTTTTGTGAAACCGATAGATGAAGAAATGCTGCACGAGGTTTTTGGCAAATTTGATAAAATAATTACAGTAGAGGACGGGACAGTAGCGGGAGGTTTTGGCTCCGCTATTTTAGAATTTATGAATACACACAACTACAAGGCTGATATAAAAATATTGGGTATCCCTGATGCGATTATTGAACATGGCACACCCAAAGAACTGCACAGAGAATGCGGCTATGATGCGCAGGGAATAAAAGAGACTGTTTTGGAAATGATGAAAGGGAAAGTGAAGGCATCTCCGAGACTAATGAGATAGACGCTTACATTTCTTCATAAGCTATTCTATTATAAGCAGGCGACTTGCTTTAGTATTTGCTTTTTATTTTGTAATTTCAAACAAATAAAAAAATTATGATACAGGCTCCCCCACGTACCATGCTCGAAGTTTTTGAGAGCTTACCCGAGGGTACATTGTGTCAACTCATTAATAATATTATTATCATGTCGCCATCACGTGCTTACGAGCATCAAAAACCGGCAATGGAAATTGCCAGACAACTTTCGAATTATGCGGTTGAAAAAAATAGGTGAAATATTAACTGCTCCAATGGATGTTTATTTAGGCAAAAGAAATATATATCAACCGGATATATTGTTTATTTCAAAAGAGAAAATGGATATCATCAAAGACGGAAAGATTAAAGGTGCGCCTGATTTAATAATCGAAATTCTTTCTCCCTCTACTGCAAAATTTGACATGGAAGATAAAAAAGCTGTTTACGAACAATATGGTGTAAACGAGTATTGGATTGTTGAACCCGAATCAAAAGCAGTTTCAGGATTTACTTTAACCAATCAAGAGTATACTGAATTGGAATCAGCTAAAGAAAGCATTAAGTCCGTTTTACTGAATCTTACCATCAACTTCTGGTATCTGTAAATAAAAAAGTTAAAATAAAGACTTCTTTCAATTTAGAATCCGGCCGCTGTGCCGGATTTTTTGTACAAATACCAAGGTCTCATAAAAAAATAACCCCGCCGGGGAACCGGCGGGATTTAAACCATTAACCATTAAACCTTATCCTAATATCTTAAAATTACGACACTAAAACAGTCCGACAATCAATGCAGACCTGCATAAAGAAAGAAATTGCCCGAAAACTTAACATAAGTTAAGAAAACAACCCTGTTGCAAAGTCTTCTTGCAATTGCATAACAATAAAATTTCTGATAATAGCAATGCCGGCATCGTGATTATTCAGATTTCTGATGCCCTATTTTTTGAATGCTGTTTTTTAATTTACTGAAAGTCTCTGGTTGAATATTGAGATAGGATGCGATATGAACCTGCGAAAGTTTGGAAACTAATTCGGGTTTTGAATCTATGAAGTGCTGCAGCCTGTTTGCAGCATCGTAAGTAAGTAATTCCCTTTCCCGCTCTTCCTTATAAAAAAGCAATTGGTTCATCAGTAATCGTCCCCATTGAATAAAATTTGGACCCTGGGCTAAAACAAATTCCATATCATTTATTTCAAAAGTAAGCAGCGTAGTAGGTTCTACGGCTTCGATACTATAGGCAGATGGTGTGCGGGAAAAATATGAATAGGCCGAACAAACAATATCGTCTTTAACAGTAAACTGTGTATTTATTTCGCGATTATTATGCGTATAAAATTGCCGGGTAAGACCTTTATGCAAAAAATTAAAGTGAGATTCCATATCACCCTGCTGAAGAATTTTTTCTTTCTTTTTAAAATGCCTCACTTTCAGGTAACGGTAAATCATCAATTTTTCCTTTTCGGAAAAAGGGATTGATTTCAATAACGGCAATTCGTATTCAGGATAGGGTGACATAAAATTTTTTTGATTAGATGGTTAGTACCGTAAATTTATTAATTAAATCTGATGTCGTTTGAAATTTAAAGGTGCATTTAAAAAGCATGAACGAGTGTTTGGAGTGTTTAATGATTTTCGAATTTTATTAAACAAAAACTACTTCAACTACATATTAAAGATCGCAAAATATTCAGGAAGGGTTGTATCAAAACAGGTACGGCTAAAAAAATTATATGCTTTTCGGAGTAATTGTACCACTTTTCTCGGGAAGGGCTTCCGTCCTTATGTACAATGTAAATACTGCACTGATCCCGTTATCTTCGATACCGTGGTTATTTCGGGCGGGAAAAGCATTATGAAAAGGGTAAAAGTATTTTCTTAGATTCGGTTTCCTTACTTCGTCTCAAAGAAGCGGGTGTAAAAAACAACTGAAGCTGTGTTTGCACAATTCTGTAGCGGCAATAATCATCATTGTGATAATAGAAACTACTACGAAAGAAATGAGTACAGCCATTACCGTAAAACCATCCCGCTTATCGCGGTATTTTTCATTTACATAAAAAACCGGGAAACCGCCGTCCATTGTCGCCCTCCAAAAAAGCAGCGACCAAATTGAATGCAAGATGCCGGCCTAAAGAAAATTTGATGAGAACCCGGCCGATATTTCCGAACGCAAAGTAAAATAATCATAACATGTAATTAAAAAGCCGATGAAAAGTCAAACTGCTATTATGATACCGAGTTCACTAAGTTTTAATTTTTACATTGTTTCATAAAAAGCGGGTTTAACGACTCAAATTTACATAACCGCCGGGCTTTTTGCAAGGTTGTACTTTTTTACATTTGCATACACGTAATCAAACCGAATATCAATCAAAATCTAAACAAGATTCAAAATAAAATATTTCGTTTCTAACATTGTTAAATCAACAACGGACTTATTGATCAAAATGCCTAAATTTAGAAAGGCAAATTTAACGATGACAGTAAAACCTTTTCATATAATAACGCTCTTCTTATTTACAGTGTTGTCTAAAGGCCTTTCGGCGCAAACACAAAACGCTCTTTACAATTTTAAACACCTTTCCGTACAAACCGGTTTAGCTCAAAATATAGTGTACCATTTTTTACAGGACAGCCGCGGATATATGTGGTTGGGTACACGTAACGGCCTTACGCTTTATGATGGCGGTCACACAATCAATTTTTTAAACGATGAACAAAATGAAAAATCCATTGGAGGTAATTTTATTACCCGGTTAGTGGAGGATCCCCAGCACCGGGTCTGGGCAGGTACAGATGCAGGGGTAAGTCGTTACAACATTAATGACAACAGTTTTTCGAATTTTAGTATGCTTTCAGAAAACGGTAAAAATGAAAATACATTTTGTGTTCCGCTTGGCTTTGTTAATGATCATGAATTATGGTTGCTGGAAACAAAAACAAAATCAATAAAAACTTTCGATACCCGTACCCTGAATATTGACACCATTACAGAAACACCCGCTGTAGATGGCGTGCTGTGGTATGATTCGCTTTCTGATAAACGCCACTTTTGGACTTACTTAACAGAGGGTACTACTCATTATGTTTTTAAAAATAAGATACTTGTAAAAAAGGAAATTTTTTTTACCGGCATTAACAAAAAATTCAATGAACCCGTTTTCCAGGTAGTACATGTTTTGCCCCAAAATGATTCTGTTGTTTGGCTCTCTACTACGGCAGGGTTAGTAGAGCTGAATCCCCATACCCGTAAATACTTGCTGTACAAAAATCGGGAAGGGCAAATTGTGAATGAGCTTCGTTACACAGCTATTGCACCCAACGGTTTATTGTGGGCGGCTACAGGTAATAACGGGCTTTTCACTTTCAACTTAAAAACTAAAAAATTTGTTGATAGCTACAGAAACTACCGGCTTGATCCGTTCAGCATTGGAAGTAACAATATTGTTTCGCTATACTTTGACAGAGTGGGTAATATCTGGTGCGGCAGTTACGGACAAGGCGTTAGTTATACAAACGTAGAAAAAAATTATTTTCAAAAAAATCTTTCCCGTAACGACTTAGAAAAATGGGAAGGCAATAACAATGTTCGTTGGATAGGCTATGATAATGCCAATAACTTATGGTGTATAATGAATGATGCAGGAGGGCTATGGAAATTAAATACTGACAATCATGCCTTCGAATTTCGGGAACCAATGTTGAACGGTAAAAAATTTACCGGAAGATTTTATAAATTACTATTTGATGGACACCGATATGCCTGGGGCATTGGCAAAGAAGGTTTATTTCGATATGATATAATTACCAACCGCCTTCACAAAATGAGCTATCCTGTATTTTCTACTGAACTTTTTGGCAGTAGCTGGGTGCAGGATATTATACGGCTGCAGGATCAATCCTTTCTTTTTACCACCTTCGCCGGCGTATATCGCATATATTCAAAAAACGGAGAGTATGATATTCAGCCTTTCTCCGCACTTAACAAAAAAAAGTTCACCAGTTTTGCTGCATTATTTCAGGATGAGGCCGGTACTATATATATAAAGGATTTAGCGGATCGGCTGTATATATTAAAAATAGCAAAAGAGCAATCTGTTGATCCGGTCATTCTCTCTATTCCTTTTCCTCCACAGGTAAATCAATTTTATATTGATACTGCCAATAACAGTATTTTATTGGCCACCAATTTTGGTTTATACAGGCAGAACCGGAATGATTATACTTTAAAAAAAGTAAGTTTTACAAAACCGCCGCCATTTATAAGCGTCAGCAGTGTTATAAAAACAGGCGATAAGTTATGGTTGTTTGGTGAAAAAGGTCTCTTTTGTTTTGATGAAAAGGAAAATACGGCCAGAACTTTTTTAGCTGAAGACGGCCTGCCTGCCAATGAATTCAATATTGCTGCTATTAATTTCTCTTCGGATAAATGTATTGCAGGAACTACTAATGGCCTGGTTTCGTTTTTTCCGAACAGGTTGGATGATAAAATCTATGCGCCGGCAGTTCAATTAAACAACATATATGTGAATGACGCTTCTGCCGGATTTGTTCCTAATCCACAAGAAGTGGATAAAATCAGTTTATCACATAAGCAAAATACTTTTTCTTTTGATTTTAGTCCTGTTGCTTTTCAAAATGCCGCCGGATGCAGCTTTGAATATAAACTGGAAGGGTATGACAAAGATTGGATTCTAAATGGGAATACCCGCTATACACGGTATAGCAAAATACCTCCCGGCGAATACAGCTTTCAGTTGCGTGTAATGGATGTAAATGGTGTGATAAGCCCGCATAGCAAAACTTTAAAAATTGAGATAGCCAAAGCATTTTACCAAACTGCCCTGTTTAAAATTACCCTTGCGGCGATTCTATTTTTGGCCGGATGGTTAGTAGTAAAAAGTTATCTGAACCGAAAAATCCGCAAACATAAACTTGAATTTGAAAAACAACAGGCCATTGAAAAGGAACGAACAAGAATTGCCATTGATATTCATGATGATTTGGGTGCCGGCTTATCTACGCTCCGCTTTTTAAGCGAAAAAGTAAAACGTAACAGCTTTAGCGATGCCACAAAAAAAGATGCTGAAAAAATTGTAATCAACTCCAATGACCTGGTGCAAAAAATGAATGAACTGATTTGGGCAATGAATGAAAAAAATGATACCCTGGAAGATTTATTATTTTATGCCCGTTCGTATGCCGCTGAATATGGAGAAGAAAATAATTTAGAGATGCATATTTATATGCCCGAAGAAATTCCCGCAGTTATTTTAACCGGCGAATTACGGCGAAATATTTTTTTAACATTAAAAGAAAGCCTTCACAATGTGGTAAAACATGCTGATGCGAAAAAAGTAATCATCTATTTTAAAACAGGTAAAAACTTTTTTATAAGTATAAAGGACGATGGAAAAGGTTTTGAAAAAACCAATAGCGGGGGCAATGGTTTAAAGAACATGAAAATGCGTATGAAATCAATTGGCGGGTCTTTTGAAATAACCAATACGGATGGTGTTTTGGTAAAAATGATCGTGCCGTTAAAATAATACTGAAAAGCAGATAAAGAGCGGGGTCCTATAACTTTTGTACTATTGCCATTCTTTATTTATAGTTTATTTTTACAATTATGCAACCCATAAAAATTTGTTTGGTGGAAGATTTGAAAGAAGTAAGGGAGGGCATGGCAAGTTTACTTACATTAGATGAACGGTTTGAATTACTCTCCACTTTTTCGAATGCCGAAAAAGCTGCCGACGAATTGCCTGCATGGCAACCTGATATTGTAATTATGGATATTAATTTACCCGGCATGAATGGTATTGATTGCATAAAAAAAGTAAAGGCACTCTGCCCGCAAAGCCAGTTTATGATGTTTACTATTTATGAAGACGATGAAAAAGTTTTTGAAGCATTAGCCGCAGGCGCCAGCGGGTATTTACTCAAAAAAACACCTCTCGGAAAAATTACAGAAGGTTTAATTGACTTACACGCCGGTGGCAGCCCCATGAGTACGCAAATTGCCAGGAAGGTTATTAAACGTTTACAAAATGATGAAGTGAAAGAACAGGTAGCAGCATTATCAGTAAGAGAAAACGAAATATTACAACAATTAGCCAAAGGATTAATGTATAAAGAAATTGCTGTAAAACTTTCTATCTCTACCGATACAGTACGCCAGCACATACATCATATTTACGAAAAACTGCATGTACAAAACCGCACCGAAGCTATTAATAAAGCTTTTGGAAAAAACTAACTTCCCCGTATTCATTTTTTGCTTTTACTAATACAAGTCTTAAAGCAGCAAATTCTTACATTATCGTCCTCACTAACTTTCGTGCTATTGTTTTCAATATTTCCGATCAATAGTTTTGAAAAATATTTTGCAACTTCTCAAACTTATTCTCTCCTGCAACCAAAAATTAGTATGAAAAAAACAATCGTTTTTATTTTTTTATTTGCATCAATAACAGCGGCTGCACAAAATGAAGCTGCTGAAGATACCACTGCCCAACCCGCCATTACCGCCATTGGCAAACCCGATGGAAAAATAAAACGAAATGAAAATTGGAAAAGAAGGTGGCAGTTTCAATTCATCCGATGGGAAAATAACACTGATAATTCCGCAAGGTGCAGTATCTAAAAAAACAACCTTTAGTATTCAACCAATAACTAACCTGATGCCCAATGGGAATGGGTTGGCCTATCGTTTAGAACCGTCAGGTATTCAATTTCAAAAACCCGTTCAACTTGTTTTTCATTATGATGAAGAAGAAGCAAAAGACACTATGCAATTGCTGATGGGCATTGCCATGCAAAATGATAAGGGGCAATGGTGCAGTTTGAAAGATTTTACAGTAGATACCGTTGCAAAAACCCTCTCTGGAAATATTAATCACTTCAGCGATTGGTCAAAATTTGATGCTATAAAAATAACACCCGACCAAAAGAGACTTAAAGTTAAGTATACTTTGCATCTCTCTATTACCGGGTTAGAGCCTTCCCCTGAGCAGAAAGAAGGTGATGAACTTGCACCACTTATCCGGACGCCTAAAAAAGCAGTGTGGCGGGTAAACAATATTATAAAAGGGAATGATATTGTTGGAACACTAACCCTTGGTACAGCTAATTATGTTGAGAGTAGCAATGTGTATAAAGCCCCGGCCCAGGTACCTAAGCAAAACCCCGTTGCCGTATCAGTTAAGCTGGAAGGTTTAACAATAAAATTTAATGGAATCAATTTTAATAGTCTCAGGTTGGTAAGCAACATTCTTATTTATGATAATGCTTATGAAGTAAAAATGATAAGCAGTATGGATGGAACGGCCGGGAGTATGTTTGGTAAATTAACGTATAAAGACAGCGGTAGTTTTGTGGTATCTATAACTGGTAAAGAAGCAAAATTAATTGAAAAAGTAAATAAAAATACACCAGATAAACTGGACTATGAAGGCAAATGTGAAATAAAACAATTAAAACCCGGTTCTGGTAATATACATATCATCGGTGCTAAAAGCATAAAAGTAATCCCGGCTACAACCCCCGACGGCAACCCATGGATAGAAATTGAATTTATTCAGGCGCCTACCCTATTCCCTTTAGTGCAGTTCAGGTGCCCCCCGGTTGGTAGAGGTGATTGGACTACAAATACTAATGCAACGGGTAATGCCATGATGGTTATGATGCCTGCTTTTCCGCAACGGGTGAAATTTGAAGCAAAAGAAGGTATGCAATCTATTGAGCAAATAGGTGGGCCAGGTCAGGAAATATTTTACCAGGTTTTGGTAAAAAAATTGAAATATGATAGTTTTTAGTTTACCCGAATGGCTCACCTTTTAAGGTGAATAATTAAAACGCAGGCAGAATCACTGTTTCGGGTGAGAGACAGGGTCAGTCATTCTGTTACTTTTAGTTTATAAAATAACCTATTGAAGACTAACTTTTGTTCTATTGTCGGGCCACCGGCAATGCGCTAAGTTTAACTTTAAAAAATAACAGCAATGAAAAAAGTTTTAATTTTTACAGTAGTGCCGTTACTTTTTTTTCAATGTGTTTGCCCCACAGCACAAGCCCAAAGCAATGTGGTTAAAAAAGGAAAAACACATGATACCATTATTGTAAAGCACCAAACCAAAACCGCTAAAAAGCCGGTAGCAAAGCCGGCAGTAAAACCCGAAATTGTTTTACCCACACCGGAGTTTATCAATCAACCTTACTATTTTGATAAAGAAGGGAATAAACTTATCAAATTAGAAAATGCCAATGCCTTGATGGTTACAAAAAAGAAAACACTGGGATTAAAAGGCGCCAAACAAACCCTCGCCATGGATGCACCCACATCCAAAATACGTTTTGTGGCAAAAAAAGATATTGTTTTTTTTATAAAAACCGGCGGCGATGTAATTGACCTTACTTCTTATATTAAACTTTATCTTTTTTTACCGGCCGATCAAAAAAGAGAAGTCACCATTAATGCTAAAGAAGGATTACTGACTGATAAAGACGAAGCAAAGGGAAAGCAAATGAACTTCAGCGTAAAAATGATTTCGAAAGATAATTACATGATACAATTGCCTGAACAATTAGAAGCTGGTGAGTATGGTTTTGTTTGGGTAAAGAATATGGAACTGAAAGAGTTTACAGTGTTTGCCTTTGGTATAGATTGGAAGAACAGCGATTAGGAAAACTGTGAGGGATTAGCCATGAGCCGTGAGAACATCAAGATAAAACATTTTGCTTTAAATAAAGAATTTAAAACTACTAATATGAAAAAAATAAAACTACTGCCGCTCTTTTTTTTCCCATTTATACTTCATGCACAATTTGGCGTAAAAGCAGGTGTAAACTTTGCTAAGGTAAGTAACGCATCATCTATTAACAGCAGCAACAAATCGGGCTTTAATGTTGGTTTATTGTTAGCACCGCCTTCAAAAAAAATTATCGGCTCCCGAACCGAATTAGTTTTCTCCCGCCAGGGTTACGATTATAAAACCGGCAGTAACACCGGCAATGTAAACCTCGATTATATACAGATGGGTCAGTTAGCTTCCATCAATATTACAAAATATGTTTCGCTTTTGTTTGGCGCACAAACTGCCTATCTGGTAAGTGCCCGGGCAGACAGTACAAAAAATACAGGCGGTTCCGCCGGCGCTTACAATAATATTATGAACCTCTACAACCGTATAGATTACGGGTATGCACTTGGAGCCGAAGTTCACCCGGTAATGGGATTGATTATTGGGGCAAGATATAATGTGAGTTTGGCTAAAGTATATAAAGATATTCAAAGCTTTCAGCGGCCGTCATTCAGCAGTGCGGATGCCAAAAATAATGTGGTACAAATATTTGCGGGATGGAGGTTTGGAAGTGCTAAAGACAAAAAAAATAAAAAGAAAGAATAATTTTTTTATACTCATTTAATAAGAACAGTTAAATAATTCAACATGAAAAAAAGTTTTTTAATCTGCTGTTGTTTTGCTTTTAGCAGCATAGTTGCCGTCGCTCAAAACAAAAAATCTTCCTACCCTGTTCCCGAGTACAGCAATGAAATTTATTTATTAAAAAAAGGAGACAGCCTCACGTTAGTACGCCTGGAAAAAGAAAGCTCAAAAATGAAAACCAATACAAAGATGGGAGGTTTTGGCGGCAGCAATTCAGGGTACTTGGTAGAAGGTGCGAAATCGCCGATACGATTGCACAGCGGCGGCAGCTTGTCGTTTGTTGTTAATACAGGTAATGCAGGCGATGATGCATCACCCGAAGCTGATTCAGCCATGAAGGCAAACGGCATGGATCCGGGTGTGATGCAAAATCCGCTGTCGATGATGACGGACCCTTCACAAAGTACTTCGTTGTATAATCTAATTACAGATAAAGGGAACCGTTCAATTGTATTGCAATCCTATCAAGGCATGAAAATTCTGGGAAAAGCTAAAAAAGAAAGTACAAAATACACATTCAGCATTAAAAAAATTAAAGAAGGCTATTATGAAATGGTGGTGGATAAAACACTGCCTAAAGGTGAATATGCATTTTTGGTTACTCCCGGAATAATGGCAACAGGTAATACGGACGGATCCTATTTACTCTTTGCTTTCGGGATCGATTAGTTTTCTATTCATTTTAATTAATTATATGCTATCAAAAAATCTTTATTTGGTTTGTGCTAAAGAAATTCGGTTGTCCTTTCCGCCCGTATTACATTCAAAAGCAGCTATCTAATTACGTTAAACATAAGAAAAGTAAAATTACTGCGTAGTATTGCCTTGTACTTCCCGGGTAGATTGCTGAATTTTGTGCAGCAAACCGCACCCAATGAAAAAAGTATTTTGTCTTGTTAGTATAACCTCTGCTTTTGTGTTTTCCTGCAAAACAGCACAGATAAACAGTATGCAGCCCTTTGCCAACGAAGTAAAGGTGACAGACCTTGGCTATATGCCGGGCTACAGCCCCGATTACGGTAAAAAAATTTTAAAGGAGAAAAAACAAAATATACCGGAGAAGCAGGCATCACTTGAAAAAGAAATTGCAGTTAACGATAAAATAACCGGTCTTACCGATGCGGTTGTAATTCAAAATACATCGTTCCGATACCCTCAAAATCCGACAAAGGAAATTGGGGTAGACAGCTTACCGGATGAAGAGATTTTACTTTATGCCATCGCTTTAAAAAAATATGCTGTTGAAAACGGCTACGACACCACATTCGCATTTTTGGCAAATATGGGTCAACTCACTACTACGAAAAGATTATATCTTATTGACCTCAGATCCCTCAAAATTATAAACAAAGGATTGGTATCGCACGGTCGGGGAAAAGGATCAACTATTTATGCGAAACAGTACAGCAACGCTCCGGGAAGTAATTGTACTTCGTTGGGTAAATATAAAATCATGTCGTCTTATACCGGCAATTACGGTTACTCCTACCGCATGGCCGGTTTGGAAGAAACTAATAATAATGCACTGAAACGAAAAATAGTATTACATGCCATGAGTTGTATACCCGATCGGGAAAATTATGCACCTGCATGTGTTACAGAAGGATGCCCCGCGGTATCAAAGCAATTTTTATCTTCGGTAGAACCGGTGCTTCAAAGCCCTAAAGCGCCGGTACTCTTCTGGATATTTGATTCGTTATTGCAGCAGGTTATGGTAGATACACAGCGGCAAGATGCAGACACAATTAGTTTTGCGGTTAAATAATTATTAATCAATTTAGTATAGTCTTGCAGGTTATTTTGATCCTCTTCAATCAGCAAAAATTTCCTTAGTAAATTTTTAACAGTAATTGCCCGCATTCTTTCTGTGGATTTTCGTTAAGCAGGCATCTCATCGTCGTCTTTCACAAAAAACCTGCTGTTATGAAGTTTGTCCGCCTGTTTATTATTCTTGCACTTACCTGTGCTGCTATTTATGCGTTGGCTAATTTGTACCAAAACAAAAGAATATTTTTCCCGGCTGCTCCAAAGCCCGCATCCGCCAAAAAAACAATTAAGATAACTGCGAAACTTCAGGAGAAAGCAAAAGAGGCGAAAACATTTACTGTAAAAAATAATTTTAATACGCAGGTTTGTTTTTTGGTAAATCTCAGTTTACCATCGGGCAGTAATCGTTTTTTTGTATACGATTTACAAAAAGACAGCATCCGGAAACAGGGTTTGGTAACACATGGCAGCGGAAGATCATCGTCGGAGGATGGTAAACCCATTTTCTCCAATACACCCAACAGTCTTTGCAGTTCGTTGGGAAAATATAAAGTAGGTAATTCTTATTACGGCCGGTTTGGCTTGGCTTATAAGCTGTCCGGTCTTGAAAAAACCAACAGTAAAGCTTTTGAAAGAGCAATTGTTTTGCACTCGCATGAATGCGTACCCGATGCCGAAACAGAGCCTTTTACTATTTGTGAAAGTTGGGGCTGTCCCACTGTGTCGCCGAATTTTTTAAGCAGCCTGAAAGCGATAATCAATTCATCCAATGAACCTGTACTGCTCTGGATATATGAAACTCCAAACCCCTGAAAAGATACCGGAGAAAAATCACAGTACTTATAAACAGCATTCTTTCAGCAGGTTCGATTGCCATTTCTGTTTCAATGAATAAGCGAAGCAGGGAAAGCACAATTATTAAAAAAATAATATTGTTTACACTTTATAGAGTCCGTTCTTAATTGCCCAGATAGCAACACCAACATTATTTTTAACCTTTATCTGCTTAAAAAGGTTCAGCCTGTGTACTTCAACCGTTCTTTTACTTAAACCCAATTTTTCCGCTATTTCTTTGCTTGTCATTTGCCGGCAAATAAGTTTAATGACCTGCTTTTTTCTATCAGATAACTCAATTTTTAATCCTCCGCCACGAAAATTATTTCCCTTTTTTTGAACGGGTTTAACATATTTCTTAATCTTTCTTAGTTTCATATTGACTTTCTCTAATGCCTGTTGAAAACTGTTATACAAGACTTGCTTCCATAGTAATAGTTGTATTCAGTAATTTGCTGATAGGACAATCTGCTTTCGCTTCCGCAGCCGCTTCCGCAAATTTATCAGCCTTCATCCTCGGCACTTTCGCTTTTACATCCAGGTGAGCCAGCGTTATTGCTCCGTTCTCCAATGTGATGGTGCAGGTAGTATCAATTTTTTTGGGAGTATAGCCTGCCGCACCCAGTACAAAACTCAACTTCATAGAAAAACAGCCTGCATGCGCCGCGGCTACCAGTTCTTCCGGGTTGGTATACGTGCCGTCTTCAAAACGGCTTTTGAAATCATATTTTTTATTCTTTAAAACTCCCGACTGGGTGGCTAACTTACCCGTTCCTTCTTTACCGGAACCTTTCCAATTGGCTGTTGCAGATCTTTTCATACAAATAAATTTTTAAGTTTATAAAGATTGAATTGTTTCCCCGGATTCAGCTAAACGATTTTCAGGTTCGTTGTACTCAATTATAAAATTATTTCTTCCTTCGCCGATAATAATTTTTAAAAACTTTTGCTGCACCAACTCCAGCATGGATAAAAACATAAAAATGCAATGTACACGGTTCTCACATTTGTCAAAAATTTTTTCGAACGACAGTGTTTTTTCTTTTTCTGCGATGCTCAGCATCATATCCCGACTGCCCTCCATAGTATAGGCGTACTCTACCACTGTATGCGTAGGCTTGTTATTTCTGTCATGCAGCTTTTGCATTACCTTTTCAAAAGCCTTCATCAATTTAAAAAGTGTAATATTCTGCATCTCGGTACCTTCACCCGCCTCTTCGCCAATCATAGAAAGCTCCTGCTGAATATTTCCCCGCTTCACCATCAGCATACGAACGGCTTCCATCTCAGCCATTTTCGCCGATGCCTCTTTAAATCTTTTGTACTCCAAAATTTTATCAATCAACTCCTGTCTCGGATCTATTTCATTACCCGATTCATCTATTTCTTTCCGCGGCAAAAGCATTTTGGCTTTAATGCGCATCAGGGTAGAAATGAATAAAATAAACTCGCTGGAGAGTTCAATATTCAGCGATTCCTGTGCATGAATATATTCAAGAAAATCATTGATAATACCGGTAATGGGAATATTATAAATATCCAGTTCATCTCTTTCTATGAAAAATAAAAGCAGGTCAAAAGGGCCTTCAAACTGCGGTAGTTTTATCTGGTAAGTCGGTTGATTCACAAATAATTTTTTAAAATAAATTTCTGCTCCTGTTTAGCTTTTGAAGCCGTTGTTTAATCACTGCACCGGTCACAAATTCCACAGCGAATATACACAAAACAAAATCCCGTTACTAAAAACGGGATTTTGCAAATGTATCGGAAATATTTTATTAAAACTTGGCCGACATACCAACCCCCAACAACTGCCTTCTTTGCAGGCGGGCAATGGCGTCGTCATCATAAAGCATATCCAGTGTTACGTTTGCCGAGATGAACTTGTTTACCTTCATAGTCAATACATTGGTCCAAAAAAGATCCACATTCTTCGGCTCTTTTTTATAATTGGAGAAAAGATCAAGACGGCTGGTGAAAACAATATTTTTAGCTACTTCTTTACTGAATTTGGCACTTAAAAAGGCACCTAATTCATTTTTTACTTTTTTGCCGGGTGTTACGCCGTAAGCTCCTTTGGCAGACAAGCTGTCATCAGCAACAATCACCCATCTCTCCGTTAAAGGCGAAATAAATACCGAAAAATTATCATTCGGCTTATAATCCAACCCTAATGAAACAAGCACATAGGCAGGTGCCAATAATTTAGACGTGAGTGTTTTTATTTCAGCTCCTGCGGGGGTTTTGCCATAAGCATACCCGGCGGCAAATTGAGAACGAAAGTTAAACAAAACACCCGCATTCCATTTTTTAGCTATTGCATAGCCGTATTTAGAGAACAGGTCGATGCGATCATCACTCTTGCGCTGCCCCAAACTGGTTGTTTTTATAAACCCATAACCCAAGTCAAGACTGTTATCCCAATTGTGTTTATCTTTTTTGTAATAAGCATACAGGTTTAAAAATGAAACGGCGGAAAAGGAGAACTTATCGCCCCCGCCTACCCAATTATCTAATGAGCCTTGGGCCACATTAAATGTAAATACGCCGCCTTTCTTCCATGTTTTTACAGCGGTATCTTTTGGATCTTTGGCAATTGTTTTGGATGCGGCGCCTTGTAATTCCTTCACTGAACCATCTTGAGCATGCAGCAAAAAAGTAAAACCGACCGCGGCGGTTAAGCTTAGTAATTTTTTCATGTTGAAATTTTAAATTAAAAAAAAGGTAAGATTGAATACAGGACTCAATCTTACCTCGAATGGTTGCAAATATTATGCAACAATGTAAATTATTTTTTCAGTGCATCCCTGATTTCACGCAGAAGAGTAATGTCTTCGGGCGGTGGGGGTGGTGCAGCTGCGGCTTCTTTTTTCTTACCTGCATTCATTGCTTTTATTACCATAAACAGGAACAAAGCAATGGCAATGAACTTAACTAAAGCAGAAATAGCCATACCATACTTTAATTCCGCTGCACCTACTTTTACAGATAATGTATCAAAATTAATACCGCCAGTAATCATACCTACAATCGGCATAATTATATTATCTACTACGGCTCCTACAATAGCACCGAATGCGGCGCCAATTACAACGCCGACAGCCAAGTCAACTACGTTGCCTTTCATGGCAAACTCTTTAAATTCTTTCAGCATTCCCATAATTTGTTGGTTTTAGTGTGAATTAATAATCGATAAATATAAATATTTCTAATACAAAGTTGCCGTATGTGCGAAAAAAGTTGCATCAAATCAAACTTTGCTATAATTATTTTTTCATCCCCGGATAGCGCATATCCAATTTTTTCAGTGTATCGGCTAACTGTTTAGCGATAATATATTCCTTGTACCAATTTTGGTCGGCGGGTACTATTGTCCATGGCATATTACCGCATTCAGTAAAACAATCCTCATACACCTGCATATACACATCCCACAGTTTGGCTTCTTCAAAATCTTTTTCGTTGTACTTCCACTGTTTGGTCGGGTCGCCTATTCTTTCTTTTAATCGTTCCTGTTGCTCCTCCGGCGATACATGTAAATAAAATTTCAGTATTTGCGTATTATTATGCTGCAGCAACATCTCTTCAAAATCATTAATGGCTTTCATTCTTTTTTTAGCAGTAGCATCATCGCACCATTTGTGTACCCGGGTCACTAATATATCTTCATAATGGCTGCGGTTAAATACCTGTATCATACCCTTTGCAGGCGCCAGTTTATGAATACGCCATAAAAAATCATGGGCAAATTCTTCTTCGGTGGGTACTTTAAAAGAAGCTACTGTAACGCCCTGCGGGTTCATGTTGCCCAATACATTCCTTATTACACCGTCCTTGCCGCTGCCATCCATACCTTGTATAACCACCAGTATGGAATGTTTATGTTCGGCAAACAATACATTTTGCAGTTCATCCAATTCCGCCAATATCTTTTCGGTTTTGGTTTTGGTTTCCTGTTTGTCCCAATCTTTGGGCGCCCTTGTACTGATGTCGCTTAGTTTTATTTTACCCATAGTTACTTATTTAGAAACTGCAATATAAAATTTTTATTCAGTCCGCTTTGCTTTATGCACCTTTGCCGGGAATTTATAGGTACTATGAGCAGTAAAGCGATTAATTGGATCACTTTTATTATACTCTGTTTTATTTGGGGCGGTTCCTTCATTGCGATGAAATACAGTAAAGACGGACTCTCGGCATGGCAAATAGCCGCCCTGCGCATCTTTTCGGCGGGTGTTGTTTTTTTACCCTTTGCATTTTTTCATATTCAAAAAATAAACAGTAAAAAGATACCGGTGATTATACTGGCCGGCGTAGTTGGTAACTTGATTCCCGCCTTTCTTTTTGCAGCCGCCATATCAAATAATCTCGACAGTTCGCTTGCGGGTATTCTTAATTCTCTGACGCCGCTTTGCGTAGTGCTTATCGGTATTATCTTTTTTAAAGATAAAATAAAAAAACAAAAAATACAAGGCGTCATTGTAGGTTTTGCCGGTGTTGTTTTACTTACAATCACACAATCGAACGGTAATGTACAAACAGATAATCTTGCTTACGCTTTAGTGATCCTTTTAGCCACTATCCTTTACGGAGTTAATGTAAACCTGTACAGCCATTTTATGAAAGAACAAAACCCGGTTCATGTAGCTACCGTTTCGCTGGCATTTATGGCAATACCCGCCGGCATTGTACTTTGGTACCAAGGTTTTTTTAATTTAGACTTTAATAACCCGGTAATTCGTACGGCCGTTATTTATTCATCGCTGTTGGGCATAGTAGCAAGCGCAATAGCCACCGTTCTTTTTTATGTATTGGTAAAAAGAGCCGGCGGGTTATTCGCCTCACTGGTTACCTACGGAATTCCTTTTATAGCGCTGTTCCTGGGCTTCATTGACGGCGAAACCATCGACCCGATAGAAATAGGATGCCTGGGTATTATTTTATCGGGGGTATACCTGGCCAATCGCAACTCATAGGTGCAAAAAAAAATGCCGGTTTTTGTACCGACATTTTAATAATGCACTTTTACCTGTAAGCGGTAAAAAAAATAATTTGTTCTTTAATTACGATTACCAGCCTTGTTTTGCTATGCCTGCTTTAATTGCAGCCAATGCTTTCTCCTCGCCAAGTAACGTGGTAAGCTTATTACCTTTACCATCATTACCCTGAGCCATATAGGCGCCTCTTGCTGTTTTTGTAATTACCGCATCCAACATAGTAACGCCTTTTTCTTTCGTTTTTACGTTATACGCGGTAAGTTTAATGTCTGCCATGTTTGTAGATTTTTGAGTTAGTAAAGGCTGAAATTACGGGTTTTGCCTGTTTTAAAGGCTAAAAACTTTTAAACCCGCCTTAAAATGGCTGCCGAATTAGTGTTGCTGCATCTTTTCCCGACAAGCTTTCTTTATGACAATCAATACCTTAAGCAAAAATGATATAAATCAGGCACGACTGTAAAAGGTTGTTAAACATACCGCTCAGGAGGTGAATTTCAATCCATTATATATCCAACTTAGCATATTTCGCATGGCTTTCAATAAACTCCCTTCTTGGCGCCACTTCATCGCCCATAAGCATACTGAATACCCGATCCGCCTCTGCTGCACTTTCAATTGTTACTTGTTTCAGGGTTCTTGTCGCCGGGTTCATAGTTGTGTCCCAAAGCTGTTCAGAGTTCATCTCGCCCAAACCCTTATACCGCTGCACGTTTACGCTGTCTTCTTTTCCGCCGCCTAATCTCTCCGAAATATTTTTGCGCTGCTCTTCATTCCATGCATAAGCCTGCTCCTTGCCTTTTTTGACCAAATACAAAGGCGGCTGCGCAATGTAAACATATCCTTGCTCAACCAATCGGCTCATATAACGATAAATAAATGTGAGTATCAATGTAGCGATATGACTTCCGTCAACATCGGCATCGGTCATAATAATGAGTTTGTGATAACGAAGCTTGGCGATATTTAATGCTTTGGGATCTTCGGTTGTTCCCACAGTAACACCAAGCGCCGTATACATATTTCTTATCTCCTCATTCTCATAAATTTTATGCTCCATCGCTTTTTCTACGTTCAATATTTTACCGCGCAACGGAAGTATGGCTTGGAAACTTCTGTCCCTACCCTGCTTAGCCGTACCACCCGCACTGTCTCCCTCAACCAAATACAGTTCACAACGTTCAGGGTCACGATCGCTGCAATCGGCCAGTTTACCGGGCAATCCGCCGCCGCTGAGTACTGATTTACGTTGTACCAATTCTCTTGCCTTACGGGCAGCAGCTCTTGCCTGTGCCGCAAGAATTACTTTATTAATAATGTTTTTAGATTCTCTCGGGTTTTCTTCAAGAAAAGCTTCCAATGCTTTAGATACCGTACTGTCCACTACACCCATCACCTCACTGTTGCCCAGTTTGGTTTTTGTTTGTCCTTCAAACTGCGGCTCGGGTACTTTTACAGATATAATTACACTCAAACCTTCACGAAAATCATCGCCTTCAATTTCTACTTTAGCTTTTTCAAAAAGTCCGTTCTTATCGCCGTAGCTTTTAAATGTTCTTGTCAATGCCCTGCGAAAACCGGATACGTGTGTACCGCCTTCAATGGTATTGATATTATTTACATAAGAATAAATGTGTTCGCTGTAACTGTCGTTGTACGTCAATGCTACTTCTACCGCTACGTTGGTTTCTTCATCGCGGCCTTCTACAAAAATTACATTGGGTATAAGCGGACTGCGGCCGGCATTTTTATCAAGCATTTCAACAAACTCAACAATACCGCCTTCACTGTAAAAAGTTTTTGAGTAGGTAGAGCCGTCTTCTTCTTTTTCCCGTAAGTCACTTAAAATAATGCGAACGCCTTTGTTCAGAAATGAAAGTTCACGCAAGCGGCCTTCCAATATGTCTTTCTTAAAAACAGTAACGGTAAAAATGCTGTCATCGGGCCAAAACTGAACGGCAGTACCGGTAATATCCGATGTGCCAATTTCGCGAACGGGATATTGCGGCACACCAATTTTATATTCCTGTTCAAATATTTTTCCTTCGCGTTGTACGGTTACATGCAACAGCTTACTTAATGCATTTACACAACTTACACCTACACCATGCAAACCGCCCGATACTTTGTAAGAACCCTTATCAAATTTACCGCCCGCATGCAATACAGTCATTACAACTTCCAAAGCACTTCGCTTTTCCTTTGTATGCATGGAAGTGGGAATACCGCGGCCGTCATCTTTTACCGAAACCGAATTGTCTTCATGAATGGTTACATTGATGTTTTTACAATACCCTGCAAGAGCTTCATCAATAGAGTTATCAACTACTTCATATACCAGGTGATGCAGACCTTTCTCGCTGATATCGCCAATGTACATGGCCGGTCGTTTACGAACGGCCTCCAAACCCTCTAATACCTGTATACTGTCGGCCCCGTAGTTGGCGGCTTGTTGCTTATTCGTTTCCTTAATTTCTGCACTCATAAAATGGATAAATCCGTGTAGTTAAATGTTATAATTTTTGTAGCAGGCGAATGTACGAAATATACAGGTGGAATAACGGATTTGAGGCAAAGTAAATTGCCGTTTTTTTCAACTATTTTATACAGGTTCTGTTAATAAAAAAACAGATGTTTTGTAAAGGCCAAAACATAGCGGAATAACAGGTAGCCGGCACTTAAAATGACGTTAGCCGCAAAAGAAAAATTTTCAGCCGAAAAGACTTTTTTGAAACAAGTAACTTGAAACTTGAAACCCGGGCTATCGTTTTACTATCTGCGCTACCAATTCGCCTTCGGAGCAAAGTTTATTACCCACGTAAGCCGTTCCTTTCATTTCGCAGATACCCCGACGTATGGGTGCCGTCAGCTCCATTTTTAGAATAAGCGTATCGCCGGGTACCACTTTTTGCTTGAATTTACAATTGTCTATTTTTAAGAAATAGGTATCGTATTGCCCTTCGCCGCTCAGGTTCATAGCCAATATGCCGCCGCATTGCGCCAGGGCTTCTATTTGCAATACGCCCGGCATTACAGGGTTGCCGGGGAAATGGCCCTGGAAATACCATTCATTAAATGTTACATTCTTTATACCCACGATATGGGTATCGCTCAATTCAATTATTTTATCTACCAATAAAAAAGGAAAACGGTGCGGCAATTTTTTTTCTATAAACTGCTGATCGTATATAGCCGGTTGATTGGGATTGTAAGTAGGGATATCTCTCGTATGCTTATTCTTTTTGATATAAGCTTTTATTTTTTTCGCGAACTCTACATTGGTACTGTGGCCGGGGCGGTTGGCTATTATCCTGCTTTTGATGGGGTAACCGATCAATGCCAGATCACCAACTACATCCAATAGTTTATGCCGTGCCGGTTCATTGGGGAAACGCAATTCAAGATTATTTAAGTAGCCTTCGCTTTTTACTTCTATTTTATCTTTTTTAAAAATTTTAGCCAGTCGACCCATCTCATCATCGGTAACGGGCTTATCCACAATAACAATGGCGTTATTGATATCACCGCCTTTAATCAAGTTATTATCCAGCAAAGCTTCCAGTTCGTGTAAAAAACAAAATGTACGGCAAGGCGCTATTTCATTTTTAAAATGTTTTATCGCTTTTAATCCTGCATGTTGCGTGCCCAGTACAGGGCTGTTAAAATCAATCAACGTAGTAACCTGGTAATCGGTAGAAGGCATGGCTACCATCTCTACTCTTTTAGCCTCATCATAGTGATAAATATTTTCATCGATACTGTACCAAACTTTTGCAGCTTCCTGTTCTACAACACCCGCTTCTTCTATTATTTCTACAAAGGGCTCGGAACTGCCGTCCATGATGGGCATTTCGGGACCATTGATTTCTACCAAACAATTATCGACACCCATTCCCACCAATGCGGCCAATACATGCTCTACCGTACTTACCGTAGCGCCGTTGGATTCTAATGTTGTACCCCGACTTGTATCCGTTACCAAATCACAATCGGCCTTAATGATAGGTTGGTTAGGTAAGTCAATACGCTGAAATTGAAAACCAAAACCCGGGCTTGCCGGCTTCAGTGTAAGATCGGCCAATACGCCGGTATGTAAGCCTGTGCCGGATATACTTACCGCCGCTTTTAGTGTATGTTGTTTATCGGGATTGAAATTTGCGTCCATTCAAAAATTTTAAGTGGCGCAAAGATAATGGTAAATGCGGAGTGATGAGTAAAGGGTGGAAATCACTCTAAGAGAAGTAAAACTATATTCTTTTCACTATTCAATCTCCTACTCTTTCCGCCATCAGCTGCTTTACCATTTCTTCCAGTTCTTTTATTCGTTTTTCCATCTCGGGCAGGTTACGTGCCATGGATTGGCTGCGTATAGCTTTATTATAATCATACGCCGGAGAACCGGTGACTGATGTGTTGGGGATTTTTAATGATTTGCCCAAACCTGCCTGCGCATTTACTTTGGAGCCATCGGCCAATTGAAGATGGCCCGCTATACCGGCCTGTCCGCCTATCATGGCTCCGCTACCTATTTTGGTGCTGCCGCTAATCCCGGCCTGCGCTGCAATAACGGTACTGTTGCCCACTTCTACATTGTGTCCGATCTGTATCAAGTTATCTAATTTAGCACCTGATTTAATAATGGTAGAACCAATAGTCGCCCTGTCGATAGTTGTATTGGCGCCAATCTCTACATTATCTTCAATCTTTACATTTCCTATCTGCGGTACTTTAATAAAACTACCGTCGGCCAGCGGTGCAAATCCAAAACCATCACTGCCAACAACGGTACCCGCATGAATGATTACATTATCGCCAATTACACAATCATGATAAATTTTTACACCCGGATGAATGGTGCTGTTATCACCCACTTTTACATTATTGCCCAGATAGGCATTGGGGTAAATTTTTGTGCGATTCCCGATCTGTACATAATCGCCTAAATAAGAAAAAGCCCCTATAAAAACATTATCACCGTATGTAGCCGTATTTGAAATATAACTGGGCTCCTGTATACCGCTCATTTGCCGGCGTACTATTTCCTGGTACTTTGCCAGCAGTGTGGCAAATGCGGAATATGCATCAGGTACCCGAATCAGTGTGGCATCAACAGGTTGTCTCAGCTCCTGTGTATCATTTACTATTATTACCGAAGCCGCGGTTGTATATAAATAATCCTCGTACTTGGGATTGGCTAAAAAAGCAAGCTGGCCGGCTTTCGCTTCTTCAATTTTTCCAAAAGATGTAACGGCCGTATCGGCATCGCCTTCTACTTTACCGCTTATTATCAGTGCTATTTGCGAGGCTGTGAATGTCATAGTCTGAATTTATATTCCCGGTTACCGGTTTATATCTTTTTATTAAATATTACATTGATAAGAACCATTAACTTTTCAAGTAACAAATGTAATATTTTTTCACGGGGCTGCTGAGGTGTTGGTGAATCAGTGCATTATCCACTTCCGAAATATTTCTTACCGAACCGTCCTTGAACAAAATATTGATCCTTTCATCCAACGGGTTATAGGTAGTATTTATTGCTTCACCGGTAAAGACAAAATATTTCGCTTCTTCGTTGCTTATCCCTAATGCGACAGCGGCCTCCCGCTCTTTATCTTTAATAAATATTTCATCAAAAGGTACGGCCTGCATTTTAATTTTTAACAATTTTCTTTCAACTAATGAACGGGATAGAGTGGCTAAAATTTTATCATCGTTCAGGCACCAACTTTTAATGGCACACATCACATCATAATCGTCCAACATACAAAATTGAGGCAGCAATTGTTCAATAGGCTTTTGTTCATCTTTAGCAGGATTTAAAAAAATAGCCAATGCCTTTGTCGGCGCCGCAGCGCTTATTTCCCTTGCTCTCCTTATAACCCGTTGCAAAGTTTGCTCGGCACACAACACGGTTTTATGCAAATACACCTGCCAATACATAAGCCTGCGGGAAACTAAAAATTTCTCTATGGAATAAATTGCTTTTTCCTCAATCATTAAACGGCCCTCATACACCACCAGCATTTTTAATATACGATCGTACCCGATTACTCCTTCTGCCACACCGGTAAAAAAACTGTCGCGGGTTAAATAATCCATCCTGTCTACATCCAATTGCCCGCTTACCAATTGATACAAAAATTGTTTGGTATATTTATTGGTAAAGATATCAATGGCCATTGTCAATTGTCCTCCAAACTCTTCATTCAATGCATGCATGATGAGCAAAGAAATCGTTTCGTGATGCACACCTTTGATCAATTCATTTTCCAGCGCATGCGAATAAGGCCCGTGGCCGATATCGTGTAAAAGAATAGCAATTTTCGCCGCCAGTTCTTCCTGCGGTGAAATATCGGTTCCTTTACTTTTAAGTTCGTTAATGGCTATGCACATTAAATGGTAAGCACCCAGCGAATGATGCAGGCGGGAATGCATGGCGCCCGGGTAAACAAGGTGCGCAAAAGCCATCTGGTGTATATTGCGCAATCGTTGGTAAAACGGGTGCGAGATGATTTGCAATATCAACGGATGATCGATGGTAATAAAACCGTGAACGGGGTCGTTGATAATTTTGCGGGCAGAAAGCATGCGTGTTTTAAATTCGTTAAAGTTGTAAAATGAATGAATACACAAAAGTACAAAGGCCCGGGCGATAAATTAAATTTGTAGCTTACGGGTTCAAAACGCTTAACTTAAATTTTAAACTACGGAAATGGCATTAGCAAAAATACTTTGGGTAGATGATGAGATTGAAAGTCTGCAATCGCAAAAACTATTTTTAGAAGCAAAAGGATACGAAGTACATACCCTGACCAATGGTTTTGACGCCATTGATTATGTAAAAGATAATTATGTAGACGTAGTATTGATGGATGAAAGCATGCCGGGGATTACGGGTCTTGAAACATTGGCCAAAATAAAAGAAGTAAATCAGCAAATCCCCGTTGTACTGATTACCAAAAACGAAACGGAAAATGTAATGGATGACGCCATCGGCAGCCAAATAAGCGATTATTTAATTAAACCTGTAAACCCGAACCAGGTGCTGCTGAGCCTGAAAAAAATTATTGATAATAAAAGATTAGTTTCTGAAAAAACTACGACGGCTTACCAACAACAGTTTCGCAATTTATTTATGGCGCTGAACAGTAATCCTGATTATAATGAGTGGATGGATATATATAAAAAATTAGTGTACTGGGAACTGGAGATGGAAAAAAGTGACAGCCCGGAGATGCGTGAAATTTTACAAAATCAGAAAAGCGAAGCCAATACCGAATTTTTTAAATTCGTTTCTAAAAATTATGCTTCCTGGATAAACCCTAAAAGCAGCGATGCGCCGGTAATGAGCCATAATATGATGCAGTTTAAAGTACTGCCGCATTTAGAAAAAGGCGTACCGTTATTTTTTGTATTGATAGATAATCTTCGTTTTGATCAATGGAAAGAGATTCAACCCATTTTTGCCGAAAGTTTCAGGATACTGGAAGAAGACAGTTTTTATGCCATTTTACCAACCGCTACACAATATGCAAGGAATGCAATTTTTGCCGGCTTACTTCCTATTGATATAGAAAAACAGTTTCCCGTACAATGGAAAAATGATGATGAGGAAGGCGGTAAAAATTTACACGAAGAAGAATTTTTCAGAGCACAGTTGAAAAGATTAAAGAAAGACAACATTAAAGTTTCGTACACCAAGGTAGTAAACAACCAAGCCGGGTTGGATTTGGTAAATAATATTCATAACCTGATGAATAATGACCTGAATATTATTGTGTACAATTTTGTAGATATGCTGAGCCATGCAAGAACCGAAATGGAAGTACTTAAAGAGTTGGCCGGCGATGAGAGAAGCTACAGAAGTATTACTGCCAGTTGGTTTGAGCACAGCCCGCTGCACCAGGCGCTTAAAAAAGTAGCCGATAAAAACATAAAATTGATAGTAGCTACCGACCACGGTACTACCAGGGTAAAAAATCCTTGCAAAGTAATTGGCGACAAACAAACGACTGCCAACCTGCGCTACAAACACGGGCGCAATTTAAATTTCGAGCCGAAGGATGTGCTGGCTTTCAAAGACCCGCGGGAAGCCGGTTTGCCTACGCCTACCATCAATTCATCATTTATTTTTGCCAAAGAAGATAATTATCTCTGTTATCCCAACAACTATAATTATTACGCCAATTACTACCGCAATACTTTTCAGCACGGCGGTGTAAGTTTAGAAGAAATGATAGTACCGGTAATAAAAATGCAGAGCAAATAAAGGTGAGTAGTCAATTGTGAATGGTGAGTAGTTGTGGAAAATAATTAAGTTTTTTGAACCATTAGTAATAAGAAGAATTTTACATTTGCTGAGAAGTACTCACTATTCACAATTGACCACTCACAATGAAATACACACAAAACGTTTTAGATAAATTAGAAGCCATTCCCGAGCAGGCGGGCTATGTACTGCGTTACGAAAGAGGTACGTTTCAAAGCGGCTTTTGTATTTTAGAAGAAAGAAAGGTAGTAGTGCTGAATAAATTTTTACAAACCGAAGGCCGCATCAATACATTGATGGACCTGATTCCGCAATTAAATATCAATACAGAATTACTGACGGAAGAAAGCAAAAAGCTTTACCTCGAAGTAATGGCCAAACAGGAATCCGAAAGCTCCATTTAAATCTTTTACTGAATAGCAAATGCCGGTTGCGTCACAAAACGCTGCAATCTGAAGATTTTTTGACTTTTGACTTTTCACTTTATCATTCGTTCACACGGTATCGTACATTTGCCTGTGCATTGTCCTCCTTTACAAATAACATTTCTTGGCACGGGTACCAGCAGCGGCGTACCTATGATTGGTTGCGACTGTGAAGTTTGTACTTCCGCTAATAAAAAAGACAATCGTCTTCGCTCCAGTATTTTGGTGAAATCTGCTACTACTGCATTGGTGGTTGATACCGGGCCCGATTTTCGTTACCAGATGCTTCGTACAAAAACAAAACATTTGGATGCAGTGCTGTTTACACATCCGCACAAAGATCATTTGGCCGGGCTGGATGATATAAAAGCATTTAATTTTTTTACCAAAAAACCAATGCAACTGTATGCCAACTCGCTGACGGAAGAAGCATTGCGAAGAGATTTTTATTATGCATTCGCCGAGTTTAAATACCAGGGCGTACCGGAAATTGAGTTGAACCAAATTGACTTAACTCCTTTTGTTGTGGGTGATATTCCGGTTACACCCATTTTGGTTTGGCATTTAAAAATGCCGGTGTACGGTTACCGGTTTGGCAATTTTACCTACATCACCGACGCCAATAAGATAGAAGACAGCGAAAAAGAAAAAATAAAAGGAAGCGAAGTACTTGTACTGAATGCGCTTCGAAAACAAAAACATATCGCTCACTTTACATTGGAAGAAGCAATTGATATGGCAAAAGGATTGCAGGTACCCGATACTTACTTTACCCATATCTCTCACCAATTGGGACTGCACGATGTTATTCAAAAAGAGGTGCCGGCGGGGATTCATCTCAGCTACGACGGATTGGTTATTTCCCTGTAAAAGTGTAAAAATATTTCATGCTAACACTTGTTAGTGTGAAATAAAATCCCTTTCTTTGCTCAGCCTTTAACGATTGTATCGCGATTGCTTGTCCATATGATTAAAAAGGCAAGACATAGCACAGTTCAAAAATTTTGTTCTGTGCTATGTTGTCTAAAAAAAATTTCCCCAATGAACTTTTTACCAACGGAAGTAACGCAGCAGGTGGCACAAACTGCAAAGGATTTTGCGCAGCAACATATAAAGCCCTTTGTAATGCAATGGGACGAAAGCCAGGAATTTCCTTTGCACGTTTTTAAAGAACTCGGCAAATTGGGTATGATGGGCGTGTTGGTACCTGAGCAATACGGCGGTTCAGGTTTAAGTTATTTTGAATACAAAGCAGTGATAGAAGAAATTTCGAAAGTATGCGGTTCCATCGGCTTAAGTATAGCTGCTCATAATTCATTGTGTACGGGTCATATACTTGCATTTGCCAACGAGAAACAAAAGAAAAAATATTTACCCAAATTAGCATCCGCAGAATGGATAGGCGCTTGGGGGCTTACCGAAGCCAACACGGGCAGCGACGCGGGTAATATGAAATGCACCGCTGTAAAAGATGGTAACAATTGGATCATCAACGGAACCAAGAATTGGATTACACATGGCAAAACCGGCGATGTGGCTGTAGTTATTTGCAGAACCGGCGAAGCGAGAGCAAAGGATAATTCAACCGCATTTATAATAGAAAAAGGAACAAAAGGATTTAGCGGCGGTAAAAAAGAAAATAAATTAGGCATGCGTGCCAGCGAAACTGCCGAAATGATTTTTGATAATTGCATTGTACCCGATACAAACAGGTTGGGCGAAGTTGGCGCCGGGTTTAAACAAGCAATGAAAGTATTGGACGGCGGAAGAATTTCTATTGCCTCACTTTCTCTCGGTATTGCTAAAGGCGCTTATGAAGCGGCATTGCAGTACTCGCAGGAAAGATACCAGTTTGACAAGCCGATTTCTAGCTTCCAGGGTATATCTTTTAAACTGGCCGATATGGCAACTGAAATTGCAGCGGCGGACTTACTTACTTTACAAGCCTGCGATTTAAAAAACCGCCATCTGCGCATGACCAAGCAAGCAGCGATGGCAAAATATTATGCCAGCGAAGTGGCAGTAAGAGTAGCCAATGATGCCGTACAAATTTTTGGCGGTTACGGTTATACCAAAGATTTTCCTGTAGAGAAATATTATCGTGATGCTAAGTTGTGTACCATTGGCGAAGGAACCAGTGAAATACAGAAGATTGTAATAAGCAGAGAAGTGTTGAAGTAATTATAAGGCTTATTTAAATAAATTAAGATACGGTTCAAAAACAAAAGCCCTGTATCGTTGCCCTTCTCCCAATTGTTTAAGCCAGTTATTTTCTTCAAAAACGGCAACTAAATTGTTAGCTGCCTTCACACTTAATGTACAAACCTCCTCTACTTTTTTTACCGTAACAACAGGATTTTCAAACAAGTGCAGCAGCAGCTTTAATCCGTTATGGCTGCGCCTTTCTAATTTTTCATGAATATCTTTTTCTAACTGTGCTTTTAATTTCATAATAGCCGAAAGTGTTTCCACAGCCTTGGTGGCTGTTTCTTCAACACCCACTAAAAAGTAAGTTAACCAGTGAAGCAAATCATTTTTGTCCCTTACCCTGCTAAGATTATCATAATACAACGTTTTATTTTTTTCAAAAAAAGCACTAAGATAAAGCAGCGGTTTTTCTAATATATTTTGCGATACCAAATAAAGTGTAATTAACAATCTACCGATACGGCCATTACCATCTAAAAAAGGGTGTATCGTTTCAAATTGGTAGTGTGCTATACCTATACGGATTAGAGATGGAACCTGTATAGTGTCATTATGCAAAAAATTTTCAAGGTCGCCCATTAATGGATTTACATAATGATGTGCCGGTGGAATAAAAGCAGCATCGGCTAATGAAGCACCGCCAATCCAGTTTTGGCTGTTGCGAAACTCTCCCGGCAATTTATGTTCGCCCCGTACATCCGTTAATAAAATTTTATGTGCCTGCTTTAACAACCTGGATGACAGGGCCAGTTTATTTAAATCGCTTATTGAATTATTTAAAGCAGCTGTATAGTTTTTTACCTCCTTCCAATCATTTCTTCTTTCGGGTTTTATTTCTTCTACCGGAAGAAAAGCTTCGTCCATATTGGTTTGTGTGCCTTCTATACGGCTGCTTACTACCGCTTCTTTTGTTACATGCAGTTGTATAAATAAATCTATATTAGGTACCAGCCGGGCATAAGAATTTAACTCACCCAGTTTTACTGATGCTTTTTCAAGCAATGTGTTTAATGTGCCATCCGTCCATATCCATTCCTTATTTACTTCGGCAGGTACAAAGTATTTGTAGTTGATGCCTTTTTCGTAGTGGCCGGCTATAAATTTTTCAATTTGGTTGTTTTGATGCATACTCAAAAGTAAACTTATTTTTTGTTAAGTTTACTTTTATAGCCTAAAAGTAAACTTAGCTTTTTATAAGTTTACTTTGCCCTTCTTCTTATTCGTTTGAAAAACAACATTTTACAACAAAATGTGCTAAAAAGGCTACCTTACACCCTCAAAAAACCCAGCTCATACACCATCGGTTGCAGCTTTTCGGTTAATGCTTTATATGCGGCTTCAAAAGCAGTGAAGGATACCGTTGCAAAATCACCGCTGCTGTTTCCGGCTTGCAGGGCTTTACGTATTTGATACCAGCCTACATCGGGGCGATTGAGTTTTAATTCTTCTCTTACAGTATGTACATCGGTATGGGCAAAGTAAGCCTGCCATAGTTTTTGCCTCCGACTAATACAGCCTGAACTTCAACACTAAAACTTTTACCATGCTGCCAAACTCTGAACCATTGACGAAGGAACCGGTGAAATACAGAAGATTGTAATAAGCCGGGAAGTGTTGAGGGGTTAAAAAAATTTATTAATAAAAATTGAATCCTGCTTTGAGCGGGATTTTTTGTATTATAACTTTAGCGTAATGAATCAGGGCAAATATTTTATGTATGCTTTTCTTATTTTAGCAGCAATTGCTATCGGCTATTTTACAATTGGTAAGTTTACAAACTCAAAAAATGCAAGTGCCCCTCCTGCTATAATTGATCACATCGAAACCTCCGATAGCGGATCAGCAATAAATTATGATGGCAAAAATCTATTTAATGCTAATTGTGCATCATGCCATAATGTTTTTAAAAATATGACAGGCCCTGCATTAGGAGGCTTTGAAGAACGTGGTCCGTGGAATGATAAAAAAAACATTTACAACTTCATCAAAAACCCCGAAAAATTTGAAAAGAATAATAAATATGTTAAAAGCTTAAAAGAAGAATATGGCAGCTATCATGTAAGATTTGAAGATTTATCTGATGAAAAAATTGATGCAATTCTGCAATATATAAATATGCGATACAGTAGCTCTCCTGCTACACCTTAATTACTTCACCTCCTGCATCTCCACCAATTTTTTATAAAATCCGTTTTGCGCCATCAGGCTATCATGCGTACCACGTTCGGCAATTTTTCCTTTTTGTAAAACAATTATTTCATCCGCATGACGAATGGTAGACAAACGATGCGCAATAACAATACTCGTTCTGTTCTGCATCATATTATTAATAGCATCCTGTACCAATCGCTCACTCTCGGTATCCAACGAGGAAGTGGCTTCATCTAGGATAAGTATCGGTGGGTTTTTTAATACCGCTCTTGCAATCGTCAGGCGTTGTCTTTCGCCGCCGCTCAGCTTACTGCCCCTGTCGCCAATATTGGTATTATACCCTTCTTCTTTTTGTATAATAAAATCATGCGCATTGGCGATCCGGGCCGCCACGGTTATTTCTTCCTCTGTCGCGTCTTCTTTACCCAGTTTAATGTTGTTGGCAATTGTATCGTTAAAGAGTATCGGTTCCTGCGTTACAATACTCATAAGACTGCGAAGCGAATGCAATGAATAATCTTTAATATTGATGCCATCAATCAATACTTCGCCGCCGGTTACATCATGAAAACGCGGTACCAAATCGGCCAATGTAGATTTACCGGCGCCGGATGAACCTACTAATGCAATGGTCTTTCCTTTTTCGACCGTCAAATTAATATTATCCAATATCACGCCGTCGGTATAAGCAAAGGTTGCATTACGAAATTCAATTTTACTGTTGAAGCTATTAATGATTGTACCGCCGGGATTATCATCTACTGTAACCTTTGTATTTAAAACTTCGTCTATACGGGCAATGGCCGCACTACCTTTTTGCATATTGCTGAACGAAGTGGATAATGCCTTTACGGGGTTAATGATATTGTAAAACAAAGCGAGGTATGTAAGAAAGACGGATGGGTCTAAAGCAATTTCTTTTTTTAATACCAACTGTCCGCCAAACCAAAGTATGCCGCAAAAAATCATTACACCCATCACTTCTGATAATGGTGAAGCAAGGTCTCTGCGGTAACCGATATGATTTTTTGCATTTAGTAATTCTGTATTGATGTTCGAGAACCTGTCTCGCAATAATTTCTCTATGTTAAATGCTTTAATAACCCTGAGTCCGCCTAAGGTTTCATCTAAAATTGAAATAGATTCGCCATGCTTAACGGCTACTTCATTCGATTGTTTTTTCAGTGAACGATTCACCCGCCCAATTACAAAACCAATAACGGGAATAGACAGCAGAATAAAAAACGTAAGCTGCGGGCTGATATAAAATAATACCGCGAAATTGAGAAGAATGGTCAACGGGTCTCTTACCCAACCTTCCATGGCGCCCACTACAGAGCTTTCCACTTCGCTTACATCGGTAGTAATACGGCTTATAATATCTCCTTTTCTTTTCTCGGTAAAATAACCAACGGGCAATTGAAGTATTTTGTTATACAACTCTAAGCGCAGCGTATTTACAATTTTATTCTTCAGCGGGTTAAGTACATAAAATGACAGGTAGAGAAAAAGATTTTTTAATAAAATAAATACAACGATAATAATACAGAGCAACGCCAAAACACCTAATGTACCGCCAAATAAACCCGATGAGTTCATTTGCTGCTAGCATCAGTCGCTGAATTTCTCTGAATACCGGGTTGCCGCCGGTTACATTGATATCAGAAGCATCTTTTAAAAACAAAAGTTTAAAAAAAGGCGCCAGCATACCGAGGGAAACTATGGAAAATGCGATGGACAGAATAACGAAAAGAAAATACAGAGCTACTTTTTCTTTATAATTACCCAGATAGTTAAATATCCGTGCGTATTTTTTCATTATATACTAATAGTGCTTTAAACGGCGCAAAGTAACTAATTTTACACCAAACTTAATTGTTAAGACATGGAAGAAGGCAAAAGACAAAAACAAATCAGCAGTGTATTGCATGAAGAACTGACAGCAATTTTTCAACGCCTGAGTTTGAATATGATTGACGGAGGCATGGTATCCATTGCCGGCGTAAAAATTACTCCTGACCTGCTGGAAGCGAGGATCTATCTCAGCCTGTTCCAGGTAAAAGATGCCGAAGCGGCTATGAAAAAAATTGAAGACAGGACCCACGAAATAAAAAAACAATTGGCCGAAAAAATAAAACGACAGGTGCGCAGGATACCCGAGATAAAATATTTTAAGGACGATACGTTGGATCATGTATTTAAAATGGAAGAATTGTTTAAAGAAATTAAGGCCGGCAAGGAAGATGAAAAACCGAAGCCCCGAAAAAAATCCGTTTAACAAAAAATCTTTTCTTCGCTGCACTAAACTTTTAAACCCGAAACGTGTTGACTTTTTTATTCGCTTATCGATATTTTAAAGCCAAAAAATCTACCAATGCCATCAACATCATTGCAAGGGTAAGTATTGCCGCCATGGTATTTGGTACAGCGGCGCTTATACTGGTGCTGAGTGTATACAACGGCTTTGAAGATTTGGTAAAAAATATTTATTCTACTTTTTATACAGACCTGAGAGTTTCTCCCGCATCGGGTAAGGTAATAAGCATCACACCGCAACAATTGGAGAAAATAAAAGCTATCAGGGAAATAAAGAATTTTTCATTGATAGCGGAAGAAAAAGGGATACTGCAAAACGACGAAATACAGTCAGCGGTTTATTTGAAAGGCGTGGATGAAAATCATCAATATGTAGCGGGTATAAAAGATCATTTGGTAAAAGGAGATTATGAATTGGGCGATGCTGATAACCCGCTTGTATTGCTGGGCGCCGGTGTAGAAAATGCCGTAGGTGTGCAGGCCGACCGCAATATTATTCCGCTTGTCATTTATTTACCCAAAAAACCCGACGCTTCTGTTACCGACCCGATGAAGGCCATCAGCGGCGATACAATAAATACAGCGGGTACATTTTTAATTCAGCAGGAGTTTGATAATAAATATGCTATTACCAATCTTGCTTTCATGAAGCAGATGCTGGGACTGGGTACTGATGAATACAGCGCATTGGAAATTGGAATTACGGATTTTGCCGATGTAAAAAATGTACAGGAACGTCTTAAGAAAATCTTTGACGGCAATTATTCCGTTCTTACCAGGTATCAGCAGAATCAAAGTCTGTACGCTGTTGTGCAGGCGGAAAAATGGGTTATTTACGCGGTGCTTTGTTTAATACTTATTGTCGCTTCATTTACCGTGATCAGTTCATTGACAATGTTGGTTCTGGAAAAACAAAAAGACATCGGTGTATTACATGCAATGGGAGCCAATAAAAATTTTATTCAAAAAATATTTTTGAGCGAAGGCATGTTGCTGGCGGGTATAGGCGCCCCGGCAGGTATGTTACTGGCATTACTGGTAGGATGGCTGCAGGTAACATACAAATTAATACCTATGCAGGGAGCTACTTTTATGATTGATCATTTTCCCGTAAAAATGCAATTGCCCGATTTCTTGTTGGTAGGCGTTACAGTATTTATTATTTCGCTTATCGCTTCGTGGATACCGGCCCGAAAAGCTGCCGGTACCGAATTCTCTTTACGCAGCGAATAAGTGAATGGCCGCTTATTTTTTGCAAAAAAAATTAATAATCGCCAATGGTTTCCGGCAATTGTGCCAATGCCTTAGCTAATTGCTCATCATTAGGCGCTATCCCGTGCCATTCGTGACTGCCTTCCATAAAATCGACGCCTTTACCCATAGCGGTTTTCATCAAAACAGCAACGGGTTTACCCTTGCCGGTTAGTGTTTTTGCTTTTTCTAAAGCGGTAATTACTTCTTCAAGATCATTTCCGTTCTCCAGGCTAATTACTTCCCAGTTAAATGAAAGAAACTTTGCTTTCAAATCGCCAAGGCTCATTACCTTTTCAGTAGGGCCGTCAATTTGTTGTCCGTTCCAATCTACCGTTGCGATAAGGTTATCTATTTTATGATGAGCAGCAAACATCATGGCCTCCCATATTTGTCCTTCTTCCAGCTCTCCGTCACCGTGAAGCGAGAATACAAGTCTGTCATCGCCATTCAGCTTTTTAGCTAAAGCCGCGCCTATTGCCACGCTCAAGCCCTGCCCCAATGAGCCCGAAGCAATACGAATGCCCGGCAAATGTTCGTGAGTAGCCGGGTGTCCCTGCAAACGAGTGTTCAGTTTTCGGAAGGTGGCCAATTCTTTTATATCAAAATAACCTGACCTGGCAAGGGTAGAATAGAATACGGGAGAGATATGACCATTGGACAAAAAGAAAACGTCCTCGCCCTTAGCATCCATATTAAAGGCCGGGTCGTGTTTCATGATTTTAAAGAAAAGAGCCGTAAAAAATTCAACACAACCTAATGAACCACCCGGGTGACCGCTTTGTACACCATGAACCATTCGAACGATATCTCGTCTTAACTGAGAGGGTATTTGAGAAATAGCTTCCATAATATTTTGTTTAATTTAAACTTTTTGTACTTTGCGCCTTCAAAGTCCGGTATTAATGGTGCAAATGTGCAACCTTTTTGGTTAAATAATCCATCTTACTAATCCCAAGTTCAAAATTTCCTTTATTCTATCAAATACCGATGTCCGGTGATTAATTAATGGTGATTTAATAAAGAATTTTTATTTATTGCCGTTTGGAATCTATTTTTGTACGCCAAAATCAAGTTGAATGTTAGATGTAATGTTAACCGGCTCCGTAGCTTTTATTATCACCTTCCTCGCCATACCCATTGTGATGCAGATTGCCGATAAGAAAAAATTATATGATATACCCGATGAAAGAAAAATTCATACACGCTTAGTGCCTTCTTTGGGCGGTGTTGGCATATTCGCAGGTTTCTTCCTGGCTGTTTTATTATCCGTACATTCTGAAATTAATCCTGAGTTTCAATATTATTTCGCAGCTGCTTTTGTTATCTTTTTCCTGGGCCTGAAAGACGACTTAATTATCCTTTCGGCCATGAAAAAATTTATCGGCCAGGTCGTAGCAGCCGCTATATTAATTCATTTAGCTGATTTGCGTATTACCAGTATGCACGGCTTATTGGGTTTAAATGAATTGCCCGAAGCCTTCAGTTTAGCTCTTACTTACCTTACTATTATCGTTATTATTAATTCCTTCAACCTGATAGACGGCGTAGACGGACTTGCAGGCACTTTGACCTTGCTGACCATGATTGTTTTTGGAATTTATTTCTTTGCCATAGACATGACAGCTTATTCTATTCTTTCTTTCGGATTGGCGGGCAGCTTGGTAGCCTTTTTAATTTTTAATCATAACCCGGCAAAAATATTTATGGGCGACTGCGGCTCTTTAATGGCGGGTCTTATAAATTCCATTTTAGTTATTAAATTCATCGCGGTAGCTGATTCCCCGGCAATAGCCGTGCCTGTTGCGTCTGCCGTTGCCGTAGCTTTTGCTATTTTAATTGTACCGCTTCTTGATACGCTCAGGGTTTTTACCATAAGAATATTCAGGGGCAATTCTCCTTTTACACCTGATCGCAATCACGTACATCACCTGTTGCTTGACAGGGGAATGAGCCATACAGGCGTTACCCTGACCTGCGCGGCAATTAATATCTTTTTCATTGCTTTCGCCTGGACCTTCCGCCATTGGGGGCCTACCTATATCATCTTAGCCATGCTCGCATTGTCTTTCGCCGGCTTTGCATTTTTATATTATACCCGTAAGCAAAGACCCAAAATGGTGGTGGCTAAAATATTTAAAACGAGTGAACAGGCTGAACTCATTACAACTTCTAAACTCGTATCGCTCAGTAAAGAAAAAGTGGCGGCGGATCAATAAACGGAAAACTATTTTTGCGGATGTTGGAAGGAAATTTTGTTAATCCCTTCCAACATTTTTTTTGGTACCCTCCTATTTATTAGATTTGCCATCTATTTAAAAAATAATTTATGCAGGAAGAATTATCGCAAATAAATACAGCAGCCGAAGATCACATGGCAAAAGCCGTTAATCACCTTGAGATTGAACTGGTAAAAATCAGGGCGGGTAAAGCCAGCCCCAATATGGTGGACGGGATAGTTGTTGACTATTATGGTAATCCCACACCTATTGACCAAGTAGGCAACGTGAGTGTAATGGATGCCCGCACCATCAGCATACAACCATGGGAAAAAAATATGCTGCAGCCTATTGAAAGAGCCATCATTGCGGCCAATATCGGTATCAATCCGCAAAATGACGGCAATATCATTCGCTTATTTTTACCGCCACTCACAGAAGAAAGAAGAAAAGAATTGGTAAAGAAGTGCCATGCGGAAGGAGAGCACTCCAAAATAGCTATTCGTAATATTCGTCGCGATGCCATTGAAAGCATTAAGAAATTACAAAAAAACGGGTTAAGCGAAGATGCAGCTAAAGACGCCGAGGCGGATATACAGCAACTGACTGATAAATTTACAAGTGCGGTAGAAAAACATTTGACTTTAAAAGAAAAAGAAATAATGGCGGTATAAGAATATCCTCTTTAAGAAAAGCACGGCACCCGCTGTGCTTTTTAGTTTTGGCCGGGTATTCCGATCAGTCATATTTTAAAACTGCCACTTATATATTTTAGTTTATCACAAAAGAAATGACCGCCTATCTTTATCCGCAGAAGGAAAGTTATTAGAATGCAGGTTTGTTTTGAACCATGCGCTTCAATAACCGTTTTAATTACAACCCTGAATTTTCTAATAAAAATTACACTAATGAAAAAATTAATTATTACAGCTTTTGTATTACTGACAATCTTGCTGCAGCAGACTATAGCCCAACCGGGCAATGAGGCCGCAAAAGATACCGCCTGGAAAAAAGTATACAGGGAAACCGTTCCCGTACTTAACGACCTGGTGCATACAAAGGTTGATGCAAAATTTGATTATAATAAAAGTTATATGTACGGTAAGGTATGGCTTACCGTAAAACCGCATTTCTACGCTACCGATTCATTAAAATTAGATGCAAAAGGAATGGATATAAATAAAGTGGCTGTTGTAAAAGGCGCGGCGATGCAGCCCCTGAAATATGAATACGACGGTTGGGAATTAAAAATCAAATTGGATAAAACATATACCCGCTTTCAGAATTACATTATCTACATTGATTATATAGCAAAACCCGACGAAGTAAAAGTAAAAGGCAGCGCTGCCATCAATGATGCAAAGGGTCTTTATTTTATAAACCCGAGAGGCGAGGAAGCGGATAAACCCACTCAAATATGGACACAAGGCGAAACTGAAGCCACTTCAGTTTGGTGTCCTACGATTGATAAACCAAATCAAAAGACAACACAGGAAACCATCATGACCGTACCCGCGAAATATGTTACGCTTTCCAACGGTAAATTAATTTCGCAGAAAAAAAATGCGGATGGCACCCGTACCGACACATGGAAAATGGAATTACCGCATGCGCCATACTTATTTTTTATGGGGGCCGGAGATTATGCTGTAATAAAGGATGCCTACAAAGGAAAAGAAGTAAGTTATTATGTAGAAAAAGAATACGCGCCGGTAGCAAGAAAAATTTTTGGTCATACACCTGAAATGATTGCATTCTTCAGTCGCATAACCGGCGTTGATTATCCCTGGGTAAAATATGCGCAGATGACTGCAAGAGATTATGTAAGCGGCGCCATGGAGAATACAACAGCCACCCTGCACCAGGAAAGCGCTCAGCAAGATGCAAGAGAATTGATTGACGGTAATATTTGGGAGAGTACAATTGCGCATGAATTATTTCACCAATGGTTTGGCGATTATGTTACTACCGAAAGCTGGAGTAACATAACTCTGAATGAATCTTTTGCTAACTACAGCGAAACATTATGGGATGAATACAAATACGGAAAAGATGCCGGTGATGCGCAAAATTTTAATGATATGCAGGGCTATTTACAAAGCGGCAGCGAGAAGAAAGATCTTGTGCGATTTCATTATTCAGACAAAGAAGATATGTTTGATGCGGTGAGCTACAATAAAGGAGGTCGCATATTGCACATGCTTCGCAATTATCTTGGCGACAGCGCATTTTTTAAAGGCCTTAATAATTATTTGACCGCAAATAAATTTAAATCAGCCGAAGCGCATCAATTAAGGCTTGCTTTTGAAGAAGTAAGCGGTCGCGACCTAAACTGGTATTTCAACCAATGGTATTTTGGCGGCGGGCATCCTAAACTAAGCATTGACTATAACTATGATGATGCAGCAAAAAAAGTAACTGTAACGGCAAAACAAACGCAGGCAGGCGACAAAGTATTCAGGTTGCCTGTTGCAATAGATATTTATACGGGCGCCAATAAAGAGCGGCGTCAAGTATGGGTTGAAAATAAAACAGACTCGTTTGTTTTCAATTATTCGACAAAGCCGGATTTAGTAAATTTTGACGGCGATAAGATTCTATTGACGGATAAAAAAGATAATAAATCGTTTGAAAGTTTTATTCATCAATATAAATATGCGGGTTTATATTTAGACAGACGAGAAGCCATTGATGCGGCTGCAAAAAAGCAGGACGACCCCAAAGCATTGGAGTTATTAAAAACAGCATTGAAAGATAAATACTTTGGCCTCCGTAATTACACTTTAGGAAAATTAGACATGAAGAAAGAAAATGTGAGAAAAGAAGTTGAAGCTATAGTGATTGATTTGGCGAAATCAGATGCGAAGTCTGTTGTAAGAGCAAGAGCATTAGGCTTAATGAGTAACTACAACAAAGCAGCGTATAACGAAATTCTTATAAAAGCATTAAATGATTCTTCCTATACTGTAGCCGGCACCGCATTAGAAGCATTAGGTAAGGTGGATGAAAAGATGGCTTTTGAAAAAGCGCTTCAACTCAGCAAATTACCCGCTAAAGGAAAATTGCAGCAGGAAATTACCGCTTCCATTATTAAATATGGCGATGAATCCGCTTTTGAGATGATTGCAGCCAATTATATTAACATGCCTTTATCGCAGGCAAAATTTGAAGCCACCGGCCCTTTCGGACAATTTTTAGCAAAAGTAAAAGATATTGAAAAGCTAAAAAAAGGTGTTGATGCGATAGTGGCATTCCGCGAAGCAATACCCGAAAGTTTCAGAGAGCAAACTGATCCCTTCATTAATGGTTCCGTGCTAAAAACTTTATTGAACAAAAAAGAAGAAGCGCTGAAAAACAATCCTGCAGATGTACAACTGCTGCAACAGCAAATAGATTATATCAAACAAAAGCTGGAGAAAAAAGGCTTTTAGAAAATATTATTTGTATAAAAATCCCGTAGCGAACTGCGCGGGATTTTTTTTGATTTAGAATCTCGGGCAACGCATATATTCCACAGTAGAATTGTTTGGCCGGAAACCGATATATGAAATCGAAACTTCAAAACCGCCGCGTCCGTAACTGCTGGGCTTTAATTTAGAAATATTTACATCATAACTGACAGCAATTGAAAAAGGATTGTAGTCTAATTTAACTACGGGAATCAGTGCGTCATTTAATCGCATGAATAAACCCCCGTGTATGGTGTAGTCGGGATTTTCAATATCAGCTCCCAGTTTGAGGCCATACATAGCCCCTCCTACCGTTTCTTTGAAGCTGCCCTGGATAGAATGATCCGCCTGGATGGTGATGTAAGAATAATCTGTAACACCGAATTTTATTCCGGCAGATGCTACCCACTTGGGATCAAGTTCAATAGTTGGGTTTCGGAAAAAAGAATTTTTCGGTTTATTAAAATGATGATAGGCCAAGCCTATAAACATATTATCCGCAGGGTTCTCATTCAAGTTGGTATTAAAACTCATACCGGCACTGCCGTCCAGATAAATATAATTCGGGTTGGGAATATTCTCTCCCAAACCGCCGCCGTCAAAGTCTGTATTAGTAGTCGCTTTAGATAAATCAATTCTCCGTTGCACAACACCACCCATAAATCCTGCAGAGAGGTATGTATTACGCTCAGTACTTAATGATTTATGATAATTTAATGCAGGAAGAAACTGTGTAGTCGAGAGTCCGACGGTACCCGCTTTATCATACAGTGTTTGCAAACCGATAGTTAAAAAATCATCACTTTGGCCGATATGTTTTTTATATTCCGCATTTAATGAACCGGTTCGGTAAGCATTGGTAATACTGTTCCATTGATCACGATAAACACCCTGCACTCTTATATCACCATTGAAAATACCGGCCAAAGAAGGGTTGCGCAGCAGCGGCGCTTCAAAAAATTGAGAGAAATGAATATCCTGCGCTACTGAAGAGTAGCCGCAAATGAGGAAAGTGAAAAAGGATACTATAGTTTTTTTATAAGCCATTTTATCAGCTCCGTTTCAGGAACAGGTTATTTATATTTTATTGAATCAATGCTACGTTGCCGGCAAACTGAACTATTTGTCCGCCATCACAATACAACTCTACCTGGTACACATATACGTCCGCTTTGGGTCTATTACCTTTGTATTTTCCATCCCAACCCAAGCTTGGGTTGTTGGGAGCAAATTCTCTTTTCTCAAAAACAACTTCACCTAATCGATTAAATACCCGCAGGGATCTTACTCTGAATAACCCTTTACCTCTCACATAAAAAATATCATTACTGCCGTCACCATTGGGCGAGAATGTATTGGGGATAAAAAAGTTTTCGCCGTTACACACAACTATTACCGTTACTTCTCCCGTATTTATGCACCCGTATTTATCTTCCACCTGTACTTTATAAGTCGTATTTACTTTAGGTGAGGCAAAAGGCGACGGGCAGTCGGTGCACTCCAATTGTAATTGCGGTGTCCATTTGTATGTAAGCAGGGGTCCGGTATAATTCATATTCAGATTTGCACCACCTGTTAAAACAATTTGTATCGGATCTGTAACAGGTGAAGCTGTCGGAAGCGGTACAACATGTATTTTCTTTTCAGCAGGCGCCGAACAACCCAGTTTATTTTCTGCCAGCAAACTAATGGTATAATCACCGGTTGCATTAAACGATGTAGAAAAGCTCTGTTTATCAGATGTAGCGCCGTTTTCAAGAGTCCATTTCCAAAAAGTAAGTGTATCAGTTGGTTGTAATATACCGCTGAATAATTCTGAAGCGTTAATACATATTGTGTCTTTACTTACTATAGCAGGCGCGGGGGTACGGTATACACGAACGGTGTCAACAAAAAAGTTTTCGCATTGGTTTTCAGTTCGCACGGTCAACCGTACAAGATAAGTACCCGGATTTGCAAAAGTATGCGCAGGTTGTAAATCCGGCGAAGGGGGGGTGTTATCATTGAAATCCCAACTTTGAGATATCACGGGATCATTAGTTAATGTAAAGTTTGTAAAAATAACCTCGCCGTTATCACAAAACTCTTTTTTATTCATACCAAAAAGAGGTAAGGCGCCAAATACATTAACAGGATTAATAGCCGTAATACTTGCTTCGCATCCCAGCGGATCATAAAGAATAACAGACGGGTAATAGTTGCCGGGCGATGCGTATAAGTGGGTCAGTATTTTTTGCTGAGAAGAATCCACCGCACCGTCACCATAGAAAAGCTTAAACCTAAAACCCGGAGTGGTAGTAAGATTAAAGTTGGCGTTTAACGAATTACACGATGTTACAGGATTAAAATTTAATTGCGTAGTTGCATACGGATCGTAAACCCGAACCGTCGCCTGAGCAGAGTCTGTACAACCGCCGGGGCCCACCAAATAAAGTTTGGGTATAAACGTACCAGTACTGTTGTAATAGTTGTTAGGGTTTTTAAAATCCTCTAAAATGCCGCTGTTATCTCCAAAATCCCAATAGAAAGATTCATAATCTGTACCGCGAAAAGTAAATTTGGTTTGAAGAGGTGCGCAAATACTTACTGTGTCTAAAATATCAAAAGCGGGCTTAGGGCTTCTTATTGAAATATAATTTGTTTTCGTAACAGAATCTTCACAGCCATATATATCCCTGATTTTTAGTTTAACTGTGTAATTATTATCTCCCGCAGGATAACTATGCTGCGGATTTTGTAAAGTAGAAGGCGTTGAGTTATCGCCAAAATTCCATTCATAAGTAAATCCAATTCCCCCTAAAGATGTATCTGTAAATTGTAGCTGAGAGCCGGGGCAATAAATCTGAGGCGCTCTGAAGCCTGCTACAGGATCGGTTATGATCACATTTCCTGCAGAAGTATAAGAGTCTGTACAGCCATTAATATCTTTTATTGAAAGCGATACGCTAAATCCGCCTGTAAGCAGATATGTATGTGTAAATGGTCCGGCCGTTAATGTTTGTTCCGGAGTTCCGTCACCAAAATTCCATTTCCATTCGGTAATTGTACCCGCAGGAGTTGACAGATCATTAAACGTAAGCGGTCTATCATAACAACCTCCGCCGCTGGTAATGGAAAAATTCGCTAAGGGACTTCTGACTGTTATGAAACCGGTTTTGGTTACAGGAATAGTACATCCGCTTGTATCAGTAATTACCAATGTGACATCGTACGTTCCGTTTGCAGGCAAACTCGTACTGATGCTTCGGGGTGCGTCAACAATTGGCGGATCTCCGCCGATAGTCCAGGTATAGCTCTTAATGTTATTCGGATTACTCATGGTAGCGGATAGAATAAAAAATTCATCCTTGCAAACCGGGTCCTTACTTATTGTAAAGTCGGAAGTCTCGTTTATAACAACTACGGGTTTGGTAATTTTATAAGGTGGGCACGATCCATTGCTTACCGTAAGTGTAACATTATAAGTGCCGGTAGCCGGGTAAGTAAAGACCGGCGGTGCTGTTCCGGCGATTTGCGTATTAGCAAGGTCGCCCATTTCCCATAAATAGTTGATGGGACCATAAACAGGATTAGTAAGTGAACTGTCTATAAATTGAATTTGAAGTGTATTGGCGCAATTAGGTTGGAATCCAAAATTGGCAACCGGCGGTAATATCTGCAGCGTTTGTTTGGCAGAATCCAAGCAACCATTATTAGAAACAATAAGTGTAACAACCAAAGCGCCTGTATCTTTAAAAACGTGTACCGGGTTTTTATCTTCACTTGTAGTACCGTCATCAAATTTCCATAACCATTTTACAACGGCACCCGGCGTGATTACTGTAGCGTCGCTGTTGAAAGTTATTTCGGTACTGGCGCAGGTTGTTGGCGGTGCGTACGAAAAATTAACTATCGGTCGAATACCGGTTCGAACACCGTTCGGGATAATTGTATCTGCCGTACAACCGCTTTGTGTAGTTACCGTAAGTCTGATATTATAATTTCCTGCGTTATTGTAAACATGTGTTGGCGTTGGAGTATTGTAAGTTGCACCCGGTTCACCCAAATCCCACGCATAGCCTGTTACAGGATCAAGTGTTTTTATACTTGCCACAGGGTTGTAACTAAAAGGAATACAGCCTCCTGCGGGTGTACCCGGTATCGCTACAACTGTCTTTTCTATTTTAATAAAATCCTTTTTTATAAAAGTATCAATACAGCCCGAACCGGCTGAAACTATAAGTGTCACAGTATATTTTCCAAAACTATTGTACACATGAGAAGGATTAGCCTGAGTAGAAGTGCCTCCATCGCCAAAATCCCATCGCCAATTTGTAGCACCGGCAGTTAGATCGGTAAACCTAACGGTAAAAGGAATTTTGCACGAAGTAGAATCGTCAGCTCCGAAATCCACGGTAGGTTTAGCGGATACTGTAACAGGTTTTGTAATTGAATCTTTACAACCTGCATATTGATTAACTACTTTTACATTATACACTCTTGGAGTTATAAAAATTTTTGTAGGGCTTATTTGCCCCGAACCTGTTCCGTCATCAAAAGTCCATGTAGAAGAAACGGGAGCAGGCGAAGAATTATTTTGAAAAATTACAGGGCTGCCGGGGCAGATGGTTGCCGGAGCTGTAAAATCCGTGGTTGTCCCGGAAATAGTAACAACCTTTTCTTTAAATCCTGTACACCCTAAATCGCTTCTAACATCTAATCGAACAGTATAATTACCAGTTGAAGCATATGTAGCAGATGGGTTTTTAACACTTGAAGGGGGACCTCCGTTATTAAAGCTCCAGGTGTAAGTCAGGTTCCCCGGTCCATTTGATTGATCTTGAAAATTTACTAAAAAAGGAGCCGTACAGGTTCCCGGAGCGGTGAAATTAAAGTCCGTCTCTATTCCTCCTAACACTCGTATATATCGTCCTATCCTATAAGTTGCCTCGCAATTAGTACTGCTTGTAACTTTAAGTGAAACCGTAAAAAATCCGGCCCTGGTGTAAGTGTAAGAAGGATTCGGCTGATTAGAAGTACCTATTCCGTCACCAAAATCCCAATCCCATTTTACAATACTTCCAACAGGTGTGTTTGCAACACTTGTAAATTGAATCATTGCGGGAATACAAGCGGTTGTTACATTAGCAGTAAAACTAACCGTCGGTGAAGGAAATACAGTTATATAATTTATTTTTTCGGTGAAACCAATTCCCGATGTATTACGAACTACTAATTTAACGGAATATGTACCCGGATCGGTAAATGTTATAGAGGGTGTGGGGCCTGTGGCTAACCGGTTGTTACTAAATTCCCAGTTAAAGGAAATAGGATTACCCGTAGATTGATCTGTAAAAGTAACTGTCAACGGAGCACAGCCCGAAGTTTTATCAGCTGTAAAATCGGCTACCGGGTTTTGGGCAGTGACTGAAATTATACTTAAAGTAATAGCAGACAGGAGGCTAACTAATCGTTTATACAGGGTGTTATGTGCAGGTACTCTCAAAAAACAGTATATATTAAAATGACTAAAAAGCTAATAACGCAAAAACTATTCCCTTTCGTTTGCAAATGAACAATTCAGATGAAAAATATTCTGAATTAGTTGTTTGAGGCAGTTCTTTTAAAGCCCGATTGTTAAAAGGATGCAAGCAAATTTTGAGACCGGGATTTTATCCTGACGTTTAAAGGGGAGAAAAGGAAGATTCGGGACAGTAAATCAGAGCTTATCTAACCTGAGGGTTTTTACGGTACTGCCGATAGTTTGGGTAGCTTCCACATATGTCCAGCCGCTGTCGGTAATATTCCAGGTACCGTTTATAAGCTGTAGCGGATCAGAAACGTTGGTAAAATTTGCCTGAGTGGTTCTGGCCAAAGCATCAGCATCCCAATTCCCTTTCTTTTCCACAACACCGTTTTTAATGGCGTCTACCGTTCTGTCTTTATAATATTGAAATTTGTACCCCGCAAAGTCAGTGGTAATATTAGTGCCGTCTACAGTAAATTTTGACATTGTCCATTGACCGTTGGTCATAGCGGAAATAACAGCATCTTCGGCTAATTGCTCCTTTGTCTTTTTACAGGATTCAAAAAGAATGATAGATATAAGAAGTAAATTAATTGCCTTCATAAGATTGATTAAATAGTATCACAAGTTATAAATATCCCGGTACTTTCGCAATAGGTATTCTACGAAAAGGGCAATATCCAAGCCGGTTCCGCTTATTTTTTTACACATTTCCTCACTTTTATACTTTCTGCCGTACGTATGTACATTTTTCCGCAGCCATTCCAATAATCCTGCCGTATCGCCTTTTTCAAGATGAGCCGAAATGCCATTTAGTTGCGTATCAGCCGTTTTAAAAAATTGTGCGGCATACAAACTGCCCAAACTATAGGTAGGAAAATAACCAAAACTACCGTGACTCCAATGTACATCCTGCAGGCAGCCTTGCTTATGATCAGGTGATGAAACGCCAAGGTATTTTTTATATTGTTCATTCCAGAATGCCGGTATATCATTTGTACGAAGATTGCCCTCAATGATTTGCTTTTCTATTTGATAACGGATATAAACATGAAAATGATAAGTCAGTTCATCCGCCTCAGTTCTTATTAAAGAAGGCTGTACTTTATTGATGCCTTTATAAAATTGCGCTGTACTTATATTTTTTAATTGCTCCGGAAATCTTTTTTGCAATTCCGGAAAATAGTATTTCCAAAACGGAAGACTACGACCGACATTATTCTCCCATAACCTTGATTGCGATTCATGTATACTGAGTGAGGCATATTCGCCCAGCGGTAACCCGTATTTCTCATACGGCAAACCCTGTTCATACAAAGCATGGCCTGCTTCATGAATACAACTCCAGGTCATATTGCTGAAATCTTCTTCGTCTATTCGTGTGGTAATGCGTACATCATTGGAAGCGAAGTTGGTTGTAAAGGGATGCTCACTTATATCCTGCCGGCCCGCTTCAAAATCAAACCCCAATTCTTTTATTAAATACACACCCCACTCCCATTGCTGTTGTTTTGGATAATGTTGATTTAAAAAAGAATCATCTACCTGCGGTTTCGCTATGATTTCATCCAGCAAATTTTTTAATTGCGGCATTAACCCGTTAAATGTATTATCAAGCAAATCAACAGTACAGCCCTTTTCAAATTCATCAAGCAGTGCATTATACGCATGCCCGGTGTAGCCTAAAATTTCAGCCTCCTGTTTTTTTAATTTTATCAACGTATCCAATTCGGGTTCAAAAACGGAGAAGCTGTTTTGCTTTCTTGCCGCTATCCAACGGTGAAAGGATTTATTAATTTGCTCCGTAAGCCTACGTACAAAATCGGAACTGTATTTTTTCTGTTTGGTAAAATCTTCCAGCGATAGTTCCGTATTTTTTCTTTCCTCTTCATTCAAATCATTTCGTTGTATAAGCTCCTTTAAAAGATCGCCGGTTTCATTGTTTGTAAATAATTCATGCGATAGTTCCGACAAAGTAGCCAGCTGCCTGCCTCTTGCATCGGCTCCCTTGAGTGGCAGGTAGGTTTCCTGGTCCCATTGCAATACAGCGGATGAATATTTTACATCGGCAATTTTTTGAATACGGCTTTTATAAGCTTCGTATAGTTCAACAGTTGATAATGCGGACATAAACTCTTTAGTTTTACCGGCTAAAATAAGGCTTTGTGAACGGGACAAAAAATAACCCCTTCTTCCTTACAGAATCGGGGTTCAAGGGTCTTTCAACCGGAATAAAATTAGTTTTTAGGAAAGTCGGGATTGGCTTTCACTTCATTTATTTGTTGCGTATGCCGGGTGGTGTGCGCCGAAATTAATAAAACAATTTGGTAAGAATCAATCGGCCCGAAAGGTGTTTCGGTAGCTATATGCCCGCGCATATCTTCAGTAGTATTTTTTATATACCCAATAAGCTTTGCCCGTTGTTCCTTATAAGCATTCAACGTTTCTTGAATGGTAGTCCACTTGGCATTCTTGGGCTGAAGATTTTCCGTTGCCTGCACTTTTTGTTCTCTGCCGGCTACTCCTTTCAGCATATCATCATCCTTCATTTTTATTTCGGCTTTCTTTTCAGGATTAGCCGGTTGTTTCAGCGTCATTTCTACCCATTGCCATAAGCCGGCCTCCGCCAATGCCAGGTGCTGCGCACATTCTTTTACCGACCACTTATCCGGAGCCGCTTTAAAATTCAACTGTGCTTCGGAAAGGTTTTTAACACTTTTAAGGAAATCGGTTTTAGTTTCTTTTAGATGTTGTACAATAAATTTTCTCTCTTTTTTAGTGAGGGAGGCGTCAAAAGGGGTTCCGGCAAAACCTGTAATCACTAATAGTGCTAACAGGATATTACCTGCTCTTTTTCTTTTTCGCATGGCTTATCGTTTTAAAGGTCAAGAAACGGTACAGGGGAGTAATCGACAGGGTGGAAGACAGCGAAAAGTTACGAAAGGATTCGGTATTACAAGATTTAGTTTCAGGTTTTTTATTGATACCCCGTTTCTTTTTCATTTTCTGTAAGTTCGGAAACCGAGCATATCAATATAGAGCCTGAAAGCGCAAAGCACACATAAAACCGGTTTGCTCGATCTGAAGCTATCATTATGTTGGAAAAATTTATGCCCGATACCCGGCAATAAGTAGCCAATGAAAACGGCTGCAGGTATAAGCCACCATATCTTTAAGACAAATGCAAGGGCAATTAGTCCGAAAAATAAAGTAGAACCTATAAAATGCAAAACCCTGTTGCCCGCCTCACTGTGAGCCTTTAGATATACAGGATAAAAATCGTTTAAGTCTTTTATAAATTTCTTTGTTGGCAAAAGCATGGAGGTTTTTAGAAAAATAAATATAGTTCAATAAACAAATCTGTTTATACCCGCATCCCGATATTTTTAAATCATTTAACTTTCCTGCATGAAAATATCCGAGATCGTCTCTTTTCTTGAATCGCGTGCCAACCCTGCATTGCAGGAGCACTACGACAATACGGGCCTTATTACCGGGCAGACAGATTGGCAATGCACCGGTATCATTTGTTCATTGGATGCTACGGAAGATGTGGTACAGGAAGCCATCGAAAAAAATTGCAATATGATAGTGGCTCATCATCCCATAATCTTCGGCGGTTTAAAAAAAATCAACGGTAAAAATTATGTAGAAAAAACAATTATCGCCGCTATTAAAAATGATATAGCCATTTATGCAATACATACCAACCTGGACAATGTAATTACCGGCGTTACAGGTAAAATGGCCTCCATGTTGGGTTTGCAAAATATCAGCATACTTTCTCCCAAAGAAAATACACTTAAGAAGCTGTATACTTTTGCCCCTGTTGACAAGGCCGATCCGGTGCGTACTGCTTTATTTGCCGCAGGTGCAGGTAATATCGGAAATTATTCTGAAACAAGCTTTAATACCGACGGCACCGGCACATTTAAGGCGGGCGAAGGAGCCAATCCTTTTGCGGGTAATGTTGGTACACTTCATTATGAAAAGGAAACCAAAATTGAAGTATTGTTCCCGGCATATTTGGAAAAGAGAATAATAACTGCTTTACTGGCTGAACATCCTTACGAGGAAGTGGCCTACGATATAGTAAACCTGTCCAATACAAACCAAAAAGAAGGATCGGGTATTTTGGGAGAATTACCGGCCACTATGGATGAAACAGCTTTTTTGACACAGTTAAAACAAGTTTTTAAACTTAGAATAATACGTCACTCACCATTACTGAACCGCTCTATAAAAAAGGTAGCGCTATGCGGCGGGGCAGGTAGCTTTCTGATTTCCAAAGCCTTAGCCTCCGGCGCCGATGTTTTTGTAACGGCCGATATGAAGTATCACGATTTTTTTGATGCCAACGGCCTTATGGTAATTGCCGACATCGGCCACTACGAAAGCGAGCAGTTTACAATAGCGCTTTTAGCTGAACTTTTGGAAAAGAAATTCCCTACCTTTGCCGTCCTTAAAACTAAAGTAGAAACCAACCCTGTACAATATTTTTAAAACAGGTATAAGTTCTCTCAGATCACGGCAATAATTAAATTTAAAACTTCAAACTATACATGGCACACACGAAAGATTATTCGGTTGAAGAAAAACTGGCATCGCTGGTAGCATTGCAAAAAATAGAAAGTAAGTTGGACGAATTGCACATCTTAAAAGGCGAGTTACCTATGGAAGTAGCCGACCTGGAAGATGAATTGCAGGGATTAAAAAACCGTCAGCTTCGTATTGAAGAAGAGGTTAACGGTATTACCGATTTTATTGCTCAAAAAAACGAAGCCATAAAAGAAGCCAATGCCCTGGTAAAAAAATACGAGAAGCAAAGCGCTGATGTAAAGAATAACCGTGAGTTTGAAGCTATCAATAAAGAAATGGAAATGCAACAGCTGGAAGTAAAACTTTGCGAAAAACATATTAAAGACGCCAACGAAGAAATAGCCGAGAAAGCAATTGCGCTTGAAAAAGCAAAGAAAGCGATCAGCAATAAAGAAGCTGTATTAGGTACCAAAAAAGGCGAACTGGAAAAAATTATAAGCGCCAACGAAAAGGAAGAGAAGCATTTTAATAAACTGGCTGCCGAAGCCAAACAAAATGTAGAGCCGCGTTTGTTGTTGAGCTACGAAAAAATCCGCAAGAGCTATCGCAACGGACTGGCCGTAGTACCCGTAGAAAGAGATGCCTGCGGCGGTTGCTTCAATGCCATCCCTCCGCAAAAACAAAGTGAAATAAAGCAACGCAAAAAAGTAATGATTTGCGAAAACTGCGGACGTATTATGGTGGATGATGAGCTGAATAACAGAGTAGAAGTAAAATAAATTATAATTCCTGCGAAGGAGCAATTGATATTGCATGCCCCGGTTGTTTACAGCCGGGGTTTTTATTTTATGGCCCGGCTTCATTAATGCTATTAAGCCCCGGTGGCGTTAGCACCATTCATCTTTTGTGTGGCTATTCAGCACTCTTGAAGATATGTACAATTGCCCTCCCCTTCAGGGCGAGGATAAAATATTGCTGCTGTTATCAGAGCTTTAGTCAAAAACAATTTGGCTAAAGCCGGCAACATAAAAATCATTGTTGCCACCGCTCTGAAGCCCGCCCGAACGGAACGGGCGGGGGCGGTGCAACTTATAAGTCTGCATCCGCAACTCGCATTGCAATATCATTGGGTTAAAAATTTTCAATTGCCTTGCCCTTTAGGGCAAGGACAAATAAAATGTTGGTAGATTTTATTGGCTTTAGCCAAATTATTTTTAGGCTAAAGCCGACAATACAAAAATCATTATTGCCACCGCCCTAAAGCCCGCCCGAACGGAACGGGTGGGGGCGGTGCAATTTATCAGTTGATGCTTAACTTAATAACATTGTGCGGCGGGTTGAATAGAATAGTTCCAACAAGATATCAACGGGTTCAAATTTTCAAATCAGTACATTCACAAATTCGCTAATTTGCCGCTACAATAAAATGCTGCAACAACTCCGTATACAGAACTACGCTATCATCAACGAACTGGAAATAGAATTTTCAAGCAAGCTTAATATTATAACCGGTGAAACCGGCGCCGGTAAATCAATAATCATCGGTGCATTGAATTTAATTCTTGGAGAGCGGGCCGACACAACTGCCTTGCTGAATCGCGAAAAAAAATGCGTGATAGAAGGTGTTTTTGCAACTGAAAATATAAAACAGGTACTATCATTTTTAAAAGAAAATGATTTGGATGCCGGCGATGAATTGGTATTGCGCAGAGAGATAGGCGTCAATGGTAAGTCAAGAGCATTTATTAACGATACGCCGGTTAATCTTTCACAATTGCAGCAACTCAGTTCCCTGTTGGTTGATCTGCATCGCCAGTTTGATACCTTAGAACTTGTCGAAACGGATTTTCAGCGAGATGTGTTAGACGCACTGGCCAACCATTCGGATATTCTTACTAATTACCGCAACACGTTTCATAATCTCCAACTCATAAAAAAAGAGTGGGAAACACTGCTGCGGCAGAAACAGCAGTTTGATAAAGAACTGGATTACCATCAATTTCAATTTAGCGAACTGGATGAACTGGGGTTGAAGGAAAATGAACTGGAAGACCTTGATGCGGAATTAAAATTGCTGAATAATTCCGAAGGCATTAAAGCGGCGCTCACAAAAGTATATACCGATTTAAAAGAAAGTGAAACGCCGATTGTACAGCAATTAAAAGTTTTACTAAACCAATTACAAGGCTACGCCTCACTGCACGCCGAGTTACCTGTATTAATGCAGCGAATGCAATCGGTACAAATAGAATTGCAGGATATAGCCGATGAAACGGACCGTATCAGCAATCATATAAATTATGACCCGCAAAAAATTGAACAAATCAATGAGCGGATGTCGAATGGCTATAAACTATTAAAGAAGCACGGCGTAAAAACGACCAACGAACTGTTGCAGATAAAAAGCGGGCTGAAAGAAAAATTGCAGGCGGTATTAAATATAGATGCGCAGATTCTGCAAAAAGAAAAAGTAACAACCAAACTTCTTACCGATGCCAAAACATTGGCTAAAAAAATTACTGACGGAAGAACGAAGCAAATAAAACCGCTGGAGGATAAAGTAAATAAATTATTGGCACAGGTGGGAATGCCCAATGCAAAACTGAAAGTAGAAGTAAAACCGGGCGAACTGACTGCCAACGGCAGTGACAGTATTGAATTTTTATTTGACGCCAATAAAAGCGGAAAATTTATGCCGGTTGGCAAAGTAGCCAGCGGCGGCGAATTGAGTCGACTGATGCTTTGTATAAAATCGTTAGTAGCGCAATCCATTGACCTTGCTACATTGATCTTTGATGAAATAGATACCGGTATTTCCGGCGAAGCCGCCAAACAGGTAGGTGTAATAATGAAAGAGCTTGCCGTCAAAAGACAATTGATCAGTATTACACACCAACCGCAAATAGCCGGCAAAGCCGATGCGCATTTTTTTGTGTACAAGGAAATTGCAGGCAATGCGGTGAAAACAAATATCCGTCGCTTAACAAATGATGAACGAATAACGGCCATTGCCAAAATGCTGAGCGGCGAAAAACCAACCGCCGCTGCATTGGAAAATGCCAGGGAGATGGTGATGAATTAATATAAAATCGAAAATGAATTTTAAAGGCATTGCTGTATTACTGATTATCATTCTATCGCTTCTGCCTGCTTATTATCTCAATCAGCAACTACTGAAATTTATAGAACCTCGTAAAGCGCCGTTGCGGTTTCTTGCTTACATGCTCTCCATGTTTGCATTTATCTTTGGTTATACTTTTTTAATTGTATGGCTTATCGGCCGGCTATTTCCTGTCAAATAATTTTATTAATTTGAACAGCAGCGCAAACTAATTTAATTTGGTATAAAGCCGATACAGTATTACTCCTTATTTTTACCGTTCTAAAACTATTTAAATATGTCGTATAATCTTTTGAAAGGAAAACGCGGAATTATAACCGGTGCGCTGGACGAAAACTCCATTGCATGGAAAGTAGCTGAGAAGGCCCATGAAGAAGGAGCCACTTTTGTTTTGACCAATGCGCCTATTGCCATGCGTATGGGAGAAATAAAAAAACTGGCGGAAAAAACTAAATCAGAAATTATTCCGGCAGATGCGACGAATGTAGACGAGTTGACCGTGCTTTTTACCAAATCGCAGGAAATATTGGGCGGTAAAATAGATTTTGTATTGCACTCCATCGGCATGAGTGTAAACATCCGCAAGAATATTCCTTATACTGAATCCAATTACGATTTCTTTTTAAAAGGTATTGATGTATCAGCATTGTCTTTTCATAAAATGCTGAGTGTAGCAAAAAAATTGGATGCCATTAGTGAGTGGGGCAGCGTGGTGGCACTTACGTACATGGCGGCGCAGCGTACCTATCCTTTTTATACTGATATGGCCGATATTAAAGCTATGTTGGAATCCATTGCCCGCAGCTTTGGCTACCATTACGGTCTGGACAAAAAAGTCAGGATTAATACCGTTTCGCAATCGCCTACAAAAACTACGGCGGGTACCGGCATCAAAGGCTTTGGCGATTTTTTTGATTATGCTAATGCCATAGCCCCGTTGGGTAATGCTTCTGCAGAGGATTGCGCTAACTACTGTATTACTTTATTTTCCGATTTGACAAGAATGGTAACCATGCAAAACCTGTTTCACGACGGCGGATATTCTACTACCGGTGTAAGTAATGAAGTGATGACTAAATTGGGGGTAGAATAAGCCGGCTACCTAAGGAGATTACTATTTGCCTGTAAATAAATATGCTAACAGCGCATGCCGTTCCATTATGCTGAATAACGAACAGAAAGATAAACGGAGCGTCGCAACGAAGTTAATAGAAGCAGAACAGCCCGTTACAAAAAATTAAAAAAGCCTCTTTTACAGAGGCTTCAATTTTATAATACTTTTCCAAACTCCCCTTTAGGGGCGGGGGTTAATACTCATCCTCATTAAACATAAAATCTTCCTGGCTGGGGTAATCGGGCCAGATGTCTTCAATACTTTCATACACATCAGTGCCTTCATCCTCCAATTCCTGGAGGTTTTCAACCACCTCAAGAGGTGCGCCGCTGCGGATTGAGTAATCAATCAGCTCGTCTTTAGTAGCGGGCCAGGGAGCCTCTTCCAGGTACGATGCAAGTTCTAGTGTCCAAAACATTTTTGTAAGGGTTTATAAATTTTTAGAATAAAGTTTCGGTAGGTTTTGCTGCTTCGCCACCCTCCTAATTTTCCGCAAATGTAGGGTTAATAACGAATTTTCCAAATGAATAGTTTTCAAGGTCATTTTAAGAATTCTATAAAATTCCGGGTTCATTATTTTTTAAACCCATAGGTTTGTCATTCATTGATGATTGCTGACGTAAATTAGCTGCATGATCTCGGGAAAAAATATACATAAAAAATACGGTTCGGTGGAGGTTTTGAAGGGCGTGGACGTAGAAATTGCCAAAGGTGAAATAGTAAGTGTGGTTGGCTCCTCGGGAGCCGGCAAAAGCACCCTGTTGCACATATTGGGTACGCTTGATAAAGCCGATCAGGGTAATGTGGTGATGAATAATACCGTACTGCAGGATTTGAACGAAAAAAAATTAGCGGCTTTCCGCAACAAACATATCGGCTTTGTTTTTCAATTTCATCATTTATTACCCGAGTTTACCGCACTGGAAAATGTATGTATACCCGGCTGGCTGGCGGGCCGTAAAAAAACGGAAGTGAAAGAAAGAGCGAAAGAATTGCTGACGATGCTGGGATTAAGTGCAAGATTGGAAAACAAACCCAATGAACTGAGCGGCGGCGAGCAACAACGGGTAGCAGTAGCCCGGGCCTTGATTAATAACCCCGATATTGTTTTTGCCGATGAACCCACCGGTAACCTGGACAGCGCCAATGCGAAAGAACTGCATCAATTATTTTTAGACCTGCGGAAAAAATTTAATCAAACTTTTCTAATAGTTACCCACAACGAAGAGTTAGCAGCACTCAGCGACAGAATATTGCATATGAAGGATGGGAAGATTGTGTTCTAAACTCTCGGTTTCCAGGGAATTTCTTTCACTTTCATTTGATGGCCTGCATAACGGCTCAAAACAAAAAGATAATCGCTCAGGCGATTGATATATTTAATAATCAAAGGTTCTACTTCTAAGCTCTCTAATTCCAAACGTACACAACATCTTTCGGCACGGCGGCAAACACAGCGGGCAATATGCAAATGCGATAAAGTAGTATGACCGCCGGGCAGAATAAAGCTTTTCATTGGCGGAACGGTTTCATTCATCCTGTCCATTTCTTTTTCCAATAATACTACGTCGGTTTCCTTTAAATCAGGTATCCGCATTTTAGGTTCTTTAATGGGGTCGCATGCCAATGAAGACCCGATGGTAAACAAACGATCCTGCACTTCCTGTAAAATTTCCTGCGCCTTTTTATCGCTCAATAAATCTTTACACAACCCGATATAGGAATTCAATTCATCTATCGTACCGTAGGCTTCTATGCGTAAATGACTTTTCGGAACCTTGGTTCCGCCAATTAACGAAGTGGTTCCTTTGTCGCCTGTTTTAGTATATATTTTAGACATAGTGTGCAGTTTTAGAGTTCATAGTTCAACCATATTTATCTTAACGGTATGAATCTGTTTAAAATTAGAATTTGATTTGACCATTCAAGCTGTTGGCGGCTTCGATTTATCGGAGAACAGCGGCGGCTCGCTATGTTTGGCGTCCTCGCCAACCGCGATGAGCAATATAGAAAATTGTCAAAACCATTTTTCAAAAGATTGTAAAATCTATAACAAAAATATTCAGGTACCGGTTGTAAAAAAATAAAAGGAGAGCATAAACTCTCCGCAAATTAATGACCATTGATTACACTTTTGCAGGGCCCTTTCTTATACATGAGACCTTATATAACTGTACTATCAAACATGGGCCATCACATTTTCATTCTTTTTATCGCTTTCAATTACACCGTCTCTAAGCCGCACAATTCGCCTGGCATGATTGGCAATATCTTCTTCATGCGTTACGGTTATAATAGTGTTCCCTTTTTTAAATATCTCGTCAAATATTCCCATTATCTCGTAAGATGTTTTAGTGTCTAAGTTACCCGTAGGTTCATCGGCCAAAATAATAGAAGGATCATTTACCAAGGCCCGGGCAATAGCCACACGCTGGCATTGGCCCCCGCTCAGTTCATTTGGTTTATGGTGGCTGCGGTCGCTCAGGTTTACCATATCCAATACATGCTTTGCTTTTTCATTTCGCTGTTTACGGCTCATACCGGCATATACCAATGGCAATGCTACATTTTCCAATGCCGTTAATCTTGGCAATAAATTAAACTGCTGAAAAACAAAACCTATTTCCCTGTTGCGTACATCAGCCAAACTGTTGTCAGGCATTTTACTTACATCTTTTCCATTCAAAATATATAAGCCGGAAGTAGGCGTATCCAAACAACCCAGAATATTCATCAATGTACTTTTTCCTGAACCGGAGGGTCCCATCAATGCCACGTATTCATTTTTAAAAATATCTAAGGAAACGCCTTTCAATACTTCCAGCACCTGGTTGCCCATGATGTACTGTTTTCTTATTTTTTCTAAATGAATAATGCCCCTGCCCTCTCCAATGGAGAGGGAGGAGGAAGTTTGAAAATCTTCTTTAGAAAAAGATGCCATTTGATTTAATATCTTTTGTTTTTAAAAATAGAATTACCCTTTATTTTCCTTTGGGGCTTTTTATCACTTTGGGTACTTTAAAAAATTGCTCGTCATGCTGCGGTGCATTTTTCAAAGCCTCTTCTCTTGTCACAGACCCTTTCACTTCATCCTCTCTCAATATATTTACTTCATCACTCATGTGCAATAACGGTTCAACACCCGTAGTGTCCAATTCGTTCAGTTTTTCTACAAAAGAAATCATACGCTGCAAATCATTTTTAATCTCCTCTTTTTCAGCGGTATTAAAATCTAACTTGGCCAAATGCGAGAGCTTACTTACCAATGCGTCGTTTACATCCATTGTACAAATATAGTTTTTAAAGGTATAGGGATAAAAGCTAAGATATAAGACCGGTGAAAACCTTGTGTTTTTTGTCTTTTGCTCTACGCTTTCCAATCCTTATCTTCGCCGTCCTCATGGAAAAGAAACGACCCATAGTGATGAGTGGCATACGGCCTACCGGTTTTTTACACCTGGGTAATTATTTTGGCGCCCTGCGCAACTATGTACTTATGCAGGACGAGTATGAATGTTATTTCATGGTGGCCGATTTACATTCATTAACCACGCACCCCGATACCAAGGAGCTTAAGGCCAATGTGCACCGGGTACTGGCCGAGAATATTGCCTGCGGATTAGACCCCGATAAAGTGGCGCTGTATTGCCAAAGCCATATACATGAAACGGCAGAATTGTATTTGTATTTAAACATGATGGCCTATAAAGGCGAGTTGGAAAAAACGGTTACGTTTAAAGATAAAGCCCGCATGCAACCGGATAATGTAAATGCCGGTCTGTTAACCTACCCTGTATTGCAAACGGCCGATATCATTTTGCATCGTGCATCATTGGTACCCGTAGGAAAAGACCAGGAACAACATTTGGAAATGGCCCGCACGTTTGTAAACCGGTTTAATCATCGCTACGGCGAAGTTTTTCCTGAACCCGCTGCTTTTAATTACGGCAGCGAATTGGTAAAAGTGCCTGCTTTGGATGGCAGCGGTAAAATGAGTAAAAGCGAAAATCAGAATGCAACTTTGTATTTAGCTGATGATGATGAACTGATACGTAAAAAAGTAATGAAGACGAAAACGGATAGCGGACCGACAGAAAAAAATTCAGTAAAGCCTGACTATATTGAAAACATTTTCCTGCTGATGAAATTGGTAAGCAGTGAAGAAGTAATAATAAAATTTGAAGAGGATTATAACAATTGTACTATTCGCTACGGCGATATGAAAAAGCAGCTCGGAGAAGATATGGTGAACTTTATTGCTCCTATCAGGGAAATGGCAAATGCTATATTGGCCGATGAGCTATACCTGAAACAGGTAATGGAAAAAGGAGCTGACAAAGCACGGAAAAGCGCCTCCGCCACTATGGAACTGGTACGGGCGGCCGTAGGATTGAACTATTATTAATTATTTTTTCAGGGAGTATATTTCATAAGACAGAAATCAATACTTTTAACGCCGGTACAATTTTTAACTTAACATCAAAATTCTCTTTTGAGAGATAGGGCATGGCAAAAACAAAAAAACCTAAACATATAGCGATAGCGGGTAATATCGGTGCAGGCAAAACTACACTAACCGAAATGCTGGCCAAGCATTATAAATGGATACCGCAGTTTGAAGACGTAGATCATAATCCTTACCTGATGGATTTTTATGAAGACATGCCCCGCTGGAGTTTCAACCTGCAAATATTCTTTTTAAACAGTCGCTTAAATCAATTACTGGAAATACAACGCGGCACCGAAACAATTATACAGGACAGAACCATACATGAAGACGCCAATATATTTGCGCCCAACCTGCACGATATGGGGCTGATGAGCAAAAGAGATTTTGAAAACTATTTCAAATTTTTTCAAACACTAAAAAGCATGGTACAACCTCCCGACCTGCTTATTTATTTAAAAGCCTCCGTACCTACATTGGTAGGACAAATACAAAAACGCGGCAGGGAGTATGAAGAAAACATTCGTCTTGATTATTTGAAAAAATTGAACGAATACTACAATAAATGGATTGAGAACTACAAAGAAGGTGCTTTGTTAGTAATCGATGTTGACAAAAATAAGTTTGGCGAAAATGAAGAACACCTCGGCGAAATCATCAGCAAAATAGACAGCCAATTGTTCGGACTGTTTTAACAAATCAAAAAGATATTTCAGGGTAAATTGCAATAAACTGTTTTATGAAGTCGTTGCAATTTTTATTTCTCCTGTTTCCTTTTTACGGCTTTGCACAAGCCGACAGTCTTTTCGAGACAAGCCGGTTGGAAAAAATGATAATGATGCCGGGCAGCTTTGTAAATATTGTTACTGATACAATAGGGAGCACGCAGGGTATTAACGTAGGTGCTGTCACTGCTACGGACCTTGTAAGCGGTAAGAAGCAACGGTCTGTTTGTTTTGTGGCCGGATCAAGCATTACAACTATTGCTTTTTCTTCTTCCAATACACAAATTGATATTGAGGATTTAAATTCTTTTGTAAATGCCCTGGAAAAAATGAAGACCGTTACGGATACAAAAACACCTGCCGCCCTTCAGCGCTATCAGTATGTAGCTTCCAATCTCACTGTTCTTAATATGGAAAATCGTTTCGGCAATCAATCCAAATGGGATGTTGCAGTTTATAAACGCTATAAATATTTAAATGCCGAAGTACCGGGGACAGGCTTATTCATCAGGGGAAAAGATATCGGCGAATTATTAACAGTGCTAAAAAAATATCAATACTTTTTAGGTGATAATTTATATAGATAAAGCAGCCTTTCAATAATTGGAAAAGGCTTCCATTTCTTTCAGCATATTTTTTATTTTAATCAGCCATTCGGCCTGCGCCGTTTTATTACGACTGAAATCTGTTTCATCATCATATTTATTTTGCGCAGCTTCTTTTTCTTTGTTTATTGTATTGTAAATCTTCGCCATATCTTTTTGATAAGTTCTTTTATTGAATTTATATTCTGACAAAGATTTATAAAGCTTGCGGGCAAATACTTCGGCTATATCAAAATGTCCCTGCTCATGACCCAGTATATGATCGTTTTTTACCAGCACCCAGGATTTGTTTTTATTAAACGCACCCGAAACGGTAAACTTTAATTTATTGTCTTTTACCGAATACTCCATACTCAGGTAAGTGGCTGTGGAAGCCGCCGCATCAGCATTTGATTGAGGCGTGCCTTTGTAGTCGTTCCATGTTAACCTGTTTGTCGCCGACCATTTAATGTATTCATCGCCATCATTTTTTTGAGCTGCAGCATCGAGACAAACGGTAATTGGAAAAATAAACAGAAGTTTTCGTAATTGCATATAATTAGATAGATGTATAAAACGGAAAGTTGGGAAGAAAAGTTTAAAAGAAAGTTTAAAGTTTTTTGAGAAGCCTCCCGCCGCTTTCTCTCCTGATTGGCTTTACAAAGAAAGACAAAAAAATCCTCTTACTTTTTTAGCAAGAGGACAGGACAATTAATAAAGGTTGTAACGGTCTAAATTTTTGGCGCGGCATTTAATATTTCTTCACTTACACCGCCTGCATATTTTTCAAAATTTTTGATAAATAATCCTCCGAGGTATTTTGCTTTCTCATCATAGGCATTTGCATCGGCCCAGGTGCTGCGCGGGTTCAGTACTTCTTTTGGTACGCCCGGGCAAGCCTTGGGTATAGCCATACCAAATACCGGATGTGTATCATATTCTGCATTATCTAACTTACCTTCCAATGCAGCTGTAATCATAGCCCTTGTATATTTTAATTTCATTCTGTTGCCTGTTCCGTAAGCACCGCCTGTCCAGCCGGTATTGATGAGCCATACATTTGCTTTATGCTTTTCCATTTTGTCGCCCAGCATTTGCGCATACTTACCGGGGTGCAGTGGCAAAAAAGGCGCCCCGAAACATGCACTGAATGTTGGCTTGGGTTCTGTAACACCCGCTTCGGTACCTGCTACTTTAGCGGTATAGCCGCTGATGAATTGGTACATGGCCTGCCCGGGTGTTAATTTCGAAATCGGGGGCAATACACCAAATGCATCGCAGGTCAAAAAGAAAATATTTTTAGGTAACCCGCCTGTTGACGGTTCAATGGCATTGCTAATAAAATGCAGCGGGTAAGAAACTCTTGTATTTTCTGTAATGCTGCCGTCATCAAAATTTATTTTATTGGTGCCCGGGAAGAAAGTAACATTCTCCACCAATGCACCGTAGCGAATGGCTTGAAAAATTTCCGGTTCTTTTTCTTCGGTTAGATTAATTGTTTTGGCATAGCACCCTCCTTCAAAGTTAAAGATGCCGTCTTCGGTCCAGCCATGTTCATCATCACCAATCAATTTACGATCAGGGTCAGCACTCAACGTAGTTTTTCCGGTACCGCTCAATCCAAAGAAAATAGCCGTATCACCGTCATTGCCCATATTGGCGCTGCAGTGCATACTCAATACATTTTTTTGTTGCGGCAAAATATAATTAAGTATGGTGAAAATTCCTTTCTTGGTTTCGCCGGTATAGCCACTGCCGCAAATCAAAATTATTTTCTTTTTAAAAGAAACAACGGCTGCATTATGTTGGCGGGTACCGCATTCTTTCGGATCCAGTTTTAAAGTGGGACAAGAAATAACCTGCCAATCAGGAGTAAAATTCTCCAACTCATCTTCCCCGGGTCGCAAAAACATATTATATGCAAACAGGTTGTTCCAGGGTTTTTCATTTATTACACGAACACTGATACGGTAGCGTGGATCTGCACATGCATAGCAATCACGAACCCATATTTCGGGACGCTGATTTAAATGCGCCATTGCTTTTTTATGAATGATATCGAAGTATTTTTCTTCGATGGGTATATTGAATTCATTCCAATGCACTGTATCGGCGGTTATTTCATCTTTTACCGTAAACTTATCTTTCGGACTGCGACCGGTAAACTCGCCGGTGCTGATTACCAAGGCGCCTGTATCGTTTAACTTGCCCTCACCAATTCTGAGAGTATCTTGTATTAATTCTTCAGGATTAAGTTGATAATGGATGCTATTGCTGTTTTTAAGACCAATTTGCAGCAATTGCTTTCTGTCAAGTAGAATAGTTGGTACCGACATATATCAGGATAATTTTGTTTAGGCGTCAAAGATAATACAACAAGTGTTAGCTATACAAACAAGTGTTCGTAAAACACTTTGAAAATGGACAAACAAAAGAGGGGAATCATTTTCTATATCCAAAATTTTAGTTACTCTACTGAATAAAATTAATCACTACGGCCTTTTTATTGAAATATTTTCAATTTATAAATTAAATACTGATTTTATCCCGAATGTTGGCAAGTTGACAATCAGCCTCTTTATCTTTAGCCCTTAAATCGTTTTTTCATGAAGTATCTTCCCCTTAACCCGGAAATTTTTGTACAAAACAGGCTGCGGTTTGTACAAAAAATGCAGAAAAATTCAATTGCCGTTTTTGTAAGTAATGATGAAGTGCCTTCCAACGGCGATGCCATTTATTCTTTTAAACAAAACAGCGATTTGTTTTGGCTAAGCGGTATTACGCAGGAAGACAGCATGGTAATTCTTTTCCCCGATAATCCTGATCCGAAATACCGGGAAGTATTGGTACTGGTAAGACCCAATGAACTAAAAGAAAAATGGGATGGTAAAAGATTGCGTATAAATGAAGCACAAAAAATAAGCGGTATAAAAACTATTGTTTGGTTAGACAGTCTTGAAGGATTATTACAACCTTGGATTCATTTAGCTGATACTATTTATTTAGATACTAACGAAAATGATCGCAAAGCAAGTTTGATAAGGACAAGAGATTACCGATATGCGGATGAAATAAAAGCAAGATACCCGTTACATAAATATGAGAGAGCCGCCAAGCTGATGAAAGAACTGCGTGCCGTAAAAACAGCATTGGAAATTGAAGTATTACAAAAGGCGGTTGATATTACAGAGAATACTTTTCGCAGGTTATTACAATTCATTAAGCCGGGCGTGATGGAGTATGAAATAGAAGCAGAGATATATCATTCCTTTTTATCGCAAAGAGCAACCGGGCCTGCATACGGCAGTATTATAGCCGGCGGCGACAGGGCCAGAACCCTGCACTATGTAAGTAATAATAATGAATGCAAAGATGGCGAACTGATATTGATGGATTTTGGCGCTGAGTATGGCGGCTATTGTGCAGACCTGACAAGAACTATTCCGGTGAATGGAAAATTTGGCCGAAGGCAAAAAACCGTTTACAATGCATGTCTGCATTTACATGATTATGCAAAAAGTTTATTAAAACCCGGCATTACTATTCTGGATTATACCGATAAAGTAGGCGAAGAAGCGACGCTGCAGTTTTTAAAAATAGGTTTGCTGAAAAAAAGCGATGTAAAAAACGAAGACCCCGAAAACAGGGCTTACAGAAAATATTTATACCACGGTATCTCGCATCACTTGGGAGTTGATGTGCATGATTTGGGTACAAGAACGGAACCCATTAAAGCGGGAATGGTATTTACCGTAGAGCCCGGAATTTATATTGAAGAAGAGCAAATGGGTGTACGTATAGAAAATAATCTTTGGATAACTAAGACCGGCAATAAAGACTTATTTAAAAATATCCCTATCACTGCCGATGAAATTGAGGCGTTGATGAAGAAATAGACGAAGCTCATCCAATGTCATAAGTTGTGTTTATCTTTCCCCGCGAAAATGAATGCAGGAAAAAAGAGGACAGGCATAACAGGATATTAATAAAAGTATAGATAAATGAACACTGAAAAAATTATTATAGACACAACATCTTCTAAAACTGCGGACAGCAGCCGTTTATCATTTATCCCCAATCTCTTTACGCTGCTAAATCTGTTTTTTGGTTGTATGGCCATAGCTGCCACACTGCAAAATGGTTTTGTAAATTATACCAATGAAAACGGGCAGCAATTACTGGCTATTCCTGAGAAAATATGGATGGCTTCATTATTTATAGGCATAGCCGCCGTAATAGATTTTTTAGACGGTTTTGTCGCAAGGCTTTTTAAAGCATCTTCAGAAATGGGCAAGCAATTGGATTCTTTAGCCGACGTCGTAAGTTTTGGCGTAGCGCCGGGTGTTATCGTTTACCAGTTTTTAAATCTTTCGCTTGCTGCAAATGCGGACGGGCTAAATACTAACTCAATGTATGTACTCCCGGCATTCATTATTCCGCTTGCGGCAGCTTTCCGGTTAGCAAGATTTAATCTGGATACCGCACAATCATTTTCTTTTAAAGGAATGCCTGTGCCCGCTGCGGGAATGTTAATCGCCTCTTTCCCGCTCATCTATTGGTATTCAGATACGCCGTGGATGATTCAATTATTATTAAATAAATGGTTTTGGTATGCCGTTATCGCATTTGTAAGTTACTTAATGGTAAGTACACTGACGATGCAGAGCTTGAAGTTTAAAGATTTTTCTGTAAAGAATAATATTCCGAAAATAATATTGGCGGCTATCGCCGTTGTTTCCTTTATTTTTTTAAAATGGGCGGCTGTACCGGTGATTATCATCAGTTATGTTCTGTTATCTTTGCTGCTCAAAAATAAAACAGCATGACCTATACAGTACAGGTGAAAGTAATGCCGCTTAAAGAATTATTAGATCCGCAGGGAAAAGCAGTAATGACCGGTTTGGCAAATTTGGGATTACACTCCGTAGAAGACATACGCGTAGGAAAAAATATTACACTGCAGATAAATGCAGCTACTGCTGAGGATGCAGCAAAAATTGCCGGGGATGCGGCAAAAAAATTATTGGCTAACCCCGTAATGGAGTATTTCGAAGTGACCTGTGAAACTCCTAAATCATAGTCGCACAGGAGGTTTTCTGCATTCTTCATTTTAATTATACTTTCAATTGTCATGGATACCCGGAAAGAAGAGGACAACAAGAACACAAGTCCCCGCTCGAGGGAAACGGGCGGTTTACTTTACCTTATTCCCTCTCCCATCGGTAATTTAAAAGACATTACACTTCGTGCATTAGAAATAATGAAGGAGGCCAATGTAATTTTGGCGGAAGATACACGCACCTCCTCCAAGGTATTGAATCATTATCAAATTACTACACCGCTTACTCCGTATCATCAGCATAATGAACATAAAATTTTACAGCATTTAATTGATCAATTACTTGCCGGCAAAACAATGGCATTGATTACTGATGCGGGTACGCCGGGTATTTCCGATCCGGCCTTTCTACTGATACGAGAATGTATAAAAAATAATATTCGGGTAGAATGTTTGCCCGGTGCTACCGCTTTTGTTCCTGCTATTGTCAACAGCGGGTTACCAATGAATCGTTTTACATTCGAAGGTTTTTTGCCACTGAAAAAAGGCAGGCAAACTGTATTAAAACAATTGGCCCTGGAAGAAAGAACCATGCTGTTTTATGAAAGCCCCATGCGGTTGGTAAAAACATTGGAGGATTTTATACAATATTTTGGTGAAGACAGACAATGCTGCGTAAGTCGTGAATTGACAAAACTTTTTGAGGAGAATAAAAGAGGTACCTTGAAAGAAGTAGCTGAGTATTACCGACAAAAAGGTGTTAAAGGGGAGATTGTGATAACAGTTGAGGGTGCGAAGTGATTAAGGTATGTAAAGTAAATAAGGTAAATAAAGTATGGTGTCGGCAGCTATTGCCTGAGAAGATTTCAAATTTTATGTTTTCATTTAAAAAAACTGCACCAACTTTGCAGTAGTAACAAAAAAGCCAGGATGAAAATTTATTTGTATTTAGTATTTCTGTTTGTTTCATTTTCCGCAGCAGCGCAGGTTCGTGAAGTACCCAAACCCGTGATGGAAGCTTTCGCCGTTCAATATCCGACTGCAACTAATGCAAACTTTAAAGATAAGATTGTAAATGTACAGGTACATTTTCAACAAGACAGTGCAAAAATGATTGCCTACTATAGCAATAAAGGAATTTGGAAGAGTACGGAACGGGCCTGGGAGTTTAATAAATTGGGAAACGATGTGAAGGATGGATTTTCCAAAAGCCGATTTGCCGACTGGGGTGTTTTGGAAACAGCCATTGTATACTTGCCGGGCAATGTAGAACAATACCGGCTTAAAGTAGAAAAGACTGATGTGCAGAAAAAATATCTTTTCTTTAATAAACAGGGAAGACTCTTACGTGAATCAATAACACTTTAAAGAATAGTACTTTAGTTTCTATTCATAACTAATCATCACTTCCGTTATTTTTTTTCTTTTTAAATCGGGTACCCAACATTCATCAGCGGCATAACCAACGGGAATTAATAAAAACGGTTTTTCATTTTCGGGCCTGTTCAATACTTTGGTTAAAAAATTCATTGGCGATGGTGTATGCGTCAGGGCAGCAAGCCCCGCATTATGAATGGCGGCTAATAAAAAACCGCAGGCCAGTCCGCAACTCTCCGTTGCATAGTATACATTCCCCTTCTTGCCTTCGGCGCTCATCTCGTAGCTCTTTTTAAAAACAATAATTAAATACGGCGCAATCTCCAGAAATTCCTTGCGCCAATCTGTTTGCAAAGGTCGCAAATCTTTTAACCACTCTTCGGGCATGCGGCTGTTATAACTTTCAAATTCTTCTTTTTCCGCTTCTTCGCGTATTTGCTTTTTTATACCGGGATTACTTACCACGCAAAAAGCCCAGGGTTGTTTATGCGCCCCGCTTGGCGCAGTAGATGCCGTAAGAATAATTTTTTCGATGACTTCCTTTGGCACAGGCTTGTCACTGAAATCCCGAACCGTTCTTCTTTTATCCATCCAATTATAAAATTCACGGCTTTTGTCAATCATCTCTTCGGGGGTAAATGTTTCTTTGGAATAAGCGGTAAAAGGAAAACCGTCAATCAATTTTATTGTAGTCATAACACTCTTCTTTGCAGAAATTTACTACTTTCATCTCTAATACCGGATTTCCTCAGCAAAATCTTTTAAATGAGATATAGAATATGTTTTTTTCTGTTCTTCTCCGTTACTATGTCAAAAGCGCAAGATGTCGCATTTGCACACAGGATAGTTGACACGCTCACCTCACCCTATTTTTGGGGACGCGGCTATACAAATGACGGCATGAAAAAAGCAGCTGATTTTATTTCAGCTCAATTGGAATCTTACGGTGTGAAACCGATGAACGGGAAAAATTTAGCACAAAACTTTTCTTACCCCGTCAATACTTTTCCCGGCTTAATGGAGTTGGAGATAAACGGCAAAGCATTAACTCCCGGAAAAGATTTTATTGTATTGCCGGAAAGTAAAGGGTTAAAAGCGGAAGGTAGTTTGAGCCAAATGGATAGCGTGCAATTTGTAAATCAGGAAAGCAGGTTTATAATAAAACTTGAAAGCAAACTTACCTGGTCGGTAGCACCGCAAGCCGGCGATTTTACCATGGTGATGATTGATAAAAACAATTTTACCGAAACACCTGCATCGTATAAGGTGACAATTGAAAACAAACAGGAAAAAAAATTTAAAGCGGCCAATCTATGCGGTTTGGTAAAAGGTACCGCAAAGCCGGATTCTGTTTTATTAATTACCGCGCATTACGATCACCTGGGTGGGATGGGCGGCAATACTTTTTTTCCCGGAGCCAATGATAACGCAAGCGGTATCGCTTTATTATTGAATTTAGCAAAGTACTACGCAGCCAATCCGCAGCCTTATTCCGTCGGGTTTATTTGCTTTGCCGGCGAAGAAGCCGGGCTGGTAGGCTCAAAACATTTTACAGAGAACCCATTGGTTGATTTAAAAAAGATCAGGTTTTTAATAAACACTGATTTGGCGGGTACCGGTGAAGAAGGCATTACAGTAGTAAATGCATCTGAATTTCCAAAGGAATTTGCACTAATGCAGGCCATCAATAATGAATATAAATTATTAGCTGCGGTAAATGCAAGAGGCAAAGCCGCCAATAGCGATCATTATTTTTTTACAGAGAAAGGCGTTCCTGCTTTTTTCTTTTATACCTTGGGCGGCATCAAAGCTTATCATGATGTATTTGATAAAGCGGCTACATTGCCCCTGAATGAGCATGAAGATTTATTTAAACTGATTACTAAATTTAATGAACGACTGATGGGGAAGTAAAGGCCATAACATATTTCTCTTTAAAATTGATAGGTTAAAATTTTAAAAATAAAATGATGATAAAAAATTCAATTCTTCTTTTGCTTTCCCTGATTAGTTTGCAAAATACAAATGCGCAGTACTGGCAGCAGCGGGTAAAGTATGCGATGGATATTAATATGAACGTTGAGACAAATCGTTTTACAGGCAAACAGAAATTAGAGTATTGGAATAATTCGCCTGATACATTGACAAGAGTTTTTTATCATTTATACTTCAACGCTTTTCAGCCCAACAGTATGATGGATACCCGGAGCCGCCGGCAGGGCGCCATACAGGCGGGCCGCGGACAGGATTGGGACCCGAGAGTAAAGGACAGAATTATAAATTTGAAACCTGATGAAACAGGTTATCAAAAAATTCTTTCACTGAAAATGAACGGGAAAGCGCAGGAGTACAAAATGCACGAAACTATTTTGGAAGTAGTATTAGATAAACCCATTTTACCCAAAACCAAAGTTGTATTTGACATGGATTTTGAAGCGCAGGTACCGCTGCAGGTGCGACGAAGCGGAAGAGATAATCCCGCTTCAAAGGTTCGTTACTCCATGAGCCAATGGTACCCCAAATTATGTGAGTATGATAAAGAGGGCTGGCATCCTACTCCATATGTTGGGCGTGAATTTTATGGTGTGTGGGGCGATTTTGATGTGAAGATTACCATCGACAAAAAATATATTTTAGGCGCTTCGGGCTATTTGCAAAACGCCAATCAAATTGGTTACGGTTATGAAACCGCGGGAACTAAAGTAATGCAACCGGCAGGCAATAAATTAACCTGGCATTTTACAGCGCCGAATGTGCATGATTTTATGTGGGCGGCCGATCCTGAATTTATTCATAAAACAAGAAAAGCAAGAACAGGCCTTACCCTTCATCTTTTATACAAACCAACAAATGTAGCAGCAGCACAATGGGAAAAAATATTAGATGATGCGGAAAAAGCATTGCCTTTTATTGAGAAAACCTTTGGTGCATATCCGTATACCGATTATTCTTTTATTCATGGCGGTGATGGCGGTATGGAATACCCGATGGCGACATTGTTGATTACACCCGGCGCCTGGCTGCACGAATGGCTGCATGCCTGGTACTACGGTATGCTGGGCACCAACGAGTCAATCTATTCCTGGATGGACGAAGGTTTTACAAGTTATGCCGATGAAAGAGTTTCTGCTTTTTTAGAAAACAAAACCGGCTTTTTGCATGAAGGAAGTTATCGCAGTTTCTACAATTATCAAAAAAGCGGAAAAGAAGAACCATTAACAACTCACTCCGATCATTTTAATACAAACTATGCATTCGGGCAATCTTCTTATTCAAAAGGCGCTGTATTTATGGAACAGTTGGGCTACATTATGGGTGCCGAAACAAGAGATAAATTTTTACTTAATTATTATAAGCAATGGCGGTTTAAACACCCGGATGTAAATGATATGCTGCGTGTAGCGGAAAAAACAAGCGGCATGGAGCTGGACTGGTACAAAGAATATTTTGTAAATACTACTAAAACGATTGATTATTCAGTAGACAGTTTGTGGGAAGAATACGGCAAAACCAAAATACGATTGAGAAGATTGGGGATGATGCCGATGCCGGTTGATTGCCGGCTTACATTTAGAGATGGTACAAGCGAGATGCACTATGTACCAATGTATTTAATGTTTGGACAAAAGAAGAATGAAAATAAAGAAATACCCTTCATAGTATATGATGCCTGGAAGTGGACGCATGAAACGTATATCATTGAAACAAAAAAAACATTGGCTGATATTGCATTCGCCGAAATTGATCCCTCATTGCGAATGGCCGATGCGGATAGAAAAAATAATAAATTAGAAATACCGAAGTTTAAGTAAAGCTGTTATCATTTTATTTAAAAGCCCCGTTGTATTATCGACGGGCTTTTATTTTAAATATTAAAACAGGTTTCGAAAAAAAATATTTAAGAATACTTAACCTTTTGTCAGCCCGGGTGTTTTAGGATAATCTTAAAAAAACATGCATTTTGCATTCATTGAATTTTTCACTTAAAAAAAAATTAAACATGGAAATAACAGTTGGCTTGGCGGCACCTGATTTTACGTTGCACGACAGTGATAAAAACAAACTGACTCTTTCGGATCTAAAGGGTCATAACGTGTTGCTTCTTTTCTTTCCGCAGGCGTTTACAGGCGTGTGTACCAAAGAACTTTGCAGCATCAGGGACAATATAGCCATGTACAATAGTGCAAATGCCAGGGTGCTGGGCATCTCGGTAGATTCAGTATTTACGCTGACTAAATTCAAAGAGGATCAACACTATAATTTCCCCCTATTAAGCGATTTTAATAAGGAGGTTTCGGCGCTTTACGGCAGTCTTTACGCAGAATGGATTTTGGATATGAAAGGCGTTTCCAAACGTTCGGCTTTTGTAATTGATAAAGAAGGGGTTGTGCAATATGCGGAGGTTTTGGAAAGTGCCGGCGATCTGCCAAGTTTTGCAAATATCGCAAAAACACTATCAGCCTTAGGGTAATTACCCTCAATTATTAAATATTAAGGCCTTAAAACTATAATTTTAAGGCTTTTTTTATTCTTTTTGAAGCGTCGTTTAGCTGAAATCCAAGAAAGTTATTTACCTTTAAATACTAAACGTATAAAAGATTCGTTGAAAAACTTTTTACTCATAGCATCCATTATTCTATTAACCGCCTCTAATGTGCAGGGTCAAGCATCTTCAAATTCCGGCGATCCGATAGTTCCGGTTATTAAATACTACCCCAACCCCGCTACTTCTTTTATTACGTTTGATTTTCAAGAAGGTCATCAAAAGGGATACGAAATCCAGATTTATAATTTCCCGGGGCAAAAAGTATATGAGCAAAAAAATGTAGCTGCCCGCACTACTATCAATCTTTCAGATTTTAACCGCGGTATTTATATATTCCAGTTAAAAGATGCATCGGGCAAAATAATTCGCTCCAATAAGTTCCAGGTTTCCAAGTAATTTTTATCAGTAGTTTATTTTTTTACAGGCTGTAGTGTACCCGGCAAAGCAATTAATTATCTGCTTTCAAGTAAACTTAATAAATTCCTTCTTTACAAAATTATTGCACTTCCACAATCAAGAATTTTAAATAATGCGTATTCTCCATTCCTAAAATGATGGGATGATCGGGCGCCTGCGATTGAAATGTCACTTGCCTGATTTTGCGACGGGCATCTTTGGCGGCCATCTCTATAATTTGCAAAAACAAATCGGGTTGTATTAAATTGGTACAGGAAGAGGTAACTAAAAAACCGCCGGGCTTTATAAGTTTCATGCCGCGCAAATTAATTTCTTTGTAACCCGTAATTGCTTTCTGAATGGTTTCGCGGCTCTTGGTAAAGGCCGGCGGGTCCAGCATTACTACATCATATTGTCTTCCGTCTTTGCTCCATTGCTTTAATACATCGAATGCATTGGCGGCTTCAAATTTTACAATTTTTTCCAACTTGTTCAGCGCAGCGTTTTCATTTGCTTGCTTGACTGCATTTTCAGAAATATCTAATCCCAATACTGATTTGGCGCCATAGTGTGCGGCATGAATTTCGAATGTACCCGTATACGTAAAAACGCCCAACACATCCGCACCTTTTACAATATGTTGAATGGCTCTGCGATTGTCCCGCTGATCCAGGAAATAACCGGTTTTTTGGCCATTCTCAATATCTACATAAAACTTAAGTCCATTTTCATTAATAATAATTTTTGTATCGAACGGTACCGATAAAAATCCTTTTTGCTGCGGCAAGCCTTCCAATTCGCGAACGGGTACATCATTACGCTCATAGATGCCCTTTGGTGTAAAAATTTTATTAAGCGCATTTACAATAGCCGGTTTCCATACATCAATACCCAATGCAAGGGTTTGTATTACAAAATAATCGTTGAACTTATCAATAATCAGTTGCGGCATATTATCCGCTTCGCCAAAAACCAAACGGCAATTTTCCGTATAGCCTATTTTTTTCCTGTAGTTCCAGCATTGCTGTATACGGTTAAAGAAAAATTGTTCATTGATTTCATCCGTTTTGTTTCTTGTAAGCAGGCGTACAACAATTTGCGATTGCGGGTTAGTATATCCTTTCCCTATAAATTTATTATCGTGTGTAAAAACCTCGGCTATATCGCCGGGCTTTGCCTCTTCACTTATGGCTTCTATTTCGTTGCCAAAAATCCACGGGTGCCCGTTGGCTACCCGCGGCGCAATCTTTCTTTTCAACTGAACTTTTATCATAGCTGCAAATGTAGGGTTTAAAGTTTCAGGGAGCCTTCAGGTTTAAAAAAATGAACCAATTTGTATTTTGTAAAATAGAGTTGCCCTGAATCATCACTTTCGCATTTATTATTTCTAAATAACAATCAAAATTCTTCTCAATAAACTCACCCCAATTCAATTTTTTCTTTTCTTTTTTTCATGACAAAAAAAGAAACAAAAAAGTCTAGGAAAAATGAATGCTCCGCCATTTTTCCGGGCCAACGCACAAAAATACCGATGAATTGAAAATTTCTTATAGGCCTTGAAGTGGTTATCGCCGACTCTGCTGCGTGTTATCAGAAGACACGGGAGGCACTGCTTTTTCGCCTGCTTATTGATATATGAAAACACTTTACACAAGGCGAAAAAGAGGTGCCGGAAATATTCTTACTTGACATGGCCAATTGAGCTCATAAGATTATCACGGGTTTTAAGTAAGCAGCAGGTAACAATAATGCCCGGCTTTATTCTATTGACGAAAATAGCCCGGACTGAAGCGGATACCCGCCTCGCCGCAGGCGGTGCGAGTAGCAGCGAAAGGCAGGTTACTGAAGCCGGGATTTAGGGGGACAATGATGCTTCGCCTTTTTTCTATTTGAGTTGAAATTATCAGTCAATTTGTCCCCAAATAGCCTGTTGGCAGTATTGTTGACAACCTTACCTTTGCACCCAAATTGAAAAAGAAAAGAGATTATGGAAAAGAAAGAAAGACAAGTTGCTGACAGCCTTGCAGCTACGAATGAAGTAAATGCCGGTATGGACATTAACGCGGATGATAACGTAAGCGGAACCAGCCACTTAAACGAACCCGTGGCTGAAGAGAGTGAAATGGAAAAACTGAAGGAGGAACTGGAGGCCATGAAAGATAAATACCTGCGCCTTATAGCCGAGTTTGATAATTATAAAAAGAGAAGCCTTAAAGAAAGAATGGAAATCATTCAAACAGCGGGTAAGGATGTAATAACTGATATGCTGGACGTACTGGATGATTGCGAAAGAGCGCAAAAACAAATTGAAAAGACGGATGATTTAGCGGCAGCCAAAGAAGGCGTGCTGTTAGTTTTTAATAAATTAAGAAATACTTTAGCGGCCCGTGGCCTGAAACCGATGGACAGCCTGCAAAAAGAATTTAATACCGACTTGCATGAAGCCATTACTGAAATACCCGCTGCTACCGACGATATGAAAGGTAAAGTAATGGACGAAGTACAAAAAGGGTATTACCTGAACGATAAAATAATACGATTTGCCAAAGTGGTGGTAGGAAAATAGCTATGAGCTTCGAGCTTTTAGCTATGAGACAAATAGTTTGTTACTTTTCATATGATTCATGGGTTTTCATTTTAAATAAATATTTTTAATTTATCATACGCTGCAAATAGCTGCGAGAATTTATTCTTACAGTTCGTAGCTAAAAGCTAACAGCTTAATACTATTATGGCCAAAAGAGATTATTACGAAATACTTGGAGTAAGTAAAAGCGCCGCTACCGACGAAATAAAAAAAGCGTACCGCAAAGTTGCCATGCAGTTTCACCCGGACAGAAACCCCGGCGATAAAGCAGCGGAAGAAAAATTTAAAGAAGCTGCGGAGGCTTATGAAATTTTAAGCGATACGGATAAGAAAGCGCAGTACGACCGTTACGGGCATGCAGGTGTAGCTGGTCACGGACGCGGCGGATACGGTGGCGGTCAGGGTGGTATGAATATGGACGATATCTTCAGCCAGTTTGGAGATATTTTTGGCGATGATATGTTTGGCAGTTTTTTTGGCGGTGGCGGAAACCGCAGAGGCGGTGGTGGCGGCAGGGCACGCGGTGTAAGAGGCAGCAACCTGCGTATAAAATTAAAACTGACCTACGAAGAAATTGCGAAAGGTGTAAGCAAGAATATTAAAATAAAAAAACACGTTGCCTGCACTACCTGCGGCGGCAGCGGTGCAAAAGATAAAAACAGCGTACAAACCTGCGGTACCTGCGGCGGCAGCGGGCAGGTAAGAAAAGTTACCAATACTTTTTTGGGGCAAATGCAAACAGTAACTACCTGCCCCACATGCGCCGGCGAAGGAACTACTGTAACGGCTAAATGCGGTAACTGCCGCGGCGAAGGAAGGGTATACAGTGAAGAACCGATAACGGTAGAAATACCGGCCGGTGTACAGGAAGGCATGCAATTAAATGTAAACGGAAAAGGAAATGCCGGTGAACGCGGCGGCATGGCCGGCGATTTGGTAATACTGATAGAAGAAGAACCGCATAAGGAACTGCAACGTGAAGGCCTGAATGTAGCGTATGAATTATATATTTCTTTTACCGATGCCGTATTTGGCACACAGGTAGAAGTGCCTACAATAGACGGGCGTGCTAAAATAAAAATACCTGCCGGTACGCAAAGCGGAAAGGTTTTCCGGTTGAAAGGAAAAGGTTTTCCTGCCGTACAGTCGTACGAAAAAGGCGATCAATTGGTACAGGTAAATATATGGACGCCGCAGCATGTAAGCAGCGAAGAAAAAAATCATTTGGAGAAATTGAGCCACTCGCCAAATTTTAAACCGCAGCCCGAAAAAGGAAGTAAAAACTTTTTTGAAAAAATGAGGGAGATGTTTTCGTAAGAGAGTATGATTAATTATCCGGCCGATCACGTTTTTTCTTTTTCTTTCCCCCCGCGTAAATTTCTTTTGCCTGCAGTGCAAGACTTACAAATTCTTTGTGTATTAAACTGCCGCTGTCGGCGGTAGCTGCAGTGGCAATCCGGATAATATCGTTCCAATTAATATTTTTAGCGAACATAGAATTGTGCAACAGCGAGCCGAACATAATGACAGCTGTTTGAAACTGTAAGTTTTTATTTACTTTAGTAAACTCCGTAAAGGCTACCGGTACGGCAAAGTCATCCGTCAATTGTATATCGTTACCGCCCAAACTGTATTTCATCTGCTGCGAAGCAAAATCATTCATTACAATTCCTTTCTTAATATTAGCGGCCGCAGCTGTATTTGGTATAACTTCAAATACCGCCATCATAGTATGCCCCGATCCTATCTCGCCGCCTTCTATTACCGAAAATTGGTCTGCTATGGCACCTGCTTTATTATCAAAACCGATAAGCCGGTATTCTTTTACATACTCCGCGTTAAACTTTACATCCATATACACATCATCGGCTACGGAATAAAGTGTTTGTGTGAATTCCTGCATCAATACTTTTTCAGCTTCGGTAAAATTATCAAGGTAAGCAAAATTACCATTGCCCTTGCGGGCCAGTGTTTGAATTTTTGAATCTTTATAATTACCCATACCCACACCGAGGCAGGTAAGATAAATTCCCGATTGCCGTTGCTGAGAGATCAACTCATCCAGCTCGTTTTCTGTTTTAAGCCCCACGTTAAAATCGCCGTCGGTAGCAAGTATCACCCGGTTATTACCGTTCTTTATAAAATGATTTTGCGCTACACGATACGCCGTACGTATGCCCGATTCGCCGGGGGTGCTGCCGCCCGGTTCCAACGCGTCAATAGTTTTTATAATGCTGTCTTTCTCGGCGCCGGATAATGCATTGAGTAAAATACCGGATATGCCGCCGTACACTACCAGCGATACGGTATCCTTGTTTCGCAGGTTATTTACCAATAATTTAAATCCTGATTTCAGCAAAGGCAGCCGGTTGGGCATATCCATAGAACCCGATACATCAATAAGAAAAACAAGATGGGCTGGCGGCAACGCATCTGTATTAATTTTTTTTGCCGATACATTAATATAATACAAAAGATTATCGGGATTCCACGGGCAATTGGTCAGATTGGTTTGAAGACTGAATAATTTGCCGGGTGGCGGCTCGGCATAATTGGTATTAAAATAATTCAGCATTTCTTCTATACGTACTGCATCCGGCGGTACAGGCGATTTTAAATTAATAAACCGGCGAATATTACTGTACGAAGCTTTGTCTATATTTAATGAAATGCCGGTAGAAGGAAATTTATCGGCCTGCACAAACCGATTTTCAACTGTATTGGCATACGTTTCATTGCCCGTAAACCATTTACGTTGCGATTCTTTGCTGAGGTCTTTTGTAACGGAGGAAAGTTTATATTTTCTTGTATTGGAAGCGGTAGGTAATAATTTTAACCGGATAACTAAATAGCCGTCCGCTTTGGTGATTACGGTTTGTTTTTCGTACCCATCCATAAAAAACGAAAGGGTATCCGTTCGTTTATTGGATACAACTGAAAACTTGCCGAAATTGGTTGTATTTGTTTTAGTACCGTTGCTCAGCCCCACAGAGACATTCATCAACGGATGCTCAGCTACATCTGTAACCTCGCCAACGAATTTGTAAACCTGTGCGAACGCAGGCGAAATAAGGAGCTGGCAGCATAATATGGTAAGTATGTTCTTCAACCGGATATATTGGGCGAGAAAATTACATAAAATTACCGGTAATGTTAAATTGAATTCAAACCAATTGGTATATCTCTTTCAGATTTCGTCCCAGCCCGTCATAATCCAGGCCGTAACCCACAACAAATTTTTCGGGTATGGAGAAACCGGTGTAGTCAATGGTGAGCGGAAACTTAGTGGCGTCGGGCTTGTGCAGCAGCGCTACCAGCTTGATAGATGCCGGTTGCTGATGCTCCAGTTTTGGTAAAAAGTTATATAAGGTTTTACCTGTATCCACTATATCTTCTATAATTATTACATCCTTACCAAAAAGATCATCATCCAATCCAATGGTAGTAATTACATTGCCAGTAGATTTCATTCCTTTATAAGAAGCCAGTTTGATAAAACAAATCTCGGCATCAATAGTAAGGCATTTAAAAAGATCGGACGCAAACATAAAAGAACCGTTGAGAATAGCGATAAATAACGGCCTGCGACCGGCGTAATCTTTATTTAGTGCTTCCGCTATTTCTTTTACCCTGGCCTGAATGGTTTCTTCGTTTAAATATGTTTCGAATGTTTTATCGTGAACACGAATGGTAGCCATGCCGGGTTATTTATAAATTTTTAATGATTGTCCTTTTTTCAAACCGCTGCCGGACTTTAATTGATTCCAACTTACGATATCCGCAGCACTCACTGTATACTTTCTTGCAATGGAGTATACCGACTCGCCGGGCTGTACAATATGCACGGTAAGAATTTTATTACCGGCTGAAGTATTATTTTTCTTTGCATCCTTACCGGTGAATGTACTTTGGCTTTGTTTTACCGAACTATTTGCCTTGGCCAAGGCCGGCATTTGCGGCGCTTTTGTTCTCAGGTAAAGTTTTTCACCTACAGCCGGATCCATTGTTTCTTTCAAAAAATTATATTCTAACAAAGTTTCCAAACGTATGGCTTCGGTTTGCGCAATGTCATAAATCGTTTCGCCGGGCTGCACTATATGAAACTCGTTATTACCCGTTTTTCTTTTTCGCTGTAAATAAATCAATTGATCAAACTCTACTGTTTCTTCTTCAGGCATATCATCATTAAATTCAAAAATTCTTGCCAACGGTATATCATATTGCGTAGCTATACTGATAAAAGGAGTACCCTTTTTTACATAAACAACTTTTGTTTCATTGATCTTAAATTCGCCGGAAGGGTAATTTGTTTTTTGTGCCGTTTCTTCGGGTTGAGTTTGCTCAGCAGGTTGTTCAACAATCGCAACTTCTTCAACAGGTTTCTTAGGAGCAGCTTCTGCAACCTTCTCCTTATCACCCTCTATATTTACAGTACCGATGCCCCCCTGTTCTCCTTCTCCCCTCTTTGTATTTACAAAAGTTTCTTCCATTGTCATTTTACCCAAAGCCACCATAGTATAGTCTTGCAGGTTATAATCATTAATCAGTTTAATTATAATTTTCGGGTACTTGGGATTAGTGGCATAGCCTGCACGTTTTAGTCCGTTAGCCCAGCCTTCATAATCAGCAGGATCCAGCTCAAACAATGAAGCATAACGCGTACTGCCGCGTAAAAAATCGGAATGATCCTTGTATGACAGAACAGCTTCTTCGTATTTTCTAAAACATTCATTTGGTGCATCGTCAGTATGCTTTACCGAAGGACCTTTCCAGGTATCCTTGCACTTGATGCCAAAATGATTATTGGACCTTCTCACCAAATCACTCTGCCCGGCATCTGTTTCATGAATACCCTGTGCGAGTTTGATAGCAGCCGGTACACCGGTACGCAGCATTTCGGCTATAGCAATTTCCTTGTACCTGCTTATATATTCAACTATAACGGGGTTATCCTGCGCCGATGCGATCGTTGTAAAAAAAACAACCGATACAAATAAACTCAAAATTCTTTTCTTCATTTTCACAATTATAATTTCCTTATTAAAAATAAACCGTCGCGAACGGTCAGTATTACTTTTTCAACGTCCTTTCTTTCTTTTATAAATTCATTAAACGCTTTTATCGCTTTGGCATTCTTGCCTCTTACCTCTCCCTCCGCTATTACTTCGCCATGAAAAAAAATATTATCCGCTAAAATAAAACCGTTTTGGCGCAGTTTAGGTAAAACGAGGTTAAAATATTCGATATAACCCGTTTTATCAGCATCTATAAACACCAGGTCCCATTCCTCATTCAATTGCGGAATAATATCTAACGCAGAACCCGTATGTAAAATTATCTTATCGGCATAAACAGATTGATTAAAAAAGGTTTTTGCATTAACCGCATCGGCTTCTCTTAACTCAATGGTGTGTAATTGGCCGTCATCGGCAAGGCCTTTGGCCAGGCACAAGGCACTGTAGCCCGTAAATGTTCCTATTTCTAAAATGCGCCGCGGCCTTATCATGCAGCTGATCATTTCCAGCAATTTGCCCTGCAAGTGACCGCTGAGCATTTGGTATTCGGAATGATTTTTCAGCGTAAACTCATTCACTTTTTTCAGCAAATCATCTTCCGGAGAGGAAAAACTTTCGGCATACGATTGAACCGAAGGATGAATTAAATCCATTTATAGATTTTTGGCAAAGATAGGAAAGATAGCCAAGGCAGAACGCTGAATGCGAAAAACTCAATGCATTATGCAGATGCAAAATTTACACTTGCGTTACCGGTTCAAAATTCAAATTAGTTTGCAACTCATCTTTTTTAGAAATAAACCATAACCCCGTAAAAGTAAGAATACCATTTATAAGAATTAACTCGTTACCTACTTTATAGCCGCTGAAAAGTGTTTCAGAAATTGATTTTAATCCGGGCAAGTCTACATGCAGTTTCTTTTCGTACCACTCGGGGCTGCTCAGTACATCAATAGCCAAAGCCAGCAAGGGAGCGACAATGCAAACCGTCCAGATAAGTTTTTCGTTTAATTTTCTTTTGGTTAAAATTCCAAAGGCAAACAAACCGAGCAGCGGGCCGTACGTAATACCGGCAAATTTTAAAATAAAATCAATAATCAGTTTATCGTTAATGGCTTTGAAAATTAGCGTCATTATAAAAAATACCAATGCGAAAGTGAAATGTACTTTAAGGCGTGTTCGTTTCTTTTCTTTTTCTCCCGCATTGCTTTTATTTAAGCCCAATATGTCTATACAAAAACAGGAAGTGAGTGAAGTAATGGCTCCGTCCACACTCGGGAACAATGCCGAGATCAATGCAATAATAAAAATGATTCCGATGACGCCGCTGAACGCATCACTTAATGCGATGGTAGGAAATAAATCATCCGGCGCAGTTTTTATACCGTTGTTGGCGGCATATAAATAAAGTATGCCGCCCAGAACCAAAAACAAAAAATTTACCACCATTAATACGGCAGTAAACGTCATCATGTTTTTTTGCGAGTCTTTTAGATTTTTTACACTGATATTTTTCTGCATCATCTCCTGGTCAAGCCCGGTCATGGCTATAGCTATAAACATACCGCCAATGATATGTTTCAGAAAAAAACGGGAATCATTTACATCCATATTAAAAACCTGTGTATACCCTTTGTCCGACATCATGGAGAAAGCGCCGGAAAAATCGGTACCCAATGCTTTGATGATAACAATAATACAAACAACCAAGCCCACCAACATACCGGTAGTTTGCAATGTATCTGTATAAATAATCGTTTTTACACCGCCCTCAAAAGTATAAAGCAAAATGAGCAATAAAATAACCAGCGTGGTTACAATAAAAGGTATGCCCAACTTATCAAAAATAAAAATTTGCAAAATACTTATAACAAGGTACAGCCTGGCCGTAGCGCCTACTGTACGTGAAAGTATAAAAAAGAAAGCGCCGGCTTTATGCGCATTTATTCCAAATCTTCTTTCAAGATAAGTGTAGATACTGGTCAGGTTCATACGGTAATACAAAGGCAACAGTACGAAAGCGATTACCATATATCCCAGCAGGTAGCCCAGTACTATTTGAAAATAAAAGAAATTGCCCGTACCTACGCCGCCCGGTACACTTACAAACGTAACGCCGCTGAGCGAAGTACCTATCATACCAAAAGCCACCAGCATCCAGTTGGAGTTTTTATTACCTATAAAAAAAGATTCATTATCGGAGTTGCGGGAAGTAAACCAGGCTACACCAAGCAACAAAACAAAATATCCTATAACAAAACTGAACAGTACAACAGGTGACATAGAAATTTTTTTTTTCAGATTAATAAACCGTTACTTCTTAACAATGTTAAGTACTATTTTTTGAAGATAAAGAAATTTACTTTCCCTTTGCCCGCAAACAGTTAAACTTATGAAAATTAGTGCTGCCGCCGTGTTTTGCGGCTCTAAAAACGGAACCGATCCTGTATTTGTACAACATGCGGCGGAATTGGGGAAACTACTGGCTGCAAATAATATAAAACTCATTTACGGCGGCGGACGCAAAGGTATTATGGGCGCCATAGCCGATGGCGTAATGAATAACGGCGGCCATGTAATTGGTGTAATTCCCGAAGTATTGCTGGAATGGGAATCGCAGCATAAAAATATTACCGAACTGCTGGTGGTAGACAATATGCATACCCGAAAAAAGAAATTATATGAACTCTGCGATATCGCCGTTATTTTGCCGGGCGGCTTCGGTACGTTGGATGAATTGTTTGAAATGCTTACCTGGAACCAATTGTCCATTCACAATAAAACGATTTATCTATTGAACTCAAACGGGTTTTACAATGCATTGATTGAACACATGTACAGTCTTGAAAAAAATGAATTTTTATACGAACCCGTTTCTACCCGTATTAATATTATTAATGAACCGGGCGAGCTGGTAAAACTTCTTCAATTACGATAGAGGAATGAACCAAAATCTCAAAAATATAGTTTGGCTTAAATTTAATAGCCATAAAGACGAGAAGACGGAAAGAATTTGAAACTTATCGTCCTGCCGGCTTCACGGCTAAAAAGACTTTTAGGTTTTTTGAAAGCAATCTTTTATTGTCCTCCATTGCGACCCTGAAACAAGGGTATTTGCAAACCTGCTCTTAATATCGGAATTATTCTTCCGAACTCATCAGTATAAGGTGAAGTTTTATTACCCGATACATCAAACAAAAGTGCTACATAATAAAAAGCGCCGCCTTGGTCAGGAAAACGATTGGTTGTATATCCACCTCCTACCAGCATACTGTTACCTGATGTGGTAGCCGCAGAAGGAGCATTGCCGTTAGCCGGTATATATTTTTGTCTTATAAAATTATGCTCAAACTGCGCCTGTGCAAAAAGAAAACGTACCGGGTACAAACGGGTAAATACACCGCCGCCATACACCGATTGCCGAAGCTTATCGTTAAATACACCGTTTACATCACGATAAGAAGTATAATTATAATTAGCTACTATACCTGCATCGGCCCATTTGGTAAGACTGTAACCCAACACGGGGCTGCCGCCTATTAAAAACGTATTATTAAAAAAGGCCAGTGATACGCTTCCGCCCGTAAATAATTTTTCTTTTTGAAATCCTCTTTTTTCTTCTTCGCCGGGTTCTTCCTGTGCTGTTAGGTTTGCTGCAAAAACTAATGACATTAATAAAACTGCTGCGGTTTTTTTCATAAATTATATATTTAAATTTAGTAGCTTGTTAAAGTTCTTTTTGCTCTCGCCAATCCAATCTCAAATCGTGTATAATTCTCTTTTTTGAAGGTGCTTTTGCAATGATAGCAATTATCATAAAGACCACTATGGCAAGAAACAAATAATTTCCTGAAAGCATAAAACCAATTACACCCAATACACCTGCTATATCACAAAGAGTAAGATAAATAATTAATGCATTTTGGTAATAATCCAATTTCTTAGGTACCGGCAAAGTTTGCTCAAGCGGTGTTTGCAGCTTTCTTTTATACAAACGGCCGGCGGTAGCATAGCAGGCTACAGTCATAAGCGATGCAATAACCAAAACCAGGTTTTCCACTTCTTTATCGTCCATCAATTTGCCCTGCGTATAATTTATTCCAAAAGCAACAATGGAAAAAATGATCAATCCGCTTAATATGGCTATAAAAAAAATTCCAATACGCTTATGCATTGTTTTCGCCAATCCTGAAGAGTCAATTTCTGTTGTCATCGTTTATTTTAGTTCAAATATTTTCCCTGCGTTAAGAATATTATTCGGGTCAAATGCTTTTTTTATTTCCCGCATTAAATCCAATTGTTTTTTATCAAAAATAATATCCATATAACTTTTTTGAATAAGACCTATACCATGCTCCCCGCTGATGGTGCCTCCCAATTTTTTCACCAGTTCAAATAAAGCCCGCAGGCATTTGGTCATTTCGGGGTCGCCAAAACTATTGGGCGTTCCTTCTTTCTTAATTCGTATATGCAAATTACCGTCACCCGCATGGCCATAACAGGCCACTTTAAAATCATATTCTATTCCTAATTGCTTTACTCCTCTTATCAATGCGGGTAGTTCGGCCCTTGGTACTACGGTATCTTCTTCAATAGTATAGCCGTCAATCTTTACCGCTTCGGCCACCCTGCGACGCAGTTTCCATAATTCCGCTTTTTGCTGCGCATCATCGGCAAAATAAATTTCGCCAATACTGTATTGCGTCAGTAATTCGCCAATCGCTTCCATTTCCTGCATCAATACATCCATATTATTCCCGTCTACTTCAATAATTAAATGTGCGGCCGTATCCTCAGTAACAGGTATGGTATTGCTGTCAGAAAAATTACTTACAATTCTCAATGCATCTATTTCTACCAGTTCCATAGCGCTGGGCGTAAAGCCTGCACGAAAAATAGCACTCACTGCTTCTCCCGCCTGCTCCAGGTTGGTAAACGGAACCAACATCAACAAATCATATTTAGGAAAAGGTATTAGTTTCAATACAATTTTTGTGACAATCCCCAAGGTACCCTCGCTTCCTACAATTAACTGCGTAAGATTATAGCCGGTAGAATTTTTTAAAACATTAGCGCCTGTCCATATTATTTCACCCGTGGGCAGCACCACTTCTAAGTTCAACACATAATCTCTTACCACACCATATTTTACCGCCTTGGGACCACCGCTGTTCTCGGCAATATTACCGCCAATAAAACAACTGCCCCTGCTGCTGGGGTCGGGCGGATAAAATAATCCCTTTTCTTTTACCGCATTTTGCAATACTTCGGTAATAACACCCGGTTCTGTCGTTACTTGTAAATTACGCTCATCAATCGCCACAATCGAATTCATTCTTTCCGTACTCAATACTACTCCACCCAATTGAGGCAATGCGCCGCCGCTCAATCCTGTACCGGCGCCACGCGGTGTAACCGGAATTTTAGCCGCATTACAAATTTTCATAATAGCGCTGATCTCTTCCGCGGTACGCGGTTTCAATACCACATCGGGCAGGTAGCGCAGGTTCTCCGTTTCATCATGGCTGTAAATATCCAGCGACTCCTCATCAGCAAAAACAAATTGTTTGCCAATAATATTTTTAAATCGGTCAATATGTTCAGTCGTTAGAGTTGCTTTTGATTTTAAAGCGGTAGTCATTTGTAACTCTTTTATTTATTTAATTCGCTTCTCCGATGTAATATTTTTTTTGTTAACAAGCTGCGTTGCTGCTATCGCCGGCATAGGCATCGTTTCTAACCCCGCCGTTCGGGGCACACTTTTACTGCAGTAACACTGTTCAGCATTTGCAAACAGGCTGTAAAAATCGTACAAAACTTTAAAACGGAAAAATGAAATAAAAATGATTAACGAAATCAATTTTTGAAAGAAGGGCACAAACTCTGACGGCGGTCACCGCGATATACATCAAATAAACCATGCTTTACCAGCGAAAACTCGAAAGCTCCGCGGGTACCGTTGTAATTCCTTAGTGAAGAAATAGTGGCATCATACGTAAATGTAAACTCGTAATCTTTATAGCCCAAGCCTATCATAGGAATAACGGCGTCCTTGTGACGATAGTATAAGCCGGCAATTAATTGCTGTTCGCCATCGCCGCTCAAATTGTAATGTGCATTCATACCGCCCACCACTTCGTATGCTTTAGCCTGCCGCGAATAATAAATATTGGGATTTACAATCCATTGATCGTTTAACTTAAAACTTCCGTTTAAGAAACCGGTGTAGCGCACAGCTATACGATTATTGATACCCGCCTGCGGAGAAAAGAAAGATTCTCTTGCACGGTTTACATGCTGGGCGGAAAACCCCGCATTGATATATAAATTATTATCGGGAAAATAGGCATAGTTCATACCTACTTGCAAATCCAGGTAATTAATATTATTCCTGTCTAATACAACGGAGGTAGGTAATTTATTATCAAAAAACTTTCCGTCAAACTGATCGGGGAATTTTAAATTGGAAACATTGATTTGTTTATTGGCCCACCCGGCATTAAATCCGAGGCTAATTAAACTGCCGGCGTTTATCATTTGATGATAAGCCACCGAACCGTATACTTTGGTAGAAGTAAGATTGCCGCTGCCCGCCACATCTCTCAGAATAACGCCGCCGATGCCTACCCATCCTGTATTTTGTTCGTTATTCAAAATTTGCGCATCGCCAAAAGCACTCATGGTTTTATAAGGAATGGCCATGATGCTGCTCCATTGATTTCGGTAATTGATGCCTAATCGGTAATCTCCGTCGGGTATAAAACCGGTATTGGCCGGGTTGGTAGTAAGCGGCGAGTTCATGAATTGCGAAAAATGAAGGTCTTGTGAATAAGAATGTAACCCGAAGTACAATGTACTCAGTAATAACATTACTATATTTTTCCTCATCTTCATTTTGCTTCGCACGGTTATTTATTTTATTTCTGTATAAATTTAAAAATCACACTCAACACATCTTTATCGTATCAACGTTATATCGCCTTTCTTTGTTGCTTTTGATTTGTCAAAAAACTCAACTTCCAAAGTATAGGCATATACATCCATGGGTTGCAGTACGCCTTTATATTTACCGTCCCATCCGGTATTTCTTCGGTTGGTTTCAAATATTTTTTGTCCCCACCTGTTGTAAATAATAAACCTGAGTTTGGCGATACCGAAACCCCTGGGCATTACCATACTGTTTACACCGCCCTGTTGCGGTGTAAAGGCATTGGGTACATCTAATTGTGCATCCACCAATGCGGTTACTAATTGACAAGTATCATCAAAACAACCGGCAATATTAAATACCCTGAGACAAGCATTAAATGTTCCCGGAGCATTGTATTGGTAACTTATATTAGCCCTTGATGTTGTTCTTAATGTATCATCATCACCGGGTTCGCCAAAATCCCATTTAAATAAAATGGCATCGGGGCTTGAAAGGTTTGTAAACACTGTAGGTGTATTTAACACCGGAACCACCGGTGAGAAACTAAAGTTCGCCGTAGGTATGCCGTATATATTTATGGTAAACTTAGCGCTGTCAATAACATTACATGTATTAGTATTAGTAGCATATAAAGTAACCTGGTACAGACCCGGCGCAGTATATACATGCTTCGGGTTTGTTTCAGTAGAAGTAGCTCCATCGCCAAATACCCAATTGAACTGTGTACCGCCAAGGGGCGTGCTGCTATTTTTAAATGCTGTACTATCCAAAATACAACCCGTATCCGGCGCGGTAAATCCGGCATCTACCAATTCTGCTATTGTAAGGTCTAATGTATCTGCATCGGGCGCATTACAATAGTTTGTATCTGTAACAGCCAATGAAACTTTGTATGTACCGGGCCCGGGGAAATTATGAAAAACAGAACGGCCATCGGTAGTAATGCGAGGGGATTTATCGCCAAAATCCCAAGTGAAAGAGGTTGCCGTAAAAGGCTTGGAAGGCGGTTGAAAACTTGTATTATCAAAACGGAATTTAAACGAATCGCAGGGGTCTAATTTTACCGCGTTGAATGTGGGCTGTACTTCCAATGATCCTACTTTAATATTTATATAAGCCGTATCTCTTCCGTTACAAGAATTGGGATCGATGGCGATCAGCCTTACCCTGTATGTACCTACCGTATTAAAAGTATGAGGTCTTGTATATCCATTGGCCGGAGCTGTAGCTGAAAAAGGCCCCTCATTCAGTAATTCATAATTAGGATCAGCAGGTGAAACAGGTCCAAAACCATTATCACCAAAATTCCATATATATTCAGTCGCCTGTCTTATTCTATCGGTAAACTGAACCGTTAACGGTATACAACCGGCAGTATCAGCAGGCACGCCGTCAATAGCTGATTGTATGTTGACGCCAACACCTGCCAGGTTAAAAGCAACTTTCAACATGCCTAAGTTACAACCCGTTGAAGATCCGTTTTGGCTTCCGTCGGTAGTTGGATAGTTAACTCTGTCCAATGACCGGCAATTACCGCAGATAGCTTGATATATTACACCATTGGCATCAAAGCGACTGGTACCGCCGTCCACATGGTCGCACCCGCCACCCTGCGTATTTCTTTCGCCAAAAAAACTTCCGAAGAGTCGTGCGGTGGCATTTTTTCGCAGTACAAAAAAATAAAAGTCTTTCCCGTCCGTAGTACTCTGAAATGCATCAGGTGTAGTAGGCAAGCCCAGTGTACCATCGGAGCCATAATTATTACTATTACCAAAAAAACCGCCCCAGCCTGAGACATATACATTCTCACATCTATCCACCAAAAAAGCTGTAGGGGATATATTAGGCCTTGTGCTTCCGGGTGCGCCAAAAGCTGTTGAATAAACATAAGCCGAAAGATCAGGTTGTAACTTGGCGATAAATTGTTTGCCGTCTGTGTCAAAGTAAGCAGCATTTACATTTACCCAAGTACCGGTAGTCTGCCCCATGACATAAGGAAATCCCTTGTTGTCAAACTGTATACCATATACCTGGTCGATGCCGTCGCCGGTACCAATATATGTGGATCGTATTAAAGAAGCGCCGTTATTACTTATCTCCGCTACAAAACCATCAATGCCGCCACCAAAAAAGGTTGGGCCGATTGTGCCGGCCTTATTACCGGGAAAGTTGTTGCTGGCCGTACCGCCTGCTACCAAGATATTTCCTGAAGGTGCTAATGATAAAACATAAGCCGCATCATCTCCCGAGCCACCAAGATAAGAACTGAATAAAAGATTGGTAAGATTTGAATTTAATTTTAAAACTACTCCATCCTGAAGTCCTGCACTCGGATTAGCTATGTCACCACCTTTTACAGTTTGAAAACCGCCTATTGTCGGAAAATTAGCAGATTGCGTAGCAGATGCAACATAAATATTACCGGCACCATCTATTATTACCTCGCTTCGTCCGTCATCGCCGTAATTGCGCTGCAGCGAGGCCGTGCCGTTCCGTGTTGCATTAATATTCACGCCATCATCACCGGTGCCGCCTATTCTTTTTGAACCAATCAGACCATTACCTGCTGCATTTAATTTTGTTACTATAATATCATAACCGGTAGAAGTACCGTTTAAGTTACTGTTGCCGGCAGGAAATAAAGGATAATTACCCGGCGAATTAGTACGTCCCGCTAAAATTAAATTACCCTGCGGATCAACTATTAAACTATGCGGCTGTTCATTGCCCGAGCCGCCAATATATGTAGCATAAATACGTGTACCCCCGTTTGGCGGAAGTTTTATTATACCAATATCATGACCACCGGCTCCATCGGAAAAGCCGCCGCCAAATACAGTTTGAAAAGCCCCTGCCGTTACCGGAAACCCTGTACCGAAAACAATACCGCCTCCATAAAAACTTCCGTCGGGGCCGTATGTAGCAGTAAAGCCCCAGTTATCTGCTCTGCTGCCCGACAATGCTGAGAACACAATGCTCGGGTCTATAATCACAGTCGCTTTACGATCATATCCTTTAACATCAAACCTTACCACGCCGTCTTTTACAACATACTTACAAGGGAGTTCTCTTTTTTCTTTACCGTCAAATTGATATGTGTAGGGAGCTAATTCTCTCACAGTTGCGGTAGAAGTTGTAACACGCAGTTCTTTATTTTTTACTTCAATATTATCGGCGCCGGCATACCGCAAAGCAATTTTACTTAAATCGGATCCGGGTTTGGCAATGATATCATATTTAATATTACCGTCACCGGTATAATATCTTACATCAATATCAGGGTAAACATTTTTTATCGTAACAGCCTGGTAAATTTTACAACCTGCCGCCCATTTGGAAGGGTCATTGCCGATAAAATAATTATTATAAGTAGTAACGGGTTTATCGGGGATTACCTGCACGTTTGAAGAAGCGCCGATAAAATCAACATTATAAGCATGAGAGCGCAATATTAATTTTTCATTCGGTCCGCCTGCTTTTCCTTTATTATGTATCTGCTCCCTGATTACCGTCATATCGCTTTCATTATGCTGCAACACGGTAAAGCCTGATGAGCGTATAAAAAAAGAACCGGCGCCGGCTTCTCCCTGGAATTTTACTTTGGGATCCCACTGTCCTTTGTTTTCAATAAATTCAATATTGCTATACTGCGCTTTAACGGCTATATAGGGTAAGGAGAAGAATGCTATGAGTATATAAGGATGAATTTTCAAACAGTACTTTTTATTTGTTTTCAAATTAACCAAAAAAAACGACAAAAGTTTTGAAAACATATGTTAAGAATTCAATTATCAAAGTGTTTTACTTAAAAATGACATGTGTAGTGTTCCTTTTACTTACGAAATTTTACTCCAGCCGGTTTTTCCTTTTTCCAGCAGCAAATGATTCTTTATCCGCAAATTTTCGGCCGAACTGATATCAGGATCATCATCCAATATTTTATTCGCTATGGCCGCGGCTGCTTCCAAAACTTTCCTGTCATTGACTATACTTGCCAGCTTAAAGTTTAATACACCGCTTTGTTTTATTCCTTCTATTTCACCGGGGCCTCGTAATTCCAGATCTTTCTCCGCAATCGCAAATCCGTCGTTGGTACCCGTCATTATTTTAATTCTTTCCCGTGCATCATTGCTCAGTTTGCTGCCGGTTAATAATATACAATAACTTTTTTCCGCACCGCGGCCTACCCGGCCACGCAATTGATGCAATTGTGACAAACCGAATCTCTCGCTGCTTTCAATAACCATTACCGATGCATTGGGTACGTTCACGCCTACTTCTATAACGGTTGTTGAGACCATTATCTGAGTATCACCTGCAACAAAGCGTTGCATATTCGTTTCTTTTTGCGCAGCAGGTTGTCGGCCATGTACCATACTTATCCAATATTTCGGCTCGGGAAAGTAAGCTTTAACATTTTCATATCCTTTCATCAAATCTTCATAATCTAATTTACTGCTCTCTTCAATCAGCGGAAAAATAATATACACCTGCCTTCCCTTCGCAATTTCATTTTTTATAAAACTCATTACCTCGCTGCGTTTATTATCATACCTGTGCACGGTGGTAATGGGCAGACGCCCGGGAGGCATTTCGTTCATAATACTGTAATCCAAATCGCCGTAGGCTGTCATAGCTAAGGTACGCGGTATGGGAGTGGCCGTCATCACCAAAATGTGGGGTGCGGTATCACTTTTTTCCCAAAGCTTTGCCCTTTGTGCCACACCAAACCGATGCTGCTCATCTACAATTGCGAATCCCAACTTATGAAACTGAACTGCTTCTTCAATTATTGCATGCGTACCTATTAAAATTTTTATTTCATTGTCAAGTAAGCCTTTCGCTATCTTTCTTCGTGCTGCCGCTTTCGAAGAGCCCGTCAGCAATGCCGTTTGCACGGGTAAGTCCATCAATAAACTTGTTATGCCGTCAAAATGCTGCTTAGCCAAAATTTCCGTGGGCGCCATTAAGCAGGCCTGGTAACCATTGTCGATAGCCAACAGCATACACAATAAAGCGACGATTGTTTTACCGCTGCCCACATCGCCCTGCAACAGGCGGTTCATTTGTTTGCCGCTGCCAAAATCGTTTCTTATTTCTTTAATTACTCTTTTTTGTGCATTGGTCAGTTCAAAGGGCAAATGATTTTTATAAAACGTATTAAATAACTCACCTACTTTATCAAACACTACTCCTTTCGAAAATCGGTGGCGTTGCGAACGTCGCATGCCGAAGCGAAGTTGCGCCCAAAAGAATTCTTCGAACTTCAACCGACGAACCGCGATTTCATAATCATTTGCCGAAGGCGGAAAATGAATATGCTGAAAAGCTGTAAATCTTTTTTCGAATTTCAATTGCAGCAATAATGTATCGGGTAAGTTTTCGGGAATATCTTTCTCACGCAATTGCTGCAGTAACTGTTTTGTCAGGTTACCAATTTGTCTTGCGCCCAACCCTCTTGCTTTCAATTTTTCGGTAGTGGCATATACCGGCTCCAGGAAATTGCGGCCCTGTAATGTTTCATTGGTCAGCAGTTCCATTTCGGGATGCACCAACTGCGGCTTGCCTGAAAAAAAACTTAGCTTACCATATAATAAATAAGCCTGCCCTTCCTGTAAATATTTTTGAATCCATGTAATGCCTTCAAACCAAACCAATTCTATAATACCCGTTTTATCTTTGAAATGAGCAACTAATCTCCGGCCTTTTTTTTCGCCAATGATTTCGAAAGAAAGTAACGTACCCGTCAACTGTACATATTCGGTTTGCGAATTAAGATCAGCGATAAGATTAATCTTTGTCCGGTCTATATGCCTGAACGGAAAATACTCGAGCAAATCTTTAAAAGTATAAATGCCCGCTTCCTTTTTAAGCAATTCGCCGCGTTGCGGGCCCACCCCTTTTAAATACTCGATGGGGTTGTTTAATATGTTGGCTGTTGTGGAAATAATTTTACTTTTTAAGATACTAATTTATGAATTGCAGCAACACAGTCGTATTAAATAGTTTGTCTCGCCGATTTTTCCCAGCGTACGCTTTGTTTACCCGAAACAAAGCGAAAAAATCCTTTTACCAGGCAATAATTCATAAATAAAAAATAAAAAGGAATATTTACCAATACCGCTTTTTTTTGCTTACTCATAAAAAACCATCCTGTTGCAGCTGCGGCATAAAAGCAAATTTGCAGAAATAAACTGTAGCCGTAAAAGTCAGCCTGTCCTTCGGCAACTAAAATAATATTGGTTATTAAAACCAAGATGATGGCCGCCGGGCATATTGTCCACCTGAGTAAACGCCTGGAGAAATACTGGAAACTCAACAGCGGATATTTAAAAAAATTAAGACAATTCTTTAAATACCCAATGGATTGGTACGCCCCGGCGGAAATCCTGACTTTTCTTTTTTCTTCATCGGCCAATGAGGCGGAAGGTGTTTCAGCAGCAAAGGCTTCGGGTTCGTATTGTATAACGAATCCCTTCATACAAATCTGCATGGAGATAATAAAATCATCCAAAATAATATTATCAGGAAAATCGGTAAATAATTCGGTACGAATAGCGAATAACTCCCCGGCAGCACCCACCACGGTATAAAAACCCGCATCTAATTTTTTCATGAATGATTCGTAATTCCAATACAGGCCTTCTGCATTGCCTACCGCGGAAGCATTGTTATCCGCAGTAATCTTTTTTTCGCCTGCCACTCCTCCAACTTTCGGATCGGAAAAATGCCGAGTAATTTTTTTAATACATTGAGCATTCAGCATCGTATTGGCGTCGCTGAAAATAACATACGGTGTTTTTACAAACTGCATCGCTCTTTTCACCGCTGCGGCTTTACCTTTTCGTTCTTCATTATGCAGGTGTATAATTTCAGGATATTGCTTTATTATACTTCCCGATCCGTCAGCAGACCCGTCGGTATTTATAATAACTGCAAGAAGCCGGGGCGGATAATCCTGCAAAAGACTGTTCTGAATTTTTTGCAACAAAATCTTTTCTTCATTAAAAGCAGCAATTACCAATGTAACTGCGGGTAAATTTTGCGCCTGCGCAACTGCAGCGTCGTTTTTTGTAAACACTCTTTTAATATTATTTATTAAAAGCAATAAAATACCATAGCCTGCATAGCAATAGAACAAGACAGCAAGGCTGAACCAGAATAGTATTTTCACTAAGTCAGTCAATAGTATTTTCCCGTTTTATTTAATATCCTTAAAAGACAAATATCATTATAAGTTGTTCAAATTGAATAAAAAGAAGGCGATTTGTTATGTAAAAATACTTTTGCACGGCATACAATAAAAAGATGCTTGATTGTTTGAATTCTCCGTATTACTTTTAGACCGTTTAAGAGAATCCAATTATCCACCTACAAAAACCATTTGGAAATGAACCACCAGTCATTTCATCTTTTGCAGATTGATCTGTTTTTCCGTGATTACAAGTTTGCTTTATTATGTTTTGTTTCCGCATTCGCCGTAACGCTGATAACCATTCCGCCCATCATCAATCTTATTAACCGCTACAAACTGTACGACGTACCCAATGCCCGTAAAGAGCATGTAAACCCTACACCTACTTTGGGAGGCATCGCTATTTTTGCCGGCATGCTGGCATCCGTGTTGTTGTGGTTTACATTCACCGGGGAAGTTTCTACCATTTGCTTTTTCTTTTCTATCATTATTCTTTTCGGTATGGGTATTATGGATGATTTAAAGGATTTGCCCGCCCGTTATAAATTTATGATTGAAATAGCGCTGGCTTCTTTAATTGCCATTGCAGGTATTCGTATAACAAGTTTCAACGGATTATTCGGCATACACGAATTACCGTTAACGGCGCAATATACTTTTACCGTACTTGCTATAGTAGGTATTACCAATGCGCTTAATTTAATAGATGGCATAGACGGTTTAGCCGGTGGCTTAAGTTTTATGAGCTTAATTACACTCGGTTTATTTTTAACCTTGAGCGGCGAAAGCAATATTGCTTTAATTGCTTTTGCACTTGCCGGCGGTATCCTTGCTTTTTTGTATTTTAATTTAAACCCCGCCCGAATTTTTATGGGTGATACCGGTTCTTTAGTGTTAGGTTTTGTCATATCCGTTTTGTGTGTAAGATTAATGCAGGTGAATACCGGTATTTCGAACCCCGTTATACCGCATGCGCCGGTATTTGTATTGGGCATTGTATTGATTCCGGTGTTTGATACGCTGCGTGTTTTTGCTTTGCGTATATGGAGAGGTAAATCGCCTTTTGAAGCAGACAGAACACATATTCATCATTTATTGACCAATGCGGGTATTAGCCACGGTATGGCTACTAAAGTAATTTGTTTTGTACACGGGCTTATTCTGCTTGAAGTATTTGAACTCAAAAATATGCGGCAGGAAACGGGATTGGCCATTATTATTTTTATGATGCTTGCAGTAAACGCACTGTTTAAAAACATCGGCCGGGTACTGAAATATTTTAAAATAAACCCGGCCAATAAGAAATGGTGGGCATAAACTACTTGTGTAAAAAAAGTTTTGTAAATTTTAGATGAACCGCTTAATTTAGTAAAAAAAAAGCAGGATGGCTAGACAACCCCCTGCTTGGTCTTTTTGGACCGTTCACATGAGAAAACTGTATTGAAATTTCCGGGAACCAATCCCGGATTTTTCTTTTATAAGTAGTTTATTATTTATTTCTTTCGTACTATGTAAAGTTATCCGGGTTTGTTACAGTATCCGGGTTAAGTATACTAAAGCATGAAACTATATAACTGAAATCAACAGCAGTTTGTTTCATCATCGCTTTTAACCGCTTATGTAGTTGCAAAAAAACTGCCACCCGTACAGGCGGCAGTAGTTGTGTATGAAAGATTAATGGTTCCTTTTATTTAATAATGCATGATTTAATAACAACCGCGTCAATAGCCGGTGTTTTGTATCATAGCCGGGTTAGCCAGCATTTCACTTTGCGGAACAGGCATAGCCCATTCTCTTGCAGTTGGTGAAAGGGTACAAAAATTTGCACAATTGGTAGTCCTGTTTATAGTACGCGTAGTTCTTTTTAAATCAAAAAAACGATGCCCTTCTCCTATCAGCTCTTTTCTTCTTTCATCAGCAATAGCTTGTAATAATGCAGTACCCGCCAATACCTCATTGGTATATCCCGAAATGCGGGCGGCTCGCAATGTATTTAAATCATTCAAACCCGATGCTTCATTTGCACCACCCAAACGGGCATTGGCCTCGGCTCTTACCAGGTACATTTCTCCTGCTCTGAATGCTTTAAAATTTACAATACCGTCAGGTTTGGAAAGATTAGCCTGCTTGGCATCATATTTAATTAACACTACCCGGGCCGGTGTTGTATTCCTTGCCGCACCTCTCAATAAATTGCGGAAATAGCTTGTGAAACGTATATCATTCGCCTGGTCATATAAAGCTAAAAGATTGATAGTGGGTCTAAATGACGCCCGGTTACCCACAGAATAAAAAGCATTTCCTCCCAAGTCACTGTTTAGTGATTCAAATTTTACAGACCATATTACTTCTGAAGTAGAAGCATCCATCCAAAGATTAGGGAAATTGGTACGACTTGTTAGCGGTCGGGCATTTATACACAGCGTTGAATATTTTACAGCACTGTCCAAAGAATTTGCATACAGGTACATTCGTGCCAGCACGGCATTCGCCACTAAGTCGTCAATGTATGATCTTTCATTGCCGCCGGTTCCTGAACCTTGAATCGGTTCATCCATATTCTGAAAAAGGTTTTTTGCCAATTTCAAATCGGTTTCTATCCTGTCGTAGCTGTCTTTTACCGAAAGGCGGGCAGGTTTTTGCTCAATATCAAATTTATCGACATATGCTATTCCTAATGCAGTTGAGTTTCTGTCAAACCGTTCACCAAAACAACGAAGCAGATCAAAATGCGCCAATGCTCTTAACGCTATGGCTTGAGCTTTTAGCCTGTTAACCGTACCTTCATCTGTGGATATAAAATTATCAATACCGCGCAACGTAATATTGCACTGCTGCACTACCCTGTATGCATCCAACCAAATGTCTTCTACTACCGGATCATCCGCCGTATAGTTCCAGCGGGAGAAACTCTGGTAATTGGCCAGCGATTCAGCACTCTCAAATGTATTATCACTCATTACATCCGGCAACGTAGCAAATGTATTTGCACCTGTATTATCGCCGCCGGTAGGGCCTCCGTAATAACTGCTTTGCAAGAGTCTTGCATAAGCAGCGTTCAGCGCAAGTTCATAATCGTCAATTTTTGTAAAAAAAGTACTGCCGTCTGTATTATGCGTTGGATCCTGTTCGATGGCTTTTTTGCAGGATGTCATGCAGGTCATTAACAGGTAAACAACCATTAGATATTTTATTACTGTTTTTTTCATTGTATCAATTTTAACGTAATCAATAAAAAAATTATTTAATTAAAACCCAACACTGATACCAACCGTGACGGTTTTCAGTTGCGGGTACTGTGAACCGAGCAGTGAACCGGTGGCCACTTCAGGATCATATCCTTTAAATTTAAATGCTGTATATAAATTCTGTCCCTGTACAAACACACGCAGTGAATTAATCTTTGCCTTGTCTAAAATCATTCGGGGTAATGTATAGCTAAGCATTACATTTCTCAACCGCAAAAACTTACCATCCTCAACAAAGCGTGTAGTCGCAGTTTGGAAGTCGGCAAAAGGGCTCGGGATATCGGTAATATCACCGGGCTTCTGCCATTCCCTCAGCATATCTATATTAAGATTAGAAACCGCGTAAGCAGGATTTTCTACATTGGTACGGTCATTATTATATATCTTATGACCAAACATGTAAACGAACTGCGCACTTAATTCAATTCCCTTATAATTTACCGTATTGGTCAGGCCGCCAAAATGCGGCGGATCAAATACCCCGACAATCACTTTATCATTGGGGTCATAAATATTCGTAGTGGTTTTTCCGTCAGGTTTAAAATACAATGCATCACCGGTAGCAGGATCAACACCTGCATACTTAACAACAAAAATAGAATTCAGCTTTTCTCCCACCCTGTTTATTGACAATGCACTTATATTTTCATTTGTACCGTCCAGCTCTACAACTTCGGACAGATTGTACGTATGATTGTAACTTATTTGCCAGTTAAAATTTCTTGTTTTTATAACATCGGCGTTTATTGAAAATTCAATACCCTTGTTTCTTATTTTTCCCAAGTTGGTAAGAATAGAATTTACACCATTAGTACCGGACAGTTGGCGATTAAGGTACAACCCGTTGGTCACGGCATTGTATACATCAACAGAGCCGCTGATCCTGTCTTTAAAAAATCCGTAGTCGATACCGATGTTGGCGGTTTTTCTTACTTCCCAGCTCAGGTTGGGTTTTTCAAGATTGGCGAGTACCAAGCCGCCTCTTCCGTTATACGTAGTACTGCCAAACAATTCTCTTGCTTCATACGATCCTCCTACATTTTCGTTACCCGCCGAACCATAGCTTGCTTTCAGTTTCAATTGGCTGATCCATTTTGAATTTTTCATAAAATCTTCAGCGCTTATCATCCATCCCGCACCAATACCGCTATAGTTTACCCACTTGCTGCCCTCGGCCAATCTTGATGAACCGTCTCTGCGTACGCTTGCGTTAAGAAAATATTTGTTTTTATATGAGTAGTCGCCGATTGCAAACCAGGAAAAAAGTGACTGTTCAGTGCGGCCATCTGCAATACCCGGAATAAAGCCATTGGATGGCGTGCCGGGTGTAACATCCGCTCCGTTACGAAACAAACCCAGCAGACCATAACCGGTGTAACCAAACGTAGTTGTTCTCCTGTCTACATATTCATTATATGCTGAAACCCTGTAATTATGATCGCCTGCCTGTCGGGCATAAGAAACAGAAGTTGTTCCTGTATATCTCACTCTCCTGGTACTTCCGCGGGTAAAAGCTCCCTGCGTGCCGGTTTGCTGGCTGCCCAAGTAAGTGTCTTTTGATATATACTGTTCATTGTCATCGCTTGTGTAATCAACACCCCAATTAGTTCTTGCAGACAGGCCTTTCAAAAAAGGAAACTTATATTCAAGACTTGCTGCTGCGATACCCTTTAACTGGTTATTGCGAGCCGGGCTTTCTAATAATTCCTGCAATGCATTGGGCTGGCCCTGCAATAAAAGATCCAAACCATTATATGATCCATCCGCATTATAAGCAGTTACATACGGATTGGCCCAACGAATAGCATTTAGCGGCGAACCGATGAACGCATCATTTTCAAATGTGTTGGTAAATATAGAACTGCCGACAAAAGTACTCAGTCCTATTTTAAAATCATTCACCGTATGATCTATATTTAATCTCCCGGAATATCTTTTTAAGCCGGTTGCTATAACACTGCCTTGCTGATCAAAAACGGAACCGGATATAAAAAATTTTGTTTTGTCATTACCCCCGGAGGCAGAGATAACATGTTGTTGTGTTCTTGCTTTGCGAAACATTATATCTTCCCAGTTGGCATTCACCTTGGCAAGACTGTCAGATTCCGCCTGCGTCCATCCGAAAAAGTTCTGCCCGTAAGGGTGATCATAATTCAATTCAAAATTTATCTTCTCCGCGGAGTTCATCAACTTCAGTTTATTTTCGGGCAAACGACCAACGCCGTATTGATAATCATAAGTGATTCTTGTTTTTGTATTACTGCCGCGACGCGTGGTTAACACAATAACACCATTAGCGCCTCTTGATCCGTATTGAGAGGTGGCTACCGCATCTTTTAAAACCGTGTAGGTTTCAATATCGGCCGGATTAATACTTTGAAAATCACCATCCGTTACCTGCACACCATCTACAATAAATAAGGGTTGGGTAGAAGCCAGCACAGATCCTTTACCGCGAATAGTAATATTAGAAGCAGCAGAACCCGGCTGACCGCTCTGCGATTGTATCAACAATCCGGCAACTTTGCCTTGCAGTAATTGATCGAAGGAAGCAATGGGCTGAAGTTTTACTTCTCCGCCTGCCAGTTTTCCTACCGAAGCAGTAGCCTGGCGTTTTGTTTGTACAGAATAACCGGTAATCACCACCTCATCCAGGTTACGCTGCGCAAATTCCATTGAAACGTTTGCGACGCCGTCGCCTGCTCTAACTTCTTTATCAACAAAACCCACGTAGGAGAAAACAATTATGGATCCCGGTGATGTGCTAATAGTAAATCTTCCGTCCTGATCGGACACTGTACCGGTTTTAGAATTTTTTATATTAACACTTACCCCGGACATTGAAGTTCCGTCCCTGGCATCTGTAACGCGGCCGCTGATAGTTTGCTGTGCATATACCGGCGACAGCAATACGATACTGATTGCAGCTAAAAGAGCAATTTTTTTCATAAACAAAGTTTTGACTTAAAAATTATGACACAATTAAACGACGGTATGCTTCAATGAAACGATTGTATAAATATGAAACATGATTTACTTAAACTAAAGCATGAAAAAGGAGTGCTGAATTAATTTATTGAAAGCAAACTGAAACATGAATAGCCCGAGCTCAATTATTTTATTAAAAGAACAGGAAAAGCAGCAACCATGTGCCGCTTTTCTTATCCATATCACACACACTCACACTGCTTTTTTAATAGCCGGTGTTTTGAGAAATATTCGGATTGGCATCTCTTTCGTTTTGCGGAATGGGCCAAATTCTTTTTGCACTGCCGGCCGCCAAAACCAACGGTGCATTGGAAGGATAGTTGTTATTAGTATTTATTCTTGTTACATCACGGTTAAGACGATTTAAATCCCAAAACCGATCCCCTTCAAATGCCAACTCTTTTCTTCTTTCATTTATTATATCTTCTATAAGATCCGTGCCTGTAGAAGAATAACCTGCAAAGGACGGATCACGTTGCTTCGCTACCTGGTTCAATCTTGCCAGTGCATTTGTTTCATCCGAAGTTCTGGCGCAGGCTTCGGCCAACGCCAATAACACTTCGGCGTAGCGAATGATCTTGGTATCATCTTTTTCTGCATTATTACTTGTATTGGAATATTTATTTACAATACGCACATTCTGACTTGCCCGTACGCCGTTAACAAGCAAACTGCGTCTTATATCTGTTGCCGTGTATTTGTTATACAAATCATCCGCACAAATGGCATCACCATAACCGGCCGGATCGTAGAAATAAGCCAATGCATTGGTACCGTTGTTATTAATACCATCGGCACTGATTTCAAAAATAGTTTCAACCTTATTGGCAACAGGAGAAGGGCTTTTCCAGTAGTTGGTGAAATTCGCATCGCTGACCAATGAATAACCACCGTTGTTTACTACATCAAGCGCCGCCGTTTTAGCATTATTCCAATCTCCTTTATAGAGATACACTCTTGACAACAACGCCTTGGCTACAAATTTTGAGATAAGCGAAGAATTCTTCGCAGTATTAGTCATCAGTCCGAATGCATCATTCAAATCTTTTTCAATTTGTGTATACACTTCGCTTACTTTGGCTCTTGCGGGTTTAATCGTAGGATCGAACTGCAATACAAGGGGCACACCTTCTGCATTTGGATCGGCGGTAAAAGGTTTTGCATATAACTTAACCAATGAAAAATACATGAGTGCTCTCAGGGTTAACGCCTCTCCTCTCAATTGACTTGAAACCGCCGTAACCGGCAGCGTGGAATTAATCACATTGTTAGCTCTCAAGATAGCGTTATACGCATCGTTCCAGGTATTGAGTGCATTACCGTGTGTATTAATATAAGCGTATGTAAACTCAGCTATGTACCGGTTCGAATTGGTGGTAGATATAAAAACATTGTCTGACAGCAGATCGCCGATCAGCGGTAATGTTCTTCCGAACAAATCAACATCACGCAACTGAGCATACGTACCGTTTACAGCCGCCTGCATATCATTTTCATTGGTAATAATAGCATCCAGCGGAATCTGATCGTACGGTTCCTGGTTAAGAAATTCTTTTTTGCAGGAAAGCATCAACAGGGATAGACTTCCGGCAAGTAGTATTAATTTTATTCTCATTGTTAAATCTTTTATGGTTTAAAATAATTATAATCCGAGGGTAACACCTATTGAAATAGTTCGTTGAATCAATACACCCAAGTTATTGGTACCGTTATTAGCGGGTTGTTCGGGGTCAAATGTCAACTCCTTATCAAATGCCTTTGTCCACAGGTTTGTACCCCGTACATAAAATGTGGCATTATCCATTTTTAGTTTAGTTAATAATGCCTTCGGAACTTGGTATGACAACGTCAGATCACGTAAGCGGATATAATCTCCTTTATAAAAATCTCTTGATGACACCGCATTAGAGTTATTGGCATTGTTATAAACATATTTCGGGTTCTCCGCCACATCACCCGGTTTTTGCCAACGAGCCAATTGTTTTCTGATTTTATTCAACTGCGGGAAAGCGCCGTCGCTGCGCATAATAAACGCCCAGTTATCATTCAGCAGGTTGCCGTATACATAATTGAACTGTGCATCCAATGAAAATCCTTTATACGAAAATGTATTATTAAAACTTCCGAAACCTTTTGGTGCGGCAGAACCTATAATAGCTCTTTGTACATTACCCAATACAGATGTAGTTGCAGACTTTGTTCCGTCTACATACCACAGCGGGTTACCGTTTGCCGGATCAACACCTGCCCAAAGTCTTGTAAAAATTGACTGAACATCTTCACCAACACGGCGTATAAAAGGTAAGGCTAAAATATCCTGGTTGTTGCGCAGCTTGGTTACTTTATTACGATTGAATGTAATATTGAAAGCCATATCCCATTGAAACTCTTTAGTTTTAACCGGGCTGCCGTTGATTGAAAATTCCCATCCACTGTTTTCCATTTCACCGATATTGGCACGCCTGCTTACATAGCCCGACGTTCCGGAAAGCGGATCATCCAATAACAGATCACTTGTAGTACGCACATAATAATCCGCTGTAAGGCTCAGCCTGTTTTTTAAAAACGATGCATCAATACCAACATCAAAAGGTTTATTTAACTCCCAGGTTAAATCTGTATTACCGGGTATGGGCAACAGCGTTGTTCCGTCAATAGTTGGGCCGCTGCCCGATTGTAAATTATAATTGCTGGCAAATGAATAGGTGCCTCTCCAGTCATAGTTACCGATCGAGGCATTACCATTTACACCATAAGATGCTCTTAATTTCAATGCATTTACAAAACCGATATTTTTCATGAAATCTTCCTGCTCAAGATTCCAGGCTCCGCCAACAGACCAGAAAGTACCGTATCGGTTGTTGCTGCCGAATCTTGAAGAACCGTCGCGACGAATACTTCCCGAAAGTGAATATTTACTTTTATAGTTTAACTGTAATACGGAGAATACAGATTCAAAAGAAAAATCGCTCCTTGTAGCGGTAGCTATTGTAGGTGTAGCAGGCGCCGGTAACGGTAAGGCAGTGGTTTGCGGCAAACCGTTACCGCGTGCACTTATATTATATTGCTTAGTTTTCTGCGCTTCATATCCAACTTTTACATCTATACCAATATCTTTATTTAATAAATCATGATGATAATCCATTGTGTTGGTCCAAATCCAGTTACTTACTCTTGTAGAAAAATTAGAAACCTGCCCGCCCAATGTTCTTGCATCGCCAAAGAAGGGATTACGATAAGTATCTTCTTCAATCAACAGGTAATCTACTCCGAACTTAGAAGTAAATTTCAGATTACGCAGCAAATTATATTCTCCTGTAAAAGAAGATACTGTCTTTACTGTATTCAATGCTTCCCTGTCCACTTCCAGTATTCCTATAGGATTATAAACCTGGTTAAAAGTAGCCGGGCTGTTATTCGCAGTGCCATCCGTATTGTACGCATTTTGAGAAGGGCGAAGGAAGAAACCTGATAATACAGGATTACGAAAAGCACCTGCATTAAACGGAGACAACTGCTTACTGAAAGAACCGTTCAGGTTTACACCCAATGAAAGTTTATCATTCGCTTTGTGTTTAATATTTATATTACCCGAGTAACGTTTAAAATCCGAACCGATAATGACCGCCTTTTGATTAAAATAACCGCCCGAAGTATAAAACGTTGTTTTGGCATCGCCGCCGGAAAAAGAAACATTTATGTTTTGTGTAGTTCCCTGCCTTGTTACATTATCAAGCCAGTCTTCATTAGCTGTATTATTAAATCCCAAACTATTGAGCGTCGCATCAATCTGCGATTGTGTGGCGCCGGCATTTACCAATCCTTCACGGGTCAAATCAAAATATTCCTGCCGGTTCAGCGGTTTTATTTCATCGCTTAAGAAAGCAACGCTTCCAAAACCCAATTCCGAATCGACACGAATTTTGGATTTACCGGCTTTACCTTTTTTGGTGGTAATAACAATAACACCGTTGGCCGCTCTTGATCCGTAAATAGAAGCAGAAGCTGCATCTTTTAACACCGATACACTTTCAATATCATTAGGATTAATACCTGCCAGTGTATTGGTAGAACCTGCAGGTGCAAGACGGGAAAAGTCACCTGTATTAATCGGTATACCGTCTACAACATATAAAGGTGCGGAGCCTGCGGTAATAGATCCTACTCCGCGAATAAGCACATTTTGTGCAGAACCCGGCTGACCGGAAGAAGCGGTAGAAAATAATCCGGGTACTTTACCCTGCAACATTTGATCAACGGAAGTAAACGGTTTGTTTTCAAATTCTTCTCCGCCAATTTTTGCTACGGCGCCGGTAATTCTCTTTTTGCTTTGCGATCCGTAGCCAACCACTACTACTTCCGCCAGCGCTTTTTCTTCTGACTTTAATACGGTATTAATAGCAGTGCGATTACCGATTGAAACCTCTTCGGAAGCTTTTCCTATGTAAGAAAAAATAAGTGTTCGTGCATTGCCGCTAACGGCAATTGAAAAAACACCGGCTTCATTTGTAGTTACAGCTTCTAAAGTTTCTTTAACGGTTACTGTAACCTCCGCTATCGGTTTACCATTATCATCAGTTACCCTGCCGGTGATGGTTTTGTTTTGCGCCACAAGCAGTGCAGCCTGCATGAAGAAAAATAAAACAAGTAATAATTTTTTCATGTTATAAAATTTATAAAGTGAACTATTCCGAAAAGGCAGCAATTTCGTACGGAACGCTTCATACTAACCGGTGTTTGTTGCTGAGTCGTGAATTATCAGCACCAAAGCATAAAAAAAAAGCAGTGAAAATTTTTACCGGGGCATGAAAGTTTAAGTATGAAATATTTTTTTAGCGGTTTTTATATGCCTGCATGAAAAAAGGGCAATAATTGCCTGAATGAACACAGAAGTACTCTTCGGTTTTTATATGAACGGAATACATAAACTTTTACTGAAGCATGAAATGTGATGAGCGGAGCAGCGTTTATATCAATTGAAGATTCATAGCTGTAAAGTGAAAATTTTTTTGATTACAGAGTGACTTTTTTATGACAGTACAGTTACCATTCGTAACAATATATATCCATGAAAAATAATTTGCTATTAGTTAACATGATGTAAAGATAGATTTGATAATATAATACGTTGTACGAAAATTGCGTTTTAACTTTCGAAGATTTTCAGGAGATCATTAACCACTGCCAACATGATAAAAGACCAACACTTCAGACTGTTTTTTATCCCTTTGCTCGGGATACTTATTCCGTTTGTATCGGGTATTATTCATTATGATTATTATAATTCGGCGCAAGTAATAGCAGCTAATCTTTATTTCATTTTTGTATCATTCAGTATTTGGGCAGGTTGCAACCGGATACATGTAAAAATAAGACCACAGTTCAGGGTGAACGGAAATGTCTTTATAAAAGTTGCATCGATCTCCCTGCTGTCCTCATTATATGCTGCCTGTACAGGCGGCATGCTCACGATGATATGGTTTCGCATTTCCAAAGAAGTATTCACGTGGCAAAAAATTTTTGTGTTCATGGCCTTTACTTCAATGGCTGTTATTTTATTTACACTTGTATATGAAATTTTATTTTTAAGCAAAGAAAGGCAAATAGATACTAAAGTGGTAGATGAACTGGACAGAGAACGTATGCAGGCCGAAATGTCGTTGCTGAAAAATGAAATGGACCCGCATTTTATTTTTAATTCGCTAAATACACTGAACCACCTGATACTTAACAATCCCTTGCAGGCGCACCTGTACAATAATAAACTGGCACAGGTTTATAAATACTTTCTTATTAATAAAAATAAAGAAATGATATCGCTGCACGATGAGCTGGAGTTTATTGAAAGTTATTTTTTCCTGCTGCAATTAAGACATGAAAATAAATTGGAAATGGAAGCAAAGTTGAACGGCATTTCACAGGGGAAAATAATGATACTGCCCTGCGCTTTGCAGGTGTTATTTGAAAATGCTATTAAGCACAATGAATTCAGCAATGCCAACCCGCTAAAAATAACAGTAGCCATGAACGGGCAATATATTAAAGTAAGCAACAATACAAAGCCCAAGCCCTACCTGAATAATTCAACCCATGTAGGATTGAAAAATTTGAGTTCGCGGTACAGGTTAGTTTGCAACAAGGATATTATAATTGAAAAAACAGATAACCTATTTACAGTAAAACTTCCTTTAATCGGTAATTTTTAAAAACATCAACCATGTTAAACATTATTATTATTGAAGACGAAAGACCTGCATTAAACAATTTAATAAATACATTATCGCAGGTACCTGAGAAAGTCAATATTCAAACGACGCTTTCATCCGTAAAAGAAGGTATTGAATATTTGTCGGGTTCGCCGCAGGCCGACCTTATTTTGAGTGATGTGCAATTAACGGACGGCCTGTCCTTTGAAATATTCCGTCATACCAATAATTTCATCCCCGTAATTTTTATAACCGGCTATGATGAATTTATGCTCACGGCATTTGAGCACAACGGCATTGATTATTTATTGAAACCCGTTGACGCGAAAGACCTTTCCAAAGCTTTGCAAAAGTATAAAATGTTGCAACAGCATTTTTCAACCCCGGCTTCGCCCATTGACAACCTGTTGAAATATGTAACACAAAAAAAGAAAACAAGATTGGTAGTAAGAAAAGGATTAGAAAATATAGCGTTGAAACTGGAAGACATTGTATTGTTTTATACGGAAAACAAAATTGTATACGCTATTGACCGCGACGGCAAAAAATATATGGCGGATAAAAATCTGGGCGACCTGGAGCCTGAATTAGATGAATCATTTTTTTTCAGAGCCAACCGCCAATATATTTTAAATATGAATTATATAAAAGCCTTTAAGGCATACGAAAAAGTAAAATTGATTGTAGACCTGACATTGCCCGAACTGAATCATTGTATTATTATTAGCCAGGAAACCGCACCCGCTTTCAGAAAGTGGATGCATGATGCGTAAGATATAAAGGTCGTTTTTTTAAAAGCAATAAGAAAACCGGTCATTTCGTATCGCTTTTGTTTTTTTTAAAGGTATAAATCGGCACTTTCATCCGTTTCAGCGTTTCAAAATAAAACATACACTCCCCATCAAAACCATATTGGCGGTTAAGTTTAATGATTTGCTGCAGCATTTCGGGCTTTATCAAATAACCGTCACCAAGTGAAGTGAGTATACCGGGAAATATTTTTTTCTTTTGTTCGGGTGTAACCCGGCTGTCTAATTCCTTTAATATCTTTTCGTAGGCTTCAATATTATAGCGGTACAGTTGCGGTAAAATATAATCAGCATAACCTCCGTTCAACCACGCCGTCCAATCCTGCAAATACTGTTCCTTACTCCAGGGAAAAATACCGGGCGCCCAGGAAACAATGCATTCCTTTTTTGTATTCTTTACTTCATCATACAATTCTTTACCAAAGGCGCTTAATTTATCAGCTTTCCATTGCAACCAATCTTTTTCTTTACTGTCTGCCGGCGCATCTCTGCCAGTTTCGTTTTTGTACAAGGCAAGGGAAGTTGAATCATAACCGCCTTCAGCCGGCATAGCCGGTAAGCGATCATCACCCTGTACACCATCCACATCATATTTATTTACTACTTCAAGAACTAATTTTTTCATGAATGACTGCACTTGCGGATGCATGGCACTCCACCAGTAAAAACCATTTTTCTGCAGCAGCTCCCCTTTGCTGTTTCTACCCGCCCAATGCGGATACTTTTTAAACCATGATCCCGTAGTGTCTTTATACGCATAGGAAAAACCAAACTCAAACCATGCATGTACTTTCAATCCCTGCTTGTGTCCTTCTTTTATAATTGTTCTAACAGGATCAAAGCCTTTGTAAACGGGATGTTGTTTAATACCGATATAGGATTGCACTACTTCGCTCGGGTACATGGTTACACCGCCGTTCCATACTACTACGTAAATATTATTGAGTCCTTTTTGTTTACAAAGCTTTACGGTCAGTTTAATATTTTTTTCTGAAAGCAATACATCACCGGCCACATTGGTAATCCAGGTACCGCGTACGGGTTCGGATTTTTGTTGTGCAGAAGAAATAGAGAAATAAAAAATAAAAAGTAAAAAGAGGAATAGCTTCACAACATTTTTCTAATACCGCAGATGACACTGAAACACAGAAAAGAAAACAGTATTCCTATATCATCCGCAGCAATTATTTAATTTGTTCTTTGTACTCTAAATAACGATTATACAGATGATGAGCCGACGGATACATGGATTGAGGACTCATAAAATGACTAAACTCAAACGTGATCGCTTTATCATAGCCCGCTTTGCGGGCAGCTTCTAATTTCAGCCGCAGCTTTTCAAATTTTACAGGCAAGAATTTAATAGGCATGTCACGGTCAAAACTTTCTGCATTGGTCCAGCATTGCAAGCCGTATTGATCAGCCACTTTTTTATTGATACGAAAAAAATCTTCTAATTGATCGTAGTCGATATGTCCGTCCTGGAAGGCTACCGCATCTACCGCTCCTTTAATACCGTCGAAAATTTCGCTCCATTCTTTTTCATGTTGCTCTAAACTAACCGCATCTTCCTTATTTAATTGAGGGGAAGAAGCCATCACTGCTTTTTTGCCGTCAATCCAGGGAGAAATCAATGTCGGTAATCCGCTACTCACTTTTTTGCATTGCATACCCAGCGAATGGAAAGCTTCTACAGCGCCTTTTGTTTTCCGACTGATTTCCATACTCAGATACCAACCTTTGAAAGAAGTATGATGGCCGTATTGTTTCCACACTTCATCAATAACGAACTTATTACTTTCAATTTCTTTTGTTAAATCACCGGTATCCCAATATTCGCCGCTATCATACAAACCAAAATAAAATTGCATTTGATATTTATCGGCCAGCGATAAAAATAATTCCACCAAATCAACGGGTGGCTTGTAACAACCTTTACTTATCAAATAAGCAGAAGGGTAAGTAATAAATTTCCTGTAACCGCTGCGAATCATGATTACAGTATCAATGCCTATATTTTTCATGTGCACAAAATCCTGTTCCCATTCTTTAGTGCCCCAGTTTTGATGGGGGATATCATGAGATATTTCGTCTATGAACGTTCCGGTTATAAGCATAATGATACTACTTTATTTTTTGTTGCCGCAGACGACTCAGAAGCATTATTTTTATTTTTGTTGCCACAGATTACACAGAAACACTGTTTCGCTTTTTTGTTGCCGCAGACGACTCAGAAGCACTGTTGATTTTCAATTATTGACTTATATTATAAATTAGCATCAGCTTTGCTTCATATCGCCACAAAGAAAAACTATTGTATTTATCTGCGCCTCTGTGTAATCTGCAGCAAATTTTTTTTAATATATCACTCTCTTTATTTCCAGCTTCACCTTTGCAAAATTTAATATCAATCCAATTTTACATCCTGATGCTTTTAAGTAATTAATTGTTTGCGCATAATCTTCTTCAGCAATACCTCCTTCCTTCACTTTTATTTCCAAAATAATATTATCAAATACAACAAAATCAGCGAAAAATTTATGCTTCAGTATCTTACCTTTATATTTAACAACATATTCCTTCTATCTGTTATACATAATATTGTTTAGTTCAAATTCAAATTCAAACGCATCTTTATAAACAATCTCCAAAAATCCGGCGCCAAGATGTTTATGAACTTCATATCCCAATTTAATGATTTGTCCTGTTTACTCCTGAAAAGGGTAATCTGCAGCAGTAAAGTTATTTGACATGGTATTTAAATTTGAAGTTGAGTATTATAGCTACTAAAATATTTTTTTCTGTGCTTCTGTGCATTCTGTGGCAATCACTTTATTCCAGCTTCTTCACCCTGTCATACCAACTAAACTTCAATATAACTCCAATCACCAAACCCATCAGCAGTAACATTAATGCGCTGTTGTATTGCTTAATCACAAAATAAATCGGCATTACAATCAATACCATTTGCCAAACAATACCTAATACTACGTTCAGCATGTCCAATAATAAATTATTATTGGGTTTAAAATTAATGTCCTTCTTTATTGCCTGCACTTTCACCGGTTTCCAAAATCCCCAGGGATTAGTTTTGCTGTAAAAAGCAGTCAACGATGCTTCGTCTTGTTTTTTTGTAAGATAACTTATACCTACGGCAGCAATTAAACTCAACGCCATATTATAAGGAAAGCTCATTACCAAATGTTGCCCGCCGCTTAAATCGCTCCATGTAAAAATAAAAAAGATTGAAGTTAATGTACCGGTTAACATGCCGGCAAAATATCCCCAGCCATTCAACCGCCACCAAACCCATTTTAATACATTGGGCACTACAAAACCCGCATACAAACCGCCGGTGATGATATCAAACATCGTTTCTACATTCTTCAGCAGCAACCCAAACAACAAACCAATTACCACAATAGCCGCGCTGCTCAGGTAACTCATTTTAATATATTTCTTTTGCGAAGCATCCGGGTTGATGTATCGTTTGTAAATATCATTTACAATATATGCAGGACCGCTGTTTACAAATGCACTGAAGGTACTCATGAAGGCTGCCAGCATGCCGGCCATAATCAATCCTTTTATACCTGCAGGTAATTTTGCAATAACATTTCCCAACAAAGAACCAAGATCAGGCTTACCGGCCGTCGTCATTTGCTCAATAGAAAAATAATGAATACCCAATACCAAAATTCCTGCTACCAATAAATACAAAGGAATATACAATACAATCATGGTAAAAGCATTCATCTTCGCAGCCTCCTTCGGACTCTTGGTGCTTAAAATTCTTTGCATATCATAGCTTGGCAATGGCCCGGCTAAACTGGCCCATACACCTTTGAACGCCATCATACCAAATACCAATGCGAAGGAACGAAAGCCGCTGTCATCAATCACTTTATTTATAGCCGGCCATTTGCTCTGCCAATCAAGATCTACTTTTGTTTTTACCGCTAAGCGATCCCATCCTTCGGGAAAAAAATTGGCGATGGTATTTTTGTCCGTCAATGTCATAGCCAAATAACAAATGAGTATACAACTCACCACCATAATAGCATATTGTATCAACTCTGTTGCTACCACACTGTACATACCGCCCTTTACACTGTAAACGGCCGTTAATAAAATAATGATGATAGAATAAACCTGCGCACTTCGTATATGAATACTTCCAATATTAGTACTCATATTCCACGGTAGAATGGCATTGGCAAAAATGCCGATGCCTACCGTCATGTATGCAATAAAAGCAACCGCCACTATTACGGCAAAGGCAACCGTAATAATATGACTCGCTTTAGCTCCTTTATCGTACCCAAACCTGAAGTTGATCCACTCTGCGCCGGTCATTACATTGCTTCGCCGTAACCATACACTCAGAAACATCATTAAAAAAACCTGGTTCCAAACCGGCCAGGCCCATTGCTGCCAGTACACATTTACACCATATATAAATACCATACTCACCATCCAGGCGGCGCCGCTTACATCAAACATGCCGCTGCTGTTGCTGAAACCCAGCATCCACCATTTAATTTGGTTATCACCCAAAAAATATGACTTAATTCCTTTGGAAGCCTTTCGGGAAATCCAAAAACCAATAAGAAAAGTTATAAGTATGTAACCGATAATAATAGATGTATCTAAAAGCCCAATCTTCATTTGCAGCAGTTATTAGTAAATTGAAAGATAAGCGGTTTATATAAGTTAGAAAAACAATTTAAAAAGCCCGGGCATATGAAGGATCACGATATGCAATGCTGTTTATTTCCCGTCTGCTTAATCAGTCTGTAAAGTCTCCTTCATAATTCACACCCCGCATCCAAAACGGATCAATGGTTTTATCCAACAGCACAGCCAGTTCCGCTCTTGTAATTTTTCTGTCGTTATTAAAATTTTGCAGACCCCATATCATCCAATTTTCTTTGACATATTTTTTAAATTTTTCCTGAGGTGAAAATATAGCTGCGTTATTTTTTATTCGCCGGGTACTGATTGCAGCAATGGTATAAATCATATCTGCCGCATCGCCAATACTAAGCTGCTCTTCTCCTCTTGATCCTATTTTATAATCAAATGATTGAAAATTTTCGACTAATGCTGCGACCGATACAAGCGAATCTGGATAAAACCATGTTTGATTGGCCCACTTATTTGGTATACCCTTACCTCTTAAAATTCCCGCAGCACCAATTTTTTGTATCGATTTAAAATGCGGGTGGTTGATCCCTGCATCTATATACGGCATGATCATCGCATTACTGTTAAGCAATTGCTCTTGCACTTCTCTCACCGGTACGGCTCTCGCTTCTTTATTTTTACGTACACATAATGCGGCCAGCATGCCTGCTGCCTGACCGGTAAGTAATACAACAGGCTGCAATCTTGTAGTGCCGTTTACTACGTTACTTACGCTGATACTTTTATCGCATACTATCAACCCGATTACATTGTGCGGGATTAAACTTCCTAACGGAATATTGTAAGATGGTACGGAATAAAAATCTAAATGCTGCGGTGCCGCCGGATTTTTTTTATGATGATGGTCTATGGGATAATCGCCAACCGATATACCGGTACGGTAATAACCATAGTCAAAAGGTTTTGCAATATGATTGATTTTTAATCTAGCCAATCCCTGCACTCTTCTGCTTTCGCGATAGTAAGGCACATAGGCTAATTTATCTTTAGTGGCAAACTCATCCTCAGCCAATCCTAAATTTTTAAAACCTAATTGTGTTTGAATAAAATAAACAAATCGTAATGTTTGCTGCTTCGCTTTTTCCAATAAAAGATTTCGTTGCTGCGGTGTAAGATTTATAATGTCGAGATAAATATCATTACCATAGTTGGGCCAATTAATCATGTACTTCCCGGCGGGCAGTTTGGCGTAATCCAACATTTTTTGCGCATCAACGGTCGGGGCTTTTCTTGATTTATCGTTATAGTAATCTGTGCAGGCTCCGTCAAATTCCGCGGGATTGTATTCGACGGGTTTGGTTATTATTTTATCTGCTCCTTTACCATAATCTTTCAATATAGCAACGTAAGTCAGGTCTTGTATAATGCTGTTGGTTTCTTTTACACCGGCATCTTCCCCTGTAGCTGTGCCGCTTTCCATTCCCAGGTCAAAAGGAATTTTTACCGCTGCAATTACATCTCCCAATTCTGTTGCTTCAATTACCTGTTTTGCATAAACGGTAATTTTTTTTCCATTTACTGTATTGGTGAAAACAGCGCCGAGTATTTGATTGTTTTTTCTGAGAACGGAAAGAAACTGATGGTGATAAAGTACGGAAAGGTTTTTTTCTTTAGCCGCCATTGCTTTAAAAATGCTGTCGGCAACACGCGGCTCAAAATGCGTATTACTGATCCAGCCGGTTGCAACTTTATCGGCACCGCCGTATACTTTGTAAATGGCTTCCCTGAATTCGTTCCAGATACCGGAAGCTAATTTATGATTGCCATCCGTAGCAGAAACTCCGGCAGCAGATAACATACCACCGAGCCACGGACCCGGTTCTGCAATAATTGTTTTTACATTCATTCTTGCACACTGAATACCTGCCGCCGTACCGCCTGTACCGCCGCCAACTACCAATACATCTGTACGGATGGTTTGCTGCGACTGTACAACAAGCGCAATCAGCTGCACCGCAATAAGCAGTATCGTTTTTCTCAAAAGCATTTATTTATAAAATAAGCTATCCGCACTCTTTAAACTTTCTTTATCTACTTTATAAACTCTGCATACTTAATACATTCATCACTTACATCTCTTCAAAGGTCTTCCAAACTTGGTACATAGCCCTGGGTACATGAAAACATCCTTTCCATTTACCGCCTTTTAGCGGCAGCAATACTTCGCCTCTCCTGTTGAGGTAGCCAAACCATTCGCCGTATTCAGGATCTTTAAAATTTTTCCAACTGTAATCATGAATTTTTTTAAACCAAGAAGTGCAACGCTCATTACCCGTCAATGCATATCCTTTGGCCAATGCCACTAAAGCCTCCACATGCACCCACCAAAGTTTTTGATCCCATTCCAATTGTTGGGGGGGATACCCTTTTACATCAAGAAAATAAAAAATACCGCCGTACTCTTTATCCCACCCGTATTCCAACGTATCCAGTATTATTTTTACCGCTTTATCTATAAGCGATTGATCATTTAATCTTTTGCCTAAGTCCATAATAAACCACATGGCCTCAATAGCATGACCGGGATTGAGTAAACGACCTTCGAAACTGTTGGAGAAACCGCCGTCTTCATACACATTTTCCAGTATAAGACCGAATTGAGGTTGGTAAAATACGTCCATCACTTCGCGCAGTACTTCCGGTATAAATTCATTGACTCTTTCCTTACCGAGTATATGCTCCAGTTCCAATGCAAGATTGCAAAGGATCATGGGCAGGCTGAAATTTTTTAACGGGCGGGTGCCCGGTACGGCTTTATTATAAATGCCTTTCCAATTGTGCCGGCGGCGCAAAATATTTTCAAATGTATCAACGGCAATTTTTTTCCATTCATCATTCGGTTGTGCTTTATCCAACGCGGCAAATGCCATGGTAGCAAAACAATCGCTGAAAATATTATAAGGTTGCACCAAGGGAATACCTTCCTGTGTAAGAGAGAAATACCAATTGCCGTTCTTATCTCTGCCGTGTTTCTTCATAAAGTCGGCGCCGTGCAATGCCATTTGCAACCATTCTTTTCGTTGCTCCACGTTATGATACATAAAACTGAAACACCAAACCTCCCTGCCTTGCAGCCACAGAAATTTATCGGTATCAAAAACTTTTCCTTTGCGGTCGAGGCAGGTAAAATAGCCGCCATTCTTTTCGTCTTTGCTGAATTGCATCCAAAAGGGAAGAATGTTATTCAACAACTCATCTTTATATAAAGAAGAATAGTAACAGGGAGAAAAATCGGCAGTAGGCGCAGCGGTTGGTTTAGATATCATACAATCCTGTTTTGGCAGTAAAGGATTTGAGATTCTTTATGGTAATATTATAATTAATTTTAAAACTACGAAGACTTATTTAAAAATTTTATTTAGCAGTCAATTTTATTTTCTATCCCTTTAAAATCAGTACTTTCGACTCGATTTAATTTTTTAAGTAAACAGATTATGCCGGGAAATCACCGCCTATTTGAAGTATTTAACGATGAAAGCGCATCGGGTGTAGCTTATAAAAACAAAGCGTTGAAGCGCTCCGTTATCAATTATATGGACCGCAACGGCAACATTACAATTACTGATTTGAGCCGTGAATTGAATATCAGTGTACCCAAAATAACAAGTCTTGTAAATGAACTGATACAGGACGGCCTTATTAATGACCAGGGAAAAATTGACTCTACCGGCGGCCGGCGTGCAAGTATGTTTGGCTTGGTATCGGATGCCTGTTTCTTTTTGGGCGTAGAAGTTAAGAGATATCATATCAACTTGGGTTTGATGGATTTCAACAAACACTTGGTTACGTTAAAAGAAAAAGTTCCTTTTAAGTTAGAGAATACACAGGAGTCGCTGCGGGAGTTATTGGATATTATAATTAATTTTCTTGCCGAACTGCCTGCCGAGAAAGAAAAAATTTTAGGTATCGGTATCAATCTCTCGGGCCGTATTAATAACCGAACGGGGCAGAGCTACAGCTATTTTCATTTTCGGGAAGAGCCGCTGGCGTCTGTTATACAAAGCGAAGTAGGTATTCGCACTTTTTTGGAAAATGATTCCCGTGCTATGGCATACGGCGAGTTTTGTTTGGGAGAAGTAAGCAATGAAAAAAATGTATTGTTTGTAAATATTGATTACGGTATTGGTTTGGGTATATTGATAGACGGCAAAGTGTACTACGGCAAATCCGGTTTCAGCGGCGAGTTTGGTCACATACCGTTTTTTGACAATGAAATAATTTGCCACTGCGGAAAAAAAGGATGCTTAGAAACCGAAGCATCGGGGCTTGCACTCATCAGGAAATTTAAAGAAAAAATTAAGCAGGGAACAACTTCATCGGTATTAAAAAAACATAAAAATGCGGATGAGATAAAGTTGATAGACATTATAGAAGCGGCTAACAGTGAAGATATGCTCAGTATTGAATTGCTTGCTGAAGTGGGTGAAAAAATCGGTAAGGGTCTTGCTGTATTAATAAATATATTTAATCCCGAGTTGGTAATATTGGGAGGCACTTTATCTGAAACCGGTGATTACATACGACTCCCGCTGCGCAGCGCATTAAATAAGTATTCGCTCAGTTTGGTTAACAGTGATACGCAATTAAAAATTTCGAAACTGGGAGAAAAAGCCGGCGTAATGGGCGGTTGTTTAATTGCAAGAAGCAAAGTGCTGTCTTTTTCTAATTGATCTGCTCTTGCTCCGTTTACTGTAATAGGTTTTTTATTTGAATCGTGAACTCTTTAACCCTTTTCCAATAGCATCCACAAGACCGCCGGATGTTTTATCCTCCGTCAACTCCCAGAACATGATACCGCCAAGTTTTTTCTGAAGGATAAATTTTGTTTTCTCTCTAATGGAGCGTTCATCATCAAATGTGGCAAATATTTTTTTTTGCGGATTATACTGATAAGGCGCTTTCGCTTTTTTATCCCAATAGTATGTAAAACCCGAACTCCCGTTGAAATAAGCAGTAAAATCTTTAAACGGTACTGCTTTTAAAAATTTTCCTCCACCGTACAATCCATGATTACTGTCCGCGACATTCTCCCAAATTCTTGCATAAAAAGCAGCGCCTATAATTAGTTTATCCGCAGGTATTTTTTTATACAGTAACCAATTCACACATTTTTGCGTCGACTCTTGCCCGGGCAGATAATCTGCTAAGGGAGTATGATGACCCGTTACTGTACTGTACCCGTTAACCAAGTCATAGGTCATCAGGTTCACAAAATCTACTAAAGGCATTACTTCATTCCAGTCGATAGATTGCTCAAGGTAATTGATAAAGCCACCCGCTGCAAAACTGAGCAGGTACTTATCGCCCATTTCTTTTCGCAACGCTTTTATCAGTTCGGTAAAATTATTTTTATCCGCCTTGTCATATTTATGTGCCGGGTAACCTTCGATAGCCGGGTACTCCCAATCCAGATCCAGTCCGTCAATATCGTACTTTTTAAAAAGTTCTACCGTGGTTTTGGCAAAGGTACCGCGATGTTCAGGCGATGCAAAAAGACCGGAGCAGGGAGCACAACCGCCCCAGCCGCCAATAGATACCATAATCTTTAGCTGCGGGTTTTCTTTTTTCAGCAAAACCAATTGCTTCACTATCTGAAGCTGTTGCTCATTGCGAAAACTGAGTGTATCATTTTGCAAACCCAGGAAACTGTAAATAATATGCGTTAGCTGATGCACGGGGTATTGACGTATGGTTTCGCCATTACCTGTGTAATAGGCTATCACTTTATAGCCGGGTTGCTGCTGCGCAAAAGATGCTAACTGCAAAAAGAGAAGGCCTGCCAGAAATTTTTTCTTCATGCGCATGAAGTTACGACTGATTGGGAAATAAAGTTCCGTTACATTTCATCCTGTACTTAGCGTATAATGCTGACTGCTGAAAACATTATTGCTACCTTGCATCTCAAAAAGAGGCATCCTGCCGCCGGCAGACCTTCAATATTATATTTATTATTTCTATGGCTACAGCAAGCAGACATTTAAACAGCGACACAAAAGCACCCGCGTCAACCAAAGCAAAAATTTCTAAAGAAAGCCTGCGACAGGCACTTATTCTTTTCAGGTATTTAAAACCTCACCGCGGAAAATTTATCGGAGGGCTTTTGTTTATAGCACTCTCAGCATTTACTACAAGTTTGTTTCCCTTGTTCTTGGGAAAAATGATTGATGCCGCTTCGCCCGGTACCGCTATTCCGGGTATGAACACCGCTTCGCAATTTGATTTTGGTTTAAAAAATGTTCACTGGAGTTTGAACACTACTCTGCTGTTGATATTTTGTCAATTAGGTCTTCAAACTATTTTCTCTTTTATGCGGGTATATTTATTAACATCGGCCGGCGAACGTTCATTGGCAGATATGCGCAAAGATGTGTACAGTAAATTACTTACGATGCCCATGAGTTTTTTTACGGAGAAAAGAGTGGGCGAATTAAGTAACCGTATCTCTTCCGATTTATCGCAGATACAGGATGCCATTTCATTTACACTTGCCGAATTTTTACGGGGCATCTTCACCCTCATCATCGGGTTGTTTTTTATTTTCTGGATCAGCGCAAAGCTGGCGCTTGTTATGCTGGCCGTAGTTCCATTACTTGCCGTTATTGCGGTACTCTTTGGAAAACGCATTCGTAAGATGGCCCGTAAAGCACAGGATCAATTGGCCGACAGCGGCACCATTGTGCAGGAAACATTCCAGGGCATTTCCATTGTAAAAGCTTTCACAGGCGAATTTTATGAAATAAGTCGCTATGTAAAAAGTATCAGCGCCGTAGTAGTTACAGCTATCAGCAATGCACGTTACCGCGGCGCCTTTATATCTTTTATGATCTTTAGCGTGTTTGGCACAATCGCTTTTGTAATGTGGTTTGGCGCCGGTATGATAAAATCCGGCGAACTCACTATGGGCTCACTCACCATGTTTGTTATTTTCTCCATGTTTGTAGGCGGCACTTTCGCCGGCTTTGCCGATATGTTTTCGCAATTACAAAAAACATTAGGCGCCACGCAAAGTGTACGCGAAATTTTGCGCAGCGATAGCGAAGCCGTGGAGTTAAAAGAAATTATTGTAGAACCTCAATATATATTAAAAGGTAATGTGCGGTTCGATCATGCAGCGTTCAGTTACCCCGGCCGCAAAGATGTACCGGTATTAAAAGATATCACATTGACCGCCCGCAATGGAGAACAGATTGCCATCGTGGGACCGAGCGGTGCCGGAAAATCAACCATCGCTTCATTGTTATTGCATTTTTATGAACCCGACAGCGGTACCTTGTACTTTGATGAACGACCCGCCCGTGCATTTCCCCTCTCACAATTGCGCAGGCAAATGGCTTTTGTACCGCAGGATGTAATATTGTTCGGCGGCAGTATTAAAGAAAATATTGCTTACGGAAAACCGAATGCAGGTGATGAAGAAATTATAGCGGCGGCTAAAAAGGCTAATGCACATTTATTTATACAAAATTTTCCGGAGCAGTATGAAACTATTGTAGGAGAACGGGGCATTAAACTAAGCGGCGGTCAGCGACAGCGCATAGCCATTGCACGGGCTATTTTAAAAGACCCGGCTATTTTGATTTTAGATGAAGCTACTTCTTCGCTGGATAGTGAGAGTGAACAATTGGTGCAGGAAGCATTGGATAACTTAATGAAGGGGCGTACTTCTTTTGTTATTGCACACCGGCTCTCTACCATTCGTAAAGCCGATAAAATTGCACTGATTGACAAAGGTGTTGTAAGCGAAGCAGGTACCCATGCAGAACTCATGGATCATAACGGCCTTTATCGAAAACTAAATGATATGCAGTTTGAATTCGGTGTAGTTACACAATCTCCTGCCGCCGAAGCCCCTGAGGAATAATTATTCTGAAACGCCATATAAAATAGTCTTGTTAAATATTGCTTCCGCTACCGGTATTATACAAATTCTTTCCGCATTAAATTATAAATCAATTTGGTGTTATACTCCAGTAAAAAAAAATAAGCTGTAAAAAAAAGGCCGGCGCAAAAGTTGGTTATTTTATAGCTGAAAAAAGTATTCTCCATTTTTTTATTCAAGCTACTTCCTCTCTTCTCAACTTCCCGGGATGTTTTATTTAAATCAGAAAGAAATTTCCAGCACAGCGGTTTGATCCGGTCTTGTGGTAACATGCATTTGCCCGTTATACATTTCAAGTTTGTTTCGTATGCCTTTAAATTGTTTTTCTTTCAGCTCACGTTTAATTTCCGTTGGGCTGCAGTTATCAGAAATGGAGAGATGTATTTTGCCGTTATTATTATTCATAACAACATTTATTTGCGTAGGAGGAGGTACGGGAAGCAAAAAAATATTTTGAAAATACTCCTGCAGAATACGGTAAAGAAAAATACGCAATGAATTGCTCATGCCGGTTTCATTAAAATCATCATTGTCGAGCGTAATAGAAACAGGATAAGCGGCTTCGGTATTAGCTACCAGGTCCCTGATGGCAGGTTGCAAGCCAAAATACTCCAGGCCGGCCGGGGCAAGGTTATCAGCTATTTTTTTTATTTTATGTATTACGTCGTCCAATTGATAAATACTTTGTTTAGCCACTTCGTTATTTAAACCCTGTCCGTCGGGCAAGCGATGCATATACATTTTAACCGATGCCAATACCTGGTTAATGTCTTCATGCAATTCTTCTCTCAGTCTTTCTCTTTCCCGTTCATGCGCCATAATAATGGCTTTGCCCAACTTATTTTTATTCTCCAGTTGGTCCTGTACAATCTTTTTTTCAAGCAGTCTTATTTCCGTAACGTCATTCATTGCTCCTATAAGTCGCAGGGGCGTGCCGTCGGGGCCGCGTACAATATAACTGCGGTCATACACAATTTTATAGCCGCCGTCTTTGCACCTGAATTGATATTCATCATTCCATAATATAACATCGCTTTGCAAAATGCCGTTCATTTTATTTATTACTCTTTCTTTGTCATCGGAGTGTATATTATCTTCCCACCAGCTTGTATTATCCTTCAATTCATCTTTGGAGTAGCCGAAAATATATACCAGCCTTTCATTATAGAAAGTATCACCCTTGATTAAATCATGATCCCAAATAGCATCATTGGTAGCAGCGCTTACGGCATCATACCGGTGAATGGTTTCATTGGTAGTCGCTTTTTCCTTTAGTATTTTTTTATTATAACTCTTTGTAAAAAAATATATTATGAAAGCCGCGGCGGCGGTAAACATGGTGACAATAAATACAAACGACCCTGAATGAATTTTCAGCAGTGTAATACCAAAACCCGGAAAGAAAAAATACATGAACCCGGTGTAAATTATTGTAAAAGAGATAAAAGCAATTAATACCCTCCCTTGAAGTGATTTGAAAAATTTCATGAAGCTTTTTTGTAAAGGGTTAGCATTTATTTTATTCAAAATAATTAAACAAAGGTAAACATAGTAGACGCCTTGAAAATCAATATGGTTGCGACTATTCTGTATTATGACAGGGTCATGAGCTAAATAGAGTAATTGTTCTTAATCAAATAGTAATTCGTGTAACACGACTTAATCTATATTAATTTATTTTGCACGGTTCCTTAATCTATATCAATGAAAAAAAAGCTGTTCACAACCGGCACCATACTAAAAAGGCTCTTCTTTAAGAAAAGCCCGGAGAATAACCGAAAATATAGACCTGTATTATTTTTAAAAAGCGGTTACTTTATCTCTTCCATCCACTGCTGTACAAAAGCCCTTGCCGGTTCTACCACTTCCTTGCCTGCACGAAAAGCCATTTTCCAGCGATTGCCTTTACTTTCATAAGCACGGTTGACAAATATTTTCTTACCGTTTTTAACAGTCAGTTCAGCTGCAAAGTCAATATCTTTTGTTTCATCTAAAAACTGCTGCAGGCGTTTCTTTACAAACAACAGGTGATTGGAAGGATATTCATTTTCCCAATCTGCCAATTGTTTTTCATAATTCTGTTTATTTGAATTCACCAACTCAGGATAATTCTTTTTATAACTTACAAACGATTTGTTATTCGGGTCTTCCGCTTCTTTTAATTGTTTCCCCGCATCTATTAATACTTTTTCAAAAATCGGTTTCATTGATGCATCCGCAGTTTTTACAGTAGCTTCCATATCCGTTACACTTTTTTTATAAGATGCAATAGTTTCCCTTTGCATTTCTTCGGGTGCTTGAGTTTTATTGAGTTGCGGCTTACGGCTTTCTTTTAAAGCGCTGTACTGCTTTACAAATGCAACGCCTTTTACATATTGTTTGGTATAAGTTAGTAAGTCTTTGGCAATTGCCGCCCGGTTACCAGTTGCTATATTTTTTGCATTCTTTACGCCGTATGCATCTAAGTAGCCGCCCAATATACTGCCGGTAATTTTTTCATCGGCAGCAGATTTTGTTATGCCGAGTTGTTTTAAAAAATCATCGCCGAACTTATGTACGGTAAATGAAAAAAGAAAAAGGCTGAGAACGGCCAATACAAAAGCGATGACACAAACTCGAAGACAAATGATAAGTTGATTTAATGATAATTTTTTCATAACAAGAGGTTTAATGCCTGCCCCACGGGTTAGCGGAACAGGCCGGGTTAATGGTTTTTGATTATATGACAAAGATGATTTGAAAGTAAACCGCGGCAAATAACATAGCGCATGAATTGTTATTTTACCCGTTCAATTGAATTTCGCTAAACAACCATTGCTCCCTCAGTCAACGCTTCCTGAACCATTTGCAATCGTTGAATACTTAATTCATCCTCCGCTGTTTTTATTAATGATTGAAAAACAAAATCAGGCGCGGTGTTTTTTACTTGTTTCAGCCAGCCGGTAATCTCATTATTGCTTAGTCCGCGCATCATCCATTGACTGTAAAGCGCCATTAGCGACGGTGGAATAGCAGCTGCAATTTTTTGCGTAATGCCCTGCAGCTCCGCATCGGTATAATACCGCCACAATGCTGTATTGATGATATCTTCTTCCTTTGCCATATGCTCCAGGTTAAAAACCATAAAGTCAATAAATGCCTGATTGATTTTTTTACCTAAGATTATTTTGCCGTCTTCTGTACCTGCATTGCTAAAAGCTGCTGAAAATTCTTTCAAGCGTTCGCCCAATGCATGATCCTTTTCATGCTCCTTTTCAAAAATATCTGCGACAGACGGCTCGTATTGTTCAATGGCAGAGAAAACCAATGTATCTTCTGAATGTGCATGCTTGTCAAAAAGCTGCAATACGATTTCCAACTGAGCTAATGATTGTTCTGCTTCTTCCGTATTGGCAAAATCAGTTTGCTGAATCTGCAAAGCAGTTTCATAAAGTAATGCCCGCAATCCCTTATGCACCGGGTAAAAGATATTGTAACGATTCATAAAACAAAGTTTACTGATTAATTAATTTCAGTACAAAGTTCCGTTGCATTTATACGGAAGTAAAGCAGTGTATGAATGGGTTGTTCAAAAGAATGAATGAAATGAAGAAGCCTTGAAATTGAAATAACTTTTCGAGTATGCTGAATAGAATTACAGAACCCCGCAAGGCTATTACACAAATGCTCAGTGGCGGGACAGGCGTACAAGAGTGCGACGCAACAAAAGTTTAATAGTAGTACTGTCGTCGGTTACAAATAAAACCTGCCAAGCCTTACGGGGCTGAGCAGGTTTAGTATATCCTGTTTGTTTTGAGCAATAAACTGCAGACCTTACGGGATCAGGCAGTTTTGTTATGAAGCCTGTCTTAATACAAATCCTTCCAGTATAACATTAGTAACACCATTGGCTTTTGCAATACGCATTTTTGTAGGGTAATAACCTGTCTTCTGAAATTTAGCCGGTTGCGGAATAGTTCTTTCAAAGGCTGCATTGGCTTTAATGAATGCTTCGGTAATCATGGGTTCATAAAAAGTTACTTTACCATTGTAAGAACCGTATATAAATGTTTGTGTAAATGGCTGACCGTTAAATTCTGATGAAGTAACATCTATCCAATGCGCTCCCATTTGCGGTACACCGCCGCCGGGGTTAATGTATGTGGGTGGAAAGTATGCAGGTGCAGGAAAATTTTTAAATTTCACGCTGTCTACTTCGTAAGGTGGAATGGCCATACGTTCTGCTTCGCTTATCATATAATAATGAAAATCGAAATGCGGCTTTCCGTAAACAGGATCCGGTTCATGGCCAAAAGGATTCCAGTCCAGTCCTACATGCTTGAAAGGAGTTGCATCTGCTTTGGGATGAAATTTTAAAGACAACATATTATTATGATGGTGACCGCCGCCATCCGGTGCATTTCTATCTAAGCTTGCCATGGCCGAATCATCAACAGCGATAGCGAGACGCAGGGGCTTATCATTATTATCCACTTCGTACCAGGTCCATGCTTTACCGTGTTGAAATTTTTCAACAGGGCCTTTAAATACTTTTTCTTTCGGATAGTCTTTGTCTTTTTCGCAGGAAGTTAATACTACTGCTGCTGATAGGAGGAGGAAGAAGATTTTTTTCATTTCTAAAAGATTTAATGCCTACCCGACTTACGCCGTTCAGGCGGGGTTAATAGTTATTTTGATTGACAGGACAAAGATGGCTGTCGGTAGAAAAAAATCCAAGGCTGGGTGACACGAATTGGTTGAACCGAGTGATGAATTGTTATAATCCTGTTTATTTAGCCGGTGGTTTTTTAGGGTTGCGATTGATTGGCCGGGATTGACCGAAAAGTTTTGCAGTCTGACCTGCGGTACCGACTGCAAAACCCGCTCACAATTCATAAGCCGTTTTCCTCAATTCATACACTATTAACTCAATTGACCCCCTGCGTAAAGGCTATTTCAGGCATATTTAATAATTTACAGTATGGCATTGAAGCGATACAGTAAAAAAGAGCCGCTGGTGTTTGTATGGATAATGACCCCGTACATTATCTTCCTGAATATATTAGTATTCGGGAGCTGCATTTTTAATTCTGCAGCAGTGTTTGCGAAAAGTTTTTTATACACAGGGGTATTTATGATGATGGTTTATTTTGTATTTGGCCTGGTAGCAGCCCTCATTCAAAAAAGATTTCCCGGTGCCGGCGATATGTTTAAAAGAATATCCTTTATGCTGCCTGCATTTTATGTAATGAATGTCTTTGCCATTTCAGGCTTATTTTATTTCTATAACCAACTTTCTCTTTTAAGCTGCGCTACCCGGCCGGGCATGCTTGCCTGGTCAATTTTATATGCCTGTATCATGAGTACAGTTATAACTTTTATAAACGAAGGAGTTGCAAATTGGGAAGCTTGGAAGGCATCGCTTACCGAAACGGAGAAATTAAAAAATGTTTATCAGCGTAGTAAAGTATTGGGATTAAAAGGGCAAATTAATCCGCATTTTTTATTTAACTGTTTTAATACCCTATCCGGTTTGATACAGGAGGATGAAACCAAGGCGGAAAAGTTTTTAGATGAAATGACAAAAGTGCATCGCTATCTTTTACGCAGCGATGATGAACTATTGATTTCGCTTGAGCAGGAAATAAGATTTGCTGAATCGTATTTGTATTTGGCTAAAGAACGTTTTGGCGGAGCTATTCAATCGTCGGTAAATGTGGATGCAATGGCTTTAGAAAAAAACCTGCCGCCGCTCAGCATGCAGGTTATTTTGGAGAATATCATTTACACCAATGCGCTGAGCAAAAGCAATCCGCTTACAATTAATATCAGTAGCCCGAATAATAATGAACTTTCTGTTGTAAACTCTGTACATGAAAAAACAGTAATACAAAATTATAATGTAGATGACGGGCTGGATAATCTGTTGAACAAATATAAAATGCTGGATGCCGGTGATATTACCGTAACTGAACAGGGCAACAAAAGAACCTTGCTGCTGCCCCTTTTTGATAAAACGGAGGTAACGGTATGAAAATAGCTAAACCAACTAAATTATATGTGAACGGGTTCCTGGTTTCCATGCCTTTTATAGTACTTAGTTACCAGTATATTTTGTACGATGAAAGAATATGGAAAGACTGGAAAGTATGGGCAGTTACTCTCCCTCTTATTTATTTTATTGGTTTCTTTTCGTGGCGCACCCATGTGCAATACGATTATTTTTTACGTACTAAATTTCCATCGCTGCAGCAAACAGGAAAAAGGGTGTTATATAAATTATTAGTTAACCTGATTGTAATGACACCTTCCGTATTACTGATATTTTGGGTGTACAACCGGTTTCATATATTGGGTTACCAAATACAGGAGAACGATTTAAAATACGGATACCTTGTTGGCCTTAGTGTAAACCTGATTTTTGAGACCCTTTGGGAAGTAGCCTATATTATAGAAAAATATAAAGAAGCCGCTGCCGAAAAAGAAGTGCTGGAGCAATTACAGTTGCAGGAAGAGTTTGACGGATTGAAACAAAAAGTAAACCCGCATTTTTTATTTAATTGTTTTAACACGTTATCTTCTTTAATAACAGAAGATAAAGACAAAGCCGAACAATTCTTAGATGAGCTGAGTAAAGTCTATCGTTATTTATTACGCAATAATGAAGATGGCATGAGTACGCTTGAAACTGAAATTAAATTTATACAAAGTTATTTTCAGTTATTAAAAACAAGACACGGCGAAGCCGTGCAACTGCAGGTGGAAATTGACAAACAATACAATACGTATTTACTGCCCTCGCTCAGCTTGCAAATGCTGATAGAAAATGCGGTAAAGCATAATGCACTTTCTAAAAATAAACCGCTGCATATTGAAATATTTACCACGGTAGGTAATAAATTAGTAGTAAATAATAACCTGCAACGTCGTGCCGTAAAAGCACCGAGTAATAAAATAGGCTTGGATAATATAAACGCCAAGTATGATTTACTGCACTTGCCGGGTTTTCAAATAATGGAGGATGAAAAGAATTTTACGGTGGTGCTGCCGTTAATTTGGAAACCGCCGACCTTTGAAGGAGATAATAAAAAAGCAATAATAACAGATCAGGAAATAAAATTATAAAAACCCGCCTCAACGGCGTAAGTCGGGCAGGCAATAAATCTTTAGTTATGAAAATATTAATTGTAGAAGACGAGGAACTGGCAGTAAAAAAACTGCAAAAAACATTAGCCGCCGTTGATGCAACTGCCAATGTAGTGGGTGTAACGGACAGTATTAAAAGCTCGGTAGAATGGTTGCAGGATAATCCGCAACCCGATTTGATACTGATGGATATTGAACTGGCAGACGGGCAGAGCTTTGAAATATTTAATTTAACCGATGTAAAAAGCCCGGTCATCTTCACTACATCGTACGATGAATATGCACTAAAAGCTTTTAAGGTAAACAGTGTAGACTATTTATTAAAGCCTATACAAAAAGAAGAACTGCAAACGGCATTACAGAAGTTTCAAAAACTAAAGGGAAACGGCAGCAGTGACATAAATATTGACAGCCTTGTAAAAGAACTGCAGCAAAAACTGCAACCCAAAGAATACCGCAAACGGTTTTTGGTAAAGCATGCGCAAAAATTAGTGAGTGTAGAAATTGAAGAGATTGCTTATTTCTACAGCGACGGGCGTTTGAATTTTTTTAAAACAACCGATAATAAAAAATTTGTAGTGGACTATACCATGGATGAATTGGAAGACATGCTGGATCCTGAAAAATATTTTCGCATCAGCCGCTCTTTTTATGTATCTATCAACAGCGTAGATAAGATTGATGATTATTTCGGCAACCGGTTAATACTCGGTTTAAAACCGGCCGTTGATAAAGAAGCATTGGTAAGCCGGGAAAAAGTTACGGAGTTTAAAAAGTGGATGGGAAAGTAACTACGGTCGGTACCGAAGGTCTGACCTTGGTCAGACTGAAGGTCAGACCGGAGTTACGGCCGCAACCGCAGGTCTGACCGGGTTTGCCGAAGACCGGAGTTGCCGAGTAGAGGCCGAAATTACCAAAAGGTATAAACATGTTATATAGCAAAATAATAAAAAGTTATTCTGCAACCCGATTTATTTAACCGATTTTTTTAGCATCAATTGTTGCTTCATCCGGCTTCATCCTTGGCGTGGTCTGACCTTCGGTGCCGGCCGTGCCGATCACGACATTCCAATCCCTTTTATCAAAAATATTTTTTACAGTCTCCGGATTTATTGATTGGTAAGATTCTTTTATGAAATTATTTTTATCAAATCCTATTAATTGCTCAGCCTGCAATTTATTGCATAACGTTCCGTTTCGCAATCCTGCATAATCTGCAAAAGAAGAATACTTCCAATCTTCCATTTTTGCAACAAGCCCTGCGATAATAGGATTTTGATGAATATAATTAAAAGCGATAAAACGATACTGCTCATTACCGGCAGCGGTTGATTTGGCTTTTGCTTTTTGTCTGAATAAAGAACCCGTTCTTTCATATTTGTTATTGATGTGCTGAGCATAGCTGCTTTGCAGTAACCTGAACCCGTTCGATAATTCACAGGAGTCGATATTGCCGATGCGCTTCAATTTTGCCGAAGCCTCCGTTGCATCTATTAAAAAATGAAAATGATTGGGCATAAGGCAATATGCCAATACAGTGCAATGAGCATAAACAAATTTTCTGAACAGGTTTAAAAACTCAAGATAATCTTCATCATGGTAAAAGATAGTTTCTTGATTATTACCCTGGTTATAAATATGGTAAACTTCGCCGGCTACTATTTTCATTTAATCAAGATAAGGTTTTTTTTGCAGCAGGCACTTTACAGCGGTCTGACCTTTGGTCCGACCGCTGTGAAACCTAATTTTTAAGAAACGGTTCAACGGTGTCCCACACTGCCGGAAAATTGCAATAAAAAATTACATGTCCGCAACCGGCAATTATTGCAAGTTGAGAGCCGGGTATTGCTTTCCTGCATTTTACAAAATCTTCGGTAGCGGTATATTCATCACTGTCTCCTGCCATTATTAATGTCGGGCATTTTATTTTTTTAAATGTTTCAAAGCTTACAAAATCTTTATTATACATTTTATTCAGCATAGCAAGATTTTCGCCCCAGCGCTTGGGCTCCGGCATAAGAGCAACGCGGCTCTTAAAAAATGCAGCGTCATTCTTCATTAATTTTTCCGGGGTATATTGTTCATACCTGCTTTTGCCTTCTGCTAATTTTGGTAAATTACCGGCTCCGATTACGATAAGCTTTTTCACTAATTCAGGATGTGCTGCGGCAAGTTTTAACGAAGCAACACCACCATCACTGAATCCTAAAACTATAACGCTGTCTTTAGTAAGGCTGCGGATAACTTTGTACGCATCATCTGCCCGTTGGTTATAGGAATATTGAATATGCCCGATTTCAGATTTTCCGTGTCCCCGTGTAGCGATACAGATTACTTGATAATGCTGTTTCAGTTTTTCTATAAATGGTTCAAATTCGTCAATATATCCGTAAACACCGCCATGTAACAGTACAAGGGGCTCCCCCTGTCCATAAACTTCGTAATAGAGTTTGCAACCTCCAACATCAAAATAATTTCCGACCGAAGGATTATTACCGTACTCAATTTTTTGACTTGATGCTGTTGTTGAAATAACAACAAAATATATAAGCCCGATAAGTTTAGATATTTTCATAAAAGAGTTATGTCAACTTTAATTTTTTAGAAACTGTTTGTATTTAAAATTACTGCAAACTTTCGAGGTTTTATGCAGTTGAGGGATTGCCCAACTGTCGGCCCGGAGCTGATGCTAAATTTATGCACGGTATCCTGCGGATAAATAAAAGTTGATGTGCTTTGCATCCGGATAGTTATCGGACTAAATTTACGCCGTGGGTATGGCCACGCAGCCTGTGATCAGGGTACCGACGGCGTAAATGTTAGCGGTTCGGGTTTCTTCTGTCATTTTATTCTGGTTACCAGCCTATACAGGTTTGTCATTTCATTTGATGTTGCAGCATATCATAGGGATATCGGCCATTAAATGCGTATTTCTTTTTTAGATCACGCCATCGATATCGATAATCAAGTACATTTTATAGACGCCATTGCAGGGCATATAAATCGTTAAGGCATTTTTAAACCATTTTTACAATTAATCTAAAAACACCAACTATAAGAATCAATTCATAACCGAAAATTTTGTTTTCAATACATCTGTCGAATTGCCACCTACCATCACTTCAAAATCGCCCGGTTCTACCACTCTTTTCATATCACGATTCCATATCGCTAATTCATCGGCAGTCAGTGTAAATCCTACTTTTTGTGTTTCACCTTTTTTTATAAATACTCTTTTAAAGCCTTTTAAAGTTTTTGCCGGTGTTGTTACACTACTATAAACATCGTTAATGTATAATTGTACTACTTCATCACCGTCATAATTCCCCGTGTTTTTAACATCAATAGTTACTTTTATTTCACCATCTGCTTTTATTTCTTTTGTATTTAAAGCTAAATTGGAATATTCGAAAGTGGTATAACTCAATCCATAACCAAAAGTATATAACGGATTTTCACTTTCTGCTACGTAGCGGTGAATGGCTGATCGTTTTTGATTGTAATAAATAGGCAATTGCCCCACCGATTTTGGAAAAGTAATAGGTAGTTTTCCTCCCGGATTATAATCGCCAAATAAAACATCGGCAACTGCTTTTCCTCCCGCCTCACCGGGAAACCATCCTTCAATAATGGCAGGAATATGATCATTGATCCGGTTTACTGAAAGCGGACGACCATTCAACAACACACAAACTACCGGGGTACCTGTTTTTTGGATTGCTTCAATCAATTCTTGTTGCATTCCGTGCAAGTCTAAAGTGGATACATCCCTGTTTTCTTCTACCAATTCATTTGATTCTCCTAAAACAACAATGGCAACATCGGCTTTTTTAGCAATATCTATGGCAGGCTGAAAGTTTACTTTTTCTAAATTCCAACGCAAATGCGCTCTGGCTCCCCAGCCTCCTTCCCACATTTCGATGCGGACTTTATATTTTTTACCTGCTTCGATATTTTTTGGTGTCGTTACAATATTTGTTCCTCCCTGTGTCCAGTGGTCAATAACCAATTGATCATCTATCCACATACGGATTCCATCATCAGAACTTAAACCTAACCAACCATCAAATGAAACATCTGCTTTGATATAACCTGTCCAACGAATAGAGAAATCATCATCAGCAACTCCATCTCCGGGAGACCAGGGCCAATCAAAATCTAATTGACTGTCAATACGTGTTAATGCCGGCGTTCCTTCTACATTTCTGTTGTTAAAATATTCTCCTTTCAAACCATTTTTAGCTTCATCAGGGGTCAATAAATATTTAGAAGGTATAACTTGTCCTTTTACAATAAGCGGAACTCCTTCTTCATAAAGAACCTTTGTTTTAGCACCGGCAACTTGCTTAACTCCTTCTAAAACGGTAGTTCCTACTTTGTTTTTAACTGAATAACCTCCCAACCTGGAGGCATCAGCATTGGGTCCGATAACCGCAATGGTTTTTGTATTTTTATTCAGGGGTAATAAATTAGCTTGATTTTTCAATAAAACAATTGATTTATGACCCGCTTCTAATGCCAGCTCCCGGTTTTCTTTAGAATGAAATCGGAGTTCAATTAAACGCTGATCTGTGTATGGATTTTCAAACAATCCTAATAAAAACTTAAGTCTTAAAACGCCACCGGCAGCCCGGTCTATTTGGTTCATCGTCAATTTTTTTTCATTGACTAATTCTATGATTGTTTCTTGCCAAACCTCGTTGGTAAAATCATAAAACTGCATATCAACGCCTGCGGCAATAGCTGTTTGGATGCTTTCTTTTGGAGAATCGGTTACAAAATGGTTTGTCTGAAGGTATTTAATAGCACCTAAATCTGATACTACAATTCCTTTAAATCCCCATTCTTTTCTTAAAACATCTGTTAACAACCAATGATTGGCAGCACAGGGAATTCCGTCTAATTCTGAGTAGGCACACATAGTCTCCAAAGCGCCTCCTTTTTTAAATGCGTTTTCAAATGAAGGCAGGAAATCCTGGCGAGCAGAACGTTCTCCAACCAAGACAGGAGAAGAATTGGCTCCCGCTTGCGGAATACCGTGAACTGCAAAATGTTTTGGTTCTGCAATAATTGAACGGTCTGATTTTAAATCATCGCCCTGCATTCCTTTTATCATGGCTACACCCATCTCACCGGTCAAATAAACATCTTCACCAAAAGTTTCGGCAACTCTTCCCCAACGTGGTTCCAGGCCCATATCTAAATTAGGGCCTAACCCAAAATGAACTCCATGTGCTCTTGCTTCAGTCCCAATAACACGGCCCACTTTTTTCATCAAAGCAGTATCCCAAGTGGATCCTAAACCAATACTCATAGGAAAGGCGGTACTTCCGTCACCTAAATAGCCATGAAGCATTTCGCACATAATCAAAGCAGGAATTCCCCATCTATTATTCCCGATTACTTCTTTTTGAAGTTCGTTAATCATTTTAGCAGAACGGGGATAGATGTCATGAATCGCTCCAATGCCAAGCTTTCCAATTTTAGCCGCAGCTTTTGTTTTAGAAAAATCTTCTTTTTCTTTAAAAAATTCGGCTTTATACATGTCCATCTGACGTGCTTTTTCCTCCAATGTCATTCGGCTTAATAAGTCTCTTACTCTTTCTTCCACCGGAAGTTTACTATCCAGGTAAGGGTATTTTTTTTGTGCAAAGCCCGGGTTTAAAAAACCGAGACATAGTGCTAAAACAAGGATTATTTTTTTCATTCTCAGTGTTTGTTATATTTTAATTTTGAATCACTTTTAGTGTGTGAAAATTTCTTACTCATTATCGTGACTGACAATAACAACTAACTGCCTCCTATTAGTTAACGACAGTAAACAGCAAAGCATCCCTGTAGCCTACAAATAGGAAACTTTCAAATAATCAATAGCCAGGCTAACTTTCCTGCCTGCTCCAAATCCAATTAGATTTCCAAAAAATGGCGTGAAGGGAATAGTGTAATATTCTGTCCCGTTTATATAAAAAGTGTAGGTGTCCCCTACCTTTTTAATCATGTATACATTGAACCCGGCAGGATCAAGAACCGTTTTTTGAAACGAACCTGTCTTAACCGTGCAGCTACTCTGATTTTTACCGGTGCATACTTCTACGGAAGCAAAACCGTCTTTAGCAAACGTAAAACAGTAGCCGACCATCGCTTCCCGTCCCCAGAAAAGCATACTGTAATAATGCTTATGTTCGGGATTGCCATTTAGTATTTTAATTCTTGTTTCTATCTGAAAATTCCTACGGGTATCAATTTTTACTTCCCGTGCCTCTCCATATGCATGACCCAAAGAAGTCAAGTAATAAAACCCGCTGTCAATTCCGGTTGTCACACGTTTGCTTTTACCAACAGTCCAGTTATTTTTATTATCGTCAAAGTCTTCATAGAAAATAACGTCTGTTGTCTTATACGCTTTTGCCGGTTGCGTTGGTTCGAATGATTGACCGAAGCAATGAACTACACTAATTGTTGCAATCAGTCCGAATAATTTTCTCATTGTCAAGTTTTGAGTTGAAGTTGCAGCCAATGTCAGTTTGTGAAAAACCTGCCGTTCTATAAATATACACAGAATGTGAATAAAGGCAAATGGAGAATGATTTCTTAAGAAAAGGGATATAATATATACAAAGAGCCAATCGTCATCAAGCTTACGCAGTTGGTACGCTGAGCGCAGGCTGTGGCTGGGATGCCAACAACGACGCAAAAGAACAAATATTTTAGTTAGCGGCTGTACTTTACCAACTCTTCTTTTCCAGAATAATGTTCAGTCCTACTAATTATCAAACTATTTTTAGTTATTTTCTTAATGCCGTAATAAATGATATCCGTTGGGTTTTTGGGAGGCAGCTTAAACCCTTGTCGTCCCGCAGTTTCGATATTATAAAGAAAAATGCTGTCGGCTTCTTTTCTATCGATATAATAGTTGTCAATAAGATTAACAGTGTGGTTATCATACAAAAAATATAGTGTGTCCTTCAGGTATTCAAAATTCCATGCTTCAGCTTTATCGCCCAATAGATTTTTGCCCGTCTTTTTATCAAAGACTTGATAAGTTTCAGCAACTCCATTACCGTTGTCTATTCTTGTTATAAAGAAAGCGTCAAAGTCTTTCTCTAAAGTCCCTAAAGACCAAGCGCCAACTATTTTTTCTCTTTTGTTTAGTAGGCGTAACGTGTCACCATGTCGAAGATAAAAATAATTTAGGCCGTCGTCAACACCATAACATGTTATGTAACCGCCTTTGAGTGTGTCTGGACCTACTACTTCTTTATAATAATAGCTGAGAGCTGAATCTGTGTTGTCTAAAAGTCGTTGCCCATTTGGTAATGTGTCAAAATTTGAAACGGTCGCTTGTTGAGTATTTGTCTTCAACATCCCCTTTGAGTCAGAGTGTCTGGCTGTCGAGTTACATGAAAGCAATAGGACAAGTAAAAGTATTCTGAATGGTCGCATAGTGCTGCAGCTAACATGTAAATATATTATATAATACCCCACACTACAAAATTTTCTGCTGTCAAAAACCAATACTATACAAACTCAATTTACTATGCCACCAGCCTGTACAAAGCTTACACCACCGGTATACTCAGCACAAATACCGAAATGGTTTTGTGTGTTTGCAAATCAAGTTTGGCTTTCAATGCGGTTAGTTTATCGGCCAGTTCTTTTCGTTGCCGCAGGTTGTCCAATTGTTGTGTATCTGTATTTGTATTGTCAAACTCAAGCGTATAAATAAGATGCGGATTTGCAAATGCAATATGGATACGGCAATTATTGCCGCCGGTTTTTACTACGTTGGTGATGCCGCTTTTAAATAACCCGAATGCATCTTTACGCAGTTTCATATTCAGCTGCAGGGCTTCCGCTTTCTTATCTGCCAATATATCTATCTGCACGCTGTGCCTGTTGCGCAGTGCATCAATGTATTCTTTAAACCGCAGTATAAAATTTTGCATACTGTCGTTGTGCGGGTCAATGCTCCACAACATATCATCCATCGCTATCATCATGCTTTGGCTCTTGTCGTGTATCTGCTCTATAAACTCGATGGATTTACCGGGTTCGGTATTGGCTTTCAGCTTCGCTATTTCACTCAGTATATTAATATTGCTCAGCGCCGTATTTATATCCTTGTGCAAATCATCGGCAATATCGTTGCGCATTTTCAGTACAGCTTCTTTGCGTTTGGTGCGTTGCTTATCCAACCTAAATAATAAAACACCTGTAGCCAATGCAATCAAACTGTAAAACCACCATGTTTTATAAAAAGGCGAATTAATTTTTATAGTAAATTCTTTTTTTTCTGCTGTTTCATTTCCTTCCTCGTCAAGGGTTTTTAATAAAAAGGTATAACGGCCGGGTGGCAGGTAGCTGTAAACGGCATCATTATTTTTACCCGCAATTCTCCACTCTTTATCCAATCCTTCCAATTTATATTTTATTAAACCGGCGCCATTATAAAGAAAGGGCGAAAACTCAATAACCAGCGAATTATCCCTGTAGGCCAACTCAATCTCTTTTAAATTTTTCAATGAATCGAGCAGCAGTGATTTGTTCATTACTTTCAAATCCGTCACTTTTAAATCCGGCGATTTGACATTAACATGAATGGCAACAGGATCGAATACAATTATACTGTTGGTGGTACCGAATAACATCCGTCCGTCGGGCAATGTATAAGAAGCGGATTGTGTAAAATGTTCATTATCCAATCCGTCTGCCCGGGTAAATATTAAAAATATTCTTTTTTGAATATTGATACGGTATAAACCGGCAGTGCTTGTAAGCCAGAGATAACCGTTTGTATCTTTTTGTACAGCAGTAATAAACCCCGATATTATTTCCCGGGATCCGATAACGGAGGATTGTTTCAATATCCTGTTATACCTAAAAATGCGGGTGGCCGTTGTTATAATCATTGTGCTGTCATCATATTCCAATACAGATGATACGCCCCGTTCGGGTAATTTTTTTTCTCCGTTAGCCGTATCGCTGAAATGCGTAATCACTTTATCGGAAACCGGGTCAATTACATAAGCTCCTGTTTCGGGTGTTGCAATCCATACATACCCTTTTGAGTCAATCGTTATTTTATTTACCTGTACACGGGGAACAGCAGTAACAGCGGCCATGCCTTCATCAAATTTATTTTTCCCTTTTGCAGCGTTCCATTTAAAAACACCCGTGCTGTGCATGCCCAACCAAAGGTTCCCGTTTTTATCTTCCGCTATCTGCCGTATGGTTTTATTTTCTAAAACAGCGGGGTTATAAAATTTTGATGAACGATTTTTTTGATTAATCGCATAAATACCCGGTTGAGAAGACATCCAAATGGTGTTACTGTCAAGCGAAGCACACATACTCCATATAGAAGGCCCGCCATTATTATCAAACCCTTTTATATTGGCAGGAATAAGATTGAAGTTTTTATCATACTGATACAGCCCGTCTCCCCAAGTACCGACAAGCAGCGTGCCACTGTTAGTATGTATAAAACACATCGCACCGCCTTCGCCCTTTTTACCGGTCATCCTGTTGATGTGACTTATGTTGGAAAAAAATTCCATCGAAGGATTGAAACGGTACAACCCGTTATTATCTGTAGTCACCCACACATTATTTTCCCGATCCTCGTATAAGCAATGCGCCGCTTCATAAGCGATGCTGCGCTCATTCCGGTACCCGTTATAAACAGGCTGAAATTTTTTTTCCGTTTCATTAAATTTGGCAAATACCAATAACCCTTTTACCCAAACCGTACCATCCTGCTGCTGAAAAAAGCCTCTTATTTCATGATAGGTTTTTAACGAAGAAATAAGTTCTGCTTTTTCAACTACCGGTTTATTTGTTTTTATATCATAACAATATATATAAGGAAACGACCGGTTACCCCACTCAATGAACCATAAGCGTTGCAGCCTGTCGAAATAAAAATGATACAGCGTTGATAGTGTTTTGTATTGTTCTATGACAGGTTCTTTTTCTGCGTTGTTGCCCGGGTAACTTAATTGTCCCGTTGCTTTATTATAAACAGCTATACCCCCGCCCTCAATACTCATCCAGTATTTTTGCGTGCCCGGCTGTTGTCGAAAATCGGCAATACCCGGCCATTGCTCTTTTTGTTTAAAAAAATTATGGATGTACGAAAATTCATTGGCTTTTTCATTCCATGTAATTACTTCACTCCCCGCAATCAGGTAAAACATATTACCGTATTCATCCGTGATGAGTCGCTTTACAGCCGTATTGGGTGAAACGGGTTTTTTAAAATGCGCAGGAACTTCGCGAAAAGTAAATCTTTTAGTATTAAAAATTCCTACCCTGCCATCGGCCAGCAACACCCACAAATTCTTTTTTTTATCAATTAATAATTGCCAAACAGGATTAGATGGAATGGTAGAAGAATCTTTCTCTGTTCGGCGGAAAGCTTTATAACGAACGCCGTCGTAACGCTGTAACCCATCGGTAGTACCCGCCCAAATATATCCTTCCTCATCCTGCACTATTGTATTTACCTGGTTCGATAAAAGACCTGAAGCAGCAGTATAATGTGTAAATGAATATTGCCCGGCATCTTGGGATATTGCAATGATTGCAACAAATAAACCGGCAATGGTAGAAATTAACTTAGGCAAAGGATGTGGTTTAATAATTAATCAAATTTAATAAACCTCATCCATAGCGCAAACCGGCCAATGTATTGATTTATACAATTGATACAGTGATTTGCCCAATTCATGTTTTTAAGCGCATAAGGCCGCTACAGGGTAAACCCCAAAGCAGTGAATTACCGTAAAAATTCAACCTGTTTTCTCAAGTCATTACTTAAATCCGACAGTCCATACATTTCGTACATAGAAACGCTGCAAAGCCATAGTATCATTGCAGTATAAATAAACCTTATCAAATCTTTTTTATGAACAAAACGGCAACAACAAAAAGCAACGGCAAAAAAATTTTATTTGTCTCCGTACCCGCCGACGGACATTTTAGCCCGCTGACAGGCTTGGTAAAACACCTGCAAGGCATCGGTTATGATGTAAGATGGTACACCCAGTATTTTTACAAAGAAAAATTAGAAAAGCTGCAAATACCGCATTACCCCTTTGTGCATGCACCCCAATTGAACCAGCTCAATTTTGAAAGTTATTTTACAGATAGAGTAAACCATAAAAGCGAGACTGCAAAATTCAAGTTCGACCTGGAGCATGTTTTTATAGGGTCAGCAAAAAACATGACAAAAGATATTGAAGATATTCATACTGAATTTCCTTTTGATTTGGTGGTGGCAGATATCATGTTCTTCAGCATACCGTTGATAAAAGCAAAATTCAAGGTGCCGGTAATAGCGGCAGGTGTTATACCTGTAGCGGAAACTTCAAAAGATCTGTATCCTGCCGGTTTAGGATTAGCACCTGCTAATACTTTATTGGGAAAAATGAAGCAGTCGTTATTACGTTTTGTAACAGACACTGTAATTTTTAAGAGACCTAATAAACTTTTTAAGTCATTGCTGCAGGAACATGGAGCAGTTGTGCCAAAAGGAAATGTGTTTGACATTTTATACCGTTCGGCGGATATTGTATTGCAAAGCGGCACACCTTCATTTGAATATGACCGCAGTGACCTGGGTAAAAATATCCGCTTCGCCGGTTCATTATTGCCTTATACAAATAATAAAAGCACGGGCAATTGGTTTGATAAACGCCTGAACCAATATGAAAAGATAGTATTGCTGACACAGGGCACCGTAGAGAAAGATGTAAAGAAATTATTGGTGCCGGGATTGGAAGCATTTAAAAATGATACCCATACTTTAGTTGTATGTACTACCGGCGGTTCGCAAACTGCTTTGTTAAAAGAAAAATATCCGCAGCAAAATATCATCATCGAAGATTTTATTCGCTTTAGTGATGTAATGCCTTATGCCGATGTATATATTACCAATGGGGGCTACGGCGGCGTAATGCTGGGTATTGAAAATAAATTACCGCTGGTAGTAGCCGGTGTGCATGAAGGCAAGAATGAAATTTGTGCAAGAGTCGGTTATTTTAAATATGGTATCAATTTAAAAACTGAAACGCCGAAGCCGGAACAAATTCGCAAAGCAGTAGAAGAAGCAACAACCAACCCGGTGTATAAACAAAATATAGAAAGATTGAGTGAAGAATTTGAGCAATACAATCCGAATGAATTGTGCGAAAGATATGTGGCGGAGCTGATACAGCCGGGTATTATTACCAAAGAAGTGGCGAAGAAATTAGCAGAAAGAATTTACTAATTATATGGGCCCCATTTAACAACCATTGGCAAACATGAATTGCTGATGGTTGTTAAAACGTTTAGTTTTGCTATTAAGTGACTGTAGTATGACAACAACAGAAGCAGATACAATTTTAAACAACCTGGTTGAGCACAACAAAACTCCTTCAGTACAATATGCCTATTTTACTAAAGATGTCATTATTCATTCTTATAAAGCAGGTCTTGTCGATATACTGAATAATAAAAAAATTACTGCGGCGACAACCTATAATATCTATTCAATTACAAAAACGTTTACAGCCTTGGCTGTTCTTCAGTTAGCAGAGCGTAAACTAATTGATATTGAAAAGCCTGTGAAAAGTTATCTGCCTCAATTTCCTTATTCCCCGCAAATTACCATTACGCAACTGCTTTCGCACAGCGCCGGCATACCTAACCCCATCCCTTTAAGCTGGATACATTTGCCAGAGGAGCATGAAGGTTTTGTCAGAAATAGTTTTTTCAACCGGTTTTTTCAGAAACATCCGCATACGAAAGCAAAACCAAACGAAAAGTTTGCTTATTCCAATTTAGGTTATGTTTTGCTCGGTCAGCTTATTGAAAATGTATCGGGACTTCGTTACGAAGAGTATATTCAGAAAAACATCTTGCAACCATTGCATATAACTTCAAATGAACTGGGTTTTACGATTGCCGATACAGCGTTGCATGCAAAGGGTTATCATAAGAAAAACAGCTTCTCTTATTTTTTACTGGGTTTCTTTTTGAACAAGAAAAAATATATTGCCGGAACAGAAGGTGCATGGAAATCCTTTCATTATAATTATGTAAACGGCATATCCTACGGCGGTTTAATTGGTACTGTAAATGCGTTGATAAAATATGCTCAGGAATTATTAAAGCCCAATTCGGCATTACTTGGTGATGCGTATAAAAAAATGCTGTTTACTGAAAATTATACTGCCGGTAATAAACCAACCGGCATGTGTCTCTCCTGGTTTAAAAGTAAATTAAACGGTCACACCTATTACACACATGCCGGAGGTGGAGGCGGTTACTACTGTGAAATACGGTTGTATCCTGAAAAAGAAACGGGCAGTGTGCTGATGTTTAACAGAACAGGAATGACTGATGAAAGGTTTTTGAGTAAGCTTGACGGGTGTTTAATTGATGGACTATATCACTAGCAGTGTAAGCAGCATCTCTTTCCTTAAGAGAAAGGTGATTTTATTCATCAATCATTCTTTTTATTTCAGCAATTGATGCAACTATTTATTGAGAGGGTTTAAATATTTGTGTAATATTATACTGCCAAAAATAACTTTTATGATTACAGGATTGCCGGTTTATATCAGCATTGTATTTGCACTTACTGTACTGCTCGCTTTGTACTTTATTATTAAAGCCGGCGCCCGGTCTACGACTGTCATTTCAATTTTAGTAATATTACTTATTTATCTGGGAGTATTGGGATATAATAATTTTTTTACAGTAACCGATACAGTGCCGCCAAGGTTCCCCGTATTGATATTGCCTTCTCTTTTAATCATTATCTTTTTATTTATTACTAAAAAAGGAAAGCAATTTTTAGACAGTTTAGATGCTAAATGGCTCACATGGCTGCATGTAGTACGTGTACCTGTAGAAATAGTATTGTTTTGGCTTTTTGTACATAAACAAGTACCGCAGCTCATGACTTTTGAAGGAAGAAATTTCGATATTCTCTCCGGCATTACCACTCCGTTAATTGCGTATTTTGGTTATACAAAATTCAAACTGAGTAAACCGGTTTTGCTGTTGTGGAATTTTATTTGTTTGGGATTAGTACTAAACATTTTAATCATCGGTCTTCTCTCTGCACCCACGCCCATTCAGCAGTTTGCATTTGATCAACCCAATGCGGGTGTTTTACATTTCCCTTTTGTGTGGCTGCCCGGTTTTATAGTACCCGCAGTATTGTTTGCGCATTTAGTATGTATAAGGCAGTTGTTGAAAAAGTAAATTTATACCCGCAGTGTCGCCTTCATTGCACTGTTTATAAACTTTCCGGCAAGGGCAGCATAACTACAAACTTATCGGGCATTTCTTTAATCACCACATCGGGCTGATTAAGCAACGGAAATTTTTCTTTGATATTACTCAATCCTATTTTGGAGGATTCTGCTTTAGTATATGCAGGTGTTAATTTATATTTTATGATTGCTTACTGCGCCATATCATTTTACTCCAAACACTGCCCCAATAACCAAATTGATAAAACCTGTTATCGTTGCAATTTCACGATAGAAAAAAATGCGTAGCCATTTTCCCCTGTGCACAGTCCAATCGGCAGGATAATTATCCACTGTCCGGGTATTGATTAAATTATTGATGGGCATATTGCCCTTCATCATCAACAAAATATCTGCTATCAATGCGATGAAAACAATAGCGACTTTAATAAATACAGTACCAATCTGTTTTTGCATTGCCTATAGCCCGCAAAAGAGTTTTCAAATTATTGTTTGGTTACTTCGATTTTGCGGAACAAGGTATTGCCGTTTATAACAAGTGTTCCGCTCATCTGTTTGCCTTTGATTTTAAATTCCCAAAGCCCTTCCTTGTCTTGCCGGTTCTTCATTTAGCAGGTAAGGGTTTGCTTAGATTTATCGTAAGTAAAATCCAGCGTACCCATTTCTTCTTCTGCACCGTTTACAATTTTATTTGCCAGCACCGTATAAGTATTTTCGGTGGTTGATTTTGTTATGTGATAGACAACTTTTTCATCGTTGCAAGGGCCGTTTTTTTGCTCGCAAAGCGATGTGCCTTTCCATATTCCGGCGATGCTGTCATCGGTATCTTTTTTTATTGTTTGTGATGAACAACTGTTGCCTGCTATTATCAACATTGCTGCAATTAAAATTGAAAGGATTGGTTTCATGATGATTATTTTACTTCTGTTACAATATGATAAAGAAAACTCGGCAAATAGAAATCAGAATTAAAAATTCCTGTAACCGAATTTGCATAATCGCCGGTATTGCGGATTCGTATCTCAAGGTTTCGATTGGTGGCAATATTTTTTGCAGTGATGGTATATTTCCCAACCGGCACATCATCAATACCGTATTCGCCGCCGCCTACATCCACCAGCCTCTTTTTAATAACAGCGCCGGGTCTGCCATCAATCAATACACCATCGGGTGTAAGTGTAAGTTCCACATCGGGCATATTTATAAAAGACAATAAATCACTATAGGCTTTAACCGGCGAACCATAATAACCGCCGTCGGGTTTTGCGCCGCTTATTTTCCGGGTGAAATTTCTTACAGCACCGTCAAAACCGGCAAAGGCGTTTGGGTTATCAGGATGTAAATCATATTTATACTTCTTACCTAAAAATTCCTTTTCAATTTGTACCGATGCTTTCCAACTTCCAATAGGCACAGAAGTACTGTACTCTCCCTTTGCATTGGTAGTTGCATATACATAAGAAGCATAAATAATGGTATTTTCAATCACCACTTTTACATTTACAATGGGGTTTCCATCTGCATATTTAACCACGCCTTTTACAATCCCTTTTTGGTCTTTAGTTTCTAAGGCAGTGTCGTTATTTTTTTCGCACCCAAAGAATAATACATTTGGGATGATGAGCAGGAAGGCCAATATCTTTTTCATTTGTATAAGGTTTAGTTTGTTATTTATAATTTTATAAAATCTACCCTGCGGTTTTGCACTTTTCCTTCTTTGGTTTTATTATCACCCACCGGTTGTGTTTCACCTTTTCCATCGGTTTCTATCATTGCAGCATCAATACCATATTCTTTCATCAATGCTTCTTTTACAGCAGCCGCTCTTTTCTTTGATAATTCCATATTGGCATTATCATCACCATCGCTGCTGGTATGACCAATGATTTTTATTTTTACTGCAGGATTTTCTTTCAGTACTGTACCAATCTCTTTTATTACTCCGTATGATTCCGGTTTGAGGGTAGCTGAGTTTACATCAAACAAAATGCCCGTGGTAGAAAATTTACCTTCTTCTATTAATTTATGTCTTGTATCGGGTACACCGGTGGCAACTTTAATATTGCTGATGAAAATGCCGTAATCTGTTTCAGCATAGTTAGTATGACTGAGTTTGAAAAATAACTGATTCATCTTATATTCCGTTGGAACAGCCTTGGGCGCATCAAATGCTTTTACCTCATTCACCCAAATGCGGAAACGTTCTTTCTGCACCTGCATGGCCACATGTACGGGCTTGCCATAATAGTTTTCTAACTCTTTGTAATCTTTAGCGCTGCTGTTGAAGTAAGATTTGTTGTCAACTTTTGATTCTAATTTCAAACGGCTAACAGATGCAGCGCCCGGTAGTATGGTAGCGGTAACAGAGGCATTCTGACTGTACTCTTTCAATAAACTGTTATCGGTTGTTGCCAAACTGCCCGATGATAATACACCAAAGTATAGTTCGGGAAATCCCCAACCATTGTTTTTTAGTTTTAGTATTGCATCAAATTCAATGGTATAGTTTTCGCCAAACTCTTTCGTGTTGTTGGTGAGGTAAATGAATGATTTATGAATCTGTAACCATTTGCCCTGTTGGTTTTGAATGGTGACCACTTCACCACTGCCATTGGTGTTCCAGCCGGCGGGTAATTCTGCAATGGCTTCCTGTGCAAAATCTTCTGCATACAGTATTTTTTCACCGGGAACAAAATCATATTTTGAAAAACTTACCACACCTGTCTCCTGTTTAACGGTTTCGTTGGAAGATGAAGCCGATGGTGTTTCAGTTTTAGCTGTCTTACCTTCCATCGCATCCAGGGTTTTATCAATGGCTTTGTCTACTTTGGTATCAATACGTTGGTTGGTTTTTTGTACCACTTTATTTTTTACTTTGTTTACAAAGCCGCCAAGCTGTGCTTGTGTTACAACAGGCAACAATGCGATAAGGACAATTATTAATTTCTGTTTCATGGATGATTATTATTTATTGGTTTAATGATAGGGCAAAGATGTACATGAAAAAGCCGCTGTAAAAGCGGCTTGTGTGTGAAGTGAGATATCTGATGTTTGAATTGCGTTGAAAGGAAAAAGTAAATTCAATAAAACTACTAAGAAGATCAGGCATATAATTTACAGTTCGTTAAAAAGTTTTGGTGCAGGTACTATATTCTCCACCGGCTTTGTCGCTTCTAAAAAAACATAGATAGCTTCTAAATCTTCATCTGTCATTTTTGCCATATTGAACCAGGGCATAGGTGGCAATAAATCCCTGCTGCCTTCCGGTCCTTTCCATTTTCCGTGGCGCAATGCGTATTTAAAATTTTCAAGCGTCCAGTTTCCTATACCGCTCATATCGCCGGTAATATTGGCAGCAAAAGAAACGCCCCATGGTCCCGCGGCAGATGTTAAATCTTCATTGAATTGTGCAATACCTTTTTTAACAAGATTGCTGTCAAACTTTGGTATAGGTCTCGGTGCAGGAAAACCTGAAAATCTTTTCTTCACATCAATCTCGGGTCCTTTAGGTCCCATGATTTTGGGCGAATGGCAATCATCGCAACCGCCAACGGTTACTAAGTATTCGCCGCGTTTTACTTTCTGTGCACTGTCCGATACGGCAGCTTTTTTTTCATTTTTAGCTGATGTATTGGTACATGCAATAACAGCTGTAAGAGTAACAACTGCCATACCGATGATAAATAAAAATATCTTACGCATAATTGATAAGGTTTATAAAGATTAATTGATTGCTAAGTGATTCATAAAAAAGATATTTCCGGTTAAATCCTTTTTTTGCTATCTGCAACAGGTTCCTGTTTTATTTTTTTATAAACTTTTTTCCATTCCCCGCTGCATTTTTCATGTGCAGGGTGCGGAGAGATAACTGCAGCCCATACGACTGAAGCTGTCATAATAAGCAGGGCTGCAGAATGAAGTATCTTTTTCATGATAAGGTTAAAGAGTTAATGATTTTTAAATCTGCTGCAAGATATTTTGAGGAGCCCCGTGAATCAATAACAGTATGAATGAATTGTATAAAGAATGCGATGAACTGCAGAAAAAAACCGCTCACAAAAAAGTAAGCGGCTCCAATCATCAAGCCATACCACAAAACTATTTTTTAGCAGGTATATGAAATTTAGAAATCCATGATTTATCAATTGATCCCGGAACATTTACATCTGCCTGCGGATATTTTTCCAAATCTACAACCGGCAGGTAGGTATGCTTGGGGTCATCGGGGAAAGTAAATCTATCCCATAAGTAAGTACAGGAATGTTGTCCTGCCAATTCATTCTTAGGTATTGGTCTTGCAGTGGTGTGCCCGTTTTTTGTAACCCGATACGTTCCTTTTTCTGCTTTAGTAATAAACACGGGTTGTCCTTTTGCATCTTTGGTGAATTCTACAGCACCTTCTACCTGCGTCCATGTTTCTGTATCGGTACCGTATGTATTAGCCTGTACATATAATAAAAATTCAAACCGGTTGCCTTTTTTAAATTTAAATTTTACAATCATACCGCCGCTGCTTTTGTAAGTATTGTAATAAGGGCCCGCAGTTGTATTTACATAATTTACATTTGACAGGGTAGAAATAGTCCGGTGCGTAGTATCATCTGTAATAAGTTCTGCAGGTACATCTTTACCCGAGCTGATTTTAGCATTAAAGTTGCTTTGTTTTCCCGGTTGTGCAAAAATGCAAACAGAAAAGGCAATGCCGACAATTAAAAATATATTTTTCATTGTATAAGGTTATAATGGTTTTACTAACTTAAAATAAAATCAAAAGCCCCTTTTTTCATCCGGCTTCGACAACAGGTACCTCGTCATAAATATACCGCCGGCGCCGCTATCATTCTGGCTGAGCGTAAGCGATGTAATTTGCTCCGGTTTCCAGCCTGCGTTGGTATACTCTTTCAGTATACTCACCAACCGACTTTCATTGTCTTTAATGTTTTTGAAATTAATCCCCATCATACTGAAAAGGTTTTCCAGTTCGGATTCCTTTTGCGATCCGTCGGGGTTGGTGGTAATCATTTTAGATCTTCCCAATCAGCCCGCTACCACAGATTCTACCGTAGTAATTTGCATAAACTGTTTGGAACCCTCGGGTTTTGCGTCCTGTGCATAGATGCTGATGCGGGCTGCTGCGACAATCACTAATAATAAAATAAAATTTTTCATTGTTTTAAGGTTTTATGATTCGGGAACAAATCTACAGCGGCGCGCAAGCCGATAAAACCGAATAGAGAATGAATTGAATAAATTGAGTAGTGGATTGCAGGTGTTTAACTGAAAAAGTACAGCGCCCCTTACAAGAAGAGAATGATAATAATCGCAAAAATTATTACAGGCTCAGTGCTGACCGGAAAATCTTATTGATACACTCTTATATAATCTACCTCCATAGCAGCATTGGTAAATGCAGGATCTACGGGACCGCCGAAATTTCCCCCCATTGCCACATTCAACAACATAAAAAATTGTTGGTTAAAAGGAATTGCAGCAGAGTTGGTTACAGAATGATACAATTGATCGTCGGCATAAATTTTAATTGCTGCCGGTGTCCAATCCAACGTATACGTGTGAAACTCCGTAGTGGCATTGGCAATCACTTTTGTATTACCGTCAGCATTGCCTCCCGACCTGCCGGGGTAATGCAGCGTACCGTATATTGTATTTAAATTTTTACCTACGTGTTCCGCTATATCTATTTCGCCGCAAGCGGGCCAACCGGCCGAATTAATATTATTACCCAACATCCAGATAGCGGGCCAGGTGCCTGCGCCGGCAAGAAATTTTGCTCTCACTTCAACCTTACCATACTTAAATGAAAATTTATCTTTGGTAAGCAGCCTTGCGGAAGTATACGGCTTGCCGCTGAAACTTTCTTTAATTAATTTTATTTTTAATACGCCTCCCTGCACAATTACATTTTCAGGCCTGTTGGTATACCATTCCAATTCATTGTTGCCCCATCCGCAATTTGTCGGACATCCATCGCCCAAGTCATATCCCCATTTGGAAGCATCGGGTGCGCCGTCTGTATTAAATTCATCTGACCATAGAAGTGAAACATTTTTAGTAACAGTAATTTGAATAGATTTCAGCGCTGTAAGCCCTGTACTTCCTTTCGCCGTAACGGTAACGGTATAGGTATTGGTTCCGGAAAGAAAATATTTGTAAGTGGTGGTTCCCGAAAGCACCGTAGCACCATCTCCATTTCCGAATTCATAAAAATATGAAACTGCATTAACAGCATTTGCGGTAAAAGCAACGGAACCGCTGCCATCTGTACTTACAACAGCGTTTATTACCAAGTCAGACGGAGCCGCTGTCACGCTTTTCGGTTTTTTACAACCTGTCATTATAAAAAAGCAAAATAAAATAACGGGCAATTCTTTTAAGTGTCGCATTATTTTTTACAATTTTCTTATTTTAATATTTTTAAACCATACACCGCCTCCATGATCTTGTAAACAAATGTAACCTTTCTTCGATATGCCGTAACCTGCAACATCTTTCCATTTACCCGTGGCCTTACGCTTATTCCAATCATCCGTCCATGCTTCAAACGCTACTACTTTTACACCATTCAACCAATATTCCCTGTGAGATCCTTTCACAACAATTTTCGTCGTATTAAATTCACCGACAGGTTTCGCAGGGCTTGCAGCAGGCGGATACATCGCATAATCTGCTGCTGTCTTTTGCCAATCTTCTAATTTTTCGGGAAAACCATTATCATCTATTAATTGATATTCCGGACCGCTGAGGTAAGCAGCATCATATTCCTCCGTAACATTATACATGATACCGCTATTGCCCGCAGGAGCAATTTTCCAATCTATCAGCAATTCAAAATTTTCATATAACTCAGCGGTAATTATATCCGCACGAATATCATTGCTATTGCCCTCAGATGCTTTGCAATACAATTCGCTGTTTTTAACAGCCCAGCACTGCGCCGGTTTGTTTTTAAACATTCTCCACCCGGCCGTTGTTTTGCCGTCAAATAATAATTTCCATCCTGCTTTCTTTTCCGCTTTAGATAAAGTATTGTCTTTTTGCTTAAAAAAAGAAAATAAAATCATACTCATTCCTGTTAAGGTTACTGCGAAAATTATTTTTTTAAACATAATTATTATTTAAATATTCAGCAATTTTTGAGCCATTGCATTTTTTATCAATCCTTACATCATTACTTTTAATTTTTCAGGATCCCACTTTACAGCTTTATCAGCATAATAACTATCGTTGCAAAGCAATGCCGGTGCAGCCGCTCGATAACCGAACAAAGCGTCTTCCGCTACCGTTTTCTTATTTCTAATAGCATTAAAAAAATTACTGAAGTGATCGTAATGAGCTCCTTTGTAACCTTCTTCTGCTTTGAAAACCGTCGTGTCGGGCGGTAAAATTTTTTTTCGGTCATAAGCAAAAGGGTTATCCTTATTTATTTTCATTGCCTGCATCGGGTCATCCGAGGGAGGATATGATTTGTTTTTCGTCAACGTTACTTTATCCCATTCTACAATCATGCTTCCTTCATTCCCTACCAAGCGCAAATAAGTACTGTCGGAAGTGCCGTCAACAAAATTTACCCGCAACGATAAATTAAAGGCCGGGTGTTCGGGTGTTTCAGCATAGTCAAACATTCCCATGAGTATATCCGGTACTTCGCGACCGTCTTTCCAATAGCGCAAACCGCCCATTGCCATAATTTTTTGCGGCCCCTTGGAATTAGTAATAAAATGAAGACTGGAAAAAAGATGCACGAATAAATCGCCTGAAACACCGGTACCGTAATCTTTGTAACAACGCCAGCGAAAAAAACGCTTTGCATCGAAAGGCCGGTCAGGGTATTTATGTAAAAATCTTTTCCAATCTACCGTTTTATCCGATGCATCGGCGGGCATACCGTATTGCCATGCACCGCCGGGCGAATTACGTGCCCAAAAGCCTTCCGCATAATTCAGCTTGCCTATCGCACCTGCCGCAAGTAACTCCCTTGCTTTTTCATTTCCCAACGAACTTACACCCTGGCTTCCTACTTCAAATACCACTTTGTTTTTATTTTGCGCTTCCACTACGGCACTGCCTTCCGTTACATCATGCACCATCGGTTTTTCACAGTACACTGCTTTACCGCTGTTCATGGCTGCTACTGAAATATCTTTGTGCCAATGATCGGGCGTAGCCACAATTACCGCATCAATATCTTTACGTAATAATATTTCCCTGTAATCTTTTGTTGTAAAAATATCGGCGCCATAATATTTTTTTGCTTCGGCCAACCGGCCATCATACAAATCGCAGGCCGCTACTAATTTCACACCCGGAACGGTAATAGCCGTATTAACATCTGCCTGTCCCATACCACCGGCGCCAATTACAGCTATTTGTATAGTATCATTTATACTAAAATTATTTACTCTTTGCAGGTATTCAATTTTTGCCCTATCATTTCCGGCGGCTCTTAACACTTCAGGCAGCAGCGTTGCGCCGGCAACACCTGTTGTTATTTTATGAATAAAATTTCTGCGGGTTGACTGTTTGCCCATATTATAAAATTTATAAATGAAAATAATATTTTAATACTTTAAATATCTACTTAAGTCTCGCTGCTTTCAATTCCGAAGTATCGCTTTCCAACAAGGGAAGTTTATATCCTCCTGTATCAATGATCGTTTTAGGAAATATTTTTTTAAGATAACCCCAATCACTTGCCACCACAGCCGTTTGATAAAGATAAACCTGTCTGAGGTTTTTTAAATCTTTCAATGATTCTAATCCTTTTGCCGTCACTTTTGTTCCGGATAAGTTAAGATATTGGAGTTGTAAGAGATTTTTCAGGAATTGGATTCCGTTATCAGTTACCGCAGTTCGTTCAACGAATAAAGCAGTAAGTGCTGTAAGTTCCGCAATAATTTTTAAATCCGGATCAGCTATTTCAGAATCACCCAATTTCAGCCGAATCAACTGTTTCTTAAGCTGCAACAATAATTGCATATCTTTTTCAGTCACCGAATCAACGGCGACAAAATTCGCCGAGAGGTAATTGTTGTTTTTCGCAACGGGCAGTAGAGCAACGCCTCTTTCAGTTAATTGCTGAATAATTTTTCCGTCTGCTTTTTCAACCGGCTGTGCAGGAATATCTGAAAGTTTCGTTTCTTCTTTTACTTCTCCTGTTTGCAAAGCAAGCAGTGCGGGTTTTATCTTTGCGGTTTGAGGAAGTTCTTTTACTTTTTTTGTAAAATCGGCGCCGGTACTTACCCACCAGTGCAGCAAGTCCAAATCCTGCTTGCTCAATTGGGGTTTCTCTATTGGCGGCATATGATCTTTACTTTCTTTAGATAATAAAATTCTCTCTACTAAATTGCTTTCATCCGGCTTACCGGCAATAATTATTTGGCCTTCCTTTCCACCCGTTAAAATAAAATTCGGTGCATCCAATCGCAGTTTTCCTTTTTGCTTATTGGGCCCGTGACAACCGTAACATCTTGTTTCCAATATCGGTTTTACGATATCTGCATAAATAAATGCTTCTTGCGCATCAGGAACCGGTTTTCTTTTTGTATTCGCCGTTTCATTATCACTCCCGGAAAAAAATTTAGTAAGATAATCGGACCCGTGTGTAATGGAACCGCCCAAGTGCCCGGTGATGATAATGAGTAAACTCAGCAGTGTCATTACCAAGGTTACATACTTATTGTTTTTCTTTTTTAAAAAATAAGAAATCACAGATACAACAGCTACGGCAATACCAAGCCATTGATGCTTACTGATCAATGACTCACCATAATCATCCGACCTCGACAAAAGAAATCCGCTGACGCATGAAGCAACAGCGCTCAGCATACCCCAAAATAATGCAATACCAACCGCGGCATCAAGTGATTTGTATTTTTCTTTTTTTGATAAAAACTGAAACAACCCGGCCAGCAACAATATACCTATCGGCAAGTGTACCAATACAGGATGAAATCTTCCAATAAATTCTACCATACAAAAGCTTTGTGCTTTGAGCTACGAGCTGCGAGCAGTTATATTTCTATTTATTAAGTTTTTTCATGAAACTCATCAGCATTTTTTGTTCTTCGTCTATTTCGGTTAATAGTTTCTTTAGTAATTCTTTATCTCTGTAATTTAATGCCCCTGCTATCAATAGCTGAGTTTCCATTTCAAAAGTTGAACCCAATGAAATCTCAATAAACCTGTTATAATCTTTTTCGCTGCTTCTGCTGCTTCCTTCTGCGATATTTGAAGAAATCGAAACTGCTGCTCTTGTTATTTGTGATGAAATTCCATATTTTTCTTCTTTTGGAAAAGTGCTTAAGAGTTTAAATGAATCTATGGCGATACCAAGTCCCTTTTGCCAAATTTTCAATTCTTTAAAATTCCTCATATGTAATGTTTGGTTTTTTACCCTCGTAGCTCACAGCCAAAAGCTCATAGCTATTTAACTGTATCTTTTCCTCAACAACTGCATCATGTATACATTAATAGCCCATTGATCACTTACCGGTTGCAGGGTGTAGGGAAGCGTTGGCATATAAGTCGGCGGGCCAAACTCTGTAAGAAAAGTCATTCGTTCGCCGTTCTTCTTTTTTCTTTCCACTACTTTATCCCACCAATCAAAATGTTGCTTTACTGCATACTCCCACTCCGGTGCACGGGGGTCATTTACCTGGGGGCCTTCTGCGTGGCCAATCCGTGCATGTATATGATCTGTTCTTTCCAATACCATGTCTATTGTTTCTTTTTGATCTTCCAGCAAACTTTCGTGCACATTGCACCAATGCGATATATCCAGTGTTACTCTCAGGTCAGGAAATTTTTCTATAAATCCCTTTGTTACCGGCGCCGAGTACAATGCGCGGCCCCTGTGCGTTTCATGATAGATCGGAATATTTTTTTGTTTCGCTAATTGAAAAGTAAATTCAAAAAAGGGTTTTAATTGTTCGGGTGTAAAAAAATCCTTCGCTGTATGGCAATTGATATAAATAGGTTTTAACGCCGCAGCCGCTTCCATTGTTCTTTTAAACTCCTCAAAGTTTTTCTTTGGATCTTTATCGCCGGCTCCGTACAGCAAACCCAATTTCACAGCATACTTCTGCGCCGCGGCCTGCAATTCATTTCTTTCTTTCTCATCACCCGGGCACCAAATCTCCGCTCCGTCATAACCTTCGGTTTTTATTTTAGCAAAAAAACTATCGTAGTTTCCTGTATAACCCCAGTTAGTAGCCAAAATAAGCAGTTCATAATTTTTATCCATAGTAAAAGCAGGTTTGTGCGGTAAAGCAAAAGTTTCCAAAGATGATAAAAATAAAGCAGCTGAACCGGCTGCCGATGTTTTAATAAATTTCCGCCTGTTGTGATTCATAACAATTAAATTAAAAAATAAAAAGTCAAAATTTAAAAAAAGAATCTCTGTAATTTAAAATCTTTTTACTTTTGACTTTTTATTTTCCTATGCGATAATATCCGTTATCACTTTACCGCTTACATCGGTTAATCTAAAAGGGCGCCCCTGCGATTCGTATGTAAACTTCTCATGATCAAATCCCAATTGATTAAGAATGGTAGCCTGTATATCGAATGCTTCTACTTTTCCGTTTACAATACTGTAGCCAATCTCATCCGTTTCACCATAAGAAACACCGCCCTTTATTCCGCCGCCCGCCATCCACATATTGAACGCTTCTCCATGATGATCTCTTCCTTTAAAAGACATTTGTTTGCCATCCCTGTTTTCCTGCATCGGTGTTCTGCCAAACTCTGCGCCCCACACTACTAATGTTTCATCCAGCAAGCCTCTTTGTTTTAAATCGAGCAATAATGCAGTGATAGCTTTATCAACCTTACGGCATTTATTTACCAAACCGATATCAACCGCATTTTCCGAAGAATCGCCGTGCGTATCCCAACCCCAATCAAACAACTGTACAAACCGCACTCCTTTCTCTACTAATTTTCTTGCCAGCAATACATTGTTTGCAAAACTCGCTTTGCCCGGTTTTGTTCCGTACATCTCGTGAATATAATCGGGTTCATCATTTATATTCATTACCTCGGGCACCGATATCTGCATCTTATAAGCCATCTCGTATTGCGCAATGCGTGAAAGAATATCAGGGTCTTTATATTCTTCATATTGTTCCCTGTTAATTTTATTAATGGCATCAATAGAAGCTTTGCGTAAATCCCTGTCCATACCCTTCGGATCTTTTATAAATAATACAGGATCGCCTTCACTTCTGCATTGTACACCCTGGTATACGCCCGGTAAAAAACCACTACCCCAAACACTCTTGCCCGCATCCGGATTATTTCCGCCTGATGTCAATACCACAAACCCCGGTAAATTTTTATTCTCCGACCCCAACCCGTATGTAACCCATGATCCCATACTCGGCCTGCCCAATCTTGGAGAACCGGTATGCATTAATAATTGTGCAGGTGCGTGGTTGAACTGATCGGTTGTTACAGCATGCAACATGGCAATATCATCCGCAACAGTTGATAAATGCGGAAGGTTTTCCGACAACCATAAACCGCTTTGGCCGTGTTGTTTAAATTTTGCCTGCGGGCCCAACATCTTTGGAACACCGCGAATGAATGCGAATTTTTTTCCTTCAAGCAATGATGGCGGACAATCTTGTCCGTCTAATTTTGCCAACTCGGGTTTGTAACTGAACAATTCCAATTGCGATGGTGCGCCTGCCATGTGTAAATAAATAACTGATTTGGCTCTGCCGGGAAACATTGGTGCTTTAGGCGACAACGGGTTAGCCGCATCAAAAAAATTGTTTGCAGCAGATGATGATGAACTCCTGCCGCAATTACCCAACAACGATCCCAATGCCAATGCACCAATTCCCATAGCACTTTCTTTTATAAAATGCCGGCGGGTATGATATTGCATAGCAATTAACTCAGCTTCTTTCTGCAATCGTTGATTATGTAATTCTTTTTGTGTCATTTTCTTTATGTTGTCATCTTCCTTACTACTATTAAACTTTTGTTGCGTCGCACTCTTTTACACCTGTCCCGCTACTGAGCATTTGTGAAATAGCTTTGCGGAATTCTGTAATTCTATTCAGCACATCTTGAGTATTCTTTTTCCATTCAAATACTTTCTTTCAGAAAAATTATTGAACCCTTTCAGGACTCTAATAAAATCTTTTTAATCTTACTCTCTCCGGGCTTCACCCGGAGCTATTAATATTATACGCCTTCAGCGTAGTAATACAGTATCATCAAATAATTCAAGAACTATTAATATTTTATCCCCGCCCGAATGACATAGTCGGGCAGGCCTTCGGATAAATGGATAGTCTCCAAATAAGTTGGCCCTTTGCCTTGTCAAGTCCCCTTTAGGGGATTTAGGTGTGGGCGTTACTTATTCACCCACTCATCCAAATTCAACATTGCATTAGCTACCACTACCAAAGCCGCCGTTTCCGGGTTATTATGTTCATCCATTACACCAACCATTTCGCAGGCGGCATCTTCGTCTTTTTTAAATTTATCAATCGCTTTATTATATAATTCAATTAATGCAGCCATTCTTTTTTCAGAAACAGGTTTATACATCATTGTCTCATATCCCTTTTCAATCTGCTTGGTGATTTCTTTTCCTCCCGACTCTTTCATCCGGTAAGCAAAATGTCTTGCCATTACAAGATAAGATGAATCATTCAAAGTAGTTAATGCCTGCAAAGGCGTATTGGTTCTTATTCTGCCGGTAATGCAAACCGCCCGGCTGCCGCCGTCAAATGTAATCATAGAAGGATATGGTGCGGTGCGTTTCCAATAAGTATAAACAGCTCTCCGGTATTGGTCTTCGCCCTTGCTTGTTTTCCAAACTGCCCCGTTATACGGAGAGAGCCAGATGCCTTCCGGCTGGTACGGCATTACACTTTCACCATACATTTTTTTACTTAATAAATTACTTACCGTCAACGACTGATCTCTTAATTGCTCGGCCGACAATCTTACCCTCGGACCTCTTGCATACAATTTATTATACGGATCTTTCTTTAATAATTCGTCGCTCACTTTTGCATCCTGCCTGTAAGTAGCCGACATAACTATTTCTTTCAGCATTTTTTTTATGCTCCAGTTAAAATCATTCATGAACTTCCATGATAAATGATCGAGTAATTCTTTATGCGTCGGCGGAATGCCTTGTGTTCCCAAATCTTCCAACGTTTCCGCCAAACCGTAACCAAACAATTGTTCCCACAAACGATTCACCATCGTTCTCGCCGTCAACGGATTTTTTTTGTCCGTTAACCACATAGCTAATCCCAACCTGTTCTTCGGTGCATTCGCCGGCATGGGGTTTAATACATGCGGTACATCAGGTAAAACTTCATCACCTTTTACCAACCAATTACCTCTTTCAAAAACATGTGTAGGCCTTGTCATTCCGCTATTATTTTCAATCATCACGGGTGTGGTTTCCGGTTTGGCATACATCAGGCTGTCAAATAAAATTTTTGCTTCTGTATAACCGGTTTTCCCTTTGCCCGGAAAAGGTTGACTAAACCGAAACCATTCCATCAGAATTCCATTTGGATGTTGGGGACTTATAGAAGAGTTGATATATTTAAAATACAAATTGTGTTTGCCGGGTACGGGATCAATGTTTACCGTTGCAAAATCCCAACCTTTCACGGTGGACCATACCGGTATAATTTTATAAGGCTTTGTATTCAGGCTGTCTAAGTATATTTCTAATTGACCGGTATTATGAATAGATACAAACCTGACGGTGAACTGCGTACTGTTATCCAACGCAACATTTTTTAACCGGCAGGAACCGTAATTTCTTATTTCTACCAGCCAACCCGTCATAGCAGCATTTGTAAATTCATCGCACTGCAATACATTGATTACAGGTTGCCATGTTTTTAAGAAATGTCTTTGCTCTTTCACTTCTTTCTCTGTTGTATTCTTTTTCAGCCATTCCGTTATTGCATGAAACCTTACACTGTCTTTACCCTTGTATTGACGAAGCAATGGATAATCCGCCTCAGTATCCTCATCTCTTGTATTATTAAAAAATGCCATAAACTTATAATACTCTTCATGCTTAAAGGGATCATACGGATGACTGTGACATTGCACACAATTAAAAGTACTGCCAAGTATCGCACTCCAGGTAGTATTTACCCTGTCTATTACGGCGGCTGTTCTAAACTCTTCATTATCGGTACCGCCTTCATCATTGGTCATCGTATTCCTGTGAAAACCCGTAGCAATATATTTTGTGTCGTCAGGATCGGGCATTAAATCGCCTGCCAATTGTTCTGTTAAAAAATCATTGTACGGTTTGTCCGCATTAAAAGCATTGATAAGCCAGTCGCGGTATTTCCAAATGGTACGTGCCTGGTCAGATTCATATCCTTTGGTATCACCATAGCGGGCAAGATCGAGCCAGAGCGATGTCCATCTTTCTCCATAAGCAGGAGAAGCAAGTAAATCATCTACTAAATTTTCATATGCTTTATCCGAATTATCATTTAAAAATTTATTCGCCGCGGTTTCGGATGGAGGCAAACCCGTAATATCTAAACTTACTCTTCTGAGCAACGTTGGTTTATCAGCTTCACCGGAAGCAGATAATTTTTCTTCTTTTATTTTTTTATAAACAAACCGATCAATATCATTTTTTATACTGCTGTTATTGTAATCGGGTACTTCTTCTTTTTTTACCGGCACATAAGCCCAGTGCTCGCCCCATTTAGCTCCCTGTTTTATCCATTGCTTTAAAATAGTTATCTCCTTTTTTGAAAGCGGCTCATGCTTATAAGGCATTCGTTCTTCGGGATCAGTTTCCGTTATTCTTTTTATCAATTCGCTTTCACCGGGTTTGCCGGGGATAATAGCCGGTTTGCCGGATTCCGTATTGCCCAGCGCCTCTTCCCTGAACAATAAACTAAAGCCGGCTTTTTGTTTTACTCCACCATGGCAGGCAATACATTTTTTATTGAAGATGGGTTTTACCTGCGTATTATAATCAATTGCTGATTTAGGAAATGCAAAAAAAGTAACGGTCGCCACAAGTATTACAAGGGCTGCTACTAAAATCAGTTTTTTTGATCGCAAAAAATTCATATGACAATCGTATCCTTAAAGATAAGGATATTCCGGTTCGGTTACAGACCGGCGAACAGTTGTAAGTTTTCTTTCGCATTAAGATTTTTTAAATCCTATTCTTTCTCTCTCTTCCCATTTCTTTTGGGCTATTTTTTCATCCAGAAGATTCTCCATCGCGTCATATATCTGGTTCAACTGTACATCATGTTCGCCCAATCTTTCTTTTATTTGTTTCAGTTGTTCTTTTAAATCAGTTTGTTTTAGCAAAACCTTTCTCACTTCCACAAAGGCCCGCATAATGGCGATGTTCCCGTCCGAACCCCGGCCCGAAAGAATTCATTCCGGCGGGGATTCATCCGGGCGGGCATGCTGATGGCCTTGTCGCTGCTTAAAACACCGCTAAGCATGGCCACGCCCTGTTCGGTAAAGGCGTATGGCAAGTATTTTGCGTGTTGACCCCGCTTGTTTTTTAAGGTCACAGATTGTGACCTTAAAGAAGTTGTGCTTTCCGATGCGGTCACAGATTGTGGCCGGATAGCCTGCCACTCAGTAAGGGTGAGCCGAAACATAAAGTCAGGTGGAAACCGCTTGATATTTCTCTTTACAGCCTGGTTCAACGCTTTCGTTTCTGCTTCATAAAGTTGGGCAAGGTCAAAATCCAACATAACTCTTTCACCTCTTATTTCATAAATCCTGTTTTGAATACTTTTTATTATTTGCATGGTTTTCTTATTTATCAACTAAGAAAATGATAATAAATAATTGTGCAGTTTTACGAATTCAGTCAATCAAAATTTTTACCGGCTTTCTGTAATTTCTAATTATTTCTTTACCGGGTTTCGCTTTAAGGCATCGCTGCTTTATTATTATGGCAGTATTTTAGCTAACCAATTTTAATTCATTGCAAGAGGCGTTAGTAAAACCTTCCGGAATTCCACCTCAGATCCTTCTGCCTGCAATGCTACAGCGCCTTTAGAAGCAGTGCTCCCGGTTCCGTAATTGACAAGGTCTTTATTTACCCATACTTTTATAGTATTGACCCTGCATTCAATAATCATTTTGTTCCATTGGCCCAACGGTTTTTCTGAACCATCCGTAAGATTCTTAATCCTGCGTTCCTTGCCTTCACTTACACCCCAATTTTCTTTTGGCCCCCTTCTTTTTTCCATATCAGTTACACTGATATCTTCCTGTATACACCAAAAATCTCCGGCCTGCAGATGCATCATTTGTACTTCAACAGATTTAGGAAACATATCATACAATGCTCTTGGTGCGGAGGCATGTACCAGCACACCGCAATTACCGGGCTTTCCGGCAAAACGATATTCTACTTCCAACCGGTAATTTTCATAAACGGAATCGGTGATAAGATGCCCGCCCGGAGTACCCAAACTTACCAACAAACCCTTTCGTACAATGAATGGTTTTCTTAGATTAGTATTTGTATCCAATGCGGGAACATCCATATGCCAGCCGTTTAAATTTTTGCCATTAAATAAACTTCTCGATTTTGATTTAACCTGGCTAAAACATATACCGTGCATCATGCAGGCAGCCAAGATAAAGACAATGCTGTTTTTTTTAATTTGTAATTTTTGCATAATAAAATTATTTCTTGTTGATAAAAAACTTACTGCGAATTTTACTCAAATTTCCTTTGCATATTTCGTTTTTAAAGCTGTCTCTTTTTCTTATAGCGGGATTGTTGTATACTAAAAAGAAGTATTGAGCTTATCGCTAAAATTTTTTTTTATAATTTACCAAAACTACTATTACTCTTTGCCGGTTATCTTTTTTATGAAATCAGTTTCTGTTTTTAAAAACGGGGAGCCGTCTTTGCGGAACACATCATGGTGCCAGAGCTTTGGCTCTTCCTTATCAGGTTTGGCCCAAGTAGTCCAGTCATGAATGGTATTGGATTTACCATTCACCAGTCCCCAACAGATGGCTCCTATATTTAATTTTTTGGCAACCGGCAGTATCGCTTCAAAAGTAGAACCGTTGCCCCTTGCCATAAACTCTGTACAAATAACCGGGCGGTTATAACTGCTTACTTTTAAAGCCAGTTTTTCAAAATCGACAGCGTTGCCATAGTTATGAAAAGTAATGATATCAGCGCTTTCCAATTGAATGCGTGTAATTTCTTTTATCCATTTATCAGAAGATGATTCCGTATCCCATACTGCGGATGTTATCGGCTGTATGGGGTTTTGCGAACGTACCCAACTATAAACACGTCCTATTAACTTAGCTACAATTTCTGTTTTGTCAGCAGGCTCATAACTATGATAGGGTTCGCTATTCGAATTATCCGGTTCATTCCAAACATCCCAGCACAGTATACGTTTGTCATTTGCAAAACGTTTTGTAACCGCTTTTATATAAATCTCCAGTCTTTTATATTGAGTCGTATCCCGCAAAGCATGTTTACCGGGAGATTGTACCCATCCGCTGTTATGAACACCCGGGCGGGGGTCTCTTTGTTTACCTAAGTAAGGAAACGGATCCCACACCGAATCAAAAAACACAAACATCACTTTTATCTTATTCTTATCGGCGATTTTAAGAAATGTATCCATTCGTTTTAAAAAACCGCCTGGGTCTTGCTTATAAAGCAAATCATGCAGAAAAACTCTAACGCAGTTCATACCAATTGATGAGGCCCATCCCAATTCCCTGTTAATGGTAGTTGTATCAAAAGTTTCGGCCTGCCACATTTCCAATTGGTTAATGGCCGTACTCGGTATAAAATTGCAACCGACATACCAGGGTTGCCGGGCATACCATGTTTTAGCATTTGCTTCAGACCATTTTTCTCTGCCCTGCTGTGCATAAACAGATTGCTGAAAACTGAAACAAGTAAATAAAGTTGTAATAAAAATTGCTTTCATGATTATATACCGTTAAACGTTGATATTGTTTTTTCTTGAAACAAAATATGAAGATAAGGTACATCATTTTTCAGAAATGTAAATCAGTATTAGCTTTCGGAAAAAGAAGCCGGTTTAAAAGGAACAAGCAAAGCAGCCTATTTGCAGATACAAAAGATGCAAGTTACTGATGTATTAATGCTTTCAGAGGATTGGGCAACAAATAGCCAACATTATTGACTAAAGCAAGTGCAATGGCTGCACAACCGCGAGAAGAAAAGCCGGGTGTTTGATAAAATCTTAATCAACTACGATTTAACAAACCCTGAAGTCATACGCTTTATTATTTTCCGGGCGCATTTATTTGCTGTATAAATCTGGATAAATTTTGTTCATTGTCCTCATAAAGCATGAGTTCTTTTTTTTCAGAGTAAAGAAAAAGAGAAGGATATTTTCGGGGTCCGAATTTTCTTATAAATTCGTCGCGGGTATCTTGTAAGATCGTAACGCCTTTTTTGTTTTTTAAATTACTCCCATATTTGTTCATAAACCCGTCAATTTTTGCCAAACTATCAAGAGTAATTAAATAAACAGCCGTTTTTTTAAATTCCCCGTAATGCTGATCAATATACTGAACGGACCGCTGACAATGGTCACAGTCCGCATCAAAAAAAACAAAAAATAATAGTTTGCCCGGTTCAAGTTCCTTATTGGTGAATTCCTTTTTATTCAGTCGTTTAAAAGTAAACGAGGGTATTGTTTTTGCAGGCACTTGTGCAGAAACACCTGTTTTAAACCATAAGAATACCGCTACTGCTATAATTATATGTTTCATGTATTTAATCTCTTTTATAAAAAAATTACGGCCGGATACTTTTTAAGCTTATATGCTCAATTTTTTTAATTAGAATATCTTCCGGCGATTGGATATGAATTTTATTGTACGGCTTATTGGAAAAGAAAATTTCCGTCATCACAGTTAATCCATCATCAGCAAATAGTTCAACGGAGCTTACATCAATTATTAAAGAAATATTCATCTTCCCGCTATCAGTAAACCGCGGCGCCGTATGCCGGGCGGCAAACTCTTTTTGAAAATCTATTTTACCGGATTTGGTCCGATCAATAAAATATTGGTTCTGTTTTTTATCATAGCCAATTATCAATTCTTCCCCTTTATCATTGGAAGCTACCAACGAAAAATCTTTTATCTCTTCAAAAGAGAGGTTAATACGACACGGAAATTTTATTTTTCCCGTTTTGCCGGAAATATCGAAGCTTTTAGTAATTTTTAAATTGTAAGTACTAATTGGCTTTGACTGAATTTTATTCAATTCGACTACCGGTTTAGAAGTTATCAAAATATCTTTCCCGACATGTTTTAGTTTTAATTCTCTTGGTATCGTCATTGCATTTCTCCAGGTTTCTGTCGGGACCACATTCGCGTACATCCAGTTGCTCATCCAGCCTAAAAATATTTTTCGGTTTCCTGTATTTGACCAGGTAATACCTGCATAATTATCGGGACCATAATCTATCCAGCGGGTATCGGTATGAGATGGCGTGAAAGTTTTTCCGTTAAAATCGCCAATAAAATATTGCGTAGCCGATCCTTTGTTTGGGCCGCCCGGGTTGATGCTTACGATCAACACCCAAACTTTTTTACCATTATCATCCAATGTAAATAAATCAGGGCATTCCCACACACCGCCATGGGCGCCAACTGTTGCACCAAACTCGCTTTCTTTTGTCCAGCTTTTTAAATTGCCGGAAGAATAAAAAGTAATGCAGTCTTTTGTAGCCAATGTCATAATCCATTTTTTCTGTGGCTCGTACCACATTACTTTTGGGTCTCTAAAATCGACAATGCCGGGATTTTTTAAAACAGGGTTTCCTGTGTATTTTGTCCATGACATACCATTATCATTGCTGTAAGCAATACTTTGATTTTGAAAATCATTTTTTCCTGCTTTTGCGCCTTCCATGCTATGGTGTGTAAAAATAGCTACCAATGGTGCCTGTCCATTTTTACCAAAGCCTGAGGTATTATTTTTATCAACAACAGCACTGCCGGAAAAAATAGTTCCTAAGCTATCCGGATAAATAGCAATGGGTTTTTGTGTCCATTTAATTAAGTCCCTGCTGGTAGCATGCCCCCAATGCATGGGGCCCCAAATAGAACTGTAAGGGTGATGCTGATAGAATAAATGATAAACACCTTTATGATATACCATTCCGTTTGGGTCGTTTGCCCAGTGTGCCTCGGGAGAAAAATGAATTTGCGGACGGTACACTTCATCTTTATTTAAGTTCGCCGTTTGACCCATTGCCCCTGTAGAAATCAGCAGCATAATAAAATAATAGATTTTTATGTAAAGCATTTTCTTTTTCATACATATTTTACTTTATAAGCTATCCCTAAAGTGAAAGCGGGTTTAAAAATGGAGGAAGTAGAAACTTCCTCCCTGCTAAAAACAAACGACTGCTTAGCTTTTGTTTATGAGAAATTTTTGAATTCTTTTAATCAATATCCCGGATTTTGTTTATACAAACCGTTAGTAAAAGTGATTTCAGATTGCGGTATTGGTAAGTATTCATCTCTGCCTGCTGTAAATTTGGCCGTTGCTAAAAAAGTCCTTCTTGCTTTTTCAACAGCTATATAAGCATTTAATGTTGGCTCGGCAATCCCCCATCTTACCAAATCAAAGAAACGGTCACCTTCTGTTGCAAACTCTAAGCGTCTTTCCCATTGCAGGGCCGTACGTGCATAGGATTGAGTCCAACCTGCAGCAGTGTATGGTTTGCAATTATAAATAGATGCGAATGTACCATCCAGCTTCTTAAGCCTTCCCGTACTTGCTGCTGCTCTATTTCTTATTTGGTTGATTAATGGCAGCGCCAAAGCAGGTTGATTCAATTCAATATATGCTTCTGCCTGCATTAATAAAACATCGTCATACCTGATGATGTCATAGTTATGTGCAGTACCCATAAATGGCCCGAGTTTGAAATACGACGGGCTTGTAGCAAGTTGCTGATAACGCATACTGTGAAAATTACCATAGACACCCGGATCCCGTACCCAGCTACTACTGAAAGGTTTTGCAGGATCATATTTATACGGGTGGCCATCTATTCCAACTGTGTGATCAAGCCGCGGATCTACTGTTGTTGTTGCTAAATTCGCAATGCTGTTATTGAAGCTTGTAAAATTTGGTAAGCCACCGGCGTCTGTAGTATGTGCATTTACTAAGTTTTGGCTTGGAGCATGAAAACCGCAGCAGCCATATTGCGGCGCACCATGAGGATAATTCAATCCATCTTCAAAGCTCATTCTGCCGGACGTGGTACCATCATTAATAGTAAACTGAATTGCAAAAATAGACTCGGGGCCATTCTCCGTTTCAGCTAAAAAATTATCTGCTATATCAGCGCTTAAAGAATATTTACCCGATGAAATAACTGCTTGTGTTAGTGTCACCACTTCCTGTAATCTTGCCGCACTGATGCCTGTTACCTGGTGGGTAGCACTCTGTGTATAGGCCTGGTACAATCTTAATTTTGCGAGATAAGCCTGGGCAGCTAATTTATTAGCCCTTCCAATTTGTGTTTGGGTTACAGGCAAATTATCAATGGCAAATTGAAAATCAGCAGCAATTTTATTCCAGGATTCTTCATTGCTCAAATTATTTGAAACTTTCAGAATATCCTCAGATGAAAGAGTTTCATCAAAAATGGGAATATTTTTATATAGCCTTTTCATAGTAAAGTAACTATGCGCCCTTAAAAATCTTAATTCACCCAGTCTTGTTTTCTTTTGAGGAAAATCTGTTTCAGAAAGTGAATTAACTGCCCGAAGTGCTACGTTAGCTCTTCCAATGGATTTATACAAGTTCTGCCATGTACGGGTAACAAACCAACCCATATTTGGAGTAACCAGGTTATAATGTTCCAGTGCATCAACATCACCCACATCACCCGTACCACCACCACCTTTGTAGGCATCATCGGAATGTACACTGCCAAATGCCCAGTTGCTGTAGATGGGCCCTATCATATCGCCATTGCCAATAGCTGCATAAGCGGCAGTACAAAGACCTTCTACGGCAGTAGGTGATGTTAGATCTGAAGAAGACAAAGCTCCCGGGGGTGTATAGTCAAGTGCCTTTTTGCAGGAACTAAAAACTAATAGTCCTGATGTGATAAAAGCTGTTATAATTATTTTTTTCATTTTGATTTAGTTTTTAATTTCTTTAAAAAGATGCGTTGATACCAAAAGTGAATGTTCTTGGAATAGGTACAGGGTCAAGGTCTATGCGCTCAGGATCAGGGCTTAAATATTTGCTGCTTTTTATCCGTAACAGGTTGTCAGCCATAAAATAAAAACGTAATCTTGAGAAAACAGATTTTGTCGTAAGGTTATACCCTAACTGAACATTACGGAGTTTAAAATAAGAGGTACTAACCATAAAGTAATCAGATGTACGGCCTTCATTATTATTGTCTTTGAGTGTAACCGCCGGAACAGAAGTGCCGGTATTGGTTGGTGTCCAGCCATTCAATACGCTTGGACCTACATTTTCCCTGCTTCTCATAAGGGTGTTGAATATTCTATATACATCAAATCCCTTTTTGCCTGCAACGCCTGATCCAAATAAAGACAAATCAAAATGCTTAAAAGATAAATCAACTCTTACTCCATATTCTAATGAAGGAAGCTGGGTGCCAATCCAGTCCTGATCGTTATCATCAATTTTTCCGTCTTTATTAATATCGACATAACGGATCCTTCCCGGCCCTGCACCATTTTGTGTTGGAGCGGCGGCTACTTCAGCAGCCGATTGAAACAGGCCATTTGTTTTATAACCAAAAATATCGTACTGGGAGTGGCCAAGAATTGTATTACCGACAATACCCGGATAAGCAGGACGTACGCTTTCCGGCAACTCTGTTACCTTATCCCTGAAGTGGGCAAAATTCATTTGTACATTGTATTTTAAATCTCCTATTTTGTCTCCATGATAACCTATTACAAACTCCCAGCCTTTGTTACTTTTTGAAGCTCCATTTACTGTTTTATTTTGTCCTTCTCCCAAAACAGCAGCAACAGGTGGGTTAATCAATATACCGGTAGTTTTTCTTGAAAAATAATCGAATGAACCGAAAATTTTATTGTTGAAAATAGTGAAATCTAATCCAGTATTGATTTCTGAAGTAGCTTCCCATTTAAGGTCAGGGTTACCTGCCTGTGCCTGAACAAAGCCTGAAGGTAATGTGCCGGTATTAGCTCCTGATAAGGAATAAGCTGTACCTACATTATAATATTGCTCAAAAAAACCACCGGTAAGTTCTGCCAGCGTTGTTCCATATCTTGTTGCGAAAAGAGTGATATTAGTTTACATCCCCAATTAGCTGGTTACCTACTTTGCCATAACCTGCCCTTAGTTTCAATTCAGAAAACAATTTATTATTCTGCATGAATGCTTCTTTGTCTATTCTCCATCCCACAGAAGCTGCCGGGAAAATACCATACTGGTTATTTGCGCCAAAACGGGAAGACCCATCACGGCGTATAGTAACAGCAGCGAGGTATTTATCAGAGAAACTATAATCCATTCTTGCAAACTGCGAAAACAACTGGTGGCCCGTGGAAGCGCCGGTAGTGGTCGTATTGCCAGTTGCGGCATTTAAAGTAAAATACTCTTCTGTTTGAAGTGCAAAACCTTCTTTTTTAGTAAAATCAAAATCTATATGTCTTTTTATATATTCAACTCCTGCTAAAAACTTAAAGCTGTTGTTCGAATTCAAATCCCAGTTATAACGTAACGTGTTTGACCAGGTAGTTTGTAAATAATGATTTCTGTCGTAGGACAAACTATTGGTAGTACGGGCCAAAGCACCTTCCACAAAAGTTGGCGATATAACTTTATTGGAAAAAGTTGCATTGTCTGCACCAATATTCGTTTTGAAAAATAAATTTTTTATTGGTTGAATTTCCGCAAAAACATTACCGAACGTACTTAACCTGTTGGCATTATTCCATCTTGCTAAATATTGCATGTGCAAAGGATTATTTCTGTCGGAATAACCTGCCCCCAATTCACCGGCAAACGTAGTACCATCTTTTTGATAAACCGGAATGGTGGGTGCTAATGTAACTGCCAAAAATGTTGTAGAGGCCCCGCCCAAATCCCGGGCAGTTAAGGTTTCATTGGAGTTGGCCACACGTAAATTAAGGCCGAAAGTAACTTTATCGTTGAAAGACCGTGTTATTGCATTGATGCTTCCGCTCAAACGATTATAGCCTGTAAACCTCAGCATTCCCGTATTCTTGAGATAACCTACATTTATTTCTAATGATGAGTTTTTATTACCAACCGAAGCTGTTAAACTGTTATTGGTCACAATACCTGTTTTATACATTACACTCTGCCAATCGGTATTGCCGGCAGGAGTATTAGGGTCTCCACCTACAAAAGGTTTTAGTGTAACACTATTCAAAACAGGATTAGCAAAATTATTATTCCAATCAAATTGATAGATTTCGCCATAACCTGCGTTGGGGTCTTGTGCATCGTTAACCGAGGCTTGCCACAATGCCTTTCCCCTATCAACCGAGCTCAGCATTTTAAACCGCATTGATTTTTCTGACTGACTTGATACACTGGTGTTAAATTGAAAATTAACTTTACCATTTGTATTGCCACCGTTTCTGGTAGTAACGATAATAACACCGTTGGAGGCACGGGCCCCATAAATAGATTCTGCCGAAGCATCTTTTAAAACCTGAACCGAAGCGATACTTGCAGGGTCCATATTTTGAAATACTTCCGGCCTGTCTGTAGCTACTCCATCAATAATATAAAGCGGGGTGCTTCGGCTTTCAGGGGGTAATGTATTAGACCCACGGATCAGTATCCTTCCGTTTGACCCGTTTGGTGAGCCATCTTTTTCAATATACAAACCGGCTACACGTCCCTGCAGCGCCTGCATGACATTACCTGAACTGTTATTTTTAACAGGGTTCAAATCCACTACAGCAACAGAACCGGTTAAATCTTTTTTTCTTTGAGATGTATAACCTACTACCACAACCTCTTCACCCACACTTACCCCTTCTTCCATTTCAACAGTTAAATTTTGATCACTGTCGGTGATTTTAATGGTAACAGGTTTCATCCCTACATAGGAAAAAGTCAGGTCATCGCCTGTAGATGCTTCAATAGAAAATTTTCCTGAGGCATCCGTCAGTACTGTTTTACTTTTAGTTTGAACGGAAACACCCAAAAGGGGAGTTTTATCTGTTTTGCCGGTAACAGTTCCCGTAATGGTCTTTTGCTGAGCAAACGAAAAAATACTTAGCAAAAAAAGAGGCAGCAGAAAAAATAGTCGTCTCATAATAGTTGTTTTAAAATTGACTAATTAGTAATGGAAATCTTTATATTGACTAAAAAATTATACTTTAATAATGTTATGCTGAATCAATTCTTTTATTTCTTCCACTTCATATCCGGGACAACCGCCTGTTTGCGTGGCGATAAATGCACCCAGGCCACCGGCAAATTCCAATGAGGCTTCGCTGCCGGCATTATCTGATAATTGAGAGAGCAGACCGGCCAAAAAAGCATCACCGCTTCCAACTGTATCCACTATTGCTATTTGAAAGCCGGGATGTTTTTTGATTTCACCATTCATTAATAATAGAGCGCCGTTCCCTCCCATCGTAATCACCATATTGGATAATTTGAATTTATCTGCTATTGATTGTATCCTGTCTTCAATACTTGTATGATTAGAAAACCACCCGGTTATTAATTCAAGTTCTGCCAGGTTCATTTTTACAAAATCTGCTTTTTGTAATAACTGCTCAACGATCCGCCGGTTATAATGCGGAGCCCTCAGGTTTATATCCAATACTTTGTTTTTTGCTATTTCCAATAAGCTGAACAAAGTATCATTTGAAGTTTTATTTCTTGCAGCAAGGCTTCCGAAAACAAAAAATTCCGCATTGGATACTAATTCAGTAAACGCATCATCCCACGCAATAAAATCCCATGCAGCAGGTTTCACTATATCATATACTACTTCGTTATATTCAGCGGGCTTAGCAAATACTTTTCCCGTTTCATATTTATCATCCACCTGAAAAAAATCGGTACAAACACCCTGTTGAGAAAATATATTCATCAAATCCTGGCCCCTCTTATCAATACCAATCCTTGTAATGAGTGCCGGATTTTTATTTAGCTTTTGCAAATGATAAGCAACATTCGCAGGTGCGCCACCGGGTACTGCACCCGAGGGGAGAATATCCCAGAGGACTTCGCCAAAACAAACTACCGGATGCTTATTCATAAACGGTGCTTATTATTTTATTAACTGTTGTTCTAATTCCTCTAACGATTTTCCTTTTGTTTCCGGCATTTTAGTCAGTACCCATATTAATTGCAGTACCATCATTACTGCAAAAAAGGCAAATATTGGCCAGGGATTATCTTTAAAAACACCGTCTTTATCATCTAAGAAAAAAGGTGTAACGAGTGTTATGATGGCTGCAAAAACCCAATGTACACTGGCGCCAAAAGATTGCCCGGCGGCCCTGATTTTATTAGGAAAAATTTCTGAAATAAAAACCCAGATAACAGCTCCCTGCCCTATTGCATGTGCTGCAATAAAGAGCAATAAAAAAAACATGAGCAATACCGGGCTTGCATGAAATGCAAAACATATTGCTATCATGGCCAGGCTGAGTATATAACCAAGTGAACCGATCAGGAGTAATTTTTTTCTGCCCAGCCTGTCTATTAAATAAAGACCAACAAAAGTGAAAATTAAATTGGTGCCGCCAATGGCAATAGAATTTAAAAGAGAATCCTTTGCCCCCAATCCAATTTTAGATAATATTTCGGGGGCATAATATAAAATGAAATTAATACCTGAAAGCTGGTTGAAAAATGCTATTAAAAAAGCCAGCGAGATAATGACTTTGTGTTTGGTACTAAAAAAGGCTGCTGCTTTTTCACCTGCCGGCGATTCATGCTGATTGCTTTTTATTATGGACGCTATCTCTGCATCAGCATCTTGCACACCAATAAGCAACAAGGTTTCTTTTGCTTTTGCAAGATTATTCTTTTTAGTAACGAGCCAACGTGGGCTTTCGGGTACACTCATTACCATCACAGTATAAATAATGGAAGGGATAGCCATTATACCCAGCATCCACCGCCAATCATTAATACCACCCATGCCTTGTAAAAGGTAATTGGAAAGAAAAGCTATCAATATCCCAAACACTATATTAAACTGGTACATGGCTCCCAGTTTACCCCTGGTTGCGGGTGTTGAAATTTCGGAAATATAAGTTGGTGCTACCACAGAGGATACACCAATCCCTATACCACCTATAAAACGAAAAAATGAAAAAGTATAAGGGTCTTGTGCTAATGCAGAACCAAAAGCAGAAACAGCAAAAAGTATCCCTATCCAGAAGAGAACTTTTTTGCGGCCATATTTTTCTGTGGGGATGCCGCCAAAAACAGAGCCAGCCAATGTACCCCAGAGCGCCATTGACATGATAAAGAAACCATGAAATAAAGGAGAAGTGTGCCACAATTCTTTGATAGGGAGATTGGCGCCGGAAATTACAACCGTATCAAACCCAAAAATAAACCCGGCCAGAGCAGCCACAACAGACCACTGAAACAGTTTACCTTTATTCATTAGCAGCTCGTTTATACCACGAATATAGCTGCCGGTCAAGCGGATTGCCTTGTGTTATTGTTTCAATCTATTATGAAATTGTATTTTTTGAAATTTTGGTGTAAATAGTTAGTTATCAGTCATTTGATTTTAAACAGGCGGCCGGATAAATTGAACTTATATAAAATTGTAACAACTATTTATAAAATAATATCATACTGCCCGTTTCCTGAATGAAGTGGAATATCAAAAAAAACGGGATTGAAAAAATTGAAGCAGTTTTTATAAATGAGATTGAAAAAAATAACTCAACTTGCTGCCATGTTTGCTTTGCCGCTTTTAAATAAATTCTTTTTAAAAAGGAATCAATTGAAAAGAATTGTACGATTTATTTTAATATCTTTTTCGCTTTTTTACGTTGTCTCCTGTTCTGCCCCCGAAAAAAAAGACCAAAAATTCAGGATTGGATTTTCACAATGCCAGGGCGGTGACGACTGGAGAAAAACGATGTTGGCTGAAATGAAGAGAGAACTCTCCTTTCATGAAAACGTTGAATTTATATACAGGGATGCAGAGGCCGATAGCAAAAAACAACTGGAGCAAATTGAAGAACTTGCCAAACTGAATATTGACCTTCTAATTGTATCACCCAACGAAATCCAGCCTTTATCTTCCGGGATAGAAAAAATATTTGATTCGGGCATACCGGTGGTTTTGGTTGACAGGGGAATCAATTCAAAAAAATATACCGCTTTTATAGGGGCTTCTAATTTTGAAGTGGGCCAAAATGCCGGCAGATACGCTGTATCAACACTCAAAGGAAAAGGTAATGTGATAGAAGTGATGGGACTATCCGATGCATCGCCTTTTATTGACAGGCATAAAGGATTTATGGATATTATTTCACAACAACCGGGCATTAATTATCTTAAAAAATTTGATGACCATGCAGCCAATTATCAAAAAGATTTAGCCAATACTTTACTTACTGTAAAAGATATTGACCTGATTTTTGCCCAGACCGATTACATTGCCCTTGACGTTTATAAAATATGTAAACAAACAGGTGTTGATAAAAAAATAAAAATTATAGGCGTTGATGGGCTTCCATCAGATACTTTGGGTATGGGGATGGTAGCTGATAAATTTCTTTCTGCCACTGTATTGTATCCAACAGGCGGTCAGGAAGCCATCATAACTGCTTTGAAAATATTAGAACATAAACCTTATACTAAAGAGAATGTTTTAGCCACCAGCATTATTGACTCTGCCAATGTAAGGATTATGAAATTGCAATATGATAAAGTATTGGCACAGCAGGAGGATATTGATAAAAGGCAAAAAAAGATAGAGGAACAGATTGTTATAACCCGTAACAAATCAAATATTATTGTCGCCATTTCTATTGTACTGGCATTAGCATTAATAATGGGTACGGTATTACTTTATTATTTAAAAGAAAATAAAAAAATAAATAACCGGCTTGTTTTGCAGAATGAAGAAATATCAAATCAACGAAATCAATTAATAGAATTAGGACAAAAAGCCAAAGAAGCTACCGACGCTAAATTCAATTTCTTTACCAACATCTCCCATGAATTACGAACGCCGCTTACACTTATACTCGGCCCGTTAGAAGAAATATTATCCTCACCTAAAATTCATTATTCGGTAAAAAGTTCGCTGGAAATGATAAAAAAGAATGCCATGCGTTTATTAAGGCTGGTAAACCAATTAATGGATTTCCGAAAAATAGAAGAAGCGAAGATGAAAATGAGGGCCAGCGAAAATAATATTACTGAATTTTTAACAGAGATTACCAATGCTTTTGCAGAAATAGCCAATAAAAAGAAAATTTCGTTCCGGGTAGATTCAAAAGACCCGGCATTGAAAGTTTGGTTTGATGTAAATATGCTGGACAAAATTTTATTTAATATTCTTTCCAATGCATTTAAATATACAAACGACCATGGCTCGATAACTGTATATGTTAACAAGGGCAACAGCAACACAAACGCAATCATAAAAGTTGAAGATTCCGGTATTGGCATGGGGCCCGAAACAGTAGAACATGCGTTTGACCTTTTTTACCAGGGAAATGAAGGAACATATAAAGGCACGGGTCTTGGGCTTGCCCTGTCAAAAGAATTAATAACCCTTCACCATGGAAGCATAAAAATTAAAAGCGAAAAATGGAAGGGGGCAACATTTGAAATAAGCCTGCCCCTGGGAAAAGAACATTTGGAAGAAAATGAAATGGAAAAAGAAACAACGCCTTATTTCCTTAATTATGAAGATGCAAAAATTTATACAAATGAAGCAGAGGCATTGAAACCTGTATCTCCCGAAGATATTTCTGTAACTACCGGAAAAGAGTATTCCATTCTGCTTATAGAAGATAATAACGAGATCAGGACCTTCCTGAAAAGCCAGTTGGCTAAAAATTATGAGTTGATAGAAGCGGAAAACGGAAATGTTGGTTTAAACCTTTCTTATGAAATAGTGCCTGACATAATTATTTCCGACATCATGTTGCCCGGAAAAGATGGAATGGCAATAACTGAGACACTGAAAAACGACATCCGAACCTCACATATACCTATTATTATTTTAACTGCCAGGGGAAGTATTGAACAGCAAATTGAAGGGCTGAAATTAATGGCGGATGCATATATTGTTAAGCCCTTTAATGTGCAATACCTGGAAGAAACAATACGAACCCTGATAAGAAACCGGGAAATATTAAAAGATCATTACAGCAGTGAGTTACCTAATGAAACTTTGCGGGCATCTGTCTCCAAAAAAATTGACAGGAAATTTATAAATGAGTTTTCTTCGATTGTTGAAAGCAATATCGCCAACGAAAATTTCGGTGTGGATGATATTTGTAAAGAGATTGGTATATCCCGGGTACAATTATACAGAAAGGTAAAAGCGGTATTAGGACTAAATGTGAATGATTATATTTTAGGCGTCAGAATGCAAAAAGCAAAATACCTGTTGCTCAACGAGGATCTTTCTATTTCAGAAATTTCTTTTAAAGTAGGTTTTTCGTCACAGGCTTATTTTTCAACTGTTTTTAAATCTAAGTTTGGTTTTACACCTTCGGAGTTTAAATTGAAAAAGTAAAATTTAAATATTTAAAATCTATTTGCCGATACAAAATTTACTGAAAATATAATCCAGCTGATCTTCATTGGTTATTTCGCCGGTAATATCGCCGAGATAATGAAGACAACGGCGAATATCCAATGCTAATAAATCGCCGGGTAACTGATTATTCAAACCCGCCAGTACATCTGCCAACGATTTTTCTACTTCCTTTAACGCATGATAATGTCTTGCATTGGTTATGATGGTATTATCCGTTTGCACGGTTCCTTCCAACACCGTATCCACCATTCTTTCTTTCAGTACTTCGGTATGCAAGTGCTGTTTGGCCGAAATAAAAACGATGTTACTTAAGTCGCCGAATTTTTCTCTTGCATTTTCTTCTCCCGTCTCATCAATTTTATTTGCTGCTAAAAGATAGTTAAGCCCCTGCCTGTCAAGTTCCGACTTCCAACTTCCGACTTCCTCTCTTTTCTCCCCCGCATCAAAAATGTACAGTACCAAATCGGCGCTTTTCATTTTCTCCAAACTCCGTTCCATTCCTATACTTTCAATTACATCGCCGCTGTGTTCCCGTATACCCGCTGTATCAATCAACCTGAAAATAATTCCGTCGATATTGATTAGCTCTTCAATCGTATCTCTTGTGGTACCGGCAATTTCACTTACGATAGCACGGTTTTCATTTAATAACGTATTTAATAAAGTTGATTTACCGGCATTGGGTTTTCCGATAATGGCAACACTTACACCGTTCTTAATTACATTACCCAATTTGAAAGAATGAATAAGCTGATTGGTTTTTGTACTGATCTCCCCTACTAAATTTTTAAGTTGTGTCCTGTCCGCGAATTGTACATCCTCCTGGCTAAAATCCAGCTCCAATTCTATGAGTGCGGAAAAACTGATTAACTGTTCCCTCATTTCTTTTAATTGTTCTGAAAAGCCGCCGCGAATAGTATTCACCGCATTTTTATGCGATGCGGATGTATTGCTTGCAATTAAATCGGCCACCGCTTCGGCTTGTGTCAAATCCAATTTTGCATTTAAAAATGCACGTTGGGTAAACTCGCCGGGCTTGGCAATCCTTGCCCCGTGTTTTATACAAGCCGCTATTACTTTGTCATGTATAAACGGTGAGCCGTGACAACTTATTTCCACGACATCCTCTCCGGTATACGACTTGGGTCCTTTAAATAAAGAAACCACCACTTCGTCGAGTACTTCCGTTTCATCTCTTAAAAAACCAACGTGTAATGTATGTGAGGGTTGCTCCTGTAAATTTTTAGCAGGAAATAATTTATTAATAATAGCAAAAGCATTTTTACCGCTTAGCCTTATTATTCCTATTGCTCCCACACCGGGCGGAGTGGCCAACGCAACTATTGTATCATCCCATCCTGAAAGTTTATTGAGCATAGTTCAAAAATAGAATGATTTACAAAAGCAAAAAATTAATATACACTGAAATGAATTTCAAAATCCTGAATATAGATACCCACCCCAAAAAATATCTTCTATGCGAAACTACTTTAAACCTCCCGCAAGAGCGGGACAGGCTCTCCACGAGAGGAGATAAGCCCTCTAAAAAAAGTAAATGCAATGACTAAAACTTGTGATGGCAACCACTATCCAATCAAAACAAAAAATCCCTGCCGAATAAACGGAAGGGATTCAATATCCTTACGAAAATAAATTACGCCTACTCTTCTATAACCTGGAATGTTATCGGCTGTCTGCGGTATGCTTTTACCGTACGGCCGTTCTGTTGAGCGGGCTTCCATTTAGGGGCTTTTTTAATTACCCTTACCGCCTCTGCTTCCATGCCGTAACCGTGGCTGGTTGTAGCCTCCACATTACTTACATTACCTTCTTTGTCAACAATAAATTGAACCACTACGGTATAGTTGCCGGTAGGTGCGCCGTTCTCCGTAGCTACATCACCGCTCAGGTTTCTTTCCAAAAAACGTTTCCAATCGCCATCATATGCAGCTTCTACTTCCACTTTTTGAAAAACCTTATCTTCATCTTCTTCTTTCTTTTCCTCAATTACTTCTTTTTTTATTTCTTCCTTAATGGCAATTCCCTCATCCTTCACACCTTCCTGCTTAAACTCATCAATCTTTTTATCAATCAAATCTTCTTGCTTGGGAGGCTGCTCTTTTACTTCCTCATCTTTTACAATTTTGGGAGGAGTGAACTTTTCTGTTTCCACTTTGGGCGGCTCTACCTTTGGAGGAGGCGGCGGTGGAGGAGGTTCTACAATTTTCTTCTCTTCCTGCTTTACTTCCTGCAAGGTAATTTCAGTGCCTTCCACTTTATTACTGTCCTTTTTCATGCTGCTTGCCAGCAATGAACCGCCCACAGCAAGCAGGCATACGGCGCCGGTAATTAATAAAGCGGTAGTTATTCGCTTATTATAAGTCCGGCGCAACGCATAAGCGCCGTATTCTTTATTCCTGTGTTCAAACAACAGGTCAAGAATATCTGAACTTAAAATTTTATTTGCTTCCATACGTTTTGATTTTAGAATGAGATGCGATAAGTAAGATTATTCCACAAACCGCTTATCTCTTTTCTGTTAACTTAACTAATTTATCTTCATCTTCAGTAATATCAACCAATGCATAGCGACCCACCACATTAATGGTCATTTCATCCAGGATGTCAACTATTCTTCTGTATGTAGCCTCGGCATCGGGTTTAACAACCACAAAGAAATCCATATCCTCACATTCTTTTTTTGGGTCTACTTTTTTGTCCTTCTTAGCCTGTTCTTCGCATTCTGTATTTGTTACATAACGCGATATTACATCTCTCTTTTTCCTAATAATAATATCACGGATCTCTTTAAAACTCGCCGTTTTAAAATTGGAATAAGAAACCGGATCCAATTCACCTTCATAATAGTAAACATTATCCTCACTTTTCCCCAATAAAATTGTCAAAGCACCGGACATTTTAATTTTTGTCTCATCCTTCTTATCCGTTTCCTTGGGCATATTGAGGTTCATGGTAGTAGGCGTACTCATCGTTGTCGTAAAAATAAAAAACGTAATGAGCAAGAACCCGAGATCCACCATGGGAGTCATGTCTACTCTTGTAGAAAGTTTTTTGGCTTTTTTTACGCCCGGCCCTTTTTTGTGATGATCATCGCCGCCGCCCTCTATACTTGCCATAATTTTATTATTTAATAGTTTATAAAATTTTACTTCGAAGCAGGTTCATCTTTACGCTTTCTTGCATAGTCTGATCCTGCGGGCACGTCTTCCGGTGCAGTAACCAGAAAATATTTAAGAATATCATTTCTCTTAAACGCCCAGATTACATTTTTAAAAACAGGATAGGTTGATTTATTATCACCCTTTATGAGGTAATTTATTTTTTTACCTGCAAAAGCCGAGTATGCATCACGTATCCAGAAAAACAATTCGTTGTTTAACGTATCCATAACCGGTACGCCCTCTGCTTTGTAAGTCTTACGTTGCTCTTCATTTAAAGCGAGGTAAGGTTTTAACTTTGCAAAAGGCACGCCCACATTCGGATCTTTAATGAACGCATTTATTTCGGCATCCGTTAAACCCAAGCTACGGGTAGTATTCAGGTTGGTGATTACATCTTTAATTGGTGTATTATCTTTTTCAACCTGCATCGAAAAGAATACCCTTCCCGTCGGGTCAATACTTACCATAATGGCGTCCTTCGGCTCCAATTCTTTAGAAGAAACTGAACTGGGGAATTTTATATCAACCGCTTCAGGTGGTTTAAATTTTGTAGCCAGCATAAAGAAGGACAGGATCAAAAACGCCACATCCACAAAGGGCGTCATGTCCGTATCGCTGCTTTTACGCGGAATTTTTACACTTGGCATAATTTATATCAGTTTAGTAATGAGATTCATTGATTTTCAATTTCCACAATTCCGGTTTGCTTATTACTTATATAAAGAAGCAAAGCTCTGTGTCAATGTAAATCCTGATTCATCAATACCGTAAGTGATAGAATCTATTTTTGTAGTGAATATGTTATAAAATATCATAGCCACAGATGATGTACCAATACCCAAGGCTGTATTATACAAGGCCTCGGAGATACCCACCGCAAGGTTGGCAGCCGCACCGGCACCACCTTCTTCGCCCAAAGATGAGAATGAACGAATCATACCCAATACCGTACCCAACAAAGCGATCAATGTACCCAGTGATGTAATGGTAGAAAGAAATACCAGGTTCTTGGAAAGCATCGGCAGTTCCAACGCCGTAGCTTCTTCTACCTCTTTTTGAATGGCGATTACTTTTTGATCCGTCGCCATATCCGTATTGGTAGTCATTTCTTTGTAACGGCGCAAACCGGCCTTCATTACATTAGCTACTGAACCGCGTTGTTTGTCGCACTCGGACAAAGCCGCATCTACATTACGATTGGCCAGGTGATACTGTACTTTACGGATAAAATCAGAAATAGAACCGTTACCTAATGCTTTATTAATGGTCAAGTATCTTTCTATAGCAAACGTGATAACCATTAACAACATGCCAATCAACAACGGAACGATGATGCCGCCTTCATAAATTTTATTCAGGTCAGTTTTTGGTCCTACGTGATGCGGCCAAAACCAGCCTTTACCGGGCGACTTAAATTGACTTGGGTCACCGAGAATAAAACGCCATATACAATACCCTACTATGATACATGCGATAGGCGCTACCCAGGAAATAAGATTGCCGCTTTTCTTAGCCTGTACAGAAGTTGCCTTAACTGTGGCGGTTGCAGTTGGTTTTGTTTCTGCCATAATTGAAATTTTTAATTTTTAATAATGTAATGTGATTAATAAATATTTCGGAAATACAATGCTACTGAAAATTGTTTTCCAAACCTCAACGCCTTATGATTTTTTTATTAAAATAAAAGGGTGGTCAAGATAAGGTTTTTTTTAAATGAAACAATAACTGCGTTTATAATATTTATTCAACACAGATACTAACAAACCTTTGCGGGAGATATTTTATTCGTACCGCAAGGCTTCAATGGGGTTTAGTCTGCCGGCTTTAAAAGCCGGGTAGAGTCCTGCTAATAGTCCTACCAATGTGCAAATAATAATGCCGATGATTACCCAGTTCCAAGGTACTACAAATCCGGTATTCAATACGATGGAAAATAAATTTCCTACCAAAACCCCCAATACTATACCAAACAGGGCGCCCAGCACACTTATCATAATGGCCTCGGCCAAAAACTGGCTTTTTACCGTACCGCTTTTACCGCCAATAGCTTTTACCAGGCCTACTTCCTTCGTTCGTTCCGTTACCGATACAAGCATGATGTTCATTAACCCGATGGCTGCGCCTATAAGCGTTATTAGCCCAATGACAGTGGCCGATATGGTTAAAAATCCGATACTGTTCATGGCTTTTTCCGCCACACTGTCGCTCCTGTCAAGTATAAAATTATTATCCTCCGTAGTGCCAATTTTTCTTATGGCCCTGAACGCCCCTTCCGCTTCGCCCATGGCAGCGGGTACCTGTGTTACCTTACCCGTTAAAATGCCCAGCACATAAGAAAATGAGGAAGAAAAATTGCGGTCAATATTTGTATAGCTTGTTATTACCACATTATCTCTGCTGAAACCAAATGATGACCCGCGGCTACCCAATACACCTATAACCCGGTAAGGAATACTGTTAATACGTACAATTTTATTTACCGCCGCGTTTTTATTGCCCCGAAAAAGTTTATTGGCCACATCATAACCCAGCAAACAAATATTACGTCCCGTTTCCACATCCAATTTATTAATGTGCCGTCCGTCTACCAGTGTAAACCCGTTTAATAAAATATAATTCTCATCGCCGCCAAATAAAAAAACATTAGGGCTGGTTTTTGCAGATTCATAGGAGACCAGCGCATCTCTTTTACCAAAAACAGAAATACCCGTGTAGGCCGGGTAATTAAATCTCTCTTTAAATTCTTCCGCCTCGTCAATGGTAATTTTTTTATCCAGATTGGATTTCAGTTCTTTCTTCTTTCCCTTTTTGGAAAGTTTAATATCCGCATTGCCGTTGCCGCCAAAGCGAATATTTCGTTCTTTATACCGAATGGTAAAGGCATTGGCCCCCATAGAAGAAAAACTTTCGGAAAATTTCTGGTTCAATGCTTTGATAGCGGTGATGATACCCACTAATGCCATGATACCAAAAGCAATAATGGCAACGGTAAGACCGGTACGCAGCTTATTGCTGCGTATGGTTCGCCAGGCAAGTGATAGTATATCCGAAAATTTCATTGGTATTTATTGACAGCAAGTTAAGACATTCGGCAGAACAATGTTTTACCAATTAAATAATTGCGTACGTTTTATTTATGTTAGAAATAAAAGAAGCGGATCAGCAGCCCGGGGAAGATACCCAATAGAATAATAAGCGCCGCTAATAATACCAATGTGTATTTAAATACAGGTGTTACATGTATCACTTGTGGGGGGCCATCTTTGAAATACATAGCCTGTATTACCCGAAAATAATAGTAAATACTAATGGCCGCCATGACCAAGGCTGTGATAACCAACCAAATGTATTGCCCGCTTTCTACAGCGGCTTTCAGCATATAAAATTTAGAAATAAAGCCTGCCGTGAGCGGTATGCCGGCCAATGATAAAAGAAAAACAGTATTGGTGGCAGCCAGCAAAGGATGATGCTTGGCGAATCCGTTGAAACCATCAAAAGTATAATCGCTCATTTTAATTAAAATGGCGAAAATGCCGATAGTAGCCAAACTGTATGCTGATGTGTACAACAGAATGCCTTCTTTAGCCGTTGTGTTCATTGCCAATAAGGCCAGCATCATAAAACCGGCTTGCGCAATACTGGAATAAGCCAGCATTCTTTTTACACTTTGCTGAAATATAGCCGTGAGGTTACCGATAAACAATGTTGCAGCTATCATAATGGCTACGAATAATTTCCATTGCGGCTGCAATCCGCTAAAGCCATCGTCAAATAAACGAATGAAACCGATAAACGCAGCCGACTTTACAATGGTAGCCATAAAAGAAGTAAACACGGTAGGCGCTCCGTCGTACACATCCGGCGTCCAAAAATGAAAAGGAGCAGCCGATACTTTAAATGCCATTGAAAATAAAAGGAACAGCATGCCTGCTGTTAATAACAAACCCGGTTTACCGGTAACAATAATATTCACCGTATCAAAACTGCCGGTAGCGCCGTATACCAATGCGATGCCCATTAACATAAGACCGGTGGAAAAAGCGCCGAGTAAAAAATATTTCAACGAAGCTTCGTTGCTTTTAAGATTTCTTTTGTCGCTGCCGGTTAAAATATACAGCGGTATGGAAATGATTTCGATACCCAAAAACAAAATCAATAGTGATTTAAATGATGAAACCAATGCAATACCGCAGATAATAAAAAATATCAATGCAAAATATTCCGCATAATTAATACCCACTTTTTCCATGTCTCTTGCCGACAATAGAAAATAAAGCAATGTGCTTACCAATGCAATAGTGATGAAAAGTAATGCGAACCTGTCAAACTCCATCATGCCTTTCAGGTTAACATTCCAAAATACTTTACCATACATTTCGGCTATGGTGGATAAAACGATAACTGCTAACCCGCCGATTGCCAGGTTACGAACAGCAGCATGCTTCTTCAGCAACAATCCGCTGAACATCATAACAACACCCATGAGTCCCGATAATAATAATGCGTTCATTGTATTCTTTTTGACGCCGCCCGACATCATAAAAAAGCAGCGTTCTGTATTAATTAGAGTTTAATTCTTTTTAAATAATGTTCTTACATCCGCTTCTTTCAATATCGCGTCAGTAGTTCCCTGCGTTAATTCTAACACAGGCGCTGAATAAATACCTATCATAAAAATGGCTACCACTATTATTGAAAGAATTACTTTTTGATGCCAATCGATATCAACTGTTTTACCGGTGAGTGCATTGGTATTGCCGAACAAAACTTTTTGCAACATATTCAATGTATATACCGCCGCCAATATAATACTCAGTCCGGCAACTACTGTAAACCATACATTGTATTTAGTATAGTATGGCTCGGTGTTAAATATTCCGTTGAACATCATAAACTCACCTGCAAATGCATTGGTAAGCGGCAGTGCGATATTTGCCAAAGCAATGATTACAAAAAAGATGGCTAATGCCGGCGCTTTTTGCGCCAAGCCGCCCAGCTCCGACATTTTACGGGTACCAAATTGTCTTTCAATTATTTCTACCACTATCCACAAACCAATAATATTGATACCGTGATTAAACATTTGCAGCATCACTCCCTGCATACCGCTTTGTGTTTCGGCGAATACGGCGGCGCACATGAGCCCGATATGCGCAATGGAAGAATAGGCAACCAATCTTTTTAAATCATCTTGTTGTATAGCAATGATGGAAGCATATATCATCCCGATAATTGCCATCCATGTTACCATATCGGCCCATTGAAAACTTGCCATGGGTAATACAGGCAATAACCATCTTATTAATCCGAACACACCCATTTTTACCATGATGCCGCTCAGCACCATCGTGGTAGCAGTGGGCGCCTGCTCGTATGTATCGGGCTGCCAGGTATGAAAAGGAAAAATCGGCATCTTAATAGCAAAGGCCATGAAGAAAAGAAAGAAAGTATATAGCTGCTGCTTGCCGGGCAGTTGTAATTTATAAAAAGCATCGAGACTGAAACTGCGATCGGGTGTTAAGTTATATAAATATAAAATACCCGCCAGCATAAGTACCGAGCCTACAAATGTGTAAATGAAAAATTTAATAGTAACCTGTATTCTTTTTTCACCACCCCATTGTGAACAAAGGAAATAAACCGGTATCAGCGCCAGCTCCCAAAAGAAATAAAACAGCAATGCATCAAAAGCAACAAACACACCCATTAAACCGGCTTGCGTCAACAGCATTAATGCAAAAAAATTATGTGCGTTTTTATAGTTCGTCGTCCAGGTAGCTATAAAAATAATGGGGAATGAAAAAGAAGTAAGTAAACAAAGTAGTTGCCCCATGCCATCCATCCTTACATCAAAACTGCTGCCCAGTATTTGCATCCATTCGGCTTTAAATACTAAATGATCAGGGCTGTTCCATGTCGTTAGCCCGAGGAATGAAACAAACAGGGAGATGATACTCACCAACAACGACCATGAACGAACCTGATTTTCATTTTTAATAAAAAACGAAATCAAGCCGCCAAGCAAAGGAATTAATATAAGTAATACAGGAACCATATATCAGTAATCCGCATCCGGCGGACATTTAAAAATTTCTAATTATAAATCACCTCCTGATTAGTTATGCGTCCATAACTCCCCTTTTGGGGGCCGGGGGCTTATTTTCTTAAAAAAAACTGCAATACAAAAATCAATACCATACTTACTACCATCAACAACACATAACTGCCTACCTGCCCGCTTTGCAACCAGCGCAATTGACGTCCGCTGTATTGCACTCCTCTTCCTATGCCGTTTATCAATCCGTCAATACCGGATTTCTCAATCACATTATTCAACAGCTTGCCCAAACCGTTCAACGGGTTTACAATTATTTTATCATACAACTCATCTACATACCATTTATCTTCCAATACTTTTCCAAAACCGGTTGCTTCTGTACCGGCATCTTTCCATTTGCTGAATTTATTCCATGCAAATACAATAGCCGCCAACGCCGCTGCCACTGAAATACCCATCAATATATATTCTGTACTATGATCTAAGTGATGTGCTTCTTTTAAAGAAACAGAACCGGCAAATACCGGCGCCAGGAAATGCTCCAATGAATGTGCGCCTTTTGCAAACACTTCGGGTATACCAACAAAGCCGGCTATTACAGAAAGTATAGCTAAGATTATTAACGGTATCGTCATAGCGGCCGGGCTTTCATGCAAGTGATGTTCCTGCTCATGCGTACCGCGAAATTTTCCAAGGAATGTCATGGCATATAAACGGAACATATAAAAAGCCGTCATGATCGCACCACCGACACCAATAACCCAAAGCGCCGGATTTTTTGCATAAGCCGCAGCCAATATTTCATCTTTAGAAAAGAACCCGCTGAACGGCGGCATACCGGCTATGGCAATACAACCCAATAAAAAAGTAATATGTGTAACAGGCAAATGTTTTTTCAGCCCGCCCATTTTTCTGATATCCTGTTCATGATGCATAGCATGTATAACGGAGCCTGCACCGAGGAATAATAAAGCTTTAAAAAAAGCATGCGTCATTACATGAAATACAGCGCCGGTATAAGCGCCGGCACCCAATCCCAAAAACATATATCCCAATTGGCTCACCGTAGAGTAGGCCAATACTTTTTTAATATCATTCTGTTTTAATGCAATGGTAGCGGCAAGGATGGCAGTAGACAAACCGATAACCGCGACAACAGTTTGCGTAAGCGGCGCCATAGTATATAATATGTTGCTGCGTGCAATCATGTATATACCGGCGGTAACCATGGTAGCAGCATGTATTAATGCAGATACCGGAGTAGGACCCGCCATCGCATCGGGTAACCAGGTGTATAAAGGTATCTGCGCACTTTTACCGCAGGCCCCTATAAATAAAAGTATCGTAATCATTGTCACATCAAAAGACCCAAATCCAAGTTTTGAAGCTGATGCAAATACATCGGTATACGATACCGTTCCCAATTTTGCAACAATCCAGAAAATAGCTATCAAAAAAGCAAGATCACCGATGCGATTCATCACAAAAGCTTTCTTAGCCGCTTTGTTGTATTCATTATTTTTAAACCAATACCCGATGAGTAAATAAGAGCAAAGACCTACGCCTTCCCAACCGATAAACATGATAACATAATTGCCGCCCAGTACCAGCAACAACATGGAGAATATAAATAAATTGAGGTACGAAAAATATCTTCCGTAGTGTTCGGTTTTTTCTTCCTTCATGTAAGCAGCAGAGTATACATGAATTAAAAAACCAACACCGGTAATGATTAAAAGAAATAAAGCGGATAACTGATCAATTTGAAAAGCAAAAGGAATTTTTAAACTGCCGGCATTTATAAAATCGAAATAGGTTACCACCTCTTTGCCGGTTTCCTTTACACCCAAAAAAGCCACAACACTTAAAACAAAGGAAAGTAAAATCTGTCCGCAGGCATTAAATGCAATATAATTTTTGCTGAATATCTTTCTACCCAAACCATTTATAATGAATCCGGCAAGCGGGAAAAGCACAATCATTAAAAGAATCAACTTCATAGCAAACTATTATAAATAAATTAGTGTTTGAGCCTGTTTAAAAAATTTACATCTACCGAATGTACATTACGGTACATCATTACAATAATTGCCAATCCTACACTAACCTCTGCAGCCGCTACTACCATAATAAAAAATACGAACAACTGTCCCTCGGTACCCGCCGCCGCGTTGGTAGCCGCCAATTTTAAGTGGTGCATTTTCGAAAATGCCACAAGTAATAAATTAACCGCATTCAGCATCAATTCAATACACATAAAAATTATAATAGCATTGCGGCGGGTAAGTACACCCACCATACCAATAGCGAATAAGGCTAACGAAAGAAATAAATAATAATTTGTCGGCATAACCTAAGCTTTGAGCTTTTAGTTGTGAGCCGGGAGAATTTTTTTCTTAACCCGTGCTTACAACTTTTATAAATAAACTAACTATTAAGCTTTTTTAAATTCTAAAAATAGCTAAGCGATTTTTTCTTTTTTACCAAGCACTACGGCACCTACCATGGCGCTCAAAAATAAAATACTGCTTATTTCAAAAGGCACTACATATTCATTAAACAATACTTTGCCTAAGTTTTTAATCAATCCTATATCACCTTCTTTTACCTGCGTCATTTGACCTTTAAGCTCTGTATTCTTCAATGCTGCTACCAATACCAATAATAAACAGCCGCCCGCCACCGCTCCTATCAACTTAATCCATTTGTTTTTTTGCGGCTCGGTACTTTTATTCATATTCATCAGCATGATTACAAAAAGAAACAATACCATGATGGCCCCGGCGTATACAATAATATTTACAATGGCCAGGAACTGCGCATTCAATAAAATATAATGACCCGAAATACAAAAGAAAGTAACCACCAACCACAGCACGCTGTACACCGGGTTGCGGCTCGTAACCAGCATCAATGCACTGAAGACCGCCAGTGCGGAAAGAATCCAAAATAATATTTGTGTTATCGCCATGCCCCTATCCCCTAAAGGGGAATATTTTACGTTAATTAATTGTTTACCACTTTTTCGCCCAATGCTTTTTTATATTCCTCCGGTTGATTGACCGGATGCGGAATTAGTAAATCTTCTTTTTTATATATAAATCCTTTTCGTGCATAATTAGCCGGTGCAAAAGTCTGCGATAAGTAAATGGCGTCCTTCGGGCAGGCTTCCTCGCACAGTCCGCAGAAAATACAACGCAACATATTTATTTCATATTTAGCCGCATATTTTTCTTCGCGGTACAAATGTTCTTCGCCGGGTTGTCTCTCCGCCGCTTCCATTGTTATCGCTTCGGCAGGGCAGGCTACGGCACACAACCCGCAAGCCGTACAGTTTTCTCTTCCTTCCGCATCGCGGTTCAGTACATGCAATCCGCGAAATACTTTAGAGAAAGTTCTTTTTTGTTCGGGGTATTTAATCGTCGCTTTTCTTTTAAACAAGTGACTGAGCGTAATAAGCATACCCTTGCCGATGTTGAAGAGATACATACTCTCCAACAATGTCATGGGCTTTCGTTCTACCTGTTTAGCTCTTTGTGTTAATTGCATATCCATTCACCGCTCAACGGTGTATTAAAAATTTTTGCAAATATATATTTTATGTCTGCCGTCAAACCTTTTAATTTTAAAAACGATTATGTATTTCGGCTCCTCTGCTACTATCACCGTCCCTTGCGTCGCTCCGTTCATCATTCGGTTCTTTCTTCATCGTGTTTCGAAAATTCGTTCACTCCCATACCTTTCTTACTGTTCAAATTTATATTGAACTCCTCCGGAGTTCTGATCAACTCTTCTCTTTTATTTTTCTCCGGGTTTCACCCGGAGCTATTAATATTTTACCCCCTCGGGGTAATAGATCATCTCCAAATAAGTCAGCCCTGTGTATAGCTAAGTCCCCTTTAGGGGATTTAGGGGCGGGGCTTTACTTCTTCAACCACAACATCACCGCCGCTGTAATTACCATATTAATTAATGAAAGGGGTATTAATTTTTTCCAACCCAGGTTCATTAACTGATCGTATCGGAAACGCGGAATCGTCCAGCGTATCCAGATAAAAACAAACAGAAAGAAAAACGTTTTTGCCATTAATGATACAAAGCCGAGTATCGCCATCGTGTTTTGCGACCAACCCCATTTACTTTCATCATAAAACGGAATTATATCATAGCCTCCGAAAAACAAGGTAGCCATTACAGCGCTGCTGATAAACATATTAATGTATTCGGCAAATAAATAAAATCCCAGTTTCATGGAAGAATACTCCTGGTGATAACCAAAGTTCAATTCATTCTCCGCCTCGGGCAAATCAAACGGCGTACGATTACACTCGGCCAATGCACAAATAAAAAATATTAAAAACCCGAGCGGCTGGTAAATAATATGCCAGATATTTCCGCCGGTCAACTGGCTGTTGATAATGGCGCTCATTCTTAAATCACCCACAATCATCAACACGGCAATCAATGCAAGACCCATCGGCAATTCGTAAGAAATCATTTGCGATGCACCGCGAATAGCGGCCATCAATGAAAATTTATTATTAGACGCCCAACCACCAATCATAATGCCGTACACACCCATGCTTACTACGCCGAATACAAAGAGTATTCCGATATTGATATCAGCGATTTGTAAAGAAACATCGCGGCCGAAAATATGCAGCATACCGCCCCAGGGAATTACAGCGCTTGTAAGCAATGCGGTAACCATGGCTAATGCGGGACCAAGTATAAAAAGAAATTTAGAAGAAGCCAGCGGAATTATTTCTTCTTTAAAAAATAATTTGCCGCCATCAGCCAGCGGTTGCAGCAAACCAAACGGGCCCGCACGGTTAGGACCAATCCTGTCTTGCAGAAAAGCAGCCACTTTCCTTTCAGCGTAAGTAGTATACATAGCAATTATTAACGACAGCGTAATGATACCGCCGATAAGGATACTTTTTTCTAAAATTAACCACCAGTCTAAAGAGAGTAAATATGTCATTATTAAAATTCTAATAAAATTTTTTCAACTTTCATCTTTAAATCCTCCAGTGATTGTGTCGCCACTTTCCAAACTGCTACAATATCAATTCCTGCATACTCGTGTACTAAAACATGTCGCATTCCCTGAATTCTTTTCCAGTCAATTTCAGGATGCCTGTCTTTTAAATCACTTGTAAGATGATAACAGGCTTCACCAATAATTTCCTCCCACTTTACTACAGCAGTATGCAAAACGAAATTCACCTCAAACTCTTCTGCCGAAACACCTGCTATGGATTTTTGTATGTAGTCAATACTTTCAAGTACATGACCCAATCTGTCTTTATCACCAAGCTTACTTCTCATATATTAAATCCATATCAGCCTTAATAAAGGGCCAAAATGTTTTCCTCACCCATTTTAAACTTGCAACATCCACATTCTTCTGCATCTTCTCGCCTAATTCCTGGTGCCAACCAAAGTAATCAAGCCCGGAATCAAGCTTATCATAATCAATATCCACTAACACATCCACATCACTATTCTCATCCGCTTCACCTCTTGCATAAGAACCAAAAAGCCAAACTTTTTTTACAGGTTTCCCCGAAAAATAATCTTTAACGACATGCTTTATCTGTTCTTTAGAAAGAATCATAGTTTATTATTCTTTTCGAATGTCTTTGATGTTGCCGCTCCGTTTATCTCTCCTAAATTAATCGACGGGTCATTTACACCGCTCACGGTATGAATATCCATCAATAATTTAGGCGCTTTACCTCCCATTACTTTTGCAATGGTTTCTTTTGGTTTTTGCAAACCTTCGTAATGTCCCTGCGAAATAACGGAATGCCGATTCACTTTTGTTACGCCTTCTATTACCCAATCACTTGTTTTCTTTTTATCAAAACGACAGGTGTTGCAAATCCAACCCGGCTTACTCACAGAGTCCTGCGGGTCATCATAACTCTGCACTTCGCCCCATTCATCTTTTCTTGCAGTTACTCTCAATACATCATCGCCGCGTTGCCAAAGTGTTACTTTGCCGCAACAAGTCGGGCAATCTCTGTGCGCATCTACCGGCTTGGTAAACCATACACGATTTTTAAAACGAAATGTTTTATCCGTCAATGCACCAACCGGGCAAACATCAATCATATTACCGCTGAAGTCATTATCAATGGCTTTGGAAATATAAGTTGATATTTCCGCATGATCGCCGCGGTCTAAAATTCCGTGCACACGATTGTCAGTAAGCTGATCTGCTACATAAGTACAACGATAACAAAGTATGCAACGAGTCATGTGCAATTGTATATACGGGCCGATATCTTCCTTCTCAAATGTTCTACGCTGAAATTCGTATCGTGTTCCCACTTTACCGTGTTCGTATCCCAAATCTTGTAAATGACACTCACCCGCCTGGTCGCATATCGGGCAATCCAACGGATGATTTAATAATAAAAATTCTACCACACCTGCTCTTGCATCTTTTACTCTTTCGCTGGTAATATTTTTTACCACCATACCATCCATTACATTGGTACGGCAACTCGCTACTAACTTGGGCATGGGTCGCGGGTCGGCTGTACTGCCGGCAGCTACTTCTACCAAACAGGTGCGGCATTTACCGCCGCTGCCTTTTAGTTTGCTGTAGTAGCACATAGCAGGCGGTGTTACATCGCCGCCAATTTTACGTGCAGCATTGAGTATACTGGTGCCGGGAGCTACTTCGATAGTAATATTATCGATGGTAACTTTAAATAATTTAATCTCTTCAGACATTCTTTAATTCGTTTATATCAACTTCATATGTATATTCAATTAAATATTTCAAAACTTTCTTAATTTTTCTTACATGGTTTTCTGTTTTATCACAATTATTCAAAACGTAATTCATCAAATCCAAAAATCGTTCATTTTTATTTAACCTATCATAGATAACTTTTGTATCAGTTTCAAAATCTTTATAACTATTGTATCCAAAATCTTTTAACCTTTTACCACAGTTAACTTCAATATATTTTACAATCCATCTTTCAAATTCCTTAGGGTAAAGTTGCAAAATATAATATGAATAATCCTTTATCTTTATTATTTCTATTTCCTCACAAACAAAAAATCTTTCTTCAATTTCAAAACCCTTTAAAAATGGTTCAATAGCATCATTATCATTATCTACAATTCCTATAGAAAAAATTCCTTTTGACCTTACTTTTATACTTTTTAAAACCTCTGCTTTATTCTTTTCTTTTCTTATTAAACTATTATCTGCAAGCAACTTTCCAAAAAAATAGTTATCTGCCCAGCATTCGACTCTTATTATTCTCTTCATATTCCTTAATTTTCATCCCAAAGGCTTTGGTAATTAAAGAATACATTTAGCTCTGTTTGGTAAACATCTTTACTTATATCAGAACTTAGTAGTTTAACTTTTGTTTCATTTTTTTCTAAACCTACCAGATAGATATTTGTATCATTTCTACTTTCTTCATCTTTCATTAATTCATCAATTACATATTGGCTATGTGTAACAATAAAAAATTGATTTTGATTGTCGTCATTTTTAATAGCGTTTGTAATTTCCATTATGTAAGGTTCGAAACAGTTGGCTTCTGGTTCTTCAAAAAGCAGTACTGATTTTTTATTGGTTAAAATTGCTGCCATATAAAAAATCAATCTTCGTAAAGTCTCAGCGATCAAATCATAATCTAAAATCAAAAATGAACTATCCTGTAATTCTTTCAATAAATTAATAGTCCCTTTACTTTCAGAACGTGATAGCCGTAATTTATAAATTTCAAACAGTTTGATAATTTTATTCTTTACTTCAGCTTTAGAAAAAATTATATCAGAAATGTTTTCACCAAATGGGAAGACTAGATGCTTTATTAAGATATCAAATTCTAAGTTTGCTGAGGATTTATTGAATATATATTTTCTTATGGATTTAATTGGATTAATATAATGAGGAAAGTAAGATTCGGCTTTAATATTATGATCAACACCTTCAATTTCCAATTTCCTTAACATTATAGATTTAGGATAATCCTTCCAGGTACTGGTATCAATAGGCTTTACTATTGGCATTTGTTCTATTGCGGAAAAGTTTACATTTAAATTTAATGAAGCAGAGATATCTAGGCTTAAATTGTTATTTAAACAAATATTTACATTAGCATCAGTTAAACCATCGAAAAAAAGTTGATAGAATTTATTAACCCTGGTTAATTTTTGTAAAGAAATCGGCTGACTTATGCCGTAGTCTAATAGGCCAAACAAACTCAACCCTTCCAAAATATTGCTCTTGCCAACATTTGGTGGTCCAATAAAAACATTCACCCGCTTGCAATCATTAATCTTTGCATCGCGAATAGATTTAAAATTTTTAATTTCTATGTTTTTAATGTGCTCCAAGTTTTTTATTGCATTATTTCAAATTCTTATACTGTTTCCAAAGCCCCCTTTAGGGGGTTGGGGGTATCCGCATAACCCGCCAATCCGTAATTTCTTCTCAAACATTCTTCCGGGTTTTGAATATGCCATTCAAACTCATCTCTGAAATGACGGATAGCTGCTGCTACCGGCCAGGCCGCCGCATCACCCAACGGACATATTGTATTCCCTTCTATCTTACGTTGTATATCCCACAGCAAATCTATATCAGAACTACTACCTTTGCCGCTGTCAATTTTCTTTAATATTTTTTCCATCCAGCCGGTTCCTTCGCGGCAGGGGCTGCATTGCCCGCAACTTTCATGACGATAAAACCTTGCTAATGTAAAAGTATGTTTCACTACGCATTGCGTTTCATCCAATACTATAAAACCGCCGCTGCCCATCATGGTGCCGGTTGCAAAACCGCCATCACTCAGGCTTTCATAATTCATCATTCTTTTTTCGCCTTTGGCCGTCGTCAATAATAAATTGGCCGGTAAAATAGGAACCGACGAACCGCCCGCAATACATGCTTTTAATCTTTTACCGTTGGCAATACCGCCGCAATATTCATCACTGTAAATAAATTCTTCCACGCTGATCGTCATATCAATTTCATACACGCCCTGCTTTTTAATATTACCGCAGGCCGAAATTAATTTTGTACCCGTACTTTTTCCCACACCAATCTTAGCATATTCTTCGCCGCCTTCATTAATAATAGGAACCACCGCCGCAATAGTCTCCACATTATTTACCACCGTAGGACAATCCCATAAGCCTTTTACAGCCGGAAACGGAGGTTTAATTCTCGGGTTACCTCTCTTACCTTCCAGGCTTTCAAGCAATGCCGTTTCCTCGCCGCAGATATAAGCGCCGGCGCCGCGTTGTACATAAATCTCGCAATCGAACCCGGTACCTAAAATATTTTTACCGAGCCATCCGTTATTTTTTGCTTCGGCAATGGCTTGTTCAAGTATATCAACAATCCATGCATATTCACCACGTATATAAATATAACTTCTGTTGCTGCCCAACGCATAGGATGCTACAATCATTCCTTCAATTAATATATGAGGAATGAACTCCATTAAGTACCTGTCTTTAAAAGTACCGGGCTCACTTTCATCTGCATTCACTACCAAGTAACGCGGTATGCCTTCGGGCTTAGCCAAAAAGCCCCACTTCATACCCGTAGGAAAACCCGCACCGCCGCGACCCCGTAAACCGCTTTTCTTAACTTCTTCAGTAACCTGGTCAGGACTGTAAGTTTTTAAAGCTTTCTCCACACTGCGGTAGCCGCCTTCACGACGGTATACATCATAGAGCCTGATGTTTTCTATGTGTGCTTTTTCTAATAATAATTTTCTACTCATATAAACCCCTATCCCCTAAAGGGGGATTTTAATTTCCTATTACTTCAAATTTCTTTTTCAATCAACCGGCTTTCATTATTAAAGGCTCCTATATTCCCCTTTAGGGGTTAGGGGTTTTTACCGCTTGTCTTGCAAACAATAACCAACGTTTACCTTTCTTCACCCACACTTCCAACACTTTTAAATGAAAAGTATTAGGAGTCTCTTTCATGGTTGCAACAATGTCTGCTATAAACCTCACATTGGCCATATTACCGTTCATAATAACTACAAAACTGTCTTCCTTATAACTCTGATAGCTTATATAGCCTGTTTCCAAATTTTTTATCAACTCCGTTTTTGTTTCCACCCAACCGTTACTGTGCCCATAGCTCAGTGCTTTGTCAGTTTGTTGGTTTATAGAAACCGTATTCTTTTTTACCAAGGCCCGGTGAAATTCTTTCATCGTTGTTGTAATCTTTTCTTCTTCTGTCTGCGCTTTGGCAAAAACAAAAGTTAATAACAGTATTATAGAAAAAATTATTTTCATTTACTTCAACGGTTCAATTTTCTTAAATGTTCCGGGACCTCCCCGGCTCAGGTTATTCCAGTTCTCCATCAACTCATTTTGATGTAAGGCAGCCCATTCCATTACCAATGCCAATGCTTTTGGCGGAAGGGTTCCCCTGATTATCTGAAAGTCACTTATTGATACTTGTGCACTAAACTCGTTGTATTCAGCATGAAAGTGAGGAGGCAAATGGTCTCCAAAATACATTTTTATCAATATCCCGTAAAAACTGCTAATTACCGGCATACTCAAAAAATGTTTTTCCAATCAACTGTAAATAAAATGAATCCGGGTCCATATCAATATATTCATTCCACTCAATTTTTTTATTATCGGTAATACTGAAATTTTTAAAATTTTCCTCGTTGTTCCAGTACTCAAAAACTCCTTTTCCTTTCCAGTCTTGTAAGTCCACAATTCCTGATACACCATCTTCAAAAACTACAAAGAGTTTATAACCCGGCTTAGGTTCAGCAGTTTTTAAATATGGTATTTCTTTTCTCATTACTTAATTTTTAGCCGCCGCCGTTCTCCTGCACTCCTCAATTATTGCATCTACCTTTTCTTTTGTCAAATGCTCACGGTATGTTTCTCCCATCTGCATCATCGGGGCATAACCACAAGCGCCCAGGCATTCCACCGTTTTCAATGTAAACATTCCGTCGGCCGTTGTTTCTCCCGGACCAATATGCAATTTCTCTTTTATATATTCTACAATATTATCGCTGCCGTTAATCATACAAGGCCCGGTATGGCACACTTCAAACATATACTTGCCCACCGGCTTTAAATTATACATACTGTAGAAAGTAGCTACTTCGTATACTTCAATAGGTGTAATGTTTAACAGCGTAGCCACATAGTCCATCGTCTCGGGACTGAGCCAGCCGCCAAACTCCTGCTGCGCCAGGTGCAACACAGGTATTACGGCGCTTTTTTGTTTACCTTCCGGATAAAAATTAATTATCCGCTGTACTTCTTCCAATGATTTTTCCGAAAATTTATTCATATGCCCCCATCCCCTAAAGGGGAGTTTTTAATTACCCTGAATTAATCAGAGAAGTTTAAATATTTTATTCTTAAAACTATTTAATAAAGCAGACCCCGCTTAAGTTCTCCGCCGCGGCGGAGACAGGGGTTTACGCATCCATTTCTCCCGCAATCAAATTCAAACTGCTCATTACAATTATCGCATCACTCAACATGGCGCCTTTTGTTAACTCTTCGTAAGCCTGGTAATAAATAAAACAAGGTCTGCGGAAATGCAAACGATAAGGTGTACGTCCGCCGTCACTGATTAAATAAAATCCCAACTCGCCGTTAGCCCCCTCTACCGCATTGTATACTTCGCCTGCGGGAATCTCCGTTTCGCCCATCACAATTTTAAAATGATAAATCAATGCTTCCATTTTGGTGTACACATCTTTTTTCTCGGGCAAATAATACTCAGGCGAATCAGCATGATATACATCCGCTTCGGCGCCTTTAAACTCCTGCACTTTTTTATAAGCTTGTTCTATTATACTCAGGCTTTGCCATATTTCTTCATTACGAACTAAGAAACGATCATAACAATCTCCTGTCTTTCCCACCGGTATATCAAATTGAAAATCTTCGTAACTGCTGTAAGGTGTATGTACACGTACATCATAATCTACACCGGCTGCACGCAGGTTAGGACCCGTAAAGCCATAGTTCATAGCCCGCTCCGCACTGATGGCGCCGGCGCCAATGGTACGTTCCATAAATATCCGGTTGCGGGTAAAAAGATTTTCAAATTCTTTTTGTACACGCGGGTATTCGGCCAAAAATTTTTCTAACTTCTGAAAAGCGATATCATTAAAATTTCTTTCAAAGCCGCCGATGCGACCGATATTCGTTGTCAATCTTGATCCGCATACTTCTTCATAAATTTCATAAATCAACTCGCGGTATTGCATTACATACAAAAAGCCGGTGTATGCACCCGCATCTACACCCACAATAGAATTACAAATCAGGTGGTCCGAAATTCTCGCCAACTCCATAATGATGACACGTAAATAATCAACCCGCTTGGGCGTTTTTACTCCCAACAATTTTTCGCAGGTAAGATGCCAGCCCATATTATTAATGGGACTGCTGCAATAATTTAACCGGTCGGTCAATGTAGTAATTTGGTATAGCGGACGACGTTCAGCCAATTTTTCAAATGCACGATGTATATAACCGATAGTTTGCTCGGTACTTACGATACGTTCGCCATCCAGTTCCAGTATATTTTGCATGACGCCGTGCGTAGCCGGGTGCGTAGGCCCGAGGTTAAGCGTGGTAGTCGTTTTTTCTATACTGCCTTCAGGCAATCTTATATGTTCATGTTCTGCAACACTCATTAAAACAAATCTTTTATTTTTTATTTAGTCGGCGCCGGTGCTACTATCATCTTTCGTTGCGTCGCACTCTTCATCTTTCTGTTCGCTACTCAACAACCCACCCCAGTTTCTCACAGCACTATATTTTCCTTAATTCGCCCCTCCGAGGAAAGGATGTGTCCAAAACTTTAATTTTTCAACCACCGCCTCTACGAAATTTTCATTACTTCCCTTACTTTATATACCACCAAATCCAAAAGAAAATCGATAAAGCACTCTTACAATAAACAAAACTGCTATGATAAATAACAAAATTAATATTGAGCCAAGTATTCTATTATCTCTATACCACTTCATTCAGACTTTTTAAAGTTTCAAAACTCTTAAAGCCCCTCCTCGGGAGGGGTTGGGGAGGCCGCTTTTACCTCCCGAACATTTCATCATCTTTATCAATCCTTGTCTGATCTTCCAACGGAAACTCTTTCCTTAGCGGGAAATAATCCATTTCCTCTACATTCAATATTCTTTTCAAATTAGGATGACCCGTAAAATTTACACCGAAAAAATCATACGTTTCTCTTTCCATCCAGTTGGCCGACGAAAATAAACCTGTAGCGGTGTACACATCCGGCTGATTAATATCTGTAAATACGTTGAATCGCAAACGAACATTATCAACTAAATTATGCAAGTGATACACCACTGCCAACTCGCTTCCTTTTTTTTCGGGATAATGCACGGCGCATAAATCGGTAAGAAACCTGAATTGTAACGTCTCATCATCATTTAAAAAATTCAACACTTTCAAATTCATTTCTTTCGGCGCCTGAAAAGAAAGCATACCATATGTTTCTTCAAAATTCGAAACCTGTTCACCGAATTTTTCAGTTAATTTTTGTTTTACTATATCGTAAGTCAAACTCATGTTTAGCTTTGAGCCTCGAGCTAAGAGCTGCGAGACATTTATTTTGGTTATTACTTATTGAACTCACGGCTTATAGCTCGTAGCTCGCAGCTTCCCTATTGTATTCCATAACTCTCCAACAATGCCTTATACTTATCGCCGCCTCTTCTGCGCAGGCTTTCTTTACCTACCAAATCCTGGATTCGCATTACACCGTCAATGATAGCTTCGGGTCTTGGCGGACAACCCGGCACGTATACATCTACCGGTATTACCTGGTCAATACCCTGCAACACACTGTATGTATCAAAAATACCGCCGCTGCTGGCACAGGCGCCTACTGCTATTACCCAACGCGGTTCCGCCATTTGTAAATAAACCTGCTTTAGTACCGGCCCCATTTTTTTTGCAATGGTTCCCATTACCATCAATAAATCACATTGGCGAGGAGAAAATCCAACCCGCTCACTTCCAAACCGGGCTAAATCATAATGCGAACCCATGGTAGCCATAAACTCGATACCGCAACAGGAAGTAGCGAATGGTAATGGCCAAATAGAATTTTTTCTTGCCAAGCCGATGACCTTACTGAATGAAGTAGCAAAAAAACCTTCGCCTTGCTGACCTTCGGGCATATCTGCTATGCTGATGTCAGACTCAAGCGGTTTTTTAATAAGATTATATGATACAGGACGTTCCATAATTATTTAAAAATTTTGATTGAAGATTTAATATTCATAACAACTGCTCATAATACCATGTTCGCAATATTCAATATTAAATAGTCAAATATTCAACCCGTTACTCCTCCCACTCTAACGCACCTTTCTTTATTATATATATAAATCCGCAAAGAAAAAACCCTACAAACATTATCACCGCGCCAAAACCACTCCAACCTAACTCTCTAAAATTGACGGCATACGGATAAAAGAAAATTACTTCTACATCGAACAACACAAACAAAATAGCTGTAAGAAAATATTTAATAGCCATGGGTTGGCGGGCATCGCCGTGCGACTCAATACCGCTGGCAAAATTTTGTAATTTATCGGTTGTTTTTCTTTTAGGACCCAGCAAATGGGTAAGTACCATTAAAAAACCTATAAGTCCGATTGCGAATAATAATTGCAGCCCAACGGGCAGGTAACTGCCGGCATCAGAAGCATTCAATTGACTTTGGAGCAAATAATACATAATCAGGTACTAATTGGGAGCAAAAATAAGGGAGCACCGGGAAATTACCTTATTAATTATCAGCTTGATTGGCTGTTCAGGCATAAAAAAAATCCCCGGTATAAAAACCGGGGATCGTATTATTATTTATTATTTCTTTTTAGTTCCTAACTATTGTTTTTTTTTACCGCGGTTTTTGCTGCGGGTGGTTTAGTAGCTACCGGCTTTGTACCTGTACCCGTTTTTGTTGTCTTCGTTCCCGCAGGTTTTGCAGGTGGTGTTGCTTTGGGCGCCGGTTGCGATTGTATAGCTTTTATATTTTGCAAAAGAGAAGCGTTAGCCGTATCAAATTCCAATGCTTTCTTGAAATAAGCTAATGTGGCTGCTTTATCTTTTTTGATTCTGTAACTGTAACCTCCCAAGTACCTGCCCGATTCCAAACCATATGATTTGTAACGAACTTTATCGAGACCCGCAATATCCAGTGTTTTTTGATAACCCGGAACCGCGCTGCCCATTGCCATTGTTGTATCAATGCTGGCCAATGCTCTTGCACTCCAGAAATAGCCGTATATACTATCGGGCAATGCGGTACTGTAAGCTTGAAACGAACTGTCGGCTCTTGTGTAGGCGCTGTCTTTATAAAACATAAGACCAATATCGAATAATTCATACGGGAAAGGCGTTTTACGTGATTTATTAATCACCAAACCCAAATCCGCGGCATTACTGTTTTTGCCGGCCGCTTTAAAAAAATTCTGTCCTTCTTTTAAAAATTGAATTTTTTCCGCTTCCGCTTCTATTCTTGAACTTCCTTTTACATAGCTACTCAAAAGCTCAGCGTCCGATCCGCCCGATTTAGTTAAAATATCGGCCAATAGTTTATAATCGCCGCTAACTACTTCTTCGGGCTTTTCTTTCGCAAAATAAATATCTATGTTTTGACGGGCGGTAGTATAATCGCCTTTGTCAAAATAACTATAGGCTAATAATTTATACACTCTAGCTTTTACATCAGCCCCTGCATTGGCAATAACGGTATTGGCTTTACTGATGGCACAATCAAAATCTTTTTTAAGCCAGCAAAGCGATGCATACCAAAAATCATTCTGCGGATCAGCATCGGTATTGGTAATGTATTTATTCAGGTTAGCTTCAGCCTCGGTAAATTGTTTGCGCTGTAAATGATAATAGAACATTTCGAAATAAGCCGGAGCAAATTTCGGATCAACCGCTACCGCTTTATTTAAATATTCCAGGAAAGATTCCCAGTTTTTTTGTGTTTCAAATAATTTGGCAATACGGAAATTGGCAAAAGCAAATGAAGGATTTGCCGACAATGCTGCCGTATAATTAACAAAGGCATTGCTGCCGTCAACTGCTTTTTTATACGCATCACCCATATTTAGTAAAAACGTTGCGTTGCGGGGTTCTTTTTCTACCGCGCCTTTTAATTTTTCTACTGCATAAGCCGCATCACCGGCTTTAGCATCTACATTGGCCAGACCAATCGCATTCAATACAATAGGGTCATCACCTTTTTTTGTTTTGCTGATGGATATGGCTGTTTCAAAACGCTGGCGGGCATCATTGGTTTTATTTTCCCAAAGCTCTACCTGGCCCATACCCACTAATAATAAAGGCGCATTACCGTTGTTCATCAATGCTTTCTCGAAAACACTCTTGGCGCCGGGTAGGTTTTCCATAGCCAGGTGTGTTTGGCCCAACCAATAATTAGCATCAATATTGTTGGGGTTGGTTGCCAACATTTTTTCAAATATGGACTTGGCGCTTTTGTTTCTTTTGGCGTACAGGTGATTGATACCGTCCTGCATGGTTTGCGCCTTAACAAAAGCAACAGAACCAACTGCCGCAAGAATCGTTATAAGGGTTTTCTTCATTTTCTTTTCACTTTATTGATTGTAAATATAATGACACCAACTATTCTAAAATTTTTTACAGCGGCTTTTTATTAATTTTTATCAGTTACCTCATTTAATCTTACATTTCTGATCATAAACGGCATTTGTACCGGCTTCAGGTAAGCCCGCCTGAAAATCAATTGCCCCCGTTGCTCCGCCATAAAGTTGGCGAACTTTACAGCCCTGTTTTCCATATTGGCACTCTGCTTTACTATACATACCAAATCACGTACCATCGGGTATCTTTGGTAATAAATATTGGCCTGCACAGGCAAAATAAACTCTTTCGCCGAATCCGAGCTTTCTATCATCGCCAATTTTATTTTTTTCAAAAAACCGCTTTGCATGGTATCCTCCCGATTGCCTACCCAACTTATTCCTACAAACCCTATCGCGTTGGGTGTATTGGCCACATATTCAACTACCTGCTCACTTCCTCTAACTCCTTTTACCACAGATGCAAGAGAATCGCCGCGCAATACTGAATCGACGATGAAACGTACCGTACCGGTTGCTTTTACACCATCAAATACGGGTACTAAATTTTTCTTAAACTTTCCCGTAAGTATATCTTTTAACTCCTTCATAGTAAAAAAAGAGTTATCTGAGAGAGGGTGCACAATAACCGCAACGGCATCCCTGGCAATCACCCTGTTTTTTGCAATTACATTCAAAGAATCTGATAAAAAAACGTCTTCGTATTCCGATGAAGTCCTGGTGGCGATTACCATACTTACACTATCCACTCTCAAATCACGCAAGCATTCCGCTTCGGGTTTGTATTGCGCTATTATTTTTATATCCCCGTTGGAAGATTCGTACACTTTTATTTGCTCGTCAATAACCGGTTTAAAAGATTCATCGACACTTATATAAATTTTTGTCGTGTCTGTTTTATTTTCATCCGGCTTGTTGCCGGCTTTATTATTACAGCCGGTAATGCTAAAAATACAAGTTGAAAAAATGAAACCATATTTTACAAAGACCTGACAATTTATTTTCGTTTGCTTCATTTACCCTTTATTATAATAATTTTTTTTATAGCCCCTGTATATTCTCCATGCCCCGTATACAATCCATAAACCTCCGAAGATTTTATCAATCGGAGGTGTAAGGTAATCCCTGAAGTTAATACCCAATTGCTCATGAAAAACGATGCCGGCTCCGATTATCATAATTATAAATCCTACACTGTAATCCATTACCGACCGCATGGTTGCCTGTTGCTTTACCCTTTTTTCTTCAAACTGATCTATTTCCTTCATGGCTGCTCGCTTAAGTTGAACAGGCAATTTAATAATTTTTTATTCTTCCTCTCCTATAAATGTTACCGCTTGTGTAAAGTTTACGGCCGTTTTAGTTCCGTTTTGCATAGCCGGTACCCATTTAGGCATTTTCTTAAGCACCCTCAGCACTTCCCGGTCGTATTGATCGCCTGCGCTTTGTATTATTTGTATGTTGGAAATAATTCCATCAATATCCACTACAAAACGTACGTATACTTTTTTCTTTTCGCCGGGTTCCAGCTCACCTGGGTGTTTCCAGGTTCTTTTTTAAAAACTTAGTAAAAGCTTCCAAGCCGCCGGGGTAAGATGCATCCCTGCTAATAAGGTTTTCAACAACAACGGGCGGATCTTTTTTTGCATCGCCATCAGTATTACCCGAGGGAGCAGGATCAGTGTTTTTTATAATCCCTGTAGGGGTTTTGCCATCAATATTTTCTATTCCAATATTTGAATTTTCAATATCCTCTATATCAGGAGGCGGTGTATTAACTATATCCTGTATCTTAATTTTATCAGTATACTGAACTGTTTTCTCCGGCACTTTTACTTTCGGCTTAATTTCCTTTTCAGGTTCTTTCGGAGGAATATCTGTAGGAATTGTCACAAGTTTGAGCGAATCAGTCATCGTATTATAAAACCACTATCGTTTGACCGGGTCCGTTATTTTTAAAACCATTTAGTAAAACAAAAATCAGTACGACCGAAAATGAAATACCCATTGCCTTGGCTAATCGATGATCATAACCCTTGCGAAGTGCATAAGCGCCGTACGATTTGTTACGATGCTCAAACAATATGTCGAGCATGTCTGATTGCAGAATTTCTTTATTTGTCATGGTGTATGTTTTGAAATGAGATGCCGTATTGCGGATTAAATCCATAACTACATATCTTCCGTAGTTTATTGATTCGCGGTATTTTACTATATACTATGAAGCATCAACTCCGCGCCTTATCTTTGCCTGCATGAAAATATTAATGGTTTGTTTCGGTAATATTTGCCGCAGCCCTTTAGCGGAAGGTGTTTTACAACATAAAGCAATCAAAGCCGGTTTAAACTGGCGGGTAGAAAGTGCGGGCACCAATGGTTTGCATAATGGCGAGCCGCCGCATTATCTTTCGCAAAAAGTAGCCAAACAAAATAGTATTGATATCAGCAAACAACGATCAAGAAAATTTACCGCCGCCGATTTTGATTTGTATGATAAAATATATGCCATGGCGGAGGATGTAATAGATGATATAAAAAGAATCGCAGGCAAAAAATATGATGCGGAAAAAGTTATTTTATTTTTAAATGAATTACACGATGACAAAAACAGGGACGTACCCGATCCCTGGGCCGGGACCGGAGTCGGGCTATCATGAAGTATTTGCATTGATTGATAAAACAAGTGATGCGATAATTGAAAAATATACAAGGAAAGGCAGTACTACTTTTACAAAAAATACATTTGAAGAAACAATATAATCAATGGCAAAAGTTACAATAGGATTACCGCAGGGTACAAGAGATTTTTCGGCCGAAGTAGTGCGTAAAAGAAATTATATTTTAAATACAATCAAAAATGTATTTGAATTATACGGTTTTCAACCGTTGGAAACACCGGCTATGGAAAACCTGGAAACACTGACGGGGAAGTATGGTGAAGAAGGAGATAAATTAATTTTCAAAATATTGAATAACGGCTTGAGCGATCCGAAAAATATTGAGAAAGCAAAAGCAGGTTTTGAAAATGTACTGGCCGGAAAAAATGATAAGAACATTACTGAACGTGCATTGAAATATGATTTGACAATTCCCTTTGCCCGTTATGTAGCCATGAATCACGGTCAACTCACTTTCCCTTTCAAACGATACCAAATACAACCCGTGTGGCGTGCCGACAGACCGCAAAAAGGAAGATACCGCGAATTTTATCAATGTGATGCGGATGTAGTGGGCAGCAATAGTTTGATGAGTGATGTGGAGTTTGCTATTATGTATGCTTCCGTTTTTGAAAAATTAAAAATACCCGTTGAAATAAAAATTAACAGCCGGAAAATTTTAACAGCCCTGGCCGAGCTGTGCGGCGGCGCTGATAAAATGATTGATATAACCATCGCCATTGATAAATTAGATAAGATTGGTTTAGATAAAGTAAAAGAAGAATTGACGACAAAAGGATTAAAGAAGGAGCAAATTGCGATTATTGAAAAATACTTAGCCATAACCGGCAGCAATGCGGAAAAATTACTTGCCATTACTAACTTGGTAGGAGAAAACGTAACCGGCAAAAAAGGAATTGAAGAGATAAATTTTCTGATCGACAATTTTTCTCTTTTTTCTCACTACTCACCCCTCACTATTGACTTCACCTTGGCCCGCGGACTAAACTATTACACAGGTATCATCTTCGAAGTAGCTGCCAAAAATGTACAAATGGGCAGCATTGGCGGCGGTGGTCGTTACGATGATTTAACCGGCCTATTCGGTGTGCCGGGTATACCCGGCGTGGGTATTTCTTTTGGTGTAGACAGGATTTATGACGTGATGGAAGAACTGCAATTATTTCCCGGTGACCTGCAGGTAAGTACCAAAGTGCTGTTTTTTAATTTGGGCGAAGAAGAAAGCAAAACTGCATTCAGCTTACTGCAACAATTGCGCGGTAAAGGCGTTAGTGGAGAACTGTATCATGAAACGGTGAAGTTTGACAAGCAATTCAAATATGCCGAGAAAAAAAATATCCCGTACGTGGTAATTATCGGCAGCAAGGAACTGGCTGTAAAAAATTGTACCGTAAAAAACATTTTAACCGGCGTACAGGAAACCGTTTCTTTTGACAATATACTTAATTATTCATTTTTATAAAAACTAAGGCCTCCCCGGTTATATAAATGGCCAAAAAGTGAAGGCTTTTAAATCACAAGCAATTACTTTTGTGATTCCTAAAAAATAAATTTTAAACAACCCGTTAATAAAAAAATCATGAAACTAAGAAACCTCGCCGTCGCTTTCGCTCTCTTACTGTTCATCAGTTCCTGCAAAAGCAAAAAAACGATTGATGTATTGATACCCGAAGATGCGGGTATGGTAATACATATTAATGCCGCTTCGCTTACATCAAAATTAAGTTGGGATGAAATAAAACAATCCTCGTGGTTTCAGATGGCTAATGAAAAAAACAACCCCAATGATTTTGAAAGAAAATTATTGGATAATCCTGAAACATCGGGCATAGATACCAAAGCGGATATGTACCTGTTTATGAAAAATGACGGCAAACGTTCTTATATGTTTTTTACGGGTAAGATAAAAGATGCGGCTGCATTTGAAACTACCGTAAAAAATATGAAAGAAGGTACGCAGGTAAAAAAAGAAGGCGGTATGAATTACACCGGTGAAAATGATAATATGCTGACTTGGACCAATGAAAAATTTATGGTAATAGCCGATGCGGGTGATTTGCAGGGCGGGCTTACCGGCAGATACAGCGGAAACACCGGTGACGAAAAATCGAGTACGGAAAAAATGCTTACCATTGCCGAAAGCATTTATGATCTTAAGAGCGACAAGAGTATTGGCAATAATTCAAAATTTGCTGAATTACTAAGCGAGCCGGGCGATGCCCACCTGTGGTTCAGCAGCAGCGCTATGACGGGCGGTATGATACCCAAAGAAATAGCAGTATTTAAAGCGGCTTCCCTAATAGAAGGTAATATTTCTACGGCTACATTCAATTTTGATAACGGAAAAATAACCGCTAAGACAAACAACTACTACAATAAAGAATTGGCCGCATTTTTTAAAGATAATAAAGGCGGTAATTTAAATGAGGACATGCTGAAAAAAATACCCGGGCAAAATGTATCGGCAGTAATCGCTATGAACTATCCTCCGTCGGGATTAGCGGCATTCTTAAAATTATTGGGAGTAGACGGAATGGCGAATGGCTTTTTAAGCCAGGCCGGTTTCAGTGTAGAAGATTTTGTAAAAGCCAATAAAGGTGATTTAGTAATAGCCGTATGCGATTTTGAATGTAGCGGAAAAAGAAAATACGCATTGATATGGGTAGCGGAAAACCGTATGTGTATAAAACCACGAGACCCGATGCGAAAGTATTTTTTGCCGCATCGGTAAAAGACAAAGGCGCTTTCGAAAAGTTAATTGATGTAGTGAAACAACAAATGAAAGACGAAGGAGGAGGTGCGGAAGAAGCGATGGGTATTAAATATGAATTAAAAGACAATTGGTTTATTGCAAGTAATGACGCGGCCAATATAAGCGGCTTTGGCGCAGCCAATACCAATCATGCGTTTATAAGCAAAATAAGCGGGCATCCTTACGGCGGTTATATTGATATACAAAAATTTATCAGCGGCTATAAAGGGAAAGAAGGATCAGTAGAAAAATCTATTGCGGACGAATCTGTAAAAATGTGGCAGGATGTAATTTTTTACGGCGGCGATCATAAAGGCGACGGTGCAACGGGTTATTTTGAAATTAACATGATAGACAAAAACACCAACAGCCTGAAGCAGCTGAATAATTATTTCAGCGCCATGGCTAAAGTTGCCAAAGAGCAGGAGAACAGAGATGCCGCAGATAATAACTCAACCATTACGGAAGAAGTTGCTTTAGACACTGCAAGATTTACACCTCCTGTTATAAAAGTTAAATAACGAATCTGTTTTATACAAAGCCACAGGTTTTTGTTTTTATAAAACCTGTGGCTTTACTTTATAAGCCGCTATGCAATTACTGCTAAAAAACATATTACCTTCTTATTTTGAAGAAGAAAGGAAGAACGGTTCTGAAATCTGGGGTAAAGACTTAGTTTTTTCAAAAGGTGAATTGATAAAAATTGTAGCTCCTTCCGGCAGCGGCAAAACCTCTTTAGTACATTTTTTTTACGGCATGCGCCATGAATACAGCGGTAGTATTTTTTATAATGATAAGGATATTAAAAAATTTACCGTAGAAGACTTTGCGGCTTATCGTAAAAAGCATATCAGCGTGGTATTCCAGGATATGCGGTTGTTTACACACCAAACCGTTTTTGAAAACATAGAAATCAAAAGACAGCTGAACCCGTACCACCCGCCTGAAAAAATTAAAGAGATGTGCGAACGGTTGGGCATTGGCAGTAAACTTCAAAGTCTTTGCAGAACCTGCAGCTATGGCGAGCAGCAGCGTATGGCCATCATACGATCACTGATGCAGCCTTTCGATATACTGTTGCTGGATGAACCTTTCAGTCATTTAGATGATAACAACTCGGTAAAAGCGATGGAATTGATGCTGGAAGAGGCTAAGGCGAGAGGCGCATCCGTCATTTTTGCCGACCTGGAAAGAATAGAGTTTTTCCCTTACACAAGATTATTACATTTATAAAAAGCCTTGTCTCCTAATTAAAATTTAATTGCTGAAATGAACCCATCATACAAACCGATAAGGCCTTTATTAGAAAGCGGGTCCAATGCATCAAGCCGTTGGTTTTCCTATGCAGGCTTGGGTATTGGTGTTTTGTTATTGCTTTGTTCCATACAGATGTATGTAAACCTGCAACGCCTGTTGCGACAGGATGCTACCCGCAAAAACGGTTTTGATTTTGTATCGGTAAGAAAAAATGTTACCAACGAGTCGATGGGTAATTCGGAAATGAATATGTTTTCGGCGGCAGAAGCAGATGACTTAAAAAAACAAAACTTTATAGCGGGTGTGGCGCCGCTGGTAGCCAATAATTTTCGGCTGCAACTAAGTGCCGGAAAAATCATTGATTTTAAAACAGATTTTTTTATTGAAGCCATTGATAATGATTTTATAGATACCGTACCGCCTGCTTTTAAATGGCAGCCGGGACAACAATTAATCCCCCTTATTGTATCATCCGATTTTTTAGAAATATATAATGTGTTTGCGCCGGGCTACGGATTACCTCAGCTATCCGAAGCAACCGTTTCGCAACTGGTTGTTACCATCAATTGTTTTGACGCCGCTAATAACGAGCATGAGTTTTACGGAAATATAGTTGCCCTTAGCGACAGGATCAATTCCATTCTTGTACCCAAGAGTTTTTTAGATTGGGGTAATACTACTTTCGGCAATAAACCTGTTAGCAAAGCCTCAAGACTTTATATAAAAACAAAAGATGCCAATAACCCCGAACTGCTAAGTTATTTAGACAAAAAAAATTACAAAGTAAATAAAGACAAAACGAAGTTCGGTCGTGTAAAACAGATATTGCAGGGCGTTTTTACCGGGCTCGGTGTTTTTGGTTTGATGGTAGTTGTATTGGCGCTGATGTTGTTTTCTTTTTACCTGCAGTTATTAATAGCCCGCAGTAAAGATAATTTGCAGCTATTGCTTACGCTGGGCTATTCGCCCGCCTGGTTGAGTAAAAATGTAGCGCGGCAATTTATACCCGTTTACATTACCGTAGTATTAGTGGCATTGGCTTGTACACAACTGATGCAATGGGCTTTTCACCAATTGGTAATGAACGGAAGAGAAGAGCTTACCTCCGTTGTTCACTGGAGTGTAGTAACAGCAGCCTTATTCCTAATCGTACTTTCAGTGGTTACCAATTTCAGGCTGATAAAAAAATTGCTGTACAGGTTTTATGCACAGCAATAATTATTTTAGATACAATGCGTTGATGGCATGATCAAATTCGGGAAGTTTATTTTTTGATACATTGCGATAACCAAAACGGAGGTTATCTATTTGTATTTCTTTCCAGTAGCCCGAATTGTTCGTTTCTTTCCCTTTGTATACAATCATTTTCTCCTGAATAGTTTTACTATAGCTATTCGTTTGCCTTTTAATATTTTCCAGATTGACAGACGACCAACCTCTGCCATAACCAAAATACAATATAGCACCGTCAAGATAATTATAGCGCTGCTCCTTTTCTCCGTTTGGCAGCAAATAAATTTTTTCTTCGGCAAATTTAGAAGGTATCTCAATTACAAGTTTATTTCTTACATCATTAGTATAATAAATAAATTCCTTGTGCTTAAGGCCTTGTAAAGAAAAACAAGAAGCAAAGAAAATGGCAAAGCAGATCAGGTAATATTTTTTCAGCCGATTAGACATTCAGCTAAAATTAGTCTTTTATAAATACTCAAAGCGCCTCCGGTAAATATGTCGCTTCGTTAGTTTTATTTCTTGGGCTCTTCCTTTTCTTCTTTCTTTCCTTCCAGCACCATACCCATTACATCTATACGTACACCGATTATCTTTTTATTCTCGTCACGTTTAAAAACGGCGGTACCGCTGAATTCGGGAATGGTAAAAGAATCCTCCACATCGGTCTTTACCAAGGTACTGTTGCCCTGTACCGAATTGGCTTTTAGCTGACCGTTTTCAAGCACTACATCAATTTCGGAAACTACCGTACCTGCCGGGAAAGTGTATTTACCTACGTAAACCTCCAGCGAATCAGCAGCTTTAGATGCAAAAGAAAAAACCGTGATAAATAAAAAGGAAAGGAATAATTGTTTCATACTTATAGGTTTTTGATGATGATAATAGCGCTAAACGAAAGCAATGTAATAAAAGTTACATTACTCTCCGCCTTCATCAACATTTTTCTATAAGTAAATACCCGGCTATGGCTTTACCAGCGGGCATCCCAATTTATCTTTATTACCAAAAGCAAAAATTAAGCCCACGGTATGGCTGTGGTAACTGTCCCTCAAGTCCGGATTGGCGGCCCGGCTAAAGCCATCTAAATAATCAGTAAATGTATGCCTGTAAGTACTTTCGATAGTAAAAGATAATTTGGGAGAAATGCCGTAGCGTAGGCCTATGCCCACGGGAATGACCGGTATGCTTCGCGGCGGAGCAACGGCGATATCCTCATCCAAACCGGTTGCGACTTCGGACGTACTACCAAAATGACTCGCATTGAAACGGCTGAAATCTCTTTTAACTTTTATAAAACTGTAACCGGCTCCCGCAAAAACATAGGGCGTAAAATTTACAATACCTACTGCGTTCTGTTTCAAACCCAATACATTCCAAACCAGTAAACCCGACACTTCGGCAACGGGACTTGTAAATGCAAAATTTCTTTGTTGCCTGTAATCGGGCTCGCTGTATTTACTTTCATCGCCTTTCAATCTTCCAAAAGCCAAATTAATTCTGACTGAAAAAGCTTGACTCAAAATTCGAGAACCGTAAATACCGATTACGGGTTTCATTGTTCTGTAAGAACCAAGGTCACTCGGCGTCAAATCGCCCTGGTAAATAAGAGCGCCTAAGTTCATACCCAGCTCATATTTGCCCGAACCTTTTTCTTTTTGCGCATGAAGAAGCAATGAAGAAAAAGAAAAAATTGTAAAAAAAATGAATACGAGAGCAGAATTAATTTTTTGTGGCGTTGGTTTGTCTGTCATAGATAAACTATTAAAAGGTGAATTAATTAAACACTAACCCGTTTACTTATTTAATAAAAAAAGTCAGTGTAAAATTTATATCATTGGCTGCGACAGAGGTATAGGTTAGCACATAGGAATGTATTTCCTAAACTAAGTTTAATTTAAAAATGATTTTTTTGTTATTTTATTGCAGATAAGAAAATACATAAAGGTGTTTGCAGCTTTAATCCCTGCTGATCAGGGACGTATTTAACCTTTGTATAAGAAATAACTGTGCCAAGCTGTCTTAAAGAATCGCAAAAGGCTTTGCACTCATTCCGTTATTTATTTCCCTTTTTTTCGGCTTTTACGTTTACAGCTTTTTTTACGGCCTTACTTCCAAATTGATTTTTTATATCATCCACTGTTTTATACAAATTCAGTTTCTCTTCGTTATCATCAAACAAACTCATTTGCATGGTAAACGGTATCAGCTGGCTGAAGCGTACACCCAGCAGCCGCACTTTTCTTCCTTTTTGATATGATTTTTGAAAAAGATCTTTCGCCTTTGCCATCAATTTGTCATCCAGCGAAGTAAAGTCGATTGTTTCTTGCCGCGATGTAGTTTCAAAATCGGAGTAACGAATTTTAACCGTTACACAACCCGTCAGTTTTTCATCTTCGCGAAGCGCATAGGCCGTCTTCTCCGTTAATCGCACCAGTTCGCTGTTTAAAAAAGATAAATCGGTTTTGTCTTCATCAAACGTATTTTCATGGCTCATACTTTTTTGTTCCCAATCGGTACTTATCTCCGATCGGTCAATGCCATTTGCTTTTCGCCATAGACTTTCGCCCCATTTACCTATTTCCCTTTCTAATTTTTCTATCGGCGTTTTGGCAATATCCTCAATGGTGCGAATACCCATATTTTTTAATTGCAACTCTGTTTGCTTACCTACACCCGGAATTTTTTCAATACCCAGCGGCCATAAAAATTCCGTTTCTTTTCCCTGCGGTATTTCTAAATAACCGTTGGGTTTTGCTTCATTGGTAGCAATCTTACTTATCATTTTACCGCTTGATAAACCGCAGGAAATGGGCAAGCCCGTTTCGTTCATTATTTGTTCTCTTAATTCCTTCGTGTATTTACTTACACCAAAAAATTTATCCATGCCGCTCAGGTCTATATAAAATTCATCGATGCTCGCTTTTTCAAATAGCGGCACCTTACTCGCTATGATTTCTGTAACCCAACGGGAAAATTTACTGTAATCGCCGCGGCTGCCGCTTATTACAATGGCTTGCGGGCAAAGTTGCATGGCTCTTTTCATGGGCATGGCCGAATGAATACCAAACTTTCTTGCTTCGTAACTGCAAGCTGCTACTACACCGCGTTCCTGCCCGCCTACCAATACAGGTTTGCATTTCAGCGAAGGATCATTTAATATTTCTACAGAAACAAAAAATGAATCCAAATCGAAATGAGCGATATGACGCAACGGGGTTTGCATTGATTCAAAGTTATAGAATACTTATCAGGCTGCGGATTACAGAGGTGCATTTAAATTTTCGCTTTTGCCCCCATCCCTAAAGGGGTGCGAAAATTTAAAATGCACCTATTAGCTACATGTAAATTTCCAATAGCCCGTCGGGCAGTTCAACGATAACCTGTCTTTTTTTGTGATCTATCTTTTGCAGCGTTTCTTCGTGCAGCGGAATCAAAACTTCTTTACCGTTTATTTCTGTACGGCAAAGCAATTGGTGAGGTTGTTCTATTATTTCCAAAATCGTTCCAAGTACTTTTTTATTTTCAACGATATCGAAGCCGAGTAAATTGACCGGCGATGATTTGGCTGCGAATTTTTTAAAGTCCTCTTCTTTTACCCACACTTCTTTGGGGGTTAATTTCAACGCTTCTTCTCTCTTGTTCAGTCCGTCTAATTTTATATATACCTCTTCTTCGTTTTTTATTTTGGTACTCTCAATAAACCAGGGGAAAAAAGAATCTTTCTTTTCTTCAATAAAAATAGCCTGCAAACCTTTCAGTGAAGTTTTTTTTCCCAGCTCATGTTTCAGCACCAGTTCACCTTTCAGGCCAAAGGTTGCTGCGAATTTTCCTATTTTAAAGTATTCTGTCATTTCCGTTAAGTAAAAAAGAATAAAAGATTTTCGCCGGCTTTTATAGATTTTTGGGGTTATTTGTTTTTTAAAATATTGTTAGGCCTATTTTTATTCTCTAATAGTACTGACTTTGCGTTTAAAGAAGAAACAACTTTCTTCCCGGTTTTGTCCTCTAATTCTTTCCTTGCCACTTTGGCTACATTACCCCCTTGTTTAGCTACTTTTTTACTTTCTTCAAAATCTTTTGGATTTACGGCCTGTGAAATATCTTTCGTGGAAGCCTCTGCAAGCATATTCAAAATCAATTCTGTATTAGTCATATTATCTCTCAGGTTTTCTTTTTTTAAGCCTTTCAAGATTTTATATTCTTTAGTAGTCTTATCAGCCCATGCTTTTGTTATGATATCCGTCAGCGTTGCAAATTGCTGTCCTTCCTTCAATCCTCTTTTCTTCCACTCGTCTGTTAACTCTTTACGAATTTCAATACTCTTTAATCTTTGGTTAATCCAATTTTCGCTATAGCCCAATTGCAGGTATTGCTCCAATGCTCTGTCAATACTCAATTCAGGGTCTTGCATTTCATCCAATCTTTCGGCTGCTACTTTTGCAAGCCATAGTTTAAAAGGTTCTGCCTTTGGGGAAGGAATGGATTGAATGAGCCTGAACAATTGTTCGGTATCGGCTACATCGGTTTTGTAAAATTTTCCGTCGGCTGATTGCATTTTCAGTTGGTTACAGTTTGTAACCAACTGACTGCCTTCTTTTTTTAGCCTGTTCTTTAATACCTTCCAGTAATTATTTGGATTAGGGCTATCAGTTAAAATGCCTACTACATCTACAATGGAGATATACCATTTTTCCAGTTCTGCATCCCAATGGCTGCGTACTTTTTTTTCTTCAAATATTTTTATGGCGACTTCCTTAGTCATAACATTATTTTATACTGTGTTTCCTTCTGAAAATAGATTGACCTTTAAAACTGTCATTTACGAAAGTAAGCAACTTGAAGCTGCATACCGTCGCATTCGAAAAATGCTAACCAAAGAAAAAGCCCTCCAAAAAATTGAAAGGCTTTAAGTGTTTTTTTAATTGCAATTGTCAATTATGCTTCAGATCCACCTTCGGCTTTCGGCTCGGGCCGGCGACCGGGTGAATACCTTCTTTCACGTTGAGAACGCATTGCAGTTTCCTGGCGTTTTTTTACCTGGGCTTCATGCTCTGTGCTCCATTTGGTGAATTTTTCCATAGCTGTAGCATCATCAAATAAACCAAGTTTAACACCGCGTAAAAGGTGTTTTAAATACAATACTCCTTTGAAACTGAGGATACGGCGAACAGTGTCAGTTGGCTGAGCACCCTGGTTGAGCCATTCCAAAGACTTCTGACGATCCAGCTGAATGGTAGCAGGAACCGTAAGGGGATTGTAAGTACCTAATTTCTGAATGAATTTCCCATCGCGAGGGCTACGGGAGTCAGCAACTACGATGAAGTAGAAAGGTCTTTTCTTAGACCCGTGACGTTGCAGTCGGATTTTTGCGGCCATTTTAAATAAAAATTTATTGGCGGTTAAAGAATAAGATTAATCCCATTACTTTGATAAAATCGGTGTTTTGGGACTGCAAATATAAAAGCCCCCGTCTAAACGACCAAGTGAAATTTAATAAAGGCGGTTAATATTTTGATAAGAGGGTATTTTAAAGCCGATTTAGTGAAGAATCAGCAGGAATTTCCCCGGATTTTCAGAATTCGGTTTTATACGGCTTAAAAACCCGGAGACAAGATACAGAATCCGAAAGCCTTTACCTATAACCGGCAACTTGTAACCCGAAACCGGCACTACATCTGCTCATACACCTGCCTTGCAAATTCATCCAATCCCGGATCCCTGGCACCCATCAAAATAAGTACACAGTCGTCAGTCAAGTGAGGTTTTATTGAGTTTACCAACTCATTCCTGTTCTCTGCAAAAAAAGCATTTTTACCAAGTGCTTTAATATCATTAATCAAATCGCCGGCACTTATATTTTTTTCGGCGGTACCGCCTGCATAAAAAATTTCGCTCATCCATATTTCATCCTGCTCACGAAGCGTATTGGAAATTTCCTGTACAAAATCGTTTCTTAAAAATCGGGTAGGGCCATAACCGTGAGGTTGAAACCATGCTATTACTTTTTTGGCCAATGGCTGTACCGATCGGATGGCCGCCGCCACCTTTGCCGGGTTATGAGCATAATCATCAATAATCCAAATACCGTTTTTTTGCCCCATCACCTGGTTGCGGCGGTAAATGCCTTCGTAATTTTTCAATGCTTCGGAGCAGATTTTTAAATCAACCCCAATTTGATTAGCGATACAGGTAGCGGCTAAGGCATTTTCCATATTGTGTTTGCCAATGGCATTCAATGAAAAATCCGCACCATTTATTTTAAAACTGATTTGCAAACCTTTTTGTACAAAATTGGTGGCCCTGTAACCGGCATCCGCATCGGCGGAAGAAAAATCCTGTTGTTTATTTTGAGAAAACGGCGCCGCCAGCTCATGCGAAGCATTTACCGAAAATATTTTTTTTGTATGCGCCTTAAAAGTGTTGAAGATTGTTTTCAGCTCGTCAATTTCTTTATGGTCTTTATCAAGATTTAAAAGTAAACCGATCTCAGGATAATAATTAACAATGGAGCCGTCAGATTCATCGGCTTCAATAACCAACCAATCACCTTTACCCACTTTCGCATTACCTATCTTTCCCTGCTTTTGCAATCGTACCAAACCGGCCCCGCTGATAATACCGGCATCCAAACCGGCATGTTCCAAAATATCGAACAACATAGCCGAGGTAGTAGACTTGCCCGATGTACCGCCTACGGCGATTGTTCTTTTTGTATTACTGATCAGCGTTAATAATTCTGAACGAAGTATAATCGGGATATTAAGCGTCTTTGCTTTTTGTATTTCTACATTGGTATCTTCTACCGCGGTAGATGCAATAACCAATTGTGTAGCTTCATTGATGCCGCCACCATCCTGCAAAAAACACTGAATATTTTCCGCTTCCAATTTTTGCTTCGTATCATTTGGTTTGCCGGGAATAAAATACCGGTCGGAACCGCTGACGGCTTTGCCGCTGCCTGCCAGGTATTGTGCCAATGCACTCATACCGGTGCCGGCCACACCAATGAAGAAAATATTTTGGTAATTATCGAGGGATGTAATCATTCAGAATTTTCTTAAGCCTCTCCGCCAATGGGCGGAAGGTTTGTTGGGGCCTACCTTCTCATGCCGGGCATCATTTTGCCAAGCATATTCATTTTGTTCATGTTCTTCATCATATCCCGCATCTGTTCAAATTGTTTCATAAAGGCATTCACTTCGGCAATATCTTTTCCGCTTCCTTTGGCAATTCTCTTTTTACGGCTCATATCTATCAGGTCGGGATTATTTCTTTCTGCCTGTGTCATGGAGTTAATCATCGCTTCAATGCCTTTAAAAGAATCTTCATTGATGTCCATGTCTTTTACCTGCTTGCCCACACCGGGTATCATGCCCAACAGGTCTTTCATATTGCCCATCTTTTTTATCTGCTCCAGTTGCATTTTAAAATCGGCGAAGTCAAATTTATTTTTCCGAATCTTGGCCTCTAATTTCTTCGCTTCTACTTCGTCAAATTGTTCCTGCGCTTTTTCTACCAACGATGTAATATCGCCCATACCCAAAATACGCTGCGCCATTCTTTCCGGGTAGAATACATCCAACGCATCCATTTTTTCTCCGCTACCGGTAAACTTGATGGGCTTATTGACAACATACTTAATGGAAAGAGCGGCACCGCCTCTTGTATCACCGTCCAATTTGGTAAGCACTACGCCGGAAAAATCAAGACGGTCATTAAATGCTTTGGCCGTGTTTACCGCATCCTGGCCGGTCATGCTGTCTACTACAAATAAAATTTCGGTAGGATTAACGGCATTTTTAATATTAGCCACTTCGGTCATCATCACTTCATCTATGGCCAAACGGCCGGCGGTATCTATAATAACTACATTCTTATTCTTACTTCTTGCTTCTTTAATGGCGTTTTGTGCTATGGTTACGGCGTCTTTATTTTCTAATTCAATATGTACATCCACGCCTATTTGCTCGCCCAATACTCTTAGCTGCTCCATAGCTGCCGGACGGTAAATATCCGCCGCCACCAATAAAGGCGATAAGCCTTTTTTTGATTTTAAGTAATTAGCCAGCTTACCGCTGAAAGTTGTTTTACCGCTACCCTGTAACCCGGCAATTAAAATAACGGCGGGATTCCCTTTGGCATTAAATACACTCTCCTGCCCGCCCATCAACTCCGTCATTTCATCCTGCACAATCTTGGTCATTAGCTGACCGGGGTTGATGGCATTGATTACTTTTTCGCCAATAGCTTTCTCTTTTATTCTATCCGTAAACTCTTTGGCAATTTTATAATTCACATCCGCATCTACCAATGCACGACGAATATCTTTGATGGTTGCCGCAATATTTATCTCTGTAATACGGGCCTGTCCTTTTAGCTGCTTAAAGGCCGATTCAAGTTTATCCGAAAGATTTTGAAACATAGAAATACCGTTAATTGGAATGCAAATATAAATAAGGCGGGGGAACTTAATGAATTTGGTATAAGGCATAAAAAAAATGAATACAACTTTCGTCATATTCATTTAGAATTTAGGGGGTTTGTTTTCCGTAAGTTGTAAAATGTATATTTAAATCAATAGTAAATCTTTTAAATGAATAAAATTAAGCGCCAAGATAAGTTCTCAACATGCCGCCACGATTGGTTGTTCTCAGCCTTGTAATGGCCTTGTCTTTGATTTGGCGAACTCTCTCTCTTGTAAGATTGAATTTTTCACCAATATCTTCCAGGCTCATCGGGTGATCTACACCAATTCCGAAGAAAAAGCAGATTACTTCTTTTTGTCTTTCGGTAAGGGTAGTCAACGAACGGTCAATCTCAATTTTTAAAGACTGTTTATGATCCAGTTCTTCATCCGTGTTATCGGCGTTGGGATTGCTCATTACATCCAGCAACGTACTGTCCTCACCATCAGAAAGCGGGGTATCCATACTTACGTGGCGGGCATTGATGCCGAGTGATGAGGTTACATCTTCAATATCCATTTCCAGCAAAGTAGCCAGCTCTTCAGCAGAGGGTTCTCTTTCAAACTCCTGCTCCAGCTGTGTAAATGCTTTTTGGATTTTGTTTGTTAACCCTACTTTGTTCAGGGGCAGCCTTACAATCCGGGCTTGTTCGGCCAATGACTGTAAAATACTTTGGCGAATCCACCAAACGGCATAGGAAATAAATTTGAAACCTCTTGTTTCATCAAAGCGCTGAGCTGCTTTGATAAGGCCCACATTACCTTCATTAATCAGGTCGGGCAGCGAAAGACCCTGGTTTTGGTACTGCTTGGCTACAGATACTACAAAACGGAGGTTGGCCTTGGTTAATCTGTCCAAAGACTTCTGACATCCCTGTTTAATAAGATGGGCTAATTTAACTTCTTCCTCAGGAGAGATAAGCTCTACTTTACCAATCTCTTGGAGGTACTTTTCAAGGCTTTGAGATTCACGATTCGTAATCGACTTCGTGATCTTGAGTTGACGCATGCTCATAGGAATTGTGATCCGGTTATTTTTAAGGGTTATGAATTTTGTTTGGTTTTTCGAGGTTAGCCCTTAATAATAATCTGTTCTTCGCGGTTCCATTTCGGTCAAAACCGCATGGTGTAAAAGGAAAATTAAGTAAAAATGCCGTTCACACCAAATTTCAATCCCTATAAAAACGCAGATTATGGATATTTATTATCAAAATTTGACCCCGGTCAAAAGAAATATCGGGTTTCGAACAAATAAATATTTTTACAGAAGGAATTATTTTCTATAATTGCACAAATTGATAGCTATTAAACAGCTGCCAAATTGTAGAGATGAGCCAAAAACAGTTGTATACCTTAGAATTTCCCGTGAGATGTTCACCTTCGATTTTGTACGAATTTCTGTCTTCTCCTGCGGGTTTGCAGGAGTGGTTTGCAGATAAGGTTGATGAAAGAGATGATGTATTTTATTTTTCCTGGAACGGATCGGCCGATAAAGCAGATTTAGTAGAGAGTGAGCAGGATAAATTCATCCGTTTTCATTGGCAGCATTCCGCCAAAGATGAATACTTTGAATTCAGCATCGAAAAATCTGAAGTTACTAACCAAACTATTTTAGTAATAAAAGATTTCGCCGAAAAAAAAGAAATCAAAGACCAGAGTCAGTTGTGGGATTTCCAGGTAAAAGAATTATTTCATCGGTTAGGAAACTAATCCTGCAGGATTTTTAACAGGTTAATAAATCCATTAGTACAAAATTCCTGTGCATTGTTCCATTGCGCAACAGGCAGTTTACAAGCTACTTTTACAAATGAATTTTGCCGGAGGTTATCGCCTATATCCGCCGCCGCTAATTCATTTACAGCCTTGTAATTATCCGCCTCGAACCCGTGCTGCCATTGATCATCAGCAATACTTATAAAATAATCGCTGTAACTGTTTTCTCTGATTTTTTTCTCAATACGGCTCCCGTACCGTTGCTTATATTTGCCCGAGAGATGTAAAGTGACGCTGAAAAAACGCCCCCACCAAAACATGGTGCGGAAAGCGAATATATTTTCTTTCTCAAAATATCCGGGGTAGTCTAAAAGCAGGTACGGCAGCCCTTTATAGTTTTCACCTTTCGATATTTTTCCGCCGCGAATATTCAATTCTTCGGGCAAAGCAAATGGCAGTTCCGATAAAATTTTTTTGTACCCGCCCTGAATATCATTCAATAATTCTTTCCCTTTATTAATTATATCATTCTTTGTTAAAATCCATTCGTAATTGGTAACCAATTGCTGCTCATGTGCCGAAAGTATTACTTTTGCGTTGCTCATTTTAAAAATTATAAATAGTAAAAAAAGAATTGCTTTTGCCCGGGTACTTTACATGCCGGTAAATGTATAGTAAAACAAAATTACCGGTCAATACAAATTAACTGTGATAAAAAAATTAGACATATTAGTTATCAAAGCATTTACGGGGCCGTTTATCGCCACCTTCTTTATTACCCTGTTTGTACTGTTGATGCAGTTTTTTTGGCTGTACATCGATGATTTTGTGGGCAAAGGACTTAGTACTAATATTATTCTTACGTTTATTTGGTACCAATTGCCCGGTCTGTCGCAATTAGCACTGCCCCTGGCGGTATTACTTTCCTGTCTTATGACATTTGGCAACTTGGGCGAAAGTATGGAGCTGGTAGCCGTAAAGTCTTCAGGCATTTCGTTGTTGCGCTTTATGCGGCCACTTGGTATCATTGTGGTATTTGTCTGCGGACTGGCATTTTTATTAGCCAATAATTTAGTACCCGTAGCTAACCTGAAATCTAAAACAATGCTGGGCGATATAGCCTATGCTAAACCGGCTTTTGATTTAAAAGAAGGCGTTTTTTATGATCGTATAGAAAATTTCGCCATTAAAGTGGGTAAAAAAGAAAAAGACTCTATTATAAAGGATGTTATCATTTTTGAAAGAACAAACCCGCTGCAGGATAATTTTATTATTGCCAAAAGCGGTGTAATGAGTGTATCGGAAGACAAACGCTTTTTGAATTTTAATTTGAAAGACGGCTGGCGCTACCAGGAAAGAGGCGCTTCCACAGGAACTAACAGCGAATATGTAAGATTGAATTTTAAAGAATATAAAAGACAGTTTGATTTGGTAGCCATCAATAAAATTAACTGGACCAATGATACGGTAAATAAATCGAACGAGATGATGAAAAGCCTGCGGCAGTTGAATATAAGTATCGACTCGATAGAAAAAGAATTGCGGGCACTGAAAACCAAATATAAAAACGATGTAGCCGCCACTTTCAAATTTGCCAAATACTTAGACAGCAGTTGGGAAAAATCAGCAGTTACCGTTCCCGATTCCGTTAAAAAATTTGAGACACTTATTCCCGATTCCGCAAGGGCCAATGTACGTCAAACAGCGATCAGCCAACTTTCCTCGGCTCGTATAAATAATGATGTACTGCTGAGCGAATATGAAAACAAAGACCGGAACCTGCGCAAGCATAATATGGAATGGCACCGAAAATTTTCATTATCCTTTGCTTGCTTTGTTTTATTTTTAATCGGCGCACCGTTGGGTTCTATTATACGCAAAGGCGGTTTGGGTACGCCATTGGTATTCGCCATTATGTTTTTTATCTTTTTTTATTTTACCAATCGCACCGGTGAGCAAATGGCCAAAACGGGCAAACTGTCTGCCATGACCGGCTTATGGCTTGCGGATTCAATTCTTTTATTAGTCGGTATTTTTCTTACTTATAAAGCTCTTCGTGATTCACAACTGCTGAATAGAGAATTTTATCATCGCAGTTACCTTAAATTAAAAACATGGGTGCGTAAAAAGTAATTTCCGCATTGGGGGAATGAACTAACTTTATGACTCATTTATAAAAATGAGTTTTTTATGTCAGCAAATAAATCTTCGCGCCGGCAGTTTATAGGTAATTCGGTAAAAGCTACAGTGGCTGCATCGGCCGTGCTGTGTACAACCGGTTCTTTATTGCAATCCTGCACACCCGGAAAAAAAATAAGTACCGAGCAATAATTTTAAAACCGGTTTTAAACAAGAGCCTCTCACCTATTCATATAATGCGATTGGACAGTGCCATTGATGCGGTAACGATGGAAATTCATTACAGCAAACATGCGGCGGCGTATGCAGCTAACTTAAATGATGCGGCAAAAAACGAAGCGGTGGATATAAGCAAACCACTGGAAGATGTATTGGCTAAAATTTCCAAGTATTCATCTAAAATGAGAAATAACGGCGGCGGACATTATAACCATGAATTGTTTTGGAAATGTATGGCGCCCAATACCGGCGGAAAACCATCGGGTAAACTGCTGACAACAATTGAAGAAAGCTTTAACTCCTTTGACAGTTTTAAAACGCAGTTGTCTGATGCAGGGAAAAATCGTTTCGGCAGCGGCTGGGCCTGGTTATTTATTGATGGGGATAAAAAATTGCGCATCGGTTCCTCACCCAACCAGGATAATCCGCTGATGGACGTGAGTGACATAAAAGGTTTTCCTTTATTAGGATTGGATGTTTGGGAACATGCTTATTATTTACGTTATCAAAACAAAAGAGCCGACTATATAAATGCCTGGTGGAATGTGGTAAACTGGAATTATGTACAGCAACGATTGGAAAGTATTGTTTAGTTTGCACATGAAGCAGCACTTAAAAAGTTATCGTTCCATTTCCTCTTTATAAAAATAACAGGACGGCATCTTCTGAAGAATCAAGTAATTATTAATGGAAACAGCATCGGCCGGCAGCAAGCAGAATCTTACTATTCAAAAATGGGTTGCGGCTGTTTCAGTTGCATTACTTGTAATAAAATTTATTGCTTATTATTCCACCAATTCCATTTCTATACTTACCGATGCGTTAGAAAGTATCGTGAATGTATCAGCCGGTTTTATCGGTTTGTACAGTTTGTATGTTGCCGCCAAGCCCCGCGATGCGGACCATCCATACGGTCACGGAAAAGCTGAATTTATTTCCGCAGCTATTGAAGGCACATTGATAGCTTCTGCGGGCGCCATTATTATTTACAAATCAGTAATGAGTTTTATACACCCGAGAATAATACAAAAAATTGATTACGGCATTATCCTGGTAGCTGCTGCGGCGGCGGTTAATTATATAATGGGTTTTATTTGTATAAAAAAAGGCAAGAAAAACAATTCCATTGCGTTGGTTGCAAGCGGCAAGCATTTACAGTCCGACAGTTATTCTACCGTAGGTATTATTGGCGGCCTCGTATTAATTTATTTTACAAATCACAATTGGATTGACAGCGCAGTGGCCGCTGTTTTCGGCGTACTTATTATTTATACAGGCTGGAAAATAGTAAATGAATCCATTGCAGGCATTATGGATAAAGCCGATAAAGCATTACTTGAAAAAATGTTGATAATGCTGAATAAAAACAGGCGTGAAAATTGGGTGGATATTCACAACCTGCGGGTAATAAAATACGGCAGCGTATTGCATCTTGATTGCCATCTTACCCTGCCCTGGTATTTAAATGTACACGAAGCGCATTTGGAAATTGACGCCCTGTCCGCATTGGTAAAAAAAGAATTTGATGAATCAATGGAACTGTTTGTACATTCGGACGGGTGCCTGCCTTTGTCCTGCCAAATTTGCCCGAAAGAAAATTGTAGCGAAAGAAAACATAATTTTGAAAAAAAGATAGATTGGACGGTTGATAATATTCTCCCGGATAAAAAACACAGATTACAATAAATGAAAACAACAACAACCTGGAAAAAAGAGCATGAGTTTGTAAGTGAACACGAAGGTAATTTTATAAGTATAGACGGTGACAAAAAAAAAGGCAACGGCCCCAAATCATTATTACTCTCCGGCATAGCCGGCTGCAGCGGTATAGATGTGGTGGACATACTTAACAAGATGAAAGTGGAGTTTTCGGAATTGGTTATAGACACCGAAGCGGAATTGAACGATGAGCATCCAAAAGTTTTTACCGTTATTAATATTACCTATAAAATAAAAACGGGAAAAGAAAACGAAGACAAAGTGCGCAAAGCCATTGACCTTTCCCTGGAAAAATATTGCGGGGTATCCGCTATGCTGAAAAAAAATTCGCCGATTAATTATACATTAGAAATCAAATAAGCCGGTTAACTATCTATGCTATCCAAAAAATCGCAATACGCTTTTAAAGCGCTTACTTATCTTACCGAAAAGTATAATGAAGGCCCCGTGCTTATTGCTGAAATAGCCAAGAAGAAAAAAATTCCGCTCAAGTTTTTAGAAAATATTTTACTTGAATTAAAGAGAGAGGGTTTTCTTGACAGTAAAAAAGGAAAAGGCGGCGGTTATTTTTTAGCCCAAAATCCCGCTAAAATTAAAGTGGCCTCCGTGGTTCGTATTATTAACGGACCCATTGCCATGCTGCCCTGCGTAAGCCTGTATTTTTATGAACGCTGCAAAAACTGCGATGAAAAAAATTGCGGGCTGCATGATATGATGATAGATGTACGGGACGCCACACTGAACATATTGGAAAAAAGAACCCTGCAAGATCTTGTTGTGTAATTTCCGCTAACGGCCGATAGTGCGGGGCAAATCTTTATTTATATTAGTCTATTAATTTTGTAGGATAATAAGAATCCCTTAGTTTTGTTCACCAATAAAAAATATATAACTTATGTCATTACGATTAGGAGATATAGCCCCCAATTTTAAAGTTTCAACTACCAATGGTGAAATTGATTTTCATGAATACCTGGGCAATAGCTGGGGAATTCTTTTTTCGCACCCTGCCGACTTTACACCCGTATGTACTACGGAGCTTGGTAAAACAGCATTGCTGCAGGAAGAATTTGCAAAACGCAATGTAAAAGTATTGGCTGTGAGTGTTGATCCGCTGGATAAACATTTTGAGTGGAGAAAAGATATTGATGAAACACAGCACTGCTCGGTTGGTTTTCCCATTATTGCCGACCCCGACAGAATTGTTGCCGGTTTGTATGATATGATTCATCCCAATGCATCCGAAACATTTACCGTTCGTTCCCTATTTGTAATAGGACCCGATAAAAAAATAAAATTAACAATTACCTATCCTGCTTCTACCGGAAGAAATTTTGTAGAAGTATTGCGTGTAATTGATTCATTGCAATTGACCGCACAATATAGCGTAGCTACACCTGCCGATTGGAAGAGCGGAGAAGATGTAATTATAGTACCCGCTGTTTCTACCGAAGATGCGATAAAGAAATTTCCGAAAGGCGTTAAAATTGTAAAACCGTATTTGCGTTATACCCCGCAACCCAATCTTGACTGATCTTATTTTGCTATATGAAGATGAAGTGAGTATAAGCCCGTTTTGCTAACGGGCTTTTTTGTTTTTCCATTTATCCAATTGCGATAAAGTGGCCTGCATATCTTTCGGCAACGGCGCTGTCAGTTCAATTAACTTTTTATTTATATCCGTAAAACTTAATTCCGATGAGTGCAATGCCAACCTGCCCAATATGGGTCTTTCTTCCAATTCATTTTTAGAGAGATTGAATTTTTTTTTCTTTAAAGAAGAAAGCAGAACCGGTTTACCATCGCCGTACAATGCGTCACATACTATTGCGTGACCCATATCCTTAGCATGTATTCTTATTTGGTGCGTACGGCCGGTAAGTATTTGAAATTCCGTCCAACTGTATACGCCGTAATCGGCCAGTACTTTATAATCGGTCACAGCTTCTTTTCCTCGCCTGTTAATAACCATCAAACCGTTTTTGGCGGGGTGTTCCATTATTGGCGCTTCTATTCTTCCTTCTTTATTTTGCAAAGAGCCCAATACCAACCCCAAATAAACTTTACGGGTATGCCTTTCTTCAAATTGCTTTGACAAATGTTTGTGCGTTGCTTCATTCTTGGCAAAAACAATCAGACCGCTTGTATCTTTATCCAACCGGTGTACGGTAAAGATGTTACCGTATTTTGTATTCAGTAAATTCTTTAATGAAACTTCTTTCCCTTCCCTATCAGGAATAGAGAGTAAACCCGAGGGCTTATTCAAAGCGACAAAATCATCGTTTTCAAAAACAATGATATCCTCCAATTTCCTGAAAGGAGGTTTAGTAATATTGTTCTTTAATTTCTATTTCGTCTGACATGCAGAATTTATAAATCGTTATTTACCTTTTCCAAAAAATTTCAGTTCTCTTACTTCCTTCTCATTTAAAAAACGCCACTTACCTCTTGTTATATTTTTTTTGGTAAGTCCTGCAAATGTAACGCGGTCAAGATTTTTAACATCGTAACCAAAGTGTTCGAATATGCGGCGCACAATTCGATTTCTGCCGCTGTGAATCTCCACACCTACTTCCGCTTTATCTCTCGGATCGGTATACGCCAATACATCTACGTTAGCCATACCGTCTTCCAATGTGACACCTTTCAATATTTCATCAAAATGTTTTGCAGATAAAGGTTTATCCAGTGTAACGGCGTATACTTTTTTTATTTTATTGGTCGGGTGAGTCAACTTTTGCGAAAGATCACCGTCATTGGTTAATAATAATACCCCCGAGGTTGCCCTGTCCAACCTGCCGACGGGATAAACTCTTTCCTCGGTAGCATTACGAATTAAATCCAATACCGTTCTTCTTCCCTGCGGATCTTCGGTGGTGGTTATATAATCTTTGGGTTTATTTAAAACGATGTATACTAAATTTTTGGAGACAACTGCTTTCTTGCCGTTTACTGCTATTATATCCTTTTGCGAAACCTTATGCCCGGGCTCCATAACCACTACGCCGTTTACTTTTACTTTTCCGGATTTAATTATTTCCACTGCATCTCTCCGGCTGCTTACACCACAATGCGCCATGAATTTATTCAACGGCATTTGATCCGTAGCTGCTTTTTCAGGACGTGCAATTACAGGTGCTGCGGGTACCGCGGCGACTGAAGCTTGTTTTCGTTGATTATCAAAAAAATCCGCTCTTTCTTTTTTCCAGGCTCTTTTCTCGGCTTTAAATTTTTCTTTTATGGCAGCGTTACTTTTCTTCTTAGTGGCAAACTTGTCAAACGCGGTTGATTTCTTTTTCATTGTGAAGTTATTTGCTGTTTTACAACAGTAGTGAAGAGCGAAGGTACGTTTTTAATACTGAATAAATCAGAAGCCGGAGGTCAGAAGCAAGAATTAGCATCAACTATAAATCTGTATTTTATAAAGCAGCTGTCCGGTTTCCTTTTGATTTTTTACTTTTAACTTTTGACTTTCATCATTTACTAATCGCAATATTACTAATCCTTATTCGCCAATTGCCCGCAGGCGGCATCTATATCCTTACCCCTGCTGCGGCGCAGTCTTGCATTTACTTTATGTTTTTCTAAGTAATTCATAAAGGCTTCTACTTTATCTTCTTCGGGTTTTTCAAACGAAGCCAATGCAATGGGATTGTATTCAATAATGTTTACCAGGTCGGCGGGAACCTGGCGGTAAATTTTTATCAGGTCGTCGGCGTCTTTAACAGAATCATTCAGGTTATTAAATAAAATATACTCCAGCGTAATTTCATTTTTAGTTTGCTTGTAAAAATAATTCAACGCCTCTACCAATGTTTTAATATCGTTGCTGTCGTTAATCGGCATTATTTCATGTCGCTTTTCATCCGTAGCCGCATGCAGCGATAAAGCCAATTTAAATTTTACTTTATCATCACCCAATTGACGAATTTGTTTGGCCACCCCGGCGGTGGAAACCGTAATTCGCTTAGGGCTCATACCCATCCCGTCGGGCGAAGTAATTTTTTCTATAGACTTCAATACATTTTTATAATTCAGCAACGGTTCGCCCATACCCATAAAAACTATATTGGATAATTTTTTGCCATGTATGCGTTCGCATTGTTCATTTATCAGCACCACTTCATCATAAATTTCATCAAACTCCAGGTTGCGTTTTCTGTCCATATAACCCGTAGCGCAAAACTTACAACTTAACGAGCAACCAATTTGCGAAGAAACACAAGCCGTAAATCGTGAACCCGTAGGTATCAACACGCCTTCTATTAAATGCCCGTCGTGGGTTTTGAATCTCGATTTCACCGTTCCGTCTTCGCTGTATTGCGTAGCATCCACCGTTAAACCGGGCAGGGCAAATTCTTCTTTTAATTTTTGACGAAGCTCTTTGGAAAGATTGGTCATGGCATCAAAACTCTGTACGGGTTTTAACCATAACCAGTCGTACACCTGCTTGGCCCTGAACTTTTTCTCACCAAAAGTTGCAAAATATTGTTCCAAATCAGTCAGCGCCAATTGTCGTATGTTTTTACCGGCTCCCTCTTTTATCACTGCTTTCATTATGTTGCAAAGATAGTGTGTCGTGATCTATTAATATTTTATCAAAAATTTTATTGAACCACGGTGACAGGGAGGCACAAAGGAACACAAAGCCCTGCGAATCTCAGTGCCCTTGTGTCTCCGTGGTTCATTTAAGAAAATCCGTAAAGTTTTAACCGATTAACTAAAAACCTATCTTCGTCTTCGTAATAAATTTATTATTTATGTCTGCAACATGGAACGAATACCTGGAAAAAAATAAAGACCGTTTTTTAAACGAGTTACTCGATTTGCTGCGCATACCAAGTGTAAGTGCCCGCAGCGAGCATAAAGATGATATGCAGAAATGCGCCGAAGCCGTAAAGTCCCGACTGCTGGAAGCCGGTGCCGGCAAGGTAGAAATTTTTGCTACCGAGGGCCACCCGATTGTATACGGCGAAAAAATAATTGATCCTGCCAAACCTACCGTATTGGTTTACGGGCATTATGATGTACAACCTCCCGATCCGCTGGAACTGTGGCATAGCGGACCGTTTGAACCGGTAATAAAAGACGGAAAAATTTATGCCCGCGGCAGTTGCGATGACAAAGGACAATTTTATATGCATGTAAAAGCGTTGGAGATTATGAACCAAACCGGTACATTATCTACCAATATAAAATTTTTAATAGAAGGCGAAGAAGAAGTAGGCAGTCCCAACCTGGGCAAGTTTGTAAAAGCCAATCATGCTTTATTAAAAGCAGATGTAATATTAATCAGTGATACGGCGATGATTAGTTTGGAAAATCCGTCGATGGATATTGGCGTACGCGGATTGAGTTATATAGAAGTGGAAATAACAGGCGCCAACCGCGATTTGCACAGCGGTGTATACGGCGGTGCGGTAGCCAACCCAATCACTATCCTGGCAAAAATGATTGCCTCATTGCACGATGAAAATAATCATGTAACCATTCCGGGCTTTTATGATGATGTAGTAGTAGCTTCAGAAGCGGAAAGAAAATTAATGGCCGCCGCGCCGTTTGATGAAAAAGAATACAAAAAAGATTTGGGTGTAAAAGAATTGTGGGGCGAAAAAGGATTTACTACCAATGAAAGAACGGGTATACGACCTACGATAGAACTGAACGGTATATGGGGCGGTTATACCGGCGAAGGCGCCAAGACCGTATTACCGGGAAAAGCATTCGCTAAAATTTCAGCAAGGTTGGTTCCCAACCAAAGCAGTGATAAGATTACTCAACTGCTTATTGATCATTTACATAAAATAGCACCGGCCAATGTACAGGTAAAAGCCTCTTTGCATCATGGCGGCGAAGCTTACATGACACCGATAGACAGTAAAGGATATAAGGCCGCGGCCAAAGCCATTGAAACTACATTTGGTAAACAGCCCATCCCTGTTCGTGGCGGAGGAAGTATTCCTATCTGCGCATTATTTGAAAAAGAGTTGGGCGTAAAAATTATTTTTATGGGATTTGGTTTGGACAGCGACAACCTGCACAGCCCGAATGAGAAATTCAATATAGATAATTATTATAAAGGCATTGAGACGATACCATATTTTCATAAGTATTTTGCGACCCTCTAAATCTCTGCCGAAGGCAGAGGACTTTGGAGTCTGATATTATTTAACTTCGTTCAGCTATTGGGTGAGGTTTTTACATTTAGTATATCCATAAATCGCCTTTTCGCACTAAAAAACGGTTAAGGCCTTTTAATTGATCATCAAAGAGGTTCGGAAAACATATTTTACGGCCATTCAAATTTTCAAGAATGTCTAATAATACCCATTGGTTTTTTAAAAGGTATTTTACTTCCTTTAATGAAATATGTATACTTTGCTTAACGGCTGCCGCGCCGGCATTTGGTTTTATATTTTTTTTGAGTTGAAGACTGCCGGCTTTTACAGTAATTCTTCCAAAGTCATCTTTTTTATCTACCTGCATTTGCTTAATAAAATTCGTAAACGACATTGAGCGGGACGAATCATATATATAAATAAGCTCATGATTAGCTCCCGAATAAAGACTTGAATCAGCAGATAGTTTTATAGACTTAGACCCGTATTGGGGCTGTGTTGCCTGAAAAATATAGTGGTCTAAACTTATAAGATTATAATTAATAAGATAAACGTCTTTTCGAACGCCTTTTGCCTTTTGCAAATAATGAACAGGGTAATAATCATTGTCGCCAAAAGAGAACAGGATGGAGTTATACGGACAGCTCTCCAGGAGTTTACGGGCATATATAAGCTGTTCTTTGCTGTATAAATCTGCTGGCAGTTTCATTTTCGAAGCATATTCATTCGCATAAGCCAATAAAGTCGTGTATTGAACCATAACCTCGTTGGCATATTTAATCCCGATTTTTCCAACTGCGGTTTCGAAATTCGGATTACTTTCAGCCAATTTCTTAAACCATTTTTGAGCGCCAGTCTCCAAAAAAACAAATTGATCAATTTGTGCGGGTGACAGACAATTCATAGTTAAACTAAGTTTCCAAATTTCATCTTCAGCAGTGCCCCCGTATTGATTCGAAATTAGCCCGTTTGCAAAAGCGCTATATGCCCTGGCCAAGCCGTTCATTTCATCATTTGAAAGTTGTTCCTTGTCTTTAAATTCATTAATCACATCTTTGTACCAACCGTTATATCCATAATAAATTTGAACATTATAATTATTTAATTCGAATGCATTAAGATATTCTTCCGGATCAATCTCTTTATTCTCCGGGTTTCGTTCAAGAGAAAGCAGCTTATACGCTTTAAGGAGATTATCGTAAAAAAGAAGCCAGTCAACAGTTTCCAATTTATTTACATTAATTCTCTGTGTAGCTACATACCAACCCTCTTTTCTCTTTTCAAAGGAAACTTGAGGATATTCCAAGTGGCCTGTGCTGTATTTACCGTAAAACTCATTTATCATATCTCTTACTCCTGGCATCAAATTATTACTTTGTCCAAATACTATTGAACCCGAAAAAATTATGTAAAAAAATATTATAGGCTTTCTCATGTAATTCAATTTATAATTGAAATTAAGGAAAAACTTCACCCTGACAAGTATCTTTGGCACAGGATGTTTCATACAAAAATGATTCGTAACTTTAAAATATGAAAGTAGCCGAAGCACTTAGTAAAACTCTTTTTTGGGATGTAAATCCGGAAAATTTAGATTGGAAGAAAAACAGTCAATTAATAATTGAACGAACATTGCAACGTGGCCTCACACATGAAGTAGAAACTATTTTTTCTGTTTATACACATGAGCAATTGCAGGAAGCATTACTGAAAAGTAAAACACTTGATAAAAAGACGGCAAATTATTTCTGCATAAAACTAAACATCCCTTTATCCCGCATACATGTTGCACCTGAATACTATTGATGAAACAACGAAACAGACGCTCTTGTCGTTGCTGAATAAAAATTATCTTACTGATTTTGCATTGGTAGGCGGCACTTCTTTATCACTACGTTTTGGTCATAGAAAAAGTATTGATATTGATTTGTTTTCTACTAAAGAATTTGAGCCGCTTGTACTGGATGAGTTGCTGAAAGCAGATTACCCTGAATATGTTTACAGGGGTAATAATAAATATATGTTATTTTGCAATATAGCATCAGTAAAGGCCGATATTATTTTTCATCCGTTTTTGCTTTTAAAACCGGTGGAGGCCATTGAAGGCATACGTATGTTTTCAGTAGAAGATATAGCCGCCATGAAATTATTTGCTATTTGCAAAAGAGGTACACGTAAAGATTTTTATGATGTATGTGTTCTGTTGCAACATTTCAAACCCCCGGAACTATTCGATCTTTTTATTGAAAAATATGGCGTTGATAAATTAATTTTCCTCAAAAAAAGTCTTATTTATTTTGACGATGCCGAAGAGTCAGACCAACCGGAAGTGCTGATTAAAAATTTAAGCTGGGAAACCGTAAAAAAAACAGTGTATAATTCTTTTGCAGAACTCTGATATATGACTGAAAAAGAAAAACTCCGCCTTGATAAATATTTATGGGCTATCCGTTTGTTTAAAACAAGATCGGCCGCAGCGGCGGCCTGCGACGGCAGCAAAGTAAAATTTGAAGGTCTTCAGGCAAAAGCATCCCGAACGGTAGCGGTGGGTGATGAATACGAAGTAAGAACTGAAAATAAACGGTGGCGAATAAAAGTAACCGGCTTGTTGGGTAAAAGAGTGCAATATACCGAAGCAGTAAAATATTATACAGACATTACACCGAAAGAAGAAATAGAACGGCTGCAAATACAAGCCGCCACTTTTTATACCGGTAAGTGGACGGGTAAGACCGGCAGACCCACCAAAAAAGAAAGAAGAAATTTGGATGATTTTACAAATGAATAGTGTAAAATTTTTTTGCTTTTGTTATTTCACATCTTCTTTCACAAACAACACACTTAACTTTGACACATTCCCACTCCCCCCTTTAGGGGTTGGGGTTTATTATGCGAATAGACATCATCACCGTTTTACCCGAATTATTAGAAAGCCCCCTGAACCACAGTATTATGAGAAGGGCTAAGGAAAAAGGCTTGCTGGAAGTAAACCTGCATCACTTAAGGCAATGGGCGGTAAACGAACACGGCAAAGTAGACGATTACCAATTTGGCGGAGGCGCCGGTATGGTAATGATGTGCGAACCGCTTGTCAATGCCATTGAAAGTTTATCGAAAGAAAGAAGCTACGATGAAATAATTTATTTAACACCCGACGGAGAAACACTGAATCAGCAAATGGCCAATACGTTATCAATGAAAGAAAACATCATCATGATTTGCGGCCATTACAAAGGCATTGATGAAAGAATACGACAGCATTTTGTAACCAAAGAAATTTCTATTGGAGATTACGTACTCAGCGGAGGCGAATTGGCCGCTGCTGTTTTGGTAGATGCCATCGGTCGGCTGCTGCCCGGTGTATTAAATGATGAAACCTCGGCGTTGTTCGATTCTTTCCAGGATAACTTACTGGCGCCGCCCGTGTATACAAGACCCGAAGATTTTCGCGGATGGAAAGTACCGGCAGAATTACTGAGCGGCAATCATAAATTAATTGAAGAGTGGAGGCACGACCGGGCAGTAAAAAGAACACAGGAAAGAAGACCGGATATTTTGAATGAATAAAATGCAAAGTTGTCCTCATCCAAAAAAATTTCAAATCAATTACAAACCTTACTAACTAAGTACCCTGCTCCCTCTCCTCAGGAGAGGGTTGGGGAGAGGCTCCTTTAACCGCTTATCCTCAATACCGCTTTTTTAAAATTTTTACTCTCCTCCTGTTCAATTAATTTCGCATCTTCATTTTTATTATACCACAGTTTGCAAAGTCGTTCCATGAAATTTTTTTTACCTGTTTTTATTGCTTGTTTATTGAGTCTTACCCGGTTGCAGGCACAGGATATTGATGTATCGAAATACAAAGAGCAATATCAACTGCGTATAAAAAAAACTACACAGCCGGTAAAAGTAGACGGCTTGCAGGATGATGCCGCCTGGCAAACTGCCGAGTCCGCCAAAGATTTCTGGCTCAAATTCCCGAGGGATGATGTAAAGGCCAATCATAAAACAGAAGTAAAAGTCAGTTACGATAATAGTTTCCTGTATGTGTTCGGTACCGTGTACGACTCATTGCCGTTGATCGGTCAGTCATTAAAACGTGATTCGAGATTACGGGAGAATGACGGGCTGGGTGTAATGCTTGATCCGATGAACAAAAAAACCAACGGTTTTTATTTCACTGTTACCGCTTTTAATGTACAGGCCGATGATTTACTTACCGCCACCAACGGCGGCGAGCTTAGTTTCAGTTGGGATAATAAATGGTTTTCCGCTACTAAAATGTATACAGATCATTACACGGTAGAAATGGCCATCCCTTTTAAAACACTGCGCTACGATAAAGACAATATGCAGTGGGGCATCAACTTTATACACAGCGACAGAAAAACAAATGAGTTTCATACCTGGACAAGAGTACCGGTTAATTTTGCGAGTGTAGATATTGGTTACCTTGGTGCATTGCAATGGGACGCCCCGCCCCCAAAACCCGGAAGCAATACGGCTTTTATCCCTTACATGACGGGCGGTGTAAAACAAGATAAAGAAAACAATGAAAAAATAAAAGGAAGTTTCAATGCCGGCTTCGATGCTAAGTTGGCGCTGAACTCATCGCTGAATTTGGATATAACGGTGAACCCCGATTTCTCGCAGGTAGAAGTAGACAGGCAGGTTACCAATATTTCGCGGTTCGATATATTTTTTCCGGAGCGTAGAAATTTCTTTTTGGAGAACAGCGATTTGTTCGCTGATTTTGGTATACCGCCGGTACGTCCTTTTTATTCAAGAAGAATAGGGCTTGATCCCGATGCCAATCCAATTCCTATCCTGGGCGGCATACGACTTACGGGCAATGCAGCGCCGCGAACAAGAATTGGTATTATGAGTATGCAAACAAAAGCAACAGAAAATTATGCATCGCAAAATTATTCCGCCGCTACCGTACAGCAACAGTTGCTCAAAAGATCAACTTTCAAAGGTTATGTATTAAATCGTGAAGGGTTTTTTACTGATAAAAATAAATTAACCAACCCTATTAGATAAATACGGACGCAATGCCGGCGGCGAGTTTTTGTATACCAGCGAAGATGGAAATATAAATGGTTGGGCGGGTTATCATCATGCTATGAAGCCGGGCATCAGCAAAGAAAATTCTTTTCTTAACTTCGGCGGTCAGTATACAAGCCGGCGTTTTTCATCTGTTTTAGATTTTGATAACATAGGCAAAAACTATTATGCCGATATGGGCTTTGTACAGCGGATAGAAAACTATGATGCATTAAGAGATACTATCATACGGGTGGGAACGAAATTTATTTTTAATGAAAATACCTACCGGATATTCCCGAAGACCAATAAAAAAATAAACCAACATAACCTGCGCCTCGAAAATTTTTATGCGGTCAATCCCGATAATACATTTAACGAGTCATCATCGGAATTCAGTTACGGTATCGATTTTCAAAGTACGGCAAGTATAGGCATAGGATTCAGCATAGAGCAAACAAATTTATTATTTCCCACTGCCTTTACCGATGGCGACCCCTTGCCCGCCGCAAGGTACAAGTACAACGGCGCAGGAATAGAATACGAATCGGATAAAAGAAAAAAACTATCGTACAGTGCAAGCTTTGGCGCCGGGCAGTTTTATAACGGCGATATAGTACAGGCCGAAGCGGGTATTATTTTCAGGCACCAGCCGTGGATTACCGTAGAGCTGAATGCGGAATACAATAAACTTAGTTTTCCCGCTCCATACGGTAGTGCCGATTTATTTTTGCTGGCCAACCGTACCGAAATCAATTTCAGCAATTCTATTTTCTGGACCACTTTTATACAATACAATACGCAGGCAAATAATTTTAATATCAACAGCCGGTTGCAGTGGCGCTACCGCCCGGTAAGCGATTTATTTATTGTATACACCGATAATTATTTCTCCGACCCGCTGCTGAAAAATAAAAACCGCTCCTTAGTATTTAAGCTGAGTTATTGGTTGTGATAGTTGCCTTAGTTAATAAAAATATTCGCAATCTTGGTTAGCCCGGAGCTTTTGTATATTTTAGAGCTGTACGCCATCTTTGATGACACAGCTTTATTATGACAGCAGGAGAAATTTTTGGTTGCTTTTTTGGAACTTTTATTGGAGGTTTTCTCTTTTATGAAGGCTTTTCAAGACTTTTTTTATTCTACCGATTAAAAGGGACAGGACATTATGCAAACGGAGCAGTTATAAGACGTGAAAAGGGGAAGGCATTTAATACAACAGTTCCTCATATATCTTTTGTAGACCATGAGGGTAACGATGTGGAAGGGATAGCTAAAAATTCAATACCTTCAAAAGATGTCCACCTTCACTCTGTAGGCGACTTTGTGAAGATTTATTATGACCCTAATAATTCTAGCGATTTTGTAATAGATGCTATTTCAAATAGGTTTGTTTGTTTGTTTTCTGCTAACAATTTTTGGTTGTTCGGTTCTGTATGTAGTTGTAATTTTTTTATATAGGCAATTTGCTTAGTTGATTACAGAAATTCAGCTCATTTCGAGTCTCCGCAATAATTCACAAAAAAGAAATTGCCTGCGAGGGGTTTACACTGTGCAGGAAAGTGTGAGGCATAATCCCTCGTTAGTAAAAAACTGCTCATAGAAACAGGTCAGCATTCGATGTTGTTGTTTCAGTTCCTTCAAGGTCTGCTAAAAATAATAAAACAGAGTCTACTTTCTTGTCATACTGAGCGCTGCTATCAGAAAAATTATAGTTGAATGAAATCGAGCGAAGTATCTGTTACGGCTTCGGTTTTGGGCAGATACTTCGCTTAGGTTCTTTTAATTTGTTAACTAATAAAAGCAGGCTCAGTATGACAAAGCAGAAGGGTATTACGCATCGGTTAGTACACGAAAAAAATTGAGACGCCCGTTGTCCCCCATGCAACGCAAACTCAGTCAGCCTGCTTACATTCTGCGTATATTTGTTTGCAAAATTTTCTTCGCTTCAATAAAATAACTTTACATGAAAGCTGTAGTGTATACAAAATACGGATCGGTAAAAGAACTTCAACTGCAGGAAATCGCTAAACCAATTCCAAAAGAAAATGAAGTGCTGATAAAAATTCATGCGGCATCCGTCAACTCCTGGGATTGGGACCTGCTGAAAGGCAAACCATTTCTCGTACGCCTCATAGGCGGTCTGTTTAAACCTCGCTGTAAGATACTCGGCGCCGATGTAGCCGGAACGATTGAAAGCATTGGTAAGAATGTAAAAGATTTTCAGCCCGGCGATAAAGTATTTGGCGATATAGCCGGCAGCGGCTTTGGCGGTTTCGCGGAGTATGTATGTGTCCCGGAAAAATTGTTGGCAAAAAAATCTCCCGCTATGACATTTGAACAGGCGGCTGCTTTGCCGCAAGCCGGACTGCTTGCTTTGCAGGGGCTTCGTTATAAAGGAACGATAAAGAAAGGAGATGCAATATTAATTAACGGAGCAGGCGGCGGTGTAGGTACGCTTGGTTTGCAATATGCAAAGTCGGTAGGCGCCATAGTAACCTGCGTAGATAAAGCAGAGAAATTGGATATGCTTCGTTCATTGGGCGCCGATCATCTTATTGATTATACAAAAGAAGATTATACACGTACCGGCCGGCAATACGATAAGATATTGGATGTAACAGCGCATCGATCGGTATCAGATTATAAACGTGTATTAAAACCCGGCGGCATTTTTGCCATGATCGGCGGTTCCATGGGCGGACTCTTACTTAAATTAATGCTATTCTCGTCGCTCATTTCTTTATTTACCGGTAAGAAGTTAGGATTGATGGGATATAAACCGAGCCGAAAAGACCTTGACGAACTCACAACGTCTTTTTGAAAAAGGCAAAGTTGTACCGGTGATTGATAAGTGTTATCCGTTACAGGAAGTTCCCGCTGCGCTTCAGTATCTTGGCGACGGGCAGGCCAAAGGAAAAATTATTATTGCTGTACATGATAGTAAGGCCACGTAGTATACTGATAGTTCTATTCGTTTACAGTTAAGTACATAATTAAAAATTGGTACACGAAAGAAAAATCAGGCCGGTCTGATAAAAGCTTTGAATACAGGGAAGTCATTTGAAAAAGCTTTCGGGAAATAAATTTTCCTTTAAAACATCCGCATGCTTGGTCAGCCCAAAACTTTCGCATATTTTAGAGTTAGCTGTAATTTTATCGCCACGTTCATGATTAAAAAACTATAACTATACATATGCCCCAAGTTTTAATAAAAGACATCATACGTCAACTGCACGAAATTCAGGATGGCTCCCTGTGGTTTGATCAGTGCTTTAAAGGTAAAATTGGTAATTTATCCGATGCTGAGGCCCTGTCAAGACCAATACCCCAGGTTCACAGTGTGGCCGAACATGTATCTCATATTTTAGAATGGAGAAAAGAATGCTTGCTCCGGTTTAAAGGCATGAAAACAGACCTGATGAATAGTCCTGAGGATTGGAAGGATAATATTGAACTAAGCAAAATTGGCTGGACTAATTTAAAAAATGCCTTTTATGAAAGTACGTTAACATTAATTCATACATTGGAAAATCAAGACGATGCTTATCTGGAAACAAAATTTCAAGACACCGATTATAATTTTCACTATTTAATTGAAGGCATTATACAACACGACTTATACCATTTGGGGCAAATAGGTATCACTATCAAACTGCTAAATAAAAATGCAGTTCCCACGGAGTCTCCGAAATAATTCGTAAAAAAGGAATTCCCCGGCGGCGGTTTAAGCTACTAAGAGAATGATGAGACGCAGCTCCCCGTAATAGAAATTTACTTATAAAGCCAAATGAAGTTTATATTTGAAGAGTAATAAACCGGGCAATTAATAAAAAATATTCGAATGAAGAAAAGTAATATAGATACTCAAAAAATAAAAGAAAAAATCAGGAAAGGTTTAGATTTAACGTTTCAGCGTTTAGTAAATCAAAAAAAGCTGCTGACGGGTCTTTTATTTTCTCAGAGAATGGACAGATAAAAAAAATTAAAGCTGCCGATATAAACCGTTAACATTAAACATCAAACCGCCTTGCGGCGGTTTGGTAAAAATAAATCAAATGAAAATTCTATTTCACCGGCGCCAGCCCAATTACCGGCAATGTTTTCTCTCTTATTAAATTATTCAGTTTTACAATTTCTTCTTCTTTTATTTTCTTTAATTTATTTAACTGATCATCGGTTTGTTTACTCAAATCGGCAAATACATCCCTCACCTGTTTGCTCGGCGGGTTTATGCCGCTGTTGGCTGCATCAAACAAACCGCTCAACTTATCATTCAGTTTGATGGGGAAGTTCAGTACATCCTGCCCGCTCTTGGCCTTGGTTTGGTACAATGCTTCTTCAACCGCTGTCATTTGTTTATTAATGGTATCGGCCATTTGTTTTACTTCTTTCGGCATATCCTTCGCTTGTCTTCCGGTAAAATCATTTATTTGCGTACGCAATGCACGAATATCCTTTATCGCTTTCTGCGTTTCATTAAATTTATCACGAACACTCAATAAAAAAGTAAACTGTTCATCATACTCGGCCTGTGTCATTTTATAATTGGGGTCGGGCTTTACGGTAAATGTCGTTTCCGCGGAATCGTTACCCGCTTTTATTTTAGCTGAATAATTTCCCGGCGCCGCTTTTATACCGGTCGGTACGCCGTTCCATAAAATCATTCCTTCAATTCGTTCTCCTTCGGGGTATATCATGTCCCATACAAATTGGTTCATCCCTTTGGCGGCTTCCATTTTATCTCTTGCTTCTTTGGCATCGGTAGCATAAGTGCGTATCAATTTTTTATCCTTATCAAAAATGCTGACGGATACTTTGGCTGAATCCTTCATTTCTTTTAACCAATAATTTATTACCGCGCCGTTCGGCGGATTGGCGCCTGCATTGCGCGGCACACCACCGCCGCCCCGAAAGCCACCGTCTGTGCCAACCATTCGATATGCATCATTGGTCGGAAACACATGCAAATTCTTATTGGTTGTCTCTTTATTCATTTGCTGCACTACACTCAAATCATCCAATACCCAAAAAGCACGACCCTGTGTTGCCACTATCAAATCATTTTCTTTAATGGTTAAATCAGTAACGGGTACTACAGGTAAATTCAATTGAAAAGATTTCCAGTTAGCGCCGTCATCATAGCTGATGTACATACCGTACTCCGTACCGGCATATAATAAACCCGGTCTTTTTTTATCGGCACGCATGGCTCTTGTAAAATGCAGCCTGTTAATACCGTTTGTAATCAGCTTCCAGGTTTTACCATAGTCTTCCGTCTTATATATATAAGGTGCAAAATCATCGCTCTTATATCTTGTACCTATTATATATACCGCTCCTTTTTTAAACGGATCCGGCTCAATGCAATTCCACATGATCCACCTCGGTGCACCGGCAGGCGATACATTCTCCCAATTTTTTCCGCCATCCTTACTTACGCTTACTACGCCGTCATCGCTACCCGTCCACAATAAATCTTTTTCCAAAGGTGATTCGGCAGCTGTGAAAATGGTGCAGTAATATTCTACACTTGTATTATCTTTTGTAATAGGTCCGCCGCTGCTGGCTTGTTTTGCTTTATCGTTGGTAGTAAGATCGGGCGAAATTTGCTGCCAGCTCTGTCCTTCATTTTCCGTGGCGAACAATGCATTACCCGCCGCGTATAATTTTTTTGGATTATGCGGCGAAAAGAAAATAGGAAAGTTCCATTGAAAACGAAATTTCTGCACATCGGCGCCGGCGCCCATCGGGTTATCGGGCCATACACTGATGGCGCGGTTCTCACCGGTCTTATGATCTAATCTTGATAAATAACCGCCGTAGTTACCTCCGTATACAACATCCGGGTTGGAAGGATCGGCAACAACATAACCACTTTCACTACCCGCAGTGGGTTCCCAATCTTTATCTGTAATAGCCGTTCCGTAGGTTCTGCTTTTTATTCTGAATGTTGAATTGTCCTGCTGCGCTCCCAATATTCTGTAAGGAAATGAATTATCGGTTGATACGCGATAAATCTGCGAGGTAGGTTGATTCTCGTATGTACTCCAGTTATTTCCGCCGTCAAATGAAACCTGCGCACCACCGTCATCCGCTACAATCATCCTGTTGGCATCTTCGGGATCAATCCATAAATCATGATGATCGCCGTGCGGTGTACGTATACTCTGAAAAGTTTTACCGCCATCCCTGCTGCGCATAAAACCTACATTGGGACAATACACCGTGTTTTCATTTTTCGGATCAACAAAAACTTTTGTATAATACCAGGCTCGTTGACGGATATTATTATCGCTGCTTTGCAAGGTCCATGTTTCTCCTGCATCGTTACTTGCATACAAACCGCCGTCTTTATTTTCCAGTATACAATAAATTTTATCTGTGTTGGACGGAGCTACCGCCACCCCTACTATTCCCCATATACCTTTCGGTAATCCCTTCTTACCTGAAATATTCAACCATGTTTCGCCGCCGTCCGTGCTTTTCCATAATCCGCTTCCGTCGCCGCCGCTTTCTAAACTATACGGTGTACGAATCAATCGCCACATACCTGCATAAAATACATTGGGATTACCGGGTTCCGGTACCAAATCGCTGCAACCCGTTTGATTATTTACAAACAAAGTTCGCTTCCATGTTTTACCGCCGTCGGTTGTTTTGTAAACACCGCGTTCATTATTGGGGCCAAACAAATGACCCATCACTGCCGCCCAAACTATATCCGGATTTTTAGGATGAATAACGATACGTATAATATGACGTCCGTCTTTCAACCCAATGTTTTTCCAGGTTTTACCTGCGTCATCGCTGCGCCACATACCACCCAGGCCTTCACTTACATTGCCGCGCATGGTGTTCTCACCTTCGGCAGCGTATACAATAGTTTCATCGGACGGCGCTACAGCTACCGCGCCAATAGTGCTGCCAAAAAATTTATCCGAAACATTTTTCCAGTTGCTGCCGCCATCGGTTGTTTTCCAAACACCGCCGCCGGTAGCGCCAAAATAAAACGTGTTCTTATTTTTATAACTGCCTGTAGCAGCCGCGCTGCGGCCACCGCGCCAGGGACCTACAAGCCGGTATTTTGTTTTAGCCATTAAAAGCGAATCGGCATTTGCATCCGAAGATGCGGGTTGTATTTTCTTTTGTGCATCAGATGCCAAAAAAGAAAAAACTAAAAGGAATAAAAGCAGTTTGTGCATGGTATAAAAATTATAAGGATGAATGTACGATGAGTTTGTGACTACAGCAAAGAGAAATTAGGAGCCCAAGCCCCTATCCCCTAAAGGGGGATAATGGTTGAAAGGTAACGGGTTTCTCCCGGTTAAAAGGAACAGGCTGTTAAAAACTAATACTGTACGGTTGTATCGTAAAAATCGTTTTAAAACCTGATGCCCCCCTTTAGGGGATGGGGGTATCAGGTTTCCGTAATAATTCGTTACATTAGGGCAATGATTCAACGATCCTATCAACCGCCGGGCGATTAGCAGCATAAACAAGTTTTAATAACTAAACCTAACTGTTATGACAACGAAATTTGGTTTTACTAAATTAACCATTGATGAATTTGAAACATGGATCAGTAACCTGCGGGTAGCCCGTACCATTTTAACGGTACAGGAACATCATACGTTCAGTCCGAATTATTCATTGTTTAACGGCAATAATCATTTTGAATTGCAAAGAGGCATGAAGCATCATCATGTCAATCATAACGGCTGGAGCGATATCGGTCAGCACTTTACCACATTCCCCGACGGCAGTATTGTAACGGGAAGATCAATGGAACAATCGCCGGCTTGTATTTTAGGACAAAATGCCAACGCGATATGTATTGAACACCTCGGCTATTTTGATAAAGGAAAAGATGTAATGACGACTGCACATAAACAAACTATAGTACGCATGACGGCGAAGCTGTGCGGTAAATATAATTTACCGGTAAATACCAACAGCATTGTTTATCATCATTGGTTTGATTTAAGTACGGGACAACGCAATGACGGAACAAAAAATAATAAAAGCTGCCCCGGCACTAATTTTTTTGGCGGCAATAAAGTAGCTGATTGTGTAAAAAACTTTCTGCCACTCGTAAGACAACAATCGGGTGCCGCGGTAATTACAAACATTGCTGACAGCGGTATTATAAAATACGTGTGTGTTACCGCTACATCATTAAATATAAGAACCGGGCCCGATGGTACAAGTGCAAAAGCCGCAGATAGAGAACCTGCCGTAACCGGCGCCGTACTGAGAGTGTATAAAGAAAAAGACGGCTGGTATAAAATATCGGGCAGTAAACAACATTGGGTGAACGGTAAGTATACCGCGGAAGTAACAAGAGCAACAGTGAATGCAGACACATTAAATGTACGGAGCGGCCCCGCCAAATCTTTTTCGAAAGTGGGAGCTTATACAAAAGGCCAGGAATTATTTATTACAGAAGAGCAAAACGGCTGGTGCAAAATAAGTATGGATGACAAATGGGTAAGTAAAGATTTTCTTGATTTTCAGTAAAGGATTTTTCTAACTGGTAAGAAGCGATTTAAAAAAATGTCCGAAAACGATTTTGTAAATTTCCCTTCTTGCTGATTATGGTTGGCGAGGACGCCAACCATAGCGAGCCGCCGCTGTTGGCGTCCTCGCCAACAGCTATACGGTAAACCCAAAATCTGCTTTTAAACAGATTCTTAAGAAAGTATATATTCAATAAATTATCCAACGATGATTGTTTGATTTGTCGAAGAAATTTTCATTTCTCTATCTTGACACTTACCGGTTTATCAGAAAATTCAATTACTACCGTCAGCATTTTAGTATCGGCATTGTACACGCAAACACCGGGCTCATAGCGAATACCATCTCTCTTTTCCTTTGCATACAGAATATTCTCCATCGTCTTATCGTTCAGTAAAATAGCTGAAGGTTGCTTCTTTACTTCAGGTATATAAAAACGAATGACTCTTTTCCCGGGGCGGCCTGTAAATTTTCCGCCGTTACTTCTAATACTAAATTGAATTTCATTGCCCGCATCCATACCTTCCATCTGCAATAACTCATATTGTTTTTTCTCAATGGCTTTGTTAGTCAGTCCGTCATCATCATACATTTCATAAAATGTTTTTTTAGCCGAAGGGAAATACAATACAAAGAATTTAGCCGTAGTATAATTATCTAAATTTTTATAACCCCATACCGTAGGCACAAAACCGCCCTGTTTTACAAACATGGGTACTTCGCTCAATGCGGCGGAATCCATTATCCATTGTCCGCCGTCGTAAAAACGATTTCGCATAAAATCATACCATCTTCCTGCGGGAAAATAAATCCGTTTTATCCTCGCACCTTTTTCCGTCACCGGCGCTACCAATATATTATCTCCCCACATGTATTGATCTTCCGCTTTCGTTAAATTTTCATCAGAAAAATTTTGGTAATACATCGGTCGCATCAATGGCTTGCCGTATTTTGCTTGCTGATAAGCCAGCGTATAATTGTACGGCGTTAAATCATAACGCAACTGTATTAAATTTTTTACAATAGCTTTTGTACTGTCGGGCCAAAAGACAGGTTCACTTTCTACACTCAATGTACCCGAAGGTTGCAGATCGGCTTCCAATGCAGTGCCATGCGGACGAAAGACGGGCGAGAAAGCGGATAGCTGTAACCAACGTGTATATAATTCAGGATCTTTCTTATCCGTCATGGCGAAACCGCCCGCATCACTATGTATATATGGTATACCGCTTACACTCATGCCCAGTAAAATGGGCAACTGTGCTTTCAATCCGTTCCAACTGCGGCTCACATCACCCGTCCACGGAAAAATGCTGTACCGCGGACTGCCCGCATACCCCGAGCGGTTCAGGTGAAACAATCTTGTATCGGGGTGTTCCTGCTGATAATGCTCGTACAACATTTGGTTCCAGTAATGACCGAAAATATTATGTATTTCGTCGGCTTTAAATAAACGCTTGAATCCAAAGTCTTTTAAATTATGGTATAGATCACTCGGGTGTTTTTCGGGTTCTCCCAAATCCGTCCACCAACCGCTGACGCCGTTTTTGATTTGTTCGCGATAAACTTTCCTGAACCACTGTTGCGCATCTTTTCTAAATACATCTACTATACCGCCGTAACCAAAATAAAAATCTGTCAGCGTATATGGGTTTCCTTTTTTATCCGTAGCATGATATTTCAATGATTCATAGTACTTGTTTGTATTTTTTAAAACAAAGGGTTCGGTAATGATAATTGTTTTGATATTTTCTTTTCTAAAATCACTCATCATCTTTTTAGGATCGGGCCATTTTTGTTTATTTACCCAATCAAGATTGCCCAGTGTTCTTTGAATGCTGTCGCCAAACCAAAACAAATCCAATATTACCGCATCCGCAGGAAAATTTTCTTTCCGCATTTTTTTCACCACCGAATCTACCTGCGCCTGCGAACGGTAACCGAAACGCGAAATAAAATTACCCAAGGCCCAACGCGGCGGCAAGGGTTGTGTACCTATCAGTTCATGATAGTTTTTTAAAATCTCTTCCGCATTTTTTCCGGCAATAATATAAAATGTCAGTTCGCCGCTTACAAAACCTGCTTCCAGTATGTTGCTGTTATTTTTACCAATATCCAAATAACCTCTCGAAGGATTATCGAAAAAAATACCGTAACCGTTTGACGAAATAATAAACGGAACCGAGTAGTTTAAATTATCGGCGCCATATTCATAACCGTACCACGGGTTGTTATATAAATTAAGACGATAACCGCGACGATTTTGCGGCAATGCTCTTTCACCCGCGCCGGCTATTTTTTCATTGGCTGTCAATTTGTATTCAAAGCCATTATAATTTTCTCTTTGTGTAAAAAAAGAGCTTAACTCAGCTAACGGTTTATTTTCAAACAGGTATTGAATGCCGGCAGAATTTATTATTATGTTCTTTTTGCTTTTATAATAAATGGCGGTTTCCCCGTCCGTTGTTTTTACAGCAGGTCTTAGTGCCGAAGGTTTTATAATTACCGCATTTGAAACCTGTTCATTATTTTTCGCATTTACGGGAGTAAATGTGGTTTTGATAATATGATCGGTATATAATGTAAAGTACCATGTGCCTTCTGCTTTTTTTATGACAGCCGTACTGCTTCCCGGCTTTACATCTTGTGCAGCCAGTCCGCTTGTATAAATAACAATGGAAAATAAAAAGATTGTTTTAAAGAATAGTTTCGTAAGATAATGTGAGGAAGATAATTTCATAAAAAATTCTGTTTATAGTTTCTAAAACTAACAAAAAAACCGCACCGGTTTTAAATCAACAATAGTTTGATTTTTTTATCGCAGAGAAAATGAGTGCAGGAGGTTTCTCAAAGATACTCAGCGTTAACTCTGCGCTCTCCTTTTCTCTGCGCTCAGCATGTACACTAAATATAATTGTAATAAAAAAGTGATGCAGTTTTTACATCACTTTTCACAAAATAAATTATTAATCACATTTGCCTATTGCCCGTTGATTATTGCCTATTGCAAATAGCTTATTGCAGCACGGTCAGCACAACACAAGCTACTTACTCCGGCTTATACAGCTTATCATCCACTTTAGGATTTACTTCAATGGTTTCATAAATCATTTCGCCGCCCATTCCGCCAATAGAAGTAGCAAAAGCAAACACATAGCCGTCAGGCGTTTTTTCGTACCGGCTGAATTTTATTATCGTCTCGGCATTGGGATCACGTTGTTGGCCACCACCTGCACCTGCTCCGCCGCCGGGGCCGCCTCTACCGCCTTTCATACTTATTTGCGAAATATAGTAAGTAGCCGCATCGAGAAAATAATTTATCTCTCTGCCGCTGCTCAAAGTCATTTTTATTTTAAAATTTTCTTTTCCATCAACTGTTTCTTTACCTATAAATTCTGCTTTGTGTCCTTTAGCAGCATAATTAAATAACACGCCCTGGCAATCCATTTCAGTACTCATCATTTTTGCCCTGTCTTCAGGCATAGCTTCAAAAGCGCCGCCGCTGCGGGGATTGGTAGACCATGCGCCCTTATCAGTAATTAATTGTATCACACTGCCCATTCCAAAATTTCTTTCGGTGCGGGATAGTTTGTTATGTACTTTCCAAATAGTGGTTGTCATTTCATTACCGTTTTGCATTACGGCCACGCCTACCATGTGCAGGCTTTGTATAGAAGCCAGCTTTTCTTTTCCGCCCATTGCCGCAACATGTTTTTCAATTACTTCATCCACGGTTTGCGCAAATAACATTGCTCGAAGAGAAAACCAATAGAATTGAAAGAATAATTTTTTTCATCTGAATAATTTTAAGTTAAGAGTGTAAAATTAGTTATTTAAAAGCATGATTGATGTTAAAATAAAAAAAGAACAGAGTCGAATATTTTTAGATTTCGAACTTCTTTCAAAAGCAATTCTTCAAAATTTTATTCCTTTCTCCTGTTTGCTGCTTAATTAAGGTCAGTTGTCAGAAACTTCCAGTATCTTAGTAAAATGCAAGGCGATGGCTTTTTACCTTAGTAGAAACATTGTTCTTATATTTATTCAACCTTATTACCTTATTCGGCCGAATCGCAGCCAAGAATGTTTTTGTACTCTTACTTATTAGTCTCAAAAGGCTGCAAGGTTTTTTGGTAAAATTTGATAAACTCCTCATATTCCTCGGCGAAAGTTACTTTACGATGATGTTCAGGTTGATTAAGGATGTATTTACAAACTTTGTCAATATCCGACTTTGATACCGAAAAGGCAGATGCAGATTCTTGCCAGGCAAATTTACTAGTCACAAAGCTTATTTTCGTTTATAAACCGCTGAGAGCTTTCTGCAATAATGGAAGCGAGGTTTTCTTCTGACAACTTGGGAGAACGGGATATGAGAAAATGAACATGTTCAGGATTGGCATAAATAGCATATAAATGTGAATCGTTATTCTTGACTATATCGGTAATATATTTTTCAATCCTCTCCCGGTGTTTTTCAGTAATAAGCGGTAAGCGATGCAGAGTAGTAAATATAAAGTGAGTGTACAAATTATTATATTCTATTTTCATTTTTATACTATTTTAAAATAAGGTAATAAGGTTGAGCTATTGCTATTATTTCTTTTCTACTAAGGTTTATCTAAAGTTAGCATAAAACCAAAAAACGAGGCCGTAAAAAAGCCCCGTTTCCAAACATTTAAACAATAGTAATTTAAAAAGCCTTTTTATTTAGATAATCTTTTACCCTGTCATAATATTGATTATTGATTGCTGTATTTTGCTGCTCTTTCTTTTTCACTTCTTCTTTTAATAATGCTACACCCTGCACCTGCAGGTTGGATGGCGCTGCTTCCTGTCCCGCAACAGACACATACAAATCTGTAATTTTTTCTCTCAGTCGCTCTTCATCGGCAAAAATGGATTTTTGTTTGGTAGCCAGGCATTCGGCCCGCAGCGTTTCCAATTTATTATAATATTCTTCCATTAGTTTTTTCTTTGACGAATCAGGCACAGCGGTCATATTCTCTTTCAATAATTTTTGCCTTGCATTGATATCTTCTACAACACCCGCTAATTTTTCCTGCAGTTGATATAACTCCATCGCTGTTTTGAATTGCACTTTTCTGTCTTCCAATGTAAAATTCTTATTCTTTTCATCGTGCAACAGTTTCAAAGAAGAAGTATAGTCTTTATCGCCCACTTTTAATTTTACCGTGTAATCACCGGGCATTACCATGGGCGCTATAAAACCTGATTGATCCAACTTTGTACCGCCCGATGCTACTTTCGGCGGTTTCATACGCAGGTTCCAATACACTTTATTCAATCCTTTGCGTTTGCTGCCGGGTATTGATTGTACTAACTTACCTTCCTTATCATAAATTTCTACTTTCACATCGCCGGTACTTACTCTGTCTTTTAAATAATATTGAATGGGCGGAATAGAAGCCGGGTTGGCCGCTACCCAACCGCCTGTAGACGGAAAACCACCACCGCCGAAATTGCCCATCGTAAGGTAAATGGGTTTGTTATTAAAAATATGCACTTCTTCTTCCGCAATTTTTTTATCCAAAAAACGCATCGGCGAAATATCATCAATAATAATAATACCGCGGCCATGCGTACCGAGTATTAAATCATTGGTACGCGGGTGAATTTGTATATCTCTCACCAATGCCATTTCAGGAATACCATTTTTCATCCGAAACCAACTTTCTCCGCCATCCACCGTAGCAAATAATCCCATCTCGGTACCTATGAATAATAAATTTTTATTTACAATGTCTTCTCTAATCTTATGTGCAAAGCCGGTAAAATCAGGGGAGGCAAATAATTTCCATGTCTTTCCTTTATCGGCCGATTTAGCCGCGTATGTTTTATGATCGCCATACATATGATTATCAAATGTGGCGTATACAATATTCTTATCAAACCTCGAGACGGCTCGATACTGCTGACCCATGTTTGTGCCGGAATACCCGCCGCGGTATAATTGCGGGCAGCATTGGTCCATGTTTTTCCCGCATTCTCCGTGTATTGAATATTGCCGTCATCCGTACCGACCCAAATCATATTTCCATCCATCGGCGATTCGGCGATAGTAAAAATGGTGCAATGATTTTCTGCGGAAGTATTATCGGCACTCAAACCGCCGCTGTTTTCCTGCTCCTGCTTCTTTTTATCATTGGTAGTAAGATCAGGTGAAATGCGTGTCCAATTTTTTCCTTTGTCCTGCGATTTATATAAATACTGCGCACCGGTATACAGGTTTTTATTTTTTACACCGGTAACAAGCGGCGTGTTCCAGTTCCAACGAAGTTTTTCTTCGCCTGCGCCTATCTGTGGTTTTATACTTACTGACTTTGTAGTGCTTACACTGATACGAGCCATATTGCCGCCCTGGTATTCCGCATATACAATATCGGCATCCAGCGGATCGGGCTGTACCCAAAATCCATCACCGCCGTATAATGATTTCCAATTGGCATTGCTGATGCCGCCCGGTGCGGCAGAGGGTGCAATCCAACTTCCGTTGTCCTGCAAACCACCCATTACATTATAGGGGTCTTTATTATCGGCCGCTGCATGATAAAATTGCCCGACCGGTAAACTTTGTACAAACATCCAGGTAGCGCCTTTATCTAAACTGATATACACACCGCCATCAGTACCTAAGTAAAGTTGATTGGTATTGTTTGGATTAATCCATAAAGCGTGATGATCACTATGCACCCAACCGCCTTCATTACTTGCGTCGGCAAATGAATAACCGCCGTCGGTAGAATAAGAAAAACTAAAAGCGGGGCGATAAACTCTTTTAGGGTCTTTGGGATCAATAACAATAGTGCTGAAATAAAAAGGTCTTGATACAACATTCAAACCGGCGCTTTGTTTTTTCCAGCTCTCACCGCCATCAGCGGAAATATATAAACCCGTTTCATTTGATTCTACAATAGCTACCAAATTTTGCGGTGCACTCGGCGCCAATGTAAATGCGATACGACCAAATGGTTTTTTTGGAAGACCGTTACTTAATTCTTTCCAAGTCTTACCGCCATCCAAACTCTTCCACATGCCGCTGCCGTTACCGCCCGAATTAAATGAATAGGGTTGGCGGCGAAATTCCCAGGTAGAAGCATACACTATTTGTGAATTCTGCGGATCAACACTTACATCGGCACAACCGGTTTTTTCATTTATATATAGAATCTTTGCCCATGTTTTTCCTGCATCCGTTGATTTATATAAACCCCTATGCTTACCGTCGCTCCATAAAGGACCGGGAGCCGAAACATAAATAACGGAATCATTTTGCGGGTCAATAACAATTTTAGAAATATGTTCGGTGCTGTCCAACCCAATTTTATTCCAGTTCTCGCCGCCGTCGGTTGATTTATATAAACCAACACCGATAGAAACGGAGTTACGCATATTACTTTCGCCGGTGCCCGCATAAATAACTTTAGGATTTTTTTGATTGATCGCTAATGCGCCGATTGACTGACAATATTTTTCAAAAATAGGTTTGAAGGAGGCGCCTGCATTGGTTGTTTTCCAAATACCGCCGCCGGCAGTACCTACATAAATTGTTTTACCGTCGCCGTTCACACCTTCAATAGCTGAGATACGACCACTCATGGTACCGGGGCCAAGTATCCGGGCTTCCATCATACCGAATGTGCTGTTGTTAATTGTGGTTTGCGCAGAAAGATTGACTGCGGCAATTAAGAAAAGAAAACCAAATAATGATTTCATAAGCGATTAGTTTATAAAAGAAAGAAGGAAGATAATGAAGATAATAAGAAACCCCGACTTCACAATCGGGGTTTACTTTGTTTAATCAATTTATCAGTTCTTAAAAATAGTTTCATCAACCGGGCCGTTCACAGTTATTTTAGTGATGTTTAACTCGCCAAACGGCAATCCAATAGATTTTGCAACAACTATTCCTTCGGGCAACTTTTCGTAATTGCTGAAATTAGTAGTTGATTCTACTTCTTGCCCGTTGGTTTTTCGTTTGGATACGGAACGAATAACATAATAATTCTTAGCATCTAAATACATTGTCTCTACTGTTCCGCCTTTATAATTCACTTTCAATTTCAAACACTCGGTACCGTCAACATCATCTTTACCAATCAACTCAACGGTATGCCCTTTGGCGGCATAATCAATTAAAGAACCGTGCAAATCCAATTGAGGTTGAGATCCTTCAACATCTTCAGCTGTCATAGGCTCCGGAGCTGTTTGCCCGTTGAAAGGCATATAATTCCATCCGGCTGTAGGGGCAATAATCATAAAACCGGTCATTCCCATTACAGAAATATCCTGGCGATTACCTTTTTGGTGTAATGCAGTCATTGTTACAGATACGTCCGCACCATTTACCTGCAAAGCGCCTTCTGATTTCATAGAATTTATTTTTTTCCATGCATCCACGCCGCCAATGGCATTGATATGTTTAGCAATAACCTCATCAGCGGTTTGCGCATTTACAGCAACCGCACTCAGCATTGTCATAAAACTGAACAGAATAATTTTAAATGGTTTCATTTGTGTTATTTTTAATTTTTTAAAAAGACCAAGAACAAATATATAGATTCCGGGTTAATGATTTTTTTTCGAGGGTAAAATAACAAATAAAAAGTATGATCGGTTCATTTTCTATACAGGGCAACTTAGTGGATGTGCTAAACGAAAGAATTTTCCCTGCCGAAGTAACGGTTGAAAACGGACGAATACACTCAATCAAAGAGCTTGCCGGGAAGTTTACTTCCTACATACTGCCCGGTTTTATAGACGCTCACGTACATATAGAAAGTTCTATGTTGGTGCCTTCCGAATTTGCGAAACTGGCCGTTGTACACGGTACGGTGGCCACCATCAGCGACCCACACGAAATTGCCAATGTATGCGGTATAGAAGGCGTAGAGTTTATGATTGAAAACGGCAAGACCGTTCCTTTCAAATTTCATTTCGGCGCACCCAGTTGCGTACCCGCCACTATTTTTGAAACAGCCGGCGCCGAATTAAATGCGGAGGATGTAAAAAAATTATTGGAAAGTGATGATATTTTTTATTTAAGCGAGATGATGAATTTTCCCGGCGTATTGAACGGGGATGAAGAAGTGATGAAAAAAATAAAAGCGGCGCAGGAACTTAATAAACCGGTAGATGGTCATGCGCCGGGGTTACGCGGGGAAATGGCGAAGAGATATATTGAGGCGGCACAAAAAACCACAGCCCCACCTAAATCCTCCCCCGAGGGGAGGACTTTAGAACCCTCCGATTTTAAATCACTAATTGAATTAGAAGAAACTTCGTCAAGCGAGCTTGGTGTGCTTGCCAAAGTCCCCCTTCAGGGGGGATTTAGGGGGGCTATCTCCACCGACCACGAATGTTTTACCAAAGAAGAAGCGCTTGATAAATTACAATACGGCATGAAGATTATCATACGTGAAGGGAGCGCTGCGAAAAATTTTGAAGCATTGATTGATTTGCTGAATGATTACCCTGATATGATTATGTTTTGCAGCGATGACAAACACCCTGATAGTTTGGTGGACGGACATATCAACCAATTATGTGCAAGAGCCGTGGCTAAAGGAATTGATATTTTTAAAATATTAAAAGCCGCTTGTGTAAACCCGGTATTGCATTACAAAATGAAAGTGGGTTTGTTGCGGGAAGGTGATGCCGCGGATTTCATTGTAGTAAAAGATTTGGAAAAATTTGAAGTAGTGAAAACTTTTATCAATGGAGAGCTGGTAGCAGAGAATGGAATATCCAATATCAAAACCTCAAAATCAGGTTTAGTTAATAATTTTTCCTGTAGTAAAAAGAAAGTTGAGGATTTTGAAGTACAAGCTATGTCCTATAGAGAAATTCTTGAGTCTAACTGGTTACATCATAGTGGCAGTGATAATATAAAAATTCCTGTTATTGAAGCATTGGACGGACAATTGATAACCAACAGACTTGCTTACAAACCAAAAGTTTTGAATGGAAAAGTAGTAAGCGATGTTGGAAGAGACATTTTAAAAATAGTGGTAGTCAACCGTTACAACAATGCACCGATTGCCAAAGCATTTATAAAAAACTTCGGATTAAAACAGGGCGCCATTGCTTCTTCCGTAGCACATGACAGTCATAATATAGTAGCCGTAGGCGAAGATGATGAAAGTATTTGCCGTGCGGTGAATCTTATAATAGAAAAGAAGGGCGGCGTAAGTGCGGCCTCACCCCTTCCCTCCCGATTTATCGGGACCAAAGGAGAGGGACTTAAGACCACTCAAACAGAAATGTTATTACCATTACCCGTAGCCGGATTGATGAGCAATGAAGACGGCTATAAAGTAGCGGCCGATTATACCGCTATTGATAAAATGGCGAAAGAAATGGGCTCTCCGCTTTCAGCTCCGTTTATGACTTTATCTTTTATGGCACTGTTGGTAATACCGCATATCAAGTTAAGTGACAAAGGGCTTTTTGACGGTGATACTTTTCAATTTATTTAATACCGAGAGCCCTGATGAATATGCGGATAGATGACTTTACAGGGCGATTCGGTGTAAACAAGCTTTCCACCGACAGGTAAAAATTAATATTGCCCAAAAAGATAAGTGTAATACTTTTGTTACGGAATTATTAAGTGAATACTTTCTTATTCTTATCTATTCATTAAAAACACTGACCATGAAACTGCAGCTATTCCTGAGAAATTTCATTTCTCTTCTTCTCTTATTATTTGCACTACACATAACAGCCGATGCCCAGGTAACCACCGCCACACTCAGCGGAACGGTAAAAGATGACAAAGGAACTGCTTTGTCCGGCGCCTCAGTAGTTATTGAATATCCTGATGCCGGTATTAAAATAACAATTGCCACCAAGACCGACGGACGATTTACGGTACCCAACCTTCGTGTAGGCGGGCCTTACAAAGTTTCCGTAACCTCTGTAGGTTTTCAACAAGCAGTTACCGAAAACTTAATCCTTGAACTGGGTCTTAACAACGAAGTAGCATTTGCTATGGAACCTAAAACAGGTGACCTCGAAAAAGTTACCATTATCGGTCGCTCAAAAATTTTTGACAATAAAAGAACCGGCGCTTCTACCAATATCAGCAGCCGCTTAATAAGGGCATTACCAACTATCTCCCGTTCTGCCGATGATTATTTACGGTTGACTCCTTCCGCCTCGGCTAACTATAACGGTATATCATTCGCCGGTCGTAACGGGCAATACAATAATTTTTCATTGGACGGCGCTGTATTCAACAATCCTTTTGGATTGGATGCGCCTACTCCCGGCGGACAAACCAGCGCTCAACCCGTTTCATTGGACGCCATTGATCAAATACAGGTAAACATTGCACCGTATGATGTAACGCAAGCCGGCTTTACCGGCGCCGGTGTAAACACCGTTACCAAATCGGGTAATAATAATTTTACCGGAACGGTGTATGGTTTTTTCCGTAACGATGCCATGACGGGTAAAAAGGTAGATGGTAATAAATTTGAAGTGCCTTCACTTTCGCAATTGCAAACCGGTGTTTCATTGGGCGGTGCCATTAAAAAAGATAAACTGTTTTACTTCATCAATTTTGAAACGGAGCAACGCAGCGATGCCGCTACCGCTTATTTAGCGCAAAATGCTTCCAACACCGGTAAAACAAATACATCAAGAGTATTGGAAGCCGACTTACAAGCTGTAAGTTCTATTTTAAAAACAAGATTTGGCTATGAGACCGGCCCTTACCAAGGGTTTTCTCATGATCAAAAAAATTACAAGTGGCTGGCTAAATTAGATTGGAACATAAACGACGTACATAAACTTTCATTTACTTATAACGGATTGGATGCAAAAAAAGATAAACCGGCGCACCCGAGTGCTATACGACGCAGAGGCCCGGATTTCGTAACGCTGCAATTTCAAAATTCAGGATATGAGATTGTAAACAAATTGCACTCTTTCGGCGCTGAATTAAAATCAAATTTTAAAGGTGACTATGCCAATAAATTGAGAGTGGTATATACTACTTTCCGTGACAACCGTAATCCTTTCTCTACTCCCTTTCCTGTATTAAATATTGTTAAGAACAATGTTCCTTATATAATAGCGGGACATGAACCTTTTTCTATTAATAATGTATTGAACCAAGATGCTTTCCAGGTAACTAATAATTTTAATATTTATAAAAAGAACCACGACATTACTATCGGCGGTTCTTTTGAGTCATTCAAATTCGGTAACTCTTTTAATCTTACCGGTTATGGAAATGCTTTATTCGCAGATATAAACCTGTCTGATTTTCTATCACTGGCGCCTAACGATGGTAATTTAGTATTGAACCCAACTTTCAGCGGCTTAGAACCCATATCTGTTGCACAAACAAGAGCCAAAGCTGCAGCCCTTGCCGATCAGTGGAGCTGGTATTATTTAACGGTGGGCCAGCTTTCCGCTTATGTACAGGATGAATGGAAGGTTTCTGATAAATTCAGACTAACCTATGGTATTCGTACAGACATACCTGTTTATTTTGAAGATAAATTTAAAATTGTTCCTGCCGGCGGTGCCGCAAGTTCTCCTACAATTCCTAATAACGATCCGCTGGTTTTGTTTGATAAGGACGGACGACCGATTACGAATGGTGTAGGTAAAGATTTAGACAATACAAAATTACCTGCACGAAAACCATTGTTCTCTCCGCGTATCGGATTTAATTACGATGTAAAAGGCGATAAGACTTTTCAACTGAGAGGCGGTTCGGGTTTGTTTACCGGTCGTTTTCCTTTTGTATGGTTGGGCAATCATATCGGCAACCCGTTCAGTTTCTTTTACAATGTAACCGATCGTAATTTTAAATGGCCGCAGGTATGGCGTACTAACTTGGGTACTGATTTTAAAATACCTGCCGGTACCGTATTCACCATTGATGCAGCGTATACCAAAGATGTAAACGCCATGATGGTGCGTAATTATAAATTAGGAACACCAACCGGCACATTGGGCGGCGCCACAAATGACAAAAGAAAAATTTATACAGCCGCCAACCAGGGAGCAGCCAACGCCTACGTATTTACCAATACAAAAGTGGGCTACCAACTTAACTTGAGTTTCCAGGCGCAGCAAAGTTTTAATAACGGTTTGTTTGCCATGGCCGCTTATAACTTTGGTATAGCCAAAGATGCCAGTTCTATTTCCGCCGAAATATCAAGTGATGCATTTGACCGCAATCCCATTTTGAATAACGCCAATGAAGCAAGACTTTCCAATTCATTGTACGGTAATACACATCGCTTTTTAATTGCGCTTGTCCAAAAAACATGAATATGGAAAAGGCAAGTACGCCACGACCGTTTCAATATTCGCCAACTGGAGTTCGGGCAATCGTTTTGCCTATGTATACGGCGGTGATATAAATAATGACGGAACCAATTCAAACGATTTACTATATGTACCTACTGATGCAGAAATTGATTTGATGGCATTTGATCCTTTGTTAGATGTACTTGGCAATACTACAAAATGCAGCGGCGCAACGTGCAGGACTGAAACAATTTATAGCACAGGATAAATACCTGAAAGATTTAAGAGGACAGTATACAGAAAAGTATGGCGGTGTAACACCGGGCTACAGCCAAATTGATATGCGCATTTTACAGGATTTTAATATAGGAAAGGATAAAAAGCAAATACCATTGCAATTGAGTTTAGATTTTGTAAATCTCGGCAACCTGCTAAGCAGCAAATGGGGCGTACGTAAGTATGCCACTACATCAGGTTATTACCAGCCATTGTCGGTAACAGTTGCGGGTACAGTACCATCATACAAATTCGATCCATCGCAAAAAGAAACATTTGTAAGCAACCCCGAACTGCAAAGCCGCTGGCAAATGCAGTTTGGTGTGAGATATATTTTTTAATACGAATATCTTATTTACATAAAAAACCGCCTCGGGTTCGGGGCGGTTTTTTTTATTGTTGAGCTCAACGTCTAAATCTGAACTCGTTATGATATTTTAGGAATTCAGTATCAGGAAGAAATCTTGAAGGCAAAATAATTTCTTTATTATTATACTTGATGAAATAGTCCTCAACCGATTTTGATTTTCTCTGCTTCAGTAAAATTGAAGAAACTACTATTTTAAAATCTGTTGTGATAGTTATTAAACCTGTTTCAAAAGCTTTATCATGAAGCGCATTTATTGCAATTCCGTTTTGCAGGTTTATTCTATTCTTTCTCGTCAATACTCCAAGGTTTAATATGGCCTGCTATTAAAAACTCAGGTTGTTGAATACCTGTTATACAGCAAGTATTATTATACGAGGCCAAAATAGAACTTCGAAAAAAAGATTGATTAACCCTTGCTTTTACAACCTGCTCTCTTGTTTTGCCTTCTTTTGGCAATTCGTTTTCAGGAATATGATTCAATTTTTCAACGGTCGTTTTTTCAATTTTAGCACGAAGCTTCTCACTTTCAAAAGGCAGTTCATCTAAATTATTAAAATACTCTTTCCAAATTTCTTTGTCCAAAATGCTTGCATTAGAAGCCCCTTTTATTCCTCTTGCCTTTAAACTCGGATCAAGACTTGCAAAATTAACAAGCTTGTATGCAACAGAACTCGGTGTTCTTCCAATTAAAGTCGCAAGATTTATGACTTCCGGATTTCTGCTATGCAATCTTCCAAAGGGGAGTTTACAGTAAAGATTTATTGCTAAAATCAATTCTTCTCTTATCCAAAGTTTTTGTCCTTCTTTCATGAGAATATTTCAATTTCTATGTTGTCGTCATCATTTGCAATAACTTTCATATCGTAATCTTCAAATTCTTTGTCATGCTGCATCACAAATTCAAACTCACATTTTTGATTAGGGCACTTATGAACTTGAGTTTTATTTTTTGTGTGACAAGTCTAAAATAATCTCACTTCTTGAACCGCAGATAGGGCAAGTAGCGGGCCGATCAGAAAAAATATACACATCAAAATAATCTATCATAAAAAGAAAGCTTTACTTTAAAAAGATAAGCAATTGCCCCACAATATCTCACCTGTACAATTTCCTGAAATTAAAAATCATCCTGATAAATTGAATGATAAACAATACCAGGAAGAAAACCACGAAGCCGTTTATCATTAATCGGTTGTAAAAAAATACAAAAGCCATAAATAACCAAAGTAATAAAAATACAGACTGGCCCAGTATTCTTTCGCGGTATGCTTTTTTTAATTCTTTTTTAAACAACGTTATCAATTCGGCGGCTTTAGCGGCGTCTAATTTTTTTTCATTCACCAGCCATTGGTATGTTTTGTCCAAACCATTGTCATCGTAGTAGTCCAATGCATCCTGCACCGGGCTTTCTTCAAAGCCCAGCGGCTTCGCTGTATTTATTATATGTGTGTGTTTGTCGAAAAACATATTGTTATGTGCGTATTATTTTATTTGATTTTTCTTTTTACCCACCCCCTTCGATATTTCTTTATTAGCAGAACCTAAGGCCTCCGCCTAAGGCAGGGGAGGAACATTTCTCTATTTAAAAAAACAAATTCGCATAACTTCGAATCTAAAAAATACATTCCGACTTCCGACTTCACGACTTCCGACTTCCGACTTCCAACTTCCGACTTCCGACTTCCGACTTCCGACTTCCGACTTCCGACTTCCGACTTCCGACTTCCGACTTCCGACTTCCGACTTCCGACTTCCGACTTCCGACTTCCGACTTCCGACTTCCGACTTCCGACTTCCGACTCACCCCTCACTCCCCATCCACACCGCGCCGCCTACACTGTTGGCAGTGGCCCCGGTTACGGACGACAGTACATTGTATTCCTCTCTCCAACGCAATACACCTATCAATGCCATGATTAATGCTTCTTTGTACTTCGCTAATTTTTCATCGGGTACTACTACTTCAATATTTAATTCTTTCAGCAAGGTCGCTAAACGTTCAATTAAAAAATCATTAAACACACCGCCGCCGGTGGCCAGCAATTGTCCGCCTCTCGCCGATCGGTGTTCATTTTGAAAACCGACAATTGCATTTTTTATTTGCACGGCTGTATGTTCCGTCATAGTACGCAGTGCATCATTGGTACTGATGCCCGCTTTCTTAATCATCGGGTACAGTACTTCCGTCCCAAAATCATTGGCCAACGATTTTGGATAAGGTTGTTTATAAAAATCCAATGCATTTAATTCTTCAAGTAATTCAGTATTTACATTTCCGCTTTTTGCCATAGCGCCTTTATCATCATACTCTTTACCGGCTTCTTTGGCCAGCATGTTCAGTACACGGTTGGCCGGGCATACATCAAAGGCTGTATATTTTTCTGTGTTAAAAGATATATTGGCAATACCGCCAATGTTTAAAAAATAATTATAATCGCCCAATAATAATTTTTCACCAATGGGTACAATGGGTGCGCCCTGCCCGCCCATGGCAATATCCATGGCACGTAAATCACTTACTACATTAATACCCGTCACCGCTGCAATGGCGGCGCCGCAGCCCATCTGCCCCGTCATTTTTTTTGCAGGTACATGAAAAGTTGTGTGCCCGTGCGATGCGATGAGTTGTACTTGATATTGCAGGCTATTCTTCTCAATAAATTTATTAACCAAATGGCCCGTGTAATGCCCGTAAGCGGTGTGCAACAACTGATAATCCAAGGCCGGTAAGTGAATGGCCTGTTTCAGTTTATCTATCCATTCAGTTTCATATTCGCTGCAAGTCGCCGCTTTTATTTCATAGGTCCATTTGCCTGCATTTTCATGAAACTCGGCGAAAGCTATATCCAGCCCGTCCAGTGAACTGCCGCTCATTAATCCTATTGCCCTGTATACCATACTCAATTGATTTTAAATTGCAGACCCGATTGTTAACGGGATAAGTTTTAGATTTGCCAAAAGTACATTGGAAATAAGGAATTAGAAATAGAAGTTCATAAAAGACGTGATCGTAAAAACTAATCTCTCTTAAAACCCGAAACCAAAACACATTCTTATGGTAGTAAACCTCAGCGAACAGCACAGTTTGGTAAGCAATTGGCTAAGCGAATTGCGCAATGTGGATGTACAAAGTAACCGTATGGTTTTTCGTCGCAACCTGGAGCGTATTGCTGAAGTGGCCGCTTATGAAATAAGTAAGGTATTGCCTTTTGAAGAAAAAGAAATACAAACTCCTATGGGCATTGCGGTATGCAAGGTATTAAAAGAGCAACCCGTGCTGGCTACTATTTTACGTGCAGGGTTGGGTATGCACCAGGGTTTGCTTCATTATTTTGATAAAGCCGATAATGCTTTTATATCGGCCTATCGTAAGCATCGAAAAGACGGCAGCTTTGAAATCAGTTTAGATTATGTTTCCTGTCCTGAGTTGGAGAACCGTATTGTAATTATATCGGACCCGATGCTGGCTACCGGTTCATCGCTTGGTAAAAACCATTCAGTATTTAAAAGATGAGGGGCAGCCCCGCGAAATGCATATTGTATGCGCCATTGCCTGTACGGTGGGTATTGAATATGTAAAACGTGAAGCGCCGGCGGTAACTATTTGGTGCGGCGATATTGATGATGAACTGACAGCCAAAGGCTATATAGTACCCGGCTTGGGCGATGCCGGCGATTTGGCTTATGGTACTAAGGTGCAGATGTAAGAAGCCTCACCCCCAACCCCCTCTCCTGAGGAGATGGGGCTTTGAACACTTAATACTAAAAAGTGCATGCTAAATCATTGATAATTTAAATCTGCTTTCCGGTTACATCATCGGCATAATTATTGACCCGTAGAGTACCAAAATTCGTTTTGCCGCGTTTTAACTGCTTATAACAAATTGATTATATTTAATTTAATCGAATTAGTATAATGCCGAGAGCCGCAGCAGCTATCAAATTGGACTATTCTAATGGCGATTCGGTATTAAATTCCCGTATTAGTTCGGTTTTCACTATGCCGGCATAAAATTTACCGGAAAAAGGCAGCAATAATACGCTTTCACAGGTCTTTAAAAAGTTGTACTTTTCCAACTCATTCCGTTATTTTACCTATAATGAAGAAAATATTTTATTCCGTTTCACGTAAGCATGATTTTGTCTATGGCAATCTCTATTGAAGCTAAAGCGCAGGACCCTAACTTTTCGCAATTCTTTGCTTCGCCGCTCACGTTGAACCCGGCGCTAACCGGTAAGTTCGACGGACTGTACCGCATAGCCGGCAACTACCGCAATCAATGGCCCACTATCAATAATGCTTTTGTTACACAAACCGTATCGGCCGATTTCGGCATTATGAAAAATCGTATTGCGGAGATTGATCAGTTTGGTATTGGTGTAATGGGTTTTAGCGACAAAAGCGCTAACGGTGTTTTACAAAATAATTCAGGTTCGGTTTCCATTGCTTATCATAAAGGGCTTGATGAAAATGCGTATAACCAAATAGGCGCCGGTTTCCAGGTATCTTATATCAACAAAAGATTGGATGTAAATAAAGTGGTCTTCGAAGATCAATTGACACCACTTGGTTTTACGGGTGTAACCAATGAAATTTTTCAACAACAGAATTTGAATGTAAGTTATGTAGATGTAAATGCCGGCGTATTATATAATGGTACCAGCAATGGCTACAATAGTTTTTACGTAGGTGCATCTATGTACCATATCAACCGGCCCAAAGAAAGTTTTAAGGGCGGCGATTTTATATTGAACCCGAGATTGACCATACAGGCCGGCGGTAAAATACCGGTTGGTTTTAATAACGCCTTACACTTTAGCGCCAACCACAGCCGGCAAGCCAATGCTACCAATACCACACTGGGCGGAGCTTATGCTTTAAATGTAAATGAAGACGAAGCCAACCCTACCAATATATACTTGGGGCTTTGGTATAGGTTTAAAGACGCCGTAATACCTTATGTCGGTCTGGAGTATGGTTCATTTCATATTGGTTATACATATGATGTAAATACAAGTACGCTGAAACCCGGCACCAATATGCGGGGCGGCAATGAAATTTCTCTTATATATATTAAGCAACCCGTTGACAGGAGTTTGAAAAAATTGAACTGTCCTAAGTTTTAGTTTAGTGCTTCTCACTTATTCATTGGCATTAATAATTAAAGTCCTTTTTATTTTTCAATTGTATTAAAATAAAAATATATTTAGCGCAGAGAAAAAGAGAGGACAGAGTTAACGCTGAGCGTCTTTGCGAAATCTCCTTTACTCATTTTCTCTGCGATAAAAAATCAGCCTGCCTTTATAATTTCTACTACCAATACGCCAACAGTGTAAAAGAATCCTCTGTTGCGCAGGGTTAAGTTTTTTAAAACAAAATCCATTTTAAAATTGAAATACAATTCCTTTCTATAAATTGTCGCTTGTATCCCGCCCTTTTCCTGTATTTTGTTCTCATAAACGCTTATCCCTTTTCATGCTGAAAGAAATTGTAATAGCCTTTCAATCGTATGCCGAAGCCCACCGCTTTATAATTAAGCACCGGTTGTGGAAATGGATTGTTATACCGGGTATTTTCTATGCAGCGCTTTTTATTGTAGGTATGTATTTTTTTATCGGTTCGGCCGATGATGCGGTGAACTGGTTGAGCGGTCAACTGCGTATAGAACCCTGGCTGCAACAAAAGAGAAGCGATTGGCTCAGTTTTTTATTCGTAATGATGAATATCATGTTACGCTTCGTTTTATTTTTCTTTTACTTTTCGCTGTTCAAATATTTAATTCTTATTACCGGCTCTCCTGTATTCGCTTACCTGAGCCAGAAAACTGAATTGATTTTTGAAAATAAAGAACTGCCTTTCAACTTTGCACAGTTTAAAGATGATACCAAAAGAGGCATACAGGTTGCTGTTAGAAATGCGTTATGGCAATCGGTATATCTTATTCCGCTTATTATTTTATCCATGTTCCCTGTAGCGGGTTGGGTTACGCCGGTATTTGTTATTGTTATCGAATGTTATTATTTCGGTTTCTCCATGCTTGATTACAGTTGCCAACGGCAAAAATATTCATTACCGCAAAGCAACCTGTTTATCAGTAAGCACAAAGGATTATCTATCGGCAACGGTATTATATTTTATGCCATGCATATATTCATTGTATTGGCGCCGGCGTATGCGGTTATAGCCGCTACATTAAGTTTGTATAAATCAAAACAAAATTAAATGAGCAGCAATACTAAAGGAATAGTGTATTTGATTCCGTCACTGTTGGACGAAGGCGGATTAAAAAGTATACCCGCTTATGTAAAGGATGTTGTGGCCGATTGCCAAGTTTTTTTTACAGAGAATGAAAGAACGGCCCGGCGTTTTTTAAAACAGGTGTGGAAAGAAATGGTGATTGATGATTATGAATGGTTCACCATTCATAAAGCGGAGAAAGAAGTAGAAGCCGCGTTTATACAAAAACTGAATGAAGGAAAAAATATCGGTATCCTTAGCGAAGCCGGTTGCCCCGGCATAGCCGACCCCGGCCAGTTGCTGATAGCCGCAGCGCAACAAATGAATGTCACCGTCAAACCCATTACCGGGCCAAGCTCCATTTTATTGGCGCTGATGGCAAGCGGTATGAACGGCCAGCAGTTTCAGTTTATAGGGTATCTTCCTATTGACAATCATGAAAAAGCAAAAGCGATAAAAGAGCTGGAGGCCGAATCGAAAAAGAAAAACTGCACGCAGATTTTTATAGAAACACCTTACCGTAACAACCAACTTATTGAAACATTACTTAAAACATGCAACCCGGCTACGCGGCTTTGTATAGCGGTAGATATTACCGGCGAGAAAGAAACCATCAAAACGAAATCCGTTGCCGACTGGCAAAAAAATAAGCCGGACATACACAAACGACCGGCTATCTTTTTATTATTGGCTTAAAAATTATTGTCGCTTCTCCATCATTTCTACTTTATAAACAAAGTACTTGGTATCGCCGCGCCAAAATAGTTTTGTGAAATGTTGCTTGTAATGCAACTTCAGGTAAACTCTTTCGCCCGATGTATTCAACGCATTAACAGCATCTTTATCTACTGCCGAAAAAGTCCATTCTTCGTTGGGAGTGGAAGTATTATTAAAATTTATAAACCCCGTTTTCAAAATCCCTTCCCAAGTTTTAAAAACTACTCCTTTGCTCGAGAATTTATAGACATACCCTTCCCTGAATCCTTTGCTGTAATAAAAAACAGAACCCAGCAATACCCAAGTAGTACCGGCAAGAATGCCCAATACAAACAGGAAGATCATAAATTTTCTAAATGGTCTTCCTCTTTTGGGTTTTACTGTTTCTCCTTCGGGCTTAAGCATTTTTGTTTCACTCATAAATTGGTTGCTTTAATTTGGTGATGATGGCAAAAGTACAATCACAAACGTATGTTACAAAAAGCGTTTTGGAACCCATACATCGTCCGGCAAACGACTTTCATCGATCTTCACTAAAATTTTACAAAAAAAACGGGCATATATTAAAACTTTACTTATACTTTTGTGCTTCATAATCAATTTATAAAATTGAAAGACAAAAAAACATACGTTAGTTTCACCGATTCAGCTTCCTCTGCTGCATTGGTAAATTGTTTTTTTTCTCCTACCCCCCGACGTCGACCTGTATTCTGACAGGACGAGTTACTTACCATAGCCCCTGTCAGTGAACTTCCCCCCGCAGTATTTTCTTTTGGATTGGTAATCCGCTAAGATTATAAATTTCAAATTGTGGACAATCAACATATTATTATTCGTGAAGCCAATACCGGTGATTCACATTATGCCGTAACTATTACCGATGAGATGGAATCATCCGCCAAGGCACGCGGCACGGGCATTGCCAAACGTACGCCTGAGTATGTAGCAAAAAAAATTGAAGAAGGTAAAGCTGTTATTGCACTCACTGATACCGGCGAGTGGGTAGGTTTTTGTTATATAGAAACCTGGGGACACGGTGAGTATGTTGCCAACAGCGGTTTAATTGTAGCGCCGGCTTACAGAAAAGGCGGTGTGGCCAAAGCCATCAAGCAACGAATATTTAAACTGAGCCGCGAAAAATATCCTGAAGCAAAATTGTTTGGATTAACAACAGGCTTAGCTGTTATGAAAATAAACAGCGACCTGGGTTACGAACCTGTTACTTACTCTGAGCTTACACAGGACGAAGCATTTTGGGCCGGTTGCAAAAGCTGTGTCAATTATGAAATACTGATGAGTAAGGACAGAAAAAATTGTATGTGCACGGCTATGCTCTACGATCCGAAAGATCATTACGAACCTGAAGAGACCAAACAATTTTTTGAAGAAAATAAAACCGGCTTTGAAAGATTATTGCGATTTAAACAATGGAAATTATTAAAACCATTTATGAAGCCCTCATCCTCTAAGGGGGAGCAAGGCGGTGAAACAAAATTGAAAAAGTTTTTTACTTTTTTATTGAGCTTATAATCCGACACTTCTTTAAGGCTACCATCAAATTATAAATCTAAATTTTATAAAAGTTATTACAATAATGGATGAAATTAAAAATAATCTTACTCCTCGGAACTCCCCTTTAGGGGATGGGGGCATTGCTTCCGGGGGCATTGTCGTCCTCGGCTTTAGCGGCGGATTAGATACAACCTACTGCGCCAAGTACCTGAGCGAAGACAAAGGTTATGAAGTACATTCTGTAATTGTAAATACCGGCGGCTTTACACAAGATGAATTAAAAAAGATTGAAGCACATGCCTACAAGCTGGGTGTAAAAACACATACCGCTATTGATGCAATAAAAGGGTATTACGATAAAATAATTAAGTATTTGATTTTTGGTAACTGCTTAAAGAATAATACATATCCTTTAAGTGTAAGTGCCGAACGGTTGAGCCAGGCGCTGCATATTGCAGAGCATGCTAAAAAGTTAAACGCTGCAGCCGTAGCTCACGGCAGTACCGGCGCGGGCAACGACCAGGTTCGTTTTGATATGATTTTTAATATCATGATACCGGGTGTGGAAATTATAACACCCATCCGGGATTTAAAACTCAGCCGCGAAGAAGAAATAGCCTACCTGAAAAGCAAAGGCGTAGAAATGAATTTTGAAAAAGCGGTGTACTCTATTAATAAAGGACTGTGGGGAACAAGTGTAGGCGGCAAAGAAACATTGAGCAGCAACGGCATGTTGCCCGAAGAAGCATGGCCCACGCAATGCACAAAGCAAAATGCTGAAAGCGTAACGCTTGGGTTCGAGAAAGGTGAGTTGAAAACTGTTAATGATAAAATATTTTCGCATCCCTCGGAAGCGATACAATATTTACAATCCATCGCCGGACCGTTTGCTATTGGCAGAGATATTCATGTGGGCGATACGATTATTGGTATAAAAGGAAGAGTTGGTTTTGAAGCAGCCGCACCAATGATAATTTTAAAAGCGCATCATGCATTGGAAAAACATGTATTGACCAAGTGGCAACTTAACTGGAAAGATCAATTAGCTTTATTTTACGGCAACTGGTTGCACGAAGGACAGATACTTGACCCGGTGATGAGAGATATAGAGGCCTATTTTGAAAACAGTCAGCAAAATGTAACGGGTACCGTGTTTGTACAATTGATGCCGTATCGTTTTCAAGTAACGGGTATTGAAAGTAAGTATGATTTAATGAGCAGTAAGTTTGGTAAATACGGTGAAATGAATACCGGCTTTACCGGTGAAGATGTAAGAGGGTTTCAGTAAAATTTTCGGAAATCAAACAAGTATTTGGAATGCTGTAAACAAGGGCAATAATTATTAATTAATAATTATTGATTATTAAAAAGATAACAATGACAGTTAAAGTTGGCATTATCGGTGGTGCAGGTTATACAGGTGGCGAGTTGATTCGTTTACTAATCAATCACCCCAATGCAGAAATTGTTTTCATTAACAGCCGCAGCAACGCCGGTAAATTTGTATATGAAATTCATAAAGATTTAATTGGTGAAACAAATCTCAAATTTACCGACTCCCTCTCCTTTGGAGAGGGCCGGGGTGAGGTGGCTGTTTTATTCCTATGTCTCGGTCACGGCGAATCAAAAAAAATTTTAGCAGAAAATAAAATCCCCGATGGTGTAAAGATTATTGATTTAGCAAATGATTTTCGCTTAAATATTCAATCTTCAATCAACAATCGAAAATTCATTTACGGCTTACCTGAACTCAACAGGGAAAAAATAAAAACTGCTAACAATATTGCTAACCCCGGTTGCTTTGCTACAACCATTCAATTAGGTTTATTACCATTAGCCAAAGCATGTTTATTGGGTGAGGTACATACAACCGGCATCACGGGCAGTACCGGTGCGGGGCAAAGTCTTACACCCACTTCGCATTTCAGTTGGCGTGCAAATAATATACAAGCATATAAAACATTAACGCATCAGCATCTTGATGAAATACATCAATCACTTCATCAATTACAGGAAAGTTTTCCGGACACCCCTTTAGGGTCCGCCCGTGCCGGTACGGACGGGGATGTGGGCATCGATTTCATTCCATGGCGAGGAGATTTCACCCGCGGTATTTATGTTTCATCGGTTGTAAAATGCAGTTTGAGTTTAGCCGAAGCAACAAAATTGTATAAAGATTATTATGCCTCGCATCCTTTTACTATTGTAAGCGATACCATGATTGATATGAAACAGGTAGTGAATACGAATAAATGTGTGATTCATTTGGAGAAGGCAGGCGGTAAATTGGTTATTCATTCTACTACCGATAATTTATTAAAAGGCGCCTGCGGACAAGCGGTGCAAAATATGAATTTGATGTTTGGGCTGGAAGAGAGGGCCGGTCTTCATCTTAAAGCAAATTATTTTTAAATACGCTGAATGCCTAATGCTCAACGCATAATGCAGCGTTAAGCGTTAAGCATTCAGCACTAAGCATTCAGCATGAATCTCTTCGACGTTTACCCGCTAAATGATATTGTAATTGCAAAAGCAAAAGGCTCTTACGTGTGGGATGATAAAGGCGACCAGTATCTTGATATGTACGGCGGTCATGCCGTAATCAGTATTGGTCATACACATCCGCATTGGGTAAAACGAATTGAAGAGCAATTGGAAAAAATTGCGTTCTATTCCAACTCTGTAAAAATTCCTTTGCAAAATGAATTGGCGGAAAAACTGGGCAAAGTATCCGGTAAAGAAGATTACCAACTATTCCTCTGCAACAGCGGCGCCGAAGCCAATGAGAACGCTTTTAAATTAGCTTCTTTTATTACCGGCAGAAAAAAGATTATAGCATTCAGCAAATCTTTTCACGGAAGAACATCTTTGGCAGTAGCGGCAACGGATAATAAAAATATAGTAGCGCCGGTCAATGAAACCGATAATGTCATCTTCCTTCCTTTTAATGACGAAGAAGCACTGGAAGAATGTTTTTCTAAAAACGGTAAAGAAATTTCATCCGTCATCATTGAAGGTATACAGGGTGTGGGCGGTATTAATATAGCGGATAATTCTTTTCTAAAAAAAATACAGGAGCTCATGCGATAAACATGGTGCGTTTATATTGCCGATAGTGTGCAATGCGGTTATGGAAGAAGCGGCAAATTTTTCAGTCATGATTTTGCCGGTGCAAATGCGGATATTTATACAATGGCCAAAGGCATGGGTAATGGTTTCCCGGTAGCAGGTATTATTATAGCGCCGCATTTGAAACCAAAACACTTTATGTTGGGTACCACTTTCGGCGGCAATCACTTAGCCTGCGCCGCAGCATTAGCTGTGCTGGAAATTATAGAAGAAGAAAAATTGATGGGTAATGCAGTAATGACGGGGAAGTATTTAATGGATGAGCTAAATAAAATACCGCAGCTGAAAAATGTAAGAGGCCGCGGATTGATGATTGGATTTGATGTACCGGAAGAGTTAAAAGATTTAAAAAAGAATTTACTAATTAATCAAAAAATATTTACCGGAGAAGCAAAGCCGAATGTAATTCGATTGTTGCCGAGCCTGGCGTTGAAGAAGAGAGACGCGGAAGACTTTATCGAAGCAGTGAATGAAGAAGTCTCCTCAACCCCCCGCCAAGGCGGAGGGCTTAGCTAAGCAAAGCCCTTACTTATTTGATGTCCGCTTATTGTACTTTACAAAGCCTTCCCCTCCTCGGAGGGGCGAATTGAGAAAATATTATACTCTAAGCGACCCGGGGTGGGTTGCTCAGAAGAGAGTGGGACGATGAAGTGTGCGACGCAAGGGACGATGAATAATGAACAGAACGATGACAAAATAAAAATAAACGTAAAATTGAAAAACTTCACATCTGTAAACGACTTAAAAGTCCTTCCGCCTGGCGGCGGAGAGGATTTAGGTGGGGCTATTGATGCACTGGTGCAAAAAGCATTGGCGTATAAAGCAAATCCTTTTATCGATAAAAGTTTGGGTGCTAACAAACGCATCGGGTGTTTATTTCTGAATCCGAGTATGCGCACCAGGTTAAGTACACAAATTGCCGCGCAAAACCTGGGAATGGAAGCCATTATTTTTAATGTGGGCAGCGAAGGATGGTCATTGGAATTTGAAGAAGAAGCCATCATGAGCGGCAATACCGTAGAGCATGTAAAAGATGCGGCGCCGATAATGGGTAAGTACTTTGATATACTCGCTATACGCACTTTCCCTTCGTTGAAAAATAAAGAAGATGATTACAGCGAACTGTACATTAATCAATTTATAAAATATGCCGGTATACCGGTAGTAAGTTTAGAAAGTGCAACATTGCATCCATTGCAATCCCTGACCGATGTAATAACGATAAAAGAAGAAATTCAAAAGTCAAAAATCAAAAAGCCGAAAATTGTATTAACCTGGGCACCGCATATCAAACCGCTTCCGCAATGCGTAGCCAATAGCTTTGCTCAATGGATGAATGCATGGAACCTCTCCAAAGGAGACGGGATTGATTTTGTGATTACACACCCTGAAGATTATGAATTGGATACAGCATTTACAAAAGGCGCTACTATTACATTAAACCAAAATGAAGCGTTGAAAGATGCGGACTTCGTATATGTTAAAAACTGGAGTACGTATACCGATTACGGAAGAATGTATTGCAACGACCCGGAATGGATGCTAACGAATAAAAAATTATCGTTGACTAACCCCGCAAACGGCGGGGCCAAAATAATGCATTGCCTGCCTGTAAGAAGAAATGTAGAATTAAGTGATGAAATATTGGACGGGCCTAACAGTATTGTTACGCAACAAGCATCCAACAGGGTTTGGGCGGCGCAGGCGGTGTTGAGCGAGATACTAAGCCCCCATCCCCTGAAGGGGGGTTAAGAAAAACTCTGACAAATAATAATCAGTATGAAAGAGAATATGTTTTATGGTGCGAGCCACCTGATATTTCAAAAAGCGGAAGAACTGCGAAATCGCATGACTCCTGCTGAAGAAGTATTATGGAAACATATTCATATAAATGAATGGAAGATTAAATTCAGAAGACAACATCCAATCTCCAATTATGTAGTTGATTTTTATTGTCACTCTGTAAAATTGGTAATAGAATTAGACGGTGGCATTCACGAAGGAGAAGAAGTAAAAAAATACGATGATATAAGGGAAAAAGATCTGAAAGAATTAGGTTTAACCATTTTACGATTTAAAAATGAAGAAGTTTTCAAAAACAGAAAGGGCGTGTTAGAAAAAATTGCAAAAACAATCGGAGAGCTTCAAAGCCCCCCTTTAGGGGATGGGGGCAAAAATTTCTTATATATTATAAAAATTGGCGGAAATATTGTTGATGATGAAGCAAAGCTTACATCGCTTCTAAAATCATTTTCATTAATTGAAGGCAAAAAGATTTTAATACATGGCGGCGGAAAACTTGCCACAAGATTAGCAGAGCAATTAGGTGTTGAACAAAAATTAGTTGACGGCAGGAGGATTACAGATGCCGAAACCCTGAAGATAGTAACCATGGTGTACGCCGGTTATATTAATAAAAATATTGTTGCGCAGTTGCAGGCGAATGATTGCAATGCAATTGGTTTGAGCGGCGCCGATGGCAATGCCGTTCTTGCACATAAACGAATTACCGGCGATTACGGCTTTGCCGGTGATATTGATGCGGTAAATACAAGCCTGCTAAATGATCTTTTGCAAACACATGATGCCATTGTGCTTGCACCCATTACACATGATGGCAAAGGACAATTGCTGAATACCAACGCCGATACCATTGCGCAGGAAACAGCTAAAGCAATGAGTAAAGAATTTGACGTAACATTAATTTATTCGTTTGAGAAGAGTGGTGTATTGCTGGATGTAAACGATGAGTCATCTTTGATAGAGCAATTGAATAGTGCTGAATATGCAAACTTAAAAGCGGGGGCTAAAATATTTGCCGGCATGATACCTAAATTGGATAATGCATTTGCCGCTTTGAACAGCGGTGTAAAAAAAGTAGTAATTGGCAAAGCGGAAGAATTAATTGATTTAATAAACGGAACAAAAGGAACTGTAATAATAAATGAGTAATTCAATAAATATAGAATCTTCCCTACCCCCCTTTAGGGGAAGGGGGTCCAAGGATTGTATTAATCTCTTAAAAGAATTAATAGCAACTCCTTCTTTCAGCAAAGAAGAAGATCAAACGGCGGGTCTTCTTTGCAAATTTTTGGGAGAAAGACAAATTGTACACAGCCGAATCGGCAATAATGTATTTGCAATAAATAAATATTTTGATGCATCGAAGCCGTCTATCTTATTAAACTCGCATCATGATACGGTAAAACCAAATCCGCAATACACCAAAGATCCTTTCGCACCCATTGTTGAAGATGGCAAATTATTCGGCCTGGGAAGTAATGATGCCGGCGGTTGTCTTGTATCGCTCATCGCAGCGTTCTTATATTTTTATGAAAAAGAAAATTTAAAATATAATATAGTTATTGCGGCGACGGCAGAAGAAGAAATTTCAGGCACCGACGGAATCGAGGCATTGCTGCTGCATGAAGCATTCATCGAACAAACACTGGGTGCCTTTACCGGAAAGGGAGTCTGCGCTATTGTTGGCGAACCTACACAAATGAATTTGGCTATTGCGGAAAAAGGTTTGCTGGTACTCGATTGTACAACCCATGGTAAAGCCGGACATGCGGCAAGAGAAGAAGGTGAGAATGCGATTTTTAAAGCCTTAAAAGATATTGAGTGGTTCAGCAACTTTCAATTTCCTAAACTATCTGAAACGCTTGGGCCTGTAAAAATGAGTGTGACGATAATAAATACGGAGAACAAAGCACATAATGTAGTACCGGCCATTTGCAATTTTACAGTTGATATTAGAGTAACAGATGCCTACACGCATGAAGAAGTATTGGAAATTATTAAACAACATGTAAGTTGCGAAATAAAACCAAGAAGCCTGCGTATGCGATCAACAAAAATTGATATGACACATCCGATCGTGCAGGCCGGTATCAGTTTGGGTAAATCAGTTTACGGTTCACCCACTTGTTCTGATAAAGCACTGATGCCCTTCCCTGCATTAAAAATGGGACCGGGAGATAGCGCAAGAAGTCATACAGCAGATGAGTATATTTATATTGACGAGATAACAACCGGTATAGAAGGGTATATAAAGTTATTAGAGGCCGTTGTGTAGTTTCAGGTTACCCGTTGCCTGTTACAGGTTACTTAAAACAGATAGTTTCCTTTTTAAAAATATTTTTTATGAAAAGTTACAGGGATCTTGAAGTTTATAAAGAATCAAAACAATTGGCTATAGAAATACACAAGCTCTCTTTAACTTTACCGAAGTTCGAATCATACGAAGAAAGCAGTCAAATACGAAGGTCGTCAAAAGCTGTTACCATTGCTATTGTTGAAGGATACGGACGAAGAAGGTATAAGGCAGACTTTATTAAGTTTTTGATATATTCACAATCAGAGTGTGATGAAACGATAGAGCACTTGAGTTTTTTATTTGAAACCTTGTCGTTGAAAGACAAAGCGCTTTATGATAAATTATCAGGCGAATATATTATTCTAAGTAAAAAAATAAACAAGTTTATTAATTGGGTTGAAGAAAATTGGAATGAATTTCCTGATGATAATACCGGGAACAAGTAACATGAAACCTGAAACAATTTCAAAATGAAACTCTGGCAAAAAAACACCCCTTTAGGGGATGGGGGTATCGGGGCATTTACAGTAGGCAACGACCGTGAAATGGATATATATCTCGCCGCCTTTGATGTGCAGGGCTCCTTAGCACATATAGAAATGCTGGAAAGCATTGATCTGCTTACTAAAAAAGAATTAACACAACTGCAAAAAGAATTGAAGAATATTTACCGGCAAATACAAAAAGGAGATTTCAAACTGCAGCCTGATGTCGAAGACATTCACTCACAGGTAGAATTATTACTTACTGAAAAGTTGGGAGACATTGGTAAAAAAATACACAGTGCCCGCAGTCGCAACGACCAGGTACTGGTAGATATAAAATTATTTATCCGGCATGAACTGGAAGAAACGGTAAAAACCATTCATACATTTTTTGAATTGTTGCAATCGCAAAGCGAAAAATATAAAGATCATTTATTGCCGGGCTATACCCACTTGCAATTAGCCATGCCTTCTTCTTTTGGTTTGTGGTTTGGTGCCTATGCCGAAAGTTTGGTGGATGATACCATTACCATCAAAGCGGCTTATGATGTAGTAAATAAAAACCCATTAGGCTCGGCGGCAGGCTACGGTTCATCCTTTCCTATCAACAGAACAATGACGGCGAAATTATTGGGCTTTGCCGATTTGAATTATAATGTTGTGTATGCACAAATGGGCAGGGGAAAAACAGAACGCATCGTGGCGCAGGCATTAGCCAATGTGGCTGATACACTTGCAAAGTTGAGCATGGACGCTTGTTTATATTTGAATCAGAATTTCGGTTTTATTTCTTTCCCGGCAGAGTTGACGACAGGCAGCAGCATAATGCCGCACAAAAAAAATCCGGATGTATTTGAACTGATCCGTTCACATTGCAACAGGATAAAAGCATTGCCCAATGAAATAATGATGATGACAACCAATCTTCCTTCGGGTTATCATCGCGATTTGCAATTGCTGAAAGAACATTTATTTCCTGCGTTTAAAACATTGAGAGATTGTATTGAAATGGCGGGGCTGATGCTTTCCAATGTTGAAATAAAAAAAGATATACTGGCCGATGAAAAATATAAATATCTTTTTACAGTAGATGAAGTAAACAGGTTGGTAATGCAAGGTGTGCCATTCAGAGATGCATATAAAATCGTTGGTCAAAAAGTAGAAGACGGTTCTTTCGTTCCTCCCCCCCAGGGGGCAACCGAGCACAGCGAAGGTTGGGAACGAAGTTCGGGGAGGGGGCCCGGGAGGGAGCTTCACGAAGGCAGCATCAGCAATCTCTGCACCAAACAAATAAAAAAACAGATGCAGAAAGTAGTTGATTCATTTCCTTTTGCATCTGTGAAGGAAGCTATTGAGGGGTTGGTGAAGCAATAAGCATCACTGGGTGTCAGCCTACGGATATTAGCTATATTGCTTCTTCATCTTTGGAAGTCCGACTTTGCGAAGTATTTCATTCGCTTTGTCTACCTTTTCCTGAAACAAAGGTTTATCCTTGAATTTCTCCAGCGATTTGTCAATTGTCACAATTGGAGTTTTTTTGCTATTTAGTTCCTTTATATTCACAGTGTGAAGATAAGATCAATTTGCTGTTAGCGTGGGGTTTGCTGTGCGTTGGCTCTTAGCTTAGCTGCAACCCCTCGCTTTTTTCATATCGCTGTTTTATTTACGTGGGGTCGCCCTGCTCACATTGCCTGCGCTGTGCAGACCCCACGCTGACTACTCTCTTTTATTTTATTTCTTTATTCGAACACCCCGAACGAACTTAAGACTAGCCGGCGGCACTCACGGGAGACGACTATGGGCTTACGCTGGTTCTAAGTTAAGACCAACGACGGCAAAAAGAATAAAAAAAACGGCTGGATGCTAAACCTTATGTGCCGGAACCAATGCCGCTGGGTGCGCCGATTGGATGCGGGGAGGAGTAGGGGATTAATTTATTTTTTTTGTATTACTAAAAGCATGTAAAATAAAAAAATTTTTTTTGCGTTAATAAAACTTATCATCAAATTAATATTATTATAATTTTCATTTTTAAAAGGCTAAACATGGCTAAAAGTATTTTTTTTATGTTCGCTCTATTAATGGCCATTCTATTTTCATGTAATAAACCGAATACAGATAAAATTAATCCACCGGCTAATGGCAAAAACATTTTTTTTGATATATGGGGAGAAGATAAAACTATTTCAGGCCAAAATCAAATAAGTTCATTTCGAATTGGATACGACATTGATAGTAAAAATATAATTTGGAAAAAAAAGAATGAAAATTTAGAAGCAATAAATAAATTAGGTAAGGAATTTTACGGTTTTCCAAAAATGGAATTTACGGAGTCTTTTATTTATGGCAATTCTCTTATTAGAATATTTGCCGATAGGAACACAAACGGTAGTACCTCGTTTGGTCATTCAACTTCAAGAAATGGAGTATTTTTAGAAAAAATTGATATTGCTACAGGAAACAGAATTTCTTTTATCAATCTCTTACCTTCTACCTCTTTTATATCTGGCTCATCTGTTTTCGATATGTCTAAAGTAGTTTATGATGGCACAAATTTTTATTTTGGATGTGTGGATGGAAAACTTTACTGTTTTAATTCAAGTGGAAATATGCTTTGGTCAAAGCCTGATTATTCTCCCATTGTTCATGAAAATGAATTGGCTTTACTATATCTGCATGATAATAGGTTATATTATATTTCAAGAAACAATAAAATTATCTGTATTAATACTAAGGATGGAAATGAAATATGGGCAGCTAATTATAGTTCTAACCAAATTACCGGAGATAACTATCAGGAGCTTGGATTTAGTACAACTAAATTATTCGTTTATTCTGATTATGGAATTAGCAGATTTTTATTAAATAATGGGCAATACGAAGGGTTTTGTTATTCTTATTCTACTGAAAGGATAACCGCCTTACCTGTTACATTAGATGATAGTGTTGCATTTGCATTCAATAGAGTTGAAAATACAATAGTTTTAACTGATGAAGTGCGTCCCAATGCAATACTTTTACAATTTTTAAATACAAAGAGTGTTATAAACAAAGAATGTAAAATATATGACCGCAATTTATTCGGTTGGGGGATTAATACTTATTTTTTAGATTACGAAATTGAGTTTGCCAGCATAAATTATTATACAGGTAATATTAACTGGAGTTTAAAGGGGTATTATACTGGTAATCATTTTGATGTGGCAGTGTATAATTATTTTTTTTATAATAATAGTTTGTTCATTATAGGAAATTTTTACATCCAAAATGGTAGTATGAAAAAGTATGATGCAAATACGATAGTAGGGCCGGGCCCGTATGGCTATGCTAATTATGGAAATGCTGTAGGATTAATTGAGTTGAATGCTTCTAATGGCCAGTTAATAAGTCAAAATAAAATATTCTCTGATAGTACTTTCAGCATTCTCTATTGTTATAGAAATGCAATTGAATAAAAGCTTAAATGTTCTAAATACTTACACTCCCGTGCTGGTTTTCAATAGGCGCAATTAGTTTTTTTAACTTGCAGGTGTAGGGCTGTAATCATTCCCAAGCCCATCTTTGTAACCGTGAGCCGCCCGCCGCCTGGTCTTATAGCCACCGCGAACCCGCTCAATAAAAAGTTTCATTACGCCGTTGTTGGTATGAGGCATGGCCTGTGCGTTGCCTACCAACAACCTTTACTATTTTACTACACCTTGCAATTTGGTTGTTGGTACGCTGCGCTTCTTTGCCTACCCTGTATACCAACAACAGCGTACTTTTTTTATTGCTATTTACCAGCAGCGTCTGAATTGTGTACATCCCTAAAATATGCAAAAGCCTTCTGCAAACCAAGCTTATATCATTATTCAACACCTACCCATACGCATCCTTCCTATACTTCTGCATAAATCTTTTTCTCGTATCCTCATCAAATATCTTCCAGCCAAATTGTTCGTACAAACCATGTGCATCTCTTGTACCCAATACCCAACGCCGCAGTCCCTGTACTTCGGGGTGGGCATGTATGGCGGTCATCATCCATTTGGATAATCCCTTACCGCGATAGGCTTCTACAATAAATACATCAGCTAAATAAGCGAATGTCGCTTTGTCCGTTATCAATCTTGCAAAACCAATTTGTTTGTCATCGTGGTACAAACCAAAACACAGCGAATTGGCAAGTGATTTTACAACTACTTCTCGCGGTATCTTTTGTGCCCAATACGATTCTTCGGAAAGATAATGATGTATCATATCAACTTGCAACAACGAAGGGTCTGTACTGATACGGTATTCGTCTTTTACTACTTCATACTCTTCATTCATAATCCATATTTGTCTATCAAATAAATTAATGCCGTTGATTCCTATGACATTAAAAAATAAATATTCAGTTAACAACCACGAGAATGCCCAATAGAATTACCGAACGTACAAGAGTGTCCCGAGACAGCGCACACATCTTACTCGGGGTCTACGACGACGCAACGAAGCTGATAGTAGCATTATTGCTTGATAAATAACCCACCCCAACTCACTAAATAAATAAATTCACTTAGCCCGCCCCGCCCGGGCGGGGAAGTTTCCGAATTAATTTAACTTTCTCATTACTCCCCTTTAGGGGACGGGGGTAACCCGTATTTATCTATCAAATAAATTAACGCCGCCATATTTACCGCGCCCAGTTCCAGTTCTCTTTTGTTTACGGCTTCAAACACATCGCTTCTTGCATGGTGTATATCAAAATAGCGCTGCGAGTCGGGCGATAAACCGGCCAAAGCTGTTTTAAATTCCCTGTTCAGCGGACCGATATCGGCGCCACCGCCGCCTCTTACAAATTCGCCGGCGCCATAAGGTGCTATCAATTCTCTCCATGCTACTATTTTTTTATACTGTTCGTCCGTTACGGTAAAACCAAATCCTCTTGGTGTAAAACCTCCCGCATCACTTTCCAATGCGAAAATGTGTTTCTCGTTTTTTGCTTTCGCTTCTTCGGCGTATTTCAATGCGCCGCGTAAACCGTTCTCTTCATTGGCAAATAAAACAAAACGAATGGTATGTTTGGGTTTATAGCCGAGTACTTTAAATGTTCGCAATATTTCTATCGTTTGTACACAACCCGCACCGTCATCATGTGCGCCTTCACAGTTATCCCAGCTGTCTAAGTGTCCGCCAACAGTTATTATTTCATTGGGAAATTCGGTACCCGTTAATTCGCCAATTACATTGTGGCCAATGGTATCGGGTAAAAAATGTGCGTTGGTTTTTAAAAATAATTCTCCCTTATTATTTTTCAGTGCATTGGCCAACCAATCTGCATCACGCAGGCCGATAGCCGCTGCGGGAATTTTTGCATATAAAGAATCATATCGTGTGGCGCCGGTATGCGGATTATTATCTGCCGCATGACTCATGCTGCGTACAATAACACCTACGGCACCGTACTTAGCCGCCATAGAAGGTCCTTGCCCCCGGTATTTACCGGCATCGCCGTACGACTGAAAAGTTTTTACATAGGTATCAATGAATTTATAATTGTAAAAAATAATTTTGTCTTTTACCTGCTCTTTTTTTGCTTCCAGCTCTTCAAACGAATTAACCAACAGCACTTCGGCTTTTATTCCCTTCGCTCCGGTACCCATAGAGTTACCCAATGCAATTACATCAAGCATGTCTTTTCCTTTCAATGCTTTATTCGCAAAATTAATTTTAGCCATATCCTTACCGCCCCGTACCCAATGCGGCACCATGCATTGCTGCAACCATGCTTTCTCGGCGCCGCTCTCCTTCATTACTTTCAGGCCCCATTGCTCCGCCATTACCATTTGCGGCGAACCGGCTAACCGGCCTCCTATTTGTTTAGTCAATTGACGAAGATTATCATAAGCTTTTCCGTTGCTCAATATTTCGTTCGATATCTTTTTAATAAATGCTGAATCATTTTCCTGGCCGAAAGCAATACCTGTGATAAAGAAGGTAAGAACAATGACAAATAATTTTTTCATGTATGTTTATTTTAGCTAAAACTAAGTAAACCTGTATTTTGTAACAAATAATTGATTCGAACGGTAAACTAACTTACAGGTTAAGTGTTTACCTTAGCGGTCTCTATAAAGAAAAAATTATGCGCATCGGAATTGTTTGTTATCCCACATTTGGCGGCAGCGGTGTATTGGCTACCGAGTTGGGAAAGGCCCTGGCACAGAAAGGACATTTGGTACATTTTATTACCTACCAGCAGCCCGTAAGGCTCAATGGTTTTATACCCAATATTTTTTATCACGAGGTGCAGGTACCTACTTACCCGCTGTTCGATTTTCCGCCGTACGAAACCGCTCTGGCAAGCACCATGGTGGATGTAATAAAAAATAATAACCTGGATCTGCTGCATGTACACTACGCCATACCGCATGCATCGGCGGCGTATATGGCCAAAAAAATTTTAGAGAAAGAAGGAAAGCAAATTCCTGTCATCACTACGCTGCACGGTACCGATATTACACTGGTAGGCCGCGATAAAACCTATGCGCCGGTTGTGGCTTTCTCCATCAACCAAAGTGATGCCATTACAGCGGTATCCAATAACCTGCGTGATGAAACGTTTAAAATTTTTAAAATAGAAAAAGAAATTGAAGTCATTTACAATTTTGTAGATGTACATCGCTTTAAACGCAAACCCATTGACGCGTTTAAAAAAGTAATTGCCCCCAACGGCGAAAGAATACTGATGCACGCATCCAATTTCAGAAAAATAAAAAGAGTGCAGGATGTAGTAAAAATTTTTAATGAAGTAAATAAAACCATTCCTTCCAAGTTATTATTTGTAGGCGACGGACCTGAACGCAGTACGGCCGAGGACTTAAGTCGTGAGTTGGGCATTTTTGAAGAAGTACGTTTTGTAGGTAAGCAGGAGCAGATGGAAGATATACTGGCTATCGCCGATTTGTTTTTACTGACATCGGAATATGAAAGTTTTGGTTTGGCGGCGCTTGAAGCTATGGCAGCGGGTGTTCCTGTAGTATCTACCAATGCCGGCGGTTTGGCCGAAATAAATATACCCGGGCAAACCGGTTATATGGGTAATATCGGTGATGTGGAAACTATGAGCAACTATGCATTGGAAATTTTAATGAATGATGCCACGCTAAACAAGTTTAAGCACAATGCGGAAAAACATGCCAGGCAATTTGATATCAGTAATATTGTTCCAATATATGAAAAGCTTTACGAACGGTTTTTATAAATTTCCTATTTTTCATCGCTGAGAAAAGGAGTAAAGGAGAATTCGCGGAGCGGCGTTTTTAATCTTTGCCTAAACTCATTTTCTCTTTTTCTCTGCGCTTATTGTTTTCCGGAATTAAAAACACAGCACATAAAAAAAGAGAGGGCTTTTTCAAACCGCCTCTTTTAATATACCACATAAAAATTTTATCTTCTTAACCAGCTTTGCGGATTTACATTTTGTTTCTCTTTCATCAGCATAAACTCAATCATACCTCCTGAGCCGTCGTCGGCATTACCTGCTTTACCAATTGTCTGGCCGCTGCTTACCGAAGCTCCTTTACTTACCGATACGGAAGAAAGATTGCTGTAAACGGTAAAATATTGACCATGTTTAATCATTACTCCCATACCATCGCCTAAGTTAAATACACTTGTTACATCGCCGTTGAATACTGCTTTTACAGATGCTCCCTTCGATGCGGTAGAAATAGTAATACCCGGGTTTACTCCGTTCAATCCGGAAATTTCATCTTTATACGGACCAAATTTCGTGCTTATATAAAACTGCCCATCAACCGGCCAGGGTAAGCTGCCCCTGTTCTTTTCAAAACTGGCATCCAATGCTTTGTCTTTATCAGATATAATTAAGTAATTTTCTTCTTTTTTAACAGGTGAGGTTTTCGCCGGCGGCGTTTTTACAACAGGCGTTATTGCTACAGCCCCGGTATTATTCTTTGCTTCATCCGCTTTTCTTTTTCTTTCTATTTCCGCCAGCCTTTTTTCTTCATCTCTTGCTTTCTTTTTCGCTATATCTATCTCCCTTTGAATAATAGCCGCAATTTGCCGTTGCAGGTCTTTATCTCTTTTTTGCTTGGAGACCAATTGCTTTTTTAAATCGCCCTGTTTTGCTTTCAGCTTATTGGCCACCGCTTCTTTTTCTCTTTTCTGCTGCTCCAGTTCACTTATTTGCTCCGCTTGATCTTTTACGGCCACTTGCTTATCCGCTCTTTTATTTTGCAATAAATCTTTCTTTAATTCAATCTGCTTCTTGGTTTCTAAAATATTAGCTACTTGTTGCTGGCGATAAGCCCTGTAATTTTTTAAATAATTAATTCGCTTCAGCGCATCATTAAAGTTATCGGTAGAAAAAATAAAATTCAGGAAATCGTAACTGCTTCGGTTTTTATAAGCATACACCACGCTGCGTGCATATTGTTGTTTCAATGTATCCAATTGCCTTTCCAGCCGGTACACTTCCAGGTTGCTGCGGTATAAATCATTATCAATATATTTTAATTGGCGGCTGATGCTGTTGACATACTCTTCCTGCAGTTCAATTTTTCTTTTTAATAAGTTAGCTTGTCCCAATGTAACATTGGTTTCGCTTTTTACTTTGGAGTAGATGTCTTTTATTTCTTTAATCTCTTTTTGCAATTGCCTGCGTTCGTTCTCCAGTTCTGTTTTATCTACAGGAACTTGCGCCGTAGCGACGCCGGTAAAAAGCAATAGCGAAAACGATAGTATAACAATTCTTCTCATAGTTACTGTTATGCGGGTTTTGTTATAAAATACAGGGTGCGGAGAAATGCGGTTTTATAACGACCGGGTGCAAAATAAAGTATCCGGTTTATTTTCTTTTATAATTTTTAGGCACCGAAAAAGGATATGTTAACATTTCATTAAACGAGTATTGTTTAAAATCCATCTTTATATCCAGTTTCGATTTTTCGGCAATTACTATTTTTCTTTTGGTGGCAAAGTTTACCTTATGCTTATCCTCGTAGTCGTTGTAGGTAAGGTCGCAGGTGCGGTTACGCAGCGGGTCCGCATCATCCAATTTACTTCGCAGCAATAATTTATCGCCGTCGCTGAGTGTAATAAGGTGCTTAAAAAATTCGCCGTAACTGAGCAATGAAATGGAATTGCCCGTTTTGGTATACGATACAATATTACTGTCTAAAAAAACAGGATTGCCGATTATTAAATCCTGCAACGATTCCAAATCGAACGGAATACCGGCTACTTCCTGTAAGTAAGTCAATGAACGAAGTGTAAGCGTTTTATTTTGTTTATCCAGCAGCCTTACCGAGTCTTTCGTAATAATGGCCCGCATGGCTTCTATACCAAAAATGGCATCTACTTTTAACCAAATAATGCTGTCCTTTCGCATGCGTACAAAAACATTCAGGTTATAATTTTTATCATCGGCATCCCTGTAGTCCACATCTATTTTAGCCGAAAAAGTAGTATAGTCAATTTGGTTTTTTGCCAGCGCTTTTTTTGTTTCCTGTATAAATTTTATTGAATCGGCCAGCGGATCATTGGCGGCTACCACTTCTACGGAGTCTTTTTTAGCGATGGCTGTTTGAATTTTTTTGGTAGGACGGCAGGAAGCCATTACCAATAAAGTGAGTATAAAAAAAATGATCCGTTGTTTCATGTACATAAATTAATTTTTGCCGGTATGTCCGAAACCGCCTGCACTCCTGTCTGTATTATTTAATACCGTTACCTGTATCCAGTTTGCTTTTTCTATTTGCTGAATAACCATTTGCGCAATACGGTCGCCCGGTTGTATGATCTGTTCTTCCTGCGAAAGGTTGATTAATATTATCTTAATTTCTCCGCGATAGTCGGCATCAATGGTGCCGGGTGTGTTTAAACAGGTGATGCCCAGCTTTACCGCCAACCCGCTACGGGGTCTTATCTGTGCTTCATAACCGGCGGGCAGTTCAATAAAAAGCCCTGTCGGAATCAACACTCTTTCCAGCGGCTTCATGGTAACGGCGGCTTCCAATGATGCCCTTACATCCATACCCGATGAACCGGCCGTAGCATATTCAGGTAAAGCATTGGATGAGTTGTTGATAATTTTTATTTCTACTGACGGCATGAGGGCAAAGATAGGGAAGGACGTTTACTTTTAACTTTTGACATATCTTTTAAAAGCAATGCATTACGAACTCTCGCCTGAAAATTTGCAACAGTTTCAAATTGCATTTAAGTTAATGAAATGAAAAGCAGTGTGTAACTTACATTGTTTTATTTATTACCTATTACCTATTACCTATTACCTATTACCTATTACCTATTACCTATTACCTATTACCTATTACCTATTTTATTACTATTGCCTATTGCCTATTGATATTTGAGTAATGTATTTAATTATACACCCGCTGCTTTATTCCGTCGTTTTATTCAGCAACGCCGTAGCATAAGCCATCACACCTTCTTCTCTTCCTATAAATCCTAATTTTTCAGCGGTAGTCGCTTTTATGGAAACATCGCGTAAAGAAATACGGCAAATGGCTGCGATAATCTTTTGCATTTCTTCCGTATATGGTTTTATTTTTGGTGCTTCAAGACACAACGTACTGTCTATATTTACCACACGATAGCCTTCTTTGGTTATTAAATCAATAGTACGTTTCAATAAAATTTTACTGTCAATATTTTTATATTCACCGGAAGTATCGGGAAAATGAAAACCGATATCGCCCAATGCCAATGCGCCCAGCAGTGCATCACAAACGGCATGCAGCAACACATCCGCATCGCTGTGTCCCAATGCACCTTTGTGATGCGGAATTTTTACACCGCCCAACCATAAATCCCTGCCTTCCGTAAGTTGATGAAAATCGACACCCGAACCGATTCTGTATGACATACATTTTTATTTAAAACAAAAATAGGTTATACGATTAAATCTTATTTTTAAAATTATATTTACTTAAATAAAAAGCGTTCCGCCTTTTTTGAAATGAGATGGAACGCTTTTAAAATTATTTATACTATTTAGCAGGCGGGCAATTATTGATCTTTGCTTATTGCCGATTGAAAATTGGCAATTTATTCTTTTGTTTCTCCGCCGCTCAAATCAAATATCAATGAGAAGCGAAGCGTATTGGACAACGGGTTGCGATTCACTCCATTGCCTGAAGGTAACAGGTATGCAAAGTTCAATCCGAATACATTGTACTTAACACCCAGACCCATAGTAAAGTATTTACGGTTTCCTTTCGTCTTACTCTCGTTAAAATAACCGGCTCGTAAAGAAAACTGGTTGTTGTACGTATACTCGGCGCCAATAGAAGCCTGAAACTCTTTTATTTCTTCACCAAAACCGCCGGGTGCATCGCCAAAAGAACTGAACCAACTGCCCAGTACACCTTTACTGCGGTAAGCATCTATCTGTGCTTGCGTAGCAGGATCGGCAGGAGGAGTAGGCACCATTAGTTTGTTTATATCTAAACCAAAGCTTACTTTATTTTGCTCATCAAAAACCGAGGTATAAGTAGTACCCAAACCTAAGTTGGCGGGTATATAATCTCTTTGCGTAGCATTATCCGTATAGCCTATTTTACCACCCAAATTAGTCATAGTAGCGCCAAATGTCCAACCCTGACCTAAATCATTGGTGCTGTTATAATAAAATCCGAGATCACCGGCAACGGTAGTGCCTGTTTTGTAAGTACTGCCGCTTACAGATGTACCTCCTGCAAGGTTGGAGCTGATGAATTTCAATCCAACGCCCACACCCACTTTGTCTGATAATTTCCGGGAATAACCAAAATCAACGCCAAACTCCCTGGGGCGGAAAGTGCTGAGATCATTACCCAGGTTATCGGTAAACTGTATATTACCCAAACTGAAATAGCGTACAGAGCCTGATATGGCTGAAAGATCATCTATTTTAGCATAACCCGCTGCTGAAAGAAGGTACACATCATTTAAACCCAAATCTTTTAACCAAGGAGTATAAGTAATACCCGCCCCGGCTTTTGATTCATTAAAAGCCACCTTACCTATATTCCAAAAAGATGAATTGGCATCGGGAGATGTAGCTATACCTACTTCGCCCATTCCGCCGGCACGTGCATCGGGCGAAATACGAAGAAAAGGAACAGCAGTTGTAACTACATTGATCGCATCAGCATTTTGAGCCGATATTTGTGCAACAGATCCAAAAAGTAATAGACCGCAAATTGTTGATTTAACAGCAGTTAATTTCATCAGTAAATTGTTTAATGTATTTTAGTAAAAAACGTTTTTTAAAAGGATAGATCACTGAATTTTCAGGGTAAGAAATTAAAAAACGACTAATTTTTCAATTACCTCATGTTTTTTTCGGTCAGGAGTTGCCGCCGATAGCTTGTAAACATAAACCCCTTTCCCTATTTTATCACCGTATTCATCCCGTCCATCCCACTCCAATTCACAAGAACGATTCCCGGTTGTATTTATTGTTTGTTGAAGGGTTTTTATAAGCCTGCCGGAAACGGTAAATATCTGCACTTTTACATTCAATGCTTCATTGGGGCGATTGTGCTCAAACCAAAATGTTGTTTTGGTAGTGAACGGATTGGGATAATTCAATACCCGAGTCAATATTAATTTCTCATCATTGGTTACGGTAAAGTCAAGCACCATTTCGTCGGAGTTATTCACCACATCCCAAGCCTTTATTTTTAATGTATGCGGCCCCGGTGCCGTTTCGGGCAATTGAAACCGGATAGTGCCCTGCTGATAATTATCCAAATCACTGATATAAAAATCATTCAATACATAAAAATTACGGTTATCATTATCCAATGTGGCTACAATATCGTGCCCGATGCCGGTTCCCGCCGTATTGATGCCCGATGAATCGGAAAGCTTTACTATTAAGACGGGACTTTTATTGGTTATTCCGCCATTCACAAATTTTTCATCATTCAAAAAAGCTTTTATCTGCGGGCCTTCTTTATCATTATCCGCATTGTTGCCGGCGCCGCCAATAATAAATCCTGTAAAAAAACCATTGGCATCTTTTGTTTCATCATTGGCATACAAACTTATTTTCCCATTGCCAAATTGAAAGTTTATATCCTTCGGTACTTTAAAGTCTGCTTTAAATTTTCCATTAACCACCGATGCCTTGCCCTTAAAAAGAATATTGGTTTGCGATGAAAAACCCGTCGCCGAACTACCCGCATCATTGGCCAGTGTATTTACATTTTGGGCTTTATCGTAAATAGTTGGATACACTATTCCGTTGAAATCAGCAAGCAGTGTACCTGCATTATCCGTTACCTCGCCTTCTATCGTTACTTTTTCCGAAGCACTGAGTGTGTCTGTACGTGCCGCCACATCAATGCCATTAATCTTTGATGTGCGTATTTTTAAAACGGGGTAGCCCAATGTAAGTGCCGGGTCGCCCAGTAATGTAAATTTCCTGTTGTTGGTTATATCGCCGGAACTTTGATAAGTAAAATTTTTAGCAGCTCTTACTGCTTCACCCAAGCTTTTGTATTTACCGTCACCACCCGGTTCCAATGCCAGCTTTAAATAATTATTATTCATTACGCGGTTGCTGAATGCGAATACAACCCGTGTGGTAGTCATTAAAGCTATAGCTCCGGTTTCCGGTCGCAGCAATAAATTTTCTCCCAGCGAGTTATTGCCGGGTTGGTCATACGGTGCAAAATCGCAGGTGGCGGTAATGAAAAGCGGCAACCGATTTTTATTTTTCCAGTTATTTACAATATCCCTGTCAAGTATGGTTTCCTCCGCCAATCTTCCGCTGCCGCCATGCCCGTTGTAGTTCCATATCAAAGTGCCGTTAAATACCCGGTTATTGACGGCCTCATTAGCAGCGGGATAGCTGCTGCCGCCGGAACCGCTTTCCTGCCGGTAAGCATCTAAGTATATTTTTTGAAAATTAAAAACCGGCGCGGCAGCAGCGGCGGTACCGGTTATTATTTCGGCATCTTGTAAATGCAAATTAAAATCTTCATCATCGGCTATAAAAGTTTGGTTATTTCTCCAGGGGCCAAAACTTTCTTTGGCATAATAGGCAATTACTTTATCAATATAATTTTTCGCTTCATCTGTATTTTTTGCCGGTATTCGCCCGATACCGATATCCAAAAGATTGACTGCGGCGCCGTTATTTATATCATCCGTATCATCTAAAAAGCCAAAAAAATCATCCGAAGTATAGGTAGCAAGCGGGTCCAGCGAAAAATTATTTTCGTATGCAGGTACAAAATTGGTATTGTTCTTAATGCGGTCTTTATAATCAAAACTTGCATCACCGAAAAGCAATAAATATTCAGGCCGGTTAGCTGCATTACCCGCCGCTTTATCAAAATACATTTTTACAAAATCTCTTATGGCCACCGGGTCAGGCGTTCCCGATGAAAATTCATTGTACACCTGCTCCGTAGTTACTACCACGGTTTGCAAATTATTTTTTTGCAAATGAAATTGCGCCAACCGCTGAGCTTCCTGTAAAAAAGGAAGATGTACAACAATTAAATAATCGGCACGGGCGGCATTGTGCAAATTCTGATTTTGAATTCTGCCACCGGCCACCGGCTGCAATAAACCATTTACATTAAACGCCGCGTATTCTCTCAGCCGGCTGCAATCATTTTTAAAACGAAATTCATTATTGGCAAAACCGCCCTGCATAACAACGGGATTCAGCGGATCTGTAACATCCCATACCTGTGTACCCGCAGCAGCATCGGTAATTACAAATTCACCCGCGACATTGCCAATGCTGTTCCAATCCCTGAATAATAATTGATTTATTCCGCCGAGTGAAAGGTTTCGGCGGGTATGTAACTGAAACCAATTGAGCCAACCCTGCGAATTAAAACTGCCGGGTAAATAAGTGTAATTAACAACCAAATTATTTTGCGATACCGAAGCTCCGCTTACAAGCAAAACCTGTTGTGCAAATAAATCATACTGCCCGCCGCCGGTGCCGGGTATCATTAAGCTTTGTACCGGCAGGCCGTTAACTTTTACTTCGAACCGGCTGCTGCTGCCAATAGAACGGGCGATGCAATTAGAAATAACAGTAACCGGTTGCGTAAGCTGCAAACCCGGGATCGTTACATTAAAATCGCGGGTCGTAGTGCGGCCCGGTATATTGGCAAACTCTTCTCCGTACCATTCTTTACCGCTTCCCAAAAAATTTACCGTATCCAATTCATGATGCACTCTTTCATTGAATGAATTTATAACCAAACTCGCAGGTGAATTAACAACGGACGAGCTCACCCTTTTACCTCCGGCCCCGATAGTTATATAGTAAAATGAGTTATCGCTGTATAAGTTTTTTCTAAAATTGAATCGCTTATTGGCCGAGTCTTTCACCCATTCATTGGGTCCGGCGGCATAAAGCAGTATATAATCAGCGCCGTTAATTACACCATCGCCCCCGTCAATAACAGCAATTGCATTCTCCGTTAAATCATCCGGCTTTGCTCCGTTAGCGCTTTCGGGAAGCATGGCGCCGCCATTACCGTAAATTTTTACAGCGGCTGAAGAAAGGTTGGAAGTACCGATGCCCAGGCTGTTCAGAAAAGCAATATCGATTTTATAAATACCCGCTTCTTTTACCGAAAATTTATACCAATTGCCGGCGGCCAATACCGAATTGGGTTGATACACCCTTTGGCCAAGGGAGGCGGCGGGCGGTATCAAAAAGAAAAAAAGATTTAAAGCAATCAGTACCCGGTATTTTTTCATAATTATCTGCAAATCATCCTTTTTTTAAAGCTAAAAGGCGGTTTTTGGTAAAAAATTTATTGCGTAAAGTAACGTTTTTCGCAGCTTCCCGGTGCGAAAAAATAATGGCCCCAAAACAATAATAATATCTCAACCGGCGTTAAAATTATTCGAAATAATAGGTTCAAGAAATAAAAACTATGAAAGTGAAAAACTTAACAATCCTTTTATCCTGCGTTGTCATACTTGCTTCTTGCAAGAACGGAGGTCTTTTCAGTAAAAAGAAAGAAAAGTCCGACGCTACCGGCTGGGCTTATGACGACAAAAACAACGGCGGTTTTGCTCCCGCTAAAGCTAAAGAGCAGGCTATGGGCCCGGGCTTAGCCTTTGTACAAGGCGGTACCTTTACCATGGGTCAAACAGATGAGGACGTGATGGGCGACTGGAACAACGTTCCCGTTCGTAAATCAGTTCCTTCGTTCTACATGGACAAAGCCGAAGTATCTAACCTCAACTACCGTGAATATCTTTACTGGTTGAACAAGGTGTTTGATATTACCGACCCCGCTCAGCAAAAAATTATTAACGCGGCTTACCCCGATACATTGGTTTGGAGAGATGAATTAAGCTCTAACGAACCTTATGTAGAATATTATTTCCGTCACCCGGGTTTCAACAACTACCCCGTAGTAGGCGTTACCTGGAGACAAGCGCATGATTACTGTCTTTGGAGAAGTGATCGTGTAAATGAAGGTGTGCTTGTAGAAAAGGGCTACATCAATAAGTCTTATTTAAAAGGTCAGCAAGGTGAAAATAATTTCACTACTAAATCATATTTATTAGGTGTAGAAACGCCTCCTCCCGGAAAAACTTCTACATCTAAAAAGAATCCGTTAAAAACAGCGCAAGGTACACCACGTACACAGGTTACTTTCGAAGATGGTATTGTACAACCTGATTACCGTCTGCCTTCTGAAGCAGAGTGGGAATATGCAGCCTACGGATTGATTGAACAAAACCCCCGTCCTTCAACTAAAGAAGGTAAGAGAGGTGAAGAATTACAGCAAAATAAGCAGATATATCCTTGGGCAAGTAATGTAAACGGATTGCGTGATACACGTCATGGCAGCTGGCAAGGTCAATTCTTAGCCAACTTTAAGCGTGGTTCAGGTGATAATGCGGGTACAGCCGGCGGTTTGAATGACCGCGCATTTTATACTGCGGAAGTAAAGTCGTTTTTCCCCAATGCATTCGGCTTATATAATATGGCGGGTAATGTAACTGAGTGGGTAGAAGACGTATATCGTCCGTTGACAGCATTGGATGCAAACGACGTGGCTCCTTTTCGTGGTAATAAATACAAAACAATTTACAAAGATCCTACTACAGGTGAAGTTGAAAAAGATTCGAGCGGAACAGGAAGGATAAGAATGCGTGATGTAACGGATGCGGAAAGTAAAGACCGTCGTAACTATCAGCGTGGTAATGTTATCAACCATTTAGACGGTGATACACTTTCTCAAAGCACTTATGGTTACGGTATCACTACTTTGATCAGTGATAAGTCAAGAGTTATTAAAGGTGGCAGCTGGAACGACCGTGCATATTGGCTTAGCCCCGGCACACGCCGTTTCTTAGAAGAAGATAAATCAAGTGCTACAGTTGGTTTCCGTTGCGCTATGGACCGTATGGGTAGCCCCGAAGGTAACAAGCGTAAAGTAGGTAACTGGTGGAAGACACGCAGACAAAAAAGATAATACATTTTTTTCAGATATTGGAAACCGGTTCTGCATTGAACCGGTTTTTTTTATGAGTAAATTATTGCAAACAGCACACCGGCAAATCGCTTATTGCAAATTGCCCATTGCCCATTGACTGCCGACTATCGTTCCTCTCCCTTATTTTTGCAATATGAGCATTACTGAACTTTATAAAATCTATTTACAATTTCCTTCGGTACAAACGGATACAAGAAAACTTAAACCGGGTGATCTGTATTTTGCACTAAAAGGAGAAAATTTTAACGGCAATAAATTTGCATTGCAGGCTATTGAAAAAGGCGCGGCTTATTCCATTATTGATGAAAAAGAATTTATACAGAACGCCCCGGCGGAAATTACCGGCAAAATGATTTTAGTAGAAGATGTTTTATCGACATTACAGGCATTAGCCAAACATCACCGGCAGCAATTTAATGTACCATTTATAGCCATTACCGGCAGCAACGGCAAAACGACTACCAAAGAATTAATACATGCCGTTCTCTCTGCTCAATACAAAACGTATACTACCGAAGGAAACCTGAACAACCATATCGGTATTCCGCTTACCATTTTAAAAGTAAAACCGGATGCTGAAATAGCGGTTATAGAAATGGGAGCCAACCATCAAAAAGAAATAGAAGGTTACTGCAAATACACTTTACCGACACACGGCTTAATAACTAACTGCGGCAAAGCCCACCTGGAAGGCTTTGGCGGCGCAGAAGGCGTAAGAAAAGGAAAGGGAGAATTATTTGATTATTTAAGAACTAATAACGGAACCGCCTTTATAATGCAGGATTATGATTATTTACTGCAAATGAGTAAAGGCATCTCATCGATAATAAAATACGGAACGCATGATGCGGATACCGAAGGCGCCATTATACAAAGTGAACCATTTTTAGAAATAGAAATAACAAAAGGCGTTGTAACGGGAAAGATAAAAACACAATTGGTTGGCGATTATAATTTCCCCAACGTATTGGCAGCTGTAAACATGGGTATTTATTTTAAAATACCCGGAGAAAAAATAAAATCAGCTATTGAAAGCTATGCGCCTTCCAACAGCCGCTCTCAATTAGTAGAAAAAGGCACCAATAAAATAATACTGGACGCCTATAATGCTAACCCGAGCAGTATGAAATTGGCGATAGAAAATTTTGCGAAGCTGCATGCAGACAATAAAGTACTGATGCTGGGAGGTATGGCCGAACTGGGCGAAGAAAGTTTACAAGAGCACCAATTGATTATTGATTTAATAAAACAATACCAATGGAAAGATGTTGTATTGGTGGGCGGAGATTTTTTAAAACTTAATCACCAGTTTAAACAATTTACCGATTCAGCGGAGGCAAAAGAATGGCTGGTGCAACAGCAGCATCAAAATGTTTTTTATTTAATTAAGGGAAGCAGAAGTGTGCAAATGGAAAAGGTATTGGAGCAATAGTATTCTTTCTCCGGTCTCTAAGCATATTTCTTAATACCCGTCAATTACGATTAATATACATTAAGATTTTTTACAAAGTCATATTCATTGCAAAAAATGTAAAAAATTGTTTGCATCTTTAGCCTTTCATAGGATAAGGTTTAATGGTTAATGGTTTTTGATTAGATAGCCCGGCTTTTCCAAGCAGGGCTAATTTTTTGCACATACTTCTGCTCATCTTTTTTACCGATTATTTACCTGCGGGCCGGCACATTCTCCTACCCGCTCAGCGAACTTGTTTACGGCAGCGATACCATTTTTCCTTCTCCGGCAAACTGATTCTTTATCAAAATAAAATATACCGGTTTAAGATGGCTACCTTTGTACACTTATTCGAATAAAACAATGCCCGAAAAAAGAATCAGCAGAAGTTATTTATCATCGGCCTTAGCATGCCGATGCCCCCGGTGCAGGGAAGGTAAACTTTTTCAAAAGTCCTTACATATAAACTTAAAAGGAATTTTGAAAATGAATGATAACTGTCCCGTATGCGGCCAGGATACACAGATAGAAGTTGGGTTTTATTACGGTACGGCCTATGTAAGCTATGCCATTACCGTTGCCTTCAGCCTTGCCACATTGGTAGCGTGGTGGTTATTCATAGGTTTTTCTACTACCGACAAAAGATTTTTAAGCTGGGTAATTACAAACGCCTTTATGCTGATATTGCTGCAACCGTGGTTTATGCGGGTGTCAAGAAGTTTATGGATATCGTGGTTTATAAAATATGAACCCGATTGGCAATATAAAAAACCGAAGAATACAAAAGAGCGGCTTAATGCGGAGCAGGCCAATAACTGGTAACGGGTGTTTTGTTAAAAAAAATGACGTATCAATCAACAATTGGTAATAAGCAATTGGTGAAGATCAATAATGAACAATCTGCTTTTTGCTTCTGCCAACTCGAACCAACTTAATACTACCCTCTTTCCAAAAATTTTTTTCTTATAACTTCCTGTACGGGTACATCTTCTATTTTACTTTCCAGCCAGCTCACTATATCTAAGTATTGGTAAGAGCGACGGGCATATTTATTTTTAGCAACCTGCTCCAGTTTATCTTTCAATTGCATAAAAGATTTTCGTACATCCTGCTGCCGCGATGATAAAGAGCGGCGTAAAAAATTCAATATTTCTGATAACACAGCGTCCAGGTTTTCCATTTTTGATAAAAACCGGTAAACGGATTTTATAAGATATTCCAGTATTTCGGTATTACCCAATTCGTAATGTGCAATCAGGTGAAGCAACCTGGCAAAGCATTGTATATCGCTTCGCAGGTGACCCACTTTCAGGTTAATAATTTTATTCAGGTATTTAATCGACGTATCATTATCGCCGGAGCCGAAATACAAAGAAGCAATTTTGTAATAAAATACCATCACCCGGTGCGTATCTATATATTGACCGAATGCTTTTAAATTTTTTTCAATCTCCGGTACAATCCTCACTCCTTCTTTAAAACGGCCCTCCAGGAAATACTTATTTAATTTAGCGGTATATAAATAAACAAAGGTTTGAATTTTTAAATTTTCATTATTGTGAGAGGCCTGCTCATAAAATTTCTCCAGCTTGTGCAGTTCTTCGTTCATTTTTTCGTGCCTGCCTATAATAAACAATGCATTTAATAAATTATGTACCGCTTTCAGAAAAAGATACGGGTCTTCCTTTTTAGCTTCAGGGTGTTCATCAAACAGCTTTACCCATTTTTCCGCATGCCGGTAGTATTTTGTAAAATCGAGTTGTATAATATAATACCAGCAGTAACATTGGTGCAGGTAGGCTTTTCCAAAAAAACTTATCTGTCTTTCGTTAATACCTTCAATATTATTTTTAAATATTTTTTCAATTTCGTTGCTTTGCTTTTCGTCCTTTACATGCCCTGTTTCCAAATAAAGCCCGTACATACGCAAAGCGATATTTGATAAATGCGTTACTTCGTTGATACGGGCAATACTGAAATCAGTTTCTTCAATCAGGCTGCCGGCTCTTCCCTTCAAGCTCCGGGTTATATGCCTTGCTTCAATATCTTTTTCAAACTGCAGTATCTCCAATGTTAAAATATAATGACTGTTATGCTTCGCCTGCGTTTTTACTTTATCTAATATTTTCAGGCTTTGCATTACCAACCCGCGGTTATATAAAATTTTCGCGAAGTCTATTTGCTCCCGTATTTGAATATCTAAATTTTTTGAGCTGTGCAACAAACGAAGTGAAACCAACAGCTCGCCGTACAAATGCGCTTTCAAATTTGGCAATTGCGAACGTTTGATAGTTTTTTCTTTTTTCAGAATCGCTTCTTCATTGTATTCATTCATTGCATCCAAAACATCAAACAATTTGATAAACTTGTTGTCTTTGCTGCTCCGGTTCCGTGATGTATACAACCTGAAGTGCCGCTTCTCCACTTTGGTAAGCGACTTTATCAATAAAAAAAGGTTATCGTTTTGCAGGCCGGGCATCGTATTTAAAATTTATCAAAATCCTTTACAGTAGCGGTTTTCAGGTTATTATGCTGTAATTAGATGTCGTAATTCAAAGCTATTTAGGTACAGAACCGGGCAGTAAAGATTACTAAATTGTCCTTTATAAAACAGCAAATCAAAAATAAGCCTGTAAGGTCATCATTCCAATATCTATTTAAATTCAACTTATCCAAAAAATAACTTATGGCTGATAACAAAATTTTCATTTTCGATACCACACTCCGCGATGGTGAGCAGGTGCCCGGTTGCAAATTAGTAACTACTGAAAAAGTGGAGCTGGCTTTGCAATTGGAAGAATTAGGCGCGGATATTATAGAAGCCGGTTTCCCGGTTTCAAGTCCCGGCGATTTTGAAAGTGTATCCGAAATTTCGAAAATGATAAAAAACGCCGCGGTATGCGGTCTTACCCGTGCGGTACAAAAAGATATTGAAGTAGCCGCCGAAGCATTGAAACATGCCAAACGTCCGCGAATACATACCGGCATCGGCACTTCTGCATTACACATAAAAGCAAAATTTAATTCAACCGAAGAAGAAATTTTACAACGTGCCGTACAGGCGGTAAAGTGGGCCAAAAATTTTGTTGATGATGTAGAGTTTTATGCCGAAGATGCCGGCAGAACAGGTAATGAATATTTAGCAAGAGTAGTAGAAGCGGTTATAAAAGCCGGCGCCACCACTGTAAACATTCCTGATACTACAGGCTATTGCCTGCCGCATCAATACGGCGAAAAAATTGCTTACTTAGTTAATAATGTACCCAATATAGACAAGGCTGTTATTTCCTGTCATTGTCATAATGATTTGGGATTGGCCACAGCCAACTCTATTGCAGGAATAATAAACGGTGCGAGACAAATAGAATGTACCATTAACGGTTTGGGCGAAAGAGCGGGCAATACATCATTGGAAGAAGTAGTAATGGTTATTAAACAACACAAGGAACTTGGGTTTTATACCGGCATCAACAGTCAATTGCTGAATCCGCTGAGTCGCTTGGTAGCCGAAACCATGCGTACGCCGGTACAACCCAACAAAGCCATCGTAGGCTCCAATGCGTTTTCACATTCATCAGGTATTCATCAAGATGGATTTTTAAAAGACTCCCTGACTTACGAAATTATTAATCCTGAAGAAGTGGGCGCCGACAGTTCGAAAATAGTATTGACGGCAAGAAGCGGGCGCAGCGCATTGGCTTATCGTTTTCACAAATTAGGTTTTCAATTCGACAGGAATGAAGTCGATATATTGTATGATAGTTTTTTAAAACTGGCCGACAAACAAAAAGAAGTGAGTGATGATGATTTGACAACTATGGCAAAACAATTTCATGCACAGGCCGCATCATTAAACTGATAATAATTTTTTCTCATGAGCTGATAGTTTTGGTATGCGTGGCGTTTCTACGCCATGCTTTTTTTAAAACACTATCTTTTTTTTGAGACTGAATGACCGGGTAGTAAATTTTCAAAAATATAATTGAATTAATGGGTATCACATTATTTGAAAAAATCTGGAATAAGCACATCATCAAAACCATTGATGGCGGACCTTCCGTTTTATATATCGATAAACATTTTATTCATGAAGTAACCAGCCCGCAAGCATTTGCCGGTATTGAAAAAAGAGGTTTAAAAGTTTTTCGCCCCCGACAGACCGTTGCTACGGCTGATCACAATGTACCCACATTGAATCAGCATTTACCTATAAAAGAAGAACTATCAAGACTGCAGGTGGAAGCACTGATAAAAAATTGCTCGGCGCATAATATCGAGTTGTACGGTTTGGGACATAAGTACCAGGGCATCGTGCATGTAATAGGTCCCGAGCTGGGCATTACCCAACCCGGTATGACCATTGTATGCGGCGACAGCCATACAAGTACACACGGTGCATTTGGCAGCATCGCTTTTGGTATTGGCACCAGCGAAGTAGAAATGGTTTTTGCAACGCAATGCTTATTGCATACCAAACCCAAACTGATGCGCATAAATGTAGAAGGAGAATTAAATAAAGGAGTTGTATCAAAAGATATTGTGCTGTATATCCTTTCAAAAATTTCTGCAAGCGGCGCTACCGGCCATGCGGTAGAGTTTGCCGGTTCGGCCATTCGCAATTTAAGTATGGAAGCCCGAATGACGATTTGCAATATGAGTATAGAAATGGGCGCCCGTTGCGGATTGATAGCGCCGGATGAGACAACTTTTGCATATATCAAAAACAGAACATTTGCGCCTGAAGATTTTGATAAGGCCGTTGCTAACTGGAAACAATTATTTTCAGACGCAGATGCGGTATTTGATAAAGAAATTTCTTTTGATGCTGTTGATATAACACCGATGATAACTTACGGAACCAACCCCGGCATGGGTATCGGTATCAATGAAACGATTCCGTCGGACCGGATGATGAATGAAAACGAAAAATCATCTTTTGCAAAAGCCATGCAATATATGGGTCTGCAAGCCGGCGCGGCCATCAAAGGACAAAAAATAGATTATGTTTTTATAGGCAGTTGTACCAACAGCCGCATAGAAGATTTAAGAATGGTAGCCTCTTTTGTAAAAGGAAAAAAGAAAGCTGCTGATGTAGAAGTATGGATAGTGCCCGGCAGTAAACAGGTAGAGCAACAGGCGATTGAAGAAGGTATTGATAAAATTTTTACAGAAGCGGGATTTCAATTACGCCAGCCCGGATGCAGCGCTTGCCTTGGAATGAATGAAGATAAAATTCCCGCCGGCAAATATTGTATCAGTACCAGCAACAGAAATTTTGAAGGAAGACAGGGTGCCGGCGCAAGAACATTATTGGCGAGTCCATTAACTGCGGCAGCGGCGGCTATAACGGGGTATGTAACGGATGTGAGAGAGATGTTAGCAGGCAATAATTAATCATTATTAATTAATAATTATTAAATGGGTCAATCATTTAAAACACTGGTAAGTCGATTTGTACCGCTCAACGAAGAAAATGTTGACACTGACCAAATCATTCCCGCTCGTTTTTTAAAAGCGACTACAAGGGATGGTTTTGGTAAAAATTTATTTCGCGATTGGCGATATGAAAATGACGACGAAACAAAATCTAAAACCAATTTTGTTTTGAATCAACCGCAATACAAAGGGGAAATATTAGTAGCCGGTAAAAATTTTGGTTGCGGTTCATCAAGAGAACATGCGGCATGGGCCATTGCCGACTATGGCTTTAAAGCGGTAGTAAGCAGTTTCTTCGCTGACATTTTTAAAAACAATGCGCTGAATAACGGCTTATTACCGGTAACGGTTTCAGATAATTTTTTACAAAAAATATTTCAACAAGATGCTGAAACCGAATTGATAATTGATCTGGAAAAACAAACCATCAAAATAGCAGGTTCTTCAAAAATCTCCTCCTCAGGAGGAGATTTAGAGGGGGCCGAAACTTTTGAAATAAACCCTTATAAAAAAGAATGTATGCTGAACGGCTATGATGATATAGATTATTTGCTGAATCTTAAAACTGAAATAGAAGAATTCGAAAACAGCAATCGCTGAAATAAAAATCCGGTTATACCCTAAAACAAAAAGTAATAATTGAAATGAATACAAGTAAAGAAAATAATAATCTTACAAACAATGAAATTGCCCGCACCGGCATGACGTATAACATTGCAGTAATAGAAGGCGATGGAATTGGCCCTGAAGTAACCAAACAGGCAGTAAGAGTACTGGATGCCGTCGCAGAACAATTCGGTCACTCATTTAATTATAAGTATTGCTTACTTGGCGCGGACGCTATTGATAAAACAGGTACGCCGCTTCCGGGTGAAACAATTGATATCTGCCTGGACAGTGATGCTATTCTTTTCGGCGCTATCGGTCATCCTAAATATGATAATGACCCGGCAGCAAAAGTAAGACCCGAACAAGGCCTGCTTGGATTGAGAAAAGCATTGCAACTGTATGCAAATATTCGCCCGGTTACTACTTACGCTTCGTTGCATCATTTATCACCGTTAAAAACAAAAAATATTGAAGGCGTTGATTTTGTCATCTTTCGCGAACTGACCGGTGGTATTTATTTTGGCAAAAAAGAATTGTCAGAAGATGGTTTGTCGGCCATAGACGAATGCACTTATACTACCGAAGAAATTGAACGCATTGCGCACCTTGCATTTAAAGCCGCACAGCAACGCCGAAAAAAATTAACACTGGTAGATAAAGCCAACGTACTGGAAACATCAAGACTCTGGAGAAAAGTGGTAAAAGAAATTGCATCGCAATATCCTGATGTAGCCGTTGATTTTTTATTTGTAGATAATGCGGCCATGCAAATTATTCTTAACCCCAAACAGTTTGATATTATACTTACCGAAAATATGTTTGGTGATATTATCAGCGATGAAGCTTCCGTTATCAGCGGCTCATTGGGTTTATTGCCTTCCGCATCGGTAGGAAATAAATCAGCTTTGTTCGAACCCATTCACGGTTCGTACCCGCAGGCAGCCGGCAAAGATATTGCCAATCCTTTGGGATCCGTTTTATCCGCCGCCATGATGCTGGAGCATTTTAATTTAAATGAAGAAGCTGATTTAGTAAGGAAAGGCGTAGAGTGGACTATCGAAAATAAATTTGTGACAAAAGACATCGACCCCGCAAATTTTTATTTTACAACTACTGTTGGCGAGTTGATAGTGGATTATATAGAAAAAAATATTTCAGGAAAAGTGAATAAAGAAAATATAGAATTGAGGAAGTCGACGATAATATAGGCGGCCTCCCCCAACCCCTCCCGAGGAGGGGCTTAGGAAGAGGTTTAAAAACGATAATAAATTGAATAAAAAAAACTCCCCTTTGGGATGGAGCATCATGACATATTATAATAACGATACGGTAATCTATTTAAACGGAGAATTTGTAAAAGCTGCGGAGGCCAAAATGGATTTCTACAGCCAAAGCCTGCACTATGGCTATAGTGTGTTTGAAGGCATTCGCTCGTATAAAACAATAATCGGCGAAACAAAAATCTTCAAGGAGGTTGAACATTTTGAAAGATTAAAAAAATCGGCCGAAGCATTGAATATGCCGTACACATGGACAGCAGCCGAATTAATTGATGCTGCGTATGAAGTATTGAAGAGAAATAATTTACAGGATGCTTATATACGCCCCGTAGTGTATGCGCCCGCCAATATGAGTTTTACAACAAATGAAAAATCATTTGTTGTAATAGAAGCATGGGAAATGGCGCCGTTTCTGGGCGATAAACTGATACGTGTAATGACAAGTTCTTTTCAACGCCCCAACCCGAAAGGATTTAAGATACATGCCAAAGCTGCGGGGCATTATGTAAATTCTATTTTGGCCAGCCAGGAGGCAAAAGCGAAAGGATACGATGAAGCGCTGCTGAATGACATGCATGATTTTGTAGCAGAAGGACCGGGTGCTAATATATTTTATGAAAAAGACGGGAAATTATTTACACCGTCATTGGGAAATATTTTACCCGGCATTACAAGAGCTACTGTATTGGAAATATGCGATGAACTAAATATACCTGTCGAAGAAAAATTATTTACAACGGAAGAATTGAAAAAAGCTGATGCCGCTTTTTATTGCGGTACGGCAGCGGAAATAATCGGCTGGGAAAGTTTGGATGATGTAAAGTTTACAAAATCATGGAATGAAACGATTTCGAAAAAAATTCAAACAGCATATAAAAATCTTGTAATCGAAAATTTATTTGAACCACAGAGACACGAGGACACGGAGAAGCACAAAGCTTTGGTGTAACACCTTACACTGTGTATTTATCCGTGGTTTTAATTGTTGAAAAAAATTCTTAATGAGTGAAAGTAAAAAAATAGCAAGTCAGCATCAGAACCCCCCTTTAGGGGATGGGGGTAAGAGGGCTTTAAATAAATACTCCAAAGTATTAACACAGGATGTTACACAACCTGCTGCGCAGGCCATGCTGTACGGCATTGGTTTAACGGATGATGATTTTAAAAAACCGCAGGTTGGCATTTGCAGCATGGGTTACGACGGCAACACTTGTAATATGCACCTGAATGATTTGGCAAAGATTGTAAAGCAAGGTGTATGGGATAATGATTTGGTAGGACTTATTTTTAATACCATCGGTATCAGTGATGGCATAAGTAACGGTACGGACGGTATGCGTTACAGTCTGGTAAGTCGCGATTTAATTGCCGACAGTATTGAAAGTGTAATGGGCGGATTTTATTATGACGGATTGATCGCCATTCCGGGCTGCGATAAAAATATGCCCGGTAGTATTATGGCCATGGGCAGGTTAAATCGTCCCGCTATTATGTTGTACGGCGGTACTATTGCTGCAGGTCATTACAAAGGCGAGGACTTAAATATTATTTCTGCATTTGAAGCATTGGGTAAAAAAATTGCAGGACAAATAGATGAAAATGATTTTAAAGAAATAATCAAACATTCCTGCCCCGGCGCCGGCGCTTGCGGCGGTATGTACACGGCCAATACCATGGCAAGTGCCATTGAAGCGTTGGGAATGAGTTTACCTTTTTCTTCTTCCAACCCCGCTTTGAGTGAAGAGAAGAAAAAAGAATGCCTTGATGCAGGTAAAGCCATTCGAAATTTATTGGAAAAAGATATTAAGCCATCCGATATCATGACACGTAAAGCATTTGAAAATGCCATTACCGTCATTATGATTCTTGGAGGAAGCACCAACGCCGTGTTACACTTAATTGCCATGGCAAAAAGTGTGAATGTAGATTTAACCCAAGATGATTTTCAATCCATCAGCGACAGAGTTCCTGTACTGGCCGATTTTAAACCAAGCGGAAAATACTTAATGCAGGATTTGCATATACACGGCGGTATACCGTCTGTAATGAAATATTTATTGAGAAAAGGTTTGTTGCACGGCGATTGTTTAACTGTAACCGGTAAAACCGTTGCGGAGAATTTAGCAGCAGTTCCTGATTTAAATTTTGATAAACAAAAAATTATTCTTCCGTTAGAAACGCCGATTAAAAAAACAGGTCACCTGCAAATATTGTACGGCAATTTGGCTGCTAAGGGAAGTGTAGCAAAAATCAGCGGAAAGGAAGGAGAAAAATTTACAGGACCCGCCCGTGTGTTTGACGGCGAACAAAAATTAATTGCCGGTATACAAAACGGAATTGTAAAATCCGGCGACGTAGTAGTAATAAAAAACGAAGGACCCAAAGGCGCTCCGGGTATGCCGGAAATGTTGAAACCTACTTCGGCTATCATTGGTGCAGGGCTCGGAAAAAATGTAGCATTGATAACCGACGGAAGGTTTAGCGGCGGTACGCATGGTTTTGTAGTAGGCCATATTACACCCGAAGCATTTGATGGCGGGCTGATTGCTTTTGTGGAGGACGATGATGTAATTGAAATTGATGTATCAAAGAATACAATATCCTTATTGGTAACGGATGAAGTAATTGCGGAGAGAAAAAAGAATTGGAAACAACCGGGATTAAAAGTCACAAGAGGTGTTTTATATAAATATGCAATGTGTGTAAAGGATGCAAGTGAGGGATGTGTAACAGATGAACCAGCCTCCCAAACCCCTTCAAAGGAAGGGCTTGGCAAAGCACAAGGCCAACTTTCCGAAATGGTTAATATAATATAAAAATATTTTTATGAGTAGTGCAACAACATTAGAAAAAAAGAAAATCGAAGCAAAAGAAACTTCGAAACAAACTTCGGGTGTTCCCAAGTCCCCCCTTCAGGGGACGGAGGGGGTTTCAGGTTCGGTTGCTGTACTCGAAGCATTGATAGCAGAAAATGTTACAACGATTTTCGGTTATCCCGGCGGCGCTATCATGCCTATCTATGATGCGTTGTATGATTACAACGATAAGCTCCAACATATTTTAGTTCGTCACGAGCAAGGCGCTACACATGCAGCACAGGGTTATGCAAGAGCAAGCGGACGTACAGGTGTCGTGTTTGCGACCAGTGGCCCCGGTGCTACTAATCTTGTTACCGGCTTGGCTGATGCAATGATTGATTCAACACCGATGGTTTGTATCACGGGACAAGTATTCGCTCACTTGCTCGGTACTGATGCTTTCCAGGAAACCGATGTAATAAATATTACGACACCTGTTACCAAATGGAATTACCAGGTAACTGATGCTACGGAAATTCCCGGTGTATTGGCCAAAGCATTTTATATTGCCGGTAGCGGAAGACCCGGTCCTGTGCTGATTGACATTACTAAAAATGCGCAACTTCAAAAATTTGATTACCCCGGTTATAAAAAATGTGAACACATAAGAAGTTACCGCCCCAAACCGATAGTACGCAAAGAATATATTGAAGAAGCAGCGAAGCTTATTAATGAAGCGGAAAGACCCTTTGTAATTTTCGGACAAGGCGTTATACTCGGTAAAGCAGAAAAAGAATTTAAAAAATTTATTGAGAAAGCGGGCATTCCTTCTGCATGGACCATCATGGGTATGAGTGCCATTCCTACCAATCATCCTTTGGCGGTTGGCATGTTGGGCATGCACGGCAATTACGGACCTAATTTATTAACCAACGAATGTGATGTATTGATCGCAGTCGGTATGCGTTTCGATGATCGTGTTACAGGGCGATTAGATAAATATGCAAAGCAGGCAAAAGTTATTCATTTGGATATTGACCCCGCGGAGATTGATAAAAATGTAAAAGCAACCGTGCCGGTATGGGGCGATTGTAAAGAAACTTTACCCATGCTTACCGAATTGATAGAAACAAAAGTTTATCCGCAGTGGTTGCAAAAGTTTACCGAGTGTATGGCCAAAGAAGAAAAACTATGCATTCAACCGGAGATGAATCCTGCCGACGAAATATTATCTATGGGTGAAGTAATAGCTGCAGTAAATGAATTAACGAATGGCGATGCAATTATTGTAACGGATGTAGGTCAGCACCAGATGGTGGCTTGCCGTTATGCAAAAATGAATCAAACAAAAAGCAATATCACCAGCGGCGGATTGGGTACTATGGGTTATGCTTTACCCGCCGCTATCGGCGCTGCTTACGGTGACCCCAATCGTACGGTAATAGCCATCATCGGCGACGGCGGTTTTCAGATGACATTGCAGGAGCTTGGCACCATCATGCAGTTCAAGCCCAATGTAAAAATTTTAATTCTCAATAATCAGTTCTTGGGAATGGTACGTCAATGGCAACAGTTGTTTCATGAAAAAAGATATTCGTTTGTAGATATTCAAAGTCCTGATTTTGTAATGGTAGCGAAAGGTTACGGTATTGAGGGGCAAAAAATTTCGAAACGTGAAGAACTAAAAAAAGCATTAAAGAAAATGATTGAGCATCCGCAAAGTTATTTGCTGGAAGTAATGGTAGGTAAAGAGAACAATGTATTCCCGATGGTACCGCAGGGAAGAGGCGTAGCGGAGTGTGTGTTGAGTAAGGAAGAGATATAGGCCCCCTGTCCCCCTGAAGGGGGAACTTAGGTAGAAGATATTTTTAAATAGTTAAGTTCTTTAAAGTTGTTAGTTGATTAATTGTGTACTTAGCAGCATTACTGCTATTAAACATCGTTGCGTCGTCGAAGACCCCGAGTAAGATTTGTGTGCTGCATCGGGGCACACTTATACAGCATTAATGCTATTGAGCATTTGCGAAGCACAAAACTGATTTGCTATTCCCCAATTTTAGCAGCGGGGGAATTTAGTTCTTTATTTTGCTTCTCTCAGCACTGAGAACCCTGGAGAAGCGAATATTTCGCAGGGTGATTCTGTTTTAAACTTATATATCACGTGTTCTCAACTTTAAAAAATAAATTATGAGTAATTCTAAAAATAATAATACTGCTCAAAGCTCTCCGCCGATCGGCGGAGCGGGGGGGCATTCGGGTAAACAAGAATATACCATAACAGTTTATACCGAAAATCAAGTGGGTTTGCTCAACCGGATTGCAATTATTTTTTCAAAAAGAAAAATTAATATCGACAGTTTAAACACATCGCCTACTGAAGTGGAAAGTGTACACCGCTTTACCATTGTTATTAATGAAACGGAAGAAGTGGTGCGTAAGCTTTGCAGGCAAATTGAAAAACAGGTAGAGGTGTTGAAAGCCTATTACAATACAGAAGAAGAAATCATTTGGCAGGAATTGGCTTTGTATAAAGTAAGTACCGATGCTATTGCTGAAAAAGTAAAAGTAGAAAGACTGTTACGTCAGTTTGGTGCAAGAGCGGTAGTAATAAGAAAGGATTACACTGTTTTTGAAACAACAGGCCATCGTGAAGAAACAGACGGTTTAATAAAAGCATTGGAACCTTATGGCATTATTGAATTTGTTCGCAGTGCCAGAGTAGCCATCATTAAAGACAGCGAAGGCTTTCATGCCCGGCTTAAAGAATTTGAAAAAGACGAACCGGGCGAAGAAGTGATAGAAAATGAATTTTTGAATGAAAACGAAAAAGTGTTTAGTATGTGATTTAAACCACAGAGACACAAGGACACGGAGTAACACCGTGAACACTCAGTGACGCCGTGCCTCCGTGGTTCAGTATAAAAAATAAAATTTAAAAATTCTCCATAACACTCCGCCAATCGGCGGAGATGGGGGTAAAACTTAAACAATGGCAAACTATTTTAACTCATTATCATTGAGAGAGCAACTGAGACAATTAGGTGTTTGTGAATTTATGAACCGCAGCGAATTCGCCGACGGCGTAAATGCACTGAAAGGAAAAAAGATTGTAATTGTAGGTTGCGGTGCGCAAGGCCTCAACCAGGGACTCAATATGCGTGACTCGGGTTTGGATATTGCATACGCCTTACGCAAAGAAGCGATAGAAAGTAAACGTCAATCATGGAAAAGCGCTACGGAAAATGGATTTGAAGTGGGTACATATGAAGAATTAATCCCTTCAGCTGATTTGGTATTGAACTTAACACCCGATAAACAACATACATCTGTAGTGAATGCAGTAATGCCGCTGATGAAGAAAGGAGCCACGCTTTCCTATTCTCACGGGTTTAATATTGTGGAAGAAGGCATGCAGATAAGAAAAGATTTAACAGTGATAATGGTAGCTCCAAAATGTCCCGGCACCGAAGTAAGAGAAGAATATAAAAGAGGATTTGGTGTGCCTACGTTGATTGCCGTACACCCGGAGAATGATCCTGAAGGAAAAGGTTTGGCGCAGGCAAAAGCATATGCAGTTGCAACAGGCGGCCACAGGGCCGGTGTGTTGCGTTCATCATTTGTAGCCGAAGTAAAATCGGACCTCATGGGTGAGCAAACTATTTTGTGCGGCGTGTTGCAAACAGGTTCTATTTTATGCTTTGATAAAATGATAGAGAAAAGTATTGATAAAAATTACGCGGCAAAATTAATTCAATACGGATGGGAAGTAATTACCGAAGCATTGAAGCACGGCGGCGTGACGGCCATGATGGATCGTTTATCGAATCCGGCAAAATTGAAAGCTTATGAATTATCAACCGAATTAAAAAATATTTTACGGCCGTTGTTTCAAAAACACCAAGACGATATTATGAGCGGTGTCTTCTCCTCTACCATGATGGCTGATTGGGCCAATGATGATAAAAATTTATTGACATGGCGCAAAGCGACCGGCGAAACAGCTTTCGAAAAAACAGCACCGACAGATGCAAAAATTGCGGAGCAGGAATATTTTGATAATGCATTATTGATGGTGGCCTTTGTACGTGCAGGTGTAGAATTAGCTTTTGAAACAATGGTGGAAGCCGGCATTAAAGAAGAATCGGCTTATTACGAATCATTGCATGAAACACCGTTGATCGCCAATACCATCGCCCGCAAAAAATTATACGAGATGAATCGTGTTATTTCCGATACGGCGGAGTACGGTTGCTATTTGTTTGACCATGCAGCCAAACCGCTGCTTGCGCCATTTATGAAAAATATTGATAAAGATGTAATCGGCACTAATTTTAATGCAGGCAAAGATGCCGGCGTTGATAATCGTGCTATTATTGAAGCGAATAAAATCATTCGCAATCACCCGGTAGAAAAAGCAGGAGCCGTATTACGTGCCGCAATGACGGAAATGAAATCAATTACTACAGCTACAAAAGAAGAAAAAAAGAAAGTAAAGGAATTAGAATTGGCCTAAGTAAAATAAGTACTAAAGAAATTAATACCCCGCACATGTTTAAAAAAAATGACGATTTGTTAGAGACTTCGAAGCCCCCCTTTAGGGGCGGGGGGGCGTCATTAGATTTTGCCGGAGCATCGTTACGTCTGAAGAAAGTTGTAACGAAAACGCCGTTGCAGTTAAACCGCAATCTTTCTAAAAGATACCAATGCAATGTTTATCTGAAGCGGGAAGATTTACAAATAGTCCGCAGTTACAAATTACGCGGTGCGTATAATATGATGAGCAGCTTACCGGCCGATCAATTGCAAAAAGGCGTTGTATGTGCCAGTGCCGGCAACCATGCGCAGGGTTTCGCATACAGTTGTAAAAAATTGGGAGTACACGGCGTAGTGTTTATGCCGGTCATTACACCCAATCAAAAAATAAGTCAGACAAAAATGTTTGGCGAAAAATTTATTGAAGTAAAATTAGCGGGAGATACGTTTGATGATTGTGCCGTTGCAGCCAAAAAATACACCGAAGAAAACGCTATGACTTTCATTCCGCCATTTGATGATATCAAAATCATTGAAGGACAGGGAACGGTAGGAGTTGAAATCTTAGAAGAACAATCCGATGTCGATTTTTTATTTGTTCCTGTAGGCGGCGGCGGCTTAAGTGCAGGAGTAGGATCTTATTTTAAAACCTATTGTCCCAAAACAAAAATCATTGGTCTTGAACCTGAAGGCGCTCCTTCTATGTTTGAAGCTCTGAAAGCAGGTCACCCGGTAAAATTAGAGAGCATCGACAGTTTTGTAGACGGCGCTGCGGTAAAAAGAGTAGGCGATGTTACTTTTTCTATTTGTAAAGAAGTGCTGGATGATATGCATCTTGTTGCAGAAGGAAAAATTTGTTCTACCATACTAAAATTATATTCTGAAGATGCTATAGTGGCGGAACCGGCCGGCGCATTAAGCATTGCAGGTTTAGATGATTATGCAGATGTGATAAAAGGAAAAAATATCGTTTGCATTATTGGCGGCGGCAATAATGATATTGATCGCATGCAGGAAATAAAAGAACGCAGTTTACAATACGAAGGGCTGAAACATTATTTTCTTATACGTTTCGCACAACGCCCGGGTGCATTGAAGGAATTTGTAAACCATGTATTGGGCGAGCATGATGATATAACAAGATTTGAATACATGCAAAAACACAATAAAGAAACGGGGCCCGCTTTAGTTGGTATTGAATTAAAAAGCAGGGAAGATTATGATACGTTGCTGAAGAACATGAATAAATATAATATTAATTATACTGAATTGAGTAAGAATGATAATGTGTTTGGGTACTTGGTGTAAAAAGCAGCCCCCTCTAACTTCCCCTGAAGGGGAGGATGGCAAGGCACAAAGCCTGCTTATCGAAGTAACTGATAAATAACTGAATGATGATAAATGAAATTCAATAGATGAAATGGTAGAGTTAATAGCATAATAAAGAGATTCAGTGCCGTCCTTCTCCTGCGGAGTAACTGAGGCACGAAGGTTACGAGCGAAGGTCATAAAAGGATGAGGTGCACAGGGCTATCTTATTTGAAAAGTTTGATTCATAAATAAATTACTTGGTAAAAATGAGTGAACAAGAAAAAATAGAAATGTCGAATTACTCCACTTTAGGGGATGGGGGCAGGGCCGCCGGCTTATACGACCCCTCCTTCGAACACGACGCCTGCGGGATTGGTTTTGTTGCCAATATCAAAGGCTCTAAATCGCATCAGCATATTTCCGATGCGTTAACCGTATTGGAAAATATGGAACACCGCGGTGCTTGCGGTTGCGAAAACAATACAGGTGACGGCGCCGGTATCATGTTTCAAACGCCGCATGAATTTTTCTTTGATGAATGTATTAAACTCGGTGTGCATTTACCGGCATTTGGTAAATATGGGGTGGGTGTCATTTTCTTTCCCAAAGAAATTCGTTTGCGTGAAGAGTGCCGAGCAAGTTTTAACCGCAGTGCCGAAAAATTAGGCTTGGAAATTTTATGCTATCGCAAAGTACCGGTAAATCCCGAAGACATCGGACCGACTGCATTAAGTGTAGAGCCTGAAATGGAACAGGTATTTATCGCCTGCCCCGATAATATTAAAAACGCCGATGATTTTGAACGTAAACTTTTTATACTTCGTAATTATGCCGCGCATACCATCAACAGCACGGTAAAAAAAGATGAAATAGGTTTTTATATCGCATCGCTCAGTTACAAAACGGTGGTTTATAAAGGTCAGCTGACAAGCAACCAGGTGCGCAGTTATTTTCCTGATCTTAGTAATAAAAGGGTAGTCAGTGCATTTGGTTTGGTACACTCACGTTTTGCTACCAATACATTTCCCAGTTGGAAACTGGCGCAACCCTTTCGTTTTATTGCACACAATGGTGAGATCAATACACTACAGGGAAATTTAAACTGGTTAAAAACCGGCGAGCATGGTTTTACATCTCCGTATTTTTCCAAAGAAGAAATGGAAATGCTATTGCCTATCATTACGAGTAATCAATCCGATTCAGCTTGTTTGGATAATATGATAGAATTGCTGACCATGACAGGCCGCAGCTTACCGCATGTAATGATGATGTTGATTCCCGAAGCATGGGACGGCAACGAACAAATGGACCCGGTAAAAAAAGCGTTCTATGAATTTCATGCTTCGATGATGGAGCCTTGGGACGGACCGGCATCTATTTCTTTTACCGACGGAAAAATAATCGGCGCTACCTTGGACAGGAACGGTTTACGTCCTTCCCGTTATTGCGTTACACACGATGACAGAGTTATCATGGCTTCTGAAACCGGTGTACTGCCCGTTGATCCTGCAATGATAAAAGAAAAAGGAAGATTACAGCCGGGCAAAATGTTTGTAGTAGATATGGAACAGGGCCGAATCATCAGTGATGATGAATTGAAACAAACCATCTGCTCGCAAAAACCTTATGGCGATTGGCTGAATCAATATAAAATAAGATTAGAAGAATTGGATGAACCGAGAGTTACGTTCTCGCATCTGTCCGATGCATCTATTTTAAAATACCATAAAGTATTTGGTTACAGTACAGAGGATATTGAAACCATTTTAAAACCCATGGCGCTGGATGGTAAAGAACCGATCGGTTCGATGGGTACCGATATACCATTGGCTATATTGAGCGATCAGCCGCAGCATTTAAGCTCTTACTTCAAGCAATTATTTGCGCAGGTTACCAATCCTCCTATCGATCCTATTCGCGAACGTATGGTAATGAGCTTGGCTGCATTCGTAGGTAACAATGGAAACTTATTGGATGAAGAACCTTCGCATTGTCATACCGTAGCATTAAAACACCCGGTACTCACCAGTAAAGAGTTAGAAAAAATAAGAAGTATTGATACCGGTATTTTCCAGGCAAAAACATTGCAAACTTATTTCAGAGCCGACGGCAAACCGGGTTCATTACAAAAAGGTTTGGACCGGTTGTGCCGCTATGCAGAGGATGCCGTACATGATGGTTTTGAAGTATTGATTCTTTGCGACAGAGCTGTCGACAGTGACCATGCTTCTATTCCGTCATTGTTAGCAACAGCCGCGGTGCATCATCATTTAATAAGAAAAGGTTTACGCGGACAGGTAGGTATTGTGGTAGAAGCCGGTGATGTATGGGAAGTGCATCACTTCGCCAGCTTAATTGCTTTCGGCGCTACGGCTGTCAATCCTTATTTGGCAATGGCCACTATTCGCAATATGAAAGCGAACGGCTCACTGCAAACTGAAACCGTGTGGGAACAACTGCGTAAAAATTATATTAAAGCAGTGAATGACGGTCTGCTGAAAGTATTTTCGAAAATGGGTATCTCTACGTTGCAATCCTACCAGGGTGCGCAAATAATGGAGATACTGGGCTTGAATAAAGAAGTAGTTGATAAATATTTTACCGGCGCTACATCACGTATTGAAGGAATCGGCCTGGATGAAATTGCGAAAGAAGCATTGGCCAAACATTATTTTGCTTTTAGTAAAAAAGATATCCCGGTTGACAGGTTGCCGGTTGGGGGTATTTATCAATGGAAACGCAAAGGCGAATTTCATTTGTTCAATCCGCAAACCATACACTTACTGCAGCATTCCACCAAGATGAATGATTACACTACGTTTAAAAAATATTCGAAATTAGTAAACGATCAAAGTGAAAAGGCATGTACGCTGCGCAGCATGTTTCAATTCTCCCCCGTCAATTCTTCTATTAGCATTGACGAAGTAGAACCTGCTTCAACCATTTACAAACGTTTTGCTACCGGCGCTATGTCATTCGGGTCTATCAGTTGGGAAGCGCATACAACATTAGCCATCGCCATGAATCGATTGGGCGGTAAAAGTAATACCGGTGAAGGCGGTGAGGATGAAGTGCGTTACAATACTTTACCGAATGGCGACAGCATGCGCAGTTCCATCAAACAAGTTGCCTCTGCACGTTTTGGTGTTACAAGTTTGTATTTAACCGAAGCGGATGAATTACAAATAAAAATGGCGCAGGGCGCCAAACCCGGCGAAGGCGGCCAACTGCCGGGGCATAAAGTAGATGATTGGATAGGAAGAGTTCGTCATGCGACACCGGGTGTAGGATTAATTTCACCGCCGCCGCATCACGACATTTATTCGATAGAAGATTTGGCGCAATTAATATTTGATTTAAAAAATGCGAATCGCTCGGCAAGAATAAATGTAAAGCTGGTAAGTAAAGCCGGCGTAGGAACTATTGCCGCCGGTGTTACCAAAGCAAAGGCCGATGTTATTTTAATATCAGGTCACGATGGCGGTACGGGTGCATCACCGGTAAGTTCTATCAAACATGCAGGTTTACCGTGGGAACTCGGGTTGGCGGAAACACATCAAACATTGGTAAAAAATAAATTGCGCAGCCGCGTAGTCGTACAAGCCGACGGGCAAATGAAAACCGGTCGTGATATTGCCATTGCCGCTTTATTGGGCGCCGAAGAATGGGGCGTTGCGACAGCCGCGTTAATTGTAGAAGGATGTATCATGATGCGTAAGTGTCATATGAATACTTGCCCGGTAGGTGTAGCCACACAGGACCCTCAATTAAGAAAAAGATTTACCGGCAATCCCGATCATGTAGTCAACTTTTTCAAATTCATTGTACAGGAGCTAAGAGAAATAATGGCGGAGTTAGGTTACAGAACCGTAAATGAAATGATTGGCCGGGTTGATAATTTAACAGTAAGGGAAAATATCAATCATTGGAAATTCAGCAAAATTGATTTAACACCCATCTTGTACAAAGAACCTTCATCGTCTTACACGGCATTGTATAATACAGAAGAGCAGGATCACGGCATGAGTGAAGTATTGGATTGGAAATTACTGGAAGCAGCGAAACCGGCTATTGAGAAAAGAGAAAGAGTACAGGCTTCATTTAATATAAAAAATACTGATCGTACAATCGGAACAATCTTATCAAATGAAATAACAAAAAAATATAAAGCGGAAGGATTACCGGAGGATACCATCAATTTTAATTTTACCGGTACGGCCGGTCAAAGTTTCGGTGCGTTCAATACAAACGGTATTACATTGGAACTGGAAGGTGATGCCAATGATTATTTTGGCAAAGGATTGAGCGGTGCCAAATTGATTATCTATCCGCCGAAGAATGCTACTTATGTCCCGGAAGACAACAGCATCATCGGCAACGTAGCATTTTACGGAGCTACCGCCGGTAATGCCTACATAAGAGGTAAAGCAGGCGAACGGTTTGCGGTACGCAATTCGGGTGCTAATGTAGTGGTAGAAAGTATCGGCGACCACGGCTGCGAATACATGACCGGCGGACGTGTAGTTATTCTTGGCGATACAGGAAGAAATTTTGCCGCCGGTATGAGCGGCGGTATCGCTTATGTATATGATGTAAAAAATAATTTTGCATCCAACTGTAATAAAGAAATGGTTGATCTTGATCCCGTGAATGAAGAGGATGCGAAAGAATTGCAAACAATGATTGAACAGCATTATGCATATACGGCAAGCACTGTTGCAAAATTTGTATTGGATGATTTTGAGAACCAATTGCGGCATTTTGTAAAAGTATTTCCAACGGATTATAAGAAAGTATTACAAACAAAAAGTCAAAAAGTAAAAGTCAAAAATTAGAAGATACTTTTTTTACTTTTTATTTTTTAAATAAGCATATGGGTAAGACAACAGGATTTTTAGAATTTACAAGAGAACTTCCATCTAAAAGACCGGTGGAAGAAAGAGTGAAGGATTACAACGAATTTGTAAACCGCTACAGTGATGAGCAATTAAATAAACAAAGCGGTCGCTGCATGGATTGCGGCGTACCTTTTTGCCATCATGGTTGCCCGTTGGGAAATGTAATACCTGAATTCAACGATGCGGTATATAACAATCAATGGAAAGAGGCGTACGATATACTCACATCAACAAATAACTTTCCGGAGTTTACCGGTCGTATTTGCCCGGCTCCCTGCGAAACCGCATGTGTGCTGGGTATCAATCAACCGGCCATCGCTATCGAGGAAATAGAAAAGCATATTATTGAAATAGCATTTGACAAAGGATTTGTAAAACCCCGCAAACCAAATGTAAGAACAGGTAAAAAAATTGCTGTAGTGGGCAGCGGCCCGGCGGGACTTGCGGCGGCAGCGCAGTTAAATTATGCGGGGCATACAGTAGCTGTTTTTGAAAGAGACGATATGCCCGGCGGTTTGCTGCGTTACGGTATACCTGATTTTAAATTGGAAAAATGGGTGGTGGAGAGAAGAATTGATTTAATGAAAGAAGAAGGAGTGATTTTTAAATGCAATGCCAATGTGGGTGTAAATATCAGTATTAATGATTTGCTGAGAGAATACAATGCAATAGTATTAGCCGGCGGCAGTACAGTACCACGGGATTTAAAAATACCGGGCCGCGAATTAAAAGGCGTACACTTCGCTATGGATTTTTTAAAACAACAAAATAAAAGAGTAAGTAACCTCACGCCTACCCTCTCCCGGGTAGAGGGAGCAGTAGAAAGCAATATGCATCACGAAGATATTTTTGCCAATAATAAAAACGTAGTAGTAATTGGCGGCGGCGATACCGGCAGCGATTGCGTGGGTACTTCCAATCGTCATGGTGCGGTATCTGTAACGCAATTTGAACTGTTGCCCAAACCGCCCCATGAAAGAAATGAATTTATGCCCTGGCCTTCTTATCCCATGACGTTAAAAGTAACTTCTTCGCACGAAGAAGGCGCCGACAGAAAATGGGCCATTGCTACCAAAGAATTTATAGGCGATGCTGCCGGCAATTTAAAAGCATTGAAAATGGTAGAGCTTGAATGGAAAATTGCAGACGGCAGACCTGCGCAATTTATAGAAGTACCGGGCAGTGAAAAAGAAATTCCGTGTGAACTGGCCTTACTGGCCATGGGCTTTGTGCATCCGCAGCATGAAGGGTTATTAAAACAATTGGAAGTAGAATTGGATGAAAGAGGTAATGTACGTGCATCGGAAAAAGATTATCAAACCAACATTGCTAAAATATTTACAGCGGGTGATATGCGCCGAGGTCAAAGCTTAGTTGTATGGGCCATCAGCGAGGGAAGAGAATGTGCGAGGAAAGCAGATGAGTTTTTAAACAACGGCACATCGCTGCTGGAAACAAAAGATACCAATGTGATGGTAGCGTAAATACAAAGTACTTTATTTTGGGAGAGAGGTTGTTCTTTGTTGACAACCTCTTTTTTTATGAGCCGGTTATAAAACGCCTGCTGTTACTACTTTTTTCCGAGGTAAATCTTACCGCTGTCTACCTGCACTATCGCTTCTATCAATTCTTCGCGGGAAGAATTTTTTGGCAGGTAGCCCCGTACACCCTATTTACCATCATGGCTGCATATCTTAATACGTTATGCGATGAAAAACCGATAACACGACTTTCGGGAACCGCTTTTTGTATAAGTGAAGTAGCCGCGAATCCGTTCATCAGCGGCATTTCAATATCCATCAGTACAATATCAGGTTTGTGCTGTTTGGTTTGCTCACGGCCTCTCCGCCGTTCTCACATTCTTTTACTACGCTAAAACGTTTATCGCTTTTAAGCAGCCGGCTCCAAATGCTCCGGAAGAACTTGCTATCATCGGTAATTAAAATAGAAATGGTACTCATAAAAAAGGTATGCGGAGCTTTATCCGACCTATATAAAACGTATGTTTATTTGCCGGTTATTGCGGCAGGTGTCCTGTATTAATTATTTTCTTAAGCAGTCTTAATCAAACAGAAAAATTTTTTATCGAAATCAGTATACTATTTTCTTTTTTAAAGCGCTGAATGTTTCGGGCTGAATATTAAGATAAGAGGCGATATATATTTGCGGAAGACGTAAAAATAAATCGGTCTTGGTATCCATAAAATTTTGCAAACGTCCCAATGCGCCATAATTCAATAATTCTCTTTCGCGTAAGGATTTTTCGTTGCAAAGCGAAGCTGATATTTTTTTCCCGAAGCTTATAAAATTTGGACCCTGCGACATTAAATAGTCCATATTCTCTCTTGTAATAGTAAATAATTCAGCAGGCTCCAACGCTTCAATAAAATAATCGGATGGTTGATGACCCATATATGATGCAAAGGCGACAACAATATCATTGACGTCGGAAAATTGTACGTTTATTTCTTTCTCTTTAAAAACATAATACTGGCGAACAAGCCCTTTGTGTACAAAACGAAATTTATTGTCCTCCTCGCCGGGTACTAAAATTTTCATCTTTTTACAAAGTCGCTCACTAACCACGCAATCAGCGAGTTTCTCCATCTCATACTTCGAAAAATTACACTCCTTTACCAGCGGTATTTCAAAAAAATGTTTAATGTCGATATTTAACTCTGCAGATTTCATTGAACAAAATTATAGTTTAAAAAATTCTTTTTGTCACCGCAATGTTTTGATTTAGTAACCGTCTTGCAGAAAATGAAAATTTACCCTATGCGATTAGACTTAAAAAATTTTGCGATTATAAATAGGTATACCCGGGGAGATTATAAAGCCTTTTTCAATACTTAGATGGCTAATAAATACTATTAAGTTGCAAAAAAATAATTCTTTATCCATGCATAATCTTTATCCAATTAAATTAAAAAGTAGATAGCCAATGAAATAGAGGTACAAAACGAACACTCATTCATATTATTTTAAATAATATGTTTTTTATAATTTAAATTATAGATATCAATCCTGTATTTTTGAATAATTAAAATAGTTTATTTTTTTTCTTAATATTTAAAAATTCCCCTGTATGAAGAAGCTATCATTTAAGCAAGTAATTCCGTTTATTGCTTTAGTAGCAATTGCCGTCATTGCTCTTTTTGTAAAACCCTTAGCAGACTTTGCCGATACGAGTAAATACAGCCCTGCTGATATTGCCTGGATAATTGTTGCTACGGCATTGGTTTTTTTAATGACGCCCGGCCTTGCTTTTTTTTATGGAGGTATGGTTCATCGCAAGAATGTAATCTCTACCATGATTAAAAGCATGGTGGCCACCGGTATAGTAAGTATTCTTTGGGTAACGGTAGGCTACAGTCTCGCTTTCGGAGAGTCTGTGAATGGCTTTATCGGTAACCCGCTGACACACTTATTTTTTAAAGGTGTAAACTCCGGCGCTCCCTGGAGTCTCGCCCCCTCTATTCCGCTTACCTTATTTGCTTTATTTCAGTTAATGTTCGCCATCATTACACCCGGCCTTGTAGTTGGCGCTGTGGCAGAGCGTATAAAATTTACCGGCTACGTTATATTTATCGTTCTCTTTAGTTTGTTGGTATACGCCCCTATCGCACATTGGACATGGCATCCCGAAGGTTTTCTTTTTAAAATGGGCGCCTTAGACTTTGCAGGTGGTACCGTTGTACATATATCTGCGGGTTGCGCTGCATTAGCCGGTGCATTAGTATTAAAACGCAGACAATCGCATATTGAGCATAAAGAAATTCCACCCGCTAATATTCCTTATGTATTAATAGGTACCGGTTTGCTTTGGTTCGGTTGGTTTGGTTTCAATGCAGGTTCCGCATTAGGCGCCAATTCTTTAGCTGTATCTGCATTCGCTACTACCAATACGGCTGCCGCCGCTGCCGGTTTAAGCTGGATGTTTTTTGATGTATTGCGCGGCAAAAAACCTTCTGTATTGGGCTTTTGTATCGGTGCGGTAGTTGGCTTGGTGGCCATTACACCCGCTGCAGGTTTTGTAGGTATTCCGCAAAGTATTTTTATAGGAGTATTAGCTGCTATCATTTCCAATGTAGCTGTTTATTACAAACAAAAATCAAAGTTGGATGATACGTTGGATGTATTTCCCTGTCATGGTATTGGCGGTATGGTAGGTATGGTATTGACGGGTGTGTTTGCAACCAAAGCAGTAAACGGCGCCGGCGCCGACGGATTATTTTACGGAGGCGCTGCTTTCTTTTTTACCCAATTAAAAGCATTGGCCATTGTAGTTTCTTACAGCTTCGTTGTATCCTTCGTTATATTCAAATTCATCAATTTGGTTCTTCCCTTACGTGTAAGTTCCGAAGATGAAGAGTTGGGATTGGATGCTTCGCAGCACGACGAGAAATATTCGCAAGGCACTTTGTTGGTACACAACAACGGCATTTTGAAAGAAGAAATAACAACTGATTAAAATAAATAGAAAAAGGTACAGCTTAATTGCAATTACTCCGGCAAGAGTAAGTACCGCCATACCCTTTTCATTAACACTTAAAATGTTCTGCAATGTTACAAAAAATTTTGGTGGCATGTACTGCCACGCTCCTGTCTGTTTTTACTTATGCACAAGAAGCAGCCGTAGCTGTAGAAACCGCTGCAAAACCTGAAAAAGAAGCCGCTGAAGAAGAAAAAGTCCCGGTGCTTAAAATATCCGGTTCGGCAGATGTGTATTACCGCTACGATTTTGCCAAAACAAAGGCCAATAACCTCACCAGTTTTACCAATAGCCAAAATGCCTTCTCATTGGGCATGGCCGGTATTAAAGCCGAGCACCAAGGCGGAAAGGTAGGCGTAGTAGCCGATCTTGGTTTTGGAACAAGAGCCGCAGAGTTTGCCTACAATGATAACGGCATTGGCGCAGCTGTAAAGCAACTTTATGTAACCTATGCACCGGCAGACTGGATAAAGTTTACCGCAGGCTCATGGGCTACGCATGTTGGTTATGAATTGGTAGACCCGCAACTGAACAGGAACTACAGTATGTCTTATATGTTTACAAACGGCCCGTTTACCCATACCGGATTGAAAGCTGATATCACTAAAGGCAAGCATGGCTTTATGGCAGGTATATCCAATGCTACCGATTACCGCATAGTGCCTGACGGACGTATCAATAAAAAATTTCTCATTGCCCAGTACAGTGTAGCGCCGAATGAAGATGTAAAAATTTATTTCAATTATGTTGGCGGTAAAAACCCCGATTCCTCAATTACCAATCAATTTGATATAGTAGCTACTGCGAAGTTGAGCGACAAATTCAGTGCAGGTATTAACGGCACAGTGAACAGCGGTAAATCCTGGGACGGAAGTAAAAATATTTCGGGCAAAAGCTGGGCGGGCGGCGCCGTATACCTTAATGCAGATCCGAAAAGCTGGCTTGGCTTTACGCTAAGGGGTGAATATTTCAACGATAAAAACCAATTGAAAATGTTTGCCTTTGCTCCCAAGGGAGGAAATATTTTCGCCACTACGGTATCAGCCAACTTTAAGATTAATTCATTCTTAATTATTCCCGAGCTGCGGCTTGATAATGCAAGTGAAAGTATTTTTGCGGACAAATCAGGTGCGGCAAAAAAATCATTTACAAGTTTCCTGGTAGCAGCCGTTTATGCTTTTTAAAATATTATGGCGTAATAACCAATCATTAACCTTTCTCATTTAGCAAGCCCGCCTGAATGAAGTATTCGGGCAGGCAATCGTTTAAAGCCTCTTGTTTCCACAAGGGGCTTTTTTATATTTTACACAAAAGAAAAATCATAATTGCCTTTCCATTTAGTTGAAATAATTATCTTTCTGTATTATTTCAATTTAAAAAACTGCATTTATGGGTCCATTTACGGGTGAGTTTACCGGCACTATGTTACTGATTGTATTAGGCGGCGGCGTAGTAGCAAATGTATTGTTGAGCAAAACAAAAGGACAAAACAGCGGATGGATCGTTATTACTTTTGGTTGGGCCATAGCTGTTTTCCTGGGTGTATACGCATCTGCCAAATTGGGCGGCAGCGGCCACCTGAACCCGGCCATAACAATTGCTTTGTCTGTATTTGGCGATTTTGATTCTTCTTTGGTACTTACATATATAGCAGCACAGTTCGGCGGCGCTATTGCCGGAGCGGCTGTTGTATGGCTTGCTTACAAACAACATTTTGATGAAACGGAAGATAAGGATCTAAAGATGGCTGTTTTTTGTAATTCGCCGGCTATTCGTAATACAGGTTATAATCTTATTACGGAAATCATCGGCACGTTTGTATTAACATTCGGCGCATTAGCTATGTCGCAACCTGCCACATTCGTAACGATTGATGCACTGCCGGTAGCCCTATTAGTGCTTGGTATTGGTTTATCATTGGGTGGTCCCACAGGCTATGCTATAAATCCTGCGAGGGATTTAGGTCCCGCGCATTGCGCATTTTATTTTACCTATAAAAAATAAACGCGACAGCGACTGGAGCTATAGCTGGATACCTGTAGCAGGGCCGGTAATCGGGGCTTTACTGGCAGCAGGATTGTTTAAATTGATGTAAAACTTTTTACAATGAAAAAATATTTTCTTTCAGCAATATTTGTAACAACTTTTTATTTTATGCAAGCACAAATCGCAGAAGAGAAATTAAAAGCAATGGGAATTACGCTTCCTCCCGCATCCGCGCCGGTAGCCGCTTATGTAAACGCTGTCAAAGTTGGTAACCTGCTATTTCTTTCGGGCAAAGGACCGATGAAAAGTGACGGCACCAATATTACCGGCAAGGTGGGAAAAGATATTACGCTTGAGCAGGGCCGCGAAGCAGCCAAACTAACCGCGATACAACAATTAGCTGTATTAAAAACAGAGCTTGGCAGTTTGGATAAAGTAAAACGAATTGTAAAAGTATTGGGCATGGTAAATTGCGAGCCCGATTTCAAAGATCATCCTAAAGTGATTAACGGTTTTTCAGAATTTATGGTAGAAGTATTTGGTGAAAAAGGAAAGCATGCAAGATCGGCGGTAGGCATGTGTTCTTTACCTGCTAACATTGCAGTTGAAATAGAAATGATTGTGGAAGTGGAAGAGTGAGTAATATCAATTAATACCGGTAATAGCTTTTAAAATTATTTTGCCGGCTTTTTTTATCTGCTCTTCACTTATAATCAGCGGCGGCGAAATGCGTAAACAATCGGATGCAAATAAAAACCAATCCGTCAACACACCGGCAGTTATACAAGCGTCAATAATTTTTTTATTGGTTTCAAAACTATCAAACTCTACAGCCATCCACAACCCGTATGAACGTACGGCTTTGATTTTTGCGTGTGTCAAAAGCGATTTAAATAATTCTTCTTTTTCTTTCACGGTATCCATCCATCCTTCTTCCAACAGGGCCTGCATAGCAGCCATTCCCGCCGCGCAGCAAACCGGGTGCCCGCCGAATGTAGTTATATGTCCCAATACAGGGTTGATCGAAAAAGTATCCATCAATTTCTTATCGGCAATAAAAGCACCCAACGGCATACCACCGCCCAATGCCTTACCCAATAATAAAACATCGGGTACAATATCAAAATGCTGAAAGCCCCATAACTTACCTGTTCTTCCGAAACCGGCTTGTATTTCATCCAAAATAAAAAGCGTCCCCGTGTCATTACATTTTTTTTGCAATGCCTGTATCCATTCTTTAGAAGGCGCTTTTATGCCCGCTTCGGCCTGCACGGTTTCTGCTATTACACAAGCTGTTTGCTCAGTAATAAAATTAAATGATTCGGATGAATTATACTCTAAATGCAGCACGCCCGGCAACAAAGGACGAAAGGCATTGCGCCAATATTCATCGCCCATTACGCTCAACGCCCCTTGCGTACTGCCGTGATAAGAATTTTTAAAGGAAACAATTTGTGTACGACCTGTTACCCGCTTGGCCAATTTCATAGCGCCTTCTGTAGCCTCGCTGCCTGAGTTGGTAAAAAAAACCGAGTTAAGCGAAGCAGGTAAATGATCTGTTAGCAATTTTGCATACTGTACCTGCGGGCTTTCAACAAACTCGCCATATACCATAATGTGCAGGTAAGCATCCAATTGTTTTTGTATCGCTGCAAGTACTTTGGGATGGCGATGACCGATATTGGCAACACTTATACCGCCAATCAAATCAATATATTCTTTCCCGTTCGCATCATACAACGAAGCACAATCAGCTTTTACAATTTCCAATGCCAAAGGCGCCTCGGAGGTTTGCGCTATATGTTGTAAAAAAAGTTGACGTTGGTTCATGCCGATGCTTGAGTTGTAAAATTAGGTGATTACAATGTTCCTGTAAATAACGAAAGACGCTGACCGGGTCTTTCATCCGGTTTTATTGTTGCAAGTGAGGGAGCCTGCACATTCGCCTATGGCGACGGCAGCTCGATTGAAAATGTTTTAACAAATTTAATTAGGAAAACTATTGATTAGACGGGCTTATTGCGACCGGTCATTTTTTTATCACTTGCTGCACCCTCCCGGAAAATCGAAAATAACGTCACGTCATAAGCCTTGCATCGCATTTAAGAAGAAGTTATAGTTGATATTTTTATTCGGGAGTTTGAACAGTGACTTTTGTTATCCGGTCTTTTTTATTTCAATATCCATTATAAATTCTTTATTAGCAATTGATTTACAGTAAGTCAGTGTAAATCTTTTGTAAAATATAAGCCGGGTTTTTACTTTTTATCGTAAATATGTTCACACTTATGTTTACATTTGCATTCGGCATGAAAGAAAAGATAGTCATATCGCCCACTAATAAAAAGGCAATTGAGCTTTTAAAGGTCATAAAAGGCAGAAAAGCTCAAATACAAAAGCACTTTGCCCAACCCGGAAGCAAGTTGTCTTCTTTAAAGGTAAAATTTGATTCCAATTCTGCAAAATGATTCGTAAGTTAACTGAATTTTATTCTTATTTATTTCAGGAAGAAGAAGAGATTACTGCAGCATATTTCCAAACAAATAGCGGAACAGAGTATCGTGTTTATTTTTATCCGATTCCGGAATATTTTGAAACACTTAGTAGTGATACACAACTTTATTAATACGGTTATTTCTATGGTTTCACCAAATTAGCTCCTAACGAAGAAAAAAGAGAACCTCTTGATTTTAGAGTAAGGAATACAATCTTGGTAGTGATAAATGAGTTTTTTGAAGAAAAAGGTATTGATAAAGTATTGATTTTTTATTGCGATGACGGTGACGGGAAAAAGTCCAAACGGTCAATTTGTTTTGATGCTTGGTATGATTTATCTGAGACAAAAACTTCTTTTAAAAAGTATGATGAACAAATCATCATAACAGATGAAAACGGTGTCAAACTTGATACAGATTATATGAGCTTGATAATTGAATGCGAAAATCCCAATGTTGATTCAATTTTAATAGAGTTTCAGTCCCTCAAGGAACAACTAATTGCAAATAAATAATTTTATTTTCTGCCTCTAAATGGCGGACCGTTAAAGGATGAAGAATAACGATCTGTTATTGCCGAAGTTCGAATGAAACAGAAACACTAATAACAAAAAATCAACTTTATAACATACTTGTACAAAACACAGTTGCATATATTTTCATAATTTGCTTTGCATTTGAACCGATATGCAGGTGCGAATAATGCTGAACAAAGAACAAAAAGATAAATGGAGCGTCGCCACTGCTGCACAATACCCCAGGTCAGTCACAGTCGCCTGTTACCAAACCAATGCCCGCTTTTAAAATATAAATTGCTCTATGCCTTTAATACTTCCTGTAAAAGATAAATTTCCGCAGATGGGCGACAATTGTTTTATTGCACCCAATGCTACCATTGTGGGTGATGTAGTGATGGGTGATGATTGCAGCGTGTGGTTCAACGCCGTAGTACGCGGCGACGTAAATTTTATAAAAATGGGTAACAAAGTAAATGTACAGGACGGCGCCTGTATTCATTGTACCTACCAAAAATACGGTACTACCATCGGCAATAATGTTTCCATCGGTCATAACGCTATTGTACACGGCTGTACGGTACACGACAACGTATTGATTGGTATGGGCGCTATCATAATGGACAATGCCGTGGTACACAGTAATACCATTATAGCCGCCGGCGCCGTGGTACTGGAAAATACAGTTTGCGAACCGGGCAGCATTTATGCCGGTGTACCCGCCAAAAAAGTAAAAGATATCGGAGAAGAAAAAATAAGCGGCGAGATAGACCGCATTGCCAATAATTATGTGGGTTATGCCGACTGGTTCAGGGAGGTAAAACAACCTTAAAACCGCTACTCAGTACCGATTATCGACCCGACAGGCTGATTCGTAGTTTTACGTTGGCGCAAGCAATTATTTGTTAGTAAATTCGTTTTGGAATTAAATAGTTAATTATGAAAACCATTCGTTTTGCAGTAATAGCCATGAGTTTGTTGATGATGATTTCATCGTGCCGTGTATGGAACAGTGTGTTTAAGCCCAAGCACGGTTGCCCCACCAACGGCAAGAATATAGATGCGGCAAAATTGGTAAACGAAGACCCGAAAGCAGCCAAACAAGCAAGAAAAGCAAAAAAATTTAGAAGTTAACATAGGGCATGCAACAAAACGAGCCCCACCATTGTCTGTACCTTAAACCCTTTTGTTATGAGTCTGACCCTACGAACCTCGCTTGGCTGTACCGAAGCCGTTATTGATGATGATGGCGGTCTGAAGCGCTTTTACCAGGTTGCTGATATTTTGAGCGACCAACTCAATGTAAAATTTCTTGATAAAGAAGATGACTTCGACACTATTGACTGGGCCTTCAACTTTCACGGACATTCACTTACGCTGCATTACAATATTTATACGGGCATTTCTATTTTCCCGTCCAATACACGCAATGCGCCGGTGAAAGATAATAAAGCAGTAGTAGAACTGGCCAATGCACTGGAAGTAAAGTTGAACAATGCAGATTTGAGGAAGAATGTGGCGTAGTGCCTTTCCAAAAGTCTGTAATCCAAAAAAAATCTGTTGTTTGATTGCGACAGAGTTTATAATTGTGATTATTCACCGAAACGCTTTTTCTACCTGAATTTCCCCTCTTCTATACTTTCTAAAATATTATAATAGCTTACATACCTGTCTTCTGAAATTTCTTTATCTGCTACGGCCTGCTTAACGGCGCAGCCGGGTTCATTTATATGCAGGCAATTATTAAATTGGCATCCGTTCAGCCTGCTGCGCATTTCGGGAAAATAATGCGAAAGCTCCTGTTTGGAAATATCTACCAAACCAAATTCACGCATACCGGGTGTATCAATAATTTTTCCGCCAAAGGCCAGATCATACATTTCTGCAAAGGTGGTAGTGTGTTGCCCTTTGCCGCTCCACCCGCTTATAACCTGTGTCTTTAATTCTTTCTCGGGAAAAATGGCATTAATAAAAGTTGATTTACCTACACCGCTGTGACCGCTCAACAGCGTGATTTTATCTTTTAATGTTTGATGTACTTCTTCCACACCAATATTTTTTACCACGCTCATCAGGATAATTTTATACCCCACCGCTTCGTACATCTGTTTCCATTCTTCAAATTTTTGCAACTCTTTTTCTTTGTACAAATCGGCTTTATTAAAAACAATAATGGCCGGCACGTGATACATTTCGCATGCCACTAAAAACCGGTCGATAAAGCCTTGTGAAGTTCTGGGTTCCTTTAAAGTAGCCATCAAAAGTGATTGATCAATATTGGAAGCGACGATATGATGCCGGTGTTTATTTCGCGGCGACAGACGATTGATATAATTATGCCGGTCAAAAATTTTAGTAATGGTAACGGAGCTTTCCAATTCATTCTCCGTTTCTATTTCTACTTCATCGCCTACGGCAATGGGATTGGTACTGGTAATTTCATCATCAATTTTAAATAAACCTTTCATACGGGCATTAAATTGCCGGCCCGCTTCATCCTTTACGGTGTACCAAGACCCTGTTGATTTATATACTGTTGCTTTCATTGTAATGCTGCGTACACGAAAGTAAATGAATTAAAATTATTCCGGGTGATCTTAGAATGCAGCAAGGAGTAAATCGTTTTAAGGAAATTTTTTAAAGACGGTAAACCGCAGCCAAATTTCGAAAAATAAAAAAGCAAGTGCTCCCAATATAAATGGCAGAAATAATTCTTCGTGGCGGCGTTGTGCCTGTATTTCTATTTTCGATTTTTCCAATTGATCTATTTGGCTGTAAATATTTTTCAACCCGTTCTTATCGGTAGCACGAAAATATTTACCCCCCGTTTGTGTGGCAATGCGTTGCAGTAATACCTCGTCCAGGAAAATATCCCTTTGTATTTTTCTTTTTTGATTTATCGCATCATTAACCTGCTTGGAGTTTACGGCGCTCATACCAATGGTGTATACTCTTACATTTTGTTGCTTGGCTATTTCCAAAGCCGTTAACGGATCTATTAATCTTGTCTTGGGGGCTTCCTCTTTTCCATCGGTCAATAAAATAATTACTTTGCTTTTAGAGCTGCTTTTACTCAGCCTGTCTACAGCTGTCGCCAAGCCTTCGCCTATCAATGTACCATCCAGCAGCATACCGCTGCGGAGCGCATCTATTTGTGTAAGCAATGTATTTTTGTCTGATGTTACAGGGCATTGCGTATAGCTTTCGCCGGAAAAAATAACCAGGCCAATTCTGTCAACCGGCCGGCTGCGTACAAAATCAGCGGCCATTTCTTTAGAAACTTCCAGTCGATTAGGTTCAAAATCCGGTTCAAGCATACTACCACTTACATCCATGCTAATTACAATGTCGATACCCTCTCCCTTTGTATTCTTTTCATCGCTGTGTTTTTGCGGACGTGCCATTGCAAGTATTAAACAACTTAGCGCAAGCAGTCTTAGTATAAAAGGCATGTGACGGAAAAAAACTTTTCGTGATGAAACGGTAAATGCATGCGAAGAAGAAACTGTAACTGAGGATTGTGCTTTATTGCTTCTTGCTATATACCACCAAATCATAACCGGCAGCAAAGCAAAAAGCGCAAATGCCGGTTTATAAGTAAAGTCAATATTTTTCAGCCAATCGTATACCATAAAAACAATTTGAGCTTATCAGCTCTTTTCTATTTGCATAATAGCGTTTTTAATTACCGTAAACACCGTTTCGGTATCCTTCGCTCCAGGTTCATACTTGGCGAACTTTACAAAATCAGTCAATCGCAAAGCCTGCGCCAATTCATTGTACCGGTCTTTATCCATGTTCAACGATTTCAGTTGTACTATCAAATCATCGGTAGTTTTTTGCATGGATTGCAAACCTTTTCTTTTTTGCACATATACCCTGAAAATATCGGTCAGTTGTGTATGAAATATTTTCGCCGAAGGATTTTCTTTTTTTAATACTTCTAATTTCTTCAACGCATCACTGTACGCATTCAGATCTATAACAGGCGCCTGTTGCATAACAGGTTTCTTCTTTTTTCGGGTAAGCAGGTAAATGATTAATGCAATGAATGCACCGCCCGCCGCTACAGCATACCAAAACCACCAAGGTTTCTTCTTTTCTTCGGGTGCGGGTTCCACAATATCTTTTATATCATGGTATTTTTGTTTGGGATCAAAGTTTGGCGTATAACCCACATCAACCGGTATGGTATCTGTTTGCAGTTTATCATTTAAAACAAATGCCGGAATAACCCAATGCCCCGAATCAAAACTTGTAATTATAATTTCTTGTTTTAAAACAATTACACCTTCGTCGCTGACGGTATCAATTTTTTTAGCTTCAATTATTTCAAAATTCGGAAAGGTATCTACCGCAAAAAAATTAAATACTTCATTGGCGGGAAAAGTAGCCTCCAGCGTAAGTTTTATCTGCTCGCCCAATAAGATTTTAGTTTTATCGGTGCCGGCTTTGGCGGTAATGCTATTCTGAGCTGTAAGAGAAAAAAAAGTGAAAAGTGAAAAGTGAAAAAGTGAAATTGCACGACGAATTGAGACTCTTTTCGGTATAGCAAATGCAGCCCCCCTGAAAAAAATGCTGAGTGCGTTTAGAAAAATAAATTTACTGATTACCCGGTTCATGTATAGTTGGTGAAATACTTTTTTATTTTTTGAATTACCGTTAATGATTTCGGTTCCGGCTGATAAAAAATTTCTGCAGCAGCTTTACGTAATCTTCGTCGGTTTTTACATGCAATAAACTGCAACCGGCTTTTTTAAAAATGTCATCACAATATTTTGTTACACGAAAAAATTCCTGCTCATATTTATACCGCACAAAATCATTTCCGCTATCCACCCATTTTGTTTTACGTGTTTCCGCATCTTGCACCTGCATCAGTCCTGCATTCGGCAGTTGCCTGTCCATTTTATCATACAGCTTAATGCCGATTAAATCATGTTTTTTACCGGCAACACGCAGTGCATCTTCATAATTCGCATCCAGGAAATCGCTAAGGATAAATGCTATACTTTGCTGTCTTGTGGTATTATTAAAAAATTTTAACGCCTTACTTACCGCCGTGCCTTTATGATTGGACTCCTTGGTGAGCAATTGCCGTACAATATATAAGGCATGCTGCTTTCCTTTCTTGGGCGGTATATAGGCTTCTACTTCATCACTGTAAAATATCACGCCTACTTTATCATTATTATTTACCGCCGAAAAACTAAGCACCGCCGCTATCTCGGTTATAATATCCTTTTTAGTTGCGTGTACGGTACCAAACATCGAGCTGGCGCTTATATCAATCAACAGCATCACCGTTAATTCTCTTTCTTCTTCAAATACTTTGCTGTAGGGTTGACCAATCCTGGCCGATACATTCCAATCGATAAACCGCACATCATCGCCGGCCGCGTATTCACGAACCTCTTTAAAACTCATACCCTTTCCTTTAAAAGCACTGTGGTACTCACCGGTAAATAAATTAGTAGTGAGTTTCTTGCTCTTGATTTCGAGTACCCGAACCTTTTTTAATATTTCTGCGGTCGTTAACATTTGCGAATAAAAAATCAACGTTTATTTTTTTACCCTTAAGTCCTCTTTGGGGATTTAGGCGCCATTAAGGAACATTAATCATTTTCAATACATCTTCTATTACATTTTCTACATTCACTCCTTCCGCTTCCGCTTCATATGTTAATCCGATTCTGTGTCGAAGTACATCATAACATATGCTTCGTATGTCTTCCGGAATTACATAACCGCGTTTATTTAAAAATGCCTGCGATTTGGCCGCCAGCGCCAGGTTAATACTTCCCCGCGGCGAAGCACCGTAACTGATCAGCGGTTTCAGTTTTTCCAATTTATATTTTTCAGGGTTGCGTGTTGCAAAAACGATATCCAAAATATATTGCTCTATTTTTTCATCCATATATACCTGGCGTACCAATTCCCTCGCACTGCTTATTTCCTGTATAGATACTACCTGGTGTACGGCAGGTATAGTAAGGCCCTGTACATTTTGCCGTATGATCAATTGTTCTTCGTGCATCTTTGGATAACCTACCACTACTTTCATAATAAACCGATCTACCTGCGCTTCGGGCAAGGGATAGGTTCCTTCCTGCTCCAAGGGGTTTTGCGTAGCCAATACTAAAAACGGTTCTTCCAATTTATAGGATGTCTCGCCAATAGTAACCTGCCGCTCCTGCATAGCTTCCAGTAATGCACTCTGTACTTTGGCAGGCGCACGGTTTATTTCGTCGGCCAAAATAAAATTGGCGAATATGGGACCCTTGCGAACAATGAATTCATTGCGCTGCTGATTATAAATCATGGTACCGATAACGTCGGCCGGTAATAAATCCGGTGTAAACTGTATACGACTGAACCTGGCATGCACTGCTTGCGCCAAGGATTTTATGGCCAATGTTTTGGCCAAACCCGGTACACCTTCCAGCAATACGTGGCCGTTACTTAAGAGGCCAATTAATAAGCGGTCGAGCATATGATGCTGCCCTACAATAAACCGGCCCACTTCTTCTCTCAGTTTATCTACAAATTGCCCGGCATAGCCGATGCGTTCGTTCAGTTGTCTTATATCTTCTGCGGTTTTTGACATAATAAATTACCTCCATCCCCAAAGAGGAGTTTTAGTTATTAGAAATGCTTTTAATAATAGTATTAATAATCAACGGAATTTTATTAGCTGACACCCGGGCAATGCTGCCGGGCTTATTCAAAGCTCAGACGCCTCAAATCGCACATTTTACATCGTAAACTGCACATAACCATTTTGCTGCTAAAGTACGAACTCCCTCTTGCAAATAGTTTGCCGTTATTATAATTGGCAATAAAACAGGCGGGGCAACGTTTTTATCGGGTACGGCGTCATACGCTCATTCAAACCTATCGATTAATATCAAACAATACAGTATGAAAAAGCAAATTATCTTTCTTTCGGCCTTCGTAATAGTAATAGCCTCAACCAATTCCTCTTGTAAGAAAAAGGATAAGGTTACACCGCCCAAAACAAAAACTGAGCTTATCACATCAGCAGCATGGAAATATGAAAGTGCAGGTATTGACTCTGATAACAATGGCTACTATCGACATTCCTATACCCGCCACCGGCTTGGGTAGCTTACCTGCCTGCCAAACTGATAATGTTTCTACTTTGGTTTCAAATGGTACAGGTACGGTGGATGAAGGGCCAACTAAATGTGCGCCTGCCGATCCGCAATCAGCTGCTTTTACATGGGCATTTCAAACCAATGAAACGGAAATTAATTTTTCAGGTGCCGTTGTAGCAGGACAAAGCGGAGTTTTCAAAATTGTTACACTCAATGATATAAATTTAGTGCTGTCGCAAAAAAGAACATTTCCCGGTTTCCCCTCACAGGTTACCGTGATTGCAACTCTTAAGCACTAAGAAAGATATTTTCCTACAATTGGCACTCTTCGTCCCACGCCAAATGCTTTGGGCGAAATGCGTATGATGGGACAAAACTGGTTTCTCTTGTATTCATTAATGTTTACTAATCGTAATGCCCGGTCCACCAATACAGCATCGTATCCCAATGCTTTTATCTCGTTAGGCCCCTGTCGTCTTTCAATGTATTGATACAATATAGGATCCAATACATCATATTCAGGTAAGCTATCACTGTCTTTTTGCCCGGGTCTCAGTTCCGCACTCGGCGGTTTGGTAATTATATTTTTCGGAATACTTTCTTTGTTCCTGTTTATATACTTCGCCAATTCATATACCTGCAGTTTATAGCAATCGCCCAATACACCCAAACCACCGGCCATATCGCCGTATAATGTACCGTAGCCTGTCGCCAGTTCGCTTTTATTGCTGGTGTTTAATAAAATATAATTGAATTTATTTGCAATGGCCATTACTAAATTTCCTCTTACCCTGCTTTGAATATTTTCTTCGGCCACATTAAAAGGCAGGTCATTAAAAACAGGCTTCAGTTCATGGGTAAATGAATCAAAAATATTTTTGATAGGAATAATATCATACGGGTTGCCCAACGTTTTACTCAATTGCTCCGCATCAGTTACCGAATGCGATGTTGAATACTGCGAAGGCATTAACACCGCTCTTACATTTGGGGCGCCCAGCGCTTCTACCGCCAATGCCAGGGTAACCGCACTGTCTATACCGCCGCTGCTGGCTACAATGGCTTGTTTAAAACCCATCTTACCAAAATAATCCTTGATGCCGAGTATAATGGCATTGTATACCTGCTCTATATTTAAACCGGCTTGTAATGCCACAGGATCTAATTCTTTATCGGGTACGCGGCTTGCAGGTTCAATGATTGGTGCATTAACGGTACCGTCATCATTCAATTCGAAAAACTGAATTGCTTCCTTAAACATAGGTAACTGCCCTACTAAGTTGGCATCTTTATCAAATACATACGACGTACCGTCAAAAACTATTTCAGTTTGGCTGCCTACGCCGTTACAATAAAACATAGGCAATTTATATTTTACTACATTGGCTTTAATGGTTGCCTTCCTGTCTTCATCGTGAGTATAATCAAACGGTGAAGCGCTTAGGTTCAGCATTACATCAGGTTGCTGTTTCATCAATTCATCCATGGGGCAAATGCGGTACAGCGGGTTATCGCCAAGGTTCCAGATGTCCTCGCAAATAGTGATAGCTAATTTTTTCCCTTTGAAATTAACGATACTCCAATCGTAAGCCGGTTCAAAATACCGATACTCATCAAATACATCGTAGTTGGGTAAACAAGTTTTATGAACGGTGGCCTGTATTTTTTTATCAAATAAAAAGTAAGCTGTGTTAAAAAGATCTTTCCCCTCCCTTACCGGGTTTCTTTCCGGACCTCCAACTATTACCGCTACGGTATCGGCATGCTGTGCTATAATATCAACAGCGGCATATGTTTTTTTAATAAAATCGTCAAACTCCAGGAAATCTCTTGGCGCATAGCCGCATACCGACAACTCGCTGAAAAGAATAATATCCGCTTTATTCGCTTTTGCCTCGTCGATGGCAGCAATAATTTTCGCCGTATTGTACTCAAAGTTGCCGATGTGATAGTTCTGCTGGGCCAGTGCTATTTTCATGACACGAATTTACATGAATGTCTTAGATGAACAGCGGTTGGCCGGGGCTAATTTTTCTATTCGGGATTGCTGTACTTTCGTTTGCAAAATATTTTATATAAACCTTCGTTTTTACAGCATGAAAAAGATCAGCCTGTTTTTTATTCTCAGTTCAGCAATAATTGCCTGCAACAATAAACCGAAAGGCCCCGACGTATCCGGCATTAAGGCAGATGTAAAAATTGAACGTTTTGAAAAAAGCTTTTTCAACATTGATACCAATAATATTTCTCAATCATTACTGAAATTGCAGCAGGAGTTCCCCGATTTTTATTTTGATTATATGCAAAATCTGTTGGGGGTAAGCGGCAGCGATACAAGCTATAATACGGTGATGGCTGTAAAACAAATGACAGGCAGTTATGCTTCATTAAACACCATTATTCAAAAGAAGGTTGGTGATATGAGCGCCGTTGAAAAAGAGTTGGAGCAAAGCATTAAATATGTAAAGCATTATTTCCCCGAGTACAAAATACCCAAATTCATTTCCTTTGTCGGTACATTAGATGCCCCCGGCGTTGCATTAACCGATAACTATATCGCCATCGGTTTGCAACAATATGCGGGAAAAGATTTCGAAGGATATTTATCCAAAGAAGTACAGCAACTCTACCCTACGTATATTTCCCGCCGCTTTGAACCGGCATATATAGCCACCAATTGTATAAAAACAATTGTGACGGATATTTTTCCCGACAAAAGCAAAGGGAAAAACTTAATTGAGCAAATGATTGAAAAAGGAAAACAATGGTACGCATTGAGCCTGTTAATGCCTGGCACCGCAGATTCATTAAAAACAGGCTACACCCAAAAACAGTTGGGTTGGTGCAAAGCGGAAGAAGGACAAATTTTTAATTTTATAACTCAACGGGAAAACATAGAAACCATTGATCAGGATATTATCAAATATTACATTGGTGAAGCTCCCTTCACGCAAGGCATGCCCGAAAATTTCTCGCCGGGCAATATAGGCCAATGGGTGGGTTGGCAAATTGTAAATAAATATGCCGGTAAAAATTCCTCTATGTCGCTGAAAGAAATAATGAATAAATCGCCGAGGGAAATTTTGGACGGCGCGAAGTATAAGCCGAAATAGCATTGAGCGTTTGGAGATAGAGTAAAAGTAAAAAGTCAAAAATTAAAAGTATAACCCTTTTAATTTTTGACTTTTTACTTTTAACTTATTGCTTTATTACGCGGCTGCTAACTGTTGCGGCTTTTGCCCTAAGTATTTCATAAATTTGAAATGCGATACAACAGCCGACCACATAGTAGGAAAATTATGATAAGGTAAACCGTGCTTGGTGCTTAAGCGTTGTACTATTTTGCTGATAGCCGGGTAGTGCACATGACTGATTTTCGGAAACAGGTGATGCTCTACCTGGTAATTCAATCCGCCTACGTACCAGTTGATAATTTTATTATTAGTAGCAAAGTTAGCTGTGGTCTTTAATTGGTGTACGGCCCATTCGTGTTCAATTACTTTGTCTTCCCCGGAAATAGCTACATCAAATTCAGTTTCTTCTACTACGTGTGCCAACTGAAATACGATAGCCAGTGTAAAACCAAGTATAACTTCCATAACTGCAAAACCGATTAAATAAGATTTTAAACCAACTGCCATGATCGGTAATACCACATAAAAGAAAACATAAAATACTTTACTAACCCAGAAAATAACATGCTCTTTTAAATCCATTTTTTGCAAAACGGTACTTTGTATTTTCTGTTTGAAATACTTTGTAAAGTCCATGATGAATGTCCAGGCCAAAGAAGTGATAGAGTAAACCAACGGGAGATAAATATGCTGTACACGGTGCATGGGAACCCATTTCTGCGTTTCGCATTGGCGTATTACCGGGCTTTTTGCTATATCATCATCTACACCATCCACATTGGTATACGTATGGTGAATGATATTGTGTTTTTGTTTCCAGAAAAAGGCATTACCGCCCAACGCATTCAGCGTAAGACCCAATGTATTATTTACCCATTTTTTGCTGCTGAAACTGCCGTGGCAGGCATCATGCATAACATTGAAACCGATACTGGCCAACGTAAGTCCCAATACAGCGCACATGGTAAGCGCCACCCATACCGGTAAAGTAAAAATTAATAAAGAAGCATATAAACCTACTGCCAGCGGAATTAATATAGCGGTCTTAATATGTATTCGCCAATTGCCTGTTTTCTTCAATTTTGTTTCCTGAAAATATTTCTCTACTTCGCTTCTCAGTTCGGTAAAAAAAACCGTGTTCTTGTTGTTGAAAGAAATTTTTGACATAATAAAAAATAATTTAAAGCTGATTGTATTTTCAGAAAAGGCGATGATTTAGCGGTTTGTAATTCTCAACAGGTGGATTTATGTGCTTAAAATATGGCGGCAAAGGTACAAAACATTGCTTGTAGTTAACTCATGTTGCAAAAATAATAACAATTCCCTGCTAATGCTCAAATGGTTGGTTATACAAGCTTTACGATAAAAAAAGTTAATTATGAACGTTTATCAGTTGCTTTTGAAAGGGACTAACATATCAAAAGCCGGAATGTTTACCGTAAAAAGCTTTTTATTATACAAATTTTCCATTTGATAGGTTCCGTACATACGGCCTATTTCGCTGCGCAGGTTGCACCCGCTTACATATTGGTATTTTTCACCGGGCTGCAAGGTTGGTTGCACGCCTACTACACCTTCTCCTTCTACTTCGCGGTGTTCGCCATTACTGTCTGCAATATGCCAGTGGCGGCGGTGCAGTTTTACGGCAAAATCGTTATGGTTCTCAATGCTGATCCGGTAGGCAAACATATATTCAGACTGCAGCGGGTTGCTGTAGTCTGATTGATAAAACGTATCAACCGTCACTTCAATGCCTTCAGAAATCTTACTGGTCATGTAAAACCATTTTGGTAAAAGTAAAAAAAAAGGGCTAAACGCTGAAACAAAAAATATGGAAGGTCGTTTTGAAGGTTTGGTTCGCTTAAATTTGCCTTTTGCCAAACGAATTGCTGAAAAAGGCCGAAAAGCGAAGGTTGAAGATTTTTGGCAAATAAAATAATACCCGTGCAACTGATTATTCCCGCACGGGTGACTAACAAAACAAACTTTAAACAAACTAATAAATAGTAATATGAAAATAGCTGTAGCAAAAGGCGATGGTATAGGACCCGAAATAATGAATGCTGTATTACAAATTTTTGATGCCAATAAAGTGCCTCTTGAATACGAATTTGTAGATATGGGCAAATGGGTGTTTGATAAAGGCTTTTCCAACGGTATGACGCCGGAAGCAAAACAAACCATTGAAGCACTCGGTTTGCTTTTTAAAGGGCCCATGGAAACACCAAAAGGCAAGGGTGTAAAAAGTATAAATGTAACGGCAAGAAAAACCTGGAACACATTCGCCAATAAAAGAGCCGTACAAAGTTTGCACGGTGTAGAGACTGTTTTCAGCAAAGCGGGCATCCCTATCGACATTACCATCGTACGTGAAAATATAGAAGACACTTACGGCGGTATTGAGCACATGCTGACACATGATGTGGCACTGAGCCGTCGTTTCATTACACGGCCCGGCAGTATGCAGGTAATTCGTTATGCTTTTGAAATGGCAAGACAAAAAAATGCCAAACGCATTACCTGTGCGCATAAATCAAATATTATGAAATTGACCGACGGTCTGTTTCTTGAATGTTTTAATGAAGTGGCCAAAGAATATCCCGAATTAAAATGCGATGATATAATTATTGATGACCTCTGTATGAAATTGGTTACAAGACCCGATTTGTTTGATGTGATTGTACTGACTAACCTGCAAGGCGATATTGTAAGTGATTTGTGTGCCGGTCTAATAGGCGGTCTTGGTTTTGCGCCTTCGGCAAATATCGGCGATCATATCTCCATCTTTGAAGCGGTACATGGTACGGCGCCGGATATTGCGGGCAAAAATATTGCAAACCCCACAGCGCTTTTACTGAGCGGCGTTGCCATGCTGCGCCATGTAGGTCTTACAGAAAATGCTTCTGTAATTGAAAATGCATTGCTGTATACGTTGGAAAGCGGTGTACACACCGGCGACTTTGGAGATAAAACCAAACCGGCTGTCAATACTACCCAATTCACCGAGGCCATCATTGGTAATTTTGGTAAAAAGCCTGCAATAGGCGCCAAAGAAATTGTACCCAATAAACCGGGCACGCCTGCACCTTTAAAGTTAGAATTTAATTCCATGATGGTTTCCAAAGAAACCGAAAATGAAACCATCGTTGGCGCCGACTTATTTATTGAAAGCAATGAACAACCTTCTGTAATTGCGGAAAAATGCAAACGACACGGCGGAATAAAATTTAATCTTGTCAGTATCAGTAACCGCGGTACACAGGTATGGCCCACCGGCTCTGTATATACCAATCTTGTTAACCAGTATAATGTACGTTTTGAAAGTATAAATGACGAACCGCTGAACCAAACGGATGTTATTGGTCTTTATGTAAGCCTGAGCGGCAATTTCAAAATATGTTCTTTTGAATTGCTGAATAAATGGGGCGACAAAAAAGGATACAGCCTGGCGCAGGGTCAGTAATTGGTTCGGGTTTTAAAACTTTACATGTTTTATCATAGCGGATGTTTTCTTTTAAAATCGTAAATTACCTTTCAGAAAAAAACAGCACTCGTTATGCCTGTTACTACACATAAATATACCAATGGGGAAGTGACCGTTGTTTGGAAACCGGACACGTGTATTCACTCGGCTATTTGTTTTAAAGGTTTACAGGAAGTGTTTAATCCGCAAAAAAGGCCCTGGATAAATATGCAGGGCTCAACTACCGAAAAAATTATAGAGCAGGTACGCAAATGCCCGAGCGGTGCGCTAAGTTATTTTATAAATGAAACTGTCGCTACCGGTGAAGAATCAAAAGTAGTTGCGGAAGCAGCCCAAATAACTACTATCGAGGTTTCTGTCAACGGCCCCTATCTTATAAAAACAGAATGTCTTATTAAACACAGCAACGGAACGGAAGAAGTAAAGAAAGGAACAATCGCCTTGTGCCGTTGCGGCCAATCGGCCAATAAGCCTTATTGCGACGGCACGCACAGGAAAATCGGGTTTGAAGGATAGAATAATAATTATGACAGGTGCGAGAATTTTGCCGTACCCCATGCAATTAATAATACCCCGGCAATCATTACAATAACAGGTGGTAAAATATTTCCGCCTTCCTCAAAAGAATTTTTGTGAAAAAGGTAAGCTCCCGATAAACAAAACAGTGTTCCTGTTATACAAAGTATCCATGCCATCTTATCAAGCAGTTTTTGTTTTTGAGTACCCGTTCTTGTGCAACCACTGCAGCACTTTATCACGCTGGTCGCCCTGTACAATTATTTGACCGTCCTTTGCTGAGCCGCCGGTACCGCAAAATGTTTTTAATTTTTTACCCAGTTCCTGCAAATCATCTTCCTTGCCGGTAAAACCTTCTACCAATGTAACGGCTTTGCCGCCGCGATGTTTAGTATCCATTTTTATTTTCAAAACCTGTTGTGCAGGCAATAAGGTTTCGTCGTTATTTTTTTCTTCTTCAAAAGAAAAATCAGGATCAGTGCTGTACACAAATCCTCTTGTATCAGGTTTATTTTTTTTACTCATAGCTATATTATGTCAAAAGATAAAGCAATCTTCGAGTATCAGAATCTAAAGTCTCCCTTGGGTGATTTAGGGGGCTGCTTTCAAACTCAAATCCAAACTCTTTGCCTGGTGAATCAATGCGCCTACGCTAACATAATCTACTCCCGTTTTTGCAAATTCCTCTATATTATCCAAATTAATGCCGCCGCTTGCTTCCGTTTCAAATTGCCCGTCAATTATTTTTAATGCTTCTGTAATTTGCTCAGGCTTAAAATTATCCAGCATAATACGAAACACTTTTCCTTTACCTACTTTCATAACTTTTTGTACGTCCTCAATATTGCGGGTCTCTACTTCTATTTTCAAACCGGGCTTCCGGGTTTGCACATATGCATAAGCTCTTTCAATGGCTTTTTCTATACCGCCGGCATAGTCGATATGATTATCCTTCAGCATAATCATATCGTACAATCCAAAACGATGATTGATGCCTCCGCCAATTCGCACCGCTTCTTTTTCAAGCAACCGAAAATTGGGCGTTGTTTTTCTTGTATCAAGTATCTGGGTTTTGCAGGCTTTTAATTTTTCTGCATACACCCGGGTCAGTGTGGCTATACCGCTCATGCGTTGCATACAATTCAGCGCCAATCTTTCGCATTGCAAAATAGTATGCACCTTAGCTTCTACTTCAAAAGCAATTTCGCCGTATTGCATAGCATCTCCGTCTTTTTTATGCGGTTTAAAAACAGAAGAAGGCTCTTTGAGCTTAAATATAGTTTCGGCTACCTGCATACCGGCCAATATTCCGTCCTGTTTTATTTTTAATACAGCTTTCCCTTTGGCATTCGCATCTATGCTTGATAAAGTAGAATGGTCTCCGTCACCAATATCTTCTCTCAATGCTTCATCAATTAAATGATGAAGTTTTTCGTCAAAATTTTTCATGGAAACAAATATACAACCTCCGCCGCCAACGGCCGGAAGCAGGTGCAAAAAAAATGCCCCCCGGAAGCGGAGAGCATTAAAAATATTATTCGATTGAAAACTGATATCGCTATTCTACGCTTTGAAATTTAATATCGCGGATAACCTGTTTATTACCTACGGTTTTCATGTAAATATGCGTTCTGAAATTGCCCGAACGGGTTTGCAAAGTACCTACACAAAATTGTCCGTTGCCTTTATCGCCTTTAAATTTTACTTCAAAATTCTTAACGCCGTTGTTGCTGAAAAAATCTTTCAATACCATTACGGCCTGCGACTTACTGTACGAGTTGCTTTTGTCAGGCAAAGCTACTTCCATACCGGAATCATCATCAATAAACTTCGCAAGTTCATTGGCGTTACCCGCTTTCAAAGCGCTTATCACATCATCTATTCCGCTTGTGTTTTGAGCAATCCCGAAAGATGAAAGTAACAAAGCAAAGAAAATCAAAGGAAGTGTAAATGTTTTTTTCATTTGTTTTAGTTTGTTCACAGGTAAGTTAATCATTAATTGTGCCATAGTTATATCGGATTGTTAACGGGTACCAAAATACCACAAATAAGGTAGTTTACACAGCGTTTGCTTAAAATGCTTCAAATAAGGTATTTTTACACCATACTATCCGCTGAAAATGAAGACATTTTATCACTTTAATTAGTTGCTTTTAGTGCCAAAAAATATGCTTAAAAAAAGAGTTATCCTCCTCATCATGGACGGCTGGGGTTTAGGAAAAGTTAAAAGTTCAGATGCTGTACAAAATGCCAATGTGCCGTTTGTTACGTCATTATATCCGAAGTATCCCAATACACAGCTTATTACTTGCGGCGAGGCCGTTGGTTTACCTGAAGGGCAAATGGGCAACTCGGAAGTAGGGCATTTAAACTTGGGAGCCGGCAGAATTGTATACCAGGAATTGCAACGAATAAATGTCGCCATTCGTGACGGCTCATTTGCAAAAAACGAAATCCTTTTAAAGGCCATTCGTTTTGCAAAAGAAAATAAAAAACCGCTGCACCTGTTGGGCTTGGTAAGCGATGGCGGTGTGCATTCACATATCAGCCACCTGAAAGCCATTATTGATTTATGTAAAAAAGAAAAGCTTACCGATGTTTTTATTCATGCTTTTACCGATGGCAGAGATTGTGATCCTAAAAGCGGTTTAAATTTTATCAAAGATTTGCAATTGCATTTGAATGCCGCAGGCGTTGGAAAAATTGCTACCGTAAGCGGCCGCTATTATGCTATGGACCGCGACAAAAGATGGGAACGTGTAAAATTAGCTTATGATGCGATGGCAAACGGTACAGGAGAAAAAACTACTGACGCCATTGCCGCCGTTGAAAATGCCTATAGCAATAACATTACCGATGAATTTATAAAACCAACTGTAATTCTTGATGAAGGTCAGCAACCGTTAACCACTATTAATACCGGCGATGTGGCTCTCTGTTTTAATTTTCGTACGGATCGGTGTCGTGAAATAACGGAAGTACTTACACAAACCGATAAGCCCGAATTTGCCATGAAAAAAATATCGTTGCACTATACAACGATGACCGAGTTTGATAAAACTTTTAAAAATGTAAATGTAATTTTTGAAACAGATAATTTGAATAACACAATCGGCGAAATACTGGAGCAAAACGGATTGACACAAATACGAATTGCCGAAACCGAAAAGTATCCGCATGTAAGTTTCTTTTTCAGCGGCGGTAGGGAAACACCTTTTGCCGGCGAAAAAAGAATAATGGCGCCATCGCCCAAAGTAGCTACCTATGATTTGCAACCGGAAATGAGTGCCGTTGAATTAACCGATTTAATTTTACCCGAAATAAAAAATAAATCCGCTGATTTTATTTGTATGAATTATGCCAATGCTGACATGGTAGGGCACACCGGTATTTGGAATGCGGTAATAAAAGCAGTGGAAACGGTTGATAGTTGTGTAGCAAAAGTAATTACCGCTGCATTGGAAAATGATTATGCAGTTTTTCTTACGGCCGATCATGGCAATGCAGATTATATGATAAATGAAGACGGCACGCCCAATACGGCGCATACAATGAACCCCGTGCCGCTCTTCGTTATTGATAAAAATTGGAAAGGAGCTGTCAAAGAAGGTAAATTGGGCGATATCGCTCCCACTATTTTAACAATGATGGGGCTACCCGTACCGAAGGAAATGACCGGAAATGTTTTAATTTAGATTATATATAACCACCCAACAATGAAAAAAATATTCAAAACAACCGCTTGGATTTTATTGGCAGCCTTAATTGTTATACAATTTTTTCGCCCCGCGAAAAACGAACAGGAAGGCATTGCCGCCAACCATATAAGCAATAAATACCCCATACCTGCCGATGTAAACGGTATTTTACAAAAAGCTTGCAACGATTGTCACACCAATAATACCCGTTATCCCTGGTACAGTAATGTACAGCCGGTAGCCTGGTGGTTGGACGAACATATAAAAGACGGCCAAAAAGAACTGAATTTTTCAGACTTCAACAGTTATTCTTTGCGCAGGCAGTATCGTAAATTAGAAGAAGTTATTGAAGAAGTAAAAGAAGGAAAGATGCCCTTAGATTCGTATACATGGCTGCATAAAGACGCCAAACTAACGCAGGAAGAAAAAGTAAAAATTACAGATTGGGCGTCGCTTATAAGAAAAGAAATGGAAGCCAATAACCCGCCGGACAGTTTGATCAGGAAGAAATAGATAATATACTCTGTGTTTGCAAAAAAAATCATATCAAAAATTATTGCTTTCCTGTTCCTTGCAATAGCAGGCAGTCCTTTGTTTTACTCCGCACATTTTTTGTATCAGCAGCGTCAGATCAGGCACGAGATGAAAGAAAAGCTGGAAGCACAGCACCTGCATACAATTACACTGCACAAAAAAGATGTACATTGGTTTAAGAAAAACAAAGAGATAAAAATCGGCGACCATTTATTTGATGTAAAAGAATGGTATAGACAAGGAGACAATATTATATTGAAAGGACTGTATGATAAAGAAGAAGATGCTTTGCATGCACAACTTAACAATTTGCAAAAAAACAGTGCTGATAACCAATCAACGGCCGCTCTTGCTCAATTTTTATTCATATCACTTTTTTTTGAAACCCGATCTTCTGAAATTATTTTTCCCGCTAAACCTGCCAAAGCTAATTCATTCTATTTTGCTGTAATCAGCGATCTGAATTTAGCCGGTCATTTCCCTCCGCCAAAAGCATAATCACTTTTATTTACTCCTGCAATGTTGTTTATACAATAAACAATCGTTGTCGTTTGTTCATTTAGAAAAGTGTTTACAAAATTTTATTACGTGAAAAATATTTTATTAACCCCGGTTATAATTTTTTCTATCCTCACTGCAAAAGCTCAACAAGGCAATCCGCCCGATACATCGGGTACTGCGCTCAATCTTGATGAAGTGGTTATCTCGGCGAGTAAGTTTGAAGAAAAGAAAAGAAATGTAGCGCAGCGAATTGATGTAGTAACCGCTAAAAAAATTGCCGCGGCAAATGCGCAAAACACCGGCGACCTGCTGATAAATACCGGGAATGTATTTGTACAAAAAAGCCAGCAGGGAGGGAGCAGCCCCGTGCTGCGTGGCTTCGAGGCAAGTCGTGTTCTGTTGGTTGTAGATGGTGTAAGAATGAACAATGCCATTTATCGCTCGGGTCATTTACAAAATGCTATTACCGTTGACCAAAATATGCTGGAACGGGTTGAAGTAATGTTTGGCCCCGCATCTACGCAATTTGGCAGCGATGCGTTGGGCGGTGTAATTCACCTGCGTACAAAAACTCCCAAACTTTCCGACAACGATAAATTATTTTTTACAGGTGCCGCATTTACCCGGTTCAGCTCGGCCAACAATGAAAAAACCGCTCATTTTGATATAAGTATCGGCGGTAAAAAATTAGCTTGGTTACAAGCGTATACCTACAGCGATTTTGGTAATATGAAAATGGGCGATAACTACCCGAAAAAATACCCCGCATTCGGTCGTCGCGATTCGCTAATAATTACTGAAGGCGGAATTGATAAGATAATTGCAAACTCCGACAATCGGGTACAAAAATTTTCCGGTTATAAACAATGGGATATCACACAAAAATTATTATTCAAACAAAATGAAAAAATTACGCATCAATTAAATTTTCAATTATCCAACTCAGGTGATGTGCCGCGCTATGATCGTTTGCAGGATAAAAGAAATTTTGGCGGCACCGCCGGCACTACTTTACGATTTGCCGAATGGTATTACGGCCCGCAAAAAAGAATATTAGGCGCCTACGAACTAGGAGTCAAAAACCTTGGAGTCATTGATGAGTTTAGGGCGAACATTAACTACCAAAATATAGAAGAAAGCCGGCAACAACGAGAATACCGCCGGCACGATCGTTTTGAAAGCCGCATAGAAAAATTAAATGTTTGGGGGTTTAATATTGATGCAAGAAAAAAATGGAGCATTGATGAATTAAGTTTTGGTATTGACGGCCAGTTAAACGATGTGAAATCTACCGCGACAAGAACCAACCTTACTACCGGCGCTGTATTAAAATTAGACAGCCGTTATCCCGATGGCAGCAATAACATGAATCTTTTCGGTGTATATCTGCAACACCTGCGTAAATTTAAAAACAGAAAATGGATTTTGAATGACGGCATTCGTTTACAGACAGCCCGCTTGCAGTCAATCATCGCGGATAATTCTTTTTTCAATTTACCGTTTACAAGTATCGAGCAAAGTAATTTATCTCTCACCGGGAATGTCGGAGTCGTTTATTTGCCTTCGGATAATTCACGTTTTACCGCCAATATTTCATCTGCTTTTCGTGCTCCCAATATTGATGATCTTTCTAAAATTTTTGAAAGCAATACAATGTTGGCGCAAGTAGTATTTCCCAATCCCGATATTAAACCCGAAAAAACATATAATATCGATATCAGTATCGGCCGGGTTATCACAAAAAAATTACGCCTGGAAGCAACGGGTTTTTATACTATGTTTCGCGATGCATTGGTAAAAGCTCCCTTCCGGGTAAACGGCCGGGATTCAATTATATACAACGGAGTGAAGAGTCAAATACTGGCTAACCTGAATCGTAACAAAGCTTATTTATTCGGGTTAAATTTTAATATAACCGCCGATTTCTGCAAGCATTTTTCTTTTTACACAACCTTAAATTACAGCTATGGCCGGTATGTAGATTTTACCGGCACCAAAGCTCCGCTTGATCATATACCGCCTTTATTCGGTAAAACAAGTCTTACATTCAAGTACAAAAAAATTAATAGCGAATTATTTGCTTTATACAACGGTTGGAAAAGATTAAAAGATTATAACCCGAACGGTGAAGACAATCTGCAGTATGCTACCGCCGACGGTATGCCGGCCTGGTTTACGGTAAATTGGCGTGGCAGTATTGATATTACAAAAAATTGTATGCTGCAGGCCGGCATCGAAAATATTCTTGACCGCAATTACAGGTATTTCGCATCCGGCTTTTCAGCGCCGGGCCGAAATATTTTTGCAGCCATTAGAGTAGGTTTTTAAAAATACGTTTTCCCAATAGCAGCAATTGTCGTCGGTTTATAAGGCGCTTTGTGTTTTGAACAGGAAGCAATTATTTTATCAATTTACAGGTATAAGTAACCAAATTTTAAAACTAAGCCGCTGTGTAAAGCAGGGGATTTAATAGAGCGGTGGGGTTTAATTTGCCGAAAAAACCTCCTCTTATCAAAATTTTACAGTTTTGTGCAGCAATTGTTCCAATTATTTGTCTAATTTACAGGCAACCCCCCAAACGGCTTTTATGACCGAGGACGCCATAGTACATGGATGTTTAAAAAATGATACCACCGCTCAGCGGGAACTGTATAATAGATATAGCCCGAAGATGCTGGCAGTATGCTACAGGTTTGCGCACAACAGGGATGATGCCGAAGATATGTTGCAGGAAGGTTTTATAAAAGTGTTTAAGCAATTACACACCTTTGAAAACCGCGGAGCATTTGAAGGTTGGATACGACGCATAGTAGTACACACTTGTATCAACATATTAAAAAAGAATAAGAAGTTCAGTGAAAGTGTGAATATAATACATGCTACCGGTGTACAGGTAAGAGAAGAGAGTGTACAAGGCATAGTGCAGGCCAAGCAGGTAGTAGAATGTATCAGGTTATTGCCGGTGGGTTACAGAACAGTATTGAACCTGTACGCCATTGAAGGTTTTAGCCACAAAGAAATTTCGCAGATGCTGGATATTGAAGAAAGCACCAGCAGAAGCCAGTTCACCAGGGCTAAGACGATGCTGGAAGAAATATTGATAAGAAAAAGAATTTTACAAAAACCAAAACAAAACGCAGAGTGGTTGGCCGCAGGCAACCGCCGATAACCGATTGCTAACAAAGTACCCTAAATGACTGATTATGGAGAGTAACAGAAATTTTGAACAGTTTATTAAAGAAGGTGCCGACCAATACCGTATGTACCCTTCTGAAAAAGTGTGGAGAGGAGTTCACAATGCCTTGCATACACGCAGAAGAAGATGGATCATAGGGTTTACCGTATTGCTTTTTGTAGGCGGTATTACATCTCTCACTTTTATTAATACAAATCATACCGAAGAAAATACCATTGCCGCTTATAAAAATATTTCCCCGGCTATTATTACAAAAGAAAACAATACGCCGCCGCTTGAAGTTGAAAAAAAGATCATCGCCACAACTGTTCCGATACAAACAAATAGACCGGTGGATATTTTCTTAGCTAAACCTGCTAAAAAAATACGAGTTAGTAAAACTGAAAATATTATAACAAAAGAAACTGAAGAATTACCAGTAACAATAACGGAGGAAATAATTTCAGAAAAAGCAGAAACTTTGCCGGCAGCTGAATTAAACAGTTCAGTTCCTCCGGAGAATATACAACCGCCTGCAATGCCGGCGGCGACAGAACCTGTTGGGGTACCCGCCAATGATGTTACCGGTGCCGAAGAAAAAGAAGAAACAAGCATAACGAATAACAGTAGCCCTGTTCCTGTAATTGATGATAGTAAACTAAGAGAAAATAATAATGCGGTAGAAAATTTTGCTGCTGAAAGCATAATTAATGCGGCTCAGAAAAAAGCGAAAAAGAGTAAGTTTTCCGTACAAGGATTTTTTACCCCAACAGTTAGTTACAGAAAATTAACAGAGAACAAAGAATTTCTCAGGAGAACAGCCGTGCAGAATAATAATCTTATAAATAATTACGCTTATTTTCTTGATGTAAATAATGCTGTAAAGCACAAAGCTAATATGGGTGTGGAAGCCGGTGCGAATGTGCGGTACGATCTTTCTAAAAGTATAAGCTTAAGAGCGGGACTCCAGTTCAATGTAAGCAGGTATAACATAAGAGCTTATTCCTATGCAGGGGATTTGGCCACCATTGCATTGAATACAGGCTATTACGGCGATTCATTAAGAACCTTCTCTACTTACAGTAATGAGAAGGGATACAGGCAGGATTGGTTGCAAAATCTGTATTTCCAACTATCGGCGCCGGTTGGTATAGAATTAAGGCTGGGCGGCAATGATAAATTTAATTATGGTATCGCCGGTTCTCTTCAGCCCACTTATATACTGGGCGACAGATCCTATCTTCTTTCATCCGATTTTAAAAACTATGCCGAAGTATCTTGGTTGACACGCCGTTGGAACCTTAATACTGCTATAGAAGCCTTTGTAGCTTACAATACAGGCAAGTTAAAATGGCAAATAGGCCCTCAAATCAGGCGGCAAATGTTCAGCAGCTTTGTAAAAGAATACCCCGTAAAAGAGTATCCGTTTGATGTGGGTATTAAAGTGGGCATACAACTGAACAAGTAATCAAAAATATTTTTTACAAAATCCCGGCTTTTCTGCCGGGATTTTTTTTACCAATTCATAAATAGATTCAGCCAAAGTAAATACAGGTAATTCTGTTGCAGTTCAAATAGCGAAATAGCATAATTTTATCGCATGAAAAAATACAGCATCAGCACATATATTATACTTGCATCGGCACTATTGCTAAGTTGCAAAAGCAAGGATAAAAATGAAAAAAAACAAGATGACCCGTTTCCCGCTCTATCCTTTATAAAAAGCCAGGTTGCGCATGTTGATACTTCGGTTTATCCGTTAAAAAAAATTATAACTATTGACAGTACTTCAGACACAGCGGATGTAAGAAGAGAAGATTTCAGGGCATTGGCCGCCGATTTCATCAATACACCCGACCTGACTGAAAAAAAATACCGTAAAAGCTATAAATTCGAAAACAGGTTTGATTCAGAATTGGGGATGGCTATTTTTGGTTGTACGCCCTTGCAGGACAATTTGGAAGTACGCCGCCAGGAAGTATTGATAGTACCCAACCCGCCCAATGACAAAGTAAAATCTATTTATATTGAAAAATATAAAACAAATAAGGACAGCACTCTTATGCAACGTCTTACCTGGAACACCGACAAAAGTTTTATCATTACCAATATTATTTCGAAAAACGGGCAGCCCGATAAAATCATTACTACCAAAGTAATCTGGCAATGGAAAACAGACAGTTTTGATCCTTCGGAAGAAGTAACGGAAACAAAAAATGACAGCCTGCCTCAGCAAAAAAAATGACCGCTGCAGAGTTTAAAAATATTGCATCCTCAATTCCGCTGAAGCCGGGTATTTACAAATATTATGATGCAAAAAATTATTTGTTATACGTAGGCAAGGCCAAGAGTCTGCGCAAAAGAGTCAGTTCTTATTTCACTAAAACGTTTACCACGCAAAAAACGCATGAGCTGGTACAGCGTATCGCGAAAATTGAATTTACCATCGTCAACTCCGAGCAGGATGCTTTCTTGCTGGAAAACTCGTTGATAAAACAATTTCAACCGAGGTATAATATCAGTTTAAAAGACGATAAGACCTACCCGTTTATAGTTATTAAAAATGAACCGTTTCCCCGCATTTTTTTTACCCGCAAAAAAATTGACGACGGCTCCGAATATTTCGGTCCGTATACTTCCGTAGTAATGGTAAGGGAGTTATTAGATTTTGCCAAATACACCATACCGCTCCGCAACTGCAAATTGAATCTTACACAAAAAAATATTCAGCAAAAGAAATTCAAAGTATGTCTTGAATATCATTTGGGCAATTGTAAAGGCCCCTGCGAAGGATTGCAAACACCCGAAGATTACAATGAAGGACTGATGCACATAAAGAACTTATTAAAAGGAAATCTTACGGATGTAATTCGGCATTTTAAACAGCAGATGAAAGAGCATGCTGTAAAAATGGAATTTGAACAGGCGGAAATGATAAAAAAGAAAATTGATTTTCTGGAAACCTACCAGGCCAAATCGGTAGTAGTGAATACAAGATTCGGCAACATGGATGTGTTCTCTATACTAAAAGAAAAAAATATAGCCTTCGTTAATTTTTTAATGGTAAGAAACGGCGCTATTATTCAAACGAAAACAATAAAACTTGAACCTCAATTAGAAGAGACGAGTGAAGAAGTGCTGGCCTTCGCCATAGCGCAACTCAGAACCACGTTCAACAGTAACGCAAATGAAATAGTAATTCCCTTTGACATTGAATACCCCGAAAAAGATATACAGCTTACCGTACCCAAGGCCGGCGACAAGAAAAAACTGCTGGAACTTTCGGAGACGAATGTGAACCATTTTATTGAAGATCAAAAACGTACTGAACGTCTTCATTTGGGTAAGGGTGCAGAAAAATTGCAATTGCTTGAGCTGTTGCAATCTGATTTACAACTACAGGAACTCCCGCAGCATATCGAATGTTTTGATAACTCCAATTTCCAGGGAAGTTACCCGGTATCGGCCATGGTTTATTTTAAAAACGGCGAGCCCGACAGAAAAGAATACCGCCTGTTTCATGTAAAAACGGTACAGGGAATTAATGATTTTGCCAGTATGAAAGAAGCGGTTTACAGGCGTTATAAGCGCCTTAAGGAAGAAGAGAAGCCGTTTCCTCAGTTGGTTATTATTGACGGGGGAAAGGGCCAGTTAAGCGCCGCTATGGAAGCAATCGGAGAATTGGAACTTACAGGCAAGACAACGCTTATAGGCTTGGCAAAAAATGTGGAGGAAATTTTTTTTACCGGCGACAAAGAAAGCCTGAAACTGCCTTACAATAATGAAAGCCTGAAACTGCTGCGCCGCATACGTGATGAGGTACATAATCACGGTATTACATTTCACAGAAAACTGCGCAGTAAAGGAACTTTTAAAAACGAATTGGAAGAGATAAAAGGCATAGGGAGAGCCACCGCCGCATTGCTGCTAAAAGAATTAAAATCAGTTAAAAAAGTGAAAGAAGAAAGCGTTGAAAGACTGGCTGAAATTATTGGAAAAGCAAAGGCAAAAATGGTGAAAGACTATTTTGAGAGGTAAATTTTCAGCGATTTACTGCTCCGGAATTTATTTTGAAAGTGGAACTGGCTATAAAAAAAGTGGGGCCCGGATAGAAATCCAGCCCCGTTTTTAAAATCCAATATCCTATGAAAAACCGAAACGAAGATAGGCCTTTTATTTGTAATTCCTATACCACTAACCGGTATTTTTTATTTTTTTTATAAATATTTTTTCTCGAAACCTGACACACACAACAAAGGGTCGTATTTCTACGACCCTTTGTTAATCTATTCTATATAAAATATTCAGTACTTGCTTAGTATGACCATAGGTCTTGCTCGTAGTTGAATATTTTGTCTTTAATATTATCACCTTCCAGCAAAGCTAAAATTGGATCTTTTGGCATTATCTGTTTAATTGTTTTATTCAGCGGGTTGTCCAAAGTTGATTTCGTAATATAACTGCTGAACATACGGGCTTCCAATAACTCTTCCCATGTCATACGGCTTGCACCCATGTTCTTTGCATTGTACGCCTGGTATTTTGCAAGTATGCCGCGCATGTCCGGATAATAAACCCAGAACATAACGCTTGAACCTCTTTCTTTTGTAGTACCCGGTACATACTCCGTTTTCAACGGCGCTATACCTAAAATACGTACAAATAAACGGCTGGCTTCCCTGTCAAAAACCCACTCTTCTTTAATCCTTAATTTTATTACAGACTCCACATCAAAAGATGTGCGTGTAACAACATACTCGGTAATTTTATTAGGATCATTTATATCACGTACCGCTGTTGTATCGGCAGAACCGCCTGATGTAATACTTGCTGTTTCTGTTGCAGAAAGAGGCGTACTGAAACGCTCATCCGCGAAAGCTGTTACCTCGCCGCTTTGTACAGCTTTTATTAAAATGCTTACAAATTGCTGGTCGCCGTTGTTATCGGCCGCTTTATAACGGAAAGGCATATTCATTTTTTCACGTAAATCAAGCTCACGCCAAACTTTTTCGGCATACAAGGCATCATCCGCTCTTAAATGCTCGTAAGGCAAAGGAGTTACCTCGCTTATAGCGCTTCTGTCAAAAGCACCGTCATTACGAAGCGACGGAAGTATGCTTGTACCTGAAGAACCTGTACCGGTATCAACCCTGATAGGAATATTTCCCGTAGGATTGTAACCCGAAGGTAATTGCTGCGTGTTGTTAACTTGCTGCTGGTTACCCCCGGTATTACCGGCATTGCCGCCGGCAGGTCTTCTTCTCGGACCTCTTTGCGCATCCGCGGTATCAGCAAGTACTGTCAGCAATAAAGCAACAGAACAAAATTTTATTAGTATACTTTTCATATTCAAAATTTTTATCTCATATTATATAATAAGGCGGGCAATTTTCTTCTTCTGCCGTCTTCACCTACGCAATAGATATTCTCAATAGTTATCAGTTGACCGGCTCTTAGTCCGTTGATAATTCCTCTTGCTTTAGGGCTCCATGCATTACCTGTACAATCAGCAGTAGCGATATCGCCATCTTCTGTATCGGCTACAATAGAGAAACTTGTTACGCTGTATTTTAAATCAAGCGGGAAATCTTTCACAAAAGCACCCACACCGGCTTGCGCCTTAAATGCTGCGGCAGATACATTAGCACCGCTCGGTTCACCACCAACCGTTGCAACGGGATCAGGCAATGCACGTACACGGAAACTTTGCTGTCCCAGTACCTTGCCATTTGCTGATACAGTTATAACACAGTTATCAGTTTGAGAACTTACCCTGGCAATATACTCGCCTCTTCCACCGCTGATAGAACCACCGCCGCCTGAAATTGATACACTCAATTGCTCGGCACCGGCGCCACCTGCAGCTACAAATACAGGGTTGTTGTAACCAATATACAGAACGTTCATCTTAGGCAATGCTATTGAAGCATTGGATTGGCCTACAGTATATTCGATATCTTTTTTAATAGTTTGCAGCTTACCTTCCTGATCGGTGTAAGAAACGGTAACCCCCACAGTATGGTTTCCGACACCACCGCCGGCAACACTGTGTGTAGCAGTACCTTCTTCGCCAACAGGAATAGTCTGTCCGCCGATATTAATAACTGGCTTCGCATTTTTACTGAAAGCTCCCACACCTGCAACAATTTCCAGATTTTGACCCGGCATCAGGTATTTTGAACTCTGTCCAACTATCGCTGCATAAGTATCAAAACGAACGGTTACTTTACCAACCTGCTCGTGACAAAACGCAACTACTTTATTCTCTGTAGTTTTTACGTCGTTCTGAAACTTGCTAAGCATGGTAATAGCAGCCACGGTAGGAACCATGTGGAAATAAGCTGCTTCCCAAGAACTATTTTTACTTTTTGTAACCGGCTTTTCCAAATTGATTGGTAAAGAAGTTGCAAACTGTGTATTGATCAAAGGATCCACTTTTAAGATGTTCGCCTTGTACTCAGTTAACATTTGCAACAATTTTTTACCGGCTCCCTGGTCTATCAATAAACGTGTAGGGATGTCAAGATTATCATCTTTGGTAAGCGGCTTGCCTGCTGCGGCATCTCCGCCGGCAGTATTAATTATTTGATCTTTTAAAGATTTAATATAATTATAAACTCCTGCTGTCAATTTTGTTACTTCTTCAGCTTTGGGTTTCCAAATAGCTGCTTTAGTGGCGCTTGACGGATCCGTCATTTTTTCCGTCAAGGAAGCAATGATCGTTTCGGTAGAAGCACCAACAACAGTATTGGTTTTCTCCAAGCTGGTATTTACTGTCTTAAAGGCGTTAAGAATCTCAGCAGATACATTCAGTGCCAACAACGCGGTCAGCACCAAATACATCATGTTAATCATCTTTTGCCTGGGTTCTTTAGGTAAAGACATACAATTTATTTTTATCGTTCGGCTTGCGGCCTGAACAGGTTTTTAAAATGGTGACATTTTATTTATCACGGGATATGGATTTTATCGGCTGTTCTGATCTTTATATATTAAAACGAAACCAATAAAACTATTTATTCTGATAACTTATGCTCTGCCCTGCATTGCACTCAGCATATTGCCGTACACCTGGTTCAAACGACCCAAGTTATTGGCCAATGCACCGATTTGCTCATGCGCTTTCTTAGCATCCGTTACGCTGTCCTGCATTGCTTCAGAAGCAGTAACCAGGTTACCATAAAACTTATTCATGGCTTTCAGGTGGTTGTTGCTGTCCTGCAATTCCAGTTCATAAATGGTATTCAATGAACCGAGGTTTTTGGTAAGCACCTGCACCTGCTCATGGAATTGTTTAGTACCGTCGGCAGCAGCGTTAAAATGCTGGATGCTGTTGGCAGCGCCTACATAAGCGTCTTTCATACTGCCTAAAGCAATAGAAGCCTCTTTTGTTTTAGCGGTGTAATCGCCTGTTGCAGCTACTACATCACTTATATCGCTCATTTTATCTACTGTAGTTCCTAATTTCTTAAAGTTATCGCTCAATTTACCAAGATTAGCAGGCGTAATGTCTGCATCTTTCAGCATGTCCTCAAACTTGCTGATAGCAGGATTACCGCTGTTGGTAGAACCGGCAAAGCTTAACGGAGTTACTTCGAACTTACCTGTACGGGCTTTCTCCACATCGGGATGCTCGTTAATGTTCGGGAAATAACGCTGCCAATGCGGCTCTTCGGGAGGAGGCACTAATAAGGCCATTACCAAGAACACGATAACTTCAGCCAAAAGACCTGCAGTGATCATTTCATCTGCAAAAGGCCAGTGACGAATTTTAAATAATGCTCCGAGGATTACAACGGCAGCAAAAAAAGCGAAAATAAAGTTGAGGACCACTTGACCTCGTTGGGTTTTAAAGAACAGCATAAAGGTTCGTTTTATAGGTGAATTTAAATAGTTTACTAAATTGATTAAGACAATGCAGTGCAGTTTCGGAGAATATGACTTCCTCTTATTTAAAAGAGGTCGCAAATAAAAACCTCAGTATTTTTTATAAGTAAATTTTATTTGCGACGACCTTTTTGAGTAGCAGCCGGTAAATCAATTACCGTACGGAACCCTATATAAGATTTAGTTGAATCCTGGTATTCATACGTGCTGGTACCGTTCTGCAGGTAATAACCCACATCTTTCCAGCTACCGCCGCGAATAATCTTACGCTTCATTTTTGGAGGATCTGAATCTTTTGCGTTCCAGCGTACATCAGGGTTCATATCATGCTGAAAGTTGGTACGTCCTTCGTAATAAATGGTAGATGTCCACTCAGCTACGTTTCCTGCCATGCAATACAAACCAAAATCATTGGGCCAGTAAGCATCGGCACGTACTGTGTAAAATCCGCCGTCTTCAGGATAGTTGCCGCGGCCGGGTTTGAAGTTGGCCATCAGACATCCTTTTTTATTTCTAAGGTAATAGTTACCCCAAGGGAACATAGTTTGTGAGCGACCGCCGCGAGATGCATACTCCCACTGAGCTTCGGTTGGCAGACGGAAATCTGATTCCTGCGTTCTGTTTTTTGACTCAAGGTAATTGTTCAAAAACTGCGTACGCCAGTTACAGAAAGCATTCGCCTGTTTCCAACTTACACCTACTACAGGATAGTTACCGGTAGACGGGTGGTTGAAATATCGCTTGGTCATCGGTTCGTTATATGAATAAGCGAAGTCACGGATCCAGCAAAGTGTATCAGGGTAAGCCGATACAGTATCGCGAACGATAAAGTCTTTGCGGGGTCTTTTTGCGTTTTCTCTTTTAGCTGCTTCTTTCAAATCGAAGCTTTCAGCCAGGTAAACGATCTTGGTAACATCAATTTCCTTTCTGTTGTTGATACGATCTTCAGGAGCTATCAACATATCTGTTTGGCCAAGCTCTTCTATAAATTTAGGATCGCCCCATTTTACAGTTTTCATTTTCGCCTGGTCTACCAGTTCATTGCCGTCAACTGCTTTTATATAGCCTAATTTTTTGGCTACTACCGAGTCACGAACCCAGTTTACATACTGACGATATTCATTATTGGTAATTTCAGTTGCATCCATCCAAAAGCCACTGATAGAAGTAGCACGGTTACGGGCACTGAAAGAGTAAGCTAAATCCTCGTCGCTGGGACCCATGTGAAAGGTTCCTTGAGGAATGTATACCATACCCGGAGGCTTTGGCAACACATACTTACTGCCGGGGGCTACACCGAGTAACTGACCTTTAAAGTCAGTACCTTTTGAAGATTTTCCGGATTTTCCGCAGCTAACCAACAGCAATACTGCGGTAACTGACATTAGGGTTAAATAAAGGTTTTTCATTTTCATACTCTTAAAGGGTATTGGGCAATTATTAATTTTTGATTTAATACGAACCACAATCTTAGTATTTATTTGTTAAATAAACAACGTTTTTTTACTTAGTAAAATTTAAAACGCATATTATGCCTCGATATTGCTTTAACGGTTACTAATGAGAATTTATTTTATCCAACAGCTCAAATAATTTTTCCGGGCCGTTTAAAGGCTCCCGACAGGCATAATCCTTACAAACATATATTAGTGTTTCGGCATCCCCGGTTTTACCCCTCAACAACGGAAAATCATCCATTTCGGCTTTTGAGGTCATTATTATTTTGTGCGGACTATAAAATTCCGACACTTTCTTAAGCATTTCCCCGGCTTTTGCCCCCACTATCGCTATTTCTACCGTGGACGAAATCGTTTCCGCAAGCAAAGACGCCCACACGCCGAAAGAGGTTGGATACCGGACAACGGCATTTCCAAGAGATATCAACATTTTGAAGGCTCTTTCCTTCCAAACCGCCTGATCAAACAGGATAGCCATTTGGTACAAATTATAAGCCATAATTGCATTGCCCGATGGTACGGCGCCATCATACACCTCTTTTTTTCTTATAATAACATCTTTCTGGTTTTTGCCGGTATAAAAGAAAAAAGGGGATTCATCATCGCTAAATTGGTCAACCACTACCGAGGTTAATTCTTTTGCCTTGAGTAACCATTCCGTTTGGCCCGTTACTTCGTGCAGCTGTAAAAGAGCTTGTATAAAATATGCGTAATCATCCAAAAATGCCGGGTATTTAGATTCGCCGTTTTTTCGGGTGTGGTAAAATAATCCCGTATCGGTATCTATAAATTCTTTTAAAAGGTATCGTATATTTTTTTCAGCAAGTTGCCGGTAGTTTTCTTTGCCGGTGGCAGCATACGCTTTGCAAAGGGCTCCGCTCATCAGGGCATTCCAGCCCAACAATATTTTATCATCCAAAGAAGGCCTTATTCTTTTCTCCCTTTCGGCGAGTAACTTGGATTTACACCCGGCCAGTAACTCACTCAATTCAGTTTCCGTAATTGAAAATTCAGCAGCTTTTTCTTTTAACGGAAACAAGATTCTGGGTATATTTTTTATTTCCGCCGTATGATTGCCTTCGTGCCAATTGCCGCGGGGCGTGATATCATAATAACTGCAAAACGGTTCCGCATCCGGGCCAAGCAACCGGAGAACCTCTTCATACTTCCATACATAATACTTACCCTCCTCTCCTTCACTGTCAGCATCCAATGCGGCATAGAAGCCGCCATCAGCATGCATCAGCTCTCTTTCTAAAAAAACAACCGTTTCCTCAATTACCCGTTTGTACTTTTCATTTTTTGTAAATTGGTAAGCTTCACTCAGTACTGAAATCAGCAGCGCATTGTCATAAAGCATTTTTTCAAAATGAGGCGCCAGCCATTCCGTATCGGTACTGTACCGTGCAAAGCCTCCGCCTATTTGGTCATAAATGCCGCCGTCGATCATTTTATCCAAACTTAAACAAGCCTGCTTTAGTGCAGCATCGCACAGTTTATCATCTCCTTTATTAATGTATGCATACCTCAACAAAAATTGTATGGTAAATGTTTGAGGAAATTTAGGCGCCTTACCAAAACCGCCCCATTCCTTGTCGGCCGCCTTCATTATATTGCCAAAGGCTTCATCTAATTTTTCTTTTTTAAAAAGCGTCGCCTGTGCATCATCGGTATCTGAAACACCGGCAATGCCAAATGAGTTTGATTTCAGCAAATGCTCTGTAAGATTTTCGGCCTGTGCGTCTACTTCGTTTCGCTTTTCATTAAAAGATTTTGCTATAGACTGCAATACCTCTTTCCAGGAGGGGCGATTATATGCTTTTACCGGCGGGAAATAAGTGCCGCCGTAGAATGGCTTACAATCGGGTGTAAGAAAAACATTCAGCGGCCAGCCGCCGCTACCCGTAATAGCCTGTACCGCATCCATGTATATATGGTCTAAATCGGGTCGCTCCTCCCTGTCTATTTTTATATTGACAAACAAATCATTCATGATTCGGGCCGTGGCTTCATCTTCAAAACTTTCTCTTTCCATTACATGACACCAATGACAAGCCGAATAACCGATACTGATCAGGATGGGTTTGTTTTCTTCTTTGGCTTTTTGTAATGCCTCCTCCGTCCAGGGGTGCCAGTTTACAGGATTATGCGCATGTTGTAAAAGATAAGGGCTTGTTTCGTTGATCAGTTGATTGGTGAATTTGTGCATGGGTGTGTTTCAGGTTATGAGTTTAACGTTAGCCCTTATTTAAAGTTATTTAAAAAATGGAGCAGGTATCTGTTTGTAAAAGTACGGACGTGGCGCAAATAAAAAAGCCCTTGTTACAGGGCTATTTCTATAAACAGTTTGAGTTAGTTACAGAGAGTTCTTTATTTCTTTACGCTGCCGGCTAAGTATTGTTCCAATGCCGCCACCATAGATTGAGCCTGCGGCTGCGGGGCTTTTATGTCTAATTTCAAACCGGCTTCTTCTACCGCTTTGGAAGTATTGCTGCCAAATGCGCCGAAGATAGTTCCGTTTTGTTTGTACTTAGGCAGGTTATCAAAAAGACTTTTTACACCGCTGGGGGTAAAGAAGCAAATCACATCAAATGAATTTTTACTTAGCAAATCTTTTACGTCATTACTCTGCGTTCTGTACATAAAAGCCAGTGCGAACTCGCATTTATTTACTTTTAACCAATTGCATATATCATTATCCTGCTGGTTTTCGGAACAAACGTACAGGAACTTTTCGTTGCCCTTATGCTTGTTGATTACATCGAACATGCTTTTGTTGGTACCATCGGCGCCGTAAAAAACTTTACGTTTTCTGTACAGAATAAATTTTTGCAGGTAAAGGGCTACGGCTTCGGTAACACAGAAATACTTGGTGTCCTGAGAAATATTTACTTTCATTTCATCGCAGGTACGGAAGAAATGATCTATGGCATTACGACTGGTGAATATGACACCCGTATAGTGAAGAAGGTCAATTTTTTGTTTTCGGAATTCCTTAGCGGGTATAGGCTCCAAACGAATAAATGGCTGAAACTCAAGCTCCAGATTGTACTTTCGTTGAAGCTCAAAATACGGCGATTTTTCGCTTTCAGGCCTGGGCTGCGTTATTAGAATTTTCTTCATGGGTTTTGCCATCTCGGCCATCTTTTCTCCGGTTTTTGTCATGCGGTTCGGGGGCTAAAGTTGCACAAAGTTAATGGGTTTTTCCGGAAATACTACTTATTCAGGCATTAATAACTAACATCAGCCCTTTGTAAAGTATTAGTAGAGGCGCCAGTTCAAAAGCGCATAAGTATAAGAAGAAATGAAAAGGGTTTACCGTAAGCCGGCCGCGAACGATACTGTAAGTAAGTATAAACCTATAGATTAATAACGCCCCGATGCAACACCAGGAGAGGATAATGGCTACCCGAAGCATATCATTTTGGCTAAAAGCTATTAAAATAAGAAAAGGGATAATAAAAATACCGATCGCCTTATTTATGATAAATACTATAAAGGAGAAAGAATCCGCCACTTCCTGCATACTGAATAACCAGCCAAAGAACCGAAGACCGACATATTTAACCGCGTAAATAGCTATCAGCCCGATAATACAATACAGGAACAAAAGCCAGAAACTTTGGAAAGGACTCATATTATAATGCCGAAGTACCAAGGTAATGTACAAACCCATCGTAACAGCAAAGAAAATATTGAGCAGCAAAGAAGGCAGCGGTGTTTGGGTAAGCTGCTCTCGTATTTGTTTAGCCTTCATTGTATTTCTAAAAAACACCCGCATTAAATCGGCGAAATACTTAGGGAATACCTGCTTGAAAGCAGCAAATAATAAAAGTATACCCGTCACTGTGTAGAAAAGATATTCTTTACCGCTTGTTTCTCTTTTTTGAAGTGAGGGCTTTTCTGTATTCGCGACCTTATCGTTCTTATCAAACAAAATAAGCGGGTTGCTTTTGTACATTTCTTTTTCCAATTGCCCGCTTATCGATTTTCCCGGAAAATTAACAAGCGGAAAAAGGCTGCCCTTATCTACAGGAACTATAGTCTGTAATGAATCTACAGGTACAGGTATTGAGTCGTTGCCCTGTTGGGCGCCGACGCAGACTGCCGCTAAAGAAAATATAAGTAAGTAGTAAAAACGAATCACAGGTGATGGTTGTTAATGCAAAAATAGCATGTTAAGGGCTATAAAGTTTTTTAAAAATAATTGATGAATCCGAAATGTATTTTGGATTGGCGCAGGTTGAAATCCGTATCATTTCTTTTACCTAAGGCCCAAGCCAGATTTATTATACCGGCCTTTGTTTCGAAAGCCAAGCCAAGACCCGCGCCCAAATAGGTATAACTCGGTTTACCGGCAAGCGCAGCATTTTTTGCCCAACCTCCGTCGGTAAATACATAGAAAAAAGAATTTAACCCTACCCGGTAGCGATATTCCAGCGTAGCGATACCATATTGCGAAACATATTGGCTTTCCTCATCAAACCCGCGAAGCAATTTATAACCTCCTATTTGAAATAATTCGTTTCGAAAAATATTACCGCTTTGAAAAAGGCCGCCGCTAAAAGCCGTACGTAAAGTGCTTTGACGTCCCAACGGAAAATACCTTGCCGCGGAGAGATTAAAATTCAACCGATAGGTTTTTAATTTCAACGTATCATATAATTTATCAAAATTAAAAGCGGGGTCGGAAGGGTCCTTTAATTCAAGAATCAAATTATTTTTTTTGATTTTTTTAATGCCAACAGAAGATATCATCCGAAACTCAACGCCCCTCAGCGGATTGAGGCGATAGTCAGTCTTATTGATTTCGTAATCTATTCCGATATCTGTAGAACTTACATCGGCTTCGGGCGGGAGTTGACGAAATGCCAATACGCTTGATGTGTTGGGGGTAGCGATGGTTTGCAATCTTCTTAAAAACAATTTGGCTGATTGCGTGGCGGAAAAAGCGTACTGCGCCCCGATATTAAAATTGATATTTAAGAAAGTACTGTCTTTGCGAAAGATATCAAAGGCTAAATCCAAACCTGCCGGCGAATTAAATATATACGGATGCCGGTAAAGTAAATTTAATCTCGGTGATTTTACCTGTAGCTGCTGCCAGTTCAGGCCGATGGTTTCGCCGTTACCAAATGCGTTTTTTAAATTAATATTAGCTTCGCCGGTTACTAATAATTTTTTTGATGAGAGCTGATCGTTGTTGGGTAAAAACCCGATCAGCACATTTACCTGGCTGCTCTTACGTGGTTTCAAATAAAGATTGAGCACAGAACCTGAACCGAGATAACTTATATCGTGTCTTTTTTCTTCCTGTATATAACTTAACTCAAGAATTTTTCTGCTTATACGCAACAGTTTCTCTTTACTGAACAGGCTGCCGTTGGTTATATCAAGGTATCGCTGCAAAAAAAGATTACTGATTTTAGCGTCGCCGAAAATCCGGATGCTGTCTATTACATAAGCCGGGCCTTTATTGGCCTTCAATGCAGCCGTTACTTTATCATCATTTATTTGCAGGCTGTCGAGCAGTATGGTTGCAAAAGGGTGGCCGTTGTTTTCATAATAGTTCAGCAGTCTTTCCTGCCAATTATTTACCTGCGTAAAATCCATTGGCTGATCTGTAAATAATTTGGGCTGCCAGCCCAGTGCATCCAATGCTTTTCTTTCCACCGAATCAGTATTGAGCCCCGCCCATCGGTATTGATTGCCCACAAATAAAACTACTTTTGTCGATAGCGAATCATACGTGATACTGTCGACGGAAGCGGTAACATAACCCTTCGTTTGCAGCAAACCGGGCAGCTTACTTATATATAAGCCGCATTCCGCCTGCGAATAAAAAGTTTTTTCCAAACCTAATGCAGAATAAAGAAAATTTTCCTCCTTATCCACCGCTTTGATGAGTAAATTATAATTATTCTGCGCAAAAGCTTTGTACTGCGACAGTATAAAAAACAATAGAAACAATATGGTTCTGTGTATTTTTGGCATTACTGTTTCAAGTCAATCATATTTTAAATAAGCAAATCTCTTTGTCAGGTATTTATATTCATATTCCTTTTTGCAAACAAGCCTGCAATTACTGCAATTTTCACTTCGTTACCTCATTAAGACGTAAAAACGAATTAATTGCTGCAATAGTACATGAAATAAGTCTTACCCCCGCTCCGGGGATGATCGAAACGATCTATTTCGGGGGCGGCACACCGAGTATTTGCAGCGCGGATGAAATGCGAAGTATGATTGAAAAAATTTATTCAGCGTATAAGGTTTCGCCGGCGGCGGAAATAACGATAGAAACAAATCCCGATGATATTACAGCAGAAAAATTAAACGAATGGAAAGAGCTTGGGATTAACCGATTGAGTATTGGTATACAAAGTTTTTTTGAGGAGGACCTATTATGGATGAACCGGGCGCATACCGCATCGCAATCAAAAGAATGTATTGAATTGGCTTTGCAGGCGGGTTTTACCAATATGAGTATTGATTTAATTTACGGTACGCCCTTATTAACAGATGAAAAGTGGAAAGAAAATGTTGCAACCGCTGTAGCCTACGGCATTCCGCATTTATCCTGTTACGCTTTAACCGTAGAGCCAAAAACTCCCTTGCAAAAATTGATTACTGAAAAAAAGAAAGAAGATATTGACAACGATAAACAGGCAAGGCATTTTTTATTATTGATGGATTGGCTTTCGAAGGCCGGATATGAACATTACGAAATTTCAAACTTTGCCAAACCGGGTATGCGAAGCCGGCACAATTCATCTTACTGGCAAGGGAAAAACTATTTAGGTTTCGGACCTGCGGCGCATTCGTACGACGGCAATTCAAGACGGTGGAATATTGCCAACAACAATATTTATATAGAATCGATTAATAAAAATATTATTCCTTATGAAAAAGAAGAGCTTACCGCCACTATGCGAATCAATGAATATATCATGACATCGCTGAGAACAATAGAAGGAATGGACTTTACTAAAGCAGCAGATTTTCTAAATAATGAAGTAAGAAGTAAGAAGTATGATATAGTAAAAGCGGCGGAGAAATTTATAAGCAGCGGGAAAATGATATTAGAGAATAATTTTTTGAAACTGACAAACGAAGGGAAACTGATGGCGGACGGAATCGCGGCGGAATTATTTTTGTCTGATTAATGATGATGCGCTTTCGCTCTTTTTCTGAAATATTTGAATGTTTCATTCAGTACGAGGCAAATCACCATTACTAAGATGGCTGTGGGTCCGAATCCGCTGTAAGAGAGAGGCATGATCGTAAATTTAAATGTCCTGATTATTAATTATACCAAATCTTTTAGATTAAATCATTGTTCAATATGGTATAAACAAAAGTCAGACCAGTTCCTCTTCAATTTGTTTAAACCCTTCGGCAGGTTTAACATTTTGCCAGAGAATTTTATAAATTGTTTCTGCTATCGGCATCTCTGCATGTACCTGCATATTAATATGGTAAATACAATTAGCGGCATTGTAACCTTCTGCTACCATATTCATTTCTAACTGCGCGGCTTTAACAGAATAGCCTTTACCGATCATATTGCCGAACGTACGGTTACGACTGTACAATGAATAACAGGTAACCAACAAGTCGCCCAGGTAAACGGAAGCGGCGTAATTAGTAGCAGGTCGTCCTACATCACCCGTTGTTCGATGGTGGTGTTCAATACTGCCCACCTGCAAATTTTTTATTCCCGTCTTTCGCAGAAATCCCGCCATCTCATCAGCGCTGTTGGCAATCAGCACACTTAAAAAATTATCGCCGTAATCAAGCCCGTGTGCAATGCCAGCACCCAGTGCATAAATATTTTTTAATATAGCCGCGTATTGTACACCATATATATCGTCGTTTATTAGAGTGTTTATATAATCTGTTTTAAAATAAGACGCTATTTCGGCGGTCTCTGTTACACCCGTACCTGAAAAAGTGAGGTATGATAATTTTTCTGAAGCTACTTCCTCGGCATGGCAGGGCCCCATAACGGTAAAATAATTTTCTACAGGCATATCAAATTCATTTCTCAAATAATCATTCAGTAATAGATTATTGTGCGGTAACATTCCTTTTACCGCCGAAATTATTTTCTTACCGGCATAGTGCTCTTTTTGCAAGGGGGCCAGTGTATCCATTAAATAAGCTGAAGGCACAGCTATAACAATACAATCCGAAGCCGCAACGACTGTTTTAATATCCGTAGAAAGAGAAAGTAAGGCGGTATTAAAATAAACGGCGTTCAGGTAATTAGGATTATGATGCCGTTGTGTTATGTAATTAATCATCGCATCATTACGTACCAGCCATTGAATGGCATTGCCGTTATCCGTTAAGATTTTTGCAAGAGCCGTAGCCCATGAACCGCTGCCGATGATACCGAATTTCATAAAAATTAGCCTCACCCCCCGCCCCTCTCCTGAGGAGAGGGGAGTTAGAGTCTGAAAGTTTGAAAGGTGTTAGAAAATTGTGTTTTAATTATGGCTCTTCGTCTAAATTAGCAAAACCATTTGTATTAAAATCAAAAGAGCCAATCTAATCGGCTCTTTCAAAAGTATAATTTCAATAAACCGGAAACTTTATTTCTGCTCAAAAAGTTTATCCTTTGTAACGACCTTTACTTTAGAGCCTTCTTTCAGCGTTTTGCTGATAGCATTGTAGGGGCCGGCTATTACTTCATCGCCTTCTTTCAGTCCCGATTCTATTTCTATATAAGTTATGTCCTGTATGCCGCTTTTTACTACCGCCTTTTTTACCGTTCCGTCTTTTTGCAATACAAAAACTATTTCCTCCATATCATCATCATTACTTGTTACCGGTGTATCGACCGTTTCTTCCTCATCTTTTTTAACCTTTTTCTCTTCTTCTTTTTTATCGGCCAATGTTTTGTCGCTTCCCTTTAGCCTGGAACCAACAGCATTTACCGGCACGGACAATACATTTTCTTTTCTTTTTGTTTTTATATCGGCACTTGCATTCATGCCCGGACGGAAAGGAAATTTTTTCGGCTTCTTCGGATCTATTAAATCCTGATAGGAAGAAGCATCCAACCTGATTTTTACTTCGTAATTAGTAACATCATTTGCCGCAGCCTGTAAAGAACCGGCACTTTTGGTGCTGCTGGCTATTTGTGTTACAACGCCTTTAAATTTTCTGTTCTTGTAAGCATCCACATCTACATCCACGCTGTCACCGATATTTACTTTTACCACATCGTTCTCTCCTACATCCACTCTTACTTCAATAGTTTTCATATCGGCCACCCGCATCATTTCGGTACCCACATTAAAACTGTTACCTGCTACTTTTTCTCCTTTTTTAATACTAAGCAAAGAAACCACTCCATCCATGGGCGCTATAATGGTAGCCCGGTTTAAATTGGTAGCGGCTGTACGCAAACCGGTTTGTGCACTTCTTACACCCGCGCCCAAGCCACGTATATTTTGCAGTTGCGCATTATAATTCGCTTTCGATGTTCGCAAGGAAGTTTCCAACTGCTCCAGCTCCGATTTAGAAATTACTTTCTGATCGAATAAAGCTTTGTTACGATCATAGTTCTGTTGGTTCTGATCTACGGTTGCTTTCAGCGCTTCTATAGCTGCGGAACTATTTGCCACGGTGGCCTGCGATTGTGCCACTCTTGCCGACGCATCATCTCTTTGTAAAGAGTAGGTCTCCGCGAAAATTCTTGCCAATACCTGGCCGCGACGTACGCTGTCGCCTTCCTGTACATTCAGTTCCACCACTTCACCGGCAATATCCGGACTGATTTTTACTTCAATCTCAGGATATACTTTACCGCTTGCATTTACGGTTTCAATGATGGTTCGCTGTATAACTTTTTCTGTAATTACTTTTTCGCTTTTATCATTGCCGCCGCCAATTACTTTAGCGCCAACAAATAATACCAGCAGAACGCCGGCAATAATTAAAAACCATTTAAGCCATTTCTTTTTCATAAAAGTCCCTTCCCGACTCCGCCGATACGGGGTCATCTTTGCATAGCCCCCGTTTTTGGTAAAGTCATTTTTTTATTTAAAAAATCATTTTGCATTCATATTTATCTATATCACAAAGATGTAATTTCTTTTGGTGTTTTCAAGTAAACAAATATTTTGCGTTCAGTATTCTACTATTATTTATCAACCCCTGCCTGAATGAGTGAGTCGGGCAGGCACCCCGGTTATTTTAGTTCTATCATTCTTTTATTTCGCTCCTACCGCCGGGAGGGTATGAACCCTAAGTTTGATCACAAGCTCTTCAAATCAGTCAATCTTCGATGCCTTGGATAAGCTTCATAAGCCTTCCGCCAATCGGCGGAGAGGTTTGGAGGGCCGCCTTATAATTTCAATCCCTGCCCTTTATAAAATTCAAGCAATTTCATCTTAAAAACATAATCATATTGCGCAACAAAGCATTCTATTTTCGCTCTTTGCAAATTATTTTGGCTGTTTATTAAATCATAGGTAGATAATAAATTCAGGTTATACCTTTTAGAAGCAAAGTCGTATGACTTGGCAGATGTTTCTACCGTTTTTTTATTGGCATTAAATTTTTGCAATGCCGCCGTGGCATCATTATATGCTTTATAAACATCCTGTTTCAATGTTTGATTGTCCTGTTCCCTGGTAAGTTCCAATTGTTGTACAGTCAGTTTACTTCTTTCCCAATTTGTTTGCGCCACTCTTCCGTTAAAAATAGGAACATTAATACTTATGCCGACATTCTGCCCGAAGTTTGTATTTCAGTTGGCTTGTATATTTATCAGCTTTAAAAGAACTTAACACGGTAGTACCCGGTTTAAAAACCGGCACTTCAACAGGATAAAAAGTTCCGCCGCCGGCATTAGCACGGATTAAAGAATTCGTATTATAACCTGTGAGTACCTGATCATAAATTGGTCTGCTTTTAAAATGAACATAGTTAGTTCCTAAACTTCCAAATGCAGAGATGGTCGGGTACAACTGCCCTTTTGCAGATGCTACATTTTTTTTGGCCTGCTAATATTCTCAATTCATTTATTTTTTGCTGCGATAAATTGGCAATGCCAAAGCATATACAGCGGCGGGCTGTAATTCACCCAAACTTTCTATCGGTATTTTGTCTACCGGTGGTGTATCCAAATCAAAATCGGCGGCGGCATCTAAGTTCAATAATGCTTTCATTTGTAAAATAGCCTGCAGTACCGATGCTTCATTAGTTATCAGGTTGCTGCTGTCTCTTGCTAATTGAGCTTCCAACTCAGCGGCATTTAATTCAGGCAATAGACCCGCATCTACTCTTTTACGCGTATTCTCCAATTGCGCTTGTGTTTGCGCTACCTGAACTTTAGCGATATTTACCTGTTCTTTTAAAAGTAATGCTTGCAAATACGCTACCGCTACATTCAAAGCAATATTATCCTGTATTTTTTTTATTTGTGCTTTATCCGCCTCTACTGTAAGTCGGTCCGCTTCTATACTATTCTTTTTACTGAACCAATTAAATATCGAAACACCACTACTTAACTGGAAGCCCTGGCTAAAAAGATTATTATCTTCCAGTACGCCGGTAGAGGGGTTTTCCGAACGACCCAAACGGAAACCGTTACTGTTACCAAAACTCAACGTGGGGTATTGAGAAGATTTATTTTGCCGGTAGGTAAGCTCCGAAAATTTGCTTTGCAAATCCGTTTGCCTTACCGAAATATTATTGGCAAGGGCATATTCAACACATTTTTGCAGGTTCCATTTTTGCTGGGCACCAGCCGCCAAATAACCGGCGAAGCTTATTGCAAGAAGCAGTACTTTTTTAATCATAGAACAAAAATAAAGGAAAGAAACGGGTTATGTAAACCGGTTAAACAGAATTAATACCATTGAAAAGGAATTATAAAATCATACCCTCCCCAACGCCTGCTCCAAATCTTTAATCAAATACTCAGGTTCTTCCAACCCAACATACATACGTATATAACGATGCTCGCGGTTAGCGGCGTCAAATAGCTTTGATTTCAACCGGACGTATTTAGAAAATATCAGAAAGAAAATGATTTTAAAAACAACCGCTTATCGCCAGATTTCTTTAAAATCAATATGGGCAGTACAACCTTCTAAAGTAAAGTCATGAACAATATCATTCCCTCTCGCCGTCATTTTATATTGCCCGTCAAAAAATTCGTATACTTCCGCTTCCTCGCGATCGGGATCAATTATTAAATAGTAGGGAATGGCTTTCGATTGATAAATCGGAAATTTAGAAAAGCGATCTTTAGCTGCGGTTGAAGGAGATAAAACCTCCACCACTAACGCCGGCGCGAAGTCCAGGAATTTTTTTACAATTTCTCCGCACACTACCAGCATATCCGGTTGCAGTACCGTGTCTTCTTCAACCATATAATCAATGGGTTGATATATTTTACATTTCCCGCATTTCTTTAATTGCAGTCTGAACTCAGCATGAAGGTTTCCTGATATAGTTTGGTGCTTGGGTGCCGGCGCGGGGCTCATTGCATAAGGAACCCCGTCAATCAACTCCCACTTGCCTTCCCATTTCTCATAGTCGGCATAGGTGTAATGGGGCAATATTTTAACTGCGTTACTCATTTATATTCCGAAGTTACTGAAAATAGCTTTCCGATCAAATCCTCCCCAACGCCTGCTCCAAATCTTTAATCAAATACTCAGGCTCTTCCAGACCTACATACATACGTATATAACGATGCTCGCGGTTGGCAGCATCAAAGTCTGCAAATTGTAAGCCTGCGCATTTGGGAATGATTAAACTTTCATGCCCGCCCCAACTTACCGCCATCAGTATATGCTGCAGGCTTTCGCAAAAAGTTACTATCTCCTGTATCTTTTTTGTTTTTAAGATAAATGTAAACAAACCGCAGGCGTTTTTCATTTGCCGTTTGGCCAATGCATATTGCGGAAAACTTTCATCAAAAGGAAAAAGAACGAACTCTACTTTCGGATGCTGTTTTACATAATTAACTACCTGCGTCGTTGAATTGGTGATACGTTCCAACCGTGCAGGTAAGGTTCGTAATCCGCGAATGAGCAACCATGCATTGAAAGGTTGTATACCGCTGCCTATATTTAAATACTCGCTGTCAAATATTTTTTTCATCATGGCATGACTGCCGCTCAGCACACCGCCCAGCGTATCGCTGTGCCCGCCAATATATTTGGTAGCTGTTTGCATAGCCAAATCAATACCGAGTTCAATTACGTTTTGATAGATGGGCGTACAATAACTGTTATCAATTAATGTAATGATGCCTTTTGTTTTTGCATAATCAGCAATGGCTTTTATATCTTGTATGGCATAGTTCCAACTGTTAGGACTTTCTAAATAAAAAAAAGTAGTGTTGGGTTTTACTGCATTAAAATAATTTTCAGCGATTGTTCCGTCTACATAAGTTGTTGTTACGCCAAACCGCGGCAATATAACATCAAACATTCTTTGTACCCAAGTGTACGGTTTATTAACTGATACAATATGATCGCCGGCTTTTACATTGGCCAATACACCGGCAAAAATGGCGGCCGCACCGTTATTAAAAACCAAACAATCTTCGGCGCCGTCCAATGCAGCTAATTTTTTTCTCAAAATATCTACCGTTGGGTTCAGTCCCGCGGCTGTACAGGTAGCCGCCCATCTCGTCTTCAAATGCTCTTCGCAGGTCAGCTACTTTTTTAAATGCAAAATTGCTGCTCTGTATAATGGGCGGCGCCATGGCATTGAAATAATGCTCACGGTCTTCGCCCGGTTCATTAATGATGTATGATAAATCCATTTTATAAATCAGTTTTACCGGCAGTATCCTTTTTGTTTTTGAAAAGAAAATAAATAAGTGTAAATGCCGCGAGCACACCGATTCCTATGAGAGCCGCGTAATTATTATTTTTATAATCCAACGCTATACTTATACCTACAAAAGTATAAGCTGCTATAAAAATTAACGGCGCCAACGGAAACAATTTCATTTTAAAAATACCCGTACCGTCTAAGTGTTTTGTTTTTTTGCGAAACCAAAAAATGGTAGCACTGCTGAGTACCATGCCAAAACAGTCAAGAAAAATAGTAAAAGCCAGTATCTTTTCGAATTGCTGCGAAAAAAATAAAATAATAATACAAACAGCAGCAAAAACCGTTAATGAAAAAGTAAGCACGTCGGTTTTATCATTGCGCTTTGCAAATGCTTTGGGTAAACTGCCGTCATCGCCCATAGCGTACATTACCCTCGGGTTACTCATCAACAAACCGTTTACATAAGCCAATACGCCAAGGAAAAGGAAAGCGGAAAAAATAGCCGCGCCATTTTTTCCAAAAACTTTATCTATCACTACATAAGCGATTTCTCTTTCGCCTTTCATTCTTTCAAAACCAACTAAGTTATAGTAACTCAGATTTGCCAACAAGTAAAGAAGAATAATAATTGTAATCCCAATAAAAATTCCTCTCGGGATATTTTTGTTTGGCTTTTCCACCTCGCTACCGAAATTAATAGTTTGCTGGTAACCGCCGTAGGTAAATGAAACGGCGACAAGACTGATACCTAAGTTTTTTATCCAATCCATATAGGTAAAGGGCTTGGTTGACTCCTGCACGACTGCTTCCGATGCATAATGCTGCGGAAAAAATAAAGCGGCTATCAACACCAGTATCATAGTAATTTTTATAAGCATCAATATATTCTGTGCCCGTGAACTCATTTTTAATCCGCGTAAATTAATACCGTAAAAAATAATAATGGCTACACAACTCAGTAAAGCTTTATGTATATCATTCCATTCGCCGGGTATAAGTTTTAAAATATAGCCGCTGCCTATTAATGCCACGCCGCTCAAACTGGCCGCATTACTTACCAATATCAAACAATTAATAGCGAAAGCGATACTCGGGTGATAAGCTTTGGCGAATACTTTATAATAACCTCCGGTTACCGGGTAGCGACTGCCTATTTCGGCATAAGTAAGTGCACCGCACAAAGCTACGATGCCGCCAATGATCCATGCACTGAAATAAACGGAAGGAGCGCCGGCGTCTTTGGCGCTGGTAGCGGCGGTTCTGAAAATGCCCATACCTATTACAAGCCCTACCACAATCATGGTAAAGGAAAACAGGTTAAGTTTGTTTGATGATTTCATTAAAGAGAATTTCTTTTGTCCCTCAAGATAGTTTTTCTTTCTTTATTTAATCGGTATCGTCAACAAGAACTTCGTTTCGAATTGTCGCTTAAAACCCACCCCTGTGAAAAATATTTTATTCAAAGAGGCCTCTGCCCCTCCATTGGGAGGGGATATGCAGTCTGTCATTCGCACGGTTAAAAGAGCCATAGTTTACTGCTATTTGGAACCCAACTATTATTTTTTGATAACAGCCTTACGGTTAATTTTGTAAGCAATGAAAATTTTGTCGACTATAGTTTTTATTTTAATCTTCTTTAGCACCAATTGCTTTGCACAGGTACCAACCGATTCTTCAGCTAAAGAATTGGAGGAAGTACTTGTTAACGCTTTTGAACAAAACAGGAAGTTGAGTCAAACTGCCGCTTCGGTTAAAATTATTGAAATCAACAACGGAGACAGGTACAATAAAACATCATTGGTGCAGGGATTTAATACAGTAGCCGGCGTACGAATGGAAGAACGTTCGCCGGGCAGTTACCGCATCAATATAAGGGGCAGTTCATTGCGATCGCCATTTGGTGTAAGAAATGTAAAAGTTTATTGGAATGATATACCTGTAACGGACCCGGGAGGCAATACATATTTCAATCAATTTGCATGGAATAATTTTAACTACATAGAATTGCTTAAAGGGCCGGCAGGCAGTATGTACGGAGCCGGTACCGGCGGGTTGATATTAATGAACAGCCTGAGCAAACGACAACCGGGTGCAGCTATTGAATACGTTACCGGCAGTTATAATCTTCAAAACTTATTTGCGGAAGCAAGATTCGGTTCAAAAGAAAATTTTAACCAATTTACTTTTGCCCGCAATCAAACTAACGGATACCGGGTGCAATCCCGGATGGAGAGAACTAATTTCTCCTGGCAATCGCAAATAAAATTTTCCGATAAACAAACACTTACCGCATCCGTTTTATTTACCGACTTATTTTACCAAACACCCGGCGCTTTAACTGCCGCGGAGTTTGCCGGCAATCCGAAAGCCGCAAGACCGGCGGCAGGCGTTTTTCCAAGCGCTGAGAATGCAAAAGCCGGCATTAATCAAAAAAATATTACTACCGCTTTAACCAATCAATATTATTTCAACAAGGCTTTTAAAAATACTACTACCCTCTACGGCGTTTTCAATCAAATAAAAAATCCCGCTATCAGGAATTATGAAAGAAGAAGTGAACCGGGCTTTGGCGGAAGAACTGTTTTTACATATAAAAAAGATTTTACAGCATACACGGGGCAAAAAGAAAGCAGTTTGCAAATAGTATGGGGCGGCGAATACCGGGATGGATTTTTTAATACACAGGTCTCTAAAAATAAAAACGGAAACCCCGACACCTCGCAAACAAATGATGATATAAGAAATACAGAATATATATTTTTTATACAGGGCGATGTCATTATAAGGGAAAACTGGTTTATTAACGCAGGCATCAGTACCAACCAAACAAAAGTGGAGTTTACAAGATTAAATAATTACCCGGTTGTAAAACAAAACAGAACTTATCAAAATGAATTCGCACCCCGTGTTTCCGTAAAAAGAAAATTGATAAATGATCTTTTTATAGCAACGACCTTTTCAAGAGGATTTTCTCCTCCTACCATTGGTGAGTTGCTGCCGTCTACCGGTATCATCAGTACAAATTTGGAAGCGGAATACGGATGGAATTATGAATTAACTGCCCGCTACGGCATAACCAAAAATAAACATCGCATTGATTTGGAAGCAACGGGATTTATTTTTCGGCTCAACGAGGCATTGGTACAACGAAGAGATGCCGGCGGCGCCGATTTTTTTGTAAATGCGGGAGATACAAAACAACAGGGAATTGAAACTACGCTCAACTATACTTTCAATCCTTTTGATAACCGGCTGCTTAATTATATTACTGTAAATACCGCGTATACTTATAATCATTTCAGGTACGGAAGTTTTATTCAAGGCGTTAATGATTACTCCGGCAAAAGATTGCCATCAGTTCCCGACAACACGCTTTCTGTTATTGCAGATTTACACCTGCAAAACGGATTCTATTCCAATGCTACTTTTTACTATGCTTCATCTATTTTTTTAAACGATGCCAATACGGCCAAAGCCAATGAATATAATTTATTGGGTTGGCGCTTGGGATGGAAGAAAACATTTATAAAAAAATATAAACTTAACTTATACGCCGGCGCCGATAACCTGCTTGACGAAATGTACAGCTTGGGCAACGATATCAACGCGGTCGCGGGAAGATATTTTAATGCCGCGCCGCGTCGCAATTATTATGCAGGTATGGCAGTACAATTTATTAAGCAAAAAAAATAATACAGTTTTTTTAATGAGGCTGTGTACAAACTTATTTTGCCGGCCGATGCCTACTTCGCTACATTTGCACCGGATTTGGTTTCCGATGTCAAATCGGAATTAAAAGGGAAGCCGGTGAGAATCCGGCGCTATCCCCGTAGCTGTAAAGCGGCCCCACCTAACCTCCCCAAAGGGGAGGAATAAGAAAGGCAACTTCTCTCACACCACTGTCTCGCCTAAGGCGAGACGGGAAGGTGAAGTGAACGCTAAGTCAGAAGACCTGCCTCGATCCGGCAAACAATCATTCAAAGCTTTCGGGTGAAAGGCATGAAGATTTAAGGATGTATTCATTCTTTTATTTTCTTTCGCCGTGGTTGGTGTCTGCATCAATCACAGATTTTCCACGGAAGCAGTCACAACAAAAAAAACTTTTCATCAACATGAAAAAGAAAATTTTTATTGCGGCTGCTGTAATTATCAGTAGTCATTTATACACGGCATCCTATGGACAGGTAGAGCCGGACAGTACAAAAAATTTAGATGAAGTTGTGGTAACGGCCAATAAGTATCCTAATAAAGCGATATTGACAGGCAAGGTATTAAACGTTATTACTAACCGGCAATTGGAAAAAGCCGGCGGAAAAGATTTAGCGCAAATTTTAAATGAAGAAGCCGGTATTTATATAGGCGGCGCCAACAGTAATCCGGGAAAAGACAAAAGCATTTATTTACGCGGCGCCGGAGTAGACCGTACATTGATCACCATTGACGGAATGCCCGTGTACGATCCGAGCGGCATCGGCGGCAATTTCGACATTCGAAATATTTCCGTCGCCGTTATTGAACGAATTGAAATTTTAAAAGGCAGTCAATCTACTTTATACGGCAGCGATGCCGTGGCCGGTGTAATAAATATTATTACAAAAAAAGGCGGCGATAAACCTTTTGGTACAACCGGTTCGGTAAGTGCGGGCAGCTATAATAGTTTTAGAGGCAATGCCGGTGTAAGCGGCAAAAAAAATAAAATTGATTACAACGCTGATTACAGCTACGCCAAAACTAAAGGTATTAACGAAGCCATTACTGCAAACAATACATTTGATAAAGACGGTTACACACAACAAAGCATGCAAGCGGGCATAGGCATACGGCCTGCTGCTAATTTTCGTATTGCCCCGTATATACGATTCACAAGCATTAAAGGCGATATTGACCAAGGCGCATTTACTGATGAGTTAGATTATACTTATACTCAAAAAAGTGTACAGGCCGGCGTACGAAATGAAATTAGTTTTGGTAAAACCAAGTTGAATATTTTGTACAGTTATAACAAAATAGACAGGGAATATATTGACGACTCGATAAAAAGCAGAAACGGCTTTGATACATACAGTAAAGGCAAATACACCGGCAGCGAACATTTTGCCGATGCTTATGCTGCTATTGATGTAACCCAAAAAACAAAACTTACTGTTGGTATTGATTACAGAAGTTCACTATCCGATCAGGATTATTCCTCCTTTGGTTTCTTCGGTCCGTTTACAACAAAATATTCTAAAGACAGTCTTACACAACAGCAAACCGGGTTGTATGCAGCTGTAAATATTAAAGCCGCCCAAAATTTTACTGTCGAGTTGGGAAACAGGTTGAATATTCATTCTTCATACGGCAGTCATTATGTTTTTAATATCAATCCCTCTTATCTTATAAAAGAACAAGTAAAGCTTTTTGTAAATATTTCGAGTGCTTACCGAACACCTTCGTTGTACCAATTATTCTCTGAGTATGGCAATAAAGATTTAAAACCCGAAGCGGCCATGAATGCTGAAGGAGGTATTCAATATTTTACCGCTGATAAAAAATTCAGTACAAGGGCTGTTGTTTTCAGAAGAAATATAAAAGATGTTATTTTCTTTTTTTATAACAGCACGACTTTTCAATCGCAATACATAAACAGAGATAAACAAAAAGACAACGGTTTTGAACTGGAGGCGAGTTATACCGGTATAAAAAATACAACAGTAAAAGCTTTTTACAATTATGTTGACGGAAACATTACCGAAAAAACCGGTTCGGGGAAAGACACTACTTATTTTAATTTACTGAGAAGGCCAAAAAACAATTTGGGGTTAACGGTAAGCAGTCAAATAACGAAGCGCTTGTCTGTCAGCGGCAATCTGTTCTTCATTGGGAAAAGAGAAGATAAATATTTTGATGCCGCAACTTTTTCAACCGTGGCCGTGACTTTAAAAAAATATGCGCTGCTGAATTTTTATGCAGACTATAGCTTTCTGAAAAACAAAATAAAATTATTTGCAGATCTGAGGAATATTACAAATTCGAAATATGTTGAAATCAGCGGATTTAATACACTTGGATTTAATATATACAGCGGCTTACGTTTCAGTTTATAATACCATCTTGATTTACTAAGTAGTCCAAAGGACTACGTGGAAATCTTAGATGGTATTATGCCGACAGAGTACTGATTGGACTATTTACATCTTATATTCGGCATAAATTATTAAACCTAATAAGCTGATGTGCCTTCACGAACAAAAATACTGCCCGCGGTGCAATCTGCAATTTGAATGCAAAGCGGGCAGTATTCACTTATGCCAATGCAGTGCTGTTTATTTAAATGAAGAAGAAAAGGCTTTTATTGCCGGGCAATTCGATGATTGCCTTTGTATCAACTGCCTGCATCAATTAAAGGAAATACATAAGCCGGCAACAAATGCTGCAACCGGTGAACGCAAATAATTATTTCTTTAGTTGATATTTTTTATAGAAATAAAATAATGACAGTATGGTGCCTGCTATACCCAATACAGAACCATAAATAACTCCCTGTGAATAATACGCAGTCCAGTTAAGTTGCAACTGTAGAAACTCTTTTGTAAGCATAACACTTACACTGGCTAAATACCCAAAGGCGTCGGCTATATAAATAAGAAATCCTACATTGCCCGCAATACGAAACGTAGCGATGAGTCGCTCAAAAAAAATACAGTTGAAAGGAATATAGCCCATATACAAACCAAGTCCCGCTAATTGCATCCAAACAGCGCCATCCATCCTGCCGGTTATAAATAACCACGAGGAAATACCGGCAATTAAAAAACCGGTTATAATAACTATATGAATAACCAGGAATGCTTTTATATTTTTCCGTATCAGCATCATCAAACTCATCATCACCAAAATAATAAGCGATGTATTAGTTTCTGTTTTGGTAAAAATGGAATAGTTTTTTCCGTAACCCAATTCATTCCACATATTTCCCATGTAATTATCTCTTACATCCCGCATTACGGTTAAGAAAATATAGGTGATCACTGCAAACGCTATACCCCATCCAAAATGTTTCAGAAAATTTTTTCGTTCCGTTTTCAGCATCGGCTGACGAACGGTTCTTTCTTTTATATCTTCCGCATCAGGCGGCGGCACTCTTTCCAACAAATAAATAAACAGCAGTAATGGTAAAGCAAATACCAAACCTGTCATAAAAGGCATCCATTGTTCGCTTACATTCCAATCAAGCATCAGCCATTTACCAACCGACCTTGAAAAACCGCCTGAGAAAATAAAACTTACCGCAATAGCCGCACCGATAAAATCAGTTGCTCTTCTGCCTTCGGCATAACTGAATATTACGCCCCACATAAAACCCAATACAAACCCATTTATAAAAATAAAAAACAAACCGTACGGTGGTGGTACCAGCGCTAACCCCAATAGAGACAACCAGGCAGCGATTAATAAAATGGCACTTGTTTTCCAACGGCCCAATCTTTTCAGCTCCGCAATAAATTTTATACCATAAAACTTGCTGAGCATATAACCGATAGCCTGAAAAATAATAAGCAGCGTTTGATAAGTGATGCCCCAAAATTTAATACCATCGAAAGTAGCAATAGTAAAAGGTTTGCGGTAGGCGAAAATACATGCGTAAGTTAAAAATGCGACCATAGCCGCATACAACGCAGCGATGATTTGTTTTTGAGTAAACCCCGTTGATTGTGCTGATACAGGCAAATGAATTATTTAATTGCAGTTAAATTATAATACCTGCTGCAAAATATCATTTTTTTCTTTTTGTTTCTTTTATTTCGTCTTCTTCCTCCTCTTCTTCTTCCGCAATTTTTACAAAAGCGCTTCTTACCGGTGCCGGCATTATACTTTCTTCGCCTTTTACCGCTTTCCATATTACACGGCTGAATAATAAATCCGGCGCACGGTCTTCTTTAGTAAAATCAAATTGTTCACTCAACTTAGCACTTGCAGTTTCTTTGTTATTCTTGTCATTCAAATTTACATTGGCAGGCAAGGCAATGAACGGCGTAAGATCAGGCGCGCCGGTAAAGCAACGCCACATCGGTTCCGCCGCCGCATCGTACTGGCTCATAGGCGGCAAACCTAAAATCAATTCAATAGTACGCAGCATGGAAGAAGTGGAATACATGGTATGGTCTACGTATTTTCTTTTTACAAAACCGCCGGCTACATACGCTGTAGTCCGGTGTGCATCCACATGATCGGGTCCGTTCTGCGCATCATCTTCTACAATAAAAATGGCGGTTTCTTTCCAAATAGAGCTTTTTGAAAGATATTCAACAAACATACCGACAGCCAAATCATTATCGGCCACATGCGCAAATGGTGTGGGCTTACCAATACGCTGCCCTTCGGTATGATCATTTATAAATCGCAACGAATTAAATTGGGGTACTGCCCTTGCATTCAGCAAAGAATCAAACTCACGTTTCCATTGATAAAATCTTGTTGTGTCCCGTACACTTTCATCCCAACTTGTATAGTATGGACAAAAATGGTCTTTCAGCACGGGAATATTTGCCTTGTAGTCATCGGCAAACTCTCCGTAAGTTCTGTATGTAACACCGGCCCGTTTACAAAAATCCCATATAAAACCATTTTTGCCGTTCGCTATTTCACGATTACCTTCTGCATCGTAACTGCCGCCGCGTCCGCCATAACTTGCAGGCCATGTTTTTTCTAAATAATCATTTGCATTGGCGCCCATCGTCCAGTTATGTCCATCGGCGCTTACTTCACCATCTACATAAAAATTATCAAGCAGTACAAATTCCTTTGCCAACTTATGCTGATTCGGCGTTATTCTTTCACCAAACAAAACCAAGCTTGTATCACCGTTACCTTCAGGTATATCGCCCAACACCTGGTCATAAGTCCTGTTTTCTTTTACAACATAAAATACATATTTAATCGGCGATGCATCGCCTACCTTCATCGGAATTGGATTGCCGGTCTCGCCTTTGGAAATAGTTTCTCTTTCTTTTGTATAGGGTGTATTTTGATAAACCGCTTTTGAATAAACAGCCAGTACCGCATCGTTAGGTTCGTCAACTATACTCATGGTGCCTTTCATCAGTCCGCCGATGTACTCAATCTTGCTTTGTTGTTTTTTATAATCGCCGTGTTGGTAAATTACTTCCTCATCGTTTTTGGTAGGGTCGGGTCCTTTCGAATTCGGAAAAGAAGAAAGCCCTTTGCCATTACTTATAAATATTTTTTTGCCAATCACTTTTATATTCGTCGGGTACCAGCCCACGGGTATAAAACCTTTTGATTTACTGAAGCCCGGTTTACTTACATCAAATACCGCCAGGCAATTATTATCCGCATTCGCAATGTACAGTGTCTTTTGATTTTCGGAAAGCGCCAATCCGTTACTGGCTGAACCAACCGGCGCATCGGAATAGAGAGCGGCATTCAGTACTTCCAATACTTTTCGTTGCTTAATATCAATAACAGAAACGCTGTTATCATTGGCATTGGCGACAAATAAAACAGTACCCGCCTTATTTAATAAAAGTTCGTTGGGATTATCGCCAACGTTTATTTCGGCAGTTATTTTTTGCTGCGCAATATCAAAGACTAATATTTTATCGCCGCCCCAAAGAGAAATGTAGAGTTCTTTTTTATTAGCAGCAAGCAGGCAGGCGTAAGCTTCTGCGCCAAGCGACAATTGTTTTATAATAGCTTTTGTTTTAAGATTGATAATATACAGCGAGTTATTTTCTTTGGTTACCACATACATTCTTTGTGCTGCATCATCTATTTCTATGCCCGCCGGCGAAATTTTTTCGGGCCATTTATTGCCCAGCCTAATACTGTCTTTCAGTGATAGTTTATTATTAACAAGTGTATATTTTAAAATCCAATTATCGTTACCGCCACTCGCATATAAATATTTTTCATCGGCGCTGAATTTTAAACCGTACCATGATTTATCAATGATTTTTGTGTTCACTATTTTTTCAGTCTTCGCGTCAATCAGTTGAATACTTTGTACACTCTGCCCGTTATTGGTAACGGCCATATATTTTTTTGAAGGAGATACGGCGATATTCAACGGCAAATCGCCTAAGGGCAATGATCGGCCGGCAGGTGATAAGCTCCAGCCATTGGGAAGTGTGGCCCTTTTCTTTTGTAATTCTTTTTCAGTATTGCTTTGTGCGGTTGTTAAAAACGGCAGCAATGCAAAAAGAAAAACTATTAATTTACGGGAGTATGGCATAGTTAGTTTTAAAACTTATTGAATCGATATAGTTTTTAGCAGTTTAAGTTAAGAAAGAAAAAGCAGAAAATTGTTATTTCTATTCATCCTTCGCTGCTATATAATAATTACTTAACTGTACTTTCCTAAAAACCATACTTTTCAGCATTTAAACCGCGGAAGATTATCTTTGGCAAAATTTACAATTATGAATTGGAATATACAGGAACTGCTGACGTTAACCTTCACGCTTTTCGCCGTAGTAGATATTGTCGGTTCAGTTCCCATGCTCATTTCCTTAAAAGAAAAAATGGGCGGCATTAATTCGGGCAAGGCTACATTAATATCGGGAGCTTTAATGATACTGTTCTTTTTTGCCGGCAAACCCTTTTTAAATTTATTGGGGGTAGATGTAAAATCATTCGCCGTAGCCGGTTCTATTGTAATTTTTATTTTGGGTTTGGAGATGGTACTGGGGCTTGAATTTTTTAAACCGGAAAAAGATGCCAAGTCGGGTACGGTGGTACCCATTGCTTTTCCGTTAATAGCCGGTTCGGGTACATTAACAACCATTATGTCGTTAAAAGCCACCTACGAAAGAACGGACAAAAATGAAATGCTGATATTGATCGCTATCCTGTTAAATCTTATTATCGTCTATTTTGTTTTGCGTTCGTTAGGCCGTATAGAAAAAGCCTTGGGAAAAGCCGGTTTAATAGCGGTACGTAAATTTTTTGGCGTAGTTTTGCTGGCCATTGGTGTAAAAATATTCGGCAGCAATGTGGGAGGACTAATAAAATAACAAAAAATAAGAAACAAAATCCAATAAAGAAAACGCCTTTTTGGAATTTGTCTTTTGTTATTTGGTTCTTTGCTTTTAACCGACCTCGTCGTACAATGCCCGCCCGTACCGAACGGTACGTTCGGGCGGGGATAGTATAAGAGTTTCCGAAACTCAACGCAACATTTATTTAAATTGATCAATATAAAAGTTCTTTTTTGGCCTCGTCGTACAATGCCCGCCCTTACCGAACGGTACGTTCGGGCGGGGATAGTATAAGAGTTTCCGAAACTCAACGCAGCATTTATTTAAATTGATCAATATAAAAGTTCTTTTTTGGCCTCGTCGTACAATGGATAGTATAAGAGTTTCCGAAGCTCCAGATTCAGGTTCGATTCCTGACGAGGCTACAAATTTTATTTATGTATTTTGCTTATGTACTAAAAAGTATTGAGCATGATTTCTATTATAAGGGTCATTGTCATGATTTAGAAAAACGCTTACAACAGCATAACTCAGGCATGACTGAATCGATACGACCTTATATCCCCTTGCAATTAGTTTACTTCGAAGAATTTACAACTGAAAAAGAAGCTATCGAAAGAGAGAAATATTTTAAAACTTCAGCGGGAAGAAAATACCTAAAAAAGAAACTGACCTTGTAAAACAATGTTCGCCGAGTTGTTTTTGAAGCGGTCTCCGGATTCAGGTTCCCCGCCTGCTTCGCATTCGGGCAGGGATTCCTGACGAGGCTACAAATTTTATTTATGTATTTTGCTTATGTACTAAAAAGTATTGAGCATGATTTCTATTATAAGGGTCATTGTCATGATTTAGAAAAACGCTTACAACAGCATAACTCAGGCATGACTGAATCGATACGACCTTATATCCCTTTGCAATTAGTTTACTTCGAAGAATTTACAACTGAAAAAGAAGCTATCGAAAGAGAGAAATATTTTAAAACTTCAGCGGGAAGAAAATACCTAAAAAAGAAACTGACCTTGTAACACAATGTTCGCCGAGTTGTTTTTGAAGCGGTCTCCGGATTCAGGTTCCCCGCCTGCTTCGCATTCGGGCAGGGATTCCTGACGAGGCTACAAATTTTATTTATGTATTTTGCTTATGTACTAAAAAGTATTGAGCATGATTTCTATTATAAGGGTCATTGTCATGATTTAGAAAAACGCTTAAACAGCATAACTCGGGCATGACTGGATCAATACGACCTTATATCCCTTTGCAATTAGTTTACTTCGAAGAATTTACAACTGAAAAAGAAGCTATCGAAAGAGAGAAATATTTTAAAACTTCAGCGGGAAGAAAATACCTAAAAAAGAAACTGACCTTGTAACACAATGTTCGCCGAGTTGTTTTTGAAGCGGTCTCCGGATTCAGGTTCCCCGCCTGCTTCGCATTCGGGCAGGGATTCCTGACGAGGCTACAAATTTTATTTATGTATTTTGCTTATGTACTAAAAAGTATTGAGCATGATTTCTATTATAAGGGTCATTGTCATGATTTAGAAAAACGCTTACAAAAAAGAAAGAACCTGCTCGTTTAAAAAACAAGTTTTGTTTACTATTCTTTTTGCAACTCGCAAGACCGATGTGCGACTCCGGCAAACAAGTAATAAGAGAAGCACTGTTGGCAGACAGCCCTAATTACACTAATTGAGTTATGCTTCTATTCGTTCCATTTTGGGCAATAGTATCTTCATAATAAACCATGCAAGCAAGTAAGCCGCCCCGCAAATTAAAAACATATAAAAATAACTTGTGGAAAGGTGACTGTTGACAAGCGAGGCTTGTATGGCTTTTAATTTAGCAAACGATGCGGAATCTATTGCCTGAAGTTGGGATGAAATTTCATTTCCAAGGCTGCGCAGTTCCACTTTATTGAGATCAATTGCATAATTGCGTTTGTCTAATAATTTCATGGCTTGTATCTGCGAAAGATAATCAGTGAGTCCTGCCGCCTTTGCCTGTATCCATGATTGCGCTATGCCTGCAAATTTATAAGAGTCAAACAAAGCGCCGGCGCTTTTTGCTACCAGTACTCCGCCCAGTGCGCCAAACATGCCCCCGATACCGGTTACAGATGCTGTAGCTTTTTTGGGAAACATATCACTCACGGTTGTAAATATATTGGCGCTCCATGCCTGGTGGGCAGCCATGGCAAACCCAATAATAAATACTGCAAGCCACATATGAAGGCTTCCCAAATATTGTGAAAAAATTACCGGCACCGCTGCGAAAGCATAGATCAGCATCGATGTTCTGCGGGCACGGAAAACCGGCCAGTCTTTTTTAATGAAAAACATGGGAAGCCATCCGCCAAAAATACTGCCTAATGTAGCCAGTGTATAAGCCATTGCTACAGGGAAGGCTATGCCGGTATCACTGAGATGATATTCTTTTTTGAGGAAGTCGGGCAACCAGAACAAATAAAACCACCAGATAGGATCAGTCAGGAATTTACCAATAGCAAAGGCCCATGTTTGCTTGTAAGTAAGCAATTTACCCCATGATAATTTTTTAGTTCCGGCCTCTTCTTCTAACCTTTCATCCTTATCGCTGTGTATATAATCATATTCCGCTTGAGTAAGTTTTTTATGCTTCTTGGGTATTTCATAAAGCCAAAACCAAAATATGAGCCAGATAAAGCCAATCATTCCTGTAAGAATAAAAGCCCACTCCCATCCCCATTGTTTGGCAATGAACGGAACAGTAAGCGGAGCGGTAATGGCGCCGATATTTGACCCGGAGTTAAAAATTCCTGTAGCAAATGCCCGTTCACTTTTTGGAAACCACTCTGCTGTTGTTTTAATCGCAGCAGGAAAGTTTCCTGCTTCTGTTATTCCCAACGCACCTCTTGCAAAAAAGAAACCTAATGTACTTGTAACAGCGCCGTGTGCTATGGCCGCCACACTCCACAATGCAGTAGCTAATGCATAACCCATTTTTGTTCCCAGCTTATCAATCAGGCGGCCGGCTCCCATCATGGCTATGGCATAGCACAATTGAAAAACGACAACGATGTTTGCATAGTCTGTTTCAGACCAGCTGAATTCATCGCTCAACGTACTTTTGAGTAAACTGATTACGGCTCTGTCCAAATAATTAATTGTAGTAGCAAAAAAAACAAGGCTGCAAATTGTCCATCTGTATTTTCCAATTTCTTTTGTCATTTTCTATTTTGTTATAGCGTTAATCAGTGCAAGGGTTTCCTTTGTATTCTTTTCTATAGTTGAATAATCTTTTTCTTCCATCAGTTTTTTGCTGATGAGCCTGCTGCCCATACCCACTGCACAAACACCGGCAGTAAACCAAGCTTCTAAATTTTCTTTATTTACCTCCACTCCGCCTGTAGGCATAAAATCAACTTCGGGAAATAATTCCTTTATAGCTGATACAAATGCAGGACCCAATATATTACCGGGAAAAAGTTTGATGAATTTGCACCCGGCATGTTCAGCTGCATTAATTTCGGTCGGTGTCATACAACCGGGTATCCACAGTACTTTATTAAGATAAGCAGTATCACAAACAGCACTATCGAATACAGGACTGATTAAAAAATCTGCACCGGCTTCAGTAAACTGATTAGCCTGCACAGTGGTACGGATAGTACCAATACCAAGTAACAAATCTTTCATACTGCTGTTACGTTCTGTAACCAGGGCTTTAAAATTATTCATAGCAGCATCACCACGGTTGGTAAATTCTACTGAACGAATGCCTGCGGCATATAATGCTTTTACCACTTCAATACATACAGGAGTATCCGCATGATAAAATAAAGGCAACAGCTTTTGCTGTTTTAGTTGTTGTATTATGGTTTCGTTTCGGCCCAATCTCTTTTTAAAATATTTTTTACCGACTCTATTGTTTGATTTGTACTGTCACCTTTTTCGTTCATTTTGCCAACGGCGGCTGCGGAAGCAAAATCAATTATATCCTGTGCCTCATGTTTGTTATACAATCCGTAAATCAATCCGCCCATAAAGCAATCGCCGCTGCCTACCTTGTCAACTATATTCTTCAATGTAAATTCTTCCGAGACTTTCATTTCCTTTCCATGTTGCAGAACGGCAAAGTAAGTTTCATCTAAACGGTAAGTGTAAGCCATTGTTTGCACTTTTGGATAAGCAAGATGTATTGCTTTCATGCTTTGGCAGGCAGCATTTAATAATTCTTCTTTTGTTTTTCCCTTACTTTCTTTTATTGCTGCTGTAATTCCTAATAAGCTTTCGGCAGCCCATACATTCCCCATTACTACATCACAGTATTTTAATAGCCCCGGCATAACATCATGAGGTTTTTTTCCATACTGCCATAGTTTGGAACGATAGTTTAAATCAACCGATATGGTTAATTCTTTTGCTGAGGCTACTTCTAATGCTTCTTTGCAAACAGCTGCTGCGTTTTCATTTAAAGCAGGACTGATGGCACTGAAATGAAGCCATCCGCAATCTTTCAATGCTTCGTTCCAGTTTATTATTCCGGGCTTCAGCTCTGAAAAAGATGAACCTGCCCTGTCATAAATTACCCCGGCATTTTTTAAATCGGCGCCTTGCGGTAAATAATAAATGCCGATTTTATTACCTGAAAGATGAATGGAAGATGTGTCTATCTTTTTTAATTGCAGTTCTTCCATAATTTCTTTGCTTAAGTAATTATCGGGAAGAGCAGTACAATATTTTGCAGGTACATGCCATTTTGAAAGAGCTGTTGCTGCGTTGAGTTCAGCTCCACCGATATAAACGGGCATCATTTTATTTTGAATCCATTCATGATTGAGCTCAGGAGATAACCGCAGCAGCAATTCCCCGAAGCAAAAAACATTCGCTTCGCTAAGTGGCAAAGTTTTAGAGGTCCCGTCATTATTTGAAAATCTTTCAACCATTAATTTGGAATTTCTGTAGCTTTTTCTACAATAAATTTTTACTATGTTTTCACGCTATTTATGAAAGGCTCATCTATATGCTGCCAGTTGAAATAATTCTTTGCGTTATTATAACAAATATCCTGCACCACTTTGCCAATCCACTTACTATCGTTGGGTAATTCACCATTCTCTACTTCCTCACCAAATAAGTTACACAACAACCTCCTGAAATATTCATGTCTCGGGAATGAAAGAAAACTGCGGCTGTCTGTGAGCATTCCAACAAACCTGCTCAATAATCCCATATTGCTAAGCGTATTTATTTGTTTGGTCATACCATCTTTTTGGTCAAGGAACCACCAACCGCTGCCCCATTGTATCTTACCTGCAGCGCTGCCATCATTAAAGTTGCCAATCATGGTAGCAAACAATTCATTATCGGCCGGGTTAAGATTATAGATAATTGTTTTGGCCAGTGTATTATTATTATCTAAGCGGTTCAGGAATTTAGCCAGCGCTTTTCCTTGTGAAAAATCACCGATGCTGTCCCAACCTGTATCCGGGCCGAGTTGTTTTAACATACGGCTGTTGTTATTGCGCATCACACCCAGGTGATATTGTTGCACAAAACCTTTTTCCCAATCCCATTCGGCAAACGTAACCAGCATGGCCGATTTGAATTTCCTGTTTTCTTCTACTGTCAATGCGCCGCCGGAACGTATCTTGGCAAAAGTGCCGGCTATTTCAGTTGTGCTGTAATCTTCAGCATAAATTTCTTCTAACCCATGGTCGCTTACAGTGCAATGGTTCGCTGCAAAATAGTCATGACGTTTTTTTAATGCGGCTAAATAATCGTTATAAGTACTGATAGAAATATCGGCCGCTTTTTCCAAACCGGTTAAATAATTATTGAACGTATTCACATCATCCACATTCATCGCCTTATCAGGACGAAAAGCCGGAAGCACTTTTACTTTCCAATTATCATTTCTTACCTGTTGATGATATTGTAAATTATCAATCGGGTCATCGGTAGTACAAATTAATTTTACATTCATTCTCTCTAACAAACCTCTTACACTATATTCCTTTGTTTGCAGTTTGGCGGCTGTTTCATCATAAATTTTCTCAGCAGTATCTGCATTTAAAATATCATGTATATTAAAATAGCGTTGCAGTTCCAGGTGCGTCCAGTGATACAACGGATTTCTTAAGGTGTATGGAACCGTTGCTGACCAGGCCCTGAATTTTTCCCAATCCGTTTTATCGCCGGTAATGTATGATTCATCCACACCATTGGCACGCATGGCCCTCCATTTGTAATGGTCGCCATTCAACCACGCTTTTGTTATGTTCTCAAAATTTTTATCTTCCGCCACTTCATTCGGCGGCAGGTGATTATGGTAATCGATAATGGGCATGTCTTTAGCATACTCATGGTAAAGACGCTGCGCTGTTGTATTAGTAAGCAGGAAGTTTTCGTCGAGGAATTTTTTCATATAAAAATCTGAACATTTTAACTTAGACTGCAATAAATACCCATTTCCAACCCCCTCAATTCTGCAAGCCCTCTAAGCCTGCCGATGGCTGAATAACCCGGATTGGTTTTCTTTTTTAAATCATCCAGCATTTGGTGACCGTGGTCGGGCCGCATAGGAATTGACAATTTTCTTTCCCTCATCACTTTTATTATTTCTTTCACCACTGCATACATGTCCACATCACCTTGCAGGTGGTTATCTTCATAAAAATCCCCGTACTCATTCCGCCTGGTACTGCGTAAATGAATAAAATTTATTCTGTCACCAAACTGCTTAATTATTTCGGTTAACTTGTTATCGGCCCTTACGCCAAAAGAGCCTGTGCAAAAACAAAGGCCATTGTTGAAAGAAGGAACTGCATTGGCCAATTCGTTAAAATCTTCTGCCGTACTTACCACTCTTGGTAAACCAAGTATACTGTATGGCGGGTCGTCGGGATGTATTACCATTTTTACATTACACGCATCAGCCACCGGAATGATTTGCTGTAAAAAATAAATAAGGTGATTGCGAAGTTTAGCTGCGTCAATACCTTCATATGCATTTAATGCCTGCTGAAACTGTTCTAATGTAAAACTTTCTTCACTACCGGGCAGGCCTGCAATGATATTTCGCTGCAACTGTTGCTTTTCTTCATCGCTCATTTTATCAAACCGCTGCCTTGCCCGTTGCAATTCCTCGCTGCTGTATTCCGCTTCCGCATTTTTTCTTTTAAGCATAAAAACATCAAAAGCAATAAAAGCCGCTTTTTCAAAACGAAGCGCTTTACTGCCATCTTCAACAGTATAGCTCAAATCAGTCCTCGTCCAGTCAAGCACGGGCATAAAATTGTAGGTAATAATATTTACACCACAGGCGGATAAATTACGAATGGACTGTTTATAGTTTTCAATAAATTTTTTAAACTCGCCGGTTTGCGTTTTAATATTTTCATGTACCGGCACGCTTTCCACAACACTCCATACCATACCGGCGGCTTCAATTTCATTTTTTCTTTTTTTAATTTCATCCACCGGCCAAAGTTCTCCATTGGGAATATGGTGCAATGCGGTAACAATACCGGAGCAGCCGGCTTGCCTGATGTCTGCTAAACTTACGGGGTCTTTCGGACCGTACCACCGCATAGTTTGTATCATTGAATAGTTCATAATCGGTTTTTTTACTTACTGTATTCAACTCACCCCTTTCAAACAATTCTTTATTAAAAATGTCCTCTGTCTCTTCAAGGAGGGGTTGAATCTTTTCATAATTCGAAAAAAATATTAATATATATCAGCCCAATCCATTTAATCTGCGTTTCTATTTTATACACCGCTGAATTTTGTAAAACCGCCATCCACAAAAATTTCTGAACCGGTTACAAATGATGAAGCATCACTAAGCAAATAAATCAATGCTCCTTTTAAGTCATCCGGTTGTCCAAATTTTTTGAAAGGTGTATGTTGAATAATTTTTTCAGCTCTTTCTTTATAACTGCCATCGGGGTTGGTTAACAAGGTTCGGTTTTGCTCGGTTAAAAAGAACCCGGGCGTGATTGCATTCACCCTGATTTTATCGCCATAGCGATTGGCCACCTCCACCGCAAACCACTTGGTGTAAATATCAATGGCGGCTTTCCCCATACTATAACCGAGCACCATAGTCAGTGCATTTTTAGGGCTTACAGAAGAAATATTTACAATGCTGCCCTTACCTTGTTTCGCCATTGCAGCGCCAAAAATTTGCGTAGGAATTATGCTGCCCCATAAGTTCAGCACCAACGCTTTCTTCAAACCCTCAATATTCATGTTGAATATATCCGCATCTTTTCCTACTACTGCCTCAGGTACATTACCGCCCGCAGCATTTACAAGACCATCAAGTCTTCCGTATGTTGTTAAAATTTTTTCTCTTGCTGCTATCAACTGATTTTCCTCAAGAACATTTGCGCCTATTCCCAATGCCTGACCTCCGTTTGCAATTATTTCATCCGCTTTATCTATACAGGCTTTTTCATCCAGGCCAACTATGACAACAGTACCGTTTGATTCTGTAATTGCATTTACAAAAGCGCTGCCCAGCACCCCGGTGCCGCCGGTTACTGCAATTACTTTATTTTTTAGTGAAAACAATTCTAACGACATAATTACTGTTTTAATCAATCAACTTATTTATAACTTATTCCTTCATTATATTTGAACAGAGGGTAATCCTTTCCTTTGAGATAACCCGGTACATCCGATTTTTGATGCTGTGCTGCTGCTTCACTAACCGGAGTTGTAAATGGCATTTTACCGGTTGGATTAAATTTTCCGGTAACAACATCCAGTAATGCTTCTGTTGTTGTGCCAAAAGTTGCCAATACTGCTTTTACGTTTTCTTTATTCTTATCATTATAAATTTCATCAATTACCCAGGGATTGGTATAGTTAATTACCAGTACTGTTGGTTTTTTTGCAATAAGGGTGTTGATGTAATTAATATCAACAGCATTTTTTGATAAGGCTAAATAGAGGGGAGAACCATCCGAATCAAACAATGACTTTGAACCGGGGGTAATCCACAACAATATGGCATCGGCCTCATCAGGTGTTTTTACAAACTCAATATCAAAACTATTTGCAGCAGGCTGATATATATTTGATGGCGATGCTCCTTTTTTCTGATAATAAGATTCAAAATAGATTTTTGTTTTGTTCTTCATCGGCAAAACATTTTCCCGGTTGCGAAGCAATACAATAGATTTACGAAATGCTGCATCTGCTTTTTGCTGAAATGTTTTATTACCTACTAATTGTACAGCAGCTTCCACATCAACATACGGATTTTCAAAAAGGCCCAGTTCAAATTTTTCCATCAGCAGCCTGTACACCGATTCATCAATCAATTTCATGTTTACCGTACCGCTGTTAATTGTTTTTAATAAGTCGGCGGGATCGGCAGTGCCACTATAAATATTTATGCCTGCTTCCAGCGTACGTTTATATCTTTCCTGTACAGATAAATTTTCTGCTCCCCATGGCATCATTTCTATGGGGCCGGTATCGGAGTTGATGATTCCTTTAAAGCCCAATTCTTTTCTCAATAAATTTTGCAATACGCCTTTGTTGTATGCATACGCAATTTTTTCATACTTCGTATTATTAGGAATAGAATAGTAGGGCATGATGGAAGAAGTGCCTGCTTTTATAGCTGCTTTAAACGGAATCAAATTATTTTTAAACATGCCGCCGGGAAAAACTTCGTTCTTTCCCCAATCAAAATGAGGGTCTTGTCCGCCTTCGGTTGCACCACCACCGGGAAAATGTTTGGTAGTTAAAGCAACAGATTTGTTTGATAATTTATTTCCCTGGAAACCCAATACAATTTCTGTCATCATTTTTGCTACCCATTCTGCGTTTTCGCCAAAGGTTCCCTCTACTCTTTGCCAGCGGGGTTCTGTTGCTAAATCGGCCATGTACATATAACCCTTACGTAAACCAACAGCCGCCCATTCCTGTTTGGCGGTTTCTGCAAACTCTCTTACTAATTTTAAATCTCTTGTTGCTGATAATCCCAACTCACCCGGCCAGGTGGAGAAAGTAGTTTTGCCAACACTCAATCCGATTGAAGCATCTTTCGTAATATGATTTCTTGGATTGCTCGCCACAATAGCAGGTATACCCAATCCATCGCTTTCGCATAAGCTTTGTAGATTATTACTCCATTCAGCAATAATTTGGGTACTTGTATTAGCTCTTAAAATAAAATGACGAAGATGGTATTGTGTAACACCCTTTGTTGTTCCTGCCGCACTCATAATAGGAACGGGCAATAGTTTTTTAGAAAACATATTGATGGTTTGTACCAAATCAACTTCATTAAAATCACTCGTTACAGGTTCTGTTGTTTTAGGGGCTTCAAAACTCCAGTCGTTTTTTAAACGGGTGCTGCTGATGAGCATGAACCCTGCTTTTTGCTCCACACTCATTTTGCGCAGCAAATCTTTAGCTCTAATGGTGTAGGGCAGCCGCCAGTCTTCATATTTATCTAATTTATTGTTTCTGTTTAAATCTTTAAACTGTAAATTATTGACAATTAACATTTTTACAGAGCGGGAACCTAAAACCGGTTGTTTAGTTAACTGGGAAAAAGTTTTATTTTCAAAAGAACAAATAAATAATAATACATAACAGATACAGCCTACCCGGATGTAAATATTATTTAGAAAACTTTTTATATATCTGCTGTTCATTAATCTCTTATTAATATTTAAATACTTTTCCACCCACCATTACTTCCTGTGTTTTTTCATCAAAGGTTGCTTTAAATCCTGTTCTTGATGCAGCGGTGGTCATAATGTTAGCTATGGAATGGTAGTAGCCTGCTTCTACCGGGGCATTGGGTTGCTTACGGCTGCGGATACATTCCATCCAGTTGCGAACATGAGCAGATGTAAGCATATCGCCACCTGTATTAGCAGATGCTTCCGCTTTTACTTTTGCATCAGCCAAATCATATTCCGGCAATAAATTTTCTTTCATCCCCATGGCATCAGCAAAATTTTTACGCAGGCCGCCTTTAGGTGAAACTTTATTAGTGATGAGATTTAATTCTCCACCATTGGAATAGTATATTTCCGAAGGGTTTTCATCACCATTATGTTGCCTTGAAGAAAAACTAACCTGGAAACCTGATGAGGCATCCTGAAGCCCATAATCAAAAACAGCAGTTATCGTATCCCAGTTTTTCCTTCCATCTTTCCACTTATAAATACCGCCATTGGCCACTACACTGCGTGGATGTTTTAAACCGGTAAACCAATGCACGGTATCAATCTGGTGGCTCATCCATTGCCCCGGCAAGCCGGATGAATAGGGCCAGAACAAACGGTACTCTAAATATTTTCTTGCATCCCATGACTCGTAAGGACGGTTCATTAAGAAGCGTTTCCAATCAGTATCTTTTTCCTGCAACTGTGCAACCAATGCCGGCCTTCTCCAGCGGCCGGGCTGGTTTACATTCCATGTTAACTCCACCATGGTAATGTCGCCAAACTTTCCATCTTTAATAAATTTATCAGCTGCCATATAGTTTTCGCCGCTTCTTCTTTGTGAACCAATCTGTACAATTCTGTCGGTTGCTTTTATCGCTTTTAATGCGGCACGATTATCTTCCATTGTTTCGGCAAATGGCTTTTCTACATAAGCATCGCAACCCGCTTTTACTGCTTCAATAGCATGTAAGGCATGTTGAAAATCGGACGTGGCGACAAATACAGTGTCTATATTTTTTAAATTGTACAGTTCTTCATTGTTTCTGCAACCAACTATATCATGCCCCATTTTTTCTTTGAGAAAAGATGTTCCTTCATCTCTTCGTTTGTTCCACAAATCGGATACAGCAACAATATCAAAATTCAATTCTTTGCAGTGATTGGCAAAAGAAGGGAATAGCGATTGCCGGAAACGGTCGGAAAAACCAATGGCGCCTACACGTACACGGTTATTGGCACCAATGATATTGGCATAACTTTTTGCACTAAAGCCCATACTTGCAGCATATACAGCGGCTGAAGCTTTTACTGTGTTTTTAATAAATTCACGACGGTTGTTTGACATGATTATAAAATTTAAATAAGCAATGAGCAATTGGCAAAAAACAATAGACAAGGAAACAGGATTTTAAAGGAAACCTATTTTAGACATACACACACTTTCACCATTCACCATTGACCATTGACCATTCACCACTCACTACCTCAACTCCCTGATTTTTATATTCCTGAAAGAAACATTGTTGCCATGATCCTGCAACAGAATATTTCCTTTATCGCCTGCGGCAAAGCCTTTATACTTTTCATATTTTGAACGGGCTACAAGTGCATCAAAAATATTACTCTTTCTTTCATACTCAATTACTTTAAACCCATTAAGCCAGTGTTGCACAATATTATTTGGATAAACCACAATTCGCCCCTGGTTCCAATCGCCAATTTTTCGTTGAAAACGTTTGTCTAATTTATAAGAAGGAATTAAATCATACAAACTTGCCAATGTTCTGTTTCCCACTACTCCCATTTTAGCATCAGGATGTTTTTCATCATCCAAAATCTGGTACTCCAAACCGATGCCCGATTTGCCATCGGAATCAAATTCCTCATTTACAAAATATTTTACACCGGAATTAGCGCCTTCGGAAAATTTAAATTCGAAAGTCATTTCAAATGCCCCGTACTGTTGAGTTGTTACAATATCATTGCCTGTTTCTGAACCATCGGAAGGCAGCACGGTTAATTCAGCATTTTTAACCACCCAGTTTTTTGTTGGACCATTATTGCTGTGTACAGCCCGCCATCCTGTAAAATCTTTTCCATTAAATAATAATTTTACGCCCTGTGCTTTTTCCTGTTCGGAAAGATTGTTTAAAAGTAAATTGATAACAGGCGTTTTGTCCAAAGAAGCCGGTTTTAAATTGGTGGTTTGTATCCTGATATTTTTCCAGCGAATTTTCATTCCTTCTTTCATATCGCCATAAATAGCATGTACCTGTAAAGCGATGAATCCTTTTGCGGTCATATCATCAATTAAATGTGCAACAGGTATTCCGTTTATAAAAGTGCGCATGGTATTGCCAACGGCTTCAATGCGGTATTTATTCCAATCACCTTTTTTAAATGCTTTTTTTCCTTCAGGATTAATGTTTGGAATGTACAGCCAATCCCGGCGAGCTTCATCATAGATGCCGCCGCTCCATGCACGGTCTGTTGGGTCCACTTCCATTTGATAACCGTGTACACGGTTGTTTTGATAATCGGGTTTTGAAAGGCTGCGGAATTGTACGCCTGAGTTCATCGCATTTTCAACTTTTAAATCCACTTCAAATATAAAATCGCCATATTCTTCATTGGTGCACAAAAATGAATTAGTGGTATTTGGCATCGTAGTGCCGACAATTTCACCGTTTTCAACCGTGTAAATGGCCTTGCCATTTTTTTGATTCCAGCCGTTGAGGTCTTTGCCGTTAAAAAGAGATTTCCATTGAGAATACCCGTACAATATTATTAATACCTGGAAGCTGCAAACAAGTATCAATTTTTTATAAAATATCTTCTTCATAAATGGAGTTTGTTTATAATGTTACTTGCTATTCCATCTGCTTTTTAAAAAATGCGCCGCCATTTTTGGTTTTCTGTCTCTTGTAAAAACGCCTTTATAATTCATGCCGCCAAAACGGATAATACCCTGGCCGGTTTTAAAATCGGCAAATGCCCATACATGCATGCCTGCAACAAAATCTTTTGTATCTGCCACATCAAGATATGCTTTTATAAATTCCATCTGGTATTCTTCAGTAAACATTTCCGGTTGTTCTGCATGCATACCGGGATAGGTGTCTGCACCAAACTCTGTAATTACAATTGGCTTCTTTAATTTGCCATACAACTCATCCAATTCTTTACTCAGCAAATCTGCCCCCGTTTTTATATCGCCGGGATTTGTGTACCAACCCCAATAGCGATTGATACAAACCACATCACTCAATGCCAGCCATTCAACAGGGCCACCCATTACACCTACCAATGTGGCAAGCCTTGTAGGATCTTTTTCTTTCACTAATTTAAACAATTCAGCAAACAGCGGGGTTGAATTTGGTTCAGCGGCTTTTACATCCGTTGGAGAAAGATTAATGCTTGGCGGAAATGGTTCGTTGGCCACACTCCACATAATTACCGAAGGATGATTTTTATCCCTTGTAATTAATTCATCAATATATTGTTTGCAGGCAGCCTGTCTTAATTTTAATTCCTCGGCATCGCCATGAAAATATAAACCCACTGCTGGTATTTCATCAATAATTAAAATTCCTTCACGGTCGGCCATGCGCATGTATTCTTCATCGTAAGGATAATGCGACGTGCGGTAAGAGTTTGCACCCACCCATTTCAGCAATGAATAATCTTTTACAATAACGGGATAGGCAGTGCCACGGCCAAAGATGGGATAATCTTCATGCTTGCCAAAACCTTTTAAGAAAACCGGTTTGCCATTTAATAAAATTTGTTTGCTGTTTGTAGAAATAGTTCTTACGCCTGTTTCTAATTCATAATGGTCGGCAGTTTTTTTACCATCACCAACAGTTACAGATACATTATATAAAAACGGGTCTTCGGTTGACCATAGACGAACATCGGGAATATTTACAGATGCAGTTGCAACTCCATTAGAGAAACTTATTGCAGACTCATACGATTTATTATTTCCTGTTATTACCACTTTACCTTTTGCGGCTTTTCCTGCCTGCTCTACTTTTACTTCTACCACTCCATTTGTGTTGGTAAAATTTGTTTTGATAGTGATATCTTTTATAGAAGCTGCCTTAGGAATTGAGTACAACCATACTTCCCTGTTTAAACCGGCGTAAGGAAAGAAATCAAAATTGGCTCTTGGGTTGCTGGAAAAAAATCCACCGGCTACAGCGCCGCCGGTAGGCACACGGCCGGGTTTTAAAATATTTTCTATTTCAATAGTTATCCTGTTATTGGCGTCCCATTTTACTTCGGAACTTATTTCAAAAGCAAATGGCAGATGGCCGCCTTCATGTTTACCAAGTGGAATTCCATTAACCCAGATTTTAGCAGCGTAGTTAGCAGAACCAACTCTAATAAAAATCCGTTGCCCTTTCCAACTATTGGGAATGTAAGTTTCTTTTTCATACCATGCTAAATCTAAATAATCCCGGCTATCATCAAACTGTTCATTCCAGCTTCCGGGTACTGCAATGGAACGGCTTTTTGTAAGGCCATTAAACCATTGTTCTTTTTCACCTACACCTGTTGGGTCTTTTTGAAATTTCCAGATGCCTGAAATATTCAGTGCATTTCTGAAATCATTTTGCTGCGGATAAAGCGTAATATTTTTTACATCGGCATCGGCAAATTTTTGAGCCGCAGTATTCAGGCCGGTGAAAACAATTCCCAGTATTAAGGAAATGAACTTGAATTTTTTCATTAGTATATTTTAGTTTGAAATTTTTGGCTCATGTTATTCGCCGCAATAAAATATTCATTTCGGTTTATAAAAAATGAATATTTCATTATGGCTCATTTCATTTTGAATAGTTGATGAAGCAAACAGAGAGACTCAATAGTATTATCAGCCTCCCTGAATCTCACTTGTGAATTAATAACCCGGATTCTGTTCCAGCGCAGCATCTTTATTTAAATCAATTTCAGATTTCGGAACAGGGAGTAATAAATGTTTACTACTAAGACCTGTAATTTTTAATCCGCGACCAACAACACGATTAACCAATGTGCCGGTGCGCATTAATGTCATTCTCCTGTTTTCTTCACCAATTAATTCTCTTGCCCTTTCATCTAAAATAAAATCCAATGTAACATCTGATGCAGATATAGCTGCGGCTCCGGCTCTTGCCCTTAATACATTTAAAGTGATGGCAGCACCAAGTGTATTGCTTTGTTTAAATTGTGCTTCGGCTTTTAATAAATAAGTTTCACCTAACCTCATCACTATAATATCTTTTATCATTGCAAATCCAAAAGCATCGTTAGGGTCATATTGATTCCATTTTGTTATTTGAGGAACAATAAAACGATTAGTATCCACACCTGCGGCATTGGGATTTACCTTTTGCCCGAATAAAGGGGATGCAGGATTATTATACCAATAATCTCTTTTTATATTGTATTGAGAATTACGCATATCGCCTGCGCCATAGTTGTTCAATACAAAATAGGTAACTGCCATCCTGCTGATGCCCCGGCCGCCGAGCGAATCGCTAAGTAACATACCTGCTTGCTGATGATAACGATTGCCCCAAACACGGCGATGCTGCGGTGCGGCAAAAGTAAAACCGGGAAATACTACTGAAGTTGTCATGCCGGCGCCGCCATTTACCGTATTTGGGTTCTCAATTTCCAATACCCATAAAGCTTCCCGGTTGCCCTGGTTGCGGCGTTGGTTGCCGTAAATAAACATATCAGAAAAAGCGTCGCCGGGCTGCGAAGCTCTTACACCATATCTTGCATCTATTAAACTAAAATCACCACTATTAATTACAGCGTCGGCTTCAGCTTCTGCTAAATTATTCTGTCCTGTTCTTAAATAGGTTTCTGCCAGCAATTGCGATACCATAAATTTATTAGGACGGGCAAACATTCTGCCTCTTGAGTTAGACTTCACTCCCGTAATACCCGGCAAGTTTGCTTTGGCAAATGTGAGGTCTGAGATTATCAGGGTATTTACTTCGCCAAGCGGCGCCCTTACAAAATCGGTTTTAGGACCTGTTAGGGGGGTTGTTACAACAGGCACTCCTCCAAATAATGTAGCCAGTGTGTTATACGCAACGGCCCTGTAAAAGCCGGCTTCTGCTTTAATATAATTTTTATTTGCCTGGCTCATTGGCACTGCATCTGCTTTTGCAATTACATTATTGCAATTGTTGATAAGGTTATAAGCCCATTTCCAAACAAACAAAACGGCGGGGTCGGTAGAAGTAAGATTTTCGTAGTTGGTATATGGAATAGCAAAAGGGTCCAGGTCTGCAACCGCTTTGTTATAAGCTACATCAGTTCCCATTTGCCATGCACACAAAAACCCTTGTGAGTTCACATTGTCGTTTCCTAATGTGTGCCACAGTGCATACTGGCTTTGAATACCGCCAATAGCCGCTTCGAATGCCAATGAATCATTCAGGGCTTCCGGTGTAAAACTAGAGAATACCTTTTCATCCAGAAAACTTTTTTTACACGATATAATTGCTGTAAAAGCAATTACAAGTACGATAAAATATTTTTTCATTGTATTAATATTTATAAAAATTAACGAAGAGTGATGTTTGCACCGAAAATAAATGAACGTACCAGCGGATAACTGTTATTGGTGTTAACAGCTGTACCTGCAGGCGCCCTGTTATAATCTTCTTCGGGATCCCAACCAACCCATTTAGTCCATGTGGCAAGATTTCTTCCGCTCATGTAAAAAGTAGCTCCCCCGATTTTTAATTTATCAGTAAATGTTTTGGGTAATACATAGCTGAGTGTAACATCTTTTAGTCTTGTGAAGCTCGCATCCTCTGCATAACCGTACAACCTGGAATTATTATATGTTAACGATGGCCTGGTACCGTTTGACTTTGAAGCTGTCCAGTAACCAAGTTCTGCCGGTAAATTTTGGCGTCCGCCTAAATCCCGGAAGTCCAATAAAGGATTGTTTTTGGTAATGCCTTGTACTGTTTGTATAAATACATTTAAATGAAAATTTTTATAGTGAAAAGTATTGGTCAATCCACCAATCCACTTTGGCGTTGTTTGCCCGATAATTGTTCTGTCCTCCGGTGTAATTGTTTTACTGCCATTGATGTCTGCAAATTTTAAGTCGCCGGGTTTTGCAAGGGGGTCCTGGTTGGCAGGGCTTTCACCTGTTTGCCATACACCCTCCAGCTTGTAATCATATAATACACCTAAGGGCTTACCAATAAACAATACGTTGCCTACATCATCTTTTCCATCGCCGTACAGTTCAATAACTTTATTTTTATTGGACGAAAAGTTTACAGCGGTTTCCCACCTAAAGTTTTTGCGGTTTACGTTTTGAGATTTCAGGGATATTTCTATGCCATTATTAGCCAACTTGCCCAAGTTGTCCCACACTTTTGTAAAACCGGTAATTACCGGTATAGAGCGGAACAATAACAGCTCTTTTGTCTTGGTGCTGTAGTATTCTATAGAGCCGGTAAGTTTATTTTTTAGTATGGCAAAGTCGATACCTAAGTTTGTTCCATAGGTACTTTCCCATGTAAGGTTGTTATTACCAAGAACATTGGCAATAACACCTACGGTACTAAGGCCATTATATGGGAGTCTTACTGTACCAAAGGTTGAAATTGTTTGGCCAGGGTTTACACCCTGGTTGCCTGATAAGCCGTAAGAAACCCTGAGCTTAAGGTTATTGATAAATTCAACTTTTTTCATAAATGCTTCGTTGCTCATATTCCACGCCACTGCAAATGACGGGAACAAACCATATTTATTGGTATTGGAACCAAATGCGGAATAACCATCCCTTCTTGCTGTGGCCGTAAGCAGGTAACGGCTGTCGAATGAATAATTAAGGCGCAACATTTGCGAAAGCAGGTTGGTATTAAATGCAAGCGAAGTGGCAGAAGTGGTAGCCGCAGCCGCCAGGTTATTAAAATCAAGTATATCGTTTATAAAACCTGTTGCGGTAGTGGATGCAGAAAAGAATTTTGTTTCCTGTGCACTGTACAGCGCCGTTACATCGGCTCTGTGCTTACCCCAGCCTTTTTCATAGGTGAGTATATTTTCAATAATCCAGTTTTTCGTTTCGCCATTATCCACCTGAGCAAGGCCTATCAGGTTACCTGCAGGTCTTCCTTCATATCTTCTGAAAATGGTGGGCAGGTAGGTATAGCCTACATTGGCTCTGTATTTTAACCCTTTTGCAAAACCCGGCTTTAATTCGGCATAAGCATTTACATTCATGTTTTTACTGCGTTCATGTCTTTGGGTGGTAAGACCCAGCATGGCATTCGTATAAAGTAATTCACCAAACATGGGGAATATTTCATAAGAGCCGTCTGCTTTGGTAAAGGTGCCGTAAGGGCTTAGTTGAGAAGCTGCTGTTAAGCTTGCCCTTCCGCCATCGGTGTTATTCGAGTTAAAAAATAAATTGATACCCGCATTCAAATAGTCGGTGATGACAGCATCAATGTTTGAACGAATACTTGCCCTCTGAAATTGGTAACCTTGTATTACACCTTTTTGCTTCAGGTAATCACCGGACAAATAGTATTTCACATCTTTATTTCCGCCTGACACACTCAACGTATGATTTTGTATTACACCATTTTGCTGTATTCTATCTATCCAGTCTGTTGTAATGCCTGCTGCATTATTTGCCTGTTCAAAAGCATTAGGTAATATTGCTGTACTTGTTGAACCGGCCTGAACTTTCCAATCCGCAAATTTTTGAACGTACTGAGCAGGGCTCATTGGTTCCACCGTATGTGCAAAATTTTCAAAACCTGTATAAGCATTGTATGAAATAGATGCTTTGCCGGTTCTTCCTCTTTTTGTAGTAACAAGTATTACACCATTGGCGCCTCTTGTTCCATAAATTGCCACTGATGATACATCTTTTAATATATCTATCGATGCAATATCGGCCGGGTTAATATCATTAAAAGAACCGGCAAAGGGAATACCATCCACCACTACGAATGGATCAGTAGAAGCACTAATTGAGTTGGCACCTCTAACCTGTGCTCTTGGTGTAGAACCCGGAACCGATGAACCCTGTGTAATAGTAACACCGGCTACTGAGCCTTGTACAGCCTGCAGTGCATTGGTTACCGGTAATTGTGAAAGGCGTTCCTTACCTACAGATGAAACCGAACCGGTAACATCAGACCTTTTGCGGGTACCATAACCAACCACTACAACATCAGTAAGCGTTTGGTTAGCTACTGCCAATTTAATTTGCATAGGGACAGTAAAGTCGGCGGCTATTTCCTCAGGTTTATAGCCAACGCTGCTTATTTCCAAAACTGAGTTATCAGGAACATTCAGCGAAAAAGCGCCTTTTGAATCAGTAGTGGTTCCTTTAGCACTGCCTTTTACTTTTACTGATACATTGGCAACCGGCTCAGTCGTTTCATTATTTACCACTGTTCCGGTTACAGTTTTGTTCTGTGCATTGGCTGCTAATGTTAGTAAAAGAAAGACGGGAAGCAAGGTTTTTCGGAGTAAGTCCGGCATGTTTTTTTTCATACAGCAATATTTTAGTAGTGCCAAATTACTATGGCGGAACATTGTAACTCTCTTTTTTATCGTATTTATTTGCGAAATCGTTTTCGTATAATTTTCGTAAATTTTATTTTTTTTCGCCACTTTTGTAGAAACGCTTTATATGCAAAAAGTAAACCTGAAGCACTTATCCGAGTCTTTGAATGTTTCTGTATCAACTGTTTCCAAAGCCCTTCGCAACAGTTATGAAATAAGTGAGGACACTAAAAAAAAGGTATTGCAACTGGCACAGGAAATGGGGTACAACCCTAATCCGTATGCAGGAGCCTTAAGAAACCACAAAACTAAAACCATTGCTTTGCTGGTTCCCGAGCTGACCAACAATTTCTTTATACAGGCTATCAGCGGCGCCGAATCTGTAGCACAGGAAAGAGATTACCACATCCTGATTTATAATACCATGGATAACAGCGCTAAAGAGGAAGCAATACTTAAACATTTACAAAATGGAAGAGTTGATGGAGTGATCATGTCATTGGCAAGTACTACTCAGTCTTATGAACATCTTAATGAACTTATACATTCGGGTATTCCCATCGTTTTTTTCGACAGGATATGTCATGAAATTGAAACTGCGAAAGTAATTACCGATGATTTTGCCAGCGCCTTTACTGCAACTGAACACCTTATTCAAAATGGCTGCAGGGATATTGCTTATCTGTCAGTTTCTGAAAACCTGTCAATAGATAACAAACGTAAACAAGGCTACTTGGAAGCTTTGAATAAGCATGATATTACTTCGTCGCCGGACAAAATCATTAAATGCAATGGTGATGAGAAAGCAAATTTTTCAAAAATTAAAAAGCTGTTACAAGGCAAAACCCGGCCTGACGCAATTTTTGCTTCAGTTGAAAAATTAGCACTGGCTACTTATTATGTATGCATAGAATTAAATGTAAAGATTCCAAAAGAATTAAAAGTCACCTGCTTTTCTAATTTGCGTACAGCACCGCTGTTAAACCCTTCGCTTACCACTATTACACAGCCTGCGTTTGAAATGGGCGCACAGGCAGCTACTGTATTATTCAAAAACCTGGATAAAAAAAGAACGCTGATTCAAAACGAAAACATCATCATCAAATCTGAATTGATAAAAAGGGATTCGACAAATAAATAAATTGAACTGAAGCTAATTGATGCATGATGTTATACCAACTCTTCTAAAAACCCGCTCGACCGCTGTACCTTTGGTCAAAAAACAAAACCGGAAAGACACAAAATATAATTGTCTTTCCGGTTTTTATTTATGGTACTCCTTAAATCACTTCCACACTACGTTCTACAAATGCAGTAAGATCAGCTCCTTTCAGCATACCCTGTGCCAGCAATGCCAAATCAAAAGTCTGTTTGGCTATGGCGGATTGCTTTTCGTCATCTGCCAGCAACAATTTGCCTATCAATTTATGATTGGCATTAATAGCTACTTTAAAAGTATCCGGCATGGTGCCGTAAAAATTCATACCGCTGCCGCCGAGTTTACTCATATCTTTCATACGCCGCATCCATTCTTCCGTAGTAATGGTTACCGGCATATTATCAGCCCGCAGGCTTTCCACTTCTATCTTCATAGCCGGGTTATTGATAGCTTTTTCAAAAATGGCTTTCAGTTTAGCGATATCTTCTTCCGTTAAGTAATTTTTTTGTACATCTTCTTTTACTATCAATTTATCCGGCACATCTGCATCCACCCGTTTCAATGAAGTCTTTTCCAATTTCATTTCCAGGTGATGAATAAAATGTGTGTCGATGGGAGAATTCATCAGCAATACGTCATAGTTTTTCTTTGCGGCCGCCTGTATATAACTGTCTTGCTGTTCCGCATTGGATGTATACAGGTACACCAAGTTGCCGTCTTTATCTGCTTGTAACTCTTTCACCTTGTTATTGTATTCTTCCAATGTATAGTGTTCATTGCCGGTATTGGTAAGCAATAAAAAATCTTTTGCTTTTTCATAAAATTTTTCATCGGAGATAGCGCCGTATTTTACAAACAAACCGATATCGCCCCATTTTTCTTCGTATCCTTTTCTATCTTTTTTAAACAACTCACCTAATTTATCAGCCACCTTACGGGAAATATAGCTGTTGATTTTTTTTACATTGCTGTCGGCCTGTAAAAAAGAGCGGCTTACATTCAGCGGAATATCCGGCGAATCAATAACCCCATGCAGCAGCATTAAAAATTCGGGTACAATATCTTTCACCTCATCGGTAATAAATACCTGCCTGCTGAAAAGCTTGATTTTATTTTTTTGTACTTCAAAATCATTTTTCAGTTTGGGGAAATACAATACACCGGTAAGATTAAACGGGTAATCAACATTAAGATGTATCCAGAACAAGGGCGGTTCGGAGAAAGGATACAGCTCACTGTAAAAATCTAAATAATCTTCATCTTTCAAATCCGCAGGGGCCTTAGTCCAGATGGGATTAGTATTATTGATGATATTATCAACTTCAACCGATTTATATTTTGGCTTGCCCTCCGCATCTTCGCCATCGGGTACCGATTCGGTTTTAGTACCAAACTGTACCGGCACGGGTAAGAACTTTGCGTATTTATTCAGTATCTCCATTATGCGGTGTTCCAGCAAAAATTCTTCCGATTCACCATTGAGATAAAGGATTACATCAGTTCCTCTTTCAGTTCTGCTTCCGCCGGTAATTTCAAAAGAAGTACTGCCATCGCAGGTCCAGCAAGCAGCTTCAGCACCATCCGCATAAGAAAGAGTTTGAATTTCTACTTTATCGGCTACCATAAACGCCGAATAAAAACCCAATCCGAAACGACCGATGATTTCATTGGCATCTTTAGCTTCTTTAAATTTTTCCATAAACTCCGTAGCGCCGGAAAAAGCTACCTGGTTAATGTACTTTTTTATTTCTTCGGCCGTCATGCCAATACCGTTATCAGAAATAGTCAACGTTTTGGCAGCAGCATCTACTGCTACTTTTATTTTCAATTCGCCCGTCTCTTTGCTGTAATGCCCCAGCGAACTGAGACGTTTCATTTTTTGCGAAGCATCTACGGCATTGCTCACAAGCTCCCGTAAAAAGATTTCGTGATCGGAGTATAAAAATTTTTTAATAATGGGGAAGATATTCTCCGTGTTGATGGAAATGGTTCCTTTTTCCTGTACCATATATATAAATGAATTTATGTGTTATAAACAGCCGCAAGATAGCAACAGTTGTTCCAAAGATTTGAATTTTGTCAGATTGACAGCGGGAGGGATATTATGCCGAATTAAAGTTTTATCGGGCGTCATTGTACAATACTTGACCGTAGCGGCAGGTAAGATTGGGTGGAGCTTCCGGGCGAGACTAAAACAATTATCTTATTACTTTGAAAAAGCTTTCCGCTTTTTATGAATTGATACTGCTTGATAGGGCCTGCTTTTATTCCTTTACACAGGTATTTAAAAAAATACCACAAAAGTGGTATTGCTGCGAATAGGAAAACGAGATACCTTTAATTACCCCATTAAATATTCTCGCCTTGTAGTTCAACTCTGTACTCAAACCATTAACACCTTATCTCAATTCCAATGCCTGCGAGCCTATGCATAGAAGTGATTAGCGTTATTAGTAAAAGCGTTCAGGAAATTAAATTTTTTGAGGCCGAAGACTGGAATGCAGAGTCAGAAAAAAAATTATTAATAAAAATCGGGGAGTTATTGGCCGTTACCAGGAGTGTTGGTAAATCTTTTGAGATAAAAATCAGTATGGAAGTTAACGACCTTCAGGCAGCAGTTTTTCTTATTAAAAAGAAAATATCAGCTCATTTTGAAATTAACAATCAAAAGTTAAGTATTCGTGAAATAGAAATTTTAGGATTAATAATGCAGGGGTTAACAAATAATGAAATAGCTGTAAAACTATTTATCTGCTACGAAACGGTAAAATCTCACCGCAAACATATTCTCGAAAAAACAGGAGCTAAAAATACCGCAGCTCTTATTAATTACTATCATCAAACTTTTTTCGAAAAATAATTCATTCAAAAAGAAAATCCCCCTAAAGGGGGATTGGAAAGGCCTGCCTGCAGAAGTTATATTTACAAAGATTACTTCAAATATCAATTATTTTTTATGGAAAAAAATAGTGTGAACGGCATGACTGCCGAACTGAATCAATATGAAACACCTTTTGCAGATATCCCTGTAATGAAAGAACATACAGACCAAAACATATCGGCCGAAGGTTTCTTTTTAAATTATTTACAGGAAGCTGAAAGTCCTTTCTCAAGAACTTATGAAGCTACTTCATCTAATAATTCGTTGACACAAGCGGGGGAAGAGTATGTCAACCTTTTGTCGGAATTAAATGATGCTGAATTTGAAGAAACAATATATGAACTGGCAAACGAAGTAGAAGATACCTGGCGCAATAAAGTCTCCAATGAAATTGCTATGGGCAGCAATTATATACCTTTTGCTACACAACAGGCTAACGAGTATTTTAATCCAATGATTAACGAAGCTGAAAGTATGATTGACAGAGTTTCCGATCACTTCTCCGGAAATAACCTGGCTGATCATTCCGAAGCATCGATCGAGGCTTTCTTTGAAACCCTGGATTTCAATCACTCCCAATATACTCCTGCACAGGAACAGTTTTTCGGAAAGATATTCAATAAGGTAAAGTCAGTGGTAAAGAAAGGAGTTGATTTGGCCAAAAAAGGAATTGCCGCAGTAGGTAAATTTTTACCAATTGGCATTATACTTAAAAAAATTAAAGGTCTTATAAAACCATTGCTTGGCAAGGTGTTAAAATTTGCTATTGGTAAGCTTCCAAAAAACTTACGTCCGCATGCCAGGACTTTCGCAAAAAAATATTTAAACCTTGAAACTGATTATGAAAATATAAATGATGCGACACAATCCGAGGATGGATTGGATTCGATTCAGACTGAATTAGACAATCACATTACGCAGCTTGTTTTTTCTCCCGATGAGTCCGAAGCAGAGAATACAATCATGAATTATGAATCTTCTTATGAAAATATAGAAAGGACAAATAATTATGAAGCCGATTATAGTAATACGCAATCGCTCCATGTTGCCCGACAGCAATTTATTGATGAATTGAAAAATCTTCAGGAAGGAGAAAGCCCTGCTCCTGCTATTGAAAGGTTTTTGCCGGCTGCCATCCTTGCACTACAACCCATTATAAAAATTGCCATCACAATAATCGGCAGGCGAAAAGTAATAAATTTTCTGGCGGGCTTATTAGCAAAACTCGTAGGCAAATATGTACCCGCTAATGTTGCGAAACCGCTGGCAGCAAGTATTATTGATGTGGGTATGAGTGCAATCGGATTCGAAGTACATGAAACCGGTAAAACAGATTTAGCTTATGAAGCTATTGCTAATACAATAGAAGAAACAGTTCAGAATATGAATAGCCTTAATGAAGCATCGCTGAATGATACTGAAGATTTGGCTATGAATTTGCTCGAAGCTTTTGAACAAGCAGCAGCCGATAATTTCCCGTCGCAATATATAAAAGAAGAGTTAAGGCCTACTAAACAAAAAGCGGTATGGGTTGGAATGCCAAGAAATATGCCGGTTAAATTTTATAAAAAATTTACCCATATTTATGATATTACCATTGATCCGCAAACAGCATCTGCTGTTACCACTTTCAGGGGTTTGCCATTAGGCAATTTTTTAAGAGACAAATACGGGCTTGATACATCAAAACCTATAAAAGCAAAAGTACATTTATACGAAACTAACAGGGGTGGCAGACTTAGTTTGATAAGTAAATTTGAAAAACTCCCGGGACTAAATGCAAGACAACCAAAAGCCTGGGTTCAATTACTTCCTTTAACTAAGCAAGCAGCGTCTTTACTTTTAAAAGAGCCTTCGCTTGGAAAAGATACACTGCCAAGAACTTTAGCTACTCGTTTCAGAACCAAAGCGGGCCAACGTTTCTATTATCTTGAAATAGATGGTGCAAGATTACGCATTCCGCCGGTAAACCGTTCGAAACATAAACACAGCGAAAATGGGCAGCCGGGAACGACGATTGAAAGCAGATCAGCCGATATACAGGCGGTTATTAATTTTATTAAATCAGAAATAAAGCTGAACTATTATTTCAGTGAAGAAGATGCCAAAACTGTAGTAGAAAAACTAAATAAAAATGATTTTCTGGGTGCGGCTTTAAGTATAAGACAATCAGTTAAGAATGTCTTAAATGATATGCTGATTAAGAATATTTCAAGCAAAGTAAAAATTGTGCATGAAGCATTACCCGAATTATACCTGGAAAGTATAAATGATCAGCAGGAACAATTTGCCCCATTAGAAGCATTGGGGAAAATAGCCGGTAAAGAAATTATTTCAAAACTGGTTGCGAAATTGACTGATAAAATTTCTTCACTGGCGTATGAAGCAGTAGTAAATTTCTTTAAAGCAAGAGCAGCTGAATTTAAAGAAGCACAGGCACAGCCGCAGGATGGAGTTACCATAAAACTTACCTGGAGTAATATAGCCGGTATGACAACTATCAGAACTGTTATCAATGCAATCCGCGGTAATTTATCAATAGGTAATCTTACAGATATTGCATTACCGAGTTTCCCTGTACCTGATATTAAAATAGAAGCTGATAAAAAATTTGAATAGGAACAACCGGCATAATGCAAGTAACAACGTCCATATACAATTCGTTAGCCCGCCAGGTAAACCATTGGTCACAGGCAGCATCCAGGTTATCTGTATTGGATAACTTAGCTTCAGGAAATGCCTGGCACGGCATCGAACACAAGATGGGTGTATTACTTAAAGATACTTTGAAGAAAAGTATTGATGAAGTCGTCTCTCTTGCTGACAGTTTAAAAAAACAACTTGAGAATTCTTCCGGGGAGGAAAACCTCAGAAGTATTAAAAGAGGGTTATTAGAATTGCGTAGTAAGTATCTTAAAGCAGAGGAAACTATTCAGTTTTATACTGTAGCTGTAAATTCCCGTACTACCCCGGGGCTGGCAGCATTACTCAGAGCATGTGATATATTATGTGTAAAAAGCATGCAGGAATTATTGCGACCGCTCGGTAAGGAAACGCCGCAAGTATTGACTTATATTGACAAAGGCGTAGGGGCATCTATACTTAAGGCAGGCTTAAGATTGTGGGATGGTAAAATAAGTCCCGTAGCTGCAATAAAAGTTACACAACATAATTTGTACAGGCCTACTGCCATTATTCATGAAACCGGCCACCAGGTTGCACATATACTTAACTGGAATGATGAACTTTCTTTTGCTTTAAATAATGAACTGACTAATCATCCAAAAATTGTTGGGGCAGCGTTTGCCGGATGGTCTAGTGAAATGGCCGCGGATGCTTTTGCTTTTGTTCATACAGGATTTGCCGCAGTTGCGGCACTGAATGATGTAGTAAGCGGTTTGCCGCAAGCTGTATTTGCTTACCATCAGCATGACCCGCACCCCATCTCCTATATCCGCGTATTGATGAATACAGAAATGTGCCGTCAATTTTATGGACCGGGGCCATGGGATAACCTGGAAGAAGCATTTAAAAATGATTATGATATTAACATCGTAAGCTTTTCTTCAGTTGGTTTAATTAAAATGTGTGCAGATGCATTGCCGGATGTTGTGGGATTACTCTTAAAAAAAACGTACCGGGCATTTAGTAACAAATCACTGGCACAAATTATACCACCCGACCGGGCAAGCCCGAGAGAACTGGAGAAATTAGAATACATGGCAGGCCCCGCATTATTCACTTCGCATGCCTGGATTTGGAAAGAATGTTTACGACTGCTCGCATTAAACGGATATAAGATCGGAACAGGAAAAGGTGATTTACCCGCATTATACAAACAACAGGAAGAATGGATGACAAAGTTGGGATTTGCAGTCGAATTAAATTAAAACTTTTAAATAAATCATATTAAAATGGCAACATCAAAAACTCTTCCTGCTGCAATAGGGTCTATTTCTATTTGCCAGCAAATTGAAAACCAAATTAATGCTAAAAACACTCAGTTAAATAATTGGAAGTACAAACTGGAAATTCTTCTTAATGACACGAATAGCGATTTAGATGAAATACAAGCTATCCGGGGCATTTTTGAAGAGATAAACAAAGAGTTGTTGAGGCTAAAAGCAGAACAACAAAAGCAGGGTTGCCAATCCGGCGGCTCATCAGAAGTTACAAACGATAATCAAACGGTCATTTCAACAAGTTCTGTACGAAGAAAAGATGCAAGAGCGCTGCAAATCATAGCGATACCATCAAGCGGGCTGACATCAACATCATAAGTAAATTTTATTTCAAATAATATCAAACTATTAATTATGGATCTCATTAATAATTTAGTGTTTACAGCACTTAATACTGTTGGCGGGTTTAATATACCTCCTGCTGATTTTTTTAACCTCCCGCCAGAATTAAATGGTCCGCCAATACCGATACCGCCACCGGCAAGACCAACAATATTTCCATTACCTGTAAACAGGGGAAATTTTTTCTCTTACAATATTAATTTCATAGAAGAGTTCTGTGCATTAGATGATTCACGTTTTATCGAAAATGCCATTCAGAAACATTGGGCAGACATGGTAACAGGGAGAAATTATATCGGGCAAACAGTTAATCCCGGCCCCCCTCCATCAACCATATCGGCAACAGTTACAACATTTACTGATAATACTCCTCAAAATAATCTTATACCGCCATATCATATGATCTATGCATATTTGGTGGAAAACAGTCGCATTGCTCAAATCTTCGAACGGTTATTATTTATGTATCTGCATGATGAAAAACTAAATAAAGCAACTACTCCTTCCAACCGGCAGGCATTTCAATGGATCATTAATACAGAAAATTTATTTTTTAAGGACTTACCTAATGGCAGTTACAGAAATATTACCAGCCAGGTCAGAACTTCACCGGATGCTACCAGGCGGACTTCGTACTTCCGGTTATTGGGAATGGATCTTGCTTTTGGCGATCTTGCGTCAAATACCATGGTAAATTTTTACAAAGCAGAATTCAACAATCAGCCTTTCATTGTTTTATTTGAAAAATTTATCGCTGAAATATGGCAGGCCTATACCAATGCGAGAAACCAGGTTGGTCCTAATACAACAGATTTATTCAGCATTATGGATACGGCACAAAAAATTCAGGAAATGCTGATGTCCAGAAGAACAACAGAAAGCAATTTTAACAATTATCGTTATTTTAATCTTTCCAAAGAAGAATACTCCTCTGTTGTTATGATGTCATGGCTTTATGAAGTAGTTTCTTATGATTCGCCCTTAATCCAGTTTTTGCGTTGTAATGGTAACACCCCCGGAGAACGATTAATTAATGTCGGCAAAAAAGTTGGCGTAAATGCACATGGTAAATCAGAAGGGTTATTAGATATTGCACCCCCGATGAATACGCTTTTAAGAAGAATTGAATTAGGGGATTACAATCCTGCTAACGAAGCACAACTAAGAAGTATAATTGAAAGTCAGATTCCGGGTTCAACTTCACCCGTACAGGACCGACAGGCATTAACTGAACTTCTTTTAATTATCAACAACTGGGAAAAAGCAACGGGTCATAAAATTAAAAATCCTGAAGGGAATGTAACCGGCACCGTTAAGATACAACAGCCCAATGGAGTGAATGTGCGGCCTGCAATGAATTAATAGTTGAATCAAAAATGGTATACAGCAAATCGTTTAATAAATAAACGCCTCTTGTAGTATGCCATTTTTTCTCTTATTCTTTTAAGATTTTTATTGGCACTAAAATTAATCTTCAAAATTATTTGTTATGGAATCCCCGTTTACTGATTTTACAGCACCGGTAAGAGAGTTGTATGATTACACCCAAAACGAATTGATGTTTGAAAATCCTTTATTGGATCCGGATCGGATGGAAGTCGAAAAAAACTACGAGACACAAAAGCCCGTTTCTTATGAAGAGTTGACTAAAGAAGATAGAGAAATAGTAGATATTGAAAAGGCTGTACGGCTCAACAAAAAATACGAAAAGGAACTTTGGGGAAATCACATTGAATCCATTCGTAAGTATTTTTCTTCAATTAGTATTGCAAAAGATGTGCATCCGTCAGCCGCTGCTGATTTTGCATCAGCTGTTGCTAAATGGCAGGGAACTGTTTTTCAAAACAAAAAGAGTGCTGATGGTGTATTGGGCCCTGTTTCCTGGAATTTATTGAAATCCCGGATCAGTGCAGTACCAGTTCCTACTCCCGCTCCTACTATTACCCGTTCCCGCTGGCATAGCATAATTACGAATACAGTTTCCAGCCCTGCTATACCGTTAGTACATGGTAAGGAAACATTCAAGCAGATGGTAGCTGCTATAAAAACAGCTACAAGTTCAGACCATTATATCTACATTCTTGGCTGGATGCTGGATGTGGATTTTGAAATGATTCCCGGTGATAAGAGTTCAACTTTAATCCAATTGCTCCAGGATGCTTCTAAAAGAAATGTTGAGATAAGGGTGCTGATTTGGGATAGCCCACTTTATATAAAAGGGATTAGTAATGCTGCAACAAAAATAAATTCATTAACAAATGCTGTACTTATAAAGGACAATGCCACGTTCGGTTCGCCCGGCATAAAGAGCGCCATTTCAAAAATTCGATTCCTGCTCTCGCAGGCACCTTTGTTTTTGCGTTTCATCAGTGTGTGGAACGATTTTGTTGCCAAGGCAAACACCATACAGAATGAAGGAAGTCATCATGAAAAAGTGTTGCTGGTAAAAGGGAAAGAAGGTTTAATTGGATTTTGTGGCGGCATTGATATTAACCCCAACCGGGTAAAGGGGGTGGATAGCCTTGGCAGGTCCACAGTGTTGCATGATATTCATTGTGAGCTGCGGGGGCATGCCGCATGGGTTTTGCTTCACCGTTTTATTTGGCGTTGGCAAGTTTACAAAAGCCGGGCATCATTGCCCACACCGAAGCTTTTATCAGCGCCATTACTGGGCGAAAAAGAACCCCTTCCTGCGGCCGCTTTGCCTGGTGCTAATGTTGCACATGTAAAGATTTTACAAACATATAACCACCCCGGAAGTAATATTAAGGACCGTTCAATACGGGAAGCAGTGAAACTGGCGATTTTTAACGCAAAAAAATCTGTTCATATAGAAGATCAATACATGATCTCTTTAGAAATTGCAAGCTGGTTAAATAATAAACTGGCTAATGAACCTAACTTTAGTTCAGTTACTATACTAACACAGGATGACGATATAGCTGGCGAGGATATTTTGTTTCCTAAGCAGATGAGAAAGAAATTTATTGACGAATTGGTAAACGGGCTTTCGGCTGCCAATAAGAAAAAAATTTTTATTCAAATGCTACATCGCTCGGCACCATTAACAGCGCATCATAAAATACATTCCAAAATTTATATTATAGATGATGAATTGGCCATCATTGGTTCAGCTAATCTTTCATCAAGGTCAATGACTCATGATAGCGAAACAGCAGCTATTATTTTTAATGATACGGGTGCAGCAACAAATTTTGCTTCACAATTGAAGACCAAAATAAAGGCCGACCCGGATACAAACATTATTTCGTATGCGCCCAATGCCAATGTGAAAGATATAGACGTGAAAGTTATTGATGAACTCAATAATCTTTCTGTAGCCAAAAGAATTGCCCTCTCGGCTGCAGGTCCAGCCATAGGCCTGTTGATACCACAGGTTATAAAAACACTTGTAACACAACTTAAACCTGCACTAATTGATATTATTGATCCGGATGCAGATAACACACAGCCTCAGCAGGAACTTGAAGGCTGGCCAGAATCGTTACAGGAAGATAGCATGTATAATGAAAGGGAAGAACAAGAAGCCGGTATGGAAGAACTTTTTCTCCCCGCAACAGATGAAAGCTTAGAAAATTATCAATCAGGAGATTACCAGCAGTCTGAAGACGAAACAAATGCTTACCCTGATCAATTTGAGCATGGCGCTGAAGATCTTACTTTTTCTAATGAACAAACGACATACCTTAACGAAAGCATTGAGGAAATTAGTAACGGTTATTTTCCTGCTGAGAAAGAAACAGCCGAAGTGATAGAAAACCAGGTTGCGATAGCCAAAGCTCCTGCCGTTAATTCAAAAGCTTGTGAAGGGCTTATATGTTGGGCAAAAGATGCATTAAATAAATTTCTCAATGTAAACCTTAAGGTCAATAACTTAGTAGATGAAGCCACAAAAAAAGCGATTGGAGATTTTCAGCTGAAAAATAATCTTCAGCAAACCAGAACAATTGATTCAGTTACCGAAAGAGCGTTGCTGGAAGCGGATGCCATTCAAAAACAAGGAACCATTGCTGCCAATATAATCACTGAAGCCAAGACAAGAATAGAAGACTGGACCAAAGGCGGTTTGGAGGGTGTAAAAGAAAAACCACAACATATTCTGAACAGTTTCCGTGATCCAAGACAGCTCTGGGCTTTTGTGCTCCATCACATGGCGTTTAAAAGAAAAGGGCGAAAAAGCGGACAATATAGTGATCCGTCAAGCTATCTGAAAACCGGAGCCCATTTTTGTATCATGCTTGACGGACGTATCATCCAACTTCATCCCCTTTCAAGAATGATTTGGCATGGAAACTGCCTAAGCCCCCGCAGTGTGGCTGTTGAGTTTGAAGGCAATTTTCCCAGCATAAAAGGCAAGTGGTGGTATCCAACGGAAAAAAAGACCGGAAAAAAAATAAAGATCAACGAGGACAAACCAACCCGGGTGCAATATGATTCGGGCAAATTTCTATCCGGCTATTTAAAAATTGTTTTGGGAACCACCCACATATTTGCACACCGCCAAAGCTCTGATTCAAGAGAAAACGACCCTGGGCCTGATATCTGGTATAATGTTGGGCAATGGTCAATTGATAATTTAGGTATGACAGACGGGGGCCCAACTTTTAAATGTGGTTCAGGGAATCCAATTTTGCCGGAGTGGCGCAGCTGGGGAAATAAAACTACAGCAGTTAATGAATCGGAAAATTATGAAATAACAGACGAAACAGAAATGGAGGACTACGATAATTATGAAGAAGAAACAAAACGTTCCTACACCCGCTATTCTCAAAACCTTGCAAACATATTCCTAACAATCACTGCTGAAAAGCAGGGACAAATAAAAGGCACCATTTTACAAAAAGGAAAGGAAGGCATGATTGCCGTGTATGCTTTCCATCATGAAATTATATCACCACGGGATACAGCTTCGGGCTTGGCAACAGGAAAAAGGGTACACAAGCCCATTACAATAACCAAAGAAGTGGATATGTCTTCAGCAAAATTACTGAGTGCTTTGGTAAGTAATGAAAGACTAAAAAAAGTGGGTATTAATTTCTGGAAACCGGGCAGTATGGGGAAACCAGGGGGGGGTGCCTTTGAAATTAATTATTACAGGATTACACTCACCAATGCTTTCATCAGCAATATTTCGCAAGACAGACCTGCCACGGCAGGAATGAACGCACCTGTTTGGGAAAGAGTAGAATTGGTGTATGAAAAAATAGAGTGGGAATACCTCGAAGGTTCACAGCTAACTGCAGGAGACGACTGGCGACGAATGAGCGAATTGGAATTTCATGAAGCCATTGAAGAAGCGGCATCGGAAGAAAATGAAATGATGGATGAATGGGAATGGGAGGATCAGAATAATGAGGAAATAAATGAGTTGAATGATTATGAAATGATAGAGAACGATGTGCCTCAAGTAAGATCATCTCGTAATGTTAGGGGCTGTGAAACTCGAATTTGCTGGGCCAAAACTGTACTAAACAGGGAACTGGATTTATCACTAGCAATTAACGATACTATGAATGTGGAAACGAGACAGGCTATAGAGAATTTTCAGTTAAATAACAGCTTACCGCAAACAAGAAGAATTGATGCAGCAACTGAAAGAGCATTATTAGAAGCAGATGCACTTCGCCGAAATAATGTTACTATAGGCCAACTGAGTGCAAGAAATGTTATTTCTGAAGCAAAAATAAAGATTGAAGACTGGACAAGGCAAGCTGTCAATACCAGACCACAATTAATACGTGACTATTATCGTGACCCGAGGAAAATTAATGACTTCGTTCTTCATCAAATGGCTTTTAAAAGACAAGGACGAATAAACAGGCAATCCTTCAGTGACCCTGCGAGTTATCTGAAAACACCGGCTCACTTTTGCATCATGCTCGATGGAAGGATAATTCAGTTGCATCCTATGTCAAGAGTGATTTATCATGCACAAGGCATAAGCCCCAAGAGTGTAGCTGTGGAGTTTGCTGGCAATTTTCCGAATACCAGGGGCGTTTGGGGAGTTAGCAGAAATTCAACTCTTCAGAATAGGGATTATCCCACACAGGCCCAATTTGATTCAGGGAGGTTTCTTACCGGTTATTTAAAAATTGTTTTAGGTACTACACGTATACTTGCACACCGACAGAGTCATGCATCAAGAGAAAATGATCCGGGCCCTGATATATGGTATAATGTTGGACAATGGGCAGTTGATAACTTAGGCCTTACAGATGGCGGCCCCACTTTTAAAAAAGGCAGCGGTAATCCAATTTTACCAGAGTGGCGCACATGGGGGAATAGAACCGGCTCACCAATTAACAACGAATATGATGCGATGACACAAGAAGTTGACCGAGAAGAAGATGAATCTATGGAATTAGAGGCGGACACAGAAGAATTGGCAAATGATGAATTAAAGTATAATGAATTTGAAGGAGAAGATGTTTCGGAACAAAATGATTTATTTTATGAAATGGATGACTTGGTAAATGACCTGTCAAACTCTATCCGACAAAACAGTTATTACGCAAATAAACTTGGCTGGATTCAATATTATGATCAGATTAATAATTTGCTTCTTCCTTTCTCGGGATTACAGAATGTCAGCCTTGGTGAGGAGGCCTTTTCAGAGGCGGTTGCAAGCTGGCAAAGGCAACAGGGTATTACTGCTGACGGCATAATTGGACCGGATACATGGAACAGGATTAGGCCATTAATAATTTTACCAAACCCATCCCGATCAACAACAATAAATCCGCCCACTATTACTGCACCTTCTCCTCCATCGGGATTATTTGGAATATTGATTATTGATACAAGCGTGCCGCCTTTATCAGCAAGCAATCCGATCTACCGGTTCACTCCGGACGATGCATTATGGCTGGCCAGGTTTGTAGAAGGTGAGGCAGGGGGACATGATAATCCTGATAGCCATGCTGTGATGTGGGCGATGTTCAATCGGTTTGGAATTTTAAGACACAGAGTTACTGCATGGACAAGCTTCGCAGTATTTTTAAGAGCCTATTCAACTACTCTTCAACCTTTGCTTAAAAGTTCCGGTGCTGCACAAAGGGCTTGGGATAACTACAGGAGGGACCCGGTGAGAAATGACATCGTGTCAAGTGAAGATACTTATCCTGGAACCAGTATAAGAAGGGTGCAATATGTAAGACATATCAGGCTTCAACAAAAAGTATGGAATGATTTCCCACAATATGTACGAACAATGGTGACAAATATTTTAAATGGGCTTATTCCAAATCCGGGAATTGGTATTGCTACAGATTTTGCCAGCACTAATATATTTTTACTCACTTACAGAAGGAGATTGGGTTTAAGCACAATTATTTCAACTGAAGATTGGCGCCAGTACACTTTAGAATATGCAAGAAATAAAAATAAGATATGGATTGGTGAAAAACCTAATCTTGATCAAAGAAAAAATGCATTTTTTATTGACAGACGCTTTATCGCCGTTCCACCAAATGCAGTAAAAGTTGAAATGCCAATACAGCCTGAAACCGGGACCTGATCATCATGAATCCACGGGCAAACGATGATGGCTCTATTCATACTGTAATAATTGCGGAGCATACTAAATCGGATAATATACACAAATATTTAGTGGATGCATCCTGGGGTTTCTTTACGGAGATATTGCTTCAGGTATCAGCCGGAGAACTTTTGTATTTGATGCATCCACATCCGAATGGTCGGATATACATCCAATATCCGGGAATAAAGTTTTTACAAATTCCATTGGACCTTATAAAAATCACCCAATAAAAGGGGTGTATCGGGCCAGACGGAAATAACAAAACTGGAAGGTAAATACTGTTTGATTTTTTTAAACTCAAAAAAAAAATATGCCTGAAGGAAACGATCATTATACCGGCATGAATGATTTGTATGCCCACGAAGTAGAAGGTATCAATTATACCAAAGAATGGTACAGGCATCGGTGGCGTTATAAAACATCCAAAAAATATCATGATGAAAACGAAATTTTCATCATGGCCCCTCACGGCGGAAGTATTGAAACGGGTACAACGGAGTTGGCTTTAGCAACTGCCGGTTTTACAAGTGATTTCAATCGCCGGCCTGCAACATCAGATACTTACGACTATTTTATTTTTAACGGTACAAACCCTAACAACCAGAATGATAGATTACATGTAACAGCTTCTAATTATGACGATGCAGTGGCCAGGGAATTGGTAAAAAACAGCCGTATCAGCCTTGCATTTCATGGTTGTACGGACGAACAGGCAGATAAAGACAGAGGGGAAGGATATAAAGCATGTTTAATTGGCGGACTGGATACAATATTCATGGAAATATTGGAACAACAATTACAAGAAGCCGGCTTCAATGCGTTTATCACTGACCTGAAAATGCTGAATGGAGATATGCCCGAAAATATAATCAATAAAAATAAACGCAATAAAGGAGGAGCACAATTCGAGTTAACTACTTCTTTCCGTAAATCATTGTACGGTACAGATACCCGAATCGGAAGAAAAACAACTACTAATGATGATTTCTGGTTGTTTGTTAATACCATTCGGCAATCGATCGAAGATTATAAAACTCAGTTGTCTATTTAAAAATAGTACCTTTCGTTATCAATTTTAACTGATGTAAAGCCAATGAGACTAATTACTGTTCAGCAGTTTTATATATCCACTGTTTTGTTTTAATATATCAAGTCCTGAGATGCAAAGTCATTAACCTGATTAATTCAAATAACGGATCGGCAAAGGAAGACTTGACATATTCCGAAAGAGTAAAATGGAGATTTGTTTATCGTCAGTACAAATATTTACTTGAGCAAACATTTGGGAAAGGCGCCGGAAGTGCAGAAAATAATTCCTTCTTCGATTTTCAATTAGAGGCATCCGGTAGTCTATAAGAAACAAACACAATGGACGAAAAAAATATACCATTTATCATTCAAATACTCGAAAAGCAACTTTCCGAACGAATCGAAAAACTCTGGAGGGTATTTAGCTGGACAAGCAGTATCTTGATTACAATAACAGGAGGAATGGTTGTTCTTGGTAAAAAAGAAAAATTAAAGTTCGATATGTATGAGCTTATTATTATCTCTTCAATCATTCTCATACTTACCCTATATGCATACTTATGGATAAATGAAAACTTAAAACTGGAAACTAAAATCAGAAATCTGATGGAAGTAACCTTTGAAGAACAAATGAGTTATCCCAAATTAAAAGAAATAAGGCCTGATAAGGCAATATTCGGCTATAAAGCGGTTATTCTGCTTCTTGGAGCTATAGCCGCAATTGCAACATGGATAAGCTATTTTTAATGAAATCCTTTGCAAATCGGTATCTCAATTTTAAAAGCAAGATGCAAATCCTTAATTTCATTCAGTACTTAATCTTGATTATTCATATAATTAATTTTATAATCTTTGATTGATTTCTGTTTCAATAGCCGCTATTTGCCTATCGTTTCCGTTCAATTTTTTCGCTTCGTAATAGCCTGGAAAATCCGTTGGTAATCGAAAAAAATCTATCATACTTGTTACAATAATATCATTCTCTTTTTTCAGAAAAGTTGTAACATCAGTATAATACTTACCATAACTATTTGAGCCTCCCATATCAAAAGCCCTGATATCGTAAATACCCTTTGCAATAAAGTGATATCGCAGGCTTGATTCAATAAACTGTACTTCGGTAGCCCCTTCGGCAATAAAATATATTCCTCGTTTCATGGCCTGCCCCCCAAAACATTTTTCCGCCACAATTCACTTAACGTATATTCATCCAGCCATTCGCCCAATTCCTCTTTATTTAGTCTTTTAAAAACTGTTTGGTCATCTTCTCTTTCTACTACCAAAATATCTTCAGGATTAAACTGGTCTAACAAATTAATGGATTGTGTTGAAACAATTATTTGTGCAAATTCAGATGCACTTTGAATCATTGCAGAGAGTTTTGTAATTGCAGCGGGATGCAAACCCAATTCGGGTTCATCTATAATAATAGTGCTTGGAGGGTCCGGCTGCAGCAATAAAGTACAAAGGCAAATAAAACGAAGCGTACCATCAGAAAGAGAATATGAATTGAAAAGGTTGTCATGTCCTTTTTCTTTCCAGCGCAGTTCAATCTTATTTGGATTTACCTGATCCGGTTGCAAATACAGGCTGTCAATAAACGGGGCAATTGACTTTACAGTAAATTCAAGAATCTTAAAGTGCTTTGGCGCTGTTTCTTTCATCCTGTAAAGAAAAGCAGGCAGGTTGCTTCCATCCTCTACCAAATATTCATAGTCAGTTGCATTACAAAATCCTTTTAGTTTTGAAGAATCGCTTGTATCATGAAAATGAAAAACCTTGAATGATTGAAAAAGTTCTTTCAAAAAATCTGTACGCTTTGAATTTTCAACCTCATGCAGTTTAGATTCAGGAGAACCTCCGAAATTGATAGGCTTGGTACTCCATGAAACAGTATCTGACAAACGAGACTGCATATTATAATCGCTGTATTCCTCGGAAAAAAACAAACTGTTTGATTGGTCAGGTTCCATCTTAAAACGGTAGCGGTTGCTAATTTTGTTATCGTCATTCGTAAAAACAACTTTACCGGCAATAAAGCCTGATTGTCTTCCAAAATACATAAAACCATCTGCCCGGCCTTTTCGGGCAATGTGATTTTGCAATTGCATTTCAAAAAGCATATTCAGGAATTTGAAAAAAGCAATGAAATTACTTTTTCCCGCCCCGTTTGGGCCAATCAAAACATTCAAAGGCATAATCCTTACAGCACCGCTGTCCCGTATAGATTTGAAGTTTTGGATTTCTATCGAATATATACCCATTTAATTTGTTTTATTAAATCTCTCGAAAATCTATTTCCGCATCTTTCATTTTCATCCAATTCATTTAATTCAGGTAATGAGCAGGCTGTTTTCAGTTATACATAAAGCGCCCTCATCTTCTGCTTTATCTGTAAAATGATAACCAGTTTGAGCATTAATTTAAACAGCATATCATTACTTTCTTTTGGTTTTTTTAATAGTTATTTAGCAGCTACTTTCTCGCTATACGTACCAGTCCTTTCTTTTGAAAATCTTATAACTTGATCTTGTATTTCAACCCAACTGAAAAGGACATCTACTCAATACCGATTCTGGTTACCATGCAATATACTTATTACCGGTTAATTTTTAGATCGGAAGTACTCCTCATATCTTTAATCGTGTCGGTACGAGCCAAAAATAAATGACAGATGTGATAATCCGATCGGTGAAGCACTGTTTAAATCTATGCACACAAAAAAACGTTTTTTTGGACGGTGACAATTAACAAAACACCTTTTTTTATTTTGTCCCCGATATTTTCTACCTTCCTGTTATAAACAAAAAATATAAACATGACAAGAACGCCGAATAAAACATCGAGTTTCCTTTTAATTCCCTGGGGTCTGCTTTCTATTGTAATGGTATTGGGGCTAAACTTAGCGCTGGATAATACATGGTTCAGCCAAAACTGGAGCTGGATTGCGTTGGTGTTGATTATCCCCGCCGCTATACTTGAGAATTTTAAAGTGGGCTACTCCACCATGCGCATCATGTTTATGAAAGTATTGTATTCGCTTATTTCTTTTTTATTAGTGGGCATGGCTTTCGGCTCGGCGCTTACGGGCTGGCATATTATAAAGTTTCAAAATATAAATACCGGCGTTAAAACAATTAACCTCCCCTGGTATGTTCTGTTGGCATTGGGTGTATTGCTCCTGATACAGGTTGCACAGTTATTCAGTATGCTGAAAGCGGTAAAAAGAGAGTTCATGCAAATGGATCCGGATCAATAGACTCCCTAGTAAAAATTATAGCTGCATTTTTATTAAGTAATTGAGAAAAAGATTTTAACCCGAAAGCCTGCGTTTTTAAAAGAGAAGCGGTTAGCCGGTAATTTTTTCAAAAAAGGTATTGTAAAAACAGGCAATATTATTTTGAATAGTCTACCTTCATAAGGACAACCTTTGTAACCAAACCAAAAACGCATTGCCATGAGACATTTCAAATTCCTTTCGGTGATCATCGTCTTTTCTTTTATCCTTATTACAGGCTGTAAAAAAGACATCGACACCGAAAAATCGATTACTTCAGAAGAAGTAGAAGCTTCGGCAAAACAAACAACACAATCAGCCGCCGAATTAAAATTATCAGCCGAATTAAAAGCAAAACTTGAAAAGTTACGAGCTTCATTGCCTACGGGCTATGAAGAAAGACTTAAGCAGAGTTCAGTAATTTTAATAAAACAGCACCCGGAGTATCGCGACCTAGTCAACAGGGTTTTGAATGCAGTAGCACCTACACCTTGTAATGATAATACACCCATTAACCAATGGCTGGACGGCGAGCTTGCCGATTGGGATTTTGAAATTATCTTCTTTGCTCTTATCACCGGTATGCTGGATTTTCCAACGTTTGATGCATTGCTTTTTGAAAACAGCCAGGCTAATCAATACTTTGGTGTAAACGGCGAGTATTCGCAAAAATTAACTAAAACCTTTAAAGACCTAAAACGCTTTTGGAATATTCAATCAAACGGTATTGTAATGGCAGGTATGCATGGAAGTATGCTGCGTGACAGGGAAAGAGTTATCAGGATAGATATGATTCTTTTTGGAGACACCAGAGACGTTGCAGAATTTTGGGCCGACTTAATAATAACTTTACTTAACGAAGCTCCGCAGTACAGGAACGGCAATCACCCTATCTTCACCTTCAATGCCTTTGCGCAGGAATCATTTTTATTTCCGCCGGCCGGCATAGTTCCCGCCAAGATTGTAATGGGTGATGGCATCATGGATGCGTATGCCGGAATTGGATTTGATGATGTAGCGCCGCAAGCTGTACTGGCACATGAGTTTGGTCATCATATTCAATTTCAATTGGGCTTATTTGGAAATGTAAACAGCCCTGAGGCTACAAGAAGAACCGAATTGATGGCTGATGCGTATTCTGCATACTACCTGTCGCATGCAAGAGGAGCGACGATGCAATGGAAAAGAGTAAAACAGTTTCTGGAAGTATTTTATAATATCGGTGATTGTTCATTCACCAGCAACGGTCACCACGGTACACCTGCGCAAAGAATGGCCGCGGCGGAATGGGGTTACTCTGTTGCCAATAATGCACAGAAGCAAGGTCATATTCTGACGAGTCAGGAGTTTACCGCACTTTTCGAAGCACAGTTACCACTATTGGTAGCGCAGTGACGGCAGTTAATAAAAAACTACAATTGCTTTATTGCCGATTTTAAAAATGGAAGCGTGGGTAATGTAGAAAAGATTTTAATTTCTTCGGCCAAAGTAGTTTCATTATCTAAAAACCTCAACACCTGTTGGGGTTTATTTTTTTTAAACATATCGGTAAAAATTTCACCGCCCGGCAATTTGTTATGGTTCAGATATATTTAATAATACACTGTCGTAAAAACCAAATCGTTTGGAAGATGCGTTTACAAAAGGATTGCCTTTCGTAATCAGTTGCCGGGTAATAGCCGCTGCATGTTTTTGAATAAATCGAAACGTATAGCCTGAGGAGGCTTTTGTTTGACCGCCGGCAGTACCTATATTAACAATGCTATTGGTATATGCGGGGAATTTATGATTCGTCATAGGGATAACACCAAACTCTTCATCGGTAATTGTATAACTATCCGTTTGTAAAAATTCGCTTATGTAAATTTTTAACTCATCATCATACTGCTGCGGTTGTAATAAATCCTGTGTAAATAAAGTATACTCTACCATAGCTTTTGTTTCGGAAAAAGGCATTACATACACAAAGGCAGTTCCGTATTGTTGATGAACCCTGAAATCCATAAGCGTAGCTATCTCTCTATTAAATATCGGTTTCGGGGACTCAATGATCCAGGCCTTAAAATGCTGGAGCAGGTAGTATTCATTTTTTTTTAACTGCGGCTTTTCAAAAAGTATACTGTTAAAAATATATCGTGCCGTTATTTTTTGTCCGTCTAATTTTATAAATGTCTCGCTATCGCTTTTTATTTCTTCTACATTACCGTAAGCAATATCAATATTTTGCCGCGGCTCTATTTTATCAAAACAATAAGTATAAAAATCTATACCCCTTATCATTTTATACGTGTACGGGGCTATATCAAACAGCTTTGACATTTTTTTACTGTGAAACCAAATCTGCGGCCACTCTTTACAAACTATTTTTTCAAATAACCCCGGTTCTGTTTCCCAAAAGCTCCAAGTCCTGTCGTTTTTATTTTTCTTGTCCTTATCAACTAACAATATTTTTTTATCTGCAAACTTTCCCGATTCAATCATGTGCACAAGCAAACTGAGACCGGCGCAACCCGCACCGGTAATAATATAATCATAGTTGTTCTTTATCCCCGCCGAATGTGACGCAGCTGCTGTCATTATTTTTTTTGAATTGGAATAACTAAAGTATGAAGACTTGGGTGTTAATTAAGAATCGTACCAAAATTCCGGTTAAGAAGCGGAAGTCTCTGCTTCCGGAGCATAAGCTACTTTTTTATTCCCCGCCATTAGTTTTCTGTCGCGGCGTACTTTTTCCCAATATTTTTTATGTACATACAGCATTCCGAAACTTTCGCCTTCGTGTTTATCCAAATGCTTATGATGCATTTTATGCGCCCAACGTATGGTACGCACATAGACACTGTTGCTGCGGGTAAACCATTTAAATCGCTGATGAATAATAACATCATGCACTATAAAATAACCGAAGCCGTACGCCATGATGCCGAAACCGATGGCCTGCATCCACCATACATGTTTAAAAGTACCGAAATAAATAAGCAACATACTGGGCACGGCAAATATTACAAAGAACGCATCGTTCTTTTCAAAAAAGCCGGGCTCGGTACGGTGATGATCTTTATGCATGTACCAAAGAAACCCGTGCATAACAAACTTATGCGTACACCAGGTAATGCCTTCCATAATTACAAAAGTGGCGAGCAAAACCAATATATAATACAATACTACCATGTTGTAAAATTAGGCAACTTTATTTTTATAATTTTTAATCCACCATTTTTCTATTTCCGGGAAAGCCAAATGAAACCAAGCCGTAAATTTTTGCGGGTGAGTTTCTAACGATTCGGCAATCGCAGCTACACTCATGTAAGAATAATCACTTACTTCTTCCTTATTCATTCTTATTTCGCCTTCGTATACACCCGTAAACACATGATCAAACTCATGCTCTGTAAGCCCGTTATCAAATTCAGCTTTATATACAAAATCAAAAACCTTTTTAATAGGCGTTACAAATCCCATTTCTTCCTGCAACCTTCTGCCCGCGGCAACAATTGTTTCTTCGCCGGGAAAAGGATGGCTGCAACAGGCATTGGTCCATAATCCGCCGCTGTGATATTTTGTAAGAGCCCTTTGCTGCAACAACATTTCACCGTCATTATTAAAAATAAAAACACTGAAAGCTCTGTGGAGCAATGCTTTTTCATGGGCTTCCATTTTCTCCATCGTACCTACCTGCTCATCCTTTTCATTTACCAATATTACTTCTTGCACAAACTATTATTTATAAATTATTTTCTTTATTACAAAACGAAGCAGATATAAAATTCATTTATTAAATCAACCTCAATTGATTTTTTACCCCGGCCCGCAGTACAATCATCGCTTTGCTGTAGTTGGGAATTCGCACCCTTGCCTCCAGCACCGAAGCAGGTTTCATTTTTTTTATTCTTTTAAATAACGACAGGTAATATTTATACGCTACGTATACGCCAAACCTGGACTTAACCGGTAATTGCAAAATTCCGCGGTAAGCATCAGAAAAATCTTTTTGAATATCTTCTTCTATCGCGGTTTTTTGCGACTCGGTAAAATTATTAAAATCGCAGCCCGGGAAATATACTCTTGACAGCCCCGCGAAATCAGCTTTTACATCACGCAAAAAATTTACTTTTTGAAATGCCGAACCGAGTGACTTGGCGCTCTCCTTTAGTTTATCGTAGAGTAGCTGATTACCTTCGCAAAAAACATATAAACACATAAGCCCGACTACTTCGGCCGAACCGTAAATATATTCCTCGTACCCTTCTTGCGTGTAAGTAGTTTGCGTAAGATCCAGCTCCATACTGTATAAGAAAGCGTCAATCAACTTCCTGTCAATATTATATTGATTCACCGTTTTCTGAAAGCTGTTAAGTATGGGATTAAGACTGATGCCTCTCTCCAGCGCATCGTAGGTTTCTTTCTTAAATTGCTCCAATAAGAATGCTTTATCATGCTCATGAAATGTATCAACAATTTCGTCGGCAAAGCGTACAAAACCGTAAATATTGAAAATGGGTTGCCGCATATCTTTATGCAGCAATCGTATAGCTGAAGAAAAAGAAGTACTGTATCGCTCTGTGGTGATACGACTGCACTCTTCGCTGACTTTGAAAAATAGACCGATCATTATTGTAAATTACTTAATATCAATTAAACTCTTTCAATATTTCTTTTGCCACTACTTCGCCGCTAATCAAACTCGGTGGCACACCCGGCCCCGGGACAGTCAACTGACCCGTATAAAAAAGATTATTCACTTTTTTACTTTTACAGGATGGTTTTAAGATAGCCGTCTGTTTTAATACGTTTGCCAAGCCATAAGCGTTACCGCGAAATGAATTATAATCGCTGATAAAATTACTTACAGAATAGGTTTTTTTATAAATAACCGCATCGGCTATTGACTGGCCGGTATGTTTTTCCATTCTTTTAACAATCATATCAAAATATTTGTTGCGTAATTCTTCAGTATCTCCTTCTAAACCCGCGGCAACGGGTATAAGAAAAAAAAGATTCTCGCAACCGGGCGGCGCCGAGTTTTTATCGGTAACCGAAGCAGCATTTACATAAAACAAAGGATCGGAAGGCCATTCCTCCGTAGTATAAATTTCCCGGCCGTGTTGTTCAAAAGAAACATCAAAAAATAAGGTGTGATGTTGTACGTCGTTGTAGCTTTTTGTTAAGGCCAATGTAATAAAGCAAACAAGAAGGCGCCATTACTCTTTTCTTCCAATAACACGGCGGAGTACGATTGATATTCGGGTGAAAGCAATGATGTTTCCGTGAAATGATAATCGGCCCCGCTGATGATTACATCAGCTGCATACGATATTTTCATCGGTTACCAATTCTTTCGCCTTCTTGCCCCTTACATTTATTTTTCGGGCATTCTCATTAAAATAGAATGTAACACCCAACCCCAAAGCCAACCTGTACATACCATCTACTACGGCATACATACCGCCCTCGGGGTACCATGTACCGCCTTTGATATCCGCATAATTCATAAGGCTGTACAAAGCCGGTGTATTTTCAGGCAATGCACCCAAAAACAAAACGGGAAACTCCATCAACTGTCTCAGTTTGGGATTTTTAAAATGCTTTTGTACATGTTTTTTTACCGAAGTAAAAACATCTAATTTAAAAATACCCTTAATAACATCTAATTCTAAAAATTCGGTTAGCGAACGGCCGGGCTTATGCACCAATTTATTTATACCCGTTTCATATTTATATGCAGCTTCCTTAAGGTACTTGTCAAGCATGGCGGCGCTTCCCGGCTCCAGCTTTTCAAAGATTTTTTTTAATTCGTCATAGGAGGCCGGAATATCCGTATAGTCATCGTTCCAATAAATGCGATACGAAGGATCCAGCCTTAATAATTTATAATAATCGCTTACTTTTTTTCCAAAACAGTCGAAGTATCTTTCAAACACATCGGGCATCCAATACCAACTGGGGCCCATGTCATAAGTAAACCCCTTTTCTTTTAATTGCCCTGCCCTGCCGCCGGGTCCGGCATTTTTTTCGACCACGGTTACATGCCAACCCGCTTTTGCCATAAAAGACGCCGCTGATAAACCTGCGAACCCGCTACCGATAACAACAACTCTTTTTTTCAAATTTGTTTATAAATTTTTTAAAACCTGCTGATTTGTTCCTTCAGCAATTTACGGGCAAAATGGATACGACTTTTAATCGTTCCCAGCGGTTCATGTAATGCCTCGGCTATCTCGTGATATTTGTAACCGTCAAAATATAATATAAAAGGAGTTCTGAATATTTCGGGCAAGTCATTTACAGCTTTATTTATTTCTTTTATCCTGAGTGCACTCTCGGCCATATTTGCAATGGCCGTTTGCTTATTATCCAGCAAAAAATCATTGGGTGTATTGTCAAAAATAGTTTTTTGCTTAGAGGCCCTGCGATAGTTATTTATAAAAATATTACGCATAATAGTGAACAACCATGCTTTGATATTGGTGCCGTTGTTGTACTTATCCTGGTTTACAAGGGCTTTGTATAAGGTTTCCTGGTATAGGTCTTTTGCAGATTCATTATCCTTGGTAAGGTTAAAAGCAAATGGCTTCAGGAAATCCGAATTGGAAGAAAGCAGGTTATCAAATTCTACTGTTGACATAACGTTTTGTTTAATTATTAATACGTAAAGCTAAACAAAATAAAAATAGAAAGGATTTTATGTTTAATTTTTAAAAGGTGAAAATTATGATTTGTAAAACAAAACGGAGCGTACTTTATCGAACATTCAAAGGGTGCTGATAAACTCCATCACTTCCGAAAGCGATCTCTTGAATTCAATATTAGCCGGAAGCTTTTTTTTGTAACTCTGTGTTATATGTCCTGAAATGACGAGTGTCCCTTTTTCAAATTTTGAGCTGATATCACCTAAAAATTTTTCAAAATTAAAATTACTCGCTGTAGACGTTAGATGTACATAAGCAATGCCCGGCTTTTTATGATTCAGAATAAACGCCGCATCTTTTACCGGCACATTGGCACCAAGGTAAATAACTCTTATACCCCTGCTCTTTAGAAGATAGTACATAAAAAGTAAGCCGAGTTCATGATGTTCTTTTTCAGGTAAAAATAAAAGTACTGTCTTATCAATTTTAGTGTGCGACACGGTTGTTTCAATTCCTACAATAATTTTATTTCGTATTATATTAGTTACAAGATGCTCCTGTGCCGGGTTGATATGATCAGTTTGCCACAGTACACCTATTCTTTCCAAAAAGGGGAAAATAAGTTGCGTTATGGTTCTTTCAATACCGCGGGCAAGTATATAGTTATCAATAATTCTTTCAAACTCATCTGTATCCAGGTCTACCATCCGGGCCAGCAAATCATTCATTACTCTTTCCTGTTGTGCTTCATTGTTATTAAGCGAAAGAATTTTATCACGCATCTGATCGGGGCTCATCCTGTCGATATGCGAAATTTTAAAACCGTACTTATTCAGCAGCGATATATTTAGTATGGTCTTTAATTCATCATTGGTGTAATACCTGATATTGGTTTGTGTACGCTGTGGTTTCAAAAAAGAGTAGCGTTGCTCCCATATTCTAATGGTATGCGCCTTAATACCTGATAGGTTTTCAAGATCCTTAATAGTAAATCCGTTCATATTTTCGGGTTTTGATTAGCAAAGACGTTCAATTTCCGTTTAGCCTGCAACAATGTAACAATAAACAAAATAAAAAGAGGTTTTGTTTAATAAAAAATCGTTTTTTAGTAAAAAGGTGAAAATTATGCCGCTAAATATCAGAGTTCCATGTTCTTAATCTTCCCGGAATCGATAAGGCGTTTGACGGGAGTTATTAACTCGGGGTTAAACAGGCCATCGAGGTGGCGAAAATGATGCAGATCGGTGCCCAAAAAATGATAATATTCTTGTTTGGCCAGCCACAGAGCCAGCTCCTTGGGTGCCTTGCCATAGCCGCCGGTTAAGGCAAGTAAATTGCACTGAAAATAATAACCGGCGTCATACAATTCAGTATAAAAATCTTTATTCTTTTCCAGGTAAATATATCTTTCGGGATGGGCAATGACAGGCTGATAGCCCAGCATTTGCATTTCAAACAATACGTCTTTTAAATCAAGCGGCGGTTGCGCCATCGAAAATTCTACCAGCACCATATTGCCGCCAATGGTGAGCAGCGGCTCCTTTCTTTTTAATAAGTCTTCAAAATATTCATCAATATAATATTCGGCGGCGGCGGCGGCTAATTCTATTTCCATTCCTTCGGCGGCTACCGCTTCTTTCAGTAAGGCCAGTTTTTCATTAATAATAGCAGGGGTATTTCTATACATATCCCACATAATATGCGGGGTAGTTATCAATTTTTTGTAACCCAAGTCCGCCATACCTCGTATAAGCTGCAAGGAGGTTTTCAAATCAGGAGAGCCATCATCAATACCCGGCAAAAGATGGGAGTGCATATCAGCTTTTAATAAGCCGAGATCAACTTTTTCTTTTTTTGATTTGGAGAAGATATTAAACATGACGGATTTACTGCATTGTAAATTTCTGAATTATTCCCGGTTATTTTATAGTAATTAAAAATTTCTTTTGGGCAATGACGGAAAGACCCGGTTTACCAGTTTGCTTTCTGAAAAAATGATATGCCAAGCCGTCAGGAAGAGTATCATAAAATCGGTATAAAAAGAAATATTTCGCTGATACCACTGCTCCACCTGCCCTTTATATTGAAAAATTTGCCGATAGGTTTGCTGAATGTCAGTACTGTCAGAAATCAACTTCTCCTCGTCGCGAAAAATAACAGAGCCGATGCCTGTAATGCCCGGTCTTGTATCGTACACCACTTTCTTTACTTCATCACTGTATAAATCGAAGCTCTTTTGCATGAGCGGCCTGGCGCCAACTAAGCTCATATGACCAAAAAGTACATTAAACAGTTGCGGTAATTCATTGATTTTGGTCATCCGCAGAAATTTACCGACTTTGGTTACCCGCGGATCATTGCGTAAGGTAATTTCGCCCGTACCAATACTCGCACTGTTCTTCAGCATAGTGGCAAATTTCCAAATATTAAACTCCTTGTTCCGAAGCCCTATACGTTTTTGAAAATAGAATACTTCGTGCTCGCCGGTAAGTTTTAAAATAATAAAAAGCGGAATCAGCAAGGGCGACAAACTAAGTACGGCAATAAGAGAAAAGAGAACATCAAAAAAACGTTTTAAAAATAAATACATAGGTTTTATGAAGTAGTAAGCATCAAAAGTAAAATAAACCGGTTGATATTCGGTATCTCTTAAAATTCTTTTATATAAAAAAGAAAGGCCGCCTCGGGTTGAGGCGGCCTTTCTTAAGTTCATTATGCGGTTTTATTTACATTAATAAACCGATTTAATTTTTTGAGCTACTGCTTCCAAATCTTCATCCTTTATATAGGTAGAGCAGGGAATACTCAAACAACGCTGATAGATATAATTCGATCTGTCATCTTTCGAGTAATAAATATCCTCCTTGAACATCCGGAGTTGATTCATAGGTACCCAAAAAGGCCGGCTCTGCATTTGATTATCGTTCAGTACTTTTAAAACTTCCTTTTGTTTTTCAGTTTCGAAAGTAAATAGCCAACAATTGGCATCTGTATCAGCACTGATATCCTGGAAATTTATATCGCCTACTCCTGTCAATTCCTTTCTGTAAAAAGCATCAATCTCTTTTTTTCTTTTTATAAATGAAGGCAGGAGTTCCATTTGCGCCACACCCATGGCAGCCAATACATTTACCAATCGGTAGTTGTACCCCACTTCATCATGAATATATTCAAAAGAATCACTTTTAGCCTGCGTAGTAAGGTGCTTCGCTTTTTTTGCTAATACTTCATCATCGGTAACTAGTACACCGCCGCCGCCCGTTGTAATTATTTTATTACCGTTGAAACTGAAACAGCCCATCGTGCCAAAGCCTCCGGTATGTTTACCTTTATAATAAGATCCCAGTGATTCGGTAGCATCTTCTACAATTTTCAGGTTAAACTTCTTTGCAATCTGCATCAACCTGTCCATATCGCAAATATTCCCTAATACGTGTACAGGCATAATGCAACTGATTGTCCGGCCGTCATTTACATAAAACACTTCACCGTTTTTCTCATCGGTTTCATTCTCTAAAAATTCTTCCAGCAAATCCAAATCCATTTGCCAGTTTTTTGTATCCACATCAATTAAAATAGGGTCGGCACCGATATACTTAATTGAGTTGATGCTGGCTATAAAAGTTACATTGGGTGTAATCACATAATCGTTGGATTTTACACCTGCCAATATCAAAGAGATATGTAATGCAGAAGTACCGTTGGAAGTGGCCACTCCGTATTTGCAACCCGCAAACTCAGCCACCATATTTTCAAATTGAGTAACATAGGCCCCTACGGAAGAAACCCAGCCTGTATCCAGGCAGTCTTTTACATATTTCCATTCGTTGCCTGCTATATTGGGGCCTGAAAGAAGTAACATATCGGTTAAAAAATTTATAATTAAAAAAATGTATATGCCGATGCGTTTAAAGAATCAGCTTTTTGTTGCAAAAGCGGTATTAGATATTTCTGAACTTCTGCGAATGCGGGTCGTCAATGATTCCGCTTTTCATCAGTTTAATTATTTCGTTTATACCGTCAGGAACTTTTTTGGTAATGGTAAACCCAAGTTCATTTTTTATTTTATCGCAGTTTACACGGTAATCTCTGGGGTCTTCCGTTTTATCTACATAAATAGCTTTTACATCAGGCAATTGTTTTTGTATTTCTTCCATCAGCATACGCTTGCTGTAGTTTTCTTTTGTATCGCCTACATTAAAAACGTTTGCTCTTACTTTTTCCATGGGTGATTCCATTACCAGCATTACGGCTCTTGCCAAATCATCTACATGGCAATAAGGGCGGCTGAATTGCGGGCCCCATATTTCCTGTTCGCCTGTCATACACACATTGCGGGTAAATTCATTTACAGTTAAATCGAAACGGATGCGCGGCGAAAAACCGTACACTGTAGAGAACCGAAGTGCGGTAGCACAGATTTTGGCATCTTTCCTTACGTTCAATAAATAGTTTTCAAATTTTACTTTCAGCTCGGCATATAATGATACGGGGCGCAACTCCGAGTTTTCATCAACAAAAGAATCCGGATCAGCCATCTTACCGTAGTTGCTGCAGGTAGAGGCAAATACAAAACGTTTGATACCTGCTTTCTCAGCTCTTTCAAAAAAGGCGACCGACGCCGTATCATTTACTTCCTTTGCTTCATCCGAAAATTTAGAACAGGCAGGATCGCCGACAATAGCGGCCAGGTGCGCTACATAATCCATTCCCTGCAACGCTTTATCTACATCAGCTTCATTACGAAGATCGCCTCTCATGAACTCGAAATTTGTATTTTGCGATACATCATACAAAGCGTCGCCGCCAAATTTTAAGGAATCGAATGCACGGACATTAAACCCGTTGTCCAATAAAATGCGAACGAGTACAGAACCTATATAACCTGCACCGCCTGTTACTAATACTTTCTTCATTGATTTTTATTTATTATTGTTATTTATGATTTATTTTTCGTTGCGGGTTTCCCACCATTACACAATTATCCTCTACATCTTTTACTACTACGCAGCCGGCACCAATCATTACATTTTTACCTATACTGATGCCTTGTTTTATAACCGCCCCGGCTCCTATAAACGTATGGCTGCCTACTTTTACATTACCGCACAAAACCGCGCCGGGCCCTATATGCGCAAAATCATCAATTATGCATTCATGATCGATGCTGCATGACGTATTGCAAATAACTCCCGAGCCAATTTGCACCAACGGGTTAACGGTTACATTAGCTGCTGCAAAAATTCCGTCTTTCAACTTTACAGACGACGAAATTACGGCAGTTGCATGAATTGCATTAATCGGATTTCCGAGAAGAGGCAATAAATTTTTATGTAATCTGCTGCGGGCGGCATTATCGCCTATTGCAATAAAATAATCGTATTTCTTCAAAATTGCCTGCACATCAGTATCCGATTCTTTTCCCAAGTAGGTTAACGAGAAGGGATTATGGTCTTTTTCTTCCGCATCGCAGTAGGCGGTTACTGTTTGTGATGCAGATAATAATATATCAATGGCTACATAAGCATGGCCTGAGTAGCCTATAAGAGCTATATGTTTACCGTATTTACTCACTTAATAGTTCCAGGTATTTTTTTTTTATTAACTCATGAACCAATCTTTGATCGAAATTGGTTATAACCTTTTTATGTAATTCAGCAGCATAGCTCTTTATTAAATCCGGGTGCGCCAATGCAAATGTCAGTTTTTCAGTCAAATCTCTTTTGTTCTTGGTTTCAAAAATGAGTCCTGTGCTTTTGTTCTCTATAATATCAATGTTTCCTTCTATACGGGAACACACGACGGGACAACCCATAGCACCGGCCTGCAGCAATACATTCGGAAACCCCTCGCGATAAGACGGATGTACCAATATATCTGCAAGATGCATGTAATACTCCACCTCATCACTCCAATTTATATGAATAATACCCGGGTGCTCTTTTAAAATTCTTTTTGCCGTATCACTTACAGGGTCCAGGTCTTCTTCAAACGATCCCAAAAGAATCAGGCGCAAATCAGTATTTTGCAAATATAATTTATCAAAAGCAACAAGTAATTCATCAATTCCTTTGTCCTTTACAATACGCCCCACCGAAAGCAGGTAGGTAAAGTTCTCATTGTATTGCAATTGGTTTTTCAGCTCCTCTACTTTTGAAAGCTTTAAAGCTGATGCATTAAAACGGGCAAGATTAATACCGTTACTTGAACCTAAGCCGATTACCTTCAGTTTCTTTTCAGCAACTAAATTATTATCCTGTACATATTTCAATATTGAAAAACTATTGGGCCATACATGGGTAGCGGCTCTACCCGTAAGCTTTTCCATGAACACCAATATTTTTTTTGTAAAGCCCGTCGAGGTCATAAAACGCAAGCCCGCAATGGTATGAATACGAATTTTTACACCTGCGAATTTTGCGGCTAACATAGCAAGCAGGCCCGCTTTGGGCGTATGTGAATGAACGATAGCAGGTTTTTCCTTTTTAAAAAACTTATATAATTGCCACAAAGACCTAAGGTCGGCCACCGGCGTAATCTTCCTCGTCATATTAATAATGTGATGTTTGCAACCTTCATTTGCTGCTACATCATGTATCTCCTTTCCATCGGCACTCACCATAATTACTTCAAATCCGTTTTCGCTCATGTAGCGCATCTGACCTGCAAGTAAATGCTTCAGCGCCATCGGCACGGTAGTTACACGTATCAGTTTGGGTAATGATGCAGACATATTACTTTATACTCCGAAAAATCCTGTTGCGCAAGTATTGCCAAAGTGAAGGGTGAGACCAAAGCTTACTGTTTGCCGATGCATGAGACATGGGGGTTAGCTTGTTTTGCATTACATCATCAATTGCTTTTTTAACCAGCGGAATTCCCTCGCCAAATTGCAAGAGAGGATAGGTAACAAAATTATCTTTAGAAGAAGGAACCGTAGTGGCTTGGTATAAAATATTACCGGTATCAATTCCTTTATCAACTAAGTGTACGGTAACGCCGAAATGTGCAACGTCTTTATTTACCATGGCCCAATAACCTCCGTGAACACCTCTGTATTGCGGCGTAATGCCTGTATGCATATTGATGAAAACAGCCTTTACGGCATCCAACACATTTTTGCTGATAATTCTTGTGCCGTTCACTATTACAATATCCGGCAAAAGGCGCTTTAATTCATTAATACACATTACATCATTTACAGACGGCACATTAATAACTTTAGCTTTATCAAGCGGCGTTTCACCAAAATTATAAAGCGCTTTAATTTCTGCAATTCGTCTTTTACTGACCCGGTTTAAAAAAGGCACAACAGATAAACTAAATAAAACCTGGCCGGCAACTTTAAAATAACCGAGCTTTTTTATTCTCCTTTTTATCAGCTGTTTCTTTCCTACCGGCTGCTCTACAATAAGAGCGTCAAAATCGTAATGCTTTTTAAGGTAGTTATATTCAGCTACGGTTGAAAAACAATCAGAACAGAGCAGTACAATTTTTTTTGACATGTTTTATTTACCGGAAATTTTTTCTGCGATACCGGTCATAGTGCAACTTTCGAACCCATAAGCTTTGTTCAGTTGTTTATAATAACCAAGTATCGATTCAAGAAAATTGATATTCTCAGATAGATTAACGCCAAAATTATGCGGATGCCACCAAAGGTGATATAGTTTTTTATTCTTCGCCGCGTATAACATTCCCTTTTTTATTCTTCGCAGGCGCAGTCCGTCTAATATTTTTAACTTTTTGCTGAAAGGTCTTAAAAATCTTGTGCCGGCCACATTATAAGGAACAGATGCTGCAACCGTTGCTGCGTCATAACAATGATGACCTGAAATATTTATATAAGCATCTGCTAATCGCAAGCTTCTCCTGAGTAGCGATTCATCATTTTTCTTTTTAGGCTCGTATAACCAAGATGACGGATTGCCGCGAAATGAAGTAAGGCCCGCCTCATAACAAACTTTCAAATAATCAGGATTGTACTGATTACGGGGAAAAACGAGGCTTTTTATAGTAATGCCTCTGTCCGATGCGGCTTTAAAAACTGCTTTCAAATCCTCCCTAAAATCATCGATGGTTTGTCCATCTTCCACACAATAATAATGGCAAAAAGTATGTGTACCTATTTCGTGCCTGCCATCATCTTTAATCATGTTTAACAACGAGAGTCCGTAATGATACTTATCTGATTGTTCATTGTCACCAATCGTTTCAAGTACGGGGTAAGGTGAAAGATTTTGATTGGTGTACGCCGGCTTTATGGCAGGTATATTCTGAAAAAGTTCATTTTTATTATCATAAAATAAAAAACCTACCGTAGAGAAAGTAGCTTTAATATTATATTCTTTAAATAAATCCAGTAAAGCGGGAATAACTTTTTGGACGCCGAGGATATTTTGGCCGTATGATTCTACGGTGCGCTTATCACGTACACCCCACATCAATTCATAGTCAAGTGAAATGACAAATTTCCCCGAATCAAAATTTCTATGATCAGCGTGCAACATTATATTCATTGCTTTTCTTATTCCAAATATTTAACGCCAGCAGGCAAAACAGCATTTTGGCTCTTTTTTCATCCGAGACGTTTATCTTTCTGTTCAGCAAGTCTTTTACAAAATTAAAATCAACGAACTGACAGGCATACGAGTTCGATCTATTTAATGAATCAAACACCATTTCTTTCAATTCATTATCCACCCATTTTTTTAACGGCACTTCAAAGCCGCGTTTTGGTTGATTTATTAATTCATCCGGTAAATATTTTTTAGCCAACTGTCGCAGAAGGTATTTCGTCGTTTTACCGTTTATTTTGTGCTTATCGTTTAAGCCCGGTACATACTCAAGTATTTCTTTACATAAAAAAGGGCTGCGGCCTTCCAATGAATGAGCCATCGTAGCAATGTCCATTTTAACCAATAAAACATCGGGTAAAATTGTGTTGAAATCCATACACATAATTTTCTGCAAGCCGGATAAAGAAGATTTATTGATTTGCAGAAATTTTTCTTTTAACGAAGCAAGGCAACTATCATTCGAATTAATAAAGCACTTCTCATACCCTTCAAAAATATCAGTAGTGGAAGAAATATAAGAAGACAATCCCTTCTTGGAAGCTAAATCAAACAATCGATACATGTAATTCATCATCGATTGTTTTTCGTGAACGACCGGTGTAATACGTTTTAAAAATGAAGCGGCGCCTCTTGTAAAACCCGATGTATTAAAAAAATCAAACTTAGAGAACGGCACATACCGCCTGTATCCGCCAAATACTTCGTCCGAACCATCACCGTTTAAAATTACCGTTAAATATTTTTTAGCCTCTTTACTCACATAATAAGAAGGAATAGCTGAATCATCGCAAAATGGTTCGCCGTAATTACCAAGAATGGTTTCTATATCATTTAAAAGATTGTCAAACCCAATACTTATTTCCGTATGCTTGGTATTGTACTTCTTTGCTACCAGTTTTGCTAAAGGGGCTTCATCATAACTTCCGTGAAATGAAACGGTGAATGTCTTTAATGATGAATTGTATTCAGACGCGATGGCCGTAACCAATCCGCTGTCGATGCCGCCGCTTAGAAAAGAACCCACTTCAAGATCAGATGACTCCACTCTTCTTTTTACAGCCCTGTGCAAATAGCCGTCCACATTACTCAGCGCCTCCTCCAATCCATGTGACGATTTTTGTTCGTAATATCCATCAATACTCCACCAGCGTTTTTCATTAATTGCCAAAGTATTTACATCAACAGTCATGTAAGAGCCCGGCAACAACTCTTTTACGTTATGGTAAGGAGTATTTTCTCCGTTGAAGGCGCCAAAACGAAGATATTGGCAGATGCTGTTTTGATTTACCTGCAGCGGAAGTAATCCTTTCAGGCAATTCAGTTCGCTGGCAAATAAAAATTTTTCATTGTCTTTGTAGTAGTATAAAGGTTTTTTCCCCGATCTGTCTCTTGCAATTACAAGTTGATTTTTTCTTTTATCAAAAAGTGCAAATGCAAACATGGCATCCATTTCATTCAGAAATTCCAACCCTAATTTATCATACAAATGAAGCAGTGTTTCCGTATCGGACGAAGTACTACACTGCAACGAATATTTTTTTCTCAGCTCCGTATGGTTATAAATTTCTCCGTTATAAATAACCACATAATCATCACGCAAAAACATAGGCTGCTTACCGCCCGTTAAATCTTGTATAGAAAGGCGGAAATGACGAAAGTCCACTTTATCATCAGACCAACTGTTTTGCGCATCGGGTCCGCGGTGCAACAGCGCATCGTCAGTGATGTTTGTATTCAATTTAAAATTAACCGAACCAACTATACCGCACATTTATCTGAAAGTTTGTTTTTTCTTATTATATCCTAAAATATTTGCGAACCATTTCGGATATTGGAGACCTAATTCCCGAAAGATGATAAGTATCATCAAGAAATAAAAGGGTAAGCAAGGTATTTTATATCTTGATAACGAACCGAAATTTAAGGCCGTAGAGCCTACTATGCCGGCAAATATTAATGTAAACACCAAACACAACTGAAGTAAATGATGACTAACCGCTTTGCTGAAAAAAGTACCAATGCCTTTTTTAAACATAATAATTAATGTAAAGTATAAAAAGCCAAGTGCTTCCAATGCGGAGAGAAGGGCAGTAGGTCCGTTAATTTCCCATATAAAAGGGCGGAACAAAGCTGCTACGATCCCGTAAAGAAACATTAACACCGGGTTGGTAGTTTGAATTCTGAAATAGGATCCCTTATCAAAAGTAGACATATCATTATACTGGTTACGCTGATAATTAGAACTTTCGGCAATGCTGTCCAATCGAAAAGCTTTTGCACTTTCGGTAGAAGTAATATAGTTGATTAGGAAAAAACCTATTAATGCAGAAACAGAAAGTGTAATTAAAGCCAATACTCTTCTCAAAGTTTTATCTTCCACCAATTTATTAAACTCTGCAAAAAGCCAAAGCACTATACCCGGTGCAATAGCTAAAAGTATATACACTTTTATATAAAAGAGAAAGCCGCCGGCAAGGATAAGCCAGAAGATAGACCAAAAATAATTTCGTCTTAAAATAAAAATGTTCAACACGGCATACATAAGAAACCCGATACTTCCAAAGCAAATAGAATCTTTTAATAAACCGGAACTCCAGTACGCTACACTGGGTAAAAACAATATTGCAAAGCCCAGCTCCCGGTAATATTGGGGAAAATAATGATAAAATGTTTTAAAGAGTCTTATAGCTCCTCCTAAAGCAAAAAAGCCGAAACAAAAAGTTATACATAAATAACTGCTGAAAAAAACTAATGAAAAAGGCAGCGCAAACTTAGGAACCAGGAAATTACTTGATGAGAACATAAATTCATAGACAGGGTATATTTCTCTGTCCATGATAAAATATACTGCCAGCGGATCACGAACGTTTACAACCTTAAACTGCGTTAGTATTGTGAAAGGTGATACAGCGCCTTCCATAAGCGCTTTTTGTAAATCTTGTGTAGCTAAATAATACATTTCAGTATCACCTCCTTTATAGTAAAATTCCATGATGCTTGTAAAGGCAATGCAACAAAAAATTTTAAAATAAAAAGCTCTCTTAAACATTTTTGACAACCTCTCGTCCCTATAAGAATTTGCCTTAGCATACATAAATGCAAAAAGA
>CAVZXS010000024.1:0-7852 GCA_963779325.1 uncultured Bacteroidota bacterium | reverse complement strand
TACTGTACAGGAAGTGAAAGGTGAAGAAATTGCAGCCACCCGTCGCGATAATTTTATTAATTCACTTGCGGGTCGTGTACCGGGAGCTACTATTACCAGCACCAGTGGTGCGCCCGGCGCTTCTACTTCTATCATCTTACGCGGAGGTACGGCCTTAAGCTTAACCAACCAGCCTCTCTTCGTAATAGACGGTGTTCCGTTGGATAACGGAGTAGTAAATCAGGACAGAGATAATCTATTAACAAGAAACACAGCGAGCCGCACGGATGATTTCTCCAATCGTGCTTCTGATTTGAACCCGGAAGATATTGAAAGTCTTACCATTTTAAAAGGACCCGAAGCTCAGGCATTATACGGTACTGATGCTGCCAACGGCGCTATTGTTATTACAACTAAAAAAGGTAAAGCCGGTAAAGGAACATTTACCTACGATAATTCTTTTCGGCTGGAACAATTGTATCGTTTTCATGAAATTCAAAATGTGTATGGAAGAGGCAACAACGGTATTAATTCTGCCAACCAAACATCCAGTGCCGCAGGTGAAGGAGCCGCGGCAGGATTATCAGCTTCCTTTTTCGGAGGCAAATATGGGGATACTACACAATTCTTTAATAACGTTCAAAATTTTTTCCGAACAGGTATTACACAACAACATAATCTTAGCTTTGAAGGCGGTAATGATGGCCTGACTTATCGTATGAATATGGGGTATACCAACCAGGAAGGAACAATACCTTCTACGGGTTACGAGAGAATCAGTTTCAGAATAACCGGTGACTCAAAAATTTCTCCTAAATCAAGAATAACTACGACCGCAAATTATATTGTTACCAATAATGATAAAGCAACATTGGGGCAAGGAGGTTATTATCTTACCTTATTACAATGGCCGATTGATAATGATATAAGAAATTATTTAAACCCCGACGGCTCAAGAAAATATTTATTCTCCAATACTACCCCGACGCAATTTGCAAGAGAGTTTGACAATCCTTTTTGGGATATAAATAAAAATGAAACTAAGGATAAAACATCCCGCATATTAGGTAACGTCAATTACAGCTACGAACTATCTAAAGCTATTAATATAACAGCAATAGCAAGTATTGACAATTATACACAATCCGGTTTCCAGGTTACACATCCCAATTCCAGGTATGGTGCGGCAAGAGGCTATTATTCAAAATATAATCTTACATTCCGTCAATTGACGGGTAATGTAAGGGCAAGTATAAAGAAGAATATTAAAAGCTTCAGAAATACATTTACAACCGGTTTTTACTTCGAAGATAATTACCGTACAGTAGATGCTTTTAAAGGAGAGCGGTTTATTGAGCCTGACATTGCATCTATCAATAATGTGGATCCGATTACTACTGCGGCTGCTACGCAAATACAGGGTACAAGAAAAATAAGACAATACAATCAGTTACAAATTAGCTGGAAAGATATTATAATACCCACTTTTTCATTCACCTATGAAGGGGTGTCTGTATTAACATCAAAAGTGATTGACAAAAATCCAAATTATCCTTTCGGATCGGCTTCATTGGCAGTTAACCTGGGCGAAATAGATAATATTAAAAAAACAAAGCAAATCGATTTATTAAAGCTTAGAATTTCTTACGCTACATCAGGCCAAACCGCCGGTTTACAGGCATACAGTATCGACCCGCGTTTTGCGCAAGCTACTACAACAGGCGGCGGCTATGCTTACGGAGTTACGGGTAATAATTTTAATTTAAAACCGCAGTTCACTAAAAACCTAGAGTATGGTGTAGAATTCAGTTTATTCAAGAAGAGATTATCAGGCAACGGTGTTATTTACAGAAACCGTACGACAGATCAAATATTTTTTCCGCGTGTCTCCTACCCTTCAGGCTTTATCCTGAAATACTTTAACGGAGGCACAGTTGAAAATAAGGGGTTAGAACTTTCACTTACGGGCGGCATAGTTCGTAATAAAAAATTGAATTGGGATATTACGGCGAACTATGATCAGTTCCGCAATAAGATTAAGAAGTTAAATGTTGGACCCGGCGGTTACTATGATTCAGATACGTGGGTCTACGGTTCACTCAGAGGTCAGGCAGGACCGGGCGAATCCATTTATTCATTATACGGAACTGCTTTGGCGAGAAATAACCAGGGGCAAATTTTGATTAACCCCGGTACAGGTTTACCGGTAACTACTGCAGCTCTGCCAACAACACCGCAATATCCAACAGGTCAAGCATTTGTTTACCTCGGCAACAGAGCGCCGAAATTTTCAATGGGACTACAAAACAGTGTCACTTTTAAAGGCTTTAATCTGAGTTTCAATTTAGATATCAGGAAAGGCGGCGCTATTTTCAACGGTACAGAGTTAGTGCTTTATCGCTTGGGGTTGAGTAAACGTACTCTTGACAGAGAAACTCCGCGGGTTATCCAAGGTGTGTTGAGAGATGGATTGGAAAACACATCTAATCCTACGCCGAATAATATAGTTATTACACCACAGTATAGAAACGACTATTATAACAGTGCCACAACTACCAGTGCCGGATTTGTAGAAGGCGATTTTGTAGAAGATGTGAGTTGGGTAAGGTTGCGTGATATCAGTTTCAGTTATCGTTTTACAAGCGGACTGCTTAAAAAAATGAGACTGAAAAGCGCAAGCTTCTATGTTACGGCAACAGATCTTTTCCTGATTACGAATTACAGCGGAGCCGATCCTACTGTAAGCGCCAACAACGCTTCGTTGGGCGGTGTAGGCGGCGCAGGTATAGACTACGGTCGCGTATCAACCCCGCGTGCAGTAAGTACAGGATTAAGAATTTCATTTTAATAACGACAAAGAAATTTATATATGAAAAAAATATTTTTAATACTTACCGTCAGTTCTGTTTCGTTGGTATCATGCAAAAAATATCTTGATATTAACAGCGATCCGGACACACCGCAAACACCAGATCCCACATCAGTATTTATTCCTTTTGCAAGCTCCGTAGCACGTGCTATTCAATTTGATGCGAGGTACCTTGCCTGCTACACGCAAATGTGGGGCGGTCAGCTAGGGATAAGCTCAGGCACGCCTGATATCCAATTTAACTTTGAGCAACATGGTTATAACGGTTTTACAGCAGACCGGTGCGCCGAATACTGGAGACAACTTTACTTTGGTCTTGGTAAGAATGTAGAGTATTGTATTACCGAAGGTATTAAGAAAAGTCAGTGGGATGTTGTAGGCGCATCTTTAGCGTTAAAAGCCTATATGTTTCAAGCATCTGCCAATGTTTACGGAGATATAGTTTTTTATGATGCATTCAAAGAGGATTCTGTTTTCTTTCGTTACGATTCGCAAGACAAAGTTTATACAGGCTTGGATTCTCTAATACGCTTGTCCATAACATATCTTGTCAGGACAGATTATGATCCCAAGTATCCGAGATTGAGCCGCGGCGATCTGATACATTCAGGCAATACAGTTCGTTGGCAAAAATTTGCTTACGGTTTATTGGCACGTAATTTCGGCGCATTAACCAACAAAGCTAATTATGCTGCTGATAGTGTAATTAAGTATTGCGATCTGGCTATGACTACCGGTGCCGATGATTTTCTTATTCCATTTGACGGTACACGAAATGATGACTCAAACTTCTTCGGAACTTTCAGAGACAATTTAACTTTTGTAAGACAAAGCGATTATATAGTAAGATTGTTAGACGGCAGAGTGTTTGCAGGAAGTAATGTGGCAGCAAATAGAGACCCTCGTATCAGACACATGTTATCCTGTTCGCCCGATACAACAAACGGAAACGGAGGTTATCGCGGTGTTGTAATTACGCAAGGGGATCCTGCAGTAAGTAATACAAGAACTTATGTCGCTTCGTTATTTGGAGACAGTATCAATAACAATCCCGGTGCAGGAGATTTTTCAAGAAACCCGGGTAAATATCTTTTCCAAAATAAAGCATCGGTACCGGTAATGACTTATTCCGAAATGCAGTTTTTAAAGGCTGAAGCCGCTATGCGTAAACCGACTCCTGACTTAGCTACAGCTTACACTGCTTACAGAAACGGTATTAACGGGCATTTTGATTTTATCAACAGAACAAGTTATCCGCGTTCTAATTTGCCTCTTTTTAATATTACAGCTATACCCGCTGCTGCAAGGACCGGTTATTTAGCAGGGCCAAATGTTAAGCAGTCTGCTGCTACGCTTACGTTATCAGATATAATGCAACAAAAATATATTGCTTTATGGGGTTGGGGTATTGTAGAAACCTGGACCGATATGAGGAAGTATCATTATACTGACATTGATCCGGCAACAGCTGCTAAGGTATATTCAGGTATGGTAATGCCTGCCGGAAACCAAATATTTCTTGATAACGGAGGAAAATATGCGCAAAGAGTAAGACCAAGATATAATTCTGAATATGTTTGGAATATTTATTTGCCGTCAGCCGCTTTTCGTTCCGATTACCATGTAATTGACCAATGGTTCAGCCAACCATAATTCATTCAATAAAACAATTAAACATGAAAAAAATATTTTTAGCTACTTTAATTACCGGTTTCCTTTTAAGCGCTTGTGAAAAAAATAAGCTGGCGCAAAAAACTGAAAACAGTCCCTCCGGCAGCGCATTGGTAAAATTCGGTTACTTTACTCCATGGTTAGCCAACGCACCTGTACAAATAAAAGTAAATGATGTACGCGTAAGCAGTATTATTACATATGCTATTGCATACCCGGGCGGTGGTTTTAACCAGGGCGGGCAAACTTTTGCTGATTATATTGCAATTGATCCGGGGCAACTGAAATCACCCGTTAAAATAACGCTTACGGTACCTAAGGTTGGTACAAATACAGATTCCGTTAATTTATTCTCCGGCTCATTTACATTGCAACCGGATAAAAGACAAACCATCATGTTTACCGATTCAACAACGGCAATACAAACTACCGTTATAGCAGATGATACACAAGACCCGGTGCCAAACCAAGCCAGGTTTAAATTTTTTAATGGTATACCGAACGTCGGAGCAAATATTGATCTGTACGCAGTTTCAGCAGCCGGTACTTTTCTTGTAGCATCCAACATTCCGTACAAAGGTGTGTCCAATTATTTTGATACGCCTGCAGGTGCTACGGGAAACATCACTTTCAGTATGGTAAAAACAGGACTTCCGCTATCAAACGCAAATCTGGTTGGCGGCACTTCAACGAATAATCCGTACTCAACATCAGCGCTGCTCAATGGCAGAGTTCATACTGTATTAGCTCGTGGTTTTGCCGGGGTATCTTCAACAGACAGCAGAAGGCCTTTGCTGAGTATTATTGTAAACAGATAATTTTTTAACATACCGTTGATCAATAAAAAAACCCTTTGTAAATAAAGGGTTTTTATTTTACTTAACTTTCCTGTACACTACTAACAAAATAAAAAAGCAGTTATGGCCATAAAACAAACTTTCCTGTTATTTTTTATTTCTGTATCAGCCTTGCTTACAAAAGCTCAACCTGTAAATAAGTTTGAGCTTTTTTTGCTGCAATTAGATTCATCATTAGAAAAAACCGGTACAGCCTATCCGCAAGAGCATATATTTTTTATAACTGATAAAAAAGAGTACATAGCCGGGGAAACCATTTGGGTCAATGCCTTTATCAACCTGGAAAATCAACCAACCATTTTAAGCAAAACCGCTTATGCAGAGCTTTCGGACTGTACCGGAAAAATTATCAATAAAAAAATGCTGCCTGTTGTAAACGGCGCCGCTCATGCAGATTTCTTACTGCCCGGCAATACACCATCCGGCGCTTATGTAATTAATGTTTATACTCAATGGGCAAAGAACTTTCCTTCAGGCATTGCTCAGCAACAAATTTTTATAATAGGGACTGATTATACTAAAGCGCCTTTTCAATGGAAGTTATATTCAGATACAGTAAAAAATATATTATTATTACCCGAAGGCGGCAGTATTGCAGCAGGTGTTGAAACGAATTTCGCACTTCAATTAACATCCAAAAATAATTTGCCGGTCGCTGATACCTTTTTTCTTACGGAAGACGGTAAAACAATTACTTCCGGGAAAACAGGAACAGAAGGGCTTGCTACCGTAACGTTTACTCCTTTACCCGCAAAAAAATATAAGCTGCATTCTACGGGATTCACTGATGATATTAATTCTGTTATTTTCCGTACAGTTACTTTCAAAATCAGGAGTACCAACAAGAGTAAAGTATTTCTCTCCCTTGATAAAAATCAAACATCCGGCACCAACAAGTATTTAGTAGTTGGAATCAGTAATGATAAAATTTGTTACCAATCTGTATTTGATTTCGCCGAAGGCACTACGGCTACAGCTATTAACAGGAGCAAATTGCCTGAGGGTATTATTGAGTTTTATGTTTTTGATGAGAATGAAATAATACAAGCATACAGAAAAGTAAATAACCCGGCTCCGGTTGTCGAAAACTTCATCAATACAAAAAATGATCAACCCGGAAAAACAACGGTGTCACTCACATCAGTTCTTAAAACGGGAGTCATCTCTGTTAAAATACCCGGTGAATACATCAGTATTAACAGATCCCCTGTCACCAACCGCATCACGCAAATCAATCAATTACAAAAAAAATACAACATCGAAGTAACGGATTTGCAAAGTGATAAATCACAAAGTGTAATTGATCAATTACTTTGCCTCCAAACATCGCCTATGCTTGGTAAAAAATGGAGCTTTACAGTACCTCAATTAAAATATACTGTAGAATCGGGTATTTCTGTCAGAGGAAAGGTATCGCCATATGCAGGTACACGAAGCGAGACGGGATACGATGCAGAATTATGGGTGTATGGCGAGGATTCAAGTCAGGCCTTAGCCGGGCCGCGTACTACGCCGGCAGGCGAATTTGCTGTAAATGATTTCAGTTTTAAAAAAGAAGCAAAAATTTACTTCCAGGGAAGCAATCCGAAAAATAAAAAGGAATTATTAAAAGTAGAAATTTATCCTTCTTATTTCGATACGCTGAAAACGGCAAGTTTATTACCAATGATTCGCTACGAAAAAGAAGTAATAAAAAAAAGCAGTGACCCTCGCATTCAAAAGTTGTTGGACAGTTTACAAAAAACAGACCCGCAATTCAGAAACTTAGATGCAGTAATAGTAAAAGCAAAGAAAGCAAGCCCGTTAGATTCACTGAAGAAAGAATACCTCAGCCCGATTTTTGATGATGGCGGTGCAACTGTATTGGTACCGGACGGAACCAACTATATGGGTATTTGGCATTTTATACGCAATAATATGCCCGGTATACAAATTGATGGTGATATCAATAATCCGCAAAAGGTATCTTTCTCCAGGTACAATACAGTCGCTCCTGTAAATAATACTGGCGAAGATTTAAGCGAAAGCTTTGGCGAAGCTGATGGTGTATTATTTTTTCTTAATGAAGTGCAGGTATCAAAAGATATAATAAGCAGTTTGAATATTGATGACATTGCATTGATTTCGGTAAATAAACAACCAGCCGCTGCATTGGGTGCATACAACGGTTATATTTCCTTTTTTACAAAAAAGGGTGCTTCCAATACACGCGGCAATAGTAAGAGTCTATCTTTTATTAAGATGGCGGGTTATTCAATTACACGGGATAATCTATTACTCGTTGATAATATAACTGAACCCGGTAAAACAATTTACCTGAAGCAAATAAACAGCAAGGATGATAAATCTGTTTCCTTAAGTCTTCCCCTATCAAAAAACGGGTACATCATAACAATTACAGGATGGGATGAAAAAGGTAAATTCATTTTAGAAGAAAAAATAATCAATCAATAAGTTTAAGTATTTAAAAAAAACA
>CAVZXS010000023.1:0-4499 GCA_963779325.1 uncultured Bacteroidota bacterium | reverse complement strand
GAATATTTCCCGTCATAATGTACGGGGTAAATGCCAAAATTAATATCCGTAGGGTTATCACCTATAAATCCGCCGCCGGTAAGTAATTTTTTAAGATCTGGAGACATTGTAGTCAGATAAGTTCCGATAACCGTAGTATCAAAAGGATTGATACCAAAAGCATTTAACCTGTAACTCCGGGAGGCTGTATACCCCAATATTTCGAACGAAGATGAAGTATTGTTGTAGGTAGAAATATGAATAGTCGCACTATCCAATGAATAAGTCTTAGAACCGATAGCGAAAGTAAAATAATACTGCGTATCCTGCTTTTGCTTTTTACAGGCAGCAAGCATAAGCAGGGAAAAAAGAACTGTAATAATGGGGCTTGCTTTCATTTTTCTTTTCAAATTTAATTATTAAAATTTCTTAAGTACCGTGTTCAATTTGCTTAAACCAAATATATAGATAAAAAATAATGATTCATAGTTTTTGGGCGTAAGAAAAAAAATTACTTCTTCTTCACCACGGCAATCATAACACCAAATTTCCGCCCAATTGAATATAATTTTCCTGCGGGCAATAGGTACGGCTTACAAAACCGTCGAAATACAATGCTTCTTTGCAGCCCTTATCTTTAAAGTGTTTGGCGAAATCGTAAAAACTAACAGGATAGGTACTCATGGCAAAATAAGCATTGCCATCGGGCAGTATACCCGCACCGTTTCTTACATTTATATTGGTACTGCCGGGTGTAAATAAACTATTGATTCTATTGTTATGTATCAGCATAGGGCCGCTTTGGGTGAGGTAAGTAATTTTTTGTAAACGCAGTGCCTCCCTGTCTTTTTGCGTTTCTATACTCTGAATAACCGGCAAATTATTATTACCCAAATAAAATACGCCCTTGGGTTTTAAATAAAAATTACCCGTTCCGCTTCGGGTATTTATTTTTTGTAATGTCTTACCGTTTTCTATGTAATAACCTAACGGAAAACGGTTTTCCATATACATACTGCCATTACAGGCGTACAAAAGCGTATCGCCTTTTTGTTCAATATAATTTTTCAAGTTTTTTAAACTGCCCAAAATGGCTCCTTTATCATCTTTCCAATACATTCGTATTTCACAACTGTCTTTCTTTGCTTCAAAGCCAATGTAAGCATGGGAACCATCCATATGCTCCACCGCCGCTTCAACTTGTTTTACTATTTCCTTACCTGTTTCTTTAATTTGCTTTTCTGTTTTTTGCGATGCATCATCGCAGGAAAGAAGAACTATTGAAAAAAACAATGTCAGACGGTAATTTAACATGCCTGGAATTTTTATATGCAAGATCACAATATTTTTCTTATGAATCATTCTCTCCTCTGTCTTGTCATACTGATCCCGCCGGTGGCGGGAGAAGTATCCGCTATATCGAACCGGTTATAGATACTTCGCCGGGATTCATTCAACTATAATTTTTTTGATTGTAGCGCTCAGTATGACAAGAAGCAGGGTGTTTGTTTTGCCGGTATGCTGCACAATAAGCCGGACGACTTTCCAAAATTGTAAAATGATTAGTCGTTATTTCATTTTTTTTATAACGACACTTCCTGTGGCAAAATCATGTATAGCTCTCTTTTCTTTGTTTGAGTTAATTGTAAGAAAAGAAATCCAACCCAGTGAAATTTTAATAACATATCGTATTACCGCCTGAAAAATATTAATTCTTTTTGCAGTGGCTTCATACTGCCTGATCCGTAGTCCTTTAATATAATTTCCGAGAGTGTAACCAAAACTTGTACATAAAGGATCATACACTAACCAAATCCCGATAAATAATACCATCCTTACCCAATCAGGTGTGTTTTCGTAGTTTTCAAGTATTGAAGAAAATAAAAACATTAAAGCGATGATAAAAATTGTGTCAATAAAAGTAGCCTGAATCCTATCGCTTAATAGCGGGTATTCGGCTGTTGTAATGTTTTGCTCCATATTCCTTGTTGTTGTTCTATTAATTAAAATCAGCTGCTGTAAAGGTTCTTATCCAAAAAATCATTTCGAAATTTACCGTTGGGGTCGTATTGGCTAATCAATTGCTTAAAGTCATTCAGTTTTTCATAACGGGATTGCAAAACCGGTGGCGGCATGGTAAACAACTTTGCCCAATGTGGCCGTGCGTTAAAAGGCGCCAGTTGTTCTTCAATCAACGGAATCAAACTCATAACAGTATCTGTTTCCTGTTTCCAGGTAGTATGCAGGGCTACACAGGTTTGTTTGTAACAGGGACTCATCCAGAGATCATCCGCATTTACGGTACGTATTTCAGAAATAAAAAGATGCGGCGTTATTTTTTCGTTCAATTTTTCCATCGCCATTATTGCCTCGTACGCATGTTCAACGGGTACAAAATATTCTCCCTGCAATTCTTTTCCGGCGCTTGGTTTAAAACCCATTTTAAAATGCGGCATTCTTTCATACCAAGGTCCTGCAACACCCATTTGCTCTGTACAATTTTCGGCAGACTCAGTTTCTATAGGATGCATATTTTGCGCAGCTAGTTTAGCGCCGAATAATTCTGAAGGCGCTGCTAAGTCGGTATCGCCTGCTTCCGCCCTGCTTTTTATCCAGACCTCATTGATATTTTTATTTTTCCAATCGGTAAACAGGCTTACACTATAACCCGCTGCTTGTATAGTGTCAAAATTATTTTTCAGTTCGCTCATGGGCAGGTTGCGATATACAACCTGCTTCATATTAAAAGTCGGCTGAAGATCAAGCGTAAGTTTTGTTACGACACCAATGCACCCAATGCCACCACAGCGCCATAAAACTGCTCACCATCTTTTTTCTTTGATAAATTAACTATATCACCGGCGGCATTTACAAATTCAATAGCTGAAACCGCTTTGAAAGGTTACCTGTCTTTACACCCGAACCATGTGTGGCCGTTGCAACAGCCCCTGCGATAGTAATATGAGGTAAGGAAGCCAGGTTGTGCAAAGCATATCCATTTTCATGAAGATAGGGAGCCAGCTCACCATATTTCATACCCGCCTCCACCGTTACTGTATTTGATGCTGCGTCTAACGATACTACTTTATTCATCTCTTTTAGGGAAACCTGGTTTTCGGTGCTGTCCGCTATTTTATTGAAAGAATGTTGTGAGCCAAGCGCTTTAAGTTTTTTACATTTCTTTACAACCTCCTGCACCTCCGCCACTGTTTTTGGATAATGAACATTACCGGTACTGTACTCCAAGTTACCCGCCCAGTTTTTTAAATGCTCCTTTGTCTGTTTTGGTTGCACATCCTGCAAAGCGTGAAAATAAAGCGCCGCCTGCTATTGCTGATGATGTTTTTATAAATGTTCTTTTATCCATTTTGGTAAATTTTTATTTTACGGTATGCAGATTGAAGATAATACTTATATAGATACGGCTAACCGGACGTTGGAAGTCGGAGGTTGGAAATAAAAACCAATAGGCAATGGCCAATTTGCAATGAATAGAAAACCTATAGGACTAAAGCAATCGGGAATGTCTCCTTGTCTTGTCATACTGAACCTGCCATCGGCGGGAGAAGTATCTGCCAAAGATCGAACCGGTTATAGACACTTCGCCTGATTATATTTGACTATAATTTTTCTGATAGCAGCGGCTCAGTATGACAAGAGAGTGATAGTTTTTTTTGATAGTACAGTGCACTCAAAGCATGCTTATATGCAACGAATACAAAGACAGATAATGTTATTTCATAGGAACGCCGGTTAACTTAAATATCATGACTAATAATACAGATGCCAAAACCAATACGATCCGTAACATACCCCGCTTAGTTTTAGTATCAATATTTTTACTTCTGCGGTCTTCATAAAAACTTCAAATCATTATTCCGACAAGAAGTGTCCCGATTACAGCAACAACAATTTTGTTTGTAACAGTATAAATTAAGTAGTAAGTATGTGTTAAGTTCTTCTTTTACTTTTGACTTTTTACTTCTTACTTTAGACCTCATCTCTATACAAAATAAACCGCTGCAATTCCTTCTCTCCTTCTTTAAAAAGAGTCTCCCGCTTAAACCCCGCTTTCAGTAAAACCTGTTGCGAAGCTGTATGCTCTATTTCAGTTACCGCATATATCAACGGCAATTGCATTACAGTAAATACATAGTTTATCCCGGCTTTGGTAAGTTCTGTTGCATAGCCCTTGCCCCACTCCTTTTTTAATAATGCATAGCCCAGCTGAATCATATCAGTGCCTTCAATAAAAATAACGGCGAATGAACCCACGAACCGCCCGGTGTTTTTTTCATCCACCGCCCAACGACCCATCTGCGGATTGGCATCCACAGCAGCTATTGTTTCCAATAAAAAAGCATCGCATTCTTTTCTTGATTTCGCAGGACGTATATAACGCACAATCTCCTCATCACCATTCAACGCAAAAAAATTATCTGCATCATCCTTTGTATAAGGACGAACAATTAATCTTTCAGTTTCAAATATTAATGACACGAGAGGGAGTATGAATTATG
>CAVZXS010000022.1:0-235152 GCA_963779325.1 uncultured Bacteroidota bacterium | reverse complement strand
CCGGATCCCCTGTTTTTATTGATACTGCATCGTACACATATAGTGTTGATTTTAAGCTAACCCAGATTCAGAAATCCGGTGGAGGTGTAACAACTTATGAATACAATACTAACAGCAGTATCAAGAAACTGCTTTTCCTCAGCCCCGGCATTTCGAACGAAACTAATTTTTTTTATACGTCTGGCCTTGCTGACGGCAAAGAAGATATTTTATTAAGAACATTAATGGGTAAAGATTTCTATATACAAAACATAAAGAATTTATATTCCTTTACTTCCTTTGCTGATAATGAATATATTACTGTTTCTGCTACGGATTCCTATCATCCTACCCGTATGCAGGATATAGCAAATAATAATGGCTTCGTATCAACAGAAGAACGTACATGGTCTTACGAATTAAATGCACAGCAACTTTTATCAAAAGTTAATGCAAGTTTTGACGGCATGCAGGACGCTGTTATACGATTTAAGTATTGATTGATTATTATTTAAAAATATAAAATAACAATAGAAAGCCTCCCGGATCGGAGGCATTCTATTTGTCGTGATCGGAATTGGATTTATTATACTAACTAAAAAAACGAGTGATAATATTATATGACTGATTCATATCTTGCCGCTCTCAAATTTCTTTATCATGAAAACAATGGAGGCTTTTGAACCTTCGTCAGGGTTTTATTTTATTCTTCTCTCTCCATTTAAGTAAATGACTGTAAATAGCGGGCTTCATAAAAAAGTTGGTAAATGTCCAGTTCTTTACTTCGTCATCGCCGGCAAACAACAACCGGTGCTTTTCCAGTAAAATATCTTTTTGCAAATCGGGGAACTTTGGTTTTTCATACTTGCTGACAGCTTCAGAAAATGCGGTTTCAAAATCTTTCAGCAAATCAATCAGTTGATTTATATAAATAAAATCCTTTTCCACAGGGCCATGCCCCGGTATAATTAATGCGGGGTTCATTTTCTTTATATGCTCCAGCATAGTGATAAGCCCGGGGTGATTGGCGCTGAAAGCATATGGAATCGGGTTGACGATGATATCGCCGGAAACTAAAATTCGTTTCGAAGGAATCCAAAGCATCGCATCGCCTTTTGTATGCGCTTCCTGCAAATGAAACATTTCCAATTGCTTGCCTTCAAAATTAAAAACAAGGCTATCGGTAAATGTAATATCAGGCGATACAAAATTGTAACGGTCTCTATAGCTAACAATTTTTTTTAATTCGACTAACGTATTAGTCAGTCGTTTGAAATCGTAATCAGTCATTTTACTGCTGTCAAAATTCAACCTGTCTTTTAAGGCCTGTTCCGATGGTTTAATAAAATCGGGATACCCTTTCTTTATTTCTGCCATCTCCTCAATATTGGACTGCATGCCTCTTTTAGTTGCTGTATGTGCCATTACCACTATGCCCGGGAATTTCTTTTTCCAAATATCCAATGCCATATTATGATCGCCGTGCCAATGCGTGATAAAAATATATTTTACCGGCAACCGGGTTATTTTTTTCAGTTCCTTAATGGCTTCATCCGCATAATAAGGTTTTTGCATGGCATCGGCTAAAAACACTCCTGTCTTGCCGATGATGGCAGTGCAGTTCCCGTCTACAAAATCAGTTAGCTGGTTAGCCGGTTCAAACTGGAAAATGCTGTCTGTAATCTTTACAGTTTTAAAATAAATGTTTGAGCTAATTGTTTGCTGTGCCGAAGATTGCACAATTACAAACAAAGCCGCGAGTAAAAATTTTATTTGTTTCATTGTATAGCTATTTTTTGCATTTCCGAAAAAAGATACTTGCTTATTAGACATGCAGCAAACCGGATTTATCCTGTCAGCCTTCATGCGTCCTCTTCAACTGCGACCGGCTACAAAAAGGTGCATGTGCAGGAACAGGGGGAGCTAATGCAAACAGCATTCAACATATAAAAGAAAAACCGGCGTGCAATTGCCGGTTTTTAATTGACCTGCTCCAAATTTATCGGTGTCCCCGGGCAAAGATTTTTTTAAATCGAATTCCCTATCAGAAGTTGTTAATTGTTTTTAAAATAAACAATAGACTATTTTACTCCTCTATGGACAACTAATGTTGGGATTGAACGGGGTGAATATGCCGGATGCATTGTGTTCATATAACCAAACATGCAGACTCCAGTGTGGTACGGGAACAGGTGTGCCACCAATGTCGAATGGATGATCGCCAAACATGGGCCTTGCCTGCCCGACATTTATAACAATATATTCCACCGCCACAAGCCGCAAATTGCCGCCCGGGCCGGTTGCATAAAGTACCACTTCCGGTTTTAGCGGATCAAAGGCTGCATCAACCAGGGGAGGATTCACCCAGTGGTAACCCATTCCACCAACCCCCGGTACGGAAACGCAATGATCGTCAGGTACGTACCCGGCCATAATAGCTTGGGTAGTGGAATGAAATCTCGAAGTAGCACTGCGAACAGGTTTCAACAGATCCGATTCTTGCGCCGCGGATGATTTCGAAACATTTGGAGAGGCAGATAATAAATTTTCTTCTGTAGTTTCATGTCTGACTTCTTTTTTGCAGGATGTAGACAGCAGCAACATTAATGCAGGCATTAGTAATACGCCGGTTAATAGATTCTTTTTCATTGATAAAGTTTTTAGGTGATGAAAGAATAAGAGGGGATTAAAAAAAATAGTTTTAATAGGTTGTTACTTAGTAACGCAGGAATTATTAACCCGGTTAAAGAACCAAAAGGTTAATGGTTGGCAGGTCAAGATAATTGGTAATACAATTTAGTATTTTTTTTATCAATATTATCGGGAAAATATCCGGCAGGTATTAAACCGAAATGGCAATATGCCTGAGTTTCATTTTTTCGTTCTTTTAAACAGCATTTTCTATTTCGCCTTATCAATATTTATTAAAAAAAAAACCGGAGCCGGCACGGTCATTATTATATAATAAAGAACTCGCAGTCACTAAAATTGCTTCGTAATGTAATTTCCCGGATTTACCTGCTTTCAGCTAAGCCTTCAAAAGAAAGTATGGTAAGACTCCGTCATATTTTCATCCGTTGTATTGATAGTATTTAATACCGAATCGCCGTGGTAAATAGTCTAATCAGTAACCCACTCAGGCTCTCGGTATTACACCAATTATTTTGGACTACATAATAAATCAAATTGGTATAAGATCAACCGTATATTTCAATTTTCAATCCGCTTTATTCCTTATTTAAAAAAGCTTCATGCCTGTTATCCAAAAAGGATTAATAGTACTTTTCTTTAGCCCGGTTCCATCATTATAAAAAAGATAACCGGGCATTCCATTTCGAGGGCGAATAAGTTGTACTACATTTGTCGCTCTTTCAAACTCTTTACCGTAAATACATGGCAATAAAAGCATTTCTATTCGATTTGAACGGCACTATGATAAATGATATGGAGTACCATATTAATGCCTGGCACAAAATCTTTAATAGCTTGGGCGCCAACATCTCGCTGCAAAGAATGAAAGAGGAGTGTTACGGTAAAAATCATGAAGTAATAGAAAGAGTTTTACCGGGCCGCTTTGCAGATAAAGAAAAGGATGAAATGAGTTATGAAAAGGAAAAAACATATCAAAAAGAGTTTAGGCCTTACCTGCAGCTTATTGAAGGGCTTAATATTTTCCTGGAAAAAGCTCATAAAACCGGAATAAAAATGGCTATTGGTTCCGCTGCAATTATGTTCAATATTGATTTTGTAATAGACGGGCTTGACATCAGGAATTATTTTTCCTCTTTAATCAGTGCGGACAATGTAACACACAGCAAACCGCATCCCGAAACTTTTTTAAAATGTGCCGAAGCATTAGGAGTAAAACCGAATGAATGCATCGTTTTTGAAGATGCACCGAAAGGTGTAGAAGCGGCAAAAAATGCAGGCATGCGAACAGTAGTAATTTTAAATATACACAAGAAAGAAGAGTTTACAGCTTATGATAATATTATTGCTTTTATTGAAAGCTATTATGACATCAGCTTGAACTCGCTGCTGCAAGCGCATATAGTTTAAATAAAACAACAGAAATAGAAAACGCCCCCGCAAATTTCGGGTAATCGTTTGCGGGGGCGTTAATTTTTTAGATGGCTTACCGGTTGTTACTACCAGAACTTTATATACAAAGCTGCCAGTATAAGCAATGTTGTTACAATCATTGCAACTATCGATGGCTTTAATTTAAACATTGCTTTATCCAAAGCAAAAGCTTTAGGGTTTATTTTTGGCCCTGCCAAACTAATTACTATCATTATCAGCATAGTAAAAAAGAATGACCAACCCATACTAATTAAGAAAGGTATTTCGTAACTGCCCCCGCTATTTTTAAATGCTGTATATAAAATAGTTTCGTGGCCAAAAATATTAACCGCTAACAGTTTAAAGAAAAGAACAACGACCAGTCCCGTAATTAAACCGGCAACAGCCGCAGCAGCCGTAGTTCGTTTCCAAAACATACCTAAAATAAACATAGCAAACACACCGGGGCTTATAAAGCCGGTATATTCCTGTATAAATGTAAAACCGCCCTTACTGTTAATTCCCAATAAATCTTTCCACTCAAATAAAACGGCAATAGTAATGCATACTAATGCAACAATCTTCCCGATCCAAACCATATTTTTTTCAGCTGCTTCTGCATTTGCATTCACTTCTTTCTTTTTAAAATATTTCAGGTAAATATCAAGCGTAAATATGGTGGAGATGCTGTTTAACTTACCCGCAAGCGATGCAACTATCGCCGCCGTTAATGCAGCAATAGACAATCCTTTTAAACCTGACGGAAGGAAGCTGAGAATTGCAGAGTAGGCGTTGTCTTGGTTAACGGCCCCGCTACTGTCCATCATCTCTTTCGAAAGGCCGCCGTTTTGATGCAGTACATATGCTGCAATACCCGGCAACATTACAATAATCGGCATCAGTAATTTTAAAAACCCGGCAAACAATATTCCTTTACGTGCCGTTTGCAAATCGGCGCCCAGTGCTCTTTGTGTAATGTACTGGTTACATCCCCAATAATTTAAATTTACAATCCACTGGCCAGCAAAATACATGGCAATACCCGGCAGTATTAAATATTTATTTACATCTTCCTGCGATGAAGCCGCGGTTGGTTTTTTTAATATCATATGAAAATGATCAGGCGCCTGCGACATTAATGTTTTAAAACCCGCTACGGCGTCTCTGCCCAAACCGAATTTTTCGCTAACAATAGTCAATGCAAAATAAATAGTTGCAAAACCGCCGATAATTAAAACAGCCACTTGTATTACATCCGTATAACCAATTACTTTCATACCGCCCAACGTAATGATTAATGCGAATACTGCAAGTGCAATCATTACCAGGTGTAAATACTCAGGTCCAATTAAACCGCTGATAGCGATTGCGCCTAAATACAAAATGGAAGTAAGATTTACAAAGACATAAAGCAGCAACCAGAAAATCGCCATTATCAGCGATACTGTTTCATTATACCGCGTTTTTAAAAACTGCGGCATGGTATAAATTTTATTTTTAAGATACACGGGCATAAACCATACTGCAATAATAATAAGCGCCAAAGCGGCTATCCATTCATATGCTGCAACAGCAATACCTACAAAATAACCATTGCCGCTCATGCCTATAAATTGTTCTGCAGAAATATTGGAAGCAATCAGCGACGCACCGATGGCCCACCATGTCAATGAACCTTCTGCTAAAAAAAAGTCATGTGATGCAGTGATAGTAGCTTTCTTTTTTTTATGATAAACCCAGTAGCCATAACCTGCCACCAGGATAAAATAAATAATAAAAATCGCAATGTCTAAAGTTGATAAACCGTTCATAAGCAAGTTTCTGTTTTAGTAATAAAGATTATTTATTGTTGATTTGGTAGTATACTTCATTCGACCGTAATTCATTCTTGAATTGATAAATATCCGTATTTTTTCCGATACGCACATATTCAATTCCCGCTATCTCAGCAAAATCTTCCATGTGTTCCGAAGTTAAATTCTGACTGTAACAGGTATGATGCGCACCGCCGGCAAGTATCCATGCCGCACAACCATCATTCATATTAGGATAGGGTTTCCATAATACTCTTGCTACCGGCAATTTAGGAAGACCATGAATAGGATTAACAGCTACTACTTCATTTACCAACAACCTGAACCGATTACCCATGTCAATAACTGAAGCATTAATTGCCGGACCCGCGGCTGCATTAAATACCAATCTTACCGGATCCGCTTTGCCGCCAATACCCAACGGATGAATTTCGCAGGAAGGTTTTTCACCCGCAATACTCTCGCAAATTTCCAGCATGTGTGCGCCAAGCACTAATGGATTGGCAGGATCAAAATGATAGGTATAATCTTCCATAAAACTGTTGCCGCCTTTCAACCCGATGCCCATTATTTTCATTGCCCGTACCAATGCCGATGTTTTCCAATCACCTTCTCCTGCAAAGCCGTAACCCAGCGCCATCAATCGCTGCGCGGCAATGCCGGGCAATTGAGTCATACCGTGCAGGTCTTCAAACGTATCGGTAAAGCCTTTGAAATTTCCCTGTTCCAAAAAATATTTCAACCCCAGTTCAATTCTTGCCGCATCACGCAACGATTGATATTGTTTTCCTTCTTTTTGTAAACTATCCGCTACCTTGTAGCTGTCAAAATATTCATTTGTAAGTTTATCAGTATCCGCATCACTTACTTCATTAATTACTTTCACAAGGTCGCCAACGCCATGTGTATTTACACTGTAACCGAATTTCATTTCAGCTTCCACTTTATCGCCGTCAGTAACAGCAACATAACGCATGTTATCGCCAAAACGTACAAACTTAGCTCCTTGCCAATCATTCCAACCGGCGGCCGCCCTTGTCCATATATTAATACGTTCAATTACATTCGGATCCTGCCAATGGCCAACCACTACTTTTCTTTTCAAACGCATACGGCTCATAATAAAACCAAATTCCCTGTCGCCATGTGCGCTTTGGTTAAGATTCATAAAATCCATATCGATAGTAGCCCAGGGAATATCACGGTTAAATTGTGTGTGCAGGTGCAATAAAGGTTTATGTAAAATCTTTAACCCGCCTATCCACATCTTGGCGGGAGAAAAAGTATGCATCCAGGCGATTATACCGATACATTTTGAAGAAGCGTTGGCTTCGGCGCATACTGCATAAATTTCTTCGGGCGATTTTACCGTAGGTTTAAAAACAACGGAGACAGGTATTTGTTCCGAACTGTTTAATGCCTTTGCAATCTGTTGCGAATGTTCAGCCACCTGCTTTAATGTTTCTTCGCCGTACAAATGCTGACTACCGGTTACAAACCATACTTCCTGATCTTTTAATGCTTTCATCTTTATTTTTTATTATTTATAAACTTATTTTCCTATGCCAACTCTGCATTTTTTTTTATTGTACGGCAACATTGTTACTATTACTATTGCGAAATGATATCTACTGACTTCACCTGCTCCGGAAACCACAACATCATTTCTCCTTTACCTCTATTGGCCCAGGCATAATACGGTATTGCTGCAAAAGCCTGCTTCGATGTACTTACTTTATTATCCGCTACCTCTACTTTATTTATTTCAGATTTTAAAATGACAACTCCGTTAAGTAATGCCGGTTCATATTTTGTTGTAAAGGCTGCCATTGCCGGCAGCACAATCGTTGACACACTGCCATTGTTATCGGGCCATTCCGCACAATACATCAACGGCCCTCTTTGCAAGGCAACTTTACCAATATCATCTTTCAACTTTTTATTTGCTTTTACCCTGCGTACTTCCATTGGCAAATTCACCTGCACCATATCATTCTTTTTCCAGGTTCTGTCCAGTACGGCATAACCGTTTTGCATGTTATACTCAGCAGCAGTACCATTAACGGTTATAACAACTTTACTTTCTGATGTTGCGCTGTAAGAATAAAGATCGGACGGGATGGCTTCATTTAATGCCCAACCGGGTATACGAATTTTAAACACAAACGGCAATGAACCTTTTTTAGGAGAAACAATAAATTTCAAATCGCCCTGCCACGGGTAATTATTCCGTTGTTCAATATCTACCGATTTTCCGTTAACTGTTACTGACGAATTGCTGTTAATAAACAAATTCACAAATACGGCATTACCATTTTGTGCATACATATAGCCGGGTACCGACGGCAATAATCTTGTTACATTGGTAGGGCAACATGAACAATCAAACCAACCGGAACGTTCCGCTTCGGCGCCCTGGTCAAGAAAATTATTTTTTATCTGCATGGCATTGGTGTAAAAAAATGATTTACCATCGAGTCCGACACCGGATATTAAACCATTGTATAAAATTTTTTCCAGTACATCAATATACTTTGCATCGCCGTGTAATTGAAACATACGCTGGTTCCAGTACACATTGGCAATAGCCGCACAGGTTTCATTATAAGCCGTCGCATTGGGCAATTCATAATTATCGCCGTAACGTTCGCCGCTGCCAACAGCTCCCGCCCCGCCCTGTACATAAATTTTCTTTGTTACCAAATTGTTCCAGATAGAATCAATGGCGTTCAGCAATTGTACATCGCCTGTTAATGCGGCAACATCCGCTACAGCCGAATATAAATACCCCGCCCGCACAGCATGACCGATGGCTTCTTTCTGATCAACTACCGGTATATGATCCTGCCAATAAGAACCATTTTTAAACGGATCATTATTTTTTGCATCGTAACCGCTGTAATGGCCGCGTTCTTCTATAAAATATTTCGCAGTTTCTAAGTACTCTTTCTTACCGGTAATACGATATAATTTTACCAGGCCCATTTCTATTACTTCATGCCCCGGAGCTACATGTAATTTATCCTTTCCAAAAACCGAACAAACCAAATCAGCATTTTTTAAAGCGATGTTTAATAAATTTTTTTTGCCTGTTGCAGCAAAATGAGCGGCGGCAGCTTCGTACAAATGACCGGAGTTGTACAACTCATGGCTCATCTCTCTTTCTTTTTCCCAACGTTTAATGCCGGCCCATGTATGCGGATGCAAAGGATCAATTGTTCTTGCAGTATATAAATATCCATCAGGCTCTTGCGCTTTCGCTACCTTATCAATCATCGAGTCAATATATACTTCCATCTTTTTATCAGGAAACAAACTCAAAGAAAAAGAGGCGCCTTCAATAGTTTTATAAATATCCGTATCATCAAAAGGAAAAATAGTACAGAACTTACCGCTTTTGGCTGCAGCCATCTCAAAATTCTTTACCCTCCCTGTTTTTTCACATCTTTCAAATGATGCGGGAATAGTAACCGTATGATTGATTTTTATTCGCGGCAGCCAGAAATTATCCGTAAGGTGAACCTTAGTGAAAGGAACTGCTGAAAACGAATAATCTTTTTGCTGTGCAAATAAATTGCAACAGTTTAATAAAGTAATTATAAAAAATATTCTTTTCATTTTATTTGTTTTTGAATCAACATTCCTTCACATTAGTTAATCATCGCTTTTTCAATTGCGACGCCCTTTAGGGCGTAGTTTAATAATTATTAGTTTTTATTGGCTTTAGACAAACTATTATTTGGGCTAAAGCCCCGGTTCTTAATTCTATTTTCATCCACGCCCTAAAGGGCGTGGCAATTAAAACCTTGGCATTCAAGTCCTCAACTAAATGATATTGACCTAAAGGGCCCAGCAATTCAAAACTTGCCAATTCAATCTTGTTTTTTCTTATTACAGTTTTAAATTATTGTTTTCTTTTTATTGCTGCCCGTAATAACTATCCGGCCCGTGCTTACGTTCAAAATGTTTTTTTATTAATGCCTCCTTCAATCTTGATGCATCGTTGTTTATTTGTTCTGTCAGTAAAGCCATTTGTGCTACCTGTTCCAATACCGCGCTGTTATAAACGGCTTTAGCAGCCGTTTTACCCCAAGTAAATGGTGCATGATTCCCAACTAATATCATTTCCACTTCTTCATAGCTGAGTCCTCTTTCTTTTAAACAATTGATAATCTGGAAACCGGTTTCATGTTCGTAATCACCGTTAATCATTTCATCACTCATTGGCGGGGCGCATGGAATATCAACTGTATTATGATCGGCATGCGTAGTACCAAAGATGGGAATATCTCTTTGTGATTGCGCCCATGCAGTTGCATAAACGGAATGAGTATGCACAATACCGGCAATCTTTTCCCAATGCTTGTACAATACAGCATGTGTTTTTGTATCGGATGACGGACGCAATGAACCCTCTACGGTGTTGCCGTCAAAATCTACAATCACCATTTTATCGGGTGACAGATTTTCGTATGGTACGCCGCTTGGTTTAATTGCAAACACACCTGAATTTCTGTCGGCCGCACTTACATTGCCAAATGTAAACAGCACCAACCCCAGCTTGGGTAACTGCATGTTTGCCTCGTATGCCTCTTCCAGCAAATGAATATATTTGCTCATATTTTTTGTAATACTGATTTTGATTTGTTGTTCAATACCGGTTTACCGGTTTCATGCTCTGTAAAATTCCCTAACTTCTTGTAACGATGATAACGTTTTTCATAGATAGTCACTTTACCCGGATCGGGAAAATATTCCGTATCAAAGCCCTGCCCCATCGCATTCATGGCATCTTCTACTCTATTATATATACCTGCTGCTGTTGCGGCAAACATAGCGGCTCCCAATGCGCAGGTTTGTTCGGAGCGGTGAACACGGATGGGCATATTCATTACATCCGCCATCATCTGCATTATGAAAGGAGATTTTTTTGCTACTCCTCCCAAACCAATTAAACCTTTAACGGGGATGCCTTGTTCAACAAAACGATCTGCTATCGCTTTAGCGCCGAAACAGGTAGCTTCCACTATGGATCTGAATATTGAAACCGCATCAGTGCCTAAACTTAAACCGGTAATGGATGCTGTAAGCAATTGGTTGGCGTCAGGTGTTCTTCTTCCATTGAACCAATCCAGCGATAATTCGCTGTCGGCATGTAAAGGCAATAATGCCGCCGCTTTACTTAATTCAGTAATAACAGCATCATCTGTTTCATTAATCAACTTATTCATTTCTTCTTTACTGCTATCAGATGATTTTGCTAAAATGTTTTGTAACGGCCATGTCAATATTTTTTTAAACCATGCATACGCATCACCAAAGGCAGACTGGCCTGCTTCCATCCCCATCATGCCGGGAATAACGGAGCCGGGTACCTGTCCGCAAATTCCTTTTATTAATTTATCACCCACTTCATCAACAGGCGCTACCAGCATATCGCAGGTTGATGTGCCCATTACTTTACTCAGGTAATAGGGTTCTACCTGTCCGCCTACTGCACCCATATGGCAATCAAAAGCACCTGTACCAATCACTACATCATCCGGCAAACCAAGACGTGCGGCCCATTCAGTACTGATTACTCCTGCAGGTTGATCGGCAGTATAAGTGTCCTTAAAAAGTTTAGATGTAAATCCATCAAGCAAACTATCCAATGAAGAAAAGAATTCATTCGGAGGAAGACCATTCCATTCTTTCGCCCATAATATTTTATGTCCCGCCGAACATACGCCTCTTTTCATTAGATGCACATCATTACCGCCGGTTAATAAAAACGGAATCCAATCGCAGTGCTCTGCAAACGAATAAATACTTTCCCGTACAGCTTCATCTTCCCTCAGCACATGCAACAGTTTGGCCCAAAACCATTCGGAAGAATAAATACCGCCTACGAATTGTAAATAGTTGGTATCAAATTTTTCAGCATGTTCATTTATTTCTCCTGCTTCTTTAACCGAAGTATGATCTTTCCACAACACAAACATGGCATTGGGATTATTTTCAAATCCCGGCAGCAATGCCAACGGTGTTCCGGTTTTGTCAACAGCTATCGGTGTTGAACCCGTTGTATCAACCGACAATGCTTTAATATTATTGGATAGTGCAGGCCCCGCTTTCTTTACACAATCTTTTATTGTGTATTCCAATCCCTCAATATAATCAAGCGGATGTTGCCGGAATTTATTTTCAACCGCATTGCAAAACAATTGCTCTTTCCATCGCGGATAATAAAAAACAGAAGAAGCCATCTCTTTACCTGTGTGCGCATTCACTATGATCGTTCTTACTGAATCTGTTCCGTAATCCACGCCTATTACATATGCAGCTGATTTATTCATTTGTTATTTCTTTTAGTAAATCAATTTACTGAAACTTTATACTTTGTAACCGTATGATATTTTTCTCCCGGTTTTAGAATAGCGGACGGGAAAGCAGGTTTGTTGGGTGAATCGGGAAAATGCTGCGTTTCCAAACAAAGCGCTGCATGTTTTTGAATAGCCTTCCCGTTACTTGTTTTTATGGTACCGTCTAAAAAATTTCCTGTATAAAACTGAATACCCGGCTCTGTTGTATACACTTCTAATTTTCTTCCGCTAACGGAATCAGAAACAGTCGCCGCCAATTCAAGGTCATTTGTTTTTCTTACTAAAACAAAGTTGTGATCGTAACCGCCTTCTACTGCCGCAATACGTTCACCAATTTTATGCGGTTGTAAAAAATCAAAAGGGCCTCCTGCTACTGCTTTCAATTCACCTGTAGGAATTAAACCTGCATCAACGGGTGTATACCTATCACTATTCACTTGCAATTGATGATTGAGTATAGTATTTGTTACATCTCCAGTAAGATTAAAATAACTGTGATTCGTAAGATTAACGGGTGTTACTTTATCCGTTTCTGCGGTATAATCAATCAACAGTTCATTGTCATCCGTTAAAGTATAGGTAACAATAATTTTTAAATTGCCCGGGTAGCCTTCTTCTCCATCCTTACTTAAATAACTCAGCATTAATGATGCGGCGCCGTCAGCAGCGGGAACAGCATCCCAAATTACTTTATCATAACCTTTATTACCGCCATGCAAATGATTCTTCCCGTTATTGGCGGCAAGTTTATAAGTAGCAGTATCAATTTTAAAAGTGGCGTTGCCAATACGATTACCATACCGGCCAATGATAGCGCCGAAATAAGGCGGCTTAGCAAGATACCCGCTTAAACTGTCGAAGCCCAATACAATACTGCTCTTGTTACCTGCTTTGTCCGGCGTAATCCATGATGTTACTATACCGCCATAGTTGCTGATTTTTACCTGTGCGCCGGTTTTATTGGTGAGTGTATATAAACTAACCTGATTGCCGTCCGCTTCTCCCCAAGAAACTTTAGTTACTTTTTCAGAACCGCCGCCCGCTTTATTTGTTTGTTGCTTTGTATCATCGTTGTTGCAGGCAATCAATACTGCTGTTGTAAAAATTATTACACTTATAAAAGATTTTATATTTTTCATATACCTGTTTTATTTTAAAAAGATGATTTATTTTCTGTCTGTTACTTTAGGCCATCCTTCATTATCCCATTCCAACTGATCAATAATTAATTTTGGTCTGCCCTTGTCTTTAGCATCGTAGCCATGATAAATGATATAATCTTTACCGTCGAAATTGTAAACGGAATTATGACCCGCCCCGAACCATTCTTTATTATCGCCCTGCACTACTAATGATCCGCCGTTTGCAGTCATTGAGGTTCCGGCTTTATCAAGATAAGGCCCCGTAAGTTCCTCGCTTCTTCCCGCTACCACTTTATAATTACTTTTTTCGGCACGGCAACAATAATCCCATGAAACAAAGAGGTAATAATACTTTTCTCTCTTGAAAATAAAAGGCGCTTCAATAGCTGCATTGCCTGCGGAAGTATCAGGTAAGTTAAAATCTCTTGGCTTGGCGGCGATGGTGTGCCATTCTTCAGGTTGTGCTACCGCCGTAAGATCATTATTCAATTTCACCAATTTAATTCCGTTCCAGAAAGAACCGAATGTAAGCCAGTAATTTCCTTTTGCATCGTCTATCAAGTTCGGGTCAATCGCATTCCACATATCTCTTCCCGGAACTGATTGAATTACTTTTCCGAGGTCAATCCATTTGTAATCAGTTGATGCTGTATCCAATGTTTTGTTTACGGCCAGGCCAATGCAGGACGTATTTTTTCCGAAAGCAGAAACAGAATAGTACAAATAATATTTGCCATGATGAAAGCTGATATCGGGCGCCCAGATATGTCCTTTGAATCCCGGTACGGCGTTTACCGCCCATTGCGGCGCCGCGGCAAAAACGGGTTTTTCTTTTTTCCATGTTTTTAAATCAGGCGATGAAAAAACAGAAATACCAAATCCTGTACAGAATAAATAATAAACAGCTCCTTGTTTTATCATCACGGGATCATGTACCGAAGTTCGGCGCGCAGGCAATACAGTACCGACAGGATCAGGTTTTCCCTGTGCCTTTAGCGTGCATGCACATAAAATAAATCCTATGACTAAAAGATATTTCATAACAAATTTTCTTCTATAGCATTTTTATCCTCAATACACTAAAAGAATAAGGAGCCGATTTATATTCAAACTTTTTACTTTTTATATTGATGACCGATTCTTTCGGCGAAATCAAATCAGGCTTATCGAATGAATTGACTGCATCAAGATTATTACTTTGCAGCAACAGTAACTTACCGGTTGAAGCCGGCTTCTTCACACCTTCCAATGACAATACATTAGTTTGTTCTTTACCTGATGCATTTACAATTTTAATAATCAGTTCATTTGCCGCCGCATCAATACTTGCCGAAGCATATAAACTATCCTGCCCGGCCACTACATCATTGTTCATCGTAATCGGAACAACTTTAGAACCCCTGTTGGTTGAAAATAATTTTTGAACATAGTAATCTGTGGTACCGTAAGAATGCAAATTATCTACCCAGATAAGATCCGGCGTCCATTGCCAGCCATCAATATGAGCGAACAAAGGTGCATAAGAAGCCATGTGAACAACGCCTGCATTACGTTCCAGCCCTGTCATAAAAGCCGCTTCACTTAAAGCAGTGAGCCAGTTATTTTTATTATGTATACTTACTGTCCTGTCACTTTGTGCAGCATATTCGCCGCCAAATATTTTTGATTCATTTCTTGGATAATTATCATAACGTTTTGCATTGGCAAAAAACCATTCAGGTCTTTGATAATAATGTTCATCAATGATATCCGCTTTCATCCCGCGCAATTCTTTATTGAGGTAATCAAACATTTCTCCGTTTGGTGCAATTCCGGAACTGGTTACCAATTTAAAGTCGGGATATTTTGCTTTAATGGCTTTGGTAAAAATTTTCAACCGTTCTATATACTGGGGGCCCCAGTTTTCGTTGCCAACTCCCATCATCTTTAAATTGAATGAAGCAGGATGGCCCATACCTGCACGAACTTTTCCCCATCGGGTTGTTACATCGCCATTGGCAAACTCAATTAAATCCAAAGCATCCTGAACATAAGGATCAATATCTCCTATAGGAACCACTTCTGCTGTATTAAACTGGCAAGCCATGCCGCAATTCAATATCGGCAACGAAGCAGCGCCGATGTCTTCCGCCAACTGAAAATATTCAAAAAAGCCAAGCCCGAATGTTTGAAAATAATCCGGTGCAGGCCGGTGTGCGAATTCAAAATTCCATCGGTTGATGATGAGCTGTCTTTCTTCAACAGGCCCCAATGTTTTTTTCCATTGGTATCGCTGGGAAAGATCAAAACCTTCCACGATACAACCGCCGGGAAAACGAATAAAGCCGGGTTTCAAATCAGCCAGTTTTTGTATCATATCCGCCCTCATGCCACCGGGACGGTTCTTCCACGTATCGGATGGAAACAAGGAGATCATATCCAGATCAATAATACCATTGCCTTCAAACCAAATATTAATTTTGGCCTTCAGCACAGTTTCATTTGCTGTAAAATTGGCGGCTATTTTATGCCATTCGTTGCCTGATGTATTTGGTATTACAGTAGTGCCGCCCAAAAATTTACCGGAACTGTCAACCAGTTCCACATGCATTTTTACGCCGGGAGTTACCTGTTGATACATTACTGAAAAATCATAACGCAAATCTTTTTTAATACCCATGCCGCGGAAACCGTCATTGGTTAATCCAAGATTTCCTTTGGCTGCATTGTCAACTGTAACCCTTATATATCTGGGGTTGGCAATATTTCCTTCTTTGCGGTTTATCACCAATACAGGACTTGTGAGCGCAGCCATTGGATATTTCTCCCTGAGCGGTTGCCTTACATTCCAACCCATCATGGGCTTTAAAAATTCAAACGAACGGTTCTTGATCAGCTCTGCATAGATACCGCCATCTGCACCCATGTTAATGTCTTCAAAAAAAACACCCCACATGGTAGGTTGTATTTCAGCAACGGGTTTATCAGTTTTTACAGTAAGCACTTTTTTTGTTTGTGCAAAAGAAAAATTTGTCAACAGACTACTTATAAATACAAGCAGCATTATTTTTTTAAATTTCATAGCTATCTTTTTTTCATCAAATAATAATTCAATCTTAAAAATCATTTCTTTTTACCCCATACAGCCGTACCCGTATTATTCAACCCGGTAAAGATGAAGCTGTTTGCTTTTTTATTTTCCCAATCTCTTCCTTTTTGTACAAAAACTTTGTCTGTAGCGCCGTCGCTCCATTTTAGCTCAAGCCATGGCGCATTATAAATCCATGTATCAGCAGCATTACCGTTTAATGTTCCGTTTGCCGCTATAGTTAAAGCAACTGCGGTTTGCATATCAGGCGATACCTGTTCTTTGTCATACCCAGGCACCACGCGATAACCCAATACAATTCTTTCCCAGTTACCGATTATTGAATCTTTAGCAACTGTACTGTTGTCTTCCCAGGCATAACGTTCCGGGGATACAACCGGCCAACCATCTCCCGTCCAAAATATTTTACGAACATGCAAATCCATAAAAAAACTATTTACGGCAGGCCGGCCCTGATGTGCCATATAGAATTGCCCCGCGCCATCATCAAACACTCCGCAATGCGCCGTACCCTGCCAGCCACCGTGACCGCTAAACCGGTAAGGGGCTAAAATCATCGGGCCGTGATCAATATTCGTGTTTGCATCTGCACCGTTATAATCAGTAAACGGTCCTTGCGGATTATCGCTGCGACAAACCCGTACATTATATTTTGTTTGCAACCAATCGTAAGCAATGAAAAGAAAATATTTATTTAAAACGGGATTGTAAATTACTTCCGGCGCTTCGATATTGCCGTTGTATTTACCTGCTGTAAATCCGCGGTTGGCGATACGTACGCCTTTATCGCCGCCAACTGCTGCAAGACCGGTAGAGGGATCTAATTTCAACATATAAATACCGTCCCATGCAGAACCGTAATAAAAATATTGTTCACCCGCAGGTGTAACTACTACGGCCGGGTCAATTGCATTGGTTTGAATTGTATTGCCGTCAGTAGAAGTAACTACCAATCCCTTTTCAGTCCAGGGCCCCTCCGGTGATGTACTTGTAGCTAAACCAATTACACTTAATCTTGGCTTTGCTGAAGACAATGAATAATACAGCCGGTATTCATTATTTACTTTTAATACATAGGGAGCCCATAAAGCATCAAAGGGCGTGCCGCCGGAAGATGTAATAAATTGAGAACCCAATGCAGGTAATCTATTAAATACCCAACCGACAAATTTCCACTCTACCAGGTCTTTGGATTTTCTTACCTGTATTCCCGGCGGAACCGCAGTACCGTATCCTACATCCGTATTATAACAATAATAAAACTCACCAAATTTCTTTATAGACGGGTCGTGTACATTATATGAACCCCATTTGAAATAATTGGTAAACGACGCAACATCATCGTACGTATCATTAATAGAATTAATATCAAAAGGTGCAGGCGGTACAATAACAACAGTATCCGTACCTCCTCCGCCACCGGGATTCATCCGTGGTTTTTTGCAAGAAAATACAAAAGGCAATAATAGTAATGCAAAAAAAACAAGATGATAAAATTTTTGATACTTCTTCATTTTTTTAAGGCTTATTTTTAAGTTCAAGTACTACCACCGACGCAGGCGGTAATTTAACTTCTACCGAATTTCCTTTTAAAGCGGCGCCGGTAAATGCAACGGGTTTTATTTTTTCAGCGGCATCAAAATCATTATAATCCTGTATACGGGATGAAGCCAATATGCGACCTGATACCTGTTTGTAAACCGCTCCTTTAAAATTCAAACTAATATTGGCGCTTTTAGAAGGATCAATATTTACCAATGAAATATGTGTTACACCGTTTTTATTTTTTGATGCAGAAGCTGAAACGGCAGCCAGTGTATCCTTACCCATAATATATTTTGTGCCTGCAACAGACACGGGAATCATCACGGCATCTTGATGCACATTGTACATTTCCATTACATGGTAGGTTGGCGTAAGAATCATTTTTTCTTTATTGGTAAGAATTACAGCCTGCAAAACATTGATGGTTTGCGCAAGATTGGCCATGCGTACCCGCTCGCAATGATTATTAAAAATATTTAATGAAACGCCGGCTATCATCGCATCTCTGATGGTATTTTGCTGATACAAAAAACCGGGATTCGTACCGGGCTCTACATTATACCATCCGCCCCACTCATCTACTACAAGGGCTACTTTCTTTTTTGGATCATATTTATCCATAATGGCGGTATGCTTTGTTACCAGTTCTTCCATCCACAATGCAGACTTCATTGTAGCGAAATACTGTTTCTCATCAAAATCGGTAGCTGATCCTTTATTATCCCAGTTTACAAAAGAATAACTGTGTAACGCGACACCTTCCAGCATGCTGTGCGGAATATCACGCATTAATACTTCCGTCCAGTGGTAATCAGAAGAATTTGCGCCGGATGCTACACGAAACAATTTATCACTATTGTTCCAATCCGTCATGAATGTGGCGTATTGTTTATAAATATTCGCATAGTATTCCGCAGTCATATTGCCTCCGCAGCCCCAGGCCTCATTACCCACTCCCCATATTTTTGCGTCCCAAGGTTTATCACGCCCATTTTCTTTTCTCCATTTACTCATCGGGCTAACACCATCAAAACTTACATATTGTACCCATTGCGTTAACTCCTGTACGGTACCGCTTCCTACATTGCCCGCCAGGTATGGATCGGCGCCAATGCGTTCGCACATATTTAAAAAATCGTGAGTACCAAAACTGTTATCTTCCGTAACGCCGCCCCACCATTTATTTATCATGGAAGGCCTGCTGCTTTTTGGACCCACACCATCTTTCCAATGATAGGTATCAGCAAAACATCCGCCCGGCCAGCGCAGTACGGGTATTTTCAATTTCTTTAGCGCCGCAATAATATCATTACGTATTCCATCTGTATTGGGAATTGTTTTATTGTTATCGCCTACATAAAACCCGTCATAAATACAATGACCAAGGTGCTCGGCAAAATGACCGTAAATATTTTTATTGATCGTAAACTTCGCCGCTTCCGCATTTACGGATATAACAGTTTGCTGTGCCAACCCCTTACTCATTATGGATAAACACACTGCAATTAAGAATGAACTTTTCATTACATTGATTTTATTTATATAAGTATTCATTTATGCTCTTTGTTTTTTAGCTGATGAATTTAAAAAAAACACTTTCAGTTTACTATCGTTTGGCGCAGCCAACAATACTTTGCCTTTGTTTTTTATAATAATAATTTTTATGTCCTTTACATCGCCGTCAATAATCAACCCGCTTTTTACTATATTAACGGGCAGAAAGTTTTCTTTGCCGGTACCAAGCAATACCAGGCCATAAAGTGCATCATATCTCCCGTTATTACTTTCCGCTTCGTATTCATTCCCCGCAATTATTAAATCTATATTGCCGTCTTCATTAATATCATTTGCAATAATGCTGTTAATCGGCGCTAACTGAGCCTCCACAGGCAAGAGATGCGTTTTGAATTTTTCGTTACCCAAATTTTCAATCCAAACAGAAGCAGTTGTTTGGCATTTTAATTCTGTCCAGCCATCATTACCGAAATCTTGTTTTAAATGCTCCATGGTAACAGTTGCATAATCCTTATGCAGTAAATATTTTTTCTTAACCGCCGGCACCTGCGCGGCCAATTCGTTCCTGTCTAAGCCGGGAAACAATTTATAGTTGTCATCATTATCTTTAATATAGTAAGCAGGTATAAGATCGGCATATCCGTTTTTGTCCATGTCTTTTGAGTACAACATCACTGACCTGCCGGGAGCGATATTAAATTTATTATTGAGACCCATGTTACCTGCAATATAATCCATATCGCCATCTTTATCAATATCCGCCAGTTGTAAAGAGCGCCATAAACCAATCATATCGGAAAGCCCTGTTTGTTCCGTTACTTCAATTAATTTGTTATTTACATTTTTAAAAAAACGCACAGGCATCCATTCGCCGCAAACAATAAGATCGGTTTTTTTATCATTGTTGAAATCGGTAAATACAGCGTCGGTTATCATGCCGGCGAATTCTAACCCAACACAAATATCTTTTGTTACATCTGTAAATTTCCCGTTATTGTTTTGTAAAATATAACTGCGGGGCGATTGCGGATATTTTTGCGAAAGCAACCTGCCGCCAATAAAAATATCTATATCACCATCGCCATCATAATCCGCAACTGTTACAACATCGGTGATATCGGTTATTGCCGGCAAAGCTGTTGCATCTAATATAAAATTCCCTTTCCCGTCATTGGTATATAAACGAGGTTGGTTGTATTTTGGAATACCAAACTCATAACTTCCGCCGGTTACTATTAAATCAAGATCATTATCGCCATCAGCATCAAAAAATACCCCGCCCAAATCTTCTTCCGGTTTAGCTGTTACAACAAGATTTGCTGATTTAAAATCGCCATTCGCTGTTTGAATAAAAATTTTGCCGGATTGGTTGGCCGCACCGCCTGTAAAAAAATCTTCTAATCCGTCGCCATTTACATCACCCGTGGCAATACATGGTCCCAATTGAGAATATTTTTGTAATAAAGGCTGACGGTCGCTAAAATCAAAATGCTGTGTTTCTGTATGATTGAATTCAATGCCGGATTGTTCTGTGATATCATTAAATAATGCCTTAGCAATTACTTCCTCTTTTTGTGCAACAGGCTTTCCCGCATCATTGTATTGAACGATTAATACTTGATTGGCTTTTACATTTTTTATCAATTGTATTTTATCATCAGGCCATTCAATTTTCAGCGAATCAATCACTGAAATATTTCCAACGCCGAAATGAAGCCGGTAATCAACACTTGATGAAAACCCTCTTACAGGTGATTGTTCCAAATACTGTTTATTTTCTTTGCTGAATAAAGTTACCCGGCTTCCTAAGCCGCCGGTATTACCCGGTGTTCCTTTCAATTGCACGGTAATAAAATTGTCCGTGCTGTCTTTGATAGATTGACGTATTTCATTTCTCCACACAAAAGCTTCCTGATTCATGTTATTTACAACCAGGTCAAGATCGCCGTCATTATCCAGATCAGCATAAGCCGCACCGTTAGAAATAGAGGGTGTGGCAAGCCCGGCCTGCTTTGTTGTGTTAGTGAAACTTAAATTACCGTTATTATGAAAAAAATAATTATCCATTTTGATATTGCCGTACCCGTCAAGATTTTTGCGCAGCGATTCCTTTGTGCTTTTATCCAATACATCTGCCGCATCATTCCCGCCAAAGGTATAATTAGTATTTCCCTCTCCGTTTCTGAAAGCGGCGTAATCATTGTTCGTCACATCTTTTCCCAAACCATTGGTAATATGAATATCTTTTCGACCATCATTATCAAAATCAGCCATTAACACACTCCAGCTCCAATCGGTTTCGGCAATACCCGCCAATTGACCTATCTCGCTGTAGAAAGGCTCATTTCTGTTGTTATGTTTTCTGGCACCATTATTTAATTGCAGCATATTTCTTACAAATGCCGGCTCGTATCCCAACCGTTGCTGCATATCATACTTTTCACGGCTTGCAGCATTGAACATCAGTTTCTTTCTTTCATTCTTCTCGGGCAGCATATCAAGTACTGCCAGGTCAGGCAGGCCGTCATTATTTACATCAGCGGCATCTACACCCATACTGTTATAGCTCTGGTGCTTTAGTGAAGTCGCGATGATATTTGAGAATGTTCCATCCCCATTGTTAAGCCATAACAGATCGTTAGCTATATAATCATTCGCCACATATATATCCGGCCTGTTATCATTGTTCACGTCTGTAATTACCACACCCAATCCATACCCATCTTCTTTTATACCCGCCTGCTTAGAAACATCATGAAAAACCGGGTGCGATTGTCCCGCAGGTATTCCGTCATTCCTGTATAACCTGTCTTGTGCAGGGGAATTACCGGTTGTATCTTTTGGTTGCAAATTATTTGCCGTATGACTGTACAACCTGTGGTTAAGTAAGTACATATCAATATCGCCGTCCCTGTCATAATCTAAAAAAGCCGCTTGGGTAGAACAACCTGTATCCGCCAAACCATATGCTGCAGCCTGCTCTGTAAAATGCACCTCACCCCGCCCCTCTCCCAAACGAGAGGGAGAAACGCCGTCGTTGATAAACAACATGTTTTTTCTCTTTACCGTATCGGGAGAATGAGAAACACTTATATAAATATCCGGGAAGCCATCATTATTAATATCTGCAATACTTGCGCCGGTGCACCATTTGTTTGTCAGCAAACCCGCCTTTTCTGTAATATCCTCAAACTTAAAATCGCCTTTATTAATATACAGCCTGCTGCTTACCATACTGCCTGTAAAAAAAATATCCTGTAAACCATCGTTATTAAAATCGCCTATGCCCGCGCCGGAGCCGTTGTACATGTATTCGTTGGTAAATACATTCACAGAATCACTTTCCGTTATTTTATTATTGAAACCTATATTTGTTTCTTTAACATTCATAAGTGTAAAAAGAAATTTATCCGCAACCGTATCTTTCGTTTTGCAACCGGTGATAAATGATAGCAGCAAAAAAAACAGCAGGCAGATTCTTGTGTTTGTAATCATTGTTTATAGTAAATGCAATACTTGGTTTCAAGATTAAAAGAATTCACTCAATATTTTACATAATTACTTAATTAATCTTATACTCCTTCGCTTCATTATTTTGTTCAAATCAATACTTTATTGCAGTCTGTTGTTTTTCATTAACCAAAAATTCCTGCACGGTCAAATTAACCGTGCAGGAATCAGCCTGCCGGTTCTTAATTAGCCGTGTTAGGCAATAAGTTTTTATTTACATCCAATTCCTGTTGAGGAATGGGTAAGTATTCGTTGCCGGGTGTATAAAAATTAAAATCGGCATCGTGTGATTTTAGTTCTGCAAGTTTTGCAGGATTAGAAAACCAGCCCCAACGAATCAGGTCGTTAATTCTTTGTCCTTCTATTGCGAATTCCAAGGCTCTTTCATGCGCAAGCTGGTCACGCATTTGCGCCTGCGTCATACCGGGTTTTGCAGTTGCCAAATCCGGTAAGGATGCCCTGCTTCTTACTTGCTGAATAAAAGGATACGCTTCAGCGGTTCTGTTTAATTCGTTGAGCACCTCTCCATACATCAATAAAATATCTGCATAACGTATTACCCTGTAATTAATACCTGATTCTCCAAAAGGAGAAAACTCATCTGGCTTACCATTGCCCACACCATCATTGGTGTATTTACGCGGGTAAATAGCAGTTTGCGGATTTATCCAAGCTCCTCCGTAACTCAAAATAGAATTATCGGCAGGCTCGTATGATGCAATAGTGGTAAATAACCTGGGGTCTGTTTTATTCGCTGTTGTTTTTTCTAATTTATATTCATCATAAATCCATCTTGTAGGTAAGTAATCGGAAAACCCTTTATTTTCTTGTCCGTAAGTAATTGAAATTGTTTGCACCTGTTTCCAGGAAGCTGACGGATCGCAACACCAGTTCATATCCGTTCCTGTACCCGGAGTAAATTGTATTTCAAAAAGTGACTCTGCATTATTTTCATTTACATCTCTAAAATTATCCCTGTAATCGGGCATTAAAGAATATACGCCTGCTAATGGGCCGCCTGCAAAGAATTTTTCTAATTGTGCAGCTGCTTTTGCGTAGTCTTTTCTATATAAATACGACTTACCTAACATTCCTGCGGCTGCACCTTTAGTGGCACGGCCTTTTTGGCCATTATCTAAACCGGTAACACCGGCGTAAGAAATAGGCAGGTTGGCTTCTGCAGCAGCAAAGTCATCAAAAATTTGCTTCCATAAAACCTCTTCAGTTGCGGTAGGGGCAAAAAATTCGCTGATATTTTTTTCTAATGGTTTGGTTATTACCGGCACTGCTTTAAAAGAGGTTGCCAGGTTATAATAAGCAAGGCCGCGTAAGAAATAAGCCTGTCCGATAATTCTGTTTTTTTCATCTGCTGATAAAATGGCCGGATCGTAAGTGCTTACGTTTGCAATAACCTGGTTGGCGCGGTTAACGACCTGGTAGAACTCTCTCCAAATCCAAAATACAGGGGCAGATGTAGGAGGGATAATAAACTGTCCTGTTAAAACTAAATCTAACCAGGGGCTATCGCCTGTAAAATCATCGCCACGGCTGTCGGTTAGGCCGGGAAAAGAGCGCATATACGACCCGTCTATAATAAGAGCGGAATAAATAGAGGAACCGGCTGCATACGCCTGCTCCTTTGTTTTCCAAAAACCGGCCGTGGTTAACTGATTGGGGTTGGTGAGTTCTATTTTTTTATCGCAACCGCTGTTGGCTATTAAGCAACATGGGATCAGCAGATATAATATTTTTTTCATTGTTAAAAAGTTTAAAATTTTTTAATTCTTAAAAAGTCAGTTGAACGCCAAGCATTATTGTTCGAGGTTTCGGATAAGAACCAAAATCGAAACCCGGGTTAAGCGTACCGGAAGTAAAATCGGGATTATAGCTTTCATATTTTTGAAAAGAGTATAAATTTTGAACTGTTATATATATTCTTGAACCCGCTAAACCCTTAATAATATTGTCTTTAAAATTATACCCGGCTGACAGTGTACTAATTCTTAAATAAGTACCGTCTTGCAACCAACCCGGTCTGTTAGAATCTTTAAAATTATTTACATCATCATCATTTAATCTTGGAATATCGGTATTCGTATTGGTAGTTGTCCACCTGTTCAGCATATCGGTACTGTAGTTAAGCGCACCTGCAGAGTGGTGTAAATCCCTGTAGGTTCTGCTGTTAATTAAAAACTTGGCGCTGCCGGATGCAATAAGAGTGGCGTCAAATCTTTTGTAACCTGCACTAAAGCTAAACCCATAATTATATTTAGGAATACCACTGCCCAGCGATACCCTGTCAAAAGCTTCATTCACCTCGCCATCCGGTTTGCCTTGCGGGCCGCTTATGTCTTTATACATTACATCGCCCGGTTTTACCGGCGAGCCAAACTGTGTGGCATGCGCTGCAATTTGTGCTGCGTTTTGAAAAATACCTTCATAAACAAATCCATAATGTTCCCCTATTTCTCTTCCAATATATGATCTTGCACCTACGCCCTGCAGAAATTCATTACCCTGCCCAAGCGCTAATACTTTATTTTTTACTGTTGAAAGATTGGCTGATATATCATAAGTAAATTGTCCTTTTGATTTGTGATATACCGCATTGATTTCAATACCGGAGTTTCGAACCGATGCGGCATTAGTTACAAGTGTATTATTTACATAGCCCGAAATTGCAGGAATAGGAATCTCTACCAGCAAGTCTGTGCTTTTTGCATCATAATATTCTGCCGAAACTTCCAGGCGGCCGTTTAAAAATGTTGCATCAAAACCTGCATTGGCTATTGCTTTGCTTTCCCATTTAATATCCGGCGAAGCCACAATAGTTTGTATACCGCCGGTATTACGCACTCCATTAAAATTATAAACCACACCCTGGTTAATAAAACCTTGATATTGATAATTACCAATTTCCTGATTACCCAATACGCCATAGCTTGCCCTTAACTTAAGTGAGCTAACTATATTACGGGATACTTTCCAAAAGCTTTCGTTACTGATTTTCCATCCTGCAGAAACCGCGGGGAAGTAACCAAATTTATTAACCGGTGCAAACCTCGATGAACCATCTCTGCGTAAAGAGGCAGATAACAAATACCTGTCGTCATAAGCATAGTTAACCCTGCCAAAGTAAGAGCTTAATGCATTGGCAAATTCCGAACCCTTGGCCGATTGTGTTGCGCCGGAGCTGATTACGGGGTAATAAGGTGTAGTAAAACCCTGTGCGCTGCTTTCTCTTATTACCGCATCGAATTTTCTATAGCCCTGGCCAATTAATGCATCTATTGCATGCTTGCCAATAGTCTTATCGTAACTCAATGTGTTTTCAATTGCAGCATTTGTAAAAGCCCTAGAGTTATCATTTAATTTAGCGGTGTTGTTGCTAAAAAAATTACCGAGGAAAAAAGCCGGCTGCCATAAGAAGTCACGAGCAATTGTTCTGTCGTAATTTAAGCTGGTTTTAAACTTTACATTGTTGCCCTTGTATTTCAATAATTTCACTTCGCCATACACATTGGCAAACATCCTGTCAACATCCACATAGTTTTGCAAAATGCTGTTTATGCCAATACCGTTTAATGAGTTGGCGCCGTTAAATATATCGGATGAGCCGCCAAAACCGTTAAGGTTAGCCGGGTCGTACACCGGCATGGTGGGTATACCATTTAATAAAGAGCCGATTAATGGCGGTATGCCGCCCAGTAAAATATCGTCTCTAAAAGTTAGTGTGTTTTCTTTTGAGTGAATATAATTAAAAGACTGTCCGATTTTAAAAATTCCCTTTTCTGCTGTAGTATTTATTCTTGCTGAATATCGTTTATAATCCGGCCCGTTACCAACATAGGTTCCATTTTGGTCAAAATAATCGAGCGATAAATTGTAGGTATTATTAGCACCGCCACCACTTAAACTTATGTTATGATTTTGCCTGGTACCGGTTTTTAAGCCTTCCTTTTGCCAATCAGTATCTATATTTTTTACATAGTTTGCGTTACCTGGGTCGTTTGCGGCAAATAGAGGCTTGCCTGCATTTACACGGCTTTCATTATTTAATGTTTGGTATTGTACTCTATCGGTTACATCTATTATTTGCCAAACTTTATCGACACCAACATATCCGTTATAGGTAACCTTTAAAGCGCTATTCTTTTTGCCCTGCTTGGTGGTAATAATTACCACCCCATTAGCAGCAGCAGCGCCATAAATAGCTGCGGCACTGGCGTCTTTTAATACTGTAATGCTTTCAATATCATTGGGGCTAAAATCTCTTACAGCAACACCGGGCATACCATCTACTACATACATTGGCTGAGCGCCGCCAAAAGTACTAAAGCCTCTTATGCGTACACTGGGTACGGCTCCGGGTTGTCCATCGCTGTTAACCGCCACGCCTGTAACCCGGCCCTGCAATAATTGCGATAAATCGTTGGTACTTATTTTTTTACTTTCGGCCATATTTACTGTGCTGATGGCCCCGGTGAGGTCCTTCCTTTTTTGGGTGCCGTAACCAATTACTATTACTTCATCCAGGCTGCCGGTCGACAATTCCAATGCTACAACAAGAGTGCTTTTTCCTGCAACGGTTATTTCACGGGTTGCAAAATCTACACTCGAAAAAATAAGAATGTCGTTGCCGGATGCAGCGATTGTAAAACTACCCTTCTCGTCTGTAATTGTTCCCGTGGTTTTACCTTTCACCAATACAGAAACATCTTTGAGCGGCTGACCTTTATTATCAGTCACCGTACCCGCGAGCGAAGACTGAGCATACAACCCGTTTGAAAAAAGTAAAGCAAAAAAAACAATCATCATGTTGATTATCTTTTTTAGTAATAAGGAATTTTTCCCTTTCATAAACATTGTTTTAGTTAGTTAATAAGCGTCGTTTGTACATTTAAAAAAATAAACAAAAAAATATAAATAGTTTTCTATTAATCAGTATTCTATTAAGATCAGGCCTTTGTCAAAATACCCTTTCCCCTGCTTGCCGTCAATAATACGGCATACCTTTCTCCAATTTGGAAAATAACCGGAACGAACAATAAACAAAAGATAAAACAAGATTGAAAATCCGCAAAGCGCCTAGGGAATAAAATAACAGGTAAAAAAATTACCGGAAAAATAAAGATTGCCTGAGGGAAAACAGCCCCTGTAAAAAACAAGATATGCGACAAAAAAAATTTCATACAGCAATTATTATAAAGTTGCAATTCGTTTTCGCTATTATAAATGTAATTTGTCTGTATTCAATAAGGAATAGGATTTCAAACCGAGCCAAACCAAAAGTAGGGTATTTTTTTATTAATTGTCATTTTTACATTTATTTTTTAAAAATTAATTTAATTCAGTAAGTTTACATCGCTAAAGCATTAACCGCCAATTTATTTAATGGTCTTGCAGTATGACTAAATATCAAAAACAGACACGATTACTTGCCGCCGTTGACTGTATCATTTTTGGATTTGACGGACAAAAACTTAAAATCCTGCTGATACAAAGAGGCTTTGAGCCCGAAAAAAACAACTGGAGTTTAATGGGCGGTTTTATTCAGCCCAAAGAAAGTGCAGACGAAGCCGCGGTAAGGATATTGAAGAAACTTACGGGTTTAGAAGGCGTGTATCTTGAACAACTCAATACATTTTCAAAACCCGACAGAGACCCTATAGAACGCACCATTTCCATCGCCTACTTCGCTCTTATTGATACAAACCGATATGAAAAACAAATCAGCGATGAGTATCATCCCGAATGGTTTCCTTTAGATAAAATGCCTGATTTAATATTTGATCATAAAGAAATGGTGCGAATGGCAAAAGAAAAGTTGCGCTACAAAGCGGCGCTGCACCCGATTTTATTTGAATTATTACCTCCCAAGTTTACATTACCCTTACTGCAAAGTCTTTTTGAAGATGTGTATGATACCGGTTTTGATAAAAGAAATTTCAGCCGTAAGATAATGTCTACCGGTTTGCTGTTAAAACAAAAAGAGAAGGATAAAGAAAATTCAAAAAAGGGAGCTTTTTATTATAAGCTTGATAAAAAGCATTATAAAGAAAATTTTCATAAGGCACTTCGATTTATACCAAATTCAAATGGTCATATATAAACAATGTTAATAACCAAAGCGAAATCGAATGACTTCGCTTTGGTTATTAACAAGTGATCCGGGTACCGACTTACAAGTCGGGATGCACTGAAAGGCCAAGCAAACGGGACGGCTATATAGAAAAATCACACCACCATTAAATTTTTAAAAAGCTCTATTGCACGGCAAGTGCAAATAAATCTTTATCCAATTGAGGCTTTACTTCACATTTATTATTAAAATGCATAGTTGCCGTGTTAGCTGCATTGTAAGCCTTCCAATCGGGCAGTCCTTTGTGATTTGGATTACCGTTTCTTGCAAAATTGATATAGGCCGATGAGATTTTGTCACTCAACACATAAGCATCTTTATTGCCTCCTGTCATTTCTTTACAACGCTCAATGTTGCTGAATGCAAAAGGAATATCCATACAGTGTATTGCTTTGTACTTACCATCCATAACCGGCGATTGCCAGGTAAATAAATACATATAAACAGGCGCTGCATTTAAAGCTGATTTTTCATTGGCCTGATGTACTGCACCCGGTCTGAATGTAACGTCGATGTCCAAAAGGTCGGAAGGTTTTGTATCATTGGGGTAGGCTTTTTTTACAGCGGCAATATACGCATCCGCTTTTTCTTTCTTTTGGTTTCTTACAGTTTCCATTACTTTATCCAACGGTGCATTGCTTAAAGCGCCGTTCGCAAACGGAGTAAACTCATTTTTAGTTGTGCCAATTAATAAAGGAATATTCTTTGACAACTCAAATGCTTCATTTGAAAAAAGTTGATACGGTAAATCTTCGCCATCATTGCTTGGTCCCCGGCTTAATACAAAACCAATTACCGGTTTGCCGTCCGCCTTCATTCTATCAGCAATAGTTTTTAATGCTTTTTTACCGGCATCACTTAAAGTTTGAAAAGGTATTTTTTGTATTTCATCTATATTATTGGCTTCAATTTTTAACTCTTTTAAAACCTCGGCTGCTATTTCCTGTGTTGACTTTTTATCTAACATAGACGTTCTGAAAGAACCACTCATATTAATTGCTTTATGAAACAATCCTTTAGCAGATGGCATTGCCATCAGTGTATTCACTTTTGCACCGCCGCCTGATTGACCGAAAACGGTAACATTACCTGCGTCGCCGCCAAAATTTGCAATATTATCTTTTACCCATTGCAAAGCAGCTACGTGGTCGAGTAAACCATAATTACCCGAAGCTTTGTATGCTGCTTCTTTACTTAATTCAGGATGAGCAAAGAATCCAAAAATATTTAAGCGATAATTAAAGGTAATAACTACAATTCCTTTCTTCGCCATGCTTTCGCCATCATATCTCGGCTCACTTGCATCGCCGGCCACATTGCCGCCGCCATAGAAATACACCGGCACGGGTAAATTTTTTGTATTGCGTTTAGCCGGTGTCCACACATTAAGGTATGAGCAATCCTCACTCACACCATCGCTCCTTTAATTCATATCGCCAAATACAATGGTTTGCATGGGTCTCGGGCCGAATTTTTTTGTTTGCTTTACACCCTTCCAATTTTCAACCGGTTGCGGTGCTTTCCAGCGCAGGTTGCCAATAGGTGGTTTGGCAAAAGGTACACCAAAATAAATTTGAATACCCGAATGTGTATTGTAGTTGCCTTCAATAATGCCGGTGGCAATGGTTGTTTGCACGGCAAAGGCATTGTTTAGTTGGGTGCTTGCCTGAAATTTTGACGCTGTAATTATTAGCATTAAAAACAATATCTTTTTCATGACTGCATAAAAATTTTATTAATAAAAAAACTTTAAACCTCATTTATTTGATCGACAAAATGATGTAATTAACGAACCGGGGTGAAGTTACCAAAATCCATAAAAGTTTATAGCGGTAAATGAAACTTTGATTGGATTAATGAAACATTCAAATCGCTTTTTATACTTTGATAAAAACTTCAATAAAAGTTTTTAAGACAGGAGTACTTCTTTTTCTTCTTTCACTGTCCGGTTCCGCCACCAGTTTGCCAACAACGAACCCGAAATCGTCATCCACGGAACAGCAATGGCTGCGGCCAAACCAACGGTTGCAATTTTTCCCATTTGTAAAGCAATGCCAGCGGCAAGGCCTCCGTTCTGCATGCCTACTTCCAATGAAATTGTTCTGCAGGATCGTTCGTCGAGCCGCATAAGCCGGCCACTCCAATAACCCAATAAATAACCTGTTGTGTGGTGAATGATGGATGCGATAAACAGTAATGGCCCGATTTTTAATAATGAATCTCTTCCGGAAGAAACAATTACAATCAGCATCATCAGTACGCCACACATAGAAATGATAGGCATTATAGTTTGCAACCATTTTACACCATTACGAATTATTTTATTTACAATTAAACCCAATACAATTGGTACGATGATGATTTTAACAACATGAAGCATCATTTTTACAAAATCAATTTCTACATATTGCCCTGCAAGAATTTTCATTAAAAAAGGCGTCATAACCGGAGCCACTAATGTGGAGATGGCAGCAATGGTTACAGACAAGGGCATATTTGCTTTTGCAATAAACGCCAATACGTTTGATGTTACGCCGCTTGGCACAGAGCCCATCAATATTACGCCTGCTGCAATTTCGGGTGGAAAGCCAAAGCTTTTGGCCAGAGTAAAACCCACCAATGGCATGATGGTAAAATGACTCACCAAACCTATAACAACAGCCTTTGGTGTTTTTACAACTCCTTCAAAATTTTTCAAACTCATTTCGGTGCCCATGCTAAACATAATGAGCTGAATAAGCGGCACAATTAAACCGGTGAATTTAAAATTTCCTATTTGATGAAAATATTGAGGATAATACATGCCCACTGCTACAGCAGCAAACACCCAAATAGTAAAAGACATTTGTTTAATTTGGGGTACAGCAAGTCCACCAATAGCAAGACATATTAATGCCCCAATTACAAAGGGGCCGGTAGCACTCAGCCCCTTTCCAAAAATTAGTACTCCCAATGCCAGTAGCCCTAAAATAACTGAACAGGCAAGCAAAAGTTTAAATACTTTTTTCATGATGATGTTACTTGTATTATTTCAAAAAAATAATTCAACCGTTGGATAAGACATTTATTTTTTATTAGCTGCCAATGAAATTCTGCCGGTAAGATTTGCAGCACTTTTTTTAAGCTTCTCTATTACTTTGTTTTGAGCAGCCTGCTTTGTTCCATCAATACGGGCCAGCATCGGCACTGTCATTGCAGCTATGGCATTACGGTTAACATCAATAATTGGAAAAGAAATAGCATGCAACCCTGCATACTGTTTGCTTTTAATAGAAGCGAACCCTTTATCATCAACTTCTTTAAGCGCCTTCCTGAAATTCCTGATTTCGATAACAGATTTATCCGGCAGACTCTCATGAATACGCATCTCCATAATAACAGGGTCTTGAAACGCCACCAATACAAGGCCGGATGCTGATGGAGCAACCGAAATTTCAGAACCCACACGGGTCATAAAACCAAGTCCGTCGGGTGGTTGAATGGATGCAATAACGGTTTGAACACCTTTATTATAAACCCTCAAATCACAAGGAAAAGAAATTTCTCTTGACAATTCTTCCATAATAGGAATGGCCTCCGTTACCAAACGATAAGTGGGTGGATGAAAATGAGATAATTGAAAAAGCTTTGAGGTAATAGAATAAGTATTATTGTGGTTAGCAACATAATTTCTTGCTACCAGGCAATTCAGCATCCGGTAAATTTCGCCCAGCTTACGATTAAGCCGGGTTGCAATTTCCTGTTGTGTTAAACCATTTTCGCATTTACAAAGTGCTTCCAAAATATCAAGCCCCTTATCTAATGCCGGCGCAGAATAATTACTATTTTCTTCCTTCTCTTTCATATTAGTAAAGTATTAGAACGCTGATGACGCAGATATTCTAACGCAGATTTGAACTGATTTTTTCCGAAATCTGAAATCGTAAATTGTAAATCCGAAATCCAATCACATTCCTATTTGATGTACTTCTATAATATTGCCATCGGGGTCGTGAAAAAATATTTGATACCAACCGGCCAATGCCCACTTGCCATAGTCGGCATAAGGAATATTCAGTTCTTCTAACTTCCTTTTGAAGCCTTCAATATCATTGGTACGAAAACAGAAATGACCGTTTTTGATGGGGTTAATCCACTGCTTCATGCGGAAAGCAGTTTCGTTATCCTTCTTGGTAATATGAAACTCAACCTGCCCATCACCCAGGAACTCTACTTGCCCGTCATAACGATTAACTGTTTCAGCGCCGGTAAGACCGTGTTCTTCATCCTGAATACGGTTCAATCCAAAAACAGCCTGGTAAAATCCGGACAATCTTGGCACATCCTCTGTGCAAAGATTCATATGGTGGTATTTAAATTCCATGAAAGAAGATTTTTATTATTAAATAGACATATTTACAAATATGAAACTATTTTTTCAAATATGAAAATAGTATTTTAATTTTGTTGAAGCCCGGTTTTATTATAAAATAATAAGACAGCTGAAAAACGGAAAATATTATGACCGGAAGTAAAATCATCATCATCTTCATCAGCCTTTTTGTAATTTCTAAGAGTTTGTTTGCACAAAAAATAAAATTAGAAGCAGAAAATTTTGCTGCAAGTAATGTTTTTATGTCTTTGGAAAAGATGGAAGGCAAAAAAGTGGTAAAGGTTGTTGCAGATACTTCTATTAAAACATTTGACGAACCCACATTTGTAAAAATAAAAGGCATCCATTTTAAAAATGGAACGATAGAAATAAAAGTATTAAGCCGGTTAATTGCAACTGCGCCCGATTGGGCAAGAGGTTTTATTGGCCTGGCTTTCAGAATTGATGATAACAATACCAAATTTGAAAGTATTTATATCCGCCCCACCAATGGCAGAGCCGACAACCAGGTGCGCCGCAACCACAGCATCCAATACTTCGCCTTTCCTGATTATAAATTTGAACGACTGCGTAAAGAATCTCCTGAGTTATACGAGTCTTATGCTGATATGGGTTTAAATGAATGGATAACAATAAAAATAGAAGTGCAGGGCTCAAACGCTAAGTTGTTTTTGGATAACAACAAACAACCTTCATTAATTGTAAACGATTTAAAACTTGGTGAGAATAATTCGGGTGCTATTGGACTTTGGGTGGGCAATTGGACAGAGGGGTATTTCAAAGATTTAAAGATTACACATCAATAAGGCGGGATAAAGAAAATGTAAAGCGAATACACTATGCAGGATAATCATCAGATAGTAAAAGTAATTGAAACATGCAGCGTTTCGATGGTAAGGCGTGTAGCGGCGATGTTGGATTTAGATACGCAGTCATTTTCAAATGGCGATGTATTGCCACGGGGTTGGCATTTTTTTATGCTTGCCGGCGAAACCCGAAAATCTTCTTTACGACAGGATGGATTCCCCGGTTTAGGCGTTCCTATTCCCGACCTTGGATTACCAAGATTGCTTTTAGGTGGCAGAACAGTTTCTTATCAAGATAATATTGTAATTAGTTCAGAAGTAGAGCGAACAAGTTTTGTAAAAAACATTACCGAAAAAACAAGCAGCTCGGGGCCTATGGCAATCGCAACCATTCAGCATGAATTGCGGCCTGTTTCATTTTCCGCAGCAGCTATTATTGAAACACAAACTTATATTTTGCTAAGCGGAAATAATGCCCAAAGTAAGCCTCCGCTAACAACCTCCGAAATCAGAAATCACAAATCCGAAATCCAAAAGCAGTTTGTGCCAGATGAAACAATTTTGTTTCAATACTCGGCACTGGGATTTAACTCTCATAAAATTCATTTGGATAAAGAATATGCAAGAAATATAGAAGGCCTGCCGGATTTGGTGGTGAATGGCGGTTTAGCAACACTTCTGTTAACCGAGTTTATGAGAAACGAATTAGGACATGAAATAAATGATATTAAAGTAAAACATATCGCTCCACTGTTCTGCGGACAAACAATGACCATTACCGCTGAACCCGGAAAAACGAATTGGAAATTAAAAGTGTATGACAATTACAATGTAGTTGCTATAGAAGCAGACGCTAACATAAAACCCATTTGACATGAGCTTTGAACCATTAAATGGCATCAAAATATTAGACTTAACATCCGTTGTTGTGGGCCCGGTAGCAACCTGGAGATTGGGACAGTACGGAGCCGACATTATAAAAGTGGAACATCCTTCGGGTGACTTGATGCGTGGGCTTGGTGGTAGCTCTCCTACCGGGCAACATTCAGGTGCTTACTTACATCTCAATCGTGGAAAGAAAAACATTTGCCTCGACCTAAAGCAGCAAGGTGGAAAAGAAATTTGTAAAAAACTTGTTGAATGGTGTGATGTGATAGTTGCAAATATGCGGCCCGATGCGTTAGAGCGTTTAGGGTTAGATGCTAATTCAATAAGAGAGAAATACCCCGATAAAATTTATTGTTTAATAACAGGCTATGGTACCGATGGCCCTTATGCCGGATTGCCAACTTATGACAGCGTTTTGCAAGGGGCTTCCGGTATTGCCGGTTTAACAATGGCCCGTGATGGCAAACCATCTTATGTTCCTATGCTTATTTGCGACCATGTAGTAGGTGAAATTACAGCGGGTACTGTTATGGCTGCACTGTTACAACGCCTGCAAACAGGCAAAGGTGCAAGCATTGAAATTCCGATGTTTGAAACGATGGCATCCTTTGTATTGCAGGAACATTTAGCACAACAAAGTTTCGACCCTGCAGTTGGTCCCGCCGGCGACCTCCGTTTGTTGAGTCCGCATAACCAACCGGTGAAAACGAAAGATGGTTACATTTCTTTTACCATTAATACTGATGCACAGGTTAAAGCCTTTTTGAAAGTAACCGGCAGAGATGAGTTACTTAACGATAATCGTTTTACTACTATTGCCAACAGGGCAAAATTCGTTTCTGAATGGTTTGAAGTAAGAGGTGCTTCGCTGCAAAATAAAACAACAGTTGAATGGCTTGAAATTTTTAGAGCAGCAGATCTGCCTGCTATGCCTTGTCATACCCTGCAAACATTACCCAACGACCCACACTTAAAAGCTGTTGGTTTAATGCAATTTGAAAATCATCCAACAGAAGGAAAAACGGTAGTCATTCGTTCCACCATACAAGTTGATGGCGCTTATTCGCCGGTTTATTCCGCAGCGGCTCCCCTTGGTTGGGATACAACTGAGATACTTAACGATCTGGGCTTTTCCGAAGCTGAAATAAAATCACTACTATCTCAAAAAGCAGCTTACAGTTATGAAAAATAAATTATTAAACGAAAATAAAAAATATAATCACCTGCTTTTAGAAAATAAAGTTTGTGTAATTACCGGAGCAGCATCTCTCCGCAGCATTGGTTATGCTACTGCAGAAATTTTTGCTGCACATGGTGCAAAACTTGTTATTGTTGATTTGATGATGAACGATAAAATAGTCAACGAAATTACAGAGAGTATAACAGCCGAAATTGGACATACACCTGAAATAATTTTTGTTCAATGCGACATACGCAGTGCGTCCGCCTGTGATATGGCTATTGAAAAGGCGGTTGCTAAGTTTGGCACCATCGATTGCTTAGTGAATTGCGCAGGGATTGTAAAATCCGGCGGCCTGTTGTCAATTGCAGAACAAGAATACGATACTATTCTTGAAGTAAATCTCAAAGGCACATTTAATATTTGTAAAAGTACCTTGAAAGTTTTTTCTAAAAATCACTCAGGAGTGATTGTTAATTTGGCTTCACTGGCTGCCCAACGTGGCGGAGGACTTGTTGGCGGTGCTCACTATGCTGCATCAAAAGGTGGTGTTATCAGCCTTACCCGTTCTATTGCCAGGGAATTTGCACCGTTAGGCATTCGTGCCAATGTAATTTGTCCGGCCATGATAGAAACCAATATGCTGGATGGACTCAATGATGAACAATTAGATGAAGTCATTTCGACAATTCCTTTAAAACGTGTCGGTAAAACTATTGAGTTGGCAGGGACTTGTCTCTTTTTGGCTTCTGATCTTTCGGGTTTCACTACCGGGGCTACTATTGATGTTAATGGCGGAATTCATATTCATTAAATACAATTTTAAAAATGAAAAATTTTCTCTCATTTATCCTTTTGTGTTTTTCAATTATTGCAAAACCACAAAGCCTGATTGTAAAAACCGTTAATGGAAAAATTCAAGGTACAAGCAATGCAGATAGAACAGTTCGTATTTTCAAAGGCATCCCTTTTGCGGCTCCGCCTGTGGGTGATTTGCGCTGGAAAACCCCACAACCTTTAGCAAACTGGAAAGGCATAAAAAAATGTACTGCCTTTTCAGCAAGCCCTATACAAAATAAACCGCAGCCCTTTTATTGTTGGTCGGAGGAGTTTATCGCCCAACCCGAACCACTAAGTGAAGATTGTCTGTATTTGAATGTGTGGACGGCTGCTAAATCCAAAAAAGAAAAGCGAGCTGTTTTTGTATGGATTTATGGTGGTGGTTTAAGCAGTGGCTCAGCTAATTGCGCCATTTATGATGGTGAAGAAATGGCAAAGAAGAGCGTTGTGTTTGTAAGTATTAACTATCGGGTTGGTGTTTTTGGTTTTATGGCACACCCCGAATTGAGCAAAGAATCTGGATACGGCGCTTCGGGTAACTATGGTTTTTTAGACCAGATTGCGGCTTTAAAATGGATACAAAAAAACATCGCAGCCTTTGGCGGCGATCCTGATAATGTAACCATTGCAGGCCAATCTGCAGGAGCTTTTAGTGTAACCGCTTTAATTGCTTCTCCGTTGGCAAAAGGTTTATTTCATAAAGCCATTGCACAAAGCGGCGGCTTACTTTCAAATATGTTAATTCAAAACTTAGTAAAAGCCGAAGAGCAGGGACTTGCTGTGATGAAAAAGGCCAACATTATTTCAATAGCGGAGTTAAGAAAAAAATCAGCCGAAGAATTGCAAATACTCAGCAATCACCAGGAAGCAGGCAGGTTTGGAACAACATTGGATGGCTATGTTTTACCGGCTAATTTGATGGGATATTTTAAAAAAGGCTTGCACAATCAAACACCTGTTTTAACAGGCTGGGTAACCGGAGATGGTAGTTTTTTGGGCGATACCAAAATGACTGTTGAAGAATATAAAAAAGAAGCCCAAATAAAATATGGTGATAAAGCAACTACCTATTTAAGTATTTTTCCTGCGGCCACAGCCGATGAAGTTAAAACAGTAAAACAAAAATTAACCTTATTGAGTTTTGCGGGTATGCCTTCACACTTATTGGCTTGTTTTAATACTAAAACAACCTACATCTATCAGTTCGGTCGTGTACCACCCGACAAACCCAATTTTCCCAATTACGGAGCTTTTCATACATCTGAAGTTCCTTATACTTTACATACACTGCATACCTGGAACCGTCCCTGGCTGCAATTGGATAAAGATTTAGAAAATATCATATCGTCCTATTGGGTCAATTTTGCAAAAACGGGTAATCCAAACGGAGGTGATTTACCCGAATGGAAAAGTTATGATAAGCATTCAGGTAATATTATGCTGTTGAGCGACAAGCTGGAAATGAAACCGGGATTTTTGAAAAAAGAATTTGATTTTTTAGAAATGAATTTAAAAGATTAATTACACCTTGCTATTTTTTTACAAAAAAAATCAAGAATCAAAATAGTTAATACTACACTTTAAAAATAAATCACTATGCACACAAAATTAATTTCATTTCTAACTGTATTACTTGCAGTTTCGAGCCTTTACGGACAACAAAATTTAAGACGTGCTTTTCAACCGGCTAATGTGGTAAATAAAATTCCGTATGGCAACAACTTCAAGGCGGGACGTTATGTACAGGCCAACGATGCCAAAATATATTACGAAGTATATGGTAAAGGGCAGCCGGTGGTGTTATTGCACGGTAGTTTGTTTGGATCAACGGTCGAATTTTCAGACATCATCAACAAATTAAAATATAATTTTCAAGTCATAGCTATTTCTACCCGTGGTCATGGCAAATCAGAATTAGGCACAGAACCACTTACCCTTGAACAAAGAGCCAATGATGCCATGGCGGTTATTAATGCCGTAACAAAAGATAGTGTAATGGTAATTGGGTTCAGCGATGGGGGCTATGCTGCTTATAAATTAGGAGCAATGTATCCCGATAGAGTCAAAAAAATGATTGTGATTGGTGCAGGTGAGTTATATTCAGGGCTAAGAGAATTTAATTTTACTGCCAAACAAGCGATGGAAATGGATAAACCCTTTATTGAACAACAGCTAAAACTCATGCCGGAACCAAACAGATTAGAAGAAATGTTTGCAGGGGTACGGAATTGTTATAGCAAATTAACGGTTGGTAAAGATTTATTAAGTACAATTAAATGTCCTGTTATGGTAATGGCAGGTGATAATGATGGCGGCAATCCTGTTGAACGGGTTGTAAGTGCTGCCCGATTTATCCCGAAACATCAAATTTCAATTATACCTAATACCGGGCATGGTTGTTTTTTAGAAAATTTTGGGGCCGCTTGGGCAAGTATTGTCCCGTTTTTAAAAAATTAGGCGGACGCAGCAGCAGATAGATAACAGCATTACAGCCCGTGCTCAAAAAAAATATCACTGCCTTAAAATTATTTTTTAAACTTCATCACCCTTCCATCTTTTATCACTCCCTTCCAGTTCATTCCAAAACCAAAATCATACACATTACCTGCTGCATCTTTGTAGCACTGCACATCATACGGTACGTCTTCGGCTTGTTTTTCTATGGTACTCATGCCGGCGGGCATTTGCATGGGCAATAAAGCTGATGGTTCCGATTTGCCGGCAATGGTTTCTATAATGGCTTGTTCCTGCACTCCAAAACTTACCAGTATGGCTGCTGCATCTTTTTCTATTTCGCCAAAAATCATAGGGTTGGTAGTGTTTACCAAAACGATGACTGGCTTATCTTTCATTTTTAATTTTGTTTCGGTAACCAATACCCTGTCAGTATTATTAGAAGTTTTAGCAGTTTTGTTTTTATAAGAACGGTTAGTAAATGTTTCTAAAGGGTCGCCGCCGGCAATACTTGTTTCTCTTGCATCGGTTGCGGTATAATCTTCGTACTGCAAGCTGATGGGAATGTAGCCGTTACCGCCGGTTTTTATATCTGCCGAATCGTAACCAATAGTAGCCGTTGGGTTTTGTATAAACACTAAAGCCATTTCTGCTTTATCTGCATCATCAGTTACATTAAAATATTTTTTTACTATCTCCATATTTACAGGATAGTCTGTAGATGCCGGTGTTTGCATGCCGAGAAAGTTGCGGCTCGCCGGTACAAAACGCTTGGGTACATACACCGTTTTTTTATCGGTAACAGGCAATAGGTTTTTTGCATTTTTTAAAAGCACTATTGACTTTAACTGTGCTTCATAACCTGCTTTCATAAACGCCGGCTTGCCCACTGTGGCTTTTGTAACAGCTGCATCTGTGTATGGATTTTCAAAAAGTCCTACTCTAAAAACATTCAGCAATAAACGCACTGCACTCTGCTCCATTCTTGCACGCATTTTTGCTTCGCCCCATTCTTTCACTCCCATTTGGTAAGCTTCTATCACCGGCTTTGCATCATTGTTGCCACCAAACTGGTCTACACCAGCCATTAAAATTTTATAATGCCGCTCTGCAATGCTGAGGTGTTCTACGCCAAAAGGTTTTCCATCTATAAAATTATCCATGGCTTTATGGTCGCCGGTTACCAACCAATCGGTACACACTACGCCATCGTAATTATATTTTTTTCTAAGTAAATCGGTGATGAGGTATTTGTTATAATTGTTGGCAATGTTTTCATTATTTACTTTATCCTGGTTCCATGAAATAGTGTAATAAGGCATTACTGCTGCGGCCATTTTTGTTTTACCATTTAATTTAAATGCGCCATTAATAAACGGAATTAAATGTGCATTAAAATTATTGCCGGGATACACAGCATATCTGCCGTTAGCATAATGTGCATCTCTGCCTGCCTCGCCGCTGCCGCCGCCGGGCCAGTGTTTTACCATTGCATTTACACTTTCAAAGCCCCAGCCATTAGCAATTTCTTTTGTACCGGTTGATGTTTGAAACCCATTGCAATATGCCTGCGCCATGGCTGCAGAAAGTAAAGGGCTTTCGCCGAATGTGCCGTTAAAGCGGCTCCACCTTGGTTCGGTTGCAATATCTACTTGCGGAGAAAGTGCCGTGGTAATACCTAAGGCACGGTATTCTGTAGCTGCAATTTTTCCAAATTTTTCTACCAGCGATGGATTAAATGTTGCGGCCATACCCAGCGAACTTGGCCACATAGAAATTTCTCCGCCCGATGCTGCATCGTATTCTGCTTTTGCTTTTGTACCGTGCCGTGGGTCGCTGCTGTTATTGGCCGGTATGCCCATGCCCACACTTTCGCAATAAGCCTGCATGGTATTGTTCCACTTTGCTGCAGCTTCCGGCGATAGTACGGTGGTGATTAATACGTGGCGCAAATTATCTTCCTGCAAAAATTTCTTTTGCTGGTCTGTTAATGCAGAGGGATCCACCTCTCCTTCTTTATAAGGCTTGCCATTATAGGTGCCTGCAAAATATCCGCCTGCACGGGCGGGAATAGACTGATGCGCAGAGTAAAGCATTAGCCCTGCAATTTGCTCTACTGTTAATTTAGATGCTAAATCTTTTGCCCTCACATCAACAGGCAAACGCCAATCTTCATACTTATCTAATTTATCATTTTTATTTAAATCTTTAAAAGCAAATCCATTTACTGTTATGAGCTTTACACCCGAAGCCGGTGAATAGGCCAATGTTTGCCCGCCTTTATTTTTTACAATATTAAAAACATCATTTTGTGTTTCCGTCCATTTACGCTGCGCCGAAACCGCCGCGAAGAAACCGAAAATAAATGCGGCAACTAAAACTGATTGCTTTCTTATTGCCTGTAACAGATACGATGTGTTCATTTTTTAAGTAATTTTTATTGATGATAGTTGCGTAACTCTTTCATTATTGAGTTTGCCTAAAGTTACTTACTCATTTTTCGTGAACAAGTTTCATTTACGGGATATATTTAACAGCACCAAAATACTGATTTCTGAGTTACTCTATCCGGTTAAGTTTCAACTAAAAGAAACCGTGATAATTCATTAAAATAGCCAATAAACTCCTACAGCGAGTTTCTTAAAGTTAAAGCAAACGGAACTTCCACCCGGCTCTTATCATTATCCAAAACCTTTTGTGCAGCCATCTCCCCCATTTTTTTAAAATCGGTAGAAATGGTAGTAATTCCATCAAGGATAAATTGTTTCCATGGAGTTTCATTATAAGAAATGATACCGACATCTTTACCCACTTTTAACTTCGTTAGTTTTATTTTTCCTAATAAAACAACTAAATCATCTTCCATAAGATTAATGTAAACTTCACCCGTTTTTATTTCCTCCTCATATATAGTTATGCACCACTTCATAATTAAAAGCAAACTCCCTGCAAAAGGACTGAAACCCTTTTACAATTTCTTCAGGGAAGTAAGTATAGGAAGGGAATACCATTTTAAGTGTTTGATATTTTTCTAATTCCGGAAGCGCTTCTTTTAATGCGTCATAAATATCGTTCTCAAAATTTTCATACACGGCTGCATAATCTCTTTTGATACCATTGATTAGTTTATCCATTAAAATTAAATTGCCTCCTATTATGTCATTGATAATATCTGCAGCCTTTTCGCTGCCTTCCAAAAAATGCGGAATAATCACATAATGAGTATAATCATCTTTCCTGTTTTGCAGCAATTTTTTAAAAAGACTAAAATCATTATTATAGATATAAAAATCAATAGCAGCCTGCTCACCAAGTGTTCCTGTAAAAGAGTCGTAAATAATTTTTTTGTGGGCACTTAACTTATTAAAAAGTAAAAAAACTTTTACGGGCTGCTTAAAATCTGTTTTGGCAATGAAATATCCCTTTCCCGGCACGGAACCTATGATACCCAATTGCTTTAAATGCTTATATGCCTTTTCTGCCGTATCACGGGATATTTCCAGCTCATAGCTTAATTCATTGATAGAAGGCAACAGATAATTTTTTTCTAATTTACCCTGTTCGATTGCTTTTAAAACTGAATAGGTAATCTGTAAATATTTAGGGGTGATGGACTGTTCATCAATTTTAATAAAACGATAGATATTTTCTGATGCCATACCCGATTATTGATGTACGACAAATATAGATTATTCCTGCTGTAATTCTGCAGAACCGATTCGCACAGATAGGGCAGGACAGTTAGATTGTTTAAAAAAAATAATTTCCGCAACCTAATAAAGCTACCGCTTGATATATACAGTGCGAATGATTACAAAACAATTTACTGAAATGAAATCGAAAATAAAGCATTACAGGTTATTGGCAGCCTTTCTTTTAAGCACTCCCCTAACTATAACTGCGCAGGATTTTTATAAAGAACAACGCAGCCATTGGTTGCAAAAAGCTGAGCTAAGCAAGCCTGTGTTAATCGAAACTGTTAAACACCCGATATCACTTGTTTCTATTGTCAAAGATGAAAATGTATTTCAACACTGGAAAGTTGTCAGGTCCGATCCCGTTGATTCACTATACAATAATTCATTTAAGAAACAATCCGGCGTAGTAGTTGATTTTGGTGAACACCTCACCGGCTACTTCAGTTTTTCTATTGAAGATTTTGGCCGTACTGCTGACGCACCGCTGCGTATAAAATTTACTTTTGGTGAAGTGCCTTCAGAACAGGCAACAACGTTTGATCCTTATCCCGGGCAACTGAGCAGGGCATGGCTGCAGGATGAAATTGTAACTGTTTCAGAAGTGCCGGTCACTATTACAATCCCTCGCCGTGTTGCATTTCGTTATGTAAAAATCGATTTGCTCGGCAGTTCTGTTTATTCTGATTTTCGTATTTGTAACATTTCTTTTAAAGCAACCACTTCGGTTAAAACAATACCTGCGCCGCTTGCAGCTTCAACCGATAAACTAATTGCTGATATTGACAGGATTGGCTTAACCACCCTGAAAGAATGTATGCAAACCGTGTATGAAGACGGGCCGAAACGTGACAGGAGATTATGGATAGGAGATTTGTATTTGGAATCAATTGCCAATAATTATTCTTTTAAAAATCATGAGCTCACCAAACATTGCCTGTACCTATTGGCAGGGTTATGTTATGAAAACGGTGTAGTGCCTTCCAATGTTTTTGAAAGACCGAAGCCGCATCCGCAAATCAACCGGATATTTGATTACGCTTTGATATATAACGTTGCGGTAAAAGAATATTTGCAGGCCACCGGTGATACTGCAACGGCCAAAGATTTATGGCCTGTTGTTAAAAAACAACTCGCTGTTCCAAAGCCCTACATTGGTGCAAATGGCATGATAGATTATGAAAAAGCAGGCAAAGAATGGTGGTTGTTTTTTGACTGGAGAAACGGGCTGGATAAACAAACAGTTTTGCAGGGCGTAGTTATCTGGGCTTATAAAAACACATATGACCTGGCAAAAATGCTGGGTAAAGAAAATGAAGTAGCAGAGTTACCTGCCCTGATAAAAAAATTGTCGGGCGCCGCACATAAAAATTTGTATGATAAAGCAGCCGGTGTTTTTGTAAGCGGAAAGGATAAACAGGTTTCCTATGCATCACAGGCATGGATGGTTCTAAGTGGTGTTGCTTCAAAGACAGAGGGGGCGACAGCATTAAAGAAATTGCCATTAATTAAAAATACAGTTTATCCGGGTACTCCTTATTTGTACCACTTTGTAACTGAGGCAATGATTAAATGCGGCATGAAACAGGAAGCAAAGGAATTAATCTTAAACTACTGGGGCGGTATGGTTAATAAAGGCGCGGATACGTTCTGGGAAGTGTATGACCCTAAGGATGATTTTTTATCACCGTATAATTTTTTTCCTATCAACAGTTATTGCCATGCCTGGAGTTGTACACCTGTTTATTTTATAAGAAAATACCCGGAAATATTTCAGCAATAACAAAACCGGCTAAAGTATAATAATACATAAACGTTTTATTTTGAGTGTTTTTTACTTTTATTCAAACTTGTAATATGAAAAAAATTATTCTTTTCTCAACTGCGTTTTTTTTCTCCACGGTAAGTTTTTCACAAACAAAAAAAATCGACAGCCTGTTCAAAAATTTTATAACCCCACCCAATGCTGCCAAGCCCCGTGTATGGTGGCACTGGATGAATGGCAATATCACCAAAGACGGTATCCAAAAGGATTTGGATTGGATGAGCCGCACAGGTATTGGTGGTTTTCAAAATTTTGATGCAAATCTCTTTACGCCGGTTGTCGTACCCAAAAAACTTGTTTTTATGACTCCCGAATGGAAAGATGCTTTCAAATTTGCTACTGAATTGGCTAATAAAAACGGGCTTGAAATGGCGATTGCAGGTTCTCCCGGTTGGAGTGTAACAGGCGGGCCCTGGGTGGAGCCAAAAGATGGCATGAAAAAATATGTGTGGACAGAAACCAGGGTAAAAAGCGGCGAAACTTTTTCTTTAAAATTGCCGCAACCTTCTGATGCAACCGGCAAATTTCAAAATGTACAAATATCTAAAGGCGGATTTTTAAACGGATTTATTGGAGATATACCTGCGTATTATCAGGATGCATTTGTAATTGCTTACCGGTTGCCCGAAAAAGATATTCTATTTACAGATTTAAAACCTAAAATAACTTCAAGCGGCGGCAATTTTAATTTACAGGATTTAACAGATGGAAATTTAACGAACGATGTTTTTTTGCCACCAATGAAAGTGGGTGAAGATATGTGGCTTCAATATGAATTTGAAACGCCTCAAACCTTTAAAGCATTTTCAATAGCAGGTGCTATTCAAACCGCAATGCAGGATTTTGACGGCGTTCCCCTCAATCGTTCTCTGAGAGTTAGCGACGATGGAATTAATTTTAGAGAAGTCGCTCAACTTTCCGGAAGTATTATTCCTCTAAATACCGTTAGCATTCCGCCAACAACTGCTAAATATTGGCGAATCATTTATAAAACTTTGCCGCCGCCTGTCAACATATTTGCAGCAATGCTTGGAGGAAATCCTGCGGGTGAAAAATCAGATGGCGTTAATATTGCTGAGTTTATTTTGTATAATACCGACAGGGTTGACCAAATTGAAGATAAAGCAGGCTTTACCCCATGGAAAGAAAATAACAAAACTTATCTGCCGCAAAATGCCGATGCAATTACTATTGAGGAAGTGATTGATTTAACTTCTAAAATGAAACCCGATGGCAGTTTAGAATTGGACCGCCCACGGCAGGCGGGCAGGGGGACTGGGCAATTATTCGAATGGGATATTCCTTAACAGGCCGACAAAATCACCCGGCATCACCCGAAGCAACCGGCTTGGAAGTAGATAAATTAGATAAAGATGCTGTAAAAAAATACATCAATACATACCTGGACATGTATGAAGATGCTACCGGCGGTTTAATGGGTGCTACCGGTCTTCAATACATGGTTTTAGACAGTTATGAAGCAGGTCACATGACATGGACAAAAAATTTTCCTGAAGAATTTCAAAAAAGAAGGGGCTATGCTATTAAAACCTGGATACCTGTTTTAACCGGGCGAGTTGTAAAAAATACAGCATCAAGTGAAAAATTTCTATGGGATTTTAGAAAAACAATCGGCGAACTGATTACAGAAAATCACTATGATGTTATTGGTGAAGAACTGCACAAACGGGGCATGAAACGCTACACTGAAAGCCATGAAGACAGGCGCATATTTTTAGCCGATGGTATGGATGTAAAACGCAATGCCGATATTCCCATGGCTGCCATGTGGACGCCGGGCAGCCTTGCCGGCGGTGCCGATGAAGAGGTACGCAGCAAAGCAGATATTAGAGAAGTCTGCATCGGTAGCACATATTTATGGAAAAGAATTTGTAGCAGCAGAATCTATGACTTCTATACAAAATGCTTTTAGCTGGCATCCGGAAAAACTAAAACGTACTGCAGACTTAGAAATGGCATCGGGCCTCAACCGTTTTGTAATTCACACATCGGTACATCAACCTTTAGATGATAAAATGCCGGGCTTTTCACTCGGGCCATTTGGCCAATATTTTACCAGGCAGGAAACATGGAGCGGTGCAGGTGCAAAAGCATGGATGAACTATTTAGGCAGAAGCAGCTATTTATTACAACAAGGGAAATTTGTGGCAGATGTGTTGTATTATGTATGGAGAAAATACAAATGTTACCTGGCAGTTTAAAGAAAAATTACCAAACATACCCGGTTATGAATATGATTTTTGTAATGCCACCGCATTAAAACAAATGAAAGTACAAAACGGAAAAATTATTGCACTGGCGGAGCTGCTTACAGTTTGTTAGTGTTGGATGAAAGTACTAAAATGATGACGCTGCCTGTGTTGAAAAAGATTGAAGAATTAGTAAATGCCGGTGCAAAAATAGCCGGCTTTAAACCGCAACAATCCCCCGGTCTTATAGATGATGAAACTGAATTTAATAATTTGGTTAGTAAAATTTGGAACAGCGTTGGAGTTTCAGAAACGAAAAATTATGCAGATGTATTAAAAACTAACGGTGTCCGGGAAGATGTTGTAATAAAAAACAACCATGCTGAAATTTTATACGTACATCGCAGTAATGTAAAAATAAATGCTGCAGAAACGGCAGATATTTATTGGCTAAATAACAGAGGTGATAACGAAGAAAATATTGACGTCACTTTTCGTATTGGAAATAAAATACCTGAACTATGGTTTGCAGAAACCGGAAAAACAGAGGCTTTATCTTACGAAATAGACAATGGCGTAACTACTGTAAAAGTACACCTTGAGTCAAGAGATGCCGTGTTTATAGTATTTAGAAATAAAGCCGCAAAAAATAATTCAAATGTTCTGCAGCCCGCCGTAAAAACTAAAGAACTGGCAATAGTACCCGGTGCATGGAATGTAAGTTTTCAAAAAGAAAGAGGCGCCCCGGCTAACGCAGTTTTTAATGAGTTAACTTCATTTAGTAATAATACAGATGCCGGTATAAAATATTTTTCCGGCACTGCAACTTATACAAAGTCAATTACTGTCCCCGCAGCTTGGTTTATAAAAAATACAGAATTGTGGCTAAACCTTGGCGATGTAAAAAATATTGCAGAAGTAACCATTAATGGTAAGCCCGCAGGAGTAGTTTGGAAAAAGCCATTTAGGGTAAACGTAACAAGTAGTTTAAAGCCGGGCAATAACACTATAGAAATACATGTAACCAATCTTTGGGTTAATCGTATTATTGGAGATGCACAACCCGATGTAAAAAATAAAATTACATTTACAACGATGCCTTTTTATGGGGCAGATGCAAAATTATTGGAATCAGGATTGATGAGGCCCGTTAAAATTTTATCTAAAACAAAATAGTGAAAACAATTTGCAGACAGTCTGTGACCGGTTTTTTATAGTAAAGTAATTTTATCAAACATTTTTTTGAATAAAAAATAAACGTATGCAGGCTATATTAGGAGTTATATTTCATTTTATCGGCGGCTTTGCCTCCGGCAGCTTTTATATGCCATACAAAAAAGTGAAGGGCTGGCATTGGGAAAGTTTCTGGATTGTGGGTGGTATATTTTCCTGGTTCATTGTTCCGCCTTTGGCTGCATATCTTACTATTCCCGGGTTCAGCGATATTATTAAACAGGCAAGCTCATCTACCATTGGTATTGCTTATTTGTTTGGCGTGTTGTGGGGTATTGGTGGTTTAACTTATGGCCTCGGCGTACGCTATCTCGGTGTTTCATTGGGCAGCAGTATCATATTGGGCTTATGTATGGTGTTCGGGGCATCTGATTCCATCTGTTTATTATGATGTGTTTCCAAAAGAAGGTAAAGATACTTTCAGTATGCTGGTTGGTTCCACCTGGGGTCTTACTGTTTTAGCCGGTCTTGCTTTGTGTGTTGTTGGTATTATTATTTGTGGCAAAGCCGGCACAATGAAAGAAAAACAACTTTCATCATCTGCCGCAACTGACCCGCATGGAATAGAAACAAAGGCAGAATATAAATTTGGCTTGGGTATGTTTGTTGCCATTGTTTCCGGTGTGCTTAGTGCCTGTTTCAATTTTGGTTTGGAAGCAGGCAAACCAATGGCAGATACTGCAAACGAAATATGGAAAGCGGCCAATCCCGGGCAAGGAAATTTTCTATATCAAAACAATGTAACTTATGTAGTGGTGTTATGGGGTGGGTTAACCACCAACTTTATCTGGTGCATGATATTAAATGCCCGAAACAAAACATTTGGCGATTATAGTAATAAAAAAACACCATTGGTAAAAAACTATTTGTTTTCTGCACTGGCAGGAACCACTTGGTTTCTTCAATTCTTCTTTTATGGCATGGGCGAAAGTAAATTAGGCAATGGGCCAAGTTCATGGATATTGCACATGGCATTTATCATACTCGTGGCAAATATGTGGGGGCTGGTACTGAAAGAATGGAAAGGCGTAAACAAGAAAACAACAACAACAATTAGCAGCAGGAATTATCACCATAATTATTATCAGTATTACTGGTGGGTTATGGTAATTACTCTGCATGGAAAATTAAAAAAAGTAAAAAACTTTAACATATGTCAATAACAGTAAAGAACTGATTTCAAACATGTCAGTTATTTGTGGGATGAAGAAAAAGCAGCAGAACTTGCCGGTGATGAAGTGGCCTTATTAGTTTATCGTTCTAATTTACTGGGAGCAGATTTAAGGTTAACCAATTATGGTGGTGGCAATACATCTTGTAAAGCAATGGCAAAAGATCCGTTGACCGCGAAAGAAACAGAAGTAATGTGGGTAAAGGGAAGCGGTGGTGATTTGGCTTCGATGAAACGCAGTGGGCTGGCAGCTTTATATGTGGACAGATTGAGAAGTTTAAAAAATGTATATCGTGGCCTTGAGTTTGAAGATGAAATAGTAGAGTTGTTTAATCATTGCATTTACGATTTAGCATCCAAAGCTCCTTCTATTGATACACCCTTGCATGGCTTTCTTCCATTCAAACATATTGACCATTTACATCCGGATGCAGCCATTGCCATTGCCGCTGCAAAAGACGGTGAAAAAATTACAAAAGAATTATTTGGCGGCACAATTGGGTGGGTAAAATGGCAGAAGCCCGGTTTTGAATTGGGGCTGATGTTAAAACAATGCCTTGATGAAAACCCGGGCATACGTGGTATTATGCTTGGCTCTCATGGATTGTTTACATGGGGCGATACGGCTTATGAAAGCTATATCAACACATTGGAAGTAATTGAACGTTGTGCAGAATATTTAGACGACAATCCCGTAAAGGAAGGAAAGAAACTTTTGGCGGGCAAAAAATTTCCTCTTTGGCAAAGGATGAAAGATTAAAAAAAGCAGCAACCCTTGCTCCAATATTACGAGGATTTTGTTCCGGTAGTGATGTTGCCCGAATCCCCTACGTTGGGCCGTTGGGCCGTTGGTCACTTTACAGATGATGACAGAGTATTGCAGTTCATCAATTCAAATGATTTAGAAAGATTGGCACCTTTAGGCACCAGTTGCCCTGACCACTTTTTGCGGACAAAAATTTCACCATTGTTTTAAATCTAACAACTGCTGAAGATTTATCTGATGTAACCATTTAAAAGAAAAATTAACTCCTTTGTTTGATGCTTACAGGAAAATGTACACGGACTACTATGAATACCTGCAAGCATCCAAACAGTCCGGCAATAAGAGATGCAAACCCTGTTGTGATTTTGTATCCGGGTGTTGGCATGTTCACATTTGCAAAAGATAAACAAACAGCAAGGGTGGCCGCAGAATTTTATATCAATGCCATTAATGTAATGCGTGGGGCCGAAGCAGTGAGTGAATACACTATCATTGCCGCGCCAGGAAGCATTTAATATTGAATACTGGTTACTGGAAGAAGCCAAACTGCAAAGAATGCCAAAACCAAAAGCATTAAGTGGAAGGGTGGCATTGGTTACAGGCAGTGGCGGAGGTATCGGAAAAGCAATTGCCAAAAAGTTTGCTGATGAAGGCGCTTGCATTATTTTATCAGATAATAATGCAGAAAGATTAGAGGAAGCAAAACAGGAATTCATTAATCAATATGGTAAAGATGTTGTTACAGCTGATGTACTGGATGTAACGAAAGCCGATACAATGAATCAAACATTGCTAACAGCAGCTCTTGCTTTTGGCGGTGTTGATATTATTGTAAACAATGCAGGTCTCTCTATTTCTAAACCAATTGAAGAACATAAAGAAGAGGACTGGGATTTGTTGTATGATGTATTGGTGAAAGGACAATTTTTAGTTACGCAAAAATCTGTTGACATCATGCGGAAGCAGGGCTTTGGCGGTGATATAATAAATATTGTAAGTAAGAATGCGTTGGTAAGCGGCCCAAATAATGCCGGCTACGGTTCTGCAAAAGCTGCACAGTTGCATTTATCCAGATTAAATGCGGCTGAATTAGGAAAAGATAAAATAAGAGTGAATGTTGTTAACCCTGATGCAGTAATTTCAGGTAGCAATATCTGGAGTGGTGGCTGGGCCGAAGGAAGGGCAAAGGCTTATGGCATTAAAGTGGACGAACTGCCGGCCTATTATGCAGGTCGTACTTTGCTAAATGAAATAATTTTGCCGGAAGATATTGCCAATGCCTGTTTTACTTTTGTAGGTGGCTTGTTGGCTAAGTCAACAGGTAATGTATTGAATGTGGATGGGGGTATTGCTTCAGCTTTTGTAAGATAAAAAATATGCTGCGAATTGCTTTCAAAATGAAATTGTTCAAAGGATATGAAGATGAATATAAAAAGCGTCATGATGCTGTTTGGCCGGAACTCAAAGAACTATTGAAAGAAACGGGTATCAGCGACTATTCTATTTTCCTTGATGAAGAAACCAATAGTTTGTTTGGCGTTTTAAAAGCGCAAGAATCGCTGAAGCCGGAAGAGCTTCCTCATCACCCTGTAATGAAAAAGTGGTGGGATTATATGAAAGATATTATGGAAACCAACTCCGACAATTCACCTGTTTCAATTCCCCTGAAAGAAGTATTTTATTTGCCATAAACAATTTATATGCTGATTGAAAAAAAAATGATTGAAGAGCATAATCAACCCCTGCTTACGGAACATAAGACGAAATTCGATTTCGTTGCAGCCCGAGTAAAAAACATTGAAGCCGTACTTCAAAAGCTGAGTGATTTTAACGTAGCCATCCCAAGCTGGGCGCTGGGTACAGGCGGCACCAGGTTTGGAAGATTTTCAGGTGCCGGCGAACCACGTTCATTAGAAGAAAAAATGGAAGATGTGGGTTTGCTGAATGCACTCAATCAATCGAGCGGCGCCATATCATTGCATATTCCCTGGGATATTCCAAAAGACTATTCAGCAATAAAAAAATCAGCATCAGCATTAAATCTAAAATTTGATGCAGTTAATTCCAATACATTTCAAGACCAACAAAATCAATCACTCAGTTATAAGTTTGGTTCATTACAAAATGTAAACAAGTCAATTCGCAAACAAGCCATCGAACATAATATTGAAGTCATTAAACATGGGGTTGAACTAGGCTCGCAGGCATTAACCGTTTGGCTGAGTGACGGCAGTTGTTTTCCGGGTCAGTTGAATTTCAGAAAAGCATTTCAAAATACATTAGAAAGTTTGCAGGAAATATATGCTGCATTACCCGCCGACTGGAAAATATTTATTGAATACAAAGCTTTTGAACCCAACTTTTATTCAATGACAGTTGGAGATTGGGGGCAGTCATTGTTATATGCAAACAAATTAGGCCCTAAAGCTTATACATTAGTTGACTTGGGTCATCATTTACCCAATGCTAATATTGAACAGATTGTTTCTTTATTATTAATGGAAGGAAAGCTTGCAGGCTTTCATTTTAATGACAGTAAATATGGTGATGATGATTTAACAGTTGGAAGTATCAAGCCATACCAGTTGTTTTTAATTTTTAATGAATTGGTAGAAGGTATGGATGCAAGGGACATGAACCATGCAACAGATTTGGGATGGATGATTGATGCCAGCCATAATGTAAAAGACCCCTTGGAAGATATGCTGCAATCGGTAGATGCCATCATGCTAGCCTACACACACTCCTTATTGGTTGACAGAAATAAATTGAATGCTGCACAGGAAGCAAACGATGTGGTGGCAGCACAGGAAATTTTGCAAAACACTTTCCGTACAGATGTAAGAAGTATTGCAGCCGAAGCAAGACTGAGAAGCGGCGGAGCATTGAATCCTTTGCATTTTTACAGGGAGTCAAAAGTGAGAGAGAAACTGATAAAAGAAAGAGGTAATAAAACAGTATCAACAGGATTGTGATGAGCCGCATTCCCGTCATAGCAATATTTGATGTTGGTAAAACGAATAAAAAAGTTTTACTGTTTGATGAGCAGTACAAATTAGTATTTGAAGAAAGTAAAAAATTTATTGAGATTACTGATGAAGATGGTTTTCCCTGTGAAGATGTATTTGCACTGACGGAGTGGATAATAAAATCTTTCGATAGAATAACAAAAGACGAAAGATTTGAAATTAAAGCAGTCAATTTCTCCGCCTATGGCGCCGGTTTTGTTTATGTTGATAAAGACGGAAAAGTAATTGCTCCGCTTTATAATTACCTTAAACCGTATCCACAGGAACTGCAAAAAAAATTTTACAATGATTACGGCGGTGAAAGCGTAATTGCAAAGCAAACAGCATCGCCGGTTTTAGGCAATCTCAATTCAGGAATGCAGCTATACAGGTTAAAATATGAACAGCCTGAAGTTTTTGCAAAAATAAAATATGCCCTGCATCTTCCGCAATACCTGAATTATGTTTTAACATCCACAGTTTATTCAGATATAACCGGCATAGGTTGCCACACAAACCTCTGGCATTTTCAAAACTGTCAATACCATGATTGGATAAATAAGGAATGTGTTACAGAAAAATTCCCGCCGATTTTACCATGTACTGAAATTGCCGGCTATATCAATAATTCCATACCTGTAGGCGCAGGACTGCATGACAGTTCAGCCGCATTGATACCATACTTTTCTTCTTTTAATGAACCTTTTATTCTTTTATCAACAGGCACCTGGTGTATAAGCCTGAATCCATTCAATCATTCTGTGCTTACAGATAACGAATTGGCGCAGGATTGCCTCTGCTATCTTTCTTATGAAGGGAAACCGGTAAAAGCATCAAGATTGTTTGCAGGACATGAGCATGAACAGCAGGTCAAGAATTTGGCAGCGCATTTTAAAAAACCGGCTCATTATTATTCAGGTGTTGTTTGTGATAATGAGATTTTAAACCGGCTGAAATATAGTATGCCGCTTAAAAATAAAACGACCGGCAACAGGGAATCAAATTTTCAATTCAGGGTTTTAGATGATTTTTCCTGCTACGAAGAAGCATATCACCGATTGATAAGTGATATAATAATGCAGCAGATAAAAAACACTAATCTTGTTTTAGCAGGAACGCAGGTAAAAAGAATTTTTGTTGATGGGGGCTTTAGTAAAAATCCAATCTATATGTTTTTACTTGCAGAAGCATTTCCTCATATAGAAGTATATGCAGCTTCTGTTGCTCAGGCATCTGCATTAGGTGCGGCTTTGGCAATTCACAAGCACTGGAATTCAAAACAACTTCCTTCGGATATCATTGATTTAAAATTGTACTCTGTTGTACACAACACAACATTATAGATAAAGCTACTTGAAATCATTATAAATGAAATGGCAGTATAACTGCATCCGTTCGATATATCCGGAAAAACTCACTTTTAATGGATTCCATTATCGAACCGCACAGCTTAATGAAGCTGTGCGGCTGATATAGAGTATAGGCAAGGTTTTCAACCAAAACGAAATTGAACAAACCGAAGAAAATTTCGATTTGTCACTTCAGTGATCCGGTCCCGATTTAAATCGGGAGACCTGCTGCTTAGAAGGCAGTTGCTCTATCCGGCTGTACTGTAAATAAAAAAACGAAATCTCACGATTTCGTTTTTTTATTGTGACCCGGATTGGATTCAAACCAATGACCCCAAACTTAGAAGGTTTGTGCTCTATTCAGCTGAGCTACCGGGCCGGTAATTAATTCCACATTTCACCCTACCCCACTTTTATTGAGCGGCAAAGATAATTTTTTTTAGCTTGCAGCCAAACACAATTACAGAATGGGTGTAAAAATAGAACCAAGTTGGAAAAAACTGTTGAAAACAGAATTCGAGAAGCCTTATTTTCAAAATATTGTACTGCATATTAAAACGGAAAAAGAACAGGGCAAAACCATTTATCCGCCGGGCTCTTTTATATTCAATGCTTTTAATACCACACCCGTAGAAAATGTAAAAGTGGTAATATTGGGCCAGGACCCTTACCACGGCCCGCGACAGGCGCATGGCCTGAGTTTTTCGGTACAAACCGGCGTTTCGCAACCGCCTTCGCTCATGAATATCTTTAAAGAAATGAATAACGACTTGGGATTGACCATTCCGCAGCACGGAAATCTTGAAAACTGGGCGAAGCAGGGGGTGTTATTATTAAACGCCTCGCTTACCGTACGGGCTAATGAGCCAATGAGTCATGCAAAAATCGGTTGGGCCGCTTTTACCGACACTGTCATAAAAAAAATATCAGAAGAAAAGGAACATGTTGTATTTATATTGTGGGGTAAGTTCGCACAGGAAAAAATCGCATTGATTGATCAACTTAAACATTTTATTATTAAATCGGCTCATCCATCGCCCCTATCGGCACACAATGGCTTTTTCGGCAGCAGGCCTTTTTCTAAAACCAATGAATACCTGGTAAAACACGGAATCGATCCGATAGAATGGAAAGTATAATATGAGCTCATTTTTTAATTTTAAAGTTTATTGCAGGCAATATAAAAAATCAGCAAATGAATCTATTTAAAAATATTTTTGCACGTCTTTGGGCAGTTTGGGGTTTACTGAGTTTTGTAATTACATTTTTAATTATCCTCGGGCCCTCAATGATTTCTCATCTATATAAAAATGAAAGAGAAGGCCAAACATTTTTTATACAGGTATCTAAAATATGGATGACTGTATGGCTCAATCTTGTTGGCTGTCCTGTAAAAATAAAAGGCAAAGAAAATTTCAAACCCGGCATGGCTTATATCGTCACCTTCAATCATAATTCGTTATTGGATGTTCCTTTATCCGCTCCGTTTATACCCGGGCCCAATAAAACAATCGCCAAAACATCTTTTGCAAAAATTCCGTTGTTTGGCTGGTTTTACAAAAAAGGATCCGTATTAGTGGACAGGAAAAGTGACCTAAGCCGGCGCAGAAGTTTTGAAGAAATGAAAGAAGTTTTGTCGGGCGGCATTCACATGTGTATATACCCCGAAGGCACACGCAACAGAACAAACGAACCGCTAAAAAAATTTTATGACGGCGCTTTTAAATTGGCCGTTGCGGCAAATACGGATATTATTCCCGCTGTAATTTTTAATACAAAAAAGGCGTTGCCCGTCAATAAAAGTTTTTATTTTCTTCCGCACAAATTAGAACTGCATTTTTTAGAACCTATAGAAGTTGCCGAATATAAAACCGCCGAAGAATTAAAAGATAAAACTTTTGCTGTAATGACAGCTTACTACGAAACCAAAAGAGTTCAAACGGAAAAGACTTAATTGTGGTTTATGATTATATAACGTTAAGTCTTATCTGAGTTAAAGAAGAATGGTAAATTGCCTATTGCAAATTAATACTATGACACTAAAAGTTATTAAACGTCCGTGTGCGGTTAATCTTTAAATCCTGCAGTACAGATGCTTTGGGACTGATAGTGAAATTAAAAAACCGGTAAAGTCCTATCGGCGTTACACCAATCGTCATTTGCCAGCAGTGCATTTCACGGGAGATATTCATGGTAAAGGTTTGCAACTTCTTCGTTTCAAAATCGTAATAGCCGTTCAATCCAAATTTCCATTTAGGTGTCAGGTTGAAGTCCCCGTTAAAATTGGCGTTGGCGCTGAAATCTTTTGTAAACCCGCTGTAATCGGGCTTGGGTACCTGGTTAAAATATAAAGAAAGACCGAGACTCAAACTCCAGGGAATATTAAAATCCACAAACTCACCGGGATTGCGTTGCGCATATTCCAATAAGCGTTGCTGATCGCCAAGCAGGGACGGATCGTTTAGCGCAAGTTTTTCTTCCTTTTTTCTTTCCTCTTCTTTCTTTTCATCTTTTGGTTTGCTTCTGAAATTGGTTGATAAAGAAACCGAACCGTTTGTTATACGCCCCGGCCTGAAACCTTTTCCGTCTTCCCACAAAAATTTATTTATTTGAAATCCTCTTTTGTCTGTTTGATAGGGATCCAATGTGGCTTGGGCCGTAATATTAATTTTTTCGAATAAAGTACTGCGAAAATATAAATTGAACGGCGCCAGTTTTAAACTGTCACGTAAAAGATCGTAGGATGATGATATACCGTAACCGTCAATTAATTTTATCTTTTTTATAGCTGCTTCACCCGTATCTTTCTTATTACGGTATTTCATTTCCAGGTTATTGTCAATAGCAAAATTGATACTTCCGCTTTTGCCGGAGCGGTAGTTGGTGGCGAAGCCCGGATTTATTCGCGAAAAAATTAATTTATTACCCGCTGTATCGCTTTGCTCCGTGTAATAATTCTTTTTTGCAATATCCGGTTTGTAGCTGAGGCCTACGGTGGGTCTGATTACATGTCGTATGGCCTTGCCGTTTTTTAAATTAAATGTTCCGAAAAGCGATGTACTGAAACCAAGCGAAAAGGAAGCTTGGCGCTCCGTATAAATCCCTTTCGTAGTGGACGTATCTAATTTTTTTGAAACATTATTCCATGTTTTGATATTTTTTTGCGAGAACCATGTTTCGCTGTAGGATATACCCGGCGATACGATTACGGCGCCGCCTAATATGGGCGGCAATGATAAAGTAATAGGAATATTATGTTGTGCGCCCCATTCCAATGTATCAAGCAGATGTTTAATAAAAGAAGGGCGGCCGTTTTTACCATACGTTGCCGTATCGTAAAAAGAAAATTGGTTACGCAAAGAACCGTTGTAGGCAATACCTAATTTTTCATACCATTTAGGCGTACCGGCGAATTCTTTTTTCTGAAACGGGTAAATGGTATTGACGGAAAACCCTACATCGGGTAAATTAATATTGATTAATCGCTGTTGGTTATTCTGGTTATGATTCGCATTAATAGAAAGATTATACGGTTTGCCAACCCAGGTTTTTGACCAGGCAATGGATGAATTTAATGAATTATTAAAATTGATATTAGCATTGTTTGGCACAAATTGATTGTACTTGGTGGAACCCGCCGTTACACTGGCCGAAAAAGTAGTACCCGGTCTTGCGCGGCTGTCCACACTATGGCTCCAGTTTATTTGAAAGCCGTTACTCTTTACAAAATCGGGGTCGCCTTTAAAATTAAATTTTGTTTTTTGAATATTTACATTCAACTGCCCGTTATACCTGTATCGCTTTCTGTAAGAAGGTGTAATGGATGCAGACCAGCCGCCGTATGAATAAATATTGGTACGCAGTGTTACGTCAATATAATCGTTCAATACTTTGTAATAACCCAATCCTTCCAATCCCAAACCGAATTTTTCATTGGTAGTAAACTGGGGGGGCAAAAGACCGGAGTGCCTGCCCTTATTCATTGGAAAAAAACCAAAAGGTAAATAAAAGGGAATTGGCACATGCTCAAACTCGGGATGCACCGGTCCGGATACGGCTACCTTATTATTTACTACTTTTATTTTGTTGAATCTAAACCCGAAATGCGGATCATCAAGATTGCAGGTGGTAAATATTCCGTTGCTCGCAAAAAAAGTATTACCGTCTATTCTTTTGGCTTTATCAGTTATAATAAAAAACTCGCCGCTGTTGGTAAAAGTTGTTTTTGTAAGTCCCCTTTGCGTTTTAAAATTATACCAAATGGTATCGCTCTGAAAATTTTCTTCGCCGCTTTTAAATTTCGCTCTTTCTATTACATCGCCCAAGCTATCCTTACTGTTTACAGCCATCAGCACCTGTTTCTCCTGGTCTATATCTACTACCGGCGCAGTTAGTGTAATATCTTTATAATCGGTTTTTGTTTTACCGTACAGTATTATTTTTTTGCCCTGTATCAGCACCACCGCCGAATCCTCGGCCTCATAATACACCGGTGCGTCCAATGTGTCTTTCGATAGTTTTAATGAAAAAGTATCGGTTGTAATTTTAGTCTTTGATGTATCATTGATATTATTTCCCTGCGTTGTATCAATTCGGAGTGTATCAAGGGGCTTTAGTACAGGCGGTGTATCAACTGCGTTTGTTAAAGCACTGCAAAAAATAGCAGGCCTTGCATAATGCTTTTCGTTTTTCCACGTTACTGTGCATAATATGACCAGAGGGAGAAAAGCGATTGAAAGGTAATTTGAACTAAATTTGTACAGTTGTTTCATTTGGCAGGGGCAAAAATAAACCTTTAATAGCTAAATGATTTGTGAAGATTTGTATTTAATAAATAAATTATTCGTCCGATAATATGATAAGAACCTTACAATTATTGTTTTTCGTCATAGCCGCTCCTTTGTTTTTAGCGGCGCAGGAAAAAAAGAAACCGGTACAAACCATTATCATTGATCCGGGTCACGGCGGTATTGACCCCGGCGCTTCCGGCACTTTTTCTACCGAGGCGCAGGTTACCCTGCAGGTTGGCCTTAAACTGGGCAAAAAATTAGAAGAAGAACTGCCCGGTGTGAAAGTATTATTTACCCGTACAACCGATGTAATGGCCGGCGACAAACTCAATAGGAATGAGGGGTTGAAGTATCGTGCCGATTTTGCCAATCAATCAGGCGCCGACCTTTTTATCAGTATTCATTGCAACTCGGCGGGTCGTAAGCCGGGCGGGTGGTACGAACGAAGAGTGGCGGGTTATGAAACAAAAGAAAGTTTTATAACAAAGAAAAAGAAGAAAATAAAAGTAACTAAGCGGGTACCCGTGTATGAAAATGTTTTTGTACCCAATAAAGCCTCGGGTACCGAAACCTATATTTGGGCGGCGCATGAAAACGATCATAAAGAAAGTATGGTAAATACCGAAGACATGGGAGGCGAGGAAGACAGTACCGTTACTTTTGATGAAAATGACCCTGTATTACAGGCTTATCGGTTACTTTATGTAAAAAAATTTTTTAAAAACAGCGTGATGCTGGCCGAAATGGTAGAAGATGAATTTGTAAATGCGGGCCGGATAAGCCGCGGAGTAAAACAACGAAACAATGAAGGTATATGGGTGCTGCATGCTACGGGTATGCCGAGTATATTAATTGAAATAGGATTTATATCCAATAAAGAAGAAGAAGAATTTATTAACGGTGAAGCCGGGCAGGAGCAAATTGTGAACAATATTATTTCGGCGTTAAAAAATTATATTTCGACGCTGGAAAAACAAAAAACACAGGTACAACAAAATAACGGGGAAACCAACGAACCGAAAAAAGGATTTACTCCCTAAATTTCAATAAAATTTTCATGAAAAAAATTTCTCTCCTTATTGTAGCGGCATTCGGGGCGTCGCTTCTTTTTTCATTTGCAAAAATGAAAAAACAAAAAGTACTCAAAACAATTATTATTGATGCGGGGCACGGTATTATGGATAATGGCGGTCATAACGGCGCCAAAGGAAGTTATTCTTATGAAGATGAAATATGCTATGCCGTTTCTAAAAAATTGACGGCCGAAATAAAAAAATATTTACCCGAAATAAAAGTAATTGAAACAAGACCTACCACTAAAATTGTATCCCTCTATCGCCGGGCCGATATAGCCAATGAAAACAAAGGCGATCTTTTCATATCAATACATGTAAACTCGGCGCCGCCAAAAAGGAATAAAGAATTCATAGGTAACAAAACCATAGTGAGTTATACCGGTAAGGGGAAAAGAAAAAAGAAAGTAACCAGGCAGGTACCGCAGTACCGATATTACACTACGCCAAACCCCGCCAAAGGAACAGAAACTTATATATGGGGCGCCGGTAAGGCCGATGATAAAGAAGTGGCCATACGCGAAAACGCTGCCATAATGCAGGAAGAAAATTATAAAGAAAAATACGGCGATGTAGATATTAATTCTCCCGAGTTTCATGCACTGGCATTGCTGAAAGCAAAACAATATTTCAAACGCAGCGCTACGCTTGCCGGTTTTGTGGAAGATGAATTTTATAATATTGGCCGTACCAGCCGCGGCGAAAAGCAACGTGCCGTAGGTATTTGGGTATTGCAGGCTACTGCCATGCCCAGTATTTTGGTAGAGACCGGTTATATAAGCAACCGTGCGGAGGAAGATTATTTAAACAGTGCTAAAGGACAACAAGAATTGGCAGAAGGCATAACCAAGGCCATTCAGACTTATATTACATGGATAGAAAAAAATCAATCGAAAGAAGGTAATGATAATAACAATACGCCTGCTAAACCAAAACCTTTCTCGGCGGGCAGGGGTACTAAATCTTTTTTAGAAATGATAGAGCATAAAGAAAAAAGAACCCGTACCAAATAGGTTTGTATAATATTAAATACTATTTTAAAATATCAACTTCGCTTTAATTCGCTGTCTTTTTCTTTATATACCTTATTGTACCTTATATACTTACCCCCTCGCCCAATTTACAACTCAGCAGTCGCTTTGTAGTAAAATATTGGGTATTTTGATTAATTTGCCGCCTATTATAATTTCTCAATATCCTGACCGGTTTAACTAAGTCCTAAACAAAGCAAAAGACTACATGAAAATAAGTAACGAAACCAAAGTAGGTATACTGGCCGTCACCTCGCTTGTGCTGCTCATACTGGGATTTAATTTTTTGAAAGGCAAAAGCCTTTTCAAAAAAAATAAAAATATCTATGTGCGTGTAAATGATTTAAAAGGGCTCAAAAAATCGAATGAAGTATTCCTGAACGGCGTTCTTGTGGGAACCGTATACGACGCACAACCTTTAACAGACAACATAGATAATATAATTATTACCGTTCATTTGACCAGGAATGTTAAAATACCGGCTAATTCAACGGCTACTATTGATGCATCGCTTCTCGGCATTGTTTCCATGACACTTCACCGAGGCGATTCTAATTACTACGTAAGAAACGCCGCCCCGGTTAAATATTTAAACATAGGCGATACATTACAGTCGGATAATAAACGCGATATACTGGGCGCCCTTACAGATAAGTTGGACCCCACCCTGCTGAAAGTGAACGGCGCATTGGACTCATTAAAAATGATAATCGGTAATTTAAATTCTGTTTTAGATCCCAATACAAAAGGCAACCTTCAATCGGTCATCGCTAATCTTTTAGGCTCGTCTGTATCATTGCAAAAAATGTTAAATACCGAAACAGGCGCCTTGGCAAGGACGCTTAATAACACTGAATCTATTACCGGTAATTTTGCAAAAAATAATGAGCAGATTAATAAAACAATGCAAAATATTGAAGCTGCTACTTCTAAATTAGCCAACTTAAAAGTAGAAGAAACAATCACTTCATTAAACAAAAGCATTGAACAGCTTAACGGCATAGCTGCAAAAGCTAACAGCAAAGACGGATCGCTGGGTAAATTATTAAACGACCCCGGGCTCTATAATAATCTTAACACAACCGTAATAAAAGTACAAACACTGATGGATGACTTACGATTGCATCCGAAACGTTATACCGGCAATATTATTTTTAACAGAAAAGATAAAACGGGTCCTTTAACTTCGCCAACTGTAATAGATTCGGTAAAAGCTCCGTAAAAAATTGATGAAGAAGTTTTATCTCATTGCGTTATTTACTATTTGTTTTGTTTCAGAAAAATTATCTGCGCAACAACCCGTGCTTCCTAAAACCGCTGCCGCAACTGCTGATACTACAAAAATTGTAGATGTATTGCAGGGTACGCAACGCATGAGATTGTTAAAGATAGATTCTGTGACCGATGTGCAAGTATTGGCGGGTACTGTAAGACTCAGGCAGGGTACTACCCTTTTTTACTGCGACAGTTGTATACTGAATGAAAAAGCCGGCTTCTTCGAAGCCTTTGGCCGTGTACATATCAACGATTCGGATACAGCCAATATATATTCCGATTACCTGAAGTACATTATTGATAAACGATTTGCTTACCTGAAAAATAATGTAAAACTTACCGACGGAAAAGGAACGCTTACCACCAACGAAATGGAATATGATATAAGCGCCAAACTGGCAACCTATAAAAACGGCGGCAAAGTACTCAGCAAAAAATCAATCTTAACAAGCACGGAGGCTTTTTATTTTACCGACCTGAAAGATGTTTATTTTAAAAAAAATGTAGAACTGAAAGATCCCGCTTATTATCTTAAATCAGACACCTTATTATACAATACCGAAACGGAAATTGTACGATTTGTTACCGATACCTATATACGTGACAGCAGCGGAAGAATTATTCGCACTAAAGAAGGTTTTTATAATTTAAATACAGGGGAAGCTGAGTTCGGGCAAAACCCGGTGATTATCGACGGTTCTACTATCGCTACGGCAACAACTGTTTTTATAAAAGACAGTACGGGCCAGATTCTTTTAAAGGACAATGCGGTAATCAGGGATACCGCCGAAGGCAGAACCATTATTGGCGGCGAAATAATTATTGATAAAAAATCAGAAGCATTCCTGGCTACCCGAAAGCCGGTAATGATTATTAAGCAGGATAATGATTCCATATATATTTCCGCCGATACATTATTCTCTGCAAGGCTTACCGATTTGTATGCAAAAAAAGATACAGTACCGGTTAAAAAAACTAAGACAAAACAAAAAGGCGTAAAAGTTGTAGATGTAAAAAAGCAGGAACCTAAAGACAGCGCTAACAGGTATTTCGAAGCTTTTAGTAATGTTCGCATTTTTCATGATTCGTTGCAGGCCGTTTGCGACAGTATGTTTTATTCTTTTAAGGATTCTATTTTTCAACTGTATCAAGAACCTGTAGTATGGAGTAATGGCAGCCAAATAACAGGCGATACGATTTTGCTTTTTACAAAAAATAAAAAAACGGATCGTTTAAAAGTATTTGAAAATAGCTTTATGGTAAACCGTGCGCAGGAGGAAGTGTATAACCAGGTAAAAGCTACGCGAATGGATGGTTTCTTCAGCGACGGGTCACTTGACTCTGTCCGGGCAAGGGGCAGCGCCGAAACTATATATTATTTGCAGGATGAAGACAGTGCTTTTACCGGCATCAATCAAAACACCTGCGATGTGCTGGATATTTATTTCGCGGAAAAGGAATTGAAGAAAGTTGTTTTCCGCAGCCAGGTAAAGGGTACACTGTGGCCCATGAAACAGAAAACACCGCAGGAAATGCGCTTGCAAAATTTTAAATGGCTGGAAGTACGAAGACCCAAAACTAAGTTTGAACTTTTTGAGTAATCAATTCAATTCCCCGGCCTGATTTACTGCTGCATCCCTTATTGACCATTCAATACTCACTACTCACCATTGCACTTTAGCATTTCATTTAAACTACGTTGGCATCATTTTCGTTTCAAGCCTGTAAACATTCCATCATGAAAAAATATTCAGCCGTTTTTTTAATTACCGCATCACTGTTAATTGCCAATACAGTTATTGCGCAGCAATACAAATCGGCATTGGGTGTGCGCCTCAGCAACAACGCAGCCGTTGTAAACAATGCGATTTCTTTTAAACATTTCTTAACAGAGAAAACAGCTCTCGAAGGATTACTTTCGTTTTCTGATCCGGTGGCGATAGGTCTTTTGTTTGAAGTACATAAGCCCTTTACTACACCCGGTTTGAAATGGTATTACGGCGGCGGCGGTTATATAGCTTTCGGCGATGTAGCTAAATCTGCTAATGGCACTACTTCTGAAAAAGGAAGAAAAAACTTTGGCGCACAAGGCGTATTAGGACTCGATTATAAATTCGAGAATCTGCCGCTCAATCTCTCATTGGATTGGAAGCCCGAGCTGAATATAATACGTGAAATAAATTTTGAACCCGCGGCCATAGGCCTCACCGCCCGCTTTACTTTTGGCAAATAAATACAGCCTTTTAAAAAAGTATATACTAAATCCCGGGAGGGATTTTTTTGTTTTTTGCACATATAGGTCGTCATTCATAATACTTTCTGCAATTATTTTTCGACATCCTGCGTTTTTTTGCAATTATTTGTTTTACATTTGATTTAGATCATCAACCAAAAACCAAACAAATGCTTAAGAGGGAACGACAAGCATACATCCTTCACCAGATAAACCTGCGCAATAAAGTATTGTCATCGAGCCTTAGTCATGAGATTAATGTTTCGGAAGATACCATACGCAGGGATTTACTGGAGTTATCCGAATCGGGTCGTGTAATAAAAGTACATGGAGGCGCCCTATCCTCTTCTTTCAATCAAGTTTATTATTCTCCTGCCGCTACCTATGCACAATTGCATAAAAAAACAATTGCGCAAAAAGCCGTTACATTAATAAAAGACGGAATGTTTGTACTAACGGGCGGCGGCAGCACCATTTTAGAAATGGCAAGAGCATTGCCGCCGCAATTAAAAGCAACTTTTTTATCGGGCAGTATACCGGCTATATTGGAATATATCAATCATCCGAATATAGAAGTAATTGTAATAGGCGATAAATTATCGAAAGGTTCGAAAATTACGGTAGGCGCCGATGCAATGGAAAAAGTAAAACAGGTAAGAGCGGATATTTGTTTCTTAGGCATTAACGCCATTGATTTGGAAAACGGCATTACGGACAATGATTGGGATGTAGCCCAATTAAAGAAATCAATGATTGATTCGTCGAAGAAAGTAGTTTGCCTCAGCATTTCGGAGAAAATAAATTCCGCACAGCCCATACAGGTATGCGGTTTAAAAGGAATTGATATTTTGATAACGGAACTGCCGGCCGATGATCCTGTGTTTGAGCCCTATAAAGAACTTGGAATTACTGTTTTGTAAAGATGACTTTGTACAAAACAATTTATTTATATACTAACTAAACTAAAGCTTATGTTGAAACTGCAAAAACTGCTGTTATTAACGGCATTTTCCGTGCTTTCGCTTTTCAGTTATGCCCAGGATAAAACCATATCCGGCACCATACTGGACGAAACGGACAATACACCGCTTGAAGGTGTAACTATTACAAACAAAAACAATAACCAGCGTACAAGAACAAACAATGCAGGCTATTACAGCATAAAAGCTGAAAAAGGACACCTGCTTGTTTTTACTTATGTTGGTTATGCAACTAAAGAAGTTACCGTCACGGATGAGAAGTTTGATAATATCAAACTATTAGCCAACGATAAGGATTTAGACAATGTAGTAGTAACAGCTTACGGGATAAAAAGAGAAAAGAAAGGACTTGGCTATGCCACGCAAGAAGTAAAAGGAGATGAAGTGGCTCAAACACAACGTGACAATTTTTTAAATGCCCTTCAGGGCCGCATTGCAGGTGCTACGGTAAATCAAACCAGCGGTGCACCCGGCGCTTCATCTCAAATAGTACTTAGAGGTGTTAATTCCATTTCGGGAAATAATTCTCCCTTAATAATTGTCGATGGCTTACCTGTTAACAATAATACTTTCAGCCAGGGTTCTTTAGCTTCAGACCTGCCCAACCGCAATAACGATTATACAAACAGAGCTGCCGACATCAATCCGGACGATATTGAATCAATAAACGTTTTAAAAGGCCCTGAAGCAACTGCACTGTATGGAATAGAAGCCGGAAGCGGAGCCATCGTTATTACTACTAAAAGAGCAAAATCAGGGAAACTAAAAGTAAGCTATGATAATAGTTTTCGTATTACACATGTTTATCGTTTCCCTGAAGTACAAACAGTTTACGACAATGGTTTTAACGGAGCTACTGTAACAACCTCTGATTTCAGAAGATTATTTGGTCCGCGTTATGCACAGGGAACTGTTCTTTATAACAATATTGAAAACTTCTTTCAGGACGGCTTTGCACAAAAACATAATTTGAGCATGGAAGGAGGATCAGGTAAAACGGCTATAAGGGGATCATTAACTTACAGAGATGAAAAAGGCGTTGTACCGAATACAGGATTAAATATTGTCAGCAGCAGACTTACTGTAAATAATAAACCTATCGCCAAATTAGATTTAACTGCAAGCATTGCATACACCTACAGCAAAAATGATAAAGCATTTCGCGGTTTAGGCGGGTTTCTACAAAACCTGATGCTTTGGCCGTATGATGACGATGCGAGAAATTATCTTGATGCTACCGGTAAAAGAAGAAAACTTTTAGCAAATACGATAGCCGAGTTAGAACAACCCATTTTTTGATGCGAATAAAAACAAATCGTATGATCAAACACATCGCGGCAATTTTAATTTATCTGCCGCCTATGACATAACAAAATGGTGGAGTATTGTTGCGAGAGCAGGCACAGATTTTTATTCGCAATACGGTAATTATTTTCTCCATCCTGAATCTAATTCGGCCTTTAGTGTTGGTGGCCAGGTAGAAGATTATACAGAAAAATATGTAAGTTATAACAGCGTTTTTATAAGTACATTTAAAAAGAACCTTGGCAAATTGAAAAATACACTAAGAATAGGAGCAGCTAATGATGAATGGAGAAAGGACAATTTTAGTATAAGAGGGCAATCTTTAAAAGACTCCGTTACGAATAAAGTAACAAACGGCAGAGTATTTTGGACCAGCAGGGATAGTGGCAGAGATACATTAACACAACGGAGACTACAGGGTGTATTTGGAGAATTAAATCTAAACTATAATGATTTAATTTATTTAAATTTTACGGGGCGCAACGACTGGACTTCTACCCTTCCGATACAGGCCCGTTCTTTTTTCTATCCCTCAGTAAGTTCGGCATTTATATTTTCAGATTTATTCGCAAAAAATTCCAAAGTTTTTCCCTTGGGAAAATTGAGAGCATCGTATGCTGAAACGGCAAAAGACATAAGACCATACGGTTCGCAAAGTGCTTACTCAAATAATGTGACCAATAGTAACGGTTATGGTTTTGTGTATGACTTTACCAATAATAACCCGCTCATTGTACCTGAAAGACAGAAAACTTATGAGTTCGGTACAGAACTTTGGTTTTTAAGCGGCCGTATTAAAATAGATGCGACCTATTATAACACAAGAAATATAGGACAGATTGTAGAAGGTGTAAGGTTAAGTTATGGAACGGGTTATGTGCTTAATACAAGCAATATTGCCGACACAAAGAATACAGGCTACGAAGTTTCATTGAATATACAACCTGTAAAAAGTAAGAATCTTGCCTGGAACATGATGTTCAACTTTGCTGCAACCCGGAATAAGGTAACCAAGCTGCCGGGAAATATACCCGAGTTTTATAATTCTGACACCTTCCTCGGAAACTTTAGAAACGGATTAACAAGAAATGGTTCAATCACCCAAATTACGGGCCTTGATTATCTAAGAAATAATGCAGGGCAAATAGTTATTGATCCGGGAAACGGGTTGCCGTTAAGTGCGACTGATTTTATAAAAATTGGTGACAGAAATCCTGACTTTACGTTAGGTATTTACAACAATTTCACTTTTAAGAAAGGGTTTACCTTATCCTTTCTTTGGGATATAAAAAAGGGCGGCGATATTTTGAATGCAAATGAAATATTCATGTACCAACAAGGTATAAGCAAAAGAACATTGGACAGAGAAGTGCCCCGCATAGTACCGGGTGTATTAAATGACGGTTTACAAAATACGGCTAACCCGACAATCAATACCATCCAGGTGGTACCCATGTTTCAAAGCGCTTACTATACCGACAGAGCTTATCCCGTCGATTTTGTAGAGCATGATGTAAACTGGCTCCGCCTGCGGGATATTACGTTACGCTATACATTAGGCCCCAATCTTATTAAGAAATTCAAATTGTTTTCTTCGGCTGATGTATTTGCAACAGCTACCGATGTAATCCTTTTCACTAATTACAGCGGTGTAGATCCAACAGCGGCAGGAAACTCTGCTGCTACACGCGGTGCCGGATCTTTTGGAATTGATTACGGATCACTGTCAACACCCCGAGGAATTAATTTCGGCGTAAGAGTTGTATTTGCTAATAAATAAAATACTGTTATGAAAAATAATAAAAATTTAATTTTTATCTGTTTGCTTACTCTGATCATTTTATCAGGATGCAAAAAATATCTTGATGATGCTTTTGCAAACCCGAATAAGCCCGTTAATGCGAACCCCGATATTGTATTTCCTTCCGTTATATCTACTATGCCGAGAGGAATTCAGTTTGACGGCAGGTTTCTAAATAATTATGTACAATACTGGGCAAGAACCGATGCAGGTAACGTATGGGATTTTCATGGCTATGTTGCAGGTACTGATAATGCTGGCGATATCTGGCGGTCTCATTATTTTGGTTTTGGACAAAATATTTTAAACATTATTCGCGACGGACGCACTTCGGGTAAATTTGGCTATTCAGGTGCCGGATATGCTATACTTGCCTGGAGTTGGTTATTATTGACCGATTATCACGGAGAAGTAATTTTAAAAGAAGCATTTCGTCCCGATCAGCTCACATTCAAATATGATACCCAGGAAGAAGTGTATGAACATGTAAAAATGCTGACCGACTCTGCTCTTTTTTATCTTGGAAAAGCAGAAGGCCAACCGGCCAATTCATTTAGTGTCGGAGATCAAAATTTATATGGCGGCAATATTTCCAAATGGACCAAGTTCACGTATGGTGTAAAAGCAATGGTTCATCATCGCTATATTATGAAAGGGACCTACAATGCCGATTCTGTTATTTTAAATATTGATAAATCGTTTAGCTCTCCGGCCGATGATGCGATGGTAAAATTTCCTTTGAGTACGGTTACAGCACAAGAAAATTTCTATGGCCCGCGCAGAGCAAATTTGGGGACACTTCGCCAAAGTGATTATGTTATTCGTTTGATGAATGGAACAATTTTTCCCGGCGGTGCAGACCCGAGAATGAAATATTTATTTAAACCGGCGCAAGACGGACAATACAGAGGGTTAGAAACGGGAAGAGGCGAATCGGTGCTGGCGGTTACTCAACGTCCTCCCAATCATTGGGGATTTTATACAACAACATCACCTGCAGCAGGTATAGATACAGGTGCAAGGGTCTACTTTAAAAATAATTCGCTATTCCCCATTCTTACTTACTCGCAAATGCAATTCATAAAAGCTGAAGCCGCATTTAAAAACGGAGATAAAACAACTGCATTGGCTGCTTATAAAAACGGTATTACAGGCAGCATTGATCATTTAAAGCAATATTATACGGGCTATATACCAATGTCTGATGCAGATATTGCTGCGTTTATGGCTAATACCAAAGTCGTTCCTACACTGACCTCCGAATTAACTTTAAGTCAAATCATGTTGCAAAAATATCTTGCTTTATGGCCGTGGAACGGAGAAGAAACCTGGGTTGACTTACGGAAATACCAATATAGCACATCAGTATACACAGGATGGATATTCCCGACTGCATTCTTTTCGGATAACGGCGGATTACCCGTACAAAGAGCGAGGCCGCGTTATAACTCGGAGTATCTGTGGAATGTTGATGAATTGAGAAAAATCGGAGGATTGGATCCAAATTATCATACTAAACCGGTGTGGTTTAGCTTACCTTAAAAAAATATTTTATGCAAAAAAATAAATTATTGTTATCATTCATTTTATCCTGCGCTATTTTTTATAGTTGCGAAAGGACTACCGAATTGCTGGATGAGAATATACGGTTTCAATATTCTGACACAACTGTAAATGCAAGTGTAAAATTCATACATGCGTTCCCGTCAATAACGCCTGCTTTAGCTACCAATGCCGGGCCAAACGTAGTTATTTTTGCAAGTGGCAAAAAGCTGAACGGAACTACATCTGCGGCATTGAATTCATTTATATACGATCGGACCTATCCGATTAATACTTCTTATTCACTTTTACCTGCTTCCGGTCATACATTTCATTTTATTATGAACAGGTATACTGCCGGCTTATTCGCTCCTGCCGCAGGTGACACCGTCTTTAGAGCCACAAGCACTTTAGCAGCGGGAAAGAAGTATTCCTTTTTTCTTGTAGATACAACTCAGAATCCGGGAGTACTGATTAAGGAGGACAACTGGACTGTCCCGCAACTTGGTAGATATCAAGTCAGGTACGCAAATTTAGTTGCCAACCCAAACGAAAGAGTGGATGTATTTTCTATCCGCCAGAACGCAAATATTTTTACCAATATCGGTTATAAAGAAGTTTCAAACTATGCCGAATTGCCGGTACCGACACTTGCTGATTCACTAATAATTCGGTTTACAGGTACACTGAATGCCCGGGATACGTTGAAAGCTTTTTTCGCTACTCCCCAACGTGTATATACATGGTACAGCCGCGGCAAGACCGGTGTTACCGCAAGGGTGCCTGCTACTACGTTCGTTACAAACAGGTAGCAATAATTTGTACTACTATCTTTAAAGAAGCCATCCTTTGTCGGGGATGGCTTCTTATTTTAACAATAGGTTAATTGACTTTTTATATTGAACGGGAGAACCTTTTCCCAAAAGAAAACCCCCGGTCGTTCTTACCGGGGGCCTAAGGTTAAGGGTGGAAAAATGGTATTTGGCTGTTACTTTACTATTTTCTGAGAAAATATTTTATCGTTTGTTTTTACGGTGCTGATATAATTTCCGGCAGGCAACCTGTCAAGACCGTCTATTGTAAAATTATTTTCACCTTCCTGTAATTGCACCTGCTTAGAGAATACTACCCTGCCTGAATAATCTACTACGAGGAAATGAAGCTGCTTGTCTTTCAGTACTGCGAATGTTTGCATTAACGGACGATTGGAACAAGGATGGATAAACTTTATAGGCACTTACATTTGTTGATTTAGAGTTAAACATGATAACATTGCTGTATTCAATAGCGCGGCTGGCACTGTTAACTAAGCGTAACCTGTAATACGTAACTCCTGAAGCATATTCATTATCTAAAAATGAAAAGTCAAATTGTTCGCGACCGGTACTTGCAATTGTCACCTCGCCAATAGGAGAAAATTTATCACCTGAATTACTTTTCTCAATCACTACTTTTTCGAATGTATGACTTGCGGATAACAGGCCTTTCAGTTCTACTTTATCCTGCTTTTTACTGCCACTGAAACTCAACGTAGTTCTGTTGGGCAAAAGAAATGCATTGGGATAAACGAATTTTTGAAAATAAACGCTGCGGTATCTTACATCCGATCCCGTTGCAGAAGTATTACGGGCGCCTATTCTGATTCTAAAACTTGAAGTATTGGCGTTTACTGTTGTAAACATAACATCCTTAGCCGTTGTATCAATACCGTCATAAGCAAATCCTGCAGTATTCTTACCTGAAACCCAGTTGCTAAGGTCAACATCCGAAGGATTTGTAATCTGTAAATTATAACTCGCTAAGTCAAAATTATAATAACCGTTCTTTAATTCAATCATGTCCTGCTCGTATATATTACCTGTATGGCCATCTTTTGCAAATTTAACGCCGTCAACATCCAATGGTGTTACCGGTATTTCAACCTGAACAGCGGGTTTATTAGTTCCTGCTTCTACAAATTTTATATCAAACTCTACATAACCGTCCGCAAGAGGAGGTACATTAATAAAAGGTTGAAACGCTTTATCAAAACCTGTCCAAGTCTCGTCAATAGCATTCAATGTAATGCCGCCTGTAGAGCCCTTTATTTGCACTATTGCATCTAAACCGGGCTTTACTTCCATAAAACGATACTTGGCTCCGTTGTTCAGATCCTTACCTGATTCAAGTACATGTTTGTTAAATACATAATCGGGTTCTTTAGCAGGCTGTCCAAATGATGCAATAAAAGAGGTTAAAATAAAAACCGCTGTAGCCAAAAAACGGGCAAAAAATGTAGAGTTTGTTTTCATGTTTGTTTTCTTAGGGTTGAGATATTTTCGATTTTCGGTCTTCTTCTTTCGGAATACTGCTGTTTAGTACGGATTAATGAACCTTATAGCGTATTTCTAATGTAAAAGTATGTTGCGGTATTCATCATTGCAATAGGAAAACTACGATTGTATCCGGATGTTTTCCGAAATCATTGAAATTCAAGGGGAAATTTCTTAAGAAAATTTAATTTTTAACTTTTCGCATGTCTTAATTCAAGTAGATTAAGCGCATTGGGGCTAAAACCTGATACATAAGGTTGTACTAAATGGATAACTTCATCATACCAAATAGGTACAAAGGGGGCGTCTTCTATAATAACCCTATCCGCCTGCCGGTAAAGAGCATATCGATTGGAATCATTGTCCTCCAGTATGGCTTTTTCAAATAAAGCATCAAAAGCAGCGCTTTTATAGCGGGTATAGTTGGGCGGGGCGGGGTTCTTTGAATAAAAACAGGACAAATAGTTTTCAGCGTCAGGATAATCCGCTATCCAGCTTCCGCGAAAGAATGAAGCCTTTGAATTGGAGGTAAGCTGAAGCAATAACGACTTTTGAACAACTTCTACTTTTACAGGTATACCCGATTCTTCCAACTGCTTGGCTATATAATTAGCTATATCACTGTAAATACTTACCGTTAATAAGGTTATGGGCGGCAATCCTTTACCGTCGGCAAAACCGGCTTCCTTTAATAATTGTTTTGCTTTTGCAGGATCATAGCGGTATCCTTTTACCAGTGCAGTATCAAATGACGGCAAACCTTGGGGTACAAAACCCGAATTGGCCGCAGCACCCAGCGAATTACGTAAGTAAAGTATCAGTTTATCCCTGTCAAAGCCGTAATTAATCGCTTGCCGTATTTTTTTTAATCGTGTGGGAGAATTTTTTACCGTTTCGTTGGTGCTGTCAACTAATATACCCAAGTATTCTATATTAAGATAAGGATGTGTATTTAAAATGATTTTCCCTTCCCAATTTTTTTTTAATGTTCCCTTTTTGGTAAGTACATCATCTTTAAAGGAGGGTTCTATATCATTTATAAATTCCAATTGCCCCTGCCGAAACAATAAAAATTCAGTCGCCTTACTTGTATTGAAACTTATTTTTATTCCGTCGAGATAAGGCAGCCGGTTGCCTGTACTGTCTTTTTCAAAATAGCTGCGATTTTTTTTCAGTATCAAAGCCTGTCCTTCCTCCCACACTACAAAACTAAACGGACCGGTGCCTACGGGGTGTTTGCGAAAATCGCTGCTGTATTTCTCTACCGCTTCTTTGGGTACAATGGAACAATATTGCATAGACAAAATACCGAGTATGGGATTGTAAGGTCTTGCTAATTTTAATTGAAAAGTGGTATCATCAATAGCTTTAAACGCATTAACTGAATCTACTTTTCGGTTAAATATCCAGGCGCCGGGGCTTGCAGTCTTTGCATCAGGAATCCTTTTCAAACTGTATTCTACATCATAAGCCGTCATCTTTCTTCCTTTGCCTCCGGCAAATGCCGCATCATCATGAAAGTATACATCATTGCGCAAATAAAAAGTATAGGTAAGCCGGTCTTGGGACACATCCCATCTTTTAGCCAAAGAAGGTATGATGCGCAAATCCTTATCTACTTCTACCAAGGTATTGTACAACTGGTGTATGGCCCACATTATGGATTGGTTCTTGGCAAATGCCGGATCCAACGAAGCGATACCCGTTTGTTCATTATAATGAAATATATTTCCTGAAGATTGACGGCCGCTACAGGAGGAAAAAGAAAAGTAAAAAGTAAAAGTTAAAAGCAATACGGTCATGCTTTTAAAACACATGAAAAAACGGTGTAAGAAAATTTTAACTGTCATAAAAAATTAAACCCCTTAAATTTATAACTCAAATTAACGAACAACAGCTATTTATATGCAAAAATGTTTAGCCGCCTTTTTCTCCGCACTTTTTTTTTATCTGCCTTTTTCCTGTATAAGCCAGCCGTTACATAGTGATGCGCCGCTTACAAAACAGGATACACTGCGCGGCAGCATAGGCCCGGGCCGCGATTGGTGGGATGTGATGGTTTATAAAATTGATGTGCAGCCCGATTATAAAACCAAAGCCATTACCGGTCGCAATCAAATCAGTTTTGATGTAACGAAACCCGGCAGTAATAAAATGATGCAGATCGATTTGCAGGTTCCCATGAATATTGACAGTGTTTTATTGGATAATAAAAAAATAACCGCATACAAAAGAGAAGGCAATGTTTATTTTATTGATTTTGAAAAACAAAATTTTAATAAGGCCGGCGGCGGCATGAGCCAATTGTACAGTCTCACCGTTTATTTTAGCGGCAAACCGAGGCAGGCAGTAAACCCGCCATGGGACGGCGGTTGGATTTGGACAAAAGATAGAAAAGGCAACCCGTGGATGAGTGTAGCTTGCCAGGGGTTAGGCGCAAGTGTTTGGTATCCTTGTAAAGACCATCAAAGTGATGAGCCTGACAAAGGCGCCGTGCTTACGGTTACCGTGCCCGATACATTAGTAGCTGTTGCCAACGGCAGGTTGCTTGAAAAGAAACAAGCGGGTAATGGCAACACTTCTTATTCCTGGGCTGTAGAAAGTCCCATTAATAATTACAATATCGTTCCTTATATAGGTAAGTATGTAACATGGCATGAAAATTATACCGGTGAAACGGAAAAAAATTTAGACTGCGATTATTGGGTGCTTGATTATAATTTAGAAAAAGCTAAAAAGCAATTTGAGCAGGTAAAATCAATGCTCAAAAGTTTTGAGTATTGGTTTGGCCCATACCCTTTTTATAAAGACGGATTTAAATTGGTCGAATCGCCGCACCTCGGTATGGAACACCAAAGCGCTACGGCTTACGGCAATCAATATATGAATGGCTATCTCGGCAGTGATTTATCAGGAACGGGTTGGGGAAAAAAATGGGACTATATCATCATTCATGAGAGCGGTCATGAATGGTTCGCCAATAATATTTCTACAAACGATATTGCGGATATGTGGGTACACGAAGGTTTTACTATGTATTCCGAGGTTTTGTATACACAATCACTTTTTGGTAAAGAGGCGGGTAATGAATACTGCAGGGGAATAAGAGAAAATATTAATAATGACAAACCCCTGATTGGCCCCTATGGTGTAAACCGCGAAGGCAGCGGCGATATGTATAATAAAGGCGCTAATCTCTTACACACAATCAGGCAGGTAATAAATAATGATTCATTGTTCAGGCAGATATTACGCGGATTGAATAAAGATTTCTATCACCAAACCGTAACAAGCAAACAGGTAGAAGAATATATATCTAAAAAAGCCGGCAGAAATTTTTCAAAAATCTTTGACCAATATTTGCGTACGGTAAAAATTCCGGTATTGGAATACCGTCTTACCGGCAAAGCAGTAGAATACAGGTGGAATAATGCAGTAGACGGATTTGATATGCCGGTAAAATTGGCCAAATTAAATCACTGGATTACGCCGTCGGCTAAATGGAAAAAAATGCCAGGCACCGGCGCTGTTAAAAACGGGATATCACCTGATGATAATTTTTATATTGAGGTAAGGAGAGTGAAGTAGGTGTAGAAAGTATAAAAGGTATATAAAGTTGATAAGGACAGACTTTAATTGAACAAGCTCGTTCTTCTAAAATAGTAGGCTAATTAATAATTTGAAGTGCCGGCTGTAGGATACTCAGTTGAAAATTTGCGAACCATCATCTCCTGAATACCTGTTTAGATGCATTATTTTAATAGAAGGGGATTAGGGCTATCTGTGATGGATTGAAGTACCCTATCAGTAATCATACTATCCAATGGATTTTGGTTGGTTTTCATTTTGAACCACATAGGCACATAGTACACATTAGAAATACACACATAGGGTTTAATATGAATGCAATACTATGTGAAACCCTATGTTTCTATGTGCCTATGTGGTTCAAACTAAATTTAATTATATGCAGGTAACAAAAAAATATTTAAACGAACTTACCTATAAAGTTATTGGGTGTGCAATAGAAGTGCATAAAATTCTTGGGCCAGGTTTGTTAGAAAGTGTTTATGAAAAATGTTTTTTGAGAGAACTTGCATTACGTGGAATAGGATTTAAGAATCAAATATGGGTGCCTTTGAATTACAAGGGGCTGGAACTTGATACGGAATTGAGATTAGATGTTTTGGTGGAGGATATCCTTTGTGTAGAATTGAAAGCACAAGAGGGGTTATTGCCAATACATGATGCAATTTTGCTTTCTTACATGCAAATGTTAGGGAAGCCAAAAGGTGTTCTGATAAATTTTCATTGTATTAATATTTTTAAAGAAGGACAAAAAACCCTTGTAAACAACCTGTTTTCATTATTACCGGAAGAATAAATAACTATCTACTCATTTACCGGAACAAGTCGCGGTTCATTCATTTCCGGCCTATTCTTTTACCTATCACCTCAAATTATTAATTAACCAAATAGTATTAGATAATATACTTTATTTACTTTTGATACTTAAATTACTTTATATACAACATACACCTAAACACAACAATCCCTGAATGAGTTCCATACGCAAGCAAAGTATTTTATCATCAATCGTAGTATATATCGGCTTTTTTTTCGGCTTGCTAAATACCTATCTTTTTACCCGCGAAGGCGGTTTTACAAAAGAAGAATATGGTCTTACCGGAATTTTTATCGCCATCGCCAATGTTTTTTTCGCGGCTTCGCAATTGGGTATGACGGCTTATATTTATAAATTCTACCCTTATTACAACGATAACTTACCCAAGAAAAAGAATGATATTCTTTCCATCGCATTGCTGGTTTCCTTAATCGGGTATTGCTTAGTAATAGTAGCGGGCATATTATTAAAAGATATCGTTATCCGAAAATACGGCGCCAACTCTCCTGCCCTCATCAGCTATTATTATTGGATTTTTCCTTTCGGTTTGGGACTCACCTTATTTTCAATAACCGAAGCGTATGCCTGGCAATTAAAAAAATCAGTATTTACTAACTTTTTACGTGAAGTTTTATTCAGGCTGCTCACTACTTTTTTAATCATCCTCTGGCTTTTGGGTATTGTAAAAGATTTTGATCTGTTTATAAAAATTTACTCCTTCACTTATTTGGGTATAGCACTCGCATTAATTATTTACTTAATAAAAAACGGAACCTTTCATCTTGCATTTTCTATCAGCATTGTTTCAAAAAAATTTTTCAAAAAAATACTGACGCTCTGCTCTTTTATTTACGGAGGCACATTGGTTTTTACGGTGTCTTCTGTTTTCGATACCATTGTAATAGCCTCCGTGCTGAAAGACGGATTGGCCATGGCAGCTATTTATACATTGGCGCAAAATATGGCAGGCCTGATACAAGCGCCGCAACGGGCTATCATTTCATCTTCCATCGCTCCTCTATCAAAAGCCTGGAAAGATAAAGACATGGCATTAATCGGTCGTGTATACAGCCGATCCTCTATCAATCTTTTAATTTTCTCAGCAGCTATTTTCGCACTTATCTGGCTCAATTTTAAAGACGGTGTCTTCACTTTTCATTTAAACAAAGATTATTTGGCAGCCGCTACAGTATTTTTTTATATCGGTTTAATGCGTATTGTAGATATGGGTACGGGTGTAAGCGGACAAATCATTGCCACCTCTACCAAATGGCGATTCGATTTTATTACAGGCATTATTCTTTTACTCCTGACCTTACCGTTAAATTATTTGCTTACAAAAAGATTGGGTGTTACCGGACCCGCTATCGCCAATCTTATTTCATTCAGTATTTATAATGCTATACGGTATTGGTATTTATATAAAAAATTTCAATTGCAGCCCTTTAGTTTGAAAACCGCTTACATCCTTTTACTGGCAGTTGCATGTTTCGGTATTTGTTATTTATTATTTAATAACCAACAGGGGTTTGTATGGATGGTTATCCGGAGTACATTGTTTGCGGCACTGTTTATTACCGGCGTACTAACATTAAAATTAAGTCCTGATATTTTACCTGTATTTGAAACGGTAAAGAAAAGATTGGGCATTAAGAAGTCTTAAAAATTTAATCGCACCACCAATTTTATGCTAAATAAAAATTGCACCGGCGCATCCCCCCGGCCGGTGCAGGTTTCTCATCATCACCATTTAACCAAAGGGTACCGGCATACTGCAATCCAACACCCTTAAGCCTGCTTCCGAAATAGATTTGTTCAGGAGACTTTTTGCAAAATGCATAAACTTTACTATATCAGTTGTTGTGGTGGCCAAGCCAAAAGAAATGCGTACAGCGCCCCGCATCTTCCCAGTAAATTCTATCATATCATCGTAATCGCCGTATTCTCTTTCCCTAAAAAACTTTTTCAACTCTTCGGCCGATATCCAATTATTCAATTCATCGATACCGGGGTTACAAAAACAACCGGTTCTTAGTGATATTTTATTTTCTGCGGCTAATTTTTCAACATGCTGTAATGGATAAACCAGCTCATCTGCATCAAAAAAATTAATTAAAAATGTACCGCCCCTGTTTGCTGTATTTGCCGGCCCGTATAGTTTTATCACCGGCATGCCGGTGTCGTGCAGCAACTTTGGTAAGTTGGTAAGAAATAACCGGCTAAGGTCTTTTATGCGATTGTTGATATTATCAATTCCCGCGGCTGTTATAAAATTGAGGCCGGTTGTAATAGCCGGAATGTTTAGGTAATTAACAGTTCCATTTTCAAATCTTTCATGATCGGGTTTTAAAAAATGACCGCTGTAGTTTACCGCCGATAAAGAAACAGTACCTCCCGCAAACGATCGCTTTTTCAGTTTATTAAATTTAGTTTTTTTAATCAGCAGGCACCCAATACCGGTGGGATATCCAAACATTTTATAAAAGGAAACAGCTACGAAATCAGGGCTGTACCACTGACAAATCCAACTTAGAAGCGGGAACGAAAGCCGCGGCATCCAGCAGCACATCCCAACCCTGCTCCTGCGCTTTCGTTATCCATGCAAGCGAATGCTGAACACCCGATGCATTGGACTGAGCCGGGTAACCGAATAATTTATTTTTTTTATCGGAATGCGATTTAAGTTGTTTGTTTAATTCAGGCTCATTGATGGTAAGGTCATCGTAATTCATGGAGCTGTAAGAATAGCTTCCTCCTTTATTCCGGCAATATTCCCTGATACCATTAACGGAATTATGATTATCGGCGGTAAGCAACAAATGACTTTCGGAAGAAAACGGATAACATTCTCCTGCTATTTGCAATGCCCCGGAAGCATTTTGTGTAAATACGCAATAATAATCATGCGCATTAAAAAAATCAAGTACTCTTTGTCTCGCTTCGTTTACTAATTTTTCCGACAACAGCGAAGCAGTGTTGTTGGAATGCGGGTTTCCGTAAATATCATTTTGCAAAAATCGGTAATGCTTATCGGCCAAAGATTGCGGATGGATATTGCCGCCTGTATAATCTAAATATACATGACCCGATTTATCAAGTCTTGCGTATTCTTTTTTTCTTAACCTGTTAAAAAAAATATCCCTGTTTAATTTTTCCTGTTCCATAATAGTATTTTTTTAGATAATAATTTTTTACGGCAGCTTGAAATTCTTCATCCGGGCCCAATGTACTTCGGCTCCTTTCATCGGATGATTGGTTCCATTAGGGTAACTATGACCAAGACCTTTTACCAGCATAAAGCGAAACACATTCTCGGGCTTTCCGGAAGTGCCGGTATAATCTGCATATAAAATAGTATTAGGCATCGCCGCCGGTTGTATAAATAGTATTAAGTGCAAATGCATTTATGAATGTATTCGCCACTTCCTGCACTGCAGGAAAATCAGCAAACAATTGAACAAAATCCATCGGCAGCGGATTTGGCGTACCGAGTCTCGCCAAAAGCTTATCATCAGCATTACCGACTTGTAATAATACAGGCAGTTTTCTTACAGGTGTAAAACTTGTATCAACAGGCAAAGCGCCTGCACAAGCCACTACAGCGGCTATTTTACCTGATAGTTCAATAGCGGTTCTTGATGCCATTTCTCCGCCATTGGAAAACCCGACAATATAAATTCTCTTTTCATCCACAGCATACTTTTGTTTTAGTTCATCAATAACCTGCGATAGAAATTTTACATCATTCTTCGGATTCCCGCCTCCGCAAAGTTCTAAATCGTAGCTGCTCCATTTTTCCGCATTGGGTTTTTGTATTCCGTCATCAAAAACACAAGGATATTGAAACGAGGAAGGAAACACGGTAAAAATGTTATCCGTTTCGCCCAGTTCTTTCCAGCCGGAGATATTATAAAATTTTTCGCCGTTGCCACCGGAACCATGCAACATAAAAACAACCGGAAATGCAGCTGTGGCATTGTAGCCCGCCGGCACATGGACATAGTACTCTCTTGTGGCTCCGTCTACAGTAGTTGTGAAACGATTTTTACCGGTGGTAAAAGGTTTTACGGGGATTTCATCATTTTTATTTTTACAAGATATACTTAACGCTGCAACAGCAAGTGTCATCAACGCAAAGAAAAATATTGTTTTCATGTTATAAGATTTGATTGCCGGTTAATAAATTTGATTACTTTTTTAGTTACTATTATTTTTTCTCCAACATCTCCACTCTTTTTTGTAATTGCAGTATCTGTTCGTTTTGTTTATCAATTATTTTTTGCTGCTCCTGTATAGCTGCCAGCGCTATACCGGCAGGGTCAACGGTGCTGATGCCTTTATCATTTACACCCAAACCAAACAGTTTATAAAAATCCTGAGCAGTGGGGCCAATATGATATTCATTGCTGCCTTTATATTTCCAGCGCTGAATAGTTAGGTGGGAAATTTTTTGCAGTAAATCAGTTGCGTTTAAGTCTGTGAAATCTTCTTTTTTATTTACGTCAGAAGCATTGGTCCACGTACCGCCTTTTGTAAGAAAAGCGCCGTTGCCATTGTTAACAGTACTACCAACTTGTATCGCATAGGTCGGATCAGTGGCGGATAATCCAAATGCCCATTGATCAACATGTATGCTGCCAAACACCATGGTATTGGATGCAGTTGCCGTGGCCTGGTATCCAATCATGGTGGCGTTTGTAAGATCGCTAAACCCGATGGCAGGGGATGCTTCCGCCCCTATTGCCGTATTATTTGATCCCGAAGTATTGAAGAATAATGACCGGTTTCCGACGGCTGTGTTATTGTCGCCGCCTGTATTTTCCGACAATGCCGCCGCCCCTATTGCGGTATTTTTTGAACCGGATGAGTTATCGTTGAGAGAAGCATTTCCCAATGCAGTATTAAGCTCGCCGGATACATTCCTCGTAAGGGAAGAATTACCAACAGATGTATTGAAACCTCCAGTGATATTGGCTTTTAACGCTTCGTCTCCAAGAGCAATATTTTCCGGCCCAAAATTATTCATTAAAACATTTTTTCCGATGCCAATTGTTTTGGAAATACCGGTCAATATGTTGTTTGCATTTTGTAAAGCCCCCGATCCAATGGCTATTATACCTGAACCGTGAACCAGCGACGAAAGGGCATCGTGGCCAATAGCAATACAATCCGTTACATCAGTACCCGACTGCAGGCTATGCCTTCCAATACCAACATTTCTGCTGCCCGTTTCATTGGCAAATAAAGCCCTTGAGCCTACAGCCGTGTTAAAACTTCCGGTAATATTAAATCGAAGGGCGCTTAATCCTATAGCTGTGTTAGTATTACCGGTAGTGTTAGACTCAAGTGCAAATGATCCCATGGCGGTATTCTCGACTCCCGAAACATTTGTACTGCCCGATTGATGTCCAAAAAAACTATTATTGACACCTGTGGTTAATTTACCGGCACCTCTTCCAAAAAAAACATTGTTTGGTATGGCATCTATCCTGCCGGATTCAATATTGTTGGTTTTAAATACCAACGGCTTGTCATCAATGGTGCCGATAAAATCGGTAACAGCGTTTGTTCCGGTGTTTCCTGTAATACCCCACGCAAGATTGGCGAGATTGCTACGGGTGGCAAATTTGCTCCACTTTGTTCCATTCCAGAAATAATAACCTTCCCCATCTGTAATCGCTGCATTGGTATTGTAAATTAATAAAGAGGTTGCCGGATTAATAATAGTAACCTCATCTGTTTCGGATACAAGGTTAACTCTTGGAACAAGTATTCCTTTGTTACTGCTTCTTATATCAAGCAATGCGCTTGCATTGGGTGTATTGGTGCCGATACCAACATTTTGCTGCGCATATATTATTTCATGCAGGCATAATAATATCAGCAGAATAATGAGTTTATTATTTTTCATAAATCGATTGTTTTTGTTTTAAAAGAACTACTAACATAAAAGAGCCTTAATCATAAGAGAAATTGAAATCATAGGGCGGATTATTTAACCATACACCTTAGCGCAATTATTTTTTTTTCATCTCAGCATTACTCGATTAGTCCTTTATCAGTTTACAAAGGATACCATTCGGGTGAACTTGAATTTTGTCGGGTATAAAATTTTACTAAATCTCTACCGGGCACTTCTCTACTCGGTTCAACTATTATAAGGAGACGACAGGATACAAGTTCTATTTTACCCAATGGTCTTGCGGCAAGACTACCGCCTTGCGGCGTTGAAGTTCCTATATTAGTAAGGAACATAGACGAGCTAATCGTCCATGTGCCTTCCAGGAAGTAGCGATCGAAATCTTCCTTTACTTTACCTGAACCGGTTCCGCAAAAATTACTTGCCTGCGGATCGGGGTCAGCCGAGATGAATTCTGACAGTCCCGCATAAGTACCATCTTCAAAGAATTTATAAATCTCATTGGGCCAGTTAAAAAAAGTTTGGAAATTCAACTTCCGTTTGTTCTTCTCAAGACAATTAGCAGTGTAAGCGGAAATCCCATCAGTACAACAACCCTGAATTAATTGACCGATTAGCCCCCACAACTTGTTGGGGCTGTTAAAAAAAATATCTGTCCCCGTTGGATTATTGGGATCTGGTGTAAAAGACATGCTCCAATTCCAATATTCTCCCGGTTTTGTAATAAGTCCACATTCACCATTGATATTTACATTTGGTGTCAAAATATCAACAGGCACAGTAACCTCACCCAGCGGCAAGCCATTTGGATCATGGGGAACAAAAGTGATTTCAAAAGGGGGCGCTCCTCCTGCGGGAGGCACTCCGGAAGTATCTTCAAGGCCTTTAGGATCGATACCCACTAGTATCATAGATACTGTATCGCTGGTGGCAATATCAGGCACTTCGGGAACATCGTAATAAAATGTTGACCCGGTAGATCCTACATGCACTTGTATATATACGCCTGCCACGTTTTTCGTTGTATCCACATGCAGAAATTCTATGGGGAGTTTCCATTTATCCACAAGGTAAAGTGTGTCTTCAAAGGAAATTTTCAATGAACTGCCGGCCGGCCCTTTTGGAATCGTTCCGTTTATTTTTTTGGCATTCTTAAATTGAAGATGATTGGCAATAGTGTCGGCATTAATTGAATCAACTTTAATTACAGGAGGCGGATCATCCGGTGGTGGATTATCATTCTTGCGACAGGTAAGCATAAGTCCTCCGCAAAAAATTACTATACAGGAGAATTTTAAAAATTGATTAATGTGTTTCATGGTAATAAGTTTTACTAGTTAATAGACTGATACAAGTCAAAGTTCCCGAACATAAAACCCGATGCGGTTACCCTTTAGGATAGTTTTTATAAAATACCCGAAAGTGGGGATATGGCGGAAAAAATTGAAGAGGAAAGCAAGTAAAAAATTACCCGGCAACTAAAAAAAGACGGTGGTATTAAAATTGGGATGGTTTATATCGCCATCAGCTCACGCAGGCGTGCAATGGCGGTAGTTCTTGTAATTACATCTAATTTCAGGTATGCGTTGTTAATATGTTTTTTGACGGTATTGACCGAAACAAAAAGTTCTTCGGCAATTTGCTGATTTGTTTTGCCTTCGTAAATCAATTTCAGCACATCAAACTCCCGTTCGGTGACATGATTGAAAAGATGTTTGTTTATTTTTTCCAATCTTGGTTCAGGCCGGTTTTGATTACTCGTTTGTGCAAAATTAGAAATAGCCATTTCCAACGAAGCCAGCAAGGTGTTTTCATTAAACGGTTTTACAATATAACCCCAAGGCTTTACTTTTTTAGCCTGTTCTATAGTTTCTTTATCGGCATAAGAAGTGAGTAAAACAAAAGGTATCGGGCAATTATCATTTACATAAGCGGCAATATCAAGTCCGTTCATTTCGCTTTCTAAGTTTATATCCAATATCATCGCATCGGGTGTTCTGTTTTCAAGAAACATCATCGCCTCATCATCATCATAGGCAATGCCGCATACGTTGAAATCGTGATTGTTGAGATACCAGGCGATATTCTCCGCAATGACGGGTTCATCTTCTACAATTAATATTTGTATTTTCTCCATATCCAAAAAAATCAGCTCATGAAGTAATTTTAAATTTCCTGATATACAATTGCACGCAGGCGCCGTTATCATTAAATACTTCCAGCCTCGCTTTTAATTTATGCGCAAATGCTTTTACCAATTTATAACCAAATGACTCCGTTCGGTAAATATTGAAGCCGGGCGGGAATCCTGCTCCGTCATCCTTTACCTCTAAAAGAAAATAATCGCTGTTTTCATTTTGCTTCAGCGTTATAGATAAAGTACCGGTTTCTTTATTACAAAATGCATATTTAAGCGCATTGCTGATCAATTCATTCAGCACCAGCCCCATTAGAATTACGGGTTCCGCATCCGCTGAAACGGTATCTATTTTTGTTTCCAGTACAATTTTATTTTTCTTTATATTATACGATGAAAAAAGACTCAGCACTAAGCTGTTAATATAATCTTCCATTTTTATTGTCTTCATATTCCCTTCGCCGTAAAGATGCTGATGAATAAGCGCCATCGCCTGCACCCTGTTACGACTTTCTTTGATCGCTTCGGATGCTTGCTTATGTCCGATGGTATGCGATTGTAAATCGAGCAGGCTCGAAATAACCTGCAGGTTATTCTTTACACGGTGATGAATTTCTTTCATCAGTGTTTGCAGATCGGCATCCTGTTTTTCAATAATATCACTTTTTCTTTTTTGCTTTCGGTACAAAAAGAAAATGACGCCGGCGGATAAAAGGAATCCGCCGGCGCTTACCAGGAGAACTGATCGCAGAATTTTTTCATTCTTTAAACGAACTTCTTTTATTTCATTCTGAATGCTCAAATATTTTACTTCATCCTCGGTACTGTTTGCTTTCAGAATCAATTCCAATTCTTTAACCGGCTTAAAATTTTCGTTTGAATAAAGACCCGCCATTTTATCGCCGTATTCCAATTGATACTCATAGGCTTTTTTAAAATTGTTGCTGTAATAATAAGCGCCGGCCATATGACGATAAACCAAAGCAGACAATTCAGGAAACCCTGAAACATGTGCGATATGAAGGGCGGTATCGTATTTTTTTGCAGCTACTGTCGTATCACTCAAGGCCACATAATAATTTCCGGCCTGTGTATAATACCTGATATTTATATTTAAATCTGCCGAATCGAACTTATTTGTTTTTACAAAGAAAAGTTTTTCTTTTGCTTCGGTATATTTATCCAGGCGCAACAGTGCGGGTATTTGATCTAATCGTGAAAGGTTCGCAGCATACTGCAAGTTGAGCTTTTCTGCAAGAGCCACTGCAGAATTGCTGTAGTTGAGAGAACTGTCAAATTTTTTTTGATCATAATAAACGCCGGCTAACTTTTCAAGAATATGCAACTCGCCATTTTGATCTTTAAGTTGTTGTTTGATTTCTAATGATTTTTTTAAAAGGCCGCTGCTTTGGTATTCGGGTACGGGCATTACATGGTACAGAATACCCATATATTCCAGTATATCCGACTCAAGATTTTTCAGTTTTTGTTGTTTTGCCAATTGCATGGCAAAACTAAGATGCCCCGAAGAGATTTTATAATTACCACGGTAATATTGTTGTCTGCCCAGTTTGAAATTTGTAACAGCTATTTCTTTTTGTGAACCGCTTTTTACAAAATATTCTTTTGCATTAAAAAAAGCGCCGAAAGATTTATTATGATTTTTATGAAGGAAGTACATGTCTCCCATTTCAGCATAGCCTTTACCCGCATTGTATTCATCACCGGCTTTTATCGCTTTAGCTATGGCCTTTCTAAAAATTTTATCTGCCGCTGAAGTATCTTTTTCACCAACTTCCTTCGCTTTCAAAATCAGTTGACTGATAGATAATAAACTGTCACCGGTAATTTTTTTCTTTACAGCTGACAATTCTCTGCCATCCTGTGCCGTCAGTTGTGCAAGTATACAGAGTTGAATAACCTGGAAAAAGAGCCGCTTCATTACAGTAATTTACGCATTCTTCTGCTTAAGTTTATTGCCGGTTTAAAATTGCCGCATTTAAACTAATGATTACTTACCCTAAAGGGTAGTTTTAATGAAATAGTTTCCGTAAAAATTGTAGTGGAGAAATTGTATAGTTTAAATAAGCTATGTATAGAGGTAACCGGAAAGGTTTCCCTATTTAAAATTTACTGGTGATGAACTTTATTATGATGAACTACCGGCTTGCCGCCATGCCATCCTTTGGTAATTTACCGGCAGACACATAACGCTTCGACCAATATGAATCAGACAAATCGCTGATCATAATGCCTTTGGAGCTGGTAGCATGAACAAATTTATTGTTTTGCAAATAAACACCTACATGTGATATGCCGCCGCGGGTATTGAAGAAAAGCAAATCGCCTTCCTGCAACTCGTTTTTCGAAACTCGGTGCGCTGCCGAATATTGGTTGCGGGCCGTACGCGGAATGGTAGTATTATATAAAGCGGAATAAAAAGATTGTGTAAAAGCAGAGCAATCAATACAACGCTTGGTGGTACCGCCCATGCAATAGCGGGTACCCAACCAACCATCAATGTATTGAAAGGTTGTAATGTTCTTCACCTTTTCAACTTCAGTGTTTAATAAAACGGAATATTTGAACTGTATAGCGTTTGCTTTCTCAATAGAGGCTGAAGAAGTATAATCAGCAAAAACAGGATTAGGTTTTTCAACCGACTCCAACACTTGACCGGTCATATTTTCTTCCGATTCTATAATTGGGTCATTATTGCCGGAACTTACGGATGTAACAGAAGACTGGGGAACAACTGAAATCTCGTCAATAAACTTGATTTCATTATTCTTTTGCACAGGCACTTTGGCCTGTTTATTGGCCATTAGAGTCAAGGGCTTAAACGTGTTGCAACTGCCAAGTAAAAAAACTAAAACCGCCGCTACTAATATGTTTTTAATCATATGGTCTTTATTTTAGGATAACTTTTAGAGGCAGGATTTAAAAGGGGCAAAACTAACCCAAAAAATCTTTGCCTGTGGATATTATCTAAACGAATTTTCCGGTAATCTATTATATTATTCTTTTATTTGCTTTCCACCACTTCATTAAATATCATCATGCAACCCGTAATATCATCTATCTTCCTCAGTTTCATTACACTAAGCTGCTTTAGCGGGTCGGGTGAGAGCAAGCCGATACGTATAATAGAAAATCGTACCGATTCTGTTCCTAAACCCTTTATTTTACCCCCATCCGACTCAATTAAGCCTAAAAAGCTGAAAGATTATGATAACCTTGTCTTTTTAAAAGTAGAAAAACTGGCGGCGTCATCGGGTACAAAATCAGTACTTTTTAACACAAACAGCACCCGGCTATATGCCATGAACCTGGAAGGAATGAGTGTATATGAGTTCAACCAACCTACCAGGAAGATTATTAGGGAGTTTAAATTTAAACCTACCAAAGGCACCGGCTGGAATTATGCACTGGACAAACCTATTGCCTCCTTTGAGGAAAAACCCGTAGAAGCCTGCTTTACCAATAATGATAAAATATTATGGATTTCATTACACAACGCAGGCGGTATTGTACCCATTTTTATTGACAGCATACAGGAACATAAAAAACAAACTGCCATAGAAAATACAAAACTTATTTATTTAATTGATAAGGCCACGGGTAATAAAGATTCTTTTCGTGTACCGTTAATAAAAACAGGCTCCACGCCAAAAATAATTTCACGTACCGCCGACAGTAAAAACGTTTTAGTAAGTAACTGGCACTCCGAAAGCATAAGTGTTTTAAGTGTAAATGAAGAAAAATACCCTTATGGAAAACTAATTAAAGATATTCCGGTAACTACTATTCCGAGGGGAATAGCTGTTGATGACAGCAGCGGCAAATCCTACGTAGCGCAAATGGGCGGCAGCGAATTAACGGTGATTGATAATAAAACATGGGAAAAAGATTCTGCTTCAATACAAGTCGCTTCCAATCCGCGACATGTAGTAATGGATAATAAGCATCGCCTTTTTGTTTCGTATAATAAATTGGCTACCGTAGCCTGTATTGATGCGGCTACAGGCAAGACACTATTTAGCACCAAAACAAAAGCGCAGCCCCGAACAATTATTTTATCTAAGAATCATAAATTTTTATTTGCCACCTGCTACAGCGGTAATTCAATAGATGTATTTAAAATTCATGACGATCGTTTTGAAAAGCTGTATTCGCTGGAATGCAAAGGCAGCCCGGTGGGTGTGGATATTTATGAAGATGATAACAAATTAGAAGCATGGGTTTGCGCCTACACCAAGGGCACTATTAATATTTATACCTTTACAAAAAAATAAAAGCTGAAAGCACGAAGCTTCAGTTTGCATAATATGAAATTTTCTCATTTACACGTACATACACAATTCTCTTTGTTAGATGGCGCCGCTTCCATTCAAAAGCTCTATAAAAAAGCCATTGACGATAATATGCCGGCTCTCGCCATCAGCGACCATGGCAATATGTTCGGCGTATTTGAATTTGTATCGGAAGCCTACAAACACAAAGATGAAAACGGGAAAGTAAAAGTAAAACCCATTGTAGGTTGCGAATTTTACTTAGCCGCCGACCGCAGTCGTAAAACATTCAGCAAGGACGATAAAGATGTTCGTCATCACCAAATTTTATTAGCTAAAAACGAACAGGGATACCGAAACTTAGTAAAGCTTACATCACTTGGCTTTATAGAGGGGATGTACAGCAAGTATCCGCGTATTGATAAGGACCTGGTTGTAAAATACCACGAAGGATTGATAGCTACCACTTGCTGCCTGGGCGCCATGGTACCGCAACTCATTTTAAAAAAAGGAGAAGCGGAAGCTGAAAAAGAATTTAAATGGTGGCTCGATTTATTTGGCGATGATTATTATGTAGAGCTGCAACGCCACGGTATGGGCGAACAGAATAAAGTAAATGAAGTATTGGTAAACTTTGCACGCAAGTACGGTGTAAAAATAATAGCCAGCAATGATTCGCACTATGTAGACCAAAGTGATTTTAATGCGCATGATATTTTGCTTTGTATAAATACCGGCGAAAAATTAGCCACTCCCGCCCTGCGTGATTTTAATGATGATGACATTAATGTAAAAGATAAACGCTTCGCATTTCCCAACGACCAGTTTTATTTTAAGAAAACGGAGGAAATGAGTAAAACGTTCAGTGATTTACCTGAAGCCATTGATAACACGAATGAGATAGTTGATAAAGTAGATTTATTAAATCTTAAGAGAGATATCCTTCTTCCCAATTTCCCGGTTCCGAAAGAATTTCAAGTGCATGCCGATACCACGCTGAACCAATGGGAATATTTAAAACATATTACTTACGAAGGCGCTAAAAAAAGGTACAGTGAAATAACGGAAGAAATTCGTGAGCGGATAGATTTTGAATTATTTACCGTAAAAACAATGGGGTTCGCCGGTTATTTTTTAATTGTAAGCGATTTTATACAAGCCGGTCGCGACATAGGTGTATTTGTAGGCCCCGGCCGCGGTTCAGCAGCAGGAAGTGTGGTGGCATATTGTATAGGTATTACCAATATTGATCCGATAAAATACAATTTACTTTTCGAACGATTTTTAAATCCCGATCGCAAGTCGATGCCGGATATAGATACCGACTTTGATGATGAAGGAAGACAAAAAGTAATTGACTATGTAGTACAGAAATACGGGCAGAACCAGGTAGCGCAAATTATTACCTATGGTACGATGGCTGCTAAATCAAGTATTGCCGATGTGGCCCGTGTAATGGATTTACCGTTGGCCGAAAGCAGGGCTTTATCAAAATTGGTTTCTGATAGACCGGGAACTAAATTAAAAAGAATGCTGCATGCACCGCTTACTGCAAAGGAAGGCGAAAATTCGTTGGAAGAAAAGGACGGCCTGGGTGCGGATGATATAGACAATGCAAAAAAACTCAGAGTAATTTATAACAGCACCGGCATTGAAAGCACCATATTGCATGAAGCGGAAAGATTGGAAGGCTCCGTTCGAAATACCGGTATTCATGCGGCGGGCATCATCATTGCGCCGCAGGATTTAACGGATCTCATCCCCGTTGCTACTTCTAAAGAATCCACCTTGTGGGTGACACAAATTGAAGGCAGCGTAATTGAAGATGCGGGTGTTATTAAAATGGACTTTCTCGGATTAAAGACATTAACCATTTTAAAAAATGCATTGGTATTAATAAAACAAATTCACGGGGTAGAAATTGATATCGATACCATTCCGTTAAATGATGAAACAACATTTCAACTGTATCAACGTGGCGATACGATAGGTACGTTTCAGTTTGAGAGTGCGGGTATGCAAAAATATTTACGTGAATTAAAAGCGGATAAGATTGAAGACCTTATTGCCATGAACGCCTTGTATCGCCCCGGGCCAATGGCTTACATACCAAACTATGTTGACCGCAAACACGGCCGCGAATCCATTACTTACGATTTGCCGGAGATGGAAGAAATACTGAAAGAAACTTATGGCATTACCGTATACCAGGAGCAGGTAATGTTGCTGGCGCAAAAGCTTGCCAACTTCAGTAAAGGTGATGCTGATGTGTTGCGTAAAGCGATGGGTAAAAAACAAAAATCGGTGCTGGATAAAATGAAGGCTCAGTTTATAGAAGGCGCCACCAAAAACTTATACCCGAGAGAAAGATTAGAAAAAATATGGACAGACTGGGAAGCCTTTGCACAATATGCATTTAATAAATCACACTCCACTTGCTATGCTTATGTGGCCTATCAAACTGCATACTTAAAAGCCCACTACCCTGCTGAGTATATGTCGGCAGTATTGAACAATGCCGGCAGCATAGAAAAGATCACCTTCTTTATGGAAGAGTGTAAACGTATGGGTATAAAAGTATTGGGGCCCGATATTAATGAATCGCTGAAAGGCTTCGCAGTAAACAAAGCCGGTGAAATTCGTTTTGGTTTGGGCGGCCTCAAAGGTGTTGGTGAAGCTGCGGTAGAAAGCATTATTGAAGAGAGAGGAAAGAAAGGTTGGTTTACCGATGTATTCGATTTTATAAAAAGAATAAACCAACGTACGGTAAATAAAAAAACATTAGAAAGCCTGGCGCATGCAGGCGCTTTTGATTGTTTCCCGGAACATCACAGGGCAAAATATTTCTTTGTGCCCGAAGGTGATAATGCGAACGGTCTTGAAAAAATTATTCGTTTCGGCCAGGCTTTTCAAACAAGTACGGCTAATACAACCAATACATTGTTTGGTGATTTACCATCCGTACTGGATATACAGCCTCCCAAATTACCCGATTGCCCGCCGTGGCCGTTAATAACACAATTAGATCATGAAAAAGAAGTAACGGGCATATTTTTAAGCGGCCACCCGTTAGATCATCATAAGTTTGAGATGAAACATTACGGCATCACAAAAATTTTTGAGTTCAACGAATACAAGGACATTATACATACGCAAGCCAATCCCGGCAGACCATTTAGATTAATAGGATTGGTAGCCGATGCGCAGCATCGTGTTTCCAGGCAGGGAAATAAGTTTGGTATTTTTGCCATAGAAGATTACAGCGGTCGCAGCGAAATACTTTTGTGGAGTGATGACTATGTGAAGTATAATAACTTTTTGCAATTAGGAAGCACGGTTTTCATCACCGGGTATTTTAAGCAACGGTATAATAAATCGGAATTTGAATTTAAAGTAACCGGTATTACCATGGTAGAAAATCTGAAAAGGAATTTAACAAAACAACTGCTGATAGATATTCACCCAAAAGACCTGACGCCGGATGTAGTTAGTTTTTTTGAAAAAAATATAAAAACAAACCCGGGCAAAGCAGGCCTGAGATTTATTGTAAGCGAACCGAAGGAAAAACTCAAAATCAGCCTGATGACATTGGAGAAAGGTTTTGAAATGAATGATGAAATGACGGAGTTTTTGGAAAGTAAACCGGAGCTGGAGGTGCAGGTAGTTACGACGTAGGTTCCGAAGTTAAAAGTCAAAAATAAAAAGTTAAAAGCAAAACTGCTATCAAGTCAGGTTTTAGCCTTCGAGCCTGGAAGTTGCCGCTCAGAACTTAAAACTGCCTTTCTCGCAGCTCTGTCAGTAAACCGACAAACCCGGCTGACAAGTTTTACACATATCCACGACATAGATTCATGCTAACCTAAACGGTCTTAAATTTGCCTTCCCTAAAGAAATAAAACAAATTATAAAACAACTCCTCGCTACGCCTTTGGCAGATCGGGGGCAAATAACAAACTATGGCAAAAGAGTATACAGATGTAAATTTCCAAAGCGAAGTAATAGCATCGGATAAATTAACAGTAGTAGATTTTTGGGCGGAATGGTGCGGCCCCTGTCGTGCTATCGGCCCGGTTATTGAAGAACTGAGCAAAGAATACGACGGCAAAGTAAATATCGGTAAAGTAAATGTTGACAATAATCCGAGCATCAGCATGAACTACGGCATTACAAGTATACCCGCTATTTTGTTTATTAAAAACGGCGAAGTGGTAGATAAATTGGTAGGCGCACAACCCAAAGGAAACTTTGTAAAGAAAATTGAAGCGCATATTTAAGTTTTTGCTTTTATAAAATTGAAACCCCGTTCGTGAGAGCGGGTTTTTTTCTTTACCCTCTGTAGCTTTAGCGAAAGAGGATTTGTACCTTAGCTTTGATTAAAAAGATTGCTTAAACTACTTGTCTATTCCTGCAATCTTCTTTGAAAAGGAGAAATATTGATTTGTTTTAAAAGAATTAAATTTGCTTAAACAGTTTAAATATGGAAACCATAGTAGTACAAGCCTCGACCGCTGCAGAATTAAAATTGATAGAAGAATTTCTTAAAAAGAATAAATTTAAAAGTCGTGTCTTAACTGATGATGACAAAGAAGATATTGTTCTTGGTAAGCTGATGGAAGAAGCAAATTATATCGAAACCGTTCCAACCGATGCATTTATAAAAAAACTTCGCAACTAATACAGGTCATCAATTAATTGATAATTTTACGCAGCTGTTAGTACTGTCGCAGCCCCCATAATTTTCTCCCTAATGCTTCACTTCAACCACTTCCTTCGGATTATGTTTGTATTTAAATGCTACCAGAAATAATACTGCAATTACCAATGCATAACCTGCAAACGTGAACCAGATATTTTGCCAGTTTTTTGTACCTGCCGCATCGGTAAAGTAGTCAACAATTTTACCGGCAAAGATGCCGCCAAGAATGGCGCCCAATCCATTTGTCATCAACATAAATAATCCCTGCGCACTGGCACGGATGCCCGGTTTAGCTTCGCGGTCAACAAACAATGAACCTGAAATATTAAAGAAATCGAATGCCATACCGTATACAATCATAGACAAAATAAGTAAGGACAATCCTGAGCCCGGATTACCGATACCGAATAAACCAAACCGCAATACCCAAGCAATCATGCTGATGAGCATTACTTGTTTTATACCAAATCGTTTTAAGAAAAAAGGTATGGCCAAAATGAATAGTGTTTCAGAAATTTGAGATAGTGATATTAATATATTGCTGTGCTTTACAGCAAAGCTGTCGGCGTACTCAGGTATTTTTCCAAAATCGCCGAGGAAAGGATTGCCAAACATATTGGTTATTTGCAAGGCAGCACCTAAGAACATGGCAAACAAAAAAAACTTCAGCATCATAGGGCTTTTAAACAACTGAAAAGCATCCAAACCCAAACGTGTGGCAAATGATTTTTTTTCAACTGATGTGCTGATTGCAATGCGCGGCAATGTGAAGCAATACAAACCCGTACATATGCCGGCAGCAGCAGCGAAATAAAACTGCCCGTTATTTTGTGTCCATCCCAATAAATCAACCGCCCATTCCGCCACAATAAAACCAACTGTGCCCCATACCCTGATAGGAGCAAAAGATTTTTGTACATCAAAATTATTTTTACTTAATAAAGTATAAGAAACAGAATTGCTTAAACCAATAGTGGGCATATAAAAACAACTTACCATAAAAATGGCCCAATACATATCATTGGCATTGCTTACAGTACTTGCATAGTAAAGCCCCGCTCCTCCCAGTATATGACAAATCCCCAATACAATCTCGGCCCGTATATATTTATCCGCCAATATACCCATGAGTGCAGGCATAAACAATGAAGCCCATCCCATCGTACCATAGGTATTCCCTACTTTCGAACCTAATTCCTGATCGACAGGATTATTGAAGTTGGCGAACATATATCCACCCAAAGAAATAAGCCATGCTCCCCAAACAAAAAATTCAAGGAAACTGAGTACGGTTAGTCTTGATTTAAGATTCATTATTGTGTCATTTTTATTTTCAACGGGAAGCGTTATTAATTCCCGAACCGGTTTTTTATAAAATAGTGAGAACCGGGTCTCACTCATTTTTAAAATTCTATCGGGAAAGATAAAAGTTTTTATATTACCGGGTTAAACTTTCAACTATTTATACTGTTATTAAGGCAGGGAGTAAATCATCTCCCGGCAACTAAAAACACCAATTCTGCGTTACTTTCTTATTCACTTTTTAAAATATCGTTGCATTTAGCACTTTGTTTACAGCCAAATTCAGTATTTTGTATTTAATTTTTATCGCCTTATGTTAACAACCAAACAAAAAAAGACGCCTGTGAAAAAAAATCTTCTGCAAGCCTTAGCCGTACTCAGTATTTTATGCTTCGGTACAGGACTGTATGCCCAAAAAAAACAGTCAACTCAAAGTAATACTATACAACGATGCGGCACCGTCGAGTGGGAAAACATGATGATGAAAAATTCCCCGGGGTTTAAACAAAAGTACACGGAAAGTGAAAAGCAATTGGCAGCGGCGGTAAATCGTTTTATAGAACAACAACGGGTCAACAACCCTAACAGAACAACTGCTACTTATACTATCCCGGTTGTATTTCATGTGGTATTATCAAATCAAATATTTGTTACTGATGCTATGATCATGAATCAGTTCAATGTTTTAAACAGGGACTTTTCGGGTTTTAACCCCGACAGTACTAATATACCGGCAGTTTGGGAGCCGCTACGGGGTCACTCAACTATTCAATTTGTAATGGCGCAGCGCACACCCGATGATGAAACTACCAACGGCATACACAGGGTAACATCTGCTACGCAATCCCCGGGCCCTTCTGATAACGACCCCATAAAATCTGCCATATTGGGTGGCGTTGATGCTTGGGACCCGACAAAATATTTTAATATATGGGTAGGTAATTTTACAAGAGCTGATCTTTTGGGCTATTCCAGTTACCCTATTGGTACACCTGAACATGATGGCGAAAATATAAATCAACAAGGCATTGTTGTTAACGCATCTACCCTGCCCGGCGGATCATTAGCACCGTTTAACCGGGGACGTACACTGGTACATGAGGCAGGCCACTTTTTTTGGCTCAGGCATATTACCGGAGACCAGACCTGCGGTGATGACTTTCCCGGAACACCGGCACTTGATGATACACCGAAGCAAGATGCTTTAACAGATGGTTGTCCTACCGGTAATCAATCAGCAGGCTGTACAGAGTCACCCAATCCGCCCGGAAAAATGTATCAGAATTATATGGATTATACTGATGACGCCTGCATGAGTTTATTTACCAACGGACAAAATAAAAGAGCCGAGCAGGCATTACTTACTTTTATGTCAAGCCTTACTACATCCGACGGTGGCCAGCCGCCGATATTGGTAAATAATAATGCAGGTATAGCCGCGATAGTTAACCCGATAAATAATTTTGGTACTTGCGACCCGACTATACCGCTTACCGTTACATTACGTAATGCAGGTTTAAATGCGTTGACTTCAGTTACTATAACCGTCACAAGAAACGCATCCGTTGTACAAACATTTAACTGGACGGGTAATCTTGCATCCTTAAGTTCTGTAAACGTAGTGCTGAATCCTGTACCCGCAGCAAACGGCATAAATACAATAACGGTTTGCACATCGCTGCCAAACGGCTCCGCAGATCCCGTTTCTAAAAATGATTGCAAGTCAGTAACGGGTATTGGCGGTACCGGCTTGCCTGCACCGTTGAATGAAGGATTTGAAAATACTTCTTTCCCTCCTACGGGCTGGTTTATCACTAATCCGGACGGCGGCATTACCTGGACAAGAAATACCAACGGCGTAAGCCATTCAGGTACGGGAAAAATAAAATTTGATTTTTGGAACTATGAAAATGCAGTAGGCCAGGTGGATGAACTGCGTTCGCCAAATATAGCTACCGGCGGCTCGGATTCTGTATATCTTGAATTTTGGAGAGCTTATGCGCCGGCACAAAATAGCCCCGATTCACTGCGTATCAGGATATCTACAGACTGCGGTAATACATTTACAACAATTTATAAAAAAGGGCCGCAAGAACTGATTACAGCACTTGGAGATGATTTTACACCAAGTGCCGCCAATCAATGGGTAAAAGAATCCATTGATCTTTCGGCTTACAAAAATGCGGCTACAGTTACTGTTGCTTTTCAAAGCATAAACGGCTATGGTAACAATTTATATTTAGATGACATTAACGTAGAAAAAGTAATTTTTCAACCGATAGATGTAAAAGTAATCGCCGTTAATAAACCGAAAAATGTTTGTAAATCAACCGATGTACCGGAAGTGGTTGTTAAAAATAACGGTAAGGATGTCATTACATCTTTCACCGTTAACTGGAGAATAGATAACGGTACCTTGGCGAGTAAAACATGGACGGGTTCTTTACCGAGAAATGCTGTAGCAACAGTTCAGCTAAACTCGAGCAACTACGGCGCAATTGGCAATCATGTATTCACTGCTTATACAACCGTACCCAACGGTGCTGCAGATATGGTGCCGGCCAATGATACATTGCGAACCAACTTCGCCGTAAAAGCAGTATTTCCAATGCCGCTATTGGTTAATGAAGAATTTACAAGCACTACTTTCCCGCCGTCCGGCTGGGATTTAGTGAACCATGATAATGACTTTACATTTGAACGCAACGCAACTGTCGGTAAAAAAAATCAGGGTTCGGCTTACTTTAATGATTTTGACAATCCTACCAATAACCGGTTCGATGATTTATTATTTCCAAATTATACTTACACCGGTCTCGATTCTATATTCCTGAAATTTGCTTTGTCACATGTAATATTCAGTTATCCGCTTCAACAGGGCATCAGTATCGATTCGCTGGCAGTTATCGTGTCAAAAGATTGCGGTAACACATTTACTACATTGTACAAAAAGTTTGGTGAAGAACTGCAAACAGTAAAGGATCCGAATTTCCCGAGAGATGATCCCTTCTTCCCGAGTAATGCAAACCAATGGAGAACGGATTCGGTAAACCTCGGAACATTTTTAGGCGCAAATGAAGAACTCTTCCAGGTTGGATTCAGGTTCTGGGGCAATTTTGAAAATAATTTCTTTTTGGATGATATTAGTTTGCGGGGACAAATATTGCCTGCTAAATTAAAATCGGAAGGTTTACTTATACAACCAAGTCCGTTTAAATCCAATTTTGCCGTATGGCATTACCAACAGCCCACAACGCTTAAACATATAAATGTGTTTAACATGTCAGGGCAAAGGGTATGGTCAAAACAATTCACCAACGGCAGAGCGGATAAATACATCACCATCGATTTGGGCAGCAGACCGGCAGGCATTTATATTGTGCAGTTGGAATATACTGATGCCGGCCGCAATGTGCAACGAACTGTTATGAAGTATTAAAAGAATCGCAAAAGTTTTTGCAGTAAAGTCGGTAAGACGATAAGATAAATTATATGATGTTTGTTCTAAAATCTTACTGTCTTCCCGTCTCAACGGCTTTTAAATAAAATGATATTTTGAAGTATAAGAAAAAGCCCGGAGGGCTTCAATTTCAATAACCCGGGGTTAAGCCCCGGAGAAAGAACGACAGAACTATCTTAGCAGCCCTGAAAGGGTTTAATAAAAGACTTAAAATATTATATGCCCTGCTAAACCCTTAACAGGGTTTCTTTTTTCCGGCTTACCTTTACCGAAGTAAATAAAATAAGAAAGAAATTATGACAACTACGGAAAGTATAAGCAGGTTAATTGAAATTGAAAACCCATCAACCGAAATAAAAAAAATTGCAGACAAAGTAATTGCCGGCGAAAGAATAAATGATGCAGGACGCATTGCTTCTTTTTGAAGAAGCAAGTGTTTCATTTACCGGCGTACTGGCCAATTATATAAGAGAAAAAAAACACGGCGATACCACTTACTTCAACCGAAACTTTCATATAGAGCCTACCAATGTGTGTGTATTCAGTTGCAACTTCTGCTCCTACTCCCGCTTGTATGCGCACAAAGAAGAAGGTTGGGAATTAAGTGCGGAGCAAATGCTTGATATAGTAAAAAGTTACGACGGCAAACCCGTTACCGAAGTGCATATTGTAGGCGGTGTACATCCCAAAATGAATTTGGAATACTTTGCTGACTTGCTGCGTAAAATAAAACAGCATCGTCCCGGGCTGCACATCAAAGGTTTTACGGCAGTTGAGTTAGATTATATGTTTCGCAAAGCAAAAATGAGTGTGGAAGAAGGAATGAAATATTTGCATGAAGCCGGTCTTGATTCATTGCCGGGCGGCGGCGCTGAAATTTTTGATGAAGACATAAGAGAAAAAATATGCGCCGATAAAGTAGATGCGAAGGGATGGCTGCATATTCATGAAACGGCTCATACACTTGGTATGCATACCAATGCTACTATGCTGTACGGACATACAGAAAACTTCGGGCATCGTATTGATCACATGAACCGATTGAGAAACTTACAGGATAAAACAAAAGGCTTTAATACATTTATTCCGCTGAAATTCAGAAACAAGGATAATGACATGAGCAATGTGGCGGAAAGCAGTTTAATTGAGGATATGAAAATGTATGCCATTGCAAGAATTTATATGGACAACTTTCCGCACCTGAAAGCATACTGGCCCATGTTGGGTCGTCATAATGCACAGTTATCACTTTCATTTGGTGTAAATGATGTAGACGGTACGATAGATGATACAACGAAGATATACAGCATGGCCGGTTCGGAGGAACAAAATCCTTCTATGACAACTACTGAATTGGTAGCCTTAATAAAACAAGCCAACAGAAAACCGGTAGAAAGAGGAACACTGTATGATGTGATAAAGGATTACAGTGAGGAAGCCGCAGTAGTTGTATAAAATTTTCTCCTGCCAAACTCTACCTCCCCTCCGCGGGAGGGGCCTAGGCAATTACTCATAAGAAATATCCGAAAGGGGGTGGGTTGTGTTATACAACATTCAAGAATCAATAAAAATGTAAAATATCGCAGACACCATCACTGTTCATGCGATTTTATAAAATCACTTACTAAGTAGCTGATCATTTTTCCCGTCGATTCATCCGTTCTTCCATCTTCCAATCTTGTGGCCCCTTCGCATATATGCAGGTAAGCCGGCTTACTGTCCGTAGCGGCAAATGAAATATATTGGCGTGCATGTAATGGCGAAATGCCTGCCGGCGTCATGGCGCTGCTTAATGTACCGGTTATACAGTCCATATCCAATTCAATACCGGCTAAAGTATCTTCCGTAAAGCCTGTTGCATGCGCCACGGCCTGTATAAAATTTCTTTTTTCATGAATAAAAATATCTTCAAACGTAATACAATCCATAAAAGGATTATTCACCATATCCATCCACACATTTTGAGGCAAATAATTTTCGTGCAGACCTATTACACAATACTTCTGCAGGTAGCCATCCTCTTCGGCATAGCGAAAAGCATTGCCGCTGTGTCTTCCTTCCAGCGGACGAAAATCTGCATGTGCATCTAAATTGATACAATTAATTTGCGCCAATTGCAAAGCGCCGGCTTGGTACCAACCTTTGGCCGCACCCTTTATCAGCGGGTAAGCGTTGTTATGTCCGCCGCCAATTACAATCGGTATTTTTTTAGCTGCCGTAATAATTTTTATAATCGCTTCCACTTCATCATCAATGGTATTCACTGCATGACGGTACGCTTCTAATTTTTCTTCATCGCTGTGTGCATTGGTATCTATCAGGTATTGTATATCGCCAAAATCAAAATGACCAAGCAACAACACTTCTTCTCCCGAAAAAAAATCATTACTCTGTATATTTAAAAAAGATTGTAAAAAAGGAATCCAGCTTGTGGCTGCACCGGAAATGCCCCTGTTGGCTTTTACACCAATATCTTCCGGTATACCCAGCAGAATATACACCGCATCTGATTGTGCCAGTGTATCCTGCAGGTTATTGGTCTCGGGTATTACTTGCAGTCGTTCGCCCAGTTTGGTTTCAAACCTGCGTATTTTAGTAAGCGATAAAACATCCTGTTTATTATAAAATTTAAAGTGCTGCATAGCCCGGCTTTGCTTTTATTTTGCAATAATTGAAGATAAGAGAAAAATTGAAAGATTTATTACTATAACACTACCCAATTGAAACTGTATCGAAGATAAAGACCTCTTCCCTTTATCATGCTGAATGAGCGCAGCGAAATGAAGCATCCCGTACGGAAGTGTGGCGTACCGGATGCTTCGTACCTCAGCATGACAAGTTGTAAAAGGTTGATTGTACAGTAACGGTATAAAAACGGAAAAGTGGAAAGAGCAAATGATGAATAAAAAAATTCTGAGTGGAATTGTATCAAAACTGAAAACCACGTGCTGCTGTCACCCTGCCTGCCCTGTGAGAACGAAGCATAGCTGAGTGGAGAATCTGTAACGCAGGTTCTATTATATGCGGAGCCGATAACTATCGTTCCAACTATATAACATAACCTTGTTGAAACTCCGCTCATAATTCTTCTTTATGGAAACCTACAATTAAACATACAAAAAAAACCACCCTGTGCAAAACTGATTTTTAAGAACCAATAGCTTTTGCCTAACTTCAAACTACCAAATAAAACTACTCCCCCATGGCAATCTACAATCTTAAAATAAACGGAAAGGATTACAAAGCAGAGGTGGCTGCCGATACACCGCTTTTATGGGTACTGAGAGATCATCTCGGTTTGGTTGGTACCAAATACGGCTGCGGCATTGCGCAATGCGGAGCATGTACCGTTCATTTAAATGGTGCTCCTGTCCGATCCTGTGTATTGCCCGTTTCAGCAATAAAGTCATCAAAAATTACCACCATCGAAGGCTTGTCTGCCAACGGAAATCATCCCGTACAACTGGCATGGGATGAAGTGGATGTGCCGCAATGCGGTTATTGCCAGGCCGGCCAGATAATGACGGCCGCGGCATTATTAAAACGAAATCCCAAACCTACCAATCAGCAAATTGATGATGCCATGCACGGCAATATTTGCCGTTGCGGTGCTTACCACCGTATTCGCGAAGCTGTAAAATCTGCAAGTAAAAAAATCTAACACATGACAACCTCAAATAAAACAAGCAGAAGAGAGTTTATAAAAATAACTTCTATCTCCGGCAGCGGCCTGCTGCTGGGCTTTAGTTGGTTTAGTGTAGAAGCACAGACACCTGTAATTGTGAACAAGGCGAGCTTTGCAGGCGATCTTGGTTTTAATAGTTATTTGTCGATAGCTACGGACGGAACGATTACCGTTTTATCGCCTAACCCGGAATTGGGTCAAAATATCATGACATCATTTCCCATGATTGTAGCCGAAGAACTGGATGCTGATTGGAGCAAGATAAAAGTAATACAAGCTCCGCTGGATACAGTAAAGTTTGATCGCCAGTTAACCGGCGGCAGCGGCGCCATACCGCATTCCTGGAAAAGATTAAGAGTGGCAGGTGCATCGGCCAGGCATTTATTAGTAGCTGCTGCTGCCAAGCGTTGGAATGTGGATGCCGCGGAATGTGCCACCGCTAAAGGTTTTGTGATACATGCTAAGACAGGAAAAAAATTGGGGTATGGTGAACTGGCCGAAGAAGCTTCTAAAGTGACTTTACCGGCTGATGTACCTCTCAAAAACCGGAAAGATTTTAAAATTATAGGAACCTCCGTGAGGAATGTTGAAAATAAAAATATCATTACCGGCAAAGGAATTTTTGGTTTGGATGTTTACCGTGAAGGAATGGTGTTTGCCATGCTGCTGCGTCCGCCGGCTTTTGGTACAAAAATAAAATCGGTAGATGATGCGGCTGCCAAAGCAATGCCGGGAATTATTGATGTGGTCACTTTTAAAAACAATGTAGCCGTAGTAGGAAAATCTACCTGGGAAATAATGAAAGCAAGAAAGACGGTAAAAGTTGAATACGAAAAAGACGGAAATATTGAGAGCACTGAAGATCATAATCAATTATTTCTTTCGCTGATGGACGGCAAAAAAACAGATGTACGCAGAAAAGACGGCGATGTGGAAACAGCTTTTAAGAATGCGGCTAAAATTATAACCAGTGAATACCAGTGTCCCTTTATTCCGCATAACCCGATGGAGCCTATGAATTTTTTCGCGGATGTGCGACCGGATGGTGTGGAGTTAACAGGGCCTACGCAAACGCCTGCCCGTGCCCGTGAGGCTGTTTCTAAATTATTAAATATCCCGGAAGATAAAATCACCGTAAACATTACCCGGCTGGGAGGAGGTTTTGGAAGACGGCTTAAATTCGATTATGTATTAGAAGCGGCTGAATTATCAAGCATTATTAAAAAACCTATTAAACTGATCTGGAGTCGGGAAGACGATATGACCGGTGGAAGTTACCGGCCGGCAGTGCGTTATCGTTTTGAAGCAGCATTGGATGCACAGGGAAATTTAATTGGTTATAAACTGCGCGGTGTAGGCATTAATGTAAATAACCCGACCCGTGAAGACAATTTTCCATCCGGCGCCGTTGATAATCTTTTGATTGATTCGGTAGAGCATATATCCCCCATCACTACCGGTGCATGGCGGGCCCCGGTTACTAATTTTTTAGCATTCGCAGAGCAAGGTTTTATAGATGAAGTAGCGATGGCCGCCGGAAAAGACCCGGTACAGTTTCGACTGGAGCTTTTACAAAAAGCAAAAACAAAACCTGTTGGTCAAATCAAATACAATATTGACCGGATGGAAACTGTAATTAAACAGGTTGCCGAAAAATCGGGATGGGGAAGCAAGAAGGGAGTTTCGCAGGGTTTCAGTGTTTACTTTTCTCATGCTTCTTATGTAGCGCAGGTATGTGATGTAGTAATGAACGGCAAAACGCCGTCAGTAAAAAAAATATATGCCGTAGCGGATTGCGGAGAAGTGATTAACAAAAGCGGCGCCTTACAACAGGTAATGGGCGGCATTGTAGACGGCTACGGGCATGCCATGTTTGGAAAACTAAGTTTCAAAGATGGCATACCCGGGCAAAAGAATTTTGATACTTACCGGCTTATTCGCATGAAAGAAATTCCTGAAATAGAAGCACATTTTGTAGATAACGGAATTGATCCTACGGGCTTGGGCGAACCGGCACTGCCGCCAACCGGTGGTGCGGTAGCAAATGCTATTTTTAAAGCAACGGGAGTACGTTTGAAAAATCAACCGTTTATGGATGAACCGCCTTTTAAACCCGCTAAGGCCTTTTAAGAACTACCATACATCACATTATTACAATTGAAAAAAATATACATACCAATACATCTGCTTTTCCGCCGGCAATAATCGTCACTCCGAAGCACAAAGCAGGTACTGAAAGAAATGTTAGATGGATATCCCCATTTGAGCGATGTCGAGCTATGTGATAATCACAATTGGTTTGCCCAAGCCAAAGAGGAACAGAAAAAGATCAACACCTGATATTTTTAGACCGATACTTTCTTATAGATTCTTTACAATAAAGAAATAGACTTTGATGTTTTATTTTATATAACTCTGTAACTTCATGCAATCAGGAAAATCATTATTTAACCTTTCATAAAAATTCATCGTATGGCTTTAAAAAAGAAAACCCGCAAACCCGCCAAAGCAAAAAAAGCTAAACCGGCAGCAAAGAAAAAAATAGTAAAAAAAGCGGCTAAGAAAAAAGCAGCGCCAAAAAAGAAAGCAGCTAAAAAAGCAGCCCGTCGAGTTGTAAAAAAAGCTGCGCCAAAAAGAAAAGCCGCTAAGAAATCGGTAGCTAAAAAAAAGATAATAAAAAAAGCAGCAGTAAAAAAGAAAGCAGTAAAAAGAGCCGTGCCGAAAAAGAAAGCGCCGGTTAAAAAAGCAGTTGCTAAAAAGAATGTAATTGCAAAACCAAAGCCTGTAGCAAAAATAGTTAAGAAGCCCGCAGCTCCTAAGCCGGTTCCCGTTCAGGCGCCTATGTTATTTCCCGAGCCGGTAGTAACACCTGTAGTAGACATGCCGGCAGAACAACCGCAGATTGTTAATGATAATATGGACATTGATAACTCTCAAAATAACGGTAGCGGCGGTATTGTTATGTAAAAAAAATACTGCGACTACTAATAGCAGCCTTTACCTGTCCGTGAACTGTAAAAGGGTTCGCGGGCAGGCAAACTGCAATCTTATGGTTTGACTATAAATTCTACGAACTGATGTAAGAATACTCCAAAACAGCAGAAAGATCAATACACCCCTTTAGATTCCGCCCGTGCAGGTACGGACGGGGACGGGGGCAAAAATTCTCCTTTCACCATTACCTTGTCAATCAAATTGCTGCCAAACGAATAAGGAAGATAAGCCGGGGAAGATATTGGTTTTGTGAAAATCAGGTTTGCTTTTTTACCAATACTAATACTACCTAATTCATTTTGCAATTCCATAGCATAAGCGCCGTTAATAGTAGCCGCGTTTATAGCTTCTTCGGGCAGCATTTTCATTTGTATACAACTCATGGCTATTACCAAATTCATATTACCGCTTGGCGATGAGCCCGGGTTATAGTCAGATGCCAGGGCAACGGCGCAACCTGCATCAATTAATTTTCGAGCGGGTTGAAAAGGCAAACGCAAAAAGAAAGCGGCAGCAGGCAACATAGTCCCAATGGAGCCCGCCTTTGCAAGCAGGCTGATATCTTCATCCGTCATCGTCTCTAAATGATCCAATGAAACGGCGTTTAGTTTTATACCGGATTCTATTCCTCCTATTGAGTTAAGTTGGTTGACATGCAGTTTTGGTTTAAGGCCATAGGCCATACCCGCTTTACAAATTGTTTCCATTTCTTCAGGTGAAAAGAAACCCGTTTCGCAAAACACATCAATATAATCAGCTAATTTTTCTTTGCAATAACCGGCAGCATTTCATTAATAATTAAATCAATATATCCCCTGTGATTTTCTTTATACTGCAACGGATAAGTGTGCGCACCGAGAAAAGTAGCTTTGATGAGCAGATTGGATTTCTCTTTTAATTTTTTTATTACACGCAGCATTTTTAATTCGCCTTCAACGGTTAACCCGTAACCACTTTTTATTTCTATGGCGCCGGTACCTAACCTGCTTACTTCTTCCAATCTTTTCCATGCAAGATTAAAAAGTTCATCTTCCGTTGTTTCATTTAATTTTTTTGCCGAATTTAAAATACCGCCGCCCTTTGCAGCAATTTCAGCATACGACAACCCTTTTATTTTATCTACAAACTCTTCTTCCCTGCCGGCTGCAAATACAAGATGCGTATGACTATCGCACCAGGCAGGAAGAATAATTTGACCCGCAGCATCAATAATATTTGAAGGAAGTACTGCTATTGTGCTCGGCAGGTCTTTCATTTGCTCCGTAGCCGGCTATAGTATCATCCTCAATAATCAGGTAAGCATTTTCAATTGTCGGCAGTACCGCCAAATCCTTTCCCCGAAGCAATTGAGTTTCTTCTCTTACACCGGCAAGTTGTTTTATATTGGTGATGACGGTACTGCTCATTATCTTTTTTTATCCGATGCTTAAAGATATTTATTTTAATAAATCCAATTCTTTTAAATAATCATACTGCAAATCTTCGTGCAGAGTTTTTACTACAATGTTTATTTTCTTTAATTCTGATTGATATAAGTTATTGATTACCGCATTCTGCTTTATCGGGATAGAACTTTCTTTCAGCACCATACAAAAATGCAGGTGAAGTTCTACTTCAGTTTCTTTGGCATCGCTGTAACGGCAATATTTATTGATGATACGAACTATTTTTCGCAGGCTCTTTTTTGCAAAATACAACTGCGATTGATTAATCTCTGCAAACAAATCATCAATCTCTTTTTTAACACCCGCAATAAATCCTTTCTCATCATGCGCTTCAAACAACAAGTAAGTAAGCAGCTCTTTGTTTTCTTTTTTAAATTTGGCCAATCGCAAACACAGCGTCACCAACTCATGCTTGTTTTATGGCAGATAGCTCCTGTTTTATTTCGTGGACCGTTGCAGCTTTCATGTCGACGAAGATAACAGTTATGTTTTTAAAATATAGCGGCCATGACGGCAATGGGTAGTATTTCAAATTTTTGCAGCAGTCGGTTTTTAAATTTCTTCAATTGTTCAGGCTTTCCATCCCATCCTTCGGAGGGGCATGAGAGATTTCGCATAAAAAATCTTCGCAAGGGGTGGGTAATTGCTCTGCGTAAGTTTGAATGACATTGCAGGATCAGTTCATTTAATAAAAACCACTGAACCAAACTTGCTTACATTTGCACAAATGGAAAAGAAAATAAAGTCGATAGAAAAGATACTCGCCAATTTTGAAATTGACGCCCTGAATGAAATGCAGGTAGCGGCGGGCGAAGCAGTGGAAAAATACAATGACATTATTCTGCTGGCCAATACCGGCACGGGTAAGACGCTGGCATTTTTATTACCCATATTGAATTTGCTGGAAAAAGATAACCTGAAATCGCAAGCCATCGTTATTGTACCATCCCGGGAATTGGCATTGCAAATAGAGCAGGTATTTAAAAAAATGGGAACCGAGTTTAAAGTTACCTGTTGCTACGGCGGTCATTTAAGAGAAACCGAAGAAAATAATTTAAAACAACCTCCCGCCCTGCTCATCGGTACACCCGGCAGATTAGCCGATCACATTCGCAGGGGAAATATTACCGTAGATACAATTGAAACACTGGTGCTGGACGAATTTGATAAATCATTGGAATTAGGTTTTCAAGATGAAATGTCTTTTATAATCGGTTCACTAAAAAATATTAAAAAAAGAATACTTACTTCTGCTACTGAAGCCGTAGCCATTCCCGCATTTATCGGGCTGACCTCCTCGAAAAGATTAAACTTTTTAAAAAAGGAAAGCGCCGCTGCTTTAGCCATTCAAATTGTACAGAGTGATGGTAGAGATAAACTGAATACATTGTTCAATTTGCTTTGTATGTTGGGCAACCGCTCGGCTATTATATTTTGTAATCACCGCGAATCGGTAGAGCGGACAAGTGAATACCTGAAAGAAAAAGGCATCGTAAATGAATTTTATCACGGCGCCTTGGAACAAAGAGAAAGAGACAGCGCCTTGTGTAAATTCAGAAATGGTACAGCCAATGTATTAGTCACAACCGATTTGGCTTCCCGCGGTTTGGACATTCCCAATATTCGTTACATTATTCATTATCATTTACCGGGTTCGGAAGAAATATTTACACATCGCAACGGACGGACAGCACGTATGGAAGCAAGCGGCACCGCTATTCTTATTCTTTCTCCCGAAGAAAAACTGCCGCCGTATATCAATGCAGATGCGGAGCAGATCGATCTTTCAGACAAATATGAATTACCGGAAAAACCAAAATGGTCTACCTTGTTTATAGCTGCGGGTAAAAAAGACAAAGTAAATAAAATTGATATCGTAGGTTTCCTAAGCAACCGCGGCGAGCTGAAAAAAGAAGATATCGGGTTGATAGAAGTAAAAGATTTTTTCAGCTTCGCAGCCGTACGAAAGGTAAAAGTGAGTCATACCTTGCAAATGATCAAAGACCAAAAAATAAAAAATAAGAAAGTAAAGATTGATGTGGCGAAATAAAAGCCCGGCATTTTTACAAACTCAGTAAGCCATATTTTTTTAAAGTACTCACGGGTTTATTATCCCAAAACAATTCAAAATCTTCCCGGCCCGCCGCTTCATAATCTTTTTTTACTTCCTGCAGGGTATATATTTTTATATTACCTATCGATAATTTTTTTAGCATAGCGATAAACCAATTGCCTTGGTTTTTGGGTACCTGTATTTTATGCGTTTCTTTTTTAGTTATAAAAGAAATAGCCGCCATTTCTCTTGTATTTCCTTTTTTTGATTGTGTGAAGTACGTTATTGTTGGAGTATGACCCAACCAAACAATTTTCGCCGAAGGTTTAAATACCGGCAGCTCATCTTCTTTTATTGCATTCAAAATATAATCGGGAGATATAGTTGTCTTTGGCGTTTTAAACCCCATCGTTACCGGATCAAACCATTTTTTTAAGGGTTCATCCAACCCGATGCCGTGCATATAATTAAGTAATGATTTTTTCAATCCAAAACTGAATGCCTCATGATCGGTACCTGTCGGGTCAATATGCACAATATCATTATTAGCGAATGTACCTGTGGCCGTTGTTTCTTTTCTTACTTTATACTTTTTAGGATCCATACCCACCGGGCTGTGTGCCGTCATGGTAAATAAATGCCAGAATGCCGATTGCAAAATACCTGCTTTAAACATTTGCCTTACCATTTCCAAAGAATCAATAGTCTCTTGCGCTGTTTGTGTAGGGAAACCGTACATTAAATAAGCATGCACCATAATGCCTGCTTCAGTAAAGTTTCTGTTTACTCTTGCTACCTGCGCCACAGTAATTCCTTTTTGTATCAGTTCAAGTAATCGATCAGATGCTACTTCCAATCCGCCCGATACGGCAATACAACCCGATGCTTTTAACAGTAAACACAAATCAAACGTAAAGCTTTTTTCAAAACGGATATTCGTCCACCAGCTTACAACAAGTTTTCTTTTGATTATTTCCAATGCCAATGCACGCATCAATACCGGCGGCGCCGCTTCATCTACAAAATGAAAACCGTTCTCACCGGTTTGAGTAATTATTTCTTCCATCCGGTCGCAGAGTAATGATGCGGCAACAGGTTCGTACAATTTTATATAGTCCAATGAAATATCGCAGAAAGTACATTTTCCCCAATAACAGCCGTGCGCCATCGTCAGTTTATTCCATCGGCCGTCGCTCCATAAGCGGTGCATGGGATTCACCACTTCAATGGCCGAAATATATTTATCCAATAAAAAATCACTGTAATCAGGCGTACCCACCTGTCCTTGTTTATAGTCGGTACAAGCTGCATTATTTATATAAGTAACTTTATTTTTAATTAAAGTAAATGTTCTCTTCAATTCATCAATCGTCTTTCTTCCTTCTATATGGGCTATCAAATTTTCAACAGGCGCTTCACCGTCATCCAATGTAATAAAATCAAAAAACTCAAATACACGTTTATCAGACAGCGAACGCAACTCTGTATTGGGAAAACCGCCGCCCATTACTATTTTTATTTCAGGATATTTTATTTTTATCCATTGTGCGCAACGAAAAGCTGAATACAAATTACCCGGGAAAGGAACCGACACCGCAACCATTGCAGGGTGTACTTCAGTCATACGGCGTTGTAAAATTTCAATCAGTAAATTATCAATGTATGTATACGGTTGTTGTAAATTAGTATACAGTTCATCAAAACTATTGGCCGAGCGGCCAAGCCGTTCCGCATACCGGCTGAAACCGAAATGATCATCCACGCATTCCTTTATGAAATCCGATAAATCTTCCAGGTACATAGTGGCCAAATGTTTGGCTTTGTCCTGTACCCCCATGCTGCCAAAGGCCCAACTCAAATCATCAATAGCTGCAAATCTCCCTGCTTCGGGTAAAAAATCTCTCTTACAAATTAAATGCGCCAACGTAGGGTTTTTTCCCTGCAAAAAAAGCATCACCGAATCGATGGTATTGATATAGTCATTTTGTAATGCAAAAATTCTTGCTGCGTCTTCTGATAGGGCAAGCGCATCTCCGTTATCCTTCTGCAAAGACAAGGGGTAAGAATTATCAAATTGTTTAAATAGTTTTACCAAGCCCTGTTTGCTGAACAAAGCAACGGTTACTTCAATTCCCAAATCAGATTGAAAAGAAGAAATGTTTTTTGTATTCAAAAATCCTTTTAAATACGCTGTGGCCGGATACGGCGTATTCAGTTGCGTAAAGGGAGGAGTAATTAAATAAACTGTTGCGCTCAAACAAAGGAGTTTAAGCAGCAAAACTATTCATAATCATGTAAAGTAGTGCAGGTATAAAAACTTACCCTGTATTGAACCAACACAGGGTAAGTATATAAAGTAAAGAAGTAAATAAAGCTTATTTACCGCCTGTTAATTCTTTTTGCATTTCTTCAAGCTCCGTCCACTTACCGGCAGCAGCTAATTTAGCTTGTGCGGGCCAGGTATCAGGCGTGTGCATTTTAAATTTATTACCACCTGCGTCCAAAATATTTCTCAACTGCTTTACCGCGCATTTAGATAAATCAGTAAATGTAATAATGCTTTCTGCAAGCAACAGTTCATTTATTTTTTTACCAATCCCTTCTATCTTGGTTAAATCATCAGCTTTTTTTTCTTTTGCTTCGGCCTTCGGTTTGGTACTTAATTTTTTTGCTTTCGGAGTTTTTGCTTCAGTCCCGGCAGGAACGGTAATCACACAATTCTCTACCTGAAAATCTGATATATGCACAAAGTTTTCCGCTCTTTCATCATTTACCCAACGGCCGTCGTTCAGCAAATAACGATATTGATAAGTTCTTCCGCCTTCCAACGTAGTAGTGGCTTTCATCGAACCGTCTTTTTGTTTTTTCAACGTTACGCCGTTATTATAATCCCAGTTATTAAATTCACCCAACAATAAACCTGATGTTGCTCCTGCTACCACATCCGCCGTTAGTGTAAATGTTACTTTCTTTCCCATAATTAAAATCTTTATTAGTTGTAAAATTTGTACGTACTTACAGAAGTTAGTTTTCTGTTTTGTTTAGAAAAAATTGCTTGTCGCACGTTAATACAAAACCATGCCAAAGGTAACCCGTTTTATCAATCCGGTCTTATCCACAAATGTCAGTAAATAAAATAGAAAAATAAAAAAAGGAGGCTTTCAGGTTTCTATTATAAATCATCAGCAGAGAGGGCTATCCGCTTTGCACGGCATCCTGTGGATACTCCTCTCCGCCAAAGCCTGCACACACACCATTGCTTTGGCGGATGCGGGGTATCGCTCCTATCCCTCAGCCCTTCACCGATATAATATCTTTCAGCAACAGAAGGGAGAGCGTTACTTTTTGTACCCGCAAAATTTCAGAGCACTAAAATTTTTACAAAAAAGCCCCGCTCCTTTTTTAAACAAGAAGCGGGGCTTAAACTTTTTCAGACAATATTTTACTTCACCATCTGACTGCGTATCACATTCAATGCGCCGCCGGCTTTAAACCATTCTATTTGCTGCGCATTATAGCTGTGGTTTACATTTATCGTTTCGCTGCTGCCGTCTTTATGATTCAGTACCAATTGCAATTGTTTGCCCGGCGCAAAAGTCATCAAGCCTTCAATATCTATGGTATCATCTTCCAATATTCTATTGTAATCTTCTTTATTGGCAAAAGTGAGTCCCAACATTCCCTGTTTTTTCAGGTTGGTTTCATGTATACGTGCAAAACTTTTTACCAATATGGCCCTCACGCCTAAATGCCTTGGCTCCATCGCCGCATGCTCTCTTGATGACCCTTCACCATAGTTTTCATCGCCTACTACAATGGTTCCTGTACCCGCAGCCTTGTAGGCACGTTGGGTATTAGGCACGGTACCGTATTCTCCGGTCAGTTGATTTTTTACACTGTCTATTTTTTCATTGAAAAAGTTCAATGCGCCAATCAGCATGTTATTACTGATATTATCCAGGTGTCCGCGGAACTTTAACCAAGGCCCCGCCATGCTAATATGATCAGTAGTACATTTTCCTTTCGCTTTTATCAGGAGCTTCAGTCCTTTTAAATCCACGCCTTCCCAAGCCGGGAAAGGATAGAGCAATTGCAGACGTTTGCTATCGGGACTTACATTCAGTTGCACTTTGCTTCCGTCGGCCGCAGGTGCCTGGTAGCCGGCATCTTCTACCGCAAAACCTTTAGTTGGCAGTTCATCGCCGCTTGGCGCATCCAATTTTACAGCTTCGCCTTTATCATTTATTAATGTATCCGTAAGCGGATTAAAATTTAAATCGCCGGCGATGGCTAAGGCCGTTACAATTTCAGGACTGGCAACAAAAGCCATCGTATTCGGATTACCGTCTGCACGTTTGGCAAAATTCCGGTTGAAAGAATGCACGATGGTATTTTTTTCCTGCTTCTCCGCTCCCATCCTGTCCCACATACCTATACAAGGTCCGCAGGCATTGGCAAATACCGTGGCGCCTATATTTTCAAAGGTTGCTAAAAATCCATCCCGTTCAATTGTATATCTTACCTGTTCGCTACCCGGTGTTATCGTGAACTCCGATTTCAACTTCAATCCTTTTTCCTTTACTTGCCTGGCCAAACTTACCGCACGACTTATATCCTCATAAGATGAGTTGGTACAACTGCCAATCAATCCCACCTCAATTTTTGTTGGCCATCCATTTTTAGCGGCTGCTGCTTTCATTTGCGAAATAGGTGTAGCCAAATCGGGAGTAAAAGGTCCGTTCAGGTGCGGCTCCAGTTCACTCAAATTTATTTCTATTACCTGGTCAAAATATTTTGCCGGATTGGCATATACTTCCGCATCGCCGGTCAGGTATTCTTTTATTTTATCCGCCTCGGCGGCTATTTCGCTGCGGCCCGTTGCTTTCAGGTAGCGGCTCATACTTTCGTCATACCCAAAAGTGGATGTAGTAGCTCCAATCTCGGCACCCATATTACAAATGGTTCCTTTACCGGTGCAACTCATACTTACAGCACCTTCACCAAAATATTCTACAATGGCATTGGTACCGCCTTTCACGGTTAATATACCGGCTACTTTCAGAATCACGTCTTTCGGCGCAGTCCATCCGCTTAACTTACCGGTCAGTTTTACACCAATTAGCTTCGGCATCAGCAATTCCCAACTCAGCCCCGCCATTACATCGCATGCATCGGCGCCGCCCACACCAATAGCCACCATGCCTAAACCGCCAGCATTTACAGTATGGCTGTCGGTACCAATCATCATACCGCCGGGGAAAGCATAATTTTCTAATACTACCTGGTGAATAATGCCGGCGCCCGGTTTCCAGAAACCGATACCATATTTATTGGAAATACTTGATAGGAAATTAAATACTTCTTCATTGTCTGTTTTGGCTTTAGCTAAATCTGATTTGCCTTCCTGCTTAGCTACAATCAGGTGATCGCAGTGTACGGTAGAAGGAACAGCCACTTTGGTACGACCCGTGGTATCAAACTGTAATAAAGCCATCTGTGCAGTAGCATCCTGCATGGCTACCCTGTCCGGCGCAAAATCAACATAGGCTTTACCACGTTCAAAATCGGTAAGCATTACATCGTGCCATAAATGCGAAAACAATATTTTTTCAGATAAAGTAAGTGGCCGGCCCAGCGTTTTACGGGCGGCATCTACTTTAGCGGGCATTTCGCTGTATAATTTTTTAATGAGGTCGAGGTCAAAAGGCATGAGTTTCTTATTTAATATTTATGTGTAGGGTTAATTAATAAAAATCGATAATGAACCGTAAAACTGTAATGCGGTGCGAATTTACAAAAAAGCAGCTTACGGTTATAACCAATTCTTATTGATTTTGTTTGTAACCCGCAAGACAGGGGCAACGGGTTTTTCCGGAAATATTTTTATCCATAAAATCTATATTATCTATTTACTGTTATAGTAAAACAAAAAGCGGGTAATCGGATTATTTTGCTTAATATTATTAAAGAAACTTCTGCCTTATCAAATGTTCAGTTTTGAATACAACCATACCGACTATTATGAACTTTTTCTGCATGCGGCGGATAAGTTTGGCGGTACTGTAAGAGAGAATCGAACTGATATTAATAGCAAAATATGTAAAGGATATTTGCAATACGAAAAATTACCCAACGGCATAGAGTTGCATATTTACGCATACACTTTCCTTGAGGAGATTTATATGCATCGTTTAAAAAGCAAAGAAGAACACTATATCCTGCGTTTTGAAAAGTATGAATTCCCGGGGGAATTTATTACTGAAATTGATCATGAATCCATCAAAGAATCTGCCGGCAAACGATCGGCTGTATATTTAACCAACACTTTGTTCGAACTTTCTTACCAGGCTCCGCCGGGAGTAAGAGCCATCGGTATAAATATGAACCTTTCGCCTGTGTGGATGGCGAAATACATTGGCATAACGGATAATGAAAGAGTACTGAATCAATACATACAACTCAAATTGGCGAGTTATAATATGGAAGTGCTTGACAGGGAATATAACAAGTACATGGATATAATAATGGATGATACTCAAAGAGAGCATCCCTTGTATATGACAAGGTTGGAGAATGCCGCTATGATGTTGATTGAACGTTTTTTTTCGAGGTTGACGGAAAAAATGAAAAACAAGGAAACCTCTGCACCTAACTACTCAAGAGAAGATTTAATTAAAGTAATGGAAGTAGAAAATTTTATTACCGCCCGGGTTGAAAAAAATATTCCCACTATTGACGACCTGGCACGTAAAAGCCTGATGAGTACATCCAAACTTAAAAAACTATTTAAAGACGTATACGGCGCTCCTATTTTTGAATACCATCAGCGCAACAGGATGGAGAAGGCCAAGTACATGCTTTTGTCGGGCAACTATTCCGTAAAAGATATTGGATATACTTTGGGATACAGCAACCTCAGCAATTTCAGCGCGGCTTTCAAAAAAGAATTTAATTGCTTGCCCGGCGAAATTACGGGTCGGTAAATTCATTAATCGCAAATACCCCCTTTTTTTACTTACGTATTTTTTCATTCAAAAAAGAAAACCTTTTGTAAGCTTCTGTATTTACAAAAATTCAGGTTAACTTACAGTACATGCTTGTTTTTGAGTATACCATTTCTACCTTCATACAATTATTGCATGATTTTTCCGTGCTTATCGGAAGCCCTGTACAAAACAGCAAAGTCATAGTACCCGAAAAATACGGCAGCGGTTATTTCCTGTTACTTGAATTGCCCGGAGGGTTGCAAGCATTACAAATTGATATAAGTCTTACCGACGGCTTTCTTATAAAACGCAGTAAGGGCGATAAAGAATACTATGTTTTTGCCTGCGATAAAATTTATGATACGAAAGAGATGAGAGTTAATATTGATACGGAAAGTTTTGAAGAAGATAACCCGGTGCGCTCCGCCATGTATTTAGTAAGTTTTTTATCTGATTTGGAACAATATGCGGCGCCGGGATTTAACTTAAAAAGCCTGCGTGTAATAATTCCGAAAGAGTGGCTGGCCAAGTACCTTAAATTAGATAAAGTGGAAGAAGGTCTGCAAAAATATCTTGCGTTAAAAGCGGCAAGTATTACGGCCAAAGCAGTTGATTTTGAGGCGAAGACAATATTAAATGAATTATTTTCTGCGGCTGATGATCATCACCTGAGCCCGATGTATCAGCAAAACAGGATCATGAAGTTGATTGAGATTTTTTTCTCCTGGATGTACGATCAAATGTCAAATCTGCATTTCGCAAGCGATATCTCCAAAGAAGATATTAACAGAATGATAGAAGCCGAGGCCGCCTTGGTAAACGATTTTTCTGTACCCGCACCGACTATTACCGAATTAGCCGCTCTTACCGCCATGAGTGAATCAAAATTGAAAAAAAACTTCAAGTTGGTTTACGGAAACCCTCCTTACGAGTATTTTCAGAAAAAACGAATGGCCAAAGCAAGGGAATTGTTCCTTGCCGGCAACCGTTCTATAAAAGATGTGGGTTATTTAATGGGCTACGCCAACATGAGTAATTTCTCCTTCGCATTTAAAAAAGAATTCAATATACTGCCCGGCGATTTTTTAAAACAAATTCCCCAAGACGCAGTACAATAGCCCCGGGGTTGCACGTTCCTGAAATTTAATTTTTTATTGGGTATTTACTACACAAATCAGCTATTGGTATACCCGTTGCAGGTTGTACAGGCCTATACAACAGGTATACCTTTGCACCGGCAAAAACGATACAGGTCGTTGCTGAAAAGAAAACACTTTACTAAAAAATCCGTCACCCCTTGAAAAAATAAGCGTTGCAGCAATCTTGCAGTAACTATTATAAAAATCTTAAGAACGGAATAATTATATGTAAGGGAACCGTGATAAGATTTTTAAATCAAAAAGTTCTTTGTAAAAAGATTTGTGAATTGATCAACAGGTTTTGTATATTGCAGATATGAAGCGTCTGAAAAATTTTATTGAGTGGAATGCATTTGGTGTTTGCACCGCATTCGGCGATAAAATGGGAATAGCAACTTCCCGCATCAGAATGTGGTTTATGTATGCTTCTTTATTAACAATGGGTTCACCGGTAATTATTTATATGGTGATGGCCTTTTGGATGAATATAAAGAAATATACATTGGCCGCCCGCAGAAATCCGCTTCGTTACCTCTAATCAATTTTCAATCTTACCATTTATTTTATCGGCACTTATATGTGCCTGCAGTACAATTAATGTACCGCAGCATTGAATATTTAACTTACCAAATAATCTTTTATACTATGATTAAAATTGAGTATGGGCTGACCACTTTTGCAGGTTTTTTAGAGCAGATGGCATCTACGCTGGGTGCGGAGATTAAGCAAAATACTTTACACATTCCGGAAAGAGTAGGTACGGGATTTATTAAAGTGGTTGAAATGCCCGATGGCCAGGAAGGCATGGTGTACAATTTTAGATTAAATTTTGACTTACTGCTGGAGCGTAAAAAAGATTGTAAAGAGTTATACAGTTTTTGCCACGATGAGATAACCGATGTACAGGGGTTTACCATGCAGATTGAGGGAGATGAATTACAGGTAGACTGTAATGAGCGTTCCGCAATGTACGTTACCGGTATGCCGTATGGCATAAGTTATTTTCTGAAAAAAGGATCCGAAGCAAAGGGCACCAGGGTTTTGCTATCGTCTGATTGGATGAAAAAATACCTGCATCTTGATAAAGACAGTGATGTGATGTCGAAGTATATAGGAATGAAAACAGCCGGCGTATTGTTTAAGAAAGTGGATATGGAATCAAAAGAAATTTTGAAAGAAATTATGCAGGCTAATGACGCCTCGGCAACCCCGCTTTTTTACCAAACACGTATATTAAGGCCAGTAGAAAAATTTTTCAATTGGCTTTGCAATGAAATGACCGCTATACCTGATTCACTTGACATTTCAAGAGAAGATGTGGAAAGAATAATAAAAGTAGAGAGCATGCTCGTCGGTAACATAATGATACCGCCGCCCACGATTGCGGAAATGGCCAAAGTAGTAACCATCAGCGAATCGAAATTGAAAAAATTATTTAAGCAGGTTTACGGACTGCCCCCTTATGAATACTATCAAAAACAGCGATTGGATAAAGCCAAACTCATGTTGCTGAGCGGCGATTATTCAATAAAAGATGTGGGCTATGCCATTGGCTATACCAATATGAGCAATTTTACACTGGCATTTAAAAAAGAGTTTAAAACATTACCCAGTGCTTTACTGAATTAACAGTAAAGCATTGTAAAGATATTAGCCATAAAAAGCATTTTTACGTCACGTATTTTATATGGCACTGTGAAAACCTCCTTAATTATTTTTTTCAATATCGTGAAAAAGCTATTGGCCGGTTTTTTAACAAACTCCGGTCACCATTTGACCCTCAACCCGTAAAACGATTGGGGGTTCCTTTTTAAAGTGAGGTATTTCAGTTAAAAATTCATATATCAATTGGCAATTGGCAATAAGCAATGGACAATAGTTAACAGTCTGCTTTCAGAAGATGCCTTGCTTATCCTTAACCTAAACCTCAAATAAGTTCTTTAAGTTTAGCTACAACTGTATCTACTTCCTCCGTGGTATTATGTTTCGAGAAAGAAAACCTAACGGCTATCCGGTTGGGATTATTATTGATGGCACGTATTACATGCGAGCCCTGATCCGCCCCGCTGGTGCAAGCGCTGCCGCCTGAAGCGCAAATATTATTTATATCAAGGTTAAATAAAATCATTTCAGATTTCTCCGTTTTCGGAATGGATACATTCAATACCGTATACAAACTTTTGCCTTCGGCATCGCCGTTGAAAGAAACAGTATCAATATTTTTACGCAGTCGCTCAATCATATAATTTTTTAATGATTGAATATAAGCGTTGTCTTTTTCAAAATTTGCCGTAGCCAGTTCCAGTGCTTTTGCAAAACCAACAATACCGTAAAGATTTTCGGTACCTGCACGCATATTACGTTCCTGTCCGCCGCCCAGTATAAAGGGCTTTATTTTTACATTTTCATTAATGTATAAAATACCGACGCCCTTGGGGCCGTGAAATTTATGTCCTGCCGCGGAAATAAAATGCACCGGCGTTTTGCGTAAATCTAATTTGTAATGACCCACCGTTTGCACGCAATCTGAATGAAAAATGGCGTTATACTTTTTACAAAGATTGCCCGCTGTGTCAATATCCAACAAATTACCAATTTCATTATTGGCATGCATCAGGCTTACAAGGCATCTTTCTTTTCGGGCGGCCAATTGCTCTTCCAAATCTTTCATATCTATATGCCCGTCGGGTAACAACTTTACATGCGATGCGGTTACCGAGTCTAAATTATTATGATGTTCTACCGTATGCAACACGGCGTGGTGCTCAATGGATGATGAAATGATATGCTTACACCCCAAATCGCGAATGGCGGCGGCGATTGCTGTATTATTACTTTCCGTACCTCCGCTGGTAAAAAAAATTTCAGCGGGGTGTGCATTTAATAAACCGGCTACTTTTTTTCGGGCCGATTCTATAGCCAATCTTGTTTCGCGTCCGTAAGAATAAATAGATGACGGGTTGCCAAAATGTATAGTCATGTAAGGCAACATAGCATCCAGCACTTCTTTGTCAAGTGCTGTAGTAGCGGCGTTATCTAAGTAAATCCTGTTCATTGAGCCTGTTTAATTATTGCCTAAGCAATCCGTTACACTTTCGGTGTAAACTCTTTAATATCCTGCATCAGTCTTAATGCAATATTATTGGCGGTGCTTTCAAAATTACTTTCGGCGTAAATACGAATGATGGGTTCTGTATTGGATGTACGTAAATGCACCCAGTCATTATCAAACTCTATCTTCAAGCCGTCTTCCGTATTCACGGGGTTGTTTTTGTATTTATCTTTTATTTTTTCAAAAATGGGCTGTACATCCGTTCCGTTAACTAATTCGATTTTATTTTTTGAAATAAAATAATCCGGGTATTTCGACCTGAGTGATTTTATTCCTTTTTTATAATCGGCAAGATGTGTAAGAAATAAAGCAATCCCGATCAACGCATCACGTCCGTAATGAAAATCGGGAACGATAATGCCGCCGTTACCTTCGCCGCCGATGACGGCATTTACTTTTTTCATTTTTGTCACTACGTTTACCTCTCCCACCGCCGAAGGAAAATATTCGCCGCCGTTTGCTATGGTAATTTCTTTCAGCGATTTGGTGCTGCTCATATTACTTACCGTATTGCCTTTTCTTTTACTTAAAATATAATCGGCAACGGCTACCAATGTATATTCTTCGCCAAACATACTGCCGTCTTCGCATACAAAACAAAGCCTGTCTACATCGGGATCGACGGCGATTCCCATATCAGCTTTTTGCTTTACTACTTCACTACTCAGTTCATTCAAATGCTGCGGCAGCGGTTCGGGATTATGAGCAAATTTTCCGTTCACTTCTTCATTAATAACAACCACCTGCTCTACGCCCAGCGCTTTTAGCAGGGCCGGTACATAAGTGGCGCCTGTTGAATTAATGGCATCGACTACAATTTTAAATTCAGCTTTGGCGATTATTTTTACATTCACCAACGGGTAATTTAAAATGGCATCAATATGTTTTTGCATATAACTGTCATCTTGGGTATATGAGCCCAATTTATCAACTGATGCAAATACAAAATCTTCTTTCGCCGCTTTTTCCAATACAATGGCTCCCTGAGCCGCACTAATAAACTCGCCATCCGCATTTAATAATTTCAATGCATTCCATTCCTTGGGATTATGACTGGCCGTTAAAATAATACCGCCGTCAGCTTTCTCCATTTTCACAGCTACTTCTACCGTTGGTGTTGTGGACAATCCTAAATCAACCACATCAATACCCAAACCAATCAGTGTATTGGTAACAAGGCTGCTGATCATAGCTCCGCTGATGCGGCCGTCGCGGCCTATTACAATTTTAAGATTGCAGGAAGAATCTGTATGATTTTCCAGCAGCATCATACCAAAGGCTGCGGTAAATTTAACGGTGTCTACAGGCGATAATGTTTCTGAAGGTTTACCCCCGATGGTTCCTCTTATTCCCGATATACTTTTAATTAGTGGCACTTATTTATTCAGTTTAAAGGTTAATATAACCCGTTTGCCGGGTTATAGGCTGTTCATTTTTGAAGAAGCGCAAAAATACATAACAATACGAAGCGTATCAAAGGTTTTTTTATGTAAAAATTTTGAGCAAACGCTTGCCTATCTTTGTCAAAATAATTCCTTTATGGCAGATGCGGCTTGGTACAAAGACTGGTTTAATTCCCCTTTTTATCATAAACTATATTTTGACAGAGACGAACCGGAAGCTAAAGCCTTTATCAATACACTTATTCATCATTTGCAACCGACTGCGGGCAGCAGCATGCTGGATATTGCCTGCGGCAAAGGAAGGCACAGCAAAACGCTTTCTGATATGGGTTTCTTTGTAACCGGTATCGACATCTCGCCGGAAAGTATTGCCTATGCCAAACAATTTGAAAATGATAACCTGGAATTTTTTGAACATGATATGCGACTGCCTTTCCGGGTTAACTATTACGATTACGGTTTTAATTTCTTTACCAGTTTCGGCTATTTTAAAACACTGCGGGAACACAATGATGCTGTACGAACCATCAGTAACAGTTTGAAAAAAAACGGTATACTTGTTATTGATTACCTGAATATACACTATGCCGAAGACAGGCTGGTGCATAATGAAGTGAAAGAAATTGACGGCACTACTTACGAGATTCATCGTCATGATGACGAATCCCATTTTTATAAAAAAATAATTGTAAAAGACCCTTCACTAAAAAAACCTATTGAGCATGAAGAAAAAGTAGCTAAATTCAGTTTGGGCGATTTTACCGATATGCTGGCCTATAACGGCATGCAGGTGCAGGAAGTATTCGGCGATTATCATTTAACCGGTTATGATACAAGAAAAACGCCAAGATTAATAGTGGTGGCAAAGAAAATCCGCTTTTGAATTTATTCTTATTTTTTATTATTCATCAACATCCACTTGGCTGTTTCATAATAAGCCGAAGTAAGTGCGGACATTTTCTTCTTTAGAGAATCCTCTTGTTGTTTTGTTAATGACAGCCCCTGTTCTTTTAAAGGATATAACTGCTCATCGGGGAAATTGATGTTTTTAGTAAAATAAAAAGAATCGGTAACCATGCCTACGGTAATATCCTGAAAAACAATAAAAGCTGCATTATTTTTCTTGCCCGGGTGCAGCAAATCGCTACCGAGTGTTGTATTGGTGTACGGCTGATTAATCATACCGGCAATGGTAGGCAATATATCAATCTGTGAAACGGTTTCGGAGCGCTGCTGAGTTTGCAACAAATGCGGGGCGTAAAAAAGTAACGGCACATGATTATCGGTCAGTCGCTGATTGGTCCACACCGGCGGGTATACTGCTTTTGCATTACCCGTTACTCCATGATCTCCTATAAAAACAAAAATCGTGTTGTGAAAATAGTTCTCCTGCTGTGCCGCATCCATAAATTTTTTAAAACAATAATCCGAATAACGAAAAGAATTATATTCTTCAACTGATTCAAAACCGTTTTGCAATAACTCTTCTTTCTCTATGGTTATTTTTTGAAAATCGGAATCGTTTTGCGGAATCATAAAAGGCCGGTGATTGTCAGCCGTTTGAATAAAAGCGAAAAAAGGTTTGGTTTGTTTTTTTAAAACATCATTGGCTTCTAAAAACAAATCTTTATCGCTGATACCCCACACGTTTACTTTGGGGCTTTTAAATTTTCCTTCGGTAAACATTTGCAGGCTGTCAATATTTTTCAACAAGCCTTCAAAGTTATTAAACTCCGAACTGCCGCCGAGAAAATACATTTTCGCATAGTCTTCAAAATTATTAATAATGGTATGCTGGTTCAGGGCTTCAGGATTTCGGGTACTGAATTTGTATAATTGTACATCGGGTATACCGGTAAGTATGGCAAACAAACCCCTCGCTGTAGAAAACTGCGGCGAGAAACATTGATTAAAGAAAATCCCTTTCTGCGTCAACTCATTAAAATACGGCGTAGTATTTAATTTATTGCCGCTCATACTGCTTTTGTACATGCTGAACGATTCGCACATTACCAATACTACATTGGGCTTACTTTCCAGCGAACCGCCGTCGGGCAGCACTTCTCTTTTAAAATTAAAATTTGTTTTATCAGGCCACCCCATCCAATCGGCCAATACGGGATAACTTTCAATCGCTTTTTGTTTATCAAAAGTGCCGTTGCGCAGGTAAATGGTAGTAAAAAATTTTTGCATCGGGTTCAATGCCAGGTAACTTTTGAAATTATCCTTAAGCACAAAAACAGTTTTCCAGGTTAGCGGCGGCCAACCTACCCTTCCGTAAATAAAAAACAGCATGATCAGTGAAGAGATGATGAACCATTTACGATGATACGGTATACCCAATCCGTCGGTTCTTGTTTTCACACTTTTATGCGACCACTTGTACATCCGGCGAAAAATAAAAACAACCGCTACCAACCCGAAAAGAATCCAGAAAACAGGATAAGATTCCCGCATCATTTGCCAGGAAATTTCAGGATCCTCATAAAAATTCAACGCACCGGCATCCAACCTTGTTCTGTTATAACTGAAATTGCCGAAATCGGCGGCAAAAAAGAAAATAACAATAAACGTAATAATCGCCAGGTACCAAGACCAGTACTTACTGTTGCGAATACTGAAAAAGGGAGAAAATCCGGGTCGCAAACTTATCAGCACCACCGGTAACAATAGGATAGACACCCATCTTGCATCATAACGTAAGCCCATGGTAAAGGATGAAAGCAGGGATGTAAACGACAAATCCATAGGGCAAAAAGCAACATAAATCGCTACACGGAAAAGCGTAAACATGAGCATAAAAATCAGGAACAGATTTACGATCCAGATAATTGTTTTCGGTATTTTATATTCACGCAACATCAGCAGATATGGTCACCGTTAGTAAAATTTTGTTTAATCGGGCCGGTAAAGAAATAAAAATAACTTGTTTAGCGCAATTTCTACAGGGTTTATTTTTTACACGGTCAATTAAAAGCAGAAACAAGTAGAATTCCTCAAAAGCAATATCTATTTTTGCAGGCATGTACCTTCTTCAAACATTACCGGGTTTTTGGCAAAAAATAGATACTTGGGATAAATGGCTTTTTACCAAAATAAACAGTTCGGGCTCTACTAATGTATTTGACACCGTAATGCCTTACCTGCGCAACTCGGTATATTGGGCGCCGCTTTATATTTTCATGTTGATATTCGTTACCCTTAATTACAAAACGAAAGGCTGGTGGTGGGTTTTATTGTTTATATGCACATTGGCCGTTACGGATTTAATCGGCGCAAGGGTTTTTAAAGACGGTTTTGAAAGAATTCGCCCATGCGGCGACCCTGATTTTTCTTCGCAGGTAAGATTGTTATTGAATCATTGTTCGGGCGGCTACAGCTTTACTTCCAACCATGCAGCCAATCATTTTGGTATGGCGGCGTTTTTCTTTGTTACGTTTCGGCATATATTTAAAAACCGGACACTGCTTGCATTTGTATGGGCCGCTGCCATTGGATATGCACAGGTATATGTAGGCGTACATTACCCGCTTGATATAGCGGGGGGCGCGGCATTGGGTGTTATTACCGGTTTATGCACCGGCATGCTGTACCACCGTTTATTTGGGTTTATTGATTCGCAGCATTATATAGTAAATTAATAAGGAATCCCGAAGGATTATTACTTATGCTTTAGCTTGTCCAAGCCCTCTTCAAATTTTTCTATTTGATCTTCCTTCAGGTGTGTCATTTCTTCCGGGTGCTCCAATTGATGCGCCGCACCTTTCTTACTTGCCATTCGCCATATTTGAATAATGCCGGTTAACGCAAATATGCCGCCCACCACCCAATTAAGTATGTCTTGGTTGTTATTTATTTTATCGGCAATAAAACGGCCGCCGAAAATAAAAACCAAGTTGCCGATAAACGTACCGATACCAATACCGATAATATAAACATTATAATGATCGGGCCGCGGCACTAATATTTTTTTTGTAAATAAAACCGTACTCCACCCGAACCAGAAAGGTATTTGCACGGGATTTACCGCACTCATTATAAAACCTAATAAAAACTTTGGCAACTTACTGTCTAAAATTACATTCTTCCCGGCAGTAGGATGAAGCGCCGCATAAAAACTGGCTGCAGCCAACCCAAATACAATAATCAATGTAACCCATTCCAATATTCTGAATATTTTTTCCTGCTTTCTTATCCAATCCATGGCTACCAGCGACAGTCGTACATAAACGATTTCGGCTGTTAAAGAGCCTAATGAAAAAAGTACAGCCGATGTAACGCCGCTTGCAACGGCAATTTGCATAGCTGCTACGTTCAGCGTACCCAGCGGTAACGAACCCAGAAAACTGATAAACATGCCGACAAAGAATATTTTTATAAGCGGGTGCATAAAACGAAAGTACGAAGTAGAAGCGGAAATATAAATTCTGAAGTCGGAGGTCAGAAGTCAAAAAACAAAAATCAAGAACCAAAAGACAAAAAAAGTTCAATCTTTGAAATCCTAATACACTTATTTTTACTTTTTACTTTTTACTTCTTAAACCTCTGTAAGCCCCGCATGTACTGCTTCTAATTTTTTTAAGTAAGCTTTATGCTCTTTCATCATTTCGAAAAATTCTTTAACGGTCATATAAGAGTGACCTCTTTTATAATTCATACGGCTGATGCGCCACAACAAAAACCAATGGCGAATAATTTCTTTCCAGGCGAAAAATAATGAATGTCGCGGATCGTACATGTGTGTAGGTTCGCTGCCGGCGCCGTTCAGTTCTATTACAGAAAATTTTTTCCCGTCTTTTAAGTCTTCCCAATTATCATAGCGAACATCCAACCGGCCGTAATAAAACTCCGGTACCTGCCGGCAAACAGCATCAATTGTATGCTCCAATTTCTCATCCGCCAAACTGCTGTAGTCAAGAAATTTAGCGCCTCTTGCATGGTTGCCGTAAGGAACAAGCAACTTCTTCTCCCCCGCCGCAAGCACTTCATTTATATTCTCACCCAATTCTTTTTGTAAATAAGGAACTTGTAAAATAAATCGTTTATCGACCGATAAAAGTTGAAACAATGTTTTAGTGCCGTCGCCGGTAAGGGTTAAAAATTCTTTGGCCACTATCCCCGAAATTTTTCCTTTAGCCGCACCCGGATAACGATAATAAAAAATACCCGCTTCATTTGTGTACGGGATAAACTGCTGCACCAGGAAATCAATAGTAAAAACCGGTACAAACTTAATTACTTCAGTTTCGCTTTCTATTTTTTGTGCCGCCAGGCCCTTCATTCCTATATCGGGCTTAATAATAAGCGGATATGAAAATTTATTTTCGGCAATAGCTTTCAGTACAATGGCCGCAGGTGTAGCGACTTTAAAAAAAAGTGTAGCCGGCGCTAAGTTCCCGGGAATCATATCATAAATTTCTTTTTTTGATTCCATCAAAAAACCGCCGTTCTTAATAAGCGGATTGGCGGCTTTAAAAAAGAACCGGAAACGTTCTCTTATTACCAGGCAGAAAAAAACAGGATAAATAACGGCATATACAGCGCCGAAGCTCCAGTATTCCCAGTTGAATAATTTTATAAAAAAAGGAAGATGTAAAATTTTTTGAAAACGATTCATTTTTTTAAATTAAAAACAGATGAGGAGCGTATGCTTATACGTTTGCAAAGTAACCAGAATACCGGGAGTAAAAAATAGTGTATAATAGTTATGAATTGACGGATACGGTTTTGAGAAATGAAATATGCTCACTGAATACTTTGTCCTGTACCAAATCAAAATATTTTACAAGCGCTGTATCGCCGCTTAATTCAACACCTGTAATACTTACGGTGGAAACCTCACCATCGCGGTTCATCAGCAAATCATTGTGTTTATCACCATCGCCGGTAAATTGATGAAAATTAAAAATATCATCCGGCACCGGCAATTTATTTTCACGGAGCCAGGCAGCAAACCATTCCTCTCTTTTGCTTACCGTTTCGCTATCATACAATGTAGCTGATGACCAAATATGCGAAGCCGTGTTGTCTTTTTCCGCAAGAAATTTATTACTTCCATCCCAGCGTGATTCATACAATTTTCCGTCGCACCAAATTACCAACGTAAACGGTTCAATATTTTCCAAATGAATTTTATTAAACTCTTCAATTACATCATTATGCTGCAATAACTTCAGAATAACCAATCCCCTGCTGTGCCGGTATGGGGGTAAGGGATCATGTTTTACAAAAGCACCGTTTAATAATACAATTACATTACCGTTTTCATGTACGGCAAACCAGGTGCCTCCGGCATCCGTATCTTTCGGGTAAATAATATTTCCGTTGGCAAATGAATAGACTTTGGGTGCAATAGCTTGTTTACGTCTGTGTTTCTCATCGCGATTGGACGTAAGAAATATTTTATCGCCGGCGTTTACAAAAGTTACTGTGCACATGCTTTTTGATGCTTAATGGTAGAGGCCGCAACACCAAAATTTTCGGAAAGTTTAATATCCGAAACCTCGTTGATACCGATGCGGATCAGCGCCATGTGGTGAATAGCATGCTCCAGGTTATAAACCACCTCGCGGTGATAATTGGTTATAATATTCATCGTATCGGATGAATGCTCATCGTAGCAGGCGGCCAATGTTAACCCTTTATTGGGTTTATCAATATTTTCGTAAATATCTTTCAGGAGTTGCAAAGCAAACTCTTTATTGGTTTCAATATTCACATCTCTCTGCCGGTGTTCGTAATTTACAATACCCTCATCGTAGCCGGAAAGCAAAGATTGAAAAAGCTCAATGATGTGCCGCACATGCTGCCCTATGCTGGCGTTAAACAATGTATTGCAAGGCTGTACATATTGCTCCTTCGTAAGCTGATTGGCAGAAGCGGATAATTGAACAAAAATACTTTGAATTGCTTGCTGTAACATATAGGTATTAAAGGTTTAATTCTTTTTCCCGAAAACAGATAATGTAACATTTAAATTATCACCCATAGTACTACTTGAACCGCCAACACCAAAATCTCTTCGGTTGATTTTAAAACTTCCTTCAAATAAATAACCTCCGTCTTTCGCCGTTGCCTTAAAAGGAAAAGAGATTTCTTTTGTAACTCCTTTAATAGTCAATTTACCAAACATATATAAATAACCTTCTGTATTGGTTTTAGTAATCTTGGTTGATACAAAATTAAGCTTTGGATACTTTTCTACATCAAAATATTCAGCTTTTCTTAAATGCTTGTCCCTGGCGCCATTATCGGTATCAACCGTTTTCGCATCTACGCCTACATTAAAACTTCCTGCAACAGGATTAGCCGCATCAAAAACAACAGAACCGGATAACCCTTCAAAGGTGCCGCCGGTATTGATACCGAAATTTTTAATATTGAATTTTACTTTACTGCCGTTATCAACAGGTGTGTATGACTGGCCGAAGCAAACAGATACAAATCCGCTTACAAATAATAAAAGAAATAATTTTTTCATATAAATAATATAAATGTTATTCTCACCTATCGGAATAATCCTGCCAAAGGCTGCTGCACCTGCTTAGTTACGTAAAATTTAACAGGACAGTTTTAAAACCTGATCTTTTATAAATATAAGGATTTAATTTTTTATTAAATAAGTAACACCCAACAAACCACCCGCACTTTTGTACCTGAACCTGTCGTTGGGGTCCGGCACCTGCTGTACTTTTATATCAGTAGTATACTCGGAGAATAAAAATGAAATACCGCCGTGTACGGCCCATTTATTATTTAACTTATAGCGCAAATAAAGTTCTGAATTAAGACTGCCGCGGTCATTATCACTTATCAACAGTGCGTTGAAGGCCGTTGGCTTAGCGCTTATACCGGTAGTGCCGCTGTTATTTCTTATGTATAGCCCGTCATTAAATTTTTTACCAAAACTAAAGCCTATAAGATCAATATTGAAAGCTGCATAAAACTTAGGTGAGATATTATATCCCAGTTCCAATGCGATATTGATTGAGTTAGTCTGCGGCTTTTGTACCAACAACGAATCAATATTCTCTTTTATATTTTCTGTAAATAAAGCCCCGGGACCGCTTTTACCGCTAGTTAATTTTGCGGGAGCAGTTATGTATTGCAAATCTTTACCAAATAAACCCGAATACCTTGCGCCGAGACCAATTTCAATTTTTTTATTTTTTCCTAATTGCCAATTATAAAAGTAGGAAGTTGAAATACCGAACTCATTACCGACCGAAAAACCAATATCTGCAAATTGATTAGTGGCGGTTTTCTTTTGTGCAAACAGAGCTGCCGGTATACTAATGGCAGCGATTAAAAAAATCTTTTTCATTTATTTTAATAATTTATTTAATACAGGAATTGATTGACGATGTGTCCACACCAGGAATAAGCAAGAAATAAAAACGAGTACGGCATAAATAAAAAGCAGACCTCCATCGTTTGTACCGTCACTGTTTTTTACCTCTATCCCCAGTATGGCAATATGCGATAAAATGGCGCCGCCCATAATACCGAGTCCCAATAAAGCTCCCCAAGCAGTAGTACGCGGAACCAGGATGAGTATAGAAGCTATGAGCTCCATAATACCGCTGCCTATTCTACCCCAAGGTTCTGCACCCAACAGCGTAAAAATATATTTCGATTCTTCCGCGCCGGTAAATTTGAAAAATAAGGTTTGAAGAAGTATTACAGCAGCCAATAACCTGGCCACCCATGTTATTATTACCATGGTTTTATCTTGTTTCATAAAAAACTGCCGGTTTAGTTTAGTACAGCGTGACCGAATAATACGGAGAAGTCCTTGCACCAAATTAATACAAAAGGTTTGGCTGCCGGGTCTATCGCAGCCGGCAGTTCATAAAAAAAGTTGCCGCTTACCGCCTTTAACAAACCTACCTCTACATAACCGGCGGTGGCTGTATTGGTAGCCAGCCATACTCTTAAATCAGGGCCGTTATCGGTTTTAAAATTTTCAAATACTAAGTAACGTTTGCCAGAAGCATCATCTTTAGAATATTTTACCATACCGCTTGTAGGATGTACGGCGTTCACAAAACTACCCATAGATATTTTGGTAGCTGCGGGAGCCGGGTTAGGATCATTAACGGAGTCGGGTGTTTTGTCTTTGGTGCAGGCGGCGAAAGATATTGCCAGGATACCTGCATAAAATCCGTTTCGTACAATTTTTTTAATTAGTTGCATAGTATTTAATTTATAAAACAAAAATATAAACTGTTCCGGCCAGCACCTGTCTGTCAGGTGACAATAACCAGCTTTTGTATGGCTTTAACATCGGGTACCAAAATTTTCCTTCTTGTTATTTTAATGTATCCGTCATCTTCCAATTGATTAATAGCCGTAGTAACCGTTTGTCTTGCAGAACCTATCAATCTTGCTATATCATCATGTGTCAGAAAATTATCAATATCATGAGATGCGGAGCTGCCGTCGTAACCATCCTGCATAATAAGATGGTAAAAAAAACCGAGTAATCTTGATCTCACATCCTTGTTGAGCATATTAACCAGGCGAAACTCCGTTTTACGCAACTTTTTTCCTACCTGCTTACTGTACTCAATAGCCAGTTCGGGCTTTTTCATTAATAATTTTTCAAAATCATCAATTTTAAAAGCACATAAGCTTACATCGCCTTTATGCGCTTGTGCAAACTCGCCGTTCAGGTTATTCTTCTCCAGTGTAAACTGGCCAAAAACTTCGCCTTCGTTGATAATCTCTTTAATAATTTCGTTGCCGCTATCATCTATATAGCCTATTTTGATATAACCGCCTTTTAAAAAAAATAATTTATCAATACAGTGACCGTCGAAATAGATGTAATCGCCTTTTTTAGTTTCAAGAAAGTTGTGAATAAGGTCTAATTCTTCATACTCCTCATCCGTAATACATGAAAACATATCAAAGTTCCGCATTAAAACAAAGCGTTCATCAGTACTCATAAGTAAATTTAAAATCATTAATTAATATACGCAGCAAAAGTGTAACCGGTTTTCCGCTCAATCATACTTTTCCAGCATCTTAAAGTGGCGGCTCGATTCTTTGAGGTGATTATAACCCTTTACAAACGACCAATAGGGGGTTCCGTTCTTGTGGTTGTGTTTACTGATTTGGTACAAGGCTTTCCAATGTTTTAATATTTCCCTGTAAGCGCTGACAAAACTCATATTACAATCGTAAATATGATTAGGTTCGGCACCGCAACCGTTAAATTCCAGTATCGAAAAATTTCTTCCCTGTTTTAAATCCTCAATGGAGGTGGTTTTAATATCGTATCGACCGTAATAAAACTGCCCGTTATAATGACTCAAGTTATCAAAAACTTCCCGCAACGAATCGTCTATTTCCCTGTGCAGGTTGGTAAAATGGGCGCCCCTGTTATGATTGCCGGCATAGGACAGGTAAAAAATTTCCTTATCGGGTACTACCCTATCGTACCTGTGCCCGTGGCGGTGCTCCATTTCCTCTTTACGGTGTTTTGCCCGCGGATGGTTTTCTACCAGCTCTTTCAAAGTAGATTTTCCATTACCCACCACATGTAATAATTCTTTATGAATAAACCCGCTCACCGTACCGTTTTGTTCGGTCGGATGGCGGTAATAAAAAACACTTACCTCAACCGGCAGCTCCACCAGGTCCTGTACAATATATTCTACCGGGATACGCTCATGGTATTTTTTCAACTGGCTTTCATTATCAATTTTCCTGAATAAAATTCCTTTCATACCTATATCAGGTTTTACAATAAAAGGAAAACTAAAGCCCGCCTCCTCAATCCTTTTTTTTACTTCTTCGTACTGCAAATCATGCATTATATAAATGGTGCGTGGCACGGTATGCGGCGGCAATTGGTCATACATTTCCTTTTTGCCTTCGCCTTCAAAACCGCCAAAGCTGATGGTAGGATTGGATGAACTGAAAAACCACAATGATCTGCTGCGAATGCAGTACCATATCCATACAAAACTGATGGGGAAATAGAGTACATAAAAATTCCACAACTCCCAATTGGTTATTCGCTCAAAAAATTTTTTCATGCAGGCTCCAAAAATATGGCAATGCGGTCAATGTAAAAAGTATTGTACCGCAGGTTTTACCAATGATTCCGGGCCGAAGTAGCATTCAAACAACATTGTTTTATTGGCTGTTGGACAATATTATTAAGTCAAGAGGTTTCAATTGCCTTGCCCTTCAGGGCAAGGATAAAATGTTGAAAAAATGTATTGGCTTTAGCCAAAAAACAATTTGGCTAAAGCCTGCAATACAAAAACAATTACTATCACCGCTGAAGGGCGATGCAATTTATCAGTTGATCTTTAACTTAATGACATTGGGCTGACGGATTATTTATTCTAATCATTCTTATCCGTTACATCCTTTTAATCGCCGGTATTATTTAGATTTGAGCAAAATTTTATTATATGCATGTACCTTCTATGGCGGAGATAATGGCCAAGGGCGAGCAACCGGAAATTTTATTTTGGGTAGGCTGTGCCGGAAGTTTTGATCAACGGGCACAAAAAATAACCAAAGCATTCGCTTCTATTCTGCATAAAGTGGGTATCAACTTTGCCATATTGGGTAAGGAAGAACTTTGTACCGGCGACCCCGTTCGCAGGGCGGGCAACGAGTTTATGTTTCAAATGATGGCTTACCAAAATATTCAGATATTAAACAACTACGGTATTAAGAAGATAGTAACTACCTGCCCGCATTGTTTTAATACATTAAAAAATGAGTATAAAGAATTGGGCGGCGATTACGAAGTAATTCATCACACTACCTTGCTGCAACAATTGATTGATGAGGGAAAAATAAAATTGAAAGAAGGCGGTGCATTTAAAGGCAAACGAATTACCTACCACGACAGTTGTTATTTGGGAAGATCGAATAATATTTACGAAGCGCCGCGCAAAGTACTGGAAGCATTGGATGCTGAATTGGTGGAAATGAAAAGATGCCGGAGTAATGGCTTATGCTGCGGAGCCGGCGGCGCACAAATGTTTAAAGAAGAAGAAAAAGGAATCACCCGTGTAAATTGGGAACGCACCAATGAAGCGGTAGCTACCGGCGCCGGCATTATTGCAGCGGCCTGCCCCTTTTGCAATACTATGATGACGGATGGCGTCAAAGTAGCCGAGAAAGAAGAATCGGTGCAAGTAATGGATGTGGCGGAGTTGGTAGCGGCAAGTATGGTTTAATGCCCAACCCATTTCCCTGCAAATTTTATTATAAATTTGCGGCATGAAATTGAATTACAAAGAATTGCTTCCCGCCGGTTTTGCCGCCAATTCCCGTGTATGGATTTATCAATGCAACAGACTTTTTACAATACCCGAAGCTTTACAGGCCGAAGATTTGTTGAATCAATTTGTAAGCGGTTGGCAAAGTCATGGCACACCGGTAAAAGGTTATGCTACTATCTTTTTCGGACAGTTTGTTATTATAATGGCCGATGAAAATGCGACGGGTGTAAGCGGTTGCAGTACCGACAGCTCCGTAAGGGTTATAAAGGAAATAGAAAAACTGTTTGGTGTAACTATGTTCGACAGAACCTCGCTTGGCATTTATTGTAAAAGATAAAGTTCAATTATTACCCCTCTCGCAATTACAATATGCGTTTAATAATAAATTTATAGATACCGAAACTATTTACTTCAACAACCTGGTGGCTACCAAGGACGAATTGGAAACTAAATGGCTGCAGCCGGTAAAAGACAGTTGGTTGGCGAAAAAAATTGCATTGATTGCGGAATAGGCACTTATCATTTGTTCTTCAATAATCAGTAATTATTAATTAATTGATTATTAATTATTGGTATTCGGGCAGTTGAGGTTCTGTTATAATTAAACTTTGGTAAGGGCTATCCGCTTTACTGCTCGCCGCAATGCCATGCACAGACCCCTCAGCTCGGGGTATCGCTGCTATCCCTTGCTCTTGAGCTTACCAATATGCTTCAGCAATAGCAGGAAACTCTTTAGATATTATGAAGCTGTTATTAATCAATAATTATTAATTAATAATTATCCCCTTTTGCTCGCAAACCTCACCTTATAGTCTGTATTCTAACATTTCATTTGCTGACAGGCTGTCACCATCTCAGGGCTTTTCTTTATCTTTGCCGACCTAATCCTTTTAAGAATGATTGACTACGTGTCAGATAAAGTACATGATGAAACCCGACAAGGTGAGGCCTTCGCTCCTTTTGCACAAGACCCCAACCTGTACAAAAAAAGCTTTTATATAGAGAGTTATGGCTGCGCCATGAATTTTGCCGACAGCGAAATTGTAGCTTCTATTTTAAATAAAGAGGGATTTGGCGCTACCAAAAATGAGGCGGAGGCTGATCTGGTTTTACTCAATACCTGCTCCATACGTGAAAAGGCGGAGGTAACGGTAAGAAAACGACTGACTGAATTTAAAAAACTAAAAAGACAAAAACCGGGCATGCTGATAGGTATGCTGGGTTGTATGGCGGAAAGATTGAAAGAACAATTGCTGGAACAGGAGAAATTGGTAGATATCGTTGTGGGGCCCGATGCTTACCGAACATTACCCGGACTAATAACTGAAGCCGAAGGCGGACACAAATCGGTAAATGTTTTATTGAGTCGCGAAGAAACCTATGCCGATATTTCTCCCGTACGATTGGACAGCAACGGTGTAACTGCATTTGTAAGTATTATGCGCGGCTGCAATAATATGTGCTCCTTTTGTGTAGTACCCTTTACAAGAGGCCGGGAAAGAAGTCGCAATGCGGACAGTATCATCAGTGAGTGTACAGATTTATTTGAAAGAGGTTATAAAGAAGTAACACTGCTCGGACAAAATGTGGACTCGTATTATCAGCAGCCCCACCAACCTCCCCCAAGGGGAGGCTTTGCATCCGCACAAGACCTGCTTATTGAAAATGCATCTGATGAAAGAAAAAATCTCGATATTAAATTAACTGAGACGGGGGTCCCTATAACTTTTGCCATGTTGCTGGAGCGGGTTGCATTAATATCGCCCGAGCTAAGAGTTCGTTTTTCAACTTCGCACCCGAAAGATATTACTGATGATGTGCTGCATATTATGGCCAAGTATGAAAATATTTGTAAATGCATTCATTTGCCGGTACAAAGCGGCTCCAATAGAATTTTGCAACTGATGAACCGCACTTATACAAGAGAATGGTATATGGCCAAGATAGACAGTATAAGAAGAATAATGCCTGAATGCAGTATCAGTTCGGATTTTATTGCCGGCTTTTGCACCGAGGACGAAGATGACCAACAGGAAACACTGGCGCTGATGGAATACTGCAAATATGATTTCAGTTATATGTATTTCTACAGCGAAAGACCGGGTACGTTGGCTGCAAGGCGTTTTAAAGATGATATACCCGAAGCAATAAAGAAAAAAAGACTGGAAGAAATAGTACAAATGCAAAACAAACTGTCTTTGGAAAACTATAAAAAAGATGTTGGCAAAACATTTAAAGTATTAATAGAAGGCGATAGCAAAAAAAGTGATGCGGATTGGAAAGGCAGAACATCGCAAAACAAAGTGGTGATATTTCCCAAAGGGAATTATGGTTTTAAAAAAGGTGATTATGTAAATATTTTAATTGAGCAGTGCAGCCAGGGAACATTGTTGGGAAAACCGGCGTGAACATTCAAATCGGATAAATTTTAAAATAAAAAGGTCAGTTAATCGTCGTAGTACATATATCAGTTTTTAAAAATCACTACGGTAAAATTTAAGTTCTATTTTGGAGGAACGGAATTATGAGCATAGATATACAAAGTATAAAAAACAGGTTTGGCATTATAGGTAACGCACCGGCATTGAACTATGCTTTGCAGGTAGCCGCTCAGGTAGCCAATACCGATTTGACGGTATTGATATTTGGCGAAAGCGGTGTGGGTAAAGAAGTGTTTTCGCAAATCATTCATTCGCTGAGCAACCGAAAGCACAATCCTTTTATTGCCGTTAACTGCGGTGCAATACCGGAAGGCACTATCGATTCAGAATTATTCGGTCATGAAAAAGGATCTTTTACAGGCGCTGTTGACAGCCGTAAAGGGTATTTTGAAACGGTAAACGGAGGAACAATTTTTCTTGATGAAATAGGTGAACTGCCGCTGGGTACCCAAGCAAGATTGCTCCGTGTACTTGAAGCAGGCGAATATATTCGTGTAGGCAGCAGTAAAACACAAAAAACGGATGTACGCGTTATAGCGGCGAGTAATAAAGAATTGCTGCAATTAGTTCAGCTCGGTAAGTTTAGAGAAGATTTGTATTACCGTCTCAGCACCGTACCCATTCGTGTACCCTCGCTGCACGACAGACCGGAGGATATTCATATTCTGTTCAGAAAATTTACCGCCGACTTTGCCAATAAATATAAAATGCCTACGGTACAATTGGATGAGGAAGCAAAAAACCTGTTAATTAATTACCCCTGGCCCGGTAATGTGCGGGAATTAAAGAATATTGCAGAACAAATATCCGTTCTTTCGGAAGACAAACAGATTACGGCAAAAATATTGAGTAACTATTTACGACCTTATTCCAATAATCGGCTGCCGGTACTGGCCTCGGCTAACGGGCACGGGGGTTCGGAATTTGCCAATGAAAGAGAAATACTGTACAAGTATTTTTTTGATATGAAAAGAGATGTAACGGAATTGAAAAAAATGTTCCTTGAAGTATTGCAAAACCCGGGCATGGTGGCGCAAAATCAATCCTTTATTAATGAATTGAAAGAATTAAAAAGCCATGACACCATGCAGCCGGTGCTAATGCAGCAGCCGGCACAGACGGTACAGCAGGCGCCGATGGCGATAGGCATGCCCAATAACAATATACATGAGCATGTAGAAGTAGAAGAAAGCCTGAATATAATGGACAAAGAAAAAGAACTGATTATAAAAGCATTGAAAAAACACCGGAGTAAAAGAAAGAACGCCGCATTGGATCTGGGCATCAGCGAGAGAACGCTTTACAGAAAACTGAAAGAATATGATATTGAAGATTAATAAAAAACCGGGTTATAAAACGAGTGCTGCCGGCATTATCTTTTTGTGCCTCATGTTATCCGTTTCGTTTTTTTCCGGTTGTAAAATATATAAGTTCCGGGATGTAAATATTGAGCCCGGCGTAAAAACGGTGAAGGTAAATTTTATAGTAAATAAAGCCCGGTATGTAAATCCGCAACTCAGCCCGCAGCTTACGGATAAGCTTCGTCAGAAAATAGTAGGGCAAACTAACCTGTCGCAAACCAACAGCGAGGCGCATTATGAAATAAGCGGAGAAATAACGGATTACTATGTTTCTACGGGCAGTATATCGCAGCAGCAAACAACGGGAAGCCAGCTCAACGTAAGCGTTCGCATTACGTTATTTAAACGATTATTGAATACATCAAAAGAATTTACGGTAACCCGAAATTTTCCGTATGCAGCTTCCCTGACGTTACAGGCGGCTGAGGCGCAGTTAAATACGGAAATAATTCGTAACCTTACAGACGAAATTTTCAATCAAATTTTTTCTGATTGGTAACAGCACCTTATCTTGTATACATGGATTCCACCATTCAGTCATTAACACAAAAATTATTGGGCAAACCTTCATTGGAAGATTGCAGCATTGCCGATTTACAATCAATGGTAAAACAATACCCCTATTTTGTACCGGCTCAATTGTTGTATGCTCAAAAACAAAAAGACACCAATACGGTTTTGTATCAACAACAGTTACAAAAAACCTCACTGTATTTTCAAAATCCTTTTTGGTTGCAATATATTTTGGCAAATGATAAAAAAATAAACGATGATCCCGTGGCGGTTACTCATTCTTTTATAAATGAAGAAACTGTAAAAGAACCGGGGGTTACTGATTCAATAAAAAAAGAAACTATTGAAGAGCAGGTTGTTGTCGGGGAAATAAGCAAACCTGTTGAAGAAGAAATAGCTTTAATAGAAAGCAGACCTGACGAAATAATTGCCGCTTTGCCGGAAAAAGAAAATAAGCTCGAAGCAGAGCAGGAAGAATCCGGGGAGCCTGATTTTCAAAACTCCGCGCAAGAATCAACTATGGCTTCGGAAAAAAACATGGCAATGTTGGCCGCGGCCAAGTTGAAAATGGATGAACCCGTGGCGGAAGACGCACCATTATTTCAAGCTCTCCATACGGTTGATTACTTTGCATCGCAGGGCATCAAACTCAGCCAGGAAGGCCTTCCCAAAGATAAATTCGGGCAGCAATTAAAAAGTTTTACCGAATGGCTGAAGGCCATGAAACGGATACCCCAATCGGAGGTGGTAAAAGTAATAAGCGCCACCGAACCTGATCAAAAAGTAGAACAATTGGCTGAACATTCGCTGGATCAAGCCGAAATAGTTACCGAAACAATGGCCGAAGTGTGGGCCAAGCAGGGAAACAAAGCAAAAGCCATTGAAGTTTATGAAAAATTAAGTTTGCAAAATCCCGCCAAAAGCCATTATTTTGCAGGCCTTATTGAACAACTAAGGAATAATTAATTATGACCATTTTATTTGTAATACTGATAATTTTAGCGGCTATAGTGTTGGGTTTTATTGTATTGGTACAAAACCCCAAAGGCGGCGGATTGGCCGGTAATATTGCAGGTATAAGCAACCAATTTATGGGTGTAAAACAAACCACAGATGTATTGGAAAAAGGTACGTGGGTATTTGCAGGCGTTATTGGTGTACTGTGCCTGATGTCGGCTATGTTTATAGATAAAAAAGCAGTAGCAAGCGGCGGACAGGACAAAGGTGGCAAAGTAGGCGGGCAAGGTGCAAACCAACAAGCTCCTGCAAATGCTCCCGGTACAACAACTTTCCCCGGTGCATTACCCGGCGGCGATTCTACAAAGAAATAATCTTATACAATTAATTTATACAACCCTGCCGATTGGCGGGGTTTTTGTTGGGATGAATATTCACTCCAAATAAAATAAGCCACTCATCACTGAGCGGCCTTAAAATATTTATAGCAAAGCTGCTGTATCTTATATCTTTTATCGCTGTCAATTTAAATGATTGTGCTTGATATCACGCTGCAATTCCCCCTACTCCTTAAACTTCTTCTTCAGCTCCATCAACTTTGCTTCAAATGCATTAAGCGGTTTTTTTAATGTATCAGGTTTCCGACCTCCTGCTTCCGACTTCTGCCCTCTCCCCTCCGACTTCTGACCTCTGACCTCTGACTTCTTACTTCCGACTTCCGAACCATGACCTCCCGCATCCTTCATCGACAAAGCAATTCTTTTTCTCGCGGCATCTACTTCCAATACCGTTACCATTACTTTTTGGTTCAGCTTAACGGCTTCATTGGGGTCGGTAATAAACCGATTACTTAAATGTGAGATATGTACCAGCCCGTCCTGCTTTACACCCACATCTACAAAAGCGCCAAAGTTGGTAATATTGGTGATGATGCCGGGTACTTTCATACCGGGTTTTAAATCGTCCATCGTGTTCACGCCTTCGGCATAACGAAATTCTTCGATAGCAGAACGCGGATCACGGCCGGGTTTTTCCAGTTCTTTCAAAATATCTTCTATGGTAAATTGCCCCGCCGTTTCGGTTATAAAATCTTTTACTTTAATCGCCTTTCGTATCTCCGGCTTTTGTATTAAATCCGTAATGGTACAATTTAATTTTTTTGTCATGGTATGTACCAAATGATAACTCTCCGGGTGTACGGCCGAATTATCCAACGGGTTTTCCGCATCAGGTATTCTTAAAAATCCGGCGCACTGTTCATACGCCTTCGGCCCCAGCATCGAAATTTTTTTTAATTCTTCGCGGTTTTTAAATTGACCGTTTTTATTTCTGTATTCCACAATATTTTTTGCCACTGTCGCACTCAACCCCGAGACATAGGCCAATAAATGTTTGCCGGCTGTATTCAAATTGACACCTACAAAGTTTACGCAGCTTTGTACTACCAGGTCCAATGATTCTTTTAATTTGGTTTGATTTACATCATGCTGGTATTGCCCCACACCAATACTCTTGGCATCTATTTTTACCAACTCACTCAACGGATCCAATAACCTGCGACCAATACTGATAGCGCCGCGTACCGTTACATCTTCGTCAGGGAATTCTTCTCTCGCTACTTCACTTGCCGAATAAATAGAAGCACCGCTTTCATTTACCATAAATACGGCAACGGGTTTCCCAAAATCAATGCCGCGTACCAGCTGTTCCGTTTCTTTACCCGCCGTGCCGTTACCGTAACCAATCGCTTCAATATCATATTTAGCAACCAATTCTTTTAATGTATTCGACGCTTTTTGCCAATCATTTTGCGGCGCATGCGGAAATATATTGGCGTAATGCAGAAAGGTTCCCTGTTTATTCAAACAAATTATTTTGCAACCTGTACGAAAACCCGGGTCAATGGCTAATATATTTTTTTGCCCCAACGGCGAAGCCAATAAAAGCTGGCGCAGATTTTCAGCAAAAACACGAATGGCTTCTTCATCGGCTTTTAATTTACTGCTCATCCTGAACTCCGTTTCTATCGAAAATTTTAAGAGTCGGTTATAGCTGTCATCCACAGCAGTCGCTACTTCCGCCGATGCGGCATTATCTGGTTTAATAAAAATTTTCTTTAGCAATTCTACCGCCTGTTCTTTTTCCACCGTTATTTCCATTATTAAAAAATCTTCCTTCTCGCCGCGGCGTATGGCCAATATGCGATGAGAAGGACTTTGCGAAAGCGGTTCTTTAAATTCAAAATAGTCGCGGTACTTCTGCGCATTCTCATCATCTTTTTTTGTGGTTAAAATCCGTGATGAAATAGAAGCGGTTTCCTGAAATAATTTTCGCACGGCATTTCTCGCCTGCTCATTTTCCGAAACCCGTTCGGCGATAATATCTCTTGCTCCCTGCAATGCTTCAGCAGCATCTTTCACATTGTCTCTAATAAATTTTTGAGCTTCTGCCTGTACATCAATATTTTTTTGTTCCAATAAAATATCAGCCAGCGGTTCCAATCCTTTTTCTATGGCTACGGAAGCCTTTGTTTTTCTTTTTGGTTTGTAGGGCAAATAGATATCTTCCAATACGGCGGTGTCAGTACAATCTTCAATTCGCTTTTTCAGTTCAGGCGTAAGCTTGCCCAATCCTTCGATTGTTTTTAGAACCGTTTCTTTTCTTTTTTCCAGCTCGGCAAAATATTTAATTTGCTCTATTGCATCAGCTATTTGCACTTCATCCATATTACCCGTAGCTTCTTTCCGGTAACGGGCTATAAAAGGAATGGTAGAACCCTCGTTATGCAGTTCGTAAATACTGTTTATTTGCTTTAAGCTGAGATTAAGTTCGCCGGCAATCTTCTGCGCATATTTCTGCTCCATAGGTTTTTTTGTTTGGGCGGCAAATGTAAACTGAGATAAAGGAAAAAAAAATTGTTTGTTATGCCGCGATTTATTAATGCGGATAATATGTTACTATTATTTTTTAACCGTAAATCGCACACCTGCAAAAAAACGTATGCCCTGGTTGGGAGCGTATACATACGAAGGATCGAAAGTAAGTGCATAAGGGTTCTCCGCGGTGGCCAATACATTACCCGCCGCGTCATATTCCACTTTTTTATCAAAGGGATCATGTGAACGGGCAATAATGAACGGCGTATTTTTCGCCGGTGTCCAATTCATCAAATTTTTTATACCGCCAAATAATTCAACCTTAGAGCTCAGCAATTTGGTAAATTGAATATTTTGAATACTCCAAACAGGCGAATAACGGGGCCGCGGATCAGTAACGGATAATACAGGCAAGCGCATCGGTCCATAAATATTACCGGTGTAATCAATCGTAAATCCCGCCGCGGGAAAAATATAAGTTACGGCCCAGGTGCCGCTCCATTTTTCGGTAAGTACCGGCCGCAGTTTGGTTTTTACACCCTGCAGCGTTTCTACTTTAGTTACATCCAATACTGTTGCCCCCAATAAACTCTTGAACCGGTGACCTATATTGAATTCCAAGTTCAGAGTTGCTCCTTTTGATGCTGCAAATCCGTCGAGATTCTTATAAATTATTTTATTCGGATCGGTATCGTAATCAGCAATGATTTGGTTGGTAAAATGCGAATACCACGCGGAAGCATCTATATTAAGCGAAACATTTTGCCACCGGTAATATTTTGTATAGTTAAAATTTATATTAAAACTCTTTTCAGGGTTTAATGATTCTCTTAACTCTACCGCCCTTGCGCCGGTCAATGCCGCATGTTCTTCGGTAAATAAACTTACTACACGAAAACCGGTTCCCGCATTTAATCGTACTGCTTGTTTATTTTTCATAGACCATTTCCATGCAATACGCGGGGTGATAATATTTTTATGTACGGGATGGTAATCGTAACGAAGACCGAGCAGCAATAAATGCTGAGCACTCAGTTTCCATTCATCCTGCAAAAAAACACCGGGAATAATATTTTTGTCAGGTTTGTTATATCCCGTAAGTGTATCAATAGTAGCGGTGGAATTGTCATCATAAAAATTATAACGAAGTGCGGAACCGATTAACAGGTTGTGCGCCGTACCTGCTTGTTTATCCCAAGTAAACTGACTGAAAGCAATTCGTTGATTACCGGTATATGGTGTAGCGCCGTAATAAGAATCCTGGTTATGGCCCGTAGCGGAGAAAGAAAAAAACATGCTTTCTTGTACAGGCAGTTGGTAATTACCGATGAGCTCCCAACGTTTTGTATAAATGCTTTCACCATAAATACTGTCCGTACCCCTTAAATTTTTATTCCACCGCATATCGCCGCCCCAACGATTTTCATAAAAATACCTGCCCGCAATTGTTGCCGCCCGGTTATTTTTTCGGGTAAAATTAAATTTATTAAAAATAGAAATTCTGTGCTGCAAGGTCACATCGGTAAACCGGTCATTATTTTTATCAATCGGGTTTTGATAATTAAAATAATTTATACCCGAAAGCGAAGTTGTTTTTTTACCTATTTTAATTTTAGCGCCTATATCAAGATTATGTTCCCGCCAATTCGTACTCATGAAATTGGCGGTAAACAAAGGGGCTTTCTCCGGCGATTTTGTAATGATATTTATCAGCCCGCCAATCGCCTCGGAACCGTATAAACCCGAAGCGGGACCTTTTACAATTTCAATTCTGTCTATCAATTGCGAAGGAATACCGAATAAACCATATACCGATGCCAGGCTGCTTACGATGGGCATACCGTCAATCGTTATCATTGTATAAGGGCCTTCCAATCCATTGATATGTATATCGCCGGTATTGCACACACTGCAATTTAACTGCGGACGAACACCGTTCACATTTTGCAGCGATTCAAAAATACTCGGCGTCGGGTTCTTCTTAAAAAACTGTTGTGTATACACTTCCACAGACACGGGACTTTCTGATTTCTTAACGGCCCTCATGGTACCGCTCACCACTACGGCGTCCAGTTCTTTTTGATCGGGCAATAAGGCTATAACGACACGATCTTTAATACCGGGTGTAAATAATTTCGACTCGAAACCAATGGCGGTAATTCGTAATACGGCAGCGGAAGTTACTTGTATTGAAAATTTTCCTTTATCGTCGCACAACACGGTAAGAGAAGAATCCTGCAGGGAAACGGTAGCTCCCGCTACGGCTTCGCCGTTTTGTTCGTTCACTACTTCGCCGTAAACAGTACGTTGCGTAAAAGCGGTAAAAGTAAGTATAGAAAAAAGTAAACCTAGTAAATATCTTTTCATGTTTAAGGTCTTGGAAATATATTTTTAGACATGTCTAAAAATATATTTAGTCAAATGTAACAAGTATTTCAATACGGGCAAAAGATAATGCCCGCTTTTTTACGGCGGTCTTTACTATTTTACTAAAAAATAAATAATGAACTGCGGCTCAATAAATTGAGAAACTCGGAAAAAAAATTATAAGATGAGAATAGAAGTCTTTATCGTTTTTAGTTTATCATCGGTCCACGCAAAAATTATTTTATTACCCGATGCAGTCATTTGCGGGAACCCCGCCGACCTTGCTTCAGAAGTTGAAGCAATAATTAGAGAAGGCTCTTTTGTGCCGTCATTGTGTACTTTAACGGCTTTAATCAACGCTCCTTCCATCCAGGTTACCAAGGCTGTTATTTCATTTAGCATCAGTATGTCAACCCTCCCAAGCCCTCTTCCTTCATCAATACGAACAGGATTCTTAAAAGTAGCGCCTCCATCATCTGAGAAAATAATTTTTACCTGCGCATTTTGATCAGGCGAAGAAAACCAAGCTATGGCAAGGTTGTTACTTACAGCTGCAATGCGGGGGCCGTTTACGGGGCAACCGTCAATCTTCCATCCATCATCAAAAATAGTTTTGGGGTTTGTCCATTTATTATTCACCATACGTACAATGGATATATCTCTTATTTCATCCCCTGATCGGTCGCGATATACTACTACCGGTCCGGCAGCGGTTAATGCAGAACCGGTTTGGCAACAATCGCAAACTCGATTATCAAGTTCAGTCTCATTTATTTTTTTCATTTGCCTGTCAACTACCGCTGCCCGCAGGCTCATGGCACCCTGATGGTCTTTATGATTCTCATGGCCGCCGGTTGTTGCTGTATTTCTTCCGTCGAGCCATGAAACAAAGTAGTTGTTTTTATACGAAGTCATTGATACAAACCCGTGCTCGGCTTGTTTACCGTCATCATTCAGCAGCTTTGGCGTACTCCACGTTTTTCCGCTGTCGGCGGATACAGTAAGTTTTACATCGTAAGCAAAAGTTCCCTTTCCGTTCTTCTCCAAAATATGTGCAAGTAAGGAATCGCCGTTGTATGATGTCATGATTGGATAGTCGGCCCAATTTACAAACCAATTATTGCCAGCGGCAATTACAATCGGCTTAGACCATCCTTCGTTATTATTCAATACAGAAAATTTAAGAGAGCTTATTGAATCAGTTTTATGTATCCATGATAAATAAACTTTGCCTGTATTGTCGGTAAACAAATAAGGCTCGGCACATAGCGAATCAGCAGGCGAAGCAATTTCCTTTAAATTTCCGGCCGGCAGGCCGCTCTTTTTCTTTTGTGAACCCTGTGTACAGGAAACAGTAAAAGAAAATAGATAAATGATAAATAATTTATTCATCCGGGTGTGAAATTTTAAAGAGAGTTTAAATTAATTTTTTGTTCCCGTTAAGGTATAAAAAAAAATTGCCGCCTTCCGGGCAGCAATTTCTATTATTTTACGAAGGCGTAAAATTTTATTTTCTCAGCTCTTTTTCTTCAGCGCATTTAGAAATGCTCTTTCAAAACTTACCAATAAATAATTTTGCGTCATTCTTTCGATATTGCCGGCAATTTGAAAACGGTAGCCTATATTAATTTTTGAATTACTGTTGATGATAAACTGCACCGCCGGCGCCAGGTCAACATAATTTCTTTTCCGATCCAATGTCTGTTGAGCCAACAGTTCCGTATAGAGGTTTACATTAAGCTGTTTATAGTTTTTATATTCCCGGGGCAATAACAGGTACCCGGCCGATAAAGAATAACTCATCGCTTTGTAAATACGCGACGGGACATAAATAATTTTATTATACCTCGATTCGTCCAACAACTGCGCATGGCTCACCGTACCCGACAAAGCAAACTTGTGCCACAGTTGTGTGGCTATTACCCCTGCTTCTACACCGGTTTTGTCGCCCATTAAGCTTACATCTTCATTATGAAAGGGAACAAAACTTTTCGATGCATTCACAAAAGCCGCCATTCGAAAATGGGTATGCACATCATCCAGTGAAAGAAAACGGTACTTGCTGTATAAAAAAATTGATTCGCCGGTCAATTCGTTTGTATGCATATTGGAAAACGTACCGCCTACATGCATCATTAATTTTTTACTGACACCCAACATCACTTCGGGAGTATAGCGCTGCGTAAACCGATCGTACCGCTGACTGGTACTGCTGAAACGACCTGCAGTCTTTACAAAAATTGACTTGGCCGGCATATTGGAAGCCGGTTCGGTAAATACATACAACTCCTGCCCGAAAAGTGAAATAGAAAAAACCAGTATCGGAAGTATAAATAATTTTTTCATGACAGTTTATTCTTTTAATAATTCTGCAATGGCGTTCTCCAAATCTTTTCCGCCAAGATCCATTCCGCGCAGTTTACCGTTTTTATCTATCAGGTAATTGGTTGGTATAGCATTTATATTCCAGTCAATAGCGGTTTTTGCATTCCAACCGCCATCATCAATTATTTGGCTCCATGTTATTTTGTCCTTTGCAATAGCTTTTTTCCAGGCAGTATGGTTTTCGTCAAGCGATACGCCGTATATCTCAAAGCCCTTGCTTTTGAATTTACCGTATGTCTTTACCAATTTTTTATTCGCTGCACGGCAGGGGCCGCACCAAGAAGCCCAAAAATCCAACAATACTACTTTGCCTTTCAGGGACGAGAGTTTTATTGTATCTCCTTTCAAACCGGGTAAAGCAATTTCCGGTGCAAACTGTCCCGGTCCGGGTTGCGATTGTGCGGCAGCAGCAAAAGAAAGTGAAAAGATTATAATTGCTAAATGAATTATTTGTTTCATAAAATGAATTTTAAAAATGCCGGTACCGAACTTATCGGCACCGGCTGTAAAGGTTAAATAGTTACATGATAAATTCTAGTACCCGCGGCTATTTCCTCTTTCGTGCAGCAGGCAGCCGCCTTCCCGGATTGTATACAAGCCAGCTTGGTAGCGGCGCTGTACTTTTTAAATTCCTTCGCTGTAAGAAAATTTTTATCTACAATGGTAATAGTTTTTTCACCCTGCAGATTTTGATTACTTACATTAATGAAATGAAAATTTCTTTTGCCAATTACCGTATGCTTATCATTAGCCACGGCTACATTATCAAAATTGCCGGTCAATTTTAATTTGGCAACGGAAAATCCTGCATCATCTACCGCTTTTTGTATGGCATCAATATCTACTTCCGCATTGCTTTTAAATGTAACGGCAAAAGAAGAATTCTTGATGTCAGACTGCACCGACTCTACAAAAGGCAATTTTTGCAATGATTTATTAATTGCATTGGAACACATAGCACAGGTTAAGCCGCTCGCCTGCAAACTTGCTTTCGAAAATTGTGCATGCAGCATTACCGAAAACAGGACTGACCCCATCAGCACAAATATCTTTTTCATATCAAAAAAATTTATCAGTTAAAGATTATGATTTTTTGCAGCAACCTTCTTTGTTACATTTCTGATTGGCGCTGTGATCTTTATGATCTTTCATTTCGCACTTACCGCTTTTGCAACAATCCATCACTGTACCATCTGCATTTTTGCATTTGTCGTTGCCTGCTTCGCATTTTTCCATTGTGCATTTAGGGTCATTGCAGCAAGATTTCGCTTTTTCAGATGATACTCTGTCATACTTACAACATTCGTGCAAACCATTGTAGGCTTCCTCGGTAGCTTTGTACTTAGGCGTATCATAACCCGCGCCTGCTATTTTTTCCTGAATTTTTGCCGAGTTGGTAGATGCGGAACTGTATTTTACCATCAGCATTTTTGAATCTTCGCTCCACAAAGCATAAGATGCGCCGGCAGTTTTCGCGGCTTTTTCAATTTTTGACTTACACATACCGCATACACCGGCCACTTTAATAGATTCTTTTTTTACAGCTTGGGCAAATGAAAAATTTGCAACAGCCATAAATAACATAGCGAAAGAAAAAACTTTTATCGTTTTCATAATAATTAATTTAAAATTTGTAAAATTGAAAATACAATCCGAAGCATTTGGATACACTCCGCACTAAATAAAATATTTTACCGCGGAATAAATTACAATTCACTAAATCTTAAATCCTGAAAACGCAGTTGAGCAGGTATGTATCCTGCAAACTTATAAGAGGGGGGGAATGATTTACAAAATATTCTTCTCTGTTCGGGTTTTTAAAAGAGGCGGCAATAAATGCCGAAGGAACAATAAACTCAGCTGATAATCCTGTAAGTGGAAACTGTATAGCTGCCGGTTGGTGATCATCGCTCAGTTTTACAACTTTTATTTCATCATGACAGCAACCGTTGGCTTCATCGGCGTGCATTCCGCATTTGCCGCAGATATCCGTTCCTTCCTGATAGTATTGAACGGAGTCTAATTTATTCATACAATAGTGCAAATTGATAACCACCCCGCTGCTGATGGCGAGATAGGAAAATGCTACTATGAATGTGATAGTTTTTTTCACTTGAATTATTGCACCACAAAGATAACAATCATACTGACAAATCACAATACCTGTAAAATTAAACGGGAAAACAGGGGTATTTTGTCAATCAATTAACAAAGTTCCAGTAAATACCAAAGCGAATAACCAGCCCGGGGTAAGCATAAGAAGGAGCGGCAAAATTGTTTCGGGTAAATCCGAAGCCATTTTTAAAACTCATAGTATTCAGGTTTTCGGCCCGTATATAACCCTTAAAACTCCTGATGCGGAAATGCAGAAAAGCAGCGATATCGGGTGTATTACTGATAGTTGTATTATTCTGATAAAAAAACTGACCGATGGCCGGGGAATAGCCGTCGGCTTTGTACGGCGTATGATAGCGAACTTCCAGCCCTGTAGAAAGATTAAGGTTCTTATAAAAAAGACCCTCCAATGCAAGCCGGTTTCTTGTAAACACCAGCGGTACATTTACAGGTGACGCTCCCGCTTTTTGTTGTACATAAATATCCGTGTACAAATTCCATTTTTTACTAAGCCGGGTTATTTTTTCCAGTGATACCTGCAACAAATTAAAAACAGCCTCCTGTTGTTTGGGTTTATAAAATTCGCCGAAGTACATGTAATTACTTACGAGATAATAATTACCCGACAAGCGCAGTAAGAGCCGCGGCTGAAAATAAGAAGCGAAAAGATGCGTGGTATTTTCTTTTTTAAAATCGGTAGCCGCATCCAAAAAATAAAAAGCGCTGCGTTCATCAAATGTAAAGGATGGTGAACGGCTTACATTTTCAAAGCCCGCTTCTAAATAACCGATTTTTTTGCCCACAAAACTTTTCAGGTTAATGACCGCCTGGTAATCGCCGGCATTAATACCATTAAAGTATAATTTGCCAAAGGCTTCTATATCCCATTTTTTATTACGGGTTTTATTCCTGTATTCTCCATGCCCTATCAAATTGTAAAACGATTTTGTAAGACCCGGAAATTGACCCTGCAAGTATTGAAATGTCATACCCACTTTAATAAACTGTTGCAGATTTTTAGCATCTGGGTATTGATAAATGGAGAAATCATTAGTAATTTCTTTCCACTTGTCTTTTAAATACACCGTATCAAGCGGGTTGCTTAATGTAGTGTCGTAATTTTTTTTGTAATAAACGGAGTCGGCGGCGTAATCCAAAAATTCATACTTATTGCTGTTGTACTGTAAAGTATGTTCGAACCGGAGCCGCGGATAAAATAACGGGATAACGATAGAATCACGTACTATCGAATCTTTTTTTCCTATATCATACTGCTGGCGCATGATGGCTGTAAACTCCCTGTACCTGTTGCCGGTAGCTAATGAAGGAGAGAAAAAATTTCTGCTTGAAACCTCATCGCCCCCAAGATTGGTAAAAATATTAAACCGGTCCTTAAAGTCGGGGTCATTTAAATAATCTTTATCGTCCCTGATACCGCCGTTTTCCGAAGCCTGCAGGTTATTGGCCAATATGGCGAAATAATTATTATAGCGTTTCTTTTTCGACTCGTACCAGGAGGTCAATAAATAATTATTGTGATTTGTTTTTTGATTTTTAAAAAAGCCCGGCGAATTGATGAGCCTGTATTGAAACAAAGCGTTCCAGTTGGGTTTTATATTTTGGGTATGAATTATTTCAATCTGCTGTTCGGATCTGCTGCCCAATAGGTACGATAAAACGGAATAGGGTCTTGTAGTATTAAAAAAGCGTATCTCCTCCAATTTCCATTTGTATACATCCAACGCATGAAAACCCGGATCAAAACCCGCTTTCATCTGCGGCGAAAATAAAATAGAACGTGAAGCGCTGCCGGTATTACTCAAAAAAATATTGGTAGCGGGTATGGGATACCTCTCTGTAAAATCCGAGATAGTGGAATCCAATTTAAAACCTCTGGCCGTATCTATGTACCGAAATGTAATGGTGATGGAGTCTTCGTACTTATCTCTTTTTTGCAGGCTGTCGCCGGAACCGCCGCCGGAAAAACTTCTGCCGAGTCCTTTCACCCTGTCGATACCGCGGCCAATACCCCCGCCCGGATTACCAAAGCCCCCGGGCCTTTGTGCGGCAATTATATTGCTGCAAAGAATAAAGAAAATAAACAGGAAATAATATGATGATCTTTGTTCCAGGGAAATAATTCTTTTTTTAGAAAAGATATTTAAACAATTTAATTACAGCTTGCAACATTGAATTGCAAATCTACCACGACAAAAACTATGCGGCGGTTATAAGATAGTTAAATAGGGCGCATTTAAAATTGTTGCTTTTGCCCCTATCTCCGCCGCGGCGGAGAATATCAAACTTTAAAACTGATACACCCGTTTTAGGAATGGGGGCTTTTGCAAAACGAAGCCTGCAACAATTTTAAATGCACCGTTAAATAGCTTCTACCATAGCCTTGAATATAGCAGCAAATTTCGGTTCCGCTTCTTTAGCGGCTTCCAATACTTCTTCGTGTGTAATTACGTTTTCTTCCTCCCGTATGCCTACATCCGTTACCACACTCATAGCAAATACCGGCAGGCGCATGTGACAGGCAATGATAACTTCCTGCACCGTACTCATCCCTACTACATCGGCGCCCAATGTATGAATCATTTGGTATTCGGCTCTTGTTTCAAAAGTGGGCCCCGTTACCGCATAATAAACACCCTCCTGCAAATGAATATTCAACCTGTTTGAAATTTCCCGGGCTTTCTTTACGTAATCTTTTTTGTAGGGTTCACTCATATCGGGAAACCTGGTACCAAACTCATCTATATTTTTTCCTATCAACGGATTGGGTGTACCAAAACTTATATGATCTTTGATAATCATTAAATCACCCACTTTATATGACGGGTTTACACCGCCGGCCGCATTTGAAAGCATTAATATTTCTATTCCCAATAATTTCATTACCCGTATGGGAAATACTACCTGTGCGGGGCTGTAACCCTCGTAATAATGAAAACGGCCGGCCATCGCCACTACTGTTTTGCCTGATAGTTTTCCAAAAATCAATTTACCCTTATGACCGTGTACCGTAGATACCGGGAAATGCGGTATATCCTTGTAATCAATTTCTTTTTCAATATCAATTTCATTTACAAAACTGCCCAAGCCGCTGCCCAATACAATACCTACTTGCGGTTTACCCGCATATTGCGATTTAATAAAATCAACTGTTTCCTGAACCTGTAAAAGTATATCCATAAAAAAAATTAAGTGGGCAAATATAATGATTGGCTTTCAGTATATGCAAAGAAGGCGAATAAAGTATGAATTAGTCTTTTTGGACATAAGATTTGGTGAAATCAGCAGACCAAAATATTGACTTTGCTGAATCACACTTAAAAGTCTTATCAATTGGAGGTATGCTGATAAGCAGGATTGTATTGTTGTCATAAAAAATAATATACCCCCAACTCCAAACTAAAAACTATCTGTTATCTTCGTTCAAATTTTTTATACCATGAATTTACATGAATATCAAGCTAAGGAATTATTGAAAAAATACAACGTGCCCGTACAGGAGGGTTTTGCCTGCGGCACAGTACATGAAGCTGAAGAAGCTTATCGACAGATAAAAACGCAGTACGGAAGCAGCTTTGCCGTGGTAAAAGCGCAAATACATGCCGGCGGCAGAGGTAAAGGCAAAATAAACGAGACGGGAATGAATGGTGTAAAAGTGGGTAAGAGCCTGGAAGATATTACTGAATTTGCCAAAGGTATTTTGGGCGGCACATTGGTAACCATACAAACAGGACCGGCGGGTAAGGTAGTAAGTAAAGTATTAGTGGCGCAGGATATGTATTATGACGGCCACAGCGAACGTAAAGAATTTTATCTTTCTATTTTACTTGATCGTACCAAAAAACAAAATGTAATAATGTACAGTACCGAGGGTGGTATGAATATAGAGGACGTAGCGCATAATACGCCTGAAAAAATATTTAAAGAATGGGTAAACCCAGGCGGCGGATTGCAGGCTTTCCAGGCAAGAAAAATTGCTTTCAATTTAGGACTAAGCGGCGATGCGTTTAAAAATATGGTGAAGTTTGTTACCAATTTATACAATGCTTACGCAGGATTGGATTGCGGTATGCTGGAAATAAACCCGTTGTTTAAAGCAGCTGATGATAAAATAATAGCAGTGGATTGCAAAATGAGTTTGGATGATAATGCACTGATGCGTCATCCTGATTTAGCCGCACTGCGTGATGTAACCGAAGAAGACCCCACCGAAGTGGAAGCCGGACAATACAATTTGAATTTTGTAAAATTAGACGGCAATGTGGGTTGTATGGTAAATGGCGCCGGGTTGGCGATGGCTACTATGGATATGATAAAACTGAGCGGCGGCGAGCCGGCTAACTTCCTGGACGTGGGCGGTACGGCTAATGCGCAAACGGTAGAGGCAGGTTTCAAAATTATTATGAAAGACCCTGCGGTAAAAGCAATTTTGATTAATATATTCGGCGGCATTGTTCGTTGCGATCGTGTAGCGCAGGGTGTAATAGATGCGTATAAAAATATGGGTAATATAAAAATCCCCATTATTGTAAGACTGCAGGGCACCAATGCGGTAGAAGCGAAAAAACTGATTGATGAAAGCGGGCTGAAAGTACAGAGCGCCATCCTGCTGAGTGAAGCAGCGGACTTAGTAAAGAAAGCGGTAGCTTAAAAAAACAGTCAACTTAACAGCCTCATTCGGAAATACTGAATGCTTACAAAAAAAGCGGATGAAAAAAATCACCCGCTTTTTTTAATAATATTTATTAAATCAGTTTTATTTTCTATACCGATTATACATCCGTAATAGTCCAATTGCATCGGACTAAACGGCTGTTATATCGGCATAATATCGGAATTGGCTGGATTATTTAAGAAATATAAAGGTATTACTGCACCAAAGCCAACTCAATTACCTGGCTCATGGTTTTTACATAATGAAACTTGAGTCCTTTAATAAAACCCGATTCTATTTCCTGCACATCTTTTTCATTTTGCCAGCACATTATTATTTCTTTCAGTCCGGCACGTTTGGCCGCCAATACTTTTTCTTTTATCCCTCCTACCGGCAGCACCTGTCCGCGCAGTGTTATCTCACCTGTCATGGCCATAAAGGGCTTTACTCTTTTGCCTGTAAATGCAGACGCCAATGACGTCATCATGGTAATACCTGCACTGGGGCCGTCCTTGGGAGTGGCGCCTTCGGGTACGTGTATATGTATCGTTTTCTTTTCAAAATCTTTAGGATCGATACCGTATTTCTTTGCATTTACCTGTAAGTAAGTCAACGCCGTGCTGGCGCTTTCCTTCATTACATTTCCCAAATTACCGGTCAGTTTCAATTCGCCTTTTCCGTCGCCGATACTGGTTTCAATAAAAAGAATATCGCCGCCTACATAAGTCCAGGCAAGACCCACGGCCACACCGGCCATATTGGCTATCTTATAAATATCATTACTGTATTTAGACTTACCCAATATTTTTTCAATATCGGCGGACGTAAGAGTTGGTTTTATTTTTTCTTTCAATACCAAATCCCTGGCCTGGTAGCGCATAACCGCAGCCAGCAAACGATCCAGTTCACGTACACCGCTTTCTCTTGTATAATCTCTTATTATTTGATCCAGTACTTTATCGCTGATTTTGAAATTGGTATTTTTTAACCCGTGCATTTCTTTTTGCTTGGGTATGAGGTGTTGCTTGGCAATTTCAATTTTTTCTTCGGTAGCGTAGCCGCTCAGGTCTATAATTTCTAACCTGTCACGTAATGCCGGTTGTATGTTTTGAATATTATTGGCCGTAGCGATGAATAAGACTTTACTTAAATCATATTCCATCTCCAGGTAATTATCATAAAATGTGTTATTCTGTTCGGGATCCAATACTTCCAGCAAGGCGGATGAGGGATCGCCTCTGTGGTCGCTGCCTACTTTATCTATTTCATCCAGTATCATTACCGGGTTGGTAGATTTCACTTTGCGAAGCGATTGTAAAATACGACCCGGCATGGCGCCGATATAGGTTTTACGATGTCCTCTTATTTCACTTTCGTCGTGCAGGCCACCCAAACTGAGCCGTACATATTTTCGGCCGATGGCATTGGCGATACTGCGACCCAGCGATGTTTTACCAATACCCGGAGGGCCGATAAAACAAAGTATGGGGCTTTTCATATCGCCTTTTAATTTCAGTACAGCCAGGTATTCTAAAATTCGTTCTTTTATTTTTTGCATACCGTAATGATCCGCATCCAACACCTTTTTCGCTTTCTTTAAATCATAATGGTCTTCGGTATGTTCATCCCACGGCAGTTCCAGCATTAAATCAAGGTGATTGTAAACAACTGAATAATCAGGCGTGGTCGGATGCATTCTTTCCAATTTCTCTATTCCCTTGCGGAACATTTCTTTGGCGGCGGCGGGCCATTTTTTGGCATCCGCTTTTTTCTGCATCTCTTTTACTTCACGGTCGTTGGTATCGCCGCCCAATTCATCTTTAATGCTTTTCAGTTGTTGCTGCAAAAAATATTCCCGTTGCTGTTTGTCTATCTCCGTTCTTGTTTTATTGGTTACTTTATTTTTAAGTTCGGCAAACTGCAATTCTTTTTGCAAAAATTTCATCAGCATATCGGCCCTTTCCCTGATCAAACTGAGTTCCAGCATTTTTTGTTTTTCTTTTACATCCGTATTCAGGTTGCTGCATACGAAATGTATCAGAAAAGACGGGCTTTCTATATTTTTTAAAATGATAGACGCTTCGGTAGGAATATTTGGCGAAAGCGAAACTATTTCGGCCGCTAAATCTTTAATATTTGAAACATAAGCTTCAAAATCAGTATCCTTTGGCGCATCTTCTTCGGGCAGTACTTCTATTTTAGCTTTAAAGTAAGGATCGTCGGTAAAAATGCTTTCGGTTTTAAACCGGCTTTTACCCTGTATGATTACCGTTGTACCGCCATCGGGCATCTTAATGAGTTTAACAATCTTGGCAACAGTGCCAATATCTTCCAAATCATTTATTGACGGGTCTTCTACATTACTGTCTTTTTGCGCTACTACACCAATCAATTTGTCAGTCTTATAAGCGTCATTTACAGCCTTTATACTCTTATCTCTGCCTACGGTAATGGGCAAAACAACACCCGGAAATAATACCGTATTCCGCAGTGGAAGCAGCGGGATTTCTTTCGGAATCACAATGCCATCGTTATTATCAGCCTCATTGTCATTTAACGGAATAATGGGTAAGAAATCCATTTCATCCTCGGAACGCATAAAAAAATCAGTCGTTTTCTTCATAATATTTATGGTGACAAAATAACACCTGTATTTTAATAATCATAGGTTTTCAGAAAGAAAGATATAAGAGTCAATTAATATGCCGAGAATCCGGGAGCTTTTTGACCGCTTTAACAAAAGCCGCGGATATTGTAATTAAAAAAAATCCCCGCCATATTATGCGCAGGGATGATTTTTTCAAAAGGGAATATTTTATCTCAGGTCTACCACTTCTACGTTGGGGTACTTATTCTTGTCAAAAACAAATTTAGTATCCGCTACAGCGGCGTTCCCGTTTAATGAACTTACAGTATAGATATAGCGATTGCCGCTTTTTTCCAATACTTTGGTACTGTAAATACCCGTGGTAGCTTTATCTATCAGCAGGTATACTTTATGAAAAGGTTTTGTTTTGTCATTCGGCGTCATTTCAATTTCCTGCAATGTTTTATTTCCTACTTTTTTCTCACCGTTTAATTTGTATAAAAAATCTTTGTCGTAAAAATTAGTAAATAATTTTTGTGGCGTAATTGTACCGGTTGAATTATCAACCTTGGTAATAGTTACTTCATTGGCGCTTTTATCGTAAGTAGAAACAGTGGCCCCGTCGCAAAAAATTTCCTGGCCCGATATGCTTACATAATATTTATTGCCTTTCATATTTACGCTGCCGTTCTTTGAAGACAACATTTTACCGGCAGCAGACTCCACTTTATAAACAAAAGCGGCGCTTACGGCCTTATACGATTTGAATTTGGCGCTTACCGCGTCTAATATTTTTTTGGCGTCAGCATCAGATTTGCCCTGGGCCGCCGCAACTAAAAAGCTGCACGAAATTGCTACTGTCATTAAAAATTTGTTCATCCGGTTTTTTTTAAATGATATGAATTATACTGTAAATAATGGCCGCAAATATATGCGAATTACATTAATAGGATGTTCCGGACTTATACCGGGTTGCATAACCGGTTCAGCCTTAACAAACTGTTAGCCTAATTGCTGTAAATAGGCATTTAATTCCGATTCTGTTTTAATTAACACATCCCGGGCCTTGCTCCCCTGCCCCGGCCCTACAATACCTGCATTTTCTAATTGATCCATTAACCTGCCGGCTCTGTTATAACCCAGCTTCATACGTCTTTGCAGCAAAGAAGTTGATCCAACTTGATTTTGGACAATTAATCGGGCAGCATCTTCAAACAATGCATCCCTGTCCGCCAAGTCAAAATCTTTTCCTTCCATTTCCTTTTCATCAATATATTCCGGCAATAAAAATGCCTGCGGATAGCCGCGTTGATTGCCTATAAACTCAACTACTTTTTCTACCTCGGGCGTATCTACAAATGCGCATTGCAAACGGGTTACTTCGCCGTGATGCGAGATAAGCATATCACCTTTACCAATCAATTGCTCGGCGCCGCCAGTGTCCAAAATAGTACGGCTGTCTATTTTAGATGATACTTTGAAAGCAATACGTGAAGGGAAATTGGCTTTGATAGTACCGGTAATAATATTGACCGAAGGACGTTGCGTAGCAATAATTAAATGTATACCGATGGCACGGGCCAACTGCGCCAGCCTGGCGATAGGCATTTCCACTTCCTTACCCGCTGTCATAATTAAATCGGCAAACTCATCTATAACCAAAACAATAAAAGGCAAATACTGGTGACCTTTTAAAGGATTTAATTTTCGTTTTATAAATTTATCATTGTACTCTTTTATATTTCTTGCTCCGGCTTCTTTCAGCAAATCGTACCGGTTATCCATTTCAATACACAATGCATTCAGCGTATGAACTACTTTCTTTGTATCGGTAATAATGGCTTCTTCCTCGCCGGGTAATTTGGCCAGGAAATGTTTCTCAATTAATCGATAAAGACTTAACTCAACTTTTTTAGGATCTATTAAAACAAACTTAAGTTGCGAAGGATGTTTTTTATACAATAAAGAAACGAGTACTGCATTTAATCCCACGGATTTACCCTGCCCGGTAGCGCCGGCCATCAGCATGTGCGGCATAGAGGCCAAATCAACAATGTAATTTTCATTGTCAATTTTTTTACCGATAGCGATGGGCAAACTGAAATTATTATTCTGAAACTTATCAGAAGCTAACAATGTTTTCATACTCACCACGCTCTTGCGTACATTAGGCACTTCTATACCAATGGTTCCCTTGCCGGGAATAGGCGCTATAATACGGATGCCGAGTGCCGCCAGGTTCAATGCAATATCATCTTCCAGGTTTTTGATACGCGATATACGTATACCGGCGGAAGGAACAATTTCATACAATGTAACAGTGGGACCCACCGTAGCGCTTATTTTTTGTATTTCAATATCATAATTGCGCAGGGTATTAATGATTTGATTTTTGTTCATCTCCAGCTCAGCGGGGTCCTGCACAATTTTTTCGCTGCCATGCGTTTCCAGCATGTTCAGGCTCGGGTATTTATAATCTCGTAAATCCAATGTAGGTTCGTAAGGAGCTAAATTTTCATAGCCCTTTTCTTCATCCGTTTTTTCTTCGCCGGGGGGCACTGCTTTTATTTCCAGTTCAAAATCATCGGCGGAATGTTTACCATCTTTTATTTCCTTGGGCTTATACTCTTCGTGATCTTTCGTTTTTATTTCGAAAGGAATATCTGCGGTCAAATCATCTTTATGCGTTAACTCCTCCACAATACTTTTTTCTACAACCGGGTTTTCAAAAACCGGTTCTTCTTTGGTAATTATTTTGAATTCAATTTCATCTGCTTTCTTTTTCCCGGGTTGTATTACAACAACCCCGTTGGCGTCTTTTAGGCTGTTGGCTTTGCCGTCGCCGGGCAAAGTTTCCAACTCTTCCTGCATGTACGTTTTTTTCGCATCGGCGATGGGTGAAACCTGTTCTTGAAATAATTCTTCCGTTCCGGGTTCATAATTCGTATTTTCTTTTTTCGAAGGCATTTTAAAAGCCGGATTAAACTGCCAGATAAACCAACCCAATGCAGCTACAAAAAGTAAAGCGCCGGCGCCTATATAACCCAAGATGCCCGTCAGCCAGTTATTAATCATTTTACCTACTCCACCGCCCAAGGGCAAATCATTATTGGGGAATAAAAAGGACATACAAACCGAAACAACCAATAAACCCACAATTACATAGCGGAGGTTTTTCCAGAAGGAATAAACTTTTCGGCCGGTTAAAAAATTGATACCGTTGATAAAAAAGAAACTGCAAAAAAGCATAGAGGCTACGCCAAATCCTTTATAAATAAAAAAGTGAGAGAGATAAGCGCCAAGCCTGCCCAGCAAATTGGAAACCTTTAGTTCGTTATCAAAAAGTACGGCGGAGCCGCGAAAAACTTTATCCTGGTCTTCTTTCCATGTAAAAAAATAACTTACGAAAGCCAGGAATAAAAGAATAGAAGTAAAAACAGAAACCGCTCCGATTATTTTACGGGTACGCTCATCCTTAGCCAGCTTTTTCAGATCCACCTTTTCTTCCTTTTCGGGTTTAAAGGCGCCTTTTGCCGGCAGGGTTTCTTTTTTATTTTCAGCTTTCGGAGCAGAAGGTTTTTTCAACTTATTGGCCATGGCAGCAAAGATAATAGATAGCACTGAGGTAATAATAAAGAAAACGCCGGGTATTGTATTTCATTTCGAAATAAAATCAATTTAACAAATATGTACAATTTACCGCTAAGTAGTATCTGCTAAATTCATAAAAACCGCTTATGGATTGTACATTTGGTATGTACTAAACGGTGTGTACTGCCTGATGCGAAGAATTTTTATTACTATAACCGGTATCATTTTTTTTGCTGCATTCGCCGAATGCCAGCAGCTTACTCCCGTAGATATAAATAAGATTGAGACGGTTGACACGATAATCAATAAAACGATAATAGCCTTTGGCGAAAAATCACTGTCTGCGGGTATAGAACCGGGCTCACTTTTGTTTACAACTACTCCAAAAAAAACATTCGGAATAAAACCTTCTTTTGTTTCTAAAAAAATATTTTTAAAATTTATAATTTACAACAGCGCCCCGGTTGAAAAGGGAGTTTATTTTTATCCCGGGCTTTACTACGATTATATACAATTATACAATGTAAAGAACAATGCAGCGGAACGTATTCCTCCAAAAACGCCTTTATTAAGGGACAGTATCGGGTATCGCTTCCTGTCATTACCCGCCGGCGACACAGCTACCATCATAGCGGAGATGACATCGGTAAAAACCTACAACAGCAACCTCGCACCCCGCTTAATAAAAGAAAACTACCTGCCGGGTTATAATGCGATGACTTTTGCAAAGCAAAAAGATATGGATATTTTGACCTATACCATATGCGGTTTAATGCTGATGATGATATTTTTTTCGTTGGCGAACTACGTGCAGGGAGGTAATAATGAATTTTTGTACTATGCGGGTTATGCTTTTTTTACGGGTCTCATGTTATTCCTGGCCCGCTCAAATACCATGTATGCAACGCGAACTAATTTTTTTATAGAAGGTTATTTTGATTTCGCATTGCATTTAACGGGATATTGTTTTTACATGATTTTCATGAAAAAATACCTGGGCACCAAAGAAAAATATCCTTTTTTGCAAGCCCTATTTAAATTTGCTACTTATTTTTTAGTCATTGTCTTAGTCTTATACACCGCAGTACATTTTTTTACCGATTTTTATTACTACGAGTATTTAATTGAAATAATAAGCAAAAGCATTTTAATCGCCATTATACCTGTATTTCTTTTTTACAGCCGTACCAAATGGGATAATAGACTGCTTCGTTATATGTTTTGGGGCAATCTTTCTTTATTAGTTTTTGCCCTGTTGTCACAGATGGCACTGATCTTCAGGGGTGTGTTTGCTTCAAAAGGAATTCTCAGTCAATCGCTGACTTATTACGAGGTAGGATTATTATTAGAATTGATTTTTTTCCTGGGAGGTTTAACTTATAAAAACAAGCGATTGATTATTGACCAAACAAAAGAAAGAGAAAGACTGAGAACGGAAAATGACAGGAAAGAAATTGAAAAGCAATTGGCCGTGCTGAAAGCGCAACAGGAAGAACGTAACCGTATATCAGCCGATATGCACGATGAACTGGGATCGGGTATGACCGCTATACGATTGATGAGCGAAATAGCCAAAAACAAAATGAAAGAAAATACGCCGAAAGAAATTGATCGAATATCTTCTTCGGCCAACGATGTACTGAATAAAATGAATGCCATTATTTGGAGTATGAACAGCGGCAATGATACGGTAAGTAATCTTGTAGCCTATATACGCTCCTATACGCTTGAATACTTGGACAATACACCCGTTCATTGCAAAATAAATACACCGGAAGAAATACCTGAGACGGAAATGACGGGTGATAAACGCCGTAATATTTTCCTTTGTGTAAAAGAAAGCCTCAATAATGTCTTAAAACATTCGCAGGCTACTGAGGTCAGAATGGACATCAGTGTAAATGATAAATTAGAAATTAAAATTGCCGATAACGGTATCGGTATTGATAAAGAAAAGATCAGGCAATTCGGCAACGGCTTAAAAAATATCGCACATCGTATGAATAGTATCGGCGGCACCTATGCCATTACAAGTAACGGAGGGGCTGTAACAACCCTATCATTACCGCTGCACTAATTCACTTTTTTAATTGCACCGAAGAAAAGAAACAACCAACCCGCAATAAAAAACAAACCGCCCGCGGGTGTTACAGCGCCAATACCCTGCAACCCGACAGTATCAGTAGCTTTTAAAACGGTAAGCAGGTATAATGAACCCGAGAAAAGAATAATACCCGTGATAAAACAAACAGCCGCACGGTTTATTATTTTTTGGGAAAGTTTATCAAATGTAATTGCAACAACTAACAAAGCTAATGCATGATACATTTGGTATTGCACACCCGTTTGAAAAGTGGTTACCGTTTCCGGGGGTACAATTTTTTTTAAACCGTGTGCGCCAAAAGCACCCAGGCCTACTGCTAAAGCCGCTAACAAAGCGCCTGCAGAAAAATATCCTTTATGCATGAAATATTTTTTGAATTAAAGACTCCGTACTCAGTCGGTCGTCATCAATACGGATAGCGGCCTGTTCGTAATATATTTTTCGATCGGCGAATTTTTTTATGATAAAACTCTTCAGTTGTTCATCGCTCAACTCTTTTAGCAGGGGGCGGTTTTCTTTTTCTTTCAGTAATCTTTCGTGCAGGATATCAACGGGGGTATTCATCCAAACGGTAACGCCCGATTCATTCATGTACTCAATATTATTAAAATAGCAAGGCGTGCCTCCGCCGCAGGCCATAATAAATGTTTCGTGGCTTTCAGTAACGGTATGCAATATTTCTTTTTCTTTTAATCGAAAGTACTCCTCTCCTTCTTCCGCAAATATTTCATTTATTGTTTTGCCTCCTTCGGTTACTATCAGTTCATCCAGGTCATAAAAAGGTATGTGCAGTTTCCCGCTTAGCTGTTTGCCGCAGTATGTTTTACCCGAACCCATAAAACCAATCAGAAAAATTTTCATCCGGGATAGTTAAATGAAAGTTTATAAAAAACAGTATCAACTGCCATCAGTGGAAATGTCGCAGGCAGCAATAGTTTATCCGTTAAAACAAATCCGTTCTTTTCATAAAAGCGATGAGCGGCCTTCATTTTGTCTAACGTGCCGAGATAGACAGTAGATATTCTTTTCTCCTTACACCATTCAATTTCCGAATTAATTAACTGTTGCGCTACTCCTTTTTCTTTTCCCCTGTAATCGGCGGCCACAAACATTTTCCTCAGGGCCACTTCATTGTTATTTATATTAATCAACGCAATGGTGCCGATTACTTTTTCTCCATCCAAAGCTATCCGGAAATTACCGCCACCTCGCTGATAGAACTCTTTTACATTCTTTAAATCAGGCTGATCATCCGCCGTAATGGAAACTCCGAATTCGCCGCATTGTATACCTAAGATAAAATCGATAACCTTGTCAGTATATTGCGTTGTGTGTTCAATTATTTTCATCCGGATTATTTAACTGCTACCCGGTCTAATGAAATTATTAAACCAATATTAAAAGTTCAACCTAAGTACCCCTTTAGGCCCGCCCGACTGAACATCGTTCGGGCGGGGGACAGGGGTACTTACTTAAATGCATTCAACCCCGTTACATCCATGCCCGTAATCAGCAAATGAATATCATGCGTACCCTCGTAGGTTATTACACTTTCTATGTTCATCATGTGGCGCATAATGCTGTACTCGCCGGTAATACCCATACCGCCCAGCATTTGTCTTGCATCCCTGCAAATATTAGCGGCTATCTCGCAACCGTTTCTTTTGGCCATACTTACCTGCTGCGGTGTAGCTTTTCCTTCATTCATTAATACAGCCAGTCGCCAGTTCAATAATTGCGCTTTGGTGATTTCTGTAATCATCTCCGCCAATTTTTTTTGCTGCAACTGAAAACCGGCGATGGGTCTTTCAAACTGTACTCTTTCTTTAGCGTAACGTAATGCCGTATCATAGCAATCCATAGCCGCACCTACGGTACCCCAAGCAATACCGAATCTTGCTTTGGTTAAACAACCCAACGGCCCTTTTAATCCCTGCACGTTGGGTAAAATATTTTCTTTAGGCACTTTTACATTATCAAAAACCAATTCGCCGGTAGCACTGGCCCGCAAGCTCCATTTACCATGTGTAGTAGGTGTACTGAATCCTTCCATTCCTCTTTCTACAATGACGCCGCGTACGATACCTTCTTCATCTTTGGCCCATACAACTGCTACCTGCGAAAAAGGAGCATTGCTGATCCACATTTTAGCACCATTGAGTATTACATGATCGCCGGCATCTTTTATATTGGTAAGCATGCTGCTCGGGTCGCTGCCGTGATCGGGTTCCGTTAATCCGAAACAACCCAACCATTCGCCGCTTGCCAATTTGGGTAAATATTTTTTACGCTGCGCTTCATTACCGTAGGCATATATAGGGTACATCACCAAACTACCCTGCACCGATGCGGTAGAACGAACTCCGCTGTCGCAGCGTTCCAACTCCTGCATCATTAACCCGTAACTGATGTAATCCAATCCGCCTCCGCCATATTCTACCGGAACAGTGGGGCCAAAACAACCGAGATCGCCTAATTGTTTTACAATTTGCTGGGGGAACTCGGCCCGTTGCGCATAGTCTTCTATAATGGGCGATATTTCTTTTTTTACATAACTGCGTACAGTATCGCGAATCAATTTATGTTCATCAGTAAGCAATTCATCAAGCTGATAATAATCGGGAGACTGAAATAAATCCTGGGCCATAAAGCAATCTTTTAAATTTGCAGCGAAGATAAGTGAGTTTCGGCGTTTTTTTCAGAGCATAGGTTTTTGTTTAGCCGCGAAGGACAGAGCCTTATGCATCGGGATCACTTCTGTATTTGTAAAAATTCAATAACTTGTTTAAAAATACTGAATATGAAAAATTCATTACTCCCGGTTGTGTTAATTATAACCTTTCTTGCAGCCTGTAGCAGTAATAAGCAGTCTGATAAAAAAGTAAATGCTGAAAAAACAAATACCGACGCTGATACTTCCGTGTACAGCGACGAAATGAAAAGATATTGGTTGGTATTATTAAAAAAAGGCGAAAACAGGAACCAAGACAGTGCCGGAGCGGCCAAAATCCAGGAAAGACATATGTCGAATATTAACCGGTTGGCTAAAGAAGGAAAATTAGTTATGGCCGGCCCGATGGGAATTGACGGCGATTTAAGAGGTATATTTATTTTAAATTGTAAAGATTCGGCAGAAGTAGAGGCAATAGTAAAAACCGATACAGCCGTTATTACCGGCAGGCTGAAAATGGAATACTACCCCTGGTGGACCGCAAAAGGAAAATATATTTTTAAATAAATTCAATAATGAAAAACAATTTCTTCTTAGTTATTTTTTTTAGTGTTTCTCTCGGTTTGGTTGCGCAAGAAAAATCCTTCACGGCTATTTATAAAAAGGCTACTCCCAAAAACCTGTATGGCAAAGGGCAGGAATTTATAGACAGTATTATAAACCGAATGAATAGTGAAACAGGAAAAACCGGTACGCCCTTGCTTGTAACAAATCACCCGTCGGTTTATATGAGTAATTATTTTTCTACGGAAAATGTGAAATATTATTACGAAATGATTGGCCGGGCCATATTGACAGAGATTGATAATAGTAAATACCTGCGAAAAATAGACAGCTTTGCACAAAACATCCGGTATGCCGATATTGAAACGGCAGCTAAAGCAAGAAGCACAACGGAGAATGATGCTTCGGATAATTCGGATACGGGGTTTGTTGCAAAAAATTATTATGACAGCCTTATCGGCGAATTTTCTTCGAAGACAATATATTTTGGATTACCTGTGTTGTATACCAACCAATCGCCGATTGCCGAATATGCAAAAAACAAGAAAGAATATTTTATTAATGGTTTTGAAAATCATGCAGCCGTAGGCGCCAAGATCAGTTTCAAGTATCCTTACGATGCAAAATACAAAGCGGGCGGTAATAAAAGTTTGACAGACGGGTTACACGGTTCTGAAAATTCGTTGTTGTATTGGCAAGGATGGATGGATAAAGATTTGATAGCAACGATAGATTTAGGAAAATCACAAGGGATCAGTTTCGTAAGTATTAATTTTTTGGTTCATAACTCAATTCAGCCGCCCGGAAAAGTAAGTTTTGAATACAGCACGGACGGTAAACGGTTTTTTCAACTTAATGCGAAAGAAACAGAAGTGAGAAAGAAAAAAGGCACAGGCACTTATACAATATTTACATTTTTAACTCCTGATATTATACGGGAAGTTCCCATAGCAAGGTATGTAAGAGTAACAGTAAAAGACAATCCAAAAAGAAACAGTTGGTTATTGGCTGATGAGATTGCGGTTAAATAAAAGTGCCGCCCGGTTAAAGTATCTTTTTCAAATAGCCGGCCATTTCGTATTGGTATTGTTGTGCAATGGCTCTCGCCTCTACAGCAAAATCTTCTTTCTCCGATGCGTAAATAATAACACGACTGGCATTTACCAAAATACCGCAATCACCGATCATTGCTTTTTCAGAAATATCTTTCAGGCTACCGCCCTGTGTACCTATGCCCGGTACTAAGTAAAAATGATCGGGAGTTAATTTCCTGATATTGGTAAATTCATCAGCCTGTGTAGCGCCGATAACAAACATTAAATTACAGGGGCTTCCCCATGAAGAAACCGTCTTTAAAACTTTTTCATACAAGAATTCTCTGTTGTTCTCCGATTCATCGGAGCCGCCTGCAACCTTTTGCAATTCAAAATCACTCGCTCCTTTATTGGATGTTAATCCCAAAACGATGGCCCACTTGTCTTTGTATTCCAAAAATGGTTTTACACTGTCCTCGCCCATATAGGGCGCAACGGTTATGGCATCAAAAGGCATCGCTTCAAAAAAAGCTTTGGCATATTGTGATGAAGTGTTACCGATATCGCCGCGTTTGGCATCGGCAATTTTAAAATGTTCGGCAGGAATATAATTAACTGTTTTCTCCATCGTCTCCCACCCTTTCAATCCCATGGATTCATAAAAAGCGGTATTGATTTTATAAGCAACACATAAATCTTTTGTAGCATCGATGATGGCTTTATTAAATTCAAATACCGCATCGGGGTGTGATTGCAAATGCTTCGGAATTTTTGTTATATCAGTATCTAACCCCACACAGAGGTAAGATTGCTTTTGTTTAATTTGTTCTACTAAGAATTGACGGGTCATGGGTGCGAAGATAAATGGTTTATTAATCACCCTACCAACCTGTTAATTACCTCCCCAAATCTCCAAACTTCTTCAAAACTGTTATAAAGCGGCACGGGAGCCAGTCGTATTACATTCGGTTCGCGCCAATCTGCTATTATTCCTTTTTTTATTAATTCATTGTAAATATGTTTCCCGTTTTTCAGCATTAGCATAGAAACTTGACAACCTCTTTCATTTTCATTGGCCGGAGTTATAATTTTTATAGCATCAGGGTATTTCGCCTTCACATCTTCTAATACAAACCACAAATAGTTATTCAACAATTTTCTTTTTGTATTAATATTTTCCCAACCTGCCTCCTCCGTAATATCCAACGCTGCTTTGCAACATGCATATAGCAACATCGATGGGGTACTTAACTGCCAGCCTTCTGCGGTATTTACCGGCACAAATCCTTTTTGCATTAAAAACCTTGTGGCTTTATCGTAACCCCACCAACCGGCAAAGCGTGTAATATCTTTATCCTTATGATAACGTTCATGAATATAAACGCCCCCCACGGCACCGGGACCCGAGTTTAAATATTTATAACTGCACCAGCAGGCAAAGTCTGTGTTCCAATCATGCAACTGCAAGGATACATTGCAAGCGGCATGCGCCAGGTCGAAGCCTACTTTAGCACCGGCTTTTTGCGCAGCCGTAGTAATTGACTGTATATTAAATAACTGGCCGGTATAATAATTTATTCCGCTGAACAGTACCAATGCAAGTTCATCGCCATGCTGCTCTATTGCTTTTATAATATCATCATGATGAATACACTCCTCTCCTTTCCGCGGCTTTACTTCTATAATGGCTTCATCGGGATTAAAGCCATGATGCCTCACATGGGTTTCAAACATATATTGATCACTGGGGAAAGCTTTAGCCTCGCAAAGAATTTTGAAACGCTTGCCCCGCGGTTTGTAAAAACTGATTAACATCAAGTGCAGGTTCACCGTCAATTGATTCATGACCACTACTTCGTGTGGTAATGCGCCGACAATTTTTGAAAGTGGGCCCGTTAATTGATCATGATAATCCATCCAGGGCTTCGTGCCTTTAAAAAAACCTTCCACACCGTAATCGGCCCAATTATTCATTATGTTTTTTATTTCATCAGCGGCGCCATGCGGTTGCAGTCCTAATGAATTTCCTAAAAAATATATTTGTTCCTTTCCTTCATGAACGGGTATAATAAATTTCTTTCTGAAATCTTTCAACGGATCATTCTCATCAAGTTGCTGCGCAAATAATATTGTATTTTGAAATTGCATCATAATTTTTTTCAAAGTTTAAATACTGCCGGTTCTTCCGCCGTCTACGGGAATGCTTGTGCCGCTTACATACGATGCCGCCGGAGACGCAAGGAACGCCGCCACAGCAGCAATTTCTGATGCATCACCAAATCTTTTCATGGGAATTTCCTGCTGCCATTCATTTTCAATTTCCGGTACAGATAGCTTCCTCTTTGAAGCAACGGTTGCGGCAAGACTCTCTAATCTTTTTGTTTTTGTAAAACCGGGCAGCACGTTATTTACCGTGATGTTGTATTGTCCCAATTCATTGGCCATTGTTTTAGCCCAAGCCGCTACTGCGGCTCTGATGGTATTGGACACTCCTAAATTTTTCAACGGAATTTTTACTGAGGTGGAAATAATATTTATGATTCGTCCGTATTGTTCTTTCTTCATGCAGGGTATTACCGCCTTTGTCAAAATTTGATTGCAAATGATGTGCTGGTCAAATGCGTTGCGAAAAGCTTCTTCACTCGCATCTGTAATAGGGCCGGCAGCGGGGCCGCCGGTATTATTAATAAGAATATGAACGGGGTGTTTTGCAACATGTTCATCAATTACTTTTTTTAGCTCAGCAGGCTTACTAAAATCAGCAACTAAGTAATTATGTTTTTGTTGTAATGAAATATCCAAGTCTTGCAAAACGGCCTTTAATGATTCTTCATTGCGGGCAAACAATGTGCAATGTGCGCCCAATAATGCCAATTCTTTTGCAATAGCGAGACCAATACCCTGTGTGCTTCCGCAAATGACGGCGTATTTATTTTGAAGCGATAAATTCATGCTGTGTTATTTATTGTCAGTTCGTTTTAAGGTTTGTTATTAAATAAATCAGGATAATCAGTTATAATACCATCTACGCCCATTGCGGTTAATTTATCAATCGTCGCTTTATCATTCACTGTCCAGGGCATTAATTTGATATTTTGCTGATGACATTTTTTTATCAATTCTTCATTAACCAACGAATAGTGCGGACTGTAAGTAGAAGGAACAAAACCCAAGGCATTTAGCTGCTCCTCTAATGTTCGTTTATCAAAGTCCTCAATCAGCATGGCGGTTTTTATGGCCGGGTATTTTTTATGTAAATATTGCAGACTGCGAAAATCAAAGGATTGAATGATGACCAGCTCCTCTATATGTTTTTCTTTTATTACCGCCATCAGCAGTTCCGTAAACTCATCGGGTTTGGGGTGAAAAATACCATCGCCCGGCGGCATGCACTTAGTCTCAATATTATAGTAAGGAAAAGGCCTCCTGCGTGTCATCATATATTGCCTGACGCTGTCAAACAGATCGGATAGTAATGGTTTTACGGCATTTATTTTTTGCTGCTTGGAAAAACGCGGATGAGGCTTTAGGCCCACATCATATTTTTTCACTTCTTCATAAGTCATTTGGTAAATGTTCAATGATCTTTCTTCAACCGCTGTTACATAACTACCGTCGGGTTTGGTGGTTATTTCATGCGCCATAAACGGTTCATGTGAAAGAATAACTTTTTTATCTTTTGTAATAACCACATCCATTTCCAATGTAGTTACACCCAAGTCCAACGCCATTTTCATAGCAGGCCATGTATTTTCGGGCATTAAGCCTCTTGCGCCTCGATGGCCTTGTTTGTCTAATTTGCTTTGCATGGCAAGATTTTCATAAGCACTATCCAATTGCGACGGATTTTGCCAAATGGTAGATTGCGGTTTTTTTGTTTTGCATGAAAAAATAATTACTATACATAAAATACCGAGAGCAAAGTAATTCTTTTTCATTTCGCATATTTTGTAATAAATCGTTAGCAATAATAGAAAGATTTAATAAGAAAGCTGTCACTGCCTTTCGGGAAATGAGAAGGATACTTCACAAATGCCGAATAGGATTTCCGAATCCCGCAAAGCTGTTGCACAAATGCTCAGTAGCGGGACAGGCGTAAAAGTGAGTGACACAACAACAGGTGATAGTAGTAATGTCGATGACAAAAAAAACAATTACCCCTAATTTTTACTTACCAAACATTTTCGCACTCCTGCTCTTCATTTCTTCCGCTATCTTTTTACCGTCACTATCCTGTACTTCTAATTTCTCTATTATCTTATCATAACTTTCTTTGTCCCTGTTCTGGCTCAGTTTAAATACATTATCAAAAGACTCGACTTCTATTTCAAAAGCAACGATAGCTTTAACCATTTTGGCTACATACTCTTCGGGTAATTGTTCAAAATTGGCCGCCGATTGCGAATTATTTTCAAAATGATTAGTAGTTCTTTTCAGCACATCGAGTAATGCCTGCTCGCCAAGGAATTTCATTTGTCCTTTAGTATGAACGCTTATATAATTCCAGGTACTCGCTACTTTGGGGTCGGTATACCAACTTGCACTTACATAAGTATGCGGGCCGGTAAATACAGCCAGTACATTGGGATTGTGTTCAAATGCTTTGTGATGATCTGTCTTTCGCTGTATATGGCCGCTTAAAAAAAGTTTATCGTCTTTTTCATCAATAAACAAGGGGATTTGCGTAGCAACGGGCTTATTGTCTTTATCGCAACCGGTTATAAAAGCGAAGGGATTTTTTTTTATAAAAGAAAGAACAACTTCTTTGTCCTCTTCTTTAAAATAAGGAAAACTGTACATGCGGTGAAGGTACGAAACCGCGTAAAGTCTGCAAAGGGATTTATTGCAGGACGAATTTATCAAACCCACCCCTTGGAAATCTTTTTATGAGAAACTACTTTGGCCTCCCGCAATGCGGGACAGGCTCTCCGAGGGAGGGGAGGCGCACTCAAAAAATTTAAAAATAGGGAAACTGTACACTTTGACTTCATATAACAATTGAATTCGCAAATAACTCTATTACTCTATAGTGAAGGACTGTCTTATTTTTTTCGCTACCGGTTTGTCGTGCAGCAAAGCGGGTTTCCAGTTTTGCATTTTTTCTAATCTTGTAATCAGCTCTTCATTAAAATCATCATCTACACCTTTCAGTATAATAAAGTTTACCGGCACACCGTCTTTATCCACAACAAACTCTACCTGCACATAAGCCTTTTTGGTTTTTGACGGTAGCATATCTACCATTTCTTTTCCCAGGTTATTTAAATAATCAAGGAAGGCGGTTCCGCCGCCGGGGTACTCGGGCCATTGATGCACCGCCTCAGCCAAGCCGGTAATTTTTCTTGTTCTTCTTTCACCGGCAGGTTTTTTTGCAACTTTATTTTCCTTGGCATCCGATTTGCCGGTTTTTATTGATCCGTCAAGCACATATTCCCCTTTCTCGTTTACCATTATTACCGGCAGTTCCCGGTATCTTTCAAAATAATAAAAAACATCTTCGAGCCGGGTGGAAAATTTCTTTAACGTATTATCATCTTTGGTCAATTTATTTAAAAAAAATACGCTCCTGCTGTTATCAAATCGTACGGGAAAAATATGTACGGGAATAAAATCCTGACCTTCACTTTTTGCATGCGCAGTAAGTATGTACAGTTCTTCTATATACGTATCGGTAAGCGGAATGCAACCTACGGTAACACAACTGCCGTGTATATATATACCGCTGCCGGGTTGCAATGAATCGCTGAGTATTTGATCCGAAGCATTCGGGTAATTCAATCCCAGGGAAAGATGATACGTGCTTCTTGCATTAAACTCATTGATATAATAAAATCCTTCGGGTACCTGGTAATCGCCTTCCATTCTTTTGGGGCCCAGTGTACCGGCCAATGCACACACTTTATATGTTTTGAATAATTTGAATTTTTCTTTACGATTATTTTTTACCCAAACTTCCAATTGGCTGTCATATTTGAACGAACGGATATAAAGATATTTGGCCGGCCATTGCAAGCCTTTTGTTTCAAACTGCTTTTGCAGCGTATCTTCCTTACGCTTTAAAGCATCGCCGGGTCGGGCCAATGATTTTTGATAATCAATAAAAGAAGTGAAGGATGTACCGCCGCCCGGAGACGGTTGAGCCGACGCAAAAAAAACTGTGCAGCAAACGAATACAACCGGAAAAAATTTTTTTATTGTCAGTTTACCCATAGTACAACAACGGCGGAGCCTTTTTTTTATTTCAAAAGGATTGTGAATAGGAGCAAAGTTACGGGTTTCAGGTTGCCGGTTGCGAGTTTCAGGTTTCCGGAAACTGAAAATTTTCACAGTTTTTCAACAGGCCGATTATTTAACTTGAAACAAGTAACTCGTAACAAGTAACTTGTAATCTTCTCACAAATTCCCCCTCTCTCCCTGCTCCCTTTCTATGGCTTCAAATAAAGCTTTAAAATTCCCTTTACCAAAGCTTTTGGCTCCCTTACGTTGTATTATTTCAAAAAAAAGTGTAGGTCGGTCTTCTACCGGCTTGGTAAACAGTTGTAAAAGATATCCTTCTTCATCCCTGTCAACCAAAATGCCCAGTTCCTTCAGCGGTTCCAAATCTTCATCAATATGTCCCACTCTTTCCAATAAATCATCGTAGTAAGATGTAGGTACTCTTAAAAATTCTACACCGCGACTTCTTAACTCCGTTATCGTTTTTACAATATCATTGGTCGCCATCGCCACATGCTGTACTCCTTCGCCATTGTAAAATTCTAAATATTCTTCCACTTGGCTTTTCTTTTTTCCTTCGGCGGGTTCATTAATGGGAAATTTTACAAAACCATTTCCGTTGCTCATTACCTTACTCATCAAGGCGCTGTATTCTGTAGAAATATCATTGTCATCAAAAGTCAAAATATTTTTAAAGCCCATTGCGTCTTCATAAAATTTTACCCACGGGTTCATTTGATTCCAGCCTACATTACCTACACAATGATCGACATACAATAAACCCGTTTCAGCAGGTTTATAAAATTCATTCTCCCATTTTCTGTAACCGGGCATAAATGCGCCGTTATAATTTTTTCTTTCAATAAAAAAATGCACCGTATCGCCATAAGTATGTATACCGCTCATGACCAATTCACCGTCATTATCCTTCATTCGTACAGGAGTCATATAACTTTTCGCGCCGCGTTTGGTGGTTTCTTCCCATGCACTTTCCGCATCATTTACTTTTAGCGCCAATGCTTTTACGCCATCGCCGTGTTTGTAAATATGATCGGCCATTTCATTGTTCGGTCGCAGTGGTGTGGTCAACACCAATGTCAACTTATTTTGCCGTACTGCATAACTGGCCCTGTCTTTCATGCCTGTCTCGGGGCCGGCATAAGCCAAGGGTTGAAAACCAAAAGCACTCATATAAAAATGTGCTGCTTGTTTTGCATTACCCACGTAAAATTCTACATAGTCAGTACCCTGTAGCGGAAGAAAATCAGTTTGGGTATTTTGTTTTGTATCTGTCTTAAGTATTGTTGACATATTAAAAGCTTTCTTAGTGATAATAAAATTATTCGGAAATAAAAAGAAGTTGCACAAAAGAGCAGCTTCTTAACTCCCCTTTAGGGGGTTGGGGGCGTCGTTGGGGTATCCATCGCCAGCGTTTCCATCAGCAAATTGAAACTGCAGCGTTGGTCATTAAATAATTTATGCGGATAATCAGGAAGCATGGAACAAAGGTAAAAGGTTTAGGGCAAAAGGTGTAGTGAAAATATTTCAAACCTCCCGTCACTAACAACAGAAACTGTTGAATCTCACCCAAAACCATAAACCCCTTTCTCCTATCTTTGCCCGCATGAAAATAGGAATTCTCGGCGGCGGGCAATTGGGCAGAATGCTTTTACAGTCAGCGGCCAATTACCCGGTAGAAACTTTTGTATTGGAAAACGATGCCGAATGTCCTGCCGCGCATCTCTGTCATTATTTTACGTTGGGCGATATAAAAAATTTTGAAGCAGTATACAATTTCGGAAAAGGATTGGATGCTATTACCATTGAAATAGAAAATGTAAATATAGAGGCGCTGGAAAAATTGGAAGGTGAAGGCGTGAAGGTTTATCCGCGACCCGGTGTGCTAAGAACGATTAAAAATAAAATTTTACAGAAACAATACTACACGGAAAACAGCATACCTACCGCCGAATATAAAATTGTAACTAACCGCACCGAAATAGCTGACCATGAGTACCTTTTGCCTGCTGTAAATAAATTAGCTGAAGGCGGTTATGACGGCAGAGGCGTACAAATTATTCGTACGCATGACGATATCATGAAAGGTTTTGTAGGCGATGGTATTTTGGAAAGATTAGTTCCTATACATAAAGAAATTGCGCAGATAGTCGCCATTAATCAAAAGGGTGAAGCGGCTTTATACCCGCCGGTTGAAATGCTCTTTAACCCGTACTTGAACTTATTGGACTATCAACTCTGCCCTGCCGAACTGGAAACAAAAATTTTATGGAAGGTGGAAGCCATTGCATTGGCTGTTGCCAAAAATTTTAAATCGGCCGGGCTTTTTGCTGTAGAAATGTTTGTAAATAAAGACGGCGATGTATTGGTAAATGAAACGGCGCCAAGGGTGCACAACAGCGGTCATCATTCTATTGAAGCGCATTACAGCAGCCAGTTCGATATGCTTTGGCGTATCATGCTCAACTATCCGTTGGGAAATACAGATGCCATACTTCCCTCGATAATGGTTAATATTATCGGATCGGAAGATTTTACCGGCGAAGTAAAATATGAAGGACTGGAAGACGTATTAAAAATTGAAAACGCCTTTGTACATATTTACGGTAAAAAAGAAACCAAACCCGGCCGTAAGATGGGCCATGTAACTATCCTGAGCAAAGAAAAATCTGAATTACTGCACCAAGCCAATAAAGTAAAACACAGTTTGAAAGTAACGGCAAAATAGTTTTTACCGAGCCTGTATGATTGTAATATTATATTTTATAGTTAAAAAGCCCGAAACCCCTTTTATCATTACTATTTACCGATTAATTGAATATAGCTTTTGTAAATCCGGTGATTAAGAATTACTAAGTATATTTAAGCCCTAAATCAACCCGTTTCTCGTGAGAAAAATATATTTACTTCTTTTTAGTTTGTCTGTTACCTGTTGTTTTTCTTTATCCTGCGGCGATGGAAAAAAAAGCGACGCTCCCCAAAATGGAGCCGCCGGCGCCAAGCCGCTGCCATTAACTGTTGACGCATTGGTTATTGGAGGCGAATCCATCAGCGCCGATATTGAAGTGCCCGGCACCATTCTTCCCAATGAAACAACGGAAATACACCCGGAGGTTTCGGGACGTGTAGTACAACTGAATTTAAGAGAAGGCGGCTTTGTAAGTAAAGGTGCATTGTTGGCAAAATTATACGACGGCGATTTGCAGGCTCAACAAAAAAAACTACAGGTACAACTAAAAATTGCGGAGCAAACGGAAGACAGGCAAAGCCAGTTATTAAAAATACAGGGCATTAGTCAACAGGATTATGATTTGAGTCTTTTACAGGTAAACAATATAAAAGCTGATATGGAGATTATGCGGACAAGTATCAGCAAAACAGAAATTCGTGCACCATTCAACGGCAAGCTGGGTTTAAAAAATATCAGTCCGGGTGCTTATATCACGCCGGCAACTAATATTACGACCATCAGCCAGGTAAGTCAATTGAAATTACAATTTACCGTACCTGAGAGGTATAGTGCGCAAATTAAAAACGGGCAGGCTATACAATTTACCATTGACGGGTCTGCAAAAATATTTACAGCTAACGTTTCTGCTGCGGAAGTTGCCATTGAAGAAACAAGCCGCAGCCTTGCCGTACGTTCTATTATAAAAGGGCAGGATGCTTTATTGGTACCCGGCGCATTTGCCAAAGTAAAAATTGTATTGGGTAAAAATGCTGAGGCGATAATGATACCTACCGGCTCGGTAATACCGCAGGGAAGAAAAAAACTGATTTATGTTTTTGACGGAGGTAAAGCGAAATCTGTGGATATAACCACCGGTGTTCGTGATTCATCGAGAGTGCAGGTATTATCCGGTTTAAATTTTGGTGATACAGTAATTACCAGCGGTATTTTGTATTTGAAACAGGGAAGCGATGTGAAGATTGGGAAGATAAACCCCCAAAACCCCTAAAGGGGTGTTTTGAAGAGGCTGACAAAAAATATACAATTCTAAATTTCTATTAAATAGAAATTGCTCATATAAAATTTAAATGCCCCTTTAGGGGTTGGGGTTTATGAATTTATCAGAACTAAGTTTAAAACGACCGGTATTGGCGATGGTTTGTTCCATTGTCATTATCATTTTCGGCGCCATTGGTTATTCATTTCTCGGCGTACGGGAATATCCCGCCATTGATCCGGCCGTTATTAATGTTCGTACCTCTTACACGGGTGCCAGCGGCGAAATAATAGAACAGCAAATTACCGAGCCGTTGGAAAAAGCTATCAACGGCGTACAGGGCGTAAAAAATATTACGTCGAACAGTGCGCAGGGAAGCAGCAGCATTACCGTGGAGTTTGAAGTAAATTCCGATTTGGAAAAAGCCGCTAATGATGTTCGTGATAAAGTGTCGCAGGCGGTAAGTAATTTACCGCAGGATATTGATGCGCCGCCTACTGTAAGCAAAGCCGATTCCGATTCCGATCCTATTATGTTCATGCAAATTCAAAGTCAGAAAAAAGGTTTGCTTGAATTGACCGACTATGCCGAGAACGTAGTACAGGAAAGATTACAAACAATACAGGGTGTAAGCGCCGTTACTGTTTTTGGTAAACGTTATTCCATGCGGCTGTGGATCAATCCTTCTCAATTGGCTGCTTACAAATTAACGATTGGCGATATACAAGCAGCGCTGAACAGGGAGAATATAGAACTGCCCGGCGGAAAAGTAAGAGGCAATACTACTTCGCTCATTGTAAAAACGTATGGCAAGCTGACTACCGAAGAAGAATTTAATAATCTTATTGTACGCGAAGATGCGAACAGTATTGTACGCTTTAAAGATGTAGGCAAGGCGGAATTGGGTCCTGACAATGAAGAAACCGCGTCAAGAAAGAATAATGTTCCTTCGGTAAATATGGGCGTGATTGCTCAACCGGGCAGCAACCAGATTGAAATTGCCGACGAAGTAATTAAGCGATTAGAGCAGATTAAAAAAGATATGCCTGCTGATATATTATTAGAAGTGGGTTATGACAGAACAAATTTTGTACGCAAAGCCGTGAGTGAAGTAAAAGAAACCCTGCTGATCGCTATCGGGTTGGTAGTGTTGATTATTTTTCTTTTCTTCCGAAATTGGTCCATTGCTTTTCGTCCGTTGATTGATATTCCCGTGGCACTCATCGGCGCTTTTTTCATCATGTACATATCAGGATTTTCCATTAATGTACTTACACTGCTGGCTATTGTGCTGGCTACAGGCCTTGTGGTGGATGACGGTATAGTAGTTACGGAAAATATTTTTAAAAAAATGGAAGAAGGTATGGATAAATATACCGCCGCCCGTGAAGGATCGAAAGAAATTTATTTCGCCGTTATCGCTACTTCGCTCACACTGGCTATTGTTTTCTTACCCATTGTTTTTTTACAGGGCTTTGTCGGCCGTTTATTTCGTGAGTTTGGTATTGTGGTAGCCGGCGCCGTACTTATCTCCGCATTTGTTTCGCTGTCGCTTACGCCGGTACTAAACGTTTATTTAACCAAAAGCGGTAAAGGACATTCTTGGTTTTACAGAAAAACAGAACCGTTTTTTACGGGCATGGAAAACCTGTATCGTAAAACTTTGCAGGGCTTTATGAAAATGCGTTGGCTTGCGCTTGTAATGATCCTCACTTCCGTAGGTATTATTTATTTTATAGGAAAAAATCTCCCGTCGGAATTGGCGCCAATGGAAGACCGCAACCGCGTAAGAGCAAGTGTGCTGGGCCCCGAGGGTACTGATTTCGATTTTACGGATAAGGTTACGTATGAAATTACGCAACAACTTTTGGATTCTATACCGGAGAAATACGTAGTGCTTTCATTTGCACCGGGTTTTGGCGGCAGCGGCGGTACCAATGCATCTTTTATAAGTATGGGATTAAAAGATGCCGGTGAAAGAAAACGTTCGCAAGACCAGGTGGCGCAGCAGATGACGGCCATGTTTAGAAAATATACCAACGTAAGAGTGTTTGCCATACAAGAACAAACGATATCTGTCGGACTCGGCGGCCGCGGAGCATTTCCTGTACAGTTTGTTTTACAAAATTTAAGTTTTGATAAATTAAAAGAAAAAGTTCCGCAGTTTTTGGAAGAAGTAAGTAAGAGCCCGGTGTTTAAAGGCTTTGATGTAAACTTAAAATTTAATCAACCCGAATTACAAATAATTATTGATCGGTTGAAGGCAAATGAGTTGGGGATTTCCGTGTTGGATATTACCAACACTTTGCAATTAGCATTGAGCGGCCGGCGCTTTGGTTATTTTATAATGAATGGAAAACAGTACCAGGTAATAGCGCAGGTGGAAAGAGCCGATCGGGATGACCCGCTGGATTTAAAATCATTTAATGTAAGAAATAACCGGGGACAGCTGATACAATTAGATAACTTAGTAAGGATGGAAGAATCGGCCAACCCGCCTACTATCTATCACTACAATCGTTTTAAAAGCGCTACCGTTTCTGCGGGACTCAGCGAAGGAAAAACAATTGGCGACGGCATCGCCGAAATGGAGCGTATCGGAAAAAACGTATTGGACGAATCATTCAGTACTTCACTCAGCGGTGCTTCAAGGGATTTTGCCGAGAGTTCATCCAATACATCCTTTGCATTTTTACTGGCCCTGGTATTAATATTCTTAGTACTCGCCGCGCAGTTCGAAAGTTTTATAGACCCGCTGATCATAATGATTACCGTGCCGCTTGCTTTGGCAGGCGCTGTATTAAGTTTGTGGTTATTCGGACAAACGCTGAATATATTTTCGCAGATCGGTATTATTATGCTGATTGGTTTAGTAACCAAGAACGGAATCTTAATTGTAGAATTCGCCAATCAAAAAAGAATGAAAGGCGAAAAGAAAATTCCTGCAGCCGTTGATGCGGCCGTTGCCAGGTTAAGGCCCATATTGATGACGACACTGGCAACTACTTTAGGTGCGTTACCTATCGCAATGGCTATCGGTTCGGCGGGTAAAAGCCGTGTGCCGTTGGGCATTGTTATTGTAGGCGGCTTATTGTTTTCATTAATACTAACATTATACGTTGTACCCGCTTTATATTCTTTCATGTCATCAAAAAAGAAAGTAGCGGCAACAACTGAAACAGATAAAGCATGAAAATATTTTTTTTAAATTATTATAATGATATTTTAACGTTTGGTTCTTCGCGATTTAACGAAACCCACCCCTGCCCCTCCAAGGGAGGGGATGCCTGCGCACTATGCCCGCTTATTCGCAAAGAACGAAATACTAAAAGCATTTTTCTCAGATCGGGCTTATTTTTACTTTTTACTTTTCACTTTTCACTTACCTCCCTCCATGCCCAAAAATTATTAACTCCCCAAGAAGCCATCGCTACCGCACTAAAAAATAATTATGATATACAGCTTTCAAAAAATGATTCGGCAATCGCAGCATTAAATTATGCTTATCGTAATGCAGCTTTTTTACCAAGGCTAAATGCTAACACCGGTATTACATTCAACAATAACGACCAGAAACAAAAATTTACCGATGGTACTGTACGTGAAAGAGGCGGCATACGGGCCGAGAATATTTCTGCCGCATTAAATTTAAACTGGACATTGTTTGACGGCATGAAGATGTTTGCTACAAGAGACAAAGCTGCTGAGTTTATCAAACTCGGTGAATTGGGAATGAAAAACCAAATCATCAATACGGTAGCCGGCGTTATTACCAATTATTATGGTATTGTCCGTCAGAAACAACAGTTGAAAGCCATTGAAGAACAAATGAGTATTAATGCTGAACGTGTAAAGTTGGCGCAATACCGGTTGGACATCGGCTCAGGCGCCAAGCCGGATGTACTGCAAAGTAAAGTAGATTTAAATGCACAAAAAGCATCGCAACTTAACCAGCAGACAGTGATTGAACAATTGAAGCAACAACTAAATCAAACGATGAATGTTGCGCCTGATACCAATTATGATGTGAGTGATACCATACCTGTGAATTTACTGCTGACATTGAGTGAAATTCAAAATAATATTGAAAGCTCTAACCCGGGTTTGTTACTAAACAAAAAAAATATTGATATCGCCGGTATTACATTAAAGGAAATAAAAGCCGATCGGCTGCCGAATGTTTCTTTCAATTCAACTTATAATTTTTCGAAAACAGATAATAAAGCGGTTGTCAATCCTTTCACACCTCTTTTCAATCGCAACCGCGGATTCAATTACGGATTTACCGCTACCATCCCCATTTTGAATAATCGTAATGTAGACCGCCAGGTAAAACAGGCCGAATTGGATATCCGGTATCAGCAATTGCTTTACAGCAATCAAACATCACTGTTAAATTTAGCCGTGCTGAATGCATTTAAAAGTTATGAGCAACAGAAAAAAGCATTGGAACTGGAAGAATCGAATATTTTATTAGCCAAAGAAAATGTAAGTATCGCTTTGCAGAGTTATAAGTTGGGTGCCCTTACGTTTATTCAGCTCCGCGAAGGACAAAAAAGCCTGGAAGATGCGTATAACAGATTGATAGCTGCCCGGTATAATGCAAAAATTGCGGAGACGGAATTGCTGCGATTAAAGGGTGATTTGGTGAAGTAACCCCTCCTGATTTTCTTGTGGTTAATCAATAAGTATATTATCGCCTTTGAAACCCAAGGGCTAATCTTATTATAGTTCGTAAGCATTTTTTATATACAAAACTCCTAAGTACAAAGTCATTAAATTAAGCTCCGAAGGAGCTTCGTGTTTATAGTCAAGTTCTATCTTGGTGTTATGTGGCTCCATGGGAGCCACGTAAACTCATGCTGATGGCAAACACATTTTCTCAGATATATTTACAATTCGCATTTGCGGTTAAAGGCAGGCAAAGCCTCATACAAAAAGAACACAAAGAAGAACTGCATAAATAAATTTCACGCAGCTCCTTCGAAGTTGTAATACCCGGAGATGGCTATTTTCTATAAACGCGATGCCCCGGCGGGCAATGTCTTTAAGTTAAGGATCAACTGATAATTTGCACCGCCCTGAAGCCCGCCCGTTCCGTTCGGGCGGGCTTCAGGGCGGTGATAGCAATTGTTTTTGTATTGCAGGCTTTAGCCAAATTGTTTTTGGGCTAAAGCCAATAAAATCTTTCAATATTTTATCCTTGCCCTAAAGGGCAAGGCAATTGAAAACTATTAACTTAATGACATTGCCAGCCGGGGCAAAATTGTTTGACTTAATGGCACTGCGGGGAGGAATAATATATAGCTCCCGGAGTTTGTTTTACATCTTTTTCATTTTCTGTTGTCATTTCAACCCGTTGAGCTTACTACTGATATTTAAAATGTCCATTTCATTTGAATGAAGTTTCATAAATTTTTTTGCTTTTCTTTGCTGCATGAATCCACAAGTAGGTATAATAATGGGCAGCGACAGCGACTTGGCTGTTATGCAGGCCGCATCTGAAATTTTAAAAGAGTTTGGTATCCCGCATGAAGTAACGGTAGTATCGGCGCACCGTACACCAATGCGTATGGTAGAGTATGCGCAAAAAGCCAAAGAAAGAGGATTGAAAGTAATTATTGCCGGTGCCGGCGGCGCGGCGCATTTACCGGGTATGGTGGCATCTATTACTCCTTTACCTGTTATTGGTGTACCTATCAAATCTTCCAACTCCATTGACGGTTGGGATTCTGTATTATCTATTTTGCAAATGCCCAACGGTGTACCCGTAGCAACAGTGGCATTGAACGCGGCAAAGAATGCCGGTATTTTAGCCGCAGAAATTATCGGGGCTTTTGACGAAACAGTTTCTTCAAAGATCACTGCTTATAAAAACTCACTGAATACCGATGTGCTTGATAAAGTAGAAAAGATGAAGAAAGCGGGTTGGGAGAATAAGTTTGATTGATGATAACTTTTTTTGAATTCCAAGTGAAGTTTTTTTACTCATACTTCTGACAATATCACAAACTCCTGCTCCAGGCTTAATGAATGCTTGTACAATTGCTGAATAAAGCTTTTGCCGTATTTGGCATAGTACGGAATAATATTATCAATACGTTCCTGTAAACCGTTTTTGGGAAATAAATTTTCTTTTACAGTCGCAATCTGTCGTTGTTGATCGGTGAATTTTCTTTTCTCGGCCCGCAGTATCTTTTTTTCCAACTCCTGCAGGCGATGAATGGATTTCGCTTTTAGTGCATCAATATGTTTGGTCAATGTACTGTCAACCGGCGCCGCTTTCTTTTTTAGTTGCTCATACAATAAATTGGTTTGCTCAAATACGCCGTTTAGCTTTAGTTCATTGGCAGTCTCACGCTGTACTAATTTATTAATCAATACTTCGGCAGATTGAAAAAAATCTTCCACAGTAAAACCAAGCTTGGTTATTTTATCCTGCCGATTCTTTTCAACAGCTAAAAAAGAATTACGCAATACCAATACAGGGAACGGAACACGATAATGATCAAATAAATCTTTCAATTCAAGCCAGTAGGCCGTCTCCCCGCCTCCGCCAATGAATGCGATATTGGGTAAAATAGTTTCCTGGTAAAGTCCGCGCAAAATTACATTGGGACTAAAACGATCAGGATGATTTTTTAATTCGTCCGCCATTTCTTTTTCACTAAATGCGAAAGAAGAATCATGTACAATGAATTTGTCTTTTATTTTTTCTACCCTGCCGCGCAAATTATCTTTTAAATAAAATAAATTAATTTCCCTGGGATGCGCCTGCGCCTTGTAACCCGCAGTTTGTAATTGCAGCGCCGTTTTTTCCACAATACCTGAAGCTGTTTGATTATGCAGGTCATCTTCAAATATTTTTGACATCTGCAGTTTCAAAGCTGCATTATCCGGAATTAAAACTATCAATCCGTACACTGCAAATAAACTGTTTACAAATTTGAATGTAGCATCCTGTATTTGTACTCCTTCCGTATAGCATTCTTTTACCACTTGGATTATTTCGGCGCCATTACTTTCTACCAATACGCGACCGCATATTGTATCAATTAATTTAAGCAACTCTTTATCTATCTTCATTCTCCCCACTGCACCGGTTTGTTTGGTGTTCCATGAAATTTTTTCTCCATCCAAATAGATATGCCCCAATTCATCAAGGTCTGCGTCTTCACTGCCCATATAAAATACAGGAACAAATTTGTACTCTTTAAATGAAGAAGAAAGATGCTCCGCCAGTTTTATCGTGTGTAAGATTTTGTAAATAAAATAAAGCGGTCCCGTAAAAATATTAGGCTGGTGAGCGGTAGTTACAGTAAAAGTATTTTCCGAAAGCAATGATTCTATATTCTTCTGTACTTTATCCGAAGCTGTAACGGCAGCATATTGTTTACTTAATTCCTCTGCCAATACTTTTCTGTTTGTCTTAAATTGTTTTCTTGCTTCTATGGCTTTTTGTAAACCCAGTAAGGTTGGCGGATGCGCATAAAAAGGTTTCAGGTTTGCTGCATGATCAAGATAATCCAATACAATATTGGTGAATTTGCCTGTTTGCCGGTAAGGTATTCGTTGCGCTGTACAATCCATAGTAGTTGTAAAATTAGAAAGAGAATCTGAGCTTGAAAATTCTTTATTGGAAATTAACTTCCTTTTGGTTTTGTTTATAATAAATATACTTTAAGCTGTTGGCGAGGACGCAAACTGCGGCGGCTCGCTTTGGTTGGCGTCCTCGCCAACCATGATCAAAATTCTAATGATTTAATTAAATCGTTCCGCACTAAACGGCGAAATATCCATACTCATTTCTTTTTCATTTAAAATTTCGCTTACTAATTTGCCTGTGCCTGCCCCCAAACTAAGTCCCACCATAGAATGACCGGTAGCCACTACCACATTAGTCCATTTCTTTGAACGACCGATATACGGTAATCCGTCAGCGGAGCAGGGCCGATAGCCATACCAAACCTTATCCGGTGACGGCAAAGGAATATCAAAATCAGGATAAAAACGTTTTACCGCATCCAAAATACCCTGCACCCTGTTCATACGCGGCGGGGTTTTATGCGATGTAATTTCCATTGTTCCTCCAAAACGAATTTTATTTCCATCCATAGGTGTTATAGCGGCTCGGCCTTCTATCAATACAGCCGGGTAATTTACTTTGTACGGCGAATTCTCTAATGTAAGAGAATAACCTCTGCCGGGCATCAAAGGAATCTTTATATCCAACATAGCCGCTACTCCCCTGCTCCACGAACCTGTTGCTATTACCACGGCATCGGCGGTATAAGAATTTTTTTCTGTAATAACTTTTGAAACCGTCCCCTTGCCTGTTTCCATATTTATAACTTCTTCATCGGGTATTAACTCCACACCTATCTTTTTTACATAGGCAATTAAATTGCGCATTAGTTTATCGGGGTAGCAATGCGCATCGCAATTAAAAAATATAGCGCCGGTACCATTTACTTTTGTATGCGGTTCCAGAGCAAATAACTCTTGCTGCGATAACAATTTTGTATCAGTCAAGCCAAGCTCATGAGCTTTTTCCACCGTATGCTTCGCATGTTCTGCACCCGCAGTTGTTTGAAAAATTTCCAGCAGGCCTTTGCGTTCGTAGGCAAAATTAAAATCGGGCAGCTCTAACCAGCTTTCATATTCCCGCTTGCTGATGATGGCAATATCACGCAACGGAACGGCTGCTTCTTTTACATGCTTGGCTGTAGCGATACGCATAAACTTCATTCCCCAATCAATCAGGTTCCAATCGAAGCGGGGCTGTACATAAAAAGGGCTTTTCGAATTCCACATCCATTTCAGTCCCTGCTTTACAATACCCGGCGTGGCCATCGGAATAAAATGGCTGGGGCATATATAACCACAATTGCCGTAAGAACAATTATCCAAAAAATCACTTTTATCCAATACAGTAACATCCCAACCTGATCGTTTTAAATACAGAGCAGAGCTTAAACCGATAATGCCGCCGCCGATGATTATAATTTTACCCCTAACCCCCGTCTGATCCGGCACGGGCGGGCCTAAAGGAGAATTTCGGAAAGAATCTTTAACGATTGAAAAGTTTTCATTCATAAATTTCTTATAACTCTTTTTTGACAGTTTTACAAAACTTGAAACCCAAAAGCATAAGGATCATCATCCTTATCGATACTTATCGTATTGTATCCGTAAATCTTTGCCCAACCTTCTATCGATGGTCTGATTGCAGGCTTTCCGTTTATTAAAGTTTCTTCCTCTATCCTGCCGGTAAATTTACTCCCGATAATGCTTTCATGAATAAACTCATCACCTTTTTTTAATTTACCCTTTGCATACCACTGCGCCATTCTTGCACTGGTACCCGTACCGCATGGGCTTCGGTCTATTGCTTTATCGCCGTAAAAAACCGCATTACGTGCTGTAGAAGTTTTATCCAATACCGCACCCGTCCATAAAATATGCGAGCAGCCTGTAATCGTTTCATCTTCGGGGTGAACAAAAGAATATTTTGCATTGATATTTTTTCTCAGCTCTCTTGCCCAACTAATTAATTTATCAGCGGCATAATGTTCCAATCCTTTAAAATTTTTCTGTACATCCACGATTGCATAAAAATTTCCGCCATAAGATACATCAACAACTAATTCACCAAGCTCGGGACATTCCACTACTAAATCGGAAGAATGAAGAAAAGAAACAACATTGGTGAGCTTTACACTTTTTACCCGGGCCTGAAGGCCCGGGCTATTCATCGAATAAGTTACATGAACTAAACCCGCCGGTGTTTCCATTTTGATTATACCCGGAACCTTCGGAACAATCAATCCTTCTTCAATAGCAATTGTAATAGTACCGATGGTACCATGCCCGCACATAGGCAGGCAACCGCTGGTTTCTATAAATAATACAGCCACATCATTTTGCGGATCATGCGGCGGGTATAAAATACTTCCGCTCATCACGTCGTGTCCGCGGGGTTCAAACATTAATCCTTTTCGTATCCAATCATACTCTTTTAAAAAATGCTGACGCTTCTCACTCATATTATTACCCTGCAATACAGGCCCGCCCGTTTTTACCAACCGAACAGGGTTGCCGCAGGTATGTGCATCGATACAATTAAATATAAAATTCATGTTGTTTTATTTACTTTTTGAGGGTTTTAAATCCTCCAAAAGCATGCGTATCATTTTTTTACAGCTACTCCTACCATACTATCGGCTGTACCGTAATATAAAAAATATTGATTTTTAAAATAAACCAATCCTTCTATAAAAGTAGTACCCGAAGTATATTGACCTTTTATTTCATGTGGTAAATCAGGTTTTATAAAATACGTTTTACACCTGTCCAATAATTTCTCCGGGTGCTTCGCATCAAACAATGCCTGGCCTCCGCAATAAATTCCTTTCGGCAGCGCCGGATCAGCATCTTCATTCCCGGCGTTCTTACCGTTGTATAATAATACAATTCCTTTATTGGTCAATATAGCCGGCGGGCCGGGTTCTACTACATGACTGTCAAACATTTTTTTTCTTGCGGTCAACAGCGGCACCAAGTTATTATTTTTATCGGTTAGTGGTGTCCAGTTTATTAAGTCGGAGGATGTGGCTAAGTAAACCGGTCCTTCGCCCCAATACATCCAATACTTGCCGTTAATTTTGGCGGCAATAAATTTTCCGTTCTTTTGTTTTGTAACAACGGATCCGGATTTGCTCCACGTGTTTACAAATTTCCCATTGTATGCTTTTAAAAAAGCAGGGCCTTGCTTTTTCCAGTTCACTAAATCATTTGAAGTAGCGACACTCAGTCTTGCTACGTCACGATTCCAACTTGTATACATTACAACATAGTTTCCTTTTTCCGTTTCCACAATTCGCGGGTCTTCGCAGCCGCCGGGGTAATCATATTTTAAAAACTCGCTGCTGTCGGGATACAATACCGGTTCAGGATTTTTTTTAAAATGAATACCGTCATCACTTATAGCCAAACCAATCCTGGATGTGCGCATGCCAATAGCTGTTCCGGGTAAATCTTCCGCCCGGAATAAAATGTACACTTTATTATTTCTCACGATGGCCGCGGGATTAAACACATCGGCTTTTTGCCATTGCACCTGTTGTTTTGTAACCGGGCAATTAAAAAGATAAGTTGAGTCGGCTTGCATAATTGGGTTGGCGGCAGGTTTTACAAACGGGCCTATTTGCCAGCTCTGAATTTTATTTTGAGCGTACGCCGTTGAACTAAAGAGAATTATAACTAATAAAATTTTTTTCATAATTTGTAATTATTAAGAACACAGTTTTAATATCTGCCGGGCTGTGCTAACAAAATATGTGTTTAACTTTGTATAGTTACGAAAAAGAACGATTGCTTTATGGAACAATACGGAAAGATTTTATTAATTGCGACACCGGCCTTTTTACTGCTGGTACTTTTTGAAAAATGGTATGGTTGGCGAAAAGGCAACGATACCGTTCGGAATATGGATACGGTAAGCAGCCTGAGCAGCGGTGTTACCAATGCTACTAAAGATGTATTGCGACTGGGTATTACCATTCTCGCCTATGGCTGGATTGCAGAAAGGGTAGCAATTTATCATGTTCGGGCCGAATGGCTTACTTATGTAATCGCATTTATCGTTATAGATTTTGCCGGTTACTGGATTCATCGCTGGAGCCATCATGTCAATTTTTTCTGGAACTACCATATCGTTCATCACAGCAGCGAAGAGTTTAACCTGGCCTGCGCATTGCGACAAAGTATTTCTTCATTGGTCAACCCGTTTACATTTTTATTGATTCCCGCCGCATTGTTGGGCGTACCCGAAACCGTTGTAGCTATAGTGGCTCCGCTGCATTTGTTCGCTCAGTTTTGGTATCACACCAGGCATATAGGCAATATGGGATTTTTAGAAAATGTTATCGTAACTCCCTCGCATCACCGGGTGCATCACGCCATTAATAAAGAATACTTAGATAAAAATCTCGGGCAAATTTTTATTATTTGGGATAAACTGTTCGGTACTTTTCAAAAGGAATTAAAAGAAGTGCCGCCGGTATACGGCATTACCCGGCCCGTACGTACCTGGAACCCGATAAAAATAAATTTTCAACACTTATGGTTGATGATAAAAGATGCCCGGCGCACAAAAAGTATAAAAGATAAATTAAGAATTTGGGGAATGCCTACGGGTTGGCGCCCGGCCGATGTGGCTGAAAAATATCCTATACCTAAAATTGAAGATGTGTATCATTTTGAAAAATACGATACCAAATCTTCACCGGAATTAAACGTGTGGATTTGGGTTCAATTAATAATGCTGTTATTATTCATCAGCTATCTTTTTAGTTTTATAGCCAAAATAGGAAGCCCTGATATGTTTTACTACGGTGGTTTTATTTTTGTAATGGTATATGCTTTTACTGAATTGATGGACAGAAATCCTTATGCTTTGTTTTGGGAATTACTTAAAAACGTTTTCGGTATTGCTCTTATTTACAAAACAGGTGATTGGTTTGGAACGAGTACTAACATCTCAGCATGGATAAATTATGTATTGATTGGTTATTTTATTCTTTCGACTTTTGTAACTGTTTGGTTCGTATATAAACATCGGGAAGAAGATAAGCAGCTTTCACCGGCTGTATAATTTTCTATTTATTCGTCAACACATTATCTACCGTTCTCCAAATACCCAGCGGGTTTTCATTTTTTAATTCATCAGGCAATAATTCGTTCGACCAGTTTTGAAAACAGATCGGTCTTGCAAATCGTTTTATTCCGTCGGCGCCTACTGATGTAAACCTCGCATCGGTTGTGGCAGGAAATGGCCCTCCGTGGTGCATACTCAAACATACTTCCACACCTGTAGGTACATTATTTAAAATAAACCGGCCGCAAATATTTTTTACAGATTCAACTAAAGTATCATTACTTTTTATATCATTATCCGTCGCCATTAAAGTAGCTGTTAATTGGCCTTCCATATACTTTGCCACTTCAATCATTTCATTCATGTCTTTACAACGAATGATTAATGAATAAGGCCCGAAAACTTCGCGATGCAAAACAGGGTTATTTAAAAATGCTTGCCCCGTCGCCGTAGCAATAGCAGGTAACCCCTGGTTTTCTTTTACATCCGTTTCTGACTCTGCGACAAGATGTACATCTTCCTGCAACAAGGCCATTTCTTTTTTTTCTTTATATGCTTTTACAATACCCGGGTGCAGCATAGCAGCAGGTGCGGTATGCTGAATAGTTTTACCGAGATCATGAATAAAAGTTTTTAATGCCGCACTCTCTATCCCGATAATTAAACCGGGGTTGGTACAAAATTGCCCCGAACCCAATGTAATGGAAGCTGCATACATTTTTGCAATACCGGCAGCTTCTTCAGCTAATTTCTCCGGTAAAAGAAAAACAGGATTGATGCTTCCCATTTCAGCAAAAACAGGAATGGGTTCTTTACGTTCGATTGGCCCAATCAAATAATTGTTTACCGCCGATGTATGATCCGGTAAAACCAACAGCTTTGGTATGAGTATGCATTACCAATATTTTGCCCACCTCGAAAGAAGCACCATGGACATGAGCAAAAATTCCCGGGGGCATATTACACTTATCGGCGGCACGAAGAATTGCATTGGCCGCCATCTCTGAAGTTTCGGGATGCGCAGGGTGTGCTTTTACAATCACAGGGCAACCGGCTGCAAAAGCACAAGCCGCATCGCCGCCTGCCGTTGAATATGCAAAAGGAAAATTACTTGCGCCGAATACAACAACGGGCCCGAGCGGTATAAGCATTTTTCTTATATCCGGTTTCGGAGGCATCTTATCAGGATTGGCGGTATCAATTCCGGCTTCCAACCACTCACCTCTTTCACAGGCATCCGCATATTGGTTCAGTTGAAAAATGGTTCTGCCCCTCTCACCACGCAATCTTGCTTCGGGTAAATTAGTTTCCCGCATCGCAGTTTCAATCAATGCATCGCCGCAGGCTTCCAATTCAAAAGCAACGGCACGCATAAAATCCGCCCGTTGTTTCAAGGATTGTTTTCTGTATATATGAAATGCGGCCCATGCTTTACTCATTATCAAATCAATCTCTTCAATTGTAGCATCTTTAAACATAAATTACTTATGATTTATTATTAATTATTGCCGCTTGTGTTTACTTTTCCCAATAATCATTAATTAATAATCGGCCTCGCAGCAATTCCGTCATTAATTATTTTTAATATTTTTTCTCTCTCCTCTCCTGCCAAAGTCAATCGCGGAGCTCTTACATATTCGGTTCCCAAACCGACTTGAGTTTCCGCCAGTTTTATGTATTGCACCAATTTAGGATGGATGTCCAATTCAAGCAACGGCATAAACCACCGATAAATTTTCGCCGCTTCGGCAATCTTACCGGCTTTTACCAAATTGAAAATTGCTACCGTCTCCTTTGGAAATGCACACACCAATCCCGCTACCCATCCGTCGGCGCCTGATACCAATTCTTCCATGGCCAGTGTATCTACGCCGCAAAGAATTTTAATTCTGTCCCCAAAGCGATTTTTCATTCTTGTAACATTGGTTACATCTCTTGTGCTTTCTTTTACAGCTTGTATATTTTTACATGCAGTTAATTCGTCAAACATATCAAGTGTCACTTCAATCTTATAGTCAACGGGGTTGTTATAAATCATGATGGGTAAATCAGTGCTGTCAGCAATCGTTTTAAAATATTCAACGGTTTCCCGATGATCGCTTTTATAACGCATGGGCGGGAGTATCATTAATCCTTTGGCACCCCAAGCTTTGGCTAATGCAGCCTGCTTCAATGCTTCACGGGTGCTGCCTTCGGCAATATTTAAAAGTACGGGTACTTTACCTCTCACTTTCTCTACTGCAAATTTTACCAATTTTTCTTTTTCATTCTCAGTTAAAACACTTGCTTCTCCCAATGTGCCGCCCAATACAATGCCTTGTATGTCTGCATCCAGTTGAGCGTTCAAATTTTTTTCGAATAACGGTAAATCCAATTCATCGTTGGCAGTAAACTTGGTTGTGAGTGCGGGGAAGACACCTTTCCATTCAAAAGACATGCGGATAGTTTTAGTAATATTAAAGATATTTAACGAATAAAAAAATACCCGGAGAAGCAACTAAGCGCTTCCCCGGGTAATAAAATTATTAATGATGATTTATTGCAATATTACGTTTTGAACAAATGGTTCAGCATCTCCATCATCCTTTCTTACTTTAAGGATGTATGAACCTCCTGCAAGCTTATTACGATTGACAGTAACATACTGTACTGTATAACCAACAATTACCCTTTGTGTATATACTTCTTGCCCTGCTTGGTTATACAAACTGACTCTATAGTTACCTTTGGCATTTGAAAACTCAATATTAAGCTGACTCTCAGCAGGATTCGGGAATGTTACTATTCTTCTTACACGTCCTGCCTTGCGCACAACAGCAATGTTACTATAGGTAACCTTACCATCAATATCTACCAGCTTAACACGATAATAATATATATTACCGGCCATATCAGGATCTGCAAAATCGTAACTGCGCTCGGTTACGCTACTGCCTGCTGCCGCCTTTGTTCCCAATTGGGAGAAGTTTACTCCGTCGGAGCTTCTTTCAATTTCAAAATGCTTAGTATTGGATTCAGACAATGTTTTCCAGTTCAACATTACATCATTACCATTGAGGTTAGCATTCAAGTTTAAGCCGGTAGCAGGCAAAGGGCTAAGTTGTTCAACGCCTGCGGTGACTGAAACCCACCAAATATCCCCGGTAAAAGGATTTCTGTTTCCACCGGCTACATTCGCCTGGATAGTAGACCACGGAAACTGTGATGCATCGCTGCCCCTGAGATAAACTCTCAACACAACAGTTCTTATAGCAGGGCCATTAATCCTGAAGCTTCCTGATGCGGCACCGAGATCCTGGAACAATCCGCCCACTGTAGGTACAGAAGCACCATTAGGGGATGAAGCCGGGTTAGTAATATTATTTCCTGTAACAGTAAAGAACTGGTTACCTGACATTCTTGTTAAAGCAGGTACACCGGAGGTAGTTAATACTTCAAGTTCAGTTGTAAAAAAAGTAGACAGCCATTGCGAAGGATCATTCTGGTTGGTACCTGTAACGGGAAAATATCTGTAAGAGCCTCCTAATCCGGCTATATGAATAACGGGATTGGCTACAAACCTGTTGAATGTGAGAACAACATCGCCAAAGTAATAACGCGTTGCACTATTGTGAAGAGAAGGACCTCCTTGTGTATTAAATAATACTTGAGCGGCAGTAAATACTCCCAATGCACCATTTGCTCCGTTTGCAGGAGGATTAAATAATCCATCGGCGATTACGCCTGTTCCTCCCTGTACCGTTACCGGCGAAAGCGGGTTTGATGTAAACATATTATTTGTTGGCCCTCCAACTGCGGCGCTAAATGACCCCAACAAGTTGTAAGTATCATTAGGATCGGCCCGCTGAACAGCCGGTATGTTTGCATCCACGGCGGTAGTGGGCGATGCGCCAAACGTTAACCCGGTTGATACATTACTGTAGGTTAACCCGGTAAAAACCTGGTTAGCGAACGACGCGGTTAATGATAAAACCTGTGCCGGCGTAGGATTGGTAAAATTATTATTGTTATTCTGATCTCTTTCGAAAGCAATCGGGCCAATAGCATTTGCAGTAGGTCCAACCGGGGGGTTGCCGATAAAATTTCTTGTGGTCATCTCCAAAGTAGTTTGACCCATAGAAACTGCGCTTATGAAAAAGCAAATTACAAGTGTATAAATTTTAATTTGAGTGTTCATCTTTTTAAGTTTTAGCTATGAAAATATTTTTAAAGTAAATCATTCACCCGCATTATGCAGGTGAATGATTTTTGAAATTATCCGATTACGATATCACCTCCTTTAAGCCTGATACCAAAATTTATATTGATAATATCGGAAGTTCCAACCGGTACAATCACTCTGCCGTCATTTACACCATCATTACCTGCCGGACTGTTTGGAGGGTTCGCATTTTTCTGACCGGTATTTTCCCAACCTGAGGGTAATAATTGTGCAGGCGGCGGATTGCCGATAATACCCTGCGCACTGCTGAGAACAACAGAATAAACACTGTTTGGCGAAATATCGTTGAACAAGAATGTGCCCGTCGCACTATTCACAAATGCAACCTGCTCGACAAGGCCCGTACTATTGTTTACCAGGTATGCCCTCAAACCAACCGGTATGTTTACAGCCGGCGGAACATTTGAAGCGCCGCTATTATTAACAAAGCCATCAGACATTGCATTCACATCATGCCATACATTACCGCTTAAATTAATTGGCTTAACTAAACCTGCATCTAAGTTGGTTATGTTTTGACCTTCCGCTATATTGAAAGGAGCTGTTTGACCGGCGGCATTTACTTTACTGTTATCATTTGCACCCGCACCGCCTGCGTTTTGCGTTGTCCATGGAGCTGCAGCATCCGGCTTATTACCAAATACAAGGTAATATCCCGTACCCGCAGGCACATTGCTAATTTGATAGAATCCGTTACCATCTGTTATAGCGGAACCAATGGGTTGGTTGGCAGCATTGAACAATGTAACGGTTACACCTGCAACACCCGGTTCGCCTGCATCTTGTAAACCGTCTCTGTCAAGATCACTCCAAACATAATCTCCTATTGTAGCCGGAATAGACGGCTTAACGCCTGCATCAACGGTACGGTTTACTTGTCCGGCTGCAAGTGTTACAGTTCCTGTTCTGCCGATAGCAGGATTTACATCACTGTCCGCAGCATCGCCGGCAGCAGGTGCATCCTGCGTTGTAAATACCGTTTGCGCCGGTATAGTTGTAAATCCTACTGTATAAGAACCTGCATCAAGATTACTAAAGAAATATCCGCCATTCTGATCTGTAATTGCAGATGCAATGGCAGTACCTGCGGTATTGTACAATGTAACAGTTACCCCTGCAATACCGCTTTCATTCGCATCCTGTGTTCCGTTGCTATTAGCATCAAACCACACATAATCGCCCAAAGCAGCTTTTGTTGAGTAAATACCTGCGTCAACAGTTAAGTTGGTTGCGCCAACGGTAATAGTATAAGTTCCCGTTCTGCCTGTTGCAGGATCAGCATCACTATCTGTATTATCATTACCGCCCAAATTAGCCGGGGAGAAAACAAAACCTGCAGGCAGATTACTAAACTGTACTGAGTAAGTCCCATCGGCAAGATTTACAAATTTGTAAAGACCATCTTTATCCGTTACTGTTGTACTTACTACATTACCGGCAGCATTGAGTAAAGAAACAGAGACACCCGGTACTCCCTGTTCACCTGCATCCTGAACACCATTGTTATTTGCATCGAACCAAACACGATCTCCAATTTGTCCTAACGGAGCGGTTGCATTAAATATACCCAAGTCAATATCTAATCTGTCTTGGTTTGGCGCCAGTGTAACAACATCGGTTGTTGATGAACCGCCTGAAAGCGGATTGCCATCACTGTCAATATTACGATCAACACCGGCACCTTTGGTTACAATTGTGTAACCGGCAGGCAATGTACTGAAACGAACCCTGTAGTCTCCTGCATCAAGACCGGTAAAGAGATACTCGCCTAATGCGTTTGTGACTGCCGTTCCAGGTTGTATACCAATTGTAACAGGATCTTTATCTACCGGGTTGCCGGCAGCATCAAGCAATTCAACCGTTACATTTTGAACACCCGGTTCACCGGCATCCTGTATACCATTATTATTTAAATCGTACCAAACTCTATTTCCTAATGAAGCCGTGCCTGCTGCAATTGGTCTGATACCGGCATCCACATCAAGATTCACTTGTCCGCCGGCGAGAGTGATAACTCCTGTTCTTCCGGTTCCGGGGTTGGCATCACTACCTGTTGCAGGTGTTCCCGCACCCGGTGTTGTGAATATAAAGCCCTCCGGCAGATTACTGAAACCAACCGTATAGTTACCGGCAGCCAAATCAGTAAATACGTAATTACCGTTCTGATCCGTAACAGTTTGTTTTATAGCAATTCCTGCCGCATCATAAAGCGTAACGGTAATACCCGCAAGACCCGGTTCGCCTGCATCCTGTATACCATTTCCGTTTACATCATTCCATACTCTGTCACCAATTTTTCCTGTACCCGGAGGTGCAGATAACCAATAACCCGCATCTACCGTAGTTATTCTTTGTCCTGCGCTGAGTATAAATGCAGAAGTTCTGCTTGTAGCCGGATCAACATCACTGTCTGTTCCAAACAAGGTGGCAAAATCATTTAACTTGGTTGTTGTTGTATAGCCTGCGGGGCTAACAAAATCTACAAGATAATTACCAGGAGACACATCGTTAAAAATATACTTACCCGCAGCATCTGTAACAGTGGTTGCGATTATAGCATTGGTTACTGCATTAACCAATCTTACCGTTACTCCCGCAATACCCGGTTCACCGGTATCTTGTGCGCCATTTTTATTTAAATCATTCCATACAAAATCTCCTACACTTGCATTAGCAGGTTGTTGCGGTTTAATACCCGCATCCACATGTGTTATTTGATCGCCTGCATTTACTGCAAATGAAACTGTTCTTCCTGTCGCAGGAATTATATCACTGTTGGTCTCATCGTTTAACGCACCCGCGTTTGCCGTGAAAACAAATGCCGGCGGCAGGCTTACGCCAACTGAGTAATTACCCGGCGCAACATCTGTAAACAGATAATTACCGTCTACATCAGTGTAAGTACTTGCGACAGCAACACCTGCACTGTTATACAATGTAACTAGAATACCCGAAACTCCCGGCTCACCTGCGTCCTGTATACCATCTCCATTTGTATCAAGCCATACGCGGTCGCCAACACTTGTTCCGGCAGGTTGAGAGAATTTAAGTCCTGCATCTACATCCGTTCTGTTTTCACCTGCTGTAAGTGTAATTGTTCCGGTGGTGAATGTGATTGGATCGAAATCACTGTCCGTATTATCATCACCGCCCTGATCATTTGCAGTTAACGTATAATTGGCAGGAGGTGTAATCCTTACTGTGTAATCGCCGGGTACAAGGTTGCTGAATTTATAATTACCCTGTGCATCTGTGGTAGTAGTTGCTACCACCAGGCCGTCGTCATTAAGTAGTGTAACTGTTACTCCTGCAACACCTGTTTCACCGGCGTCCTGTATACCGTCACCATTATCATCTTTCCAAACTCGATCGCCTAAAGACGCCGGCGCCGGTTGGAAGAAACCGAAGTCGTAAGAAATATTCGTATTTGTATTTGACGCAGTACCGTTAAATTCAGTACCGGCAGCCAACGTAATAGATAGGCCTCTCCATTCTGCACCTGCCCGGTTGGTACCGTTATCATCCGCATCAATATCATTATCCGGATCAATAGCAGAATTTGTACTTGAAGTATATCCGGCCGGAGGGGTAACACCTACGATATAATTACCCGGTGCAAGATTAGAGAAAAGGTAGTTACCTGTACCGTTAGTAGTAGTGGTAGCTATTGCAGTTCCGTCGGCAATATTATCATTATCATTATCCTTGTATAAATTAACTGCCAGGCCGGGTATGCCGGTTTCAGCAGCATCTCTTACTCCGTTATTATTTACATCAAAAAACGCCCGGTCGCCCAATGCTAAAATAATCGGGGAATAACCCGCATCGACATTGGTTATATTCTGTCCCGCTGCCAACGAAATAACTGATGTTTCACCTGTTGTTTGGCTTGCATCACTGTCTACATCATCATCGACTCCGGCATTTTGTACAGTTGCTGCAGAACCGCTGATAGCTGTCGGAAATACTACGGTATAGTTACCTGCCGCCAACCCGGAGAATAAATAATTACCGGTTGCATTAGTAGTTGTAGTTGCAATTACAACCCCGAGACTATTTTTTAATTGAACCGTTACACCGCTAATACCGCCTGTCTCCGATGCATCCTGGATACCGTCACCATCAGCATCAAGCCATACACGATCTCCTATAGAACCAAGTGCCGGGTTGCGCTGGTAAAACCCGAAATCGTATGTGATATTGTTGTTTGTATTGTTATTGGTACCATCAGGTTCTGTACCGGCTACCAATGTTATTGCCAAACCCCTTGTTTCATTTCCCGTACTTAGCTGTCCATTGTCATCAAAATTAATATTGTTGTCAGGATCTCCGCCGTTTACAGAACTGCTTACAAAACCCGCAGGATTAACCACACCAACAATATAATTACCCGGACCAAGATTATTAAACGAATAATAACCAAACGCATCAGTAGTTACTGAAGCGATGGCAGCTCCATCGGGAACATTATCATTATTATCATCTTTATATAAATGTACGGTTACATTGGGTATTCCGGCTTCGCCGTCATTGATCCCGTTATTATTGATATCATTCCAAACTCTGTTACCAAGCCGCAGTGTTGTAGGGCAATAACCGGCATCTACATTGGTTATTTTTTGCCCGGCCGCCAATGAAATAACCGGTGTTTCACCTGTTGTTTGGCTTGCGTCACTGTCAACATTATCGTCTGCACCTGCATTCTGCCCTGTTACTATAGCTCCGTTGATTGAAACAGGAAACACAACTCTGTAATTACCTGCGGGAAGACCGCTGAATAAATAATTCCCGGTTGCATTGGTAGTAGTAGTTGCAATAATGTTTCCGGCAGCATTTTTTAATTGTACTGTAATGCCGGTGAGGCCAACGGTCTCAGAGGCATCTTGAATACCATCACCGTCAGCATCTAACCAAACACGATCCCCAATAGAGCCATTTGCAGAAGGCGGACTTGTCGTTACACACCACTGATCGGTTTTGAGCCAGTTACCCGAACCTGTAAAACCAACATTTACATATTTAGCTCCGGCAGGCACTGTACCTGTCCAGGAATATAATTGCGGTCCTGTAGGGGCGTTTGATAAAACTTTATTGACTTCTATGGTTGAATTAGATATCCAAACATTATTTGCATTGAAAAAATCAATGACCAGGTAATGAGAAAAGCTGTTATCGTGTGTACCGGCGTATGCGCTTGCATTAATTATTGTACCTGCGGGTAAGTCGGTTGCTATTCTTTGCGAAACCCAATTGCCTGTGCTTTTTGTAATTTGAAAATCGCCGGAAAAACTGCCGCATGCAACAGCGCCGGTTCCCTTTGACAGCGTACCGCCCGACCAAGACCAACCTGTTGTACCACTCTCGAAACTTGGATTGGTTACCAAGTTGCCGGGACAGGAACAATTTGTATTTGTTGCACATGGCGTGCCGTTAACATTTACAATGTGATTTTTACTTGCAGCATCGGAATTCCATGTATTGCCTGAAGGCATATTACACGGATTTACTCCTGAGCCGTCAGATATTACACAACGGATAATCAGTCCTTGTAAACCACTGCCGGGATTGGTAAAAACTATCGGTACCGGGTTAGTAGTAGCTTTGGAAATGGCCCCGCTTACAATGTAAGTAACACCATTAATAGTATTACTGCCATTTACTATACACACCCATTTGCCCGAGCTGTTTTTGTATTGCCAGGCATAATTAGATGCTGCATTTACACTTGAAACATTGGCGTCGACAGTATAATACGGACCCGCATTACAGGCCGCAGTGTAGCCGTTTACAACATGTGCAAATGAGTTTAAATAAAATAACAGTGAAGCGAGTGTAAACAAAAATTTACCGCCCTTTTTTGCGGGCAGGCAAATTACCTGTGTAAAGGTGTGTCTCATATTTATGTATGTTTAGCGAATGACGAATTTCGGTTTGGTGACCTGCATTGCTAAGGTTACATGGTTTGTTAACTTAAACGGCTTTACACAGATAAAAAGATAAATTATAAGATACTGATAGTACTAAAAGGAATTACACAAAGGATCGGGACCGTAATAATTAATCAAGGAGAGGATTTAACCGGAAGATTGTTCAAGGATATGCGGTGAAGCAAAGTAACATAGTTTTTTTATAATTTGCGGTATATGCTAAATTATTTTTTTAAAATCATTTAGCTTTCAATCTGTATAACCGGGACGGGCACATCAATATTTATTTATAAAAGGGGAGCAGCAAATATTTTTCCGCAGTATTGACCCTAAAAAATTTCCTTACAAATTGTTGTCGCAGGTTTTGTTTGATATACAAACTTATCTCTTATCAAAACGCAAGACATTTATTTCGCTAAGGAGCGGCGTTTTCAAGTATAACCCGAAGTTGTTCTTAAGCCAATAACTGAAAAACCCGCAAGGGTACATAAAAAAAGCCACCCATTAGTGAGCGGCTTTTGAAATATTTATATAAAATTTTATGACTGTTGTCTGTCATCAGCCTGCTGACGCTGACCTTCGGGCTTTGGCAATAAAATTTTTCTGCTCAGTTTAAACTTACCCGATTTAGGATCGGTACCGATCAGTTTTACTTTTATTACATCACCTTCATTCAATACACCTTCCAATGTTTCCAGGCGCTTCCAGCTTACTTCAGATATATGTACCAATCCCTGCTTGCCCGGTAAAAACTCTACGAATGCACCAAACGGCATGATAGATTTTACCACCGCTTCATACACATCGCCAACTGACGGTACCACTACAATACCTTTAATCCAGCTTTCGGCTCTTTGTACTCCTTCTTTGTCTACACCAAAGATGCTGATCTCTCCCATATTATTCTTTTCTTCCAAATTAATCGTTGTTCCCGTCTCTCTTTGTATTTCCTGTATAATTTTACCGCCCGGCCCTATCACCGCGCCAATAAACTCGCGGTCAATATACATTTTCACCATACGCGGCGCATGCGGTTTCACTTCGTTTCTTGCTTCAGGCATACACTTGTACATCGCATCTAATATATGTAAGCGACCGCGACGTGCCTGGTCCAATGCCTGTTGCATTACTTCCATCGGCAATCCGTCTACTTTTATATCCATTTGTACACCGCAAATACCATCTTTAGTACCTGTTACTTTAAAGTCCATATCGCCCAAATGATCTTCATCGCCCAATATATCGGTAAGTATGGCAAACTTTCCTTCTTTGCTTATCAATCCCATGGCAACACCTGAAACGTGTTTGGCAACAGGCACACCGGCATCCATTAATGCTAATGAACCCGCACAAACCGTAGCCATGGATGATGATCCGTTTGATTCTAAAATATCACTTACTACACGAACGGTATACGGAAAATCGCCGCCCGGTAACATTTGTTTCAACGAACGCATTGCCAGGTTACCATGCCCCACTTCTCTGCGACCCGGGCCACGCATCATTTTTACCTCCCCTGTAGAAAAAGGTGGGAAATTATAATGCAAAATGAATTTAGAATAATCAGATTTTGCTGCGCTTTCTATTAATAACTCATCTAACTTAGTTCCTAAGGTAACGGTTGTAAGCGACTGAGTTTCACCTCTTGTAAAAACTGACGCACCGTGCGGAGAAGGAAGAATATCTACTTCCATATCCAATGCTCTTACATCTTCCAATCCTCGGCCGTCCAATCTTATTTTTTCATTCAAAATCATATCCCGAACTACATAATATTGTAAATCGGCATAATATACTTTGGCTAATTTCTTTGTTTGTTCGGGAAGGCTTTCAGTTTCAGCTAAACCTGCATCTTTCTTCAAAAAGTCCATCAATTCATCTTTAATGGCGCTGAATTTATCCGAACGCTCTGACTTGGCGTATTTGCCTTTGGCTACTTCATATACCTTCTGTTTGGCAAACTCATTTACTTTAGCCTGCAGTGCATCATCTGTAGCAGGTTTTTTATAATCTCTTTTTCCTTTTACACCTACCAGGTCTCTTAATTCTTCCTGCGCCTTCACTTGTATTTTAATTGCGTCATGGCCAATTTGTAAGGCCCTGCATAAATCAGCTTCGCTGCATTCTTTGCTTTCACCTTCCACCATCATCAAGTTCTTATCAGTAGCTGCAATAATGAAATCCATATCGCTTATCTCCATCTGGCTGCGCGAAGGGTTTACTACAAACTCGCCGTCAACACGGGATACACGAACTTCAGAAATAATTTCTTTAATGGGAATATCTGAAACAGCCAATGCCGCGGATGCCGCTAAACATGCCATCGCATCGGGCATTACTTCCGGATCGCTGCTGATGAGCGATATAAGTACCTGCACTTCGCATAAATAATCCTCAGGAAATAAAGGACGCAAAGCACGGTCTATCAAACGCGAAGTCAGTATCTCATAATCATTCAATCTCGCTTCTCTTTTGAAAAACGAACCGGGTATACGACCGGCAGATGCAAACTTTTCCTGGTAGTCAACCGAAAGAGGAAAGAAATCCTGTCCTTCCTTGGCTTCTTTATTTGCTACCACGGTAGCCAATATCATACAGTTGCCCATAGATACAGTTACAGAACCGTTGGCTTGACGTGCCAGGCGACCTGTTTCGATGGTAATCATTCGGCCACCGCCGATATCGAAAGTTTTACGAATTGGTTGTTGTATCATAATTATTGTGAGATTTAAAGCCCCCTTCTTATTCCCCCAAGTGGGAAAGATTCATGGCACAGTGCCGACTTATTGAAGAGAACTAAAGATTTGAAAATATTTTATCAGCAAAGATTTTTATGTACCCGGCTACATTACTACTATTTATCGTCCCTTGCGTTGTCATCGACCCCGAATTGGCTTTGTGTGCTGCATCGGGACACTCTTGTACGTTTATATCGCTGTTCAGCAATTCCGAAAAGCACAAAACAATCAGGAGTTTACAAACTGTCGAAAACTAAAAGACCCCCTTCGGGGGACTTAGGGGGCTATTATTTTCTTAATCCGAGTTTCTCAATCAATTGGCGATAACCTGTCAAGTTATGTTTTTGCATGTAAGTCAACAAGCTCTTACGCTGACCTACCAACTGCAAAAGACCGCGTTGAGTAGAAAAATCTTTTTTGTTTACAGCTAAATGGCTGCTGATTTGGGCAATACGCTCTGTTAGGAGAGCAATTTGCCCTTCAGTAGAACCCGTATTGGCCGCTTTGCCGCCGAAGTTGGTGATAATTGTCGCTTTTTTTTCTTTTACTAAAGGCATCTTTTTAATTTTTAAGTTTCATCCGATTTTTGTATCCGATTATTTGTGGCGGCAAAAGTATAGAAATATACCAAAACAGCCAAAGCAAATTGCCATTTTGATTCTATTTTTCAGCAATTTAAAAGGAAAATGCCGGCGGCCCCTTTATTTTTGCATGAATAACCCTGTAACAGACAGACATGGAAGAGCTCTCGCAACATACCAAAAACATCCTCGGGCTGCAACTGCCCACCGACCCGCGGTGGATAAACTTGGCTGAAATGAGCTTGGAAGAAATTTTGACCGACCATGCTTACTGCGAGCAAAAAGCAGCGCTTACTTGTATTTCGCTAATTCAAAAACACAATGATCGGGAAGAATTGGTAAAAGAACTGGCCCCCATCGTAACGGAAGAATGGGGACATTTTAGGGCGGTGCTGGCAGAATTGGAAAAACGTAAACTTAAGCTGGGTAAACAACGAAAGGATGAATATGTAAATGCATTACTTGCTTTTCAAATAAAGGGCGGCAGTGCGGAAGATAATTTTTTAGATAAGCTGCTTACCATGGCATTGATAGAAGCCAGAAGTTGTGAACGTTTTAAAAGATTAAGTGAAGGATTGGATGATGCGTACCTGCGAAAGTTCTACCGCAAGTTCATGGAAAGCGAAGCCGGGCACTATACATTATTTATAAATTTAGCGGAGCTATATATAAAAAAAGAAAGAGTAAGAAAGCGCTGGAAAGAATGGCTGGTGTATGAAGCAGGACTGATGAAAACAATGGCCGTTCGCGGCGACAGGATACATTAGGTTTATCAATTATTGAGAGTCAATAAGCAATAGACAATGTGCAATAAGCAATAGACAATGAGCAACATGGATTTTCATTTCTAATTATCTTGAGTAGTAAAGAGGGATTCGTTTTTTTTATTCTAACCTGCTGCAAGAGTTAACCAAAAAAAGATTTCAATATTATTTTTTGAATATTCTCTTATCATTGCATATCAATCCATCAATATTTTAAAATGACTGGCGAAAAGAAGTTTTGTTTCTCCGCAAAAACAGGTGAAGATGTTTATCTTTTTACGCTGCGCAACAGCAACGGAACTGAAGTTTTGATAACAAATTACGGAGCCATTATTACTGCTTTCAAAATAAAAATAACTGAAGGCAAGTACAATGACATTGTTCTAGGGTTTGATACGCCGGAAGAATATATGACAGAAAGCTATCTCAATCAATACGCTTATTTTGGAGCGGCTATCGGCCGCTATGCCAATCGCATTAAAAACAGCAGTTTCAGTATTGATAATAAAAAAATTGCCGTTACACCAAATACGGGCAATAACCAATTGCATGGAGGTAAAGAAGGTTTTGACAAAAAAGTTTGGGATATGCTTTCATTTGAGAACAATGTGTTACAATTGAAATACCTGAGCCAAAATGGTGAAGAAGGTTTTCCCGGAAATTTGGAAACGATAATCCGGTTTGAATTGAACGACGCTAATGAACTCAGCTATGAATTTACAGCAACAACAAATAAACCAACCGCCGTTAACCTTACGCATCACAGCTATTTTAATTTAAACAACGGTGCAGGTTCGATTGATGACACGGAGCTAAAAATTTACAGTTCTGCTATTTTGGCGAAAGATGAAGAAGATGTTTGTACCGGCGAACTAATATCGGTTGAAAACACACAATTCGATTTCCGAGAATTTCATACAATCAATGAAAGATGGAAAAAAGAAGAAGGATACGATCATTGTTTTGTTATTGATAACAAAAGTGATTCTTTGCAATTAGTGGCTGAAGCAAAACAAAAAAATATTCATTTGCAAATCTTTTCTACCGACACCTCGGTACAATTTTATACGGGACAGGGCATTGGAAAATTAAAAGGAAAAAATAATACTACTTACGGGCCCTGTTCAGGTTTTTGTTTGGAAACACAGAAACATTGCAATGCAGTAAATATTCCGTTTTTCCCCAATACCATTTTAAAACCGGGAGAAAAATATTATCAGAAGAATATTTACAAAGTAATTCATTGATAAAGTTCTCAATTGACTTGCCCCTGCCCGTTCTATTCAGGCGGGCTTTAGGGCAAGGATAAAATAGAAATTGTCTATCTTGGCTTTAGCCAAAAAAAGATTTGGCTAAAGCCTGAAATACGAAAAACAATTGCCATCACCGCCCTGAACGGCAGCGCATATTATCTTGATCGTTTTCAAACACTTTTCTTACGAATTAAAATAACTCAATTCTTCTTTGAGGTTAAGAAAAGGATATTTCTCCAGCAACTCTTTAGTTTTTTCTAAATGTGTTTTCAGAAATTGTTTGTGCGCATTGGTTGCCGGTTGAAAAGCTTTGTGCTTTTTTGCAATTACAATCTTTCTTACCTCTTCCATCAGTTTTTGCGAAGCCTCATCAATAAAACCTGCTTTAAATTTTTCCATCACAAATTCAGTAGCCATATAATTCGGATGCGCCAAATCAATATCATAAAATCGATAATCACGCAACACATCAATAACCAATTCGTAAGCGGGGAAATAATATAATTGCTTATACTCACCAATAGTTTGATGAACTGCTTCGATCAATCGGGCTTTACTCCGGTTATTCTCCACTACCCCGTCGCGAATATGCCGCACCGGGCTGATGGTAAAAATTATTTTAAGGTGTTTATTAAAATCTAACAATCGATCAATACAATCTTTCAATCCGCCGGCGGTTTCTTCAATTGTCAATAGATGTTTTGTAAACCATTGTGCGGGGGCACGGTGACAGTTAGCGGCCCCCTCCAAACCTCCCCACAAGGGGGAGGCTTTAGAAACAGTTTGATAACCGGGAACATCTTTATTTAATAAATAATAAAATGAAGAGCCGAGTGTGATAACTAACCATTCTGTTTGTTTCAAAAAATCATGAGCTTGTTGTTGTGAGTCGTTGATTATTCGCAGGCATTCTTCTTTATCAATATTGGAAAAGCGGCTGTGGTGCTGCCAACTGTTCCATACTTCATTTAATTGAAACAAATCTTTTTCAGCGTATTTCTTATTTTCTATGTAAGAATTTAAACTGTTGCAAACACTTACAGGATCAAATAAAATACCATGCGGGTTTTGCAATATCCGAAACTTTAATTCATCCAACGCATTGCCGATATGTTCTGTAAAACAGGAACCGATCAGTAAAATCTTATCGTGATAACTGATTTGTTTTTCAGGCTTCTTTATATCTATATTCAACATTAAATCCATCGGTCACGGTTAATTAGTTTGTTAGTTGATTAGTTGAAAATGCGGGAGGTATTCTGCACTTTACTGATTCTTGAATTTTTAGATAAAAATCTCTGCCGCCAATTTTAAACATTTATTTAAAGCGTCTTTATCCAAACCGGTTGCTAAATTATTTTTTTCAAAATAATCAATCATTAATTCAGTATTCATATTTCCTACCAAATCATCATCGGCCATCGGGCAGCCGCCAATCCCTTTTAATGCTCCGTCAAATCTTTTACAGCCTGCTTTCACAGCAGCTTCCAATTTTTCTTTCCAAATTGCAGGCGTAGAATGTAAATGAACGCCTATTTCAGTTTGCGGCAATAAATCAATCAAATATTTTGTCATGCTGTGCACTTGCTTCGGCTCAGCCACACCAACGGTATCGGCCAATGAAATAATTTTGATATCCATTGCCGCCAATTTATTTACCCAATTAAAAACAATTTCTTCTGAATAAACATCACCATAAGGATTACCGAATCCCATTGAGATATAAATGACCAATTGCTTACCCGTCTTTATACAAAGCTTTTGAATCTGCTCTACCCTGCCCAATGATTCGCTGATGGATGAATTTGTATTACGTTGCTGAAAAGTTTCTGAAACTGAAAAAGGAAAACCCAAATAAGTTATCTCATCAAACACACTTGCTTCTTCCGCCCCGCGCATATTAGCAACAATAGCCAACAGCTTTGCGCTTTCAGCATTCAGCATTAAGCCTTTCAAGACATCCCCGGTATCTTTCATCTGTGGAATCGCTTTCGGCGAAACAAAACTTCCGAAGTCGATGGTATCAAACCCAACTTTCAATAACGAATTAATATATTCAATCTTTTTTTCAGTTTGAATAAAATGCTTCCACCCCTGCATGGCATCGCGGGGGCATTCAATGATAGAAACCGCCCCCCTAACTCCGCCGATCGGCGGAGGGATTTGAAAAGATTTTTCTAATTCGTATTGCTCCATAATAGTTGAATGACTATTGATTATTCTTAAAACCTATATTCCGAAGCACATTGCTTTTTTATACCTCTCTTTTGGAGAAGTTTGAGGAGGATCTTTGCCTCATCGCTTCATATAAAATAATCCCTGTGGCAACGGAAACGTTGAGTGATTCAAAATCGCCGGCCATCGGGATTTTAAATGTCGCATCACATATTTTCATGAGTGCCGGGTAAATTCCTTTTTCTTCGCTGCCCATGATGATGGCTGCCGGTTCGTCAAATTTTATTTCGTGTAAATTTTTTTCAGCCGTCATTTCACTGGCCGAAACTTTTATACCGTTCAAATGCAAATCGTCAACGGCTTTCATTAAACTGTTAACACGACATACGGCAATTTTTTCCAATGCACCGGCAGAAGTTAATATTGCATCTTCATTCAACGCTCCTACTCCTTTATCGGGAATAATAATCGCATCCACCCCGCAGCAATAAGCCGTGCGGGCAATACCGCCGATATTTCTTATATCCGTTATACCATCCAATATTAAAAACAACGGCGTCTTTCCTTTTTCTACTACCCAACTTATCACGGATTGTAAATCTTGATACTGTACTTTGGAAAGGACAGCTACGCAGCCTTCGTGATTGGAAACATTAAAGCTGTTCAGTTTTTCGGCGGGTACTTTAGCAACAGGTATTGTATGAAAAAATGCCAGCTTCTTTATTTCTTCGGCGACATCGCCATGAATACTGCTCTGCATGTATATTTTTTCAAGCTGTACGCCTGTTTGCAATGCTTCCAATACGTTGGTTCGTCCTATTACCAGGGAACTCTTTTTGGGTCGGGGCTGATGTCTGAAATTTTTCACCCCGCAAAAGTATAACAAAGCTTGTTAGTAAAGCTGAATGCTTAATGCTGAATGCATAAAGCATTGGGTATTTAGCATTAAGCGTTCAGCACTAAGCATTTTGCTTTTAGCAATCAGCATAAATTACAACCCCGCTCCCCTATCTTTGCCCCGAAAATAATTTTCTTCAATTCTTAATACATTTTTTATATGAAAGTAACTGTAGTTGGGGCAGGTGCGGTAGGTGCTACCTGCGCTGATAATATAGCCCGCAAAGAGTTATGCGATGAATTAGTATTGGTTGATATTAAAGAAGGCGTGGCCGAAGGTAAAGCCATGGACCTGATGCAGACTGCGCAGATAGAAGGTTTTGATACCAAGATAACCGGTAGTACAAATGATTACGCAAAAACAGCAGGTACCCATGTAGCAGTTATTACTTCGGGTATTCCGCGCAAGCCCGGTATGACCCGCGAAGAATTGATCGGCATTAATGCCGGCATTGTAAAAGGTGTAGCGCAAAATATTTTGCAGCATTCTCCTGATGCAATCATTATTGTTATCAGCAACCCGATGGATACAATGACATACCTCGCATTGAAATCTACCGGCTTACCCAAAAACAGGATTATAGGAATGGGTGGCGCATTGGACAGTGCAAGGTTCCGCTTTTATTTAAGTCAGGCAATGAAGTGCAGCCCGAATGATTTACAAGCTTCCGTAATTGGCGGACATGGTGATACAACGATGATACCGTTGACAAGATTGGCAACTTACACAGGTCTTCCCGTTTCAAATTTTTTAGATGCGGAAGCAGTAAAGAAAGTAGCGGCTGATACTATGGTGGGTGGCGCTACACTTACCGGTTTACTCGGTACATCGGCCTGGTACGCACCCGGCGCCGCAGGCGGTATGTTGGTAGAAAGTATTTTACGAGACGAAAAGAAATTAATTCCCTGCTGCGTGGCATTGGATGGCGAATACGGACAAAGAGATATTTGCCTGGGCGTACCTGTAATAATTGGACGCAACGGTTGGGAAAAAATTGTTGATTATAAATTAAATGATGAAGAGCAGGCTGCGTTTAATAAAAGCGCCGATGCAGTAAGAAATATGAACAGCGTTTTAAGCACATTGAATTTGTAAAGTTCGTTTTGCAAGCAGAGGCGCAGAGATTACAGAGAAAAAATATTTTTTTGTTAATCTCTGCTTGCTTAGTTTTTCTACGAGGTAATCTTTAGAAATAATTTTCCGAAACCGTATTTTTAAGTAAACCGGAAGAAGATATTTTACAGCGGGTGAATTTTTATTCATCCGCTTTTTTATGGATATACTTAAGTTTTTTCCACACATTCATCCGGGCAGACAAATCATAATAACGGAAGTAATAGAGAAACAATAAACAAATTGATTATAAATTTCACGCGGCTCCTGCGGAGCCGTAATACTACACTGATGGCTATCTTCTATAAACACCATGCCCCGATGGGGCAACACATTTAGCTTTAGCTTCGCAGGAGTTGCGGAAGCCGTAATATCATAAATAAAATAGTTTTCACTAAACGCTAATACATCCGTTGGCAAAGTTTTATTAAGAATAGCTCCGCAGGAGCTCCGTGTTTATAGTTAAGCATTACCAAAGTAATCGGGCTCCATAGGAGCCTCGTAAATTTATTGCTATGATAAAATGAACAACGTTTTTTTGAATAGATTGATTAAACTGATGATAATTTCACGCGGCTCTTACAGAGCCGTAATGCTTGACTATAGCCATTGTCAATAAACACAATGCCCCGTCGGGATCATCTAATCATTCACCGTTGAATAATTTATAAGCAATCTGAAACCAATCCTTATAAAAATTATCAATAACTACCGGGGCTTATTTATTATCAAAGAAAATTGCATAAGCCATAAATAATTTCGAAAAAATAAACCCGTCCGGGTTGTCATATAATTGTAATAATGTTTAACGATATACAAGTTGTGCAAAAACAAAATCATTATTTATAAAAAATTAAAACTAACTTTTTGCTTCAAATAAAAATAGGCTTGTGTATATTTTTTATTTGAAATTATTTTTAACCTAAAACACACACATCACATGAGACAACTGACCAAACTATTGGCCACGGCATTACTTGTCGTTGCAGCCATTACATCTTGTACAAAAGATGTTAAAGAAAAAACAGCTCCGGAAATTCCGCAAGATGTAATTTCTCAAATTCAGAAATTGGGATTTAACACTGAGAATGTGCAAAAGACAGATGAAGGTTACATTGTAGAAGGCGATATTCTGCTTACACAAAGTGAGTTGAGCGGATTGCCTACTTCCAATGAGATCGTTTACGCAGAGGAAGAACATTACCGTACCACCAACCTGGTTACCGGTTTACCAAGAACCATAACCGTATCATTAAATACTACGCAGGCAAATTTTGTTGCCGCTACTGACGAAGCTATTCGCCGGTACAATGCACTGAATCTGCGTGTACGTTTTCAACGTGTAAGCAGCGGAGCTAATATCCGTATTGTTACATTTTTCGAAAACAGTAATGTACTCGGCTCAGCCGGTTTCCCTTCGGGAGGAAATCCTTTTGGTCAAATCAGGATGAATACCCGTTTTTATACACCAAGTGCGGCAGTTAATCCGTTAGCTACTACTATTGCGCATGAAATGGGTCACTGCATCGGTTTCCGTCATACAGATTATATGAACCGTTCTTTCAGTTGCGGCGGTGTTGCCGTTAATGAAGGCAGCGGCGGTGTTGGTGCTATTTATATTTCAGGTACGCCCACAGGACCAAGCGCCGGCTCATGGATGCTTGCCTGCGGCAGTACTTCGACCAACAGACCTTTTACAACTGCTGACAGAACAGCGCTTAATGTAGTTTACTAATTGTACAACTGCGTTCATAAAAAAACTCCGGTACCAAGCGCCGGAGTTTTTTTATTATTAAGAATTGAGTTTTTACATTATAGGGAGGTACGAAAAATTTGAGTGTAAAAGTATTTTTCTAAATCAAATCATCCCGCAACGTACATAATTATCAAAAATACCAAGAACTAAAATTGTTCTCCGAGCCACGTGGAAAGGCAGATGACAACAACAATGAAGCATGTTTTCAATCCTAAAGAGCAAATGTTATTAGTTAAATTCAGCTCCTGCGGAGCTCCATGTTTATATCAAAGCATTGCCCAAGCAGCACGGGGCTCCATAGGAACCCCGTAAACATATTGTTATTATAAAATAAACAACGTTTTCTTTTTGAACGGATAGATTGAGTGGATGATAAATTTCACGCGGCACCTGCGGAGCCGTAATGCTGTACAGATGTCCATTTGCTATAAACACGATGCCCCGCCGGGGCAAAGCGATTAACTTTAGCTCCGCAGGAGCTCCGTGTTTATAGTTAAACATTATCTTAGTGGTATCAGGCTCCGTAGGAGCCTCGTAAAATCATCCCAATGGCAAACACATTTTCGCAAATATATTTACAATTTGTATTCGCTGTTAAGGGCAGGCAAAGCTTGATACAAAAAGCACACAAAGAAGAGCGGCATAAATACATGACTTCGTTGGTGCAGGCACGCAAGGCTAAGATGTTAGCCGTTCATTGTATGCCGAATCATACACATTTGTTCGTGAGTTTTAAACCATCTGTTTTGATTTCTGATTTTGTAAAAGAAATTAAAGTGCAAAGCAATGAGTTTATCACAAACAAAAAATGGATCAGGAGTAATTTTAATTGGCAGGACGGATACGGCGTGTTTTCGTATGGACATTCGCAAATTGACAGGGTTTGCAAATATGTATTGAACCAGGAAGCCCATCATAAAAAGAAAACATTCAAGGAGGAATATTATGATTTTTTAGAAAAATTCTCGGTACCCTATGAAGAGCGTTTTCTTTTTGAATGGATAGATTGAACGAATGATAAATTTCACGCGGCTCCTGCGGAGCCGTAATGCTTCGAGATGCTTATTTGCTATAAACACGATGCCCTGCGGGGCAAAATATGGCGCCGCAATATTGTCGACACCTCTTGTCGCTACTTTACAATCTTAAAACAAAACCGCTGCAGCTTAGCATCAAAATCGAAAGGCGCAGTAGCTTTCGTAATATCTTTTAAAGAAATTGCTTTTATTTTCTCTTTATCCAGTTCAAACTTGCTGTAATTGGTGCTGAAGTATAAAACGCCGCCGGGTTTTAATGTATCCAGGCATTGGTTAATTAAAAGAACATGATCTTTTTGAATATCCAAAAAATCTTCCATCCGTTTACTGTTGCTGAAAGTAGGCGGATCCATTATGATAATATCGAAATAGTTTTCGGGTAAATCCGTCAAATATTGTTTTACATCGGCACGTATAAATTTGAAACCGCCTGGATCAGATGTTTTATTAACGGGAAATCCGTTCAGCAGCATATTTCTTTCGGCCCAAGCCAGGTAAGTGTTCGATAAATCAACCGTTTCCACTTCTTCAGCGCCGCCGGCCGCTGCATACACCGAAAAAGAACCTGTGTATGCAAAAAGATTCAATACTTTGTTACCTGCACTCTGCTCCCTTACCATTTGCCGCGTTATCCGATGATCGAGAAATAATCCCGTATCTAAGTAATCACTCATATTTAAAATAAATTGCAAACCATTTTCATTTACAATAAATTCATTCTCACTCAATAAAAAATCTTTATTTGCCTGAGCGGCATTTGGTTGAATCCCCGACGAAAGTTTTTGATACTGTCCTAATCTCCCCTTTTTGCGTTTTCTGAGTTTAATAAAAATATCTTCAGGCAATACAGTCAGTACGTCGCTTATGATATCCAAACTCTTCTCCAACCAGGCATCATGCGCCGATTCGGCCATTTCAAATTTTCTTTTGTATTCGGCCACATACAGCTTATCATCATAAAATTCTATACAAAAAGGAAATTCGGGCAAATCATGATCGTAAATACGGTAACAACTTATCCCCTGCCGCTTTGCCTGCTTGTGTAAATGCCTGTATACTTTTAGCAGCCTGTTGCGGAACATAATAAATTTTTCCTCTTCCATCTTTTAAACAAATTTTTTTACGAAATTTACAAACACTTAAAAAAACAACCGCTCAAACATGTTTGCCATTGTAGATATTGAAACCACGGGATCCTACGCATCCGCCAACGGCATTACAGAAATAGCCATTCATGTATTTGACGGCGACAAAGTAGTGGAAAAATTTCAAACACTGATCAATCCCCGCCAACCGATACCGCGATATATACAGGCCATGACCGGCATCAGCAACGAAATGGTACGCAATGCACCGAAATTTGAGGATGTAGCGGAAAAAATATTCTCCATTTTACATAAGAAAACTTTTGTTGCGCATAATGTAAATTTTGATTACAGTTTTGTAAAAAGCCATTTGGAAGGCGCAGGATTTTCTTTCCACACAAATAAATTATGCACCGTACGACTGAGCCGGAAAATATTGCCCGGGTTTCAATCGTATAGTTTGGGTAAACTGTGCAGCGCTTTGAATATAAAAATTAATGACAGGCACCGCGCCGGCGGCGATGCGGAAGCTACGGTAAAGCTTTTTCAGCACTTGCTTAAGAATGACAAAGATGATCAGATAGACAAAAGCCTGTTGCGAAATTCGAAAGAACAAATGCTGCCGCCCAATGTACCGAAAGCGCATTTTGAAAAACTGCCCGCTACACCCGGCATCTATTATTTTCATGATAAAAAAGGTAAAATAATATATGTAGGCAAGGCCAAGAATATACGCAGTCGTATTGTAAGCCATTTCAGCAGCGATTTGGAAAGCCGCCAAAAGCAAAATTTTATTCGCCACACTTATGCTATCAGTTTTAAAAATACAGCTACCGAATTGATGGCCGTCATTCTTGAATCATCCGAAATAAAAAGATTATGGCCGGCCTATAACTACTCGCAAAAAAAACGTGAAGATGTTTACGGCGTATTTATGTACGAAGATCAGAACGGGTATAAGCGATTAGCCATTGAAAAAAATAAAAAGCAACTTACTCCCGCATTTACGTTTCATTATTTAACCGATGGCCATGCCATACTGCGAAAGATGATAAAGGAATTTAATTTATGTCCCAAGCTTTGCTTTATGCAAACCGATAATGAAACCTGTTACGGCATAAAAGAAGAAAATTGTTTTGGCGCCTGCGAAAAGAAAGAAGCTGTGAAAGAGTATAACAAACGGGTTGATAAAGCCATTCAATCTTTACGCAATCAACCATCTTATATTATTGTTGAAAACAGTTTTGATAAAGAACAAAAAGCCTGCATAGCGGTGGAGAAAGGAACATTCCTGGGCATGGGCTATATTCCTCATTCTATGCAGCTAATAACCATTGATGCAGTAAGAGAATTCATTGAACCGCTGAAAGAAAATAGTTTTATAAGAAATATTGTACATGGTTACGCAGCCAAGAATCCCGCTAAAGTTATTTTATTAGATTCATAAAAGTCAGAAAGTATTTAGTATTTAGTATTTAGATTTTGTTCATTGCCTGTTGTCTATTGCTCATTGCTTTTTGACTTTTGCCCATTGCAAATTGCTTATTGCCTATTGATAAGAACTTAACACTAATCCGTCCATTCAAAATCCTCGCTGCGGGGCAACTGTTCATATGCCTTTGTTATTTCTTCAGCAGGTTTATATAGTTTCCTGAGTTTTGTATCTATCCATGCACCGTCTATAGTGAGTATTGCGCAAAGCGTATCGCCGTTTTTATAAATTCCATGCTGAAAAGTCCAACGACTGTAATCCCGTCTTGATTTTGTTACGGCAGCGGTAATGCTTATTTCATCGCCAAATTTTACTTCTTTTCTGAAAACACATTCTTCCCTGAAAATAATGGGTCCGAAAAAATGCTGCTGCATAACAGCCGGTGTTAAACCATACTTTGTTAAAAATCCTATACGGCACATAGCGCCCCAATCGTAATATACCGAATGCCGTATGTGAAAATTAGGATCCATATCGGACCACCTTAACTGAACGGGCTTACTGAATTTTTCCATTACCGGGCAAAATTAAATGATTGCATCCAACCGCTTTACAAATACAAACCTTATTTTTGATGCTCCTAAAATTTAATTATGAAAAAAATCATCATTCTTTCTTTTTCCGTACTCTTTTTAATAACGGCCGTGCATGCACAAAATAAAAAAACCGTACCGAAAAAAACAGTAACCGTTGCCGGTAAAAAAACAATACCTGCAAAAACAAGCTCTTCCGTTTTAAAAAACCTGACCGACTCGGCCAGTTATGCCATTGGTTTAAGCGTAGTCAATTTTTATAAACAACAGGGTGTAGATAAAATTAACGCATCGTTGGTGGCCAAAGCCATTAATGATATACAAAGCAACAAACAGGCATTGATTAGTGAACAGGCTGCCAATAACTGCATGATGGATTTAATGAATCGAAAAGCTGCTGAAAAATCAGGGCCGAATATTGCTGAAGGTGAAAAATTTTTAGCACAAAATAAAAAGCGTAAAGAAGTAATTACGACTGCCAGCGGTTTGCAATATGAAATAATAAAATTGGGCGAAGGTGAAAAACCGACTTCCGCTACAGATAGTGTTACTTGTCATTACTCCGGTCGCTTTCTCGATGGAGCAATTTTTGATGCCTCACGTACCAATCAGCAAACAGGCGGCGAGCCAATCACATTTGCTTTAAATCGTGTTATAACCGGCTGGACGGAAGGGCTGCAACTGATGCCCACGGGTTCTAAATTTATTTTTTATATACCATATCAATTGGCTTATGGTCCCGGCGATTACAACTCAATACCCGGCGGCAGTACATTAATTTTTGAAATAGAATTGTTGAAAGTAGCAAAACAGAGGTAATAAGATTCGTAGTAAGTAAGAGATTTTTTAAAACCTTGCCGATTGGCAGGGTTTTATTTTTAATGAAGTTTATCAAAGAACACCGGTATTAACAATATTGTCTGATAACAAACAAAACTTACAAATTCTAATTTGCTACCTTTGGCGCAATAAAACAATGTATGGATATAAAAAATAACATCCTGGAAACCATAGGCAATACACCCATGATCAGGCTGAATAAAGTAACTAAAGATTTTCCCTGCACCGTAGTAGCTAAGGTTGACTATTTTAACCCCGGCAACTCTATAAAAGACCGAATGGCACTGAAGATGGTAGAGGTAGCCGAACAGGAAGGTAAACTGAAACCCGGCGGAACTATTATAGAAGGTACCAGCGGCAATACCGGTATGGGCCTGGCATTGGCGGCTTGCGTAAAAGGATACAAGTGCATTTTTGTAACTACCGATAAACAATCGAAAGAAAAAGCGGATATACTGAAAGCCGTAGGCGCCGAAGTAATTGTGTGCCCTACCAATGTACTGCCTGATGATCCTAAAAGTTATTACAGCGTAGCCAAAAGATTGGGAAAAGAAGTACCCAACAGTATGTATATGAACCAGTATGATAACTTGGCTAACCGGTTGGCGCATTATGAAAGTACGGGCCCCGAAATTTGGAAACAAACAGACGGTAAGATTACGCACTTGGTTTGTACGGCAGGTACCGGCGGTACTATTTGCGGTACGGCCAAATATTTGAAAGAAAAAAATCCGAACATCCAAATTTGGGCAATCGATGTATACGGATCTTTGCTTACGAAATATTTCCGCACCGGCGAAGTAGACATGAAGGAAGTGCATCCTTATATATCAGAAGGTTTTGGTGAAGATTTTGTTCCCGAGAATTATGATATGAGTGTGATAGATCATTTTGAACAGGTAACTGATAAGGACGGCGCTATACAGGCCCGGAGATTGGCCAAAGAGGAAGGATTGTTTTGCGGCTATAGCGCCGGCAGCTGCCTGCAGGGATTGATACAATTAAAAAGCAGGTTGAAGAAAGATGATTTGGTGGTTTGTATTTTTCACGACCACGGCAGCCGGTATGTGGGCAAAATATACAATGACCAGTGGATGATTGAAAGAGGGTTCCTGGATGTAAAAACATTTAAAGACATTGTAAGTGCGAGAGGCGTAAAGAAGATAGTAAGTATAGATGCCGGGCAAACGGTAGCCGAAGCCGTGCAACTGATGAAAGAATTTGATATAGAACAAATACCGGTAATGAATGGCACTGATATGATTGGCGCCATCAGTGAAGGCGGTTTGTTTAAAAAAGTATTCAGCAACCCTGAAATAAAAAACGCCGCGGTAGAAACGGTATTGGAACCGCTTTACCCGATTGTAGATTTTGAAACACCGGTAGAAAGATTAAGTACATTAATTAATAAAGAAAACGGCGCCGTACTGTCTAAAGACGAAGCGGGAAATTTACATATTGTAACCAAGTACGACGTAATACAGGCCTTGGGAAAATAATGGCAATACAGAAGCAGAAATAAAAAAGCCACTCGCTAAAAAACGAGTGGCTGATTTTTTAAAAGCATGTCTAAAAGTTTGGACGATTCAGACTATGATTAACATACAATGCTTTCAAATACAATCGGACAACTTTCAAAGGAACGGGTTGGAGCTTTTCAGGAATACGGTTGGTTAACGGCTGCTTGTAATATCTTTACAACACTGTTATTTTTCAAAGGATAGCAGGATCAGTTTAATGTCGCCGATTGATAAGAAACAGTTGCATAAACGACGGCAAGTTCTTTCTTTTACGGGGAAAAAGAGTACTAATGCCTTAATGGTCCGATTTGGCCGCGTATTTATACGAGCCTTTTTCAAGCGCTTATACCATGCGTTTACACGCATCATTACGATGCTGCATGTAAATACCCGCTCGTAAAAATGAGGCATTAATGCTCTTGTGTTAAAGTTTCTTAAATATATCTTTGTTCCAGAAGTTGATTGGTATTTAACTATCAATCCATCCAAAATGTCCAAAGTCCGAAAATGTCCAAATCCTTTTTAAAACCAAAAAAGTCCAATATCAGTCAGCTTCTATTTTTTTAAACTTATTTAATAGTATTTTAATATCCGAAAAACCAAAGAAGAAATCCAACATCCGAAAAAAGACCGATTCGAATTCAGATCCTTGAAAAAATCCAAAAAGAAAAATCCAACATCCAAAAGAGCAATCTTTTGAAAAACCTATCAGTCCTGAACCACCGTCCACAACCCGTGAAAAATTTAAAATCCGGATCCCATCTGTCAGATGAAATAGTCTGACAGGTGGCCAGGTGGTCTCCCTCTTCTTTTAAACTTCCTTTAAAATTTCTTAAGATCAAAAATTAACTTGCAGTCAAAAACGGCATGCATGCGTCTATTTACTGATCAAACGGGCAGAAAAATCAATTTGACCGAAACACCCCGACGAATTATTTCTCTTGTTCCGTCGCAAACCGAATTGCTTTATGATATTGGTTTGGATGACCGTGTGATTGGTATTACAAAATTTTGTGTACATCCGCAGGTTTGGTTCAAAACAAAAAGAAGAGTTGGCGGTACAAAGCAAGTTAATATTGACACTATACATCAACTGCAACCTGACCTTATCATTGCCAATAAAGAAGAAAATGTAAAAGAACAAATAGAAGAACTTGCGAAACATTACCCGGTTTGGGTGAGTGATGTAAATAATTTGAGTGATGCATACTCAATGATTCGGCAAATTGGAGAAATAACGGGTACACAAACTCTTTCAGAAAAAATAACCTCCGATATTGCAAATGCATTTGTGAAACTCAAAAAATATCTGCAAAATTTTGCTCAAACTAAAGATCAACCGCAAACGGCCTATTTAATTTGGCGTAATCCGTATATGGCGGCCGGAGGCGATACATTTATTAATGCCATGCTGGAAGCTGCCGGTTTGAATAATATTTTTAAAATTAAAAACCGTTACCCGGAAACAAGTATCGAAGAGCTTAAAAATAAAAATATACAATTGCTGCTCCTTTCTTCGGAGCCCTACCCTTTTAAGCAAAAAGATATTAATGAATTACAAAAAGAACTGCCCGAAACAAAAATTATATTGGCAGACGGAGAAATGTTCAGTTGGTATGGAAGCAGGTTATTACAAGCGCCGGGGTATTTTATTCAATTGTTGAAAGAGATAAATAAACAATAGGCAAAAGGCAAAAATCCAATGTCCAAAATCCAAGAAAATATTCAATAAGCAATAGACAATAGGCAATGGACAAAATCTAAATACTAATACCTAAGCGATAAATATTTTTCTTACTTACTACTTTATTTACTTTATAAACTCTCCCACTTCCGGCTTCTGACTTCCTACTTCCGACTTCTGATTTCCGGCCTCTGACCTCCGAATTCCGATTTCTCACTTCCGGCTTCTATACTTAACTTGCCGGCATACTACAAACAGAATGGATTTTACAGAAAACAATAAATCATTAAAAGAAGCGCTGCCGGATAAGCCATCACGAAAAAAAATTACTTTCCCGGTGAATGAAAGCCTGCGTACCTACCTGAAAAAACACGGACGCAATATTACTTTACCTATCGGTTACAATGATTTACTTAATTATACTTATTCCGTTCCGCTGAAAGATAAAAAAGGAAAAGATACGCTGTGGGAAAGAGCCATTTATGATTTAAGAGATTGGGAATACATTCGTGAGGGTTTAATAAATATTTACGCTATTTTGAAAACGGAAGGCGACTTAAGTTTCAGTACCCACTTAGACGTAGCCCGTATTGACTATTGCACATTCGGCAATTCGCATCCGTTTCGTATTCGTATTGTAAATAAATACAATGATAATTATGATCACTACTATGTAAAGATCGCCGATTCATCAAGAATTTACGGACTTGAACTGGAACATCTTTTATCGCCCAGTCGTATTACTTTTCTGTCGCACATGGATACGTTGGTAGAAGAGCATATACCCGGCGTACCCGGCGATGTATTTATAGAAAAAGAATTGAACAATTCGAATACCAACCTGATACGATTGGCAAAAGAGTTTGTAAAATTTAATGAGCGGTGTTTTATCCGGCTGCTGGGCGATATGCGCAGCTATAATTTTGTTGTTGACATTACACCCGATATTGAAGATTATCAATACCGAATCCGGGTTATCGATTTTGATCAGCAATCCTACGAAGGCAGAAAAAGCTTGTACTTCCCGCAATTCTTTAAAGAAAATAATAAACTGGTAGAGCTTAGCTTAAAACATTTAAACAAACAATCCATAGAGCAATACCAAACCGAAGAAAGAACGATGATGGCTTTCAGACTGGCTTCATCAAAATACAGGATAAAAGAGTTGCTTGATATTATGTCCAAAGATACCATCTCCACTCCCGAAAAAACGGAACAGTTGAAAAATGAACTGGCAGCGTATCATAACAATAAAGTATTTCTTAAATGCAAATCGATGGGCGATTTGGTAAAAACAAATATGAAGCAGACGATGCGTAAGAATCTATTATTAATTCCGAAAATGCCGGGAAGGTTTGAGAATTGAGTTCCCGCTTATCTTCATGTGACGTCGGCTTAGTCAGATTCTAATTCGTCAATCAATAAAGAAAGTTCAGCAGTAGAAATAATGTTCCTGATTTTTTTGCTTTAAGTCCTTTATAAAGTTTCATTTATCCTTGCCCGGAAGGTCAAGGCAATTGAAACCTCTTAACTTAATGACATTAGGCGGCAATTTTGAAGAAGGTACAGCCGCTTTGTTAAGTGCGGCCTGAATGTTTTAAAATAAGTTTACTACCCAACAAAAAATAAATCAGGTATTCTTTTTATTAAGATCGTAGCCGGCGTAAAAGCCGAGGTCTTTATTGGTGATGAGCTTGGTGATTAAAATAATTTGCCCGGTATGGTAAGAATAATGCTCCGCCACATGTACAATACTTCCGATAGCAGATAATTGAAATCCCTGCACCGAACGTATGTGCATCAATTCACTATCATCAAGAGATTGTATGATATGAACGGTTTCGGCAACCGTCACGGCTAATTTTTTAAAAAGTTGTTCTTTATTGTATCCTCCCATTATTGAAAATTCTTTGTCACGAATTCTTTTGTCTTCTCTATTGCCGAGAGATGATAAAATATACTGTGTAATATTTCCGCAAAGATGAAGCATTAAGTTGCCGATGCTGTTGCCGGCTTCATTTGGTTTCTTCCAAATATCTTCTTCATTTAATAACTGTAAACATTTTTCAATACGCGGTGTATTTTCCTGCATACGAAAAACGGATTGCGCAATAAATTCGGCGGCGATAGAATTTTGCATGCGTGAAGATAAAAAATTACCACTGCATAAAAGCGGCTTTATTTTTTTATCGGTTCTATCAAATCCCAAAGATTACCGTACAGGTCTGCAAAAACTGCTACGGTGCCGTAAGGCTCAACAGAAGGTCCTCTTAAAATTTTTATTTTTTTGTCGAGCAGGTTTTGATAATCTTTTTTAAAATCATCTGTATGCAAAAATAAAAACACCCGGCCGCCCGTTTGATTCCCTATCCTGCTCCGCTGTTCTTCCGTAGCAGCTTTTGCCAGCAGTAAACAACATCCGTCTGAACCGTGAGGCGATACCATTACCCATCTTTTTGTTTCGCTTAAAACAGTGTCTTCAACTAAAGTGAAATTGAGTTTTTGCGTATAAAAAGCAATTGCTTCATCATAATCAGTTACAACCAATGCTATATGGGCTAATCGTTGTTTCATTTTACTCCGTTTATATATTTGAAGATAAGGAGTAAAATGCCGCTTTGTTTAAAAGCAGTGTCTTATTCTTTTACACCCAGCATAGTTTTTATTTGGTTTTTATCAGCTTTCCAATCTCTTTCCCAAATCCAAAGACGATGACTCGGCGGCACTTTATAAAAATCAAACTTCCCGACAAGTTTCATCGTACGCAGATCGACACATACCCGTTGAAAAGCTGCATCCATTAAATCTTTAACTGTTTTATCAGTCGATAACTTCGCTGAAAGTTTTATCAATAGCCGGTATTCGTACGGAAGTAATAAATCTTTTCCGTGCTTATTCCACATTCCTTTTTTATTTGTCCACGCTTTTTTTGCAGCAGCATAAATAATATCAAAATCTTTCGGGTCTTTTGGCAATGAGGGCCAGATGGGAAAAAATGCTGCCCAACCGTCTTCCACCATTACCAGGTTATAAGTTTTGCGTGCCGGATCATTTTTGGGTGGCAACGGTTCTTCTAAATATGTCATTATAAAAGCCAGCATGCGTCCGTTGCTGTCAATCACTTCGCCGCTTGGTAATACGCCCACTTTTCTTCTCGTACCGTTTGGTTTATTCAATGCCTTTTCTTTAATTTTTTCAAAATGTGCACTCGCATCTTTACCTGCATTGATATGTCGTTTGGCGGCATCAGGAGTAATTTTATCTGCCAGGTATTTAATCAATCCCTTCGGTAACAGAGGAAAGAAACCGGTTTGTAATAAACGCTGTTTAGCGATATTCAATTTAGGCTGTGTGGTTGCAGCCGTACCTAAGGGTTTTTCTTTCTCGGGTGTATCGCAGGACACAAGACGAACAGGTTGTTCAATTTTAATAGTATCACCATCCGGTGCGCCAATATCTTTTTTTGGACTTACTTTAAATGACGGCGGCGGCAGTTTATATTGTATTGCCATGATTAAATTATTTATGATGTGATGAATAAATGATTTCGTGCGACAGCAAACAGTTACGCATTAGTATGCGCAAGGTGGTTAGAACGGCGGGCATAAGAAAAGGTTTACTGAAAAGTTAGTAAGATTTTTTTGACCGGCAAGCAAATGCAATAAAAAGTTGTAAAAAATACCACGAAGCGGGTATCGGGGAAATACAAAAAATCAAAAGGCAAAAACCAAAAGACAAAAAAATATAGTCAACTGCACTATACCAATCAGGGAGATTAAATTTATAAATCAAACCGGCTTCACTTCTACGCTGTGTAAGTCCTTGAGTTTATACAAAACTTCCTCCAGCCTGTTTTTAGGAATACCGATCTGTATGCGGCTGAACAATTGCATTTCCTGCCGGTAAACAGTACAATTGTATTGCTTTACAATATGCATGACGGGGTTTATTAAATTATATTCAAACAGCAGTTCATAATTTATTTCTATCGCTTTTTGTACAACAGGAGTTGTTTGCAATGCCATAGATGCTGCCGACTTGTAGGCATTGATTAAACCCGGCACGCCCAGCATGGTGCCGCCGAAATAACGAACTACCACTATCAATACGTTAGTAAGTTCCATGCTGTCTATTTGTCCCAATATGGGTTTGCCGGCCGAGCCGGAAGGTTCACCATCATCACCCGATCTGAAATTATTGCCGTCGGTACCTATGCGGTAAGCGAAACAATGATGCGATGCTTTCGGGTGCTCTTTCTTTACTTCATTCAGTTTTTCTTTAAACATTTCTTTGGCTGCAAGCGGGAATGCATACGCAACAAAACGGCTGCCGCGGTCTTTAAATTCTGCTGTGGAAGTTTGTTCAATCGTATTGTATGAATCCATTTTTTTCTTCATTCCCCTTTAGGGGATAGGGGCGTCTTATCCATACGCAATTAATGCAATGGCACCCAATGATAAAATAATACCCGCCCAATTAATGGCTGATAATTTTTCTTTAAACAATAACATAGCTACTACGGCGCTGAGCAGTACAATACCCATATTATTGATGGGAATAATTTGTGAACTGTTTGCCGCATAATCTTTCAAAACACGTACCAGGCACCAAATAGAAAAATAATTGGGAATACCGATAATGATGCCGGCGAGAATACTTTTCTTATCAAACTTCATTTTACCGGTAAACAATAAAAAACTCATAACGGCAGTACCCACCGTACCCGCCGCGGCGAATGCCGTAATCAGGTAATCATTTTTGTTATCATCATTTAAAAATTGTTGCTCCACGTATTTTATCAATGTATCCAGCAAACCGCTGCTGAAAAAAAGTATGATTGGAATAATCAATAACCATTTTGATGCGGGCACTGCGGCGTCTTCTTTCTTTTGCGGATAGCAGGTAAGCACGACGGCCGCCAATGCAATAATAATTCCTATAATTTTTAATGCAGTCGTTTCTTCATTATACAAGTAAATAGAAAATATAAACGGAATAATGAGCGATAGTTTATTGGCTACCGATGCTACGGCTACGCCAATTTTTTGCGCCGTAAAACCAATGATATTGAAAATAATAAAAAACATTCCACCCATTATACAGGCCCACTGAAACCATTTTTCATTCACCGTGCCGGCATGAATGGGAAAATGCCCGTTGACAAACGAACCGGTAATAACACAAGTCCAGTAGTTAAATACGATGGCCTGCATTAAATGAATACCATAGCGCTGCAACACTTTAAACGAAAGCGTGAGATATGAAGAGAATATGATACTGCCGAAGAGGAATAGCAAGTTGTTTTAGTTTTAAATTGTATATATAAAGTATTTAGTATTCAGTATATGGTATTTAGATTTGAGCATTGTAAATCGGATATTAGATTTTAATTTTTTACTTTTGACTTTTGACTTCTTCATAGAAACAAATTGAGTCCGAAAGAAATTTTTCTTTTCTTATTAAACGTACATTCGGCAATTCAGGCGCCGCCAATCCATCAGGGATAATCAATTCTTCATTTTCAATCACCCGTATTTCATCAAACAGGTTTTCATTAATAAAAGATTGCAGCAATTTAGCACCGCCCTCCACTATTACCGATTGCAAATTGAGTTTGTATAATGCCGCGCAAATCTGTTGCACCAAACTTTCCTCATCATTTATTTTATAATAATAAACGGCTCCGTCCAAGTCGTGCTTCTTTGTATTAATAATAACCGTTGATACCTGCTGATCAAAAACATGCAATGTTTGCGAAAGTGATAAAGCCATATCAACCACCACCCGCACGGGAGATGGTCCGGGCCAAAGCCGGGTAGTCAATGAAGGATCGTCGAACTGCGCCGTGTTGGTGCCAACTAATATAGCCGCTTCTTCGCTGCGCCATTTATGTACCAGTCTGTTAGTAATTTCATTGGTAATAAAAACTCTTGATAAATTTTTACAGGCTATTTTACCATTGGCCGATTGCGCCCATTTTAAAATAAGATAGGGCCGCTGCAGTTTATGAAAGGTAAAAAATCTTTTGTTTAATTCTTTGCATTCATTTTCTAAAACGCCAACTTCTATTTCTATACCTGCATCCTGTAATTGTTTAATGCCTTTACCGTCTACTTCTTTATACACATCGCGGCAGCCGATAACTACCCGCGGTATTTTATTAGCGATAATTAAATTAGTACAAGGCGGAGTCTTGCCTGTATGTGTACAGGGCTCCAAAGAAACATACAGCGTTGATTGCGCAATAAATTGTTTATCCTCTTCTTTTACTGCGTTAATACAATTTACTTCGGCATGTGCTTCGCCGAATTTTTGATGCCGGCCCTCTCCTATTATTCGTTCATTGAACACCAATACAGCGCCTACCACCGGATTGGGCGCCACGTAACCGGCGCCTTTCTTCGCCAGTTCAATACATCGCAGTATATATTTTTCTGATTCGGTCAATGTGCTATTTTAAAAAATTGTAATCACTTTGTATGTTCATAATCTTCGCATATTTAGACCCACCCCCATCGAATAGCATTTATTAGAAGGTATTCTCTCCCCCCTCCGGTGGAGGGGAAGTGGCAATCATTAATTTCAAAATAAAAAAAACTTACCCAAAGAATCAAAGCTCTACATTCATTACTCTTTTATATCCAACATTAAAACTATGCCTTCCCTCCTCCGAAGGGGTATCAGTACTCTCTCATAAAAAAATATTCGCAGGGGTGGGTTTCACCCCATTCATCAACCTCAAACAAATCGCTTTGCAATATAATGTAAGTTTGCTTATGACATTGCAAGACGCCAAACAACAGTTGATTTTTCAGCTGATGGAAATTTATGATGACAATGAAGCCGCCGCCATTACCGATATAGTAATGGAACACCTAACCGGTTGGCAACGCATCGACCGGGTGATGAATAAAACCGTCCCGCTGCCCGATAATAAACAAAAAGAACTGGAGGAGATTACAACACGACTGCTGAAACATGAACCCGTACAATATATAACCGGCTATACATGGTTTGCCGGCATGCGGTTTTATGTAAACAATGATGTACTGATACCAAGACCCGAAACAGATGAATTGGTGGCTTGGGCCATTGCCGATACATTAAATAAAAATTATCCCGAGCCCGGTAAGCTGAACATATTTGACATTGGTACCGGCAGCGGTTGCATAGCCATTGCCATGAAGAAAAAAATACCCGAAGCGACTGTTTGGGCCTGCGATATAAGTGAAGAAGCCATAAAAGTTGCCGAAAAAAATAAAGCAGCCAATCTTTTACCTGAGCAAAAAATTAATTTTTTAAAAATTGATTTCTTAGACCGAAGAAGTTGGCAGCATTTAGGAATATATGATGTAATAATTAGTAACCCGCCTTATATACCTGAAAAAGATAAAGACACGATGCGAAACAACGTACTCAACTACGAACCGCACGGGGCTTTGTTTGTTCATAGTGCCAATGCATTAATTTTTTATGAAGACATTGCATTGTTTGCCGCAGAACATTTAACCGAACAAGGCGTTGTTTTTTTAGAAACACATGAGAAGTATGCTAATGATGTAGCCGCTTTATTTACCAAACAGGGCTTTACGCAAACAGAAATAAGAAAAGATATGCAGGGCAAGGAAAGAATGGTAAGAGTGGGGAGATGAGTACCGAAGTCAGAAGCCGGAGTTCAGAAGTGAAAAACAATGCACAATTGGCAGTAAACAAAATACAATCTGGCTGAATACTCGGATTTCCGGCTTCTTACTTTATTCCTTATTTACTGCCAAAAACGGCCGGATAAAAATATGTTTCTTAAAACAATTACTTATTTATCGGCATTCTGAATTTTCCGTTTGATATATCCGCATATTTCAACGAATTATCTGCTGTTAATCTGCCGCTGAATGTGCCCGCAATATAAATGTCAGTTTGTTCACTTATAGTAAAAGAATATTTCCCGTCATAATGTACGGGGTAAATGCCAAAATTAATATCCGTAGGGTTATCACCTATAAATCCGCCGCCGGTAAGTAATTTTTTAAGATCGGGAGACATTGTAGTCAGATAAGTTCCGATAACCGTAGTATCAAAAGGATTGATACCAAAAGCATTTAACCTGTAACTCCGGGAGGCTGTATACCCCAATATTTCGAACGAAGATGAAGTATTGTTGTAGGTAGAAATATGAATAGTCGCACTATCCAATGAATAAGTCTTAGAACCGATAGCGAAAGTAAAATAATACTGCATATCCTGCTTTTGCTTTTTACAGGCAGCAAGCATAAGCAGGGAAAAAAGAACTGTAATAATGGGGCTTGCTTTCATTTTTCTTTTCAAATTTAATTATTAAAATTTCTTAAGTACCGTGTTCAATTTGCTTAAACCAAATATATAGATAAAAAATAATGATTCATAGTTTTTGGGCGTAAGAAAAAAAATTACTTCTTCTTCACCACGGCAATCATAACACCCAAATTTCCGCCCAATTGAATATAGTTTTCCTGCGGGCAATAGGTGCGGCATACAAAACCGTCGAAATACAAAGCTTCTTTGCAGCCCTTATCTTTAAAGTGTTTGGCAAAATCGTAAAAATTAACGGGATAGGTGCTCATGGCAAAATAAGCATTGCCGTCGGGCAATATGCCCACACCGTTTCTTACATTTATATTGGTGCTGCCGGGTGTAAATAGACTATTGATTTTATTATTGTGTATCAGCATAGGGCCGCTTTGGGTTAAATAGGTAATTTTTTGTAAGCGCAGCGCATCCCTGTCTTTTTGTGTTTCTATGCTCTGAATAACCGGAAGGTTATTATTACCCAAATAAAATACGCCCTTGGGTTTTAAATAAAAATTGCCTGCTCCGGTACGGGTATTTATTTTTTGTAATGTTTTGCCGTTCTCTATATAATAACCTAACGGAAAACGATTTTCCATATACATACCGCCATTACAGGCATATAAAAGCGTATCGCCTTTTTGTTCAATATAATTTTTCAGGTTTTTTAAACTGCCCAAAATAACTCCTTTATCATCTTTCCAATACATCCGTATTTCACAACTGTCTTTGCCCGCTTCAAATCCAATGTAAGTATGCGAGCCATCCATATGCTCTGCCGCCGCTTCAACTTGCTTTACTATTTCTTTACCTGCTTTTTCTATTTGCTTTTCCGTTTTCTGCGATACATCATTACAGGAAAGAAGCACTATTAAAAAAAACAATACAGCGAGGTAATGTAACATGCCGGTAAATTTTAGATGTAAGATCATGCTTTTTTTATAATGAGGATGCGGATTTAAGCCTTCGCAGGCATAATATCTTCCTTTATGCGTAACATGCCCGCCGTTCGTAATGATGAAATTAGTATGATTTAATCAAATTCGTTTTACCGGTACACCAACCCAAAACCCTGTGGCATAACAACAATGACATTAAAACTAAACAAACCAATATCTTGAATTATATTTAATGAATGAAAATCGCCTTGTATAATTACACCATCAATAATAAAAGGGTTTAAAAATGACAAACGAAAAATTGCCACAGGTAATTAACAAAATGTTTGAAAGCATCACTGCGCAGATTCCTTCTTATAAAAACAGTGTGCCGGATTGGAGTATCTCTGAAGGGAATGTGGCTGTTTGTATTATTGATGATGCGGGAAATATTTACGGAAAAATTTGGGGCCCATAAATTAAGAGGGCGCAAATTTTACGATGTGGCTTACCGCAAAGCATCTCAAGTATGGATCACGGGTTATAAAACAGGCGAATACGAAAGATTGGTATTTACAGATAAACTGAATTACAGGGATTTTGGTATAGAGTTACCCGACCTCATGGGTTGGGAGGGTGGACAACCCATACAACTCGATGCTGAGACCCGCATCTCTTGCGGGTTCAGTGGGTTTAAGGGAGTTAACGACCTGGCGATTGTAAAAAAAGCGGCGGAGGAAGTGATGGGTAGAAATTGTGAAAAGCAATGGGCAAGAATTAAAAATTAAAAGATTAAAACTTGTCTGAATGCTTAAGGCTTAATTCCAAATGCTAACGGCTAAGTGCTAATAGCTAAAAATTAATACTTTATCCCCGTTAGCTTCCGTAAAGGTTCTTATCCAAAAATTCATTTCTGAATTTACCCTTGGGGTCGTATTGGTTAATCAATTGCTTAAAGTCATTTAATTTTTCATAACGTGATTGCAACACTTTCGGCGGCATGGTAAACAGCTTTGGCCCAATGCGGCCGTGCATTAAAAGGCGCCAGTTGTTCTTCAATCAACGGAATTAAATTCATAACGGTATCTACTTCCTGTTTCCAGGTGGTATGCAGTACCACGCAGGTTTGTTTGTAACAGGGACTCATCCAAAGATCATCTGCATTTACGGTACGTATTTCAGAAATAAAAAGATGCGGCGTTATTTTTTCGTTCAATTTTTCCATAGCCATTATTGCATCGTACGCATGTTCAATGGGTACAAAATATTCTCCCTGCAATTCTTTACCGGCACTTGGTTTAAAACCCATTTTAAAATGCGGCATTCTTTCGTACCAAGGTCCTGCAACACCCATTTGCTCTGTACAATTCTCGGCCGATTCAGTTTCTATAGGATGCATATTTTGCGCAGCTATTTTAGCGCCGAATAATTCTGAAGGCGCTGCTAAGTCGGTATCGCCTGCTTCCGCCCTGCTTTTTATCCAGACCTCATTGATATTTTTATTTTTCCAATCGGTAAACAGGCTTACACTATAACCCGCGGCTTGTATGGCGTCAAAATTATTTTTCAGTTCGCTCATGGGCAGGTTGCGGTATACAAACTGCTTCATATTAAAAGTGGGTTGAACATCAAGCGTAACTTTTGTTACGACACCAATAGCACCCAATGCCACCACAGCGCCGTAAAACTGCTCGCCATCTTTTTTCTTTGATAAATTAACTATATCACCGGCGGCATTTACAAATTCAATAGCCGAAACCGCTGTTGAAAGATTACCTGTCTTTACACCCGAACCATGTGTGGCCGTGGAAACAGCGCCGGCGATACTGATATGGGGCAACGAAGCCAGGTTGTGCAAAGCATATCCTTTTTCATGAAGATAGGGAGCCAGCTCACCATACTTCATACCCGCCTCCACCGTTACTGTATTTGCTGCGGCATCTAACGATACTACTTTATTCATCTCTTTTAGTGAAACCTGGTTCTCGGTACTGTCCGCTATTTTATTGAAAGAATGTTGTGACCCCAACGCTTTAAGTTTTTTACATTTCTTTACAACCTCCTGCACCTCCGCCACTGTTTTTGGATAATGAACATTACCGGTACTGTACTCTAAGTTGCCCGCCCAGTTTTTTAAATGCTCCATATTGTCTGTTTTGGTTGCACAACCGGCAAAGCGTGAAAATAAAGCGCCGCCTGCTATTACTGATGATGTTTTTATAAATGTTCTTTTATCCATTTTGGTAAATTTTTATTTTACGGTATGCAGATTGAAGATAATACTTATATAGATACGGCTAACCGGACGTTGGAAGTCGGAGGTTGGAAATAAAAACCAATAGGCAATGGCCAATTTGCAATGAATAGAAAACCTATAGGACTAAAGCAATCGGGAATGTCTCCTTGTCTTGTCATACTGAACCTGCCATCGGCGGGAGAAGTATCTGCCAAAGATCGAACCGGTTATAGACGCTTCGCCTGATTACTTTTAACTATAATTTTTCTGATAGCAGCGGCTCAGTATGACAAGAGAGTGATAGTTTTTTTTGATAGTACAGGGCACTCAAAGCATGCTTATATGCAACGAATACAAAGACAGATAATGTTATTTCATAGGAACGCCGGTTAACTTAAATATTATGACTAATATTACAGATGCCAAAACCAATACGATCCGTAACATACCCCGCTTAGTTTTAGTATCAATATTTTTACTTCTGCGGTCTTCATAAAAACTTCAAATCATTATTCCGACAAGAAGTGTCCCGGTTACAGCAACAACAATTTTGTTTGTAACAGTATAAATTAAGTAGTAAGTATGTGTTAAGTTCTTCTTTTACTTTTGACTTTTTACTTCTTACTTCAGACCCCATCTCTATACAAAACAAACCGCTGCAATTCCTTCTCTCCTTCTTTAAAAAGAGTCTCCGGTTTAAACCCCGCTTTCAGTAAAACCTTTTGCGAAGCTGTATGCTCTATTTCCGTTACCGCATAAATCAACGGCAATTGCATTACAGTAAATACATAGTTTATTCCTGCTTTGGTAAGTTCTGTAGCATAACCCTTGCCCCACTCCTTTTTTAATAATGAATAGCCCAGCTGAATCATATCAGTGCCTTCAATAAAAATAACGGCGAATGAACCCACAAACCGCCCGGTGTTTTTTTCATCCACCGCCCAACGACCCATCTGCGGATTGGCATCCACAGCAGCTATTGTTTCCAATAAAAAAGCATCGCATTCTTTTCTTGATTTCGCAGGACGTATATAACGCACAATCTCCTCATCACCATTCAACGCAAAAAAATTATCTGCATCATCCTTTGTATAAGGACGAACAATTAATCTTTCAGTTTCAAATATTAATGACACGAGAGGGAGTATGAATTATGAGTTATAAGTTATGAGTTATAAGTAGTAAGTAGTGAGTAGTAAGTAGTGAGTAGTAAGTAGTGAGTAGTGAGTTGTAAGTTTTTGATCGTAACTTGATCAGCAAAACTCTTCCGACTTCCGACTTCCGACTTCCGACTTCCGACTTCCGACTTCCGACTTCCGACTTCCGACTTCCGACTTCTTACCTCAAACCTCTGCCTTATGAATTTCTGACGTAAAATGAAACTCTATATCCGGATTATTCGTTTTCTCCGTATTTAAAAACCATTCGCTCTGCGCCAGGTACACCATGTGCCCGTCTTTATCCTCGCCAATATTGGCCTGCTTAAACCTGGCAAAGTCTTCCATTTTTTTCGGATCCTTACTTGTAAGCCAGCAAGCTTTGTAATAGGGCAATGAATTCATTTGCACCGAAGCGCCGTATTCCTGCAACAGTCGGTATTGAATTACTTCAAACTGCAGCTCGCCTACGCAACCAATAATTTTTTTATTACCGCCAAACTGGGTAAACAATTGCGCTACGCCTTCATCCGTCAATTGCATCAATCCTTTCTCCAATTGTTTAGCCTTCATCGGGTCTTTGTTCTGCACTTCTTTAAAAATCTCCGGCGAAAAAGACGGAATACCGGTAAAGAAAAAATCTTCTCCCTCCGTCAGTGTATCACCAATTTTAAAACTGCCGGTATCAAACAAACCTACCACATCGCCGGGATAAGCTTCTTCAATTACATCCTTACTGCGGGCCAAAAAAGAATAGGGATTGCTGAAACGCACATCCTTATCCAATCGTACATGATGAAAATATTTATTACGCTCAAACTTTCCGCTGCAAACGCGTAAGAAAGCAATACGGTCGCGATGCTTGGGATCAAGATTGGCATGTATCTTAAAAATAAAACCCGAGAATTTATCTTCCTGCACATCCAAATGTCTTTTGTTGGTTTCCCGGCTGCGCGGCACGGGAGCTATGCGGATAAATGTATCCAGCATTTCTTTTACACCAAAATTATTTACAGCACTGCCAAAAAATACCGGCGCCACTTTACCCTCTAAGTAATCGGCTGTATTTAATTTGCCGTGAACACCGTCTACCAATTCTATATCCTCACGCAAGGTAGCCGCATCTTTATCACCCAATTTTTCATCCAATACCGGGCTGTTCAAATCCGTAATCTCCAATACATCTTCATCGGCGGCTTTTGTATTGGCGGTAAACAGTACCAAACTTTTTTCATCGATATTATATACACCCTTAAATTCCTTACCGCTGTTGATGGGCCAGGTCATGGGGTGCAGGTGAAGATTCAATTCTTTTTCTATTTCTTCCAGCAAATCAAAACGGTTTTTACCGTCTCTGTCCATTTTATTTATAAACACAATCACCGGCGTATCCCGCATGCGGCACACTTCCATCAGGCGGCGGGTTTGCGCCTCTACCCCATTCACACTGTCTATCACCAATATTACACTGTCCACGGCCGTCAGTGTACGGTAAGTATCCTCGGCAAAATCTTTGTGACCGGGCGTATCCAGCAGGTTAATGAGCATGCCCTTGTATTCAAACGTCATAACCGATGTAGCCACGGAGATACCACGCTGTCTTTCTATCTCCATAAAATCGCTGGTAGCGTGTTTCTTAATCTTATTACTTTTTACAGCGCCTGCAGTTTGTATAGCGCCGCCAAACAGCAATAGTTTTTCCGTCAATGTGGTTTTACCCGCATCGGGGTGAGAGATAATGGCGAAAGTCTTTCGCTTGTTTATTTCGTTGTTGTACTTCATGAGCCCCTATCTCCGCCGCGGCGGAGGATTAGATTGTTTATAATTTAAAAAGTCTTTAAAGCCGCTTGCCCAAGTTGTTAACTTGTCGGCCTGCCCGAGCTGCGTTAACAGGGCGGGCCTGCCCGAACATACCTTTCGGTATGGGCGGGCAAAGGTAAGGGATGGAAAGCTTTTCCCGATGATTTCGGGAAGCTTAAAGAAGGGTTATGAAACTATAAATTCAGAGAGACTGCCAATAATAAAGTTTATCCTTCTTTGTTCCTGAAAGTCCAGGTGTACACTTAACCATTCCTCTATATAAGGCTCGTCCAATAATTTTTTACATTCAACCTTCAGGTATTGTTTTACAGGTTCGTCCGCTTCTGCCAATTCCTTCCAAATTGCATTCCTGTTATTCAGTACAAAAACAATGTCTTCAAAATCAGTACTCGTCCTTCCGTCATTATCACCGCGGTCTTTCCAGGCTTCTAACTTTGCAGCTAAAAAATAGACAGTCGAAAATATCCTGATAGTATATCCTTCGTCAATTGTTATATACTTCGAAGCTGCGAAGGCCGCAGTATACCATTTATTAGCAAAGCCTAATACAGCCGGGGATGTCGGCATTACATCTACAATAATTCCGTTGATTGTATACCTGCATATAATTCCTGATTCAACGTCATTGATAAATCCCTTTTGCCGGAGCTTTTCTTCTATTGCCGCGTAATCACGGTAATTCAGTAACTCCACAAGAATATCCACATCGTCAGTTGGTCGTGTATCGGCAGATGGCCGGTCAGTGTATAACGACACGGCAGCCCCGCCAATAAAGACTACATCGCCGGCCAATTCTTCCAATGCGGTATGAACCGCTTTTATTCTTGCTATATTTTGCAGATGACTCATGGCAAAATAAATTTTTTAAGCTCTGCGACAGCCACTTTCATTTCCCTTGTTTTGCCCACACGAATAATATCAATACTTGCCAGCAGTTTATATAACGCATCGTCTTTCTTTACCGCTTTCACTACTGATTTATACAATGGCTGAATAGCTAAGCCCCGCAAGGTTCCGTTTTCATCGGGCCATACATAATTCAATTCGCTGATAAATTTTTTATTATAAAACGGATGTGAATGCGCTGTTGGCATACCCGTTACCATACTGCCCGGCACTTGCGGAAACACATAATGCAATCCGTACTGAATAAACTCCATCAGCGATTGGCGGTACACTTTCCTGCGTCCCTCATCCACCAAACCCGCCATATGACTGCGGTTCAGCGATTCTGATATTTCGGAAATACTCATAGAAAGGCTGCTTGCCAAATCGCGGTACTGCCAGTTAGATTCGGAGACAGTAAGTATTTTGAGCAGGATAACCACATCCTGCGGTCGCATACCATTATGTGATTTCATGCTGCGAAAGTAATTGATTGTTTGCAGATTGCAAACTGCAAACAGAAATTAAGGTTTTAACGGCATCGGGCTAAGGATTGAGAAGCATTTTTATG
>CAVZXS010000021.1:0-4177 GCA_963779325.1 uncultured Bacteroidota bacterium | reverse complement strand
TTTCCTTGGGATGTCCACAAGCCATTCGGCAGGGTTAATGTCATAAAGCCTGCAAGGTGCAAAATGGCTTTATAGTTTAGCTATGTTTTGAGCAGCTTTGTGGCTACCGGAGGATACATTCCTTTTATTCATAGCAATTCCATCCGATAAAAGGAGTCCATCGAGCCGGGTGAAAATAGCAGTACGTGCAAATAGTAATAAACGTTTAAATTATTTAATCTCATCAATGTTTAAACTGCTACCCTTTCGGAAGCTTATAACCATTATGGTATTCATTCATCAAATATTTTTTGTTGATCGCTTCATCTGTAAATGCGCCCTTTGCTTTATTCCATAATAATTTTTTTCCGCTGCGGTAAGAAATATTACCCATCTGCGCTACGGTAGCTACATGTGCGCCGTCCTGAATGGAGCAGCGCAGATCAGCCGCTTTGCGGGATTTAATTACACTTACAAAATTTTCCCAGTGATTTAATACGCCGTTGTCCGATGATTTCTGCAATGGCATAACAACTTTATTCTTGCTTTGTCTTTCTTCTATCACTTCCCAACCACCGCGATTTAAAATAAGCGTTCCGTTATTTCCTATAAATGCAATACCGTGATCTCTGCCGTAAGAACCGTTATCAATACCCATAGCGGAATCCCATACCATATTAAATTTTTCAAATTCATACAGTGTAGTAAGTGTATCGGGTGTTTCTTCATACAAATCGGGATACGCAAATTTTCCTCCAAGGCCGGCAATACTGATTGGCAAATCGGCTTTCATGCCCAGCAATGCATAGTCCAATAAGTGCACGCCCCAATCCGTCATTAGCCCGCCGGCATAATCCCAAAACCACCTGAAATTAAAATGAAAACGACTTGCATTAAACGGTCTTATTTTGGCCGGCGCCCAGCCACTGCTTATAATCTACACCGGCGGGCGGCGCTGTATCCGGTACTACCGGTCCCGGTTTCATCCATCCCTGGTAGCACCACACTTTTACCGTACGAATATTTCCCAATTGACCGCCATGTACAAAATCAACGGCATCTTTAAAGTGTTGTTGGCTTCGCTGCCACTGGCCTGCCTGTACTATTTTGTTGTATCGCTGTTGTGCGGTTACCATCACGGTACATTCGCCTATGGAATTACCTACCGGTTTTTCTACATACACATCTTTACCGGCTTCGCAGGCATGTATCATCATCAGCGCATGCCAATGATCCGGCGTACCGATGATGACGGCATCGATATCTTTTTGGCCAACAACTTTCTGTAATCATCATAGATTTTTATTTTAGTTATATCAATATTTAACGGAGTTAGTTCCGCCAGTTTTTTATCAATTACATTTCTGTCCGCATCACAAACAGCTACTAAGTTTACACCGGGTATTTTTATAGCCGTTTTTGCATTGGCCCAGCCCATACCGTTAATTCCGATGGCGCCGATATTTAATTGATCGCTTGGTGCAACACGGTTTTTAAAAAAGGCGAATGCTTTGTTATCAAATGCGGAGGCTACTGTGCCGGCGCCGAGGATCAGCGAAGATTGCTGTAAAAATTTTCTGCGTGATGACATAAGCGGTTTGTTTTAGAAGTGAGGAATTATACAATTTTTGACCGGCTTACTACATCATATTGATTCTCGTTGAGCAGTATTGCATTTTGGCAGATACTAAATTAAAATCACCCCTTGTCAAAGGTTGCCCTTCAAATATATCGGTGATGGGCTTTCTGACACACCGTTGATATTTCTGATTGCTGTCGAATTAGAATCTCATTTACAAGTAGCAAGTATTTTATTAGTTAGAACTTCAAATTCTTCATAGCTCTTTTGAACTGCGTACACATGTGCTCCAATAGCCCCGTCGGCAGGTTTTAATAAAAATATTGGCTTATGCGCTTCCATAGACATCGGAGCTAAACTCCTGTAATGTTTTAGTAAAGCAATACAGTGAATATCCTCCTCGACATTATTTTCGCTATTAGTTTCGCTCAGAACAAATTCTGAAAATACGGATGGAATTCTATTTGCCCATCTTAAATAAGATTTTACAGGCCTGCTTTCCTTCGCTGAGTACTGCATCACTATATAGCCACATGGAAAAGATAATTTCTCGGGAACTTCAAAAGAAATATTTGAAGGCTTTAATTCTTTTCGCTGGCTCCATTGCTTTTTCCAGGTGTTCAAAGTAACACCTAAGTTTTTAATACCCTGCAACGAAAACAAATCGGACGCTACCGGCATAATAATATAATCTGAACTAATTGTCACCGCTCTATTAATAGCTCCAAGATTAGGTCCAACATCTATTAACACAATTTCTGCATTAAATTGAGCGACCGCATCATTTACAATAGTATTAAAAATACTCGTAAGCCTGAATGAATAGCTTTCACTATTTAAACATTTAAGCCAAGCATCACTAAGGCTATCTTCAAAAGTTGACAATGACAGGTTTCCTAAAATCAATCCAAGGTTTTCATTTATAAGTTCAATGTGTACCGGCTTATATGGATCTCCGGACACTACCGGGTTAATTGAATTGAGAATTGTTATTGGTAAATTTTTTTCGTAAACCTCTTCCAGTCTTTCTGTGCTTAAAAACATAGAAGTAAGATTTGATTGCGGGTCAAGATCAATAGCAATCGTTTTTATTCCCAATTCGGAAAGCATCCATGCAACATGATATACAGTGGTGGTTTTACCAACTCCCCCCTTATTATTAAAAAAGATTATTGTTTTCATTTACCATTCATTATTTATTGGAATTGTTACCTTAAACTTTGTAATAAGGGAAATATCAAATTCAGGCTTACCATTACCACTTTTCTCTAACTCATCAATTACTCTTGTAATGCCATAGTTAAACCTGTTTACATACCCCAACCTTTTCATCGACTCTGCAATTACTACATTGCGATAATCACTTGCATTTGGAAAGTTCTGGGCATTGACATCACCATACAAACCGCCGGGGTTAATAATTTCAATTCGGTTATTGAATTCATAAATATAAATTGGTGAATTAGATTCATAACTCCGATGCATTACAGCATTCATTACCAACTCCCTTAATGACCAATATGGGTAGTTTCTTATCTGCTTTTCCTGAAAAGTGTCGCCCTTTACCGGACGCTCTTTTATGATATTATTTTTAATAAAATCATCTAATACATTTAATTCTGTTACATATGCGCCGGAAAACTGTTTTTCAAAATCAACATTTGTAGTCATATCCTCGCCTTCAAACTTCAGATATTGTATGTAAGCACCAGGCAATTGGAATAAAGGATTGGTGCCAAACAAAAGTATCCCTGCATTAGTTGGACATTTTTCTTTTAAATCATAAAATCGCAAAGAAGCAAGTTGTTCTTCAGGGCTTCTTCCATTTTGTTTGATTGTTTCTTCGTCAATTGCCAGCGGTAAATACTCCAATTGAAAATGCCCCATACTAAGGTCATCAATTGAAGAGCCTAATGCCGGCACCAAATCAAATGTTTTTGCATAAGCAGCTCGCCTTTCAACCAATATACGCTCCTCTTCTATTGTGGCTTTGTCTCTGCGGGCACCTACCCTTATCCAGCACCTGCCGTCGTACCGCACAGGAGGGTATAAAGATGGCCTTACTTCTACTACCACAACTTCTCCATCAGGAAATCTAAAAACAGGGCTTACTACAAGTGATGGTTGTGGTAGTACATTTCCATTTGTTTTAACACCGCCTATTTTTTGTAAATCTCCGTCTGTCCAGGTCATACCAGCCAAAGCACCATCATTCTTTACTCCCAATAATATATATCCGGATTGCTTATGATTTGGAAAATCATTTGCTAATGCACAAACCGCAGGACCTAATTTAGCTTCTGCAATTGATATGGTCCTTTCGATCCTGTCGGATTCCATATCTGCTAACAATTGTTTTACTTCTCCCTCTTTTATCATTAAATTTCTTTTAAATCGTTTTAAAATCTATTACCACATCTTTCGTTTACAATACAGTATTTTTTAGCCCGTCATTGCCCAAAAAGACTTATCCAATGCGATGACCTTTTTGGTCTTACAGCAATAATTTCGCTAACAATCTTGTTACCTAATTTTTTTAACGTAATAATGAGCAGTTGTTTGCAATTATACAAAAACCGCCTTCATCTTCCACTTTATCAGTAAACTGATGCCCAGCTT
>CAVZXS010000020.1:0-7184 GCA_963779325.1 uncultured Bacteroidota bacterium | reverse complement strand
CCAAGGATGAAGACAAATAATTTTCTTCATTTTTAGCCAATGGCACGGATTTGTTTTCCGGTCAATTTTAATTTGCTCATATATTATGATAGCCCTTATAGCTCCTTTTATAGCCTATAAATTTTGAAAGGAAATTTGTTGTCTTTTTGGTTTTGTGAAGTATAAGTATAAGTAATTCCAGCAGATAGCATACTCCTTGTTTGAGGGAAAAATTCTTTTTGAAACTCTGAGTTTGTTAAATGTAAATTCTCTTTCCCATAAGATACTCCAAATTTAAATTCTCCATTAGCTCTTGCACTTTCTGATGAATCTTCAACTTTGGATATTCCTGCCATAGTTGACATTATTATCGACCCGGAATTGCTTTTATCTATTAATTCATAATTCAAATCATTTCGGATTCTGAAATTATATATTACTCTTGGGTCTTCTATAACAGTAGTTATAGAATTTACCAAATTTGCATTTGCCTTCAATTTAATAATTTCCAATACTGCATGCTGCACTTTAAGTATTGTATCCTTTAAATCTTTGTAAAACTGCCCGTCTCGGAGTCCCGCACCATGAGCTATCTTATTTCTGTCTCTATCGGCAAAGTCATTTATTGATTTTCTATCGACTCCTCTTTCTTTAAGCAATTGTTTTATGAATTTCTTAGTAAGTTTTAACTTTGTGATTTCCGAAAAACTACAATTCTTGCAACTTTGAACCTTATAATCTATACACTCATTTGCCGCAATTCTTTCTAAACATCCATATAAGTTAATAACTTTTTCCTCTAAGGAATTAGTTGTCAAAGCTCTTCGCAGGAACCCAATTGATACTTCAAGATATTCGTCATTTTTTTCGCTAACATAAACTCCTTCGAAATCTTTTGGCTGTATTTCAATTCTATAATTACGAACATGCAAAATATCAGTACTTAGAACCTCAAAACAATTATCTATTTCACAATATTCAACAGTTGTGATAATGTGTTTTATTATATCTGCTGCACAATAGCCAAGTAATGATACCCTTGCCAAATATTCATAAGCAATCTGCCTTGACTTTAAATAAACCTCATCTATTTTATCATCACTTATACCAAGCTTAATTGTCATTACACGAAACCTGTCTGCATTGTCGGTATAGACTTCAACATTTAAGCTTTTTATACTCTGCAGAAAATCAATATTGATTTCTGCATTTTTATATTTGTATTTTCCCTTAGCTATACCAACAGCCGAGTAGATTACAAAAATTGTCTTCCAGCTATTCTCCATTTTTGGCATTTAGTTTATCAAATCTATAAAATAATACATAGATGGGGCATGGTTATGCTTCTCAGCCATTGAAGCTTGATATGTTCTAAAAAGGAATTAAAAACATCCGGCACCGATATGATACCGGATGTTAGGTTATTTCTGCGCTACAAATATCTGTTTCAACTGTTCAATCAATGCGCCATTACCGCTTACGCTGATATTGCTGATTTTATCGGCAATCTTCTCTACGTATTCCATCTCTTTCAATTTCCACAACATGGTATTATCCTCCATCAATTTGGCAGTGTTTAACAAGCTACGGGTGCTTGCAGTTTCTTCACGCCGCATAATGCTGTTGGCCTGCGCATTTTTTTCCGCCACCAATACTTTGTTCATGATGTCTTTTACATCGCCCGGCAAAATAATGTCACGGATACCGAAACCGCTTACTTCTACACCCAAATTTTCAGCAGCAGTTTTTACCGCTTCTAAAATAAATGGTACAATGGTTTCTTTTTTCTCCAACAATTCATCAAATGCCAGGCCACCGATGTACTCCCGCAATGCCAACTGGAAAGCTACATACAACTGGCGTTCATAGTCTTTGTTTTGCAACAAAGCTTTTTCTATATCCGCAACTTTGTATTGAGCATAACCATTGATACGCAACGCAGCTTTGTCTTTGGTCAAAATTTCCTGGCCATTGATTTCTATTTGCTGCATACGGGTATCTGCTTTGCCTACTGCAATGGTAATATTGTTTTTCCACCAGTAATATACGCCGGCCTGCAATATTTGTGCATACTTACCGTCAATAAATAATACGGCTTTCTCATAATTCTCTACATTGTAAGTACGTACATACGGCGCTACTAATTTGTTTTGCAATACGGCACGGCTGATGTTTTCAGTAATGTCTATTTTGCTGATGTCTGCTTTAACAAACTCGTAGTTAATTACGCTTTTCCAAAAAGTATAACGACCGGCAGTCAATACTTGTGTTAACAAACCTTCCCGGTACTGCAATACAATTTCGTTATCGCTTACATCAATTACCTGTAATGCATTGGCTAATTCGGCATCCTGCAATAAAATATTCAACTCTATCGGTGCAATAAAAGATTTGGTTACATCGTAGATGTACACATTTTCGTTCCACAACCAATAGGTACCTTCTTTCAACATACGCCGATATACACCGTTTTTAAATACCAACGCAATTTGATAGGCATTTACTTTTACTTTTTTCATTGTCTTCTATTTTAAATTTTCAAGTTTGTTTTAATAAAGCAGGCGCTGCTTTCCATTTCATTCTCACGGAAAATACCTTTAGTTATTTTTAAAGAAACAGTTAAACTATATTTTTACTGAACTTGTTGTCAGTAATTCAACATTGTTTAAGTGCAACCTGTAGTATAACGGCATTGCATTTTTCTGGTGTTAATCAAATTGATGTTTTGTTAACTCCGGTTTTCACCCCGGCATTTACAATTCATCGGGAAAGCAACACCTGCTTTTAGTTAGTCGCCTTTTTAAGGAAGTGGCGATAGCTTCCGACTTCCACGTCCTAAACGTAGTGTTCTACCACTGAACTATCCGAGTTGTGTCGGAGCCGGAGTCGAACCGGCGCTGCTTTCTGTTGCTCTAACCAACTGAGCTACCACTAGTAAAAGTGAAAGGGAATCGAACCCTTGACCCACAGAGTATGGTGGACACTGCATATTGATGCAACAGCATACAGATAGTTACTACGTCTGTACTATGGTGTTTTAAAAACACTCATCCGGTTTGCCGGCAACATACTAATGACCATCTTGCCGTTAGGCAAGCTTTTTGTAGCCCCTCTAAACCTGCCCCAAAGGGGAGGCTTAAAAGGCTTATGATTATTTTAAGATTCATTCAGTTATCAACGGCCCGATGTCCCCTTTAAGGGATTTAGGGGTTTACCACTTTATTAGCACAACTTGAACTTGCAAAAGCATCCGGCTTGGCTTTAAAAACGAATCCCATACCCATAATATAGCCCATTGCTTCTTTCAAGGCATCATTACTTTTAAAGTTTTGGTTGGTATTGATGTCGGCATGCACTTCCATATCCACACTGTACCGGCTGAAAATATTACACAACGGGTAAGCCGCATCAATACTTTTTGCTACTTCAATCAACATCCGTTGTTTAATGGTCATTTTCTGTTTGGTAGTTTCATTGTGTATATACATAAAACCGCCTTTTCCTTTACGAATGAAAACGATAACGGTTGCGAACTCTGTTACACGACCTTTTACCTGGCTATCGGTACCGATGCATACTTTTAATTCATGTCCCATTTCTTTTTCACGCATCAATACTTCTTTTACTTCGTCTTCAATTGGTTGCTGAATCCGTTGCCCGTTTAATTTTCTCCATTGTTGCCTGCCTGTCCGGCAGGCAGGTTGTTCCTGTTCCATTGTTTTCCCCGCAGGGTATTTAAATTTTTCTTGTACTCCGTAGCTTTAGCGAAGGAGTATTTTGTTTTCCAACTTCTGTTCCCTGATATAGCGACATTGGCGACGCTCCATTCGACATTTGTTCTTTATTCATCTTTTTTCTTATTGTACTTTTCTACGCGGACGAAATAAGACTCGAACTTATAACCACGGTGCTTCAAACCGCTGCTCTGCCATTGGAGCTATTCGTCCGGTTGTTTGAAATGAGTATTGATTGATTACTATTTCCTCACCTGCCTGCCGGCAGGCAGGCTATCGAATTCACCCATTGTCAAACAATTTATCAACTTCGCTAAAGCTTTGTTGATTAAAGCGGAGAGTAAAGGATTCGAACCTTTGCACCGAATAAACGATGTATGGCTTAGCAGGCCATTACATTACCACTCTGTCAACTCTCCAAACTATTTTTTTGTTACCGGCTGTAGTAACTCCGGTCATCGTCCCTTGCGTCGCACACTTGTGCTGCATATGGCTATTCAGCAACCCACCCCGGTCTCCTATAGCAATATGTTTTCCTCAACTCGCCCCTCCGTGGAGCTAACCCTTACCCAAATTTTGTTCTTTTAATAATTCATAAACATTTGCTGCATCGCAGATTCTTTGATAGCCTAACCATACTGTTTTCAATCCCGGTGGCCCATCTGATTTTCTTCCCAAATGACCGCCCAGCCGACCTATCCACATCACCGCTTGTGCCAATGATGGCGGTTGCTCAGGAATGGTATTGTTCTGATGTATCAGCACAAATAGAACGTGCCACTGAGCTTTGGTTAATACCAGTTCACAACTGGCTTCGGGGTGAGTTCTGCTTTGATATACTAATTGCATAATCCTGAACCCGGCTATACTGTACAAGGAAATTGCTTTCTGTAAAGAACTTGCCTGTTTCAACTGCAGCTCCTCTATTTTCGTTCCGCTCTTTAACACGTAATGAAACCGTTCTATTAGCCACCGGTAAGTGTACCATTTAATATATTTCAACACATCTGCCAAATCCTTTACCTCCAGCGTTGTCAATAATTTCCAGTGTATACCATCCGCACTATCATTATCTGATTGTTTTATTTCTATAGCTGTCAACTCTACACTTTCATAGCTTGACTTGCTTTTTGATGGCCGTAATATCTCCACCGGCTGATAATAACTAAGCTTTCGTTGCGTCCGCAGGACGAACAATGAAAGCGATGTTGAACGAAACCGCTGTTCATATTATGGGGTTATTGATGAGGGTGGCAGGGGTAAAACATATTCAAAACAGGCAGGCAATTTTCTACAGGCGTATTTTTTTGTCAGGATTAGCGAATAAATACGTCAATTTATTTTCATCAGCACAAAGCTACCCTTACCCATAATTTAGTTACAGGCAATAATTTCTGTCACCAATAAATATTTTGCAGGTGGCCCCCGCTTACCAAAAACTTCAATGGTTATCATGGTACCTGTTTTGCAAGCAGGGCATTTATGCAAAAGCGTTTGTACTTCTTTTATTTTTAGTTGCACGCCCAATTTCTGTTGCAGGTCTTTCAACTTTTTTCGCTTCCACGTGCTGCTTAAAAAACCATAATGCCTGATGCGCACAAAACGATGCGGCAGTATATGCATGGCGAAGCGGCGTACAAATTCCGGTAAGTTTAAGTGCATTTCTTTTTTAATGCCCTTATCCTTATAATCTTTGTATTGAAAGATTACGCCCGATTGGCTTACCGATTGTATGCGTTGGTTACTGATGGCAACCTTGTGTGTATAGCGCCCCAAATATTCTATTACACTACTTGGGTTCCCAAATGGTTTTTTAGCATATACTACCCAATCTTTTTTAAACAAACTTTCTATTAAGGCCTTATCATTATAATTTTGCCGGCGCAAATGGCTTACATATTTGGCTCTGAATATTTTACTCATTGCTTTTACCGGAAATAAAAATTTATCCTTCGTATGTATTTTTTGCCAATTACCTTTTACATCTATACCCGCACCGGGCACTATGCAATGCAGGTGCGGATGCAGTGATAAGTTTTGTCCCCATGTATGTAAAATACATATCATGCCCAATCGCAATTGTTTTTGTCCGCCGAATTTTTGCAATGTTTGCCAAGCGCTTTCAAACAAAGTATCATACATTGGGTTGATGCAGGCAAAGCGGATTCAACTCGCTTGGTAAGGTAAACACCACATGATAATACACCGCGGGCAATAATTCTTCTTCCCGTTTTTGTATCCATTGCACACGCCGGTACCCCAGGCATTTTGGGCAATGCCGGTTGCGACAGGAGTTGTAAGAAATATGTACCGTACCGCAACTTGTGCAGGCATCTACATGGCCGCCGAGTGCAGCTGTGCGGCAGTGTTGTATGGCACGCAGTGTTTTTAATTGATGTACATGCAATCCTGATTTTTCTACCTCATCGCCCAACAACTCAATGGCGGCGGCTACTTCGGTTGCGGTGCGCATTTTGCAAATAAGGTATCCAGCGGACTGAATGATTTTAGATTTTCTAATTGGCATACATGCAAATATTCCATCGTGGTTTCTATGGATTGATGACCCAATAAATCTTTAAGTGTAACGATGTTGATACCATCTTCGAGCAAATGCGTGGCATAGCAATGGCGCAGGGTGTGTGTATGCACTTCTTTGGTAATGCCTGCCTGTTTGGCAATTGATTTTACAATCCATTGCACACCACGTTGGCTGTAGCGGCTATCAAAGTCGCCGCCGGCTCGTTCGGCAGGTTTGCCATTGAATAAATAGTCTTTTGGCTGTTCGCCGGCAATATATTTTTGTATGCCCCGTATTAAATGATGGCTCAATGGAACGTACCTGTCTTTGTTGCCTTTGCTTTGTACAATATGCAGCTGCATGCGGTCAAACTGCAAATCTACCAGGCGTATATTACGCAGCTCCATACAGCGCAATCCGCAACCGTAAATTAAACCGATGAGGATGCGGTGCTTTAATAATTTGGCTGCGCTTAGCATTCGCCACACTTCTTCTTTGCTGAGTATTACGGGTAGTTTTTTACTTTTTTTAATGGCGGGCAAATGCAAAAATGCATAAGGCAAACCTTCTGTCTTTAATAAAAAACGCAGGCCATACACCGTGTGTTTGAAATAGGTTTGAGAGGGTGTGTTGCTGCGTTGTTGCAACAGGTACAAATAATCTTTTACCTGCTCTGCATCCAGCTCGGTAGGCAAGCATTTAAAATGCAAGGCCATGGCTGCCACATGGCGGGAGTAGTTTTCAAAAGTTTTGGGGCTGCGGCCGAGAATACTGATGTTACGTTCGAAGCGTTGTAATAATGCTGCAAAGCCGGTTACTTCGCGGCAGGCCTGATTGAGGTATTTGTTATACCTTAATTCTTCGGGTGATTTTTTTTGTCATGATATGTTTGTTTAAGTAGTAAATTTACAAACTATAAATGATGAGGGGCTACCGAAGGTTTAGTTCAA
>CAVZXS010000019.1:0-464354 GCA_963779325.1 uncultured Bacteroidota bacterium | reverse complement strand
TCGCCGCATTTTCAACCCTACCAGTTTTTTACACATATGTTTGCACATAGCCCCCGAAGCATTTTTCATATTCTTTTCAATATGTTCAATCTCTGGATGTTTGGAAAAATTTTGGAAAATGTATGGGGCGCCAAGCGATTTCTAATTTTTTATCTTGCTTGCGGTATTGGTGCCGCCGTTTTACATTTAGCGGTAAGCTATTTTGAATATAGATCAGTTTTGGATGCAGCAAATCAATTAATAGCACAAGGGGAACTTGAAAAGGCTCAGGAATATTTCTTTTCAAAAGCACCCGGCCCTGCAGGTAGGGGCTTCGGGTGCGGTAATGGGAATTTTTGTGGCTTTTGGTTATCTATTTCCCAATACCGAACTGATGATAATGCCCATCCCCATCCCCATCAAAGCAAAATGGCTGATGATTGGTTTGGTTGCTATTGACCTGTTTGGCGGTGTTTATAAAGTACAGGGCGATAATATTGCTCACTTTGCCCACTTGGGCGGGGCTATTACCGGCTTCATACTTGTACTAATTTGGAACAAAACAAACCGAAAGACGTTATATTAAAAGAAGTTAAAAGTCTATTTTACAGCCTTCTTTTAAGTTTAGATAATTCCTACTTATGAATTTGTAAGTTATTTTTGTACTACATGGCCTATTACGAACAACAAAATAAAAGCCGCTTTTTACTCGGTCAGCAAAACAATGCACTGGTATTGCTTATCAGCATCAACCTGATTATATTTTGCATACTCGCATTTGTTAAGCTTATGTATTTTGTAAGCGAGGGAGATACCACTTCAGGAGTTATAAAATACAATACGAATTTTTTACAATGGGTTGGCTTACCTGCCGATACTCATAAATTAATTGTACGACCCTGGACTGTCATTACCCATATGTTTGTACATGACAGGGTATGGCATATCATCGGTAATATGATTTGGCTCTGGGTGTTTGGTTATATTTTCCAGGACTTTACCGGTAACAAGAAAATTATCCCCGTATACATTTACGGCGCATTGGCCGGTGCATTGGCGTTCATTCTTGCTTATAATTTTTTACCCGCATTAAAACCCGGTTTATCACAGGCTTCAGCCATTGGTGCATCAGCGGGTATTATGGCCATCGCCCTTGCCACTACCATGATAGCTCCCGATTTTCGTTTCTTTCCTTTTATTAACGGCGGTATTCCGCTCTGGGTGATTACATTGCTTTATATTATTATTGATTTCGCCACTATACCATACAGTAATCACGGCGGCCATATTGCTCACCTGGCGGGTGCGGCTATGGGTTTTTTGTTTATTTATTTAATGCGTCGTGGCCACGACTGGAGCGAATGGATGAACAATGCCTACGATTGGGTTAATAATTTATTTAATCCTGATAAACCCAAAAAGGGAAAGAGTATAAAAGAGGAACTTTTTTATAAATCCACTTCAAAGCCTTTCACTCGAACGCCCAATCTTACACAAAAAAGAATTGATGATATTCTTGAGTACAAAAATAAATCAAAAAGGATTTGACAGTTTAACACAGGAAGAAAAAGATCTGTTGAAAAAAGCGGGTGAAGAAGATGTGTATGGTACCTAGCTTAACAGGTGTTTAAAAATATTTTATCATTCATTATTTTATACTTCGCTTCTTTAGTTTACGTTTTATAGGTAAATTGCAATGTGCCAAGTAACATACGCCGTTTCAGTAAACGTTTATTTATTATTCTTAATGTAATAACCGCGCTGGTTTTTTTATTATCCTGCCTGGTTCCTTACCTCTAATCCCGGTAAGATGGTGGTTTATCGCTTTTCTCGGGCTTGGTTTTCCCATTACACTTTTACTTGTTATTGCTTTTGGTTTATTCTGGCTTATACTTAAACCAAAATTTGCTCTGATTTCCGCTCTTGTTTTATTGATTGGCTATAAAAGCATCAGTGTATTTTTTGCCTTTCACAAACAGCCGCCCGCATTTATTACTGCCAAAGACAGCAATACACTGCGAATAGCTACCTGGAATGTGGCCCGTTTAATTGAATTGAAAAAAATAAAAACAAAGGCAGTCAAACAAGAATGAAGATGATGGAACAGATTAAAGAACAGAATGCAGATGTGCTTTGCTTCCAGGAGTTTTTTCATTCGGATGATAATGCTTATTACCCGAATCTCTATTACATAAGAGATAAATTAAATTACCCTTATTTCTATTTTTTCTTCGGCAATGACGGTTACAGGCATTATATCGGCACCGTTATTTTTTAATATTTCCCATTATAGATTCGGGTAATTGGTCGTGTTTACACCGCCCTCATTACCTGAAGCCGTAATGCATATCGATATAAAATTTAATGATGGACCACATAACTAATTTGATACCGACGCATCTGCAATCGGTACAGTTCAGGAAAAACAGATTATGAAAATATAAACGGCATTAAAAAAGCAGATGACAGCCTGCTCAGAAAATGAAAAACTATACTTTCAAAATTAAAAAGAGGTTTTACCAACCGCGGCAGGCAAGCTCAAATAGTAAAACAGGAATTCAATAAAAGCCTTTATCCCAAACTGATGTGCGGCGATTTTAATGATGTGCCGAGTTTCTACGCTTACTTCAAGCAACTATACGTGGCCTTATGCAGGATGCCTTTTTAAAAAAAGGATATGGCATCGGTCGTACCTTTTCTTCCCTTTCGCCTACGCTGCGTATTGATTATATCCTGGCGGATAAGACATTTAAAATTCTACAGTTTAAGCGTATTAAAAAAACTATTCCGATCATTACATGCTGGTGACGGATACGCAATTGAAAGGATCTAAGCCCTGAAATACATATATTCCCTGTAAATAATTATATTTGTCTCATGTTACTCCGCTCACATATCTTTTGTTGTTGTTGTTTCGCTTAAAAGAGGCGATAAACACTATTTTTGCCTCATCGTACAAAAAATCACTAATCTTAATTCTATTATAAGAAACTAACGGCTTGATGCTATTAGCTAACAGTTAAAATAATTATGAGCGAATTAAAAGTTTATAATTCTTACAAGACAAAAAGAAGTTTTTAAACCCTTACACCCGGTCATGTGGGCATGTATGTGTGCGGACCCACCGTAAGCGGCGAAAGTCATTTGGGCATGCCCGGCCCTATATTACTTTTGATGTGATGTTCGTTACCTGCAGCATCTGGGCTATAAAGTAAGGTATGTACGCAATATCACTGATGCCGGCCATTTTGAAGAAGAGGGCAGGGAAGCCGAAGATAAGATTTCCAAAAAAGCGGTGCTTGAAAAACTGGAACCCATGGAGCTGGTGCAGAAATATACCAACCTGTATCATTGGGCCATGGTGCAGTTCAATTGCCTGCCGCCTTCTATCGAACCGACCGCCACCGGCCATATTGTTGAGCAGATCGAAATGATTGAACAGATCATTGAGGCAGGCTATGGCTATGAAGTGAACGGCTCTGTTTATTTTGATGTAAAAAAATATGCGGCCAAACATGATTATGGAAAACTGAGCGGAAGAATGATTGAAGATCTGCTGGAAACAACAAGGGAACTGGAAGGACAGGAAGAAAAAAAGGACCGGGCTGATTTTGCTTTCTGGAAAAACGCAGCACCGGAGCATATTATGCGCTGGAAAAGCCCCTGGGGCGTAGGTTTCCCCGGTTGGCATATTGAGTGCTCGGCTATGGCCACCAAATATTTAGGCGCTCAGTTTGATATTCATGGCGGCGGTATGGACCTGCAATTTCCGCACCATGAAAGTGAAATAGCACAAAGCACCATCTGCAATCATGTATCACCGGTTCGTTACTGGATGCATAATAATATGATCACCGTTAACGGCAAAAAAATGGGGAAGAGCTATAATAACGTAATTAAGCTCACGGAACTGTTCAGCGGCAATCATCCCATTCTTGAAAAAGCATATCACCCGATGGTGATCCGGTTCTTTATTTTGCAAACACATTACCGCAGCACCCTTGATTTCAGCAATGAGGCCTTACAGGCAGCGGAAAAAGGATTGAAGCGTTTGTGGGAAGCATATGAAAAATACAGATTTATGAGCTACATGCAGAACGAAAACTGCGGCAGATAAAGAACTTGATACAAAAGTAAATAACTTATCGCTGAGTTTGATGAATTTATGAATGATGATTTCAGTACGGCAAAAGTACTGGCCAATATGTTTGAGTTGGTACCGGTTATCAATTCAATGAAAGATAAAACGATTGCTGTATCTGCCTTGTCGCGCGAAACATTTACTTTGTTGCAAAAACAATTGAAAATTTATATGGAAAATATATTTGGCTTACAAAGTATAGCAGGTGCTGATAATGAAAAACTAAAAGGCGTGATGCAATTACTGATTGATATACGCAAAGAAGCAAAAAATAAAAAAGATTTTGCCACCGGCGATAAGATCAGAAATCAATTAGCCGAAGTCGGTATTTTACTAAAAGATGAAAAAGATGGAAGCATGAGTTGGGAAACAACTTAAACCTCTCATCTGTCATATTATTGTCTGTAACCTAAATAACCTAGGCGGGCAACCAACTCATTCCGACATAAAGATTTGGTTTATCGGTTAATTTCCCGGCTTGCCGGGATTTTTTTACAACTCACTCCAAACATCCTTACGGTTCACTCCCCCGCACTCATCCGCGCAGGTTTTTTGTTGTTATAAAAGAAAAACATCTATTATGCAAATTAAAAATTATTTCAAGCGCATAGGCGCCATGACTTTAGCCACCGCTTTATTTATAAGTTTTACCGGGTGCGAAGACGATGATCCTGCTCCGTTGCAACAAGACGATATCGTTGCTATCGTGGTTAACAATCCCGATTTCTCTTATTTAGAAGCAGCGGTTTTAAGAGCCGGCTTGGCGGATACATTAAAAACACAAGGGCTCACTGTATTTGCACCAACCAACGCAGGATTTTGGCCGCAGGTTTTCCTACCGAAGCAGCTATTACAGCGGCTGATGTTAATGTTTTAAAAGCGGTACTTCGTTACCATGTATTAACTTCTATTGTTAAGGCAGCTGATGTGCCGGCAGGCCCCAATGCAGAAGTAACAACTTACGGCGGCGGAAAAATTTTTGCTACAAGGAACGCCTCGGGTGTTTTCATCAACGGTATTAAAGTAGACCAAGCTGATTTATCTGCAAAGAATGGAGTGATACATGTAATAAACAAAGTGTTGCTTCCACCTGCGGCTAATATAGCCGGTGTTGCAATTGCCAATCCAAATTTTGCCCGTTTAGTACAGGCTTTGACTAAAACAGGTCTCGTGCCCGCAGTTAACGGCGCCGATGTAAGGACGGTATTTGCACCAACCAATGCAGCATTTGTAACAGCAGGCTTTGACAGTACGGCCATTGCAAATGCAGATGCTGCTACTGTTACCGCACTCAGCGATGTATTGAAGTTTCATGTGCTGAACGGCCGTGCATTCTCCAGCGATATAACCAACGGAGGTACAGCAGCTACCTTATTAACAGGTAAAAGCATAACATTCGCCATAAACGGAGCCAGTATTACCGCAAAGGGTGCGGGTAATGGTACAAATTCAGCCCTTATCAGCCCCGCTAATATAATGGCTACCAACGGTGTTATACATGTAATAGACCGTGTGCTGTTGCCTTAAAAAACACCAAAAAACTACCGGCCTGTATGAACTACCGGCCGGTTTTTTTGTTTAGAATTTTGATAAAATGCTTTTCCGCAACAAATATCGCTACTGGTTTATACTTGGTTTGTCACTGTATACTTATGCCAATACGGCTTTTTGCAATCTGTATACATATTTCAATCTCCCTGTTTCACCATATCACGCCATAGGTATTATTTTTTTAATAACGCTTGGCACTTGGGAAATCAGCAGGTTGCTGCATCCCTTGTTTAATAAATGGGTAGCCGGCGAAGAAAAAAGTTTGCAACGAAAAATAACGCTTTTCCTCAGCGCTACTTTTGTAAGTCTTCTCTTTACAACATTGGTTTGTTGGGTTTTCTCGCAATACATATTAGCGCAAATGGCGGGCTTGGGCATCGCACTGAAACTTACACTTACATATACCGTTCTTGTCTCTTTGCTCTTTCATTTATTAAACGCCGTTTTTTATTATTTAAATCAATACAGAATTAAACAAGTGGAAGCGGAAGAGTTGATGCGAATGAATGTACAGGTTCAATTGCAACGTATACAATCGCAGGTCAATCCCCATTTTCTTTTCAATAACCTGAATGTACTGGCAGGAATGGTAATGAAAGAAAATGATGAAGCCAATAAATTTATCGAATCCTTCTCCAAAGTATACCATTACATTTTGCACAACCAGGACAGGGAATTGATAGCTTTGGGTAAAGAGCTGGAGTTTTTACAACCGTATAATTTTTTATTGAAAAAAAGGTTCCCGCAGTCCTTACAGATAGTTATAGATATACCGCCGGCTTATCATGATCAATATATTGTGCCGGCCGCATTACAAATGTTGGTAGAAAATGCAATAAAGCACAATATCGCATCGCCGGGCAAGCCTCTCAAGATCAGCATAACCGTTACCAACGAAAATGAATTGTGCGTACGCAATACCCTGCAGCCCAAGATCAGTAATGAACCGTCATCTAAAATCGGTTTAAAAAATATTGATGACAGGTATTTTTTAACCACGGGCCAACATATAACTATAGAACAGGGCGAAAAAGAGTTTATTGTTTTACTACCCGTTGTAACCGTTGAAAATTATGCAAGCATTAATAATTGAAGATGAATTACCGGCAGCGGAACGTTTACGTTTTTTACTGAACAAGTATCGTACTGATGTGGATGTTATCGCACACATCTACAGCGTAGAAGATGCCGTGCAGTGGCTTTCTCAAAATAATCACCCCGATATTTTATTCCTGGATATACATCTTGCCGATGGTTTTTGTTTTGATATTTTCAAAAAAATTGAATATAAAAAGCCGGTGATATTTACAACGGCTTACGATCAGTACACATTAGATGCTTTTAAATTATTCAGTATAGATTATTTGTTGAAACCGATAACCGAAGAAGGCTTATTTGCCGCGTTGGATAAATTAGAAAGCATAACATCCTCAGGTAATGCCGCTAATGCGTATTCAGAAATTTCAAAAGTATTGCAGCAGTTGGAGCGACCGCAGCACAAGGACAGGTTTTTAGCCCGTGCGGGTCAAAAAATGTTTTTTGTAGCTACCGAAGAAATAGAATATTTCCAGGCGGATGACAAAGTAGTGTACCTGGTAGATAAGCAAGGGAATAAATTATTAGTAGATTATACGCTGGACAAATTAGAGTCGCTTTTATACCCCAAAGATTTTTTCCGGCTCAACAGGCGATACATTGTACGCTACTCAAGTATAGCGCAGGTAAGGCCTTATATAAACAGCCGCCTGAAACTGATTTTAAAAAACGGGCAAAAGCAGGAAGAAGTTATCATCAGCCGCGAAAGAGTACAATCTTTTCGGGAATGGGCCAACGGTTGACTTTTATAAACTCCCGGGTTCTTCTTATCTTGCTCAATGCAATATATTGAACATCTCTGCAAAGACAAAAAACTAAAAAAAGTAATTGACGGCAAAGAGCCGTTGAAAATAGCAAAGCGAAAAAAAGTTTACCTGCATTTATGTTACTCTATCATGAGCCAGCAGCTTTCCGTTAAAGTAGCCGCTGTTTTTCATAAGCGTTTCCTTGCCTTATACGGTACTAAAGAACCCGCTGCATTGCAAATTGCGGAAACACCGTTTGAAACCTTACGAAATATAGGCTTATCAAATGCCAAAGCCAATTATGTATTAAACGTGGCCCGGTTTGCCATAGACAGCGGAATGGAATATACACAGCTCAGTAAAATGAGTAATGAAGACGTGATTAAATATCTTACACAAATAAAAGGTGTGGGACAATGGACGGTAGAAATGGTGCTGATGTTTACCCTGGGTCGCGAGGATGTTTTTGCCGTTGATGATTTGGGTATTCAAAATGCCATGATAGAAATGTATAAGTTAAATACTGAGAATAAGAAACAATTAAAAGAAGAGATGCTGCGCATTTCAAAAAAATGGAGTCCTTACCGTACGTATGCGTGTATGCACTTGTGGAGGTGGAAGGATACGCCGTTACCCTGAAAGAAATGCAAGGGGAAAATTAATTTTTGCAAATTAAAAACTGAAAAGCTTTCAGCTCAGCGTATCTGGCGGCAGCCAGTATTTTTTTTGATTTTTGGGTAATCTTATTACGATTTACCAATTCATGCGCAATACAAAAATTTTCGCGGGTCTCGGTTTGTTGTAGAATGAAATGCAGGCATTCTACAGCCTGTTCAAGGGCCTGCTCATTCATATTCTCATGTCTGAGCAGTACAATAATATCTCTGTTCGGAGTCTTCATTTCATCATTATGCTTAATAGCCAACCATGCCTTTTTTATTGGGGCATCCGCAATCGTTTCCCTTGGCCTTGGTTGTATACACATTACGACTGCAAGCAACAGCACACACAAAATATGCTGCAATTAATAACAACATATATATTTTATTTGTTCGCATCATCATTTGGATTTGTAAATTAAACTATTTTACAAACAATTTAGTATGCTATATTACAAATAAATTAAAATTTTCTATTGTCGGTAGAACAAATACACAGAAAACCCCGCATTTTGGTGGCTCCGCTCGACTGGGGCCTTGGCCATGCCACAAGGTGTATACCTGTTATTAAGCAGCTGATTGCCAATAATGCCGAGGTAATTATAGCAGCGGAAGGGCCTCATAAGTTGCTCCTAAGCGGCGAGTTTCCGGAAGCCTCTTTTATACAGTTAGACGGATACAGGGTAAATTATGCAAAAACAAGAGCGGGTTTATTACGAAAAATATTTTTTCAAATACCTAAGATACTTAAAGCCATACGTGCCGAAAATGTGTGGTTGCAAAAAGTAGTGCGGGATCAACGAATTGATGCGGTAATTTCCGATAACCGTTTCGGTCTTTATCATACAAAAATCCCCTGCATTTTTATAACACACCAGTTACTGATCAAAAGCCCGTTTGGAGCCGGAAGCGAAAAATTTTTGCAAAAATGGAATTATAAAAACATACACAGGTTTTCCGCTTGCTGGATACCGGATAATGAAGGAATTGAAAATTTAGCCGGCAATTTATCGCACCCGGATAAAAAACCGATCGTTCCCCTTCGCTATATCGGTGTATTATCAAGATTTGAGAAAAAAGATGTTAAAGAAAAAAAAGATCATTTACTATTTATACTGAGCGGGCCCGAGCCGCAGCGTACTATTTTTGAAAATAAAATAATTAATGAAATAAGTCAATACAACGGTACGGCCATTATTGTAAGAGGCTTGCCGGGCAATCCCACTGTTATACCATCTACCGGCATGATACAGTTTCATAATCATCTGCCGGCCGATGAGTTGAATAAAGAAATGGCAAAGGCCGAATATATCATCAGCCGCAGCGGATATACCACCGTAATGGATTTGGTAAAACTAAAAAAGAAATCAATTTTAGTACCCACGCCCGGCCAAACCGAACAGGAATACCTAGCAGGCTATTTAATGCAAAAGAAAATAGCGTTAGTCACCAATCAAAAGACCTTTTCATTGACTGCGGCCCTGCATCAGGCGGCAAATTTTAATTATTCATTTATTGAAACCGACGATGAAAAATTGAAGACAGCGATTAAAGAATTAGTTCAGGCCTTAGGATAATCAAAAAATAAAAACTCTTTTTTGCCCTCCCGTATGTCTTTCCAATTATCTGAATACAGCTTTACGGCAAAAATGCCGCAGGTAGGAATACCGACTATCGGAATACTGTTAGGAGTCAGCATGTATGCAAATTCAGTTATACCCGGGTTATGAGAAAAAAGAGCGATGGTATTGAATTTATCATTCATGTTTTCTGCAACAGTATAAAAAACTTCAAGGCCGGGCAGGTACAATTCGGGTTTATAAATAATTTCCTCTTCACTTATTTTAAATACTTCGGCAAAAAGACGGGCTGTTTTTTTTGCTCTCCTCGCGGGGCTTGATACTAATGCATCAACGGAAATATTTTTGTCCAATAAACGATGCGCCATTTTTGGCGCGTCATTTTTGCCGCGTTCGGTCAACGGTCGGTCAAAATCTTTCGTTGATGAATCACCCCAATCACTTTTAGCGTGGCGTACGAGTAGTAAAGTTTTACTGCCATGCTCCGCGGGTTCCGACGCTGCTTGCTCCAAAGCAGAGTTGGATGACGTTATATCTTTTTGATCAGTCATTAAAAAAAATTATAATCAAATGTATCAAAATTTGTTATCACATAACGACTGTTCGAAAGCCCCTTCGGAGGATGGGGGTTTTAATAACCTCTCACATTCTTTCCTTCCATATAATTAATGAAAGCCTTGTTCACCACTTTATTACCGCCGGGCGTAGGGTAATTGCCGGTAAAATACCAATCGCCTAAATTATTGGGACAGGATTTATGCAGGTCTTCTATGCTTTGAAAAATAACTTCTACGGGAATGGTAGTTTCAGGCGGCGTAATCAGTTGCGCAATTTTAATTGCTACTTCTTCGGCGGTAAATGGTTTGTATAAATGACGAACGATATTTTCGCTGTGCAGTTGATCTGTACGCAGTAACTCTTTACAACGTTCATGTAAATTTTTCAGGTCTTCTTCCTTTCCTCTTTCTTTTAATAATTCTACAGCCGCGTTAAAAGCTATAAACTCGCCCAGTTTACTCATATCAATTCCGTAACAATCGGGGTAGCGTATTTGCGGGCTTGATGAAACAATAATTATTTTTTTAGGATTCAAACGGGACAGCATTCGTATAATACTTTCTTTCAATGTGGTGCCGCGAACAATGGAATCATCAATGACTACCAAAGTATCTATTCCGCTGCGTACCGTACCGTAGGTAATATCATACACGTGCTGCACCATTTCGCTGCGGCCCGCATCCTGCGTTATAAAGGTTCGCATCTTTACATCTTTAATGGCAATCTTTTCAATGCGTATCCTTCGATTGATCATTTCACTCAGTTTCTCATTATCATAATCTTTGCCCCAACTGAGTATGCGTTCTACTTTTACATTATTCAGGTAATGCTCCATCCCTTTCACCATACCGTAAAACGCGGTTTCGGCGGTATTGGGTATAAAAGAAAAAATAGTATTCTTTAAGTCATGGTCGATAGCGTTCAGCACTCTTTCACTTAAATTATAACCCAGCGCTTTTCTTTCTTTATAAATTTTTTCATCGCTGCCGCGTGAAAAATAAATTCGTTCAAAGCTGCAGGCCTTCCGTTCTTTCGGCTCCAGTATCTGTGTTATTTCGTAATCGCCTTTTTCATTTACTATCAGTGCATTACCCGGCATTAATTCCTGCACTTCGTTTTCACCTACATTAAACGTAGTACGAATAGCAGCTCTTTCCGATGCGGCTACTATCACTTCATCATTTATATAATAATAAGCAGGACGAATACCATGCGCATCGCGAAAAGCGAAACCCGATCCGTTACCTGTAATACCCGCTACATGAAAGCCTCCGTCGAAAAGCGGCAATGCCTTTTTTAAAACGCATTTTATATCCAGGTGCTGTGTGTTGGTTTCATCGGCTTTTACCAAAAAATGATAAAGCACTTCCATCATGGCGGCCAAATCACTTTGCTTTTGAAACTCACCCGGGTCAATATTTACCAACCCAAAAAGCTCATCGGTATTTACCAAATTAAAATTACCGGCCAAGGCAAGGTTACGTGCAGGGATAGTATTTCGTTTTACAAACGGATGGCAGAACTCCACATTATTTTTTCCCTGTGTTCCGTATCTTAAATGCCCCAGTAGAGATTCGCCCAAAAAACGAATATGGCCCTTCATCAGGCCGGGGTGATTTTTAAAGTCGTTGTTGAATTTTTCAAACTCATTTACCTCTTCACCTACCTGCCTGAATAAATCGGCAATAGGCTGGTTGGTACTGCTGCGCAGCCTGTGCATAAAAGGATAACCCGGCTCCACATTTAATTTTACAGCCGCTATTCCGGCTCCATCCTGGCCCCGGTTATGTTGCTTCTCCATAAGCAGGTACAGCTTATTCAGTCCCCACATAACTGTCCCATACTGTTGTTGGTAATAAGAAAACGGCTTTCGTAACCGGATGAATGCCAGACCGCATTCGTGTTTTATAGCGTCGCTCATGAAGGAAATTCGTATAAAGAAAGTGCAAAGTTAGGGCTAATAAGGGAAAGAAGGAGGTGAAAAATATACCCTTTATGCTTCAAGTTATTGACTTACTATGTTCTTCTTTGGGGGGTAAAATACAAAAGCCCCTGAACGGGGCCTTTGCATACTTATTGGAAAACCTAATGCAAAACTTAATTCTTTACAAAGCTGAATGATTTTACATTCTCGGCAGGTATAGCCACTGTACCCGGAACATAAATATCTGCATGGTCTAAGGTAATGGTAAGCTTATTTGCTTTTTTGCTATTGCTGTTCTTTGTAACTGTAATAATTTTAGAAAAATGCTGTTTTTGAATACCTGCTGTATAAATCTCTACAAAATATTTTCCTTCAGGAATATCTTCCAGGATCAGGTTGCTGTTCTCATCTGTGTACACTACTTTTTGTATAAATCCCGCACCTGTACGATCGTACTTATCGAAAATGATAAACGCAGAATCAACCGTTTTAACCTTATTGGCAGAATTGTCTAACTGAATGGTAAACGAATGGCCAATTACAGCCTTTGCATTCTTCTTAGCGGGCTTGTCGCCTTCATTAGCCAATGAAACATTGGTAAGAGCCAGAAACATACAAGTGGCGGCGATCAATTTTGCAAACAGGGTAGAATTCGTTTTCATGTTCTTAGTATTAGAGTTGTCGAGATTAATTTTTCAGAATTCCTGTCATCCTCTTTTTTTCGGTCAATCAACTTTTTTTTTCGATGAATGAACAGAATTCTTCGACAAAGATGCTGCGCTTTCGATAAACATGCAAGCTTTCTCGCTAAAATATTTTCGGAAATTACGCCAAACTCGTATTTGTACGATATTCTTTAAGCAATAATACCATTTTTACTGTCTGTCCCGCTTTAAGCATTTATATTGAAAATTATTAAAAAGCAGGTTTTCAGTAGCTGATTGGGGTAGTGTAAAACATTTTTAACGCCCTGCCATACCGGTTTAGCCCTTTTGGAGGATGACTGAAAAGCAAAAAGGGCTCTTGCCCTTTTCAAAATAATATATAACAAGTTATAAACTATTTAGAATGATTTCTTCTTCTGCGCGGCATACCATTTGTCCAATTGCCCGCATTTATTCATCTCCGGGTCAAGCATCAGGTAATAAGTAGGTATTTTATTGGTGAGCCATTTGTTCAGTGTTTCCATTTTCTTTTCTTCCAGCGCCGCGGCGGATACCCGGCTGTAATCATCCCGCAGGTTCATACGGTGCGGTTCCGTTTTCGATTTCAGGTACACGATACGAACCGCTCTTTTACCGCCTTCCTCTACATAAGGAGTAGGTTTTGAATACTGACCGATGGTCAATTTATCAAGCATTGCTACCATGTCCTTATCTAATGCATCAATGGGAACAAACGGCGCACCATCTCTATTGGTAATATACGGGCCCGAAAATTTGGCATTGGGATCTTCGCTGTAGCGGGTTGCTGCTTCGCCGAATGTCGTAGTGCCGGCAACAATTTTTGCACGTACAGAATCTAATTTGGTAACAGCTAAAGCCACTTCTGCATCGGTAACGGGCGGCATACGTAATATATGGCGTACAACAGCTTCATCGCCTGTACGCTCTACCATTTGTATTATATGAAACCCGAATTTGGATTTAACAGGTTTGGAAATTTCGCCATCCTTCAACCTGAACGCAGTGTGTAAAAAAACAGGGTCCCAAGTTTTTTCATTCCTGTTCAATTGGTATTGACCGCCGCGTTCCTTACTGCCCGGATCTTCTGAATATTTTTTCGCCAGTTCATCAAAGGTGGTAGCTTTAGATTCTACCTGCCGCTTATAATTATTCATTTCATCAATAATATATTTCTCCAGGTCTCTTGATGCTTTGGGATAAACAATGATTTGTCCTATTTCCAATTCAGTTTCAAAAAAAGGTAAACTGTCTTTGGGTATTTTTTCAAAATAAGCTCTTACCTCCGAAGGAGTGATTTTTACAGCGCCGGTAATTTTTTGCTGCATGGCTTCGGCCAGCTTTTGTTCTCTTACACCTTCTCTTGCGTCATCTTTAATCTGGTAAACGGTTTTACCGGCCATTTCTTCCACCGCCGCTTGCGATCCGTATGCATTAATATAGCGACGTATACGATTGTCCAAATCCGCTTCTATATCTTCATCCTGTACAGGTAAAGAATCTTTTTCGGCCTGCAGCATCAGTACTTTTGATACAAGCGCCTGCTCCATAATCATACATTCAGCGTTCTCGGGTACCGCAGCTCCGTTACGGGCCGCATCCATTATAGCATTCTTAATATCAGATAACAATACAACCCTGTCGCCAACAACGGCAATAACTTTATCGGCAATAACTCTTTGTGGCTGGGCATTAACAGCAAAAGCTGAAAACAACAGGCAAATAGCAAATATATTTTTCATGATAGTTCTTTCTTAATATTCAAAAGTAATTTCAATTCTACAAGGGCCGGCTTTCGGGAAGGCTATTTAACAAAAGGTTAAAGGTATAAGCAGGCAGCGCCTGAGATTGTTTTAAAATGATGGATACATACTATAAAACGGTTTCACATTTTATACTTTATTTACTTTAAATACCCTTTGCCGCGTTACATCGAAAACTTAAGACTACAATGTCCGCTTAATTTCTTCCTGCTCATACGCTTCTACTATATCGCCCACTTTAATATCCTGGTAATTTTTAATTGTAAGACCGCACTCCATATTCGAAACAACTTCTTTGGCATCATCTTTATATCTCTTCAATGATTGCAATTCGGCGCTTGCTCCTTCCCCGATCGGGTACACCACAATACCATCGCGTATTAAACGAATCTTCGCATCACGTTTTAATTTCCCTTCCAGTACATAACAACCCGCTACTACCGCTTTGTCAAATTTATATACCTCTCGTATTTCTACATTGGCCACAATCTTCTCCTGTACGGTAGGCTCCAGCATTCCTTCCATCGCACTCTTAATTTCTTCTATCGCATTATAAATGATAGAGTAATTTTTAATCTCAATGGCTTCCTGCTCGGCTAATCTCGCCGCCTGCATGGAAGGACGTACATTAAATCCTATTACAATGGCATCGGATGCATTGGCCAATGTAATATCACTTTCGGTAATTTGACCAACCGCTTTATGTATTACCCGTATTACAATTTCCTGCGTACTTAGTTTTTGCAAACTATCACTCAATGCCTCTACCGATCCGTCCACGTCACCTTTAATAATTACATTCAGTTCTTTAAAGTTTCCTAATGCCAAACGACGACCGATCTCATCCAGCGTAATATGTTTTTTAGTTCTGATACCCTGCTCACGTAAAATTTGTGCACGGCGATACGCTATTTCTTTAGCCTCCGATTCATCTTCGTATACTTTAAACTTTTCACCTGCTTGCGGCGCACCGTTCAGTCCCAATATTAATACCGGCGCCGAAGGACCGGCTTCTTCTTCTTTTTTATTTCTTTCATTAAACATGGCTTTTACACGACCGAAATACTGACCGCATACTACCAAGTCGCCTGCATTTAGTGTGCCGTTTTGTACCAACACGGTTGCCACATATCCGCGTCCTTTATCCAATGTTGCTTCTATAATTGTACCTGTAGCCTCTCTTTCAGGATTAGCTTTCAGATCAAGAATTTCAGCTTCCAATAATATTTTTTCAAGTAACAGGTCTACATTCAATCCTTGCTTGGCTGAAAGTTCCTGGCTCTGGAATTTACCACCCCAAGCTTCTACCAAAATATTCATTTGCGATAACTGCTCATAAATTTTTTGAGAATTAGCGCCGTCCTTATCTATTTTATTAATAGCAAAAATCATAGGAACACCTGCGGCCTGCGCATGACTGATTGCTTCCTTGGTTTGAGGCATTACTGCATCATCGGCAGCAACTACTATAACCGCTATATCGGTAATCTTTGCACCGCGTGCACGCATGGCGGTAAATGCCTCGTGACCGGGTGTATCTAAGAAAGTAATTTCTTTTCCGTTGGCAATGGCAACTTTATACGCACCAATATGCTGTGTAATACCTCCAGCTTCGCCGGCTACCACATTGGCACTTCGTATATAGTCAAGCAATGATGTTTTACCATGATCTACGTGACCCATGATGGTAACAATGGGCGAACGGGGCAACAATTCTCCTTCTTCTTCATCCTCATCATCTTCCTCCATCTCCATTTGCTTTTCCATATCAATGAACTCCACATCAAAACCAAACTCTCCCGCCACCAGTTCTATTACTTCCGCATCCAATCGTTGATTTATAGATACCATGATACCCAATCCCATACACTTGCCGATAACTTCTGCGAAGCTTACATCCATCAGGTTGGCTAATTCGCTTACACTGATGAATTCCGTCAATTGCAGTTTGTTATCGTCTGCTGCATCGCCTATATTATCGGATGCTTCTTCGCGTTTGGCTTTACGGTATTTAGCTTTAAGGCTTTTGCCTCTTCCGCCGCCACCGGCCAGCTTGGCTTGTGTTTCGCGTATTTTATCCTGAATTTCTTTTTTATCAATTTCTTTATCTTCTCTTTTTGGAAGAGGACCTCTTCTGTTACCACCGCTTTGTTGCTGTCCGCCGCGATTAAATCCGCCGCCGCCTTGTCCTTGCTGCCCGCCCCTGTTGTATCCGCCGCCGCCTTGCTGCTGACCGCCACCTTGCTGCCCGCCGCGGTTAAAACTTCCGCCCTGCTGTTGTCCGCCGCCTTGTTGCTGACCGCCGCCCGATCTGCTTACATTAGCACCAGTACTTTTGGCATCAACGGGAATACGTTTGCGTTTCCTCTTCTCATCATGTTTAGGTCTTGTATCGCTGTCAACAGGTAATTGAATTTTTCCGAGAATTTTCGGCCCTTCTATTTTATCCGCTTTTATATTTTCAATTAGTGGCGATAAATCTTCCTGCTTGGGCTCTTCTATAATTTCTTTTTTTACTTCCGCTGCAACTTCTTCTTCTTTCTTTTTTATCTTTTTCGGCGGCTCAACAACATCTTTTTTCTTATCTGCATCTTTTGTTTCTTTTGCCGCTTCTTTATTTTCTTCTTTTGCCGCTTCGGCAGGTTTCTCTTCTTTTTTCTTTGTTGATTTTTTTGGCCTTGTAGATGAATCAATAGCAGAAAGATCAATCTTATTTAAAACTTTGGGTTGTTCTATTTCAGGAGAATCTACTTTTATTATTTCGGGTTCCGCTGCTTTAGGTTCCTCTTTCGGAATAATTACTTCTTCCGCTTTTTTCTCAATAACCTTGGGTTCTTCTTTTTTTACTTCCTTCTTTTCTTCTTTTTTAAATACTACCTCTTCGTCTTCTCTTTTCTTTTTGGCTTCTGCCTGGCCACCTTTGGGCAGGTCAACCTGGTTACTTTTCATCTTGGCAACTTTATCGCCCTGAAATTCATTTTGCAAAGAACGATACATGTCCTCCGTCAGTTTCGACGTGGGTTTCAAGTCATCTTTGCTGAATCCTTTGCTTACCAAAAAGTCTACCAGCGTGTCTTTTCCGATGTTGAACTCTTTGGCGGCGGCCATTAATCTGGGTGTTGTTGTTTCTGCCATTCAGGTTGTTTGTTTGTCAAATAAGTCAAAGCAGTCATACAATGTCATGCATCGAATAAGCAGGATTTTTTTTCGCCTATACGATTATTGGTATGACATTTCCGACATCATTTATTCTTTTTTAAATTCTTCTTCTAAAATTTTCCGTACATCCGTAATCGTTTCTTTTTCCAGGTCGGTTCTTTTTTCCAGTTCTTCAGGTGTTAAATTCAACACGCTGCGGGCTGTATCGCAACCCACTCTCTTCAATTCGTCAATGATCCAAGCTTCTATTTCATCGCTAAATTCGTCAATATCTATATCAAACTCTTCTACTTCTCCTTCATTATCTCTGTACACATCCAATTCGTAACCTGTTAATTCAGTAGCCAGTTTAATGTTTACTCCTCTTCTGCCTATGGCCAATGAAACCTGGTCGGGCTTCAGGTACACATTCGCATGTTTCTTTTCCGTATCAATTTCCATTGATGTAATCTTAGCCGGTGTTAATGCACGTTGTATTAAAAGCTGTGTATTATTGGTAAAATTGATTACGTCGATATTTTCATTTTTCAACTCCCGAACAATACCGTGAATACGGCTTCCTTTCATACCTACGCAGGCGCCCACAGGATCAATACGATCATCAAAAGATTCTACCGCCACTTTGGCTCTTTCTCCCGGATCACGAACAATTTTTTTAATAACAATCAAGCCGTCAAAAATTTCAGGCACTTCTATTTCTAAAAGTTTGGCAAGAAACTCCGGCGCCGTACGTGAAAGAATAATAACGGGTGAGTTATTTTTCAAATCAACTTTTTTTACAACGGCACGAATATTTTCGCCTTTCTTGAAATAGTCCTGCGGTATTTGCTCACTCTTCGGCAATATCAGTTCATTACCTTCCTCATCCAGCAGTAAAATTTCTTTTTTCCAAACCTGGTATACTTCAGCACTCATTATTTCGCCAATTCTTTCGGCGTACTTTTGAGCCAATACATTTTTCTTTAAATCGCTGATGCGGCTGGCCAATGTTTGCTTGGCAGCCAAAATAGCCCGGCGGCCGAAATCATACATGTCTACTTCCTGGTACAAGTCTTCACCTACTTCAAAGTCGGGTTCAATTTTTACCGCATCGCTGTAAGCAATTTGCGCCAGCGGGTCTTCTACCTGGCCGTCTTCTACAATGGTGCGGCGACGAACAATTTCCAAGTCACCTTTTTCGGCATTTACAATTACATCAAAATTTTCATCGCTGCCGTATTTTTTGCGAAGCAATGTTTTAAAAACATCTTCAACAACCTTCATCATGGTAGGGCGGTCAATATTTTCCGCTTCCTTAAAATCCTGGAAGGCTTCGATCAGGTTAATACTTGCCATAGTTGTAAATTTCTTTTTTCATGTTGTCAGATTCAGGACTCCGTTCGCTCCTGACTACTTTTTTTAAAATTTAATTTGAATTGTTACCGCTTTTATGTTTTCAAAAGGAACAGTATGTTGTATCGTCTCTTTTTTTTTACCCTTACCTTTTTCCTCTTCAAAAACGATGTCGTTTTCGTTCACCATGGTCAGTTTCCCTTCTTTTTTTATACCGTCCTTTTGCACCACTTCTATATTTCGGCCAATATTTTTTACATATTGACGGTGCAGGCGCAGCGGCTGATCCAAACCGGGCGATGAAACTTCGAGGGCAAAGTCGCCGCCGGGGAACATTCCGCTTTCTTCAATCAGGTTGTAAAGACCGCGATTGTATTTCACCAGCTTATCGATCGAAAGCCCGCTGTCCGCATCTATAAAGACCTTTATATTATTACCCGCCACCAATTGAGTTTCTACCAAAAAAGTACCCTCGTCGCCGGCGATTAAACCGTTTATTTTTCCCTCAATTGCCTCTATTACCGTGTCTTTGTTCATGTACAGAAAATGAAGAAGGGAACGTGCTTCGTTCCCTTCGTTGATTCTTTTGTCCGGAGCAAATGTACGGCAAACGGTGTTTACAATCCAAAAATTAATGGCGACGAAACAAAAAGTTTAAAATTTGATAAAACAGCGGCCTAAAACGACCCCGAATATTTTGCAGCTGTACCTTTGCTTATTATGATGAAATACATTTTATATGCTTTGTTGGCATGGTTTCTTTATAACCTGGTATTTAAATTTATAATACCGATATACAGAACCACTAAAAAAGTAAAAAGGGATTTTGCGGAGATGAAAAACAAAATGAGTGATTTTATGGAACAGCAGCAGGGTTTTCAGGCTAAAGAAACGCCAAAACAGGCTCCAAAAGAAGCCAAAGGAGATTATATTGATTTTGAAGAAGTGAAATAATTTCATCATACAGTCTGAATTTTATACTTTTGCCGGCTCACGGAGCTTTTTAGCACCGAAAATTGGTTCTTTAAGTTTTTTTAAAATAGTTGTTGCTTTATTAGCAATATGGACCCTTAGCTCTGCCGGTTAGAGCAATCCCGACTGTAAGTCGGGAGGGTGGTTGAACAACAACATTGGTTCTTTAGGTTTGTAAAAATATTTGTTGCTTTTAGCAACACGGACCCTTAGCTCAGCCGGTTAGAGCAATCCCGACTGTAAGTCGGGAGGGTGGTTGAACAACAACATTGGTTCTTTAAGTTTGTAAAAATATTTGTTGCTTTTAGCAACACGGACCCTTAGCTCTGCCGGTTAGAGCAATCCCGACTGTAAGTCGGGAGGGTGGTTGAACAACAACATTGGTTCTTTAAGTTTGTAAAAATATTTGTTGCTTTTAGCAACACGGACCCTTAGCTCAGCCGGTTAGAGCAATCCCGACTGTAAGTCGGGAGGGTGGTTGAACAACAACATTGGTTCTTTAAGTTTTTCAAAAATAATTGTTGCTTTTAGCAACACGGACCCTTAGCTCAGCTGGTTAGAGCATCTGACTCATAATCAGAGGGTCGCTGGTTCGAACCCGGCAGGGTCCACAAATGCCTCGAAATTCGGGGCATTTTTTATTAATCAAGCTCTTAACCTTTCATTAACCGAAAGAAAAAATATATTTGCCGACTTAAATCTACTACATGAAGAAATTTTTTGTGATTGCCGTAAGTGTCTTTTTTGTATCCGGTGTATTTGCCCAGGCAGATACAACTGTTCCTAAAAAAGTAAAACCTAAGGTAGACCTGAGCGGAAGAGCCAATGATCATTTTATGATTCAGCTTGGTTATGCCGGATGGGCCGGTATACCCGACAGTATTGCTACAAAAGGCATTGCAAAAACGGCTAATGTATATTTCATGTTTGATTTTCCTTTTAAAACAAATCCGCATTTCAGCATAGGAATAGGCGCAGGCGTGGGTACCGATAATATTTATTTTGATAAAACAACAGTAGATATTAAGGATGGCAACACCCGCTTAACATTTAAAAACAATAAAGACACCAGTTATTTTAAAAAATTCAAATTGTCTACCGCGTACCTCGAAGCGCCGGTGGAGTTGCGCTATATTGCAAACCCCGGTAGTTCTGATAAAAGTTTCAAGTTTGCCATTGGCGCTAAAATAGGGACATTATTGAATGTGCATACCAAAGGAAAGAGTTTTGTTGATGATGCCCGTGGCGCTACGCTAAACTACACGCAGAAAGAAACCGGCAAAAGATTTTTTAATACATACAGGCTGGCCGTTACATCAAGAATAGGATACGGCAACTTCAGCTTATTCGGCAGTTATCAAATAAATGCATTTGTTAAAGATGGCCTGGGGCCTGATGTAAAACCTTTTTCAATAGGGCTTACACTGAGCGGTTTATAGAATAGCATAAAACTGTTTACAAAATATTTCAGCGATTGGCGATGCCGGTCGCTTTTTTATTTTAAAATAACCCGCCGGAAAACTTTTACCAAGAGCCTGAGTTAATATCAGGCGGGATTATTTTACAGGGGGTTCGGTAAAGTACCGGGAGTCATAAAGAAATAACAATCGGATTATTTTTACCGGCGATTCGGTATTACTTTTGAGCGGGCAATTCATTATACTTTAAATTATTCCGTGATAGATAAAAAAAATAGTATTCAAAAAGAAGAAAAAGCTGTACTGGTGGGACTGATACATAAGGATCAGACAGAACAGCAATTGAAAGAGTATTTGGCCGAACTTTCTTTTTTGGCTGAAACCGCCGGCGCCATAGCCGTAAAATCTTTTTTTCAAAAATTGGCGCACCCCGATAGTAAAACTTTTGTAGGCAAGGGCAAACTGGAAGAAATAAAAAATTACTGTAAAGCAAAAGATATTCGTGTTGTAATTTTTGATGATGAACTGAGCGGTTCGCAAATAAACAATATTGAAAAAGTACTGAATGTAAAAACAATTGACCGATCCGATCTTATTCTTGACATTTTTGCAAGTCGTGCAAAGACGGCGCAAGCAAAGGCGCAGGTTGAGTTAGCACAGTTTCAGTATATTTTACCAAGGCTGCGCGGAATGTGGAAACATCTTGAAAGACTTGGCGGCGGTATAGGAACAAGAGGACCGGGTGAAACGGAGATAGAAACCGACCGACGTATTGTACGGGATAAAATTTCTTTACTGAAAAAACGATTGGCCGAAATTGATAAACAATCATTGACGCAACGAAAAGACAGGGGCGAATTTATACGTGTGGCATTGGTAGGATATACCAATGTAGGCAAATCTACCATTATGAATTTGCTGAGTAAAAGAGATGTATTTGCCGAGAATAAATTGTTTGCTACGCTTGATACCACCACAAGCAAAATTGTTTTTGACACTACGCCTTTTCTGCTGAGCGATACAGTTGGTTTTATAAGAAAACTGCCGCATCATTTAATAGAAAGTTTTAAAAGCACATTGGATGAAGTAAGAGAAGCAGATATTCTTTTGCATGTCGTTGATATTTCGCATCCCAATTATGAAGAGCAAATAGGTGTGGTGAATACCACGTTGCAGGAGCTGAAAGCTTTTGAAAAGCCCGTTATTACCATTTTTAATAAAATGGATTTATATGAAAAAAATACCTTTGATGAATGGCTGGATGAAAACACGAAGAAAGAAATATTAAACGACCTGAAAGAACGATGGAATAATGAGACCGGCGGAAATGTTGTTTTTATTTCGGCTATAGAAAAACGGAATTTGGAAGAACTGCGAAAAGTAATTTTGGATAAAGTAAGAGAGTTATACAAAATTCGCTATCCGTACAAAACAGATTTTATGTATTAAACAACACCGTATTGCCTGCCGCAAACGCAAGAATACTACGCATGACTGAAAAAAAATATACCTGGCATAAAATAGCGGATGACATAAAGGAAATTGATTTTAAGTCGAATAATATAGCCGTTGCGGAAACAGGTAATAAAAAAATTTGCCTGGCGAAATTTAAAGAAGAATTATTTGCCTTTGCCAATAAATGCCCCCATGCGGGTGGTATTTTAGCCGATGGATATATTGATGCATTGGGAAATGTAGTTTGCCCTTTGCACAGATATAAATTTAAAATGGAAAACGGCCGAAATGTAACAGGCGAGGGTTATTATTTGAAGCATTGGCCGGTAAGAATTGAAGCCACAGGGGTTTATGTGGGTTTTGAAACCGGCGGAATTTTTAATTGGTTGTAATAAAGTTGAAAGTATAACCTTTTGAAAATGAAAATTCCCTATTTTTGCCCTCCCAAATGAAAAATACAAGTACCAAGACCCAAATTCCAAGGGGATATTGGAAGTTGTTTTTTGATTTTTGGAACTTTTATAACATTCCTCCTTAGCTCAGTTGGTTAGAGCATCTGACTGTTAATCAGAGGGTCGCTGGTTCAAGTCCAGCAGGGGGAGCAGCCACCACAAAGGGTTTCAACAATTGAAACCCTTTTTTAGTTATATCATTCCGACACATTTCCGACACAACTACTTTTTAAGCAGCTATTTTCTCCCTTTAATCTTGTTTATAGGCGGCTTTATTTTACCGAATATAAATAGTACTTAGTCCGCGTCCGTACCGTTCAAGCGGGCTTTGGACTACTTCGTAAAGCAAGATGGTATTAATCGCTCAATTTTTTGAAGAGTGCGGGTGGTAATTGCTCCAATTCGCCGAATCTGATTTTAAGATTATTTACCTGTATGTAATTGGTTTGCCCAATTGGCAGCATTGCCGAAAGATTGTTATTTTGAAGTAAAATAATCCAAATAAATTTTACAGGCCCGTATGTCGCTTTGTACTAAATTAAATACCGTAGTAAGTATCCTATTAAGCATTAACCGGTATTTTACGCCATCACCTCCCCGTACTCTTCCTTCCAATCGTATTTCCACCTTCGGTGGCTCCATAGGTAATTGGCCGGGTCTTTACGAATGGTTTTTTCCAATTCGTTTCTGTACAAAGCGGTGAGCTGTTCGGGTGTGTAATCAATTCCGTTTTCGGTAATTAGTGTAGTTGTAAAATTGTAATGCCCTCTTTTAATTTTTTGAAAACCTACATATACCACGGCGGTATTAAATTTTACAGCACCTTTGGCGGGGCCGGTTACAAAGGGCGCCGGTTTGTTTAAAAAATTAAGCCAATACGCATTGGCAGGGTTACCCGGGTTTTGATCGGCCGCTAATGCCAACATATACTGTTTGGTAAAAACGGTGTGCATTTTATTTTTAAAATCCGGCGCCGAAATAAGAATGGTGCCGTATTTCTTTCGGAAGTTGAAAAATATTTTATCAAATATTTTATTGCTGATAACCTGGTACACGCCTACAAAAGGAATTTTTAAATGCATGGCATAAAGCAGGTTGGCAAACTCCCAATTGAACTGGTGCCCCGCCATGATATGAATATTTTTCCCCTCATCAATTAGCCTGTTTAATAAATCAAACTCTCCCGTACTTCTTTTAATAATTTCTTTTTTACTCATCGAAATCATTTTTAATGATTCTATCATAGCATCGGTAAAATAGAGATAGAACTGCTTGGCGATTTTTATTCTTTCCTTTTCCGTTTTTTCAGGAAAAGCAATTCGTAGATTACTCATTACAATTTCTTTGCGGTAACCTGAAACATAATACACAAAAAAGTGAGCGATGTTTGAAAAGAAATATAAACTCCAAAGCGGTAATAATGAAAAGAGATATAACAATCTAAAAACTAAATAATACATTGGTTTAATTGATAATTTAAAAATAAATATTTATGAACCACAGAGACACCAAGTCACAGAGAAGGCACGGAGTTTTTTTTATATATTTTGATCTGCTTCTTATACATTTTCAGTGATATAGATAAACATAAAAAGTTGTACTAAAAACTGTGTAAGCCCGTGTCTCTCTGTCACTCCCGCATTCCGCGGGACAAGCGTGGTTCAAAATATTTTTGAAATAACACCCTGCTGTGTTACATATTGATTTCAAAAACCTGCCTGTTACAAAACAATATTCTGTACCAACTCACTCTTATTCGGGTAATCAGTATTGAAATGCAATCCGCGGCTTTCTTTACGGAAGCTGGCTCCTTTTACAATAAGATAACCTACTGTTATCATATTGCGCAACTCCAATAACTGCGGCGATACGGCAGTTGTTTTATATAAGTCTTCCGTTTCTTCCCATAATAAATCAAGCCTTCTGCTTGCACGCTGCAAACGTATATTGTTGCGAACGATACCCACATAGTCGCTCATAATTAATTGCAACTCTTTTAAACTTTGCGTTATCAAAATCATTTCCTTCGGCTCGGATGTTCCTTGTGCGTTCCAATCGGGAATAGAAGCCCCCCCAACGGCCTCCCCACCCTCCAAAGGAGGGATTTGGCCATGCACAAAACCCGATGATTGAAAAATATTTTGCTTGTCGGCAAGCTGGCTATTGTGCGGGTGCGAAGTCCCTCCTTGTGAGGGATTTAGGGAGGCTTTGAAACACCTGTGTGCAAACACCATTGCTTCCAATAATGAATTACTTGCCAAACGATTGGCGCCGTGCAAACCTGTGCTTGCACACTCGCCGCAGGCGTATAAATTTTTTATACTGCTGCGTCCCCACTCATCGGTTTTTATACCGCCGCAACTGTAATGCGCCGCAGGCGCTACCGGTATCATATGCTTGGCAATATCAATACCAATGCCCATGCACTTTTCATAAATATTGGGAAAGTGTTCAATAAATTTTTCTTTATCAAAATGCCGGCAGTCTAACCATACATGCTCGGTACCGGTCCGTTTCATTTCACTATCTATTGCTCTTGCTACAATATCGCGGGGAGCCAAATCTTTTCGTTCATCATATTTTTCCATAAAGGCTTCGCCGTTTTTATTGCGAAGTATACCGCCATCGCCGCGAACGGCTTCGGTAATTAAAAAAGCATGACCGCGAACACCCTGCTCATACAACGCTGTAGGATGAAATTGTATGAACTCCATATTTTCAATTCTTCCTTTGGCCCTGTACACCATGGCTACTCCATCGCCGGTTGCAATGGACGGATTGGTTGTGGTACGATACACCTGGCCATTGCCGCCCGTAGCAAGCAACGTAATATCCGCTGTAATTTTTTCAATGGCATTGGTATGCAGGTTCAGTACATACACTCCATAACATTGTATATCGGGTGTCGATTTTGTAATAAGATAACCCAAGTGGTGTTGGGTAATAATTTCTACAACGAAACAATGATTGATGATGGAAATATTTTTTTGATGACTAACGGCATCCAGCAATGCTCTTTCCATTTCTTTGCCCGTTACATCTTTATGATGCAAAATTCTGTACTCGGAATGACCGCCTTCTTTGCCGCGTTTATAATCGCCGTCTTTTTCTTTATCAAATTGCGCTCCCCATTCTATAATTTCATTTACTCTTTCAGGGCCTTCTTTTACTACTATCTCTACAATTTTTTTATTACATAATCCGTCGCCGGCAATCAAGGTATCTTCAATATGTTTTTCAAAACTGTCCTGCTGCAGATCATTTACTACGGCAATACCGCCTTGAGCGTATTTGGTATTAGTTTCATCAGCCGTAGTTTTTGTAATTACCGTTACTTCTTTATCGGGAAATTGGTTGGCTACTTTCAGTGCATAGGTTAGCCCTGCTATGCCGCTGCCAATTACCAAAAAATCTGTGTTAGCCATTCAGTAATATTTTTTGCAAATTAACACAGTAATAAAACAAAATGCTGATTCTTTTTCGAATAATTGATTTATTTGAAGGTATTTCCAAAACGAATTTTATTTTGATCTGTGATCCGTTGGCGGGAACGCCAACCTCGGTGAGCCGACTGCATGCGCTGTAAAGGAAATTAGTATAACCGGTTTAAATAGCCGGAGTACAAATAAAAAATTACCACGTTTGTGGTATTGTTTTTACCATAACAATCACTATACCTTTGCAATGTAAACCTTATACCTGCAGACAAGACGTTGTCTGACCTATGCTGATTATCTCTTCGAGCCACCTCACTGCTTAATCTCACGGTTTGGTACAAGGATTACTTCTTTTAACCCGTTGTTGAGTTAACTTAAGTTGACAGAAGCAAACTGTATACTGTTGACCATTACATATTGCATGTTGCCAATTGATTTGTTAACATAACACTATTTGATACTTACTGCATCCATTAATTCTCTCTGTACGGATATCCTGTGAGAATCATGTAATCATTCATTAACCTGCCTGGTACAAAACTTTTGTATAGCAGGCAATAAACCTTATTGCTATGGCCAATGAAAAAGATGGCGGTATGCCCTGCTGCCCCGAACTGATCAAAGATGATCACTGCGATGTATTTAAATTTTCGAGAGTACTTACTTACCCCACCAATGTAGTGGCCGGTAACCGGCGAAGAGTAAATGTAGAAGTGATCCTGCATTTCAAACTGAGCCGTTGCACACTCGGCCTTACACAAGGCGACCCCGTTTACAGCACCACACTTTTGCCGGGCGAAAAAGTTCGACTGTCCACTACAGACAGAAGAAGCCGGTTTACTTTCGACAGCGAAACAAAACTGAGCTACCGCAGCGAACAGATTTCGGAAGAGCAATATTTTATGACTTCTTTTCAGAAGTACATGGGCGATGCGGCCGCTTCTCAATCGGGCAACGCCGAAAGTTCTTCGGACAGTCATTGGGATTTTCACGGCGATGCGAAGGGAAGTGTAAATCCTTTCAGTCTCAGCGCCAGTGCAAGCACCAATGCAAGCGGCAATCACAACAGTCATTCTGTATCTGATTATTTGAACCAGCAAAAATCGCATGTAGAAAGTTCAGCCAATCAATCTGTAAGCACTACACGTAAAGCACATTCTGTTTCCGTGGGCGAAGTAAGCAGCCGTACACATATACAAGGCGAATCGGAAGATCATTTTGAAGCTTCCTCCAGAGAGTTCAGCAACTTCAATAAATGTCATGCGGTAACGTATATGTTTTACCGCCTCAATAAAAAACAAAAAATAAAATTTGAACTGGTTGCCATTGAAAGAAGAGTGTTGGATGAAAGTGCACCGGTAGCAGGTGTACTGCAACCCGCCACTGCAAGTTTACCGGTTGCTATTGTACCGCAGGATATTCCGGCTACGGCATTTATAAAAAGACAAACTGCAGCACCCGGTAATGTAAATGCTGTCGCAGCATTTGATACAGCATCTTTTTCAGCTGTTAATCCCAATGCGCCTCGCAGGTTTGTATCAACAGATCAAAATTTCGGTACACCGCTGGAAGGTGAAACAAGAGCGAAAGCATTGAAGCAGGTGGATGATGAATTGGTGGCTTCAAAACTGATAGATAAGAACGGTAAAGTAGTACAGGAAACAAAACAATCCATCGAATTTGAAATGGAGTTCTCACTTCCTACCGCCGGTATTATTGTAAAAGGTTGTTTGGATGATTGTGATGTATGCGAGCCGTTGGTAAAAGAGAGAATGCAATTGGAAAATGATTTGCTGCGCAAACAAATTGAACTGTTGGAAAAATCACAGGAATATCGTTGCTGCCCGCCGGCGCCGGTAATTACTGATTAGTGGTTTTTAATCGGTACCCTAACTATTATTCATTCATCATTAAACTATTTTTTATGGCAATATTAATGCAAGGCACCTGGAATATCCAGGTGATACAAAAAGCAGCCGCCCGTGAACAGCGGTTCTTTATTTCCGGCGCATCTTCCGGCAATAACGGTTCGCATCCCGGTGTTGTAGGATCGCCGATAGTTACCGTATCCGGTTTCGACTGGAACATAACTGTTCAGAGTAAAAGCGGAAGTACCTGGCTTAACTCAACTGAAAAAATTCAGTTTCCGACTTCTGCCGCTTCCGGCTTCAGCATTTTATCGGATGATGCCGGTGCTACGCCTGATTTGGATTTTAACGATCTTGTTTTGCGTGTGACCCCGGTAGCAACAAGCGGTGCAACAGATTATTTTGTGTACGGAAATGTTTCCTGCTACAAAGGATTCTGTCGTTTGTTTAATCCCTGTTTTCCTAATTACATTGTAATTGATTCACATGCTGCGTTGAAAGAAGCATTGCAGAACCCGGCACTCAGAGATTATATTCAAAAAGTTTACCCGGATAAAATTTTTGAGCAACCGATAAAACTACCTATCCCGATTCCTGATCCGCCTCCGTTTACACCGTTAATGCTGCCGTTGCAAAACGATCTTTTGCTTCCCAATAAAGAAGCTACACTTTTTAAAAGACAAGTGACAGAGCAACCCAACATTAAAAAATCCGCGAAAGAAGCAGCAGAAGCGATGGAAACATTTACAGCCGTTTCTTCAGCAAGATTTGCTAACGCCGTCACACCATCAGCAGTTACAGCTGCGATTGATAAAGCGGCGATTGCGGGATTGAGAGATAAGATTCGTTTTAATTGCGATGTGGATGCGATGCCATTCGCTATTTTAAGAGTACTGGAATATGACCGCACTGATGCAGAGAAAGCCGGCGGACCATATACGGGTACCGGCAACAGGCAGGTATTGGGATATGCTATCACCGATAATTTCGGCAATTATGTATTTCGTTTTCAACGTACGGACTTTGATGACCTGGCGGAAGTAGACGCGGATATGGCGAGCGGTGAAAATATTTTTGTGCAGGCAAAACCGGATTTAATTATTCAATTGCTTGACCCCGAAGATACAGGTACTATTCTGCATGAAACGGCTTTGCATGCCAATGTCGGTACATTTAAAAAGATTAGCATTTGTTTCCCTTGTGTAAGCGGACCAAAGGCTTGCAACGGGCAAGGCATTATTCAATACATCGGCGATCTTCTGGTTATTAAGGGTACAACCGATACACGCGGCGGAGACGGAAATGTATTGGGAAGTACAGGTAAAATAACTAATACCGGCAGCAATTTACTCTGTGCGGCCTGGCAGGGAAGATTAAGATTAATCGCTTGTTTGAAAAATGATACCATTAAATTTTATACCGTGAAGTATAAACTTCCGGGTGAACCTGATTCACAATTCAAATTAGTTACGGAAGGTTGTACGTTGCCTAAATTCAATGGCATTGATCCGTTGCCCGTTGCTACTTCTATCCGAAGAAACAGAACAATCAACGGAGCAGTTAACACCGAGTGCTATGAGAATGTAGAAAACTCGATAGATGCGAATCAGTGGATCACTACTTCCAACCTGAAAGCTATACTTAACTTCTTTTACTTATGTAAATGATAAACTGCCGATAGCGCAGCAGGGAACAGTTCAATTCAGAATAGAAGGTTATCAAGGTGATGCTGCCGGAACAAAAATAGTTACGGTGGATGAAACGATTGATCTGTATCTGGATAATCGGGGTGTTGAAGCTGATATTGATCCCAATATTCAAATGGCAGGTACTACACTTGGCAATTGCGCATTATTTACTTTACCATTTACAGTAGTTGATGGTGTAAAAGTTGTAACGGATGAGAAAACACCAATTGCGGTTCGTTTCAGAGCTAAGCAGGAAAGCGGCTTTATGGGGCAGTACGCACTAAGTATTGCTAAAGGAGCCATCGGCAACATTACGCTGACACGTACGGCACCGGCACCTGCTGTTTCTCATACTACGGCTTTACCTACAGCTACAGGACAAACACATGTCGGAAGATTTTATTCTGACACCGGCAATCTTATCAGTTGCTTTTTCAATGGCACACCAAATGAACCCGGTTTTCCCGGCGATTATATTGAACTTACATTAAGACCGGAAAACAATTGGTTGGATGCAGATCAGAACTTCTGCGCCTTCCGGATCAGGGTAGATGGACATATCAGGCACACTGACGGTGAAAATAGTAATCCTAATTTCTCTACCAACGAGGTATTGATAGGTATTGAACGTCCGGAATAATTTTTAGTAATGGAATTATTCATCCTCTCAATATTAGCAGTATGGCGGTTGACGCATTTATTTTCTAAAGAGGACGGACCATTCGATATCATTTATCGTTTTAGAAAACAACTCGGGCAGGGCTTCTTCGGAAGCCTGCTTGATTGTTTCTTTTGTCTCAGTATCTGGATTGCATTGCCGTTTGGTATTTGGCTGGGCAATAGTTGGCAGGAAAAACTTTTATACTGGTTGGCTTTATCAGGCGCCGCTTGTTTGGCGGAGCAGGCAACTACTACAAATTTTATAAAAAATAAAACGCCGGAAAAACCGGATTATTACGAAGACTAATACCGAATCGCCATATAAAATCATATAAGCTGATATTCACCAAGGCTCTCGGTATTATACCAATTCTTTTTGAAATAAATAATAAATCATTTGGGTATAAAAAATAAAATCTATGTGCAATTGCGGAAATAAAAGAAGTACCTATTCAGAACAACCCTACAAATTGAGCAGCGGGGTAGTAACAGATACGGAAACTAAAAAGATGTGGGCTGATGTGCATTTTGAATATACCGGTCATACGGGATTAACCGTTACCGGTGGTGTTACAAGAAAAAGGTACCGTTTTAACCATACGGGAGATATACAGGTGGTTGATTACCGCGATGCAGGCGGTATGATGGCCGTACCCGTATTGAAAAAAGTGAAGGCGCAATAAAAAGCATTGGGCCGAAGAATGAATTACGGTTCTATCCAGGCTTCACTTTCTTTCATCAGGTTTATCAATTCTTCTACAGCCACATCACTGTTTACATTTTTCTTCATTACTTCTTTGCCTTTATACAACGTAATCTTTCCGGGGCCGCTGCCCACATAACCAAAATCCGCGTCGGCCATTTCGCCCGGGCCGTTTACTATACAACCCATAATGGCAATCTTTACACCTTTCAGGTGATTGGTTACCGCTCTTATTTTCGCCGTAGTTTCCTGCAAGTCAAATAATGTTCTGCCGCAACTGGGGCAACTGATATATTCCGTTTTAGAAATGCGTGTACGTGTGGCTTGTAAAATGCCGAAGGATGTATTGTTTATAAACTGTTCAATGGTTTTATTATCGGAGTAATTGCGTCCGCTTGCATTCAACTGTTCAAAACTTGCCGACAACTGTTCATAGCTTTTCTTTGTCATACCCAAACAAATACCATCACCAAATCCGTCTAAAAATAAAGCGCCGGTCTCCGTGGCAAAATGTATCAAGTGTTCATCATTCGTTGTCCAATTGCTGTCCGTAATATTTATTACAGGGTTTTTTATTTTAAAATTCATCAATTGTACATACACGCTTCTCACATCTTGCATGGCATTTTTATTGGTACTGCTCATGCATAATACTACAGAAGTGTCTTTTGCAAATTCATAATCATTCGCTTTACCGGCAGCGGAACAATCAACCATTACAAAATTCATTTTCGGGTGCCGGTAAGCAGAACTTTTAAATTCTTCGCTGTCGAATATGGGAAAGTATTTTTCTGTATAAGTAGCTGCATTATCTGTCTTTGAAAGCGTTTCGGCAAAAACAATAACTTTTAATGTGCCGGGCAGTGCGAAGTCCAATATTTTATTTCCGGTAAAAATATAATCAGCCGCCGCATCACTGATAGTCCATTTATCTGTTGCTATATCGTAAGTATAACCAACACTTTGTAAATCGTTGTATGCAATATTTTTTAATTTACTTAAATCCGCAATTACTACAGGTACTTGTTTACCGCCAATATTATCTATTGCAAATGTTTCTCTCCTTTTATATTCGAAAGGAGAATAAGGAATGGCAGCCCCCTCCCTGCCTCCCCCTGAGGGGGAGGAGATCAACTCACTACCCTCGCTTTTAGAAGAACTTTTATATACGGAGGATGTTTCTATAAGCAGGCTTTGTGTGTTTGCAAAGCCCTCCCCCCGGGGGAGGGTTTGGGTGGGGCCGTATCTTTTCACCAAATCCTTACACACCGGAATTTCAAACTCAGGATCCTCCGTTAATGACACACGAACCGTATCACCTAATCCGTCTTCTAATAATGTACCGATACCCGCAGCGCTTTTTATTCTTCCGTCTTCGCCGTCACCCGCTTCCGTTACACCTAAGTGTAAGGGATAGCATTCACCAAATTCATCAAACATGGTTTTGGTTAACAAACGATATGCTTGTACCATTACCTGCGGATTACTGCTTTTCATACTCAACACAATATTGTGGTAAGTCTGATCTCTTGCAATACGCAAAAACTCCATCGCACTTTCTACCATACCAATAGCGGTATCGCCGTAGCGGCTCATGATACGATCACTCAATGAACCGTGATTGGTACCAATACGCATCGCAGTACCGTATTCTTTACAAATTTTTACAAGCGGTGTAAAACGATCTCTTATTCGCTCAATCTCTTCGGCATATTCCGCATTGGTATATTCAAGTTGTTCAAATTTTTTCTTATCGACATAGTTACCGGGGTTCACTCTTACTTTCTCTACAATACGTGCCGCTATTTCCGCGGCATTGGGTGTAAAATGAATATCGGCTACCAACGGTGTTTTATAACCCCGTTTACGCAATTCATTTTTTATATTCAGTAAATTTTCCGCTTCGTTTTTCGAAGGAGCAGTAATACGTACCAACTCCGCACCGGCTTCTATACAACGGATCGATTGTTCAACCGTAGCCATCGTATCCATGGTATCGGTAGTAGTCATAGTTTGCACACGTATGGGATGAAAATTGCCGAGCAATAAATCGCCGATCTTTACTTCTTTGGTGGCAAGACGTTTGTATTCAGTCAGGGATTCACAATAGTACTGCATAATTAATTTGCTGATGGAAGCGCAAAGGTAACAAAGAAAGAAGTTATTGGTTTAGATAGGTAGATTTCCAATTGTTGTTTTTGCTTCTATCTCCACCATAGAGGAAGGCTTCAAATTTTAAAACCCTTACTCTCTTCCGATCGGCGGAGATGGGGGTTTACCAATCTTTTGGCTGACCGCCGGTTTGGGGTTGTTTTTGCTGCAGTTTCTCCTGCACATTTTTTTCTTTTTGTTGCAGCAGTTTCAGTTGACGTTCTACTTCTTTGCGGCTCATTTTGCTTTGTTGCGGTTGCTGTTGTTGCTTTTCCTTTTTATCGTCTTTCTTTTTTTCAGGTTTTTTCTTTTTTATTTCCAGCAATGCTTTTTGTAAATTTTCCCGCGCCTGTTTGTCGTCGGGGTTTATTCGTAATGCTTTTTTATAGTAATCGATGCTTTTTTGCAACGTTACATCGGCGACATACTGCAGCAAATCACTTTTATTATCGACTTTTTTATTCGAATTTCTCGCTTTTTCATATTGAGTACTGAGCATAGCTCCAGCATTGTAAAAAGATTCATTTATTATTTGTTTATTCTTTTCCGTTTTTGCCAGGGTATCTAATATACCTAACGATGCACCGCCATTTTCATTTCTATATAAGGTGTTGGCTAAATTAAACTTTGCAATCGGATTGGCCGGCGCCAATGTAAGAGCCTTGCGGTATTCCGTTTCTGCCTGATCATACTTCCGGTCTCTGTAATAGCCGTTACCGGCAATTATTGATTCATTAACTGTTTGGGCTCCGGCAAAAAAACTAAAACAGGTAATAAAAAAAATAATCAGTAAAAAAAGTTGCTTTGGTAAATAGAGATTAAACCGATGTTTATATATAAGAAAATATTTCATGCTGTTGCTGCTTTTACGGGTTGTTTTAACGAACGGCGTTCAGGAATAAATAATTCTGTAAAAAGTAATACAAGCATACCTAATGCAAACCACATAAAGTAGTTAGTATAATTTAATAATGATACATCGGTAAAAGCCTTGCGTTCTATTTGCGCCAATTGTTGCAGCAATGCATTGATGGCGCCGTCGTTGTTTTGTAAGCGAACATAAATGCCGTTTGTTTTATCAGCGATTGTTTTTAACGATTCTTCATTCAACTTGCTGATAACGGTTTGCCCCATTAAATCTTTTTTGTAATCATTGGTCGCGGGGTCTATTATCGGCGAGCCTTCGGGCGAACCGACACCAACCGTATTGATCAGTACACCGCGGTCGGCCATTTCAACGGCGGTTTTTTCACCGTCTTCATCATGATCCTCACCGTCGGAAATAAGTATTACCGATTTAAATCTTCTTTCTTTTTCATTAAACGCACGACTGCTCATTTCCATGGCATCTTTCAGTACCGTACCCTGTTGCGGTATAGCATTGGGCGATGCGGATGACACAAATAATTTCGCCGCACCGTGATCCGTCGTCAGCGGCATTTGCATATAGGCTTTGCCGGCAAATACAACTAAGGCAATCCGGTCATTCGGCATTTTATCAATCAATTTATTTATCAATTGCTTTGCTCTCTCTAACCTGTTCGGTTGCAAATCAACAGCCAGCATACTCTTGCTTATATCCAGCGCTATTACCACATCTATTCCTTTTTTATTGCTGTTATCGGCAGCCCCGGGTTTGCGGGGGTTCATAGCGGCTGCTACGCCAATGGCGAATGCCAATGAAAGAAAAATAAATTTGAGTGTAAATAATTTACCCGAGTAATTTTTAATTAATTCTTTTACCAATGCCTTATCACCAATTTTGCGGATGGTTTTCTTTTTCCATAACAGTACGGAAAAAAATAAAAGCAAAAAAATGACGATGCCGCCGAGCAGCCAGTAAAAATTCTTGTATTGAAATTGATAATTCAAGCGGTTATTTAAAATCAATAATCAAACCAAAAAATGATAACTCAATTTGGTATTACATTTTACCTTTCATAAAACCCATCTGCTCCAGTATTCCCTTCAGTATTTTCATTCGTATACCGGGTATATCCGCATCGGCATCGGCCGTTTCAAAATTTACTACAAAAAAATACGGATGCTTGTTTTCTTCTATCCACCCCACTATCCAGGCCAAATGCTTACCATCTTCTTTTCTTCCCCAACCTGTTTTATAACTTAAATCATATTTATTTATTGTATCATGTTCAAATAACATTGCCCTGCGCACTTTCTCCATATTGTCTTTAAAAAACGGAAGCTGGTCGAAGTATAATCTTTTTACAATACCCAATTGTACTATGGGACTTACTTTTAAGGAATTGTCTAACCAAAAACTGTCAACACGGGTTTTTATTTTGAATTTGTTTGTATCATAATCATCCTTCGAAATATACTTCAATGTGTCCATCCGGTTTTCCATCTCGTCTTTGCCAATCCTTCTTGCTACCTCTTGATAGTACGGCACCGCTGATACGCGAAACGCTTCATACATGGTTAAATCTTTGTTCCATGCTTCTATCGGCCTTTGTACACCATCCCATTTTATAACCATGCTGTCGTCTGTTATCTTGCCGGTTTGTAAACCAATTAATGAATTTATAATTTTAAAAGTAGATGCGGGCAAATAGCTGCTGTCGCGAAAACGACTTAAATTATATACGGTAATTTTTCCGGTACCGTTGTTCATCAGTCCGAAACAACCTTCGACATTGTTTTGGTTGAAATATTTTCCGAGGCTTTCATCTTTTATTACATTATTGCCGGTACAGGAAAAAAGTAAAATCAGCGTCGATAAACACGATAGCACATACAGGTAATGAAAATCCTTTTTCTTCATACTATTTTTTAATTTGCAGCAAAGGTAATGGCATTCGCAGTCAGGCAATGAAGGAAAATAGGTTTTATCTTTTACAATAGTCAGGTGTATTCCGAATTCTAGTATCTCAAACCCACCCCTATCGAGATGTTCTAATGGGAAACCACTTCGGCCCCTCCGTCGGAGGGGAGGCAGGGTTCTTTAATTGTAAAAGCGAAGAACCCAACGCTGCGAAAATTTTAAATGCACACGCATACTTAGCCGGATAAAAATATTCGGTATTTTTATATAAAACATATTGTATGGAGTTTGGTCGTGTTCCCGAGAATGAATTAAACGCAATTGATTTCTCATTGATTGCCGAGCCGGCACAGAATAAAAAGATACTGAAGGGTAAGCCTGCAACAAACCCTAAAGTATACTTAGGCTGCGCCAAATGGGGCCGCACGGAATGGGTAGGAAAAATTTATCCGCCAAAAACAAAAGAAAAAGATTTTTTAGAACATTATGTGCAGCATTACAACAGTATTGAACTCAATGCTACGCACTATAAAATATACGGCGCAACGGGTATTGGTAAATGGGCGGCTAAAGCGGCGGGAAAAGATTTTATGTTTTGTCCCAAAATGTACCAGGGCGTTACGCACCGCGGCAGTTTAAAAGGAAAAGATTTTATCACTACGGAATTCCTTCGCGGCATAGTAGCATTTGAGAATCATCTGGGTCCTGTTTTTGTACAGGTAAGCGATGCTTTTGGTGTAAAAAGAAAAGATGAACTCTTTGATTTTTTGAGATCGTTACCAACCGACATGCAGTTTTTTTTAGAAGTCCGCCATCCCGATTGGTTTGCCAAAGAAAACATTCGCGAAGAAATGTTTGATACGCTTCTTTCGCTCAATATGGGCGCCGTTATTACCGATACCGCCGGCAGAAGAGATTGTGCCCACATGCGGCTTACCGGTCCCAAAGCGTTTATACGTTATGTGGGTAACAGTTTACATGCTTCCGATTTTACAAGAAGTGATGCCTGGGTGCAACGAATAAACCATTGGTTGGATAACGGCTTACAGGAACTTTATTTTTTCATGCACATGCACGATGAAGCAACCTCGCCGGAGCTGACAGTTTACTTAGTTGATAAACTAAATGAAGTTTGCGGATTGAATTTACAAAAGCCAAAATTTGTAGAAGCAAACGGTAAGGAAAAGCAGGGAAGCTTATTTGGTTAATGCACTTCGTACAGTTCGTCCCAGCGGGTAGTAAATCTTTTGCTGCGCAGTTCCTGCCGCATTTTCCAATTGCGTTTCAGTCCGCCGGCAGCATACTTTACTACATCATCCCGCATACTGAAGTTAATATTGTCCATAGCTTCCATCAGGGGGCGGGTCATATTTTCCGAATAAGAGTTAAATAAATTTCCCTGTATAGACTCATCAGGCACAATGCCGCCCAGTATTACACCGGCTTTTAAATATTTTGATCCGCTGCGGTATAGTTTTTCTATCAGCGGTACGGCGTATTGTATCAGTTCGCCGGTATTGGCGGTAGCATTGGGCAAAATAACATGGCAATGCAGTGTTTGCGGTTTGTATTCGTAATGATCAGTTTTCTTGTCGTTGGTTACTACAAATACGTTTATATATTTCGCGGCGCAATATTGCCGGCGCAATTTTTCAGCGGCCCTTGCCGTATAAGTAGCCACCGCTTCTTTTAATGAATCAATGTCGTGCACCGGTATACCAAACATACGGGTAGTGGCAATCATCTTTTTTTTCTCCAACGGGTCTTTCATTTCTATACAAGGCTCCCCGTTCAATTCTTTTATCAATCGTACGCCCACCACGCCGCCCAAATTTTTGCCCGCCCATTCGGTACTCATTTTACTCAGTTGCAGTGCGTTGCTGATACCATACATTTCTTTTAACCGAAAAGCATAGCGGCCGCCCACGCCCCATATATCTCCTACTGCGGTTTTTTGTAATGCGTCTGTTATTTTTTCTTTGGTGTTCAATACCATTACACCGTCGGTCGCTATTTTATTTTTCTTTGATAAACGATTGGCGATTTTAGACAATACTTTTGTGGGAGCTGCACCTACGGAAACTTTAATACCTGTCCATTGCTCGGTGGTTTCTTTAATGTCCTTCGCGGCGGTTTGCAATTCATAATCCGGTACCATTCCCAAATCCAAAAAAGCTTCGTCAACAGAATATACTTCTACACGGTGGGCCCCTACCAATTCCCGCAGCGTATCCATTACACGCATGCTCAGGTCGCCGTACAAATTATAATTGCTGGAGAAAACAGCCACGCCGTTGTTTTCTATTACTTCTTTGTTTTGATAATAAGGCCCGGCCATACCAATGCCCAGGGCTTTTGCTTCATCCGTGCGGGAAACAATACAGCCGTCATTATTGCTGAGCACCACTACAGGCTTGCTTTGCAGGTCGGGTCTGAATAATCTTTCGCACCCGCAATAAAAACTGTTACAATCTACAATGGCTTTCATTCTTACTAAGGTAGTAAAATATTTTGGGTGCCTCATCTATACCCGGCACATCTCTTTCTGAAAGTTGTGAACAGCATGTTGCCAATTGCTGTCCGGGCTTCAAATAAACTTCGCCAAACGGCTCAAATTAATTTTCTTTGCAACCACACCAACGCTAAACGGGTATTATATATTATGTGGAGAAAACTGGGACAAATTATACTTAGCTACCGGCTGCCATTGCTTTTTTTATTGCTGGCGGGTACGGCTGTCATGGGCTATTTTGCAAGTAAGCTGCAGTTGAGTTACGAATTTACCCGAGCCATACCGACTGATAATCCCAAGTACCTGGCGTATCAAGAGTTTAAAAAGAAATTTGGCGAAGACGGTAACCTGTTAGTAATAGGTACACAGACGGATAAACTTTTTGTTCAATCAAATTTTAATACCTACACCGGCTTGGCGGAATCCTTGAAAAAAGTAAAGGGTGTAGAAGATGTTGTAGGTGTATCATCAGCGGTAAATCTTGTAAAAGTGCAGGATGGTGAATCGGAAAAACTGAAAGCCGAAATTATTTTCCCAAGCAACAAGCTTACACAAAGCGAGATAGACAGTTGCGCCAAAATTTTTTTAAATCTGCCTTTTTATAAAGGATTAATACATAACCCGGCAACCAATGCCTGGTTGATGGGAGTACGAATCAACAGAGACATACTGAACTCCAAAAGACGCGAAACGGTTATTGCAAATATTACTGATGCGATAAATGTAGTAGAAACTAAAACCGATTTACGATTTCGTGTAAGCGGTTTGCCGCTGATACGTACGCAAATAGCAACCCGCATAGCCGGCGAAATGAAATGGTTCTTAGTCGCTTCAGTTATATTATCCGCACTTATATTGCTGATTTTCTTCCGATCATTGACGGCTATGTGGCTGTCGCTGGCTGTCGTCATTATTGGCGTAGTGTGGAGCCTCGGTACCATGCATTTATTGGGTTATAAAATAACCATACTCACGGCGCTGATTCCGCCATTGATCGTAGTGATAGGTATTCCGAACTGTATTTATTTTTTAAATAAATACCATACATCGTACAATGATACTGAAGGGCCGGCTAATGCTGCCAGAGTAAAAAATGCATTAATAGAAATGGTGGAACGTATGGGAATTGTTACACTGTTTTGCAATGTAGCGGCGGCTATCGGCTTTGCTGTTTTTGCATTTACCCGCAGCGCCGTATTGAAAGAGTTTGGTTTGGTTTCGGGTATCAATATCATGATACTTTTTGTTATTTCATTAATACTGATACCGGCCGTACTCAGTTACCTGCCCGGGCCAAAAACAAGACACACCAAATATTTAGACAGTTTAAGTTTGAACCGCTGGTTGGACAGGCTGGAAAGATGGAGCCTCAACCATCGTAAATTTATTTATATAACTACCATTATAATTGTAAGCATTTCCGCTATTGGTTTGCTTAAATTAAAAAGCGTAGGATATATTGTAGATGATTTACCAAAAACGGATAAAATTTATACCGACCTGAAATTTTTTGAAAAACATTTTAAGGGTGTAATGCCGCTGGAGATAATAGTAGATACTAAACAGAAGAACGGCTTGCGTAAAAATGCATTGTTTACTTTCAGAAATATAGATTCTTTATCGCAATATATAACAGCTCAGCCGGAGATGGCACGGCCCTTATCCATAGTAGAAGGAATGAAATTTGCCAAGCAAGCTTTTTTTGAAGGCGACTCAATGAGTTACGGCGTACCCGATGAATACATTATGCCGGCGTTAAATGAGTATTTTAATTTTAAAAAAGATACATCAACCGGTACTAAAAACTCTTTCAGTAAATTGATTGCTTCCTTTATAGACAGCAGCAAACAGCAGGCCCGCATCAGTGTAAATATGGCTGATGTAGGCAGTAAGCGTTTACCGGAAATTATTGATACGCTGCAACTGAGAGTTAACCAATTATTCGCGAAAGACAAATACGATGTACAATTTACCGGCAGCAGCGTTACTTTTTTGGAAGGTAGCCGCTATATTATAAAAGGTTTACGAGAAAGTATTGCCTGGGCATTCCTGTTGATCGCTTTGTGTATGCTTTATTTATTCAGGTCCTTACGTATTCTGTTGTGTTCTTTAATACCCAATATTATTCCTTTATTAATAACGGCCGGTGTAATGGGCTGGGTAGGTATACCGTTAAAGCCGTCTACGGTATTGGTATTCAGTGTAGCATTGGGCATTGCTATTGATGTTACCATTCGGTTTTTGGTAAATTATAAGCAGGAGTTGCCCGGCCAAAACTATGACATGAAGCAGACGGTGATTGAAACCATTCACAGCACAGGCATCAGCATCATATTTACCTCTTTTACCCTCATTGCAGGATTTATCATATTCAGTTTCAGCAGTTTTGGCGGTACACAGGCCTTAGGATGGCTTACTTCGCTTACGCTGGTTACAGCCACACTTACCAACTTGGTTTTACTTCCCGCTATATTAATATCTTGGGTAAAATTCAGAAAGTAGATTTTCAGCCCGGCCAAGCAGCAAAATACCCAAAGGGTATGTCCATATAATTGGCCCAAAAGAATAAACAAGATGTTTTTGCTTTTCCTTAAAATGTTGTTTATTTGCGGTGCTTCGAATCGGACATTGTTCACATTTTTAAACTAAAACTACTTCACATGAGAAAGCTATTACTCCTTGTAATGGGAGTTATGTTATCAGCTACCGCTTTGCTGGCACAGCGCACCATAAGCGGTAAGGTTACGGATGATAAAGGAGCCGCAGTGTCCAATGCTTCTGTAACGGTAAAAGGTACCAATACCGGTACAGTTACCCAAAACGACGGTACTTATTCTTTAACTGTTCCTGCTGATGCCTCCACTTTGGTGTTTTCATCGGTAGATATGAGCGAACAGGAAGTGGGTATAGGTAACCAGAGTGTAATTAATGTTTCATTAAAAAATGCCGATAAAAACTTAACCGAAGTAGTGGTTACAGCCTTTGGTATTAAAAAAGACAAGAAAACACTTGGCTATGGTGTAACCCAACTCAGTGCAAATGAGCTTACTAAAGCGCATACTACAAATGTTACCAATGCATTGGCAGGTAAGGTGGCGGGTGTAAAGGTTAGCGGAAGCGGGGGTTCATTTACCGGCTCCAGTATTGTTATTCGTGGTAATACAACGTTTACAGGTTCCAACCAGCCTTTATTTGTTATCGATGGTATTCCTATTGATAACAGCGGAGGTGGTTCTCCATTACAGGCGGGTCCTTCAGTATCGAATCGTGCTATAGATATAAATCAGGAAGATATTGAAAGCATGAGTATATTGAAAGGCCCTTCTGCGGCAGTATTGTACGGATCAAGAGCTTCCAATGGTGTAATCGTAATTACAACAAAAAAGGGAAAGTCATCTCAAAAAAACTCTATCCAATTTTCAAGTACATATCAATTGGAATCAGTAAATCGAACTCCTGATTTTCAGAATGAATATGCACAGGGGAACAGCGGCGTTTTTTCTCCCGTAGCTCAAACTTCATGGGGCCCGAGAATTACAGGTCAGACAGTTGCCAATGCATACAATCCTGCCACTAATGCCAATGACAGATCAGAAGTATTGGCAGCATACCCGAATAATGTAACTGATATCTTTCAGAAAGGTATAAACTGGCAAAATAATATTGCATTTTCCGGTGGTACTGATAGAAATACATTTCGTTTTTCTTACGGTCATTTAAGAAATACCGGTGTAATCGGCAACAACGTTCTCAACCGGCACAATTTTTCAATTAATACCAGTTCTAAAGTTAACAATTACCTTACAGTTAGTGTAGGTGGTATTTATTCTAACAACTCATCGAGGAGAACCCAACAAGGTAACCAGTTAAGTAACCCGTTATTCCGCGGATGGTTTACGCCCCGCAGCTACAACTTGAGCGGGCTGGCATTTGAAGATGCTGTTGGGAACCAGCGTTATCCACTGGGAGAAGATAATCCGTATTGGACAATCAAACATAACAGATATCGTGATGAGATCAATCGTTTTATCGGGAATGTCTCATTGAATTTTAAACTCACCAGATGGCTGCAGGCAGATTATAAAGTGGGTACTGATGTGTATTCTACTTTCCGACATGCATATGACCAAATTGGGGCAAGAGGTGGTGCGAATACAGGTGCAAATGCTGTGGGCGGTATCCGGGAAGTTCGTAATCAATACCGTAGTATAAACTCTAACGGATATTTGACTGCTACTAAAAGATTTAGAAATTGGACCGGCTCTGCTGTTGTAGGAACAGAGTTTCAACAAATTTATAGCGCTGCAGCTCAATTAGACGGCAAAGGCATTATTGTTCGCGACTTTGAACAATTAGCTAACACAACTACCTTTAGCCCGGCACCGTCAAATGGGTCTTCGAAGACAAGACTTTTGGGTGCCTATGGCGATTTTACAGCAGGTTATAAGAGCATATTCAGTCTGAACCTTACATTGAGAAATGACTGGTCTTCAACATTTAAAATAGGAAAGAACTCCTACCTGTACAATGGGGTAGGCGGATCAGTTAATTTTACTGAACTGTTTCCGGGCATAAAAAATAAGATAATCGAAAACATTAAACTTCGAGGAAACATCGCAACGGTTGGTAAAGCAGGCGATTTTATTTATTCAACCGATTCTTATTTTGCAGGAGCGGGTTCTGCTGATGGGTTCGGACCAACAATCGCATTTCCTTTTAATGGTATCCAGGGATTCACACTCGGCAACTCTGCCGGTAATCCTGAACTTGGACCGGAGTTTACTACCAATAATGAAATCGCTTTAGAGCTTTCTCTCTTTAAAGGTCGTTTAACTATTGCAGCAACAAAGTATAAGCAAAAATCAAGAGATTTAATTTTTGCAGTACCCAATTCAGCCACAGCAGGTATTACTTCAGTAGTACTAAATGCGGGTAACCTGACTAACAAGGGTGTAGAATTAGAAATTAATGGAACACCGGTAAAGTCTAAATCATTTACTTGGGATATTAACTTTAACTATACGCAATACAAAGGGATAGTTGACAAATTAGCTCCGGGAGTTGCCAATATATTCTTAGGAGGATTCGTAACTCCTAATACCCGTTTGGTTGTAGGAGATGAGTACGGACAGCTTTATGGTAATGCATACCAGAGAGATGCCAAATCAGGTAAGATAATTGTAGGTGCAAACGGCCTGCCTTTAATTACTTCGGGTGTGCAAAAAATCGGCAACCCTAACTCTAAATATCAAATTGGTGTTACCAATACATTTACTTACAAAACGTTTTCATTCTCTTTCTTAATCGACTATAAGAAAGGAGGTGATCAATATTCAAGGAACTTAGCTGATTTGCAGCGCAATGGTGTAGCTATTGAAACAGCGGAGTTTCCAAGGTATGATGCTGCCGGTGTTTTGCAAAAGCCTTACATATTTGATGCAGTGTATGCAAACGGGCAGCCAAACACTACAGCAGTTTCAGCTCAAGATTATTTTGGAAACAGTGGTAAATTTGCTGCTGCAGAAGGATTTATTTTCAATACTACCTGGTTCCGTATCAGGGAGGCTTCAATTGGTTATACATTACCTTCTTCTTTATTGCGAAAATTACCTTTTGGAAGTATGGAGTTGAGCATATTCGGACGTAACCTTTTCCTGAATTCTCCGAATTATCCGCATCTTGATCCGGAACAAAATGCTTTGGGTATAAGTAACGCCCAAGGCTTGGAGTTTAACGCTTTGCCGCAAACACGTTCAATGGGTGTTGGCCTTAAGCTTAATTTTTAATTCAAATAAATTCTGAGATATATGAAACTTAAATATTTTAAATTAATCATGTTTTTTTCGGGAATTTTAATTGTAAGCTCCTGCAAAAAACAGTTGGATATCAACTTCGACCCCGATCGTTTGCCTGACTCCAACAGTCCGATAGAACAATTACTTACTTCTGCTCAAGTGAACTTAGGTTTTGAAGGAGGCAGCGATTTGTACAGGTTTACAACTTTAGTAATGCAACAAATGTCAGGCGGCGCATCTCAGCCTAATCAGACATTTGAATATTACAGGCATAATATTACGGGTAGCGATTTGAATAACGTTTGGGGCAGCATGCATGCAACTACTTTAGGCGATCTTGAGTTGATTATTAAGCAAGGTACTGCCAGCCCGTATTATGTGGGTATTGCCAAAATTTTGAAAGCATATGAATATGCTCTAATTGTTGATGTGTGGGGAGATGTTCCTTATTCTGAAGCGCAGCAACTGACAGCCAATACGCAGCCCAAGTATGATGATGACGCTGCTATTTACCCAAAGCTTAATACATTACTTACAGAAGCGGTTACAGACCTTAACGCTACTACAAGTGTTTTGGTGCCGGGCAATAGCTCAGTAATGTACACGGGTACATATGCTACCATTAAGAATAACTGGATTAAGCTGGCTAATACACTCCGTTTACGGTTGTTAATACATTACAGTAAAAAAGATCCGGCATTTTGTGTAGCACAAATAACCTCCTTGGTTAACAGCGGAGCTGCTTTTATGGCATCCAACGCAGATAATTTCCAAATGAGATTTTACAATGTGGCCAATCAACGTAGCCCGATCTCCGCATTTGAAGTAAGCAGACCCAATTATTTATTTGCCGATACAAGAATGTTAAGTTTGATGGCTGCTAAAAGTGACCCGCGCAGGCCATTTTATTTTACTGATTTTCCTCTGGGTTCAGGAAATTATGTGGGTGTGTCTGCAACTGCTATTCCGGCAACACCTAACAACAATTTCAGCAGGATTCATACCTTCTTGCGCGGAACTGTTACTACTCCTGCGGCAGGTATAAACTCAGCGGTATATAGCGGCGATGCTCCGCAACGTATGCTTCCCTATGCAGAGTATTGTTTCATACGTGCTGAGGCTGCATTGATGGGTGCTCCCGGTGATGCCCAAGCATTTTTTACAGCAGGTATTACTGCTTCTATGCAGGAAGTTGGTGTATCCGCAGCTAACATTACAACGTACGTGACGGCAAACGGTACACTTGCGGGAACTAATTCTGAAAAGCTGCAACAAATTATTGAAGAGAAATATGTTGCTTTATTTGGCGTATCAGTAGAACCCTGGAATGACTGGAGGAGAACAGGCTATCCTGTATTATCATCTCCTACGAATTCAATTACCGGTTCTATACCAAGAACTCTGTTTTATCCTCAATCTGAAATTGATTTGAATCCGAATACGCCGACTCAAAAGGCAGCTACTTTACAGGATAAAGTATTTTGGGATAATTAAGATCAAATTATAGCGATCTTGTATAAATGAGTAAAGCCCCCGGTTGATCAACCGGGGGCTTTTGTTTAGAACCATTTACAGCCCTAATGATCCGGTCAAAGGATAAATAATCAGAATTTTACGATTCAAATTACATAGCAGCTAAGCAGCAAAATGCCTTTAGGATTTGTCCGTTTAATCAGGCATTGTTCCTAAACAATATTTTTCCGCAATTCAGAATAACTTTTTCAGTAAAATGTTGTTTATTTACTAATCATAATTACCGAAACTGTTTTTTATTTTATTTTTAAACCAAAACTACTTCACATGAGAAAACTATTACTCCTTGTAATGGGAGTTATGTTATCAGCAACTGCTTTGCTGGCACAGCGCACAGTTACCGGAAAGGTTACGGATGATAAAGGGGCCGCAGTGCCTAACGCATCTGTAACAGTAAAAGGTACCAACTATCGGTACAGTTACACAAAACGACGGTACTTATTCTTTAACTCTTCCTGCTAATGCCCGTACACTGGTGTTTTCATCGGTGGATATGGGAGAACAGGAAGTGAGTATCAGCAACAAAACTGTTATTAATACTTCATTAAAAAGCGCTGAAAAAAGCTTGGCGGAAGTCGTGGTTGTGGGTTATGGTACGCAAAAGAAAACTAATCTTACAGGTTCCGTTGCCACAGTAAAGGCTGATGATATTGAAAACAAACCATTCACTTCACCGGATAAAGCATTACAAGGGGCTGTAGCGGGTTTACAGGCTGCTTCAGGTTCAGGTGCGCCGGGCTCTACAACGGATATTCGTATCAGGGGTATAAGTTCAATTAATGCAGGTAGCTCACCTTTGTGGGTAATTGACGGTGCTATCGCGAACACAGGAGATGCCTCACGTTTGACAACCACCGCAAACTTATTAAGTACTTTAAATCCCAATGATATTGAAAGTATTACTGTATTAAAAGACGCAGCTTCTGTTTCTGTTTACGGAAGCAGGGGAGCTAACGGTGTTATACTTGTAACTACAAAAAAAGGTAAGGCGGGAAAAACAAAGTTTAGGTTTGACGCTGAAGTTGGGCAAAATACAACTGCCTTTACCAATCCGAGAAATCGTTCACTAAATGCAAAAGAGTATATTGATTTAACCAGGGAAGGGTTGATTAATGCCGGTGCTACACAGGCTCAAATTGACGGAACACTTACAGCCCTGGGTAATGGTAATGGAAATGATTTTAACTGGTTAAATGCTGTTACTCAAACAGGTGAACAGCAACAATACAATTTAAGTGCCAGTGGCGGTAACGATAAAACCACTTTCTATTTATCCGGAGGTTATTTTAAGCAGGGAGGTACTGTTATCGGAAGTGACCTGAAAAAGTATAATGGAAGCATGAGAATTACCAACCAGGCAACAAGCAAACTGAATTTTTCTGTAAATTTAAATGGTGGTTTTGTAACACAAAATACACCATTGGCCGGCGGTGCTTTCGGTAACCCAGTATTAAGTTCATACTTTATATTGCCCACTTTTTCTGCCTATAAACCCGATGGAACCCTCAACTATTTAACAGCTGATTTTCCTACCAGCAGTCTTTATAATACAGTTGCAGTATCAAAGTTGGATACAAGAAGACTGAGAGAACTTAGTTTGAGAGGAAGTGTTTCAGGAGAATATAAAATTTTGGATAACTTGGTTTTTAAATCTGTTTACGGAGGCGATTTTAATTATTTGGAAGAACAACAATATAATAACCCTTTCTACGGTGATGGCGTAGCATTAAATCCGGGGAGTCCTACTTTTGGACCAAACGTCCAGTATAATCCCTCCACAACAGGAAGAGCATTAGCATTTAACACACGTTACTATAATTATACCTGGACAAATACACTAAATCTTCGTCAGAAAATTAATAGATCAGGAGATATTTATGCAAATGTAAAAGTGGGATATGAGAGCCAAAAATCAAATGCCTACTTTACTTCTCTTCAGGGTAATGGTTTTCCGCTTACTCTTGCATTACAATATCCTGCTTCTGCTGCTACTCCAAGAACAGCATCTGCAACTATATCGCAATATTCTTTTGTATCTGAATTCGGAATTGCAGATATCAATTACAAAGACAGGTATATTCTTTCAGGAAGTTTTCGTCGTGATGGTTCTTCCAGATTTGGACCGAACAATAAGTACGGTAACTTCTGGTCAGTAGGTGCTTCTTGGAATGTATCAAATGAAGCGTTTATGCAAAATATTAATTTCATAGACCAATTAAAACTACGTGGTTCTTACGGAGTAACCGGCAATGCTTTTATTGGCGATTATGATTATTTTCCCGGCTATGGTTTTGGAGCTAATTATAACAGTATACCCGGAAGTGCGCCCAATAATGTAGGTAACAATGATTTAACCTGGGAATTAAATAAACCGCTTGACATTGGTATTGATGTAAGTATTTTAAAAAGCCGGGTGAATATTACTGCAGATTTTTACAGGAGAATATCTGAAGACCTTTTATTAGATGTACCTCTATCTCCCACTTCAGGTTTTCTTACGACCAGGAAGAATATAGGCTCTCTGGAAAATAAAGGAATTGAATTAACTCTGAATGTTGTTCCTGTGAGAACAAAAGATTTTAACTGGAGTGTAGATTTTAATTATGCCCGTAATAGAAATAAAGTTCTTTCCTTGCCTGATAAAAAAGATATTTTGAGCGGACTTTTTATTATTCGTGAAGGGTTTGACGTGCAGTCTTATTTTTTGAGGAAGTATGCCGGCGTTGACCCTGCTAACGGAGACCCATTATGGTATACTGACTCCAGTTTGAAATCGACTCAAAATGTATATAGTACTGCTCAACGCCTGATATCAGGTTCAGCATCGCCAAAGTTCTTTGGTTCATTTACAAATACATTGAGTTATAAAGGATTTACAGTAGAAGCGCAGTTTTATTACAGTTACGGAAATTATTCTTTTGACGCTTTTAATTCATTTTATATTGGGGCAGGTGCGAATCCAACATTTAATAAAGTGGCAAGGATATTAGAACGTTGGCAAAAACCGGGTGATAAGACGGATATACCTAAATATATTTACGGAGGCAATAAGAGCTTCCAAAGTTCTTCGACTTTCTACTTGAATAAAGCTGATTTTATTCGTTTGAGGAACCTCCAGGTAGGATACACGTTGCCGCAAAGCCTTACAGGTAAGTTAAAATTATCCAATGCTTTCTTTTATGTGAGGGGAACAAACTTATGGACTAAAGCGATGGATAAAAACCAACCCTTTGATCCTGAACAAGGTGCTGCCAGCAGATCTAACTTAAATGTATTCATACCTAAAACTATTTCGGTAGGATTAAATTTAGGATTCTAAAAATTTATAAAATATTTATTATGATACAGTTTTTTAAATATAAAATGGGGCTTACCTTGGTAGCTGCCATTGTAATCTTTACCGCTTCGTGTAAAAAAGATTATCTCGCACTAACGCCTCCTACATCTTTAACCCCGGAATCAGCTTTGGCAAATGAGTCAGATTTGTCTACAGCTTTACTTGGAGCATACGCCGGATTAAGAAATGTAGATTTTTCAGGAAGAACAGTGCCTGTATTGGGAGATCTAATGAGCGATAACTCTTATCAATCCTTGGTAAACTCAAACAGGTATACAAATTTCAACAATTACCTTTTTGTAGTTGCTGATGGAAACGTATCAGGGTTTTGGAATGCGGCTTACAGGAATATTTTGCGTTGTAATAATATCATTAATTCTTCCATTCCGGGAAATGCAAATGTAAATCAGTTTAAAGGAGAAGCTTATGCAATACGAGCTTTTTGTTACTTTACATTAGTTCGTTCATTTGCCAGACCTTTTACAGATAACCCCGATGCCTTGGGTGTACCTATTGTTACAAAGTTTGATATTAATGTATTTCCGGCCCGTAGTAAAATTTCTGAAGTTTATGCATTGATAAACGCAGATTTAACACAGGCGTTCACATTAATGACAAAATTCACGAACTCAACTCAGTTTAGTAAGTTTGCTGCAAGGGCTCTGCAGGCAAAAGTGTACTTAACGATGGGAGATAAAACAAATGCAAAAGCTGCGGCACTTGATGTAATCAATAATAGCGGCTTCATTGTTGTAACTGCTGCAAATCACCAAGCTTTTTGGGGCGGCACTCTTCCTCGTACAGATAGGGTAGAAACTCTTTTTGAAGTATCTTCCGACGCTGTAAGTAATAATGGTTTTGATGCACTGCCAAATATTTATAGCCAGAGCGGATATGGAGATATGTTGGCTTCTGATGAATTTTTCGCTTTACTGACAGCAACTGATGTAAGAAGGGGGCTGTTTGCTGCAGGAACAAGAGGTGGAGTTCCCGTGGTATTTGTAAATAAATATCCCAACACTTTCGGCTCTGAAATAAATGATACTAAAATTGTACGATTGAGCGAAATGTACCTGATTGCTGCCGAAGCTTCACTTCCCGGAAATGAAGCAGATGCACTGACCAATGTAAACTTTATTACTTCTCGCAGAAATGCTGTAGCAATTGCTTCTACGGGAGCAGCCTTATTGGAAGATGTTTTAGCAGAAAGACGGAGAGAGTTGGCTTTTGAAGGTGAGCGTTATTTTGATTTGTTAAGACTGAAAAGAGATGTGGTTCGCAGCACTAACTATCCTGCTGCAGCGAGGAATATCCCTTATTCTGATTATAGAAGAATATTACCGATCCCTCAAACTGAGTTGGATTCGAACCCAAATATAAGATCACAACAAAATCAAGGTTGGTAATATCAAAATTTAATACAAACAAAGAAGCCGCATTTTTTGCGGCTTCTTTGTTTGTAAGAATTTCCTCCTAATTTTATCCCGCACCTCAATTATAATTTAATGAACTTGAAAATACAAAGCAAACTTCCTTCTGTCGGCACCACTATATTTACAACCATGAGCGGTTTGGCTACCGAGTATAAAGCTATTAATCTGGGACAGGGTTTTCCTGATTTTAGTATGAGCGAGGAATTGACGGCGCTCGTAAATAAAGCTATGCGGGAAGATTATAATCAATATTCGCCTATGCCGGGTTGGTTGCCGCTTAGAGAAGCGATTGCCGAAAAAATAAATTTTTTATATAACACTCAGGTAAATCCCGGTTCTGAAATTACCATAACACCCGGCGGTACTTATGCTATCTATTCTGCACTCACCGCCATACTTCATCCCGGCGATGAAGTAATTGTGTTTGAACCGGCTTATGACAGCTATATTCCCAATATTGAAATAAACGGCGCTAAAGCGGTGCCGGTCGATTTAATTTATCCTGATTATAAAATTGATTGGAATAAAGTAAGAGAAAAAATTTCTGCTAAAACAAAAGCGATCATTATCAACTCGCCGCACAATCCTACAGGCAGTGTGATTAGTGAAGAAGATATTCAACAGGTACGGCTTATTACAGAGGGTACGGATATTTTTATCATCAGCGATGAAGTATACGAACATCTCATCTTTGACAATATTCCGCACCTGAGTATTTTACGTTATCCCGATTTATTGCAAAGAAGTTTTGTATGTTTCTCCTTCGGTAAAACATATAACTGCACCGGCTGGAAATTGGGTTACTGCGTTGCTCCGGCTGAATTAACAAATGAATTCAGAAAGGTTCACCAATTTAATTGTTTTTCCTGCCACACGCCGGCACAGATAGGGCTGGCTTCTTTTCTGAAAAATAAAGATGCTTATTTGTCACTTTCATCCTTTATGCAAAGCAAAAGAGATTATTTTTTACAATTGATGAAGCAAACAAGATTTGATATGCTGAACAGCAGCGGCAGCTATTTTGTTTGTGCTAAATATGACCGTATCAGCAACGAAGCGGATAAAGACTTTGCTGTTCGCATTACCAAGGAAGCCGGTGTGGCTGTTATCCCCGTTTCCGCTTTTTACCAAACCGGTAAGGATGATAAAGTAGTACGGTTTTGTTTTTCTAAAAAAGAAGAAACACTTGAAGCGGCTGTAGAGCGGTTGTGTAAAGTGTAAAGCTCGTAATAAGCAATAGGCAACTTGCAATTAGCAAAGTACAATAGTCGACAACTTGCTTTCCGCTTCTGCGGACTTTTGCAGAGTACCCTTAACCCTATTTTTATCCTTAAAAATCCCTCCTCAAAAAAATTTATTAAAAAATATTAGGAATTTCAAGTTCTTTAATCGTATATTTGCGATATAAAATTTAAAGACGACAATATCCGTCTTTTTTAATCAACATATTAATCGTATAAAAACGATAAAGAAATGGCGATACATAAAAAAGAAGAGTTTACACAAAAAGAACAGGACCTGGCCAATTTTGCTAAGGCATTGAGCCACCCTGCCCGAATAGCGATACTGAGCCTGCTGGCCAAAAGGAATGAATGCATCTGCGGCGAGATTGTGGATGTGTTGCCGCTGGCACAAAGCACCGTAAGTCAGCACCTGAAAGAATTAAAAAATGCAGGATTGATTGACGGCAGTATCGACGGCCCGAGAAGTTGTTACTGCATTAACTGGAAAGCATTTGAAAAATTTATGGGAGAGTTCAGCTTCCTTTTCAATAAACTGAAAATACAAAACGAAAAGGCTTGTTGCTAAAAATATATTTTTATAAAATCTATCGTATTATTCACGGCTGTTATTCTTTTTAGCAGCATAAGTATTGCTCAAAATCAATTAGAAAAATCACCTCAACCACTTGCCGAATGGGGACACTATAAGAAACTATCGGCGCTAAGCCCCGAACCCCGACCGGGGAGTGCAGATTGGGACAGCTTACACTTTATTCTTGCACCCGGCGAAACAACTGATATTGGTGCTCCTGCAGCAAGTCAACCCGGAGAGGTATTTGGTAACGGGAAGAAAAGAACTGTTTTCTATCTCACAGGCAAAGAAAAATATTCCATTGCCCCGCCACCTGCCAACAGCTCCATGCAAACAATAGCCGAACTAGATTATCTTTTACAATTACAATCGCTGCGCAGCGATGAAGATATACGTGCATCATTATTCTACGCCGGTGTATATTATAAAACATCAGTAAAACCAGCGGATAAGGATTACCAAAGATTTCAACGCAACTTATTTCATATCGGACGCTCTATCGGTACATGGTTCAATGCTGATTCATTACCGCTAACAGCTGCTTTAACAGCCAATGTTTGGAAAGATGCGGAGTACCTGATCTGGAAGTATAAAAATTATTTTGTACGCATCCGTCCTTATAAACTGGAACTGCAATTAAAAAATTTAGAAGAAACGGATTGGGCAGCTTATCCCAGCGGTCATGCGACCAACTCGTATGCAAATGCTTTCTTGTTTACAGCATTGCTGCCTGAGTTCGAAAGTTTTTTAATGAAAGATGCCTATGACATGGCGCATTCAAGAGAAATTATAGGGGTGCATTACCCGAGCGACTCGGAAAGCGGAAGAGTGCTGGCTCGTGAGCTTATTCAGGCCTTAATGAAAAACAAAAAGTTTAAAAACGATTTTGAGGCTGCTAAAAAAGAAATTGCACATGCTAAAAAAACGAAAGGATTTTGAGTAATTTATTTTTTAACCCCGCCTGAACGGCGTTTGTCGGGCAGGCCTTAAACAGTATAATTATGAAAATCAGAACAGTGAAAATGAACGACCCGGGATGCGGTTGCGGCAGCGGATGTTGCGGTTTAACCGATTAAAGTCTGTAAAAGGAAGAAGCTGAATCAGCTTCTTCCTTTTCAAAAAATTTTTTAGTAAAACAAAAAAACAGTTATGCAAAACGAAACACAAATTAAAGAATTGGTAAAAGAAAAATACAGTGAGATTGCCAATCAGAAAATCGAACAAAACCTAAATTCCTGCTGCGGCGCTACAAGTGCCTGTTGCGGCGATGAAGTATACAATATCATGGCGGATGATTACACAAAATTGGAAGGCTATAACCCTGATGCGGATTTGGGATTGGGTTGCGGATTACCTACCGAGTTTGCCAAAATAAAAGAAGGCGATACAGTGATTGACCTTGGCAGCGGCGCCGGCAATGATGCATTTATTGCGAGAAAGATTACCGGAGAAAGAGGCAAAGTAATTGGTATTGATTTTACGGAAAAAATGATTGTGAAAGCAAGAGCTAATGCGGAGAGATTGGGATTCAATAATATTGAGTTCCGATTGGGCGATATTGATAATATGCCGGTTACTTCCGCTACGGCCGATGTAATTGTAAGTAATTGTGTATTGAATTTGGTACCCAATAAATTCAAAGTGATCAATGAAATTTACAGGGTGTTAAAACCCGGCGCACATTTTTCCATATCTGATATAGTGCTGGAAGGCGCTTTGCCCGCCAAATGGAAAGAAGTGGCGGAATTATATGCAGGTTGCGTAAGCGGTGCAGTTCAAAAAAATGTATACTTAGAAATGATTGAGGGAGCAGGATTTAAAAATATAAAGCTGCAAAAAGAAAAAGAAATCATTATCCCGGATGAAATTTTGAAAAACTACTTGAGCGAAGATGAAATAGCGGCATACAAAAAAGGCGATACAAAAATTTTAAGTATTACCGTATATGCCGATAAACCGGCGAAGGATGAAAGAAATTGTTGTGAACCGGGTTCGGGATGTTGTTAGTTTTAGTCTAAAGGAGTTTTTTGCACGCAGGGGTGCAGAGCTTGCAGAGAAGAAAATTTTTTACCTACTGCTTCTCTCTTGGGTGACAATACCGGTTTATATTAAATCTCTTTTAATTATTGTAGTATGTCTGAAATTAAAATACGATCTGCCAATCAAAACGATTTTGATGCAGTTGCAATATTGCTATCTGCCGAAAAATTACCTGTAGACGATATTGACAGCTCACTCAACAATTTCTTTGCAGCAGTCGACGGTAATGAAATTGTCGGGGCCATTGGTTTAGAAGTTTACGGTAAATACGGTTTACTGCGCAGCATGATAACCAATTCGGCTTATCGTAATAAAGGAATAGCGGCTAAATTAGTGCAGCGTTTATTCGAGCATGCACAATCATTGAGCTTGAAAGAAATATATTTGCTTACGGAAACGGCTGAAAAATATTTCGCCAATAAAGGCTTTGCTGCGGTTCAACGGGATCATGTACCCGAAGCAATAAAGCAATCACAAGAGTTCAGTCATGTTTGTCCGTCTACAGCGATAGTAATGAAAAAAGAAATTATGCCAAAAAAGAAACTGCTTTTTGTTTGTGTAGAAAACAGTAACCGCAGCCAAATGAGCCAGGCCTTTACCAAAATAATTGGCGGCGATAGTGTAGAAGCCTATAGTGCCGGCAGTAAACCTTCCGGTATTGTAAATCCCGAAAGCGATTGCGGCTATGAAAGAATTAGGTTATGATTTAAGTATAGCATGATTCCAAATCGTTGCAGGAAGTAGAACAGTATGCACCGTTTGATGCAGTGGTTACCATGGGCTGCGGCGACGCCTGCCCGTGGATGCCCGCCAAAAAATTTATTGGCTGGGAAATACCTGACCCCAAGCATATGGAACCGGCGGAGTTTAATAAAGTACGGGATTATATAAAAGGAAAAGTGGAAGAACTTATTGAATCGTTGAAGTAAGAGATTTTCTTGAAAGCGTATTCATTGATAGTGGCATGCGAAGGAGCAGAGCACAGCAGAGAAAAATACATTAACAATCTACCTCAGCGTACTCCGCTTCTCTGCGTGGTAAAAAATTTGCACGCCGGGATGCAGAGATCGCAGAGAAAAATATATTGACTGTTTGTCTCAGCATACTTCGTGCCTACTGCGTGGAAAAAATTCATTTACTTTGCTTCAAATTCTTTTATTTGAATCAGCCTTTTTTATCAACCCGTATTTATATTTTTCTTTTCTCATTATTGGGGTTGGTTTACCTGCCGGGTTTATTTGTGCCGTTGATAGATAATGATTCCGCTCATCATGCGAGCATCGCTTTGCGTATGCATCTTACCGGCGATTATGTTAGCCTTATTGATCAATCGGGCGATTACTTGGATAAACCGCACCTCTTGTTCTGGCTTTGTGCATTGAGCTATAAAATATTTGGTGTTACCGCTTTTGCCTATAAATTCCCTTCTTTTCTCTTTACCATTTTCGGTACTTATTCTGTTTACAGGCTCGGAAGATCATTATACAATACTGAAACGGGAAAATTAGCTGCGTTGATCATTGCTTCTGCATTTGCTTATATATTGGCCAATAATGATGTGCGAATGGATGCGATACTTACCGCAGGTATTGCTTTTGCTACATGGCAATTGATCGAATTTATTAATCATAAAAAAATAACAAATATAGCAGGCGCAGCGCTGGGGCTTGCCATTGGTTTTTGTACCAAGGGGCATATAGCTGTTTTTGTACCTGCCGTTACCGCTTTATTTTATATTTTATATAAAAAAGAATGGAAGCTCTTCTATAATTGGAAATGGCTTTTGTTGTTATTGCTGTTCGGATTATTTATTTCACCGGTTGTTTATTCTTATTACCAGCAGTACAATCTTCATCCCGAAAAAACAGTTCGCGGTAAGGATCATATAGATGGTATAAAATTTATTTTGCTCAATCAAAGTGTAGAGCGATTTAGCGGCGGTATGGGCGGCGATGCAAAAAATGATTATTTCTTTTTTCTTCATTCATTTTTTTGGGCCTTTGCACCGTGGAGTATTCTTACATACATCGCTGTAGCGGAACGTATCAAAAAATTTTTACAGCGAAAAGAAGAGTGGGCTACAACCGGTGTTTTTATTGTTGTTGCCATCATTGTCTCTCTTTCCGGTTTTAAGTTACCGCATTATATAAATATTGTTTTTCCGGCCGCCGCGGTAATGACGGCCGTGTATTTATTAAAGCACCGATCGCAACCAACGCAGGCAAAAAGGATTTATACCCTGCAACTTATTATTACAGGCTTGCTTTTAGTATTATCGGGAGTTGTACATGTGTGGGCATTCCCTGCAACAAAAGTTTTGATAATTGCAGGTGTTGTTCTTTTACTTGCGGTTATTTTTTATTTTATAAAAAGCGCAGCTTATACGCATTTACAAAAAGCAGTGACCGTTTCTGCAGCAGCTATGATTTTTTCTTTCTTTTTGCTAAACACCAACTTTTATCCGCAATTATTAAAATACCAAGCGGGTCAATCGCTTGCACGTACTACCAAAGGAAAAGTATATCCGGCCGATGTATATGTGCAGCAACACAGTTACAGCGCATCCTATACTTTTTATTCAAATTCTATTTTTAAAAAATTTGACGACTCGTTACTGCAAACAGGCAAGACGGTTTGGCTATTGACGGAGCCGGGGCCTTTTGAAGAATTGAAAAAAGAAGGATATCAAATCGGTACGATACATTCGACGCCTCATTTCAGGGTATCAAAATTGAATTTAAAATTTTTAAATCCGTCAACAAGAGATAAAGAATCCTCTGTGATGATGCTGGTAGAAATAAAGGGCAAAAAATCAAATACGTTAGCTCCTGAATAGTTATGCTGTCATCAAAAAGTTTTTTTGAAAAAATCTCCATCAGGCAAATAATTTTTATTGGCCTTGCTGTAAGATTATTGGCGGTATTCTTCTCCCCCGGTTATGCATTTCATGATGATCACTTTGAAATGCCCGAGCTGGTATTCAGGTGGGAGAATAATATAAATTTCCTTTGGACAGGGAGTGATGTACATGTGTTCAGTTTAATTTACCCGGGCATGATGTATTTGCTTTTTGCCGCTTGTCGTGCTGTGGGCATCCACCAACCGGAGGATATGATGTTTGTAGTAAGACTGCTGCATGCATTGGTATCATTGCTCAGTATTTATTATGCGTATTTATTAACGCTTCGCCTTACCGATCGTAAAGATACTGCCAAAATTGTGGCTTTGATGATGGCTCTGTTCTGGATGTTTCCCTTTATGTCCGTTCGTAACCTTCGTGAGTTTTTCTGTATACCTTTTTTATTAATGGCCGGTTATTATATCGCAGACCCTAAACTTTCCATTCGCTCCATTGCATTAGCGGCTTTATTTTTCGCCGTATCATTTTCCATTCGTTTGCAAATTGTATTTATACCTTTTGGTATCGGTTTGTATTTATTGTTTAAAAAAGAGTATGTAAAAAAAGCGATCGTCTTTGGTATCGCATGCGGCGTTGCTTATATGCTTACACAGGGTTTGTTCGATTTTATTTATTACAAGGATCCGTTTGCATCTGTAAAAGAGTATGTGCGGTTCAATTCAAACCCGGTTAATATTGAAATACAACCGCAGGGTCCCTGGTATCAGTATATTGGTACTGTAGCAGGCGCCGTGTTAGGCTTTCCGTTCTTTCTTTTGGCTTGGGGCTATGTTTACAGTGTAAGAATGTCGTTCAGGTTAAAAATGTTGTTTTTCGCTTCGCTGTTGTTTTTCGCTTTTCATTCATACTACAGCAACAAGCAGGAGCGATTTATTTTACCGTTCATTCCTTTTTTTATTTTACTCGGTATCATCGGTTTTCAGGAGTATTACAATAAACACCTTACTGCGTCGTGGTTAAAGAAAACCGTGAAGTTTATTCTTGGCTGGTTCCTTGTAATAAACACAATTGGTTTACTTGTACTTACCTTCTCGTATTCAAAGCGATCAAGAGTAGAAGGAATGATTTACCTGCGAAAAAAAGGAGATGTGACCAATATCATTATGGAGGGAGATGTGTCATTGCAACGACCGCCGCTTTTTTATCTTGGTAAACATTTGGAAAATTATGTGCTTCCTGAAGGAGGAACCATTGAGCAATTAAAAATAGAGATGGATACATCCCGCAAGCCGGTTCCCAATTACGTTATTATGGCCGGCAATCAAAACTTTGATCAACGACTGGCAAAATTAAAAACCCTTTTCCCTCGTCTAAAGCAGGAAGTCATTATTAAAACAGGTTTTGTAGATAACCTGGCGCATTGGTTAAATCCAAAAAATAATCAGAACGAAAATTGGTATATATATAAGATAGAGTAAGACTGTAAAAGAGCAGCAGGTATATTAGTTCTTTTTAAATGATTCAATACGCTGCGCAATATTTTCTCTCATGTTCATATAGTATAAATTAATATCACCCACATGATAGTTTTTGGTAAGGTATAAAAAACTAAAAGGGAATTGCGGTTTTTTTACCCATACTACGCCTTTGCTTGTTTGCGCATCGGTTGTTTGCTTATATATTTTATTAAAATTTGTCAGCAGGCTTCCTTTGTTGCTGCTGCGCGGCGCATAGCCGCCGTCAATGGTCCAGGTAAGCGGGTTGGTTGCGTAGGAGCTTCCATTTTCTTTTTTAATATAAAACGGGATATAATTTTTTCGATAAGTACGCCAACTGCAAATGCAACCGGTTTGTAAAGCATCATTGCAAATTTGATTACTGCTGAATAAATCTTTGGGTAATGACCAGCCCACGACATACGCCACTATCAATTGTTTTTGCAAAGGTTTATTCTCTTTACCGGGTTCTGCAAAAAAATATTCTTTCAACAATCGTTCGGCCATTTTTGCACCTTGACTGTGACCGGCAATTATAATGGGTCTTCCGTTATTAAAATTCTGCAGGTAATAATCAAACGCGGTTTTAATATCAACATATGCTATATCAAATGCTTTTTGCGCCACTTCTTTATTGGATGTAAAAAATGCATTGATATGTGCCTGCCGGTAACGCGGTGCAAATACGCGACATTGATTATTAAATACACTTGCCTGGTAAAGTATGGAGGAGTAATCTGTTTTGGCGTTGGTATAATCATCGTCAATATTGGCGTTCCATTGCTGCAGTTTCATTTTTAAAGTGAATGTAGTAGGGTGTATAAAAAAAACATCGGCACTTGTATCTCTCGGTTCATTGCGTAATGGTTTCGGAATACTGTCCGCCGGATCCTGTTTGCGGGGATGCGCCGCCCAATAATCAGGGTGACTGTAATCCGGGCTGCCGTCTTTGCTTTTGAACTTATAATTGCTTTTAAAAGCCAGGTACTTATCTGAGCAGGAAAAGAGCGATGATATAATAAGGAGAAAAAAGCTGAGCCGGAACATAGAGAATGTTTAGTTATCGGCAAAAATCGGGAAAGGATGGGAAGCGGAAAACAAAATTTTGATCCTTAACTATTTATTCCGGCTTTCACTCGGACCATTCATACACCCATTTTGCCACCCATAAAACCCGGGAAAATTATTTTGATTACCCGTTTAATAGATATAAGTCAATGCTGTATTGAGTTCCATGCCAATAATCAACCCTATTCATAAACCATTACTTGAAAAAAACATGTACTATGTGTTGCATAGTACCAAATATCACCCTATCTTTGTTCTGTCAACAGGAAATAATAAGTATACCCAGAGTAGAAATAGAAAGACAGAACTTACAACTTAGCACTTACAACTTATTACTTCTAAATAATAACAAGCCTAACAGATTAATATATGAATATCGAGAACACACAAAGTCAGATGCGCAAAGGGATACTGGAGTTCTGTATTCTTTCTATCATTCGCCGCGGTGAGGCCTACCCCAGCGATATAGTAGAGGAAATGAGAGCCGCCAACCTTTATATACTGGAAGGAACCTTGTATCCTTTACTTACACGGTTAAAAAATGCGGAGATGCTTACTTACAGATGGGTAGAAAGTAATTCGGGCCCGCCCCGCAAATATTTTTTACTTACCGAAAAAGGAGAGGCATTCTACAAGGAACTGTACCAAACATGGGAAGAACTATCCAACGGAGTAAATGCACTGACCAACAAAAAAGACAAAACACCTGAATAACCTGTAACCAAAACAATTTTATCCAACATTCCAACGAAGCATTAGCCGGGTTGGACAACCAAAAAACAATTTAAAATGAAAAAGATAATCAACATAAACCTGAGTGGCAGAGTAATTCCGATAGAGGATGCTGCATACGAAAACCTGCAGGAATATATTGAAAGCCTCCGTAAATATTTTGCCAAAGAAGAAGGCCGCGATGAAATCATTAACGACATTGAAAGCCGTATAGCGGAATTGATGAACGAAAAAATAAGAAAAGGCAGCGATGCAGTTACTGAAGCGGATATAAAAGAAATTATAGCTTCCATGGGCAGGATAGAAGATTTTGAAGCAGCCGATGCGGAAGAGTTTGCAAAAACAACTTCGTCCTCTTCTCAATCTGCCGGTTCTTCCTATAACAATAACGCAGGTTCGGGCAGCGCATCTTCGGCAGGCAGTTATACAAAAACATCGAAGAGTCGTTTGTACAGGGATACAAGTGATAAACTGATTGGCGGTGTGTGCAGCGGTATATCCAATTATTTAAATATAGATCCGGCAATCATTCGCTTACTGTTCGCCATCATTACATTCGGCGGTTTTGGTTTCGGCTTTTTAATATATATAATTCTGTGGGCGGTATTACCAACCAAAGATTTGGATCAGTACAGCGGCAAAAGATTGTATCGCAATCCCGAAGAAAGAGTATTGGGTGGTGTAGCCAGCGGTTTAGCGGCTTATTTCGGAAAGGATGTATGGCCGGTAAGACTAATTTTCGCAGCGCCGCTAATCCTGAATATTGCGATAGGATTATTCAGCTGGCCGCTGTTTCATGAAGGAAGTTTCTTTCCCAATATCGTATTCGGTTCCATCAGCGGCACATTTGTATTAGCCTATATTATTTTATGGATTGTACTGCCCGAAGCAAAAACAACTTACCAACAAATGGAAATGCGGGGCGAGAAAGTAGACATCAATAAAATTAAACAAACCGTACAGGAACGTGCAAAAGATTTTGGCGAAGAAGTAAAAATGGCGGCGCAAAGTTTTAGCGAAAAAGCGCAAACATTTGCCAATACAAGAGGCAAAACATTTGCCACTGAATTTGGCGAAGCGGCAAAAAGAACCGGCGGCGGTTTGGGTCATGTGATAGGTGTATTGTTCAAAGCCTTTTTTTTATTCATTGCCGGTACTATCGCATTCGCGTTATTTGTCGTACTGTTGGGTTCCATCATGGGTGGCATAGGTGTATGGCCGGTTAAAAACTTTATACTGAATGGTTTTTGGCAAAATGCATTTGCCTGGGGAACATTGATTTTCTTCCTCGGTATACCCTTAATCGCTTTTATAGTTTGGTTGGTACGCAGAATAATGCGGGTGAAATCTCGCAGCAGTTACCTGGGCTGGACTTTCGGCGGATTGTGGACAGTAGGCTGGGTTTCAGTAACACTGCTGGCCGCAAGCCTTACCAAAGAATTCAGAACAGATAATGACAGAAGACCCGGAACTGAAATGACGATTACACAACCGGCAAACAACAAGATGATTGTAAAAGTAAGCCAGCCGGAAATAGAATACAGCGGCGATTTTCCCTGGATAAATGTAGAAGAAAACGGTTTTGATATTACGAAAGATACCTTGAAACTGGCCGATGTTAAAATACGGGTGATAAAAAGTGATGATGCCGATTATCATGTAGAAGTAAAAAAATACAGCCGCGGCAAATCAGCTTCCGAAGCGGAAGCAAGGGCGCAAAAGCTTGAATACAATATAACATATACGGACAGTGTATTGGACTTGGGAAGCGGATTCGCCATTGATAAAGAATCAAAGTATCGTTTTCAACATATAGAAGTTGTAATAAGTGTGCCTGCCGGCAAAAAAATAAGGTTTGATTACAGCATCAAGGATAAACTGTATGTAATGAATTTAAATATAGATGAAAGCAGAAGTTGGAGGAACCGGAAAATAAGAAAAAATTGGAATTACAGTTGGGACGGTTTTGAATATGATACGGATGTGGATTATGTAATGAACGAAACCGGCGAATTATTCAATCCCGCCAAGCCTTTTGAAAAACCCCGTACCAATGCCAATGAGTACAGGTATGATAATAATACGCCTACCCGGGATGAAATAAAAGAGCAGGAAAGAAAAGTGGAAGAAGAAAACAGGAGACTGCAGGAAATGAAAAAGCAGGAAGCAAAGGATACTATAAAAAAGCAAGCGGCTTTTATTAATGGTGACGAAGAAGAAAACAAAGACGAATCAACAGGCGATGTAGAATTATTTCCTATGGCAAAAATGTTTTATTAATCATTGTTCGGCTTCAATACTAAAAGTATGCAATCAAAAAATATTTTTAAAATGTCGATGTTATTTTCTTTGCTTGTAATTGCACTGACAAAAAACGTTCCTGCGCAGACTGCTTCGGGCAAAACAACGACGCAGGAAGAATTGTATAAAACGATTGCCGGATTAGACAGCGCCTTTTTTGATTCATACAATACTTGCGATCTCAAAAAATTCGAATCTTTTATAAGTGAGGACATAGAATTTTATCATGATAAAGGCGGGCTGACTACCAGCCGCAGCCAATTAGTAGAATCTATAAAAAACAATATCTGCGGTAAAGTAAGAAGAGAGTTGATAAAAGGCAGCCTGCAGGTTTTCCACATTGCCAATTACGGAGCTATAGAAACGGGCGAACATTATTTCTACAACGCAGCAGAAGGAAAAAGCGGCAAACCCACGGGCATAGCTAAGTTTTACCAGCTATGGCAATGGAAAGACGGGCAATGGAAAATGACAAGAATATTCAGTTACGATCATAAAGGCGTTCAATAAAAATAGTATACCGGTAAACCTTATAAATTCGGTTGAAGTTGGAACATCCCCGGTAACGCCGGGGGCAGCCCCGCCCGGTAAAACGGAACGGGGTTTTTCTTTTGTGCAGGAAAATAATTTGCCTTTACATTTGCACTACTCAAATGAATAAAACGCTTTAATGAAAAATACTCCTTTTACAGAGAAACATATTGCACTTGGCGCTAAGATGGCCGAATTTGCCGGCTACAACATGCCCATAAGTTATACAGGTATTAATGATGAACATGCTGCTGTAAGAAAAAATGCGGGTGTGTTTGATGTAAGTCATATGGGCGAATTTATTTTAAAAGGCGAAAAGGCTCTGCCGCTTATACAAAAACTAACCACCAACGATGCTTCGAAATTAACTGCGGGTAAAGCGCAGTACAGTTGTATGCCCAATAACGAAGGCGGTATTATAGATGACTTGCTTGTTTATTGTGTGGAGGAAAATAAGGTGTACATGATTGTGGTAAACGCCTCTAATATTGAAAAAGATTGGAACTGGATTGTGAAGCACAATACTGAGAACGCAGAGATGCATAATATTTCGGATAAGACATGCTTGCTGGCCATACAGGGCCCCGCTGCCACCAAAATATTGCAACCGCTTACCGATATGGATATTTTAAATTTAAAATATTACACCTTTACCAAAGGGAAATTTGCGGGTGTAGAGAATGTATTAGTTAGCGCTACGGGTTATACGGGGGCGGGCGGCGTAGAAATTTATTTTGATGCGAAAGACGGCGCGGCTGATAAAATTTGGAATGCCATTTTTGAAGCCGGTACACCGCAGGGGTTAAAACCAATTGGTCTTGGGGCAAGGGATACGCTTCGATTGGAAATGGGTTTTTGTTTGTACGGAAACGATATTGATGATACCACTTCGCCGCTGGAAGCAGGCTTGGGCTGGATTACAAAATTCGCCAAAGACTTTACATCCAAATCAATTTTTGAAAAACAAAAAGCCGATAGGGTCAAAAGAAAATTAGTTGGCTTTGAAATGATTGATAAAGGGATTCCCCGTCATCATTACGAAATAAAAGATGCCGCGGGCAGCAATATTGGATATGTAACATCCGGCACGCAATCGCCATCGCTTCAAAAAGCAATAGGGATGGGTTATGTAGCAACGGAGCATGCACTGCCCGGCGCCGAAATATTTATTGCCGTACGGGATAAAATGCTGAAAGCAAAAGTGGCGAAAATGCCCTTTAGTTAATTGAATAATCAAAAATTTATAATAATTTCAGCGTAGTTTTTTAAAAAGGTATTAATTAAACTTTATCCGATATTACTATGCCGGCCATACATCTTACCACATTCGTAGCTGCACCCGCAGAAAGAGTTTTCGACCTCAGCCGCAGTATTGATTTGCATAAGCAAGCCATGAGTAAATACAATGAAGAACCCGTAGCGGGTACAAGATTCGGTTTAATAGGAAAAGATGAAACCGTAACCTGGAAAGCAAAACATTTTTTTAAAAACCGCTTGCTGAAAGTTAAAGTAACGGATATGAAGCCTTATGAAAGTTTTACTGATGAAAAAGTAGAAGGTGATTTTAAAACGATGAAACACATACATTATTTTAAACCCTGCGACAACGGTACTATCATGATTGATTTGTTTGAATTTGAATCGCCGTATGGTTTTATAGGAAAAATTTTCAACAGTCTTGTTCTTTCCAAATATATGGCCCGCCTGCTTGAACAGCGCAATAAAATGATAAAAGAATTTGCCGAAACCGATAAATGGAAAAGATTGCTGGAGAAATAATGGCTAACTCTTTTTGAAGTGCTGTCTTAACCATCGACGGTTTTAAAGGGTATTTCCGGCACCTCTTTTTCGCCGTCAATAAAACTCTTTCTGCTATTCTTTAGGCAGGCGAAAAAGCAGTGCCTCCTGTGTCGCCTGATAACACGCAGCGGAGTCCGCCGTAATCACTTCAATGCTTGTAAACATATTACAATTCGTCGGTGTTCTTGTGCGTTAGCCCGGAAAAAAGGCGGAGCATTCTTTTTTCCTTGGCTTTTTGTTTCTTTTTTTGCCAAGAAAGAAAGAAATCAAAACCGGCAAGTTTATTATTTGAACATTTTTGAAAAAGCATGAAAATAGCTATTCCGGTTAACTCTGCTTTTTTCATAGTTCCGGAAAAAGAAGTAGTCGGGAAATAATACCTATCCTTCATTTAATTTCTATGCTTTATACCAAATTGATTTATAATTTAAGCAAAAAGAATTAGTATAATACCGAGAGCGGGAACAAATATCAAATTGGACTATTTTGCATGGCGATTCGGTATTACATTTGCACCCATACACAATTATGGATAACAAACCCGCTCTCTATACATCTCTTTCACCGGCATTAATAAACTTATACGATCTGAGTAACAGCATCGTGGTCATTATTGATGTACTCCGTGCCACATCTACCATTGCGACTGCATTATACAATGGCGCTAAATGTGTAATTCCTGTAGACAGTGTAAGCCGGTGTATAGAACTGGGTAAACAAATTGACGGCATCACCGCCGGCGAACGGGACGGAAAAATTGCCGAAGGACTTAAATACGGTAACTCGCCGTTCGAATACCCGCCTGCATTTGTAAAAAACAAAACGTTGGTACTGACTACTACCAACGGAACAAGACTGTTACACATGGCATTGGACAAAGGAGCTAAGGGAATTATTACCGGTTCATTTCCCAATCTTACCGCGGTTTGTAACTATTTAAAAAAACAAAATCAAAATGTAGTGTTGGGTTGTGCCGCATGGAAAGATAAAGTCAATATTGAGGACACTTTATTTGCGGGAGCGGTAATAGCAAATATTAAAGAGCATTTTACCATCAACTGCGATGCGTCGCATATGGCTGAGGCCATGTATGATAAAGCCAAAAAAGATATGTTTGGTTTTATGAAAAAGAATAATGCTTCTCATTATAACCGGCTCACCGGTTTCGGACTGGAAAAAGATATACGTTATTGCCTTACACCTGATGGTGCAGATGTACTGCCCGTATACGAGGCGGGAAAGCTGGTTGCGGGCTAAAAAAAGGATGTAAGATAAATCATTTATTTTTTATTTTGTAGTATAAAAAATTATTTTTTATTTCTCTCTTTTTTTAAGGAAATCTGCCGCAGTTTCTTTTACATTTGCCGATTAACCTGTTACGAAATACAGGTATACAAAGCCCTTATTTTGTACCACTAAATCCATACGCACTTTGGCATTATCACCCCTATTAAAGTTTGTCTATACCCACGGCTCCGATGAAGTAATTCGCAGAGGAAAAAAAATTTTTTCGATGGGCTTTTGCGAATTGGCGGAATATGATGATTTGTTCGGCTCCGCCGTTTTCAGAATAAAAGACGATATGTATGCTACTTTTTACAAAGTGCATATACAAAAAATAAAAGAGCCGCAATCCTTATCACTTCGTTGCGCCTGCCCCTACAATATTGGCGATATATGCCGCCACGAAGTAGCCGCTCTTTTTCAATTGCAGGACCTGGTCGACCGCGGTCAACTGCAGGGTGATGATAAACAATTTGACCAGCGGCATACGGTGGCCAAAATGAAAAACATTGATCAGCGTACTGTTCGCTTACTTTCTTCGCAGGATATTTTCAGCGATGCGGAAGCCTGGTTGAAAAGCAATAAAGCCACCATTGACTCGGCGCATGATGAGCTGGTAAAAGCTACGGTAAAATTGGACGGTACTGAATACAAAGTAATTCTGCGGAAAAACGAAGAGAGAAATTTTGATACCAGTTGCGATTTTGATGACAAAGAACATTTGCTATGCCTGCCTAAAGTAATTGTGTTTCTGCAACTGCTGAATGCACACGGCGCATTTTATTTTGACAGCATTCGTAATTGGGATAAGGAAAAAAATAAATTGCTGGAGGCTTACGGCTATACGCTGGAGGACAACCTGAAAGGAAAATTTGAATTCGCTTACAAAGAAGGCAAACCTTACCTGCGGGTATTGGATACAAGTATAAAAAGAGTAAATGCGCCCGCCAATGTTTCATCTTTCAAGCCGGTAGCGGAGAAAGAATTGGTAGAGGTAGAAAATGATTTGCCGGAGGTACTGGAAAAACCGGCGCAGCGGCTGGGTGTTGTTTTTAATTTTAATAAAAAACTGTATCCCTATTTTACGTTGGACGCGGTGTTGGGCGAAACCAATGAAGCGGATAACGGATTTGCCGGCAAAGTGGAAAAATTAGATCTTACCAAATACATTAATACCGACGCATTAACTGAAACGGACAGAAGCTTAGTTACGCAAATACGCAAACTGCAGGATGCGGAAATAAATAAATACATCAGCCGCAATTCTCCGTTCTCCGGTATTTGGGAAAATATTATTCACCGGGAAGAAGACGGTTTACCCGATGATACAAAAAAATTAATTGATGAATACCTTTTACCTAAAATAAAAAAATTAGTAAGCGAGACAACCGATAACCCGCTGATATATATATTACCCGAATCGAAAAATTTTATAACAGTCAATCTCTCGCAACTGCAGGTTTCGCAGGAGGAGGTACAGCCCTATTTTATTGTAAGTAAAAACGGCAATTGTAAAATAAATTGCCGTATTAAAACCGGCGGTTACGATTATGCCCTGGAAGATAATGAAAGCAAAAGCCCCTTGGTTTTTTTATACAATCACCAATTACACTTATGGAAAAATACCGAAGTACTGGAAACGGTAACCGGCTTTTTACCAACAGGTGAAATAAAAGCCAAGAAAGACGAATGGAACAACGTGCTGTACAAAACCATTCTGCCGCTTACAAAAGATTTTGAAGTTGATTTTGATAAATCGCTGATAAGCGAAGTAAAGGCCGGCGACCCGGAAGTAAAATTATATTTGCTGGAGAAAGGCGAATTTTTAGTTTTTCAACCGGTATTTTCCTATAAAGGGTACGATGTAAAAGCGAGAGACCGCAACGAAATAATAGTACCGCAGGCAGATAAGGTAATGATAGTGCATCGCAATCGCGAAATAGAAATGGAGTTTATAAATAAATTGCAAAGCCTGCACTCTAATTTTTCTTATCACGAGGACACGCAAACACTGGCATTGAAAGGAACGGATGTTTTAAAAAACAACTGGTTCTTTTTATTTGTAGATGCCATGAAGGACATGAAAACGCCGGTATTCGGTTTTGATGCACTTAAAAATTTCCGTTTTAATACTGCCAAGCCGCAAACAAAAATTTTTATCAGCAGCAATACCGATTGGTTTGATGCTAAGGTGGATATTGTTTTCGGCGATCAGAAAGTAACCATCGCCGAGGTAAAAAGAGCATTGGCTAATAAGCAACAGTTTGTACAACTGAACGACGGCACCTTAGGTATACTGCCCGATGAGTGGTTAAAAAAATATTCATTGCTCTTCCGTGTTGGCGAAGGCAAAGCGAATAATTTAAAATTGAGTCGCTATCATTTAAGCGTGGTAGATGAATTATATGAGCAGCGTGACGAAGAGGAACTGATGATTCAATTAGAAGGCAAGTATGAAAACCTGCGCCAGTTTAATAAAATTCATGAATTGCCCGCGCCGGCTAATTTGGTAAATATTTTAAGACCCTACCAGGTAGCAGGTTTTCAATGGCTCAATTATTTGCACGAAGTAAACTGGGGCGGTATACTGGCCGATGATATGGGTCTTGGTAAAACCGTACAGGCACTTTCTTTTTTACAAATATTTAGAGAGAAGTACGGTAAACTGAAGGCGTTGATTGTTTGTCCCACTACGCTTATTTATAACTGGGAAAATGAAATTAAAAAATTTACGCCGTCATTAACTTATCACATACATCACGGCGGTACACGTACAAGAAGTAAGGAAGAACTGATGGTACATGATGTTACGATAACCACTTACGGTACTTTGCGCAGCGATATAAAATTATTATCATCCGTCGAGCTGGATTATGTGGTATTGGATGAATCACAAGCCATAAAAAATCCTTCCAGTAAAGTTACAAGAGCTGCTTCCTTGCTGAATGTAAAACACAAACTTTGCATGAGCGGTACACCGCTGCAAAACAATACATTTGACATTTTTGCGCAAATGAATTTCTTAAACCCCGGTATGCTGGGTACTATGGAATTTTTCAGGCAGGAGTTTGCCATACCTATTGATAAGTTTGGCGAGAAAGACAGGAAAGATCACCTGAAGAAAATATTATACCCTTTTATTTTAAGAAGAACAAAAGAGCAGGTAGCAAAAGATTTACCGGAAAAACAGGAGATGATTCTTTTTTGTGAAATGGAAGATGAGCAACAAGCCATTTACGATGCGTACAGGAATGATTACCGCAACCAGATTTTGGGTACCATCGAAACGCAGGGCATACAAAAATCGCAGCTTACTATTTTGCAGGGCTTGATGAAGCTGCGCCAAATTTGCGACTCGCCGGCTATATTAAATGAAACGGAAAAATTTCCCAATCACTCTATTAAGTTAGATGAGCTTACAAGAGAGATTGTAGAAAACATTGGCGATCACAAGGCATTGGTATTTTCCCAGTTCCTCGGTATGCTGGGTTTGATAAGAGAAAAATTAACCGAACTGGGAATTAAGTTTGAATATTTTGACGGAAGCACATCGGCGCCCGACAGGGAAAAAGCGATTCAAAGTTTTCAGAATGACGACACGGTAAGAGTATTTTTAATTTCATTAAAAGCCGGCGGTGTGGGTTTAAACCTTACTGCCGCGGATTATGTATACATTGTTGACCCTTGGTGGAACCCCGCTGTAGAACAACAGGCCATCGACCGTACACACCGTATAGGACAAACAAAAAATATTTTTGCCTACCGTATGATTTGTAAGGATACCATTGAAGATAAAATAATGCAACTGCAGGAAAAGAAAAGAGCCTTGGCTAAAGAGCTCATTTCGGATGATGCTACGTTTGTAAAAACACTTACCAGGGAAGATGTAGAGTACCTGTTCAGTTAATTTCAATTTCGGCCGCCGTTTAACAATAATTAACCTTTTTTGTTAGTTATAGCTTCTACTTTTACAAGCCAAATTATACCATGAGAAAAATTCCGTCTCTTATTCTTTTTGCATTACTGAGTTTAGCGATTCATGCGCAGAAAGCTGATGGTATTGTAAAAGGTAAAATAACGGATACCGCTTCAAAGCAACCTGTTGCCAACGCAACTATATCTGCCATGCTTTTAAAAGATTCTTCATTGGCTGCATTTTCCATTTCGGACAGTAAAGGAAATTTTGAAATAAGGAACCTTGAAGCGGGAGAATATAACTTATTGATTTCTTCACAGGGATTTCAATATTACAAACAGGCATTCATTATAACAACGGATAAAAAAATAAATGATATCGGTTCAGTAATTCTTCTGAAAGATTTTAAAACATTGGAAGGCGTGGTGGTAAGAGATGAATCCCCGGTAAAAATAAAAGAAGATACCGTAGAGTTTAAAGCTGATGGTTTTAAAACAAGACCCAATGCAACCGTAGAGGATTTACTTAAAAAACTGCCGGGCGTAGAAGTAAGCAAAGACGGCACGGTAAAAGCGCAGGGCGAACAGGTACAGAAAGTATATGTGGACGGCAAAGAGTTTTTTGGTACCGATCCAAAATTGGCTACAAAAAATTTGACCGCTGATATGGTGGAGAGCATACAAGTGTATGATGATATGAGCGAGCAGGCACGATTTACAAAAATTGATGACGGCAGTAAAACAAAGGCGGTAAATATTAAGTTAAAGAAAGATAAAAAGAATGGATATTTTGGTAAATCAACCGTTGGCGCAGGCACCGACGGAAGGTATGATGCCAATTTGAGTTTCAATCGTTTTAATGGCGACCGACAGGTATCATTTATCGGCGCGGCGAATAATATAAATAAACAAGGATTTTCTTTTTCGGATGTAGTAAGTATGATGGGAGGTTTTGGTGCAATGGGTGGTGGAAGCGGTGGTGGTGGTTTTGGTGGCGGTGGTGGCGGAATGCAAATGCTTGGCGGCACAAGAACTGGTGGCGGAAGTGGTGGTGGCGGTGCCATGAGTGCATTCGGGTTGGGCAGTTCGGGCAGCGGTATTGCTAAATCATTATCAGCAGGTCTTAACTATCGCGATGTGTGGGGCCCGAAAATCAGCACGACCGGAAGTGTATTTGTATCGCAAACTGATAATGAACTAAGACAGGACAGGCTTCGTCAAACTTTATTTCCCGATGACTCTACAGCCATTCAAAATATAACTGAGCAACGTGACAGCCGTAATCAAAACCTGCGGTTTAATTATCGAATTGAATATAAAATAGATTCACTCAATTCTATTTTGTACACCCCTTCGGTTACACTGCAACATTCGGAAACTGTAAATGAAGACACTTCATTTATACAATCCATAAACGGCCTGTCGCAAAGTTATTTGGCGCTTACATCTAAAAACAGGAATACCAACGAACGCGATGGCTATAATATTAATAATAATATTTTGTACCGTCGTAAGCTGAATAAAACAGGACGCACATTTACATTGGGCTGGACGAATGCCGTTAACAACAGCGACGGCGAAGGTTTTAGCCTGGCGCCTTTTACAAGTTACAAATCTACCGGCGATGTATTGTTTGTACGCGACCAAAATTTGCAAAACAAACAAAAAACCCGCGGACATAATAATGTAATCAGCACCTCGTACACTGAACCCGTAGGAAAAAATAAATTAGTAGAAATAAACTACGCCTTTACCAGCAATCAAAATACTTCGGACAGGAAAGCTTTTAATTTTAATACAAGCTCGGGTAAATATGATTTAGAAAATGCGCAGCAGACCAATTTATTCGAAAACGGTTTTACATCGCATCGTGCCGGCGCTAATTTTCGTATACAGGAGAAAAAATATAATTACCAGTTTGGTTTGGCGGCACAGTTCGCTGAACTGAGCAGTCACAGCATTCGCAAATTTCCTGTACTGAAGGATACAACGATTAAACAAAATTTTGTGAACTTATTCCCTTCGGCCAATTTTAATTACACTTTTTCAAGAACAAAAAACCTGCGTATCAATTATCGGGGACGTACCAATGCTCCGTCGGTTAATCAATTGCAGGATGTATTGGATGTAAGTAACCCGCTGCAGGTAAGTACCGGTAACCCGGCGCTGAAACAGGAGTTTACCAATAACCTGAATGTAAATTTTAATACATTTAATTTTCTTACGTTTAAATATTACGCTGTTGGTGTAATAGTAAATCAAACATCCAATAAAATTGTAAACAGCATTGATTCGATAAGCAGAACGGTACAGCTGACAAAACCCGTAAACTTGAACGGGGCTTACAATGCTACCGCATTTTACAGTATGGGTATCCCTATAAAAAATAAAAAATTAAAAGGCAGTAATGTAAATCTTACCACTACGCTTTCCTCGATACGCGGTGTAAGTTTGGTTTACAAAGCAAAAAATATCACCAATACATTTTTACTTTCGCAAACTGCGGGAACTAATATAGCATTAAAAGAAAAATTTGACCTCGGTATTAATGCAACGGTTTTGTATAATAAAGTAAACTACAGTTTGCAAAGCAATTTAAATACGGATTATTTTACTCAGACTTATTCTGTAGATGCGGCCTATACGTTTAAAAACAATATAGTTTTATCGAGCGACTTTGATTATTTCATCAATACAGGGCGGGGCGAAGGATTTAACCAAAGCATACCGATGTGGAACGGGTCCGTAGCAAAACAGTTTGCCAAAAAGAAAAATATTGAATTGAAATTATCCGTATTTGATATACTCAATCAAAACCAAAGTATCAATCGTACTACCGGCGATAATTTTATAGAAGATACCCGCAGTAATGTACTGCGTCGTTACTTCCTGTTGAGTCTTATGTTTAACCTGAACAAAGGCGGCAGTAAAAATCAGCAACCGGGAATGCCGCCAATGCCGAGACAAATACAACGGGGCATGCGGGATATGCGCATTTCGGGTTAAAACAAAAAGAAATAAACAAAGCCGGTGCATTAAAAACGCATCGGCTTTGTTATGTTATACCAATGTGATTTTTAAAATATGCTAATATTTTAAAAAATTTACAGTGGTAAATGCCCATCGGATAGCCGTTTAGTTTTACGATTTTTCGGGAGACTATTACGGATATCACATCGGCATAAGTTGGTAAAATAAGGGGTGTTATTTTCTGCGGATATAGCTTTGCCCGTGAGTAGCAGGCGAAGAACCGGAAATAAGAACAGCCATAATAGATTTTACAAACCGCACTAAATTTAGGGACGGGCGATAATAATTTTTGTAAATTTTCGCCTCCTCGTGTACATGGTGAATTGCTTTGCTTTTCATAATTCGGATGTTTTTATGACGCTAAAGAAACGAAAAAAATGTGAGAAAAGTGTGAATAAACCCATAAAAATGTTGATATTCGCATTTTACTAACCCAAAATTTATCCAAACTCATGAAACAAATCTTCAGCCATGCGGTTATTTCCGCTTGCTTAATGCTTAGTATTTTTTCTGTATCAGGCCAACTGCGACTGCCTGCTGCAAACAACGGTATTAGTAATGAACTGGCAAAAGTTGTAAAAGATTACCCTAATCATTTTCAGAATATCACCGGGGAGTTAATCATCCAAAACCCTCAATCGACTGATTACGAATCTACCGTAAAGTTGAAGGATGCGGAGGAATGTATTGTAACGGAATATACTTCTAAAAAACAGAATCATTACAGTTGGCAAGCTAAACTTTTTGCCACCGATGATTTTGACGCGGCTGCAAAAAAATTCAAAACTTGTTTTAGCCAGTTGCAAAATATGACGGTTAAAATTGGTCAGCAGGCCTATCATTTTACCGGTGCGTACGAAAGTCCTTCCGACGAAAAGAAATTTACCGCCGTTATTTTTGAATCAGGCGCCAAAGATGAATTGATGGGCAAACTTAAAATTGAATTACTGATGGAATATGAAATGCTCGAATGGAAAATAAAAATAGCGGTTTACGAAAGAGAAAGAGAAGACAATGAAAGAGGTGATATAAAAGACTAAATTGTATTGACGGTAATGATAAAAAAGAGGAGCCGCATCTGAAAAATGAAGCTCCTCTTTTTCAAATGTTGTTAAGGTTCGACAACTCTCGAAAAAAGGGAAAAGCAGATTGATAGGAAGAGAAAAAACGCAGCCTTTACTTTTTCGTCAATAGTTGTTTATCTAATTTAAGCAGCATCTTATATATTGTTTGCTCTAATTTCCTGCCCATTTTATTCATTCTTTTTGTTTTGTTAGAAAACATCGCCCCGGTTTCTACCATCAAGGGTTTAGGTATGGTTTTTTTATCAGACAACGCAGGCGACAAGGTGGCAACAATACCTAATTTGTCCATCGGGAAATAATAAAAGGCAGCAAAGAATGCTCCTTCGGTTGCAATCAGTACAGCAACAGGAGCCGCAAGCAAACCTAAACCCGAAATAACATAGCCCGCAATTCGTCCGCCTTTACTCACAAACCTTCCGTTTTCAAAACGGAATACAATAAAATTTTGTTCAAACGGTAACTGCCTATGAACAGAAAAAGAATGTTTTTCGCTGTTAAACCGATTCATAACAGCTTCAAAAACCGAATCAATTCTTTCTTTATAAACGGGATTAACTTTTTTAGCTAATTCCCAGCTTATACCTAAGTCTGTAATATCTTTTTTCGACTCCGCTATCTGTAAGGTTTTGCAGGAGTAAAGTGTAAAGCAAATAATAAGGGCAGGGAATAGTTTTAGCATGTTTGTTTTATGATTTTTATCGAAACGTTATGAATTGACGGTATTTAAAAAGGAGTGATTGTTACTCTACTGCTGTAAAATATTTTTTGTTACTCGAAATTTAAAGTAATATTTCATTTTCGTTTGCAAATTATAAAAATAGTTTTCTTCCCCAAGGTCTTTTTTAAAATACGGGCTTGTTATAATTTCAGCAGAACCGAAAATTATTTTCCTGACTTTAAAAACGTTGTCGCTTAAGGTAAATTTTATGGTCTTTACAGGGATTGTCAGGTTGTTTGTCAAGCTATCATTAATATCCGCCTTTAAAATTACGTCCCGCTTTAAATATTCATTATGAAAAGTTTTTAAACTGTTTTTAAAAATCAAATGTGTTATGGTCTGCTGCCAAAAAGGGCCTCCAATTTGAATAACCAAAGTATCATTTCTGAAACTTTGATTACAAAAAGAATAAGAATAATCGTTGTCATTTGCAGCTTTCCTTGTCTTTACAGTTATTGGCTTATTAGTTTTAGGGTCAATGTCAATGAGAGTTATTTCGCTAAACGCAGGTTTACTTTCTCTTTTGTTTAATGTATCAGTTTTGCCCTCTGTAATAATTACAAACCCGCTTTGGTTTAATGTATCTTTTTCCCATTTAACCATCTTTCTTTGATCTTCTTTCGGCAATTTCTTAAATAAGTTTTCATACTGCTTACTAACACACTTATCATAAATAACTTGGGTAAAAGCATCTTTGAGAATAAAAGTAGAAAACAGCACAAGAAATATTCGGATAAAATAGTTCATAACCACAAAATAGATTCTACTCCCCATAAATCCAAGTTTTTCACTTATTCAAGTATTCATAAAGACTTTTTATCTTTCCAAAGACTGATGAGAAGCTTAGCGGCTTTGACTTAAATTTTCAAAGAGTAATTATTACCAATACACTAAACCCCTGCAATGAGCTTACAAGTAATACATAACAAAATATTTGAAATAAGAGGGCAAAAAGTGATGCTGGATTTTGATTTGGCTGAGCTGTACCAGACGGAAACAAAGTATTTAAAACGGGCAGTGAGGCAAAACCTGAGAAAATTCCCGATGGATTTTATGTTTGAACTTACTAAAAATGAGTTTGAAACTTTGAGGTGCAATTTTAGCACCTCAAAACGGGGCGGTACGAGGTATATGCCTTTTGCATTTACGGAGCATGGCGTTACCATGCTGGCTTCAGTACTAAACTCCGATAAAGCAATCGACATGAATATTGCCATAGTACGTGCATTTACCGCCATGCGGCATTTTGCCAACAGCCACAAAGATTTGTTTGAACAAATAAATGATTTGCGAAAAGAAATGCAAACCCGATTAAGAGAATATGATACACAACTCTCGGCTATTTACGATGCCTTAGAAAACCTGCTTGATAAAAAGCAGGATGAATTGGCGGTAAAAGAAAATTGGAAGAAAAGGGAAAGGATTGGGTTTAAGAAATAAGGACTTTTAAAAACAAAAGGCTCCGATAGGAATATCATCCGCGTTTCAATAAGTGGCGGGTGTGATTATTGTTGGCTAAGAGCTAAATAGATATTGATTAAAAAGGAATGGGACATTTTGAAGTCACAATTCGTGACTTCAAAAACGGAAACAATCACTCGCTGCTAAAAGAATTTCTGAGCGAAACAAAAAAGCCTCACTTAAAAAAGCAAGGCCAATTAAACTAAAACATGATTAATGTTGTAGGGGCTCCAATGTAATCGGGGCACGAAGTCAGTTTGCTGTAGAAGCCCCGATCAAAATCGGGGCACGAAATCAGTTATACTTAAAATAGCAAAGCCTTTGTTTCTCAACAAAGGCTTTAAAAGCTGTAGGGGGAGGGATCGAACCTCCACGAGGCAGTTAGCTACAGTACAAAGTTCGGTGGTCGACCCCGGTCGTATTAGTATTGCTACTAACACGGCTCTATGCTGCGTTTATCCTGTTGTCCTCACCCCCGAGACAAGGGGGCATGTCTGCCAAAAATTTCATCACCCCACAGTGTGTATCGCCGATTAATATGTTACTTAAACCTGCGATGAAGAACTTGATAGAACAAAAGTAAAGGAAATGACCATTTCATTCCAAATATTTCAAAATAAATTTTGAAAGTATAGAAATCATTCAAATATTCGCATATATATTGAATTTATTCAAAAAACAATTTTAAAAATGGCTGCTAAATTAAATCTCGACAAACTGGATCTGCAGATCATTCAGCACATGATGGAAACGGCTGAAATATCCTATGCCGATTTGGGTAAAAAATTATTCGTTTCAGGGGGTACCATTCATGTGCGCATTAAAAAACTCCAGGAGGCAGGCGTGGTTAAAGGTAATAAAATGAATGTAGACCTCAAACAAATCGGGTATGATGTAATTGCTTTTATCGGAATTTATTTAAAAGAAAGCTCATTGTACGATTCTGTAGCTAAGGAGCTGCAAAAAATACCGGAGATTGTACGCCTGAACTACACCACCGGTAATTACAGCATGTTTGCCGAAATAGTTTGTAAGGATATAAACCAACTGCGGTTTGTATTGCACGATGAGTTGCAAAAAATAAAAGGCATTGAACGTACCGAAACATTTATTTCACTGGACGAAAGTTTCAGTCGTAATGCAAGAGTAATAAATTAATTGAGGATTCAATGGAGAGGACGCTGCCCCCCCCTCTCCATTGGAGAGGCCCGCCCGGATGACCGGTGCGGACGGGGGTTGGGGGTGAGGTCAAAACAAATAATTAATTAATGCCTGCATCTTCTAAAAAATTCTATTCATCACTTGGTTTATTATTATTTCTTAACGGAGTAATAAAACCTATATGGATTTTTGGAATAGACCGCCGGGTACAAAACGAAGTAGGTACCGAAATATACGGCGTTTATTTTTCATTATTAAGTCTTTCAATTGTATTTAGTTTTTTATTGGATTGGGGTCTTACTGCATTTTTAAACCGGCAGTTGGCCGCGGGTCAAAAATTTTATCAAGAAAATATCGGCAATCTTTTATTACTGAAATTATTTTTTGCAGCCGTTTATATAATTGCCGTAATAATTACGGCTGCTATAGCCGGTATCAGTCATTGGCATTTGTTAGTGGCCCGTATTATTGATACAGGTACTTACATCGCTGTTTATTTTTTTACGCGGCATAGTAACGGCTCGCCAAAATTTTTCTGCCGATGCTTGGCTCTCCGTACTTGACAAAACATTGATGATAATTCTTTGCGGCGCTTTTTTATTTGTTCCTTCTGTTTTCGGAAGGATAAATATCAGTATTTTTTTATGGTGCCAGGTTATTTGTACGGCAATAGCCGTGGCGGTTGTTGCCGCGGTTGTTTTTAAAAAGAAAACAATCTTGTCCTTCTCGTTAAAACAAGTTCTCAATCGTAAATTACTGTTGGCCGCATTGCCTTATGCAGCCATAGTTATATTGATGAGCATGCACAGCCGGCTGGATGGTTTTTTATTAGAGCAACTGCATCCCAACGGGGCTTATGAGACGGGTATATATGCAGGCGCGTATCGTTTATTGGATGCGGCCAATATTGCGGGTTACCTGTTGGCTTCCTTCCTGCTTCCTTATATAGCAAAACTTTGGAGCGAAAGAAAAAATGCTGAAACAGAAACTGCCGTTTTGCAAAGCCGTCATTTGCTCATGGTATTCGCAGCGAGTTTGGTTTGCGTTGTTTTTGCGTTGGCACCCATGCTTCAACAAAAATTGTATAATATATATGATGAAAGAGCGGTAGATATAATGCGCTTTTGTATGATGTCATTCATTGGTTACTCGCTGATACAGGTATACGGCACCTTGTTAACCGCAACGGGTCATATCATTTCATTTTGTATTCTTACACTGCTGGCTGTTATTACCAATATTATTCTCAATCTTGTTTTAATTCCGCAGCCTGGGTGCTATGGGCTGCAGTATTGCTGCTTTTGTAAGCCAGTTTAGCTGCGGTATCGCTTTATTAGTTTATGCAAAAGAAAAATTAAATATCAACCTGCATTACCGCTCGTTGTTAATCTATATTTTTACAGGCGCATTGGTGGTAACAACTTTGTATGGCAGGTAAATCAGTGGATATAAATATTATGGCTGCTGTTGTTTGCAGCCGCCATTCTTGTTTTAATCACTATGTTTTTATCGGGGTTATTGAACCTGAAAGCAATTGCCAATACATTTTTAAATAAAGAAAATAAAACTGATCCTGATGCCTGATATTTTTTTATTGATAAATAACCGGTGGAAACAAATGCTTTTGTTTGTTTTGTTATCGGTACTGATAGCCGGTACAATAGTAATGCTGAAAGGAAGGCTGTATCTCTCGGTGGCTACGGCGCTTCCTTCTTCTTCTTTTAATACGGATAAGTCAAGAATATTTGATGAAAATATACAAGCGCTGTATTCCGACTTTGGCGTGCCCGATGATCTTGATAAAATAATCGGCACGGCGCAATTAGATACCATCTACAGTGCGGTTATCGATAAATTTAGTTTGATCAATCATTATCAATTTCCCGCTACCGATATGAATGCTAAACAAAAAGCGATTTGGCAATTAAAAGAGCGGAGTAAAGTAATGAAAAGTGATTACGGTGAATTGAAAGTAAAAGTATGGGACGGTAATAAGGAGATGGCTGCGTCTATGGCTAATGCCATTATGGAAAACCTGCAAAAATTTCACGGCGTATTGCAAAGCGAGAACAATAAAAATGTGCTGAGAGGCTTAAAAATTTCGGCAGAAAGAATAAAATTGGCGATTGACAGCATTAATCTTTTTTTAAGTACCGCAAGTATGCTTGCCGGCAGTGCGGATGTGTACAGCGCAAGACAAAAAGTTTTATTGAACCAGTATGAGCAATATCAAAAACTGATTACACAATATGATATGATGGTAACCGCCAACCCCGAAGTTTTATTATGGGTAGAAAAAGCCAAGCCTGCCATACGGGCCGATAAACCCAAACGGGTAGTCACTGTTGTTGTTACCGCTTTTGTTAGTTTCCTCTTTGCCTTATTGCTTGCATTGGTTTTAGAAAAAAGAAATGTTGTAAAGTGATTGCTTCAGCGGCTACATATAAAACAAACAACCTGTTTGTGATTTTTGCAGCTATATTTTTATTAGCGCTGTTGCCCGCCGTTTTAGCCGAAGAATATTTGTTGTTCGCCATCCCTTTCGGAATTCTGTTTTTTTATTGGGCTTGGCAAAATACTTATTCCGTTTTTTTCTTATTGATTGTTTCATTGCCCTGGTCCATCGAATTTAATTTTACTCCATCGTTGGGTACCGATTTGCCTGATGAGCCGTTGATGCTCTTAGTGGCCGGCTTAACCATCACGATACTTGTTTACAATCGTAATTTAATTGCTTTAAGAGAATGGAAGCATCCGTTATTATTATTAACAGCTATTCATTTAATATGGATTATTATCGCCGTTATTTTTTCTGATGATAGCTTGATGTCATTAAAATATTTATTGGCCAAGAGTTGGTATGTATTGGCCTTTGTATTGGCGCCGGTTATTTTTTTTACAAACAGGCTAACTATACAAAGAGTTGTAATCGCATTTTTCGTTTCTATGCTGTCATTTGTAGTCTTAGCTATTTTTCGTCATGCACAATACGGATTTACATTTGCCACTATTAATGATGCATTGAGCCCCTTCTTTCGTAATCATGTCAATTACTCCGCCATGCTGGTTTGTTTTGTACCTGTGGCAATAGCAATGTACCGGCTAAATGAAAAATACAGGAAATGGTTATTGATTTCAATCGGGATCATTTTGTTTGCTTTGTTTTTATCTTTTTCAAGAGGCGCCTGGTTGGCATTGCTTACGGGCTTATCGGCTTATTGGCTTATAAAAAGAAAATTATTAGTGACTGCTTATGTACTGAGTATTGTTATAGTTATTGCTTCGCTGTTTTGGATTAAAACCGATGACAGGTATTTAGATTTTGCTCATGATTATACTACAACTATTTTTCATAAAGATTTTAATGAACACTTAATTGCTACCTATAAATTAAAAGATGTTTCTACCGCTGAACGTTTTTACCGCTGGGTAGCGGGTGTACGTATGACGGAAGATCATTTGCTGACCGGTTACGGCCCCAATAGTTTTTATAATAATTATAAACCCTACACCATACCGGCTTTTAAAACCTGGGTAAGTGATAATAAAGACCGGAGTACGGTGCATAATTATTTTTTATTGTTGGTAATAGAGCAGGGTTTGCCGGGTCTGCTTATTTTTTTGGTACTGGCGGGCGCCATGTTGTTTTATGCGCAGCATTTGTATCATACCCTGAAAGATAATTTTTACAAACAAATAGCGATAGCCTGCGGCAGTATATTGGTTATGCTGCTCACGATAAATTTTTTAAGCGATTTAATAGAAACGGATAAAGTCGGCAGCCTTTTCTTTTTGTGTTTGGGATTATTGATTGTCGCGGATAGAAATGGTTTTTCGAAAAAACCGGAAAGTGGTATTGGTTTGTGATTTGGGTTTTGGGTTTTGAACTACTAAGGCACAGAGCAGGATGGTATCTTTGAAAGGCTTTTAATCTTTAATATAACCTTCTATTTTTAAAGTTCGGGAATATGGCTTAAAATTGCCAAAGAGGCTAATCACACTTTCATTGAAATATGAGGGCTGAAGTTTTTTTGTACTCACTTCAAAGTTTAAATATGTCTCTTGACCTGATGTTAATATCGAGTCATTTATTGTCAATTCAGTACAGTCGCAACGTGCTATCAATTTTTCCATTTTAAAATTTGCCGCCCCGATATTTTTTATTAAGAACTTTCCTTTAAGCTTATCACCGTATTCAACGGTATCATATTGGTAAATATAAGGCTCAATTATGATACGGGTCAGTAGGCTATCCGGGAGTGTTTTTAGTCTTAGCACAGTTGTGTCTTGCGACTGTTTGATAATTTTTGATCCGTTACTTCCCGTGCAACTATATAATTCTAAAATTACTAATATCAATAAATATACCCGCATAATTATTTTTTGGTTGCTGAATTCAGCTCAACTTTCATCATGCTATTCAACATATTCTTTCCCATTTTTCTTATAAAATATTTCCAGTTTGATTGACCGTACTTAACGTAGGTGACACTTGTTTTTAATTGATCGTCTTCTCCGATACATAATCCATTAAGACTTACATTGTCAGTAGAAAGCCATTCGATACCGATAAAAAACTTATTTGAACTTAGTGTAATAGAAACGTCACTTAAATCAACTACACACCATCGATTTTTTTTATAATCTGTTACAATTACATTCTGATATATTATATCTTTTCCGGGCAAGCCATCTGCTCCTATATCATAAGCCCTTACTCGAAAAGGCGTTACTAGGGATGATTTTTGAGAAATGAAAACAGCAAATTTGTTAACTCTTGCAGGTAGTGAATAACCGCTTATTAATATAATGTTCTGTAAATTATTGCCATACTTATTCATGAAATAAGAAGGGCCTTCTTTCTTACCGGTTAATCCAAATTCTTCATTTTTCCCATTTGACCAGACTACCACAGGCGGCATCTCTTCTGTACTGGTTTCTAAAATAACCTCAGCATAATTTTTACCCGCTAAACTGTTTTTATATACTATTTTTTTTTGAAAGCCTACGGATGAGATGATGATTGAATCACTCATTTTATTAAAAGGTAGTATTGCAATGCCTTCTTTATTAGTAACTACTCCAAATTGCTTATCCCAAGCAACCGAACAATACTCAATAGGTTCTTTTCTGATGGTGAGTATCTTGATAGTTAAAGTTTCTTGCGAGAATATTTTTACGCAAATAAATGTGAGTAAGAAAAGAAAAGTTACTTTCTTTAAGTTAGTGCGGGAACTTATTATTTGATTAGGTACTTTGATTATCATAATAGATATGTACGAATTTTGAAGATTAATTTTTGTAATAAGGAATATATAAATAAATACCCTTGCATTTATATAAGTAAGCTATGCAAGGGTAATTGTTGATTTAGTAAGTAACTACCTGCTCAGTTTCACAACTAAAACTTATAAAAATTCTGAACTTACAAGTTGTAACATAAATGTCACCATTTTCTGTGACAATACTGCATTTTCGTTCTCCCCAAAAAGTTGTAGGAGGAGAGCATTCATTGTCTTGTGCAATTGCAAATACAGATAAACTTGCAAGTACCAAGGCAATAAATAATGTTGGTTTCAAAAACTTTCTTTTTCTCATAAAATTCTTTTTTTAAGTATGTGATAAATAAATGGAAATTGAATATAGAACATATATGTTCTCCTTCCAAATAAAATTTTTGCCCCCTTTGCTTTGTGCAAAATGTAAAAGACAAAGTTTTTTTGGGGAAACTGGGGCGGCACATTCGTAAGCTTCGGTTAGAACGTGGCTTGACGCAAGCTGATGTAGGCATTGATATGGATAATTATGCAGAGCAAATTGGCCGTATAGAAAGAGGCCAGCTTAATGTCACTATTTGCACACTTAAAAAAATTGCAGCAAGTCTTGAAATCTCCCTCAGTGAATTATTAAACTTTGAATAAACCCTATTTACATTATTTACCTATTCACTTTATATACTTACTTACCCTATATACTTTACCTTCCCCATTTACTTCCATCACTCACCCCTCTTCAACATCTCACCCCTTATCCCTATTTTTGTTTTATGTCTATTACGCTCTGTCTCGATTTTGGCAATACAAGAATGAAAGTAGCTGTATTTGATAATGCGGCTATTAAAGAAACGATTACATTGAATCATGACCCCGCAGGTGCATTAAAACAGTTGATAGAAAAATTCAAACCGCAAAAATCTATTCTGTCTTCCGTTATTAATCATGATGCGGAACTTGAAAATATCTTAACTAATACTACCCGATTTCATAAACTCAATCATTTATCGAAACTGCCCATCACCACGCCGGTTGGTAAACCCGAAACCATCGGTGCCGACAGGCTGGCCCTGTGTTCGGCGGCTGTTCATTATTTTCCGGGTAAAAATAATTTGGTAATAGGATTGGGCACTTGTATTACTTATAATTATGTAAACAACCGGCACCAATTCATGGGCGGCGGCATATCGCCGGGACTGGAAATGCGGCTTAAAGCGCTGAATTACTATACCGCTAAGCTGCCCGTAGTGAAAGCGCATTGGAATGTACCGCTGATTGGCTACGATACCGATACCAATATATTATCGGGCGTAGTAATGGGAATGGCTAAGGAAATTGAAGGATTTGTGGCTGATTATGAGGCCAAACTGGACAACTTTAACGTGCTGTTAACCGGCGGCGATATTATCTATTTGGCTTCACACCTTAAAAACAAGATATTTGCAGACCCTGAATTAATATTTAAAGGTCTTTATGCAATTAGTGAAGTTAACAACTCGTAAGAAAATCAATGTGTTAGGTATAAAAAAGCCGGCTATTGGTGTACTGCTTATCTTAATCTCTTTTGTTTCAAAAGCACAGGATAATTCTCCATATTCAAGATACGGGCTTGGCGATATAGTACCCAACACAAATATTTTAAACCGCGGTATGGGCGGCATTAGTGCGGGGCTTACCGATTTTCAATCCGTTAACTTCAGCAACCCGGCTTCTTATTCTGCTTTCAATACTATCTCACAGGCAAAATCGAAGGAAAGAATTTACTCCAGAGTATTGCTGGATATTGGTATTGATTACAATAATCGTTCGCTTACCGAACCGAACAACACGGAGAAGTTTGCATCTAATAACCTGGTGTTTTCTTACTTGCAAATGGGTATACCGCTCAGAAAAAACTGGGGCATGAGTTTTGGTTTGCGTCAGTTGACAAGAGAAAATTACAGGCAGGTAAAATTGGAAAGATTATTTGACCCGAATACAAACTTACCCATCGACAGCGCCATTACGGAATATGCCGGTACCGGCGGTGCGTTTTTACCCAACATAGGAACCGGCTTCGCCATTAAAAACCTGAGTGCGGGTATAAACATGGGTTATATTTTTGGTAAAAAAGAAACAAGCACTAAAAGAGCATTGATAAATGATACAATAGAGTACAACAGCGGAAATATTACTTCTACTACTTCATTTAATAAATTATTTTTTAATGCGGGCCTTCAGTATAAAATTAATTTGAAGAATAATACAACACTGCAATTAGGCGCATTTGGTAACCTGAAGCAGGAACTGAACGCATCAAGAGATTTAATAAGAGAAACTTTTGTACGTGACGCCACCACCGGCGATGTAAGATTGGACAGTGTATCGGATATAAAAGATATAAAAGGAAAAATTATTTACCCGTCATCGTACGGTGCAGGGTTTGTATTGGAACAACAACCCGATGCGGAGAATAAAAGAAAATCTGCTTGGTTAATTGGTGTAGATTATTTGCAAAGCAAATGGAGCGAATATCGTTTTTACGGCGGTATAGATTCGGTACAGAACAGTTGGGAAATTCGCACCGGCTTTCAGTTCAGACCTAATACTTACGGGCAGGGCATCGGGGCGGCCAAACGGGCAAGCTACTGGAGTTATGTAACGTACCGCGCAGGATTTTTTATTGGTCAAGATTATATAAAAGTTAAAGAGAGTCTTCCGTTGTTCGGCGCTACTTTCGGTATGGGACTTCCAATTCCGAACTTCAACCGTGCCGCGCAGGGCCAAGGCACTAATATTAATGTAGCATTTGAGTATATTAACAGGGGTAATAATAAAAACGTATTGAAAGAAAATATGTTCCGTTTATCAGTTGGTGTATCTTTAAGCGACCTGTGGTTTGCCAAAAAGAAATATGACTAAACGTTTCCTTCGCAATAATAACTTTTCAGATAAGCCGGTGTACCGTTCAGGTAAACTATTTCCTTTAGGAAAAGTAAGCACTTTTTTATTTTTTATTTCCGTCTTTCTTCTATCTGCTTGCGAGAACAGCTCCCGTGACATTGATGATTATTTAAAAAAGTACGACTTGAAAGAAGAAGCCACCAATGTGCAGACTTATCTCAGCCAGCAGGGCGTAATGAAAGCTAAATTAACCGCACCACTTTTATACAGGGTTACCTCCGATACGCAGTATGTAGAATTTCCCAAAACACTGCATGTAGATTTTTATAATGACAGTGTAAAAATAGAAAGTCAGTTGGATGCCCGTTACGGAAAGTATTTTGAAAACCTGAATAAAGTTTTTTTGAAAGACAGTGTAACGGTATTTAATATAAAAGGCGATACGCTTTGGGCCCCCGAGCTTTGGTGGGATCAGAATACGCAGCGATTTTTTACCGACAGCACCGTTCGTATTCGTAAAAAAGGCGACCGTATACGCGGCGGCAAAGGACTGGATGCCAAACAAGACCTATCTGATATATTAATAAAAGATCCTACCGGTTTTTTTGTAGCTCCTGCTAATACTTTTTAGAATTTTTCGGCTTTCAATAATGATAGTATTCATTTCTTACATCAACTGCCTTTTTAAAATTTTTACTTGCTGAAAGAATGAATATGATTCCGGTTATGGATAAGCTTCCGCTAATTATTGGCAGTACGGCATTATAGTTTTTTGGACCACCTCTGTAATTGCGTCGATTTGCTCCGTCAATAGCTAATGCGGTCAGGCTACCTGCCAGGCAAAGGTAACTGACATTACGATTTGTTTTTGCTTTTTTATAATAAACAACTGCTTCAGGACTTTATAAATTTCTGCTACAACTATTTTGCCAGGGATACGTTTGCCGTCCACCCGCCAAGTGCGGGAGGTATAATATATTTTACCAATAGTCTTTGCGGAATCCTGCATAGTTACCTGGCTATGACTATTAACAAATAGAAAAAGCATTACAGGTAAAAAGCAGAATAGTTTCATAATGTGTTAATATATCTTTATGCAATAGATTTAGCAGGAGGGTCGGCATACTGAAAGCTTTATATAACAGCCGTAAGTAAAGACCGATATATCGTAAATTAGGATTTATAGTTTGTAATAAAAAAAGTAGTTTTTGGATTACAATAGATAGATGATGTTAACTTTATCTTCTCATTTTTTTAAAACACTAAAAGAAAATATATGGAATACCGCTACATGGGTAAAACCGGTTTGCAATTGAGTGTGCTTTCATTTGGCAGCTGGGTTACTTTTCATAAACAAATAGACGATGGCATGGCCGATGAACTGATGGGCATTGCTTACGATAACGGCGTTAATTTTTTTGATAATGCGGAAGTATACTCGCTGGGCGAAAGTGAAAAAATGATGGGTCGCGTATTAAAAAAGAAAAACTGGGACAGAACATCGTATACCATTTCTTCCAAAGCATTTTTTGGCTGGCGCGGTAATAATAAACCCAACCAGTCGGGCCTGAGCCGCAAACACCTTACCGAAGCTTGTCACGAAGCATTGATTCGTATGCAATCCGACTATCTTGATTTGTATTTCTGCCACCGACCCGATAAAAAAGTGCCGATTGAAGAGGTGGTGCGTACCATGAATACATTAATTGAACAAGGGAAAATTTTATACTGGGGCACGAGCGAATGGAGTGCGCAGGAAATAATGGAAGCACATATGATTGCCGCTAAAAATAACTTGATTGGTCCCGCTATGGAACAGCCTGAATACAATTTATTCAACCGGAATAAACTGGAGAATGAGTATTTGCAAATTTTTAAAACAGTTGGATTGGGTACCACTATCTGGAGCCCCTTGGCCAGCGGTTTGCTTACGGGTAAATACAATAATGATATTCCCGATGATTCAAGATTGGCGGTGCCGGGCTTTGAGTGGCTGAAGGATAAGACCTATGCCATGGAAAAGATAAATAAAATAAAAAAACTGAAAACTGTGGCAGATACATTAGGCACTTCTTTAGCCACTTTATCTATTGCCTGGTGTATAAAAAATATAAATGTAACAACGGCAATATTGGGCGCTACAAAAAAGGAACAATTAACGGAAAATCTGAAAGCAATTGTTATATTGCCCAAAATGACAACCGAGGTGATGGAACAAATAGATACGATTATGCAAACCAAACCGGTATTGCCCGAATATTGATAATGAAAGATTGTTATTGTAATAAAAAAAAATCCCCGCTGCAAACGGGGATTTTTTTATTTCTTAAATCAGGAACTTAATCGGTGTGTTTCATTTTGCGGTTAGCATCCTCTTGCGAGGTCTGTTTTTCATTAGGGATTAGAACTTTTATTGTATACGTACAATTTTTTAAAAAATAGAAGTTGACCGAAACAGGTTTTAGGTTTAGCTTTTCAAAGATTTGGATCAGTCTTTTTTTCGGACGGTTTTTTTCGAATTTCGGATATTGGATATGCCTGTTATCTATCAATCAACTTCTGATACAAAAATGCATATTTATCTGCCACCAAAAAAGAGGGAAACTTGCTGATTTTTTGGGTGTAGTAAATACCGTAATTTGAGTATTGGTACTGATTGACGGGGTTTTTACTGTAATTGAATCGGCTTTCCTTATCTTCACTTTTAAACATTTTAAACCATGTCATTTTTAAACAAAACGGTATTTATAACGGGTGCCAGCCGCGGTATTGGTAAATCGATGGCGCTGAAACTGGCAAGAGAAGGAGCCAATATAGTAGTAGTAGCAAAAAGCGTAGAGGAGAATCCTAAACTGGGCGGTACCATATTTTCTGCAGCCGAAGAAATAGAAAAAGCCGGTGGCAAGGCACTGGCCGTTCAGTGCGATATACGATTTGAGGACCAAATAGCTGCTGCTGTAGAAAAAACCGTACAAACATTCGGCGGTATTGATATATTAATTAATAATGCTTCAGCAATATCATTAACAACAACTGAAAAAACAGATCCCAAAAGATTTGATTTAATGCACAGCATTAATGTACGCGGAACTTTTATGGTAACACAGGCTTGCATTCCGCATTTAAGAAAATCATCCAACGCACACATACTTACACTATCGCCTCCGCTGAATATGGATCCGAAATGGTTTGCCGGGCATGTAGCTTATACCCTTACAAAATATAACATGAGTATGATGACGATTGGCTGGGCGGCCGAATTTAAAAAAGATAATATAGCAGCGAATGCACTTTGGCCGCAGACAACTATTGCTACGGCGGCGGTAAAAAATTTATTGGGCGGTGATGCATTGATTAATATGAGCCGTACTACGGATATACTGGCTGATGCTGCGTATTATATTTTACAAAAGCCCGCTGCGGAATGTACCGGCAATTTATTTATTGATGAAGCGGTTTTAGCTGCGGAAGGTTTTACGGATTTAAGTAAATATTCGGTAGTACCCGGCGGTAAATTATATAATGATTTATTTGTTTAAAACATCCTGTTAATAAAACCCTAAAGCTTTTTTGTTTTGACAGGCGGTAACATTACTGCAAAATGTACGTTTAATTTCGTACCGGCATTATTTACAATAAATAATGCCTGATCAAAACCAAAAAGAATAACCATGAATTTCCTGAAACTAAAAGCGCTGTGCTTCTGCCTGCTGCTGTCATGCATTACTTTTAGCCAAACCATAGAAAAGAAAAAAATTTCCGCACTGCGTATTGCAAAATCATTAAAGGTAGACGGCCTGTTGAATGAACCCGAATGGAAAACAACACAGGTTGCTGATAAGTTTGTTGCTTTGCGTCCCACACCTTTTACGCCTGAAAGTCATGATAACAGAAGCGAAGTATATTTTTTATATAATAATGAAGGCATTTATATCGGCGGTTATTTTCATGAAATAACAAAAGACAGTATTGCTTCAGAATTGATTGGCCGTGATGGATTTGGCAATAATGATTTTGTCGGCATTATATTCGACACATACAACGATAAGATAAACGGCTTTGAATATTTTGTGACGCCGCTTGGCGAACAAATGGATGCCAAACAGGCGCCTAACCCCAATGGCAACAGCGAAGATTTTAGTTGGAACGCAGTGTGGCAAAGCGGTGCAAAAATTCATAATGACGGATGGAGCTTCGAAATATTTTTACCATATTCCGCCATACGATTTGGTAAAAAAGAAGTGCAGGATTGGGGATTGAATATTGTACGTCGCAGGCAAAAAAGCGGTCATCAACTTTTTTGGCAATCAATTGACCCTACGGTAAATGGTTTTCTTACACAGGAAGGAATGCTGACCGGTTTAACGAATATTAAACCGCCGTTGCGATTACAGTTTTCTCCATATTTCTCTACCTATGCCAATCATTATCCATATAATCAAACTGATTTAAAAAACTGGAATACGCAGGTAAATGGCGGTATGGATGTAAAGTTTGGTTTGAACCAGGCATTTACATTGGACATGACATTGATACCTGATTTTGGCCAGGTACAAAGCGACAGGCGTGTATTAAATCTTACACCTTTCGAAGTAAAGTTTGATGAATACAGAACATTTTTTACAGAAGGAACAGAATTATTTAATAAAGGAAATTTATTTTACAGCCGTCGTATCGGTGGCGAACCTATTCATTACGGCGATGTAGATTATCAAATAAACGGTAACGAATCAGTAATAAAAAACCCGCAACAAAGTAAATTAGTAAATGCTTCTAAAATAAGCGGCCGAACGCAGAAGGGCTTAGGTATCGGTGTATTAAATGCCATAACAAAACCGCAATATGCACTGATAGAAAATTATAATAATAAAGAACAACGCAAGATTGAAACGGACCCGCTTACCAACTATAATGTCTTTGTACTGGATCAAACCATGAAATATAACAGCAGCGTTTCGTTTGTAAATACCAATGTGTGGCGTTCGGGCAAGGATTATGATGCTAATGTAAGCGCTTTTTTATTTGATCTTAACGATAAGAAAAATAAATGGAATGTGGGCGGAAGTGTAAGTGTAAGTGATGTGTTGGGTAAGAATGATAAAAATACATTAGGTTACTCACACTCGGTTTACTTTGGTAAAACCAGCGGCAAATTCAATTTTAATATATGGCAGGAATTGTATGATGCTAAATACGATAAAAGTGATTTAGGATACTTTACCAATAACAATACCATGGATCAGGGTATTTACATGGGTTATAGCTGGATAAAACCGAGGAAGTGGTTTAACCGGCTTCGCTTAAACTTTAATACATTTTACAGTCGCTTGGTTACACCTTTGGATGTATTGGACAGAAAAGAAATGATATACCAGAACGGCGGCGGTAATGTGAATATGAACGGTCAAACAAAAAAGCTTTGGTTTTTAGGAGCCGCCTTTAACTGGAGATATAATAATAATGATTTTTATGAATCAAGAGTTGCAGGCCGGGTTTTTCAGGACAAGGGCAGAGTTAATATGGGATTATTTTGGGGCAGTAATGAAGCTAAAAAATTTTCTTGGGGTGGCGAGGTGTTTGCCGGTACAGGCAATATTTTTAAAAGAAAAAGCATCACCCCGACATTAAACGGGAAAGTGCGTTTCAACAGCAAGTTTTCCGTCGAGCATTCTTTGGGATTAGAGTTTCATGAAAACAGCGCCGGATGGGCGGCAATAAAATATTCTGCTACGGGCCGGCCGACAGAAGACACGATAATTTTTTCGAGAAGAGATTTACGAACTGTAGAAAATATTATGAATTTAAAATACAGTTTTACTAATAAGATGGGTATTACATTGCGTGCAAGACATTACTGGAGCAAAGTGGCGCCCAAACAATTTTATGAATTGGATTTATACGGCAAACTATCAGCCCCGTCCGTTCCTTTTACAGAAAATGTAAATCAAAATTATAATTTCCTGAGTACTGACTTGGTATATACATGGCAATTTGCACAGGGCAGTTTTATCAATATTGTATGGAAAGACATTTCGGAATCATTCAACAGGGAATTCGAAAAAAATTACTTTAATAATTTTGATAAAACGATCAACGGACCGCAGGCAAATAGTTTTTCTGTAAGGGTCATTTATTTCCTGGATTACCTTACAGCCAAAAGCAGTTTGAAAAAGAAAAAGGCGGTTTAGTATATTGTATGATCAATGAGTTAGAAGTAAATAGGGTATAAAAAGTATATACAGGAAAAGAGGCGACTTCATTTTTGAAATCACCTCTTTCTATTTTTAAAAAAATTATCTACCCTTTTGAGCCGTTGCCAATTAAAATAGCCGCCATAGCAATAGCAGTGTCTTTCAGCATACCGCCCGGGTTCGCATCAAAATTTTTAAGATGAAGCATTACCACAAATACCAGCATCAGCGCTGCCAATAAATAACAGGCCAATGTTTTTTGCATACCGATTATAATGGCGATAGCTGCCAGCACAAGAGCGCCGCCGGTTATATACACCCATATTTCTCCTCCGCCGGGCATGTAGGACGGTACCATGCCTTTCATCATGCCTGCATTTTGAAAATGCATTACGCCGAAATAACCGATAATAAGTGCGAAAATAATCTCCGCTACTTTGGAAGGAATAAATGCTTTCATAATTTTAATTGGTTTTGTTTAAGGAAACCTACGATAATTTTTTGATTGGCGCAACATTAAGCTTAGGGCTGTTTATAAACTGTGCATGAAAAAACTCCTTGCCGGAGAAGGTTTGCTGTTTTTTTGGAAAGAAATACTATTTCTGATATTCTTTATTTCAAGCTTGTTTTTGTGAAACGAATTAAAGAAGCGGGTTCATGAGGAGGTTTAAATTACATAAAGAATTTCCTCTTTGGGTTTTTTAGAAAAGCGGCTTGCATAAAAATCAGCAACAGGAAAAATTACATCTTCATTTTTGCCCCAATAAATATTTCCGTTTTTTACAATAAATTTTTTTAAAGTTTTCAGGAAGGCTATATTTAATATATGCGCCGGATAGTTTTGAAAACAAAGGAAGGAAGTTTACAATACGCTGCTCCCCGTTAGTAAAGTGAAGCAGAACTTCAAAATCGTTAAGATATACGGCTGATGTTACGGCTACTTTTTCGTCCGCTTTATTTTTGTTTTTACCTTTCTGCAGTCTACTTTTTGATGCAGAATGAATACGCTGTTCCATTTTTCGATAATTTCTTTAATATTACTTTTAAAAATACAGAAATTTCTCTTGCTTCTGCAAGAGTTAAGGGTCATTTTCCTTTGACTTTTTTAAAAAGAATTTTTACCTCTTCTTCTAAGAACAAGAATTCAGCTTTGCTTTCTCTTTCCTTGATTTGTACATGCACATGAATCGGCAAATGGTCGTTACTATAAAAACGAATGATATAAGAAAGATATTCAAATATTTCCGGCATATTAGTTCTCTTTAAAAATTCTCCGGCCGCATTTGCGGAAACAATAGTACGTCCTGTATCGACGGCTGATTGGTAAGCAGCATACAAAGCCTGTCGATACCAAAGCCGATACCCGATGTGGGTGGCATGCCGTATTCCAATGCACGTAAAAAATCATAATCAATAAACATGGCTTCATCATCGCCGCGTTTCATTAGCTCTACCTGTTCTTCAAACCTTGCACGTTGATCAATCGGGTCATTTAGTTCTGTATAGGCATTGGCTACTTCTTTTCCGTTAATCATTAATTCAAAACGTTCTACCAGCCCGGGTTGACTGCGATGCTTCTTCGTCAGCGGACTCATTTCAACCGGGTAATCAATAATAAACGTAGGTTGTATATAATTTTTCTCACACTTAGCTCCAAAAATTTCATCTATCAATTTTCCTTTCCCCATACTTGCATCGGTATGAATATTTAATTGCTTGCATACATCTCTTAATCCCTCTTCATTCATTTCACTTACATCAATACCGGTATGTTCTTTTATAGCGCCAAAAATACTGATGCGTTTAAAAGGCGCTTTAAAAGAAATTTTTTTATCACCTACGGTTACTTCCGTTGTATTGCAAACATCCAGTGCGGCTTTTTCCAACAGTTGCTCCGTTGTTTCCATCATCCAGAAATAATCTTTATACGCAGTATAAAATTCCAGTATGGTAAACTCGGGGTTGTGTGTACGGTCCATACCTTCGTTACGAAAATTGCGACTGAACTCATAAACCCAATCAAAGCCGCCGACAATCAATCTTTTTAAATACAGCTCATTGGCGATGCGTAAATAAAACGGAACATCAAGCGCATTATGGTGGGTAGTAAAAGGTCTTGCTGCCGCACCACCCGGAATACTTTGCAATACCGGTGTATCCACTTCCAATGCGCCGCGTTCGTTTAAAAACTGACGGATGGAATTAATCATCTTGGTACGTTTTACAAATACTTCTTTTACTTCAGGGCTAACAATTAAATCGGCGTAGCGCTGACGGTATTTAAATTCAGGATCCGTAACCGCATCAAATACATTTCCTTCTTCATCTCTTTTTACTACCGGTAATGGTTTTAACGATTTGGTAAGAAGAGTGAACGATTGCGCATGAATAGATGTTTCGCCGGTTTTGGTAATAAAAACAAAACCGGTAACGCCGATGATATCACCAAGATCGAGTAAATGTTTTATTACTTTATCAAAAATAATTTTGTCTTCACCGGGGCATATATCATCTTTACGGATGTATAATTGAATCAGCCCTTTTGCATCCTGAATTTTAACAAAACAAACTTTGCCTTTATCATTAATACTCATTACACGGCCTGCAACGGTAACCTTGCTAAACTCGTCTTTCTTTTCGTCAGTATAAGCGGCTTTAATATCTTCGGAATAATGCGAAACCGGGTAGAGCGCCGCCGGGTAAGGGTCGATACCCAATTGCAGCAGTTCTTTTAGTTTTTCCCTACGTAAAATTTCCTGTTCTGATAAGTGCATAGTCTTTATTTGAGCAGCAAAAGTAAATCGAAATAGCGTAAGTTGTGCTTGGCGTGATTTTAGTTGTAAAGAAAGATGAAAAGCGGATCGGAAAGCTATAATAAAAAGCCCGGTAAGACGTTTCCTATATGCTCAGAGTTGATATGCAGACGAAGTGTGTCCCGATGCAGCACACAAATCTTACTCGGGATCAATGACGACATACAGATGATAGTCCGCAGGTTCCTGTGGATAGCAGGAACGATGACAAACAAATGATAATTAATAATAAAAAAATATCTATGAAAAAAATTCTTGCTCTGTTTATTTTCTCTTCCTTATTTCTTACGGTTCAGTCTCAGTCTATTCTTGATAAGGCTAAAAATGCTATTGGCAAAAAGACCGGCGGCATATCCGAAGAAGAGGCAGGCGGCGGTATAAAAGAGGCATTGAGTAAGGGCATCAGTTCTGCTGTTGGTTTTTTAAATAAAAAAGACGGGTTTCTTGGTAATGAAATCTATAAAGTGTTGCTGCCTCCCGAAGCGCAAAAAATGGAAAAGACTTTGCGCAGTATCGGTTTGGGTAAAATGGTAGACGATGCCATTGTACAAATTAATCGCGGCGCCGAAGATGCAGCCGGGTTCGCCACTCCTATTTTTGTAGATGCCATAAATCAAATGACGATTACCGATGCATTGAAACTAATAAAAGGAGAAAAAAATGCCGCTACCGAATATTTTAAATCAAAAACTACAGCCAAATTGAAGCTGGCATTTAAACCGGTTATCGATTCATCATTGCAAAAAACAAATGCCACAAAATATTACGGCGATGCAGTAACAAAATATAACAGTTTGCCCACTACGATGAAGAAAGCAAACCCTGACCTGTCTGATTATGTAACGGAGAAAGCAATCTTTGCTTTGTTTGACAGGATTGCGATTGAGGAAGCCAATATCAGGCAAAACCCCGCTGCAAGGACATCTGAATTATTGAAAAAAGTTTTTGGAAGTAAATAATAAACAATAAAAATAAACATGAGAAAATTAATAGCCGTTCCGGTAATTGCATTACTCCTTTCGGGCTGCGAAGTATTAAAGACCCTGCCAATGAGTGTTGGCGGTGTAACGGAAACTGAGGCCGGCCTGGGTGTAAAAGAAGCGTTGGCGCAAGGTGTAACTTCCGCTGTATTGAACCTGAATAAAACCGATGGTTTTTTCGGTAACCAATTTTATAAAATGCTTTTGCCTCCCGATGCAGCCAAAATTGAAAATACATTACGCAGTTTGGGAATGGGTAACCAGGTAGACAAAGCTGTTTTGCAAATTAACCGTGCTGCGGAAGATGCTGTAGGATTTGCCAAACCCATTTTTGTGGATGCGATAAAAGAAATGACATTGGTAGATGCTTTAAATATTGTACGCGGACCCAAAGATGCAGCTACTAATTATTTTAAAGAAAAGACGACACAGAAATTAATCGCGGCTTTTTTACCCCAAATAAAAACATCGCTGGATAAACTGAATGCGACGAAATTTTATACGGATATTGTAACTACGTATAATAATTTTCCTACTACCATAAAAAAAGTAAACCCGGACTTACCGAGCTTTGTTGTAGGAAAAGCGACGGATGCTTTGTTTGACCAGGTGGCGAAAGAAGAAGCGAACATAAGAGAAAACCCGATTGCCAGAACTACGGAAATTCTGAAGAAAGTATTCGGGCAGCGGTTATAGCTTGATGTCGGCAAAAGAATGACTTATCAATTTGTAACAGGCAATAAGCAATTTGTAAAAGTTAAATAACCGGCAGCCTGCCTTTGCTTCTCACAACTTACACTTGACAAGATTATTCTCTTTGCGCAAAAAATTCAGTAGCGGCCTTAACGCCGTTTTCATAAAGCAGCAGTTTATCCTGCTGCTTTGTTTTTATTATTTTAGAAGAAATATTTCCCCGGCTTACATAAATAGTTCTTCCTTTTTCTCAACACTAAGTTTTTATAATCATATTTTTTTTGTGCGAAACAAAAAGAAGGCGCCAATAATAACAAAAACACTTTTTTCATTGAGTGAAAATAAAATAAATGGCCTCTTAAGAAAAGTTAAAAGTCAATCAAACACGGAGAAAGAAATGCTTACTCCCAAATATTATTCAGCAGTACATCAACGGAGCAGTCGGTATCTAAAATAAAAGTGTAAGGCACGGAAGCGGAAAATTTTTCCTGGCGCATATTTACCTTCCTTACCGAGCTTGTATATTTCTATTTCGTTTTTATCTACGTCAATTATGATGTAATAAGGGATTTTTTGAGACTGATAAATAAAAAATTTATTATTCCGGTCTTTCATGGCCGTAGCGGGGGAAAGAATTTCAACAACCAGTGAGGCAGGAAAATCAAGGAAAGGTTCAGTTATTTCTTTGCAAACTACGACTGCATCCGGTTGTACTACCGTGTCTTCAGTAACTTTAATATCTATGAAATCATAAACTTTACATTTTTTGCATCCGGTTTTTTTTAAAGCACCCCGAATTTCAGCCTTAATATTTGCACTTATCCATTGATGTCTCGGCGAAGGAGCAGGACTCATAGCATACGGAATGCCTTCAATCAATTCCCACTGACCTTCCCATTTTATATAATCAGTGTAGGTATAATGAGGTAATATTTTTACAGGCGATGACATACTGACAAATTTACAATATTTAATTTAAAGCCAATAATACCTGCCAAGCCTCTTTTACTTTACCGCTGTCCAATAATTCTTTAGCATACTTATGCAGTTCTCTTTCCATATCATCGGGATTAAGCGAGTAGTATTGAAAAATATTTTTCAGCTTATCATCATGAAATGCGGGGTCGATAAAAGGTATTTCATGCACATTGCCCAATTGTCCTAAATTATTGCCCGAAAGTATTTTACTGTTTTTAATTGATGCGCGGCAATGCATCTACCCCGATGCCCAATTGTGTATTGGGTTTCTCTACTTTAAATAAATTGTGCTCATCTACTTTGCAATACCAATCGCCGCCGAGCCTTGCCACATGTTGCATTTTGGTTTGATCAATCTTTTTATTTTCATCCAGTATACTTTCATCAATATGCATAATCAATACTTCGCAAATAACTAAATTACCTGCGCCGCCTTCGGTACCCAGCGGTTTTACCTCAAGCACTTTGCATTCCATTTTTATTTTACTCTCTTTTACCATTGGCGGTTTAACAATAGAGGCGGCTTCCATAGTAAAACCGGCTTTCTCAAATTCATTCACGCCTTTTGCATACTCGCAACTTGCCAATGAGGTTTGCTGCACCATAGCATAGTCTACAATATTGATAATCGCCTCGGGTACTTCAAATACGTTTTGTAATGTATGCTTGGTTGTATTGTCCCGTACTCTCCGCGAAGGCGAAAAAATAACCACCGGCGGATTGGAAGAAAATAAATTAAAAAAACTGAACGGGCTGAGGTTTACGTTTCCTGCTTTATCTATTGTACTTGCAAAACAAATGGGCCGCGGTGCGATGGCATGCTGCAAATAATTTTGTACATCCGCGGGTTTCAGTTCATTTAAATTCAGAATCATTATTTTAGTTTTTAACGCTGAGAAAAAGAGAAAATAAGTTTACGCTGAGAGTGATTTATACGATAACAATTTTTTCCCGCCATCTATGCATCTGCTTTTCTCAGCGATTAATTTTTTTATGTAGAGGTAATCATAGAACAAATTTCGCAGATCACTAAAAATTATTAACTATTCTTTTAAAGCCATCTTTTAGATATTGCACATTAAAATTAATAAGATAGCCTAGCTTTTTTTTGCCATAGAGTTTAAGATAAGTAATTACCTGAAAAGTAAAAATGGGAGCCATCGCTTCAACTGATTTGTTTTCGATAATAACTTCTCCCTCAACCAATAAATCAATTTCATAAGCTTTGCCCAACGGAACGCTTTTGTAAAATAGTTCTACAGGAACTTTTGCATGAACCATCAATCCTCTCAGTTCTAATTCTCTTTTTAGGGCCAGTTGATAAGCTGATTCTAATAGCCCGGGTCCCAATTCCCTGTGAACTGTTATGGCGGCATCCAAAATTATTCCTCCAATTTCATTTAACCTTTCATTTGTCATAACCTATTATTTCTGCGTTATCTCTTTGTCTCATTTTCTCAGCGCTAAAAAACTAAACTTTCTTCAGCGCCAAAATGGAAAAATCGCTTTCTTCTCTGACAATCGTATTGCTCAACTTTCCCAAACCGTCAATTTCCATTTCTACAATATCTCCTTCTTTTAACCATTGATCAGTATAATTCGGATCATTTAATTTCCCCGTTCCGTTCAGTTCTAAAAAACAACCGGTGCCTGCCGTGCCGCTGCCTATTACATCGCCCGGGTAGAGATCCGCGCCATAAGACGCCCGTTCAATTATTTCGGCAAATGTCCAATCCATATCGCCCACATTACCCTCGCTTACCTGTACGCCATTTACCCAACAATTCATTTTTAAATTCCAACCCGTGCCTGTATGATTTTCTTTTGGAGGTATTAAAAAATTTTCTAATTCATCCAATGTCACCAACCAGGGCCCCAATACGGTACTGAAGTCTTTGCCTTTAGCGGGTCCCAAGTTCAGCAGCATTTCCTCCATCTGCAAACGTCTTGCACTCATATCATTCATTATCATCAGCCCGCCGATATGCTCATCGGCGTTTTTGGCTTTAATATTTCTGCCATGTTTACTTATAACAATGGCGGCTTCCAGTTCAAAATCTAATTTTTCAAAATGATCCGGCATACATTTTATTTCGCCGGGCCCTTGTATACTGTGGTGGTTGGTAAAATAAAAAATGGGGTATTGGTCAAACTCAGGAATCATATCTACTTTACGGTTCCTCCGGGCGGCGGCTACATGCTGCCTGAAAGCATAACCATCCCGGCATGAAGTTGGAAAAGGAACCGGTGAAAGCAGTTTGAGCTCACCGATTGGTATGCCTTTGTTACTGGTACGGGTTCCTTCCCTAAGCATCAACTCACCGGCTTGTGCTATGGGCAGGCTGTCTTCCCAATAATTTAAAAACATACTCATGGTAGAGGGTAGATCGGGGTGCAATGTTTCCATATCGTACGCCATACCGTTTATTAAAACGCCCAATTGCTCGTGGCCATCGTTTATATAAGAAATTAACTTCATGTGTAGGTTTTTAAAAGTGGGACAAAAATAGCCATTTTAGAAAATGACATTTATAAATTCTGTAATTCAGTTTCGTGTTGTAAATTTGATTACTTAAACCTTGGTACTTAAACCTAATGACTATGCACTTTGAAAAGATTCACAACAAAGGCCAGGCACAACTATTCAAAAACAGTTACCTGGAAATGCTTACCAAGACCCACCCGTTGGTAATATGGGGTCTCTATATTCCCGTAATTAGTGTGATGCTTTACTACAGTTCCGTGAAGTTCAATTATACTGCCGGGCATATCTTTTTTGTTTTTTTGGGCGGTATGTTTTTCTGGACACTTTTTGAGTATGTGGCCCACCGTTTTATTTTTCATTTTATAGCCGAAAGCGAAAGGGCTAAAAAAATTGTTTATATCATTCACGGCAATCATCATCATTACCCCCGCGACAGGGAACGACTTTTTATGCCGCCCGTCCCCAGCTTAATTATTGCTTCGATTGTTTTTTCGCTTATGTTTTTAATCATGCGTCAATATGCATTTATGTTTTTCCCGGGCTTTATATTCGGCTACCTTATTTACGGTACTATGCACTATGCTATTCATGCATGGAACCCGCCATTTAAATGGATGAAGCCGCTGTGGCGCAACCATCATTTGCATCATTATAAAAATGAACATAACGGTTTTGGTGTTAGCAGCACTTTGTGGGATCATATATTCGGCACCATGTTCGATTTAAAAAAAGAAAAAGAAGATAAGGAGAAAGTACAGGAACTGATGTTTGATAAAAAATCCGGGTAACACTTGGGATTACTATCTGCGACTACCATTTTTCATCATCTGTTATATTTGAATCCCGGCGAAATTTTTCCCGGGATTTCTTTTTTTCAATTTGTCTTTCTATAACCAGGTCGGCAATCAGCAGCCCGGCATCCATGCCGGGATTGTCGCTGAGTAATTTTTTCAACTTCTTCTCGCTTACATCAATTCGGTATAAAATACCGGCCAATTTTTCAAAATCGGTATTAATCAACTGATTGATAAGAATGGCTAATTGTTCTTTATAACCCGGAATGGCTGCAATATCGGTATTTTGGACGCTGTCAAGCAACTTCGCTAAGCTTTTTTCCATCCTGCAAAATTAAAGTACATTTAATAAAATCTAAAAAATGAAAAGAATTGCTACTTCCTTATTGCTTACCGTATTATTATTTTTTGCATCATGCGGTACATTAAAAAATGCATTTTCCGCACAGGATGCGGAAGGGGCTATCAGGGAATTACTCTCATTTGGTACACAGCATGGCGGCGATTTATTAAGCAAGAAAGGAGCTTTTTCAAAAGAAACATTGATGAGTACTTTGCTGCCCGAAGAGTTAGGCAAAGTATTAAATACATTAGAAACGCTGGGTCTGAGCAAGGAAGTAAATAAGTTCAGTACAACACTCTCCACCTGCGCAGAACAAACCGCCGAAAAATCGGTTCCTATATTTTTAATGGGGATTAAAAAAATGAATATCAGCGATGCTTTTAATATTGTGAAAAACGGCGGTACCGCCTGCACCGATTACCTGCGCAAATCGATCGGTGATACATTGCGCAAAGCCATAGCACCGACTATGAGCAATGCACTGAATGAATATAAAGTTGCGGAACAGTGGAACACATTGACTGAACCCGCAAAATTATTTGCAGGTAATAAATTGAATTTGGATTTGGGCAACCTGATGAGCGGATTGGTAGCTAATTTAATGTTTAAAAAAATTGAAGAAAAAGAAATGGAGATACGCACAAGAGCAGAAGCGAGGAAAACTGTATTGCTGCAAAAAGTTTTCGGGCAGGTAGCGAATAAATTAATGAAGCGTTAGTATTTCTCCATCACACCCAGCCCGAACAAAGCAAAATCATATTTGACCGGATCGGCGGCATCAAATCGTTTCAGGTTTTCTGTCAATTCAATAGCGGCCTGCCAATCATTTTGCATACGCGTAAGCAAACCGAGTTTTCTCGCCACTCTTGTTACGTGTACATCCAGCGGGCATACAAGTTGTGAAGGAGAAATATTTTTCCAGATACCAAAATCAACACCGGTATCTTCGCTGCGTACCATCCAGCGCAAAAACATATTCAGTCTTTTGCAAGCCGATTTTTTAAAAGGTGTGGCAATATGTTTACGGCAATGTTTTTCTTCCTTGGCGTCTTCATCATAGCTAAATACATAATTATGAAAACCGGTTAGTGTATTCTCAGTTGTTGCATCTCCGGGTTTTATATATTTTGTAAAAGCAGTTTCTAAACTTTCTTCTCCGCAGAACGAATAATGGTATTTTAAAAAATCAAGTAAGTGAAATAAATCCATTTCATTAAATGTGCGGTGTACAAATCCTTCAAAGGGAATAAATTCATCGGGGTTTTCCTCCCAATCCGTATTCATTATAAAATCATAGGGGGCGTTGTTCATCAGTTCCATCAACCGGGTGCAGGAAGTAATAATACTTTTACGATTGCCCCAGGCAAGCAAGGCCGCGAAGAAGGCGGCGATTTCTATATCCTGTTTTTGGGTAAACCGGCGAGGAATAGAAATCGGATCATCTTTAATAAAAGAAGGTTGATTATAAAAATCAACCTTCGCATCAAGAAATTCTTTAAGATTATCTTTCACTAATCAATATTTCTTTTTAGCTCTTGAAATTCTTCAATTTTCTTTTTATAAATGCATTGCTTCTTCCCGCATGCACAACTCCAATAATAAATATGGTATCGCCTGATAAATTGTAAAATACTTTGTAAGGAAAATTTTTCAGCAAGATTCTTTTAACTAAAGGTGTAATATTTTTATACGCCCCGGGTTGTTTAATCAACTTTTCTTTTGCTTCTTCAAAGCTTTTTATAAAACGCAAACCCAGCCCGGGACTTTCTTTTTCATACCATTCAAGCGCATCATCTACATCCAACCAGACAACAGGCTTAATGATTACTTTAAAAGCCATATTTCTTTTTTACTTTTTCTCTAAATTCCTCCCAAGTAAAACCTTCTTCCGGATTTTTTAAATGTTGCTGATATCTTTCTTCTGCAAATAGAATTTCATCTTCTGTTACCGGTAATAGTTCATCATCTATGCTGTTCCACAGGGCTTCAGCAAGTTCCTGCTTTTCCGATACCGGCAGCTTTAATAATTCTTCTTTATTATAAGCCATATTTTTTATTTACAAGTTACAAAAAAATATTTACCCTATGGCTTTTTTCAAATCCTCTATTAAATCATCCGCATCTTCAATACCCACACTCAATCTTATCAGGCTGTCGCTCAGGCCGTTTTTAATCCTTTCTTCCCGCGGTATACTTGCATGCGTCATCGTAGCCGGGTGATTAATTAAACTTTCAACACCACCCAAACTCTCTGCCAATGAAAATAAATGCGTTGATGATAAAACTCTTTTCGCTTCATCTACACTGTCGTTCTTCAATTCAAAACTTATCATACCGCCAAAATCCCGCATTTGTTTTTTTGCTACCGCATATCCCGCACTGTCTTCAAAACCCGGCCAGTACACTTTGGCTACTTTAGGATAGGCTCTTAACCAATGTGCAATCTTCGCACCGTTCTCGCAATGCCTTTGCATACGTACATGCAGGGTTTTAATTCCCCGCAATACCAAAAAACAATCCTGCGGACCCGGCACCGCGCCGCAACTTTTTTGAATAAAATATAATTTCTCTCTTAGCTCTGTATCATTCATCATCAATGAACCCTGTATTACATCACTGTGACCGCCCAAGTATTTGGTAGCGCTGTGCATCACTATATCGGCGCCTGAATCCAGCGGGTTTTGTAAATACGGAGAGGCGAAGGTATTATCAACACAGAGCCAGGCACCCGCTTTTTTTGAAATAGCCGCAACGGCTTCTATATCGGTAATATTCATCAGCGGATTGGTTGGCGTTTCAATCCATATCAATTTTGTTTTGGGTGTAACGGCCGCCAGCACATTGGCCGCATCAGTGGTATCTACATAAATAAATTTAATACCGTAGCGCTCCCACACTTTAGAAAATAAACGATAGCTGCCGCCGTACATATCATTAGCGGCTATTACTTCATCGCCGGGGTTTAATAATTTTATTACGCTGTCGGTAGCCGCCACGCCGCTGCTGAAAGCCAATCCGTACTTAGCGTTTTCTATAATGGCCAATGCATCCTCCAAAGCTTTTCGTGTAGGATTCTGGCTGCGGGCATACTCATAGCCCTTATGTTGCGCCGGGGCCGATTGCACATAGGTACTCGTTTGGTAAATAGGCGTCATGATGGCGCCGGTACTCGGATCAGGCTCTGCACCCGCATGAATTATCTTAGTAGCAAGTTTCATTTCTATTTTTATTTAACTGCAAAGATGCGGAAAAATAAAAATACAGGGGTAGTGTATATGACAAGGAAGAAGATTTAACTTTTTGGTGGGGGTTAGGGCGTTGGTATGAAGCGCTGTTTTGTGCAGTGGCTAACGGCAAACAGGTTGTTATTTTATAGTCATTACTAATAGCGAATTAAAGCAGATTTTTTTAATATGATTTTGGTTCCATGCCGGTGTGCCGTATCCGGATTATAAAAACTTCTTTTGGCGCTGCATAATAAACGATACGATATTTCAGTATCTCAAAGTATAAATAATTACCATCATTATTCTTTTTGCAGGTATCTTTTCAATGGACTGTTTTGTCATCCGTTAATTCACTAATCTTATCTAATATCTTCTCCCGTACTTTATCTGCACTCTGCTCTGAGTCCTGTCGAATATATTCAATAGCCGCGTTGAACTGTCGGGCAGCTCTTTTTGTCCAGGTTATTTTTCTTTTTGCCATTACCAACCCTTAGACATTTTTATCACTTCTTCATGCGTATATACTTCACCTTTTTTAACTTCTGCCATTGCTTCATCAATTTCTTTATTGTATTGCTCAATGCTAATGCGCTCATCTTGATTTATCTCTTCTTCAAAAAGTGTGTAAATAGCTTTGACTTTTTTTTCTCCTATTTTGTCAATAAACTGATGCAATTTTTGACGGATGGTTACTGTTGTCATAACTTTTTATTTTCACAAATTTACTCTTAAAATTTTATTATTCAAACAGCTGCATTTTAGCCGTTACTCACTTGATGACTCGGCAAGCCGGTATTCACATTTCACCGCACTTATATTTTGGTTGCAGATACGCTATGTTTAGTAGCGAGGCATAACAACAACGGGTTAGTTGCAAAAAAATATAGGTGCCGGGGAGAAGTTTGTACAATAAAGGGCATATTTGCTTTACCACCTGTCATGCAAAACAGATCCTTTAACAATCAGTTAACTCACAGTGCCTGCTTTATGTTATTCATGCTTCGGGCATAGTTTATTTTCTTTAAAGTTATAATAACACGCCTCAGGTGAAATTAATTATTTTATAACTCTTCTCGTATACTTCACTTGCTAACCACCGGTCAAGCTTAGCTTGTTTTCGCTTTATTATCAATTTAAATTACACTTGTTAACCTTATCAGTGTATTTCTAAAATTTCTAAAACTTATAATTATGAAAAAGATTCTTTTTATCACCGTAATGCTGTTTGCAGTAAATGTTATGTACGCCAACAGGATAACTGAAGTAAGCGAAAAAGTATTAAAGTCCTTCAAAGAAACCTTTAAAGATGCCAAGGATGTGGTTTGGTACGAAGAAGGTGATAAAAGCTACCGGGCCAGTTTTATGAAGGATGAAATAAAAATTCGTGTAAGGTATGATGAAGAGGGTAACCTGCTGAGTACAATACGTTATTATGGCGAGCAGACTCTGCCATTTCATATACAAATGAAACTGAAAAAGAAATTTGCCGATAAGGGTGTATTTGGTGTTACTGAAATGTCTTCCGATGAAATGGTGGAATATCATATTACACTACAGGATGAAAAACGCTGGTATACGGTAAAATCAGATGCGAACGGTAATTTTGAAGTAACTGAAAAGTTCAAAAAAGCTTGATATTTACAGCAACATAGCGGCGGATAAATATCGCCAGTCAAAATTCCCGGCATCATGTGCAGCCATTGGCTGCACTTTTTTATTTAATTCCTTTTTCATTAAAATGTTTTCAGCGGCAAACTTCTTTTTTGCTTCATATATAGCATCCTGCACGGCGGCATCCTGCATCCATTGTTTTTGCGGTGTTTCAAAACCTGTTTTATTTTTTCTCCACACTATTTCTGCAGGCAAACCGGTCTTCATGCTTTCTCTGAGTATCCATTTTGTCCAGCCATTATTTATTTTATACTGTGCGGGCAATGAAAAAGCAAACTGCACTAATTCATGATACAAAAACGGTAAACGCACTTCTCTGCCATGCGCCATAGAGTTTCTGTCCGCATAGCGAAGCAATTCCTCCAATCCGGTTTGCATAGTATTGTAGTACAGGGCGTCATTCAGTTTAGTATAAATGGGTTTATAAACAGTTTGACGATTATAAAAAGCTTTTCTGAATTCCTTAGTCAGTTGTTTATTGTGCTGTACATCATAAGCCGTGTCTTTTTCTATCTGTGCCGCGGCTTGCTTTGGTAACTTGGCGGCTAAATAATTTTTTATACCCCAGTTAAAAGAAAATTCATTGTGACGCAAGGCCGCTTTTTCTTTTTTTAATAATTTCTTTTCCCCTGCGGCAAATAATTCCTGTAAATACCAATGAATATATTTTGGATAGCCGGCCAGTATTTCATCTGCGCCCTGACCATCCAACAAAACAGTGACGCCCTGTTGCCGGGCAAGCTCATATACTTTGTATTGTGCAAAAATGCTCGACGAACCGAAAGGCTCTTCCTGGTGATAGTAAATTTTTTCTAAATCATTAACCAAATCACCGGCAGACGGAGTAACAAAATGATTGATGGACGGATAAGCAGCAGTAAGTTTATTAATATACTCCGACTCATCTTTTTCAAAACCCGGGAAAACAGCGGAGAAAGTTTCTGCTTTTGATTTTTGACTTTTAACTTCTGAAATAGCCGCTACAATTGAAGAACTATCCAACCCGCCGCTTAGACTGGTACCTAATTTTACATCGCTCCTTAGTCTTCTCGCTACCGATGTTGTAAACAGTTGATTAAATTTTTCAACCGCGTCTTTTTCAGAAATATTGCTTATAGTTTCTTTATCAATATCCCAATAAGATTTGATAATATTTATTTTATTATTAAGCTGAAGTTTTAAAAAATGGGCTTGCGGTAAACAAAAAATATTTTTATAAAATGTTTGCGAAAGATTTGTCGGTTGTTTTACCCAACCCAGCGAAAGGTAATTGAGCAGCATGATATTATCCGTTTCTTTCTCTACACCAATTGCCCAAAGAGCTTTCATTTCGCTTGCAAAAGAAAATGATACGCCGTCAAAATGATAATAAAAAGGTTTTTCACCAAACCGGTCTCTTGCTGCAAAAAGCGATTGTTCTTTTTCATCCCAAACAGCGAAGGCAAACATACCGTCGAAATGCTGCAAACATTCTTCTTTATAAAAATCATAAGCAGCCAATATCACTTCTGTATCGCTTTGCGATTGGAACCGATATCCTTTCTTTATCAGCTCTTCTTTTAATTCAATGTAATTATATATTTCGCCGTTGTGAATAATGGTATAGCGGCCGAGGTAATGCATGGGCTGCCGGCCCGCATCGGTAATATCTATAATGGCGAGACGCCGATGTCCGAAACCCGCAGTTGAGTTTTCATTTATCCAATAACCTTCTCCATCGGGCCCGCGGTGTTGCAGGGCATCAGCCATTCGTTTCAGCTTTTCAGCAGAGACTAAATTGGTTTGCAAAGAAATAATACCGGCTATACCGCACATGGTGTAAAGTAAAAGAAAATATTTGCAATAGATAAAAGATAATCAGGCGGTTATTTTCGAAGTCTGATAGTTGATTGATTTAGTTTTTGTTTTTTTCTTCTAAGCGAAGTGTCATTTATTGAAGAGTTTTCGATTGCCTCGCCCCTGCCCGTTCCGTTCATGCAGGCTTTAGGGCGAGGATGAAAAATTGCTGTTATTGATTGGCTTTAGCCAAATTGTTTTTTGGCTAAAGCCGGATGCTTAAAAAAGATTGTCATCACCGCCCTAAAGGGCGGTGCAATTTATCGGTTGATATGTTATTGTTTTTAAGATCGATTGCAAATTGTAAAACTAATACTCTCCCTAAAGGGCGGTGCAATTTATCGGTTGATATGTTATTGCTTTTAAGAACGATTGCAGATTGTAAAACTAATACTCTCGGCCACAGGTGTAGTTGGGGGGTTCAAAGTGTTACGGGCAGTTTTGCCATCATATTTTCCCAAACCAGCAGCAGGTTAAATCCTGTATCGGTTTTTTCAAAAGCTATGGTAAAATATTCTATCAACAGTGCCGAGTTGAAAGTAAGCGGCGCATCAAATTTATAAACATCGTCACGGCTGTCCATTTTTAATCCCCACGAGTCTACATTGCTGTTAAATACAACGGTCCATTTATTCTCATAAGGTATGCAGTATAAAATATACCGTCCCTTAGCTACTTTTTTATTTTGAATAATTACATCGCGGTGCAATTCAAGTTCGGTGGCTTCGTTGGCGCCAAGTCGCCAGGGCTCGCCGTACTTCAATAATTCTCCGAATATTTTTCTCCCTTCGCGATGCGGCCGGCTGTAAATAATTCTTGCTACGGGAGGAATATTGGTTGTATGAGCCATCTTCAACTTCGGATAATCTAAAGGGAAATAAATCATATCCATCGGCGATTTATCAATACTTGCATACGGGTTGATAGTATTTACGGGTTCATTTTTATTTGCCGGAGGAATACCCGCTGCCTTTTTGGAAGAATCAACCGTATTGGTTTCTTTGCCCGAGTCACCATCGCCGCAAGCCGCAAAAAGCAACACGTATAAAAACAAAAATGAAAGGCGTTTTATTGAGTTCATATATTTTTCTTACTTGTAAGATACGGGTAACGCTACTTTTATATCGTCCCAGGCTATTATTAAATTCATTCCCGAACTTGTCTTTTCAAACACCATTCCTACAGCTTCGGCAATCTCTGTATTTTTTTGTACCGGTACGTCGGTTCGCACCACATCTTTTTTACTGTCGTATTTAAAAGCGCCCCATACATCGGTGTCTTTATTTATAATCATCGTCCAGCTATTTTTATTTACCAATGCATATAAAGTATACCGGCCTTTGGCTACTTTTTTACCGCCAATTTTTACTTCTTTATAAAATTCAATTTCGGTTGCTTCATTGGCGCCCAATCTCCACACTTTGCCGTACTCCACCAATTCGCCGAAAATTATCCGATCATTTTTCAGCGGCCGGCTGTACACAACCCTGGCCACTAAAGGTTCGGTAATCTTGTCTTGTATTTTTAAAACCGGGTAATTAGTCGGGTGGTAACTTACATCCATTGGCGATTTGTCAAGTACCGGCAGTTTGCCGGCCTGCCCTTTGCTTACCGCCGCCGCTAAAAATAAAAAGACCGAAACAAGTAATGTTTTCATATTCATTATTTAAGTAGAAACAAAAATAAATGAATCTTATTGTATAAATACAACCTTTTAAATAATGACCGTTCTTTTTATAAAATGCCGGCGGCGGCCAATTGTTTTTTGGCGAAGGATTTTACTTCCGAAAAAAAATCAGTATAACATTTTTGCAGCAACTCATAATGCTGTTCAAAAAGCCGGTAAGCGGTATCAGGATCATCTATATATGCAGCTCTGCGCACCAATCCGCCAAAGCTTTTTTGCGTACCCCATTTTTCGCGGTAGTTAAAAAGCCAGTCCTGTGTTTTCATATATGGAAACATGCGGGCAAACGGTTCGGGCAAATGATGGGTATAGTTATCAATAGTGGCGTAACATCTGCTTGAAAAACCGGCAAGCGATTTTTCATCAAACTCATTTTTATCATTGGCCAGGAAATGATCGTACACCACATCAACAAAAGCCCCCGCATACAAGCGGTAGTGCGGTCTGAAAACTTCTTTCGCTTCTTTGGTAGCTGCATGTTTATCGGTAAACTCATCAATGGCTCGATGCAGCGTAATACCTTGTTGAATCCCTTCGGGATAATCAAATTTCTTTTTGCCTTTTACATAATCACTGATCATATTGCCTACCAGTATTTCAGGCAGGTTGAAAGAAAGATATGCGTGGGCGAGGTAGTTGATAGGTTTCTACGTTTTAATACTGTCAACTAAATTACTGATTAATTTACAACGTAAGTCTCCCGATATTAAGTTAAATAAATATCTTTCCCGTTTATTGGAATTGCTATTGTTTAAAAAATATTCCTCATGATTAGCTTGTTAAAGTTGATTGTTTTTCTTTTTTATAAAGACTGTACGAATAAAAGCAGGGAATAATTGTTATTACCGCCATGATTGCAATAAAAATATACAGGCCTCCTTTGTACGGCAGCAACAGGCTGAGCAAAGCAATGACTAGCCCTCCCCAAAACCATAACTTACCGGTTAGTTGATGTGTCATTTTCCAATTCGTTTCGTTGTTCAGTGTCCAGGGCAGGCGCAAGCCGGCAAAATAATTGGGCTTCAGGTTGTGCATATAGTTACCAATAAAAGCAAACATGATTCCCAATACCGGCACTAATGCTTTTTTCATAAGTAAGGCGTTGGATGCTGCTGATTCTATAATAATAAAATTAATAATAGCCATAAATACCGTTGCTATCAATCCTATTTTTTCAAACCGGCCGGTACTGTCTTTGTCTTTTCTTTTCGGATCTAAGCGATGAATAAATTTCATCAGGAAGTATACGCCAAGGCTTATAACCGCTAAAACAGCCGAAGCAATCAGTATTTGATTTTTAGAACCCTGCGCATCCGCTTCAAAGCGGATATTATAGTGTGTGTTAACTATAGCCGGAATTTTTTGCCAAATGGCGGTGAGATAAATAACAGGAGTTGTCGCGGCAATTAATGCAATTACGTCTCTTAGTGATAAATTCTTTTTCATTGTATAAGGTTTTATTTTTTCTGTTTTAGTTTCATAAACCACTTTACTATATCGTCCATTACGGTAGTGTTTAATGAATAGGTTATAAACTGCCCTTCTTTTACCGTATCTACCAAGCCCGCCTGTTTCAGCAGATCCAGGTGATGCGATATGCCGGGCTTGGATATATTAAACCGGTCGGCTATTTCGCCGGCGGTCAAATCCTTTTCTTTCAACAGCTCCAGTATTTCACGCCGGGTGGTATCGTTCAGTGCCTTAAATAAGCTATTCATACGTAATTAAATATTTATATATTTAGGCAAATGTCTAAATACTTTTTCACTCCTCCAAATCATTTATAGATAACCGGCGTTTAATTATTTTAATCGGCTTATTATTTTTTTATTCGGCAGTATGTTGCAAAACATCTTAACAGAATTTAACACCCGCTACCACTAATCATAAAATGCTTGTGCGGGGATGTAACATAAAATACCTTTACAGCGTCATAATAAATGATAGCACGAAAGTGAAGCAGTTAATTGAAAAAGTGGGAAACAGTAATAACGATTGAACGGGTGTTTGATTCAGTTTAGTCATCGAAAAACACAGTTTATCATGCCGGCACTTGTTTTCCCTTATATATCAAAATAGCTTTGTATCGTGAAATCAAAAAAGACATTAACCATTTAACCTTAAAAAAAAGAGTCATGAAAAAGATTATTCTTGCTCTTGCGGTGATTTTTACCTTACAAATTACTACTGCGTTCGCAGTAAATGATAATAATGTATCGCAAGAAGTACTTAACGCTTTCAAAAGCGAGTTTACCACGGCAAAAGAAGTACAGTGGACAACCGGCAGCAATTTTTACAGAGCCGATTTTGTTTTCAACGGACAACATGTTTTTGCCTACTACGGTTTTGACGGCAGCATGCTGGGTGTTACACGTTTTGTAGAACTGGCGCAATTGCCTTTTCAACTGCAAACAAGCCTGAAAAAAAATTATGCCGATTACTGGATGAGCGACTTGTTTGAAGTAGCAAGTTCTGAAAACAGCGGGTATTTTATCACCCTTGAGAGTGCTTCTCAAAAAGTTATTCTTAAATCAGCCGATAAAACCAATTGGACGGTTTACAAAAAAACCAATAAGATATAGAAGTTTGTTTTGGTGTGTGGTAAAAAAACAAGCCCGGGTCACAAGCTCGGGTTTTGTTTTTTTAAAAAAGTTCGTAGTCAGATAAAAATTTGCGGAACTATAAAAACTTTATTTTTGTCGCCTAAATAAAAACGTATGACAAAAGGACCCGTATCGCAATACATTCAGCACCACTACCGCCACTTTAATGCCGCCGCTTTAATGGATGCCGCCAAAGGCTATGAAACACATTTACTGGAAGGCGGTAAAATGATGATTACACTGGCCGGTGCTATGAGTACCGCGGAACTGGGATTGAGTCTGGCCGAAATGATCAGGCAGGATAAAGTAGATATTATAAGCTGTACGGGTGCCAACCTGGAAGAAGATATTATGAACCTGGTAGCACACAGTCATTACAAAAGAGTACCCAATTACCGCGATTTAAGCCCGCAGGAAGAGTGGGATTTATTGGAGAATCATTACAACCGTGTAACGGATACCTGTATACCCGAGGAAGAAGCTTTCAGAAGACTGCAACAGCATATACATAAAATATGGAAAGATGCCGATGATAAAGGCGAACGTTATTTTCCCCATGAATACATGTATAAAATGTTGCTGAGCGGCGTGCTGGAGCAGTATTACGAAATAGATCCTAAGAACAGCTGGATGCTGGCCGCGGCGAAAAAAAATATTCCGATTGTAGTACCCGGTTGGGAAGACAGCACCATGGGAAATATTTTTGCTTCCTATATTATAAAAAATCAAATGAAAGCCACTACCATGAAAAGCGGAATTGAGTACATGGTATGGCTGGCCGACTGGTACAGGAATAATTCGGGCGGTAAAGGAGTTGGCTTTTTCCAAATAGGCGGCGGTATTGCCGGCGACTTCCCTATTTGTGTAGTACCTATGATGTATCAGGATTTGGAATGGCACGATGTTCCGTTCTGGAGCTACTTCTGCCAGATAAGCGATTCAACCACTTCTTACGGAAGCTATAGCGGCGCCGTGCCCAACGAAAAAATTACCTGGGGAAAATTGGATATAAAAACACCCAAGTTTATTGTAGAAAGTGATGCTACCATTGTGGCTCCTTTAATTTTTGCCTGGTTATTGGGCTGGTAAATTTTCTCTCATACTATATTTTAGCCGCTGTTCAGGTACAATGAGCGTTTTGGTAAAATAATTTAAACTCTTTTTGTTTAAATCATTACCTTAAATGGTATAAACCAAAACCCCTCAGCAATGAATAACGCAATCAGTTGGTTCGAAATTCCTACGACGGATATTGACAGAGCCGCAACATTTTACGAAACAATTTTTGGCATCAAACTCAACCCGCTTGATTTACCTAATATAAAAATGCGCATGTTTCCGCTGGATGATATGATGACGCAGGTAGGCGGTGCGTTGGTAAAAAGTGATGGTTTTCATAAACCCTCCGCTACCGACGGGCCATTGGTTTATTTAAATGGAAATCCGGATTTACAAAATGTATTGGATAAAGTAGAAGCAGCCGGCGGAAAAGTTATGGTTCCTAAAACTTTGATTTCGCCCGAGTATGGATCTATGGGTGTGTTTATAGATACGGAAGGCAACAGGATAGCATTGCACTCAGTCCCTCAATCATAAAATTATTATTTATGTCTGGTTATAATTGGAATCGCTTTGTAACAAGGATAAGTGTGATCGCACCCGTAGAAAAATTATATTGGTGCTGGGCAACACGGGAAGGTATTGAGTATTGGTTCTTACGAATAAGCGAATACAAAAAACCGGATGGAAGCTTACGTACAAATGACGAACCTGTACAAAAAGGTGATACGTATACCTGGCGCTGGCATGGCTGGAGTGATGAAACAACTGAAGAAGGAACAATTCTTGATTGCAACGGAAAGGATTTTTTTAAATTCAGTTTTGGTAAAGCGGGCAATTGTGCGGTAAGTATTAAAAAAGAAGGTGTGTATACTGTTGTTGAATTGGTGCAGGATGAAATTCCTGATACGGAAGAAGGAAGACAAATGTGGCACGTGGGTTGTAAAACAGGATGGACTTTTTATTTAACCAATCTCAAAAGTTTGTTGGAAGGTGGTATTGATTTGCGTAACAGAGACGAACAATTAAAGGATGTAGTTAATTCATAAAGCAGCCTCCCCAAACCGCTCTCAAGGAGGGGTTGTCAACTCACAAGGCCAACTTTTCGAAGAGATAAATTGACAACTGCTCTACGAAATGTGATTAGTAAATATATATTGATGAAGTGTTTGAATATTTATTTAAACGGAAAAAAGAGTGATACCATGGCATACAACGAAAAATTAGCGGACAGAACAAGAGAAATCATTTCTCTTACGCACAAGAACGTAGAGGAGAAAAAAATGTTCGGCGGCTTATGCTTTATGGTAAATGATAAAATGTGCGTAGGCATAGAGAAAGAGAGACTGATGATTCGTCTTGATCCGGCAAAATATGAAGAAGTAATAGAAAAAGAGGGCTGCAAACCCATGGACTTTACAGGCAAAGTGATGAAAGGTTATGTGTTTGTAGATGCAGATGTGTTAACAATAAAAAAGAAATTGGAATATTGGGTGCAACTGGCGCTGGATTATAATAAACTTGCAAAATCAAGTAAGAAAAAAGCAGTAAAGAAAAAATGAAATACACAACTAAAGAAGCAATAGAAATTTTAGAGCGTACACCTGCTGTTGTCAAAGCTTTACTCACCAATCTCAGTGATGAATGGATTCTGAACAACGAAGGCCCTGAAACATTTTCTACCTACGATGTAATTGGTCATTTAATACATGGTGAAAAAACAGATTGGCCTGTAAGAACAAAAATTATTTTGGAGTTCGGCACTTCAAAACCATTTGATCCATATGACCGGTTTGCGCAATACGAAGAAAGCCAAGGGAAAAGTTTACAGCAACTGCTGAACCAGTTTGAAGCGGTGAGAAAAGATAATGTTGCGTGGTTAAAATCATTGAATCTGACCGAAAAAGATTTGGATAAAAAAGGCATGCACCCGAAGCTCGGCGAAGTAACATTAAGAAATCTATTATCCACCTGGGTGGTGCATGACCTTACACATATAGCTCAAATGACAAGGGTAATGGCTAAACAATATAAAGAAGAGATGGGGCCGTGGCCGGAGTTTTTCAGGATACTTGAGTTTTGATTTTTTCTTTAAAAAATAACTAAACTGAATTTTATTTTGTAATTTAAAGGGATGCTTACAGAAAGATTATATATCATTAATCCGGAAATATTACCTGAAATAAATGTCTTTAATTTTGACACCGGCATTTACAGACAAATAGTAATAGAGCGTATTATTGAACATGGAGATATGGATGATTGGTGTGCGATGATACGGCTTTATTCAAAAAGAAAAATACTTCATACTGTTAGAAAAAGTGAAATTTTGAAGAAACGTGATAAAGATTTTGCAGCATTCTTTATTTATTCGGACTTTCTTAAATAGCATTATTAATTAAATTAATTCTGTATGCAATCCAAAGCAACCACTGTTGATCAGTATTTAGCAGAACTGCCCGAAGATCGGCAAAAAGCGATCAGTCAACTTCGTAAAGTCATCAAAAAAAACATGCCCAAAGGTTTCCAGGAAACAATGGGCTACGGTATGATTGGCTATGTGGTGCCGCACAGTAAATATCCTGCGGGTTATCATTGCAATCCTAAGGACCCGCTGCCATTTATGAATGTGGCTTCGCAAAAAAATTTTATTGCCGTGTACCACATGGGTGTATATGCTGATCCAAAGTTGCTCAAGTGGTTTACCGATGCACATGCCAAATCCTCACCTAAAAAATTGGATATGGGCAAGAGCTGTATTCGCTACAAAAAACCCGAAGACATTCCTTACGAACTGATCGGTGAACTGGCTTCAAAAATTACAGTAGATGACTGGATTGAGCGTTATGAAACAACTTTTAAAGACAGCAGGAAGAAAAAATAAAACCGGGTATATGAAGAAACTTTTTTTCCTGTTGGTGTTGATAATGTCAGTGCATTTCACGTTTGCACAAAAATCAGAAGCAATGAAATGGATAACAGGCACCTGGAAGATAAATGCTGGTAGCGGAATGATTATTGAACAATGGCAAATTGCCAATGACAGCACCTTAACCGGCAAAAGTTTTTTTGTTAAAAGCAGTACAGATACCACTCCGCAGGAAACGATTGAACTTTCGTTCCGCACCGGTGACTGGTATTATATTCCAGCCGTAAAAAATCAAAACAATGCACGGCCCGTTTCATTTAAAATTATCTTTCTCAAAGGAACAGAATTCATCAGCGAAAACCCGGCGCATGATTTTCCGCAACGCATTGCGTATCGCCGCATTAAAAACCTCTTATTTGCAAGTATTGAAGGAAAAAGAAACGGAAAGTATGCTAAACAGAATTTTGATTTTGTTGCAGAGTAGCCTGCTCTAAATATCCTTTCATCCCTCGTCATCGCCTTTTATATTTTTGAGGCTGCTTCTGTTATAATCATTTCGTAAAATTGATTTACCAAAAAGAAAACATATGAGTAATCTAAATACGGCCAAAGCCCTCCCGGATGATCCTGTTGAAAAGGCCACACAAACACAGCTTGCCAATATCGAAAAATCGACAGGCAAAAAAATTAAAGAATGGATAGCCATCGTCAACAAATCGGGTTTTACCAAACATGGCGAACTGGTAAATTTTTTAAAAGAAAAGCATGGCTTTACACATGGCAATGCCAATGTAGTAGTTCATTACGCCAAACAATCTCACGCAGGCGCTGCAGAAAACAGCGATGACTTGATAACAGAACAATACAAGGGAAAAGAAAATTTAAAAAAATGGTATGATAAAATAATGACTGAAGTGAATAAGTTTGGTAAGGATATTGAAATTGCTCCCAAAAAAGCCTACGTAAGTTTAAGAAGGAAAAAACAGTTTGCCCTTATTCAGCCATCCACTAAAGACAGATTGGATATCGGATTAAATATAAAAGGCTTGGCCCCGTCGGGAATTGCAGAAGAAGGGAGCTAAATGGAACGCCATGTGTACCCATCGAATCAAAGTAGAGGATGAAAAGAAGATTAATAAAGAATTAATGGAATGGATTAAGAAAGCATACGAGCAGGCTTAGATTAAATTGCTGCATGAATTTTTTTTAGCCGGGCTTAAGCCCGGTTTTTTTATCATTAATTAAATTTATTTCGTTTTGTATATTCATTTATTTCTTAGTTTTAGGAGATACCAATTAACCTTATGTACACCGGAAAAATTTTTCATCCCATATTACTCTGGCACTTTGCGCGGGTCAATCTTTTCAGAACATTAGTCATAAGCTTTGTCGCCGTGCTGTTATATGATGTGGCCGGTTTTAAATTTGTAGCCATTCCTTTTTTACCTGTCGGTACCATTGGTACGGCTGTAGCGTTTTTTATTGGTTTCAAAAATAATCAGGCATACGACAGGCTGTGGGAAGCCCGTCGTCTCTGGGGCGGCATTACCAATACCAGCCGCAATTTGGCTACCATGATGATAGCGACTGTGGATGATAAAGAATACGTCAGTGATTTCTTGAAACGCCACATCGGGTACATTAATGTATTGCGTTTGCAATTGCGCCGCACTGTTCCCTGGGCCACCAGCCGCGGCGATTTACATAAAACATTTGTAGGTGAAAAAAAAGAACTGGAAGAATTTGATGAAGGATTAAAAGCGATTCTTACCCGGCATGATAAAATGCAGTATTACGAAAAACTAAAGAGTAAACAGAATACGGCTAACATCATGCTGAAAATACAAGTGGACCACCTTATGAAACTTAAACGGGAAAAAAAGATAGATGATTTTGAACACAGCGATTTGGTAAAGCAGATAAATGAACTCTTCAATTTACAAGGCGGATGCGAACGAATTAAAAGCACTCCTATGTTTCGGCAGTTCAGCATATTTAGCCGGGTGTTTGTATTGATTTTTATTTTCTTATTGCCTTTTGGCTTGCTGAAAGATTTAAACAACCTGGCCTCCTGGGGTGTGTGGCTTACTATACCTTTTACACTCTTAATATCCTGGGTGTTTTATACCATGGAACAAATCGGTGAGTACAGCGAAAATCCTTTTGATAATGCGGTGAATGATACACCCATCACTACTATTTGCAGAAATATTGAAATTGATATAAAAGAAATGCTGGGCGAAAAAGAATTACCGGAGAGACTCCAACCCGAAAATGATATTTTACTTTAAAGAAAAAACAGATGATAAACTTCACGGAAATATTTGCCAATAACGAAAAATGGGTGGCTGAAAAATTAGAAAAGAGCCCTGATTATTTTACTAATTTATCAAAAGGACAAAACCCTGAAGTATTATACATTGGCTGTTCCGACAGTCGTGTAACGGCCGAGGACCTGATGGGTGCGCAACCCGGAGAAGTTTTTATTCATCGCAACATAGCCAACATGGTTATCAGTATCGACTTAAATGTAATGTCGGTATTGAATTATGCCGTGCGGCATTTAAAAGTAAAACATGTAGTAGTATGCGGGCATTATGAGTGCGGCGGCGTTAAAGCCGCCATGCAATCTAAAGATTTAGGTATTTTAAATCCCTGGCTGCGGAATATTCGGGATGTGTACCGCCTGCATAAAAATGAATTGAATGCAATTAATGATGAACAAAAAAAATACAATCGTTTAATTGAATTAAACGTACAGGAACAATGTGTAAATCTTATTAAAACCGCCGCGGTGCAGGAGGCCCATAAAGAACGAGGATTGCTGGTGCATGGCTGGGTGTTTGATATTCATACAGGTAAATTGATTGATTTAAAAATTGATTTTCCTAAAATATTGGCGGAGATTATGGAGATTTATAAATTGTTTTAAACTGTAAAATTATTATTTATTCAAATTCAATACTTCTGTTATGCTTTGCCGTAACACATTGAAAATCCCTATTTTTGTACTTTCCTTTTTTGCTTGCTGTTCTTAACGCAACAGTTTGCCGCGGCACAAAAGCCTGCATATAAAATTGCTTATAATGTTTTTGAAGATACCGCCAAAGACAATTATGATATTTATATAATGAATATGGATGGCAGCGGTCAGAAAAATATTACCAATACACCCGGTGTAGAATGGGTGTATTACGCGTATGAGGACAAAATATTTTTCATCAGTGACAGGGATACCTGCCACCGGTGTTATTTTTTATACCAAATGGATGCCGAAGGAAATAATGTTCGTAAGATTAGCGCTTTGCAATTGGAAGATAGCTGGATGAGCAACCGCAAGAATGGTAAGCAAATGATTGTAACCGGCAGAATAGGCAACACCATAAGGCGGCAACTATTTTTAGTTGATATTAAAACAGGAAACTATAAGCAAATAACCTACGATACTATATCTTACAAAGTAGACCCAATATTTGCAGGAAGTAATATTTTAGTCAGATACAGGCCCGACAAAAATCAACGGCAAACAGTGCCGGCAGAAATCTGGAATATTGGTTACCTGAAAAAAGGGGTTGATACAATTCTTCCAAATCCAATCAAATATCAGATAACTCATTTTCCAAAAACAGACACCGGCACTAAATGGTTTGAATATCATGCCGGGCCGCCACAATGGAATAGCAAACATGGTTTTATTAGTTATTTGTCAAAGCAAAATGGGCAAACACAAATTTTTTTAGTCAGCCCTGATCTCAAGAAAGGATTTCAATCGGTAACTACCACTCAATTAACTAACGGCAACCTCAGCAGTGGCTATCATAGTTGGAGCCCCGATGGTAAATGGATGGTAATGGATAAAAGCACCCACGAAGGAAAACAATTTGATATCTGGCTGATGGATTATAAAACAAAAAAAGAGATACAATTAACGGACAGCGATAAAACAGAACAGGCGCCGGTATTTGTGCGGATAAAAAAACCCTGAAATAAATTTCAGGGTTTTTTATTAAATAAACGGCAGCATTTATTTTTTTCGGGCATATTTTATATTCATCGTTTTAAATTCCTTACCATCCGGCATCATTATAAACATTTCCATTTCTTGTGTATTGTCGTCAATAATTTTCACGGTTTCCCTTACATCTACTTCGGCGGTAGTGCCGGGATCAGTCATTTTTCCTTTCAGGTTCATGGTTTTGGTCGCTTCATCCCACGGGCCTTTTAATACCATAATGCCGCTACCCATATTATCAATCCAGGTGCTAACAAATTCTTTACGGTGTACATCGTAAGCGGTTGTACTCATACCACTAAAAGGCATGCCCATCATATTGCCGGCAAAAGTGCTTTGCTGGTAAAGCCCGTTCATAATCATTTTATTTACCATGGTGCCTTTATTTTTTTGTTCGGGTGCACCGGGTTGCATCCACATGGTAATGTCGCTGTTCCAGTTACCATTTCCTTTTGCAAGCATTTTATGTACATCGCCCGGTGTCATGTAGGCCTGCCAGTTTTTCATCATAGTAGCCGAGTCGGGAGCGGGAGGCATTTCCTTTTTTACATCGCCTGTCGCAGAAGCTGCTGTTATTTCCGCAGATGTTTTCTCTTCCGTTTTTGTCTCGTCACCGGTCTTACTGTTAGTGCAGGCAAAAAACAGGAAAGCGGTACTGCAGATAGTAATGATTATTTTTTTCATGATAATAAGTTTAACAGTTGTAAAATATTATTTCTTTCTTTTAAAGGTTCCCTCCATAAACTTCATTTCTTTACCATCCATACCGGCACCGTACATTGTCATGGTATAAGAGTCGTTGTCAATATATTTTATTTCTTCTCTTATAGCGCTTTCACCGCCGGTCATCGGGTCGGTTTGTGTACCTTTTAAATTTAGTGTCTTCGTAGCTTCATCATACGTTCCGCTCATTCTTACTATACCCGAACCTAAATTATCTATCCAGCTCATCACATACATTTTTTTAGCATTGTCGTAGCCCACCGTACTCATACCCTGCATTGGCATACCCATCATGGTGCTGCTGAAATTTCCAATCTGATACAATCCATTCATCGTCATGGTAACCACATTAGTCGCTTTGGATTTGGTTGGCGGGGCCGATGGATCCATCCATTGAGAAACTTCCGCCTCCCAGGTGCCTGCTTCTTTAGCAAGCTTTTTATGATGCTCACCGGGTGTCATGAAGTTTTGCCAAGCTTTCATAGGATCGGCGTCTTGTGCGCAGGCATTGTGCAATGCACCTGTTATAATAACGGCGCAAATGCATAAGATAATTTGTTTCATGATTTTAAAGTTTAGATATCTAATATAGTATTTACCGATAAACTGAACAAGTGAAATATATGAACGGTTTCGGCATTATCACAGATCATTCTTGCGATAGCTTATTTAGTGAACTTATTTCTGTATTTGACATTAATCAAGAAACCTTTTTCTTAATTCAGGGGCAGGCAGCCAACATTCATTTTTTTGTCCGTACCATTTGTAGCGGTTGCGTGCCACCAAATCATACACTGCATTGCGGATAAAAGGGGGTACACTAATAAATATATAATACAGCAGGGGCCATAAACCACCCAGGTATTTTGTTACACGCAATGCACCTGTACTGCGTTGATACATTTTCCCGTTCTCAATAAATACAAAGGAGTTGAAATTATTGAGCGGCAGGTTAAAATGAGTAAGCATTTCCTGTCCGCTCTTGCTTTGCAAGGAGGCAAACAAAAGATTTTTCTTTTTATTTCTTTTTAGTAAAAATTGAACCGTTCCTTCGCAAAGATTGCAAACCCCGTCAAAAAATACTATTTGTGAATCTTCGTACATCGTTATTCTTGTTTACTTCTTTTGAAAGTATCCGAATTTACAGTCTTAAAAGTATTGATTCTTCTGCTTTTTAATTTTTTCTTTTTGTGTACGGTTATTGAGGTTTTTTCTTTACCGTTTTCTTGCCCGGTTCAGACCGCAGCGTCAGCAGGGCAAATAGTTTTCGTAGTTTTAGAAAAGCCGTTGCATCTTTGTGCAGGCGTTTTATACATACCGCCTTTGTATTATGGAAATTACGTTTAATACCCCGGCGCTATTGTTCCCGGCTATCAGTTTGTTATTGTTGGCTTACACCAATCGCTACCTGGCATTGGCTAATCTGATCAGGAAATTACATGACGAATATATTCGGGGCGAGAAGAATCACCTGCTCTTAAAACAAATACGCATATTAAGAGTACGGATTAATCTGGTGCGACAGATGCAGGCGATGGGTGTGTTCAGTTTTTTATGTTGTGTGGTTACCATGTACGGCGTGTATATGCAATGGACGGTTGTTGTAAAATTTGTTTTTGCACTTAGCCTTATCAGTCTACTTGCTTCGCTTATCATTTCCTTAATTGAAATATCGCAAAGCACCAAAGCGCTGGAACTGGAAATAAGCGATATGGAAGAATTGGAAAAAGGTAATTTCTTTACCGATATTTTTAGTAAGGACAAGGAGGGTGATTAGTGCTGTTACATTACTATGTAATATTATTATGTTGCGCTCATGAGAGTTAGGGTAGAAAATTTGTATTTAAAATGTTGAAGGCCAATCGTTCTCTTATGTGACGGCTATGTGATTTTTAAAGAAAAGCACATTCCCCGTAAGATATAGGAGTGATTAAAAAAAGAAGCCTGCGGCCGAAGGAAGGCAGTTGTACAAAAAAATCGTACAGCTGAATTTTGAGCCTTTTGATGGTAAGCAGAAAGAAACCGTTTTACCCCGCCAATTACCTATGGAGTCACCGAAGATGGAAATATGACTGGAAGGAAGAGTATGGGGAGGTGATGGGGTAGGAATGTGAAGAAATTTTGAGGATAACTTGTATAATTTTTTAAGATAGTGAAATCCAAATTCAATTCGTAATTTCTCGTTCATAATTGAATCAAACAATGAGTAGTGTAAAATTATTTGGGGAGAAAAAAGTACGTTCCCAATGGAATGACCATGAGGAAAAATGGTATTTCAGTATAGTTGATGTAGTTGAAATACTTACTGAAAGCCCTAATGCAAGAAAGTATTGGAGTGTATTAAAAACAAGACTTAAAGCAGAGGGCAGTCAGTTGGCTACAAATTGTAGTCAACTGAAAATGCAATCGGCAGACGGCAAGTTTTATAAAACCGATGTAGCCGATACCGAGCAGTTGCTCCGCCTTATCCAATCTATCCCATCACCCAAAGCTGAACCATTTAAGCAATGGTTGGCCAAAGTAGGTTATGAACGTATTCAGGAAATAGCCGACCCTGAACAAAGTTTGGACAGAGCAAGAGAAAACTGGCAAAAGTTGGGACGCAGTGAGAAGTGGATACAACAACGAATGACGGGCCAGGAAACCCGAAATAAATTAACCGACTATTGGAAAAATAATGAGGTGAAGAAAGGAGATGAATTCGCATTACTTACCAACATCATTCACCAGGAATGGACAGGTCTTACAGTTAAAAATCATAAAGATTTAAAAGGTTTAAAATCGCAGAACCTACGCGACCATATGAGTGAAGCCGAACTTATTTTTACAGCTCTTGCAGAATTAAGTACCCGCCAAATAGCAGAAACTGAAAAAGCTAAAGGCTTACAACAAAATGCTGTTGCCGGTAAAAAAGGCGGCACCGTTGCTAAAAATGCAAGAAAAGAATTGGAAGCCAAAACAGGTAAAAGTGTAGTAACCGGCGAAAATTTTTTACCCCCTAAAAAAGAAAATAAAAAGTTGAAATAGAAAATCGTTTTACCCTCCAATTACTTTATGGAGCCACCGCAGATGGAAATATGATTGGAAGGAGGAGTACGGGGAGGTGATGGGATAGGAATGTGAAAGAGTAGGATCAATTGCATTGAACAGTTGTGGAAGAGGTGCTGTAAGAAGTTATTTTATTATATTATTTTTGTTGAAACACGTGTTATGTACCTGACCAAGGAAATCATATTACAAAAACTAAGGGAAATAAAACCCCAGTTGCAGCAAAAATATAACCTTACCGAACTGGCCCTGTTTGGCAGCTATGCCCGTGATGAACAAACAATAGAAAGCGATATTGATATTATGGTAAAAATGGCTACACCCGACTTTGGTAATTACAGTAAAATTTACCATACACTGGAAAATGTTTTTCCGGGTACGGAAGTGCAGGTGGTAAGCAGGGGCGCCATTAAGCCAAAGTATTTTGAATACGTAGAACCCGATTTATTATATGCCTAAAAGAGAAATGAAATTATTGTTACACGATGTAATTGAAAATGCCGAAAGCATTTTTGAATTCACAGCCGAAGTAACTTATGAAAATTTTATTAACGATAAAATGAGGGTATATGCCGTGGTAAGGGCCTTTGAAATAATAGGTGAAGCCTCCAAATTAATTACGGATGAAATAAAGAAAGCCAACCCGCTTATTGATTGGCAATTGATGACCGATTTCAGAAATTTACTTACACACCATTATTTTGGTATCGACTATGAAATACTCTGGAGAACTATAAAAGAAAATCTTCCTTATAATTATCAGTTGCTGAAAAGGATTAATCCCGATAGTATTTAGTATTCTGTCAGTCTTCTCGAAATAAAATGAACCCTCATGTACACTAAGATTTGCTTTTGCAAACCAACGACCTGAAGTCGACCTTCATGTACTGTAGACTCAGGACAAAATTAATAAAACCATTTACATTACTATGTAATATTATTATGTTGTACTCATGAGATTTAGGGTAGTAAATTTACATTTAAAAGGTTGGAGATCAGTCGTTTTCTTATATGACGGCTATGTGATTTTTAACAAACCACTCATTGCCCCAAAAGATATAGGAGTGATTTAAAAAAGAAGGTAGTGACCGAAAGAAGTCAGTTGTACGAAAAAATCGTACAACTGAAAATGAAAGCGCTTGATGGCAAGCAGAGAGAACCGGCTTTGCTCCCCGCCAATTATTTATGGGCCACCGAAGGTGGAAATATGATTGGAAGGAGGAGTATGGGGAAGTGATGGGATAGATTGGTGCTTATACAGATGATAAGATAAATGAAAAATATTAGTCATCTAAGCATTGGATAAAAAGGGCCGTTACTATTTTATTGAGAAAGATAAAAATTGCTAAGTGATCGGCTCTATTTCTTGTTTCTTCAAAATCTTGGTTAAACAGTGAAAAAAAATAAGCTTTTCATTCTGTATAAAAAAAATAAAGAGAATTTAGATAGTAAAAAAAGATCGTAATATAAGAGAATACAGGCCCCGCAGCTCATTTCGATCAACTACTTACAAAAGCTAAGTCTAACAATATAGGTTCACATATAACGCACTACTCGTTTAACCAATAGTTTTTCAAATAAAATTAAGAATCGTTGCTATGAAATTGCATCACACTTTGTATATTACAACACGTAAAAATCCACAAAACCCTATAGTCCGTAGCTAGCTTAATCAAACGTCTTATGACTTTAGAAGGTACTGTTAGATTATCAGATAAATAAACCATAACATACATGAACCCTTTTCTTTTATTTTATCAGTTTGTAACTGATAAAAAAGTAAAAATTTCTCATAGAGCTGTAGGAATAATAATTTTAATATTGTTTGTAATATTAATTGATAATGTTATGGGCTTCTCATTCAGCTATAGAATGAATACGAAGTTGGAGCAACTAAGGAAAATAGATGCAATCATTCAAAGTCCGACAGCTGATAGTATTACAAAGAGCTATGCGGTAAATTTAAGAGAAGATGTTATACATAGAAAATCGGTTAGGGATTATTTTTTTTCACTCAAATCTTTTTTAAATTCAAGTAAGCCTGATACTAATAAACCTGCCTCAATTCCCAACAAAATCGAATTCCCATTAAGAAATAATTTCCTATTTTTTGTTTCGAAAACCGGCGTATTTATTTTAGGGATTTTTGCTATTTTTTGGTTTAACTTATTTGGCGAAGGCCGGAAAGGTTTATATTTATCTGACCGGTTAGGGTCGTCATTTTATTATTCTTTTCATTTACTTGCAGGAGCCTTTACATTCTATAACCTTTTAGATTTTATACCCAGACTCAGACTTGGAAGCAGTTGGAACATTAATTATATGCTTAATGTCGCGATACAATTTGGTTTTATTTGGTTGGTTTTATACATAAATACCTATGTAAAAAGTCAGGACCAGAAACAAAAGATGAAAGAGTTACAAGAACAGAGAGATTCACTAAACACTAAAATGGAAAAATTAAAGGATGAGTTAGGCAACTTATGAGAAAATTTGTAAAATATCTGGGAAAAACTATCCTTATATACTCATATATCTGGCTATGGTTTCACCTTTGATGGAGATATGATTTGAAAGCAAAATATGTCGGAATGATGGGCTAGTTTTATTAGCAACACCTTGAGGCTATCAGCAATTAGAGCAACGCATTGCTTATACCGATGATATGATAAATGCGAAAGTGTATACGTTGTATGGGTTAACGGGAGAGGAAATTAAGGTTGTGGAGGGGAGGTAAAAATGCCGCTGATGTGATATATAACAGCGCCTTGCAAAAGTCTTATGGAAAACCTTAAAAAAACTTTTTGATCATGTGATCGCTGGAAGATTGTAAGTTTATTTTTGCTTTAAATTTTTACTAAATATCAGGGTTAAAGTATGACCTTGTTCCACATTTCTCCCTGCTTCTGCTGACAAAGAAAAAATACCAACCTCATATTCGCCTTTGACGGTTTTACTATTAGTAACTGTCAAACCGATTTCAAGTGTAACTTTTCTTTGATTTAGCTCAGGTAATAATTTTTTGTCTTCGAGATCCTTAAAATTATTTAACGCTGCATTAATAAACTTTGTTAGATCATTATTTTGTTCACTTCCTTTACTAACTCTTTTACTTTCATCTCCTCTCTGTAGTTCAATAGTAATTTTGTTCAGATATGTTCTGTCGATTTTTTTACCCAGTTTAAAAATCCAAATTTTTAATTCTGCCCCACTTGTAATTGTTTTTGATGCCGTAAATGAGGCAGTTATTGACTCTAGCTTAATATCTGTTTTATTAGCTAAGTCAACATCTTGCCAACTGTTTGAAATTTTTTGTACGATGGTTGTTAAAGGTGCAGTGTGGCTATCTTGACCTTTTGCAGTTAATAAACTTAGCAATACAAATGATAAATAAAATAAAGTCTTCATGATTATTATTTTTTATAGTTAAGAAATAAAATGTTTGCTGCTTTATATATTAAGTTTATTGAATAATAAATCCTGGTCTATACTCGGCCACATGCATCTTGATTCTGTCAATTTGTTGTGGCGTAAATTCACGCATAGTGTCATCATCCACATAATTCATATAGTTGAAAATGGGTGCCTGTTCACCAGTAACACAAGCATTGTTTTGGGCATCGCCCGGTCTTGGCTTCCCAGAGTTGGGAGCACTATGGGCAATAGTGTCATTTACATGATCCCCAATTGCATCACAACCGCCCTGAAAAGTGTGATATAAGCCTAGCCAGTGACCTATTTCATGCACAGCAGTCATTCCTATGTTATATGGCACAGCAGTTCCGCCTGGTAATGTATTACATTGAATAACTACACCATCTCTGTCTCTGTCACCTTCCAAATCCCATGGAAAAGTAGCCCAGCCCAAAAGTCGTGGAGCGAGCCCGGCTGTATAAAAATTAAGATTTCTTTCAGGTGAAGCATGAAGGCTATTCTTTGCCTGATGTTCTTCACTACTGCCCAAGTCCATAGAGAACCACTCTGTTTTTTCCATTTCACGAACTGTTTGTGGGTTATAATTAAAATAAATTCCGGCAACAGCAAAAGTTTGGTTTAAAACATCTATTTGTGCCTGACGCATAATCTCTGTTATTTTTCCTTGCCCGATACTTGTAATGTGAAAGAATTGTACATTTATTTCAATCCTTTGAATCGAAGCAGTACTTACTCTTGATTGCCGTAATCTCTCATCATTTCTTTTAATTTGATATTGATTTGGTCGTAACGTGGCACAGCCACGACCCTCATTTGCAAACTCTTTTACGCTTTTGTACTCTACACTATTGATAACAAATTTTTTTGCCATGATTATTTTTTTAGGTAGTTATAATACTTGATTTGTAGCTGGTGGGGTTATTGGCGTTGGATTCGCTGTTATTGGATTTGTTGAGGATGTATTTTTCGCAAATAAAGCTGTTACATATGCAAGGATAACTGCTGTAAACATTTTACTAGATTCTGAAATAACTGAAACAACAAGTTTAGAATCATCTACAAAATTCTTTGTAATCCATGTTACAAGACAAGCTATTAAACTTAATATATAAATTATTAAAGCTAACAATTGAATCTTTTGACTCAATTCCATTGGAGAGGGGGGAGATACAGCTAAATTAATTCTAGAACCGGAAAGCCTTAATGATCTTGCCACATTAGAATTTGGGTTTGTCACAGAAATACCAAGTAACACCCCTAAGTTGGCTAATAGTAAAGCCTGAATTGACCCAATTGTAGCTGACATAAATGGAGGATATAACGCTGGATTTTCTTTTGTTGCATTTATTGTTTTTATGATAGCATCTGTAATCCCATATAGATAAAAACTCAATGCTGAGAATAACAGTAACCATCCAACATAAGAGATAATTTCTTTAATAATTTCTTCTGGAGTCTTTTTCATTTGAAAAGTTTTTTTAAATATTAAAATGAGAAGCAATTTATTTCCTGATACAAATATTCCGAAATGAGTTGCCGGATTACAAGGGCATATTAACCCAAAATAACAGGGTGAAAACACCCCTACGATCAGGTTATTAAACTCTTGATATCTGTTTTTGCAAATACCAATTTTGTGTGGTAATTTAATTTATTCATTTATTTAAACCTTTTGTAATGACAAGTATAGAAAATCAACTTAAAGCTGATGCAGATAAGTATCAGGAAGAAATTGAAAAGAAGTTTGCAAAATTCAACACACGTGACAACGCGGTGCCCGTTAAAAAAGATATCGGAGATTCGTACAATCGAGGATATCGAAAGTACAATGGTTCCCCATTTGTACTTAAGTTATCAAGGTCTGCTATTGCCTATTTGTACAAACAATTATACGATGAAACAGTAGCTGCAGGGAAACCGATGGCTGGTGATCTTGCGGTTAGTTTTGCCAATTATGCCCCTGAGGAATTAAGCCACCCGGAGGATCCTGTTTTATCTGATCCAAAATGGGATAACAAAAAAGCTTATCAAAATACAGTAATGCTGGGGTTATGGGATGATTCAAAAGGTATAAAACCATTTAAAGGCAAGGTGGGAGCTAACTTAGTTGATTATTATGATGACTGGCATCAAGAATGGCCATAATATATTATCATGTTTTACATAAGTTACATTTTTGAATTTTTAGCTTTTGCAACAGGCTTGGTTTTTTTAAAAAAAATTCGGCCTGTTGCATATCGTTTAGTAATAGTAGTCCTTTTTGCTACTGTAATTAATGAAGGTCTTGCCTATTTTAAAGTCTATAATCGAATTGGAATTAATAAGAGTTATTTTTATAATTCCTTTTTTATTGGTGAAATGATTCTTTTTTTTCTGGTCTTTTATTTTTTCTATAAAAAAAACAGTAGCAAAAAAAACTTGCTTATTGCAAGTATTTTATTTACTATTTGTATCGCGTTATCTGTTTTTTTTCTTTTTCAGAATGGTATAGGACGATTTAATCCATTTTTCCTAAATCCTATTTGTATTTGCCTTATTGGATTTGGGTTTTTGTATTATAATTATATATACAATATAAAAAAAGTCATTAATTTAAAAACCGATGCAATATTTTGGTTTTCCACAGGCTTAATAATCGTTAACTTTATACATCTCTTATTTGTAAATGCTGTTTTCATTGATAGTTTTAGGAATAACCCTAATAGCAAAGAAATATTTTCGACACTAAATACCATCGGAAATATTTTTTATTACTCTTGTTTTATAATAAGTTTTATATGTTCATCACCATCTCGCAGGCCGGCTGGTACTTAATCGGAGGAAGTGTTTTATTTCTTATATTGTTTATTTGCTTTTTTATTTTTTTTATCAAAGTGGGCCAGAGACAAACCGCAATGATCTTGAGAGAGCAAAAACTTAAAAACGACTATCAAGAAACTTTATTGACCTCCCAACTCGAAATCCAGGAACAAACACTCAAAAATATTTCACAGGAAATTCATGACAACGTAGGGCAGGTGCTTAGCTTAGCCAAATTAAATTTAGCTACTTCGCAAAGCCTGCACGATGAAAAAGTAAGTGCCTCGCAGCAATTGGTGAGTAAGGCCATACAGGACCTGCGTGACCTGAGCCGCAGCCTCGATACCGATTACGTAGCACAAATGGGCCTGCTGCGTTCGGTAGAGTATGAACTGGAAATGATTCAAAAAACCGGTACACTGCAAACAAAACTGAATGTGGAGGGTTCCGTATATAAATTTGACAGGCAAAAAGAACTGATTCTTTTTCGCATCGTGCAGGAAATTCTACATAACATTATTAAACATGCCGGCGCAACAGCAGTGGCGGTACAATTTATTTATACTGATGATGTACTGAAACTGATCGTCACCGACGACGGCAAAGGTTTTGATTTATCTCCCTTCAATGAGGAAAACAATTCCTCCTTCGGTTTGGGTATTCGTAATATGCATAACCGGGCCAAACTGATGGGCGCCGAATTTAGTATGCAAAGTAAAACGGGAGAAGGCACTACCGCCACCATATTATTGCACAAAGAAAATAATACTAACCATGAACACTGATGCTAAAATAAAAGTGGCCCTTGCCGATGATCATGTGCTGCTGCGCAACGGGCTGGCAGGCTTGGTAAATAGTTTTGATAACTACACCGTCATTTTTGAAGCGGATAACGGTAAAGAATTTCAACAAAAAATAAATGCCGCTGATTTACCGCAATTGGTATTGATGGATATTAATATGCCCGAGATGGATGGTTATGAAACCACGCTGTGGTTAAAAAGAAATCACCCCGATATAAAAGTACTGGCACTCTCTATGTACGATAATGAAAACGCCATCATACGTATGCTGCGCAATGGGGCAAGGGGCTATTTACTGAAAGACACCGAACCCAAAGAATTTAAACAGGCGCTGGACGCCATTATGCAAAAAGGATTTTATTATTCTGAATTGGTAACCGGCAAACTGATACATGCTGTAAACAGTATTACTGAAGATGGTAATGAATTGGCTTCATCGATAAAACTCAGTGACCGGGAAATTGAATTCCTGAAATTGATCTGCACTGAAATGACCTATAAAGAAATCGCAGAAAAAATGTTTCTAAGCCCCCGCACCATTGACGGCTACCGCGATGCACTTTTTGAAAAACTGAATCTTAAAACAAGAACCGGCCTCGTCATTTTTGCTATTAAAAATAATTTGGTGCAGTTGTAAAAGAATTACCGGATTAATAAATCCCAAGGATTGCAATTATTATAGAAATTAAAAAATTGTTTTGTATAAAAACGCCGAAGGCGTGGCATTAATGTCATCCCTTCGGGATTCTATTCCGACGATAACGGGCAATTTCTATAATAATATCATGCCTTCGGCATTACGTCCAAATAGCCATCCTCATGTTAGTTCTGAAGAATCCGGATAATTATCGGGATTGGTGAAGTTCTTCCTCTTTTTTAAATATCCCCCGCACTCCTTTTTAAACTTTACTTTTGTAGCCTGGAAACACTACAGTAAATGGAGAAAAGTAATTTTGTAGATCAGATACGGATTTTTTGCAAGAGCGGCCATGGCGGCCCGGGCAGCAAGCATTTTATGCGCAATAAATTTACAGCTATGGGCGGTCCCGATGGCGGCGACGGCGGTCGCGGCGCCCATATTATTTTAAAAGGCAATAAAAACCTCTGGACCTTACTGCACCTGCGCTACTATAAAAATGTATTGGCCGAAGACGGCGAAGGCGGCAGCGGCAATAATAAAACCGGTCGTTTCGGAAAAGATATCATCATTGAAGTACCGCTGGGTACCATTGCCCGCAATGAAGAAACCGGAAATGTAGAAGCGGAAATTTTAGAAGACGGCCAGGAGATTGTTTGGATAGAAGGCGGTAAGGGCGGTTTGGGTAATGCGCAATTTGCTACACCTACCAATCAGGCGCCTGAATATGCGCAACCCGGTTTGCCGGGTAAGGAAGGACTAAAAGTTTTAGAATTAAAAATATTGGCCGATGTAGGTTTGGTAGGTTTTCCTAATGCCGGTAAGTCAACATTACTTTCCGTTGTTACTGCTGCCAAACCAAAAATTGCCGATTATGCTTTTACTACCATTGTACCCAACTTGGGTATGGTAGAGTACCGCGACGGAAAAAGTTTTTGTATAGCCGATTTACCGGGTATTATAGAAGGCGCCGCCGAAGGTAAAGGATTGGGACACCGCTTCCTTCGTCATATAGAGCGTAACTCGGTTTTATTATTTCTTATACCCGCCGATTGTGATAATCATAAAAAAGAATTTGACATCTTAGTAAGTGAGTTGGAAAAATACAATCCTGAATTATTGCATAAGCAATTCATCATCGCCATCAGTAAAAGCGATATGCTGGATGATGAATTAAAAGCGGCTGTTGAAAAAGAGTTGCCGAAAAATATTCCGCATGTATTTATTTCTTCCTTGACCAATAAGGGGCTTGTCGAGTTGAAAGATTTGTTGTGGAAGACATTGAATGAAAGCAATGTGAATACATGATTAATTGCAAGCTGAGCCGCAGTGGTGGCAGAGAAAAATATTAACCGTCTACCTCTGCGTACTCCGCTACTCTGCGTGGTAAAATAATGGCACGCTGTGGTGCAGAGGTGGCAGAGAAAATATATTAACCGTCTACCTCTGCGTACTCCGCTCCTCTGCGTGGTAAAAAATTTGCACGCTGTGGCGCAGAGGTGGCAGAGAAAAATATATTATCATCTCCCTCTGCGTACTCCGCTACTCTGCGTGGTAAAAAATTTGCACGCTGTGGTGCAGAGGTGGCAGAGAAAAATATTAACCGTCTACCTCTGCGTACTCAGCCACTCTGCGTGGAATAAATAACACTTTTGGGGTATTGTTCGGGTTTATACTAAACCGTACCTTTATCCAAACCGTTAACCATGTCACCTCTGCATCTGCGTCGTCTCAATTTTACTGATATTCTTACCGTTGACTTCTGGAGAAGTTTATTAAGAGTCAGTTCACTTTTTTTCCCGGCACTTATATTTTTAGCAGGTGCCTATATGTGTTTCTGGAAACTGACACAGGGCAAGGACCTGATGTTGATTGCACTGGAAAACAGGAAAGTATTCACTTATTTTTTTATAGCCATTATTTTTTGGTCCTATATTACCTGGTATACATCGCGGGTGGTGGCCAAAGCAAAAGAATTTCAGCAACCCGACGAAAATGAAATATGGCAAAACCTGCGTATACACGGCCCGCGTCTTTTAGCCTTTACTTGTTTTACCGTTATTATATTGGCATTTTTTCAATTGCCCGCTTATGGTCCCAAATTACCTGCATGGCTCTGTAATCTTTTATTATTCGCGGGTATATTTTATTATTTTTTTATATGGCGCGCCTGGGATGCTTTTTTAAAAAAGCGATTGACCGGTAACATAGCGACTGATAAAAAAATATTACAAACTATTCGCATTACTACCTATATCATTCTTATCGCTTCTTTCGCAGTGGTAGTGGTCTTTCAAATTTTTTTAGGACTCATCGTTTTCCTGCTGGGTTTGCAGGTGGGTTTGGTATTGTTGTTAAGCGTACGCAGGAAAAAAATTGAAATGAGAGGAGATTCGGCTTCGCAAAAAACATTGTACGAAAATACTTTTCCGCCGGGTACCCGTTTAAAAACTAAATTTCACAGGATTGTTTTGGATAAAGAAGACAGGGCCTACTTCAACGGGTTTTTAATTATCAGCGGCATCGCTTTAATTTTTTATGTTCTTACTGTTTTCAGTGTGCATTTCTCGGTGCATATCGGTTCTTTTCCCTTTGTATTTATCGCATTTGGCGTATTGCTTATCTTAGGAAATTTTGTAGCCATTGTTTCCGTACTCACCCGTTTCAATTTTCACCTGCTGTTCTTTTTATTGGCGGTAGTGATTGGGTTATATTTTGAACCGCATAGTACTAAACTGAATGATAAAAAAAACGTACAAGCAAATTTTAATAACCGTCAACATCTTAAAGAATATTTTTTAACCCGCCTGCAACAGCTTATTCCCAATCCTGATTCTGCAAAAAATAAAGTGCCGTTGTATTTTGTTTTGGCCAATGGCGGAGCCTCCCGTTCGGGTTATTGGACGGCATCTGTTTTAGCAAAGATGGAAGACCTGAGTAAAGAAAATTTTTCAAAGCATTTGTTTTGTTTATCCGGTGCATCGGGCGGCAGCGTAGGCAATGCCGCATTTTTTTCTATTCTGCGAAGCAAGAATCAAATTGAAAAATCGGATACGGCTTTTTTAAAAGAAGCAAAAACATATTTGAAATCAGATTTTCTTACCTATACCATTGCACGTATGTTGGGGCCCGATGTTTTCAGGCATATCATTCCGTTGAAAGCAATAGACGATCGTGCCTCGGCGCTGGCGCATGCATTGGAAAACGCATCGGGTAAAGATTCTTTTCTTGACGACAGCATGAGTTGCCGGTTCTCCGAATTTATTACACAAAAAAATAATGCCGATTACAGCCTGCCCATACTTTGTATCAATACAACAAGAATGCAGGATGGCTCGCCGGGAGTTTTCAGCACCATCGACGTATCTGACAGCTATTTTAATAAACGTGTTGATGTATTGGATCTGCTCAGAGAAGAAAAAGATATAAAACTAAGTACAGCCGTTGTATTGGGTGCCAGCTTCCCGTACTTAAGTCCGGCCGGCCGGTTTGATCATAAAGTAGAACTGGAAAAGAGAAAAGCAGACGGAACTCCGGACTCGGTAATGGAATCACAATACTTTGTAGATGGCGGATACTTTGATAACTCGGGCGCCGGCGTAGTAAATGAAATGATAATAGCTATGCATCGAATGTTGGCGAAAGATTCCGCATTCGCAAAATATAAAGACAAACTTGAATTTTATGTTTTAAACATTGCTAACGACCCGGTTGGTGAATCCTTATTGAATAAAGTAAACCCGCTGGTAAATGACCTGGCGGCCCCGGTAAAAACATTAATAGGCGCTTACGGAAGTCAAACTGCTGTAAACGACCGACGATTACAAAATTATATGCGCAATTTTTATAATGATGAAATGCACTATATGCAACTCAATCTTTATTTACGAAACGACCCCATGACTTTTTCTATGAATTGGGTTATTTCTGATCGTACATTAGACTCTATGGATTTAAGGTTAAAAAATTTACAATCGTTAAATACTGTTTTAGAAAGACTGAAGCAGTAGTTTTATTGTATGCAGGCGGCGACTACATGTTTATTTTGCGGATATCCTGTGCCGATGATTCATGTACACGGACATTATCAGTGTGCTGTTTGCAATACCAACGCAATGCCCTGTTGCGACGGCGATAATTGTGATACCAATAAATTTTTTGCGGAGCCTGATATACCAACGCCCGGTAACGACAAGATTGCGGTGGAGAAGGCAAATAATAAATAATTGTATTATTCTTCTACTAATCGCCTGATAAGTAATTCTTAAAAAATAGATTTTCACCCGCTTTTCTTTAATTCCACATTATGTCACAGGCCGGTTTAAACCAATGAAAACCACTTCTTTGCTGAAAAAAATATTATCTTGGTTACAAATTCTTTTCTCATGTTTACAAATAAATGTTCATTCTGATGGAAATTGGAAAAAAGTACACAGATGCGGAACTGATAGCTGCCATTCAATCATCAAAAAACATAGACGGCGCTGTCAAGTTCATGTATCGGGAGTATTATGAAATGCTGAAGATTTATACCTCCCGAAACAGCGGCAGCGATCAGGATGCGCAGGATATTTTCCAGGAGGTTTTGGTCGCCTTTATCGACTTGACACAAAAGGGCAAATTCAGGGGCGAATCGAGTATCAAAACCTTTTTATTTTCCATGAACAGGCATATGTGGCTGAATGAACTGAAAAAACGCGGCAGAACAGAAAAAAGGAATACCGTTTTTGAAAACGCTAAAGATACAACGCTGCCCGATGTATCGCATGTAATAGCGCAAGCCGAAATGCAGCAACAGGTACTTGATATAGTTGAAGAACTGGGAGAAACATGTAAGAAAATTTTGCTGGCATTTTATTATGATAACCTGTCGATGAAAGAAATACTTGCCGCACTCCCATATGAAAGCGAACAGGTAGTAAGAAACAAAAAATATAAATGCCTGAAGCAATTAGAACAATTATTAACCGCCAATCCGAACCTGGCACAAGCATTAAAAACCGCGTTAAACTATGAATAATAATTTTACTAACAGCGATTTATTAGTTCAATACCTTGATGGTGAACTTTCCCCTGAAGAAAGATTGCAATTAGAAAATGAACTGAAACAAAACACCGCCATGCAACAAGAATTAGAAAATCTGACACTGGCAAAACAAGCCATAAAAAATTACGGATTGAAGCAAAAAGTAAGCGCCATTCATATAGAAATGATGAAAGAAATGACAGCGACCGAAAAGCCTGTAAAAACCGGTGTGATAAGAAGCATTGCCCGCAGAACCATGAAGATTGCCGCTTCATTGTTAATTGTATTGCTTGGTTTTGGTGTGTATCAATATGTATCCGTTTCTCCCGATAAATTATTTGCAGAAAAATACCAACCCTACAGCTTGAGTGTAAGCAGGGGTACGGCCGATGCCGATGCTATGGAAAACGCCTACAAAGAAAGAAACTATACCACAGTTATCAATCTTTTTACCGGGCTGCAAAATGCGGGTCAAAAAGAAAATTTCCTGGCGGGCCTCGCCTACCTGGCAATTAATGATTATGCAAAGGGTATAGTTTCTTTTAATAAAGTACAGTCGCTGAACAATGCCGCCGGCGCAAGTATTTTTAAAGATGACGCGGAGTATTATTTGGCCTTAAGCTATTTAAAAAACAAAGAAATAAAATCGGCGCTTCCTCTTTTCGCAAGCATTCGTAACAATCCCGATCATTTGTACAATGATAAAGTGACGGCGGGTTTTATAAGGAAACTCAAGTTGCTGGATTGGAAATATTAATAAATTATTCAAAAGTTTCAATTGCCCATAGTTGATTCGCCCTTTGTTTGGGCGGTATTACTACTGCCCATTTTTAGAATTCGTCTTAAAAATTTTATTAGTAAAGAGGTTACGTAACTGCTGCCCGCAATTACCAATGCATATAAAACGCTCAATTATGAAATCACTGATTAAAAATTTTACGGGTATTATTTGCGTTGCAACTATTCTTTTTGCCTGCGTTAAACAGGACAACAATACTAACAATAACGGCAACACAAATGACACGGTCGTCACCACCGGAACTTGGCGGGTTAGTTTATTTTCTGAAAGAGGTCAGGATGAAACCGGTGACTTTGCAGGATATGCATTTACTTTTAAAAATGACGGCAAATTAACCGCTGCAAAAAACGGCGCTTCCAAAGAAGGCACATGGTCTGTTACCGGCAACCGTTTCAATATTGATTTGGGAATTAAATCAGATACCAACAAACCATTGGGTGAACTGACAGATGATTGGGTAATTGTAGTAAAGAATGATACAAAGATTAGTTTGAAAGATGATAATGTGACAAGTAATGAAATACTTGAGTTTTCGAAGAATTAGTATTTACCTACCGGACAGCGTAATACATAAGGAACGACAATACACCCAAAATAGCTGCAATAGCAATAATCCATATCCACCAAAGTGCGGCGTGTTTATTTTCCGGGATACCGTTGAGTACAAGATGCGCCCAGTAATTGGGTGTTTTAAAACGTTTTTCAATATCAGGCGCCTTTAAATAATCCAACTTGGCTTTTTGTAAAGCCGCGGCGGTACTCGCACCTTTTTGCAGGTGATAATAAAAACGCTGCACAAGCCAGGCGGTTGATTTATCATCAGCCTTCCATAGTGAAGCGATAATATTGGGACAGCCCGCATACGTAAAAGCTCGTGCCAAACTCATCAACCCCTCACCCTTTGCCAATTGCCCGGTGCCTGTTTCGCAGGCGCTTAATATTACAAGCCGGGTAGAATCTAATTTCAGATTATAAATTTCCTGCACATACAAATTATTTTCGTTCGGCAAAGAATCGGCTACCGGGTAAAATGCGATTAATGATCTTTCGGGTATTGTATCATTTACAATAGTATGTGTGGCAAGATGCAGAATACCGTATTTATCAGCTGCGGATAAAAAATTCTTTTTTGTAGCCGCGGTATCAATTAAAATATTTCCGCGAAGATTTGCCACTTCATTTTTTGAATACTCCAACTTGGCAAACACAGCATTGCCCGCAGCAGAAAAAGGAGCCATTGCCAGCGAGGTTTTATCAGCAAGCTTTGTTTTATTATCATTCTGCAACAAAGCAGTTGAATACCTGTATTGAACGGTAAATTTTTCTAAAAGATAATTGCCGTTTTCGTCCTGCAACGCTTCAAAAGGCAAGCTGTTTAATTCATCATCGGGTATGATAAGCAGTTTGTCCAAATTCTTTATTTTATCCCAAACAGGTTTTACCGTACTGTTATATAATTGCGCCGATACGGCCGCGCCGTTATATTTTTGTTCAGCCGCGAAATTATTTAACGAAGCTTTAAAAGAAATGATGGAAGAAAAGAAAGATGTATCAATCGCTTGTTGATAATAACTCAACTCATTTGCCGTGATGCACAAAACCACCAGTTCATTTTTGCCTAAATGATAAGAGAGCAGAGCGGTTTTTTTATCCAATAAATTTTGTACCTGAGCAATGGTTGGTATGGAGTTGGCGAATTTTTTAGCTCTGTACCCCGGCAATTCATTTAGTTTCTCTTGTATTTTACTCAATTCTATTTCATAATCCCTGATAGCTGTATTGATTTTAAGTAACCCGGCTGTATCCGGTAACTGCGTCGCTCTTAATGAAAGACGGGTGATGGCAGCTTTTACGGAAGATTCTTTTTCAAACAATTCTGAATTGAAACCCGCTTGGTTTTTTATTGCCGATTCCTGCACGTTGAGCGATAGTATACTGGCTTTGTTTTGCTGGTCAAAATTATAAGCCTCCTCTAAGTATTCTTTCTTTTTGGTAAGTCCGAATAATTGCAGGCTTACATGTATGGGTCGGTCATGTACATCGTATTTTATTTTGTTCAGGAATAGCCTGGCTTCGTCGCTGTCGTATGTTTTTTCCACATAATCGGCCAGTTTAAATGCGGACCGATAAGCATTTAATGCAGCATCTAACGGTTCCTGTTTTTTATCCTGCAGGTATAATTTTTCAAACGCATCGGCCTTGCCTGTAAGCGCATTAAAGAGATTGATATAAGAAAAAACACCGCTGAAGTTTTCAGGGTTTTTGTAGATGTCCAATTCGTTATAATCAGGATAGAATTGAACTATGGCTTTTTGAAAATCATTAATAGCTTCTTTGAATTTATTTTCCGCCAGGTATTGCTCGCCCCTGTATTGTAATGTCAGGCCGTGGCGCACATTCTTTTTATCACCATTCCATTTTTTGTTTTCAGCCAAGGCCAGAGAAAGATATTTATCCGCAGAATCCGGTTTGCCAATGATTGCAAAGGCCTTACTGATTTTATTATAAAGAAGGATATTTAAACTGCTGTTGTATCTTACTTTTTTAAAAAAAGAAATTGCTTTTTCTCCGTTACCCAAGTTCAAATTAATACTTCCTATATTTTGTAAAATTTCATTGGTGTTTATTTTAAACGGAAGAAGCGATTGATATATAGAATCTGCTTCGGCAAACCTTTCCAGTTTTAAGAGTGATGAAGCGATGTTGTTTTTATAGTTTACAAAAAAATCTTTATAAAAAGGTGTTGTTGGCGAAAGCAGTTCGGCGGCTTTTTCAAAGTAATTTTTCGCCTGTTTATAATTGCCCGTTTCGTAGTACATGCTCCCGAGGTTGTTGTACAATCGTTGTTCTTCTTCAAGAGGTTTGAGATACTTCTCACCGATCTTCTCGGCATTTTTAAGAAAGATAACCGCGGAATCAAATTCGTTAAGGCTGTAATATATACGCCCTGTAAAAAGCAAAGGTTGAAAAAGAAAAGAATCGGCAATCGCCGGCGTTCTGTCTTTTATAAGTATCGCTTCCAGGTATTCGCTTTTAGCTGACTGAAGGCTGTCAAAATAGTGCAGTAAAAGACCGGCTTTAAAATGACAAAAGAATGCAAGGGAGTCGTTACCGGCTTTTTTTACACCGGGAATGATTCGTTGAAATCCTGACAGAGCCCGGTTATTCATTTCCGCTTCTTTTTCTTCATTATAATTTTTTTGAAGTGAAAGTTTTTCAGCGTCGCGAAATAATCTATCTGCCAATAAATAATCTCTCATGTAATTATTTCCGTTCTTTATCCCCGTTTGAGAAAACGTTAATGCCAAAAAGAAAGTAAGTACAAAAAGAGTTACAGGTAAACGCATAAAAGGCTGTTGAATAGCCTTTCAAATGTAATGTAGAAAAACAGATTACTGATCAACTATTACAATGCAGGGGGGTCTGGGTTTGGCAATTTTTTGCCCGTTCGCGGTTCTAAGTATGGTTCCGGCATGGTCTATCAACAAAATATCCCAAAGGTATTGCGGTATGTCAGCTACACTGTCGTAGTAGTATAGTAATACTTTTAATTTATTAAGCGCTTTACCGCTTTTATCATCCATACGGTAATAGCATGTAAATTCTTTTTGATCATCGTTCTTACGTAAAATGGCGCCGTTTCTTAAACTCTGTGCCAAGTTTATACTTCCGTTGGCAAATGATACGGCGCAGCCTTGGGTATTGCACCCGTTACCATCATCAAAAATGTTGGCGGCACCTGTACCAAATAAGCCGGGTATATAAGGCTGACCGTTGGCATTATAAATAGGTTTCGCTATAGTATCTCCTTTTGATAAATGATAAATACCGTCGTAAAAATTAATTCCGGATAAAACGATCTTGGTGCTGATAGTATCTTTTGTACCATCGGGTACAAACATAATTTTATAGCGCAGGCCGGTTTCGCTGTCGGCAATATCTATATTTCCGTTCAAGCTGTCCAATTCTATTCCTTCCGGAAATCCGTAAAACGTTCCTTTCTTGCTCATTGGCTTAGGCGATATGATATTGGTACCTGTGGTACTTAAGTAAAAAATAGAATCACCATAACTCAATGTATTAATACCCCCCGGTGGAGGCGGTAAAGTATCCTTAGGAGGCGGGGGCGGTATTGTGTCCTTGGGCGGTGGGGGTGGTATTGTGTCCTTAGGCGGTATTTCCAGTATAGAAGGGCTACCCTCTTTTTGACAAGCAGTAAAAACAGTTATCAATAAAGCAGCCGTAAATAATATTTGGAAACCCTTTTTCATAATTTAAACCTCTGTAAGATTTGTCAACACACCGTGAAAAAACGTAATCAAATCTGAAAAAATCAATGGTCAACCATCACTCTGTTTGTAAAACTACAATTTTAGGTCCAAAGGAGTGAGCAAATCCCTATACATTCTTTGTTCAGAACGGCTTTTCCTGAACGTTGGTTGCCGCCTACAGGTCAGTTATTTTGCAACAAATGATTGATAATTTGCAGATTAATCAAGTTCGAAGCCTTTTATAAAGCTTTGGTGCGGCCTCGATAGAATCGGGGCGACACAAGGATTTTCAGTCCTTTTCCCGATGCAATCGGGATACCGCACATTTCTTAAAACAAAAACCTCGCTATCACTAACGAGGTTTTTTAAAACTGTGGTGTGGGCCCCGATAGAATCGGGGCGACACAAGGATTTTCAGTCCTTTTCCCGATGCAATCGGGATACCGCACATTTCTTAAAACAAAAACCTCGCTATCACTAACGAGGTTTTTTAAAACTGTGGTGTGGGCCCCGATAGAATCGGGGCGACACAAGGATTTTCAGTCCTTTTCCCGATGCAATCGGGATACCGCACATTTCTTAAAACAAAAACCTCGCTATCACTAACGAGGTTTTTTAAAACTGTGGTGTGGGCCCCGATAGAATCGGGGCGACACAAGGATTTTCAGTCCTTTTCCCGATGCAATCGGGATACCGCACATTTCTTAAAACAAAAACCTCGCTATCACTAACGAGGTTTTTTAAAACTGTGGTGTGGGCCCCGATAGAATCGGGGCGACACAAGGATTTTCAGTCCTTTTCCCGATGCAATCGGGATACCGCACATTTCTTAAAACAAAAACCTCGCTATCACTAACGAGGTTTTTTAAAACTGTGGTGTGGGCCCCGATAGAATCGGGGCGACACAAGGATTTTCAGTCCTTTTCCCGATGCAATCGGGATACCGCACATTTCTTAAAACAAAAACCTCGCTATCACTAACGAGGTTTTTTAAAACTGTGGTGTGGGCCCCGATAGAATCGGGGCGACACAAGGATTTTCAGTCCTTTTCCCGATGCAATCGGGATACCGCACATTTCTTAAAACAAAAACCTCGCTATCACTAACGAGGTTTTTTAAAACTGTGGTGTGGGCCCCGATAGAATCGGGGCGACACAAGGATTTTCAGTCCTTTTCCCGATGCAATCGGGATACCGCACATTTCTTAAAACAAAAACCTCGCTATCACTAACGAGGTTTTTTAAAACTGTGGTGTGGGGCGGGATTGAACCGCCGACACAAGGATTTTCAGTCCTTTGCTCTACCAACTGAGCTACCGCACCAAACCTTTATCCCCGATCTTCAAACCCGGCAGTTACCGGATTCCTTCCAATTTGGTTGTTGGAATTTCTTTAATCGGGCAGCAAATATAGGAATTTAAAATAAAAACAACGCTTTCCGGACCGGATTAATCAATTTCCGTATTCACTTAAAAATTTTATGCGCATCATCTTTAACTGTTCCCAACTGTAATTGCCCTCGCTCAGCTCCTGTTGCGCTATTTGTAAAGAGGAAGTTTCGCATGTTTTAAAATATTCCATAATGTCTTGCCTGTCATATTCGTCCAGCACTTCGTTTAATGCATAATCCAGGTTTAGCTTAGTACCGCTTGCAGCAATGGTCTCCATTTCTTCCAATAACTCGTCTATATTCCAACCCTTGTTTTTTGCAATGGTTTCCAGCGGAATCCGCTTATCAATGTTTTGAATAATAAATACTTTATTACCGCTTTTATTTACTACACTTTTCATTACAAAATCGTCCGGCTTTTCTATATTATTTTCTTCTACATAACTTGCTATCAGTTGTATAAAAGGTTTGCCGTAACGCAACGCCTTGCCCTTACTTACTCCCTGGCATTTTTCAAGTTCCTCCAAGGTGGTAGGATACATTGTCGCCATTTCTTGCAATGAATTTTCCAGGAAAATAACAAACGGTGGCAAGCTTTTCTTCTTAGCTTCCTTTTGACGCAGCTCTTTCAGCATCTCAAATAATTTATCATCGGCCGCAGCGCCTGTTGCGGTTTCGCCGCCTTCGTCATCATCCGCATTGGCTTCTTCGTATAAATTATTCAGTACTACTTTAAATGATTTGGGTTTCTTCAAAAAGTCTTCGCCTTTTTTAGTAAACTTCAGTACACCGTATTCTTCAATATCTTTTTTTACTAACCCTTCTATCAGTAGTTGACGGAGCAATGAACTCCAATAATGTTCAGGATGTTCATTGCCGCTTGCGAATGCAGCAATATCATCATGACGAAACATTTTTATCTGCGGCGTAAGTTTGCCTACAATCACATTGGCGATATAATCCGCGGCAAATCTTTCATCCAGCGCCTTGATAGTTTTTAAAGCCAAAACGGCCTGCTCTTTCGATTCTATTTTTTCTTTCGGGTATTTACAGTTATCGCAATTACCGCAATCATCTTTGCCGTATTCTTCGCCAAAATAACTAAGTAAAATTTTTCTGCGACAAACGCCGCTCTCACAAAAAGCTACCGTTTCATTTATCAATTGCGTACCCACTTCTCGTTCGCTTAAGGGTTTATCACGCATCAAATGTTCCAGCTTGGATACATCTTTATGCGAGTAGTACAACAAACATTTACCCTCCATTCCGTCACGTCCCGCACGGCCGGTTTCCTGGTAGTAGTTCTCAATTGATTTGGGAATATTGTAATGAATTACAAAACGAATATCCGGTTTATCAATACCCATCCCAAAAGCAATGGTAGCCACTATCACCTGTACATCTTCGTTCAAAAAGAGATCCTGTCTTTCGGCTCTTAGCTTACTGTCCAAACCGGCATGATAGGCTACCGCTTTTATACCATTAGCCGTAAGCATATCGGCCAGTTCTTCGGTTGTTTTTCTGTTGGTTGTATAAATGATTCCGCTCTTGCCTTTATTCTGTACTATAAACTTGGCCATGCTTTTCAGCGTATCGTCTTTATTTATTTTTGGTAAAATTTCATAATAAAGATTGGGGCGATTAAAAGAGGAAATAAAAATTTGCGCATCTCTTAAGTCCAGGTTCTCTACAATATCGCTTTGTACTTTGGGTGTAGCGGTAGCGGTTAATGCAATCACCGGCGCATCGGGGTTTATCTGAATCATCATTTCCCGCAGCCTTCTGTATTCGGGTCTGAAATCATGCCCCCATTCCGAAATACAGTGTGCTTCATCTACCGCGAAAAAAGAAATTTTTAAATCGCTGAAAAAATCAAGGTTCTCCTGTTTGGTGAGTGTTTCCGGGGCTACATACAGCATTTTTGTTTTGCCGCTCAGCAAATCATCATGTACTTCCTTTATTTCTTTTTTATTAAGTGTAGAGTTTAGAAAATGCGCTACTTCATCGTTGCTGTTATAGCCGCGTACCAGGTCCACTTGGTTTTTCATCAATGCAATCAACGGGCTCACAATAATGGTGACACCTTCGCTTACAATAGCGGGTAACTGGTAGCATAAACTTTTTCCGCCGCCGGTGGGCATTATTACAAATGTATCCTTACCGGCAAGGATAGATTCAATTACTTTTTCCTGTGTGCCTTTGAACTTGTTAAACCCAAATTGCGATTCTAAAGCGTCATGGAGGTCAAATTTCTTTTTGCCGCCTCCGTTGGATTTAGCCGGTGTTAGTTTCTTTACAGGCGCTTTTTCTAATTTAGCCGGCGTTGCTTTTTTTACAGTACGTGTTCCCATTGCTCTTTATTTCAATCTCTCTTTAAAATGTATAATGCTTTAAGATAGCGATTTTTTTGCTATCGGGCTGTCATTTATACAATTGATTTTGCACAAATATTATTTTAGCGAAGTATTTGTAACCAAATGACTATACTAAACCCGCTTTTCAACTTAAATAGAATTTTGTAAGGTTAATTGGCGCAGGTAATCGCATTCCGGGTGTTTTATTGATAAATCCTGCTTAAACGGGCGGCAAATTTACAAAAAGAAGGCCGCTCTGTATACTGATTTCAGACAAAATTATTGTTACAATGGTTGTATATCAGCCTTTGTGATTGTAAAACCTATAATTTTGTTGATACTGCCGGTATATTTAGAGCCGGTAAGCCGGTTTTAGTATCATGTCAAATTTAATTAAACAAACGGCCCTTCGAACCATAAAGCTTGAGGCCCTGTCAATTGAGGGTCTTTCAAAATTTATCAATGAGGATTTTGAAAAAGCATTGAACGCTATCTTTCATTGTAAAGGACGAACGGTTGTAAGCGGTATAGGAAAGAGCGCTATTATTGCCCAAAAAATTGTAGCTACGTTGAACTCGACCGGTACACCGGCGGTTTTTTTACATGCCGCCGATGCTATACACGGCGATTTAGGTATGGTACAGCAGGAAGATGTTATTATTATAATCAGCAAAAGCGGAAACAGCCCCGAAATAAAAATGCTGATTCCTTTGTTAAAAAATTTTGGTAATATAATAATAGGAATGGCGGGTAATATGGATTCGGATTTAGCCAAGCGAAGCGATATAGTTTTAAATACCACGGTAGACCAGGAAGCCTGCCCTAATAATTTGGCGCCTACAACAAGTACGACAGCGCAAATGGTAATGGGTGATACATTGGCTGTTTGCCTGATGGAGATGAAAGGATTCAGCAGCGACGATTTTGCGAAGTTTCATCCGGGCGGTACATTGGGCAAAAAATTATACCTGCGTGTGAGTGATTTATTTGCAGATAATGAAAAACCGGCCGTCAAAGCCAATCAATCGCTGCGCGAAGTAATTGTAGAGATGACGCAAAAGAGATTAGGTATAACAGCCGTAGTTGACGATGCGTCAAATTTGCTGGGCATTGTTACAGATGGTGATTTGCGTCGTATGCTGGAAAAAACCGTATCAATAGAAAAAGTAATGGCGAAAGATATAATGACGGCCAACCCGAAAACAATCGGCCCCGATGAATTAGCAATAGATGCATTGGACTTGCTGCGTAAAAACGGAATAACGCAACTGGCAGTAGTCGAAGCCGGAAAATATCTCGGTATTGTTCATTTGCATGATTTAATAAGAGAGGGTCTTATCTGATTTTTTTTGAATAAAGAAGGTTTGGGACAGAAAAAGAATTTTAGTAACACAATTTTAATACACCTCGTTAGAGGAACAGCGAATGAACAAAAATAATTACGTAGCGATAATGGCGGGAGGTATTGGCAGCCGATTTTGGCCCATGAGCAGAACCGATTTTCCTAAACAGTTTCTCGATATTTTACATACCGGCAAAACACTGATACAACAAACTTATGATCGCTTCGCAAAATTTATTCCCGAAGAAAATATTTTTATCATTACCTCGCAGGAATATATCCCGATTGTAAAAAAACAATTGCCGCAAATAGCTGAAGAAAATATATTAGGCGAACCTTCCCGAAAAAATACGGCGCCGTGTATTGCTTATATCTCTTTTAAGTTGCAGCAAAAAAATCCGAATGCTTCTTTAATTGTTGCTCCCGCTGACCACATGATACTGGAGCAGGAAAATTTTGTACGGGTATGCAACAGTGCATTGGATTTTGTTAATCATTTTAATGCATTGGTTACACTGGGTATAAAACCAACATATCCGAATACAGGATACGGCTATATACAGCATGAGCCGCTTAGTGTAGCAAAAGATGTGTACCGTGTAAAAACATTTACTGAAAAACCTGATCTTCAAATTGCAAAGAGTTTTATAGCCAGCGGCGATTTTTTATGGAACGCCGGTATTTTTGTATGGCAGGTAAAAAATATTATAGCCGCGTTTGAAAAACACCTGCCCGAAATGCACGAAGTTTTTATAGCGGAGAAAAATAAATTTAATACCGGCGAAGAAATAGAAGCATTGGAAAATATTTACCCGCAGTGCACTAATATTTCCATCGACTTCGGAATAATGGAAAAAGCGGAAAACGTTTATGTAATCCCTTCTTCATTTGGCTGGAGCGATTTAGGAACCTGGAACAGCGCCTGGGAAAATATGGACAAAGATTATTTGGGTAATGCCGTTGCCGGTAAAAATGTAATGGTAATAGATTCTACCAAATGTATGGTACATGCACCGGATCATAAGTTGATATTGCTGCAGGGGCTTGATGATTTTATAGTAGTAGATACCAGAGATGTGTTGCTGATTTGTAAAAGAGATAAAGAACAGGAAATAAAGGAATATGTAGCCGAAGTAAAAAGAAACAAGAGCGATAAATACCTTTAAAGCCCGGTTATGTTTAAAAAACTTCGCACGGTTATTTATCATGTAAATGATTTGCCGAAAGCAAAAGAGTGGTATATAAAAGCTACGGGTATACAACCCTATTTCGATGAACCCTTTTACATCGGGTTTGATATAAATGGTTTTGAATTAGCCCTAGATCCTGATACTTCAACTGTCGTCCCGGGCAATCAAACAATATCTTATTGGCAGGTAGATGATGTTTCCAAAACCATTGATCACCTCTTATCTTTAGACGGGGTATTGATTCAACCGAAGACAAATGTTGGCGGCGATATTAATGTTGCTGTTGTGTCAGATCCTTTCGGGAATCATATAGGCCTTATTGAAGGAGCCTGATAAAGCCCCCGCCGTCCGGAATAAGAATATATTCTTAGCCCGGTAAATACAATTATAAAAATTGCTATATTGTACCTATGGCTTCTACCTATTTATTACAAAATATTTTGTTTCTTGATATTGAAACGGTACCGCAGTATCCTTCATTAAATGATGTGCCGGACGATTGGCAAAAACTTTGGCAAATAAAATCGGACGGACTGGCAAAGTATCATGAAGGCGCCGATGCTTCTTCCCTTTATCCGCGGGCTGGTATTTATGCCGAGTTCGGCAAAATAATTTGTATCAGTTGCGGCGTATTCCAAGGTGCAGGCGAACAAAAAAAGATTGTACTGAAATCTTTTTACGGCGATGATGAAAAAATTCTGCTGTACGAATTTTGCGAAATGCTGAAAAAATGGGCCGCTGATAATAATAAATTTTTATGTGCGCATAATGGAAAAGAATTTGACTTTCCGTATATCTGCCGCCGGTTGATAATAAACAACATTCCTATTCCCGCAGTACTGAATATGAGCGGAAAAAAACCCTGGGAAGTACAACACCTTGATACATTAGAGTTGTGGAAGTTCGGCGACTATAAAAGTTTTACATCGCTCAACTTGCTGGCGCATACATTGGGTATACAAACACCCAAGGATGATATTGACGGCAGCGTGGTATGGAAAGTATATTGGGAAGAAAAAAATATTGAACGTATTGTCACCTATTGCCTGAAAGATGTAATAACCGTAGCACAGATTTTTTTAAGAATGAACGGAGAAACATTAATTAAGGATGCTAATATTGAAATAAAAAAGTAACCGCTAATGAAAGAAGTAATAAGATGCGGCTGGTGCCTGAAAGATGATATTTATAAAAAATACCACGACGACGAATGGGGCGTACCGGTGTATGATGATACTAAACTTTTTGAAATGATAAACCTGGAAGGTGCGCAGGCCGGACTGAGTTGGTATACAGTATTAGTAAAAAGAGAAAACTACTGTAAAGCATTTGATAACTGGGATGCGGTAAAAATTTCTAACTATTCGCAGGCAAAGGTTGAAAAAATTTTATTGAACCCGGGCATTATCCGCAACAGGTTAAAAGTAGAAGGAACAGTAAAAAATGCAAAAGCATTTTTGCGAATACAGAAAGAGTTCGGCAGTTTTTCAAAATACCTTTGGCAATTTGTAAATCACAAACCAATACTAAATAATTGGAAGACATTAAAAGAATGTCCTGCCAAGACTCCCGAAAGCGATGCAATAAGTAAGGATTTGCTGAAGCGCGGTTTTAAATTTGTCGGTTCTACCATTTGCTATGCATTTATGCAGGCCACCGGTATGGTAAATGATCACATGATAGATTGTTGGAAAAGAAACAATAAAAAATAATTTAACATGATACGTACAAATTATTCGTCGGGCGCCAAGTGGGAAGATATAGTGGGCTACAGCCGTGCAGTAAAAGTGGGCAATACCATTGAAGTAACCGGTACCGTAGCCGTGGATGAAAATAATAATTTAATTGGTGGTAATGATGCCTACGAGCAAACAAAATTTATTATTCAGAAAATAGAAAAGGTATTGCAAAAAGCCGGCTCATCGCTGAAAGATGTAGTACGCACAAGAATGTTTGTTACGGACATAAGCCGCTGGGAAGAATACGGCAAAGCACACGGAGAGTTTTTTAAAGATATAAAACCCTGCACCACCATGCTGGAGATAAGCAAATTGATTGCACCTGAATATTTAATAGAAATAGAAGCCACCGCCATTATAAACACGGAAACAAGAAAAGCCGGTTTATAAAAATTACCGGTAAATAAATACAGCGATGAATATTGAACAACTTTGCGAATATTGTTTATCAAAACCCGGCGCAGAAGAAACTCTTCCTTTCGGTCCGGATACATTAGTATTTAAAGCAGGCGGGAAAGCTTTTTTGCTGACGGGACTTGACAGCACTGATCTGCAATTTAATGTAAAATGTGATCCCGATTTTGCCGTGGAACTGCGTGAAGAATATGCTTGCGTATTGCCCGGTTACCACATGAATAAAAAACATTGGAACACCATTGTAGTAGATGGCTCCGTTTCAATTAAAAAATTAAAAGAATGGATTGACCATTCATATGACTTGGTAATTGCAAGTTTGCCTAAGAAAATTAAAGCGGTAAAGCCCGCTAAAAAGAAAAAATAAATACTTCAGTATGTTTTATCAAACAAAAACGGAGTCGAATGACGACTCCGTTTTCCCTATATATTTAAAAAATTATTTTAATACTTCCGCAAGTTTCATTTCTAAATCGGGGCCGCGTAAATTTTCGGCAACTACCGTACCCTGCGGATCTACCAATACATTATAAGGTATACCGGTGATACCGTATTGTTGTACTACTGCGCTGTTCCAAAATTGCAATTCGCTTACCTGTGTCCAGGTAAGGCCATCTTTTTTTATGGCATTTACCCAATTTGCTTTTTGGCCGGGTCTGTCGAACGATACGCCCAGTATGGTAAAATTTTTATCCTTGAATTTATTATACGCCGCTACAACATTAGGATTTTCCTGACGGCAAGGACCGCACCAACTGGCCCAAAAATCTACCAACACATACTTACCTGCAAAAGATGAAAGTGAAACCACTTTACCGGTTACATCCGGCATAGAAAATTCAGGTGCTTTCTTCCCGAGATTAGTAGCCGAATCCGCGGTCTGCGCTTTTTGCTCAGTCAATGATTTATTGACTGCGACCGTAGCTTTATGGTTGGGAAATTGTAAAGCGGATTTACTTACCAACTCTTTAACTTCTTCCGGCTCAAAGCCCTGAATACCGCTTTGCTGATTAGATGCAATACCTAAAAAATCGCTTAATAAAACAAGGCGGGCTGCGGGATTTTTATTTTTTTCTATTTCCTCTTTTACATATTTTTTTATGTCAGCCGTTTTTTGCTGATACTCCGTCATTAAAATACTTTTAATACTGTCCGGTGTAGCAGGATTACGCATCAGGCTGTCCTTGCTCATACGCCAGGTAAAAATATTATCGGTACGGTTCAGCACTTCTCTCATGACAGCCGGTATCAGCTTGCTTGCTTCCGATTTTGTAACAAGCACCGGTTCCTGCTGATTATCCAAATTAACGGCTACTTTTATTTTCTTCGCATCATTTATAATAAATGCTATCGGTTGAGGAATAGAATCGAACTTGATAAAAAATGCGGCTTCTTCATCGGCGGTTCCGGTTAATTTAAAATTTCCGTTTTTGTCAATCGCAGCGGAATCGGCAGTTACCGGCGGCAGGCCAAGTCCAATTTTAGAATCTACTAAATAAATTTTACCCGCATCCTTTCCTTTAAAAGTTCCGGATACTTCAAATTTTCCGAAGGGCTTCTCTTTACATGATGACAACAATACCGCTGCCGTTATCAACCACAATAATTTTTGCATAAATAATAATTGATTAAGGAACATGTCCTTTATTTTGAATTTAATTTTTCCAATAATAATTCGTTCGTTCTTTTCGGATCGGCTTTTCCTTTCGACAGTTTCATTACTTCCCCGGTAAACAAACCCAATAATCCTTTTTTGCCTTTCCTGTATTCCGTTACTTTATCGGGATATTTTAACAACACCTGCTCTATCATCGGTTCTATGGATGAAGCATCGCTTTCCTGTATAAGATTTAATTCAACCGCCAATGTTTCCGGTTCTTTGCCGGGTGTAAGTAATAATTGCGAAAATAATTTTGATGATGCCGCCGAAAAGCTGATCTTATTTTCATCAATCATTTTAATAATGCCGGCCAAAGATTTTGCCGGAACGGGAAATTCATCAATCTCTTTTACGTTTTCATTCATCCAATTTTTTACAGGACCCAGCATCCAGTTGGCAGCAGCTTTACAATTGGCTTCTGTGCCGGGATGCCCAGCATCAGAAAAAAGAAAACCGATAATTTGCTCAAAGTAATCAGAAAAAGATTTCTCTTCTGTCAGCACCATTGCATTATACTCCGATAATTGATACTCCGTCGTATATTTTTTAACTCTTTCTTCCTGCAAAGCGGGAATGGTACTCAGAATTTTATTTATAAACTCATCCTGCAAATGAAACGGAGTTAGATCGGGTTCGGCAAAATAGCGGTAATCGTCCGCATCTTCTTTATCGCGAATGGAAAAAGTAGTACTGTTGCCCGCATCAAAACTTCTTGTTTGCTGTACTATCGTTTCGCCGCTTTCCAATAAATCTATCAATCGTTTCGCTTCAAACTCTATCGCCTTTTTTACATGACGCATAGAATTCAGATTTTTTACTTCTACCCTTGTTCCCAGTTTCGTATCGCCTTTTTTACGTACAGAAATATTAGCATCGCAGCGTAAACTTCCCTCTTCCATATTGCCGTCGCATATTTCCAAATAGCGAACCAATTTTCTTATTTCCGATACATAAGCGAATGCTTCATCGGCGCTTCTTATATCCGGTTCCGTTACGATTTCTATCAAAGGTGTACCTGCGCGGTTATAATCAATACAGGTATTCAGTTCATCTGCATCATGTAAACTTTTACCGGCATCTTCTTCCAGGTGTATGCGGTTCAGCTGTACATTTTTTTCAATACCGTTTACTTTTATTTTTACATAACCGCCTTTGCAAATGGGTGTAGTATGCTGACTTACCTGGTAGCCTTTCGGCAAATCAGGATAAAAATAATTTTTGCGGGCAAAATAGTTTTGTTTTTCAATTTCGCAATGACAGGCCAAGCCCATTTTAATGGCATACTCTACAGCTGCTTTATTCATTTTTGGTAATGTGCCGGGGTGACCCAACGTAATAGGACTTACATGGGTATTCGGTTCGGCGCCAAAAGCAATACTGTCGCCGCAAAAAAGTTTACTTTTTGTAGCCAATTGGGCATGAACTTCAAGACCCACCACCGTTTCGTATGCATCATAATTTACCTGAGTCATAACAGTCGGCAAAAATACAGCTCAAATGAATAATGCCCGTTATTGTTTTTATAAACGTGCATTCCAAATTATCGCAGGTTTCATTTCGCACAAGCCCCCATCCCCTAAAGGGGCGCATCAGTTTTAAAGTTTGATATTCCCCTTGAGGGGATAGGGGCAAAAGCGATAATTTGGAATGCACGTTTATAAAAGAAAAGGCCGCGGTTTTAATAAACTGCGGCCTTTTTTAGTTGGTAAGGTTAATGTTTCGTTGGTTAGAACGGGTTTTGTTTACAAATCAGCTGTTTTTAATTTCCGGGGCATTTTAACTTCTATATTCTGCGATTTTCCCTTGCGGGTTATTTGCAATCTCATAGAAGGTTTCGTTTTATTTTCACGAACCAACTTCGCTACTTCATCGGCGCTGTTTACTGCTTTATCATTTATATGTGTAATAATATCGTCTTCTTTAATACCGGCTTTAGCCGCATTGCTTTCTTCATCTACTTCCAATACATTTACGCCTTTACCGTCTTCAGTATCCTGAACGGATAATCCCAATTTAGGTTGATCGCCGCTCCAAGAAAAACTGTAATTATCACCAAATCCATCTACACGCGGAGTACGGGGAACACGGGGAAGTGTTTGAAGCCTATCCAGATCTTTTAATTTTTCTTTATAGTCCTCTTGAGAGTGCTTATACTTATCCATCAGTTCAGACATATCCATATTCAAACTGTAAGGAGTTTGCACATCACCGAAAGAAAATGTACTGATTCCTTTAAATTTTCCAAGTTCTACATTTGCTTTTTGTTCTTTTTTATCACGCAAATACGTTACGATCACTTTATCGCCGGGTTTGTGCTTGCGTATTACTTTTGATAACTCATCAGGCGATTCAATTTTTTCGTTATCAATTTTAGTAATGATGTCATTTTCTTTTAAGCCGGCTTTTTCCGCGGCGCTTTCGTCCGACACTTCATTGATCTCCACACCCTCATTCGTTTTTTCGGTAACTACACCCAGCATGGCGCGGTTATTATCCTGATTATAAAAGAGCATGTTTTGGCCCTCGCCTAATTGCAGTGCTTCCGGCGCATGGGAGCCGACTCTGCCTCTCAGTGTAATGCCTTTATGCCTGTTGATGGTGATATCATCATCTTTATAATCTTCTACGGGTTTACCGTTCACGGTTACCAGGTCGCCGTTAATTTCTATCGTTACCTTTTCTTTCTTATCGCCTTTTTTGGTAATAATGATTTGCTCTACTTCTTTTTTCTTATCGCCTTCCTGCGCCTGTATGGCCGCGGGAACCAGGGATAGTACAAGGGCCACTATCAAAATTTTCACATCAATCCTTTTCATAAATTATTTTTTAAGCGGTTTATAAATTATCTACGTTTTTTTTCGTACATCAAATATAGGGAGATTTTTTGTAATACGAAATGTTTCGGAAGTGTTAAATATCCCTGAAAGTTACCCTAAGAGAGTAAAGGCCTTATTTCTGACGAAAAAAGCAGGACGATTTACGCAAGCAGCCCTTTAACACGGGCAAATATTTCATTCAGCCCCGAAATATCAGTGCCTGCGGCTGTAGCAAGTGTTTTTTGCCCGCCGCCGCCGCCTTTTATCAACGGAGCTATATGTTCTTTTATAATCTTGCCCGCATCTAAGTTTTTTGCAGCCGCAACCCTATCGGAAATACCTACGGCAACAAAAGGCTTACCGCCGATATTGGTACAAAGCACCACGACATGATCGTTCAGTTTATGTTTTAAATCCAAACACAACTTTTTTAACGCATCGGGATTACTTACTTCAATTATTTCGCCGATGAATGTTACGCTGTTAATAATTTCATCTTTTTGCAGCAATTCATTTCTTATGCCTACCAATTGTCTTGCTTCCATCGCCTCCACATGCTTCTTCAATTCCGCATTCTCTGTTTTAAGATTTTCTATAGTTCTAATAATGTCTTTGGGATTTTTTAAACTCTCGCTGATGTTGTCAACCAAAGCAAATTTTTCGTTTACATAATTTTCCGCAGCTTTTCCGCATACGGCTTCTACCCGTCGTACGCCTGCGGCTACAGCGGTTTCGTGTGTTATTTTAAATAAACCTATTTCCCCCGTAGCGCCGATATGTGTACCGCCACAAAGTTCTACCGAATAGGTCGGGTCCATAATTACTACACGAACCGTAGCGCCATATTTTTCGCCAAACAACGCCATGGCTCCCAACTTCAATGCTTCTTCCTTTGGCATTTCTTTTATCACCACGGGAATATTTTCTCTTATCTTTTCATTCACCAATGCTTCTATTTTGGCCATCTCTTCATCAGTTACTTTTGCAAAATGCGAAAAGTCGAAACGCAGATGTGCTTCATTTACCAAACTGCCCTTTTGCGCTACATGCGTACCCAACACATTGCGCAATGCAGCATGCATCAGGTGTGTAGCGGAATGATGTACAGTAATATTTTTTCTTCTTTCTACGTCAACTTTTGCAGTAACCTCTGCTCTGAAAGAATCTTGATTTGCAGATAGTGCCTCTACAACATGTATAATCAGATCATTTTCTTTTTTTGTATTTACAACTGTCATAACATGATATCCCATGTTTATGATTCCAGCATCACCAACTTGCCCTCCACTTTCTGCATAAAAAGGGGTTTCGGCTAATACAACCTGAAACGCTTCTCTACCTTTTGTCGTTACTCTTCTATATTTTAAAATCTTAGTTATCGTGCTTAACTTTTCATAACCGATAAACTTTGTTTGTTTATCATCATTTACAAGTATCCAATCTTCTGTATCAACAATTCTGTCTGCTCTACTTCGCTCTTTTTGCTCATTTAATGCAATTTCAAAACCAGCTTCATCAACAGTTAAATTATTTTCTGCAGCGATTAATCTTGTAAGGTCAATGGGAAAACCATAGGTATCCAGTAATTCAAAAGCATCTTTACCGGTTATACTTGCTTTCCCTTCCAATTTAATATTAGTACTTCCCTTAAGTTGAGCCTTTCCTGAAACAGTCGCAGTACCTGTAATTTTAATACTTGCACTTCCAGAAACTTGTACAACTATTTCATCGATTTTTTTTAATCCCTTTTCCAATGTTCTTAAAAAAGATTCTTCTTCTTCTTTTACTACCCTTCTTACAAAATCCAATTGCTGTTTTAATTCCGGAAATACATCTTTAAACTGTTCGGCCAATACCGGCAGCAATTGATAGAGTAAGGGTTGTTTATAATCTAAATACGAATAATAATAACGTACCGCACGACGAAGGATACGACGTATTACATAACCGGCTCCTGTATTGGATGGTAATTGCCCGTCGGCAACGGTGAAGGCAATAGCTCTTATATGATCGGCAATAACCCGGAAGGCAACGGCCCCCCTGCCCCCCAAAGGGGGATTCAGAGAATCTGAAAGATCGGGTTCGTATTTTTTGTTTGTGATTTTTTCTGTAGCTGAAATAGTGCCGGTAAAAATATCCGTATCGTAGTTAGATGTTTTTCCCTGCAACACTCTTACCAATCTTTCCAAGCCCATACCTGTATCCACATGTTTGTCGGGTAGCAGCTCAAGACTTGCGTCTTTTTTTCTGTTGAATTGGATAAATACATTATTCCAAATTTCTATTACCTGCGGATGGTCATTATTTACCAATGTTTTTCCGTCCGCTTCTTTTCTTTCTGCATCGGGCCTGGTATCTACATGTATCTCCGTGCAGGGACCGCAGGGGCCTGTATCACCCATCTCCCAAAAATTATCTTTCTTATTTCCCAATAATATCCTGTCTTCTGCAATCCACTTTTTCCATTCTGTAAAAGCTTCATCATCTTTTGGCAATCCTTCTTTTTTATCTCCTTCAAAAATGCTTACATAGAGCCTGTCCTTGGGTATTTTATATACCTCGGTCAGCAATTCCCAGCTCCATGCAATGGCTTCCTTTTTAAAATAATCGCCAAAACTCCAGTTGCCCAGCATTTCAAACATGGTATGATGGTAAGTATCTACGCCCACTTCTTCCAGGTCGTTGTGTTTGCCGCTAACCCGCAAACATTTTTGGGTATCGGCTACTCTTTTATGGATGACGGGTTTGTTGCCCAGGAAAAAATCTTTAAACTGGTTCATACCCGCATTGGTAAACATGAGGGTGGGGTCGTCTTTTACCACAATAGGCGCCGAAGGCACGATAATATGTCCCTTACTTTTAAAAAAATCCATAAACTGCTGTCGTATTGCTGCGCCTGTCATCATACTATTTAAATAATAAATGGGTTGATTTTTGCTTGTTAAGAGGCTATATTTGTTTTGCCGGCAAAAACTAATGGGGGCAAATGTAAGAAATAGTGTGAAGGATTGGGGTTCCGGGCGGGTGTACTTATTTGTTGTAACGTGATGAGCCTCCGCGGCACTGAACTAAAAAATTTATTTCGGCGTATGGCTTCAGATACTTTTTATTAAGACGGATACAACAAAAGCAGAATTGTACGTTTTGGGAAGAGTGGCATCACCTTGCCGGGCTTTATTGTACAGCAGATGATAGCCCTGACTGAAGCGGTAGCTGCCCGGTGAAAAGGCTTTGGGCGCCGGCGGGCACTACAAGCGAAAGGCAGGATACCGAAGCCGGGAATTGACCGGGACGATGCTGCTTCTGAAAAAGGAATTTTATTTTGACTGATTAGTAGTATATAAATTTTGATTTGGTTACCGCATGAAAAAAGTAAAGTATTATTATAATACTCACACACTGCGTTATGAAAAACTTGAAACTCCGCTGCGGGTAAAATTGCTGCGCATATTCGGGTTTATTGCCGCGGCGCTTGTCACGTCGGCTATCATTTCCTATTTCGCATTTCAATTCGTGGGTTCGCCCAATGAACAGATATTGAAAAATCAAACCGAGTCGTTGAAAGACAAGTTTCGTGAGTTGGAAGACTCTGTAAAAAGTGTACAACAACAAATGGTAGAGCTGGAAAAAAGAGATAATGAAGTATACCGCGCCATTTTTGAAGCCAACCCTATACCTGACAGCGCCAGGGCCAAAGAAATGGAAAGAAGAGAACAGATAGCACAAGTGAATAAGATGGGCGGAAGCCAGTTAGTTAATTCAATCATCAACTCGCTGAACCTGCTGAGCAGCCGTATACGTGCACAAAGAGTGTCGTACGAAGAAATAAATGAATTGCTGAAAAATAAAGAAGATATATTGGCCGCTACACCGGCTATACAACCGGTAAGTAATAAAGATTTAAAAAGAGTGGCTTCGGGTTTTGGTTTCAGGATAGACCCGGTATATAAAACTACTAAGATGCACGCGGGTCTTGATTTTGCCGCTCCGCAGGGCACGCCTGTTTATGCTACAGCCAAAGGCACGGTAACCCTCGGCGGCAACAGCGGTAACGGTTACGGTAACCACGTAATTATTAATCACGGGTACGGATATGAAACTTTATACGGCCATATGGTAAAAGTAAAAGTAGGACCCGGAACAAAAGTAAAACGCGGCGAAGTGATTGGTTGGGTAGGAAGTACCGGCAAAAGTACAGGACCGCATCTCCACTACGAAGTACATAAAGGCGGACAAAAAATAGACCCGGTTTATTTCTTTTATAATGATCTTACACCTGAACAGTTTGATTTATTGCTGAAACAAGCTGCATCGAGCAATCAAAGTTTTGATTAAGTGAATGTGGCTTTATAATTGCTGATTAATTTCGCATAGTTTGATTTTCCACCAATTCGTATTATTAAGCCAACTTTTCCACACTATTGAGTTGAAACTGTCCTGATTGTTCGGGACTCCGTTCATCAGTTGTATATTTACTGAGCATTATGGAAAAATCATTATCGCAAATAACATTTGATTTTACAGAGGCGGCGGAAGACGCAGCGGCAGCAGCAAAAAAATTAGCAGAACGTAAAGTAGCTGAGCCGGAGAATAATGCCGCGACTGTACAGGAAGAAACTTATACTATACAAAAGCCCGTCGGGGAAGAAACCGGTTTTGAGGCCGTAAAGAAAAAATCGACCCGCGGCAGAACTTCATTGAAAGAAATGGCCTTGAGTGCCGACCTGGTACAAGTGCCGCCCGATGATATTCTTTTTCAAAAACAATATTATTCCATTGGCGAGGTAGCAGGATGGTTCAGGCTCAATCAATCATTACTTCGCTATTGGGAAAATGAGTTTGATATACTGCAGCCGCGCAAAAACAGGAAGGGTGACCGCTTTTTCCGGCCTGTTGATGTAAAAAATCTTGTACATATACACGACCTGCTGCGCCGCCGCAAGTTTACCATAGAAGGCGCCAAAGATTACCTGAAGAACAGCAAAAAAGCCGATGAGCAATTTGAAGTAGTTCAATCGCTTGAAAAACTAAAAGGCTTTTTACTGGAGCTGAAGGCGAGCTTGTAACGTGACCTCCCGCAAGAGAATTTTAACAATAATTCATTCCGTTTAGAAAAGTTTGCGGCTATTTTTGCGCTGCAAAATGATCGGACGTTGTGCAAAAAGGCACGCTGGCAATTTGCAACAGGCAATGAGCAATATGCAAAGACCAATAATTGATAGTTTATTGCCTTCTTGTATTTAAATATAGACAGTTATAAAAATAATATTATGAAAAAAACAGTACCCGTTCTTCTTTTCTTACTATCTCTCCATACATATTCATTTGCACAAACACAGTACGAAGTAATTACCGAAGCCGGCGGCGGTAAAATATTGAAGGGCATTATTGCCAGGGAAAATTTGACCGGCGATACAAGTTATAAATGGTATGCTGAAAACCTGAAAGGATATATTCCCAATGCAGATGCCGTTGCGGCGTTGAAAAAAAATGCTTCTGACCATTCAGTTGGTCGTTTTTATGGGTACCTGGTGCGATGATTCAAAAAATATAGTACCTAAGTTTTACAGTTTGCTGGGCGCCGCCGGTTTCCCCGAGAGCCGTGTAAGCCTGATTGGTGTAGACAGAAGTAAAAAAACCATCAGTCATCTTACCGAAGCGTTTAATATTATAAATGTACCCACCATTATGGTAATGAAAGACGGTAAAGAAGCGGGCCGTGTAGTTGAATACGGTAAGTACGGTTTGTTTGATAAAGAGTTGGCGGAGATAATTAATTCGATAAAGTGATTCTTTTTTAAAAGCACCGTACCTTATAATAAAGGTTTTCTTCTGTACCGGTCTGAGGCAAATTCTAATTAGCCGCTAAGAAGTCAAAAGTATTCTGTGTATACTCTTCCCATTTATCTTCTGTGATCAGTTTATTGGGTGCTTTTGTATTTGAAATATAGTCAAGTGCATTCTCATAGTCCCCTTTAAAATCCTTATTCTGTGGCTTTGCTATAAGAAAATCAAAGCTTGCTTTATGCGACTTAGCATAGTCAACCAAGTCGTTTAAATGGCAAAACGTAATAGCCGCTTTATTTTGAATGGATAATTCATCGGCTAAATCAAAACTCAATGGTTTTATTAAATGATTTGTTTTATTATGATATGCCAATTCAAATTTGATATTGAAATTTTTAGTTTTGATATATTTATTTTTTTCAAGCTTCTTTTCAACCGATTTATCCCTGTCTTGAAGATAACCGCGAAAAGTTGTTAGTATAAAACTTTCATTATGCCGATGAACTAAAGGCTTCTCTGTTATAACACCGGGCAATAGTAATTTTGAATATTCTGTAATTGCTGCTTTCGGCGTTTTAAAGACATTTTTGACTTGTACAGCATCATGAAAAACAAGGCCTGCGGCATCTTCAGCTAAAATGAATTTATGAATGTACTCTGCAAAATTTATTTTATGATTCTGTTGATTAAAAAGATCAACATGATTTTGCACTCTGTCAGTAATATTCCTGATATAACCATTGAAAAGAGAATTATTAAAATCAGGATATATTGATTTTGCTCTGGAGCTGTCTCCTTTTACAAATTCAAAACTGTTTTCTTCCGGAAAATGGAATAGAATACCTACATTGATAGATTCTCCCAGTACCAAGCTGTGTTTATACTGCAAAACGCTATATGTAAAATAAGTACTCATGCCAATGACTCCTTTAAAGAATTAACGAAAATAGTTGAATTTTGTTTCAGTTGGTTAAGCCAATTGTTAATAGCTATTGATTGAGTATCAAAGCCTTCGTTCGAAAGTTGGCGAAAAAAATTATCTAATTGGTTGATATTCAGTGTTTTTAAATATTCTTGAAATTCATCAAAATAATATCGCTTTTTAGCTTTCCATGAGTTTTTGAGGTATGGATACAAAAAATGATACTGCGTAAACTTCCTTTCAATTTGAAAGCTATTCCAATCAACGCCTATAATATTCTTTTTGTTAAAGGCATATTCATGATCAATTAAAAAAGCATCCTTTGAACTGATTAACAGGTTGGTTTTCTGTTGACCTCTGTCCGCATTACAAATCATATTGTCAAATGCATAAAGCGTATCCAACGAAACTCTTTTTGAATAATAGCTTTTAGATAAATTAGGTACGGCTGCGGAAACATCTGATAGCATTTCATTTGCAAATTTCAACCGCGGGTCAGCATTACTATACTGCTGTTGGTATTCAACAGGCTTATCGAATTGTAACGACTCGGGAATATCTATCAAAGCACATGCCGGGGCTTTTAAATCAAATTGAGAAGCTAATGTATTACAGATTATTTCATTAGTCACCGAGTTGTTATTTTCTACCTGCTCTGTGGTATACAATTTTGCAACAAATGGTTTTAACCCACCGGGTGTATTGGCTAATACTACCCACGGTTGCGTATGCCCCACGGTTTGCGGAATAACTTTAATTATATCTATGGCTTAGTAAATAGGAAGCATGATTTACACTTTCATTTTTATTATATCAACCACCCACCATTCCATTAATAAACTTTTCTACAAAATCCAGTATCTTTTTCAAAATCCTGTCGCCTGTAGGTTTGCGTTGTAAAATCGTGGGCTGCTCGCCTTCAAGCAATTCTAATACTTCATCCCGTAACGGTTCCCTTTCAGCATACAGGTAATCTTCAATCAGGGCCTGTGTTTTATCAACTGATAAGTTTTCTTCTTTTACAATTTGCGCAAATGCCTTCTGTTGCTCTTCATTCCAAAATTTTTCAAATGCCTCAGGAATATCGTCTGTATCTTCCAGCACAGGCAAGTTTTCCTGTATGAATTTTTCTATTAATTCCCGTTTGCTGCGAAGATGGATTTCGGTGTTGAGTAAGTTGAAGATTTCTTTTTCAGTTTGATCAACATCTTTCCGAACATTTGCTTTTAGTTTGATAAGCAGCTGAATAATGTACGCTACATTTATTTCATCCCGGTGAATGAGCTCCAGTTCAAAATCCACATCTTCTAAAATAGAAACTTTCTCTGCCTGGTGTTCGCTTTTTACTTTATCATACAAGTCGAGGTATTTACTTTTATAATCTTCAAAAAGTTGTTCTGCCATTAACAGGTCGTTCCATTTAAAATCGACAAAGGCTGTCATAATATTTTTTATCCGCATCAACTCCCTGAATGCTTTTATAAATTCCAACTCATCGTCTTCGCTGTTTAAATCGTTAACGCTGGTTACAGTTGGCGTTATTGTAATCAATGCTGCAAAAGCCTCATTAAATTTCTGTACATAATCTTCATAAGGCTTCATTATAATTACTTCTATCGCTTCTTTATTGCTGAACAGTGTAACGGCTTCGTCAGTAGCATTTTTAAGGTTACGGAAAACAATAATGTTGCCCTGCGATTTTTGTTCGTTTAAAATCCTGTTGGTTCTGCTGTAGGCTTGTATTAATCCATGATATTTCAGGTTCTTATCTACATACATGGTATTCAGCGCCGGGCTGTCAAACCCCGTGAGGAACATATTTACTACTAACAAAATATCAATTTTTCTTTCTTTTACCTTCTTGGAAATATCATTGTAATAATTATAAAAACTTTCACTGTCCCTGGTAGAAAATTTAGTTTCAAACTGTTGATTATAATGTTCAATAAACTCATCCAGCTTTTCCCTGCTGTGTGCCTGTAAACCATAGGTTGCTGATGGTTCTGCCACCACATTCAGGTCAACACTGTCAAAATCCCTTTCAAAATTTATAAAGCCGTTTGCATCTGCATCATCCTCATTGGTGCCGTAACTAAAAATGGTGGCTATTTTTAAATTATGCCGGCCGGCTTCTTTCTCCTGTCGAAAAATATCATAATATTTAATTAGCGTTTCAATACTGCTTACGCAAAACATGGCAGTAAAATCCCGGTTATGTGTTTTGCGATTATGATTGGCAATAATGTAACTAGCGATTTTTTCCAGCCGGGTTTTGTCTTCCATCAATTCTTTGGTGTCAATATCTTCTACCTCAATATCAATTTCTGTAGCCGTTTCTTTTTTTCTATACCGGCCAACATATTCCACAGCAAACTTCAACACGTTTTCATCTCTGATGGCATCGGTAATTACATATTTATGCAAACATTCGCCAAACAACTCGGTAGTCGTGCGTTTGCCCAATTCATTTTTTACAGCATTGTCGGCAAAAATGGGAGTTCCAGTAAAACCGAACAACTGAATGTTATTGAAAGAATGCTTTTATGCGGTTGTGTGTTTCGCCAAACTGGCTGCGGTGGCATTCATCAAAGATGAAAACAATACGTTCGTCTTTCAATTTTTCCATTTTGCTCAAATACTGTTTTTTGCTGATGGCAGTATTGAGTTTTTGAATGGTGGTGACAATGAGTTTGGTATCATCTGAAAACTGTTGTACTAATTGTTTGGTATTGTCTGTGCCGTCAATACAACCTTTGCTAAAACTGTTGAACTCTTTGTTGGTTTGGTAATCCAGATCTTTTCTGTCCACCACAAACACCACTTTTTTATACCTGTGGCAGATTCATTAAAATCTGACTGGCTTTAAAGGATGTTAAGGTTTTGCCCGAACCTGTGGTATGCCAAATGTATCCGTTTTTGTTGCTGTTCTTTACTCTGTCTATGAGTGCTTCTACTGCATAAAACTGATACGGACGAAGCACCATCAATATTTTATTGGTTTCGTTCAGCACAATGTATTTACATATCATTTTGCTGATGTGGCAAGGCTCTAAAAACTCAGCAGTAAAACCGTTGAGAATATTGGTAAGGCGTTTGTTTGCTGCATCTGTCCAGTAAAAAGTTTGTTTGAAAGATTGATGCCTGTTGTTGGCATAATACTTTGTATTTACTCCGTTGCTGATGACAAATATTTGCAGGTATTGAAACAAGGCAGCATTTGCCCCGAATGAATGACGTTGATATCGGTTGATTTGATTAAAGGCTTCTTTCAGTTCCAGTCCCCTGCGTTTGAGTTCTATTTGAACTAAGGGCAAACCATTTACCAATAAAGTAACATCGTAACGGTTTTTGTATGTGCCTTCAACCGTTATTTGGTGCGTAACCTGAAACTGATTTTGACACCAATGTTCTGTATTGATAAATTCAAAATACAAGTTATCGCCATTATCTCTTACAATATGCTGTTTTTCTCTTAGTGTTTTCGCTTTTTCAAATACCGAACCTTTGCTCAATATATTCAACACCTTTTCAAACTCTGCTTTGCTGAATTGTATGTTGTTGTGCTTTTCTAATTGCTGTTTGAGGTTGGTAATTAAATCCTTCTCATCTTTCAATTGCACCAAGCCATAACCCAACCTTTGCAGTTGTGCCACCAATTGTTCTTCTAATATTTGTTCGGGTTGCTTAGCCATTAAAAAACATATTTTGTAAAATTCCTTTTTTATAGTTTTCTGTTTTTTCTAATTGTGTTTTGGTGCGATTTATTTTTTCGTCTATTGAATTTAAAAATGTGATATTTTGATTGCTCATTGAAGTGATGGAACACTAATAGTTATTCCAAAAAGTTCTCATAGAACAAATAAATTCTAACTCCACCTTCACCTTTTTTAATTCGAATCTTTAAAATGTTTGTGTTTAAGTAATAAATAAAGAACAAATATTAACTAAATCATGTGTTTTAAAACAAACGTAACAGTGAACTGACAATTGCACAACTCAATTTGCTCACTATATTCCAATGGAACCTCATTAATTCTTGCCGGGCTTATAACGCAAAAGTGTTATTCTCAATAATTTTGTATAGATCTAATGTCATAACCTCTTTCGTTGCTATCCATGCTTTCAAATTGTTCCGTTGCGGAACATATCCATTTACATTACTAATTGAGTAAACATGGTAGTATTTTCTCTGTATTTATTATTTGTTCTAATGTCCACTTTAAAGGTGATTTCTCCTAACTTCCTTTCTCCCACTTCGGAAAATCTTTTCCTTTGTCATCTTTAAATCTCAACTCTTGGGAAAATATTTTTTGCATTACTCCTTTTTTGTATTGTTCTAATAGGTTTTTCTTTTCTTTTAATTCTGAAATCTTTTTATCAAGAAAGGTGAAGAAAGATGCAATGTGTTTTTGTTCTACTGTTTCAGGAACAACAATATTCTATCTGCAACCGCTTTGAAGAATGCTTACACTTTAGAGCCTTTGCAGCGATTTTATTTGAAACGAATACTTTCTGACATTATCATCCATTGAAACCAGTTGATATTTTAACAAATCAGGTCTTAAGAATGTTTGTAATCCTGCAAAACTTTTTACTCCATTCAAGTTTACGATTTCAATACATTTTCCAACATACTTCAGTTAATCATTCCGTAAGCATCTGCAATTTCAAATCGCCTTCTTTACAAAGCTGTTTCGAAATTCTGTTTTAATTCACATTTCGGAATTAATGAACTGAACAAGTTCTGTAGTATCATCAAATAGCGTAGAATTTGTTTAATGTATATCACCTGATAATGAAACACTTTTTCTTTCTCCATTATCGTAATTCAAATCTTCATTTGAATTTGAATTTGTAGTTCGCTTAAAAACTTCACTGTAATTTTTTTGTTTCCATTCTCTCTTTAAAATCTGGGAAATCGCAATTTGCGGTTTGTTTGCTTTTGTCTTTCATTCTTAAAATGGAGTTAAATATTTAGTTCTTTACAAAAATCCGCTATGACTTTGTCTGTTGCTTTCATTTCTTTTTCCAACATTTCTAATTTTTTGGCAACTGCATCTATATCAATTCTCTCTTCTTCTTCAAAGGTGTCTACATATCTTGGAATGTTTAGGTTGTATTCATTGTCTGCAATTTCTTTTAGTATAACTTTCTGACTGTATTTTTCTTCTTTTTTTCTTTCCTATAAGTGTGAAACAATTTTTTTCAATGTCAGCTTTCTCGTAAACAATTTTGAGTTTTTGCTTTTTCAAAATATTGGCTTGCATCAATAAACAAAATATCTTCGGGTTGTTCTCTACATTTTTTGAAAACTAAAATGCATGTAGGAATACCTGTTCCGTAAAAAATATTTGCAGGCAAACCTATTACCGCATCCAAATAATTTCTGTCCTCAATCAAATACCTACGTATGTGTTGCTCTGCACCGCCACGAAACAATGCACCGTGTGGCAACACAATTGCCATGGTGCCGTTCTCTGCCAAATGATGAACCATGTGTTGCACAAAAGCAAAGTCGGCTTTGCTTGCAGGTGCCAATTTTCCGTATTGGCTAAAGCGGTCGTCACTTGTTAATAAAGGATTAGCACTCCACTGTGCAGAAAAAGGCGGGTTGGCAACAATGGCTTCAAAAGTCATCCCCAAATGTTGCGGATGTTCTAAAGTATCTTCCTGCTTAATATCAAATTTTCGGTAATGCACGCCATGCAAAATCATGTTCATGCGGCAGAGGTTGTAAGTGGTTCGGTTTAGTTCCTGCCCATAAAAATTACCTACATTTTTTACTTCTTTGGCCACCCGTAATAATAAAGAACCCGAGCCGCAGGCAGCATCATATGCCGATTTTAATTTGCTTTTACCCGTGGTAACAATTTTTGCCAATACCGTACTTACCGCCTGCGGCGTATAAAACTCACCGGCTTTTTTGCCGGCATTGCTGGCAAATTGCCCAATCAGGTATTCGTAAGCATCACCTAAAATATCAACCTTGCTGTCTTCCAGTTTAAAATCTATTTTATCCAAATGCGATAATACTTTAGCAATAACAACGTTTCTTGCTTCGGGTGTTTTACCCAGCTTGGTGCTGTTTAAATCCATATCCTCAAATAGGTTGTCAAAATCTTCTTCGCTTTCGGTACCCATTGTACTCAACTGTATATTGGTGAGTATTTTTTGCAGGTCTGCAAGGATAAAATTGTTTTCCCCTTCTTTATCATTGTTACCACGTTTGGCCACTTCACTAAACAGCTCGGATGGTTTTAAAAAGTAGCCCAGTTTTTCCAGCGCTTCTTCTTTAATGGCGGCTATCATTTTTTTGCCGTCTGTCTTATTTTCGTTAATAGATTTGAACTTTATTTTATCCTGCTTTAAAATACCATTGGCAAAAATTTCCATTTTCTCCGCCAGGTATTTATAAAAAATAAAGCCGAGGATATAATCCCTGAATTCATCTGCATTCATTTTGCCACGAAGGGTATTGGCTATGTTCCAAAGCTGCTGTTCAAGTTGTTTCTTTTGGTCTTCGCTCATTTAGAAGTTTCTTGTTACGTTAATTTCCAAATTTACATGTTAAAGTCTTGTATAGGAAAAATATAGCACGAATCTTTAAATGTTTCGGAAAACCAATTCACCCCTTCTTTCATTTCCCCATTTGCATCCATTAGTGTACATTAGCGGCAATGCAAAAGCAGTTGTATATATGGGTACTCTCGCCGCAGTTGGAAACCGCCCAACCCGATAAGGATTACTATGAATTTAAACGAGATTGCCGAAGATTGCCGTGTATTTAAGTGCTGAGGCACAAAGAAGATAACAAGCTCTGAATTATACTACCTGACCACCGGCTTAAGATCACTACCTATCCCCGCCAGTTCTATTTTCTTTTCTTCCAGTAAATGTATTACGGCAAGGTTTATTTTTTGTTTCATTGTATTGAACTCATCCATGGCGATGGGCGGTGTAAAATAATCGCCCACTAAAGTATACGAGCCCGTTTCTATACTGCTCAGCAACACATGATAGTCGGCAGGATTGTGTGAAGCGATGATTGCCTTTATTTCTTCAATTAATTCTTCTATTTGCCCGGCAGTTGTCGGCAGGCCGATGGCTAATTTTATTTCTCCCTTACGTTGCGTCCGTTGCGAAATATTGTCCATGATGCTGTCCACCATTTGCTTGTTGGGTACGGTTACAAATGTTTTTTGTTCCGTTCGTATCCTTGTACTGCGCAGGCCTATTTTTTCCACCGTGCCGGTTATATCATGCACTTTTACTATATCGCCGGTGGTAAAGGGTTTATCAAAAAATATAATGAAGGATGCAATCAGGTTTTCCAAACTTTCTCTTAAAGCCAATGCGATAGCGGCGCCAACAAGCCCCAGGCCCGTAAATAAATTACCGATACGAAATCCGAAAGCAAAATGCAGCACCATTAAAATACCGTTGATGACGATAATTACTTTAAAGAAATCTTTAAAGAAAACGATGAGTTGATTATCCGACTGGTCTTCGGTAAGATTGGCTTTTTGCTCCAGCATCAATGCTAAAAAATCGATGGTACGCAACAAAAGCCTGATGAAAGAAAAAATAAGGATAATAGTACCTGTTGTATGCAGTATTTGTTTTAAAGTAAACCGGTATATTTCATAATTCAATACCGGCAGGAAAATTAAGTTTATCCAATGTAATAATGGCTGTAACAATAAGTAAAAAGGTACCCAGCGGTTGTACCAATAAATCAGAGAAAGTTTGTTTATTAATATTCTTCCAGATATTTCTTATAACGCGGAAAAATAAACCCGCAAGGTAACGGCTCAGGTATTTTTTTACAAGCCAAACAAAAAGAATAACCCCCGCTACAATAAGATAATCCAGTACCCGGTTGTCTAAAAAAATTTGATTGATAAAATCGTTCATACAAATACACGTTATACTAAATTGATTTATTACTTAATTCAAAAGAATTAGTATAATACCGGGAGCCGAACAAAAATCATCCCGTATGTACGGCAACATTTAAAATTTTCGCGTCACAAACCCACCCCCTACGAAATTTTCTTATGCGAAATTACTTAAGCCCCCTCCAACGGAGGGGAGGTAGCATTTTTTAATTGCAAAAACTTAGAACCCTACATTCGAAAATTTGAGATGCACCCTGCGATTCGGTATTATGAACAACGAAAGTACAAATTCGTGGAGAGAAGCGGCTATCGGAGAGAATAAATTTCGAGCCCTTCTTTTTTTAATGCATACAAACGGCTTGTCGTAAAGTTAAACTTACCCGCTGTTTTTATTTGCGGCGGAATGGTTTTCTTCAGCAGGTTAAATGTATTGAGTTGGTAACGAAACAAGGTATCCTGCTGTACACCGTACATAAAATTGCCGGCTACTTTATAATTTTTCCAACCGGTAAAAGGTATTTTATTTTTAAAGGCGCCGTAATAGTCAAATACAAAAGCCCCTTTCAACGAATCGTAGGCATAAACGTACCCGTCCTGATCACTTATTTTTTGCGGAGCAGGCGCATCATTCAACAATTGCCGGAAATCAGTTGTTTCGCTCAGCAATGTTCCGTCCTCATCTATCTTCTTTATTTTATTTTCCAGTTCATCGTACAGCCATATTTTATTATCGTAGGATAAACAAATGGCCTGCACCTGCAAAATATTTTTCTTTCGCAGATCAATGGTATTGCGAACATTCAAAAAACGGTCTAATACAACAATGGTTCCAAAATCTTTGTAATACAGCAATACTTTCAACGGATTGCCCGCATCAATGGAAAATAATTTGCCGTAGCGGCGTACATCATTAAACACCGCGGCCGAATCGCCGTTAGCGTTTTTCTTTTCAATACGCCCGTCGGCGGTTACGAGGTAAATATTATCTAAATTATCGACGGTAAAATTTACAAAATTGCCTTTATGTATTTTTAATAATACAAATGAGCTGTCCTGCTGCGCATGTACTGCCGCTGCGGAAAGAAAAAGCGATAAAAAAAGGAACAGGCTCTTCATTTATTTTCTGATAATTTTTTCGTTTTGATCAGTATATGACTGCAAAGACATTTTTTCGCCGTCAAATACCGCATAAGTATAATAACGAATCCAATCGCCCAGGTTGATATACCGGCTTTCATTCAGACGGTAATCTATGGGCAGGTGCCGGTGGCCAAATACTAAATAATTGTAAAAATTTTTCTGCAACACTTCTTTGCAATAAATAATCAGCCACTCTTTGTCTTCGCCCAAAAATATTTCTTCGGACTGCCCGGTGCTTTCGCGGCTTTTACGGCTGAAGTAATTGGCAATTTTTATTCCTAAACGGGGATGCAGCGCACCAAAGAGCCATTGGCAGGCTTTATTTCTGAATATCTTCTTGATAAACTTATAACCATGATCGCCGGGGCCCAGGCCATCTCCATGACCGACAAGAAATTTTACACCGTTAAATTGAAATTCCTTCGGTTCATGATATACATTAATATTTAACTCGCTGCTGAAATAATCTTTCATCCACATATCGTGATTGCCTATGAAAAAATGAATGGTGATTCCCGCATCAGTCAGCTCGGCCAATTTACCGAGCAGCCGCACAAAGCCTTTCGGTACCACCCGTTTATATTCGTACCAGAAATCAAACATATCGCCGACTAAAAAAATAACGGCGGCTTCTTTTTTTATTTCATCCAAAAATTGAACGATAATTTTTTCGCGTTGCAGGCTTGACGCCGCATCGGGAGCACCCAGGTGAAAGTCGGAAAGAAAAAATATTTTTTTGCCTGCGGTAATTTGCATTTGTAGCTAATTTCATTTTTCTTTCAAATAGTCCAATATATCACCCGAAGAAACAATCGGTTTATTTTGTGTATCACCATTGTACCAATATATCCATGCATCGGTACGTTCATCGCCGTATATTACCTCCGCTATATCCCGCATATACAACGGCAATTCTTCTGCTTCGGTATTCAGCCCTTCGTAGTCGTCCAACTGTGCAAAGGCCCAATCAAATTCAACCGGTTTTTTCAATTCATATAATTCACCGATGATAAATTTTTCTTCCGTAGTAGCTACAGCAGCGGGATAATCGCCCATATCGTACATAAGGCCTTTTACTTTTGCCGTAGAAACAAAATTGAAATAGCGGCTGATATAATCGTAGGCCGGGCTTTGAAAGCCTTTTCGAAGCGAGCCGTAAACGAATAATTTATAACACTGTGCGGGCATGATGGAGATTATATGGCTAAATGTATTGAAATTTTTCTTTGTACTAAACCGCTTAAGTGTATTGCAAATTATTTCTACTTAAAAAACCCACCCCATCAAAATACTCTTATTTAAAGCAAACCCTGCCCCTCCTCCAATGGAGGGGAACGAAGAGTACTTTATCCTTCTACCAAAAAACAATACACTTCTTTGGGACCATGCACACCTACCACCAATGTTTTTTCTATATCGGCCGTACGGCTGGGCCCGGTTGCAAACGTGATAAGCGAGGGCAATGCGCCGGCATATTTTTCTTTTACCATCTGCAATCCGTCCTTTACATCGTACACCAATTGACTTGTATACGCAATACATATATGTACAGGTGCGTATACACTGGTGGTTCTTCCGCTTTGTTGCGCCGCACTCATTACAATACTCCCTGTACGAGCCACTAAACATTCGCAACCGGTAATGGATGCATCACAAGCAGCTAAGTCCGGGTAAGAAAAATTATTAAACAAATGCGCGGCCAATTTTTCTTTTAATACATCTTCAATGCAAAAGATTTTAGTCCAGCCGAACTGAGCGCAAAGATTATTTAATTGCGAAGCCAGTTCCTGATGATTGATGCAGAAAGAAAATTTGCCGAGCAAACCCGTAAACTGTTCTGCGAACTCAACTTCCGGTTCCTGCCGCGACGGGTGAAAAACAGAATCGTTGCCTTCGCTTTTGGGAAAAGGAACAGGCGTTGAAACTGTCAACGCCTTTCTTATTTTTTTTAAAATATTTTCCTTAGCAGGTGTAATATTCATTAACTGCTTAATTATAAATTACAAAGAAGCAACCGGCTCCAAACCGGCCGGGCCGTCTTCTTTTTTTTCTTCTTTTACTTCAGTTGCCGTCGCCGTTACAGATGATGATGCTTCAGCAGCCGGAATTTCTTCATGCGTCACATCCAGTAATTTCTTTTCTTCATACGGCCGCTTGCCTATCAGTGCTTCCACATCACTCTGAAACAATACTTCTTTATCAAGCAATGCATGCGCCAGCTTTTCTACATCGCCTTTCTTTTCAGAAAGTAATTGCTTGGTTCGGGTATAGGCATTGTCAATCAGCTTTCTTACTTCCTGATCTATCACTTTAGCTGTTTCATCGCTGTAAGGTTTGGTAAAATTATATTCGCTCTGCTGCGGATCGTAAAAACTTACATTCCCTACTTTATCATTCATACCATATACACTTACCATGGCATAAGCCATCTTGGTTATTTGTTGTAAATCGTTTTGCGCACCGGTCGAAATTTTTCCGAAGAAAAGATCTTCACTTGCACGTCCGCCAAGCGTCATACAAATTTGATCCGTCAACTGATCTGTATTATACAGGTATTGTTCTTTCGGTGTGTATTGCGCATAACCCAATGCCGCAGTACCTCTCGGTACAATGGTCACTTTCAGCAGCGGATATGCATGCTCCAAAAACCAACCGCAAACGGCATGGCCTGCTTCGTGGTAAGCAATGATCTTTTTTTCTTCGGGAGAAATGATTTTATTCTTTTTCTCCAAACCACCGATAACTCTGTCCACCGCATCCTGGAAATCTTCCATCTCTACCGCCTCTTTTCCTTTGCGGGCGGCAATCAATGCTGCTTCATTACATACATTGGCAATATCGGCGCCGGCAAATCCCGGTGTTTGTTCAGCCAGTTTATGTATGTCTAATGTTTTAGAAATTTTAATAGGCTTCAAATGCACTTTAAATATCGCCTCACGTCCTTTCAAATCGGGTTTGTCTATTGTTATTTGCCTGTCAAACCTCCCCGGACGCAACAGCGCCGTATCCAATACATCGGGTCTGTTGGTAGCGGCCAGTACAATAATTCCCACATCGGTACCAAAGCCATCCATCTCTACCAATAATTGGTTCAATGTGCTTTCTCTTTCATCGTTGCTCATCATGGCGTTCTTACCTCTTGCACGACCGATGGCATCTATCTCATCTATAAAAATAATACAAGGCGCTTTTTCTCTTGCCTGTTTAAATAAATCACGAACACGGCTTGCACCCACACCTACAAACATCTCCACAAAGTCGGAACCGCTCAAGCTGAAAAAAGGAACCTGTGCTTCGCCGGCAACAGCTTTTGCCAGCAATGTTTTACCGGTGCCCGGAGGGCCAACCAACAATGCACCTTTGGGAATTTTACCACCAAGGTTTGTATATTTTTTAGGGCTTTTTAAAAAGTCCACTATTTCCATTACTTCCACTTTGGCTTCATCCAAACCGGCTACATCGGCAAAGGTGATGTTTACCCTTGTGCCTTTATCAAACAAAGTAGCTTTAGATTTACCAATACTGAATATACCGCCGGGGCCGCCACCGCCGCCGGGGCCGCCGCTCATTTTGCGCATTAATAAAACAAAAAGACCTATGAATAATAATACCGGCAACAATGTATTGAGAATGGGCATCAGGTAACTTCTTTCCGATTCGGTTTCCATCTTTGTTCTTTCATCATCTTTTATATTATTTCTTAAGTAATAATCATCCATTCTTTTGTCAAAATCCCCTGAGTATTTAAAATAAAAATGCGGCCCTTTTTCTTCAAGGGTTCCTTTCTTCTCTTTTATCGCAGCTTCGTACTTTTTCAGGCTGTCTTTTTTTAAATAAATCTTTATTGTTTTAAGATTATCAACGTTCTTGTATTCTTTAACATCCCCCGCAAGAATCATTTTTTTGAAAGCGTTTTCATCCGTAAGCGCCGTATCGCTTTTAAATGCACTGCCAAAAAATTGAAACCCTACCAGTACTGCCAGTATAATGGCGTATACCCAGTATATGCTGAACTTCGGGCCTTTTTTATTATTATCCCCGTCACCTGCATTGCGGTTTTGAAAAGGCGGCAAGTTTGGTTTTTTGTCTTTATTGCTTGGTTCCTGTGACATGTTTTTTTCCTTGGTTATATCTGTAAGTAAATACAGATTTACGTTTTATTTGTTTGTTATTAATTTATGATTGTGCCTATTTTTTATTTTTTGCAGGCTTTTTAACTTCTTCATTTATTTCTTCCGCCGCTCCATCGCTCCACATTTCCTCTAAGCTATAAAACTTTCGGGTCTCCGGCATCATTACATGCACCACCGCGTTTATATAATCCACCAGTATCCACTGCGCCGCTTGGTATCCTTCGTGGTGATAGGCCTTTTCATCGCATTTATTTTGTACTTCTTCCTCTACAAAATCAGCAATGGCTTTTACTTGTGTGGTGTTGGTTGCTTCGCAAATGATAAAAAAATCCGCTACGGCTTCATTAATTTTTCGCAGGTCAAGGGTAATGATATTACTACCTTTCTTTTCCTGTATGGCATGAATAATGGTCTTAATGAGTTTTGAATTCTTTGATAACCGGGTTACAGTCTTGTTTTTGCGGGTTGCCAATAAGGTCAGCTGTTCCAATAAAAAATGAGTTTTAAAGTTTTGTAGTTTATTTTGTCAAAAATAGTAATTAATTGGCACAACATTCTGTTACAAATACCATCGGTCGGCCGTTTATTGAACTTGAATCGGTAGACAGTACCAACAAATATGCCATGGCACTGGTACATGAAGCCCGCCTGCCGGACAGGCAGGGTCTTATAAAGCACGGAATGGCTGTTTTTGCACGGGAGCAAACGGCCGGCAAGGGGCAGCGGGGCAAGGAATGGATTACTGAAAGGGGTGCGAATATTATATTAAGTGTACTGATACAGCCCGCAGGTTTCACCATTAATGACCAATTTAAACTAAGTGCCTGTGTAGCCGCGGCCGTTCATCAGTTTTTCAGTAAATATGCAAGAGCCGGCACAATAAGTACAGAATCTATTGAAGAAAGCGCTGCGACCAGTACTATAAAAGCCAATGCAAAAAATTCTGCTAAAGATTTTAAGACAACCATTAAATGGCCCAACGATATTTATTGGCAGGACAGAAAGGCAGCGGGAATACTGATTGAAAATATTATCGGTCCGGGAACAGGAGATAATAACCCAAACGGTTTATCCAATTGGCAATGGGCTGTAGCGGGTATTGGTATTAATATTAATCAAACTGTATTTGCTCCGCAACTGCACAATCCCGTTTCATTAAAACAAATTACCGGTAAGCATTTTGACCCGATACAATTAGCCAAAGAACTTTGTGAAATACTGAATGAAAAATATAATGAGCTGTTGAAAGGCGGTTTTGAAAATATTTTTAATTATTACCTGCAGCACTTGTATAAAAAAGATGAGGAAGTAAAATTTAAAAAAGATAGTCGTGTATTTAAGGCCATAGTAAAAGGCATAACAAAAACAGGTAAACTGATTTTACAGCATGGCATTGAAGAAGAATTTGATTTTGGTGAGTTGGAGTGGGTGGGGTGAGAATCGGTTCACTTTTAAAATAAAAAGCGGACAAATATTTTATGTCCGCCAACATTTTATTAATAAAGTTATGAAAATGAAAAACATTCTAATTGCTCATAATTGCTGTCGATATTCTCTGTAATTTAATTTCTTTTGCGACAGTCTGAGTTGTCGGATATTTCGTTATTCTTTCTCCAAACTTCTTTTAGCCATGTTTTTAAAATCGTTTATTTTATTTAATAACACAAGGTCACCACCAACCAGTCTATTTCCAGTAATTTCATTTAAAATACAAATCTTCTTGTCTGTCTATTCTATAACTACCGGTTAATGAACACTTGATTCCATGAGCTTCCTGAATATTCTAAGGTGCTTTCAATTATCCTGATTTTTGTATAAGCTTATGCCAAATTTCTTCCAACATATGATTGTCTTTTACATTTTTTATCCTGTGGTAATTGAATTATATAAAAAGTAAGGGTGTCTTTTCCTTTAGATCCTTGAAATGGCATGCTATTTTTGAGTTGTGTTTTTTAAATACTTTATCAGTCACCTAAGATTAGTTATTTCGTCATTAATCCAAACGAAAGTATCAAAACAAATATTCTTTTCATAAATCTCTAATTGATATTGCGAATTAATAATTGTACCGCCTGGGGAGCCGTCGGAAACGAACTTTTTGACTTCATAATGAAAATATAAGTTACTATTCTCCAACAAAAACTTAATCTCTGTATTATATTCAGAATCCATTTTAAAAATCCTTAAGGTTATCTTCATTCGATTCCTTTGTGTAATACCATAGCTATTCTGATCATTAAAATTCAAAGAATGTAAACCAAGCATCATTCGCCATCCAAGTCTGCCCAAACTGCTGAAATTCGGCCAAGTTATCAATCTGCATCATATACGTAGTTCCATTTGCGGTCACTAAACTCATTGTAAAAGTTCCCGGATTCCGCAATTTTTCCCGTTCGCAGCCAATCATACATTTGTCTTATATCAGAACCGGAAAATATTGAAAGTAATCCCGTGTAGTGATTATGCATATAACTGTTAATCGGAGAAGTCAGGGATGGATCGATACTTGCAGAACTGCTCGTCCCCTGCTGTTTTGTATATGAATACGTACCATCGGAGTTTCTGGTAGAATAATATCCGGTCTCATGGGCCTGACTAGCAAACGCCTTTACGAATCCATCTGTTTTTATATTCTGTATGGTTGTAAAATCACCCCTTTATCTTTTCTTAATGAAATAGAAATTTATTATTTACTATTTTTCAAATAATCAATCGGGTTAAAAAAGAAATTTTCTCCCATCCTTGATGGCTTTTGTCATTTAATTGCTTCCTCCGCCTCCCTTGCTTCTATTTCATATTTATTATTGGTGTAGCCGTGTTTTATACTTTCCCGGAGGTATAAAAAAATAAAGGTGAAATAACCGTAGCGTTTAAATTGTTCAATATGTTTCAGCTCATGCAGCAGCCATCTTTTGTTATTTGTAAATTCTTCTTTGGAGGTATTGTGTAAATGAATGGTGCTGCCAAAAACAATAGCCACCTGCCGGCTTCTCAGCTTTAGGGCGGCTATGCGGGCCACAAACGAGTTCTCTTTTATTTTATAGGACAATCTTTTTCTTTGTAAAGATAACGGGTTTAAGCCTCGCTGCGAGATACAAGTCGTCGGTCATACAACGTAAACCCACCCCTTTCGATTATTTTTTTATAAGAAACTAATAAAGCCCCTCCGATGGAGGGGAGGCACAGCCTGTCGATTGAAAATTGTAAAATCGTTACCATTAGTTTTCTTTTTATACTTTTAGTATCTCAAACTATCAGCTATATGATACGATCTAAAATTGCCGGCATTGGTATGTATGTGCCCGCCCATGTGGTTACCAATAATGATTTGCTGAAATATATGGATACCAGTGATGAATGGATACAGGAACGAACCGGTATTAAAGAGCGCCGCTATGCGCACCGCACCGAAGAAACTACCACTACCATGGGTGTGGAAGCAGCCGCCACCGCCATCGAACGGGCCGGTCTTACACCGCAGGATATTGATTTTATCGTCTTCGCTACGCTGAGTCCCGATTATTATTTTCCCGGTTGCGGTGTATTGCTGCAACGTGCCATGAAGATGAAAGAGATTGGCGCATTGGATGTACGCAACCAATGCAGCGGCTTTGTATATGCGTTGAGTGTGGCCGATCAATTTATAAAAACCGGTATGTATAAAAATATATTGGTAGTAGGCAGCGAAAAACATTCTTTCGGTTTGGATTTCAGTACAAGAGGCCGCAATATCAGCGTGATATTCGGTGATGGCGCCGGCGCCGTGGTATTACAACCTACCGAAGACCCCAACCGCGGCATATTGAGTACCCACCTGCACAGCGATGGTGAAAGCGCCGAGATATTAGCCATGTACAACCCGGGTACACATGCCAATCATTGGACCAAAGAAAAACTTGCCGACTTTAATGACGGGGAGATAGCCGATATGTTTATGAGTCACGCCATGATAGATAAAGCGCAAAACTTTCCGAATATGGACGGGCCTGCCGTATTTAAAAAAGCGGTCATTAAATTTCCTGAAGTAATTATGGAATCGTTGAATGCCAACAATCTTCAACCTTCAGATCTTACCATGTTGATTCCGCACCAGGCCAATTTGCGCATAGCGCAGTTTGTACAGCAAAAACTAAATCTGCGTGATGAGCAGGTGTATAATAATATTCAGAAATACGGAAACACTACGGCGGCATCAGTACCCATCGCACTATGCGAAGCTTGGCAGGATGGAAAAATAAAAGAAGGTGATTTGGTTTGCCTGGCGGCATTTGGCAGTGGCTTTACCTGGGCCGGCGCCTTATTGAGGTGGTAATGTGTAAAATAAAAACTTTAGTATTGCATCATCAATTATAATTTATGAAAACATCCGTAACAAAAATTCTATTACTCATCTCAATCAGCATAATGGCGCTTACTTCCGATGCACAGACCGGCAACAACTGCACTATCAGTCATAATAGTAAAAAAATGCTGACGGTTACCAAAGAAGATGCTGTAAAAAATAAAATAGCGATAAAAGCCGGCGCTTTAAAGAAAACGGGTTCATTGGTTATAGCATTTCCCGTTTCCAAAACAAAATCGGAATGGAAACGCAGTGTAATGATTTATGATACGACCGATAATGTGTTGCTGACAAAAGAAGATGTAATTGGTCTTACGCTTACCAATACCGAACTCACTGTTTTACTTGCCGGCAAAAAACAATTCTCCATATTCACTGCATCCATACCGAGAGATCCGAAAAAGGCTGCCGCCATAAGAGTACGAAGAGTACATGTATGTACTGTTGTGATAAAATAATTGTAAAAAAGAAAACTCCGCGCAACGTTCCTTATCGCTGTTGTTTTATATCTGTATGAGTCGCCATATAATCTATATCATCAATCCCATTGCCGGCACAAGAACAAAAGTCGATCTTCAGGAGTATGTGGCAAAAAGAACAGAGGAGCAAAAAATTGCTTTTGATATTTTTCCTTCGGTAGCAAGCGGCGATTATTCTTTTTTAAAATCAATTATAAAAGAAAAAAACACAACGGATATAGTAATAGCCGGCGGCGACGGAACGGTGAGCCAAGTAACCGGCAGTTTAATGGATACAAAATTAAACTTCGGTATAATACCCTGCGGTTCGGGCAACGGGTTGGCGCTGGCGGCGGGCATTTCAAAAAAACCGGAAAAAGCTTTGGATATTATTTTTAACGGTAAAGCTGCAGCCATCGACGGATTTTATATTAATGATCAGTTTGCCTGCATGCTTTGCGGTGTTGGTTTTGATGCTAAAGTGGCGCATGATTTCGCCAATCAGCCCAAACGCGGCTTAGCTACTTATATAAAACAAACACTCAGTAATTTTTTCTCGGCCAAAACGTATCGATTTGAGCTGAAAATGAAAACCGCCACCTTAAAAACAGATGCTTATTTCATCAGTATTGCCAACAGCAACCAGTTCGGAAATAATTTTACCATTGCGCCCAAGGCCAACTTATCGGACGGTTTGCTGGACATTGTAATTGTAACCAATCAAAACAAACTGAGTTTTGTTTTGCAAACTATAAAACAAGTAGCGGGAAGAAATAAATTACAAACGGAAAATTTTATAAACGAAAAAAAGAGTGTAATTTATTTTCAAACAGATGAATTAGTTATAAAAAATTTATCAGCAGCTCCCATGCATATTGACGGCGACCCGGCAGAAACTCCTCTGCAAATAAAAATAAAAGTAGCCCCATCCTGTTTTCATCTTATTCAACCGGCTTAGCGGTTAATGTATCTTTTTGATTCAGCAATTTCATCAATCCTTCAGTACTTTTCAGGTTATACTCGCTTTTTACCGAAGCGGCAATATCGCGTTGTTCTCTTTTAGTTAAATGAAAATTGAGCGCCGCTTTATTTTCTTCATTAGCCGACGAGTATTGAAAAACTATTTTATGTACTTTATGCTCTTTGTGATTCGTATAGTAACTCAACATATCATTCTGCGCATATTCCATCATCTTAAACCAATTGTGCTGCAGCAATAAAAACGGTTTGGTTAAATGATCGCCGATATCATCCGATAAATAAGGCGCTTCCCATCCGCCGGCGCCGCGATCTCTTATTTGTAATATTAAAACACCTCTTGTATTTTCTTTTATCCAATCGTCAAATACTTCTAAAAACCGTAACCCTGTTTCCGTACCGTAATTGTCACGTAATCCCGCATCCATTACATCTATCACCGGTTCGGATGGCAACCACACATTGGGCAGTACAACAGGAAAAGTCGCATTCATCCGCATGGCGGTTAATATCCGCAGGTTGTACGGGTCTTGCTTTGCAAAGAAAGAAGTAAAATCGATAATATCCGGATCCATTGCAGGCAAGTAAGCGCTATCGTGTATGGGTTGCATCATAAATCGTACGGGCTGCGTACTGATCAGCATTTTTCTTCCGTCTCTTGTTACTACCGATCCAAAAACTAAGAGCGGAATATTTGCTTTTGATTCATCCTCTTTATAATCTTTCAACTGTTTGTTCAGTAATCCTCTTGTATTTTCATTTAACTTGTTTTCAAATGCATAGGCTCTGTCTTTCAGGTACGTGTACCTACCCACGGCAAATTTTTGTGCGGGAGAAATTAAATCTCTTGCAACGAAAGAAGAGAAAAGCGGGTTGAGTAAATCGCCGCTTATATCAGCTACATATTTTTTATCGCGTGGATCAATATTTTTTCCGTTTTGTTTTTGCAAAACCAATTCGCGGAAATAAGCGGCGCCCAGCATGCCGCCCGAAGCGCCGGAGATAAGAAAAACTTTTTTCATAATGGTGCCGCCGGTTACACTGTCCAAATGCTGCAGTATATTCATGGTAAATGTTGCACTGCGGCTGCCGCCGCCGCTCGTATTCATAATAATCAACAGTGGTTTTTCCTCTTCTTGATTTTTTTTCCAATTGTTTAATACGGCAATCATGTTTTGCTTGTCCGCATCGGCATTTTCCTTGGTACACATGGCCAGCAGGCCTTCTTTTGTATAGGAAGGTCTCTCCGTTTTATTGGTATAATTCAACCCGTAGGCTTTGTTGCGCGGATCAATCCAATCTAATTTATAAACAATATTCAGGATTATAATCAATGCGACCAGGTAGGGCACACTCCAGCTTTCCAGGAAATAAGCAAAGGAACCTGATACACCAATTAATATGGCAAAGAAAACCGTGATGCTGGCGGCGGCAGGTACCTGGAAAAACTTATGATCGAGAAAAAAACCAATAATAATTAGAAATATAAAAGCGATAAACACGGCGATTACCGCGGCAAAATGGTTTCTTTTAAAAATAGAGTCTAAAAACTGCTCGGTATAATGCGATACATCTCTGGGTTTTTTTATGGTAAACGGCGTATCGAGATACCATTCTACTTTTAATAAACTTAAACCGTTAGCCACTTCTTTTACCGGTTGCAAATGCGTTATATATTCTTTCGGGTTATTTATAATCGGCGTCATGGTACGCAGTATCGTTCTGTCGGCGCCAAAGAAATAAAGGAATGACATAGCCAGCATAAAAATTAATCCGCTTAAAAAACCGCCGGCCAAAAAAAGAATGTCCGTAGTGCTTATCAGTTCTTTGTAATGATCGAACTGATAGGCTTTAAAAAAATAGAATATTAAAAACAGCACCGGTATAATAGCATTGTTGGTACAATATTTCAGAAAAGGATTGGTGGTAGCGGCTAAAAATTTAAAATGGCGACTGAATAAAATAAACGTAGTCACATTCCAGCTCATAATAAACATACCGATTGAAATGCCCACCAACGAAGCGCCTATGGAGTTTACATCGCCCAAGTATTCAGGACCCAGGTAAAGCGAATCGGCGCCGAAGGTTTTCATAAAACTGCCGTTCACTACGCTGAACATAATAATCCAAAATACCAGCAGTACCTGGTACTTTCTGAAATGCAGAAATAACAGCTGAACGGGAAAAGAAAAAAAGAAACCTCTGAGCCGGGCTTTCATCAGTTTTATTAAGATAATTTTTAATTCCTTACTAAAATAGAAATTAAAAACAGCATCATCAAAACTATTGCTGCAAATTATACCAATTTTAAATAGTAAATAGTCCAATAAAATCTCTCCAAACCTGACGAAACGTATAATGCCGCCATGAATGAAACTTTGGACTATATTAGGATTATAAGCGGTATTATATTGTGTTAACAGCCGTATTTTTTTCAGTCCTGACAAGAAATAAAAACCAAATAAGCGAAAGCAGCAGGAACATGGCTGTTAATTGGTGCAATTGCGCCATCCATTCAAAACCGCCCCAGCGGTTGGGTACTATTTGCAGGCTCATTAATACAGAGGCAATGCCTAATACAACCTGTAATGCAGCAATAAATAACGGCAACCACCATGTTTTCAGTAATAATGTGTTGTTTTTGGCAATAGCCTGCTTGCGGAGTTGAATACAAAAGAAAAGTATGGCGATAAGCAGTACATAAGCTAATAACCTGTGTATAAAGTGTATGGTAATTTTATTATCAATAAGGTTTAATAAGGCCGGGGTTTCCCTGAACATTGAATCCGGAACCGCAGCGCCGTTTATATCGGGCCATGTAGGCGCCGCCGTAGCCGCTTTGTGACCTGCCATTAATGCGCCGTATAACAGTTGCACTCCCAATAAAACAATTGTTACTATAGTAAATTTTCTTATAGCTGTATTTCCGCTTATTTTTTCTTTCGGAATGATCAACTGTAATGCAAACCAAAAGGTATAACAAAGCAAACACATGGCCAGTATAAAGTGCAGCGCAAGCCTTGTTGGTTTTACATAAATAGCATCGCCGGTTAATCCGCTTGCCACCATTATCCAACCCACTGCGCCTTGTAATGCACCTAACAGAAAAAGAATAAGCAATGGTTTTACCATTGACGGCTTAAACCTTTTTTGAATTAGAAAAATAACAAAAGGAACGGCGAAAACAATCCCTATCAATCTTGCCCAAAAACGATGAAACCACTCCCAGAAAAATATAAATTTGAAATCGGGCAGTGTAAAATCGGAATTTAGTAAACTGAATTGCGGAGTCTGCTTATACTTTTCAAATTCTGATAACCATTTTTGTTCGCTCATTGGCGGCAATGAGCCGGTAACTACGTCCCACTCGGTAATGGAAAGGCCCGAGCCCGTAAGTCTTGTAATACCGCCCAGTAAAATTTGTATTATCAGCATTACTACCCCGATTATAAGCCAGGTAGCTACCGGCTTTGAAGAACGGATTTTTTGCAGATCGTCGATCATAATTGCAGCAAAGGTAAAGGCACTAATTTGTGTAATGCAATTTTTGTTGAAGGATATTTATGAAATTGCAGACCGAATAATGCTTCAATCATTTTACCATAAAAAATTAACCGAAGCCGGCTGCGATGAAGCGGGCCGCGGCTGTTTCGCAGGACCCGTTTTCGCAGCGGCCGTTATTCTGCCTAAAAACTTTGAGCATGAGCTGTTAAACGACAGTAAAAAATTATCGGAAAAAGACCGCTATCATTTGCGGCCTGTTATTGAAGAATCAGCCGTTGCATTTGCCGTAGCATCTGTAAGCAATGAAGAAATAGACCGAATCAATATTTTGAAAGCTTCTTTTAAAGCCATGCACCTGGCTATTGATCAATTAAAAAAAATACCTGAGCTTTTATTAATTGACGGCAATCGATTTATTAAATACAAAAAAATCCCTCATCAATGTATTATAAAAGGCGACGGCATCTATGCATCCATTGCCGCGGCAAGTATTTTGGCCAAAACCTATCGCGATGATTATATGCTGCAATTGCATGAGCAATTTCCTAACTATAATTGGCAAAACAATAAAGGTTACGGCACGGCCGTGCACCGAAAAGCCATAGAAGAATTCGGCATCACTCCTTATCATCGCAAAAGTTTCAGGCTGCTGGCCGATCAACAGGATTTGTTTTAAAGCCGCAACCAGTTAAAAAATGTTAATGCCCGGGTTTTCATTAAACCTTGCAAACCCGGTACTGTCCATGTATTCATTAAGTCACCAAAAAAACAAAATCATGAAAACAAAAATAATTTTAGCGGGTTTATTCCTGACCCTTTTTACCGTTGCCGCTTCGGCGCAAATAAGGCATAGCGAAAGAATGAATCGAAATCGTTTCCGTGATGGCATACGAAGCGGCGAAATAACGAGACATGAAGCAAAAGAATTACGCAGCAATCATTTTCAACTAAGAAAAGCGCAGTGTCTTGCCCGACGCGATGGCAGGGTAGGTCCTTTGGAAAGAAAAAGAATTCATCAATTGAAACGTGAGCAGCGCAGAGATTTTATTCGTTTCAATCATAACCGTCAGCGCAGGTTTATTTAATTCCGTCTGCATAATCATAAAACCAAAAATGTGTATGGTTGAAGGTTTGGCATCACCTTAGTCAGGTGGTGCTTTTTTATTTATCCTTTCCATTCTCCCAAGCCCTGCCTGATGAGTACGGGAACGTCATTGGTACAATCGATAATAGTGGATGGTACCATACCGCCGATGCCGCCGTCAATTACAATATCTACTTCTTTATTAAAGTTTTCATACATAATATCCGGATCGGTATAATCTTCCACCATTTCTCCCGGCAAGCTTGTACTCAGTATCGGGTGGCCCAATTCCTGCAAAATAGCATTGGCTATTTTATTATCCGGTATACGCAGACCGATGGTATCTTTTTTACTTTGCAAAATTTTGGGTACCTGTTTGCTTGCCTGCAAAATAAAAGTAAAGGGTCCGGGTAAATATTCTTTTAATAGCCTGAAAGTAGAGGTAGGAAGTTGTTTGGTAAAATCGCTCAGGTGGCTGAGATCGGCGCATATAAAAGAAAGCTGCGCTTTGGAAGGATCTACTTTTTTAATACGGCAAATTTTTTCAATGGCTTTGTGCTGAAATATATCGCAACCTAAGCCATAAATGGTATCGGTGGGGTAAATGATAACTCCGCCTTTTTGCAGGCAATCTACCACGGTTTTTATCTGTCTCGCCTGCGGATTATCCGGATGAATAGGTAATAACATAAAGATGTACTTTCATTTATTGTAATTTAGGTAATCCGGATGACAATCAGTTAAGTCAAATTGTATGTAGATTGCACTTTTATGTCCGCAAAGGATGTTAAAATCATAAAAACCTAACATTCCAAGCTTTATTTTTGTAAAAAATTATTGTAATGCAGCTAAAGCCCGTTACAATGGTTGAAACCATTGACCCCGAAACATTTAAAAAAGAATTTTATGACCCGCAACTACCCGTGGTTATAAAAAACCTTGCTAAAGACTGGCCGGCCTATTCTAAATGGAACTGGAGTTATTTTAAGGAATTAGTAGGCGATAAAAGAGTACCGCTATATAATAATATAAAGAGCGATGCGTATACACCTATTAATAAAGCCGATGATTATAAAACCTTTGGCGAGTATATAGATATGATAAGCAAGGGACCTGCGGGTTGGCGTATATTTCTTTTTAATATTTTTGACCATGCTCCGCAGTTAATAAATGATTTTACCTGGCCCGAGCATTTAATGAAAGGCTTTGTAAAAAAATATCCCATGCTTTTTACAGGCGGCGAAACCTCCATTACACATATGCACTTTGATATTGATCTTTCGCATATTTTGCATACGCAGTTTGCCGGCCGCAAAAAAATATTGTTGTTTCCAAATGACGAACAGCACAAACTTTATCGTAAACCTTTTGAGGTATTGAGCCTTGCCGACTTCTCGCATTATCATCATAACAACGGTACACCTGATTATAAAAAATTTCCGGCACTGAAACTTGCGCAAGGATATGAATTAACACTGCAACGCGGCGATACATTATTTATGCCCGCCGGTTATTGGCACCATATGGAATACTTAGAAAGCGGTTTCGCTATGAGTCTTCGTGCCATGCAACCTTCGTTGGGAGGTAAACTGAAAGGTGCCTGGAATTTGTTTGGTATGCGCAGCATTGATACGGTAATGAAAAAGACATTACCAAAGCCTTGGTACAACTGGAAACAGAAAAAGATTTTTAAAAATGCGGAAAAAGTTTTGTTAAACGATTAGATTTCATCTTTTATCAGACGCTGCTTTAAATGCGAAAATCAGGCAGGCAATTATTGCCAATTGCTCATTGCCTATTGCAAATTCAAATCTCAGCCTTTTGTTAGTATAAACTAGTTAATCATCCACACTTCATTTCCCCTGAGCAGTTTATCAAGATCAGCGGGTTTTTTTGCTTTCGCATCTGCTATTTGCTGTGCCATTACATCTTCGTAGCAGAGGCGATTGCCTTCATAAAATACACCAAAGGGACGCGGCAGGTGATCGGCAAGTTGCGGATCATCAAACATACGTACCAGTATTTGCGCTTTGTAAAAATCATTTTCATTATGTATCCAGCATTCATCGGCACTGTGCCCGTCATTCAGGTTTACAACAATGGGTTTAAAGCCATCCAGCTTGATGCCTTTATTTTTTTCAGTGCCAAAAATCATAGGTTTGCCCTGTTCCAAAATCAATATTTCATCGGCCTTTGTTTTCTTTTCGGTAAATACTTCAAAAGCGCCGTCATTAAAAATGTTGCAGTTCTGGTATATCTCTAAAAAAGATGCTCCTTTATGCTGATTGCTGCGGATAAGCAGTTCTTGTAAATGTTTGGGATCACGGTCCATACTGCGGGCTACAAAAGTAGCATCGGCGCCAAGTGCCAGGGCCAAGGGGTTAAACGGGTGATCGATACTGCCCATGGGTGTACTCTTGGTTATTTTCTTTTCTTCCGAAGTGGGTGAGTACTGACCCTTAGTTAAGCCGTATATCTGATTATTAAAAAGTAAAATATTGACGTCAAAATTCCGGCGAAGTAAATGAATGGTATGATTGCCGCCGATGCTGAGACCATCGCCATCACCGGTTACAATCCATACACTCAGTTCGGGTCTCGATGCTTTTAAGCCACTGGCTACAGCCGTAGCCCTGCCGTGAATGGAGTGCATACCATACGTATTCATATAATAAGGGAAACGGCTGCTGCAACCGATACCTGATATAATCACTATATTTTCTTTGGGGATACCAAGACCCGGCATTACTTTTTGCACCTGTGCAAGTATAGAATAATCGCCGCAACCGGGGCACCAGCGTACTTCCTGGTCGGTTACAAAATCTTTGGCTGTTAAAACGGGGGCTGTAGTTGTTTGGCTCATTATACCGCTAAAATTAAAAATTAATAACTAACTGCTGCAAATTTCGGTATTATTCTTTTACTAAACTCAATCAATTTTTCTTCCTGATCTGCTGTAAAATTCGTTGGCCGCTCCTGCTAAATTGCTGAAAAAGGGGAATAAATATTGAAACTATGCCTGCTTATTAAAAATAAATACTTCCTAATATCTATTAGTGTTCTGTTACTTGCAATAAAGCGGGGAGGGGTTGCTGCAAAGCTGCGCTTTATGCTCAAACGCAGTTTTAACCGCCTTCTTAACTTATTTATACTCATATAGCTTAGCAGTATTTTTACCGGGGATAAAGTGGTTATGCTGAATTTCAACAATTAGTAGTTTTTTTTATAATACGGGGTGTTAAAACCCGTTATTAAAGCAATCATTAACTCCTAACCTCGTACAAAACACCTAATCAAAAGGCCTATGAAAGAATATATTTACTGGCTGAGTGCCTTAACCACGGCTTTGTTCCTGGTACCCGTTTTTTTTATTATAAAAAAGAAACTTTACCTGCACATAAGTTTTGTCGCCATACTGGTGTACTACATCATTACTTTGGCCGGCAATGCCATGCACTTGCACATCCTCCCAATTTCGGAAAATATGGCAAAGTCATTAATAATTATAGATAATTTATTGGACGGGCCATTGGTTTTATTATTCCTTATTTTCTTTTGCCCTAATTTATTAACCGAAAAAGCGGTACGCTATACATTTTATGTACTTAGTTTATTTGCCGTGTTGATGGTATTGGTAAACGGGTTTAATAAACAAACCATAACGGTAACCCTTGGCCCGGGTATGCTTTTTATTTTGGTGTATGCTTTTTATCTTTTCACCCAACGCATCGGCGGCGCCTTTTACGAAAAAAATGAAGTGGCTTTTGTTTTGTTGCTCTCCGGCTTATTGGTAGCGTATACCGGCTATATTATTGTTTATTTTTTCAATTATGTACTGGGCGGCGACAATGATATGCAAAGTTTAATGCTATTGTACGATTTGACAACCATTTTGTCTCTCATTGTATCCGGCATAGGATTTTATAAAATAAAAAGACCCGATGATGGTTTTGTTTCCGGTCATCAGCCATTTAAAAAACCGCCGCATATGATGCAAAATTGGGACGGTGCTTATTAAAATTTCTTATAAAATAGTGCTTAATAAAAAGCGCCCCGGTAAATCGGGGCGCTTTCTTTATATTCAACGAATCTTTTAAAAACAATATTTATTCTCCGCCAGTAATTTGTCTGCAATTCTGCGACGGGCATCTTTACTGTTAAACGGTTCTGCTTTGGTAAATCTTTTCAGTCCGAGCAAAATCATTCTGTGTTCATCACCGCTTGCAAAAGCATTGATGGCATCTTTACCGCTTTTGTTTACTTTATCTGCCGCATCATACAAATACGTACGCATCATATCAATATATATTTGACTGTTGGCATCACCCTGCTTATCCGCCATCTTCATTACACGCAGCAAAACGCTTTCTGCATTATAGGTTTGAATAGCCATATCAGCAATATTCATCAGCACTTCCTGTTCGGTTTCAATTTTCGCCATCAGCTTTTGTACGGCAGCGCCGCTGGTCATCAAAATAGCTTTCTTTAAATTGGTTACTAATTTTTTCTCTGCTGCAAACGGTGTATCGTCGCCGCTGCCGAAATCAGGAATACTCATCAGTTCTTTTTGTACTTCCATAGCAGGACCCATCAGGTTCAATCTCCCCTGCATAGCTCTCTTCAGTGTCATATCCAATGTAAGCAAACGATTTATTTCATTGGTACCTTCGTAAATCCTGTTGATACGGCTATCGCGGTAGGCTCTAGATGCGTTGTACTCCGCACTGAAACCGTTACCTCCATGTATCTGAACTCCTTCGTCGACTACATAATCCAATACTTCGCTGCCGTCTACTTTCAGCATAGCGCATTCAATGGCATATTCTTCCGCAGCGCCCAATAATGATTCATTAAATGGTTTGCCTTCGGCCATCAACTCATGTTCCTTATCTCCTATCCACTGCGCTGTTCTGTACAAAGCGCTTTCGCACACAAAAACACGAATGGCCATTTCAGCCAGTTTATGTTTTATAGCGCCAAAGTTGGCAATGGGTTGTTTAAACTGTTCTCTTGTAGCAGCATATACTACTGAATTGGTAATACTTCTTTTTGATCCGCCCAATGCAGCGGCCGCTAATTTCAAACGACCGATATTTAAAATATTAAATGCAATTTTATGGCCCTTGCCGATTTCTCCCAATAAATTCTCCGCCGGTACTTTGCAATCCTGGAAATATAATTGTACGGTAGATGAACCCTTGATTCCCATTTTATGTTCTTCAGGTCCTTGTGTAAATCCTTCGGTTCCCCTGTCAACAATAAAGCCCGTAAATTTATCACCGTCTACTTTTGCAAATACGGTATACACATCTGCAAAACCTCCGTTGGTAATCCAGCATTTTTGGCCGTTCATTATATAATACTTACCATCATCGCTCAGCTTGGCGCTTGTTTTAGCACCCAATGCATCACTGCCGCTGTTGGGCTCCGTTAGTCCGTACGCACCGGCCCACTCACCGCTTATCAGTTTAGGAATATATTTTTGCTTTTGCTCCGGCGTACCAAAGTATAAAATAGGTAGTGTACCGATGCCTGTATGCGCGGCAATTGCCACCGAAAAAGAATGGCCGCCGCCCAAACATTCATTGACAATAGTAGAGGTTACAAAGTCTTTGCCCATGCCGCCAAACTCCTCGGGAAAAGATACGGCCAACAAACCCTGCTCACCGGCTTTTTTCAAAAGGCTCTTCATCAAGCCCGGTTCCATATCATCAATACGGTCCAGCGCCGGATAAATTTCCATATCCAGAAACTGGTTACACATATCACGAATCATGATTTGCTCTTCTACAAAATTTTCAGATGTAAAAGTGTCGAAAGGAGATGATTCTTTTACCAACCATTCGCCGCCTTTCAGCAATTTGGATTGTTTTACTTCGGTACTCATACTTATTATTTTTAAAAGCCCCACCAACCTCCCATTGGGGGAGGATTTGTGAAGCGGTTGAAAAATGAATTTTCTTTTTTTATAATATTTGAAAATTTACAATTAAACTTTTCGGTTTTGTGAATTCCCTAAGTCTCCCCTTTGGGGGAGATTTAGAGGGGCTTTTATTTCAGATTATCATACACAATCTGCAACACTTCTTTACAAACATCTATTTTATCGGGCGGTACTCCTTCTAGCGATTCGTTCAGCGTTTCTTCCGCCAGTTCCATACTTTTTTCCTGCAATTTTTCTGCCTGCTTTGTAATAAAAATATTATTAATTCGCCGGTCAGTTTCGGAGGCCACTCGTTTTACCAAGCCTGCTTTTTCCAAATTATCAACCAATCTTGTAATACTTGGTTTATCCCGGAAAGTAGCATTGCATAATTCCTGCTGGCTGATGCCGTCCTGTTTCCATAAATGATATAACACACTCCATTGCTCAATCGTCAGGTTTATATCTGAGCCGTTAAACTTCTTTTGCAGTCTTCGGGCAATGGCGGTGGAAGCCTTGCCGGTAATGAAACTGTATAATTCCCCTTTCTTAAATTGGTTGTTTGGCATATAGTTGTTTGTGCAACTATCCAAAATTACACTTATCTTTGGTTTGTCCAAATTAATTATTGTAAAAATTTATTTTCTTTTTTGCATCCCGAATTCATTACATATAAAAACAGCAGTATTGGTTATTATCGGTTCGGAAACGGGGCCAAAACGGCCATTTGCTTTCATGGCTACGGACAAGAAGCCGGCACTTTTGCCTTTTTGGAAAAGTTTGCACACAATGATTTTACCTTTTATGCCATTGATTTGCCCTTTCACGGTTCTACAAAATGGAATGAAAAAGAACCCTTTCGTTGGGAGGACTTAAGGGATATTATTAACTCCATTATTCTACGCCACAATCTGCAGGGCTTAAATAAAGACACAAAACTTACGCTGATTGGTTTTAGCCTGGGTGGCAGAATTGCCCTAAGTCTTTACCAAGCCATGCCTTCGCAATTTGAAAAAGTGCTATTGTTGGCGCCCGACGGATTGAAAATAAATTTCTGGAACAGGCTGGCTACACAAACCTATCCTGGCAACAAGCTTTTTTATTTTACCATGAAAAACCCCTGGTGGTTTTTTGGTTTTTTAAAAATTGTAAATAAGCTGGGCTTGGTAAACGCAAGTATTTTCAAATTTGTAAAATATTATATCGATAATGATACCGTGAGGGAGGAACTCTATCATCGGTGGACGGCACTGAGAAGATTAAAGCCCAACCTCACAAAAGTAAAAGCAGAAATCAAGCAGCACCAAACAGTCTTTTATTTAATCTACGGCAAACACGACCGTATTATACTTTCAGCCACGGGCGAAAAGTTTAAAAACGGAATAGAGAACTACTGCACGGTAAAAGTAATAGAAAGCGGTCACCAGGTACTGCATGAAAACCATGCGAAAGAGATTATGGAAGGGTTAATGTCTTAATCAAAGGAAGCCTTCGGCAAAAGTTTAATAGTTTTACCCTCATGATTTTATTGTCGATTTGTATTTTACTTTTTGTGCTGTACAGCCTGCTGATAATTTATTACAGGCAAAGTTGGAAAGCGGTTCCCGATTTTACAGCAGCCGAAAATGGCGATGTAAAAATTTCAGTTATTATTCCTGCCCGAAATGAAGAGGATAATATAGGCAGGTTACTTGATGCTTTACAAAATCAATCTTACCCCGCAGCATTGTTTGAAGTAATTGTTATTGATGATCACTCAACCGATAATACAGCGAGTGTTGTACAGCAATACCCTTTTGCTAAACTGATACAGCTAAAAGAAGAAGGCATTAACTCCTATAAAAAGAAAGCCATTGAAGCCGGCATAGCTGCCGCTACAGGAGAATTAATTGTAACCACCGATGCAGATTGTATTCCGCCAATTGACTGGTTGCTGACCATCGCTTCTTTTTATAAAAAAACAAATGCTGTATTTATTGCCGCGCCGGTTGCTATTGATTGCGGACTTTCTGCTGTACAAATTTTTCAGTCGCTTGACTTTATGGTACTCCAGGGAATTACCGGGGCTTCGGTATATAAAAAGATACACAGCATGTGCAATGGCGCCAACCTGGCTTACGAGAGAAAAGTTTTTTATGAAGCAGGCGGCTTTGCCGGTATAGATGCTGTTGCGAGCGGCGATGATATGCTATTGATGCATAAGATTTGGAAAAAATATCCTGATCGAATTTATTACCTTAAATCAAAAGATGCTATTGTAGCTACACAACCGGTAAACTCTTGGGCGGCTTTTTTTAACCAACGTATACGCTGGGCAAGTAAAGCCGATAAGTACGATGATAAACGGATATTCACTGTTCTTTTATTTGTTTATCTTTTTAATGTTTCATTATTCGTATTACCTGTTATAAGTTTATTTATTCATTTTTCATTCCCAATTATTTATTATTGGCTTTTATTATTAGCTGCAAAAATAATTGTAGAATTATTTTTTCTTTATCCCGTTGCTGTATTTTTTAGTAAAACAAAACTGCTTTGGTTGTTTCCACTTTTTCAACCCTTGCATATTTTATATACTTGCGTTGCCGGGTTTTTGGGCAAGTTCGGGACTTATACCTGGAAAGGAAGGAAGGTGAAATAAAATTTCTTTTTAATCTGCCTCATCCTAAAAACTTATTTATCTTTCGCAATAATGAGCACTACCTCTTTATCATTTCAGCAGGCGGCTTGGCGGCGACTTAAAAAAAACAAGGGTGCCGTTTTTGGCTTAACCGTCATCGGGTTGGCATTGGTCATGGCTATCTTCGCTTACTTTATCGCACCCGACTCTTCACCCAATGCAAACAGAATTATTTTGGAGATTGGCGGACAGAAGCCGGGTTACTCACAGCAATTCATTAAAGTAAAAAAAGAAAAAACAGTAACAACTCCTTCTTTTTTTGAACGACTCATTTCAGGTAAAGAAGATAAATACCTGTACATACCCATTACCGGTTATCAGAAAAAAAATGACAGCACCGTTGTTCAAAAATTTGTTGACGAAAGTTTTTCTGAAACAATTGCTTTTGCCAATACAAAATTGGCGGACGATCCCATCGTTAAAAAAACATTTTATCTCGGTACCGACGTATCGGGTCGCGATATTTTAAGCAGACTTATAATTGGTGTACGTGTCAGTCTCGGCGTAGGTTTGATAACTGTCATCATATCATTAACTATCGGCATTTTATTGGGTTCGTTGTCAGGGTACTACCGCGGCAAAACAGATAATATTATTATGTGGTTTATCAATGTTATCTGGAGCATACCTACTTTATTATTAGTATTCGCCATTACACTTTTATTGGGCAAAGGTTTTTGGCAGGTGTTTATCGCCGTGGGTCTTACCATGTGGGTAAATGTGGCAAGGCTGGTTCGCGGCCAGGTATTGGGTGTGCGGGAACTGGAATATGTAGAAGCCGGCAGAGCATTGGGTTTTTCTGATTTCAGAATTATTTTCCGGCATATACTGCCCAATATTATGGGACCCGTTATTGTAATTGCCGCTTCCAATTTTGCATCGGCTATTGTAATAGAAGCGGGACTTAGTTTTTTGGGCGTGGGTGTACAACCGCCACAACCCAGTTGGGGACTGATGATAAAAGAAAATTATAATTTCATTATTACACAAAATCCAATGCTTGCCCTGGCGCCGGGCTTTGCCATTATGTTGTTGGTATTAGCTTTTAACTTATTGGGCAACGGATTAAGGGATGCTCTGAATACGAAGGGAAAAATTTAAACTAGAAGAGTATCTCCCGCCTATTTTCTTTTCATTAAATAAAGAATTTCTTTCAGTCAGGCACTCAATTTGCTGAATAGAATAATATAAAAACAATGTACTATGAAGAGAATCATACTCAACTTAGTACAAGCCGCACTGTTCATTACCACGTTTCTTTTTGTAACAACACATTCAACAAATGCTCAGCCCGTTATCGGGTTTACAAGTTTTATTTCCGGGTTATCTTCTCCCGTCGATATTGTTAATGCAGGCGACGGCACCAACCGCCTCTTCATTGTAGAACAGGGCGGAACCATACGAATACATAACGGAAGCAGTTTGCTTGCAACTCCTTTTTTAAATATCAGTACAATTATTACGCCCGGTGGCGAAAGAGGATTGCTGAGTATGGCTTTTCATCCCAATTATGAAAACAACCGTTACTTCTTTGTATACTACAATAACCTTAGCGGCGATATCACGCTTGCCCGTTACCAAACACAGGCAGGCAATCCCAATGAAGCCGATGCAGGCAGCGGTGTAGTGTTGCTCACTATTCCAAAACCATTTGACAATCATAACGGCGGCGATTTAAATTTCGGACCGGACGGCTATCTCTATTTTGGTACCGGGGATGGCGGCAGCGGCGGCGACCCGAATAATTTAGCACAAAGCGGGTCATCATTGTTAGGAAAAATGATTCGTATTGATGTCAATAATTTTTCGACTCCTCCTTTCTATACTATTCCGCCCGATAATCCTTATATTGCCGACCCCGAATGTAGATGATCGTATTTGGGCAGTTGGTTTAAGAAATCCGTGGCGTTGGAGTTTTGATAGAAGCACCAATGATATGTGGATTGCCGATGTGGGACAAGGCGATTTGGAGGAAGTGAATTTTCGTTTGGCGGGCAACACCGCCGGTATAAATTACGGTTGGCGTTGCTATGAGGGAAGCTCCCCTGAAAACACTATCAATTGTCTGCCGCAGAGCAATTATACTTTTCCCATCTTTGAATATCCGCATGATTTTACAACAGGTGGTTTTTCTATTACCGGCGGCTTTGTTTATCGCGGGGCTGAATACCCGGCATTACAAGGTTATTATATCTGTGCCGATTTTGTTTCAGGTAACGTATGGTTGATAGTATCAAATGGTGCAGGCGGATGGATAACAAGAAGGCAATCGGGATTGCCCGCAAATATTTCTTCCTTTGGAGAAGCGGAGAACGGGACTCTGTATGCAGTATCGCTTGGCGGCACTCTTTTTAAGGTAGATGTAACTGCAATATTACCCGTATCATTAATTTCTTTTTCAGGAACAAAACAAACAGGTTATAATGAATTGAAATGGAATACCGCAACTGCGCAAAATGCTAATCGGTTTGTTATTGAATACAGTCGCAACGGCTCAGCTTACCTTAACGGAGGTGAAGTGCCGGCAGTAAATCAAACGAATGACCGGCAATACAGTTTCAAACATTATAATCCCGAACCCGGAAAATTGTTTTATCGTTTACAAATAGAAGATAATGATGGCGCCGTTACGTACTCGCCGGTAATCACCATTGCGGGTAAAGAAAGTCGGCAGCATCAAAGTATTTCCTACTATTATTACCAATAATGTATTACAGGTACTGGCGGAAAAAGAAGTGAACCGTATAAATATAACTGACAGTTACGGAAGGCGGATACTGACCAAAGACATAAACGGGCTGCAGGGATATTTTACCGTTACACTGCCTGCGCTGAGCAAGGGAATGTATTGGGTACAATTGCAATCCGCTTCTGGAAATGAAACAGTGAAAGTGATAGTGCAATAAAAAATCATTTAAAAATATGCAAAAGGTTCATAGCAATATGAGCCTTTTTTGTTTTCAGAGTTGCGGAAGCAAGAACTTTCGATTAGTTTAGAGGTAAAGGAATCTTTAAACCACCACTTAATGAAAAAAATATTTAAGAAAAAAGAACCGCAAACCGTAGATGTAGCCGGCCATGCACTTGTATGTCCCGTTTGTGCCAATAAACTTTTTTGGACCCGGAAAGCACAATTAAATTCGTCGGTTTCTACCTTCTTTAATCTAGACTGGACCGACCGCTCTGCACGCTGTTTTGTTTGCTCGGAGTGTACTTATATATTTTGGTTTTTGGGGTAACGTCTGGTTTAACTTTATCAAAGGCTCGCAATTAAATTATGCATCAAATTTAAAAGACACAAATGGGTCAGGATAACTTTTATATTCACCTTAGTAGATAAATGCCGACATAGTTTTCATGGAATATTAATTCATTCAGATTTATCATAAGTAAGGTTTTTTTTGTTTACTTTGCCACATTGAAAATAAATAAATTTAATGACCGATTTCAGAAATATTTAAGTTTTTACAGTCATACAAAATTGACTAAATCACTGAGCATTCCATCGCTCTGCCTTAAAAGAATTAATGGAATCGTTTGCAGATGCAAAGGTCAAAATACTTCATGAACCTAAAAGGGAAGGCAAATTCGGATCCCCTGACTTTAAGATAACACATACTGAAAGCATAATCGGATATGTTGAAAATAAGAAAATTGAAGAAACCCTCGACAAAACAATTAAGAGTGACCAAATAAAGAAATACAATCACTTTCTGACAATATTCTCCTGACAAACTATATTGATTGGATTTGGATGAAGGAAGGAAAAATACAACAAAGAGAAACTCTTTGTTTCCTTACTGATATTGAAAATAAAAGGGCAAAACTTGACAAATCAAAGGTTGATGCTGTTGAAAAGCTGATTAAATCTTTTTTATCGCAAGCTCCAAAGGAAATTGGTGATGCAAAAAAATTAGCAGAAGCTTTGGCTGTAAGAGCTAAGTTGTTAAAAGATTTTTTATTGGATGAATTGAAAAGACAAGAGGTTGAACACACAGAAGGTCGGCTATATCAACTTTATGAAACATTCAAAACCTTTGTCTTTCATGAATTAACCGTTGATGAATTTTCAGATGCCTTTGCTCAAAATCTTGTCTATGGATTATTCTTAGCTAAATTAAATGCTGATGTTCATGCAGTAACTCTTTACAATGCAAAAAAATACATACCGGCTTCATTTGAATTAATTAGGGAACTCGTAAACTTTTTAGATGAACTGGATAACGAAGAATATCGGGAAACGAGATGGATTGTTGAAGAAGTGCTGACAATTATGAATAACCTTGATTTAAGGGCTATTCAGGATTCATTATCTTTTACAAAGAAGCGTAAAGATGCAGACAACATTATAATCAAAGACCCTTACGTTTACTTTTACGAAGATTTTTTAGGAGATTATGACAAGAAATTAAGAAAAGCAAAAGGTGTTTACTACACTCCACCTCCTGATGTAAATTTTATTGTTCGGGCTATTGACGACATACTGGTTAAAACTTTCAAAATAAAAGAAGGGTTAGCAGACCGTAATAAAGTAACAGTACTTGATTTTGCTACTGGTACTGGCACATTCTTGTTAGAAACATTACAACAAATATTTGACAAGCTGCCAAGAGATTCTGGTAAGAAAGACCTGATAATAAAAGAACATGTACTAAAAAATTTATTTGGGTTTGAATATCTGATTGCCCCTTACACGATTGCCCATTTAAAACTCTCTCAATTTTTAAAAGACAATGGTTATCAGTTAAAAGATAAAGAAAGGTTACAGATATTTTTATCGAATACACTTGAACCCCTCCCAAGCCAAATTAAAATTCCTTTACTTCCTGCATTAACAGAAGAAAGTAAACAAGCTCAAGAGATAAAGGATAAGCCAATATTGGTAATCACAGGTAATCCGCCATATAGTAAGAAATCAAAAAACAATGGAGACTGGATTGTAAATCTTGTGGATTCATATAAATTCATTGATGGCAATCGTTCGAAAGAAAAGCAAAATTGGTATAGAGATGATTATATAAAGTTCATTCGGTTTGCTCAGGACAAAATGGATAAAGTTGATGAAGGCATAGTTGCAGTAATTACCAATCACTCTTTTTTGAGTAATATTACCATGCCTGGAATGCGTCAAAGCCTTTTGAATTCTTTTGACCAATTGCACGTTATAAATTTGCATGGCAGTGCAAAAAAAGAAGAAAATTTGCCTGATGGTTTTGCTAAAGATGAAAATGTATTTGATATTGAACAAGGAGTTTCAATTTCTTTTTTTATTAAGAAGAAAGGGCTTCCCAAAAAAGTTTTTTATGCTGATTTTTGGGGCAGCAGAAAGGAAAAGTATCAACGTAGTTTAAATGAAACAATTGCTTCTATTAAATGGCAAGAATTAAACCCGGCAACCCCCAACTATTTTTTAATTCCCCGTGATGAAAAGCATAGTAATGAGTATTATAATTTTTTCTCTGTTACTGAAATATTTAAAGTATTCAGTCTCCCGTTAATGACCGGCAAAGATGCTGTGGCAATTCATGACGATGTGAAAAGTTTAGAAAAAACATTAAAGTTATTTGCAGATAAACCAGTTGAAAAAATAAAGGACGAATTAAAAATAGAACAGGACACAAGCAATTGGACTGTGCTTAAAGCAAAAAATGATGTTATAAAAACAAAGAGTAATTCTAAGTATTATCGCAAAATACTTTACCGACCATTCGATAAGCGAATAACATATTTTACAGGCAACAACTCCGGATTTCATAGTCGACCCCAAATGAAAGTCAATAGCAATATGCTATTAAAAAATATTGGACTACTTGTTCCCAGACAACTTTCAAAGAATGAGTTTAAACATGTATTTTGCACTGATTTAATTCCTGAAATGTGTGCCATTTCCACTGCCACCAAAGAACAAAATCAGCTTTTTCCACTATATATTTATATAAATTCTTCAGTAGACAATACTTCTGGATCAGTCATTAAGGAAGAGAATTTAACGGCTGATTTTAGAAAGTACATTGAACAATTATATAGCAAAGGAATAACAGCGGAAGAAATTTTTGGATATATATATGCAATACTTCACAGTCCATCTTACCGCAAGAAGTATATCGAGTTTTTAAAAATTGAATTTGCTCGAATCCCTTTTCCAAAAGACAAGAAACTTTTCAAGGTATTAGCGGAATTAGGCAATGAACTTATTCAGGTTCATCTAATGGAAGAAGAAGCCGATTATTCTTATGGTGACTTCATAGGCAAGGGAACAAACACTGTCGAAAAACTAACCCATGTTACCGATAAAAAGATTGGCAAACTATACATCAACAAAACCCAATACTTTACTGATGTTCCGTTAACGATTTGGAACTTTCACATTGGCGGCTACCAAGTTCTTGACAAATATCTTAAAGAAAGAAAGGGCAGAGTATTAACTATTGATGAAGTTGAGATTATAACATCAACTATTAAAGCTTTAGCTTTTACAATTGACCAAATGATAAAAATTGATACGCTTACAAAAAATTGGATATAACTATGGAAATTGTTTTTTATAAAAGCAAAGAACATCCTAAACATTATCTCTTATTTAAAGGGGCTAACGGAGTTAATGTTGAGAGGATGTTGAAAAAACTCACAAATGCTGGTGAATTTGAAAATAGCGGTTATCAAAAACTCGAGTTAGAAATGGGGTTTACTTTAAAGACAGATGCACCTGAATCTTTTTTACATTACCTGACAGAAAATGTTGCTACTAACAACATTGTTCATCCAGACTACAATAGTCAGAACTTTCGAGCCTGGTATGAATTTAAAGATGTAACAAATCCAGATAAATGGTTGACTGATTACTATTCCTTTCAACAAGAAAACAAAGCAACTGTTTCGACTGTTCAGACAATGCTTTTTTAAAAAATGATTAGCGGTTAATATTTCAACTAATTAATTTATCATACTCACAAATCAAACCCGTGCAAATTTTTAAAATGTCCGTTTAGTTTTATTTTTTCTTTCAGGTGTTCCATTTCGCCCAGCATCGGTATTACTTTGGCCAAATGTCTTTTTATATATTCCTGCCGTTGGCGTTCGTCCATCAGGCAAAGCAATTCATATTCTTCTTCCAACGAAAAGCCGATATGGTGCGCTACTTCGTAACAAATTAATTCATCATCCGTCTTTTTAAAATCTTTTTTTACTTTCAGCAGTTTGTGCAGTTGCCGTATGGTCTTCATCATTTTGGGCATTACCCCCGCAATACCCATCGTAAAATTTTCGGGATAATTTACAATAGCGCCGCTGTATAATTTATCAGGTACTTCTTTTATTATCTCCAGCAACCGGAACACTTTTTCGCCTTTTGTTTTTATATCCATCTCGCCGTTGTCATACAGTTTGGTAATTTCCTCTACCGTCACCATTGATCCGTATTCCTGCATTTTATTATCAATGACCGTAGGAATGCCAAATGGTTTTTGTGTAGCCGCACTTTCATTTATCAATTGCTTGTACCGCGGTTCAAAAATGTGCAGGTTCAGGTTTTCGCCGGGGTATACTACAATACCCAAAGGAAATATGGGAATAAAATTGGTCATAGTACAAAGGTAAAAGGTAGCAAATTTAGTTCAATGGCATATTTATACTCTTTCCCCGGTCAAATCTTTCAATCCTTTATATTTTAAATAAGTATAATACGCAGTCATTTTTGCACAAACAAAACCGTAGCGGCCGTCTAAAAAACCAAGGCGTAAAATATAATTCAGTATAAAAGAAAAACCCGGAGATATATAAAGATTAATCCAATTGGCTTTTTTTCCCTGTCGGTAATATTTTTCCGCGTTCAGCATGGCGTAGCGTTTTGTTTTCAACATATACTCTTCTTCATTATTTACCGTACGGTGCAGTACATGACCTTTTAATTTTTTTATTATTACGCCGGGCGGAAATAAAAGATTTTCATGCACCGGGCTTTCGTCCCATTGTACTTTTGTTCTGTTAAAAAGGCGGGTATGTTTTGAATCGCGGCCCCATTCGCCGAAGCGTATTTGTTTATCGCCCAAAAAAGTTTTGAAATATAATTGATAAACCACCATCGGGTTGCTGAAATCATTTTGTAAAATTGACTGTTGCAATTCGGTATCGATGGGTTCATCGGCGTCAATGGTTAATATCCAATCATGCTTTGCCATAGCCACGCCCTTGCTTTTTGTTTTACCATAACCTTCCCAGGGTATTTCTATAAGCCGCCCGCCCGACTCAATAATTACTTTTTGCGTGCCGTCGGAGCTGCCGTTATCAGCGCATACAATATCATCACTCACCGATAATACACTTTTAATGGTATTACCAATAGCGTTCACTTCATTTTTACAAATAATTACTACCGAAACGGGACTCATTAAATTTATGGATTAATTTCTTTGCGTGATAAACAGGCTTTGCCTCCACCACCAAAGAAAGAAAACAAATACAAATACGCCAAACTGACCTTCTAAAGATACTTCGTATAAAAAAAAGAGAGAACAAATGGTGATAAAAATCCACCAACTGATATCTCGAATCATGGATTTGTAAAAAAATAAAAGTAGTAAGGCGGCAATAAATACAATGGCAGCCAATATGCCGCCGGCGCATGCGTACAACAGCCACTCGCTGCTGGGCAGCATACGTTCATATTCTTTCATTTGCGGATGATGCGCATCATACCACTCATTGGTTTTTTGTTTTACATCGCCAAAGCCCACACCGGTAAAAATATTGCTTGAAAAAACTGACAGCCCCGCTTTTACTGACAACACACGGTTGCCGTCGCTGAGTCCTTCTATATACTTACCTTGCGAGTAGTAAGAATAATCGTACCGGATATAATCAATCCGGTTTTTAAAAGTAGGTGAAAGTTTATATGCTGCAATCGGCGCGGCAATTAATAAAACTAAAACTATAAGTGCCGTAATCTTATTGCCACTTTTTTTATTTATAATATTTTGTAAAATAGCTTTTATAATAAGTACGACTAATGTAAGATATAAAAACAGCAATCCCGTTTTAGCCGCCAGTATGTGCAGGTAAATTACAAACCAAATAAAAGTAACGGTATAAATAGTTTTCCATTTACTGTCCGTCGTTTGAGAAAACAATTTATACAAAACCAATACGGCAACCGCCAACGTAAAACTGAAGTAAATATGATTTCTGTCGAACGGCGTGGGAATAACTTTTGCCCTCAAGTATGACTCAGCAATCGTATCGCTGTTTGAAATATACTGTGCCGTACTCCAAAAGGTTCCTGACAGCAATAATAAAATAAACAACCGGCTCAACCGGTCGTAATGCTCTTTTTTAATAGCGGGTAAAGCCGCAAAGCCAAGGGGCAACAATACCAACGGAAGTTTTACTTCGGTAGCTTGCCACCAGCTTTTCATATCACTGCTCCATAAGCCGGTAACAAGCGGTACTATGAAAAGTAAGAGCATTGAAATATATAAACGGTCGTTGAAAATAGTTTTTATTTTTTCTTTGCCTGCCAATGCTCCGTTCAAAACAAATAAAATTAATGCCATGGAAAGTACTGCACGGGAAATGAGCAGGCCGGTAAACATAGCGCCAATGCAAAACAATGCGATAGCGTACGAATACCTGTTATAAAATAATTTCAGCATATTTTTGAAACTGATGCAATATGGCAATTTGTTTTGGTATTTTGCCAATTGAAATTTGATTTTATACTAAATTGATTTATTATTCAATCTAAAAGAATTGGTATAATACCGAGAGCCGGAAAGAATATCATCCCGTACATACGGGATCACAGGCGATTCGGTATTAGTCTTGTTTATTATGTGGCAGCAATTATTACAACAAATACAACAGGGCGATATAAAAGCGCTGGCAAGAGCTATTTCATTAATAGAGAATGAAGTGGCCGGCTACGAAGAGTTGCTCCAATCATTACCCAAAATATCCGCCACAAAAATAATTGGTATTACCGGACCGCCGGGAGCAGGCAAAAGCACATTGGCCGATGCATTGATTGGCGAATTGGTAAATACAGGAAAAAAAGTAGCTGTCTTATGTGTCGATCCTTCGTCGCCGTTTAACTTAGGTGCTGTATTGGGCGACAGAATCAGGATGAGCGAATGGTACACCAATCCCAATGTATTCATCCGTTCATTAGCTACGCGGGGATCAATGGGCGGGCTGCATCCTAAAATAATAGAGATAACGGATTTATTAAATGCCGCAGCTTTTGATTTTATAATTATAGAAACAGTGGGTGTAGGTCAAAGTGAAATTGAAATTGCAGGACTGGCGGATACTACCGTAGTGGTAGTGGTACCCGAAGCCGGTGATGAAGTGCAAACCATGAAAGCGGGCCTGATGGAGATAGCTGATATTTTTGTAGTAAACAAAGCTGACAGGCCCGATGCAGATAAGTTTGTAAACAATCTGCGGCAAATGTTAGCACCCGCATTTACCAATCATAAAGAAGAGGTAGCGATAATAAAAACCATCGCTTCGCAAAAAAAAGGAATACATGAATTGCTGGAAAAAATAACAGCACACCAGCAATTGGTAAAGCAAACCGACAGAAGGTTTTATTTGTTAACAGAGAAAGCCTTGCGATTAATCCAAAATCACCGTATGGGTAACCTGGACAAACAACTGCTGAAAAAAGATATTGAGGCGGAGTTCGGGAAAGAAACCTTTAATTTGTATTCTTTTATAAAAAAATATTATTGAGTATGGAACAAATACCAAACGAAAACTTTCCGCGGGTTGCCAAAAAAGAACCGCAAATGGTAAAAGTAGAACCCGGTAAAATTTATGCATGGTGTACCTGCGGCCTCAGTGCAAAGCAACCCTTTTGCGATGGCACACATAAAACCATTGAAGGCATGCCCTACAAAAGTTTAAAGGTTGAATTTGAGGAAGAGAAAGAAGTTTGGTTTTGCCAATGCAAGCATACAAAGAATCCTCCTTTCTGCGACGGGACGCATAAAACTCTTTAGTAATCAGCCATGTCCCAATCCCCCTTTAGGGGATAGGGGCCTACCAATCACATCCTATCGGTGCGCCCGGTGGAATGGCTGCATGCATCGTTGGTTTAGCTTTTTCCGGCGCTTCCATTCTTTTTAAAGCCAATGCAAAATGCGACTGCTGTTCAGTGTCTTTATTTATTTTTTGCTGCGCCTGTATATATTTTTTCAACTCATTTACCGCCTGTATAGCTGTGGCTCTTACTTCATACGATGCATTATCGTTTACCATTAATGCAAGCAAATAAGTAAGCAACACATGATTCGTTTGAAACTGAATCAATTTAGCAAAGCCTGTTTCCGTTTTTGCTTTCCAAGTAGCAGATAATAATACAGTAATCATTTCATCCAACCCCAGGCCGCCATTTTGTTTTTGGTATTGCACCATCCTGTTTACCCTTTCTGTATTAAATAAAAAAGAAAAACAATAATCCGCTACGGTTTCAGCAGGCGATAATGCATCAAATGCAAGACCCGTTCTTTTCTTAAATAGTTCTCTTGTAAAATCGTAACCTGCGGGGCGGGGCGGTATCAGTTTGGTTATTTCATAGGGCACTAATAAATTTTTTATTTCAATACAATTGATGATTGCATCCAACGCATCGGTCTGTTGTTTTTTTGTAAGTGATTTTGTAATGAGTTGACCGTCGCCTTTGAGAGCATAAGTATAATTCATACCGCCTACTAATTTAGTAACAGCTTCTATTTGGTACCGATGATAAAAATATACCGGCACCAGCACATCTTCCAGCATGGCCATGGGTGTACCAGTACGAATATTTTTTTCGCCAAACTGCGATAATGCTTTTGCTCTTACCTGCATTACTTGTTTTAATTCAGTCACCGCATCATTACCGTTATCCCACAAATGCGCCTGCGGATGCAAGCCGCCGGCCGCACGGGCATCCTGATCGGAAATAAACTGCAGCCCGTTTTTTATCGCATTATTTAAGATGGTGTTCAGTTCTTTTTTTTCATCGGTATCTTTTGCAAAATCTCTATAACCCCAGTTAACGGCCACTTTATCCCACTCGCCAATTTTATCATCGTAGGCATCGCTCAAATCAATTTCTCCCGCCGCATTTAGTTTGGCCTGCGGATGCGGGTAGTCCATTACACTTGCACGATTGCTTACACTGGCCGCATAATTATGCATCAGTCCAATTGTATGCCCCACTTCATGAGCAGATAATTGTTTTAATCTTGCCAACGCCATTTTTAGCATCTTATCGTCCACAGGCGTTCCATTTTCATAAGGAGCCAATAAACCTGTTGCTATTAAGTAATCCTGTCGTACTCTTAACGAACCCAATGAAACCTGGCCTTTAATAATTTCGCCGGTTCTGGGGTCTGTTACCGATGCGCCGTAGCTCCATCCCCTTGTAGAACGATGTACCCAGTTTATCATATTGTATCGTATATCCATCGGGTCAGCATCTTCGGGTAAAATTTTTACACTAAAGGCGTTTTTATACCCGGCGGCTTCAAAGGCTTGATTCCACCAACCGGCGCCTTCCAGTAATGCACTGCGTATGGGTTCGGGTGTTCCGTTATCTAAATAATAAACAATCGGTTTTACCGGTTCGCTCATTACGGCAGTCGGGTCTTTCTTTTTCAACCGATGACGCATAATATAAAATTTTTCTATCGGCTCCGATACCGGCGTACTGTAATCAAAAAAAGAAACGGGAATAAAACTGCTGCGCGGATCAAATACTCTCGATTGATAATCGCTATCGGGCAATTGTACAAATGAATGGTGCATTCGCAGTGTAATTGCTTCCGGCGAAGGTGTAACAGTATTTACATAATTACCTGTAGTGCCATCGCTGTTTATAAATGTTACGGTTGTTTCAAACTCCGTATTAAGCGGAAAGTTTTTTGTACGGGGTAAATAAATAGCGGAGCGATTTTTATCCAATGAATAATTTCCTTGCTGAGTTGTCCTTAACCGATTGGTTACCTGCATGGCATCTCTTAATAAAAAATCTGTTGCATCGACCAGGTAACGATTGCCTGTTTCAGCTTCTGCGGTAAAACCCCAGATGGCAGATTGCGCAAAAGATTGCTCTACGGCTCTTTTCTCAGCAGCATCATTTGTCAGGGCACGGTAACCGTAGTTGGGTTGAATCATCAATATCTTTCTGCCAATCTTCGAGAATTTTATTATTCTTTCGCCGCCCAATAACCCGCGATCTAAACCAATATCGTTGGAACCCAAACCTGCGGGCAAGGAAGTAACGTATAATAATTCAGTATCAATTTTATTAATCTCTAAATAAATTTTTCCTGCACTTTCATCCCAATAAAAATTCAGAAAGCCTTCCTGCTTTTTAAGGTCTTTTGTTTTTTCTTCTATAGTTGGAAGTCCTTGTTTACCGGCAGGAAGGTTTTGCGCAGCGGCAGCAATGAAAAAAGAAAGGAAAAGAAGCAGGGAGAAAATCTTTTGCATAAGCAGGTAATTTTATCTGCTCAAGTTAAGCAAAGTAGAAACGCAGCAAAAAATTTAGTTGTAAAAAAGGAAGCGGTTCAATCGCCGCCTTTTACATTATTGCTCTTCCACCATTTGTAACCGATAAAACCCATAATGACGAAGGGAATACCGGCCAGGTAAAGAATACCGCCGTTTAAACCCTCAGCGGGTTTTTCGCCCATTTGCTGTGCTGTACGTGTACAAATGGAGCATTGCGCCTGTGAAGAATTAGAAAAAAGAAATAAAAAACAAATTGTAAAAAAATATACCCGGAGCCGCTTTTTCATTGCCTGAAATTTTTACAAAATTAGGCTAAAGAAGAATACCGGTCACACGGCAATTTGAAAATACGCCAATAAAAAACCCGGTCGTAATTGACCGGGCTTAATTTATATTTCGTTAGAAATTTATACAGCCTGCGCTTCCATTTTCTTTTGTACTTTCTTTCTGTCATCTTCATCCAAAATTACTTTGCGCATACGAATAAAACGCGGTGTTACTTCTATACACTCATCTTGCTGAATATACTCCATACACTCTTCAAGGCTCAGTATTGTTTTTGGCGCAATACGACTTGCATCATCACTTCCGCTGGCACGGTGGTTGGTCAATTTTTTAGGCTCTGTAGCATTTACTACCAAATCGCCGGGCTTAATATTCTCTGCTATAATTTGTCCTGCATATACTTCTTCACCCGGGTCTACAAAGAAAGTTCCCCTGTCCTGTAATTTATCAATAGAATAACCGGTTGTTCTTTCTGTATTTTTAGAAAGCAATACACCGTTGTTTCTGCCGGGTATCGGTCCTTTCCATGGTTTGTACTCACTGAAACGGTGAGCCATTACAGCTTCGCCGGTAGTAGCGGTAAGCATTTGCGTACGCAGACCAATTAATCCGCGGGAAGGTATTTCAAATTCCAAATGCTGCATATCACCTTTTGTTTCCATAATCAGCATTTCACCTTTTCTTCTCGATACCAAATCAATTACCTTACTGGCAAAATTCTCCGGTACATCCACCACCAATATTTCAAACGGCTCATTCTTTACACCATTAATTTCTTTTACAATTACCTGCGGCTGACCCACGGTTAACTCATACCCTTCGCGGCGCATGGTTTCTATTAAAATACCCAAGTGCAAAATACCGCGACCGTATACCATGAAGCTATCACCTTCATCACTATCCAATACTTTCAGCGCCAAATTCTTTTCCGTTTCTTTCATCAAGCGGTCACGCAAGTGGCGACTGGTTACAAATTTTCCGTCCTTACCGAAGAACGGCGAATTATTAATGCTGAACAGCATGTTCATCGTTGGTTCATCTACACTGATAACCGGTAATGCTTCAGGATTTTCTATATCCGCGATGGTATCACCAATATTAAAATCTTCAATACCTACTACGGCGCATAAATCACCCGCTATAACTTCCGTTACTTTTTTCTTACCCATTCCTTCAAACACGTACAGCTCTCTCACTTTTGTTTTTTTAATGCCGCCGTCGGCCTGCATCAAAGCTATTTGCTGGCCTTCTTTTATCACACCACGGGCAACCTTGCCTACCGCTATTCTTCCCAGGAAAGAAGAATAATCCAATGAAGTGATTTGCATTTGCAAAGGACCTTCATTTACTTTGGGCTCGGGTACATATTTTACAATACCATCCAGCAACGGGAATATATTATCTATCTGCTCCAAAGAATCATTGAACCATCCATTTTTTCCGCTGCCGTAAAATGTAGGAAAATTCAATTGCTCTTCGGTAGCATCCAAATTAAAGAACAATTCAAATACCGCATCATGCACTTCGTCGGGGCGGCAGTTGGCTTTGTCTACCTTATTTATAACAACAATCGGTTTCAGATTCAACTGCAAAGCTTTTTGCAATACAAATCTTGTTTGGGGCATCGGGCCCTCAAAAGCATCTACCAGCAATACCACACCATCAGCCATTTTCAATACACGTTCTACCTCACCGCCAAAATCGGCGTGACCCGGCGTATCAATTACATTTATTTTAATATCGTGATATACAACGGCTGCATTCTTGCTAAAAATGGTAATACCTCTTTCTCTTTCCAGGTCATTACTGTCCATTATCAGCTCACCGGTATCCTGGTTATCGCGAAATACTTTGGTAGCATGTAAAATTTTGTCAACCAGTGTAGTTTTACCGTGGTCAACGTGGGCAATGATTGCGATGTTTCTTATATTCATAATAATAGCTTTTAGCGTTCAGGTTTAGTCACCGCAAAGGAGCGTAACGAATCCCTGACAGCTTAAAAAAACGAGCGGCGAAGGTACGCCTTTATAGCGAGGTAAACGGGAAAAGGAAGGTTATTATTATGGTTACAGTCCCTTTCTTGAAGCTACAATATTGATTTCTAAGGCAATTAGTTACAATATGCACTTTAATTGGGTTATCATTTGGGGCTTTCATCGTTCATCACTTTATTCAGCTTTTCTTCCGGCTGCTTCAGGCTCCGCTTCGCTTCGGCGTTACGCTGCGCTTCACACTTTCCCTTCGCATCCGGCAGCCCTTGGGTTGTAGTAATGCTGCTCGGCATTTGCGAAGTGGCTTAAAGATGTCCTGAAAAACCTTTCGTACCGGCGATATATGAAAACATTCCATCCGGTTACTCACATATTACTCATCTTGCCCTGTTTTATTACAGTATCTGCTGCACTATTTAAGAAGTACGCAATCAAATGACCATACTGCTTACGCTGCCTTATTCAATGAAATTCGTTGATCGGCTTTATACTATTCTGATACAAATAATGACCTCTTCAAGTATCAATCAACCCGCCCCAAACCGACCATCCCTTTCATTATAACTTAATATAAATTATTTGCCCCGTTTTGCTATTTGGTGTAACTTACTGTTGCAGATCTTTCCTATTTCTTTATACCCCAAAAAACTACAGGTCATGAAAAATTTACTACGCTTTTCATTTTTCTCCTTTACGCTTTTTTTCTCTGCGGTTTTAACCGCACAGCATACCGATAAATTTGCATATGCCGTTACTGATTTACAGCAAAACGGTCACGGATGGGCCGCCCTTCGTAAACTGAATACACAAACCGGCGAGTATGGCCCGGTATTGGTAAACGGCATGGATGCCGGCCTGGCTGTATTTGATGCGGTAACAAAAAAACAATTAACCGAAGCTAATAACGATAAGAAAACAGGTTTCAATCTCAATACACCCTTTGGTACCGGCGTTGCCGCCATTGCTTTCGATAAAAAGAATAACCGCATTTGGTACACACCCATGTTTGTGGACCAGCTTCGTTACATCGATTTAAAAACAAATAAGCTGTATTACCATACCGGCATTCCGTTTACCAACGACGGCAATATGCACAACGATGAAGCAAAGATTATAACCCGTATGGTTATTACACCCGATGGTACGGGCTATGCGGTCAGTAATGATGCCAATCATTTTATTCGTTTTAGCTCGGGCAAAAAAACGGCGGTTACAAAATTGGGCGGTTTAATAGATGATCCTTCAAACAACGGTGTGTCCATACATAACCGTTGTACAAGTTTTGGGGGCGATATGATTGCCGATAATGACGGTAACTTATATATCATTTCCGCCCGCAACCATGTATTTAAAGTAAACATTGAAACCAAAATGGCCAGGCACTTGGGTGCTATCAATAATCTGCCCGCCAATTTTACTACCAATGGCGCGGTGGTAAATGAAGCCGGTGCATTATTAGTAAGCAGCGCCGTATACAATGAAGCTTGGTATACGGTAGATGTAAAAACATGGAATGCCGAAGCCTATAAAGCCAAGGCCGGTGTTTACCGCAGTTCCGATCTGGCCAACAGTAATATTTTGAATACCCGCAGTACAACGGCCAATGACATAGCCACCTTACAAAGAAACGACCTGCCCGATGGCAGAAAGGTAGCAGCCTATCCCAACCCGGTAAGTGACAATGTATTTGCATTGCGTTTTAATAAATTGGAAGCCGGTAACTATACTATAGAGGTATCGGATATTATGGGTCGCCTTACACAACAAAGAAGAATAAGCATCAACGGCAACAGCCAAACAGAGAATATTAACCTTAGTCCCGCAGCTGCCCGCGGCGTATATCTTATAAAAGTGGCAGACCAAAACAGCAAGACAGTGTTTACACAAAAGATAATTGTGCAGTAAGTATGCCTTTGCTGTTTTGTAATGCGTTGGCCCCGTAAGGCCAACGTTTTTTTTATGTACGCTGTTTACAACTTAGCCGGTATTATAACCAACCTCTATATAGGATAGTCAAACAAGATAGTCATTCCGGCTCCCGATATCATATCAATTCACCGGTATTAAAGTATAAATCAATAGGTTAATGTATGACAAGCTCCGGATTGAGTTGCATGTAATACCCGAAGGGGTTGGCAATATTATATCACTTACTCCGTTTCTTTTATGGTTAATCGGTTCATTCAACCGGTATCGATTGGGGTTATCCCGATTTAATCTTTATAAATGTTATTAAAATTTATGGCTATAAAAATTGTTATTATAATAGTTATTTATATTTTTAAACTATAAGTATTTATAAACTATAAACCCATTCGTTTTACTTACGCCCCATTTATGAAAATATGTGTACTCCAGCCGGATTATTCAACAAGTAATGTTGATTATAAAAATTACGATCCACCCCGCATCTTATCTCACTTACTGCCCGATGCAACCGTAGATAACGTATTCCTGAATAAATTATCTACGTACAAACAATTAAAAGATTTAAAACAAAAAAAGTACGATTGCTTTGTAAACTTATGCGAAGGCTATCTTGAATGGTGCGTGCCTTCCATTGATGTTATCTATACATTGGAGTTATTAAACATGCCTTTCACGGGTCCTTCCTCGTTATTATATGATCCGCCGAAGGAACTGATGAAGTATGTAGCCTATACCGAGGATATAAAAACCGCGGCTTATGCATTAATAGATAATCCTAAAAATATTCAACGCCAGTGCAAGCACCTGCGTTTCCCGTTATTTGTAAAACCCTCTAAAGCGGGTGACAGCTTGGGTATAGACGAAACCTCTTTAGTAAATAATACAGAAGAGCTAAAACAAAAAATAAGCGAACTGCTGCCGGAGTACGAAGAAGTATTGGTAGAAGAATATATAAAAGGAAGAGAATTTACGGTATTGGTAGCCGCCAATGCGGATGACCATAAAACATGCACGGCCTTCAAACCGGTTGAGTTTATCTTTCCTGAAGGAAGAGAATTTAAAACCTATGCACTAAAAACTTCGGAGCTGCATCCTGAATGCAACATACCGGTTACCGATAAAAAATTGGACAAGCAACTGCGTACCGCCGCGCAAAAAATATTCAGAAGCTTTGGCGGTGTTGGTTATGCAAGAATGGATTTCAGGATGAATGAACAGGACGAACTATTTTTCCTGGAAGTAAATTTTACCTGCTCTGTTTTTTACAACAGATGGTTATGAAGGTTCGGCCGATTATATTTTAAAACATGATGGCATTGGCCAGGCGGGTTTTTTAAATCATATCATTACCGAAGGTATAGTTCGTCACCGACGCAAGCAGAAAAAATTCACGATGAAAGGTAATTCAATAGCCGGCTTTGGTATTTATGCCTCATCGCCCATTAAAGAAGGTGAAGTAATATTTCATGGTGAGGAACGTCCGCATCGTTTGGTTACCAAAGCTTATGTAGAACAACATTGGAGCAAGGGCGAAAAGAAGTTATTCCGCCATTATGCATACCCCATCAGCAACGAGGTCTATGTATTATGGGACAGCAACCCGTCGGAATGGGCTCCGCAAAATCATTCCTGTAATGCCAATACGATTTACGAAGGTCTTGATGTAATAGCCGCCCGTGATATTAACCGCGGTGAGGAACTTACATTGGACTATGCTCATTTCTTAAATGAAGAATCAGAATCTTTCGATTGCCATTGCGGAGCAGCGGGATGCAGAGGTACCATTACCGGTACTGCGGGCAACTCGGTATCGGAAAGAGAAAAGGTAAATGCGGCGTTACAACTTTTTAAATAGGCATTCGGTTTTGAAGGGACTATAATTGAAGTCGGTATAACGCATTGTCGCATTCATTTATGAAAGAAGTTCTTTTTATACATGTTAATTCATATTAATCGATTCGTTGATTGATTGAATATCATTTTTATTACAATTAACACTATACGCTACTTATCCACTTTTTTAGTCTTCCCGTTTTTTACAGTTAATAAGAAACTATTTGTTTTTATATTTACTAAACCCATTTAAAATTCTATTATGTTAGCCACTGCTACTATTCCGTTTATTGTACTCAGTAACCATGAATTTTGCGAAGTTTGTGAGGATGCTATAACAGGTCATAAGCTGTTGCGTGCCGTTAAAAATTTTCAACCCGGTGATGTATTGAGTTTGTTTCATGCGGGAGAAACATTGAGTACGCCAACCTATCTTACCGTACAAACGGGAGATGATGTACACATTACATTGCGACCGGAGCATTTGCAATACATTAATCACAGTTGCGATCCCAATGTATTCTTTGATACCGCCGCATTTCAATTAATAGCGTTAAAACCCATTGCGGCCGGCGAAGAATTCGGTTTCTTTTATCCGTCTACCGAATGGGATATGGCGCAGCCTTTTGCCTGCCATTGCGGTGAAGCGGCTTGTTTAAAAGAAATAAAAGGAGCCGCGCATCTTACTGATGAGCTAGTAAAGCGTTATCGTCTTACCAACTATATTAACGGTAAATTGAAGGAAAAAAAGAATACACCTGTAGTAGACAAATCCATTACCGAAGATGTATTTGGAGAAGATTTCGGCGATTAAGGTTCAGACCCGAACCGGGGCAATACTTTCTTTACCTTACATACTCTATAAACACAGTCATCTCTTTTTATAAACGGGTACCGTACTGCAGGGTTCTCCGTACATAATACTTTTTACTGCGGGCAGCAGCAGTTTTGTAATTTCCGTATAAGCAAACTCGCCGATGGGCGTATCGCCGCAACCTTTTATCACCACCCTTTTATCGGCAAAATCACCGGGGTTTATTTGCGAGAGGTTTTTTAAAAATAAAGTTCGGTGCAGCTCGTCCTCCGTTCCCAATACAAAATCTTTAGCTACGGGTTGCAGGTAAGCGGCCACCAGCATGTAAGCCCATACCGGTATTACGGCATCGGCGGTACAGGTAATAGCCACATATTTATGCTCGAACTTTTTTAAATCAAGATTCTTCATGGCTTCCCTAAAATCTTTTTCCTTTAATATCATACCCATGAACAGGTAATCCTTCATATCAAAAACTACCACATCTCCTTTGGGGTAATAGTTTTCAAGGTCCAGTGTTACCAAGCCGCTCTCCGCTACTTTATTTATTATTATATCACTCATTAAAAAACTCAATTTATCTAAATCTATGCGTTACAAAAGTAACAACTATCTGATGTTTTGGTTTTCGAAATACGGTACAAACAAAAACCATCCCGCTTTCAGCGGGATGGTTTCAGTATTTTAAAGCCCATTTCTATTAATAAAAATTGGCCCGGTTATCTTTAATTTTCGCCGATTGCTTTAGAATATCAGCCGGCGTAGGACCCCCGCCGCCGTACATCTGCATTTGCGGGTTTAATGCCTGCATAGCCCGCATGCGGGTTTGCATAATCATCATTTTTTGTTGTTCTTCTACAGTACCCGCCGCCACTGAAGTTGCGGTTACATCATCTATACGAACTATATAAACTCCCTGCAAACCATCTAATGCATGCGTAACCACTTTACCCTTATTCGCAGGATTGAAGGCCGCGCCTATTACTTTTTGTTCGCTGCCCAAACCGCCCGGAGCCCCGGTATCAAATCTTACGCTGTCGGCTGTTTGCACCTGTTGCCCCATTGCAGCAGCTACCGCTTCTGGTGTTGTTACCGCGCCTATTTTTTGTTTTATCTGCTCTGCTTTTTTCTTGTTGCGCAGTAAAGGTTCTACCTGCATTCTTGCCGCCGAAGCGCTCATTGTACCTTCTTTATTTACAGCAGTTACTACGGCTACTATAAAATTATCACCCACACGCATAGGTTGCATTACTTTTCCTTTGTCAGCTTCGTAAACGGCTTTTACAAATTGACGGCAGTTTACATTGCCGCCCAACTGCGGTATATTATAAGCAAGCGGCGAAATATCATTTACCACTAAGCTGTTTAGGCCTTTAGGTTTAAGGTCTTTTTCAACATTAGCAATAAATGTCTCCACTGTACGGCTGTTGCCGGCAAAACTGTTTGCAGCGTTTTCCGCATTTGTTTCCGTATCATCACTCGCCACAATTTGTTTGGCTAAATATGCAACTTTATAATGCGGTTGAGGATTCTTTTTATTGAGGATCTCTATATAATGCCAGCCAAAATTTGTCTTTACCACTTTTTTATCGCCTGTCTTTCCGTCAAATAAAATAAATTCTCTGAATTCTTTTGCAAAGTTTTCACCTTGAATAAGAGTAGTAGAAAATTCCATCACACCTTTTTCTTTATGCGATTCCTGATCGGTAGTAAATTTTGCTTCCAGCGAATCGAAGTTAGCACCGTTCTTTATAGCCAGCGCAATACTATCCGCTCTTTTATGAGCTATTGAGTCCTCCATTATAGGCTGCCCGGTTCTTGGATCCTGTGTACCCAGCAATATATGGCGGCATTTTACAGAATCAGGAAGTTCTTTTATATCCAGCATTTTTGCAATTACATAATTGCTTGCAGTTTGTCCAAAATCTAAATAAGGACCGAAGGCCTGATTTTTTCCCAACCGCTGTATGCTGTCCTTCATCGGCATTTGCATTTGCGACTTGCCTACATAACTGTCAAAGTATTTCATTTGAGTTCCTGCTCTTGCCAGGTATTGTGCGGCATTGGTATCAGCCACAAATTCTGCTTTCTTGCCAAGTACATCATTCCTGATAACAGCACTATCGCCGGATGTGGGTGTGGCGGCAAACGAAACATAAGAGATATTCCTTCCCTCTTTTTGTTTGAAGAGGTCTTTGTTTTTATCTATATAGTCTTGTATTTCTTTATCGCTGATACGCACGGCGCTATCGGATACCGTACTGTATGGGACGGTTACATAAGAAATTTTTGCCATTGCAGACTTGTTGGCATTTTCTCTTTCAATAAACCATTTGGGATAATAAATACTACCGGTAAGCATGCCATTATACTTTTCGTACATACGGCTGTATTCAAGGCCTGTAAGAAATTCATTGATGCCCGCTTTTTGTTCGGCAGTTCCTTTTTTGGATTGTTCTTTTATACCCTGCTGCGCCGCTGCGCCGTCATAAATACCCTGTTCGTTTGTAAAACTTCTTCTTAATTCCTCCGTAGGGTTATTAAGAATAATATCGTTCAGTTCTTTTTTACCTATTGACATACCCAATTTCTTAAACTCGGTACTCATAACAGCCAGTTCAACTTCCTGATCCCAGAGCTGTTCCGTTAAACGCTGGCGGGTCAGTTCATCAATATTGCCGCCGTTGTTTCTTGCGTTTATTTGTTGTTCCTGCAACTCTACTTTTTTGGCAAATGCTTCAGCATCAATTTTTTGGCCATTTATGCTACCAATGTTTTTGCCTCTGCCGTCGCTAAACAAGCCACCTGTACGGTTGCTCATAGCATCCATTAAAATAAAACCGAGTAATGAAATAGCGATAGCTACCACAGCCCAACGGGCATACTTGTCTCTGATATTCTGAATGATTGACATATTAATATATACGTTTAAAAAAAGGGATGGCAAAAATAGGGGAAATAAGCGATAACCCAAACCTCAACCTCGTCCCCTTACTCTACACAAAAGAGCGAGAAGGAGAAGGCTTTTCGGACCTTTGCTGAGGGTTGTTTTGCCGTTGACAGGCGGGGGATAGAAGCGAAAATCCCACGCCATCGGCGTGGATTGCAGCGTATAGCCCCGACAAAAGTTGAATTTGAGATGGACCCGGAAAGCCCATTAAAAAATAAGCTCCCGGTTAAAATATGCAAAAAAGAGAATTAACCACCCGATACAAACCTGTACCCGATTCCTTTGATGGTAATTATTTCTAAGGAGGGGTCTGCTTTCAGATAGCTGCGCAGTTTGGTAATATACACATCCAGGTTTCTTGAATTAAAAAAATTATCATTCCCCCAGAGTAAATTCAATATGTCCTTTCGGTCAATAATTTTATCGCGGTTTTGATAAAGCAGTTTCAGTAATTCGCTTTCGCGGTACGACAGTTTCCGGTCTTCGGTACCGTCGCTCAGCACCTGGCGGTTCAGTTGAAAAGTATAATTGCCGATGCTGACCGATTCGCCGGTAATTTTTTTAGGCTCGTTTGATTTATTGCGCAAGGCGTTTTGTATCCGTACTATCAGTTCTTCCATGCTGAACGGTTTGCGTATATAATCATTACCTCCCTGCGCAAAACCTTTTACTACATCTTCGGTTTGAGTTTTGGCAGTTAAAAAAATAATGGGTACTTCTTCATTCAACAATCGTATTTCATCGGCAATGGCAAAACCGTCTTTATTCGGCAGCATAATATCCAGCACGCAAATGTCAGGAGTCGTGTTTTTGTAAACCTGAACTGCCTTACCGCCGTCACTTTCCATTATTACTTCAAAATTGCGGCTCTCCAAACTTTCTTTTACAATTTTACCCAGGAACAATTCATCTTCTACATATAAAATTTTTATGCGTATTTCTTTAGTTCCGTTCATTTCTTTATTTGATATGGCTGCCATTGTTCCTCAGTTTACGACTATGAATTTAAGCTTTTCGGCAGTGTAATAGAAAACACAGACCCTTTACCCGGTTCACTGTCTACCGTAATTTTTCCTTTGTGCTTTTCTACAATGTATGCAACATAACTCAGTCCCAATCCGTAGCCTTTTACATTATGCGTATCGCCGGCGGGTACCCTGAAAAACTTATCAAAAACTTTGTCTTTATATTCGGGTGCAATACCGATACCGTTATCAGCAACGGAAAGTACAATCCTGTCACCGCCGTCTTTTAATAAAAGTTTTATTATTGGTGAAACGGGAGAATACTTCAGCGCATTATCTACCAAATTATACACTACGCTTGTAATATGTAATTTATCCGCGGCAACAGTAAAATCATTTCCCTCCGTCAATACTTCACATTGAGCTCCCTGTTTTTCTATTTGCAATTTCATGCTGCCCGTTACTTCGTCTATTATATTTTTTACGTTAACGCTTTCGTATTTCAACTGCACTTCTTTGTTCTCGAACATCGAAAGCTTGAGTACTTTATCAACCAGCAACGATAGCCGTTGCAATTCATTTTGCGAAATATCAAGATATTCCTTTGTCCGGGCGGGATCATTGATCGCATTAAAATTACGCAGCGCTTCTATGGCTACACCCACTGTAGCAATAGGTGTTTTCAGTTCATGGGTTATATTATTGATAAAATCATTTTTTAATTCGGTCAGTCTTTTTTGCTTCAGCATATTACGATAAAGCAGTACAAAAGAAAGAATGGTAACGCCGACAAGGAACAATGAAAATAAAATGGGCGAAATCATTTTTTTCAAAATGTACGGAAACCTGTTGCCAACATTCAATTCGTAAGTAACAGGATGAGCGAAGCCAACTGTCATTTTATTAAATTCATGTCGCGGTAAGTCCTCTTCAATCAACGAATCAAGCCGGTTAATCGTAAAAGGAATTTTTATATTTTCTTCTTTTAAAGCTATTCGATAAGACGAATCGATTTCTTTTACTCGTATAGAATCCTGCAAAGAATCGGCACCATATAATAATTTAATAAATTCGCCATCCGTGCGATGGTTTGCCTTCATGTTAAATTTAAACTGCTTGCGGGCCGAATCGGTTTTAATAAAGGAGTTGGTTTGATCCATCGTGATGATAATATTTTTTCTCTTGACAGTATCGGATGCGGAAATTCTCCTTCTTTCTCTATAAACATTAACCATATTTACAATATCCTCTCTTTCCCGCATCCCCAAGTGATGCGGTTCATCAGGCAAGTTTTTGACTTCAATTTTTTTTATTGTATTCGGTGGTAAAGACTTCAACATTTCATCGTCGAAATCAAATTTCTTTGCTTGCAGTTCTCTTATCGTTTCCCTGAATGCCACATTGGTTCTGAAAGAAAGCTGCCGGTTCTCTTTATCATAATTTGTTTTCAGCCAATAGGCCTGGAAACAGGTAATAGCCAAAATGGTCAGCACCATCAATACCCATAAACCTTTTATATTTTTCATTTTATTAATATAAATCAAAAGTAATTTTTCCGGCCGGTCATTCAGCATACTTTAACCATTATTAACCTTAAACCCGGGTGCATTAACTCCGTAAGGCATTAGCTTTGGAAAAAAATAAAGCAAATGAAAAAGATTTTTTTGACCATAACCGCTCTCGGCACACTTATACTGCTGAACGCTCAGCAAAAAGAAGGGAAAGTGATATACGAAAGAACCATGCAATTCCAAGTTCATATTCAGGACAATGATGAAGCTGCACAGGCTATGCCCCGCACCCGAACCGATAAGTTTGAATTGAACTTTGCCAACAACCAAAGTTTTTTAAAACAAATGGAAGATGATGTGCAGGATGATGCCCCCATGGGCGGCGGCGGTATGCAGATAAGAATGATGGGACCGGGTGCCGACAACCTCACTTATTGCAATTTTGATGAAACAAGAAAAGTAGAAAAGAGAGAACTGTTTGATAAAACATTTATAGTAGAAGACAGTATACGCCGCATGACCTGGAAACTGAGTGAAGAAACTAAAACGATATTAGGTCGCCTGTGCCGCAAAGCCACTACGCAGCGTATAGGCAAACGCACCATGATGACGATGGACAACGGTAAAATGGAACGTAAAGAAATGGATGATACATCCAACATCACGGTATGGTTTACTACTGATATACCGGTAAGTGCCGGACCCGATTTCCAGGGACAACTGCCGGGTTTGATTTTGGAAACAGATAATAATAACGGAAGAATGACTTATAAAGCAGTGGAAATTTTACCCAAAGCGGATGTAGCGATCATAAAAGAACCAAGGGGGAAGAATAAAATAACCAACGAGCAGTTTAATAAAGAAAGGGAAAAAATGTTTGAGCAAATGCGGCAGAACGGCCCCGGCGGCGGCAACCGGCAGATACGTATTAATTAAGAATGAAAAATTTTTATAAAAAACCTCCGCGATCGACGGAGGTTTTTTTATTGACTATGATTTTGAGTAAGGAAGATTAAAAAATTATAAACTTAATCAATTTCATAACAGAAATCAGCTTTTAGAATGACCCCCGTCATACAGCCGGCATTATTGTGGCGGTAGCTTTATATGCAACAAAATTATAAAGCATGAAAACCATTATTATTCCCACCGATTTTTCACCGATTGCCGTTAATGCCATGAATTATGCGACTGAAATGGCAAAAGAAACAGGTGCTTCCATTGTGTTGTTTAATGCTTACCAAATTCCGGTAGGTGTGGCCGATGTACCGGTAATGTTGGTAAGTGCGGATGAATTGAAAAAAAATGCGGAAGACCGATTGGATTTGCTGAAACAAAGTATTGAACACATTACTTCTCATACTGTAAAAGTATATACTGAAACTATTATGGGCGATACGGTAGATGAATTGGAAACCTTATGCAATAAACTAAAACCGTTTGCCGTGGTAATGGGTTCCAAAGGTTCTTCGGGGTTGGAAAGAGTTATTTTCGGCAGTACTACATTAACAACTATTCGTCACTTGAGTTGGCCGGTAATTGCTGTACCCGCCGGTAAACTATACAAGCATATTGCAAAAGTTGGTTTCGCCTGCGATTTTAAGCAGGTGGTACAAAATACACCGATCGGCTTTATAAAAGAAATAGTAAAAACTTTTAATGCAGAACTGCATGTGTTGAATGTAGACTACAAAGACAAGCACTTTACTCCCGATACACCGGAGCAATCGCTCTTACTGCACACCATGCTGGAAGATTTGAAACCGAGCTATCATTTTATTAGTCACCCGGATATTGAAGACGGCATTAATGATTTTGCCGAGAAAAATAATCTTGACCTGCTGATTACCATTCCCAAAAAGCACAAACTGCTGGATGCAATATTTCATAAAAGCAGCAGCAAGCAATTAATTTTTGAATCGCACATACCGGTGATGTGCATACATGAGCCTTGACAATGTGAAAGTCAAAAGCAAAAAATAAAAAAGAGAGACTTTATAATTGCTCTCTTTTTTATTATGCCAAAAATTATTAAAACTCCGCCGACTTGGGTGTCCGCGGAAAAGCAATTACATCCCTGATATTTCCCATACCGGTAACAAACTGTACCATACGCTCAAAACCCAAACCAAAACCTGCATGCGGTACGGTGCCAAATTTTCTTGTATCTAAATACCACCACAATTCTTCTGCGGGAATATTCATCTCCTTCATCCTTGTTTCTAATTTATCCAATCTTTCTTCCCGCTGGCTGCCGCCTACTATTTCGCCAATACCCGGCGCCAGTATATCCATCGCGGCTACTGTTTTACCGTCATCATTTTGTCGCATGTAAAATGATTTAATATTTTTCGGATAATTGGAAAGTATTACCGGTTTTTTAAAATGCTTTTCTACCAAATATCTTTCATGTTCGCTTTGTAAATCAACGCCCCACTCATCTATTAAATACTGAAATTTCTTTTTCTTATTGTGATTGCTTTCTCTCAATATGGCAATCGCTTCGGTATAGGTTATTCTTTCAAAATTATTTTTTACGACAAACTCCAGCTTCTCTATCAATCCCATATCGCTGCGTTTATCCTGCGGCAATAGTTTTTCTTCCTCTGCCAATCGCTGTGCTAAAAATTCAAGGTCCTCTTTGTTATTATCCATCGCATATTGAATAATATACTTAATAAACTCTTCGGCCAGGTTCATATTATCTTCCAAATCATAAAAAGCCATTTCGGGTTCTATCATCCAAAACTCGGCTAGGTGTCGTGCTGTGTTGGAGTTCTCCGCACGAAACGTAGGGCCGAATGTATAAATATCACCAAACGCCGTAGCGCCCAACTCACCTTCCAACTGTCCGCTTACGGTAAGGTTGGTAGCACGTCCAAAAAAATCTTCTTTAAAATTTACGGTGCCGTCTACATTGCGCGGCGTATTATCAAAAGGAAGAGCGGTTACTTTAAAAGTTTCACCCGCGCCTTCTGCATCACTTGCTGTAATAATGGGTGTGTGCATGTACACAAACCCTTTATCATTAAAAAATTTATGTACAGCGAATGCCAGTGCATGACGAACACGAAATACCGAAGCGAATGTATTGGTACGAAAACGCAGGTGAGCTTTTTCACGCAAAAATTCAAGGCTGTGCTTTTTGGGTTGCAGCGGATAATTTTCCGCATCACTATCACCCAGTATTTCTATTGCGGTAGCTTTTAGTTCCAGTTTTTGTCCTTTGCCCAAAGAGGGTATTACTACACCGGTAACTTTTAAAGAAGCGGATGTCGTAATTCGTTTTAATAATTCATCATCAAATACACCCAATTCGGCCACAACCTGTAAGTTCGTATTGGTGCTGCCGTCGTTCAATGCGATAAACTGATTGTTTCTGAACGTACGCACCCAGCCCATCACTGTTACCTGTTGGTTTTCAGGCTCGGCGGCCAGCAGGTCTTTAATCTTGATTCGCTTGTTAAACATGTCGCTTCTTTTAGGACGGCAAATATAGCCAGAGATTCCGCTGATTTAAAGGATTTCGAAGATTTTCCTTTCTGTAAGTAGTTGGTGCTGTGAGGCCCGGAAATGTATGATATAAATTTTGTAAGTTTGTTGAAACAGATACCGATGAAAGGGGTAACAATTTTAACCGACGAAAAGAAAAAACGCAGAATTCTGCAGGTAGATATAAAGGAAGTAGCAAAGAATCCTGATCAGTTTGAAGATTTAATTGATGTATTGGTAGCTGAATCAAGAAAGGATGAGAAACCTATTGCCTGGAATGAAGCAAAAAAGACTTTGAAAAAGAAGGGGAAGTTATAATTACCTGTATATATCTTTTCGGTGCCCTATCTTTCGCCCATTTACAATTTTTACAACCTCTTCAATTACATAAATAATCCTGTAATCGCCTATACGAATCCTGTACAGGTTTTCATTTGATCCACTTAGTTTTTTAACACCCGGCGGTTTTGGGTTTATACCGAGTTTATCTATTTCCGCAGCTATTTTCTTTACTACGGGTTTTTGTAATGCAGATAATTCTTTTAGTCGCAGACTCCTTGAATGTAATAGTATACATCTTGGTATAAGTTTATATAAGTAAATCCTATGATCTTTAATATGCACCTTTTGAAAATAGCAGCTAAAGCCAAGACCGTTCCCGCAATGACCGGAATCAGCAATTGCCACCATTTTATTGAACCCGAGTCGAAAGAAAATTGCTTGATTTTGATTTTCATTTTATTAATTTTTTAATCAGAAATTGAAGGTATTCCCAACAATCAACTTTGGCTTTTTTGTGACGTACTTTTTATTTTTTGAAAACCGGCCCCGCTTTTTGAGCAGGCTTTAATAACCGTTTCTTCTGACTGATAAGCACCATATTGCCGGGTTGGTTTTACAATACCTAACTATATAGGTGTGTGAAAACCCCAAAATTTTGAGGAAAGCCCTCTCTTTTGCCCAAAAATTTTTTTGATTTAGCCGATTTAACCGTATTATTGCATCGGAAAAGGCTGTTTTGTTATGCTCTTCTTAGTTCACTATCAGTAGCCTTCAGGTTCCATTCAACAAATTTCAAATCATAATTTTCAATTTTAAAAAGCTCCCGGCATCCCCGGTTTTGTGATTAACCTCAACATTTTTTATGTATGACATTCTGCAATTGAACGATATGCTCGTTCCTGAACTGCTGGACATTGCCGAGCAGTTGAAAATTCCCAATTCAAAAAAATTAGACAAACAGGCCCTTGTATTTAAAATACTGGACAGCCAGGCTATTGCCGGCGCTAAAAATGCCGGGGAAGATAAAGGCAAACGTAAAAGAATTATAAAAACCACTACTGCTAATTCTACCGAAGAAGCAGAAGTTGTAGAGTCTGAAGAAATTAAACCGGCAAAAAAACCGGTAGCAGTCAAGAAAGAAGAAAAACCCGCTCCCGGTAAAAAAATTGCACGAAAGAAGGACGAAGAAGAGGAAGAACAAGCTGACGGTAATACAAACGCGGAAGTTTTAGAACAGGCACCTGAATCGGAAATGGCGGCAAAAATATTAGCGGCAACGGAAGTAACTTCCGAAAACGTAAATACAAACAGTAATTACCAGCAAAAATCATATCCGCAACGCAGAGACCAGGTATTTAATGTAGAGTTTGACGGTATCATATTATCCGAAGGTGTATTGGAAATGATGCCCGACGGATACGGTTTTCTCCGCTCATCAGATTATAACTACCTATCATCCCCCGATGATGTGTATGTATCTCCATCACAAATAAAATTATTCGGATTAAAAACCGGCGACACCGTTGCGGGTTCTGTTCGTCCGCCAAAAGAAGGTGAAAAATATTTTGCTTTATTAAAAGTAGATGCCATCAACGGTAAAAGACCTGACGAAGTGCGTGACCGTGTACCGTTTGATTATTTAACGCCATTGTTCCCGTTCGAGAAATTAAATTTGTTTACAACGCCTTCCGATTATTCAACAAGAATAATGGATTTGTTTACGCCCATAGGAAAGGGGCAACGCGGATTAATTGTGTCGCAACCGAAAACCGGTAAAACCATGTTGCTGAAAGCGGTAGCCAATGCGATTGCGGCCAATCACCCCGAGTGTTACCTGATGGTAGTGTTGGTAGATGAAAGACCGGAAGAGGTTACCGATATGGAACGCAGTGTAAATGCGGAAGTGATTGCTTCTACATTTGATGAACCGGCCGAGAAACACGTAAAGGTTTCAACGATGGCTTTGCAAAAAGCAAAACGATTGGTAGAGTGCGGACACGATGTGGTGATATTGCTGGATTCTATTACACGTTTGGCCCGTGCACACAATACAGTAGCACCCGCCAGCGGTAAAGTATTGAGCGGTGGTGTGGAAGCCAACGCCATGCAAAAACCTAAACAGTTTTTTGGCGCCGCCCGTAAAATTGAAAACGGCGGTTCTTTAACAATATTGGCTACGGCGTTGATAGATACCGGCAGCAAAATGGATGAGGTTATTTTTGAAGAATTTAAAGGAACGGGTAATATGGAATTGATGCTGGATCGTCGATTGGCTAATAAAAGAATTTTCCCGGCTATTGACCTGGTATCATCTTCTACGCGTCGCGATGATTTATTACTTGATCGTGAAGTATTGCAACGTATGAATTTGCTGCGTGTTTTCCTGGGCGATATGAATCCCGAAGAAGCACAAAGAGAATTGCAAAACCGTATGAAGGGAACAAAAAATAACGAAGAGTTTCTGGCCAGTATGAACAGGTAATTTAATTATAAGAAGCTATACAATTAATCAACCTAAAAAAAGCAACACATGAAGAAAGTATTTTTAGCAATGATTGTTACCGCTGCGGTAACCGGTTTTACAGCATGTGGCAATGAAAAGAAAAGTGAAAAAGAGAGCGGTGTTGAAGTAAAAACGGACGGTGGCAATACTTCTATTAATGTAAGCGGAGATACTGACGATGCGAAAGATGATGATGACAAGACCGAAGGAACCAATGTAACAATTGATAAGAATGGCATTTCTGTAGAAGGTGCAAATGGAGAAAAAGTAAAAGTAGGTGAGGGTGGTGTTTCTGTGGTTACAGGCGACTCTGTAAAAACAAAAGTAACCACGGGCGGTGCAGGTGGTGTAAAAGTTGATGCCAAAGGTGGTGTAAAGGTAAATGCAGGCGGTGTGAAAGTTGATGTGGGTGGCGGCAAGGTTAAAATCAATTAATACAAGATATTTTTTATAAAGCATTTGCCACGGAAGTTTCCGTGGCATTTTGTTTTTAGATTTGTACTAATGGCTATACAAAAAATAACTATTGAAGAATTTTTAGCTCTGGCGAAAAGCCACCCGGTAATTGATGTACGCAGCCCCGGCGAATACAATCATGCTCATATACCCGGTACACACAGCCTGCCATTATTTACCAACGAAGAAAGAGCTGCTGTAGGAACCGCCTACAAACAAGAGAGCCGCGAAAAAGCAATTAAGATAGGACTGGATTATTTTGGACCGAAGATGCGGAAGATAGTGGAAGAGGTGGAGGGAATAATTGGCAATATGCAATTGGCAATTAGCAAGAATTCTGAAATGAATAAACACACGGGTTTGCCTATTGCCAATTGCATATTGATCTACTGCTGGCGCGGCGGCATGCGCAGCGGCGCTGTGGCCTGGCTGCTGGATGTGTATGGCTTTAAAGTATACACGTTGATTGGCGGTTATAAAAAATTCAGGAACCTTGTGCAGGATACTTTTAAACAAAATCATCATTTTAAAATAGTTGGCGGCTATACAGGGTCGGGAAAAACAGAACTGCTGCATGAATTAGGTAAACTAAATGTAACGGTTATTGATCTTGAGTCTATCGCCGGTCATAAAGGTTCGGCATTTGGAAATATTGGCTTGCCCAAACAGCCGACGCAGGAAATGTTTGAGAATGTGCTTGGTACAAAACTGATAGAGATCAGAAGTCGGAAGTCAGAAGTCGGAAACCCTCTAACGTACGAAGTATCTCTCGAAGATGAAAATCAAAAGTTAAAAGTTAAAAGTCAAAAGCCGCAAGCTATAAGTCAAGAATCAAAAATTGGAAACAATCCGACTTCCGACCTCCGACTTCTGACCTCCGATGATCTCCGACCTCCGACCTCGGCTATCTGGCTCGAAGATGAAAGTCAGCGCATAGGACAGGTAAATATTCCGCATGAATTATGGAAAACAATGCGGGCCTCGCCTGTATATTTCCTGGATATTCCTTTTGAGGAACGATTAAAACATATTGTAGAAGGCTACGGACAACTGGATAAAACAGAAATGATTGGTGCCATCGGCCGTATTCAGGGCCGATTGGGCGGCCTTGAGGCAAAAAATGCCGTTCACTACTTAGAGGATGGAAATACGATCGAAGCTTTCCGTATTTTACTCCGTTATTACGACAAATGGTATTTAAAGGGTTTACACAATCGGGAGGGCATAAATTCGTTATTACATACAATATCTTTTGAAAGCGTAAATCCTGCCAATGCAAAAACATTATTACAAAAAGCCGATTAGCTTAAAATCAATCCTGCCTGCCCTTTTGTTTATTTTATCTCCCTTATTTATGTTGGCGCAGGACCTTTCCGGTCTTTACATGGGCGTATTGGAAAGCGAACAAAAAAAGAAACAAAACTATGAAATGATTATCAGCGAATACCGCGGAAAAGTAACCGGCTATTCATACACTACTTTTATTGCCAACGATACATTCTATTACAGTGTAAAAAGAATAAAGGGCGAAAGAAAGGACGGCATGTTGGTAATGCAGGATGTAGAAATGATAAGAAACAATTTTCCTGAGCGGGTTTCAAAAGGCGTAAAACAAATCACCAGTTTCCCTTTGATAAACGACAGTACCATTGATATAAATAACGGGAAATGGGAAACCAATAAAACAAAAAAATTCTATTCAATAAAAGGAGAAGCAAAAGTAGAGAAGCAGCAGGACGACTATGCTTCAAGCATGTTGCCGCATTTGGATGAATTAAAAATTCAAACAGAGTTTACCGTTATTAAACCAAGGTATCAAAATACAAATACTGATATTGTAAAAACAGAACCGGCAAAAAAGCCTGTCAGCGTTTCCGCTGAGCCAAAACCAAATATTAAAAAAACAGCGCCTCCTGTCGCCATTACATCACCCCCGGAAACGAAACCCGCAAATGCTGTTGTAAAAACAGAGCCTGTGAAGCCCGTAGTAAAAATGGAGGAGCCGGCAATTGTATCTGCTCCGCCGGTTGTTAAAGAAAATAATGTTGTTTCTCCAAAGAAAAAAGATATTGTTTTCCCCGCGGCTCCTGTAATTATTGTAAAAAATGAAGAGCCTGTTGTTAAAACAGCGGAGCCGGCAACAAAGCCTGCTGCACCGGTTGTAAAAATAAATGAACCGGTAGCAAAGCCTGATGCGCTGCCAACTGTAGTTGCAGCAAGAAAAAACAAAACCGTTAATGAGATCAATTTTAAATCAGACAGTTTAACAATTGCGTTATATGATAACGGAATAGTTGACGGCGATACCGTAAGTTTGTTTTTAAATGGCGTGAATATTTTATCAAAACAAAAACTAAAAGAATCGGCAACTAAAAAAACAATTTATACAACTGCGATGCCTGATTCTATTGAACTGGTTTTGTTTGCAGAGAACCTGGGAAGTATTCCGCCCAATACGGGTTTAATGATAATACGCGACGGAGAAATTGAATACCAAATTCGTTTCAGCGCCGACCTTAACCAAAATGCCACCATCCGTTTACGGAGAAAGAAAGAATAATGAAACTGATATTAATAACATTATTTCTATTCAATGCAGGATTTTTATTTGCTCAAAGTATTGATAAACAAAATATTCATTCTGCCAATACCAATGATGATTATGAAATCATCATTCGCAAGCCCGAAGGTTTTAGTGCAGATAAATCTTATCATATTATTTATGTAGCGGATGGGTCTATTAAATTAGGTAACTATCTCTTGGGGGCTGATAAAAGCTGGAAGCAGCCGTACCAAAAAGCTGCGTGATTGTTGCAATAGCCCACAAAGGCGATTGGCATACCAAACGATCAAGAGATTTTATCCCCTCTGATGCAGGCGGATACAATGATAAGAATTTCGGGCAGGCACAAAAGTTTTATCTCTTTTTAAAAAATGAATTAATTCCACTCATCAATAAAAAATTTACAAAGCAAAAAGATAAATCCTTCATTGGCCACTCCTTTGGCGGGTTGTTTTGCTTGTACACATTGTTTCAGCCAGATAAATTGTTTGATAATCATTTTGCCATCAGTCCTTCTGTATGGGCTAATTACAGGGAGTTGCTGAAGATTGAAGAAAATTTTTCTAAAAAAAAATAAAAACCTGGCGGCGAAAGTAATGCTGCAGGCCGGCGGATTGGAAGTCATTAATAAGGTTCTGTCTACAACAAAAGAGTTTTACAATACTACAAAAGGAAGGAACTATACAGGCTATTCGGTTTCTTTTTCTACGGTTAATAACGCCAATCACTTCTCTATGATTAAGCCGGGGGTAGATAAAATACTTGCTACATTTGACTAATTTTAATTGAATGAAAAATTATTAATGTGGTGATGTCCATCACAGGAAGAAATTACAAAAATATTTCAATAGGGCTTTAAAAAACCTTAGTAGAAACAACGAATTAGCAACCCAACCTTATTACTTTATTTTCAAATACAATAAAACGAGGATATAATAATTTGTCCCGATTATATATTTTGTCTTTGCTGTCATCTTAAAAATATCAACCCAAATGAGGTAATAAGGTTGCCAGTATTCCGGGTTATTTTTTCTACTAAGGTTAAAAAGGTCAATTTATCCAATATTGCTTTGTTATAGGTGTAGAGACAAAAAAATGAAACAGGTTTTGAATAATCAGAATCCTAAATTATTTTTCCGACGCAATAAAAGATACAACGGCTTTTAAAGACTGATCTGTTAGTATATTTACATACTAATAAGATATATGTCAATAAATAATAACTCTTCGCAAGTCCTCCCCTTGGGGGAGGATTTAGGTGGGGCCAAACTCACTCAATATTCCCGTGGCGCCGGTTGCGGTTGTAAGATTGCGCCCAAAGTGTTAGACGAAATTTTAAAAAGCAATTTTGTTTTCCCCGATAATAATAAACTGCTGGTAGGTAACAGCAGTAAAGACGATGCGGCCGTTTATAATTTGGACAACGGCACGGCACTCATTTCCACTACCGATTTTTTTATGCCCATCGTTGATGATGCATTTGATTTTGGCAGAATAGCCGCCGCTAATTCCATCAGCGACATATATGCTATGGGTGGTAAACCGATAATGGCTATTGCTATTTTGGGTTGGCCGGTTGACAAACTTTCGGTTGAGTTAGCACAAAAAGTAATTGATGGCGGAAGAACTGTTTGTAATGAAGCGGGCATACCGCTGGCCGGCGGTCACAGTATCGATTCGCAAGAACCGATATTTGGCTTGGCTGTAACGGGTATTGTGCCTGTAGAAAATTTAAAAAAGAATAATACGGCGCGGGAAGGCGATTTATTATTTCTTACCAAACCTTTGGGTGTTGGTATTTTAAGTACGGCGCAAAAAAGAGGGTTGTTGAAAGAAGAACATTTGCCGGTAATGATAAAACAAATGACCGCTTTAAACAGTATTGGTGAAAGGTTGGGTAAAATAAACGGTGTGAATGCAATGACAGATGTAACGGGATTCGGTTTGTTGGGTCATTTATTGGAAATGGCGGAAGGCAGCAGATTGAGTGCGGAAATTTATTATGACAAACTACCTGTTACCGAAGGAGTAAGAGAATATATAACGCAACGAATTTTCCCCGATGCTACTACCCGCAACTGGAGCAGCTATGGCGATAAAGTAAAGTTTGAAAAGAACGTGAATGTAATGGAAGCCTTTATTTTGTTACCCGATCCGCAGACAAACGGAGGATTATTGTTTTCAGTAAACGAATCAAGTTTGGAAAAAGTAAAATCATTATTGATTGAAGTGGGCCTTGAAAATTTTATTCAGCCCGTTGGTAAAATGATAGTGAAACAGGAGAAGACAATTATTATACAGCCATAAAATATAATTTTACAGAGAAATGAATAAATCTGAAATCATTGCCGCTCTAAATAAACAGGTCGATTTATTTAATCAGCACATTGCTTCATTAAATAAAGAACAATTTGAATCGGCGCCTGAAGGCAAATGGAGTGCGGGGCAAAACCTGGAACATCTTTATCGTTCCATCAAACCGCTTACGCTTGCCTATGCATTACCGGGATTTATTTTAAAGCTCATGTTCGGTAAAACCAATCGTCCTTCTAAAACATTTGATGAGCTGGTGGCAAAATACCAAAGCAAATTAGCTGCAGGCGGAAGAGCAACCGGTCGGTTTGTTCCGCCGCCCGTTTTATCTTCTGATAAAGAAAGTTTGATAAAAAAATATACACTGCAAAAAGAAAAACTAATCCGGAAAGTATCACGCATGAGCGAAGAGAAATTGGATATCTATATTTTGCCGCATCCCTTATTGGGAAAATTAACGCTCAGGGAAATGTTATACTTCACCATTTACCACAATGAGCATCACTTAAAAATAGTACAACGATAGCCGCTTATTTTTTCTCTAAAAAAATTTCTGCAATCATACACCGTACACTGCCGCCTTCCACTTCTTCGATAGTGGGTACGGGTATCGGTAATAGTGCAGAGAAAGTTTCCAGCAATTCTCGTTGCTCTTTTCGCAAAGAGTCATAAGCTGTTTGGCTCATGATTAAAAACTTTTCGTCCTTATTATTTTTTACCTGCAGCATATTACCCGCAAAGGAATGCACCTGCTCTTTTGTTATTGGAATAATTGTACGACCTGTTGATTCCGGTAAATGCCTTATAGCAATCAACTCCGATTCGTCAGCAATCGATTCTTCGCACAGTATTGCGAAGTTTTCTCCAAGTGCCATCATCACGTTGGTATGATAAATCGGTTGATTTTTTTTATCTGTTGCCGTAAATAAAAAAGCGTTGAAGCCGTTTGCCGCGGCAAATTTTTCCAATAGCGGTCTGCAGGTTCGTTCCGAAACACAGGCATAAATTATTTTATTCTCATAATCAATAATCATACTGCCCGTTCCTTCCAAGAAAAGCCCTTCTACTTCATATTCACTCCAATCCTGTAAATCATTTACAATAAAATTATTCGCCAATAATTGCAAAATATCATCTCGCTTTTCCAACCGCCTGTTAGGTGCGTACATCGGATATACATATACTGTTCCGTCTGCAGAAGTGCTTAACCAGTTATTAGGGAAGATTGCATCAGGCTTGACGGGTTCTTTCGTATCATCAATTACGAATACATTAATGTCGCGACTTCTGAGTGTTGCTACCATATTATCAAACTCCTGTACGGCTTTTTGTTGCAGCTGCTCCGCAGTAAGCGAAGAGGACGACTGAAAAAAATTATTTGCAGCTGTTTGTTTATTAAAACCAAAAGCTGCGGGACGTACCATTAGTATGGTGGAAGCAAGCGGCATAATTTTACCAAAATGGTTCTTTCAAAGTATTAAAAACAGCAACTATCAGTACCATTTCATTTTTTTCGTCTACTTCATAATGTATGGAAAATGGAAATTTTTTAAATGCTGCACAATGCATATTATCATATTTAACAGACTCAAAAAAAGGATTCAGCTGAATTGCTTTATAGGCTTTATCTAAATCAAGAAGGAATTTATTACCCAGGCCCCAAAGTTGCTCATTATAATAGTCAACCGCTTCTTCAATATCTTCCAAAGATTGAGGAGCAAACTTAATTGTATATTTCTTCATACCCGCAGCGACTTCAGTCGTTTAAGAGCCTCTTTTGAAGATACAAGAGTGGCCGGGTTTGCTTTCCCGTTTTTTAATCTTTTTCTCACTTCTTTCTTTTGCCATTCGGGCACAACAAACTCCTTTTCCTCAATCTTTATATATTTCAAGTCGCTTATAAAATTGAGAAAAGTTTTCACCTTCTCTTCGGGGATTGATAATACTAATTGTGCCATACCTCAAATTTATAACAATCCGTCTATTTTTTTTGCCAATTGTCTGTCTTTATCTGTAACAATATTTCCCGCATCATGTGTGTTCAACCACACTTCCACCGTATTCCATACATTGCTCCAATAAGGATGGTGATCCATCTTTTCGGCTTCAATAGCCACTCTTGTCATAAAAGCAAATGCTTCGCTGAAGTTTTTAAACGTAAACTTCTTATACAGTTTATTATCTTTTTCTTCCCATGTACCCCCGGCCCCTGAAGATGTGTTTATACCAGTACTCATATTGAATTTTTTTTAAGAATTAAATTCTAAGATTATACTTTCCCGCAGCAGAACGGTAATTAAAAAACCAAATGCTCTTTGTTTTTTATTTTCTCATCCGTCAATTCTATTACCAGTTGCACTCCGCTGATGGTTTTTATCGCAGCTACAAATTCCTGCAGCGATTTATCGCTTACACTGTCGCCTTTCATTAACCACAAAAAATCAAGGTGTTTAAATTCAGGTAATAAATATTCACCGTCAAAGCGGTTAATATATAAATAATGACAAAGCGAACCGGCCGGTTCATTAAAAGTATATACCGAGAAAAAATAGTTTCGCTTTTTTTTGGTCAACTGAATTTCAATATCATTATTCAATCTGAAATCCATGGCCAGCAGACTGTTCAACTCCCAATTAAATCGATAATCTTTTACCGGCGCCATAATACCAAGCAGCCTTGTCTCTTCAAAAAATTCGTCTGTGAGGTCTTTATTATCGAGCGTTAACTTCATATTGGCGGCAAGGCGATATTTTAAATAAAATTAAAACTCAATTTCCGCTTCCTTCGTTTCATTCGCTCTCTTATATTTGACCTTCGTCTTATCTCCTTTTTTAAACTTACTCAATACCTGCATATAATTTTCAACAGATGAAACAGGGTTATCGCCCAACTGAATAATTACATCACCGGTTTTAAGCCCGGCTTTTTGTGCGGGCCTTCCGTCTGTAACACCATCGGCACGAACACCGGCGCCGCTAAATGTATAATCAGGCATAATGCCCATCGTTACGCTGAATCTTGCCGATGTGGTAGTTTGTGTTTCTCTTGTTTTTGTAAAAGCAAGTTTTTGATTTCTTGTATTTATATGATTAATTAATGAAAATATATGATTAACAATAAGCGCTTCGCCGGTATAGTTAATTTTATCAGCATCATCAGAAGGTTTGTGGTAGTCAGTATGAAGTCCTGTAAAAAAGAATAATACCGGTATATCTTTTCTATAAAAAGATGTGTGATCGCTGGGGCCGGTGCCGCTGCTGTCGTATTTATAACTGATAGGATCTTTTTTTGCATGAGCCCTGTCTAAAAACCCGTAATACTCTCCCCACGCAGGAGATGTTCCATATCCTCCTACCGTCAATACTTTGGTACTGTCATTCAATCTTCCTACCATGTCCATGTTAATCATGTAATTTACATTCTTTAAATCAACGGTAGGGTACTCGGTAAAATATTTGGAACCGTAAAGCCCCAACTCTTCGCCGGAAAAAGCAATAAAAAGATAATTGCTGTTTTTTGAAAAATTATTTTTGCCCGCCGGCGCAGTCTTCAGCATTCTTGCCAACTCTATTAATGCCGCCGTGCCGCTTGCATTATCGTCCGCTCCGTTGTGTATGCCCGGGTTCTCCATATTTCTAATCATCGAGTTGCCGTCTTCGCCAAAACCCAAATGATCGAAATGGGCGCCGACAACAACTGTACGGGAAGCGCCATTGTCAATAAATCCAACTACGTTGTTCCCGGTTCTTTTTTTATCGCCTATATCAATTTTCAGTTTCAAATCTGTTGTGGCCGATTCGTCTTTGAAAAATTTTTGAGCCGAAGCCTTAGAAATATAAATGACCGGTATGGGCAACGGGGCTGATTTATCTTTTCCGTTAAATTCAAGTTTATCATCAATAAAGGATGTATTATAAATAAATAAGGCCGTGGCTGTTTTTTCTTTTGCTTTTTTTGCTTTTGATTTTATAAACTCCAGCAGATCAAAATGCGGATTATTTTTATTTTCTTCCAGGGTTTCACTTAAATTGAAAAACCAGGGCATATCCATTTCCTGCAATGCGACGGACGGCAATGCTTCCATTGATATATTGGGACTGAAAACAAAAGGAAAAAAATCTTTGCCGGCTTTAAGGTCGTTTCCGTTTATAAGTAACAAGGTGCCGGGGTTCATTTGTTTGCCCTCATTAATTTCAAACGGCTGATAAAACCCTTGTGTTCCTTTTGCCGTAAGGCCAATGGTTGAAAACCGGTTGCTGATGTATTCTCCCGCCAATTTTTCTCCGTTGGTGCCCGCTCTTCTTCCCTCCAATTTATCATCGGCCAAAAAACTGATATGCGATTGAAGACTTGTAATTAAACCGAGCTCGGCCTTCGAAATCTTTTTATTTTTCTTTTGAGCAAAAGAAAAAAGACTGATAAACAATAAAACCGCTGATAAAAAAGTATGGATACGCAACATATAAAGTGTTTGTGGTTTTTACACCTCTGCTTACAAAGGTATTAATAGCATAGACAATTTAAATACAATCATGGTTGCTATTTTATAAAGTATTTGTAATATCTAAATCCCCCGTAGCGCTTCAAAGTTTGAGCCGGCTTATCCCGACCGGAGCAATTAAATTTGCGGCGGGCAAAATTGCAGGTTATTTAAATTCCCGCTTGCGTGTTGAAAACTTACCTATTTCGTAAGTTGTGAGGCTTTTATACGGCTACATTTGCAGGCTATACTGTTACTTGACTCAAAAAAAAATTCATATTGCATTAGTGGGCAACCCCAACAGCGGAAAAAGTTCGTTGTTCAATTGTATTACGGGTATGAACCAGAAGGTGGGAAATTTCCCCGGTGTTACCGTTGATATGAAACTGGGTACCGCCCTGATAGATACAAATATAAAGGCTGAATTCATTGACTTGCCCGGCACGTACAGTTTATACCCCAGGAGAAGCGATGAGTGGGTAACCTATGATGTTCTGATAAATGAAAAAAACGCAGAGCATCCTGATATTGTAATGGTGGTGGTAGATGCTTCCAACCTGAAGCGTAATCTTTTGTTCGCTTCGCAAATTATTGATCTTAAAATTCCGGTAGTGGTAGTACTTACCATGATGGACCTTGCAAGAAAGAAAGGAATTGAAATAGATATATCGGGCCTGGAAAGAGAACTCGGTGTTCCGGTGGTTGCCGTAAACCCCAGAAAAAACAAAGGCATTCCGCAGTTAAAAAAAATATTAATTCATTTGGGGGGGCATACGAATGCGGCTCCGGCAAGAGATTTTGTAGCTAATACAAAATGGGGCGGCAAAACAATTGATGCTATCAAAGAAAAAATCCATTCCGTCAGCGACTATAAAGCATTTCATCTTGCGGTTAATTATCATGAATTAAAATTATCGGCTGCTGATAAAAAAATAATTGCAGAGAGTATTCTGCGATTTCCTTTTAACAAGACCAAAATACAGGCCGACGAGATCATGGATCGGTATGCACGAATAAAAAATATTTTACAACTGCATGTATTGGAACCTGATCCATTACAAAGAACCTTATTCACCGATAAACTTGATACGGTTTTACTGCATCGCCGCTGGGGTTATATCATTTTAGTAGCCGTGTTGTTCATTTTGTTTCAAAGTGTTTTTTGGTTAGCGCAACATCCTATGAATTGGATAGAAACGGGATTTGCAAAGCTCAGTGGCGCTGTCGCGGATATTTTACCCACCGTATGGTGGAGTGATTTATTAATTAACGGAGTCATTGCCGGCCTCAGCGGCATTTTTGTTTTTATTCCGCAAATAATGATTTTGTTCGGGCTTATTACCTTGTTGGAAGACACAGGATACATGGCACGCATTAGTTTTTTGAGCGACCGGCTGATGCGAAGTGTAGGACTGAACGGGAAAAGTGTAATGCCAATGATTAGCGGGTTTGCTTGTGCCGTACCCGCCATTATGAGTGCCCGTGCTATTGAAAATAAAAAAGAAAGATTACTCACTATTCTTATTACTCCGCTAATGAGTTGCTCGGCAAGGCTGCCGGTGTATACTATTTTAATCGGCCTTGTGATCCCAAATAAATTTTTGCTGGGCTTTTTAAGTGTGCAGGGCTTGGTTATGATGGGGCTTTATTTACTGGGGCTGGTTATGGCCTTATTGGTTGCATATATTGCCAAGTTATTTATAAAAAATACGGAGAAAAGTTATTTTATATTGGAGCTTCCGACTTATCGTTCGCCCCGGTGGAAAAACATTATGCAAACCATGATTGAGAAAGCGAGGATATTCGTTTTCGAAGCGGGCAAAGTTATTATGGTGATCAGTTTAATTCTTTGGGGGTTAAGTTCTTTCGGTCCGGGCAACAGGATAAAAAACCTTGCCGCTAAATATGAAACACTAAAAACACAACCGGGCGCCGATATTAATCATTTGGAAAAAGAATTTCGCACCGCTAAATTGGAAAACTCTTTCGCCGGCATTATCGGCAAAAGTATTGAGCCCGCAATTACTCCACTCGGTTACGATTGGAAAATAGGAATTGCCCTGGTTACTTCATTTGCTGCCAGGGAGGTTTTTGTTGGTACGATGGCCACATTATACAGCGTGGGAGAAGCCGATGAAAAAAGTTTATTACTACGCGAAAAAATGCAGGCTGCGGTAAAACCCGATGGCAGCAAAGTGTTTAATTTGGCAAGCGGATTATCATTAATGATTTTTTATGTTTTTGCCATGCAATGTATGAGTACGCTGGCCATTGTAAAAAGAGAAACTAAAACATGGAAATGGCCCATCATACAGTTAATATACATGACGGCCCTTGCTTATTTAATGAGTCTGCTTGTTTTTCAACTATTCAAATAAAGAGCACTGCTATCGAAATTTTTTAGAACCATTTTTCGGTTTCTTTCTCCATCGGCTTCCATTTGCTTTTTGGCTCATAATGCTGCCATATAATCAATGCTAATTTTCTTGCAAGGTCCCATCCTTCATTGTGTTTTTGCCAACTTTCATCTTTTTGGTTTTTTGTAATAATGCTGAAAACAAAATCGCCGTGCGGCGCATTAACTAATATAGTTTCGCTCCTGCTTCTGTTCACCGCCCCGTTTTTCGAAAACGTATTTACCCGAGGGGGTAAAAAAGATAATGCTTCGCCATCCCAGTAATTTCTTTTCAATGCCCGCAGCATTGTTTCACCGGCTTCTTTACTTATTATTTCTCCTTTATAAATTTTTTCAAATAACGTAGCCATTTCCCTTGGTGTAGTTTGTCCCCAACCATACATGGTACGATTTTCTTCTCTTCCCGGTGTTCTGGAGTTTACCTTTGTATATATAAACCCGGCACTATCCAATATTTCATTTATTCTTGTTCCGGTACCGGCCAGGCTTTGCAACCACAGGCTTGCTGTATTATCGCTGGTAGTCAGCATCAGCATAACCACTTTTTTTAAAGTAATTTTTTCTCCACTTTTAAAAGAACCCAAAATATCTTCTCCCTCGTACAGTAACGAATCCTTGTATTCAATCAATTGATGATAGCTCAGTTCGTTCTTTTGTATCTTATCCATTATTCCAACCAGTATCGGCACTTTTACCATACTGGCAGTAGGAAAAACGGTGTCGGCATTTATGGCCGCTATTCTATTCTTTTTCAAATTTTTTACGTAAACACCAATGTCTCCATTGAAACCTGCAATTGCCTTTTCAATTTTTTTTTGAAGTCTTTTGTCAATTTCCTGAGCGTAAGAACATAAGTGAATGATAAGAATATTGAATAGTACTAAATATTTCATACTTTTCTTTTTTGTGAAAATACTTTATTCACAAAAATGGAGAATCATTTAACCGGTATTTGTTTTTATTTATATTTATTGTCTCATGCTGCTCCGCCACATCCCTTTTTTGAAACAGGTTTTTATTCACAGCATCTCCGCATTTGGCGGGCCGCAGGCGCATTTGGGTATGATGATGAAAACCTTTGTTGAAAACAAACCCTATGTTTCTAAAGAAGAGCTGCTGGAGTACAATGGATTTTGCCAATTATTACCGGGGGCGTCCTCTTCGCAAGTGCTTACATTAATAGGCTATAAACGCGGCGGTGTTTTACTTGCTGTAATCACTTTATTAATATGGATCTTGCCTGCAAGTATTTTTATGGGCGCCTTTTCATTTTTATTACATTACCTTGATAACAGGGCTATGGAAAAGGTTTTCAAATTTATTCCTGCCATGGCCGCCGGGTTTTTGTTATATGCTTCTTCGATCGCGTTTCGTCTTTCCATAAAAAATACTATTACTTGGGTTATTATGATTAGTTGCGCGGTGCTTACCTATGTTTTTTTTAAACAACCCTGGATTTTCCCGGTATTAATTATAGCCGGCGGCATTGCTACCAATATCAGCCGTAAGCGTATTCCGCAATTAGAACAAAAACCAAAAAAAATTCGCTGGTGGAATTTTTGGGCCTTTGGTTTAATCTTCATTATCGCAGGTTTTTTAAGCGAACGGGCAAGGATAGAAAAGTGGCCTGATGAAGCCAGGCGACCCGTAAGCCTGTTCGAAAATACTTATCGTATGGGAGGCATTGTTTTTGGCGGCGGCCAGGTACTGATGCCTATGATGTATGAACAGTTCAGTATTCGGCCCGAATCGGTAAGAGATAAATTTAAAAAGAAAGGAATCGCCATTGATTCGGGAGAATATGCGGGGGTTATTCAAATTGATAAAGATGAAATGTATACGGGCATGGGTGTCGTTCGAGCGGTACCGGGGCCGGTTTTTTCTATCGGAGCTTTTGCCGGCGGTATGGCTATGAAAGATTTGGGTACATCAATGCAGTTGCTGGGTTGCCTGATCGGTATGTTTGCTATCTTTTTGCCCAGCGCTTTATTGGTGTTATTCTTTTTTCCTGTTTGGAATAACCTTAAAAAATATGCCGCTATTTATCGTTCGCAGGAAGGAATAAATGCCGTGGTAGTAGGTATCATGATTGCCTCAACGGTTTATATAATGAAAGATATTTCTTTAACGGAATTAAAAACCGTGAGCTTTGTAAATGTCGGCGTTATATTGGCCACTTTTTTATTGTTGCGTTTTACCCGTATTTATTCTCCTTTCATTGTAATAGGCTGTTTGTTGCTGGGTTATTTTTTTTAGACGGTCTTTCTCGGGCAGGGCCGGATTAGTCTCTATAATAGCCGCATTTTTCAATTTCTTCCATTACCTTTTCCGGTACCATGTAACGTATCGATTTGCCCGACTTTACAATATCACGTATTTGTGTAGCCGAAATTTCAAGCAGCGGCGCTTTCAGTAAATGAATATTTTTTTCCGAAGGCTTCATAAGCTCTGCGGCCGGTCGCAGGTAAACATAAATATGATAATTTTTCAGAATTACTTCAGAGTTTTTCCACTTGTGCAGATTTTGCAAACTGTCGCTTCCCATTATTACCGAAAACTCGTGTTTGGGATATTTTTCTTTCAGGTAGGTTAGAGTATCTACAGTATAAGAAGGGGTGGGTAAACCGAACTCAATATCCGATGCCCTCATTCTTCCATCTCCCTCAATAGCGAGCCGAACCAGGTGGAGCCGGTGGTATTTATTTAAAAGTGTTTTGCTTTTCTTAAGCGGATTCTGCGGCGATACGATAAACCAGACTTTATCCAAATCAGATTCGTTCAGTACATGATTAGCTATAATTAAATGCCCGGTATGAATGGGGTTAAACGAGCCAAAAAATAAGCCTGTCTTCATTTAATTATTTGATTATCAATCTATTAAGTGAACAATTATTTTTTCGGCCTCGTCTATTCGCAGGCTGAGCTGGTAATCGGAAACAGTGATTGAAATAGGGCCTCCCAGTGGCGCTATCTGGGTTATTGTGATTTGTTCTTCGGGTAAACAACCCATCTCCATTAGTTTTAACTGAATGCTGTTATTGGTAAAGCTCTTTATAATAGCCCTTTGCCCCTGTGAAAGTTCTGATAATTTTATATCCATTAGTACAGCAAAACTAACCTTGCAGGTTCAGTTTTGTTTACGAATTTTGAAAATATGAATGATTTTTCGAAACCGGGGGTCTATTTCTTTTTTCAGCATAAGAAGGTTGCGCTTACCAACAGATCTGATCTTAAGCGCTTTATTATCTCTCTTTTTAAAAAAGAGAAAACCAAACTCGCTTCTATAAACTACATTTTTACCACTGATAAAGAGTTGCTTAATATAAATAAGCAATACCTGAAACATGATACCTACACGGATATTGTGACATTTGATTTATCCGACAAAGCCAAACCAAAACAAGCTGAGATTTACATAAGCTACGACAGGGTAAAGGAAAACGCCCAAACTCATTCATCTACTATCTCTAAAGAATTCCATCGTGTAATATTTCATGGCGCACTTCATTTATGCGGTTATAATGACAAGACCCCGGCAGACAAAAAGAAGATGAGAGAGAAAGAGGACTACTACCTTGATAAATACTTTAGTTAGCGTTTCACGGGACACGGTTTCATGGTGAAACTGTGTCCCGTGAAACCTTATCTTTGTGAAAATAATCTCTCATGGCTCGTAAGGCATGGACAGCCCAAGAAAAAGTAACTCCTGACCTTCTGAAGTTCAGAGAAAAGAGAAAATGGCAAATAGCCTATAGAAGGTATGTTCTGGAAAAGAAACCGGGTTCCTTTTATGCTCCTTACTTTGGCTTGGATATAGAAACCCTGCGTAAGTGGTTCGAGGCCCAATTTGATACAGGTATAGGTTGGGCAGATTTTGGTAAGAAATGGCAGTTTGATCATATTATTCCCGTTACATTCTTCGATTTTACTAATACTGCTGAATTAAAGCTGTGCTGGAATTTTGTCAATCTTCGCGTAGAGAGCTTGCCATCCGATAAAAGTAAGGGTCTTGATACTTCCTTTGCTAAATCATTTTTCGGAGAATTATATACAAAGACTCTTTATTCTCCCTGTAAAAAGCTGCTCGAAAAGATAACCAGGATTGAATCCTCTGAAATAGTTGATGCTGAAAAGCAAATGGCGTTTCTAAAAAAGCATAAAAGCTACTTAGACGTTATTGAAACCTATTCCTCGTTTGAATTCGAAATGTTGAACAGCGGAAGAAGCGTTGCTGAAGTGAAAAAAGAAGTTGAATTTCTAAAGAAGTTCGAAAACTAGCCGCTTTAACCCGATAACTTTGCAAACTTATGTTTCCTGAATATGATATTATAGTTGTGGGTGGCGGTCATGCAGGCTGCGAAGCTGCTGCATCGGCGGCCAATTTGGGGTCAAAAGTTCTTTTGATAACGATGAACATGCAGACCATTGCTCAAATGAGTTGCAATCCCGCCATGGGTGGCATAGCAAAGGGTCAAATAGTGCGAGAAATTGATGCGTTGGGCGGTTATTCAGGAATTGTTTCCGACTTATCTATGATTCAGTTCAGGATGCTGAACAAATCGAAGGGGCCTGCTATGTGGAGCCCCAGAGTTCAAAGTGATAGAATGCTTTTTGCGGCTAAGTGGAGAGAAATGCTGGAAAACACACCCAATCTTGACTTTTACCAAGACATGGTGCAGGGTCTTTTAATAAAAGATGGTCGCTGTAGTGGTGTGGTAACTGGATTGGGGCATGACATAAAAGCAAAGGCAGTTGTTCTTACCAATGGAACATTCTTAAACGGGATAATTCATATAGGAGAGAAAAATTTTGGTGGTGGCCGGGTGGCGGAAAAAGCTGCTACAGGAATAACCGAGCAATTGGTTTCTCTTGGCTTTGAAAGCGACAGACTAAAAACAGGAACGCCACCAAGAATTGATGGCAGGAGCCTTGACTATAGCAAGATGGAAGAGCAAAAAGGTGACGAGGAAGTCGTTGGCTTTTCATTTTTACCTATAGAAAAACCGGCAAAGCAGCGGTCTTGTTGGATTACTTATACCAATCAAGAGGTACACGATATTTTAAAAAAGGGCTTTGACAGAAGCCCAATGTTTGCCGGCAGAATTGATGGCGTTGGGCCCAGATATTGCCCCAGCATAGAAGATAAGATAAACCGCTTTGCCGAACGTGACAGGCACCAGCTTTTTATAGAGCCGGAAGGATGGAATACCGTTGAGATTTATGTGAATGGTTTTTCAACATCATTACCCGAAGATATACAGTACGAAGCTCTTCGTAGTATAGTGGGTTTTGAGAACGTTAGAATCTTCAGACCGGGTTATGCCATTGAGTATGATTTTTTTCCGCCTACACAACTGCAGCACTCACTTGAAACAAAACTGATTCAGCATTTATTTTTCGCCGGGCAAATAAATGGTACTACCGGTTATGAAGAAGCGGCCTGCCAGGGCTTAATGGCGGGTATAAACGCACATCTTAAAGTAAGAGATGAAAATCCTTTTTACTTAAAAAGAAGTGAAGCCTATATTGGTGTATTGATAGATGACCTGATCAGTAAAGGCACGGATGAGCCTTACAGAATGTTTACATCGAGAGCTGAATTTAGAACGCTGCTGAGACAGGATAATGCTGACCTGCGGCTTACCGAAAAAAGTTACAGAATGGGTTTGGCAAGTCAGGAAAGAATGGACAGGGTTATTAAAAAAAATTCGGTTATACAAAAAATAAAAAAAGTACTGAGTGAATTTTCTGTTACTCCTGAAGAAATAAATCCTTTTCTTGAAAGCATCGGAAGTTCACCTGTTTCTGAAAAACAAAAAGCACATAAAATTCTACTTCGGCCAAACTTAGAACTGTCTCAATTAATTAATGCTTTGCCGAAATTAGGTGAGGCGATAAAATGTACCGATCCGGAAATTCTTGAACAAGCAGCCATACAGGTAAAGTATGACACTTATATTGAAAAAGAAAAAGAATTGGTGGGCCGTATGTCGCAGTTGGAAGACTTACTTATTCCCGATAGTTTTGATTACAAAAAAATACAATCATTGGGAAATGAAGCAAGAGAAAAATTGACCAAAATAAAACCCCGAACATTAGGACAAGCAAGCCGTATATCCGGCATTAATCCAAGTGATGTGCAAATACTGATGGTCTTTATGGGAAGATAATTCAGCGATTAAAACCATCCTCTTTTCCTGAATACATAAATCATCCCGATAGGAATAATAAGCATCAGGCTCACTGCAATCCAAAATCCGTATTGATTATGCAGATACGGTATCTGGTCAAAGTTCATTCCGAATATACCGCCAATAACTGTTGCGGGTGCTAACAAACAGGTAACAATGGTCATAACTTTCATTACCTCGTTCAGCTTCAGGTTTACATTGTTCAAATAAATATCCTGCATGCTTATCATTATATCACGGTAGTTTTCGCTTAGGTCGTGTGCCTGTATAATATGATCCGAAATATCTTTGAAATACTTGGTAGTTCGGTCGTCCAATAATTCGCTTTCGCTTCGTATAATACCGTTTACCAAATCTCTTACCGGGGCGATGTTTCTTTTGAGTACTATCAGTTCTTTTCTAAGCACATTTATTTTAGCCAGGCTTCTCGTGTTGCTTTTTTTAATAATCTCTTCTTCCAAAATTTCTATCTGGTCTCCTATCTTTTCCATTACAAGGAAATAATTATCTACTATCAAATCCAGCATCGCATATAAAAGATAATCGGCGGTGCGTTGTCTAATCTGGCTGCGGCTCAAATTTATTTTTGTTCGTATTGGATCAAACACATCCCTGCTCGCATCTTCCTGGAAGCTGATTACAAAATCTTTGCCCAGCACTATACTTATTTGTTCCGTTTCTACCGTCTTTTTTTCATTATTAAAATAAAGCATGTTTAATAAACAAAACATTACATTTTCCACTTCATCCATTTTCGGACGCTGGCTTATACTCAATATATCTTCAATCAACAAAGGGTGTACATCGTAATGTTCACAAACAGATTCTACATCCGCTTTTCTAAGTCCGTCAATATTTATCCAACTTATTTTATTACTCGTCTTATATTTAAATGTATCCTTAATACTATTCGTTTGTTCCTGCTGAATGCTGTCCGTATTATAGTCATACACAAAAACTTTTATTTCCTTTGCTTCTTCTCTGTGGGGTATTACGGTTGGGTTAACATGCAGAATCTCTTTAGTACGAAGCGTACCAAATAAACTTAGGGGGTTCAGGTATTTTAGGTACTCATTTGTTCGCATAAATTACAGGCCTGCTTTGGCGCTTATTTCAAGCATTCGTTGTATCGGTTTCAATGCCGTTAATCGTAATTCTTCTTCCATAATAATTTCCGGCTGCTCATATTTCATGCACAGGTATATTTTCTCCAGCGTATTCAATTTCATGTGCGGGCAATCATTGCAAGCGCAGTTATTATCGGGCGGCGCCGGTATAAATGTTTTCTCGGGCCTTTCCTTCATCATACGGTGCAGTATTCCCGTTTCCGTTGCCACAATGTATTCCTGCGCATCATCCGTCTGTGTGTACTTTAAAAGCTGTGTAGTGCTTCCTATGAAGTCTGCAATTTGCAAAATCGGTTCTTCGCATTCAGGGTGTGCTATCATTTTTGCTTTCGGGTGGCGAACTTTTAATTTGGTAATTTTTTCCAAACTGAATATTTCGTGTACCATACAGGCGCCGTTCCAAAGCAGCATATCACGACCCGTAACTTTGTTGATATAAGCGCCTAAATTTTTATCGGGCGCAAATATTATTTTTTGTTCTTTAGGAAAGCTTTCCACTATCACTTTCGCATTACTGCTGGTAACAATCACATCGCTCAACGCTTTGATACCCGCACTGCAGTTGATATACGTAACAACGATGTGATCAGGATGCTGTTCCTTAAATCTTTTGAAAAGCGGCGGCGGGCAACTGTCGCTCAGTGAGCAACCGGCTTTTAAATCCGGTATCACCACTTTTTTTGAAGGATTCAGAATCTTGGCTGTTTCGGCCATGAAATGCACACCGGCAAACACGATCATGTCCGCCTTCGTTTTCTCTGCCTGCTGTGCCAAACCGAGGCTGTCGCCGATGTAATCCGCGATATCCTGAATATCGGGTTCCTGGTAGTAGTGGGCCAAAACAACTGCATTTTTTTCTTTTTTAAGTTTTTCTATTTCTGAAAATAAATCTAACGTGGGGTCGATTTCAAGATTCAAAAATCCAACATTTTCGACAGCATTCAATGCGGTTGCTAACATTTCTTTATCCATATAATAGTATTATAATAATATATTTATATAAAACCCTATTACTATTATCAGTGTGAATTGGTGGAAAACAATTTTCACTGATTTTTGGTAAAGATAATAACTACCGGAAATTAACAAGTAAATCAGGGTAATCCACATTTAAGTTTATTACCTGTACTGCATTTGCCGATGATTTCCACAACGATGTTTATAATGCAATGTGATATACTTTATGATGTATTATCTTTTTTTAATTGTGAATTGACACGGGATAACTATCGGTTAACAAACACACCGACTGCTGCCGGGAGACCGGCTATAAGTTTATTCCATTTAGTTCCCCTTTACGCTAACGTTCCACACAGGGATATGCACATTTTATATTGGCTATTCACACAGGGATTTGGAGGAAAAACGCCTGAGACCCACTCAGAAAACACAAAATCCTTTGTCGTTATGTAACACAGTAGCTGCTAAAAAGCATAACAAAGAATAGATATTCTGAAATTATTATTTTTCTATCTCCTCAAAAATACCGCTTTCTTTGTTTTTGCGTACATTATCGGCCATAAAGCAGCGGCCGTTCATTGCTACATATACGCCATGCGGTAAGCTTTGTACAAAGGCCAATGCACTGCCCAGGTTAAAAAGTCCGTCGCTGCTGCCAAACTTAATGGGTATCATGGCGCCGGTGAGTACGATAGTTTTATCTTTTATTTTTTTTGCCAGCATCTTGGCCGTTTGCGACATGGTATCGGTGCCATGCGTAATTACAATTTTATCTTCATCGCAATTAATACATTGGTGCGCAATCAACTCACGGTCTTCATCCGTCATTTCTAAGCTGTCAACCATCATCAGTGTTCTTATTTCTACAGCGGCGCGGCAGCGTCCCATTTCCAACAGGTCGTGCAGGTGCGTGTCTTTAAAATAAAGCTCCCCGTTCAGCTCGTTGTATTCTTTATCGAAAGTGCCCCCGGTAATAAAGATGCGAATGGCCATAGATACATTTTTGTAAAGTGAAATTAGCGAAACAGGACAAGAGGTGTAAAGACGCAGAAATATATTTTTCCCGGAAAGAAAAAAGTAATATTCATAAGCTGTTTAAAAATAGAATTTGGTTTCGGCATCATTGCTGTTGTCGAGGACGCCAACAGCGGCAGGTTGCTTTGGTTGGCGGAAAATATTTTTTAAAAGAGATATAAAAAACTTGTACGCCGAATAGGAGAAAGTGTTATTTTAGCGGGGCAAAAAAAAGGTCCGCTGTAGAAACAGCGGGCCGTTAACGATTGCTTGCTATATGAAAAAGTTGAATTCTGAATTTTTGTAAGAACCGGTTTTGCTGCCGCGTTCTTTTTTGAGCCTTTAACGATTACTTGCCGAACGATTGCCTGCTATATGTTTTTGCTCATTTGCTGAAGCAAAACTAACTTCAGTTCGCCTTTTACTCAAATCATCTTATCGCCCGATTGATTATGTCAAAAGGCTGATTTTTTTTTGTAACCTTTGCCTGCATTGACTTTCATGGAAATTATTTAATGATGCCCAACAGGTTTTCTGATACATTGTTTCAATTGGTTCACTCGCTTGAAAAGGCCGAGAAAAGACATTTTAAGCTCTATATTAAAAGAAGTTCGGCCAAGGAAGACCTGAAAATTATTCAGTTATACGATGCATTGGACAAAATGCCGGAGTATGATGAAAAACTATTGCTGAAAAAACTACCACAGGTTACGAAACCTCAATTAGCCAATTTAAAAAGCCATTTATACAAACAACTGTTAGCGGCGCTTCGTCTTTTAAAGACAACTGATAATATTGATCTGCAGTTGAGCGAACACTTAGACAATGCCCGCCTGCTGTATAATAAAGGATTAAAAATTCAAGCGCTTAAAATATTAGAAAAAGCGAAAGAGCTGGCCAGGGCTAATCAGAAATTTAATTTCCTGGTACAGGTAATATCGCTTGAAAAAAAAATAGAGACCCTGCACATTACCCGAAGCACTACGGACAAAACTGAAATGCTGGCGGCCGAAGCCATGGAGATAAGCAGCCATATAGACAGGGTGACAAGACTCTCGAACCTGGCGTTGCTGCTTTACCGTTGGTATGTAATAAACGGTCATGCACGAAACAAGGAAGATGAAAAAGATATTAAAGAATATTTTTTTACAAACCTGCCCGCAGATGTTAACGCTGTAAACGGTTTTTATGAGCGGTTGTACCTCTATCAAAGCTATTGCTGGTATGCTTTTATAAGGCAGGATTTTTTAATGTACTACCGCTATGCACAAAAATGGATTGATCTGTTTGATGAACACCTGCTGATGATAACGGTAGAAACGGGTCACTATATAAAAGGTATGCACAACCTGCTTAATGCGCATTTTGATTTACGAAATTATCAAAAGTTCGAAATCACACTTGCACAGTTTGAAGCATTTTCCAAAACACCGGCGGCTAATCAACACGATAACTTCAGAACACATACATCTATATATATAAACAGTGCACGTATTAACCAACACCTGATAAAGGGAACATTTAAAGAAGGACTGCAATTGGTACCCGAGGTAAAAGAAAAACTGCAGGAATATGCCCTGTACGTAGACCGCCACCGCATATTGGTTTTTAATTATAAAATAGCCACATTATACTTTGGCAGCGGCGATTATGAAAAATGTATTGACTATCTGCAGCAAATAATTAACGGCCCGCTCGATTTGCGTGTAGACCTGCAATGCTATGCCCGCCTTATTCATCTGATGACACATTATGAGCTGGGGAATGATGAAATTTTAGAATCATTGATAAAATCGGTATACCGGTTTATGGCCAAAATGAAAAACCTGACGGTGGTGGAAGAGGAAATATTCAGGTTTTTACGTCACAGTTTTGGTACCACGGCAAGGGTAAAGCCGGAACTGGAAAAACTATTGTATAAAATAAAACACCTGGAGAAAAACCGCTTTGAAACCAGGGCCTTTGCCTACTTAGATATAATAAGTTGGGTAGAAAGTAAAGTGCACAATAAAACCATGGAAGATATTATAAAAGAAAAGTATCATGGCAGCCGAAGGTTTAAGCAAATGCAGGCCCAACAGCAGCCCGCACCAAAGCCAGGAAAATAAAAGCGAAGTAAAGACGTTAGTTAGAGTATAGTTTCTCTAATTCAATGCCATGAAAAAAATAATTATCTGTTTTATTTGTTTACCGGCCTTTGTCGCGGCACAAAACTTTCATTTCTCGGCCCGTGCAGGTATGGCTGCTTATAACGGCGACCTGAAAGCAAATTCCGTTTCTATTTCTCAACCCAAATTGATGTTTTCACTTGGCGCAAGGTATGATATTACAGAGCGGATAGCAGCCCGTAGTTATTTTACACTTACTTCTTTGAGGGCCGATGATAAAAAAGGAACAGCGTCAATGGAGCAGCGCAATCTTAATTTTAAATCAAAAATTTTTGACTGGGAAGGTGGCGTACAGTACAGTATTTTAAACCCCAATGACAGTTGGTGGGTACCGTATGCATTTGCGGGCATCGGCTTTTTTCATTTTAAGCCTTATACTAACGATGTCGGCGGCAATAAAGTTTTTCTTAAACCCCTCAGCACCGAAGGGCAGGGTTTTATACCCGGAGTTAAAGATTACAAGCTAACTCAACTCAGTATACCTCTTGGTATCGGTATAGAAAGATCTTTTAATGAAGATATGCGTGCCGGGCTGGAAATAGGTTATCGAAAAACATTTACTGATTATATAGATGATGTAAGCGGAGCTTATGTGAATGAGGCTGCTTTACTTGCTGCCCGCGGGCCTTTGGCTTTTGACCTTGCTTATCGCGGCGACGAGATAGGCGCAGGCCCTTCACCCGTTCCGGGTTCTTTGCGCGGGAATGCCAATAAAAATAAAGACGGCTATATGTACATCGCACTTACTTTTACTATACGTCATTTTTTTGATAATTATAAAAAAATTGCCGGTATGCCGGGCGGGCGTAAAGAAAAAAGGGCCGGATGCCCCGGTTCGAAAGTGAGATAGGTTTATCTTCTGCTGATGTCAATTGATTTCGATACTACCTTAGCGGTGTGGCAGATGTACACACAAAGAAACAGCGCAGTTATAATATGGCGCAGGTAAAAAGTACCAATACCAAACCCGAGTTGCTGGTAAGAAAATTTTTACATGCCCGCGGCTTTCGCTATACACTGCACAATAGAAAGCTACCCGGCAAGCCGGATATTGTTTTACCAAAATACAATACCATCATTTTTGTACACGGATGTTTTTGGCACGGGCATACCAACTGTAAATATTTTACCATACCCAAAACCCGCACAAAGTGGTGGGCCGATAAAATAAATACCAACAAAGTCAATGATGAAAAAGCGATAAAGGCGCTGAAAAAAGCCGGCTGGAAAATTATTACAGTATGGGCCTGTAAGTTGAAACCGAAGAATGCGGAACAAACGCTTGGCAAAATACTTACGCGGCTTACATAAAAAAACTGCCGGCTGTTTTACTACTGTGCAGCAGGGACTGTAAACCGCTTTGCAAAAATTACTATATTGCCGCAGATGCGAACCGCTAAAAAATTTCCTTTCAATATTCTTGATTTGCAATTTTCTGCAGGCAAGGCCGCAGTTATTAAAACGGTTACAATAAATACAGAACTATTAATTACACAACTAAGAACAATACACTATAACCCGGCTGAATTTGCCGGCTATAAATTACCGATTACAGAAAATTCGGAATTTCCTCCTTTCAACTTGGTTTTTTACAGGTATATTATAAATAATAATTGCCTGCCCGATGCAGAACAATTTATTGATGAATGTTTATCAGCTTATTTTACCGGCGATGATTTAGTGTACAAAATAAAAATAAACGGTTATGATACTGCAACGGCGCATGATCTGTTATCTTTGAAAGGCAGAATAGGCAGAACCTATCCATCGCTTATCAGGGATTTTCATTTTTATTTACTGTGTTCGGAATCAGGAAAATTTCAGAAAGTAGAATTTTCTTTGCGAAGCGATTTTTTTGACGGTTATGATTTGAAGGTGACGCAGCATGATCAACTGTTTTATGTATCGCTGCATGTAGCTACACTGCGCGGCGATTATTTTAAACAAAGAAAATATGAACGGCATGCGTATGCAGCCGCCAATGAAATAGTGCTGCGGCTTGATTTGAACAAGATGGAGAAAATAAATGACATTTTTGTAACTGGAGAAGAAACATTGAGCCTGCTGATTAACGAAATTGAAAAAATAAATACAGGTAATGGAAAGAGTTGAGAAATTTAAAGATGTTAAGCGTATCATTTTAAAAACAAAAGGAAAAACTAAATTTACGTTTATTGATTTGTTTGCCGGCATCGGCGGCTTTCGTATTGCTTTGCAAAACCTGGGCGGCGAATGTGTTTTTTCATCGGAGTGGGATAAATATTCGCAAGACGTGTATGAATACAATTTTGGTGAAAGACCCTACGGCGATATAACCAAAGAAGAGACAAAAAAACAAATACCCCGGAAATTTGATTTACTCTGCGGTGGTTTTCCCTGCCAGGCATTTTCTATAGCCGGCAAACGCGGCGGTTTTAATGATACCCGCGGCACATTGTTTTATGATGTGGCAGAAATCATTCACCATCATAAACCCCAAGCTATTTTCCTGGAAAATGTAAAGGGCTTGCACAATCATAATGGCGGCCGGACACTAAGCACTATTTTAAATGTACTCAGAGAAGACTTAGGCTATTTTGTACCCGACCCCGAAGTGATAAATGCAAAATATTTTGGCGTACCGCAAAACCGTGAGCGGGTTTTCATTGTTGGATTCAGAAAAGATTTAAAAATCAATTCGTTTAACTACCCGAAGTCGGATAAAATAACCAAAGTGCTGGAAGATATTTTAGAAAAAGAAGCGGTGGATGCAAGATATTATATGTCCAACCAATACTGGCAAACACTGGTGAAGCATAAAGCACGTCATGCGAGCAAAGGGAATGGTTTTGGATACGAGATTTTAAAAAGAGACGGTGTAGCCAATGCCATTGTAGTAGGCGGTATGGGTCGTGAAAGAAATTTAGTAATTGATAAACGATTGAAAAATTTTAAACCCACTACTAAAATAAAAGGTGAGATAAATAGAGAAGGTATCCGAAGACTGACACCCGCTGAATGCGCCGCCTTGCAGGGGTTTCCCGCGGCATTTCAATTTCAGCAAATTGTGGCTAATGCGCAATCGTACAAACAATTTGGAAATTCAGTAGCGGTGCCCGCCATAGAAGCTACGGCAAAAAAAATATTGGAGAAAATACTTGTGAAAAAAGGATAGTAAAGATTTTGCAGGAGGTTGGTTTTTGCAGCATTGATTCGATGAATAAGCCAAAAAAATTCACTAAATTGCTGATCGAATTTTTAACTCGTTAAATTATTTATATGTCGTTACTTAACAATAACAAGAATAAGGACAAAAAGAAAGGTACTCAATCGGCTAATAAAGCGGGCTTTCAAAGTAATAAAGTAAAAACCAACAGCAAAGCCGCTACACGCAATACCAAGCTTACCGGCGGTTCGCAGCGTGGTTCGTAAAATAATTTACTAATTACCTGACTCAACTATTTTTAAAAATCAGTCTTTTTATTGACCGGGCTGATATTAAATTTTCTTTCCATCAGATTCTTCACAAAGGATTTTATCCCGCCTGCAAGCTGTAATTTCGCAGCATGTTAGATTATTTAAATGATTTGAATGAACGGCAAAAGGAAGCGGTGCTGCATACCAACGGCCCGCTGATGATAGTGGCCGGCGCCGGCAGCGGCAAAACAAAAGTGCTTACCACCAAAGTGGCGCACCTGATGTCTGCACACGGTATTGATGCGTTCAATATACTGGCGCTAACATTTACCAATAAGGCGGCCAAGGAAATGAAGGAGCGGGTAGAAAAAATTCTTGGTAACAGTGAAGCGAGAAATTTATACATCGGTACTTTTCACAGCGTATTTGCAAGAATACTGAGAAGCGAAGCGCATCGCTTAGGTTATCCCAACAGTTTTACCATTTACGATACGGATGATGCAAAGAGTGTGGTAAAAACAGTTATCAATGAATTGAACCTGGATGATAAACACTATAAACCAAATACGGTTTACAACAGAATTTCATCGGCTAAAAATGCATTGGTAAGCCCCGAACAATATGCCAATGATTATTACCTGCAGCAGGAAGACATGCGCAGTAACCGTCCGGCTATAGCACAAATTTATGATGCATATGTAAAGCGTTGTTTTAAAAACGGCGCTATGGATTTTGATGATTTATTGTTGAAATTTTATGAACTGCTGAAAACCTTTCCTGAAAGTTTGAGTAAGTACCAACGTAAGTTTAAATACATTTTAATAGATGAATACCAGGATACCAACCCCGCGCAGTACGAGATAATAAAGCTATTAGGCGCCATGCACGAAAATGTATGCGTGGTGGGAGATGATGCGCAGAGCATTTACAGCTTTAGGGGAGCTACCATACAAAATATTTTGCAGTTTCAAAAAGACTATGACGAAGTAAAAGTGATAAAGCTGGAGCAGAACTACCGCAGCACAAAAAACATTATTCATGTAGCCAACGAAATAATTAAAAACAACAAGGGACAGATTGAGAAAAATTTGTTTACCGATAATGCAGAGGGCGAAAAAATAAAATTAGTACGAACAAGCTCCGATAACGATGAGGGGAAATTTACCGCAGATACTATACAGGAGCAAAAACTACGCAATCATTTTTCAAATAAAGATTTTGCCATACTCTATCGAACTAATGCGCAAAGCCGTTCTTTTGAAGAATCGCTGCGCAGAATGGGCATTGCATATACAATTTACGGCGGTATAAGTTTTTACACCCGCAAAGAGATAAAAGATATTGTAGCTTACCTGCGATTGATTGTAAACCCGCAGGACGAAGAAGCGTTGAAACGCGTTATTAATTACCCGGTGAGAGGTATTGGCAAAACAACGATTGACAAACTGATACTGCATGCCAATGAAAACAATATAAGTATGTGGCAGGTAATGGAAAAGGCCGGTCAGTTTGGGTACAAAGCCGGTACATTACAGGCTATAGATGATTTTGTGACTATGATAAAAAGTTTTGCCTCAATGCTGAAAACAAAGAATGCATACGAAGTGGCGTTTCATGTGGGCAAGCAAACCAATTTGGTAAAAGAATTATTTAATGATAAAAGTACGGAAGGCGTACAGCGATACGATAATATACAGGAGCTATTAAATTCAATAAAAGAATTTACCGAAACTCCGCAGAATGAAGAAGACGGTGAAGTGGGTGACAAGGGGTTAAGCGCTTATTTGCAGCAAATTACTTTGCTTACCGATGCGGATAATAAAGATCCGGATGCAGATACGGTAAAACTAATGACGATACATGCCGCCAAGGGTTTGGAGTTTAGTTGCGTGTTTGCAGCGGGATTGGAAGAAATGCTTTTTCCCAATGCCATGAGCATTAATACAAGAGAAGAGCTGGAAGAAGAAAGAAGATTATTTTATGTAGTGATAACCCGGGCCAAGAAAAAACTTTGGGTTACGTATGCCAATACACGATACAAGTTTGGAAGTTTGGTACAAAATGAACCGAGCCGTTTTATTGGTGAAATACCGGAAGAATATTTGGATCGGAGTTTTGCCGGCGGCGGTATAAAAAATCAAACGGCGTATGGTTTTGGTAACTCCGCGTATGAAAGAATGAATGGCGGAGGTTTTGGTTCTTCACGCGGTGTGGCAAACGAAGCGGAAAAAAGATACGGTCCGCCACCCGGAAAGAAAACATCATCTGTTCCATCTTATATTGCTCCCAAGGCGGCTACGCAAAAAGTGGTGGAGCATAAACCGTCTGAAGATTTTGCGGCAAGCGATACAAGTAGTTTACAGGCGGGGCAAAAAGTAGAGCACCAAAAATTTGGTTTTGGCGAAGTAATGAAGATGGAAGGAGCCGCACACAACCCGATTGCTACTGTAAACTTTGAGCATAACGGAGAAAAAAAGATAATGCTCAATTATGCGAAGCTTCGAATTGTTGAGTAAACGAACATACGATAGCCTTTAGGCAACATAACCGGGATCAATTCAAGAATACTTATTTTTGGTTATTGTTTTAAATAATACTGCTGATTCTTGTAAAAGCAACCGGAAAGCGATAAGTTAGCGTATCATTTTATGATAACCATTTTTCCTTTAACAGGTAATGACAAACAACCTAACTGACACCCCAATCGGAAAATCGCTTTGGCGAAAGATAGGACATTTAGGTCTTACGCCTGATCTTAAACCATACGAAAAGACCAAGGGTATAGTGTTTAATTATGTTAATTTTTTTGGTCTTTGTGTAAGTATATTAAGACTGTTATACCTGCTTTTTATTTCACCGAAAACATATTCTGATTTTGAAATCTTAGTTAATGTATTGCCTACGGTTGCATGTACTGCCATGATTGTAATGATGTATTTCAGGAAATATGCAGTAACAATCTATTTTTCATTTTTGGTTTTACCCGCACTCTTGTTTTGTATTTACCTGGTAATACAGGACCGGGGCGTTTTGTTTTACTTAATCCCTTATATGATCTACCCTTTTTTCTTTTTAAACCGCAAAAGAAAAATTATTCCCGCTTTTATTTTGGCTGCTGCTTTTTTTATATTCAGTTTTATTGTCGAAGCGCAGCAGCATAACGATAAACACGTCCATGATTTGTATCTTGAATTGATAAGCTTTATCGGCTCCGTGGGATTAACTTTTTTAACCCTTTATTCCATTAAAGACCAACTTTGGCATTACCGCGAAAAAATAAAGAAACAGAAAAGTGAGATAGAGGAGCGTAATGAGCAATTGGCTGCACAGGCAACCCGGCTGGAAGAGACCAATAAGATTAAAGACAAGGTATTCTCCATAATAAGCCACGACCTGAATACGCCCATACAGGGTTTGCAACTGTTATTTGAACATGAAGGCAACCCCGAAGAAATGATTGCTTCGCTGGTGGAAGTATTGCCTGAATTAAAAAATGAGCTAAGAAAAACATCGGATCTTTTTGAGAATTTACTTTACTGGGCCAAAATGCAAATACGTGAAGCGGAAGTGGTAACGGAGCAAATGGATGTAGGTGAGTTGGCGTCGCGTATAAAAAATTCGCTGAATGATAAAGCGAAGAAAAAAGGAGTGCGGATAGAAAACCAATTGAGCGACACAAAAATTTACGGCGATAAGTATATTTTGGAAATTGTATTGCGAAACCTGGTTTCCAATGCCATTAAGTTTTCCGGCAATGAAGATAAAATAACGATTAACGGAATACAGGAAAAAAACGCCTATGTTTTAAAAGTTATCGATACCGGCGTGGGGATGAACGAAGAGTCTATTAAAAAAATAAACAGCAACAGTTTTTATACTTCTTACGGAACTCAAAACGAAAAAGGTACCGGGCTCGGACTTATCATTTGCAGAGAATTGATAGAGAAATGTAACGGTTATATTAATATAGAAAGTACTGCCGGAAAAGGAACGGCGGTTTCTGTTTACTTGCCGGTAATGAATGCCATGTAAGCAACGCTTTGTCAATTTGCAATGGGCAATCAGCAAGTTACAAGCTACCGTGTACTTTTCGTTTTCGCCAACCCTGCAAACTTTATTTATGTTTTACAAAAAATTACCTTGTAATAATCCTCATATTGCCGCCGTGACCGCCGCCATTATTCGTTAACCCCGTTTTGGTTAAACTGTATGTAAAACTCAATAAAAAGAAACGACGCAGGTTATTGGTTTGATTGTCTTCAATATAATTCTGATTGCTGCTGCGGCTGATTCCTATATTCTGGTTGAGCAGATCATTGACGGAAAATTTTAATTCGCCGCGATTAAATTTCAACAACTGTTTACTGATTGATGCGTTCCAGAAAGGAATATTGGTATTGAAATTACTTGCTCTTTCGTTGCCGCTTGTTTTATTGATAGTGTAATTAAAATCAGTAGCAAAGAAAACCCCTTTTGGCAGTTCCCAATTTATATCGGTACCCAACCGGTAAGTATTGTATTTTGTATTAAGCGCAGGCTGCAATGAATACGCAGTCTTGGTATTGCTTACACCCGCATTAAAGGAAAGATTTAATTTTTCCGAAGGGTTACTTTCAATCATTATACTGTGTCCGCGTCCGGTATTATTTATATTATTCAATACACCGTTAATGATTTGTTTGTTACGATTATAAGTTACAGTAGTACCCATATTGATTGTTCCTTTTAAAAAGCGCAACGGCAGACCGCCGTCAATATTGCCCGCAATTGTGTAGATACCGCTTACATTTACCGGCTTTGTTGTTTTTATACCGCCAATATCAGTAATGTCGTTTACAATTTTATTTTGTGTTTGTGTAAAGCTTACCTGCCCGAAAAGATTTTTATTCCTGAAAGGATTAACAGCCATGAAATTCATATTTAAGGTATTCCTGTATTCCTGTTTTAAATCCGGATTACCTTCTTTTATGTTCAATGGATTACTGATATCGGGTACGGGTTGTAATTGGGCTATGGTCGGTTGATTGGTGCTTGCAGTATAATTAACCGCCAGGTTTTTAAATTTTGTAAAATTGTATTGAAGCCTTGCATTGGGCAACAGGTTGGTAAAAGTTTTTTTGATTACGGAATCTTTCCCGGTATTAAGTACTTTGCCTTCCAAACCGGCTTGTTGTAAAATAGCGCCGAAAGAATAGTTGTATTTTTTCTTTTGCGTACGAAACCTGAGCCCGGCATTATTGTAGCCGAACCGGTTTTCAAAATTATTGGTGAGCAGGTTATTCGGTTTGTCAAATTTGCCGGTAAGTTTATTATAGTCAAGCGTAGTTTTATCCGATGTGTTTTTTGTATTGCTTTTGGCTATACTGAATTCAATTAGCGAACGCTTAAAAACAGGCTCGGTATAAGCTGCTCTTGCAGTATATCCGAATAATGCAGCTTCATTGTTGCTGCGCTGGTTAAAAGAATCTATGCGCTGCAGCGAGCCGCCGGGTGTATAAAAACGGTTGATGGACTCCAGTTCACTTTCGCCGGTGCTTTGGTTGGCGGTGGTTTGCAAGTTTAACGAAAAGGTTCTTCCTTTTTTAGCCCTGAATTTTTTTCTGAAAATAAAATCATTGCGCAGGTTATAACCATCGCCGTTTGAGCTGTTATTACTGAAACCGTCATTATTTTTTATGCCGTCATCCGATTGGGTAATATAATTACTGAAACTCCGGTTGTTTGTTTTTTGCAAACCGATACTCGGTGTAAATTTTATGGAATTAAACGAATCAATAATATGCTCTACAGTAAAATTGAGACGGTGACTGTTATTTATATTATTGCTGTAGCCCGATTGGTTGTAGAAATAAGAAGAGTCGGGTAAAAAATACTGACGCTGTATGCTGCTTTGCAGGTTGGGGTTATAACGACTGTAAAAATAATTACTCTGCAAATCTGTTTTTTTACCGATAATATTATTGTAATTAAAACCACCCGCCCAATTGGTATTGATACCGGTATTGTTTGAAGCGCCGGGTCCGTCATTGCTGATATTAATATTTATGTTGCCGCCGCCACCGCCGCCGCGCATCATACGGCTCAGTTCGCCGGTGAAATTCATCATATCCATAAAAGAAAAACCTTCGGTATTTGTATTGTTTCCCATACCGATGGCGCTCATTTGTCTTGCGCCTTTAAATGAGTTTACATTAAATCTTCCTTCGTAGCGTTCATTGGTGCCGGCAGCCCGCCATTACTTTTCCAAACTTTCCTTTCTTTTTGTCTTTTTTCAATTTCAGGTTAATGGTTTTTTCGCTGTTGCCGTCATCAAAACCGGTAAGTTGCGCCTGGTCGCTTTGCTTATCATATACCTGTACTTTGTCCACCATATCGGCGGGTAAGTTTTTTGTAGCGATTTTCGGATCATTACCAAAAAATTCTTTACCGTCTACCAATACTTTATTCACCGTTTCGCCCTGTGCTTTTACAGTACCGTCTTTTTCTACTTTTACACCCGGCAATTTTTTTAATAATTGTTCTACGGATGCATTGGGTTGTACTTTAAATGAACCGGCATTGTACTGTACGGTATCTCCAACTAATGTAACGGGCGGTGCTTCGCTTGTTACAATTACTTCGCTCAGCGTTTTGTGCACGTCGTTCATTACTATATTACCAATATCAATTGCCTTGTTATCATCACCGGCGGTAAAAATAGTATTGGAGTTGCGGTAGTTGGTATGTGTAATCAGTATCCTGTATTCACCGTCCGGAACGTTTCTTAATTCAAACAGCGCCTTTCTCATCGGTCATGGTAAAATTAATAAGGGAGGAATCTTTTTTCAGTAACAGGGTAACGGTTGCAAAAGCTACCGGCTGTTTTGCTAGTGTATCAAAAGCAAAACCTTTTACCGTGTTGTTTTTTTGCGCATGGGCTACGACAAAAGACAAGAGAAAAAAAATAAGTGTAAAAATATACTTCATGGACCGATTGGTTTTGCGCTACGAAGATATTCGCACAAAGCATAGCATCGGGTTAATGAAGGTTAATTATTGTAAATAATGATGGGCGGTTGCGGCTTAAACGGCCTTTTTCAACGCCGCCACATTTTTCTTTTCGCTGCCGATGAATATTTTGTCGTTTATTATTACAACGGGTCTTTTTAAAAATGTGTATTCGTCCAGTATCAATTGGCGATAATCTTTTTCCGTGAGCGGCTTATCTTTTAATCCCATTTCTTTATACTTTATAGCCCTTCTGCTGAAGAGTGCTTCATAGCTGCCCGCCATCTTTTTCATTGTATCAATTTGCGCCGGCGTTATTTTTTCAAACTTAATATCCTGCATGTCAAAACCTGCGTTACCTATTTTTGTTTCTTTAATAATAGCTTGGCAGGTGGTGCAATTACCGAGATGGTATATTTTTTTCATGAACTGACTTATTGTTTTTTTAGCGGATTTAATAAATAGCCCAGGCCATTTACCTGAATTTCGTACATGGTTTGCAACTGCATGCCCAATTTACCTTTCGGAAACCCTTTCCTGTTGAACCACTCCAAATACGAAACAGGCAGATCGCAGATCAACCGGTCTTTGTATTTACCAAAAGGCATTTTGGTTTGTACCAATTGCAGCAGTAATTGCGGATCAGGTGCAGGCAGTTCTTCCATTATTTTTTATTTGTAAAAATAAACAAGCATTCTGATAGTGTAATCAGTATGCTTTAGTATTAATTAGTATGATGAGGGGTTATACCAAATTGATTTATGATTTAGTCTTAGGAATTTGTATAATACCGAGAGCCTGAGTTAATATCGAATTAGGCTATTTTACGTAGCGATTCGGTATTAATTTACTCTTACGGCGGTACCGCTGGCAATTACCATCAGCATACTGCCGCCGCTGCCTACGGTTTCAAAATCAAGATCGATACCCACTACGGCATTGGCGCCAAGCGCCTGCGCTCTTTCTACCAATTCACGCATGGCAGCTTCCTTGGCTTCTATCAACACTTTTTCGTAAGTGCCGCTGCGTCCGCCAAAAAAATCACGCAGACCACCCATGATATCTTTAAATACATTGGCGCCCAATATTACTTCGGCGGAAATGACACCGAGGTATTGATCAATTGTTTTACCGTCAATATTATTTGTTGTAGTCGTTATCATTGTTTATTTTTTTAAAGATGAAATTATTTTATTGCAATTTAAATGAAAACTAAAGACGACGCACTTTTTATCAAGATGTACTTACTAAAAAAACAGAAAGCCAAAGAAAACCATCAACGATTTATCTTTGCCCGTTGCATATTGCCCGGTGCCTATTAATGCTTAATAACACACACTAATAGACCCTACCAACAGTATCGCAAGCTGCTTTCAACAATGAATTGCCATCCGCTGCATCCTGCCATTTTTCCCACATCATTACACCGTTGGCTATATCTTTAGCCAGTTTAGCTTTTCGTTTCACCGTGTATTGCCCGTTGTAATAAATAGTATAATTAATAAAACTGCCCGACGACACTTTTGCTGAATCATATTGTGGATTGCCGCCCTGCGCTAAAATATTTTTATACGTCAATATCGTTCCGCTTTGTGTAATGCCCGATGCACGGCCGTATGCCGGTAAACCCAATACGCATTTTTCTTTGGGCAAACTGCGGGTAGTGAGCCAATAATTTAAACAAGTGGTTGCCAATGCAAAATCGCTGTGATGTTTGTATGGGACGGTAGTATTAAAATCATCGTAAGCCATTACATTAAACCAATCTACATACTGAAAAATTTCGCTGCGTACGGCATCGCGTATACCGCCTGCATATTTACCGGCAGTAATAGCGGCTGTTAAATAATATTTCGCATCACGATGCAATGAATCGGAAAGTTGTTTCATCAATAAAGTAAATGTAGCGTCGGTACCGTCGGTGGTGGACGGGAATTCCCAATCTATATCTACACCGTCAAAGCCGTATTGTTTTACTTTAGCCGTTACATCATTAATAAAATTTAATCTGCCCGATGCGGTAGCAGCCATATTTTTAAAATTGGTTTTACCGTCGCCGCTACCGTCATTTATACTTACAAATACTTTTGCATTATTGGCTCTTGCTTTAGTAAGTACGGCGGTTAATGTAGCGGGACTGTTAACGGTAAGCAATCCCGCGGCATCTACACCAAAAAAAGCATAGTTGATTACATTACACATCCTGAACTTTACATCGGGCACATCGGCTATATTTCTGTACGATGGAAAATAACCAACGACATAATAACCAAATGCGGGCGGCGGTTTTATTACTATGCCCGGCGGTGGTGGCGGTGTTAGTGTTTTGTCTTTTTTGCACGAAAGAAAGAGGGACAGTAAAATAACAACAACTAAAACGGGTTTGTAAGTTTTTATAAGCATGGGTTGGTGTTTTTGAAAAGTATTGCATTACAATTCTTGATCTGTTCCTCCCCTCCGACGGAGGGGCTAAAACAACTTCTTATAAGAAAATATTCAAAAGGGGTGGGTTTATATACGGTCCAACTCAACTCTTCTGCGTCTTTGCGTGAAACAGGTCTACACTTTTACTTTTTTCCATTTCCCTTTTTTAAAATAGTAAAACGCTACTAAGGCAATAGCTGTTTCTGCCACGGGTATACCGATGAATGCCCCGGTGGGTCCCATGTTAAACCCTTTGGCCAATAAGTATGCCAACGGAATTTGAAAAAGCCAAAAACAAATAAAATTAATAACCGTCGGTGTTCTTGTATCGCCGGCACCATTCAAGGCCTGCATCATTACCATACCGATACCGTAAAAAATATAACCGGCACCGATTATTTGTAATGACTCTGCACCAAAACCTATCACCGCTTTATCTTTTGTAAAAATGCTGATGATAGCAGTTGGAAAAACTACAAACAGTATTGTAACAAGTGCCATAAAATATACATTGTATTTTGTACAAAGTAATACACTTTTCTCCGCACGGCCCGGTTGACCTGCCCCTAAATTTTGCCCCACCAATGTGGCCGCCGCATTGCTTAAGCCCCAAGCAGGTAAAATAAAAAACACCACATTGCGAATAGCTACCTGGTAACCGGCTGATGCCGTAGTACCGCCGGTTTCAGCAACTAATCTTGCCAATACAATCCAACTGCCCGATGCAATTAAAAATTGTAAGGTAGCAGGCCACGCAATTTTTATTAATGATTTTATGATCGTCGAATCCCAATTAAAATACGACGCCTTCATATCCAGCATTCCTTTTCCTTTTACCAGGAAATAACATTGATATAAAACACCGATGCCTCTGCCGATGGTTGTGGCAATAGCGGCGCCTTCCAATCCCAATTTGGGAAAAGGACCGTATACCATTTATCAACATGGGACATAAAAAAATATTGATCAAACTGGCGAGCCATAAACTTTTCATAGCGATGGCCGCATTACCCGCACCGCGAAAAATTCCGTTTATCAGAAATAATAAAATAATAACGACGCTGCCGCCAAGCATAATGCGTGCAAAGCCGGTACCGTCTCTTATTACATCGGGTTTGGCGCCCATCAGTTTTAAAATATCCGGTGCATATATAATACCCGCAATGCTGATAACAACGGTAACAATTAATGAAATAATAATTACTTGCGCACCGGCTTTGGATGCCGCTTCAGGATTTTTTTCTCCGATGCGCCGAGCTACCATAGCAGTAGCCGCCGTACTTAACCCGATAGCTGCGGAATACACCAATGCGATAACAGATTCCGTAAGCCCTACCGTAGCAATAGCGTTTTCGCCCAACTTGCCCACGAAAAACATATCTACTACCGCAAATACGCTTTCAAGACTTAACTCTAATATCATAGGAACAGCGAGCAGTACAATAGCGCTGCGAATGCTGCCCTGTGTATAATCATGTTCGCCGCCGCGAAGTGATTGTTTTAAAAGTGCGAAAAAATGCGATAGCTTATTTGTATAAATAGTATTATTCGTCATGATGAATGAAATATGAAATTAAAAAATAAAAGATGAACGGCAGTGCCGTAAAAAGAAAAGGGAAATTAAATTGTCTTTATTAACAAAAGGATAAAGACATTATTGCGAGCTTCATAATTCGTAGAATTGAAGGTGCAAAGATTGGATAAAAAAATAAATTGGCAAATTTTAATTGTAAAAACGCTCTCCCCAAAATCGGGGATATTAACCCACCCCCATCAACTTTTTTCTATTAGTAATTTCTTTCGCCCCTCCAAAGGAGGGGATGAACAATCTTTCTGTTTAAAAGTAAATAAAGGATGACTATATTATCAATATCTAATATTTCAACACATTTTTTCACTCATCTCCAATTACGAACTTCTACATCCCCTCCTTTGGAGGGGCAAAAGTAGTTTCGTACAAAGAAATATTCCAAGGGGTGGGTTCAGGAATGGGATGGGGGCTTGGGGGTTTTATGTCTCTCCAATGCATCATTAATTATTTCCATAGTCATATCGGCATAGGTGCGATTGCTTAAGCGGAGTATAGCGCCGATGGAAGTATAATTTTCATCTTCACTCAATCCGCATTGCGCATTTACTTCCAGTATATATAATTTACCGGTTGCTTTATCCATACGCACATCAATACGACCGTAACCGGTACCGCCCACGGCGCAATAAGCATCCCAACTCAATTTATTGATGGCATCTACCAATGCGGCATCGGGTTTATGATAGTTGTATAAAAATTCATTATCACCAATGGGTTTTTCATTTTCATACATTTCCCAAAGACGATCGTAGCTTAAAATTTTTTCCGTCTCGGGTAATCCTTCATGAAAAATCCGTTCGATGGGCGGATAGATAATGGCTTTGCCGGGTTGTTTGTGCGAACCGATGATGAGTACCGTGTATTCGGGTCCTGCAATAAACTGTTCGGCTACGATGCCGCCGAAAACAAAATCCCAACCGCGATAGCCTTTATACATTTCGGTAATGATGGCTTTCAATTCTTCTTCGGTGCTTACTACATTTTTTACACCCAATCCCATGCTACCGCCGCTTACAGCAGGCTTGGCTATTAAAGGACGACCTACTTTTTCAAAAATGCCTGCAATGTTTTCATCTGCTGCAGTAATACCTACCCAAGCTGCATTGGCTACACCGTGTTTATCAAAAGCCTGCTTCATTACGATTTTAGAAGTAGTGAGATGATAGTAATTGGCATCGGCGCCGGTATAACATAATTTTTTTTCTTCCAAATAATGAATAACGGAAATGCCCGGCGTACCGTTTACTTCATCACCGTCGCAAAGATTAAGCACCACCGGAAAAAAATTTTCAGATGCAGCAGCAATACCGTCAATGACTTCTTTATAATTACCGGTAGTAACCGGTTGCCATTTCCATTGCAGGTTCAGCACTTCAAAAGCTCTTGTATATTCATCAATGCTTTGTTTAAAATCATAATAGTAATCCAGGTTCGGATCGGCGGTTTCCAACTGCGGCGAGAGTACCCATATATACAACGGCTTTTGCATTGCCGCTAATGTACACTAATGAATGCAAATGAGGAAATGGAAGAAGGTTATAGCTAAAACATTCAAATTTTAATTGACAAAAAACTTTTACTGCCGCCGGGCTGATTATAAAATAATCAGGGTTTTGTTTGCCCGTCTCCTTAATGTTCAATAAATTTGTTTGTTCATGAATCATGAACGATATAATAAAACTGAACAATGAAAGAAAAAGAAATACTGCAACAGGCCATCAGGCAGTTTAACGCCATAACAGGCGCGGTGCTGCAGGAATTGCCGGCTAAAAAGCCGCTAAACAAGGCGGATGCTGCTGCAGAACTCCGGCTCGGCAAACAAAAAACGCGGTTTTGGGTAGAGATTAAAAATGAAATTCGCGAACAAAATATACACGGCATTCATAATCTTGTAAAACAAAACCCCCGAGAGTGGTTATTGGTATGCCGGTATATTCCAAAACCCGTTAAAGAAGAACTGAAAAATAAAAATATTAATTACCTGGAAACTGCAGGGAATTGTTTTATACAGAAAGACGGTTTGTTCTTTTATATAAACGATAAAACGGTAACAAAACAACGGCTGCCAAGGGAAGGAAAATTATGGAAACAAGCCGGTCTCAAATTTCTTTTTGGGATTTTGGTAAACCCTGATTTATTAAATCAACCTTACAGGGCTATTGCTGCTGCAACCAACATAGCGCTGGGCAATATCGGTACATTTATAGAAGAGCTGAAACAGGAAGGCTTTGTTAAAGAAGGAATAAAGAATAAGAAAAGGATATTATTCATAGAAAACAAAGAGCAACTGCAAAATAAATGGGTTGAATTATTTAATGCTGTACTGAAACCCAAACTGAAGTTGGGAAGATTCAGGTTTTTAAACAATAATGATTGGAAGAACAGGAAAAGCTTGCCGGCAACTAATATTTGCTGGGGTGGTGAAGCAGCCGGTGAATTGCTGACTGATTTTTTGCAACCCGAAATTCTTACTATATATATCCGGGAAACCAAAACAACCATTATGAAAGAACTCCGCTTGGTTCCGGATCCGGAAGGGAAGGTGGAGCTGATGGAATTATTTTGGGACACCGGATTATTCGAAAACAATAAATATAAAACGGTTCCTCCCTTATTGGCCTATGCGGAGTTGATAACAAGCCTCGATAGCAGGAACAGGGAAACCGCGGAACGCATAAAACAAAAATACCTTGGCTGAACCTATTGACATATTACATCCTTCGGTGGCCGAAATGCTGAAAGCTATGGAAACGGTATTCCGCGAGTTTAATATTGACTTTTTCCTGGTAGGTGCCGCAGCAAGAGATATACAATTGTCTGCAGCAAAAGGAACTGCAGCCCTGCGAAAAACCAAAGACATAGATATTGCCGTGATGTTGAATGACGAAGAACAATTCTACGCTATTAAAGATGCATTGTTAGCCACGGGGTATTTTGAAGAAAGTGTATACAATTCCGTCAAGCTGATTTATAAAGAGGGAATAGAAGTCGACCTGTTGCCATTTGGCGAAATAGAGAATGCGGACAGGGAACTGCGGCTCAACCGGCATACATTGCTGGTAATGGATATGACGGGCTTTAGAGAAGTATATCCGTTTACAGAAACCATTAAAGTGGCCGAAGACCTTTCATTGAATGTATGTACACCCGAAGGATTAATTATACTGAAGCTGATTGCTAATAATGACAATCCTTCGCGAACGAAAGATATTACAGATATTGAACATCTGCTGAAAGTATATTTTGAATTACATGCCGATGAAATTTATTCAGAATACATGGATGCAATGGAATTGTACGATACCGCTGACAATAATTACCTGCAATTGGTATCGGCAAGAGTAGCCGGAAGAAAAATAAAAATGATACTGACAGCGCATACTTCAACGACCAAACAGATAAAATCTATTTTAGCTAAAAGACCGGCAGCCGCATGGCGGCTATGCTTGACGGATTGAATGATGAATAGCGTACCGCTAAATACTTTGTTTAAAATCATAATAATAATCCGGGTTCGGATCGGCGGTTTCCAATTGCGGAGAGAGTACCCATATATACAACGGCTTTTGCATTGCCGCTAATGTACATTAATGAGAGCAAATGGGGAAATGGAAGAAGGGAATTAGCATAGGAAGTTTATTTTATTCCTTACTTTGTAGCGGAATCTATTTAGAATGTATCAAAATCCAAAGAATTGAAATTTAAGAAATAAAACAAGACTATAAATTGGAAACTAAAAAAGTAATATGGCTTGATAAATTAATCAATGGAAGGAGTATTCTCTTAATTGGCTTATTTGTATTCTTTATACTCTTTCGGGACAGCATTTGGGATTTCTATAATCAAAAAGCTGTTAGTGGTGTATTTAGCAAAATTAAGTCGCATTGGTTGATTGATATAGTTATTTTGGGGTTAATTGCATTCTCACTGATTATAACGGGGTATTTAATTTTTACAAAGAGGAGAATCGCAAATTCTATTTTCTTTTTTAGCCTTTTTTTATTCATACTATTTTTTTATTGCAGAATATTTTCAAGTAAATATTCTTTCGAATCTTATTATTGGATTCCCGGATTAAAATATATAGACTACTTTTTTCTCCTTTTTGGATGTTTGCTAATACTTAAGGTTTGGAGTTGGGGAAAGAATAATAAAGAGCCTGTTTATAGAGATTCTCCTTTTCTATTAGATAAGCCTATTGATATTGCAAATGACGATAAGTTTGGGAGAAAAGGGTTTGCCAAAAAAATCGCCAGGAAAATCCAATCTAAATTAAAAGTTGAAGAAGCGGGTTCTTTAGCAATTGGAATAAATGGTTCTTGGGGATCAGGTAAGACTTCATTTACCAACATGATAAAAGAACATATTGATGGGAATAACAGGATAGTTATAGACTTTAACCCTTGGCGAAGTTCTTCTGCTTTAAAAATTATTGAAGATTTTTTTGAATTATTAATTTCTGAACTTAAACCACATAATCCTGAACTTTCAACAACTATTACAAAGTATGCAAAATCATTGACTAAAATTGAAGAAAACCTAATAACAAAATCTACAGAGATATTCTCAGAATTATTCTTTGAGGAAAAAAACAAAAATGAAGTATATGAATCGATTAATAATTCAATAAAAAAAATAAGAAAGCAAATAATCATCTTTATTGATGATTTGGACAGGTTAGATAAAAAAAAATTATTGAAGTACTGAAAATCATTAGAAATACTGCAAATTTCAATAATGTTGTTTATGTCGTTTCTTATGACAAAGGATATGTACTTACTGCGATAAATGATTTTAATGAATACAATTTTAAATCTTTTTTAGAAAAAATATTCCAGTTTGAATTCACATTGCCTATGTATGAACATGGGGTTCTACGAACTGAAATTAAAAATTTGTTGAAGGAGGGATTGGAATCGAAATTTCACAAACAAATAGAAAGAGTAGTTGATTCACGAGAGTACCTCAGTGTAAATTTTACAAATGAGATTGTTAAAACATATAGAGATGTTATTCGACTTGTTAACTCGTTGCTTTTTGAGATTGAAACTATAAAGGAAGAAGTTTTCTTCTATGATTTTTACCTTCTCCAACTTTTGAAGCTGGAATTCCCAAGAGTTTATGAAGCCTTGATAAATAATCGATACCTTTTCTTCACTTTAAAAAGCGATAATGAAACTTATGAATATAAGACTGCAAACGAAGCATGGGAAAGTGAAGATTCATTATCGCGGAGGAGAATGTTTCAGCTTGATCCAAACAATCAAGCTGACCCTGATGAAGGAGACATAGTTACAAGCTTTAAAAAGTACTTACAGGATAATCAAGAAGACTTAGACTTAACAGAGTATGATAAAAATTTAATCACTCATCTTGTAGATACTTTGCTTAAAGTAAAGAAAATTAATAAGCAAGGAGAAGATGTGGATTTATATAAGTCATTTGCTTATCGGGTAAATTTCCATAAATATTTCGCTTTTAGTCTTTATGAAGGGGACATTTCTGCAAAAGAGTTCGAGGAATTTAGGAGAAAAGATTTTGAAACGTACAAACAAAAGATTTTTGAATGGATAGATATGAATAAATACTCTGCGTTAATAGACCGATTAGATAAAGTTCATGAATTTTCATCAATACTTGAATTTGAAAATCATATAAACATACTTTTTGAAATTGGTCGATATCAAGTAAAAGAAGATACTAGTAATTCACATTTTTTAGATTACTCGGTAGTAATAAAAAATTTACTATACCCTACTGCGGGGGATGTATTAAAAATTTATCATGATAAGAATGATTATCAAAAATTTATTACTGCATTATTTGAAAGAGCACCCAAACCGCCTTTATATGAGAGTAGTTTAATAGCGAAGTTGATTATCAACCCCACAGAATTTATACTAACTTACAATGAGTTGTCTGAAATCAACTTTGGTTTTTTTAAGGAGTATTGCGCATCAAACAATAAAATAACTACAGAATTTCGACACTTGCATAATAATGCAATTTTGAGGTTAGATCATAAGTTCAATAACGAATTTACTATCATGCCACAAGCAGAAAAACTATTTGTGGAATATTTCAAAAAGCATTTAGAACCTAGTAATTTAAACGGGTTTATCAAACAGGACGTTCCAGTGAAAGATTCTTTTTATATGAATAAAGAATGGCTGTTCAAAATTTTTAATTCATGGGAAGAGTTTGAAAAATTTATGAGTGATTCAGAAACAATTAAAGCTGAAAAGGAAGTTTATAGCGAGGTAATGGATTTTTATAACAAATACAAGCAAAATAAGTATAGTTCAATTAAATTTACGTTTAAACATTTTCAACCCACTATGTGGACATAATTCTAACTCATGACATTGAAGAAGATGAAGCCAATAAAACGCATCAGCAATTGACCACACTCAGTAAAGTCTGCCATACCAAAGCCGCACAATATGTAAAAGATAATACACCGCAGCAAGAGCTAAGTGCCATCCACCTTGGCAGAATAAGGGTGGCTATTAAAAAACATTTGGTATCGGAGATGAAAGAGATAGATGGATTGGTAAATAAAGTGATTGGGTAAAAGACTGGAAAATTAAGAAGAATAAAAGAAAACTAATATGGCAAAGGCAGTAAAAAAGAAAACCTTTGATGCCAGGCAATATATGGAACTGGCCATAGAGGAAATGAACAAATCGAAAAATGAACCAAGACCGGATGGTAAAGTACCGCCCAAGGTGGGGGCTATTTTATTATTTCCCGATGGCCGGGTAGAAAAAGCACACAGAGGTCAACTGCGGGAAGGCGACCATGCAGAATATACGTTGATAGAACGGCTAATGCAAAAAGAGAAATTAGATGAATGCATTCTGTTTACTACACTGGAGCCTTGTGTAGAAAGAAACTCACCCAAAGTGCCTTGCTGCCGCCGTACTACCAATGCCCGGATAAAGACGGTATACGTAGGTATTGCCGACCCCGACCCTACAGTTGATGGAAAAGGAATTAAACATCTTGAGAAGCATGGTGCCAACGTTATCATGTTTGACAGGGATTTGCAAAAGATAATTGAGAGTAAGAATAAAAAATTTATTGAACAGGCCATTGAAAGAAAAAATAAAGTGGAAGAGGAAGTGATTGAAATGACTCCTCTGGAGCTTCCTGTTGTTACAGCCTCTTTTGAAGAATTTTCTACCGAGGCTTTACAGAAATTTATTAATGAGGCAAAACTGAAATATAGAATTGAAGACCCGGTATTTCAAACCTATTTAAGCACCCTTGGAGTTTTAGCTTTTGATAAAAATACTAACCGTTACAAACCTACCGGAGTTGGTATTCTTTTGTTCGGTCATAACCCCCGTCTCACTTTCAAGCAGGCAGCATTAAAGGCCCATGTAGATTATGGTGCAGATAAAATTGAACCGGTAACTTTTGACCAACCGCTTGTGTTAGTTCCGGATTTGGTGGAAGACTGGTTAAAGAAAGTAATTCCATTATCGAAGGACACTTCTTCTTTTAAAAGGACGGATGTTGCTGATTTTCCAATTGAAGTACTCAGGGAGGCAATTATCAACGGTCTTGTGCACCGGAGTTTTGATAACGAAGGAGCGAAAGTATCGTTGGAAATAGATAATGATAAAATTGTGATTAAAAGTCCTGGCGCACCCTTACCCTCTATTTCGTTGGAGCAATTGAATACATTCAAAGCTCCTTCCATAAGTCGCAATCCGATAATTGCTTATGTTTTTAACTTGATGGGTTATGTTGAGGAAACAGGCTTTGGTATGAGGACATTAAAATCACTCAATGAGAAATATGGGCTGCCTTTACCGGAGTATACTTACAGAAATCCATTCCTTACATTAACATTCCCAAGAACGCTTAAAGCGGTTAGGAAAGTAACAAGCCATAAGAACCTGGGGGAATTGACAGAGAAGGAAATTGAAGGATATGAATGGATAAAATCTAAAGAGGCTGTTAGTGCCAGAGAGTATTCGGCACATTTTGATATTGGGTACAAAACAGCCCAACGGCATTTAACCAAGATGAAAGGGTTAAAACTTATTGGGGATAATGGTGAGCCAACCAATTCTCCTAAATATAAATATGTAGTTCTTTAGTTATACTGTTACTTGGACAGGTAGTTGTACACTAAGTCCAAGTAGGGCATAAAAAACATCTTCAAGCAGGGTACTTGGACATATACTTGGACACTATGTCCAAGTATAGTAAGTAATTAAAATGCTGGTAGGTCTTTTGGCTCAAAAGGGAAAAGGAAGGGCTACTTATTATGTGCCCGACTTGAGTTTTAATAACCCGGCACCGGGCCTTAGTACACCAGTACCCGGTCTTAGTGCACCAGTACCTAAGCTTAGTACACCAGTATCTGAGCTTAGTGCACCGGTTGATAAGGAGTTGATAAATCAATTGCCCCAACAACTACAGGAAATGATTGGACAGTTAGGGAAGCGAACAGGTAATAAAGAAGCGGTGGAAGAAGTAATCATTGCTTTATGCGCCCGGAAGGAGATGAAGATTAGCGAACTGTCTGCAGTGTTGGGAAGAAGTGATAAATACCTTCTCAGAGAATTTATTTCCCCCTTGCGTGAGGAAGGAAAATTAATGTACACAAAACCTGAGATGCCCAACCATCCTGAGCAGGCTTATACAACAGGATTGATCGAACAAAAAAAAATCCCAGAACACCGGTGATTTACAATAATTTCCTTGCACCCATTTTGCAACTCGGGTTATAATAACGAACTCAACCACCCATGTCCCCATCTCCCCACCGATATTTTATTCTTAATAAACCTTACAATATGGTATCGCAATTTGTAAGCACCCATGCTGTAAACTTATTGGGCGATGTGGATTTTGATTTTCCCGAAGGCATACATGCTGTAGGCCGGTTGGATAATCTTTCAGAAGGGTTATTGATTTTAACTACCAATAAAAAAGTTACCCGTTTATTATTTGAAGCAAAAAAACCGCACAAGAGAACTTACTTAGTACTCGTAAATCATGCGGTAACGGAAGAACGGCTGCAACTATTAAGAGAGGGTGTGTCTTTTCGGATAAGAGGCGGCGATTATTACAGCTCTAATATTTGCGAAGCCGATATTGTTTTGCAACCGGAGATTTCATTTGCTTCACCGTATATCATGACGGAAAACATTCCCTATACCTGGTTGCGCATCAGCCTGACAGAAGGTAAATATCACCAGGTACGTAAAATGATGGCGGCCATTCACCATCGTTGCAAACGATTAATCCGTGTAAGTATTGAAGACCTGGCCTTGGGAGATTTACAGCCGGGCCGTATAAAAGAAATACAGGAAAAAGATTTTTTTGAGCTGCTTAAAATAAAAAATTATTCAGCAGTTTCCTGAACAAAACGAATTATTCAATCAAGGTCGTTTTACTTTTTATATCTGTTATAGCTGCAAATAATTTATCCAGGTCCTGCTGACTATTAAAAGCATTAATGGAATAACGCAGGTACACTTTATCGCCATGCCGCATTACCGGTATTTCAATTTTATATGCATCAAAGAAATGCCGATACAGTTTTTCAGGTTCGGGTGTTTTTATTTCGGCACTGTACAGTTGCAAAACAAAATCATCTGTTACAGGTGAAAGCGCTGTTGCGCCTAACAGTTTACAAAAAGCCGGTGCATTGGCTTGTACCAGTTGTCGGCAACCGGCTTGCTACCTGCTCCCAGTTATGCAGTTTCATAAATTCAATGGCTGCGGGTATGGTTAAAAAAGCTGAATAATCGCGGGTGCCATTGGTTTGGTGATAATCTAAGAATTGTGAGCTCGATGGAAAACGGGCTTGATAACCCCAGCTTATTACCAAGGGATCTACCATCGATTGATATTCTTTTTTTACATATAAAAAAGAACTGCCCTTGGGTGTCATCATCCATTTATGACAGGCGCCTGTATAAAAATCAAACGGTGAATCTTTTAGGTTCAAATGAATTTGCCCCGGTGCATGGGCCCCGTCTACAAAAGTTATAATGCCTTTTTCTTTTGCTATGGCACATATTTCTTCTACCGGCAATCGCAGCCCCGTGCTGCTGGTAATATGGCTTATGAAAACCAATTTAGTTTTATTACTTAATCCTTTAAAAAATGCTGACACAAATTCTTCCTTCGATGATATGGGCAGCGGTATATGTTGCCTTACATACTTAGCTCCCGCTTTTTTGCAATAGTACTCCCAGGTTCTGTCGCAGGCGCCATATTCCAAATCAGTAGTCAGTATTTCATCGCCGGGTTTCAGATCAAAACTTTTAGCAACGGCATTAACGGCGTATGATGGATTGGTTACATACACGATATCATCTTTATCGCAATGCAAGTAATTACCCAATGCTTCACGGGCTGCTGCTAAATATTGTAATCCGGTTGTGGCAATAAACTGTACGGGTTCTTGTTCCAGCTCTAATTGAAAATTTTGATATACTTCAAAAACAGGTTTCGGACAGGCCCCAAAAGAACCAAAGTTGAGAAAAGTAACATCGTCTCTTAATAAAAAGTATTGTTTCAGGTTTTGCATCATCAAATGTAAAAGAATATTTAACAAGGCAGATCAACATTTCTATGACAGCAAATCTGTTCGTTCTAGCTAAATCGAGAATAACCAGAAATACCTTTACAGAAAACAAAAAAATCATCTTAAATTTAAGTATGAAAAATACTTCACTTATTACCTGTTACTACCCACCTGTCATGGAATGACTTGAAACTGCATACAGATACACTGCAGCAAATAAAAACTTGGTTGAAAGATGCTTCGTCGGTTAAAAAAGCTAATCCGAAAACCAAATTGAAGACAGCCGGAAGTATTGTTTTATTTCATGGCCCTGCCGGTACAGGCAAAACATTAACTGCTGCATTGTTGGGTAAAGAATTTGATAAACCTGTTTATAAAGTTGATCTCTCAAAGGTTGTTTCAAAATATATTGGCGAAACGGAAAAGAACCTGAACGCCGCATTTGTCGCTGCTGAAGAAAAGGATTCGATATTATTTTTTGATGAAGCGGATGTACTATTTGGTAAACGTACCGGCGTAAAAGATGCGCATGACCGGTTCGCCAATATTGAAGTCTCGTACCTGTTGCAAAAGTTAGAAGCTTACCCGGGCCTTACCGTTCTTGCTGCCAATAAAAAATCAAATATCGATGATGCTTTTATAAGAAGACTGCGATTTATAATTGATTTCCGGAGTGCCGGTTAGTTTTCTTTTAGAATAAAATTGCTTATCCCCCAACTTGAATATCAAAACAGTTTACACGCCCATCATCCTGCAAAACGCTTTATGTAAATCATTGGTTTTATCTGCAAAGGCTTCAACAATTGAGAAATGATTTAACCCGAACGGTTGCAGCAATTGAACAGGTAATTGTTTGTTCCAACAGTTGTACAGTTCCGTACTTTGATCTTTAAATTCATCTGACTCGTCTGCTCCGACCGCTAAGAGTAAAGGAAATAAAACAACGGGGGCTAACTTTACCGGGCTGTTACGTACTGCCGCGGCCACATCCATTTGAAGTTTATCATTAAGTTCGGACAGTTGTACCGGCAATAGATTGAATAATCCGCTCAATGCACAAACACCTTTGAATGCAGCACTTTTATTTTCGCGATCGGCCATTAGCATTGTCGCTAAGTGCCCCCCGGCGCTATGCCCTGCTATATATATTTCTTCGGGGTCGCCATTATATTGTTCAATATTTTTTCGCACCCAATTAATTGCTGCCCGGCATGAGTCGATCAACCGATCCATTGATACATCAGGCATCAGCGGATATTCTATCAATACAGTAGTAACATCATAGCATTGAAACCCGTCGGCTATAAAATGAAAACTTTCTTTCTCCGCGGCTTTCCAATAGCCGCCGTGAATGAATACTAATGTTTTGGAATATGACTTTTGCGCCGGGTATATATCCAATCGTTCGCGGATATGCCGGCCATAAGCGATATCTTTTACCAACGGATATTTATTTTCAGTTTGCCGGCTCCATTGTTCGCATCTTTCAAAATGTTTAGCATAATCGGGTACCCGTAGCCGGTTATTAAATTGCCGGTTGAGTGCGGCCTGCTCGTAGTGTTTGTAAATAATAGACATTACTAATGCTCATTACTTCAATGTCCGGCCCCAATAGCTGCCAAACTGATTGTTAGCTGTTCGTGCCATGAGTTAGAACCCAACCGATAATTTTAAGTGACCTCCGAGTCCTTGTTTTATAATACGCATCAACGTCGACAAACGAATATCACTCGCATTATTCTCTATTCGCGAAATGTAAGATTTAGTTGTACCGCATTTTACAGCGAGTTGTTCTTGCGTCAAATTTTGTTTTTCACGCATTTCTTGAATTAGTACGCCAAGCTTAAAGGTCTCAAACTCTTGTTCATAAGCTTCGCGTTTAGCCGTCCCACGTTTACCATATTTTTTGTCAAGATGATCGACAAACGATATCAGGTTTTTATTTTTTGTCTTTTTCATTTAAATACTCCTTTTTTATTTTCTTAGCTAATTCTATTTCATTTTTAGGTGTTTTCTGCGATTTCTTTTGAAATCCATTAGCTACCACTATTAATTTACCCTCGTCAAAAAAGGCAAAAGCTCTAAATATATTGCTTCCAACCTCTACTCTTATTTCATATAACCCGATTGTACCTTCCATATGCTGGAAATACTTTTTCGGTATTCGGTCTATCGTCGCTATCAACTCAAGCGTCCAGTCGAATTTCTTTTGAACATCTTCAGTTTGTTCATTATAGAAACTCAAGAAGTAACGCTTGTAATAAAATATGTCTCTAAGGAAGTTTTGTCCCACAAAACAAAGTTAGCTAATTAGATAACATTTGCAAAATTAATTTCGACTAAAATGAAGTTAATCAAGATCGTAGGAACGCAATCGGGTTTGCAGAAAAATACCGGGAGTCTCGCTCCGAGGCGAGACGAAGGGATTTTTCCTTGTGCGATGAATTTACCGCTGCTGATTGTTTCAATGTCAAGCCCTGCTATTGGCAATACCAATGTGCGTTCGTTTTTTGTCACTTACTTTTTGTCAAAATTTAAATTTATTTTTAGTTCGGAGGCTTTCTTTCGAAATTCGGTTTGTTCAAGCGGTCCAAGTACATGAGATTGAATAATACTGTCACAGTTTACTTTGTCGCAATTGTCAATGCTGAAACCTTTAGAGATAATCCAATAGTTTTCTCGTTTATCTTTTACTTGTAAGGTCTTTGCAACAATAAAATCGTCGTTTGATTTAGCAGTTTCCACATATTCAGCATAATGTCCGTTGCTGTCCATGTGTCTTGAATAAATAGGAACAATAGGCGTACCTGCCATACAAGCACCACCACTTCGTCCACTACAGTAAACTATAATCCTGTCCTCAATTCTATCGCCTTCCATCAACGAAAAATTGTCGCCCAAGTCATTGTCACCCCACATTTGTTGCCAACAACTACTAAGAGAGAATACGATGAAAAACAGGAAAGTTATTTTAAGTCTTACCATTCTTTAAATTTGGGAGTATCTGCAAAATGGCGCACAACACCCGGGTTTACCCGCAGTATTTTTTAAAAGAGTTTTATTGTAAAATATTTATGCAGTAACGGCTTCCGTTTCTTTTAAACAGTTAAATACAATTTTATAAAATTCGGGATGCGACTGCCAGGTTTTCCCGGTTACAATCCGACCGTCTTTAACGGCTTCTTCCGGTGTAACATAAATACCTCCGCAGGATTCTACTTCAAATTTTACATGTTCGTAGCAGGCTATTTTTCGTTGATCAGCCAAACCGGCCGTCAATAAAATCTGCACGCCATGACAAATTGCGAACACATATTTACCGCTGTTATAAAATTCTTTTACGATGCGGATCACCTTGGGGTCATTGCGTAAATATTCAGGAGCTCTTCCGCCCGGGCAAAGTACCGCTTTGTAATCGGCCGTATCCACATCATCAAATGAAATATCCGATTCTACCAGGTAACCTTTACGTTCTACATAGGTATCCCACCCCGGTTCAAAATCATGTATCACCAGGTTCATTCGCTTTACAGCAGGAGCGGCAATTACCGGTTCGTAGCCGGCTTCCCGCAGTCGGTGGCAGGCATACAGTATTTCAAAACTTTCGCCGGCATCGCCGGTAATGAGGAGTATTTTTTTAGTTGGCATGTACTAAAGTTAAGATAAAAAATTTTTATTATTAAGATTCCGGGCCTCTTTTGCGGGCATACCAACATAATAAAACATCTCAACGCTTCAAGAAAATAAATAAGGCGCCAACCAATGTAAGTATGATTACTATTTTTCGGTAGTTTTCATCTTTTATTTTAGACACAATTTTTATTCCCGCCCAAAAACCCAATGCCAATGCAGGTAATAGAAACAAATCGGTAAGCAAACTGTGTTTGGTAATATTTTTCCAGTAAAATATTTGAAAAGGAAGTTTAAAAAGATTCATGACTAAAAATACCCAGGCGGCCGTACCGATAAAATCGTTCTTGTGCATCCGCATGGCCAAAAAATAAATATTAGAAAAGGCGCCGGCCAGGTTGCCCAGCATGGTAGTAAAACCCGCAACCAACCCGGTACCCGCTGCAAACAGCGGATGAGTCGGTATGTTTTGTCTTTTACGAAACTCCATTGTGATCATAATTATTACGGTGACAATAATAATCAGCGCCATTATTTTTCTAAAAACAGTTTCGTCTAAATCTTTACCGGCAAACACGCCAATTAAAATACCGGCCGTCATCCATGGTACCAGTTTCCAAAAATGTTTCCATTGCACATGACGTTTGTAATAAAGTACGGCGGCTATATCGGCAGCACATAATAACGGCAATACAATGCCGGTAGAAGCTTTTCCGCCAAACACGATGGCCATGATGGTTACATTCAGCATGTCAATGCCTTTCAATCCTGCCTTGGCCAATCCTATAATGAATGCAGCGATTATTATCAAAAACCAATTACCGGCGGAATATGCTTGTAAAATCTCCATTTGTGTTTTATGAAATTTTAATTGAGATACTTTTGAAAATACTTATGACAAGATACGATACCGGATGCTGAATTAGTTACAACTGAATTATTTGTGTATAGCTTCTGTTCGGCACTATTATAAACAACCCGCCGGTACATCTTTTAAATTGTTTATTTTTACTTTTTTAAAACATTGCTTGTCATGAAAACGTTGCCCTGTTGTGCAGCAACCGGTCAGCAATCTTTTTTAAACAATAATAATGACAGCAGAACACCAACGATTAAAAGTAAACAGCGAAAAACCAATACCACTGGAGCAGTGGGGCCCTTACCTTAGCGAAAGGCAATGGGGTACAGTAAGAGAAGACTATGGTCATTTCGGCGACGCATGGGGATACCTTACTTTTGATCAATCACATTTCAGAGCCTACCGCTGGGGCGAAGACGGCATAGCCGGTATATCAGATTATTTTCAAAATCTTTGTTTCGCCGTTACACTCTGGAACGGCAAAGACAAGATTTTAAAAGAACGCTTATTTGGCGTAGGAAATTACGATGGTAACCACGGCGAAGATGTAAAAGAGCTGTACTACTACCGCGATAATATTCCTACGCACTATTACATGGAATATTTGTATAAATATCCGCAAAATGAATTTCCTTATGATGATTTAATGCATACTAACCGCAACAGGAGTAAGCAGGAACCGGAGTATGAAATATTGGACACGGGCATATTTGATAAAGATGAATACTTTGATGTAAAAGTTACCTACGCAAAACAAAACCCCGCGGATATTTTTATAAAAATTGATATTACCAACCGCAATACCAAAGCGGCGCCGGTAACTGTATTGCCAACCCTGTGGTTTTACAATAGATGGACACATACACCTGATGATGAAAAACCTGTTATAAGTTTGCTGGATAAAACATCGGTGAACGCAAAGCATCACCGGTTAGGTAATTATTATTTTTATTTTCAAACACCGGACGACAGGTTGTTTACCGAAAACGAAACCAACTTCAATAAAGTAGACGGCTCTGTAAACAAAACACCGTTTACAAAAGATGCTTTTCATGACGCTGTTATAACCGGTGTAAACAGAACAAAACTTCGTACTAAAAAAGAAGGTACTAAATTTTCCCCGGTATATGAATTGAACATACAAGGAGGCGAAGCAAAAACTATTTATTGCCGGCTTACCAATAAAGCAAACGACAAACCTTTCGGCCCCGGGTTCGAAAAAATTTTCAGTACACGCAAACAGGAAGCCGACGAATTTTATAATACCATTTTACCTTCGGGTATTTCGGAGGATCGTAAAAATATACAACGACAGGCGCTGGCGGGTTTGCTTTGGAGTAAACAGTATTATCATTTTGATGTAGCAACATGGCTCAGTACAAGCGACGGCATTACACCGGTAAATATTGGAAAACAAAAAGGAAGGAACAGCGACTGGACACACTTGAAAAACCAAGATATTATTTCTATGCCCGATAAATGGGAATACCCCTGGTATGCAGCTTGGGACTCGGCTTTTCAATCTATTGCAATGGCGATGGTGGATGTAACTTTTGCCAAACACCAATTGCTGCTCATTATGCGGGAGTGGTATATGAAGCCCGATGGACAATTGCCGGCGTATGAATGGAACTTTAGTGATGTAAACCCGCCGGTGCAGGCTTGGGCCGCTATGGAAGTTTACAGAATAGAAAAAGAAACACATGGCGAAGGCGATATTGTTTTTTTAAAAAGAGTTTTTCAAAAACTGCTCATCAATTTTACCTGGTGGATTAACAGGAAAGACGGTAACGGTAATAATATTTTTGAAGGAGGATTTTTAGGATTAGATAATATAGGTGTATTTAACCGCAGCCAACATTTTACGGAAGGTACACATTTGGAACAGGCGGACGGTACCGGCTGGATGGGCATGTATGCGCTCAATATGATGGACATGGCATTGGAGATTGCGAAGAATGATATTGCTTTTGAAGATACTGCTACTAAATTTTTTGAGCATTTTGTTTTGATATCCGAAGCGCTTAACAGCCATTTGCTTTGGAATGAAGAAGATAAATTCTTTTATGATATACTTTGTATTACCGGCGCCGAACCCCTGCAATTAAAAATTCAAAGTATAGTGGGGTTGACCAGCCTGTTCGCCGTAAGTAATATTAATAAGGAAACCTATGATAAGCTTCCGGACTTTAAAAAAAGAAGTAACTGGTTTGAGAATTACCGGAAGAAGAATAATTTGTTTATGCCAAACGAAGAACATGCTGACGGTAAAGATGAACAAACCTTAATTTCATTGGTACAAAAAGAACGATTGGTTCACCTGCTGAAAAAATTATTGAACGAGGATGAATTTTTATCGGAAGGCGGTATAAGGGCTTTATCAAAATACCATGAAGCCAATCCTTACTCAGTTATCATGGACGGTCATAAGCACACCATACAATACGATCCCGGCGATTCTACAAGCAATCTTTTTGGCGGCAACAGTAACTGGCGCGGCCCGGTGTGGATGCCGATCAATTATCTCATTATCCGTTCTATCCGGAAATACGGTGAGTTTTACGGAGACACACTAAAGGTAGAATGCCCTGTCGGTTCGGGAAATATGATGAACCTTATTGAAGTTGCTGAAGAACTTACGGAAAGAGTAGTGAGTCTTTTTGCAAAAGATGATAAGGGCGAAAGAAAACTATACGGCGATTATAATTGGTTTTATAGTAAACCCGGCAATGAAGACCTGGTTTTGTTTTATGAATATTTTCATGGCGATACAGGAGCCGGGTTGGGCGCCGCTCATCAAACGGGTTGGACAGCATTGGTAGCAGACCTGATTGGCGCTAAAGAAATACCTGAAGAAGAATGGAAAGGAGAGCCGTCAAATAAAATTTTTATTGAAGAAGCGGATGAATAGTTTTTAGGATTTTCCGCCTATGTATTGTATATGAGTATAATTTAATACCAAAAGCAGAAAAAGCCCTTACTTAACGGGTCTTTCCCTTGTTCGTAAACAGTTTTCGACTATTGTTTGTTATTTTTGAAGACTAAATTGACGAATATGATTAAAACAGGCAACCCGATGATCAGCATTTACACCGAAATGACGCCGAACCCGGAGACAATGAAGTTTGTAGCCAATAAATTGTTGTACCCCGGCAAAAGCATCGATTTCCCTGATATTGAAACCGCCAAGCCATCGCCTCTTGCGGTGGAGTTGTTTGGTTTCCCTTTTATCAGGGCCGTTTTTATTGCCAGTAATTTTATTACACTTTCCAAAACCACAGATACGGAATGGCAGGATGTGATTCCGACCATCCGCGAATTTTTAAAAGAATATTTAGAAGAAGACAAAGCGGTAATAAACGAAGAGGAGATAGTAATAGTAAAATCGGAAGGCAGTAATGTGGTAAACGCCGATGACGATGATGTGGTAAAAAGAATAAAAGAATTGTTGGAGAATTACGTAAAGCCGGCTGTAGAAATGGACGGCGGCGCCATACAATTTAAAAGTTATGAAGCCGGTAAAGTAAACCTGATGCTGCAGGGAAGTTGCAGCGGCTGCCCCAGCAGTATGATAACATTGAAAGCCGGTATAGAAGGCATGATGAAGCGTATGATACCCGAAGTAAATGAAGTGGTGGCAGAAGCGGAGTAATATTTAAGAAAAATAGTAATTGATTTTAGTGAAAGCGTTCCGATTCCTATCGGGGCGCTTTTCTTTTTGACTAACGGTATTATTTGTTACATTAGAGTGCTTGTCAGAAACTCCAAAATATAAAATCTATTCGCTAAGTGAAAGCGCCATTACAATTGAGCTTGGCAATTCAATTGATGAGACAACGCACCGGTACGTGATGGCATTGAACGAAGCGTTGCTGCAAAATGGCTTTGAAGGATTTATAGAAACAGTACCGGCATATACAACAGCCACCGTTTATTACAACCCGGCTATCATTTATAAAAAAATAAAAAGTTCTCCTTTCTGCTTTGTAAAAAAGTACATTGAAAATTTAGCTGAGGGTATTTCTTTACCCGATAAAAGCAAAGCGGAAACCATCACTATTCCTGTTTGCTATGAAGATGAATTTGCACCGGATATTTCTTTTATCGCAAAAGAAAAAAATATAAGTAAAGAAGAGGTTATCGGTATGCACAGCTCAGCATTGTATAAAGTGTATATGATTGGTTTTTCACCGGGCTTTCCGTATATGGGCATTGTGAATGATGCCATTGCGGTACCGAGAAAGAATACACCAAGGCCAATGGTGGAAGCCGGTTCTGTTGGTATAGCGGGTAAGCAAACGGGTATTTATTCTTTTAATACGCCCGGCGGTTGGCAGATAATAGGAAAAACACCGCTGCAATTATTTGATACCGGGAAAGAAAAACCTTCTTTATTAAAACCCGGTGATACGGTACAATTTCTGCCAATCAGCAGCGAGGAATTTTACAAAGAAAAAAAATTAACTTCTGCAAAAAATGATGAACTGAAAAATACTGATGAAACAGCCGGTGAAATAAAAGCGATAATAAAAAAACCGGGGATTGCAACAACTATTCAGGATGCAGGCAGGTTTGGTTTTCAGTCATCGGGCGTTGTAACCGGCGGGGCTATGGATTTATTTGCTTATCGTACAGCAAACTTATTGGTTGGAAATGATAATGATGCTGCCGCTATCGAGATAATATTTGGCAATACAGAGATTGTATTTGAACAAGATGCTTTGATTGCCGCTTGCGGAAGAGGCGCCAATCTTTTTATTAATGGAGAAGCTGCTCCTGCATGGAAAACGATAGCAGTTAAGAAAGGATTATTATTGTTTTTTAAAAATAATAATGAAGGAGCAAGAATGTACCTGTCAGTTGCAGGTGGCTGGTATGTAAAAAAAATAATGAACAGCAGCAGTACATATTTGTCGGCGGGCTTGGGCGGATACAACGGACGAGCACTGCAGCAGGGAGATGTATTGAAAGCCGGTAATAAATTATCTGCTATCAATCAAAATATTTTTTCATCATTTTCACAGGATAAAAACTTTACCGTAGCATCTTGGGGTATTCAGGCACCTGATTTTTTTGATTATAACGTAAAAACCATTCGTGTAATAAAAGCACCCGAGCAGGATTGGTTTGATGAAAGCAGTTTGCAAAATTTTTATTCATCTGCTTTTATAATTTCCAATGCCGCCGACAGGATGGGTTACCGCCTCAGCGGCGGGGCGATGATAAAGAAGGAGCCTAAAGAGTTGTTATCAACCGCTGTAACGAAAGGAACGATACAAGTAACGCCTGACGGAAATATGATTTTATTGATGAGTGATAGCCAAACCACGGGCGGTTATCCGCGAATAGCTCAGGTGATCGGCCGTCGATTTGAATATATGTGCACAGCTAAAACCCGGCGACAGTATTACATTTAAAGAAATTAGTTTTGAAGAAGCGGAGCAATTATTTTTAAAACAGGAAAAACATTTTTACGATACTGAAAAAAGTATTGCATATCGATTTGCATGAACCTGCTTACAGTAGATATTAACTGCGATTTGGGCGAAGGCCTGAGTAATGATGAAGCGCTGATGTCTTTTATTACTTCGGCCAATATAGCCTGCCGCTTTCATGCAGGCGATGAAGCAACTATAAGTCGAACTATTGATTATTGTAAAAAATACAAAGTAGCCATTGGCGCACATCCCGGTTTTGGTGACAAACAAAATTTTGGCAGAAAAGAAATAATACTTGAACAGCAAGCTTATTACGAACTTGTTTTTCAGCAATTGGTTTTGCTTAAAAAAATATGTGATGAAAAAAAAGTTATTCTTCATCATGTAAAACCGCACGGCGCTTTGTATAATATGGCGGCAAAAGATAAACTGTTAGCGGCAGCTATTGCAAAAGCTGTAAAAGATTTTGACGCTTCATTAATTTTCTACGGACTCAGCGGGAGTGAAATGATTGCAGCCGCCAAAGACATTGATTTGAAAACATGCAGCGAAGTATTTGCCGACAGAACTTATCAAAGTGACGGAACACTTACTCCCAGGACGGAAGCCGATGCATTAATTCAATCAACTGATGAATCGGTAAAGCAGGTACAAAAGATGGTAAGTGAACAAAAAGTACAGTCATTGCAGGGCGATACAGTTTCAATTGCCGCGGAAACAATTTGTATTCACGGCGATGGTGAACATGCGGTATCATTTGCCAAAGAAATTTATCATCGGCTAATAAAAGAAGGAATTCAACTAAAAGCTCCTTAATGACAGACAAAAAACCTGCAACTGCGGCAACCGGTCCCTTTAAAGGTGCATTTCTCGGCGCCGCTTTTTTAATGGCTACTTCTGCTATCGGTCCGGGTTTTCTTACACAAACCACAAAGTTTACAGCAGAGCTGTATGCAAGTTTCGGTTTCGTTATTTTAATTTCTATTTTATTGGACATTGGTGCGCAACTTAATATTTGGAGAATCATTACTGCCTCAGAAAAAAGAGCACCTGATATTGCCAATCAAATCTTTCCGGGGCTGGGTTATCTTTTATCTGCATTAATTGTAATTGGCGGCATTGCATTTAACGTAGGTAATATTGCAGGCTGCGGTATGGGTCTGAACGTATTGTTTGGTATTGATATAAAAACGGGAGCGGCTATCAGTGCTGTAATCGCCATTGCCATTTTTTGGGTAAAAGATGCAGGCGTTGCGATGGATTGGTTTGCAAAAATTTTAGGCTTTATCATGATCGGTCTTACGGTGTATGTAGCTTTTACGTCGAACCCGCCGCTTGCCGATGCATTGGTAAAATCTTTTGTACCGGATAAAATCAATATTACAACTATTGTAACTATTGTTGGCGGTACCGTGGGCGGCTATATTACTTTCGCCGGCGCCCATCGTTTGCTGGATGCAAATATAAAAGGCATTGACGCTATACCCAAGGTAAGCCGCAGTGCCGTTACGGCAATTGGTCTTGCTTCCGTAATGCGCATCTTATTATTTTTAGCCGCTTTGGGTGTAGTGTTGCAGGGCGTTACGTTGAATCCTGACAACCCTGCCGCTACGGTTTTTCAAACTGCTGCCGGCAATATCGGGTTTAAAATATTTGGTATTGTAATATGGGCGGCGGCTATTACATCAGTTGTCGGTGCTTCGTATACTTCCGTTTCTTTTATCCGGTCTTTTCATCCCGTTATTGAAAAAAATAATAAAACAATTATTACAGCATTTATAATTTTATCTGCCGTTATTTTTCTTATGGTAGGCAGGCCGGTTAAAACATTAGTTTTCGTTGGTGCACTAAACGGAATGATTTTACCCTTAGCGCTGGCCACCATGCTGTTGGCGGCTTACAATAAAAAAATCATCGGCAACTACAAGCATCCTGTTGCGTTAACGGTATTCGGCATCATAGTTACCGCCACTATGCTGTGGATGGGAATTAAAACAATGATTGCGGAATTGGGTAAACTGTTTTAATTTAACAGGCGGTATTTTTTAAAAATTAATTTATGAAAATAACAGTACTCCTCTTTTTTCTTTTAATTAACGGTCTATCATTTGCGCAGGTAAATAATAAAACCATCCGCGATTTAAAAAGCGGCCGGGTTGAAAATGACAACAGTTATATTTATTCATTACCATTCGCGCCGGGCAAAAAAGTTTTTTTTAATACAAGCATATAACAGCGGCTTTTCTCACAAAAACGAGATTGCACTGGATTTTAAAATAAAAGAAGGAACAGAAATATTTGCAGCAAGAGAGGGTGTGGTAACAAGTACAAAAGAAGATTCGGACAGGGGCGGCGCCAAGAATGAATATATGAATGACGGCAATCATATTATTGTAAAACATGACGATGGCTCGGTAGCCTGGTACTGGCATTTGAAAAAGGACGGCGTGCTTGTCAATACCGGCGATACTATTGCTAAGGGTCAGCATATCGGGTACAGCGGAAACACGGGTTACTCGGCATTTCCGCATTTACATTTTGAAGTAACGGAAAACGGCAAACAAATTCCTGCAAGATTTAATACAAAAAAAGGTGCGTTGTACCTGCGGCCGGGGAAATTTTATAAAGCTGTACGATAAATTTTTTTCCAACGATCCGGGTGCGGCCCCAAATACACAGGCGGCTTGCATTTGAGAATAGATTTATGTACCTTTCAGAAAACCTTTACTATGATATTTGTATACATTTTTCTCGGGCTGGTTTTGGCCCTGCTCATTGCGTCGTACATGATGCCTAAAAATTATACTGTCGAAAAAACTGCCATTATTAATAAGCCGGTTCCGGATGTAATGGACAAAGTGGGCGATTTGAATTATTACAGTAAATGGAACCCCTGGCAGCAGATGGATAAAACTGCTACCAACACGATAACGGGTACACCACAAACCGCCGGGCATAAATATGCATGGACGGGGAAGAAAATCGGCGTCGGCGCTCTTACCATTAATAATTTGGATGAAAAACATATTCACTTTGACCTGGAATTTTTTAAACCCTGGAAAAGTAAGGCCAAAGACAACTGGCTTTTTGAAGAATGGAATAATAACGATACAAAAGTGACCTGGCAAAACAGCGGCGACTTACCATGGCCGATGGCAAGACTGATGGGACCGATGATTATAAAAAATTTGAATCACCAGTTTGAAATGGGATTAAAAAATTTAAAGGCGATGTGTGAGGGATAAGATAGATGACCGATCTCTTTAATCAGTATAAAGTATAAGACAACAGTAGAGGACTTATTGCCTGTTGCCAATTGCTTATTGCATTTTGGCTTCTGTAACAAAAACACTAACCGGCCTTCTTCCAAATCACATTTCGATCTTTTAAATAATCAACAACAAAATCAAAACATTTTTTGTGCTTGCCAACTAATTCCGGCGGGAACACACCTTTTTCTGTAAATAATTTTTTGGCTATTAAATTAACGGCGGCCGTGCAGGTATAGCCGGTAGTACGTGCCATCGATGAAATTTTCGTTCTGTCATCGTAACTGTCAAACAAACGGTACTCAACTTTTTGGTGTGCGCCTTCTTTTTCTCCTTCTACCAATACTTTCATAATGGTCAGTTCTTCTTCTTCATCGCCCAATTTCCAATCCCTGAATAATATTTTTGACGAAAACTCCAGCGGAGAAATTTCGGTTCCGTTAATTAATATATTTTTTGTTTCAAAGAACCCGCTTTCTTTTAATGCGGTTATTAAATCCGCATGACCGGGATAGCGCAATGTTTTTTCTTTCAGGTTGGGTATATGACCCATGGTAAATAAAAGACTGCGCAAACCATCCGTATTAAATGCTTCTAATGTTCCTATTTCATCAAAATCAATAAACTCTTTTTCCGTTAATGCCGCTCTTGTAACAATATGGCCATTCTCTTTTAATCTTGCCGGCCTCCTGTATTCCTCTATTACATCGGCGGGAGAAAACGGCGCTTTGTATTCAAATGGCTTTTTGCGCAGTTTGGGTAAGCCGCCTACATAACATTCAAAATTTGTAACGGTCATTTCTTCGTTGTAACGGCCCAGTATTAAATTACTCATACCCGGCGCCACACCGATATCGGTAATGACGGTTACATTTTTTTCTTTGGCTAATGCATCCAACTGCAAAACATCTTCCGGGAAAAAAGAAATATCCGCCACATTTTTACCGGCATTAATTACAGCCTTTAATGTATCAAAACCCATTGACCCGGGCACGGCGGTTACTACAATATCAAACTCCTTCAACCATTCAGTGTATTGATCAAAATTTTGCAAATTTGATTGCTGCAAATGAATAGCCCGATTTCTTTTTTGCAATTTCATCAAATTGGTTTCGCTTACATCAAACGATGTAACAACAAAATCTTCCGCCAAATCTATTGCGATGGCGCTGCCTACCATGCCGGCGCCAAGTACTGCAATTCTCATTTATAAAATATTTATTACAAATATGCGATAAAAAAAAGGACTAAATGAAAAAAGGTTTTCCCTGTGAGAAAACCTTGCAAATCATTTTTGTAAAAAGCTAAAAGAAAAACTGCTCTTTCACAATTTTTCCATCCTTTACTTCAAACACGGCAATTTCATCCATCTTCATGCGCCCAATACCTTTCATAGTAACATCCATGCCCATTGCAACACTAAAAAAATTGCCGCCTGCAATCGGTTCTGAACAATAGCCACCATGCATTTCTACAATACTTTCGTTCCATGCCTGAGCCTTTGCTTTTACAGCCGTTAAGCCCTTTGTAACGGTTTGCATGCCCATAGCAGCAGCATGTTCGGGCTCAATGCACACGACATCCGGGCTATACAGCTCATCTTGAATTTCCATCCACTTACCTTGTTTTTCCAATTCCATGTACCTGTTGGCTACATCCTGTGTAGTCATTACAGCTTCGGCAGTTGACATAAAAAAAATTTTAGTTGTTAGAAAATAGGACGTAAAAGTTACAACAATTATTCGCTGCAAAACAAATCAATTTTACGGATGGTAAGCGGTTTGAAGTAAATTGTTTGGGACCTAATCCGTAATTTTATTTTTCGCCCGATTTATTTGTAAAAAAACTTACAATTTTTCAGGTAATGAGTAAAATAAATATTATTATCTTTTTTATCCCGCTTTTTATTACAGGATGCGCTGTCAGCAATAATCCGTTACGAAGCGAAATTAAGCGACTGCAAAAAGGTATTATAAAGGATGATACAAGTTTTGTGTATTCGCTTCCGTACAAGGCGGACATAGCTCCTTTAATTGTACAGGGCTATTTCGGAAAATTTTCACACAAAGAAAGAGCGGCGCTGGATTTTAAAATGAAAAGAGGTACGAAAATTTTGGCGGCGAGAAGCGGCGTAGTGGTACGGGTAAAAGAAGACGGGGATAAAGGGGGATGGAATAAAAAGTATCGACCGTATGGCAATATGATTATTATTGAGCATGCGGACAGCAGCCGGGCGGGTTATTGGCATTTACAAAAAAACGGAGCGCTGGTAAATGCAGGCGATACTGTAAAACAAGGGCAGGTGCTGGCACTGAGCGGCAAAACAGGGTACACCGCTTTTCCGCACCTGCACTTTCTGGTATGGAAATTTTCGGGCAGGGGCCAATGGCAGCAATTGGCCACCCGCTTTCAAACAGCAAGGGGAATTAAATACTTGAAGCCATTAAAAAGATACAGAAGTACCAATCAGTAATTACATTTACAAAATTTTTCATTTGAGCTTACACGAGATTTACCGGCAACTGATTGATGGCATGAGAGGCACTACATGGCTCGAATATATTGCCGTATTCTTTGGTATTGCAAGTGTATTGTTTTCACGCAAAGAAAATATTTTGGTATTTCCTGCCGGTATTATAAATACTGTTTTGTATACTTGGTTCTGTTTTAGCCGGTGGGGCTTGTATGCAGAGGGCAGTTTAAATTTTTATTATACCGCCATGAGTATTTATGGCTGGTATCTATGGTCAGTAAAGAAAGATGGCGACACGCTGCATATTTCATTTAATAATAAAAAAGATTGGACGATCAGTATTTCATTTTTTTTGATAGGCTGGGCTGTTTTATATTTTATATTAAAAAATTATACAAAAAGCACTGTTGTGTTGGGCGATTCATTTGCATCGGCCACCGCGTATACCGCCATGTGGCAAATGGCCCGCAAAAAAGTGGAGAACTGGATGTGGTGGGTATTAACTAATATTGCTTCCATACCGTTATATTTTTCAAAGGGCGCCGTATTTACAAGTTTTCAATACCTGGTATTTTTAATATTGGCTGTAGTGGGTTGGGTAGAGTGGCGCCGGAAAATAAAAAATGAAAACAAAAATCAAAACGAATTTACTTTTTAGCATGATTAAAAAACTATACTATTATATTTTTTTTACTCTCACTGTTTCATTTCTTCATGCACAAAACTTCGACATTAACACGCTGAAGAAAATTAATGTCAACCGTAATAAATCGTTGGACGGCACTATGAAATTTTTAAGCGCTACCGCCACACCGGTTAGTATTGCATTACCGGGCAGTATGGTGATTGCAGGATTTATTACACGCAATAAAAACTTACGGCATAACGGGTATGAATTGGCATTGGCGGCAGCGGGCAATTTTGTAGTTACCCGTATTGTAAAACTTGCCGTTAACAGACCGCGACCTTTTGTTACTTATCCGTATATTGATCCCTATAAAAAATCAGTCATAGATTATTCTTTTCCATCGGGTCATGCGTCTACTGCCTTTGCCGTGGCTACTACGTTAAGTATTCAGTATAAAAAATGGTATGTAGCTGTGCCGGTATATTTATGGGCCGCGGGTGTAAGTTATTCAAGAATGCACTTGGGTGTTCACTACCCTACCGATGTAATGGCGGGTGCGGTGTTTGGCGCAGGGTCGTCGTTGGTAGCGCATCAAATTCGTAAATGGTATTATCGAAAAAGGGAAAAGAAAAAATGATTATGTGAAATTCTTTCCTGCAGATCATGGTTGGCGATCCCGATTCATCGGGAAACCATAGCGAGCCGCCGCTGTTGGCGTCCTCGCTAACAGCTATAGCGGTGAAATCCGATTCTATTTTTTTAAACAGCTTCTTAATAAAATTTTAATGATTAAAAAAATTGTCATTATCGGTCCGGAAAGTACAGGCAAAAGCACATTGTGTAAACAGTTGGCCGAGCATTATGAAACTGCCTGGTGCCCGGAGTATGCAAGAGATTTTTTATTGAGCAACGGAAAAAATTATGACTTTGATGATTTACTTACCATTGCTAAGGGACAACTGGCGCTGGAAGATGAGTATACGACTGCTATGGAAAAAAACTCGCTGCCGCTATTGGAAGACGGCGGCTCTATCCCGTTGTTTATTGATACGGATATGTATGTTATGAAAGTGTGGTGCGAGTTTGTTTTTGAAAAATGCCACCCGTTTATTTTACATGAAATCATTAAAAGAAAATACGATTTGTATTTGCTGTGCAATGTAGATATACCCTGGGTGAAAGACGAACTGAGAGAATACCCTGATTTGGATACAAGAAAAAGACTTTACCGCAATTATAAGGATATCATGATTAATCAATCGACGCCCTGCATTGATATCAGCGGCGGTACTGATGAGCGTTTACGGAAAGCTATTACCGCAGTGGACGAATTACTGAATAAGTAGTTAGCGCCTTTCATTACTTTTGTAAAGCATGAAAAATGTTTTTCAACGAAATCACCGGGTTTTATTTTATTCAGCTTGGTTATTCATCGGGTTAATACAATCGTACTATACCGAGCTGCTTGATGATGAAGCTTACTATTGGGTTTTCTCCCGTTTTTTAGATTGGGGTTATTTTGATCATCCGCCCATGATAGCGCCAATGATTAAGGCGGGCTATGCTGTTTTCCCCAATGAATTGGGTGTAAGAGTAATTTCTCTTTTGCTGAATATAGGTACACTGCTGCTGCTTGAAAAACTGATAGCCCGAAAAAATGATTTGCTGTTTTATGTCATCGCTTTTTCGTTGGCCGTAATACAAATTGGCGGCATATTGGCCGTTCCCGATTCGCCGTTAATTTTCTTTACAGCGCTTTTCTTTTGGTGTTATAAAAAATTTATTGAAAACAGTTCATGGATTAACACTGCGTCATTAGGCATTGTTGCGGCCTGTCTTTTATACAGTAAATACCACGGCGTACTCATTGTATTTTTTGTTTTAATTTCCAACCTGAAATTATTTACCAATTATAAAACCTATATAGCCGGTATTACAGCACTGGCTTGTTATATACCGCATTTAATTTGGCAATACAATCACGACTGGGTAAGCTTCCGGTATCATTTGTTTGAAAGCAATGTAAATCCTTATAAATTTTCTTACACCACGGAATATATCGCCGGTCAGTTGTTGCTGGCCGGCCCGATAGCAGGTATAATTATTGTACCCGCCGCATTGTTATACAGAGCGAAAGGTAGTTTTGAAAAAGCATTGAAGTTTACATTAGTCGGGTTATACATTTTTTTTCTTATCAGTTCTTTTCGCGGCCGGGTGGAAGCCAACTGGACATCAGCCGCCATCATACCGCTGGTTATACTCAGTCACCGGTTTTTATCTAATAAAATAAAATGGCGCAAGGTGCTTTATTATACATTACCTGTAACCATACTGCTTGTACTTGCAGTCAGGGTTGCCATGATAAAAGATATAGCAGCCGGTAAAAGCCATTAAAGAACGTTTTCACAGTTGGCATAATTGGCCGCAGCAAATGAAAGAACGAACCAAGGGTTTGCCCGTTGCGTTTAACAGTTCTTACCAGCGGGCATCCAAGTATTGGTTTTATTCGGGGCAAATAACGTACTCGCCCAATTGGTACAGGGGCAGGAGAAACAATTATAATTTTTGGCCGCTGGAAGATTCATTACTCGGAAAGCCGGTGTATATACTGGATATATATAATTTAGAGCAGTTCAAGGATTCAGTGAACACGCCTATCGGTACGGTTGGCTATCGATACGATTCGGCCTATGCTTCTTTCGGCAGAGTGCAGTTGGATATCGGTACAGAAAAAATAACGTTGAAAAAAAGAGAAATATTCAACTGTAATTTATCCGCCAAATTTCCCCCGGCGCATTATAATTATCTACTGTCAGATACTTCACGAAGCGTAAAACTATTTTACGGGGTGTTTGCCAAAAATGAATTTATAAAAGAAATCGGCACTGTAATTAAATTATACGATTTGATTGACAATAAACATTTGGCTCAGCAAATTGATTTTAATTTACCTGCCGGCAAGTATTTTCTTCGACTCTCTTTACAATCAGGCATTAATACATCAACACATAACAGCGATAAGATTGAGCTGGTGGTGGAGTGATAGAGAAAAAATGTTGAGGCTTACAACTTCTCAATGCCTGTAAAGTGAAGCTGCAGACGGGGGATTTTCAAAATAATGTTGTGCAACAGTGGCCCTTGTTAGCTGCGGATACTGTTTATAATGCCAATTGCTTCTTGTGGATTCATTACCGGCAAGATGCTTTTTTTGAAATCCTTGCTGTCTCGAGTAACAATAAAATCTATTTTACTTATTGTTAAAGCACAGTTATATTGAATCGCATCTTCAAAGTCTTTAAATTCTGATTTTAGGGACTTCTTAATAATAGTTTTTGTTACGTCGACTATCTCTGTCATTTCGGATAGTTCTTCCAAAAGCTTTATTGTTTCACTATGTGACAAAGATTGTCTCAAAATATAATAAATGTTATTATACGAAACGGAGGATATATATATTTTTATATTTCCTGATAAGGAGGCGTTAAAAATTTCTGCAGCAGTAAGAGAAAATGGACGTCTGTCAGCAAGAAAATCAATTATCACATTTGTGTCCAAAAAGATAATTTTCATTTTCTATACTTTTTAGATAAAGAATTACTCAACCCTGCTTTATAATTAAAATCCGCGGGAAGTTTAATTACTCCCATTAATTTAGTAACCTTCGGCGAAATGCTGTTTAAATCAGTTTCCTTTGAACTAATAGATTTTAAATAATTTTCAACTAAGTTGGATAAACTTTTTCCTTTTTTTTGAGCGTACTTTTTTGCAGAACGTATAACTTTTTCTTCAATTGTCAGCGTTAACTTCGTTGTCATAATACGTGCTTTTAATATTTCAAATATACGTATTAAAGGCAGAAACAAGAAAGTTTTTTGATACCGCAGCTACATGCAGGGATTGCTGAAGGACAGGTGCTTTATAGCTACGCCGCTGTTGGTATGAGGCTTAGCTATGTGCTTTGCCTGCCAACAGCCCTTATTATTTTTCAGTACCTCTTTGCATTCGCTGCTTACCAACGGCGTAGTTATTGCAGTCAGTTTTATTATCTGTCAGCAGCTCCAAAAACTTTTTCTTTTAAAGTCAATTACAGAAGGTCCGTCAGAACAGCCGCCAATTTCTTTTGCATTTTTGTCCTTGCTGCTGTGTCCAATAATCCATTTTCCTGTTTTATTATGCTTCATTATAATTCCCTGGTCAAGTATGTCACCTTTTTTGCTTGTCAAGTTGCCTTTGCCATTATGAACAACCTTAACACTGTCTCCTTTAATAATAACAGTACATGTCGCACCTAAGGGTTTACCTTGCCATTCCGCAAATGCAATAGAGTAAGTATATGTCCCGTCTTTTGCCTTTTGTGCAAGTGTCACATAATAAATTAGAAGAAGCAAACAAGTAATTTGTAATATTTTCATTATGGTTTGTATATGTCAATTGAGAAGAAGCTTGAGAGCAATTAGAAAGTGTCACCGTCCTGCCATGAATTTGAAACTGCAAAAACCAATTGCCTACAACGGCAGTATGTGAAAAAAACGGTGCTTCGATATAAATATACACTCTCTGTTAATAACAGCAAAGCTGTATGCAATTTATAAAATAAATCAACCTGCATCAAAGTTTTTCAGTACACTAAAAAATAGCAGCTGCATATAAACCCCGGAATGCCTGTAAAGAGAAACTACTAATGAACATTTTTGAAAATAATGTTGTGCAACAGTGACCTACTGTTGCCTGCTGGGCTTCTTTTAGAGATTAATTTTCATCGTCGGAATATAAGTTTATGATATTTTGCCCACGGACTTGCAAATCAGTATATGTCAAAACTTCAATACCGTGTAACGAATAGTTTAACTTTCTTAATGCTTCAATTTTATTTTCGTCCCAATTATTTTTATTACCAATGACAATGAAAGCTCTGGGTTTAATTGAAAATATCTCTACACTATATTCTTTACAATATGTTCTTGTTAATTTTTGTTTTATTTCTAACTGGTGTAATTCAAGTTCAGAAAGATAGTTTACTACCTGTCCTATAGCTTCGCTTGTTTCTCCTGACCACTTATATGAACCTGAATGACTATCATCTTTTAAAATTACTTCTTTTGTCGGAAGTTTTATTTCTAATATATCAATAAAACCGTCAAGTGTTGGAAAAATAAAATCAGGTATTTGTGTGAAGCCAATTTTTTGTTTTTCAATTGGTATTCTATAGTTTACTCCGAATATCCAATGATTAGCATAAATCCACGACTGCCAAGAATTATTTCTTTTTGTTTCGTGATATGTTTTTGGTCCATTTAGTCTTTCTTGTAATTCTCTTAATTTAGACTGGTAATAATAAATATTTGATTTTTCTTTTAATTCTTTTAGGAGTTCTATATCTTTTTTAAGTTCGTATTTTTCATTTTTTAGGTTATCAATAAATTTTGTAGTTTCTTGTAATATAATTTTTTTATTTTTTGCTTTCTCTGAAAGTTTATCAACTACATCACCAAATTCATTTTCCACTTTCTTCAATTCTTCTTTTGAAATCTTTTGTTTAGGATTTTCAAATTCATTTGGAAACGAACTAAATAGAAAACCTCCCGCTACTTCAAAACCTGCATCTCGATACATACCTAAAAACTTTGATTGACCTTTTGCTTGGTAATCATTGTAATTGATAAAAAAATAATTTTTTTCCTTTCTTGTAGTCCCTTTTGTTAAGATTAGTTTATTTATTTTATTATTGGTCTTTACCTCGGTGAGCAAATGTTTCATACCTCTCATAAACTTTCCATTTTTAACTTTTGTTAAAAATGGAACATTGCTTTTATCTTTTTTATCTTTTATTTCATTAAAAAGGTCGTCGGTAAAATATATACTTTCTCCTTTAAGGTCTCCATAGTTGGAAGCCTCAATGACAACTTGATTTAACTTATTTTCTACTTTTTTATTTTTAAGCATTTTAATGTTTTACTATTCTTCAATTTCACTTAAACTTTTGTAAAGATTTAACCAATCTGCATAATTATTCATTCGGTCATATTTGTAACCTCTTAAATTTTGATTTACAAACCTGCCTGGAGAATCAGATTTTTGAAATTGGATGTGAACAGCTTGAGGAACATCAAAATAAAAATAAACTGAACTATCTTTAAATCTTACAACTAATATTTGTAAATCCATAATATAGTCAACCCATTTTACATTTGATGATTTTAGAGTAGTTCTATTGATAAAACTTTCATCTATGTCATCTATACAGTAATCGTAATATTGTTTGTAATTCCTTGGTTTTGATGTCCTATAAGCATAATAGCTTTCATAAGTATGTTTAAAATCATTTGTATCAAGTGAGTCTAATTTTTTTGATAAAATCTCTTTTGCCAAAATAATTCTTTGAGTTTTTTTTGTTGCTTCCTCAGTAGTAATTCCATAGTTTGTTGCTACATCTGGATGCCATTTTAATATTTCCTTTTTATAAATTTTTTTTAATTCCTCCGATGATATTTTTTCTTGAGTTATTCCTAATTCTGTTTTAGCTTCTTTTGTGGTCATAATTTGTAATCAAAATTTAGTCAAAATAATATTTTTTTCAGAATAATAATGACGGTCTGATAGCCTTGCAGGCAACACATAAATATATGATATAACACGCTATATCGGGCAACTGAAAACCAACTATTTAGTGTTATACAAATTCAATTGTCGTTTGCACAATCCGCTCTTTACTTTTTCACTACCGCACCGGCCCCGCTAACGAATCACTTGCTGTACATCTTCATCATCTTCTATATTATTCATTTGCTGCCAGTATCCAATTTGATTTGATAGATACATATGGCGATACCGGTTTTACTGTATACTGTTTGGGATTGGGAAAGCAGGCGGCAATCATGGCCGCTTCACGCCGGGTTAAATTTTTTGCAGGTTTATTAAAATAATATTGTGCCGCCGATTCTATACCAAATATGCCCTTGCCCATTTCAATTACATTCAGGTATACATTTAAAATTCTTTCTTTGCCCCATACCTGTTCTATCATAAATGTAAAATACGCTTCCAACCCTTTACGCACATCACTTTTCCCCTGCCACAAAAAAACATTTTTAGCTACCTGCTGGCTGATGGTACTTGCACCGGCACCGGGCGGTGTTTTTTTCTTTTTTCCTTTCTTGGGCTTAAAACTTTTTTCAATAGCGTTCCAGTCAAAACCGTTGTGATCTGTAAAGAGTTGGTCTTCGCCGGCTATTACTGCCAGGCGTGCATTCGGAGAAATATCATGGCTGCTTACATAATCTCTTTTTAACCCGTAGCCCCTTCCCCAATTACTCAGTTGCGTAATGGTTACCGGCGGATTAATCCATTTCAATAAAAAAATATAAATCAGCATGGCAGCATGTAAAATAAGTATATACCGCAGTACAGTGTTTACTAATCTTTTTATTTTTGCATATTTACGCAGGCGTTTAAAGTATAAAAAAATTAATCCGCTCAGCAGTAAAAGTGCAATGATTGATTTTATGCGCAGGCTGTTGCCATTGGGCGTGTGCGCCGATACTTTAAAAAAGAAATAGATCAGGAATATAATCTGGATGCAGAGACTTACTGCCACTATTCTTTTTATCCATCTGCGAAAAGGGGAGGATTTTCTTTTTACTTGCTTAGCCATGAGGCTGCAAAATAGTTATTTCAGTTTATCCGCAAAAAAAATCAACCCCCACAGCAGTACCAAACCAAAACCTATTAATATCAATCCGTTCAGCCGGCTGATATTATGAATATTGTGCGGTGTCAGGCGTTTGCGAATTTTACCTGCCATAAAAACTTTGGCGATATCAGCACCCAGTACAACAGCAAGACAGGTTGTATAAATTATAATACGGTGAGAAAGGCTTTCCATAACCAACGTGGTAGAAATAGTGAGCCAGAAAATAATAACGGCGGGGTTCAGCAGGTTCATTAAAAAACCCGTCAGTGATATTTTAGCCAAATCTCTTTTACGATGTACTGCGAGCACCTGACCGTCTACGGTAACGTTCATTTTTTTAAAGAATAAAAAATAAATACCCGCGCCTATGAGAAATATGCTGCCGGCAATGCCTATTTCCTGTTGGTACTCCTTTAAAGTGCGAAACAGTTCGGTAAATACATTGCTTACCAACACTAAAAATATATCGCTTGCTGAAACACCGGCCGCAAATGCTATACCGCCGCGGTGGCCATTGTTGAGGCTTTGTTTGATGACTGAAAATAATACAGGCCCTACCGAAATACTCAGTAATAAACCGAGTGTAAGTCCTTTTAACAGTGCTTCAGTCATTATTAAACTACAGAGTTAGATAATATCCAGGTGATAATAAATTACCGGCATGTTGCGAAATTGAAGTGTAAAGCCCCATTCAAAAAAATCAACTGACTTATCGAGCGTTGTCTTAATACTATATACTTTATACTCCATACTTAAATACCTCCTGTTTCCAGGTAGCGATTCCAGTCTTCCAGCATTTTGCCTTTCATTACTCTCGGAAATTTATGCTGGCTGCCCAATTTTCCTTTCAGTTCCATAAAATGCATAAATTTTTCTTCGGGCAATACTTCCAAAAAAACTTCTTTTAATGCACTGTCTCTTTCCACCGCATAATCATCATTTAATTTTCGTAAATGCGTATCAATTTTTTTGCAAAGCACATCCTTGTCTACTTTATCATTGCAGGCTACATACCATTTATGCGCAAAAAAACTTTGGTGCGGAAAACCAACCACCGTGTATTCGGGAATGGAAATATTTAACTCATCGGTTACAAGCTGAATAGCTTTGTTCATATTATCTACACTGAGGTGCTCGCCTACTAAACTTAAAAAATGTTTGGTGCGCCCGGTAATAATTACTTCAGCTTTTTCTTTATCAACAAACTTTACTGTATCGCCAATCAGGTAGCGCCAACTGCCCGCATTGGTACTCATGAGTATGGCATAATCTTTTCCTTCTTCCACTTCGTGTATCATCAGCGCTTCGGGGTTATCGATTAATTTTCCGTCGGCATTAAAATTTTTATCATCAAAAGGTACAAACTCAAAAAATATATTATTATTTAAAATGAGTTGCATCCCCTTGGCGTTCTCGCGGTGTTTGTAACCCAGAAAGCCTTCGCTGGCCAAATAGTTTTCAATATAAATAATGGGCTTGCCCAATAATTTTTCAAATCCTTTTTTATACGGTTCAAATGCTACGCCGCCGTGTACAAAGAATGAAAAGTTGGGCCATATCTCGTGTATGTTTTTTACGTTGTAATGTTCTACCACCATCTCCATACACATTTGGCACCAGGCCGGTACGCCTACTATATAACCGATGTCCCACTCTTTTGCATGCTCTACTATTTCATTCAGCTTGGTATTCCAATCGGCAATGGCGGCAATGCGGCCACCGGGTTTATAAAATGTTTGAAACCAAAACGGACGATTTTTTGCAAGTATACCGCTCAGGTCGCCGGCAAACCAACCCGCTTTTCCTTTTTGTAAATCGGTAGCGCCGCCCAGCATTAAAAATCCTTTTGTTATGGCATTACGCGGTACGTTTTCGTAACCCAACAAACTTATCAGTTGCCTTACGTAATTAATAGTATTGCTGCGCAATAAATCTTTTGTAACGGGAATGTATTTACTGGCTGCTTCGGATGTACCCGAACTCAATGCGTAATATTTTATTTTGCCGGGCCAGGTTACATCGGGTACGCCTTCCAGGGTTTTCTTCCACCAGCGTTCATAAATTTTATTGTAATCATGCACGGGTACCAGTTCCTGAAATTTTTTGCCGGGATGACGGCTGAATAAAATACTGTCGAATTGATAGGCTTGACCAAATTCAGTAAACTTGGCTTTCTTCAGTAATTTTTTTAATACCTTAATCTGCTGCCTCCTTGCATCATTTTTGGGCAATCGTAAGGCAGTCGCGATAGCTTTCGGAATTTTAATATCTAATATAGATGCCATACGGCAATACTGATTGTTGGTTGGCGATAAAGTTAAGTAATGTTTCGATTGGAAACGGACTTAATATACTATTGTTTAGGAGTACGGCAATGGGCAATGGGCAACGGTCAATTGACAATATACAAAGGGTAATAAGTAATTTGCAATGATCAATAATTCAATGGCCTGCTATACTTAATTTGACAGCAGCTTATATTTTAAAAAGCCTAAAGCTGCTCCGAGAGTTCTTTCAACGAAGATTCTTCCAAAACAACGTATTGCGACAGATTATTTACGGCGGTCCATTTTATCAATCGCATCATTCCGTTTTCAATTTCAATACCGGTAATATCTCCGTCATTAAAGCAGCAGCAACCGCTGTTGAAATAGCTCGGCTTCATATCTAAGTAATCAACAGGTACTGAAACATGTTGTTGTTTTCTTTTCTCCAATTCTTTTTCTATAACCGGTACAAGGGATGAGTCATTGTTTTTTCTTGCCTGTAAAAGCTGCGTGTATAATTTTTCTAAATGGGTAAGCGATTTAAATACCGGTTGGTGCGTATGGCCGGTTACCAATAAAAGATTTTGCTGCTGCGATGACCATTCGTACATAAAACGATTATGTTTGGTTTTGTTGTTTGCATCATAAGCCGGCGTGTTGGGGTTAATTTTAAGATAGGCCTGCAACGGCGCCCATATACGTGCCACAAAAAATTTACTGAACCAATTGCCGTCGCTTTGTTCATCGCCCTGGTGGCCGTGTGTACAGTAAATGGTAAGGGGTTTGTTATTAACGAAAGTTTCCAGCACCGCACCTTCCAGCACTTTTATTTTTTCTCCGTATATTTTTTTTAACTCAAAACCCGAGAAGGGATCATTGTCCCAATATAAATCATGATTACCGAAAAGTTTTACAAAGGCATTACCCGCTATAAAATCTTTTTCTTTGTTAAATGATGCAGTATTGTGTTTTTTTACTTTACCCAAACTGTTTTCCCATAACTCTTCAGAATCACCAAGACTGATGAAAGTAAAATTATTATTGCAGTAGAAATCCAAAGCTTCGAGGTAGTTTTTTTCCGCTCCCGCAAAATCATCGGCGCCGTTTTTTGCTCCTTTGTGTTGATCTGAAAAAATAATAAACTTGCCGGTAGTATATTCAAACGGAATGGTAATGCCTCTTTTACCGGGGTAAGCTTTTATATTTTGTAATAATTGCGTAAGCGCTGCAAATATCCTTTCCCTGTCGGGGCTCGAGGAAAATTTATTTGCCATCCATGTTACAGGCTTCAGTAATATGAATTGTAAAATTTTTCGCAATGGTTTTTATTAATGCGTAAGTAACAAAACATTATTTAACGGCGATCATACTTATTTCTACGTTTACAAACTTGGGCAATGCCGAAACCTGCACCGTTTCTCTTGCCGGGAAATCACTTTCAAAATATTTACCGTACACTTCATTTACTTCCGAAAAGCGGTGCATATCGGTAAGAAAAATATTTGTTTTTACAACGTTTTTAAAATCCATGCCCGCTGCTGTCAATATACTTTTTAAGTTGTGCATTACTTGGTGTGTCTCTTCCTGAATATCTTTATTTTTCAACTCGCCGGTAAGCGGATCAATACAAACCTGGCCCGATATAAAAAGAGTATTGCCTGTAAGTATGGCCTGGCTGTAAGGGCCGATAGGCGCCGGCGCCTCAGCGGTGTTGATGACTGTTTTGTCCATTGGTATAAAATAAGAAGTGAATTAAAATTGATTATGGAAGACGAATTTAGGTTTATACCGTTTCTTTGCAAAAAATTACTGTATGAAGTTGGTTGTGCAGGCCGATAAAATTTTAAAAGAAGAATTCCTTGCTGCCGGAATAACCGAAGGCGTAAGCGTGGAATGGATTGACAATGCAGCAGCATTCATGAATCATAAAGATGCCGATGCTTTTTTTGATCTGTCATTTGAACCGGATAATGAGCGAATGGCTGTGTTAAGCCAATTACCCGGTAAAATTATATTTATAAACTGTCAGCTGCCGGTAAGTCAAACACAGTTTATCCGGATAAATGCGTGGCCGACATTTTTAAAAAGAGAAATAGCAGAGCTTGCCGCGGACGATGAGGAAATTAAAAAAAGAGCGGAAGAGGTTTTGGCGGCGCTAAATAGAAAACCAATGTGGGTGGAAAACGAACCGGGCTTTGTAACCGCAAGAATAGCGGCGATGATCATTAATGAAGCGTACTTTGCACTGGGAGAAGGCGTTAGTACTAAAGATGAAATTGATACGGCTATGAAGTTGGGAACCAATCACCCCTACGGCCCTTTTGAGTGGGCCGAAAAAATAGGACTGAAAAATGTGTACGAACTGTTATTGAGTTTAAGTAAAAAAGATGAAAAGTATTTTCCTGCCGGGGCATTGGTAAAAGAGATTAAAAAAAATAAAACAGGTAATCATCAGTAAGTATATTTTAAATATAGATACAGCCATTGAAACGGCTTCCGTTTGCCTGGCAAAAGACGGTGCGGCAGTATGTACGATAAAAAATGAAAACCGAAAAGAGCAGGCGGGTTGGTTACATTTGGCTATCGAAAAAATTATAAAAGATGCCGGCTGTACCATGAAAGATATAAACGCTGTGGCGGTAAGTAACGGCCCGGGCTCTTATACAGGTTTGCGCATTGGTTTATCGGCGGCAAAAGGATTGTGCTATGCACTCCAAATTCCGTTGATAACCGTTGGTACACTGCAAATGATGGCACAAGGTGTAAAAAATAGTGAGGCGAATTTATTTTGTCCCATGATAGATGCAAGAAGAATGGAAGTGTTTACAGCATTGTATGACAGCGAAGGAAACGAGGTAATGAAACCTGCAGCGCTTATCATTGATGAAAACTCCTTTGCAGGAGAATTAAAAAAGAACAGGATACTTTTTTTCGGTAACGGTGCGGGTAAGTTTAAAAATATATGCAGTCATTCAAATGTAATTTTTGAAGACATTGAAGCGGATGCATCGCATTTGGCAAAGCTCTCGCAGCAGAAATTTGCAGCAGGTGACTTTGCAGATGTAGCATACAGTGAGCCGCATTATGTAAAAGAATTTTTTACAACATATAAAAAGGCAGAATAGACTATTTGTTTACGATTTTAAAATCAGCGCAGCATGAGTAATTACAATATTGTTTTTACATCGGGAAAAACGGATGAGCCGGTAACCATTGAAACACTGAACCTGAAAAAAGCTTCTATTGTGATAAGAGCCATTAATCATAAACTGCGCCAGCAGATACTGAAGTTTATTGATGAAAAAGGTAAAGTAATTGTATCTGAAATATTTTTGTCATTGCACCTGGAGCAATCCGTGGCATCGCAACACCTGGCCGTGCTGCGCAAAGCGGGTTTTGTAAATGCAGACCGCGACGGAAAGTTTATTCATTACTCTGTAAATACAGAACGTGTAAAAGATGTAACCCGCTTTGTAGAGGATTTGCTGAAATAACCGAAGACGGGCTCAAAAATTATTGTTTGATCTGTAGCCTATAAGACGGAAAGTCGGAAAGAATTTTAAACAAACAACTTATAATTTATCGTCTTACCGACTTCGCGGCTCAAAGATTTTTTTGAAGAAGTAATTTACTCTTTATCTTTTTTACTTCTGAATAATACAAAGGCTCTTGTTAAATTAAACGCCCACCTGAATTCGCCGCGGCCCCAACTTGTAATTGTACGCGGAATAAACCGGTTCTCTAATATCTCGGTTGCATTGGTAAACATCAGGTTGAAAGTATGACCCTCGGTTAAAATTTCGAAACCGGCGCCCATGGCATCATATACTTCGGAACCCGTACTGCGTATAAAGTTTTTACTGTCCTTGGAACGAAACGGGTGAAAATAATCAAATACAAAAACAAATTTTTTACTGAGCGGTATACGGGCAGCGGCACCCAATGCAAAAATACTTTTATCATCGCCGGGCTGAACATAACCTGTATTTACAAAAGTAGGGCTTAATTGAAAGCTTGATTTACCAAACTTGCGGGCTACCATCAATTGTACCACTTGGCTTGTTCTGTCGCCAAAACCTCTAAATGAATTTTCTCTGTCGGGCAACGGTTCAGCTTTCATAGTAGAGACAACATTATTGACATACAATGTCATTGAGAGCGGATGCTTTGGATCGTTTTGCAATTGACGCATCAGTTGGTACTTTAAGCCCAACTCATATAATTGCTTTACCCTGCCTGCACCTTTTGCACGGGTAGTTACAATATTCAGCCTGTCGCTCAATCCTATTTGAAACCCGATACGTACGTCGGTAGAATTGTCGAGACCAAAGAAATTCTTTATTCCGCCCCTGTCGCCGCCTATATCTTCAAAACTGTGAGCTACTTTAAAATCCATTATTCCCTTTTTCAGTACTTCTACCGTATTGGCATTTATTAATCTTTGCGATACAAAAACTTTTACCGGCAACGCTTCTTCTTGCTCACCGTCATCGGGTAAAGCGGCAACTGAAGCGCTTGAATCGGCGGTTTGTGCAATAATAAAATTGACTGCAAAAAGTAATGCGAAGAAGAAGAATATTTTTTTCATAAAGAAAAGTTGAGTTTACATGTTTTATTAATGGCTATAATCGATTAAAAAGACAAAAAAGTTGCCAATAAGAACTTAAGATAAACTTTAACGGCAAAATGAAATCACGGAATAGAAGACAGCGATTGAAAAGATTGATCCTGTCATTCAAAAAAGAAAACCCCGCTAAGAATAACGGGGTACTAAAACCAAAACTAACTGCTATACGAAAAAATTGTAAATGCTTTCTGTGTATCGGCGTTACTATAATATCGTTTCGTCATAAGTATGGTTAAAATCCGGTACGGGAATATTTTTAAAAGGACGAAAAACGGCATCAGCCAATTTCACAAAGAAAAACCCGGTTAAAACTTTTTTAACTTTCACACTGCTCAGCCGCTTCATTATTTTATAGTAATTTAAATTCTTACCCCAAAGTTCATCCACTATTCCGATTTTTATTTCACCAAAATGCGGGGAATGGACTACCCGATTTCGGGGAGAAAGTATCGGGATTTGATAAGCTGATTCAGTAAATTTGGGTTTCACAAAATTCTTTTGCCTTTTTCATAAGCTGAAACAAAATATATGAATCGTATTGACCGCCTGTTAGGTATCATCACCACGCTGCAATCGAAAAAATATTTGCCCGCCGAAAAAATTGCGGCGAAGTACAATATCAGTGTGCGAACAGTCTATCGGGATATAAAAGCCATTTGTGAGCAGGGCATCCCGGTAAGTTTTGAACAACACAGAGGTTACTTTTTAACGGAAGGTTATTTTTTACCGCCTGTCAGTTTTAGTTTGGATGAAGCCAATGCGCTGTTGCTGATGCATTCCGTAGTTGAACGTTTTGCCGACAAATCTATTCTTAAAAATTATACTGCCGCGCTGGATAAAGTAAAATCTGTATTACGAAATACACAAAAAGAAAAATTAGAAATACTTCAGGAGCATACAAGATTTCAAACCATCCATGCTTCTTTTACCGATTTTGATCATTTGTCTGTTTTACAAAATGCCATTTCTTCCAAAACCATATTGCAGCTGGATTATAAAAATAATAATAACGAAGTAAGCCGCCGGCAGGTAGAACCGATCGGTTTAATTTTTTATGCCTTCAACTGGCACCTGGCCGGCTGGTGTCATGAACGCAAAGATTATCGTGACTTTCGTGTATCAAGGATTTTAAAAGTAAAAAACACCGAGCTTCCATTTAAAAAAGCGGACCATATGGAATCTGAACGACTATATGAAACTATTACCGGTAAATTATTGAGCCGCGGGGTTGCTACAGAATGCACAGAGCCACAGATTTTTTAAAGAAGTTGCCACAAATTACACAGAAGCACAGAATTTGTTAAAATAGCGTACCACTCGAGAGATAGAGGCAAAATTTCAACAATGATTTTTTCAGTGCCTCAGTGTAATCTGCGGCATTTTTTTTATTTCTAAATCCACACTGCCATAGGGTTGTCAGTGAGTCATTGTTTATTTGCTAAACAATTAAAACAATTAACTATGTCAATTATTCAATTGCTCTTAAAAGAATTGGAGCAGGAAGCCGCTATTACACGCAAAATGCTGCCACTTATACCCGATGACAAACACGACTGGAAACCGCATGAAAAAAGTATGACCATGAAGCAACTGGCGGTGCATATTGCGGAAATACCTTCATGGGTGGGGACAATTATCAATACCGAGGTACTGGATTTTGAAGCACAGGCGTATAAACCTACGCCGGTTAACAACAATAAAGAACTGCTTGCTCTGTTTGAAAAATCCGTTACGGACAGTAAAGCTGTATTGGAAAAAAGCAACGAAGATGTTATACTTACTAAAACCTGGACCATGAGCAGCGGTAAAACTGTTTTACTGAGTATGACTAAGTATGAAGCCATCCGTCATGCATTTGCACAAACGACACATCACCGTGCACAGTTGGGTGTGTATTTGCGTTTGCTGAATATTCCTATTCCCGGTAGTTACGGCCCCAGCGCAGATGATCCGAGATTTTAAAAATGAATAAGCAAAATCTTAGTAATGCATACAACAAATTATTACGATACATTTATACAGATTGCAGAAGATTGCCCGGTAACAAAAGCCGAAGTACCGCCTGTAAAAGCGGGTGATAAAACAATCGCTAACCTGCAGTTTGAAATGATTATTGATAATCCGTATAAATACACATCGGATGATGTCATTTTTCATGGCTATGCTGTAAAAAATAAAATAACAGGTAAGACAGCGTTAACAGAGGCAAGAGCAACTTTCTTTTCAAAAGGGCAGGCTTGTATGCGGGCCGCGGCTCTTACCAAACGCTACGGATGGGGCGTACACAGTAATGCGGAAGGAAAGATTGCCATCTATGCCGCAGGTTCGGCGGAGTATAAAAAGTTTGCAAAAGATAAAACGCTGAAGCAATTAAAAGCAATGAAATCGAAGCGTTAATGAAGAGTATATTTTTAATTTTAAAAAGAAAACAGTGAATGCAATTTACAACAACGGGTGATCCGGATATCACACCATCCAAAAACTCATCGTCAGCTGATTTTGATTTTTATACAGGCAAATGGAAAATACATAACCGCAGGCTCAAATCAAGATTAAATAATTGTACCGAATGGATAGAATTTGAAGCCACGGATAATTGTTATCATATATTAACGGGCCTTGGAAATATTGGTCAATACAGCGCCACATTTGATGATAAACCATTTGAAGGTATGACACTGCGGTTATTTAATCCGCAAACAAAATTGTGGAGTATTTATTGGGCAGGTAGTAATGAAGTGGTACTTGATGTACCGCAAGTAGGTTCTTTTGACGAAAACATCGGTATTTTTTATGCTAAAGATATTTTTGAAGGAAAAGAAATCATTGTACAATTTCATTGGGATAAAACCAATCCTGATATTCCCGTATGGAGCCAGGCTTTTTCGGCAGACAACGGAAAAACATGGGAATGGAATTGGTATATGACAATGTACAGGCTGCAGTAAAATAAAAGTCACTCATTTTGTTTTATTTCATTTGTGTAAATTTGAGTAGTGTCTCAGTTTGAAATTTCCATTAAAATACCATTTGAACCACATAGCACATAGTACACATTAGAAATACACACATAGGGTTTAATATGAATGTAATACTATGTGAAACCCTATGTCGCTATGTGCCTCTGTGGTTCAACAATTTCAAACTGAGACACTACTCAAACTTGAGAATCCTTTATAATTGTTTTCAAATTAGCGCATCATGAGTGTACAACAAGCATACAACAGCTGGGCGGAGCAGTACGATACCAACTTAAATAAAACAAGAGACCTTGAAGCAAAGACTTTGCGGGCTGTACTCGGCAATATTGCTTTTGAAAATTGCTTGGAGATTGGTTGCGGTACGGGAAAAAATACCGCATGGTTTATTGAAAAAGCCAATCATGTAACTGCGGTAGATTTATCCGAAGAGATGCTGACCAAAGCCAAAGAAAAAGTAAGCTCCGCTAAAGTTCAGTTTTTACAAGCCGATATTACCAAGGATTGGACATTTACAAACGGATTGTATGACTTGGTAAGTTTCAGCTTGGTGCTGGAGCATATTGAAAACTTGGATTCAATCTTTAAAAAAGTATCAGCCGCTTTACGACCGGGCGGGCATGTATACATCGGCGAGCTGCATCCTTTTAAACAATATACCGGCAGCAAGGCCCGTTTCGACACCAAAGAAGGCACACAGGTAGTGCAATGTTTCAATCATCATATATCTGATTTTATACAACCTGCCAAAAAATACGGACTGCAACCGGTTGATATCAATGAATATTTTGATGATGACAACAGGAATGAGATTCCGAGGATACTCACTATACTCTTGAAAAAATTATAGGGCTTATGTATGAAACTCAGGCTAATTCCTACTTTGAAGAAACTACGTTCCAATTTATAATTTTATTTAAATGATATTTCCGGCACCTCTTTTTCGCCTTTTGGAAAGCACTTTCTCCAATCAACAAGGCAGGCGAAAAAGCATTGCCTCCCGTGTTGCCTGATAACACGCAGCGGAGTCCGGTATTACCACGTCGGAACCGCCGGACATTTTTCATTTCATCGTTATCTTTGTGCGTTGGCCCGGAAAAATGGCGAAGCATTCATTTTTCATAGACTTTTTTGTTTCTTTTTTTGTCATGAAAAAAAGAAAAGAAACAAATTGAGAACTTTCAACCATATTATATCTCCCCGAAATCATTCAAATTGCTATTATAACGTCGCTTGACGTACAAATGTCGCCTGAATGGCTGCCTTAAAATTAGTTTTACCTTTACGGCTCAGATAATTTTGTGATGAAATCAAAACAAAAAGAAATGATAGCCCTATTGGTAAAAGAAGGCAGGCAGGCCAAAGGATACACGCAAAAAGAATTATCTGAACTGAGCAATATCAGTATCCGTTCCATTCAGCGGATTGAGAACGGCGAAATTGTACCCCGGAGTTATACGCTTAAGACAATAGCGGAAATTTTGGGACTGTCCTTTGAAGATTTTATGAAGGGGGCGCAAAAACAAAATATCATTTTAAAGGAGAATGATGATATTGAAATAAAACCTTCGTCCGCCACTAATAAACCTCAACGAATCATTTTATCAATCGGTCTTTGTTTGGCCGGTCTTTTTTTGGCTTGGGCCTTTATCGCCCAATCGGCCCGGTTTCCCGAAACCAATTTTGAGCAATTCATTTTTTGGGCAATCGTCTTGCTGGCCATGACGGCTGTTCTATTCTTTCTGTGGAAGGCTAAAAAGTAAATCCTCTAATTATTTATTATGATCGGAATAATTGTGCAACTGGCCCTTTCGTGGTTGATTGTTTGGCTTTTTGAAAAAGGCGACCTGCGGTTTTTAGGATTTTATCCCTCCAAAAAAAGGCTGCAGGACTTTGTATTATTTTTTACCGTCACGGCTATTTGCTGCGCTGCGGGTTTCTTTCTAAAAATGGGTATCGCCAAACAGCAGTGGGTAATAAACCCTGAACTTAACGTCCCGCTTATTTTAAAAGGTATTTGGTTCAATATTAAATCAGTTTTATTTGAAGAACTGATTTTTCGCGGCGTATTGCTGTATATATCTGATAAAGAAGTTGGGCAGTACAAAAGCCATTATTATTTCCGCAGTTGCCTTTGGCGTATATCACTGGTTTTCGCATGAACTGTTTGGAAATATACAGGCGATGATAATTGAATTCATCATTACCGGTGCCATGGGGCTTGTATTGGCATACGCTTACAGTAAAACCCGGTCACTTTATATACCGATTGCCATTCATTTGGGTTGGGGTATTGTGCAGCAGACTGTTTTTTCCGACGGACCCATCGGCGGGCAGCTTTTTATTGAGGTAATGCCGAAACAAGTACTTACCGTTTCTTATTTCAGTTTTTTTGTAATGCTTTTATTGCCTTTACTGAGTGCATTGTCGATTAATTATTTGATTTTGAGGAGGAGGAAGCAGGTTGAGTATTTTAGAAAAAATTGATAGACGGAGAAATGTTTTTACGCTGTTTGTGTTAAATAAATATGCTAATTCCGATTTGAGATTTTTTCACCAACAATTAGGTTGCGGCCATTCCGGCTTTTGCTCCAGCTTTTGCCTGATCATATTAAAATACTGATAAATAGATTTTAGTGTGAAAGATGATTGCATTCCATAGTCATAGAATGAGATGTTTGTACCTTTAAAAAAAATTTTCAACCTCGCCGCATGATTATCTGTTCCTCCCGACATAAAGTTACTCGCAGTTTGTGTAGAATCGATTTCTTTTACCAGCAACACAATTTTTTCAAAATTATACATGTTCTTTTGAGCTTGTTGTTCGTAAACTACTACATTTCCACAAAGGCGGAAATATTTGTATCTCCCATCTTTATACACATTAAAACTATCTCGTCGGCTGGACCACCCATAACTAATTTTCAGGATAAGGCTATCAAAAGTAATATTTGATGGTTTCGAAGTAAAATTCAGGAGTGAGTTATATTTATAAATTAGTGTGTCATTACCTTTGCAGGTCTTGATATCATCAATTGACTCGTTGGCCAAAAAGGCATCAATCTTTTCAAATTCATCAACAGCATATTGATGAATAATTAATAAAACTCTTTTTGCTGTTTGTTTTACAAAAACGAATGGCCTGTACCAATCAATACTTTCTCTTATAAGACGCACTAATTTATAAGAATTGTTTTCTGATAAATAAAGATTGGCAGCTATCCCATAGTAGCCATTATCTTTATATCTACCAATGAAAAAAAGATCAGGTCTTTTATCATTATTAAAATCAAATATCTTCCAGGATTTAAAAGGCGGATTCAATTTTTTTATTTCTTCCTTGGAAAAGATTGTATCAAAATAAAAGGTTTCTTCCCCTTCAATATTATTTCTAATAAATTTAAGACAGCCCTCGTCAGTGGCAATAGAATTTATTTTTTGACCAAAGCAATTTGATAAAGAAATAATAAAGGCCAATAAAGAAATAAACCGTTTCATTTGATTTATAATAAAGTGCAGGAATTTAGTGCCATATAAATATATGGTATTACATTCCACTCAGCCAAATTTTCATCCTATTACAAACTTTTCTTAAATTAGACTATGCAAAACTACATTCAACAACTGCTTGCAGATATTGCCTATGCTGCCGAAAATGTAGCGTTACCATTTGCCGAAAAGCAAACCGAGATATATGAATGGATTGCTGAAGAAGAAGAAGAAAAACCGCGCCAACCCGGAATCTTGAAGAATGGACGGGCATCAACAAAGAAATGTTGCCGCCGCATGAAATGCTGAATGAGGAGCAGATAAATCATCTTTTGAAGGCGCTTATAAAAATGCTGGATGCATATAACTGCTCGTATGTTTTACAAATACAGGTGCCTGAACGAGTTCAATATGCTGCCATTCGTGATAATTTTAATCAGCAGGTAAAAGTGAAACGTTGGTATCCGGGGTTTTTTGAACACTGCCGTTCGGGTACGGAGCATGGAAAATGTGCATTGGGCAAATATTGCCAATGCGCTTTTTATGCAGAGCTTTTTTCAGGCTTTATTGATGAGGAGTTAAGCCCCGAGGAAGAAAGAAAAAGAGAACTTGAAATTGAAGTGCAACATATTAAAAGAAGATATGGCGATGATTGGATGAAATATTATCCCTATCATCTTGATGCAAACTATGATGATGCAAATGGTAACCCTTATAATTACGGGTTTGATAGCTTCGGAGATGAAGAAGATGATAAAGAGGGTGATGATTGGTGGAGACAATAGGCCAGACGGCATAAGAACTAAATACAATTATTGGCAGCAAACAAGCTTTTGCTGCCAATAATTTGAGCCAGATCGGGAGAGATAATTGGCTCTATAGTCGACCTTGTGAACCCTGTCCCACAAAAAGAGAGGATATTAAAAATAGCACACTATCCGGCCGGAAAGTCATAAATGCTCATATGTGGAGGATGTTCAGTAGTGAGAAGCAGAACACTTGAAGCGTACCATTAGTTGGAAGCTTTTCTTTATAACACATCTCGCTTGCTAAATATTTTTTGTCACCGACTTTACTCCGGCCAAAAGCATAAACCCTGCTATTTTTAAACCTGCTTTCAGTAAAGTTGCTCTTGAAGCGGCATTGTCAATATTACAGCGGGCGGCGGGAACCCTGCCGGCAAGATAACATTCCCGCTTAAGTTCTTGTATAAGAAAACTTCCCAATCCTTTTCGGCGATGCTCTTCTTTTACTTCCATGTATAAATCGGCAAAAGGGAAATTATAATGAAGAAGAAAACCGCCGGTCGCTGCAATTTCTTTATTCAGCTCTACAACATAATCGCCGACAGGTTCTGATTGATGTTCAAAGACGAGATCATTATCTTTTCTTTTCCTGAAAATGATATTATCTATGTTGATGTATGTCTTTATATCATCCTTAAATAAAATTACAGATGAATTTATATTTTGACCGTATTCATACAATAGTGAAGTCAGCAACAGGTCGTTGCTTTGACATTCAATAAAAGCAGCTCCGGAAGAATGTAATAGTTCTGCAAATGCCGGCGAGGCTATATTTCTGAGAGACGGAATTATATAAAATTCAAAAATAGTATCTCTGTCGCTGATGTTTTCATTTCCTTTTACAGCGCCGTAACCAATTTTTTCTTCGTTGCAGGTCAAAATATAACTGCCTGTCCAGCCACGTTCATGACAGGCATTATACCTGATCTGAAAATTATTTTCCTGTAAAAATAAATTTCGCAGCGGCTGAATTTCTTCTAAATCAGTTTTGATTGCTTTCAGTATCATTACTTTTTCTTTTTCATCGCCGCTTTTTCTTCATTTTCTTTTATCCTGAATTTTACAATCTTGGTAATCAATGCAAGCGGTAACGGCTCTTCTACGGGAAACTGTACCGAGCCTTTGCCTTGTTTGTATTTAGAGAGTTCTTTTTCAAATGCTTCATGCCCCGTAGGTGTGGCATAAAACCCGATATGATTTTTATAACCCGCAAAATAAACTAACATGCCATGATGCTTATAACCGGGCATACCGTAACTGATTAGTTCCTCTGCTTTGGGAGCTGCAGCTTTTATAGTGGTACGCATTTGCTTTAATAATTGCTGCACTTCTTTCGGAAATGAAGCAATGTATTCATCTACATTTATGGCCTGTTTCGATTTCATTTTATTTTATGCTTTTATCAAAGTTTCTATATCAAACTTTTTCATTTTCATAAATGCCTGTATTACTCTTTGCGATCTTTCAGGATTGCTCATCAATTTTCCCAGCACTGCGGGAACAATTTGCCAACTCAGTCCAAATTGATCTTTCAACCATCCGCATTGGCTTTCCTGTCCGCCATCTGCCGTTAGTTTGTTCCAGTAATAATCAATTTCTTCTTGCGTTTCACAATCTACTACAAATGAAATGGCTTCGTTGAAAATAAAATCATGTGTACCGGGCCCATCCATTATAATTAAAGGGTATTGGCTTAAATGAAATTCAGAATACATGATTTTGCCTGCATTTTGATCACCATCAGGATAATACGATAAAGTATCGGTTGCTGAATTATCAAAAACAGAACTGTAAAACTTTATAGCGGCTTCCGCTTTGCCAAATTGATTGCCCGTAAATAACATAGAAGGCGTGATGCTGAATTTTGCATCGGGTGTGGTATTCATCATTACCTGCCAGGTTAATCCAAATTTATCCTGCACCCAACCATATCTTTCGCTCCAGGGATATTTATCAACAGGCATTAATGCTTTTCCTTCTTCAATCAGCTTACTCCATATTTCATTTGTTTGATTAATTGACTCGCATTTTACAAAAAAAGAAATGGACGGGTTGATTTTAAACATCGGGCCGCCATTAAGGCCCATAAACTTTTGTCCTACTAGTTCAAAGTTTACAACCATTGGCGTATCAAGTGTAATTTTTGAATCAGGAAAAATAGAACAGTAAAAATCGGCGGCGGTTTTGGCATTGCCGTCAAACCATAAGCTGGGATGAATATTGTTGTTCATGTTCAGGAGTTTTGTTGTTATAATTTATTTTCGTTACAGCGGTTGAAAAAATTAATTACTCTCGCAAATAGTTTTTAGTTTATTCAATGCTCTTGGCCAGGTTTCTTCAAAGTAAGATTTGTAATCATTATTTGCATCCATTTCTATTACTAATTGGGTACCGCCATTTGCTGCTATAAATGTATAATTCTCCAATGAGCCGGCCCAGCCTTCTACTTCTTTTCCTGCAGTAATTTCTTTATCGCCCTGTAACAGACCGAGATGTTCTATACTTATAAATTTATCAGGAATATTTTCTTTTATCCTGCTCACCATACCTCCTTCTGCTCCATCTTTATCAATACCGATAAAAAGAATTTTAGCACTTTTTTCCCATGAGCCTCTGTAGTTGGAGGTGGGATTAAATTCAGCCGTCCATTCCCGGTAAGTTTTTTCAGCAAGCATGGTAGTGTATACTTTTTCCACGGGTGCGTTAATGGTTGCTTCAAAGCGAAGTAATTCCAAATTAGTATAACCTTCTACATGTTTTTTAAAATTATTCAGTATGGCCTGCCATCCACCTCTTTGCAGTTCTACCGGGTTTTCATTCTCAGCTTCAAATATTTCTGTTACCTTAGTTTCACTTCCGTTAGCGGTAAAATTTACTTCCATATAGCGGCCATCCCCCAACACACATTCTATTTTTTTCAGCGGTTCTACATTACTGTATTCGCCACCAAAATCAAAACCCATACTGCCGTCACGGGCTTCCATACGTGTTACAAACTTTCCTCCCGGTCGTACATCATTTTCGGAGTAGGTTGTTTGCCAATCATCAGAAGCGGCATTCCACTTAAGAATATGTGCGGGAATTGTCCAGTGATTCCATACTTTTTCTACAGGAGCATTTACGATTGCTTCTACTGTTATGCGTGTTGCAGTTGTTTCCATTTTTTAAATTTTTAAAAGATGAAAAAATTATTATTTTTTAATGCCTTTAAGTAATGCATAGATGGCCATTGCATGACCATGCCCAAGTTCATAATCTTTTTTGAGCCAAGCAAGAATTTCTGCCGCTTTTACAGTGGATTTTAATTTCCCTTTTTCCGCAAAGCCCTTTTTATCAGCTAATTTTTTAAAGTCTTCGGGACCAAGACCTGTTTTTACTTTAATATTATCTAAGTAAGCTTGAAAAGACATATACGCACATTTTAAAATTTAATAACGGTGTCTCTGTTTTTATTTTACAATAGCCGGTATAAGGTACAATTAAAAGATAATTTTTTTCAGTTTTGCTGATTTTACTTTTTTAGAATTTTGATTATAATTAAGCAGCCAATGATTTCCATACCTGTCTGTAAGCCCGCCAAATAATGCACCCCAAAATGTATTTTCCAAAGGATGTGTAGCCGCTCCGCCTGCCGAGAGTTTTTTATAAAAACTCCTTATTTCCTTTTCGCTGCTGCAGTTTAATGTAAGTGAAATAGCATTCCCTGTAATCAACCCTGTTTCTGAAACCATATCAGAACCCATCAGTAATAAATTACCATTTGAAAGAGCTGCATGCAAAATATAATCTTTCATTTTTTGCGGCATCTTTTCTGATAACGGTGATTTACCAACTGTTTGAAAAACTAATTTTCCCCCAAGGCATTTTTTATAAAATCCCATCGCTGCCCTGCAGTTGCCGCTGAATGTTAGGTAGGGATTTATCAAATTCATTTATTACTATTTATTTTACTATTGAGGAAGCTTGCTCATATCCATATAAATTACTTCCCAATGATGACCATCAAGGTCTTCAAAACTTCGCTGTTGCATAAACCCGTAATCCTGCGGAGGTGTTGGTTCTATGCCGCCATTCTTTATGGCATTATCAGCCATAGTATTTGCTTCATCTAAGCTATCAACAGAAATTGAATTAATTGCACCTGCATATTTTTTGGCATTAATTATTTCTTTGTTTGTAAACGTAGCCAATTTTTGATGTGTAAGCAGCATTACATAAATTTCCTCTGACAACACCATACAGGCTGCTGTTTCATCAGTGAACTGCGGATTGTTTGTAAATCCAATTGCTGTGTAAAAGTCCATTGACTTTTTTAAATCCGTTACCGGCAGGTTGATGAAAATTTTCTTTGCCATTGTTTTATGGTTTATTGTTTAAAATTGTATTGCAGTTATTAAATTGAAGTAGTGATTAACCGGTTTGCTCAGGCATCGGGAATATTAGGCTCTACCAACCTTTTCATTTTATCTAACGACTCCTGCCATCCCAAATAACACATCTCAACAGGTATAGCAGCAGGTATTCCTTCCTGTGTAGCTATAAGTTCTGTGCCGCAGGATACTGCTTTGAGTTTAATGGTGGTAATCATTTCTCCAGGGAGGTTCGGGTCATCAAACCTGTCGGTATATATAATCAATTCATTGGGTGTGATTTCCAAATATTCGCCACCAAATGAATGACCATTGCCTGTAGTAAAATTGATAAAGGACATTTTATAAGTGCCGCCAACCTTCAGATCCATGCTGTGAACTTTGGCAATAAAACCATGAGGCGGCAGCCAAGATGCCATGGCGTCGGGATCAGTAAAAGCCTTAAACACTTTTTCCGGCGGCGCCGCTAATATTCTGTGCAGTTGTACTTTATTGGTTGACATAGTTTAAATTTTTATAGTTAAATATTTATTTGACAACTTGCCTACCGGCAGGCAGGCACAAAGATGCATATCATTTTCTTACTGTAAGGTGTGCAATAACGACTCTTTCAGGGGGTGATTATGACAAAAGTGTTTATCTTTAAAATCTAATATTTTTTACAATGCGTATCTCCGTTTATGTTCCGCAAAGCGCCGTAATAGAAGCCATTTCCCCGGCTTACCGGCTTTTTAAAACCGCCAATGATTTTTTAATTGCCTCCGGCAAAAAACCAAAATTTGAAGTGGAGTATGTAGGCCTGCAGAAAAATGTAAAGGCAAATGACGGGGAGTATACTGTTAAAACGGACAGATTATTAGATGAAGTAAAAGAGACTGACCTTATATTTATACCTGCACTATATGGTAACATGAAACAGGCGGTAGGCAGCAATACAAAGGCCATACCGTGGATACTGCAAATGCATAAAAAAGGAACTGAAGTAGCAAGCCTTTGTATAGGAGCATTTTTGTTGGCTGCAACCGGTTTGGTAAACGGTAAAAAATGTTCTACCCATTGGGCTTATTGTAATGAGTTTAGAGAAACTTATCCTGATGTAGAAGTGGTGGATGGCGCTGTTGTTACCGAAGAGGGCAGAATATACAGCAGCGGCGGTGCCCATTCTTTATGGAGCCTGCTTTTATATTTGTTAGAAAAGTATACAGATAGGGACACTGCTATATTAGCTTCAAAATATTTTGCTATTGATATTGACCGCAGCAGCCAGGCTGCTTTTGCTATGTTTACCGGACAAAAAAATCATAGCGATACAGCAATACTGAAAGCACAGGCATACATTGAAAAAAATATTCACGAAAAAATTTCTATTGATGAGTTAGCTAATATGACTGTAATAGGGCGCCGCACTTTTGAAAGAAGATTTAAACAAGCTACCAATAATGCAGTGTTGGAGTATGTTCAACGCATAAAAATAGAAGCCGCCAAACGTCAATTTGAAAACAGCCGCAAAAATATTACAGAAGTAATGTATGAAGTGGGTTATACCGATACAAAAGCCTTTCGTGATTTATTTAAAAAGATTACGGGCCTTACACCAATTGGGTACAGGAATAAGTATAATAAGCAAGTGATGGCGGCGTGAGAGGTAAGTAGTGAATAATCAACATTGTAACAGTTTAGTTACATTTCTAATCCCTTCAGGTAATTGGTGGCTAAAGTTCTTGCACGATAGCAGGGCAACCTGTTCGACTTAAATCTTTCAGCAATAATTTCCATTAGAATTTTCCGTGGCGGCGAAAAATAACAATAAAGCAGCTTTGCTCTGCATATCCCGCATTGCCTGTGTTTACCCTATACGGGAAATACTACCGTTTGGAAAACAATAACCGCAGAACGTTAATTTCCATTTACTTTCTTTTTAGTGTTGCACTACCTTAAAGTATTGTTTTTAATGAATCATTGATTAAAGAACAGTATAACCGGAAACTGCCGCCCCGCTTGTTACGCCGTTAAAATACCGGTAGGGGAATGTGCGCCTATTCGCATTGTCGGCACTATTCTTTAAAAAAGCCGGGACAGAAGTAATAAGAAGACAGTTTTAAATGTAGACGTATTCAATTAATTGTGTTATCAGTATTTGTTCCTAAAACAATTTATTATGAAAAAAATATTACCCCTTGTAATCTTAGTACAATCTGTCGTGTTTTTTTCTACCGCACAAGTATATAACGGCGACCTTATATTTTCCAACCAGGCGGATATAGATAATTTCAGCACTGCTCCTTATACATCTGTAAATGGCAAGCTGGAAGTTAGGGATGATTTGGATGGTGTACATGATATTAGAAACCTTGCAGGACTTGCTGGGTTAACCTCTGTAACCGGGTTTGTTGCCATTCGCTTTAATAATGTTCTGCCCAATACTGCTTTTTTAAACCTGCAAAGTATAGGTTCCGGAATGTCCATTTCAAGCAACCCGGGTTTAACAACTATCAATGGCATGGGTTCCCTTGTATCTGTAGCGGGACAAATAGATATTCAAAACAATGAATTTCTTACAACCGTTTCGGCATTCGGCAATTTACCGGCAGTTGGCGGCTTAGTTATTCAGCAAAATACCCGGCTTACTAACCTTGGTGGGTTTTCTAATCTTTCTGTAATTACAGGGTCTCTGATTATTGGAGATAATATCAGCCTCACCGGCCTTAGTGGGTTTGCAAATCTTACCACCGTAACCCTTTCGATGATAATTCGAAATAACCCATCTCTTGGTAGTATAAGTGGATTGGCTAATTTAAGAAGGGTAGGTACTTTAAATATTCAAAATAATATTTCCCTGGTAAACCTTGATGGTGCAAACTCTCTGCAAACAATTCTCAATGGTTTTGACATTGAACAAAACCCGCTGCTGCAAAATATCAATGGCATTTCAAACATTGATACGTTGGGAGGAACTTCTTTTCTCATAAGCAATATTGCTCTTACGTCAATCAGCGGCTTTAATAATCTTTTGCGAAGCGGAGGTATATATATTGAACTGAATGCTGCGCTTACTTCCATTTCCGGTTTTTCAAACCTTAAAATTACAAATGGGCTAACGCTGACTCGTAACCTTTCGTTGCAAACAATCAGCGGTTTTCCAGTTGTTGATAGTATATATGGAGATTTTATTTTGGATAATAACCACAGCCTTACTGCCCTTAATGCTTTTGCAGGTCTTAAATATGTTGCTGCCAGGATGTCTTTTATCAATGCCTATACGCTTGCCACCGTCAATGCTATGCCTTTACTGGATTCGGTGGGTAGCATCATCTTAACTCTTGACACGTTATTGCCCAACATAAATTTCCTTTCAAGCCTTAACAAAGCGGGCAGCATCAGGATTGTAGCCTGCGATTTATTGACAGATTTAAATCCTCTTTCAGGCGTCAGTGGTTTGGTGGCCGGTGATTTAATCATTTCAGGAAAAAGACTAAGCAGCATTAGCGGATTGTCCGGCCTCACTGCGGTTGGCAGAGTTTTAACTATATCAACCAATCCATCTTTAACAAGCATAGATGGATTACAAAATATCACAAAAGTCGGGTTAGATTTAGCTATTCAGGCCAATCCCCTTATTACAAATATTAACCGGCTTATCCGAATGGATTCTGTTGGCAGAGATGTATATATTTCTAGTAATCCGGAGTTAACCAACCTTGATGGATTAAAAAATCTGCGTATTGTGAAAGGTGGGGTAAGTGTTACCTCCAATTTGTTGCTATCCTCTTTTTGTGGCCTCCATACCCTTTATACCAACGGAGGACCCCTGTTGGGTCAATTCATCTTTCAAAACCTGGTGAATCCTACACCGGCACAAATTATTGCCGGCGGAGCTTGCACAGGAACATTGCCGGTTACGCTGACATTTTTCAATTTTCAATGTCAAAGTAATTTTGTAAAACTGAGCTGGGCTACTTTCAGCGAGCAAAATAGCAGTCATTTTAATATTGAAAGAAGCAGCGATGGAGTACAATGGGTAATAACTGGTACTCTGCCTGCTGCAGGTAATACCAGCATTACTAAAAATTATTTTTTTACCGATAATGCTCCGCTGCAAAACGGATTATACCGCCTGGCGCAATATGATTTGGATGGAAGAATGCATTACAGCAGTGTACTGAGGTCTTCTTCCTGCGCAACAAAAGATTTGTTTGCAGCATGGCCTAACCCGGTTACAGATAAATTTTTCCTTTCAGTAAATACCGTTCATCGATCAAAAGCGGTTATTTGTTTATTCAATAGTAGCGGGGCATTGATAAAGAAACAGAAATCACTTTTATTTCCCGGTACTACACAAATTTTTATTGATATGGAAAATATCCCTGCAGGAATGTATTATGTGAATGTGGAATGGAATGAAGGAATGAATAAAAAAACAGTAAAGCTTATTAAACAGTAAAACGGGCAATAATGAAACATTTATTTTATCTGTTAATGTTCATTACATCCTGCAACACAATGCATAAAAGTAAAACAAGCGGGACTGATAATTCGGATAGCAAGTATAAAAATGATTACCGCTATGCTGACGGAAGCGGCAATGTATATGAGTTTAGTAAAAAAAATTTTGAATATTTTCCGGTGAAGCCTGAACAAAGTTCTACCGGGCATTATAGCGGTGGCGAATATGTAAAGTTGATACCACGGGCCGTTGATATTGAAAAACTGATTGATCTTATTCATTTAGCGAAAGCTGATACGGCCGATCATTTGCAGAACAGGGATAAGGGCACCGGGCAAATCACTTTTAAAAATGAAAATGGCGTGCAATCTTTTATTCTTTACATGCAATCGCCCCATAAAAAATTAATTGAAGAAGCATTGATTAATATCAAAAACCAATAACAACAAGTAAACAAACAATTTTATGAAGGCAATCTTATTTCTTCTGATAACTATCGGGTTTCTGTCCTGCGCAAACACTAATGCCGGATGGAATCAGTCATACAGAGACAAACTGATGAACTCCTGCATCAGCGAAGCAAAAAAAGGGAATGCTGTAATAGAAGAGCAAAAACTAAAAACTTATTGCGAATGCTATCAGCAAAATCTTGAAAAAAAATATCCTGAAATCAGGCAAATGGAAGTCGCTGATAAAAATGAAATTATAAAAGTGGCGGAAGACTGTATGCAGGTTTTACTCAGGTGAAGGGCAAAGATAATTTTGCATTTTAAAAATTGTGTACTAATTAAAAAATAAATAAAATGAAAATACTATTATCAGCTGTAATGTTAGTTATTGTAACATTCGCAGCCTGTAAAAAAGAAAGCGTCGTTACATATTCTTCCAATACATTGGTGGCCGGCTTATGGACGGGTAAGTACAGCGCAGGAGGTGGCATTAACGTTGACTGGACAGCTTCGTTAAAAGCAGATGGCACCTGCAGGGTTTATGAAACAAAAATTGCAGACACTGCTCTCACGAGTAAGTTAGATGGTGTTTACAACATTAGTGAGGGCAAGCTTAAAATATTAGCAAAAACTGCAGGTTCTTTGCAAATTAAATACGATGCTGTACTAAACAGTAACTCATTAGAAGGAACCATTATCTGGAACTATATTGCAAATGGCATACCTACTAACACAGCCGGTATTGCAAACCTGGTAAAACAATAAGCCTCTGTAAAGCATTGAGTCAAGTAAATAAAAAGCACCTGCCAAAAATGCTGCATAAATATTCGAAAAAAAATATTTCAGTGGTAAAGCAATAATAAAATAAAAATCAAATGCCGATGCAAACAATTAATAAAATTATTAGTGTAATTGGTTTTCTCACTTTGCCGGGCACGGCATTCAGTCAATGGGATGAAATGAACCCTGTGCCCGGTGCTAAAATGTTTTTTTCTTCTGCACCATTCACAACCGGGCATGAAGGAAGTAAAACATCTTTTACTTCTGCCGATTTTATTTATGGCCGGCTTGAATTGAATAATCAAACTTTGTCCGATGCGTTTAATATGAGCAGTATTAAAACGGGTCGGTATTATTTACGGTACAGAGTAGCAGCATTTAAAAATGGCGAACAAAAAGGATCATACAATCTTTGGGATTACCTGTTAATTAAACAAGGGATTGAAAAAAACACCTCATTCAACTTTGATATTTTTCCTGAGCCGGGTAAAGCTACCAGTGTTATTTGCGGGAGCGAAATATTCAACACCGGCCTGGCTGCAGGACCATTGTATCATATCATAAGCCAAGAAACTTTTCCTGAAAATGGTGAATACATCATTAAAGCAAGGCTCTTCCTGGAATCATATGATGCTTGGGATAAAAAAGAAGAGTTAGAAAAATGGCCGGTGGCAGATGGAGAATTTAATTTTCGGTTTGATTCAAAAGACGTGCAAGTTTTACGGAAAAACGCTGCCGCTGCTAATGAAGTAATTACAAGTACTGCCTTTCAGCTAAAAAGATTGCCCGAATATTTTTACAAATCAGCCACTGTAAATGATCCTGAACTTACCCCGGCTAAAATAGGCGCCATACTTAAAAGAGATTTAACTGACAGGGCTATTTTAAAATATTCCATTGCTGAATACAGCGGCACAGTATGGCAAATTGAAAAAGATGCGGCTGGTATTATCAAACGTCGCTATGTTACTCCTGATACTCATATTGCCTATAAATGGAATGGAAAATGTTATGTGGGTGTGGCACGGCTATGGAAAGACTATGAGGGTGGAGGTAAGTATGGGGCACTGAAAGCGGGATGGTGGACATGCAATTCCTGCGGCGATCCGATTGAATGTACATTGATAAAATAATTTTCAATAATAAATACAGGTAACCATTTTTTAAAATCTTATAAAATAAAACATATGAAAAAGATTTACTGGTTTATTGCTGTAATAACTTTACATCTGAACATGCAGGGGCAAAGAAGACCTCCACGTACTGTTCCGGACTGGACCGTTATTTTGACGGAACAACAGGTTGCATTATATGAAAATCCCGGTTATACGGGTCCAGTAAAAATGCTGGCTCCCGGCCAATACGTACTATCTGATTTTAATGATTTGACATCTTCTCTTAAAGTGCCGCCCGGTATGGTGGCCTATGTGTATGAGCATGCAGCTCCGGGCAAGGGTTATGGTATGTCAGCAGATATTATGGAAGATGTGCCGGATCTCTCAGCACTTAACTTAACTGATAAGATTTCTTACGTCACCATTTTTTATGCATCAAAAGAAAATAAGTTTGATTGGGCCCGGGGTGCTATCGTGAACGGACAGTTTGTAGCAGGTCATTGGGAAAGGAAAAGAGCGAATGGAAAAAAACCGGATAATTTTCCGCCGGCTGTTGTTTCGACGATTCCGGAAGTGTTTGACCCCAACGATATTGGAAATGCTCCGTTAGCTTCACAAGTGGAAATAGATGAGTTCAATAATATTCAAAAAAATCAGTTGGGTGTTGCAGTGCTTGGTGGCGAAACAACAAAACCATTTTATTATCATCATAACAAACCCGGAGAGGAGGTTTATAAATATGATAAGGTGATAGACGCATCGAAATTGCCTGCTGGTCTTATTGAAGAAGCTTCAAAAAAACTTGGAGATGCCGGGATAATTTTAAAACCTCTTGAAGCTGCAACGGATCTGCTGGGCGATTTGGGGCAGGACATTATAGATTTTTTTGGAGGTTCCGGATCTACGATGAAAAAATTAGATACATGGTACCCTGTCTCAGAGTTTAAACAAACAGTGTGTGGTAAAATGAAAGAGGATGCGTTCATTTGTCCGCAGGATTATCTTCATACACAGGTAACAATTGATAAAGATGTTTGTATGAATCTTACTCCATCTGAAAACTTCAGGTCTTTTCTTACCAACCGGTGGACGGGTGAAACAACCGATCATATTGAAGGCGAAGTAAAATCTGTTAACCTGTCTAATTATAATACAGATACTAAAAAAACAACTGAAACAACTACACCCCGCAACCCAATGTTGCTGCAAATAAAAAAGGATGAGAATGTTTGTTTATATGGTCCCTGGATGGGTGATATATTGGATATTAATCTCAATGTCCCGGTTCCGCTGACTGCCAAAAAAATTGAATTAGCAGATATTGATCTGCGTAAAAACAATGAAATACATCCGGTGAATCAACTGTGGAAGCGAAACGGCAAAGAAATATTGCTCACTGCTATTGTGGATGGTACCGGCTATTTTCAAAAGATAGGTAATGGGGAAATAGCTGCTTCAGGACTGTACCAGCGAATGCGTTTTTATATAGCATTTTATATACCGGGAAAAGTGGGTGCCGGTGTTTTTGCTTCTTCATTGGAGTTTGACATTAACGGAATTGGTTTTGAATTTACTAATAACCCGGTAAACGATATTCAACCTGAAACGCTTACACTCAAAAAAACCGGAACTGCGGTTGTAAAAATCAATGATAATTCAATACTGCGAAATCAAAGAACACACAAAGTGTCTTTTGATAAAATAAGAAAAAGAACTGATGGCGCCGTGCAGGGGTATATTGTAGTGGAAACGGAACCGATAAATAAACAAGGCGGCTCTATTAATATTATTATAAAGAACCTGACGAATATTCCGGACATACCGGTTTTAACGGAGCAGTAATATTTTTAAAGTATAAAACCGTTTTCAGATATTAACGAGTAATAAAAAGCAGGTAAGGAAAAATAATTATGTGAGAAAGATATCTCTCAATTACAGCGTAGGCACCATACAACTTTATTTTTACAAAAGAATTTATACCTTCATTTTACAAATCATTAGATAAAACAATTAATACTATGGGAATATGTATAATAAGCAGGTAAAGGCTTCGCAGGATTTTATTTGTACAAAAAACCAAAAGGGAAAATAGAATGGAAACACAACCAATTATTATTGAACGAACTTATAATGCTCCCGTGGAAAAAGTATGGCAGGCCATTACCGACAGAGAACAGATGAAACAATGGTATTTTGATATGGCTGCTTTTAAAGCCGAAATTGGTTTTGAGTTTCAATTTACCGGCAAAAGCAACAAAGGAGTAATATATAATCACTTGTGTCAAATAACTGAAGTGATAATTAATAAAAAACTCCAATACAGTTGGCGATACGAAGGCTATGAAGGAATTTCATTTGTAAGCTTTGAATTATTTAACCAAGGTGATAAAACAAGATTGAAACTGACGCATAAAGGATTGGAAACTTTCCCGGCAGGCAATACTGATTTTGCCAAAGAAAATTTTGTAGCCGGGTGGACCCATATTATCGGCAAAAGTTTGAAGGAATTTGTCGAGAGGTCAGCTTAAAACTCCAGGATAAATCCGATGGTTGGCGTTACGGACGGGTCATCGTTTTTAAGTAATACCGGTATCCCGTTACTGCCGTTGGGTTTTAAGGGTTGTCCGTCGGTTGTCATAAAAGCTGTATTATCCGCAGTTCGTTTAAAAGTATAAGAAGGTATAGCCGGATTTCTTGCTTTATACCAGTTAGTCACATCTAAAAAAAGATCAATAGTCGTCTTTCTGAAATTCCACTTTTTATCAATCCGCACATCGCTGCTGTTAAAGCCTCCCAAGCGAAGTGTATTTAATCTTGCGTAATCAACTATTCCCTGTCCTAATGATAAAAAATTAGCTCTTGATGCAACTTCATCAAAAGGAGAATAAGGAGAGCCGCCCTGGTAACGAAACTTTAGACCCAACTCCCAATTACGCGGAAATTTATAACCCCAGGTAAAAGTTAGCAAGTGCTGATTATCCCAACTGCTCGGTATCAGTACTGCATTGGCACCGCTGTATTTACTTCTGTAAAATGTGTAAGATAAAATTCCGAAAAAGCGGTTGGTTAATTTTTTTTGTGCAAACAATTCAAAACCATACGCCCTTCCCTTACCGATAGTTGTTACCGCTTCATTGCCCAGCACATTAAAATCGCCGCCCAAGTTTGCCAGCGAAATACCGTTGCGTACAGAAACAGGTACATTGGCGTAATCTTTATAAAATCCTTCGGCGGTAAATCGTAATCCGTCATTTGGTAAAAATTCTAAGCCTGCGGCATAATGATCGCTTCGCTGATATTTACTTTTTTTATTTACCAAAACATTACTACTATCGGCAAAACCTAAAATAGTATAAGGCGCTATTTTATAATAACGACCGACAGATGCATTCGCCGTCCATTTATCGGCCAATACATAGCTGAAAGAAATGCGCGGCGATAATGTTTGTAACCCATTGTTACCATCGGCAGTAAAAGTATTCATGTCTGTTCGTAAACCGCCGCTTACACCCAGGCGATTGTCGAAGAATCTTTTACCGGCCTGTGCAAAAAGGCCATAGCGTAAAAAGCTTTTTAACGGACTTGAAAAATTTACCGTAACACCCGGCTGTATAATGTTACCGAAATCGTCTCTCAATTCCTTACGGATAACGTTGAAAGTAGTATTATTAAATTCGGCAACTTGTGCTATCGCGCCGTATGCAATTTTCCATCCGCCGATACTTTTATTTACATCAATGCGAAATTTGTTTTCTGTTTCTCTTGATTGGTAAGATAGCGTTTGCTGTGCCGGTAGCTGCAGTTTATTATCTTCAAATTGTTTTATATCATTGTCAAAAGAATTGCGGCTTAATGCGACGTTAATAAACCCGTTTTTAATCAGCCTTTTTAAATTAATACCGGCGGTGTATGTCCATTGCCCGATGATCGGGTTAGAGTTGAGAACATATAATTTCTCGGGCGTAGCATTTTTAATGGCGGCAAAACTAAATTCATCAATAGCGCCGATACCAATAAAGGAAATCGTAGTCTTTTTATTCAGTTGATGCGTAATCTTTGTTTGAAAGTCCCAGTAGTTGGGTCGTATGGGTAAATCGATAGCGGAGAAAAGTAATTGTAAATACGAACGCCGGGCGGAAGCAAGAAATGTTGTTTTTTTATTTTTTGCCAACGGCCCTTCAAAAGTTGCGGCCAGTTCCGTTGCACTCAGTCGTATGTTGCCTTGTAATTTATTGGGATTGCCGGTACGTTGTTTAAATTGAAATACGGAACTTAATGCGTTATCATAACGTGCATCAAATGCGGAAGAACTCAGTTTTACATCTTCAATAAAAGATACATTTAAAATTCCCTGCGGCCCGCCGGCGCTGCCCTGCGTTTGAAAGTGATTGATGACGGGTACTTCAATACCGTCTAAATAAAAAACATTTTCGCCGGGTCCGCCGCCGCGAATAATAATATCATTTCTGAATCCGCCGCCCTGCGAACCGCCGCCTACACCTGGTAATGTTTGAATCACTTTGCTGATATCAAAATTACCGCCGGGATTACTTTTTATTTCTTCACTTGTTAAGCGTTGTACACTCAACGGCGTTTCCAACGTTGCTGCTTTCGCCGTGCGCCTGTTTGTTTTTACAATTACTTCGGTTAATTCACCGGCGTCGGGTTCCAACTCGGCGTTAAATGTAATTTCATTACCTGCATTTATGATAACGTTGTAAAGGGTCAGCTTTTTATAGCCCGTTAAAGAGAAACTAATATTATAGGTTTTTAATTCAATACCGGTAATTCTAAAAAGCCCGTTTGAGTCTGCTACAGTGCCTTTATCAGTTCCTTCCAAAATGATGCTTGTAAGCGGCAATGGGGTTTGTGTTGTTTTGTCAACCACGCTGCCGGAAATGCGGCCGTTGTTTTGCGCTTTTGCGGTAAAAGCTATTAAAATTAAAAGGACGGTATAAATAATTCGGGAGGTTATATTTAAAAATTTCATTATTACTGCTTATCTCCGGATGAAGAGTAAACTGTATAACAATAAAGAATAATTTTTGTTCGGAAGCCTGTCTGCTTCATTAATTTATTCGGTCGAATATAATTATGATAAAAATCCTTGCCATCTTCATACTGCAAATAAATAGTATTATACTGCTTATCTGCCTGAAGAAAATATGTATAAAATTTATTTTTTCAACAATCATTAACACGGACAACAAACAAACGGCACTTCCGTTAACGGAGAGGTACGCAAAATACGGTAATGTCCCAAACCGTTACTGAGCGGTTTTATTTTTACATCGGCAAACAGTTCTTCATCATTAACCACAGCAGCATCATGTACCGCAGTTCTGAATTGCTGCTGATCTTTTTCATCTTTTATTGATTTTACCTGTTCCGACTGCATGATATTTTCTCTCACTCTCCGCTGCCCCAGGTTAGTAATATGCTCACGCAAACTCTTTATATTACCAAATACTTCTACTACCACTATACTTAATGCTGAATCTTCGGGTAATCCGTACAATTCGAGCAATTTGTTTATTTCTGTATTCTCCCATATGCAGGTGCCGGTAACCGGTAAATCTTTTTTTATCGCTTTTACAATCGCTTTGTCAATCTTCAGTTGGTTAACCTGTACGATATCTTTTTTAAAAAGTAATTGCTCATCCTCTCTTTTCAATTCACGAAAAATCATCCGGTTTATGTCAGCTAATTGTTCATTGTCAAACAGTTTCTTTTTCCAGTCTAAATATTTTTCATCCAACAAAATATTTCTGTAGTCCAATCCGTCGGCTTGCTTTACCTGTGCGTATAACAAAGCCCAGAGTTGTGTACGCGGCGGATAAGCCGTCATATTTTTTCCGCTAGCCACGGCTCTTGCATAAGGTGCATGTACATACAATCGCTTATTGTCGCGGTTGAGTGTACATAATAGTGTTGGAGCAGGATGTTGTATGCCTGTTACACGCAATGCTCTTCCAAAACGCCCTTGTGCAGTACTCCATAAATTTTCGTCTCTATCGGTCCAATGATTATGACCGATACGAAACTCATAGGTAAAGAACCCGAACATTTCATCACTTTCATTGTGCATGCCCGGCGGAATGGGTAATAAATAATGCCGGTCGCTGTCCGTTGCTTTGGTAAGCGGTTGCATTGCATTCAATCCGGCTTTATCATCACTTTGCAGCGGTGTTATTTTGCGTGTGTATTCCGGATCAACGGGCAGCGGCGGTTCTTCCGGTGCAAAAAATAATTCGGGATTATTATTACTGATCAACTGATCCGGCGCATAAGCCAATACTCTTCCGAAAATAGTATCGCTTGGATCTGCCACGGACTCTTCAAACTCTAACCACAAAAACTTCTTTCTTGCTTCCGTAGCGCTGTATTTTGTATTGCGCTGATACGGAGAAAAGGCAACACCTGCGCTTACCAACTTTGGCACCTGTGCCGGGCGAATAGTAGTTGGCAGATTTAATTTATCAGGTTGTGTTACGGTAGTGCCGCCGGCATGATCTTTTTTAAATTTAGGCGTGATGGTATATTCTACTTCCTGTTCATCAGGGAAACGCGGTAATCCATTCGCTTGTTTCAATGCTATTTTGGTTTCAATGGCATCAATAAAAATAACAGTAGTATGATCTCTGTTGATGATACCAAACTCATCGGGCTGCAATGCTTCGAATGAAACTGAGTGATTTATTTCTATATCACCCAAAATATCCTGCACCTCTTTTTCACTGGGCGCATCTTTTTTAAATTTCTTTATTCTTCCTATTTCAAAACTTACAACATCCAATGCATCCCAACTCCAATCGCGGTTAAGTTTGTACACTATGCATCCTAACCAATGCCCTGCCAGTTCTGCTTTAGAAGCGAAGGTGATGGAAGAATTATCCGGCGCCAAGCTATGGCGTATGCGACTGCTGCAACCAAATACAATACGCTCCCCTTTTTTAGAGACAAGGGTAAGCCCTTTACTTTCCACTCCTATCTCATTCGCTAATCGCTGTACAATATCCGGTTGATTCATTACCATCGCATCTCTTTGGAAAAATACAGTAGAGATTTTTCCATTGTTAGCAAACGGCGGATCGGGTTGCAGATACAAGGCCTGAATGACAGGCACATTTGGTTTGGGCAGCAGCAAATTATTTTCAATACCGGATTCTTTATAAAAAAAGAATTGTGTGGTAGCTCCATAGCGGGTATCCAAATTATGATCCGCTTCATTAATAAATTTAAAGTATTGATCATCGCCTTCGCAAACAGCCCTCACCGTAATACGAACTTTACGTGCGGCGGGTAATACAATTTCCGTCATCGCATTCAGCGCCGTTTTATCAAATGCAATATCATTGAACGGGTTACTGTTGCTGTTCAACGGATCGGCACTGTTGCTCAGGCTTAATAATGGAAAATCTTTGAATACAATCGGTACATTTAATGTGCCGTCAAAATCATTGGGGAAATTTCTGAACGTACTGTAAAGCAAAGCATAATTCTCTTGCCCCGATTCGCTGAGCAAATTATCCAGTCTTAATGTTTCTGCTTCTACAGTTACTTCTACTTTCTTTACATCCGGATCGGCCAATGCAGGTTCTACCTGTTGTGCTTTTAATTCGCCGGTAACCGGATCTTTCATTACAGGAATATTTTTTAAGAGTTGAACCGGATCCTGCCCAAGCAATTGATATTTATTGGTGAAGACTACAGCCGGGTAACCCAATACCGGTCGCTTAATTTCCAAATTGGGTGCAGCGGCAAATTGCTCTTCTCCATTTACAATCGTGGCATTGAAAAACTCAATGTGCATGGTAGAGTTGGATGCACTGTTAAATGCATTCTCCGCATTCAGTACTCTTAATTTTCCGGGCGCAATAAATCTTTTAAAGTGTACATTGGTAGTAGGCGATGGCGCGTTGATAACAGGATTATGATTCACAGTTGGTCCGCCATTACTGATATCACAAAGCCGTATCCTGAAATCATAGATATTTCCATAGAGTAAGGAAATATTTAACGGCCCGGGATTGAACAATTGTTCTGTAGTAGAAGGATTTTTTTTGCTCTGCGTGTGATAATTGATTTCGGCCGCGTCACTGTCTTTCATCACTAAACTTTTACCAATCCAATTGGTGTAGTACATCGGTAACCAGTAGCCTCCGTTTACATTACCATCAATTTGAGTGGGATAAACCTGGTATGGCAGTTCTACCGGTGTACCAATTGTATTATCGATAGATTGTGTTCCTATTTTATAAACAGCTTTGGCAACTACTGTATTTAAACTTTGCCATTGGGCTGCGGGATTGCCGGGATCTTCGTCAGCAAGTTTTGCATCCCGTACATCAATACGATAACCGAATACGCCCAGCAATGCATCAATACGATCGTCCACTCCCGGAACGGGTGCGCTAAAGTTATTTTCATCGCCCCGTAACTGGCGTATATACCAAATTAAAATTTGTTCATCATCCCAACCCATGCGTATGCCGGCGTCATGTACCGGGTGCGTACCGTCAAACTGCTCGGTTAAAATATTTTTGCTGACAGGTTGATTGGCATGTACAATTTTTGCGAAGCCATCATTGTATTCATTGCTTTCTGCAAAAATATTATCCCAGTTGCCCGCAGGAACCGGTTCAACGGGGTCATCAGGATCTGCTTTTACCAATACAGGAAACAGTACGGGTGCGAATAATGTTCTGCTAACGCCTGCTTTTAATTTGGGAATACGTGCCGCATACCGTTTAATGAATACACCATCTGCATGTGATAGTGAATCATCCTGCACCGATTGATAATCCGCATTTACTAAATCAACATATAAATAACCGCCTTTTTTAAACCAATCAGGATTATTTATCGGTATAGTTGCTTCATACACCAAGCCTGCTGCTCTTGCCAGTAATGGTTGACGCAATATATAACCATAGACCTGTCCCCAACTGATATCATCGCCGGAAACAGTAAGTGGTACTTTAGGCGCTTCTTCCCGCATGGCACAATGATAACTGTCATCTGTCTTTGCATTTTTATGCCGCGGCGTGGTAAAATTAAAAGAACTGCGATAAGTTTCCGGTAAATATTTTTGTACAGATTTTTCAATGGCAACGGGTTCTTCTGCTTTATCTGCCGTGTGCGCCACAGTAATTTTCAAACCCGATTCATCACGCAATGCAATTAGAATTTTTTTCTTGTTTGGCGCTGATGATAATCCCTGCAACAAAGCCGCCTGCGGTTTTTTGATTGGTGCGTTTGTATTCGATACAGGAAAATCTTCTAAACTATTTACCACAAAAGCTTTAAACTCCGGTACTAAATCTGCAAACGGTGTAAGGTTATCAGCAGGCGCGCCGGCATAGGTAACAACGGGATCAAACGGATTCCGGTTTCGCGGAATGATTACAATATGTACTTTGATATTGTTGCCGTCAAACTCCTGCGGAAAAATCATTGTCGTGTATCTGCGATTCTTTTCCATATGATGAGAAGGTTATGATTGGTTGAATAAGCTTAAATATTTGTCCATTAATTTTTATTGATAGTCTATGCTACCTGTCTTTGCTCGCCCCATGTTTTACTGAAACTGATATCAATGATTAAGAAAATGCTGATATCAATAGCGAATGTTACCTGTGCGCTGCAATTGGTTTCACCGCCGCTGCGTTCAATGGTTCCTTTTGCTTCAATGGTGATGGTAACACCCACCAAGCCGCCAAGTAATTCCGCATGTCCCCTGAACAACATGCCGGCTGTAACACGAATAACTGCCGTATCAATGTGCATCTCTACGCTAATCATATACAACACACTTACATTGCCCACTACCGGTAACCCCACAACAACTTCGGCACCAAAGCCAAATTTCATATCTAATGTAGGTCCTACCTGCGTGTTGGCACCAATGCGTAAATCAACCGCACCTTTTGCATACACGGTTGCGGCAGCCAGTGAAACGCACATTACACTCAACCCGCCGTGAAATTGAATGAATGCACCCGCTGTCGGTAATAATTGATTAAGATCTGATGTTACTTTTAACGCCGCATTAAAATACACACCCAATCCCATTGATGCTTCTAATTTGAGTGGTGTAGTGGGTGCATCATACAATGCTTTGGTTGGCGGGAAACGAACCAACGGCAACTCTTTACTTGCTTCAAATTTATATTCCCAAATTTCACCGGCGTTGCTCATGGCAATCTTCAATCCTTTCTTCATTACTTCTTTATAATCGCCTGCGGATAATTCGCCCAGCATCTGTAACAGATCAATCACCGGTTTCAAATCTTTGTGGAATTCAATTTCGGGTGTGGGCAATCCATCTGTAACTCCGCCGGTTTGTCCTTCATAGCCGGTTTCTTTTCCTTTCTTCGCATCAAAATTTCCTTTGATGGTCATAAGGCGTTTCATACTTCCCAAATCCACCACCATCGCTAAATTATTCAAACGACTTTTCCAGTTCTTAGCCATATCACCGGCGAAAGAATCAATATCAAAATTTAATTTACTGTTTACATAAGAAGCCGGCGGAGCATCGTTCTTGCCGGTTTTATAATCAATATAAATTTTCAATACATCAATATCTACCAAGGGTACTTCAAAATCAGGCACGTCAAATTTCATTGCTTTATCCAATAAACCATTTGCACCTTTCTGCAATAATTCCATTCCCTGCTTGATGGCAGCTTCGGCTTGTTTCTCCGCTTTTATTTCCAGGAGCTCAAATACTTTTTTACCGCCGTCTTCCAAGACATTTTGTTTGAAGGCATCTACTGCATTGCCCAAGTTATCCACTCCTTTTAACAACGGAACAATTTTTCCGAAGTTGGTTACCGCATCACCAATATTGGGGAAGATACTCTTACCTGTCATTAAACGATAAGCATCTGCGAACAAAGGCGGTGTTTTACTCATCAATTGATTTACGCCATTTGCAAATGCGGGTGTAAGGAATAATGCTTTTTGCGTACCGGTACTTTGCAATAAACCAAAGTTGACGGTGTTGGCGGCAACGTCTCTTACCAGATCAGCAGGATTGGCAATACGTACTAATTTTTTCACTGCATCGTTTGCATCTACTACTTTTTCAGCAATCCATTCACCCACCCGTATCACGGGTACCGTTACACTTTCAGGCAGCGGTGTCACTTCACCTGTGCCCACGCTGTGTTGCACCATACTCCAACTGCCGTCTTTGGGCAACAATACATTACCGCGAATAGCAGCTACAAAAATGGGGTCGCCGTTTTTTTCTACCGAGGCATTTATATCAAACCGGTTGATCCGCATTTGTTGATTGCTGTTGTGCAACGCTACCTGGCAATTGATACTTCCGCCTATGGCGCCGCCTTGTGTGGCTAATAAAGCCGCCAACTGTTGCGGCTTTATCAATACACCTGAAGGCGCTAACTGTACATACCCTAAAATTTTTCGGGATGCTACACGGCCGGTCTTAATACCGTCACGGGTAAAGGCTGCATGTTGTCCCTGTACAATATTTTCTATTTCAATATCCGCATCAAACCATACGGGCCGTAATAAGACTTCCTGTTGAAATGCAGCGCCTGTATGAGTAATCTCTACTCCGTCAACAATAATTTTATCGCCGGTATTAATTTGGTTAAATGTTTTAAAGTCAGCGATATCATTATCCTCTTTTATATTACGTATATTAAATAACCCGCGCAACAAACCCGGGTGAATGGTGTAGGTTTTATTCACCGGTACTTCCTGCAAATCATTTGGCTTAGGCTGACCTGTGGTAACAAAATATGAATACCTGAAATCAAAAATGCCGTCACTCTCCGGCTGCCATCCGCTGTCAACTCGATATACATAATTACTGCTGGTACGAAACAGTGTAATGGTTCTTACTACCCGAATGCCCCAGGGCAATAAAATACTGCGCACTTGAATTACTTCGTGTCCTGTTCTTCCCATCATTACATCAAATCTTGCCTGGCTTGTTTGTGCAATTACTGCCGTAGGACTTAACCAGTTGCTGAACATATTGGTACCATAACCGCTCCAATCGATACGTGTTACGGGAACGCCTTTTTGCTTGTTGAAGGCAATGGGGTCCTCCCAAAAATTGCGGTTGAAAATTGTTGTTACACTGTCGCCCAATGTGGAAGTGCCGGTGGCCACACCGTTCATGTTCAGAATATTATTCAACTGTAGTGTATAGCCGGGAAACATAGGGCTGTCGTTGCGGGAAGGTTCGCCTGCAATCGTTTTTCCAAAATTGCCCGCTGTCGCTTTTATTTGTATACCGCCTGTAATATTATTTTTAAAAGCGGGGTTGTTGTATTGCAAATCGGGCTTTACACTTTCCACACCGCCTTTACTTATTATTGCAGCCGCTTTTAAACCAAAGGGCAAGGTGAAGAAAGAATAGGTTTGTACTTTAGGATCTTTAAATTTATCAATTAAATTTTGTACTACAGGTTTAGGTGCAAGAACAACCGGCTGCGCAGTTATATTAAAAATTCTTGTGGGACCGCCATCATTGGGATAATAGTTAAAGAAAGCTTGCGGGTCCATTGGTTTCACCGGCGGCGTTAAATTAAATACAGGTTCCCATGCAATTTGCGGTACGGTGAATGCCCGCACAAAAAATCCGGGCGACCATACTGACATATCTTTTACTATAAACGGGAAATTACTTACAGCATTATTAGCAGTATTTGGTCCTTCAACTGCCGCGGTACGTATCATACCCATTCTTCCCTGCGGGAAATAAAAGAAACTGATACCCATCTGGTTGGCATTGCTGCTTACATCTAACAACGCAAATGCATCCTGCTCAAAATTGCCGATCGTATCCTGCCATTGATTATCATAGTTGGGAACATGGCCCGTAGATGAACTCATCATCATCATTTGTTGTTGCCCCTGCAATTCTTCTACCACTTCGCCTCTGCGAAATGCTTCTACTTTCATTTCACGCACCTTATCCGGATTAAGCATACGTGATGCGGCAGAAACTTTTATACTTCCTGCGGCGGGTTGAATGCCGGTTGTATTTACTGTGCCAACTGAAGCGGCTACCTGTATACTGTTATCACCCGGCATATTACCAAAGTGGAAGGATACTTTTACTTCATCTTTTTCTTCATTCAATGGTTTACTGTCTACCAAACAAACTAACCACAACCACATAGTGCGTTGTTGTAAAAGAGCTCCCGTCGCATCAGTTGCCCTGCCGGCAAACTGCCGTCGTAATAAACCAAGATTAGCGGCATACGGATCGGGTAATGTTGGTAAATAACTAAACATACCAAAGGTGAGCAGCAATTTACCCGTGCCGATTTTTTTCCAATCTGCGGTACACTCACCAAACAGTAAACAACCGTTTACAGGCGATACGGTAAACAATGCATTTTCCAATGCAAGCGCCATTGGTTTTACTACCGGTGCTTTTTCGCCGGGCAATTTATGATCCCAGATAATATTATCATCATACAGCGCAATAAAATTATTAGCGGCATTGCAGGCTAATGCGAATACACTGTTCTTCGACCGCACTTCCACCGCTTCGCCATTAACTTTTACCGGGCGGTCCGTTTTTACATCGGCATTTACTGAAGTAAAATATACTTCATCGCCTTTTGACAATGTATTATATATAAGAGCAGCTGTTTTTAAATAACTGATGCTTACACTTGTACCGTGCGGATTCAAATCATCTTTCCACATAGCAAATTCCTGTGCGGCGCCCGGGCTGTTGCTGAGCAAATCGGTGATACCAATACGGCCGGGCTCCAATAAAAAGAACGGACTGATAAGTGTAGTTTCATCTCCCTCCTGCTGAATATGTGTGCAGGACAAACCTTTGCCGGTTAATAATACCAACGCACCGGTGCCGTCTGCTTCCAACGGATTATTTACATCTAATTGCGCGGCAGGTATTCCCCACCAACTATCGGTCAATTTTGCTTTACCGCTGATGGTTTGAAAAGGTGAAAGGCATTCTTTTATTTCCAATTCATCAGGCTCACTGCTTAGCGGAATAAATAAGCGACTGAGTACATTATTGTACAATAAATTTTGTTGCCCCTGCCAACTGCTTACGCCTTCCTGCCCGTATAATTTCCATTCAATGGCATCTACCTGCTGAATGACATGTGTGGCAGCATTAGCAGTAAATTCGAAACTTACGGGTAATGAAAGATTAGATGCCCTTGCATCAGCGCCGTGATTACTTGTTGCTGTAACAGGTGGAATGGCCGGTTGCTCCATTTCCAATTTGCAATGAATATTATTCGCAGGAGCAATCGTTAATTTATTGCCGATGAGTTGAGGCAATGCATCTAACGTAATAGTACCGCCTTTTACACGAAGTCCGCAATAGCGGTCGGCAGGCGCGGCCCCGTTTAACAGTTTGGCCTGTATCCATACACTGCCGGCAACCAAGTTATATTGTTTGGTAATTTCAACCGGTTGCAGCGGGCCAATGATAAACCTTCTTGAAAACGATGCTTTGAATAAAAGTACCGGTTGCGTTTGTCCTTGTATATATAAGGAGATTAGCTTTTCTATTTTAAAAAAATCAAACCATATTCTTCTTCCCTCTGCATTTAAGAAAGGTCCGATGGTATTGAATACCCGTGCACCTGTAGCCCAGGAAGGATTGCTGCCGGTAAGTTGTGTTGTTCGAACAGGTGTGTCACGCACAAACACACGAAAGTCGCCGGTATTTTCTTTGGAAAGAATCCGTTTAACGGTTTCATCAATTTTTTCCAATCGCCGGCCCGGTATGTTTTGCGAAAAGAAAATATCGGATGACTGGAAGGAGAACTCTTGATTACTGACATTGGTAAGAATGTCATCATCAAAAAAAGTGGAACCCATTAATTCCTGCAGTTGGGATAACTGTTGTTCTTCCTGCGGAGTTGCAGCGTGGAGATGACCCATCACCGATGCCAGGAGGGCATGCAAGTTAGTTTCGTTCATAGCCAGATAATGTTTATGGTAGTGAATTTGCCCTGCGGTGGAAAGATGGTATTGAAAGTTACAACCTTTTTTTGCAGAGCGCAAAATTAATTTATCGTAAAGCAGGGAAGAATAAATCAATACTCAGTTATTCTCAAGTAGTACAAATATACCATTGCCCTGTTTCCCCATAAAACTCAAGTTTGCATAAAATTATTTATGAAAATTTCGACGGCATTTTTATTAACTGTTACCATATTAACAGGTTTCCTGGGTGGCATAGGCTTCGTCAATTTTATCGGCTTTGGCCCTGCGTTGAAAGAAACACCTGCAGAACATATTGTACGCTATTGGCAAACAGTGGATAGTTATATGAGTGCACGAATGCCCGTTTTCGGTTCGGTTATTTTATTTTCTTTTATAGGCACGGGTTTTTTCTTAATACGGCAGCCCTATAAAAAGCCACTTTGGTTACTTGTTTTGGCGCTGGGTTTAATCCTGTTAGATATAGTTATTGCCACCAAGTATAATTTTCCATTTAATCGCTTAATTCAAAGTATAACAACTGAAACCATTCCTGATAATTTTGAAGATCTGCGCAGCAAATCAGTATTGGGGTTTACGTTCCGCAGTATTTGCATGATGGGTTCCTTTATCAGCACACTTGCTGCATTATTCCTGCAGGCATCAAAAGGGTTGCTCCGTTAAATATTTTTTATAACTATAATAATAAGATAATGAAATTGAAATTAAGCGTTGTATTTGCGGCGTTGACCGTAATGTCGGCTTGCAAAAAAAATGATCCGAAACCTGATGCAATAAAGTTGCTGCAGACGGAAGTAAGAGTTGATAACGGGTAGAACCGTGAACCGGCGTTTCAGGAAACCATTATGCAAGAAATCACTTACCGGTATAACGATCAAGGGCTCCCTGTAAAAATCATCAGCGACAGGCAAACCATTTTATTAGAGTATAAAGAGGTGCAATAATTAGTAATAAAAAATAAAATAAACAGTATGATTAAAAGAACAGCCATTGTACTTGCGGCGCTAAGCGTATTTTATATAAGCTGCAACAAAAAAGAAAATAATAATCAACCAAGCATTGAACAAACAAAAATGGAAGTAAACAAAAAATTAATAATGCAGGCATATGCACTGCTGAATAAAGGAGATGTAGAAGGTTATGCACAACTTTTTGCACCCGATACAAAAAACCACGGAGTAGAAGTGGGACGTGAAGGAATAAAATTTGTAATAGGAGATATCATACACACATTTCCCGATGTGAATTTAACGTCTGTGTCTTTTTTTGCCGAAGGCGATTGGGTAATAAGCCGTGATATTTTTAAGGGCACATTTAAAAACAAAGCAACCGTGCCGCATCATGGCGGTTTGGTAATGACACATGAACCTACCAATAAATCATTCTCCGTTCAGCATATTCATATGTTTAAAATTGAAAATAATTTAATTACAGAACATTTTGCCAACAGGGATGATGTGGAGATGTATCAGCAGTTGGGTGTATTGCCTCCTGCACCTGCATTTCAACCGCCTGCACCGCCGTCGGAGAATAAATAACAGGTACACTGATTGGGTTATACAATTATGAAAATCGGGGATTGTATAATTATCGATTTCATTTCAAATTTGAGTCATTAATTAACTATTAAATCATTTTTATGAAAACACTTATTTTTTCTATTTCAATTCTTTGCACAGCGCTTAATCTTAATGCACAGCAAAACACAAATACATTAATACATACGAAACAGCAGCTGCAGTATAATATATATGTGAACGGCGCATCGCTTAAGTATTTTATACGATTCGATTCGCTTTCGGCGCAGTATACATCGTTTACCCGGAGCGATATAAGAGAAAGAAGCGGGAGTTATGTTATGCACAGCGCTTCATTGGACAGTTCGGTGAACGGATATTGGAACCCGCCGCAGGCTGATGCCGCTATTGAAATTGATAACAGCCAAACAGTGCTGATGCTTTCCAAATTGAATTATACCCGGCTAAAACAGCAAAAGAAAATGGTATTTGACGATAAGGTTTTTTTATTGGCAGAAAACCAGGCTGCTTCAAACTATACACAAACAGGGAAGAACATACCCTGTTTGTATGCCGAGGCAGAAGATAAGTCGGTAAAACTATGGGTGTATGATAATCCTGCTATGCCCATAATGTTGAAAATGCAGGGCAATCCTTATGCTGTGGATTTTGAATTGACGGCAACAGAATAATATTTTAAGTAACTAAAAAATTAAAACAATGAAAATAATTTCAATGCTATGTGTAATTACGGCATTCTTTGTATTCGCAGTAAATGATCCGCTAACCGGGAGATGGGAAACCAAACCATCCGCAAAAGGAAATGTAACAGGTATAACTTTTAAAGGGGATTCCATATTTGAAGCCTATGTAAATAAAAAACCATTTGCAAGTGGCAAGTACCACTTTAATTCAAGCGACAGTATTCTTTCTTTCACCGATAACGGATGCAATGGTGCAGAGGGTATTTATAAAATAATCTTCTTTAACACGGCCGACTCTATGCGCTTTAAGGCCATCTATGATAGTTGTGATGAGCGAAGAGACGGAATGCAACGATTGATTATGGGTCGGGTTAAAAAGCAATAAATTTTTAAACAAATTTTTAATAACAAATAAAACAACAATTATGGCAGTATTAATTTCAAGCAAAGTTGCGGGGCAAACCCAGGAAGGTTACGACGGCGTTTTAACGGCAGTAAGAGAATCCATTAAAAAGGCGCCGGGGTTTATTATGCAATGTGCCCATCCTGCAGAAGATGGATGGAATGTTTCAGAAGTATGGAACTCCAAACAGGAAGCAGATAACTGGTTTGCCAAAACCGTTGTTCCCCATCTTCCGCCCGGTATTCACCCTAAACGTTTTTACCAGGAACTGTATAATGTGATAACCCCATTTTGAATGATAAATTATTTAAGTGCGTTATAAATGAATTTGTAAAAAAATTATGAAAAGGTTTGCAGTAATTATTGTGATCGTAACCGGGATAACAGTTGTGCTTACATCTTTTAACAAAGATGAAAAAGATGAACCTGTTGATGAAGTTACATTGGGTAAGTTGTTATTCTCCGACCCCATTTTATCGAAAGATAAAAAAGTGAGTTGTGCAAGTTGTCACAGAGCGGAATATGCTTTTGCAGATACATCTGCAGTGAGCATAGGTGTGGGTGGAAAGAAAGGCATTAGAAATACACAAACCGCAATGAACCTGCGCTTTGATACTTCGTTTTTTTGGGATGGCCGTGCAAAAACATTAGAGGAGCAGGCACTGGCACCCATTGCCAATCCTGATGAAATGAATTTGCCTGTGTATGTGGCAGTAAAGCGTTTGAAGCTAAATAAAAAATACAATGCATACTTTAAAAAGATTTTCAACAGCGAACCAACGGCGGAACATCTTGCAAAAGCCATAGCCGCTTTTGAACGTACGCTGGAAACAAGCGACAGCCCGTTTGATAATTGGAAACTTTTTGATGATGCCACTGCGGTAAGTGATGCGGTAAAAAGGGGATTCATAGTTTTTAATGAAAAAGGGAAATGTGTAAAATGTCATTTCGGTAGTGATTTTACCACGCATGAATTCAGAAATATCGGTTTGTTTGACGGAAAAAAATTAAATGACAGTGGTCGTTCCGTCGTTACACGCAATAAAGATGATATAGGTAAATTTAAAACACCCGGTTTGAGGAATGCAGCCATTACCGCTCCGTATATGCACAACGGCATGCTTAAAACATTAAAAGAGGTAATTGAATTTTATAATGAAACAGAAAAGATAGTTTCTAACCCAATCAACAAGGACACTATATTGACTAACTCCTTAGGCTTAACATCACAGGAGAAAAAAGACCTGGAAGCTTTCCTACACTCTTTAACAGACAAACAATTTACAGATGTAGTAAATAAGCAGCAATTCTAAAATTATGAATCATTTTATTGTATTAAATAAGTTAGCGTCATTGCAAGCTGCGGAAAATACTTTCCTAAGCTCCTTACAAACAGAAAATTTAACTGTAGCTTACACCGATATGAAAGCGGGAGTAGAAATCCCCTTACATCACCACATCGAAGAAGCAGTGGATATTATTTTGGAAGGGATATTGGAAATCCGGATCGGGGAAAAGACAGATACATTAAGTCACGGGATGATAAGCATTGTTCCTTCCAATATTTTGCATGGCGCCAAAGCCATTACGGATTGCAAAGTGGTAACGGTTTTTTATCCGAAGAGGAAGGTGTAAACTGCCTTTGAAAATAAAATTGCAAACAACCGGCATCATTTATCTTTCAGCGCTTTTAAAACATCTTCCTTTCTTCTGCGGGAAACTTCAATTTTGGTAGAATCTTTCAATGTGACAAATCCGTCATGATCGACAAAAGAAATAAAAGCCCTGTTTACTAAGTGTGATTTGTGCGTACGGATAAAACGATAGGGCGCCAGTAACTCTTCATATTCGCCCAGGGTTTTGGAAATGGTATATTGCTTATTGCCGGTTACATAAAACTTTGTATAATTCCCCAATGCTTCACAACGGGTTATTTCGTGCGGAAACAGAAAATAAACGCCTTCTTTGGTGGGCAAGGCCAGCCGGAACTGTTCTTCTTTTTGCAGCGTCATATTAATACCTATATTTTTAAGTTGCTCGGTTTGCTGCAAATTTCCTCCTTTCGTTTGTATAAACCTTTTTACAGCCGCCGTTAATTCATTACTGTCAACGGGTTTTAATAAATAATCGAAAGCGCTGAACCGTATGGCCCGTATGGCATACTCATCATGCGCCGTAGTGAAAATAATTTTAAAATTTTTGTTAGGCAGTTTATCCAGTATATCAAAGCCTGAAAAATGCGGCATACGGATATCCAAAAAAATCAGATCAGGCTGCATCGAATGAATTATCGTAAGCGCTTTTCTTGCATCGTTGCAGGCCTGCACCTGTTTTATTTCAGGAATAAATTTTTCAATCATTCGCCGTAAGACATCAGTGGCTCTTTCCTCATCATCTATCAGCAATACCTTCAGCATAGTTATCAGTTTAATAAAGGTAATGTCATCGTTACCCTGGTACCCGCTGCGTTTCCGGATATATCTTTCAGATCCTCAATCAACACATTGCTTTTCTGAATATGTTGATCATTATATGTTCTTAATCTTTCTTCGGCTACGGCAATACCCTTACTCACATGATTATTAATCGTATTCATTTTTCCCGAAGCCTCTCTGCCTATACCGTTATCCTGTACTATGCAAACAATATTCTCTGTTGTATCTTCTGTAAATTTTATCAATAAAGAACGATCTCCTTCTTTGTGCAATAACCCATGCCAGATAGCATTTTCTACAAACGGTTGAATTAATAATGTGGGAATTTTTATTTCATCCGTATCTACAGCTTCATCGCAAATAATTTGATGATGAAAAGACTCTTTGAAACGTAACGACTCAAGTTCTACATAGAGTTTTAGTGTTTCCAATTCTTCCTTCAGCGTTACTCTCTCCCTGTCGCTGTGCGAAAGTACCATGCGCAATAAACGGGAAAATTTTGACAGGTAAATTGTTGCATTACTTTCATCACCCGCCAATATCATTTGCTGAATGGAATTTAATGAATTAAATAAAAAATGCGGATTCATCTGCAGTCGCAAACTTTTCAGTTGGGCTTCGGCAATTTTACGTTGGTGATTTAATAATTCCAATTGCGCCTGTTGTTTTTCCTGCTCGGCTCTCACCCTAACAATTTTATTGGCGCATAAAGAGGCGATGGTAGTAAGTATGGAAAGATGGCGTTGCGTAAAGAAGTTTTTCTTGTAGTGTTCACTATCAATAATGCCTAATACTTCTCCATTATAAATAATCGGGACAGCGATTTCTGATAATCGTCGCTCATCATCTACAATATAGCGTTCATCTTTAGACGTGTTACTGATTATTTCTGCCCTGCCTGTGTTTGCTACGCTGCCCACTATGCCTTTTCCTACCGGGATTTCCATCGGGTTCACAATTTTGTTTTCATCTGATGTTTTAGGGCCCCAAGCAGCTTTTTGTATTAAAACAGAGCGGCCCTCATCTTTTAGATAGATTACGCAATCAATAAACTTCAACCGGCTGATACAATTTTTGGCTACGTTCCATAGTATCTCATCCGTTGTGGTTTGCTCATACATAGAAGAAGCAAAGTAATTGATTGCCTGTTCGGTTTCTATCAGTTGCTGTTGCTGTTTTATTTTTTTATTTCTTCTGTAAATATAATAACCAATTGCAGCAAATACCAGTACCGCTAAAGATGTTATGAACCAACGACTGCGCCACCAGGGAGTAATTATTGTAATACTGATTTTATTTTTTGCCTCCACCCATTGACGCCCGTCTTTCGAAACCATTACCATGAATGTATAATTACCTGAAGGCAGCTTGCTGTATTGCACTTCTCGGGGCGTTGGTATTATTTTCCAGTCATCGTCAATTCCTTCCAACTTGTATTTATACAAAATATTTCTGCTGCTGTAAAGATCAATAGCGGAAAAGGAAAAACTAATTCCGTTTTTGGAATAAGGAAGATAGATGTTTTTCGATGTAGCCAACCAATAAGAAGTGTCTGTTGTAGTGATGGTATTTATCACTGCTTCAAGCGGCAGACTCAATTTTTTAAGCCGGTCCGGATAGAAATAGTTTATTCCTTTGTCGCCTCCCCAGAAAATTTCTTCATTAACCGTTTTTAAAAAGGCAATTTGCCGAAAACCTGCGTCACTTAACCCGGCGCTTTCGTCGTACGGTATAAACTCTTTAATGACCGGGTCATAACAAATTAATGAGTTGTTGTTACCAATCCATATTTTACCTTCGTTATCCGGTAGTAATCCGTCGCACCTGTTACTGCGTAAGCCGTTTGTTCTATCATAAAAAGAAATAATTTTATCATCTTTTATAATATTTAGCCCTGCCGAAGTACCCACATAAATATTCCCGGCAGTATCGCCCGTCACACAAAGCACATCGAAATCTTTCAATCCGTTTTCTGAATTAAATAATTTCCAGCTTCTTTCTCCTAAGTTAATACAAAAAGCAGCCCCTTTTGCAGCTACCCAGGCTTCTCTTTCATTTCTAAACCATATATATTGGCAATATTTTCCGGACAGTCTCTTCAAAACAGGATACTGCATCCGCTTTCATTATTTTAAAATTTACCGGATCAACAATGCTGAGCCCGCCCATAGTGGCTATCCAAATGTTTCCGTCGGGGCCCTCTTTTATATCGTTAACCAGGTTACCCGCCAAGCCATTTCTACTTTCATCTTTGCTCAGGTATTTTATCACCCGGTTACTGCTATTCAGAACAACTACTCCGAAACGATTCAATCCGATCCACTTATTTCCCCGTTTATCAATGCAAATAACCCGCACTTCTTCCGATCCTTCCAGCTTAGAGCCATTTATTATTCCATATTGTTGAAAACGCACCGTGTTGGTTGCCCGGTTCCACTCTATCAGCGAATTTTGTGTTCCCATCCATATATGGCCGTCGCTGCTTTCACTGATACAATTTACATAGCCATCAAATATTTTTTTTGTTTGCTCTTCCCGGAAAAATGGTTTCCATTTTGCCAGGTAGTGGTTGATATTAAAATAATTAAGCCCGGCTGTGTGGGAAGTAATAAAAAAATACCCGCCGGTAGCTGAGAACAAATAATTGGTATTATTGGCTGAAATTGATTGGGGGTCAACAGGGTCATGCCTGTAACGCATCAATGTTCCCTTTGCGGCGTCAAAAAGATAAAGTCCTGCATAAGTCGATGTAAAAATAAACTGACTATCGCGAAGTGGATAAATACTCTGGGGATTAGGCATCATTTCTTCTCCATACTGATCACGTAAACCACCATAACTCTCAACGATTTTTTTTGTTGTGAAATTTATCTTGGAAAGTTTATCGTTTGTTTGGATAGTAACCAGCGCTTCATTATCCGATAATCGGGCGGCAGCAAGGATACCCGGCACAGTCATGGAATGCAGTACCTTAAGACGGGTTACATCAAACAAGGTCAGTCGATTATTACCGCTGCATATTAATTTATCTTTATCCCAGATATTTATTCGTAAAAAATCGTTGTTGAGAGTTGTATCTTCTTCCCAGTTGAGCCGCTTGATGAGAAGCGGATCCTTTTCATTGGGGTAATACAAACGGGACCCGCTTAAAAATAAAACACCCCTCGATGTATAGGGTAATAAAAAATCAGCTTTTACCTGTTTACCATTATCTAAAATGGAAATAGCGTGAAACTTTCTGTCTTCATCAAGCATCGTAATACTTTTATCCGCAAAATGGATCCAAAGCCTGTTTTTTTCATCACAGGTCATGCGAAGGATATTATTATTTTGCAATGCGGGATATTCCTCTTTATAGAATCTTTTTACAGTGTATCCGTCATAACAGTTCAATCCTTCTGATGTGCCTACCCAAAGCAATCCGTTTTTATCCATTACCACGCCCGCAACCTGGTTATCGCTCAGCCCTTCTTTTTTGCTGAGGTGAAAAAAAGAAATATCCTGTGCGGAAATAAGCAGGTCGAAAAATAAACAGAAGCCGATAGGAATAATTTTTTTCAAACAACCCTTTGCGGTAGCGATTGAAGATACGTAACCGGTTTTCAACTCAACAGCTTTGTTGCTGTTGAGCAAGTTGGCTAATATGTCTGCAAATTTTTTCAGAAAGCCTTTATTTACTACTAAAAGTTACAAAATAAATTCAGAACCTTAATCAAATAAAGCCGGGCACTATTTATTGCCCGGCTGTCTGTCATCATCATTCAACCAATACCTGCTTTGCACAGGATATATTTTCTTTATTAATCAGGCCACGGAAAAGAGGCGACAAAGCAATTGGCCATACACCACATAACATTCCAGCCATGCCCGCCCGAAGGTGTATTACTGCCGCAACTAAAACAACATTCAGATCCGTCAGGACCATTGGGGCAATTGTTTTGTAAGGTTACAATCGCTTTACGAAACCATGCATCATGCTTTCTTGCTTCTGCTTCGGTTAATTTTCCCCCGGCTTCATTAATCTCCTGCAATAATTTTTTCCCTTTCTGCAGTACATTTTTGGATTCAGCATCTTTTGAATTTCGGGGCTTTACTTTTTCCAGCTTTTCAGCAATTCTTTCCAGCTGCGCCTGTAATTCTCCGGCCCAGGCTAATACATTTTTTGGTGTGGGCGCTGCCGCCGCATTATTTTTAATAGTTGTTTGCTGAGCAGTAGCAGTAGTATTTACATTTAAAAATGTACACACCGTAATGGCGGCTATAATTATTTTTTTCATATAGTATTCTTTAAGTGATTAAAATTTATTTACCAAAACAATAGAACTAAAAAAGAAAGCCGGACAAAGATCGGGTCCGGCCTTTCACTGATCATCGTTAACCTGTCATTAAACCGTCTTTTATTACTTCAACGTATAAAATACCAGTCGTGCGTCGCCAAGCTTACTTAACAATTCAAATACGATTTTATTTTTTTGCTGATAGATCGTTAATTTTTTGGCATTCCATTTATAGTAATAGGTTGTCACCAGGTCATCTTTTGCAGAAGAATAAGGTAATGTTTGCAACTGACCTGATATTGTAAACTTCACCTCCACACCTCCAACGGCGGTTTTAATTTTTTCATAATCTGCATCGCTCAATGTGGTTTCGGTTTTACTTACAAGATCAGCTTCCTTTTCCCAAGCGGGTAAGTCAGTGATTATTATCTCTTCTTTTTGGGGCTGCAGCGTTTTATCTTTTTTGCAGGCGGTTAAAATCAGCATTACTGCAACCAGGGCCGATAAGATTTTTTTAGTTGTTTTCATTGTATAAAATTTATAGTTAAGAAATTATTTATCAAATTAGCAGCAATTGCAAACAAAGCAGGGTACTGCTTTTAGACGGGCTTTTCAATAACCCTTATTAACCTATCATAAAACAATTTTTGATTACTTCAACACATAAAATCCCAGTTGCACCTCACCCGGCTTTGAGGCCGGTTCAAGAACAGCTTTATTTTTTTGCATATATAGCTTAAGAACTTTTTCCTCCCATTCATAATAGTAGGTGGTGTTATGGTCGCCTGTGGTAATCAACGACGGCAGACGATCGAGCTTATTACCTATTTTTAATCTTACTTCTACTTCACCTATTGCAGTTTTGATTCTTTCATAATCAGCATCGCTGAGCGTGGTTTCCGCTTTATTGATAAAAGGAGCATAAAATTCCCAGTCTGTAAAATCAGTAAGTGTTATCCCCTCTTTTTGGGGTTGTAAAGCCTTGTCTTTTTTGCAGGACGGTGTTAGCAGCATTAATACAAACAGTAGGGGCAGTATTGCTGTTGTTGTTTTCATTGTATAAAATTTATGGCTAAAAAATTATTTCTTTCTATGGATTTATAAATTTTACGGTAAATACATGGGAACAAAGTAATTTCTGTTTTGAAAACTGCCGTCGCCCAATTGACCGGCACCATTATAGCCTGTTGCCCACAAAGTATTATCAGTTTTAAGGATCAGGCTATGGTTGCCACCTGCTGATATTTGTTTTACATTCTCGATTATTTTTACCGGGCTGTTTTTGTCTGTAGTTGTACCATCGCCCAATTCACCTTCACCATTGTAGCCTGTTGCCCACAGCGTGTTATCTGCTTTAATGATAAGGCTGTGCGAGACTGCTGAAATATCTTTTACATTTTCCATTATTTTTACCGGAATCTTTCTGTCGATATTTGTTCCATCACCTAATTGACCCCTGCTATTTTCGCCTGTTGCCCACAGCGTGTTATCTATTTTAAGGAGAAGGCTGTGCGAGGCGGCTGAAATATTCTTTACATTATCTATTATTTTTACCGGGCTTTTTCTATCTGTATTTGTACCATCGCCTAACTGGCCGGAAGAATTGTTGCCGGTTGCCCACAACGTATTATCTGTTTTGAGGATAAGGCTATAGTATGAGCCTGCTGAAATATCTTTTACATTTTCCATTATTTTTTTCGGGCTCTTTCTATCAGTATTTGTGCCATCGCCTAATTGGCCAAAGAAGTTACTTCCGGTTGCCCACAAAGTATTGTCTGTTTTTAGAATCAGGCAATGGGTAGCGCCCGCTGAAATATCCATTACATTATCCATTATTTTTACCGGGCTTTTTCTATCGGTATTTGTGCCATCGCCTAATTGGCCAAAGAAGTTACTTCCGGTTGCCCACAAAGTATTGTCTGTTTTGAGGATAAGGCTATAGTATGAGCTTGCTGAAATATCTTTTACATTATCCATTATTTTTACCGGGTTGTTTCTAACGGTATTCGTACCATCACCTAATTGGCCGGAGGAATTGCTGCCGGTTGCCCACAGCGTATTATCTGTCTTTATAATCAGGGAGTGATCGCTCCCTGCTGCTATTTTTATTTCTGCAATATTTTCCTGCCGGTCTTTTTTGCAATTGATAAGCAGGATAGTTGCCAATATTGCTATTGGGTATGTGGAGAATATATTTTTCATTATATAAAATTTTTAGTTGCGCTTATTGTGTATATTCATACTTCATCATTTCATTAGTGGCAGTTGCTATCACCCCTTTTCTTTTTTGTTGTAATTTGAATAATTGTTTTATATGATTTTAATTAAAAAATGAATGATTATAGTTCAATATATTCATAACGGACCTTTACTTCTATGGCGGGCTGTACCGGCTTTTGATACTTTGTTGTCTGCAATTGCAATGTGATTAACCCTTTATTATTGCGATTTGTCCCGGTTCTAACTACAGTCAGCTCAGTGGTGGTTATACCCGCATTATTATAGTAATAATTTTTTTGTTCTTCTGTATTATATGTAAGCCAACTAAGATCGATTGGTTCGGTTTTAAATTTGAGAAGGTCCTGCGGCGCGGGCATTGCGGAAGGTGTATACAGGTATTTCGCCTTCAATTTGGGCATAGCAGCGTTATTGTAGGATTCAAATAATTTCAGGTCACCATTTTCATAGTAACTAAACTCCTGCCAGTCTGTGGGTTTATCGGTTAGTATGTCTGTCCAAATTAGTTTACTTATTCTGCCATTCAAATCATACTCATATTTTCTTCGGGTTTCAATTTTAGCAGAATCCGTACCATACAGGGGCATATCTTCCTCTTTACTTATTTTATCTTTTGTTAACCAGGTATAAATAGTTTGATAATAAGCCTTGTTCTGTATATCCACTTGTTTTTTCAGTACAGGGTTACCATCCGTGTTATAACTATACAAAAAAGCGAATAAAAAGTGCCCGTTGTCATCATAATAATTAATGCGATCAATTTTTTTGGAAGACGAATAGAAATACTCGGTTTTGAGAATATTATTCTCGAACACTTTGCTGAGGGCAGGCTCGCTGAGGGGTGCTATTACCTCTTTATCCCTTTTACAGGACTGAATACTGTTTACGGAAAACAACAGTAACCAGGATACTAAAATTTTCTTTTTCATACTAATAAATTTATTAGCGAATAAGTTACCTGCTGTGAGTAACATGGGTTATCTTCTTTTTAACTTTTGTATTTCTTTTCTCAATACTTCATTTTTTTTGTCCAGTTCAATTATATATAAAGTGAGTTCTTCAATCTTTTCCATCATCCTTTTTTGCATATCGCCGAGCTGAATACCTTTTTGCCCGATTTCTTTTGCAGAGGGGATATCAGGAAGATGATGATTGCTTTGTATAAACTTTTCTACTTCTCTCAGCGGTTTCAGTTTGTATGTTTTGCTGAATACATAATCAGGCCATAGCACACGGGGTAATGTGGTAATATCTTCACATATAATATTCCCGTTAACAGCCAGTTGAAAGCCGGCATTGTCGTAGTTAGTATTAATGCCAATTCGTCCATTGGGGTGAATGGTAAGCCTGTTTTGTTCCTGTGTGGTAAGAATAAAGCGTCCGTTGTTGTTGCCATCATAGGTACCCATCAGCAAATCATCATTGGAGAACCGGATATAACTTGATGGTATATTGTTTCTTCTGAAATCAATAGTGCGGGTACCAATGGTATTAATGACCATCGCTTGCGGAAGGATAGTTGACTCAAGATGAAAAGCAGCTTCGGGATTAGTGGTGCCAATGCCAACATAGCCATCTTTTGTAACAGCAAAGCGGTTACCACCATTGGTACGTACAATAAAATTCCCTGTTGTATTTACTGCATTGGTGCCTATCAACATATCATCATTGATCGTCTGGATAAACGTTTTGTCATCACCTGCTGCATCCTTCATTTGTATTACAGGGTTACTGCTTTGCATAGTCAGTTCTCCCGTCATATGCAATTGTGTGAGCGGATTGACTGTTCCGATACCTACATAGCCTTGCGGTGTAACCGTCATCCTGTTTGCTCCGTTAGTTCGCACAATAAAGTTTCCTGCGGGGTTTACAGTATTTGTGCCAATTAACATATCGTCAGCAATAGTTTGAATAAAGCTTTTGTTTTCACCTGCGGCATTTTGCATTTGAATTACCGGGTTATTGTTTTGCATAGTCAGCTCGCCGGTCATATGCACTTGTGAGAGCGGGTTTTGTGTACCAATACCCAAAAACCCGTCTTCATTGAGTCTCATTCGCTCGCCGGGTGAAAGATTATCCCCTGCTGTACCAAAAATCAGCGAACTGCCGCCGCCGCTCGGACGTGTATTGCCAATAAAGGAGGAATTAAAATTTAATACTGAATTACTTGTTGTAGTAGAAAAACGCAGTAAGGTTCGGCTGTCAGGCACATCGGTTAATGTACGCAATCTCAACAAGGTGGTTGCCGTACTGTCAACAATGTCTGTTTTGAAAGCAGGTGTGTTTGTTCCAATTCCAATGTTCTGTGCTTGTATTAAGTTGAAGGGGAGTACGACAAGCAGCGTTGAAGTAAAAACGTATAACAGTGTTTTCATATTTGCTAATGTTTTAGAATTGTAATTGAATTATAAGAATTGCAATTAAATAATCGGTTTAATCGCTGTTTGCATGATTACAACACTAAACTACACAGCCGTTATGTGTACGGTACTGCATAATTACTCTTCGGCAACCGGTAACTACTAAACGGTAAAAAATACCACGAATGGGTTAGGGTGAAACGTCTTTAATAAATGATTTTAAGGGCGGCAGGAAGCCGTAAGCAAATAAATAAACTGCTTTTTTTAATGAGGCACTTTGTTTTTAAGCGCTGTGAGGGTGATTCAATAAATAAATAAATTAGATATGTAAGAAATAGTGATATTAATTAGTTAACCCATAATATATTATTGTCAAAGCACACGGGATAAAAATCCAATCCATATCAGTACAAAAACCAATCCCAATGTAAATAATATCCATTGCAGCTTGGCGAGCCAAATAAACCCGGAGCTATTTTTATCGCTACCACTTAATTCTTGCCGGGCGAGCAAAAAAACAAATAGTGTGGAGCTTACAATCGACAGACCAAATGAAAGTATTGCCAAAAAAAAGAATATACCAACCTTTTCCGTTGCTTCGCCGGCAGTTTTTAAACCTACTATACAACCGCCGGCGGCAAACATATTGATGGTGATAAGCCATTTGCTCCAGTTGGTAAGCAGTTCATTCGCTTTCTCTTTTTTATCGGTAGCTTCCATACAATATTATTTATGCCGTCATGTTTAATAACTCAATGGTATTATTTACATTATACTTTTCAAACAGTTTGCTTTTAATATTTCGTACTGTATTGTGACTTATTTTTAAATACCATGCAATTTCTTTGGTGCTTAAGCCCTGCTTTATTAATGTAACTAATTCCCCTTCACGTTTGGTAAGCATGCTGCGTTCGGCAGCCGGTTTGTATTCGGCAATCTTTGTAAGTGTGTGTCCTTGCTTAAATACTTCCACTTTTACGCCGCCGAAATTTCTCTCGGCAGTAATATCCCTCAACAAGACATAATACAAATTGCCTGAACCTTTCAGGTTGATCACTGCTTTTTCATCATGCAGATAAATGTGTTGATTATTTTTCTTTTTGAAGCGGTAATGAAAAATATTGCGATACTGATAATGGAGCTCCGGCAGTACAGCCTCAAACTGATCATGTACAAAATTAAAACAACTGTGCAGATCGTCTTTGTCCGCATCATGCACCTGCTCAAAATATTTTTCTACACTGTTGTTAAGCACATATCCGTAATTATCGCCGAACACATACTTATAATTTTCACTTATATAGTTTATTTCGGGATGCATTACCGGGCAGGTCATAATGACCCAATGCGGAAACAGCATTTGCATTTTATCAAAAAGATCCAGTACTTCTTCCCGCTTCTCGGCGCCGGCCAATGTAACATATTTTTCTATGTAACCCGTTAACCTGTCTCTCATTCGCATAAATAACGCTTCTTTTACCATTACAAGTGTTTTAGAGGTTATAAAAATTGCAACGGTAAACTTCTGCAATTTTATTTATACAAACAATCCCCAAAACAGGTGAGAATTGTACAATGGTATAATTATACTATTTCCGCTTATTAGCCCCGCAGGTAGTTTTGTTTTTGTAAAATTTTAAAACAATAATAATAATGAAGAAAAAATTAACGGCAAGAAGAGTGTTTGTAAACCCGATCTACAAAGACAGAGCCATTGTACTGGAAACCGTAGAGGAAACAGGAGGCAAATACATGCTGGGCGAGCTGGAAGTAGCACCGGGCGGCGGTAATTTTATGCATAAACACAGTGCTTTCGAAGAAACCTTTACCGCGGTAAAAGGCACATTAGGCATCGTATTAAAAGATAAAAAACTTTTTCTAAAACCGGGCGAATCAATCACCGTTCCTCTGCATACGCCGCATCATTTTTTTAATCCCGGTAAGGAACGCATTACCTGTCATATAAAATTTGTACCGGGGCATGAAGGTTTTGTAAAAGGTATCGCCATTGGTTACGGCCTGGCGGCCGACGGTAAAACAAACAATAAAGGAATTCCAAAAAGCCTGATGCACTTAGCATTACTTATTGTACTTACAGATACAAAACCCACAGGTATTATGGGGGCGTTGTTTCCTTTTTTTAAATGGCTCGCTTACAGGGCAAAGAAGAACGGAACTGAAAAAACCTTGCTGGAGAAATATTATTACGAACCAAATTAGTGAGCTGCTTATGAAACAATAGTCAATAAGCAATGGACAATTGGCCAGGGCAATATTCGAAACTACTTTTTTTTGTTTCGGGCATCTTACACTAAGCAAGTAGTATAATCATACTATTTCGCCAATGGACAAGCAGCAATAGTTTTACAAACAATTTTAAACTTAAAAATCTTATCAAATGCGAAAAAGAATCTTGACGGCAGCGGTTGCTGCTACAGTATTATTAGTGTCTTGCGATAAAGACGAGAACAATAAACCCAATGACGGTATTATTTATGGCCCCGAAGTATCGGTGGGCAATGGTAAAGCCCGAAGTTTTTTTGAACCCGAAGAAAATAATCACCCGGAAAAAATGGGTATTGTTATTGATGAAGCTGCATTGGAAAATTTACCGGGACACGAAACATCTTTTGTTTTACAGGTACCGCAGTTGGTAAAAGAAACAACACCGTACAATCATATTTCATTGGATTGGACGCCGCACGGGCATGCTCCCGAGCCTGTTTATAATAAGCCGCATTTCGATATGCACTTTTATATGATTGATGAACCGGAGAAAAATTCAATTGATACCACCAAACCTGAATTAAATATTTTGCCTGATTCATTTTTACTGCCGACTTTTTATGTACCTGAACCGGGAGGTATTTCTAAAATGGGTAAGCACTGGGTAGATATTACATCGCCTGAATTAAACCCGGTAAACCCTGCACCTTTTACCAGCACATTTATTTACGGCAGCTATAATGGAAAAGTAATCTTTCATGAACCCATGATAACAAGGGCTTTCCTGCTCAGCAAACCCGACACTGTTATGAACATAAGACAACCCGTTGGTTTTGCCCGGCCCGGCCATTACCCAACTAACTATCAAATACAATTTGATAATGAAAAAAAGCAATGGAGAATTATACTGAGAGATTTTGAACACAGGTAGCAGTACGGTGTGTGTGTTAAAACGGGTCGCCGCAAGGCGGCCTTTTTATTTCAAATGAATTATTTTTATAACTGTATTTACAATAAAATAATAACGATGAAAAAATATTTGAAAAAAATAAGTTTGTTACTCAGCACAGTTTTTATCGGTACGGGGCTGGCAGCGCAAAACGGTATTGTAGTATTGCAAACGGATTTTGGCGTAAAAGACGGCGCGGTATCCGCTATGAAAGGTGTAACCATGCAGGTAGATAAAAAATTGCGGGTGTTTGATCTTACACATGAAATACCTGCTTACAATATTTGGGAAGCAGCTTTTCGTTTGGATCAGGCGGCAAAGTATTGGCCCAAAGGAACGGTGTTTGTATCGGTGGTAGATCCGGGAGTTGGTTCTGAAAGAAAATCAGTTGTACTGCAAACTAAGAGTGGGTATTTTTTTGTATCACCCGATAACGGTTCGCTTACATTGATTGCGGAGCACATGGGTATAAAAGCAGTAAGAGAAATTGATGAAAAAATAAATCGATTGCCCGGCTCTGAAAATTCTTACACCTTTCACGGCCGCGATATTTTCGCTTACACTGCCGCCGGGTTAGCATCGGGTAAAATAAATTTTGAGGGAGTAGGTAAATTATTACCGGCCAAAATCACGGCAATCAATTATCAGAAACCGGCAATTGAAAGCGGAATTATAAAAGGAACTATTACTGTCCTTGATGTGCAGTACGGTAATGTGTGGAGCAATATCGACGAATCGTTGATAAAAAAAGCGGGCATTAAAATTAACGATACTGTAAGTATAAAAATTTACAATAAAGATAGTTTGGTCTACAGCGGCAGTATGCCTTATGTAAATACATTTACCGGCGTAGCTGAGGGAAATAATTTATGCTATCTCAACAGCATGCTTCAATTTTCTGTAGCTGTCAACATGGGTAATTTTGCCGCGCAAAACAAAATTAGCAGCGGACCCGAATGGAGGATGGAGATCAACAAGTGATTTTTTAATGGTCAAACTACTTCTTAAAGCCCGGTGTTTTTTCCTGCTTACATCCATTGAATAAACCGTTATCAGAAATAAGTGTTTACGGCAAATTCGTATTGATCTATAAACAGTTTCTTAAAAGCAGAAAGGTTGTTGATTTCGTAGAAAAGGAGGATGGATTTTTTGTAAGCAGTAGGGGAAATGCTTCGGTAAGAAAGCGGGCAACAGTTATGCCCCATGAGCAAAGCGTTGGCTGTAAGGCGGGCCGTTCGTTTATTCCCGTCTTCATAAGGTTGAATATAGCTGATGAACAACACGGTTAGTAACGCTTTTTCAAAAACATTTTTCCGATTATTCACCAATGTTGCAGCTTTGCCAAGATATTCTTCTATTAAAAAAACATTTTCCGGCGGCACATAATTCGTTCCCGTAATGCGAACTAATCTTTTACGCAGGTTTTTGGCAACACCCAGCTTCTTTGTAAGCAGTGTATGCAGTTCGGTAATATTTCTTACCGTCAACTTTTTGAAGTCCTTTGCATACTCCCGGCTGTATTCAATCGCCGCTTTGTGATTCAGCAGCATAAACGCTTCTTCCTGCGAATTCTTTTTGGAAAGCACATTGTACTTCAGCAGTTGTTCAGTATCCAATAAATTGTAAGTATTTCCTTCTATTTGCGATGATTTCCAGGAAAGCTCAATCATCAGCCGCTCAAAATCTTTTTTGTATTCAGCCGCATTTAAATTTTTTACGTTGTTGCGGAATCTCTCTGTAAGATTTTCTAATTGTTCATTTTCTTCTGCAGAAAAAATTTTTATTTTTTTAAGTGTTTCAAAAATTTCAATATTGAACCGCCTGAATATTTGCCTGCTGTCAGGCTCTTTTTCAAAATATTCATCAACCGGTAAAGGCACTACCGCTAACGCAGTTTGATTGACAGTATATTTTAGTGAAGGTCCTTTACCGGTTACTTTTATAAGCTGATCACTTTTTAATACTGCCAGTTCCCGGTTGAGTGTGGGTACAGAAATTTTATCTTCCAACAATGGCATAATGCCGGAGATACTAATGGGCTGATGTGTAAACACCTGCCAGAAAATATGTAACTGTCTTTGTGTGAGCATAAAAAAATCCTATCACAAGGTAACATTTTTCAGCTCAAAATGATAGAATTTATAATATTTTTTGATAGGATAATCAAACCATCTTCCTTTCCACAACCTGTATCATTAACCCGGAAAGTGCTGCATAACATTTCAGCCAAACTTGTTTTACAGCATTAGCAAAAAAAAAATTTATTCATAGGGTTTGAAAGAGGCTGTATCAAAAATAAAATGGAAGGCTTGAGAATCGCTTAAACGACTACCTGTCTCCATCAGGGATACGAATAAAAGGAGGCTGTCTCGGACTTTTGAGACAGCCTCTCATCAGAACCCTAATCACACCTCGGCTTCTCATAGAAACGCCGGGTGCGTAAAACAAAACTTGTTAAAAAACAAGATTATTACCCCGCAACATATTACTGTTCCGGAATTCTTACGTACAGGCAGGGCCAATGTTATTTTGCCCGTTGCAAACCGTACATCATACCAAAGATTTATAATTTAGTCCTGCATGAATTGGTATAATGCCGAGAGCATGAAGGAATATCAAAAAAGATTATTTTGCATTGCGATTCGGCATTCTCTCTTTTCAATAAATTTGTTTTGGTACCCTGTTGTAAAAAAATTTTACAACAAAAAGTAATGGAGCAGTTATGATGTGAGTGTAAAAATTGGAAGTGCGAATTTGCGATATCGAACTGAAACTGCTTATCCCCCAATTCGAGGATTCTTTTCACTAATAATTGTTATTGAATTTAGCATAAACGGCAAGACTGATGAATCGTCTGTTTTTTATTTCACGTTCTTTCATCGTGCCTTCATAATCAAATTGCAGTTTTCAGCACTTTGTTATATGTCGGACGCTTTAATCAAAAAATTTTCGGCCGCTGCAGCATCCCGCTTTTTAAAAACGGAAGCTGCAAACCTAAACCGAAACGAGTACCGGGTGATTAAGCCCTTTGTTCATCTTTTGTTTTATCTACTTCTTTAAACAACAACATATCTTTTACCCTTGATGAAGCACCCTGATAAAAACCGGTTTCATCAACATATTTAGAAGGATTACGGAATGTGCCGAATAAAATATCAAACAACGGCAGGTCAGAATAATTATATGCATGAACACCTTTTGCATGATGGATGGCATGACTTTCGGGACGCTGAATAATATAACCCAGCCACACCGGTGTTTTTATATTGGCATGCTGAAAGATGCTGAAGAAATTAGTTACCAACAGCATAATGGTAATTGACTGTGCAGGAAGACCGGCAATAAATGAAAAACAAAATGTGCTTAACAATGTCCAGCCAATCATATCGAAGGGGCTGAAATAAAATGCACCGTATGTATCCAATCTTTCTGCACTGTGGTGCATTTGATGAAAAACACGCCACAACAAGTTGCTCCTGTGCATGGCCCTGTGCCATATATACACCCCTAATTCATATAACAAAACACCAATGGCTCCCCCTGCTGCAATATGGATGTTTGAAAGATTAAACAATTGCGAAGTGGGTAACCACTCTGCATACCATAATGGCAAGTAGGTAGAGAGATAGAAGTAGAAAAAGAAAGCTGCAATTCCTTTTACCTGCCAGTATTTAACTTTTGGCAGTTTGCGTGCAGGAAACAGCGCTTCCCACATAATTAATACAAAGTACATTGCCGGTATGTACAATGAAACAGGGTCTAATAAAATTTCTAAAGGCGTAGGCATAACATATTTTTTTAATTTTTTAAAAGAAGCTGCCTGAAAAAAGCATTTGCAGAATTGCGATGCTGTGATTTGTTAAGCATTAATTGATAAGTAATACTTTTGCTCTCTGTTATCTCTGCCTCTCAGCGTGCAAACAACTCTTTTCAGACAGCCTCTGTCATGATAACCGGTTTATTGGATTGCACGAACGATTCTTATTTTTTCCTTTTTGAGGTATTCGTATTCAAACCCGTCGGCGACGTCTACTGAAACGGTTCCCATAACACGTAAAGCAATTTTACAGGCGCCGTTGATCAACACATTGAGATTCTCCGATTTTAAAGAAGAAACGGATTTTATGTCGCCATCTCCGTTTACTTCCAGCATTTGTAAACTGCGAACAGGTAGCTTAATAACGGGCCGTTTGTTACGGTTGCGGGCCACCTTCACTGTCAAAACTCCGTTTTGATTTGTGATACGGGTGCTGTTTACATCAACAGCTTCGTCTTCAATCGTAGCAGTCAAAGACTCTCCTTCGATTAATAAGATGTCCGCATCTCCGTCTACAATTATTTTTGTAAACCCTGCATTGAGTTTTACCTCGCGGGTAATTCTTTCGTTGTCACGACCGCCACCCGCAATGGCCGATCCTGAAATAAGCGCAGTAATAAGGACTGCTAATGATAAATGCTTTAACATAAAAAATAAAGTTTAATAATTAATGAAATATTTAAGAGTGCAAAATTGAAAAACTAATTATACACGGCAAATAACCAAAACCGGTGAACAAACTAACTTAAAATGGTTACTGCAAACCGTTGAGAAACTCACTCAAATCTTTCGCAAACCGTTGCGGGTCTTCCCGGTGTAATGCATGGCCAATGCCTTCATACACCAGCAGCTTTGAATTTTTCAATGCTTTATTTAATAGCGCCTGGTCTTCTTCGGGACAGTATCCATCTTTATCGCCCCAAACAATCAACGCAGGTTTTGAAAACGACTGTAATCCGTTTATATAACTTGCTCCCTTCCGCCCGGCAGCTACACCCTTCCATACATGGGCCGGCAGTTTGCGGCTTTCACTGATAAAACCATTCAGCATTTCGGCAGTAATAGGTTTTACAATTGTACTTACCTGGAACTCCGCAACAAATGCTGAATCAACAGGATCTTTTAATTCATCAATTACTTTTTTAAATTCATTAATCGCCGGCCTGTTAAAATCAGCAAATGAACCAACCGGCACTAATGCCTTTACCAATGATGGATAGTTTGCGACAAAACATTGTGCATTGGCACTGCCCATGGAATGCCCGACGATGACGGCGGATTTCAGTTTCTTTTGCTAAATAAAAACTGAAATATCTTTTGCAAAATCTTCGGGCCTGTAATTCTTCTGCGTTTTGGAAGAACCGCCATGCTCTCTTTGCGAAACAGCAAACATGAAAAGACGGAGACAAATGCGACAGCACTGTTTCAAATGACTTCCACGAATCGGTAAACCCGTGGAGTAATATTACAGGGATGCAGTTTTTATTTCCCTGTTCAGCATATTCAAGATTCACCCCTGTTGCAAGTTGAATGGTTTTTACAACCGGTGCCGAAACCTCCGATGTAACGGCATGATGATTTTTTACTGCAACCTGACTTTGAGCTAACAATGAATTAAAAAAAATGCTTAAAGCAATAACTGAAAATATTATTTGCATAATGATAAGGTTTAAGAATGCAAATTTTCACCGGGTAGAAACAAAAAACAATCCCCGGATCCGGTGGTTAGGGAGCAGCGGCAATTAGCTTATTTTTGCAGCAACAATTGTTGTAATGATACGATACTATCTTTTACTGCTTGTTTGCTTTACCTGCGTTTGTTCCACCGCACAGCAGTTAACACTGGCAACTTATCAATATGCAGATAATAACCGCTTACAAAATATTACACCATTGGCTACTCATTTGCAAAATACTCTTGGTATAAAAGTGAATGTAAAAAGCTATCCCACCGTTCACTCATTTATTGAAGCCATTCAAAATAATGAAGTGGATATTGCACTCATCAATACATTTGGTTATTTGCTGCTGAATGCATCTGACAAAAAATATGACATGAAGCCAATGTTGGCTCTGCAGGTGCGGCCAGGCACAAAGGATAATTATACAACAGCAATTGTTGCACCTGCTTCATCTGCCATCAACTCTATAAAGGATATTGCGAAATATGCTGTTCATACAAAACTGATACTGGTAAGCCCCGGCTCTACATCGGGCAACTTAGTGCCAAGACTTGCGTTAAGCAGTGTAGGCATAGCTGAGCCGGAAAAAAAATTTTCGTCAGTAGTGTATGGTAAAACTCATGCGGCTACTATTGATTCTGTTGCCACTGGTAATGAAGCACTTGCAGCCATGGGCAGCGCTGAATATTTTTCCTTTATCAGCAAAATGGAAAATAAAGAAAAAATAAAATTAGTATGGCTTTCGCCTGAAATTCCGTTGGGGCCGGTGTTGATAAAAAAATCGCTTGACAAAACTCTGCAGCAAAAAATTACTGACTGCTTTTTGCAACTGCATCAGCAAAATGATGAGGCTTTACAAAAAGTAAAAACGGGTTGGAGTGAAGCGAAACATGCTGAAAAATATATTATCATTACAGACAGTTATTACAATCCTTTCAGAAAACAATTGGGTAAGAAAAAAGATTTGAAAAGAATATTGGAGCAGTTTGCAAATTAAATTAATCAGTTTTCAAAAAATCTCCGTCAATAATTAACAGCTTAACACCGTCTGAAGATACGGAGCGGTGTGAACTCAACTCATCCGAAACGACATACGTCATTCCTTTAGTTAATATAAACTGTTCACCGCTTTGCAGTTCACTTACAAAAGAACCTTCGAGGCAATGCACAATATGGCCCTTAGTGCACCAATGATCAGCAAGATAACCGGCGCCGTATGTAACAATACGAATACGCAAACCATCATATTGCTTCGTTTGCCAGTATGCCACTCCTGTTTCCCCTTTATGTTCCGTTGCAGCAACAGAATCCCAGTCAATGGTGTGAAAAAGAATATCGGCAGGCATAATAAAATATTTAGTGCCTAAAAGTAAAAAGAACCTTCCATTGTCAACACGGCTTGTCCGCCTATTTCTACTTTATTATCAAAGTTTGTTACAAATAACTCGCCGCCGCGTTCAGATGCCTGGTATGCTTTCAGTTGCTGCTTATTTAATTTATTTGCCCAATAACCTGCTAATACTGAATGCACAGAACCGGTTACAGGATCTTCATCAATACCAATCCACGGACAAAAGGAACGGATCAGGTAATCATAACGTTCATCATCCGAACGGGAAGTGATGACCACTTCTATTATTTCATGATTGCTTTGCATTAATTTCTTATAATCCGGTTTTACCGTTCTTAAAACAGAAGGCTCATTTATTTCAATAAACAAAGTTTCCAGTTCTTTGCAAATTCCGATTACATGACACTCATTCAGCCCTAAGCTTTCAAGCAATTCGTTGCTTGCTTTGTATTCAACTGCTTCATATTTAGGATAACTCATTACAACCATTTCATCAGCAATTGTTGTAGTAATTATTTTATCTTCAATGGTAATAAAGCGAAGCTGTTTTGCTTTGCACTTCATGGCTATTGCTTTTGCAGCGGCAAGTGTAGCATGACCACAGGCCGGTATTTCAGTAACAACTGTAAAATAATACAGGTGATGAACCGATGCAATATCATTCTGTAATTCTACAAATACCGTAACCGGCAGGTTGATTTCTTTTGCAATTAGCTGCATATCATCTTTTGTAACAGTATCATCAAGGATACAAACGGCTGCGGGGTTGCCTTTAAATTTTGCTGATGTAAAAGTGTCTACCAGGTAAAAATTCGGGATTTGTTTTATCTTGCTCATCATACATCTTCAACTTTTGATGTGTAAAAGTATTGATATGAATTTCAATTCATTAACCATTTATCATAAAAGCATCCACAAGAGCGGGGATGCTTTTATGATAAATCAATAAATCCTCTTATTTTATTGGTTTTAATTTATTTTCCAACACATACTTTCCAATCTTATTTCCCATCTCCTGTCCTGCCTTTGTTGCAAACCGAAAGTGGATGCCGGCCATCACTCTTGAATCTGCATTTTCATCTGCTGCTTTCAAAAAACTTTTAAAGTTTCTTACCTCATTGGGTGTGGGTGATGTGCTGGAAGTAAGAGCAAATGCATGATTACTTCCATAAAACGCTGTAAGGACTGTGGCGCCTGCATTGCCCAATACACTGTGTGTAGAAGGATAATCCTGCACCGGTGGTGTTGGCATCAGCGTTTCCCACTGAATTTCTGTATTAAAATGAATAGCGGTATAAGGTCTCCAGAAATTATAATGAAACTTTGAATCCCATCCGGCTGTATAAGAATCAGCCAATGCAATATCCAATAGCGCAAACAAACGGGCTGTGGTAAATAAATCTGTTTGTTCTTTGGCAGCTACCACCCTTGCTATACGATTCCAGCCGATTTCTGAAAACTCATACCAGAATTTTGCATAGAAAGTTTGGTCAGCATTCCGCACCGTGCTGTTCTTTTCGCCGTATGCTATTACTTCATTAAAATCTTTTTGATATTCATTGCTCTTTAATGAGGGTATGGGTTGTGAACGAAACTGATCAGGCTTTTGCAAACCAAATGTTTGCATTTTTACCCAAAATGGAGCAAACACAAAATCAAATGGCGGCACTGCCTGGTACACACCGGGTGTGGTGGATGGCGCAACCGGTGCAACAGGGTTTTGAAATGCGCCATCATTTTTTCTTAAATCTAAAATAGCATTACCTGCCTGTATGCCCAATGCAATTCCTTTTTGTTTTGCAGCAACATTAGCGATAGTATCTGTTGACTTTGCTAACTGTTCATCCAGCATCGCTTTCTTTTCAGGAATCTGGTTTACTAAAACGGTGTGTGCTGCATACGCTGCTGCTGCAACAGGATGCGCCTCTGCATTATTGGTTGTGCTGTTATACTTTGCATACACTGTTACAATTGAATTGAGTGCATCATGCATAGCAATATGTACCATAGCATTGAGGCGTGATGCGACCAGTGTATTTTGGTAAGCAGTGCCGCCCATAGCTTCAAATGCACTTACGTTCCATTCCAGTATCACCTTGTTGCTGATTGCCGGAAACGGGTTGATGGGTTTTTTAGAGATGATATCATCCTTGTCCTTATCGCAGGAAGTAAAGGATGAAGCAATCATCATCATCAATAAAAATAATACCTGTATGCTCAGGTGGTGCAATACATTTTTCTTTTGTTGTGCAGGATGTACCAGGCCTGCTTTGTCGCTTTTTTGTTTCATAATTTTTGTTTTTAAATTTCAGGTGCAAAAAAACGACGACATTACTGCAAAGCAGCTCTGCAAAAAGGAGTATAATTTATGAGAAAAGTATTTTTTTTGATTTTTAAAGAGGCCTAAAATAAAAAAGCAACAGCTTAAACCGTTGCAGTAGATAATTAACAGACGTAAAATATTAACAGCGTATAGCTGCAGGAGAATACCCAAACCGTTTTTTAAACGCTGCGCTAAAATTATTGTAGTGTTCATAACCCAGTTCATCAGCAATATCATAAATAGTTGCATTGCCCTCCTGCAATTGAGTACGGGCATAGTTCATTTTGTGTTCATCCACATACTTCATTACCGGGCGGTTGAATAATTGTTTAAATCCATGCTTCAGCTTAAAGGTGTTGATGAAGAACTTGCGGCTGAGCTGATGTAATGATTCTACTTCTAAGAAATTGTTATCAAGGTATCCCCTGATGTCGTGTAATAAATCAATATCACTTTTAGAGAGTTTGCCCGGTGTGCTTTGATTTTCTTTTTCGCTGTCTGTAAACGCAGCTAACTGTTGAATAAGCAGGTTTAGCACAATGTTCTCTTTATAAGCCTCGCCCAACTTACCCTTATACGGACAATTCAGTAAATCATAAAGTGTCCTGTAAATATGCGGGCTAATTTGCATGGGCTGATGTAATGTGATGAAAGGTTTTTTTTGCTCACAAAATTGTACCAATGGGTTATCGGTACCGATATCATTTAAATGTTCAAGCAAAAGCGCCGGGTCAAATTTAATACACAAGTATTCGTCTTCAGAATTTTTGCTTACATGAAAAAGAAAATTGTAATCGTATAAATGATTAAGGGAGTGTAATTGTTCTGCCATCCTGTGAGTATCACGGCTCTCAAACATAGCATTGCCCTTTAACTGGAAATACATCATAATGAGCGGACTGTTCAGCGTTAGTCCCAGCGTTAAATCCGTTGCCATATTACTGAACTTACAAGTGGTAATGCAATACCATTTTGCCAGCCGGCATACAATGTTCACTTTCCCCAGGTCTTCATTACTGAATACAATCTTATCATCCTCCTTCATTTTATAAAGGTTGCTGATCGAGTATTCAAGATCGTGACGGGATAACATATTGCTTGTAACTGAATATTGAAAGGTAAAATTACACGGCAAAAGTAATTTAGACAATCACCGAAAGCGGTGAGGCAGCATCTTTATGGGTCATTTTGAAGAACTAACTCCCAAATGGAGAAGGGCATTAAAATTAGTAATGGTCAATATGATCATGTGCAGTTTATCATTCTACGCAGACCGGGTATGGGCGTTTGGTTTTTTAGGTACGCCGGCACCGGCTGCTTTGTATGTGCATGTAATTTGGCTGCCATCAAAAGGAATTAATGGATGGACGGGTGAGCCGAGAGATAAATATTATGAATTGAGAAAGTGGAAGAAAAAATAGTTCCGCCTGTTTAGTATTTAATAAAATGAAGACTATGTTTCTAACTGCTGTAAGAGCCTTTTAAGCTGCAGACAGTTTTTTAAAAACCTAATCTATAACAGCGGCTTCCATTTATCCTTAGTCAATTCATATTCAAAATTAAGTTTATCGGGTTCGCCGTAATATGCAACTGTCACTTCTTTTCTTTTTATGGCTCCAATTCTCCCGATCGCAATTTGCGACCGGATATTTTCAGCACCGATATGAAACAATACGGTATTCACAAATTGAAATCCATGATTGATCATCAGGTCTTTCATAGCCGGGTTGTATTGTTTGCCCCAAAATTTTCTTGCTAAAAATGTGTACCCGATAAAAACAGATTGTTCAGCTTCGTTGTAATCGTAAAAACGGGAGCATCCGGCTACTTCATTGGTTAGTTTATCTATAGCCAGCAATGCACCGCCCGATTGGATGGCTCCTTCAAAATAATTTTGAAATACGTCCCGTTGCCAACGGTTTTTGTTCGGATGTTGTTCCCATATCAGCGGGTCAGATGCTGTTTTAAGCAATGCTTCGAAATCAGCAGCCTGCAGTGGCTGCAAAAGAATCAACTCGTTTTGTAATGTGGGCTGTAAAAGGATAGACATGACTCAAAATTAATAAGGAGCGGGCATCCGAATTCATATTTTTTTTAAAATAAAACAGTAATCTTTTAAAATTATGCACTCACAAGATTAGTATTATTTTTTTTCGAAATAACTGCGGAATCTTCTTTAATCATATCCGCCCCCTTCTCCGCAATCATAATGGTTGGTGCATTGGTATTGCCGCTTACAATCTCCGGCATAATGGATGCATCAATTACACGCAGCCTTTGAATACCATGCACCTGTAAGCGGTCATTTACTACCGCCATTTCATCGTTGCCCATTTTACATGTACCAACAGGATGATATAAAGTTTCAAGACTGCGCTCAATGTGGTTCATCAAATCTTCATCGTTTCGGGCTTTGAGCGGCAAGTGCATTTCACCTTTTGCATATTGCTTAAATGAAGAAGCGTTTATTACTTCTATCGCTTTTTTCATCCCGCTCAATAAAATACTTCTGTCTTTTTCGGCCGATAAAAAATTGGGTTGTATCAGCGGTGCATCCTGCGGATTATTTGTAGCTAAAGAAACAGCGCCGCAGCTCTCCGGGTGCAATAAAATATTCATGATACTAAACCCATTGGTTGTCGGGATTTTTTTAATATCATACAAATCATGTTTATAGTCATTGCCCAAATGAATGGGAGCCAGGTGAAATTGGATATCGGGTCTTGTACAGGTTCCTTCTGTTTTTAAAAAAGCATTGGCTTCTATAGGCGAATTACACAACGGGCCTTCTTTTGCAAACAAATATTGAAGCAGCGCTTTTAACATGTTTGCAGGTTTAATGGCATTGTTAGCAGTAGGTATATTGGCAAGCCTGCTCACCGGTGCCCAAATATGATCTTGTAAATTTTTTCCTACACCGGGCAAATGCAATTGTAAATCAATACCGGCTTTCTTTAATTCTTCCGCATCGCCAATACCGGAATGCAATAATATAGCAGGCGATTGTATTGTGCCTGCTGAAACAATTACTTCCTTACTGCAATAAATTCTTTCTGAGCCTCCTTCATTGGTCAATACTTCTACACCCGCAGCTTTTCCTTTTTCAATAATTATTTTTTTTACAAGCAGTTTTGTTCTGACTGTAAGATTTTTTCTGTGCAACGCGGGTTTTAAAAAAGCTTCGGCGGTACTGTGGCGTTTATTGTTTTTAATGGTGAATTGTAAAAAACTTGCTCCCATTTGTAACTCACCATTATAATCTTCATTATAAGGAATTCCTCTTTCGGCACAGGCTTTCAGAAAAACGGCGGACAACGGATTGGGATGTTTGGCGAAACTAACATTCAACTCACCTTTTTTACCGTGATAATCGCCGTTGAACTTTTCATGATGTTCCGATTTTTTAAAGTACGGTAATATTTCTTTATAACTCCAGTCTTTATTACCCGCCGCGGCCCAGCGGTTGTAGTCTTCGGAATTACCTCTTACATACGCCATGGCATTGGTGCTGCTGCTGCCGCCCAATACTTTGCCGCGTGGAATATATAATTGACGGTTGTTAACATGCTGCTGAGGAACTGTCCAAAAACCCCAATCTATTTTTGTTTTATGCAATTTGCCATAGCCGCCCGGTATGCTCACCATTATATTAGGCTTACCGCCGGCTTCTATCAGCAGTACATTACAGGCTGCATCTTCCGTTAACCGATTGGCTAATACACAACCCGCTGAACCGGCCCCTATAATTATATAGTCAAATTGCATAGAAGTATTTTTATTTCAGCAATAAAGGTCTGCAAAAAAACGAAGCAGTGGTGATACTGAACCCGGTGAGTTGTATTCCGCAGAATGGTGAAGAATATTTGGCCTCACCCTCATTCCCTCTCCCAAGGAGAGGGAATGAGGGCATTTATTTTTAAATCAACAATTACAGCTAAGCATTTCTGCATTTATTCTTTAATCATCACATATCAAACTGTATCATTTTATCAACATAGTCGAAAAGAGAGGGCTGTGCATAGATGGCCTCCCCTTGGGGGAGGTTTGGAGGGGCCGTTATTTTACACAATCCTCTCCTTCATCGCCTTACTCACCACTTCTGTTAATGAGGCCACGTGCAACTTTTCATAAATCTTTTTTACATGGCTGCGTACGGTTTCATAACTGATAGTAAGCTGATCGGCGATCATTTTATAAGCCAACCCGTTTACAATACATGCCAGTACTTCTTTTTCCCGATTGGTAAGATGATAGTCAGGCGCCTCTTCGGGTTTTACATGCTCGGGTATCTGCTGCATTTTATTAAGCACCTTGCGGGCTATGGAAGGCGACATGGGAGAACCGCCAAACTGCAACTCTCGTATAGAATCAACCAGCTTGGTATTTAAAAAATTTTTAAGTAAATAACCGGATGCGCCGGCGCAAATAGAATCAAACACACGATCATCATCTTCGAACACAGTCTGCATCAGAATTTGTATATGCGGAAATTCTTTTTTTACAAACTTCACGGCTTCAATACCCGTCATACCGGGCATTTCAATATCCATTAGTATTACATCGGGCTTACATTCTTTTATATCCTCTACACAATCCAGCACATGACTGAAAGAGCCTGCTACTTCAAAGTCGGGTTCGGTTTTTAATAACAAACCGATACTTTCCCGGATATTCTTATTATCATCAAAAATGGCGATACGTAGAGGCATATAGTTGTTTTATTGTATAAAGTTCCTGAATTATAATGAAGCGGCCTATCCCCTAATCAGGTGACGGGAAAATCCAGGTGTACCGTTGTCCCCTCGCCCGGCGTGCTTTCAATCAGGCATTCGCCCTTCATTTCGGCAGCCCTGCGTTTCATATTATTCAGCCCGTTGCCCGACAATGATTTAGCGGCCATCAATTTCATTTGTGCTGTATCAAATCCTTTGCCATCATCTTTTATTTTCAGTTGTACCCGGTGGTGCCGCGCCGTTACCGTCACATTCAAATTTTTACAACCCGAGTATTTTAAGGTGTTATTTACTGCTTCTTTAAAGATCAGGTAAAAGTTTTTGCGTTTGGTCATTTCCAAATTCAGTTGCGTTATGTTTTTATCATAGTCAAAATGAAATTTAATTTCTTTAGATGCCAATAATGGTTTGGCAAAAGATTCCATGCGTTGCAGCATGGTTTCCATATTATCGTTACGCGGATTGATGGCCCATACCGTATCACTTATTTCACTGATCATTTCGCCGGAGGCGTCGCTTATTTTTTCCAATGTAGTTTTCAGGTCAGTTGATTTTTGTTGATCGTTATAAATTTTTGCTACCTGGCTATACACGGAAATACTGCTGAGTGTAGAGCCTACGCTGTCGTGCAGGTCCTGAGCAATTTTGTTTCGTATCTCCTGTCTTTTCAATAATTCATTAATGCGATAGCGATACAATGCATAAGCGGCGCCGGCAATAACCGCGGCGCAGAGCAGATAAAACCATACCGTTTTCCAAAACGGCGGAATGATGCGTATATATAATAATGCTTCTTCTTTGCCCAAGTTTCCTTTTTTATTGGATGCTCTTACTTTGAAAATATAATTGCCACCTTCCAGGTTCGGGTAACTTATATCATTGCGGTTGCCCGCATCCTTCCATTCTTTATCAAAACCTTCCAGCATATAGGAGTACTGCACATCGCCTGCAAAAAACTCCGGTGCGGCGAATTCGATGGTAAAATAATTTTGATAATATTTTAAGTTTATTTTTTTATCCTGTAAAAGATTGCTGTACGATGTATTAAAAATTTTGAAATCGGTAAAATAGGTTTTTGGCTGCGTGCTGTTATCCGTTACCGCCCCTGGCAGAAAGCGAATAAAATAATTAGTACCGGCTACATACATATATCCGGTACTATCCTTATAAATATTTCCCTTTATACCGCCCGATTTTTCTATGTCGGGTAAAATAAAAGTGCTGAATGATTTTGCCGCGGGATTATATTTTTCCAGGTTGCCGTTGCTGATCATCCATACATTGCCTTTTGCATCCTGCTGTAAACCTTCTAACAGGTTTTTACTTTCCGGAAAATGTAAAAACTCATTGGCGTTAGAATTAAAATAATTTAACCCGCCGCCGTAAGTACTTACCCACAAATTTCCTTTTGCATCTTCTGCCATATCAAAAATATTATTATTACTGATGCTTGTTTTTTGTGAGGGATTGTTGCTGAAATAAGTTATGGCCGGTGTTGTATCCGTTTCCCACTTGCCCAAGCCATAGCGGCTTGTAGCCAGCCGTATACCGCCATCGTTCATTTTATAAAAACGCCTTATTAAATTATCCTTCAAATTAAAGCGGTCAATGATTTTTTTTGCCCTGTCCAGTCTTGATACCCAACGCAGATCCGTCAAATCGTAATAGGCAAGATAATGACCATAGGGCGATACTAACAGTACAGGATGATTATCAATGGTATCTTTTATAATGGAAACCACTCTTGAGTCAATAATTTTATTCATCACCGTATCTTTTTCAGTACCCGGTAAAAGTGCGACAGCACCCGAAGTTCTGTTATATGTAAATAAAGAATAGTCGGTGCCGATATAAAAGGCGCCGTCATCATCTTTAAAGAATTTTGTTACAGCAATAGGAGTTCCTTTATAATACAAAGGTTTATGCTCAAATACATCGGCGCCGTTTCTTTGTACAAAAATCCCTTCGTTGGTACCAATCAGCAAATCATCATTTTCATCTTTATAAAAATCGTAGATGGTTAAATCTTTTTTGGCGGCGGGCAAAAAGCGCTGTACAAAAATTTCTTGTTGCGGATTGTGAACGCTGATCCCTCTGTCGGTTCCCAACCAAACCAAACCTTTGCGGTCAATGAATAAACAATTAACGGTATTATTAGCAATGGTACCTTCCCTGGCGGGGTCATGTCGGTAGTTAAAAAATTTTTGCAGCGCTTTATCATATATATGCAGTCCGTTGTATCGCCCGGCTATCCATATATTACCGGCGCCATCTTCGGCAAAAGCCAGCGCTTCATCATTGCTGAAAGAGTTTGTGTTTCCTTTTTCAGCTTGAAAAACAGTTTCGTTTTGTGTTGCGTGGTTAAACCGGTACAAAACATTATCCCAACTGCCGAACCAAATATTATTTTCTCTATCCCTGAATAAAGAACTGACGGCGGCATGCGGCAGGTTGGCGTATAAATTGTTGTAGCGTTCATCCAGATGGTACGAAAGATCTTTTGTATTTACTTTCAGCAATCCGCCGCCCTGGCGACCTACCCACAATTTACCGGCTGCATCAATTGCAAGTGCCAGCGATGTTCTTGTTCTGCCGGGTATATCGGGCAGCAGAAACTTTTCTTTTTTTCTGTCAAAACGTATAACCGACCTTCCGGCTGCAGCCAACCATAAATAGCCATACCGGTCTTTCAGCATTTTATATATATAATTGGCGGGAATAGAAGTTGAATCGTTCGGAATATGTTTGTATTGCTTAAACTGCCGGGCGGGCGGCAGGCGGTAATCATATTTTGTAATACCGCCGTCGGCCGTAGCTATCCACAGCACATCATTTTCGTCCTGCAGTAAATCTGTTATAATGTTTCCCGAAATAGTAGAAGTATTATCGGGCCGGTGACGAAAGACGGTAAAATATTTTCCGTCAAAACGATTCAGTCCGTCATTGGTACCTATCCAGATAAAACCCCGTCTGTCCTGCAGTATGCAATTCACTTTGTTGTGCGATAAGCCATCCTGCGCGGAAAGCCGGTTGAAATAACGATAGGAATTTTGTGCATCGGCGGCACAAAACAAAAACAAACAATATATGAGTATTAGACTGTAGCGCATGCGCCTTAATAAATATAAATTTACTTAATCCTGATTTGTTATACTATTAAAACTATATCAGCACAAATATTTCGTTGTCTTATACAAATAATAATCCGCCGGTATATACAAATACCGACGGATTACAGGATTTTCAGGTTTTAGGTTTATTGGGCTAATGGTTCGCTGTATAAAAAATCATCCAATACAATCAAATCGTCAGGTCCGCTATCCGTTACATCTTTACTGCTGCCGGATAAAAATCCTTTATGACTCACCAGCACTCTTGTTATCGTTTCCCCGTTTTTAAAATAAACTCCCAGGAAAGAAAAACTGCTTGTCGCATTGTGCGGCGGTACAAAATATTTACCAAGGCTTCTGCTTCCGTTAAAAAATTCCAGCGAAGTGGAATTAGTTAAATCTACATCGGAAAACACAGCGCCGAAACCTTTTACAGCAGCAGCTTTTTGCTGACCCGCCACTTGAAAATCGACCGGCCAAAGGTTGCTGCTGATATTGGCAAAAGTTTTATTGCCGCTAAAAGAACTGAACTGAGCAGCCGCCTGCGAATTTACTTCGGTAAAATTCGCATTGCTTATTCTGAACTCACCGCCGCCGGGCAAATATGCCAACCCTTTTTGTCTTGCTGCAGGTGCGCCTGCTTCGGTAGGGTTAAAAAAATCATTTGGCAATTGTTTACCCACCAAACTATCAGGTACGCCATCCCAATTAATTTCGCGCCGGCCGGTTGTTACACCTGTTACAGTATTCAGCGGGTCGCCCAGTAATTGTCGAAATTTATTTACATCGTTTTCAATATTACCTGTTGAGGAAATTACAACTGCATCATTCTCTTCTTTATCTTTTTCGCAGGAAAATAAAAAAAGAACGGAACATGCACACAACACACTTAATCCAATGTTTTTCATGCTAAGATTTTTTTAGATGGATCAAAGTTGCGTAAAGTATTTGCAATATTATATCCCCAAATACGGGGATATAAGAACCCCGGCCATAAGCCGGGGCTGTGTTCCTGCCGTCCACTGTCAAATTTTTAAAATTTATTGTGCTGCAGGCTCGCTGTAAAGAAAATCATCCATTACCACCAGGTCCTTAGAGCCGCCATCGGAAACATCTTTTGTGCCGTTAGCCAACAAGCCGTTACCGGCTGTAATTTTCAGGCGAGTAATTTTTTCGGTAGGGAAATGAACACCCAGCAGCGAAAATTTTGCAGCGCCGGCAGCAGCAGGGGCTTTAAAAACACCCAAGCTTTTGCTACCGTTAAAAAACTCAATGGTAGTATAGTTGGCATTATCTACATCGGAGAAGATGACACCAAAACCTTTTACACTCGCATCGGTATTGGTGCCGGGTACTTTGAAAGTAACTTCAGTAACATTATTATTTACATAAGTAAACAATCTTTTTTTACTGAACACTTCAAACTGTGCGGCGTAGGAAGCATCTATTTGGGAAAAATCGGTACTGTCGACACGGAAGCTGGTGCCGGTATTAGTCATGATCAAGCCACGTTTGCGGCCATTCGCAATGGCGGGATCAAATGAACCAAAAAAATCGAACGGAAAATTGTTTGCATTGGTGAATGCAGGAGGTACTGCATCCCAGTTTACCTCTCTTCTGCCGCCCGTTACTCCGGGAGCGCTGTTCAGCGGGTCGCCTAATGCTGCACGCAGTTCATTTAATTTAGGTACAATGGATGCGCTGTCGCCTGCTGCTGAAAAAACTGTTGCAGGAACTGTTGGTGTCGGCGGATTGTTGTAATCATCGTTATAGATTTTATCGCAACTAACGAGTAAGCCGGTTACTGCTATTAAAGGCAGTGTTACTTTTTTAAGAATAGTAAACATAAAATAATTTTTTAGTAGTTAATATTTTTTTGACACAGCAAAGATGTGTGTATACTAAAGCGTAAACAATCCTCGTTAGCGGTAAAAAGCATCACCAAAAGCGGTGAAGGCAGAATGTGAGAAGGGAAGCCGGTAATTACACCAAATTGATTTATAATTCAACTCTAAAAAATTGGTATAATACCGAGAGCCTCAATGAGTATCAAATAGCCCGCCCGTGCCGGTAAGGACGGGGACTACTGTAAGTGGCGATTCGTTATTATTTATATACAGCTATTATTTCTTCGGCGTGCATTTTATTTTTTGGTTTTAAAAATATTTTTTTAATAAAACCTTTTTCATCTATAACAAAAGTAGTACGATGCACACCCATGTAGTGATTGCCGAATAGTTGCTTTTCGCCCCATACGCCGTACTTATTTAAAATTGTATGCTGCGGATCGGCTACTAATGTAAAGGGAAGTGAATATTTGTTTTCAAACTTTTTGTGTTTGGCGCTGTCATCAGGACTGATACCGATAACAATAAACCCGTTCTTTTTCAGCAACGGGAAATTGTCTCTCAGGTTGCAGGCCTGTATAGTGCAGGTAGGCGTATCATCTTCCGGGTAAAAGTATACTACTACTTTTTTGCCTTTATAATCAGCCAATGAAACTTTATTACCGTCCTGGTCCTTACCGGTAAATGCCGGCGCTTTATCGCCTTCTTTCAATGTTATCATTTTCTGAAATGAGTTTTACAAAATAAAAAAAATGCTGTTTATTTTTTCTTTTTCGGGCTTGTCTTTTTTGTCACTACGGTTTTTTTGGAACCGCTGCTTTTCTTTTTACTTATTTTTTTCTTTGGCGGCGGCGGTGTGTAAGGATATTTTTTAAACCACCAACTCTTTTCCGTTTTATTACCCGCTAAATCTTCAGCCATTACTTTTAAATGATGAATACCGTACTCAAAGGTTTCATCGAAGCGATATATAAAAGACTTTCCTTTGTCATTGGTAAACCGAACCCAAGAGGTGTCAAGTTCTGCTCTAAAATTTTTTATTTCTCCAAAATTATCAGATGGTCTGAAAATGATAGCGGATGCTTTGCTCAAATCAACAGTATCGCTGCGGCCCAATTCATTTATATACGGAGAAACGGTATCGATAAACAATTGAAAATTTCCGAAACCTCTGAACAAAGCGATGGCCCGTTCGTTTTGCCATATCGCTTTTTTAACATCGTACATATTTCCGTAAGTATGTTTTATAAGTAATTTATTTTTTTGGTATTCAGCAATTGCCTGTACCGGTTTTATTTTAACCGTCATTGCCTTGTGCAACGGCACGGCGGGATTATTAAATTGGTGTAAATAAGAAAGGGATCCATAGGGCATGGTTGTACTGTAGTTGTAATTTACCCGTACGGTATCATACAAAACACTTTCGTCAAGGTACACTTCAAATCCCGTTTTTTCATTTTCGTATACGTTCACAAAGTTGGGCGTAAAAACCGTTTGCGATGTTGGGTATATTGTTTCAGTTTTCAAACTGTCAATGTATTGTATTTGAAAATTAAGTTCGGAAAAATTTTGATACGCATCGGTCACTTTAATTCGTATTGCATGAATATTGGTATCGGAAAGATGTATAAGGCCATCATCGGTAATTTTTTTATAAACAGGGCCGTTGTCGCCGGGCAGCCTACTGATATGTTGCAAACCGTAACCGCTGTTAAATCCGTAACGGGTATCAGCCATCGCCATTATATATCTTGTTTCATTATAGCTGATACTGTCCAGCACAAAGGCAGTAACCGGTGTTTCATCCATAAATAATTCTGCGCTATAGATGCCGTCTTCATTCGATGTGCCGTTAAATCGGTCATAAGCTGCTATGGCAAAACTGATTTTATTCAGCCCGGTTTTTATTACCGGCAATTTGGGTATAATATAGCCGCTATCTGTTTTTTTTATAGAAAAGAATTTAGGCGTTTGTTCGTATACACTTCTGCTTCTGTCGTACATCGCTATTTTTGTAATAGAGGGACTTGCATAATCATACAACGGGAAATCAAACAGCAACGGGTTTAATACTTTATCATTTTTTGTATCCCTGATTTCGAAATGAAGATGCGGCCCTTGCGAACCGCCGGTATTGCCGCTGTAAGCGATGAACTGTCCTGCATCAACCGGAAATAAATTTTGAGGCACATCAATTTCTATCGCCCAACTTTCCTGTTTGTATTGCTGCGCCGTTACATAAGCTTCCAGTTCGGGAAAAAAATTATTAAGATGAGCATACAGTGTTGTCAATCCGTTCGGGTGATTAATATAAATAGCCCGACCAAAACCAAGGGGCTCAATTCTGATTTTTGAAATATACCCTTTGGCTGCGGCTAATACTGATATGTTTTGTCTTTGATCGGTTCGTATATCCAAACCCATATGCCAATGATTGGGTCGCAGCTCGCCCATATTGGCTACGATGCCTTTTTCGGCGGCTACGGGCCATCGAAAATACCCTTGCGGGTACGGATTGGATTGGGTAAACGCCAAAGTGCAAATGAAAAAAAATGCCGGGGTGCAGATAAAAAATCGGGATAATCTTTTCAAGTTCAAAATAAATTATAGCTTTAAGCTGCGAATTTAAACCGATAAACTTAAAACCTGTTACTTATAACTTAAAACTTAATACCATGAGTGTAAATGCAAAACATATAGCAACCTTTATGCTTGGCGTAGCCACAGGTATGGCGCTTGCAAAGTATATGAACATGACCGATGAAGAAAAAGACAAAATGATGGGTGATATAAAGGAGAAAGCCAACGGGTTTAGAGAAGAGGCGGAAACCGCTGCGAACAAAGCCAAGGACTATTTTGAGGAACTGAAAACCAAGGGGGCAAGTGCTATGAAAGAGCATATGGCCGAAGCCGAGAGTATGGTAAATGACCTGTTTGGAAAGAAGACGGCAGGGGGCTGATGCGGGACTTGCTTTATTTTGTTGTACGTTATTGTAAGGCACCTTCAACAGAAGCTGTTTTTTTTATTTTTTTAACAGTTTGAAATGCAGAAAACGTCGATAACCGGTGTCTTACAGGCGATGAACGATCAAAAATACCCGGTTTGTGGTATTGTTTGGTATTGTAAAAATTGTCAATTTTGACATGTAAAAAACCTTATCATTGAATCTTTTTAAACTATTAACCATGTTTACATTTAAATCAATCAGAGCCGCCTTCATCGGAATGTTCAGGGGCAGGGACGCCAGGGAGAAATACCTTTTCCTCATCAAAAGCAGAATTGAGCAAAAAAGACAACAGCTTTTTTGGCAAAAATCAGGCGCCGTGCAGTTGGATGAAATGGAGATGAAAGCCTATCACAATAATTAAAACGGGACGGTTTTATATATACAAAAAGAACTCCTTAATGGGGTTCTTTTTTTGTTTAAGTGTTTTTTTGCTCTCAAACGATCGTAGAGCTGTTCACTCTTATGTATTTTAAAAGTATATAAACAGCTTCTAATAAAATTTACCATGAAAGAAATTGACATACAAACAGAGAGCTTAAAAACCCGAATCAAAAACTAAAAACATTCCCTTACTTTTGCGCAATTTATTCACCCACCACAAACCCCTCCCGGGAGGGGATATATAAGATGCCAAAAGACAACTCCATCAAATCAGTTTTAATTATCGGTTCGGGTCCTATTATTATTGGTCAGGCTTGCGAGTTTGACTATAGCGGAACACAGGCCGCCCGCAGTTTGCGTGAAGAGGGTGTGAAAGTAATTCTCATCAATAGTAACCCCGCTACTATAATGACTGACCCTATGATGGCCGACAGGGTTTATTTGCTGCCGCTTACTGTTGAAAGTATAGAAACCATTTTGCAGGAGAATGAAATTGATGCGGTATTGCCTACCATGGGCGGGCAAACAGCACTGAATCTGGCTAAAGAAGCCGAAGACCTGGGGTTGTGGAAACAATACAATATCAGGTTGATTGGTGTAGATATAAAAGCCATTGATAAAGCGGAGGACAGGGAGAAATTTCGTCAGTGGATGATTGCAATGGGAATATCAGTGGCTACGGCAAGAACAGCCAACTCCTATTTGGAAGGAAAAGAATTTGCGCAGGAAATCGGATTCCCCTTAGTTATCCGTCCGTCATTTACATTGGGTGGAACGGGTGGTGGTTTTGTTCACGGTAAAGATGATTTGGATGAAGCGCTGAACCGCGGTTTACAGGCATCTCCCATACATGAAGTGTTAGTGGAAAAAGCGGTATTGGGATGGAAAGAATTTGAATTGGAATTGTTACGCGATTCAAATGATAATGTAGTTATAATATGTACGGTCGAAAATTTTGACCCCATGGGTGTACATACCGGCGACTCCATTACCGTTGCGCCGGCCATGACACTGAGCGATACAGCCTACCAACTGATGCGCAACACGGCGATACGTATGATGCGGGACTTAGGAAATTTTGCCGGCGGTTGTAATGTGCAGTTCGCACTCAATCCCGATACAGAAGAAATTATCGCCATTGAAATTAATCCGCGAGTAAGCCGCTCATCGGCATTGGCAAGTAAAGCAACGGGTTATCCCATTGCAAAAATTGCAGCCAAGTTGGCTATCGGTTATACGTTGGACGAATTGGAAAATCAAATCACCAAAACAACATCTGCTTATTTTGAACCGGCATTGGATTATGTAATTGTAAAAATTCCGCGTTGGAATTTTGATAAGTTTAAGGGAGCCGATGATACATTAGGATTGCAAATGAAAAGTGTAGGCGAAGTAATGGCCATCGGCAGAAGTTTTACGGAAGCTATTCAGAAAGCCTGCCAGAGTTTGGAAAATAACGCAGTGGGTTTAGGGTATTACGGAAAAAGTTTAATGCATGCAGATGAACTGCTTGAATATATTAAAACACCGAAATGGGATAGAATATTCCGTATCAAGGATGCATTGATGGCGGGTATTTCGGTAGGCACCATTTCAAAAGCAACCAATGGTATTGACAGATGGTTCCTGTACGAAATTCAAAAGATATGTGATATTGAAAAAAAGATCGCCAAATATGATTTGGATGATTTACCGATTGAGTTATTAAGAGAAGCTAAAGTAAACGGTTTTAGTGATGAACAGATAAGCCGCATTACCGGTCATGGCGATGAAGATGATGTATATGAACTGAGAAAAAAACACGGCATTACCCGTGTGTTTAAAATGGTAGATACCTGCAGTGCGGAGTTTGAAGCAAAGACGCCATACTTCTACTCCACATTCGAGACGCCCTGTTCTCCCCCTTTGGGAGAGTTAGAAGGGGCTTCTAATGAGTCTGTGGTTACTCCCCTCAGGGGGGACGGAAGGGGGGCCATTATTGTTTTAGGTTCGGGGCCTAACAGGATTGGGCAGGGTATTGAATTCGATTACTGCTGCGTACATGGTTTGTTGGCTATAAAAGAATGCGGTTTTGAATCCATCATGATCAATTGTAATCCTGAAACTGTGAGTACCGATTTTGACATGGCCGATAAATTATATTTCGAACCGGTGTATTGGGAACACCTGTGGGAAATAATTGAACATGAAAAACCTGAAGGCGTTATAGTTCAGCTTGGCGGTCAAACAGCATTGAAATTGGCGGAGAAACTTCATAAGAAAGGAATAAAAATTATAGGTACTTCTTACGACAGTATGGATATTGCCGAAGACCGCGGCCGTTTTAGTGATCGGTTAAAAGAATTGGACATTCCTTATCCTGATTACGGAACCGCCGAAGATGTAGATGAAGCGATTAAAGTAGCTAATAAAGTTGGCTACCCCGTGCTGGTGCGCCCATCGTATGTATTGGGCGGACAAAGAATGCGTATCGTATTGAATGATGAAGAAGTGGAAAAAGCGGTAGTGAGTTTATTAAAACATTTACCCGGTAATAAAATTTTAATTGATCATTTCTTAGATCGTTGCCAGGAAGCGGAAATAGACGGCATATTTGACGGCGATGATTTTCATGTAATGGGTGTGATGGAACATATAGAACCTGCGGGTATACACAGCGGCGACAGTAATGCCGTGCTGCCGCAGTTTAATTTATCGCCGTTAATTGTACATACCATGGAAGAGTATGCCGAAAAAATTGCAAGAGAATTAAAAATAAAAGGACTCATCAATATTCAGTTCGCTATCAAAGACGGTAAAGTATATGTAATAGAAGCCAACCCCAGGGCCAGCCGCACTACACCGTTTATCGCCAAAGCCTATCAAATACCGTATTTAAATATCGCTACCAAAATAATGATCGGCGCCAATAAGCTGAAAGATTTTACCTACGAGAAAAAGTTGAAAGGTTTCGCCATTAAAGAACCGGTATTCAGTTTTAATAAATTCCCGGGCGTAAATAAAGAACTGGGCCCCGAAATGAAAAGTACCGGCGAAGCCATTCGTTTTATCAAAGATTTACGTGATCCTTATTTCCGTCAATTGTATAAGGACAGGAGTATGTATTTGAGTAAGTAACCTTGCCGCCACTAAAGAGACTTTTATTAATCTTAATAATGAAATTTAAACAACCCTTTAGTTAGAGATAAAGGCATGAAAAAAGAAACTGAATCCATCATTCGCAACCTGCAAAATACACTGGAAGGCCAACCTTGGTTTGGTCGTGCTGTGTATGAATTGCTGAATAAAATTGATGAATCAAAAACTTCCGTCAAACCCAATACGACAGAACATTCATTGCTCGAACTGCTTTGGCATATGAATACCTGGGCGGAATTTACATTAGCGCATCTTGAAAACAGAGCTGCTGATGAGTTAACGGCAATTGAACAAAACGACTGGAGAACAATCAATGCTGAGAAGCATAATTGGAAAAAAGGAATGGCACAATTAAAATCAGTTCACGAGAAAATTATTGTTATCCTTAAACAAAAGGAAGACATTTTTTTAAAAGAGCCCGTTCCCGGCAGGGAGTTTAATTTCCGTTTTATGCTGAACGGACTGATTCAACATAATATTTATCATGCCGGGCAGATTGCCTATATAAAAAATTTATTGAAGACGTAGAAAACATTAATCCCTCTTGGTACGGGTTCTTGTACCGCCGCTTTTGCTGCTGCTCGTTTTCTTTTTACTACCGCTACCGCCTTCGCCGAAAAAATAAGCAATGGAAAAGTTGACGACTTTATGCGTTACTTTATTGCTGCCTCTTGTTACATCGGCAAAACTCCAGCGGTAACCAATGCCTAAACCTACTTTATTATTCAGTTCAGCGCCCAGTTCAAAGCCACCTGTAAAATCTACTGTTTTATAATCCGAGTTGGACGTTTCTCCGAATTTCAGTTTTCTGCTGAAATTATTATTCAAATCTTTTATATTACCAAAAATGCCCAGCCCTAAGCCCGGGCCGAGGCCTCCGTATATTTTCAGCCCGTTATTTATTGCATATTTATATACAATATTTATCGGGAGCTCTACATAGTATGGACGAATTATAACATCAAAGTCTTTACTTCCTTTACCGGTAAGTAACAATTGCGGCTGAACATATAATTTTTCTGCTAAAGGAATATCTAAAACAAAACCTGCATGAAAGGAAGCGATGGTATTGGCCTTGCGGGAAAAAGACCCTGATTTTATTTTTTGATTGGCAAGGTTCAGTCCTCCCTTAATTCCTATTCGTATGTCTTGTGCAAATGCACAAAGCGTTGTAAATAATACTGTAAAACTGAGAACGATTTTTTTCATGATGAGCTTGTTTGGTTGAAATATACGGTCAGTTTATCAAAAATCATTCCATGATCCTGCTGTTTTTTGCAGCAATAAGTCTTTAAAAAAAGAAAAATACCACTTACCGGTAATTGCTTCAAACAATTAATGGCTATATCTTTCGGGTATGCAAGCCACCACCGTAGCTATATGGAAGAGAGCTCCTTTCATCAGGCTGATAGTGCCGTTAATGACCGGTATTGTCTTGCAACAACTTTTGCAATTCCCGCTCCCGTACCTCGTCATATTTTTTATAAGCGCCTTACTTTTATTAGGATTTACATTGTTAAAACAAAACTTTTCCGGCTTTAAGTTTTCTCTGCTCAACGGTACCGCCATTTTCGGCTCACTTTTTTTTCTCGGCGCCTTATTGGTATGGCGGCAGGATGTCCGGCATCAATCTACTTGGGTCGGACACTATTATAAAGACAGTTCTTATGTCTTGGTAACCTTAGCCGAACCATTGGTAGAAAAAACAAAATCGTATAAAGCGGAAGCGATTGTAACCGCTTTACAAAAAAATAGCGACCGGCAAAATGTTACCGGGAAAATAATCGTGTATTTTAAAAAAGACTCTTCTATTGCTCATCTTACTTACGGTTCCCAAATTATTTTTAAAACAAACCTGCAGCTTATTAAAAATGCCGGCAACCCCGGCGGGTTCGATTTTAAGCGTTATTCATTTTTTAACGGCATTACTCACCAGGTATATTTAAAAGAAAATGATTTTGCAGTACTGAAAGAAAAAAATGAAAATGCTTTTGCAAAATTCCTGTTTACAGCAAAAGAAAGAATACTGACCGTACTGCGAACCTATATTAAAGGTGATAAAGAGAAAGGATTGGCCGAAGCCTTATTGATAGGGTATAAAAATGATTTAGATAAAACACTGGTACAATCTTATTCCAATACCGGTGTAGTGCATGTAATCGCCATATCGGGTTTGCATTTGGGATTAATTTACTGGTTGCTGCTGCAACTGCTTAAACCTTTGCAAAAAACAAAAAAGTGGAGATGGTTACGTCCTGTATTAATCATCGCCTGTCTTTGGTTATTCAGTTTACTGGCCGGTGCGCAGCCATCCGTATTGCGTTCGGCGGTCATGTTTACCTGTATTGTATTGGGCGAAACCTACACAAGAAGAACATCTATTTATAATACACTGGCCTTATCAGCCTTTATTTTGCTTTGTATCAATCCTTTTTGGTTGTGGGATGTAGGTTTTCAACTTTCTTACGCGGCGGTACTCAGTATTGTTATTTTTATGCAACCCGTTTATAATTGGTTTTATATAAAAAATAAAGCACTTGATTTTTTATGGCGGTTAAATGCCGTAACGCTGGCGGCGCAAATTTTAACCATACCCTTAACCATCTATCATTTTCACCAGTTCCCCAATTACTTTTTGTTCACCAATTTTATAGCGGTTCCTCTATCAAGTCTTATTTTACTGGGCGAAATTTTTCTTTGTATCATTTCTTTTGTACCTGTGTTGGCAATAGCTGTCGGTAAAATATTAGCATGGCTTATTTATGTAATGAATAGTTATGTAGAAAAAGTAGAAGCCTTACCTTTTTCTTTGTACGACGGCCTGCAGGTAACTATTGTTCAAACAATATGTATTATAGCCGCCATTGCGGGCATCAGCGTATGGTTATTGGAGAAAAATAAAAAGTGCCTTCAAATTGGCTTGGCGGCCTTGCTGGTATTTACGGGTCTTCGTTCGTATGCTTTTTGGCAGGTAAATCAGCAGCAAAAAATAATTGTATACAACGTGCCGCAGCACCCCGCTATTGATTTTATAGAAGGGAGAAAATATTTTTTCTACGGCGACTCATCATTGGTGACGGACGATTTTCTCCGAAACTTTCATATAAAACCTTCGCGTATTCTAAACAGGATTGAACCTGCGGATAAATTACCTGCGCTTTTTGTAAACGATAAATTTGTTCACTACGGTTCAAAAAATATTTTGTTGATTAATGACAATACAAAGTTTCAGTTATTAGCTGAAAAAATACCGATTGATGCAGTTATTGTATCACAAAACCCAAAGTTGTATATCGCAACACTTGCCAATACATTTGCTGTAAAGAAAATCGTATTTGACGGCTCGGTACCTGCGTGGAAGATGAAATACTGGAGAAAAGACTGTGATTCGTTGCATATTCCTTACCACAATGTAGCTGAAAAAGGCGCTTTTGAGATGAGTGTCAATTAATGTAGATTTGCCGCTTCTTAAACGGCAACCCGCCTCAAGTGTATTTTATTATGACAAAAAAAATTCAATCAGCATTAATTTCTGTTTTTTATAAAGATGGCCTGGAGTCCGTTGTAAAAGTATTATCTCAATTGGGTATTACTATTTATTCTACCGGTGGTACGCAGGATTTTATTGAAAAATTAGGTGTGAAAGTTATACCCGTTGAAGACCTGACAACTTATCCTTCTATTCTTGGAGGTCGGGTAAAGACTTTGCATCCGTCAGTGTTTGGCGGCATATTGGGTAAAAGAGATGATGCGCAGCATCTGGCGGAAATGAAGCAATATAATATTCCCGAGATTGATTTAGTTATTGTTGATCTCTATCCGTTTGAAGAGACGGTAGCTTCTACAACTGATGAAAAAAGTATTATTGAAAAAATAGATATTGGCGGTCCTTCCATGATTAGGGGCGCTGCAAAAAATCATAAAGATGTAGCGGTGGTGGCTAATAAAGCAGATTACGCACTGCTCGAAAAAATATTGAGAGAACAAACCGGCGAAACAACATTGGAACAAAGAAGAGCTTTCGCAATTAAAGCATTTGATGTATGCACAGCTTATGATACGGCTATATCAAATTATTTTCACGGCTTATCAGTTACTACGCCATTTAATAAGGAAGAAAAAATTCTTCGTTACGGAGAAAACCCGCATCAAAAAGCTGCTTTCTTCGGTAATTTAAATGAATTATTTGAACAGTTAAACGGTAAAGAACTTTCGTATAATAATTTGGTGGATGTGGATGCCGCCATGCAATTAATCAGAGAAGCAGCCCCCCTAAATCCCCCCGAAGGCGGGACTTCCAATGCACAGCCCTCGCTTGATGAAAATGTTTCTAAAAAAGTAATTTCCAAATTTTCGGAGTCTTCCAAAGTCCCCTCCTCAGGAGGGGATTTAGGGGAGGCCGTCTTCGCCATCATCAAACATACCAATGTATGCGGCATAGCGCAAAGAGCCGGTGTAAAAGAAAGTTGGGATGCAGCACACGCAGGTGATACCGAAAGTGCGTTTGGCGGTGTGTTGGTTTGCAACGGCACCATAAATAAAGCAACGGCGGAAGCTATCAATGAAATTTTCTTTGAAGTATTAATTGCTCCGGCATTTGATGAAGATGCATTGACTATTTTAAAAACTAAAAAGAACAGGATATTGTTGAGGATGAAGACAGAAGTCGGAAGTCAGAAGTCAGAAATGTATCGGTCTTTGTTAAATGGTGTGTTGATTCAAAGTACTGATGAAGGAAATTTTACAGAATGGAAGGAAGCCGGCGGAAGAGAAACAACTGCTGCTGAAAAAGAAGATTTGATTTTTGCCAATATTATTTGCAAGCATTTAAAAAGTAATGCCATAGCATTGGTAAAAAATAAACAATTGATTGGTAAGGGTTGCGGACAAACAAGTCGTATTGATTCGCTGAGGCAAGCGATTGAAAAAGCCGGGCAATTTAATTTTGATTTAAGCGGCGCTGTATTGGCCAGTGATGCTTTTTTTCCCTTTGATGATTGTGTAAAAATTGCACATGCTGCGGGTATTACATCTTTTATACAACCGGGCGGTTCTATCAGGGATAATGATTCAATAGAATACTGCAAACAAAATAACCTGGCGATGGTAATAACAGGTATGCGGCATTTTAAGCATTAATTACAAGTAATAGAATAGTTCCCCAATCCTGCTTAAAACATTTACAGTTCTCACTTGTTGGCTTTTGTTATATGAAATGAAACCGTCTGCCTGCTTTCATTTGCCGGTTAATATTTTATCTTTGCCAAAATTTGGATAATATGTTTATTAAGCAATTATATACAGGATGCATCAGCGAGGCGGCTTATTATATTGAGAGTAACGGCGAAGTGGCGGTTATAGATCCGCTGCGGGATATTGATGAATACCTGCAATTGGCGAACGAAAGAAAGGCGAAGATTAAATATATTTTCGAAACACATTTCCATGCCGATTTTGTAAGCGGGCATTTAGACTTGGGCAATATTACCGGCGCACCCATTGTGTACGGCCCCAACACCGAAACAAAATTCCCGGTATACATAGCTAAAGACGGTGAAAAATTTTCAATCGGTGATTTATCAATAGAAGTATTGCATACGCCCGGCCATACTATGGAATCGAGCTGTTATTTACTAAAAGATGAAAAAGGAAAAGATTATTGCATATTCACCGGCGATACATTGTTTGTAGGCGATGTGGGTCGCCCCGATCTTTCGCAAAAAGACGAGGAGATGACAATGACTGATCTTGCAGGTATTTTATATGAAAGTTTGCAGAAAAAAATCATGCCACTGGCGGATGATGTGATTGTTTACCCGGCGCATGGCCCGGGCAGCAGTTGCGGAAAAAATTTGGGCCCCGAAACATTCAGTACCATTGGTGATGAAAAGAAAACCAATTATGCATTGCAACCGCAAACAAAGGAAGCATTTATAAAAGCGGTAACGGATAATTTAACCGCTCCTCCTTTATATTTTCCCATCAATGCAAAAATTAATAAAGAAGGTTATGATAGTTTGGATACTGTATTGACGCAGGGATTGAAAGCATTGAGCATTGATGAATTTAAAAATGCGGTGACGGATGATACAATTATTCTGGATACACGTAACGCCGATACTTTATACATTGGGTTTTATTCCCGGTGCTGTAAGCATTGGTCTCGAAGGAAGATTTGCGGAATGGGCCGGCAGTATTTTGCCTTTTGATAAACCTATTTTATTGATAACGGAAATTGGTAAAGAAAAGGAAACGGTAATACGATTGGCGAGAGTTGGTTTCAGTAAAGTAGAAGGTTATTTACAAGGCGGTTTTGAAACTTGGAAAAACGCCGGCGAAAAAATTGATTTGGTAATAGATGTAGAAGCCGATGAGTTGGCGATGGATTTACCCTTTGATGAAAATATTATAGTAGTGGATGTACGTCGCGAACCGGAGTTTGCCGACGGGCATATAGCAGGAGCTGTAAACTTACCGCTAAGCGAAATGAATGACCCGGGCAGTATGGCCAATTTTGATGAGCATCATAACTTATATGTGCACTGCGCCGGCGGCTACCGCAGCGTTATTGCCGCATCACTTTTAAAAAGACAGGGCATACACAACCTGCGCAATGTAGCGGGCGGATGGGTTAAAATAAAAGAGCAAGCCGATAAGCTGGAAATAGTAAAGGAAAAAAGTGTGTTGAATTAAAAGGCTATGTGTTAAAAATATAAAGACTGTCTATCCCCTCCTTTGGAGGGGTATCGGAGTATGATTATAAATGAATCTTCGAAGGGGGTGGGTAAAAAGCAAATATTGATAGCAATCAATTAAAACAACGATATAAAATCATGTATCTATTTGCCGTAGCTTTATCAAAACGAGCAGCATGAAATTTCTTAAATACTTCGGTATATTTTTATTGATACTCGCCGTTGTTTATTTCCTTGGGCCAAAACCTTCATCGCCAAAACTTACTAAAGAATTACCCGCACAACCTGCTGATTTAATTCAGTTGGAAAAAATAATTGCAGCTCGTGAAGCCGCGCATAAAGTAAAACCTGAAAATGAAGCAAGAATTATTTGGCATAATGATTCATTGAAACAAAAAACGGAATACGCCATTGTGTACCTGCACGGATTTACAGCTACGCAAGAGGAAGGTGACCCGGTGCATACAAATCTTGCAAAAAAATTCGGATGCAATTTATATTTATCCCGATTGGCCGAACATGGTATAGATACAACAGATGAATTGATAAATTTTACCGGTGATAAATTATGGAACTCCGCCAAAGAAGCCTATGCCATCGGTAAGCAATTAGGTGATAAAGTAATTCTGTTGTCTACATCTACCGGTGGCACTGTATCGTTATTGTTGGCTGCCGAATACCCGGAAATAGCGGTCCAGATTATGATGTCGCCCAATATAGAAATAAAAGATCCCAATGCATGGCTGCTGAATGATCATTGGGGATTGCAAATAGCAAGATTGGTAAAAGGTGAAAAATATACCTACGGCGGCGACACTTCTGCGGCATTTAAAAAGTACTGGAATTATAAATACAGGTTGGAGTCGGTAGTGGAACTGGAAGAGTTACTTGAAAATACAATGAAAACTTCTACATTTAAAAAAGTAACTCAACCCACATTGCTGCTTTATTATTTTAAAGATGAAGAACACCAGGACCCCGTAGTAAAAGTAAGCGCTATGCAAAGAATGTTCGGTCAATTAAGCACACCGGAGAATAAAAAGCGGGCTATAGCTGTACCGAACGTGGGCGATCATGTTATGGGTTCTTATATAAAATCAAAAGATTTAAAATCGGTAGAGGACGAATGTGAAAAATTTTTAAAAGAAGTGATTGGAATGAAATTGAAGGAGTAAAATTCTTCTTACCAGGTAAAGGCTACATCTGCCCATAACTAAATACAGGCATACAGTCATAGTTTTGGTAAGTGATATTACTTAAAGTAGTTCTAAATAAGCGACGGTTCGTTATTAATAATCAATCACCTGCTCTTCTATCAGTTCCGGAATTTTTCGCCATTCATATTGCTGGTTACGCAATTGCGGTTCAAAACCCGCTTCTTTTATAGCATCCTGTATAGTTTTATAAGTAAAACGATGCGGCGCACCCGCAGCACTTACTACGTTTTCTTCTATCATTATACTGCCAAAATCATTGGCACCTGCCTGCAGGCAAAGTTGTGCCGTTTGTTTGCCTACGGTAAGCCAGCTTGCCTGTATATTTAAAACATTGGGCAGCATAATACGGCTTATCGCAATCATGCGTACATATTCTTCGGCGGTAGTAAGGTTGTGTACGCCGCGTATTTTTGTAAGCAGTGTATCCACATCCTGAAAAGTCCAGGGTATGAATGCTAAAAAGCCTTTTGCATTTTCGGGCTTGCGGCTTTGCACTTCCCGTATTTTTATTAAATGCTCAAAACGTTCTTCAATGGTTTCTACATGACCAAACATCATGGTAGCCGAAGTAGTAATATTTAATTTATGTGCTTCATGCATTATATCAAGCCATTCCTGCGCACCGCATTTGCCTTTACTGATCAATCTTCGTACACGGTCTACTAAAATTTCGGCGCCGGCGCCGGGCAAGCTGTCCATACCGGCTTCTTTCAATGCTTTTAATACTTCATGATGTGTCGATTTCTCGAGTTTGGTTATATGCGCTACTTCGGGCGGGCCGAGTGTATGTAATTTTATAGTCGGGTATTCCTTTTTTATTTGCCGAAAAGTATTGGTATAAAAATCAAGACCCAATTCCGGATGATGACCACCCTGCAACAACAACTGATCGCCGCCGTATTTTATCGTTTCTTCAATTTTTTTGCGATAAGCCGGCATGTCTGTAATATAGGCATCGGGGTGACCGGGTATACGGTAAAAATTGCAAAACTTGCAATTGGCTATACATACATTGGTGGTATTTACATTGCGATCTATTTGCCAGGTTACTTTTCCGTGAATTACTTGTTTTTTTCGCAGTTCATCAGCCACCAGCATCAGTTCGGCAAGCGGTGCGTTTTCAAATAAATACATTCCTTCTTCCTTAGTAAGAAATTGAAATTGCGATGCCTTTTGATAGAGATCAGAGATATTCATACACTGTAATTATAATTGTCAAATGTACGACGATAACAGGGTTCTTTTTTTGAAATGTATTGGTACTTTTAATAACAGTTTTAAAAGCCAATATGTTGAACGGTAAGCGGCAAAAATTGAAATACCGTAAATTTAAATTCACGAAGCAACCTTTAAGCATCTTTTACAGGATAAGTATTGTCTGTGTAGTTGACCTTTATGGGTATGAATGGTTTTCGGACTAAAGATGATTGTAAACATAATTGCCGTATGAGAAAAACTATACTATTTATTTTCTTCTTTTTTATATACCTTTTTCCGCTGTATTTATCGGCGCAGGAAGAATTTATTGAACCGGCCTCCCGGTCCTTAACCAAATTTTCATTCAAGCAATTGACCGGCGGTGTAATTTTATTAAAAGCAAGAGTTCAAAATTTTCCCGACACACTTAATTTTATTTTTGATACCGGCAGCGGCGGCATTTCCCTTGACTCGCTAACAGCCGCTTATTTAAAGTTGCCGCAAGTTATAAGCGACAGAACAATACGCGGTATTGCCGGCATTCGTACGGTTAATTTTATCAATAATCTTACACTTCACTTACCCGGTCTCTCCGTAGACAGCTTAAATTTTCATGTAAATAACTATGATATTCTTACCAGTGTTTACGGCGAAAAGATTGACGGCATAATTGGTTACTCGGTATTGAAACGATATATCATTAAAGTTAATTTCGACAGTTCAAAAATGGAGTTTTTGACCAAGGGCACGTTGCGATATCCCAAAGGAGGGCACCTGCTTACGCCGCAAATAAATGCATTACCCATACAAGGGGCAAGGGTAAAAGATGAAATAACGGTTAGCTCAAGATTTTTGTATGACATGGGTGCCGGTCTCTGTTTAATGCTTTCAAAAGAATTTGTTCAGGACAGTGCCTTGCTGCGCAAAAAAAGAAAGCTGTATGCAAAAGAAGCAGAAGGTGTAGGAGGCAAAGTGGATATGCACGTAACGGTAATAAAAGAATTTAAAATGGGTCCTTATCGTTTCAGGAACGTACCTACCTATATATTTGATGATGTATACAATGTAACGGCTTACCCGCAACTGGGCGGTATTATAGGCAATGACCTGTTGCGCCGGTTTAACTGTATTCTTAATTATGATAAAAGAGAAATACATATAACGCCCAACTCACATTTCGCCGACCAATTTGATTATTCTTACGGAGGATTGGAATTGTACTATATAGACGGCTTAATAGTAATTGGCGATGTGGCTGAAAAATCGCCTGCGGAAAAAGTGGGTTTGAAAGAAGGCGATGTTGTAATCTCCATTGGCAGTAATTTTACACAAAACCTTACACAGTATAAATTGGCATTGCAAAATACCGGCGAAAAAATAAAAATAATAGTTAACCGTAACGGTACATTAATGGAATTTAATTTTAAAGTACTGAACATTTTAAAATAATCCGGCCCGGTATTTTTTTCCCTGCTGTATACTCCCGTACAGAAACTTTATTCATTTGCCCAACTTGTCGTTAATTTGCTGTTCCTAATTTATTGCGGTATGATACAATTTGAAAAATTTACTTTAGCCAACGGTCTGCGTGTAATTGTACACCGAGACACCTCTACACCGATGGCGGTACTTAATATTATGTACGATGTGGGCGCCCGGGATGAAGAGCCCGACCGCACGGGGTTTGCACATTTGTTCGAACACCTGATGTTTGGCGGATCGGTTAATATACCCGAGTTTGATGAACCCCTGCAAATGGCGGGCGGTGAGAACAATGCATATACCACCAATGATTTGACGAACTATTACATTCAAATACCTGCTGAGAATTTAGAAACCGCTTTCTGGTTGGAAAGTGATCGTATGCTGTCGCTTGCTTTCGGCGATAAAAGCCTGGAAACACAGCGCAAAGTAGTGTGCGAAGAATTTAAAGAGCATTATTTGAATAAACCTTACGGCGATGTATGGCATAAAATGCGGGAGTTGGCTTATAAGGTTCACCCGTATAAATGGATGACGATTGGAAAAGAACTGTCGCATATAGAAACGGCGAAGCTCGATGATGTAAAGAATTTTTTCTTTAAACATTACCGCCCGGTGAATGCTATATTGGTTGTAGCGGGTAATGTAACGACTGAAAAAGTAAAAGCCTTGGCGGAAAAATGGTTTGGCGATATACCGGCCGGTGAAAAGTATAATCGTAACCTGCCGCAGGAGCCGGCACAAAACGAAGCCCGAAGATTGGAAGTAAAGGCCGATGTACCGCTTGATGCTTTTTATAAATGCTGGCACATGCAATCGCGAATGGACAGGAGATATTATATAGCTGATTTAATAACCGAGATACTGAGCGGCGGCGGTTCATCCAGGTTGTACCAGGCATTGGTAAAAGAAAAAAAACTGTTCAGCAATATTGAATGCCACCACAGCGGCAGTGTAGAAAACGGTTTGCTTACCATAGAAGGAAAATTGGTAAAAGGAACAAAAATACAGGATGCAGAAGCTGCGGTAGAGGAAGAGCTGGAGAAAATGCGTACTGAAAAAGTGAGTGATATGGAATTGCAAAAAGTAAAAAACAAGACGGAAAGCATGATTGCTTTTGAAGATATGAGTGTAATGAACCGTGCCAACAGCCTTGCTTTTTATGAGCTGTTGGGTGATGCCGCCGGGATAAATTTTGAACTGGATAAATATAATTTAATTACTGCGGATGATATTTTGCAGGAAAGCAAAAATATTTTCCGTAACGAAAACAGCAACACACTCTACTATCTTTCCAATAACTGAATAGTAGCTTAAAGAAGATATTTCGCCGATAAAAAAATTAATAATAAAAAAGATCACTGATAATAAATGCTAAACAGAACCCAGGCTCCGCCAATAATAGATGCCGCTGACTTAAACCTGCAGTTGAAGCCATCCGCAAGCTTTACACTAAAAAATGGTGTGCAGGTATATTCCATCGATGCGGGTGCGGAAGAAGTGCTGCAAATAGAATGGGTGTTTTATGCAGGCAACTGGTACGAAGAAAAAAATATGGTGGCAACCACCGCCAATTTTATGCTGAAGAACGGTACGTCGAAAAAGAATGCGTTTCAGATTAATGAACATTTTGAATATTACGGTTCTTATCTCAACAGGAGTTGTTATAACGAAACAGCAACGGTCAATATTCATTGTTTGAATAAACATATTGACGAACTCTTGCCGGTGATAAGAGAATTGCTGACAGATTCAATTTTTCCGGAGGAAGAATTAAATACATTTAAACAAAACCAATTGCAGCGATTAGCGGTAAGCTTAAAAAAATCCGACTTTGTCGCCGGTCGTTTAATTGATACATATTTATTTGGGGAAGAACACCCTTACGGACGGTTTACCAAAGAAGAGCATTATCAATCACTCACCACGGATGATCTGAAAAAGTTTTATAATGATTATTACCGACGCGGCAAGTGTATCATTTTCGTGGCGGGTAAAATTCCGGCGAATATGGAATCGTTACTGAACCAATATTTCGGTGATTTACCGATTGGTCAAAATGATTTTACCATTCCGCATATAGAACCGAAACCTGCTGCGGGTAAAGGAGAAAAAAGAAGAGTGCAGAATGACCCCAATGGTGTGCAGGGTTCCATTCGTATAGCAAGAGAGTTTCCTAATCGCCATCACCCTGATTTTATGAAAGTACAGGTGCTGAATAATTTATTCGGCGGCTTTTTCGGTTCAAGGCTTATGAGTAATATTCGCGAGGACAAGGGGTATACTTACGGCATCTACAGTTATTTGCAAAACCATATGCAAACAAGTGCCTGGGCCATAAGCACGGAAGCCGGTAAAGATGTTTGCGAAGCCACCATTGCTGAAATATATAAGGAAATGAAACTGCTGCAGGAAGAATTGGTGGATGATGAAGAAATGCAATTGGTGAGAAATTATATGATGGGCAGCATCCTCGGCGATTTGGACGGTCCTTTTCAAATAATAGCAAGATGGAAAAATATTATTCTCAATAATTTGGATGAAAAATATTTTTATGATTCGTTAAAAACGATCAAGACCATTACACCCCAAGAACTGAAAGTGCTTGCTGAAAAATATTTTAAACCCGAAGATTTTTATGAACTGGTTGTAATTTAGGCTATGCAAAAATGGTTTATTAAAATAGTAGTTTGTGCGGTAAATGTTTTTATACTGGCTTATATACTGCCCGGTGTAGAAATTAAAGACCCGCTTACCGCTTTGTTGGTAGCGGTAGTATTATCTTTCTTAGATGCTTTTGTAAAACCTTTATTGATTCTGTTTACACTGCCCGCCACCCTATTTACACTCGGTTTATTTTTATTTGTTATTAACGCCTTTATTATTTTAATCGACGATCATTTTGTGGGCGGCTTTACTATTGAAAGTTTTTGGCATGCGTTATTGTTCAGTATGCTTTTGTCTTTTCTTAATTCTTTTGTACATAAAAAGGCGTTTCCCGAGAAAGAAAACGCGGGTACATGATTCTGCTGTGCTGATCTGTGGAGGGTGAGTAGTGAATGGTCAATGGTGAGTTGTGAATAAGCTGATTTAAATATAGCGGTTGCTAACTGACTATTCACCATTCACTATTCACAACTGTTAATACCTGCAAATGTTCAAGAGCATTATTGAATAACCATTTTAAACCGCTTGGCCTGTTCTTTAATAATTTTTTCTACTTCAGTTTCCAATGTGGGTGCATTATTTTTATTGGCTGCATTCTTTGCTTTTTCAGCAGCTATATAAGTCTCTCTTTTTATGCTGAGCTCAGCTATTTCTTGTTGCACCGCACTGCGTTCTTTACTTTTTTCTTCTACTATCTTTTCAATTTCCGCAGTTGTTTTATTTTGTAAACTATCGGGCAATTCTTTTTTATCCATTTTTGTTATAATACCGGTATCCGCTTTTCTCGCATCTACCAAGTCCCATTTAGCATTATTATAAGCATTGCTGTTACTTTTGGCTTTCGCTCTTTTTAATTCTACTGTTTTACTCATTGATGCATTGGCTGCATCCATTTGCACCTGTTTTGCTTTATAGCCGGCACCGGCATATCCGTAAGCAATGTAAGTTCCGTTCAGTTTTTCATTATAAGAAAGTATCAGGCTGTCATACGGTGTGGGTATATCATCTATTCCGGCATCCTGGTTTATATTGGTAAAGCTGCCATTGCCGCATTCACCTGCTAAGTTCCAATGTTCTTTGATGCCCTGCATCCTGTCGCCGCAATAAATAGTATTTACAATCACACCCCTGTTTTTTGCTTCGGTGCAGGCCTTACTGTAATGTAAGTTGCCTTGTAAAAAATCTTCATTGCCCGCAATAAAAATTACTTTATAATTTGATGTGGAAGCTTCCCAGCCTAAATCGTTTAGCGAAGTATAAATTACCTGTCCGCAAAATTCATCACCGCCATTGGTTTTTAAACTGAATAAATTTTGGGAAAGCGAATCAAGATCGCTGATAAATCCGTTTATTTTTTTTACATAACCTGCCTTGGCATCATTGGTTGTTCTGCCGTATTCGTAAAGGGCTATTTCAATTTGCGGAGCCACGCCGTCGCATTGCGCTTCGCCCATGGTACTTACCATGTTCCATAATTGCGCTTTAGCCTGTTCTATTAAACCGTCCATACTGCCGCTTACATCCAGTAAAATGGCGGCTTGTATTTTGGGGCCGGCTTTTGTTGCGGGTAAAGCAGTAGCGGTTTTATCCGTTTGGCGGGTGAGAGCCATCATGGCTACTATACTGAGCGATAAAAAAATAAATGAGATTGGTTTGAGCAGCGGTTTCATAATTAATAATTTGTTTGAAGATGCATCCGCCCCGGCGATTGCACAAGTAATTACCGTTAAAAAAATAGCATTTTATGTTTTTTAACATTTTCCCGGTATTTCGGTATGCCGGTCGTTCCGGTTCGTGCCATTATACCAATGCTTCGGATTAAATAATAAATCAATTTGGTATAACTTCACAGACCTGAATAAAAACAACAGAACGGTATGCAATTCGATAAAAAAAATATATCCGACGAACAGTTAGTCAATCTATACCGCGGTCTTTTATTACCCAGGTTAATTGAAGAAAAAATGCTGGTGCTGCTGCGCCAGGGAAAAATTTCTAAATGGTTCAGCGGTATCGGGCAGGAAGCCATTGCCGCAGGCGCCACCATGGCTTTGCAAAAAGATGAATGGATTATGCCTTTGCACCGCAACCTCGGTGTATTCACCGGCCGTAAAATGCCGCTGAGTAAATTATTTATGCAATGGCAGGGAAGCAAAAAAGGTTACAGTAAGGGAAGAGAAAGAAGTTTTCATTTTGGTTCCAAAGAACATCATATATGCGGTATGATTTCTCACCTCGGCCCGCAGTTGGCCATAGCAGATGGCGTAGCATTAGCCTATAAACTAAGAAAGGAGAATAAAATCTCTTTGGCATTTACCGGAGATGGCGGAACCAGCGAAGGCGATTTTCATGAAGCATTGAATGTAGCCGCCGTGTGGGATTTGCCCGTCATTTTTATAATAGAAAATAACGGCTACGGATTAAGTACGCCGGTAAATGAACAGTACCGCTGCGAAAGTTTGGTAGACAAAGCGAAGGGCTACGGTATGGAAGGTATTCGTATTGACGGCAATAATATTTTAGAAGTATATGATACGATAAAAGGAGTAAGAGAGTATTGTATTAAAAATCAGAAGCCTTATTTAATTGAGTGCATGACTTTTCGTATGCGGGGCCATGAAGAAGCGAGCGGCACCAAGTATGTACCCAAAGAATTGTTTGAAGAGTGGGGCGAAAAAGACCCGATAAAAAATTATGAAGAATATTTGGTAAGCAGCGGTGTATTAGACGCAAAAAGAATAATGGAGATACGCGGCGAGTATAAAAATTATATAGAAGAAGAATTGAAGATTGGTTTTGATGAAGGGCCGGGCGGAAACGGAAAGTCATTGGTAGCTGATACAGAGGAAGAAGTTGGTGATGTCTACGCAAGGAAGGAAGTCAGAAGTCAGAAGTCGGAAGTCAGAGGACATAATACAGAGGTCGGAAGTCAGAAGTCGGAAGTGAATAGTTCTTGACAATGCAGAGTTAATCATTCGGACATCCGACTTCCTGTCTTCAGAACTCCGCTTGATTGATGCGATAAAACAAGGCCTTCACCAATCGATGCAGCGGCATACCAATTTAATTTTGATGGGGCAGGATATTGCAGAGTACGGCGGTGCGTTTAAAATAACCGAAGGTTTTGTAAATGAATTCGGAAAAGAAAGAGTACGTAATACACCGCTTTGTGAAAGTGCTATTGTAGGCACCGCACTCGGATTAAGTTTGGAAGGATACAAGAGCATGATGGAAATGCAGTTCGCCGATTTTGCAACGGTTGGTTTTAACCAAATAATAAATAACTTGGCGAAGATTCATTACCGCTGGGGACAAAACGCCGATGTAGTAATTCGTATGCCCACGGGCGGCGGTGTTGGCGCCGGTCCTTTTCACAGCCAGAGTAATGAAGCATGGTTTGTACATACACCCGGACTAAAAGTAGTGTACCCGAGTACACCGATGGATGCAAAGGGATTGATGATTGCGGCGATTAATGATCCCAATCCCGTAATATACTTTGAGCATAAGGCATTGTACAGGAGTGTAAGCGGTTCGGTGCCTGATGAATATTATGAAATTGAAATAGGTAAGGCAAGGCATGTACGCAGCGGCGATGATATTTCAATTATTACCTACGGCGCCGGCGTACATTGGGCCGATGATTATGCAGCCGCACATCCGGAACTCTCTATTGATATTTTAGATTTAAGAACATTATTGCCGTTGGACTATAACGCCATACGACAGGCCGTAGCAAGAAGCGGAAAAGTATTATTACTGCACGAAGACACACTCATTGGCGGTATTGGCGGCGAAATAGCGGCATGGATTGCAGAAAATTGTTTTGAATTGCTGGATGCGCCGGTAATGCGTTGTGCCTCGTTGGATACACCCATTCCTTTTTCCATTGAACTGGAAAATAATTTTATGGCCAAATCGAGATTGGATAAATGTGTGCAGGAATTGATTGGGTATTGATTGTAAAAACCTTGATGGATCAAGAGCGAATGAGAGAAGCGGCAGCTTTTTTGTTAACTTTGGAAAAATAAAATAATAGTTTGAAAACTCATCATAAAATAATCAATGGCGACAGCAGAGAAATGACCGCATTGCCGGACAATTCAGTTCATCTCGCTATTACATCACCACCATACTGGCAATTAAAAGACTATGGTACTGAAGATCAAATCGGCTTTCATGACAGTTACGAAAATTACATCAACAACCTGAACTTGGTTTGGAAAGAATGTTATCGTACGCTTCACAAGGGTTGCAGATTGTGTGTGAATATTGGTGATCAATTTGCCAGGGCGGTTTATTACGGACGATACAAAGTAATTCCCATCCGGGAAGAGATTATTAAGTTTTGTGAGAACATCGGCTTTGATTATATGGGTGCTATCATTTGGCAAAAAGTGACTACATCCAACACGACCGGGGGAGGTGTGCAAATGGGTTCGTATCCTTATCCAAGAAACGGAATTTTGAAATTGGATTACGAATTTATTTTGGTGTTTAAAAAATTAGGAGATGCTCCCAAACCAACGAAAGAACAAAAAGAACTTTCTAAAATGACTGCTGAGGAATGGAATACTTTTTTTGCGGGTCATTGGAATTTCACCGGAGCAAGGCAAAACAACCATATCGCGATGTTTCCTGAAGAATTACCGAGGAGATTGATTAAAATGTTTTCATTTATCGGGGAAACTGTTCTCGACCCCTTTGCAGGCAGCGGGACGACCTCATTAGCCGCTAAAAACCTTGACAGGAATTCGGTCGGATTTGAAATTAATTCAGAGTTTATCCCTGTCATTAAAGAGAAATTAGAAGTTCACCAAAAAGATATGAACGGCACAACGTATGAGTTTTTGAAGCCGGAAAATTTAAAGACTGATTTTGCAGCAGTAATTCAAAAGCAACCGTACATTTTCAAAGATCCTCATACGTTGGATAAAAAAATCGATGTAAAGAAATTACAATTCGGCTCTAAGCTTGACAAAGACAGTTCAGCAACCCGGGAAGAATTTTTTACTGTAAAAGAGATCATTAGCCCTGAAAAACTCAGGTTAAGTAACGGCCTGCTTATAAAACTCATCGGTATTAAAGAAGACCCGGTTATCAATGGAAAAGCAACCGCATTTCTTAATGATAAATTGAAAGGGAAAAGAATTTTCCTCAGATATGACGACATAAAACACGATGCCGAAAATAATTTACTTTGCTACTTATATTTAGAAAATAAAACTTTTATAAATGCCCATTTGATTAAAAGCGGACTTGTGCAAGTTGAGAATAAAATTGATTTTAAATATAAAGAAAAATTTAAAGCACTATTTAACCAAGCGACTTTTAATGAAGACAATAAAAATATCAAATAACGATATACTTTCTTTGCTCAATGCTGAAGCTTCCACTTTCCCAAAGTATGCAACACAAATATTAAACCTGGCTAATCAAAATGCTCAGGGCACCAGACCATCCGTTGTTGGTCAAATGAGTGATTTGATTCAGGAATTCCCGGGGAGTAAATTAAAAGAATGGGAAGAATGGTATTTAAATAAACACCCCGAATCTTTATCTCTTGCTGCAAATAAGATTTTTGAAATGGTTGATAATTTTAAAGATGTAATGACGCAAATAGATAAGGAAATGGTGGAAAGATGGGTTAAGGATTTAGTCATACTAAAAACCTTTATCGGCCTTAAGTTTCAAGAAGCTATATTAAAAAGTGTTGCCTCAGAATTTGGCAAGCCGTATAGACTTGCAACACCGGAAGAAGAATCGCAGGGAATAGATGGCTTTATTGCCGATAAACCAATTAGCATTAAACCTTCAACTTATGAAATGAAGAAATCACTTGCAGAAATAATCGAAGTGCCAATTGTTTTTTATGAAAAATTGAAAGATGGTATTCGAATTACATTTGATGAATCATTAATTTAATATTTTATCTGTTTGATGACAAAGAAGTATGCTGATTACTTTGCCTACAATAACTAAGAAAAAGTTTTTAAATCCAAAGTAAGTAAAGTGTCTTCTAAAGGAATTGACAAAAAATCAGCAGAGAATTTCAAGAGGGATATAGCAACTGAACTTAAAATTATAGAAAGAAAAACCATCTCAGGAAAGTTTCATTTTTCACCATACTTGGAAATTCTAAGAGTAAAAAATAGAAAAACTATTCCACGGATGCTTTCTTTACCTACTATAAGAGACAGAATTGTACTTGATATTACTAAGAGTATTTTACATGAAGATTTTACTGATTGTGTGAATCGAGAGCTGCCAAATAGTTATATTAGAAAAGTAAAAAAATTTTTAGAAAAAAATAAAACCGAAAATATCTATTTCTTAAAAACAGATATTCAAAAATTCTATGATGAGATTGATAGGGAAATTCTTTCGACTGAATTAGGAAAAAGAATTAGCGATATGGATTTTTTAAAATTAGTGACTAATGCAATTGAGACACCAACTGTGCCTTCGAACTATAAAAAAACTGACTTAGATAAATATTTTTTGAACAAAGGAGTTCCGCAGGGGTTACCCATTTCAAACATTCTTGCTCAAATATTTTTAAAGAATTTCGATGACTATTTTACAAAACAATTAAGTTCAAGTCTTTATCTACGATATGTTGATGACATTATTATTTTAGGGAAATCTGATTGCAGCTCATTATTAAAGTCTATACAGAAGAAGCTAATTAAAATCGGGCTTTGCATAAATGAAGATAAAACATTGCTTGGCAACCTTGAAATGGGAATTGATTTTTTAGGCTATTCAATAAACAAGGATAAGATATCAATCGTAAATAAAACAATTGAGGGTCAAATTAATAAAATAGCAGCTAAAGTTACTTGGTACAAGAAGGGGTTACTAAATCCTAAAGCACGGCCCAATTGGTTAATAAATAATGATAATGCTTTTAAAAAGGCATTTTTAAAAGAGGTGAATCTAATTATCACTGGCTCTAAAAGTGCAAAGAAAAATTATGGTTGGCTATTTTATTATCTTGAAATCGATGACTTATCTGTTTTCTATAAGATTGATTCAATTATAGAGTCTATGTTCGAATCTCTTGAATCCTTTGGGGGGAAACCGCCTAAAAATTTAAAGAGAACATTAAGAGCTTACTTTGAAATTAAATATAATAAGGGCGGAAATTATATTTACGATTATGATAAACTAAATGCACTTGCTAAAAAAAGGAAGTTTTTACAAGATGTGGGGCAAGCAGACCCAAGTAAAAAATATTCCGATACCGAAATAGAAGAAACTTATGAAAATTATAGAGATAGGAACTTAAGGAATTTGGAAAGAGATATTGGGTATGGGTATTAAAGCTTATTTTTGAATGGGCTGCCTTCCAATTTATTTGGAGACTTTTCTACCGAAAAGTATAAGTAAAATAATCATTGTGTTTAGTTCCCATGCAATGGGAAATTAGTCTAGAATTTCAGGCAGCCCTTTTTTAAACCTTTTTGTATGTCGAAAAAAAACTACGCTGAACAGCTTCATGAAAAGATATGGAAAACAAAAGGAGCAAGATTTGTTGCCCACAAACGATTGGAGCATATTAATCAGCTTTCAAATTGGGCGGTCGCATTGAATTCTATCTATGTAATCATTGCAAGTTTACTTGCTATAAAACCATTTTCAGATTATTCAAAAATATCTCCAGAGTATTTATCTTTAATTACAATTTTTTTCTCTTTGATAATTATTGTGCTTAGTTTAATTGAAAATTCAAAAAACTACAAAGCAAAGGCTGACTCATTACATCAATGTGGAAAGGATTTGAATAAGCAGTATGAAAGGCTTTCACAGATAATGAATAAGTATGAAGAGGATAAAGATGCTGCCAAGGAAATAGAAGAAATCGGAGGGAAGTATCAAGAAATATTAGATAAATACCCGGAAAATCATTTATCCATGGATTATGACTATTTTATTGCTACAAATAAGGATTTATTTAAAAACAAGTATGAAAGGTATTTTATAAAAGCAAAAATATGGCTGTTCATTAGAGCCCCGTATTATTTAGCAATTCTTATACCTGTTTTATTAATTATAGTAATAATTAAGTTTCCCATTTGATTAATCCAGAAAATTTATAAGAAATGTTCTTGTAGTTTTAGCGAAAAAGGAAAAATAAAGAACGAAGAGGTGATTGGATAAATAGCCGCTGAAATTAAGTTACTTTCCAAATAGAAGTTTGTTGAAGACTTATTTACTTTCATCTTTCTCTTATCTACATAATAAACCCAACCATGCTACAACCCTTTCAACTCAAAAATTTTATAGCAAGTACTCTGTTCGTGCTGCCGATGATAATAAAAGCACAACAACAAACCTCTTATCAGCCTCCTGTATTTAATGATCCTGATCGGTTAAAAAGAATAGAAGTGCTTTTCCCTGCAGTTGAAAAAATATATAAAGAATATGCAGAGAGCAATCATTTTCCCGGCTATACATTTGGCATTATGCTGGATGGGAAATTGGTATATTCAGGCAGCGGTGGTTATTCCGATATCAATAAAAAAATACCGGCTACCACCAAATCAATGTTTCGCATCGCTTCTATGAGTAAGAGTTTTACCGCCATGGCTATTTTAAAATTACGTGATGAAGGAAAACTAAAATTGGATGACCCTGTATCAAAATATATTCCTGAATTAAAAAATCAAAAACATGCTGACGGCCGATGCGCCGGCTATTACTGTTCGCAATTTACTTACGCACTCTGCCGGTTTTCCCGAAGACAATCCTTGGGGCGACAGACAATTAGCCGATACGGATGAAGAACTTCTTGGCATTGATAAAAAAAGGAATCAATTTTTCCAATGATCCGGGTATTGCTTATGAATACAGCAATCTTGGTTTTGCCATGCTGGGTTATATAATTAAAAAAGTAACGGGCATTCCTTACAGCCAATACATTCAAAATAATTTATGGAAACCATTGGGTATGCAGCAGGCTGCATGGGAATACACTAAAGTACCGGCTAATGAATTGGCGCTTGGCTACCGATGGATCAATGATAACTGGCGTGATGAACCATTACTGCACGACGGTATTTACGGCGCTATGGGTGGTATGATTACTTCGTTGGAATCATTTAGTAAGTATGCGGCGTTTCATCAATCGGCCTGGCCGCCGCGCAATGATTCGGAACAAGGACCCGTGAAAAGAAGTTCGGTACGTGAAATGCATCAACTATGGCGAATGAATACATTGCTGCCGGCATATAAATATCCTGATGGCCGACCTTGCTCCATTGTTACCGGCTATGGTTACGGATTAAGTCATACCGACAGATTGTGAAGGCCGTGTGATAGTAGCACATAGCGGCGGCTTGCCGGGCTTTGGCAGCAACTGGCGTATAGTAACCGAGTATGGTATTGGTGTAATACTTTTTGCCAATGTTACCTATGCACCTACGGGCGGTGTAAACCTGCGGGTGTTGGATACATTGATAAGAGGTGCCAAACTAAAACCGTATTCATTACCGCCATCCAACATTTTAAAAGAAAAGCAAGCAGCCTTGGTAAAACTTTTACCTGAATGGAACAATGCGCAGGCATCGGTCATTTTTGCTGAAAACTTTTTTGCCGATTATATTATTGATTCATTAAAGAAAGAAGCGACGACCATTTTTACCAATGCCGGTAAAATCATTAAAGTAAATGATGTGATACCTGAGAATCAGTTGCGGGGTTATTTTATTATGGAAGGAGAAAAAGCGAATATCAGGATCAGCTTTACACTAACACCGGAAAACCCTGCGTTGATACAGGAGTATCATATCAGGCAAGTAGCTAAATAGGGGGTTTTGAAAAAGTATTGCTTCCTTTCATTTGCAATGGAGTTGTAGTACATCTTTTGTTTAAGATAGCTCCGTAGGAGCTTCCGGTGGGTAGTAATTGAAAGAGCATAGCACGAGGCGTTCCGATAGGAACGCTTGGTGCAACTAAAATTTGCAAGCTACCCACGAATTGTTCCTAACGGAACAAAGACGACATTTTTCTATAAGAATTTTGTATGCCGGTAATAAAAATTGCTGAAAGTTTTACGGTATTTTCTTTTTCAATTGACAAACTGCCCATCCCCTCCATCGGAGAGCCTGTCCCGCATTGCGGGAGGCCTAAAGTTTTTTCGCATAAAAAATATTCGATTTGGGGTGGGTCGAAGTGCGTTATATTCTTACATCTTTCATTCTTACGCCGCATCATAGTATCTTCGTAATGCATGCAATCATTTCATACACAAACGGGAGTCAATATTCAATTAGCCGGCAGCCTGCTGCAAGAGGGCGAAGTAGTTGCCATTCCAACCGAAACGGTATACGGCCTTGCGGCCAATGCGCTGAATGAAGAAGCGGTGCTGAAAATATTTGAAGTAAAGGAACGTCCGCATTTTGACCCGTTGATTGTACACACCCATTCGGTACATGAAATAGAAAAATATGTAACGCATATACCGGCAAAAGCAAAACTGCTGATACAAAAATTTTCGCCGGGCCCCATTACTTTTTTATTACAAAAGAAATCAATCATACCGGATTTGGTTACCTCCGGTTTGGATACCGTTGCCGTTCGTATACCCGATCATCCGCTGGCTTTACGTTTATTAAGGCAATTGGAATTTCCGTTGGCTGCTCCCAGTGCCAATCCGTTTGGCTATATCAGTCCTACCACGGCATCGCATGTATTTGATCAGCTGGAAGGAAAGATACCGTACATCGTCGACGGCGGTTCTACAAGCATTGGTGTTGAATCAACCATTGTTGGTTTTACAAAAAAAGAACCCGGCGAAGAAGAGGAAGAAGTAATTATTTACCGGCTCGGTGGCTTATCGGTAGAGGAAATTGAAAAAGCAGTTGGTAGTGTTACACTCAATGTAAATGAAAGTTCTAATCCTTTATCACCGGGCATGCTGAAGAGTCATTATGCGCCGCGAAAGAAATTATTATTTAATCCGGGTATACAAGTGGAAGCATCGGGCATCGGTGTCATTGCTTTTAATAAAGAATTGACTGAATATTCAAAAGAACATCAAATCTTGCTTTCACCTGCCGGCGATTTGCACGAAGCGGCTAAAAATTTATTTGCCGCCATGCGTACATTGGATAACAGTGATGTGGAATTGATTGTCGCCGTGCAATTTCCCGATGAGGGATTGGGTAGAGCCATTAATGACCGGTTGAAAAGAGCGGCGGCGGAATAAAATTATTATGAAACAATTCTTTATAAAACTTTTTTTACTTCAGGTCGTAGCCGGATACTTTCCTCTTTATGGCCAAAAAGTAATCATGGTAAAAGATATTAATAAAAGTATTAAAGAAAAGTCCTCAGATCCTCAAGCTATGATTGCCTTTCAGGACAAACTTTACTTTATGGCGTATACCGCAGAAAGTGGAAACGAGTTTTGGAAAAGCGATGGGACTTCAAAAGGAACTGTATTGATAAAAGATATTAACCCCGGCAAAGCCGGCAGCTTATTTTCTTCTTTTTATCAAATGAATAAGGTGTTATACTTTGGGGCTAATGATAGTATTCATGGATATGAATTTTGGAAAAGTGACGGAACAAGTGATGGAACCATTTTGGTTAAAGACTTGTATGAAGGAATAAAAAATAGTTTTCCGCAAGGGTATTTTGTACTAAGAAACAAACTTTATTTTTTAACATCAGGTATTTCAGATTCTATAGAACTATGGAAATCTGACGGGAGCAGTACTGGAACACAAAAAATTTCTCCTTTAATAATTATGCCCGATGAAAATATCCCCTTAAGCTTTGAACAAGGAGGAATAGAAGGATCGAATAACGAGGTATTTAAAAATAAAACCGACTCAACTGTTTTTTTATTCGACCATAAGAATTTTTTTAACGGCAGCGGACTTCGTTATATCACACATCAGTTTCTTTTGAAAGATGAATTATTTTTTTTAACGGCTGATAACGGTATTTTGGAGTTATGGAAAACGAATGGCAGTAAAAAAGGAACGATTAAAGTAAAAAATATTTATGATCCGAAGGATGATGTTTCGGCAATAAGGACTATTTGGTTTGCAAAACAAGGGTCTGAAATTTATTTTTTTGCTCAAACATTATATAACTCTTGCCAATTATGGAAAACTGACGGGACGTCTGCCGGAACAACAAAATTAAAAACATTTTTAACCGGGGTCAAAGAGAATTTTAGCCGGGAGCATGCTTTTATAAATAAAACTTTGTTTTTTATTTTCGATACTAAGGAAGGATATGAGTTGTGGAAGACTGATGGTAGCAGTAAAGGAACTGTTCCCGTAAAGAACATATTCAAAGGGAAATCAGGGAGTAATCCGGCATATTTTAAAGTAGTAAATAATATTCTCTATTTTTCTGCTAATGATGGCATTCACGGGAAAGAATTGTGGAGAAGCGATGGTACATTGAAAGGAACCTTTATGGTAAAAGATATATTGCCCGGACCCGATGGAAGTGCTCCTGAATTTCTAACTGATGTAAACGGAAAACTGTTTTTCAACGCTGATGACGGGAAACACGGCAGAGAATTATGGACTTTAATAAAATAATGGCTTATCAAAATGGGTTTGTAATATTTTTTCACTTTCTCAATTTACCTTCTTAACTTACTGTACCATTACATTCCTTTCCGCCCCTATGACTCCTGTTTTTTTCCTACCCGCATTATTTACCTTTCTAAAATCTTTTTATGAAATCAAAACTATTATTCAGCTGCTTTATTCTTTTTTCTGTAATCTCTTTTAGCCAAACCAAAACCTACTGGAGCCCGGCGCAGTGTATGAAGATGAAAAACATTACCGCCGTGGTACCATCGCCCGATGGCAATAAAATATTGTATACCGTAAGAGAAGCCGTGATGACCGATGATAAAAGCGAATACGTAAACCAGGTTTTTCTGAGTAATACTGATGGCTCTAATACGATTCAATTAACCAAGGGAGAAAAAAATTCATCCAATCCGCAATGGAGTCCCGATGGCAAATGGATTACGTTTGCTTCGGCAAGAGAGGGGAAAAATAACTTGTACTTGATGGCGGTTGCCGGCGGCGAGGCGGAGAAATTGACTGATTCAAAAAGCGGAACAGGCACTTATCAATGGAGCCGCGATGGCAATATGATTGCCTTTGTACAACCCGATGCGGAGACGGATGCGCAGGAGAAAAATAAAAAAGGAAAGAACGATTGGTATTATATAGACGAAGACTATAAACAAAACCGGGTTTATGTTTTATGGTTAAATCAAAAAGACAGCAGCGGCAAACGCATACAGAAAAAAATAACGGAGGAATATTATAATGTAAACTCATTTGACTGGAGCCCCGACGGAAAAACCATTGCTTTTGGTCATGGCAAATCGCAAAAAGTAAATGATAATGTTTACAGCGATATTTCAACCGTTGATGTAGCGACAGGCAAAGCAAAAAAAATATTGACTACCGCTGCATCCGAAACAAATCCGCGTTACAGTCATGACGGGCAATTTTTAGCATACACCTGTTCCGAAGATCCTGTTGTATGGGGCGGTAAAACTTTGATAAAAGTTATGCCTGTGCAGGGAGGCAACACTATAACACTTGCTGCAACACCTGATGCACAACCGGGCCTCATTGGATGGAGCAGCGACAATAAAGCAATTTATGTAAATGAAGCTAATAAAACACTCAACAGTATTTACAAGTTGGGTATTGATGGTAAAGAAATTACCGAATGGAATAAAGGAAGCAATGATTTGATAGGAGGAGCTACGTTGAACAGTACAGCAACACAAATTGGATTCGTTTTGCAAAATCCGTCAAAGCCCGGCGAAGCTTATGTCAGCAGCGTTAATTCTTTTGCTCCGCAAAAAATTACCAATCTGTATGCAGATATTGCTGCGTATCCTGTTCCTAAAACTGAATTGGTAAAATGGAAAGCATTTGATGGAAAAGAAATTGAAGGACTGCTTACATATCCGCTGAATTATGAAGCGGGTAAAAAATATCCGTTGATATTAAATATACATGGCGGCCCTGCCGGTGTATTTGTACAAAATTTTGTAGCGGGTAACCAAGGCGTTTATCAAATAGCTGCGTTTGCCGAAATGGGGATGTTTGTTTTACGTCCCAATCCGCGGGGCTCAAGCGGTTACGGAAAAGATTTTAGATTGGCCAATCAACGCGACTGGGGCGGCGGCGATTATAAAGACCTGATGGCGGGTGTAGATCATGTATTGAAAATGGGTGCGGTGGATGCAAACAGGTTGGGCGTAATGGGTTGGAGTTACGGCGGTTTTATGAGCAGTTGGATTGTGGGTCATACCGATCGTTTTAAAGCAGCCAGCATCGGTGCGCCGGTAGTTGATTTGGTGCATCAAAATCTTACCGATGATATTGCGGGTTTTCTTCCTTCGTATATGAAATCAGATCCGTGGAATGATTGGAAAGTATATGACGAGCATTCACCGCTGCGCTTTGTACAAAATGTAAAAACGCCGGTGATGTTGCAGCATGGTGAAGCCGATGCCCGTGTACCCATTAGTAACTCTGTAATGTTTTACAATGCGCTGAAAAGAAGAAATGTACCGGTAAGGTTATTGGCATTGCCGCGGCAACCGCACGGACCTACTGAACCTAAAATGGTTTTAATAACCCAACAAAGTAATTTGGATTGGATGGGAAAACATATCGGCGATAGAAAAGGATTTTAAGCAACTTGTTTTGATTTTAGGAATTGTAAAGCCTTTAATGTTTCCGCGCTGTTATTTACAAAAAAGCCCAACTTGTGGGAGTTGAAATAAAATTTTTCTCCCACATGCGTGGTAACTGAAAACCATTTCAGCTTACGCCAATCGGCTTCCGGCTGTATGGTACAATTTTCCAAATTAAATACAAGCGGTTCATCCGCAGGTTTTGCTTTGTAATAAGCCGTTTTACCAATTACATATAGCGCACCGTATGTATCGAAAAACTTAAACGACTTTTTGTAACGTTTATCGGCAGCATAATGAAAAAGCGCTGCGTATTCTACACGGGTATCGGCAATGCTTTTTCTTACAGCATTGAAACGTTGTTGTTTAAAAAAATAAACAAGTAGCATAGCTACTACACCGGTTATCGCTCCTATAACGGCGCCTGTTAGAATAGAGGGTTCCATTTTATTAATTTATTTTTCCTTTTTTAAAAATATAAAAACCGGTTTATTTTTTAAAAGTAAGATTAATCATTTATAGCCGCATAAGTGAGTGCCCTGAATTTTTCTTCTACATCACCATGCGTACTGCTTTGTAATTGACGATAGAAGAGCATGACAATTTTTTCTTTCGGATCTACCGAATACGTAGTAGAAAAAGCGCCGCCCCAACTGTATGCACCTTCCTGCGCCAATGTTTTGCCGGCGGTTTTTTCTGTTACAACCTGGAAACCTAACCCAAATTTTTCACCTCCCCAAATAGAAAGATCACCAATCTGGTTAATCGTCATTATACGAACTGTATTCCTGCTTAATAATCTTTTACCGTTGTAGGTGCCGTTGTTCAACAACATTTGTAAAAAAACAGCATAATCATAAATAGTAGAAGAAAGCCCCGCACCGCCGGAATAATAAGTGCTGTTTTCCAGAGGATAATTGGGTGTAATGGTTTTTCCGTTAAGCATATTAGCTTCCGCTTTTACTAATTGCCCCGTCGAATCTTCGCGGTATAAATTAACAAGCCTTGCTACTTTTTCCTTCGGCACTAAAAAATAAGTATCCTTCATACCCAATGGCTCAAAAACCCTTGTGCGAAAAAAATCATTCAGTGTCATGCCCGAGAGAACTTCTACCAAACAACCGAGCAGATCACTGTTTAATCCGTAAGTCCATCTCTCACCGGGCTGGTGCATAAGCGGCAGCTTGGCTAACCGGTTCATGGCATCTAACAATTTATCATCCTGTACCCCGATGCCCGCGGTAAGTTTACTTTTTGCATAAATGGCATTGGCTTCTTTAGAACCGATTTGTGCATAGCCAAGACCCGAAGTATGCGTGAATAATTGACGGATAGTTATTTCGCTTTTGGCAGGAACCGTGGTATACGTAGTATCTGGCGCATTAAATTTATCAAGTACCTGTTGTTTTTTAAATGCCGGAATATATTTTGAAACGGGATCATTCAAAGAAAATTTGCCTTCTTCATAAAGTATCATCATAGCCACACTTGTAATGGCCTTTGTTTGCGACGCTATGCGGAATATATTATCTTTTTGCATTACAGACTTTGTGTCAAGGTCATTATAGCCTGCAGCTTTGTAGTAAGCAATTTTTCCATTGCGAATGATAAGGGCTACGCCGCCCTGCATCCATTCTTTTTTCGCCCAGTCATTCATTTCCCTGTCAAGAAGCTTCAATCTTTCCGAAGAAAAACCGGCTGCTTCCGGTGTGGTAAAAGGAATAATTTTTTGCGCTGAAATACCTGCTGAGAGCAACAAAATAAATAGTGGGATCAAGAACATTTTTTTCATAAACAGTTGGTTAAATTGAACAATAATTATTTTTTATTACCCGGACCGAATAAGACTTCTCCGTTTCTTGCACCGGTATGTTTACCGGCATCAACGGTTAATTTTCCGTTCACAATTACAAAAAGAAAACCTGTAGAATATTGATGCGGTTTTTCAAAAGTAGAAAGATCGGTTACTTTATTTTCATCAAATACCGCAATGTCGGCCGCATAACCTTCTTTTAATAATCCCCTGTTATGCAATTGAAATTTTTGTGCGGGTAAAGATGTCATTCTGCGAATGGCTTCTTCTAAAGAAATCACTTTTTCGTCGCGTACATATTTACCCAATACCCGTGCATTGGTACCATAGCCACGGGGGTGCGGCACGCCTGCACTCATTACTCTTATACTTGCATCGCTGGCAAACATATTAAAAGGATAACGCATAATTCTTTTCACATCTTCTTCGCTCATACCGTGAAATACAGCGCTTGCCCCGCCGTTGAGCATAATATCAATAACCGTTTCGGCCTCGGCTTTGGCTTTATGTTTTTTACCCCGCAATAAATTTATTTGTTCAATGCTTTTTCCGTTATACGTTGTATCGGCCGCATGGTTGGCTACTACGGCATAACTGAAATGTTTCAATTTTCTTTTCTTAATCTTTTTCAGCATTTCAGCTATCACATATTTTTTTACTTCAGGTCTCTGCAATCTTGCTTTAACGGAATCTTGTCCGTCGGCCAAAACTTCATCGGGTATTAATGTGCTGATGGATGTGCTGCTGGCTGTATAAGGATACTGATCAATGGTTACTTCAATACCTTCGCGCCGTGCAGCTTCTATCATGGCTATGGTTTCTTTACTTCGGCCCCAATTATGTTGCCCGCTTAATTTAAAGTGCGAAATTTGAACGGGAATTTTTGCCTCTCTGCCGATTGTTAATGCTTCTTGTATGGCGTATGTAACACTATCACCTTCGTCTCGCATGTGCGTGGCATATACGCCGTTGTATTTGGCGGCTACTTTTGCAAGCCGTACTATCTCCGATGTTTTGGCATAAGTACCCGGTATATAAATTAACCCGGTAGATAAACCTACCGCACCTGCTTTCATGGCTCTATCAACTATATTTTCCATTTGCTGTAATTCACTCTCGGTTGCATCACGATTGGCACGGCCCATTACGGCCTTACGTACATCATTATGACCAATGAGCGACGCTGTATTAATGGAAACTTTTAATGAGTCGAGAAAGCGAAAATAATTACCGATGTCGGGGTTGGACAAACCGCAGTTGCCTGTAATCACCGTGGCAACACCATCATAAATAAAATTATCAGCCGTAGGATTTCTTTTTTCATCATCTTCAATATGTGTATGCACATCAATAAAACCCGGTGCGATAATTAATCCCGCAGCATCAATTGTTTTGGCGGCATTGCCGTTTATATTTCTGCCAACGGCAATAATTTTCCGGTCTTTAATACCCACGCTGCCATAGTACCAACTGTTGCCGGTACCGTCAATTATTTTTCCGTTTTGGAGAAGAATATCATAGACCGGGCTTTGCGCCATTACCGTAACCGATACTGCAGACAAGAACAAAAAGAAAAAGTATTTCATGGCATTAAGATAGCGATTTTTGGATTCGGATATTCAACCCGGCACTACATGGCGTTTTTATTTTTTCCGGGTAGTGGTCGACATTTTTAATTTTCTGAAAAAATGTTTTGCTGTTATTGTGCAACTACAATTTATTGCATTAACTTACTGTAAATAAAACAAACAATTATGAGAAATAAGCCTTCATCCGCCGCCGTTAAAGTAACTGCGACAGATGTTCCACCTGTTCACCCTTTCCCTTATCCAATTCAATACTCAGGCGATTTTAGTATTGGCGGCATCATTCATGCGATGATTGTACTGGATCTTTGGAAGTATTTTGACGACAACACGTTAGACAAAGGAACTACCGTGTTTGCTGAACAAGTACGAATGGATTTTGCAGACGGTACCAATTTTACCGGCAACCGTGATGATTTTATGAGTGTAATGAAACAACAACGCCAAACATTCAGTTCTTTTAAAAGTACTATTGATGCCATTGTATCATTACAACCTGCGGGAAAGAAAGAGTCCTGGGGAAATGTGTGGGGCCACCAAACAGGTGTAACCACTACAGGCGTAACAAGCACGGTAATGATTAATGAAAACTGGATGTTTGATGAAGATGGTAAAGTAAGTTACATCAGGCAGTTTAGTGCAGTACCGCAAAAGTCATAGATTTGTTTTCTCCGAAAAATAAATAAAACTTTGTCTTTGCTGTTTTTATAACAGGCAAAGGCGAAGTTCTTTTTTTAGTTCAGCACCTCGTATGCGTTGACAGGAACAGTTTTGTTTTTCAAATTTACTTCGCCTATTAAGCGACAGTCAAAAAATTCTTTTACTTTTTCATAAGCAGCTTCGCTGATAACAATCTGTCCTTCACCCCCAATCATTTGCAAACGTTGAGCAATATTTACCGCATCACCAATTACAGTATAATCTAACCTGCGCAAACTGGATGAACCGATATTCCCCGAAATCATTTCGCCGCTATTGATGCCAATAGAAACTTTTGGTGCAAATTTTTCTGATACAGCAGGCAATTTTTCAATTTCATTTCTTACTGCAATGCAGGCATCCAGCGCCCTGTCTAAATGATAATCGCCGGTAAATACTGCCATTACCGCATCGCCAATAAATTTATCAATGTGCCCGCCTTGTGCAATCACTTCTTTAACTATTACATCAAAATAATTGTTGAGCAGTGTAACAACTTTATCAGGTGTTTCATTTTCGCTGATGGAAGTAAAACTGCAAATATCAATAAATGCAACAGTAGCCTCTATGGTATCGTTGGTCATTAAAGAAGTTTCAAATTCACGGCTGCCCATAAAATTTAAAACGGTTTCATCCACATACATTTTCAAAATATTATTTTCTTTAACAGCCTTCAGCGTTTCTCTTATTTGTACAACCTGTTTTAATGTTTTTTCAATAGTTAAAGCAAGGTCTTCAAAATTGATGGGTTTGGTAATAAAATCAAAAGCGCCACGGTTCATGGCGGTGCGTATATTATCCATATCGCCATAAGCAGATACGATCACTGCTTTTATTAATGGATTTGATTCGCCGAGGTGGCCGAGTAAAGTGAGGCCGTCCATCTCCGGCATATTGATATCAGTCAGCACAATTTCAACATCGGGCTGCTGCTGAATTTTTTCCAGTGCATCGTTACCATTTACTGCAAAAATGAATTCGTACTGCTGCTCCCTTATTTTTTGGCGAAATTTTTGTTTGATGAGTACTTCCAGATCTTTCTCATCATCAGCCACTAAAATTTTTATCATTGCATTATCTTTTTTAATTTTTCTTTTAATACGGTAAAATCAACGGGCTTGGTTAAAAAATCATCAGCACCCAATTGTTTGGCCATGTTATAATTTTCAGCATCGCCGTAAGCGGTTATCATCATTACCACGGGTGGCGGTTCATGATGTATTTGTTTGATTTGCCGAAGCAATTCAAGTCCGCTCATGCCCGGCATGTTAATGTCTGACAAAATCAGTACTGCTTCATGATCGTGTAAGTTAAGATAGTTCAATGCTTCTTCGCCCGAGAAGGCAAAAACAAAGTCCATTTCATGCTTTTTGATTTCAGACCTGAAACGTTGTTCAAAAAGAAACTGAACATCTTTTTCATCGTCTACTACTAAAATTTTCATTTGTTTGTTTAGGTTTTATATTGGTAAAATAATAATAAATGTTGTGCCTTCTCCTTCTTTCGTTTCCACTTTCAACTCACCACCATGAGCTTTTACAATATCGTAACTTAAACTCAATCCCAAACCGGTTCCTTGCCCCGTTGGTTTGGTGGTAAAGAAGGGTTGAAATATTTTGTCCAATATTTTTTGAGGTATGCCGGGACCATTATCTCTCACACTAATCAAAATTTTACCACCCATCTTTTTGGTACTTATCCAAACAGTAGGATCGTGTTTATAGTTAGGGTCTTTGAACCCCCCTTCGGGGGGCAGGGGGGCCGCATAAAACGCATTAGTAATTAAATTCAAAATCACCCTGCCGATATCCTGCGGAATTACATTGATGTTGCCAATCGTTTCATCAAAATCCGTTTTCATCGTTGCATTGAATGATTTGTCTTTTGCCCGCAGGCCATGATAAGCTAATCGTAAATATTCATCGGCCAATTTATTAATGTCAGTTGGTTCTTTTTGCCCATTACTGCTGCGGCTATGCTGCAGCATACCTTTTATAATGGCATCGGCCCTTTTACCATGATGATTTATTTTTTGTTCATTCTCAGCAATATCGTTGGCGATAGTTTTTACTTCTGCTAAATTCCCTTTCTCAATTTCCTGTTTCATTTCTGCTATCAACTCTGTATTTATTTCAGAAAAGTTATTGACGAAGTTTAAAGGGTTTTGAATCTCATGGGCAATGCCGGCAGTAAGCTCTCCCAGTGAAGCCATTTTTTCTGAATGAATCAACTGGTTCTGCGTAGCCTTCAATTCATTTAATGTAAGTTGCAATTCTTCTTTTTGCAAAGTAAGTGCAGCGGTACGTTCTGTAACCTGTACTTCCAATTCAGCTTTTATTTTTTTTGTAATTATAATTTCCTTTTCTTTCTCCAGTGTTTTTAATTTTTCTTTCTCCAGTGCCTTTCTTTGCTTACTGCTGATGATTAGCATAGCTATCATCCATACAATAGCAAATATATCAGCGACATCAAAAACATTCTCCCACTTTTTATGAAATGCGGGGTCAATCATTTTAACCACATTATCTAAAAAAGAAATAATTATCAATGGCAGGAAAGCATATATCAGTGCCCTGGCAGGCCGGAATTCTTTCCGGTAAAGTGATAAATAAACAACTGTGAAAAACATAGCCTCCGCAATCCAGAATGTTACCGGCCGACTGGCTTTTACAGTTACTTCAATTACCAGGAATGCAACAGAAGCAATCATACCAGCAAAAAGATACTTATCCCATTGAGGAAATAATTTGGCTGTTTGCAGGTCTTTCCGGATAAACCGGATAATGATGATAAGAAATATAAATTCTAAATGCATTTTACTTTTCCTTCTTTCTTACAAACTTAACCGGAATATTTTCATTAAAATTAAATCAGGTTACTATGTCTTGTAACCAATTATAAAGTTAAAGTAATAATAAATTCAGAGCCTTTCCCTTCCTTCGTTTCCACTTTCAACTCCCCGCCATGTGCTTTTACAATATCATAACTCAACGATAAACCTAAGCCCGTTCCTTCGCCTGAGGGTTTGGTGGTAAAGAATGGTTGAAATATTTTATCCAGCACTTCTTTCGGAATACCGTTACCATTATCTTTTACTTTTACTTCAATTTTATTTCCTTTCTTTTTTGTACTGATGACAACTGTCGGATCGTAACCTTCAATGCCTGATTTCTTTTTTTTATCAACCACATAAAACGCATTGTTGATTAAATTCAGAATCACCCTGCCGATATCCTGCGGTACTACATTTATTTTTCCAATCGTTTCATCAAAATCCATTTCAAACTTTGCATTAAAGGTTTTGTCTTTTGCACGCAGGCCATGATACGACAGGCGGAGAAATTCATCGGCCAGGGCATTGATATCCGTTGGTTCAATTTGTCCTGTGTTATTACGGCTGTGTTGCAGCATCCCTTTTACAATAGAATCGGCCCGCTTTCCGTGAAAAATTATTTTTTCTTCATTATCTCTTATATCCGTTGCTATCTCTGCGGCTTCTTTTATATTTCCTTTTGCTAATTCTTCTTTCATTTCAGCAATTAAATCTCTGTTCACTTCAGAAAAATTGGTAACAAAGTTTAACGGGTTTTGTATTTCATGTGCAATGCCTGCGGTAAGCTCCCCCAGTGAAGCCATTTTTTCTGATTGCACCAATTGCGATTGTGCGGATTGGAGATTGCTGAGTATTGCTTCCAGCTTATCATTCAATTTTTTCTTTTCTTTAAATCTTGTATAAAATATAAGTGAAAATACAATCCCCAGTAACAGGCCCGCTATACTTATGTTTTTTACTAATTTTTGTCTTTTAATTTCTGATTGGTTTACTGAAAGTATTTTATCTGTATTTACTTTTTGTAATGCCTGTTTGTTTTCAAACTCAAGCTGATTGGTAATACTCGTAATTTTTTCAATTTTTTCTGCAGCCGTTAACGAGTCGCTCATTTGCTTGTACAGTACTTCGTTAGCGTAAGCATTTTTGTAATCATTTATTTTAACATAAGCGGCAGCAAGGTCTTTAAAAATACTTTGCCTGGTTTTAAAGTCTTCGGTGGGTACAATAGTTGCCGCCTCGTTGAGCAATTCGATTCCTTTATTGGTTTTATTTTGCAATAAATATATTTCTGCAATGCCTTTTAACGACTGTGCTTCGAATTTTGGATTTTTAATTTTCCTGCTAACGAGCAATGCTTTGTTATAATAGTCATTTGCTTTTTCGTACGCAGCCATTTTTACAGCAATATCACCAACGGCAGTGTAGCTGTTAATGATATAGCTTGATTCTCCGTACAACTCCGCATATTTTACTGATTCAAGCGAACTGCTTAATGCTTCTGTGTATTTATCTTGTTTTCGATAAATATTGGAAATGAAATTATAGGAATTAGCAATGTCTCCATAATTGGTTAATTTTTTTCTTATCTGCAACCCTTTAGTGTGATTTACCAGCGCTTCATCCAAATTGCCCGACCATATATGCGTAACACCTATATCGTAATACACATTGCCAATACCAACAGAATCTTTTATTGCAGTAAATATTTCCAGCGCTTCTCTTTGATTTTTTAGTGCTTCGGGATAATTTTTCACCAGCATATAATCAAACCCATTGCCGAGCAGTGCCTGTGTAATTAATTCATTGTTGTTAATCTGTTTACCAATTTGCAGCGTTTTTACATGGCTTTCCAGTGCATCACCGTAATTACCCATATACCGTTGAATGAGCCCGATGTTGTAAGTAATCCACCCTGTAAAAAATGTATCATTCAGTTCTTTGTAGATATTTAAACTTGTTTGATAATATTTTAATGCATTGATATGGTCGCCCTTGATGGTAAAATATTCAGCCATGGAAGCATTGGTGGAGGCAATGCCATGCTTATCCCCGGCTTGTTGCCACAACTGTAATGCTGATTGCAATGTATCAAATGCGATAGCAGTGTTTTCAAACAATAAACCATTACCTGTATTCTCTACCGCTTTTGCCTTTAACAACTCATATTGCTTAAGGTAAGCGGGGTTTGCTCTTACTTCATTGGTATTTATTTTTTTATTGATGAGTTGCAGCGCCATTGCCGCATATTTTTTGCAGTTTTCATTTTCACCCACTTTATGAAAGGCGGCGGCCAGGTTGTTAAGCAACCGTATTCCCGAAGTATCTTCTTTCATCAATTTTAATTGCTGCCGCAGTTCGCCAATATATTTCAAATCTGCACTCCATTGCGCATATACAGTTGAAATATTCAAAAGCGAAAAGACTGTAGCAAAAATTAAAATGTTTTTTTTCATTTTCAAATATCTTACATAGTTGGCAACTCAATAATAAACTCACTGCCCTCACCTTCTTTCGTTTCCACTTTCAGTTCACCGCCATGCGCTTTTATAATATCATAACATAATGACAAACCCAAGCCCGTTCCCTGGCCCGTTGGTTTGGTGGTAAAAAAGGGCTGGAAAATTTTGTCCAATACTTTTTGAGGGATGCCCGGCCCATTGTCTTTTACGCTTATCAAAACTTTATCACTTAGTTTTTTTGTTTTTATCCAAATAGTAGGTTCATGTTTGTAGTTAGGGTCTTTGAACCCTCCTTGGGAGGGCAGGGAGGCCGCATAAAACGCATTGGTAATTAAATTCAACATGGCTCTGCCAATATCCTGCGGCACGGCGGTAATGTTGCCGATGCTTTCATCATAATCAGTTTTCATCGTAGCATTAAACGATTTATCCTTTGCCCGCAAACCATGATAAGCCAGCCGCAGATATTCATCGGCCAGTACATTTATGTTCACTGATTCTTTAATGTTGTTACTGCTGCGACTGTGCTGCAACATACCTTTTACAATACCATCGGCCCGTTTGCCATGAAAATTTATTTTCTGTTCGTTGGTGCTGATATCATCAGCAATGGCTTTTGCTTCTTCTAAATTTCCTTTGTCTATTTCTTCTTTCATTTCCTCAATTAACTCGGTATTGATATCAGAAAAATTATTAACAAAGTTTAACGGGTTTTGAATTTCATGTGCAATGCCTGCGGTAAGCTCACCAAGTGAAGCCATTTTTTCTGACTGAATCAATTGCGATTGTGTTTCTTTCAAGTTGTTCATAGTTTCATTCAGCACCCTGTTTTTTATTTCAATCACCTGTTTTTGCTTATCCAACTCAAACATGTTTTTGGCAATTTCATTTTTTGCTTCCTCAACAATTTTTTTCTGTTCTTCAATTTCCTTTATGCTTGCATTAAGCACATTGGTAATGGCAGCTTTATCAATCATGGTGCGACTGTATTTGAACTCAGCAATAGCAATCGTTTTTTGAACAGCTTTCAACTCTTCAAAAATGAGTGCTTTCTCTTCTTCTGAAATGTTTAAGCCCTGTATAATTTTTTTTAATTGTTCCAATGAAATCGTTGTAGTTGGTTAAAAAATAATGCTATTGTTTCAGCCAAAACCCCTCTCCGCAGGAGAAGGGGTTTGGTTCTTTTTAAAAAGAGACAATGTATTTTATCTGCTTAATTTTTTTCCTGTAAAATTACCATACTGCAGGTTTCGTTATGAAAATCGCATACACTGTCTTTGGCGGTTCCTATTTCACCATAAGTAAAAAATCCGATTAAGGGCTTATTCCATAACCCTCTTATCATACCTGCTTCATCACCCGTCATAGGGCCGAGCGCCATATGCCTTGCCTTACAGCTAAACATAATCAATGCATCTGCTTCGGGAATAAAGGGTTTTAATGCACTGACTCTCTCTGTTGTTTTTTCAATTAAATCAAAGCCGGGCTGTACAGAAAATTTTACTTTGCTGCCCTGCGGAATACCGCCTGCAAAAATCAATGCACGGCTTTCTATATCCACCATCAACGGCGCCCTTAGTACAACATTGCCATTTTCTTTTTTCAATTGTAAAGGATATTGAGCAAAATTTTGTGCAATAATCTCAGCTGTGTTATCTACACTTTCAGTAAACTGGAAATATTTTACAAACACATCTACCGCCGGTTCATCATCAATGGTGTACACCACATTGCCAGCCGATTTGGTAATTGTTTTTTCAATACCTATATTGTCCCAGCCGCTGGTGGCCAATCCTTTTACATTTATTTTATCACCATCAAGTACCAAGCCAATTAAACCTGTTGATGTTTCCTGCCCGTTGGTAAATACATACGAAGCCTTCATGGTTAAATCATCGCCGGCAAGCCCGCCGTACAACGGAATATTTTTATCTGCATCCATAAAGCCATTGATGATTTGTTCCGCATCAATGGTTAGTCCGCTTGATACGACAAGTACGGACGGATTGGCAAATGATGCTTTGGCAAATAGTCCCAAATCATTGGCTACTTTATACGTGTCTTCCGATGCTTCGCAAAATATTTTATAATGTGTCTTATTAATATCCAGCAGCATTACCACAGTTGATTTCTCCATTACTTCCGAATCAATAATTTCTCCGGCCGTAGTGGAGCCAAACACATCTACATTATTGGCATTAAAAAAATCAACCAACTCCTGCCTGTTTTGTGTAATGGAACAAAATACAATGGCCAGTGACGGCGTAAATCCGTCGGCAGTTACTTTAGCGAATTTTGATTTAATATCATCAATACTTTCGCCGTATATATTTTTTGCAAGCATGGTATTTGGTTTTAAGGTTTATAAATTTTTTTATGGTTGCGATTTTACCGTAGCCACGATTTGCGTTACGTTTTGTGTAATGATGTTTATGAGTGTTGGAATAAACGAGCCGTTAACGGTATTGCTCAACCACGGATTCATAACAGTGGAAATGATAAAATTGACAGGGTCGTTTGTTCCATCGCCTGTTGCAACACCCAACCTTTTTCGTAAACTATCTACCAGCAAATCGCCATTATTGCTTCTTGTAAATGCAGATGAGGTTACTACTATTGGTGTATCCTCTGTTTTAGTTTCGTAAGGCTTAAAACTAAACTTTCTGTAAACAGCATCATTTAAAGCATTTACTTTTTTCATGCTGTTGTTAGGCGTGGTGCCGGTAGTAAAATAATTATACATGTAAGTAACAATAGTTTGGTCGCCACCCAATTCTTTAAATAATGCAAATGCCTGCGGATCGTTAATTAATTGCTGATTGCTTACGTTTACAATTCTATCTCTTATAAATTCATATTGCTGTTGCACCTGCGCAGGTGGCAGGTTTTGTTGAATAGCCGGTATAGGAATTAACGGCACAATAAAGAAAGGCAGGTTTGGTTGAATATTTAAACAAACCAATGCAGCATATAATCTTTTAGCATTAAAAAAACATTCGCCTGAAATTTTACCGTAGCCATCTATATTGGGCCGTATAACTTTATGACTGAAATAAACGGCCGCTGCTGCTGCGCCGGGTTTGGAACCTTCCACACCATATACACCAACAGTCGGGTCAACGCCGCCATGATACACCACCGGTGCAGTAAACGAAACCAAATTACGCATAGCAGAATTTCTGTAACACAAACCACCCGCAGGATAAGGCACATAACCCGATTTATGCGGGTCAATCGTAATTGAGTCGGCCATCTGCAATACCTTATACTGCTCCGTTACATAACTGCTCATGGGTATTGATACCATTGCATCATCATTCACTATTTTAAACGTAGCAGGGTCGCTGTCATCATTACTGTTAAGCATACTTTTATAATAACCGCCCCACGCAGCATCAGCATGTATGCAAAACTCCAAACCCTGTTGCCTGTATTTATCCCTGAGCGCTAAAATATCTTTCAACGGATCTACCTGGCTTTCTTCTGTAGTACCAATAACAGCCACTACATTCATTACAGGAACTTTTTTGCTTACACAATAACTCAATACATTATCTAATTTGGTTAAATCCATTCTTGCTTTTAAGTCTACATGTATGCTCCACATGTTGCTTGCACCAATACCGAGTATGGCAGCGCCTTTAGGCCATGAGTAATGTCTTGTAGAGCTGGCGATCGATACAGGCGTTTCTGTAATATCGGGCAGGTATTTACTGAGTATATCATGATAGCCCATATTTTGCACTGTATAATTTGCAATGGCATTACTTACATCTGTAATATTAATACTGTATTGCGTAGCTAAATTATTCGGAATGGCCAGCACTTCATCAATAGGAAGATTGAGTAATGTCCAGCTATTTAAATTTACTAAAACAGCTTTTGTGCCATTTAGTAATGTAACCTGAAAGCCTTTTGCATTTTGAAAGATAGCTTCATTTAATAAAGCTTGTTTTACGCTGGCGGCATAAAATTTTAAATTTCTTGCCATCCACAAACCTTCTAAGTTGGCAACGCTGCCATCGCAGGTAATATGCCCCCATCCTGTAATTTGGCCGGCAGCCAGCTCAAATTCACCTGGTTTTTTACCAATGGGATTAACAGCATAACCTAATAACTTACACAGTTCATTGCCCACATGCATTTCAAGCAATGTAGTTACAGGGGAAGCTTCTGCCGCCACGTTATTTTGATTATACATTAGCGCAGCAAAATAACCGAGCATGCCGGGCAGTGTGGTATCCCACAGCATGTGGCCAATGGTACGCATACTGAAAAAAGTACCGGACTGCTTTAACTGTTTAATAAGCAGATAATACTCCAGGGTCATGGACGCCAGGGTTTCTTTAAATGCCGGTGATTCCTGCATGGCGGTGTTCAGGTAATCAGGGTCGTTAGGAAAATAATTATTTCTGAAATCAACATTGCCCTGCACGGCCATTGCCATCAGCTCCAGCATGTATTTAAAATTGCCGCCGTGGGTGCCGGGGAACAATGCTTCTAATGTTTGGGAGTTGCCACCTTCTAATTTTATTCTTGTTTCTTCAGGTTGATTGAGGTGGGCTGTTAGTAAATCTTTGGCGAATTGTACAGAATGTTTTTTGTCTGTGTGCTGCATGGTTGAAAGGTTTAATTATGGTTTAAAAATCTAATCTATCTTTTTTATAAGGGTTTGTTTTAACAAACGGGATACGGATGAGAAGCTTACCGGTAAGTTTAATACTCAAATGCTTTTTTACAAACATTGATATTGAGTAAAAAAATTCAAACAAAAATTAACTCAGTGCTTCTTTCGGTCTATCAAGGTAAGCGGGGCAGAAAACTGCTTGTTTTAAAAATAAGGCAGGATATAAAAGAAGTGTATAAAATAGATTAGACTTACAAGATATTGATTTTGCAGCTTAAAAAAAATTTTATCATTGCAACGTGGTAATTACAGAGGTACTAACAGGGAATCGCGAGTGAAAAAAGCTAACTCATTTATTTTGTTTCTTTTAAACACGATCTCTTGAGTGAAAAAAAATTTTGGCAGGTACTAACAGGTAAAAGGGGGATCGGGCGTATCTATCCGTCCTTGAGCAAACGCTGTACCGCATCATAATAAAGGCTTGTAACACCTGCCTGGCTTATCATTACTTGTTTAAGCAAAGCGGGCGGCGCAGCTGCAGGGTCGCCGGTATGTACGGGCGGGTCAGGGGCATATTGTACATACAGTTGGGATGCCTCAGCCATCCATTCGCCTCTAATTTTTTCTACCAGCATAATTGCAAGATCAACTGAAGAAGAAATGCCGCCACCTGTAAAACGCTTTTGTTGTTCATCAATAATGCCTCTTGGATAGCCTTCGGGTATTTTGATGTTGCAATAATTATTGAGCAGGCGAAGATTATTCAACTGGCTCCAGTAAGTGGTAACGGTGCAGTTGTTTAAAAGACCCGCTGCGGCTAATATAAATGCGCCTACACAAACCGAGCCCGTCCATTGTGTACCGGCAGCAGTAGTTTTAATAAAGTTTTGATAGGTTTGGTTAAACATGGCATTATTAATTACACCGGCGGCATTGCCACCCGGTACATAAAGAATATCTATGGGCGGATGTGCTTCATCAAAAGAGTAGTTAGGATACACAAAAGTACCTGACGATGTTTTAATGGGTCTTTTTTCTTCGGCCAGCCAAATGGGTATAAAAGAACCGTAAGCAACGTTGAAGACATCGGTAGCGCCAACAAAATCCATCAGTGTTACGCCATCATAAAGCGGAAAGCCAACAACCATTGGTTTAATAGTTTCGTCCATGATATTTTTTTGTTTTAAAAGTTGAAGCGGAAAATTCTGATGGTTAAAAAACACCTTTAGTCAAACATTTTTTATCAATCGTTAACATGCTTCAACAACTTTGCTAAATATGCCTGCTTCAATGGTTCTTTTTGTTCTTTACAATAAGATGTAAAGTAGCGGTGATTTTGAAGAAAAGAAATTTGCATGTTGTTCCACTCTTCTTTTGTGAGCAATGAATTTAACGACAGGAGCTCTTTAAACAAACTACTTGCTTTTTGCTGCACACTTTCTGTACCAAGGTATTCCAAATCTGCATCAATAATTATTTCTTCCAGTTTGGTTTTAGGCGAGTGCGGTATTTTAGTGGCCATGATCATTCTGCTAATTGTTTCTATTTCATGAAGGGTGTATTCATATCCCGGTAAATATTGCTTTACAAGTAAGCAACCTGCTTCTTCATGTCCTGTATATGCATTGATAAAACCTGCATCATGCCAAAGTGCGGCAACAGTTAATAATTCCAGTTCTTTAATACTGCAATTTTCATTGCGGCCAATTTCCACAACTTTATCTGCCACATATAGGGTATGCTCAAGATTATGATAATAATAGCTTGCAGGTAAATTATTATTCAGTAATCCTGAAACAAACTCTTTCATTTGCTGCTCAGTGCCCATGGGCTTTCGGTTTTAAGATGCCCCCCGCTGCTTCTTTTATACTTTGCACGTATACAAAGGCTTTGGGGTCAATATTCATAATGGCAGATTGAATATTGTGTACTTCCAAACGAGTTACAATGGTTACAATAATTTCAGCATCTGTTTTTACATCAAAACTGCCCGGCAGGTAACCCCGCTCACCTTTATAAACCGTAATACCTTTGGTAAGTTCATTCACCAAATAATCTTTTACAGCATCGGGTTGTGAAGAAATAATATTAATGGCAGTGTACTGTTCAATTCCGTCTACCACATAATCAGTTGCTCTGGTAGCTGTGAAATAGGTGATGAGTGAATACATTGCCGTTTCCAATCCAAACTGAAATGCTGCCACTGCAAAAATGACCGCATTAAACATTAGAATAATTTCACTGTTACTAAAGCCGGTTTTGCGTTTGGTAAACACGGCAATTACTTCGGCACCATCTACCACTCCGCCGCTGCGTAATACAAAACCAACGCCAACACCCATAGTAAGCCCGCCAAAAATGGCAATGAGTAGTTTATCGGAAGTAATGGGGTTAATATCAATCAGTAATAAACCTGCAGCAAGTAACAACACCGCAATAATGGTTTGCACTGCAAAGGTTTTACCAATGCGTTTGTAACCAAGATAAATGAACGGGATATTTAATACAATAGAAAGTAAACTGATATTGAAATGAAATATTTCGTGCAGCAAAATAGAAATACCGGTAATGCCCCCATCTAAAAAACGATTGGGAATCATAAACCCACGCATAGCCAGTACAGCGAGTGAACAACCGATGACAATTTGCAGCAGGTTTTTGATGTTTAATACCTGTTTCCAGTTAACACGGTCGATGAGTTTTTTTTGGGGCCTCATGAAAAAATAAAGTTGGTTTTACTGTTGAAAGATAAGGAATATGCCCGGAGTTTCAAGTTGTTGATTGTGTTGAGTGTTCCCTTATTTTTTATTCTTTATCAATCTTTAAAATTGTTTGCAACAATACATTCGCACCATTGGCCATATCAGTTGCTGTTGAAAATTCTTTGGGTGAATGGCTGATGCCGCCCACGCTGGGAATAAAGATCATGGCAGCGGGTGCTATTGTTGCCATATGCTGAGAATCGTGGCCGGCACCGCTTTGCATGAACTTAGTAGTAAAGCCCAATGTTTTGGCTGTTGTATTGATGGTTTGCTGTAACTTTTTATCGGTTAATGCCGGTTTTGATTCATTCGGCTGTCGTTCAAAACTGATTTTTGTTTTGGTTGATGTTGCAATTACTGCTGCCCGCTTTTCAATGTTTCGAAAAAGTAGTTCAATTTTATCCGCAGATAAATCTCGAATCTCTAAACCTACCACTACTTTACCAGGGATTACATTATATGCACCGGGTTGTACTGCAATTTTTCCAACAGTACCCACCTGCGTTCCTTTTACACTATTGATTACTTCGTTTACAGCAATGATGAATTTAGAAGCTGCAAGCAAAGCATCCTGCCGCATGTTCATTGGAGTGGCACCTGCATGATTGGCAAAGCCTTCCACCGTTACTTCCCAATGCACAATACCCACAATCCCTTCCACTACACCAACCTGTATCTTTTCTTTTTCTAAAATGCCGCCCTGCTCAATATGCAGTTCAACCCATGCATGAAAATCTCCTTTATTACGCATACATGATTGGATGTTATCAGGATTGCCGCCAAGAGCCTTGATACCTTCAACATGTGTTAAACTGCTTTGACTTTTTTGTTGCAATCCTTCTTTGGTTAATCCATGAGTCATCGCTTTACTGCCGATAGTGCCGCCTTCTTCATTGGCAAAAATGATCACTTCTAAAGGGTGTTCTGTAACAACATTGTTTTCATTCAGTATTTCTATTACTTCCAATGCACTGATAGAGCCTAAGGTACCATCATAGTTACCACCATCGGGCACCATATCAATATGCGAACCAAAGCCAATAGGTTTGAGTGATGGATTTTTTCCTTTGCGATTACCAATGATGTTGCCTGCTGTATCAATGGTTGGATTAAGTCCTGCTTTTTTCATCAGCTCCATAAACCATGCCCTGCCTTCAATATCGCCTTTGGTATAAGCAACCCGGTAACCACGGCCTTTTTCATCAACACCAAACTTTGCCAGTTCAAAAATGCGGCTTTCAATGCGTTTACCGTTTACGATTAAATTGGCGCCATCATTATTAATAAATGAAAATGCTGAACCAAATACACTCATGCCGATAGCAGTGAGGGATGAGTGTTTAATGAAGTTTCTGCGTTGCATAGTTTGCGATTATTTTTTTATTGGTCAATGATTGGCTTGATTTTATTATTTTTTAGCTGCTTTACTTTCTATCCACTTATTGATTTTTGTTTCCAAAATAATCAGCGGCAAGCAGCCATCTTTCAACACTTCATCGTGGAATTCCTTAATATCAAACTTGTTTCCCAATTTCTTCTTGGCTCTTTCACGCAGTTCAATAATTTTTAATTCTCCTATTTTATAACTTACCGCTTGCCCGGCTAAAACCATATAGCGTTCTATCCGTTGTTCTGCTTCAACAGATGATACAGGTTGATTTTCCAACACATAAGCAATGGCTTTTTCACGGCTCCATCCTTTGTAATGAATGCCTGCATCTACCACTAACCGAACAGCCCGTTCAATTTCACCATTTAGTCTGCCCAAATATTGATAGGGATCTGTGTACATACCTAATTCCTTACCTAAGCTTTCTGCATACAATGCCCACCCTTCCGCAAAAGCACTTGTGATATAAGCTTTTCTAAATTCTGGAATATCGGCTTCCTGTTGAAGAGCTAATTGATAATGATGCCCGGGAATAGCTTCGTGTATAAATAAATCTTCCATAGCAAAATAATTGTATTGAGCCGGGTCACGGATTACTTCATAAAAAATGCCGGGCCTTTTTCCATCTCTTGATGGTGGATTGTACTGAGCATTAGCACCGGCAGCCCTAAATTTTTCAGTAGCCCTTACTTCAAATTTTGCTTTGGGTGTTAAATTAAAAAGGATTTTCAGTTGTGGCGACATTTTATCCAAAAAACTTCTGAATCTATCCAATACTTCCTCTTCGGTTTTAAAGGGGAAAAATTTAGGTTCGTTTTTTACATATTCAAAAAACGATTTTAAATCACCTTTAAAACCAACTTGTGCTTTTACAGAATCCATTTCTTTGCGAATACGGGCAACCTCACTAAGCCCTAAATGAAAAATTTGTTCGGCTGTAATAGTTGTGGTAGTAAAATATGCTAACCATAATTCATACTCTTTCTTTCCCTTATCATTATCTAATAAACCCGATGTTTTTCTTGCTTTGGGAATATAGTCGGCAACGATATAATCATGCAATTTTTTATACGCTGGTTTTATAATATTTTCAATCGCATCCGAATAATCTTTTTTTAATTGCATTGCTGCCACACTATCTATGCCGATGGGCAGTTTTAATAACGGTTTATAAAAAACATTCTCCTGTACGCCACCTTCAAACAATGGTTTTAATTGTTGCGGCACTTTTTCCATTGCGGCTTTTGGGTTTGTATTATTTTGTTCAATACCTTTTTTCATATTAGTAATGGCTTGATCCACCCAGATTTGAAAACCTTTCATACGGCTGATAAAATCTCTGTAATCTTTTTCGGTAGTAAAAGGAACAAAGCCAGCTCCCGAGCCTAATGTTGCAAACCGTGTTGGAAAACTAAATACGAATTGATCAACGGGTCTGTAAAACCATAGGGAATTGATTAGTCGTTCATTTTCGGATTTCAGTTTGTAGGTAAGCACATCAACACTTAATAACTGCGATGCTGTTAAACCTGTTTTGTTCATGACAGCTAATTGTGTGAGGTATTTTTGATTGAGTGCCTTAGCTTTTTTTATATACGTTTCGCTGATAGTAATTTCAAGTTGGTTGTTGTAATCGTTTACACCTGCTTGTGTGGCTTCTAAAGGGTTTAATGCATAAAATTCTTTTGAGTACTGCTCCAGTAATGGCTCCAGTTTAATCGGTTGGTTTTTCTTTTGTGCTAAAAGCTGAAAAGAAAATACGTTTATCAATGCGATAAACAGTAAGGTTATTTGCGTTGGTTTCATTACTTTATTTTTTTAATTATAAACTTTTAAAAATTTATTTTTTAAACTTTCCATACACCGCCTGTCCCGGAAAAACATTGCTTACCATTTTACCATTCTTTAAAATAAAACTGCCGTTCACCATTACATATTCTATACCGGCAGAAAATTTTAAACCTTCTTCAAAAGTTGCTTTATCAATAATAGTATTGGGATTAAAAATAGTAATGTCTGCATCAGCACCTACTTGTATCCTTCCTTTAAAGCGCATCATGGGTGCAATGCCTTCTAATCTTTTTGCAGGAAGCAGTGTCATTTTTTCAAGAGCAGTCATTAAGTCAATCACTTTATCTTGCCTTACATATTTCCCCAATACTTTTGAAAAAGTTCCGGCAGTTCTTGGATGAGCCAGTTTTGCATAAGTCATTCCATCCGATGCAATCATAACACCGGGTGCAGCAATACCTGTTTTAATCCATTCGGGCTTCATCGTATGTAAAATCACAACACCGCCTTCCTTTTTATATTTTTCATAGGTTTCTTTCGTAAGCCGTTCGCCTGTTGCCACCCATTGTAAATCGCCATAAGAAATGTTCATTCTTTCCTGCCAGCCTTCATTAAACATGGCGCTTTGTATTGAAGTGGAACCGGCTGTATAAGGGTACAATTCGGTACTGATGTCAAAACCCTTTTTGTTTGCTGCATTTACCATGTCAAGCGACAGCGTAATGTTGCCTAACGACATACTGTTGATATGAACAATGTGCAGCGGAGCACCAGTAAGCATAGAAACAGCAATTGCTTCCTGTATTGAAATAATATCGGGCAGCCGCACATGGGAAAACACTAATGCCTGCAACTCACCTGCCAATTTATAAACCTGATACATTTCAGTGGGATTTGATTTAGGCAGATAACCTATCGGTGCACCAATGCCAATACCGCCTTCACTCAAAGAAGTTTTAATGTTTGCCAATGTTTGATTCATTTCAGCAGGAGAAATGGCTTCATTAGCGGCCCTTAAAATGGTATTGGTCATTGTTCCAATGCTTGCTTCTCCTTTAAATGTAATTTGAATCAAACTATCTACAGCGGTTTGGTACTTACCGATTGCTTTAAACCGTTCAAAAGGCCAGCATACACTGGCGCCATAATTAATTAAGGCTTTTCCTTTCCGTGATTCATACCACTTGCCAATATGTTCAATGCCCCATTCCAGTTCCAATGCAGTAGTTACACCGTCATGCAATTGATATTCCTGTTCCACGTTGCTTCTTCCATGCACATGCAAGTCAATAAAACCCGGAGCTACCACTAAACCTGTTACATTAATAACTTGCTTTCCCTGCAAAGGTTCATTACTGATTTGTGCTATGCGGTTGTTGATAATACCGACATTTCTTACGGCATCTAATTTTGTTTCGGGGTCAATTACACGGCCGCCCTTGAGCACAACATCATATACAATGTTTGTTTGTGCAAAGGCAGTAAGTGAAAGTGAAATGAATAATGCAATGAGTATTTGTTTCATGCTGATGATTTTATTTTATTCGTTTATATTTTTTCAATACGTCAATGACCAATTGATGCGGCAATGCATAAGCTTTATTGCCATTAATTCCTTCCATCGTTTCAGCAGCCACCATTGCATTAATGATGGCTTCTTCTACCGCCTGCACTGTTCCGTTAAACAATGGGTTAATCATATCATTGGGCAGTTCATCTATTTTTGTAAAATTTTCCCGTTGAAACGCGGAAGGATTAGCAGTTGAAAAGGCAATAAAAATATCACCGGAACCATTTTCTCCCCGACCGCCAACTTTACCTACGCCTAAGGCAATTCTTGCAGCTATTCTTTTTAATTGATGAGGCAACAAAGGCGCATCGGTTGCCAGTACTACAATGATAGAACCATCGCCGGGCTGATAAGATGGCGGTGCTTTAAATTCATAATTCATCGTGTCTTTAAGTTCTCTTCCAACCGGCACACCGACAAGGGTAAAATTATTTTTACTGCCAAAGTTTGATTGTACCAATACGCCAATGGTATAAGTGGAGTCTTTAATTTTTATAACTCTTGATGCAGTGCCGGTGCCGCCTTTAAATCCCAAACACATCATACCGGTGCCACCGCCCACATTTCCTTCTTTTAGTAAACCACTCTTTGCACTGTCCAATGCTTCGTAAGCATTTTCTTCTTTTACATGGAAGCCATAAATGTCATTTAAGAAACCATCGTATGTTTCTGCCACTACAGGATAAGTGTACCAGAAATCTTCTTTGTACCATTTATTCTTTACATACCATTTCAACACTGCATCTCTTACCACACCCACACTGTTAGTATTGGTAATCATAACCGGCCCTTCTAAAAATCCTGATTCAGTTATCCAGGTGGTCCCGGTCATTTCACCATTACCGTTCAGTGTGTACCAGTTTGCATAAACAGGATTATTATTTCTGCCTCTTGGTAAAATGGCGGTAACACCTGTTCGAACCGGGCCCTTGCCCCTTATATTTTTTCCCGTTCCGGAAATGATGGTGCTGTAACCCACTTCCACACCTTTTACATCCGTAATGGCATTGAATTTTCCCGGCGTTCCGTCAAACGGAATTCCAATATCTCTTGCACGAGGTTTTTGTGCTGTGGTGGTGAAGTGCGTGAGGAGCAGAAACAAGAAGAGTAAGAATTTCATAAATGGTTTTATTTTATCAATGATTTTATATTGTTTACATAGCTGTATTTACTTCTTCATTTGCCTTTTAAGATTATTTTTTAAGCAGGTTATACAATCCTGTGTTGATATAAATAGTTTCTTTCCATATTTTTTTTGATTGTAAAATACCAAGTGATTCCAGTTCCTTTAAATATTTTGTTGCTGTAATCCGGGAAACGCCGAGCCGGTTGATAATGTATTCTATTTTACAATACGGATGTTCAAACAACACTTCCTGCAGTTCTTTGTTATATGTTTTTTGCAATCCCTTTTTAATTTTTTCCTGAGTTTTTGTAAACAACCGATTAATGTCTTTTATTTGCCCGATTGTTTTGATGGCTGTTTGCTCTATACCTTTCAGCATATACAATATCCAGCCTTCCCAATTATTTTTTGTCCGTACTTCCTGCAGCAGGCGGTAATAATCAGCTTTGTTGTCAATGATGTAGGCACTTAAATAAAGTAACGGGCTTTCCAATAAACCATGCAATACCAAATGAAGTATGTTAATAATGCGGCCGGTTCTTCCATTGCCATCATAAAAAGGATGGATGCTTTCAAACTGGTAATGCTGTACGGCTAACGTTATTAATGGCGGTATTTCGCCAGCCTCGTTCAGATAGTTTTCATAGTTTTTTAATAATTGCAGAATGGTTGAATGGTCGTCGGGCGGGGTATAAATAATTTTTCCGGTTGCGGCATTTTTCAATGCAGTGCCGGGCAGCTTGCGGATGCCTGCATTATTATGTTCCAGTGTTTTTTGTATTTCAATAATTGCGTTGGTATTGATAAATCCCTTTTTTTGCAGAATAGAAAAACCCTTCAACATGGCTTCCCGGTAGCGCAGCACTTCTTTGGTGGCGGCATCTGCCTGTGCAGCTTTTGCAGATAAGGCTTCATACAATTTATCCTGGGTGGTAATTACATTTTCTATTTCAGAACTGGCTCTTGCTTCTTTAAGAATAACCGCGTTTAACAGGATTTGCGGATTGGGTAATGTATTGGCAAGACCCTTTAATTCTGCCAGCACTACAGAAGATTTTACTAATTGCCGCAGTACAGGCACTGTTTCTATCAGTTTATTTTCAGGGGGCAGCACCGGCAGGTTGTTGAAGGCTGCTTCGGGAGTAAAGGGTTTAATTTTTCGCATAGCAACTGTTTGTCATGTAAATATATGCCTAATTTTTATACATGATACAGGCATCATATATAAACTCTATATATGAAAAGTTCCCGGAAATATGATTTTCGGTTTTTCTTTCCGTGGACGGCGTGGGTATGATGATGTACTTCCATATCTTGTTCAGTTGATGGGTTATTTATTGTGGGTTGTTCAGCTTCGGGCAAAGCAATTGCAGCAGCAGGCGAAACTTCTTCTTGCTGCAGATTATTTACTGAAGTGTTTTGTTTGTTATCTTTTTCAGGATTATTTTCCTGAAATGGTTTTTCCTCTTCCATATAATGAAACTGATTTTGGGCGGGAGAGATTAAAGGGGATTTGCTAATGAACCGGATAAGGTTGCTGAAAGATAATGAACTATTTCATTTTCCGTTCTATAAAATAAAAACCGCCTTCATACATTTTTGCATAACTTCAAAAAGATTCTTTAAATCTGTAAAGTCTGAAAATTTTGCAGCGCAGCCAGCGCATAAAATGTTTAGGCGCATTCTCTATTTCTCACAATCACTTCGCTTCAGCTGATTGTATAATCAAACGCAACAGATCTGCTACTTTGCTATCATCTATCCAACGGGTAACGACCACCAGCTCATGTTCTTTATCAACAATAATATAATTACCGCCAAAACCTGCTGCATAATAGACTTTTGCTGAAATACCTTTCCATAGCTGTTCAGTATTTAACCACCACATATAACCATAATTTTTATTGGCAGCAGATGGTTGTATGGCTGCATCAATCCATTTTTGAGAAAGTAACTGTTGATTTTTCCATTTACCGTTTCTTAAAAACAGTAAACCAAATCTTGCATGGTCGAGTGTATTGATAAAAATACCTCCGCCATGATGCCCGCCACCGCTAACCGATTGCATCATCAGGCCATCCATATTTACAAAAGAATTTTCATAACCAAACCAGCGCCATGTGGTGGAAGCACCAATAGGGTCCATAATTTTTTCTTTCAGCACAACAGGCAATGGTTTGCGCCAAACCTGCAACAGTGAATATGCCAGCAGATTTACACGTACATCATTGTATTCATAATTTGTTCCCGGTTCCGACAGCTTGCGATTTTTCCAATCATCAATGCTGCCTTCTTTTGGCGGTCTGTCGGCCCAATCGTGCAAACCAAACAAACTGCCACTCCAATCGGATGATTGATTGAGTAAATGATGCCAGGTTACTTTAGAATTATGGTCGCCTTCAAATGATTCGTCCCACACATATTGATTCACTTTATCATTTACACTTTTTATTAATCCTTGGTCAACAGCTAAGCCTGCAACAGTTGATAAATAACTCTTCGTTGCACTAAAGGTCATATCAACCCTGTTTACATCGCCCCACTGTGCAACAATATATCCGTTCTTAATTACTAATCCTGCCGGTTCGCCACGTTCTTTCATCGGGCCGATGATTTTATATCCCGGTTCTCTGGAATAGGATTTCATATTGGCAATACGTAAATCACGTTCCATTTTATTTTCACTTTGCAATGCCACCGATATGGCACTGTCGAGCAAAACTTTATTCATCTTCAGCTCTTCCGGCTTTTTTATTTGCCAGTCAGTGTCGGGAAAATAAGTTTGTTGTGCAGCAACGGTAATGGCATACAGGCTTACAAAAAGCAGCAGTAGTTTCCTTTTCATTATTTTATTTTATGTTAACGTTTCATCAGTGACAGTTATATCAAATTTTAGTCCCTGTAATTTAACGCAGGCTTTCTGTCGCCAAGTAATGCTTTGTATTGATAATCGCCTTTTGTTTGTATAAATTCTTCTTTTGCTTTTTTTATCAATGCAGGGTTGGTGAATAAATCAATAGCTGTAAATGTCATTGTTTTTGCAGCCACCATCATGCCCTTTATACCAATATCGGTGCCGCCGCAGGCAACAGCCTGCCAGCTATGTGCACTAGTGCCGGGCACCCAGGTAGCAGTTTCTGCTCCCACTGTGGGTACGGCATAACTTACGTCTCCCACATCTGTTGAGCCCTGATTTTTTTCAATATGTATAGGTTTTACAATTGCTGCGGAATCTATTGGCGTAGTCTTACCCAAAAAACTTGTTTGTAATTTTTTAGCAAAAATAATTTCTTCGGGTGTGTATGTTACACCACCTGCTTTTTCTAAATTGGTTTGCATATTTACTGCAAGGGTTTTATTGATGAGCAGGTCGTGTGTGCCGCCAATAATTTCATAATCCATTTTTGTTTGTGTACCAAGCGCCGCACCTTCCGCTGCTTTTACAATCCTGTCAAAAATAGATACGGCTAAAGCTCTCTCCGGATTTCTTACATAATAATATACTTCCGCAAATTCGGGTACTACATTGGGGGCTTTTCCGCCATTGGTAATTACATAATGAATACGGGTTTCTTGCGGTATATGCTCCCTCATCATATTCACCATATTGTTCATGGCCTCTACCGCATCCAATGCAGAGCGTCCCTGCTCAGGCGAACCTGATGCGTGGGATGCAATACCATAAAATCTAAACTTTGCAGATTTATTGGCCAGCGCACTTGTATAAGTTACTGAATTATTATCGCTTGGATGCCAATGCAGTACTATATCAACGCCGGTAAACAAACCTTCTCTTACCATATATACTTTTCCGCTTCCACCTTCTTCGGCAGGGCAACCAAATACTTTTATGGTGCCTTTTATTTTTCCTGCTTCTAATAATTTTTTTACAGTAATACCGGCCGCTACAGAACCGGTACCGAATAAATGATGGCCGCATGCATGTGCACTGGTTTTATTTGCAATAGCTGTTTTGGTTGGAGAATTATCCTGCGATAAACCCGGCAATGCATCATACTCTGCAAGTATGGCGATAACAGGAGAGCCGCTGCCGTACGTTGCTGTAAATGCAGTGGGCATGCCTGCTACACCGGCCTCTACCGTAAAGCCATTATCCTTCAGTGTATTTTGTAACAACGCCGAGCTTTTATTTTCTTTATATCCCAGTTCGGCATAATCCCAAATACTTAATGCAATTTTTTTATACGCATCATAACCGGCTTGTATGTTTGCAGCGGATTCAATTTTTAATACGTCATTTGCTTTGGCGGATGTATTTTTTTGGGCAAAACAATTACAGCAAATTATAACTGATAAAATAGATAAGATGCTTTTTTTCATGTGTTACTATTTATTTTTTATTCCCGAAAGCTTTCGGAATTATTTACTGATTATTATCCGGTAGTTATTGGAGATTGATTATCGTTTATTTCATCTTCCGTTCTATAAAATCAAAACTTGCTTCATAAGCTTTTACCCAACTGCGGTATAATAAAAAGCTATGCACTTCATCAGGAAAAATCAATTGTTCAAAATAAACCTTACGTGGACGAAGCGCTTCAATGATATTCACGGTTTCAGCAAACGGAACATTACGGTCATCATCACCATGAATAAACAATACAGGACTTTTCCAACCGGCAATAAAATTTATGGGAGATGATTGGTAAGCTATTTTTCCAATCGCCGCATACTTTAGTGAATCATAGTTAGCGGCAAACGTAGGCACTTCATCGTTCCAGTTATGCACGCCGTGTATATCCACGCCTGCTGCAAACAAATCACTTCTTCTTGCCAAACCGTTTGCAGTGAGATAACCGCCATAGCTGCCGCCCCATAAGCCAATGCGTTTTGTATCCACATCCGTTCTTTGTTTTAAATATTCTCCTGCACCAATTAGATCTTTCACTTCGCTTGCGCCGGTAATGCCGTAATTATCCGCTTCTCTAAAATCCAAACCATAACCAATACCACTACGGAAGTTGAGTGCAATTATAATATATCCTTTACTTGCAAAGTATTGATTGAATGCATAGGCATTAGAATAATATTGTCCGTAATTAAAACCCAACAACATTTGTCTTCTACTGCCACCGTGTAAAAAAATCATCGCAGGATATTTTTTACCCTTCTCATAATTGGGCGGCAAAAAAATTTGTGCAGGCGCTTCCATTCCATCCGTTGCTTTAATGCTTATTTGCTGCGGCTGTACCAAACCCGTATAAAAATCTTTTGGAAAAAATTCAGCGGCAATGTCTGTTACCGTTCCGGTGCTGTAATGCGCAGGCCATGCAGGTTTTGTTGCTGATGAACGCAGTAATGCAACACCTGTTGCGGTAACAACAGGACTCCATTCAATATTATTTCCTTTGGTGAGCAGCTCTGCTTTTGCATCATTCACATTTACTTTCCAAATGTGGCGGCGGTTGATATCATTAATATTACAGGTGTAGTACACAGTTTGTTTATCGGGAGAAAGTGTGATGTTCTCTACTTCACCGGTGCCGGGTGTTAAGAGCTTTGCAGTTTTTGTTTCAATATTCAATGTATATAAATGAATCCATCCGTCTTTTTCCCATGGGAAAACCAATTGATTATTGGCGGCCCATAATAATTTATTATCAGCAACAGGCAGGTCATCAACAAATACACTTCCCTTACCTGCATCTGCTTTCCATATTTCTTTTGCTTCGCCTGTTTGCACATTGAGTAAACGAATACTCCACGGGTTACCTGTTTTGTTGGGTGTAAAAGGAAAATCGGCTCTTACATTGGGTGTACGAATATAAGCAAGCCAATTGCCATCTGCACTCCATACAGGATCATGATCATGGTCAGCACTTGGGTCGGGAAAGGAAATCAATTTTGTATTGAAATCATAAATACCAATGAATGTATGGTTGCCACGATTGCTGGTGAAAACCAATTTGCTTCCATCGTTATTCCAGCGAATGGAGGCCTGTGAAATTCTTACCTTAAATAATTGTTGCGGCTTCATTGCTGTATCAACAAGTGATGCTGTGTATACTTGTCCGCCGTTTAAGTAAGCCAACGTTTTTCCATCAGGCGAAATTTTTGGATAAAAGCCTGCGGCAAGTTTGCGTAACCCGCTTCCGTCTTTATTAATGATAAATATATTTCTCGATACATCTGTTTGTAAAAGTGCAGGATTAGCTGCATAACCCTGGCTGTTATTTGCATTACCTCTTACAAAAATAATTTGATTGCCGGCGGGTGTAAAAGCAAGGCTGCTCATTTCAACACCATCATCACCTGTGTAAGCGGTGAGCTGCTTTGTATTGCTGAAATTGTTGCCTGCGGCCACAAAAATATTCCTGCTGCCTTTGTTGTTGAATACCCAGGCAATGGTGCTGCCATCGGCACTTGAAACCAAACTTGTAGGGAAAGCAGGAGATAATAAATTATCAATCGTTGTTTGGGCGAAAAGGAAATTTGTAAAAATCAAAAGTAAAAAGTAAAAATATTTCATACAGGATTGTTTTTGGTTTAATATATTATAAGTTGACTGTAACCTGCAATTAAATAATTAGCGATTACTTTTCTCTCTGACTGCTGTACTCAGCTTTACTTACTGTTCGCTTCAAACACTCTTAAAAAATTCCCCCCTAATATTTTACGGATATCTTTTTTACTGTAGCCTCTTTCCAGTAATGCTTTTGTTATTAAAGGATACGCTGTCACATCGTCGAGTTGCTGCGGTAAACTGTTTACACCATCAAAATCGCTGCCCAGGCCCACATGGTCAACGCCAATTAATTTTACTATGTAATCTAAATGATCAATTAACATACCTAATGGCGGCCGCATGTTTTTTACTTCATCGGGATATTTTTCAAATAAATATACCTGCATAAAATATGGTTCGGGATTTACGTTTAATAATGAATCCATTTCGGTTTTATGTTTTTCGGTAAAAGCATCACTGCGTTTTTCAAAAGCTGAGTCAACAAATCCGCTGTAAAAATTAAGATGGATAACACCGCCGTTTTTACCCACTGCTTTTATTTGTTCATTTTTTAAATTTCGCCTGTGCGGACAAAGCGTATATACACAGCTATGAGAAACCAGCACCGGTTTTGTTGTAACGCTCATGGCATCCCAAAAAGTTTGCTCACCCACATGAGAAAGATCAACCAACATTCCCAGCTGATTCATCATTTTTATCACTTGTTTTCCAAAATCAGTGAGACCCTTATGTTTTAATGAATCACCTTTGGTTGTTTCATCTAATGCTGAAGTAGCCCATTCAGTAGAGTTGTTCCAGGTAATAGTCATGTACCTAACCCCACTTTTATGCAATTGTATCAGTTTGCCTATATCATTTTCTATCATGTGTCCGCCTTCAACACCAAGTAATGTTGCAAGCTTTTTTTGGCGAACTGCTTTTTTAATATCCCTTACAGAACCTGCCATCATCATTTTATCGGGGTTTCGTCTTACCCATGCCATTACAGTATCAATTTCCCTGTTTGCCCACGCAAAAGGATTTTTCATGTTGCCATCACACCAAATAGAAAAAAATTGTGCATCTACACCGCCCTGCAGCATGCGTTGTAAATCACTGTGTGTTTTTGTAGCGGTATTTTGGTCGAAGCTTACGCCTTTGTCAATAGCTGTCGTTGGAATATCATTATGTGTATCTACTAAAAGGGATTTAAAATGCAGTTTTTTATATGACTGCGCAGAGGCGAAGAAGCAATTGGCAATAAGCAACAGGCAAATCAGAAATTTTTTCATAACAGGTTAATCAGTTTTGGTAATAAGTATAAATGCCCTGCAAATAGGTTTAGTCTTCCTTACTGCCTTTTTCTCCCACAAACCAGTGTTCTTTGTTTTTGAACAGTACATTAAATGTAGTCAATGATCCGTAACACCGGGTAATGTACTGCTGAATATTTACTTTTTCTTCGTCGCTCAATTTTTTATTGCTGTTGGTGTTTTGTTCCAGCACCCGCAGCCTGTCCCGCAGCATGACTATTTTATGAAAGAAATCATCAATGGGAATTTCTTTTGGCTTTAAAGATTTGTCGGCGGCCTGCAACGACATGGTACCGCCGATCCATTTATCGCCGATGGGTACTATTTCCGTTATACTGCTCCACTGCCTGAGTATTTTTAATAAAGATTTCTCCACTTCCGAAACGGTTTCTACTTCGGCCGTAACATTTTCCGGAATGATTTCATCTAAGTTGCCGTCTGTTTTATCTATTTCTTTTATACCGCTGTGAATAAAAGAAATCAAATACGTGGCATAGCGAACGCCTACAATAACGCCGGGGCCATGTTGGGTATGTTGCAGTCGTGTACCAATACCGAGAGTGAGTTGTTCCATATTGTTAGTAATTTATAAACAAATCTAATTAATTGTTTTAATGGACACCCATCGGTTTAATCATTTTCGGAATTTAAAATTTGTAAACAAAAAGACAAATGATATCTTTTAACAGCATCGTGCATGAGGAGGTGAAATGGACAAATGCGGAATCCAATTCCGTATTTGTCCAAACTTCATTTTAATAAGATGCTGTTTTTTAACTCACCATAACCTGTTTTTATTGCTTCGGCACCGGTGGTGGCCCGTCGGGCAGCATCGCCTTCCACACTTCATTTCCTTTTCTTTTCAAAAATTCTGCTCTAATATCCTGCCGCAATTTTTCATTTTCAAAAAGATCAACCATGGTTGTACCCAATGCTTTGGAGGCAAATAACATTCCTTTGTGTCCGATGCTCATACCTCCGCAGGCTACTACCACCCATGAGTGCCAGGGCGATTCGTAAGGAGCCGTGGTAGCAAGCAAAGAAATTTCCGGAACGATATAGCTAACATCACCTACATCAGTAGAGCCACCGGGCGGATCGGGCTTTGTAGCTTCCAATGGTTTTACAGCACCGTTAATTCCTCTTGTTTCCAGTCCGTATTCTTTCATAATCTTATCGGCAAAACTTAATTCATCTTTTGTATAAGTAATAGGGCCAACTAAATTCATATTGCTTTGCAATGCTTTGGCGCCGGTTTCATTTATTAATATTTCATAAAGGCCACTGTTTAATTTTATTTCATAATCTACACCGGCCATCAGTGCAGCACCTTTAGCAATGTCTTTCATTCTTTCACTTACTTCGGCTACGCCGCTTCGTTTCGAATCGCGGATCCATAACCATACTGCGGCTTCGGAAGGAATTACGTTGGGTACATTACCCGCTTTTGTATATACATAATGCATACGCACACTTGGTCTTACATGCTCACGCATATAATTTATTCCCGTGGTAAATAATTCCGCTGCGTCCAATGCGCTGCGACCATTCCACGGATCGGCGGCGGCATGTGCGCTTTTTCCTTTAAATGAAATATTAAAATCCGTTACCGATTGCGAGCTTTGCATATTGGCTTTGTTTTCATAATCGGGGTGCCAATCAAGACATACATCCAGGTCATTAAATAAACCCGCTCTCGCCATCCACACTTTACCGGCTAAATCTTCTTCGGCAGGTGTACCGTAAAAACGAATGGTACCTTTTAGTTTCCCGGCGGCTATTAATTCTTTTATTGATAAAGCCGCGCCCAAACTACCGGCACCAAACATATTATGTCCGCAACCGTGACCGGGTGCATTAGGTTTCAATGCTTCTTTTATTGGTTCCGCTTTTTGCGAAAGACCGGGCAGTGCATCAAACTCGCCCAATACACCAATGATCGGTTTGCCTGATCCGAACTCGGCGATAAACGCCGTTGGAATTTCCGCTACACCTCTTGTTACTTTAAAGCCCTGTGCTTCGGCATAGTCGGCCAATACTTTTGATGATTGTGTTTCCTTCATAGCTGTTTCAGCAAAACCCCAGACTTGATCACTGAGTTTAATTAATTCCTGTTGATGTTTTTCAACAGAAGAAAGCACGGCTGATTTATTTTTTGAAATGACTTGTGCGCCGGCAAGAGAAGAAATAAAAAGCAGTGGTAAAAAATATTTTTTCATAAAACAGTTTTATGAGAGAAAGTTACAGGTTTTTAGTCACAGATAGCACAGACTGTCGCAGAGGGTGCATTCCAAATTGTCGCATATCTAAACCCACCCCTTATTGAGTTTTTTTATGAGAAATCTCCTAAGCCCCTCCGTGGAGGGGATAAAGATTCTGACAATTGAAGAGTTAGTGAAACCCGTTGATGCAAGAATTTGGAATGCACCCGTCGCAGAAGAACACAATTAAAGGCTGCAACAAATTGTAAAGCATTTGCAGTTGCAAAAAAGAGAATGCTTTTATAATTTATTCTCCCGGGTGGTAAGTTTTCTCTGCATGCTTTAGTACATCTTCCTTATAAAACAATACATCTTTAAATTGCCCCTTCGTATACATTTCCAACTGGTCGTTAAAATGTTTTGAATTTATATCGCCGCTTTGGCCACCGGCCAATAATGATTTTGCTTTTATCTTTTTACCAAACTCCACCGCGCAAACAAAGCTGTTGCCGCCAACGCCGTATCTTTTATTGGTACCCGGGTAGTACCTGCTGTTGTACGCCGGCAACATACCCCATGCAGCGGAGGCAAACGGTACCGGAAAACTTGGTTGATCGTCGCTGTACTTTTGTAAAATATCACCTGATATACGTTGATAACGGTTGATCTCTCCCCAAGCTACATACCATTTTCCAAACTTGTTTTTCAATTCATTTACAACTGACAGCAATGGCGGCAAGAGTTCTTCTTTGGTGGCAGTAGCGGCAAATTTTTTCACCAGTGTTACCTGGTCATCCCATCCTTCATCAATGTAAACTCTTTGTATGGTTGTCGTTAATTTCTGAGCCCATTCAATTGCTAAAGTGGTAGCGACTGAATTTTCTCCTGAATAGTAATCCCATTTTTTTAATACCGAAACAGGTTCTTTTAATAAAGAATAAAGCGAATCAGTTGCCGAAATATTTTTTTCAAATGAATGAACCAAGGCGGGTACTAATATTTCCATTGCTGATAATTTTCTGTCATAACCCGCGGCAATTGTTTTATCAATAGTAAATTTATTTTCACTGCTCAATACTCTTGCTGCATTCACACCTCTAAAGTTTTCTCCATCCGGCGCCATATAAGCAGGGTAATTTTCTTTCTTAGGACTGCTGCTTCCTGAAACGGTAAAAGGTGTAGAGTTGCAATTTTGTATCCAGCCTGTTGCCGGGTTGTATACATGCACGATTTCATCTACTCTGTGCAATCCCTTCCATTCGGTAGCGGCTATTGTTCCGTCTACCGGATTGCTCCAATTGAATCTTTTATCTCTTACCGGCATATAATTGCCGTGCCAGTAAGCGATGTTCCCTTTGTTATCTGCAAACACGGTATTATTGGATGTATTGGAACGCAAGTCCATATTTTTTTTATAATCATCCAATCCTTTTGTTTTAGTACGTAAAAAACTTTGCATTAAACTGCTCAGTGAACGGTTGTATCCTCTTACACTGATCCATTGCCCGTTTCTTTTGGCCATTACCGGGCCGTGATGTGTATAATAAGTAGTGAAAGTTTTTGTTTCCGTGTCATCGCCTTTTTTATAGCGGATGGTTATTTGTTTTTGTTTAACCGGTTTCAGGGTTTTATTGTACTCATAAAAAAAACCGGTTTTCTTTTTAACTATTTTTTCCGCATACATATCGGCTACATCCGCATTGCTTGATGTATGCATCCATCCGCAGTGTTCATTAAAACCCTGGTACACAAAAAACTGTCCCCAGGTTACTGCGCCGTACACATGTAGGCCTTCTTCGCTTACTACATGCACTTCGGGGCGAAAATAAAAAGTGACATGCGGGTTAATATATAATATGGAATTGCCCGACGCTGTTTTTGACGGTGCGATGGCAAAACCGTTGGAACCCGACAATTCTTTATCGCGGTATCTTTTTGTCAACGCAACGGTTTCGGAATTAGCGCCGTAAAAATTCTTTACATCTTCTTCCGTTATATCGCCGGTACTGATAGCGCCGATACTGCCATCGGTCCATAATAAGGGATACCAGGGTTTGAAGCGATAGAGTAATGCCGGCTTTACAGAAGGATTTTTATAGAGATAATAATTTACGCCGTCGGCATAAGCGGTTAATAATTTTTGCAGCCATACAGGACTTTTTTTATAATCGGCTACGGCTTCCGCCGAATCTATAATTAACCGTAAATACAAATCATTATACAATTCTTCTTCACCTTTTACTTCCGCCATTCTTCCCAACTTCTCAATATAGTTCATCTCTACTCTTTTAAAATCATCTTCGCATTGTGCATACAATAAACCAAACACCGCATCGGCATCCGTTTTTCCATATATATGCGGTATACCCCAATTATCTCGTACAATTGTTACACGATTGGCTTGTTGTTGCCAACGATTAATTTCTGTAGCGGAAAAATTTTGCGCAAAGAGTTGCGCCGGTAATAATAAAATGAGAAAGAAAATATTTTTCATCATTTGTTATTGATTTTGATTTAACTGTTGCGGTTGGCGGGGACGCCAACCGGAGCGGCCTGCCCTTGTTGGCGTCCTCGCCAACAATCGAAAATTTGAAATGCACTCACTTTTATTTGCTTGCTGTTTTTATAAACTCATACGGCGTAAATTCTACAAAATCCGCCACTTTAACGGTTAGCGATTTTACTTTTTTATTTTCTACCGTAAACTGCAGCTTCTTCATTCCGTACAGCGGATCACTGTAAGTACAAAAGAAACGATTGCTGCCGAGCGGTTCCAGTGTACCGTATCTTCCTTTATGATGCTCGAAACGCATAATTAGTTTATTGTTCTCGATTTTAATATTCATCTTACCATATATATTATGGATGTACTCTCCTGCATAAGCTGTAAGCGGTAAATCTGTTTTCGGATTCATAGCAATAGAATCTCTTACCGTTTTCAATTGTTTTTCTTTTTGTAATTCATTGGCTTTGTGCATGCCCGCCGCCACTTTATTATAATTGCGGTAAGGTAATTCAAGATAAGCATCCATGATCTCTAATTTTAGCGCTTCATAAAAACCGTTTGCATCTGTGTTGGTTAATACAACAATACCGAGTTTTTCTTCGGGAATCAACGTAACGCTTGTTACGAATCCGTTTACTCCACCCGTGTGACTTACAATTTTTTTACCGTTGTATTCTTCCAGGAACCAACCAAGACCGTACAAAGCAAAATGACCGGTATTAAACATCGGGCCGCCATTTCCTAAAACAGAATGCGGAATCCATGTTTGTTCAATTGCGGAGGCAGGTATAATTTCTTTGCCGTCCAATTTGCCGTTATTTAATTGCGCCATTACCCATTTACTCATGTCCAGTGCACTTGATGAAATGCTTCCTGCCGGCGCCAACGCATCTATTTTTCCGTAAGCTATTTTTCTTAACTCACCCGTTACTACCGTGTGTGCCGTTGCTTTATTGGATGCAGTTGGAATATCTTTTGATAATGCTAATGTATTGTTCATACCGAGCGGCGTAAATATTTTTTCGTGTAAATATTGCGCCCAGGTTTTGCCGGTTACCTTCGGTATTATTTCACCGGCCGTCATAAACGCCGCATTGGTATAACCCCACTTGCTTCTGAAGCTGTACAGCGGTTTTAGTTTGGCGAAACGTTGTCTCATTTCAGTCGTAGTTAAATCAGAATCAAAAAACATAAAATCACCCTGGAAGGTTTCGAACCCCAAACGGTGACACAAGAGGTCTCTTATATTCGCTTCTTTCGCTACCCAAGGATCGTACAATTTAAAATCGGGTAACCATTTTTGTACTTTATCATCCAATGATAATTTTTTCTCCGCTTCCAGCATGGCTAAGGCAGTGGCGGTAAAAGCCTTGCTGTTGCTGCCTATCATGAACAGCGTATTTTCATCTATCTTATCAGTTGTACCGATTTCTTTTACACCGTATCCTTTTATAAAAACAACTTTGCCGTCTTTCACAATGCTTACCGATAAGCCGGGTATTTGCCAATCGGTCAATGCTTTTTCTATATACCCGTCAATACTGTCTTTTACAAAAGAAGGAACGGTATTTTGTGATAATGCACAGAATGATAAAAAGAAAATTGCCTGCAACAGTAATAACTGACGTTTCATTTTTAAGTTTTTAATGGTTGGTTAAAGAAATTATTTTAATGCCTGGTAAACTAACGGTTTTATCCTGTCGCCAAAATCCCAATGTTCCGTTGGCCACACATTGCGCATAAATACAGCTACGATTTTATTTTTTGGATCAATCCAAAAATGCGAAGCGAACATACCCGCCCAATCAAAACTGCCGGCTGCTAATGGAGAATTAGCCTCACTCTTATCGGTGTATACACCAAACCCCAACCCAAAACGAGAAGGATTATCCGGGTTGCCCCACATGGATAGATTGCCTATTTGATTTTTTGTCATGAGACCGATTGTATGCGGCGATAAAAAACGAATGCCGTTGTATTCTCCACCGTTCAACAGCATTTGACAAAACAATGCATAATCATAAGCCGTAGAACTGAGACCCGCACCACCCGAAAAAAAAGTGCCGCCGGCTGTTTTTGGAAAATCACGATGAAAGCTGCCGTTCAAACTGATAACGGAATCTTGAATTCGCAGTACACCGTTGCCGGCCTGCATATATAATGGTACCAGCCTGTTTTGTTTTTCGGTCGGCAAAAAGAAATAGGTGTCCTTCATGCCCAATGGGTCAAATAGTTTTTCTTTCAAAAATTTATCAAGCGGCATGCCGCTGATCACTTCAATTAAATAACCCAACACATCGGTATTTAAACCGTATAAAAAACTTTCGCCGGGTTGACTGAACAACGGAAGTTTGGCCAAACGCGGAATTGTATTTTTTAAAGAAGAGAACGGCGTACCGATACCGCCGTTAATTTTATTTTTATAATAAATGGCATTGGCCATATCGCTGCCTATTTGTGCATAGCCAATACCCGAAGTATGATTGAGGATATTGCGAACGGTAATTTCTCTCTTGGCAGGCACCGTAGTATAGGTTGTATCGGCAGCATTGTATTTATCAATTACAACAGCGTTTTTAAATTCGGGAATGAATTTTGAAAGCGGGTCATCTAATAAAAATTTACCTTCTTCGTACAGCATCATTGCGGCGGTACTGATAACCGGTTTTGTCATGGAGGCAATCCTGAAAATATTATCGGTACGTAGGGGAGTTTTTCGTTCTGCATTATAGTATCCCAATGCTTTATGATAAATAATTTTTCCATCCTGTACTATAATAGCGGCGGTGCCGTTAAATAAATTTGAATCGATATAGTGCTGAATAAAATCATCAATACGTTTTAATCTTTCGGGTGAAAAACCGGCGGCACCCGGTTTGGCGGGGTGTAACAATTGCGGCTTAATCGCTGCAATAGTTCCTGTTTGCGAATAAGAAAAATTAAAGAATAAAACAGCAGCAAGCAGCAGGCAGGTTATTTTTTTCATTATACTTGATTTGTGTAGCGGTAATAAAAAAGATATTAGCAAAGGAAACTCGTCCAATGCCAACTAATTGTTCGTTAAATTAGAACAATTTTAAAAACGAAAGGAATAATAATTTGAAACGGGGTAGTTTATCAGAAAGACTTCTGTCCTTCTTTTTTCATTTCGCCTGTAGCGGTCTTTCTAAATTTCATCTCTTGCCGGTACATCAAATAATTTTGTTTTATCCTGTATTGAAAATCATAATCGGATAAAACAGATGTTTCTACATACGAAGGTCTGTATAAAAGCATAAAGCTGTCACGGGCTTCGCCGGTAAGTCCCGTAAGCTTAAGCACCAATGCTTTTGAAAAGCGATGATCGATAAATTTTTCCTGTTCTTCTTTCAGCAACCGTTGCTGAAAGGCTTCATTGCTCCTGTTTTTTCTGAATTGAAAAACTCTTATCAATTCGCTGATGCTGATACCCGCACCGTTTGGACCGATAGATGTCATGGAAGCGATATTGGGCCGGCGCCAGTCAAATATTTTGGCGTAGTCAATCCTGTTTTGCAGCGAATCTAATTTGTAAACTCTCGGACGCAATACCACTTCTTTCAGTGTGGGAATATTTACATGCAGCGATATTTCAAACTGCATGGGGTTAGCTAAGTTAATCACCGGGTATTTAACGGTTGCTTTATTCAGGTAGCTGAACCAAATAGAATCTTTTTCAGGAATCAATAATTCATATTTGCCGTTGGCATCGGTGCTTGTTCCTTTGCCCGAGCTTGTCAGTACACTTACCCCGCTCATGGTAAACAGCCGGCTGCTGTCGTACACCGTACCTTTTACTATCAGCAATTGCCCGGCCGCATTTTGTTGCAGCAATAACAAGGCTGATAATAAAATAGTGAGCGATGTAAAAATAGATTTCAAGAAACGGTATTTAGAAACGGCAAGTAACAAACAAAATCGGTAAAACCGGGTATCCGGCTTGTTAAAAATTTTATGAAATGTGTTTTCTGCATAATAAGTTGTCCCGGTTTACTGTCCGCAGCCCGAAACAAACAGATTTCATTATCAAAGTTACTTTTTCCTTTGTATGGTTACGCAGTAAGCCGGGTATAGTTTGTAGTTTCCAAACATAATTACGTGTAACAATTTTGGTTACTGCTTTTCACCGGTTTATGTTTGTTTAATAAACAAAATCATATGAGAAGTAAGTTGTTATTAGTAATCATATTTGTAGTTTTTTCTTTAAACTCGTTTGCCCAACAAACTGCCGGCACTATCAGCGGAATTTTGAAAACTGCGGGAGATAAAAAACCCTTAGTGAATGGAATTGTTTCGCTCAGTAATAAACAAACAAATAAAACTGTTGCTACACGGCTTACTTCGAAAGAAGGAATATTTTCTATTTCGGAAGTTCCTGATGGCGTTTTTTCGCTTCAATTAGAATATACCGGGTCATGCCGTATGGAAATCGGACTCTATAGTGGTAAATGAAAATAACAGGCAAATCAATTTACCTGAAATACTGCTTAGCCCTGTTACAAAAACGCTTCAAAACGTTTCTGTTACAGCTACGAAATCGTTTATTTCTCAAACAGCTAATAAAATAACGCTCAATATAGGACAGAGCCCTGTTGCTGCAGGCAATACTGTTTATGATGTATTGCTAATGGCACCGGGTGTATTGGCGGATGAAAAAGGAAATATCACAGCTAAAGGGAAAACGGTGGCGGTATATATGGACGGACGCCCGTCGTATGTTACCGGCGAGGAGTTGAAAAATCTACTGACAAACATGCCGGCACAATCGGTTGAGAAAATAGATATTATAACCAATCCTTCAGCAAAATATGACGCCGCCGGCGGCGTGGTGATTGATATAAGAACAACAAAGAACAAAAAATTTGGAACGAATGGAACAGTAACTGCCGGCGTGGGCACCGGTCGTTTTCTCAGGTATAATTCCGGTGTCTCTATTAATCACCGTAAGAACAAGTTAAGTTTGAACAGCGGTATTGATTATATGCATAATGCACAGTATTACGATAACCAATCCACCCGGTTCATTGCCGATGGGTCTGTAATTACAGAAGATGAATATGAAACACGACAGCGTAATAATTATTCTTTCCGTCTCGGCATCGATTATGATATAAATAAAACAACTACGGCAGGTTTCCTGGCAAAAGGCTTTATGAATTTCCGCGATCGCGAGGTAGAGAATAATGCCATAGCCAATAAACTTCCTCCATTGTCCGACAGTTCTTCTATGGTGTATACAAAAGGATATGCGAGATTTGCAAGCCCTTCATTAAATATGTACCTTAAAAAAGTATTGGATACAACAGGGAAAAGAAATTACCCTTAATGCCGATTATCTGCGGTACCTGAAAAAATGGAATGACGATTTTATAACCGATTTCTATGACGGTAATAAAATAAAATACAGATCGGCCGAACTGCTGAGAGATTTTTCTCCCGCTGATAATGAAATTAAATCCATATCGGTTGATTATGTACACCCCCTGAAGAAAAACGCAAAACTTGAAGCAGGGCTTAAAACCATTTTTTCGAAAACAGATAACGATGTGCTTTGGCAAAACTATATCAGGCAATAGCTGGGTAAATGATTTGGTAAAGACCAACCACTTTATTTATGAGGAAAATATTTTGGCCGCCTATATTAATTACAGCAAAACGATAAAAAAATTAAGTGTTGAAACGGGACTCCGTGCAGAAAAAACTTTTACTACCGGTACTTCGCTTACGTTGAATACGACTGTAAAAAACGAGTACCTGAATTTATTTCCTAACATCGGGCTTAGTTATGAAGCATCAAAAAAACAACAGTGGGGTTTGACTTATCGCAAAAGCATTCAACGTTATGGTTTTGATTTTGTAAACCCGTTTATCGTTTATCAAAGCCAGTACACCTATTCGCAGGGCAATCCTTACCTGCTGCCGCAAATAGATCATAATTTTGAAATCAGCCATTCCTATAACTATCAACTATTTTCTTCCATCAGTTACACCCATTCTGTAAAAGCATTGGCGCCGGTTTATAAACAAGATGCCGTTACAAATTTGCTGGTAAGTTCTTATGATAATTTGGGCACCGGTAATATGCTGGTAGCCATCGTTACACTGAACAAAGTTTTTTTTAAAAAATGGACATCGGTGAACAGTGTCGGTGGGTTTTATATCAATTATGATATTCAGGGGGTTAATACAAATAACCAAAACAGGCGTGTCACCGGCTATTTCACCAGTAACAATACAATTGCTTTTAAAAAATTTACGGCTGAATTGAGAGGCGTGTACCGTTCACCTTTTGCTTCAGGTATTTTTAAAATGAATTCCTTTATTAATGTAGCGGCGGGTCTGAGTAAACCAGTATTTAAAAATAAGGCTACGCTGAAACTGAATTTGAGCGACCTGTTTAATACACAAATTTTTGAAAATACCGTTACTGATTTTCAGCAGGTAAACGGCGTATTCACCAATAAACCTGAAACCCGGTTTGTGAACCTGGTACTGACCTGGAAGTTTGGAAACAAAAATGTAAAAGCTGTTAAAGTCCGGAAAACGGGTATTGAAAGCGAAAAAGGAAGGATGGGAGTGGAGTAAGTAGTTTATGATAAAAACGTGCAAAATATTATACGGGCCTGTATATCAGCGGAAGCCGAAAAGCTGAAGAAAAGAGTAGGCGGTTTATAAAAATTAAATTAACAATCATGAAACCAAAAGCACAAAATGTGAAGGGCAACTTATTGGCCCTTAAAAAAAATACAGTAAGCAGGTTAAATAATAACCAGGCAAAGGATATTAATGGCGGAAATTATATTCCTGAAACCTGTGGTTATGCCTGTACAGATTGTATGAGCACATTAACCTCGTTTGCAGGTTGCATCCCGACCAAGAGAATAGATATTAAGTAAGAGTTATAAAAAACCCCGGCTAAGAGTAGCCAGGGAATATGACTGTATAATAAATTATACAATCATGAAACCTCTGCAAAAATATAAAAACCGGTTTACAAACCGGGGGATTCTTGGCGAATAAGAAATTCAGTAATTGGCCAAACGCTGAAGAAAGGGGTATCCGAAAACCTTCAGAAAAGAGTAGGAGAAATACTAAATTTTAAATTTATAATCATGAAACTGGCTATTAAAAGAAAAATTGCAGGTCTTTCGTTTGGGTTAATTGTAATGGCTTTGCCGGCTATTACAAGTATTGCCGCAGCTTCTTCTAAGGCGACAACAATTATGTCAATTTATTCACATAATGACCATGCTCAAGCCGGGGCTGTCGTTGTTGACGCGGGTGTTGCTGCAGCTGCTGCAGCCGGTTGGTTATGTGGTATCCAAGGAGCCATTATGACCATTTTTGCGGCATAGTATTAAGTGCTGCTGTGATGCTTTTTCATGGCAGCACTTTACTTTTAAAAATAATCTATATGAAACAATACAATTTATTTTTTTCCAATTTTATATTAACATCATTAGCATTAACTTTTCTGGTGTTAGTATCCGGAAAGTCAGATTACATACATATTTATTCTTTAATAGCAATGTTCTTATCCGGGGTAGTGATCTTTTTATATTACGGAAAAACAGGAGCGATGAGCGGCCAAACTTCCGGTTCAAATTTTTTACAAATCAATTTTGAAAAGCATTCTTCCACCGCAATTATCATTACAGTTGCTAATGCCTTGATCTGTATATTGAGTGTATTGTTTATTGCTTCTAAAATAGATTTCGAAACTATTTCTCAGTCAGCCAGAACAGATGTACGGATCTTTTTTATTATCTCCAATGTTATTTCAGTTTTAATAGTTCAGTTCGGGGGTTGGTTTTTGCAGGCAGTTTTAATCTACTTAGTAAGCCTTTCTTTTAATATTGATTTAAGATTTAAAAGCGCTTTGATTATTACAGGCATTGCTTACTCAGGATTTTTGCTTACTTCTATTTTTCTTTTATTGTATAATTTTTTTACTATAGAGGCAGGAATACCGCTGGAAGAATTTAAGGAATATGTTTTTTCTGATGTATTCAGACCAATTACTGCAAAGGTAGGCGAGTATATAACACTGATGCTTGCTGCGATTCTTTTGTATGACGCTATCCATAAATTCTCGAAACTCAAAGCACTGTTAGTTATTATGATACCAAGTATTGTTATTTTATTTTTTGAACAAATATTCAATTATGTTTTTTAAAAATATTAGAAAAAAAAATCTTTTTGTAAGTTTTTCTCTGGCCATTATGTTGATAGGAGGTATTGCAGGGTCTTTGCTTGTAAATGAATCAACCGTAGAAGGATTTTCAAAAACTACTAACGAAGTTGATTTTTTTAAAATCTTTGTTCAAAATATATTTTTTTCCCTGGCTTTAATTTTGGGGGCATTTACTTTTAATATTCTGACGGTTTGTTGTTGTTTATACAATGGAGTAATTTTCGGTATGTATTTTAAAAGCTCATTTGTTCATATGGGTCTTACGGACACCCTTTGGCTTGTTCTTCCTCATACGATTATTGAACTTTTTTGGATATCATATTCTTTGTTTATTTCAAATACTATATTTAAGGCGTTTGGTACATATGTGTTAGAATCTGATAGATTTACAAGATTTGGTTTCGTGATCATTAAGCAGCTAAAATACTTTTTGGTAATAATATTTCTTGTTTTTATATCATGCATTGTCGAATATTTTATAACCTTTAAAATTTTTGTGAAATGAAAAAATTTATCATTGGCCTGCTTATTTTATCGATGATTATTAATGTTTACCTTATTTATTCAGGTAATTCGACTTGGCCGGTTGTGATTCAGTTTTTCTTACTTGTATTGGTTATTGTTTTTATAAACGTTAAACAAAAAAATAGCTAACACATAACGAAAGAAGCATACTTCGTGGCTAATCTTGCCAAGAGGTTTAAGACGCTTCCCTTTCACGGAGGAATCACGGGTTCGAATCCCTTATGTGGTACAAACTTTAAATAACAACATGAACTTCATTGCTTCCCCCCATATTATTTTCCGCACACCGCGGCTGCCGCTTCAGTATTCGTTTTCTGATTTTAATGCAGATGACTTATTAAGCGATCCTTCGTTCTTGGAGGCTATTTATCTTGCCTCTCCCGTTTTATATGCAGAATGCCTGAAGTACAAAGAGGGATTAATAAAGGACACTAAAGAAGTACAAAAACTACGCAGTTCTTTGTTAAAATATCAGTTGCGTATGAGCAGCCGCTGTACACCATTTGGCTTATTTTCCGGCTGCTCTATTGCGGAATGGTCGGTTAACGAAAACGATCCCATTCTTTTACCGGCGTCTAACCAAATAAAAAGGCATACCCGTTTTGACATGCACTATCTCTGCGCATTGGCGCAGTACTTGGTAAATTGTTCAGGCATTAAAGAGCACCTGCTATTTTATGTCAACAGCAGTATGTATCGTATAGGAACGGAATGGCGGTATGTAGAATATCAATACATAGATGGTAAAAGGAGTCACCATATTAGCTCTGTATTATCTTCTCCCTATCTTGAAAAAGTAATAGAGATGGCTCGTTCGGGAGTTGATTTTCAGCAACTGCAGACCTTGTTATTAAGCGATGATATAATTGAAGATGAGGCGACACTTTTTATCAATGAATTAATTCAATCGCACATCCTGGTAAGTGAGCTGGAACCCGCTATTACCGGCCCGGAGTTTATTTATCAATTGCTGACAGTACTAAAAAGAATTTATGCCGACCATCAAAATGAAGGGGTAGCTGAAATCATTAATATACTTCAAGAGGCAGATATCCTCTTGCATCAAGCAGATGCAAACACGAATAACGGAGAGGCGATTTATAAACAAATCACCGGCCTCTTATCGAAATTAGAAGTGCCATTCGATGAAAGCCGGCTTTTTCAAGCGGATGCGGTAAAAGAACCTGTAAAGGCAGTTTTAAATGAAAATATAAAAAGTCAAATAGAGGAAGTGATGGGTGTGTTGAACCTGCTTACCCCGGCCTTTGAAAATGAAAATTTAAAAAAATTTGCCGCTCGGTTTTATGATCGCTACGAGGAAAGGGAGGTATCGCTGCCCGAAGTGCTGGATACAGAAACCGGTATTGGGTACCTGGAAAATAATGCGGCTGATATTACGCCCCTTATTGACGGGCTTTATATGCCCGGCCCAAAGCAAAAGGAACATTTATTGAAATGGGGTATGATGGAAAAGTTTTTAATGGAGAAATTAAATGCCTGTAATAAAGATTCGCATCCAATTATACGTATTACTGAAGATGAAATTAAAACACTTAAAAAAAATTACGATCTGCAGGAAAATTGGAATGTTTTGCCGCCCTCCTTTTCTGTCATGTTTCGTTTAGTAGATAGTTCGGGAGATACCGCCAGTTCACTATTAATTGAGAATGCCGGGGGCAGCAGCGCCGCCAACTTGTTGGGGCGTTTTGCACACGCTGATGAAAAAATTCATGAAATGGTAAATAGTATTGCAAATGAAGAACAGTTGCAAAACCCTGATGTGATTTTTGCGGAAATTATTCATTTGCCTGAAAGCCGTGTCGGTAATATTCTTTTGCACCCCGCTTTTAGAGAATACGAAATTCCGTATTTATCTAAATCTTCATTAAAAATCGAAAATCAAATACCGCTTCAGGATTTGCTGATTTCTGTTAAAGGCGGGAAAATCAGTTTGCGCTCTAAAAAGCTGAATAAGCAAATTATTCCGCGACTCAGTACAGCGCATAATTTTAGTTATAATGCCCAACCTGTTTACCAGTTTTTATGCGATTTACAAATACAGGGTTTACGTGCAGGATTATATTTCAGTTGGGGAAGTTTGGAATTGCAGCATAAGTTTTTACCGCGGGTTTTGTATAAGGATATTGTGTTATCGGTTGCCAGATGGGCCTTGCAAAAAAAGGACTATGAACACTTACTGAGCGCTGTACCCGGCGAAAGAATGGAGAAAATAAAATTATTTATAGCACAATGGAACCTGCCGCAATACACGGTATTGGCCGACGGGGACAATGAGTTGCTGATTGACTGGCAAAACCCTGAACATATCGAGGCATTGTTGGAAGCAATTAAAAACAGGAAGGGTATACAGTTAAAAGAATTTTTATTTGATACAAAAGGAAGAGTAGTTGATGAAGGCGGAGCCATTTATAATGCGCAATTCATCGCTTCTTATACAAAGACAACTGCTACCTATACTAATAACCGTGCGCAACCTGCGGTAAAGGCGAAAGAAACCGTAATCAGGAAATTTGAACCGGGTACGGAGTGGTTATATTATAAATTGTATTGCGGGGTAAAAACGGCCGATAAAATATTGGAGGAAGCAATTAATCCGCTCATTGAAACCTTGTTGAAAGAAAAATTGATTGATAAATGGTTTTTTATTAGGTATAATGACCCTCATTTTCATTTGCGTATCCGCTTTCATGTAACGGATTTGCAAAATTTGGGTAAAGTCATGCTGTTCTTTCGGCAGTCAATAGACCCCTTTATTAGTGATGAGTTTATTTGGAAATGCCAGGTGGATACTTATGTACGTGAACTGGAGAGATATGGCAACGAAAGCATCGAAGAAGCTGAAACATTGTTCTATTACGATAGCGTCGCGGTATTGCAGATGCTTGCATTAACCGGGGGCGACGAAAGGGAAGAACTTCGATGGTTATGGGCCATGCGCAATGTGGACGAATGGATGAATGCTTTTCATTTTAAGCTTACAGAAAAAATACAATTGCTTGAGCTATTAAAAACCGGGTTTGCAGCAGAATTTCATTCAGGGAAAACGACCCAACATCAACTTAGCGATTTGTATCGCAAGCATAAGCCGGCGATTGAAAAAATAATGAACCCGATTAACGATGAAGCATCAGAGATAAAACCACTGCTTGATATTTTGCCTGAGCGTACTGCAAAAATGGATAGTATAACTCAAAAATTAATTGCGCTTAAAGGGGAAAATGAACAGGGGCATAATTTACCGGAAAGGATGTGCAGTTATATACACATGCTGCTGAACAGGGTTTGCACTTCTAAAGCAAGGATGCAGGAAATGGTGATATACGATTTTTTGCACCGGTTTTATAAATCGCAGGAGGCAAGAACCAGAAAAGTAACAATAAGAAAAGATCAATTGGAGCAGGTTTTACATTAAACGAAAAGGCATATGTTTAAATTTAAAAAATTTCCCCGATACAAGCAGCACGACCAGATGGACTGTGCTCCTTCCTGCCTCAAAATTATTTCGCAGTTCTACGGCAAAAACTTTTCGTTAGACTACCTGAGAACTTTATGTCATACGAACAGGATGGGCACATCCTTGCTCAGTTTAAGTGAGGCCGCGGCCGAGCTGGGCTTTAAAGCAGAAGGATTGCGTTTGTCTTTTGATGCGCTGGAAGAACAAAATCAATTTCCTTTTATTGCCTATTGGCAACAAAAGCATTTTACAGTTGTATACAAAATAAAAAACGGTAAGATATTCGTGTCGGATCCTTCGCATGGGTTACTTACCTATTCAAAAAAAGAGTTTTTAGAAAACTGGTCCACAGACGGTGAAGAAGGAATTATTCTGACAACAGAACCGCAGGAGCTTTTTTACGCAACTAAAGAAACGGGGACAACGCAAAAGGGCTTTTCCTTTGTGTTCAATTATTTGAAGCCTCATAAAAAAATGATGTGGCAGTTGATAGCAAGCCTGCTGGTAGCCAGTGTGCTGCAACTTATTTTCCCCTTCCTTACGCAAAGTATTGTAGACAGGGGTATCAAAAACAAGGATCTGCATTTTATTTATATGGTGCTGCTGGCACAGTTATTTATTTTTCTGGGTCGCACCGTGGTAGAAGTTTTTCGCAGTTATATTCTGCTGCATTTAAGCAGCCGTATAAATATCAGTATGCTGAACCACTTCTTCGCCAAGCTCATGCGGCTGCCGCTTGGTTTTTTTGATATTAAAATGATGGGCGATATTTTACAACGAATAGGCGATCATCAAAGGGTTGAAAACTTTTTAACATCCGGAACCCTCAATGTTATTTTTTCATTTATCAATCTTTTTATTTTTAGCGGCGTATTGTACTGGTTCAACCCGCTTATTTTTTTACTGTTCGCAACAGGCAGTATTATTTACTTTGTTTGGATAAAGCTGTTTATGAAACGGCGGGCCGATTTGGATTATAAGCGGTTCAGCCAATTGTCGCAAAACCAGGAAAAAAACCTGGAACTTATTATCGGCATGCAGGAAATAAAACTTAACAATGCCGAGGAACATAAGCGCCGCCAGTGGCAGGAGTTACAGGAAAACCTTTACAAAATAAACCTGAAGAACCTTAACCTTAAGCAATGGCAAACGGGCGGCGCTTCCGTTATTAATGAGTTAAAAAATATTCTGATTTCTTTTTTGGCCGCCACTTTAGTAGTACATGGTGATATTACGCTTGGGGTCATGCTTTCAGTTTCCTATATTACCGGTCAGTTAAATGGTCCCGTTTTGCAATTAATTGAATTTATACAAAGCTGGCAGGATGCTAAACTCAGCCTTAGCCGGATCAATGAAATTCATAACAAGCCCGACGAAGAAAACCCGGATAAAAAAATGATAACAGAGATAGGTTCCGGCGATATTACAGTCAGCAACCTTTCTTTTAAATATGATAAAAGCAGTGTTGCTCCTTATGCGTTAAACAATATTAGCTTATGTATACCGGCAGGCAAGGTAACAGCCATTGTAGGCAGCAGCGGCAGCGGTAAAACAACGCTGATGAAGTTATTATTGAAATTTTACAGACCCGATGCAGGCATCATTTCGGTTGACAACGAAAACTTAGATGATCTTTCTGCAGCAGCCTGGCGCAATAAATGCGGGGTAGTATTACAGGAAGGTTATATTTTTAATGATACAGTTACCGGAAATATTGCACTGGGGGCGGACAAGATTGATACAGCCCGTTTACGCACCGCCGCTTCCCTGGCCAATATTCAAGATTTTATTGAAGAGTTACCGATGAAATATGAAACGCATATCGGTCAAAGCGGTATTGGCCTCAGTACCGGGCAGAAACAGCGGATATTGATTGCAAGAGCGATTTACAAAAACCCGGATGTGCTTTTTTTTGATGAAGCCACCAGCTCCTTAGACAGCCGGAATGAAAAACAAATAACCGAAAACCTGCAACAGTATTTTAAAGGGCGGACGGTAGTTATTATTGCGCACCGGTTAAGTACGGTAAAAAACGCCGATCATATCGTGGTGCTGGAAAAAGGCCAAATTACAGAACTGGGCACGCACCGGGAATTGGTAGAAGAGAAGGGATTTTACTTTAATTTAGTGAGAAACCAATTGGAATTGGGAGTGTAAAAAGGGAATTTGTACCGCCAAATGATGAGTTGGTAAATTTTTTATTGGTTTGTCGGAATAGAAATGTTATTTAGTATTATTATTTTTAAACTTTTAAAAACTACAAGTATGAAAAAGCTAGAAACTGTTAAAAAAAATCAGAAACTTCAATTGACAAAAAAAACAATTAGTAAACTTAACAATCAGCAAATGAAAACTCTGCTTGGAGGTAATGTCGATACTTCTGATACAGAAACATTAATTACATGTGGTGATTGGTCATATAATGCAAGATGTAAAACCATTAAGACTACTAAGTAATATTTAAATGCTTTAAACAGTAACGATGTTAAAGTACCCTTTTTTTAAACTCGGATGTTTTATCTCGTTTGTTAATCAGCTTCTTTTTCAATTATCGCGGCTTGTCATGAAACTCACTAAATTCTATGTCAATTGGAGATTTAAGATACACGTACGTTTTGGAATTATAGCCGGCTTCTTTTTTTTATCGAACTTGGCAAACTCACAGGCTTGTGAATTGGATTTCAATATTTTTAAAGAAAAAATATTGAAAAATTATGCAGGATTTTCTTCGACAAGCGAAAAAGTATTTTTTACAAAATTTGCCGATAGCCTGAGTGATAGTAAAATATCATGTTTGGAAAAACTTCAACGACTGCAATACTATTTTGATGATTTGCATCTAAATATTTATAGATACAATGAACCGTTAAAATATGCAAAGGATTTTAATAGCCCGATTTATCGAAATGAGAAACAGAGTATAGCAGGACGGTGGATAAATGAAAGGAATGATAAAGTGCTTTTAATACGAAAAAGTACCCACAACCAATATGAGGGTGTTATTTTAAAAGCACAAAAAGAAACAATCAAGAAAGGACTTATTTATTATAACCTTCGAAATTTTGAGCAAGGCAGATTTGAGATAAAAATTAATACCCCCGATTTTTGTTTTTTTACCAAAGCAAAACTTAACAGTTTGGGGCAATTAGTCGTGGGATTGTATGATAAATGGGATAGAGTGGATGACAGAATAAATGTAAAAAATATTATTCTTACTAAATCGAATTGGAAACCGACAATAAAAGAAGATAATACCGTTGTTTTAATTAAGGTGCCTGAATGTTCATTTGAGGCAACAGCTATTTTGGATTCATTGTTAAAAGTAAAAGAGAATTCAATTATTAAGGCTTTGAATTTAATAATAGATTTGAGAGATAATTCAGGAGGAACATTATTAGTGTTGGATTTATTGTTACCTTATTTTAATATTGAAAGGGTTATATCTTCCGGGGGGGCAATAATTTGCTCAGATGATAATATAGTCGCTCAGAAAGAGGGCATAAGAATGATGTCTGAATTTGGGGTAACTCAAAAAATAATTGACGATGAGCGAATGGTTTTGGAGGAAATGATAAATAATAAAGGACAAAATTATTTTAGGCAACCTGACACAACTTTTATTAACAAAAAATTCTCGGTGCCCAAAAAGATTGCTATCCTTATAAACTATGCAACTGCGAGTTCCGCAGAAATGTTTGTTTTAAAAGCTCTGCAAAGTAATAATGTAACATTATTGGGTGAGCCGACAGCTGGGGCATTAAAAACCGTGGAAGCGAATTCTTTTTTCTCAAAAGATTCATTAACGGAAATAACTATTCCTGCTGTTTTGCTTGATTTAAAAGGAGGAAGAAATTTAGTTGATGGCTCTTATATTAGACCCGATATTGAACTCACTTCCAAAGATTGGATAAACCAAACAAAGAAATACTTCGCTAAGAGTAAGAATGAAACCATTAATTAATAATGCTGTATTATCTCAGACAATGGATAAGTTCTAATACTATTAAATGGCATGTTTTAGCATGGGTAGTTTATATAACTTATGCATGTTTAAGCATTCTTCCTTATCCTGATTATTATTCATTTGACGTGATTATAGGAATGAGTGAGGCTGTATGGGTATTTTATAGCAGTTTTTTATACCTCTTATTATTTAATAAAAAGAAATTTTATAAGGCTTTATTTCTTCTGCTTACAAGCATAATTTTGTACTTTATACTTAGGGCTTCTTTGTCTTTAATATTTAGTAATGTATTGAAAAGAAGTGGGGTGCCGAAAATAGGTATCTTCGTTGTTTTGGGCAGATGGCATAGTTGTTTATATTAATTTCTTTTTTTATGCGTTGGGTTATTTTTATTCTCGGAAAGCCATATTGCGTGAAAAAGAACTACGAAGGGCTTTAGAAAAAAATGAAAAATTAATACAAGAAAAACAGGCACTTGAAAAACGCCGCCTGCAAACGGAATCCGCCTTCCTTCGCAGCCAAATCAACCCGCATTTTTTGCAAAACACTTTAAACTTTCTTTATTCCAAAACAAGACAACATTCTGCCGAAATATCAGAAGGTGTATTATTGTTAAGCGATATTATGCGCTACAGCCTGCAGGCCACTCAAAAGCAAGAAGATACTTCGCAATTAAAGGAAGAAATGGAGCACTTGCAAAATTTGATAAAGCTACAGCAGCTTCGTTTCGGCAATCAATTAAATATAAAAATGAACACGGAAGGGAATTGGGAGCAACTTACCATTCCTCCTCTTACGTTAATTACGCTGGCGGAAAATGCATTTAAATACGGCGAAATGCACGAAGAACAACACCCAGTTACTATAAAATTGTGCGTACCGACGGGCGAAAAAGAACTGCAGTTTACCGTACGCAATAAAAAGAAAACAGGGCCGGTGGAAATTTCCTATGGTATCGGTCATGATAATATCCGCAACAGGCTTGCAATGAAGTATGGAGATAATTTTACCCTTACTGCACAAAATGAAGAGCATTTTTATACCGTTCACCTAACCATAAATTTGTAATATGCTTAGTTGTATTATTATTGATGATGAACAACCCGCTATTGATTTGCTTACGGACTATGCAAATGAAAGCGGTATGTTGCAGGTAGTTGCTGCAAGCACTGACCCCGTGAAAGGACTTGAATTGGTACACGGGCGGATGCCCGATATTATTTTTCTCGATATTCATATGCCCAAACTGTCGGGTATGGATTTTATTAAAGCGATCAATAATAAAAAATGCAAAATTGTTTTATGTACCGCCTATACAGAATTTGCAACGGACGCTTATGACCTGGATGTAGCCGACTACTTACTCAAGCCGGTGCGATTTGAAAGATTTTTGCGGGCGGTAACCAAGATAAAAAATATACCGGGAGAAAAAACCTCTGTACAACAAACGCCGAAAGATGATTATGAAACGGATTACCTGTTTGTAAAAACAGAGACCAAGGGTAAGCTGCTGAAAATAAATGTGCGGGATATTGACTTTGTGGAGGGAATGAAAAATTATGTGGCGATCCATCATGGTGGCACTAAGACTATCGCCCTGCTGAATATGAAAGATATTGAAGAACGATTGCAGGAGAATCATTTTATGCGGGTACATAAATCATTTATAGTAAACCTGCAACGCATTACAGGTATTACCGGCAATATAGTACACCTAAAAAATATCAATACAGAAATAGTATTGGGTATTAATTACAAAGAACAATTTATGGAGAAAATGAAAGGGAAATTGATGGAGAAATAATATCAAGCCCCTGCAGGGCCGGTCGATACCGAACGGGTCGATTCATCTTAATTTGATTGATTGTATTAAAAGTAATGATAGAGCAGAAGCAGGTTGTTTTATTTAGAATTTCATCCTGCGAAAAGCAATGTTCATGTAACAAATTGCCGGGTAAGCAGGTAAGAAAATAATTTTGTTGAATGCAGAAGACTATAGCTAAATCAATATTACCGACTGAAGAACTTGCCCTTGTTTATGACTTGATTGAGTCGAATCAACCTCAAAATCATTCTTTGTTGGGCGGAAGTTTGGGCCTTGTTCTCTATTATCGTGAGCGATACTATCATACTGCCGATATTAAATATGCGCAAAAAGTAATCGATCTGTTGTTTGAGATATATGCGGGACTTAACGACGGCACTCCGCTTTTATATGGAAGTATTTTCAGCAGCGGCGTGGCCGGCCTGGCAGCAGTTACCAATATGTTATGCAACGATGGATTAGTAGAAAAAGCTGATATTGATCTTGCTGATACCAATGAGTTTCTTTTTGAAAATGCAAAGGACCTCTTTGCAAATCAACAGAACGATTTCTTGCATGGCGGGTTTGGAATTGTTCATTATTTTTCGCAGTTGGAACCTGATGAAACTATTTTACAATACACGAACGAACTGGCAAAGATTATAGGTAAAACAGCAATTACAGATGATGCTACTGCCCGGTTTTTAAATAAGGTGCCGGGGATGAATGAAACCGAAATGGATATCAACTTCAGCTTATCACATGGCTTAAGCGGTATGTTAATTATATTGATGAATTTATTGTCTAAATACCCGCACTTGGAAGTGATAGAAAAAATCATTCACAAAGGACTGCATTATATTAAAAGCAGCCGTATTGTTACAGGGCGCCAAACCGATGATTTAACGCAATATCCCTTTTCGGTTTCACCCAACGGTGAAGGCACTTCGAGTAATCGCTTAGCTTGGTGTTATGGTGATTTAGGTCCCGTTTTATTGTTTCATCGTTATGCAAAATTTTTTAATGAGCCGGGGATAGATGCGCTTGCCAACGAGGTGGGTATACTCACCTGTACAAGGCAAAATATGAATGACACCCTTGTAAAGGGAAGCTGTTTTTGTCATGGCTCCTCGGGGCTCTTGCAGTTTTATAATACACTTTATACTGAAACGGGCATGTCTCTTTACAAACATGCAAGAGAATATTGGCACCGCGAAACAAAACGATTTTTACAATTGGAGTTAAACCAGAGTTCTCACAAAGGAAAAGAAACGCAACTATTGGAAGGTTTGGTTGGTGTTGCTCTTAGTTTATTAAGTGTTGAGACCAACTCAGCTGCACCGTGGAGCAGGCAGTTGCTTTTATAAAAATCTACTTCTTTGGAATATGGATTTATAAAACAATTATCTGCTAACCACCTCCTC
>CAVZXS010000018.1:0-18714 GCA_963779325.1 uncultured Bacteroidota bacterium | reverse complement strand
GGTTTGGCGTATTGGTTTATGTATTAGCTTCGGCGCATAACCAAACTAACGAAATGACCGGATGGGAGAAAATGTTTGCGCAATGGCAGAAAGAATATTATTCTGAACCCTTTTACATGGCATGCCAAATACTGGCTATTGTGTTAGGACTTTTATATCACAGGAAAAGTAAAGCATTACGATTTTTTATATTCTATGCCATATTTGATTTCCTTATGCTCAATTTACTTTTCTATCTGGACTATTTCTCCGGAATTGAAAAAAAAGCGTACTATAAAGCAACGAATGTCATCAACGGTTTTTGCTTTTTGTTTCAAGTTTTAGCTTACTACTATTTTTTTATTCAATCTTTTAAGGATAAAAAACTAAAATCTTTTATAAAAACCTTAAGAGTTGTTTCGGTTATTTTGGTAGTATTTTATTTAACCAATGTATTTAGATTTGATGCGAAGCCGGTTAGAACATTTTATTACCTGAGTGCAATAGGGTACCTGTTTCTACTCATCTCTTGTTTTGTCTACTATTTTGATCTTTTTAGATTATCATCTTTACAGACACTTTTTCAAAAATCTTCTTTTTGGATTACGTCCGGTATTTTTTTCATATCATTCGTTTCAATCCCTTATTTTACAATAGCCGGTTACTTAGCTCATTCGAGATCGCATTATTACGACTCATTGGGTATAATATTATTTACTATACTGTACGGAATTCAATTTCTTTTTCTATCAAAAGCTTTTACACTCAAAACCGAATTAACAACATAAATAAACTAACAATATGACCGGATGGGAGAAAATGTTTGATGGCTGGCATAAAGGGTATTATGATGAACCCTTCATGTTTGTTTGTGAAGTAACCGCTATTATCCTCGGCCTCATTTATCAACGAAAAAATAGGGTTGGGCAACTTTTTATTTTTTATATAGCCTTTGATATAACAGTACTCATTTTAGACCAGTACATAGTTTATTTTTCCAATTTTACTAAAACCGAAAGTCACCTTTTTGTACACATAACAAACTCCATGGTGTTTATATGTGAATTATTAGCCTACTTTTTCTTTTTCCGAAAAACACTTCAAAGCAGGTCAATAAAAAAAACAATACCGGTTCTTGGAGTGTTTTTTATAACGCTAACCTCCTTTTATTTGCTGCATACCATAATTTACCGTGTACCAAAAATGGGTTTTATAGATATGAACTATCTTGGAGTTATCGAATTCATTTTTTTGATTATACCCTGTATTTTTTATTTTTCTGAACTTTTTACAAAACCATCTGAAAGAAAATTGCTGCGGAGACCATCTTTTTGGATTGCAACCGGTATATTCTTTTACTCATTTATTTCAATCCCCTTTTTTTTCATCAACAACTATTTGGCGGAGTCAGAATACGAATATCGAAATGAATTAGGCGCATTATTATTTTGCTTACCCTTTGGCATCTCATTTCTTTTTTTAGCAAAAGCCTTTACACTCAAAACCGAATTAACAACATAAATAAACTGACAATATGAGTGGATGGGAAAAAATATTTGAAAGCTTGCATAGGAGCTATTATGATGACCTGTTCATGTTTGTATGCGAATTAACAGCAATCGTATTGGGTATTATTTACCAACGAAAAAACAGGATAGGGCAGTTTTTTATTTGCTATGCCATATTAGATATTTCAATACTCATCTTTGACTATTATCTTCTATTTTTTTCGAATCTTAGCAGGAAAGAATTTGGTTATTCATTACTTTTCACAAACAGCATTTCGTTTCTTGGAGAGATTTTAGCTTATTTCTTTTTCTTCCAGCTTACATTACAGAATAAACTGATAAAACGAGTAATCCCTTTTCTCAAGGTTATTTTTATTGTATTACTACTTTTCCACTTCGCAAATGCTTTACTATTTCATATTCCAATAGCGGGGATAAATGATATGTATTATCTCGGAGTTATTGAATTCTTTTTTTTAATTATACCTTGTTTTTTTTATTTTGCAGAACTTTTTTCTAAACCTTCTCCTATAAGTATATTTCAAAGGCCGTCTTTTTGGATTACGACGGGTATCTTTTTTTACACATTTATTTCAATACCATTTTATTTTATAACTGATTATTTAGAGAAATCAAAATTTCAATATCAAAGCGAATTAAATGTATTATTTTTTGCCTTACCCTATGGCATTACGTTTCTTTGTTTATCAAAAGCTTTTTTATGCAAAACCGAACTAACGACATAGTTATATTCCTTATAGGTTCTACGCTTCTTATACTGGTACTGATCAGTTTCATTATCACCATCCTGTATTTGTACCGTAAAAAACAGGCGGTGTTTAATCAATCATTGGATGCATTGAAACTGACCTACGATAAAAACCTGCTGAGTACACAAGTAGAAATACAGGAATCTACTTTTCAGCATATCAGCCGCGAGATTCATGATAATATTACACTGGAACTCACCCTTGCCAAACTGAAACTGCATACCGTCAGGCTGAACAATACCGCTGAAGCAGAAAGCCTGATTAATGAATCGTTGGTTATACTGAGCAGAGTAATTACCGACCTGAGTGATATTTCTAAAAGCTTAGACTCCGACATCATCACCAACCAAGGGCTGATAAAAGCCATTGAAAAAGAAATTGAAAATATAAGGGGGTTAAAATCTTTCGCCATTGATATGAAGGTAACCGGCGAACCGATTTTCTTAGATGCGAAAAAAGAATTGATCATCTTTCGCATTGTACAGGAATCATTTAATAATATACTGAAACATGCGCAGGCCCGCAGCGTACAATTGGAGTTGTATTATAATTTCGGCCATATAAAAGTAACGATAGCCGATGACGGCATTGGTTTTACCGCTGCAGCCGATAAAGCAGACAGTCGTACCGGTGCGGGTTTAAAAAATATAAATGCAAGAGCAGCGATGTTCAACGGTACGGTGGCCATAACCGGTACACCTGGTAAGGGTACAAAAGTGGTGGTGAGTATTCCGTATTCGGGTAATGAGGGTACGGCGCGGGTAGTGAGTGGTCAAGAGTCAGTAGTGAATGGTGAACCGGTCGAAAAGGTTGATAATGTTTCGGCGGTGAGTGAATTTAATTGATAAGAAAAGTATTCCTGTAATGGACAGGCAGCAAGAACAAAGACCTCTTCCTGCTCTGTCATCCTTAGTGAGCGCAGCGAAACGAAGGGTCTGTTACGCCCTTCTGCGTAATAGATCCTTCTCCCGCCGGTGGCGGGATCAGGATGACAGAGGGACGAGAGTAATAGGAAAGTAATAGTTTTAAAGAGGAAAATGTAACGAGAAGATGGTAGACAAAACCAAACAATTGAAACAACAATAATGAACCGCTCATATTACGTATATATAATAACCAATTACGAAAAGACAGTACTTTATACCGGTGTAACCAACAGCATTGAAACCCGTATCATTGAGCATTATACAAATCGCGGCAAGCCGGAAACATTTGCCGGCAGGTACAGTTGCTTTTATTTACTTTACTATGAATGTCACCAATACGTGAATGATGCCATAGCGAGAGAAAAAGAAATAAAGGGTTGGAAGAGAGAAAAGAAAATAGCTTTAATTAAAGAGTTTAACCCGACGATGAAGTTTTTGAATAAAGAATTATTTGGTGCGTGGCCGCCGAACGATATTAAACTGTTTTTGAGAAGTAATGATTGAGAAGTTCTTTTATTTTGATTGGCGTACCGGATGTTCAGCATGACAAATTGCAAGAAGTTGATAGCGTAGTAATCGAATGATAAGGGAAAGTTGAAATGATGAATAAAAAACGTTCTGAGTGAACCTGTATCGAAACTAAAAACCTCTTGCTGCTTGTCACCCTGAGCCTTAGCGAAGGGTCTGTTACGCAGGGCTGCGTACTGGATGCTTCGTACCTCAGCATGACAAGTAGAACGGGGTTGAAAGTGAAGTGACAGTATGAAAAAGAAGAATATGAGTATGAGAAAAGAAAACTTACTGAGTGAGGCAGCATCGAATCCGGAAACCTCTTGCTGCTTGTCACCCTGAGCCTTAGCGAAGGGTCTGGTACGCCGAACTGCGTACCGGATGCTTCGTACCTCAGCATGACAAGCAGAACGGGTATAAAAGCAAAGTAACAACCTGAATGCAGAAAAAAAGAGTAATCGTAATTTAGTAGAGACAATAAAGAACAACTATAATAAAGAACCCAAAACAACCACCGTGAAACAAACAACCCCCAAAATAAAAGTAGCCCTGGCCGATGACCATGTACTGCTGCGTAATGCCCTGGCCAATTTGATAGACACATTTGACGAATGCAAAGTAATACACCAAAGCAGCAATGGTCGCGAGCTGATGCAGCACTTCAGCGACGGGCATATAGCCGATGTGGTAATACTGGATCTGAATATGCCGGTAATGGACGGCTTTGAAACGGCCGATTGGCTGCTACAGCATTTTCCGGAAGTAAATGTACTGATGCTGACCATGTATGATACCGATTTGGCGCTTATAAAATTGCTGAAAGCCGGTGTAAAAGGTTTTTTGAAAAAAGACGTACATCCGTCCGAACTGAAATTCGCCATACAATCCGTAATGCAGTCGGGTTATTATTATTCCAACCAAACAACGGGCAAGTTGATGAACCTCTTCAGGGTGGGGCCCGATAATGAAATGGCGCTGCAACGAAAAGTGCTGAATGAGCAGGAACAACTGTTTTTAAAACTGTCCTGCTCTGATCTTACCTATAAAGAAATAGCCATGACCATGGGCCTCAGTCCCCGAACGGTGGACAACCTGCGGGATATGCTTTTTGAAAAACTGAAGGTAAAAAGCCGTGTGGGCCTGGCCATGTATGCCATGAAGAACGGGATTGAGCGGTTTTAGGAGATCAGAGGTCTGAGGCCGAAGTCGGAAGTGTGAAGTCGGAAGTGAGAAGTAAAAGAGTATTGAGCAAATTAGCAGCAGGCAAAAATCATCAAAAGATATTAAATTCATTTAAATATCGTTCATTATCAAGCTCTTCTAATTTATTGTTACCCCGTTGCCACATCATGAATCCGTTTTCAGATTATAGGCAATAATCCGACCTCTGACCTCCGACTTCCGGCTTCCTCACTCGAAACTTATCCACATCTGTTAACAAGCCCACCCCCAATCGTAGGTTTCCTCAACTCTACTCTTTATTTTTACTCAGTAATTTTACGAAATAAAACGAGAAAATATACCTATTGCGTATTGGTAAAAAATCTTGTTTAAAAATTGAAATTCTTTGCCGTATTGGCTTTCAGCCCGTTTAGAGCTTGTTTTAAACAGGAACCAAAACGATTTGACCCGCCGGTATAGCATTTTTACCAAGTAGAAAGCCTGATTAGCTAACTGTAAAAAAGAAACTTTATGAAAAAATTTAGGAACATTATTGTAAAGGGCGATGTAAGTATTTGGTGGATTCAGGATTAATTTTTTTAATTCGATCCTACAGATTAAAATATTGCAAAAAGTTTTTCTATATTTGGTAAAAATCCAAGGTTATAGAAAAACTTTTTCCATATATATTGTACTACTCCTATTTGCTGCCAGCATTTTTGATATTGCTTTTTAATAAAAAAGTCCTTTCTCAAAAAACGTTCATCATCCTATTTCTATGTTCAATAGTTGCTTTTATCTTGCTCTATATAGATATATTCCTGCCCATAAGCTATAGAAAAATAGTTTTCAATTTATATACTTTTTTTGAGTACTCATTTTATGCGATTATACTTCTCATCAATATAAAAAATAAAAGCTTTAAAAAAATAATTTTAATTGCTTCACTATTTTTTTATTTGTTCCAAATCATATATTACATCAATTTTAAATTACTACGCTTAGATACAATCCCCATTGGTGTAGAAACCATATTGATATTTATTTATACTTTTTACTATTTGTATGAACATTTCAAATATTCCGAACAACATGATGGAAAGAAAAATTATTTTTTTTTGATTATTACCGGTATTATCTTTTATTTAGCCAGCTCTTTCTTTTTTTATATTCTAGCGAACAATCTTTCTGATGAGCAGGTAGAAAAATACTGGTTTATTTCTTATTTTTTTGATATCATAAAAAATATTCTTTTCGGTATTGCTGTTATTGTTTATGCAAAAAAAAGTTTTAAAAAGCAAGAGCAAAAATTACCCGATCTTGATTATAAATAACCGCCACTAAACCACCCTACCACCACTTAATCATTATGTTTTTTTTACAATTATCAGGAGCCAATACCACCGTTGTACTTATATTAGGTACCATCGGTATGTGCTTACTGGTAGGCGGCATCATTTTCTTTTTGGTTTTTCACCAGCGCAAAACCAACAGCCTGAACCTTACCATTAAACAAATGGAGATAGACCAGCAAAAAATGATGCTGGATGCCAGTATAAAAATGCAGGAGGAAGAACGCCAGCGCCTGGCCGCCGACCTGCACGATGACGCCGGCCCGCTGCTGGCTACCTGCCGCCTGTACCTTACCGAAAACTTAGTAAACCAGGACAAGGCCACCCAACTGCAAAGCATTTACCAGGCCCGCCAAATATTGGATGATACCATACAATTGGTGCGCAATATCAGCCACAGCCTGATGCCACCCACACTCAAAAACTTCGGTTTGGAAAGCGCCATCAATGACTTGTGCCAGAAAATAACGGGCAGTGGTGTTATTAATGCCAGTTGCCGTTTTCACGATTACCGCGACCGTTTGAAACCCGATAAGGAATTAGTGATCTTTCGTATAGCGCAGGAACTGCTGAATAATATACTGAAACACAGCGGCAGCAGCTTTATTCATTTTACCCAAAACATCATGAACGGTAAGTTTTACCTGCGCATTCACCACGACGGCCGCGGTATTGTTCAGTCCGATTTTGAAAAACTGAACAAAGGCAATGTGGGACTGGGTCTTAAAAATATTACCAGCCGTATTAATTTACTGAAAGGCAATATCACTTTTGATAAAGATGTATCGCAAACTTATTATAAGACAACAATTGAAATAGATAAAGATGTGGAGTTTTAAAAGCCACGACGCCCACAACGACGCCCCCATCCCCTAAAGGGGAGTATTAAAGTTTAAAATTGATAATTTCTGAGACGATAGATATTATCAAACTTTAAAAACCGAACACCCCTTTAGGGGATGGGGGCAAATTTGATTCGTCCTTTAGGGGAAGGGGGCGTCTTAGGTGATATATTTTAACTAACTTTACTGAAACACCCTATAATATCTGAATAACCATGAATGTAATAAAAGTTGCCATAGCTGACGACCACAAAATATTCCGCAAGGGCGTTATCCTTTCTTTGCGGCCTTTTGCCAATTTAAAATTTGTACTGGAAGCCGAGAACGGCGACGAACTGCTTGCCGGTTTGGAAGAAGCACAACCCGATGTAGTGCTGATGGATTTGCGTATGCCCGGTAAAGACGGTATAGAAGCTACAAGATTGGTCAGCAAAAATTTTCCTTCTATAAAAGTAATCGTACTGAGTATGTACGAGGATGAGCGTTTTGTTTTTCATATGATGGAGAATGGCGCCAATTCCTACTTACTGAAAAATTCGGAACCGCAGGAAATACGCCGCGCCATTATGGATGTACACGAAAAAGGTTATTACCTCAATACCTTCGTCAACCGTATTTTATTAAAACGTTCGCATGCCAGAGCCAAGATTGTACCGTCGCTCAACAACGAGGTCACACTGAATGATAAAGAAAGAGACGTAATCCGTTTTATTTGCATGGAATTTACCGCAGCCGAGATAGCGCAGAAAATGGAAATCAGTCCCCGCACCGTAGAAGCCATTAAAGACAGGCTGATGGAGCGTTTCGGCAGTAAGAATACAGCAGGTTTGGTTTTTTTCGCGGTGAAGAATAATTTGGTCGATTGAGGGAGGATGGAGATCAGAGGTCGGAGGTCAGAAGTCGGAATGTTTCTCCGAGTTGTAAAGGGATTACAGTTTCGTACATGATTGATTAAAAACAGAGGTCGGAGGTCAGAAGTCGGAATGTTTCCGAGAATTGTAAAATGTTTACAGTTTCGAACTTAGGTTATAGCTTCTGAAGAAGCCTTACTTAACACTTCAAAAAGTTTTCCAAGTATTGTATAGGGTATACAGTTTCGCACCCAAGTCATCGAAGTCTTTATTCAGTTCGGAAAAGTTTCTTCGGTAATATATTTACGTTCTTTTGCAAAGAGTAACCACACCTTTGTTTCTTCCAACGAACCCATTGCATATACAAGGTGTTTCTTAAATTCATTTACATAGATACGCCTGCCCCGCCCTTCGGCAATATTTGCGCTAACAGATCGTGACGATCTGATAATTTGATCAGTCAATGAATATTTTTCTTCTTTAGGAAAACGAGCTGCTTCTTTAAAAATTTTCATAGCCAAGTCGAACCCCAAGGTAAAGACATTTAAATCCAACTAATTCTTCTTTTGAAGTGCTATACAATTATCATTGTCCTGATTATTAAGTTATCAGCCTCACTATAATAACCCCGAAGGGGTGCAATGATTATAGAAACATTAAATAAGAAAGTGAACAGAACCCCAAAGGGGTGATAGAATAATTTAGCAGCAACTAATCGTACCACTCAAACAGGAATTTTTCATCATACTCTACCTCAAATTTCTTTAGAAAATTAAGATACTCCTGCCTGAAGGTCTTCTTTTGATGATGCTTTTCTTGGTTGAGGATATAGTCGTACACTTTTCCAATATGTGAGTGAGAATATGAAAAGGCCCCATATCCTTCCTGCCACGCAAAATTTCCATTTGCTAGCTTGCGATTATTAATAAAGGTTGATGAATTATTTTTTATATCTCTGACTAAATCTGAAATAGCCATAGCGGGACGCAAGCCGATAAAGGCATGTATGTGATCGGGCATACCATTTACTATGATCGGTTTTTGTTTTTTTCCTTTAATAGTACCTGCAATATATTTGTGCAATTCTGTTTTCCATGCATTACTGATTAAATTTTCTCTGCCTTTTACTGCAAAAACAATCTGTACGTAGATTTGTGAAAATGTTCCCGGCATGACAAGGGTTTTAGGTTGTTTAAAAATGTCACCCCTTCGGGGTTTGTCCACTTCTAATTTACATTCTTCTATAATAATATCAGCCCTTCGGGCTTTCGCAGCACTTCAAAATAAAATTTAGTCTTAAACCTGTTAGTTTTTTTATCATAACTTGTTTATAAAAAATTTATCTGACCTCTGACCTCCTTCAGAACTCCATCTCCGGAATCTCTCCTTCAACAACAAGCTTTCCCGTCGTTTTTAATTTTATTTCCTCTACCGAAACACCCGGCGCTCTTTCCAATAATTTAAAACCTTGGGGAGTAATTTCCAATACCGCCAAATCAGTTACAATTTTTTTTACACACCGGATACCGGTTAACGGCAATGTACATGCCGGTAATAATTTTGATTCACCTTTCGGGTTGGTGTGCATCATGGCCACGATAATATTTTTTGCAGCTGCAACAAGATCCATGGCGCCGCCCATTCCTTTTACCATTTTACCCGGTATTTTCCAATTGGCTATATCACCCGTTTCGCTTACTTCCATAGCGCCGAGTACAGTAAGGTCTACTTTGCCGGCTCGTATCATTCCAAAACTCATGGCAGAGTCGAAGAATGCCGAGCCCTTAATGGTCGTGATGGTTTGTTTGCCCGCATTAATCAGGTCGGGGTCTTCTTCACCCTCGAAAGGGAAAGGACCAATGCCCAACAAACCGTTTTCGCTTTGCAGTACCACATCAATACCCGCCGGTATATAATTGGCTACCAATGTAGGAATACCGATGCCCAGGTTTACATAGTAACCGTCTTTTAATTCGCGGGCAATGCGTTGCGCTAATTGTTCTTTTGTAAGTGCCATACCATACCCCCAACCCCTAAAGGGGAGTTTTAGATTGAAGTGAATAATTTATTTTATGCAGCATTATAATTATAAAACATAAAGAAGTTGCTGTACTAATTATGCTGTTCGTAAGTTCCCCCCTTTAGGGGGCGGAGGGGGTTCTAATAGTCCGCTGCTCAATCCTCTTCTCATAATTTGTTCCCTGAAAAATACGATGCACATAAATGCCGGGTGTATGAATAAAATTCGCATCCAGTTCGCCGGCAGGTACCAATTCTTCTACTTCCGCTATTGTTATTTTACCGGCCATAGCCATCAGCGGGTTAAAATTTCTCGCCGTCTCTTTATAAATTAAATTTCCTTCCGTATCGCCTTTCCAGGCTTTTACAATGGCAAAGTCCGCATCAAAAGCATATTCCATTAAATAATCTTTGCCGTTAAAATTTCGTGTTTCTTTTCCGGCTGCTACTTCGGTGCCCACACCGGCGGGAGTAAATATAGCGGGCATACCGTAACCCGCGGCCATACAGCGTGTAGCCAATGTACCCTGCGGTATCAGTTCTACTTCCAACTCGCCGCTCAATAGTTGTCTTTCAAATTCTGCATTCTCACCTACATACGATGAGATCATTTTTTTTACCAGTTTCTGTTTCAGCATGAGGCCGATACCAAAATCATCTACACCGGCATTGTTTGATATGCATGTAAGGTTTTTGACACCCATTTTTACCAATGCGGCTATACAATTTTCGGGAATGCCGCATAATCCAAAACCTCCAAGCATCAATACCGCACCGTCTCTAATATCATGCAGAGCAGCTTGTGCGTTTGTCACAACTTTTTTCATACAAAAATTTAAAATAGAATGAGAAAGTATAAAGTTAACGTGTTGTACTATTAAAAAGATGAATGATCAGAATTGAGAATGCTTTCTCAGTGAAAACCTCTGTGCTCTCACTTTCTCAGCGATTAAAAAATAAATCGCTGAGAACCGGAGAAAATGAGAATTCGCAGAGCAATCTAAAAAAATGATCGCATATCCGGAGGATACAATAGCACAACACATTAAAGTTATACCAAATTGATTTATAATTTATACCTGAATTGACGGAAGGCTGCTTTAAATGATGATTCGGTATTAGCGGAAGAAAAATTATTTACTGCCCAATGATTTTCTTCTTTCCAATGCCTTCTTCAAAAAAAATGGTTTTGATGTATCAGCTTTGCGGATACTGTCTGCCTTACTGTTCTTTACACTGTCAATCTTTGCAGGAACGGGTTTTTTCGGACCGTACAATTCGGCCATATCGGTTTGTTGTCTTGCACCCAATGAATCAAGAACAGGCTTGAACAGCACGGGATGGCTTTCATAAAACTGCAAACTCTTTTTAAATTCTTCAAGGTTTGTTTTATGTATAGTAAAAATTTGCCGGTAGCGTTTGGTGCTTTCGATTTTTTTGTTAAGCGTCGAATCCTTCATTACATAATTCACCACAAACTCATCGGCAAGACTCATATCCCACAGCACATCTTCCATTTTCTCCGGTTGCAAAACATCTTTGGGCAGGCTTTCTTTTTTATTGCAACCGCTGAGCACAACGACGAGGAGTAAGAAAATTTTCAGGAAGGAATGATTCATTTTAATTCTTTATAAGCTGCTGTATTGGTTATATCTAATTGTACCAGCAATTCCCTGGCCCTTGCTTTAGTATCCGGGTCGGCTTTGCTGAACATTTTTACCAGTTCATTGCTTTTTCCTAAAAAGAAAAATTGAATAAGCATGGAGTTGGGATTATCCTTATTCAAACTGCTTAAAAAATTAAGACTGTTTAATACACCCGCTCTGGCAGCGTCTTCATTCTCGTACATCAAATCAAAACCTACGCGGTAATAAGCGTGAATAGCATCATGTATTAAAGTAAACCGGTTATTATTTAAATTCTCCGCTAAAAAATACCTGTTACGCAAACCGTCAAAAGGTTTCCAGCCGGTTATGCTGCTGTTTTCCGGTGCATTGTTAACTATATTCCATGCTTTTTGAAAATAGGCATCGCCGCCGCGGGGCGAGAATGAATCATAATCCATTCCCAATATGATATATACATAGTAAGCCAATACCGCGGTAAGATTGGATGCCACCGGGTCGTTGCCCTGTACACGATTCTCGTTAAACTCAATAGGTTGAAATTCCTGGTAACGAAAAGCGAGGTTCTCATCCTGGAAATTTACAATGGGCGATTCGTAAGTAGAATTATACACCGGTCTTGCAGCCTGTACAGTTAATGATGCTTTGTAAACATTTTGTCCTTCTTCTTTGGAAAGATTAATGAGAAAGCTGCATTTAATTTTCTCACCGGGTTGAAATCCGTCGGGTGTCCATTTACGGTTATTAAGAAAATTTGTTAAAGTACTTTGCAGTGTTTGAAATATTTTTTTATCGACCTGCGTGCTTATCCGGTTGGCAAGTACGGTAACACGGGCCTGCAATTCCTGCGCCTGCAGGTACTGTGCGCTTGCAATAAAAAAAATAAATGCGAATATCTTTTTAAGCATAATATAAACTTATAATGGTGTCGGTGATATCCTTCGCTACTTCTGTTTTTGTTTTAGTATCAAACAAAAACTCTTTTCCGCTCTTGTCAAAAATCGTAATCCTATTGGTGTCCTTTCCAAAACCGGCACCTGCATCCTGCAACGAGTTCAACACAATCATGTCGGCATTTTTGCTTTTCAATTTATTCAATGCGTATTCCCGTTCATTATTTGTTTCCAGTGCGAAACCTACCAATATCTGGTTGTTTTTCTTTACGTCACCCAGGCTTTTCAAAATATCTTTTGTCTTTGTCAATTCAACGGTAATGGTATCCTGCGTTTTTTTAACTTTTTCACTCGCCTTTACCGCGGGTGTATAATCCGCTACGGCGGCGGCCATTACTGCCACATCAGTATCTGCAAATAATTTTGTACAGGCATTGTACATTTCATCGGCCGTCCCTACCCGTACTATTTTAATTCCGTTTTCAGGTAAATTAATTTGTCCCGGACCCATTACCAGAGTCACATCCCCGCCCCGGTTGTATAATTCCCGGGCAATGGCCAGTCCCATTTTACCGCTGGAATGATTACCAATGAAACGTACGGGATCAATCGGTTCGTATGTGGGACCGGCGGAAACAAAAATCTTTTTACCCGTTAATGTTTGGGTCAAAAAAAAATTGTCTTTAATAAACTGAACTATCGTTTCGGGTTCGGCCATTCTTCCGTCTCCGTACAAACCGCTGGCAAGCTCTCCTTTTTCTACGGGTATTATTTTATTTCCGAAAGATTCAATGCGGGCAAGATTTTCTTTTGTAGTCGGATGATGCCACATGTCTTCATCCATTGCCGGCGCTGCTACTACGGGGCAAGTGGCGGAAAGATAAGTTGCCATGAGTAAATTATCGCACAAGCCCGTGGCCATTTTTGCCAATGTGTTGCAGCTAAGCGGCGCCATTACCATCACGTCGGCCCATCTTCCCAGCATTACATGATTACTCCAGCTTTCTTCGTTAAACAAATCTTCAAGCACCGGGTTTTTAGAAAGCGTAGAGAGTGTAAGTTTTGAAACAAAATCTTTGGCGGAAGGCGTAATAATTACTTTTACTTCGGCTCCTTCTTTTACCAGCAGCCTTATCAGAAAAATAGATTTATAAGCAGCTATACTGCCTGTAATTCCCAATAATATTTTTTTTCCCCGGAGCATATTAAATCAATTTGATAAAATAAGTAAGCACCGCTATAGAAAACAAAAGCGACCGGTAAATACCGACCGCTAAATTATTTATTTAATTCTAATCCTTCAGTTATTAACTGAAAAGATTGTCTTCTGCTTTACGGAAGTAGATTTTATCATCTAAAAACTCCTGCGTGGCCAACAAAGCCGGGTTGGGCATTCTTTCGTATGCGCGGCTTATTTCAATTTGCTCCTTGTTTTCATGAATTTCTTCAAGGCTGTCTGTATGACTTGCAAATTCTTCCAGTTTATTATGCAATTCCTCTCTTAAAGAGATATTGATCTGGTTGGCTCTTTTGCCTACCACGGCAATTGATTCATACACATTACCTGTTTTAAGTTTCAGGTCGTTCAGGTTGCGTGTCTCTACCGTATTGGTAGTATTGGCGCTATGCTGGCGTCTTATTCTGCTCATTGGTTAAATTTTTAATATTGTTAGTACTTAATGTTATATATCGTTCTGCTTCGCTCAGGAATTTACTGTCGGGGAAGCGGTCTAAAAAATCATTACACTCTTTTATTACACTTTCGAACCGTTCTTCTTTTTTCTCATCAATACTCAACTCCGCGTAACGGTAAAACGATTTTATGGTCAGCAGCTTGTATTCATCGGCCCTGGCCGACTCGGGATAATTGTTTAGCAAACCCGCAAACGCAACACCCGCCGCCCTAAACTGCCCGATGTCAAAATATAATTGGGCGCTTTTATATTCCTTTACTTCCAGCTTCGCTCTGCAAATATCTATAATATTATTGGCATCCTTTATTCTTTCTGACCCCGGGTGATTATTGATAAAGGCCTGCATCATGCCGATGGTCTTAATGGTATTGGTTTGGTCCAGTTCAGCTTTGGGCGATTGCTTATAGAACGAAAAAGCTCTCATATAATCCATTTCCTCTGCCTTGGGACTGTTGGGAAAACGCTCCAAAAAGGATTTAAAAAGGTTCTCCGCATTCAGGTAATCCTTTTGATTCCAGGCGCAATAAGCGTATTTATAATAAATATCCTGAAACTCAGCAGGCGAGTTTACATAGTTGGGCATTACGTCCTCGTAAAGAGCCTGGGCGAACGCATATTTCTTTTTTACAAAATATTGCTCGGCCATACGCAGCTTGTAAGCGGCGTCCTTGCTTTTTAAAATCTTATTGATGCCGCCGCACCCGGCCAGCATTGTAATCAGTAATATAGAAATTAGTATTCTCATAAAGGCCTGCGAAGTTAAGTGATTCAGGCAAAAGTTTGGCAAAAAAAGCAGGCGGCCAAAATTATGCCGTTAAGGTTTCTGTAAAGCCCTCTAAATATAAAAGAGCCTCCCGATAAATCAGGAGGCTCTTTGGGCAAAAAGTATCTAAATTAATTCTTACGCAAGTTCGGATGCGGAGCAGGCACTGTGTTAGGACCTTCTATACCATCACCGCATTTCAGATCAACTGTATTGCAATCGCCGCCTTCAGCACCGTATTGGAAGATAAAACGGCTATCGCTGATACCCTCTTTCTCTACCAAGTGGCTGATTACAGCATTTACTCTATCCCAGCTTAATTGCTGCTCTCTCTTATCAGATGAGCAATAACCAACTACAGCTACTTTACAATCAGCGTTATTACGCATTTTAGCAGCTACAGTAGCCAATACAGCTTTAGCATCATCGCTCAACTTAACTGTTTTTCCTCCGAAGCTAACACTTGGCAAATCTCCAAGAGCTACACAACATGCACCTTGACCGGCAACCATATTCTTGCAGCACTCAGGCTCAGGGCATTTACCCACGCCATCAGCATCTACCGGCTGGCATTCAGTAGGAGTCACTTTTTGTTTATCCTTACAATCCGGAACACCGTCACCATCAGTATCTAAGCTTACACCATGACTGTCAACAGGACAACCTGCAGGTGTTTGCTCTTGGTCAAACTGATCTGTAACACCATCAGCATCCGCATCAGGCAATACCGGCTTAGGAATATTCATCAACTTTGGATTGCGCATTTCCTGGTAAGCATAATCCAACGGATTTTGCCACCATAAAGGTTCAGTAGATTTAGCGCCTATATTAAAGTTAAGTCCAACAGTAAGGTTATTATAAGAATCGAAATCACGGGTTTGAGCGGCATCACCCCAAGCATGCTCTTGCCAGCGCTGACCATCTAATAAGTCATCCTTGATGAATGTGTGGCGATCTTCGATAGATATATTGAATCGGCGGCTCAATTTGAAAGCCATACCCATACCAACGGTAGCAGAAGGCTTCAATGTATTACCAAACAATTTAGGACGACGTACACCATGATTTTCAGCAGGCGTTTCGTAGGTCTTATCCTGCAAAGCCCGAATGGCTTTCACCTTGGCGCGACGATTTTTATGATCGGCTGAATTGATACCGGTATAGCTGTATTTAACACCACTGCCATTTAAAGCATTTACCCTCGTATCATAGATAGAAGCGCCTACACCGGCAATACCGTATACATTGAAGCCGGTATTTGACTTATGAAAACGTAATTGATTCAAAGTAACTATACCCTGAAGACTCAAATCCTGAACCTTGGTCTTATAGTTGTAAAAAATAGGCTCCAGCGGAGCATTGGGTCCGCCGTTAAGTGTTTGTTGAGATACTATTTGACCGCTATTAGTTCTGTACGGAGCAGAATAGCCGTTTGAAGTCCAGGCGGAGTTCTTAGCATAATTTTCAGAAGTTAACCAATGCTGACCCTTACCGATACCATACATATATTGCAAGCGCATAGAGAATATATAACCGAATGCTTTACGTACGTGTACCGTAAAGCCCGGTGTCGGTACTCTTGCAGGTACATCACCGCTTACGGTAAATGCACCAACACCAATACCAACTTCCCACATATTACGGGGTTTTGCGGGGAAATTATAAGCCCCTTTCATGAATTCAGTATGCTGAGGCATCCTCTTACCGGGGATCATTGAAGAATCTTCGTAACCTCTTATTCCAACTTGGGAATAGGCCGAAGACATAATCAGGCACAGTATGCCCAATAAAAAAATGTACTTTTTGCTTGCCATAACTAAGAATTAAATTTTTTGAAAACGAGAAATAGTGTCCTAAACAATAGCAAAAATATATATTGACGATCAATTACCAAATTTTTATATTAATTATTTGGTAATTTTCCTGCCTTATATTTTTGATACTTAGTCAATTAAAGGTATACTTTCGTTGCATTGCGGCCTAATTAAATTTTGGATACGTATCTTGTCAGCCTTAAAACCCATGCAACTGCCTGTCATTTAATAAGAGATGAACTCAAAAACTTTGAAGTAAAGTTCAAAGAGGCTATTCGCAGCAAGGCCCCGCTACTGGACCATATAACCCGGTTTATGGTAAAGAGAAAAGGGAAGCAACTGCGACCTATGTTCGTTTTTTTGTCGGCCAAACTTTGCGGCGAGATAAATGATTCTACATACCGGGCCGCCTCGCTGGTAGAAATGCTGCATACTGCAACCCTGATTCATGATGACGTAGTGGACGACTCGATGGAAAGAAGGGGCTTTTTTTCAGTTTACGCTTTATGGAAAACAAAAGCCTCGGTTTTGATAGGCGATTACCTGCTGGCAAAGGGGCTTTTATTATCTCTCGATAATAACGATTATAAAATACTGCACATTCTTTCTGATGCGGTAAGAAAAATGAGCGAAGGCGAGCTGCTTCAATTAGAAAAAGCCCGAAAGCTCAATCTTAAAGAAGATATTTACTTTGATATTATAAAAAACAAAACTGCTTCTTTATTGGCATCGGCCTGCGGCGCCGGCGCCTGGAGTACAAGTAAAGATGAAGCCACCACTGAAAAACTGAGATTGTTTGGAGAGAAAACGGGGGTTGCTTTTCAAATTAAAGACGACCTGTTTGATTATGCCAATGATAATGTGGGTAAACCGACCGGCAATGATATAAAAGAAAAAAAGTTGACACTTCCGCTTATTTATACTTTAAACAATATTGACCCTGTAACCCGGCGTAAGATTATTTACATAGTAAAAAATAATAATAAGGATAAAGAAAAAATAAAGTTTGTGCTGGACAAAGTACAGGAAGCAGGCGGTATAGAATACGCAGTAAAAAAAATGAATGAATACAAACAGGAAGCGATTGCCGTTCTTCAGTCTTTCCCGGACGGTGAAATAAGAACGGGGCTTCTTGATTTGGTAAACTATGTGGTTGACAGAAAATACTAAGCAACAAGTTAAACCCGGCAAAAAAACAGCTCAACAAAATATTCGCAGATTTGGTAAATGGAAAAAAGATGGAAAATATTATCAGCCGACCCGGCTATTGTTGATACGCTGCAACAATCATTAAAAATACATCCCGTCATTTGTCAAATATTGGCGCAACGCGGAATCGTTTCATTTGATGAAGCCAAAAACTATTTCAGACCCCAGTTGACCGACCTGCACAGCCCGTGGCTGATGAAAGACATGGACAAAGCGACGGAAAGAATTATTGCAGCTATTGAACAACAGGAAAAAATTTTAGTGTTTGGCGATTACGATGTAGACGGTACTACTTCCGTAGCGTGTATGTATCAGTTCCTGAAAAAAATACATTCCAATTTAGATTTTTATATACCCCACCGCTACCGCGAAGGCTATGGAGTAAGTAAAGCGGGAATTGATTTTGCCAAAGAAAATAATTTTACACTAATCATTTCACTCGACTGCGGTATCAAGTCTGTTGATTTAATTACTTATGCAAAAGAATTAAGTATTGATTTTATAGTTTGCGACCATCATTTACCCGATGCAGAGTTGCCGCCTGCCATTGCTATTCTTAATCCCAAACAAACAGATTGTAATTATCCTTATAAAGAACTGTGCGGTTGCGGTGTGGGCTTTAAATTAATATCTGCATTGGCAGAAAAATTAAACCTGCCCGATGAATTTATTTTTGAAAATATTGATTTGCTGGCGACAGCCATTGCTGCTGATATAGTACCCATGACCGGTGAAAACAGAATCATGGCATATTACGGTTTAAAGAAGGCGAATGAAAATCCTAACAAAGGGATCAAA
>CAVZXS010000017.1:0-98116 GCA_963779325.1 uncultured Bacteroidota bacterium | reverse complement strand
AAAATTAAAGTACTCGTTCAAATGGTGTTAAAATATTTTCTCAACGGTTATTTACCCGCTATTACCTCTTCCACCACTCTCGAAAAATGCAAATGCTCCAGTTCATGTATCCGGGCGGCAAGGCTTTCGGCCGTTTCATTTTCTTTCAATAAAAAAGATGTTTGAAAAATAATTTGCCCGTGATCATAGAGCTCATCTACATAATGAATGGTGATGCCGCTTTCTTTTTCTTGATTGGCTATTACAGCTTCGTGTACAAAATGCCCGTACATGCCTTTGCCGCCGTACTTGGGCAGCAGCGCCGGGTGAATATTGATAATCTTTTTCGGGTAAGCGTTTATTAATGCAGTCGGTACCTTCCATAAAAAACCGGCGAGTACAATAAAATCAATTTGCTTTTCTTTTAATTCATCTGCATACGCATTGCCGGTAAAAAATTTTTCTTTTTCAATAATGAGTGTCGGTATATTTTCTTTGGCGGCTATTTGCAATACACCGGCAGCAGGTTTGTTGCTTACTATCAATGCTATTTTACCGGCAGAAGCGGATGTTTTAAAATGATCAATAATCTTTTGCGCATTGGAACCGGCGCCTGATGCAAAGATGGCAATATTGATAGCGGCCTTCGATTCACTATCACCGGCTGCCCGCGGAAGTTTTTTTAATAACCCCAAACGGCGCAAAATCTTTTTTTCATAATTAAAGAAAAAAGAAAACTGGCCGAAAGGAATGGCTACCAATAATATAATTACCTGGTAACCGAAAATAAGTACGAAGGCTCTCAGCAATGCTCTCCATAGTAATGGTGATTCGGAAGTTAAGCCCACCCAACCGGTAATAGCCTTGGATACATAAGCGGTAGTAGTACCTGTAACGGCAAATACACAAAGAATCAGCAGCAGTTGCGTACCGCTTACTTTCCATTTCTTTTTCAGCTTTTCAAGCATGCATAGTTTTTGTTGGGAGCAGGTGAAAATTTGCGAGCCGCAAATATCGGGTAAAACAACTATTATACTCTATATAAAAATAGCAAGCTGCTCTTGTTTACTTTTATATGACAAAAATTTATTGAATCACTCCACAATGTGCTTTCAATGCGCTGAAACGCAGGCTGGTAAAGGCTCAAAAAAAAGTTGGATGTGTTGTCGTTTTGTTAACTTCCTGACTTATTTTTGCAGCCGTATAAGGTTTTTATCCACATTTTTATTAGCTAAATGAGTATATGATTTCCAATAAACCAATTACAAAGAAAATACTGCTGTTCTTCGCTTCTTTTTTTGTTTTTTCTGTTGTAAATATAAACGCACAGGATGGTAAAGCGTTGTTTCAGGCAAATTGTGCCAGTTGTCACAATGTTTTTAAGGCTGTAACCGGTCCCGCTCTGGGTGGAGTTATAGAAAAGGAAAAATATGGCGGTGATGTTAAGAATGTATATAACTGGATTAGGAATGCAAGTGCTTTGGCTACAACAGATCCGTATTATATATCACTCAAAGGCGAATACGGCGGATCACTAATGACATCTTTTCCCTCGCTTAAAGATCAGGAAATAGATGCTATATTTAATTATATAGCTGTTAAATATGCCGAAGGCCCCAATGGCCCTGTAAAACCCCTCGGAGGTCCTTCTACAGATGATTCAGGTAACAAAAATTGGATCATCTTCGGTATTCTCTCTCTTGTTCTCGCCATCATTGCTTTAATATTAATGCAGGTGAACAGCAACCTTAAAAAGCTGAGCGATGATAAAGAAGGTATTCTTCGTCCCGAACCGGTTCCTTTTTACCGTAATAAAGTTTACTTGGCCATGAGTGCGATGGTTTTCTTTATTGTAGGCGGTTTCTTTGTTACTAAAGGCGCTATTGCCTTGGGTCGTCAAACAGATTATCAACCCGAACAACCTATCTATTACTCGCATAAAGTACATGCGGGTATTAATCAAATCAGTTGTTTATACTGTCACGGCAATGCGTTTGAAAGTAAAAGCGCCACCGTGCCTTCCGTTAATGTTTGTATGAACTGTCATAAGTCTATTCAGACATACGAAAAAGGCCCTGAACTGACAGATGCGAACGGTAATAAAATAAACGGTACGCAGGAAATAGCCAAGTTGTACAAAGCGGCGGGTTTCGACCCTGCTAATGCGAATGCTTGGGATCCGTCCATGATTAAGAATGCGGTTCCCTGGGTAAAAATTCATAACCTTCCCGATCACGTTTATTTCAATCACTCGCAGCATACAAGAGCCGGTAAGGTACAGTGCCAGAGCTGTCATGGTAATATTCAGGAGATGGATGAAGTAAAACAGGTATCTGAATTAAGTATGGGCTGGTGTATTAACTGTCACCGTCAATCAAACGTAAACTTTAATTACAGCGACAGTTCAGGCGGCAATAAATTTTACAGCATTTACGAGAAATTTCACAATGACTTTAAATCCGGTAAAATGGATAGTATTAAAGTGAAAGATATCGGCGGATTGGAGTGTCAGAAATGTCACTATTAAAAACCCCCATCCCCTAAAGGGGTGTTAGGGAAGCATATATAAAATTGAAATTATTTTTTAACCTGTTCTGAATTTTTGTTTTGTGTAATAGTAAGAAGGCTATTACAGAGTTCAGAATCTAAAAGCCCCTTTAGGGGTTGGGGTTTATTATGATAAATAAATACTGGCAAAGTTTCGGCGAGTTAAATGATGAAGAAAACTTTAAAAAGCAGGCTCAGGATGAGTTTCGTGAAGAGCTGCCTTTTGAAGACACGGACGGCAATGGTTTATTGGATGCAAAAACTCCCCGCAGAGATTTCTTAAAATATCTTGGCTTCAGTACAGCCGCTGCTGCAATGGCTGCAAGTTGCGAGCAACCCGTTAAAAAAATTATTCCCTTCGCTAATCGTCCCGAGAACTTAGTACCCGGCGCGGCAAAATATTATGCTACTACCTATGTAAGCGAAGGTGATGTATTACCCGTTATCGCTAAAGTTCGCGACGGTCGTCCTATAAAAATTGAAGGCAACGAGTTATCCTATACAGGCGGCGGCACATCGGCGCAGGTACAGGCTTCGGTGCTCGATTTATATGATATGTATCGTAACCGCTACCCGATGCATAAAACCGGCGACAAGTTTGAAGAAGTGCCGACTTTTGAAAAATTAGATAAATCAATTGCCGATGCGATGGCCGGTTTGGGCGGCTCATCCGTCGTTGTTTTAACTTCTACCATTACTTCTCCTACCACAAAAGATATTATCAATGCCTTTGTAACGAAATACAACGGGCAGCATATACAATACGATGAGGTTTCCTATAGCGGTATATTGTCCGCCAACGAAGCTTCATTCGGTAACCGTAGTATACCTTCTTATCATTTTGATAAAGCAGAAGTGATAGTGAGCTTCGGCGCCGATTTCCTCGGTACATGGCTCAGCCCGGTAGAATTTGCCAAAGCATATGCAAAAGGCCGTAAGATAGATGAGAAGGCCATGAAGATGAGCAAGCACTACCAGTTTGAAAGTATAATGAGTATGACCGGCGCTAATGCGGATGAAAGAATTACGCATCGTCCTTCTGAGACCGGTAAAGTAGCCATGGCTTTGTATGCTGCTCTGGGCGGCGAAGTAGCTGCTCCTTCTATTTCAGATGCGAAATTAGCGGCAGGTATTAAAAAAGTAGCGGACAGTTTACTGAAAGCTGCCGGCAAAGCGTTGGTTGTTTGCGGAAGCAATGATAAAAATGTACAGGTAATTATAAATGCCATCAACAGTAAGTTGGGTGCTTACGGTACTTCTATTGATTGGAGCGTACCGGTAAATTACCGTAAGGGTAATGATAAAGAAATGGCTGACTTGGTTGCAAAAATGGATGCAGGTCAAGTGGGTGCTTTATTAATTTTCGGCGCCAATCCTGCATATAGTTTTTATGATGCCGGTAAATTCAGAAGCGCTATTAATAAAGTAAAACTCTCTGTTTCCTTCGGCGAAAAAATGGATGAAACAACCGAGTTGTGTAATTATATTATACCGACACATCATTACTTAGAAAGTTGGGGCGATGCGGAAGCGAAAGCCGGTCATGTAAGTTTCTTACAACCTACTATCAACCCGCTTTTCAAAACAAGATATTTTCAAACGGCTTTATTGAAATGGGCCGGCGATACAAGAGATTACGAAACTTATTTTAAAGAATACTGGAAAGGAAAGTTGGGCGGAACGGAAGAAGCATTTAATACCGCTTTGCAAAACGGATTTATTCCCGTTGCGGCTTCTGCTGTATCAGGCGGTTCATATAATGGTGGCGCTGTAGCTGTTGCTGCCGCTGCTATCGGTTTGCAAAAAGCCGGCGGTAATACGGAGTTGGTTATTTACCAAAAAGTTTCTATCGGCACGGGTAAGCATGCAGGCAATCCCTGGTTACAGGAATTACCCGATCCCATTACAAAAGCTACCTGGGATAACTATGCTATGATATCCATGACCAAGGCCAATGAGCTTGGTATTAAATTAAATAATAATTACGAATACCATCCTGAAAAGCCGGTAGTAAAAGTTACTGTTGGTAATAAAGTTTTAGAATTACCTGTATTGGTAATCCCGGGTATGAACGGTAACACCATCGCCATCGCGGTTGGTTATGGCCGCAGCGAAAAATTTGCGAAAGCAAGTGCCGGCGCCGGTCAAAATGTATATCCGTTTACTTCTTATGCCGATGATGCGGTACAATATTATAACGGTAATGTTACGATTGAAAAATCTGACAAACCAAAATATAAAATAGCGCAAACACAGATTCATAACTCGTATGAGAATCGTAAAGAAGTGGTGAGGGAAACCTCATTGGCTTCTTTTATAAAATATCCTAACCAATACAAAGAATTTAGTGATGACCTGGCGGGCGAATACGGTGAAGGAAAAAATGACTATCGTGGCGGAGGAACGTTGTATGGTTCACATTCGCAACCCGGCATTAAGTGGGGAATGAATATTGACATGAACAGTTGTAATTCCTGCGGCGCTTGTGTGGTGGCCTGTCATGCCGAGAATAACGTACCTGTTGTTGGTAAAAGAGAAGTAGCCCGTTATCATGATATGCACTGGCTGCGTATCGATCGTTATTTTGTAAGCGATGAAAAAAATCCCGATGATGTAAAAGGTGTGGTGTTTCAACCCATGCTTTGCCAGCATTGCGATAATGCACCTTGTGAAAACGTTTGCCCGGTTGCAGCTACCAACCACAGTGCGGAAGGATTAAATCAAATGACATATAACCGTTGTATCGGTACAAGATATTGTGCCAACAACTGTCCTTATAAAGTACGTCGTTTTAACTGGGCCGATTATACCGGCGCCGACAGCTTCCCCAACAACCGCGATCAGCAGTTGGTTGGTAAATTAGATGAAGTGGTAGAGCAAATGAATGATGACTTAACAAGAATGGTATTGAACCCCGATGTTACCGTTCGTTCAAGAGGTGTAATAGAAAAATGTTCTTTCTGTGTTCAGCGTTTACAGTCTGCTAAATTGGATGCGAAAAAAGCCGGTGAAGAATTAAGAGACGGTACGGCCAAAACAGCTTGTATGACTGCTTGTCCTACAGAAGCGATTGTATTTGGTAATGTGCATGATGAGAAAAGCAGGATTGCAAAAGAAAGACATGATAACCCGTTGAGAATATTTACGGTGTTGGAACAAATACATACGCTGCCCAATATTACTTATTTGGCTAAAATCAGGAATACGGATGAAATGATTGTGCCTGAAGATCATGGTGGCGGACACGATGAGGGTGGTCATGCGGCTGAAGGTGCTGAAAAGAAAGAAGAAGTAAAAGCAGCGGAGCCGGCTCATCAGTAAGAGCCTCGACAGAAAAGAAAAAAATTGATTGAATAAATAAAACAAAAAGCTATTAGCCCGCAGCTAACAGCTCAAAGCTCAAAATAATATGTCATTACTCAGATACGAATCACAAGTAAGACCGCCGCTGGTAGTAGGAAATAAAGATTATCACCAGGTAACGGAAGATATTTGCCGGCCGGTAGAAGCTAAGCCTTCACGGCTCTGGTGGATTGGCTTTCTTATTTCAGTTGCGCTGTTGATTTTCGGAATTATTTCCGTAGGCATGGAAGTTACCTACGGTGTGGGTCAATGGAACCTGAATAAAACAATCGGTTGGGGTTGGGATATTACAAACTTCGTATGGTGGGTAGGTATCGGTCATGCGGGTACGCTTATTTCCGCTATCTTATTATTATTCAGACAAGGATGGAGAACAGGTGTAAACCGTGCGGCGGAAGCGATGACGATTTTTGCTGTAATGTGCGCCGGCCAGTTTCCTATCTGGCACATGGGTCGTGTGTGGGATGCATTCTTTGTTCTTCCTTATGCTAATACAAGAGGCCCGTTGTGGGTTAACTTTAACTCGCCGTTGTTGTGGGACGTATTTGCGATATCAACTTATTTCACCGTTTCATTATTATTTTGGTACAGCGGTTTATTACCGGATTTGGCTACGCTGCGCGACCGTGCGAAAGAAAAATGGAGAAAGATGTTTTACGGTCTTACCGCATTTGGCTGGACGGGCAGCACCAAACACTGGCAACGCCACGAAGCATTATCATTGGTGTTGGCCGGTTTAAGTACGCCGCTTGTATTATCAGTTCATACTATCGTATCGTTCGACTTCGCTACCTCTATCGTACCGGGTTGGCATACTACCATCTTCCCTCCTTATTTCGTAGCAGGCGCTATCTTCTCAGGTTTCGCTATGGTGCAAACGCTGTTGGTGGTAACAAGGAAAGTATTAAACCTCGAAGATTATATTACCATCGAGCACATTGATGTAATGAATAAAGTAATTATTCTTACAGGTTCAATTGTAGGTATCGCATATTTAACGGAATTGTTTATGGCATGGTACAGCCATGTACCTTATGAGTGGTTTGCATTTAAAGAAAACAGGTTGAACCTTAACAGTCCTTACGGATGGAGTTATTGGTTGATGATGGGTTGTAACGTATTGTCTCCGCAAATTTTCTGGATCAGGAAAATGAGAAGGAATTTATTGGTAACCTTTTTCATGTCCATTCTTGTAAATATCGGTATGTGGTTTGAGCGTTTTGTAATCATCGTTACATCCGTGTATCGTGATTATCTTCCTTCATCCTGGAGTACGTATTATACGCCTACTGTTTGGGAGGTTGGTTTTTACATGGGTACGTTCGGTTTATTCTTTACCTGTTATTTCCTGTTCAGTAAATTTTTCCCTGTAATCGCTATCGCGGAGATTAAGCATATACTAAAAAGAAGCGGCGAGACATATAAAGAGAAGATGGATAAGATAGATAAAGAAAAAGTAGATGAGTTCGCGCAACATCACGGACACGATCACGGAGCATAGGCCCCCTGACCCCCAAAGGGGAAATGCGAGGCATGCATTATTGGAATGAAGAAATAAAAAGAGAAGAGAAAAAGTTTTTGAGTATCAGGCTCGCAGCCGAAAGCTCACAGTTAAAAGCTTAAAATATGGCTATACAAAAATTTATTGTTGGTAATTTTTACGATGAGGAAGTTTTATTTCCCGCTGTAACTAAAACGCGTAAAGCAGGTTATAAAATTCATGAAGTGTTTACTCCTTTTCCTATACACGGATTGGATAAAGCCATGGGACTGAGAGATACCAGTTTGCATACCGCCGGTTTTATATACGCTGTATCCGGTACGCTTACTGCGTTGCTTTTTATTACATGGGCGCTTACTACAGACTGGCCGTTGAACTTTGGCGGTAAACCGTTTTTCTCTTTACCGGCCTGGATACCTATTACATTTGAGTTGACGGTACTTTTTGCAGCGGTAGGTATGGTACTTACTTTTTGTTATTTGTGTCAATTGGCTCCGTTTGTAAAAAAGGATCATTTTAATCCGCGTTCTACCGACGACACTTTTGTAATGGCGATAGAATGTACCGATAAAACTAATGAAGCGGAAGCGATGGCTTTCTTGCAAAGTCTTGGTGCGGCAGATGTAAAAACGGAATTTAAAGAAACAGGTTGGTGGCTTGGCCGCTACGATAAAAAGGAACCTGCCATAGAAGCAATGAAGGCAAAAGCATTGGCATAAAATTTTAAAATCAAAAATTCCTCCCCGGAGGATTGACAGGGCATGAAAAAAATTATAATTATAACGGGAATAGTTTATACCGCCGTACTGGTAATAAGCTGTAATGGTGTACGCCGCGAGCCGGGCAGAACCTATATGCCGGATATGGCTTACAGCCGTGCATACGAAACCTATGCAGAAAGAGATTCGGCCATATTTACAAGGGCGGAAAGTGACAGGGGACATAAAATATTTTATAATAATACACCGGTAGCCGGTACAATGGCGCAGGGCGATATGGCTGCTTATTTATTAAAAAATGATTCAGCCGGCTATGCGCAATCCGCTGATATTATTAACCCCGTTGCAAGAGAAACCGTAGATATGAAAGAAGCGGAACGTATGTATTTGGTAAACTGCGGAATATGCCACGGTGCCAAGTTGGATGGTAATGGACCGTTGTATAAAGACGGCGAAGGACCTTACAGTGCAAAACCTGCCGCATTAGTTGGCGATGCAAAATATGTTGCTATGAAAGACGGTACGATGTTTCATTCCCTTACTTACGGAAAAAACGCAATGGGAAGTTATGCATCGCAACTTACTACCAAGCAGCGTTGGGATGTGATACATTATATAAAAATGAAACAAGGGCCCGCCGCACCCGCCACGAATGCTAAAGACAGTGCAGTAACGGCGCCGGCTGCAGTTGTAAAAAAATAATTTGAAGAACTTAATAAACAGAAACTGATGTCAATAAGGGAACAATTTATAATACCAAAGCGATACAATACCTGGAGTGTGGGATTGATGGCTGCCGGTATACTATCTGTTATCATGCTTTTTATTACGCATGGTGCAAGCAAGGATCAACATGAACAAGCAAGGTTCTGGGGCGCACTACTGCATAACGGCGTTTACTTTTTATTAATCGTAAATGCTTCCATGTTTTTTATATGCGCTACTACGTTGACTTGGGGCGGATGGCAAATGAGTTTTCGCAGGGTACCCGAAGCCATATCGGCCTGCGTATTGCCTATTGGTATAATCAGCGGCATTATTTTATTGGCTATCGTATTCAGCGATAATCATTCTATTTATCATTGGACTGATACAAAAAACCTGGATTCCGTATTAAAAGCTAAAACGGGTTTTTTAAATAAAGGCTTCTTTGCAGGCTGGACAGTTTTTACCATCATAGCCTGGTATTTATTAGGATATAAAATGCGTCAACTGAGCCGTAAGCTGGACGAAAATCCGTTGGCTACAAAAGAAGAAGCGAAGAAATATATTTGGAACAACACGGTATGGGCGGCTATGTACATGATTATATTCGCACTCACGGTGATGTCTTCCATTCCCTGGTTTTGGTTAATGAGTATTGATGCGCATTGGTACAGTACCATGTTCAGTTGGTACACATTCGCCAGCAGTTGGGTTGCGGGTGTATCACTTATCCTGTTATTTGTTGTGTTTCTGAAAAATCAGGGTTACCTGGAATTAACTAATGAAGAGCATATACATGATTTGGGAAAATTCATGTTTGCTTTCTCCGTATTCTGGACTTATTTATGGTATTCCCAGTTCATGCTTATATGGTATGCGAATATACCGGAGGAAACCATTTACTTTAAACCAAGATTGCAGGGTGTATACCGCGGAATCTTTTTCCTGAATCTTATAATCAATTTCCTCGCTCCTTTGTTAATATTAATGCGTAGAGGAAGTAAAAGAAATTACACTACCATTACATTAATGGCGGTATTAATCATATTCGGGCATTGGCTGGACTTTTTCCAGATGGTTCATCCCGCTATATCGCCCAAGCATGTACCGGTTATGTTTCTCGATTTTGGTATAGCGTTAGGTTTTGTGGGATTGATCATGTTTGTAACGGCAAGAGTGTTGAGCAAAAACTCGTTGCTGGCGAAGAATCATCCATTTGTAAAAGAAAGTATTATTCATCATACGTAAGGCAGCCCCTCCAACCTCTCCGCCGATCGGCGGAAGGCTCAGGAAAAGCTTGATAGATAATAAAGAGCAGTTCTTACATAAAAAGTTTTTTTCGAAAAGCGAGCCTTGCGCTTTGAGGGTCCCGACGATAAATCGGGATGTGGCTGAATATTTATAATTAATAACTGAACAATAGTTTATGCAAACAATTTTCATAATAGCGATTTTGGCACTTGGTTTCCTGGTTACCTTCCAGATTGCCAAAGCCAGTGAGTATGTAGCCATATTGCGCGGCGAAGAAGAGTCAAGAAAACAGGCTAATCGTATTAATGCTTTTTTATTATTGGTCTTTTTGGTAGTTGGTTTGATAGGCGTGTACTACTGCAATGAAAGATTGAAAGGGAGAATATTGGGCGAAGCGGCTTCCAATCACGGAGAAAAGATTGACCTGATGTTGTACATTACCATTGCTATTACAGGTATTGTATTTGTAATTACACAAATTCTTCTTTTTTGGTTTGCCTACAAATACCAGGAAAAGGAAAACAGGAAAGCTTATTATTTTGTACACAGCACCAAGTTAGAATTAATTTGGACGGTAATACCGGCAATTGTGTTAACTGTATTGGTTGGTTTTGGTATTTACTACTGGATAATCATTACAGGCCCTGCTCCTGCAAATGCCGCACAAATTGAAATAACAGGGTACCAGTTTGGTTGGGAGTTTCGCTACCCCGGCGCTGATAAAACATTGGGCAAAAAATATTTTAAGAATATAGACCCGGGAAAAAATAATCCGCTTGGTCAAATATGGGAAGACTCCGCTAATATGGATGATGTGTACGTACCGGGTTCGGAACCGATGCACCTGGTGGTAAACAAACCCGTGAAATTAATCATCAATGCGAAGGATGTATTGCATGATGTGGGATTGGTTCATTTCAGAATGAAAATGGACGCAGTACCCGGTACACCTACCACTATGTGGTTTACACCTAAGTTTACTACCAAGCAAATGCAGGAGAAGTACGGACCTGATTTTGTATACGAAATTTCCTGCGACCAAATGTGCGGTAAGGGCCATACGGGTATGCGGGGAACTATTGTAGTAGATACGCAGGAAGAATATGATGCATGGTGGGCGGGTAAAATGAGTAAGCCGCAATACTATGTAGTGTTCCCGGAAAAAGCGCCGGATTATAAACCCGCGGTTGATACAACAGCCGCGAAAGTTACGGCTGCTGCGGCAACAGCACCCGGCGAACAGATGGCTACAACCAAATAACTATATTGTAAAGAAGAGTATAAAAATATTTTTATGAGTAACGACGCAACAATAAATGTGCAGACTGAGGTGATCACTCACCACGAGGTACATCATGATGAACATCATGCGCACCATGAGACCTTTATCAGCAAGTATGTGTTCAGTATGGATCATAAAACCATCGGAAAACAATTTTTGATTACCGGTATTGTATGGGCCATCATCGGCGGTTTATTCTCCGTACTGTTTCGTTTGCAATTGGGTTTTCCCGATCAAAACTTTCCGATACTGGAAACATTTTTTGGTAAGAACGCCGCGGGCGGACAAATAAAGCCCGAGTTTTATTATGCGTTGGTTACCATGCACGGAACCGTGTTGGTTTTCTTTGTATTAACGGCGGGCCTGAGCGGTACATTCGCCAACTTACTTATTCCATTACAAATTGGTGCAAGAGATATGGCTTCACCGTTTTTAAATATGCTGTCTTACTGGTTTTTCTTTTTGGCCAGTGTTGTAATGATCTCTTCTTTATTTGTAACTACCGGTCCCGCTTCGGGCGGATGGACGATGTATCCGCCGCTGAGTGCATTGCATGATGCGGGAGACGGATCTAAGATCGGAACGGATTTGTGGTTGATAAGTATGGCGTTGTTTATCGTTTCCTCTTTATTGGGCGGATTAAATTATATTACTACCATACTCAACATGCGTACAAAGGGTATGACCATGACCCGTATGCCTTTGACGATGTGGGCTATGTTCTTTACCGCTGTATTGGGTGTATTATCATTCCCGGTTTTATTATCAGGCGCTATATTATTATTGTTCGACAGAAACCTCGGTACAAGTTTTTACCTGAGCGATATTTATGTGGCGGGTAAAATATTACCCAACGAAGGCGGAAGCGCTATCCTGTTCCAGCATTTATTCTGGTTTCTGGGTCACCCCGAAGTGTATATCATCCTGTTGCCGGCCATGGGCATGGTATCCGAAATACTTTCGGTGAATTCACGCAAACCGATCTTCGGTTATATGGCCATGGTGGGTTCATTATTCGCTATTTGTATTCTTGCCTTTTTGGTTTGGGCGCATCATATGTTTGTAACGGGATTGAATCCTTTCCTCGGAGCCGTCTTTGTATTACTTACTTTATTAATCGCGGTACCATCGGCCATTAAAGTATTTAACTGGCTTACCACTATATGGCGGGGCAATATTCGGTTTACGCCGGCCACCTTATTCGCATTGGGTTTTGTAAGCTTATTTATTTCAGGCGGTTTAACCGGTATTTTTTTAGGTAACTCAACAATTGATATTCATTTACACGATACAAAATTCGTAGTGGCGCACTTCCATATAGTAATGGGTGTGGCATCCTTCTTCGGTATGTTCGCCGGAGTGTATCATTGGTTCCCGAAAATGTTCGGCAGGTATTTAAACAACACATTGGGCTACCTGCATTTTTGGGTAACGATGGTTGGCGCATATTTAATTTTCTGGCCGATGCACTATGAAGGTTTGGCCGGTTCGCCGCGTCGTTATTTAAATGTAACACCTTGGGTTTCGTTTAATAAGTTCCAGGAACTGAACCAAATGATTACGATAGTATCCATTGTAGTGTTTGCGGTACAATTAATGTTTGTATTCAATTTCTTTTATTCCATATTTAAAGGAAGAAAAGTAACTACACCGAATCCGTGGGGTGCCAATACATTGGAGTGGACAACGCCGATAAGACCGGGTCACGGTAACTGGCCGGGTGAAATACCTGAAGTACATCGTTGGGCTTATGATTACGGAAAAGACGGAAGAGAATTTATTATGCAGACGGAGCCGATTGGGGAGAATGAGACCCAGCATTAAAAGCCCCCTAAATCCCCCTGAGGGGGACTTAAGAAGAGCCCGATTGTATGGATTGCTTTTGATAGTGATGAAAAAATATGATAAAAGGTTTTTGAAATAAGATAGAGCGAAAGTATAAAAGGAATTTATATTGGTAAACGACAACTTGAATAAGCAGGGGCTGAGTGATGGTGGCCTTTCCCTTCGGGGAAGGTCGGGATGGGGCCGGGTTAAAGATTATTTACAGTTAATAAAACCTTCGCTCAGTATAATGGTGGTGTTCAGCAGTGTTATAAGTTATTTGCTGGCACCGGGTATTGTGGAGTATGATTGGAAGATGATTATGTTGCTCTTTGCAGGCGGGATGCTGGTAACCGGCAGTGCTAATGCCATTAACCAGGCGGTAGAAAAAAATACCGATGCCATGATGAAGCGAACGGCGACAAGACCCATTGCTTCGGGCAGAATGAGTGTAACCGAGGGCTGGATTTTCGCTATCGTGATTGGTGTGTCGGGTGTTTTTATTTTATGGTATTTTTTTAACGGCCTTGCGGCAGGACTTGCTGCGTTCAGTTTGTTTTTGTACGCATTTATTTATACGCCGTTAAAGAAAGTAAATTCCATAGCGGTGTTGATGGGTGCGGTACCGGGTGCGTTGCCTTGTTTAATTGGTTGGGCGGCGGGCGATGATAAATTAAGTACGGGCGGATGGGTATTGTTTGCGTTGCAGTTTCTTTGGCAGTTTCCGCATTTTTGGGCTATAGCATGGATAGCACATACGGATTACAGCAATGCGGGCTTTAAATTATTGCCGGCAAATGAAGGCCCGACAAAATTTACGGCATTACAAACTATAATGTATTCTGTATTACTGGTGCCGGTGGGTTTAATATTATCGTTACATGCAGTATGGCCGCAGTTCGATTTTGTAATTATGAGCGGTTGGGTAAGTTTGATAATTGTATTGGCGGCCAATGTGTTTATGATAATGCGCTGCGTGAAGTTGTTTATAAAGATGGATGTAAAATCGGCGAGAGGCGTAATGTTCGGCAGTTACATTTATTTGCCGGTAGTATTGCTGGCGCTGTTGCTCGATAAAATAAGTTAGAGGCCGAGTTTGAAGGGATGATTAACGAAGAATTTTTTTAAACAAAATAGTTTTTCAAAATAAAAAGTGTGATGGATATAGTGGGAACACAACAACAAAAAAAAACACACCCGCATAAATTTACCATGTGGGTGGCTATAGGCAGTATTGCCATGATGTTTGCCGGGCTTACCAGTGCGTACATTGTAAAAAGCAGCCAGGCTACATGGACTACGGTAAAAATGCCGGTGATGTTTTGGTACTCGACGGCGGCGATAGTGATGAGCAGCATAACGGTGCAAATGGCTTTACGTTCTTTTAAACAACGGGAGATGCAGCAATACCGGCTTTTAATTGCCGCTACTTTTATACTGGGTATTTTATTTGTGTTGCTGCAGTGGGCCGGTTTTACGCAATTGTGGAATAATGACGGAGTGACTTTTAAGGGAAGCGGAGAAGGACAGTTCTTATACGTGATTTTCGGTTTGCATGCGGTACACGTAATCGGCGGAGTAATAGCTTTAATGGTTATGTTTATTAAAGCATTTTTCGGGAAGCGAAGAACTTACAGCAGCGTACCGGTAGAAGTAGCATCCATCTATTGGCACTTTGTAGATATTTTATGGCTTTATTTATTAGTGTTTTTTATTTGGATCGGTTAAAAGAATAAGAGAGAGAATAATTTTTTGAAAATATAATTACAGAATATGTCAACAACAGTAGCAGGACAACATCAGACCAAATGGTGGAGCGGAGGTAAGAGTCCGTTTAACCTGGAGTACGGCAAAGTGATGATGTGGTATTTTTTAATGAGTGATGCTTTTACATTCGGCGCCTTTCTTATTTCTTATGGCTCCATACGTATGAGTTCCAACTTTTGGCCCGATCCCAATAAAGTTTTCAATGCAGTGCCGGGCTTAGGTCACATGAACTTGCCGCTGGCGTTTGTGAGTGTAATGACGTTTATTTTGATAATCAGCTCGGTGACGATGGTTTTGGCGGTACATGCGGGGCATAACAACGACAGGAAGGGTGTTATAAAATATATGTGGTGGACTATCTTGGGCGGTTTTGCTTTTCTTGCCTGCCAGGCTTGGGAGTGGACACACTTATTGACCGGCGAACATGCTGCTTTGGTAAATGGTAAAATTGAATTGCTGGCACAAACAACTTCTGTCAATCCCTGGGGGCAATCTGTTGACCCCGCGGTTGTAACGGAAGCATTAAAAGGAACTGATCATAAAGTATTGGCGAGTTTGGTACACGAACATCATCATGATATGACACATCAATCGCTGATGGCGATGTCGCATGATAAATTAATAGGTATGCTGGATGTGGCTAATATGCACGTAACAAAACCCGGCCCCGTTGCATTCGGCGGTTATTTTTACGGCATTACGGGTTTTCACGGTTTTCACGTATTCAGCGGTGTTGTTATCAATATTATTATGCTGATTATGACGTATAAAGGCGTGTTTGACAGGAAAGGCCATTACCTGATGATTGAAAAAGTAGGATTATACTGGCACTTTGTAGATTTAGTTTGGGTGTTTGTATTCCTTTGTTTCTATCTTATATAAGAGGTTGTTCAGTCTTTTAACTGATTGATTGAAAAAAAAATATTTTACAGAATAACGAATTATAATTTTATGGATCATCAAAATACAATGTCGCCTGAAGTTACTTTTACACATCATACTTCAGATTCGGAATTTAAGAAGCGGGTACGCAGTACTACCATTCTTTTGTCTGTAATAACGGTTATTGAACTGGGACTCGGTTTATTAATGTATGCTTCTGATTTACCGAATTGGGTTGACCTGGCTATAAAAGGAGTTATCATTATTTTATCATTGGCCAAAGCATTTTATATCGTTTCTATTTTTATGCACCTGGGCGATGAGTTGCGCAATATGATTATGACGATTGTAGTGCCGTTGATGTTGTTCATTTGGTTTATCGCCGCTTTCTTATGGGATGGCAACTCGTACTTGAATCTTCGTAATAAATACGATAAAGATTTTAAAGAAAGGACGATGCCGAACGAAGACCATAAACATGCACCTGCACCGGAGCAACAAAAAGCTGTACCCGGAACAAAAGATTAATGGCGCTGCATCATTTTAAATAATAGTAAACCATCCCGCTGAAAGCGGGATGGTTTTTTAATAAATAAACAAAAGGGAAACTGCCTCGTAAGTCAATTTAACTTGCCGGCAGGACTTCTTCGGGGAAAGTCGGTAAGACGATAAGTTTTAATTTGCCGGGTATAAAATCTTTCCGTCTTATCGGTTATTTTTTAAATAATACTTTTGCGATAACTTATATTTATTCTGCAAAATATAAAAACTGAAACTGTGAACAAGAAAGCATTGATAGGAATTTTAATTGCATTAGTAATACCCTTAGGCAGTTATTTTATTTTAAAATCCTTCAGCGACACAGCTATATCCATGCCGCGTCCTGTGTATTACGACACCGTACTTACTAAAGTAAAAGGCGGGAAAAGAATAACGGATACTATTTGGCACCGGGTGCCGGATTTTACATTTACCAACCAGGCGGGCAAACAAGTTTCCTCCAAAGATTTATATGTGGTAGATGAAAAGACAGGCGATACTACAAGAAAAATTATCGTAGCTAATTTCTTTTTTACAAGTTGCGCTACCATTTGCCCGCGGATGACGACGAATATAAAACGGCTGCAGGAATCCATAACTAATACAAACCGTGTAGGTGATAAAAGCCCGGACTTTATTCAGTTTGTTTCATTTACCGTAGACCCCGACAGGGACTCCGCGGCGCAATTAAAAAAATGGACGGATCGATTTCAAATTAATCCGGAGAACTGGTGGTTTCTTACCGGCGATAAACAATCTATTTACGATCTTTCTATCAATGATATGAAGCTGTGGGCGCAGGATCCGCATGGTGTGGATACATCTTTTGTACATACCGATGTAATGGTATTGATTGACAAGGATCGTATTGTAAGAATGGCTCGTGATGAGTTTGGCAACCCGAGAGCTTATAATGCATTGGATACGGCTGATCTGGCGAAGCTTTCAGAGGATATTATTTTTTTAACACTGGAGAAAGATAAAAAGAAAAAAAGCTTCTTTGCCGGTAAGTTGGAGTTAATTGCGATTGTTTTTCTGCTCACCATTTTAGGACTCGGTATATTTATATTTGTATTGAGCAGAATAAAAATGAAATAATTGTATCGATAAAAACATTCCATAGCCTCCCCTCCACCGGAGGGGCAGGGGTGGGTCAACTAAAAATAGTTTTTAACGATGCCAAAAAATAATTATAAATGCTGCAACCTGTTCTAAAAAAAAATGACCGCCGGGCCCGCAATTTAATTATCGGGTTTTCTGTAATCGTGTTCCTGCTTATTACAGCATTGGGTCGTGTACAATTAAAAGTTGACTTGGGATTTGATGTGCATCTCTTCGCTAAAGCAAATGCGATCATCAATTCCTGTGTCGCCGTTTTATTAATAGCGGCTTTGCTTGCGGTAAAAAATAAAAAGTATGAGCTGCATAAAAAAATGATGCTGGCAGCTATGGTGTTGTCTGTTTTATTTTTGCTGAGCTATATCTGTCATCATTTATTTGCCGGCGAAACCAAGTTTGGCGGAGGGGGTACAGCCAAAATTATTTACTATATCATTCTGTTTACGCATATCCCTTTGGCAGGTATTATACTTCCTTTTATTTTATTTACCGCTTACCGCGCCTTAATTGGCGAATGGCCGCAGCATAAAAGGCTGGCACGTATTACCTGGCCCGTTTGGTTTTATGTAGCTGTTACTGGCGTGGTGGTGTATTGGATGATTAGTCCGTATTACAATTAAGTGAGACGAGAATAACAAACTCAATATTCACAACCCCAATTCACCCGCCGGGTCCCAAAATATTTTTTCAAAATCAACAATGGTATCATTCTTTACTATGATGCCTTCTTTTTTTAGTAACTCTTCCATCAGGGTAGGAGTTTTAAAATGATGCCTGCCCGTAAGCATACCGTTGCGATTTACTACGCGGTGTGCGGGTACTTTTAGTTTTACTTTTCCGGCGCCGTTCATGGCCCAGCCTACCATACGTGCCGAGAGTTTGGTACCCAATGCGGCGGCTATAGCGCCGTAAGATGTGGCTCTTCCTTTCGGTATTTGTCTTGCTACTTCATACACCTGTTCAAAAAAACTTTCTTCTTTTTTACCCGAAGGCTTTACTGATTTTAATTTAGGTGATGATTTTTTTGCAGTAGCCATATAGTAAAATTATACCATTATCAATTTTACATAGAGCCAAACAAAAGGAGTAGCTATGAGCAGCGAATCAAACCGGTCTAAAAAACCACCATGCCCCGGCATAAAATGGCCGCTGTCTTTTACACCGGCCATACGTTTTAATTTAGATTCAAATAAATCACCTGCTGTGCCGGCTATGGCAGCAATGGCGGCGATGATATACCAATGATAGTTTTGGACTGCGGTATTATTAATTATTAATTTATTCATTAATAATCCTACAATAATGACAGACAAAATAATTCCGCCGAGAGTTCCCTCCCATGTTTTCTTGGGAGAGATTTTTGAAAAAGGAGTTTTACCGATAAAGGAACCAACGATATAGGCCATCGTATCATTTATCCAGATGCTTGCGACAATAGTAACAGCAATAATATAATCTGATAATACAAAAAATGTATCATGAATATGAACATCAATCTTTTGATACAAACTCATCATCAGGCCCCAACTAAGTGATATATACAACAGCCCCAATGCCGCCGCGCCGAATGCTTTCAGTGTAAAACTATTTTTTTGAAAAACACCCATCACCAAAAACACAAAACCGGCTACGGAAACGGGGAAAGAAAAATTGTTTCTTAAAACATAATTATTTATTTGATACCCGTCGCCGCAAAATAAAAGCATGATGGAAAAACCGATGAGCATAAAACCGAGACGCATGTAACGGTGAAAAACCGTACCGTGTATTTTTTCTATGAGTGTAATATACTCCTGCCAGCAACCAAAATGTATGATGGAGAACAAAACAAAAAAACTCCATTGATTCCATAATAAACCCGCCAGCATTACTGCCGCGAAAATAATTGCCGTTAAGGCCCTGGTTTTAAATGTTTGGAAATTGAAAGCCATTGATCGAACAGGATTAAGATTTATTTTTCAAACTCAAATGGATTGTTATAATCATGGTGGTCATTCTTATAAATATCTTCATAACGTACATCCGATTTCTTTTTCATATACCATATTATAACAATTGAAAGCGCTAAACTTATTAATCCTACTACGGCGGTAGCCGCGGCACTGTTGGTTAAGGCGGGGCTGTCGCTTTCCATTTGCTTCGGGTTGAAATGAATAATAGTCAATATCAATGCATCATAAAAAAAGTGTGCCAGTATTGCCGCCCATAAACTGCCGCTGTAAAAATATATAACGCCCAATAAAATACCCAATGCCAATCTTGGTAAAAAACCATAAAACTGCATGTGTATGGCGCTGAACAATACAGCCGTTATAATAATACCCACCCATACATTTTTAAACCAACGTATAAATAACCGTTGCAGGATGCCGCGAAAAACGAGTTCCTCACCCACGCCTGCCAGCAAAGCCACAACAAAAAAATTAATGAATAAATCTTTAAGCGAATTTTTATTCAGCATCATTTTCATTACGGCGGTGGCCTCGGCTTCTCCGTCTTTCATCCACTTATCTGCAGATGCGGAAAAATGAACCTGTCGGTTAAGCTCGCCCAACCAACCCGCAAAGGGTATGGCTACTACCATCAATGCCATGCCGGCTAAAAAATAAAATGATGCGGGTCGTTTTTTTAAGCCAAGATAATTTAACGGCTGCGCGTCGGAATAATAAGCGAATAATAACGTAGGTATTAAAAACAAACCGATAAACTGTATTATCTGCATTCCTCTTAAATAAACAACGGTATTGGGGTTTTTAGGGTCGAATTTAAAGCCCTCACCGCCAAAAATGGTGCTTATTCCTGTAATTTGTTTCAGAATCATATCCCCGATGAAAGAAAAGATAATTCCTATGCCGAATGCCATCCCTATATATAATAATAATTGTATCCAGGCCGGTCTCGATTTTAAATAAGCCATTATTTAATCTTAAATTTTTAGTTTGTAAATTCGCAGCTTCAAATGTACTCATTGTCCCGTTACGGAAAGGAGAACAGGGTACCCGGAATAATAGATTTTTAGATAAATGGTGAAAATAGACAAAATAGAATTACCTGATTTCCCGCTTTTATTGGCTCCAATGGAGGATGTAAGCGACCCGCCTTTTCGTGCCGTATGCAAGGATAACGGGGCGGACCTGATGTACACAGAATTTATTTCATCCGAAGGGCTGATTCGGGATGCCATTAAAAGCAGGAAGAAACTTGACATTTTTGATTATGAACGTCCCGTGGGCATTCAAATATTCGGCGGCGATGAAGAGAGCCTTTCCTTAGCTGCAAAAATTGTGGATGTGACCCAACCCGATTTATTGGATATAAATTTTGGATGCCCTGTAAAAAAAGTAGCGTTGAAAGGCGCCGGCGCCGGTGTATTAAAAGATTTGGATTTAATGGTGCGTTTAACATCGGCCGTAGTGAAAGCAACATCATTGCCGGTAACGGTGAAAACAAGATTGGGCTGGGATGATAAGACAAGAAATATAGAAGAGGTTGCTGAGCGATTACAGGATGTCGGCATTAAAGCATTGGCCATTCACGGACGTACACGTACGCAAATGTATAAAGGCGAAGCCGACTGGACATTGATTGGTAAAGTAAAAAATAATCCGCGTATACAAATTCCCATTTTTGGTAATGGTGATATTGACAGTCCTGAAAAAGCGGTTGAATACAAAAACCGCTATGGTGTAGATGGTATTATGATTGGTCGTGCCGCTATTGGCTACCCGTGGATATTTAATGAAATAAAACATTTTGTAAAAACAGGCGAGCATTTACCGGCGCCTACTATTGATGACAGGATAAATGTATGCCGCAAGCATTTATACAGATCGGTGGAATGGAAAGGGCCGATAGTAGGTATTTTTGAAATGCGCCGGCATTATGCCAACTATTTAAAAGGACTGCCTAATATAAAAGAATACCGATACAAATTAGTAACACTAAACGAAGTGGAAGAAATTGATGAAGTACTCAATGAAATAGCGATAAAGTATCAAGGCTATTCATTTGAAAAAACACCTATTGAGCTGATTAATTACCACGAGAAATGCCCGGTGTAATTTTTTATAATTTTCCCGTTTTCATTTTCATGAGTTCGTTTTTAAACAACTCAACTTGTTCTTTATCCATTTCGTAATCTTTCAGCATTTTTAATGCTTCGTTAACAGCCCTCTGTTCGTATAGAATCGCTGCTTGTTTGTTTCCCTTCTTATACATTAAATGTGCATAGGTGTCTAAGCAAAAAGGATCTTTAGGAGATAATTTCAACGATGCGGCGGAATAACTGACGGCTTTATTTAATAAAAGACTGTCCTCGGTTTTTATATAATAATACCATGCCGCGCCGTTTAGAATGAACCCGATTTTCTCTTTTAGATAAACGGGATAATAATAAGTATACCCGGTCTCGGTATGGTAACCGGGTGGTTGACTATTGTTCCATATTACATAATTGATTTCCTTTTTATATTTTTTCGCCATTGTCTTTGCCAGGGCGGCAATAAATATTTCCATTGAAGGTTTTGCGGCAATAAACTTATCAAGATAAGGTAAGGCGACGGTACTCAGTAAAGTGTCAATATTTATATCATCCGCATAGGATAACATATTTGTAATTAATAAAGGTTTTTCCAAATGTTCCAATTCGGGTATCGCATCTGTAAATTGCTGTTGAAATAATAACGCCGAGCGGATGGCATTGAAATCTTTTGTTTCATTGAAGCGTATAAAACGGTTAAGGCGTTTACTTAAAACTTCATATACCGGGATGCTGTAGCTATTGTCATAGTATTTACCGAAAGAATACTTTTTTAACTGCTGATAATTCTTAAAAAGATAAGAGTATGAAACGGTAGGCCTGAATATTGTATCGTTCCCTGATAATAATTTGCTTACAAAAAAAGGGCAGTAATAATCATCGGTCGATTCTATGATTTGTATAATCAGTGATGCGAGAGTACTGTCCGGCTTATTGTATTTTATTACCAATGAATCAAGCGCTTCTAAAATAAAAGCCGTGTCTATTTTAAAGTTAAACTCAGAAACGGTTGTATCTTTTTCCCATTTAAAACTCTCCCCGTAAACAATTCCCTCGTCTTTAACGAGAGGTGCCTCGGTTATTTTTGGCGGTTCGGGAGTTTTTGCTTTTGTACTCTTTTTATTTTTTATCGCAGGCTTCACTTCTTCGCTGATTGAAACATCTGCCATGACTATTGTATCTGCTAAAGGAGGAAGAGGAGGATTTATATGCTCCGAAACCGGTAAGGATTGCTCATGAATCCGTTGCTGCAATTCTATCTGTTCTCTATATAATTGGTATATGGTTGATTTTTTTGTTAAATAAGTAACCAGGTATTCTTGTATTAACAAAGTATCAAATTTTGAGTCCCTGACAGCTTGCGGCATATAAGTGTTGAAATCATGAATGCGCATTTGATCTAACAAGCCGCCGGTGTAGTAATAATTGGAAAGATGCGGCAGCAAGCTGTTTAAGTCCATGTTATATTTATAGTACAGCAAATCTTTATTGCCTGTAAAAACGGCCGCACCCGGAAAAAATTTAATGCCCGATTGCTTTAGAAAAGCTGTATCGCCGGCCTGGGCTAATATCAGCACATAGTATTCATTAAATGCCTTCGTGTCATAATAATTGTATGAATCTTTCAGCAGCCGAATTACTTTTTCGGATTTATAAATACAATTACTGCAATTTACCGGCTCATAATAAACAACGGCGTATTTATTATGCAGCTTTGCGTATTGCAACCCCGCCGCCGTATTGCCAAACCATATCAATGTATCTTCCCTTATATTTTCGGGTTCTGCAATTTGCTGTGATTCCGTATCCGTAGTTTTCCATTGCTCTGTAAACACAAGGTTCTCCGAACGTAAACTCAATCGTTTTGGCAGCATAAACCATTTGTTGTTATAAAACAACGTGGCTTTAAGTCGAATGCTGAATTCGCCGCCGGTATTATCAGTTACAGTAATAGTAACATGACCAAAGGGAATCTTTTTTTTATCGGTTTCAGCACCTGCGCTTGTCTCAATAATTGTATTTTTAATAACTGCCGAAGGCCAATGTAATAAAGTATCATTGCGAACAAAAGCAAAATCTTCGGTAAAATTCTTTCGTTTTTCCTGTACAACTATTTTTATATCCCCGGCTTTCAATGCAGTGTCGGCGTAGTATTCGCAAAAGGATTTGAGTTCTTTACCTTTCAGGTCATATTTGTCTAATTTTTTTGGGTCATTTTTCTGTAAAGCTTCAAACAAATCGACAGCCATTTGTTTGAAACGAAGGGTATCCTGCCCCCGTGAAGGAAAAGAACAAACGATTAAAAGGAAAAGTGAGATTAGCAACTTCATGCAGCAAATATAAATGCTTTTACTTTTGACGACTTGGTAAAATGACCGCAGATTCGGAAATTTGAGTATTATTTTATTGCCATGAATAAAAAAAAGAAAGTCAGTATGCTTATTCATAAAGAACTTCCCGTAATATCTTTTAAAACTGCTGCTAAATTTTATGCCTGGCTAAAGATTAACCATGCGAAAGAAAAAGCTTTTTGGTTGCGGCTTTATAAAAAGAGCAGCGGCGTTACTGCCATAACATCCGGCGAGGCAGTTGATACGGCGCTGTGCTGGGGATGGATTGACGGTTTGAGTAATAAATACGACGAAGAATCTTATTTATTGCGATTCACGCCGCGAAGACCGAAGAGTATTTGGAGCAAAATTAATGTAGCTAAAATAGAAAAACTGTCCAAACTCGGTTTGATGCAACCGAGCGGTTTGGCGCAGGTAGAAAAAGCAAAAACGGACGGAAGATGGGACAGGGCTTATGAACCGCCGAGCACAATGGAAGTACCCGCCGATTTTATTAAACTGATAAAAAAGGATAAAACTGCTTATGCATTTTACCAAACACTTAATAAAACCAATACATATGCCATTGCTTTCAGGCTTACCACTGTTGCGGATGCAGAAAAAAGAAAACAAAAAATGAATCAGCTTTTTGAGATGTTGAAAGACAAAAAAGCGATTTACAGTTAGATTCGAATTAAATTGAAGCCTTATCCTTTTATTTCATTTACTATTTCTTCAATACCTTTTTTATAAGGCGTAATTACAAAATCCGGGAATGCTTTTTTAAACTTACTGCTGTCGAAAATATAATCCTGATCGTATTGGTACAATAGCTCTATTATTTCTTTTACCACCGGGACAAACAGGCCAACTAATTTCAACATCCATTTACTCAGTACGGTATATTTTAGCGGCTTGCCGTAAGCTGCTTCCGTGAGTTTTATAAATTTTTCACCGTTTATAAATTCATCGCTGCAGGGCAAGTGCCATGTTTGATTATATGCAGATGGTGAGTTGCCAAGAACCGCCGTTGCTTTAGCGGCATCGGGAGTATAAATATAGGTGCGTCTCACTTTAGCATTTACCAGCCATTGCAATTTTTTTCCTTTACGCATATTGTCAAACACCATTGCATTAACGCCGCTTTGTGTATTGCGCGGCCCGTAAAATTCAGGAGCCCTTGCAATGAGTGCAGTAATATTGCCGGCCTTTATTTCATTCAACAACATCATAGCTATTTCGCCGCGTACCATTCCTTTCTTGCTTTCTTGTTTAAAAGGAGTTTGCTCCGTCATGGACCCCATTACACGGCCATACATATAGAGGTTATCGAAAAAAACCAATTTGGCTTTATGTGTTTTACAGGCATCAATTACGTTTTTCATTACTACCGGCCATTGCTGTTGCCATGTTTTGGTTTTATAAGGCAAGCCCGCTGTTAAGTATACAATCTCCGATCCCTTTACTGCATCCGTTGTTTGTTGTGCATTTAATAAATCGGCTGAAACGATTTCATCTGTTGTATTTACTTTTTTAGGATTACGACTTACCAAACGTATTTGATTAGTATAAGCCGAAAGCGCTTTTGCCAGTTCTGTACCAATGATACCGTTGGCGCCGAGGATAGTTTGCATAATTGTATAATTAGCTATAAAAAATTAAAAGGATTTTTGAAACTATTTCCAATAATCATATTGTATGTACTGTGCATTTTCGTCCGCTGCTTCTTTGCCCAATAATTTACTGATTACATACAGGGACATATCAATACCTGCGGAAACGCCTGCCGATAAAATAATACGTTCGTTGTCCACCCATCTTTTTTCGGGAAATAATTTTGTGTTAGGCGCTGCTGCCTGCATGGCTTCCACCGCTTTCCAATGTGTGGTGGCGGACAGGCCTTCCAGCAAACCCGCTTTGGCGAGTATTAATGAACCGGTGCAAACTGACAGCAGCAGTTCAATTTTTTTATTTTGCTCTCTTATCCAATTCAGCAATATTTCATTATGCATTTCTTTGCGGCTGCCAAAGGTTGTACCATCGGCATGTATACCGCCGCCGCCCGGTATAAGTACAATATCAGGTTGCGGGCAGGTACCTAATAAATAATTAGCTGTTATCAGTAAATTATTTCTTGCACGGATGTTTTGTTTCTCAGCCACGGTATATACATTAAACGGTTTTTCGCCGCCGCTGCGTAAGCCGCATACGGAAAATATTTCAAAGGGGCCGGTGAAGTCCAATACTTCCACATCATCAAAAATAAAAATGGCTACATTACGCATGGTATAAAATTAATGATAAGTTATTTGCTTCCTTAAAAAAATATTGATCCTATCTTTAGGTAAATAAATATTGCTGTTTCTGTAAGCGGATTGTTTTTATCTTTAAACTAAAAGCAGGTAAAATGATCTTCAACTTTAATACTATTGTTTTACTGTTAGCCGCTTTGGCAACAGCTTTAATGGCCGGGCTTTTTTATAACTGGACTACTGCTATCACTACCGGTTTGCATAAACTGCCCGACAGGGAATATATCTCTGCCATGCAATCCTTTAACAGAACCATTCAGAATCCTTTATTCTTTCTCTCTTTCTTTGGCGCTGCACTTTTATTGCCGCTTAGTTGCTTCCTGTATTATAAAACTTCCGTTTCAATGCAATTTTACTTATTACTTGCTGCTGCTATTTTATATTTAGCAGGCGTTATGGCGGTTACCATTGCCGGGAATATTCCGTTAAACAATATGCTGGATAAATTTGATTTAGCCAATGCTTCGGTAGAAAAAATAGCGGCGATGCGGCGGGCTTTTGAAAATAAATGGAATAACCTGAATACAATAAGAACCGCAGCCTCTTTTATTAGTTTACTGCTTGTTTTGCTGTCATTAAATTCAAATAAATCGATTGAATAAAATAATCTGAAAGCCAAATTGTTTATTCAAACCAAACTTTTTATCTCACCGGTCTAGTGCGATAAAATTATTTCAGCGCATCTTTATCTTCATAAACAATCTTTCCGTTAAAGACGGTAAGCAGTACTTTGGTTTTATAAATATCCGGAGCAGCTATTTCAAAAAGATTTTGAGAAAAGACAATAATATCGGCCGTGTACCCCGGCAATATCTTTCCTAATTTATTTTCCTGAAAAGATGAATAAGCGCCGCCCTGTGTATAAGCAATCAACGCATCTTTAATATTTATTTTTTGTTCAGGTACCCAACCTTTTGCGGGAACTCCGTCAATAGTGCGCCGGTTTACAGCATTGTGTAATCCGCGAACGGGATCGGGTGTAATACAGGCTGGCCAGTCGCTGCTGTATACAAGCTTCGCTTTATTTTTCAGCATCGAAGCCCATACAAATGAATTGGGTAATCTTTCTTCTCCCACAGCTTTTGCCCATACACTAATAGTACCCGGGTCGGCATGAATGGGTTCCATCGAAGCTATCACACCGAGTTTTGCAAAACGCGGTATATCTTCAGGCGAGCATTGCTCAATATGCTCAATACGGTGTCGCTTATTTTTTGTTATATTAATGCGTTGCGCATTTTCGTATGCATTCAATGCTTCCCGTACCGATCTGTCGCCAATAGCATGCGTATAAATTTGAAAACCGGCCTTATCAAAACTTGTGACCAAGCGACGGTAAGTATCCACCGGCAAAGCAAATTCTCCACTGCCCGGAGCATCACTATATGATGAAAGCATAACGGCTGTATGCGATTCAATCACCCCATCCAGCATAAACTTTACAGCACCCGCCTTTAGCAAAGGGTGCTTATCCATTCGTTTTTTTATCTGCAGGTATTGTTGAATATCTTCAGCGGTAGTATTCTTTCCCGCACTGAAAGCAGTGGATGAACGCAGCGTAAGCTCTCCTTTTTTTAATAACTCTTCATACAAAGAGAATTCGTCCGCAGAGCCGCTCGCATTTTGTATGCTTGTGATGCCGTGTGCGGCGGCATATTGCATGCCTTTTCGCAATGCGTTCAGTTTATCTTCCCGTGCAGGTTCAGGAATTAATTTTCTTATCAATGATTGAGCTCCTTCCGTCAAAGCGCCGGTCGGTTCGCCGGCAGCATCTTTTTTTATTTCACCAAAGCCGGTAAATTTTGTATCACGATTTATGCCTGCCAATTGCAATGCTTTACTGTTTACCCATGCACTGTGGCCGTCGTAAGCGCTTAAAAAAACAGGACGGTCGGCAATTATTTTATCCAGCGCTTCTTTATCCGGCATACCGCCGGGGAAAATACCGTACTGCCAGCCCATGCCTTTAATCCATTTTGCATCGGGGTGATTGTTGGCATATGTTTCAATAACAGAAAGCGCTTCGTTCATTGTTTTACTCTCATTCAAATCAATTTCGGACAAACCCAATGAGCCGGATAAAAAATGAATATGCGCATCATTAAAACCTGCGGTTACCAATCTTCCCTGCAAATCGATAATACGGGTATTATTATTCGCTAATTTTTTAACAGCAGCGGAAGTGCCGATCTGTAAAATCTTATAGCCTTTAACGGCAACCGCTTCAGTGAAAGCAGGATTATCGTTACCGGTCCACACTCTTCCATTAATAAGAATAATATCTGCAGAAGGCGCAGGTTTTGATTGGGCAGCAACGGACATTGCTGCGAACAAAGCAATAATAAACAGGAATGATAGCCGCATAGTAAATATGTTTGTAAATAAATACTTTAAGTTATCGGAAAAAACGGAGATTAGCGATAGCCGGATTAGAAAAAATATAAGCGAAAGGAATCTCGACTTAAATGTAAATTGATCTTCTAACCGGCCGTTATGGAATAAGATATATGTAAAGCCTGCGACAACTTTGCCAAACGGGCGCGGGGAAGCCCGCCTGAATGAATTTGTCGGGCAGGCCTTTGGAAGTGAAGGGTACAGGAAATAATATTTTTAAAGGTCAAATAAAAAAACATTTCGTCAAGAGTGTTTTTTATTTTTGAGCCACTAATATTTCTTTTACATGGCCAATATTGCTATACCAAAATCATCGCTTGACTTTCTGAAGGATATTTCAAAAAATAATAACCGGGAATGGTTTGCTAAAAACAAAGACCGCTACCTGAAAGAATATGAAAGCATGATCGCTTTCGCGGATGCTTTATTAAACGAAATGAAAAGGCATGATCATATTGAAACGGCTTCGGGTAAAGACAGTCTCTTCCGCATTTACAGGGATACGAGGTTTTCAAAAGATAAAACACCTTATAAAAATTATTGGGCGGGAGGTTTCAAACGAGCTACCAAAAAATTAAGAGGCGGTTATTATTTTCAAATAGAACCGGGCAATTCATTTGCTGCAGGCGGTTTCTTCAGCCCCAACCCGGCAGATTTATTACGCATTCGACAGGACATTGATTTAAATTATACCGATTGGAAAAAATTGTTATCGGGTAAATCAATTGCAGGCACATTTGGTAAACTAAAAGGTGGACGGGTACTAACTGCGCCGAAAGGATTTTCAAAAGATAACCCCGCCATTGAATTGCTCAAACATAAACAATTTTATTTTGAGAGAAAATTTACAGACAAAGAAGTGCTGAGCCCGGGTTTTTTACAGGAGCTTAATAAAACTTTCAAAAACCTGCGACCCTATTTTAATTATATGAGTGATGTACTGACGACGGATTTGAACGGGGTATCAACGGTTTAAAAATAAGCTGCTTCTTCCGGATCCCTCTACCTTAGATGTACGATGAATCTGCCAATCGCTGCCGCTATTTATTTCCCGAAAGATCAATTAATACTTCCATTGCTTTTTCAGCATCCTTTTTGTCAACAAAAATATGATCGTGATAAAACGCGGCTACTGTATTGCAGCTTATATTATTTTTAGCTAATGCAGTAGAGAATGCCGCTGTTAACCCAACAGCTTCTAACGATGAATGAACGGTTAACGTAATCCATGCAGCGATAAAAGAATACGGCATCTTCATTTTGTCGGCATATTCTTTCTTCAGTACTACTGTGTATGCTTCTCTTTCTTTAAAGTGAAAAAGTATATCATTCAAACTGATATTATTAAGATTTTCAACGGTACAAAAAACATAGTCACCCTCATTCAGGTAAGGATTCATTGTTTTGAGTAATGCCGGTAAATTAGTTTCCCCGCTCATCTTGTTTGTTTTAAAAAACCAATAACGGATACAAGGCACCAGGTGGCTTCCAATATTACAAAGGGCCAATAATTGATGAGCCATGATGCGTAACAGGCCAACCCTGCGCCAATGATATTCAGTATAAAAAATATCGTACCGTCTTTCGGAATCAACGAAAAAATATTACTGAAATAGGCTATAAGAATAAGACCCACACCGATGGTGCCAATGATGTCATTAAAATTCATGGAACGAATGTAATAAAACCTGCGATGAAATGACCGTTGCTTTTAAACAGCACTAACCAAGCAGAGGATAATATCTTTCCTCCAATATATTGAAATGATGAACCTGGTGACCCACAGTAGTAAAGCCGATGCCCAATACACTTATATCTTTTTTAAATGTAGGCCCTTTTCGTTGCAGCGTTTCATTATCAAAAGAAGCAAATAGTACAATAGTGGATCGACGTACTAATTTCAATTCTTCAAGTAAATCCGTCAAACTTCTTCGCGACGCTTTGGCTTCTCTTGCAAAATCACTTTCTTCAAACCCCGGTAACTTAGTGCTGTCGTTTCTTGCAAAGCGCAACGCTCTGTAAGAAAATATTCTCTCCGTATCGGTAATATGCTGTACAATATCTTTTATCGTCCACTTACCGGGGGCGTATACTTTATCGCCGATGGCATTCCATTTATCCAAGGGCAGTTTATTTAAATTGTCTAAACTTTTTTCCAGGGCATCAATTAATTCAATATCATCGGCGAGATTGATATACCTGTCAAAATATTCGGGCAGCGGTTGTATGTCAGATCGTTTCATTGTATTATTTTTTTAAATTAAAAATTTAAATCCATTCTAATTCGGTAACGGTCTTTTCCGTTATTATATCACCGGTATGTTTGGTTTCTTTCGGCTCAATCAGCATATTAAATACTTCTTCGCCATTACTATGCGGCCGGTGTTCTGCGCCCTTCGGTACAATCAATATTTCTCCCGCATTTATTTCTACTGTTTTATCTCTAAAGTCCATAATAAGTGTTCCTTTAAAAACAATAAACATTTCATCCTCGTTATCATGTTTGTGCCAAACAAAATCGTCTTTCAGTTTGCACAGCTTTACATAATTATCATTTAGCTCGCCGATGATATACGGGTGCCAATAATCATTTATTTTGGAAAATTTCTCCATCAGGTTAATTACTTCCATAACTAATTCAGTTTTGAAATATTATTTAATACGAAAAAAAAACTCAGGCTTTTTTAAAATTACTGCAAATAATGCAACGGCTAAATTTAAATTTATACACCCTGCAAAGAAAAAGAGGGAACAGTTGTGTTATTAATTGCTTTACCGCAATTTAATTAATTTGGAAATTTTTCCGTGCAGTTCTTCGGGCAAGAAAGGCTTTTGTATATATTCATTCAATCCTTTTATACGCAAGTCACTCTGTTTATCTTCTGCGGCATTGGCCGATAAAGCAATGATGGGCACCCGGTTGTTGAAACTGCGAATTTTTTCTACGGCTGACAACCCGTCCATTACGGGCATTTCAATGTCCATCAGTATAATATCAAACTGTTGTTCCTCGGCATATTTTACGGCAATGGCGCCGTTTTCAGCTTCCGTAACTTTTGCATTCCATCTCTCAAGCATTCTTTTTGCAACAATCATATTGATGGCATTATCTTCTGCTATCAATACATGACAACCCGTTAAATCAGTCAATTTTCTTTTTTTATTCTCCTGCGTTTGCGCACCCTCTTTACTGCATTCAAAAATAAGATCGAACCAAAACCGGCTGCTTTTTCCATGTATACTTTCTACTTTCAGTTCGCCGCCCATCAGTTCAATCAGTTTTCCCGAGATGGTAAGCCCCAGGCCCGTGCCGCCATAGCGGCGGGTGGTGCGTACATCGGCTTGTGTAAAACTGTCAAATATCTTTTTCATTTTGCTGCGTTCAATACCGATGCCGCTGTCGGAAACACTAAACCGGAGTACGCATGTATTGTCCGATATTTTTTCAACAGTCTCTATTTCTAATTTTACAAATCCTTTTTCAGTAAACTTAATGGCGTTGCTCAATAAATTTGTTAATACCTGCCTGAGCCGCACTACATCGCCAATTACCTCCCTGTTAATCATTTCAGGCAAGACAACTTCAAATGCCAGGTTTTTCTTACGGGCCTCGTGAATAAAAAACGAACCCAGCTTGTTTATTTCTTTTGAAAGATTAAAGAAAACTTTTTCCAGTTCTACTTTCCCCGCTTCAATTTTATTATAATCAAGAATATTATTTATCACATCCAGCATGTGGTCCGATGAATACTTGAGCATTTCGAGGTGCTGTTGCTCAGAAGGCATTCGTTGCTCCGCCAATAAAATATTTGTAATACCTATAATGCCGTTAAGCGGAGTGCGCAACTCATGACTCATATTGGAAAGAAATTGCGCCTTGGCCTGTGTTCCCGCTTCCGCTTTTTTACGGGCGGCGATTAATTCCTGCTCCGCTTTTTTACGGAAAGTAATATTGCGGGCATAAAATGCGGCGCCGATTACTTCGCCGGTAATATTGTGAATAGGTGTTGCCAGCAATTCAAATACATCATCTTCAAAAGGATATTCTTCGCTAAATGACTCGCCGCTGAAAACACGGCGGTATTGATTTAACCACTGACCGGGGTAATTCGGGTTAGTGATTATATCTACCATACTGAAACCCGGGTGTACATCAATGCCGAAAATTTTCTTCATATCCTGCTTGTATACTTCATTGGCGGCGATAATTTCATATTTCGTATTGATGCTCCAGATGCTGCCCTTTGTATTATCAATCAGTGTTTGCAGGTTGATGGCAGATTGCTCCAATTCATCTTCATTTCGGCTGTTAAAGTTCACTACATAAACGCCGTAGATAGCCACCATTAAAAAAGAAAAAGAGAAATTAAACGTGCGCAGGAAAATAATCATTGAGTCGGCAACATGAACAGGCGTAATGCTGTTGCTTAATATGCCCGTAGTAATATACAATACTACCGGAGCAAAAGCGAAAAGAATCAATAGCCGGTTATTGAACCGGAAAGAAAAAATATTGAGTGAAACAAAAAGATAGGTAACATAATAGGCGCTTACCACTAAGTTGGTCCCGGTATAATTATCATAAAAAAAAATGCCGAGGTTGATAACGGTCATCAAGACAATCTTGGCCGCTGTTCTTTTTTGATATCCTATTAACAAACCGACAATTGCAAATGCAACCGTCATTACCAGGTGTGAAATGATTAAAATTGTATGACTTCCGGTAGTGCCGAGAAAGATGAGCAGAAAAAATAATTGATAACCTACCAGCGAGCTGAACCAAAATATATTAAGGAGAATAATAGCTTTACGCTTTCTTTCATCGAAAGAAGCGTCAATGCCGTTGAAGATGATACGCTTCCAAATAGATAATAATGAATGCATTGACTTTAGCGGTTTTTACAGGAACCGGATATCTTATAAAGCACAAAATACTTTATTTTTTACCGGTTTGCAAAGGTTCTGCTTGGTTTCTGCAAACTTGAAATACCCCGCAGGCGATCAAGCTATTTGCCCGCTGTAAATTCCCTTATCCCTTTCAGGTAAATATGCCCTCTTTTTTCAGCAAAAAAATCAAGAGACAGCATCAAGGCAGACTGTATTACTAATGTTAGACCCAGCCCGTACCAAAAACTTTTATCCGGATTTGCACGGAACGTAAACAGGAGGATTAGGCCTGCAGCAATAAAAGCGATTTCCAGCCGCCGGTAGATAATAAAATTTTTCATTACTGCTTCCATACGGGGGATTTCCGGGCTTTTTAGTTGCAAAGGATTCATGTCGTATGCATATACATTTTTCTTTCGGTCCTCATCGCTCCTTTTATATACTGTATATCCTACTACTCCCTGTATAAGACCTATTAACAATAACGGAATGGCTGCACCTTTGAAAAAAGAAATATTATTTTTCATAAAAAAGAAAAAAATAACGGACAGCAGGATAGCGATAAAGCCGGCGATTAAGAAAAGCAGGCTCTCGCTTTTTTCCGCGGTAAAATATTTTTCAATGTCTGATTTAGAAAACATAGCAGTTGATTTTTGGTATTGATTAGACTCCGAATTGCCTTAAATGATGATCTAAATGCACATATATAAACCGGCCCCATTGTCTCCTGTTTAATTTTCCGTACATGGGATGCGATTGGAAAGTGAAATCAGCAGATGATGCCCTGAACTGACTGATCAAATCAAGCAGGTTCTTTTTTTCCGTAATAATATCCGAAGAAACTGTCCCAAATAATTGCCGGTTCATATCAACAGGTGCTTTTAAATTTCGTAAAGGAATTCGCGGCAGCCACAAACCAAAATACTTCATCACATTACGATTGAAAAAATTGGGCGTTTCATGCGGTTGTTTTTCAGCTAATGCCAAACGAATTTGGTCGCTGCAATGAGCAAGCATTTGTTCTGCATTCATTTTGCCCCATTTTCTTTTACTGTTTGAATTGAGTTCGTTAATGCGATGAACAAGAGATTGAAAATCGATTTGCCTAAAAATATTCTTCATGTTTATCTTTTGCAGCGGTATAAAAATATTTTTCTATTGAGAAATTTATGAAAGTATTACACCATTAACAATACAGCTACATAATGACAAATGGCCGCAGCCAGTACAAACAAATGCCAGATGACATGATGGTAATAAAATTTTTCCCACAAATAAAAAACGGTACCGATAGTGTATAGCCCCCCGCCGATAATAATCATGGTTAATACCGAAGAAGGTATGGCGGTAAAAAATTGGCGACCGCCGGCCAACATAATCCAGCCCATGGCCAGGTAAATACCGGTGGATATAAAATTATACCGATCAGCAAAGAAAACTTTAAAAAAAATACCAACCAATGTTAAACTCCACAACACAGAAAGCAGCGTAATGCCGGTCGGGTTCATCATGTAGTTTAACAGGAAGGGTGTGTAAGTACCGGCTATTAAAAAATAAATACTGATATGATCCAGGATGAGTAACACTTTCTTTACCCGCGGGTTTTGAAAAGCATGATAGACGGTAGAAAAAGTAAATACCAATAAAAAACAAAACCCGTAAATGGCGGCACCCACTACGGCCACCGTATGATCTTTGTGAGCGGCAATGGCGCTCAGCACGGGTAAGGCGGCAATGCCAAAAATAATTCCTATACAGTGTGTAATGCTGTGAGCGATTTCTAATTTTATATCAAATTGATTGCTGCTCATTTTTCTATTGCGCTAATTACTTCTTTGCTGAGCGGCGAAACGGCGGGATCAAAATAATTAAGCAACACCCCGTTTTCATCTACTAAGTATTTGGAAAAATTCCACTTGGGTGCCAGGTTGTTCCAGCCATTTTTTGAGGAATCGCTGAGCCATTTAAAAATTTCATTCTGCGCCGGTGTTTTTACAACCGAACTTTTTTTCATTAAAGGGAAAGTGACGCCGAAATTGACTTTGCAAAACTGCGCAATCTCTTCATCGTTTCCTTTTTCCTGTTCTTTAAAATCATTGGCCGGGAAACCGAGTATTACCAATTGGTTGCTGAATTTTTCATGCAGCTTTTGCAAATCATCGTATTGATTGGTGTAGCCGCAGTCGCTGGCCGTATTTACCAATAATACTTTCTTTCCTTTCAATTCAGCAAAATCAAACTCTTTTCCGCTGCCGGTTACAGTTTTTAATGAATAGAAAGGAACAGCCGGTGTTTTATTGCTGTTGCTTAGCGTGGCAGATTTTTTTCCTGACAACCACATAAATGCCGGATATACAGCTTTCAATATTTTTTGTCTGTATGTCATATTTTTTGAATTTCGGTTAGCAATTTCTACATAAGCCGCGAAGCTCAGTAGTAATAACAAAATAACAATTGCGAAGCGCTTTAGTTTTCGTTTCATTACTCAATAGTTTTCTACAACTTTTTTTATCGGAATATCCATTTAAAAAATTTCAATCTTCCTTTAAATGAAGGATACTTAACGGAAGGGTCAAACCAGGTAGGTGTTTTCAGTACCGGTTTCATCCTTGTAAATGTATCGAAACTAAATCGCCCGTGATAAGCTCCTAGCCCGCTGTTGCCCACACCGCCAAACGGCAAATGATGATTGGTAAAATGCCAGTCGGCATTATTTATGCAACCGCCGCCAAACGGCACTTTATTTATCCATTCTCTTTCCGTTTTTTTATTGGAAGTAAATAAATAAAAAGCCAGCGGGTTCGCATTCTGTTTTACAATGGCTTCCGCCTGCTGCATTGATGTATAACTTAGTACCGGCAATATCGGGCCAAAAATTTCTTCGGTCATTACAGGATCATTCATGGATACCCCTTCTAAAATAGTTGGTGCAATAAATAATTTGCTTTTATCGTGCTGCCCGCCGGTAATAATTTTTCCCTGTGCCAGGCAGCTTACCAATTTATCAAATCGTTTTTCATTAATTATTTTTCCGTAATCGTAACTTGCAGCTGCATCTTTTGTATAAAATTTTTCAATCGTTGCTGTCATCTTTTGCAGCAGTTCGTCTTTTACCGATTGGTGCACCAATAAATAATCCGGCGCAATACAGATTTGCCCCGCGTTAATAAATTTGCCCAATACAATTCTTTTTGCGGCAACAGTAAGATTTGCATCGGCTTCTACAATCGCCGGGCTTTTGCCGCCAAGTTCAAGTGTTACAGGCACCAATTGTTCGGCGGCCATTTTGTAAATTATTTTACCTACCGGAATACTGCCTGTATAAAAAACATGATCGAAACGAAAATTATTCATCATGGCCGGTACTATGCTAGCGCCGTCGCCTTGTAATACTTTAATATAATTATCAGCAAAAGTTTCACTGATTATTTTTTCAATAATGGTATTGGTAGCAGGGGCTAACTCCGATGGTTTAAGCACGGCGCAATTGCCGCCCGCAATAGCACCCGCCAGCGGTAATAGTAAAAGCTGGAAAGGATAATTCCACGGAGCGATTATTAAGACAACACCCAACGGATCCCTGTAAATCTTACTGACTGAAGGAAGATTGGCTAAATTAGTAGAGACCGATTGAGGTTCCATCCAACGACGTAATTTTTTTATTGCGAAACTGATTTCAGCTAATACCAAACCTGTTTCGGTAGAGTAAGCTTCTTCGGGACTCTTTTTTAAATCGGTATACAGGGCTGCGCTTATTTCCTGCTCATATTTTAATATGGCTTGTTTTAACTTTTTTAATTGTTCAATGCGGAAAGTATATGTCTTTGTAGTGTCGCTATTAAAAAAATTACGCATTGCATTCAATTGTTCCGTTATCATACAACAGTTTTAAAACTGAAAATTAAGACAAAGCGCTTGTATAGCATAAATTGAAAATTACATGCTGTCTTTACCTGCTTCTTTTACTGTATACGCCGCTTATTTTTAAAATTTAAATGGCATAACTTCGGAGTATAATGACCGATGAATACTATATGCTGCAGGCTTTAAAGGAAGCGAAGAAGGCTTTTGATGAAGGCGAAGTTCCGGTTGGTGCTATTGTATTGCTGAACGGAAAAATAATTGCCCGCGGACATAATATGGTAGAAAAATTAAATGACCCCACTGCACATGCCGAAATGATTGCACTTACATCTGCCTTTAATTTTTTGGGCAGTAAATATTTACCCGATGCCGCATTGTATGTAACAGTAGAACCCTGCCTTATGTGTGCCGGTGCATTGTACTGGAGCAAAATTTCGAAAATTGTATGGGGTGCCGATGATGAAAAGAACGGGCATCAAAGAATTACCGGCAACTGCTCCTTTTCGCCGACCGCCGATTATGTGGCGGCCTCACCATTTCACCCAAAAACGGAAATAATAACCGGTGTATTAAAAGATGAATGCGCCCTATTGATGAAGAGTTTTTTTCAAATAAGGAGATAGTTTTTACTAATTATTGTAGCTGGATAAATATAATAAATATTCAAAATAGGCATCTAAGCGCCTATTAGATATTTATATATCTGATTATTTTAGAATAACTTTCAAAAAGGTGCAATACCGCTCTTTTTCTATATAAATTTTTATTATATTTACATTTGACTTAAAAAAGGCGTAATACTGCTCTTTTATGCAAAATCTATCTGATTTAACAAAAAGAATAAAAGCCCGGCGTGAACAACTTGGATATACCCAAGCTGACTTGGCTGAATTGACCGGCGTTGGTATTAAAACAATACGTTCTATTGAAACAGGTCAAGCAAATACGGGTATCCTGTTTTGGTTAAAAGTATTAGATGTGTTGGGTTTGGAGATGAAAATTCAATTTAAACCGATAAATGATGAGACAAGGAAGGGTTTACTTTAATAAAATAGTTGCCGGTACCATCAGCGAGTTAGATAAGAGCGAATATGTATTTGAGTATGATGATTCATATTTTTCTAATACAACACTGCCGCCGATCAGTGTGACGCTTCCAAAAAAAAAACAAAATCATCAATCAAAAGAATTGTTCGCTTTCTTTTTTAATATGCTGAGTGAAGGCGCCAACAGAAAAATACAATGCCGTATTTTAAAAATTGATGAAGAAGATGATTTTGGTTTATTATTAAAAACAGCCGCCTGCGAAACCATTGGCGCCATAAGTGTAGAAGAAATTAAATGACGGAAAAAATAAATATACAAGTTTGCCCCGGCACATTGGCTGAGGGATTTGCCACTTATTCTCCTAAATGCAGAAAGGAGATGTTTGCCGGTAAAAGGGTTAGTCATGTACTTCCATTTCCTTCGCCGCAGCACGAATGACGAACAGAAAAAAATATTCACTGAAAACAGGACCAATATTTCCATTTCAGGAGTACAGGAAAAATTTTCGTTGAAATTGGTTGATAAGACATTGGAGCTAACTACTAAAGGTGGAGAATATATTTTAAAACCCATACCTGCTGATTTATTAAATGTAACCCAGGTGCCGGCTAATGAACACCTGACTATGCAAATAGCCGAACAGGTTTTTAAATTACCAACGGCGAAAAATGCACTTATTTTTTTCAGTGATGGGGTGCCTGCTTACATAACCAAACGGTTTGATGTAAAGCAGGATGGCAGCAGGTGTTTGAAGGAAGACTTTGCCTCATTAGCACAGAGGACAAGTAAAAATGCAGGCAAAAACTATAAGTATGATTATACTTATGAGGGTATAGCCGATTTAATTGATCAATATGTCCCCGCTATTACCGCATCAAAAGAAGCTTTTTTTCAACTCGTAGTGTTTAATTATTTGTTCAGTAATGGCGATGCGCACCTCAAAAACTTTTCACGTATTGATTGTTCACTAATCGGCGATGCATTTCTGTCGCCGGCGTATGATTTAATAAACACCCGTATTCATGTAGATGACAGCGATCTTGCATTAACCGACGGTTTGTATGAAAATGATTTTAAGCACCCAAGTTATTCTTCTTACGGATTTTATGCCTTTGACGATTTTATGGAATTTGGTAAAAGAATGGGGTTATTGCCGCAAAGAATTAAACGTATGCTGCAAAAATTTTTGTCCGATGAAGAAAAAGTGCATGCATTAACAAACAAGAGCTTCCTGAACGAACCGACAAAAAAGAAATACACGGAATTGTATAATGATAAGCGCCGGCGTATCTCCAAATCGTTAACAGGACTGCTTTGATGATTTACTATTTTTAGAAACAATCCTTATCCCTGCTGATTTATTCACTCATTCGGTGTAAATTCGTTTTCTGCAAAAATAATTTTTCACATCCTCGCACTACCTGCACGGGTATTGAGAGTAAATTTTAAATAACTATGGCATTTACATTACCTGCATTATCGTATGCACACGAAGCATTAGAGCCGCACATTGATACCTTAACCATGCAAATACACCATGGCAAACATCACCAGGCCTATGTTGACAACCTGAACAAGGCCGTAGCCGGTACCGAGCATGAAAATAAAAGTTTACAACAATTAATAGCTGCCGCCGGTACCATATCTCCTGCGGTACGTAATAATGGCGGCGGACACTGGAACCACACATTTTTTTGGGAAAGCTTAGCGCCTAAAGCAGGCGGCGCTCCTTCAGGAAAATTAGCTGATACTATCAATACTGCTTTTGGTTCTTTTGATACATTTAAAGAAAAATTTGCCGCAGCCGGTATGACAAGGTTTGGCAGCGGCTGGGCTTGGCTTATTGCAAAAGACGGTAAATTGGAAATCAGCTCGACGCCGAACCAGGATAACCCGCTGATGGATGTAGCTGAAGTAAAAGGAACACCTTTATTGGGTTGCGATGTTTGGGAACATGCGTATTATTTAAAGTATCAAAACAAAAGGGCCGATTACCTGGCAGCGTTTTGGAATGTAGTAAACTGGAGCAAAGTGGCTGAACGATTTGCCGATTTGAGCCATTAAGAATTCTTCAACTATTTTAAAGTCCGTTGTAAATAAAACTACAGCGGATTTTTTTATTGAAAAAAAATTAAGGCACCGGATCATAACCGTTGCCGCCCCAAGGATGGCATTTGGAAATTCTTTTGATGGCCAGCCACAAGCCTTTAAATACACCGTGTTTTTTTAAAGCTTCGGCGGCATAGTGAGAGCAAGTGGGTGTATAACGGCATTTGTTGGCGCCCAACCAGGGCGATATGATCCATTGGTAAATTTTTATCAGTGCAATAAAAGGCAGCGATAAAATGGAAGCCAATATGCTGAAGGCATTTTTTGAATCTTTAGGATTCATTAAACTGTTTATTTATTTTTTGTAAAGCTATCGTCATTTTATCATACACTTCTTTGTATACAGGTAATTCTTTGGCGGTATAAATAAAAAATAAACTGAGCCGGATATTTTTCCCCTGTACGTTTTGCAGCTGTTCATTTTTCTGCAAGCGGTATGCTTCTCTTATTAATCTTTTCACCCTATTGCGGTACACGGCTTTTTTGAAGTTCTTTGTACTTACGCCTACGCCGAATTTGATTTCTGCAGCGGGTGCTTCACCGGTCAAAACGTATATTCGAAAAGGATTAACAGCAAAGCTTTTCCCTTCTTTGAACAATTGCTCAATCAGTTTCCGGCTTTTAAGCCGCTCGTTTTTTCCTAATGTAAATGACTTTGCCAATGGTATAATGCTAAATTGATTTATAATCAAATCCTAAAAGAATTGGTATAATACCGAGTGCGGAAACCAATATCAAATAGACCTGTTTTGCATAGCGATTCGGTATAAATATCTATAAAATAGATTTATTGCGTGTAAAAAAATAGCTCCGAAAATCGGAGCTATAAAAAAATATAGTTTTTGCCATCCTGTCTGTCGTGGCCTGTTACCAACAGGGAAGAAGACGGAGGGCAAGTATTCTATTTTAATCTGCTTTCGTCAGAAACAGTCAGTTTCTTACGACCTTTCGCTCTGCGACTGGCCAATACCTTGCGGCCATTGGCGGTTTGCATACGTTTACGAAAACCATGTACGGTTTTACGACGCTTACGATGTGGTTGGAATGTACGTTTCATTGTTTTTAATCTTTTTTCACGTTTTTTTGAAATAATATCCGGAGAAGCGGACGGTTTCAATCCTCAACAACAGATCACCACACCCGTTGTTTTGTGAAAGGACGGCAAAGGTAGGGGAATGAGACGGGATGTGGAAAGTGAGTTGGCGATTTTTTTGTTGATTCTGAAAAAACATGCATTGAATTCGCCATCCAAAACATCCTCCACAACGGGCTTAAGGCCCGGGCCTAAAAAAAACCCCTTAGTATCTAAGCTTTTACAATTAATTTTGCACGTTTCCGCCCGGGGCGGGTAATCCTAATATTTCAGCATGATTCATCCCCATACATACATTCATCCCAATTCAAGATTGGCCACCAATGTAAAAATTGACCCCTTTACCGTAATACATCAAGATGTAGAAATTGGCGAGGGTACCTGGATTGGCTCCAATGTAACCATTATGGAAGGGGCAAGAATTGGAAAGAACTGCCGCATTTTTCCGGGCGCCGTAATAGCCGCCATACCGCAGGACTTGAAATACCAGGGCGAATACAGCAATGTAGAAATTGGCGATGGCACTACAATTCGTGAGTTTGTTACGGTGAACCGCGGTACAAAGGATAGGGATAAAACAGTGGTAGGGAAAAACTGTTTAATAATGGCCTACTGCCACTTAGCACACGATTGCTGGGTGGGCGATAATTGTATAATGAGCAATAACACGCAGGTTGCCGGTCATGTCACTATTGGCGATTGGTCCATACTGGGCGGCATGTGTGCCGTACATCAGTTTGCAAAAATTGGCGCCCATTCATTTGTAAGTGGCGGTTCATTGGTAAGTAAAGATGTGCCGCCGTATATAAAAGCGGGTCGTACGCCGCTTAGTTATGCCGGGGTAAATTCGATTGGCTTAAAACGCAGAGGATTTAGTTTGGAAAGAATCAATCACATATTAGATATCTATCGTGTTTTGTATAATAAAGGAATGAATACAAGCCAGGCCATAGAATACATAGAAGAAGAAATGCCTGCAACTGATGAACGTGATGAAATTGTAACTTTTGTACGCGAAAGCCCGAGAGGTATAATAAAACGCTTCACTAAAGGCAATACCGATGACGATTTCCCTCTCTGATGCCGGCAAACGGTTTAACCGCGACTGGATTTTTCGTCATCTTACCTGCGAATTTCAGACAGGCCAATCTTATGCAATTACGGGTCCCAACGGATCGGGCAAAAGCACATTACTACAGGTAATCAGCGGGGCTATGGATTTGAGTGAGGGAAATTTATACTATGAATTGCAGGGAAAAAAATATAAAGCTCCGTCTGATGAAATACACAAGCATGTTTCTGTAACGGCTCCTTATTTAGAAGTGATAGAAGAAATGACGCTGGCGGAGTTTCTTATGTTTCATCAAAAGTTTAAACCATTTGTTTCTTCCTTATCAGTCAAAGAAATAACAAATAGTATAGGGCTTAATAAAGCAGCCAATAAACAAATACGCTACTACAGCAGCGGTATGAAGCAACGGGTAAAACTGGCGCAATGTATTTTATCCGATACATCGTTGGTCTTATTGGACGAGCCTTGTACCAATTTAGATACTGAAGGGATTGCTTTGTATCATCAACTGATTAATGAATATTGTAAAAACAGGTTGGTAATAGTAAGCAGCAATGATGAAGTGGAGTATAAGTTTTGTAAGAAGATTATTGCAGTTGCTGATTATAAATAAAATAGTGGCTCAAGGCCACTATCAATTCATTCTTTAGTTGAGTTTTATTTGGCTCCGCCGGTCATTACAGACATGGCACAAGACATCCCGATCTCTTGGGAACCCGAAATATCTTTATTTGCTTCTTCTTCTGATTTGTATTTTACAACCATTTTTTCAGCAGAGCAATCACATATCTTACCCATCTGATCATCGGTTAACACTTTGCTCTGTTCATTTTCTTTCATTCCTTCTTTACATTTTTTAGCAATATATCCTTTCGACCAATCTTTCTGCGCACAGCCTGTCAGTGTTAAAACGAGGGCTGCGAAAAATAATTTTTTCATTCTTGTTGATTTTAGGTTAAACAATTATCTAAATTATCCTTTTTTTCGTTTAAACAAAATATTTATATCCGTTAGTTATTAACGACTTAAATAAATGGACCTCGTTTCATAAATAACTTTTTGTACCAATCTCTTTTCATACAGGGCTGTTCAATCATTTTGTAAAAAACCATGCTTACTGCCAATACTGCGACTATTAAACAAACATTATAAAAGATAAAACCTGCCAACTTATTTTCGATATGGAAGTTATACAGTAATTTACTGACTGCGGACATGACTAATAAATGCAATAAATAAATAGAGTAGCACATGCCGCCGATGATGCTAATCCATTGTATACTCATTATCTTTTTCAATGCTGCATTGGTAATGGCGATATAAAAAAATACGTTCATCATCAGCAGCTTTAATAAAAACAATTCTATTGTCTTTACAGAAAAAACAAAATGAAGACTCATGAAAATTAAAATACCTGCATATAATGTAATTGCAGAATGATTAAACAGCTTCCATTTACCGCAATACAGATCGGCCAGCAACATGCCGCTCAAAAAATAACAGGCTGCATGAATAATAGAAGCGGGCATTTGCCATAAATGATTGAAAGCGTATATCGCAAAAAGTATAACTGATGTAAGCAATATCAACCTTCGCACAATATCTTGTTTTATATAAAAAATAAAGCTGAGAAAGGGGGCCAAAATATAAAACTGTACTTCTACTTCCAACGACCAGGCCACACCCAATACGCTTGATGAGCCGTTGTAAATGATATTGTGCAGGTAAACGGAAGAGGCAGCAAGGTGCGGCAACAAAGCCGGAAAAGAGTATTTTTTTAAAACAAAAACCAACAATACAAAAGCTAACAATAAAGCAGCGATATATGGCGGTTCTAATCTTGTCAACCTGCGCAGGTAATATTTTTTCAGTATTACTTTATGTCCGCCGTATAATTTTTCTTTTATAAATGGCAGGGCCAATATAAACCCGCTGATCATAAAAAAGAAGGATACGCCATTGCCTCCTTCCAGCACAACACTTCTTACAAAATCGGTTTTAATTAATTGCCTGTTATAGATATTTATATCAATGATGTTGGTAAGATGCATTAAACCTGCTACCCAAACAATAGCGATAAAGCGCAGACCGTCCACCTCGGGCATATAATTGCCGCCCGAAGTAACTCTTCTGAATTTCTCTAAGAAAACGGGAAATGATTTTTGCATTAAAGAATAATTTCTTCCCTTAAGAAGTTGAAGCGTCTTATCGTTGACTGGCAATCAGCAAATTCAAATCGGTATATTTTAAATCAAAGCGCTGGCTTAAATAAAAATTGGTCAACGAACCTTTGAACATATAAATACCGCTGCGCAAATGTATCTGGTGCCATAATAAATTTTCAAACCCTCCTTCATCGCCGGCTTCCAGCAGTAAGGGCATAAGTACATTGCTGATGGCTTGCGACGCCGTTCTGGCAAAACCGCTGGGAATATTGGGTACGCAATAATGTATAACGCCGTACTTCATAAATATGGGATGCTCGTGTGTGGTGATTTCAGATGTTTCAAAACAACCGCCGCGGTCAATACTTACATCAATAATAACACTGCCCGTACGCATGTTGCTTACCATTTCTTCCGTTACTACCATTGGTGTTCTTCCTGTCTCGGAGCCCAATGCACCCACCGCTACTTCGCAGGTTTTAATTTGCTTGGCCAGCATGCGGGGTTCTATGATGGAGGTCCATAAACGATGACCGATATTGTTTTGTAATCTTTTTAACCGGTACACACTGTTGTCAAAAATTTTGACGGATGCCCCCAGTGCCAATGCAGCTCTTGCGGCATATTCGCCTACTATACCGGCGCCTATAATAATAACTTTGGTGGGCGCAATGCCTGATATACCTCCCAATAAAACGCCCTTACCATGATTGGCGGAGCTGAGGTATTGCGCGGCGATTAGCATAACGGCGCTGCCCGCAATTTCGCTCATGCTGCGTACAATGGGGTACGAGCCGCTGTCATCTTTTAAATTTTCAAATGATATAGCTGTAACTTTTTTCTCCATCATTCGCTGCAGTATCTCCGTCTTCATTACACTTAAGTGTATCGGCGAAATAATCACCTGGTTCATTTGCAGCAGCGCTAAGTCTTCTTCTATAACCGGCGCACTTTTTATCAATAGGGGAGCTTTAAAAACATCGGCTCTTTCGTATACAATCTTTGCACCTGCTTCGGCATAATCTTTATCCTTAAAATGAGCGGCCTCACCTGCATTATGCTCTATCACTACATTGTGTCCGTTACTGATCAGTACACTTACGGCATCCGGCGTCAGTGCAATCCTGTTTTCCTGGAAAGCAATTTCCTTGGGAATACCAATCAGCATCGGCTCGGTTTTACTTTTTATATCTAATGTTTCTTCCAGTGTTTCGTAACTGAACGAGGTGCTTATAATTGGTTTTTGCTGACTCATTGACTGCTTATGTTTTTTTATGCACTGTTGTTTTGGATTGCTTTTCTGCTTAGTTCCGGGGGTTAAATCGGCGTTTCGCCCCTTTCAAAATATTTAAGCGGATTAAAAATAACTAAATCCCTTCTATTATCAACCTCCTGGTGTCAGAATCAATAGCTTCTATAAATACATGCACCGTATCCGGCGGAAAAAGCCCCGGAGCTTTTTCGGGCCACTCTACTAAACAAATATCGCCGCTGTACAGGCAATCCTCTACACCGGCCTGCATGGCTTCTTCCTCATCTTTTAGGCGGTAAAGATCCATATGGTAAATCTTCTTTTCAATCCGGTCCTCTTCAAACCGGTATTCGTTAATAATAGAAAAAGTAGGGCTGCCGGTTGCATCTTTTACCTTTTTCGCTTCGCAAAGAGCATGTATAAAAGTGGTTTTTCCCGCACCCATACTGCCATGAAAAGCAATTACTTTTTTAGGCGAGACGGCTTTCCAAAATGCTGCCGCCGTTTGGTTTATCCCGCTTGTAGTAAATACCTGTTCCATAGTACAAATTTAGTTGTCGCTACCCGGTTAAGGGCATTTCGGGCAAAAAAGTATGTATAATAGCAACCGGGTTGTCATGATATATTCCGCATCAAGTAATGACTGCCTGTATTTATTAAAGTAAATTTGCAACAATAAATGCAACATAGAAAAATTTCCACTGACCGGGGATTTAAGATTAAAATAAAGAAAAGAATGGAATCAATACAATGGAAGGTAGATGGAATGAGTTGTTCGAATTGTGCTCTCACCATACATAAATACCTTGAAAAGGAGGGTATGAAGAACGTGAAAGTGAATTTGATCGGCGGCGACGTGTCATTTGAAACGTTAAATGGTATACAAAAAAATAAATTAGCAAAGGGTATTGAAGAGCTGGGATACAAAGTTGAAAACGGGTTGCAAACAAAAACCAAGAGGTTTTCTTTTTTATCAACCCACCTGCAGCGCTTTTGGTTCTGTCTTCCATTCACAGTATTGCTGATGATGCATATGCTGCCGGGCCATAGCCACTGGCTAATGAATCCTTATGTACAGTTAGCACTAACGATCCCCGTTTATTTAATTGGTATGAGCTTTTTTGGTAAGAGCGCCTTAAAAAGTCTGCGCAACGGTATACCTAATATGAATGTACTGATTGCAACCGGCGCTACCGCGGCATTTGTTTACAGTTTGTATGGTACACTTACCGGGCAGGCTGAAAATTATATGTTTTATGAAACGGCAGCTACTATTATTACATTAGTCTTTCTCGGAAATTATTTGGAAGAGGCTTCGATACAATCTACACAACGGGCATTAAAACAATTGGCCAAGAGTCAAAAAATAATGGCAAATATGATTGCTTTTGACGATCAGCATAATGAATTAATTTTTCCGATTGAGAATTCGCAGTTGAAAGTTGGTGATCTTATTTTAATAAAAAACGGCGAGCAGGTACCTATGGATTGCAAAATATTATGGGGCGATGCGCATGTAAATGAAGCCATTATTACCGGTGAAAGTGCGCCGGTGCATAAATATGCAAAGGATAAATTAGTCGGCGGAAGTGTAGTAACCGACGGAACGGTAAAAGCGCAGGTAACTGCAACGGGAAATGATACTGTACTGAGCGGCATTATTAATTTGGTAAAGCAGGCTCAGGGTGAAAAACCGCCCGTGCAATTATTGGCCGATAAAATCAGCGCCATATTCGTACCGGTAGTCATTGGTATTGCAGTAATTACATTAATTGGTAATTGGATATACTTAAAGGAATTTACACCTGCCCTGATGCGAAGCATCGCTGTATTGGTGATTGCTTGCCCCTGTGCAATGGGTCTTGCTACGCCGGCCGCTATAGCAGTGGGTTTAGGACGGGGAGCAAAGACGGGAATACTGTTTCGTAATGCGACAAGCCTTGAATTATTTAAAGATATAAAGCAAGTTGTATTTGATAAAACAGGAACTCTAACCACTGGTAAATTCCAAATTTCAAATTACAAATCACAGGTAGAAGCAGATGAGTTTAAAAGGATTGTTTATTCTCTTGAAAAATATTCCAACCACCCCATAGCAAAATGTATAGCCGGTGAATGGAAAACGTCCGCCGGATCACCCGGCGGAAAAGATGAAATAAAATGGAATAAAATTGAGGAAGTAAAAGGATTGGGTATGAAAGCGACAGACGCGGCAGGAAATAATTATACAGCCGGTTCGTATAAAGTCGCAACTCATTTAACAAAAGATGAAACGCACAATATTTACCTTGTAAAAAATAATGAACTGCTCGGGTGGATTGACGTAAAAGATGAAATAAGAGAAGAAGCAAAATCGGTTATCAATTACCTGCATTCAAAAAATATAAAAACTATTTTACTGAGCGGAGACAGGCAGGAAAAATGTGATACACTTGCAAAAGAATTGGGTATTAAAGAAGTAATAGCCGAACAAACACCGGAACAAAAACTGCAAAAGATTACTGACTTAACGATTGCTTCACCAACAGCTATGGTAGGCGACGGTATCAATGATGCGCCGGCATTGGCCAAAGCAACTATCGGTATTTCTATGAACGACGCATCGCAAATAGCCATGCAATCGGCGCAGGTAGTATTGATGAATCACGGGCTGAAAAATTTACCGGCTGCATTGGGCTTGGGCAAACATACTTACCTAACTATCAAGCAAAACTTATTCTGGGCCTTTGCATATAATATTATTGCTATTCCTGTAGCGGCATTTGGTTTTCTGTCTCCTGTGTTCGGCGCATTGGTTATGGCCCTGAGCGACGTAGTGCTGGCTGTTAACTCAGTTCGGTTATTTGTAAAAAAAGTAGTGTAGGCGGCAATAAAGCGTCGTGATTTATAACCTTATAAAATCTTCCGGTAATTAATAAATTGGTAGCTTCGGAAAAACGGTATTATGTTTTCTGCATCAGTAAATAGTAAAAGGCGGTTAAATGATTTCAAAACTATTAAATGAATGATTGCTCCGTCTTCCGATACTAAATCCGTTCTCTCTCCTCAGGAAATATTAAAACAATACTGGGGCTTTTCTTCATTTCGTCCGCTGCAGGAAGCTGTCATCAATGCTGTTTTATCGGGACAGGATACACTGGCGCTGATGCCAACCGGCGGCGGTAAATCATTGTGCTACCAAGTACCGGCATTAGCTATGCCCGGATTATGCTTGGTTATCTCTCCGCTTATCGCCTTAATGAAAGACCAGGTACAAAACCTGAAAAGAAAAAATATTACTGCCTTTGCTATTTACTCCGGCATGAGTCGTAAAGAAGTAATCAATACACTGCAAATTGTCAGCAACAGCAACTGTAAATTTTTATATGTTTCGCCGGAAAGATTAGAGACAAAACTTTTTTTAGAATACCTGCCCGGCATTAATATATCGTTAATAGCGGTGGATGAAGCACATTGTATTTCACAATGGGGTTACGATTTTCGTCCGCCCTATTTACGTATTGCTGCTTTGAGAGAAGAATTACCCAATGTGCCGGTGCTGGCATTAACCGCTTCTGCTACGGCTGATGTACAGAAAGATATTTGTGAGAAGCTGACCTCACCCCTAACCCCTCTCCAAGGGAGAGGGGAATTGACTCCGAAAGTTGGAAGTGTAATTAATAATAACTGGAAAGTATTTCGTCAATCTTTTGAACGACCTAATCTTTCGTACAGTGTATTCAATGTTGATTCTAAAATTGTAAAAACAATTGAAGTATTAAAAAAAGTACCGGGCAGCGCCATTATATACTGCAAAAGCCGCCGCCGTACTAAAGAGATAAGTGATTTATTACTGTTACAAAATATTTCATCCGATTACTATCATGCCGGCTTACCGCAGGAAGAAAGAAACCGTAAACAGGAAGAATGGATACAGAATAAAACACGGGTTATTGTATGTACCAATGCATTTGGTATGGGAATAGATAAGCCCGATGTACGAGTGGTGGTACATGCCGATGTGCCCGATTGTCTTGAAAATTATTACCAGGAAGCAGGTCGTGCAGGTCGTGATGGTAAAAATGCTTTTGCCGTTTTGCTGTACGACGAAAAAGATATTACTGAATTGGAACAATCGGCCGCTATTCGTTATCCGTCGATAGATGATATTAAAAACGTTTATCAATCAGTAGCCAATTATTTACAAATACCCGCCGGCAGCGGCGAGGGGCAATATTTTGATTTTGATATTACAGATTTTATAAAAAAGTTTAAACTGAATACATTTACCGCCATCTATTCGCTCAAAGCATTGGAGCAGGAAGGTTGGCTGGCTTTTAACGAGCAGGTTTTTCTTTCCTCATTGGTACAGTTTACCATTAATAAAAATGATTTGTATGAATTTGAAAATACGCAGCCTGATTTAGAGCCTGCCGTCAAAGCCCTGCTGAGAGCTTACGAAGGTGTATATGATTACCCTACGCGTATCTCGGAATTGGTATTGGTGCGATTATTAAAAAAAGATGCAGAAGCTGTTAAGAAAGATTTAGTAATGCTGCATCAACACGGCGTTATAAATTATACGCCGCAAAAAGATACGCCGCAGTTATATTTTTTAACCAATCGGGTAAAAACGGAAGAATTGACTATTGACATGACGGCGTATAACAAAAGAAAAGAACGTTTTCAGCAGCGGGCTCTTATCATGATACATTTTACCGGAGAAACGCTTGCCTGCCGCAGTCAGCTTATCGGTCATTATTTCGGTGATGCAGAAATAAAAAAATGCGGTATATGTGATAATTGCCTGCGTATAAAAAGAGTGCATCTTACAAAAGAAGAGTTTGAAAAAATTACCCGTATTATTGAAACCGTTTTACAACAGCAACCGCTGCCTGCAAAAGAATTGATGCTGCATTTGCGCGGCATTCAGAAAGAAAAAGCCCGCAAGGTAATTGAGTACCTGCAGGCCGAAAATAAAATACAGATTGATAAAACAGGGTGGATCAGGATGGCCTGATTACTTTACGGGCAGCAGCCTTTTTTAATAAAGTTCTTCGTTGCACATGCAATTATTTTCCGGCATTTTGTGTCTTGATTTTGCAAAGCTGTAAAAAACAGACTATCTTGAAAAAAATTTAATTGAAATACTGAACGTGGATATCCTGAAAAATCTTTTTAAGCAACATGCCGGCGATTCCTTCAAAAAACAGTTGAAGAATATTCTCGGCTTCTCACCCGGTAATATTTCGCTGTACCGCACGGCGCTTACCCACCGCTCCATCCGGGAGAATACGCATGAAAATAATGAACGCTTGGAATATCTCGGCGATGCAATACTTAGTGCCCTCGTGGCCGATTATCTTTTTAAAAGATATCCCTACAAAGGCGAGGGCTATTTAACGGAAATGCGCAGTAAAATGGTAAACCGGCAGCAACTCAATGAAATTGCCGTACGCATGGGACTTAAAAAAATTACGCTCTACAATAAATCGGACGGCTCCCTGAAAGTGAGCCAGATATTCGGTAATACACTGGAGTCATTGGTTGGCGCCATTTACTTAGACAAAGGCTATAAAAAAACAGCCGTTTGGGTCATGAATTTTATTATCCGCCCGCATATGTTTATGGATGATTTGGAAAACCTGGAGATCAATCATAAAAACAAACTCTACGGTTGGGCCAACAAGAACGGCAAAATACTGGAGTTTGAGACACTGGAAGAAAAATTAGAAAACGGCCGCCGCCTTTTTACCATTGCCGCGGTGGTAGACGGCGAAGTATTGGCCCAAGGAAAAGCTTTCAATAAAAAAGACGCTTCGCAAATAGCTTCACAAGTAGCAGTAGAGAAACTCAATTTGGGGAAAGAGGAGGCGGGGGAGTAAGTTTCAATTATCAAGCGAAATAATTTAAGCACGAACTTGTATAATGATTAAATGAACTTGAAAAAATCATTCGGGAAGATATATGTTATGATGTTGATAAATAACTACGTGGTTAGTATAGTCCTTAAACCGGTTTATTATTCTTGAATAATGCTAATCTCAATTCAATTATTAATAAAAATGAAAAAAAAGACCATACAAATTTTACTAACTATTCTGTTGATTGGGTTTTATTTTTTAATTGATTTTAAGACATCGAGTTTCTTGTTTATTGCTTTGATGATTATTTCATTTGCCTATAGTTTAATTGGCTTATTAAAAAAATTAAGAGAAAGAAATTTGTTTAAATACGAAATTCACGCTGAAGGAACAATAATTAAGTGTACTTATATTCCTGTCAATGATCAATTTCATGGTAATTATAATATCACTGTTGAGTATGCTGATGAAAATGGGAATAAAATTAATAACGAGTTTAAAACTATCTTGTATCGAAAACCTGTAGAGGGTGATAGGATTTCTATTCTTTATGATAAAGAGACTCCTTCAAAGTCAATATTAGAAAAAAGTAAGAATTACTATTATTGGGGAGTTGTTTTACATATTGTGTTGCTTATATTTATTTCATTTATAATGATTAGTTATTTGGTGAAAAACTATTTATAATTTTTCCTGAGTAATTCCTTAGTTGAACAATACATTACAAGCCCTCGCTTTGGCTATGCGTTTTTGTTATGGTTTCGGCCTTTATTCTCCCATGTGGGGACAGAGCGTTGCAAGACGGGCCTCACCGTAGTCATGTGAGAAAGGCGTGTTGACACGGCATAAATAGGGGTTAACACATACTTGAGTGACCTCTTTGCTAGGCCAAAGACATCCCATTTAGATAAGAAAAAAAAGTAAATTTGTAAAAACGCAATAATTATGAGCGCTGTAAAACAAATGCGTAAAGACGTAAAGAAATACATTGACACTGCAGACGACAAAGTGGTAAAAATGGTACATGCCATGCTGGAGGTAGATGCGGAAGCGGACTGGTGGGATACAATGCCTGATGAAGTGAAGGCGGATATTGAGCTGGCTATCAAGCAGGCCGACAAGGGCGAAGTATTAACCCATGAAGAAGTGAAGAAAAAATATCCGCAATGGTTTACAAAATAGTGTGGACAGTAAAAGCCCTGCAAACCTATTTAAATAATATGCTGTACCTGGAAACAGCCTGGACAGCAAAAGAAATCAAAGGCTTTGCATTAATTGTCGAGAAAAAGTTATTGGCTTTATCAAAGCAGCCGGGTATAGGTACTGCAAGAAATAAAAAGCAACAGAATATCAGGTATGTAGTGTTGCATAAAAGAGTCTCATTAATCTATCGAATTAAAACAGCAAAGAAAGAAATTGAGTTATTACGATTCTGGAACACGTATCAAAACCCAAAAAAATTAAAAGTTAAATAGCTTAATTGCTTTTCATCCGACAAAATATTTTGATGGAGGTTCCATTTTAATAAATGAAAAAAGAAGCAATATCTATCAATTCTCAAACACCACCCGATAAACCGCACCCGCTTTATCATCACTAATCAATAAAGAACCGTCCGCAGCGAATTCTACATCAGAAGGACGTCCGATAACATCGCCATTGGGTTGCAACCAACCTGTTGCAAACGGAACATACTGCGTTACTTTATTGTTTTGTACTCTCGCCAGCATAACACGATAGCCAATCTTCTCACTGCGGTTCCAGCTTCCGTGTTCTGCAATAAAAATTTGATTTTTATAATCGGGCAAAAACATATTGCCTGTATAAAAACGCATACCCAGCGCCGCCACATGCGGGCCTAACCTTTGCGCAGGCGCTGTATAATCTTCACATTTTTTTCCTTTACCAAATTCAGGATCGGGTGTATCGCCCTGGTGACAATAAGGAAAACCGAAATGCATTCCTTTCTGCGGAGCATAGTTTAATTCATCTGCCGGTATATCATTACCCAAATTATCTCTGCCGTTTTCGGTAAACCATAACTCCTTAGTAACCGGGTGCCAGGCAAAGCCTACACTGTTGCGTACACCTTTCGAAAAAATTTCCAAACCGGTTCCGTCAGGATTCATCCTTGTGATGGTTGCATAAATTGAATCTTCTTTTTCGCACACATTGCAAGGTGCGCCTACGGGTACATACAATTTATCATCAGGGCCGAAAGCAATGTATTTCCATCCGTGATGTTTTTCTGTTGGCAATTTATCATACACTACCACGGGTGCAGGCGGATTTTGCAAATTGCTTTCAATATTATCAAACCTGATTATACGACTTACTTCTGCTACATACAAACTGCCTTTTCTAAATGCCACACCGCAGGGCATGTTTAATCCTTTTGCAATAGTGTAAACACTTTCTGCAAAACCATCTTTGTTTTTATCAACGGCGGCGTATACTTCCGATTTATCCCTGTTGCCGATAAACAATGTGCCGTTATCGCCCCAACACATACTGCGGGCATTGGGCACTTCGGCAAAAACAGAAATTTTAAATCCCGGGGGTAATTGAATTTTATCTAATTGATATTTTGCAAAAAGTGCGGCGGGGTCCGACTTCTGTACCTGTGTGCCTGCTGCAGCTTTTGAAGCAGTATAACAAGACGAAATTATTATTTGTAAAACAAATACTGCTGATAATACTTTTAATAAATCCTTTACTGTTGTAAATATTTTTTTTGCCATAACGTATAAATAAAAATGTTGGAATAAGAATTTAACCAAAAGTACTATATCTGCTGACAAAACTCTACTAAAACACCGTTGGTAGTTTTGGGATGAAGAAAACAAACTAATTTATTATCAGCCCCTTTCTTTGGTTTATCACTTAACAAAACAAAACCTTCTTTTGTTAATCTTTCCATTTCGGCTTCTATATCTTTTACTTCAAATGCGATATGATGGATGCCCTCGCCCTTTTTTTCAATGTATTTTGCAATGACACCGTCGGGATCGGTACTTTGCAGTAATTCAATTTTGGTATCGCCGGTTTTAAAAAATGCGGTGTTTACTTTTTCCGATGTTACTAATTCTGTTTTGTAACAGGCAGTGTTCAATAATTTTTCAAATAAAGGGATGGAAACGGCAAAATCCTTAACCGCTATTCCAATATGTTCTGCTTTTTGCATGAGGGCTAATTTGAAAATCTAAGTATGTGAAAGTAGGAAAATATGAGGCTTGAAAAAGCTCCGGGGAATAATTGATTTAAACCAAGTCCCGGCATCTCCTTCGGCGAGCAACTTGAGTGCCATAAAAACAACTTTATCAGCCTTTTGAACCGCTGTTTAGTAAGGGAAACCCTGCTTTTTTACGATTTCAGTAAAATTAGGGTCAGGCTTTTAAATAGTCGGGTCAAATAGAACCATTTGAGTTAAATTTGTGTTTAACAAAAATATAAAAAGAGTATATGCTAAAGTTGCCGATTTACTTAGATCATAATGCTACAACCCCCTGCGACCCGAGAGTTGTGGATGCCATGGTGCCGTATTTTACCCAAAATTTTGGCAATGCTGCAAGCCGTAACCACCCGTTTGGCTGGCAGGCCGAAGAAGCAGTGGATTATGCCCGTGAGCAGGTAGCCAAATTAATTGGCGCCGATACGAAAGAAATAATTTTTACATCAGGCGCTACCGAAGGTGATAACCTTGCTATAAAAGGTGTGTTTGAAATGTATGCAGGTAAAGGCAATCATATCATAACCTGCAATATTGAACACAAAGCTGTGTTGGATACCTGTAAGCATATTGAAAAGCTTGGCGGAGAAGTTACTTATTTAAAAGTGCAGGATGACGGTTTGATTAATTTACAGGAATTGGAAGCTGCTATAAAACCAACTACTATTTTAATTTCATTGATGTATGCCAACAATGAAATAGGAACGGTAATGCCGATGAAAGAAATAAGCGCCATTGCTAAAAAACACGGTGTATTGGTTTTTAGCGATGCTACGCAGGCTGTAGGTAAAATACCCGTAAATGTAAATAAAGACGGTATTGATTTGATGGCATTTACCAGTCATAAAATGTACGGGCCAAAAGGCGTGGGTGCATTGTATGTACGTCGCAAAAACCCGAGGGTAAAAGTAACGGCGCAAATGGACGGCGGCGGACATGAAAGAGGTATGCGCAGCGGTACCTTGAATGTGCCGGGTATTGTAGGCTTTGGTAAGGCTTGCGAAATTTGTATGCTGGAAATGGATCAGGATGCTGAACGTATTATTAAGCTTCGTGATAAATTAGAAAACGCATTAATGGGATTGGAAGAAGCTTATTTAAACGGACATAAACAACATCGCTTACCGCATGTAAGTAATATTTCTTTTAAATATGTAGAAGGCGAAGGCTTATTGATGGGTTTTAATAAAGACATAGCTCTTTCATCCGGTTCAGCTTGTACTTCTGCATCGTTGGAACCTTCTTATGTGTTAAAAGCACTGGGATTGGGTGATGACTTGGCACACAGTTCGCTGCGTTTTGGTTTGGGAAGATTTACTACCGAAGACCAAATAGATTACACGATTGAAGCAGTAAGCAGAACGGTAAATAAACTGAGAGAGATGAGCCCTTTGTGGGAAATGCACCAGGAAGGAATAGATATGAACAGCATTGAATGGGCGCACCATTAAGCCCCCATCTCCGCCGTGAGGCGGAGAGTTATGGAAAAGTTCTTATAATTGTACTATTGTTTATAAAAATAAAATCCCTTCGTCCTGAGGGTTAAAATCCCCCTTTAGGGGATAGGGGCATACAATCATGGCATATTCAGAAAAATTAATCGATCATTATCAAAACCCTAAAAATGTGGGTACATTGGATAAGGCGAAAAACAATGTTGGTACCGGTTTGGTGGGTGCACCGGAGTGCGGCGACGTAATGCGTTTGCAAATTGAAGTAGACGATACAACCGGTATTATTAAAGATGCTAAGTTTAAAACATTTGGTTGCGGTTCCGCTATCGCTTCATCTTCTATAGCTACGGAATGGCTGAAAGGAAAAAGCATAGATGATGCGATGAAGATTGACAATATGGATATCGTAGAAGAGTTGAACCTGCCGCCGGTGAAAATTCACTGCTCTGTTTTAGCCGAAGACGCTATCAAAGCGGCGGTAAATGATTATCGTAAAAAGAACGGATTGGCTGAAATAGTATTTGCGGAGAGTGCGGTACATTAAAGCCTCCCCAACCCCTCCGCCGATCGGCGGAGAGGCTTACGAAAACTCCGAATAATGAATAATGTTTCAAATAATCAAGCTGCTTCACTCCCCTCTTTGGGGGGTGGGGGGGCCTTGGACAACGCTATTTACATAAGCGATAAAGCAAAAGGAAAAGTACATCAATTGCTGGCCGATGCCGGTGTTGGTAATGACCCTTCTTATTTTTTGAGAGTGAGTGTGGTGGGAGGCGGTTGTTCAGGGCTGAGTTATAAACTCGATTTTGATAATGAATCAAAACCCATGGATCAGGTATTTGAAGACAAGGGTATAAAAATTGTAACTGATTTAAAAAGCTTTTTATACCTGGTAAATACTGAGCTTGATTTCAGTGACGGGTTGAACGGCAAAGGATTTTATTTCAGCAACCCCAATGCCAGCCGTACCTGCGGTTGCGGAGAGAGTTTCGCGGTATAGTATAATATTAGAGTCTTATAAAAATAACAGAGCCACCTTTCGGGTGGCTTTATTATTTGTTTTATGCAATTAGTTTTGTTGGTATAATAGGTTATTACAACGGGAGGCTGCCTTCTCGTAGATTTAGTAATGAAAAAATAAAAGATTAATAAACTTCCTGTTTAGTTCTCTTGTCAGCGTACCTCATTATATTCAGTACCGCTTCGGTTCTCGGCGATTGCAAAATGCTGTCCAATCTGTTCATTGAAGTAGTGAGTACTTGTAATTTTTCTCTCAGCGACCAGTCATTTAGAAGAGCTCTTTCGATAGCTGCTGTTTGCGCCGGCTTGGTTTCATTGTATAGATATAGCAATAAATCATCAGGTGTAAAACTGACCATGTTAAAAGATTTAATGTCCAAAAAATTGTTTGTCCAAATATCACCCGGTTTTGAAGAGTTCCGGATGCGTCCGTGTTAATAAACGTGCAGGGGAAAGCCTTATTGTGTTAAACGGATTATTTGGCCGGTTTTTCCTCGGGAATTATAAATAAATCCTCATTATCCCGCTTCATATAGTAATTTTCCCGGGCATATTTTTCTAATGTCGTGGGGTCATTTTTCAACTGGTCCAGCTCTTTTTGTTCCTTATTTATTTGATCTGAGTAATATTTCTTGCTCTGTTGCAATTCCTTTAATTCCCGGGTTCTGTTATACTGGGTAAACATATCGTTGGGGTCGAAAAAAAGTATAAGAGCCAGGAAAACAACTGAAGCGATTACATACTTGTTTTTAAACCAAGCGGGAACATGGGTGAGTAATTTCATCTTATCAGGTTTATAAGGAGGACTCATAGTTCAGGGTGTTTATTTTCCATGAACTATGAATCCTGACAATTAATTACTTGCCAAATTTAATCTTTCCTTTTGGATATACAGCACTGCTGCCCAATTGTTCTTCAATTCGTATTAATTGATTGTATTTCGCAATCCTGTCCGTTCTTGAAGCGCTGCCTGTTTTTATTTGTCCGCAATTTAAAGCTACAGCCAAATCAGCAATGGTAGTATCTTCCGTTTCGCCGCTTCTATGACTCATAATCGTATTGTACCCGTTGTGCTGTGCAAGGGTTACCGCATTAATGGTTTCAGTAAGCGTACCTATCTGGTTTACTTTTACCAGCAGGCCGTTTGCAATATCTCTGTCGATGCCCTGTTGCAAACGTGTTACATTGGTTACAAATAAATCATCGCCTACCAACTGGCATTTGCTGCCAATGGTTTTGGTTAAATTTTTCCAGCCATCCCAATCATCTTCCGCCATACCGTCTTCTATTGAGGCGATGGGATACTGTTTAGCCCAGCTCTCCCAGAATTTTACCAATTGATCGCTGCTCATTTCCTTGCCGCTGCTTTTATGAAATACATATTTTTTCTTTTTCTTATCCCACAATTCACTGTTGGCTGCATCCATGGCAATTACTATCTGGCTGCCTGTTTTATAACCTGCGGCCTGTATAGCTGTTAATACAGTTTCAATCGCTTCTTCATTACTTTGAATGTTTGGTGCAAAACCTCCTTCATCACCTACATTGGTACTGAATCCTTTTTTCTTCAATACTGTTTTTAGTGCATGAAAAATTTCTACACCCCAACGAAGCCCTTCGCTGAATGTAGAAGCACCGACGGGCATTACCATAAATTCCTGGAAATCTATTTTATTATCGGCATGCGCACCGCCGTTTAAAATATTCATCATCGGTATCGGAATTACCTTGGCATTGGTACCTCCAATGTAGCGGTACAACGGCAGTGCCGCTTCTTCCGCAGCAGCTTTTGCCACAGCCATACTTACGGCCAACATGCCATTGGCGCCCAATTTCCCTTTATTGGACGTTCCGTCCAATTTAATAATCAGTTCATCAACGCCTGTTTGATCAGCTACATCGTAACCCAATAATGCAGGAGCTATAATACTGTTTACATTTTTAACTGCTTTCAAAACGCCTTTGCCCAAATATTTTTTTGTATCACCGTCACGCAGCTCTACCGCTTCGTGAATACCTGTACTGGCGCCGCTTGGCACCGCAGCACGACCTACCGCACCCTCATCGGTTATAATATCTACTTCTACTGTAGGATTGCCTCTTGAATCTAAAATTTGTCTTGCAAAAATTTCGGAAATGTAACTCATGATTTATTTACTGTTTTAAAATGAAAATTTATTTTACCGAATAAGGAATTGTTTTTTTCGTTTTGCAAAGAAACGATGTTTCAATGTGGCTTCAAAAAACAATAAGCCTTATTTGTTCTTTTACCGGCATTCTCAGGCGAACGTTTGTTATATGAAATTACATCTTGAAGAATCACTTGTAATTTTTCATACCGGCATTTAAAAATCAGGGCAGGAAAAAATGATACTGAAAACTATTTTGTACCATTATTGGTTAAACCTCTGAAAATATCTTCCAGATTGGTTGTTTCACTCTGTAATGAAATAATATTGAGATTGTTTTTTAATGTCAGCTCAAGTATTTGTTTTTTTAATCTTTCCGGATCGGCAGTGTGAAACTTCCAGGTAGTTGGGTCTACATGGATTACTCCGGTTCCAAAAACGGATAACATTACTTCTTCATCAACCACCTCTTTCAATTCCAAGATTACTTTTGTCCCCGCATCTGAATTTTTTCTAAGGTTGGCTAATTTATCATCTGCTACAATATTTCCTTTATTGATGATGATTACTCTGTCGCAAATGGCTTCTACTTCCTGCAAAATATGCGAGGAGAATAAAACCGTTTTGTCTTTTCCCTGTTGTTTTATTACTTCACGTATTTCTATTATTTGATTGGGATCTAAACCGGTGGTGGGTTCATCCAATATCAATACTTCCGGATTATGAATCAATGCCGCCGCCAATCCCACTCTTTGTTTGTATCCTTTTGATAATTGACCTATTTTTTTCTTTGCCTCAAGGGTTAGTCCCACCAACTCAATTACTCTTTCAACCTCCAGCTTCCTGCTTCCGACTTCATGCACCTCGGCCACAAACCCTAAATATTCTCTTACATACATATCATAATACAACGCATTTAATTCGGGCAGGTAACCAATTTTCTTTTTTGTTTCAAGTGGATTGTCTTTTACATTCAGACCGCATACAGCTGCATTACCGCCGTCCTGCTGCAGGTAGCCGGTAAGAATTTTCATAGTAGTGGATTTGCCGGCGCCGTTCGGTCCCAGGAAACCAACTATCTCTCCCTTATTTACGGAGAATGAAATATCGTTTACCGCTTTTTGTTCGCCGTAAATTTTTGTAAGATTTTTTACTTCGATAGACATAGTGCAAACCTACAGGTTTATTTTGTTTTAAGGAAACGGTTGTAAGAGTTTCAAGTTGCAGGTTCCCTGTTACAAGTTTCCGGAAGTTTATCAGTGTTGATGGAATTAAAAAAACAATAGGCATGATTTCTAAAAGACAAATTAAAATTTGCCTGAGGATCGTAGTATTGAAGAGATGCATTTCAACTTTTCACATGGTGCAGCTTCCTCGTATCTGCAAGCGGCAGACTGTGCCTCCCCTCCGGGGAGGGGTCTAAGCGATTTCGCATAATTTTTTTTCATTGGGGTGGGTTTAGAAATTTGAAATTTTGAAGTGCACCCTATATAAGTTGTGTATACAAAAAATCCTATTTTTATAAACTATGGCGCTATTAATTTCAATCATCTTTATAATCGGTTATCTCGCTATTGCACTGGAGCATTCTTTAAAAATTAATAAAGCTGCTACGGCCCTTGTTTCAGGTGTATTGTGCTGGTCGGTGTATGCATTGCTTTCGGGTAATCAACATGAAGCCGCTGAAAAACTTACTGCTCACTTGGGCGAAGTGGCGGGTATACTGTTTTTTTTATTGGGCGCCATGACGATTGTAGAACTGATAGATGCACACGACGGATTTGAGTTGATAACCCGGCGTATACAAACTACTAATAAAAGAAAACTCGCCTGGCTGATTGCTTTTATTACTTTTTTTCTCTCGGCGGTACTTGATAATCTTACTACTACTATTGTATTAATTTCTTTGATAAGAAAATTAATACCCGATAAAGAAGAACGTTTTTTGCCTGCGGGGCTTATTATTATTGCCGCCAATGCAGGCGGTGCCTGGAGTCCTATTGGTGATGTAACTACCACTATGCTTTGGATTGGCGGACAAATAACGGCAGGCAATATTATTATTAAAACATTTATACCAAGTTTGGTTTGCTTACTGATTCCGACTTTTATTATCAGCCGGCAAATGAAAGGAAATTTAAAAGAGAAAATAAAAGATGCAGCAGACCTAAGTGTTACTGCCAACAGGAATCACCAGTCAATTGTATTTTGGGTAGGTGTAGGCTGCTTGTTATTTGTACCGGTCTTTAAAACCATTACACACCTGCCGCCTTATATGGGTATTTTATTTGGCTTGGGTATTATGTGGATGATTACAGAAATGATACACAGCGGAAAAGACGAAGAAGAAAAAGGATTGTTATCCGTGAATCATGCGCTTAGAAAAATAGATACGCCCAGTATTTTATTTTTCCTCGGTATTTTACTGAGCATTGCCGCATTGCAAGTAACGGGTATACTGGGCAATGCGGCCGTTTGGATGAATGATACCATCGGCGATATAAAAGTGATTACCGTTTTTATAGGATTACTTTCGGCCATAGTAGATAATGTACCGCTGGTGGCCGCTACGCAGGGTATGTATAGTTTGGAGCAATATCCCACCGATCATTTTTTCTGGGAGTTTTTAGCATATTGTGCCGGTACGGGTGGCAGTTGTTTAATCATCGGTTCGGCGGCGGGTGTAGCGGCCATGGGTTTAGAGAAAATAGAATTTTTTAAATACCTGAAAAAAATAGGTTGGCTGGCATTGATTGGTTACCTGTCCGGCGCGGCGGTATATTTAGCGCAGCAATATTTTTTTTCTTTGTAAAATGAATTGTTCTTATTCTACTTCCGCCGACTTCTCCGGTAAATGGTCATATTCATTTTTAAAAGCGTACCAACCAAAAATCATCAGACCGATTACAATAGGCGTAAAAACGGCGATGATAATTATCCACGGAATCGGTTTATTAATGTCCTTTGTGCCTGCGGTATCGATATTACTTATAGCGCCGGCTATTAAAAAATAAATAACTGCAGGACCTAAAATCATCCAAACCAATCCGAGATATTTTTTAATTGTATTCATAATTTTTTATTTTAAAATAATTTCCAAATAAGCGGGGGCTGTGCTTTGGCCCTTCCTCCTTTGGAGGTAACCAAAGGTTAGGAACAAAGTTCGGGGAGGAGGCCTAATCACCCACGTCTTTATCAATTTTATTGGTAAGGTAAACGGTACCGATAATAAAACATAAAGCCGCTACACCAATGGGATACCACAAACCTACCAGCGGGTCTTTGGTAAATGTGGTTGTCAATAACAAACCGATAAACGGTACCAAACCGCCAAATACTCCATTGCCGATATGATAAGGCAGACTCATAGAAGTATAACGAATCTTTGTCGGAAACATTTCTACAAGAAAAGCAGCAATGGGGCCGTAGACCATGGTGACATATAATATTAATAAAAAGACAAGGCCGATAAATTTCCAATAAACAGATGATGGAATGATAATATTTGAATATTTGGGGTTCATATCCTCTGCTATTTCCTTTTTCAGATTTTTATGATTGTCATTACCAAGTGTACTTAAAGGCGGGTAAAGAGTACCTGTAAAATAAACTGTGTCCGATTTTTCTTTTGTAAAATGAATTCGATTCAGACTCATCTTATAAATCGTATGTTCAATGTAATTAAGAGCATCAATTTTTAACGTATCGGATTTTAATAACTGTCCGTTTGTATCCGCACTTTTTTTTGTCCATTCTTTGACATCTGTATCTTTCAAAAACGTATTAAAGATTGGCCTGTAAGTAAGTATCCCCAACAACATCCCTGCCATCATAATCCACTTTCTTCCTATCTTATCACTCAGCCAACCAAAGAACACAAAGAAAGGTGTAGCAAATGCAATGGCCCAAAGCATAATGGTCCGGCTTTGTTCAAACTCTATATTGCATTTTGTCTCTAAAAAATTTTGCGCATAAAACTGTCCCGTATACCAAATAACACCTTGACCCATGGTAGCGCCAAACAAAGCCAGCAATACCATTTTAAAATTTCCTTTGTGCGCAAAACTTTCTTTCAACGGATTTACCGATGTTTTGCCTTCGTCTTTCAGTTTGGCAAACATAGGCGATTCCTTCATCTTCAATCGTATGTAAATAGAAACAATAACAAGTACTATCGAAATCCAGAATGGATACCGCCAACCGCCCCACTCCGCATTGAATTGTGCATCGGGCATATTTAATTTTACCAGCATAATAATCCCCAGAGCCACAAATAATCCCAACGTAGCCGTGGTTTGTATCCAGCTTGTATAAAATCCTCTTTTACCTGCGGGTGCATGTTCGGCCACATAAGTAGCCGCGCCGCCGTATTCGCCGCCCAATGCAAGACCCTGTATCAATCTTAATAATAAAACGAGTATAGGTGCGGCTACACCAATTGTTTTATAACCGGGTACCAGGCCAATTAAAAAAGTAGAACCGCCCATTAAAACTAATGTGAGCAGGAAAGTATATTTTCTGCCGATGATATCGCCCAATCTCCCGAAAACTAAAGCACCAAAGGGCCGTACAATAAAACCTGCGGCAAAAATAGCCAGTGTAGAAAGTAATGCAGCCGTTTGATTTTCTTCGGGGAAAAACTGCGTGGAGATAGTTTTGGCCAGCATGCCAAAAATATAAAAGTCGTACCACTCAATAAGCGTACCTACCGACGAAGCGGCGATTACACTTCGTATGGAAGTTGGTTTCATGCAATTAAGATAAGTATTTATACAGGAAAGAAAAATAAGTTTATACGGACGAATCCTAAATTTTCGTATCTCAAACCCACCCCATCGAGATTTTCTTATGCGAAATTACTTTAGCCTCCCGCAATGCGGGACACTCTCCAATGGAGGGGAAGCGGCATTCTTTAGTTGTAACAGCTAATAATTCAACGCTACGAAAATTTGAGATGTACTCATTTTTCAAGAAACGTTTGCGCAAATAACAAACTTAATTACAATACTTCCGTAAATTTATCTTTCATTGCGGTATAAATCTATAATCAATAAACAGTATGTCATATCCTTATCAAATAAAATCATTTGAAGAATACAAGGCGGCTTATAAAAAAAGTGTGGAAGATCCCGAAGGATTCTGGTCATCCGTTGCGGATAATTTTGTATGGAAAAAAAAGTGGGATAAAGTGCTGGACTGGAATTTCACTGAACCGAAAATAGAATGGTTTGCAGGCGCCAAATTAAATATCACAGAAAATTGTATTGACCGGCATCTCTCCACATTGGGTGATAAGCCGGCCATTATTTGGGAACCCAACAATCCCGAAGAAAGAGTAAGAGTGGTAACATATAATCGCCTGCATAAAAGAGTATGCCAAGTGGCACAAATGCTGAAGAACAACGGCGTAAAAAAAGGCGACAGGGTTTGTATATATATGGGTATGGTACCCGAGCTGGCTTATGCAGTGTTGGGTTGTGCAAGAATCGGCGCCATACATTCAGTAATCTTCGGCGGTTTTAGTGCGCAAAGTATTGCCGACAGGTTAGCGGATGCGCAAGCAGAATATATTATTACCTGCGACGGAGCTTACCGCGGCGCCAAAGATATTCCGTTGAAAAGTGTAATTGATGATGCACTCATCGGTAATAAGACAGTAAAGAAAGTTATTGTTTATACCAGGACAAGAATTCCGGTGAGTATGATAAAAGGACGAGACCTTTGGTGGGAAGATGAAATGGAACATGCAGAACAACAACTGGAAGCGGCCCCATCCCAACCTTCCCCTGAGGGGAAGGAGCAGGGAGCGTCTCAATTAAGAGAGACTGCCAGGGCTTCAAGCTATAGTTTAATGAAGGAATTAAGTAAAAAACAAAGAGAGAATCCAACTAATGAGGAAAATTTACTCTGGGAATGTTTGCAAAAAAACAAAACAGGTTTTCATATCAGAAGGCAACATATTATTGATGAATATATAACTGATTTCGTTTGCTTAAAAAAGAAATTAGTAATTGAGGTAGATGGAGGTTATCATGATACGCCTGAACAGAAGGCATATCATGAAGCCAGAACTAAATATTTAGAAAGTGATGGGTATAATGTAATGAGATTTACAAATAAGGAAGTATCAAAAAATGTGATTGCAGTCGTGGAAGCAATAAAGCAAAAGTTAAACTCAATACCGGATGCTTCAAAAAGTACTATTAAGAGTGATGTTTCTAAAGTCCTCCCCTCAGGGGAGGATTTAGGTGGGGCTGCTCTTATGGATGCCGAAGATCCATTATTTATTCTTTATACATCGGGCAGTACAGGCAAGCCAAAAGGTGTGGTACATACTTGCGCCGGATATATGGTATGGACTACTTACACTTTTGTAAATGTATTTCAATACAAACCCGGCGATATACATTTTTGTACAGCAGATATCGGTTGGATAACCGGACACAGTTATATACTGTATGGTCCTTTAAGTGCAGGCGCCACTTCATTAATGTTTGAAGGTATACCTACATGGCCCGATGCAGGACGTTTTTGGGATATTATAAATAAACACAAAGTAAATATTCTGTATACAGCGCCTACTGCTATCAGGAGTTTAATGAGTTTTGGTTTAGATCCGTTGAAAGGAAAAGATTTATCATCATTAAAAATATTGGGTACCGTAGGCGAACCGATTAATGAAGAAGCGTGGCATTGGTACGATGAAAATATTGGAAAGAAAAAATGCCCGATAGTAGATACCTGGTGGCAAACGGAAACCGGCGGTTGTTTGATTTCAAATCTTGCAGGTATTACACCGGCTAAACCGAGTTGGGCCACATTACCAATGCCCGGAGTACAGCCTGTATTGGTTGATGAAAAAGGGGCCCCCTCCCAACCTCCCCCTGAGGTGGGAGGGGTAGCCTCCGGTAATTTGTGTATTTCTTTTCCTTGGCCGGGTATGTTGCGGACAACTTGGGGAGATCATGAACGATGCCGCACTAATTATTTTGCTACTTATCCTAATTTATATTTTACCGGCGACGGTGCATTAAAAGATGCTGAAGGAAATTTTAGAATTACAGGCAGAGTAGATGATGTATTGAATGTAAGCGGCCATCGTATTGGCACAGCTGAAGTGGAAAATGCTATTAACATGCATGCCGGTGTAGTAGAAAGTGCCGTGGTTGGTTATCCGCATGATGTAAAAGGACAGGGTATTTATGCGTACGTAATTTATAATGGCAAACATGGTGATGATGCATTGAGACGGCAAGATATTTTGCAAACGGTGACAAGAGTAATCGGCGCTATTGCCAAGCCCGATAAAATTCAATTTGTAAGCGGCTTGCCCAAAACAAGAAGCGGAAAAATTATGCGTCGCATATTAAGAAAGATTGCGGAAGGTGAAACGGAAAATTTGGGAGATACTACAACATTACTGGATCCGGGAGTAGTGGATGAAATAAAAACAGGTCGTTTATAATGGCATTTCGATTCCTTCTCTGAATGATTTTGGTGCGGAAATTCTGAAACAAAAAAGAACTATCAGAACAAAAAACCCGAAGGGTTGAAATTATTATAGAAATCGAAAAAAATATTTTGTATCAAAACGCCAAAGGCGTGACATTGATTTCATCCCCTCGTGATTTTATTTCAATCATAATAAAACTTTTCTATAAAAATACCATGCCTTTGGCATTATGTTCGAATATCTGTTTTCACGGTAGTCTGAAGAAGAGAGAGCCTGTCCCGATAAATCGGGAGGTTATAGGGGTGAGGGCTTGCCTCTGAGTGGTAAATGAAATAAAGAATAATAAAATCTGAAGCAAGCAAGTTTTAGCAAATAAATAAAGCAGCGATTAAAATGCTGCTTTAAGTAGGTTTTCTGAATTAGATAGCCGGTTAGCCGTTTATTGCCTCAATAACCATACCTCAAATAAAAAAATTGCCCGATTCTCACGATAATAAAGGGTAAAAGCTATATTTGACCCTAATCCTAAATAGCTTTTATCATATCTTATGATACCACCAAAAAAGAAAAGCAAATTAAAAAAAACGATAAGACTTATCGGCTGGATACTGTTGGTTCAGTTTTGCCTTATTAATATAAGCGCCGCACTGCATGCCTGGAAACTCACTCATTTTTACGATGACCCTTCAATACGAGAACAAAAGCAACCTTCAAAAAACATATTTACCAAAACATGGAAACTTTTTGCAGGATTTCGTTATCCCAAAACATTAAATACAAGTACTCCTTCATTTGCTTATCAGGCTGCCGTATTAAAAACAAAAGATGATATAAACATAGAGGCATGGTATACTGCATCCGATTCTGCAAAAGGAACCATTATTCTTTTTCACGGAATCAACGGCACTAAAAGTATGCTGATTCCTGAGGCTGCAAGGTTTCTGAATTTTGGATATAATATTATGCTTGTCGATCTGCGGGCACATGGCAACAGCACCGGCCATACAAGTACATTGGGCGTAAAAGAAACGGAAGAAGTAAAACTGGCGTACGATTATATTACTGCAAAAGGAGAGAAAAATATTTTTCTTTACGGTATTTCAATGGGTGCGGTCATTGTAGTAAAAGCCGTTAAAGATTATGGACTGAAACCCAAAGGCATTATTATTGAATGCCCTTTCGCTTCATTGCAATATCATTTAAAAGCAAGATCAAGAAATCTCGGCTTCCCCGAACAGCCCTTTGCTTTTTTGGTTACCGGTTGGGTTGGGTTGGAGAGGGGTTATAATGGTTATAAACACAGCACAATTAATTATGCGAAAAGTATAACCTGCCCTGTGCTTATGCAATGGGGCGAGAAGGACAGTTATGTAATGAAAGAGGAAACGGATGCCATTTTTAAAAACATAGCCGTTGCCGATAAGAAACTGAATGTATATGAAAATGCAGGACATGAATCCTTATCAGCGAGTGACCCGGCTTTTTGGCAAAAGGAAGTACAATTTTTTTTGAATAACAAATAAATCATCATCACTTATTTACCGGTATGTCAACAAAATCCCCAAGAATCAAACCTGCTTTTTTTAAATGGATAAGAAGAGCTCTTCGGATTTTTCTTATACTTTTTTTATTACTCAATATTATGTCGGCTTTTCATGCCTGGAAGCTCACACATAATTATACGGGCATAACGGGTCATACAAAAAGCCCCGAAAAAATGGGCTTCTTTGAAAAAACAAGTGCCGCATTTTTTGGCGTAAAAAACGGCAAGCCGGTTATCAAAAAATTTCCCAAAAGAGATTATCAAACCATTACTTTGAAAACAAAAAACGAGTTGAAAATAGAAGCCTGGTATATTAAAAAAGATTCAGCTATCGGTACGGTTATTTTATTTCACGGACACATGGGTACAAAAGGCTCTTTGTTAGTTGCCGGCGAAGAATTTTATAACCGCGGTTACAACGTAATGCCTGTCGATTTCAGGGCGCATGGCAACAGCGAAGGCACAGCCTGCAGTATCGGAAAAGAAGAAGGAGAAGAAATAAAGCTTGCATACGATTATGTAAAATCCCTGGGCGAAGAGAATATTATTCTGTGGGGGACTTCCATGGGCGCTGCTGCTATTACAAGTTCCTTTAATACATACGATGATTTAAAGCCCTCGAAGATTATTTTAGAAATGCCCTTTGGTACATTAAGAGATGCAGTAAGGGGCCGCGTTAAGCAAATGGGCATACCGCAAGAACCTGTTGCTTCACTGTTTACTTTTTGGGGATCGGTAGAACAGGGTTATTGGGCTTTTAGTTATGCTCCCGAGGAGTATGTAAAAAAGATTACCTGCCCCGTACTGCTGCAATGGGGCGCCAAAGATTTGCGTGTTTCTAAAAATGAAACAGATGCGGTGTATAAAAATATAGCTGCTGCAAATAAAAAATTAGTAGTGTATGAAAATGCGGGACATGAATCGTTGATTAAAAATGATTCTGTATTGTGGAGAAATGAAGTAGGACGTTTTTTGGAAAACTAACAGTACTTATTTTTTGATAGTCACTTTTGTGCCGGCTGTTACATAGCCGTAGATTTCTTCTACATCACTATTTTTCATGCTGATGCAGCCCAGTGTCCAGTTTTTGTAGCGGTCAATTACAAAATCTTCGTGCGGGTAAACGCCGTGAATACCTATACCGCCCCCAAGTACGGCATTAGCCGGTATTTCGCCGCGCTTTTTGCGCTGGTTAAATTTTTCACGATCTGAAGCAGTGGGATAGTTTATTGAAATGAAACGATACCATTTTTCGTGGGGCCTTTTGGCCGTTATTTGAAAAGCGCCTTCGGGTGTATTGCGGTCGCCCTGTACTTTTTTATCGGCCAGCGAATTATTACCAAATACAACCGGGTAGGTGGCGTACCAGCCCTGCTTATCGTATACGCTCAGTTCGTAATCTGTTTTATCTATTACAATGGAAATCTCGCCAACAGGCTGACTGTTGAAAAACCCGTTTCGTTTTGAAGATTTACTTGTCTTTACCTCTGCTCGCGAAACTGATGAAGCAACCGGAGTGTTTTGTATAAATAAACCGGCGGTTAGCAACGTGCCTGTAAAAATAACTGAATTGATTAGAATAGCGTGTTTCATCGTGCTGTTAATGTTTTTCGGAGCTGTAAATCTCTTTTTTCTTAAATCCGCAGCTCCTTAACCGGTTATGTAACAGACAAACGTAATGCCGGATACTTTTATTTTTAGCTGTGAATATCTTTTAACGGGCCTTTAGGAAAAAGCCAAAAAATAAATAGTGAAAAACGCGGGCAAATTTCCCGGCTTTAGCAATTTTATATAAGTAGATACCTTGGTATTACTGCGTAGCGGGAGAATCAATTTTATCCTTTTTTATTTGAAAAATAAAAAACCGGCACCGCTGTAAAACCGATGCCGGTTGTTGAACTATTTTTACATAGCGATTCGGTATTACCAATTACTGAATCGTATGCCCACGTTATAAGGTGTTTGATCCAATCCTTTATCCCACATATTATTTAATGCCATGCTGCCGTAAAGTTTTACCGGGCCCAGCATCAATTCGCCGATGGCGCTTGTTTTCCATTTTTTCAAATCAAAATCATCACGCAATTTGTTTTTATCATCGTTATCTTTTGTTTTCCAACGGCTGCTGTACAGGTAGCCTGCACTTACACCGGCGCTCAGTCCAAAACCATTTTTACGGGTGGGTGTAAAATTGAAATTCAGCATGATGGGTACGGTAATATAATCGGCGGCTAATTTGTTCTTCTTATAATCTTTTGTACCCAACACTATCTTAGTAGGGTTTTTCTGAAATTCTACTTTTTCATCAAAGTGATAATTATTCAGCTCAAGACCCATACCGTATTTCAGGTTTACTACATGTTTTATTACATTGAGCCGCTGCATAAAAAACCAAATGTTTACATTCCTGGATTTACCTGTACGCAATTTCAATTGATCTTTACCCACGCCTGTACCAACAAAACCGGATGACAGCGCTGTAGTATAGTTTGTTTCATCGGTGTAGTTGGCAAAACCGAGATCTACAATCCACCAATTGGTACTTACGTTTTCGGGTTTGGTTCTTTTGCGTTTCAGTATACGAACCACGGAACTGTCAGAGTTTACTTCCCTGTTTTTTCCGGCTTTGCGAATGATAATCATACCGCCGATACGGATGGTATCTGTGTCTTCAGAGGGGCTTTTTTTAGCCGTGCTGTCCACCTGCGCAAAGCCTGCCATTGCAGTGCATAATAGTATGCACAGTGTAAAAATCCTTTTCATAATTCTTTGTTTTACGATTATTAATAATTTTATTTAAGTCTTACTGCCAGTCCGCCAATCAGCAACCTGTCCTCATCGTCAGTAGCGCTGATATTAGTGGTGCGTTCAAATACTCTTGTAGCTTTCCGGAAGAAGCCGCGAAGTTTATTTTTCCTTCCCACTGTTTTCGGGTTCTGACATCAACCAAATTCGGAAGCTGCATACTGCAGGTACTTACCGGATTCGATTGTATATCAGTAGTACGTGGAGGGTTCTCTGTTGTTACATCATCTTTCTTAATATTTTGTGAAGGAGGGTTATCGACTTTTGCAATTGCATCTTTTGTATTATCTTTCTTCAAATCGTTCTTCTGATCAAATAAAGGCGACTCATTTTTCTTATCAATATTATTATTTTGTACAACTATAGGTTGTTGAGGCTGTACTGTAATATTCTTTTTATTATCTTTTATAATTGGCGCACTACTACTCCGTACCAATAATGGTTTTTGTTCTGTTTTATTTTCAGGTGCAGTTGCTATTTCCTCCTTTGGTAATTCAATAACAGGTAAAGGAGTATTTGCATTAGCTTGATTATTTGGAGTATTTACAGGGTTCTCTGCTTTTTTAATTCCCGCTGTTGGAGGAGCAGCTCCCTCAAGAGTTTCTTTATTATTTAATATAGAATAAGTACCGAAACCAATGCCCAGTAAAACAACGGCTGCGGCCGCTATCCTCCACCATTTAATGGAAACAACTCTTACTGTTTCTTCTTTTCTATACAGGGATTGTTTATTAGGGAAAACTACAGCTTCAGCAGGTAATTTTGTTTGCAGCAGCAATTGCCATTCTTTAGTTACCTCTGTATCGGCGGCAATTAATTTTTCTATATCCGCTTTTTCGCCGGCGGGCAATTCATTATCTAAATGCAATAATAATTTTTCTGTAATACCGCTTATCGGTGAAGAAGCTTCATCTTTCATCAATAGCTCTTTGCCTTCAAATACAATATTTGTATCAGGCACCAATTTAGATTGCATCAACAAATCCAATTCATCTTTCAGGTCGGGGTTTTGTGCTGCAAATAACTCTACCATCTGCTTATCTGCGGCAGACAGCTCATCATCCATGTACAGGATAAAATATTCTTCGTAATTATGGCGGGTTATTAGGCTCATTGTTTATTATTAAGGGGTACCGTTCTTATTTTTGTTTTCGTCGTTTAATAATTATATTAAATCACGTTTTCTATTTTAACCAAATACTCTTTCAGTTGCAGTCTTGCCCGGTGCAGGTAAACTTTCACCTGGCTCTCATTCAATCCCGTAATCTTACCAATTTCCTCGTAACTATAGCCTTCATAATCTTTCAGCATTACCAAACTGCGCTGCGTTTCACTCAATCTTGCCAGGGCCCGCTCCAATACTCTTTTTATATTATGCACAGGGGCTTCCGTCACTTTTGCATCATCTTTAAACTCATCCTTCAGTTTTATTCTTTTTACTTTCCGTATATGGTCTATCATTTGGTGATAGGCCACGGTAAAAAGATAGGATTTGCATTTCGCATTATCTACTTCCTCCCTATGATTCCACATTTTCTCAAAAGCGGTTTGCACTACATCTCTTGCATCCTCTTCATGCCTGATATTTTTCAGGATGAAGCGATAGACATTGTCAGCATAAGTGGTTACACATTCATTATATTCCCTTTCAGTCATAAAACAGCCGGATAAGTGTGGTAAAAGTCAAAAAAGCCAGTACTAATAGTACGGGCTTGATAAGATAAAGTTACAGGTTTAAATAAATTTATTTCAAAAAGAGTAGAATTGCCGGGTAAGCCCTTCCGCTGCCAGTTCATAACCAATGGTTTTTGCAGGTTGAGCCGCCGCACAGTTCTCTGCCTTTTTTTGGCAACAAACCCCTGCTTTGGCAGGCCGGGAGGTAAATAGTAAGGTGCATAAAACTGCTCCCGTTAAAATAAGGCTAAAGGAGAAATACTTTTTCATAACAGATGGTTTAGCGTATTTGACGAAGGTATCCTTCGAATTGTTACAGCAAAACTAAAATTTGTTTTTGGAGCCGGCAATCACATATTCTGGTGATTTATCAGCCGGCTAACAAACTGCTGTATTTTTTATATTTCGGCTTTAACTAGCTAATTTGCCTGCTCAAAAACCATGTTTTTATGAATGAAAAATTAGTTGCTCGCCTTGGAACAGAGATTGAAGAAATAAAATCGGCCGGCCTTTACAAAACAGAAAGAATTATTACCGGGCCGCAGGGTGCCGAAATAACTGTAAGTGGCAAAACAGTTTTGAATTTTTGCGCCAATAATTATTTGGGTCTTTCATCGCACCCAAAAGTAATAGCGGCGGCGCATAAAACCATTGATACACATGGCTATGGTATGAGCAGCGTTCGGTTTATTTGCGGTACGCAGGATATTCATAAAGAATTGGAAAAAAAATTATCCGATTTTTTGGGAACAGAAGATACTATTTTATACGCTGCGGCTTTTGATGCCAACGGCGGTGTATTTGAACCGCTGTTCAACGAGCAGGACGCTATCATCAGCGATGCGCTCAATCATGCATCTATTATTGACGGTGTAAGATTATGCAAAGCGCAGCGTTTCCGCTACGAACATAATAATATGGATGACCTGGAAGCAAAACTGAAAGAAACTGCAGCCTGCCGCAGCAGAATTATAGTTACCGACGGTTCCTTTAGTATGGATGGCACCATTGCACAGTTAGATAAAATTTGCGACTTAGCTGATAAATATGATGCGATTGTGATGATTGATGAATGTCATTCTTCGGGTTTTTTGGGAAAGACAGGCAGGGGGACGCATGAGTACCGCGGTGTAATGGGTCGTATTGATATTATTACAGGTACGCTGGGCAAAGCCTTGGGCGGAGCCAGCGGCGGTTTTACCAGCGGCAGAAAAGCCGTGATAGAAATTTTGCGCCAGCGCAGCCGTCCTTATTTATTCAGTAATACATTGGCGCCTTCTATTACCGGTGCATCTATCGCCGTGCTGGATATGCTTACAGAAACAACCGAGTTGAGAGATAAATTAGAATACAATACAAAATATTTCCGCAATAAGATGACCGAAGCGGGTTTTGATATAAAGCCCGGCGAGCATCCCATCGTTCCCATTATGTTGTACGATGCGGTGGTAGCGCAAAACTTTGCCGCCAAATTACTGGAAGAAGGTATTTATGTGATCGGGTTTTTCTTCCCGGTTGTTGCCAAAGGCCAAGCAAGAATTCGTGTACAGCTAAGTGCGGCACATCAACAGCATCATTTAGATAAAGCCATTGCAGCATTTACAAAAGTGGGTAAGGATTTGGGGGTGTTGTCGGGGGCTAAAGTGATATAGAAAAATTGAAAGTCGTCTAAAAGTTTTTCCAACCTATTTTATATTTAAACTCTTAGCCGCTGCTTTTATCGCATCAAGTCCGATGCGTTCTCCGCTTATACCAACTAAGTATCGATTGCCGCTTTCATACATCAACCGGTATTCGGCGGTTTCTTTATCAAAACCTTCTATGGCTTTGCCGCCGTTAAAATCAACAGTTTTACTATATCCTTTTTCGTTTTCTGTATTGTTATTTAATTTATTCCAATAATTAACGGAATAAAACCCCGAACCGGCTTCACCGGCACAATCAAATATTGACAATCGAATTTTAGCGGTATCATCTTTTGCATATTCGGCTTGTCCTGCCGAAAACCCCATCGAGTTATTTGCATCTGCCGAAATTCTTTTCATACCGGCAAGCTCTTCGGGCAGTAATGCTTTTACCAAATCGAGACTTAAAGGCAGCAATTTGTTAAGCTCTTCTGTTTTCTTTTCCAATACAGCCTGCCCTGCGGCAACTGTTTCATTCTCATCAATCGCGACCTTTTCTTTTTCTGATTGAGCAGCAGGAACGGACGTTTGCTTTTTATCATTATTACAGGCAATAAGCAGCATAAATGATAATGTGCAAAAGGCAAATAACTTTTTCATAAAACGATTTTTACATTTTTGGGGCATCATACAAACAAATACAGGCAGGAAAATTACTTGTTTTGCAAGTTTATTTTTCTTTTCTTAAGAAAAAATACCCGTTCCGGTTATAAAAAACAATTTTGGCATGCTATTTTCGTTCTATAATCATTAAATAATTCTGCATAAATGGCCCCTCTTTACTTTTCTTAATTTCCTTTGAGCTGACCATCATTTAATTTATTCACCCGTAGAAAAAAATTATCTATGCAGAAATTATTGCTTTGCCTGGCCATCGTAGCTTTTACAGCTTTTGTATTTACTTCCTGTGCTTCAGTAAAAAAAGATTGCAGCGGTGTAAAACATTACAAATTGAAGAACGGAATTTATTTGTAATCACAACCTGCTCACAATTCTTTTAAAAAGCAATACCGATTATTGGTATTGCTTTTTTATTTTATTAAAGACAAAGCGCTTTTACCTATTGATATTTCTTTACCAATTGAAACAACACTTTTTTATCCTCATCAAATAATGTTTTAGTGGTATCCTGCAACCAGTGTCTTTTAAATGCAAGTATGGCGGCAGATGTATCTTTTATATCATAACCCACAATACGCAAAGCCTGCAAATGATTAAAATTTTCGGGCATTGTTACATTTATTGTTTCATCATACCACAGACCAAAACCTTTATCGGCTAATTGTTTCCAGGGAAAGCGCCAATTAGGATCGTTTTTTCTTGTGGGCGCAATATCACCATGGCCTATAAAATTAGCGGCGGGAATATTGTAAGCTCTTTTCAATCTGTCAAGCAAACTCGCCAAACTGTTCAATTGCGCTTCGGTAAAAATTTCAAAGCCGTTATTATCCAATTCAATACCGATGCTGCTGCTGTTCAGGTCCGTTGTATTGCCCCATTTACTTACACCGGCATGATGGCTGCGCAGCATATCATGCAGCATGTGAAATACCGTGCCGTCTTTACAAATAACATAATGCGAACTTACCTGTGTACGGGGCAGCGTAAATGTTTTTAGTGTTTGATCGCAACTGTTTTGCGCCGTATGGTGTATGATTACATAATTGGGCCGGCGCATGGAGATATTGGTGGTACCCGCAAAAAAAGGAGCGTTGCCCGACGAATCCTGCAAAGGATATTGACGAATAATTTTTGCAAACTGCTTTGTTTGCTTTTTATAAATTCTGTTGGTAGCTGCATATTGGTTGCGGCTGCAACTGAAAGCTGCAATCAATAAAAGGAGGATGATAAAACCGTACTTCATAAAATGATATCTGATTAGAGGCGTAAGGTAAGAACTTCTTTTTTCACAATACTTTTCACAGCTTCTGGCAATATTTTTTTCGGAATGTAAAATGCGGGACACTCTTAAAAAATACTAACTTTCCGTTTTCAAACTATATCTTGCACATATGGCAGACCACCTTAATATCTCCGATTTTCTTTCCCCCATTAATGTTCATCAATTATCAAACGATGAAGGATACCATGAAGGCCAAATGGGAAAAGTTATCGATGTTTACGATCGGTATTTCCCCGACCTGGATGAAGCGCAGGTAGTGCTGCTTGGCTGCGGCGAGGAACGCGGCAGCGGATTGATTCACGGGCAAAGCAATTCGCCGGATATTATACGCAAACATTTTTATTCGTTATTCTGCTGGCATACCGATGTTAAAATAGCTGATATAGGCAATATAAAATCGGGGTCGCTGTTTACCGACAGCTATGCTGCATTAAAAACAGTGTTGAACGAATTGATCAATGACGGCAAAACGGTTATTATACTCGGCGGCAGTCATGATCTCACACTGTCGCAATACCATGCCTATGCCGATAATAAAAAATCCATTGAAGCAACATGTGCGGATGCGCTGATTGATTTGAATTTGGATTCGCCTTTTAAGCACGAAAATTTTTTATTGGAAATGCTGACGGCTGAACCGAATTATATCCGCCATTATAATCATATCGGTTTTCAAAGTTATTATGTACACCCCCGTATGCTTGAAACATTGGACAAACTTCGGTTTGATTGCTACCGCGTGGGAAATGTAAAAGAAAATATTGACGAGATGGAACCGGTGTTGCGCAATTCGCAACTTTTTAGCTTTGATATTTCTGCAATAGCGCATGCCTATGCCCCCGCCAATACTGTTTCTCCCAATGGTTTTACCGGCGAGGAAGCCTGTGTGCTGATGCGCTATGCGGGTATGAGCCCCAATTGCAGCAGCATTGGTATATACGGGTATAATGCAGCACATGACAAAGATGAACTGACGGCAAAACAAATTTCGCAAATGCTCTGGTATTTAATTGATGGTCGCAGTCGCGGTAAAAAAGAAGCGGCGCTGGATGAAAAAGATTCTTTTGCAGAATATCATATTGCATTTGCAGAAGTAGAAACTATTTTTTTGCAAAGCAAAAAAACCGGAAGGTGGTGGATGCAGCTGCCCGATAAAAAATATATTGCCTGCAGTTATAAAGATTATTTACTGGCGGGCAGTAATGAAATACCCGAAAGATGGTTGCGGGCACAGGAGAGAGGTTGATATCCCTGTTCCCTAAAGGAGGACTTAGATCGAATAAATTTTATTGAAATAAATTTTCAATATATGAATTAGAATAGACGAATAATAAACTTTCCATCCCCTCCTTGGAGGGGCCTTAGTATTTTATTATAAAAAGATTTCGAAGGGGTGGGTTAAATAATCAATATTAAATGTTCAAACAAGGATCCATTATCAAAACAGGCATTTGCTCCTACGGCATGAGCGGAAAATTATTTCATGCGCCATTTATTGAAGCGCATCCCGATTTTGAATTAGCTGCCGTAGTAGAAAGAAATAAAAATGAATCAAGAGAAAAATATCCGCAGGCAAAAATATACCGCTCGGTAGAAGAAATGCTTGCCGACGATACACTGCAACTGATTATTGTAAATACTCCCACACATACACATTACGCATATGTAAAAGCCGCTTTACAAAAAGGCAAGCATATAATAGTGGAGAAACCTTTTACCGTTTTGGTAAAAGAAGCCGAAGAATTGAATGCATTGGCTGAGAAAAATAATTTATTACTCAGTGTGTATCACAACCGTCGCTACGACGGCGATTACCTTGCAGTAAAAAAAATTATTGAAGAAAATATATTGGGAGAACTGAGTGAAGTAGAAATCAGGTATGATCGTTACCGCACAAGCGCCTCGGGTAAGCAGCACAAAGAAGGCGATTTGCCCGGCGCCGGCACTTTGTACGATTTGGGTTCGCATTTAATTGACCAGGCGCTGCAATTGTTTGGAAGACCTGATGCATTATTTGCCGATTTGGCTACCATGCGGGAAAATGTAAAAGCGGTAGATTATTTTGAATTGTTATTATTTTATAAAAAAATGCGGGTACGGTTAAAAGCTACGGTCATTGCAAGAGAAACTTATTATGCTTATATCGTACATGGCATGAAAGGTTCTTTTTTACATCATCGTTCGGACAGGCAGGAACAGCAATTGCTGGACGGCATTGCGCCTTCTGTAAAACCTTGGTGCGCTCTTTCACAGGAGCCCAACGGTATTTTGCATGCAGAAATAAATGGTGAAGAAATTAGAAAGCAAGTGACATCACCGCCCGGGAATTATATGGATTATTTTACGGATGTTTATAAAGCACTCACCGGGCAGGCTGCTAATCCCGTACCTGCTGCGGATGCTATACAAACAGCGGAGATAATTGAAGCAGCGCTGGAGAGTATGAAATCGGGGAAAATCATTTTATTAAGCAAAAAGTAAAAATAATGAGCTACAGGTTTAAAGGACTGATAATTATTAATTATTTATTAATAATTATTACCGGCTGTTCTGTACAAAAACAAATAGGCCGTTCGGCGCAAAAGAATATTATCAACGATTCATCATTTCTCGCGGCACATACAGGCATCAGCATTTATGATCCTGCCGCCAATAAATATTTATACAATTATCAGGGCGATAAATATTTTGTACCTGCCAGCAATACCAAAATACCTACCTGCTATGCAGCGATGAAATATTTGGGAGATAGCTTGGTGGGATTGAGATATGATTTCGATAACGAAAATCGCAAAATTTTAATACGTCCAACAGGAGATCCAACATTTTTACATCCTGATTTTAAAAAACATCCTGTATATGATTTCTTAAAAAAACAAAACAAACCTGTTTTGATAACCAATGGAAGCTTTATAGAAACATCTCTGGGTTCGGGATGGACTTGGAATGATTATAATGAAAGCTATATGGCGGAAAGAAGTGCCTTTCCAATATATGGCAATATTTCTCATTGGATATTAAATGTATCGTCTGCAAATTCTTTAGATGATTTTAAGGTGGTACCTAAAATATTTCGTGATAGTTTAATTTTTAATCAGCTCGATTTTAGTACTATTAATTCATTAGATACTGTAAAACGAACTAGCCTTTCTATTGACTTGAGAAGAAACAAGGGAAATAATATTTATAAATTAGTTGTTGGTAACGAAAAATTTACTGAGGGTAATATTCCTTTCGAGACAACAAGCGAACAGACAATTGCCGATATCTTAAGAGATACTTTACAATTGGATGTTGCGACCAACCGGAAAATATGGATATATAACCGAACTGGTTTACACTCTCAACCCACCGACTCTCTCCTCAAGCCCATGATGCACCGCAGCGATAATTTTTTTGCTGAGCAATCTTTATTAATGGTAAGTAATGAAAGGTTGGGCATCATGAATGATGAAAAAATTATTGATACCATTTTAAAAACAGATTTTAAGGACCTGCCGCAAAAACCAAGATGGGTTGACGGCTCGGGCCTCAGTCGTTATAATTTATTTACACCGCAAAGCCTGGTCGCCATTCTTAATAAAATGAAAAATGAGTTTGGTATGGAACGTATCAAAGTCATATTACCTACCGGCGGCGAGGGTACCATCAGCAATTATTATAAAGCCGACAGCGGATACATTTATGCCAAAACCGGAACACTCAGCGGCGTTGTGGCATTCAGCGGTTTTCTTTATACCAAAAAAAATAAACTGCTCATCTTTTCTGTATTAGTCAATAATCATCGGGCCGATGCGGTGGATATAAGAAGAGCGGTAGAAAGGTTTTTGGAAGGGGTGAGGAATAAATATTAAAAGCCGAAGCCCCTCTATCTCCACTAAAGGGGAGGATCCAACGAACAAAGCCAAAAGCCCCACCCAACCTCCCCAAAGGGGAGGCTTTGCATCCGCACAAATCCCCATGATTGATTAGTATAACAACAATTTTATTGGTACGAATTACAAAATTAAAATTTACAGACTTCCTCTCCCCTCCTCGGAGGGGCGTTAGTATCTAATAATAAATGAATCTTCGAAAGGGGTGGGTCGTAGATAAACCCAAAAACAAAATGCCTTGCATCGCACAAACCCCAATGATTGATTGGTATTACTTTAAAGAAAATTCAACCCAAATTTTGCAGTAGGCGCAATTTGTCAGTCTTTCTATAAAACTCAACTGCAAAGCAGTAGGATTTTGTATCTGCAATTAATTGAAAATGAGTGAAATTATTCAACAATCGCTATCCAAAAAAAGCTACTGCATTATGACAGATTAATTAAAAATATCCAACTGCAAAATTTGGGTTCAATAAGCAGAAGATATCTTCGAAAAGTGAGCATTGTGCGTTGGTTCCTCCCCTCAGGGGAGGTTAGGAAGGGCTTCCAAACATTTTCTCCAACCCATCTTTCTTAAACTCCAAATACGTAGGCTTACCCGCAGGCGTAGCATTATATTGTTTACAGGCAAACAAATCATTTACCAATCCGCGCATTTCCCTTTCAGTAAGTCGTGTACCGGCTTTTACACTTTGTTGCCAAGCTGCGGAGCGCAGCAGCAGTTCACGTTTACTGAATTTAAGTTCATTGCTGAAATGTTTGTATTGCTCTATTAATTTTTCTACCGTATTTTTTTCATTACCTGTTTCTACATCGGCCGGAGTGCCTTGTATTACAAAACTGTTTTTACCAAAGGGTTCTATCATATAACCGATCTGCTGCAAATCATTCATCAGTTCTTCCAGTATTACCGCATCGGCAGGCGATAATTCAAATGTTACCGGGAATAAACTTTGTTGCGCCGCTACGGGCTTACCTTCTACCGCCTGCTGCAATCTTTCATAAATAATTCTTTCATGCGCCGCCTGCTGATTAATTACAATAAAGCCTGATTCAGTCGATACAATTATAAACTGATTATGCAGTTGAATAATTGCAGCGTCGTCTAAAAATTCTCGCCGATTGGTAGTCTGAACCATTGCCATATTGAAGATCGTTCCTTCTGACCTCTGACCTCCGACCTCTGACTTCTGCCCTCCGACCTCCGACTTCTGACTCCCTCCTTCATAAAAGTCTTTCCAACTCTTCAACTCCGCTTTATTCGTCGACTCTATAAAATGTGCCTGGTGTTTTTGTGTAAATCCTTTAAATAAAGAAGAAGCAGCCGCCGATGATTTTCTTTCTTCGGTAAAGGGTTGCTGCACCGAAGAGAGTTGTTGTATATCCGCATTCAAATCAAAATCTAATGTAGGTGTTACGCTGAACTGCGCCAGTGCATGTTTTACCGCAGCCTGTACAAAAGCGTAAACAATTTTTTCGTCTTCAAATTTTATTTCCTGTTTGGTCGGGTGCACATTTACATCCACTACGTTCGGATCAAGATCAATAAATAATACATACATCGGGAAACTGTCCTTCGCAATCATCTCCCGGTAGGCATTCATCACCGCATGATTGAGGTAAGCGCTTTTTATAAACCGGTTGTTTACAAAAAAGTATTGATCGCCTCTTGTCTTCTTGGCGGTTTCAGGTTTACCCACAAAACCGTAAATGTTCAGGTAATCCGTTTCTTCATTTACCGTTACCAATTTGGCATTATAATTATTGCCGAGCAATTGCAGAATGCGTTGCTTCAGGCTGCCCGCTTCCAAATAAAATAATTGTTGGCCGTTACTTGTCAGTGTAAATAAAATATTAGGAAAGGATAAAGCCACTCTTGTAAACTCATCTACAATATGGCGTAACTCCGCCGCATTACTTTTCAAAAAATTTCTGCGGGCCGGTACATTGAAAAATAAATTCTTCATAGCGATGCTTGTACCCGTAGCCGCTGCTATCGGTTCCTGTTTTAGTACAGCGCTGTTTTCAATTTCTATATAGGTACCAGCTTCTTCCTCCGCTCTTTTTGTTTTCAGTTCTACCTGCGCCACTGCCGCAATAGATGCCAAGGCCTCGCCGCGAAAACCCATAGTGCGAATGGTAAATAAATCTTCAATGGTTTGAATCTTGGAAGTAGCATGTCGTTCAAAACACATTCGTGCATCCGTTTCGCTCATACCGCGGCCGTTATCAATCACCTGGATCAGGGCCTTGCCCGCATCATTAACAATCAGTTTTATTTCGGTAGCGCCGGCATCCACGGCGTTTTCCAACAGCTCTTTCACCGCACTGGCCGGTCGCTGAATCACTTCACCGGCCGCAATCTGGTTGGCAATATTATCGGGCAATAATAAAATGGTATCGGGCAAAATAAAATTTCTTTAAGCCTGCAAATTTAGGGTAATGTGGAGGTACCTGTTGCAATAAATTGGTTTTAAATCAAATAGACTTGATTTCCAATGCTCGATATTTTCAGGGGCGGTCATCTTCCTTCAAAATATCGGCTTTCGTGCGGGCTGTCCGCTTATAGTGCCGCCACGCCTATACACAGCCTGCACTCGGGCGGCAGCTATCGCTTCTATCCCGTGCCCTTGGGCTGCGGAATATATTTCAGCAAAAGCGGGAAGAGTTTTACATTTTCGTACGGTATCCTGTTGTATAACCAAAGTGGAATTTTATCCGGGCTTATAGTTTTCCCAATACTCTTTTGGTGTTACAATTTTTGTTTGCTTGTAAGTTGGAAATGTAAAATCATTGGTATTACCGGTAATTATAAAATCAGCCGAACATTCGTCCGCAAGTTCTAAAATCATATTGTCATCAACATCGGCAATGAGTTGAAGTTTTACAGAAGGAATAAATTTTACCGCTCTTGTTTCAATTTCGGCGAGCAACATTTCCGCACGAATAAGAAAGTCCTGATATTTTGAAAACTTAGGTCTTGATAAAACTTCATAATATTCTGCCATTAACTCGTCCGAAATACAAAGTTGAAACTTCCGTTCAATAAAAAGTTCGTTAAGTATTAAGTTCGGATAACCCCGTTGAATGAGTGATGAAACAATGATGTTAGTGTCGATTACTATTTTTTGCATTTTGTCTTACAGCTTTTACTTCATCTGTTATTTCGTCCATCGACATTTTAGAGATGCCGTATTTATCAGCGAGTTCGAGACACTTATCCAAGTTTTGACGTGTCAATTCTTTACTGACAATATCAATAAAATCAGAAAATGTCAACTTATCATTCTTCAAGCCGAATTTGCTGTATTCAATATCCGATATAGAAACATTCAGTGTACGCATTGATTTATTGTTTCCTCAAATTTAATACTTTTTTTTGTAGTATAAAATAGGTTCTGTGTACCCGCAGGGCGGACAGGATAAATTTAATTTTTTTACAGCCTTCAACAGTCATAACGATACTTTATTATCATACTCTTCATCTTGTCATGGTGAGGTACGAACCATCCGGTACGCAATTCGATTTATACCACTACTCTTTACTTTTCTTTACTTCGTTAAATTTCGCTACCAAAAGTTCTGCTTACCGGATACTTCATTGCTCTACTTAGGGTGATTGATTATAAATGTAGTTTTAAAAATATCTCCTTCGTCTTTAGCAATTATTTTTTCTAACACTACGTCAATATTATCATATTTGTAATTAGTTTTTATTCCGGATTTGGTTTGAGTTGATTTGCCCTTTAAATACTTGGTTGAATTGGCTAATGATTTTTGAATAGAATAATATTTTTCTTTGTCAGAAGTAATAAATTTAAAAATCAATTGAGGCCGAAGAGTAACGCTTGAAATTCCATTCCCTTTGGATTGCTTACTGATTTTAAACAACCCTTTTTGATATGTAAATCCATCTTCGCCTTGATTTTTCCAAGCATAAAACTTTTGGGTACTGTCACTCTTTGTTAAATTATAACCTAAATCGCTTAACTCAGCGTCAATTTCATCAATCGATTTTACCGTAATTAATTCAAAAAAATTGATATCCGTTTGAGAAAAAATTTGATTCGAAATATTAAACCCTATTGACAGCAGTAGAAATTTCATAAGTAATTTTTTAAGTTTATTCATATAACATTATCCGAGCTCTAAAATACCCCAAACTCCCTTCCCAACCTACTCCCACCCATTTTATTATTTCCCCCCCCGGTTTCCCCGAATCACTTAATTTTAATGCCTGATTAAATACAAACTATGCTAAAGAAAATAATCGCAGCCGGTATACCAATACTTTTTTTTGTAAATATCAATGCTCAGTATAAAAGTTTGCTTACCGCAGAAAAATGGGTTGACAGTGTTTTTAAAACATTGAGCAAAGAAGAAAAAATTGCACAACTCATGGTTATCCGGGCTCATTCCAACCTCGGCCCCGAGCATATAGGCAAAGTAGTAGAACAAATTCAAAAATACAATGTAGGCGCTTTATGTTTTTTCCAGGGCGGCCCGGTGCGGCAGGCTAATCTTACTAATTATTATCAAAGCATTGCCCGTACTCCATTGATGGTTACCATTGATGCCGAATGGGGATTGGGTATGCGGTTGGACAGTGTTATAAGATTTCCTTATCAACTTACACTCGGCGCATTGCAAAACCCCGACTTAGTTTATAAAATGGGGCAGGCCGTAGCGGCGCAATGCAAACGAATGGGTATTCATGTTAACTACGCACCGGCTGTAGACATTAATAATAATCCGGGCAATCCCGTTATCGGGTTTCGTTCTTTTGGAGAGGATAAATATAAAGTAGCGCAGTTGGGTATTGCCTATATGAAAGGTATGCAGGACGCGGGCATTATGGCTTGCGCCAAACATTTTCCCGGTCATGGCGATACGGAAACGGATTCGCATTTAGACTTGCCGTTAATTAATAAAACAATGGCGCAGTTAGATTCGTTAGAGCTGTATCCTTTCAGAGAAATATTTAAAGCCGGTATCAACAGCGCTATGGTGGCGCACCTTTCCATTCCGTCAATAGACAATACGGCTAACCGGCCTACTACCTTATCAAAAAATAATGTCACTAATTTACTGCGCATCAAATTAGGATTCAACGGCCTTGTTTTTACCGATGCGTTGGAAATGAAAGGCGTTACAAAATATTTTCCTGCCGGCGAAGCCGCTGTAGAAGCATTGATTGCCGGTAACGATATGCTTTGCCTGCCCGAGAATGTGGACGAAGCCATTGAAGCAACAAAAAATGCCATCAAAAAGAAAAGACTGAAATGGGATGATATAGATGCTAAAGTAAAAAAAGTATTGCTGGCCAAATACCAATTAGGATTGAATGAAAGAAAAATTATTCCGACTGCGAATCTTGTCACTGAACTTAAATGCACAAACCGATGCCATACGATCTGAAGTAGCAAAGAAAACAATTACAGTATTGGCGCTTTCATCAAATACAGCATCAAGAAATGATTATGCTACTATACCGATGAAGAATGAAAAGCGCATTGCTTATGTTGGCATCGGCGCATCGCAACTAAATGCTTTTGGCAAAAGAATGAAAGATGATTATAATTCCGATATATTTTTATTTTCCTATAAGGACAGCAGCATCAAAGCTGATTCTATTTTTGCCGCAGTGGGCAAAGACAAATATGATGCCGTCATCGTAGGTATTCATGAATTCAGTAACCGCCCGGGCAATAACTACGGTATCAGCAATGCGGCCATTAAGTTGTGGAAGGATTTGAATTTTATAAAAACCTCCACGTTTGTTTTTGGTAATGTGCTGGCTACTAAAAATTTTTGTGATGCATGGACATTGGCAGCCTGCTACCAGGATGATAATATTACGCAGGAAACAGCGGCCGATTTATTAAAAGGAAATATTAGTACATCGGGTAAATTGCCGGTAACGGTTTGCAAGTTTGGTTACGGTACCGGCATCGCCGTGAAAAAAGATGAATCTTCTTTTTTATCGTTAAAAGCTAATCGCCTTCGTGCCATTGATTCCATTGCTAATGATGCCATTGCAAAAAAAGCATTCCCCGGTTGCGTGGTAATGGCTGTTAAAGACGGAGAAATTTTATACCACAAAGCTTTCGGTAATTATCAATATGAAAATAACAAGATGGTAAATCTTGAAAGCGTGTATGACCTGGCATCGGTTACAAAAATTTCGGCTACTACCATTGCCGTAATGAAATTATACGAGCAGGGAAAAATTGAATTGAAAAAAACATTGGGTGATTATTTGCCGATGGTTCGGGGCACTAATAAAGCGAAACTGCAAATAGATGATATTTTATTGCACCAGGCAGGGCTGGTTCCTTTTATACAATTTTATAAAGAAACGGTGAATGCATCGGGTATTCCTTCTTCCGCTATTTATTCACCGGTACCTACGCCGCAATTTTCTGTACGTGTGGCTGAAAAAATGTACATGCGCAATGACTGGAGCGATACCATCATGAAAAGAATTTTGCAAAGTCCGCTTACAGGGCAAAACAAGTATGTGTACAGCGACAACGATTTTATTTTCCTGGGAAAAATTGTTGAGCAACTCAGCGGCATGACATTAGATCAATACGTACAAAAAAATATTTACAGTAAAATTGGTTTGGCTACTACAGGTTATAAACCGTTGAATCGTTTTACCAAAGAAAGGATAGTGCCGACGGAGAAGGACCAATTCTTTCGTCAGCAATTGTTGTGGGGTGATGTGCATGATGAAGGTACATCAATGTTTGGCGGTGTAGCCGGCCATGCCGGTTTATTTTCTACGGCGTATGATTTATCTATGTTGTATCAAATGTTGCTAAACGGCGGCGAGATAAACGGAGAAAGAATTTTAAATGAGGAAACGATAAAGTACTTTACAAAATACCACAGCGGTGTAAGCCGCCGCGGTTTGGGTTTCGACAAACCTGAGAAAGATAATGATACAAGAGCAGAGCCGTATCCGTCCAAGTATGCATCTTCTGCTACTTATGGTCACACAGGGTATACCGGCATCGGTCTGTGGGTAGATCCTAAATACGATTTGATTTTTATATTTCTTTCCAACCGCGTGTATCCTACAAGGGAGAATCCAAAATTTTCGCAGATGAATGTGCGGAGTAAGATACAGGATGTATTGTACAAGGCGATTGGGGCGAGATGAGTAAAATCATTTTATAAAAATTGGTTGCAATAATCATCACTCACCCAATCTCATCAAAACTTCCTTCACATCTTTATACCAGGGCTCCCAGGGAATAAAATGCAGGGCGCCTTTTAATATTTTTATTTCAACCGATTTTGCATTTACCAGCATCTTGTTTGCATAGTCTGCATTGCTTACCGGTACAAACTTATCCTTATCGCCGTGTATAATCCAAACGGGGCAGGTCACTTTTGAAAAATCATGGGCTAAATCTTTTAAATCTTTTTTCAGGTACCACAACTCTTCATTGCTGGGACGGAAAGCGCCGGGTATAAAATATTTCAACGGTGTCTTGTATAATACAGGCCTCCATTTTTCAGGATTCTCTGCTGCAGGATCAACTGATGCTGCCAGCAAAACCATGCCTGAAAAAAGACCGGGATTGTCCGCATCTAATTTTACAGCCATTGGCCCGCCCAATGAATGACCGACTGCATAGATTGGTTTTTTATTATTTAAAATTTTCAATAAAGGGCTAATCAATTTTGATTGCTCATCTAAATTTTTCGCATTACCAAACTCGCTGTATCCAAAGCCCGGTCTGTCTACGGATACCATTCTGTATTTTGCCAGCAGGTCTTTATCTTTTAAATAAACACTAAATGCATCCCAGCTTCCCGGTGAGCCGTGCACAAAAAATAATGTAGGAAAAGTATCATTACCGGTTTTTGCATAGTGCATGCTGAACCCGTCTACTTCAATTGTTTCGGTAAATAACTGTATGTTGTTCGCTTTAAATTTTTGTTTGGCTTCGCTGTCGCTTATCCTGAACTTCATACAGCTTTGCGCTAATACGAGCCATAAAAGAAGAACGGCGCCAATAATGATAAATGTTTTCATTAATCGTTTTCGTTTCATTAAATAAATCTAATCAAAAAAAAGTCCCGAATAAACCGGGACATCAATACTATACTTTAATGAATCGTTATTTTCTTCCTTGCGGTGGCCTTGGTCTGTTTCCCTGGTTGCCGCCTTGTCCACCCTGGTTACCTTGTCCGCCTTGTTGCCCGCCCCAGTTTTGTTGAGGTCTGTTTCCCTGGTTACCTTGTCCGCCGCCTTGCTGTCCTTTATTTTGTTGCCCCCTGTTTTGCCGGTTATCTCTATTGCCTTGTTGCGCTCCCTGTCCTTGTTCCCTGCCTCTTGAGCTTTGTTGTTGTTTACGCTTCTTATCCGCTTTTTCTAAACTGCGCAAACTTATTTGTCCTACCACATCTACAAATTCAGGTTCTACTTCTTTCGGCTTACTGCTCGTTACTTCCACTGCTTCCAGTTCTTCAGGTATAATGCCTTCCGTATTCAGTTGCTTTATTTTCAGTACTCTTTCTATTGTTACGGGGTATTGTTTATTACTGTCCGGCAGCGTATACCACATCAGGTTTTTAAAAATATCTTTTTTAATTAAGTACGCATTGCCTTTTGCTACTTTAATCTGGTCGCAGTTTTCAGGAAAATGTTGTAATGCGTCTAAATATGTATCCAGTTCATAATTCAAACAGCATTTTAACCTACCGCACTGGCCGCTCAGTTTTGTTTGATTGATAGATAAATTCTGGTAACGTGCCGCTGTTGTATTTACACTTTTAAAATCGGTAAGCCAGGTACTGCAGCAAAGCTCACGACCACAACTTCCTATACCGCCTACTTTGGCCGCTTCCTGTCTTGCTCCTATTTGGCGCATTTCTACTTTTACTTTAAACTCACTCGCCAGTATTTTTATAAGCTCTCTAAAGTCTACACGGCCATCGGCTATATAAAAGAAAGTGGCTTTGCGGCCATCGGCCTGTATTTCCACTTCACTTATTTTCATTTGTAAATTCAACTGTTTTGTAATAGCACGACTGCGAATAATCGCTTCCTTCTCCCGGGCTTTATTTTGTTTCCACAAATCTATATCTCTGTCGCCGGCACGACGCAATATTTTTTTCATATCGGCGCTGTCTTCTTTTACACCGCGTTTTTTCATTTGCACTCTTACCAGCTCTCCTGTCAATGAAATTTCGCCCAGGTCGAAACCGCTTACGCCTTCTACTGTTACCAAGTCGCCTTTTTCATATTGATGCAACGTGGTATTTCTAAAAAAATCTTTACGGCTGCCGTTATTAAAACTCAGCTCTACCACTTTACAGGTATCCCAACTTACTTCAGGTAAGTTCTTCAACCAATCATGCGTATTCATCCGGTTGCAACCGCCCGTGCTGCATCCGCCGTTACTTTTACATCCGTTTGGTGTACCCGATCCGCAATTGCCGCAACCCATTTGTTTACTATTTTAAGTGCAATTCAATTTCTTTTGTAAAATTGATATTGCCCGGTTGATTAAAAAATGTTTTGAGTTAAACTGTGTTGATACTAAGGGGCAGTGATTGCTGTATACCGAAACTCCTCTTATCTTTTGAATGCCGGTCAGGGCATTATCGGAGTGATTGTATATGTTCAGCAGCGATTGAACGCTGAAGAGTGCGACGCCACAAAAGTATCATAGTAAGGTGAACCCCTGTTAACCAAAAATTCACTTTCTTACATTATTATCTCACAGTCCACTTTCCACCTCAATTGGTCAAAAATACAATTTTGTCCTGAATGATATGATAAAGCTTGATGGTAAGTGCATGAAAGAGGATTTTGGCGTTGGCATTACGTTCTATGTAGTAAGTGGCACGGTCCAGCTCTTCAATAATGGCCTGCTGCTGCTCTATAGCAGCAATTTTATTCAGTCGCAGGGCAAAATCCCGTTCATTATCGGCAAGACCGATGGCATTATCGCCCATAATACTGAGGCGAATTGCCTGCTCCAGCAAATGATTAAAATAACGGAGAAACTGTTTTTGCTTTTCTCTTCCCTGCTTACTTATTTCCTCCACCCACTTGGTTTGTGCCGTAGGGCCGGTTTTTAAAATAGCATTTAGCCAATCACGCAGCAGGCTTTGCCAATCTTCCTCAGCGTGTTGTACTAATTGCAAAGCTTCCCTGTAATTGCCCTCGCTTATACCCGCTATCTGTCTTGCTTTATCGGCCGCCGTGCCGTTCCTGTTTATTAAGGCTTCTTCTATATCGCCGGTTTCATGCATCGGAATTTTTACCAATTGGCACCTGCTTAATATAGTAGGCAACATCATTGATTCATTTTCGGCCGCCAATATAAATAATGTATTGGGCGGCGGCTCTTCAATGAGTTTTAATAATTTATTTCCTTCATTGCCCAAGTATTCGGGCATCCACATAATGAGAATTTTATATTCACTCTCAAAACTTTTCAGACTCAGTTTGCGAATAATGTCATTGCACTCATGCGCAGTAATATTGCCCTGCTTGTTTTCGGCGCCGATTAATTGTAACCAATCGTAGGTATTTCCGTACGGGTACAATTTTATAAACTCACGCCATTCGCTTATGTAGTCCGTACTTAGCGGCGGGGTGCCGCTTTTTTTTGTAACCACCGGGTAGCTGAAATGAATATCGGGGTGAACGAGTTGCGAAGCCTTAAGACAACTTGAACAGTTGCCGCAGCTATCTGAAGGTTTTTGAGTCGGCGCGGGAGCTTGTTCAGGTTCATCGCCAAAAAGCGAAGGACCCGTTTGAACAATTTGATTAGCCGATTGGCGACCGCTTACTTTTTCGCAGGTTAAATACTGCGCCAATGCAATGGCCATTTGCAAAGAACCGCTGCCTTCTTTGCCCAAAAACAACAACGCATGGCTGAGCCGGTTGTGCTGCACCATTTCTGCCAAATGTTGCTTGATTTCTGATTGACCTATGATGGATTGAAATTGCATTGGGGCAAATATAAAATCAAAGAAGCATGATTGGTGTAATAAATAAAAAAATCCGGCACATTAGTATTGTACCGGATAAAATAATTATTTATTGATTATACTAATTCAAATATTTCAAAATATCCTCACTCATCGGCAATGTTTTGGGAGAAAAAGTAGCAACCAACTCCCCTTTTTCATCAATCAGGAATTTACCGAAGTTCCATTGCACCGGATCGGCAAAACCCTTGGCTGCGGCTTCTTTTTTTAAATAGATATATAAAGCATGTGCATCATCACCTTTTACTGAAATTTTTTCGGCCATCGGGAAACTTACACCGAAGTTCTTTTTACAAAATTCTTTTATCTCGCTGTTGGTACCCGGTTCCTGGCCGGCAAAGTTGTTGGCGGGAAAACCGATGATCACCAACTTATCCTTGTATTGAGCATATAATTTTTCCAAGCCTTCGTATTGAGGTGTAAGGCCGCATTTGGAAGCTGTGTTGACTATCATAATTTTTTTGCCTTTGTAAGCAGAAAAATCAATTTCTTTTCCGTCAAGTCCTTTTACTTTAAAATCATAAATAGAAGAACCGGTTAGTGTAGCGGCTAAAATCAACGAGAGAAATAATGTTTTCATAAAAAATAGTTGAATGAATAATATCAAACAAAGTTAAGTACTAAATGTTGTTTCTGAATAAATTTGAATTTTCCGCCGTGGGGATTTAGGTCAATGTCATTGAATTAAGCTCCGCAGGAGCTACGTGTTTATAGTAAAACATACCTTTTAGTAATACCGGGCTGCATAGGAGGAGCCTCGTAAACTTATTTCATCAGAAAAATCCTGAAGGTTTTTTTTATCTGTTTGATTAACAAATGATAGATTTTACGCGGCTCCGCAGGAGCCGTAATACAATGAAGATGATTTTTCTATAAACACAATGCCCCGATGGGGCAAAATATTTTATCTAAAGGGCATTGGTGTTTAGGGGGCCTTCTCATAACATCCTAAATCGGGAAGCAAGCCAATCGGTCTTGGTTTACCATCTAAATCGATAAGAACCGCTGTATTTATTCCTTTATCTTTTGCGGGAGACTCACCCTTTATTCTAAAATCATAATAGTTTTTAGCTGTATTAATACTGTCAAACAAAGGAGCCAGATTATTTATAACTACTAAAGGTACAGGCGGTGTTATATTGGCGGGAGTCGCGTTTACTCTCCACAATACATTTACAAACCGTACATCAAAGGCTTTGCCGTTATCTTTTTGAGTTACTACTTCATTTTCAACCGCAAAGCTGCTATCACCCCAAAAAATGCAATTGGTAAACGCCGCATCCATATCTTCCGGCTGGGGCACATTGTTTACTCTAATAAAATTGCTGATAAACAGCACGGGATTTTTATGCAGAATAAAATTATTGGAATAGCTTGCAACAGTACAATGAGTAAATTGATACTTACCTCCTTTTGCCAACGCAATATTTTGTCCGCAATTACTTACCAATAAATTTTTAGCTGTAATACTTGAATTAACGGCGATAATACCTGCATCAAAAGCATTATCAATAATACATTCATTCAGCGTAAGCTTGGGGTTTGCATTAGCGGCAGGGTCTTGCAAAGCAATGGCTTGGTATGCATTTTTAATAACGGCGTAATTAAAAACATTGTCCTTACTGCTGCCGCGGATAAAAATGCCGGGCCAACCTGCAGGGTAATCTCTATACGGGTCATCCAATCTGTCGCCGCGAAAATAAACATAGTCGGCGGTGTCTTTTTGCCCGTTTATTTTCAGGCTGCCATCAACAATAATCGGCGCATCGGCATGTACATAAATACGGCATCCTTTATTTATGGTTAATGTCTTATTGGTATCTACCACCAAAGCGCCGAGAATTACATAAGGCAAATCATTTGCCCAGGTTTCATCGGCTATAATTTTTTTATTGCGAAAAAAATGTGCGTTTTGCCCCCAGGCTTCTAACTGTACAAAACGGTCTTTACCATTATAATTAATAAGAACACTGTCCCGAATAACAAAGGGCAGGTTGGCGGCTGATGGATTTACAGTTACCTGTACAAAAACATAGATACTGTCATTAGGTTCCAGTTCAAGGTCGTTTACTTCGGGACCCACGATGCCATCTACATTTATTTTATAAGCAGAGGAAGCGCCGCCCATTATTTTTACTCTGGAAACCTTTAGTTTTCTGTCGTTTTCATTGATTATTTTAAAAACCCTGCTTGTAGAACCTGTCGACGTAAAGAGCGTATCATATTTCAATGTATCGGCAGTAAGGGTAACCCTTGCGTCGGCGGCTGTAATAAAGGATTCTTTTTTGCATGCAAAAAGAAGAACGGTAACAGATAATACCAATGTGATTTTTAAAATATGCCAATATTTTAAAAATCTTACAGTGGTAAATGCCGATGGTGTCAAACAAATAGTATCCCGATTTTTCGGGATACTATATTGTTTGCCCAATCGGTATAAAATAAAAAGACTGACAGCTTTCATTGGCATCAAAAATAATGTAACTATTTTGTTTTCACCTTAACATTTCATTCATTGAGAACGCTAGATTAGGTATCTTATTATTATATAAATATAAAAAGGAGCCTATTTTGATATTTGCCTATTGCAAATTGCCCATTGCATATTGATCAGTCATTCTTTTAGTAAAACAACTTTATCTCGAGGCAAAACAAAGCGTAGCAACACTGAGTTTTGTATTTTCCGCTTCTAATAAAACGGCACCGCAGGCTTCCAAGGTGGCGCCGGTCGTTACCACATCATCCACCAGCAGCAGGTGTTTGCCACTTAGTTCCTCTTTATTAGTCAGTTCAAATTTGCCTTCCATATTTTGCCACCTGTCTACCCGGCCCTTTTTGGTTTGGGTATCCGTATGCTCTTTTCGGGCTACCGCAGTGCTTATTACCGGTATTCCCATCGATTCTGACATCCCCTCGCACAAAAGGGTAGCTTGGTTGTAGCCTCTTTTCCGCTCCTTGGCAGGAAATAATGGCAGTGGCACCAGCCCATCTACCCCGAAACGGTTCGATCGTTTCAGGTATTCGCCCATCATCCGGCCCAGGAAAAGCCCCAGTTCTTTATTGCCTTTGTATTTAAATTGATGCATGATATGCTGCATTAAAGACTCCTTTGTAAAATAATATTGTGCCGTTGCACTAACCAACGGAACTCTTCCCCAAAACATTTTTTCAACGGGGTTATTAGCATGCATTTGAAAATTCGTTTCAGGCATATTGGCCGTGCAGCGCAAACAAAGCTGTGCTTCTTCGTTTATTAAATCGCTTCCGCAGCCGGCACATACATGCGGAAAAAAAAGATGAACCAGTGATTCTTTTATTTCTTTAAACTGCAGCATATAATTATTTTAAAGTTGAATTTGCAATTAGCCCGGTGGTTTTTTTCTTATAAAAAAATAAAGCATGTGTTTTCACAAAATAGTTTTCCGGGTATGCTCAGTTTTTACCGGTTAAATAATATTATTAAAAAAGATATTGATACACTTCTTCCACTTTTCCCATCATGATCACTTCAATATTAAATTTTTGTTTTGACAATCCTTTTTGATTGTACTTGGACACGATTATTTTTTCGAAGCCTAATTTCTCCGCTTCGGCAATCCGTTGTTCAATTCTGTTTACCGCACGTACTTCACCGCTCAATCCTATTTCACCCGAAAAACAAATATGCTGCGGCAATGAAACATCTTCGTAAGAAGAAAGTAATGCGCACAAAACAGCCAGGTCAATGGACGGGTCTTCTACTTTTATACCGCCGGCAATATTTAAAAAAACATCTTTTAATCCAAAATGGAAACCACCACGTTTTTCCAATACGGCTAATAATAATTGTAATCTTTTTGAATCGAAACCGCTTACCGTTCGTTGTGGCGTACCGTACACGGATTGCGTAACCAATGCCTGTACTTCTATTAATAATGGCCGCATACCTTCAATAGTCGCTGCGATGGCGATGCCGCTTAAGTGATCTTCTTTTTGTGTAATTAAAATTTCGCTGGGGTTGGTTACACCGCGCATGCCGGCATCCGTCATTTCATATATACCCAGCTCAGATGTACTGCCAAAGCGGTTCTTCAGCGTTCTCAATATTCTGTAAGCATAGTGCCTGTCTCCTTCAAACTGCAATACAGTGTCTACCATGTGTTCTAAAATTTTGGGCCCCGCTATGCTTCCGTCTTTGGTAATATGACCGATTAAAAAAACAGGCGTATTGGTTTCTTTAGCAAATTTTTGAAACTCGGCGGCGCATTCTCTTATTTGCGATACGCTGCCGGGTGATGAATCAATGAACGTAGTTTGCAATGTTTGAATGGAATCAACAATGACTAAACCGGGTTTTAGTTTTTTAATTTCCTGGAAAATAGTTTGCGTAGATGTTTCGGTTAATAAATAAAAATTATCGTTCTTTAAATTCAAACGGTCGGCACGCATTTTAATTTGCTGTTCGCTCTCTTCGCCGCTGATATAAAGTACGGTAACGGTATTTAATTGTAATCCTATTTGCAAAAACAAAGTTGATTTACCAATTCCCGGTTCGCCGGCAATGAGTACAATGCTGCCGCCGACAATGCCGCCGCCCAACACCCGGTTTAGTTCCGTATCACTTGCAGTTAATCGTTTTTCTTCTTTGGTGCTTATATCGTTTAGTGCAATTGTTTTGTTCTTTCTTTTATCTTCTGTATAATCACTCCACCCGGTTTCATTTTTTTTATTATCCTTTTGAACCAATTCTTCCACAAACGTATTCCATTGACTGCATGACGGACATTTACCAATCCACTTGGTACTTTCATAACCGCAATTCTGACAAAAGAAAGATGTTTTTATTTTGCTCATAGATTAAAATTAGTGTTTCATTTTTTCTGTGAATTTATTTTTTTAAAAAAGTGACTTATATAAAATAAAATGGCCGGTAAAGAATTTAAAAAACAGAAAAAAATAATTGTGATTATAAACGCGGAGGAAGAAAAAAAGCGAAGAAAAATAAATGCAATATCGGCGAGTTTATAAAAAGTAAAAAGGGCCAATCTTACGACCGACCCTTTTACTTACTAACCCATTAAATTCTGGCACTAAATTACAAATATGGCTCACATTGCAAAATTAATTTTCGGGCTTGTGTATAACTTTTAACTGATAAAAGAGCGATTAAGTTATAAAGAACAGCCTAAATTTTTTTAATACAACTATTTAATTATCAATTGTTTAGAACAAATTCAGTAGGTATTACTTGAATGATTTACAGGCGGTGATTAAGCGCCAAAAAAATTTTTTCTTTACATAAATGCCAAAAAGGCAATGTAAAATGACACAATTGAATTTGGGGCCCCGCAAAACTAATTTGGTCGTAGATTTGTTACATTAATTATCTAAAAAGTATAAGATATGACACCGTCAATTATGATTGTTTCTTTGATTTTTGTAGCTATCAGTATGCTGGTATCTATGGTACTGAAAAGAAAGTTTACCAAGTACAGCAAAATGGGCTTGGCCAATGGTATGTCGGGCAAAGAAATAGCCGAAAAAATGCTTAAGGAAAATGGCATCTATGATGTACAAGTTGTGTCCGTTCAGGGTTTTTTGAGCGACCATTATAACCCCGGTAATAAAACTGTAAACCTCAGCCCCGATGTGTACAGCGGAACCAGTATTTCGGCAGCTGCGGTAGCCGCTCACGAATGCGGACATGCCGTACAGCATGCCACCCAATACAGTTGGCTAATGATGCGAAGCCGCTTGGTGCCTGTGGTACAGGTAAGTTCTAATTTGGTACACTGGGTTTTACTGGCAGGTATAGTGTTGATAAAGACTTTCCCCTCTTTATTATTGATCGGTATCATTTTATTTGCAGCAACAGCCCTTTTCTCTTTAATTACTTTACCGGTAGAGTTTGATGCCAGTAAAAGGGCCTTGGCTTGGTTGGATACGACCAACGTAACTAACCAACAAGAATACCCAAAGGCCAAGGATGCTTTAAAATGGGCCGCCACCACCTATGTAGTAGCCGCCTTAGCAGCTGTAGTTACTCTTATTCAGTATGTTATGATTTATTTGGGTAATAGGGACAGGTAGGAGTGAAGAATATCTATAAAAGGTAAAATTTTATTTTATACGGCCGTGCAGCATTTTGCACGGCTTTTTTTGTCTTTATTTTTTTGTTAACGTGCCGTTAACATATATATTTGTCTACTTCTTAATTAAAATTAACACACATGAGAAAACTGAAACTGCTCTTATTGAGTGGACTCATATTGCTTACACAGCAATTATGGGCTCAAACAAAAACTGTCACCGGAACGGTAACAGACGCAACTGGCTCGGGTATACCCGGATGCCACCGTAAAAGTAAAAGGATCTAAGTCGGGAACAAGTGCTGATGCCAACGGAAGCTTTAGCATTTCTGCTTCTACAGGCGCAACGCTAATAGTGAGTGCGGTAGGC
>CAVZXS010000016.1:0-16222 GCA_963779325.1 uncultured Bacteroidota bacterium | reverse complement strand
TTCCTTCTTTATTACGGCAGTTTTTTTGTCTTGTGAAAAAGATGAAAACAAGATATTTCTTGAAGAGAGCACACCACCTGTGCTTACCGCATCTTCTACTTCTGCAATGGTGTTAAGTATTGCCGATAAAGATAAGCAGGCAATAAAATTTGACTGGACGAATCCCGGTTACAAATTTACCACGGGTATCAGTTCACAGGATGTTACTTACACATTGCAGTTTGATACAGCCGGTAAAAATTTTACCAGCAGTAATCTTCAGGAGAGGGCTATTGCCAAAGATTTAAGTGTAACACTAACAGTGAAAGAGTTAAACGGCTTTTTGTCAAAAATGGAGCTGAAAGCCGGGGTAGCCTATAATATGGAGATAAGAATCAAATCTTCTTTAGCAAACGCAGCTGCTGCTCTTTATTCCAATATAATTAAAATAAAAATTACACCTTACCTTGATTTTGCAGTTGAACCTCCTGGATTATTAGTGAACAACTATAATGACGGCAATTTATGGGTAACCGGTGATGCGTTTGCATCTAACTGGAGTAACCCTCTTCCAAATCCGTATGATGTTTCTCAAAAATTTACAAAAATTGATGTGTTGCATTATGAATTGATTGTATCATTCAATGCTACCGGTAATTATAAATTAATACAAAAGCAGGGAGATTGGAGTACACAATACCATGCCCTGGCTCCTGCTTCTGCGCTGAGCGGTGAATTGGAAAAAAAGGATGCAGACCCTGCATTCGCATCGCCCGGTGCCGGCACATATAAAATAGCAGTAAACTTCCAAACCGGCAAGTATACTTTAACTAAACAGTAATACATTAAAAGATATACAATGAAAAATATTTTTAAATTTTTTATACTGGCTGTTACAATTGTATTTGTAATTACAGCTTGCAAAAAAGTTGAGGACTTGCCATATTATGCTGCCGGTAAGGCCGTTGTACTTACTGCTTCTAAAACCGCTGTGGCACCGGCTCCTGCTGATTCGGCAACCAAGGTTATTTCGTTTTCGTGGACAAGCCCCGAGTATAAGCAAGATTCATCTTCATATAAATTTATATTAGAAATTGATTCTACTACAAGAAATTTTGCTAAAAAAACAACGAGAGTTGTAACCGGTACACTGAACATGTCTTTTACGGGGCAGCAGCTTAATAATATTTTAGCGGATTTTGGATTTACACCCGGTCAACAGTTCAGTTTTGATATACGGATGGTTTCCTCATACGGAAATAACAATGAACAGATAAAATCCAATACAATTAAAGTAGATATTAAGTCGTATTTAGTACCCATTACAGTAGTTCCTTCTTCTGCCAGCCCGTTGGTTTTGCAAGTGAGTAATGCTTCTAATACAGCTGTATCTTTTAATTGGAACGCCAGCAACTTCGGTTCAAATGAAATTAAATACGCACTGCAAATTGACACAGCGGGAGGGAATTTTGCTAACCCGCAAGTAAAACAATTAGGTACAGCACTTACCGCAGGATTTACTGTAAGCGAATTAAATACAATTGCCATTGCGGCCGGTGTAATTGGAGGCACTACTAAAAATGTTCAATTCAGAATAGTAAGTTATTTAGGAAACTATGCTACGCCGTTGGTTAATTCCGCTACGGTTTCTATCCCCGTTACTACATTTACACCTTTACCACCTGCTTTGTACATAGTTGGCGATGCCACACCCGGTGGTTGGAATAATCCGGTTCCTGTACCCTCCCAACAATTTAGCAGGTTAGATGCGGTTTCTTATGGTATTGTTATCAATCTTACCGCCGGCAAAAGTTATTTATTCTTACCGCTTAATGGCAATTGGGATCATAAATATGGCGGTGCAAGTGCTACAGGAGGAACCTTATTAGCCGATGGTGCTGTTCCGGGTTCTAATACACCGGCGCCGGCTACATCAGGCATGTATCAGATAGTTGTAAATTTTCAAACAAATACTTACACTGTTACTCCGTTTACAGCAACTATTCCTGATAATTTATATATTGTAGGCGATGCAACACCGGGCGGATGGAACAACCCTGTACCTGTGCCTGCACAACAATTTACCCGGATTGATGCTGTTACTTTTGGCATAGTGATTAATCTGACAGCCGGTAATAGTTATTTATTTTTACCGCTTAATGGAGATTGGGGTCATAAATATGGCGGTGCAAGTGCTGCAGGAGGAACCTTATTAGCAGATAATGCAGTGCCGGGTTCTAATACACCGGCTCCGGCAGTATCAGGTACTTATCAAATATTGGTGAATTTTCAAACAGGAAAGTATACGGTTACACCTTATACGGGTACTGTTCCGATCCCGGATAATTTATATATTGTAGGCGATGCTACAGCTGGGGGTTGGAATAACCCGGTTCCTGTACCCGCACAACAGTTTACCCGCATTAATTTAACCGAGTTTCAATTAACGCTTCCTTTAACTGCGGGGAAAAGTTATTTATTCTTACCGCTCAATGGAAATTGGGATCATAAGTTTGGTGGCGCCGGTGCAACCGGCGGAACACTTTTAGCAGATAATGCAGTGCCGGGTTCTAATACGCCTGCTCCGGCAGTTTCAGGTACTTATAAAATAACTGTAAACTTTGCTTCGAATACGTATTCGGTAGTGCTTCAATAAGTAGTATAGTAAATTATACAAAAAGGCTGTTTCATTTTTAAAACAGCCTTTTTGGTATTTATTACTTTTTATTTTAAGCCGAACCTAAATAATGAAAGTGGAGGGTCAACTCACCGCCTGTATTTCTTCTCATAAAGGACTACTATATTTTTTCAAGCGAGGTATCATTAGGTTTTTATAAGTGGGGCATGAAATTAATGGCTACCGGTTTATACCAATTAGACATTAAAAACATCCTTAAATGTTTGTTTATAAAATTGATTTCCGCGATTGATTTTATAGTGTCTACGGTAATTTGTTTAGTGATATGGGATAGTTGCTGTTGCAACAGTTCAATAGAGTTATAAGCAATCATACTTACTCTGTCTTTAAAGTGCCTCCACATTTTTTCAGCCGGGTTTAATTCAGGCGAGTATGGCGGTAAAAAAATAAAGGCCATGTTGATGGTATTTTCAGCGAAGCTGCATGGTGGAAAGCTCCGTTGTCAAGTAGTAGTATTTTAAATTCTTCGGGAAATTGATTTGCCATGTGGTCAATAAACACCTGAAAGGTTGCGCTGTTGCAGTGCGGCATTTCCAATAAACAACTATAGCCGGTAAGGGGAGAGAAAGCACCAAATAAATAAAGGTTATCGAACCGATGCAGGAAAGGAGCTACCGGTTTTATTCCTTTTGCCGTTATCATCCTTCGCAAAACGGTGAGTAAACCAAAGCGACTTTCATCTTGAAAATAGAGATTGATACTCTTGCAGCCACTCAACTCAAATTTTACTTTAAGTGACTCTAATTTTCCGAACAGGTTTTTTAAAAACCGCTTCGTCGGCGGGGGATTTTTGCACATGGCTTTTGCGACTCACTTTGAGCCTTGCACCATACTTTCGTTTCACATACTTATTGACGGCATGATATTCCATAGCAATATTAAACTCCGTTAATAGCCATTGCTGTATTTCAATAAAACTCCTGAAGCCTTCTTTCGGATTATGGAGCCGCTGTGCTAATTGCTTTTCGGCTGCAGCGGTAATCTTTGCTTTCTTAAAGCCCCCGCGGTTCTCAACCAACAGGGCTTCTATACCGCCATGCAAATAAATCCTGCGCCAGCTAAGTACTGAACTATGACCCGACCCAAGCAATAAAGCCAGCTTGTCTTTACTTAATGACCCTTGCTGCTTAATAAGTATAAGCATTTGAAGGGCTTTAAACTTTGAAGGAAATCGTTTTTGATACAAACGCAATTCCCCAACAGATTCTTTAACGGTAATTTGTAATGGTTGTAGCATCAGCAAATATACAAAAAGACTTCAATTTAATGTCTAATTGGTATAAGTTTAATTAAAATCGACTTTGCTATTTCAATACAAAAAATTCTTCGTATAAAAAATACAACTTACCGGGTATAGGAAAATTGGGTGCGGGCTTTTAGCTTTATTGCAGATTATTCTGCGGCCTTTTTATAACAGCTTGAAAAAGAACAATGGGCTTCCCGAAAAACACCGGAAAAAAATGAGGTTTTCCTCATAAATTGAATAGGAAGAAACAATAGCTTTGACGAGTTAAGTAAAAAATAAAAAAGCATGATTCAAATTATATCCGCCTTTATACTTACGCATCTACGTATAAAGACTGAGTTAATAAGTTTGTAAAAAAGATAAATAAAAAAATAATAGTTTAGTCTCAGCAACAACAAAACCGGACCTAAGAAACAGACTGTCTCACTCCCTCTCCTCAGGAGAGGGTCGGGGTGAGGCTCAATCCAACCCTCTGCAAACTAATAGCGATGATGAAAAATACCAATAAGCATCATTAATATTAATAAGAACTAAAGAGCATACTCTTGCTCTCCCGATTTATCGGGAGTTGGGAAGAGGCTGCCACCACCACCTTAATGAGAAAACTGCGCCACCAAACGTATACCCGACTGCTTACTGCTCTGACAGTAGTATTGCTCTGCACCCTGCAGAGTAAAGCGCAGGACAGTATGTCCCTTGCAGATAAACTCATAAACTTCCCCGACAAAGTATTTGGCAAAGTACAAGACAAAGCCGCCAACTTAGACAAAAAACTCACAGGGCAAACAGAAAAATATTTAAACAAATTAGAAAGACAGGAGAAGAAACTGTACGGAAAACTGTGGAAGAAAGATTCAGCTGCGGCTAAAGAATTGTTTGGCGATATACAAGGAAGGTACAATGAATTGAAGAGTAAAACTACAGACAAAGCAACTAATCTGACAGCGCAAGCCAATGTATACAGTTCCAAATTAGACTCACTGAATACCGCCTTTAATTTTATAAAAGAAAACAAACTCCTGAATACCGCTGCCCTGAATGATAAGCTGCAAAAAAGCATGACCAACCTGACCGCATTGCAAGGCAAACTAAACGGCACCGAACAAATACTACGAATACTGAAGCAAAGAAGACAGCAACTGAAAGAACAGTTGGAAAAATTCGGGATGACAAAACAGTTAAAGCAGTTTAAAAAAAAAGTATATTATTACCAACAGCAGGCAAGAGAGTATAAAGCAATAATAGAGAACCCAGAGAAGCTGCAACGAAAGCTGATGGATTGGGCAATGAAGCAACCCGCCTTCAAAGAATTTTTTGCAAAGAATTCCGCACTCGCATCATTATTCAGACTGCCCGGCAGCGCAGGCCAACCCTCCCCCTTTGGGGGAGTTGGAGGGGGCTCCTCGGCAGGTCTTCAAACAAGAGCTTCAATACAACAAGATTTAATAAATCGCTTCGGTGCGGCGGCACTTGCTCCCCCTTCAGGAGGAGTTGGAGGGGGCCTTCAACAAAACATGCAACAAGCGCAAGCACAATTAACGAAACTAAAAGATAAAGTAAATGCGGCCGGTGGTACAAGCGGCGATGATGAATTACCTGAAGGATTCGCCAAAAACAGCTTGAAAGGAAAACCATTGTTAAAACGTTTGGAGTATACGGCCAATGTACAGACACAAAAAGCAAGCAACTATTTTCCTGTTACTACAAACATTGGCTTGGGCATTGGTTACCGGCCCAATGAAAAATCTGTAATAGGTATAGGCGCAAGTTATGCCGCGGGGCTCGGACGAGGTTGGCAAAATATAAGGCTAACTCATCAAGGAATTGGGTTAAGAACCTACGCGGATATAAAATTAAAAGGAAGTTTTTGGATTGCAGCAGGCTATGAGCAAAATTACAAAGCGACTTTACAAAATATAACAATCACTTCTCCTTTTGGACGAAGTGTGACGGCTAATACTTGGCAGAGCAGCGGATTGGTTGGTATTAGTAAAACAGTTTCTATAAAGAGTAAACTCTTTAAGAAAACGAGTATAAAGTTGTTGTGGGATTTTTTGTCGTGTCAACAAATTCCGAGAACGCAGCCGATATTATTTCGAATAGGATATACATTCTAATATTTGTCGTAATTGAAAACAAATAACTATTTAAACTATAAGAATAATTTATGAAACGAATCACCCTCATGAGTTTAGTTTTTCTTTTAATAAATACCAAATTAAAAGCGCAAAACTCTGAATATAAATTGCAAAATTATCATCCTGCTTCTCCTTCTGCTTTCCAATTTCAAAAATATGATGAAATACCTGTAAGTGAATATACTGGTATCCCCAGTATTTCAATACCACTATATCAAATAGAAGAAGATGGTGTAACCATGCCTCTCTCGCTTAATTATCATGCCGGCGGAATACGTGTTAATGAGGAAGCAAGTTGGGTAGGACTGGGCTGGGATTTTAATTCAGGAAGTATTATTCAGGAAATAAATGACAGGGATGATTATGGTATTGGCGTTGTCAGGTTACAACCCGATTGGAATGAAAGCCCCATTCCGGCAAACTATCCCAGAAAATACAGTATCATGGGCTATGGCACATTGGCAAATGGTTGGGGCGATATCGATCCTGTATATCCGTCAAAATCTCTTTACTCCTACAGGATATATTCTTCTTACTTGATTTCTGTTAGCACAGAGGGGACATGTTTTATGAGCGGGTTCACAGGGGCTCATTCTTATTATATTCCGATAAATGGCAACAGAGATAATCAACCTGTTACAACAGATATTGTTGAGAATCCTTATTATGATTCTGAACCTGATATTTTTACTGCAAATTTTCCGGGACACTCATTAAAGTTTATCCTTAACCCGAAGGCAAACAATATAATAGTTTTAAACAAAACAGGGTATAAGGTACAGAGAACCGGAAACGTATACGTAATCACTGTACCCTCCGGTGAAGAATATTATTTTGAAGTATTAAATGAAATTAATTCTTACTCAGAGACTGTTGGTGGCATAGGTATTGGTAGTGGTGTCAGCATTACTGAGACAATGCCATCTTCGAAAATATGGATGCTTACAAAAGTTATAACAAAAAATAAACGACAAATTATTCTTAACTACACAACGAACGGAACTGTAAATAATTATCCTGTATATTCTGAAAAATGGGACAAGGTCATAAGCTCGGCTTCAAATACTATTAACGGGACAGGAGCAACTCCGGAAGGGTATACGGATTTTCCTGTTGAAGGAGTTGGAAAAACATATAGTTATTCAAGTGAAAAAAAATTTTATTTGAGCTCTATCAGCTTCCCTAACGGACAAATGAATTTTTCAGTCTCAGATCGAAATGATATGATAGGAGGAAAAAAACTTGATGCTGTAAGTATTACTGCTGCCGGGAAAGTAATCAAGTCATATTTATTTAATTACTCGTACTTTGATGCATCTAATGTCGGTGGAAATAAATATCAACCTAATAATGCAGCTTCATTTGGTAATGCACCCAATTTTCGACTGAAACTCTTGTCAATGTTAGACAACAGCGGAGCGACCCATGAATTTACATACAGTGCAATTTTACTTCCGTCAAAAAACTCTTTGTCGCAGGATTTTTGGGGATTTTATAATGGACAATTATTAAACTCTTCTTTAATTCCCAATCCTGCCAGATTTAACCCATCTCAATTATGTACTACTGCGAGTCTCGGCGATAATGGGAATAACAATTCTGCAAATTTGACATTTGCACAAGCCGGCATCTTAACTGCAATTAAATATCCCACCGGCGGTAAGGTAAGCTTAGAGTATGAACTTAATACTTTTGATAACTATTTGGTGCCGGATTTTTCTACAACAACTAACCAACTTTCATCGGGTAATGGATTACGTATTAAAGCAGTTAGCTTTCATGAGAATGATAATGTTTTATCTAAAAAGACTGTATACGCCTATTACGGTGGGAAGGCCTTAATTCCGTTACAAATCTGCAGAGCATTTTCAATAAATTCTTTACAGTTAGGACAAAGCTCAGGTGCCGGTAGTAGCATTACTACATATAGTATTATTGAAATTAATGCCCGTGGGTTTTATTCAAGCAATGCGCTTGGTTCAGGAAGCGGTATCGGGTATGACCTGGTAATAAAAAAGGACATTGATGGGTCAGGAGCAGATATCGGGAGAACAGAAACTTATTTTAATAATAACCCTGATTTAATAAGCAGTAATGCTAATAGCTCTTCTCAGCTTAGCATTGCAATGCCCTCAAAGAAAAAAATATCATCTACTTATGGAGGTGGAAATTCTGATTTTCCTGAAAACGGTACCGTTAAATCTGTATTGATATATAATAAGCAGAATAGACTTTTACGAAAAATTGAAAATACATATGGCACTCTTGTATCACCGCTTTACTACGGCGCAAGAATGTTTACTTATGCCTCTGAATATTTTATGGGTACCAGTATAAATTGTGCAACTTTTATTTGGTACCCAATGCCAAGAACACTTACAGGGTATTATCCAATCTTTGATATTGAAAGTTTATTATTATCGACTGTTACAACTGAGTACGACGAGAATAATACGGGCATCGAGATGAAAGAGCTTTATTCTTATGGGTCTTTTAATTTATTGCGTAGCAAGGTTGTTGTTCCAAGTACGGGGACTGACGATAATCTATACGAAAACTATGAACGTGCATATGAATATTTTATTAGAACCGGCAACAGTCTTCTTTATAACAGTAACAGGTTAACAGAAATTACAAATGTAAAAACCGGAACTTATCATGTTTACAAAAAAACAGGACCTCATTTTTTCCCAATATCTGAAATCAGTAAGGATTATTCTGTTTTTGGTAACAGAATAGCAATAAGTACAGTTAAAATAAAAGGACAGGACGATCCCAACCCTAAAATAGTTACCTATGATCAATATGATGATTACGGCAACCCTTTACAATATACCGGGGAAGGAGGCAATGTCAGCAGCCTGCTTTGGGATTACAATAGCGAGTATGTAATTACAGAAGTTCAAAACGCCAATAATGCATCTGTTGCACATACTTCCTTTGAATCGGACGGCAAAGGTAACTGGATATTTACAGGAGCACCTGCACCAGATAATACTGCACTGACCGGAAAGAAAGTGTACGACCCTTCTTTAGGCGCTCTCACAAAAACAATCAGTACAGCAGGAACATATATCGTTTCTTATTGGAGTAAGAACGGTGCAAGAAATGTAAACGGAACTATAGCAACCGTGGGGCGCAGCATAAACGGGTGGACGTATTACGAACATAAAGTTACATTAGCTGTAAATGGAACGGTTACAGTATCGGGAGCAGGAGTAATTGATGAACTGAGGCTTTATCCTGAAAAAGCATTGATGACAACCTACACTTACGAGCCACTGATTGGAATGACATCTCAATGTGATGCAAATAACAGGATTAGTTTTTACGAATACGACCCATTCAACCGCTTAAAATTAATCAGGGATCAGGATGGAAAAATTGTAAAAACTTTTGACTATAAATATCAACAACCGCAATAAAAAAATAAAAGCCATGAATAAAGTATTAATAACAGCCATAACGTTTACCGTACTCGGTTTTTCACTGCAGGCGCAAAACAATACATTTCCTGTCACAGGTAATGTAGGAATTGGCATAACCCCCACAGAAAAACTGCATGTAGCAGGCAACATATTATCAAGCGGTACAATTAATGTACCCGGCACGGGAGCAAACAGTCAGCGCTTCGGCCCGCTAACAAGTGCAGCAGGGGGATACGGAACAGCGATCGGTTATTCAGCCGCGGCAAACGGTCTTTGGTCAACCGCCATCGGCTACTCTGCCGGAGCAGCCGGCCAAGGATCAACCGCTATCGGGTACGCTACGTCAGCGGGACAATTGTACAGCACTTCCATTGGCTCGGGTATAAGCAACAACTTCGCATTTTCAACCGTGATAGGAGCCAATGCAAGCGCCACGGGGAATAATGCGACCGCCATAGGTTATGCTGTCACTTCTTCCGAGGGCGGAACCAATATCGGTTATCAGGTATCGGGCGGCAGGGTCAATGTAGGCAGCACCAATAGTTTGGGAACTTATATTTTATCTATGGCCTACGGCTATAGTTTAACTGCAACTGCCAATAATCAATTGTTACTCGGTTCCAACCTTCCCGGCTATTTTACAAACGATGTACTGTTCAACGGTATCAACAGCAACGTAGCCACAGCATACGGCCCGTTGAAACTGCATTCACTAGAGGGCAGCGGAGCTAACGTAGCAGGACAGTCGTTCAATATATATCCGGGCGGCGGGACGGGATCCGGAGCCGGCGGCGACTTTGTCGTATACACGGCAGCACCCGGCGCGGCAGGCTCGACGTTGAATGCTTATACCGATAAGTTTCGGGTAACTGCAGCCGGTAAAGTAAGCATTGGTGCCAGCAACACAACCGATCCCGATTACAAATTATTTGTAGACAAAGGCATCAAAACACAAAAAGTAAAAGTAACCCAAGCCGGCTGGCCCGATTATGTTTTTGACCGGCAATACAAATTGCCTTCGCTGATAGAAGTAGAAAAATTTATCAAAGCCAATAATCATTTACCCGAAGTACCCTCGGCCGAAGAAATAGAAAAAGACGGACTGAACCTGGGTGATAACCAGGCCACTTTATTAAAAAAGATAGAAGAGCTGACACTCTACGCCATTGATGCCAATAAAAAAATAGAGCAGCAACAAAAACTGGCAGAACAACAACAGCAACAACAAACCGAGCAGATGAAACTTTTACAACAGCAATCAGAAATAATAAAACAATTGCAGGAAGAAGTAAAGAAAATAAAAAGCGCAGCAACGGAGAAAAAATAGTAACGGAGTTAAGTTGTAAAAAATATTTTCCACGCTGATGATCAGCAGCAGAGATCGAAGGCTTCAAAGAATCAGAGGCTGATTCCCCTCTCCCTCGGAGAGGGGGTTGGGGGGTGAGGTTCTAAAACTGTACAACCATATGCGTACAAAAAATATAAAAATAGTTTATCAGGTGGCAACCGCCCTGTTACTGACTGTAACAGCGGCAGCACAAACAACCAATAAACCCACCACCGCCACCAAGGTGCAGGCAGTCGCAACAGCCGTACCCGTGTACACACCGCCCGCCTACCCGGGCACTGCAACCGTAAACTATGTACGCACATGGGAACCGCAGCAACCCTATACATTGGAAACAGATGTAACCGATGCGCTGCGCACCCCCGAACAGGTAATGCAGGCCACGCAATATGTAGACGGACTCGGCAGACCATTGCAAACTGTAGGACGTCAAGCCTCGCCGACAAAAAAAGATATCGTAGCCGCCAATGTGTATGATGAGTTTGGCAGGGAGACGCATAATTTTTTGCCCTATGCAGCCGCAACCAATTCCGGAACCTTTAAAGCCGATCCCTTTGGCGAACAAAATACTTTTTACGGAACAACATATAAAACAGAACAACCTGCCTTTAATAATGAACAACGCTATTACGGTAAAACGGTATACGAAGCATCACCGCTCAACCGACCTTTAAAAACATTTGCACCCGGCAACAGCTGGGTGGGTAGTGAAGGAACGGCAAATGAAAAAGCCATTGAAGTAAAATATTATTCTAATTTATTAACCGATGATGTAAAACTGTGGAAAGTAAACGGGAACTCGTTTGCTACTAATTATATAAACTTTCACGTACTGATTCCTCAAAGCGGTTACAGCCCGCAAACGGGAGAACAACTTTATACTTTTACTTGGGGCCAATTACCACCCAATGTTGTTGCAGTTACAATTTTACGAAGATTGTATCCATCAGGCACATGGATATCAAGCACGTCAGGCCCCGTAAGCCCTGTTAATTATACGCTTCCGAATAATGATTATGAATTCGGTATAAAGCTGGAATTTAGCGGGAGTACTTCTTCTCAGCCCATTTATATTATTAATACCCCCGGTGCAGATAATACCATTAGTGGAAGTTATTTACAAGGACAAGTTCATAAAACTATTACTATTGATCAACATGGTAAACAAGTAATAGAATATAAGGATAAGCAAGGCAAAGTAGTATTAAAAAAAGTACAGGCCGATGCAGTGCCCTCAGCATCACACACAGGATGGTTGTGTACTTATTATGTATATGACGATCTCAATAATTTACGATTTGTAATACCGCCCAAGGCCGTAGCCTCTATGAATATGGCCAATAACTGGACACTCAGCCAAACCACCATCGATGAGTTATGCTTCCGCTATGAGTATGACCAAAGAAACCGAATGATAGCCAAAAAAGTACCCGGTGCCGGTTGGGTATATATGGTGCACGATGTACGGGACAGATTGGTATTTACCCAAGACGCCAATATGCGGCAGAAGAGCCCCGCGCAGTGGATGTATATATTGTATGATGTGCTGAACCGCCCCGCACAAAGCGGTATTATGCAATACGACGGAACAAGAGATGTATTACAGACTCATGTTACCGGAATAACAAGCGGCACCACTACACTAACAACTACAGGAACTAATACCGTAAGCATACCGCAGGAACTTATCGTAACACAACGCGTAGCAGGACAAGCATTGTATGAAGCGGTAAACACCATTTATCTCGATCCCGAATTTGAATCAGAAACCACCGCCGAGTTTGAAACACAATTTACCACGGGCTCAGGCAGCAGTTTTAATAACCAGCAAACAGTAAGTTTATATCCCGTGCCCGCAGGCGGAACATTAATACCGCTCAGTATAAGTTATTACGATGATTATACCTGGACCAACAAAACATTTAACACTGCCAACAATGCAAAATTAGACCAGGGCAATAATACATACGCCGAACCGGTACCCGCACAAAACAGCACGGCTGTAAAAGGCATGCCCACAGGCACAAGAGTAAGAGTATTGGAAGACCCGACGAATCTTACCGCAGGCAACTGGATGGAGACCGTAAGCTTTTATGATGAAAAAGGAAGAGCTGTACAAGTACAAAGCAATAACTATAAAGGAGGTTTGGATATAACCACCAACCGGTACGATTTTAAAAACAGGGTAGTAAGCAGCTACAGTGTACACAACAATGCACAAGGCAGCATGAGTAACCTGCGGGTGAAAACCAATATGGATTATGACCATGCCGGCCGCTTGTTGGAAATACGCAAACAAATAAATGATGATGCACTAACCAACCGGCAGATCGTAAGAAATACCTATGATGCAATGGGGCAATTAAAAAATAAAAAGATAGGACAGCAAAAAGATGACCAGGGTAATCTTACCGCTACACCATTGGAAGATCAGAACTACAATTACAATATACGCGGTTGGTTAAAAGGATTGAACTGGGATTATACAGACAATGCCAACGGCACAAAAGCACAGGCCAATAAATGGTTCTCGATGGACCTGAGTTACGATTGGGGATTTGACAATAACCAGCACAGCGGTAATATAGGCGGTATGCGCTGGAACACCGGCGGCTCCAAGGAAGAAAGAGCCTACGGGTTTGGATATGACGCCGTGAACAGATTATTGTACGGAGACTTTAACCAACAGTTCGGTACAGCTTGGCAAAAGAACGACCCCGCACCCGGCAGCAATTTTACCATCGACTTCAGTATGAAGATGGGCGACGGAATAAACTATACCAGTGCCTATGATGAAAATGGCAACATAAAACAAATGCAGCAAAACGGCTTGAAGATAAATGCAAGTCCGCTGATAGATAGCCTGAGCTATAACTATTTTGCCAATACCAATAAGCTGAGCAGTGTAGGTGATGCTGCTACCGGCGGCACTCCCCTCGTGGGGGGAGCCGGAGGGGGGTTAGGGGACTTTACAGATAAGAATACCGCAGGCGATGATTACGGCTATGATGTAAACGGTAATTTATTAACCGATAAAAACAAAAGACTGAACGGCACCGCAGGTATAGATATACCCGCCAACGCGGGGGCTATTGTGTACAACCACCTGAACCTGCCTTGGAAGATAGATGTAAAAGATGTTGCAGGCAATGCCAAAGGAAGCATAACCTATATCTATGATGCAGTAGGTATGAAATTGGAAAAAAGAACTATTGAATTAGCTTCCGCAGAAAACGGTAATACACAAAAAAATACAACGACATCATATATCGGCGGCTTCATCTATGAAAATAATACATTACAATTCTTCGGTCACGAGGAAGGCCGTGTGCGACCGGTCTCCCTCCCGACAGCGGGCTGGGCATATGACTATATGCTTAAAGATCATTTAGGAAATGTAAGAGTGGTACTGACTGATGAAAAACAAACCGGCGCCTATCCTGTGGCAAGTATGGAGCCTGCGCAGAATATAACAGAAAGTATATATTATGGAAATATCAGTACAACAAGAATTGTAAAACCGGCAGGATACCCCGTTGATAATTATACCAACCCTAATGAATATGTAGCCAAAGTAAGAGGCGACGGAAACAAGATAGGCCCGTCCATAATATTAAAAGTAATGGCGGGAGATAAGTTTAATGTAAGAGCCAACAGTTGGTATAAATTAAACGGCGTATCACCAAGCGGCCCCAATCCTTTAACAGAATTAGCCGATGCGTTGGCCAATGGTGTAGCCGGCTTGGCAGGCAATAAAGCCACAAGTGCACAACTGCTGAGCAGTGGTGTAAGCGGCGGTGCGGCAACTAATTTTTTAAATACACAAGCAGGTTATACAATCGGGTCGGGTAAACCCAAAGCCTATTTAAGTTGGGTGTTGATGGATGAACAGTTCAGGGTAGCCAAAGATGCTGCCGGAAATATAATAGCAAGCGGCTACAGCGGTTTTGACCAGGTAGGAAACAGCGAGGAGTTTAAGCTGCACCAGTTTACCGACCAACCGATCAATGAAAGTGGTTATCTTTATATCTACGTTAGCAATGAAACACCCAACATTGATGTGTTCTTTGATAATTTGCAGGTAACACATACAAGAGGACCCTTATTGGAGGAGACGCATTATTATCCGTTCGGCTTGACCATGGCGGGAATATCAAGCAAGGTATTAAAGGGTAGTAACTACACTGAGAACAAAAAGAAGTTTACATCACAAGAGTTAGACGAAGACTTAGGATTGAATTTATATCAAATGAGGTTTAGAAATCACGACCCTCAAATAGGACGATTTATACAGATTGATCCTTTAGCACAAGAATATGTCTATAACAGTACATATGCTTACGCAGAGAACGATGTTATTAGAGCAATTGATCTTGAAGGATTGGAGCGAAAGATTGTAACTAATGGAAGTTCAAATCATCATCAAAGAGTGGAGAATTCAATTACTTTAAATAGAAATCTTTTAATGAATAGCACATACACAGATTATAGAGAAGAAAAGATATTTCCTAGGACTGCCGAGGTTATTTCATTTTTCACAAATTCAGATACTAAGATTGAATCTGTAAACTCAACAAAATCCATAACTGAAACTTCTCAAAGTGTTTCTTCAACGATTGAGAATGAAGGTTTTGGTGACTATCTAGTTTCAACATCTACGAATAAGACAACTGTAGTCACATTGGACGCATTGAGCGGAAAAGATGGAATTACAAGCATAACCGAAACAATCACTAAAGGGACTACATATACTAAAATCGTTTCGGAAGATATAAAAAATAATGAAATAGCTCTCAGTACAAAACCGAATGACTCATTTACTGGTACTGTAACTACTACTAAAACCGAAATTAAAACTGAAGCCAGGATGTCAAAAACCCTTTCAAAGTTATCTCCAACATTAGAAAAAAAGGTTGTTTCAGCAGTGCAAAGTAATGAGATTAAATTAAAAAATTCTTTAAAAGCTATAGAAAAGGGAGTCCAACAAGTTAGCAAGTGATGTAAATAATTAATATTTTTATTATGAAGTCGCATAAACTCAATATTGTGTTAATTGGTTTATCTGTAACAGCATTTTGCCTTTTTATTTATTCCTTTAAATTCCTGTTATTTTTAGTTGTTCCTGTATTATATAATTATATGACCTTTTTAAAAGAAGAAGGATTGAAGTCCGTGCCTGTTGGAATGAACGCCCAAATAGTGCACGAGTACCCTACTATACTAAACATTCTCAATATTTGTACTTTATTAGTAATAATTTTTTCATTATCCATTATCTTTTTTATTTTTTTGAGAGCAAAAAATAAATTCTATGATCTTTTTATAATATTTTCTGTTTTAATAGTAGTGTGGGCTTTGGATGTATTAAAATTTAATAGTTTTAAA
>CAVZXS010000015.1:0-3908 GCA_963779325.1 uncultured Bacteroidota bacterium | reverse complement strand
CCAATCAATGCTCTCTGCAAAAGTTGCCAAAGTGCTACCATTGGGCGGTTCGCCGGCAGCATTGATATTTGTCACTGCTTTCGCAGGTGCATTAGTAGCGGGTTTTGCAGCCATGAGCGGCAGTTATTTAAGGCAGATTAAAAAAAGTTGATGCCCCACTCTCTAAAGGGAGAATAAGTTTTCAGATCGAATTGGCACATTCCGGTTTCATCAAATTTTTAATTGTCAGACTATACCTCCCCTCTTTGGAGCTAACCCTTACCCAAATTTTGTTCTTTTAATAATTCATAAACATTTGCTGCATCGCAGATTCTTTGATAGCCTAACCATACTGTTTTCAATCCCGGTGGCCCATCTGATTTTCTTCCCAAATGACCGCCCAGCCGACCTATCCACATCACCGCTTGTGCCAATGATGGCGGTTGCTCAGGAATGGTATTGTTCTGATGTATCAGCACAAATAGAACGTGCCACTGAGCTTTGGTTAATACCAGTTCACAACTGGCTTCGGGGTGAGTTCTGCTTTGATATACTAATTGCATAATCCTGAACCCGGCTATACTGTACAAGGAAATTGCTTTCTGTAAAGAACTTGCCTGTTTCAACTGCAGCTCCTCTATTTTCGTTCCGCTCTTTAACACGTAATGAAACCGTTCTATTAGCCACCGGTAAGTGTACCATTTAATATATTTCAACACATCTGCCAAATCCTTTACCTCCAGCGTTGTCAATAATTTCCAGTGTATACCATCCGCACTATCATTATCTGATTGTTTTATTTCTATAGCTGTCAACTCTACACTTTCATAGCTTGACTTGCTTTTTGATGGCCGTAATATCTCCACCGGCTGATAACGAACGGCTGCTGTAACCGGGGTACTCTTTCTGCCTTTGGCATCCGGAATACTTACTATAATTTCTCCTTTTGCTTCTGTTGCCCCAACAGCTTCCCACAAGTGAGAACCATCCGGTAAACTCCGGTTGTAGTGCGACCGTATCAATAACTCTGTACTGGCCTCATAAGCACAAAAGAAAAGTTCATACATGTCAGCTTCTCTGTCAGCAATGTGTACTTTCTTTATCTCTGTATTTAATAAGTTATTAACCTGTGCTATACCCCGGTACCAGCGATAACTTTCTTTGTCTTCAAACTTTCTGGCCTGCTTTACTTTTTCAGGCTGTTCCAGATTTTCCAATGGACGAACCCATGTATGCTGGTGAATGAGAGATAACGGTAACCCTTCTGTACTAACCGCTATACTGCTATGGCACATAATACCACGACCCAGTTTGCTATCCAGATAGCCAAGTCCTTCTGCCTGCAATTCATTAAAACTGATATTACTGGTATCATGTATAATCAATACTTCTTTTATATTTTCTAACCGGTTCGCTCCATATTGCTCTATACTTTTCTGAAGATCGCCTATACTCACCTGCTCGTTCTTGAAAAAATCATACGTTGCCTTCGTATCATACCAACTTTCATTTTGTTTGGGAATGCTGCTGCCGGGTTGTGCGGTAATATTTTCTATAATAGCTACAAACCGCTCATTACGGCGTATATCTCCCAAGTCAAGACCGGGAAAATCTTTTATATCAATCTTGTGCATCTCAAATGTTTATGTCAAAGAACTTACTATTTTTTCATCCCCTCAAATTTGGGTAAGGGATAGCTCTTTGGAGGGGTTTAGTTAGTTTTTCATAAATAAAAAAACGATAGGGGTGGGTTTATACATTAGAAATTTTTTAATAGACTACTTAAAGTACTCTTTTTCAATTTCCTGTATCTTTGCCACGCTTTAAAATTTTGCCCAACCTGCAATTGGGTTCCGCTAAAGCGGAATAAAATTTAAATAACATGGCACAACTACATAACCGCGTCTCCCGACAGGAGCTGAAAGACCGTATTAAAAAAGATAATACCCCGCGTACTACCATTTCTTTTTATCGTTATTTTAAAATAGAAGAACCTGAACAGTTCCGTAACGAGTTGTATAAAAACTTTCTTGCCTCAGGTGTATTGGGACGTATTTATTTAGCACATGAAGGTATTAATGCGCAAATGAGTTTGCCTTCGGCTAATTTCGATTCTTTTAAAAACTATCTCTATTCCATTGAACCGCTGTATGGCATAAGATTAAATATTGCCGTAGATGATGATGCCCGCCCCGATAATTTCGGGGGCAAAAGTTTTTATGTATTGGATATAAAAGTGCGAAATAAAATTGTTGCCGACGGAATACAGGACCCCGAATTTGATATGGCCAACAGGGGCAAGTATGTAAATGCGGAGGAATTTAATAAACTGACCAACGACCCTGATACCGTGGTTATTGATATGCGCAATCATTACGAGTACGAAGTGGGTCATTTTGAAAAAGCCATTGAAGTACCCAGTGATACTTTTCGCGAACAACTGCCCATGGCCGCCGATATGATGAACGCGGACAAGGGAAAAAATATTATTATGTATTGCACCGGCGGTATACGATGCGAGAAAGCAAGTGCCTACATGCTGCACAAAGGGTTTGAAAATGTATTTCACTTAGAGGGCGGTATTATTAATTATGTAAATAGTGTAAAAGAAAAAGGACTGGAAAATAAATTTCACGGGAAAAACTTTGTATTTGACCAACGGCTTGGGGAGCGGGTTACGGAAGAAATAATAGCCACCTGCCACCAATGCGGAAAACCCGCCGATACACATTTAAATTGCGTAAACGATGCCTGTCACCTGTTGTTTATTCAATGTGATGAATGCAATGCAAAAATGGAAGGTACATGCAGTCAACAATGTTTGGATTTTATACACTTACCCGCAGAACAACAAAAAGAATTACGCAAGGGAATTGATAAAGGTCGAAATGTATTTAATAAAGCAAGGGAGAGAAAGAATAAAATTTAAAATCTAAGCGACTGTATACATCTCCTCGCTTAATTTACTTAAAGTAAAATATCAATTAGATTTTCTTTAAAATTTTCTCCATATCTGAATTACTTAGTTTCAATGTTCTCATTATTTGTTTAACTATGAATTCCGGAACAGGGTCTATGTGATTTTGTATTGTTATCGGTCTTAATAAATCTTTCCTGGAATACTTTTCATGTCCTTTATTTTCCCTAATAAGATTACATCCTTCATGAAGGAGTATTTTTTTTACTGTATTTAACGGGAGGTTTACTGACTTGAAAGCCATTTAAGCAAGTTGAGGCATATCTACATCCATCCTTTGCATTTTATAAGGACGAGTATTAACTATATCGTGCAGATATTCATTTTTGGTTATTAAATCGGTTAATTCAGGAGCTATGTAAGGTCTTGTTTTTTTGCGAATCGTCCATCCATGTAATTTTAAATCATCAATCAAAGTATTTTTCTTCAATCCATATGAAAAATACTCTTTTACAACCACCTCAAGGGACGAAAATGCCTCATCTTCGCTTTTGCCATATCCCGATAAATCAAGTACCGGGATATATGCTATTTGAACATCATCTTCCTCAAATAGCATTACAGGTAAGTTAACTTTTACTGTTGCTTTACCATCACTCCACTTACCGGATACATTGACTTTTTTCATAATAACTTGATTGCAGGCTGTGTAACTTTAAGTAAATATACAAACAGAAAAACGAATAAATGTATTAAATAGTTTATGTTTCACCATATGTCTTGTTACTTTTTTATACCGGGTGATTTCTTTTTCGGAGGAGCAGCGTTTCGAGCTTTTTGTAGTATTATCAAAGCTGATTATAAGGGTTTTACACGCCTTGTTTTTTTGGCGTTTCGAGCAATATTTAGGTTTGCCATACCATAAAATTAAGCTGATCTTTTCTTTATTGAAATATTTAACCTTTTAACCGGTTTTTTTTCAAACATTGATTGCGTGAACCGATTGAAAAAT
>CAVZXS010000014.1:0-145356 GCA_963779325.1 uncultured Bacteroidota bacterium | reverse complement strand
CCGAATAAGAGTTTGAATATATTTTTCATTGCAAAAAATTTATTGCTTAAATAATTTTAATAGCCGGGGTTTTGTGTCAGTTTAGGATTCGCTGTTCTGTTGGCAGCCGGTATCGGGAACAGGTTATACTTATTATCTACCGCAGTACCCGATGCTACACCGCCTTTCCAGGGCCACAGGTAAGTACCGGTAGTAAGTAAACCGTAACGGATTAAATCCGTACGGCGATGCCCCTCCCAATACAATTCTCTTCCTCTTTCCGCTAAAACAAAATCAGTTGTTAATGCAGAACCGGTGATATTGCCCGTTGCATTTCCGTAAGCCCTTGTTCTTATAAGATTTATATAATTTAAAGCAGTCGCAGCATCACCACCTGTGCCATTACGCAAAACAGCTTCGGCATAAATTAAATACATTTCAGATAAACGAAAAATCGGGAAATCAATATCAGCAAAATCCCTGTTAGGATCTGAAACAGCGCCGCCGTCTGAACGAATATTCCTGAATTTATTTACATGCAAGCCGTTATCAAAAGAACTTATATCATTGATACCAATCTGCGAAGCACTGATGCCGTATTTAGATGTAGTAAACATGGCTCTTTTATCTGTTGTTCCTGAAAGATCAGTAAACAGATCAGCCAACCCTTTTGTAGCCCTGTATCCGTACCAACCGCCGCCAACACCAAACTCATTATGATCATCGCCCGATGCACAATGAACCAGGAAAGTAGTGTTTCCGTAGGATTTAGTACGCAACCCGTCACAGTTAACCGCAAAAATTAATTCATTGGTATGTTTATGGTTATCGGCCATAAACAACTGTGCATAATTTGAATGGAGTGTATATCCGCCTGCTATTACTTTTTTAGCATACGTAATTGCTTCTGTATACTTAGGAGCGCCTATATATACTTGTGCATTCAGGTACATTCTCGCCAATAAAGCCCATGCGGCGCCTTGATCCACCCTGCCGTATTCAATAGTTTTTACAGAGGCCATCTCATTTTCAATGGCTTTTAATTCCGATTCAATAAAAGCGAATAATTCAGCACGGTTTTTTTCGCCCGGCAGTGCTGTTCCAATCAGGTTTGTTTCATCTATAAAAGTTGATTTACCAAAAAGATCCATCATAGCCCAATAATTAAAGGCACGTATGAAACGTACTTCGGCACGTGTCTTTTTTATTTCGGCTGCATCATTACCGGTTATTCCGCGTCCGGCTACTTTGGCATCTGCCGATTCACGCAGGTACTCGTTGGCCACCGTTATATTATATATAGGTCTTGCATACATACCCAGCAAGAAAGGATCGGAACTTGACCAGCGCAGACCGTGAAAATCTTTAATGGTTTGGTCATTCCACGCTACAACGGCTTCATCAGTAGGCAACTCCTGGCAATTAAAGAAACCCCTGATAAAAGGCGACTGCGATCCTTCATCCAATCCCTGTATATCGGAAGCGCCTGCAGGACCTGCATTGCCTGTAGTGGCCAAGCCACCATATACTTTCGCCAGTACAGCACGATAGCCGGCTGCGGTTGAATAGGTTGTTTCAGATGTTTGATCATTCTGCGGCAACAGCTCCAATTTTTTTGCGCAGGATGTTACAGTAAGTACCGTGGCTGCGGCAATGATATTTTTTATTGACAGATATTTCATTGTTGAAATAATTTTAAAATTAAAAATCAAAATTGAACCCAATTGAAAAAATTCTCGGTCTTGGATAAATATTACCATCCACACCCTGATCGCCGGCATTTTCCGGATCAAGCCCTTTGTATTTTGTAATTACAAATACATTTTGAATACTTGCCGCGATGCGTAAAGAAGCTTTGTTTTTAATAATCCGGCCGACATTATAACCCAAGTTAATATTATCCAAACGGAAGAAAGAAGCATTCTCAATATAATAATCGGACAGGTATTGGTTATTTTGAAATCCTGTTTCCAAATAGTTTGTTGAAACATTGCCGATAAAATTGATTGGGTTCTTGATAGCTCTTAATACACCGGTATTGGAAAAATAATTATTGTATAAGTAATTACCCAATGCGGCATGACCGGCAAGGCCAATATTGAATTTTTTATAGCTCACTTGTGTATTAAAACCCAACAAAACATCCGCAGCAGGCTTTTTATACAAATACCTGTCATCATCGTTTACAATGCCGTCGCGGTTAATATCTTCATAAAGTCCTTCAATGGGTTTTCCGCTTTTATCGTATATCTGTTTGTACACATTAAATACATAGGGGGCATAACCAACAGCGAATTTGCCAATATTGTTACCTGTACCGCCACCAATGCCGCTCACATCAAATCCTTTAAAATTCGGATCAGGATTTTTCAGCAGGTTCGTAATTTTTGTTTCATTATAAGTATAATTAAAACCAAGCTCCCAAGTCAGGTCTTTAGTTCTTACAGGTACCGTATTCAATGTAAACTCCACGCCTTTATTTTCCGTATTACCTACATTAGTTACAATTTTATTTACAAAGTTGGCACCCGGCGCTATGGTTACATCAGCAAGCAGATCGCCGGTCTTTTTTTGGTAAACATCTACCGAACCGCTGATCCTGTTATTTAAAAATCCAAAATCCAATCCGATGTTGGAAGTAGCTGTACTCTCCCATCGCAATGATGCATCATATCCCTCAGGACGCAAATAACTTACAAAAGAATTTCCGAATTGATATTGTGCCGTTGAATTACTGAGACTGTAACGCGGCAAATAATTATAAAATCCGATGCCGTCCTGCTGACCCGTTTCACCCCAGCCCAAACGCAATTTCAAATCTGATACAACCTGTACAGATTGAAAGAATTCATCCTTTAATTTCCATGCTACTGCAAATGAAGGAAAGTAACCAACCCTGTTTTCTTTAGCGAATTTAGAACTGGCATCTCTTCTTATGGAAGCGGTTATAAGATACTTATCGGCAATTGTAATATTGGCCCTGCCAAAATATGATTCAAGCCGATACTCAGGTTTGTCTGTAAGAAATGTCGGTTCAGATCCTTCAATCGTATCTTTTTTAGCAGGTTTTGACGGATCGGCAAGCGGTCTGTAACTGAACGAAGGAAAGTTGCTTACATTAGTTACAAAAGTTTGATAACTGTGCCCCGCCAACACATCTACCTTGGTTCTGATGTTTTTTAATTCCTTAGTATAGAACAGCGATATATCCGTCAACGAATTCTTCTTTCCCTGTTCGTAAAAAGATTTTCTTCCTCCCGTTTTATAATTAGTAGCAGAAGAAGAATCCGTATTGTCATTGCCACTGCCTTTGATATTATCAATACCGATATTAGCCAGGATGTGTAAATCAGGAAAAAAATGTAATTTATAATCTAACTGAACATTGCCTATTAACCTGTTTACACTTGATGTGTTATCCCGAAGATTTAGCAGAGCCAACGGATTGCGGGTTGAAAGATCAATAGGCACGCCATTACTTTGCAACCACTCATAATATCCGCCCCAGTTTTTATTGCCCGACAAAACCGGCTGAGTAGGATCAAACGAAATAGCCGAACCGATAGCCCCTTCATTAGCAAAAACATTTTTCGTGTTACTTACTTTTAAAGCAACATTCACTGACAAATGATCTTTAAAGAATTTAGGTGAAAGGTTCAGTGAAGAAGATAAGCGTTTGAAATTATTTGTTTTCAATGTGCCGTCCTGATTTAAATACCCGAGAGAGGCACGGAAAGGTATGTTCCCTAAACTGCCGCTTGCGCTGATCGTATTATCAAATCCTATCGCTGCTTGGTATATTTCTTTTTGCCAATCAGTATTAGCTGTGCCTAAAACATTTTTATACGTATTGATTCCTGTAGCGGCAGCATCGGCATTTATAATACTCCTTACTTCATCGCCCGATAACACATCAACTTTTTGACCGGTAACTGCAACTGAAAACTGGTTGTTATAAGTAAACTTCAGTTTTCCTTTAGTACCCTTTTTTGTAGTTATGATTATTACGCCGTTCGATGCTCTTGATCCGTACAGTGCAGTCGCTGAAGCATCTTTCAACACACTCATAGATTCAATATCGTTCGGATTGATTGTATTTAATAAGTTAGCAGAACCCGCAACACCATTTCCTTCTACCGGTACGCCGTCAATTACAATAAGCGGATCGTTACTGGCATTCAGCGATGCGCCGCCGCGTATACGGATACGGCTGCCGCCGCCTGCAGAACCGCCGCCGGTAGTAATTTGTAAGCCCGCCACTTTACCAAGTAGCAATTGCTCCGGCGAGTTAATATTTCCCTTTTGAAAATCCTTGGCCGATATGGATGTAACGGCGCCGGTTAAGTCAGTTTTTTTACGTGTGCCGTACGCTACTACCACTACTTCGCCAAGCGATGCATTCTCAACAACCAAACCTACATCAACAGTTGTTTTACCTTCAATGGAGATTTCCTGCTTTGTAAATCCGGCCGATGAAATTACCAGTGTATTTACAGTAACAGGTACACTTACACTGAACGAACCGTCAGCAGCCGTTTGAGTGGCTATAGTTGTTCCCTTGGCGGATACAGTTACTCCCGCCAAAGCAGTTCCGTCTTTCGAATCGGTCACCTTACCGGAAACAATTTTATTTTGGGAATAAGAAACGAGTGAGAGAAAAAGCACTGTACATAATACAAATGTCTTCTGCAAAATTTTGCGGCACATAAGCAATCGTTGTTAGTTAAGCAATTTCGGTTGACAAAATACACGTTGTGTATCTAAAACACAATGATACTGTATTTTTATTGGAAGTAAAAAATATTTTTTTGCGGAAAAATTGCCTGCTTACAGAAAGCCCTAATAGCCAATTTAATAGCTGCCGGTTCCCCTTTGGCGAAGGTAATTTGTTAAACAAACCAGGCTGAGCATGTGCGCTTTAAAAGATTAACTCGTAAGCATGAATTAATCTATGTTGCCGTAATCAATAAAATCTATTGAATCATCATTTTTACCAACCCTGTTTCATTTTTTGAGAATACTTTCAGCAAATACATCTCCCGCTGCAGGTTATTAATTTTACCGGTAAGCGGCAGCCTGTGTTTCCCTTTAGCCAAAACACCTGAAAAAACGGTGGCTACTTGTTGACCTTCAATATTAAACAATATGACTTGTACCCTACCTGTTTGCGGAATATCTACTTCTAATACCGAAGCGTCCGAACCGGGGTTGGGATAAACAGCAACTGCCAATGTATTTCGCGGTGAAGAAATATTTATAACCGGTGTCGTTATTACATTAGTGATGTTTTTATTTAAATATACATGATACTCGCCTGGCAGCAGTTGCAACGATTGTGCAGCTCCCGAAGCAGTTACGGTTTCGCCGGTAAGGTAATCATACCATGTTCCTGCATTCTGAAAAGTTACGGAAGCAGTAGCGGGTGTTACATCAAAATTGGCTACGATTAATGCTGCTAAATTGGGTTCGGCTATTTTAAAATATTTTACTGCACTCACCAAACTATATTCAAAGTTGGTGCTGTTGAATAAAGCGGCTTGCGTATTTCTTAATTTAATCAATGCTTTATTTACTTCAAACAATCTTTCCCTGTTGTCATCCTGCATGTATTGCCAGCGGGGTTCTTTGCGGCTCAATTTGCAATTATCCGTACCGTATGGCTGCGGTACTGTATTATCGGTGCAGGCAAAAATAGATTTATCATATCCCCTTTCGCCAAACTCCCATATCATTTTAGGACCCGGTATGGTAAGAAATAAAGAAGCCGCCGCTTCCATCCGGCGTAAAGCAGTTGCTTCAGTTCTTACGTTATAGGTTCCCGAGGAATTACCAAACGTAAGATTTTTATACATCAGCCTTTCTTCATCATGACTTTCCATATAAGCGACAAGATGAGGATTTGTAAATCCTCTGTCAGTACTGTTATATACGACTGAGGAAATATTTGAGTTAGTATTATAACCCATCGTGGCTTCATTGTAAGCCCTGTTTTCTCTTGCACCACCCCATAATAAATAACCGAGGTTTTGCAAGGCCTGTTCTTCATCTTTAGAAGCAAGATGTTCCAATATGATGTACGTACCGGGGAAATTTTTTGTTATCGTATCTGTGTATTGTTTTATAATATCAATCCGGCTTTGGTCATAAGCGCTGAACTGCCCGTCATTGGTAGACGGCTTTTGTGTCAATCCTTTTGTAAAATCGAATCGATACCCGTCAACCCTGTATTCCCGCAACCAATGATCAAAAATTCGTTGCCAGTAATATTTAGTTGTAGCTTTTTCATGATTGAAATCCTGTCCGAAACCAAATGCATGCGGCTGCACTTCATTATACCAGGGATTGTTGGCAGCCGGTCTGTTAAGTGAACCGTTCCAATATAATTGCGCAAGCGGATTTTGCCCGTAACTGTGATTGGGCACCATATCCATAATAACGGCTATCTGTTTTTTATGACAGGAATCAATAAACTCTTTCAATTTGTTTTTAGTACCGTAATATTTATCCTGCGCAAAATAGAAAGATGGATTATAACCCCAACTGTCATTGCCTTCAAATTCACTCACGGGCATCAGCTCTACGGCATTTATTCCGAGGCGCTGCAAATAACTGAGCGTATCAATCATTGTTTGCCAATTATGTGCATCCACGAAATCTCTTACCAGCAGTTCATAAATGATCAGGTTCTTTTTATCAGGTTTTGTAAAAGAAGCAGTTTGCCAGTTATAGGCCGGTGCATTGGTTTGTATCACCGTTACATTGCCGGTGGTAAATGCACCGGGATAATTCTTTAATCCCGGGTATGTAGCAGCATCTATAAATCGATCTTCATCCGATAATATTTTTTCTGAATAGGGATCTGCTATTTTTAATGTGCCGTCGACCAAATATTGAAAAGCATATTCTGTTCCCGGGGTAAGACCCGCAATGGTTAACCACCAATAATTTCCATCCGGCGTTTTGTTCATCTGGTACTGTGTCTGTTCTGTCCAATTATTGCCGGCAAATTCACCAATAACTGATACCCTGCTTTTTACCCGGAGCATGCAACAGCCAATGTTGCTTCAGTATTGTTTGTATTATAATTGATACCATCCCTTACTCCTGCAGGCAATGGCGCAACAGTAACACCGCCGGCAACAAAAAACTTTACAGAATCTTTCTTTACCATAGCGCCGTCAATCGCTTCGGCAATAATGGTGGTGTTGCCACCGGCAGTGATAGCCGGGTTTGCAGAAATAGTAGTAGCCGCAGCAGCGGTTTGTATCAATGTTCCGTTCAGGTAAAGATTTAAAGTAGCCGGTTTATTTGAGATAGCGGTCAATGCAATATTATCACCAATTGATTTGGTTATCGGTTCAGGTTCGGATATAAATTTGGGTTGAAACGGAGGAGTGGTAAATTTAACGACGACAGTATTATCATACACCGGAATATACATATCGCCTCCGTCAGTATTTCGTTGTACTACAGAGCCGTTTCCGCTTCGGAAAAGAATAGAAATTTTTAAAATAGTTTCGCCGGCCGGTACGCCATAAAAGCTGCGAATATCAGTAATGGAATAAGTATACTTATTACTGCCCGCAGAAGCAGCTTTCAATTGCGGAATGGGTGTAGTAAAAACAAGATTTGAGGCCACACCAAAACTGCGGACATATCTCCAGTCGCCCCCGTTTGCACTCAGGTTGGTTATCACACCGGTATGTACATACACATCATTCGTGTTTGCATAATTATTCAATCCCAAGTTGCCCTTACCGGCATCCATCGTAATGGTAATATTATCGTTGTCTTTGGGAAAAGCAGGCGCAACAGTTAATAACTGTGCATTCACCAAAAGAAAACTAAGCAGGCCTAAAGCAATCGTAAGCAATCGTTTCATACATCTCGTTTTGGTAATTTGGGAACTAAAGATACAAATATGTACTAATAACACATTGTTTTTCTGCATAACTTATTTGACCGGGTTCTATTTCAAACCCGTAGAGTAAAAGGGTGAAAACAAGAGCCCCCGATAAAAACGGAGGAGCTTTTATTATATATTAATACTGACTATAAGAGAAATAACTTGCCTATTCGGCCCCATCAGTTTGAGCCCTTATTATAGCGTAAGCGCCTACTTTATTTCCGGTTTCCAATCCTTTTTCGCAGTCACTTCGGTAATGAATGGCGCCGTAAATGCGGCTTTCAGATGCTTCTTTTGCCATTGCCGTATAAAGAGCGGCTTTGGATTTGATGATATGTCCCAATATAGTAGCTGCGGCAGCGCTGAATGTGGAATGCCCTGATATATAAGCAGGAAAATTAGGCAACCCTGTCACCGTTTTAATTCGGGAATCAATTTGAGAAGGGCGGGGATTGAAATAAAAATATTTCGCATCCCAACATACAATGGCTGCATCCACCAGCGCCATATTTAACAGTGCCATATTTCTTGCCCAGCGTACTTCGCTGAAATTTTGCATCACAAAATCTTCAGCTGCAATTGCATTCCAATGGCCCGGTGGCGTGTAGGTACTTAATCCATCGGCCCATAAATGCGCAATTCTTGTTTGTTCTCTCGTAAGCCCTTTGCTGTAATTATACACTTCTGCCAACTCATCTTTAAATTTTTGTGATGAAGTAGATGGCGGTGCCGAAGGACGAACAGCAGTTACCATAGTCAATGAATCAAGCAGCCATAATTTTACTCTGCCGAATAGAGGTAACATGGGCGGACGTTTAGGACTCTCCCGGCTTATCCAGGGAATTTCACCATTAGCAACAGCATCGTTTTCCATTTGTGTCCAAATAGTTTGATTACCGACAGCCGCACCGGCTCTATCACCTCTTGCTCTTGTTACAAATTTTTGCGCTACTAATTTACCCAACGCTTCGCCGGCTTCTATATCGCTGCGAACATTTGCGCCTGCAATTATTCTTGCTCTTTTATGCTCTTCGGCTTTCAGTTGTATAAACTCCTGGTCGCCGGGAAATAAAAGTTTTAGCAACTCGGTAGTTACACCAACTACTACTGCATCCTCCGACGGATAAGAAGGTAATGTTGATTTGGGTATTAAACAATTGACTGTAGCATCCGCATTGTACGGAGCCGCACGGTTGTATAAATTTTTATAATACCAAGCAGCTATCAATGCATCATATTGTGCTGCGGCTACATACGCATAGGCCCTGGCCGCATATGGCGGAGTAGCAAATGGAAATGTGGGATAAGCTAACGGATTGTTTGCATTGGGAAAAGGGTAAGTACCATCAGCATTCTGATAAGGCGGTCTGTTGTGTTTGGCTACTAACTCCCGCATCAGTTCATTCCATCTTAATACGGCGCCGGCACTCCAGTAGTTTACACTTTTTCTTTCAGCATAAGTTATATTGGCCTGAAAACTTTTTATTTCATTTACCTGCGCAATATAATCAGGTGCGGAAACAGCAATAGGTGCAGTTACGGAAAATTCCGTCGGCCCTGATAATAGAATGGGTTTCCAACCTCCTGCATTAGCATCGGCCGATGCAGGTTGCAATGCAGGAAACTCCATATTGGTTTCTTTTATGTCTTTTGAGCAGGAACTTGCTATCAATGCTACAAAAAGTATATTTATTATTTTTTTCATTTTACTATTTTTTAAGTCAACTGCATTACTACTATCATCGTCCCTTGCGTCGCTCCGTTCATCTTCCGGTAATTCTATTGAACATTTCGTTAGTTTATTTTTTATGAATGAACGGCTTTAACACTTTAGGGTTTTAAAGCCTCTCCTTTGGAGGGGTTTGTGGAGGCCTCCTTTTTTGAAAGATCAAACACATAGAAAACACCCGCATTAAAACCGGTTGATTGCCCCATGTTTCTTCCTGCTAATGTTGTAAAAGCATTGCCTGTAAGGGAAATATTTGGTTTGAAAGGCATTGGGTATTTAAAGTTGAAACCGATACTTGTTCCATTCATTTTGTTGCTGACAAAAGGGACATTATTTCTCGTAATATCAAAACCACCAAGCGTTGTTCTGTTATCGCCAAACAGTTCCAGTACCGCTCCTTTGTTACGATAACCAATTCTTACATTAAAAGAAGCCGCATCAGGCATTTCCACTTCATTACTGTAATGCATTTCCGTGGTATAATATGCACTGCGGTCAATTTCAATATTACTTCTTCGCATGTAGGTAGCAGAGATTGTGGCAAACCACTTATCCCGTTGATAATCGGCCATGGCTCTCAGGGATAAATTTTTACTTTCTAAACCGATTGACATAGGCAAGAAATCGGCTGTGTAATTGGATGCGGGTAAAGAATAACCGCCGATGGCAAAGATGGATAATCTTCCGCTGCCGATTTTTTTAATATAAGCTTTCCATTTTACCCAAAGAGAAATATCCTGGATACCTTTTTGCCCGGCCAATTGACCTGCCGAGGCTTTTGTTTTTACATAAGGTAATCCAAACATTACATTTAGTTTATTGGTGATGCCATAGTTACCCATTACACTGTACGTAGTGGCAGACACAGTTCCCAAGTTCAGGTTATCTCTTTTCAGCGTTCCTTCCCAATAATTTTTCCAACTGCTGTAGCCGGCCATCGGTCCGATGCAGAGTGCATTCTTTTCCATCATTAAGCCGTCAATATCTGTTTGCGCCATGCCGGCAAATGGCGCAATTAATAGCAGGTAAACAATAATTTTATTTTGCATAAACAATAATTTTATTTTTTCATTTTCAATTTCTGAACAATAAACTCTCCCAACTTTTTACCGACTACAGCTCCGTTATCGCAATCAAACGGATAATGAATACCGCCGTATACTCTTGATATACTCGCTTCCTGTGCAGCCTGACGGAAAGATTTTATTTCGCGGTTTGCTATACCAAATTCCAATAAAGATGTATCAGTAAATTGTAAATTATCGCCAAAAACATTGGTCATAGTTTCGGCAGCCGCTGCGGATACCGTGCTGTGCCCGCTTGTATAAGAAGGGAACGGCGGTGTTTGAATATAAGGTTGCCATTCCGCACTTATGTATTTGTTGATTACGGTTTCGGGACGTACATAATTACTCCTGTATTTTTCATACCAACAACTGATAAACGCATCGAACATGGCGATAGCTGTTTGTGCATAAGCGCAAACTACCGTAGCAAAATCGGCCTTCGATTTTTCAGCGGCAATACCGACAATATTCATCCAATGACCCGGCGGCGAAAACTTTTTAGTAGCAAACATTACATGCCCGCTTACATTCATCTTAAAAGGATTATCATCCCAAAAATCAGCGATATGTTTTTGCTCCGCGGTAAGACTGTCAGTCATTTGTTTTACCCGAAGCAATGCTTTATAATAAACACTGTTTTTATTTTTTATATCAAATACGGGCGGCGGTACCGGTTTAAATTGCGAAACGGAATCCATAACCAATGTTCTTATTTCCATCCAATGCGGTTCTATGCCCTGTGCATACATTGGCGGCGTGGGTACCCAACGACCTTCCTCTTCAGTAACCGTAAATTTAGATGCACTGCGTGTTTGCGCATAGTTGTCTTTCTTGCTCCAATTAAGTATGTGAGCGGCAGTACTGTCAGCAAAAATTACCGTTGCCTTCATAACCGAAGAAGGCATCCCTGCACTATCCGCATCTTTTTTTAGTGTGCTTATATATTCACTAAAACTTTCGGCCGGAAAAGTCAATGCATCGCTCAGTTTACAAAAGGCCAGTAAAGAAGCGAAGTGAAAATCTACATTTGCCGTATCATATGCAGGTAATTTTTCCAATCCGTTTATTTGACCGGCCAACGACTGAAAACCCGTATCGCCTGCAGCAATACATTCATAGGCGGCAATGTTTGCATACGCATAGATCCTGGCGGCAACCATGGGTGGAAAATTATTTGACAGCACCACATTGTTCAAATCTTTTACCGTTTTGCAATACAATATGGGGTCGTTGGTCAGCTTTTTATAATCGCCCGATTTTTCTTTACACGACAATAATGACAACAATGCTGCTGCTACTATTGCTAAGAGAGGCTTATTCATTTTATATAAAATATTTTATGATGAAAATTTCTTACCGTCATTGGGCGGCATCGGCATGTTCCGGTATTTATATCGAAACGGGTATACGATCACAGCTTGCAAATCATTCCGCATCTATTGCACAGTATGATTCTACAGATTCGTTTTTTAACCAAGTGAAAAAAGAATCAGCAATCTGGTGGCTGACCGGGGAGAAGATAAAAACCCGTAGTGTTTGAAGAATTATTTTCTACAAAATATTGCAGCGATAAACCGGTGTGAGCATTTAAACTCCAACACTTTATTTCCTGCACATATTCGCTTAAAAGATTTTTGAAAGCCGTTTTTTTATCGTTGCCTTTTTGAGAAGAATTATTTTGCTGCAGGTCATTTACCAATTTATAAAAATCATCTTTGGCAGCCTGCAGGTTCATTTTCGTTTCGTGCGGAATACACAACAATATCAATGAGTCGTTCTGTACTTTGCGTTTTACGTATTTATAGATTTTGCCGTCTTTCTCTACTTCGCCGTCATATCTTTCAAAATCGGACCATTCATTTTGATACGGCATATTGAGTGAAACCTTAATAGTAATAAGATCCGATTCATTGTAGTTATTGTTATCTAACCTGGCTTCGAGGCGTGCATCAGCCTTTTGTTCCATCCATTGCATAAGTAGGCGGTAACCTACCCAGTTGAAAAACAACAGCGAAATTAGTAATATAGCAGCCAGTTTTTTCAGACTGCCAAGATAAGAATTATTTTACAGAAAAAACCTTCTTTTCCGGCCCAACACCGGTTATTGTAAGGCTTTTCCAGCCCGGCGGCAATACGGATTTTACCTGTACTATTCCCTTCGGGGTAATATCTAAGCCGCCAAAACCCATCAATAAGCTCTGTATCATTCCGCCGGCACCGGTGGCAAAATAGGGGTTGGTTCCGCCTTTTGTTTCGGCAATAACCCTAAACGGAGGGTTCAGGTTGGGAAGATAACCATCCTGAAAAAAGTGAAACGCTTTCTTGCCATCGCCCAATCTTGCATAAAGTAATGTAAAGACGGCCTGCGTCATAGCAGGGGTGCCTTCATCCGGCACACGGGTTTCGTAATAAGCCAGATCTTTTTTTATTTGAGCAGGATCGGTAATTTGCTTTAAGGGGTAGGGTAATAAATTTACATCAGCTTGTTTTATTCCTTCGCCATTATAAGCAGCATGTTCTTTTGTGACACCATCAGGCATTTTTAAAATAGGAATATTATTCGCTACATTCATCCAATCGGGATCAGCTATTACTCCCAATACTTTGGCCGCTTCCGCGGCATTTTGTAAATTAGTTTTTGCCGCTGCATTGGTAAAAGCATTGTTGTCTACATTCTCCGCCCATTCATCGGCGGCTACTACATTTTTTATATCATATTTACCCTGGCCATTTCTTTCTACACGACTTGCCCAAAAATCTGCCGTTTCTTTTAAAATCGGCCAGCCTTTTTCACGCAACCAATTTTTATCTTGTGTAACGCAGTAATAATTCCATGCAGCAATGCCGACACATGCAGTTATATGATGTTCGAAAGGGACCGCTCAATGCCCATACCGGTGTTTCTTCAACTCCCGTTTCAGCGCTTTCCCAAGGAAACATTGCGCCTTTATATCCTTTACTGAATGCATTTCTTTTAGCGGCCGCCAATCGCTGAAAGCGGTATTCAACCATACTCTTGGCCAGTTCGGGATGCAATACCAACACGGCCGGGAACATCCATAGTTCTGTATCCCAGAATACATGCCCGTTATAACCAAGTCCTGATAAACCCATTGGCGAAGGCGATAAAGATGTTCCTTCGCGGGTAAAAGAATATAAATGATACAGCATACTGTGTATATCCTGCTGACTTTGCGCAACTTCTCCCGCAGAAGCGGGACCGGCAGCTTCAATTGTTATATCGCTCTTCCATAAATCATCCCAAGCCTTGGTGTGAAAGTTTAATAACCTGTCGCGGCCTTCCAATTTTGCAAAAATGGTTAAGCGTTCCGCTTCATTCAGCGGGTCATCATGATGAGCGGAAGTAATGGAGGAGCCTGCAATTGAAAAGCGATAAGTTTCACCCGCTTTTATTTTTTTACCAAATTTCATCAGGTGCATATTATTATCCCACATTTCATGAATTATCCGAGGCTCCTGCCCGTGTGCTTCGCCAAATAAAAAAGTATTGGACGCACACATCAGCATTTTACCGGTAGGGCTTTGGGCAGTAGAGGTAAGTAAACTGATTGTTGTATGCGGCCTGTCTATTTCATTATAATAATTCTGTACATCTCGTAACAAATCCGGCGCTTCCATTACACTTGCCGCATTAATAGCAATATCTTTTTTAGCAGTTACGTTTACATCCATCAAAACGGTATAAGGCAATTGTCTTAAAGAATAATAAGTATAGCTGACAGTAGCTTTATCGCCATAATCGAATGTGGTAGTAAAAGCGGCGCGGCGCATATCCAGTTCCTGCTTCATATTGGCTGCTGACTTGGCATCAATGGTGCGCCCGTCTATATCAAGCCGCATATTGAGCAAATTAAAGCTGCGTATAAAATTGCTTACCCGTCCGCGGCCGTATAAATCGTAGGCGCCCGCCAATACCACATCTTTTACTTTAAAAGGTTCGGGCGAAGACACGATACCGATCATACCATTGGCAACGGTAATACCGTAATAGTTGGAGGGGTCAATTTTAGCGGCGGTAATTTTCCAGGGGTCAGAGGTCTGAGCTGAAATTGAAAAAGTAAAAAGTAAAAAGTAAAAAAAGGAGGCTTTCTTTCCCATATAGTTTTAAAATCTGTGAACAGCTAATTTACAATTAATTTTTTCTGCAAAAATCGATATTTTTAGAAAATAGAAATTATAACGAACTATAATTATAACAGCAGGATTTCAGTTTTATTTTCAAACAATCTAAAAATTCATTCGAACCTTTAATACAATCCTTTTTATTAGCTTACAGTCGTAAGTAATGAATAAAATTAGTTTAAATAATATATAAAATTCAGTAAAACATATAAATGCAAAAGAAGTAATTTAGCGATGCTTTAAATAACTATTTTTTAGTTACTGTTACTTTAATTTTTTATTATGAAAAAATGGATGATTGGTTTTTTAGTGTGTAGTGTTACTATCTCGCGCTTTAGTTTATGTTTTGATCCCGAATATTATTAATCTTAAATCAGTATTATAACCGTTAAAGGCTACAAGGCCGGGTATATGCACAGGTATTTACTGACAAAAATAATGTTGCAAAATGGTGGCCCGGGAAAATAAGTAAGGACAGCTTTTATTTTAATGATCTTATATTTATACAATTAAAAGAGGTAACATAACATACGTGCCAATTTCTATCGACGACCGAAATCAATGAATTTGTCCACTAACTTTACTGCTTATCCCGCTCACAAAAGACTCTACACAATTAGAATGGATAGGTGCAGTTGCGACGTCATATAATCCCATTAAGCGATTTCTTATATTTCAACAGACAAAAAAAATTGAGAGAAGCAATAACTTCTATTTTACAAAAGATGGAAGATTTTTATTCAAAGCCGGAAAATATTTACGGCTTTGAAATAAAAAAAGAGTTGGTGACTGACAGTCTTTTGGTTGCTACTTCCGGAATACTGTACCGGTTTCCCGACAAATCAATTTATCTATAGCCTTATTGACAGGCTCAAAAATTATATTATTCAAAATTCCGCAAAAGAAACAGGCTATCCAATGCTGAATATAGGCACGTTGGACAGTATTAGTTTTGAAGTAAAAGTCGCGACTACCGACGAATATACTACTGCCCTCATCAGGAAGTATTTTACAAAAAAGAATGCCGGGCAGGGGCAATATACTGGTAACGAAAGTAAAAGGAGGAACAAGTATTGCCGCTGTTGCTTTTGAGCAAATAAAAAAATATGCCGATGATTACGAAAGGCATGCACCCGCTATTCCTTTTTATTCGCTAATTACAAATCGGTTAAAAGAACCTGATACCGCTAAATGGGTAACTAAGATTTATTTTCCCGTGATGTAACAAGAAATCAGATCAGCAGGGTGTGCATTTAAAATTGTCGCTTTTGCCCCTATCCCCTCAAGGGGAATATCAAACAGTAAAACTGATGCACCCCTTTTGGGGATGGGGGCTTTTGCAAAATGAAGCCTGCGACATTTCTAAATGCACCCTCAGCAGGCGTTTCCTGTTGAAAAAAGTCTTATATTCATAGTATCATTTAGAAAATTAATTATAAGCTTTTCAATAATGAATCGATTCATTCTATTTTTTTCACTTCTCTTTTTAACTGCAATAAGTGACAGCTGCAAAAAAGAAACTGTCACTGAAATAATACCTCCACCCGGCGATTATTTCCCTCTGTCCAATAACTCCTTTTGGTCCTATGAGTTTAGCGGGCTTTACGGTGAAAAAACGGGTGCAATTAATATTGTCGGAAAAAATTATTCCATTATTGAATATAGAGGAATCGGTAGATTTACTAACGAAAATTGCGGTATTTGGGACAGCTGTTTTTTTAGAAAAGAGAACGGAAAATATTACCAGTCCATTCCTACCGATCTCTTACCAATTCAACCTGATACAAAAGGATATTATGAATTTATCTTCATGGAAGATAACGCACCCGTCGGCACCTTGTGGAATGAGAATACAGCTACCGGCACCAATACATTCAGTAACGGCAAATTAAAAATAGAGCAAAGCTATATTGGTAAAATTGAGGAATATATACCTGTTTTGAAAGTAAAAAGTTTTACTAAAAATACTACTTACGAATTTAAAGACGTTGTAAGGATCAGCATGAAAATACTTTCAGTCGGATTTGATTCAACAACTAATAAAGAAATGGGAAGAATTGAAGAAGTATATGATAAATGGTATGCCCGTAATATCGGACTGATAAAAGTAACTCACCGTACCGCGCCCTTCGATATAAGTATCGCAGAGTTTAAAGTTTTTTAGATTTCGGCAAGCCTTATGCTATTTTAAAAAATTCAGTACAGCCGCAGTATCATTATTTTTTGCTAAAATATAAGTTAGTTCATTACCAATTTTCAAGGTGCGGATGCGCCTCACTTCCCCCTTTATAATTAACCCGTTCATGCTTTCACAAATAAAATTACCTTTTCCTCTATTTACCAGGATTGTTCCGTAATCAGCATCACTCCTGCCTGCGTGAATCGTATTGTTGTAATAATTACCCGCTAAAATAATATCAGGTAAGTCATCATTATTAACATCGGCAACGGCTGCATCACGGTAAGATGTCAGTTGCGCTTCCCACGGTAAAGCCTGTACAGTAAAGTTTAAATTACCGTTGTTCACTAATACAGCATTCGCAAAATAATTCGCCGAAGAAACAGCTGCGTTTTTAATTTTTTCAGCAGGAAAGATATCTTTAAAATTAGCTTTTGCAAAATCTTCGGCATAATTATATTTTTTCTTAAGCATTGGGTATCTGTCTTTGTAACTCATCTTTTGCAGCAAAAGTAACTTCCTTATTTTTTACATAATAAGTGAGTACCTGTTCCTTTTTCCCGTTGTCGTCAAAATCATTAAAATATAACCTCACCGGTTGATTTGCTGATGCCGGCAGCCGATTGTTAAGACCGAGGTTACCCGCAATTAAATCTGCATCCCCGTCGTTATCAATATCAACCGGGAGTACAAAATTCCACCAGCCTTTTTTATCAATAAGCTCTTTCCTTTTGAATTTTCTTTTATCAGCAATAAATGCAGTTATTCCTCCCCACTCACAAGTTACAACCAAGTCTTTATCATTGTCTTTATCAATATCAAACCAAACCGCATTGGTAACCATCCCGATTTTTGCCAACTCTTTTGCATATATATACGTAACATCCGTAAATTTTCCTGTACCATCGTTTTGTAATAAATACGAACGGGGAATTTCTCCGTAATTCCATGGTACCGTTCTGCCGCCTAAAAACAAATCAATAAAACCATCACCGTTAAAGTCATTTGCAACAATGCATGATGCCGTCACATATATACTGTCAAAAGAATTTGCTGATTTTCTGAAATTTACCCGGCCGTCATTCAAATATACGCGGGGAAGTAAATGCTCATCTGTTCCGTAATATTCATTACCGCCTGAAGCAATTATTAAATCAATATTCCCGTCATTATTAACATCAGCCCAAGTTGCATCCACATCTTCGTACATACTGTCCTTAAACATTTCAGGTTGTACTGTTCTTGCAAATTTTCCGTTTGGCTGTTGAAGAAAAACAGCACTGTGATTTGTTTTGGCTGCACCGATAAAAACATCATCCAACCCGTCATTATTTATATCTGCAACGGCGAGTGCAGGACCCTCTGTTGAAAGCATATGCGGCAACAGAGGTTCCCTGTCAAATTCATTAAAAACATTCTCCGTATGAAAATAGTCTAATGCTACTTCTTTAGCAATATCAGTTACAGGGTTTGAGCTTTTTTTCTTAAAATCAATAATACTGCTGTAATTGAATTGCAACAGTCCCTTTTTATAAGTGAATGAAAAATATTTCGATAAAGTATCAAATGCAATTTTTTGGAAAGAATTATCGGGCCATATCAGAAATGCAGAATCAATTTTTGATTTACCCAGCCCTATATGCATCGGTATTTCAGCATGACGGACATAAAGCCTTTTGCAGCGTTCTTTTCATACGTCTCAATATTTATTCCTTTAAATAAAACAAGTTTCGATCCTAAGGCATTTATGTTTTTTTCAGGACCTGCTAATTTTATCGAAACAAAATTATCTAGCAACTTCTTTATTCACTTTGTTTTCATAAAGTAATACAGGGTCGTTAATATTGTTTACCACTACATCCAAATCTCCATCATTGTCAAAATCGGCATGCACCGCTCCGTTTGAATAAGCAGGAAGATCATTTGCCAAATTAACTTCCATATCCTGAAACTTCAAATCGCCCGAGTTTTTATAAAACTTATTAGGAATTTTAATTTCCGGAAATTTTTTCATCAACACCATATCCTTATCCTTCATGTCATTATTCTTAATCTTTTGCTGAATCTCACTATTGTAAATAAAATTTACATAATCCATATCATTAAGTCGCTTAGGGATACCATTGGAAATAAACAGATCCTTCAATCCATCATTGTCAAAATCCATCCACAACGGCGCCCAGCTCCAATCAGTAGCCGAAACGCCTGAGTACTGACCCGTTTCGCTAAACTTACCGTTACGTCTGTTATACTGCAAATTATTTCTGGAATACTGGTAATTATAACCTGAAGAAATTTTACTAAAAAAAACATCATAATCGTCATCACCTAATGAACGTTTTAAAATATACGGATCGGCTGCAAGCATGTCCATCGATATTATTTCCGGGAACCCATCATTAGTTGCATCAGCGATATCTACACCCATTGAAAATTTACTTGTGTGCATCAACCGCTGTTCGCTTTCGTCAGCAAATGTCCCGTCTTTTTGATTGATATAGAGGTAATCGTTCTCATGAAAATCATTTCCAATATATAAGTCAGGCCAACCATCCAAATTAATATCGCTTACTGCAATACCGAGGCCGTACCCGATTTCTGTGCTGTTAATTTTATTTTGTCGCGTAATATCACTAAAATGACTGCCGTCATTCCGATACAGTCTGTCACCTGATAAAGGGCTGTATGTATTTGCAAAATTATTCCTCGGAGCGTAAGAACTGTTTTGATGAATGGAATGATTAAGTAAATACATATCCAAATCTCCATCCATATCATAATCAAAAAAAGCAGACTGTGTACTGAAACCCGAAAAGTCTAAACCATATTGCTGTGCTTCATCTGCATAGAAAGGGATATTATTTTTTATTCCTTTGCAAATCAACAATTGATTCGTACCGTTTAGTACCTCAAATTTTCCAACTCTGCAAACATAAATATCCAACAGGCCGTCACTATTAATATCTACAAGAGATACGCCGGTTGACCATGCTTTATCCTGAGGAATTGCTGTTTCATTTGTTACATCTTTAAAATGCAGCTTGCCCTCATTAATGTACAATTTATTGTCTCCCCGATTAGATGCGAAAAATAAATCAATTAATCCATCATTATTAAAATCTCCCGCTCCGACACCGGCGCCATTATAAAAATACATGTACTTAAACATGTTGAAACTCTCAGTTGGCACTACCCGGTTATTAAAATCCAAACCTGTTTTGTCATCCGTTAAGACTTCAAACAAAATAAAAGGAGCAGAGTTTTCTTTGCTTTTGCATGAAAAAAAAGAATAACAATAAGTTATGGACAATAAGCAAAAAATATATAAGCCAGTTTTACGCATCCGAATAATCAATCTTATTTTTTTGTTGATATGTTATTGTTTCTTTTCTCGTACAAAACAGGATACTCATTATTTTGAAGGAATAAAAAATTAGTTTTATCTTTTCTCCTTACTGCTACAATATCTCTTACCTGCCCGGGCAATATAAAACCGGATTGACTTTGCGTCAATACGAAAAAAATACCTTTCCCGCGATTGATCAATATATCGCCTGTACTTGCATCCAAGCGACCCAGCTGCGGTTGAAAACCAAATTCATTACCGCCCGTTATCAAATCAATTTTTCCATCACCATTAACATCTGCGGTTATAACAGATTTTACCGAAGACAGTTGAACACCGGTTGGTAAATTTTGCAATGCAAAGACCCCATTACTGCTATTATATGCAATACATGAAGCAGTGTAATTAACCTCTTTTATTGAAGCCTCATTTATTCGCTCTTTATTGAATAAATCATATACTGATTTTGTTGCATAATCAGCATTTCGAAGGTTTTGCTTTTTCAAAATCGGCATCTGGCTTTCCAATTCGGTTTTCATAAATACGGGCTTATCTTTCCCGTCAACTGATCTTGTTATTATTTTATCTGTTTGTCCGTTGTTATCAAAATCATTTAAAAATAATTTTACCGGGTTCTTTTTATCAGGCTGCAAATAGAAGTTTTCACCGATATTCCCAAAAATCAAATCTTGTCTTCCGTCATCATTCAAATCCGCTGCAGCAACTGTTTGCCACCATCCCCGTTTATTATTAAGATTGGTTTTTATAACTTTAAAATTATTATTTGCGTATTTAAATATTTGGGGCGCCATCCATTCGCCGGTTATTACTAATTCTTTTGTTTCATCGCCGTCAATATTAACCCATAGAGCACCCGTGACCATCCCGGCGTCAATTACACCCTTGCACTTATCCGCAGGCATATCTTTGAAATTTCCCTTGCCGTCATTAATATAAACGTGGCTTTGAGGTGTAAGCCCGTATTCGCCGCTGACACATCTTGCTCCAACAAATAAATCCAAATCGCCGTCTCTGTCAAAATCATTTGAGACAGCTACACTTATATTGTCTTTATTTGACGGAAATGCAGCTTTAGAAATTGTGAAATTTCCCTCGCCGTCATTTAAAAACAGGCGATGTTGCAATTCCCTGCTTGCAGGCATTGCAACATTTCCTCCCGAGCATAAAAGCAAATCATTATCTCCATCGTTATCACAATCAAAAAAAAGCGTGGCCCCATCAACGAATCCTCTAAATTGATCAAATGCCGGTTCACCTTTAAGAGTAAAGCTTCCTGATGCATTTTGTACATATAACCGACCTGCCTTAGCTATCGTTCCTCCAATATAAATATCATCCAAATTATCACTATTAATATCCGCAGCTGTTGCTTTGGGTCCTTCATGCGAAAGCATTTGAGGCGCCCCTCTTTCCCTGTAAAAATCTGTAAAATCATCGTCGATATGTTTTTCAAAAACTGTCGGTACAGCTTCATACAACGGTTCGGTGGGTTTTATAGAATTACTATAAGTAGTTGCGGCACCGGCGGGTTGTGTGTATACAAGATATTTGTTGAGCTCAGGATGTATTACTGTTGTAAATTTTAGATCAGGCCATATAATAACTAAGGAGTCAATCTCAGCAATACCCCCGAGCCCAATATTTTGTTTATAATCAACCGACGATTGAAAACCACGACTTGGTATAACTTCCCTGCTAAATATTTTGTTGCCGCTGTACACTGCTATTTTACTGCCAACGGCAAAAGTATTTTTACCTGTACCCTTTAACGAAAGTCCGATAAAATTATTTTTGGCCTGCTTCGAGGTCATATTTTTAAAAACAAAAGCAGGTTCATTTACATTATTTATAACAATATCCAAATCACCGTCATTATCTAAATCAGCATAAGCAGCCCCATTAGAAAATGAATTCCTATCAAATCCCCAATCTATACCCTTGTCTTCAAATTTTAAATTACCCAAATTGCGAAACATTTTATTTGGTACGGCAATAGACGGGATTCTATCGACTAATTCGGATAGATTCTTCTGCCCTGTCGCTATTATCTTACCCTTTATTTCATTTGCATCAAAACTCAGGAAGTCCTGGTTAGTAAGGTCCCGATAAATACCGTTACATACATAAAGGTCGTTAAAGCCGTCATTGTCCGCATCAAACATCAACGCCCCCCAGCTCCATTCTGATGCACTCACGCCACTGTAATTTGCAATGTCTTTAAACTTTCCGGTACCATCATTTAATTGCAATGTATTTTGTAAAAACTGATGAAAGAATCCATTTCTTTCCTTTAAGCGATATTGGTCTATATCATCAAAACTTAATGTTGTTTTAAGGCGATAATCATCAGCAGGTAACATATCAGTTGTAAATATTTCGGGGTAACCGTCGTTGTTTATATCGCCGAAGTCAGCTCCCATAGAAGCATAGCTATTGTGCTGCATCCTCTGCTCTAACTCATCCTTGAAAGTGCCGTTTTTTTGATTGATGTATAAATAATCTCTTTCGAAAAAATCATTGGAAACATACACATCGGGATAGTTATCATTATTTACGTCCCCAACTGTAACTCCCAAGCCAAAACTCATTAGCGTACCATGGATGCCTGCTTGCTGCGTAACCTCTTTAAAATAATCGCCGTCATTACGATACAAATGGTCGCCTCCTCCTTTTAAATAATCAGGTACGTTCCATTTCTCTGCAAAAACATCACGTTGTTTAGGGTAACCCAGGCTATTTACGGGAACCGGGCTGTTGTCAATTTTAAAACAATCCAAATCACCGTCTAAATCATAATCGAAAAAACTTACTTGTGTAGTGTAGCCTGAATCTTTGAGACCGAATTTTTCTGCACTTTCTGTAAAAGTTAAATCTTTATTATTTAGAAAAAGTTGATTGCTTCTTAAAGCAGCATTATGCATACTGCCTGCATTACAAACAAAAATATCCAGCCATCCATCGGCATTAATATCAACCATAACTACACCGGTACTGAACTGTTGTTTATCAATAAATCCTGCTTTTGCAGAAATGTCTTCAAACTTCAGGTTACCTTTATTTAAAAAAAGTTTATTACTCCCCTGATTGGCAGTAAAAAAAACATCTGCTAAACCGTCATTATTTATATCGCCTGTAGCTACGCCTCCTCCATTATAAAAATTTCGGTAGTTGAGTATATTGATAGTATCATTATCCTGTACTTTATTTACAAATTCAATTCCTGAGTTCTCAATCAATTGAAATAAAGGTTTGACCTCTCCCTGCCGCTTACAGGAGAAAGTAATCAATAAAAAAAATAGCGCTGCGCAGAGTAGTTGCTTTTTCACTTGTTCTATATCCCGAAGGGTATCACATTTTGGATGTTTGTACTAAAATTTTTTGAAATTCCGTCTATAAAAGTATCCTGCAAATTAATTTCATTCTTAAAGTGATTTAAGCTTATACAAAACAGGGTATTCATCATTCTGAAGGAATAACAAGAATACTCCTTTAGAATTTTCTATAGTCTTGATATCTCTTAATTCACCTCTCAAATTCAGGCCGGTTTTTTTATTCTCCTGCCAAACAAAATCACCTGCACCGTTATTAACTAAAACATCGCCAAAGCTGCCGTCTAATTTTTCAAACTGCGGCAAGAAACCAAACTGATTGCCGCCGGTTACTAAATCTAAAAAACCATCTCCGTTAATATCAATGGGCTTTATCGCATTGATACACGAAAGTTGTGACATTACCGGCAGCTCCTTTACGGTAAAGTTGCCGTTCCCTTCATTCATAGCCACGCAAGACGGGGCGTAAGTAAATTTTTTTATAATTGAAGATGTAATCATATCCTTTGAAAAGAGGTTCTGTATCGATTTATCAGCATACTCGCTATGTTTCAAATTTTCTTTTTTGAGTCCGGGAAGTTGCTCCTGCATGTCGCGTTTTAGAAATACAGGCATGTCTCTTCCGTTAATCGTATAAGACATTACTTTATCGACATCTCCGTTTTTATCAAAATCATTCAGCCATAATTTCGCAGGGGCTTTTGTTCCCGGGTTTAAGTAAAAATTTTTTCCGATATTTCCTAAAATCAAATCATTTTTACCGTCATTATTTACATCCGCAACTGAAAGCGATTGCCACCAGCCAAACTTATCGTTGATATTTGTTTTTAATTCGTCAAAGTGATCTTTATTAAAAGTAAAAATTCTTGGCGCCATCCATTCTCCAACAATAATTAATTCTTTTTGTTTATCGCCTGTTATATCTTCCCAAACAGCGCCGGTTACCATGCCTATTTGGGCAATATTCGTATTTTTTGTTTGTGCAATATCAATAAAATGACCCTTGCCGTCATTTGCAAATAAATAACTCAGGGATCTTTACCGTAAACTCCGGGATAACTTCGTGCACCAATAAAAATATCCGGAAAGCCATCGTTATTAAAATCATTTACCGCAGCAACAGCAATGTTCATATTCATGTTCGGGAAGGCATTAGCGTTTAAAGCAAAGTTTCCTTTCCCGTCATTATTGAACAGCCTCAATTGCAATTCTCTGCTGTTTAGGGGGTGATTGTTACCACCGGGACAAATAAGTAAATCCATGTCGCCATCCTTGTCATAATCAAAGAAAAGATTCGCTGCATCTTCGAAATCAAAAAATGGCTTAAAAGCAACTTCCTCTTTTTTTATAAAAGCACCGGTCGAAGTTTGAAAATACAATTGCCCGATCATGCCCTGCGCACCGCCAATGTAAATATCTGTAAGCCCGTCGCCATTTACGTCTGCGGTAGCTCCATAGGGGCCTTCACGAGAAAGAGCTCGCGGCATGATTTTTTCGTTATCGAAATCAACATATTCATTCTCCTGATGCTTTTCAAAAATAGTTTCTTCTTTTGAAAATAATGTCTCAACAGGTTTTTCATCAATATTTTCCGGTGGAGATGTTTTCAATTGTGCTTGATTAAAATTATGCACCCGGTTGAGCGAAAGAGTATCAAATTTATTTTTACTTCGATCGGACCAAGTAATTATAGCGGAGTCAATTTTTGTATTTTTACCTAAGCCAAAAACCAGTTTATAATCCACTGATGATTGAAAGCCCCTGCTCGGAATCAATTCCTGTGTAAGAATTTGAGACCCGATAAATAATTGCACTTTACTGCCTACAGCGAAATGATTAGCACCTTTTCCTTTCAAAGAAAACCCGATGTAATTGTTTTTATTAAGCTCTCTTGATTTGTTTTTATAAATATATACAGGTTGATTTTGGTTGCATACTACTAAATCCGGGTCGCCGTCATTATCCAAATCGCCATAAGCAGCACCATTGGAAAATGTAGGTTGGGCCATACCCCATTCGGCCCCAACATCGCTAAAGCTTAAATCCTTATTATTGCGGTAAACTTTATTAGGCAACGGTGTTTGAGGAATTTCTTTTAGTATTTTGTCTATCGGCTCTTTCTTCCCTGATAAAACCATTTTCTGATTAAAGTCATTAGCAAAAAAATCCATAAAATCCAAGTTGGTAACATCTTTATTAACTCCGTTACAAACGTATAAGTCGTTCCAACCGTCATTATCCATATCAAAAATTAATGCCCCCCAACTCCAATCTGTTGCAGCCACACCGCTATATCGGGCAATATCAATAAAACTTCCGTTTTTATTGTTGAGTTGCAAACAATTTTTTGTGTACTGGTAATAAAATCCTGATTTTAGTTTAGAATTAAACAAGCTGATATTATCAAAGGAGCCGGTTGTCTTCAACCTGTAATCATCTGTTGGCAGCATATCCGTTGTAAACAAATCAAGATAACCGTCATTATTAATATCAGCAATATCAGCGCCCATTGAAGAAAAACTTGTGTGCTGAAACCACTGCTCCATTTCATCTTTAAAAGTTCCGTTTTTCTGATTGATGTATAGATAGTCTCTTTCATAAGAGTCATTGGAAACAAAAACATCCGGCCAGCCATCACTGTTAATATCACTTACCGAAACGCCTAAACCAAAACTGATCAACCCGCCATGTATACCGGCCTGTGAAGTAACTTCTTTAAAAAAACCATTATCGTTTCTGTACAAATGATCGCCGCCTCCCTTTAAAAAATCTGCAATTTTCCATAAGCTGTCAGGCAAATCTCTGCGATTTGCAAAATTTAACTGGTTGATGGGGATCGGACTGTTGTTGATCATAAAACAATCCAGGTCACCGTCTATATCATAATCAAAAAAAGAGACTTGCGTAGTATAAGCAGAAATATCAAGACCGAATTTTGCAGCTGCTTCTGTAAACGTGCTGTTATGATTATTTATGTATAATTTGTTTTGCCTGGTACCGGTTCCCATATGGCCCGAAGAGCAAACATAAATATCTAACCATCCGTCACCATCAACATCTGCAAAAACAACCCCGGTATTCCATTTATCATCTTTTATAATACCGGCTTTTTCACTTATATCTTCAAATTGAAAATTGCCTTTATTGAGGTATAATTTATTCGTACCTGTATTTGAAGTTAAAAACACATCGGCAACACCATCATTATTAATGTCCCCTAAGGCAACACCATTGCCATTATAAAAATTTCTGAATAAAAATCCATTCTCCAGACTGTCATCAACAACTTTATTGTTAAAATCAATTCCGGTATTACTTAAGAGTTCAAATAAATTTTCGTTCGTACCACCAGTTTGATTTTTGCAAGCAATAAACAAAACCGGTAATAACAGAACGGCGAAATAGATTAAGTATTTTTTCATTACAAAAAACAAGGGCGTTCAAGGTTTAGTTTAAAAGTAAAAGGCCATTGAAGTTTCAATGACCTTTTACGAAATTATAATAAAAACAGATACTAATTTTTGTTATTAGTAACCCGGGTTTTGTTTTAAGTTAGGGTTTGCCGCCAATGCCTGTGAAGGAATCGGATAAACCAGGTATTTCGGATCATCGGCAGGCTTATATGGCCAAGGTCTTAAAAATACACCAAAGCGAATAAGGTCTGTTCTTCTTACATATTCCCAATATAATTCTCTTCCTCTTTCAGCTAAAAGAGTATTGGGCGCAAAGTTTGTTGCTGCTACCAATGTCATTGATGCTAAAGGTGCGGCGCCTCTGGCAGTCCGAAGCCCGTTTACTAATGATAAAGCCAGTGCATTGTCCGGGGTTCCTTTTCTCATATGTGCTTCTGCAACCATTAATGCTACATCAGGATACCTGAAAATAATTAAGTCGTTTCCGGCCAATCTTTCTCCATCATAGTTCCCTCCGGAAAAATCAGGTAAATATTTCATTACACGAATACCTGTTACCTCTAATAGACCCGGTGTATTTTCAATCATGCCCGCACCGATAACAGGGTTGAAACTCAGCAATTTCGCATCAGGACCGTCAGCAGCAACCCAGTTTCTGTAATGCAATTTTGCACCGGTTTCATCATATTGCTGTCCTATTAGTAATCCGGGTCTCAGGCCAGACTTGTCAGTAACACCTGAATAGAATCTTCCACCAATCCTTGTATCAAGTAAAGTATCAGCAGGCGTTTGAGTAGGAACTGAAGACACACCAAAAGTGTTATAAAATTCAGCGACCGTAGAGAAGCCATTCCAACCGGCATTAGGTGCTTTGGGCGTATACGAATTATAATGTAATGTTCTGTGCCAGAAAGATCTCATATCAACATTAGTGGGTGCGGCACCGCTGTTATTTTCGTATGCCCATACACCTTCTTTGGTTTTTGAGGTATTGTCAGCACTGAAATTATCAAAGAAATTAGGCGTGTAAGAATAACGACCTGAATTTATAATAGCATTACCCAACGTAATTACCTGCTGCATATCTGCATCTGCAAAAGTTGGTGTAGCCCTGTTGGCAAAAGCTCCTTTGTTTAAATAGCAACGCATTAATAACATTCTTACAGCGTCAGGGTTTGCTTTGTAATTAATATTGGCGTTTGCAGCCGGTACGGTGGCCAATATTGCATTAAGCTCAGCAATAATAAAATCAATAGCAGCGGCTCCGGTTTTTACTTCCGGGGCGTTCAAAAGATTATCGCCCGGATTTCTGAAAGGATATTGTCCATACAAATCTAAAAGATTATAAAGAGCATAAGCTCTTAAAAATCTCGCCTCAGCAGCTTGAGACGGCGTAGGGTTAAAAGCTAATACGTTAGTAGCATCAAAATTTATTTTATTAAGGCTGTTAAACGTATTCAGCATAGAACCCAAATCAGCAGTCCAACTATGATTATGCATAACTCTCCAGGCACCATTATCATCCCAGTCGCCGGCTCTTGTCGGTACCAAAGATTCATCAGATGCATTTCCTGTAAGGTTTAGTAATTGACCCACGTCATTAAAAGGGCCTGCTAAATCAGTATAAGCCGTTTTTAATAACAAACCGGTACCTGACGCACCTAAAGCAGCAGATGTTTGTTGATTGGTGAGGGTATTATTAAGGCTCTCATCCAATTTTGTACACCCTGCTAATGCTGCTACCAACATCAGGGCATATACTTTATATTTTTTATTCTTTGTCATAATATGCTATTTATGGGTATTATAATGATAAATTAAAACCAAAAGTGATAGTTCTTGGTGTCGGATAAGGTATATATTCTATACTTCTTGAAGGATAGTTGTTATTGCTCTTGTCAATATTAACCTCAGGATCGAAGCCTGTAAATTTAGTCAGAACAAAAAGATTGCTTCCTGATACAAAGGCGTTTAAACCTTTCACATGCTTACCAATGTTACCAAAGCCGTAGCGAAGAGTAGCATTTCTTAATTTAAAATAATTACCTTTTTCCAAAAATCTTGTAGAAGCAGCTGCAGAACTAAGTGTACTTTCTTGGGAATTGTAAGAAGCCAAATCAATATTTCTTCCCTTAGTTATGCCCTCAATATTAGTAATGTTTGTAGCAGTATTGTTGTAAATAAAGAAACCGCCGGCACCACCTGTATTGACTGTAAGTACAAATTTATTATACCTTACCTCTGCACCAAAGCCAAATACAGTATTAGGGTTAGGGTCACCTGCAAAACTTGGATTATCCTCAATTATCTGCTTGCCGGTTGCATCAAATCCAAGGAATTTTTTAAGGAAAAAGACGTTGACAGGTTGACCATTAGTAATTCTTTGCGCCAAAGTTCCTGATACACCCTGTCCGTTTATCTGGCCTGTTTCTATATTAATGGGTGTTGTGGTACCGGGAGCAAAAAACTTGTTTAACAAGTTTTTATTATTCGCAATATTGAAATTAACTTCCAAGCCAAAATCCTTTCTGTCAATCAGGGCAGCACCAATAGAAAACTCAAAGCCTTTGTTGCTCAACTCAGCAGGAAGGTTGATGAAGTAAATCGATGCAGGAGCAGGCTGAATAGCGGTGCTTTGAAATAAGATATCAGTAGTATTCTTATCGTAGTAATCAAAGCTACCGTAAATTTTGCCACGTAAAATAGAGTAATCCAATCCTATGTTGTATGACCGTGTGGATTCCCATTTCAAATCGGGGTTGGCAACATTAAATTGTCCTGCGGTATTGAAAGCCGAAAAGCCGAATTGCTCTTGCGAGGCGCCTGCAGGAAATTCCTGGTTACCGGTAATACCCCATGAAGCTCTTATTGCTAAGTTAGAGAACACTGAACCGTTTTTCATGAAATCTTCGTTACTGATATTCCATTTAGCAGCAACTGAAGGGAAGTATCCGTATTTGTTATTCTTTCCAAATTTACTTGAACCATCCGCTCTGAAAGTTGCTGTAAACAAATATTTATCTGCATAATTTAAAATAGCTCTTCCAAAGAAAGATTGCAATTCTGTGGTAGGGTTCTGAAAAATATTTGGCAGAGCTTGCGAATTTCCGTTAGCTAAAATGTCCGTGTATTTAATTCTCAGGATTGTAGCTTGAGTTAAGTTTGTATTGAAACCGCTTGCAGAATAGGTAGTACCGGAGTAATCGGTTTTCCAGTATTCAAAACCTCCCAATGCGTCTAAAGTTACTTTGGTACCGAGTTTAGCACGATAATTCAAGGTATGTGTAATTGTTTGAGAGGTAAGCTTAGCGGATGATTTTACACCGAGTCCTGAACCGGAAATACCGGGGTACCCCTCAATCCAACCGTCAACATTTGTATTCCTGTCACCGGTACCGTTATTGATAGCAAACAAAAATTTATACTCCAAATTATCCGTTATTTTATATCCGGCAGAAATATCTGCCAATATAGAATTAACTACGGCTATATCAGAATATGCCTTAAGCAAGCTTAAAGGATTACCCGAACCGCCGCCCGGATTTATCAATAAACCGTTATTATCTGTAAAGGACTCCGTAGGATTCCAGCTTAAAGCGGCACTAATCAAATTACCTGTAGAACCTGCGGTATTACTTACATTGATAATATTCTCCTTCGTATTACCTGCCCTAACGTTAAAGTCAATGGTCAATTTCTTATCTAAAAATTTATACTGACCTCCCAAAGAAGCTAAATATTTATCAAGATTAGAATTTTTTAGAAACCCTCTTGCCCTGGAAGCGAGAAAAGAAGCTCTAATCCTGCCATTTTCATTCCCTGAGCTCAATGAAAGACTATAATCACTGGATAATTTTGTCTGTGTGATTTCATCCATTGCATCTACCGTACCGCCTTTGTCTAAGTTAGCAGGTTGATTATATTTTTTTAAAGCCGCTCTAAATTGTCCTGCATCTAAAATCTCATATTTTTTCAAATACCCCGCAGAAACGCCGAAGCTGCTTCCAAATTCTAATTTTGTACCGCTTGAAGAACCTTTTTTTGTTGTAATAACAATTACACCATTTGCGCCTCTTGAACCGTAGATAGCTGCAGAAGATGCATCTTTCAATACATCAACCTGAGCTATGTCATTTGGATTTATATATAACAGAGGATTCGTTTCAGGAGTAGACCCAAAACCTGTGAGGCTAACATTTGGTCTGGCAGTTCTTCCATCCAGAGGCACACCATCAATTACATATAGAGGGTTGTTAACAGCACGTATAGAGTTGTTACCCCTTATTTTGATAGTAGTAGCCACACCCGGTTGTCCGCTATTGTTAGTTATCTCTAAACCTGCAACTTTATTTTGCAATAATTGGTCAGGAGAAGTAACGAAACCCTGATTAAAGTCCTTTGCTTTAACAGAAGCTACCGCCCCTGTTAAATCTTTTTTACGGGCAGTACCGTAACCTACTACCACTACTTCATTCAAATTTTGTCCGGCATTGGCAACAAAAGAAACTTCAACTTCATTTTTTCCACTAATGTCAATCTCTTGTGAGGTAAACCCAACAGATGTAACGACTAATTTGTCTACACCGGCAGGTACCGAAATAGAAAATTCACCATTAGTATTTGTAGAAGTTCCTTTTGAGATCCCTTAGCTACCACCGAAGCGCCGGCAACAGATGATCCGTCTTTAGAATCAGTTACTTTTCCGGTAACCACGCGGTCTTGGGCGAAGAGCCCGGTTGAGGCAAGGAGCATTGCAATCATGGGCAATGCAATCCTGCGAAGCAGTCGTTTAGCAAGCATAATCAGTAGTTTTACATTTAAATGTTAATCAATAATATGTCTAAAATACACAAAAATTAATTAACTCAATTATAACATTACAAAAAAATACAAATAATGTTTATAATCAAGAAAATATTTTATCGGATCAATGTTCTCATGACAACTAATTTTAACAATTTGCTGCACTGCGGCAAAAGCATAAAAACTATCAAAATAACCCTGTACCAATAATTTTCTAAATGTATCATCTTTTATATTTCGTTTTTTGTTTTTAAAAAATATCGTAATATGCAAAGGATTGCGGTACTGTTTGCGATATTGTTTGTGGTGGAAAAAAAACATTATTATTTTTTTAATTAAGTATAAAATGAAATCTAAGGCTACGCTAAAGCACATTTCTCAAAAATTAAACCTTAGTATCTCTACCGTTTCAAGGGCTCTTAAAAATCATCCTGATATTTCTGAAGCCACTAAACAAAAAGTGAAGGACCTTGCTTCTATTATAGATTATGAGCCCAATACCTACGCCATCAATCTTCGTACAAATACAAGCCGTGTACTGGGTGTTATTGTTCCCGCCATATCTAATTTGTTTTACGACTCCTTTATATCGGCACTGGAAGAACAGGCAAGAGAAAACGGTTTTTCTTTAATGATTCTTCAATCGGGCGACAGCCCTGCTATTGAAGCCGATAATTTAAAATTATGCAGAGCTACCCGTGTAGCCGGTGTTTTTATCTCTATTTCCCCGGGTTCGCTACCCGAATCGTATAAAAAAATGGAAGAGTCGGGCATACCGGTTATTTTTTTTGACAAGGTGCCTGATGATGACAGCGCCAATAAAGTTTGTATAGCCGATGATGAAGTGGCTACTATCGCGGCGTCTACTATTATTAAGTACAATAAGAAAAAAGTACTGGCTATTTTTGGTAACCCCGAATTATCCATTACCAAAAAAAGAGAAACGGCTTTTATAAAAGTAGCGGAAAGAGACGCGCCGAGAATGAAACTTTATATTGAACATTGTCCGAACTCTGTTGCCGCCGAGCAAACAGTCATTGAATATTGCACCGCGAAAAAAGCGGATACCGTTTTCGCCATGAGCGATGAAATTCTAATCGGTGTTATGAAAGGATTGTATAAATTAGATATTGCCATACCAAAGGAAGTAGCCGTGCTGGCCATCAGCACCGGCTTTTTACCGCAACTGTTTAAACCGCGTATTACTTATATAGAAACCAGCGGTTATGAACTGGGTAAATTAGCTATGAAAAGTATGACGGATTATTTGGAAGGCCAAACCTTCTCAGGCTCTATATTATTACCTTCCCGTTTGGTAGAAGGAGATTCTCTTTAGTTGTTTTTTGCTGGAGGAACAAAGTGTCAATTGGCAACGCTTACAGGTTGGCAATCGATTTCTTACTTATGCGAACCTGCAATATTGGTTTCTTGTAAAAAATGCGGAACTGTGCAATGATTTATCAAAAAGTTGTTTTCTTTTTTTTATTGAACTCCTTTTTCAATTTATACAATTTACCGGGCCGGTGCGGCACATTACTTTCCATTTCATCAATATCAAGCAACCAATTTTTTAGTGTGATTTTTTTTCTGAAATTTCTCCTGTCCAAGCTTTCGTCCAGTACGGCTTCGCAAAGTTCCTGCAATTCACGTAGTGAAAACTTTTCAGGTAATAAATTGAATACGACCGGCTTTTCCATTATCTGGTCCTGCAACCGGGCTAAGCTGGCATCTAATATTTTTTTATGATCGAACGCTAATTTTTTTATTTCGCTAACGGGCCTCCAACTCAGCTCATGTTCATTCACCTTCAAATTATGATGCTTAATATCGATCAACGAATAAAAAGCTACTGTAATAACTCTGCCCGACGGATGTCTTTCTACAGAACCAAAAGTTTTTACCTGCTCCAAAAAAACATTCTCCATACCTGTTCGCTGCTTCAAAACACGGTAAGGGGCTTCTTCCAAATCTTCATCGGGGTTTACCAGGTCGCCCAACAAAGACCACAATCCTTCAAATTCTTTTAAATCAGATTTTATTAGCAGTACTTTCAGCTTCCTGTTCTCATAACCAAAAATTACGCAGTCAACGGATATGGCAATATTAAAATAGTCCCGGTGGCTTATCTTCTCTATTTCTGCCGTTTTGATAAGCTGTAACTCTTCCTGTGTCATAATAATCTTATTGTAATATTAAGTTGGCTTTCAAATATACAATTATGTACAAATTACCCGCTAACTTTTTGTCTGAAATCAAAAAGTATTTTTTTTAAAAGCATCATCAAATAAAAACCGAAATTTCCGGTGTATTTTAAAATGATCAACGGCGATGTTTATCTTTACTGAAAATAATTTCTGCTCATGAATTTTACCGAGGATATAAAAGAATTGCAAAAGGCCACAACCGTATTTTTAAAAACTAATAAGACCGCTTCTATTCCGGAAAAGGAAATTGAAAAATTAAGAGACGTACTGCGTTTTCATGAATACAGGTATTATATTCTCAACGATCCGCTGATAGCCGATTATGAATACGACGAACTATATAAGGCATTGGAGAAAATGGAGAAAGAAAATCCTTCTCTTATTACCGTCGATTCTCCCACACAGAGAGTAGCCAAAAATTTAACGGGAAAAAAAACTGACGGACAAGCCGGTTTTCCTTCTGTACGGCATTTGGTTCCCATGTTATCACTCGATAACTCTTATAACAGTGATGACTTGATTGATTTTGATAGAAAAGCGAAAGAACTTACCGGCCTTACTGAAATTGAATATTGCGTAGAACCGAAATTTGACGGCGCCAGTATTTCATTGTTGTTCGAAAATGATTTATTGGTTCGCGGCGCTACCCGCGGCGATGGCGCCGAAGGCGATGACATCACATCCAATATAAAACAAATAAAAAGTATACCGCTCTCCGCAAAATTTTCGGAATATGGTGTACAACAAGCGGAAATACGCGGCGAAGTATTGATAAATAAAAACACTTTTAAAAAATATAATGAACAATTGGTTGACCAGGGTCTGCCTCCGCTGGCCAATCCCCGCAATGCCGCCGCCGGTACTTTAAGAATAAAAGACTCCTCGGAAGTAGCCAAAAGAAACTTAGAAGCTTTTCTTTATCACATCAGTTATCACAACAAAGCAGAAGTAAAAAATACGAAATACGAAATATTGAATACGCACAGCGGTTCGTTGCAAATGCTTTGGGATCTTGGGTTTCGGAGTCCGAAAAAAGAAAAAAAAATAGTAACCGGTATTGAAGCCGTAATTAAATACTGCAACGAATTTGAAATAAAAAGAGATGACCTTCCTTACGAAATAGACGGCATGGTGATTAAGGTAAACAATGTTGCACTACAGGATAAGATGGGTATGACCTCGCATCATCCGCGATGGGCGATAGCTTATAAATTTAAAGCACGCCAGGGTACAAGTAAATTACTAAATGTAGAATTTCAAGTGGGACGTACAGGCTCTGTAACGCCGGTAGCTAAAATAGAACCCGTACCCATTGGCGGTGTAACAGTTTCTTCCATTTCGCTTTTTAATGAAGACGTTATTAGAGAAAAAGATTTGATGATTAGTGATACGGTATTGGTAGAAAGAGCCGGTGATGTAATTCCCTATATTGTAAAATCAATGCCCGAATTGCGAACAGGCGATGAAAAGAAAATTATTTTCCCGAAAAAATGCCCCGTTTGTAAAAGCGATTTATACAAAGATGAAAGCGAAGCGGTATGGCGTTGTATTAATATTGATTGTCCCGCGCAGGTGGTAGAAAAAATAATTCATTTTGCCGGCAAGGACATGATGGATATACGCGGATTGGGCGAAGCCAATATCAGAAAATTTTATGAATTGGGATTATTGAAAGATATACCGGGTATTTATGAACTTGATTATGATAAAATAAGTAAGCTGGAAGGATTTGGTGAAAAATCTATCGCCAATTTAAAAACGGCGATTGAAAATTCTAAAAAACAACCCCTGCACAGATTAATTTTCGCCCTCGGCATTCGTTATACCGGGGAAACTACCGCAAAAACATTAGCCCGGGCCGTTAACCATTTAATGGACTTTAAGGATTTTACACAGGAGCAATTGCAGCAATTGGATGATGTGGGACCTAAAGTTGCCGGAAGCATTTTTCAATTTTTTAATTCAAAAGCGAATATTGAACTGCTCAATAAGCTTGAATCACTTGGTATTGAATTAAAAAATGAAAAGAAAGATACTAAAAACACCGGCAACCTTGCCGGGCAAACATTTTTATTTACCGGCACATTACCTACCCTGAAAAGAAGTGAGGCCGAGGCATTGGCCGAAGCCGCGGGCGGTAAGTTGCTGGGCGGTGTAAGCACCAAGCTGAATTACCTGGTAGTAGGTGAAGATGCGGGCAGCAAATTGGAGAAAGCGAAAAAGATAAACACGGTCAGAATTTTGACCGAACAGGAATTTCTGTTGCTTATAAATAAAAAATAAATATTATTATCTTATTTTTATACCTTAGATAAATTATTTAAACAGGCTTAGTTATAACTACTAAGAATAACTAAGCCATCTTATCCTTAAAAATTCTAAAAATGGTTAAAAAATTAACGGGTGAGGTATGGAAGCCTCTTCAATTCCCGGGTTGGAAAAAGCTACGCAATCGCTATGCCGTTTCATCTCTTGGCCGCATAGCCAGTTACAAAGAAAAAGTAGAGGACGGAAAAATTTTAGAAGGGTCCATCACTACGGGTTACAGCACACTAAATCTTCATCGCCCCGACAACAACGGCACAATCTACATTCATCGTGAGATTGCTAAGATTTTTTTAAAAAAACCTTCTGCCAAGTACGTTTATGTTATCCACCTTAATCACAATAAGCTGGACAACAAACTTAAGAATCTTAAATGGGCCACGCTGAAAGAGATGATTGATCACCAGCAAAAGAGTCCGGCAAAAATTGCGTACAAAAAAGTACAGGCCAACCGAACAGTGGGTCTGAAACTGAATGCTGACCAAGTTAAAAAAATTAAAGACACCCTGAGCAGTAAGAATCGTAAGATTACCATTAAGCAATTGGCAGCTAAGTACAAGGTTAGCGAGATGACTATGTACCGCATTAAAAGCGGCGAGAACTGGGGAAGAATAAAATAAATTAATTCATTGCTCTGATTACCTACCTTTTTGCCGGCGACATATTTTTTAAAAAAAATATGTCGCCGGCTTTTATCTTTACGCATTACAATTATCAATTATGTTACAAACATCGTCCCTGAGTTTTTTAAAAACCCTGAAAAAGAATAATAACAAAGCTTGGTTTGATGCGAACAGGGCAGCGTATGAAAACTGCAAAACAGATTTTCATAATTATGTAACACAATTGATAGAAAGCATCGCCAAATTTGATAAACCTATCGGGCAGCTAACCGCCAAGGATTGTACTTTTCGGATAAACAGGGATGTGCGTTTTTCAAAAGATAAATCGCCGTACAAACCCAATATGGGAGCATCCTTTAATCAAGGCGGCAAAAAAATACAGGGTGCGGGTTATTATTTTCATTTTGAACCCGGCAATAAAAGTTTTGCCGCCGGCGGTATTTATATGCCCGCACCGCCCGACCTGATTAAAATAAGACAGGAAATAGATTACAATTTCAAGAATTTTAAAAAAATAATTTCCGCTCCCGCATTTAAAAAAACATTTACCAAAGGAGTGGAAGGGATTGAACTATTGAGCAGGCCGCCGAAAGGGTATGATGAAACTAACCCGGCTATTGAATTTTTAAAAATGAAAAGTTTTTTGGTTACCGTACCTTTTACCGATGCGGAACTGCAATCAAAAAATTTGTTAAAGGAAGTAACAAAAACTTTTCAAACTATGAAAGACTTTATTGCTTTTTTCAACGGGGCCATTCAATAAATTAAATTCATTAAAAAAAGTTAAAGAGAAATTTTTTTTCATTTGAGGCATTATAGTTGAATTGACAATTACAACTAAAGCTTTTTACAATGAAACAAAGTCTACACACGCTGTTATTGGTCCTCCTATTAGCTGGACTCACATCATCTTGCCATCGTTACTACACCAGTTCGTCTTTCGAAGAAAAAACGGCCCGCCATAAAACCATTGCCGTATTACCGGCAGAAATGATTTTTACAGGCACCCGTCCTCAAAATATGAATGATGAGGATGTGCGAAAGGTAGAAGAAACTGAAAGCAAAGCCTTTCAACAATCGATGCACGATGCGGTATTGCGGCAGGGAAATGTTCGTAAATACAGGTTGGCAATAGACATGCAGCATTACAGCAACACTTTACAAATTTTAAACGACAACGGTATTTCACTGAGAGATTCGTGGAGAAAGTCAGATGAAGAATTAGCGAAAATTTTAAATGTAGATGCCGTAGTACGTTTAAAAATTCAAAAGAACCGGTATATGAGCGACCTCGCTTCACTGGGTATTGATGTGGGCCGCAGAATAATAGATATTGTGGCTCCTGCTCCGACAGGGGTATTTATACCCAACCGCACCAACGACATCATCACCTCCTGCAGCATTGTAAGCCGCAGCGAAACATTATGGAATGATAATTACAGAAGAGGGTCTGACTGGAATACTCCGGCTAATCAAGTAATAGAAAACATTACCAATAATTACGGTAAACATTTCCCTTACAGAAAAAAATCATAACCGGTTTAAAACGTTGACTCAAAGGATTTTTTGCACGCTGAGGTGCAGAGAGCGCAGAGAAATATTCTATCAGTTACCTACCTCTGCGCCCCCCGCTACTCTACGTGCCAATCCCTGCAAATATTTTTTAGGCGGCGTTTTATTTTTTTCAACCTGAGGTGCAGAGTGCGCAGAGAAATATTTTATTAGTCGCCTATCTCTGCGTCCCCCGCTACTCTGCGTGCCATGTCCCGCAAAAAAATCCTTTAAGACGACGTTTTATTTTTTATAATAATCCTTTTGTCAATAAATATTCCGCAATTTGTACCGCATTGGTAGCCGCACCTTTTCTCAGGTTATCACTTACAATCCACATATTTAATGTATTGGGTTGTGTTTCATCTCTTCTTAACCTGCCTACAAATACTTCATCCTTCTCATGTGCATCCATCGGCATGGGGTATAGTTGCTTTTCCAAATCATCTACCACCACTACGCCCGGCGATGATTGCAATAAGTTTTTTACATCCTGCAAATCAAAATCATTGGTAAACTCCACGTTCACACTTTCGCTGTGACCGCCGATTACGGGAATGCGAACCGTGGTAGCTGTAACTTTTATCGAATCATCACGCATAATTTTGCAAGTCTCTTTTACCATTTTCATTTCTTCCTTGGTATAACCGTTTTCTAAAAACACATCTATCTGCGGAATGGCGTTTAAATCAATAGGATATTTATAAGCCCTTTCCCCTGCTATACCGTTTCGTTCGTTCATCAATTGTGTAACCGCTTTTACACCCGTACCCGTTACGCTCTGGTAAGTAGATACTACTATTCTTTTAATATTATATTTTTTATGCAAAGGATTCAACGCTACTACCATTTGTATAGTAGAGCAATTGGGATTGGCAATTATCTTATCATCTTTTGTCAATGCATCGGCGTTTATTTCAGGCACGACTAACTTTTTGGTCGGATCCATACGCCAGGCGCTGGAATTATCGATAACGGTAATACCCGCTTCTGCAAATTTGGGCGCCCACTCCAGTGAGGTACTGCCGCCCGCAGAAAAAATAGCCACGTTCGGTTTGGCTGCAATAGCGTCTGTCATGCTCACTACCTTATATTTATGTCCTTTAAATTCTATGCTTTTACCAACCGATCTTTCTGAAGCAACCGGTATTAAACCCGTAACCGGGAAATTTCTTTCGGCCAATACCTGTAACATTTTTGTGCCTACCAGTCCTGTAGCACCTACTACTGCAACTTTCATTTTTTGTTTTCGTTTTAAATATTAAAAAATCTAGTTATAAAGCTTTTTCCCTATCCCCTTTAGGGCCCGCACTTGCCGGAACGGACGGGGATAGGGGTATAAAAAAGGCCTTCCGATTTTGGAAGGCCAGTTATATGTTCAATCATACAAACACATTATCCTTCCAATACTTCGGAATGTTTCTTATTGCGTTTCGTATGTTTAATTATTTGTATCAAAGCGATGCAAAAGTAAAGGTCGCCGGTCAATGCGCAAAATCTATAAATAATTTTTTTTACAGCCTTATGAATTCAGTAGCTTTAACTACACGCCACCAATGAAAAAAATAAACTTACTACTGATAGTTATTGCTTTTTTGCCTGCTATATGCATTTCGCAAAATAGGTATGATGTGGTAATAGATGAACTGATGGTTGATCCCTCGCCCCAAATAGGTTTGCCCGCCAATGAATGGATTGAATTAAAAAATACAACCTCATCTGCAATTAATTTACTGGGTTGGCGGCTTGGTGACGCTTCGGGATTGAGCGGCCCAATGTCCAATTTTACTTTACAACCTGATAGTTTTGTAATTGTATGCACCGGTAGTGCCGTTGCTGCTATGTCCGCATTCGGTACTACCATTTCCGTTACCAGTTTCCCCTCGTTGGATAATGACGGGGATATAATTTTTTTACGGGCAGCAAACGGCAGAACAATTCATGCTGTTTCCTATTCATCAGCATGGTATCAAAATGCGGTGAAGACAGATGGCGGATGGACATTGGAAATGATTGATACAAAAAATCCCTGTGCGGGCAGCAACAACTGGAAAGCCGGCAACGATACAAAAGGCGGAACACCCGGGAAGAAGAATTCTATTGATGCAGTTAATAATGATACCGATGCACCAAAACTAAAAAGAGCCTATACGACTGACAATACAACTATTGTCCTTGTCTTTGATGAGCCGATAGACAGTCTGCAGGGAGCAACAACCGGTAATCATATAATTGATGGCGGTATTACTATTCTGTCGGCTGCTGCTATGGCACCTCTTTTTAATCAAATACAATTAAAAACAACCGCTCCGCTGCAGCCCAATACAGTTTATACCATTACTACTGCAAATATTTCAGATTGCAAAAACAATACGATCGGCGCGGCGAATAAAGCAAAAACCGGTTTGCCGACGGACCCTGCAGCTGCTGAATTGGTAATAAATGAAATCCTATTTAACCCCCGCAGCAATGGTTTTGATTTTATAGAATTTTACAATAGAAGCAATAAAATTTTTGATGCGGCAAAACTATCCATCGCCAACAGAAATACAAGCGGTGCGGTCAGCTCGGCAAAAGTTTTAAGCACTGCACCTTTTTATATTTTTCCGGGGGAGTATGTAGTGATTACGGAAGATGCCGATAATCTTTCGGTAAACTATTTGGTAAAAAATCAGGAAGCCATACTCAGCATTTCGTCAATGCCTTCTTTTCCCGATGATGAAGGCGATGTGATTTTATTAAATTTTCAAGGGCAGGTGACGGATGAAGTGAAATATAAAGATGACTGGCATTTTAAATTATTGGATAATGCCGAAGGCGTATCGCTGGAAAGAATTGATGCAGAAGCCCCTTCGCAAGATGCCGGTAACTGGCACAGTGCTGCTTCCACAGCGGGTCATGGTACACCGGGTTATCAAAACTCTCAATTCAAACAAATGCAACAGGTTACAGCAACTATTACTGTAACTGCCGAAGAGTATTTAGCCCTGATAACGATGGTCGTGATGATATAGCCGCCATACAATACTTAGTAACCGAACCGGGTTATGCAGCCACTGTAACAATCTTTGATGCTGCCGGCAGACCTGTACGCTATTTTGTAAAAAATGAAATATTAGGATTAAAAGGAACATGGAACTGGGACGGATTAGATGAGAAAGGAAATAAATTGCCGGTAGGTACCTATATTATTTTTACAGAAATATTTAACCTGCAGGGGAAGAAAGAAGGATTTAAAAATACAATTGTGCTGGCAAGAAAATTAAATTAATGATCCATTTAGTTAAATAACATGAATGATATGAAATCATCTAAACAATCCTTACTGCTTCACCCGTTTTTTATAGCAAGTGTTCTGTTGTTGTTGCTGAATGATTTTTATTTAAAATATGCGTATCACAACCTGCTTACCGGCAAACTGTCGGATGTGAGCAGGTATTGCAGCATTTGCCTTATTTCTGTCTTGTCTTTTTCCGGCGAAAAAGAAAGTCGTTTTTATTTTCACAGCTTTATTTTTTATTTGGTGGAAATCTCCTCTATCAGGACCTGTAATTGATTTGCTCAACCGGGAGTTCTCGCTGCCGGTCAACAGGGTCATTGATTATACGGACTATATCGCATTACTGATTTTGCCTGCGGCTTACCAACTGAAACCAATAAGCTTACACTATAAGTCAGTCTATCAACAAATAGCATTGTACAGCAGCGGGCTGATTGCAATTTTTGCTTTTTGCTCCACATCAATGGCAAGAAGGTTACAGCGTCCGCAAACCGAAATAAGCGTTTTCAAAGATTATAAAACCATGCTTACCGAAGAGCAACTGCTGCAGCGAATGGACAGCCTGCACATCAATTACAAAATCGATTCCTTCATTACAGTGCCTGTAAATACCCATTATTATTATTATCCAAAAAATATCGAATATTTAATTCAAAAGAAAGACAGCAGTACAAAATCGCTGCAATACAGCCCGGTACCGTTGAAGGAAAATGAGGCGTTGTGGTATCGTTATGAAACACGGCCTTATCTTGCCATTGACAGTTTTATGGCCGAAGATGAACTGATTCCCCGAATCATTGTAGATTTTCGTGAATACGGTGGTAAACACAAAGAGATATCCCTGCAGTATATTGAATTGAATCAGCAACAGTACAATAAGTGGCTTGATAAAATGCGCAAAACAAAAAAACGTTTCCGTGAAAAAATATACCGGTCGTTAATAAGCCGGCTGCAAAAATAAAAGCGGTTCCTTGCGGAACCGCTTTTGTATACTCAATTGAATAGTTGTTAAACCAACTCAATATCAAAATTAACCAGCTCTACAAACTGCTGTATCCTGTTATCAATATCTTCTTTACTGATTTCCTTTAATCTTTCAGCGCCAAATTTTTCTACACAAAAACTTGCCATAGCCGAACCGACTATAATCGCCGTTTTCATATTTTCAAAACTGATATCCTTTGTTTTTGCCAAATGACCAATGAATCCGCCTGCAAATGTATCGCCGGCTCCCGTAGGGTCAAATACATCTTCCAACGGTAATGCGGGAGCAAAGAAAACATTATCACCATGAAATAACAGTGCACCATGCTCGCCTTTTTTAATAACGAGGTACTTGGGACCCATCGTTAAAATTTTACGGGCAGCTCTTACCAGCGAGTATTCATTGGCCAATTGCCTCGCTTCGCTGTCATTTACCAGCAATACGTCAATCAATTTTAAATTTTCCAGGAAATCCGGCATCGCAGTATCCATCCAAAAATTCATTGTATCCATTACAATCAACTTCGGACGGGTTTTTAATTGCATTATTACATTTTTTTGAATAGCCGGCACCAAATTACCCAGCATCAAAAACTCAGCACCCTGGTAACTGTCAGGAATTTTAGGATTAAAATCTGCCAGTACATTCAGGTCGGTAACCAATGTATCGCGGGTATTCATATCCAAATGATACTTACCGCTCCAGAAAAAAGATTTTTTATCAGGCACTATCTCTACGCCTTCCAATTGCACGCCCCTTCTTTTTAATTCGGCTAATTCTTCCTTAGGATAATCATATCCTACAATAGAAACCTGCTGAATAGGCTGTACAAAATTACCCGCCGAATACGCTACATAAGTAGCAGAGCCGCCAATAATTTTATCTGTTTTTCCAAACGGTGTTTCAATGGCGTCAAAAGCCATGGTACCAACTACAATAACTGACATAATAAAAATTTAGTCCCCTGTTTCCACCAATCGGCGGAGTGAAAAAATTAAAAATGAAATTGCTTACAGCCCTTCGGGGAATCGGGGTTTTCGGCGTGCAAACCTACTTTAAAATTATGTACCAATCCAAATCGCGGAGGTCAATAAAAATATTTTTTTACGGGCTTTCTGCTGCATTACTACTATCAGCTTCGGTACCCTGCCCGCCTCCAATATTTTTTGCAAAAAATGATTTGCGGCTAAGCAGGGCAGCCCGTCACCGGGATAACAATGCTCAGCAATACCCGAAAACTCTGTGATTGGCTTATACCCGACCAATCCTTTTTTAAGAACCCCCCTCTTACCTCAACCGGTTTTCACTAAGATTGAACCCCGCGATTTCACTCAGAATTACTAAAAACTGTTTGTATGTAGTAATATATAATGTAATTATCTTTGGGCCTATGACTAAAACCATCCGCAAAAAAGCATCTAAAAAAGAAATTATACTGCAGAAAGCTGCCGCCATGTTCAGGGAAAAGGGATTTGCCGCCACCAGCATGCGTGACCTTGCTGAATCAGTAGGTATAGAAGCCGCCAGTTTATATAACCACATACGGTCAAAAAATGAAATACTGGAAGCTATTTGTTTCGAGGTAGCCAACCGGTTTACCGCCAACCTGGATGCGGTAGAGCATACCAACCAGAGTTCCATTTCCAAGACGGAAAGTCTTTTACGTTTTCATATACAGCAAATGATTAATCATTACGAAGAAGTATATGTAAGCGATCGGGAATGGAAACATTTAACGGAACCCTTTCTGTCCAATTTTCAAAATCAACGGCGCACCTATCGCAAACGCTTCGCCGCCATTATAGAAGAAGGCATACAAAAAAAGGAAATTAAAAAAATTGATGCGGCAACTTCCGTGTTGATTATGCTGCATGCCGTTAGCGGTATAGAAAGCTGGCATCGCTCCACTGCAAAAATAAGCGCCTCGGAACTGGAAGACAATATGATACTGATTATGATTGACGGATTGAGAAATAAGTGATAGCAATTCATTCTATGTCAAAACATTTTCACCGGCTTACCGTAAAAGAAATTAAGAAAGAAACTTCAGATTGTGTTGTTATCACTTTTGATATACCCGCAGCATTAAAAGATAGTTTTACATTTACCCAGGGACAAAGCCTTACTGTAAAAACCGGTATTAATAATTCAGAAGTTCGCCGTACCTATTCTATTTGCAGCTCTCCTTTTGACAATGAACTGCGGGTAGCCGTTAAAAAAGTAGAAAGCGGTCTTTTCTCCGGTTATGCCAATGAGCAATTAAAAAAGGGCGATGTATTGGATGTAATGCAGCCCGTAGGAAAATTCTACACAGAACTGAGTCCATCCAACAAAAAAAATTATTTAGCCTTTGCGGCGGGCAGCGGTATCACTCCCATTCTTTCCATTATTAAAACTACTTTATTGACTGAGCCGCAAAGCAGTTTTACATTGGTATTCGGCAATAAAAATAAAAACTCTATCATCTTTAAAGACGAGTTGGAAGCCCTGAAAGATAAATTCATTAACCGGTTTCGTATGGTGCATATTCTCAGCCGGGAGAGAACGGAAGCACCTATAAACTCAGGAAGAATAAATAAAGAAAAACTTACAGCGTTAAGCAAGCTGGTTAACTATGCTGCCACGGATGAGTTTTTTGTATGCGGGCCCGAAGAAATGATTTTTACAGTAAAAGATTTTTTAGAGGAACAAGGAGTCGATAAAAAGAAAATTCATTTTGAGTTATTTACTACACCGGGGCAGAAAATAAAGTCAGAAGTCGGAAGTAAGAAGCCGGAAAGCGACGGACCTAAAAGTAAAATCACCATAAAACTTGATGGCAGAAGTATTGATTTTGATTTGGCATTTAACAGTACGATTGTATTTTAGATGCTGCCTTACAGCAAGGCGTCGATTTGCCCTATGCCTGCAAAGGCGGTGTATGCTGCACCTGCAAAGCAAAATTGCTGGAAGGCGAAGTACAAATGGATGTACACTGGGGATTGGAACATGAAGAAATTGAACAGGGATATATTCTCACCTGTCAATCGCATCCCGTAACTGAAAAAGTGGTGGTAGACTTTGATATAAAATAATTACAGGCTTTACATCAACAAAGAATGACTGTCAATTTGCAATAAGCAACAGGCAATTTGCAAATGCCTGTAATTTACAGTCCACTTATATTTTACCCTCAACAAATTCTCAAACACTTGTTAGTTTTCATTAATTTTGAAAATCTAAATATGTGAACCATGTCAGTTCAAAATTTTGAAGAACTTTTTCAAAGTAAAATTGATCAGGAAATAAAAATTGAGCCAAAGGATTGGATGCCTGATGCGTATCGTAAAACAAATGTGAGGCAGATAAGCCAACATGCACACAGCGAAATTGTAGGCATGTTACCCGAAGGCAATTGGATAAGCAGGGCGCCGTCATTAAAAAGAAAAGCAATTCTTTTAGCCAAAGTACAGGATGAAGCGGGGCATGGTTTGTACTTATACAGTGCTGCGGAAACACTGGGTACAAGTCGCGATGAAATGATAAACGATTTAAACAGCGGTAAAGCAAAGTATTCTTCAATCTTTAATTACCCGACACTCACATGGGCCGATATGGGGGCCATCGGCTGGTTGGTAGATGGCGCTGCAATTCTTAACCAGGTAATGTTGTGCCGCACCAGTTACGGCCCTTATGCAAGAGCCATGGTTCGTATTTGCAAAGAAGAAAGTTTTCACCAACGCCAGGGGTTTGAAATTTTGTTGGTTCTCTCAAAAGGAACCGCTGAACAAAAAGCTATGTGTCAAGATGCGATTAACAGGTGGTGGTGGCCGTCATTGATGATGTTTGGCCCTAAGGATAGCGAAAGCACCAACAGCGACCAAAGTATGAAGTGGAAAATAAAAAGAAAAACGAATGATGAGTTGCGGCAGAATTTTATTGATATGGCGGCGGAACAGGTAAAAGTATTAGGCATGACATTGCCTGATGAAAAATTAAAATGGAACCCTTCTGCAAAACAACACGATTGGGGCGAAATAAATTGGGAAGAATTTTGGAATGTAGTAAAAGGCAACGGGCCATGCAATAAACAACGGTTGGATGCAAGACGTAAAGCACATGAAGAAGGAAAATGGGTGAGAGATGCGGCAGTGGCGTATGCGGCAAAGAAGGCCCCACCTAAATCCTCTCCGCCTTTAGGCGGAAGGACTTTGGAAGCGGCTTAAAATTATTGATTATTAATTACTGATTATTGCATGGCCACATATAATCACTTTTATGATTTGCCGGTTTATAAAACCTGTAGAGTATTTAGAAAAAGGATTTCAGAAATAGTTAAGAAATGTTTCCCAAAACTTGAAAACTATCATTTAACAGCACAAATATTAGATTCAAGCAGATCTGTTACAGCAAACATTGCGGAGGGTTTTGGAAGATTTCATTACCAGGAGAATATTCAATTTTGCAGGCAGACAAGGGGTTCGCTTACAGAAACAATGGAACACATGATTACTGCTTATGATGACAAGTACATAGCAAAGGACATATTAAGCGAAACAAATAAAGAGTATAAAGAATGTTTAAAGAAACTCAACGGATATATCAAATACTTAAAAGATACTAAATCGGGGAATGATAAATAATCAATAATTAATAATCAGTAGTAATCATGAAGATTCAAATAAGAAAATTTTATTACGGCGATATACCCGACGATAGTAAAGGAGGCAGTAAAGAAATTAAAGATTCTTCGAAAGTCCTCCCCTCAGGGGTTCCCGAGCAAAGCGAAGGGAAGGAACGTAGTTCGTTAGGTGGGGCCGCGTGGCCCCTTTGGGAAGTTTTCATTCGCAGCAAACAAGGCCTCGATCACAAACATGTAGGCAGTTTACACGCCACCGATGCGCAAATGGCTATTGAAAATGCAAGAGATGTTTATACAAGGAGGCAGGAAGGTGTTAGTATTTGGGTAGTAGAAAGTAAATATATAACCGCAAGTAACCCCGATGAAGCAGGCGAATTATATGAACCTGCTGTTGATAAAATTTACCGTCACCCGACTTTTTATGATTTACCTGATGAGGTGAAGCATATGTAACGCCCACCCAAACCCTCCCTGAGGGAGGGCTTACGAAGAGAATAATGATTTGAAAAGATTTTATAAATGAAGAAAACAAAAACCCAAGACTGCAAAGTCAATTTAAAAATATCAGAATCTTCGAAAGTCCCCCGATTAATCGGGGGATTTAGGGAGGCTTTCCTGCTTCATTTAGCCGACACTACACTCATTCTTGCGCAACGTAATGCAGAATGGTGCGGGCACGGGCCGATATTGGAACAGGATATTGCTATCACTAATATTTCGTTAGATATATTGGGGCAATCGAGAAATTTTTATCAGTATGCGGCAGATATCATCAATAAAAAGATTATTTCGCAAATCTCCCCCCCGGGGGGAGATTTAGAGGGGGCCGCTACCGAAGACTCCCTGGCTTATTTAAGAACCGAAAGAGAATTTAAAAACTTATTATTAGTCGAACAACCCAACGGTGATTGGGGGCAAACAATCTTGCGCCAATATTTATTCAGTCAATTTCAATATTTATTATTTGAAAAACTACAACACAGCAAAGACGAACAACTGGCTGCCATTACTGCCAAAGCATTGAAAGAAATAAAATACCATGTACGCTGGAGCAGCGAATGGATTATTCGACTGGGAGATGGTACACAAGAAAGTCACAACAGAATGCTGAAAGCGCTTGATGAGTTGTGGCGCTATACAGGCGAAATGTTTGTTGCGGCTGATTATGAAAAAGAAAATAATATTGACTTTGCTTTATTACAAACCGAATGGCTTCAAAAAGTAACAACAGTTTTTGATGAAGCAACTTTACCTGTTCCTGAAAATATATTTCACCAAATTGGAGGAAAAGAAGGAAGGCATACAGAGCATCTTGGTTATATACTTACCGAACTGCAGTATATGCAAAGAACCTATCCAAACTCTCAATGGTAAACCACGACTCCTAAAGGGCTTTAAATGAACTCAACTATTCAAAATATTAAATCGTCATCGTCAGAAGAAAAAAAAATATGGCAGATACTGGAAACAGTAGTTGATCCTGAAATACCTGTTCTCACAATAATTGATTTGGGCATTGTAAGAGATGTGCGTCTTCAAGTCTCCCCCTTGGGGGGAGATTTAGAGGGGGCCGTCTTCATCACCCCCACCTATACCGGCTGCCCCGCCATGGACATGATTACAATGGATATAAAAATGAAGTTACTTGAGCATGGATATAAAAATATTAAAGTCACTCCTGTTCTTTCACCCGCCTGGACTACCGAATGGATGAGCGAAGAAGGAAAAAGAAAACTAAAAGAATACGGTATAGCATCACCCGATAAAAAAATTTACAATTCCGAAAGACGGCGTTGAATGCCCGCAATGCAATTCTACCAACACAAAATTGATTAGTGAATTCGGCAGCACCGCCTGCAAAGCGCTTTACCAATGCAATGATTGCGAAGAGCCATTTGATTATTTTAAATGTCACTAAAGCAATTTCATAATACTGCTTTTTATTGCTGCATTACTCTTGCAATTTTTTTAAGTCAGCGAAATGCGGGTATAAAAAGGCACATTTCGCTGCGCATAACCGGTTATTATGCATAAAAATCTTTCAATAATATTTCATTGTCAATTAAATGCCCTGTACTTTTTACACGCCTGCTTTTGAAATAAAAGTGATAAATATCGTTTTCTTTGTTCCTGTTTCCCATTTAAAATTTTGCACCCTTTGCGCCAGCAATGCCGAGTATTGTGCGTTTATTACAAAAGGCTTTTCATGGTATTTTATTTCGCAGAGGTTTATACATTGATCGTTTCTGTCTATTATTAAATCTATTTGCCCGCCGTTGTTTTTTGCCGTATTTTTTATATTGTACGAATACTGTTGTGTAACTATGCCGGCAATGCCAAGTTTCTGTTTTACTTTATCAATATGCTTAAAACAAAAATTTTCGAATGCATAACCCAGCCACAGTTTAAAAGGCTGAGTTTTGCTTATTAAATTCCAATTAGTATTCTTTTTGCCGTCCACAAACTTTAGGTAAAACAAGGAAAACTCATCTGAAAGCCTGTACAGTCTTTCCTTTTTTATATTGCTAAAAGGTGATGAGCCTGTTATGAAACCGGAAATTTCCAAATCTTCCAAAATTTTTGTAAGTGTGCCGCCGCTTGCTATACCGCTCAACTGTACAATCTCCTTATGACTTACCCCTTTCCATTTAGTATAACAAGCCTTTATAACGGCTATATAGTTAGCAGGGTTTGCAAATAAAGCGGCGTATAAATTAATAAACTCATTTTTTAACGGTGATTTTTCCTCAAAGCAAAGTTTATTCACGACTTGTGCTACGCTATTACCCTTATCTATTTGTTTCAGGTAATAGGGAATGCCGCCAAAGGTCATATACAATTCTGTTATTTGTTCATCGCTAAATTTCAAGCCCCTTTGCAACAAGTATTGTTTTGTTTCGTTACAGGTAAAAGGTTGCAAGTATATTTGTCTTGTAACACGGTTGTGCAGGCCGCCTTTATTGTTTATAACTTGCTTTATCATCCAAGATGCGGCCGAACCGCAAATAACCACTACAATGTTATTTTTTTTACTTGCCCAGCTGTTCCAAAAAAAACCAAAAGCTTTCAGGAAATCAGGTTTTATACCTGCTATCCATGGTAATTCATCTATAAAAACCACTTGCTTTTTCTTACTGCTATTTGAGGTAAGTTGCTCTATTAAAATTTGAAATGCCTGTAACCAGTTCGTAATTATATTGGGTGCGGCGTTTTTACCAAAAGTTTGTTGCAAAGAAAAAGTAAACCCGTTAAGCTGTTCCTGCATACTGCCATTTTGTATACCCACAAATTCAAATACTATATTTTCTCTGAAAGTTTCTCTTATTAAAAAAGTTTTGCCCACACGACGGCGACCCAAAACGCTTACCAGTTCAGGTTCTCCCGATTGCAATAAGTTGTTTAATATTTGTATTTCTTCAGTCCTTCCGATCACAGTGTAAAATTTAAGTCAGCGAAATGTGGTATAAAAATAGTAGATTTCGCTGACTTAAAAAAGAAGGTTAGCGAAATGCAGGTGTGAAAAAACACATTTCGCTGACCTGCTGTTTTCCTGAACCACCGATAACAACATGACGCCCGCTCATTGACCGTAGGTTTAAAATGAAACCGGGAAAACAAAAGCGAAATACAACCTAAGGAAAAATTGTTTATACTAAAAAACTTATGCCGCATAAATAAAGATTACCTAAATTTAATTTATGGACTTTACTATTTACTTCGAAGAAGCCGCACAGGTATCCGCGGCATTCATCATCGGCGCTATCATTGGTCTTGAAAGGGAATTCCGCAGTAAACCCGCCGGTTTCAGGACGATGATATTAATTTGTGTAGGATCCTGTTTGTACACTATTCTTTCAAAAGAAAGCAACGGCACCAGCCCCGACAGGATAGCGAGTAACATTGTAACGGGTATCGGTTTTATCGGCGCCGGTGTTATTTTTAAAGAAGGCATTACGGTGAACGGGCTTACCACGGCAGCACTCATCTGGATAACTGCTGCCCTGGGCATGGCAATCGGTTACCACAATTATCCGTTGGCCATTGTAGTATCGATAATGGTTGTAATAACATTATTTGTTTTAGAGCCTGTGCAACGTTTCATCAACAAGTTACACCGGGTAAAAGATTACAGGATTAAAACAGCGGGATCGGGCAATAATTTTAAAGAAGAATTTGAATCTTTCTTTTTATCAAACGATATGACTTTCCGTTGTATGAAAACGGTGAAGGAAGAAAACGATGCCGTTTATTTATACCGCATCAGCTCGCCAGACAGAAATTATGATGCTGTAAATAATTTCCTCTTGAAAAATATAGAAGTAAAAAGTTTTGAAGTATAAATAATTTCTTGCAAAAAAAATAAATGTATGTCTTCTGTTTTATTCGAAATAAAAAACTCCATCGCTTGTATTACACTCAATCGTCCCGACAAACTCAATTCATTTAATCGTGAAATGGCTTTGCTGATGCAGGAGAAATTAGAAGAATGTAAAAATGCTTATGTCAGGTGTGTGTACATTACCGGCGCGGGTAAAGCATTTAGTGCGGGGCAAGACTTGGCCGAAGTAACAGACCCTAACGGACCCGGCATGAAAAGAATTTTATCTGAACATTACAACCCGATTGTTTTTCAAATAAGAAAATTAGAAAAACCTGTTGTAGCCGCCGTTAACGGTGTAGCTGCCGGTGCCGGCGCCAATATCGCATTGTGTTGCGATGTAGTTGTTGCTGCAGAATCGGCATCTTTTATACAAGCTTTCAGTAAAATAGGATTGATACCCGATAGCGGCGGCACGCATACGTTACCAAGATTAATAGGATGGCAAAAAGCAAGCGCATTAATGATGCTGGGCGAAAAAGTAAGTGCCGCGGATGCAGAAAAAATGGGAATGATTTATAAAGTTTTAAGAAATGAAAGTTTTGCAGAGGAAAGTATGAAGATAGCTGCTACCCTCTCGCAAATGCCTACAAAGGGCTTAGCCTATACCAAGCAATTATTGAATATGTCTTTTGTTACAGCCTTCGAAGAGCAATTGCAGGATGAAGATGTAATGCAGCAAAGAGCGGCAGCTACCGCAGATTATAAAGAAGGCGTAGAAGCGTTTTTGGAAAAGAGATTGCCGAATTTTAAGGGCCAATAATTAATCATTATTAATTAATAATTATTATGCATACACCGCAGCAGGTTGTTCACCACATGATGCAGGACGATCTCTTCAGTCAGTGGCTGGGTATTGAAGTGATGGACATAAAAGAAGGATACAGTAAAATTAAAATGACGGTCCGCAAAGAAATGATTAACGGTTTGGGTATTGTGCATGGCGGTATTCCTTTTTCGTTGGCCGACAGCGCCTTCGCATTCGCTTGTAACAATCGCAATGTATTATCTGTCGCATTGGATACTTCCATCAACTTCATTAAGCCTGTACATGTAGACGATGTATTAACCGCCGAAGCAAAAGAACTGCACAACGGCCGAAGTACGGGATTGTATCATATCACTATCACCAATCAAAAGGAACATATAGTAGCGCTGTTTAAAGGAACATGTTTCCGTACTGACAAAAATTTAATACCCCCGTCCCCTAAAGGGGAGTAAAAAAGCGGCTATGATTTACAAATTCAACAACCACATCCCTGTAATACATGAATCCTCCTTCATTCATCCGCAGGCTGCAGTTACCGGCAATGTAATCATTGGCAAAGATTGTTACATAGGCCCGGGTGCGGCGCTGCGCGGCGACTGGGGGCAAATTATTATTGAAGACGGATGCAATGTGCAGGAGAATTGTACCATACATATGTTTCCCGGGCGTAACAGTTTTATTAAAAGAAGGTGCGCATATCGGGCATGGTGCAGTAATACACGGTGCAATTATTGGTAAAAATTGTTTGGTAGGTATGAATGCCGTGATAATGGATAATGTTGTACTGGGCGATGAATGTATAGTCGGCGCTTTAAGTTTTATAAAAGCGAATGAAATATTTGAGTCAAGGAGTTTGATAGCAGGCAATCCAGCAAAAAAAATAAAAGAAGTAAGCGATGAAATGATACAATGGAAAACAGAAGGCACGAAATTGTACCAGCAGTTACCGAAAGAAATGTTTGACAATTGGGCCGCCTGCGAACCGTTGAGAGAAATAGATCCTGATCGTCCTGCACAACAGCCGGTGTATAAAAAATGGACCGATTCAAAATAATTTATCATCGCTCTCATTACTGAAAATCGCCGCAATTCAATCTTTAAAAAATATTTTCAGGTCACTACCGCTTCTTTCGCGTTAATCAGTAACTTTCCGGCATGACTTTACACGATGAGTCCAATCATTTATTTCAATTAGCCGTACGGTTTGTAAATCAAACCGGCCGGCATATTTTTTTGACGGGCAAGGCCGGTACGGGCAAAACAACTTTTCTCAAATACATAAAAGAAAACAGTTTTAAAAAAATCGCCGTAGTAGCTCCCACGGGTGTAGCGGCTATTAATGCCGGCGGCGTTACCATGCACTCGTTTTTTCAATTACCCTTCGGACCCTTTATACCTGCACGGCAAGCGGGGTGGAATAACGGCGGCAATGTAACTGATCAACATTCTTTATTTAAAAACATACGATTCAACAGTGAAAAACGTGAACTGCTTCGTGAACTGGAATTACTGGTCATTGATGAAGTGAGTATGGTGCGTGCCGATATGCTGGATGCCGTAGACATTATACTTCGTCACTTTCGTCGTCAACCATTGCAGCCCTTTGGCGGTGTGCAAGTATTATATATTGGCGATTTATTTCAACTGCCGCCCGTAGTAAAAAACGATGAGTGGCAGTTATTGAGTCCCTACTACAACAGCCCTTTCTTTTTCGATGCGCAGGTTATACAACAATCGCAACCGCTGCTGATTGAACTGAAAAAAATATACCGCCAAAGTGAAACGGGCTTTATCAATATACTTAATAACATCCGGAACAATAATGCTTCGCATGAAGATTTGCAGCAGCTCCACACTCATTACAGGCCGGGTTACGAACCGGCAGATGAAGAAAATTTTATAACACTTACTACGCATAATGCAAAAGCCGATGCAATCAATCAAAATAAATTAAATAAACTGCCTCGAAAAGCTTTCGAATTCAAAGGCGAAGTAACCGGCGAATTTTCGGAGAAAGCATTACCCGCCGATTTGATTTTGCTGCTGAAAGAAGGCGCTCAAATCATGTTTATAAAAAATGATAAGGGCGAAGCAAGAAAATACTACAACGGAAAAATCGGGAAAGTAAAAAAACTGTTCGCCGAAAAAATTATTGTTTCATTTCCCGGCGAAGAAGATGAATTGGAACTGGAAAAGGAAACCTGGAAAAATATTCGATACACGTACGATAAAGAAAAAGACTTTATTGATGAAGAAGAACTGGGCAGTTTCAAACAATACCCCGTTCGCTTAGCCTGGGCCATTACCATACATAAAAGTCAGGGTCTCACATTTGAGAAAGCTATTATTGATGCCGGCGAATCCTTCGCACCCGGGCAGGTATACGTAGCACTCAGCCGGCTAACCTCTCTCGACGGTTTAATTCTCTACAGTCGTATACAGCCGCATTGTATAAGCACCGATGAAAGGGTGCTTCGTTTTGCAGAAAAAGAAATGAACGGAGATGAACTGAATGAATTTTTACAAAAAGAGCAGCGTATTTTTATCAGCAATTCATTATTGCAAAGTTATGACCCCGCAAAAATAGCCGAAACACTGGAAGAGTTTTACGAAGAATATGAGCATCGTCAAATACCTGAGAAAAATGCAGCGGTCAGTTGGGCCCATCAGTTTATTTTAAAAAACACTGCGCTGAATGAAGTAGCGGCCAAATTCGTGAAACAATTGCTGCAGCTTATAGCCAATGCCGAAGAAGATGGCTACAAACAACTGCATGAAAGAATAGCCGCCGCCAATGAATATTTTTTAAAAAGCATTGACGAACAAATAGATTCGCTGAAAAAACATATTACAGAGTATAAAGTAAAGCAACGAATAAAAAAGTATATAAAAAGTTTGCATGAACTTCAGTTGCTTTTTGTCCGCAAACAGCAACAATTAATTCAGGCAGGCCAAATAGCCGAAGCATTAATGAAAGGCGAGAACACAACTGATTTACTAACCAAAGCGGAGCAGCAAAAAAAAGTAGTAATAGAAATCGCGGAAGAAGTTGCCGTAGCGGCAAAACCAAAAAAGGGAGAAACAAAAAATATAAGTCTCCAATTATTTAAAGAAGGAAATAAAATACCCGACATAGCAAAAATTCGGGGACTGGCTGTCACTACCATAGAAGGGCATTTATCAGAATTTATTGTTACAGGAGAAATAGCCATCGAAGAAATTGTACCGTTACAAAAAATCGAAACAATTTCCAAAGCCATTGACGAAGCTACCGAACCGGGCTCTGCCGCTATAAAACAAAAATTAGGCGAGAACTTTTCTTACGGAGAAATAAAAGCCGTTTATAATTATAAAGAATGGCTGAAAAAACCGGCTCATACTTAATTTGGTGTTCACTATTTTACCAACTCCAGTTTATAATCATTCAATTAACTTTTTAGAAAAATTAAGCGGGCTATATTTGCAGCCCAAAACATTTATACAATACTACCACCGCACATGGCAACCCGCAGAAAAACTAATACGAACAGAAAGTGGAGAAACGGATTTATATTTCTTTTTATACTTGCTGTTATTACACTGGCGGCTACCTATGGTTACGATTGGTGGTTGCTGCGCAAATCAAAATTTGTACGGTATAAAGAATTCGGCATTTTAATTCCCGAGAACTACGCCATACACGGTATAGATGTAAGCCGCTACCAGCAAACCATTGCCTGGGATGCGGTAAAAGCCATGAAAGTAAAAAATATACAATTGGGATTTGCTTTTATAAAAGCTACCGAAGGTATTGGCAATGCCGATCCGCAGTTCAATCGCAATTGGAAAAAAGCGAAACAGGCCGGTGTTATTCGCGGCGCCTATCATTTTTTTATTGCAAGCAAAGACGGTAAACTGCAAGCCGAAAATTTTATAAACGAAGTAGATTTGCAAAAAGGCGACTTACCGCCTGTGTTGGATGTGGAGCAACTGAACGGCACCGCGGTAGCTACAGTAAAAAAAGAAGTGAAGCGTTTTTTAGATGTAGTAGAAAATTATTACGGAGTAAAACCCATTATATACAGCAATGTAGATTTTTATAAAAATTATTTAGGAAGCGATTTTGACAAATACCCTTACTGGGCGGCGCATTATTACAGGCTGGGGCAACCGCGTATCAACCGCAGCTGGGCGTTTTGGCAGCACAGCGAAGAAGGTCGTGTAAACGGCATCATGTCCAAAGTAGATTTCAATGTGTTCAACGGCGACTCCTCCGATCTCCGGTTATTGTTAATAAAATAAAAAATCATTGCGGAGCTTTCATCGTTCATATATAGATTCAAACTTCAGTTCCCGCCATTCGCTCTGCACAGCATCCTGCGGACAATCACCGGCGGTGGCGGTGGATTTCCGCTTCTGTCGGGCAGCCCCTCAGCTGCATAACAACATTCGACATTTATCGAAGAGGCTGATGGTTATTATACAGGGCAGACGCATTAAAATGGGATAAAAACTCTTTGAAATAAAAAAAGAACACGGATGACATGGGTTGAACGGATAAACATGGATTTATATGCCTGCGGTGGATAACAATTCCTTGAAATCAGATAGATCGGACCGGCTCAGTTAAGTTTTTTGATTAATTATGATAGCTTGCTATTCTATCTGACTAAAAAGATCTGTGCAAATCCGTATAATCCGTGTCATCCGTGTGCTAAACTACTCAGATTTTAATACGTCTGCCCCGGGTTATTATAAACCCTTCATTACAAAATCAACCAATTGTTGTAACTTGTTTCAATGGATAATTCGGAAGAATATAACAGCAGCGGTATAGAAACAAATACAAAAAAATTTCTGTTAAAAGTTATTTACACCATCTCTTGGGGGCTTATATGGATGCTGGCGAATGTAACAGCCGGTTTATTCGGCGGATACGGCATTATTAAAGAAAAAATCAGTCTTATAAACATCATATACTATGCCTGCTTCTTTATTACCCTGTTTATCCTAATCCGCTATTTGTACAATACCTGGAAGAAAAAGTAACTTTCCTCACCCGTCATTCGTTAAAAAAATAAAATATAGCCCGATACATAGTATATTTCTTTATATTTTATCTAAATTAGTCTTTCAGAACAGCCATCTTTATTTATGCATTTGAAATCTACCTGTAAACGAACGGTAATAATCGGCGCCGCGATAATAGTACTTATTAAATTAGGCATACGACCCTTTTTTCATTTCGATCAGCCCGTACAATTTATACTCGGCATTGCACCCAATTTAATCGGCTCTTTCCTGTTGCCATTTGGTGCTGTTTGGTTTTTTAACGACCGCTATTTTTTAGCGGCCCGTATATTGCAAATAAATTCCGTACAGGGTTTACGCCAACTCTGCTTGCTCGGTATGGCAATGCTTATTACCAATGAATACCTGCAACTGATACCGGTATTCGGCCGCACATTTGATTATTATGATATTCTTTTTTCAGCAGCCGGTCTCATTACTTCTTATTTTATATTCAAGAGAGTATTTGAACGCAATTATGTAGCTACCGCATAAGCACCTCAACTGCTGTGATCCTGTATAATCACCCATTTACCTTTTATTTTTTTAAAAAGTAAAGTGTAATGACCGCCCAGATCGCCAATACTGCGGGTAAGGTTCCATTTACCCACTACCGAAAAATACATTACCGATAATCTTTTTACCTGTATAATATTAAAAGAAAGTTTGCCCATAGCCGCCGTATCCGGATATCCCTTTTTATAATTGGCCAGTGTTTGTTTCCAACCATTTGTTACTCCGCTTTTTCCAATAAAAACCAACGAATCACTTTCCCAATAACCGCTCATAAAATTTTCAATATCGCCGCGGTTCCATGCTGTGGTTTGGTCATCTAATATTTTACGAATTATTGTTTCATCCTTATCCTTTGTTTGCGCAAAAGCAGTAACGGAAACTGACAATAAAAGAAGCAGTATAAACTTTCTCATAGCTGTGTATTTATTTTCAAGATAAGAAGAAAGAAGCTTTCGGGAAAAGGAAATCAAGCAGCGGTTGAGTCTTTATTGCGCAAACTCCGCTAACTAATGATTACAATCATCCGCATGAGCATGATTATGTAAACGGCAATATTTATAATTGGAAAGGTGTCCGGCTATAATTAAGGCAACGGCCGGCAGCAGCAGCCAATATTCGTACTGAATAAAAAACTGCTTTAATACCAAAAAAAAGAAACCGAGAGAAAACAAAGAAAGCGGCAACAAAGTATGATGATGTTTTTTGTAGCCATGCCACAACGAATAACCCCCGATACAAAAAGCGAGTACGATCATAAATATTTCAAAACCGGTATTCCTGATAATATTAATACCGAACAGCGGCAGGCTGCTTAAAAAAAGCGGCAGCAATGCACAGTGTATGGCACAGGCCAGTGTGGCTGTAATTCCTAAAGCATCCCAATTAATTTTAAATCGCATGTTTATTATAAAGCAAAAATAGTAAATTGCATCAAAGTTGCAAAATAATTGTTTAACGTTGGTAAAACTAACGGAAATAGTTTGTTTGTAGTCTACCTTTGCGCTGAAAAAATTATATGAGTAAAAAATCAATCCTCTATATCGCTTTTTTTGTCATACTGGTATTTGGTTTTTATACCGCCATGTCGGTTATTATTCCGGGTTTTGGCAAAAAATCGTTTCCCGCACTGAGTACTGTAGAGCCCTTTTCCTTTATAAACCAAGACGGAAAACGGGTGACACAGAAAGATGTGGCGGGTAAGGTATACGTCGCTGAATTTTTTTTTACCACTTGCACGGGCATTTGCCCGGTGATGAATAATAATATGCGAAAGGTGTATGAAAAATTTAAAACCGAAAAAGATTTTCTTATACTATCGCATACCTGCGACCCGGAGACAGACTCCGTACCCAAAATGAAACAATACGCCGACTCCATGAAAGTAAACACGGCGCAATGGATTTTTTTAACCGGTCGTAAAGACAGCCTGTACAATATGGCCCGCATTAGTTATAAAATAGATGACCCGAAAAATAACTTCGGCGGTATTAAAGATCAATTTCTGCACAGCCAGTTTTTTGCGCTGGTAAATAAAAAGGGCGATGTAAAAAAAGTGTATGACGGTCTGAAGCAAAATGAAATTGACAATTTGATGACCGATATAGAAGACCTTCTTCGCGAAAAATAATGATTTGAATCATCGAAATACTTTTCCGCGAAGTCGTTCCATATTATACCTTTAAGGGCTGACCATAATTAAAAAAATTTATGGATTCCCAAATAGAAAATTTATTAAAGCATAACAATTTAAGTATTACCGACGGTCGTAAAAAAATACTCCAACTTTTTTTTAAACAACCCGGTGCATTGGCGCATGGCGATATAGAACGTAAAGCCGGTGAAAGATTTGACCGCGTTACCGTGTATCGTACGCTGCAAACTTTTGTCGAAAAAGGAATCATACATACCATTCCTACTTCCGACAATTCGGTACGTTATGCATTATGCAAAGACAACTGCGAGGAAGGACATCACCACGACAACCATGTACACTTTACCTGCTCGGTATGCGGCGGCACTTTTTGTCTTGATGAAGTAGTAATTCCCGGGATGAATATGCCCAAGGGTTACCAGGTAAATGAAGTGCAGGTAGTTATAACGGGCATTTGCAGCAACTGTAAAAAAATAGCCCCCCTGTAGAAACAAAGGGGACTGTTTGATTAAGGCTCTGATTAGTAGCTATTTTTAAGAATTTATATTACTACATTTCGTCTATCGCCAAAAATAATCGGTTGTTTTCACTTAACCATGAAAGTGGCATACCACTTTAGTGGTATTTTTCAACAATAACTAACGCTATTTAACTCATCCCGCACAAATCCGGCCAAATCTTTTACATACCCGGGCGAAAAATTGAATTCCAAGCCCGCAGTTTTGTATAATTCGGGAAGGGTTTTGGTACCACCCAAACTCAGCGCCTTGGTATAATTCTCGAGTGCATGTTTAGGATTTAACTTAAACTGCTTCCACATGCCTATGGCTCCCAGTTGGGCAATACCGTATTCTATATAATAAAAAGGAACTTCGAATAAATGCAATTGCCTTTGCCAGGCATAACGGCGGTATTCATCCAATCCTGAAAAATCAATGACGGAAGACGAAAATTCGTTTAAAATTTGCAGCCACTTTTCAGACCTTTCTTCTACACCGTGCGCCGGGTTTTCATACACCCAATGCTGAAATTTATCAATGATGGCTATCCAGGGGAAAATTGTAATCACTCTTTCCAGTTGATATTCCTTTGCTCTTCTTAATTCTTCTTTGTTATCAAAAAATACATCCCAATGATCCATGGTAAAAAGTTCCATTGCCATACTGGCTACTTCTGCTATTTCCATAGGATATTCCTTAAAAGAATGCAGCTCCAGCGGATGTGCCAAAAATGAATGAACGGCATGTCCCCCTTCGTGTACCATCGTTGTTACATCGCCCATTTGGCCGGCGGCGTTCATAAATATAAACGGCGCACCGGTTTCCGCCAGCGGGCAGTTGTATCCGCCCGGCGCTTTGCCCTTCCGACTGTCTAAATCAAAATGCTTCATTTCATCCATTTTTCGCAGGCACTCGGCAAAAAACGGATCCAATTTTTGAAAACAGGCGATGCTTTTTTCCAACAACTCATTACCGGTAGTAAACGGTTGCAGCGGCTTGATACCTTCGGGTTGCGCTTCAGTATCCCAGGGCTTCAATACATCTACTCCCAATTTTTCTTTCTTCTGTTTGTATATTTCATCTACCAGCGGAAGTATATGCAGCTTTACCGCTTCATGAAATTGCTGACATTCATTTTTGGTATAATCAAACCGGCCGAGTTCTTTAAATTTATAATCACGAAAGTTTTGAAATCCCGCATTCAATGCTTCCCGGTTCCTTTTCCCCAGCAGGTTTGAAAACAAATCGTTCAGTATTCCTTTATCCGCCAACCTGCGGTCGCCAATTTTTCTGTAAACGGTTTCTCTTAATTTTCTGTCAGGATTTTCTAAAAACTTAGAAGCCTGTTGCAATGTGTACTCTTTTCCTTCTACTTCAATCATCATTTTTGCCGAGATAACACCAAACTGCTGTTGCAAAACATTTAACTCAGCCTGAATAGAAATATTTTCGGGGCGAAACAATTCAATATTCTTTTTAACCGTGCGCAGGTAGGTAAAATATTTTCCCTGATTCAATTCTTTTAAAAAAGGTGACGCTGCTAATTTACGGTTCAGCTTATCCGCATAGGGTTGTACTTTGGGTTGTATTTCCATTACAAAAAATGTAAAGGCTTCTTCCAATGCTTTATTCTCCGTATCGCAGGTCATGCGTATCTGGCGCCAACAGGCATCTTCACTGACGGCGGCTTCCAATTCACCCGCATCTTTCATCCACTTTTCTAAATCACCGGCCGATTTTATTTCTTTTTCGGCAAGCTCTATAAAGTACGGCTCGAGGGTTTCCCAATTACTAATTGCAAAATCTGCCGGCAAAAAATGACGTTCCGTTTTTTTAATATCAGCGCTGTAGTTCATATAAAATAGTTTAAAAATTAAAAGCTACAAACATTATAAAACATGTTTGTAGCTTGATAGTTATAGCCGGTATCTTATTTATTATTTTGTTTTTTTCTTTGCTGTCGCCTTTTTGGGTTTTGCTTCTTCAGCAGGTTCTTCCTTTACCGCTTTTTTCACTTCTTTCTTTGCTTCCTTTTTAGTTTCTTTTACTTCCGTCACTTCTTCTTTTTTCACTTCTTTCTTAGCTTCTTTCTTTACTTCTTCTTTTTTAGTTTCTTTCTTCACTTCCTTTATCTCTTCCGCCACCGGTTCTTCTTCAGGCACTTCCGTCAATTTAATTTCTATGCTATTGTCTTTTAAAATACCAAACCATTTCACCATTTTTTTCATATCGCTGGTATACACTCTTTCAAAATCCATATCGGGATATACTTTTTCAAAATATTTTTTTACTGCCGCGGCATCTTTCTCATCAGGCAATTTTTCTTTACTGCCATCCATCGTTTTAAAAACATCCGCCAGGTTTACATTATCCTTGCTGGTAAATACTTCTATACTTTCCAGGTGCGAGAAATTATGAATACGTGCGGCGGCGAATTTCGTAGTCTTATCTTCCAGCGACTTTACAATAGCGCCATCAGTTTTACTGCTTACCAGTTCAAAAAGACCGGGCATCCCGGTTACCGCAACAATTTTGTTGTACTCCATAGATTTTATTTAGGACGGCAAAGATAAGGCAATGTGCTTTCCGGAAAGTGCAAAAAAGGGCTGATATTCAGAATTCGCCCTTTAAATTTTTGCAGCCTCACTCCGGCAGGACATTGCTAATAAGTTAAAGATCAACTGATAAATTGCACCGCCCCCGCCCGTTCCGTTCGGGCGGGCAGGGGCAAGGCAATTGAAGCTTCTTAACTTAATGACATTGTCCTGCAGGGTAGCTTGCCCCGGCAAAAAAGCGAAAAGATAACAGCCTGCCTACCAACCGGCACCTGAATTCATAAAAGAAAAGATGCATCCTATTTCGGGATGCATCTTTGAATAAGTAAAGCATTGTTTAAAAAAAACGCTTCGCAAACGCTGAATATAAATTCTGTTGCTGAACGGAGCTCCGATGCAGCGCACAAGTCCAACTCGGAGTAAACGGCGTCGCCATTTACTTCAATAGCATTCATCAGCCGGCCAAATACTATTTATTTTCCGCGTCCTTCTGTTTTTTCTGCGGCCAAAAGCCTGCACCTATAGCCAACCCCGCTACACTGAGTGTAGCAAAAAGCAATGACTTATTGCGGCCGGTTTTTTTATCGGTTGTAGCCGCTACGGCCTGATAACTTGCTTCGGCAGGCAACAATGTTTCTTCCGGATCATTGCTTACCACATCCCAATCGCTGTAGCTTTTGCCTGTCAAGTAAGCAAGATTTTCCATTTCGGTTTTACGACGTTCTTTCAACTCTCTCAGGTATTTTTTCCCGGCATCGCAATTAAAATCGCCGGAAGCGGGGTGATGGATTACATAACGGGCCTGGTAGTTTTCTGTATTGGGTGTTACCTGGAAAGTCAAATCCTGCGGAAAAGAATTACGATTGTAACGTACATGCAGGCGGGTAAAATAAACATTGTCCGAATAATCTTCACCTCCCTCCTCATCATTTACATCGCTGTAATCATTCCAATCTCTGCCGAGCCACCAAACACCGGCTTGCACAAGGTCCTGCTGCGATGGTGCGGTAGCCACACAGGGATCGCATTTTACAAAATTCTTCGGGCTTACATCCCAAGCGTATTCCAACATGGCAATACCCTTACCCTCTTTGCTCCATTGTTTATTAAATAAATTGGCATAAAAATTTCCAAAATTATTTTTTACAAACAACGGAACATTATTACCGGTAGGTAAGGAAACCGTTCTGTAATTCGTAGCTTCTATTCTTCCTTTTTTGGTAAACGCATATACAATCATGTCCTGATCGCCATCGGCATTGGCCATGCCCAGGCGAATGGGCAACATAAATTTGGGAGATATAAAACTGATTTGCAACGGACGTAAAAAATTACTTTTCAGTTTACCCATTTCTTTTTCATTCACTTTTACTACAAAAAATTTCAGGTTGCTTTTAATATATGGCTCCAATACTTCATCGGCACCGGCAGGAATTTTATAACCGTTCTCCGTTAACCAATCTTTTAATCCGCTGCTTTCTTTGGCGCTGAGGATAAGAATATCATATTCGCCAACAAGATATTTAGCTTCAATTTTTACTCGTTCTTCTGCTTTTTTATTCATTGACGACAGGCCCCTTAATTGTATGCCCGCAGCAGGTGAAGAGACTTTGTCCTCCATCATCTCATAATTATTACATGGATTCTGATCATAATATTCCACTAATCGTGGCTTACTATATTCATTTAATGTATTAAAAATAGTTTGGTCCACTACTTTAATATCTTTTTCTTTTAATACTACGGGTACCGGCACTACCATAGCAAAGTCCTTAAAGTTTCCTTTAAAATCATTGTACATGGTTATTACATTTCGGTTGCCATCCCGTACCAGGATTACCTGCGATGTTTTGTTTTTTAATGTGCCGTCGGCCTTGGCTACATAAAAACCGCAGAAAGACATTATTAACGGAGATGCGGCAATGACAGCTCCAATAATCATTAGTTTCTTTTTCATGTTAAATTGTTTGATACCCCAAACCCCTAAAGGGGCTTTTAACCGCTTCAAAATTTGAGGCTTTGTTATAAAATTTATTTTATTTTTTGTTTTAGCTAACTATTTAAAAAATTAAACCCTGTTCGCAAGTCTCTCCGCCTAACGGCGGAGGAGATTAATGCGCGGCATCCTGCGGAAAGGAGGCCTCCATTCAAAATATTTCGCTGCAAAAATTTTATTTAATAACGGAACCAACGGCGCTGCCGCTACCAACACCCAAATAAGCGTATTGTATTTCCATTTAAATGCAGATAAATAAAATGATGCTGCCGCTATTAAAACAGCCCATATAATTCTTGCCGCGGGATGATTGGGAGAAGTTTTGGGATCGCTGATCATAAAAAAAGTAAACAGCAATAAACTGCCGGTACTTACCGAATGAAGAAAAAAATCGGCAGGCCAACCCAATACTATTATTTGCCGCCAATACAAAAGACCAACATAGGTTAACAAAAAGGCGAGGCTGATATCTAATTTTTGTACCCGGGTAACTACGATGGTGCCGAGTGTAATAACCAAAAAGAAAATAACGGTATTGCTGCCCCATTGCCCGGGAGAAAGCCACGCATCTTTTGTAAGTAAGATGGTAGCTACTATACCCAATGCGGAAGGATTGAAAATATGTTTCCTATTAATCTTGAAAATATATTTACCGGCCACCGTAATAAAGGCCGCCAATAAACTGATATACCAATGATTTGTTTTTAACAACAGGCACAAACTCATGGAGCTAATTAATACGCTTAAAGCACAACTGCCCGTCGAGTTATTAAAAAAGGGAAGCAATTTGCGAAGCTTTATTGATTCGGCGGCATACTGAAAAAACAAACAACCGCCTATACTCATGATGTAGTGCAGCCAATCCGCATCCCAATGCAAATAAATAATACCGTAGCTTAAAAACACCGCCTGAAAAATAACCTGGAAATATCGCGGATCAAGAGCAAAAGAAACTTTAAGCATAATCAGTGATTTGCATTATGGATGTACGGCCGCGAAAAATTACACAAGCGTTTCAGGAATTTTTTTTATAAAAAACGCCTGTCCCCCGTATGGAATAACAGTATCAGAAGCATCGGAGTGCCGCTTGTTTAGTAAAAACAACGGCGGGCAGCCTTCTTTGCCTTTTATATAAAAGAAATATCGCCTCGGTATGTAATAAGTAAGTTTATAGTGCAATTGATTTTTCTTTTGCGCTAAATACTGCTTATATGAAAAAGATTTTCTTCTTCTCTTTATTAGTTATAACAACATTGCAATTGACTGCACAAAAAAAACCATGCAGCAATCCTGTATACCGACAGTTTGATTTTTGGATTGGCGAGTGGGAAGCTTTCGGACTAAACGGTAAAAAAGCCGGTGACAGTAAAGTAACTGTAATACTCGACAGTTGCATTATACTGGAAGAATGGACAAGTGCATCCGTAAATCAGGGACTGCGCTATGCAGGTAAAAGTTTTAATACCTGGAACGCCGCTACCAAACAATGGCAACAGACTTGGGTAGACAATGTCGGAGGAACCAATGAATACCTTGAAGGAAAATTTGAAGACAATAAAATCATTTATTTTTCTAAACCATTTCCTGTAAGTAAAGACACAATGGCCATTCGTAAAATGACATTTACTAATTTGAGCCCGGTTAAATTGCGGCAGCACGGAGAGATTACAAAAGATAACGGGGCAACCTGGAGTACAGAATATGATTTGGAGTACAGGAGAAAAAATAAAAAAAGCAGTAAATGAAATCACAGGCAGTTCCGCCATGCACACTTTTCTTTTAGTTTTAATAATTTAGTATTGGAAAATTTTAAATGAAATGAAAATGAAAAAACTCAACCTGTTTATTGTAATCCTTTTTATTGTTCACGGAATTCTGTGGACGAATAATTCTTTCGCTCAATTGGATTTGCCGGCCGGCGGCAACAATCCCAGAGCCATGCTTAGTGAAGAGGTGGGTATTACTTCTATCACAATCAAATATTCCAGACCCGATGTAAACAAACGGGAAGGAAAAATTTGGGGAGACGGTAATTTGGTGACCTATGATTTCTCTACGCAAAATTTTATTACCAATAAAAATACCTCGCCCTGGCGTGCGGGTGCCAATGAAAATACAACCATCACCTTTGAGCATGATGTAAAAATAGAAGGTAAGCCGCTGAAAGCAGGTACATATAGTTTACACATGGCTATGGGAGCTGATATTGTTACCGTAATTTTTAATACGCAAACTGAAGCATGGGGTAGTTTTTATTACGATGAAAAATATGATGTGCTGAGGGTAAATGTAAAACCCGCGGCATTGGATAAAAGCGTAGAGTATTTGAAATATGAATTTACTGAACATAAAGAAAAGCATTGTATTATCGCCATGCAATGGGAAAAAATTTCCGTTCCATTTAAAGCGGAAGTAGATGTAGATAATATTGTATTGGCAAGAATAAGGGAAGAGTTGACGGGTCGCAAAGGTTTTACACCGGCGCTTATTCTGCAAGCCGTACAATTTTGTTTTAATAAAAATATAAACTTAGAAGAAGCATTGCAGTGGAGTGAGAGAGCCGTTGCAGGAGTTGGCGGGCAAAAAACATTTATTACCCTGCGAAACCTTGGAACAGCCTACGAAAAATTAAATCGTATTCCTCAAGCCGATTCGGTTATGACCGAAGCATTGACAATAGCTACTGTCAATCAATATACGGCGTATGGCAGGCAGCTTATTTCACAAAAAAGAGCTGATAAAGCCATGGAAGTAATGTTGGCAAGTAAAAAAAGATATGGCGATATTTATGCTGTAAACCTGGGCTTGATGATGAGCTACTCTGCCAAAGCAGATTTTAAAAATGCTTTGAAGCATGCGGAAAAAGCGATGGCACAAGCAGCCAATGATGCTGCTAAAAAACAATTAGAAGGAAATATTGCAAAACTCAAGGAAGGAAAGGATGTGAATTAGTGCAGTATGCTCTTAGTGTGGGTCAATAAAAAAATCGAGGGTTGTTCTTAATTTTATAAGAGCAACCGCCGATTTACAAAAATTAAAACCCTGCTTTTTGTAATGGAATATCTCTTTTCAGCATTTCATCCCTGTTGGCCATTTCCCAGGCTGTATAAAAAACAAGCTGTGCTCTTTTGGCCATCAGTTCGTAGTTTATTTTATCGGGTGTATCGGTAGGTCGGTGATAATCTTTGTGTACGCCATTAAAATAAAAAATAATCGGTACGCCTTTTTCTGCAAAATTATAATGATCGCTGCGGTAGTAAAAACGATTAGGATCTTTAGGGTCATTGTATTTATAATCCAGCTTCAGTTTGGTGAATTTATTATTTACCATTTCGCTGATAGGTTTCAGATCCGAACTTATTTTATCATCGCCAATGATGTATACATACTTAGCCGAGTCTTTTAATTTATTCTTTGTGTATTCCTCTCCTATGCGTCCTATCATATCCACATTCAGGTCCACGGTTGTTTTTTCCAAGGGAAAAATCGGTCTGTTACCATAAATTTCGGAACCCCACAATCCTTTCTCTTCGCCGCTCACCGTCATAAATACAATACTGCGGCGCGGGCCCTTACCCGCTGCTTTAGCTTTTGCAAATGCTTCTGCCAATTCAAGTATACTTACCGTACCGCTGCCGTCATCATCGGCGCCGTAATAAATTACCGTGTCTCTTTTTCCCAAATGATCGTAATGCGCCGTAATAAAAACATACTCATCTTTTTTATCAGAGCCTTCTACTACTCCCAGTACATTGCTGCTTTGCAATACGTTTGTTTTTTTATCAAACTGCAGCATAATATCGGCGCTGTAAACTTTAGCGGCTACTGATTCATTCATGGCTTTATTATACTCATCACCCATTATTTCTTTAGCAATCTTTTCGCCAATAAAAAACTGCTGCGGCGTAAGTGATTTTTTAAACCCGTTGATATACATACCGCCCCTTCGGCCCGGTTGTGCGGGTTGCAATGCGGCATTAATAAATAAAATTGCCGCCGCACCGTTTTTCTTAGCAGCATCCACTTTGGCCTGTATCGTAGTTTTTTTAGCAGATGTTTTAGGTGTAAGATTTCCAAAAACCATTACCAGCTTTCCTTTTACATCAAGATTTTTATAATCATCTTGTGTATCATCGCTGATGCCGGCACCTGCAAAAACAATTTCTGAAAACCTGTATGTAGCCGGAACATTAGCGCCGGTATTGGCCGAAAAATCTGTTCCGTATGTATAAGTTTGCCCGTTTAGTTCCATAGCGGCCGTAGAAGCAGAATCTACAAAGACGGAAAAATTCATCTGATAACTTTCTTTATTGCCCGGCACTAAACCAATTGTTTTAAAATGATTTTCGATATAAGCGGCGGCTATTCTTTGTCCTTCAGTAGCGGTTTCCCTGCCCTGCATTTCGGGACCGGCTACCGCGTATAAATGTTTTTTCAAATCGGCAACCGTAATTGTTTTAGCAAATTTAGTTTGCACGTTTTTTTGCGCCGTTGCAAATACGGCAGGCAAAAGGAATAAAATAAAAACTATTTTTTTCATATTCTTTATTTAAATATTATGCCCAAACATAAGTGAAAAATGTTTGGGCACCATTCTATTTTTATAATTGGTAAAAATAAATCAGACGCAGGCTATTTTGTCCACCCGGTTTTTATGACGCCCGGCTTCAAAAGAAGTGGTCATAAACAGTTGCACCATTTTCTCCGCATCACCTTCGCGTACAAAACGGGCGGGCAGGCAAATTATATTGGCGTTGTTATGAGCTCTCGACAATTGCGCCAGCTCCTCGCCCCAGCAAATAGCCGCACGAATACCTTGGTGTTTATTAGCTGTAATGGCCACGCCATTAGCGCTGCCGCAAATTAAAATACCAAAAGCGGCATCGTCTTTTTCTACCGCGGTAGCAACGGGGTGCGCAAAGTCGGGATAATCAACTGAATCACTTGAATGAGTTCCGAAATCGGTAAAGGCTAATCCCTTGCCTTCTAAAAAAGAAATGATTCTTTCTTTATAATCGTACCCTGCATGGTCGCTGCCAATGGCAATGGGTTTTGAAAGGTTAAAAGGAGAAGTCATGATAGTAGAGAATTATTGGACCATAAAATTAATGTTTAAAACCGGACCGGGGATTTAAAATATTTTGTTAGCAGATGAAGCCCCATGACGACAGCTTTCTTTTATTTCATTTTCTTTATACGAACACTCTGAACGGGCTTAAATAATTAGAAAAGAGGTTTTAAAAAATTGTTTGCGACTATTGAGTAGCGTATTTTAGCGTAAATACAGCTATTGGCTGCTATGGCAAAACGACAAGCATTCTTTTAATGGATAAAATCAAAAAAATAGAAAAATATCTATTTGACTTCTTTTCAAATCGCATTGAACATATAAATTCCTTTTTCTGGTCGACACACAAACAACGACAATGGGGAATTTACAAACTCAAGGATGGCAATTTTTTAATGGATTTTCTGATAAGTATTCACGGAAATATTGAAGATCAATTTTATTTTGAACATTTAATTCCTCACAAATTCGCAACCCCCAGATGCATTACTTGTGGCTTTAGACGGTTTTAAAAAATATCTTAATGACAATCAAAAATATCTTGACAAAAATTCTAAAGGAGAAGACACCTCATATCTTGTAAGTACAACACAACATATCAAAAATGAATTAGTTCAGATGATTGACTATACTAAAACAATCTATGACTATGAAGACGCTCTTATTCCCTATCAAGAGCTAAGATATAAACTAATCACTCATAACATTCCAGGCTTTATCGCAATTTTAAAAAGCATTTTAGCCTCAGTTTCTTATTTCATAGCCAAGACACAAGAAGGATATTTCCACTCAAATGTTCATCTTATTTTAAAACTACTTGGTTTTGAAATTTTATCAGAGGAGACTACGAGTAATGGACGCATTGACGCTGTCATAAGGTTTTCAGACAAATTATATATTGTTGAATTTAAATTTAGCAAGAAAGATGATTTGAGTGCAGAGGCTTTAAAGCAAATCAAAGACAAAGAATACGCTTTGAAATTTACAGTAGAAAAAAAGAACATTTTCGGCATTGGAATTAGCTTTGACAATAGCAATAGGAATATTAATGGCTTTGTTGACGAGAAATTAAATTGACGAAAACAACTACCGCTAATATTCGGTCACTATACCTTTGTTGGTATGAGGCCCCGCCATGTGCCTTGTCTACCAACAACTCTAACTATCTTACGCCGTTTTTGGTATGAGGCTTGGCCATGTGCTTTGCCTACCAACAACCCTTCCTATTTTTACTACAGGGCACTTTGGTTGTTGGTACCCCACTCCCTTTAGCTGCGCTGCATACCAACAACCTTTGCTATGTTAATCACTCCAAACTTTTGTTCCTTCGCTGCAATTGCTGCAGATATCGATGTTTTTTCTTCCCTGTAAAATTTGCGAACGAAATTTTTTGTACTTCTCGTTCTGCCAAATTTCTTTGAAGCTTGTTTGTTTCAGGTCGCCCAATTTATGTTGCGCATCTTTATCAAAACAACAGGGGGCTACCAAACCGTCCCAAGTAATTACCGGGTCATGCGACAGGCGCCAGCAATGGTTGGCCAATTTGCCTTTGAATTCGTAACCGGTTTCTGTTTTACGGTAACGGCTGTATTTATCCGCCGCAGGTATTAGGTTGTTGGGGTCTTTTTCATAATCATATATCTGGGCTGTTTTAAACCATACATCATCTACGCCGATTTGTTTGGCTAACTGCTTTACATCTTCTATTTGATGTTCGTTTGGTTTTACTACCAAAAACTGAAAAACAACAAAAGGTGTTTTGCTTTTCATTTCCTTTTTCCACTTCACTATATTTTTGGCGCCTTCTATTACTTTGTTCAATTGTCCGCCTACGCGGTACTGTTGGTATACATCCTGCGTAGTGCCGTCAATGGAAATAATCAACCGGTCCAAACCGCTTTCAATGGTTCTTTTGGCATTATCATCAGTTAAATAATGCGCATTGGTAGAAGTAGCGGTATAGATTTTTTTTTGCGAAGCATATTTTACCATATCTAAAAACTGCGGGTTAAGATAAGGTTCGCCCTGGAAATAAAAAACGAGGTAGAGGAGTTCTTTATAAAGCTGATCAATAGTTTCGGTAAAAAAATCTTTTTGCAACATGCCGGTAGGTCTTGTAAAAGCTCTTAAACCGCTGGGACATTCGGGGCAGCGCAGGTTACAACTTGTAGTAGGTTCAAAAGAAATGGAAACGGGCAGGCCCCATTGCACGGGTTTTTTAAACCACTTACTTATTTGGTAACTGCTCAGCACTTTTATTCCGTTCCAGGCCCTGCGCAGCGTAAGCTTCGAAAGCAAGTTCAGCGTATCATATTTATTAAAAGCAGGCATTGGGCGTAAAGGTACAGTTGAAAAGCTGAAACAGCTTTTCGTAATGGTAATATAAAATCCCGATACCAAGACGTGCATCGGGATTTTTTACAGTTTAATAATCTTATAAAATTAGCTTACCACTTTCACGCCCTTTATCATCATCAGCACTTCTTTTTTGGGCTCGGTTATTTTTTCAATCTCTTCTTTACTCTTACCGGCATCTTCGGCATAGTGTTTCAGTTGCTTCACGGATGTTTCTTTTTTTGTGGCTTCGCCTTCCGCAACAATTGTTTTGCCTACAATATCCATTGGCATGGCAAATTGATGATCCACTACTTTTATCATTACCGTGGTACCGTCATCTTTTTGCAACTTGGCCCAGCAGCCCATGGCTTGGCATACTTCTACTACTTTGCCTTGTACTTGTCCTTCGTATTTTTTAGTACCAATTTTTTTCTCCAGGTCGTTTACATTAACAATCGCCTTGTCCAAGGCTGAAACTGAACCGTATACAGCGCCGGGTACGGCGGGGGCGGGTTCCTGTGCAGTTACAGATAAAGCGGCAAGAAAGCCGGCGCATAGAAAAAACAATTTTTTCATATATTAAATTTAGAAGGCAAATATCGCAGTTAAAAATGAGAAGTAAAAGCTAATAAAGAATTTTGTTTAGTTAAAATTAATGTACAGCCTGCATAACCCCACCCTCATATGCCCCGGAATTATCGAAAACTGAAGCCCGGTCATAAAAAAAATTTTGAACGCAGAGGAGCCGGGTCGGCAGAGGTCGATAGCCAATGCTTTTATTCTCAGCGACCTCTGCTCCTCCGCGTGGAATCATAACAAAAAAATATTTTTCCAAAAAAATTAGCGGGCAATTACTAAATACATTAGTTTTGATTGTGAATTAAATTTTTAGCACGGCAATTACATAACCCTAACTTTGAGCAATGGCAAAAACAGAAAAAACAACCGACATGTCAACCAATAATAACAGCGAAAAGCTGAAAGCACTTAAGCTGACGATGGACAAAATTGACAAGGATTTTGGCAAAGGCAGCGTAATGATGATGAATGAAAAAGGAGTGGTAGAACAGGAAGTAATCTCTACCGGTTCTATAGGATTGGATGCCGCACTGGGTATTGGCGGTTTACCGCGTGGCAGGGTAATTGAAATTTACGGACCTGAATCGAGCGGTAAAACAACCATTGCTACGCATGTAATTGCCGAAGCGCAAAAAAAAGGCGGTATGTGTGCTTTTATAGATGCGGAGCATGCTTTTGACAGCGCTTATGCACAAAAATTGGGTGTGGATATAGACAACCTTTTAATATCGCAACCCGATTACGGCGAGCAGGCTTTGGAAATTGCCGATCGTTTAATTCTTTCCGGTGCGTTGGACGTAGTAGTTATTGACTCCGTAGCTGCGTTGGTACCCAAAAGCGAATTGGAAGGTGAAATGGGTGACAGTAAAATGGGATTGCATGCCAGGCTGATGAGCCAGGCATTGCGTAAGTTGACGGCTACTATTTCTAAAACAAATACGATTTGCATATTCATTAACCAGCTTCGCGAAAAAATAGGGGTGATGTTTGGTAACCCGGAGACTACTACCGGCGGTAATGCATTGAAGTTTTATGCTTCGGTACGTTTGGATATTCGCCGTATGACCCAAGTGAAAGACGGAGAAGAAGCGGTAGGTAACCACGTAAAAGTAAAAGTGGTTAAAAATAAAGTGGCGCCTCCTTTCAGGCAGGCTGAGTTTGATATAATTTTCGGAGAAGGCATTTCTAAAACCGGCGAGATTGTGGACATGGGTGTTGAGCTGGGTATTGTACAAAAAAGCGGAAGCTGGTACAGTTATAATACAGACAAGTTGGGGCAAGGCCGTGATTCAGTAAAGCAATTGCTAATTGATAACCCCGAAATGGCCAATGAAATAGAAGGTAAGATAAGAGAGAAAATAAAGGAAATGCAGGCTTCATAAAATACTAATGTGGGTTAGTAAATACAAACCGTTTCGATATTATCGGGACGGTTTTTTTGGGTGCATTTCGGATTGTTTTAAGCTATCCAATACCGGTACAACCTGAGTATAATAGCGATTTTCGTTTTAGGAGTTGTGGCCCCTTTAGCCCTACACGCCGGGGATGGGGGCAAGAGAAATAATTAGAAATGCGCCCGGTTTTTTCTTGTTAGCATAAATTTCACAAATAAAAGAGCTATTCAATGTTTCGACACTGTATATTTGACTTTCAAAAATATAAAACACATTCGGCAGGAGTTTTGCTTAGAGTAGTTGCTTTCAGCGCCGCCGGTTAAAATTTAAACATGCATATTGCAGCTATTATATCTTCTCTTTTACTGATTATTAGTTTTTTTCTGCCTTGGTGGCACGAATCAGCTTCGCTGTCTTACAAGGGATATAATAACCCGGAAGGATATGTAGTGTTAATTGCCGCAATAGCGGCCGGGCTGATTGGTTTATATAATTCGATAAAGAAGCAAATGAAATTTGCCGGCATCTATTTTCCTGCGGGCATTGCGGGTATTACCATCGCCGTGCTTTTTTATTTTTACATAAAAAACTCGGGTAATGCAAATGCTGCTTTTGATATAGGCTTGTATATTGCCGCGGCTGCTTCGTTTGTATTGGTAATAACCGGTTTATTTGTTTATTTCAAGGCTCCTAAAGAATTAGTATACGGTATGGCGGGGTTGATATTGTTTGGCGCAGGGTCTTTTATTTATAAAAATGTAATGACGGAGGAGTACGGCGATACGAAATCGGGTAAAGCCGATTATACGGTAGACGCATTGCCGTTTATTAAATCATTTGAAACCGGCGACAGCAGCGCCAATAAAAAGTACAGGGAAAAAATTATTATAGTTACCGGGAGGATATCAGAAGTAGAAGAGGTAGACAGTAATACGCTCAATGTAAAATTCATTGATACCACCAACGGTTCATACATCAACTTTGCTTTTCAGCAACAATCGCTGGGGGAAGTAAAAGATTTAAAAGAAGGTGATAGTGTTGCTATAAAGGGTTCTTGTGATGGCGGCGAGCACAGCGATATTCTTGACGTTACTGCTATTACTTTTAAACGCAGTACCCTGGATAAAAAATATTGATGCTGATTATAATTCTTTAACAATTAAAAAAAACAACACAATGAAAAAAACACACCTTATTGTTGCTCTTATGCTGACCGCGACTGCGGGTTTTGCGCAAAAGAAAACAACAACATCCGCTACTGTAGCATTCGACGCTACAACGGCTCTTGACGCTCTTCCGAAAGCGGAAAACAAAACAGTAATAGCTGCGTTGGATACTAAAACCGGCGATGTTATGTTTGAAGCTACCGTTAAAGGTTTTGCATTCGGCAATCCTAAAATTCAGGAGCATTTTAACAGCGCCGGCTGGATGAACTCTGATGAATTTCCTAAAGCTACTTTCAAAGGTAAGATTACCAACCTGGCTGATGTAAACTTTAAAAAACCGGGTACATATACTGCCAATGTGGAAGGTGATTTGACTATTCACGGTAAAACACAAAAAGTAAATACTACAGCAACGATTGCGGTTGCAGGTAAAAAGAAAATTAATACAACTACTGCTTTTGCGGTTAAGTTGGCCGATTATGCAGTAGATGGCCCGGCGGTAGGCGCCGGTAAAGTTTCTGCTGAACCGAAGATTACAGTAAAAGCGGATTTTAAATAATAAAACTACTTTCACTCTTTCAACGCCTTGCTATTACAGCAGGGCGTTGTAGTTTTAAACAATTAATTTTATTTATGAATATTATGAATATAAGAAAGCTGAACAGCCGCAAAAGAATTGCCGTGGTGGCGCATGATAATAAAAAACGGGAACTGATTGAATGGGCTGTGTATAATAAAACCGTTTTGGCAAAACATCAATTATTCGCTACGGGTACAACAGGGCAGCTTTTAGAAAATGCGCTGGACCAATCGGTAACAAAATTTTTAAGCGGCCCCTTGGGCGGCGATCAGCAAATTGGCTCTGCTATCGCCGAGGGAAAATTAGATGTATTGATTTTTTTTTGGGACCCGATGGAAGCTCAACCGCATGACCCGGATATAAAAGCGCTGTTGCGGGTAGCGGTAACCTGGAATATTCTTATTGCCTGCGACAGAGCTACCGCCGATTTTATTCTTACTTCACCGCTGATGCACCAAGAATACGAAATTGTTTTGCCCGATTATTCGGAATATATAAAAAGAAAAGTTTGACTTGTATAAGTATCTTTTAAAAATATTTCTGCATCCGTTTAATTAATATACACTTCACTGCCGGATTTATTAATTTGCAGTACATGTCTTCATTCAAACTTTATACGGATTACCAACCCGCCGGCGACCAGCCGCAGGCAATAGAGCATTTAACCAATGGCATATTAAATGGCGAAAAATACCAAACACTGCTGGGTGTTACCGGCAGCGGTAAAACATTTACCATCGCCAATGTTATTCAAAATACACAAAGACCCACATTAGTACTTACACATAATAAAACATTAGTGGCGCAATTATATGGCGAGTTCAAACAATTTTTTCCTGACAATGCCGTGGGTTATTTTGTAAGCTACTATGATTATTACCAACCGGAAGCCTACATGCCCGTTAGCGATGTGTATATTGAAAAAGATTTAAGTATTAATGAAGAACTGGATAAGCTGCGACTGCAGGCTACAGCAGAATTATTGAGCGGCAGGCGTGATATAATTGTAGTGGCAAGTGTAAGTTGTATTTACGGTATAGGAAATCCCGTGGAATTTGAAAACGGCATTATCCGTATTCAAAAAGGGCAGACTATTTCACGACAGGGATTTTTGCATGCCTTGGTCAATTCATTGTACTCAAGAACCACCATAGAATTTACCCGCGGAACATTCAGAGTTAAAGGCGATACGGTTGATATAAATCTGCCTTATGTTGACTACGGCTATCGTATTACTTTTTTTGGCGATGAAATAGAAGAAATAGAAAGTATTGATGTGCATACAAACAAGAGAACCGGTGTATTGGAAAACGCAGCTATTTTCCCGGCCAATTTATATATAGCGCCAAAAGAAATGATGCAGCAAATCTTATATGAAATGCAGGATGAACTGGCTTTGCAGGTAGAATATTTTAAAAAGACGGGTAAATATATTGAAGCGCAACGGCTGAGTGAAAGAGTGAATTATGATATAGAAATGATTCGTGAGCTGGGTTATTGCAATGGTGTAGAAAACTACTCACGTTTTTTTGACAGAAGAAGTCCCGGTACAAGGCCCTTCTGTTTGCTGGATTATTTTCCAAAAGATTTTTTGTGTATAATAGACGAAAGCCATCAAACCATACCGCAGGTAAGCGGCATGTATGGCGGTGACAGAAGCCGGAAATTAGTATTGGTTGATTACGGATTTCGTTTACCCAGCGCTTTGGATAACCGCCCGTTGAATTTTCATGAGTTTGAAAGTTTGCTTAATCAAACTATTTTTGTTTCGGCTACTCCGGGCGATTTTGAATTGGAAAGAACGGGCGGTGTGGTAGTAGAACAAGTTGTGCGCCCCACCGGTTTATTGGATCCGCCAATTCAAGTGCGGCCATCTGTAAACCAGATAGATGATTTACTGGATGAAATTGATGACAGGGTAAAAAGAGGCGACAGGGTGTTGGTAACTACATTAACCAAAAGAATGGCGGAGGAGATGGATAAATATTTGGGGCGTATTAATATTAAATCAAAATACATACACAGTGAAGTAGATACATTGGAACGGGTAGAGATACTTCGTCAATTGAGGTTGGGCGAAATAGATGTGTTGGTTGGCGTCAATCTGTTGCGTGAAGGATTGGATTTACCCGAGGTTTCATTAGTTGCTATCTTGGATGCAGATAAAGAAGGGTTTTTAAGAAATGAAAAAAGCCTGACTCAAACTGCCGGACGAGCCGCAAGAAATGTTGATGGCCTTGTTATTTTTTATGCGGATAAAATGACGGACAGCATGAAAAAAACAATTGATGAAACCTATCGCCGTCGCGAAAAACAAATAGCCTGGAATATTGAACACGGCATCACGCCAAAAACTATTATTAAATCGACCAAGGATGTATTTGCGCAAACATCTGTGTTGGATATAAAAGGATATGATCCGGCAAATCCTTACGCTATAGCTCCGGGCGAAGATTTTATAACCATTGCTGCCGAAGACCCGGAAGAATATATTACCATACCCAAGGTAGAGAAGGCTATCAGTAAAACAAAAAAGGAGATGGAAAAAGCTTCGAAGGACCTGGATTTTATGGAAGCCGCCCGGCTTAGAGATGAGATGTTTAGACTGCAAAAGAAGCTCGAGGAGATGAAAAAATAATCCAAACTCGTATTTTTACGAGCGGCGGCAAAGTGAATCCACCTATTTTATCCAAAATTTGTTTTTATTACTTGACGGTAATGCCACGGGTGCATACTTTAGCTGTGAAAACCGAGTTGATCCAATATTGTAAAACCAAAATAAAATCTAATATCATGAAACGTCGTGTCCGTAAAATCGTAAATTTCTTTGCGTTTAACCTTCTCTTCTTCGCACTTTACCTGAACTTCATTCACAAAGACAAAGCTGTAGTTGATGCTAATGTTTCAACTAATAACAGCGCCGTAGTGATGACCGGAACAGTGCCTGTTGAAAATCCTGAAAAATATTTAGGACAAACAACTCAGCCGGTTTCTGCCGCTCAGCAAACATTTGTTGAAAAGCAAGAGCCTTCAAGTGCATTGAAATTGACGATCAACTAGTAGTTTTCTCAAAGCAAAGCAGTTAGTATAATCAGGCCCCGGAAGAAATTCCGGGGTTTCTTTTTTTATCGCGGTTTTATAAAAATTTCTTGATGTTTTCACTCCGGGTAAATGAAAGCAGGTACAGTGCTGTTCCCAAAACTATTTAAACCGGGCTGCTGCAGAACCCCGATGCGGAGCAGCAAAAACCGTGTGCCTCCGGTTAATAAAAAATAATTTCTCCTTTGGGTACAGTCTTTAAGGTGCTTACCTTAGCAGCATGTCAGACAAAAAACTTTTCTTACTCGATGCGATGGCGCTTGTTTTCAGGGCCTATTATGCACTCATTCGCAGTCCGCGATTAACAAGTAAAGGAAAAAACACCAATGCACAGTTTGGATTTACCAATACACTGGTAGATCTGATTAACAAGCAAAAGCCAAGTCATATAGCCGTTTGCTTTGATACACATGCACCTACCGAAAGACATACCGACTTTGCGGAGTATAAAGCCAATCGGCAGGAAGCCCCCGAGGATTTAATCATTGCTATACCGGATATAAAAAGAATTGTAGAGGGTTTCAACATTCCGGTAATGGAACTGGATGGCTACGAAGCCGATGATGTGATAGGCACATTGGCGAAACAGGCCGAGAAGGCAGGGTATGAAGTATATATGGTTACACCCGATAAAGATTACGGTCAATTAGTAACGAAGAAAATAAAAATTTATAAACCCGGTTACCAGGGCGGCGATGTAGAAATAATGGGCCCTGAAGAAGTATGTACCAAGTGGAATATAAAAGAGGTAGACCAAGTGATAGATATATTGGGTTTGATGGGCGACGCGGTAGATAATATACCGGGCATACCGGGTGTGGGAGAAAAAACAGCGGCTAAGCTATTAGCCGAGTTCGGAACATTGGAAAATGTAGTGGCTAATGCCGGCAATATTAAAGGAAAAATTGGTGAAAAAATTGCTGCGGGAAAAGACTTGGCGATAATGAGTAAAAAGCTGGCGACGATTATAACAAATGTTCCGGTAGAATTTCATGAAGAAGATTTCAGGCTCGCTGAGTATAATAAAGATGTGCTGAAAGAAGTATTTGCCGAGTTGGAATTCAGGGCGATAGCACAAAGAGTATTGGGAGAAAGCATACCGGCCGCCGCATCAAAAAAAGGAGTAGTTGAAAAAGAAATGGCGCAGGGCGTGCAGACAGATTTATTTGGAAATATAGTTCCCGGTCAGAAGTCAGAGGTCAGAGGTCAGAAGTCAGATAATGAAAAGGATGAAGTTTCAGATTTTTCTGCTTATGCAGATAATACTGCGGCTGATAAAAACATAAACAACACACCGCATAATTATATATTAGTCGATACACCGGAGAAAATAAAAGAACTCATAACTGTTCTTCAATCAGCAAAAGAAATTTGTTTTGATACAGAGACGACCGGTATTGATGCCAATGATTGTGAATTGGTAGGACTTAGTTTTTCCGTTAAGCCCCATGAGGGTTATTATGTTCCCTGCCCCGCTAAGCAGGATGAAACAAAAAAGATTCTGAAACATTTTGAAAAATTATTTGCAGATGAATCCAAAAACTGGATTGGTCAAAACATTAAATATGATTTGCTGGTATTGAAATGGTACGGCACGGAATTGAAAGGAAATTTATTTGATACAATGCTGGCGCATTATGTAATAGAGCCGGATGGCAAGAGAAGTATGGATATATTAAGCTCTCAGTATTTGGGTTACGAACCGGTACATATAGAAGAACTGATTGGTAAAAAGGGTAAGGGCCAGGGTACTATGCGTGATGTGGAGGTAGAAAAAATAAAAGACTATGCCGCCGAAGATGCTGATATTACTTTGCAACTGAAACATATTTTGCTTCCGCAGTTGAAAGAAAAGGATGTAGAGAAAGTTTTTTATGAAGTAGAAAACCCGCTGGTCAAAGTATTGGTGGACATGGAATTTGAAGGAATAAAAATTGACGAAAGCTTTTTGAATGATTATTCAAAAGAACTGGAAAGAGAAGCGAAGACTGCGGAAGAAAGCGTGTACAAGCAAGCCGGTGTAAGATTCAACCTGGCTTCGCCAAAACAATTGGGCGAAGTACTGTTTGAAAAATTACAATTAGACCCCAAAGCAAAAAAAACGAAAACAGGTCAATACGCAACGGGTGAAGACGTAATACAAAAATTAGCGGCTAATAATCCTATCGTTGCCGATATACTTGCTTTCAGGGAGCTGACAAAACTCAAATCAACCTATGTAGATGCATTGCCGCTGTTGATAAATAAAAAAACCGGTCGTGTACACACGTCATTCGCGCAAGCAGTAGCCGTAACGGGAAGGTTGGCAAGTAACAATCCCAATATGCAAAATATTCCAGTACGAAGTGAGAGAGGAAGGGAAATAAGAAAAGCATTTATACCGAGAGATGATAAATATGTTTTATTGTCTGCAGATTACTCACAAATTGAATTGCGTATTGTAGCTGCTATTAGTAATGACCCGGCCATGTGCGAAGCTTTTAAAAGCGGCAAAGACATTCATACCGCTACGGCTGCTAAAGTGTATAATATAAATGAAGCGGATGTAACAAAAGAAATGCGTTACAAAGCCAAGAGTGTAAACTTCGGAATCATTTACGGGCAAGGCGCCTTTGGTTTGGCCGAGAACCTCGGCATATCCAGAACGGAAGCCAAAGAGATTATTGATAATTATAAAATACAATTTGCCAATATTCAAAAATACATGGATGATACCATCAACTTTGCAAGAGAAAACGGCTATGTACAAACATTGATGGGGCGTAAGCGTTGGCTCAGAGATATTAATTCATCCAATTTTACCGTACGCGGCTTTGCAGAACGTAATGCCATCAACAGTCCCATACAGGGCAGTGCCGCCGATATGATAAAATTGGCCATGCAAAAAGTACATGCCGCCATGAAGAAAGAGAAAATGAAAAGTAAAATGCTTTTGCAGGTACATGATGAATTGGTATTTGATGCGTTGATAGAAGAAGTAAAAGAATTAAAACCGTTGATTATTGAGAATATGCAAATAGCTTTGCCATTACCCAACGGCGTGCCTGTAATTGCGGAATGCGGTGAAGGAAAAAATTGGTTGGATGCGCATTAAACTGTTTGCTGTAATTGAAAAGCAATTATTCTCATTTCGATATTTCTTTATTATAATATGTCCCCCACAATTATTTACTGTTACGATGCCTACTGCGGCTGGTGCTATGGTTTCAGCCCGGTAATAAAACGTATTGCCGAAGAATATAAAAGCAAAATAGAGTTTGAAGTATTGAGTGGGGGTATGATTATAAGTGATAAACCAAAACCCATCAGCACAACGGCCGATTATATTCTGCAAGCGTATAAAGTGGTGGAAGAACATACCGGTATTAAATTCGGCGCCGATTATTTATGGCATATTAATAATCCCGATGAAAGTGATTGGTTTCCTGATTCATTGAAACCGGCCATCGCTATGTCAGTATTTAAAGAATATTATCCCGAAAGACAGATAGAGTTTGCTGCCGATTTGCAATATGCTTTACATTATGAAGGAAGAGATTTATGTGATGATGAAGCTTACCGGCATTTAATAGAAAAATATTCCATACAGGAAGAAGCGTTTTACGAAAAACTAAAGAGTGCGGAATATGAAGAACAGGCTAAGTACGAATTTACGTTGTGTAAACAATTGCATGTAACCGGCTATCCCGCCGTATTGATACAAACCGGCGAAACAAAATTTTACCTGCTTGCCCGCGGGTATACAGACTATGATTCATTGAAAGAAAGGATTGAGAAAGTATTAAATGACTTAGTAACCGAAAATGAAAACTGATATACAATCAAGAGAAGATATTTTACTGCTGATGCAGGAGTTTTATAAAAAACTACTCTCAGATGATTCTATATCTTATCTTTTTACCGATGTAGCCAAGATAAACCTCGAACATCATTTACCTGTTTTGGTTGATTTTTGGGACTCCATTTTATTTCAATCGGATACTTACCGGAAAAATGCCATGCAGCCGCATATGAACCTGCACCAAAAATCGCCGTTGAAGAAGAGCCATTTTGATACCTGGCTCAAGTACTTTTTTGAAACGGTGGATGAGCTTTTTGAAGGCGAAAAGGCTTTTATGGCTAAGGAAAGAGCTAAAAGTATAGCCACAGTAATGCAGATAAAAACCTCGCAATTATAGTTGCTTCGGATTTGGCGCTCAGTGGAACTACAAAAGACGAACGGAGCCCCGAGGCAGCACACAAATCTTACTCGGGGTCAGCGACGTAGGCAATGTCATTTAATAGCAGCACCTGCCCCTGTTTCATAATCTTAACACCGCGACATGTGGTTTTCTCGCCAATGATATGTAAATTTGCTGTCCGAAATGCACAACCCGCCCGACATATTAGCCTTGGCTCATAAGCAAAACCTGATGCAGGATCAATTGGTTTTGCTGCACGAAAAAGAACGCCTGATTCCCGGCTCGGTGCAATACCATATAAAAAGGTATCACCGCAACAGCCAATGGAATGTGGATGATACAGGTATGTTGGTATATCACTATGAGAAAAATAAACCCGCCGAAAATTATTTTGAACTGCGGTTTTGTGTAAGCGGCAATGTGTATTGCAAGCAAAAAGATACCGAATGCGACCGTTGTAAATTCAGTGCATCAAAAACCTGTGTAGAGAAATTTGACAGCGTAGACGTAATGAGTTTTCGTTTTTCGCCGGCGCACCTGAGCCGGTTTATAAAAACCAGCAAGGCTAATAATACCTTAACCGATGATATTCTGAACTTCAAACATGTCTCCTCTTTCAGTAAAACGTTACCGCTTTGCGGCAAAACAAGAATGGTACTGGAAGGCCTGTTGAATCATAACTACACTGACAGTTTAGAAAATATTTACATCAATGCGCAAACCCAAATGTTGTTGTTGTACAGTTTGGACTGTATGATGGGCGAAAAAGAAATTGATGTAATAAATTGTAAGTTCCTGGCTAATGAAGCCGACAGGGAAAAAATTATAAAAGCCCGTGCGGTTTTAATAGAGCATATCGGCGAACCGATTACTATTAAAGAGCTGAGCCGCAAAGTGGCCATCAATGAGTGCTACCTGAAAAAAGGATTTAAAGAGTTGTTCGGTACCACGGTGTTTGATTTTTACCAAAGCCAAAGGATGGAACACGCCAAATACCTCTTGTACGAAAAAGGATTGAGCGTAACGGAGGTTTCATTGCTGCTTGGCTATTCTTCAATATCGCATTTTTCTACTGCTTTCAAAAAACATACGGGGCTAAAGCCTTGTGAATTGTTGTTGAGATAATATCTCCCGGTTTTTATAAGTGAATCTTAAACAGCTACACTATTGTAAAAAAAATTCTGAAGGATGAATTTTTCCGTGTCAAGAATTTTTTTTTATTATTGAAACGAATTAACTAATAGTCATAAATGTTTTTTTCTGAAACAGCCGCTGATTCTCGTCAGTGGCTGTTCTGTTTTTCGTCAATACATCTGTCACCTGTTTGTAAAATGATGCAGTAACAACATCGCTTGACATTACTGTGATAAAACTCCTTTATTGCTGAAGAAACTTTGCATCCGGAACTGAAAATTATGACGAAAATTTATACAAGCTTACTTACACTGTTTATTATAAATAGCTCCTTCAGCCAAGTCGCATCTTTCCAGGACCGGGAAGATAGTTTACCGGTAAAGGAATTAAATGAAGTAGTTGTTACAGCTACCCGCACCGAACGTAAGTTGGGTAATGTAGCAGTGCCTGTTCGTATCATTAAACAAAAAACAATTCTGCAAGCAGGTTCTTTACGATTGAAGGATATTTTACAGGAACAGGCCGGTTTATTTATTACCAATGGTTTTGGCGCCGGTGTACAAATGCAGGGATTAAATCCTGATTATACACTAATACTTATAGACGGCGAACCGCTTATAGGACGCACGGCCGGTGTGTTGGATTTAAACCGTTTAACAGTTGGTAATATTCGCAAAATTGAAATTGTAAAAGGCCCTTCATCAAGTTTATACGGATCCGAAGCAATGGCCGGTGTTATCAATATTATTACCGATCAATCTTTTAAAAAGCAGTTGATTGCGGGTGTAAGATATGGATTTGGTAATCCCGATAACGGCTGGGCGGCTCCTGCCGGAAACAATACTTTTAAAAATTCTGATATTAACCTGGGTGGAAGCACTACGGTGAACAAACTTAATTTGCAGTTTTTCAGTAATGCAAATTATAATGACGGCTTCAGTTACCGGCCGTTTTCATCCGACAGAATTCCGCAACCGATTTGGCGCTTAACAAACCGGGCGCAGGTTAATTATAATTTTTCCGGCAAAACAAAATTCGGCTTATCCGTTCGTCATGCGTATGATCACATTAAACAGGAATTCGCAGTAAGTAATAACGGATCGGTAACCAATTCCTACGGAAGGGAAGCAAACAACGACTTAAATATTAATCCGATCATTACACATGCTTTTAACCAAAAAATAAAATCATCGCTGCGTTTATACGGAACTTTTTTCAACGGCTCGCAACGATTAAAGTTTAAAGAAAGACCCGACAGCAGTTACAATGACGAGTTCAGGCAAAATTTTTACCGCGCCGAAAATCAAACCGATTTTAATTTTGATAAAGCTACGTTGAGCGTTGGCGCCGGTTATATCGCAGACCGGGTACAATCCACCCGGTACGATGATTTCAGCAGTCGTAAACAGAATACTGTTTTATATGCCTTCTCTCAATACGATTGGGCACTTTGCGAAAGTGTTACACTGATTGCAGGGTTACGATATGATGATAATAAATTATTTGCCGCTGCATTCAGTCCTAAGTTGGCGCTAAGGGTTAAAGCAAATAAAAAACTGTTGTTTAATGCAAGTATCGGCAGAGGTTTCAAAGCGCCTGACTTCAGGCAATTGTATTTGAATTTTACCAATAACGCGGCCGGCGGTTACTCAGTATTGGGAACGATTGATGCCGTAAAAATAATTACTGAATTACAAAGCCGCGGATTGATTGCGGAAATAAAAGAAGATTTCTACCGCTTAAAAGAATTGAAACCTGAGTTTTCAACCGGCATCAATGCAGGCGGCACCTATTTTTATTCTGACAACCTCTCTGCTAATTTTAATTTTTTCAGAAATGATATAGAAGAACTGATTGATGTACGACAGGTAGCTACAAATGCAAATGGCGCACAAATATTCAGTTATGTAAATATTAAAAACGGGTTTACACAAGGCGCGGAACTGGAAATTAACTGGCAGCCCGTTAAGGTTTTAAAAATTTCTTCAGGTTATCAATACCTGCGTACTGCCGACAAAGAAGAATTGAAAAATGTAAAAGCCGGCAATGAGTATACAAGAAATGATAACGGCACAAGCCGTGTTCTCAGTCGAAGCGAATATATCGGTTTGCCAAACCGCAGCAGGCACATGGCCAATCTTAAATTTACTTATGAAAACGAAAATAATTTTTTTGCCACTACAAGATTTATTTACCGTAGCCGCTGGGCGGTAGCCAACAGCGACGGCAACGGCGTATACAATACCCGCGATGAGTTCGCCAAAGGATTCCTGCTTATTAATCTTTCGGCGGGTAAAGAATTTCAAAACGGTATTCGCCTGAATGCAGGTATGGATAATGTATTCAATTATCAGGATAAAAATTATTTACCCAACCTTGGCGGCAGGACTATTTATTTGGGTGCACAATTCAAACTTTTAAAAAGTAAAACACAATAAATATTAATTTTCCTTATTCCCCTTTAGGGGATAGGGGCAAAAAAAACAAACAATGACAAAAAGAATTTTAGCGGCAACAGTATTAGCAGCAATCGTAGTTTTAACAGCCTGTGAAAAAGATGAAACACCGCAACCACCGGCAAACCCCAATGCGTTTGCTGTAGAAGTAAGCGGTAAAATTGTAACGGTAAAAAATTTACCGGCTGATACCATAATCGGTATAGCTGCGTCGGGTCAGCCTTTCGGTGCAGGTAAATATTCTTTCTTCAGTTTAGAAACGAATCAATGGGTTTCCAATGCTGATTCGGCAACTGCAAAATGGGATTTAGCTTTTTCCGGTACTACTATTCGTGTAAATAATGTAACTGGCGGTCCCGGCAGCGGCGGTGCTTTTGTATATGTGGGTACATTTGATGCATTGAGTTCAGTGCCGGCAGATTCAGTTTTTAAAGTAGATAATCATCCCGTTTCTTATGCCATTGCAAGGGGTTCGGGCAGAAGTTGGTACAATTATGACGGCGCTAATAATTTGCTTACACCCATTCCGGGTCGCGTAGTGGTAGTTAAAACTGCCGGCGGAAAATATGCGAAGTTGGAAATACTGAATTATTACAAAGGAGGCATTACACCATCCGCCACAGCGACGGACGCCGTAAAAATCAATGAGCAACGTTTCTATACATTCCGCTATACGTACAGCGGGACAAAGAATTTTTAAATAACGTTGGTTAGTAAATGATTCAATAAATAGTAAAACTTCTTTCAGAAACTTCCGGACCACCTCATTACGAGGTGGTTTTTTGTTGTAAACCACGGGGGCTTTTCCTTACCTTTGCCCCCTTAAAAATCAGACAGGATACACACTTTATGAGTGCCAAATACAAAGAATTTTCAGGTTTAAATCTCCCTTCTATTGAGCAGGAAGTACTTGCTAAATGGAATGAAAACCGTGCTTTTGAAAAAAGTATCGAGCTGCGTGAAGGCGCCGAACCCTTTGTTTTTTACGAAGGCCCGCCCAGCGCCAATGGTATGCCCGGTATTCATCATGTTATTTCCCGTACGCTGAAGGATATTGTTTGCCGCTATAAAACCATGAAGGGTTTTCGTGTAAACCGCAAAGGTGGTTGGGATACACATGGCTTACCTATTGAATTGGGTGTAGAAAAAGAATTGGGCATTACAAAAGAAGATATCGGTAAAAAAATTTCGGTAGAAGACTATAATAAAAAATGCAGGGAAGCGGTATTACGCTACAAAGACAAATGGGATGATATAACCCGCAAGATGGGTTATTGGGTTGATTTAAATGATCCCTATATCACTTTCAAGAATGAATACATCGAAACGATTTGGTACCTGCTGAGCCAATTATATAAAAAAGGATTACTGTACGAAAGTGTAAGCATACAGCCTTATTCACCTGCGGCCGGTACAGGTTTAAGTTCACATGAATTAAATCAACCGGGAACTTATAAAGATGTGAAGGATACGAGTGCAACAGTAATGTTTCGCTTAATTGATAATGGAAAAATAAAAATTGAAAATATTGAAGGCGATGTTTATTTGATGGCTTGGACAACTACTCCGTGGACTTTGCCTTCTAATTTAGGATTGACAGTTGGACCAAATATTGATTATGCTTTGGTAAAAACTTTTAATCCGTATACGCATTTACCAATAAATGTAATTCTTGCAAAAGCATTGGTAAGTAAATATTTTAAACCGGAGAATGAGAATACAGATTTCAGTTCTTATAAAAATGACGGCAAGAATCTTCCTTATTCAGTTATCGCAACTTTTATAGGAAAAGATTTTGAAGGCTGTACATACGAACAACTCCTTCCCTCCGAAGCAAATACCTTAGAAAAAATACAGGAGATAACTCCCGGTGCTGAACCGTTTAAAGTTATTCTCGCCGATTTTGTTACAACTGAAGACGGTACCGGTATCGTTCATACAGCGCCGGCTTTTGGCGCCGATGACTTTCGTGTTGGTAAAAAAAACAACCTCGGTATTTTAACGCTGGTTGATAAACAAGGAAAGTTTGTGGATGGCGTTGGCGAGTTCAGCAATCGGTATGTAAAAAATTACAAAGATGAAAAAGATTATGTGGATGTAAACGTTGACATAGCCGTAAAATTAAAATTAGAGAACAGGGCGTTTAAAGTAGAAAAATACGAGCACAATTATCCGCACTGCTGGCGTACCGATAAACCCATTATTTATTACCCTTTGGATGCATGGTTTATAAAAACAACCGCTGTAAAAGATAAAATGGTTGAGCTGAATAAAACCATCAACTGGAAACCCAAAAGCACCGGCGAAGGAAGATTTGGCAATTGGCTGGAAAATATGGTGGATTGGAATCTTAGCCGCAGCCGCTATTGGGGCACAGCATTACCTATTTGGAAAACCGAAGACGGTGAAGAAGAAAAATGTATTGGCACAATCGAAGAACTTCAAAATGAAGTGAAGAAATCGTATAACGCAGGGTTTTCAAAAGTCCCCTCCTTGGGAGGGGATTTAGGGAAGGCTTTAGATTTACACAAACCCTTTGTCGACGATATAATATTAGTAAGTGATTCGGGCAAACCCATGAAACGTGTGCCTGATCTTATTGATGTTTGGTTCGACAGCGGGGCAATGCCCTATGCTCAATGGGGATTGGATTATGAAAAAGTAAAGAAAGGAGATAAGTATCCTTTTAAACTGCCGGCAGGTATAAAAAGTTTTGAAGAATTATATCCGGCCAATTTTATTGCCGAAGGTGTAGACCAAACAAGAGGATGGTTTTATACTTTACATGCCATCTCTTCTTTGTTGTATGAAAGTGTAGCGTACAAAACTGTTGTAAGTAACGGCTTGGTGCTGGATAAGAACGGCAATAAAATGAGTAAGCGTCTCGGCAATGTAGTCGATCCGTTTGAAACCATTAATAGATACGGCGCCGATGCTACAAGATGGTACCTTATTACCAATGCATCGCCGTGGGATAATTTAAAATTTGATATTGCCGGTATACAGGAAGTCCAGCGCAAATTCTTCGGTACGCTTTATAATACGTACCAGTTTTTTTCTTTGTATGCCAATGTTGACGGCTTCGCATTTAAAGAAAAATATATACCGCTCTTGGAAAGACCCGAAATAGATCGCTGGATTCTCTCCTCTTTAAATACATTGATAAAAAATGTAAACGCCGCTATGGATGATTATGAACCGACGCAGGCGGGACGCTATATTGAAGACTTCGTCGATTCGCATTTAAGCAATTGGTATGTACGTTTGTGCCGCCGCCGGTTTTGGAAAGGCGAGTACGAGCAGGATAAAATTTGCGCTTATCAAACTTTATATGAATGCCTTGAAACAATCACAAGGCTGGTTGCTCCGATCTCGCCGTTTTTCAGTGATGTAATTTTTCAGAACCTGAATGAAATAACAGAAAGATTTAAAAATGCAGATGGTACTAAAGTAGAATCAGTACACCATATAGATTTTCCTACTATAATAGCGGGGGCGTCTACAAATCCCCCTTTGGGGGGGGCTATTGATGAATCATTGGAGGAAAGAATGCAACTGGCGCAGGATGTCTCCTCACTTATTTTATCGCTACGGAAAAAAGAGAGCCTGAAAGTTCGTCAACCGCTTCAAAAAGTATTGATTCCGGTTCTTAATCCGCGTATGAAAGAACAATTGAAAAAAATAGAGGATTTGATAAAAAGTGAGGTGAACATTAAGGAAATACAATACCTGACGGAAACGGACGGGTTTATCAGTAAAAAAATCAAACCCAATTTTGTGGCTTTGGGCAAAAAACTAGGCCCTAAAATGAAAGCCGTATCGGCAGCATTAGCACAATTTACACAGGATGACATTTCCAGGTTAGAAAAAGAAGGTCAATATAATTTGCTAATTGATAGCGAACCTGTACTATTGCAAATTACCGATGTGGAGATAAGCAGCGAGGATATACCCGGATGGACGGTGGCCAACAAGGGAAGTCTTACTGTGGCGCTGGACATTACCGTAACACCCGAGCTTGAACAGGAGGGTAATGCAAGAGAATTCGTGAATCGTATTCAGAAAATCCGCAAAGACACGGGTTTTGAGCTTACTGACAGAATTCTTGTTAAAGTGACTGCCATTAATGGATTAAAAGACTCTTTGGTTCAGTATAACGACTATATTTGCGCCGAAATTCTGGCAGAAAAAGTAGAAATAGTGCCCGAATTAGAAGGTGGTACTGAAATTGAAGTGAATGATGTTTTATTAAAAGTGATTGTTTCAAAAAAAGGTTAACGTATGCCAACAAAGAAGAAACCGGCCGCTAAAAAGCCGGCTGTTAAAAAAGCAGTTGCTAAAAAGCCTGCGGCAAAACCTGCCGCTAATAAGAAGCCGGTGGCTAATAAGAAGCCGGTGGCTAAAAAACCCGCCGCAAAGCCCGTTGCTAAAAAAATAGCTGCTAAAAAGCCTGCAGTAAAACCTGTTGCTAAAAAACCTCTTGAAAAAAAACCGGCCCCGAAACCGGCCCCAAAAAAGGTTTCGCAACCTATTATTGTGAAAAAGCCCGAAGTAAAGAAGCCTGTACCTGTAGTACAACCCCAACCTCCGGCAGTTAAGCCGCCGGTGAAGGCCGCCGTAAGTTCCAAGCCTGTATTTAAGCCTGTAACTAATGTGCCGCCGCCGAAGCCTAAAAAGCAACCCGAAGTAAAAGCCGGTAAAGTAGTAATACCCAAAACTACAACCAGCAAATCGGTGCGGTATGAACCGGAGTTTACAAAATCTGTTTTAGATAATAAAGCACAAGAATACTCAGGACCTACTATGCGTTATTCAGACTCAGACCTTACTGAATTCAGGGAAATCATTTCAAAAAAATTAGAAGCCGCGAAAAAAGAGTTGAACTATTTGCAGGGGCTTATAACCCGCAAAGACGAATCGGGCGATATGGAAGATGCACGTTACATGACAATGGAAGACGGCGGTATCAGTATGGAACGTGAGCAGCTCAGCCAAATGGCCAGTCGCCAGATTACTTTCATCGATCACCTGGAAAAAGCCATGATGCGTATTGAGAATAAGACCTATGGCGTATGTCGTGTTACCGGTAAGTTGATAGACAAAGCCAGGTTAAGAGCGGTGCCGCATGCTACGCTCAGCATCGAGGCCAAGCAAATGATGAAATAATAATATCAATTAATAATAAAAAATCCTGTTCTTTATTGAACGGGATTTTTTGTTTTAATTACCCGTACAGAATATTTATTTTTAATTTCCTCAAAACCTACCTTTACGCACCAAATGTTTTTTTATGCTGCAAAAAATTATACTCGCTTTTATTACCGGTGCCCTATGCATCAGTTCTTTTTCGCAAAGCGGTTTTGTTTCGGGGCCTATGCTGGGGCCGGTAGAATTGCGTGATGCGAAAGTTTGGTGCGAACCGACACCGGATATTTCGAAAATCAGCATTCGTTATTGGAAAGAAGGCACGGATAAAAAATTAGCCAAACAAAAATTGTATAAGGGCGAATTGGGCAATGAATTTAATCCTGTACAATTCACTGTCGGCGGGTTGGACATAAACACAACTTACAATTACGAAATAGAAGCTGTTAATGCACTGAAAAAGATTTTTATTAAAGCAGGAAAACTTACAACCAAAGATCTTTGGCAGTGGCGCAAACCCGCACCTGATTTCAGTTTTCTTACAGGTGGTTGTGCGTACACCAACCAGCCGGAATATGATCGCCCGGGCAGATCTTACGGCGGCGATTCATCCATTTTTGAAACCATGGCTAAAGAAAAAGCGGCTTTTATGTTGTGGACGGGCGATGCGTGGTATACAAGAGAAGTGGATTATTACAGCGAGTGGGGATTGTGGTACAGAGCCTCGCATGACAGGGCTGAACCTGTGCTGCAAAATTTTTTGAAAGCGATGCCGCAGTTCGGTATGTGGGACGATCATGATTACGGACCCAATGATATTGGTAAAAATTATATTTTAAAAGAAGCGAGTCGTACGGTGTTTAATAAATATTTCTGCAATCCGTCGACCGGCGAAAACGGGCAGGGCGTTTATACTATGACATCTTGGGGCGATATGGATTTGTTTATGATGGATGACCGCTGGTGGCGCAGCGCCGATGAAATGAAAGACAGCATCAACGGGCTGCCCAATCCGGATAAAACAATGTGGGGCAAAATGCAAATGGAATGGCTGAAAAACTCCTTGCTGTACAGTAAAGCCACATTTAAAATAATTGCTACCGGCAGCCAGGTATTAAATCCCGTTTCGCCATTTGATAAATTATTAAATTGCCCCGCCGAGTATTATGAGCTAATGAATTTTTTGAAAGAGTATAAAATTAACGGCGTAGTTTTTTTAACCGGCGACAGGCACCACAGCGAAGTAATAAAAGTAGACAGACCGGGTACTTATTCGTTGTATGATGTTACGGTTTCCCCGCTAACCTCCGGTACGCATAAGTTCGGCGGGCCCGAAAAAAATAATCCTTACCGTGTTTTTGGATTGGATGAAAAACAGAACTATGGCCGATTCAGTATATCGGGTAAAAGAAATGAGCGAAAACTGACTGTTGAGTTTATTGGCGTAAAAGGTGAAAAGCTGGGAGAATGGAGTGTGAAAGAAGACGAGTTAAAATCGCCTAAATAAAAGGACGTATCAACTTCATAATTAATCCCCATGTCAATACCTATTACAGTAAACTTTGAGTACAGCAAACCAAAGGTAATACAGGCGCTTCGTTATCATTTTTTAACGAGACCTGAAATAAGAATAATGCTCATATTGGTAAACGTGTTCGCATTGTTTTCCGCAGGCCTTTTTTATTTTAAAAAAATCTCATCCTTCGCTTTTTTAATCAGTACTACGCTGTGGATTTTTTTATTTATCAGTTTCTGGTACGTGTTGCCCGGTATAGTGTACAGGAGAGCATCTACATTTAAAGATCATTTTACCATGCAGTTCAGCGAAGCGGAATTTACTATTGGCAATGAAAGAGGCTCGCGGGGTTGGCCGTGGAGTGCATTAACTGAATTCAGGGAGAGTCCGCATTTTTTTCATTTGTATTTTGATGCCCGTTCTTTTTTTCTTGTACCTAAAACGGATTATATGGAAAGCGACCAGGTATTGGCACTAAGAGAATTATTAAAAGCTAAAGTGAAGAAAAAATAAAACTGTTCTCCCCTTTTATAATTGCTTTTCCATTAAATAGTGCGGAAGGGTAACTTCTGTAAATTCATCACCCTTTATTTTATAACCCACTTTTTCGTAAAAGCCAACGGCGTTTTTGCGGGCATGCATGGAAAGCACTTTATAACCGCGGTCCCTGGCCAGGTTTTCTGCAAATTGCATCAGGGCCCGTCCAACTCCTTTTCCCTGCAAATCGTTCAGCACCGCCATTTGGCGCAAACGGGCCGTTGTGGGGTTCTCTTCTACAAGCATGCAACAGCCCAGCATATCGTCGTCTTCAAATGCGCCTATCAGCATATTATCTTTTTCCCCGGTCAATTCTTCTTCGGTAAAACCCAAGCCCAGCGGGCGGCGGAGTACATCATCCCGCAATTTTACCATTTGCCGGTATTCGTTGCTCCCGTGATCTATTATTCTCAGCGCCATGCAGTAAGTTTAAGTTATGAGGTTTGGAACAGGTTCAAATTACAAAGAAGAATCAATATTGCCAACGCAAAGTATTATTTTGTTCATCTTTACAGGTGTTTATCAAGTTTTTCCGGAACCGGCTAAAAAGCCCCTTAAAACCTTATTTTCAAAAAAACCAAGTTATCCCTTGCTATTAACTCAAAAATTATATTTTTGCACCCATAAACAAACTTTTACATCATGTCAGACATTGCATCAAGAGTAAAGAAAATCATTGTAGATAAATTAGGTGTTGATGAAGCGGAAGTTACTACCGAAGCTTCTTTTACAAATGATTTAGGTGCCGATTCATTAGACACCGTAGAACTTATCATGGAATTCGAAAAAGAATTCAACATCTCCATACCTGATGAGCAGGCTGAAACCATCACAACGGTTGGTCAGGCTGTGGCGTATCTGGATGAGCATGCCAAGTAATGCTGTCCGTTTTTCGTAAGAAAAATAAGGACATACAATAAACTCACTCCGCCTTCTGACTGTATTTTACAGCGAAGGCGGTTTTACTTATACTAACTGCCGGCAGGTTTACCGCTGTTCATTTACTTATTAACTAAGTAAGTATCTTTATCTAATCAAATTTATCAGTTTATGGAATTAAAAAGGGTTGTGGTAACAGGCATAGGAGCAATTACACCTATTGGTAATACATTAAACGATTACTGGACTAACTTGGTGAACGGTATGCCAGGCGCTGATACCATTACACTTTTTGATCCTTCAAAATTTAAAACCCGTTTCGCCTGCGAAATAAAAGGTTTTGACCCCGTTGCTTATCTTGACAGAAAGGAAGCAAGAAAAATAGATCGCTTTGCACAAATAGCTATTGTGGTAAGCGATGAAGCGGTAAAGGATGCGGGCATCAGTAAGGACAATGTAAATGTAGACAGGGTAGGTGTTGTATTCGCCAGCGGTATCGGCGGCATTGTTACTTACCAGGATGAAGTAATGAATTTTGCCAAAGGCGACGGCACACCAAGATTCAATCCTTTCTTTATACCTAAGATGATATTAGATATCGCCGCAGGTCATATTTCTATTCGTCACGGTTTTCGGGGACCGAATTTTGCAGTAGTCAGCGCCTGCGCATCATCTACCAATGCGGTAATGGAAGCGTTTAACCTGATACGGTTGGGTAAGGCCGATATTATTTTATGCGGCGGCGCTGAAAGTGTAATAAGCGAAGCGGGTGTTGGTGGTTTTAACGCCATGAAAGCATTGAGCGAAAGAAATGATGAACCGAAAACAGCCAGCCGACCTTACGATAAGGAACGTGATGGTTTTGTAATGGGCGAAGCTGCGGGTGCTTTTATATTAGAAGACCTTGATCATGCACTGGCAAGAGGCGCAAAAATTTATTGTGAGATAGCGGGTTGCGGCGCTTCAGCGGATGCATATCATATTACGGCACCGCATCCCGAAGGATTGGGGGCCAAAAATGTAATGCTGGCAGCATTGGAAGATGCGAATATGAAACCGGAGGATATTGATTATATAAATACACACGGCACTTCAACGCCGTTGGGCGATGTGGCCGAAGTAAAAGCTATCATATCCGTTTTCGGCGATCATGCATTTAACCTGAATATAAGCGCTACCAAATCAATGACGGGTCACTGCCTTGGCGCGGCGGGTGTAATAGAAGCCATAGCTTGTGTAAAAAGCGTGCAGGATGATATCGTGCCTCCTACTATTAATCATTTTGTAGATGACCCTGAATTAGATACGAGATTGAACTTTACATTTCATACAGCGCAAAAAAGAAAAGTACGAGCCGCGTTGAGTAATACATTTGGTTTTGGCGGACACAATGCCTGCGTTATTGTAAAAAAATATTAAGCTCCCGCATCCACTATCGCATGTTTCGATTTTACGGCTTGCCCGAAAAAATGCGTAGCGTGGTTATCAAAATCTTCGGGCGAATCAGTAGTATAAAATTCTTTACTGCCTGTTTTAGTAATGCGTGTTTCAATTTCGGGATGCCGCTGCAGGTAATCTGACAAACTTGTTGCTACAATTTCTCCCTGCGAAAGTATGGTCATATCCGCAGGAGAAAATTCTTTAACCTTATCAATTAATAACGGGTAATGCGTACAGGCAAGCAGTATGGTATCTATCGCGGCTGATTGATCCAGCAATTCATCAATATATTTTTTTATAAAATAATCAGCGCCGTCGCTTGTATATTCATTGTTCTCTACCAGCGGTACCCACATAGGGCAGGCTTGCTGGTATACTTTTAAATCGGGAAAAAAATTTTCTATTTCAAGTATATACGAACCTGAGTTGACGGTACCCGAAGTACCCATCACTCCAATTTTTTTTGATTGAGAAAAATTGCCGATTACTTCCGCCGTGGGGCGTATTACCCCCAACACTCTTTTTGAAGAATCAATTTTCGGCAAATCATTTTGCTGTATGGTGCGCAGCGCTTTAGCCGAAGCTGTATTGCAGGCCAATACTACCAACGGACAGCCCCGTTTAAAAAACCATTGTACGCACTCCAATGTATAATGATAAACTGTTTCGAAAGAACGATTGCCGTAAGGCGCCCTTGCATTATCACCGAGGTAGATGTAATCGTATTGCGGAAGTTTGGCGGTTATTTCTTTCAGAACGGTAAGTCCCCCGTAGCCTGAATCAAATATTCCGATAGGTTGTTGTGACGGCATATAACAAAAGTAAAGCGTCCCGATGATGTCGGAACGCTTTACTAAATATTATTTTATAAATATCGGCTTGCTTAGTTTGTCTTAGGCTTAGCCGCTGCAGGCTTAGCAGGTGCCGGGTTTTGATTCGGCACCTTAATATTCAATTTACCCAATACCGGCATTGTCATATCATCACCTTCAGGAGCTACTATGAATACGTCTTTTGATAAAACATAAGCGTATCCTTTTTCTTTAGCTACTTGGTCAATTGCTTTTTTAGCTTTTGCATAGTAAGGCTGCAATAATTCCTGTTGTTTGTATTGCTGTACTTGCTGTATTACGCCTTCTGCGCCGTCCAGCTCAGCTTTTGCTTGCTGCAATTCTTTTAATATGATATCTCTTACCGCAGCGCTTTTTGTTGTATCGGTATATTCTGTAAGCTTGCGTGTATATTCAGATTGAAGATAGTTGTAACGCGGTAAAACTGAATCCTGAACAAATTTTTGTCCAACTGTGTCCATATTCACTTTTTGCAGCTCGGGCATTAATCCAACTATATCATCGATACGGATGTAGCCAATTTTTTGCGCATTGGCGGTATTAGTAACAGCAGCTGTAAGGCTGATGGTAATTACCAATAATAGAGTAATTTTTTTCATGTTTGTTGTTTCTTTGTTGTTTTGTTTTAAGATTTATGTAAGTATGGATTAGTTGCTTTATTAAAATGCTTTAACATTTCCTATTTCACCCCCAACTCTCTCAGTATCTCCTCGCTCTTGTCCAATTTTGGGTCGGCAAATATAACAGTAATTCCTTCACTTTTATCCAATATAAAGTCATATCCCCGCTGAACGGCTAATTTTTGTACCGCATTGTAAACCTTGTCTTGTATCGGTTTTATCAATTCCTGGCGCTTTTTAAACAGATCTCCTTCAAAACCAAAGCGTTTGCGTTGTAAGTCACGGAGGGCTTTTTCTTTTTCAAATAACTGCGCTTCTCTTTTTTTGGTCAATTCTTCGCTCAGCATTACTTTTTCCGCATCATAATCTTTATACATGCGGTCCAGTTCGGTTTGTATGCCGTCTATTTCTTTTTGCCATTCAGCCGTAGTAACATCCAGCTTTTTTTGCGCTTCTTTATAATCAGGCATTTTGTCCAATATATACTTTGTATCTATTATGGCATATTTGCCTTGGGCATACACACCACCGGAAAGTAATAAAATGCTACATGCAATGAGGATTGCTTTTTTCATACAGGTTCTTTTTAAGATTGATTAATAAGGTATTTTATTAAAAAGATTTTTATAAGTTGAAGCCGTGATTTTTATTCCGGTTCGAAACCTAACATAAAGGTAAACCTTGCCGCATCTTTCAATTTGTTACCTGAACCGGGCTGTATACGGTCGAATCCTATACCATAATCAAACCCGAGCAAACCAAACATAGGTAAAAAGAATCGCATACCTACACCGGCGCTGCGACGTAAACGGAACGGGTTATAATCTTTGAAACTGTACCAACCATTTGCCGCTTCAAAAAAGGTTAAAGCGTAAATTGTACTTCCCGGATTGGTGACTACAGGGTATCTTAATTCTAATTGGTATTTATTAAATATGGTAAAAAACCTGTTCGCATTTTGCTGATCGGGGTTAATAGCCGGGTTAGAATTTTCATAAACCGGGTAACCGCGATGCGCAACAATATCATAACCCAACAAACCGAAGTTGTTTGTTAAACCGGCATCACCCACCTGAAATCTTTCGAACGGTGAGAAGTCCAGCTTGGTATTATACCTGCCCATGAAACCATATTTAGCAGCCATCTTCAATACCATTTGCCTGTTTTTATCGGCGCCGCCTGCACGACCGATAGGCACAAACCACTCTGCATTAAAACGCCACTTATGATACTCGGGGTTTTTATACGGATTGGCGCTGGTCAATATATTTTTATTAAACAAAGAATATGGAGGCGTAAGCGCTACACTTGCTGTAATGGTAGAACCGCTGGTAGGGAAAGTAGGATTGAAAACAGATGAGCGTGACAAGGCTACTTTAAAACTTACATTGGTTGAAACGCCGTCGCTCAATCCCTGGAAAATCGGATAATTGGCGATGGTATAACGTGTAAAGTTTAACGAATAAACAATGCTGAAATAGTCATCAGGCCATTTCAATTGTTTACCCAATGATAAGGTAACACCCAATGTTTTCAGGAAGTTGGTATCCGATCTTTTTTTGTCGGGCAAACCGGTAAACGGATCAAATGCATTGGAGAATTTACTGCTGTAAACACTCACTGTAAAAGGATTTCTTTTTTTGCCGCCCAACCAGGGTTCGGTAAAAGAAAAATTGTAAGAACGGAATGCACGACCGTTCGATTGAAAACGTACACTGAGCTTCTGGCCGTCACCCGTAGGCAATGGATCCCAAGCTGATTTTTTTGTAATATTTCTTAAAGAAAAATTATTGAACGATACACCCAGGGTACCCGTAAGACCGATACCACCTCCCCAACCCGCAGAAAGTTCTAACTGGTCAGATGATTTTTCTTCCAATCTCCAGTTGATATCAACTGTTCCTTCTTCGGGATGCGGTACTACCTGGGGATCAATTTTTTCCTGGTTAAAAAAGTTCAGTCCGCCCAATTCGCGAACAGAACGAATAATATCGGAGCGGCTGAATTTTTCGCCGGGTACGGTTCTCAATTCACGACGGATAACGTGATCCTTAGTTTTATCATTGCCAAAAATACCAACAGTACCGATGGTAGCCTGCGGGCCTTCACGCATTCTCATTTCATGATCAATCGTATCATTGTATACCGAGGTTTCTACCGGATCAATGCTGAAGAACAAATGACCGTCATCGGAGTATACTGAGTTTACATCCAGGCTTCCGTCCGAGGAGGGCCCTAATCTTTTCCTCAGCAATTCAAGATCATACACATCTCCTTTTCGTATACCCAAAATATTGTTCAGTACCGAGTCGGAATATTTTGTATTTCCTTTCCAGGTAATATTTCCAAAATAATATTTTCTTCCTTCTTTTACTTTAACATCCACATTTAGATTCCCGTTGCTGCTTTTGTATTGCGTATCAGAAACAATTTCGGCGTCACGAAAGCCCCGGCTGTTGTAGTATTCAACCAAACGGGTTTTATCTTCTTCGTATTTTTTAGGATCAAATTTGGCGGAACTGAAAAACTTAAACCGGAAATAAGGATCAATAAAAGTTTTTGTTTTGGTTAATGAAAAGTATCCTTTGTTTTTTAAATATTCTTTGAACGACATTCTTGTATTGACACCATAGGGGCTCGGTTCGGCTTTGGGAAACAAAGTGAACTTACTCATCTCTTTGGTTCCCTTCATCTGTTTTTTTAATTTCTGTTCGTTTACATTATCATTGCCGTAAATATTAACGGCGTTGTTTCTTACTTTACCGCCTTTGTCAATATAAATAGCGAAATCATTTGAGTTGGGAAGTGTTTTGCTTTGTGTTTCTTCAATCCGGGTAGTTACATTTTTAAATCCCTTTTCGCTGTAAAATTTATAGATTACTTCCTTGGCATTAATGATAAAATTTTCTGTTATTAGTGTAGCCCTGGCCAACCCGATTTTTCCTTTCAATTCATCCTGATCCGCTTTTTTTATTCCGTAAAATTTAAAATCGCCCAAGCGCTGCCGCTCCTGTATATGAATTTCAAGACTTAATTTTTCGTCTTCTACTTTGGTAAAAAATAATTCTACCGTTGAAAATAATTTTTGATTCCAGAGATTTTGTACCGCTTTGGAAAATTTATCGGTACCTGGGTAAAATAATTTTTCGCCAACTTGCAAAGCTGAAATAGAAAGAATAATGGAGCTGTCCAAAAACTTAGTGCCGGTCACTTTTATTTCGGCGATGGTATATTCTTTGGGTTGACGCGGATTTTCCAGTTCAAGTAATTTGGGATCGATGGAAACAGGCTGTTGGGCATGTATCGCCTGAGTGGATAAAAAAGCCAAAAGTCCAAAAGCACATAAGCGTTGTAAAAGTTGCATATAATTCGGTCTGTTATAATTTATAAAAAGCCCTACGGGCGGCAAATTAACGGGAAAAAGCTGAAGTCTTTGTTAAAACATTCCGCGATTACCGGATTACGGGTTTCAGGGTTCGGGAATTTTCAATCGCGGGGACTTTTTTTGTAAAAAGCAGTCCCTAAACCACGACCTGTTCGCCTGTTTTACCAAAGCGTCTTTCCCTGTTTTGGTAATCAATAATGGCTTCATAAAGGTTTTCTTTTCTAAAATCGGGCCAGCGTACGTGGGTAAAATACAGCTCGGCATAGGCCAATTGGTATAATAGAAAATTGCTGATGCGGTATTCGCCGCTGGTTCGTATCATCAGTTCAGGATCAGGGAAGCCGCTGGTACAGAGGTATTTCTGCAATACATCCTGATCTATTTCTTCCACATTTAAAAGCCCTTTTTTTACCTCGTAGGCTATATTTTTTACAGCATTCAGCAGCTCCCAACGGCCGCTGTAGCTCAATGCCATAATAAGGTTCAGGCCTTTGTTGTTCTTGGTTATGTCCAGCGCCTCATTCAGTTCCTGCCTGGCATATTCGGGCAGCATGCTCATATCGCCTATTACGTGCAGCTTTATATTGTTTTTGTGCAGGCTTTCCACTTCTTTACGAATAGTACTGACCAATAATTCCATCAGGCCCACCACTTCATACTCGGGGCGGTCCCAGTTTTCGGTACTGAAAGCATAGAGGGTAAGGTACTCTACACCTAATTCGGCGCAACCCTCCACAATATTTCGTACACTTTCCACACCGTGAAAATGCCCGAAGAGCCGGTCCTGCCCCTGCTCCTTGGCCCAACGGCCGTTGCCATCCATAATAATGGCAATATGGCGGGGCAGCATTTCTTTATTGATATGTTCCAATAGTTGTGACATAGCTTTTTTGTCGGGCGACAAAGGTAATGATGATTGGACTGACTTGGAGTGGTTGGGGGAATAAAATAAGGGGCGGAGGGATAGGTTGGGAGATTTCGTGGTATTTAGATACTAAAAGATTATTGTTTAATTTCTTCAAAAATTCCGAAATCTTAGCTTTCCGGGGTTTCATTTTTAAAATATTCCCCCTCTATCGTTGTGTGCTTTGTAAAAAACCGAAAATAGGCGCTGCATACAAGCTTTAGAATATCCGCAAGAGGGAACTACAGTTGATAATTTTTGAAAATTATGTTGTGCAACAGTGACCTTTTGTTGTGCGATTGTTGCTACTCTTTCAGCCTGTTTGGTATATCCATGCGTTCATGTAAAATCCGAATGATTTCTAATTCACCCTCCAAAATCCGGTAGAAGATTATGTGAGACTTAATTTTTGAAGAGCGATAGCCTGCCCGGATATGATGTTGATCCTTCCCTGAGTTTGGGTGAGCAGCTAAGAACTCAATTTCTTTAATTATCATTAAATGATACCTGTCAGCTTGTGCTAAAGACCAAGTATGCAGAGTGTACAACCAAATATCTTCAAGGTCAAAAATTGCCTGCTCCTTGAAAATCACTTTCAATATTTTCATAGATGCTTTTTATGAAGAGCTGCTAAATGCTTTTTGGGATCAAAGTTTTCTACTCTTTTAGATCGTTCGCCTTTTTTTAAGGCTGTAACAAGATTCTTTTTCACTTCTTCTTCGGTTTCAAGCAATCTTAAGGCAGTACGCACAACTTCACTGGCGGAAGTATAACGCCCTGATGAAACCTCGGTATCAATGAATTTTTCAAAATGTTCTCCTAATAAAATTGAAGTGTTTCTGGCCATAATTAATTTTTTACTTTCCCAAATATACCAATAGTTGGTATATTTGGGAAACACAATTTCGCACAACGGGCAGCAATTAAAATAATTTTGATATGCCCGCCTGACGGGACGGGCAGGGACAAAAAACATCTTGCGAAGGCGGGAGGTAAGTGAAACTAAACCTTCATTTACCTGCCTGCCGGCAGGCAGGTCTCTTGCTTTCATCCCGATAGCTATCGGGAGAAATAAGATAAACGATATGATCCTTCTCTAATGCCTATATACATAGGACTGCTGTTATAGGCTGCAGCTTTCACACAGCTAAGTGTCGAGTTTAACAGGGTCTGCTGTTGTTTTTGAAATTGCGTTGTCGGGAATTGTCACGCCGTAATAGTCTGCCAATTCAATTTTGTTACGTTAAATAATTTTTTTTCGTCTTTGGATGTCAAAAGCGCAGAATAGATTTTAAAATTTAAGTCGCCGTATTCGTCGTCGACGATGTCCGCAACGCCAAGTGGGTCAAGCTCGCTAACGATTACTTTTATTTTGTCGTAAACGAATTTCCATTTGTCGCGTTTTGTTGCTTCGCCGTCCGAAGTCTTCTGTCTCGACGGGGTCTTCGCAAGAAGAGACTTCGATACATAAAAAAATAACTGCGAAACCCCGGTGTATGAAAGGTTGGATATTACTTCGTATCACGGGGTCTGCCACAATTATATTTTAAATTGAAAAATTTTCCGGGCAAGACCCCGTGAGGACCCAATATTTCTTTTCGTGATAGTATTTTTTCGTCTTGCATTTGATTACGGTATGAATAAAAAACTGTCAATAACTCTTGTAAAAAAAATACTCATTGTGTCGTTAAAATAATCGTCTGGTATTGTAAAAGTTATTTGAAATAATTTCCCATTTTTAAAACATTTTACTTGTTTAACAAGATATTTAAAACTTCTTGTGCCTGAGTAAACTTTATGATTAAGAGATACGATATAAGCATTATTATTTTTTAAATAGCCCTTTTCTATTTTTATATTGTTCACTTCTTTAAATGATTGCGAAGTTTCAATTTTCGTGGCTTCTAACATTTCGGCTTCATTTACACTTTTCCATATGTCATTAGAATTTTCAAACTCTTTGGGTAAGCGAATTAATTGCATAGAGAAGGAAGCACCTAATTTCCTATCGTAAATTCTCGCCAGCGTCCTGTCAGATGCTCCATTGTCATGTTGCCATTCATTGGGAAACTCGATTTTAAATTTATATAAAGCATTAGTGTAAATATTATTATTCCATCCGTCATTTATATCGTTTTTTATAGTTTGCTCTTGACTACTCTTTACACTGTCTTGATTGTCTATTGAGGTCTTTTCCTTTTTTTGAGAGTTACAGCTAATTGATAGGATAGAAACGTAAAGAATTAAAGATATTTTTTTCATGTGCTTGAAATTATTAGGGAGTTCGACAAATGGCTTACAACGATCCGGGTTACTGAAGGTGGGGCATTGTTCTTCCGTCCACCGACAGCTAAAGCCAAATTTATAACAAAATGCTCATTATTATTACTCATGACCAATATTTCCGGAAGAAACATTTTTAGCCGATTGTTAAATTTCCTGCGGGACATTGGTAAATGATTTGCCTGCTGGCCGACTTTACAAAGGGGTTAGTATTGATAAAGTCTAAATACATGTTATTAACTATTAGTGTGGATAAATTATATTGTCCTCATAAATTTTATACCTTTGTTTATACTTTTTATACATTATGTTTTATAGCCTTAGCGATACAGATAAAAAAGCTTACAGCCTAATAAGGAATATACTTATAAAGGAAGGGAGGAAGCCCACACTAAGAGAAATTAATGAAATCACAGGCGGTAAATCCCCAAGGTCTGCAAGTATTGTAATTGATCGACTTGAAAGAAATGGTCTTATAAAAAAGATTGGGAATACCTTACGTCTAACCGATAATAAAACCAATAGCAATGTTTCAATTGAAACCGTAGATATTCCTCTTATTGGAACTGTTACTTGTGGACTTCCTATGTTAGCTCAAGAAAATATTGAAGCATACATACCTGTCTCTAAAATCTTGCGAAGCGGGGATTAAAATATTTTTTAATTCGTGCTTCGGGAACTTCAATGAATAAAGCAGGAATTAATAACAATGATATTCTTTTAGTTAAGCAACAAAATACTGCTAACAATGGCGAAAGAGTTGTTGCGCTTATAAATGATGAAGCCACTGTGAAAATCTTTGAGAGAACACATTCAGCAATTATACTTCGCCCTAAATCAACACACAATAAACATAAACCAATTATATTAACTGATAACTGTCAGATTCAAGGCATTGTAATAGCTGTCCTTCCATCTGATATAAATTAAATTTTATGGCAGATTGCAGAATTACACACATCAGAAAACCGAATCGTCAGAGTACCCACGAGCACATTATTCTTGTTGGGAATCTAACTAACTCAACTACTAATTGGGTATGGCCTAGAGCTGATGTTATTGCAAGCATCAATACAGGAACTAACACTTTCTATGTTTTCGAAGGAGGTAAACGTTCAAATGTAGGAGTGGTAAATCCTACTGATGGAAGATTACCTTTTTTGAGAACCTACGCTGATGGCTACTGGAATGATAATTTACTTTCATTGCCAGAATTGTCAAATGTTGCTGTCTAATTAACTTAAAACTAAAATTTATGTCAAGCAAGTTACCAAAGTTCACTCTTTCCCATAATAACAAAAAAGATACATGGGACTTAACTAATGATAAAACTGAGAAAGTTATCAAAAGATTTGAGTATAAACAAGAAGCCACGCAAGGTGGTGCCTTAAGTAAAGCTGTCGGAAATCAAGGCGGCTCAGTGAAAATCAAAACACTGGATAACCTTTATCAGGAAGAACGTACATATCCCAGAAGTGCTGATCCTAAAAAATCAAAGGGATAGAATGAGTTTATCATTTGTTAGTCATAAGCCAGGCTTGCAGGCAACACGTAAATATATAATATAAGACGCTATATCGGGCTATTGGAAATCATTTATTTAATGTTATACAAACTCAATTGTTGTTAGGACAATCCACTCTTTATTTTTTCTACGCCGCCGCTGGCATGAGGCTTAACGGTGGTGTGAATATTTTTAATCGGGCTGCTTTTTAACCCACCCCACGATATTTTACTTATTCGCGAATTCTGAAACCCCCTCCTAAGGAGGGGAGGAAACTCTCTTTTTAGTGGGAAAGCCTTGAAGTTGTATTTTATTGAAAGGTTATTATTTTAAAACGCTTCACCAAACTGAATATAAAATCCTTTTTGTTTTCCCTGCCCGATGCCGTAATCAAAACGCAGATTCATTTTTTCTCTTTTATTTAACGCGAAGCGAATACCGCCGCCGTAAGAAAATTTAAAGTCGGTTAAACGGATTTCGGCTAATTTATTATTTACATCGCCCATACTGCCGAATGCCGCGATACCGAATCTTCTCCACACCGGCAACCTGAATTCGGTTTGTAATACCAATAAATTTTTATCCTTGTACCGGCCATCGTAATAGCCGCGCATTTTTGATGAGCCTCCCAATGAGGCAAGACTTCTTATCGGGATATCCGCTCCTGTATTAAAAAAACCATAGGCCTGCGCCGCCAGTATACTTGTGCGGGTTAGTTTCCAATAGCGTCTTGTATCCAATACAAAATTGGTATAGCGATACGAGGAACCGATTATTTTATCGAAATGATTAAAGGATAATAACAACAAGCCGCCGCGGTCGGGCCAAAAAGCATGATTTCTTTTATCGAAAGAAAAACTGGCGCCTAAACCCGAGATGGTATAACCGTTGCGGCCGGCAATGTTTTGCGTATCGAACAAGCCGCCCTGTATATAATCAAGTTTGTTTACTTTCTGAAATTCATAAATCAATCCGCCGAAAATACGGCGTGCTATGGAACGCTGCCCGTGCAGGTAAATATAATATTGCCGGAAAGTATATTTTTCTTCGTTACTCTCCGGCGTTTTATTACCCACGCCCCAAAATTTATCGGGGAAATAGCTGTACGATAAATGTGTGTTGATTATATATTTTTCTTTGGGAAAATAAACGGTGGCATCGGTAGTAAACAATACTTGCTTACGCAACGAATAATTGCCCAGCATTTGCAGGTTGGATGTTCGTGCTACCGAGTCCTTGGAATTGATATGAAAAGTATAGGAGCCGGCCGCGCCAAAACTCCAGTCTGTTTCTATACTTCGCGAAATAGCAGGTAATGCGAGTATATTATTTTTTCTTTTCTTTTTTTCTTTTTGTGCTGCTGATTGAAGCGGCGGTATAAAAGCAATAACAAAAACGGTTATGTAAAATAAAAGTGAATTGATTAAAACCGTATGGAGTTTACAATGTTGAATTGCAAATTAAAATTGATGAAAAATTATTTTGCCGTAGGACATTTATAGGACTGCAAATTGAATGAAACAAAAATCATAGCCGTTGCGAATTGATCTTTTTGCTTACTCTTACCCCGCTCACGGTCTTTTATACCGATAGGCGGACCCAACTCATACGACCGATCACTTAATAGAGCCGCAGGCGAAGGACTGCCATCGGGCAGTGGCGGAAAAATAGCGGGGTCAACATAGGTAGTACTTACATCATCCAAATAATCGGTATTGGTAAAACGATGTACCACTTCGAAGCCCACGTTTATTCTTTCATTGACAGCATATTTTACACCTACACCAAACGGAACGGCCAATGCCATGGTGCTGTATTGCTTACGTCCCGGCACTACACCCTGTCCTTCGGTACCCAAGGGACGTAAAAAATATTTTTGCCCTCTTAATAATGCATAAGGGTCATAATTAAAAATAGACAGCCCTACTGTCATATAAGGTGTAAAACTAAAATCGGGTTCGCCCGGCATAAACCTGTAAAAATTAAAATCGCCCTGCAAACCTACTTCCCATACATTGGTATTGAAGCTGAGGTTGCGGCTTTGCATATAAGCGTTGTGCGTATTATAAATATCTGAGTAGCCGAGTTGCGCAAAACTTGCTCCTATGCGGGCTGCTATGTAATTACCAAAATTTTTACGAAAAAAAACACCGGCGGCAATTTTAGGGCGGTTCAATCGGGCACGGGTATTCAGATCGCCGAAATAATGCCCGGCGCCAATGCTTACCCCAAACTCACCTTCCTGCACTATACTGTATTGCGCATTCGCAAAAGAAGAAATTGATACCAAGATTGCAAAAAGTAATTTTTTCACCATAACTGAGAAATGTCCGATTAGTTAACGAATTTAATGAGAATTTCTTGTTTGCCGTAACATTTAATTTCTTTTATCGAGCCCCCAAGTAAGCTTATTGCGCAGGGTTTGCAGAAAATTATTCTCGTTCAGGCGAATAAGATTAATACCGAATGATTCTTTGCGTACGGCCAGTTCTACGTTTTTATTTACTATTTCCCGGCGGCTGTCTAAAGCGCAAATGATTTGTTCTGAACGGCTTTCTACTTCAAATGAAATAATATTATCATCAGGAACAATAATGGGTCTTACGTTTAAATTGTGCGGCGCTACGGGTGTTATTACAAAACTGCCCGATTCGGGAAAAACAATGGGTCCGTTGCAACTGAGCGAATAACCGGTGGAACCGGTTGGTGTGGCTACAATTAACCCGTCGGCCCAGTAAGTATTTAAAAATTCACCGTTAAGGTAAGTGTGAATTTTTATCATGGGCGCCGTATCTCTTTTATGAATCGAAAACTCATTTAGCGAATACGGAACTTTACCGAATAACGGTTGGCTGGCATCCAAATGAATCATTGTACGATTATCTATTACAAATGTTCTTTTGGTAAGCGCAGTTACAGCTGTCTTTACATCTTCGCGGCCAATACTTGCTAAAAAACCAAGACGACCGAAGTTAATTCCCATCACGGGTATGCTTCTGTCCCGTACCAGGGTAATGGTATCTAAAAGTGTACCGTCGCCGCCCATACTGATAATAAAGTCTATATTTTCTGTAAGATCATCGGCAACCGAAAAAGTAGTAGTGGTACCGGGAAGCCTGAGCAACGATTTTATTTGCTCATGCAAACTGTAAAAAATAACGGGTTCTATTTTTTGAGCCGCCAATTCATCAAAGAATAATTGAAAGTCATGCTGTTGCTCCGCATCCATAGCCCGGCTGTAAATTGCTGCCTTCATAAAAATCAGTATTGAGTTCTTCTGTGTAAAAATAACCCGTTTTGACCTAATTGGTTAAAACTCCACTCGAAGCGCAGTATAAAGTCGTAGAAGGTGACTATATCCAAACCTATACCGCCTGAATAAAGCATTTTATTGGCGAGAAAATTATCGCCCTGCGCGGGGTTGTATACATAGCCCGTATTACCGAATATTTTTGCATAGACGGTAAACGGAACCCGGTTGAATGATTCATACTCTTGTTTTTTCTTTGAAGGCAACCTGACGCTGAATTTCAAAATTTCTTTGCTGAGGGTAGATTTAAGATAACCGCCGGCAACGCCGTCTATTACATAATATTCATAACCCTGCATACCTATATCGCCATAGCCCAAGAGCCGCTGGTTTATAAAAGGTTGTTGATTGAAAGGAGCTTTTATTGTAGCAGCGGCTTTTAAGTTAAAAAAAAATTTTGCTGATAATTGCCGGTAGGCCGCTCCGCGAAGACTTATTTGCCATTGGCTCACGGGAGAATTGATTCCTCGTTTACTTATGCCTACCTCGGCCGTATAACCGCGTAATGGATACGGAATAAAATTTACATCCTGCAGGGAGAGGTTATAATAAATATCGGGAAAACTGATACGGTTTAATTCGGAATTAAAATATTTCGGGTTTTTATTCAGTACTGTATCCTGCAATAATTCACTGGTATAAGCAATGCCGAAACGATGTCTTGTTTTTATAGCTCTTCTGTAATAAAGTTCGGCGCCCGCCCTGAAATAATTCCGAATAAAATTATTTTCATCTTTTATAAACGCCTGCTTGTTGTCAATGGTATTGTAATTTACCTCGTGATTTTTGCCGGTAGCTAAGGAAAGCGAAAGTCCCCATTTCATATTTTTATCAATGTAGGGTCTGTCATAACTCATGGATACTTCTTTTGTATACCCGTTGGTTAAATAAACTTTTAATTTATCATTGCGCCCGGAAACATTATTGTATAATAATTTTATACCGTAGTTAACTCTTGTAAGACTCGCTTTGTTTTCTACCAGCCATTGGTTCAGGTTTCGGTCTATGGGTTTAAAATAGGGTATGGGAAAAAGGTACCACCTTTCTTTTACGGCTACCAGGATGTCTACATCATAGCCGTTAAAACTTTTTAATGCAACCACCACATCAACAAACAACGCCGTGTTCATTAAATAAACTCTTGCGTTTTCAAATTTCTTAACAAGTGCCGGCAGTTGGTATTCTTCTCCTTCTTTAAAAGGCAGTTCACGCAGTATAACTTTGTCGATTGTTTTTTTATTACCGGTAATACTGATACGATTTACTTTAAAAGGTGCATAGCCTGTGTCAATTGCAGAAACGGGCTGACTGAAAACCGGCGCCGCGGCGGAATCAATAAGAGCGGGTTGGGCCTGAATAAAAATGCACGGGACCATAAACACTGCAAGCAAAAAAATATAATATGACCTTTTACGGCTCATTCGTTTCTTTAATAGAGAACAGCTAATTTAACGCTTAATTTCCGACTTACTTAATTAAATCTCTGTGTGCCTGATTTATATTTTGAGGTAATTCATCAGGTTATCGTAATTATTACGCAGTTCATTTTCATATAGCTCCTCGCCAAAGTAATATTTTACATTGTATTCAAAACGTTGCAATGAAGCAACGATATCGGCAATCTCCAATTTATTTACTTTAATGGTGACCTGCATCAGGCCGGTTTGCGGATTGGTAACGGTATTAAGCTGCGTTATTTGGGCATCATTGCTTTCTATAACACGGTTTATTTCTGAAAAAGAGTAAGCCTTATTTTCCATTTCTATCACTATCAGGCCGCCCGGTTCCTGCAGACTCATAAACTCCGATGCATATTTCAGTAAATCGTGATAACTCACTACGCCAACCATTTCATTTTCATCATCAATAACCGGCACTACACTTATGCCGTTTTGCACGGCTACCTGCATAGCTTTCAGGAAATGCTCATCGTCTTTAACCGCGGGTTTGATAAATTCAGTTTGAAGATTTTCCAAAGCTGTTGTTTCATCTTCGCAGTGCAGTAACTGATCGAGGCTGATGATACCGACATATTCGTTTTCATTTTTTATCGGTAAATGCGCCACATGATAATCATTCATCAACTGCATCGCCTGGAAAACAGTATCGTGCAATCGAAGGTGCGGTATAGTCTGAGATGGTAAATCTCTTGTTAACATATGGATAGGCGGTTTTAAATGACAGACAGCAACGATTAGTCAACTGTTGCAGGCGCATTTAATTTTTTCAAAAATTTATGTAAAATAGCATTGAATTCATCAGGTACTTCCATCATAGGCGCATGCCCGCATTCATCAATAAAATAAAGCTCACTGTTCGGAATAAGGTTGTTAAACTCTTTGCCTACAAAGGGCGGAGTTATTGTATCGTTATTGCCCCACACCAGCAGGCACGGCTGTTTTATTTGGTTCAGCTCTTCGCCCAAATTATTGCGTATGGCACTTTTTGCCAGCGCTATAATTTTAATAGCCTTCAACCGGTTATTTACAATATCATATACCTCATCCACCAATTCCTTAGTGGCTGTTTCAGGCCTGTAAAACGTAAGCTGTGTTTTTGTTTTTATATATTCATAGTCGCCGCGTTTGGGATAAGAGTCTCCCATGCCGTTTTCGAAAAGACCGGAACTACCGGTAAGTATCAGCGATTTTACTTTTTCGGGATGCTTAAGCGTATGCAGCAATGCTACATGACCGCCCAGCGAGTTGCCCATTAAATGCACGTCGGTGTAGCCTCTTGCCTCAATAAATTTATTTACAAACTTGGCCAAACCACCTACGGAAGTATGAAGAATATCCAGTTCAAATAACGGCAGCAAGGGCACAACCACCTTATTGTAACGGCTGAAATAATCCAAAAGACCCCTAAAGTTGCTTAACGCACCAAAAAGGCCGTGCAATAAAATTAACGGTTCGCCTTCGCCAACTTCAATGTACTTGAACTTGTCCTGTTGTTTAATTTCGTAATCCATCCGCTTTTTTTCTTACAGTTAATTTACGCTAAAATAACAGATTTGGGGCATATATGCCAAGGATAGATTGAGATGTATGTAAAATACACCGCTTAGGGGCTTATTTTGTCAGACATATTGCCAAAAAAAGAAGTGAGTTCCGTAAACATGTTTTGAAAAAACGGAAGCACTTTTCCGAAGCTCTCAATTACTTTCGGACCCCAGGGCCGTAAAAAAGAATACGTAAAAGAGGAATTGATCGTTTCCGGCTTCAGTAATTTTAAATTCTCGGCATAAAAAATAATAATGCTTAAAATTGTTATATAGAGTATGGCAAAAAATAATATTCCGCCCAGCCTGTTTACCCAACCCAGCATGGCGAACTGAACGGTTTTTTCAATTAAGGCTGCACCCCACCTTACCAGCAGAACTACTGCCAAAAAAACTACTGCAAATGAAATAACGGGGAGCCACTGATCAGAAACAGAAACGGATTTGCCAATATAACCTGCTGCTACAGCAGATAATTTGATAGCGGCCGCCAAGCCTATAATAAACGCAAGCAATGAAAAAACGGCTACTATCAATCCTCTTTGAAATCCTTTTATGGCAGCCAGTACTATCAGTACGGCAAAAGTTAAATCAATCAGCATAGTGCGTAAAGATTAGTGGCTTGAAATTTTGTTTAGCTCTTGCTCAATAACTCCTTCACAATTGCTGATATTGCTTTGCCATCTGCTTTGCCGGCCAATTGTTTGGTAGCCGCACCCATAACTTTACCAAGATCAGCCATTGACGCGGCATTCACCGAACTGATAATTTTTGTTAATTCTGTTTTCAATTCATCTGAACTAAGCTGTTTGGGTAAAAATTTTTCTATTACTTCCAGCTCTTCCTGTTCTTTCTGCGCAAGGTCCGCACGGTTTTGCTGTTGAAATATTTCCAAAGAATCTCTGCGCTGCTTTACTAATTTTTGTAAAATTTTCGTTTCGTCTTCCTCTTTCAGTTCGCCGGACGCTCCTTCGGCGGTTTTGGCAAGAATGATAGCAGCTTTAATAGCTCGCAGGGAACGGGTTGTTTTTTCATCCTTGGCAAGCATGGCTTTTTTAAGTTCCGCCATTATTTTTTCTTCTAAGTTCATGAGTAAATATTTATAAATTTATACAATTCGTTTTGGCCCGATAATTTCTTATTCCCTCCTCACTACTCACAACTCAGCACTTACTATTTATAACTCAATCCTTACAACATCCATCTATGCTTTATTTTCTTTCAATTGCTGATCTCTGAATTTTTGGTAAAAACTTTCAGCAAATTTTTTTATGTCGCCAACCATTTCGTCATTTTTAGTAGCACGGTGGTACGTATCGGCCATGGTAATAAATGTTTGATAAAAAAAATCAGCCATTTCGTCTATCATCATATCTTTAGTCCAAAGGTCTATGCGCAGTGCGGTTTTATCGGCGCTGTCCCAGAAAGCCAGCATCATAGCTTTGGCTTTTTGGGCATTTTCAATACTTGTATCGGTGGCGTTCCAGGCAATGGTATCCGGCACCCTGCCTTCATCCATCATTACATCAATAGTTATCGTTGATTTATGCATATACAAAGTTGCTTATCCCCGCAGAGGTGTTTGAAAAATGAATAAAAAAGCAAATGTAAAAGAATTCAGATTACCGTCCGGATGATAGTTTGCCACAGCAAATCGGCAGTTCTGTCCCAAGAATATTGTTTACACACTTCATTGCCTTTTTTTATCAGCCCGTTGCGCAGCGTTTCGTCTTTGTAGATCAGCATCATTTTATCTGCTATATCTGTGTGGCTGCGGGGGTCGGCATATAAAGCGGCATCGCCGCAAATTTCCTGCATGGCATGAATTTTGCGAAGTGATGACCGGCACGTGACACTGCATGGCTTCAAGCGGGGGTACGCCAAAACCTTCATACAAGGAAGGATAAACAAGACAATATGCTGACGCCTGTAAATTGACCAATTCGTTTTCTTCCACGTAGCCCGGCATTATTACATCCTCCCTGTACTTATATGCTTTCAGGCTTTCTATCAGTTTATCATTTTTCCAGGCCAACCTGCCGGCTATAATTAATTTAAAATTGCTTTGCTGTCTTTTCTTAAATATAGAGAATGCTTTTAAAATATTCAGCAAATTTTTTCGCGGATGTATGGCTCCAATGTAAATAAAATATTCTTTGCCCTGCGTGTACTTATTTTTTACTGCTTCTTTTACCGATTCTTCAACGGGTTTAAAAATTTCTTTAGCCGCGCTGTAAATGACGCTTATTTTTTCTTCGGGTGTTTTATAATGTTTTATAATATCCTGTTTAGAGAAATCCGATACGGTAGCTATTGTTTTCGCTTTTGCTAAAAACTTAGGCGTATATCTCTTGTAAAATAATAAATACGTTTTTTTTATGTGTTTCGGAAAGTGCAGAAAAGAAAGATCATGCACCGTGACACATTGCGGAACGGAAGTGGTTAATGAACAGAACCCGTCGGGAGATACAAGTATATCCGCTTTATGTTTTTTCAGCGCTGCCGGTATTTTTATATCGTACCAGTATTTCCATAATAAAGGATGCCTGGCGGGCGGGCCGATAACAACCGGTATTATGTTATCTGAAAAAATAAATTTGTTGTCAAATGGCCTGTCAAACAGAAAAATGAATTGATGCGCCGGGTGATTTTGTGTAATACGTTTAAATGTTTCCGCGATAAAATAACCGTACCCTTCCATATTACCGGCTAAAAGAAATCTTGTATTTACAGCTATTCGCATACTGATTTTTACTGCGGCCAAAGTTAGGGGCTTGTATATATTAAACACGGATTAGTTTTTTTACTTAGGCAAATGTCGAAACGGTTTTAGATAAAATTCGTAGACAAATACAAGGTTTTTTCAGGATTTCCTCATCCGCGGGATTTGAATTTTATACAAGAAGAATTGCAACCCGACAGTGTTTATTACGGGTTGTTAAATCGGGCAGTTCCACCCTTGCGGGCGGCGTTTGCATATTGTAGTTTTATGATTGCTAACAAATCTGTACACCTAAATAAATATATATATCTATGAAATACTTTTTTACACTAAACCGGTTGCAATTTTTTATTTTATCTTCTTTTATGATGATATTATACGGTACCAAAACAAATGCTCAATGCGCCTGGGGTTTCCCGGCCAAAACAACTACTTGGGAAACCACAATGATTACCAACAGTGGCAGCTATTCTACGCTTTTTAATATACCGAAGCATGATGGCCAGTTGGGTATGCTGCTTGAGGCTAAAATAACTGTGGAAATAACCGGCCGTACTGAAATGTTTTTGGAGAATAAATTGAATGTAACAACCGGTTATGACATTGGTTACAACAGAAGAGATACCCTTAAAGGGCCTTCTTTAATACCTCCGTTACGGAAAACGACTAATAAAACATACGGAACCTACAACCTTGATCCGGCCGATGCAGGTTTGTTCAGCGGCCCTGATTTTGTACATGTAGGACCCGATGTAGTGTTAACCGGCAGTACACTGCAAACTGCAATCACTAACCCGGCGCTGTTAGATACTTTTTACGGACTTGGAAACTTGGAATTCCGCTATATTATTGATGCGGATGCAAAACCAACCGGCAGTTCCGACTATCGTTTTGATGTGTCTACTTCGGGCGAAGTAGTTATAAGAATTGAATACACATATTGCGAAGGTTTAATTTTACCGATAAATGTGTTTGATTTCGGAACCAAAAAGATAAACAATAAAAATGTGAACATGAGCTGGAAAGCACCTGCCGATGCAGAAAATTATTACTACGTGGCGGAAGTAAGCGCTGACGGAGAAAATTTTCATGCCGCGGGCATAATACCCAAAAGTAACGGCGCCGGAACACAGCATTACAATTTTAATTATGCCTTAAAAAAAGGAGAAAGCGGAAAAATGTATTTCAGGGTTAAACAAAAATTTTCTACGGGCTATGTACAGTTTACCGATATTAAAACGGAGACATTCGAAGGATCAATAATTCCGGCATTTAATTTATACCCAAATCCGTCTTCCGGCATAGTTGGTATAAAATTTGATAAATATGTAAATGGAAAATACCAAATACAAATAATAAACGCAGAAGGGCAAGCCGTTGCTAACCAAATAATTAATATCACAGGCGGCTCTTATCAACAAAAAAATGTATTATCAAAAGGCATGTACTGGATACGACTTACCGATTTAGAAAGCAACGTATCGCATGTCAGTCAACTTATCATTAAATGACCTCTTAGGTGGAAGAGGATGGTGGCTTGTAAAAGGGGACCGGGTTCGGGTCCCCTTTCTTTTTGTTCATTATTATTTAATACAACAAAAACGACGGGTAATGGCTGTTTCAAGTGCCATTTTACAATCATTTCGTATAACCGGGCATGTTTCTTACATTTGTTGCTGTACCAAATTTTTTTATGGAATATAATACTATCAGAAATCATCTTGTAATGCGGGAATACGGCCGTCATATACAGAAGATGATTGAACACGTTTTAACTATTGAAGACCCCGAAAGAAGACAGCGTAATGCGCAGTCGCTTATTGAATTAATGGGCTTTCTGAACCCTCATTTGAAAAATGTAGACGACTTCAGGCATAAACTTTGGGATCACCTTTTTTTAATTTCCGATTTTAAATTAGATGTTAAATCCCCTTATCCCATTCCTACAAGGGAAACATTAAAGGGCAAGCCTGATCCGTTGAAATATCCGAAGAGAAAACCCAAGTTTTCGCACTTGGGTAAAAACCTGGAGCTCATCATTAATAAAGCGCTGGTAGAAGAAAATCCCGAAAAGAAATTGGGCTTTGCAAATGCCGTGGCTTATTATATGAAACTGGCCTACAGCACCTGGCACAAAGAAACTGTACACGACGATGCTATACAAAGTGAGTTGCGTGTAATAACCGGCGGTGAATTGGAATTCACTAACACGCCTTTTGTAAAAGCTTACAGGCCACAGCAAGAAAGCAGGGATGGCGGCAGGGGCGGCTACGGAAAGCAAAGAGGCAAATACCAACAAAACAGAGGTGGCGGTGGCGGCGGTCATCGAAATGATAACCGCAACAACGGCGGTGGCGGGGGATTCAAGAAGAAGAGATATTAATAAACATTCTTGTATAAAGCAATAAACTATTTAAAGTTGACCTTCGCAATAAGGTCAGCTTTTCTTATTTATAAAAGCAGCTTGCATTTTTAAACAGGCAGGCGGTTTACTTTTGTTATACCAAATTCATTTCTAATTTAATTCAAAAAAATTGGTATAATACTGAGAACAGAAGGAATATTTAATTGCCCGGTTTTTCATGGCGATTCGGTAATATTCAATAAAAATTTAATTTTAAAAAAATGCATTCCTTTGAAGTACGCGGCGGAAAAAAACTTAGCGGAGAAATAATTCCCCAAGGTGCAAAAAACGAAGCGCTCCAGATTATTTCGGCCGTTTTACTTACACCCGAAAAAGTTACCGTAACAAATATTCCCGATATATTGGATGTGAATTTACTGATTGAACTGCTGTCGGAAATGAATGTAAAAATTGAAAGACCACAGCGGGATACCTGTATTTTTCAAGCCGATGATGTGGATATAGATTACCTGCACAGTGAGACATATAAAAAGAAAAGCGGACGCTTACGCGGTTCTGTAATGTTTGCAGGGCCAATGCTCGCAAGATTTCGAAAAGCTTTTATTCCCAAACCGGGCGGTGATAAAATAGGTCGCCGGCGTTTGGATACACATATTGTCGGTTTTGAAAAATTGGGCGTCGATTTTATTTATCATGAAGAAGACGGTTTCTTTCATTTGAATGCTGAAAACTTAAAAGGCGCTTATATTTTATTGGATGAACCATCCGTAACCGGTACGGCCAATATTGTAATGGCCGCCGCCATGGCAAAAGGAACAACAACTATTTATAATGCCGCCTGCGAACCTTACCTGCAACAACTTTGTAAAATGCTGAACAGGATGGGCGCCAGGATAGAAGGTATAGGCAGCAACATGCTTACAATTAAAGGAGTTGATTATTTAGCGGGCACTGCGCACCGTATGTTGCCCGATATGATTGAAATAGGTTCTTTCATCGGCTTGGCCGCTATGACGCAAAGTGATATCACCATTAAAAATGCGGGCATCGAACATTTAGGAATAATACCGGATAAATTTCGTCAATTGGGAATTGAAATGAATTTTACCGACGATGATATCCATATTCCCGCGCAGGAAATTTATGAAGTGCATAAATACCTGGATGGCGGAGTGCTTACTATGTACGATCATCCCTGGCCGGGTTTTACACCCGACTTATTAAGTATAGTTTTAGTAACAGCTATACAGGCCAGAGGCAGCGTACTCATTCACCAAAAAATGTTTGAGAGCCGTTTGTTTTTTGTAGATAAACTGATTGATATGGGAGCGCAAATTATTCTTTGCGATCCGCACCGGGCGGTAGTTATCGGTTTAGAGAGAGAACAAAAGCTGCGCGGCATTACCATGAGCAGCCCCGATATACGAGCCGGTGTAGCATTATTGATTGCCGCATTGAGCGCCGAAGGGAAAAGTACTATTCAAAATATAGAGCAGATTGACAGAGGGTACCAATATATAGATACAAGATTGATAGCATTGGGAGCGGATATTGTGAGAGTGTGATGACGATGCAGGGTTTATAAAGTAAAAAAAGTTTATACTGTTTATAAAGTTAATAGGGCAGGTAAAATTTATATGAACCGGTAAAATGATAACGGACATTACAAAGGAGAATATTATTCTTGAAGATGAACGGGTCTTGTTGCGACCCATTGAAGAAAGTGATTTTGAAAATCTCTTGCCTTTTTCTTTACATGAACCCGAGATTTGGTTTTACGGATTGGTAACCGCTGCCGGCGAAGAAAATCTGCGTAACTATGTAAGTACCGCTATAAAAAATCGAAATGAGGGAAAAGAATATCCTTATATTGTTTTTGATAAAGCAGCTAATGCGTATGCCGGCAGTACACGATTTTATGATATTCAGCAAAACTATTTAACTACCCAATTGGGCTATACCTGGTACGGTAAAAATTTTCAACGTACCGGGCTGAACAGGCATTGTAAATTATTGCTCTTGGAATTTTGTTTTGAGCAATGGAATTTGGAAAGAGTGGAATTCAGAGCAGATGCAAACAATGAACGAAGCATTAGTGCCATGAAAGCCATTGGTTGCAAAGTTGATGGTATTTTGCGAAACAATATGCCCACTGTGCAAGGTACAAGAAGAGACAGCATTGTACTGAGTATATTAAAAAATGAATGGTACGCCGGTGTAAAAGAATTAATAAAAAACAAATTACACTAATGTTATTTTAACCGCAATTGAGAAGCGAAAAACGGGGCGTCATTTTTTGCCTGTTGCTTATCGTCTATTGCGAATTGACACGTCATTCTTTTGTTAACATAACACTATTCCTTTTATTTGCACTTAATTTCAAAACAAATGGCAGCTGAAAACAATCTTGCGGAGCCTGTGGCGGGTAAAATTATTATTATCGCGGCGCCGTCAGGTGCCGGTAAAACATCTATTACAAGGTATTTACTGAAACATCTTTCGCAGCATCTTGCCTTTTCCGTTTCGGCCGCTACACGGCAGCCCCGAAATAATGAAAAGCACGGTGCAGATTATTATTTTATAAGCGTACCCGATTTTAAAAATAAAATACAGCAAAACGAATTTGTAGAATGGGAAATGGTATACGAAGGAAAATATTACGGCACGCTTAAATCGGAGATGGAACGCATTTGGAAACAAAACAAAGCGCCGTTGCTGGATGTAGATGTAAAAGGCGGCATTCATGTACAACAACAATATCCCCAAACATCTTTATCGCTTTTTATTCAACCCCCCTCTATAGAAGAACTTAAAAAAAGATTGGAGGCGAGAGGTACTGAAACACCCGGGTCATTGCAGGCAAGAATCAATAAAGCTTCTTATGAATTGTCTTTTAAAGATCAATTTGATAAAATTATTATTAATGATGACCTGGATACCGCCTGCAAAGAAGCGGAAGAAATAGTGAAAAAATTTATCCTTTAACTTACAACCGGCTTCATTCTCAATTTGTTTATCTTTATACAATTCATGCAAGGAGTTAATACTATAATCTGGTTTCTCATTACCATTTTGCTGATGGGTTTTTTTGCCGGTATCGAAATGGCTTTTGTAAGCCTGAACAGGCTGAATGTAGAACTTAAAAAAAAGCAAGGCAGTACCGGCGGGCAAATGGTTGCCGACTTTATGGATTCTCCCATAAAATTTTTAGGGACCACTATTGTCGGTTTCAATATTTTCCTTATTTTTTTTGCTCTGGAGCTGAGCCAGGTCATGCGGCCGTTATGGTCATTAAGTTACTTTAATGAATTGCCGGGTTGGGTACATTTATTTATACAAATAACCATTGCTACGTTGGTAGTGTTGGTATTTGCCGAGTTTATACCCCGCGCCATTTTCAGGGCAAGAAGTAATAAGCTGCTCGGCGGTATTATATATATCGTCGATTTTTTCAGGCAAATGTTTTATCCCGTTGCTGAAGCATTGATAAAAATGTCCGAATGGATTTTAAAATATGTTTTCAATATTCGTATAAATAAAAAAGACAGCCTGAGTTACAGCAATCTTAACCTGTTTCAGCAAAATAAAGAAGAAGCAGAAGATGACGGGCAAATGAATAAGGATTGGTTTGAAAACGCCCTTCTCTTATCAAAGATGAAAATACGCCAATGTCTTGTACCGCGTAAAGAAATTATTGGTGTGGACAGCACCACCGGTATGGAAGAGATCAGGAAAAAATTTGTAGAAACAAAACTCAGCAAGTTGATAGTATACAACGGCAGTATTGATAATATTACAGGTTATATTCACCAGCTTGATTTGTTCAAGAACCCCGCGGATCTCCTGTCCGTTACTTTACCTATACCGGCAGTACCGGAGAGTATGAGTGCTATCGATATGATTGCTAAATTTTCGACCGACAGAAAAAGTATAGCCTGGGTGGTAGATGAGTTTGGCGGTACCGCCGGCATCATTACATTGGAAGATTTGTTGGAAGAAATTTTCGGCGAAATACACGACGAATATGATACGGATGAATTTGTAGAAAAACAATTGTCCGAAACGGAATTTATTTTTTCCGGCAGGCTCGAACTTGATTATCTCGCCAAAAAATACAATCTTGAATTTCCGGAGAATGACGATGAATCCGAGACACTATCCGGGTATATCATTAATTATCATGAAATAATACCGGGGCCTAAGGAGCGCATTATTATAGATGATTACGAGTTTGACGTATTGAATGTAACGGATACCCGCATAGAAATGGTAAAACTGAAAAAATTGAAATAGCGAAAAATTGGTATTCATCCTTAAAATAATGCTTTCATCCAATTCCTTATCTTTCTTCAACATATCTTCATATACTTGTACAAGCGCACCAAATTAAACACAAAATTTTTACAATGAAAAAGCTACTCCTCTTACTGCCAATCAGTTTTTTATTTACAGTATTGAAAGCACAGGAAAAATCGAAACCACCTATTGTTCCTTCTGTGTTAAGTGATACGTTGAAAACTAAGAAACCGGCCGCAGGTATTACCGATAAAGTAAAAACCGCGAAAAAAATTGACGGGTTATTTACACTGTACCAGGATACCGTAACCGGCAGCGTACAGTTGTATATTAAAAAGAGCCGGCTCAATAAAGAATTTATTTACCAAAGTTTTTCACTCAATGGCCCTACGCAGCTTTTTTTAAATCAAAGCATGCACCGTACTACCTTGGTATTTATAATTAAAAAAGTATTTGATAAAATAGAATTCAGCCGGTTGAATACAGCTTTTTATTATGATGAAAACAACCCCTTGAGCAAAACAAAAGATGTAGACAAGCCCGAAGCCGTTTTTTATGCGGAAAAATTGGTAGCAGAAGATTCGGCCGGTTACCTAATCGCGGGGGATGGTTTATTTATAAGCGAAAAATTAGATGCGGTGCGGCCCGCCTCCATACCGGGCTTTCCCAATTTTGGTTTTTCATTGGGTTCTTTAAATACTACCAAATCAAAATACCACGCTGTTCGTTCATTTGCAAAAAATACGGATGTGGTGGTGGATATGGCCTACGATAACCCGTCCGCTTTTGCCGGCGGCGGCGCCGACATTACTGATCCGCGTTATGTACGTGTTCGTATGCAGCACAGCTTTATCGAAATGCCGGATAATGATTTTCGCGGACGACGTGATGATCCGAGAATCGGATATTTTTTTCAACAAAAAACAAATCAAACAAGTATAAGCCCTGTACCGTATAAAGATGTAATAAACCGGTGGAACCTGAAGAAAAAAGATCCTTCCGCGGCGTTGAGCGAACCCGTAGAACCCATTGTGTATTGGGTAGAAAATACAACTCCGGTAGAATACAGGCAAACGGTTATGGAAGCAGGCCTGAAGTGGAACGAAGCATTTGAAAAAGCCGGTTTTAAAAATGCCGTGCAAATGAAAATGATGCCGGACAACGCCGATTGGGATCCGGCAGATATAGGATACAATGTTATTCGTTGGGTGGCTTCTGCACAACCAAGTTATGGAGCTATCGGTCCCTCTTTTGTAAATCCGAGAACCGGGCAAATATTAGGCGCCGACATCACCATCGAATGGGCCAGCGGCAGCGCTGTTCCTAATATTGATGAATTGTTTAACGGATCGGCAAGTATAGCTAAGCAACCAACAGAATTATCTCATACCTCAAGTAATAACGAAGAGCATTATAAAACCTGTACCATAGCGCAGGATTTAAAAGCACAGTTTATTACAGGTATGACGGTGGCCGAAACAACAGATACAGGACCCGCCGAAATAAAAGAAATACACAAACAGTTTTTATTGTATCTCATCATGCACGAAATGGGGCACACACTCGGACTCAATCATAATATGAAATCGAGCCAGATGCTTTCGCCTGCCGAAATAAATAATAAAGAGCTTACCCGAAAAATGGGTTCGATCGGCTCGGTAATGGATTACCCGGCTATCAATATCGCATTGGATAAAACTAAGCAAGGCGATTATTATACAACAAGAACAGGCCCTTACGATTTATGGGCTATTGAATACGGTTATAAATCTTTTGCCGAAAGCGAAGAAGAAAAAGAATTACAAAAAATTGCGGCCCGCAGCAACGATCCTAAATTGGCGTTTGGCAATGACGGTGATGATATGAGAGCGCCGGGAAAAGGTATGGATCCCCGTGTTAATGTATTTGATCTTACCAACGATGCTATCGGCTATGCCGAAGAAAGATTTAAGTTGGTAAATAATGTAATGGGAAAGTTAATTCAGAAATACAGCAAGCCCGGCCAAAGTTATGCAGAGCTTCGTTCAAGATACGGTGTATTGAATGCCCAACGCAGAGATATGATGTCGGCGGTGAGCCGCTATATCGGCGGTGTGTATATCGACAGGAGTACACCCGATCAAAATTCGCCCAATAAACCCTTTACACCTGTACCCGTTGCTACACAAAAAAGAGCGATGGCCGTATTAAGTAAATATGTTTTCGCACCCGACGCCTATGAAACCGATGCGCCGTTGTTCGCTTACCTGCAACCGCAACGTCGCGGATTTAATCAAAACCCCGCCGGCGACGATTATAAAGTAACCAATACGATATTAAGTAACCAGGTATTTAATGTGGTAGCACATATTCTCAGCCCCGCCACTTTGCAGCGTATTACCAACAGCCGGCTTTACGGCAATCAATACAGCGCCGCCGATGTAATGAGCGATTTATTAAAAGCATGTTTTGATGCGGATATGAAAAAGAATGTAAATGTGCATCGTCAATATTTACAAACAGCGTTTGTAAAAGCCGCGGCGGCTATTGCCAACCCTGAGCAGGTGCAATACGATGATGTAGCCAAAGCCGCCGCATTGAATACGATTAAAAAATTAAAAACGCAATTGGCAACAGCCGCATCTACCAATGAAGAATCAAGAGCCCATCGCTCCAATATTATTTTCCTAATAAATAAAGCATTGGAAAGTAATTAGCGTTGATTAAAGAATGAGGTGTCAATTGGCAATAAGCAATAGACAATTTACAATAAGCAAAGAGTAACAGTAATATAATTTTTCGGCAAACCCGTTGCGAAAAGCAGCGGGTTTTGTTTGTGTATACATTATTCAGAAGCATCATCGTCCAAACAATATTCAGCTTCGGTATCCGTCCATCCGCTATAGTCCCGCCGGCCAAAGCCCTAAAGCACTAAACGCTATAAGAAGGCCGTCGGAAGCTATCGCTCCTGTACGGGCTATTTTCGGCTGTAGAATTGCATTCACCAATAGCAGGAAGAGCGAACTGTATCTTTCAATAAGAAGATATAAACGGTCCTTTTGTTTTACTATTCTTAATTTTCGATTTGCAGACTTTTCCTCCCCTCCATTCGGAGGGGCAGCAGTGTTTTCGAATAAATCAATTCACGAAGGGGGTGGGTTAATATGTCAAAATTCTACCGACTTTAGGGAATCTTATAATCAGCCCCCTATTTAAAATACTTATCCAAAACCCCCAATACGTATATTTGCTTCACTTTCAAAATACAGTACTACGCAATGGGATTATTTGATTTTTTTAAGAAAAAGAATACGGCGCTAAAAGAGGAAATGACGTTCATTGATCACCTGGATGCATTGCGCGGCCATCTTATCAGGGCGTTAATCGCCATTGTTATCGGCGCCATCTTTATAGCGGTGTATAATGAATATATCGTTAAGAAAATAATACTGGGTCCCACAAAAAAAGATTTTTATACCTACACCGCTTTGTGCAATGCGGGTCATTCTATTGGTTTGGGCGACAAGCTCTGTATGAAAGAGATAAAAGTAAGTTTTCAGAATACAGACCCCAGCGGACAGTTCAATATGTATTTTACCATCATATTAATCGGCGGGCTTATCATCGCTTTCCCGTATGTGTTTTATGAGTTTTGGAAATTTGTAAAACCCGCACTCACCAAAAAAGAGTTGGGCAAAACCCGCGGTGTTATTTTTTGGGTCTCGTCGCTTTTTTTCCTCGGTGTGCTGTTCGGCTATTTTGTAATAGCGCCGTATACCATCAATTTCTTTGCCACGTTTACACTCGATGAAAGTATTCAAAACATCTGGACGATATCAAGTTACATAGACACCCTCACGCCGCTGATACTGGGAACAGGGCTTGCATTTCAAATGCCGTTGGTAATGTATTTTTTAGCCAAGGTAGGTGTTGTTTCCGCTTCCTTGCTGCGCCGGGTAAGAAGGTATGCCATCGTTATTATCTTAATAGTAGCCGGTATCATCACCCCGCCCGATATGATAAGCCAGATCATTGTAACCATACCGCTCATGTTGCTCTACGAAATCAGTATTTTATTGGCCGCCCGTGTAGAAAAGCAAAATAAAAAAGAAGAGGAAGAGGAATGGAGTTGATTTGGTAAATGATTGGCTATAGAGACGCCTACTGTTGGGGGGCTAAACACAGGATACACCTCATACCAACAACGGTGTAAAGCATGAACGAGTCTCCAAACATTAAGCAATCAATAACATGTAACCCGTAACCGGAAACACCCAACAAAAACAACCTACCAACGCAACATGGCGTTATAACAACTCTTATAAAAGGAAACAAATCCTTCTCCAAAATTTTTTACTGCTTCAATAATAAGTTTCATGGTAAATAAGGTGGTTTGATTAGTAGTTCAAAGTTGACGGTATTTTATCTCTCCTGCAATACCACTTTGCGGGTATTTTTTCACATACGTTAATAACTCATCCCGGGGCGGCGGCAGGGGTTTGTTAAGAAAATATTATTCTTTAATGTTTAAACATCAAAATAGATTTATTCCCTACCTTTACAATCTAAAACAAATTTTATGTCAGATTTAAGAACCGATGTAGACGCCCTGAACCAAATGGTTTTGGAAGGCAAAATTCTTGATGCATTTGATAAATTCTATGCAGATGAAGTAGTAATGCAGGATAATGATTATCCCGCCCGTGTCGGCAAAGCGATATGTCGCCAGGCAGAAGAAGCCTTTGTAAACGGGTTGACCGAATTCCGCGGAGCTAAAGTAATCAGTACTATCATCAGCGATGGTATTGCGGTAGTAGAATGGTGGTTTGATTATACCCACAAAGATTTTGGTACCCGCAACTATACGCAAGTAGCCGTGCAGCGCTGGAAAAACGGAAAGATTACCGAAGAGAAATTTTATTACAACAATTAATAAAGTTTCCCTTTATTGTCAGGATAGTTTCAGGCTCGGGTATTAACTTCGCCTGAAACTATTTTTTCATACATTCACAATCTATGGGAATAGAACAAGATATACACCAGCCAAAGTTTAAAAATGAATACCAGCGGGCATCTGTTAACCTGCTTTTTACCTACGGCTGGTTGATGGAAAGAATAAAAAAATTGCTGGCGCAGGAAGATGTAACACCGCAGCAGTTTAATATACTGAGAATACTTCGCGGCAGTCACCCCGAACCGCTATCTACTTTACAAATACGGGATCGGTTGCTGGATAAAATGAGCGATACCAGCCGGATAGTTGACCGACTTATTACTAAAGGCCTGGTAAAAAAAGCGGTTTGTAAAAAAGACCTCCGTTTGGTAGATGTTTCCATAACCGACAAGGGAAGAAAGCTATTGGAAAAATTGGATATTAAAGAACATGAAATAGATGGTTTTTTGGGAAACCTGACCGAAAAAGAAGCTACTACCCTTAGCGACCTGCTGGATAAAATAAGAGAAAAAAAATAATTCCTGCTTACTAAACGGTTGTCTATGAAAAAGCGACTCCTTCTTTTTAACTTTTTACTTTTTATTTCAACTTTCATACACGCTCAACCTGCAACTGAGTTCAGAGGGGTATGGATAGCTACCGTAGATAATATTGATTGGCCGCGACAGGCGATAACAGATGTCGAAAGTCAAAAGCAGGAATTCATTCGTCAATTGGATATGCACAAAGCGAACGGACTGAATGCCGTTATTGTACAGGTGCGCCCCGCAGCCGATGCATTTTATCCGTCGCCATACGAACCCTGGAGCCAATGGCTTACCGGCGTGCAGGGCCGTCCGCCTTCGCCCTTTTATGATCCCTTAGAATTCATGATAGCTGAATCGCATAAAAGAGGTTTCGAATTTCATGCCTGGTGCAATCCCTATCGTGCCGATTTTAATATCGGGTCCTCCTCTATCGCCCCATCGCACATTACAAAAATTCACCCCGAATGGTTTTTAGGTTACGGTAATAAAAAATATTTTGACCCGGCCAATAAGGATGTACAGCAGTTTGTTGCCAATGTAATTCGCGATATGGTAAGCCGGTACAATATAGATGCGGTACATATGGATGATTATTTTTATCCGTATAGAATTGCAGGCAAAGAATTTCCCGATGCCGCTTCATACACCAATTCAGGTTTTTCATTATCTAAAGATGATTGGCGAAGAAGCAATGTAGATTCAATCATCAAAAAACTAAGTCTTGTAATAAAAGATGAAAAGCCTTTGTGCAAGTTCGGTATTTCGCCTTTTAGTGTATGGCGCAATAAGGATAAGGACCCCCGAGGCAGCGAGAGTAAGTCGGATCAAACCAATTATGATGATTTGTATGCCGATATTTTATTGTGGCTGGAAAAGGGATGGATTGATTACGTAGCGCCGCAATTATATTTAGAAATAGGTCATCCTAAAATTCCGTATGAAAAATTATTGGACTGGTGGAGCAAGAATACATTTGGCAAAAATTGTTATATCGGTTTGGGCATTTACCGGGCCGGCAGCAATGATGCCTGGAAAGATAAAACACAATTGCCCCGCCAAATAGAAGCTTTACGCAAAACCCCGAACATACAAGGCATGATTTTTTTCAGCAGTAAAACATTTGATAAAAACCCCAATGGCTGGAGCGATAGCTTGCGATTGAATTATTTTAATGGGCCGGTATTAACTCCAAAATAATAAGAGAAGAGTTCTAAATCAAAGTCCCGATTTAAAAAAAATATCTTGATTTACAAATTCCTCTTTCATTAAAGCTTCCTCAGCCAGAGCAATGGCCAATTCTTCAATGATTTTATCAGAAATTGAATCTTTCACATGTATAATTCTATCCTCGATTTTTGAGATTGGGTTTGTAAATCGAATAATTAGTTTTAAAACACCGGGATTAGTTTTTCCTTCACTATCAGTGTCTGTAGTAAAATAAATAAAATCAATCGTATGCTCGCTTCCATCTTTACTTTTATCAGAAGAAATGAAAACAGTTTTTTTTGATATTCCAGATTCCATGTATTTCCATTTATACAAAGTTATCCCAAATCAGTATTCAATACGATTCTTTATCTTTGGGAATTAAATTATTAAAATAATATTAAAGCATATGCCCGGTTTTGAACTTTGGAGCGATCAAGAACGCAAACACTTAAATGATGTGGTGCAAAACGGTGTACTGATGCGCTATGGTTTTGATACTAATCGTAACGGCCACTGGAAAGCAAAAGAATTAGAAAGCGAGATTAATAAATACTTTGGCTGTAAATATTCCCAATTGGTAAGCAGCGGTACCGCCGCGTTAACCACCGCCATGCAGGCATTTGGTATCGGTTATGGCGATGAAGTGATTTGTCCGTCATTTACATTCGTTGCCAGTTTTGAAGCCATCATCAGCGTAGGTGCTGTACCGGTTTTGGTAGATGTAGATGATACGTTAACATTAAACCCCGATGCTGTAAGAGCGACCATTACTCCCAAAACAAAATGCGTAATGCCCGTACACATGTGCGGCAGTATGGCCGACATGGATGCATTACTGCAAATTTGTAAAGAACATAATTTAATATTATTGGAAGATGCCTGCCAGGCTATTGGCGGCACGTATAAAGGAAAAAAGTTGGGAACCATCGGCGATGCGGGTACATTTAGTTTTGATTATGTAAAAACCATGACCTGCGGCGAAGGAGGTGTGGTGATGACCAACGATAAAACGATTTACGAAAAATGTGATGGCTATACCGATCATGGGCACGATCATAAAGGTGCGGACCGCGGCGCAGACTTACATCCGGTTATAGGATATAATTTTAGAATCAGTGAATTACATGCCGCCGTAGGTTTGGCGCAGGTAAGCCGGGTAGATGAGTTTTTAGTTATTCAAAGAAAAAATCATGCTGCATTAAAAAATATTTTATCACAAATACCGGGTATCAGTTTCAGAAGAGTGCCTGATGAAGCAGGTGACAGTTGCAGTTTTGTAAGTTGGTTTTTACCAACCGAAGAAATTACACGAGCTGCCGTAGCAGAAATGAAGGCGCAGGGAATACTCGCCGGTAATTTTTATTGGTACGATAACAACTGGCATTATATCCGCAAGTGGGATCATTTAAAAAACGGTACCACACTCAGCGGCCTGAGCCCCGAGCATAAAGAAAAAGTAATGCACCATGCCAATAAAAACTTTAGTGCAAGTGATGCGATAATGAGCCGTTGTGTTTCTACCGCTATCAGTTTGGTATGGACGGAAGAGCAGATTAAAGAAAAAGGTGAGAAGATGGCAGCGGTGATAAAGAAGGTATTGAGCGGGCAAGTAGTAAGTGCATAAACAATAATATTGATAAAAATATATATGGAATTATGATATCACGGCATCTCTGAGGCTAAACTGCCGGGATGAAAAAAAAATCTATTCTAAAAAAATTTGCCACCTGTATTATTGCCGGTCTTACTACAACATCTTTATTATTAGTTCTTGGAAATAGCGGAACATTAAAATGGTTTCCCCCAGTAATGGTATTCTCACTTATTGGTGTTGTTCTCTTTATTTCCATAATTTATCCATTCACCTGGCAATACCTGGAGAAGAAGCAAAAAATTAATTCACAAAAAGTGTATGGTTTTGTTTACGGGATAATTCGCTATACCATTGCATTTAACTTAGCAGGCTTTGGGTGGAAGAAGCTTTTCGGGCTTCAGTTTGTAGTTCCTGATTCTGTAGCTATCATACCGATGAACCTGCAATCAGGTGAGTGGCTAACTTGGTATTACTTCGGGCATTCGCATAGTTTCGGCGTTATTCTTGCCCTGATACAAATTGCAGGTTCGTGTTTATTATTATTTCATAAAACCTTATTAGCCGGGGCATTTATACTATTTGCTTTTATGCTTAATTTAATGCTGATAAATATTTTTTATCAAATGAATGCAGGAGCATTAACACTATCAGTTTTATTAACACAGGGAATTGCGTTTTTAATCTTGTCAGATTATAAAAGATTAGTAGAATTCTTTTTTAAAATAAAGACAAATATTCCTGCAATATCATTTACAAATCCGCGTGCAAAAAATCTTTTACGTCTTTCAGCCATTTTACTTTCGTTACTATTTACGCTGTACCTAAAATATTTTTTTAGCTAAGTAGTTTTCTTTTACCCAAATATGATATTTCCAATTAAGGCTTTTGCAAATGTCTTCCACCTCACTTGTCAATTCATCAATTAATGAGTAATTGCTAATACGGGCTTTGTAGTGTATTGAGAGACCCATATAAAAATTTTAAAACGGTTTTATCGAATTAGGTTTCTGCTCCAAATAGTTTGTATAATTTAATGATCCCAGCCTGAAACGCAGCGGTATAGAAGTTATTTTTTCAATTTGATACTCTTTTTTGCAAAAGAAAGTAAGATCATTTACATAATTATTTTTTATGCCGGCTGCCTTCAAAAGGTAGGGGCTTTGTATGATTTTATTTTTTGTTTTAGTAATACTGTCCTGATATATACTTTTAAATTTCGAATTTTTCCAACAATTTTTTTGCAAAAAATAAATTGAATCCGGGGTGCCTAACGCATTAAAACATCCTCGAGAAAGGAATACTTCCTCGGTCTTTTTTAGCAGACCATGACCCATTTTAAATTGGTTTCCAAAACTTAATGTCCCTGATAACCTGTCGTTTAGCGGCAATCTCACTTTGTCGGGAACCACTTGCCCGAAAATATTTCCCGATACGGCAATCAGCAACACAACAAGAAATAATTTTGAACGTTCCGGCATCTATATTCTATTTGTATGTAATTTACGGCCTGATTTTTGATAATTGGCCGGATTTTTGAAATTTCTACGGTCTTTAACAAGCTAGCACCTATACTTATACCTATACTTATGTCCCTCAGTCAAGGATTACACCAAAAACTCTTTCAAAAGCTGTCACCGCAGCAAATTCAGCTGATGAAGCTGCTGCAAGTACCAACAGCCAGCTTAGAAATACGAATAAAAGAAGAAATGGAAGAAAACCCCGCTTTGGAACTGAGCGAGGAAGGCCAGAACGACGGTGATGAAATGAAAGATGAATTTGCAGAGACCGAAACTACCGAAGATTTTGAAGAGAAAGAAGGCGCCGAGGAGGAATACGACAACATAGACATTGCTGAGTACGTGCAGGACGGCGACGATGATATTGCTGATTATAAACTGCGCGACGAAAACTACGGAGAACAGGATGAAGAAAGAACCACGCCGCACAAAGTACAAACCAGTTTTTTTGAAGTATTGGTTACGCAATTGGGGATGCTGAACCTGGATGAGAAGCAGCATAAAATTGCCGAACAGATTATTGGCAGTATTGATGAAGACGGATACCTGCGCCGCGAAACTTCGGCTATGGTAGATGATATGGCTTTTCGGCAAAATATTTCTACCACCGAAGAAGAAATTGAAAGCATAATAAAACTTATACAAAATTTTGAACCTGCCGGTGTAGCCGCCCGTAATTTAAGAGAATGCCTGCTGCTGCAATTGAAACGACAAAAAGAAGACGGTAAACCGGTGGATACAGCCATCAAAGCCATTACCAAATACTTTGATGAATTTACAAAAAAACATTATGAAAAAATTCAGCGGGGACTGAATGTATCGGATGAGGAGTTGAAAGAAGTAATGAACCAAATAGTAAAACTAAATCCAAAACCGGGCGGCAATGTAGGCGAAACCAATAAAGGCGAAAGCTATGTAGTACCCGATTTTTTTATTTTTAATAATGCCGGCAAATTAGAATTAACGCTTAACAGCCGCAACGCACCGGAGCTGCGCATCAGCGAAGGATACCGCGATATGCTGAAAGATTATGACCGCGGCGCAAAAAAAGATAAACGGCAAAAAGAAGCGGTACTGTTTATTAAACAAAAAATAGATTCGGCTAAATGGTTTATAGATGCCATTAAACAACGGCAGCATACATTGCTCAGCACCATGACCTCCATTATGGAACACCAGGAGCAATTTTTTTTAACGGGTGATGAGACAGAACTGCGACCCATGATTTTGAAAGACATCGCTGAAAAAACGAATCTTGATATATCTACCGTAAGCCGTGTGGCCAACAGTAAATTTGTACAAACTGAATTTGGTACTTACCGGTTAAAATTTTTCTTCAGCGAATCGTTAAGTACCGAAAGCGGCGAAGAAGTGAGTACAAGAGAAGTAAAAAAGATACTGAGCGATATGATTGAAAACGAAAGCAAGCGCAAACCCCTCAGCGATGAGTACCTTACCGATATGCTTCAGCAAAAAGGTTATAATATTGCACGCAGAACGGTGGCCAAATACCGCGAACAATTAAATATTCCGGTAGCAAGGCTGAGAAAAGAATTATAACAGCCGACCTCTCCCGGTAGGAGAAGAAAGAAAAAGTGTATGACAAGATTAGTTTCAAAAGAAGGAGTTATTGTTGATACGTCGCAGCCGCTTGCTGCCCGTATGTTGGCTCACTTTTTTTCTTATGTTTTTCATCCTGTTTTTATACCTGTTTACATCTGTTGGTTTTTGTTATGGCAGCATCCGTATATTTTTTCGGGTGTAGGCGCCGCCGATAAAATAATACTGCTCATTCGTTTTGGTGTCATGTATATTTTATTTCCGATGGTTACCATAGCTCTTTTAAAAGGATTGGGTTTTATAGAATCGATACAATTAAAAACGCAGAAGGACAGAATAATACCTTACATAGCTTGCGGTGTATATTATTTTTGGATGTGGTATGTTTTCAGAAATCAGCCGCAAATACCGAACGAGTTGGTCAAACTCAGCTTCGCCATTTTTATAGCCTCAAGCGCAGGGCTGATGGCGAATATTTATATGAAAATAAGTATGCACGGCATTGGCGCCGGTGTTATGCTCGCATTTATTATGCTGCTTGGATTAACACAAACGGTAAATCTTAATGTGTATATCGCCGTCGCTTTATTAATTGCGGGTGTTGTTTGTACTTCCCGGTTAATTGTTTCCGATCATTCGCAGAAAGAAGTATACGGAGGTTTATTGCTTGGTATTTTATGCCAGGCGGCTTCGTGGTATATTATGTAGTTTTTTTGCACACTGAGATGCAGAGATCGCAGAGAAAAAATTTATTGACCTTCTACCTCGGCGTACTCCGCTCCTCTGCGTGGAAAAAAATGGCACGCTGAGATGCAGAGATTGCAGAGAAAACATGTTAATTGATTTTTCGTCGCATTAATCTACGCCCATCTTGTCTCTCCCCATTTTTTCTGTTTTTCGGGTGTAAGAAATGTCCACGCGACGATACGACTTATTTTATTTCCCTGCCCCATTGGAATGGTTTTTACTTCAACGGCCCCCGCTTTTTTTAATGACTCGTAAATGCTTTCCAGGTATTCACTTTTTGAAATTAAAGCCGTAAACCAAAAACAGGAATCGGCGAATTGCTTGCTGTCGCTAATCATTGTTTGTACAAATCTTTCCAAACCCCCTTCGCACCATAGTTCGTTATTTTGGCCGCCGAAGTTTAAAATTGGTTTGGTAATTTTTCTTCGCTTCAGGTTATTTAATTTTTTAATTGTACCCGCCCGGGCTTCTGCCACAGAGGCATGAAAAGGAGGATTACAAACAGTCAAATCAAAACATTCGCTCCTTTGAATAATACCGGTAAAAATAGTTGCAGCATTAGTTTGCAGTCTTAATTCAATCTTCCCTTTCAAAACAGGATTCAGTTCAATTATTTTATCAGCAGATTCAATAGCAACAGGATCAATATCGGTACCCGTAAATGACCAACCATATTCATTGATGCCGATAATCGGATAAATACAATTGGCACCTGTGCCAATGTCTAAGCATTTTATATTATTACCCGTTGGTATTATCCCGTTGTTTTTACCGCTCAATAAATCTGCTGCGTAATGAATATAATCAGCTCTTCCGGGAATTGGCGGGCATAAATAATTTGGCGGAATATCCCAATGATTTATGTTGTAAAAATATTTTAATAAAGCATTGTTCAACATTTTTACCGCTGCTGCATCAAAAAAATCTATTGATTCATCATTGTATTGATTCAGTTTTACAAACGGAGCTAATGCGTGACAGGTATCAACCAGTTGTTTAAAATTATACCGTTCCCGATGTTTATTGCGGGGATGCAAAATAATTTTTTCTTTCGGATGTTCGTTCTTTTTATGAAGCATGAAAATTTGATGTGTGTAGTTTGGATTTGTAAGTTAGCTATATTTATATGTAGAAGAATTTTAGTCCACCTGCAAGTAAGAAGATTTTTTTCTACAAAATAAAACGGCTTTTAAAAAAATTTACCACGCCCGCATTTTACCCTGTGGTTTCAAAAAGGGGATATTTTTAATACTAAAAATATTAGCCGTTTCATATTTTAATATTTATCTTAGCAGGTATCAACTAAAACGGTCATGAAAAAGGAGTTAATAACCAAACTATTTCTGCAATTTGAACAAGCATGCTACAATTATAAAGGTATTGAATGCTGGAGTGCAAGAGAGTTGCAATCCATATTAGATTATCAGCGGTGGGAAAATTTTACAAATGCTATAGATAAAGCAAAAAAGGCCTGTGAAAATGCAGATGAAAAAACTAATGATCATTTTCGTGGCTTCACGAAAATGATCGATCTGGCCAAAGGCGCTCAGCGTGAAATAGAAGATATAGCTCTTACCCGTTATGCTTGTTATCTTATAGCACAAAATGGCGACGCTTCTAAACAAGCCATTGCCTTTGCCCAAACATATTTTGCCGTACAAACCCGCAAGCAAGAGATTATTGAACAACGCTTATTGGATATTGCCAGGGTAACAGCGAGGGAAAAATTATCCAGGTCTGAAAAAAAATTATCGGGCATTATTTATGAAAGGGGTGTGGATGATAAAAGTTTTGCCATTATACGTTCTAAAGGCGACCAGGCTTTGTTTGGGGGCTTTAGCACCGGCGATATGAAACGAAAATTAAATGTACCCGCCACCAGGCCCCTTGCAGATTTTTTACCAACACTTACTATTAAAGCAAAAGACTTTGCAACGGAGCTTACCAGTCATAATGTAATTGAAAAGGAATTAACCGGCGAAACGGCAATAGGGAAAGAACATGTGGATAATAATGTTGCTGTTCGCAAAATGTTAAAAGAACGTGGTGTGCAACCGGAGCAACTGCCGGCTGCTGAAGATGTAAAGAAAGTACAAAAGAAATTGAAGAGTGATGAGAAAAAGGTCTTAAAGGGGAAATGACTTAGCGAAAAGGCCGTTTCATCGCTATTGACTATATTTTATAAATAATAATAAAAAGGGATAGTAAAAATGAATGGTAAAGAAAAAAGAAAAATTGAATTAAAAGAAAAGCTCAATAAAATTGCACATCTTTTCATGATTACTAAAGAAAGTTATTTATATGCAGAATATTTTCATAATCCTGAAACCAAAGAGGAGAAGGAGATTTTAAATGATTTGGTTTACTATTATCATTTTCGTTTTATAAATCATATTTTATTCAAAAATACTGTTATCGAACTGGCAAAACTCTTTAGCAGTAGAAGTACAGATAAATTCCGAATTGGTAAGCTTATAGAAAATTTCAAAAGAGATGGCCAATTTGGCGATTTCGGAATTAATGAAAGTTCACTCAAAATATGGGAATCATACTTGACAAAATATAAGGGTTCAATCGACTTCATATTAAAATTAAGAGATGAATTATATGCACACACTGATGAAAAAGAGTTTGATTATAATTCTATTGATTTAAGTTTTATAAAACTGAAAGAATTGATTGATCTCGGTGAAAAAATCATTAAACAACTGTATTCTGAATTATTCCAAATAGGTTTTTATTTTGAATCACAAAAATTTGAAAGAACCCGATTCCCAATTTTAAAAGTACTTGCAATTGGTGAAGAAAAAAGAAAAAGCGACATTTCTAAAGCAGCAATAGAATCAATTGAACAACATAAGAATAAGCTGACATAATACTATCAACGCATTATGTGATATATATTAGTAGATATTTCATACTTAAATAGGGTTTCAGGTCGAAAGTTCGTACAAATTTCGACTATCAATATTTTCTGTCTCGCAGGGTTCTTCACAATAATACTCACCTGAGAGTATGAGTCATTTTCGAAAGGTAATTTATATTATCGCCACACCCGCCAAAAAAACAAAAGCCCAATCATAGGGTACGATTGAGCTATTTGTAATCATCCATCCTTGTTGTTCGTCCAAACTAGCCGTTTAATATTGTTGAATGCGCTTTATAATTTTTAGCGGGGTGATATATAAATAAACAAGACCCGTTTTTAATTGTATTAATTATTTTAGTACTCTGCTTTTCCGGTACAGCCGGGCAACCCCAACTGCGGCCGTTAAATTTCGCATGCTGTAAAAAATTCGATCCCACATATTCCGAGCCGTGCACTACGATATTCCGTTCTTCCGCATTATCATTGATGCCTTCTTCCAAACCGTCAATCTTCAACGCCAGCCCGTGACCACCGTAATAGGTTTCCTTTGTAAGATAAAAACCCAAACTGCTCTGATGCGAATCATTTCTGTTGGAAAACCGATTGGCATACTCTTCTCCCGAATTGCGGCCATGCGCTACATAAGTATTCATCATTACTTTCCAATTAGCTACATCTATTATATACATTCTTTTTCTTCGCGATGATTGACTGAAATCGCAAATCGTCAATACTTCGGGTCTGCTTATAATATTTTCCTCTACTAATTTTTGATATCCTTCCATGGCGCATACAAATGCTTTTTCAGATAATCCAAAACGTTTCAAGCGCATACTGTCGTACATAATTGCGGTGCTGTCTGCTTTTTCCGCCGTTGCAGAATCATTGATGGCCGGCTTTACAATTACCGTGGCTGAAGTTTTCTTATTATTATCTGTGACTGAAGTGGCCGCATTTTTTACCCGGTGATTAGGAAAAAAAAATAACGAGGCCGAAAGGCAGGTGACAGATATTGGATTAAAAAATCTTTTCACTTAGGTACGGTTTTTCTGGATTATTAAAACGAGACGCATTACAAAAATAGTATGCGTTTGTTAAACTATTATTATGAATAAGTAAAAAAAGGATACACACCGGTGCTATTACTATTACAGCGGTAATATATACAACAGGTAGATATACTAAAAACGTAAAATAGTATTATACAGGCACGTAGATATACAGGGAAAAAATGCGGGAATCAGTTTTCCATTATTTTATTGATGTCCCTTTTCTTTACCAAAAATTCATTGGAATAAATTTTTAGCAGCAGTATAAACATAGAAATTAACAGCGGACCAAATATCAATCCTATAAAGCCGAAAAGCTTTATACCTATTATTACGCCAAACACCGTAACCAGCGGATGTATATTACCAATTTTCTTTTGCAACCAGAACCGGAAAACGTTATCGACTAACCCGATAATGCCAAACCCAAAAGCCAGCATGGCGATGCCCTGCCAGTTTTGACCCTTTGCAAAAAATACAATAGCCAGCGGCACATACGCCAGTGCGGCGCCTACTACCGGTATCATGGCGGTAATGCATGTTACCACAAACCAAAACCAAGGCTCCTGTACTCCTAATATTAAATAACCTATCAGGCCTACTACGCCCTGCAATACCGCAATCAACGGAATACCGATAGCATTGGACACTACCATACTCTCTACTTCTTTACCAATTCGTTTTACATTCTCATCACGCAGCGGTATGTATTCATAAATCATATTTTCCATACTGCGGGCATTCATAAGCATAAAATATAAAATGAAATACATAAAGAAAACGGTGGTCAATGTATTAAACGTTGCGCCTACAATTTTGGGCAGTGTTTGTGCAATCAACGGGCTCAGTTTACTTATATCTTCCTCACTCACTATATTTCTACCTACTCTTTGCTCTATGCTGCTGATAACCGTTTTTATCGATTCAATAATTTCTGACGAGTGCTGTACCGCATACGTAATTTTTGATGAGGTCATATTAACCAGCAGCGCAATGGGTAATAAAATAATCACGAAAGAAGCCAGCATCAAAAACATCACTGTCAGCCCCTTCTTCCATTTTCTTTTTTCGGTCAGGTGCAGCATCCAATTGTGCATCAGTATATATAAGGTAACGGCGCCCAATACCGCGGGTACAAAACTATACAGCTCCCTAAACAGGAGCAGCCCCAGCAGTACCATAACAATTATAAAAAAGATTTGCCTTATCCGGTTTTGGTCTATTACTTTATCCATATTGAAAATTAATAAAAACTAAAGTTATACTAAATTGATGTATAATTTATTCTTAGTGAATTAGTATAATACCGGGAGCTCAAACGAATACCATTCGTAAGCATGGGAGGCTATTTTGTATAGCGATTCGGTATTATTACAAAAAAAACTAAAATCCGGAAATTTTGCTTCTTCGAATTATTATTTACAGTAGGTTTGTTTTTCAAAATATTCCTTTATGAGAAAAATACTTCTAACGGCCCTGCTCTTTATCTCGCTTATTGGTAAAACAATTGCCGATGAGGGTATGTGGCTGCCGCTGCTGCTGGGTCAACAGGTATATAATGATATGGTAAAAAAAGGGCTGAAGCTCACCAAGGATCAGTTGTACAATATCAACAAAGCCTCGTTGAAAGACGCTATTATAATTTTTGGGGGCGGCTGTACCGGCGAAATAGTAAGCAATGAAGGCCTGATATTTACCAACCACCACTGCGGCTACGACGTGATAGCATCGGCCAGTACGGTGGATCATAATTATTTACAGAATGGTTTTTATGCTAAAAATAAAAACGAAGAGATAACGGCTGAGGGTTTGTCGGTACAGTTTTTATTGCGCATAGATGATGTTACGAAAGAAATGATGGATTCATTGCAGGGATTAACGGGAGTTGAACGGTCGCAGCGGCAGGCAAGAGCTATTGCTAATATCAATAAACGTTTTTCCGATGCCGATAAAAATATTGAAGCAAGGATAAGCAGCTTGTTTAAAGGTAACCAGTTTTTAGTTTTTATTTATCAACGCTATAAAGATGTACGCCTGGTAGGTGCGCCACCCGAAAGTGTCGGCAAGTTTGGCGGCGATACGGACAATTGGGAATGGCCGCGTCATACCGGCGATTTTTCTATTTTCCGTGTGTATGCATCTCCCGACGGAAAACCCGCGGATTATGCGGCTCAAAATATTCCACTGAAACCAAAATGGTTTTTGCCGGTTTCCATTAAAGGATTTAAAGACGGTGATTATGCCATGATATACGGCTACCCAGGCGGTACCAACCGTTATGAAAGTTCGTACGGTGTAAAATTAGCTACGGACATAAGCAACCCTACCCTGGTAAAATTGAGAGATGTACGGCTGAAGCATATGTTTGAAGAAATGAAAAAAGATCCTGCCACTAAATTACAATTGGCATCTAACTATGCAAGCATTGCCAACTACTGGAAATTTTATGATGGCGAGACCAAGCAATTATTGAAATATGATGTGTACGGTCAAAAACAAAAAGCAGAAGCCGTTTTTAATGCATGGGCCAAAGACAAAACTGAATACGCTTCTATTTTTAGCGACTGGGAAAAAGCGTATGAAGCCTGGAAGCCGTATGCCAAACATCGTACGTATATAAATGAAGGTATCAACGGTTCGCCGCTTATTGCCTTTGCAGGTACATTGATGCAGGTAGAAAACGCATTGGTAAGTACCAACGCCAAGGCGGCTGATGTAACCAAAGCTATTGATGCTGCCAATAAAGCAAGAGAAGCCTTTCTTAAAGATGAAAATAAATTATCGGATGAACGAATTGTAGCTTCCGTTACACAACTGTTTTACAATGATATAGTAGAAGCGCAACACCCTATAAGTTTTTATTACACTATAAAAACTACCTACGGAAAATTAGACGATGAAGCCACGTATAAAAAATACGCGGCTGATCTCTTCAGCAAAACAATGATTTTGGATAATGCTAAGTGGGCGGCCTTTATCGCCAAGCCCGATGCTAACGTATTGCAAGCCGATCCTGCTTTTGCACATGCCGGTGCATTTATAAAGAATTATGCGGGTAAATACCTTCCCTACTTTCAGCAGTTTACCGTAAAAAATAATGATATGGGAAGATTGTACCTGAAAGGCATTATGGAAATGAATCCGAAAAAAATAATGTACCCCGATGCAACTTTTACCATGCGTGTCAGTTACGGTAATGTAAAAAGCTACCGGCCGCGGGACGCGGTATTTTATGATTATGTAACCACATCAAAAGGTTTGCTGGAAAAATATAAAGCCGGCGATTATGAATTTGATTTGCCTCAAAAACAAATTGATTTACTGAAGAAAAAAGATTTTGGTCAATATATTGATAAACGTACCAAGGACCTGGTAATTGGATTTATAACTACCAACGATATAACGGGAGGCAACAGCGGCAGCCCCGTAATAGACGGTAGCGGTAACCTGATTGGCCTGGCGTTCGACGGCAATTATGAAGCCCTAAGTCATAAGCTGGCATTTGATAAAGATTTGAACCGCACCATTTGTGTAGATGTGCGATATGTATTGTGGTGTATAGATAAATTGGGCGGCGGCAGTAATATTATAAAGGAATTGAAATTGGTGAGATAATTTATTTCTTTTTTGCAAATACCTACTAATATGATTTGTTTGCCCCATCTCCCTGACAGTTGAGAATTTCAAACTTTCAGACTAGTACTCCCCTTTAGGCCCGCCCGACTGAACATCGTTCGGGCGGGGGATGGGGGCTAATACAATTTGGTAACATCTTTTTTGTTTTGGTCAATTGATGTAACATTGTATAAATAAATTAAGTGCTGAAAACAATATTTATATCATTTGGCTGTATTTTATTTTCGGCAGCGGCGTTTTCCCAGTTCAGTATAGCTACCGATATCGCTTACTTACGCAATTTTAAAAAAGGACAGCGCTACGGTTCTGTAGGGCACACTATTTACAGTCATTTTCATGCTTCGCCAAAAGACGGACTCTATGGCTGGATATCATACTTTACGCCCGGCAAGTTCAGTAACTCATTACAGGCCGATGCGAAATCCGCCGCCACATTGCCCCAACAGATCAATTTTAAAAACACTGCGGAACTCAGGATCAAGCAATATTCCGTCGGTTGGAAACATTACCTGGCCGGCAATGCATTTGAAGAAAAAAAGATTAATCTGTACAGTTTGGCAGGCTTTGGTCTGATGGCGGGAAGAATAACCAATGCATATAACGCCACCATTGATACATCACTGTATAATTTACCGGCCAATCCGGTAAACGGTGCGGGTAAATTTAAGCGACTCACTCTTGATATCGGTCTTGGTTGGGAATTACCCATCGGCGCCAATATTTATTTATACAATGAAGCCAGGTGTTTATTTCCCGCAACATCATACCCCAGTAAATATTTATTGGTAAATAAAAATGCACCGCTTACACTTACAATCAATGCAGGGCTGCGTGTTTTATTCGGAAACGATTAAGGAATCTTTACATCAAATCGTCCTTCGGTTACACTCAGCGCCGATGCTGCACCGGTTAATTCGCCGGCGGTAAATGAAAAAGTGCCTGATATAATCCCGTTTACTTTGTCTGATTTGGTTACCTCAACCGTTCCCGTAAATTGTACATTTGTAATCCATTCATTTATCGGAGTAATCTTTCTTTTTACATAGTAGGCATAACTTGCCGTTTGACTCGGGAAAATGCCCGTAGCTGTATTGAGGTTATATACACCGGAGCCCCGTTAGATTATTCAAATAAATTTCAAACTCTGTTTCGGTTGGCGATGAAGAAAAATTTCTTGCATTAATAAATACGCCGTTATTACCGCCGTACCTCGCTTCTAATTTATTGGAGGCATTGATTCCCGCAAAACTCTGCGGCGCCCAAAACACGCCGTCTATTTTACAACCAAATGTATTGGCGCCCGTTTGTGTAGCCGGGGGCAATTCAGATATATCTTTTTTACAGGAAAGAAAAAAGAAGGAAGATAAAATTATAAGGCTGAAATAACTCACTCTCATCACATTGGATTTATTGATAAACGAATTTTTTGTACTCTTTGGTATAGTAATAAGTCATAAACCGTGCTAAAATTGTAACCGGTCTTCAGAAAATATGTATTTTCCCGTTTCATACTGATTATAAACTGATTAAAATGCAGGCGAATACAATAATCATTCAGCAAATAGCTATTTACAAACTGCTTATTCCGCTCAAAGAGCCCTTTATCACTTCGTTGGGAAGAGATGACAATGCGGAAAATATTTTGGTAAAAATCACCACCGATAAAGGCATAACGGGCTTTGGCGAGTGCAGTCCTTATATGCCAATCAACGGCGAAAGCAAAGACACTTGTTTTATAGTAGCGCAATATTTCGCACAAATGTTAAAAGGGAAAAATGCATTGGCTATTGAAGATCGCATTGCCGATATGGATAAAATAATTTATGGCAATACAAGTATTAAAAGTGCGTTTGATATGGCGTTGTATGATATTGCTTCGCAACATGCCGGCGTACCGTTGTATAAATTTTTAGGAGGCGAGAATAATAAAATTATCATTACCGATTATACCGTAAGCATTGGCGAACCCGCTAAGATGGCCGCGGATGCGGTAAAAATAAAAGCGGAAGGTTATCCTGCAATTAAAATAAAATTAGGATTGAACGGCGCCACGGATGTAGAAAGAATAAAAGCTATTCGTGCAGCAGTGGGCAATGAAATTCCTTTGCGCATTGATGCCAACCAGGGATGGAATGTAGAAGAAGCCATCACAACATTGAAAGCGTTGGCGCAATTTGATATTCAACATTGCGAAGAGCCCATACCTCGTTGGGATTTTATGCAATTGCCAAAAGTAAAAAAGGCAAGCCCCATACCTATTATGGCCGATGAATGTTGCGGCGATGAACATGACGCCGAAAGATTGATACAAATAGGGGCCTGCGATTATATGAATCTTAAACTCGGTAAATCAGGCGGTATTTTTAAAGGATTAAAAATGGTAAAGCTGGCCGAAGCCGCCGGCATACATTTACAGGTAGGCGCTTTTTTAGAATCAAGATTGGCCATGACGGCTTTTGCGCATTTTGCTTTGTGCAGCCCCGCTATTGTACATTTTGATTTTGATACGGCCCTGATGTTTTCCGAAGATCCGGTAACGGGCGGTATTGAGTACAAAGCAAACGGCGTGGTGAAAGTGCCTGATACGCCGGGGCTTGGTGCTGTAATCAGTGAAAATTATTTAAATGGTTTGGAAAAGGTGGTTGTTTAAGTGTTATCTATAAACAAAAATAAAGAAATAACGCAGATTGCCGGCTATTGCCAATTGCAAATTGCCTATTGTCTATTGTTCATTGCCGATTTCAAATCAAACATCATTCTTTTATTAAGAAAAAACTACTTCACTTTCCTCAACGCCTCCCGCAACTTACCAATCATTTCATCAATCTCTTCTTTTTTACAAGTACCAACACTGAGGCGATACCAACTGCTGTCTTTAGCAGCGCCAAATGCATAAAAAGGAACAACGGCTAATTTGGCTTCGTCCAAAATATATTTAGTTACATCATTTTGCGTAGCTAATAAATCACCTGCGGAGGTTGTTTTACCCGCAAGGTTTATTTGTATGGTTAAATAAATAGCCGCCTCAGGTGTAATGGCGTCTACTGCCAAGCCTTCCTTTTTTAATTGTATAAACCCGTTGTAAATAAGCCGTAGTCTTTCTTCAATTTCTTTTTTAAAATGAGCGAGGTAATTTTTAATATCTTCCCTTTGGTATAAAAATTTAGCAACTGCTTTTTGCTCGGCCATTGGTGCCCAAGCGCCTACATGCCCCAGTATCGCTTTCATTTTATTTATTACGTTTACCGGGCCCATACTCCAACCCACTCTTACACCCGTAGCGGCAAATACTTTACTGATGGCATCAATATAAATGGTGTATGCTTTCATAACCGGTCTTAACGATACCGGGATTGTAATGCTGTATAGTACCATAAGTCAAGTGCCAATACATTTGATCGTATATTAAGTATAATTTTTTTCCTTCGGGGCCGCGTCGTTCATTTTCTTCTATTAGCAAATCACAAATAGCTTCCAATTCTTTTTTACTGAAAGTAGTACCCGTAGGGTTTTGCGGGCTGCACAATGAAATCAATGCGGCCTCTTTTATATGCGGACGAATATCATCGGCCGTAGGCATAAAATTAGTGGAAGCCTTTGCTTCTATTACAATATGCTTACCGCCTACAAAATGCGTGTAGTGATTATTATTCCAGCTCGGTACAGCATAAATCACTTTATCATCTTTATCGCACACGGCACGGAATGCAGCATAGATCAATGGCCGGCCACCCGATGCAACGAGCAATTCATTGATAGTATAATCAAGCCCTTCGGTATCTTTTATAAATGAAACAATGGATTCACGTAAATCCAAATTGCCTTCGGCTGCGGGGTAATTGGTAAAATGTTTACGGTAAGCTTCTACTATTTCATCTTCCAATTGTTTGGGTATGGGGAAAATAGAAGGATCAAAATCCCCCACGGTGAAATTGTAAATTTTTTCGCCCAAGCGAATTTTCTCTCTTATTTCGCCACCCAGTTTTACAATTTCGGAGCCGATTAATGTTTCGGATAGGTTTGACAATTTCATAGAACAAAAATA
>CAVZXS010000013.1:0-19080 GCA_963779325.1 uncultured Bacteroidota bacterium | reverse complement strand
TTGGGAAGGGGAATATTTTGGTGACAGAAGTTAAAGGCGGCAATGATATTGGAAATAAAGCTTTTGTACAAATTCAAAAATATGCGGAAGATTATCAGCGGATAGCGCCGGCCATCCCTTTTTATTCTTTGATTACTGATAGGTTAAAAGAACCGGATACAAGTAAATGGGTTACGAAAATTTATTTCCCGGTGATGTAATATTTTAGAAAAAACTATTTTTTGAAATCGGCAAATTTTAAGACTGTAACACTATCATTATTTTTTGCAAGAACATAAGCTGTTTGACTGCTAATTTTTATTTGCTTTATATGTCTTACCTCTCCTTTCATAATAATTCCGTTCAAATTTTCACAACTAAATTTTCCTTTGCCTTTATTCACTAATACGGTTCCGTAATCAGCATCATACCTTCCTGCATGAATATTATTGCTGTAATAGTTACCGGCTAAAAGGATATCCGGTAAATTATCGTTATTGACATCTGCAATTGCTGCATCACGGTAAGAGGTTAATTGAGCTTCCCACGGCAAAGCAAGTGTTGAAAAATTCAGGTTACCGTCATTTATTAATACAACGTTGGCAAAATAATCGGCAGAGGAAACAACAGCCGTTTTAATTTTTTCGGCCGGGAAAATATTTTTAAACGCAGCTTTGGCAAAATCTTCAGCGTAAATATATTTCTTTTTAAGCATCGGTATCTGTCTCTGTAATTCATCCTTGCCTGCAAATGTAATTTCCTTGTCTTTTAAATAATAAGTAAGCACCTGTTCTTTTTTACCATTATCATCAAAGTCATTAAAATACAAGCGTACAGGTTGCTCTGCCGTGGCATGCAGTCGGCTGTTGAGGCCAAGGTTACCTGCAATTAAATCTACATCGCCGTCATTATCTATATCAACCGGCAGCGCAAAATTCCACAAACCTTTTTTATCTGTTAATTCTTTTTTTACAAATTGCCCGTTTGTATTTATAAATGCCGTTATCCCTCCCCATTCGCAGGTAACAATTAAATCTGTGTCACTGTCTTTATCAATATCAATCCAAACGGCATGGGTAACCATCCCGATTTTTGCAAGCGCTTTAGCATACTTATTGGTAACATCACTGAATTTTCCGCTACCGTCATTTTGCAGTAAATATGAACGGGGCGTTTCTCCATAGTTCCAGGGTACCGTTCTGCCACCCAAAAAAAGGTCAATACTGCCATCCCCGTTAAAATCATTTGCAACGATACACGATGCAGTTACAAATATATCAGTGAAAGCATTCTGCAATTTTTTGAAATTGACTTTGCCGTCATTTAGATAAACACGGGGCAGCAAGTGTTCGTCGGTTCCGTAATATTCATTACCGCCTGTTGCAATTATTAAATCAATATTTCCGTCATTATTTACATCCGCCCATGCAGCATCTACATCTTCATACATACTGTCAGTAAACATTTCGGGCTGAATGGTTTTTATAAATTTACCGCCCGGCTGTTGTAAGAAAACAGCATTATGAAAGGTTTTGGATGCGCCGACAAATATATCTTCCAATCCATCCTTATTTATATCTGCCACAGCCAATGCAGGCCCTTCAGTTGAAAGCATATGCGGAATTAGCGGCTCCCTGTCAAATTCATTAAAAGTATTTTCTTTATGAATATAATTCAGCCCTGTTTCTTTAGCTATATCAACAACCGGGTTTGAAATATTTTTACGAAAGTTGATGATGCTGCTGTAGTTAAATTGAGGCAATCCCTTTTTATAAACAACAGAAAGAGGCTGTGCTAACGTATCAAGCAACAGTTTTTCAAAAGAATTATCCGGCCATATCAAAAATGCCGAATCTGTTTTTGTTTTTCCCAGACCGATATGCATGGGAGTTTCCATACTCGACATAAATCCTTTTACAGGGTTCTTTTCGTAAGTTTCTATTTTGTCCGCTTTAAATAAAATCAGCTTTGCACCAACGGCATTTTTATTTTTTTCAGAACCGGTTAATTTTATCGCTGCAAAATCATTTCCGTTCTTTTTTACAGTTTTGTTTTCATATAACAATGCAGGATCGTTAATATTATTCGCCACCACATCCAAATCACCGTCATTATCAAAATCAGCATACACTGCACCGTTTGAATAAGTGGGTTGATCATTTCCAACAGCAGCTTCTTTATCTTCAAACTGCAAATTATCTTTATTTATATAAAACTTATTAGGGATTTTTATTTCAGGAAATTTTTTTATCAGTGCCATATCCTTATCCTTCACATCATTATTTTGAATTTTCTGCTGAATTTCGTTATTGTAAATAAAATTTATATAATCCATATCATTCAGCCTCTTTGGAATACCGTTGGATATAAACAAATCCTTTAAACCGTCATTATCAAAATCCATCCACAATGGCGCCCAGCTCCAGTCAGTAGCCGATATACCGGAATACAATCCCGTTTCACTGAACACGCCGTTTCGCCTGTTATACTGCAAATTATTTCTTGAGTACTGATAATTATAACCGTAAGAAATTTTACTATAAAAAACATCGTAATCATCATCTCCCAATGAACGTTTTAAAATATACGGGTCTGCTGTAAGCATGTCCATCGAAATGATCTCCGGGAATCCATCATTGTTTACATCGGCAATATCAACACCCATCGAAAATTTGCTTGTGTGCATCAGTTGCCGGTTATTTTCTTCAGCGAATATTCCGTTCTTTTGATTAATATACAGGTAATCGTTTTCGTGAAAATCATTTCCAATATACAAATCCGGCCACCCGTCAAGATTAATGTCACTTATTGCAATACCAAGCCCGTAACCAATTTCGGAGCTGTTAATTAAACTCAATTTTGTTACATCGGTAAAATGATCGCCTTCATTCCTGAACAAACGGTCGCCTGATAAAGGATCGTAAGTATTTAAAAATTGATTTCGTGCTGAGAAGGAACTGCTTTTATGAACAGAGTGATTGAGCAGATACATATCAAGATCACCGTCCATATCATAATCAAAAAAAGCCGACTGTGTACTGAAGCCCGAAAAATCCAAACCATATTGCCGTGCTTCATCAGCATAAAGAGGAATACCCTTTTTTATTCCTTTGCAAATCAGCAATTGGTTTTTACTGTTTAATATTTCAAATTTGCCCACTTTGCAAACATAAATATCGAGTAACCCGTCATTATTTATATCTACAACAGATACGCCGGTTGACCAGCCTTTCTCCTGCGGCATTGCAGCCTCGTTTGTTGCATCTTTAAAATGCAGGTTGCCTTCATTGATGTATAATTTATTATCCCCCTGATTGGATGCAAAAAACAGATCAATTAAACCATCATTATTAAAATCGCCGGCACCAACGCCAGAGCCATTGTAAAAATACATGTAATTAAACATGTTAAAATTTTCAGTTGGAAGTACCCTGTTATTAAAATGCAAACCGGTTTTATCGTCTTTTAAGACTTCAAATAAAACCGGAACAGTTGCCTTATCTTCATTTTTGCATGATATATTACAAATGCAATTCATTAAGCAGAGCAAGCAGAAGGTATGCAGGGTGGTTTTAGTCATGTAAATAATTACCGTTATTTTTTAGCTGCAGCATTTCTTTTTTTTATTTCGTACAAAACAGGGTATTCATTATTTTGAAGGAACAATACGTTTTTTTTATTATTTCGCATCACAACCACAATACTTCTTACCTGCCCTTGCAACTGAAGGCCGGATTGGCTATGGTTAAGTAAAGAAAAAATGCCTTTCCCATCATTTAGCAACACGTCGCCGGTACTTGCATCAAGGCGACCCAGTTGCGGCTGGAAGCCGAATTCATTGCCCCCCGTTACCAAATCAATTATCCCGTCATCATTAACATCAACAGGCAGAACAGATTTTACAGATGAAAACTGAATACCCGGCGGAAGGTTTTGCAAAGTAAAATTCCCGTTTCCATTATTATAAGCAATGCATGTAGATGAATAATTAACTTGTTTTACCGGAGCCTTTTCTATTTGCTCTTTTCCAAATAATTCATGTGCGGATTTTTTTGCATAATCTGCATTACGTAGATTTTGCTTTTTTAAACTCGGCACCTGACTTTCAAGTTCAGCTTTCATAAAAACAGGTTTATCTTTTCCATCAACTGTTCTTGTTATTATTTTATCTATTTGCCCATTATTATCAAAATCATTTAAAAATAATTTTACCGGTGTTTCTTTGCCCGGATTGAGGTAAAAATTTTCTCCGAAGTTCCCCAAAACCAAATCCTGCCTGCCATCCCTGTTTAAATCAGCAAAAGCAACAGTTTGCCACCAGCCAATTTTGTCATCAAGATTGGTTTTTAGTTCTGCAAAACTATTGTCTTTGTATTTAAATATTTTGGGAGTCATCCACTCTCCCGCAATTATTAATTCCGGGCTTTTATCATCATCCATATTTGTCCAAACGGCCCCGGTAACCATACCCGCATCAATGATCCCGGTACACTTATCTTCAGGCATATCTTTAAAATTTCCTTTACCGTCATTTATATAAATATGGCTTTGAGGTATAAGGCCATATTCTCCGCTTACACATCTTGCACCAATAAATAAATCCAAGTCGCCATCTTCATCAAAATCATTTGGAACAGCAACGCTGATATTGTCCTTATTTACAGGAAAAGCACCGTAGGCAACCTGAAAATTTCCTTTCCCGTTGTTAATAAATAAACGATGCTGCATTTCCCTGCTTAAAGGCATGGCCGCATTTCCTCCCGAACATAAAAGCAAATCTTCATCGCCGTCTTTATCACAATCAAAAAATAAAACTGCCCCGTCTACAAAACCCGTAAGCTGCTTAAAAATCAATTCATCTTTCTTTATAAATCCTCCTGAAGAACTTTGCAAATACAACTGACCGGGTTTAGTAACTGTTCCCCCGATATAAATATCTTCCAAGCCGTCGTCGTTAACATCAGCAACAGCAGCTTTTGGTCCGTCGTGTGAAAGCATTTGAGATATTCCTCTTTCCCTGTAAAAATCAGTGAAATCATCATCTTCATTTTTTTCAAAACCCGCCGGAACTATTTCAAATAAAGGCTCGGGTTTGCTTTCTATTTTACTGCTGATCTTTTCTCCGCTTAAAGGCTGAATATAAGAAAGGTATTTATTTATTTCAGGATGTATCGTTTTTGAATATGTAAGATCAGGCCAAATAATAATTAGTGAATCCACCTGCGCAGCTTTCCCGACTCCAATGCTTTGCCTATAATCAACAGATGATTGAAAACCCCGGCTCGGCATTACTTCCCTGCTTAATATTTGGCCGTCTTTATACACTACTATTTTACTTCCTGCAGCAAACAAATTTTTATCATTCCCCTTTAAAGAGATACCGATGAAATTATTCTTATTTTGCTCCCTGCTGTTATTTTTAAAAACAAAAGCAGGTTCATTTACATTATTTACTACAACATCAAGATCGCCGTCATTATCCAAATCGGCATAGGCTGCGCCATTAGAAAATGAGTTCTTATCAAACCCCCAATCCAAACCTATATCTTCAAATTTCAAATTACCTAAATTTCGATACATTTTATTAGGCACAGCAATAGACGGAATTCTGTTCACCAATTCTGAAAGATTCTTCTGCCCGGTAGTTATGATCTTTTCCTTTATTTCATTGGCATCGAAGCTTAAAAAATCCTGATTGGTAAGATCCCGATAGATGCCATTACATACGTAGAGATCGTTGAAGCCATCATTATCTGCGTCAAACATTAAGGCCCCCCAACTCCATTCTGAAGCATTAACTCCGCTATAATTTGCAATGTCTTTAAACTTTCCGTTGCCATCGTTTAGTTGCAGTGTGTTTTGTAAAAACTGGTGAAAGAATCCATTGCGTTCTTTCAAGCGGTACTGGTCTATATCATCAAAGCTTAAAGTTGTTTTTAATCTGTAGTCATCGGCAGGCAACATATCAGTAGTAAAAATTTCGGGGAACCCATCGTTGTTGATATCTCCAAAATCCGCACCCATTGATGCATAACTATTGTGCTGTACTCTTTCTTCCAGCTCGTCTTTAAAAGTTCCGTTTTTTTGATTGATGTACAAATAATCTCTTTCAAAAAAATCATTGGACACATACACATCGGGATAGTTATCGTTATTTACATCCCCAACTGTAACTCCCAAGCCAAAACTCATTAATGTACCATGAATGCCTGCTTGTTGTGTAACTTCATTAAAATAACCCCCGTCATTACGATACAAATGGTCGCCGCCACCTTTTAAATAATCAGGCACATTCCATTTATCTGCAAAAACATCACGTTGTTTAGGGTAACCCAGGCTATTTACGGGAACCGGGCTGTTGTCAATTTTAAAACAATCCAAATCACCGTCTAAATCATAATCGAAAAAACTTACTTGTGTAGTGTAGCCTGAATCTTTGAGACCGAATTTTTCTGCGCTTTCTGTAAAAGTTAAATCTTTATTATTTAGAAAAAGTTGATTGCTTCTTAAAGCAGCATTATGCATACTGCCTGCATTACAAACAAAAATATCCAGCCATCCATCGGCATTAATATCAACCATAACTACACCGGTACTGAACTGTTGTTTATCAATAAATCCTGCTTTTGCAGAAATGTCTTCAAACTTCAGGTTACCTTTATTTAAAAAAAGTTTATTACTCCCCTGATTGGCAGTAAAAAAAACATCGGCTAAACCATCGTTATTTATATCACCGGCTGCTACGCCGCCGCCATTATAAAAATTCCGGTAATTAAGGATATTGATAGTATCATTGTCCTGTACTTTATTTATGAATTCAATACCCGAATCATCAATGAGTTGAAATAACGGCTTTTCCTTTCCCTGTTGTTTACAGGATAAGGCGGGAAGTAATAAAAGCAGCGGTATAAAGAATTGATTTTTTTTCACTTACTCTTTTTCCCAGAGGGAAGATTAGTTTTTAATTTTAATTACTATTATTTATCTGAACTTTTTATTGAAAGGTTTTATAAATTTATTTCTTTTTGAAGCCATCACTCAACTTATACAAGAGAGGATATTCATCATTCTGTAAAAACAATAAATAAGTACCTTTTGAATTTTTAATAATTGCCATATCCCTTAACTCGCCTCTCAAATTCAATCCATTTTTTTTGGATTCCTGCCAAATGAAATCTCCCTTGCCGGTATTAATTAAAACATCGCCAAAACTTCCGTCCAGTTTTTCAAATTGCGGTAAAAAGCCAAACTGGTTACCGCCTGTTATCAAATCCAAAAATCCATCCCCGTTAACATCCATAGGTTTTATTGCATTGATACATGATAGCTGTGACATTACCGGCAGTTTTTTTATTGTAAACTTTCCATTGCCCTCGTTGATAGCCACACAAGACGGGGAGTAAGTAAACTTCTTTACAATTGAAGAAGCAATCATTTCTTTCGAAAAAAGATCTTGCACAGGTTTTAAAGCATATTCGCTGTGTTTTAAATTATCTTTTTTAAGTCCCGGCAACTGCTCCTCTATATCACGTTTTAAAAATACGGGCATATCTTTACCATCAATAGTGTAAGATATAATTTTATCCATATCCCCATTCTTATCATAATCATTCAGCCATAATTTTGCGGGGCTATCTGCTTGAGGGGACAAATAAAAATTCTCGCCTGTGTTTCCTAAAATCAAATCTTGTTTTCCATCATTGTTTATATCCGCAACTTCAAGTGATTGCCACCAGCCAAACTTATCGTTAATATTTGTTTTTAATTCGTCAAAGTGATCTTTATTAAAATTAAAAATTCTTGGCGCCATCCATTCTCCAACAATAATTAATTCTTTTTGTTTATCGCCTGCTACATCTTCCCAAACAGCGCCTGTTACCATTCCTATTTGAGAAATGTCGGTATTTTTTGTTTTTGCAATATCTTTAAAATGTCCTTTGCCGTCATTCGCCAATAAATAGCTCTGCGGGTCGCTTCCGTAAACACCCGGGTAACTTCTGCCACCAATAAAAAGGTCAGGAAAGCCATCGTTATTAAAATCATTGGCAATAGCAACACTTACATTCATATTCATAGCAGGGAAAGCCGTACTGTTCAATGTATAATCTCCTTTACCATCATTTGAAAAAAGTCTTAATTGCAATTCTCTGCTGTTTACCGGGTGATTATTTCCCCCGGGGCAAACGAGCAAATCCATATCGCCATCTTTGTCATAATCAACAAAAAGATTTGCTACGTCTTCAAATTCAAAAAACGGTTTAAATGCATTTTCGTCTTTTTTAATAAATGTGCCGTTTGAAGTTTGCAAATACAATTGGCCGACTTTTCCTTGTGCTCCGCCAATATATACATCAGTAAGTCCATCGCCGTTTACATCTGCTGTTGCAGCTTTGGGCCCCTCTCTTGAAAACACTCTTGGAATTAACCGTTCATTATAAAAATCAACATATTCATTTTCCAGGTGTTTATCAAAATCGCTTTCTATTTTTGTGAAAAAAGTTTCTACAGGTTTTTCTATAATAATTTTTTCAGGAAAGGTTTGTACTTGAGTTTGACTAAAGCTGTGTACTTTATTGATTATTAAAGAATCAAATTTTCTCGTATTTCTGTCGGGCCATGTAATTATTACAGAATCTATTTTAGTATTTGTTCCCAATCCAAAAACCAATTTATAATCAACTGATGATTGGAAACCCCGGCTGGGAATCAATTCCTGTGTAAGAATTTGTGTGCCGATAAATAATTGCACTTTACTGCCAATGGCAAAAGGGTTTTTGCCTTTTCCTTTTATAGAAAATCCTATGTAATTATTTTTATTAATTTCCCTCGATTTGTTTTTGTAAATTAAAGCAGGCTGGTTTTGATTACACACTACTAAATCAAGGTCGCCGTCATTATCTAAATCGGCATAAGCTGCCCCGTTGGAGAATGTTGGTTGTTCCATACCCCATTCTTTGCCAACATCAGTAAACCTTAAATTTTTATCATTTCGATAAACTTTATTGGGCAAGGGTGTTTGCGGAATTTCTTTTAGTATTTTTTCAATAGGTTCTTTCTTGCCGGTTAATACCATTTTTTGATTTACATCATTGGCAAAAAAATCCATAAAATCAAGATTAGTAACATCTTTACCAACTCCGTTACAAACATATAAATCGTTCCAACCGTCATTATCCATATCAAATATTAAAGCACCCCAGCTCCAATCAGTTGCCGCTACACCGCTGTACCGGGCAATGTCAATAAATTTCCCGTCTTTATTATTCAGTTGTAAACAGTTTTTGGTGTATTGATAATAAAAACCTGACTTCAGTTTGGAATTGAACAAGCTGATATTATCGAAAGAACCGGTTGTCTTTAAACGATAATCATCCGTCGGCAGCATATCCGTAGTAAACAAATCAGGATAGCCATCATTATTAATATCAGCAATATCGGCCCCCATCGAAGAAAAACTGGTATGCTGGAACCATTGCTCCATCTCATCTCTAAAGGTTCCGTTTTTTTGATTGATGTATAAATAATCCCGTTCATAAGAATCGTTGGAGACAAAAACATCGGGCCAACCGTCCAGGTTTATATCACTTACTGAAACTCCTAATCCAAAACTGATAAGCCCGCCATGTATGCCTGCCTGCGAAGTAACTTCTTTAAAAAAACCGTCATCATTTCTATATAAATGATCGCCGCCACCTTTTAAAAATTGGGCAATTTCCCATAAGCTGTCAGGTAAATCCCGGCGATTGGCAAAGTTTAATTGATTGATGGGTATCGGGCTGTTGTTAATCATAAAACAATCCGAGTCTCCATCCATATCATAATCAAAAAAAGAAACTTGTGTTGTATAAGCAGAAATATCGAGACCAAATTTTGCAGCAGATTCTGTAAAACTTACTTCGCCTGAGGAAGAAAGATGATTATTTATGTAAAGCTTATTTTTTCTTGTGCCTGTACCCATATGGCCCGAAGAACAAACATAAATATCAAGCCAGCCATCTCCGTCAACATCCGTAAAAACAACGCCTGTATTCCATTTATCATCTTTTATAATACCCGCTTTATCGCTTATATCCTCAAACTGAAAGTTGCCTTTGTTAAGGTAGAGTTTATTTGCCCCTGCATTAGAAGTAAGGAACACATCTGCAAGGCTATCGTTATTAATATCCCCAAGGGCAACACCATTACCATTATAAAAATTTCTGAATAAAAAACCATTTTCCAAGCTATCGTCAACAACTTTATTATTAAAATCAATGCCTGTGTTGTTCATTAATTCAAATAATACCGTGTTGCTGCCTGTTTTATTTTTACAAGAGATAAATACAATCGTAAGAATGCAAAATAAATAATTCCTCATCGTTCAATAAAAAAAATTCTTGTAATTTGCTTTAAAAACAAAAGGCCATTGAAACAATGACCTTTTGCGAAATTATGATAAAACGAGTTACTAAATAATTGATATTAGTACCCTGTGTTTTGTTTCAAATTTGGATTACCGATCAACTGATCTGAAGGTATGGGGAACAGCAATTCTTTGGGATCGCTGGTTGTTTTTAAAGCCCATGGTTTTAAAAACATTCCGAAACGAATTAAATCTTGCCTTCTCCAGTTTTCCCAGTACATTTCCCGGCCTCTTTCTGCTAACAAAGTATTTGGGTTAGATACATTTGCAGGATCTGCCAATGTAACGGATGTCCAAGGCGTAGCTCCCCTAATTGTCCTTAATTGATTTACCAGAGTTAAAGCACCGGCTGCATCAGGCGTTGATAATCTTAATTTAGCTTCGGCAACCATTAAAACTACATCGGCATAACGGAAAATTTGAAATTGATTTCTTTGGTTCCCACCTCCATAATTATTATAATCAGGAGGGTATTTAATAACACGAATGCCTGTTCTCTCTAAAGTTGCAGCATTTGTTTCAATCATAGCTACGCCCGGTGTAAACGCTAAATCAGTACCCTGACGATCTTTTTGTTTAGTGCCATCGGCATTGTATTGTTGACCGGCCAACATACCGGGTCTTATACCTGATACATCTGTAACGCCGGGGAAATATCTACCGCCAATTCTTTGGTCTTTCGTTGTATCTATTACAGTGGCAGGTGTGCCATCTCCATGACCTTCAAATAAATTATAAAAATCGGCAACTGTACTAAAACCGTTCCAACCGGCCCCGCCTATCTCGCCCGGTTTGTTCCATGAGTTGTAGTGCAGCGTAGACATCCAACGTTGGTTAGTGCCGCCGGAATTTATACCATTATTGCTTGAAGTACCGCTATTTGGCCATGCCCAAATAGCTTCTGTACTTGTAACATCATTATTAGTTCCAAAATTATTGAAATATTTAGGGTTGAGGCTATACCCGGCAGACATTAATTGAGTACCTAAGGTTACAACCTGGGCCATATCAGCATTATCGAAAGTAGGCGTTACTCTGTTAAGAAAAGCGCCTTTATTCAACAATACCTTCATTAGTAGAAACTTGGTAGCATTAATATTTGCCCTTCCCTTATTTGCAGGCAAAATATTTCTGGTAATGATTCCATTTAACCTTGCAACAATTGCATCAACGGCCTCTTTTGCCTGATATACGGGGGCGGCATCAATAGAATTATAGTTCGCAACTTCACGATAAGGAACCTGACCAAAGAGGTCCAAAAAGTAAAACTGAGCTAAAGAAAGTAAAAATTGTGCTTCATCTGACTGAACAGGAGTGGGATTTGACGCCAAGGTAGCAAGCGCATCACTTGAAGTTTTTCCTAAAGCATTAAAGGCTGAGATAATTGCACCCCTTGTTGCATTCCAGGTGTGAGCATGCATTACACGCCAATCACCATTGTCATCCCAGTCACCACCACGAGTTGGTACAAGGCTTTCGTCAGAAGTATTACACTGTAAATTTAATAACCCTCCAACGTCATGAATAAGACCACTCATATCGTTGTAAGTACCGTTAAGAAAAGCACCCGCATTTCCTGGAGCTCCGGGAGTAGGCGTAAATGAGCTTTGCAATTTTTGATCAAGCTTGGTACAGGACAATGTGCCCATAAGAACCAACCCTGAAATCATTAATATTTTATTTTTCATACTTTTATTTTTTTGTTTTTAAATAAAACAAATCTTTTTATAATGAGAAATTAATTCCGAAAGTTACAGACCTTGCACTTGGGTAACCAATATAGTCAACTCCTAAAGATGGAATACCATTCAGAGATTTATCAACATTTACTTCGGGGTCAAATCCCGTATATTTTGAAATCACAAATAAGTTGGTTGCTGTAAGAAACAAGTTCACATTCTTAAATGCTTTGAAATCGCCTGCTCTGTAAGAAAGTGACGTATTGCCCAGCTTTAAGAAGTCTCCTTTTTCTAAAAACCTGGTAGAAGGAGAAATAGCATTAGCTGTATTTTCTCCGTTTCCAACAAGGCCGGCATAAATGTTTCTGCCACCAACTATATTACTGATGTTTAATACACTCATTAATGTATTGTTGAAAATTTTATTTCCCATAGAACCGTGCATATTAATACCAAGAGTCCATTTTTTGTAAGACAGGTTTGAAGAGAAACCAAAAAATGCTTTTGGATTAGGGTCTCCTGCAAATTTAGGGCCGCCATCGGTATATTTCGCAATACCATTTGCAGCATACCCTTCAAATATTGGTAAATAAAATACATTAATTGGTTGATTATGCGCTATTACCTGAGAATACGCACCGGAAGAACCCTGGCCGTTTAATTCGCCCGTATTTTTTATAAAAGGAACATTACCCAAGGACGGAGCTAAAAATTTATTCTTAACAAAAGTTGCGTTTAAACCAATATCCCATGACAACTCTTTTTTATCAACTAATACCAAACCCAGAGAAATTTCAACGCCTTTATTAGTAACCCAACCTTTTTGAGCCTGAATTCCATCAAGGTTTTTAAATATTGTACCACTACCGGCAGTAGGCTGAGAAATAACAAAATCTAAAATCGGGTTACTGGTTTTTTTACTGAAATAATCTACAAATCCGAAAATCCTGTTTTTAAATAAAGTAAAGTCAATACCGCCATTTACAGATGACACCGTTTCCCACTTCAAATCTGCATTTCCAAAATGATTATTTGACAAATTATTATATCCATTATAAGTAGCAACTTGTAAAGCGGCATCAACCGGATTAAATTCCTGGTTACCTGTTTGGCCGTAACCCAATCTAAGTTTTAAAGAATTTACAAAAGAAACATCCTTGATAAAATCTTCGTTGGATATAACCCATGCTGCTGCTGCTGAAGGGAAATAAGCATACCGGTTATTTTTACCGAACTTACTTGATCCATCGGCTCTTATTGTTCCTGTAAGCAAATATTTATCCTTATAATTTAAACTGGCCCGTCCAAAATAACTCTGTAATTCAACAGACGGGTCTTTGAATGAACCGGTTCTTAAATTTCCCTGGTTACCGGCTTGAATATTATCATAATAGTGATAATTAGGATTAATATCAGCTTGGTTAAGGTTTAAATTGAACTGATAAACATAGGTACCATTCCCCTTAAATGCAGTTTTCCAGTATTCGTAACCCGCTAATGCATTTAAAGTTAAATCTTTACTTATAGCTTTACTATAATTTAATGTATGCGTAAGGGTTTGAGATGATAGCGTTGAAGAAGCAATATTAGCAAGTCCTCTATTATCTGCATCACCGCCCGTAGCTGCAATCCATCCCTGTAATTCAGTTTGTCTTGAACCGTTACCGTAATTAAGGCCGTATAAGAGCCTATACTCTAACTCAGGTGTAATTTTATATGAAGCTGCAAAAGAACCCAGTATTTGAATAAGTGAAGTATTATCATTATAAGCATCTGATAGTGCCATAGGATTTACCTGGCCACTTCGATTAGCCTGATTGTACAGGCCATTACTTCTTTTAAGAACCAATGTAGGGTTCCATATCAATGCCAATGAAATTAAGTTACCCGCACTACCTGCATTATTTGATATCGGTGCAATAGTTTCCCTAAGATTTGCTGTTGTAATATTATAATCAAAACTTAGTTTTTTATCAAGCATTTTGTTTTGCCCGTTAAGATTGACAATATACTTTTTCAATCCGCTTTTTCTAATAATACCCTGTTGGTCAGACACCAAAAATGAAGCCCTATATCTACTATTTTCAGAACCGCCGCTTACAGCAACAGTATAATTTTGTGTAGCTGCATTTTTTGTAAGTATTTCCTTAAAAGGATTCACATTAGCGCCGGAATCGGAAGCTGAACCATATTTAGTTAAAGCGGCTCTGTAACCTGCAGCGTCTAATACATCTATCTTCCTCATTACGCCGCTAATTCCATAAGTAGCATTAAACTCAACCTTTGGAGCACCGCTTTGTCCCTTTTTAGTGGTTACCAATATTACACCATTAGCACCGCGTGAACCATAAATTGCTGAAGCCGATGCATCTTTCAAAACACTAATTTCCGCAATATCTGCAGGGTTTAAAAAGTTTAACGGATTAATATCGGGAGTAGATCCAACACCCGAAACACCCAAACTTGGCCTTGGAGACCTTCCGTCTAAAGGAACACCATCTATAACATATAAAGGAGAGTTGCCTGACCGAACTGAATTGTTACCTCTTATCTTTACAACAGTAGAAGCTCCAGGTTGACCGCTGTTGTTAATAACTTGCAAGCCTGCAACTTTACCAACCAGTAATTGATCAGGATTACTAATCGGCCCTTTGTTAAAGTTTTTAGCCTGTACTGAACTAACAGCACCTGTAAGGTCTCTTTTACGTGAAGTACCATAACCAATAACTACCACTTCGTTCAAATTGCTGCTTGTAGAAACAAAAGAAACATCAACAGAAGTTTTCCCTGTGATATCGATTTCCTGAGAGGTGAAACCAACTGAGGAAACAATCAATCTGTTCACTCCTGAAGGAACAGAAATACTAAACTCTCCATTTGTGTTGGTGGAGGTTCCTTGTGTGGACCCTTTTGCTACTACCGAAGCGCCGGCAACAGGCGATCCATCTTTAGAGTCAGTTACTTTTCCGGTAACTACGCGGTCTTGGGCGAAGAGCCCGGTTGAGGCAAGGAGCATCGCAATCATCGGCAATGCAATCCTGCGAAGCAGTCGTTTAGCAAGCATAATCAGTAGTTTTACATTTAAATGTTAATCAATAATATGTCTAAAATACACAAATTTAATTAACTCAATTATATCATTACAAAAAAAAAGTAAATAATGTTTATAATCAAGAAAATATTTTATCATATCAATTTCCTTTTGACAACTAATTTTAACATTTTGCTGCACAGCGGCTATATATTAAATAAATCGCCCAAAGAACTTAACACTGATAATTTTCTAAATGTATCATCTTTTATATTTCGTTTTTTGTTTTTAAAAAATATCGTAATATGCAAAGGATTGCGGTACTGTTTGCGGTATTGTTTGTGGTGGAAAAAAAACATTCTTATTTTTTTAATTAAGTAACAAATGAAATCGAAGGCTACGCTAAAGCACATTTCTCAACAACTGAACCTCAGTATCTCTACAGTATCCAGGGCTCTTAAAAACCACCCGGATATTTCGGAAGCAACTAAACAAAAGGTCAAAGACCTTGCTGCTATTATAGATTATGAGCCCAACACCTACGCTATTAATCTCAGAACAAATTCCAGCCGTGTATTGGGTGTTATTGTTCCCACCATATCTAATTTATTTTACGACTCCTTTATATCGGCACTGGAAGAACAGGCAAGAGAAACCGGTTTCTCCTTAATGATTCTTCAATCGGGCGATAACCCGGCTGTAGAAGCAGATAATTTAAAATTATGCAGGGCTACCCGGGTAGCCGGTGTTTTTATTTCTATTTCGCCGGGTTCTCAATCAGAGTCATATAAAAAAATGGAAGAGTCCGGTATACCCGTTATCTTTTTTGATAAAGTACCTGATGATGATGCCGTAAATAAAGTCTGTATCGCCGATGATGAAGCGGCAATTATCGCTGCATCGACCATTATTAATTATAATAAAAAAAGGGTACTGGCTATTTTCGGTAACACTGAATTATCTATTACCAAAAAAAGAGAAGCGGCTTTTACAAGGGTGTTTGAAAAAGAAGCGCCGAAAATTAAACTGCTGATAGAACATTGTCCCAATTCCGTTGCCGCCGAACAAACTACCATTGAATATTGTACTGCTAAAAAAGTCGATACGGTTTTTGCGATGAGCGATGAAATCCTGATAGGCGTTATGAAAGGGTTGTATAAATTAGATATTGCCATACCGAAGGAAGTATCTGTATTGGCCATCAGTACTGGTTTTTTACCGCAGCTGTATAAGCCCCGTATTACTTATATAGAAACCAGCGGGTATGAATTGGGTAAATTAGCCATGAAGAGTATGACTGATTATTTGGGAGGTCAAACTTTTTCAGGTTCTATCCTTTTACCGTCGCGTTTAGTTGAGGGAGATTCTCTTTAACGTGTTGTGCCATTAACAATTGTTGAAAAATAAATATGATAACAAAGTACTAAAAAGATGCTGTGAAGTTGTATAGGTAAGTGACTAAACTACTTTGACAACATGTACAACATCGCAACGAATTAAGCAAAAAACGGATCCTATTTTGCCGGAACATTTGATAAATTAGCAATAATTTTATTTAACGAATCAAAATAACAGTTCCTTTCTGATTAATTTTTTTTCCCGCCAACCCTTCCATCTCCAAAAAGTAAATATATACTCCTCCCGGTTGAGGGATACCTTTAAAATTTCCATCCCAACCTTCATCCGATCTTGTAGTTTGAAAAACAACCCTGCCAGAGCGGTTGTAAATACTTAATCGCCTAAGCCTGTTTTTATTTAGCCGGGGAACTTTAAGCAAATCATTTAAATTGTCTTGGTTGGGTGTGAAACCGCTTGGAAAATAAACAGGGAAATCGCAATGATCATAAACTATAATAGTATCTGTTTTTGTCCCGCATTTATTCTCAACCTTTACCGTATAAGTTCCGGGCAAATGAACCGGATAAACAGGTTCAGTAAAAGACATATTATTCCATAAGTAAGTGTCAAATCCTTCAGTAGCTCTGAGCTTAATTTCAGATGCGTTATTTAAACAAGTATCGTCCGAAGCATTTAAACCGGAGGGTAATTTTAATATTTTTATATTGTACAACAAAATACTGTCGCACCCTCTTTGGGTTTTAAATGCTGTATAATAGGAGCCCGGGTCTTTTACTATGGTGTTATCCGGAAGAGTATAGCTCCCGCCTTCGCATATTAAAATATTGTTATAATTAGTGCTGTCTATAAAATCTTTGCAACATACATATTGATATTCACAATCTGTATTTTGAGATAACAGGTAAGTATTTTTTTTGATATTAAAGGGGGAGTAACTAAAATCCACATTTAATATGTTTTTAAATAGATGTACCTTTTCAACCAACCATGGCCATAGAGCCTTTTCAGCAACTATATTTACAGATAATTGCGAACAGGGATTATTTCCAATTGCATTTGTAATGGAAGAATGAAAGTCGAAAGTATTGATATCGCTTTGTAAAATAAAAAAACCCTTATTGTTTTGTTTTTCCAGCGCTATTGTTTTAGACGAGTTGGTAATTGCAGCGTTTTTATACGATTTATTCCATATAATTTGACCGGTATTATCAATTTTAAAAAGCAATAATTGTTGGTTAGTTGAGTCTTTCACTGTTAAAAGTCTTTCGCCGTTATTCCCAATTGGTTTTACACTTTCTAAACTACCTGAACTGTTTTCAGGTCGGTATGCAATAAAGTTTTTTAGAAATCCATCTGGATTTGTAATAAAATTTACCGCACGCCTGGAATAGACTTTGTTTTCATAAAACCTTTCCTTGTCTGTTGGCAAATACATGTCTGCCAGAATGGATATATCTCCATTGGGCAACCCGGTAATGTTTTTTAGTGAAGGCGAAAAAGTATTTGCAATATTTGAATAAGTTAAGGTTGGGCATTGGTAGCTTGTTTCCCACAGTAAATTGCCGTTTTTACCGTCCAATTCAATTAAATGAAAATAATTAAGGGGTGCCGGCAATATTATTGGCGGTTGAAAAGGATACTGAATGGTGTCAGCTATATTTCTTACCATTAATCTTGCTACTGCAATATTTCCGTTTTTAAGCCGGCACATTACCGTTTTTTTTGTATTTATTTCCTTATATAAAGGAAGTGTTTGCAGGGGTGCTCCCCACAAAATATCCCCTGTTTCATTTACACACAACACTTTACTTATAAAAGGGTCTAAAAGGGATACCAGGTAAACTATTAGGTTACCGTTTGCAAGTTCAATAACATCTTTCACCTTGTAACTTGTTCTCCAATTACCAAAATATTTACCTGAAACAACCTTTCCGAATTTATCAATATGTAACAAAACCCCAACCCAATGTGAAGGAGGGTCCTCCACATTATTTATCGATTTTCCATGCTCATAACTTGAACCATATACATAGAAAGTAGAATTTGCTGAAGGGAGAATTCCTTCCATAACCGTGTTACTATACCAAGGGTACTGCTGCCAATTTGTATGAGGGTAATCGGGCTTGTATTCGTTTGACCAGATATTACTTCCTTGAGCCGTAAATTTTGAAATAAAACTACCATATCCTCCATATTGACCCAAAGCAACAATTTCATTATCACTTGTAATAATAGCATCATCTATATAATTGCTTTCAGTACCTTTATATGTTATTGAATAAAAATTACTGTCCTTAGGACACACCTGTGCTGTAACAGAATTTACGAAGAACAATAGAATTAAATACGGGATGATATTTTTCAATATATTAATCACAAAATGCTTAAATGATAAAACCAAAGTGCAGGCTTATAAATTGCTGTATACATAATGCTTCAATTAAAGCAAATGTGAAGATACATAAAAGAAATCAGGAGTTTCTATGCAGTTTTCAATGTAATATGCTTTGTCTTCTATCTACTACAAAAGCATTGAAAACTATAGATTTAAAAAAATACTCAGCAAAAAATTTTGATACGTAGCGGATTGTTTATCAATCGTGTATGACATAAGGCTGCCCTACGTAAAT
>CAVZXS010000012.1:0-3092 GCA_963779325.1 uncultured Bacteroidota bacterium | reverse complement strand
ACGAGGTGGTTGAGACCGATATTGGAATAATTGTTAAATAAAACATTTTTTCAAACCCCTCAATTGAGGGGTTTGCTTTTTGTAAAATGCTCTATACCTTTATTATACAATAAAGCAATTTTTTAATCACCTAAAATATAGAGCCATGAATACCATTAAACCTAAGGATCTAAAAAAAATTATCGGGTATCAAAATTTCTGTAAAGACAATGCTCCGATTACGACCAGGGCTACTTTTAAGCTTTCAGAATTGAAAGCATTAGTTAGTGTAATTGAGAATGATGCTTCATACAGGAAAATGATTAAGAAAGACCCCAATGAATTTTATAATCATAGCGTTTGTATTGTATTTGTAAGAGAAAAAATTGTAAAGGATTACACCCTAACTCCCTGGCCAAGCGGGTATACAGGAATAAGTTCTAACGGTATTTTATTAAAAAACTCCGTGAAAAAAACTAAACAAAATTACACCCAGGTTATACCAATCATAGTTGGGTGCTTATCAGAATTAGATGATAACTATCAAAATAATAAGTTTAAATATTTACGTGACAAGAAAAGAGCCATCCCGTTCATTCGCCCTGGTGGTGAAGGAGGCGGTTTAATACCCCCTCCTCCAACCGGGAAAGATGATAATTTTTCATGAGTGAACCATGAAAACAGTTTTAAAAATCATTACGCATTCAGTACAGTTTATCACTGTACTAACCTGTGTATGGTACTTGCTGAAAAATAAACTGAGGCAGCCTTATCGTTTTTTTGCCGCCGGATGGGCAATTTTCTTGGTTCATGATTTAAGCATGGTGATTATCGGGCTGATTAATCCCGAAAAGAATCATTGGGTGTATAATATCGCCTTTCCGCTGTTGCAGCTTTTTTGCATGTGGTTTTTTATGTCGCTGCTGAAGCAAAAAAAAATTTGGTTTGTAATGTCGCTGTTCAGCGTATTCGCCGGTCTCAACCTGGCGCTATGGCAGGGTTCCACCACTCTAAATACTTTTTCGCTTGCACTCGGAGGTATCATTATTCTGTTGCTTGCATCAACTGCACTTTTCAGGCTTTACAGGCAGGAATCTCCTGAAAGCATTTTCAAAGAACCCGCCTTCTGGATAAGCACAGGTTTTATATTTTACTGGGCTATCGCCACTCCGTTTATTGCCATGTATAATTATCTGTGGCAAAACTTCCCTGATTTTTTCATAATTTACTTCTCTACAGTAAGCTATTTTTTTATAACCGGGTTGAACCTTTGTATTATTAAATCACTGCAATGCAACCTCAATACAACCAAGAGGTGATCATTTTTTTAATAGCTGCAAATATTATTGTGGTAGGATTTACTGTTTTCTTTTTTTTTATTCTGCGAATACAGCAAAAAAGAAAACAGCTATACCAAAAACAGATACTGGAAAAAGAATATAAAACCCGGGAAGAAGCGTTCTTACAAATTTCAAGAGACTTGCATGATGACATCGGTTCTTCTTTAAGCGGCATTAATATGTTAAGTCAATTGGCACAACAACAATTGGCGCAGGTTAATACGGGGGCTGCAAATGAATTACTGCAAAAGATTAATAGTTATACAAGTGAAGTAATTGAAAAAGTAAGCGATATGGCTTGGTTGTTAAAACCTAATGCGGAATCGCTATCCTTACTGATTAAAAAAATAAAAGCGTTCGGGCTTACCGCGGCCGCTTCCAAAAACATTCTGCTGCATTTTGATAACTCATTTGAAATGACCGGAAAAGAATTAAGTATTCAACAACGCAAAGCCATCTACCTCATCAGTAAAGAAGCAATTAACAATGCCGTTAAATATGCCGGGTGTAAAAATATTTATTACAAAATCATCTATACAGATAATGCAATAAAACTATTTATTAGAGATGACGGGAAAGGATTTGATTTAACTGAGATTTGTGAAGGAAACGGTTTGAAAAACATGCAGGCAAGAGCAGCAGAAATAAAAGCAGATATTAAAATAAATTCGACGCCGGGCAAAGGAACATCGATTGAAATGGAACTGTAATTAACCTCAATTGGGGGAACGAAAACAATCTTTCATCAACCTACATTTGTATTGTGAATAATAAAACAGAAATAAGAGTAGCCGTATTCGAAGACAACCCTATCATGATGGATGCTTACAGCTCTATCTTAAACGGTTCGCCGGGTTATACCTGCACGGGAAAATTTACAAGCTGCAATAACTGGAAGCAGGATATACAAAAAAGTAATCCTGATGTAGTACTGATGGATATTGAAATGACGGGGATTACCGGAATAGAAGCAACTATGCTTATTAAAAAGAATTTTCCTTCTGTCAGAATATTAATACAAACTGTATTTGAAGACGATGCAAAAATATTTGAAGCTCTTTGTGCCGGCGCCAACGGTTATATTTTGAAAAATACTTCCCCGGTAAAAATGCTGGAAGCTGTTACGGACGTACAAAATGGAGGAGTAGCTTTTAACCCCAACATAGCTGCTAAAGTAGCCGTGCTTTTTCAAAAATTCATTGCGCCGTCAGCAATTGTAACTGACTATCAACTTACCGAAAGAGAAAAAGAAATTCTGCAATTACTTACCGAAGGCCTACCCATGCCGCGTATTGCTGAAAAAATATTTCTCAGCTATCATACAGTAAGGGATCATGTAAAAAATATTTATCAAAAACTACATGTAGCATCAGCAACAGAAGCTGTAGCGAAAGCGCTTAAAGAAAAATTGGTTTAGTGTTTTATTTACTTTTTTTGAGATAGCTATCCTCTTTAATTACCAAGCTTATTCATATTGATTTCTTAAATACCCTCAATTGCGGGATTGCCCACCTATACATTTGAAGTTAGTTTTACTTTATCATTTTATCATTAACCTTTAAACCTTTCAAAAATGAAAAAGCAATTAACAGCGCTGGTGCTGGCAGCGTTCCTGGCAACCGTTCAAATTTCGGCACAGGAAAATGATACGACAACCAATTTACCGACTGTTACCGTTACAGCCGGCACAATCGTCAACAAACAAATTGACAAAGCCTTCAGAAAAGCATTCCCGGGGGCACAAAACATGACATGGTACGCAATGAACAAGTA
>CAVZXS010000011.1:0-805350 GCA_963779325.1 uncultured Bacteroidota bacterium | reverse complement strand
TTTCTTTTCATATCTTTAGTATCTGCTATTAACAACCAACTAAAACTATTGCTGTATGAATTCTGCATGGAAGATTAAACTGTCACTGTACCTAAACTATTTTGTGTTTGCTATCCTCCTGAATAGTGTGGGCATATTGATTCAAAAATCAATTAATACATATGGAGTAGATGAGCTGAAAGCCAGTTCACTGGAAGCGTTTAAAGATTTGTCTATTGCAATCGTTTCTTTTGTTGTAGGCTCTTTTTTGCCAAGACTTGGGTATAAAAAAGGTATGTTGATAGCATTGGCATTAGTATTCGTTGGTTGCCTCGGCATGTATTTCGGCAATTCATTTTTATCGGTTCAATTATTATTTGCCTGTGTGGGTGTTTCTTTTGCCGTCATAAAAGTATCGGTGTATTCATTAATTGGTTTAATTACCAATAATGATAAAGAACATAAAAGTGTACTAAGTTCTATCGAAAGTTTTTTTATGGTAGGTATAGCTACAGGTTTTGTAGTATTTCCTTTGTTTTACAGTGATGTAAATCCTGATGCATGGCTGCGCATTTACTTGGTGCTGGCAGTGTTAGTAGCTATTTCCTTTTTTATATTGTTGTTTTCAGCATTTAATGTACAATACAAACCAACCGGCAGCAGTATAAAAGGTGACTTTATTGAAATGATTAAGTTGCTAAAACGACCCTTGGTACTTGTATTTGCCGTTGCAGCTTTTATGTATGTCATGATGGAGCAGGGCATTATGAGCTGGTTGCCTACCTTCAATGAAAAAATTCTTCACCTGCCGGTAAAGACAAGTATTTATATGGCGGTAATATTAATGCTGTCTATCGCATTGGGTCGTTATTTATCGTCGTTGCTTGTAAAAAAAATATCATGGATTACTATTTTAGCGGTTTGCCTGGCAGGAGCGGCATTAATGATTGTTTTTATAATGCCGCAAACACAAAATTTGAAAGCAGGAACAATTGAATCGTTAAAAGATGTTCCAATTATTGCTTATGTATTTCCGTTGATCGGTTTTTTCCTGGCGCCCATTTATCCATTAGTAAACTCATTTGTATTAAGTGCTACAGAAAAAATATTTCACAGTCCTATGGCGGGGCTGCTTACTTTCTTTTCCGCCATTGGCGGTACGTTTGGTTCAAGGTTAGTAGGTTATTTATTTAAAAACATCGGAGGACAAAAAGCTTTTTATTTCTCCTTGATACCGATGGCTGTTTTATTGATATGTTTATTTTTCTTTTACAGTATTCAAAAGAAATCAATTAAGACGGCATAGCAATTTATAAACTATATGAGCAAACTCGAAATTTTTAACCTGCAGCCTTTATTTGAAGATGTACAAATGCAGCAGGCTTTTCCGGATGGTAAAACCTTTGTGGATTGTATTCCTAAATTTTCATTGGAAGAAATAAATGAAAAATATATTCAGCAAAAAAATGAACGGAGCCTTAACCTGAAAGATTTTCTGGCTGAGCATTTTGATCTTCCTGTAATTTTTTCTGCTCCTTACGTTGCTGACAAACAAAAACCTGTTGAACAGCATATTGAACAACTATGGACGGTACTCAGTCGACAACCCGATAAGGAGAGCGGTTCATTAATTCCTTTGCCGTATTCCTATATTGTACCCGGCGGACGCTTTGGTGAAATATATTATTGGGACAGCTATTTTACCATGTTGGGCTTGCAGTCTTCGGGCAGGGTTGATATGATTGAAAATATGGTGAATAATTTTTCGCATTTAATTGATACGCTTGGATACATACCCAATGGTAACCGCACTTATTATATTGGCCGTTCGCAACCTCCCTTTTTCTCACTGATGGTAAAATTATTAAGCGAAGAAAAAGGAGAAGATATAATAGCGAAGTATTTGCCGCAGTTGGAAAAGGAGTATAAGTTTTGGATGACGGGTGCAGAACTACTCAATGAAGAAAACAAGTATCAGCATCGTACAGTGCAAATGCCCGACGGTGAAATAATGAACAGGTATTGGGATGCCAACGATACACCAAGACCTGAATCGTACAGGGAAGATGTTGAATTGGCGCATCAATCAGAGCGGGGTGATAAAATAATTTATCGTCATTTGCGTGCAGGCGCCGAATCAGGTTGGGACTTCAGCAGCCGTTGGTTTAAAGACGGAGCAACATTTGAAAGCATTCATACAACGGATATTGTCCCCGTTGATTTGAACTGCCTGCTGCTGCACTTAGAAGAAATGATTGGAGCTGCGTATCAATTGAAAAATAATACCCGGGAACAAGAGAAATATAAATCATTGGCGATAAAAAGACAAGCTGCGATACAAAAATATTGTTGGGATGATGAGCAAAAATTCTATGTAGATTATGATAGTCATCGTGGGAAAGAAAAAAACTAATTTATCGGCAGCAACCGTCTTCCCGCTTTTTTTTAATGTGGCTGATGAAAAGCAAGCGAAAAGAGTTGCGGGAAAAATTCAGGAGAAACTTTTATTCGCCGGCGGACTTGTTACTACACCTGTATTAACCGGGCAGCAATGGGATGCACCCAACGGATGGGCGCCGCTGCAATGGATGGCGATACGAGGATTGGAGAATTACGGGTACAATGAATTGGCGAAAGACATTGCGGAGCGATGGATTAAATTGAACAAAGATGTATTTAAAAGAACCGGCAAACTAATGGAAAAATATAATGTGATAGATACAAAACTTGAAGCGGGCGGCGGCGAATATCCCGGTCAAGATGGTTTTGGCTGGACGAACGGCGTACTGCTTGCACTGATAAAAAAATATGGAAAAGGGAATTAACAATGTGCTGTGCTATTGAATTTCTATGTGTGTATTTCTAATGTGTACTATGTGGCTATGTGGTGAGAAAAAGTACCACATAGATTCTGTGTAAATATCCAAGTGATTTTTTATATCTACTATAATTCACGATGAGACATTTATCTCGCTTCCAACAAACAAAAACCATACGGTTCTATAACTAAGTACTCATTATCATTGCCAATGATAATTTCTTTTTCATGCCAATGATCGTACAGTTTACCGCTTGTTCCGTGTTCTCTAAAAGTATACCAGGTTACATAAGCAGGTTTGTCGCTGTAATTGTAAAGACAAAATAATTTTTTATCATCCCATGCACGCAGGTAACCGGCTACATGAATATTGTGCGGCGTCAGCCAGGTTACATTGCTGTAGTCCGCTACTACAGTTAATTTTTTTCTTAGCGCAATTAATTTTTGTGTAGCAAAAAAAATGCGATGCTCAATAGTTTCTTCCTTATCTATATCATCTGTTTTATCCCAATCAATTACGGGGCGATGCATCCAGCGGTTATCATAGCTTTTGCCGTTATCATTCAAATAAGAGTAATCATTAATATGCCCCGTTTCATCGCCGTAAAAAAGCATGGGTATGCCGCCTGTAAAAAAACTCTGGGCCTGCATCAATAAGATTTTTCTTACCGATAACTCAATCGCCTTTTCGTTATTTTCTTTCAATGCTTTTTCCAAACCGCACAAAGAGGCCAATGAACCGCTGATTCTTGCATCCTGTGTTTTAGGATTTACAGAGAATAAAGCGCCTGTTGCCGGCGAGCCGTTGTAATTACCGCTGTAATAATCTTTCAAAAATCTTCTGTGTTCATACGGATTAAAACCGGCAGCTTCAATCATATAATCATCATAACCCAATCCAATATCATCATGACAGCGGGTGTAAGTAATCCAGGTAGTGCCGAAAGGTTTTCTCAGAATTTCATGTTGCGCTGCATACATTACTTTTATATTGCCCGTAGCCAATGCATCCCATTGCAATGCCATATTGGTAGCTGCATATGCTACATCACATTCTTTAGCTGTATAGTCGCCCGTGCCAAAATAATTTATAATTTCTTTCGGCGCTACAATCGCTTCACCCAGTAATGCCATACCGGGCGTGGCTAACTGTACGCATTGCTTTATCAGTTGCAGCAATGTATGGGCTTTGGGTAAATTTTGACAAGTAGTACCTATTTGTTTCCAAATAAATGCCGGCGCATCAATGCGCAAAATATCTACACCGAGATTGGCGTAGAAAAAAATATTTTCCAACATGGCGATAAAAACATCCGGGTTGCTGTAATTGAGATCCCATTGATAATCGTGAAATACAGTCATTACCCATTTGCCGCACTCTTCATTATACGTAAAACTGCCCGGCGAACTTTCAGGAAAAATCTCCGGCATGTACTGCTCAAATTGGTCGGGCAGGTAGCGATTATCATACATATAAAAAAAATCTTGATAGTGCTTGTCGCCCTTCCTGGCTTTCTCCGCCCATTCATGATGATGGGAAGTATGATTGAGTACGATATCAATCATCAGGTACATATCTTCTTTGCGCAGTTTCTTTTCTAATTTTTCCAAATCGGCCAATGTACCGAAACGCTTATCTACTTTTCTAAAATCAGAAACGGCATAACCGCCGTCGCTTTCACCTTCGGGGCTTTCAAACACAGGCATCAGGTGCAAAAAATTCACACCCAGTTTTTTAAAATAATCTAATTTATTACTGAGGTTGTTGAGATTGCCGCAAAACCGGTCAACATATAAACTCATACCGGTAATTTCATTACTCAAAAACCAATTGCCTTTTTTTTCTTTCGCTTCATCTCTTTTTTTCAATGATTTTTCGCGACGGGTGAATGCTTCGGCAATTGTTGAAATTAATTTAGGAAAATTAGCTTCTCCTTTCGGGTGCTGCCCGTATACTGCTGCATACAATGAATAGATGGCGTCGGTATGTGCCGCCATTCTTTTGTGCAACAGATTTTCTTTGCCGGTGTTTTCGGTTTTATGCAACACTTCCTCGATGCGTTTATGATAATCGTAGTTTCTCATGCTGTGGTTATGCTATAAAAAAATTCTGTTGCTCAAATGTTTAAATGCTTCCATGGCTCCCATATACTCACAGGTTCTTGCACCGGCTTTGTTGGCGTTTAAAATTATTTCTCTCCATGCCGGTAATTGCATAGCTTTTATTTCTTCAAACGATTTTTTATTTAATTGATATAAAACAGCGCCTACGAATGCATCACCTGCACCGGTAGTGTCCACCGGCTTTATTTCAATGCTGGGTACGATTTCAGTTTTCCCGTCTATACCCAACAGTGTACCTTCTTTACCAATGGTAATGGCGAACACCGCTTTGGTGTTTTGCAGAAAATCCGCGGCGGCTTCTTCCACTGTTTCTTTGCCGGTAAGCATCAGCGCTTCTTCATCACTTACTTTAAAAAAATGGCAGTTTTTTAAAAAATGTTTCGATTGATCAATAAACGATTGCTTATCATTTTGAAAAAGTAACTGCCGGTAATTAGGATCGAAGCTGATCAGCATATCACGCCTTAATGATTTTTGCAATAAACTTAAATAAGCATCCTGCAAAGGACCCGGCAAAAAACCGGTAGCAGATCCGAAATGAACGATAGAAATTTCTTCGAGGTTGATGGTATCAATTTCATTACTGTTCAATTGCCCGTCGGCGCCGCGGTTAAAATAAAAATCACGTTCGCCGTTTTCCATTAATGATACAAAAGCAAACGTGGTAAAAAATGCGGGGTCCTGAAAAACAAATTTTGTTGATACACCGAAAGATTGCATTACATCAATCAAATGTTTACCGAAAGGATCGGTACCGACTTTGGCAGCCAATTCCACATCGCCGCCCAATGCGGCAATAGCTGCGGCTACATTGGTAGGAGCGCCGCCGGGTTTCTTTAAAAAATTTTCTCCATCAGATAATGGTTTGCCCGTATCGGTACAAATCATATCTATCAGCGCCTCTCCTATACAAAGTATTTTACCCATGCATGTGGCCCCCAAAGGGGAATTTTAGTTATAAAATTTGATTAAACTCCAACCGCTCTCCGTCAGGTCCTGTTATATTAAAATATTTACAGCCTTTTTTCCAGAATGAAAGAAACACAGGGGTTTCTTCTAAAATATTAAATGAAGCTTGTTTCAATTTTTTAAAAGTTTCCTCAATATCATCTACATCAAAAGCGATGTGGTCGATATGCCCGTTTTTTCTTTCTCTGATTTCTTTTAATTCATTTTCGGGCATTTGGTATAATTCAATAATTATTTCATTCAGCTTCATCATGGCGACTTTTCCTTTCCCTCCGTTGTAATCAAAAGAACTGTGCATTACATTTTTAAAACCTAATTGTTCATAAAACGCTTCCGATATTTTTATATCCGTAACGGGGATGCCGATATGCTGAATATGGTTTAGTTTTAAGTTCATGGCCTCACCCCAACCCCTCTCCCATGGAGAGGGGCTTAGAGCCTGATTATTTTATTAGTTATTTTATTTCATAAATCACCGCTTCATATGCTTTCAATGTACCACCGGTTGAAGCAGCAGGATAATTAGTCAGTAAAACTTTTGCTTTACTCAAATCCAATCCTGTTTCAACAGCAGCATTATTTTTTGTAAAATTTAATATGATCAAAAATTTTTTGCCGGCTGCTTCTCTTGTATAGGTATATACATCTTTATTGTCTTTATCCAATAATGTGTATTTACCATATACCAATACATCTTTATTGTCTTTGCGCAGCTTAATCATTTTGCGCACAAAATTTAAAATGGAATTGTCGGCAGTATCCTGCACAGATACATTGGTAGTTGTTTTATAATTTTCATTAACCGGCAACCAAGGTTTGCCTGTTGTAAAACCTGCATTGGCAGTTGCATCCCATTGCATTGGCGTACGACTATTATCCCTGCTCAGGTCTGCCTGCATTTGCAAATAAGCTGCCGCCGTTTCTTTACTTTCTTTTAAAGCAATATAATACCTGTTCCTTGTTTGCAAATCGTTGTACTGTTCTATGTTTTTAAAACGGATATTAGTCATGCCGATTTCGTCGCCATTGTACAAATAAGGCAAAGCCCTTTGCGTTAATAAAAAAGTAAAAAGCATTTTGGCGCTTGCATCCCTGTATTCAGGCGCATCATTGCCAAACTTACTTACAGCACGGCTGTGATCGTGATTGGTAAAGAACCAGGTGTTCCACCCTTTCGTTGCGAAGTTCTCATCCCACTTGCTTACTATTTGTTTTACACCCAATAAATTATTACGGCCTACTTTATACTCGCCTTCATCAAATGTGTCCCGACCCCATGCATTGGCCAGTTCATCATGATACAATGTGTTCAGCTCGTTCCTGTCTTCACTTACATAATCCATCATTTTACTGAAGGGTATTACACCGCCTTCACCAACCGTATAAACATCTTCGTATTTACTCAATACTTTTTCATTCATCTCCTTTAAGTAGCTATGCACTTTTTCATCGGCACCATAGTATCGTATATATTGTTCATTGGTAAAATCTTTTGGTTTCTCAGGCCAGCTTGTATCTTTTGCCATAAAAGGGAAAGCATCTAACCGGAAACCGCTAACGCCTTTATCTAACCAAAATTTCATAATGTCATACATTTCATTTCTCAGTGCCGGGTTTTCCCAATTTAAATCCGGTTGTTTGCGGCTGAAGTAATGCAGGTAATAGCTATTAGTAGTGCTGTCAAATTTCCATGCATCTGCATTTTCATCAAACAAACTATAGCGATGAGGCGGTGTACCTTTTTCGGCAGGCCACCAATGATAGTAATTCCTGTATTTATTATCGCGGCTGCTCTTTGCTCCTTTAAACCATTCATGCTCATCGCTGCTGTGGTTAACTACCAAATCCATAACCAATTTGATGTTTCGTTTTTTCATACCCGCAAGCATTTCATCAAAGTCGGCCATCGTACCCATTTCTTTCATGATGGCTTTATAATCGCTGATGTCGTAGCCATTATCATCATTGGGGCTTGCGCAAATAGGATTTAACCAAATAGCGTCAATACCTAAGCTTTGTAAATAATCTAACCGCTGCGTGATGCCTTTTAAATCTCCCACACCATCGCCGTTACTATCCCGGAAACTGCGGGGATAGAGTTGATAGATAACGGCTTCTTTCCACCATTTGGTTTTTGTACCGGGCCCGTTTGTATTCTCAGCCGGTTTAGATTTTGTTTTGCAGGAAAAAAGAAAAAAAGCTGCAATAATAAACAGAGAAACATTTTTCATATTCACTCAATTTTTGAACAGGTTATCAATGACCGGGGGGCGCCGCATGTAATGCGATATCACCGGGTATTTTTTTTTGTTTAATAAATAAAGTACATATCGCCGCAATTAATAATAAAGCGCCGGCGAATAATATGGCTTTGGCAGCATCATTATTTAAGAAATGTTTCATTACATAGCCAAATGTGGTAGTCTGAATAAACATAGGTATTACAATCATCATATTAATGATACCCATAAACACGCCGTACTTTTCTTTTGGTATATCACTCACCACCATTAAATAGGGTATGCCCATCATACTGGCCCAGCCAATACCAAAACCGGTAATGGCTACATAAAACAAGCTGATTTGATGTACCTGCGAGAAGACAATGAAACCAATACCTGCCAGCAATAAACAAATGAAGTGAACATACTTCGCACTTATCTTTCGGGCCAGCCAAACCAAACCAAAGGCTACTAAAAATGTTACAATATTATACCATCCGTTTATGCCGCCTGTTTTTGAAACCGCTTTTTCATATTTCCTGTTATTTATATCAATAACATCAATTGCTGCAAGATTAGAGTCATTTATACCTTCAGGCGATACTTTATCTTTCCAGGCTGAATAAACAGCCACAGCGGTCATATCATCTTTCAGCACCTCCTTTTCATTTAATTTATTGGCAACTGCATATTCTTTTATTCCTTTTTTAAATTTTGCATAGCTGTTCATAATGCTGTCTTCAGCAGGCGATAATTTTTTATACTGCCAGCCATATGCATTTTGTGCAACGGCCTTAGAAGAATTTTGCCAATAACAAAAAAGTGCATACCACTGAAATAAATACACCAATGCCAGCATCCACATTATCTTTGGCATGGTTTTAATAGTTTCGGCAATTTCCAAAAAGGGCGTAAGTACACCTTTTAAAATCTTCACCAATTTATTATCGGGGAATTTTTTGATAATGATATATAAAAAACTTACCCATAAAAAACAAATGGGTAATATGGAAATACTTAATACTTCAGAATTAACTACATTTTCTAAAGCATACCAAATGGCTAAAGGGCCAATGGCTACTGCGATTAATACACCCAATATTTGAATGACCGGGTGAGGCTTGTCTTTATTATATTCATTAATTTCTTTTATCTCTTCTTCTGCAGGTGGAATTTCAGGTGTTGTTTTCATGCTCCACCAAACAGTGGCTACGGAACAAATGGCGCCCAGTATAAACGAAGCAAATACCCAGTTAGGAAGCTTGCCGGTTTTGCCCAGGAAAACGATTGGAAAAAACAGTAATGATAAGTTGGCCAATGTTTGTCCAAGCCCTGTAAAAAAACTTTGTGCCTGAAAACCGGTAGCTTGCTGTTTAGGATCCAGCTTGTCCGCAACAAAAGCCCTGTAAGGCTCCATGGCGGTATTGTTGCCAATATCTAAAATCCATAATAATCCTACAGCCATCCATAATGCACTGCTGAACGGGAAAAAGAATAATGCAATACTGCAAAGAATAGCTCCGATAAAAAAGTACGGTTTTCTTCTTCCGTATTTTGGATGCCAGGTTTTATCACTCAATGCGCCGATAATAGGTTGAATAACTAAACCGGTAAGAGGACCTGCCAGGTTTAATAAAGGAATTTGATCGGGGCTGGCTCCCAAAAAATCATATATTGGGTTCACCGCACTTTGTTGCAAACCAAAACTATATTGGATCCCGAAAAACCCGAGATTCATATTAATTATTTGCAAAAAGCTGAGCCGGGGTTTAGTTACAGTCATAAGCAATCGTGAGTTTGGGATGAAAGATAAATTATGTTAGCCGTATAATGATAGCCCGAAGATGTAAATATTTGAATTTTAATCACCGCAAACGATTGCTATCTCTTATTATTTATTTTTACTTTTAATTTATGAGATCAGCATTTCTTTTTTTAGTCACTGCATATATATTATGTGCCGGCGGGTGCGGCAGAACGCCAAAGGAACAACGTTTCATAGAACCGGGCTTTTATTACTGGAAAACCAATTACCGGTTAAATGATTTTGAAAAAGCACATTTGGATTCGCTTAAAACCAAAACACTTTACATTCGTTTTTTTGATATCGATTGGGATGAGAACCTGAACCGGGAACTGCCCGCGGGGCAAATACAATTTTCCGAAAACCCGGATACATCATTGACCGTTATTCCCACGGTATTTATTACCAATGAAACGGTAAAACGATTGGATGCTGCCGGCGTTGCACGGCTGGCGGATAATATTATCAGCCTTATTCAAAAAACATGTTCTTCGTTTTCAATAAATAAGGTACCCGAAGTGCAAATTGACTGCGACTGGACAGCCGCTACCAAGGGCAATTATTTTTATTTATTGGAAGAAATAAAAAAACATTCTTTTCTTAAAAACAAAAAGCTTTCCGCTACCATACGATTGTACCAACTTAAGTATGCTGATAAAACCGGTATACCGCCGGTAGATAAAGGTTTGTTGATGTGCTATAATATGGGTAATTTAAAAAACCCCGCCACAGATAACTCAATTATAAAAACGACGGAGTTAAAAAAATATATCCGGTCGTTATCCGCTTACCCGCTGCCGATGGATATCGCCCTGCCGCTGTTTGAATGGAAAGTGCTGTTTCGTAATAATAATTACGCAGGTTTAATTCAAAACCTGTTCGATGATTCCCTGCAGAATAATTCCGCGGTTAAACTATCAGGGAATCGGTATTCATTTACTCAAGATGCAAATATTGCAAGTTATAGTTTTTTAGCGGGCGATATGTTGCGGGATGAAAAAAGTAACTATGACGAAGTGCTTGCTGCAGCAAAAGAAATTTCCGTTCATTTAAAAAATACCCAACCAAGGATAGTGTTCTACCATCTTGATTCAGTAATTTTAAAAAAATATACTTCACATGAACTTCAAACTGTTTTTAACTGCTTTAGGTAGTTTATTGATTGCATTGTTCCCGAGTAATATTTTCAGTTGCGGACCTTCGGTAGACCCGTACGACTATTATGTTTCTTTTTTTTCTTTAGAGAATGGTAACGCACAGGGCTACAAACCATTTTCCTACACCACGTATAGTTTTTTATACGAGGAACAGGAACCGGTTGACCAATCTGAGTTGCTCTCCGCCGAATGGGCGGCCTATACTGCAATCGCTAAAGCAGGTGATGCATTAAATTTTGTAAATAAATTTTCTTACAACGACGTTTCCAACCTGTATTATCATTTAGAAAAAAAGCAACCGCTGAAAATTCCGGACAGTGTAAGAAAGAACACCATGACGGATTATTTCTTTAAATCGAAAGATCTGGAAGCGCTGGGTTATATAATGTACGCCAAACAGGTAGAGCCTTATGTAACAGGTGGCGAATATTGGGAACCCGTTACCCGCGACGAAGTAAAAATGGCCAAGCTGCTAAAAAGCGGATCGCAATTATTTGCAGCGGCTAAAAAAGATTTTATAAAGCTGCGCTATACCTACCAGGTTATGCGTTTGGCGCATTACAGCGGACAATACAATGATGTGTTGACTTGGTATCAAAAATTTATAGACAGTTATCCGCAAGCTTCCGAATTAAAAAATATGTGTACGGCACTAAAAGCCGGCGCATTGCTGAGGCTCGGAAAAAATAAAGAAGCGGCGTATTTTTTTACTAAAGCATTTGCAGGCGGCAAAGCCAAAAGAGTTTCTAATTTTTTAGGATTCAGATGGAGCGTAGCGGGAAAGGACTATACCAAAAAAACAGACGAAGCTTCTTTTTTCCAACTATGCAAAAACAATAAAGAGAAAGCTTCCATGATGGCTTTATTTGCCATGCACGGAGATAGGGCCCGGATAGACGATATTAAAAAAATATATGCACTGAACCCGGCAGCCGAAGAATTGGAAATATTGGTAACAAGGGAAATAAATAAATTGGAAGAGCGATATCTTACTTCTTCTTTAGAAAAAGAAAAAGGAGGTAAGCATTTTTATTCCTCTTGGCGTGATTACGATAACGGCACAATAGCGGATGAAGAATATAAAAAAGCAGGATTGCAGGTAGAGGAAATGACGAGTCTGCTGCTTGATATGGCAAAGAATAAACAAGTGGCTAATCCCGCTTTCATGCAAACCTCGGCGGCGTATTGTGCCTTTATGATACGCGACTATACTAATGCAAATAATTATATCGCCGCGGCGGAAAAAATGAATCCTTCTTCCAAAATAAAGGATCAACTGATGCTTACCAAGCTGCTGGTTTTACTGAATCAGCAGGATAAAATTGATGCGGCTTTTGAAGAAAAAATTTTACCCTCCGTACAATGGCTGCAGCAAAAAGCGAAAAAAGATGATGAGTGGAAAAAATTTTATCGTGATTTAACAAGCGAAGTGCTTGCCCGTCGTTACCATACGCAAAAAGATTTTTACAAAGAAGCATTGGCCATCGGCACAGCGGATTGGATTACAAAGCCTGATGATACGGATGGTTGGTGGTACCGATTCGGTATTGATTACCTGCACGATAAAATGCAAAGCACTGATGTGGAGAAATTATATTCATTAATGTCATCGGGCAAACCCAATACATTCGAAAAGTATTTGATGACAAATAATTCTGTTACAAAAAATCATGTGATAGATTTTGCCGGTACCGCTTACTTACGCGAATATGATTATAAAAAAGCTATTGATTGGTTTAAAAAAGCAGGGGCTGCAGAAGAGCTCACCATTCATACAAATCCGTTTATTGATATTACTTACGATTTGGTAGAGCCGTTGGTTGAAGAAGAAAAATTTTCTATTACCAAAACGGCCTTTGCCGAAGAAATGCAGCGGCTGCAGCAATCTGCGGAAAAAGATAAGGCCAATGCGGCCAAGCATTATTATAAAATGGCGTTGGGATATTACAACATGACTTATTACGGGCATGCCTGGCAGCTTTCGCAATACTATCGAAGCGGTACAGATGGTTACCGGATTCCTGATGAGGCAACGGCTTTCGAAAAAGAATATTACGGTTGTTTTACCGCGGAAAAAAATTTTGAAAAAGCAATGAACGCTTCTACTGATAAAAATTTTAAAGCCCGTTGTTTATTTATGATGGCTAAGTGTGCGCAAAAGCAACTGCAACGACCGGGCTATGGCAGCAGCGGCGATTGGGATAAATATGAAGCCTTGGTAAAAGAATACGAGAAGAAGTTTATGGCCAATAAATACTTTCCGCAGTTGATAAAAGAGTATGGCAGCACTGAATTTTATAAAGAAGTATATAACACATGCAGTTATTTAAAAGATTTTGTAGAAAAAATGAAGTAACAATCGTTATCTGAATAGAAATCGGCAATTAAAGCATTGTTTACTGCATCTTTGCATTTATATAAAAAGCACTCTCAATGCCCGATACCATATATAAAGGAACTGTGACGTTTGTAAACCATGAAAAGCGATATGCGGCTATTGAGTATACACACAACAGCAAAACAAAAACCGTTAATTGTAAAATCAATACCGATAAAAAAGCGCATCAGTTCAGAACAGGCGATATGGTAAACTTTGAAATAAAACCATCCGACCGCGGCGATAAGATGGTGGCGTTTAATATAAAATTTTTATACAATACTGCGTTGGAGTTACTTATTAATAAAGCAACTGTTGAGAATCGGTTTTCGGGTTATCTAAAAATGGTAGATGATGAGCTGTATGTAAAAGAATGGGACAGCTATCTTTTCTTCCCGCTTAAAATATCTAATTGGGAAAAACCACCCGCTGCATCGGCGTTTAATGAAGCCATCAGTTTTAAACTGATCAATTTGGACAAACTCAACAGTATCGCCGCGGAACTTTTTTCACATGATTTTATTCCGGAATACAAAGAAGCGTTGCAGCATTTTAAAAACAAAAAGATAATAGAAGCAACAGTAACTAAAGTATCTCCTTTCGCAGCTTATCTTAATTTGTTCGGCGATAAAATACAGGCAAAAATAAAACTACCCGCAGCCGGATGGGAGAATGTAAAAGAAGGCGATAAAATAAAAGTGGTGATTAGTTTTTTAAGCAATACTAAAATTGCTGTTGAACCTGTGCAGTCTTCGTGAACTTTATCAAACAACATCCCTTTGCTTATCAATAATAAATTGAATAATTTCTTCTAAGGGCTTATCAATTCTTCCGATAGCATCGCTGATATCATCTCTGCTTACTTGTGCTGCAAAGGCCGGAGATTTTAATCTTTTCCAAACACTTTTCACCTCAAGACCTTCATACATAGTAGGGCGTATCAATGCGGCAGCATGTATAAAACCGGAAAGTTCATCAAACACATAAATCATTTTGTCCATCGTATTTTCAGGCTCTACACCAAAATAACGCGGCCCGTGGCTCGCTATACAATGAATTACTTCAGGATCAATATTTCTTTTCTCCAGCTCTTCAATTATCACCCTGCAATGCGCTTCCGGATGTTTTTCCCAATCTGCATCGTGGAGTAAACCGGCCAGTTCCCATTTTAGTGCTGTTGTTTCGTCCGCACTTTCTTTTTCTATCGCCCATGCTTTCATTACAGCCGCTACCTGTTTCATGTGCAGTCGCAATTTTTCATTGGGCACCCATTCATTTAATAAAGCATGTGCTTCTTCAATAGTCATTAAGTTGCCGGCATTGGCAGGATTGCCAAATACAGATCGGCCCAGTGGGTGAGTTATCATTGTTGCAGTTTATATTCTTTGGTTAAAGCGCCGGTTGGTATGCGCAGCAGTTTACTGAATTTTCGTATCATGGTTAAAGATAAAGGCTGTTTGTAGTTTAATACTTTGCTAACCGTTCCTTTATCGCCGTATTCTTTTGCCAGGTCGGTAGCGGAATAACCAAAATCCTCCATTCGGATTTTTATCATTTCTATGGGCTCCACTTCCGGAATACTCCACTGTTTTTTTTCGTACTGATTTATCAGGAGAGCAAGCAGCAACATTTCTTTATATTCAGGTGTGCCCTTTTTGGCTTCCCGAATTTCCTCATAGCGATTAGTGGCTTTGGTGTAATCGGCTTTGTTTTCTATTAAAAACCACTGTTTCATAAAAAATAATTTAGACAGTTGCAGGATCGATACGATCATATTCATTGTGCGTACCTATAAAACGTATTTCAACAATTCGATCTTCATACTCATATGGGCAATCAATCGATACGTGTTATAAACAATTTGAAATCTTGCGCCGTTGTTTGCAAATTACCAACTTTTGCTTTAAAAACTTCTCATGCTAATTAATAATTCGAAGTGCAGGGCCGCCAAACCTTGGTAGAAAAATGATTCATAGACCCACAACCTTATTATTATAGATTCTCTCTTTGCATTGCAAATTTTCTTCTTACTTTTTAATCCAATGATGTAATGTAATAAGCCCGCCCGTGCCGGTACGGACGGGGTTCAATGAATGAAGTAATGTTTTTCTACTAAAGTTTATTTGATGCAAATTCAATTATACTGTAAAAATTTATCAGATAAGAACTAGCCTAACAATGCGAGAAAAAAGCAACTCAAAAAAAACCTCTTTTGATGATTCCCTGAAATTCCTCAATCTTAAAGCAGCTAATTGACGGACATTTGAGCAGGCGATAAAAATTTACTGTAAATTTTTTATTGAAAACCAACAACTTACAAAGGTGCTGTAAAAATAAGCCTCTTCATTTTTTGGAAATCAGCTTTGTATAACCCTATCTTCGCAGCCCCAAAATAAAGGCTGTATATATATGAACAGTCTTTGCTGTAAGGACTCAGATTGAGGGATGGCTCAACTGTTTTATTTTTTTAACTGCTGAAAGTTTGTAACATAAAGTTTACCGCTGTCAGCGCAAAGATTTTCTTAATGAGCAAATTACATTTTACAACCAAACATGCAAATGCGGCTACCGTAAAGCACAACTGGTATGTTGTGGACGGTACTAATCAAACCGTAGGACGTATGTGTGCAAAGATTGCTGCCATATTGCGCGGCAAGAATAAAGCATACTATACTCCTCACGTAGATTGCGGCGATTATATCATTGTAATCAACTGCGAAAAAGTAGTTTTAACCGGAAATAAATTAGACCAAAAAGTATACGATACTTTCAGCGGCTATCCCGGCGGACGTAAAGAAGAAGTAGCAAGAAACCTCATCAATCGCAGACCCGAAGTGGTAATTGAAAGAGCGGTAAAAGGTATGTTGCCTAAAAATCGTTTGGGCCGCCAGATGTATAAAAAATTATTTGTGTATGCAGGCAGTACGCATCAGCACACTGCACAGCAACCGAAAGAACTGAAATTCTAAATCACAATCCCGATAGATATCGGGACCAAATAATATATAATGGAAAAACAAAGAAATGGTGTTGGTCGTCGTAAAGAAGCTGTAACAAGAGTATTCGTTTCTAAAGGAGACGGAAAAATTACAGTGAACGATAAAGACTACAAAGTATATTTCCCGCTGGTCTATTTACAAAACCAGGTTGATCGTCCGTTAAGAACGGTAGAAGCAACGGATAAATTTGATATTAAAATCAATGCAAGCGGCGGCGGTTTAAAAGGCCAGGCCGAAGCGGCTATGCTGGGTATTTCAAGGGTGTTGCTGGATATTAATCCTGAGTTTCGCCCGGTACTTAAAGCAGCCGGCTTATTAAAACGTGATCCGCGTTCTGTTGAGCGTAAGAAATTCGGTCATAAGAAAGCAAGAAAGAGCTACCAGTTCAGTAAACGTTAATTATATATTATTGATTACTGATTACTTAAAGTGGTCTTTAATCAATAAGATAATAATCAATAATTAATAATCAATAATTCAAATTGAAATAATGGAACAAAATACATCCTTACAGCAGCAACTTTTAGATGCCGGCGTACATTTTGGTCACCTGCGTAAAAAATGGAACCCAAAAATGTTGCCTTACATTTTTGCTGAGAAAAAAGGTATACATATTATTGACCTTAACAAAACAACCGAGTGCTTGCAGGAAACTGCGGCGGTAATGAAGCAGCTTGCACGCAGCGGTAAAAAGATTTTGTTTGTAGGTACCAAGAAGCAGGCGAAAGACATTGTAAAAGAATGTGCGCAAAAAGTAAACATGCCGTTTGTAACAGAGCGTTGGTTGGGCGGTATGTTGACCAACTTCAACACCGTTCGTAAGAGTGTAAAGAAAATGCAGAGCATTGAAAAAATGCTGAACGACGGAAGCTTTGATAACGTTACCAAAAAAGAAAGATTAACACTGAGCCGCGACAGGGATAAAATGGATAAAGTATTGGGTGGTATAGCCCAGTTGGGTCGTGTGCCTGCCGCTTTATTTATTATTGATATCGGTCATGAGCATATTGCATTGGCAGAAGCAAAACGTTTAGGCATTATGACATTGGGTATGGTAGATACCAATTGCGATCCTAATAAAGTTGACTTCGCTATTCCCGGTAATGATGATGCGACAAAATCAATCGCTATCATTGCTAATTATTTAACTGCTGCTATTGCCGAAGGTTTATCAGAAAGACAAGCTGCCAAAGATGAAGAAGTAGATGAAATGACGGATGATGAAAAAGAAAGAAAAGCAGCCCGTATGGAAGCCGAAGCGCAAGCTGAAGGCGGACGTGGCGGACGCGGACGTGGTGGTAATGCAGGCGGTGGTGCCGGTGCAGGTGGCGGACAAAGACGTCGTACACCGGGTGGTGGAAGCGGCGGCGGACAGAGAGGCGGCGGCGGTGTTGGCGGAGGAAGAAGATAAAACCGGAAGTCAGAAGTCTGAAGTCAGATTTCTGATAAGGTAAATTCTTTAACAATAACAAATAATAATGATGTTGGTTAGGTAGTAAGATTCCGACTTCTGACATCAGACTTCAATTTTTTAACGTATGAGTACAGTAACTATAAGTGCACAGGACATAAATAAATTACGCCAGGCCACAGGTGCCGGCATGATGGATTGCCGTAAGGCATTAACGGAAGCAAACGGCGATTTTGAAGGAGCTATTGATTGGTTGCGCAAGCAAGGCCAGAAAGTAGCGGCCAAGCGCAGCGATCGTGAAGCGAAAGAAGGTGTAATCATTGCGCAAACAACAGCCGATAATAAAACAGGTATTGTAATATGTGTAAGCTGCGAAACTGATTTCGTAAGTAAGAATGCAGATTTTGTTGCCTTTACACAAAGTATAGCTGATGCAGCTATTGCCAACAATGTAAAATCTGCCGAAGAACTAAACGAAGTAAGTGTAAACGGCCAAAAAGTAGCGGATCTTATCAATGATAAATTAGCGGCTATCGGCGAGAAAATCGGTATCAATAAATTTGAAAGATTGGATGCTCCGTTTGTTACATCATATATACACGGTTCTTACCGTATGGGTGTATTGGTAGCGTTGGATAAAGCAGCTCCGGATGCAGGAAAAGATATTGCCATGCAGATCGCAGCGATGAACCCCGTAGCGGTAGATGCTGCCAGCGTATCGGCCGATGTAGTAGCTCGTGAAAAAGATATTATACTTGAACTGATGAAACAGGATCCTAAAATGGCGGGCAAACCCGATGAGATGCTTGCTAAGATTGTAGACGGTAAGATGAATGCATTTTTTAAAGAGCAAACATTAACGGCACAAGCTTTTGTAAAAGACGGCGGAAAAACAGTTGCTGATTATTTAAAAGAAAGCGGCGATGTAAAAGTGCTGGAGTTTAAGAGAGTAGCGCTGGGATAAGTTAAGTTTATAAAGTAATTAAAGTATAAAAGAAACCCTTCGATTTTTTCGAAGGGTTTCTTTGTTTAAAAAAGCGTATTTATTTTTAAAACTTCCCTGCTGCTGCCTCATCCATCATCCAAATTAAATTGCCCGCCGGCTTGACAATAGCTGCAGGTAATGAAGGGTGTTTTCCGGAAAATATTTTTTTAAGTATATCATTTTTATTTTCACCGCTTACCATAAACAGTACATTCTTCGCACTGTTAATGCAGGGTAATGTAAAGCTGATTCGGTACATATTTTTTTCTTTTACAAAAACTTCTTTCACTAATCTTTTCTTTTCTTTCAGCAATGCACTGCCCGGAAAAATGGATGCCGTGTGGCCATCTTCACCAATGCCCAACAGAATAAGATCGAAAGGATGTTTTGCAGAAATATATTTTTTAATACTTTTTTCGTATGCCGCGGCGGCTAAAGCCGGGCTGATATTTTCCGTTTTTACTCTCAATATATTTTTTTTCTGCAGCGGTACTTTCTTCAGCAACGCCTCATTCGCCATTTTATAATTGTTTTCATCACTTGCAGCCGGTACGAAACGTTCATCACCGAATGTTATAATAATATTTTTCCACGGAATATTTTCTTTAAAAGGCGATTGCTGATAAAATTTTATATAATAACTCAGGTGTTTTACCACCGCTTAATGCGATGGTAAAATATCCTTTTTCTTCGACGGCTTTATTACTTTCAGTAACTATAAAATGAGCCGCTGCTGTCGCAAGACTTTCCGCATCGGGCCAAATTAATTTTATTGGTTTTATTTTTTTCATTATTCGGTAATCACTAAGAAGTTATTTAAAATAAACCTGACTATTGTGGTTGGCGAGGACGCCAACCATAGCGGGTCGCCGCTGTTTGCAAATTTATCCGACTGCCACTGTTTAAGTTCAAAAATCAACTCTTATCAGCCGCAGGCAACAAATACCAATCAGCGGCATAGCCTTTCAATAATTCTTTGCCGGCAACGGGGCCCCAAGTGCCTGCTTTATAAAAGTGAAGTTGTTGTTTCGGATATTTTTTCCAGGCATTGATAACGGGCATTACAATTTTCCAGGCTGCTTCCACCTGGTCGGCACGCATAAACAATGTGGCATCACCATTCAGCACATCCAGCAGCAGTGCTTCGTAGGCCTCGGGTACCGGTTCGGTAAATGAATCTTTATAGGTAAAATCCATTTCCGTATTCTTCAGTTTCATCTCCAGCCCCGGCACTTTACTTTCAAATAATAAACTGATTTCCTGTTCGGGTTGTATACTTATAATTAAACGGTTGGCTTCTATATCATGCTTAAATATTTTGTGCGGCGAATCCTTGAATTGAATTACAATGACCGATGATTGGGCCGGCATACATTTGCCTGTACGCAAAAAAAACGGCACACCCTTCCATCTCGGATTATCAATAAATAATTTGGCGGCTACAAATGTTTCCGTAACTGACGATGAAGAAACATTTTCTTCCTTGCGATAACCAACCTGCTCTGCTTCTTTCATTTTTCCGGCACTGTACTGTCCGCGAATAATATTTTTAAATACCTGCGCTGCATTATACACCCGCATGTCTTTTAGTGCTTTTACTTTTGCATTGCGTATTGTTTCTGCTTCGTACCGACCCGGGCATTCCATAGCCGTTACACAAAGCAATTGCAACAAATGATTCTGTATCATATCCCGCAATGCGCCGGCAGAATCATAATAACCTCCTCTTTTCCCCACACTTACTTTTTCAGATACATTGATTTGTACATGATCTACAAATTTATTATTCCACAACGGCTCGAAAATAGAATTGGCGAAACGAAAAGCCATAATGTTTTGTACCGTTTCTTTTCCGAGGTAATGATCAATCCGGTAAATCTGTTTTTCTGTAAAACGTTTTTGTAAAAACCGATTTAGCTTTTGTGCCGAGAGAAGATCATGACCAAAAGGTTTTTCTACTACAATGCGGTCAATATTATCGCGATTGCAAAGAAAATGTTTGTACAAAGCTTCGGACAGTATTTCAATAAACCGCGGAGCGATGGCATAGTAAAACGTCCGAGTTCCTCTTTTATTATTTTCTTTATCAAATGCTTCCAATGCATTTTTTAGGGCTATAAAAGTATCAGCTTTAAGAAAATCGCCTTGTAAATAGGTGACCCTTGCAGCAAATTCATTCCATACCGATTCTTCCGCTTTACCGTTGCGGGAAAATTCATTTACACCTGCCTGTAAATCTTTTTTATACTCTTCCGTATTTACAGCCAAATAATCTACACAATAAATACGAAACGATGCGGGCAGGTATTTGCCGATAAATAAATTATAGAGTGCCGGTATTAATTTGCGCCGGGTAAGATCGCCTTTGGCGCCGAATATTACAATACCCGCCGGGATATTTTTAGTTGTCATAGTTTAATTCCAATTTGTATGAAAGGATCCTTCTTTATCCGTTCTCTCATAAGTATGTGCGCCAAAATAATCACGTTGCGCCTGTATCAAATTGGAAGGCAACCGGCCGGTGCTGAACATATCAAAATAACCGAGGCAACTGCCCATACAGGAAACGGCTATCTCATTATCCATGGCGATGGCGAGTGTGCCAACCATTTCATTGCGGTGATTTCGCAGATGCAGATAAAATTCTTTATCCAGTAATACATTCAGCAATTGATTGTTTTTTGCATAGGCTTTTCCCAAATCATTCAGCATAGCGGAGCGAATGATACAACCGCCCTTCCATACGCGGATTACTTCGGAAATATTGATCTCATAATTATAAGTAGCGGAAGCTGTTTGCAATAAGTGCAATCCCTGTACATAGCTTATCGCCACCCCAAAATACAATGCATCATGCAGTTGTCGTATTACTTGTGTTTTATCCGGATGATTATTGGACGGTATGGAGCCCTTGTGAAAACCTGAAATTATCATTCTTTCTTTTTTAAAAGAAGAAAGATCTCTTGCGGCTACAGCTTCATCAATTGTGGGAGCAGGCACGTGCAATTGCAAAGCACTTTCACTGGTCCAAAGACCTGTACCTTTTTGCGCCGCCCTGTCCATTACTTTGTCAATTAATTTTTGCGAAGTATTTGCATCATCAGCAACGGTGAAAATATTCGCTGTTATCTCTACTAAAAATGATTGTAACGGGCCATGATTCCATTCGGTAAAAACGGCATGCATTTCATCGTTGCTGCAACCGCATACATTTTTTAAAATGGCGTATGCCTCGCTGATGAGTTGCATCATGGCGTATTCGATGCCGTTGTGCACCATCTTGGTGTAATGGCCCGCACTGCCGTTTCCGATAAATGCTACGCAGGGGCCATCTGCAGTTTGTGCAGCTATTTTTTCAAAAATATTTTTTAACTCAGCATAACTTTCTTTGTTGCCGCCGGGCATCATACTCGGGCCCAGTCTTGCACCATCCTCGCCGCCGCTTACACCCATACCTGTAAAATGAATGCCGGTTGTTTTCAATTTTTCAATTCGTCTGTCCGTATCGGTATAGTGCGAATTGCCGCCGTCAATAAGTATATCGCCGGGTTGTAAAAAAGGCAGTACCTCATCAATCACGGCATCTACAATTTTACCGGCAGGTACCAGCATCATGATGCGTCGGGGCGAATCCAGACTATCTGTAAATTCTTTCATAGAAGTTGTAACCGTAACCGGTTTCCCGGCACCTTCTTCCGTCAATCGTTTTTGCTGGTCGGGATTTCTGTCGTAACCGCTTGCCGGTATACCGTGGTCGGCGATATTTAAAATCAGGTTGCGACCCATGGTGCCCAAGCCGATCATTCCAAACTGTGCTTTTTGCATTGTAAAATTTTAGTAAGCTAAAATTAGGGCAAATAGGTAACAGTTGACGGTCCTACCGGTGGTGTTTCAAGATAAAAAATACCACCCACCGGTAATTGCCCGGTCTTCTTTTTGTTTTACCTTTTACATACCAAAAACCTTTACCATGGCGCTTCAAAAAATAACTTATACCTCTGAAGGCGAAAAATATGACCTGGCAGAGAGTAATAACTTTGTAGTGGTACGTACTAAAAAAGGCAAAACATTGCCTGAGGCATTGCTGTCAGAGAAATCAAAACAAACAGCAGGTAAGTTTAAAATCAAACAAAAAATAGAACGTGCCGGCGTTACCATATTAGAAGTAAAGAAAAATCAATTGGATCCGCTGGCGATGCGCAACAAAGCAAGAGAACATTTTAAGAAAGAAAAAGGCATTGATTTCGCCGGCCGTGTACTGGTAGATAAGGATACGGGCGAACCCGTTTTATATACCGAAAATATTTTTATACAATTGAAACGGGGTGTTTTAAAAACTGTTGCGCAGAAAATTTTCAAGGCACTACAGCTTACAGAAAAAGAAAGTATTCATTATGCCGCCAATACTTTTTTTGTATCAGCTCCTAAAGGCAGCGGCACCAAAGTATTTGATATTTGCAAACAATTAAAAAAGAAAAAAGAAGTATTGTATTGCGAACCCGAACTGATTCGCAAAGCGGGTAAAAAAAAAGTAACCGCCCCTAAAATTTATTACCGGCAATGGCATTTAGCCGCTACAAAAATTAGTGCACGAAAAATAAATGCCGGCGCGGCGGTTGATAAAGCACACCTGTTTACAAAGGGAGCCGGTGTTGTTATCTCCGTTATAGATGACGGCGTGGATACAAGAAACAAAGAATTCAGCACGAAAGGAAAAATAATTGCACCGTTTGATGTTTCATATAAAACAAATAATGCATTACCCAAACTGCGGGATGATAACCACGGTACCTGCTGCGCCGGTGTAGCCTGCGCCGCAGGTATTGGTAAAGCCTGCGGCGTGGCGCCTGAAGCAAAATTGATTCCCATTCGCAATGTTTCTGAATTGGGTTCGAAGGATGAAGCCGATGCGATTGCGTGGGCGGTTGATAACGGTGCCGATGTAATCAGTTGCAGTTGGGGCCCGGAGGACGGCGAATGGTGGAACCCGAAAGATAAACTGCACGGGCATCGTCATCCCATATCACCCTTAACTAATGATGCAATTAATTATGCAATAACTAAGGGACGCGGCGGAAAAGGTTGTGTTGTTTTATTTGCTGCGGGTAATGGTAATGAAGATGCTGATCCCGATAAATATATTAATCACCCGGGAGTAATAGCTGTGGCTGCCTGCAATGACCGCGGTAAAAAAAGTGTGTACAGTGATTTTGGAAAAAGTATATGGGTTTGTTTCCCGAGTAATGATTATGAACACAGACCATTTAAACATCCCGCACCGTTAACAAAAGGTATTTGGACAACTGACAGAGTGGGCCGTGCGGGCTATAAAAGAAAAAACTTTGCTGACTACTGCGATGATTTCGGAGGCACTTCATCTGCATGCCCCGGTGCGGCGGGTGTATGCGCATTGATGATTGCCGCTAATCCGGGACTCACATATAAAGATGTAAAAGATATTTTGCGACTGACCGCTGATAAAATAGATACGGCTAAAGGAAATTATAATGATGAAGGCCACAGCGAATGGTATGGCTATGGCAGAGTGAATGCCGCGAAGGCAGTGGAGATGGCAATGAAATGGGCTGTTGTCAAACCCGGTTAAACTTAAAAGAATAAAAAGAAATACCTCGTGCTATTAGATTCTATGTGATTACCTATTGTGTCATATGTTGCTATGTGGTAAATTAAACAAAACCTGTCCCGATTATTCGTGATATGCGCATAAGAGACATAGAAACACATAGTTAAAAAAAAATTGAAAATCGATCTCCTCTAATCGTGTAAAACTTTAAATTAATTACCCAATCTCATCCAACCTGAAAAAATCTTTGGGTCTTATTCCTTTTTCTGTTTGCTGCAGGGTGCAGCATTCGTGTTGTGCATCGTGTTCAAAAAATAATATATAATCATTTTCAACAGCTTCCTGCAGAAATAACTTCTTTTCTTTTAATGTAGTTAACGGAAACATATCATACGCCATAATATAAGGTATGGGTATATGACCGTGTGATGGCAACAAATCGGCCATGTATACAACGGTTCTTCCTTTGTAATTTATTTTTGGCAACATCATACTTTCGGTGTGGCCGTTTACGGCATAGAAAGATAAGTTGTTGGAGAATGGTGAGTGGTGAGTAATGAGTGTCTTTCCATCGGACGGTCGATGACTGACAACTGAGCGCAAACGGCTTACTTCAAGAAATTTTAATTGCCCGCTTTCCTGTACAGGTAAAATATTTTCTTTTAAAAAACTGGCTTTCTCCCTGTCGTTCGGATTAACCGCCCAATCCCAGTGTTCTTCATTACTCCAATACGCAGCATTTTTAAATGCAGTAACCAATTTATCTCCCTCTCTTTCTACCGAACCGCCGCAATGATCGAAATGCAAATGCGTTAAAAAAACATCGGTAATATCATTTTTACTGAAACCATATTTGCTCAAACAGGCATCAATAGTCAGCATGTCGTGCAAATAATAATGACCAAAAAATTTTGCATCCTGTTTATCGCCGATGCCGTTATCTACCAAGATTAATTTGTTGCCGTCTTCAATTAATAAACAACGAAGCGCCCAACGACACATATTATTTTCATCGGCGGGGTTTATTTTATTCCACATGCTTTTGGGTACTACGCCAAACATAGCGCCGCCATCCAATTTAAAATAGCCGGTGTTAATGGAATAAAGTTTCATGTTGTAAATGAATTTTATGAAACCGCCTGCTGTTTATTATGCGCCGCCTTTGTATATAAAAGCAGGAACAGACCGATAATAAAAAAGACCATCAATGCCAATACTGAAGCCCGTTGCGAGCCGGTGAATTCTGTGATATAACCAAAACTGAACATGCCGATTACAATGGCTACTTTTTCAGTAACATCAAAAAAGCTGAAGAAAGAAGCGGTATCTTTTGTTTCGGGCATCAATTTGGAATAGGTAGAACGGCTTAGGGCCTGTATACCACCCATTACAAAACCCACTACCACGGCTAATGCATAAAAAGCATACACATTTCCCTTGGGTATAAAATAAGCGGTAATACAAATAAGTACCCAAACAAAAACGACAGTCATTAATGCTTTTAAATTGCCAATGACAGATGATAGTTTCGAAATAACAAATGCGCCCGGTATAGCTATCAATTGAATAATAAGAATAGAAATAATTAAATTTTCGGTTGGTATAGCTAACTCACTTTTACCATAAAGAGTGGCGGCAAGCATTACAGTTTGCACACCCATATTATAAAAAAAGAAAGCAGAGAGATATCTTTTTAAAACAGGTAAGTGGGTAAGTTGATTCCAAACTTTCTGCAACTCGAGATAACCGTTGCTGAATACATTTCCTTTGCTGAGGCTGAGATCGCCGGCCGGTGTTCCTTTGGGTAAGCGACTGAGTGAATATTGCGCAAAACCCCACCACCATATACCTACCAGCAGAAAACAAATTCTGTATTTAAGTGTACCTTCTTCGGCGATACCGAATACATCGGGTTTCATTACAAAAACAAAGCAAATGACTTGCAAAATAACACTGCCTGCATAGCCGTAGGAAAACCCTTTTGCACTGATGCGGTCCCTGTCTTCCGGCGCTGCAATTTCCGGTAAATAACTGTTGCTGAAAACATAACTGCTCCAAAAACCAATGCAGGCAATTATCATGGCGGCCAGTCCGAAACCAAGATTGGATGAATCATAAAAAAACATACTTGAACAGGCAAGACTGCCCATGGTACAGAAGAAAAATAAAAATTTCTTTTTATTGCCTTTGTAATCGGCAATGGAAGTAAGCATGGGCAGAATTAATGCTACGACGATGAAAGAAATACCTAAAGCATAATTGTATAAAGATGTATTTACATATTCTCTGCCAAATAATGTAACATAAGATACGCCGTTACTATCCGTTCTTTCTTTACTCATGGCCTCAAAGTAGGCAGGAAAAATAGTAGATGTAATAACAAGGTTATAAACACTGTTGGCCCAATCGTACATGGCCCAGCCGTTTACTACTTTTTTAGAAGCTGTTTGCATTATTGGTATTGGTTTGGTGGCTTGAAGTTAGGGATTAGCGACCAAAAAGAAATTTCATTTTGCATCACCCCGAAATTATCCGTCGATGATGCCTGCCAATATTAATAAGATTAAAATAATGCCGGCAAAAATTCTGTAAATGCCAAATACTTTAAAACCATACACTTTCAGGTAATTAATAAAAAACCGAATGGCTAATAAGGCTACAATAAATGCTACTATGTTGCCGACAATAAACGCGGTTGTGTTTTCTTTACTTTCTAAAATTACTTCATAGCCCTTTCTTGTTACACCGTCATGGGTCCATTTTTTTAGTACTAATGAATGCGCCGTAGCGGCAAACATGGTAGGTACGGCCAGGAAAAATGAAAACTCCGCTGCCATATTACGGGTTAGTTTTTGCTGCATACCGCCAATGATGGTAGCGGCACTGCGACTTACACCCGGTATCATAGATATTACCTGCCAGCAACCGATCATAAAAGATTTTGTAAAACTTACCTGGTCCTCTGATTCTACAGTAGGTTTTTTAAACGCTTTATCAATAAATAATAAAACAATACCGCCGGCTAATAAACTGATGGCAACTACCATTGGCTTTTCCAGCATTTCATCAATTTTATCGGCAAATAAATAACCTAATACCAATGCAGGAATTACACCTATAATCAGTTTTAAATAAAACTGCCAACGCTTAACCCCGATAGCTATCGGGGCGAAAAACTTGCGCCAATATAAAACCACTACGGCCAGTATAGCACCCAATTGAATAGAGACTTCGAACAGCTTGGTAAATTCTTCTTTATGAATACCCAGCATAGAACTTGTAATAACCATATGCCCGGTAGATGATACGGGTAAAAATTCAGTAAGTCCTTCTACTACCGCCACGATGACTGATTCTATTATATTCATTCAACTACTCTTTAAAATGATAAAAATAAAAAATGCGAAGTAGTACACTCCGCAAACCTATTACTTATAACTTATTACTTACCACTTATTCAGTTCTTTTTCGGCTTTTTAAAAATAGCGAACACACCGATACACAAACCCGCTAATATTAATATAGGCGCCACGGTGATACGCATCGTACTATAAACTTCCTCTTTATTAAAAACCTTAGGATCGCTGCTTTTGCCGCCGGCCATTAAAAACATACCCAGCGCTATTACGGCTAAGCTAATACCCATCCACACTAAGTTATCTTTTTCAAACATCTTGGCCTCTGTACTGTTTTCTTTCATAAAAATAAAAATTAGTGGTGCAATATAAAGATTTTTGGCAGATCGTACTCAGGTATACATTCCAAATTGCTGCATATCAAAACCCACCCCCTGCGAAAATATTTTATAAGAAGCCTCTTTCGCCTCCCGCATTGGCGGGACAGGCTCTCCCGGGAGGGGATTTAGAAAGTTTTTAATTGAAAAGTAAAGAGAAATTTATCCTGTATTTCTAATACAAATCATCCAGCTTCATCTTCAAATACTTGCCTATACTGCGATTGGTGCTGAACAGGCTGATACCGATACCCAATAACAGCATGAGGGCGAATAGCATAAACAAATGGGTGTTATTGCGCAGGTCTCGCAGGTAAGGAACAAATTTTTCAAGTCCCAATATCAAAACATAAATGAGTGCGATGGCTATTAACGCAGCTACCACACCATTTATAATGGCCCGTATATTCATCGGTTTCGATATAAAATTCCGGGTAGCTCCTACCATTTGCATGGTTTTAATTAAAAACCGGTTGCTATACATAGCCAGTCGAATAGTATTATCAATTAATATGATAGAAAGTAAAGAGAAAATTACAGCCAAGCCTATTAATCCTGCTAAAATCCATTTTACGATATTGGCGATTTTTTCTACTAATGCGGCAGGATATTTTACACTCTCTACCAATAATATTTTTTGCGACAGCTCAGCTTTTATAGCCGACAGCGTATCCTTATGTACAAATTCACTTTTTAAGTGAAACTCCAATGAGTTGGGTAATGGATTTTCCTCCAAAAATTCTTCAAAGTTTTCTTCGCCATCGGTTTTCATCCTGCTCTTGGCCATTTCTTTGTCTACATACTCAATGGATTTGGTATATGGCTTGGCGGCAATATAATCACGCAACTGGTCTACGTCAGGCTTGCGGGCATTATTCTGCAGGTACACAATTACTTTTACATCTTCCTTTAGTCCGCGCATATAATTACCCGCACTTAAAAATAAAAACCCGAAAATACCTATAAAAAAAAGTACAATGCTTACCCCCACAATGGCCATAAAATAGGATGGTTTGCCGCGTTTGGATGATGCTTTTCCGAATTGAGCCATGCGAAATTATTTTTTTGAATGAATGTATCGGGTTTGCCGGCAATTTACTGAAAACGGGCCAACTCGCCTTTATTAAGACCTGTTACGGTCGGGCAAAAATAGCAGATTAAGCAGTACAATCCTTATTTTTGTCGTTCTCTAAACGCTTGTACAGCCATATTATTTTTGCAGATGATAATTAATAACGGTGAAAAGATTTTTTTAAGTCTTCTTTCACAGATTAACCGGTATTATACAAGGCAATAACATGCAATTTGAAATATTGCATCGCTGTAAATGCGGATATAGACGGATCACAATAACAACATAAAAGATATTTATAACCTAAAACTCTTTTTCAATTTCGGAAAGAGAGTGTAAAATGATCAGGAACGGGCTATGGAGTATAATTTCAGAAATATAGAAAAGAAATGGCAGGATTGGTGGAAAACCAATAAAGTATATACTGTAAATAATGTAAGCGATAAACCCAAGTACTATGTGCTGGATATGTTTCCTTACCCGAGCGGCGCCGGTTTGCATGTAGGCCATCCGCTGGGATATATTGCAAGCGATATTTACAGCCGTTATAAAAGATTAAAAGGTTTTAATGTATTGCACCCGATGGGTTTTGACAGTTTTGGATTGCCCGCAGAACAATATGCATTGGAAACCGGGCAGCACCCCGCTGAGACCACCAAGAAAAATATAGCCACATTTAAAAGCCAATTGGATAAGATTGGTTTCTGTTATGATTGGGAAAGAGAAGTGCAAACCAGCGACCCGAAATTTTATAAATGGACGCAGTGGATATTTCTGCAATTGTTCAATAGTTATTATAACCGCCAAACGCAGAAGGCAGAAAGCATAACGCAATTGGCCGCCCTGTTTGAAAAGTATGGCTCAGATGCACCCGGCATTCAGCATTCAGCATTCAGCTTTACCGCCGATGAATGGAAAGCATTTGAAGAAAAGAAAAAGATGGAAGTGTTGATGGAGTATCGATTGGCATTTAGTAAATACGGCGAAGTAAACTGGTGCGAAGCATTGGGCACCGTATTAGCCAATGATGAAGTGGTAAATGGTGTAAGCGAACGCGGCGGCCACCCGGTAGAAAAAAAGAAAATGCGTCAATGGTATTTGCGTATTACAGCGTATGCCGAAAGATTATTGGAAGGATTGGAGAAAGTAGATTTTAGTGACAGCATGAAAGAGATGCAGCGGAATTGGATCGGGAAGAGCCGGGGTGCGGAAATTGATTTTCGCCTCACCCCTAACCCCTCTCCGTCCGGAGAGGGGGATGAACAGTCCTACAAACCTGAAAAATATTTTAAAACTGCCGATAAAAATATTTGGGAAACTTTAAAAAATTACGGCAGAACAAACAGAAAAAATCCTACTGAAGCAGAAGATGCGTTGTGGCAAAGAATCAGGAATAATCAGTTGGGTATAAAAGTGTGCAGACAACATGCTATTGAAGGATATATTGCTGATTTTGCGTTATTGCCTGTAAAACTTATAGTAGAAATTGACGGCGATTATCATAATGAAGAAGAACAAAAAATTTATGATGAAATCAGAACAAAGTGCTTTAATGAAGTTGGGCTTTTTTTATTACGGTTTACAAATGATGAAGTACTGAATAATATCGAATCGGTATTAACTAAAATAAAAACTTTCATTAGTAATTCGGGCACGAAACAAGAGCAGGGTGGTACTCCCCTCTCCGCCCGGAGAGGGGCAGGGGGTGAGGCCCATGTACTGCGAGTTTACACCACCCGACCTGACACCATTTTTGGTGCAGACTTTATGGTATTGGCCCCCGAGCATGAATTAGTTGCTGAAATAACAACAGAGGAACAAAAAGAAGAAGTTGGCAACTATTTGCATTATGTAAAAAGCCGCAGCGACAGAGAACGGCAAGCCGAAGTAAAACAAATTACCGGTTGCTTTACCGGATCCTATGCCGTTAATCCTTTTGACGGGAGAGAAATACCGATTTGGATTTCGGAATATGTATTAGCCGGTTACGGTACCGGTGCTATTATGGCCGTGCCTTGCGGCGATGATCGTGACTTTGCATTCGCGAAACATTTTAATATACCTATTACCAATATCATCGGCGAACATTTTAACGGCGAAGAAGCCAACGATACCAAAGAAGCTGTATTGCAAAACTCAGGTTTCTTAAACGGTATGTTGATGAAAGATGCTATTGATGTGGCCATCAATAAAATTGAAGAACTGGGTATCGGCAAACGCAAAGTGAATTACAAAATGCGGGATGCGGGCTTCAGCAGGCAACGTTATTGGGGTGAACCATTCCCGATTGTATGGAGTGATGGTATTGCTATACCGTTAGATGAAAAAGAATTGCCGCTTGAATTACCGCATGTAGAAAGTTATAAACCCGGTCCGGATGGACAGGGTCCTCTTGCAAACATTAAAGACTGGACAAACCGGTTTGAGTCCGTGATCCCCCCCTTGGGGGGCGGGGGGGCTTTGGAAACTTCTACCATGCCCGGCTATGCGGGAAGCAGTTGGTATTTTTTTAGATACATGGACCCGCATAATGATGAAACATTTTGCGACAGAAAAGTAAGTGATTATTGGAACCAGGTTGATTTATACATTGGCGGAACGGAACATGCAGTAGGGCATTTATTGTACAGTCGTATGTGGACGAAATTTTTATATGACTTAGGGTTAATTGGTTTTGATGAGCCGTATAAGAAGTTAGTGAATCAGGGGATGATAACATACTATTCATATTTTATTGAACAAATTGTATGTAAGGTTAAAGAAATTCCAGCTGGCTCAGATTCATCAGAACAGCTTGCAGCTAAATACAATGATTTAGTAGAAAGTATGATACTCCCTGATAAGGTTTTATATGGAAATTTGTTAGACTTAAATGATAAAGGTTACTATGAATATGATGGGAAGCGATATACTGAAAACAAAGATTTTCTACCAGATAAAATAAGGTTGCGAAATATTTCAGAACTGATGTTAACGAACATTCAGAAATTACAAAAAAAGAATTTACTAAATGGTATGAAACAATAGGAGAAGATAATTTGCCTTTCAAAATTGAGGATGTTATTTGGTTTAATCACTTAGATAAAGACGGGAATACATTTGAATATTTAAAGTTAATAGAAGTTTCTGAAAAAATGTCCAAATCAAAATACAACACTGTTAACCCCGATGAGTTGTGCGAAAAATATGGCGCCGATACTTTCCGTATGTATGAAATGTTTCTCGGTCCGGTAGAAGCCAGTAAACCCTGGGACACCAAGGGTATTGAAGGCGTGCATCGTTTTCTAAAAAAATTGTGGAGACTTTTTTATGATGATAGTCAAAGGAAAGAGTTTGGAATGAAGAAAAAGCCACAGATGTCGAATTAAAAGTCCTTCATCAAACTATTAAGAAGAATTGAAGAAGATACGGAACGTTTCAGTTTCAATACGGCCGTCAGCACTTTTATGATTTGTGTAAATGAACTGGCCGATATTAAATGTCATAAGAAAGAAATCTTAGCACCGCTATTAATTTTATTGGCACCTTATGCACCGCATATAAGTGAAGAGCTGTGGAGTCAATTGGGAAATACGGGCAGTGTATTGGATGCGACCTACCCGAAATTAGATGCTTCTTTATTAGTTGAAAGCAGTAAAGAATATCCCGTTTCCATCAATGGCAAATTGCGCACCACGCTTTCGCTTGCATTGGATTTGGAGCAAACCCAGATAGAAGAAATTATTTTGCAAAACGACATTGTAAGGAAATGGCTGGAAGGAAAACCCCCGAAGAAAATCATTTACGTGAAGAATAAGATGATAAATGTGGTAGTGTAGTTCGTTTCTCCGGTGAGTCACCCTTTTGGGGTGACTCACCGGAGAAACCCCGTCAACGAAACCCAAACAAAAACTGTCAAACATGCCCGTTTCGGAATCACTCAAGTCGCCATTCATTCCAAATAATTATTATCATCTTGTATTCAAAAGCATTGACGGCATTTTACTTTTCAGAAATAAAACTGATTATCCCGTTTTTTTAGAAAGGTTTCAACGGTTCAATAATTTGGCTTTTGATATTTGGGCGTATTGTCAACTTTCTAATCATGTGCATTTTATTATAAAATCAAAGCTCTTAGAAAAAGTAACGGCATCCATTCATGAACTTGATTTAGATAAACAAACCGTTTCTATGAAAAAACTATTGGCAATACCCGACAAGCCCGAAGCTTTTGATGAAATGATTGAAAGGCAGGTAAACAGTTTTATGGTATCATTTGCCAATTTTACTAAAAATAAATATAGCCATCACGGAGGGTTGTTTCAAAAACCGTTTAAACGTATAAAAATTGAGACAGAAGCTCATCTGCGACAGGCAATAATTTATGTACATGCTAATTCAGTAAAACATAAAGTCTTTGACGATTATACCACGTACCCATATAGTTCATATCCGGGTTTTATTAATGCCAATACCGGCAATAATTATTGTGCAACGGAAGATGTGCTGAAATTTTTCGGCGGATTAGATAAGTTTGTTCAATTGCACGAGGAACAGGTAAAAAATTACTACCGCAAAGATTTTCCAAATTCTAAATTGGAGTAATTTTGTTTTTTTCGAGTGAGTCACTCAGGATTCGAACAAGAGTGACTCACTCGAAAAAAAAAGGGTGACCCTCCCGAAAACTTCCTGTCCGGATTCGGAAACTTCGTTCGTCATTATGAAAATGATTTTTTAACCATTTAAAACAAAAAATTATGGAAAAATTCATGCTTATTTTTCAAAGCGAAGTAACAGGTAAACAACCATCAGCGCAACAAATGCAGGAAACTATGGGTAAATGGTTTGCCTGGATTGACAAACTGGCCAAAGCCGGAAAGTACGACAGCGGTGAAGCGTTGTTGCCGGGCGGTAAAATTGTCAAAGGCAGTCACAAAAATGTGGTGGACGGCCCTTTTACAGAAGGCAAAGAAATTATTGGCGGTTATTTTATTGTAAACGCAGCTGATTACAACGAAGCCATTTCATTATGTGAGGGTTATCCCGATTATGCTACCGGGGGCGCCGTAATAGTAAGACAGGTACAGAAAATTGATATGCCTGCTTAATCGCAAAATAATTTTTTATGAAGTGATAAACGAATGGAGTAATTTTAATATTCCATATTTCCTTATCATTTAAAACATGTATTATGAAAAAGTATTTTTCTTTACTAAGCCTCCTGATCGTGCTTGGCTTTACTGCAAGCGATGATAAATTGAGCAAGGCGGATAAAAAAAATGCCATCAGCTATTTTAAAGAAACGCAGCAGGATTTGGCAAAAGAAATAAAAGGTTTAAGCGAAACACAACTCAATTGGAAACCGGCAGACAGTGTGTGGAGCGTTGCAAATTGTGTAGAGCATATCGCCTTATCCGAGAAGAATTTATTTGATTGGGCAATGGGTACGTTGAAAGAGCAGGCCAATCCTGCTAAAAGAAGTGAATTAAAAATGAGCGATGAGCAGGTAAAACAAATGCTCACAAACAGAGGTTTTAAAGTAAAAACCCGGGAAGGATTTATACCGACAGGTCAGTTTGGTACTGCGGCGCAAACTTTTGCCGTATTTAAAGAAAGAAGGACCGCTGCTATTAAGTATATCAAAACAACAGGGGATGATTTGCGCAATCATTTTGCCGAAACGCCTTTGGGACTTGTTGATACTTACCAGTTAATGATTTTCTTAAGTGCCCATACTAAAAGGCATACGTTACAGATTGCGGAGTTAAAAGCAAGCCCGGATTTCCCGAAGTAATAGCGGACATATAATTATGCAAAAGCCTCCCTGTTTATCGGGAGGCTTTTCTTATTTTCCCGGTTTCAATAACAAAATAATAAATCGTAATAAAGATCAGCGTTGAACTCAAGTGCAAACATAGAGCAAACGGTAGATTATCTCTTTCGCCATGAATGGGGAAAACTGGTGGCTGTGCTTACCAAATTATTCGGCCCGCAAAATTTGCAATTGGCAGAAGATGTGGTACAGGACACTTTGCTGAAAGCATTCAATAACTGGAAAATAAACGGGCTGCCTGAAAATCCGACAGCTTGGTTGTTTACTGTTGCACGTAATAAAGCGGTAGATGTCTTGAGACAACAAAAAAGGCAATATCAATTTTCAAAAAATATAGCTCCGTTGCTGCAATCGGGTTATACCCTGGCGCCCACGGTAAAGGAGTTTATCAATACCGATACTATTGACGACGATCAGTTACGTATGATGTTCGTTTGCTGTCATCCATTGCTTGCCGCTGAGGCACAGGTGTCACTTATTTTAAAAACCTTGTGCGGATTTAGTGTAAACGAGATTGCTAAAGCTTTTGTAACAAGTTATGAGACCATTGAAAAAAGATTGTACCGGGCACGACAAAGTTTTCGGGATAACGATGTACAATTTGAATTACCTGCGACTGCTGAATTAAACAATCGCCTGGATAATGTGCTGATGGCAATTTATCTTTTGTTTAATGAAGGATATAATTCCACACAGCATGAAGATTTGATACGAAATGATTTAATGAAAGAAGCCCTGCGTTTATGTGAATTAATTTGTCGAAGCCCGGTAGTAAAGCATTCCGATGTGCATGCACTCATGGCACTGATTTGTTTTACCGCATCACGCAATGATGCAAGGTTGGATGCTGAAGGAAATATTTTATTGCTGAAAGAACAGGATCGGAGCAAGTGGAATAAGCAGCTAATTGAAAAAGGTATTTATCACCTTGAAGCATCAGCTGCCGGGGAAAGCATCGGCAAGTATCACATGGAGGCGGGCATTGCTTACGAGCATGCAAGGGCCGCGGACTATGAACATACCAGTTGGAGTAATATTTTACGTTGTTACAACTTGTTGCAGCAATATTATCCGTCGCCGGTAATAGAATTAAACAGGGCCATTGTTATCAGCGAACTTAAAGGCCCTGGCGAAGGTATTAAAGCCATTGAGGCAATGACCCAAATTGCTTCGCTAAAAAAATATTACCTGCTGCCCGCCACCTTGGGTGAGTTGCACCTGCAATTACAGCAATACGATAAAGCAAAAGAATATTTTGCCGAGGCGATAGCACTGACGCAATCTTCCGCTGAAAAAAAATTACTGCTCCAAAAAATGAATCAGGCAAAGGGTTAGACACAATTGTTTTCGCTGCAAATAAATTACTATTTTCATTGCTCATCTTTATTAACGAACCGATAGATTTATATACATGCGTTTCGACTTTAATTTTTACAGTTCACTTCTGCTGATTTTTTTTGTACATGGCCTGGTATATGCCATATTATTATTCCGAAAAGGAATACAAAATGAAAACCAATCTGATAAATGGTTGTCCCTGTTACTGCTATTGTGTATTTTATATATTGCCCCCTGGATGTTGGGCTTTGCCGATTGGTATGATAACCAACCTTACAGAGATATTCTGTTTTATGTACCCATGCAACATTTATATTTTATGGGTCCTGTTATTTTTATCTATGTGCAAAGTTTGCTGAACCCTTCTTTTAAATTTGGTAGAAGTGAATGGCTGCATTTGGTGCCGGGTATATTGTACCTGCTTTTCTGTATAGCAATGGCAGTAACAGATAAGCTTATTTTAAAGCGGTACTTTTTCCTGGCGGACGGTCAGGATAGAGACTTTGATGCATGGTATCAATATACCGGTCTTGCTTCTATGGTTTTTTATTTTGTTCTTTCATTAAGATATTACCGCTTGTATAAAAAACTGATGGTACAGGTGATCAGTTATGCGGATACGGTTCTCTTCCGTTGGATAAAAAATTTCCTGATCGCTTTTCTGCTCATGCAATTTCTTCGGGTAGCAGCCGATTTATTTGCACAATATATTCCCGCAATAAATACTTATATGCAAAACTGGTGGTTTTTCCTCGGCTTTGCGGTTATATTTTATTATATCGCCATTACGGGTTATTCCAATTCTATTGAAACAAAAGTGCCTTTTAAACTAAACCTGCTTACTTATAAGCCTTCACTTTTATTGCAAAATTCCTCACCATATCCCGGTAAAAATAATTTTACAGAAGATGCTGAAGTGATAGAAATAGAAGACGGGCTTAACAAACGAACGGAAGATACCGATTTGATTACAGAATGGAAACCCAAAATACTGGAGTTGCTGCAAAACGAAAAGGTATATGAAGACCCGGAGCTATCATTAACCCAGGTAGCTAAACGATTAAAGACAAATTCTTCTGTTATTTCTAAAGTGATCAATCAGGGCTTTCAGCTCAACTTCAATGACTTTATTAATAACTACCGCATAGAAGCAGTAAAAGAAAAATTAAAAGCCGGCGAACAAAAAACACAAACTTTATTAGGCATTGCTTTTGATTGCGGCTTTAACAGCAAAGCCACTTTTAACCGGGCTTTTAAAAAGGTAACCGGGCAAAGCCCTAAAGAATGGCTGGAAGAAAATAATTAATAAAGCAGCTCAAATGAAAAGGCCGGATTTTAGTGATATTAAAACTGCAACTGAATTTAATAAATGGTATTGGCTTAAAGAAGAAATGACTGCAATATGCAAAGCAACCGGCTTACCGGCCAATGGCAGTAAATTCCAAATGCGTGACAGGATTATGTATTCATTGGATAATAACGGTGCAAAAATGCCTGAACTAAAACAAAAAAAAGCAACAGGTCATTTTGACTGGGCAAAGAGTAAACTTACACTACAAACAATAATTACAGACAATATTAGCTTTGGCCCCAATTTCAGGAATTTTATAAAACTGCACGTGGGTAACAAATTTGTTTGTCATAGCGATTTTATGAATTGGGTAAAAACTAATCCCGGTAAAACTTTGCAGGATGCAGTTTTAATTTGGCACGAACTGGAAAACAGAAAGAAGAATACTGATTTTAAAAGAACCATTGCCGAAAATAATATGCTGGCACAGTATGTAAGAGATTTTTTAAAAGATAATCCCGGTAAAAAAATTAAAGATGTTTTGACAATTTGGAAAATTAAAAAAACACAGCCCATGATAAATGGTTTTGTAAAGTATGAAAAAGCAGATGTTAAACTGGGTGATAAATAACGGTTCCCTGCCGGAGAAATGGATGTGTTAGTAAAAGCAATCGGTAAAATTTGCTTTGCTCAAAAAATTATAAAATCGAATCTGTATTTTAGACCCCACATGCATTAATGAACATTGCTACATGGTTATTGCCTATGCTTTCCGTATTGCTTATGTAAAAGAGATAGAAGGTAACAATAAGTATAGAAGAAAATGGTAATTGATATAAGTTTTAGCAAGGGAATAAAATTTTTGATTTTTGTTTGATAAGTACTTAGACAAAGTTTTATAACCTCACTCAACTATTACCTCCACCGGCAACGACTAAATGGTTTTCTCATGCCTGCTCCTGAAAATTCCCCCGGCTAATCTGGTTTTACAATTATTATTACAACACAATTTTCTTTATCACATCCGTATAATTTCTGCCTACTTTGTGATTAGTTCCGTTTTGCAGCACCACGTAATACCCGTTCGATTCTTTAAATACTTCTTTTATCAAATTCATATTAATAATTGCCGATCTATGGATACGGATAAAAAGAGCAGGATTTAGTTTTTGCTCCATCGTACCGATACCGTAATTACTTATGTAAAATTTTTGTGCCGTATGCAACCTGGTATAATCCCCATCGGCCTCAATCCATATAATATCATTTACCGAAAGGGATATCATACGACTGCCACTTTCCACCAATACCTTTTCGGGGTAGGCAGTATAAGAAGATTGTAAATCGTCGCTAAGGTTGCGGATACTTTCAAAATTTTTATTGCTGTTTAATAATACTTTATTGATGGCTTGTGCAAAACGTTCCTTTGTATAAGGCTTTAAAAGGTAATCAACGGCGTTGTTATCAAAAGCTTTTAATGCATATTTATCAAAAGCAGTCGAAAAAATAATTTGCGGCACATGTACAATTTTTTGCAACACCTGAAAACCGCTAAGGCCCGGCATTTGGATATCTAAAAAAATTAAATCAGGTTCGAGGCTGTCGATAGCCTGTACCGCTTCGGGGCCGTTGCTGCATTCTTTTATTACCTGCAGTTGCGGATAACCGGCAATGTATTGCTGTATCAGCAGGCGGGCATCATCTTCGTCGTCACTAATAATTACCTTTCTATTCACATTATTATAATAATTTTTCAAGTAATTTTTTTAACTCTTCCGGTGTACTGTTTTTTGCAATGATGACGCCGTTAGGGTCAATTAAAAAATTAGCCGGTATGGCCTGTACACCATAACTAAGTGCAGCCATACTTTGAAAACCTTTTAGCTCACTTATATTTATCCATGGCAGCATATCTTTTTTTACAGCAGTTTCCCAATCTTGTCTTTTATTATCGAGTGATACAGAAATAAGTATAAATTTTTTACTGCTAAACTCACTATAAATTTCTTTAAGTGCCGGATGCTCTTTGCGGCAGGGTCCACACCAGCTTGCCCAAAAGTCAATCAAAACGTATTGTCCCTTGTAGCCACTCAAAACTATTTCTTTACCTGCTAAATTATTCATTGAAAAATCAGGGGCTGCGGTATTCACTTGCACTGATTTGGCTCCGGCTATTTTAGTAATGATATTTCTTCCGTCGGGGCTTTGTTTGGCCCATTTTGGTAATTGCAAAAAATGTGACTCAGCAGCAGCGTAGTCGGAAGAAAAAGAAGTATAACGCATAAAAGCGAATAGTGATAAAAAGGGGTTGTTTTTTTCAGACAAATATTTTTTACTAATAACAATATCATTTACCCGGAGGCTGTCAAAAATTTTAGAGAGCTTTGTAAGCCCTGCGGTATCATTTTTTTCGTTGAGTTCCTCATATAAAGGGAAATAGGTTCGCCGTATCCTGTCGTTTTGTGTAAGTTTTTTAAAAAGAGATTGTAAGCCGCTTTTATCATTTATAACAATGCTATTATTGGTAATGGAGAGTAAAAGTTCATTATTAGCCAGAAATATATTTACAGGCTTTATCAGTTTATTGCCGGTATAGATTTCTGCTGCTAATGGCTGTACTAATTTCTTTGTAAATATTTGTGGCTTAGCTGACAGTAAGAAACTGTCGGTAACTTCATTGCCACCCGCCTCATAACGGACATATAAATAACTGCCGGCAAAGGCGTTTATATTGGTTGTTTTAACTGTGTAATAAAACGATTGTGCGCTTAAACTTAAACAACCGAACAGTAAAATACCCCATAGAACTATCTTTTTCATAATAAATTAATTAAATGGTATGCTAAATGAAAAGCATAAACCGGATGGACTATTTTTTATTACATAAATTTTTTCGCCAAATAATTTTTCCAACCGGCGGTTGGTATTTCGCAGGCCAATGCCTTTATTAAATAATGTATCGTTTAATTCACCGGCATATCCCACACCGGTATCGCTGATGACAATATTTACTTTGCTGCCGGTTCTTTTTACAGTAATGGTTATTGTACCGCCTTCAATATTGGGTGCTATGCCATGTTTAATGGCATTCTCTGTTATGGGCTGCAACAGCATGGGTGGCACCTTGGTTTGCAGCAAACTTTCATCAATATCGAAAATTACTTCCAGTCTTTTTTTCAACCTTTCTTTTTCCAGTTCCAGCGTTACTCTGGTAAAATTTAATTCTTCTTCCAGCGAAATCCATTCCTGTTCGCCGGCTTGTAAACTGTAGCGGAAGGTGTCAGCCAATTTTGCAATTAACTCCCGGGTATGTTCCATTGTTTCCGGTACCGATGCACTGATGGAGTTTAAAGTATTGAATAAAAAATGCGGTTGTATCTGCGCCTTTAGTGCATTCACCTCGCTGTTGTAAGCTAACTGCATTAGTTGTTTTTCCTTTAATTTTTGTTTTTCGTTTTGCAAATAAAAATCGTACACATGAAATACGGCAAACTGTAAGCAGTAAAGCAAGCCCGGTATATAAACATCCCACCATATTGCATCTCCTTTAAGATAAAATGCCCCCCGTAAATCCTGGATGAAACGGTAACTATGAAACCAGCAAAATACCCACACCGGCCCCGTAAAAAAGTGCATCAAAATTTTAAACGGTAAAGATTTGTTTTTCCAGAAAATAAAAAAAAGCCACCACAGCGGTACGGTTAAAAACAGTTTCAGTAAAAAATAATCCAGCATTGCTTCTTTCCATATATTGTCCCTTCCGCCGGAAGTGTACCATAATGCCATCCAGTATTGAAAGGCAAAGAAAAAATAAAACACCAAAAAAGCAAGCGACTGCCATACACTGATGCCCCAAAATAATTGCTTTTGTAAAAATGGTTGCTGCATGTCTTTATTAAAAATAATACCTTTTATTTATAGTATAATAAATTTACCCTGTTTTACACGCCACCGGATTTTTTTTATATTTTCAATATTTGTAACAGGGTTTCCCTTCAATACTAAAAAACTGGCTTCGTATCCTTCTTTAATTTCTCCCAGTTTTCTATTGGGAAAAATATGCTGCGTTGTTTGTCTGCTCCATACATCCAGCAATTGTGCAGGAGTAAAAATTTTTTGTGCTATTAAACTGTCAATTTCAGGAGCTACTGTTTTTCCGTAGTAATCTGCACCCAAAGCAATAGGTACTTTAGCCTTATATAAATAGCGCAGTATATTTTTCTCATACATTTGTGTGGCGGCAATTTTTTCAGGGTGTAATGTAACGTTCCAATTATCATCATATGATTTGGTATGATCAATATTCATAGTAGGTATTACTGTTAACCCTGCTATTTTAAATAGTTGTACATCTTCTTTGGTCATACAATATTTTTTACGGGTTGCTTCATCACCATCCCACCCATAGCCGGGTAAATGAGCCAGCGCATCCACGCCAATTTTTGCACAAAGCCTGGCATCGTCAGCAGTTTCAATGTGTGCAAATACCCGAATACCCGCTGCATGGGCCTTTTTCACAACATAAGCAGCTACTTCAGGCGATAAGCCATACGTCTCTACATTTTCTGCTTTTCTTTTTGCTGCATAATCGGCTGCATCCAATAAACAAATTTTTATGTGATCGGGTTTATATTTTATAATTAACGGCCACTTGGCATCCGTATCCGCAATGCTATCTAAAAAATAGTAGGCGTTGTTTTCTGCTTTACGGCTCTTCTTTACTGAGTCAGCATATTTTAACTGGTCGCGTGGGTTATAAAAACCCATTGCCATTGGTTCGTAAGGATAAAAGCCATGACCATAAGTTGCAGTAAGTAAACCATTGGCATAAGTAACTTCCAATACATTTTCTTTTTTTAATACTGGCTTTGCCTGAAGGGCACCGCTGCCGTAATTGCCCAGTACCTGCACATAAAAAACCCCTTCGGCAAGGTATTCTTTAATTTTTTCTTTCAATCCGTAACTGCCGTCCATATCATGGGTATGTGCATCGCCAAAGGGTGGAATGCAATATTGATTTTGTAAATCAATGCTGCTGTCAATGGTTAGGGGTTTTACAAAACTGAATACACCATCTACTGTGTAAATAGTTTGTTTTTTAAAACGGCTGTTCATCCACCAGTTACCATTTGTAAACTGAAGGCTTTGAGGAAAAACCATTGCGGTTGAAAGCGTAAGTACTGAAAAAATAATTGTCTTTTTCATACTAAAACCTGTTTGATACAAAAATGTATCATCTATTGCTTATACATACACAAGTTCCGCCCAACTGCATTAGCAACCGCTAAACTGCATGCGGCAGTTGGCCTGCCGGTAATGCAGTTGGGCTTAATATGCTTGCAGTATCTTAATGAAGATATTATTTTTATGCTCTAAAATTTTAAATAATGAAAAAGATAATCACCATGGTCTTTGCAGTTTTATATGCAACGGCAGTTTTATGCCAAAACAAAAATGTAACTGTAATTTTTAAAAACGATTATACAGATGTGTATCATCTTTCCTTAATCATTTATACACCCGATGGAAAAAATGAAACCCGGGTAAGTGATGTACAGCCCGGGCAAACAAAAAAATATGAATACCCGGCCGGTACCCAAATTTTTATTGCAGATTGGAAGCAGGAAGCCTATGCCATGAAGGGTAATGATATTAAAGCAAGTGGTGCCAAGCCTTATATTGTTTTGCAGCATGCAGATAATAATAAGATAATAAAACTATCCTCTATTTCTGTGTTGCGTAATAGTAAGGAACAAACTGCAGAAAGTAGAAAGCCTGATGCCAATGAAGCATTGGGTACCTGGGTAATTGATCTTCGCCCCACACCCGAAAGTGAACCCTACCTGAAAGATTTTAAATTTACTAAAATAGACAGCAGCCGTTTTGATGGCGAATTTTACGGGTATCCCTTCAGCGGCGGTTTTTTTAATACCGATTGGGATAAAATCTATTTTGCTTTTACAACAGCCGATCAAAGCGGCACGTATTATCACTCAGGCTATATTGAGGGCAATAAAGTTTACGGTATGTCGCTGAATGAAAACCGGAAATTGATGCTGCCTTGGAAAGGAGAAAAGAAATAAGCTATTTTTACATGTAAATAAAATAAGGGGCAGTTATGAAATTAAAATTAATTATCGCCGGTTTTCTTAGTCTTTGTTCAATCAGTATAATATCTGCACAAACAAAAGAAGAAAAACTAAATGAGCTATTGACCGCTTACAGTAAAATAAATGAATTCAACGGCACGGCCTTAGTTGCACAGAAAGGAACGGTTCTTTTAAATAAAGGATACGGCTATAAAAATGCAGCGGCCGACGAACCCAATACAGGAAATACCATCTTTCAAATTGGCTCTATCACCAAACAGTTTACGGCTGCTGTTATTTTAAAATTAGCAGAAAACAAAAAGCTGAGTTTAAACGATAAAATAAGCAAGTACTTTACTGACCTTAAGCTTGATAAAGAGATCACCATTGCACAATTACTCAGCCATACATCGGGCATCTATAATTATACCAACGATGCGGATTTTATGAGAACTGAAGCCGTTAAGCCGGCAAATCAGCAAAAGATCTTTGCGCTGTTCAAAAATAAAAAACTTGATTTTGAGCCGGGAACTCAATGGAGCTACAGCAACTCGGGCTATATGCTGCTGGGTTATATCATAGAGAAAGTAACTAAAAAGCCCTACGAAAAAGTGGTTCGCGATTATATTTTTAGACCTTTAAAAATGAACAACAGCGGTTTTGATTTTGCTGCACTGAAAAGTAAGGATAAAGCGACAGGCTACTTCAGCATCAACGGCAAGAACAGTACAGAAGCCGGCATTGTAGATTCTTCAGTTTCATATGCCGCGGGCGCCATTTATACCACCACATCCGATTTATTAAAATGGCACAAGGCTGTATTAAATAATACAATAATAAAAAGAGCAAGCACTGAAAAAGCATTCACTCCTGTTAAAAATAAATATGGCTTTGGTTGGGGTATTGACAGTATTTACGAAAAAAGAGTGACTGCACATGGCGGCGGCATTTTTGGTTTTAATACCAATATGGCAAGAATAGAATCTGATGATATTTGTATAGTACTTTTAAACAATACAGGTAATCCAAAATTGGCTGATATTACTAAAGATATTTTTTCTGTACTGTACGATAAACCTTACAAACTGCCTGAACCCAAAAAAGAAATTACCCTGCCGGAAGAAATACTGAAAAAATATGCAGGTACTTACGAAGTAACGCCGCAGTTTCAAATAACAATTACAGTAGAAGAAGGAAAGTTGATTGCACAGGCAACGGATCAGCCAAAATTTGAATTGTTTGCCCAAAAGGAAAACTACTTTTTTTTAAAAGCGGTGGAGGCCGAGGTGGAATTTGTAAATAATGATAAAGGAGAAGTAGAAAAACTAATTTTATATCAGGGTGGCGCAAAGACACCGGCTGTGAAAATAAAGTAACCCCGTAAAAATCAAACCGCTTAAAACCAATTATTTACACAATTTGAAACCGTCTCATTATAATTTGAGACGGTTCTTTTTTTAATGAGACCTCTTTACTCTGTCTCATATCATCTTTTGCAGCGACTGATAGGCTTTGCTAACCGCATCTTTGACGAAACAATTTATTTCATTCTAAAATTTTTCAAAATGAAAAGTAATATTCGTCAATTTTTATTTGGCACCTCATTAGGTGAAAATAAAACACTCAACGCCGCTTGGTTATTGGTTCGTATTCATTTAGGCTTAAGTCTTGCACTGCATGCAGGCTTACCCAAAATGAAAGATGGTATGGCGCCGGATTGGTTTGTAAAACAAGTAGGTGAAATTGGTTTTACATTTATCTCACCTGCATTTTGGGCTACTTTGGCAAGTTGGGGAGAATTTATCGGGGGTATTTGTTTGGCATTAGGCTTTCTTACCCGCTTTTCAGCACTGCAGTTAGCCTTTCAGTTTTTTGTAATCTCTTTTATATGGTATGATTCTCCCGAGCCTTTAACCGGCATGTATTTTCAGCAAACATTATTTTGGGGTTATGTATTTGCCGCATTTGCAGGCGGCGGAAAATACTCAGTAGATAAATTAATTTTGAATAGAAAAAAAATAATTGCTCCGGCTGCCGGTAAAGTAGCCTTAGTATCTGCATTGTTATGTATTACTACAATTGTACAGGCACAAAAAGGGCCGTTAAAAGGTTCCGGCAAAATTATCAATAAGAGTTTTGAGTACAAAAATTTCGACAAGGTAGAATTAGCAGACTTGGACGGTAAAGTAGAGATTGAAATTGGTAAGCCTTTTTCTATTGCTGTTTCTATCGATGATAATCTTGAAAGCCTGCTGGATGTATCTGAAAAGAACGGTGAACTCAGCATCGAATTAACCGGCAACTTAAATAACCGGCTGTATATTGAAGAAACCAATATCAATATAAAAATTTCTTTGCCGGAAATTTCTGTGGTAAAACACAGGGGTAATGGCAACCTCTACGTCAACGGAATAACCGGCCGTTATTTTCGTATAAAGAATTCGGGCAATGGTAATGCGTTTTTAAAAGGAAGTATTGATGAACTGGATATTTTTTGCTCCGGCAACGGAACTGTAAAAGCGGAAGAGATGATTGCTAAATCAGTAAAAATAAATAAAAGCGGAAATGGCAATGTATATGTAAATGCCGACAACCCTTTTACTGCAAACGGCAGCGGCAATGGTAATATAATTAATAAAGGAAAAGGAAAGGCTGATGCGGGTTCCAATACCAGCGGCAACGGTGAAATAAAATATGCTGATGAAGAAAAAACCAGTAACCATATTTCACCTGAAAAAAGTAAGCTTGTTGCTGTTATCATCAAAAATCAGTCTGATAAATGGATTTATCTGTCGGTTAAATACCCGGTAAAAGGAAGCTACGGTATTGATATAAAAGCGCAGGATAGTATTACGGAATCATTTCCGGTAGGTACAAAAATTTATAAAGGCAATCAGTTCACGACTTTTAAAAAACCTGTTTATGTTGTAACAGAAGAAAAGAATAATCAAACATTTATTATCAAGCCTGAATAAAAGTCCGTGGTTTTACTCATCGAAATTGTCTATACCGCTGAAAAATCAAATACGCAGCGTCCAAATGGTAAAAGCGATAACAATCTTTTTTAATACACCGAATATAAGATAAAAGAAGACCCTGCTGCATACATACGATATCAGCAGGTTTTGCCACCAAGGTGTATTAAATAATCTTTTAAAAGCGATAAACATCCACGGCATCCAAAACAGCAGATGAAAAAACTCAAAACTGCCGCCGAAGAGAAAATTCGAAACCGGCGCAACCGAATCATTATAAAAAATAGAATTAACCGGTCGCATCACCCAGTTTTTAAGCGATTTATCAATATACTGCGGCGCCGTACTTATAAGCGCATGCAAACTGTAAACGCATAAATTGTACACCATAAAGTGAGTGGCTAAAATTAATGAAGCGCCGTAGTATTTTATTTTTTTTGAAAAAATTAAGAAGAACGCGGCTGCAAAAAATGGGAGCAATATAAAAATGAATGTTTTACCAAATGTTCCCACTTTTGCATCAAATAATACACTTCGTACTTGGGCCATATCGCGAAAGGCAATTACCGGGAGTTTATAGGGCGAAAGAACAACACTGTCTTTATTTCCTCTGCCTCCCAAAACCAATTCATTTCTTTTTATAAAATATTCTGTATAGCCGGCCGCTATTCGTTTTTCCATATCCCTTCCCTTTCGTATCCACATCGAGTCGATAGAATTCATCGACCATTCATCCGCAGGCTTAGTCCATTTAAATAAGCTGTGATCTGATAAAGTATAATACTTATGATCACCGTAATTAGGAATATAATCAGTAACCCCAACTTTACTTACAATAATATAAAACAGAAAAGCCACAACAAGATATAACTGTATTGGCTTTGCATAGGGTACGCGTATTCCGTTCAGGTTTTCTTTAGTTACGAAGCCGGGTTTTAAAAAATTAAGCTTAATGGTTTTTATAACCTTATTCTCGAAGTGATAGAAGAAATCGATGACCTCATGAAAAAAATGCTTGCCGCTGAGTTGCTTTTCTTCAAAAACTTTTTCACCGCACATATTGCATACCCTGCCTTTAAAAGGGTGGCCGCAGTTTTTGCAATTTTGTGATTCGGTTCCGTAAGCGATCTTCCGGGTGGTTAATTTCACAATACAGTTAGTTTTTGTGAAAATATTAAAAATCGTTTACTAAAAATATTTTGTTTATTAATTTTTGAAAATTAAACCCTGAACATAAAATAAGTATAAACTTCGTGTAAGGGTGTTTAAAACATTGCAGATATAAAGACTAAAACTTATTCTTTCTTTACCAACCTGATTAATGCGCTGCTGTTTTCGGTACTGGCCAAAAAGGCTTCGTACTTTTTATCGCCGTCTGTGGCTACCATATAGCTGGTATTGGGCGGAATGCTTCCTAAGTTTTCAGCTACCATTACCAATTCGTTGGTACCCGATAATTGCGAAGCGGCTAATTTCAGAACATATGCTTTGCCGGTAAGACGTATATGATTAAAAATAAGTTTATCATTTAAAAACAGTGAAATAGAATCGCCGTCAACTTCCGCATTATCATAAAAACGAAGTTCAATAGAGTCGCCGGTAACGGGAATTTCAGTCGTTAATATTTTTTTCCTTGCTGTAAATTTTTCTTCTATAGTTGGCGACGCAACCGGCACTGCAATTTTCACAACCGGTTTGGGTTCTTCTTTTATCGGTTCCGTTTTTACAACCGGTTTTTCCCGTACCACCTCTTTAGCAGGCTCTTCTTTTTTTACAGGCGTCGGAATAAATACCTGCTCAGGTTGTTTTTTCTCAGGCTTTGGTTCCTGCTGTACCGGCTCAGTTTTTCTATTTTGATTTGCCGCAGCTATTGCCGCCACGCTGTCTATTACTTCAGTATCATTGCTGCCTACTGTGTATCCGTCAATTAAATTATCCCATTCATCTTCAAAATTGGTGCTTCCTGTTTTATTCAAATGCACTTCGCCTTTCGGCATCTCTTCATTTTCTTTTAATGCCGTTTTTCCGTCCAGCATCATTACGCCGCCGCCCGGACAATTAAAATCTGCTCTTGACAACAACGGCATTACACCCTGCTTTCCTGTTCTTATTTGGGGGCCTTTCTCATCTACCAGCCTGTCATCCCACCAAACCACTTCATTGGTTTCATTATCAAAATGTCCCTTTACATTATAGCGTCGGTAATTATTGGCAGACTCGTAATAATAGGATGTGCCGAAAATGCTGTCGCCGTTTTGCACCAACTTTACTTCTACTTTTTGTTTGCCTATTTTCCCTTCCCATACGCCGGTAATTTGCTGCGCAAAACCGGTAGCGGAAATAAGCAGAAATAAACAAGAAAAAATGAATTTGGCGATAGTTCTTTTATACATATTATTAACTAAAACGAATACGGGGGCAATATATTTTGCAGTTTTTACCCGCTGTATGCCAACTCCGGTAAATCCCTTTGTTTTATTTATAAACTTCGGGTGAAAGACGGGGCAAAAAAACATTTCGTACTTTTAGTACAGGCTATTTACCATTTTTTTATGTTTTAGCAGCAGGGGAGGCCGTCTAATTCTATAACTGATATAAATTACTAACCATGAATCAAACAGCATTACCCGGTCTTTTAAAAAAACACCAACCGGCATTTCACCCTGTTGTTCCGTTTAATGCTGCTGCAGAAAAAATTATTGCGTTTGATTTTACAGAAAAAAATAAAAACCTTACCGAAGCGATTGTGAAGGACACTAATAAATTTTCAGACTATATCAGTCGCCTGCTGGAAAGTAATAAAGCAAAATTTGGAATTGGCGGTTACAATGAACATCGTACTGTTTACAGTCGCAGTAAATTGTTCGGATCTTCCGAGGCGCATTCTGCGGTGGAAAACGGAGCTGAAAGCGAACCCCGGAGACTTCATTTAGGAATTGATATTTGGGGCCAATCGGGTACGGCGGTAATGGCCCCGATTGACGGTATTGTTCACAGTTATGCTTTCAATAATAATTTTGGCGATTACGGAGCTACTATAATTCTTACGCATCGCGTAGAGGGGATTACCTTCCACATTTTGTACGGACATCTGAGTCTTAATTCTTTAAAAAACCTGCAGCAGGGGCAGCATATAAATAAAGGAGATGTATTTGCCGAGTTCGGAATGATATTTGAAAACGGACATTGGCCGCCGCACCTGCATTGCCAGGTAATAATAGATATGCAGGGTATGCAGGGCGATTATCCCGGCGTATGCAGGTACAACGAAAAAGAAAAATATTTAGCCAATTGCCCCGACCCCGATTTGGTTTTACAACTGAATAGATATACCCCCCCGTTATAAATTGATAATAAAAAAATTACTATGAAAGAACCTTAATTCTTAATATTTGTTACCTTACGCAACCTAACCACTAACCTTACCGACTGTAAAAACACATTTATAAACACTAAAACCAAACAATTATGTCATTCAACATCTTTGATGCCGTTAAAGGGCATCTGACTCCCGATCTCATTTCTAAAGCCGGTTCTTTCCTCGGAGAAAGCGAAAGCGGTATCGGTAAAGCAATATCCGGTATTTTGCCTTCGGTACTTGGCGGCGTTATTTCTAAAGCATCTTCCGGCAGTGCAGGTGCCGATACTGTTTTCAATATGGCCAAAGAATCTCACAGCAGCGGTCTTTTGGGCGGTTTGGGTAATTTTTTTGGCGACGGCGGTGGCTTATTAGGAAAAGGCGGCGGCTTATTAAAAAGTATTTTTGGCGATAAAATGGGCGGTATAGTTGATACTATCGCAAGCTTTGCGGGCATCAAAAGTTCATCTGCCAGTTCATTAATGAGTATTGCTGCTCCTGCTGCTTTGGGCACGTTGGGTAAGCATGCAAGTGAAACAGGATTAAATGCCGGTGGCTTAATGAATTTATTGAGCAGCCAGAAAGATTCGATTATGAAAATGTTGCCCGGTGGTTTAGGCAGCTTGGCAGGTATGTTAGGTGTGGGTAAGATAGGCGATGCGGTATCTTCTATTACCGGTGGTGCAAAAGAAACAGTTTCTTCCGCCGGTCATTATGCTGAAGATGCTGCCCGCAAAACAGGCGGTGGGTTAAAGTGGTTGGTTCCGCTTTTATTAATAGCTGCCGCGGGTCTTGGCGCCTGGTATCTTTTCTTTAGAGATAAGGCTAAGGAAACGCCTCCTGCTGAAACAAGTGGTACAACTACACCGGTAGTTACCGATACTGCGAAAATTGCAACCGTTATTCCCGGTGCTATTGAATCTATTAAAGTAAAACTGCCTGACGGCGTTGAATTAAATGCATTGAAAGGCGGTATAGAAGATCAGTTGGTGGCTTTCCTTGGCGGTAATTGGAAAGGCTTAGGCGCTGATTCATTGAAGAAGGTATGGTTCAATTTTGATAATCTGAATTTTGAAACCGGCAGCGCTACTTTAACTGCTTCAAGTATGGACCAAGTTAAAAACTTAGTTGCAATATTAAAAGCCTTCCCCGATGCCAAGCTTAAAATTGGCGGCTATACAGACAGGGTAGGTAATGATGCAGGTAATAAAAAATTATCGCAAAGCCGGGCTGATGCAGTAGCTGCGGCATTAAAAGCAAATGGCTCTGACGCTGTGCGTATTGCAGGTGCGGAAGGCTATGGTGAAGAATTTGCCGTTGTAGACGAAAAAGCATCTGACGAAGAAAGAAGAAAAGACAGGAGGACTGCTGTTAGCGTAAGACAATAATTTTAATGAATTGATAAAATACAAAACCCTCTGAAATTAATCAGAGGGTTTTGTATTTTATCAAAATATCATTTTATCGGGAAAGAAAATTTAAGCGGAGACAATAATACCGAATATAAACAGTACTTAGTCCCCGTCCGGTCAGACGGGCTTTGGACTACTTAGTAAATTAAGATGGTATAATTTCATGTTCAGGGCAATCAATCCTTATATCCGTTTCTTTTAAAGGCATCTTCATCAGGGTGCAATAATGTTTATTATTTTTTTCGCCCAAGAAGCGGCAAGTATAGCACATACGCTGAAGTTGAATAATGCCGGCCCGGTTAAGTTGATAAATAAGATTGGTCAAACTGAAAAGAAAATGATCTTTTTGCTCTGCCGGTAAGTTAGCAACGGGCTTCAAAAGAGAATTGGCAAACAAAGACGATTTATTAGCAAACTCTTTTCCTTTTGCACTGAGTTGGATTATATAACTCCTGCTATCCGTTTCTTCAGTACGTTTGGTAATTATTTTTTTTTGCTCCAGCACTTTTACTGCGTCACTGATAGTAGCCTTGGTCATATTAAATTCTTCGGCTAAATAACTCACCTTACATTGCGAAACCGGGTGATGTAAAATAAAAATCAGTAATTGTATTTGAATGGGACTCAGGCCCGTTTCTTTGCTTTGTTGCCAAAGTAATACACGAAAAGCTTCCGATATTCTTTCCAATGCGGCTACTATGCGGTCGTCCGTATTGCTATTTTGTTTTGCAATATCAAAAACTGATTTTTGATTAGCCATTAATTACATCCCTCCATTTCGTAAATATAATAACCATTTTGTTCAATCGCTTCTTCCCATGCGGGCCTTACTTCTTCTACATGACAAAACCGGCATTCTTTTGCCGTAAGAGGCTGCCCTTCCTGCTTCTTATCAGATAAATATTATGCCCGAAATTATGAATACCCTTAACGTCTTTATTCTCAACCGGAACAATTATATCAAAATGCATAACACTTCCGTCTTTTTTGATTACATAAGTGTCGTAAACCGCTACTTTCATATTGTTGTTTATTTTTAAACTTAATAAAAAAAGAATGGCCCGGTGGAACCTTTTATTACATGGATAACAATCGGGCTATTCCGGTTCTTTTAAAAATATCCCTTTACACTAAAATTCGTTTTTGTTAATATACGGATGGCACCACAGCAAGGCGGTAAGCGTCACTGCTTTAAACCAGGCATTGTACATACCTTCTACCTCGTCGGTTGTATGGCCCTTCTTTTGCAAAAAAGATTTAATAGTTACAGTAATAGGAAAAATAAAAGCGACTAAATACCGGAAATGAACAATTGGTACTGCATCCACGCCGTCGGTTTTATTTTTTTTAATACTGTGATGGCGCTTGGCAATTTCGTGCTGGTAATTAAGCCATTGCTGATCGTATGGTTTGTTGCACAAATCTAAAATCCATTGGCCAAATCTTGCCCTTACGGCGGTAAGATATTCTGTATTGGGTTGCCCTTTATTGGTGAAATAATACACCAGGTGTTCGTTGCCGCCTACATAGCCGTACCATAAATCCAGTACGGCATCGGTTTGGTCTTTCAGTACTTCTCCCGCCAGCCGGAGATTTTTATCATCCTCATCACTCCAGAGTAATGTTTTTTTTAATAAAGCAAGATCAGTGAGCGTTACCGGCGATTGTTCCAAAGCGGAACTTGCATAGTCATAACCTTTAATTGCTGTCATAAAATAGTATTTAAGTGATAAAAGAAAACAAATATAGTAAGGATTCCTAACTAAATAGAAATTTCTTTCCTTCGCGAACGGTATTCTTGCCGCATTGGTTAATTTTCTTAATTTGCATAGCAATGAGCAACCTCAACCTGAACAGCGATAAAGAATTACTATCCTCCGCCGATAAGGAGTTTGAAAATAATATTCGCCCCAATGTAATTGAAGATTTTTCGGGGCAGGGACAGATTATTGATAACCTGAAAATTTTTATTAAGGCTGCCAAACAAAGAAGCGAAGCATTAGATCACGTATTGTTTCACGGCCCCCCCGGTTTGGGCAAAACCACTCTATCAAGAATTGTTGCCAACGAGTTGGGCGTAAATATCAAAGAAACATCGGGACCCGTAATAGAAAAACCCGGTGACCTGGCGGGGCTGCTGACCAACCTGGAACCGCATGACGTTTTATTTATTGATGAAATACACCGGCTCAGTAATGTGGTGGAAGAATATTTGTACGCCGCTATGGAAGATTTCCGGATTGATATTATGATTGACAGCGGACCCAATGCAAGAAGTATACAAATCAATATTCATCCTTTTACATTGATAGGCGCTACTACACGCAGCGGTTTATTAACGGCGCCGTTACTTTCGCGGTTCGGTATTAAATCAAGATTGGAATATTATAATGCCGAAACATTGAAAAAAATTCTGCTTCGCTCCTCCGGTATTCTTGCTGTGAAAATAACAAGCGATGCTGCCGGCGAAATTGCCCGACGCAGTCGCGGCACACCGCGTATAGCCAATGGCCTGCTGCGCAGGGTAAGGGATTTTGCACAAGTACTCGGCGACGGAAAAATTGATATGGCCATTACCGAACATGCACTGAAAGCATTGAATGTAGATGAACACGGGTTGGATGAAATGGATAACAGAATTCTTTCTACCATCATTGATAAATTTAAGGGCGGCCCTGTGGGCATCACTACCATAGCTACGGCGGTAGGCGAGGAAACAGGTACTTTGGAAGAAGTATACGAACCTTTTTTAATACAGGAAGGTTTTATTATGCGTACACCCCGCGGCCGCGAAGTAACGGCCAAAGCGTATGAGCATTTGGGCAAGACGCCTTTTCCCAAGAGCAATCAAAATGAATTGTTTTGAGCAATGATTTATTTGAAACTTGCTGCAAAGTATAGTTTGAAGAAAAGCCTGCAAGCGGAAAAAGGAATTTGCCGTCTTATCGGCCACTAAGACTTTCCCGGCAACCTAAAGTAGTAAAACAAAAAACCCGCCTTTTCAGGCGGGTAACGTCCGGCATGTGATTAATTGCTTGTCTAAAATTTATTTACGTCCGGCGGTAAGTTGATCCTGTAATTTTTTTAATTTTTCCCATTCGCCTTTTGCGCATAAACCGGATTGCTGCGGCCATGTTGCCGGTTTATGTATACGATAACGCGGACCTGCTTTATCTAATATTTTTTGTATTCTTTCTACAGGTGTTTTTTCCAACTGTTCAAAATAAATAATACCGTCTTTATTTAATAAGCCTTCAATCTTGGGTCCGATACCTTCTATTTTTTTCAGATCATCTTTTTTTCTTTTTGGCGCAGCTGTAGCCATCACTACCGAGTTCGCTTTTTTATTTGCTTCTTCATATTTTGACCGGGAGTCTGCCAAATCTTTTTGCAAAGTCTTATTAACCTCCGAAAGTTTCAGCACTTCTGCATTTACGGAGGTATGACTTGTATTTAATGATTCCCATTTGCGTTTCCACTCTTCACTGTCGTCAGATCTGCTGCTCAAATCATTTTGAAGCGTCCTGTTTTTTTCATGAAGTGACTTTATCTCAGCTTCAGTTTCGGCAAATTTTGTTTTTAATTGTTCCGCAGTATGCAGTTTCGATTGCAAGTCAGTGATTGTTTTATCCTTATCACCCGCAGCAGTTCTTAATTGGGTAATTTGTGCATTTAATGATCCAAGCTGTGTATTTACGCTGCCGTACTTGCTGTTCAATTCATTGGCCGCATTTGCTTTGTCGGCTGCTTCTTTTTGCGCTGCGTTCAGTTTCGATTGCAAGTCAGTAATTGTTTTATCCTTATCACCCGCCGCATTTCTTAATTGGGCGATTTCTGTATTCAAAGATCCAAGCTGTGTATTTACGCTGCCGAATTTAGTGTTCAATTCATTGGCGGCACCGGCTTTGTCGGCTGCTTCTTTTTGTGCCGCGTTCAGTTTCGATTGCAAATCAGCAATTGTTTTATCCTTATCACCCGCAGCGTTCTTTAATTGGGTGATTTCTGTATTCAAAGATTCAAGCTGTGTATTTACACTGCCGAACTTAGTGTTCAATTCATCGGCGGCATTTGCTTTATCAGCTCCTTCTTTTTGCGCTGCGTTCAGTTTCGATTGCAAATCAGCAATTGTTTTATCCTTATCACCTGCTGCATTCTTTAATTGGGCAATTTCTGTATTTAATGACCCAAGCTGTGTATTTACACTGCCAAACTTAGTGTTCAATTCATCGGCGGCATTTGCTTTGTCGGTTGCTTCTTTTTGTGCTGCGTTCAGTTTCGATTGCAAATCAGCAATTGTTTTATCCTTATCACCTGCAGCATTTCTTAATTGGGTGATTTCCGTATTTAACGATCCAAGCTGTGTATTTACACTGCCATACTTAGTGCTCAATTCATTGGCGGCACCGGCTTTGTCGGCTGCTTCTTTTTGCGCCGCTTCTATTTTAGCGGTTAGATCTTTTACTTGATTTTCCAAAGGCGGCACTTTGCCCGCTACCTCACTTGTCGATTTTAATCTCAACTCGGCTTCTACTTTTTTACGCTCTATATCACCTGCGGAAGCTTTTGCTTTTTTCAATTCTTCTTCCAGTTCTGTTACTTTTCCTTCCCAAGCGGATGCTTTAGCTACGGCTTCATTGGCTGCTTTTAATTTTGCATTCCAATCCGCTTCGTTTTTTGCTTTCTCATCCTGCAGCGAACGAATGGTTTCTTCCAATGTACCGATGCGACCGGTATAATCTTTTATCTGCGTTACTTTTTCCGTTAACCCCAAAGAGAGTTTGTTCTTTTCTTCCGACAAAAGACTCATATTATCTTCAAGTGAATTCAGTTTTTCTTTTAAATTGCCTGCCAGCTTTTGCTGCGTAGACAGGTTATTGGTAAGATTGGCGCTGAAAATCTTGTGTTCGTTTTGCAATAAACTGTATTTTCTTTCCCAATCGCTTATAGAAGCCAGGTACGATTTACTTTTATCACCCAAAAAATTTTTGAGGAGATAACCTAATATACCGGCGCCCAACAACATGGGTAATAACTGCCAGATAAAATTTCCGTTGCAATCGGAGAAAATTCCTAATAATTCCATGATAATTTTTTTAATAGTTTATAAATTGTTTTTTACTGTTCGGTTATTACTTCGGCGCGGCGATTGAGTGCTCTGCCTTCCGGCGTATCATTGGTAGCAATGGGCTCCGTTTCGCCTTTTGCAACAGTCTTTATTTGCGCGGCTTTTACTCCTTTCGCTATTAAAAGATCACGCAGTTTATTCGCACGGTTCAAGCTGAGCGTCATATTCTTTGCATCATCTCCCTGATTATCTGTATGTCCGCTGATGCTTATTGTTTTACCGCCTGCTGCAAGCGCTACTATGTCATTAATATTTTTTTCCGTTTGACTGTCAAATGTATTTTTGGTAGAGTTGCTAGGGAAATAAACAATCAGCTTGCCGTCCATTACCAATGAAGTAGTACTGTCTTTGCTTATAACCGGCTGTATGGATTTGCTGATATCAGCACCTGTAAAAATTGAATCACTCATTGATTGATCAACAAAACGTGATACGGCGTCTATTTTATCGGCGGACACATAAGCTGTCAATGCATTTTTAAGTTGATTGGCCCTGTACATTCCGAGATCGCCGATACCTGCTGTATCTTCTCCCGCATGCCAATAGCCGGTAACGGTCAACCTGTCCTTATCGGTAAAATTATTTTTTATTGAATCGCCAAACAGTGCGAATTTTTCAGATGTATTAATTGTTTTTGCATTGGCACCCTTGAAATAATAAGGCGGGTAACTAAACGAGGATGTCGCGGTATTAGCGGCAGGAACACCGGGTACGGCGACACAATTGCAATGTACACTGTGGTACCACCACGAACAGAGCAGACACCAGCCGACGAATGCGGCCAGGGTAAGCATTGCTTTTGAATTCATAATTTGTTGGTTTATGATGAAATACTAATTATACCAATTGAGATAAGGTAACACGAATCGAACTTTCAGGGGAGGTTTAATATTATGACGCAGTAAGTATCGAAAAGGTAAGGCTTTTTTTGATAAATAATTTCCGGGAAGTATAATTTATTTAAGCCTGCATAAAACGTTATTAATAAAAAAAGCGGCCCCTCGGGAAAAAGGGGCCGTTCTGTAATTCAATAAAATCAGTAAAGCTATTTGAGAAGACGCTGATTATCCTGCATCATTGTCTTCGGCTTTCTGCTCTTCTCCTTCGGGTACAACATTTTTTATACTCAGCAAAAAGCCTGAAGTGAGTGTAATAGTATAGTGACTTTGCCTGAGAATGCTTTTTGAAATTTCATCCTGCATTAAGGCTTCCAGCAAATCTCTTGCAGCTACAGACTTATTGGTAGGGCTAAGCCGACCCTTTTCCAGTTCGATAGAAAAATGGCAGGAGAGTTTTTTATTGCGATTTCCGTTATCAAAATCAATTCTGTTCAGATTCATTTGCTGCTCACCGGCAGCAGCTTTTTTTAATAATATCCTGATTACAGGTAAATATTTGTTCCAGGTATGTAAGTACATGATTCTTTTTTGAGGTATTCTGCCCGAAGATACCCAATTTAAAATAAATGATTGTAATCGGCCGAAGGTCTGCTTTTAAATTAACAAAAACCAATTAAAATATAACCCGCTGCGGGCGCAGGGTTTATGGTTGCCGGAATTAATCCCGCGATCCTCAATAATAAAGACGATCTTTGCCAATTCCCCGTTACTTACTGCTTGTGACCCTTCTTAAATAACTATTGTTTCAATTTTAAAAAACAGCATGAAAAAAGATACTATTGTTCAGTTTGTTTGCTTTATTACTAATCTTGAATTGGCCCCGTTTGCCGCCAAATGGGAACAATTCACCAAGCCCTTTATGAAAAAAAACGTGGAGATAATTTTGCAGCAGCAGATGGCGGCAAAAGCCCGTTTTAAATATATCTCTCAACACCAATGGCCGCAGGAAATTTTCCAGTTCGCCTTTATGGATAAAAAAGGTTTTGAAAGTTTTCCCGAATATGCGGTGAAAGTAGTGCAAACGGGCGGTTATACTCCTTTACAAATAGGCGCTAAGTCCAATCAACAACCGGGATATGTAAAAGTGATGGCCTTTGTAAGCCACAACGAAAATGATATTGCTTTTTACAGCGAATTGAAATTATATAAATACCTCAATATTTACCAGGCTTACTTTGAAAGTTGTACCTACGCTTATGTATTGGAATACTATGCAAAAGAAGAGCAGGTGGCCGGGCTTATGGAGCAACTAAAAACCCGCAACGGTACAGAAGCGGCGGTCTACGAAGAATGCTCACTGACTTACGCATAAACTATATCCCGACTTTCTTGTTTCATTTTCTGAACTAAATTTTGATTGAGCTCCGTCAGGTTATTCGCATGCCTTTTATTTTAAAAAATGATAAATGGTGATGGCAGAAACCCCGGATTGCTTTAATTTGTATCTCTTTTACAAACCAAAAATCAGACATGAAAAAGAAATTGCTATTGATTGCTCCCGCAATCTTTTGTTTTGCAGGCCTTGTTTCGGCGCAAACAAAAATGTTGGAAAAAGTAACCCGCAAAGGAAGCGAAATTGTAATACCGTACGAAAAGTATGTATTGCCTAACGGACTTACTTTAGTAATACACGAAGACCACAGCGACCCCGTGGTGCATGTGGATGTAACCTATCACGTAGGCAGTGCCCGTGAGGAAATAGGCAAATCAGGTTTTGCGCATTTCTTTGAGCATATGATGTTCCAGGGAAGTGATAACGTGGCTGATGAGCAGCATTTTAAAATAGTAACGGAAGCCGGCGGTACCTTAAACGGCACTACCAACCGCGACCGTACCAATTATTTTGAAACGGTACCCAATAACCAATTGGAAAAAATGCTTTGGCTGGAAGCAGATCGTATGGGCTTTCTGTTGGATGCCGTAACACAGAAAAAATTTGAAATACAACGATCTACGGTAAAAAATGAAAGAGGACAAAATTATGATAACCGTCCTTACGGTTTGTTGCAGGAAACGGCATCAAAAGCATTGTATCCTTACGGTCATCCTTACTCTTGGCTTACCATCGGTTATATAGAAGACCTGAATCGCGGTAGATGTAAATGATTTAAAAAACTTTTTCTTACGCTGGTACGGTCCCAATAATGCCACACTTACCATTGGCGGCGATGTAAAACCTGCAGATGCGGTGAAGTTGGTTGAAAAATATTTTGGCTCTATTCCCCGCGGCCCCGAAGTAAGCCCGGTAGTAGTACCGCCTGCTATATTAGAAAGTGATCGTTATGTTTCTTATGTAGATAATTATGCAAAACTTCCGTTGGTGTATTTAACTTTCCCCACTGTACCTAATTATCATAAGGATATGGCAGCTTTGCAATGCCTTGCACAGGTATTGGGACAGGGGAAAAATTCTTTGCTTTATCAAAACATGGTTAAAACACAGCAATCTGTACAGGCATCAGCGCAAAGTTCATTGTCAGAACTGGCGGGCGAATTTAGTTTTATAGCGTTGCCTTTTCCCGGCAAAAATTTAGCCGATATGGAAAAAATGATTCGTGCAAGTTTGGATTCATTTGAAAAACGCGGTGTTACCGATGAAGATATTACCAAGTTTAAGGGCGGTATTGAAGCGCAATACATTAATGGTTTGCAAAGTGTATCGGGTAAAGTATCGCAGTTGGCTTCGTTTCAAACGTTTACCGGCAACCCCAATAAAATTTCAGAGTTATTAAAAATGTATACATCTGTAACAAAAGCGGATGTAATGAATGCATACAATACGTATATAAAAGGAAAACATTGTGTAGTAGCAAGTGTATTGCCCAAAGGGCAGGAGAAAGCATTGGCCGCCGCCGATAATTATAAAGCTGACAGTTCGAAATATACACCACCGAATTACGGTTACAGCGGTTTGAAGTATGTGAAAGCAACTGATAATTTTAACAGGAGCAAAATACCGGGCAACGGAGCGAATCCTGTTATTACCGTACCGCAATTCTGGACTAAGAATTTTCCCAATGGTATTAAAATGATCGGTACGCAGAATAATGAGATACCTACCGTAACGGTATCTGTTTCAATTCCGGGCGGTCATTTGTTGCAAGCTAAGGATACGGCTAAAATAGGATTGGCTGATATGTTTGCCGCTATGATGAATGAAGACACTAAAAATTATTCGGCCGAGCAAATGGCTGTAGAGTTACAAAAACTGGGAAGCAACGTAAACATAGGAAGCGGTACTGATGATATTACATTTACCGTTTCTTCTTTAAAAAAGAATTTAGATGCCACGCTTAAACTTTTGGAAGAAAGAATGTTCAACCCGTTGTTTACCGCCGATGCATTTAAACGTAATCAAAAGCAGGCGCTGGAAGGATTGAAGCAGCAGAAAGGGCAGGCCGCCGCGGTAGCAAGCGAAGTAATTGCAAAAGTAAATTTTGGTAAGGATCATATACTTGGTATGAGCGAAAACGGTACGGAGCATACCATTAAGAATATGAAGCTGGAAGATGTACAGGCTTATTACAATAATTACCTTACAAGTAAGGGAGCCAAAGTAGTAGTAGTAGGCGATATAACACAGGCGGAAATATTGCCAAAACTTGCTTTCTTAAATAAACTCCCCAATAAAAATATTGGTGTGCCGAAAATAGTGGCTGTACCAAAGGTGGATAAATCAAAAATATTTTTGGTGGATATACCTAAAGCGGCGCAAACGGAGTTCAGGGTAGGGTATGCTACCGGGCTGAAGTATGATGCAACAGGCGAATACTACAAAGCGGGTTTGATGAACTATGCATTGGGCGGCGCTTTCAACAGCCGGTTAAATTTGAACCTGCGTGAAGACAAAGGTTGGACTTACGGCGCCAGGAGCGGTTTTACGGGCGGTAAAGAAACCGGCGATTTTGAATTCAGCGCCGGTATAAAAGCCGATGCTACCGACAGTGCCTTGGTAGAAGTAGTAAAAGAAATGAAAGCTTATGCCGAAAGAGGTATTACCGATGATGAACTTAAGTTTATGAAGAGCGCCATCGGACAAAGAGATGCGTTGCGTTATGAAACGCCTTTTCAGAAGGCTTCTTTTATAGGCCGTATTGTAGATTATAATTTGCCGGCCAACTATGTAGCGCAACAGAATAAAATTTTAGCCGCCATTACTAAAAAAGATGTTGATATGCTGGCCGCTAAATATACCAACCCCGCTAAGTTGAATATGCTGCTGGTAGGTGATAAGGCCAAAATATTACCGGGACTGCAAAAGTTGGGTTATGAAATTGTGGAGCTGGATACAGACGGTAAAAAAGTAGAGAAGAAAGGATTTTAGAAAATAAAATAGTTTTTAAAAATAATAAAATGCGTCATCGGTTTCGGTGGCGCATTTTTGTTGGTGTATGTAGGATGTAGAAAAAGTTTGAAAGCATTAGAAATATTCGAACAGCACTTTATCAATTTCGAAGTTTATGCCAGAAAAGCAGTAACATACGTCTTGACACGGAGCGTCGATACAGCCAATGTTTTTCTTGCCTCATATTTATATTTAAGTCTAACTTCAAGTTGACAATTTTTTCACTTAACCACACACCAAAAAATTATTTATGAAAAAATTACCCCCCCAACTCAAAAGCCTGATTTTTTTATTTTTAATTATCTTAAAAATACTTCCTTTTTGTTTGCTGAAATATAAATACTAACAAGGTATAGCAGGGTAATAAAAGTAGTGCCAACAAAGTCAAACTGATTACGTACAAACTTCGCACAATTGCCTCTGCCTATGCGATAGCCACGGACGCCTATCCTACTAGGAACCAAACCCTACCCTTGTTTAATCAGTTGGATGTACAAGCTGAAAGTTGTACATAATACTGTTTGATATTCCCGAAGAAAATCGCGGGTTACGGTATTACGGGTAATCATTAATGCAGTAGGGGTATAATTAAAATGACAAAAATAACGTATGCCTATTATTAACTAATCTCTTCTAAATTAAAATCACAAAAATGAAAAGAAGTAAAAAAAATATTATAAAGGCTTTATTTCTTTCAGCAATATGTTTATTAACACCAAATAGAATATTATTTGCTCAAATCAACAATCCTGTATTTTCTGTCAGGGTTTCATTACAGTCTGATTTTCAGAAGGCTGATTTTAAAGACACCCAATTCCCTAATGAATTTAAAGAACAGTCGGCAACTCAAATGAACTTGGGAATAGATTTATTAAGTGAAAAACGAATTCATAATAACTGGAGCGTCTATGCCGGTATCGGATATTTTAGAAATAAATTCAATTTTAAAAGAGCATATGACCACCAACTTTTAAATATTGGCAGAGATAGCTTGCCCGTTGGTACAACTACGAGTGATTATACATTTCATTTACTTCGATTGCCAATTGGTATAAGTTATCAGTTACTTAAAAAAAGTAGATACAATTTCAATATAGGTATAGAAAATATAATAAATTTTTCGTTTCTACAAGTTTATAACGGTCAAAAGCCTTTTCCGGATGCTAATAACAAGTACTCAAGGTTTGGATATTACGGCAATTCAATTCATCTTTTTTGTCGTATTTCAAGGCAGGTTTCCCCGAATTCGCTAATACAAATAGAACCCTATGTCAGGCTATTAAATAGATATAAAAGAGAGGACCCTTTCTTATTTGAAAACAACTCAAAACCATATACAAGAACCATTGATGCAATAGGCTTGTCATTCAAATACTCAACTAATTTTAAACCTAAAAACTATAAGCCATGAAAAAGAGTCTATTTTTAATAGGATTATTTATTTGTGTAAAATCATCTTCTCAGGTAACTATTAAATCCTATATAAATCCAACCGTAACAAGCAAGGGCTTGATGGGTAAGACAAAAAAAATCCGAAACAATAGTCCCGGCGCTAACAGAAAATGACATTACTAAATCAACGAGAAAAGGCATTAATAAATTTGCTGAACCAAAACTTATTGATGTCTCTTTTTTAGTAAAAGCATCTGGCGAAGTAATTGACAACGATATTATATATCGGCATAAAGTTGTTGGTATAAATGCAACCTCGATAGCTGTAACGTTCGACAGGCTATCGCTTTCAAAAAACGCAGAGTTATACATTTACAATCTTGAAGGAACAATTGTTACAGGCCCAATAACTGCTAGCGAAAATATTGGGAATGATCGATTTTGGAGTTCAAATAGTTTTCCCAATAGTTCAGTTATTCTTGAACTACGTACACCAAAAAATGAACGACTTCAAAACGACTTGCATATTTCAAAAGTACTTTTAGGGTTGCCTAAAAAAATAAATACCAATTCATTGGATTCTTTGGAGTTTGGAAGATTTAATACATCAAACTCGTGTAATGTAAACGTATTATGTACTCAAGGAAATGCGTGGGCAACTGAGCGAAAAGCGATTTGTCTTATTGAAACTGAAGATGGAGGCTCAGCCTCGGGCGCCTTACTTGCGAACACTTGCAATACAAATAGACCATATTTGTTAACTGCTTGGCATGTTGTTAACGGTTTAAACCCCAATAACTGGACATTTATTTTTGGCTGGTGGAGCTCCACTTGCACACCAAATACTAATAATCAACAAGCCATATTGTTTAATGGAGCAACTTTAAGAGCTACTTACGAATCAACTGATTGTTCGTTATTAGAACTTTTTCAAACGCCTTCTCCTACATCAGATATTACTTATTTGGGATGGTCACGTTCCTTAACAACGCCTGCATCATCCGTCGGGATACATCATCCTCAGGGTGATCAAATGAAAATCAGTCTAGCAAATAGCCCCGCGAGTATTGGTAATATAGCTACCTTTTCAAACACTGCTTGGCGTGTTTTATGGGATTTAGGAGCTTCTGAGGTTGGTTCCTCCGGGTCACCACTATTTGATGTTAGCAGCCATAGGGTAATTGGACAAAAATATTCCGGCACACAACCAATTGGCCCACCTTGCAATCAATTAACAGGCGGCCATAACTATGGAAGGTTTGACTTATCATGGACAGGCGGGGGTACTAATGCAACAAGGCTAAGTAATTGGCTTGACCCTACAGGAACTAATGCAATTACTACAAATACAACAAATGTTTCGGCTTTAATTAATTTTTCAACAAGCTTAAGTATTACTGGCGGCAGTAGTTCAATCTGTTCTAATGGAACTTCATCCACCTATACATTAAATGGTGCGCCGTCGGGGGTAAATATTGTTTGGGCTTTAAGTCCTTCAAACCCGTTTATTGCGACAATATCATCAAGTGGAAATCAGGCAACTGTTACTAAAACGGGTAACGGTACTGTAACTTTATCTGCAACTATTGGAAATGTAAAGTGCTTTACAAACAATGCAGCTTTCAAATCTATTAGACTTGGAACTTACTTAACTTCTGAGTATAGTATCTTTCCATCACCTTCACCCCCATATTGTTTTGGTACACAAAGTTAATTTTGACCGGATCTTCGATGGTTCTTGAAGCTACAGGTTATCAATGGTCTTTTTCTTCAAATTGGCAATATGTTTCGGGAAAGGTACAGAGTAATCACGCTTCGAGCAAAGCCAACAATTTTTCCTTCAAGCGGTTCAGTATCGTTAAGGGTAAGTAATGCTTGTGGCGGAGGCGATATAATGACACCGATTAATTACGCTTTCCAAAGATATTAAAAAAATCATTGACGAAAATGGGGACATACATGATATTTTAAGAGGAAGTTGTTAACTACGAATATTTCAGTAGTAATCTACCAAACGATTACATACGAATATTTTTTATAATGTGGTTTTTTTGATTACTTTTTATAGCTTAAACTTATACACAAAAAAGCGGCTCCTGAAAAGGAAGCCGCTTTTAAAATTCACCAAAACCAACAATTATGATCACGGAGCGAGGTAGTATAAAACAGTACGGACCGATTTCCCAACACTTCAAATTCCGTGTCTGATTATATGACAATCCTATTTTCGGGAACGCTGCACAAGCGGCTGTCCGATCCAAACTTTTTTCCCCTGTATTCGTCGCACTAAATACATAATACCTACAAATATGAAGAAGAACGGCCCGGTAAAACCCAGTAATGCTATAAACTTACTACCATAAAATTTCTCCATCGGCCGGCGCAATCTTTCGGCTATCAGGTACATGCTCGGTACCATTACCAATGTAAGGAAGAAAGAAAAGATCAAACCGAAAATAATCGTCCAGCTCAGCGGCCCCCAGAACACAACACTATCGCCGCCAAAGAAAATATTGGGTTTTAAATGCTGAAACATTGATTCGAAATTGATATTAAAACCAACTGCCAGCGGTAATAATCCCAGGATGGTAGCAACGGCTGTAAGCAATACAGGAATGATACGAATTTTACCGGCTTGTATAGCGGCTTCTCTTGTTTTTACACCGCGACCCCGCAGTTCGTCTGTAAATTCTATTAATAATATTCCGTTTTTAATTACAATACCCGCTAATCCTACAATACCTACACCCAACATGATAGTAGCAATGGTCATACCGGTAAATGCATAGCCGAGTAATACACCTATTACCGAGAAAAATATTTCTGTAATAACGATGAACGGCTTACTCATGGAGTTGAACTGCAACACAAGAATTAAAAAGATCAATAACAGTGCAATTAATAATGCAGTACCTAAAAAAGCCTGTGTTTCTTTTTCCTGTTCGCTTTGCCCGCTTAGTTTGATGGTAACATCGGGCGGTATTTTAGTTTTTTCTTTGAAGTCGTCAATTACCGTTTGCAGGTCAGCATTTATTTTACCAACCATGGTAGGATCGGCCACATTACTTTGCAGCTGTATAGTACGTTTTACATTTTTACGTTTTATGCCGCCGGTCGTATTGGTATAATCAATTTGCGCTACTGAACTTACAGGTATGGATTTTATCTGCATGGTATTCATATCCATGAATGTGATACGCATGTTCATTACATCGGTAATATTATTGCGCAGCAGATCGCTGTAGCGCAATTGAATCTTATATTCGTCTTCGCCGTCTTTCAATTTACTTACTTCCTTTCCGAAAACGGCGGTACGTATTTCCATGCCTATCTGGCCGGTACTCAAGCCTTCCATCATCGCTTTTTCCCTGTCCACATTAATAGTTATCTCGGGATTATTCAAATCAACATCCGCCTGCAGATTTTCTATACCGTTAATACGGTTGGTATCCAAATGATTTAATAACTGAGTAGCGATTGCCGCAATACTTTCAAAGTTGTCGCCGGTTACTTCCACATTTACGGGCGGATCGGTGGGCGGGCCGCCATCTTCCTGCGCTACTTCTATATTGGTGCCGGGTATACCTTTCATTTGTTTGCGTATCTCCTCCATGAAAGGGCCGGTTTTTTTACCGTCTCTTTTTTCATACGCTACAAATGAAACCTGTATTCTTCCCAGGTTAGATTGTACGCTTCGGTTATTATCCCTGGGATTGTTAGCACTCACGGCTACATTGGTTATTACACTTTCAACTATACCGCCCGGAGTTCCGGGTTTTTCTTTTTCCAATATTTTTTGTACTCTTTTCTCCAACAGACCGGTAATACTGTCGGTATATTTTACATCGGTACCTACCGGCAGTTTTATATATACATACACAAAATTAGGATCGCCGCTGGGGAAGAAAGTTGATTTGGTTCGACCTATACTGATGCTGAACATTAATAAAACTACTGCAACGGCAAACAAACCAAATAAAGAAACAAACATCCAAACAGGTCGCCAGCCCTGCAGCACCCACCTTAGTAATTTTTCATAGCGGTTCATTAAGCCCGGTAATACTCTTTTTTGAAATGCATGAATCAAATCATTTAAAACATAAGCATTCAAAATCATCAGCACCGCCATCAGCAGTAAAAAGTTGGCTGTACCATGATAACCGGGTAGATGCAAAAAGATACCCGCTATAATAAAAATCACAAACCATTTATTGGTAAACACCGCTTTCTTTGGTTTTTCATGTTCTTTGCCTTCGGGTTTCATAAAACTTACAGCAAAAACCGGGTTGAAAATAAATGCCACGATCAATGATGCCGCCAATGTCAATATCAACATGGTAGGGAGGTAAATCATAAACTTACCAATGAGTCCTTTCCATAATAACAACGGAAAGAAAGGCGCTAACGTAGTAGCCGTACCCGCTAATACCGGTATGAACACTTCGCCAGCTGCTTCTTTGGCACTGCGTACAATGGGTACTTTGCCGTTATTATAAATACGGTGTGTATTTTCAATAACCACAATGGCGTCATCCACTATTATACCCAAACCGAATAAGAGTGCAAAGAGTACGATAAAGTTTAGGGTAACGGGTGTACCGACAATATAATCGGCCAGCGGCAAAAACAAAAACGCTACGAATACACTCAACGGAACACTTAACGCGACGAAGAATGCATTGGTAACACCCATAAAAAACATCAGGATAATTAAAACCAATATAAAGCCGATGATAATTGTATTCACCAATTCTTCAAAAGAAGTTTTAGTTTGCTTGCTCTGATCGCCGGTAAAAACTACATTCAAATCTTTTGGTAATTCTTTTTTCTCCTGCATGTCAGCGACAATAGCTTTTATTTTATCGGCCGCATTAATCAGGTTTTCGCCGGCACGTTTTACTATGTTGAGGGTAACTACATTCTTGCCGTCCAATCGTGCAAAATTTTCCGTTTCCTTTATAGTATCTTTTATTTCAGCAATATCTTTTAAATACACCGCGGCTCCCTGCGCACTGCTTCGAACCACAATATTTTGCAGGTTCAATGCGCTTGTAAACTGCCCTTTAATACGCAAGGTTCTTCTCATATTTCCCACTTCTATCAAGCCACCGGTTATATCCCTGTTCTCGCGGCTGATAGCATTTTCAATATCCATAAAACTCACTCTTGCCGCCGTCATTTTATAAGGATCGGCGTTTACCTGTATTTCTCTTTCCGGTGCACCCACAATTTCGGCTCGGGTAATTTCAGACAGCTCCTCAAACTTATCCTGCATTTTATCTGCAAACTGTTTCAGCTTTATACCATCATAATCGCCGCTTATGTTTACAAACAAAATAGGCATTTCACTAAAAGCAAATTCCTGCACATTGGGCTCCGATGTTAAATCATTCGGCAGGTCCGTTTTTGCTTTATCAATGGCGTCTTTTACTTTCAGTTTGGCTACTTCGGTTTTTACATCGGTATCAAACTCTATTACAATCAAACTGTAATCCGTTTGCGATGTACTTTGAATTTTAATAACCTTGGCGCCACTGATACCTTTCAATTGTTTTTCAATGGGACGGGTTACTAAATTTTCAATATCCTTGGGTGAGTTACCTACATATACCGTAGTAATGGAAATGGTAGGTACTACAATATCCGGGAACTGCTCTTTAGGCATGGTATTGAATTTTGTCAAACCATACAAAGTGATAAGGATAGCGATGATATATATTGCCGTTTTATTATCAACAGCCCAACTGGTAAGCCAAACTTGTTTAAATTTCTTAATCAATGGTTGAATAATATTCATAGTTAAAATGATTTATAGCCCCGTGACTCAATAAGGTTTGGTTTATATTGTTGTAATCAACTGTCCGTCGTATACTACCTGGTATCCTTCGGTAATAATTTGCTCACCCGCAGTCAGTCCTGCTCTTACTTCCACCATCCCGTTGTACGTTTCGCCTATGTTAATTGTTTTCTTTCTTGCCACTGTTCTGTTACCCTCTTTCACCATTACATATACATACTTTCCTTTTTCATCTGTCTGCACTACATTGATGGGAACAGTAACGGCATCGGGAGCGGAGTAATCCATAATTCTAACCTTTGCCGATTGATTGGCCCGTACATTTCCACCACCCGGAATTTTTACTTCGGCATTAAATGATCTTGAAGTAGGGTCTACATATTGACCTGAAACGTTTATTGACGAGGTGTATTTTTTTCCTGCATCAGGCACTTCTACTTCTACCGCACTTCCCAATCGTACCTTGGTACTGTAATTTTCCGGCACATTAATAACCACCTTCAAAGAACTGTTATTAACTATTTGAATTTGGGGAATACCGTTCCCGGTCATACCTGTAAAAGTTTCTCCAACTCTTACATTTACTTTTTCTACCAACCCGTTTACATCGCTGTACACATTCGAAGTATTTAGTTGTTCATTAGAAGTTCTTGTTCCCTGCTGCGCTAATGCTAAGCTTTTCTCGAGACCTTCCACATTCGTTTTGGCAGTAAGTAATTGTACTTCGGTGCCAATACCCTGTTCCCACAAATTCTTTTGTCTTTCATAAATATTTTTTGCAAAACCTAATTGTGTTTTTATTCCTTCTGTTTGTTTTTGCGAAGCGACAACACCTTGACGTAGAATGGCATCGTCCAATTTCAACAACAACTGTCCCTTTTTTACATAACTGCCTTCTTTTACATAAACAGCCTTCACTTGCGATGGCTGCCCCCTGGGGGAGATATAGGAAACATTATCCGAAGTAACATTACCCAGCAATTCGATATAGTGTGTAAAATCCTGTTGCAATACGGTAGATACCGCTACTAATTTAGCCCTGTCGTTTTGCGCAGCGGGATCGGCTTTGGCAATTTCCTGCTCCAGTTTTTTTATTTCATTATCCAAATCACTTTTCTCTTTTTTTATTTTTTCCAACTTGGCTTTCTTATCGCCAAGGGCTGCCTTGTCTTCTTTTCTTGAACCGCCGCAGGCCGAAAACAAAAGCATTGATGAAGCGATCATCAATACGTAAACACTATGTTTCATAAATAAAGTTTTATAGTTCTGTAAAATCATTTTTTAAAAATTTATAGTTTACCGATGGCTTTTAAATAATCTATTTTAGCGATGATGGCGTCGTATAAAGAACTGTAATAATTGGTTTGCGCTACCCGCAGCTCCGTTTGCGATGTATATATTTCCTGGTTGCTGCCCAAGCCCTGCTCATATTTTTTCTTTGTTACATTATACACCTGCTCAGCCAGTTTCATATTTTCTTTCTGGTTGTCGATGGTAAGCAAAGCGGTCTTCATTTTTAGCTGCGCCTGTTTCACTTCGTTATCTATCAGCTCTTTTAGCTGGTCAGTTGTATTTTTTGTTTTTGCCAATTCCAGCTTCGCTTTGCTGATACGTGCATTTCTTGCATTACCGTCAAAAATGGGTACCGAAATTTTTACTCCTACAACGGAAGTGGTAAACCACTCGCCCCTGAAAATATCAAACTGCTGACGTTGCGCATTTTTGCTGTACGAACCAAATGCCACGATGGAAGGAACTTTACTGAGCTTGTAGCGATCAATATTATATTGTCCTAATTTTTGAGCGATGTTCAGTTGCTGTATTTCTTTTCTGTTATCGTACACTACAGCGCTGTCCTGCGACAGGTCATTTTTTAAATCCGTTTCATTCAAAGTATCGGTAAGAACCAGGTCGTCTTTTTGCGGCATACCCATTAAAAACTTCAAAGCATTGTTGCCCGATTCCAATGAACTTTCAATTTTAATTTTCTCCGTTTTTAAATTATTCAATACAACGCTTGTTTTATCTACATCCAATTTTTCGGCAAAACCGTTTTTATAAATCTCCCGTGTATCTTTTAATAATTTTTCAAAACGTTCGATATTGGCATCTATACTCTCCATTTGCTTTTTGCCTACTACCAATTGGTAATACACTTTATAAATATTGGCCTTTATTTGTTCTTCCGTTACCTCAACGGTTTTTTTAGAAAGCTCCATCGCCGATGATCTTGCTTTAAGACCAACAAAAACCTGCCCGTCAAATAATACCTGGCTAATCTCTATACCGCCGCTTGCTGTATAATTTGTACCAAACTTTGCCTGGAAAATTCGCGGATCTCCCTGCGGTTGCACTATCGGCTGACCATTTCCGTCTCTTACGCCTTTATCTACCAATACACCATACACCGCCGGAGATATAAAGTCGGGGATGGATTGAACCGGAATGGCAGGAAAATAATTGGCTGACATGCTGCCGCTTACTTGCGGGTAGGCAAGCGCCGTAAATTCACGGTTGGTTTGTTGCTGAATCTTTACATCAAGCAACGCGTTTTTAACCTGTACACTGTTTTTAAGACCGTACTCCACTGCTTGTTTTGCAGAGAAAAGATTTTTTTGTTGCGCTTGTGCGGATGCGGCAAAAAAAAGGATAAGGGAAAATGGTTTAGCGGTTTTTATTATATTCATCATTTGGTTTCGATTTTTTTATGAAAATCTTTTTTATATTTTAAAATCATTTTATAACCTTTCAAACTTGCCAGGCCATACAAAAAATGTTCCATTGTTTCCTGTGTTACCGCGGCCAGGCTGTATTTGCCCGGCGGGTATACGGCAATATTAAAAGGTATCATCAGCGCTTCCAGCCGGAATTTGCTTATCACATCAATATTTATTTCGGGCCTGTACAATTCTTCTTTTACACCTCTTTCTATATTTTGCTTAATTACTTTAAACAGGAATTCATTTTTGTGTTTCAAAAATTTTTCGAAAGAGGCGGGATGAAATTTTTGTAAATCATACAATACCATCGGGTTCATATTCTGAAACTGGTCGTGTATCTGCTCCATTGTGAGTACCATTTCCTCCACCGCATTACCCGCATTGGTTTTACAAAACAGGCAATCGACTTCTGTTTGCCTCAGCTCATCATCTACTACAGCCTCTACCAATTCGTCCTTATCGGCATAAAACTGGTAAATGGTTTTTTTGCTTATGCCCAGGGCCGCGGCAATATCATCCATACTTACCGAACGGATGCCGTATTGCATGACCAGGTCATTCGCTTTTCTCCTTATTCGCTCCTTTGGTTCTATTACTAACATAAAATGAAGTGCAAAACTATGGAAACGTTTTTCGTAACCAAAGTTTCCATCACTTTTTTTCCCCGCTTATACCATATTTTTTACGAATGGCTGTAAAGTTTTCAAGTATCTTTACGCCTGTTTACCTGAATAACTGCGATGACGACGAAAAATTCAACAATAAAGAAACCCGTTTGGAAACGCCTGCCCGGTTTCTTTTTGCAGGGCCTTATCATTATAGCCCCGATAGCCATTACGGCCTATGTGCTTTATTCCGTAGTATCCGGTATAGACAGTTGGATACCTATATTTACAGAAAAAGATGAAACCGGGAAAGTGACGGTAAAAAACTACGGGCTGGGTTTTGTACTCATTATTGTTACCATTATTATTGTTGGCTACGTAAGTTCTTTTCAGCTAAAAAGCCGCTTGTTCAGTTTGTTTGACGGCTGGATGGAAAAAACCCCCGGTGTTAAATATATTTATTCTACTTCAAAAGATATTTTCGGCGCTTTCGCCGGCAACAAAAAGAAATTTAATAAACCTGTATTGGTATCTATAGAGCATGAAGAGGTATATCGTATCGGGTTTGTTACCGAAACCGATTTAAAAGAATTTGGATTGACAACTCATGTAGTCGGTGTATGTACCTTCCTCCTATTCCATAGCCGGTTTTGTGTATTTGGTTCCGCCGCATCGAATAAAGAAAATTGATAACCTGAGCGCTTCGGAAGCTATGAAGTTTGCCATCAGCGGCGGTGTGGCTGATGTGGATGAGGAAGTACCCCTCGCTGCACAAAAGTCCCTCCAAAAGTAAGCGGGTTTTGAAGAGTAAAATATGTTGCGTATTTTTCTTTTAATAAAAATGCAAATGAAAAAGGCATTTCGCCACTCATTACTTCTCGGTATATTATTGCTGCTTACAAAACAAAGTTTTTGCTGGGGCTTTTACGGCCATCGAAAAATAAATTATCACGCAGTGTTTTTATTGCCGCCCGAAATGATGGCGTTGTACAAACCCAATATTGATTTTATTACAGAACATTCCGTTGACCCCGATAAGAGAAGATACGCTATACCTGAAGAAGGCCCTCGACATTATATAGATATTGACAGCTACGGCCAATATCCTTATCCCGATCTGCCGCGCAAATGGGATGACGCCGTACAAAAATTTACAGAAGACAGTTTGATGCAGCATGGTATTGTACCCTGGTGGATACAAATAATGCAGCAGCGGTTGACAAATGCGTTTAAAGAAAAAAATCAATTTAAAATTTTAAAATTGTCTGCCGAGATTGGCCACTATATTGCCGATGCGCATGTGCCGCTGCATACCAGCAGCAATCACAACGGACAAAAAACAGATCAACGGGGCATACATGGTTTTTGGGAAAGCCGTGTACCTGAGTTGCTGGCCGAAAAACAATGGGATTTTTTTTTGGGTAAAGCGGAGCTGATAAAAAACCCCGGCGATTTTATTTGGAAAAGAATTTTAGAAAGCGCCGCCGCCGCGGATTCTGTACTAAGTATGGAGAGAGAATTGACAAAAGAATTTCCACCGGATAGAAAATATGCATTTGAAGAACGAAACGGTGTCACGATTCGTCAATACTCTTCCGCTTTTACGCTTGCGTACGATGTCAAATTAAAAGGAATGACGGAACGACGTTTTCAGCAATCCATTTATGCCGTCGCATCATTTTGGTACACCGCTTGGGTAAATGCGGGTCAACCTGATTTGACAATACTCAGTAATAAAGAACTGACTGAAGAAGATGCGAAAGAATTTGAAGAACTTAATGCTGCCTGGAAGAACGGAAAGATCAGCGGGAGAGAAGAATAATTTTCACTTACCGCTCTTTTTCAAATTGATATCAAACTTCTCTGATTTTACAAACAAAAATTTGTTTTTCATTTTTCGCAATTTTAAAATACCCTTTTTCTCCAAATCAAGTAAGTCGGCTCTGGCTGTTTGATAAGACACATCAAATTTATTTTTCGGTTGATTAATATCCATTATTCTATTGGGATTATTGATAAACTCTTTTATAATGTCAATTTGCCTGTTATTGTACAGTTCAAAATCCAATAGTTGATGCATCTGTTTTTTTTCATCCACTTTACGTTTAATATAATTTTTTAATCCCAATAAGGCCTTTTCCATTGCATCCAGATTATAATCCAGAAAGTAAGTCAAATCGTTCTCATCATATTCGGTATACAAATAGGCTTTTGCATATTGGCTTCTGGCACTAAGTATGCCGGTTGAAATTGATATATACTCAGTTAACCAATAACCTGATTTTATTAAATACCAATAGAATAGAGCCCTTGCGGTTCTGCCATTGCCGTCTTTAAAAGGGTGGATATATCCTATAAAAAAATGCAGTATGATTGCTTTCAAAACAGGGTGAACAAAATGTTCTTTGCTGTTTGTCCTGTTTGCAAAATCACATACTTTTTTCATCAAATCCTCTACCAGTTTAAATTCAGGGGGATGATAGAATACGTCGTTAGTAATTTCATCTACTACTTTAACATCGTCATTATCCCTAAATAACCCTTCCGACGATTTGTCTTTAAATGTATCTTTCGTTATTGACTTATGTAATTGCTTGATTAAATCTAAACTGAGGTTTTCATTTTTTAAAGATGATATATGTTTTATAGTTAAATAATTATTCAGTATCATCTGTTCTGAAATATTTCTCGGAGCCCTTTCAGACCGAAGCATGTCTTTTGCGATCTCTCTTGTTGTTACTGCACCTTCCAGTTGACTGGAAGCAATAGCTTCTTCCATTATAGAACTTATTAAATACCTGTTCTTTTCATCTTCGGGGATCGTATCTCTGCCTTCAAAAGAGCCGCCTAACTGAAGATCAAATTCATGCAATTGCCTTAATATTTTTGAAGTCGTATTATAGTTGAATTCAAATAATTCACCGAAAGCAAGTTTAATAATTTGATAAGTGCTTTTTCTTTTAATTTTAAGAAAAGCCCAATATGTTTCTTGATTAAACTTAAGATGTTTCGTTTTGTATTTGAATTTTTCCCAATAAGGATAATCCTTTTCAATTTCGTTTACTTCTTTCGCAAGTTCAGCGTTTGTAAGTATTTCTAATAATGCAGGTATGTTTTCCTCAGTACTAAATCTTATTTTTGGAACCGGTTCCGGCTTTTTCATTTCTAAATATTTTAGCCAAAACTACTAATTTTATACTTTTTAGTAGCTTTTAGTAGTTTTATATCTTGTTTTGGAATAGTGAATACACGGTGTTACTACTAATTTTACATTTATTAGTAGTTTTTAGTAATTCAGTTAAACGACAGATTATCAATGGGAATCTATAATTTTAACGCAGGCCCTTCTATTTTGCCTGCCGAGGTTTTTGAGAAGGCGAGTGAGGCCATTCTTAATTTCAATAATTCAGGATTATCTATATTAGAAATAGGACATCGTACGCCTTTGTTTGAAAATGTAATGAATGAGGCCATCAGTACGGTAAAGGAATTAATGGAATTGGACAGCGACCACGAAGTATTGTTTTTGCATGGCGGCGCTACTACGCAGTTTATGCAGGTACCTATGAACCTGCTCAATAAAAATGAAACAGCTTCTTACACACAAACAGGTACCTGGGCCGATAAAGCAATTAAAGAAGCGAAGCTGTTTGGTAATGTGGAGATTGCCGGTTCTTCAAAAGATACCAATTACACTACCATTCCGAAAAAACTTACTGTAAATCCCGCTTCGGCTTATTTGCATATTACTACCAATGAAACCATTGCCGGTACGCAGTGGAAAAAAATGCCCTACGATTGCGGCGTGCCGCTGGTAGCCGATATGAGCAGCGATATACTGAGCCGCCGGCTCGATTTTAATAAATTTGATTTGATATATGCCGGCGCACAAAAAAATATGGGCGCCGCGGGTGTAAACTTAGTAGTAGTAAATAAAAATATTTTGGGAAGAGTAACCGCCGCTATTCCTACTATACTCGACTATCGCAATCATATAAAAGAAGGCAGCATGCTGAATACGCCGCCGGTATTTGCGGTATATGTTGCCATGCTTACACTGCGTTGGTTAAAAAATAAAGGCGGCGTAGCGGCCATTGAAAAAATAAATAATGAAAAAGCGGAATTGTTTTATTCCGTATTGGACAGCCTGCCTGTATTTAAAGGCGTAGTAGCGAAGGAAGACCGCAGCCATATGAACGCAGTGTTTGTAATGGAAGATGAAAAATTAGAAAAAGAATTTTTGGATTTGTGTAAAGCTGAAAACATGTACGGAGTGAAAGGCCACCGAAGTGTAGGCGGCTTCAGGGTTTCTATGTACAATGCGCTTGGTTTGGAAAGTGTAAAAGCTATAACCGATTTGATGAAGGAGTTTGCTGAGAGGTTTGCGTAGGTGTTTTCGGGATAGTTGTAATAGTTTAACCCGTGATTTTCGTTTATATATCGATGAGCATTCATTGATTTAAATTGTTTTGATTTTAACGATTCCTTTTGAAGTGTTAAGAAAATATTACGACTATATAGTTTAACTTCATAAGAGCCAATTCATTTCCTCAAACCGAAAATGTTTATGAAAAGAACTCTACTGCTTTCTGCATCATTCTTTTCTGTTTTTATTTTCCTACTTTTATCGACTATCCGCTTTTTCGCAAAAAGATTTCAAAAGAAATTATTTGTACCTCGAAGCGGGCGGAACAGGTCTGTTTGGATCTGTTAGCTATGAACGACAGCTTACCAAAGAACCGGGCATCGGGTTCCGAATCGGTTTGGGATTTTATACGGAAAAGGCTTTATACATGACTATTCCCGCGGGTATAAACTTCCTCTTTCCTTTAAAAACAGAAAATTCATTTATCGAAGCGGGTCTTGGAATTACGTGGGCAAAAATTGATGGAAAAATATTTACTAAAGAAAACAATACAAACGGAGATAATTTTACCAGCGTATTACCCTCAGTTTATTATAGAAAGCATTTAAAGAATAATGTGATGTTGAAAGCAGGCATTACACCGGCATTTAACAAATATGGAGTAACACCCTGGATTGGGTTTGCCCTTGGTAAAAGTTTTTAGCTTCTATTATCCTTTTGGGGAAACCCCGCAAAACCTTTTATTTTGCCGGATAATAGAAATACTATGGCACTCATCTCTCCCTTTAAAGCAATCCGCCCCAATCCTGATTTTGCAAAACAAGTGGCATCGCCGCCTTATGATGTACTGAACTCCGATGAAGCAAGGGTAGCCGTAAAGAATAACCCGTTGTCTTTTTTGCATGTAACAAAAAGTGAAGTGGATTTGCCCGCCGATACAGATACACACAGCGCACCCGTGTATGAAAAAGCAAAAGAAAATTTACAACGCTTTATTAAGGAAGCTACTTTACTGCAGGAAGACAAACCCTGTTACTATATTTATCAACTCGTGATGTCAGGTCGCAGCCAAACCGGTTTGGTTTGCACTTCATCGGTAGAGGATTATTTTAATGATATTATTAAGAAACATGAGTTTACCCGCCCCGAAAAAGAAAAAGATCGTATCGACCACATGAAAACTATTAAGGCGCAAACGGGTAATGTTTTTTTGGCTTATAAAAATGTAAAAGAAATAGATGATTTGATTGAAGGATGGAAAACCGCCTACCCGCCCGTTTACAATTTTATTGCGGATGATGGTATTACACATACTATTTGGGCGGTGAATGAGGCGGGCATTGTTAGCTCTATTACAAATCTTTTTGCAAAAAAAGTGGATTGTACTTATATAGCCGACGGCCATCATCGTGCTGCCAGTGCGGCCAAAGTAAGTAAGGCGATGCCTGACAGTAGCGAAGCAAAATTCTTTTTAACTACTATTTTCCCGGCAAGCCAATTGGCCATTATGGATTATAACCGCGTAGTAAAAGATTTGAACGATCATTCCGTACAGGAATTTCTCGGGGCCTTGCAGGACGATTTTACCATAACCCAAAGTCCCGAACCGGTAAAACCCGCCGTGCTGCATGAGTTTGGAATGTATATTGATAAACAATGGTACATACTTACTGCAAGAAAGGGAACCTACACTACCGATCCTATCGGTGTATTGGATGTAACTATTTTATCGGATAATATTTTAAATAAATTATTAGACATAGAAGATCAGCGTACCGATAAGCGTATTGATTTTGTAGGCGGTATACGCGGCTTGGGCGAGTTGGAAAAAAGAGTAAACAGCGGCGAAATGAAAGTGGCTTTCAGTTTACATCCTGTAACCATTCAACAGCTATTTGATATTGCCGATAGCGGTAATGTAATGCCGCCCAAGAGCACTTGGTTTGAGCCTAAATTACGAGATGGTTTGTTGACGCATTTGATATAAACGCATTTCGATTTTATCAATAAATAATAAAATCGCTAGGCTTTCATTTCTCTACATTAACAAATCAACTCATAAATAATTCGTAACCTTGCAGCCGGGCGTTTTAACCAATGCCTTTTTGATTTAATTTTACAAAATGAAGAAAATAGTATTACTTCTGTCTGCCGCAGTTTTTTTTACGTTAAATGTTTTTGCGCAGGATGACGCAGCCTCGCTGCACGCAACGGCAAAAACCTTTATGCGTTCCGGCGATTTTGACAATGCCATCCTGGTACTGAACCGTGCCCTGCAGCAGGACAGCAAAAGTTTAGAGCTGCAAAAAGACCTGGCCCAGTGTTTTTATCTTAAAAGAGATTATGAAAAAGCATTGAGCGGTGTAAAAGAATTAATAGAAAGACCCGATGCGGATGTAATGACTTTTCAGATAGCCGGTAATGTATACAAAGCGCTGGAGCAGGTAAAGGATTGTGACAGGATGTACAAAAAGGCGTTGAAAAAATTTCCGAACAGCGGTCCATTGTACAGCGAGTATGGTGAGTTGTTATGGGCTACGAAAGATTACTCAGCCATTGATCAGTGGGAAAAAGGAATAGAAGTCGATCCGGGTTTCAGCGGTAATTATTATAACGCCGCCATGCATTATTTTTTTACAAAAGATAAAGTGTGGTGCCTGGTGTACGGCGAAATCTTTGTAAACATGGAAAGCCTTTCTGAACGCGGCGTGGCCATTAAAAAATTATTGTATGATGCGTATAAAGAAAAAACATTTGCCGAAGCCGACCTGCTGAAAGGAGAGGAAAAAAATAAAAATGATTTTTCCAAAGCTTTCCTCAATTCGTTGAACAAACAATCCTCATTGGCATCAAGAGGTATAACAACGGAAACCCTGACCATGATTCGCACCCGGTTTATTTTAGATTGGTTTCATAACGCCGGCAACAGGTACCCGCATAAATTATTTGATTACCACCGCCAATTACTGCAGGCCGGTTTGTTTGAAGCTTATAACCAATGGCTGTTTGGTACGGTAGAAAACCTGGCAGCTTACGATAACTGGACGAAAACCAATGCGCAGCAATACGCCGCCTTCGACAGTTTTCAGAAAAACAGGATATTTAAAATGCCCGCCGGCCAATATTACAGCAGTAAATAGGTTTGCCGGCGTGAATTTTAAGCGGCTATTCTTCTCACAATAAGCTTCCTTAAAATTCGTTTTATGTTGTGTGTCATTACATACTCCGGCAGAGTATTTAATTTAAAGCTGATTAAACCGTCGCCATTTTTTAAAATCCAAAGTAAAAAGTTTATACACATGAAAAGCTGTCTTTTCTTCACAGTATTATTTTTTACAACAGGTTTACATTCTTGTAAAAAAAATAATACCCCTTCTCCTGACAATGTTTACCGTTTTACCGAAACAATGACTGTTGATGGTTTAGAAAGAACCTACACATTAAATTTGCCCCCTAACTATTATGAAGCCTCAGACTTTTCATTAGTTATTGCAATGCATGGCGGCGGCGGAAGTGCAAGCCAATTTGAATCGACTAATAAACTTACAGAAAAGGCAAATGCGGCAAAATTTATTGTTGTATACCCTGAAGGTGTACAAAGTACGGGAATTTTAAAGGCAAGGTCTTGGAATGCCGGTGGCTGTTGTGATTATGCGGTCGCACAAAATATTAATGACGTAAAGTTTATTAGCTTACTTATTGATAAATTAGTTTCAGTTTATAAGATAAATCAAAAAAAAGTATATGCAACGGGACATTCAAATGGCGGAATGTTAGCATACAGACTTGCTTGCGAACTGTCCAACAAAATTGCAGCAATAGCTCCAAATGGCTGTACAATGGTGGCTCCTGTTTGTAACCCTACCAGACCGGTTCCTGTTTTACATATGCATTCAGTGTTGGACAACAACGTACCTTACCTGGGAGGTATGCCTAATGGTACAGGAACACAAGGTGTGTATATGCCGCCATTAGACTCGGTAATGAATGTTTGGTCTTTAAAAAATACTTGCACAAATGTTGCACAAGTTGTAGTTAATGACAATAAGTACAAGCTTACAAAATGGACTAACTGTAACGGTAATGTTTCCATTCAATATTATTTGACCAAAGACGGCGGACATGGATGGCCGGGCGGATTACCCGGCGGACCCAATAGTGATACGCCATCAACCGTAATAAATGCCAACAATTTGATTTGGGATTTTTTTCAGCAATACCAATTGCCTTAAGGGGACTGCCCCAAGAGAGGTTGAGAAATTCCGACTAATAGCTGCAGTCTTCATTTTTAGTATTTGAAATGGGAAGATTGAATAACGGTTCCTCTACTTTGCCGAATCCTTTTCAAAAAATAATTAAAAGTCCGTGCCGGTTACGCATGGATTTTTTTTGTTATCTTGTTTTTAACTAATTTGTTTGCCTAAACCTTTTTTATGGAAGAAAGAGATGAACAACTTTGGAGGCTGGCCCGCAAAAGAGCAGGTTTCAGAAAAAGCCTGATCAGCTATTTTGTTATTAATAGTTTTTTGTGGGTCATTTGGTGGTTTACCACCGGACGTCACGGCATTGGCGGAAGATTGCCTTGGCCTGTATGGCCTATGTTAGGTTGGGGTCTTGGCTTGGCTTTTCAGTATTTTGATGCTTATGGCGACAGCAAACAGGATATGGTAGAAAAAGAATATGAGAAATTGAAAAGAGACAAGGAAGCGGGAAGATAATTTATAATTGAGAATTATAAATTATAAGTTCAGGAGTTGCAGTGCGCTTTCCGAAAAGTTTGTGATATGGAAGAAGGAAATTGCCGGAATTAATATTTTCCGCTAAATAAAAATAAAACCGCGATTTGTATATGACAGAACCAAAACGATTGTTTGATTGCCTGCAGTATCATTTAGAAAAAAATGGAGGGCTGCCCGATATGCTTGCCGGCAAAGAAAACGGTAAATGGCGCACTTACAGTACCGCAGAAGTAAAAGAGATTACGGATAAACTGGCGGCGGGTTTATTAAATATGGGTATCAGCAGCGGCGATATGACTCCCGAGGGAAGAGATAAGATAGCCATACTTTGTAAAAACAGACCCGAGTGGCTCTTACTGGATCTGGCAGTACAACAGGTCGGTGCATTGCTTGTACCTATTTACCCCACCATCAATGTAAATGAACTGGAGTTTGTGCTGAATGATGCGCAGGTAAAAATGGTTTTTGTAAATGATGCCGATACGTTTAATAAAGTAGCAAGTATTAAAGACCGTATTCCGTCATTAAAAGAAATTTTTTCTTTTGAGCATGTTGCTAATTCAAGGCATTGGAGAGATGTATTGAATGCATCGTCGGAACCGGCCATACTGAACGTAACTGAAATTGCCGCTAAAATTAAATACGAAGATTTAGCTACCATTATTTACACATCAGGTACGACAGGTACGCCCAAAGGTGTAATGCTCAGTCATAAAAATATTTTGAGTAATGTAATGGCCAGCATTCCCTGTTTTCCTCCCGGCGAAAATATGCGATGCCTGAGTTTTTTACCGCTCAATCATATTTTTGAACGCATGGTGAGTTACCTGTATTTGTATCGCGGCGTTTCTATTTATTATGCCGAAAGTTTGGATACAATAGGTGATAATCTGAAAGAAGTAAAACCCCACCTGTTTACCACCGTACCGCGTTTGCTGGAAAAAGTGTACGATAAAATAATGCTGAAAGGCGCTGAGCTTACCGGTATAAAAAAGAAATTGTTTTTTTGGGCACACAGTCTTGCCGAAAAATTTGAAATAAATAAAAGTCAGGGTATCGGTTATAAAATTCAATTGGGCTTAGCCAATAAAATTATTTTCAGTAAATGGAGAGAGGGCCTCGGTGGTAATTTAAAATGTATTGTAACCGGCGGCGCCGCTTGCCAGGTAAGACTGATAAGAATATTTACGGCCGCGGGTATTCCTATTATGGAAGGTTACGGCTTAACGGAAACCTCGCCGGTAATAAGTGTAAACCGCTACGATGAACCCGGCCGGATGTTTGGCTCCGTAGGTCCTTTGATTACCGATGTAGAAGTAAAAATTGCCGAAGATGGTGAAATACTTTGCAAAGGACCCAATGTAATGGAAGGTTATTATAAACGACCTGATCTTACCGCCGCCGAATTTACCGATGGCTGGTATCATACCGGCGATATAGGTATGTTGGTACCGAATGAGAAAAGCCCGTATAAGCAGTTTTTAAAAATAACGGATCGCAAAAAAGAATTGTTTAAAACCAGCGGCGGTAAATATGTAGCTCCACTGCCCATAGAAAATAAATTAAAAGAATCGATGTATGTAGAGCAGGTGATGGTAGTAGGAGCCGAAAGAAAATTTGTAGGAGCATTGATCGTGCCGTCATTCCCCAACCTGCAGCAATGGTGCCGCGATAACAATATTATATTTACCACCAATGAAGAAATGGTACGCAATGAAAAAGTGCTGGATATGTACAAAGATTTGGTAGAGAGTTTTAATAAATATTTTAATCATGTAGAGCAGATTAAAAAGTTTGAACTGCTTACCAATGAATGGAGTGTAGAGAACGGCGAGATGACACCCAAGCTTTCCTTGAAACGAAAAGTAGTAATGGAAAAATTTAAAGACGCGGTAGAAAGAATATATGCGTGACAATAAAGCCGCTGTAAAAAGCGGCTTTATTGCCGGTTTCAATGGCAGAAATATTGATCGAATGATTGAGTTGTATGCAATCTTAAATGACACTCCCTAATGTTTGACGAGAAAACAAGACAACAACTAAATTACTATGTTTATATCCTTATAGACCCGACAGACAATAAGCCATTTTATGTAGGGAAAGGGTTAGAAAATAGAGTATTCGATCATTTGAGTTGTGCTCTGACAGACTTAGACACAACAAATGCTAAGTATGATAAAATAAGAGAAATTAATACAAGCGGTCAGACTGTTGGGCACATTATTGTACGACACGGTTTGACAGAGTTTGAAGCATTTCAAATTGAGGCTTCATTAATTGACGCTTTAACTTATTGCGGTATTATGCTTTCTAATAAAGTTGGCGGATATAACTCAATAGGGAAAGGACTTATGACTTCGGAGGAAATTATTAGACTTTACAACGCCGAACCGTTAGACAAAATTGACAGCAACTGTATCCTTATCAACATAAATAAAAAGTATGAAAGAGGAAAAGGGGAAAGCAGTATATACAAAGCAACAAAAGAAACTTGGACAATTAAAAAAGAAAAGCTGCCAAACTTGAAATATATTTTAAGTGAATATAGAGGACTTGTTGTAGAAGTTTTTGAAGTTACTGAATGGTATGAGAAAGAAAGAGGGTTTACTCCAAAAGCAAAAAGGCACGGACAAACAAAAATTGGATATGGTTTTAATGGAGAAGTGGCACCCGATGAAATAAGAGAAAAGTATATCAACAAATCAATTGCTCACACAAAAAAGAAAGGTGCAGCATCGGCAATTAGATACAACTTGTGACAGAGAAAGTACTGCCGTTATAACTCGAAACTATTCCAATCACTATTGGTCAGATCAGAGCCCTGTTGACGTTCCCATCGCTTCTGTGTAACGGATACCCGTTATTTTACCAACTACCCTGCTGTTCAATACTCAAAAAGCCTTTTTATTATTTAGCTGCAACGCCTCATTCAGGTAGGGCTGGTTATAGTATCGCTTCCCGGTGTTTTTATATATTGCATTGGCCACAGCGCCAAATACCGGCGGGAACGGCGGTTCACCAAGACCTGTTGGATCAAGATCATTTTGTACAAAATGAACATCTATTTTCTTTGGAGCTTCCCGCATACGTATAATCCGGTAGCGGTTCAGATTATTCTGTTCTGCTACGCCATCTTTATGTGTTAACCCACCGTAAAATGCATTTCCGATTCCATCTACAACGGCGCCCTGTACCATATTAATAGCTGCATCCGGATTTACTACAATACCGCAATCTACCGCACTAAAAACTCTTTCCACATAAGGTTGTCCATCTCTTTTTACTACATCCACTACATGTGCCGCATAAGAATTATGACAGAAATAAGCTGCCACACCGCGACTGTATTTTTTATTCTCCGGTTTATTCCAACCGGATTTTTCTTTCAATAATTTCAATACACCTGCATATCGGTCAGCATCATAATCATTGTTTTTACCAACAGGATTTTCTTTGGCTCTTTTCAATAATTCAAGTCTGAACTCTATAGGATCTTTACCCATCACTTCTGCCAATTCATCTAAGAAAGATTGTTCTGCCGCTGCATTAAAATTTGATCGTGGCGCCCTGAATGCTCCGATTGTTATGTTGGATGGTATTTCCCAACCTTCGGCAAGGTAATTATCAACTGCGCCGGCAGGGAACCGGTTTGCATGAACGGGATGTTCAGGAATACCACCTCCTTTTACATGAAAAGCGATTAAATTTTTATTAGCATCCAGCGCAGCCCGGTAAGTAGCTGTGTACATAGGACGATAGATACCATAAGTCATATCATCCTCACGACTGTAAACAAGTTTGACAGGTGCTTTTAGTTTTTTAGAAATGAGGGCCGCTTCTGTAATATAATGTCCGTATGCTCTGAGGCCAAACCCTCCACCCATCCGCATCATTTGGATTTCAATTTTATCGGCCGGCAGATTTAAAATTTTTGATAATGTAGGTTCTATCCAACCCGGCGCCTGATGAGGTACCACGAACAAAGCTTTTTCATCTGTAACATGGGCAAAGGAATTCATGGGCTCCATACAGTTGTGTGCCAAAAACGGTGCAGTATAGGTGCGTTCTATAACTTGTGCCGCATTTTTAAATGCCGTTTCCGGGTCTCCATCTTTTCGTAATTCCTGTGCTGATTTTTTTGAGTATTCAGCCATTTTTGCTAAGTGGGTACTTGTGCTTTCAAGCCCGGCAGGAACAGTAATCTCTTTTTTTCCACCTCTGCCTGCAATCGTTTCTTTGGTTTCGCTGATAGGCTCCCAGTTTACTTTTAGTTTTTTACGGGCATTCATAACTTCCCAGGTGGTTTTGCCTGCTACTACCAGCAAATCATTAAATGTTCTTGTATCGAAACCGGCTTGTTCATATCCATCTTCATATAGTTTCATGCTAAAAACATCTTTGATACCGGGCATTTTTAATGTTTCAGACGCATCAAAAGATTTCAATTTCATTCCAAATGCTGGCGGATGTTCAATCATGGCAATCAATGTTCCCGGCTGTGTATAATCCGATCCAAAAAGAGGTTTGCCGGTTACTATTTTTAAGCCTTCAACATTTTTCTTTGAGCTTCGTACTACATTAAAATTCTGTACATCTTTTAGCTTTATTCCTTTTGGTATGGCTAAGCCTGATGCTTTTGATGCAAATTCTCCATACTTTCCTGATTTACCACTTTTTTCATGATAAAGCACTCCTGCTTTTGATGTGATTTCTTCCGGAGGTACACTCCATGTTTGAGCCGCGGCGTCTATCAACATACGTCTTGCCGCCGCCCCCGCATCACGGAGTGGTTTCCAATACATCCTTACAGAATTACTACCGCCGGTAAATTGCGGTCCTAATTTTACATTGTCGTGCGGCCCCATTTCTACCACTACTTTTTGCCAGTCCGCATCCAACTCTTCTGCTACAATCATAGGAAGTGAGGTCATTACGTTTTGACCAAATTCCGGGTTAGGGCAGAGTATTTTTATAATATTATCCGGCGTGATTTTGATATAGCCGGTTATTTCAAACCATTGTTCCGGCAGATCAATTTCACTTACTTTATCCTCCAGGCTGAGTTGAGACCATCCGCGGAAGCTGATCATAAGCCCACCGCCTGCAAGAAGTGTTGACTTTAGAAATGAACGTCTGCTGCGTACAGTTATATTTTTTTCCATTGTTAATTCTTTGAATTTGTGAATGGTTTTTTACCACAATATTATTTCTGTTTTGCCGCTGATTTGATGGCGTCTTTTATGCGCAGGTAAGTGCCGCATCGGCAAATATTACCTGTCATAGCTGCTTCAATTTGAGCTTCCGTTGGCTTCGGGTTTGTTTTTAATAATGCCGCTGCAGACATGATTTGCCCCGTTTGACAATAACCGCATTGTGCTACATCATGATCAAGCCAGGCTTTTTGCACCGGGTGATCTCCTTTTTCGGATAACCCCTCAATGGTGGTGATTGCCTTAGCGCCGATTGCAGCAACCGGTAACTGGCAAGAGCGAACAGCTGTTCCGTTGAGATGAACTGTACAGGCTCCGCAAGCGGCAATTCCGCATCCGTACTTGGTGCCGGTAAGATTTAAGTGTTCACGTAATACCCAAAGCAAAGGTGTTTGGGGGTCAACGTCTACCTGTTGCTTTTTTCCGTTGATGTTTAAATTTATAATTGCCATGATGGTAAAATTTCTGAGGAAATTGTTTTAAAAATTGAAGTTAATTAATCTTTTCCAACAATGATTAGGCCAATCAAACAATAACTTATACCAATCAAATAATAATTGAGAATTTCTGCTATTCCCGGTTTTAATCGGCTAAGTTGAGCGAAGGATTTTTTATGAACTCAAAGCACTTCAATTTTTTGCAACCATTGCTTCAATTCCGTTTCTGCTTCTTTTGCTTTTTCGTCAATAAAATATTGCGTCTTCTCTACTGACCAAGTAACTTGCTAAACGATAGTGAACCCATTTTCCATTCATTACCAACTTTAACGTACACTTCAGTTACCATGAATGGATTGCTTACTTCATTTCCGCCCACAACTGCAATTAGCGTAATTCTATTGAGTAGAATGACAGTATTTTCTATAATTATCGGCGATAATACTTCATGCACATCGGCTTTTTTGTAGTGTATGAAGCCTGATTTAATAATATCTAATTCCCGTGCTTTTCCCCAAGAGCCGCCCATATGTACAAACATCGCTTTTTCATCAAACAGTTTGGCAAGTTTATCTACATCTTTATCGGCCATCCATTGCCATTTATTTTTAGAGAGGTTTTTTATTTCTTCTTCAACCGAATTTTGTGCAAAAACATTTGCGGAAATTAAAATGAATGCGAAGAGACTAAAAAATGATTTTTTCATGATGTTGTTTTTTTATTCAACCCAATCCAAAAGAGATTGAGCTATTTCTATTTAATTAGTTGTTATTTCTTTATCTGATGGGTATCTCTCACACTGCTAAAAGTAAGAGCCAGCATTTTCCAATCCTTCTTTTGTTTTTGATAGACCTCAGTTACGGTAAATTCAGTTGATACATCATTTCCTCTAACATTTGCTACCAGTGTAATTCTGCTCCAAACCACGGCTGTTTTTCCAACCAGTTCTATTGCTGTATCATGTACTTTAGTTTCTTTATACCAGATACTTCCCGTTTTAATAATTTCTAATTCTTCATCTTTTTTCCATGTGCCACTCATGTGCACAAATTTTGCAGTACTGTGAAAGAGTGGTTCAAGTTTGTTCACGTTTTTATCTGCCATCCATTGCCATTTGTCTTTGGACAGTTGGATTATTTCTTGGGTGGCCTTTGAGTCGTTGGTATTTGATTGTGCAATAGAAAATTGAAGCAGCAGCACAATGATTGAGACTGTTGAAAATATTTTTTTCATGATTACTGAAATTTGACTCTACAAATATCATTGCTTTCAATGTACAAAAGGTTATAAAAATTACTGCTTATTCTACCATTTTTACTGATTCTAATATTAAAACGAAGAATGGCATTTTTTAAATCTTAATTTTGAATGAATTTCAAAAGAACCAACGATGGAAAAGCTTATAAACATTGATAACGTTAATGTGTTCAACGCTGCCAATAATACCAAAACGCTTCACCCATTGGTGAGTGTGATTGATTACTCAAAGGCCAGCCCGAGAGATTGGGGCGATGCGGAAACCATCAAATTTCAATATGGATTGTATAGTATTATTTTGAAAGATGTAAAATGTGGCGATATGGTTTACGGTCGCCATTACTACGACTATCAGGCAGGCACATTGGTATTTTTTGCACCGGGTCAATCTGTAAGTTTTGAAAACCCTAAGGTGGTGTATCAGCCCATGGGTTTTGGATTAATTTTTCATACTGATTTTTTAATAGGTACATCTCTTGGAAAAAATATACAGTCGTATAAATTTTTTGATTATCAAACCCACGAAGCACTGCATATTTCTGACGATGAAAGACAAATGATTTTGGACTGTTTTGCTAAAATAGAGTTTGAATTAAAACAACCCGTTGATAAGCACAGTAAAAAACTTATTGCCTCTAATATTGAATTGTTTCTAAACTATTGTGAACGTTTTTACGATCGTCAGTTTATTACAAGAGATGTTGCACACAAAAGTGTTTTAGAAAAATTTGAAGATTTATTGAATAACTATTTTTCATCGGATAAACCACAAAGCATTGGCTTGCCTTCGGTGGCATATTTTGCGGATGAGCTGCATCTTTCGGCCAATTATTTTGGCGATTTAATTAAAAAAGAAACCGGGCAATCGGCAAAAGATTTTTTGCAAAATAAAACAATTGAAGTAGCAAAGAGCAGGGTATTTGAAAGCGATAAAACGGTAAATGAAATTGCCTTCGAAATGGGCTTTAAATACCCTCAACATTTTTCCCGTTTGTTTAAGCAAAAAGTTGGGCAATCTCCCAATGAATATCGGATGCTGAATTAAAGAAATGAATCTGCTATCAGATATTTCTGAACTTCAACGGACTTAACCCGGCGTGCTTTTTAAAAAAGTTATTCAAGTGCGATGCCTCAGTAAAACCCAACGTGTAAGCAATTTCGGAAACAGACCAGTGACTGTGTTTCAGCAAAATTTTTGCTTCCTGCAAAACTCTTTCTGCAATGATCTGCGATGTGGTTTTGTCAGTAGCTTCTTTTACCGATCTGTTTAAATGATTCACATGAACATTTAACTGTTTAGCGAAATCAGATGCTGAACGAAGACTGAGTGTTTGATGGTTTTCATCAACCGGAAATTGACGCTCCAGTAATTCTAAAAACATGGATGCGATTCTTTGCGAAGCATTCACCGGATGCTTTTCAGATTCAACAGAGGGTTGCAGCTTCATGGCAAAATGCAGCAGATCAAACACCAGGTTGCGCAGCACATCATATTTATGTGCGTAATTGGAATTGAGTTCTTCAAACATTCGCTCAAACAAAGCACCCGTCTGTTTTACCTGTTCATCGGTCAACTCGAAAATATGCGTTCCGTCGGATTGAAAAACAGAATATTGACAGAGGTTGCCGTACTGATGAAAAAAGGACTGATGAAAAAAGGACTGATCAAAAATGCAGAAGAATCCTTTGCGTACGGTATCCAAATGTTCCCACTTGTAAGGAATTTGCGGATTAGAAAAAGTAAGGGCTTGTTTTTTTACCTCCACCACTTTGTCGGCATAATGTACTTCACTGTTTCCTTCTACCAGCATTATTTTAAAAAAATCCCTACGTTTATAAGGAATGGGCCGTGCGTTTTCTCCTGCAAAAGGTTCTAACCGGAAAACATTGAAATGTCCGATTTCATTGCGCAGGTTATCGGGCAGCCAGCCGAATTTCCTGTTGTAAAATTCTTCTATGGTTTCAACTTTACTCATCTCCCATAAATTTACGGATTTCATACGGGCTGTTATATTTTGTTATATTTTTTATTGAAAGAATAAATCAGGCTTGCATTCCAAACAAAATCTTTATTACCGGGGATATTACTCTTAATGGTTTTATTGATTATAGCCGAAACCGAAAGCGGAAACTTCTTCCTGGCAAGGGTTACGGTGGCGGTGTAGTAAAATCCGTCACTCTTGTCCTGCTTCAGATAATAAACCTGCGGATTAACCCGCAGGAGCATTTTACCGGGAAGCTCGATGTTTGAAATATTACTGTTGATCGTAAAAAAGTGATTATTCTTTGCTGTATTTTTATCAAATCCTCTTGCGAAAAGATAATACATGCCGATGTTTACATTTTTTGAAAGTTGATAGTTGGGAAAAACTTCCCCGGCCAGGAACCGTCGTACTGCAATTACATCTGTAGAGTCTCCATCCATCGGAAGCCGGAATGTCCGGAAATTAAGTGCGGGGTGTGCGCCGATATTAATTTTAAATTTTCCGGCATTTAGTAATTTATAACGAAACCAGAAAACAAAACCCCAAGGTTTGCCTTCCAGGGCAAATCGTATATCCGGTTCGAAACTGAGTTTTCCTTTACCCGTTGACAGAATGATTGTAATTGCCGGCTTACCCAGAGAAAAAGTAGGTATTAAAGAAATGCCGTTGTGAGTAACACCGACCGAGCCTGAAAAATGACTGATATTTTTTGTACTGTCTACTTTTCGAGTTGTACTATCCGTCTTTTGAGAAAAAGAGAAATGAGTAAGTAATAAAAAAACAAAAACCAATAAACCTGTATTCTTTTGCATGTCTGAGTATGTTGTAATTCTTAATATGCAAAAGAACTTCATACGGCTATATTTTTTTAACGAAGTTCAAAGAGATAGTTACGATTTTCAAATAATGAGAAAGAATCTTAACCAATCGATCGTTTGTAAGAAGTGAAGGCGACTACGGTTCAATAAATCAAATAGCGTGTTAATATACTCAAAGTTTAAAAATACCGTATACAAAACTCTGTAGAATGCGTCATCTGTAAGTATTAGTTTGGCGCTATAAATCTATAGGAGAGGGGCTGTGAACGAACTTGAGGGAGGGTACCAATTTCGAGGAGCTAAGAAATCTGTTGTTGGGTTTGCCAAGCTAAGCAATATTATTTCTTTCTATATCGGTCAAGGAACGCCAATTTTCTGCTGCCATTTTAGGCGTCCTGTCCTCATAAAACAACCCCCAATGTTTTTCCGGCTCCAGAGGATCGGGTGAGCCTTTCCAGCGTTCGTCAAAAGCTTCGAAGAAAAAAGTGAGTATATTATTTTTTTCTGACCATTGCATCAAGTCTTCGTAATACACTTTCTGATTCTCCTCGTTTACATGTTCGGGATGCATGCCACGGCCGTTGCTGTTGGTGGCCCAGCCGGCTTCTGTAATAATTACCGGTTTGCCGGGATATAACCCGGCTACAACATTATAATTATCATTGGTATATTCTATGGCTTCATGAATATGTTTGTATTCCCACACCGGGTAAGTATGAATGGAAATAAAATCTACTATCTCCGCAAGCGGCTTTAGTTTATTGAGCCAGGGTACATAGTTTTCGCAAAAAGTAACCGGTTGCTTTGCAATTTTTTTTACCTGCTTTGTAAATTCAACAACCCGGCTTACAGGAACATAATGGTCCGTCCAGTCGACACAGGCTTCGTTACCGACAGATAATGAAAAAATAATTTCAGGCAATTCATTGGCCCACTCAATAAGCCGTTTAATTTTTTCATCGTTCTTGTTCCTGTTTTCTTCCAATTGTGCTTCTTCATACACACCGCCACCCCAGGGGCAACCGAAATTATTCATCTCCGCTTCTATATAGGCGCCCATCATCAGTTTGAAATCCATTTGCTCATTGCGGATAACATTCAACACCGTTCTTGCATGTTCATCACAATCATATAAGCGTAAATATTTCCAATGAGGCTGCAGCAGCAATAAATCTTCTTTTACTTCTTCATACGAAGGATAGTTTACTCCCGGCTGTTGCCCGTCACGGAAACCCGAATAACAAATTGCTTTTGCAAACGGTAAATTAAACTGTTGAAAAAAATTCATGCGGGACTTTTTATGCTGATTTTTATGATGGGGTTTTATTGTTATTATCTTATATCAATTGTTCAACCCCTTTGGGGTTGTTGTACACTTACTTTTTTCTCCGGGTTTCACCCGGAGCTATTCATATTTAAGCCCTTCGGGCTTGAGAACTGCTAAAAAAAGATGCCATGAAATACTACTGTTGAACGGAGCGTCGCAACGGAAGATGCCATGAAAATCTTTTGCCGGTAAACAAAAAAATGTATGATTTCTAAAACTTCAACTTTTCATTTTTGTCCCAAATGCCCCAGTAAGCACCTACAACACCTTCTGCTCCCACTTTCCATGATTCATCAAAAGAAGAAAAATAAAATACGGGAATGTTTTCATTGGCACTCCATAACTGTGTGTTGATGAAATAATCTCTTGCACTTTTTTCAGAAGGCACTGAACCTTTCAAACTTTCTCCCATGCCAGGCCATCCTGTTTCAGTAATGATTACTTCTTTACCATTTGCTGCGTCTTTTGCCTGGTAATACATCTGCTTCATATAATCCAAAGAGCTTTCAAACGGACAGCCTTCCCAGAAGGGATAACAATTGCAAAGTATGACATCACATAACTCAGTGATTGCAGGCCGGTGCGAAAATTCATAATAAGCATCTACATACCCAACCGGTATATGCGGAATTTCTGCTTTTACTTTTTTAATGAACTTCAATAGTTGCTCTTCCGTTAAATCTTTTCGGTACATCACTTCATTACCAACAGCAGCAATATCCACCAAACCTTCTTTTGCTAATTTGATTAAGCCTGCCACTTCCCGCTGATTGATTTCATCATCATTCCCCAACCAGGCACCCACTAATGTTTTTATTCCAAACTCTTTTGCCACTTTGGGTATAAACTCATTTCCTTCGGTGCAGGAAAATGAACGGACCCATTTGGTATGCGGTTTTATTATTTCCATTCTTCTTCTCACCTGTGCTTCAGAAATGATATCGCCGGGCTTTTGTCCTTCTTCATATAAACTAAAACAAAAACCATGAACACCGTTTTCCAGAATTTCAGCAAACAAATCTTTTAGCGCTTCTTCTGATTCACCGGCCACATAGCTGCTTTCGCCATCGGGCCGCAGAGAAAGTATATGGTCTTTTCTGTATGACATAACAGTTGATTTTATAATTATTATAATTCTCCTCTTCTCTTTACCAGTTCCTCTTTTATCTCTCTTGCCTTTTCTTCGTTCAGGTCGTATTTCCACATTATCCAAATAGCTAACGCCGCAGTTACAGCAGGTATAATAATATCTGCCATGCGAAGTTTGATAATGGTATCGGCCGTTTGCACAGCGGCATTCTGATTAAAGCCCACTATCTTCAATACTAAACCACCTGTCACTAGCGCTAATGCCTGGCCTAACTTTACCATCCACCAATAGATGGCTCCGAATGTTCCTTCTTTTCTCGGCATTCCGTTTCGCAACTCATCTAAATCACATACATCCGCCGTCATGCTCATCATTAGTGTAAACAAACCGCCAATACCAAATGCGATTAGCGGTATAGGCATAAACATCAACCATGGGTTACCCGGCTGAAAGCCCCACCATTTTAATAAATATCCTGCAATAGAAAGTGCAGTGGAAATTATAAAGGCATTTCTTTTTCCGAGCTTAGTGGACATGAAGGACACAAACGGTATTACTAAAAACGCTGTAGCAAATGCACTTACTGTACTAAACCATGCAGGCCATGTACCGGCAGCACCATAATCACCTTTGAACAGATAAAAAACAATAATGAAAAAGCTGAAAGAGGCCACCATTTGAAAACCATTGAAGACTAAAAAAGTAGCACCGCACAGCCGCATAAACGGTCTGTTCTTGGTAATCTTTACAATATTGCGGAAGAGTTCTTTCAGGTTTGCCATAATATTTTTGAATGAGAGTTCTGACCGGTTTTCAAGGTGTGTCTGGTCAATCTCCTTACAAAAAATAGCAGGCAATACACCCAATGCAATACAAATAGCCCCGACAACAATAGATAACTTTCTTACACCCTCGGCTTGTGTTTTAAAAATATCAGGGTCTGCAATGATGACCCAAAACCACGGCACAATCATCCAGGCTATTTGCCCGATGGTTTGTGAAAAGGCCATGAGCCTTGTACGTTCATTATAGTCTGATGTCATTTCATATCCCAAACCAATCAACGGCGTGGAGAAAATAGTATTAGCCGTTAAATACACCAATGATAAAATAAGGAAGTACCAGAAATTATACATCTGTGTATTCTCAGGGTTCAGTTGCCACAACACAGCAAAGAGGACACCACAGGCAATAGCGCCGCCAAAAATATATGGCCTTCTTCTTCCCCATCTTGATTTCGTATTGTCTGAAATAAAACCCATGATAGGGTCGGTCAGCGCATCATAAATTCTTGGCAATCCACCAAGCAAACCTGCAAGAAAGGGGTCCATACCAAATGCTGTTAACAAAAAGAAACTGAATACACCAAGTGAACCGGGTAGTAAGTTGTTTACTAAATGCCCGGCACCGAATGCCATTTTTTGTTTGAGAGGGATTTTATCTTTTGCGCTGGTTTGAAATTTTGCCATAACAATCGTTTTATTTTTTTATTTCTATTGTCTGTATAGCTTTTGCCGAAATGGTACAGTTGGTATTAATATTTTTTACAGAGACCCTGATTTGTTTTTCGTTTTCAGTGGAGTTGAACACCACCACCGCTATAGAACCATTCGGATTCTCAGCAGCAGTTATCATTATTTCTTTATCAGGATTTTCAAAACCAATTCTTACAGCACCGGGTCGAATGAACTTGCTGAAATGCGCCATGATATAATACAATGGTGTGAAATACACTTCATCTTTCTCCGGGTCAACAATAACAGGAGCAGTGCACCAGTTTTTAAACCAGTTGGGGCCTCCTTGTTTATCAAGCACCATGTTCCAATCTATCCATCCGTCAACATAATTATTTAAACAACCAATGATATCACCTGCATAGCGATACACAGGAACATACTTGGGGTGCAGGTATTTTTCTTTTTCACTTGCCCAATCCCATCCCCAGTCTGTTGCTTCTTTGCTCCAGTACCAATTATCATCTTTCCATTTGGGTACTTCCGCATCTACACATGCCTCTGTATTTATCAAATGTTTTTGTGGCGCCAGTTTATGAGTATGCTGCAATGAAGCAGGAAAAAAATCATAGGTGCTGGCATACCAGTGTACCGCCATGCCGGCAAAATATTTTGAAGAAGCTTCATCTTTATACATCACATTGGCCCATTTTTCCAGTTCTTCGCCACGGTTTTGGTCATACCCAAGAATCTTAATTTTATCTAATCCACTCTTTTCAAAATGAGGGCCGAGAAAATCTTTTACAAAATCAGTCATTTCCACAGGAGTAAAATGCATGCTTTCCCAATTCTTATAATTGCCCGGCGGTTCATTTTCTACAGTGATGCCCCAAATAGGAATATCTTCTTTTTGATAAGCGTTGATGTATTTTTCAAAATACAACGCCCATGTTTGCCTGTATTGTGGCAATAATTTCCCACCCCGCCAGTCATTATTATCTTTCATCCAGGGCGGTGCTGTCCATGGTGATGCAATGATTTTAAATCCCTCTTTTGAAAATCGTTGTGCATCTTTTATCATCGGTATCAAATCCTTTCGGTCTTCATCAATGCTGAAGTGTTCGAGGTTTTTATCGCCTGCTACCATAGCATACGCATAGTTACTCAACGAAAAATCGCAGGAGTTGATATGGGTTCTTGTAAGTGAATAGTTAGCTCCATCTTCGCTGAAATAAGCCTGCAGAATTTTATTACGGTTTGCAGCACTTAGTTTATTTAAAAGATAAGCCGATGCTTCAGTAAAGGAGCCGCCAAAACCGGTGATGGTTTGATATTTCTCTTGCGGCTTCAGTACAATCCGAATGCTGTTTGCCGCAGGTTTTGTTTGATTTACAGGTGTTAATTGATTACCACCTGCGGATGTTTCAAACAATTGTACCGACCCAAAATTATGTTGCGCCTTTGCCATTACTGTAATGCAAATGAGATGTATAAAACAAACAATCAATTTTCTATTCACTGTAAACAGTTTATACCGCTTATAGTTATTACTTGGTTCGAAAGTTATTAATGGCGGCATAATACAATTCCTCATTTTTATATTGCCTTAATTGGACTATTTATAATAGTTGGTATTAATTTCTGAATCTTGCTTCCTTCAACAACACAGTAATTTGTTTAATAGCTCCTGTTCGTTGTAATACCAATGCCGTGTCTGCTTCATTTAATTCCAAACTATTATATGTATTTTTTGAACCATCATTTCTTTCGATTTCTATTTTTTCATCCGCACTCAACACATACATAACCGGCACCCGGCAATAAGTGAATAACAATGAATTTTTCTGCAAAGCGATTTTTTGCTTTTGTAACAAAACATCAACCATTTCTGTTTCTACTGCCTCTTTCAAAAATTCATTTCTGCGAAGCAGCATCGGATTAAAAATTATTTTATTATTCAGCACATACACACCCAACTCACCTATGCGGCAAAGAATATCTTCCTTTACCTGCCCCGTCATGCCCGGTTGTTGTGCGCCTTTATAGAAGGGAGTATGTGAGTATGGTGTTATCGGAAATGCGCCATATAGTTGTGGCGATTTATGAACACCTATGCCTTCGTTGATTTTATAATAATGGTCAACAAGCCGGTCGATGGTTTCGGCTTCTGCATTTTCTTTGATGGCCCTTATACATGTTTCCTGTACTGCCAATGCTAATTTGGAAACCATGTGCCAGTAAATAGAGCCAAGGCCTTCAAATGCATAAAAAGTGCCCGACCTTCCTGTAAATTCTTTATGATTAAACACATCTTCAAAAATCTTGAGAAGATGTGTTCTTTCTTTTTTTGCAAGGGTTTTATATTTGGCATCGGTAAGCTTATCCAAAGCAGTATGCAGGTCGTTGGCGTTTTTAAAATTTCCATTGAAATGAAAATTTCCTTTAATGTCCTTTTCAATAATCTGAACATTATTATCTGCAACCAGTTTTTTTAACAGTTGCGATTCTTCAACCGATTTGTTTGGAATAAAATTCCTTTCAAGAAAGCCCTTTAAATTTTTATTTGGATAAAGAATGTAACTGTATTGGTCGGGGCGAAACAGCGAACTTTTTTCCAGTGCATCCAGCAACTTTAGCGATTCTTCTGCTGAAAGAAAACCCGAACTTAACACCGCTACCTGGCCTTCCAGCATTTCGCTGAGATGAGAAATTGATAAACCTTCTTTTTCAAAACTCAACAAATTATAAGCATGGTATAATTCATCTTGTCTTTTATTTGCTTTGATGGAATGTTCAATAAACTGAAGTGAATTATTCACCAAAGCTGAAAGTTCATTTGCAGCAATCTCTTTCTTCTCACCTGAAAAACGGTGTTCATAGATTTGATTTCTGTAATTACTTCCTGCAATACCCAATGCGTCCGTTACTTTTTTCCTGTCACCATCATCAATGGATGATGAAAGAACATCCAAATTGCTTGAAAACGTTTTTGATACTTCTGTAAAAAACAAATGCAGTTCTGCAGATATTGAAAAACTTTTTGTAGATGCATTTTGAAAAACAGGTTGTAAAAATTTCAGAAACCTCCTGAGGTAATACAGCGTAACCATTGAAACACCATTGCCTACTAATGCATTGTTGGCATCGTTCCACTCCGGACGTTGAGTATTCATCCAGATGCCGCCTTCCGGCACAAAATTGGAAAGCTTGGAGAGTATTGTCGCCAGAATTTTTTCCAAAAAATTTACATGATAAATCTCATCATCAGCAGCAGTGAGCAAAGCGCCGTCTGCACCCATCTGTTTTATGCGTTTATGAATGCGCTTTTCATTTCGGTGGTCAAATTCTATTGTGTCTTTCGGATTCTTAACAATGTCATCATGAGATTTTATACGATAAGGCACATTGGCATATACATAATTGTTTTTGCCGAGCATAGATTCAATTGCGCCGGACTGATGTTGTTCTGCAAACTCTAAAAATTTCAACAGGTAAATAACCTGATGGTCGCCCCAATATCCGATATACGACCAGGGATTGTCGGGCTCAATAGTTTCCCAATCAAAACCGTCTTTGGTAACACGATATGGGTTATAACCATCGAAGGTGGATGCATTCAGAAATTTTGAAATCATTCCTTCAACAAAAGCGGGGTATGAATGTGCCAATGCTTCCCAATTCTGAAAAATATCCCGCCAGTTTCCCTGGTAATCTAAAATTTTAAAGCCGTCAATTTCGCTTCTTGTATTAATGGAGAATTGATTCCATGGTCGGCTCGGGTCGCCGTGCCTGCGGCTAAATTTCAAAGGAAGATATTCTGTTGCCAGGCGAATAAAATCACTGTTGTTTGATTGCTCTGCAATGCGTTTCAATTCAAACAAAGAAAACTCTTCTTTTAGTTGTGAGAGTTGTGTTTGGACATTAGCAAAAACTTTTTTATTGGCTTTGCGCAGATAATTGATGAAATCGCGGTTCTCCATTTGATAATTGTTATCAAAGACGCCGCCCCGCATAATATTGAATAACACATTGGAATAATGGCGGGTATCTTTCAAGTCATCAGCCGTGCATTGAAAACTGTCAGCGGCGCCTGTTAACTCCAGCAAACGCTGTGTGCCTGTTTGTATATCCTTGAGAACTTTAGCTAATAAATTCTTATCATTCCTAATCTGTTCAGAAATCTCAATAATGGATGAATGATTTTGATTCACATTGGTAACTGTCATCCATTTCTTTTCTTCTCCTGCTTCAAGCGTAAAATTGCTGATAACAAAATAAGCCCCCTTTTCACCTTTTACATCTTCTTCCTGCAGTACAGTTTTATTTTTTCTGAATTGCTGAAGCTGTAAAGATGAAAGCAGGTGAGTTGGTTCTTCCAATCCTTTACTCCATGCAATATTTGCTTTTAATGCTTCAGCAGGTTCGGCTTTGTCAACAATAATGGCACTTAATGCAAAAATGCCGAGACCTGTTTCAGGAATCAATTCGGACCATTTATAAGCATTCGCCAGGTTGCTTGTTGTGGTTTGTAAAGCAGCAGGAACACCATAGGGCAAAATATTTTGCAAGCCATCTGCTATTTGTATTTCTATTGATTCGCCCGAAAGATTAAGCAGCCCGGATTGTTTTACAAAACCATATAAATCACTGCTGCTCCATTCGTAGTGAAAGCTGAGTTGCAAATCATGATTGATTTCTTCAAACAGAATCTTATTACACCATTTATTTTGATACAAATTTCTGCTTACGGCAAACCTGCCTTCGCTGCGAACAGAAAAAGGTTCCCAAAAAACTGTTGTATTGTTTTTGGTAACCCGGAGAATAGTTTTGCTTCCTGTAATTTCTGCCGACTCGGTTATTTTATCATCTGTGTAATAAGGGAACAAAGCAAAATCGGGATTCTTTCTTCCTGCACTGATGCCGCCATTGCTAGAAACGAACATCCAGTGATTGGAGTCGCTTACAATACTCATGAAAAACGGACGCATAGCATCCGCATTGGAGATTTTGTAAAAAACTTCATCACCTCTTTTCACTTCTTCAAGAGTAGTTTCCTTTTTCATTTCAAGTGTATCGTTATACAGTTGTTGCATATATTTTTTTTGAACACGGATGACACGGATTGAATGGATTAACACCGATAGTTTTATAAACCACCAATGAGCATTTCAGTATGAAGAAATAAATCCGTTTTCATCCCTCTAATCCGTGTCATCCGTGTTCTATTTCAAGCATAAGAATCCCATTTGTCAATAGCATAAACTTTGACATCAACATTTATGTAATAAAAAAAACTATTTCTGCTTATACACTTTTACATAATCCACATACATGGATTGCGGGAACGGAGTGCCGGATGTGGGAAAGCCAACAAAGTTTCCGCCAACTGCTACATTGAGCAAAATATAAAAGGGCTTGTCATATACCCATTGCCCGGTTACATCATCGGGTGTAAGCCGCTGGTATAAAAAATCATTAACAAAGAAATCAATATAATTTTCGCCCCATTCCACAGCATAGATATAATAATCAGCATCGAACCTGCCGTTTGTTAATCCATAAGATTTACCAATAGAATTACCACCTGAATATCCCGGGCCATGCAAAGTACCGTGCGTAATGGCCGGCTGCTGACCTCTTTGCTCCATAATATCTATTTCACCACACTGCGGCCAGGGCTTTGTGTCAATATTAGCACCCAGCATCCAGAAAGCAGGCCAGATGCCGGGACCTGTTGGTGTTTTTATTCTTGCCTCAAAACGGCCATAGGCTTGCGAAAAAAGACCTTTGGTTTTTATTCTTGCAGAAGTAAAACCGGAACCGGCAAACGATTCGCTTCTTGCAGTGATGACTAATTTACCGCTGCCATCCAACTGTATATTGGAACTTCTATTAGTGTAATGCTGCAGTTCGGCATTGCCCCATCCATTGTTGCCGGTGCCAATATCAAAAGACCATTTGGCATTATCCGGCGCAGTGCCGGCGGTACCGGTAAAATCATCACTCCATACCAATTCCCAACTCCTTTCGGGCAGTGTTTGTACAGCTTCTCTTTCACATCCTGTCAGCAGCAGCAGCAGAAAGAATGAACTTATCGTTGCTAAGACTGCATTTTTAATTTCTTTTCTCATAATAATATTTTTATTCGTTGAGTTTAAAATATTCAAAACATTTTTGCAGGATTACCCGTTTTATTTTTACAATCCGCATTATTTTAATTTCCGAATCTTATGTTATCAAAATATATCACATTATCAGCAGCCCTTGCGCTGAAATCAAGGAACAATATAATTTGATCAATATTTGTGGACCCATCCAACCCATTTCCAATGCGTGAGCTAAAATCAAATGTTAACTCTTCCCATTCATTGATTTTAGTGTTAGCCACTTTAATTTCGACTTGTGCGCCTCCGGCAGGATTAGCTAATTTTATACCTACATCGCTTATTTTAGTTTTGTAAACCATAATTCTGATTTTGGAATTCGAAGCTGAAAGATCCCAGGTAATTCCCATTTGGCCATGTGCTGTTTCACAACCTGCATAAGGTTGACCTACCTGGAGTGCTGTGAATTTTGCGACTTTTGAAGATGTATTTATTCCTGATGCATTAGGGTTTGCAACAAACTCTACCGGCGGATTTGAACCGTTTTCAAATACATTCCATGTCCAGCCTGCTCCAAATCCGGCCGGTTCAAAATCAATAGTTTTATCTATGCTGTAAGCGCCGCCTCCGCCTCCTCCGCTTGTTTTATAGAAATAAATATTATCTAAAAAGATATCTCCGTTTCCATCAAACTTAAATTGAATTACATCCGCTAAGTTAACGGGTGCAAAAGCTGATAAAGGAATGTTTACACTTGTCCAGCTACCGTTTGTGGGAACAGTAAGTGTAAAGGGGGTTTCCACCGGCCCGGGGCTTATGAGATAAATTTTTAAACTGGTGGAATTAGCAGAATAAAAATCAAGATGTAAAAATCCGTAGGAAGATACATTTTGATTACTTCCCAATTGAAGGCCTTGGTAATTTAACCCTGCATATTTAAGTGTATTGTTTCCTGCAATGGGTAATTGGCTTACAACAGTTGCCTGTCCCCAGTTTGGATTAATATCTGATCCTGCAACATTTGCATAAGCATCACTGAATATTGAAATAACATTTGCTGCCGGTGTTGTTGGCGTAGGAGCAGCAACAGTTGGTGTAGCAGGCGGCGCAGGGTTTTTATAGAAATAAATATTATCTACATAAATATCACCATTGCCATCATATTTCATTTGAATCAAATTATTCAACGCCACCGGTGAAAAAGCAGACAGCGGTATATCTACACTATTCCAGCCGGTAGTAGGAGTTGGTAATGTGAATGGAGTTTCTACCGGGCCGGGGCTAATGAGGAATACCTTTAAACTGGTGGAGTTAACGGTGTAATAATCCAAATGCAGAAAACCCATTGTTGATACATTCTGATTGCTGCCAAACTGTAAACCCTGGTAATTTAATCCGGCATACGACAAAGTGTTATTACCCGCAATTAGTGTTTGTGTTGTTACAGTTGCTTGTCCCCAATTAGGATTAAAATCCGAACCTGCTACGTTAGTATAAGCATCACTAAAAACGGAAATTACATCAGCTGCATTTCTTACAGGTGTGGGTGCTGCAACTGTTGGCCGGGTAGGTATTTTATAAAAATATACATTGTCAATATATACATTAGGGAGTGTGCCGGAAAGTACCATTTGCCCCAGGTTTGCTCTTGTTGTAAGTCCGGTAAAGCTCGAGAATGGAATATCAATACTTACCCAATTATTTGAAACCAGCGTTGGAGCTGTAATGGTAACTTCATGTGTTTTGTCGTCGCCACCACCAAATATACCATTGGCGCCAAGATCAGTCAAAAGCACTTTAAAGTTGTTAGGCAAGGCAGTAACGTCCGGTGTCCAAATATCTATGTGGAAGCCACTCATGCTCGAGGCGTTCACAGGAGGAGTTTTAAATTCAATTCCCACAAAATTGAGGTTGCGGTAGCGTATTACATCATCTTGCTGCACTTTGATAAAAAATTCGTCGACATTAGAAAATTGATAACGTGCATTCCATGTGTCAACCGGCACATTGGTGTAGGCATTACTGTACAATGAAATTACATCTGCAGCATCGCGTGCAGGAACCGGTGCTTTTGTAGTAGGGCCAACTGGCAAACCTGTAGAAGTAAGTCTTAATGAACCAGTAGCTGTGTCTTTACCGAGCACGGCTTTGATGGTGGCCGTACCTGCATCCACTACAGATACCAAACCTTTTGCATCAACATTTGCAATAGCAGGAGCAGAAGAAACAAATGTAAAATAGTAAGGTGATATAGCTACGTTTTGATTTACTCCGCTCGGCAGGTTTACAGAAGCCTGAATACCATCAATGGTAATCTTATCCCCTGTTTCAACGTTATTAATCACTTTGTCTTGCCCGGTATTGATCAATCCTTTCAGGTTAGCCAAGTCGCTTAGTTTTTCAAACTTTACTTCATCAATCCAAAATGTATAACCTCTTCCATTTTCAGGACCGGTAGAATAATACATCAATCCTTTTTCAGCAGTCAATTTTGATGCATCAGGTATTGGTATGATAACTTTTTTCCAGTTGCTGTTTACAGGCAAACCATTTATCGTAACCTGGTATTTGTTTTCTCCTAAATCATTTCCAAAACCAATTACACCAATAGTGGCTGCCTGAGTTGATTTAATGTAAAACGTCAATGCATTATAGCCTGATAAGTCTCTTCCTGTTTTGCTGAAGAACACACCGCCTGCATAAGAACCATTCGGACTGTTAGCATCGGGTACCTCAAAACGCATGGACTGTTTGGTGCCGTTATAACTTACCCGGTTATCTACTTGGAAAGCCTTTACATCTGAACCGCCAAAGGCGGCGTAGGCAAGATCGCCGGTGAAGTCATCAATAAAAACTTCGGCTGTATTGGGAAAAGAAGGGTTTTGCAAATCTGCAACATCTCTTTTTTTACATCCAACAATCATAAGCGCTGCTAACACAAGCAGGCTGCATGTTAAATTTAATAGTGACTGATTTTTTTTCATATAAATTTCTTTATTAGTTATGTGTCGGCACATTTATTATTTACCAATATTGATTTGAATGTAAGTACGGATCTCCCATTCGTTGCCATCAGGGAAGCCGAAGGCATTAGGGTCGGGCACCCAATTGCCTGCCGCATCTATTGTTTTAATGGGTGAGTAGCGGGGAGAATATTTATTTAATGTTCTGTAAGTACCCCTGATGCCTATTTTAGTTCCGGGCAGCATAAACCAATCAGGCTTGCCAATTTCTGTAGAGATATCAGCAATCAACTGCAACGGGAACGTAAGGTTAAAATCACGGTGGTAGTCAAAAGGCCCCCAATCATTAAACTTACCAATGGCAATCAGTTTTGTTTTCTTATAAATACTTCTCAAATCAAAACCATAGCGGTTGATAGTTCTTTTATCACTACCGTTTGCCTGGCCATTACCCACATACAAGTTGCTTATTATACCAAGATGTGGATTTAGTTTAGAAACAATTCTTGTATTTACTTCCCACAAATCTTCTGCAGGCGCAGAGCCGGGGAATGCAAATAAATTCCGGTTAGCTAATATACCTATGGCAGCATCTTGTATAGTTGGTAAATGGCGATAAACAAAATCAACACTTGCTGCAAACTTTGCATCTTCTTGTCTGTCGTTATCCCACTCATACATCCATGTGCCGGGTGTGGGGTCGTAGGTAAGTAATAATTCGCCGCCAATTGTTTCCCTGTTGCTGCGAACAGAGAATGGGTCATCTAAAATATTTCTTGGTCTGCCGGGTGCTAACACATCAGACGGTATCGGGCCTTCAATTGGTTTTTGGTATAAAAAGTTTGGAGCTATCTGGAATTTACCAAGGTTTGCTGTGAAACCACTCAATACATTATACATATTACCACTGCCCACATCTTTCAACCTCCAGCCGGTAAATGTTTTTGTTTGGTCAACACCACCATTGGCAACAAGACCCATGTAAGATGCAAGGCCGTACCACTGAACCGGGCCACTTGCATAAGTCAGTTTTATTTTACCACCAAAATTGTCTTCTGCTTTTATTACGTCCCGGTATGCTTTTCCTTCTCTCATCAATTGAAACACCCTTCCGTTCAACGGTTGCCCTGCCCAAAGGCCGCCAATATCAAAACCAAACTTTTCAAACTTTCTCGAAATGCTTAACGCTGCCTTTCTTGTTTTAGGTGTTGGTACTGCAAATGAACTTTGCAAACCACTTCGCTGTGTTATATCTTCATGAAACATTCCTGTTACATCAAACTTGGCAATTTTTCTGCTATACTTTGCAAGTACCGCAGGGTTAGCTCCCCACCATAGTTCAGGACCGAATGCAACTTTCAATCCTTTGATGGCTTTCTTTCCTTCTATCTCAAAACCAAATGGTGCTTCACCGTTATATATATCTATGTTGGGGCCGTAGTTAGCTTCGGGATAAAGGCCAAAGAAATCACCTTCATATCCCCAATGGTAATGGCCTGTTCTGTAAAAACCTGTAAGCTTAAATGCTTTAGCATCCCAGCTATAAGTGGCACGGTATAATTGAATGCGGTTATTTGAATTCATCACTTCCGGCCCGGTGGGTGTATTCACTGTTATCTTTCTTCCCCTGTTTTCATAAAACACTTCATCAATGGGATTCTCTGCTACATTACCCAATACATTAAACTGCACATTGGCCGTCATGTTAGGAGCAGGCTTTGCTGTAAGACCAACATTAAATGATTGCATATGGTCGAAGCCTAACCTGTTTGGAAAATTATCCGGCACAACAGGTTCATTTTGTTTTGGAGTAGAAATTAAACTGCCGCCGGTGCTGTAGGTAGTAAAGTTGGCCTGCAAATCGCTCAGGTATAGCTTGCCTTTATCTTCACCTTGCATGGCAGCTTTATCGCCTCTTGCTCTTAATACTGCATCTGCCATTTGTATATTATCCAAATGATTTATTTGTGCTTTCGCTTCAGCATTGTAAGGATTAAACTGGTGTACTTCCTTTAATGCATAGTATGCAGCACGGGGATATAATTGATAAGTACCTCTTTCATTGGTGGCGCCTTTGGAGCAAATTCCAAACCACTCTTCATTCATATTATTTTCACCTTCTTTATAATCATTCAGGTAACCACCATTTGCCCAGGATGCTGCTGCATCATGTTCATCCAGGTTAGTTGTTTGTCCTGTCTTCCACCAGCCATCACTGAATTGAAAAGTAAAACCACCGATGCTGTTTCCATTCTTTCCCATACCGGCTGCGTTGGCATAAATTTCTTTCCAGTTACTTACTAAAACTTTTGCCTGGTACTCCTGGTCTTCACTGTTAGCTTGTGTATTATATGCATCAGCGCCAAACTCAGTAAGCATTACCGGTTTGTTGATTTCTTTTTTTGCCTTGTCGTATAAATCTGTAAAAGTTAAACCCCTATAAGTATTGATGCCGAGTATATCAATATCTGTACACTCTTTAGCGATGATGTCTGAGAAAAGTAAATCACCATTACAGATAGCTATCGGGAGGCTGTTATCAACAGCTTTCATTTCTTTCACTGCATCGTTAAACAGTTTGTACATATGACCTGCCGCAATGGTTGATTTGCGGTCTTGCATAGGTATATTCTCCGTTTCCGCTCCTCTCCAAAAAAGTCCGTAGTTGTTTTCATTTCCCAACAAAAACAGTAACAGGCCCGGCGTTCCTTTATATTGGTTCACCATATCCTTTACTTCTTTCAACAGCAACTCCCTAACCGCGGGGTTGGAATAATCTGAGTTGGCTTCCCACTTGCCTTTTATTGTAAGACCATAGCGGCCAAAGGAGTGGTTCAGCATGGTGTAAATGCCGTAGTTCTCATAAATGTATTTTACCCACTTGGCCGGTACACCTGTGTACTGGCGAATCGTGTTGACACCCATATTACGCAGCAGGGGCATTTCACTATCCAGCGCCGCCTTTATTATATCGACAGGCTGTGTCCATAAACTGTAGGTAAAATTGGTGCCAATGGGAAAGTAATCCCAGTTCATACCATTAATAAAGAAGCTTTTTCCATTAGCTTCAAGCAGAAAGCCGTTATCTGATTTTTTGACAGCAATATTACCCGGCTGTGTGTTGGCAGTTTCTGAAATAAGGAATAGGATGGAAAAGAATGTGATAATTTTTTTCATACAGCAGTTTTTAGTAGCATTAAAATCTAAGCCCCCGTTATTTTACTTTCAAGGACTCATTTAACATTTCAGCAATCTTTTGAGAAGCCATTCTTGCCCTTTTGTGAGGGGAAAATGGCAGGATTAAAAATACTTCCAACCACATGGGAAAACCAAAAAAAGGACTTCATCAATACTACTACCGGTTTAAAAAAAGGTATATTTAGGTTAAAATCTATACATCTATACTACATCTGCTTACAAATACCCGGTTGTTTTCATTTTTTCTTAAAAAAATGTTGCTGTTTTTTTTAGTAGTAGTGTTTTGCCCCGTTAATAGTATTTCGCAGCCTTCATTTGGCCAAAACGAAGTGCAGAGTTTTACCCGAAAACAATATGGAGCCGGGGCACAGAACTGGGCAATGGCAGAGGATAAAAACAAACGTCTTTATATTGCGAATAACGAAGGGCTATTAGTCTTTGATGGTACAAATTGGCAGGTTTTTCCGGTTCCGAACAAAACCATTTTACGTTCTATTGGCTTTGGTGAAGACGGCAAGCTATACGCAGGTGCCCAGGATGAGCTTGGATATTTTGCCCCCGACCAAAGAGGGCGGCTTCAATTTACCTCTTTAAAAAACTTATTGCCGGGTACGGCTAAAAATTTTCCTGATGTATGGCAGTTGGAAGTGACAGGCAGTGAAGTATTTTTCAGAACTAATAAAACGATATTCAAATTCAGCGGGGGCAAGTTCACAGTATATCCAAGTTCATCGGCCTGGCTGAGCATGCATCAGTACCGGGCAAAAGCATTGGCGCATGATGCTGAGACCGGTTTACTTCTTTATGAAAATAACAGATGGCAAACCTTAATCCCCAAAGCGCTGCTGCCTGAAAATTTTTTTATTACCGATATAGTAGCTTATAAAAAAGATACCGGTTTATTGTGCACCGAAAAAAATGGCTTCTACCTTCTTACTCAAAACAAGCTGATCCCTTTTACTGTTACTTCCGCTGATTTCAATCCATTCCAACATTTTACTTCTCTGTCCATGATTGATGATAACAGCTTTTTGGCGGGTACTTATTTCAATGGCATCTATCACATCAACCGGCAAGGCCGGGTTATTGAAAACATTGCTGCTAAAAACGGATTGCCTAACAATACAGTGCGCTGTGTATTTACCGATAACAGCGGCAATGCGTGGATGGGCTTAGACAACGGGCTCGCATTTTTTGCTTACAACAATGCTATTAAACATATAAACCCACCTGCGTTTAACAATGGGGTGGGTTATGCAGTAAAATCTCTGAACAACGATTTGTATTTTGCCCTCTCAACCGGGCTGCAGTGGTTACCTCTTACATCAGCCACAGACCTTAGTGCTATTACCAATCAACCCAAAACAATAATAGGCGGACTCACCTGGAACGTTTCCGTTGTTAATAACCAAATTGTAGCCGGAAGAGATGATGGCTTTTGGAAAATTAATAACTACCGGGCCGCACCTGTTTCGCAAGCCACCGGTTATTGGACTTATAAACCGATTCAGGGAACATCACCTGCGCAATTTGCAGCAGGCAATTACCTCGGCATTCATTTGTTTGAAACGGATAAAGAAAATATTATTGGCAAGGGCAAAGTAGAAAATTTTACAGAATCAAGCCGGTATATAGAAACGGATGATAATAATATCTGGGTATCGCATCCTTATCGGGGAGTTTACAAAATCGCTGTGTCTGACAAGCAGGTAACATTGTTTACTAAAAAAGACGGGTTGCCGGCAGATTTGGATAATCATGTATTTAAGGTAAAGAACAAAGTATTGTTTGCCACTACAAAAGGAATATACGAGTACAGCCGTGAAGAAAATAAAATGATACCCGCAAAAGAATATATACCGCTTTTTGGAGAACTGCCGATACGGTATTTAAAAGAAGATGAAAAAGGGAACATCTGGTTTGTGCAAGATAAAATGGTGGGAGTGGCAGATTACAGTGCCGCCGGGCCGGTGATACATTACATACCTGAATTAAAAAATAAAATACTCAGCGGTTTCGAAAATATTTTTCCGTACAACACGGCAAATGTGCTTATAGGCAGCGAAGCCGGTTTTTATCATGTTAATTACGATAAATACCGGGAAAACATCAAGCCATTTTCTGCTTTTTTTACATTGGTGAAAACAACTGGGGCTAAGGATAGTGTGTTATTTGGCGGTTATACTTTTAACTCCGGTGCCGATGCAAAAAAAATAACTATACCGTATAAATGGAACTCATTACACTTTGCATACGCCGCATCGCTTTTCGGACAGTATTCCGGTATAGAGTTTAGTTATTATTTAGAAGGCTTCGATAATGACTGGAGCACCTGGAGCAAAAATGCCGGGAAAGACTATACTAATCTACCGGCGGGTACTTATACGTTTAAAGTAAAAGCAAGAAATAGTCCATCGCATGAGTCGGCAATATGTGAATACACTTTTGAAGTAAAGCCCCCCTGGTATCAAACTATTTGGGCTTATACCCTGTATGTACTGACATTTACCGGTTTACTGTATTCGCTTTTTAAATACCAGGCAAAAAAACACAGGCAAAAACAAGAAGCCGGGAGACTGTCCGATCAAAAACAATTTGACGAAGAACAAAAACAAATGGCTTACCAGCACCAGCTGGAGCTGGAAAAATCTGAAAAAGAATTAATCCGTCTCCAAAATGAAAAACTTGAGGCAGAAATTGAACATAAAAATGCAGAGCTTGCCGGCACTACCATGAACCTGGTGCAAAAAAAAGAATTTATACTGAAATTAAAAGCAGAACTGCAACAATTACAAAAAACCACCAAGATCGGTGATGATAACCCGGAGCTTAAAAAATTATTAAAGATTTTATCGGAAGAAGAAAAACTGAATGCGGAGTGGGAGCATTTTTCCCGGCATTTCGATAGTGTACACGGTGATTTTCTGACTGTTCTCAAAACAAAATTTCCGTCATTAAAACCCCATGAATTAAGACTTTGCGCTTATTTGCGAATGAATTTAAGCAGCAAAGAAATTGCTCCGCTCATGAGTATTTCTGTTCGCGGAGTTGAAATAAGCCGCTATCGTTTACGGAAAAAACTAAATCTTTCCACTGAAAACAGTCTTGTGGAATATTTGATGAATTTGCATTTAAAGGCATAATAAATTGAAGATGAACAAAAGCTAATACCGGATGATGATCGGTTAAATATTACAAACTGCTGCTAACAACAATATATCTTCTTTAGTAGTCCCGACAGGAATCGAACCTGTATCAAAAGTTTAGGAAACTTCTATTCTATCCATTGAACTACGGGACCAATTTTTTCTTTATTTAAAATAAAATAAAAGTTCCTTAAACTTCTATTTATCCCCGTCCGAACATACCGTTCGGTACGGGCGGACCCGTCCGAACAATATTCATCCGGGCGGGCATTGAACTACGGGACTAAAAATTGGACAGCAAAAGTAATTATTTCCGGCTACCGGTTTGTAAAATAAAAATTTATTTCAAAAGTAGTTTTTTTAAAGAAAGAGAATGAATCATCAAGAAAAACCCGGATCATTTCCTCTGTCGTGGTGTGCTATTTTATATTTTAAATATTCATGCAATAAAAGAAAAAAACGGCATTATAAAGAAGGCCGCCCTTATAAGGCGGCCTCGTAATCATACGATAAATTATTTTAAAAATTTATTTAGGAGTTATTGAATAAGTATATGTTCTTCCGTTTGTTTTTGGGTTACTGTTATCCGATGCGGAAAAATATAAAGCAACGAATGAACCGTCGCTCCAATGACTGAAGCGGCCTCTGCCTATATTTTGAATATCACTATGTGATGAATGCGGCGGCAGCAGTTCAACGCCGTTCTCAAAAATACGCAGCACCGATCTTAACGGGTTTGAACTGATGTCAGCTGCTGTTCCGAAATTCTGGACTACATAGTAAGAAAATCCGGCATCGACTACAGCCTTAGAAACATTTATTGAATTGGTAACAGGCGGCAGTGCAGTTGCAGCCCTTACTATTACATTTACATCATCAAATGCCGTAAGCCCTTTATTATCCGTTGCGCTAAGTCTGAATACATAGGTACCTGCTATCATTCCACTCACAGATAGTGTGGTGGTATTGGAACCTGTAAGTGATGGAGTGTTCGGGCCGCTTCGTAAAGACCATGAATAAGAAGCAATCGTTCCATCAGGGTCTGATCCGCCGCCTGTTATTGAAATACTGCTAACCGGCAATGTAATCGTTTTATCAGCTCCGGCATTTGCAACGGGAGCAAGATTAGCTACTGCAGAGGTTATTGAATAAGTATATGTTCTTCCGTTTGTTTTTGGGTTACTGTTATCCGATGCTGAAAAATATAAAGCAACGAATGAACCGTCGCTCCAATGACTGAAGCGGCCTCTGCCTGTATTTTGAATATCACTATGCGATGAATGCGGCGGCAGCAGTTCAACGCCGTTCTCAAAAATACGAAGCACTGATCTTGTCGGATTTGAACTGATATCAGGCAATATTCCGAAATTTTGCGATACATAGTAAGAGAAACCTCCACCCGGTAATACTCCTGAAACATTTATCAAATTAGTGGCTGAAGGCGGTGGTGGCGGCGGCGCAGTAACACTTACCACCACCGTCACCTCATCAAACCCCGTAGCGCCGGTATTGTCAGTTACAGTAAGTCTGAAAACATAAGTACCCGCCACCAAAGCCGATAAATTGAGAGTAGCAGTAGCAGCACCTGCAAGAGTAGCAGCGCCGCCCGATTGTTTAGTCCAACTGTAAGAAGCGATAGTGCCGTCAGCATCGGTACCCGTACCTGTTATAGTTAAAGTATTTGTTGGAAGTGTGATTGATTTGTCTGTACCCGCATTAGCAACAGGAGCTTGGTTAGCAGGCGGCGGAGGCGGAGCAGCACCGCCGGTTTCAAAAGCGCCGATATCCGGGGCAGTGCCATTGTAAGGGATGCCTACATCAACTCCGGCATCTTTCAAATCAGATGTAGCTAAACGTAAAAATGGTAAAACAGGTAATGAACCGTCGGTTTGTCTTGCTCCGCTAACAACCGTAGAATTTAAACTCGCAAAATCTGCATCGGAAGTAGTTATGATCCATCCGGAAGAAGCATACCCGGTACCGTAAGAATTATTACTGACTGTGCTTGCGGGACCAAAAACGGCTTGGTTATTACCGTTTTTATATGAAATATTATTTTTTGCAATATGCGCTCTGTTAAGATAGTCAAAGAAAAATCCGTGGTCTACATTGTTGTAAGCTACATTATTGTACATCTCCATTCTGCAATCAGCTTCTTCTTGGTGAAATCCGCTGTTATTATTTTCAAAGGATAAACAATTGGTAATTTTTCTTAAAATTTTTGTAGAATTACCAGTACCGGCAGTCCCTAATTTAAATCCTTCGCCGTTACCGGCCACGGTCTTGGTATAGGGGATAAAACCATTACTCCAAGACCAGCAATTATCAAATAAAATAAATCCGCGATTTTCAAAGGCATCAAAACCATCGTCGGAATTCTGCCAGGCCCTGCATCCCCTAACTGTATTTGAAGTACCGGCTGCTACATAGGCTACATCAAGACCATCACTGTTACCGCCATTTGTTATAGGGTCATAATTATGATGAAAGTCGCTGTTTAATACCAGGTTGCCGGTAGAGTTATTTTGAATATACATTCCGCCGCCGTTGTCATGTACATTTAATAATTCAAAAATATTATTGTTTGAATTATCCACTAACAGGCCATTCCATACGTAGGAGTCTTGCTGAGTAGAATCCTGAAATTCAAGGCCTTTAAAATGGAAATAATCTCCTGAAAAATAACAACCGCCTCTTAAATAATTATTGGTATAACCTGCGCCTTTAGTTAGTACAGGTATTTCTCCGGGATACGCCCATACTTTTATTCAGGTTACCCGCTGCTCCGCTTTTACCGGTTAAATATTGTTGCGTTTTAAAGTGCATAGGTTCCGCCGCGCAGGTAAACTAAATCATTCGGTGCAACAACTACTCCAGGCTTTGTTCAGCGAAAACCATGGAGAAGCTAATGTACCTGTGCCTGTATTATCATCACCCCGCCGGTGAAATATAATACGTGTTATTTGCTGCGGCTGTCGCGGCGGCTACTTGAGAAGCCGTTTCAGGATCAGCAGCAATTGTATCATTAATTTTTTCGGCTATATCCTTCTGACAGGATACCATAAAAATTGTTGCTGCAAATAATATAATGATTGCAACTAATTTTTCACTGAATACGAATGCAGGAACAGGCCTGCTGATAAAAAAGTTTTTCATTTTAATTGGTGTTTTAGATATTTATTGACTTCTGTTTATTAAATTGTGTTTACTAAAAAATACATAATTATCCTGCAGCTATACCCGAACAGGCTATTGACTTACAATGTCATGATTCTTATGTTTTTAAAATGAATAATAGGAACAGGGTTACGGATCATCCGCATAAATAGAAAATGGCGAGGATATAAGATTGAAAAAATCCTCGAAGGTGATTAAGAGATTAAACGGAAAATCGAAAGATGATTATTTTCTAATTGAAGAATTCGTAATCTTAAGGATACAATTTTTCATATTGATATTAACACTCCTTTACCTCAAAATGACATCGTATAGCAAAATCAATGCCGGAAAATTTTTTTGTGGATAAGTTTTTTTCAATTGAATATTATATTAATCGATGTAATGCTGCAGGTACTGAATATCTAATGTTTACACTTTGATCTGTGATTTCGATCAATTATAATTTCTGATTTGAATCAACTTATAATAAATTTTTTATTAACGACTAATAAATATTTAATGATTTTACCGATTGTTCTTTTTAAAAATTGACCGGTATAATTAACCGATTTGGTTATTATCTTACACTCCAAATAAAACATGCATATGAAAAATATTTTTTTGCTCTTGTTATTCTTTTTTCAATTTCCATAGAATTTTGCCCAAACGATTAATAAACCCAAAGCGACACTTAATCATACAGCTATCTATGTGGTTAATGTTAAGACAAGCGCCGATTTTTATCAAAATATAATAGGACTTGATACAGTACCCGAGCCCTTTCATGACGGTAAGCATGCCTGGTTCAGTACAGGGCCGGGTATTATGCTGCATATTATACAGGGCGCCGCGGCAAAAAAGGAATATTATAAAAATCAACATACCTGCTTTAGTGTAGCTTCCGTTGAAACATTTACTGCAATACTCAAAAAAAATAATATACCCTGGGAAGACCGTGATGGCGCAAAACATGAGATAACCGTAAGAGTAGATGGCGTAAAACAAATTTGGCTGCTGGATCCTGACGGCTACTGGATTGAAATAAATGATGCGGCTTTTTAAATACAGCTGCTCTTAAAGACTTATTACCCTGAAGCGGCGCAAAAATCCCTTCTTTATTATCCCTTTCTGCGCCTTATCTTTGCTGTCCTCAAAAAAAAGATTATGAAGTTTTACGGTATAGTAATAAAATACAGGCTATATATAGGTATCGTTCTTTTATTACTGGGCGGTTTTGTACATTACTCATCGGGTTTTTGGCCGGCCTTCACTTTGTATTTAGTGGGTGTTATTTTAGTAGCCGGTCATTTCTTTTTTGGTCCGCTGCGTTTAATACAGGAACACTTAGAAGGCGGTAATATAGAAGGCGCCGAAAAAGTGTTGGCCTCCATTTGGTTTCCCAACCTTTTGTACAAGCCCATTCGTTCGGTATATTATACATTGAAAGGTAATGTGGCCATGATGAAGCAGGATTTTGACGGCGCCGAAAAAATGATGAAGAAGGGCTTGGATTTAGGTATGCCGATGAAGGAAGCTGAAGGGGCCAGCTTATTACAGATGGGTATGCTTTGTATGCAAAAAAACGATTTGAAACAGGCCGAAAGTTATATACGCCAGGCGTTGCGCAAAGGATTGCCTGATAAAGAAAATGAAGCAGCTGCATATTTACAAATGTGCAGCCTGATGATGAATAAAAGAGAATTTCGTGCGGCGAAAGATTTTTTTAGAAAAGCAAAAGCGCTCAGGCCAAAAACTGAACAGATAGTAGATCAGTTGAAACAAATAGAAAAATATATTACAAGGATGCCGGGGTAGTGATTGTAATAAGTTAGTGTATAAAAAAAACTCCCGATAATCAGTCGGGAGTTTTTGTTTATAAATGAACCTTCAATTAATTTAATTTTTCAAAGTGTGCATCTAAACGTTTATCCTTTTTGTAATAATCCAGAATAAGTACTTGCCCCTGTACACCCGGTAAAACAGCTGTTCGGGTAGCATCAGATTTAGTATTGATCTTATCCGTTGTTATTTTTCCGTCATTGTAACTGATGGAATTAAATGTACCGCCTTTGTAATCCTTGCCTCTTACATAATCACTGTAGCAAACGGTAAAAGAAGTATTATCCTTATTGGTTTGCGTATAAGAATAATCAAAGTCGCCGTAAACATATTTAATATATTTCCCGATCAACGCAGTGCTTACAAATTCGTACCCGCTGTTTAATTCTACATTGTTTGAATTTTTGTCATAAATAGTCGCCCCTTTCACATTAAAGTCTTTATCAAACTTCAGCAACATCATATCCGTTACTTTTATTTTTACGGTGCTGATGCCGCTGTTGCGTATTAAAATTTTACTTGCAATGCCCAATGCGCTTGCTACTTTTTTAAATCCTTCGCCAACGGCGTAAATATCTCCATCTGCTGTTTGTACCATATTATGCAAATACATAAAACCGAAATTATCAATCTTTCCTTTGGAAGAAACGTCAAGAAATTTACCCATATCCAAATCCCAAGAGCAATATTTTTCACTTAACACTGCGCCTTTTTCATCAATACCCCAAAAAGCAAACCCTTTCGATTTGTCTTTCACAATATTTCCATTCGGGTCAAAGTATTCTCCAAACAAATAAGCTTTACCATTATCAAGTATTGACATACTTGCAGGATAAAATTTATACTTCGCTTTATCGGTAGATTGTTCGAACACTTGCTTACCCGTTTCAAGAGATAATCCCAAAACGGATGATTCAGGATTTTGATCCATGATGCTCTTATATTTTACTACCTCTAAATAAACAACTCCGTTAAAACAACCCAGGTAGTCACCCGCAAATCTTTTTGCTCCCTCGGTAGGGATATATGTCCATTGCTTCTTTTTTTCAGTAGAGAAAAAATCAATCTGGAAAGTATAGTCTTTGTCCTCTCTACTGGGCATATTTGAAATAAATCCTCTGCCTTCAATCGAATATAATCCTTTAAAAGTTTGCTCCTCGTCATCCGTCATCAAATAAGTAGCTTCCAGGTATCTTTCTTCCTTTTTTGTCAATTGCCTGTTGTAAACGTGTTTCTTTTTACCATCAGCACCGTAAACCTGGTATTCAAATGTTCTTTCATCATCATTATAAATCAAAAAAATCAAGTCTGTACCGTTAAATGAAGACTCAAGAATTGAAACGTGCTTGGAATCCTGAAATTTTATGTCTTTCAATTTTTTCAAATTATTGTCCGTAATCTGTAATGTGTATTCATTTGTTCTTTTGTCAATTTTATCGCTCACATAAAAAAAGTAATACCCTTTTACCTCGGTACCCTCTTTAATAGCATCAGAATTTCGAAGCGAAACCTTGTGAACATTTTCGACTGAAAGCTTTTGAGCATATGTACTCAGCATTCCGGATAGAATGATTGTTGTTAAGAATAGTAATTGTTTCATTTGCGGTGGTTTATTTTAATTATTGATTATTGTTTATATAGTTTTTTAACTGTATTTATTTCTTCTGTAAACACTTTATCATCTTTCATTAATGAGTAGTACTGCCTGCAGAAATTATAATTCAGACTCGCTATCTCATCTAACTTTAACCGGCTAAGCATTCGCAACAAAAGATTATAATCTTCCGTATAGCCCTTGCTTTCCGTATCTACTGCCAAACCCAGTTTGTGATTTTTTTGCTTATCGTATAATTGATTAAAACATCTAACGACTGAATAGGCTGCCCTTGCGTTATCGGGCTCTGCCTGCAACAGCATTAAGTTGTAGTATAGGTTCCTGCTTAAATTTTCTGAATAATAGCAGTGATCTGCCATCTCAATAAAAAATTCTTTCTTTAGCCGGTTAAATAGTTTTTCATCTGCAAGAAACTCTTTTCCTCCGGTTACTGTGTTGTCAAAAGAGTCTTGCAGTAATGAAATTCTTCTAGTACAATCAGGATGTGTTTTAAGAGAGTCTTTTTCTTTGCTGTCTGCCGGAGAGTTATCATCACTCATTGCACTAAAAATGGAAGACTCGGCCTGTATCCACTTCTTTTTAAAAGGGTAATCGATAAAATCTAATATTCGGTTAAGCGCAACAGGTTTATATAATAAACTGTCGTCCACTTTATCAAGCAGTTCAAGACAAGTTTTTATTGCCCGGGTGGTATAGCCCGTATTCTTCATAAACATAAAAGCATACCTGTCAGCTTCTGCTTCTTTTTCACGGTTGTGACGCCTGCTGTTAAACATGAAGGATTGAGTAAGTTTTTTCAATTGACTATTGACGCCAAATTCCGTTTTGCTCAACCTTTTTAATTCACTCTGAAATGCAGTGCTGTTAATTGTTTCAACATATTTTTTTATTGCTTTTGGTGTATGCTCTAAATAATAATGCGCCAGTTCATGACATAATATAAATACCAGCTCGGCTTCATTATTTAGATAAACAACTAACCCCGCATTGATGGCAATGGTGCCGTCTCCCATGCTTACCGCATTGGGCCACCAATCGCGGGAAAATACAATACGGGCATCCGTTCCTTTTAATTCAGGATTGGTTGCAATAACCTTTTGTACGATTGATTGTAAATAGGCATGTGCATCAGGTGAAGTAACGGGCCGGCTTCCTTTCCATAGCTCAGTAATTTCTTTAAACTGTTCTTCGTATATCTTTTTATAATCCTTTGCGTTTTCTTTTCCGACGGATGCCAAGATCAGTTCCTTTTTTTTAACCGATTGATCGAAATATTTTTTTCTGAGAACAGTATCATCTTTTTGAAAAGAATAGACAGGCAGTGACTGCGCAAAGGAGGAAATGCGTAGAATAAATGAAACAATAAAAAAGAGGGTCACTTTTTGTTTACCCATAGGATTGAACTGGCAATACTTAAACCAAACGGACAAATGTATATAAACTTTGGCTTATATGCAAGCCCGTAAGGCAAAGATTAACCCATGTGAAACCGGGATATATAGATGTAAATAATCAGTTATAAAATAACCGCCCCGGGCTTTATTCATTTCACTACCATATCCGCCGCAGAACCGCCCGGCCATTTACCAAAAAGCTCTTCTACTTTCTGAAAACGATAAGTGAAAATGCTTTTCAGTTGATTGCGTACAAATAAGCTGTTGGCGATATCTCCTAAAAACCACCCGGGTATTTTATAATGAACTAAATCAGTCATTTCTATACCGCCGTCCACCACTTTAAAATGGTGCTGGTGATGCCACATGGTGTAGGGCCCGAAGCGTTGCTCGTCTACAAAAAATTGTTTGGGTTGTACATGTGTAATCTCCGTCATCCAATATAGGGGTATACCCAAAAGAGGTTTTACTTTGTATTCCATTACCTGCCCGGCATACATTTCATCGCCGTATAATTCGTTTACAAATTTCAGGTTCAGCTTTTCAGGCGTCATTTTAGCCAAATTCTTAGGGTGCGAAAAGAAATCCCAGGCCTCGTCCAATGAAATCGGGATATTTTGAATTGCTTTAATGGAATATACAGCCATAATTTATTTTATATTGAAGTGCCGGTAGTTAACGGGATTAGTTTTAGATTTGACAACTCAGTTAATAACGAATGGTGACAAATAAAGTTCAGCGTCAATGTCAGTGAATAAAGAAAAATTAGAAAATAAATTCAGGGAAGAATACGATAAGTTGAATGAACAACAGCAAATAGCCGTTAATCATATTGACGGGCCGGTAATGGTAATAGCCGGGCCGGGTACGGGCAAAACACAAATTTTGGCCAGCCGTATAGGCAAAATATTATTGGATACGGATGCCGCCCCTGAAAATATTCTTTGCCTTACCTACACCGATGCCGGTGCGGTAGCCATGCGCAAAAGACTGTTGCAATTTATTGGCCCCGATGCCTACAAAGTAAACCTTTATACCTTTCATGCTTTTTGTAATGATGTAATTCAGGAAAATTTATCACTTTTTGAAAAAACAGTACTTGATCCGATTTCTGATTTAGAAAAAATAGAATTGTATAAGGAGTTGATAGATGCCTTTCCGAAAAATCATCCGCTGAAAAGATACCGAGGCGATGTGTATTTTGAAATAAACAACCTGCAATCTTTTTTCAGCGCCATGAAAAAAGAAGGATGGACGCCGGCATTTATCAGTACAAAAATTGATGAATACCTGGACGACCTGCCGCTACGGGATGAATTTATTTATAAAAGAAAATATAAAGAATACAATGCCGGCGATTTGAAAAAAGATAAAATAGAGGATGAAAACGAAAAGATGGAGAAGTTGCGGGCGGCTGTAAACGAGTTTGATAATTTTCAACAATTGATGCGTAAGAGAAACCGATATGATTTTGATGATATGATCAATTGGGTGATAAAAGCTTTTCAGGAAAATAAAAATTTATTGGCTAATTACCAGGAGCGATTTCAGTACATATTGGTAGATGAGTACCAGGATACGAGTGGTACACAAAATAAGTTGGTTGAATTACTGATAAGCTATTGGGACGAACCTAATATTTTCGTAGTTGGCGATGATGACCAAAGTATTTATCGTTTCCAGGGCGCCAATGTGGAGAATATGAATTCTTTTATGACAAGCTACAAAAACATGTTGGCTATAGTTCTTGAAAATAATTACCGTTCTGCACAACCCATTTTGGATATCTCAAAAACATTGATTGATAAAAATGAAGAAAGACTTATAAATAAGAAACCTGAATTAAATCTTACTAAAAATTTAATTGCTGCGGGCAAGGCGGCTAACTACCCGAATATAAAACCGGTAATAAAAGAATACGATACACAGCGGCAGGAGATGATTGATATTACCCGTCAGGTTCAGCAGTTGGTAGCAGAAGGAACACCACCCGGCCGCATTGCTGTTATTTTTAAAGAAAATAAATATGGCGAAGAACTGGCGCAGTATTTAAAACTGCTGAACATTCCCTTATACAGCAAAAGAAACTTAAATCTTTTTGATATACCGCTTGCGCAAAAAATTATTTTATTGTTGCGCTACTTAGCGGCTGAGCATGATACACCATACGGCGGCGATGAAATGCTTTTTGAAATTTTGCATTTCGATTGGTTCAATATACCACCCGTTGAAATAGCCAAGTTGAGTGTAGAAGTAGCGGGTCTGCAATTCGGCGAAAACAAAACATCCATCAGAAGATTGCTGCATGAAAAAGCGAATGAACCGGCGAAAGATCTTTTTTCCGTTACGCTGCATAGCGGCTTACAAACAGCAACCGGCATTATAGAAAAACTAATTGCCGATGTGCCCAATGTAACCCTGCAAAATTTATTTGAAAATATTATTCGTGATGCGGGCATACTGAATTGGATTATGCAAAGCCCTGATAAAATTTGGCTGATGCAGGTACTTACGGGGTTATTCGATTTTGTAAAAGAAGAAACGCGACGCAGCGTTTCCATGAATTTAAAACAATTAGTTGCCATTATTGAATTGATGCAAAAAGAAGAATTGAATTTACCCTTGGTGCAGGTAAGCGGCAGCGATAAAGGTGTAAACCTGTTGACGGCACACGGCTCCAAAGGATTGGAATATGAATATATTTTCCTGGCGGGTTGCAATGCAGCTTCTTGGGAAAAGAAAAGAAAACCCGGCGGTGGTTATAAATTACCCGATACAATGTTTGCATCGCAGCCTGCTGCCAATGATGCCGAGGAATTACGCCGTCTTTTTTATGTTGCACTCACGAGAGCTGAAAGACACTTGCAAATTTCGTACAGTCGGTTTAAAAACGACGGTAAGGAACTGGAACCTTCCATGTTTATCGCTGAAATACAAAATGAAAACGATATACCTTCCGAAAAAGTTTTTATCAGCAATGAAGTACTGACGGAATTTAACGCCCTGCATTTTGGTAAAGCCGCCGCTCCCGAAATAGAGAGAATAGAGGAAGAGTTTGTAAGCCGTATGCTGGAAAAATTTACGATGAATGTAACGGCGCTTAATAATTATTTAAAGTGTCCGCTTGAGTTTTACTTTAAAAATTTGATTCGTATTCCGTCGCCAAAAAATGAGGCCACAGAATTTGGCTCGGCTGTGCATCATGCGCTGGAACAGCTATTCAGAAAGATGCAGGATGCCGGTAAAGAAAAATTTCATTCAAAAGAAATATTTATCAGCGATTTTGAATGGTATATGCACCGCCACCGCGAAAGCTTTACGAAAGAACAATTTGACAGAAGATTGGAATACGGTCATGAAGTATTGAGTAATTATTATGATAAATACATTCATTCATTTAATAAAATAGTAGCGATAGAAAGAAGTATAAAAAATGTAATAGTGAGCGGTGTGCCGGTAAAAGGTAAGTTGGATAAATTGGAATTTGACGGCAAATCGGTAAACGTAGTAGATTATAAAACCGGCGGCTTTGATAATGCCATTCCTAAATTAAAAGGCCCCAATGAAAAAGAACCCAACGGCGGCGATTACTGGCGGCAAGCGGTTTTTTATAAAATATTAGTTGATAATTACCAATCTAAGGACTGGAAAGTAATCAGTACCGAATTTGATTTTATAGAACCCGATAAAAAGAAAAACTACCGTAAAGAAAAAGTAGTCATTACGCCGGCCGATATGACTACGGTAACGGAACAAATAAAAATGGTATGGCAAAAAATTCAGGACAGGGAATTTTATATTGGTTGCGGCAAGGAAGATTGTCATTGGTGCAATTTTGCCAAAACCAATAACCTGGCCATACAATTGCACGATTTGGAAGAAACGGAAGAAGAAGTATAAATAAACGGACTGCAACTGATTTTCTTTTAAAAAATATTGTCAAAAACCTGTGGGAATTGTATTGTAATACATCTTTTACCATTTCATTAATATACATTCTTTCCGGAAACATGCTATGTTTGCACTTCGCATGAAGTTTTCAGCTATTATATCGTTCGTTATTCTTGTTTTCGTCAGCGGTATCGTTGCCGTTACCGGCCCGGGTTGTGCCAATATCATTCCTCCTTCAGGCGGTTTCAGGGATTCGCTTCCGCCGGTGCTGCGGAAAGTTTTGCCGCCCGATTCTTCTACAAATTTTAAAGAAACAAAAATCACTCTTACGTTTGATGAGTATGTGGAAGTACAAGGCATACAAGAGAACTTGTTGGTTTCTCCTACGCCAAAAGTTATACCCGATGTATCGTATAAATTAAATACCATACTTATAAAAATAAAAGATACACTTGAGGCCAATACAACTTATTCCCTCGATTTCGGCAATGCTATTAAAGATATCAATGAAGGTAATGTGGCTAAAAATTTTACCTATATTTTTTCTACAGGCCCGGCTATTGATTCGCTTGAGCTTTCAGGCAAAGTGTTTTTAGCCGAATCGGGTAAAATGGATACTACGCTTGTTGTATTGCTGCATAGAAGCGGTGACGACTCCGCCGTAGTAAATGAAAGACCCCGCTATATTGCTAAACAAACAGGCACGGGCAATTTTACTTTTCGCAATTTACCGGCAGGCACCTATTATATTTATGCACTAAAAAGCGAAAGCGGCAGTTTCAATTACCGGCCGCCGGATCAGTATTTTGCTTTTAATAATGAGCCGGTAGTTGTAAGTGACTCTGTAAAACCCGTAACGCTTTTTGCTTATAAAGAAAAGGAAGAAAGAGAAACGAAGGCGCCTTCAGGTAACAACAGGGGTACAGCCGCTGATAAAACTTTAAAATTAGAACCCGTACTTGAAAACGGGGTGCAGGATTTGCAAAATGATTTTGTTATCAATTTTTCAACGCCGATGAAAATTTTTGATTCATCTAAAATTAAATTTTCTTCCGATTCCTTTACGGCTATTACAAATTACAGAGTAGTAAAAGATACGGGTAATAAAAAAATATCATTTATTTACCCGTGGAAAGAAAACACGACCTATAATTTAATAATTGATAAAGAATTTGCCGCAGACACAGCCGGCAGGCAATTAGTAAAAACGGATACACTCAGTTTCAAAACAAGAAAACTGGCTGAATACGGAAGTCTTAATTTAAGACTTAAGAAAATAGACCTTACTAAAAATCCCGTTGTTCTTTTTTACCTGAATGATAAATTAATAAAATCGGCGCCGTTAACAAGCGAGACCGTTTCCTACAAACTTTTTTTACCGGGCGAATACGAGCTCCGCATTTTAGCCGATGATAATAAAAACGGCAAATGGGACAGTGGCGAATTTTTTGGCAATCACCGGCAGCCTGAATTGGTGTTACCCGTTACTCGCCGCATTATTGTAAAAGCCAATTGGGAGAATGAGTTTGAGATAGTGCTGTAGTGAATGGTGAATTGTCAATTGTGAATAAGTTGCTGCTCATAATATTCAATACTTTATATTCTTAATAAAGATTCGTATTGCTAACCGAATAGATATAGTTTTACGCAGGGTATTTCAGGGGAGTTTCTTATGAACCTATTTCTTTTTCAACTTCTTTGTTTCTTTCAGGAGTTTTTTATCATCCGATTTTACTTTCCTTTTAATTTTTTTAATGTCTTCTTCCGCCGGTAGGTTTTCCGGTTTAATGCCGCTCTTGAGTAATAGTCCTCTTACGTCAATGTTATTTTTAACATGTTCATTTGTGATTGCAGATTCAGTTTTCAAATCCGCTTTACGAATATTTACATTGGTCAACTCGTTTGCAAAGTCTTTGGCTTTTATGGTAATTGTCGGCAAGAGGTCTGTTATCAGGAATACCGAGTCTTGCTTTCATGTCCAATGTTGTTTTTCCGCCAAATAAGGCCATATCACCTTTGCTTCTTATTCTTGCAAAACCTGCATTGTCAATTCCTTTTTGAAAAATAAGCCCTGATAATTCTTTTTCCGAAATACTAAGTTTTTCCCTTGCCTGCAATCTTTCCCATTCTTTAAGCCGTTGTTCAAGAAGTTCCTGCTTTCTTGTCTGTACAGCAAAGTAATTCATAGCAAAAGCAATCTCATCTTTTCGGGAATCTCCATTTTGTGCAACAAGATAACAGGCATACCTTGTAAGCATTATATCTTCAATTTCCCTTTTAGCCCCCGAACCTACATCTACCATTTTCCTGACATCAAGAAAATGGTCGGAAATATCTTGTTTCGCATTTGTACATGCCGTTTTCGCTTTATCAATTACTTTAATAAAATTTTCCCATTTTGTATAACCCAAAAGCTCCTGGAGATCTCTTGCAAACCAATACTCAACGCCATCGGTTTCGTTGACAGCTAATTCAAACCGGCTGTGAAGTTGCGATACGATTTCTTTCTTCATTGTATTATTTTCTTAACTTAAAGATAGTAATCAGAAATGAAAGAACATTCTCTTGAAGCTTAACTCTCAAGCTTTGGGTACTTCGACATTGGTGATTGCAGCTATCCAATTATTGCTAACTAAAGGTAACGGGCTAAAAAAATTCTCCGGCCGGTGGCGCACAACTCACAGCACGAAGCTATCTTTGTCCCATGCAATTCTCCTCTTCACTTCTCGAAAATGCTGTCAACGAATTTGCCAAACTGCCCGGCATAGGCAAAAAAACCGCACTGCGCTTAGTATTGCATTTATTGAAACAAAAAGAAGCTGAAGTAGAAAACTTCAGCGAGGTAATTGCAAGAATGCGTAATGAAATAAAATTTTGCCAGCGATGTCATAATGTTGCCGATGCTGATATTTGTTCTATTTGCGCCAACAGCATGCGCAAACAGGAAATTATTTGTGTGGTAGAAACCATTCGTGATGTAATTGCCATAGAAAGTACGCAGCAATTCAACGGCACTTATCATGTATTGGGAGGAGTTATTTCTCCATTAGATGGCGTCGGGCCCGATCAATTAAATATTGAATCATTGATCCATCGTGTGCAAAACGAAAAAATACAGGAACTGATATTTGCCCTCAATCCTACTATACAAGGCGATACTACAATTTTCTATATACAAAAGAAGTTAGGCGCAATGCCTGACGCACAGTCACATATCGTTCGCGTTACTACGATTGCACGCGGTATAGCATTTGGCGGCGAGCTGGAATATGCCGATGAAATGACATTGGGAAGAAGCCTGCAAAACAGGATGCCCATTGAAAAGTATGTAAGCTAATTAAGCTTTGTCTTTTACTCTAAACCCTTTATCTTTGTGCCTCGCAGGCGGATTTGTTTATTGTTCGGCCAAACCCTTTTAACAAAGGAACAGAACTAATAAACGTCAAGAAACTCCCTCATCGGTTTTCCCAACGTTTTTTTTAGTTCAGCTTTTTACTAAGTGGTCATACTCAATTTCATTGCCTGTATTATTATTAAAAAAAACTTGCAGCTGATAGCTGACGGGTTAAAGCTTTATAATATGGATATCAGGAAAGAACTGGAAAAAAGAATATTAATAATTGACGGCGCCATGGGTACCATGATTCAGCGGCATAAGTTGGAAGAAGCAGATTACCGCGGTACAAGATTCAACGATTGGCATACTGATGTAAAAGGTAATAATGATTTATTAAGCATTACACAACCCGATATCATTACAGGTATTCACAAACAATATTTAGAAGCGGGTGCTGATATTATTGAAACAAATACTTTCAGCAGTACAAGTATTGCCCAAGCCGATTACGATATGCAATCATTGGCTTATGAATTAAATGTAGCATCGGCAAAATGTGCCCGCAAGGCTGTTGACGAATTTAATAATGCTTCTGAAATTCCTCCTTTGGGGGGTGGGGGGGCTAAGTTTGTTGCCGGCGCTATCGGTCCTTTAAATAAAACCTTGAGCTTGTCGCCCGATGTAAACAACCCCGGTTTTCGTGCCGTAACATTTGATGAAGTAGTAGCTGCTTATTACGAGCAAATAAAAGGTTTGGTAGATGGCGGCGTTGATATTTTATTGATAGAAACAATCTTTGATACACTTAACGCAAAGGCCGCGATTTACGCAATTAAAAAATTTTTTAGAGATACCGCCTTGCCCGAGCTTCCTGTTATGATCAGCGGTACCATTACGGATGCAAGCGGACGAACACTATCGGGTCAAACTTTAGAAGCATTTTATGTTTCGGTAATGCATGCTAATCCGCTGAGCGTAGGTTTAAACTGCGCATTAGGTGCGCAGGAAATGCGGCCGCATATTGAAGAATTGAGCCAGATAGCAAGTTGTTATACATCGGCCTACCCCAATGCAGGTTTGCCCAATGCCTTTGGCGAATATGACGAGCAACCGCACGAAACAGCACATATTATAGAAGAATGGGCGGCCGATGGCTGGCTGAATATTGTAGGCGGCTGCTGCGGCACCACACCCGACCATATAAAACATATAGCAGATAACGTAAAAAACATAAAACCCAGAAAATTACCCGTAATTGAAAAAGAATTGAGTTATTAACTTATTTTAGCAGCCCAATAAGTACTTATGCCGATAATACTTTTAGTTACAGCTATCGCTGTTCTGATTATTAATAACCTTTCATTTATACGTAGTTTCCTGGCTAAAAAGAACTCATAAATGCCGGAACAAGTTACTATCAAACCCTACTTACGTCTTTCAGGCTTGGAGCCGCTTGTCGTTCGCCCCGAAACAAATTTTGTAAATGTTGGTGAAAGAACTAATGTAACGGGCAGTAAAAAATTTGCACGCCTGATTAAGGATAATCTTTATGAAGAGGCGTTATCTGTTGCAAGACAACAGGTAGAAAACGGCGCCCAAATACTGGATATAAATATGGATGATGCCCTGTTGGAAGGTCACCAGGCCATGACTACTTTTATCAACTTGGTACAGAGCGAGCCGGATATCGCCAAGATTCCCATCATGATTGATTCATCGAAGTTTTCCATTATAGAAGCGGGATTAAAATGCGTGCAGGGAAAATGTATTGTGAACTCTATCTCCATGAAAGAAGGAGAAGAAAAATTTATTGAGCAGGCAATCATTTGTCGCAGTTACGGAGCCGCGGTTATTGTAATGGCTTTTGACGAAAAGGGACAGGCGGATACCATGCAGCGAAAAGTTGAGATCAGTGAAAGAGCGTATAAAATATTAACGGAGCAGGTTGGTTTCCCGCCGGAGGATATTATTTTCGACATCAACATATTTGCAGTAGCTACCGGTTTGGAAGAACATAATAACTACGGCGTAGATTTTATTGAAGCCACACGAATCATCAAACAAAAATTTCCTTTAGTAAAAATAAGCGGTGGTGTAAGTAATTTATCATTTTCATTCAGGGGTAATGAACACGTAAGGGAAGCCATGCATTCCGTGTTTCTTTACCATGCCATTAAAGCAGGCATGGATATGGGTATTGTAAATGCAGGGCAATTGGTAGTATATGATGAAATAGAACCCGAGTTGAAACAATCGTGTGAAGATGTAATTCTTAACCGAAATAATGATAACAACGAAGCCACGGAGAAGCTAATCAATTTTGCCGAAACGGTAAAAGCAAAAGGCAAGGAAAATATAAAAGATGAAAAATGGAGAGACGAGCCGGTTGAAAAAAGATTGGCGCATTCGTTGGTGAACGGCATAACCGATTATATAGATGCAGATACGGAAGAAGCACGATTAAAATATCCAAGACCCTTGGATGTTATTGAAGGTCCGCTGATGGACGGGATGAATATAGTAGGTGATTTATTTGGCGCGGGCAAAATGTTTTTACCGCAGGTTGTAAAAAGTGCAAGAGTAATGAAAAAAAGTGTGGCGGTGCTTACCCCTTACATTGAAGCAGAAAAAGAAGAACGTAAGCAAGCACACTTGGCAGCCGGTACAGAAAATAAAGAAGCCGCCGGGGCTCCCCGTATATTATTAGCAACTGTTAAAGGCGATGTACACGATATCGGAAAAAACATTGTGGGTGTAGTACTCGGTTGCAACGGGTATGATATAATTGACTTGGGTGTAATGGTACCTTCGGATAAAATATTGGATACGGCGCAAAAAGAAAATGTAGACATCATCGGTCTCAGCGGATTAATTACGCCGTCGCTGGATGAAATGGTACATATAGCCCATGAAATGAAACGCCGTAATATGAAGCAACCGTTGCTGATTGGCGGCGCTACTACAAGCCGTATGCATACAGCGGTAAAAATTGCTCCGCAGTTTGATAAGGGCGTAGTACATGTATTGGATGCATCGCGGAGTGTAACGGTAGCCGGAAGTTTATTAAGCAAAGAACAGAAAGATGATTTCCTGGCGGAGATTAATAAGGAATACATAAAACTTGCCGATGATTTTGCTAACAAAAGAACGGTAAAGCAATTTTTGCCTTTTGCCGAAGCGCAAAAAAACGGTGCGGCTATTGATTGGTCAGATTATACACCCGTTGTCCCTTCATTTACAGGAGCAAAAGTTTTTGACAACTATGACTTAGGTGAAATAGCGGAGTACATAGATTGGCAGCCCTTTTTTATTGCTTGGGAAATGCACGGGAAATTTCCGGCCATACTAACCGATAAAGTTATTGGTGTAGAAGCAACAAAGTTGTACAACGATGCAAAAAAAATACTGAAACAAATTATAGATGAAAAATGGCTGAGTGCAAAAGGTACGGTAGGTTTTTGGGAAGCGAATAAGGTTGCGGCTGATACGGTTGAAGTCAGAAGTCGGAAGTCGGAAGTCAGACTTGAATTTTTGCGTCAGCAAATTAAAAAAGCTGCGGGGCAACCAAATATTTCCTTGGCCGATTTTGTTTCTCCTTCCCGGCCCGATTATCTCGGCGCATTCTCTGTAACCATTCAGGGCATCGAACCGCAGATTAAAAATTTTGAAGCCAATTATGACGATTATAATAAAATAATTTTACAAGCATTGGCCGATAGATTGGCCGAAGCCTTTGCGGAGTTGATGCATGTAAGAACAAGAAAAGAATTCTGGGGCTATGTAAAAGACGAGCAGCTTACTCCTGAACAATTAATTAAAGAAGAATACCTGGGCATACGCCCGGCACCGGGCTACCCGGCCTGTCCCGACCATACAGAAAAATATAAACTCTTTGAACTGCTTGGCGGCGAAGAAGCGACCGGCATTCATCTTACTGAAAGTTTAGCCATGTACCCTGCCTCCTCTGTATGCGGCTGGTACTTTGCCAACCCCGATAGTAAATACTTTGGTGTAGGCAAAATTGAAAAAGACCAATTGGAAGATTATGCCAAACGAAAAGGCATGAATTTGGATGAAGCAACGAGGTGGTTGAGACCGATATTGGAGTAAACCAACCCCATCTCAATTATTTTATATCAGTATTTTCATCTTTCAGTTTCTATCAAATTACAAAAAAACCCCGACTTAAGTTCTCCGCCGATCGGCGGAGGACAAGGGGACTGTAAAGGCATGAGTTTGGAAGAAGCGACAAGATGGTGAGATTGATATTGGAGTAAGACTTAATAAAAATGTTTTTTACCCCCTTATTTGAGGAGTTTAGTGCTTGCTATGCGTTGTACTTTTTTAGCTGAAAACAAACCCGCTAAAATTACTTTTCGCTTCTCCGTGTTACATATTGCCGGGTAAATTCATAAAACAACTGCCGATTTCTTTTGCAAACTACCAACTCATTTTGCCAACTGCTCATTAGGGCAGTTTTTGCATGCACCTCTGTTTAGTTTTGCCGGAAATAGCAATACTCCTAAAAAGTGAGTAACTTTAAAAAGCAACCTTTTCTTATGTGTGGTTATTTCAACCATTCAGAATTAAAAATGTTGGATTTTTTTTCTTCAAAAATCCTCAGGTCATTTTTATACTTCAGTCTTATTATTTCTCCACTTACAATACTTGCGCAAACAGCTCAGGATTTGCATATAAAAATTGATAGCCTGAAAAAAAATTTACCATCATTGAAAGATACCGCACGGATAGACTGCTTGAATAACATCAGTGTATATTACCTGCTTTCCATGCAAAAGGATTCTTCAGCACATTTTATAAACATCGTTGATGAAGATTCAAGAAAAATAAACTACAAACATGGCATTGCATGCTCCTATATGCTTAAAGCCGGTTATACCAATCATTTTTATAATGATTTTACCAGTATGAAAGAACTGGCCATAGAAGCGCTAAAGTGGCATAACCTTTCCCTGAACAAAACAGATATCGCCATTGCATATTGGCAACTCAGTATTGCACTTTCCAGGCTTGGCAACCCGGATGAAGCCCTTGAGAATGCAAAACTATGTTATGAGTGGGCAAAGAAAACCGGTGATGATCAATGGTTAGGCAATAGCCTCGAGTCAATGACAGATATTTACCGGGATCAGGGGGAATATGTAAAACTCTTGGAAACCCAACAGGAATTGATTCAAATGGATCGTGCCTCCGGCAACAATGGATATTACTCTTTTCATGAGTTGTGGGTATTAGGTCTTATGTATCGCCTGCTGGAAGAATATTCTACTGCTTTACCTTTTTGGCGAAAACTTTTTGTGGAAAGCGAAGGTGGGTTTGGCTGGTCTTGGAATCAGATGGAATATGCCGAATTATTTACCCAGGCCGACCAGCCTGATTCGGCACTATATTATTACAACTTGTTTGACTCTGCCAAAGCTGATATAAAAGATCTGCGCTTTTTCCTTATTAGTAAAGGAGAATACTTCCTGTTTTTAAAACAATACAACAAGGCTTTACCCTATTTTCTGAAGGGCCTCGTATATCACAGGCAACTGAATGACCGCAGGCAGATCAACCGTGTATTTGTTGATATTGCCAAAACCTATACGGCCCTGCAAAGGAATGATTCTGCCATTTTATATGCAAGGAAAGGGCTGGAGATGGCCCTGCAAACAAAGACCAGGCCCTTAATCCGCGATTGCTACGAAATCCTTTATAACGTTTTTGACCGTTTGCAGCAAAGGGACAGTGCGTATGATTACTACCGCAATTATATCATACTAAAAGAAAAAGTGATGAACGATCAAACAAGAGGTAAACTGGCCGCTTATAACTATGAACATAAAATTGAGATGCTGGACAAAGAAAAGCATCTCCAACAACAGCAAATCAAACAAACTGCGTTGCAAAAAAAGGTTCTTATCATTGGCATAGCAGGCATATTGCTTTTAGGCTTTATCATTCTTAGAAACATCTACCTCAAAAGAAAAAATGAGGCTAACCTGAGAGCCATTGCCGAAAATGAATTGCTGCTTCAAAAATTTGAAAATGAAAAAACAAAAGCGGAACTGGGACAACAAGCTACTGAGTTAGAAATGCAGGCACTTCGTGCACAAATGAATCCGCATTTTATTTTCAACTCACTCAATTCTATCAACCGTTTCATTCTTCAAAACAATAAAGCACAGGCTTCAGAATATCTTACTAAATTTTCAAAACTGGTAAGATTGATTTTACAAAATTCACAATCTGCACTAATCCCTTTAGAAAGCGAATTAGAATCTTTGCAACTCTATCTTGAACTGGAAGCGGTTCGCTTTGATCATCACTTTGAATTTAATATTAAGGTGGATGATGAACTGGAAACTGACATAATAAAAGTACCGCCGCTTATCATTCAGCCTTATGCAGAAAATGCTATCTGGCACGGACTGATGCATAAAGAAGAAAAAGGACATTTGGAAATTGAATTGTTTCAGGAAGATGATTTGCTGTGCTGTAAAATAACTGATGATGGAGTTGGCAGAAAGAAAGCGGCAGAATTGAAAAACAAATCGTCTTCTACCCATAAATCAATGGGGATGCAGATAACAGCCAGCCGGATTGAAATGCTGAAACAGAAAAAGCACCTGGATGCTTATATAAAAATAACCGACTTGGTATTGCCTGATGGCAGCGCAGGTGGTACAGAAGTGATACTTAAAATACCAATCATACAATAGATTATTATAAATGAACATTTCAAAATACATATCACTTTTCTTTATACAGATTTTTTTCTATGCAACTTGTTTTGCCCAAAACAAAAAAATTGACAGCCTGAAAAAGTTATTGCCCTCATTATACGACAGCGCAAGCGTGGATTGTTTGAATGAGTTGAGTGAGGCTTATTTAGGTTTGCCGGACTGGTTTAGTGATACACCACCCCCCATGCCCCAATACGATACTGCCGAAATATTTGCCTTACAAGCGCTTGAAAAATCAAAGAAAATATATTATTTCTATGGCATGGCAAGAGCCATATCGCTGAAAGCTGAGCTTGCCTTCGAGAAATATAATAATTATCCTGAAGCAGAGAAATTAAGTCGTGAAGCCATTTCTTCATATAAGAAAACGGCGAACAAAAAAGGGCTATATAAAACTTACTTGCTGCTCGGTATGACATTACATTCACAAAGTAATTTTGAGGCGGCTATAAATAATTATGATACCGCTTATGCTTTAAGTAAAAAAGCCGGCGATTCACTGTATATGTTTTACGCTGCTGTTACTTCAGTACATGTCAACCAGTCAAGCGGCGATTATGAAAAGGCATTTGAAAAAGTGCCGGTTCTTCATCAGTTAGTATTGGGAAATGGCAATGCGGAATGGAAAAGCTGGGAATTATATATAATCGCCGAGTTGTATTTTAACATCGAAGATTATAGTACAGCTTTAGAATATTATCGACAGGTAACGCAATTGACTGCATCCGGCTTTCTGGAATTAGCTAACATGTTTGCATACAATAAACAACTTGACTCAGCAAAATATTATTACAATTTTGTTGTTGCTGATACCGGCAATAAAAGTAATTTCGGGTTTTATCTGGTAGGCAGCGGCGAATATTATTTTTTTCAAAAAAAATATGATAAGGCGCTGCAATATTTGTTAAAGGGGTTAAATTATAATGAACAAACCGGTGATGTCAACCAGGTTATGCGGTCATTGCTGCTTATTTCAAAAACATATTTTTCCTTGCAAAATAATAACGCAGCTTTTAAATATGCATACCGGGCACTCGCTCTGGCAAAGGAAAAGCGTGCAAAGCAAGTTATAAGAGATGCATGCGAAATACTTTCTGCTGTCTATGATCTTCGGCATCAATCAGACAGTGCCTATTCTTACTTTAGACAGTACACAACAATGAAAGATTCAGTGCTTAATAGTAATATGAAGGGGAAACTTGTGGCTTATGGATTTGATCAAAAGATAGAACTGCTAAATAAAGAGAAACAGATTCAACAGGTACAACTACAAAACCAATCACTTCTAAAAAAAATTCTTATCGCAAGCATAATAATTTTTTTATTACTGGCTGCTATTATTTTTAGAAATATTTTACTAAAACAAAGAAATGAAGCCAATCGCCGTGAGCTTGCAGAAAATGAATTAGCAATTCAAAAACTTGAAAGCCAGAAATTATTGTCGGAGCTCGAAATGCAGGCACTCCGTGCACAAATGAATCCGCATTTTATTTTCAATTCACTTAATTCCATTAATCGTTTTATTCTTCAAAATAACAAAGCACAGGCATCGGAATACCTTACCAAATTTTCGAAATTGGTAAGATTGATTTTGCAAAATTCACAATCTGCATTAATTCCATTGGAAAGTGAATTAGAATCGTTGCAATTGTATCTTGAACTGGAAGCGGTAAGGTTTGATCATCATTTTGAATTTAACATTAAAGTTGATGATGATTTGGAAACTGACATTCTAAAAGTACCTCCGCTTATCATCCAGCCCTATACCGAAAATGCCATCTGGCATGGGCTGATGCATAAAGAAGATAAAGGACATTTGGAAATTGAATTGTTTCAACATGGATGATATGCTTTGTTGCAAAATAACAGATGATGGTGTTGGCAGAAAAAAAGCTGCAGAAATAAAAAGTAAATTATCTTCTACCCATAAATCAATGGGCATGCAGATTACGGCAAGCCGAATTGAAATGCTGCAGCAAAAAAAGCAATTGGATGCATCTATAAAAATAACTGACCTTAGTATTACCTGACGGCAGTGCAGGGGGTACAGAAGTACTTTTAAAAATTCCTGTTTGCTATGATTAAAGCAATAATAATAGACGATGAAGCGCATTGCATTGATACGCTTCCATGCTGCTGAAAGAATATTGTCCCGAAGTACAAGTTAGTAGAACAATGCCGCTCTGCAAAAAAAGGATTGGAAGCTATTGAAAAATTAAAACCCGATCTTGTATTTCTTGATATTGAAATGCCCGCTATGAACGGTTTTGAAATGCTGGAACAGTTTACTGAAATTCCTTTTGCCATTATTTTTACTACAAGCTATGATCAATATGCTATTAAAGCCATCCGCTTTAGTGCACTGGATTATTTGCTAAAACCCATTGATCCCAATGAATTAGTCAGTGCTGTAAAAAAAGTGCAGGAACAACGGCACTTACCAATGGCCGAACAATTTCAAATGCTGCTGAAACAGGTACAGGGAAAGGAACACCATTTTAATAAAATTGCAGTACCCACTTTTGAAGGCTTTGAACTGATACCGGCTGATGAGGTATTGTATTGCGAAGCCAACGATAACTACACCCATCTTTTTCTAAAAAACAAAACAAAGATCATCGCCTGCCGCACCTTAAAAGAAATGGAAGAACAGTTACAGGATTTTCCTTTTTTTGTCAGGGTTCATCATTCCTATATGGTGAACCTGAATGAAGTAACCAAGTATGTCCGCGGCGAAGGCGGTTACCTGGTAATGAGCGATGAATCTACCGTAAATGTTTCCCGCAGCAGGAAGGATTCATTGATGAAATGGTTTTAATCTTTTAATTTTTCACGACTCCTCTCTTTCAATATTCCATTCCTTACAGAATTTTATTAAAAAGGATGACGCTATAATCTTCTACATTTCAACCGATTACTGCCATTATCCGTCAACTACTCACCAGCGCTATTGCGTGGCAAGGTGTTAAATTATTTATTGAGTTATCATTAACCCCGCCTGCCCCCTGCCCGTTCGGACGAACGACATTAGTCGGGCAGGCATTAAACTTTTAAAAAATGAAAAAGCAATTAACAGCGCTGATGCTGGCAGCATTTTTGGCAACCGTTCAAATTTCGGCACAGGAAAATGATACAACAACCAATTTGCCGACTGTTACCGTTACTTCCGGCACTGTAGTCAACAAACAAATTGACAAAGCCTTCAGAAAAGCATTCCCGGGGGCACAAAATTTGACATGGTACGAAATAAACAAACACTACATCGTAAAATTTATTGAAAATGACATGAAGCATCAGGCACTTTTTACAAAAAACGGAGGCTAAAGTATGATGTAAGCTTTGGAACAGAGAAACACCTTCCGGAATGTATGCTTAACAAAATACAGGATGAATATAATGAATACAATATTACCAACGTAGCAAATGTAAAAGAAGCCGGCCGTAATATTTGGGTTGTAAATCTTGATAACCTGAAGCATTTTGCATTGGTACGTATGGAGGAAGATGAAATGGAGGTGGTAAAGAAATCTGAAAAAACGATGTAACAGATTATTTGTCAATCGTTTTCTCTCTGATGTATACGTAGAAGTGCGGGTTTTGCGCAGCCGGCAATTTGGTATTTTGTAAATAAAATACCCCTAATTGGGGTAGGGTATTCTCAGGATAATAGCTGTAACTTTAATATCCATTAACCTCGTCTGCCGGTAAGGACCGGAACAACTTTAGTCGTTCAGGCATTAAACCTTCGAAAAATGAAAAATTCACTTGCACAAGACCCGCAAAACCCACCACCCCTGCTAATGATTTTACCAACAGTAAAATCTATTCAAACGAAGTTTTATTAAAAGATTGTTTCAGGTTGCCTTTTTAACTCTATTAAATAATTCTACTCTCTGTCAACTGCTCAAAAACGCAGGTGCCGGTTCAGGCATCAAATTATTTTTGAGCGACGATTAATCAATTTTTCATTAACCCTGTCTGCCGATGCACGCCATGCCGTGAACAGGCAGGCATTAAACCTTCAAAAAATGAAAAAGCCAACTTCTCTTTTAGTAAATTTTTTGACACAAATACTTAGTGTATTGCTTCAATGGAGTTGCAGCCCATTTCAAAAAATAATAAGCAATACTAATTACTGTATGGAAATAGCAAAGAAACAAGATCATTTTTTATAACCATTAAAAGTAAAAATTATGAAGACTCAACTAAAATTAGTGCTGCTTATGATTGCAGTACCATTAATTGTTTTTACGGGTTGCAAAAAAAACGACTTGCCCGCCGGCGCAAAGAAGGTTTCGGGTATCGGTTATTTAGACGCAAAGGATGCGTGCAACTCTGCAAGTCAGGGTGCTGTTTATGCGCTGACTATGACCGGGGATCTTGAAGGATGTTTGTATGTGTTTATCGACGAATTCAGTTGCGCAAACGGTAACTACCTGGAGAAGGGGAGAGAACTCTTTATTGGAACGTACAAAGGAAAGAGTGGCTCGTTCCGGACTACTTACGATTTCCAGGCAAAGTACGAGGGTTGCAATCCGGACGGCTCTTATGCAGGGGCTGAAATCTCAGGACAATGCCAACATTATATTGTAAAGGGCAGTGGCACCGGGGATTTTGAAGGTGTCACCGGTCGTATCGATTTTATTGATAACGTAAAAGCTGATCCGATTAATTATCCCTATTTAGGTTACTTGAAGTTTTAGGGGTTCTAAGAAATAGACTAACGCCGGGCTAAAAGCGTGGTGTTTTTATCTTGACAACCTGAAGCATTTTATATTGGTACGTATGGAAGAAGTGCAGAAATCTGATAAAACAAGGTAAGAAATCAGTTGTCAATTTTTCTTACCTCTCAGTATTGCCCGTACAGAGTTAGGTATCAAACTGTTTTTATTTGCATCAAATACATCATCAACTATTAAATTTTATTTTATGAGAAAGAAAATTATTTATGCAAGTTTATTATTTGCATTCGTATCGTTATTCAATCTATCCTGTCAGAAAGAAGCACGGGAACCGGTTGCAACTGATGATAAGGATGCAATTGAATCATCCCGAAAAAATAACGACGGACATGGCCGGTTGAAACAAACCAAAACATTTTCTTCAGATGTGGTTATTAAATGGCTCAATATGCAGCTAACCATGTTGCGGCTTCCTTTGCCCGCGGGCACAGGATCACAAAGCTCCGATAGGTCGCAGGGATATTCAGGCATAGCTTTGTATGAAGCTGTAGTGCCCGGCATGCCGGCATATCGGTCACTTTCCGGGCAGCTCACAGATTTTCCGGCAATGCCATCTACAGAGCCCGGTAAAGCTTATCATTGGGCAGCCAGTGCAAATGCTGCGCTTGCCGAAATAAGCAGGCGGCTATTTCCAACCACTGCCGATGCCAACAAAACAGCCATGAACAACCTTGAAAATAATTTGAAATCAGGTTATGCTGATGAAGTAAATGATGCTACGCTTCAGCGTTCCATAGCTTTCGGAAAAGTAGTAGCCACCCGTGTTGCCAACTGGGCTGCTACGGATGGTTCTGCAAATGTAAATCCTCCTTATGTTTTTCCGGCAGGTACCGGGCTTCCCCCGGCAGGCACGGGTCTTTGGGTGCCAACATCTCCTACACCGCCGGTTTTCGCCTTTGCATATCAACGTAGGTTGCTTGTACCGGGTTCTGCCGATGGCACGGCACTAACACCGCTGCCACCTTTCTCCAGTAATCCTACCTCAGCATTTTATGCAATGGTGAAAGAGGTTTATGACGCATCATTAGTATTAACAACTGACCAAAAAGCCATGGCAGATTATTTTAAGGATGTTCCCGGTTATGGCCCCGGAGGAGGTTTTGTTTGGGTGCTGCAGGAGGCATTTAGGATAGCACAGCCTAAGCTCGACCGGGCAGCCCTAACTTTTGCTAAAGTGGGTTTGGCTACTCATGATGTCACTATTGTACTTTTTACCAATAAATATACCTTCAACGTCATCCGCCCTATCACCTATATCAGGGCATACATTGATCCGGCCTGGAATACCTATATCCCCACCCCTAATCACCCTGAGTTTCCTTCCGGACACGCCACATCAAACGGTGCAATAATTACTATGCTGAACAATAGTTTTGGAGAGAATTTTCCAATCACACTTCATATCTATGATTACCTGGGTTATCCCTCCAGGCATTACAATAACTTTACAGATATGAGTACGGACATGGCAGACAGCAGGGTCTATGGAGGCTTACATTACTGGGAGACCCAGGAAAAAAGCCTGATACAGGGGAAAAAAGTGGCGCAGAATATTTTAAAGAAAATAAAATTTTTAAAAGATGATAAATGCGATGATGATGATAATGAGCATGAGCATGAAGATAATCATTAAGTAGAAAGAAATGTTTGAGCTGTCTTCAAACCCGATGGCCTCTCTTTTTTAATATATGGGATTATCAGTCAGAAATTGAATGAAGGCAGCAAGTCAATAAACTGAGTTTTGAGAAAAAATTTACCGTTAACACGCTGAAGCAGGGTTGTTTATTTATAAAATAATAAACAACCCTGCTTTAATTTTATACTTCACCCGTTCAATAAAATGAAGCCTGCCCATACCTTAAATACTCTTGCATAAGTTTTGTACCTTTATTTTAATGCCGAATAAACCTGATATATCAAAAAAAGCATTCTGGGATACAAAGTTTGAAGACCTTGACTTTGAGAAACACAAGGAATATATCATTGCCAAAATATTTGAATACGGCACCTGGAAGGATATGCTTGTTATCACCCGTTTTTACGGAAAAGAACAGGTAAAGCAGGCATTAACGAGCAGTTATTATTTAACCAATGCTACATTAAGTTTCGCCTCCGCTATTTTTAATACTCCAAAAGATCAATTTAAATGTTACGAAAGGAAACAGTATCAGAAGACTGCCTGGCCATTTTGAATGAGTTAATGATCAATCCCATGTTTGATGATTTCAGACTGGTTGGAGGTACAGCGCTGTCATTAATGTATGGTCATCGAAAATCTCTTGATATTGATTTATTTACTGATACAGAACAGGACTTTAAAGAAATGGAATATAAATTGGTTACTTATTTTGGTAAGTATTTACAAGATATGAGATTAGGCTCAATGGGTATCTTTGCAACAATCAATAATATTAAAACTGATTTAATGAATTGGGGACATAGTTTCAGGTTTAATTACATTGAAGAAGATAAAATCAGGATGGCCGCGCCTCTAGAAATTTCTGCAATGAAAATGGAAGCAATCAGCAGCAGAAGCACAAAAAAAGATTTTATTGATTTAGCTGTGTTGCTTGATCATTTTTCTTTAGCAGAAATGATTGAAAATTATAAAATAACTTACCCCTACTATGATTATTCTTATGCTTTAAAAATGCTTTCAAATTTTGAGCCTGCTGAAAACAGCGCAATGCCCGAAATGCTTATTCCGCTCACTTGGGAACAGGCAAAAGAAAAAATCAGCGCCGCCGTAAAAGACTATTGGCAGCTGGAGCTTGGATAAAGTATCTTTGCCTTTCGAAAATATTTACCAAATAAATATCAATTTTAAAACTCAATAAAATAATCATGTCAGCAGCAGAAAAATTAAAAGCATTATTACAAGGCAAAGCGGCGGCTAATTTGGCGGCCGGAGAAAAATTTATGGCTGAAAATGCTAAAAGAGAAAACGTAGTGAGCCTGCAGAGCGGTATACAATATGAAATTTTACAAAAAGGTGTTGGTGAAAAACCAACAGCTTTCAATACCGTTACCTGCCATTATCATGGTACGTTAATTACTGGCGAAGTGTTTGACAGCTCGGTACAAAGAGGTAAGCCTGCAAGTTTTCCGCTGAATGCCGTAATAAAAGGATGGACCGAAGCTTTGCAACTAATGCCAACCGGAAGCAAGTGGCGTTTGTTTATTCCGCCCAATTTAGCTTATGGTGAAAGACAGGTAAGTGCACAGATAGGCCCCAACTGTACATTAATCTTTGATGTAGAATTGATCTCCTTTTATTAAATACAAAAAATAAATTCTTATTTACCGGCGCAAGGATCTGTAAATATTCCTTCATTTTTTTCTATCGGAATATTTGTCTGCGCTAAACGTTGCGCACCGGTGTTTGCGGGGCAAGCTATTGTCCCTATTGCATTATAAATAATTTGACCTTTACCATCCGGAACATAAATCTGCACCCGGGTTTTTGAGTACCCCGAAGGAAAATAGCGAACATAATATCCATTAGGGTGCAGTGTCCACATGCCGGATTTTATATCGGCTCTGTCTACTGCGGACATACCCGCAAGTACAGCGTATTTTTCAAATTCTTCATAACTGTCCACGCCTGTTTCTACCAGGCGGCGTATATTATTTTCCGCTTCCATTACCGTTTGCACAGGCGCCGGCACATTCACAACTCCTCTTTTCAACGCTTCATTGCCAAGTGTGGCTGCAAAACCTCCGTTTAATTTTACTATTTGCTGCGGTGTTAACAGTAAGGCCGTTACCACTTTCAGTTTGCCGGAAAGATTATTGAATTTTGCTCTTGCAATAATAGCCCACAAAAGCATTTGCACATCACGCTGCGGAATCTGCGAGTGTTTTAATTGATGATTCAATAAAATATCATTCACAATATCTTTCATTTTCCCCTTGGTAGGTGCATACATATATCCATCGCCATCGCTCGGGCCATGCGTGCCGGCCTTGAGGCAGTAACTCATATTTTTTATTTCATAAAACCCGGGACAAAGTATAAATCCTCCCTTATCATCAGTTTTCATTTTATACAGCGGTATGTATGTTTTTTCGTTACCAAAAGTTTCGGATAATGAACCCTGCGTTTTTACATCACCGAAGGAGGTAGTAACGGGAGAAGACTTTTTCAGAAAAGAAGGGATCCTGTTTTTCTCACTCAATTTTTCTTTTAATCCGCCCAATACTTGCGCCGGCGCCTGTAAAGAAAAAGCAAGTACGAACAATAAAAGGAGTAATCTATTTTTCATATCGGGTAGCTTTAAATGTAAAAAAGCGAAAGTATCTCTTTTACTTACAATAATCCTTTTTGCAGTAAAGTATTTTTTAATTCCGCAGGGCTTTTAAAATGATGGGAAGGAATACCCATCCCCTCAGCAGCTTTTACATTGCGTAAATTATCATCAATAAAAAATGCGCCTGAAGGATTGATGTCGAATTTATCCAACAACTTCTGATAAAAATCAGGAAAAGGTTTTCTTGTTTTCTCTTCGCCGCTTACTAAACGGCCATCAAACCAATGCAGAAAATCAAAACGCTCCAGTGCAACAGGAAAAGTTTCGGCGCTCCAGTTGGTAAGCGCATAAAATTTTAATTCATTATTTTTTTTCAACTGCCTGTATATTTCCACTGTATCATGTATAGGCCCGCCCAGCATTTCCGTCCATCTTCCGTAAAAATCTTTTATCGGTTTTTCCCATTCAGGAAATTCAGCCAGTTTTTCTTCCGTAGCTTTTGCAATAGGGTAGCCCGCATCTTGGTTTTCATTCCAATCACCCGTACATACATGATTAAAAAAATAGTCCCGCTGTTCCGGCGATTCAAAATAATTATCATCAAAAACATACAGCGGGTTCCAATCAATAAGTACACCGCCCAAATCGAAAATAATTGTATCTGTTTTTTTATTCATGTAAGAAAGTTAAAGGGTTTATTTTAAGTCTGTTCAATAAATTTTGAATTGGTAGTAGCCGCCAAAAATTTATTTTGCGTAGCCACTACAGCGGCAATCAAAGTTAATACTAATACGAAACCCAAACCGGCGGCCAGGTTTATTTTCTCCGCTATTAAACCAATAATAGCCGGGCCCGCTAAAAAACCGGTTAATCCCCCGCTTGCTACTGCTGAAATACCAATAGCAGGACTCACACCCGGCACATTAGCGGCAGCGCTGAAAAGTATAGGCACAATACAAGAAAACCCGAGACCTATTAATGTAAAACCTGCAATTGCCGCCCATTGGTAGTGCAGTAATACAACAATGCTGAAACCCAACCCTGCAATGATGCTGCCTGCTACTACTAATTTACGTGCACCCAGTTTCGGAATCATTGTATCACCGTTCAACCGGCCAAAAGCCATCATAACGGAAAAACCGGCATAACCTAAACCGGCAATAGCGATATTACTTTTCAATGATTCTTTCAGGTAAATGGCACTCCAATCAGCTATACATCCTTCGCCCATAAACGTAACAAAACAAATAAACGCCAAACCAATAATGGAAACCGGCGGCGCGGCAAAAGAAGAATCGGAATGAATAAAAATACTATGCGACAATAATGATGAACGGATGATAAGTAAAATCAATACAACAACAGCTACTACAATTAATATTTGTGTAATGGCTGTCCAATGCAAATAATAAAAGATAGCGGCTAACCCGGCACTGATACCGCCGCCCAAACTGTACATACCATGACAGGTACTCATAATGCGCCGGCCGTATTGTTTCTCCATTCTGTCTACAATGGCATTGGCCGATACGCCGTTTAAAAACCCAATTAAGCCGCCGATATAAAGTACTATCCAAAAAGTTAACTTATCGGGAGCTGTTACTTGTAGAATAAAAATTACGCATTGCAAAAAACAACCGGTCAACAACCAATTACCGGCTTTTATCCTGCTGAAAAAGAAAGAAGAAATGACTACACCTGTCAATGAACCGGCAGGCGCCAGCAATAATGAAAGCCCCAATGTGCCGTCAGTAAAACCCAATCGTTGTTTGATGCCCGGCAAAGCAGCTACCCAGATGCCCAACAGCAGACTGCCGGTGGCAAATACAAAACCAATACTTGCACTCGGTTTATGTTTAAAAAAAGCGATGGTGTTTTTAAGCATTTAAAAAAACGGCTACTTGTATTTAAATTTTAACCATATCATGATTCCCGACATAAACAGCATTGCTGCATTGGTAGAAATGATAACCCAATTATTAAGTAATATGCCGTAAGCCAACCACATTATTTCATTGGCAAATGCTGTCAGGAACATATTCAGCGAAACATCTTTGGCCGATTTGGATTGCCATGTTTTAAAAACCTGCGGTAAAAATGTAAACGCTGTTACTGCTCCGGCAGTGTAACCAAGTATTTCAGTAAAATTCATAGCAGTTGAATATAGATATGAAAGATGAACGGAGCGCAACAATGTCACACCGGGGAACTGCAGCCGGTCAACTAAAAATTTCAGCGAATTTAGTTATCGTTTCTCAAACAACCACCAAAAACGTTTGCGGGGTTTTACCTTGTAATTCTTTTGTACATAAGCATGTATATGATTCATGGCTTCCTCTATATCATCGGTCAATAATACCAATGAAAGATCTTCCTTTGATATGGTTCCTTTCTCGGCCATGTGCTCAAACATATCCCATAGCTCATGGTAATACTCTTTGCCAAACAATACTACCGGGAATTGTGTAATTACTTTTGTTTGTACCAGCGTCAGTGTTTCAAACAACTCATCCATGGTGCCAAAACCGCCGGGCATAATGATAAAGGCGTAAGAATATTTTGTAAGCAACACTTTTCTAACAAAAAAATGTTCGAACGTAATGGAAGTTTGTATATACGGATTTTCTTTTTGCTCAAAGGGTAATTGGATATTACAACCCACCGATGTGCCGCCGTTTTCAAAAGCGCCGCGGTTGGCTGCTTCCATTATGCCGGGACCACCGCCCGTCATGGTAGTAAAACCCATTTCGGCAATTTTTTTTCCAAAAGCCCGGGCGGCAATATAGTACGGGTGATCTTCTTTAAATCTTGCCGATCCAAAAACAGTAATACAGGGACCCATAAAATGCAGTTTCCGGAATCCGCGTATGAATTGCCAAAAAACACGAAAGGCAAATCCCAATTCATAGCCGCGGCTCTTAGGGCCATCCAAATACACTGATTGTTTCGGATGAATGAGTCTTTCTGCATTTACCTTCGCTATCGGGGCGTTGGTATTTACAGTAGCTGTTGCATCTTTCATATGGCAGTTATTTTTTATATCACCAAGTTGCTTTTTAAATATGTACTGTTGCTTTGTAAACTTAATGACTTTATCCTTTTTAAAAAATTATTATTCTGCCCGAAAAGAAAAAATCCTTTCTTAACTTGCTCTCCTTAATTTTTACATCATGCGTATTATTTCTTACAATGTAAACGGCATACGTGCCGCCATTAAAAAAGGTTTTATAGATTGGTTAAAAACCAATCCTGCCGATATTATTTGCCTGCAGGAAACAAAAGCCACTAAGGATGATGTGGATACCAAACAATTGGATGCAATGGGTTACCATCATTACTGGTACAGCGCCAATAAAAAAGGATACAGTGGCGTAGCGGTATTTACCAAAATAAAACCCGACAACGTAGTAATTGGTAACGGGCACAAAGAAAGCGATGATGAAGGAAGAGTAATACAACTTGATTTTGGAGATATGCGGTTGATTAATGCCTATTTCCCCAGCGGAACCAGCGGCGATGAACGGCAGGGTTTTAAATACAAATGGCTGGATGAGTTTCAAACTTTTATTGATAAACTGAAAAAGAAACACCCGAAGCTTGTTCTTTGCGGCGATTATAATATTGCACATAATGAAATAGATATTCACGATCCGAAGGGTAATAAAAAATCATCCGGTTTTTTACCCGAAGAAAGAGAATGGATGACGAAATTTTTGGCCGGCGGCTGGGTAGATACGTTTCGTAAATTTCACAGCGAGCCGCACCGCTACAGCTGGTGGAGTCAACGATTTCCGAGTGTGCGGCTAAATAATAAAGGCTGGCGTATAGATTATATTAACGTAACCGAAACGCTGAAAGACCGGTTGAAAGATGCGGAAATTTTTCCCGATGTAAAACACAGCGATCACTGCCCGGTGTACCTGGAATTAAAAAAATAAAATTCAATATTTCTTAAACAGGCATGTATTTACGTATTAACTGAACATACAGCCGGTTTATTAATTTCACAGTATGATAGTTTACAACGTAACCGTAAAAGTAGAATGGTTGATAGCCGAAGCATGGCTTCGGTGGTTAAAAGAAGAACATATACCCGACATTATCAGTACGGGATGTTTTACACATGCTTCCATCTTGCGGTTAATAGAAACGGATGATACCGAGGGGCCAAGCTATGCGGTACAATATTTTGCAGAGAGCAAAGCATTGTATAATGCGTATATAGAAAATCATTCTGCTGCCATGCGGCAAAAAGCAATAGATAAATGGGGCGGCAAATTTATTGCCTTTCGTTCCGCATTGCAAGTTGTGAATTGAATGTGTAAAAGAAAAATTATTTATTTTTCTGTTTGACGAACGGTTGTATATTACCCGCAAATCCTTTTCCGGCTTGCGTTTCAAAGCGTATCTTCCGAAACGCAGTACAGGCTTGTCTTTCACTCAGTTTATAATTTTTCTTTTTTCGTTTCAAATTTTTTATTTCGCCTGTATTCCTTGCCCGGAGCGGATTTTGCAGAATTGCAGTGTGCTTAAAAAAACAATGAAATAATTTTGTTGCTGTTAAAAAGCATCTAAATTTGCGCCAATACTAAATCATTATAAAAAATCTCAATTATGAACAAAGCTGAATTGATCGCGAAGATTTCGGACGACGCCGGTGTTACTAAAACTCAGGCAAATGCTGCTCTTGATTCTTTTGTAGAAGCTGTAACAAAAACATTGAAAGGTGGCGGTAAGGTTACCCTTGTTGGTTTTGGTACTTTCTCAGTTTCTAAAAGAGCCGCACGTAATGGCCGCAATCCGCAAACCGGTGCTGTTATTAAAATCAAAGCAAAAAAAGTTGCTAAATTTAAAGCAGGAAAAGAATTGTCTGCTAAAATGTAATCCGATAGTTATCAGATGTACCTTTAATGCAGTAAAAGCCCCGTATATTCCGGCTGTAATCGGTAACGGGGCTTTTTCAACTTATAATCTTTAATTTCACTACAAAATAAAAAACATTTATTATGGGAAGAGGCGACAAAAAAACTAAAAAAGGAAAAATATTTCAAGGCTCATTTGGCAAAAGCAGACCGGTAACACCATCGCCGGCTAAAAAAGCGGCTGCTGCAAAAAAAGCTGCTGAGAAGAAAGACAAGTAGGCAAGAAGTATATAAGGTTTATTGAGTAAATAGAGTATACAGCTATTGCAGCTGAAGTTTGTTTTCTCTTTAAACCTTATAAACTTTATATACTTTATTTGCTCTATTTACTTTACATACTTTAATACGCTGAAATAACCTAAGGCGCCAATCGCTCAATCTTCCAACTACCGTTTTCTTCCAGCGTATATTGAATTCGGTCGTGCAAACGGCTTGTTCTTCCCTGCCAAAACTCAGCAATAACCGGCTTTACAATATAGCCGCCCCAATGTTTCGGTCTTGCAATGTTTTTACCTTTCATTGTATTGGTTAGCTCCTCGTACTTATTATCCAACCATTCCCTGCTTTCAATTATGCGGCTTTGCGGCGAGGCCCATGCACCTACGCGACTGCCTTCGGGCCTCGAATTAAAATAGTCATCGCTTTCGTCTGTCACTTATTTTTTCTATAATGCCGGTAATGCGTACCTGCCTTTCCAATTCTTTCCAGAAAAAAACCAGGCAGGCTTTCGGATTTTCTGATAATTGCTGTGCTTTAAAACTATCATAGTTGGTAAAAAAAGTAAAACCTTTTTTATCAAACCCTTTCAGTAAAACAATTCTTGCCGAAGGCATACCATCACCGGAAGCTGTAGCCAGTGTCATGGCATTTACTTCCTCTATTTGTGATGTAAGGGCTTCGTCCCACCATTTGCTGAATTGCAGGATAGGATCAGGCGCCACTTCCTCCTCTGATAATTGCCGTTGCGAATAATCTTTCCGTAAAGCTGCTATATCATTTTCCATGTTGTGTAAAAATTATGATGCAAAGTTAGGCGCTCAAAGGTTGCTTAAAAATAAAAAGTCATCTTCTTGTATGTCACCTCAGTTGTCAGCCGGTAACCTTTAAAAGGTAAAAGCAGGGTTCTGTTACGAACCCTGCTTTCGAAATTAACGATACGATTGCTTTTGCAAAACGCAATTTATTAAACTACCATTTTTCTAACCCCAATAATTTTTTACCGAGCTCATTTAGTTCCGCAGTAGCATATTTTGTTTGTTCCCATTTGCGGGGGTCGCCGGGAAAGGCATAACCTTCGGGAGCAATTCTGTCTTTCCACGAATTGATTCGCCATTGACGTAAGGCTTCATTATTTTCCTCTGCGGGCATCATTGAAATATATTGTGCAATACGAACTTTATTGCTGCTTATGTTAGGACGTATGCCATGTGGTTGAAGGCTGTTAAAAATGAGCAGGTCACCGGCTTCCATTTTCACTTTTACAAAATCAAAACCTGTTGTATCCGGTTGAAACCGGTTTCGGTCTTCGGGCTGTGTCAGTTTCCAAGTGTCATAGGTTCGGAATAATTCAGGGATACATTGAAAGCCACCCATGTTTTCATCTGTTTGATCTGCCAATGCCAGCACACCTTGCACATTCACCGGTTTTGTCTCAGGATCGTAATCCCAATGAATAAACCCTTTTTGTTCGAAACCGGGTCTTATAGGAAAATTAAGATTTGCCCTGTCAATGGTCACCCATAATTTTTCAGTTCCCCATATGTCAACGAAAGCATCATATACTTTTTGTATCATCCGGTTATTCCATAAATACTGATTGTTGTAAGCTTCCACCATGCCGGTGTTTGTCAGTTCCTTCATTTTCATTTCTGCTAGTGGCGGCGCATACCATGTTTCCGGATCGTCGGGGTACTTCTCTTCAAACTTCCATAAAAAATCAGCAGTTGCCAATGCCTGTTCTTTTGGTACAGCGTTTTTAATAACGATATATCCGTTGTTAATCCAGAAATTCCAATCGGCTTCACTTAATACACGAAGCGACTTGCCATTGCTGCGATCATTCAATTTTACAGCGCTGCTTTTAGCGGTAGAAGGGTTGCCGGGAATATCTTTATGGGCATTGTCCGGAATAATTGTAGGGGCCATAGTTGGGGCCATTGTTTTTTGTTCCATACAGCAATATTTAATAGTAAAGAAATGAATTGGTAAATACTATCGTAAAATTAGCTTTTCAAGAAGGGATTAATCAACATCTGCAAATGCATCTATTTGCACTCTATTGATATATTTTGGTATTTTAGCGGATAGATTTGCAAAACATGAGCAAATGAAGGCGAAATTAGAATCCATAACAAGTGATATTGACAGTTCATTCAGAATACTCCTGACACCCAATTTAAATGATTTATTTTATTGGCATTTTCACCCGGAATATGAAATTGTTTATGTTGAGGCGGACAACGGCTTTCGCCATATCGGCGACCATATTTCGAAATACGAAGGAAGCGATATTGCTTTAATCGGACCTAACATACCGCATTTAAATTTTGACTATGGTGTAAAGACAACCGTGAACACGGTTGTAGTTCAGATGAAGGAAAATTTTTTGGGCCGGGATTTTTTTTCATTACCGGAAATAACAGCCATAAAAAATTTATTTGATAAAGCGAAAAGCGGGTTAGCATTTTACGGAGAAACAAAAAATGCAGCCGGCGAAAAATTAAAACAATTAGCAACCTTACCGCATTTCGAACAACTGATTACTTTATTGCAGGTTTTTAATTTATTGGCCTGCAGCAACGAAGTTGAACCGCTTAAAGCAAGGCCTGTCGCCAATGCATCTGTATTAAAAGAGCAGCAGCGACTGCAAAAGGTTTATCATTTTATTGAAGCTAATTATCAAAACGAAATTGATGTAAATGACGCAGCAAAATTATGCAACCTTACAACCGCGGCATTTTGCAGGTATTTCAAAAAATCAACGCACTATACTTTTACAGAATTTCTGAATCAGTTTCGGGTAAATCAATCAAAAAAATTATTACTGCAGGACCGGAATGTTACAGAAGCCTGTTATGAAAGCGGCTTCTCAAATATTTCTTACTTTAATAAACTATTTAAAAAAATTGCGGGGGAAAATCCTTCTTTATTTAAGAAGAAGCATTTTATTGAGTAATTGGCAACAGTTGTTAATGTAATGCGATTCTTTTTGCATATTTTATTTAAAATAAATTACGATCCGCTTTTCCCTTTTACCTTTTGCTCCAGGCTGTCCCTTTCTTCCGATACTATATTTAAACGGCTTTCCAGCTCACCTATTTTCTTTATTTGCCCTTCTAATTTTTTATTCGCTTCGCTCATCATTTGTAAATCATTGCTCAATTCTTCCAGGTAAGCTACTCTTTTTTGCAATTGTTGTTTTTGAAAATTGGTGTCGTGCAGTTTTTCTTCCGTCTCATCCAGCAGTCCGTGCAATTGTTGGTTTTCGGCGGTAATGGCCTGGTAACGGGTTTTTAAATGCTCATGTTCATTGTTCAGTTTGTAATAGGTTTCTTTTAAATCTTCAAAATCAAGACCTATTCTTTTATTGCCGGCTAATTGGGATTCGAGCTTCAGCATTTTTCCCTGCAATACTTCAAATTCAGAATAGGCGCTGTCCAGCATCGAAGTCATTTCCTTGGTCATGTTCTCTTTTTGCTTCACCCGCAGCATTTCTTCTTCCTTATCTTTCAATAAAAATTTCAGGTTGCCTATCTGGTCCTTCAATTCTTCATTGCGCCTTTCTATTTCCTTTTGTCTTTCCTCTGTTTCTTTTACAATATCTATCTGGCCCAGCAGCTTGTTTATTTTTTCATTGTACTCCAGCAGGCTTTCCTGTGCCTCACGCAATTGCTGCATGTAGTTGCTTCCTTTTTCAGCTACAGGCGCATCCGCTGCAGCAACCTGCAATGGCTGGTCTCTTTTTTCGGAGCGAAGTGCTTTGATTTCTTTATTCAGTTCTTCTATTTCAATCTGGTAAATATTTTCATTTTCCTGTACACGGTTTAAGTCTTTTTGCAGTTTTGCTATCTGTTCTTTTTTAGCTTCTATATCTTCCAGCAAATCCATAGCCCAGTTATCATTCTTTTTTGCAGGCGGATTTTTCAGCGCTTCAATTTCTTTTTTAAAACGCTTACGTGTTACAATAAAAAAATGGACGACGACGCCTATCAATAAGGCGCCCAGTTGAAGTATAATAATTTCTACGATAGAGACACTGATATTCCCCATAATTCACACGGTTAACGGTTTGAAACTAAATAAAATTTGTAAGAATTTGTACGTTAGTTTTTCACAGAGAGATTGGGGGATAGAATAAGATGCAAGATAACATCTGTACTGAACTATCAAATAGTGAAATTACTAAGGTGGAAAGAAAAATGTACTACGTGTTGATAACTACTTAACCAAAGTGCCTACTTTTTCGCCGGTAACCACCCTGCGCAGGTTGCCGGGTACATTCATATTAAATACAACGATGGGCAAATTATTTTCCATGCAAAGTGTAAAGGCCGTCATATCCATCACTTTCAGGTTCTTGCTGATGCAATCGGCAAAAGAAATCATTCCGAATTTTGTAGCAGTAGGGTCTTTCTCCGGATCGGCGCTGTAGATGCCGTCCACGCGGGTGCCTTTTAATATTACATCGGCTTTTATTTCAATGGCCCGCAGTGAGCCGGCCGTGTCGGTAGTAAAATAAGGATTGCCGGTACCGGCGCCAAAAATAACCACCCGCCCTTTTTCCACATGGCGCATTGCACGGCGGCGTATATATGGCTCGGCAATTTGTTCCATCTTAATAGCGCTTTGCAACCGGGTAAACACACCAATTTTTTCCAACCCCGCCTGCAGGGCCATACCGTTTATTACGGTGGCCAACATACCCATATAATCGCCGTGGGCTCTTTCAATACCCGTTTCGGCCTCGTTCATACCGCGGTAAATATTGCCGCCGCCAATTACGATGGCTACCTGTACGCCCAATTCGGTAATACTTTTTATATCCTTGGCATATTGTGAAATAACAGCCGTATCAAAACCAAAACTTTTATCGCCCATTAAAGATTCGCCTGAAAGTTTCAGCAGAATGCGTTTGTATTTAGGTAGCATAAATCAGTTGCAGATTAAAGAAAGTTGATAACCGAATTTTTCGGGGCGAAGATAAGGGAAAGCGGGAAGATTTTTTGGGGAAATCAAGAGCTATATCTAAGTCCGCCGGAGTTATACAAACAAGCTCGGAAATATTTTGATGTTTTAATAGATCTCACATGTATTACAATTAATAAACTCTTCAGATGATGGCATTACCGGTATAGGCGAAGCATTTATTAGCTTGAACTTTCGCTGAGCAATATATACAAATTCCATTCATATGAGGCCATCATACTTTTAAATCCATAATATCCAAAAGAATTTGATGCCTTCACCAGATTCACCAAACTTAGATAAAAACTGATCGTCTCCTAAATATAATGCAATGTTGTATAGAGCCGGGTAGTAAGTCATTCCTTGTTAATATAATTAAATCACCTGGTTTTGGGTCGGTTTTTATTTAATCAAATTCCGGGTTTTGTTTGAAGTATTTAACATTAGACAGAAGAATAACAAAACGTAGCAATCGAAGAATTTAAAAATATCAGGTTTATTGCAAACATCAAGTTTACAAATATTCGAGTAGTCTAACGGTATAAATTGAAAGTAATGGCAGTATTTTATCTTTAGTTTAATTTTAAAAGTAATATAGAATCTTTTATTTAATCTTAAACTTATTGAACCATTCAAAAAAGCATCATAATTATCTTGAACAAATAGTTCGTATTCTATTTTCTCCGATTAACGCGATTTTTTATTGTTTTTACTTTATGCGCAGTAGGTAAGAATATTGGTTCGTCACTTTCAATATTAAGGTGGTGGCGTACCTAATGGAGGTCTTTTTGATATCGGTTTGTCGAAAATATTTCTCATCAGTAATTCATAATTCTCTTCAAAGACTTCGTCACTACTTAAATCAATAAAAATCCTGCTGTTAACAAACGTTGGAATATAAGGTTTATGTTGTGTGTCGTATTCGAATATTACTGGAATAAACTTTGTTTGGGTTGCTTGACTATATATTTCGTTTGATATAATAAGACTTTCAATTCCTACACCACCGGCTCTATTATTTGCTTTCTCCGCGTAGTCCTTATTACAAATTAACAGTACTCTTTTAACATCAGAGCTATTAACCATTTGTTCCATAAACTGATTTTTGTCTTGCCCTTCCTTAAGGTCCCATAAGTCAATAATAACATGCACAAAATTCGAGGATAATCGTTCCGCTAATTGAATGACTTTTTCCCTATTAGAAACGGGTTTCCAACTATAAGAAATGAAAACCTGTGGCGCATTTGTTTGTGTACTCATATTTTAGAAAGATTCATCATTAATACTAAAATACCCTCAACCTCCCGCAAATCCAAATAATCCGTCCTTTTGGTTATTATTTATGCTGCTAAATATAGCTGTCTACATAGTGTACTAAAAATCCAAATGAATTACACCTGATTTTTTTTATTTTTACCCGCCTTTTTTATTGTTCTTTTACCTATTACTGCTTTTATTTTTTTATGCAGTGGTTGTTCAAATTTCTTTGCTTCACTCTCCAAAGCAGCTTCCAGTTCTTCGATACCGGGCAGTTCGCTTTTTAAATTTTTGGGCAGAGCTTTCGCAAATTCATAATCAGCTACACCAATGGGTGTTTTTATTCCTTTTAGCGCATACTTTACCACTGTATGATTGGGTGTTTTGCAAAGCAGCACGCCAATAGTAGGTTTGTGCTCTTTGCTTTTTATTTGTTCATCTACGGTGTTAATATAAAAATTCAGTTTGCCTGCATACTCCGGTTTAAACTTTCCTACTTTAAGTTCAAATACTATAAAGCAATGGAGGCGGTAATTATAAAACAGCAGGTCTAAAAAATAATCATCATCTTCAACCAACACATTAAACTGGTTACCCACATAAGCAAAGCCACGTCCCAGCTCCAATAAAAATTTTTTAATATGCTGCATCAGGGCTTTCTCCATTTCCCGTTCCTGCATCTCTTCGCCAATACTCAAAAAATCAAATAGGTAAGGATTCTTTAATGTTTCTTTTGCCAGATCAGATTGCAGTGGCGGTAAAGTATTTTCGAAATTGGTAATGGCATTACCCTGTCGCAAATGCAGTTTGCTTTCTATTTGATGCGTCAATACAGATTTACTCCATCCATTCTGAATGGCTTTGCAGATATAAAACATTCTTTCGTCCGTCCTTTTTATTTTATCCAGAATGATCGTATGATGTGTCCAGGGCAATTTTGCAACCGGCGGCTGCAAAATTATATTTGCTTGTAATTCCGCAATTACCGGTTGCGGAATTGTCATCTTTTTATTTTTTGCTTTTAGCAATTGTGCAGCCGCCGGTTGCAAAATTGGATAAGCCTTTGCAAAGTCCCTCATATAGCGCAGATTACGACGAGAAAGGCCCTTCATATCAGGAAATTCAGCATGCAAATCTGCGGCTAAAGTTTCAACAATTTTTGCACCCCAGCCTTTGCTCGCTTCTTGTTGTAAAATAGCGTTGCCGATCTCCCAATACAGTTTTATCAAATGGGTGTTTGCAGTAAATGAAACCTGCAATCTTGCCTGCCTTATTTTTTCTTTCAGGTCTTGTAAAACCTCTATATAATTTTTGTTTACTTCAGAAGCCATAACTAATTTTTGAAAAGATATGTTTGATAAATTTATTCAATGCTAAGTTTGTTGTATGTGTTCTTTTTGCGGAATAGCTTAATTGCTGCATTACCTTATTTAACTACAGCAAAATTTATTTATCAGCCGGAGGGTTTTTACCCGTCGTAAATTGTTGCTTATATTCTCAGTACGTGCTGTATTTTTAGTTAGTAAAATACGGAAATTATTGTTTGCGTCGTAAAGCTGGTTTGAAATCTCCCAACCCCATCCGCCAAAACAACTTACATTTACGTTAAAATCTTTCACTATGTTTTTAATTATTCTCGGCTTGTTGGTTTTAATAGCCGGCATCGCCACCCGCTCGGTAGAAAATATAAACCGCTATAGTAAAGCCATGCGCCTGGCAGGTATCGGTCTGCTGCTTATCGGTATTATCAGCAGCAGTTTTGTACAGGTAGATGCGGGCCGCGTAGGTGTAAAAAAACTGTTTGGTAAAATACAGAATGATGTACTGGAAAGCGGTTTGCATTTTATAAATCCCTTGTACGAAATAGATGAGGTAGATGTAAAGACACTCAACTATACCATGAGCGGCGTACATGACGAAGGTGAAAAATCGGGAGATGATGCCATACGGGTGCTGACAGCAGACGGACTGGAAGTTACCATCGATCTCACTGTTTTATTCAGGGTAAATAAATCGGAAGCGCCGCGTTTACTGAGAGAAACAGGAAAGGATTTCCAGGAAAAAATTGTACGTCCAATTTCCCGTACAAAAATTCGTGACAATGCCGTGTACTACGATGCGGTAGCTTTATACTCTACCAAGCGGGATGAATTTCAAACCCGTATTTATAAAAGTATAGATGAGGAGTTTAAAAAAAGAGGATTACAATTGGAAAATTTATTGGTACGAAATATAACTTTGCCCGCATCGGTAAAAGCTGTAATAGAACAAAAAATAAACGCCGAGCAGGATGCGCAAAAAATGCAGTTTGTTTTGCAAAAAGAAAAACAGGAGGCGGAACGCAAAAGGGTGGAAGCGCAGGGTATATCCGATTACCAGCGCATTATTAATATAGGACTTACGGATAACCAACTGCAATACGAACAAATAAAAGCGATGAAAGAATTGGCGCTATCGCAAAACGCCAAAGTAATAGTAATGGGCAAAAGCAATACACCCATTATACTTGACAGTAAAAATTAAAACCCTTAATATAATTTATGAGCAATAATGTATTTGTGCATCACGTATTTTTTTGGTTAGCCAATCCTGAAAATGAAGCTGATAAAAAAAGTTTGATTGCCGGTTTGGAAAAACTTTCAAAAATTGAAGAAATAAAATTTTTGCAGATTGGTTTACCTGCCACTACGAGAAGGGAAGTCATTGACAGCAGTTATTCCGTTTCGTGGTTGTTGTTCTTCGATACACCCGAAGCGCAGGATATATACCAAACACATCCCGTACATTTGCAATTTGTACAGGAGTGCAAGCATCTTTGGGAGAAAGTAGTAGTGTATGATACAGTGAGAGTATAGCTATTAGCTAAAGGCTCACAGCTTCTTTATTACTTTTACAGAATACTCCATCAGGATTTTTTCCTTCAACTCTTTAATGGAAATGTATTATTTTTTAAAAAGGGTGAATATTCAAAATATATAAACAAAAAAAATACCGCCATATATTTTACGGCGGGATTTTTATATTCACCTGTTATTTATTAAGAAGAACTTGATTTATTTTTACTAATGGCAATGCGATATAAAACAAAGCCCATCAATGCAAAAAATAAAACCCCCAACCATTTATAACCTTCGCCGCCCAACGAACCGGCCAAGTTGTGTTCAGCATTTACTTTTTTCAAACCTTCATTTATACTGTCACTTGCCGACAGGAAAGCTACTACAACACCGGCTATTGCACCGCCGGCTACCAAGCCTGTTGCAAATAAGTTTCCTTTACCCAAATCTTCTTCTTCAGCAGTCAGTTTAATATTTTTCTTTTTCTGTCTCCACTCTACAATACCTCTGATGGCGCCGCCAATAAAAATAGGTAGTGTAGTAGCCAACGGCAAATAAATACCAATGGCGAAACTTAATGCTTTAATACCGCAAAGTTCTACAACAACGGCGATACAAACGCCTACCAATACAAATTGCCAATCTAAATTGAAAGAGAGAATTCCTTTTATCAATGTTGCCATTAATGTACCCTGCGGTGCGGGATATTTGTCGGTACCAATAGCATGCTGAATTCCCTGTGCGGCCATTTCAGCAGTTGGTTGATCTAATATTTTAATTGTAGCACCTATGGCAATGGAAGAAACTATAGCGCCGATAAATAAAGATAGCTGTTGATTTCTCGGTGTAGCACCAACTATATAACCGGTTTTTAAATCCTGGGAGGTAGCACCCGCATTGGCAGCAGCGATACAAATCATGCCCCCAACAATCAATGCCATCGGTTCATAAAAATGACCGGTCCATTTTACTGCTATAAAAATTAAACAGGTTCCCATCAACGTTGCAATGGTCATACCCGAAATGGGATTGTTTGAGGAACCTATTAGACCTACAATGCGGGATGAAACGGTGACAAAGAAAGCGCCGAAGATGATAACTAATAAACCCAATAATAATTTACTGCCTATTGAAGTGCCGGGTATAAACTTATCGGGAAGAAACGCAATTATTAAAACCAAAAGTAAACTTCCGATACCCACTACTTTTAATGAAAGGTCTTTTTCGGTACGTAAAACGGATGGTGCAACGCCGCTATCTTTTTTCAAGGAACCCAAGCTTCCTTTGAATGATGAAACAATAGTTGGAATTGTTTTTATCAATGTAATAAAACCACCTGCTGCTACTGCGCCGGCGCCAATTTGCCGAACGTAGGCACGGTAAATTGCGGTAGACCAATCAGCAAAATTATGTGTAACGGGATCCCATCCGCCGGGGCCGCCGGCCTTACTTATATCAGAAAGATATCCCAGCTTTACTAATTGCAGAGCTATTAAATCCGGACTAACTAACGAAGAGAGCAGCGGAATAAAAACAAACCAGCTTAAAATACTGCCCGCTACTAAAATACCGGAAATCTTAGGCCCGATGATATAACCCACGCCCATGTACTCAGGCGTTATTTCTCCGCTGATTTTTGCAGAAGGAAAAAACTTTTGTGTTTGTCTTGTCATGAACGCCGGCGTTTCGGCAATTACATGAAATATTTTTTGCAATACTGCATAAGCAAAAGCAAATCCAAGACCCATGAAAGCTGTCTTCGCAAAATCACCTCCTTTTTCTCCGGCTTTTAAAACAGATGCGCAAGCTGTGCCTTCGGGGTAAGGGAGTGTGCCATGTTCATTTACTATTAATGAACGGCGAAGCGGAATCATCATCAATGTACCGAGTATGCCGCCCAATATGGCTAATGTGAGTATGGTGAAATAGTTAAAATAATTAGCGCTGCCGCTTTCACTTAAAAATAAAAAACCCGGTAAGGTAAATACCACGCCCGCGGCAATACTTTCGCCGGCACTGCCGGTAGTTTGAATAATATTATTTTCAAGAATGGTGGTCTTTAAAAATTTTCTTCCCAAGGTAATGGCAATAACGGCGATGGGAATGGAAGCGGAAACGGTAAGACCGGCTTTTAAAGCCAAATAAACCGTGGAGGCACCGAAGATAATACCGAAGGCCGCGCCGGTTAATACAGACTTAAGTGTAAACTCAGCCATATTGGTTTCGGCGGTAACAAATGGCTTGAAGTCAGATTTTTGCTCAGGCATATAGATAGTTTTGTAAAGGGAAGATAAAGAAATTTATACGGAAGAAATATTTCCGGGTTTTATGTTATTCCATGCATCATTTTTTGCAGTCTTTTAGAAAGCAGTAATAAAATGACACCGGCAATACCGCACATAAATACAAACAACATAAAGAAGTCGTAGGTATTATTCATTTGATAGCCAAGAAAAGAAGTTGTATTTCCATCCTGCGGATATAAAGCACTTAAAACACCTGCTAACTTATTTCCACCGGCATTGCCTAAAAACCAAACTGCCATCAGCAATGAAGCGAACCTTAATGGAGATAGTTTATTAAATAAAGAAAGGCCAATGGGTGATAAACAAAGTTCGCCCCATGTATGCAGCAGGTATAAACCCATTAACCATATTATGCTTGCTTTCTGATCACCCACAATTTTAACTCCATATGCAATCCACAAATACCCCAAGGCCAGAAAGATCAGGCCCAATCCCATTTTCGTAGGTGTGGCAGGTTGCTTTCTTCCCATCTTTAACCATATCCAGGCAAAAGCGGCTGCAAATATGATGATGAAAGCTGAGTTCACAGATTGAAAATAACTTGTCGGCATAACATAGCTGCCCCACAGGTTTCGATCGGTTTGCTCATCAGCAAAAACAACAAGCGATGCCCCGGTCTGTTCATAAGCCCCCCAAAAGAAAACAACAAATACAGCGATGATGATCATCACCCAAATGCGTTGTCTTTCCTCTTTGGTAAGATTTTTATCAGAGAAAATGAGAAAAATAACAAACAGGAATGCGGCGATTAATAAATAAAAAAGATAATTAATTTTTGTATCCAGGTACATCGCCCCAATCATTAGCCCGGCGAAAGCAAGTACGCCAACAAAAATAACAACAGGGTTCAATGCAGCTTTTGGTGGCGGAGGAACCAGCGTTTTTTTATCCTGGCCTGATACTCCTTCTGCCGAATGCTCCGCTCCGGGTGTTAACCCTAATGTTTTACCCTCAGGTGATTTGACATATTTATCGTGATAAATTTTTTGAACAATAATACTGATGAGCATTGCTATTGCACCAATAAGAAAAGCCCATTTGAAATCTGCGGGATTACCGGTATCGCCAAAAAAACCGCATATTAAAGGGCCGGCCATTCCGCCTATATTAATACCCATATAAAATATTGTGTAGGCTGAGTCTTTACGAATATCATTTGCTTTATAGAGCTGACCGACAAGCGATGATATATTGGGTTTAAAAAAACCATTACCGGCAATCATAAAGCCCAGGCCTGTAAAGAAAAGCATAGTTGATAGCTCAGGTGAGGAATGATAAAATGTTCCGCAGGCAAATAATATAAGTTCACCCGCAGCCATCACTAACCCGCCCACCAGGATTGATCGTTTATTTCCCCAATACCGATCTGCGATATAACCACCCACTAAGGGGGACAGGTAGATAAGACTAATATAGCTGCCGTATAAATTGGAAGAAAAAACATCATCGTACAACAAAGCTTTCGTCATAAATAAATAAAGCATGGCCCGCATGCCGTAAAAATTAAACCGTTCCCACATCTCTGTAGCAAAAAGTACATATAGACCCTTAGGGTGCTTAGCCGTTTTTATTGGTTCGTTCATGCAATCGTTTTTAGTTATGAAATGAGCAGTAGTCGGTATTATACCGAATTAATTTATAATTTAATTCAAAAGAATTCATATAAATACCGAGAGTGGAATGAATATCATTCCGTACAGCAGGCAATTCTACACTGCGATTCGGTATTAATTCGTCCAAAATACAGAAAATATGCAAACGGCTGATTTTTCTTGTTTTTCTTTAACATTCTTACCCGATATTCGTATCTCTTTTAATTAGCAGCAAATATCTTACTCTCGTATGAAAATTCTTTTACTCGGTTCCGGCGGCAGGGAACATGCACTGGCATGGAAACTGAAACAAAGCCCGCTTTGCTCAGAACTTTTTATTGCACCGGGCAATGCCGGTACGCAGCAATTTGGAACTAATCTTAATTTTTCTTTTAGTGATTTAGATGCCATCAAGCAATGCTGTATTGATAAAAAAATTGATTTGGTTTTTGTAGGACCGGAAGAACCTCTGGTAAATGGTGTAGTAGATTTTTTAAATGAAGCCGCTAAAGAAGGTTCTTTCGGAAAAGATTGGGTGAGACCGGTCGGTCCCGTAAAAAACTCTGCTCAACTGGAAGGCAGTAAAGCATTTGCCAAAGATTTTATGCTGCGGCATGGTATTCCTACAGCGGCCTACCGGGAGTTTAATGAAACAAATTTTGATGAGGGTATTACTTATTTAAATAATCATGTGCTTCCTATTGTAATAAAGGCCGACGGATTAGCGGCCGGTAAAGGTGTTATTATTTGTAATAATACAATAGAAGCCGTAGCGGAGTTTGAATTGATGCTGCACGGATCAAAATTTGGCGCAGCCGGTAAAAAAGTAGTGATAGAACAATTTCTTGACGGTATTGAGCTGAGTGTATTTGTATTAACCGACGGTAAAAATTATGTGGTACTGCCCGAAGCAAAAGACTATAAAAGAATTGGAGAAGGAGATACAGGCCCCAATACAGGTGGTATGGGCGCCGTAAGCCCCGTACCTTTTGCCGACGAAATTTTTATGAAAAAGGTAGAAGACAGAATTATTAAACCTACCATCGCCGGTTTGCAAAAAGACAAGCTTGATTATTGCGGCTTTATTTTTATCGGTTTAATAAAAGTAGGAGAAGAGCCTTATGTAATTGAATACAATTGCCGCATGGGTGATCCTGAAACGGAAGTAGTATTGCCCAGGTTAAAAAATGATTTGGTTGAATTATTCATAGCTGCTGCTAAAAAGAAATTAGATACGATAAAAATTGAAATTGATGACAGGTGTACTTCTACTATTGTAGCGGTGAGCGGCGGTTATCCCAACGAATATGAAAAGGGAATTGCAATTGCAGGCTTGGAAACCGTTACCGGACAATGAAACGATATTATTTCATTGCGGCACCAAACAGCAGGACGATGCAATGGTAACCAACGGTGGAAGAGTTTTCTGTATTACTTCTTACGGCGACTCTGTAAAAAGTGCGGTTGAAAAATCAAAAACCGCCATGCAAAAAATTTCTTTTGACGATATGTATTATCGAAGTGATATTGGGTATGAGTTTATGTAAAAATTATTATTACTTCATCTATCAAGCTCTGCCTCCCCTCCATTGGAGGGGTTTAAGTAATTTCAGATAAATGATTCTTCGAGGGGTGGGTTCAGATTTGCCGAACCCGCAAATCAGATTCGGAAAATATTTTTCGTACCTGCAATTAAAACCCATTGCCGTAAATTAGCATATGCTTCACTACAACGACTATTTACAATTAGATAAAATTTTGAATGCACAATCATTGGAAAGTGCAAAACAAAATTTACCGGCGCATGATGAAATGCTTTTTATCGTCATTCACCAGGCATACGAACTTTGGTTTAAACAACTGCACTACGAAATAGATTCGATAACTGTTATTATGAATAAACCGGCGGTAAATGATAATTCGCCGGAACTGCAAACCGTAGTACACCGGCTGAGCAGGTGTATAACCATTTTGAAATTATTGGTACAGCAGATAGATATTATGGAGACCATGACGCCGATGGACTTTCTCGATTTTCGGGATATGCTGCGGCCTGCAAGTGGTTTTCAAAGTTGGCAGTTTAAAGAACTGGAAGCAAAACTTGGTTTGAAATTTGAACAGCGCTACGGACAGGAATACTACACATCGGTGCTGCGCAAAGAGCATATTGATATTGTAAAAAAGGCGGAAGCGGATAAATCGGTATTACAATTGGTAAGCGAATGGTTGGAACGAATGCCTTTTTTAAAAGAAGCAGGCGGTATTCAATTTTGGGAAAGCTATCAAACGATTTATAAAACCGGTTTGGCTGATGCGGAGAAAAATAATACAACAGTCGTTTGATGAAATTTTTAATAATCAAACACCACCGACGGATGCACATCGTATCACTTAACATTTACTGCCTGCCGTTCCGCATTGTTTATTATGTTGTACCGCGGCTATCCTTTATTGCAATTGCCTTTTCAATTGTTAAATGCTTTATTGGAAATTGATGTACAACTGAGCAGTTGGCGTTACCGGCACATGAATATGGTGCATCGTATGATTGGTATACGGATTGGTACGGGCGGCAGCAGCGGTAAAGAGTATTTAAAAGGCGCGGCCGACAAGCATTATATTTTTAAAGAAATAGCGCAGCTCAATAGTTTTTTAATAGAAAGAAGAAAGCTCCCTGCATTGATACAGAGATGGAAAACAAGTGGGGATTTGTTCATTCATAAAATGAATTTAACAATGGGGATTTTATCCCATACTCAGGAAATTTGCTAAACAAGAAAAAGGATGAAAATAACCGGGCTACAAACTCCAGTTTAACTGAAACGGAGGGATGTCAGGTATGGAATGTATATTTGGATACGTATGACCAATTCGGGGATTTGATATCACATGTTTTCCTGTTTTCCTATGAAGTTGGAAATTGTGGTGGAAACCCAGACGAAGACCAAATGCCCGAAGGTGGTGGTGGCGGTGATACACCTGCCGTAAACCCTGTTGTTAATAATTTAACTGATCCATGTAAAAATGCAGCACTTTCTGCAATTACTTTAAATACTATAAATAATGCAATTACTAGTTTTTACAATACCAATATATTACCTAACAATGGACCAATCACACTAATTTTAAAAGAAGGGCCTGTTCCAAATAATGGGCCGGCAATCACACAAGAATTTTCGCCTGGTAGTAATATCTGGGAGACAACCTTAAGTAACAATAGCCCTACTTACTTACCTATATTCATGTCGCAAGAAGCTTGGGGTGCAATTATTGCACATGAAATACTACATATTATGATTGCCCTTGCTGGTACAACAATTAATGATAATTATGCCCATCACACAACTATTTTTAATAACTTTATTAATACGACTAGTAATTTACTCCAAACTTCCTTTGGAATGACAGCTGCTGACGCTACTAAATTAGCTTTGAATGGGCTAGACGATCTGTGGATCTGGGGAAATTTTGAACAAAGAAGCATAAGTTTATATGGATATTCTCGTTCTGAATTTCAGAGTACATATCAACATTATACTACTTTAGGAAGCGGCACCAGATGTAACTAAATTTATTTACTTATAAAAAGATAAGATATGAATTTCACCGTAAAATCTTTGCTTCTGTTACTTTCATTTATTGGCAATTGCATTAACTCGATTGGACAAAAACAAATAGATGTTAACAACGAAGCGGAGCTTCAAAGACTATTTGCAACTAAAGTGGTTAAGCATAATGATACCATTTCTATCTATGTTAAGAATAACGGCATACTTTTTCTAAGATTTTTACTAAATAATGAAGGTGCTGTCGACAGTGTTAAATGTTCTGGAAAACAACCCAAAAAGCTGATTGAAATATTAACTGAAACATTAATGGCTTTTAAATTTCCGGTGACAAATAACAACAATGATAAGAAATACTTTGTGCTGCCTGTTTACTATGATTATCTTCCTGATTTTACTCCAAAACAATTGCTGGATGACCCAACTATTCTGGCTCCCAAAATTGATGTAGAAGATTTCAACTCTTACATGAATTTTGACTTCAACGGTCTTTTTAAAGTAGAGGATTCTAAAAGAACACTTTGGGGGATTAACTGTGTATTATTGCCAATGGTTAAAGTAGGTTTAGCCAGAACTTACAGACATAGTAGTAGCAATCTTCAGGCTGAACAAAAATCAAAACTTAAGTTATAAGTAAATTGAACTTACATTGGTATATTTTTTTTTAATAGAAAGAAGAAAACTGCCGGCACTGAGCAGGGAAATGGAAAGCAGGCTTGGCTTTGTTTCGGGACATAAAAAAGGAGCAATGATTGGCCATTACTCCGGATTGGATTTATATATACAAAAATTTTAGCAGGCTAAAACGTATAGCGTATTGCAAAGCCGCCCCAGTTACCTACAAAACCAAGGTTGTTTCCAAATTCAAACGAAGGCTGCCAGTCTATTGATAAATTAATTGGCGCTTTTTGAAATTTGTAATCAAGACCCAGTACGCCGTCAATACCGATGAAAGTTCCGTTCACACGGTAGTTATTATTTTTACTGTAATCATAAAAGCCAATGTGTGCGCCCGGTCCTATATACCATTTCAATCCGTTGGCGCCTTCTATATTTCCGTGAATTTCATACAGGCCGGTTAACCTGAAGCCCCGGTTCCAGAAATAGCCTATTAATTCACCCGCATTTTTATCAGTAAAAAAATGTTTGAGTGTAATGCCGCCGCCATCCCAAAGTTTTACACCCAATGCGGTTTTATAAGAAGAACTGTTGGCCGATTTGCTTTGTGCATTTGCGACGCTTAAAACCATAAAAGAAATAACTGTCAGTGCAATTAACTTTTTCATAATAAGAATTTAGTGGAAAGAATAAGGGTTATCGTCGCCTTGCGCCATTATCATGCCGGAAAGCGGGAGCGAAGATAAATAATTTCTTTATTGAGCAATTTTTTTAGTGTTTCGCAACTGCACTACAAAATAAATTGTAACCATACATGCTGTAATTGCCGAAACGGAAAATGTTGTAATGCTTCCGAACTGTGTCCATACTAACCCGGCAATGCTGCTGGCTAAAAAAGCACATACACTCTGGCATGATGTATAAAAACCAACGGCAGTGGCTGTATCGCTGTCGTGTGCAATATTAGTTATCCAGGCTTTGGCAATACCCTCTGTGGCGGCGGCATACAGGCCATACAAGAAAAATAAAATAAAAATAAAAAGTATAGAAGGATTGGAAGCAAAACCTGCATACACCAGTGCAAATAAAATAAGACCCGGTATAAATATATTTTTCAACCCGGCTTTATCGGCAAGCATCCCGGCCGGGTACGATGCGAGAGCATAAACAAGATTATAAAAAATATACGCGGCTATAGTTATAGTGTCAGCGTGAAATGCCGTGTCCCATATCAATATTGTCGAATCACCGATTACTTCTTTAGTTTTCAGTAATAAAAAAATATCCGAACTGTTGATAAGGGCGAACAACAATAAACCGGTAATCAGTTTTTTGTATTCAGGTGAAGCGATTTTCCAATACTTAAAAAAAGAAAAGAAATTTCCTTTCGGTAAGGTAGATGCAGGCTGCTTTTTTTCTTTTAATAAAAAAACAAGCAGTAAGGCGATAATGCCGGGTATAAAAGCAATGAAAAAAAGTAATTTGTATTGGCCCGGGTAAAATAATAAAAATAACAGCGCTATTACCGGACCCAGCACCGCGCCAAACGTATCCATGCTGCGATGAAAACCAAAGACCCTTGCCTTGGTTTCTTTGGTAGATTCTTGTGACAGCAGGGCGTCTCTCGCTGCCGTGCGAAGACCCTTACCCAACCGATCAATTGTTCTTGAAAAAAAAATCCAGAGGGGGTAAACAAACAATGCCATCATGCTTTTGGAGACGGCGCTCAGAAAGTAGCCCCATTTTACAAATGGTAAACGAACACCTTTTTCGTCACTCAGTTTTCCAAAATATCCTTTGCTGAGGCCGGCGGTAAATTCCGCTACGCCTTCCAGTATGCCAATCAGCAAAACGGAAAAGCCGATCTCTTTTAAATACACCGGTACCACGGGATACAGCATTTCACTTGCTATATCGGCAAACATACTTACCAATGAAAGTATCCATATCGTTTTGGTAATAATTTTCATTTACAAAACACCGTGTATAAATGCCTGCTGCAATACACTGCATGCTAATGTACACCAATGTTTTTTTGGAACAACAATTGCTGAATAAGTATCGTTATTATCAAAGAATCAATTTTTCCGGTAACTGAGCTTCGTAAAATAATTTGAAGAAACACTGAAATAGCAAGGGTTTCGTATTGTTATTTCAAAATATTTACATCAACTTTGCCATCATAAAATCTGATAAACAAATAAATGGGACTTTTTAACTGGTTTACACAAGAAATAGCCATCGACTTAGGTACTGCCAATACCCTTATTATTCATAACGATGAAGTAGTAGTAAATGAACCGAGCATTATTGCTCTGGACCGCAATAACCCTAAAACAGTGCTGGCCGTGGGCAAAAGAGCCCTGATGATGCATGAAAAGACCCATGAAAGCATCCGCACCGTTCGTCCGCTGAAAGACGGTGTGATAGCGGATTTCAACGCTGCCGAATTAATGATAAGAGAGCTTATCAAGTTAGTATATCCCAAAAAACCTTTGTTTCCCCCGAGCTGGCGTATGATGATTTGCATTCCCTCCTCTATTACCGAAGTGGAGAAAAGGGCTGTTCGTGACAGTTCGGAGCAAGCAGGCGCCAAAGAGGTTTATCTTATACACGAACCCATGGCTGCGGCGCTGGGTATTGGTATAGATGTGGAAGAGCCGGTGGGTAATATGATTATTGATATTGGCGGCGGTACCACAGGTATTACAGTTATTGCCCTGGCAGGTATTGTTTGCGATCAAAGTATCCGTATTGCCGGCGATGAATTTACTGCTGATATTATGGAAGCGCTACGCCGTTACCACAGCTTGCTCATTGGCGAACGTACGGCTGAGCAAATAAAAATACAGATTGGCGCCGCTATGAAGGATTTGGATAACCCGCCCGATGATATACCGGTAAACGGTCGTGATTTGGTAACGGGTATTCCCAAGCAAATTATGGTTAGCTACCAGGAAATAGCCGAAGCATTGGATAAAAGTATTTTTAAAATAGAAGAAGCCATATTAAAGGCATTGGAGCAAACGCCTCCCGAGCTGGCTTCGGATATTTACCGGCGCGGTCTTTATCTTACCGGCGGCGGCGCTTTGTTGCGCGGTTTGGATAAAAGACTGAGCAACAAGATTAAATTGCCTGTGCATGTAGCCGACGATCCGCTGAAAAGTGTAGTACGCGGTACGGGTATAGCTTTAAAACACTACGACAGGTATCCTTTTGTAATGAGATAAAAATCGGAAGTAAGAGGTAAGAAGTCAGATAAGAAAAGTCTGTCAAAATAAATTTTCTGACTTCCGATTTCCGACTTCCGACTTCAAACATACTACGTTGCGTAACATATTTCTCTTCATTCGGCGGTATTTTACTTTCATCACTTTTGTAGTGCTGCAGATTACGGCACTGTCCTTTCTTTTCAGGTACAATAAATTTCACAGGGCCGTAGGCCTTGGTATAGCCAATGAAGCAACCGGTAAAATAAATGCGCAGTACAACCGGGTAGAAGATTATTTTGAATTGAAGAAAGAAAACCTGCGACTGCACAGAACCAACGACTCTTTATTAAATCTCCGGCCATCTAATTTCTTAGCTATTGATACTGCACAAAGTGTAGTGCAGGATTCGATACCTTACGACACACTCGGCAGTTTGCGCCGTTATATGTGGCGCGATGCGCAGGTTATTTCCAACTCAGTTCGGTTTGATAAAAACTATATTCAACTCAACCGCGGAAGTGTGCAGGGGATAAAAGATAATATGGCTGTTATCAGTACTGATTTATATGCTGTAGGCGTAGTAGTAAATGTAAGTGACAACTTCAGCCAGGTAATGAGCCTGCTGCATGTACAAAGCCAGGTTAGTTCATCATTAAAAAGAACAGGCGAAATTGGCAATCTCTCCTGGAAAAGTAAAGACCCCCGCTACCTTACATTGACGGAGATACCGCAAAACGTAGAAGTTAAAAAAGGCGATACCGTTGTTACAAGTCGCTATTCCGATAAATTTCCGCCGGGCTATATGGTAGGAACCGTAGATGACATTGCTGTTGAAAAAAGCACCGGTACTTATGTTTTAAAAATTAAAACAGCCGTAAATTTTTACAACCTGCAACAGGTGTATGTAGTAGAAAATTTAATTAGAAGTCAGCAGGTACAGTTAGATAAAGACACTAAGAAAAAAGTAGAACAACCCAAGACAACCAAGTAGTGAGTGAACCGATAAAAAATATTATCCGATTTGTACTGTTTATGTTTGTACAGGTTTTTATCCTGTTCAAAATAGACCCGCTTCACCGTTTCATTATACCCTATATATATTACCTTTTTATACTCTGGTTGCCTTTTTCGGTCAACAGGTTTTGGTTATTGATAACCGGTTTTATAACCGGCCTTACACTTGATTATTTTACCGGGCAAATTGGCGTACACACAGCCGCTTGTGTACTGATTGCTTATGTACGCCCATTTTTAATCACCATACTTACGCCCAAGGATCTTTCAGAATTTAACTACCGCGAACCGTCGCCTAAAGCAATGGGTTGGGCGCCTTACTCGGTATATGTTTTTGTACTCACCCTATTACATCACGGGTACATGACTTTTTTGCAATGGCTGCAATTCGGCGGTTTCGGTACTTTTCTTATTAAAGTAATAGCTACTACCGCCATCAGTATGTTACTGATGTATACCGTCGAATTATTGTTTCCGCGAAAATTGAAATACAGAACCAATAAGCAGTAATAAATTTCTTTATAAAAATAAATACCCGCATCGGCACAATAAATACCCGGTACTGTACGTAACTTTAATCGGTACAATGTACTTTTTACTTCGTACTTCATTTTATGTCCGTTTTTAATCAATCAAGAAGCCGCATTATACGGCTCATTTTTTTAGGTTCGTTTCTCGTCATCTTCGCTCAGTTGTTTTATTTGCAGGTTATTTCCGGTAAGTTTAAAAGTATGGCCGATGATAATGCAATTCTGCGCAAGGTAATTTACCCGCCCCGCGGAGCTGTTTTTGACCGCACCCGCAAAGTAATTATCGATAATATATTAATGTATGATTTGATGGTGACGCCGCAAGACTTGAGAGGCGGTATCGATACTTCATATCTCTGCAATTTGCTTTCAATAGATACAGCGGAGTTTCGTAAGCGGGTAGAAAATATAACTTTTCGTAATGGACGTTTCAGACCATCCGTATTTGAACCCTTATTGAGCCCCGAAAAATATGCAAGAGTAAGAGAAAACCTGTGGCGATTTAACAAAGGATTTTTTTTACAGGAAAGACCCATACGCAAATATCCCTTTAGTGCCGGCGCCAATATATTTGGTTATATATCCGAGGTAGATTCTAATTTTTTGAAAAAACATCCCGATGAAGGGTACGAGTCAGGCGATTATGCCGGCTACACCGGTATTGAAAAAACCTATGAAAAAGCATTGATGGGTGAAAGAGGCGTTCAATATTTAATTAAAGATAATTTTAACCGTATACAAGGCCCTTATGAAAACGGTGAAAAAGATGAGACGGCGGTTGCGGGCAGCAATCTTTATACAAGTCTTGATATTGAGTTGCAGCAATTGGGAGAAAAATTGATGAATAATAAAGTAGGTTCTATTGTCGCCATCGACCCTAAAACGGGCGGTATAATAGCGATGGTAAGCAGCCCGACGTATGATCCGGGTTATTTAACCGGAGCCGAAAGAAGAAAACATTTTTCTGAATTATACGTGGACCCGCGTTCGCCTTTATTAAATCGGGCGGTAAATGCAAGCTACTCTCCCGGATCTACATTTAAAACTTTGCAGGCGTTGATAGGATTACATGAAGATGTTATTACAACCGATTTCAGGGTTTCCTGCTCAGGTGCATTTTACGGTTGCGGCAGCGGAAGGCCTATGAAATGTTTAGACTACGGTACATTCGATTTGCGCAGCGCTATAAGAATTTCCGATAATACATATTTCGCTACGGTAATGCAACGGGTTATTAATAACCCCAAGTATCCTACTATCGACAGCAGTTTAGCGGTATGGAACCGGTATATGTATGCATTTGGCCTCGGGCATCGATTAGGTGTTGATGTACCCTCGGAACAAAAAGGAAATATACCAACACCGGCGCATTTTAATAAAATCTATGGTGTGGGTAAATGGAATTATTGCAATTTTCGTTCTGTGAGCATTGGCCAGGGAGAGGTATCCACCACACCAATACAAGTGGCTAATGAAATGGCTTATTTGGCCAATAAGGGTTGGTATATTACACCGCACATAGTTGATTCTATTGCAGGCGGCGATAAGTTTGGCTTGCTGGATAAGTATAAAAATAAAATTAACCCTATTAATATACCCGACACTATATTTGACGCGGTGCATGATGGTATGCAGGGCGTGGTAGAAAGCGGTACGGGAACCGGTGCAAGGGTACCCGGCGTTATTGTGTGCGGTAAAACCGGTACGGTAGAAAACTATGCGGTTATTAATAAACAATTGGTAAAACAACCCAATCACTCTTTCTTTACCGCTTTTGCGCCGAGAGAGAATCCGAAAATAGCCATCATGTGCGTGGTAGAAAACTCGGGCCGGTTTGGCGGTACATACGCTGCGCCTATTGTAGGTTTGATGATTGAAAAATACCTGAACGATACCATTGCTGCTAATCGCAAAGGAATTATAGAAAAATTTGTAAACCTGAACCTTATACCGCCGTTGATGGCGCAGAAAATGAAAGAAAGAGATTCGTTACAAAAAGTAAAAGCGGAAGTCGCGGCTTTAAAAAATTTAAAGGACTCTTTGCAAATTACAATTGATCCTTCGGATGATGACAGCATTGCAGTACCGGCAAATACCAATTTACCGTTTAGAGATACGCAAGACATGCAAAATCCCGGTACAGACAGTATGCTTTTGCCGGGTAAACAAAATATATTAACGAGAAATAGAGATTCAATTTATAAGCTGAACAATTAATGAACCGCAACGACCCCGCTATATCAAAAGGAATTGACTGGTTGCTGATCTGGATTTATTTAAGTTTAGTAGCCATCGGCATCACCGCCATCTTTGCCGTTACCTACAAACAAGGCGACCCCGTGTTTGCAGGTTTTTTAGGCTTCAAAAATGATTACGGAAAGCAATTACTGTTTTTTTTAATTTCCATTGTCGCAGGAATTTTTATTTTATTAACCGACAGTAAATTTTTTACGGCTACCGCCAATATCGGCTACGCACTCGGTATTTTTTTATTACTGTTGGTTTTCCCTTTTCATTCTAATGTTAAAGGAACGGAATCTATTATAAGATTTGGCTCTTTCCAGTTTCAACCCGCCGAGCTTTGTAAAATATTTGTATGTCTTGCATTGGCTAAATTTTTGTCAAGACCCGAAACTGATTTTTCCGAATCCAAATCGCAGCTTATAGCAGCGGGTATTGCATTGGTGCCGGCGATGTTTTCCATAATGCAAAAAGAAACAGGTCTTGCGCTTGTTTATTTCGCTTTCTTTTTAGTAATGTTTCGCGAAGGATTGCCGCCAATGATTCTTATCATAGGATTTTCGCTGGCCGCCCTGGTAGTAGCAACTATTATTGTGCCGCCCAATGTACTGGCCTTTGTACTTACCGCTATTGCTGCTTTAAGTATTTATATTTTTCGTAAGCAAATAAAAAGAAAACGGGGCCTGCTGATGAGTATCGTCTTACTGTGGGTTCTTTGCGTAGGTATACAGCGGTTTGCCGTGCCTTTTATTTTTAAAAATATTTTACAGAAACACCAGGTGGAACGAATTTTTGATTTATTCGGAAAAGATAACCCGTATAAGAAAGTCGGTGAAACGACAGTAATAAAAACAAAAAAAGAAAAGGAGAGTGGCAGTCAATACAATGTACGGCAAAGTAAAATAGCTATCGGCAGCGGCGGATTCGTGGGAAAAGGATTATTAAAGGGAACACAAACCCGGTATGGTTTTGTACCAGAGCAACGAACTGATTTTATTTTTGACAGTATTGGTGAAGGCTTCGGATTTGTAGGAAGTACTGTTTTACTCGGGCTGTATTTGTTGCTGCTGTTCAGGATAGTAACAATAGCCGAAAGACAACGAAGTGTTTTCAGCCGGTGTTATGCGTACGGAGTAGCCTCTGTTTTCTTTTTTCATATAGTCATTAATATTGCCATGACGGTAGGACTTGCTCCCGTTATCGGCATTCCGCTTCCGTTTATCAGTTACGGCGGCACTTCATTACTTACATTCTCCATCCTTCTTTTTATTTTAATACGATTGGATGCGGACCGGCAAATGGTGTTGCGATAAATTACCGCTATCACCTCCCCGGGCGGAATAATTAATTAGCTTCGCGGTTTCATTTGATTAGATTTGATTTGATAAAACTCAGTAATGGACATAACTAACGAATATCCCTTTGGAAGCGGCGGACGCATCATTCCTCTTTCGGAAGGAAGTTTTACAATTGATAAAACAAAACAATTTGTACCTTTTGATGACAGCAAACATGAGTTGCAGGAAAGACCCGTTGGCAGTTTGCTTGTAGAAGTGCAGCCGTTCGCCGTCATTACTTCAAAGGATATTTTACTGCTTGATACAGGGCTTGGCTTTTCCAATCCTGACGGCACCCTGCAAATTCATCAGAACCTGCTGGATGCGGGCATTAACCCGATGGATGTAACAAAAGTATTGCTTACGCACTTGCACAAAGATCATTCGGGCGGTATAAGCAAAGAAGATAAAGTGCTGGGCACTTATGATATCAGTTTTCCTAATGCGACGTATTACGTGCAGCGAAAGGAATTTGATTATGCTGTAGAAAAAGGTTCGCCTTCTTATACACCGAAAGAGTTTCAATTATTAGGTACCTCGCCCAATGTTGTGTTTATCGACGGCAACGGCGTTATTGATGATTATATACACTATGAAGTGACCGCTGCTCACTCGTTGTACCACCAGGTATATTTAATAAAAGAAAATAATGAAACAATTTTTTTTGGCGGCGATGACGCTCCGCAACTGCAACAAATGAAACATCGCTTTATAGCCAAGTATGATTATGACGGTAAAAAATGTATGGAGCTGCGAAAGCAATGGTGGGCTGAGAAAGAAAAAGATAACCGAACTTTTCTTTTCTATCACGATATTAAAACACCTGTTTATACTGCCGGTTCCTGATAAATTTTATCTGCAAAAAGAGTCGGTTGCTTTTAACGCATAGGGCAAAAAAAATGGCCCGCCCTGAAAAGAGCCGGCCGTTGCTAACCTATGAAAAACACCAAGGTAAAGATATAGTAAAAACAATTTCACTTCTACATCTTACTATCGTTTCTTCGATGAATGAACTGATTTTGTCGACGATTGGAAAACACTTCACCCAATTGGGGTATTGAAAGACTTATTGATTTATCAAAGGCGATACCCGCCGCTTAATTTTTCTATCTTTTTTCTTCCGCCGGGTCTATTCTCCATCCGCTGTTCTCTGCGATCTTGTATTTCTTCTTTTATTCTTTCCTGTACTTCTTTTTCTATTACAAATACACGGTTGGCTCTTCGTTCATCCAATACTTGTTTGAATTCGGTTCTGTACCTGATTCGTAATTCAGCTATTTTCTGCTGGCGCAGCAGGGGATCATTAAACTGTTTGTGCGTAGTACGCAATTCATTAAAATAGCGGACGAAGATGGGCGAAAATTTTTCGCTTTCGTTTTTTGTAAGATTTAATTTTTTAGCCACCAGCTCATTAATGCGGTCACGCAGTTTTTCAAACCTTTCTTCCCTATCGGTATTCTGGGCAAAGAGAGCAAGGTTTGTAAATAATAAAAAGCTCAGCAGGTACAGTATTTTTTTCATTACAGGCGTTAGTTTAATAATATTTCATCATCGTTTTCAGTTACGGCATCTTCTACGTCGTGTATAAAGGCTTCCAAGTCTGTATCGCTTACATCTTTCAATAATTCTTTTACTTCATCTTTTTTTACTGTTGCGTCAGATTGTACGGTTTCTTTACTGTTCAAACCGGCATCTATAAATTCCGTCAGTTCACTCAGGGCAGTATCATCCATTTTATGCAGCTCTGTTTTTAATTTTGCCACAGCTTTATCTTCGCCGTTTGTTTTATTCTTAAAAATAAAAACAGATGCAGTTGCAATTATACCAACTACCGCTGCGGCGGCGGCATACCTGAACCGGTTGCGGCCGCCAAGTGAAACAACTTTCGCCGTTTCTTTTTGCGGAGCATTCATTTCTACCGCCGTACTAAAATAATTATTTGGAACGGTATAGGGGTTCTTTTTTTGCAAGCCGCTAAGTAATGGCGAAATAGATGCAATTTCCTCAGCTGCATTTTTATAATCAATCGGGTTCTTTATTTGCTCCTGTAATTGCTTTTCAAAACTCTCAAAATAACCGGCAGGTAATTGATAAAGCATTTGTTTGGATACTGAATTTAACAAGGGAGACAAGTGACTCAATTCCTCCGCGGCATTTGCTGCATCCAATGCCTTAATTCGACGCAGGATTGCGGCCTCCAACGCTTCAAAATACCCGTCAGGAACAGTATAGGCATTTTGAGGGGCATGATTAACCAAGCTGCTGTTCAGTTCATTCAATTCGGTCAATATGGTTGTTCTGTTTGTCATTTGCACATTTTAGGACGGTAATAGGTAACAATAGTTTAATGATTAAGTATGTAATCCTCCACTTTTTTTACCGCATGGTGGTAGCTGGCTTTAAGCGATCCCTCGCTGGTTTCCAATATCCGGCTCATTTCTTCGTAAGGCATCTCATCATAATACCTCAAATTGAAAACTAAACGTTGTCTTTCAGGTAGTTGATTGATGGCAAGCTGCAGTTTCCATTCCAATTTTTTTGCGTCAAAATTAGTATCAGCCCGTATTTTGTTCTCCATACCTGTGTCTGCGTCACTCAGGCTTACCGAGGCTCTCTTTTTTTGCTGCTCAAGGTAAGTGAGGCACTCATTGGTAGCCACACGGTAGAGCCAAGTATACAATTGGCTGTCTTCCCTGAAATTTTCCAGTCCTTTCCATACCCTGATAAAAACATTTTGCAGTACATCATTAGTATCCTCGTGTTGTACTACCATACGTCGTACATGCCAGTATAATTTCTCTTGGTACTTTTTTATTATAGTCGTGTACGCTCTTTCCCTGGATGAAGGGTCACGAAACTGTATCAATAATTCTGCATCACTCTCTGTGGTTAAAGTCATATTGGTTTGTCGGTTTGTATCGGTTTGGAATATTGGCATTCATAGTAGTTTAATGAAAACGGTTATATAAAAGTAAAAGTTTTTTATGATTCTGTAGTTGTTGACGGCAGTGAAGTTAAGTTTACAGGAATTAAAAAAGGCGTTCCGATCATGATCGGAACGCCTTTTCTTAAATGTATTCAAATTAGTTTAGAAATGAAGGTTCAAGCGAATTTGCCCGCTTGGAGCAAAATTATAAGTTGCGCTGTTAGCCGCGTTTCTGTCAATATCTAAAACAAGACCGCTGCGCGAACTTGAAAAATCATTTTCAGTTTGTATTCTTGCTTCGTTACCCGCAAGCAGTTGCTCAGATTCTACGGAAATGGAACCTTTACCCTGTCTTTGGTAGCCTAAGCCCAGACCGAATTCGCCACCGATTGAAATTTTAGGAAAAATAAAATATTCGGCGCCTAAAAATCCGCGAACACCAATACCTATTGTAGTCCCCGCTTTATATTCCAATGCTCTGCCGGCAGCATTGCCGTAGGTTCTGTCGCTTATACCTCTGTTAGCAATATTGGCGCCATTGAAAGTAAATTGACCCGAAAACTCAGTAGTGGAAGCTGCGTTTACATCTACATTGGGATTGGCTGTGGCACCTTGCGTTAATTTATTACCATACGTGTATTTTACACTTTCGCTGTTGAACCATACAAAGGCATCAGCGCCAAAAAATCCCTGCAATCTTGTTTTGCCTTTTCTTTTTTCAAGACCGAGGCCCAGTCCTACAAAATTGCTTGACACTTTGGCCTTGTCTTCCAATAAATTGACCGCTGCGGTAGGGTTGGGTATAGGTGTAGCTACTACTTCGGCTATGGGCGATTTGAAAGATTGATTTCTCAAACCCAATCGAAGGATAACACGATAAGCTTTTCCGCTTTCTTCAAAATATTTTCCTACAAAAGTTTGATTAAGCCCGTAGTTGTTAAAAAGAGGCGCCCTGTTACCGGAAGAGTTAAAAATATTACCAACGTAGTTTAAAAAAGGGGATGCGTCAATGCCAATTGACCAATCATACTTTTCGGGCAGAAAAGGCTCGCCTTTTTTAGAAACTAAAGTTTGTGCATTTGCGGTTATTCCTAACGCGATAACCCATAAAGTAAAAAGTGTCTTTTTCATAAATTTTTTAAAATTTTGCAAATGTATATGAATTTTATTCTTGAAAGCAAGTTATCGGGAGCCTTTAATTATGTTTCAAAAATTTAACGTGGAGATATATGTGTTTTTGGGTAAAAACAACATAGTTCTTTTACTACAAAGCTTGTTTTGTATAAGGAGAATTGCTGTAAAGTAAAACAGCAGTAACCTGAATAAAACAGGGCCGTCGATTTTTTTTATCAGCTTTTTTTTCTTGCCGTTACTTTCTCGGCAGCCGCTACTATATCGGGTATATCCAAACCGTATTTAGTAAGCAATTGTTTGGGTGTACCGCTTTCGCCAAAGGTATCTTTGGTACCCACATACTCTATCGGTACGGGGCAATTCTTGGCAGCCGTTTGCGCTATTGCATCGCCCAGGCCGCCAATAATATTATGCTCTTCGGCCGTAACGGCGCATTTCGTTTTTCGCAGTGATTTTATAATAGCCGCTTCATCAAGCGGTTTGATGGTATGAATATTTATTACTTCTACGCTGATTCCTTTTTCCTGTAAAATAACACCCGCTTGTATAGCATTCCATACCATGTGGCCGCAGGCAAAAATGGAAACATCGGTTCCCTCGCTGAATTGTTGTGCTTTACCAATTTCAAACGGAAGTTCGCTTGTAAAAATGGGCCATACCGGGCGGCCAAACCGTAAATACACAGGGCCTTCATAATCGGCGATGGCCATGGTAGCTGCTTTTGTCTGGCTGTAATCGCACGGTACAATAACCGTCATACCCGGCAGCATTTTCATCAGACCTATGTCTTCCAGTATTTGATGTGTTGCTCCGTCTTCGCCCAATGTAAGACCGGCATGTGATGCGCATATCTTTACATTCTTACCGCTGTACGCTACGCTTTGTCTTATTTGGTCATATACTCTCCCCGTAGAGAAATTGGCGAAAGTGGTAGTGTACGGAATTTTGCCGCCAATGGTTAAGCCGGCGCCTATGCCAATCATATTTGCTTCGGCGATACCGCACTGTATAAAACGCTCAGGGAATTCTTTTATAAACTGCTGTAACTTTAAAGAACCTGCAAGATCCGCGGTTAAGGCCACTACATTTAAATTTTTTCTTGCTGCTTCCACGATGCCGTCGCCGAAGCCGCTGCGTGTGTCTTTATTGCCGGTAGGTTGAATATCTTTTAACATAGTGCCGCGAAGGTAAGGAGTTTCATGTTTCGAGTTATGCCTTCAGCATGCAGAAAAGGAAAATAACAAAATGATTTTTATAAACTTTCGTTATTTGCCGGTTAATTCAATTCCGAAGGAGTACCGGTGAAAATGGTTTCATCGGCTTTTAATTTCAGTTCCCATTTCCAGGCGGTGTCCATCATTTCTTCTATCGTGTATTTGGGGTTCCAGTTAAGCGAATTCCTGGCCAAATCGTTATTGGCATATATGGCTACTACATCGCCGGCGCGGCGCGGGCCTATTTGGTAATTAAGTTTTTTACCGCTTACTTTTTCAAATGCCTGTATGGCTTCCAGTACGGTAATGCCGGTACCGCTTCCAAGGTTAAATATTTCGCAGTTGGTAGTATTCTTTTTTTGCTGAAGAAATTTTATGGCCAATGTATGTGCATCCGCAATATCGCACACATGTATAAAGTCTCTTAAGCAGGAGCCGTCTCTTGTTGGATAATCATTACCATATACCTGCATGGTTTTTAATTTGCCGATAGCAGTTTGCGTAATGCCGGGTACCAGGTTTTGCGGTCTTCCTATAGGCATTTCACCAATATGAATGGATGGATGTGCGCCAACGGGATTGAAATAACGGAGTATAATGAAATTTGTATCTACACTTTTTGCAAACTCACCTACCATTTGCTCGCCCATTTGCTTGGTAAAGCCATAAGGAGACTCCGCTGTTTTCAATGGTGAGTTTTCCGTTACGGGAATAATATCCGGGTTGCCGTACACCGTGCAGGACGAAGAGAAAACAAAATTGGGTATTTGAAATTCTTTTACACACTTCAATAAATTAATAAGTGAGGTCAGGTTGTTTTCAAAATAGAGCAGCGGTTGTTCTACCGATTCGCCAACAGCTTTATACGCTGCGAAATGTATGATGCCTTCGATATCCGTGTTTTCCTGGAAAATGGCGAAGGTGTCATCAAAGTTGCAGAGATCAACTTTGTAATTTTTTACCGGTTGCCCCGTAATTTTTTCTACGCCTTTCAACATTACGGGATTGCTGCGGCTGTTATTGTCCGCAGAAATTACTTCGTAATCATGCTGCAGCAGATCAACAATTGTGTGTGAGCCGATATAGCCGCACCCGCCGGTAACTAAGATTTTAGCCATAAAAAAAATTCCCGACAAAAGTCAGGAATTTTTTTAAATATGTATTCTTTTTATTCTTAACTAAAAAACTTAACTAAGAAGTAAACGCCTGCAGCCAGCAAACCGCTGACGGGAATTGTAAGTATCCAGGCCCATAATAAATTAATGGTAACACCCCAGCGTACGGCAGATAAACGTTTAGTAGCGCCAACACCCATGATACTGCCGGTTATGGTATGTGTAGTGCTTACGGGTATTCCCATTTGCCCTGTAAAAAACAGCGTGAATGCGCCTGCTGTTTCTGCAGCTACACCTTCCAGCGGTGTTACCTTAGTAATTTTTGTACCCATGGTTTTTACAATCTTCCAGCCGCCGCTCATGGTACCTAAGCCAATAGCGAGGTAGCAGGCAATAGGTACCCAATTGGGTAACTGGCTGAAATCCTGTATACTGCCGCTTGCAATTAATGCGGCGCCTATAATGCCCATTACTTTTTGTGCGTCATTACCGCCATGTCCTACGCTGAATGCAGCAGAACTGAAGAGCTGCAGTTTCTTAAACATGTTTGCCACTTTGTAGGCCGTGGGTGTTCTTATTTTTTCTACGTATAAATAAATGAGACAGAAAAAAATGGCCGTAGCGATAATGCCGTTTACCACCATCGAATTATCTGCTTTTTCAATATCTTTTTTCAGTGAAGCTTCGATACTGAAACCCGTCATTTTCTTTTTTACTTTTTCTTTGTTTACATCCTTTACAGGATAAATAGTATTCAGCACAATTAAAGTACTGTCCAATGAAAGTTCTTTTTTAAGAAACCGTTTTAAAGGTTCTTTATATTTTTCGGTTTCAAGTTTCGCTATCGCATATTCCGCTTTTTTAGATGTGTCTTCAACTGATTCCGATTCTAAAACAAGGTAATCGTTCAGATTGCGTACATCATCTTTCAGTTTACTCGCTTCTATATCTTTCAACCAACCTTTTTCGTATGATTCTTTTGCTATGACCGCCGCGCCTGATTTATCATATTGATTTATTAATTTTTTTATACTGTCATAACTTGGAAGCGCCTTGTCTAATTTTTCTTTGGCCGCAGCAAGTTCTTTTTGTGCCGCCGCATCGTTTTTGTCGGCGTCAAATTTTGCGGTGGCGGCATTTACATCGCTTTTATATTTATCTATTTTAAGAAACTTTTTCAGGTTCTTTTCCATATTGGTATTTTCAAAATTATCGAACAGGAAAACAGCGATAGCTGTAGTAAGTGCGATAATGGCCATACGGCCCCAAATGTTACGCATGATGGTAACGATAGTGATAAAAATAGAAATGACCATACCAATTAACGGCGCCAGGAAAATAAACAGAACGGTATTAAGTATTATACCGGAGTCCACAATTTTAGCCCAGGAAATACCGACTCCTTTTTCTGACATGGCATGTGCTATGGCAGCGCCGGCAAAGCCACCGATTAATGTATGAGAAGAAGAAGAAGGGATGCCGTACCACCAGGTAAGCAGGTTCCAAAAAATGGCGGCAATTAAGCCTGATAAAATAACGGGCAGTGTAATAAATTCTTTACTTACAGTTTTACTGATGGTATTGGCTACCGCATGATCTTTAAAAATAAAAAAAGCAACTACGTTAAACAACGCTGCCCACAATACAGCCTGAAACGGTGTAAGCACTTTGGTAGAAACTACGGTAGCAATGGAATTGGCGGCGTCATGAAATCCATTGATATAATCGAAAATTAATGCAAGCGCTATGATTACTATTACTAAGGTCATTGTTGAGCTAATTTGATAATGTGATAATTTGATAATTATTTACCGGCTAATGGGGTAATTTAAATTTGAAATTCTTTTTAAGATTATGGAATTATCAAATTATCACATTGGCCGGTTATCAAATTGATTTTATGCATATTTTACAATAATGCTTTCAATTACATTGGCGGCATCCTCGCACTTATCCGTTACAATCTCCATCACCTGGTAAATTTCTCTTTTCTTAATTACTTCTTTAGCATCGGGCTCTGTATCAAACAGGCGTTCAATACTCATATCAAAAATATCATCGCCCTGGTTCTCTATACTGTTGATGGTTACCAACGCATCGGTTATCTGGCGCATGTTTTTCATATTGCGCAGTTCTACAATGGCGCGGTTTACGGCTACACAACCCTGCGCTATTACATCCGCCATTTTTTGTATGCCTATATCGTTGGGGTTTACTTTGTAAAAATTAATTTTTTTGGCCGACGCATAAATATAATCGGCAATATCGTCCAGCGCACTGGCGAGGTAGTGAATATCCTCACGGTCAAACGGCGTAATAAAATTTTTACCCAACTGTGTAAAAATTTCATGGGTTAAATCATCGCAGGTATGTTCCATATCCTCTACTTCTTTAATATACTGTCCTCTTTTATCAAAGTCGGGTTCATTCACTACTTCTTTTAATTTTTCGCCCATAATCACAAGCGTTCCCGACACGCTTTCAAATAGCTGGTAAAAAATCCTGTCCTTGGGTAAAAAGAATTTCAGAAATGAATTGGCTGCCATAATTTATTTTTTATAAATGTGTAATAGTTTTTTTGGTGATCTTATCAATGAAAATAGTAATTAATATTAAAAATTTATTTGCGCCTGCATCCGCAGGAAATTTCCTTTTTGTAAATTATTTCTTGCTTTCGAATCCTCAAATCTTCTTTCGGACAATACATACGATACGGTAAATTCAAAGTTTTTATTTATTTGCCATTCCGCACCGGTTTCTATTTCTTTTACATCATAACTCCGGGCATCTAACTCATGCTTTTTTCCGCCGTTGTATTTTTGAATACGTGTAAAAGGATACAGTACCATTCCGTTTTTTAAATCGCCTTTGTAAGAAACCGTTATATAACCTCCCTTGAGATTCTTGGTTTCTATAGAATCTTTTACAGAATTGTATTGCGGCCCCTTGCCCCAATTGTATTCGGCCTGTATGCCAAGTGGTTTTGGATACAGAATAAGTGAAGTCGCAAATCTTTTGTCGTCAAACTCAAAATTATGAGCGGCTTTTACATTTGTACTCCTTAAATCGGCCGGTAAAACATACTTACCCGCATAGGCTTGAATACCCGGTTCGATAATTTGTTTGTTTACAGAAAAAGGGTAGCTGAAACGTGCCACGGCGTGTAAGCTGTTATTTTGTTCGGCCCTGTTAGCGGTTTGTCCGTTGTATAACCCAAAACCAAAAACACCATAATCGCCGGAGCCTTTTAAATTGTCTTTTACAAAAGATGCGAACATATCTCTTTTGCTTTGAGGCGCCCAATAGAAAAAAGCTCCTAAATCACGTTCATTTGAGAGGGCACTGTTCAGCCCGTCGTTTCTATCGAGCGGTAAGCGATTTTGACTGCTCTGCATATTTTCAAATCCAAAAGGAACTTTACTTTGACCTATTCTTAACCTGAATTCATTCTTTTTATCAAACGAGATATCAAAGTACGCATCTCTTAATTGAAAGATATTTTGGGTAGTGCCGGTAGAGCTGCCAAAGTCGGGTTGAATATAGAAATATACATTCTTGGTAAGATTACCGCTTATGATAATCCTTCCGCGACGGATAATGAATCCGCCTCCCTCTCCTATGGAACGATCGCATTGTTCGCACTTTAATTTGGAGTTGGTTTCCAATAAACGATTGTAACGTACTTGTACATAACCTCGTATAGAGAATGTTTCGTACCAGTGTTTCTTTACTTCAGGAGAAGTAGTTTTTACGGAGTCTTTGTTTATTATCTGCGACATCAGGTTGGGTAATAAAGATGTCATAATAACAAGCCATAAAAGGATTGCCTTTTGTTTCATTATCTTTTAATTGCACCGCAAAAGTGACGATAATACCCTTTGACCCGCTTCGGAGCGTATTACCAAATTGTTAAGTCTTGAAAAAGCGAAGCCCCGCTATGATTAACAGGGCTTCTTGCAATTAAAAGATAATATATGCCTTATCTTATGGCCTTATTTTGATGTAACACGAATAAGAGTATTACAGGAGGCGAAGATTTAATAATTATGTTACGGTAATATGAACTCAGCGTTAAGAGATTATTATCATTCTATCCCGGGAGAATAAATCGATTCATACTGATCTTACGACTCTTAATATTGCGGTAACACTGCCGTTACAATTGCTTAACATCCCGGTAACATGTCGGTAACCTCGCGGACTCACCTTTGCGTGAAATAAATAAATATGTTTTCAACGCGGCGGATACTTTTTATTTTTCTTTCTATTATTTCTTTTTCACTTGTTCAGGCTCAATCTGTAAAACTGACCGGTAAGGTAATCAATCAAAAGAACGAACCTGTTTCGGGCGCCTCACTGGTAGTGGAAGGTACAGGCAAAGGAACGCCTGCCGATGTGGAAGGAAGGTTTGTGCTGAATCTTGAGGCTGGTAAGAAATGCACCATTATTATATCAGCAACCGGCTATGCTGCCAAATCAATTTCGGATGTGGAAGTAGCGGCGGGCCGGGATAATACCATCGATGTAATTTTGGAAGCGAGTAAAAAAACTGATTTAGAAGGTTTTGTAGTAAAAAGTTCCCGCAAGCTGGAAAGCACCAATGCGTTATTATCTTTTCAACGAAACAGCCCGGTTATGTCCAGCGGGTTAGCCGCTGATTTTATTAGAAGAACACCTGATAAAAATACAGGTGAAGTACTCAAACGTGTAAGCGGCGCTTCTATCCGGGATAATAAATTTGTAGTTATACGCGGTTTGAGTGATCGTTATAATCAAGCATTAATAAATGGAGCGCAACTTCCATCATCTGAGCCTGATAAAAAAGCATTTTCATTTGATGTAATCCCTTCCCAATTAATTGATAATATTGTTATCAATAAAACCGCCTCTCCTGATTTGACAGGTGAGTTTGCAGGAGGTTTGGTACAAATAACAACAAAAGATATACCGACAAAAAACTCTGTAACAGTTGGTTTCGGACTTGGATTTAATACACAATCTGTTTTTAAAGATTTTATCAGCAATGAACGCGGAAAAAATTATTGGCTTGGATTTGATGACAGGAGAGAATTGCCATCATCTTATCCAAAAAAGTACGGAGCCTTTGATGCCCTTCCGGAAGCAGACAGATTAATAATTTCTTCTTCTTTCAGGGATGATGTGTGGGTAGAAAAGCAATCCACCGCCGTACCTGTTCAATCGTATAACATAACATGGGCGAATGCTGTACGCGGTATCAAAGGAGGCGCATTCGGATCAATAGTTGGTGTTACTTACAGAAATTCAAAATTATTATACACTGCTAAGAAGACGTTATTTGAAAATGACGGTGCTACTAATATATTTGACTATACCGATAACCAGAATAAATACAATACAAACCTCGGCGCTATTGCAAACCTTGCGTGGACAAAAAAGAATCATAAAATAGCATTTAAGAATTTGTATAACCAATTGTTTGAGGATAATTATTATCAGCGTAACGGTACAAGTGATAATATTCAAAATGTGCAACTTCGCTCATCGGTATTAAATCAACGCAGCCTGCTTTCTTCACAATTTGAAGGATCACATGCATTTTTTAATAAGTTTAAATTTTTATGGAATGTAAATTATTCGTACAATCACAAGGAGCAACCTGATTTACGTGTCATTTCATATATAAAAGGTATAGGAACGGCAGATCCTTTTTCTGTAAACCTGAGAGGAAATAATACCAATCGTTTCTTCAGCGACTTAACCGATCATGCTTTTGGCTATAATGCATCATTGGCTTATGACTTTAAGATAGGCGAACAGAAACAGTCAATAAAAATAGGCGGTAATTCAACTGTTCGTTTAAGAGATTTTAAAGCAATAATATTTGGATTTGATGAACCTTCGGACCCGTCGTTACGAGTATTGCCTTTTGACCGGATTTTTTCGAAAGGAAATTTTAAAGCAAATGGATTTGAACTTAATACTAATCTTCAAAACCCGCAGGATAAATATTACGGAATCTCCGCATTGTCTGCCGGTTTTTTAATGTTTGATAACAAGCTTTCTGATAAGTGGAGATTGGTTTGGGGGGCAAGAGCCGAGAATTTTGAGCAGTTCCTTAAATCAAATAAACAGGGAACCGATAAAGCTGTAGTTATCAATACAGATAAATTGGATATACTCCCTTCACTAAATCTGACTTTTAGCCCGAATCCTAAATCAAATATTCGCCTCGCAGGTTCAAAGACAGTTGCAAGACCTGAATTTAGAGAGATAGCACCATTTGCGTTTTTCGATTTTGAACAAATTGCTTCAACTGCAGGTCTTACAGATTTAAAAAGAAGCAGCATTGTAAACGGTGATATCAGGTATGAGTGGTATCCAAAAGCAGGCGAATTGATTTCAGCAGGCGTTTTTTATAAAGATTTTACCGACCCCATTGAGTTGCGGCTGAACAGCGCCAGCGGCGGTACACGCCGTCAGTACGAATTTCAAAATGCATTGAATGCAACACTATACGGAACAGAAATTGAATTCCGCAAAAGCTTATCATTTATTTCAAAATCAAAAGAATGGTTAGAGAAATTATTCTTTACCGGTAACGCATCAATTATTTTTTCTGAGGTAAAAATAGGAGGCTTAGATCAGGCGGGAAATCCGCGTCCGGCTTTAGAAAGACCCTTACAGGGGCAGTCGCCTTATTTGTTGAATGCAGGTTTCCAGTATGATTCAAAATCAGGAACGGGGATATCATTTTTTTATAACAGAATCGGCGAAAGACTCTCGCTGGTTGGTAATGCCGACTTCGGAGATATTTATGAACGTCCGCGTGATTTGGTTGACTTTCAACTTTCTCAAAAAATCCTGAAAAGAAAAGGCGAAGTGAGATTGACGGTAAGTGATATTTTGAATCAATCTGTAGCCACTTACGAAAATAAAAATTCAAGAAAAGCTTTTGACACCAATATTGACAAAACATTCAGCTCTTACAAACCGGGAACAACTTTTACAGTTGCCTTTACATACGATTTTGATTTAAAAGGAAAGTAAAAATAAAAAAACATAAAAGACAAAATATGAAACAATTTTTTTTAACAGCAAGCGCTTTTGTACTCATCGGTCTTACTTCATGTATTAAAGTGAATCTTGATGATTCCGTTACCAATACGGGCAACACAAACCCCACGGGCGGCACGCTGCAGGAACGGATTATCAATTCAAAAATTTTAACGGGAAACATCAACGAAAATGTTGAACTGCCCAAAGGGAAATATATCTTGAAAGGTTATGTATATGTAAATAATCGTGCCCGTTTAACCTTTGCAGCAGGTAGTGTTATTGTTGGAGATACGAATAGTAAAGGTGCATTAATTATTGAGCAAAACTCAAGATTAATAGCGGATGGAACTGCTACAGATCCTATCGTATTTACTTCAGGTAAGCCTGCGGGCCGGCGTAAAGCCGGCGATTGGGGCGGAATTGCCATTGCGGGTAATGCACCAACAAATCGTTCTACACCTCCGTTATTAGAGGGCGGTATTAACGCAGTGTATGGCGGAAGCCTGGCGAATGATAACAGCGGCACCCTTCGTTATGTTCGTATTGAGTTTGCCGGTATCGCAGCCGATCCTAATTCAGAGATCAACGGTCTTACGATGGGTGGTGTAGGCAGCGGAACAATAATTGAGAATGTACAGGTATCTTATGGTAATGATGATGCGTATGAATTTTTTGGCGGTACAGTGAATGCAAAAAATTTGATAGCATTTGCTACAGCCGATGATGATTTTGATTTTGATTTCGGTTATGTCGGTCGTATCCAGTTTGGAGTTTCTCTTCGCGACCCGGCATTTGTTGATGGCGGTGATGCAGGTAACGGTATCGAGTGTGATAATGACGGTTCAGGTACTGTAGCTACGCCGCGTACACGTCCCCAGCTAAGTAATTTTACATTTTGCGGACCTAATAACGCCGCAGGTGTTTTGGGCAATCATAATTTCAACACACGTTTCAGACGTTCAACTCATTTTGTTTTGGTTAATTCAATTTTAATGGGTTATCAAAAAGCAGGTTTTCAATTTGAAAGTGATTCAACTGCTGCTGCTTATTTAGATGGTCGTTCATTATTTAAAAATAACCTTGTACATGGTATTGTAGAACCATACAAAGTGAGCAGTGCAACACTGGCAACAGCTGCTGCTGTTAAAGCTAAAGCCGAAGCAGAAGGTTGTATTACCTACACAAATGCAGCTGATATTAAGTTAACTGATCCTTTTGCTTTAGCTGCTCCAAACTTTTTGCCGCAAGCCGGCAGCCCTGCATTAGCCGGTGCAAGTTTTACCGGCCTTACAGGGTTTAGCACTACAACTTATGTTGGCGCTTTCGGTACTACTAACTGGATGACAGGTTGGACAAGCTTTACGCCGCAGACTAATGTTTATTAATTTTTTATATAATAATTTCAAAGCCGTCCTGAATTTTCAGGGCGGCTTTTTTATGTAATGTATTATTGCTGTCCGTAAAAGCAGCCTTGTATATCCCTGTTATATTTCGGTACAAAGATGGATGTGTTGTTTTTATTTAATAATATTATTTTAAAGAAAGAAGCGAAAAGAAAATAAGGTTAGTTGTTTTTAAAACAATCATTTCGCTATTTATTTACGGGGCTATAAACATACACCACTTCATAGGCGCTTTTTGCAAACTTGCGCGGTAATTGACCCACGGCAAGGTCTTCTTTTTGGGGCGTTGGTTCACATACAGAGTACCTGTGGCCGTTATAAATAATAGGTGTGCCAACAGGCTTATCAAATTTTATAGCAATAGTTACATGCTCGGGAAAGGCCAATACAATGACAGGCAGGTTATAAATTTCTTTTACTAAATAAAAAAATAATGCAGCCCTGTCTTCGCAATCGCTTTGCTCATATAAGAGTGTTTGCTCGGGCGATAACCGTTTTTCATTGCCGAACACGGCAGCATCGGGCTCGAATAGAAAAGCATACCGCGTAAAGTGCATCAGGTAATCCACCCCGTTTTTAGTATTCATTCCTTTCAGATTTTTTTTCAGCAAAGGAATTAAAGAGCTGTAAGTCGGTTCACTCAGTGGAATATTGAAGTAGGATTCATAATCAACTACGGGGTAGTTGGCGAAAATAGTTTTTATCTGCGGATTCAGTTTGACTTTAAAGTGATAGTCATTTTCGCGATAGTTAAATTGTAAATCCTTCTCGCTGTAATCAGCGGGATGAAAAGCCGGTAAACCGGTTATTTTATAAGAAAACACTTTTTGTACATCCGTAACCGGCAGATTTATCTCTTTAAAATTTTCTTTTGTAAAATCAATATTGGCTCCGTAATCATGATAGTTCAAACACACATATTGTTTGCCGTTCTTCGGGTAAGCGGGTATATTGTAAATGCTCTCATCACTTTGTACATAAAAAAGTAATTTTTCTCCGTTGGTTTTTATTGTAGCATCGTAACCGGACTGCGTCAGCAAAAACCATTTGTACAAAGTATAACGATGATAGTTTTCGGCTTTGGGGCTTACCTGTTGGGCTGTTTTTCTTATAAGCTGGTAATAAAGCCAGTCATCTAATTTCAATTTGTCTTTAACGGCAAGAAGCACTTTAATAACCGGGCTGTAGTTTGCTGCTGATATATTTTTATAAAAAGATTGTATGGATTGATCTGAAAGAGGTTCATTGTAATCAATGAAGGCACATTTATCAAAAGGCAATTCAATCATTTCACCATAAAAATCAAAACGAACAGGCTCCGCTTTACTTTGAGAAAAGGAAGCTGGAGGTAAAAGGCCTGCGGAAAGACAAAGGGATAATATGAAAGTTTTTATTTTCAAGGGACTTTCTTGCACTGTAAACTTACAAAAACTTAACAATAAAGTAATATTAAATTTTTTGAGATTGGAATTTTATTGGTATAAGCTTCGGATAGCAATATAAGAAACGGAGCAGATTATGAAAACCTGTAATCACTTGTCGCATTTGCGGTAGCTGATTCAAATGGGGCTTTTGTATACGGAAGCCAAACAGAAGAGAGTCTTTAAGCAGTTGGTACAAGAAGTGAGTCTTCAAGGCTGTTTGAATCGCAATGTGTACTTTCTTTAAAGCCCGGTGTATTATTGATGCTGTTAGCTGTGTATTTTTCAAACAGCAGATTGATGATAGTTTCGGTACTATCAGGATATTCTACGTGGATATTTTTATGTTTGGATGCTAACCAATTATTTAGCTTAGCAAAGTTGCGGGTATTTAATTTATCGATTACAGGCACTCCCATTTTTTGTAATGCGGCAGCATTGCACTGTTGCTCGTATTGCCCGCTCAATGGAATTACAATCAGTTTCTTTTGTAAAAACAATGCTTCGGCGGGTAATTCAAAACCCGCGCCGCATAATACGCCTTTACAGTTAACCAAGCTTTCAATAAATGTTTCATTTTTAATGGATCGCGTATAAAAATTTTCGATCTGTAATTCTTCTTTTATCTCTTTACTAAAAATATGCCATTGTACTTTTTTAAGTTTGCTTAGTTTGCGCAGCAGTACTTCATGGCTGTAGCTGGGCAGGTAAACAGTATAATAATCTTTGGTAAGCGGTACACTATTTCTGATTTCGCTTCTTATAACCGGTGTGAAGATATTTTTATCATAGGGCTGAAAATGAAAACCGATACTTTCAGCACATGGAGCAAAATGTTTTAAAACCAATGTACCTAATATATTTTTTATAGCGGGCTTTGGCGAAAATTTATTTATCACCGCTGCCTGGTGACTCAATGAAATGCAGGGAATTTTTTTCTTTTTGCATGCCCATGCAGTTACCGGTTCAAAATCGTTTATTACCAGGTCATAGTCCTCTACGGGCACTTCTTTTACTTCTTTTAAAAAATGTTTCAGGCTTATTTGCCGTACCGTTTTTGTAAAATCGAGGCTGCCCTTTTTATTATACAGCAAACTCATTCCTTTGTACCTGTATTTTATTTCATACGGCAATACCACATCAGCTTGTGTACCGCTTATTAAAATGTCAAGTTCACATTTTTGTTGAAGCACGGGAATGATATCTCTTGCCCTGCTTATGTGGCCGTTCCCCGTAGCTTGTATAGCATATAATACTTTCATAGTTTTTAAATTTAGTCGGATAGTAATTCAAACTCTTTTACCAATGTTTTAAACAGCTGAGCGTTTTTTAAGTAAGCGGTGCTGCCGTTTGTATTTTTAGATGCAATTTCTTCTGATACATCATTTTCGTTGTAATGATAGACTGTCCATTCGCCATCAGCATATTCCAATGCTGTCAGGTTTTCAATCCAATCGCCTGAGTTGAGATAGGTAACGGAGCCTTTGGCGGTAGAAATAACTCGATTGGCCGGTTGATGAATATGACCGCAGATGACATAGTCGTATCCTTTTTCAATGGCGATATCCGCGGCGGTTTGTTCAAAATTATTTATAAAAGCTACGGCTGTTTTTACAGAGTTCTTTATTTTTTTAGACAGAGAAATTTTTCCTCTCCCGGCTTTTTGCGATATAAAATTCACAAAGGAATTAATATAGATCAATGTATCATATCCTATGGCACCCAGCTTTGCCAGCCATTTGCTGTGCTTCATGGTTACATCAAATACATCGCCGTGAAATACCCAGCATTTTTTCCCGTCAAGCGTAAGCATTATTTTATTTACAATACTGAAATTACTTATTCCGAAACCGGTAAACTTTCGCAGCATCTCGTCATGATTGCCGGTTACATAATACACGGTAACACCGTTAGCAATCATTTCGGTGATTTGCTTTATAATTTGCATGTGCGATTTGGGCCAGTAGCGTTTGCTGAATTGCCAAATGTCTACGATGTCGCCGTTGAGAATTAATATTTCCGGTTCGATGGAAGAAAGATAATTAGATAACTCAGTAGCCCTGCAACCGAATGTACCAAGGTGAACATCGGATATAACTGCTGCTTTAATTTTTCGTTTAACCAAGAATACAGAGGTTTTGCAAAGGTTAACCGGGTTTGTTGCCTTACTATGAACTGCAGGTTAATAAAAGATTACCGGCGGGTTACCTGTTTGTTAACGGCAGTTGCGCACATTGGCTTGTGCGTTAGTTGTGCATTGTAACATTAGCCTTCACATTTAGATGAGAGTTTGGTAACATACCCGTAATGTACCGTTCATGTCGTTGTTTCAACTTCGTGTCTCATTTCTAACTAAACTAATTTGATTATGGAAAAGCTTTTTACACTTTGCCGCAAAGCAACTGTTGTTTTTGTCCTGTTGTTTTTTTCCTTTGCAGGCGTTGCGCAAAGTTTAATCTCGGGTAAAGTACTTTCAAAAAATGACCAATCACCTGTTTCGTCTGCAACGGTAATGGTAAAGAACAGCAAAACAGCCACCGCTACCAATGCGGAGGGTCTTTTTTCTATTATGGCCAATGAAGGAGATGTGTTGGTATTTAGCGGCGCGGGCATTAAGCAGGAAGAAGTTGTAGTGGGTGGTACAAAAGTAATAACAGTACAATTGGAGCAAGATGAAAAAATGATGAATGAAGTAGTGGTGACGGCTTTAGGTATAAAAAAAGAAACAAAGCGTCTCGGTTATTCAGTTCAGGAAGTAAAAGGGTCGGATTTGGTAAAAGCTCGTGAACCGAACGCAATAAATGGCTTGGTCGGAAAAGTAGCGGGCCTTTCTGTAGGCGCCTCTTCTGAAATATTGGGAAGACCTCAAATTTTATTACGCGGTAACAGTATTAACTTTTTTGTAGTGGACGGTGTGCCTATTAATTCTGATACATGGAACATCAGCCCCGATGATATTGAAAGCTATACTGTATTAAAAGGGCCAACTGCTGCTGCATTATACGGTAACCGTGCTATCAATGGCGCAATTATTATCAATACTAAAAAAGGAACCAAAGATAAAAGAGGTTATTCTGTAGAATTTAACTCGAGTACGATGTTCGAAAGAGGCTTTAATGCCATTCCGAAAGTGCAGGATGAATATGGTCCCGGTGACCACGGTCGCTACGCTTTTGTAGATGGTCGCGGCGGCGGATTAAATGACGGCGACTATGATATATGGGGCCCTAAGTTTGAAGGCCAGTTAATTCCTCAGTATGATAGCCCCGTAGATCCGGTAACAGGTATACGCAAAGGCACGCCATGGGTAGCACGTGGAAAAGATAACCTGAAAAGATTTATTCAAACAGGGTTGCTAACTACCAACAACATTGCGGTATCTGCCAGCTCTCAAAAATCTGATTTGCGGTTTTCATTTACGCATACTTACCAAAAAGGAATTGTGCCGAATACGCAATTGAACGGTGTAAATTTTAATACTTCATTGGCACATAATTTTTCTGATAAACTGAAGTTTGAAGCGAACGTAAATTATAATCGTCAGTTTACTCCGAATACACCTGACATACAATACGGCCCCAATAGTATGATATATAATATTATTATATGGGGAGGGGCTGATTGGGATATTGATCAGCTGCGCAATTACTGGCAACCCGGTAAGGAAGGTGTACAACAGATATATGCAGAATACCAGCGTTATAATAATCCGTGGTTTCTTACCAAAGAATGGTTGCGCGGACACTATAAAAATGATTTTTACGGATATACTACATTAAGTTATAAGATTAATAAAAATCTTGAAGTAGTAGGCAGAGCATCTGCTACCACGTATGATTTGCTGAGAATAGAAAAATTTCCTTACTCCGCAACAACGTACGGCCGTGAAGAAGCCCGGGGCGACTATCGTGAAGATGCAAGAAAACTTTTTGAAAATAACACAGAGCTGTTGGTGAAGTACAATAAAACTTTCTTCAATGATCTCAGCATTGCAGCAATTGCGGGCGGCAATATCCGCAGTATGCGTTTCAATTCAAGTTTTGTAACAACAAACTATTTAAACGTGCCGGGTGTTTACACTTTTGCCAATTCAAGAAACCCCGTGATTGCTTCCAATTTCTCTTCGGAAATGTTGGTTACAAGTGTGTACGGTTCGTTAGATCTTTCTTATAAAAAATATATTAATGTAAGTGCTACCGTGCGTACTGATAAGTCATCTGCCATTCCCGGTTCGGAGCCAAGTACATACCCTTCTGTTTCGGCAAGCTCTGTTTTATCAGACTATATAAAATTACCTGAACTGATTTCGTTTCTTAAAGTAAAAGGTTCTTACGCCAATGTAAGGGACGGAGGAACTTCTGCTTATATCGGGCCGTCATCGTATCCCATCGGTTATGGCGCGGCTTATACTACATCGTACGACGGTCCTACATACAATTTAGTAAGCAAGATTTATAATACCCGTTTGGATTATAATAATACCAGTGCGGCCTATTACACGGATAATTTGTATGATGATATAAAAACGGCGGCACGCAGTAACTATGAAGCAGGTATTGATATACGATTTTTGAAAAACAGAATTGGAATAGATGCGGTTTATTTCAGTTACATTGACGGTCCGCAGATTTTCAGAAACCCCATTTCTCAAACTACGGGTTATACCGCTTTATTTATTAATGCTGCTAAATATGCTACAAAAGGATTTGAAGTTTCGATAAACGCCAACCCGGTTAAGAAAAAGAATTTTTCTTATGACTTGTTGTTGAACTGGTCTACTTATAAACAGACTTACGCAGAGTTGCCGACCGATTCAATTCTTGTGGGCGATATTTTTGTTAAGAAAGGCGATCGATTAGATATGTACCAGGGCCAGGCCTTTGTACGTACGCCTGAAGGACAGATTATTAACGATGACGGCGGCCGTCCGTTACGTTATCCTAAAAATCAAATATTCGGCTATTCAAATCCTGATTGGGTATGGGGACTTACCAATAAATTCCGTTACAAAAATTTCAACCTAACTGTGCTCGTTGACGGACGAGTGGGAGGCGAAATGGAGAATTATATTCGCCGGCAAACGTTTCGCGGCGGACGTCATATAGAAACGGTACAAGGCGCTTTAGGCGAAGCACGTTACCAGGATTACCTGGGAAACAAAACTTATGTAGGAGAAGGTGTGAAAATTATAGCGGGTGTGCCGGTATATCATCCTGTTACCGGGGTTATTACCAATTACAAAGACCTTGTTTTTGCACCCAATGATATAAAAACATTTGCTCAAGACTATATAAGCCGGTATAATTCTACTGCGGAAGGCAACCTGATGAGCAAAACTTTTTCAAAGCTCAGAGAAATTACATTGGGGTATACACTTCCGACTGCAGTCCTCGGTAAGTCATTTATGAAATCCGCTACTGTTTCATTTGTAGGAAGAAACCTGTTTTACTTTATTGATAAAAAGAATAAAGACGTAGACCTGGATCAGTATGCCGGAAGTCAAAATTCGAGCAGCATTCAGTCGCCTACCGTAAAAAGATACGGCATTAACATAAATATTGTTTTTTAACTAATACTAAAGCAACTAAAAATATTTTTTATGAAATTTAAATTAATAACAGCCGTTACCGCAATCATACTTCTTGCAGCCTGTAATAAAAAATTTGATGAGCTGGCCGTTAACCCGAACAGCCCGGAGAGTGTACCTGCATCACTGGCGTTAAACGGTATTGAAGTAAGTATTAATCAACGTCCCTGGGGGCTTGAACAACGCTGGAACCAATACGCCTGTTGTAATTATAATTATTACGGCAACCAGGAATACAATTGGTCAGGCGCTTCTTTATATTATACTACATTAAAAAATGTGGTAAAGATGGAAGAAGAAGCTGTAAAAGCGGGCGGCAAACCGGTGAACCCTTACAGCGCATTGGGTAAATTCTTTCGTGCTTATCTATTTTACGAAATGACGATGCGGGTAGGCGATCTTCCGTTGAAAGACGCACTGAAAGGCACTGAAGTACTTGCGCCGAAATATGATACACAAAAAGATATTTTTATTCAGATATTGAAATGGTTAGAGGAAGCGAATACGAATATCGCGGGTCTGATTGCAGAAGGCGATAATACATTAGCCGGCGATTTTTACTTCAATAACAGTCTTAAAGCATGGCAAAAAGTAGTTAATACGTTTCGGTTAAGAGTATTAATAAGTCTCAGTAAAAAAGAATCGGATGCAGCGTTGAACATAAAGCAGGATTTCAGTAACATATTGAATAATAAATCCAATCACCCGCTTTTAGATAATATGAGCGATAACTTGCATTTTGTGTATGTCAATCCGTTCAACAAGTATCCTACCAACCCTGATAATTATGGCTTTGATGCGACGCGGTACAATATGTCTTCTACTTATCTCGGGTTACTTACCGGCATCAATGACCCACGCACTTTTGCCGTAGCGGAACCTGCAGGTTCTAAAATGAAAGCAGGTTTATTGCCCTCTGATCATGCTGCTTATATTGGTGCCAGCCCTGCTGAAGACCTTGCCGATATGTCTACTAAGGCGGGCATTGATAACGGTAGTAATTATGCACCGGGCTCTTATTCGTTTTACGGACGAAAAAGATATTACAGTACGTACACGGCCGAGCCGGGTATTTTAATCGGCTACGCTGAAATGTGTTTCAATATTGCTGAAGCGATAAACAGGGGATGGGTTACAGGCAGTGCTGAAGAATGGTATACAAAAGGTATACAGGCCTCTATAAGTTTTTATGGTATAAAAGAAGGCCCTAATACTTTTTATTTTTTGAAAGCGGGCGGCAAAGTGATAGAGAGCGCCGATTATATTCCTTACACGGTGAATTTTGTTTTCAATGACTATTATAATCAATCAGGTGTAAAATATGACGGTAATAGTTCAGCCGGGTTAACGCAGATATTAAGGCAAAAATATCTTGCTTTTTTTCAAAATTCAGGTTACGAAGGATATTACAATTATCGCAGAACGGGAATTCCGGCCTTTGCTAAGAACGGACCGGGTACGGGCAACAGCGGCTTGATTCCTCAACGCTTTCAGTACCCTTCTACGGAGAGGACTACTAACGGGGCCAATCTTTCTGCAGCATTGCAAAACCAGTTCAGCGGACAGGATGATATCAACGCGGCCATGTGGCTCATCAAATAATTCAACTTTGTTCATATAGCAGCAAGCAGTCTTTTTTAGAATTTCTCATGGAGTTTTTGAAGGCGGAACTTTTCAAAGTTTCGCCTCATTTTTATTTCAAGTTCTTATATAAATAAACTTTAATAAAATATGAAACAGTATATTCTTTTACTTTCCTTCTTTTTTTGTTTTACTGCGTCAGCGCAAAATCGTAAAACAGAGAATTTAATCATTATAACATTAGATGGCTTTCGTTGGCAGGAGTTATTTGCAGGGGCGGACAGTATATTAATAAATGACAGCGCCTATGTAAGGGACAGAGAAGCTTTTAATAAAAAATATTGGGCGACTACAGCGGACGAAAGAAGAAAAAAATTGCTGCCGTTTTTCTGGAATCAAATAGCCGTGAACGGGCAGTTGTACGGTAATCGTTTATATAATAATAAAATTGATAATGCCAATAAATATTGGTTTTCATATCCGGGCTACAATGAAATTTTTACTGGATACCCCGATGACAGTGTAAATACCAACGACAAAAAAATGAACACCAATGTAAATGTACTGGAGTTTATAAATCAACAGCCGGCATATAAAGGAAAGGTAGCTGCCTTTACTTCCTGGGATGTATTTGACGCGATTTTTAATGAACCGCGCAGCAAATTTTTGGTAAGCTCCGGTTTCGATACAATAAATGATAAGGCTGTTACCATGCAACTGCTCAACGATATGCAACTGCATTCGCCGCAACCTTTGGGCGAAGGTGTAAGACCCGATCATCTTACTTATTATATCGCTAAAGAATATATTAAACTGCACGGACCCAAAGTGGTATATATCGGGTTTGATGAAACGGATGATTGGGCACATGAAGGCAAATATGATAATTACTTAAATGCAGGAAATTTAAATGATAGCTGGATAGCTGATCTGTGGAATTTTATGCAGGCAATACCTCAATATAGAAATAAAACTACACTACTTATTACCACTGATCATGGACGCGGCGATAAGAATAAAAAAGATTGGAGAAGTCACGGGCAGAAAGTGGAAGGCTCTCACGAAATATGGATGGCGGTAATGGGACCGGATACAACGCCGTTGGGAGAAATGAAAAATAATGAGCAGTTGTATCAACGACAGGCCGCCACAACTATTGCCGCACTGTTAGATTTGAATTTTAAACCTGCTCACCCGGTGATGACACCTGTTGATACGGTTATAAAATAAACCGCTGTTTTATTTTATAAACCTAACACAGTGAGTATAAAAAGCCGGTATGCCGCTTAACTATAAGATAATCTTGCCGTAAAAGCCTGTTCATATACAGGCTTTTACTTTGCATATACATCCCCCAAATGAAAAAACTTATAGCCGGTATTTTTTTACTTACGCATTTAAATTTTGTAGTGGTAAAACAACCGGGAAAAAAAGATTCTCTTTCGAAAAACCTGCAATCGTCGGCAGAAAATATTTTTATCATTACTGTCGACGGCTTCAGGTGGCAGGAGGTTTTCTCCGGAGCGGACTCAGTTCTTATCAATGATGAACATTATACAAAGGATATTGAATTGACAAAACTTTTGTATTGGGATCTCAGTAAAGAAGAAAGAAGAAAAAAACTGATGCCTTTTTTTTGGAGCGTAATAGCAAAGAGGGGGCAGTTGTCAGGTAATCGTACGTATGGCAGCAAAGTGAGTGTAAAGAATATGTACGGTTTTTCTTACCCGGGTTATAATGAATTGCTTACCGGTACTGCAGATTGGACAGTGAATTCGAACAAGAAGAGAATCAACCGTAATAAAAATATTTTAGAGTTGCTGAACGGGCAGGAGCGGTTTAAAGGTAAAGTGGCGGCCGTTACATCTTGGGATGTATTTCCTTATATATTAAATGAAGAAAGAAACAAACTGCCGGTGAACAGCGGTTATGAAATGATTGATGAACCGGCTATGACAGGCACACAGCAGATGACTAATATGGTACAGCAAACAGCCATTGCTGAAAAAGAAGATACAAGGTATGATCTGTTGACATTTGTTACCGCCAAAGAGTATATAAAGAAACATGAGCCTAAAGTTATGTACATAAGCTTGGGTGAAACGGACGAATGGGCGCATCACGGCAGATATGATTTGTATTTGCAGCAGGCCAATCAATTGGATAAATATATTGGCGATCTGTGGTATTATGTTCAAACCAATGAGTTCTATAAAAACAAAACGGCTTTTGTCATTACTACCGATCACGGTCGCGGATATATAAATGCCGGCAGTTGGACCAAGCACGGGCCTTTTACACCGGGATCAAAAGAAATTTGGATGGCTATGATGGGACCGGGTATTGAAGCGGCCGGTGAGATAAAAGAAGAAAGTCAGTTATCGCAAAAAAATATTTCAAAACTTATCACCGTGTTATTAGGTGTCGATTTAGTTGATAATGGCAAAAAAGAACAAATGACTTTATTAACAACACGTCGGAGTACAAAATAATTCATTATGACAGCTTCCTCCGTTCATTATGTAGTAGAAGAAATTTTTGACCTGTATGAAAAACATGGCGGCGAAGAATATGCGGGAGAAAAAGTAACGCAACTGGAACACATGAGCCAGGCGGCTCAATTGGCCGAGCAGGGAGGTTTTGATGAAGAAGTAATACTGGCGGCTTTTTTACATGATGTGGGTCATATATCTGTTTCATCGTATGCGGCTAATACAATGAACGGATACGGGATTATTAATCATGAAAACGCAGGAGCGGCATTTTTAAAAAGCCGCGGTTTTTCCAACAGGTTAATACAATTGGTACAAAAGCATGTAGATGCCAAACGTTATCTCACTTTTAAATATCCTGCGTATTACGAACAACTGTCGGAAGCGAGCAAGATTACTTTAACACACCAGGGCGGTATGATGAACGATAATGAAGCGCTGCAATTTGAAGCGAATCCTTTGCATGAACATATTATTGAAATGCGGCGGATAGATGAGATGGCTAAAGAAGAGCATCTGCCTGTTCCGGATTTGCAGAAATATAAAATCATGATGGAAAAGCATCTTCTCTCTGTGCCGGTTGGTTTATAATTTTTTAAAACTTAAAACTTTGACGAATGCTTCCTGTTCAATTAGTAGTTTTTGATATTGCCGGTACTACGGTTTACGATAAAGGCAATATAAAGGAATCTTTTTTATCGGCTTTTGGCAGAGTTGGTTATTCCGTACCGGCCGAAGAAGTAGATAAAATGATGGGCTACCGTAAAAAAGACGCCATACAAATGCTGCTTGAGAAATTTTATCCCGAGCAATGTGATAACGTAAGCCTTATTGACGAAGTACATTTTTTATTTACCAATGAGATGATTCATTTTTATAAAAACAATGAGGACCTGCAACCGCTGCCCCATGCCGAAGTATTGTTTCAGCATTTAAAAAATAAGGGTATAAAAGTAGCGCTCAATACGGGCTTTACGCAGGTAATAACCAATGCTATTTTGCAAAAACTTAATTGGCATAATAATCCCCTGATCGATTATGTCATTTCTTCTGACGAAGTAGCGGAAGGAAGGCCGTACCCGTATATGATCATTAAAATACAAAATGAACTTTCTGTAGCCGACGGAGAACAGGTAGTTAAGGTGGGAGATACGGAAGTGGATATACTGGAAGGTCGTAATGCAGGTTGCGGTAAGGTGATAAGCGTTACTACCGGCGCTTATACAAGAGCACAATTATCCACTTATCAGCCCGATCATATTATTGATTCGCTGGAAGAAGTACCTGCGATACTTAACCTGTAACAAATTTCACTTGATAGCGGAAAAATCATTTAATAAAAGACAGGGATTGGTTCCGCTGTATGCAGCCGTAATAACTTTTCTAACTTACGCCGCGGTATATGGTTTTCGAAAACCCTTTGCCGCCGGCACATACAGCGATGTATTACCGGTAATGGGTATTGATTACAAAAGTTGTTTGGTGATCAGCCAGGTACTGGGTTATATGTTCAGTAAATTTTACGGAATAAAATTTATTTCGGAACTGAAACGTATCGGAAGAGGCAAATTGATACTGCTATTGGTTGGTATTTCCTGGTTATCATTATTAATTTTTGCCATTGTGCCGGCACCATATAATATTCCGCTGTTGTTTATTAACGGGTTTCCATTGGGTCTTATCTGGGGAATTGTCTTTTCTTTTGCCGAGGGCAGGAAGGCAACTGATTTTATAGGCGCCGCTTTAGCCGTTAGTTTTATTTTTTCTTCAGGGTTTGTAAAATCTGTAGCCGGGTTCATACAAACAAAATTTCATGTCAATGAGTTTTGGCTTCCTTTTGTTTCAGGTCTTATCTTTTTTGTGCCCTTAATCATTTTTGTAAAACTGCTTGAAAAAATTCCGCCGCCATCCGAAGAAGATAAAATGCTGCGTACCGAACGTACCGTGATGACGAAAGAAAATAGAAAACAAACGGTTCGATCTTTTTTGCCGGGTCTTATCATTATTACAGGGATGTATGTTCTGCTGAGTATTTTCAGAGATATACGCGATAATTTTTCGGCTGATATGTGGAAGGAAATGGGCTATGCCAATCAGCCCGGAAAACTTGTACAAACTGAAATACCCGTCACCATTATTGTGTTGGCCTTAATTGCCTCCATGATTTTAATCCGGGATAATTTTAAAGCATTTATCATTTCGCATATACTGATTGTAATTGGTTTTTCGCTGGCAGGTATTGCTTCATTTCTTTTTCTTCAGCAGCAGCTCTCTCCTTTTTACTGGATGATGCTTACAGGCCTTGGTTTATACATGGGTTATATTCCTTTTAACTGCGTATTGTTTGAAAGAATGGTGGCGGCATTTGCTGTTAGCGGGAATGCCGGGTTTCTGATGTACCTGGCCGATTCATACGGCTATCTCGGGAGCGTAATAGTAACGGTCAGCAAAAGTATTTTCAATATAAAACTCAGCTGGACTTTTTTTTATGCCAATGGTGTACTTGCATTTTCAGTATTGGGTGTTGCAGGTACGCTGGCATCGGCTATTTATTTTAATCACCGCTATAAAAAAAGATCATCGCAATTATGGAAAGCAAACAGGCAATCGTTATCGGTGCAGGCATAGCGGGTGTTGCTGTTGCAAGAGCATTGGCGCAAAAAGGCTTTGCCGTCAAAGTAATAGAACGGTCGCTGCAAGCCGCAGGTGCATCGGTAAGAAATTTCGGAATGATATGGCCGGTCGGTCAGCCTTCAGGAGTTTTATACCAAAGGGCTATCCGCAGCAGGGAAGTATGGAAACAAATAGCCGGTGATACCGGCATAGGATGCGAACAAAGCGGCAGTCTGCACCTGGCTTATCATGCGGATGAAATGGAAGTGATTACCGAATTGAATGATATTTTTAAAAAAGAGAAAAGGAATGCAGCGTTGATGAATGTTAAAAATATTACGGACAAATATGATGCAGTAAATACTGAAAATTTATTGGGCGGACTGTATAGTGCTGATGAAATGGTGGTCGATCCAAGAGAGGCTTTAGCAAAATTACCTGAGTACCTTGAGGAAAAATATAATATAGAATTTGAGTGGGGTAAATGTGTAAGTTATGTTGCCGATCAAACTGTTTATGTCGGCAATGAAGAAGAATATGACGCCGATTTAATTTTTGTATGCAGCGGCGCCGATTTTGAAACACTCTACCCGGAAGAGTACCTGCGACTTCCTTTGACAAAATGCAAATTGCAAATGATGCGCCTGGCGGCTCAACCCCGCAGTTGGAGAATAGGTACATCGCTTTGCGGAGGGTTATCACTTATTCATTACAGCAGTTTTAAAGCCGCTCCTTCAATACATAAACTAAAGCAGCGATACGAAGATGAGATGAGTGAATATACAGACGCAGGCATCCATGTTATGGTGTCTCAAAATGCCGCGGGTGAGCTAACTGTTGGCGACTCGCATGAATATGGTCCGCATTTTGATCCGTTTGATAAAGCCTGCATCAATAAATTGATATTCGGTTACCTTGAAAAGTTTACAAATATCAAGGATCCGACGGTGATACAAACATGGAACGGTATTTATCCTAAGATGACGAATGGAGAAACAGATATCTTCTTTTCGCCTGAACCGGGTGTTTATATAGTTAACGGGCTGGGTGGGGCCGGTATGACACTGAGCTTCGGTTTTGCGGAGGAATGTATTGATCAGCTATGATTTTGTTGCCTTTTTACAAGGGAGGCCTTCAATTAGTTTAAACAGAAGGAACTCTTAATAATTACTTAATATTAAATTAATATTTACACCCCCGTTTAATTGTATATTTCTTGTCCATTAAAAACTTTTACTATGCAGTGGAAATCGGTAGGCCGTCATCCCAAAATGATTTACGAATTAAGAGACGGAGAAAAAGTTGTTTTGTCATTAGAAATTAATTACAGTACATCTGCATTCAGGGCTGAGTGCAAATCGGCCAAACGCGTATTTTTTATTGATAAAGAAGGTTTTTGGAAAAATAAAATAGTGTTGAAAAACGAATATGGCCAGATAATAGGAAGGCTTTATTACGAAAAATTTTACTCAGATACAGGCACTGTAGAAATTGACAAAACAAAATATAAATATAAGTATCTCAATAATCCAATGGCGGAGTTAGTTTTCTTTAATGAAAATATTAATGAGCCGGTTTTAACTTGCGGCCTTGCACCCGGTGACAACGGCCATACCAAAGTAAAATTATCAAAGGATAAAAACTTTCCCGATCCTGATTCGCTTTACCAATTATTTGCTGTAAGCTGGTATTTGTTTTTACCTATCGCTCAGGAAAATACGATGGATTTTGCCTCTTTCACCATGGCTGCTGCAAACGCCTGACAGCAATGCTTATTGTCGATTGCAAATTACCAATGGATACATCAATCTTTTTTGCCTGCCAAAGTAAATCCGAATGTTGTACCCACATCTTCTTTGCTGCGTACATGAATGGTTTGTCCGTGGGCTTCTATAATATGTTTGCAAATGGCAAGCCCTAAACCGCTGCCGCCTTCTTTGCGGCTTCTTGCCAAATCGGTGCGATAAAAACGTTCAAATATTCTTGGTAAATGTTCTTCGGTAATGCCATAGCCGTCATCACTTATTTCTATTAATATTCTTTCGCCGTCCAATTTATAAATACCCGCTTCAATAGTGCCGTTTTGTTTGCCGTACTTTATTGCATTATCAATAAGATTGGTAATAACCTGCCTTATTTTCTCTTTATCGGCAAAAACATTGGTAGGCGCTTCGCAGCCTTTTTTTATAGTTTGTTTTATTTCTTTTTTGCCGGCTTTTATGGCAAGCGATTCAAATACTTCTTTAATCAATTCCTGCATTATAAAACTTTTTTTGCTTAACATTTGCCGGCCGCTTTCCAATTTTGCTATTTCATCCAGGTCATCTACCAGGTTTACCAAGCGGTCAATATTTTTAGAAGTACTGGAAAGGAATTTTTTATTTACATCGGGGTTAGTCAATGCACCATTCATCAATGTATCTACATAACCCTGTATGGCGAAGATGGGTGTCTTTAATTCGTGACTGAGGTTTTGTAAAAATTCTTTGCGGTACTGCTCATTGCTTTTCAGCAGTTCAATTTCTTCTTTTTTTTGCTCGGCCCATTTTTCTACTTCTTCTTTTACATCATCAATACCCCGTTGGGGCAAAATTTCTTTATAATAAAATTCTTCCCGCTTACCGGCCTTGGTTTGATAAATAAACTTATAAATGAGTTTTATTTTTCGGTAAATAAACCTTTCTAAAAAAAAGCTGATTAAGAAATAGGTAATTAAAAAAAGTACGATAAAGGAAGCTACGGGGACCCACCAGGTTTGATAAAAAATAAAATTAACAGTGGCCCCGACAACTGCGACGGCAATGGCGGTGACGGAAGAAATTTGTTTGGGAGAAAGATTTTTGGTAGAGAGCATAGCTTAGAGCATTATTGGCAGTTCGGTACTCGCATCAACCGAACGCCAAAATTAAATGATTTGCCGCTACGAAATCTGCTCCTGCAACTGAAACTTGTAACCTACGCCTTTAACGGTGGTGATACAGTCAATGCCCAATTTTTGTCTTATTTTTCGGATATGCACATCAATGGTTCGGTCGCCTACAATTACTTCATTGCCCCACACACGGCTCATTATTTCATTGCGCAAAAAAACACGGCTTGGTTTTGAAGCCAGCAGGTATAACAGTTCAAATTCTTTTTTCGCAAGAATTACCTCCTTGCCGTCAATACTGATTATAAACTTTTCGGGGTCAATAATAAGGCCGTTGATGGTAATCATTTTCGAATCTGTTTTGATTATCCGGCGGAACAATGCATTTACCCGGCTTACAAAAACTTTCGGACTCACGGGCTTACTGATATAATCATCAGCGCCGGTTTCCAGTCCCTTTATTTGTGTTCCTTCGTCGTTCAGGGCAGTAAGAAAAATGATCAGTGTGTGTTTAAAATCCGGCTTGGCTCTCAAAATTCCGCAAACCTCCACCCCGTTTTTCTTTGGCATCATCATATCCAGTACAATCAGGTCGGGTTTGGTCAGTTTTGCTTTTTCAATGGCTTCGTCACCATCTTTGGCCGTCACCACTTCATACCCTTCGCCGGAAAGATTGTAATTTAAAATCTCAAGAATATCGGGTTCATCGTCGGCTATCAATACTTTACCAAGCTTGGTTTCCATCTATTTTTGGTTTTGTGGTACAAACTTATATGAAATTGCCGTGCTTATACTTTTTAAGACAGCCCGTAACACAGACTTAATGATTAATTAATAATGCAGGGTTTTTATGTTTGTGTATAAAATTTTAACAGTCATATTGTCGCTATTCGGGCCTAATGAGCCGTCTTGTTTATCTAAATACCCGGATTAATGGGGGCTTTTGGTAAATGCGTATTAAATTTGCCTGATAATTGTATGAAATATTTTAAGCTTTTTATTGTTTTTGCGGGGCTAATGGCCTTTTATCAGCGTAGTTCCGGGCAGCAGGACAGCACGGGACCCGTACCCAAATATGCTGTACCCATAAGCCGGCAGGGTATACACGAAGAACTGGATAAGCAACAAAAATCGGTATTGGAAGGCGATGGTTCGGTAGATAGATTGTTCAAGGTTTCAAACAACGAAGAGATTAATTTTCTTGTTACCCGATCATTGGTTAATAAAATAGATTGGTTGCAATTCAGTATTGAAAAAGATACTTCACTCAATCACCAAAAAAGAGTTCGTTATGTAAAAGGTATTACCAATCTGTTGAAAAACTTTTACAGGGATTGGAGAACCGGCAAGTTGAACGGAGCATTTTTACCGTCTGTTATCAGCTCTTACGAAAGGGGTATTAATTTAGATAAGAAAAATTTAAGTGTCGAACCGCTTATCGCCGAATTAGCTTACGAGGCTGCCAATGCCGTTTACAAATCAGGCGCACTGGATTTAAATACCGGTTTTACAAAAAGCAAACAGGTAATGTTGTATAAATATTGCATGCAAAATCCCGATCAAACTTTTAAGACACTAAGAGAAAACCCTGAATTGCCGCTGGCTGATAGTTTAATAAAAATAGCCGGCTATAAATTTCCTAACCTGCTGTACGATTATGCCGGCGGCAGCAACAGGTTGGCGAATATGATACGCAATATAGACGAGCCGTTGGTAAAAACCATTTCCAAAATGGCCGGCAGTAAAAGCGGGCAGCAATATTTTCCTTTTTTAGATGATTTGGTAAAAGGCAAAATAACCTTTGCTGAAATTGATGCCGCTAAAGATGACTCTATAAAGAATTACAAGCTGTTGGTAAAAACTTATTCGGGTTATGTACAAAGGGCCATGAATAAGGATACCGCGTTTGGATTTAAAGATATCAGCAAGCGTATTGAGAAAAAAGCGGACGAAGTATTCATCAATACAATAAACGGATTACACGACCTGGATGATTTGAATGTACGGTTTAAGGTAATTCACTCGCTGACCGCGGAGGAGCTCTATTACTTAGTTGTATCTACTGATGGTACTATGTATACCTCCAGTTATGTAAAGGGAGTATACCCTTTGATGATGAAAAAAATTAATAACCGGGCCGATTCATTATTAATGAGTGTGCTGTTTGATAAATACAGGAAATTTATAAAAGTAGCCGCGGGGTATAATACGTTAAGTAATTTTTTGGCCGGCTTTCCTGCGGAGGGCGATGCAAAAAAATTAATGAAAGCCTTTGTAGGTAATTTAGAAAGATCGGTAAGCGAAGAGGACGGAGTGGATGTGGCCGATTCTTATGCAAGTATTATGGAGACCAACAAACCATTGGCCAATGAAATGCTGAAATTGGTGAAAGCGAATTACGACAGAAATCTTAACGATAATAATCGCCGCGGTGTTTTAACGTACAATCTTTTATACAAACTTTTTTTATCGGCCGATTCAATAAATAAAATTGACCTGACCGCCGAATTTGGAATACCGTCTGTGTATGGATTAACCAACAAAGATTTACAAAATGACAGCAGTCGTATTATAATGCAGGTGTTTTTTTACGGCGATAAAGACGGGCAGGGAATTTTCAACGGTTTCCTCAATATGTTTAACCCCGCTGTTTGGAAAAAAGATTTAAGTAATGATCAGTGGGTTTCTATCAAGTCAATCAGCGGTACGCCTGTTTCTATTTATGCAAACCGTGCATTGCCTGAAGAAGGCGGGTTGGATGAAAAAGCCCAGCAAGCACTGGGCGAATTTTTAAAGAAGAATAAATTAAATCCTTCCGTCACCATCCACCGCGGGCACAGTTATTTTGCCAATTCCACCATAGTGCAAATGGCGTCTACTTCCAAAATAGTTTTTATGGGAAGCTGTGGGGGTTATCATTTGCTGCACGATATTTATAAAATATCACCCGATGCGCATATTATCGCTTCCAAGCAAATTGGAAAAACAGTTGTCAACCGTCCCTTCTTTGACTTATTAATGGAAAAACTGCGTACCGGTAAAAACATTGACTGGATACCTTTTTGGAGAGAGCTTAAAGCAAGAGCGAACGTAGAGGGCTTTGAAGACTACATACCGCCTTATAAAAATTTGGGAGCCATTTATATAAAAGCCTACAAACTCGCAATGGAAAAAGAAGGTCTGGCAATTGCTGCTAATTGATAAAGATGCATTTTTAATTGTCGCAGACTATTCAATTTTGTTATCGTTTGATCAAGAGCAGAAAAATTTAATTTTAAAGATTGATACACTCCGCCTATCGGCGGAGTCGGGGGCAAAAGTGACAATTTGGAATGCCGCTAATTGATAATTGGTAATTCGCAGCCGGTTCTTATTACTACATTTGCACCTTACCCGTAAAGCGGAATATATTACGTGTCTGATACTTCAGTAAAAAAAATATTTGACTTCGCATTACTAAAAAGAATTTTTAGTTACGCCGCTCCGTATAAAAATAAATTTTATACCTCCCTGGCATTGGCCATCGTGCTGGCTCTTCTTACTCCCGTTCGCCCCTATTTAATTAAACTGACCGTTGATAAGTATGTTGTCGATAAGGCAATAGAATATGGTAATAACAATTACCGTTATCCAAATCGGTTTACTATTGGTTGAAACAGTCATTCGTTTTTTCTTTTCATTTATTACTGCTTGGCTGGGCCAGGCGGTGGTAAAAGATATGCGGGTAAAAGTTTTTAAAAAAATATTGGGACTTAATCTCCGCCAGTTTGATACTACGCCTATCGGTACGTTGACTACAAGAACCATTAATGATATTGAATCCATCAATGATGTTTTTGCAGATGGCTTAATACCCATCATCGCCGATTTGCTTTCTATTATTTGTATCCTTGGTTTTATGTTTTATGTAGATTGGCGATTGACATTGATCTGTCTTGCACCTTTCCCGTTTTTAATAATAGCCACGTATTATTTTAAAGAAACGGTTAATAAATCTTTTATCAGGGTTCGCAATGCGGTAGCCCATTTAAATGCATTTGTACAGGAGCATATTACGGGTATGGCTATCGTGCAGGCGTTTGCCGCTGAAGAAAGAGAGCAGGAAAAATTTAAAAAAATAAATGCGGAACACCGTAACGCCAATATCAAAGGCATATTTGCGTATTCCGTTTTTTTTCCCGTTGTAGAAATTATTTTAGCAACATCCATTGGCCTGGTAGTGTGGTACGGTTCAGGAAAAAAATTAGAAGCCGGTGTAATCATGTCGTTTGTGCTTTATTTAAATCTCTTGTTCCGCCCGTTGCGAATTATAGCAGATAAATTTAATGTACTGCAAATGGGTATGATAGCCGGGGAAAGAGTTTTTAAAGTAATGGATAATAAAGATACCATGCCGCCGGCGCCGAAAGATGCATTTGTTGCCGGTCCGCATACCGAAGGTAAAATTGAATTTGACGGAGTTTCATTCGGGTATACTCCCGGTCAACCGGTATTGAAAAATATTTCCTTTACGGTAAATGCGGGGGAAACTGTCGCTATTGTGGGGCATACGGGCAGCGGTAAGTCTACCATCGTAAGTTTGCTGAACAGGTTATACCAAATTGAACAGGGAAAAATCATTATTGACGGCGTAAATATCGAGAACTATGAATTGGATTCATTAAGAAAAAATATAGGCGTTGTATTGCAGGATGTTTTTTTGTTTTCCGGTTCGGTCGTGGATAATATAACGCTGCGTAATAAAGATATAGCCAAAGAAAAAGTAATAGAAGCCGCAAAAATGATCGACATGCACGATTTTATTATGCAATTGCCCGGCGGGTACGATTATAATGTAATGGAGCGGGGCGCCACGCTTTCCCTCGGACAACGGCAATTGCTTTCATTTATACGTGCCCTTTTATACAATCCTTCCATTCTTATTTTGGATGAAGCAACTTCATCCGTTGATACAGAAAGTGAAATGCTTATTCAAAAAGCCATTGATAAACTAATTGCGGGGCGTACGTCTATCGTAATTGCTCACCGCCTCTCCACTATACGCAAAGCCAATAAAATTATAGTACTGGATAAAGGGGAGATAAAAGAAATGGGCAGCCACGAAGAGCTGCTGGAACAACAGGGCTTCTACGCCAAATTGCATGAAATGCAGTTTGTAATACCATCTTGATTTACGAAGTAGTCCAAAGCCCGCCTGACCGGACGGGCAGGGACTACGTGGAAATTATAGATGCTATTATGCCTGCGTAGAACTGCTTTGTACTATGTACTGTTTGTATTCGGTATGAAAGCTGTTGCATAAAAAATCAGCTATTCAACGGATATAAATCTTATTGAATAGCTGTTTGGGAAAAACTATAAGTTACCTCAAAAAATCATTTGATATAGCAACCGAAAAAACGTGAAGACTTTACAGACAAGAACATAAAACTTATCGTCTTTCCGGCTAAAAAGACTTTTGAGATGGCTTCTAAGCTAAACTCGCGGAAATAAAAGTACCGTCAGCTCTAAAGAATGCTTTCCAACGAACAGTACCTACAAAGAACTTTGCTTTCCAGGTGTTGTTGTCTTCGGGTTGCCATTCTACTCTTGTCGCGTTGGAGTAGCGGGTATTAAAGGCGCTTAACACTGCGGCGGGTAAATTAGCAGGCGGTGCAACTACAGGGTCATCGGCGCCGCGTCCTCTTCTTTGCGAACTTGAGTTTGAATCGTCTGAATGCTGGGTTTTGGTGCAGGATGCGAAAGTCAACATGGCGACGGCGAAGAACAAAAGAGTTTTTTTCATGAATAGTTATTTTAAAAAATTAAATAATGTGTGAACATTAATAGGTATTATCGACGCAATTTTTTGTAATCCGTTTTCATGTTTATTATTATTATTCTTTTCCACAGTTCTTTTTTCGGTTTTTCACCCCTGCCTCCTTATCTTTGCCGCAAATTTCAGAACAGGTATGATGGTACAGCGTTTCAAATCCTTTACTGTAGCGGTTTTCAGCATTTTTTTATTGTTTGTTTCGCTGCCTGCATTTGCCGGCGGAGGCGAGGGTGATAAACAGGAAGGAAAAGAAAAATTTAATGCAGCCGAAGTCATTTTCGGTCACGTTCTGAACGGCCACGAATTTCACTTTTTGAATGTAAGTATACCGCTGCCGATTATATTATATTCCCCGCAAAAAGGTTTTACGGCTTTCATGTCTTCGGCCTTTCATCATGGCGAACATCCGCATAACGGGTATGCTATCCTGAACAAGCATTCTATTGAGAAAATGGGCTTAGACCCTAAAAAATTCAATGAAGAGGATATTGTCGGAGTCGATGAAAACGGTAAATATGACGCCTCTATAAAAGTGTACGATTTGTCTTTAACCCGTAATGTGGTACAAATGCTGCTGGCTCTTATCATCTTTGTATGGATTATGCTTCGCATTGCGAAAAGATATAAAAGCGGTGTGGGCGTTACTTCTGCGCCAAAAGGTTCGCAAAGTTTGCTTGAACCTGTCATTACTTTTGTTAGAGATGAAGTAGCCAAACCAAACCTCGGGCATAAGTACGAAAAATATTTGCCTTACCTATTGACTGTTTTCTTTTTTATTCTTATCAATAATATATTTGGTTTAATACCCGGCTCGGCCAACGTAACGGGTAATATTGCTTTTACCGTTGTATTGGGCATTATTTCTTTCGTGGTTATTATGTTCAGCACCAACAAACACTACTGGGGTCATATTTTCAATCCGCCGGGCGTACCGTTGGGTGTTAAATTCATCTTGGTACCTGTTGAGTTTTTGAGTGTATTCATTAAGCCCTTTGCATTAATTATTCGTCTTTTCGCCAATATGGTGGCCGGTCACATTATTATTATCTGTTTGATTTCACTGATATTCATATTCGGCCAATTAAATACTGCGGCAGGTTGGGGCGCATCTCCGCTGGCTGTTGCATTTACGGTTTTCATATACATGATTGAAGTTTTAGTGGCGTTTTTGCAAGCCTTTATTTTTACTATGCTTACGGCTGTATTTATCGGTCAGGCATTCGAAGGCGAGCATCATGATGAAGCACATGCCGCCGCGGCGCATTAGTGCAAAACTTGTTTTTATTAATCAATTATAAACAAAGAAGTATGAGTTTAGTTACAGTATTGTTGAGTGAGGTTGCTAATGCAAATGCAGGTGGTGCAATTGGTGCAGGTCTTGCTGCTATCGGTGCCGGCATCGGTATCGGTCAGATTGGTAAAGGCGCTGTAGAAGCAATTGCCCGTCAGCCGGAAGCGTCTAACGACATCCGTGCAAACATGATTCTTACAGCGGCGCTTGTAGAAGGTGCTGCATTGTTCGCAATCATTGTTGGCTTCCTTGCGATGGTATTATAATAATACCACCAACAAAAAAATTACTGCACCCGAAGTACAGGACGGAGGGTGCGGTATTTTAAAAACCCCTAAATCCCTTAAAGGGACTTAGACAGTTCTTAAAAATTAAAGAGTGCCTTTCGTTACATCATTGTATGCGAAGCGTATTATAAAAATAGCTTTACCCCAAAAGCTATTCTTACAATAAAGATTTTTAATCCTCCGCCAATTGGCGGGGATGGGGATTAAATTGATTTTAACATGAAACTTCTAACTCCCGAATTCGGGTTACTGCTTTGGACGCTGCTTGCGTTTCTTATTGTTTTCTTTATTTTAAAGAAAATGGCATGGCCCGCTATCATCAAAGGTTTAAAAGATCGTGAACAATCTATCACGGATTCGTTGGCCACGGCGCAAAAAGTAAAAGAGGAAATGGCGCAAATGAAAAGCGAAAATGAGGCTTTACTTGCAAAGGCTCGTGAAGAAAGAGCCGCGATGCTGAAAGAAGCCAGGGAAACAAAAGACAGAATAATTAACGAAGCCAAGGACGGAGCTAAGATAGAAGCCAATAAAATTATTGTAGAGGCGCAGGCTGCCATTAACACACAAAAAATGGCCGCACTAACTGACGTAAAAAACCAGGTAGGTAAATTGGTAATAGAAGTAACTGAAAAAGTATTGAGAAGAGAATTGGGTAATAAAGATGCCCAGGAAGCTCATATAAAAGGACTGGTTGACGGAGTAAAATTAAATTAAGAAGAAGCCGCGAGTTATGAGCCGTGAGCTGTGAGCCTTTGCTCGCATCAGCTCGAAGCTCGAAGCTTGTGGCTCAAAGCCAAAGAATATGCCCAATCCACGTTTAGCAGCACGATACGCGAAAGCACTAATTCAATTAGCCATCGAAAGAGGCGAGTTGGAAACCGTGTTTACTGATATGCAATGGCTGCAAACTGTTTGCAAAAGCAATCCTGATTTTGTAAATGTATTGCGCAGCCCCATTATTAAAGGCGATCAAAAAAATAAAATTATTACAGCAGTTACTACCGGCCGTATCAGCGAGTTGACCGCTTCGTTTAATAAATTATTAATAAATAAAACAAGAGAAAGCGATTTGCCCGAGATTGCCATAGCGTTTATTCAGCAATACAAGGAGTATAAAAATATTCATACGGTTAAATTAACCACTGCATCGCCGGTAAGCGAAACAATGAAGAATGAAATAATGAAGCAGATCAGGAGTACAAGCAATATGCAGAACATTGAACTGGAAACATCGGTAAATGAAGAGTTGATTGGCGGTTTTGTATTACAAGCCGGCGATAAATTGGTAGATGCAAGTGTGGCATATGATTTAAAACAAATTGCAAGGCAGTTTGAGAATAATGATTTTATTTACAAAATACGATAGTGGGTTGTGATGTTTTTTGGGAATATAAGTTAGTTGATTTGAGTAGAGGGTAAGCCCCGCAGGGGCTTAATATCAATAGCCTCGGGTGAAACCCGGGGATGAAAATGATAGATTGTTCAAAAGAGCCCCGTAGGGGTGAAATACTTTTTCGAATAAATGAATTATAGGAGTGAGAGTAATTTTCCTAAAAAGATGAGAATATAACAGAAAGATGCAGAGTGCCCCGAATCAGTACACAAATCTTATTCGGGGTCTACGACAACGCAACGAAGATGATAGTAGTAATGTTGCCGGTAACAAAAAATAAAAGTCTCAACCCTTGGAGACTTAAACATAAAAGAAAACTTCGTAAACCCCCCTTAGGGGATGGGGGCAAAAAATTAACTATGGCAGAAATTAAACCGGATGAAATAAGTGCCATACTGCGCCAGCAGTTGAGCAATTTTAACGCCGCCGCCGATTTGGAAGAAGTAGGTACTGTATTACAGGTAGGTGATGGTATCGCCCGTGTATACGGGTTGGGCAATGTTCGTTATGGTGAGTTGGTAGAGTTTGAAAATGGTATACGTGCCATTGCATTGAACCTGGAAGAAGACAATGTGGGTGTGGTATTGATGGGTGAAACCGGCAATATACAGGAAGGCGCTAAGGTTCGTCGTACAGGACAGATTGCCTCTATAAAAGTAGGTGAGGGAATGGTAGGCCGCGTAGTAAATACCTTGGGCGAACCGATAGATGGTAAGGGCCCCATTACAGGCGAACGCTATGAAATGCCGCTGGAGCGTAAAGCCCCGGGCGTAATTTTTCGTGAGCCGGTAAAAGAGCCTTTGCAAACCGGTATCAAAGCAATTGATGCGATGATTCCGATTGGACGCGGACAACGTGAGTTAATCATCGGTGACCGTCAAACCGGTAAGACAGCCATCGCGGTTGATACGATTATTAATCAGAAAGAATTTTTTGCAGCCGGTAAACCGGTATATTGTATATATGTAGCTATTGGTCAAAAGGCATCTACTATTGCGGGTGTAATGAAAACATTACAGGATGCAGGAGCGATGGAGTACACTACTATTGTAGCTGCGTCCGCAAGCGACCCGGCTCCTTTACAATTCTATGCGCCTTTTGCCGGTGCGGCTATCGGCGAGTTTTTTCGCGATACGGGCCGTCCTGCTTTAATTATTTATGATGACCTTTCCAAACAGGCTGTTGCTTACCGTGAGGTATCATTGTTATTGCGTCGTCCGCCCGGTCGTGAGGCCTATCCCGGTGATGTATTCTACCTGCACAGTCGTTTATTGGAAAGAGCCGCGAAAGTTATTAATGATGACAGCGTAGCTAAAAACATGAACGATGTACCGGAAAGCATTAAGCATTTGATAAAAGGAGGTGGTTCATTAACGGCATTACCAATTATTGAAACGCAGGCCGGTGATGTATCAGCCTATATTCCTACCAACGTAATTTCTATTACCGACGGACAGATATTTTTGGAAGGTAACCTGTTCAATGCGGGTATCCGCCCGGCTATCAACGTGGGTATATCGGTAAGCCGCGTGGGTGGTAATGCGCAAATAAAATCCATGAAGAAAGTAGCCGGCACATTGAAATTGGACCAGGCGCTTTACCGTGAGCTGGAAGCCTTTTCTAAATTTGGCGGTGATTTGGATGCTGCCACTAAAAGCGTAATTGATAAAGGTGCCCGTAACGTAGAAATTTTGAAGCAACCGCAGTACTCACCGTTTGCAGTTGAAAAGCAGGTAGCTATTATTTACTTGGGTACCAATGGTCTTTTAAAAAATGTGGCCGTGAAAAAAGTAAGAGAATTTGAAGAGCATTTTTTAATGGAAATGGATAATAAATTGCCCGAGGTAATGGCGGAATTTAAAAAAGGAAATTTGCCTGAAGACGGATTGAAGAAAATGGTTGAATTGGCAAACGGTCTTATTCCTCAATACAAGTAACATCAATTTTTTATACTCAAAAGCGTTTCGGTAATAACCGGGACGCTTTTTTTATTAACCGGATAGGTTATTTATTTAAACGTGCCGTTTTGTGGATAAAGTATTTTTTCAGGTACTCTTACGCGGGATTCTCCTATTAGAAAAGCCATTCTTCGGAAAAAAATTACGTTTTGTCGAAAACCAAAGTTCAAATATTCGGAAATCATCAACCTGTAAAGTAATTTTACCCTCAGAGTTACGTTCTTTTTTTAAGAAGAAATGTATTTACCGTACTTATGAAGATCACCCTAATCAAACCTTATGAAAATAAAATTTTACACTATCCGTATACTATGTGCCGCAACACTCAGTGTTGTTTTATATAGTAAAACCTTTTCGCAAATATCCGGAACAGTTTTCAGAGATATTAATAATGACGGCACCAGGCAATCAGCATACCCTACCGAACCGGGAGAATTTGGTATTACAGTAAGAGCTTATAATGCATTGAATGTATTAGTTGCAGCAAAAACAACTAACGGATCCGGCGCCTATTCTTTCAGTGCGGCGGAAGCGCCTGCCGCAGGTCTTCCTATTCGGTTGGAGTTTACTATAAACCCGGGCGACCAACCTTCGAAAAGAGTTAATGCGAACAGTACCAATATACAATTTGTAGTACCGGGCCCTGCAGCAGTTAATAATGATTTTGCCGTGGCGTCAAAAAAATCATTTTCAGATAATGCAAACCCATATGTAGCTACAACAGCTTTTACTAACGGCAATGCAATGTCGAGCGGAAGTAATACGGCAGGAGATAAAAACAACCTGTATATTTTCCCGTATGATTTATCCAATGATGGCGGAAATACCCGCAGGGCAAAGAATCAATATCTTGGATCCGTTTTCGGATTGGCCTGGCAGAGAGAATCTCGTGTGTTATTCATGTCAGCTTATCTTAAAAGACATTCAGGCTTCGGGCCCGGCGGCATCGGCGCTATTTATCAATCGCAAATAAGTACAACAGGTGTGCCTGCAACCCCTACTTTATTAGTTAATGTAGGAACTATCGGTATTAATGTAGGTACAGACCCTCGTATTACAGCTTTACCCAATGATCCAAAAACGCCCAATACAGACGTTGGTGTTTTTGCAGAAATAGGCAAAAGAGGTATTGGCGGTATTGATATTTCCAATGACGGAAAGGATTTGTATATCGTAAATATGTTTGAAAAAAAATTACATCGTATTAATATCGGCAATCCTTTAAAGTCTTCTTTTACTGCAACTGATGTTACAGGCTCTTGGGTTATTCCCAACCCGGGGCTTGCGGGAACAATTTGGCGTCCGATGGCCGTTAAAGTACAGAATGATAAAATTTATGTAGGTGGTGTAACGGTTAAGGAAACCACCGGGAAACATGATATTGCGGATACTGCCAATATGCGTGGCACAGTATATGAATTTAACCCCGTTACCAATTTATTTACTGAAATACTACGCTTTCCTTTATCACACCGAAGAGGTTTTTCGAATAGTGATTATAAATATGAGTTCAGAAATAATTATTGGAGTGCATGGCAAAATAATGGCGATATTTCATTGACAGCACCGCTACGTGCCGACTTGAAAGCTTTTATTGGTCCCGGCAGCAGTGCCACTTGGCCATCGGCGCTTTATTATGCGCAACCCATGTTATGTAATATAGAATTTGATATTGACGGTTCTATGATTTTGGGAATAAGAGACCGCTTTGGTGACCAGGGTGGCTATGCCAATTTATTTGAAACAGGCAATGAACCGGGCGAAACCTACCGTACCATTTCAAGCGGTGAGGTTTTAAAAGCAGGAAAAGCAGGTGCTGTGTGGTTTTTAGAGAACAACGGCTCGGTTACTAATAATGGTATTACTACAACTACACCCGGGCGTACAGATAATAATCCCGCTATGACAGGATCATTTGCCGGTTTTGCGAGTGGTAATACTCCTTGGGGAGGAACCTATGGTCCCGGCGGCGGATATTTTTATTACAATCATAATTTTTCATTAACCGGCGTGCCGGCACCATTTAATTCGCCGGGTGCTAATCAGAACCATTATTTAAAATCAAGTGGCGGATTGGCTGTTTACCCGGGGTATAATGAAGTAATATTTAGTGCGATGGATCCATTGAATAAAGGATACAGCAGCGGTATTATCAGAAATTATAATTCAGGGCCCAATGCAGGTAATATGTCCGGAAGAAGCGAATTGATTGTTGATAATGCAGGTGATCCTTCCGGTTTTGGTAAGGCCGGTGCGTTGGGCGATTTAGTATTGTTATTAGATGCTCAATCAATGGAAATAGGAAACAGGATTTGGTATGATGCTGTTTCTAACGGTGTTCAGGATTCGCATGAACCGGGTATTGCAGGCGTGGTTGTTGTTTTAAGAAGTCCCGGTTTAGATAATGCATACAGTACTGCCGATGATCAAACCTGGACAAGAACTACTGATGCGAACGGTAATTATTTTTTTGATGAAACAATTGTAAACGATAACAGGCGCCCTGCATCATGGCTGGGTGTAAGCGCTACCAATTCAGGTATTTTACCCGGTTTTGAATACAGGCTTGAAATAAACCCTGCTCAAACAGCGCTTACAGGCTATTCACTTGCGGTGTGGGATTTAACCAATGATGCGATAGACAGCGACGGACAGTACGGCGGCGGGGTGATTCAGTATACAATAAACCCGGGTGGCAGCGGCGCGGCGGCCAGCAGTTTCAATAATAACTATAATGTAGATTTTGGCTTTTATCTCCGTATCTTATCTGTAAACAAACTTGACTTTACGCCTTCATTAAAAGGAGAACAAGTAACGTTGAACTGGAGTACAACAGAAGAATTAAGTGTGAGCAAATATCATATTGAAAGAAGTTTTAACGGAACTGCATTTACCGGAATCGGTGCTGTGGCTTCAAAAGGAGACGGCAATTTCAGTTATATAGCTTATGATAATACTGCTGTGGCCGATCCTAAAAATACTTCGGTATTTTATCGCCTCCGCATAGAAGATAAAAACGGAGCAATCACTTTTTCAGAGACAAAAAAGATTAATCTTAATAAGCTTGGCAAATTACAAATCAGTCCTAATCCGTTTACTGATCTGTTGAAGCTGAATTTATTCGCAGCAAAGAAATCGGATGCGGCTATTAATATTGTGAACGCAGCCGGGCAGCTGGTGTATTACAGAAAGATAACACTGGAGAGCGGAGCTAATACAATTGCTCTTGATGATATACAGAAACTGTCAAAAGGGCTTTATGTATTACAAATACAATCCGGCACAGAGGTATTGAAACATAAATTGATCAAACAATAATAAAAAACTCACGGATTAAATTTTTATAAGCGACTTTAAAAGGTCGCTTTTTTTGTGTCTGCTATATTATACCATCTTGATTTACTAAGTAGTCCAAAAGACTACGTGAAAATGTTAGATGGTTTTATGTCGACGTTGGACTGCTTTAGATTAAGTACTGTTTATATTCGGTATTAGCGAGCATTTGATTTTATAATAATATGAGAGGCCTCGGAGTATTTTAGAAAACGCATAATAACATCAGCTGCTATTACTGCTCAAATGGTATCGGAAATCTACGATAGAATGATTAAACTCACTGATATATAACCGCTTAAAGTTGTATTTTCTCAATCGACGATTGGTAACAGGTGCTGAACACCTAAGGAAAACTACCATTCATCGAAGAAAGTTACCCTGTTATCGAAAAAAAAATTCCAAAAAACTTTTGATTTTCAGAAATTCGTGCAATCTTTGTTGTGGAAGTACTCGTAAAATCAGTAATTCCTGCAAAGATCCGAATCCGTCGAAAAACATAATCTGTAATTTTTTATTCGACGACCCTAAATTTTTGAAAATGAAAACTTTGTACCCTACAACCCTTTCTTTTATTAGCAAAATTGCTAAAACAACTCCCGTTTTATTTATTCTGAGCTTTTTCTTTACTGTCGCAGTAAGTGCGCAGGAGCTTTCTTTTCAGGCGCCCGTGCTTGAAAGCGGCGTGGCTTTAAAAGAAGGATCAGTTTACAGGTTTAAAAATGTAACGAAAGGCGCTGATGCATTGGTAGCTGTAAAAAGATTTGTAAACGGTGCGCATCTTACATTGATAGATGAAACAGGTACGGGTTATGATAAAGCGTTTCAACCTCAGATATATGCACCTGCGGGTTCAGGTACATCGTATGCAGAGTTTGAGATATCATTTGTAAAAGAAAATACTTCAATCTTGAGAGCGATAGCAAACTTTTCGGCTACCGCGATAGATATAGACGGAAACAGTCAGCTTAAAGAGTTTGCTGAGATAACAATTAGTGGCGGATGCGCTAAAAAATTTCTTGCCGCTACATTGGATATAGCGGTTACTGATGTACATAACGGATACAGAGCGTTTAATGTAAGCGGAAAAGAATTCACGGGCATTGATGAAACGGCTTTAGCGGGTATGTTCTCTGTAGAAAAACAAGGTGTGGTTTCTTATACAGTAAAATACGGCGCTATTAAGACTGATTTATGTGAAGCGGTTTCAAGACAGTACAGCTTGTATATGAAAAGTTTCAATTTCAATACACTTCCTGTTGAGTTGTTCAGTTTTTCAGTAGCCAAAAAAGATAACGGCGCGGCTATTAATTGGGCTACTGCGACCGAAATAAATAATGAGTGGTTTGAAATTGAACGCAGTACAGATGGTAAAGAATTTACAACTATTGCATTGCTTGCGGGTAACGGTACTACTGATGAGAAGAGCAATTATTCTTTTACAGATAAATTAAAGAATGTAAACGCAGGCGTTATTTATTACAGGTTGAAACAAGTAGATATTGACGGCAACTTTACTTATTCATCTGTACGAACTTTAAAGATGGCAACCGAAAATGCGAAGGCTGCTGCAATCAGTATCTTCCCGAATCCTGTTACAGACCATTTCAAACTTTCGGTAAATGAGCCGGTTGAAAAAGAAGCGGTTGTTAACGTGTATGATCTTGCCGGAAAAAAAGTATTCAGTAAAATAATTTCAAATAACCAGGGAAATAATTTCTTCAACGTGGACGGTTTAGGAAAATTGGTTCCGGGTACTTATACAGTACACCTGGAATACAACAACAAAACAGCGGTTCAGAAAATGATAAAAGTGAAGTAAGAAAGCAACGACTGCGAACTGCTTGTAAAAAAACGCCCCGATTTATCGGGGCGTTTTTTTACATCAAAACTTTGGTTTACATAGTTATTAACTTTAATGAATAGGCCGCTTTTAAAAGACCTACCGTATTCTTGGCATGCAGTTTATTTAATAAATTTTGCCTGTGCGAATCAACCGTTCTTTTACCAATGGCCAGCGCGGCGGAAATCTCATCATTATTCATTTCCATGGCAATCATCGATAAAACTTCCATTTCTCTTTTGGTAATACCATAATTATCTACATCCCGGTATTTTATTTCCGCTACCGGCGGTTCCCTGTGTGCTTCTATTAATTTTACGGCAACTTCATTTGAATAAAAAGCTTTATTATCTAAAATAGTTTTGACGGCATGAATGAGTTGACCCGGGTCCATGTTTTTTAAAACATACCCGTTGGCGCCCGCTCCCAGCATATCGTTTATATAAGACAGCTCATCAAAATTGGACAGCGCTAATATTTTAGCGTTTGGCCGGTAGAATAGAATATGCTTTACCGTTTCAGCGCCGTTCATACCCGGCATATTATAGTCCATCAGTATAATGTCAAATTCATTTTGCAGTACATGCTTTATCGCATCTTCTCCGCAATAAGCTTCTGTTATGTTAAAAATAAAATGTTTTTCCTGCGATTCAAGCATTACACGGATACCGTCCCTCACCATTTGGTGATCATCGGTAATTAACAGGTTGATTGTTCTTACTAAAGGTTCGTTTAGTGTCATACAGCAAATTTTTAATAATTAATAATGGCATATTGAATGTAACCCGCGACATGCAAAAATGTTCAGCGGATTAATAAAATGAAAAAAGAACTTTTTATTGGTGTGTTTCATCAAGGTATACTCCGTTACTAACAGGCGATGGCTGTAAGTAATTCAGCAGTTATAAAAATCATAACTGAAATAATATATTGAAGGGATAAGGCGGTAAGTTTATTTTCGGGCAAAGAGAATAAACCGGAAAGTGTAATTTTTGAGTATGCTAAATTAATATTGCTGTTATTCTAAAACAATACCATTTCACCGATATTTTTTTATTTGCTCAAATAAAGCCCGATTTATTAAGATGTATTAATAAAACCGCTGTGTCATTCACGTACATTTCCGAAAAGTATGCATAAAACCACATGGTAATTTCTTAATTGTTTAGCGGAATCATTAATTCATACTTTGTTCCCTTCCCCGGACTGCTGGTAATTTTTATCTCGCCGTTATAACTCGCAACCCGGCTTTGTACATTTCGCAAACCCATCCCCGTTTCTTTTTTGTCAAATAACTTAAAGCCGATGCCGTCGTCGCTTAAAACTATTTTCAAATTATTTTTATACTTTTTGAAATCTATAAAAATTTGACCGGCATTGGCATGCTTTAGCGCATTGTTTATAAATTCCTGTATAATTCTGAAAATCGAAATTTCCTGCGATTTATTGGCCAGGGAAAAATTTTTATCGCCGGTAATTATAAATGAAAGATGACCGCTTACTGCAATTTGGTTGCATAGTTCGCTAATTGCTTTGTACAGGCCGAATGATTTAAGGGTTTGGGGCATCAGGTTAAAGCAAATACTCCGCACATTCGCATTCACATCTAACAAAGCATTATTGGCCTTGGTAAGTATTTCGTTCAGTTTATTATCGTTGGTTAAACTGCCGATGGTGCTTATATAAAACTTTATAGCTGAAAGTTGTTGACCCAAGCTGTCATGTATGTCTTTCGCAAAACGCTGTCTTTCTTTCTCTTGGGTTTCCGTTATGGTTCTGATGATGAGATGCTCCTCTTCCTTTTTATTGGTAATATCCTTGGCGGTAATAATAAAACCCGGTTGTTTGCTCTCTTTTATTTTAAACCCGGTTATGGTAAGCAGTGCAGGTATTTTTTTATTTTTTTTCGTAGTAAATATTGTTTCGGTTTGTAAGTCACCGTGGTTGCCCTTCAGTATTTTCTTCAGCAGGGTACCGTCGGTAAAAACCGATTCGGGCAGTATGTCGTTCATGTTTTTTCCTTCGAGCTGCTGCAGTGTATAGCCCAGGCTGTCCGTTACGGCTTTATTTATATTGGTAATCTTTCGTTCATGGTTCAATACAAAAACCATATCCGAAACGGAATTGAAAATGTCATTAAAATAGTTTCGGGAAATGGTGGTTTCTTTCAATTCTTCGCCCAGCATATTCACCCCGGCGATAAAGGCATCTACTTCATCCAGTTTTTTTGAAAGCGACAGCCTTTTATCAAATTGCCCGAGCGCATAGGCGCTGAGCAGGTCATTTATTTTTTTAAAACGGGGATCCATGAGTTTGTAACAGTGCAAATATTACACAAACTTTTTTAACCATTGCATAGCGGCGTCTTCAGAAGAAAAAATTTTTGCCGGCATCGCAGGCTTTGTAACAGAAATTAAAAAGTTGGCGAGGAATGAACCAAAGGGGGTTTTTAAAACAAGTGCCGCAGCTTTCAGGCCTTTTATCCCTTCCGCCGATGAAAAAAAATCTCTTGCTTTTTTATCAATGCTGCTTACACCTTGATTTAATATCATGATTGGTATGGGGTTACCTTTTGTGAAAGCTAACCTGTATTCCACAATTGATCGGGCAATTTGCAGATTTACCTTAAGACCTTCCCTGTATGTGCAAACTAATACTCCCTCCTTTATTTCAAGAGTTACAAATGTGTTATCTAAATCGGTGGCCATTTGTGCAAAAGTAGTTTTTAAAATTTATTATTTACACGTAAAAAAACGTAGGTATTATGCTTAGATTTTTTTTTCAAAACAGGTATTTAATGGGTTGTTTGGAGTTTTTCAAAAGTAGAAGTTTGTTCTTCAATTTTTTATCATTTCAAATGTCCATTTTTTTTTATGAAAAAAACAAATTCTTTTTTCGACACGGTAGACCAGATTGTTACCGACGGAGTAAACAAAGGTATACTGCACTTGTACAATGAAGATATTTTATTGGAAGGAAACATCATAAAGCTGAAAGGCAATAACGTTGTAAACTTTGGTTCCTGCAGTTACCTGGGTTTGGAGTTTGACGACAGGTTGAAAGATGCAGCCAAGGAGGCCGTTGATAACTATGGAACACAATTTTCCGAATCCCGTGCCTATGTTTCGGTTGGTTTGTATAAGGAACTTGAAAACTTATTGGATCAAATTTTTGGCAAGCCCTGTGTTGTTACACCAACCACAACACTGGGGCATATTGCCACAATACCCGTCGTAGTTCATGACGACGATGCGGTCATCATAGATCACCAGGTACACAACTCCGTGCAAATTGCCGTTGGTCTTTTAAAAGCAAGAGGAGTATATACTGAATTGCTGCGGCACAACCGGATGGATATATTGGAAGAAAGAATTAAAGCATTGAAGCTATCGGGTTATAAAAAAATATGGTACATGGCGGATGGAATTTATTCCATGTACGGAGATACGAGCCCGGTGGATGCCGTATATAAATTGATGGACACGTATGCTGAACTTTATTATTATGTAGATGATGCGCATGGTATGAGTATACTGGGCGAAAACGGCAAAGGTTATGTTTTGAATAACAGGAAGTTTCACCATAAGATGATTTTGGCTACCTCTTTTGCAAAAGCATTTGCAACAGGCGGCGCGGCCATTATTTTTCCTGATAAAGAATTGGCGAGAAGGGTACGCACCTGCGGCGGCCCGCTCATAACATCGGGGCCTATGCAGCCCGCCGCATTGGGCGCCGCTATCGCATCCGCAAAAATTCATTTGAGCAAGGAAATTGAAGCAATGCAACAGGAGCTGCATGATAATATCAGTTTCGCCAACTTGATGTTGAAAAAATATAAACTGCCGATCATCTCAGAATCTGACGCGGCTGTTTTTTTTGTAGGTGTCAGTTTGCCCAAAATGGGTTACAATATGATAAAGCGGATGCTGAACAGGGGTTATTATCTAAACCTCGGTATATTTCCCGCTGTACCCATGAAAAACACCGGCATCCGTTTTACCATAACAAGACTGCATAGTTTTACGCAAATAGAAGAAATGATTGCAGCGATGGCCGAAGAGTTTCAATTTGCATTATTGGAAGAAGGCCTCAGCATGGAGCAAATCTATAAAGCGTTTAAATTATCCGTTCCGGAAGAATTGCAGCTCGATAATGCCGTTGCTTCGGTTATTACACAAAGCCTTTCTTTGAAACCTGATTTTTACAAAACAATTGATGAAGTGGAAAAAGCGGAATGGGACGGTATTTTTGCAAACAAGGGAACCTTTGATTGGGAAGGCATGCATGTATTGGAAAGTTCATTTACACAAAATGAATTGCCTCAGGATAATTGGGAATTTGATTATGTAATCATTCGGGACAATGATAATAAACCGGTAGTAGCTGCATTTCTTACCACGGCGTTGTGGAAAGATGATATGCTCTCTCCGGCCGCTGTTTCGGCTGCGGTAGAAGAAAAAAGATTGACGGATCCGTATTATCTTACTTCTAAAGTAATAGCGGCCGGTTCGCTGTTAACGGAGGGCGAACATATTTATATTGATAAAGAATCGGCTTATTGGAAAGATGCGATGCAATTGCTTTTTGACAGAATTTATGAATTGCAGGAAAAATATAAAGCTTCCAATATTGTACTAAGAGATTTCAGCGGATTGGATACTGCCATGGATAGTTTTTTTGTTGACAATGGTTTTTTCCGCGTTGCAATGCCTGAAAATAATGTTGTAACTGATTTAAATTGGAATACCAATGAGGAATTCTACAATCGCTTGTCTCCGCGCAGCCGGAGACATTTCAGGCAGGACGTTCAGAAGCACGAAGATAAATTTGAAATAACGATAGCAGATAATCCTTCAGATGATGATATTGATTATTGGTATACCCTTTATTTAAATGTAAAGAATAATAATTTAGCTCTTAATACATTTACATTGCCAAAAAAAGTTTTCGGGCAAATGTGTAAATCCGAAAATTGGGAAGTGCTTGTAATGGCTGTAAAAAAAGAGTATGATTACAATGGTATTGATAAGCCCGTGAATATAGTATTTAGTTACAAAACAGCTACTGCATATATGCCGATGATAATGGGAATGGATTATACATATAATAAAGATTTTAAAATTTACAGGCAGGCATTGTACCGCTGGGTGATGAGGGCAAGGGAGCTGGGTAAAGAAAAAATTTGCCTTGGTTTTTCGGCGGGAGTAGAGAAGAAAAAAGTGGGCGCCGAGCCGGTAGAAACTTACGCCTATATGCAGGCGAAGGATAATTTTAATTTGCAGGTATTGGCTGACATGGTCACCGCAGCAAGAAAATGATACAATAAACCATTATACCTTAGCCGGCCTTTTTACAGGCTAACAGAATATTTTACCACCGTGGTCGTTTATGTATTGTATCATTTAATGATTAAATATGAAACTGACACAAGGTGAATATTGCCGTTTCAGCCTGAAAGGAAGAGTACGGTTGTTGGACAACTATGGTACCGTAATAGCAGAACGATACTACAGTGAAATACAATTAAAGGTTTTTCGCTTTCATGATTTTTATGTGGAAGTACTTTATGATTTAATAAATAAAAAAATAATAAAAGCGGAACCGGTAATAAGCAAACAAATGCTTTCTCACTATTTTTATGATTAGCAGGTAATTTATTCGGATTAATACAGGGGTTCCTTTCCTGTTCTGTATCCTTAATGCAGCGTATAAGTTTCTCAACTCGTCTCCCATTTTTTAAACGCCATTGCATTTCAATCGTTTGCATAGGTTATGCCTACGTGTAAAAACGGATAAAATATTTTGTAAAATCGGCTTTTATACGGTTGTGCGGCCAAGTTTGATAGTTTAGTTTTGCGATTAAACAATCCACTATCATGAAAAAAACTTTTCTTTTCGCCACTTTAATTTTGCTTTTTGCAAACAAACCGGTAAAAGCGCAATGTGTTGCCGCTTCCAGCAGTACCCGCCAAGCAGCCACAACAAGCTCCGCGACAGTTGTTCCGGGGGTGATCCTAAAACTATCAAAGTTGACGCTGATCGTTGCGTAAATATTGAAAAACAAACAGCCGATAAAAATATCTCTGTTAATTTATTATCCTTTTAGAAAATAAAATTAAAATCCAAAAAATGAAATCAAAATTTTTACTTCTTTACACAGTGCTGCTAATAGCATTTGTTAACGATACAAAAGCCCAAGTTTCCGGTTCAGTTTTCCGAGATTTTAATGGTAATGGCATTAAAGGTACCGTGGTACCAAATTTAGAACCCGGAGTAAACGGCATTATTGCTAATGCATATAACGCGTCCAACACCTTAGTGGCATCGTTTGTTACAAACTCCACAGGAGTTTATTCTATACCTGCATCGGGAGCTGTTTACAACGGAACCCAAGGGTCTAATACCGGGTTTGTAGCTGCCGGTGTAGCAGTAAGAATAGAATTCACAATACCAACTTCCGGAAGCTGTGGCATTTCAACTGCTGATTTTAGCAGTTCCAATGGAACTGGCAACGGAACCTCAGTACAATTTGCCAGCGGCGGAGCTATCAATATTAACTATGCTATTAATAATCCGGAGGATTATACAAGCAATACCAACCCGGATGTTTTTATTCCTCAATATATTAATGGCAACCCTTTAGTGGCAGGTACATCACAAACAAATATTTGGTTTAAAGGATTTCCCTATAATACTACTGGCACAACAGCACCAACGAAAACATTAAATGGGGCTACAATTGGTTCCGTTTGGGGGGTGGCATACAGTAAACAAGCAAGAAAAATATTTACTTCAGCTTTTATAAAACGACATGCAGGATTAGGAACTTTGGGCAGTGGTGGTATTTATATACTTACTCCAACTGCTACATCATTTACAGCAGCTACGTTTTATGATATGGATGCCAATGGCCATAGAACCAGAGCAGCAGCAGGAACGTACGGCCCCGGCAATTCTTATAATTTAGTAGGTAGTAATCAAATTACTTTTCTTGGGGCAGTAGATGCACTAACTGGTCAGCCAAATGGATTGGGTGTTGTAGGAACGAATGTAAACCGTGGCTTAGGAGCCAGTGCAACAGCACCAAATAACGACCCTGCCGCATTTGATCAAACATCAAAAGTTGGTTTAGGAGATATAGAAATAAGCGAAGATGGTAAATTTTTATTTGTAATGAATTTATACAGTCGTTTATTGTTTAGATTAGAGTTAAATGATGCTTATAACCCAACTTCAGTAATAGCTGTTACAAGTTATGCTTTGCCGGCAGTGGCAGTCACCAATGGTGTAATTCGGCCTTTTGCTTTAAAATATAGCAAAGGAAAAGTATTCGTAGGAGCTCTTGCTTCCGGCGAAAATGGAGGAGTAAATACCATAGGCGGAACAACAAATATGTTTGCTTATGTTTTTGAATTAAATAATCCAAAGGGGACAGCAAGTTTTAATGCTGCACCAATTGTACAATTTCCATTAAACTATTTAAAAGGCCAATCTTGGGATGCTTTTCCTGCAACGTCAAATAGATGGTATCCCTGGTCAAAAACTACTACTTTGCCTTTTGGCGGAGCTACAAATAAAACGTATCCAACTCCATTATTATCCAATATCGAATTCTCCGATAATGGCGCAATGATTTTGGATTTTTGCGATAGGTCGGGTCACCAATACGGAAATTTTAATTATAGAGATTTATCAGGAACTACACTAGCAAGTATTTTTGTAGGTGGAGAATTATTAGCAGTGGGAAAAAATTGCGGTACAGGCATCTACTCCCTTGAAAGTGCCGGGACATATACCAGTGAAGGGGTTGCCTTTACATCAAGTACAGGAGTTGGAAGACCGGGGCCTTCTACAATAAATGGTACAGGTACCGGTTACACTGGTGCAGTAGGTGAGTTTTTTAATTGGGATGATGCACAACTGCAGGGTGATAATAATGACCATTCAGAAGGTATGCAAGGGGGAGCGGCTGTATTAAGAGGAGATGCAAAAGTTTTTACAACTCATATGGATCCTATTGTTTTTAATACAGGAGGTACATCAAAACATTCTACAACCAATGGAGTAGGATCATCTGCTTATCAAATGTATATATCGTCTGGTGCAAGTATTGATGCTTTTTTTAATAAAGGCAATGGTTTAGGTGATGTAGAAATACTAACAGATATTCAGCCAATTCAAATTGGCAATCGTATTTGGTTAAATACGAACAGCGATGGCATACAAGATGCAGGAGAAACAACAGCTGGTGTGCCAACAGGTACAACTGTAACATTACGAAGCCCCGGTATTGATGGTATTTATGGTAATGGGGATGACCAAACTACAACTACTACAACTGATGCCGCCGGCAACTATTATTTCAGCACATTATCTGCTGCGGATAACCGCAAACCTGCCACATGGCTTAGTATAGGCAGCACAATTTTACCCGGTTATGATTACCGGGTGGAAATTGCAGTACCGGCAGGTTATCAAATTACTAAAACAAACACAGCAGCGAACAGTTACGATAATATTGATAATGATGCTTCTTTAAGCGGCATCAATGCCATAGTTGTATTTAACACCGGCAATACCAATCATAACTTTGATATTGGTTTTAAAACCCTTGCAAGCCTTGGCGATAAAGTGTGGAGAGATGATGATAAGGATGGGGTGCAGGATGCCGGCGAACCCGGTGTGGCAGGCGTAACCGTTACTTTATATAATAATGCAGGTGTAGTAGTAGGCACAACTGTTACGGATACTTACGGTAATTACCTGTTTGATAACTTACAACCCGGTGATTACACAATGGGCTTTACACCTCCAACTAATTATACATTTACTGCAAGCTCAGGTACATCAGAACCGGATGCAACTAATAGTGATGCAAATCCTTTAACGGGTCTTACAACAACAGTTACATTAAGTGCCGGCGAAAACCAGAGAAATATTGATGCAGGTATAATATTTAGCCAGCCAACTACCAATAGCATAGGCGATAAAGTTTGGTTTGATACAGATGTAGATGGAACACAAGATGCTAACGAAGCAAGTGTAAGTGGTGTAACGGTTACTTTGTACGATAATAGTGGAAATGCAATCGCCACCACTGTTACAGATGCCAACGGCAATTATCTATTTAGCAACTTGCCGGATGGAAATTACAGGGTTGGCTTCACCTTACCAACGGGTATGCTATTTACCATAAAAGGAGCAGATAATACAAGTGGTGGTGCAGGCGATAATAATGCAGATAGTGATGTAAATACAAGCGGTATTAATTTTGGCAAAACAGATGTAATAGACTTAGATGCAGCAGGAGCAAATGCGAACGGAGTAAATTATACCAATGTAGATGCAGGATTAATTATGCAACCGACAGCCAAAGCAAGTTTGGGTGATAAGGTTTGGAACGATTTGGATAATGATGGCTTACAGGACGCTGATGAACCCGGTGTGCCAGGTGTACCTGTTACGTTATATGCAGGAGATGGCATAACTGTTATTGCCACCGCTGTTGCTGATGCATTTGGTAATTATATTTTCAACAATTTAGATGCAGGCGTATATATCGTAGAGTTTGGAACTGCCGTTGGTTTTACAAGAAGTACTAACCAAAATACCGGTGCAAATGATTTTGAAGACAATGATGCAAGTCCGGCAACTGGAAGAACAGGGGCTTACAATCTGCTTGCCGGTCAAAGAAATATGAGTGTGGATGCTGCTTTAGTTTCATCATCACCCAACACAGCAAGGCTTGGAGATTATATATGGTTTGATGCTAATAAAGATGGCATACAAGATGCTACAGAAACACCGGTCGCAGGTGTAACCGTTAAATTGTATGGTGCTGATGGAGTTACAGTAATTGGCACAACCACAACAGATGCCAATGGCTATTATCAATTTACCAATTTAGCAGCAGGAACATATAGTATTGGCTTTAGCAATTTACCGGCAGGATATAGTTTTACTAGTTCAACAGGTACAACAACTGCAAGTAATACAACTAATAGCGATGCAGACCCGGCTACTGGCAAAACAGCACCGTTTTCTTTAAATACCGGAGAAAGTTTACAAGGCTTAGATGCAGGTTTAATAGCAGGTGTAGCAAGCGGCTTAGGTAGTTTGGGTAATAAAATTTGGTATGATATGGATGGAGACGGAATACAAGATGCAGATGAACTTGGCATATCAGGCATTACTGTTACTTTATTAGATGCAGGTGCAGATGGTCTTTTAGGCAACGGCGATGATGGGCCTTCAACAACAACAACAACAACCAATGCCTTAGGCGAATATATTTTTACAGGCTTGCCAGCCGGAAATTATGCAGTACAGTTTGGTACCGCAGCTAATCAATTACCGGCAGGTTATACTACTAATCCAAATCAGGGTGCAGATGATGCAATAGATAGTGATGGTAGTGCAATAACTGGAGGCATAAGTACAACTGCAGTTTATAAATTAGCACAAGGAGAAGATAATCTTACAGTAGATTTTGGATTAACACCACCAGCAGCCACCAGCTCATTAGGCAACTATGTTTGGTACGATCAGAATAATAATGGTTTGCAGGATGGAACTGAAATAGGTGTAGCCGGTGTAATGGTAAAATTATATAACGATGGTCCGGATGGTATTGCCGGTAATGGGGATGATGTGTTAGTTGGTGTAACAACTACCGATGCAAATGGCTTGTATCTTTTTGCAGGGTTAGTAAATGATGGTTATTATGTAAATTTTAGTAACCTGCCTGCCGGCTATGATTTTACAACCAAATCTGCAATAAACGATGCAACAGGCAGCGATGCTGATAGAGTAAGTGGTACAACAACTGTGGTAAGTCTTACAGGTAATACCAACGACAGAAGCCTTGATGCTGGCATAAATACTACAAGAGCCGCACTTGGTAATTATGTATGGTTAGATGATGATGGAGATGGTATTCAGGATGCAGGTGAGCAGGGTGTCCCGGGTGTTACCGTTACTTTATATCGTCCAGGCTTTGGGCTTGATGGCATTGCAAGTAATGCAGATGATGCCTTACCTGTAGCCACAATGATTACCGACCAAAATGGCAAATACTTGTTTGATAATTTGGAAGCAGGTACTTATGAAGTTTTGTTTACAACCATACCGGGTGGATTAATGTTTACCCAACAAAATACACCTGGTGATAACGGCGATAATACAAACAGTGATGCAAACCCTGCAACGGGCAGAACAACAGGCATAGCACTTGCCGCAAGTGAAGTTGATTTAACAATTGACGCAGGTTTATTTAAGCCAAGAGCAGTAATTGGTAACTATGTTTGGGTTGATTTAAATAATGATGGTGTCCAGCAATCAACAGAGCCGGCTGCATCCGGTATATTAGTTACATTATTGGATGGAGGTGGAAACCCGGTAGCCATTGCTATAACAGATGGAACCGGTCGCTACTTGTTTCCCAATGTAGCACCGGGCAATTACAGTATCAGCTTTAGCAATTTGCCACAAGGCACTGCATTTACATCTGCTAATGCCGGTGGCGATGATGCAGTAGACAGTGATGTGATTGGTACAACTATTACCGGTATTGTAGTTACAACAACCACTAATAATATAAGTTTTGATGCAGGAATTGTTGGATTTGTAACATTGCCGGTTCGCCTTCAGTTTTTTGCAGTAAAATCAGGAAACAATGCAATACTTAGCTGGAAGGTAAGTGACGAAAGTGATGTAAGAAGTTATGTGTTGGAGCATTCTTCAGACGGCAGAAATTTTGTAACACTGGCAACTTATAATTCTGATGGAATAAGTGAATACAGTAAAACAGATTTGCAACCGTTTGCAGGTATCAACTATTACAGAGTAAGGGTTGAAAATTTGAATGGAAGTGTTGAATACAGTGAAACAAGGGTAGTGAGGTTTGATGGTAAAGGTATAATCACCATATTCCCTAATCCGGCATCACATATAGTGAATATTCAGTTACCTGAAAATTGGCAGAGTAAGCAAGTGAGTATTGATGTTATCAGCCGGCTTGGTCAGGTTGTAGTAAGCAAGCAACTGAATCAGGCAAGCCAGGTAGAAAGTATTGATATAAGTAAATATCCTGCCGGAATTTATACTATCCGCCTGAGAAACAATCAGGGTCAGATAGAAGTAAGAAACATAAAAGTGAAGTAAGAATTTTATTTTGAAGTAAACTTTAGAAGCCGTTCCGATTTTTTTGGGGCGGCTTTTTATTGTCGTGTAGTACCCTGAAGTACGTGTAAAAACGGATAAAATATTATGTAAAATCGGCTTTTATACGGTTGTGCGGCCAAGTTTGATAGTTTATTTTTGCAGACTAAACAATCCACTATCATGAAAAAAAATTATCTCTTATTGATTTTATCAGCCCTGTTAAATATAACAGGTTTTACACAAAGTACTATTGAGTTGTTGGGTGCGCCCGGCACAGGCGGGCCGGCCGGCGTCGGACCTGTCTTTTCAGGTCAGGTTGTTACTTTTCATACGGCCGCTGCAACCGCTTACAGCCCGGCGGTAACTGCAACGTATGCAATAACAAACCAGCAGTTTGCTTCTATAGAAGGAAATCCGACTTCTTTGGGAGTTCAAATGGGCAGTACAATTACCGGCACTGCTAATTCACCTGTTCCCACTGCAAATATTTATGATCCCATCAATGCTTTAGGCGGATCTGTCAATGCTAATTATACTGCTTGTAACAGTTGTGCAGTTGGAACCGGAATTGATATAACTGCAAACAGGTCAATTAAATTCACTTGTTTTTCTGATGCTTTAGTTGACGCGGCAGGTACACAGTTGCAAGCTTTGAATGCAAGGGTACGATTTGCTGATTTAACGATTACATTTAACAGGCCTGTTTCGAATCCCATGTTACACATAACAGGTTTAGGCGGACAGGGATCCTATACTGCGGCAGCTGTTAATTATGATATGGGCTATAGTACAGATTTTGATTTGCTTACACCCGGTCTTACTTTAAGCAAAATTTCGGGTAACGCTCCCTTAACCGTTACAGCAACATCTATTTCAAACAATGCCGCCAGGTTTGGTGCTGCAACAACAGCCACTCCCTTACATGGAATAAATCGTATAGCGGCAACCGGTACGGTAGCAGTACTTGGTACAAATATCACTACCATTTCATTCAGGCTTTTTTTACGAGGAGATGGAGGGATTATTGTAAATAATGCAGGTACAGTAATACCCGCTACTAACGGCAATATTGTAAGATGGGCATTACACGGTGGTTTTATACCGGGCGGAGGCGGCGCCGTACAAGAAAGTATAACAGGCGATGGATTTTTATTGGGGGTGTCGCTGCAACAACCGGTTACTGTTAGCGGCACTGTATTCAATGATCCTGATGGCGTCAATGTAAACAATAGCAGCGGCGGAGCCAATCTTGTTCCTTCGGGTTTGTTTGCTAATTTAACAGACAATCTTGGCAATGTAGTAGCTTCAGTACCTGTAAATACAAATGGTACTTATAGTTTTCCTGCCATGTTTGAGGGAAGCAGTTATGCAGTAAAAATAAGTACCGGTGCCGGCGTACAGGGTTCACCTGCTCCGGCTTTGGTTTTACCTGCAGGTTGGGATGTTACCGGCGAGTTTAACGGTGCTCCTAATACCGGCAATGACGGGACGCCTAACGGTACCACTGCGTTATTTACAATAGGAGCTGTTAATATTATTAATACGAATTTTGGTATACAGCGTTTACCCGAAAGCGCAATTAATTTGCAAGCCAATCAATCCAACCCGGGCGGCATAAATAACTTTACTGTTCCTGCCTCGGCATTTCAAATAAACAATGTTGGCGTCACGCCCAACACACAGGATTATGATATTGGTACCGTTACCAATATTCGTATTACCGCGTTTCCGACGAATGCTGCGAGTATTACAATCAATGGTACACAATATACAAGCGGTACATGGCCGGCGTTAGGTGTAACGGTGCCTTATATAAACGGCACAGGTCCTTCTCAAGCTATCAGTGTAGACCCGATTGACGGTGCCGTTAATACCGTAATATCATTTGCTGCAATTGATAATAGTGGTAAAGAAGATGCTACACCGGGTAGTGTAACATTACCTTTTTCAACTGTTTTGCCAATTAAATTAGAGAGCTTTACAGTCTCGCCGCTGGGGAATAATGTAGTTATAAACTGGGTGGTGAGTGAGGAAGTAAATGTTGAGGGCTACGATGTAGAATTTGCTAATGATGGCATCAGCTTTACTTCAATTGGTGCAATAGCGTCTGTAAACAGTACGGTAAGAAAAACCTATAGCTTGATTCATAAAGGGTCTTTCAGCAGAATTAATTATTACAGGTTAAAAATTAAAGATTTGGATGGCTCTGTAAAACACAGCGATGTAAGGAAAATAAATTTTGAAAAACAAAATAGTATTAGTGTATATCCCGTACCGGCTAAGGAAGCAATTACTGTTACTATCGCAGGCGTTATTATAAATAAACCCGCCACTATAAAAGTAACAAGTATGGATGGAAGAGTAGTTTATAGAAAGAGTACAGCGTCTTTAAGCCAAGCGGAATCCATTGATGTAAGTAAATTACTGCCGGGCAAATATGTTATCAGTATTATTTCAGGGAACGAACGCATCAATCGCCTTTTCGAAGTAACCAAGTAATATTAAATTTAATATGGTAAGGCTGGCAGGCCGTCTCATTAAGTTGAGGCGGCCTTTTTTATATAAAAAAAAATTTCTTTTAAAAATTTGGTTTATAATATAAACTACTTTACGTTTGTGAAAGATTTCAAAACCTTTTTTATGAGACAACTGACAAAAACCATTATCATTATCCTTTTTACCGCCTGCTTTTCACGGCTTTCGGCACAAACTAATATTGCCGGAAAAATTAAAGACAATAAATCAAAGCCCGTTTCAGGAGCAAGCATCACTTTAAAAGATACCTACGATGGCGCCACTTCCGATTCAACAGGGAACTTTAAATTTAAGACTTCGGAGAAAGGCGAGTTCGTCATTGTATTTTCCTCGGTAGGTTATAAAACTACGGAGCAGAAAATAAAATTGGACGGTGCGCCGCTCAATCTTACTATTACCTTAAAAGAAGAGATTAATGAACTGCAGGCCGTAGTTATTACCGCCGGTTCCTTTGAAGCAAGTGACAGAAAAAGAGCGGCTGCTGTTTTAACTCCTATTGATATTGTAACAACCGCCAGTGCCAACGGCGATATTACAGGTGCATTAAAAACATTACCGGGTGCGCAACAGGTAGGCGAATCAGAAGGTTTGTTTGTACGCGGCGGTACGGCGGCCGAAACAAAAACTTTTATTGACGGTACATTGGTAAATAATTTCTTTTTCAGCAGCGTACCCAATGTGGCGCAGTTCAGTCGTTTTTCTCCGTTTATTTTTAAAGGCACAGTTTTCAGTACGGGCGGTTACTCCGCATTGTACGGGCAGGCACTTTCATCAGCATTAATTCTTGAGTCTATTGATTTGCCTGAGCAAACCTCCGCGAATGTCGGAATCAGTTTTTTAGGACTGAGCGGCGGTTACCAGCAGCTTGCAAAAAATAAAAAATCGTCTTGGGGTGCGAGTTACGGTTACACAAATCTTTGGCCCGCATTCAAAATAATTAAGCAAAGACAGGATTATTCCCAAGCGCCTGAATTTCATAATGCCGATGCCAACTTTCGTTTTAAAACTTCTAAAACGGGGGGTATGTTGAAATACTACGGTTATTTCAGCACCAATCGTTTGTCGTTTACTACCAACAGTATTGATTCATTGGGATACAAGGATAAGTTTGGTCTGAGTAACACGAATATGTATCATAACCTGGCATGGAAAGAAAATTTACCCAAGAAGTGGAAAATGAATGCAGGTATTTCATTTGCTACCAACAAAGATGATATTAACGGCATCATGCAGGATGATAATAAGAAAGATGTATTGTTAACCGGCTTAGAGTTCAAGCAATTTAAAATTGATGTGAACGGAAACTATTTCAACGGTAAATTAGTTTTTGAAAAAAAATTAACGGGCCTCAGCGCCATTCGTTTTGGCGGCGAATATAATTACAGCAATGATAAATCTACATACCGTGCATTTAACGGGCAGCAGTTTCCCGAAAGAGTAAAAGAACATATTAAAGCGGGTTTTGCCGAAGCCGATATTTATTTAACCAACAGTTTGGCTGCGAAGCTGGGTTCCCGGATTGAACACTCATCTATATTAGATAAAGTAAATATTGCACCGCGTCTTTCATTGGCTTATAAATTAAGTAAGGAGAGCCAGGCCTCTATTGCCTACGGAATTTTTTACCAAAATCCCGAACGCAGGTACCTGCCTTCGCCCAATGCGCTTACGTTTATGAAGGCTTCGCATTATATTGCACAATTTCAAAAAACAACCAAGCTGGTCACATTCAGAACAGAAATTTTTTACAAAAAATATGATAACCTGGTAAAAACCGGTACGGTTAATAACCGCGATGCGGCGATTAATAACAATGGTTTTGGCGACGCGAAAGGCATTGAGTTTTTTTGGAGAGATAAAAAAACAATTAAGAATCTTGATTACTGGATTTCGTATTCTTATTTAGATACCAAACGTGATTTCTTAAACTTTCCGTCGGCTATTCAACCCAACTTTGCCGCTAATCATACGGCTTCATTAATTGTAAAAAAGTTTGTACAAAAACTGAAAATGAATTTTAACGGATCGTACAATTATACAAGCGGCCGCCCGTATTACAATATCGGTTTCGACGGAAGTAACTATAAATTCAATGATCGCGGAACGATACCTGATTACCACAATGTAAGTTTTGCTGTTAATTATTTGCCCAAGATCGGCAAACAGAATGCTAAATCATTCGCCGTATATGTATTGCAGGTAAGTAATATTTTTAATATTAAGCAAACATACGGCTACCAATATTCCTACAACAGTTTACGTAAAGAAGCCATTGTACCGCCTTCAAGAATGTTTGTATTCATCGGCGCCTTTATAAGTTTCGGAATTGACAGAACCGAAGACGCCATTAATAATAATTTATAAACTAAAGTATATGAAACAATTTGATTACTCTTCTTCTATGCCGCCGGAAGCTAAAGATGAAAGACTTTGGGCCATAGCCAAAAAAAGAGCGGGGTTTAAAAAAGATTTGTTTGCTTACATTACTGTAAATGCTTTTTTATGGATGATCTGGCTTTTGTCACCGGGCCACAACAACTACAGTAAGATACCCTGGCCCGTTTGGCCCACGGTCGGGTGGGGCATCGCTGTCATCTTTCAATATTTGGGTGCATACAGTTACCCCGAAGAAAATACGGTAGAAAAAGAATACGAGAAACTTAAACAACAACAAAAATAAGTTCATCACCAATTAAATTTTAAACAATGAAAAAAGTATTTTTTATTTTAATGATCATGGCCACCGTGCAGGCAACCTTTGCACAAAGCGAAAAATATATTAAGGCGATGGAATCAAAAGTTGCGCTGATTGATTCTGCACGCGGTACGGATGGCTGGAAAGATTTAACCGCTTCTTTTGAAAGAATAGCCGATGCGGAAAAAACACAGTGGCTGCCTTATTATTATGCAGCATTGGGACATGTTATGACCGGCTATTCTTATGCCGAAGGAAATACAACAGGCGGCGGTATGGCCGATAAAACAGACCCCGAAGCTGACCTGGCGGAAACCATGCTGAATAAAGCCATTGCTCTTTCGAAAGAAAATTCAGAAACATGGGTACTGAAAAAAATGATTGCTACATTGCGTATGATGGCCGACCCGATGAGCCGATATATGACGTACGGCCCAGCGGCGGCGGAAGCATTGGAAAAAGCAAAAGCGATGGACGCCAATAATCCGAGAACATATTTATTAGAAGGGCAGGATAAGTTTTATACACCGGAGCAATTCGGCGGCAGCAAGGAGCAGGCCAAAATACTTTTTGAAGAATCGAAGAAAAAGTTTGAAACCTTTAAACCCGAAAGCAGTATACACCCGGTTTGGGGCAAGAGCCAGGTGTATTACTTTCTGTCACAGACAAAATAAATCATACTTTTTGCCGGGGCGTAACTGTTCCGGCAAATTTGTTTTATAAAAACTATCACTATGCAGCAAGAAAAATTTTCTCCCGATCAAAGTTTGCAGGTCATCCAATCAATGATCGAAAAAGCGAAAAATCAGTTTAGCGAAAACGGGCATTTATACCTGTTATGGGGCTGGCTGGTGTTTTGCTGCAGCATTGCTCAGTTTATACTGATAAAATTTGTGCAGACGGAAAAACATTATTATGTATGGTTAGCCTGTTGGGCGGCGTCAGTGTACCAATTTTTTTATTTGCGAAAGCAGCAACGGCAGCAGCGTGTTAAAACCTACGCCGATAAAATGATCGGGTTTATCTGGATCAGTTTTGTAATGCTGATGATGTTGATCGGTTTTGCTGTAGTTCGTGCCGGCGGCGATGAATATTATAAATTATTCAGCCCGGTTTTCCTGGCTATGTACGGGGTGCCCACTTTTTTAAGCGGTATTTTTCTTCAGTTTCGTCCCTTGGTTATCGGCGGTATCGGGTGTTGGGTACTGTCCCTGTTGGCTCATTTCATTCCTTACGATTATCAATTATTATTACTTGCCGCTGCCATGGTCATCGCCTGGATAGTTCCGGGCTATGCTCTGAAGCGCAATTATAAAAACCAAAACTAAGTATTATGGAAGAGCAAAAATTTTCAGAAAAAGAAAGTCTTGCATTGATTACGCAAATGATCAATAAAGCGAAGGATTCTTATCATGATACCGGTGTCGGGGCTATTATGTGGGGTTCGGTAATTGCCGTTGCCTCACTTGTAAAACTTTCGGAGATTCATTTTGGTTACAAGCTCCCGTTCGATATTTACCTGCTTACACTGGCAGCCATTATACCGCAAATTTTTATTACTATAAAAGAGAAGAAAGATAGAAAAATGAAATCGTATGACGACAGGTATATGGATTATATATGGTTGAGCTTCGGCATTTGTATATTTTTATTGATTCATATTACCAATAATGTTTTCAGCGCCTGGGGTCCGGTAGCGGGGGAGTACAAAACGCTTACTGGCAATCGGGCATCATTCCAATTTTCCGAATTTATATCACCATTGTTTTTAATGCTTTACGGTATGCCTACATTTATCACCGGCGCCGCCTGCAAATTCAAGCCCATGCTTTGGGGCGGTTTGTTTTGCTGGGCTTGTTGTATTGTAACAGTTTATACAAATAGTAAAATTGATTTAATGTTAACGGCATTGTCGGCCGTAATGGCCTGGCTGATACCCGGTATACTGATGGAGAAAGAGTATCGTATTTATAAAAAGCAGCAGGCGCGGCAACATGTTTAATGACCTGGATCCCATATTACATTCTCAACTGCGGCTGGCGGTTATTTCTTTACTGATAAGTGTAAAGGAAGCGGACTTTGTTTTTTTAAAAGAAAAAACAAACGCTACTGCCGGCAACCTGAGTGTGCAGGTGCAAAAACTGAAAGATGCGGGTTATATAGAAGTGGCGAAAAAATTTAAAGACAACTACCCTCAAACAACCTGTAAAATAACCAAGGAAGGTATTAAAGCATTTGAACTGTATGTAAAGAACCTGCAATCTTATCTTAATAAATAAATAGGCTGCCTGATTCCTGCTATCAAGAACAAGGGTACATCTACTAAGAAATTATGGTAGGGCCGGGTATTTCTACTAATTCCCTTTTTTATTTATGGAAAATACTTTCTTTTTCGAGTTTCTACCTATTATTTTTACGTTCGTGATTTTGTTTTTATGCGCAAGTTAGTTTGTACTTAATGAAAGAAAACAAATACGAGAATCTAAATTGATGATAAACCATTTTTTCAAATTGAGATTACGCTCCCTAAGCATTTCTCTTAGTTTACAAAAACCAACGGAAATTGCTGTAAGGAAATATTGATAACCCGACGTCCTATGAATAAATTTTACAAATTAGCACTCACTGCTTTTATGTTTTTTTTGAGCACGGCGTTGTATGCTCAAATATCAGGTACTGTTTTTCGGGATTATAACAACAACGGTACGAGAGAAGCGGCAGCTGCATATACCGAACCAATGATGCCGGGTATAATTGTAAATGCGTATAGCGCCGCAGATTTCCTGATTGCCAGTTATACAACAAACAACGGCACGGGCTATCCATACGCCGCGCCCAATTATATTATACCTGCCGCGGGTATTACATACAGCGGTATACCGGGCAGTAATACAGGTTTCGTTTCAAGCGGCGTAAAAGTAAGGTTGGAATTTATCATACCTTCTTCCGGTTCTTGTTTGGTAAATAATCAATATGATTTTTCTTCAAAATCAGCCGGTGGTTCAAATACACAGTTTGTAAGCGGCGGAGTTGCAAATATAAACTACGCCATAAATAACCCGGCGGATTATGTATTTAACATGGCTCCTTTTAGTTCCACCTTTCTTTTTCTTTCCGTACAGTCAACCGGTAATCCTGCCGGCGGCGGAACGTCAGGCAGTCAGAATGCGTTTATTAAATTCCCGTATAACAGAAGCGGAGGCACACCGATAAGCGCTACAGAAATTTTAGCGACTAATCAGCAAATAGGAACCACATATGGAACTGCATACAGTAAATATGCCGATAGGATTTTCGTTTCGGCATTTATGAAAAGACATGCAGGCTTTGGCCCTGCTGACGGAGTTTTTAATAATGCCCCGGGCGCCATTTATATTATTGATCCCTCAAAAAGATCTACAACAGGCGCGGCATCTTATTTTACGAGTCTGGATGCGCTTGGAATACCAACGCATAACACAACAGGTACACCTGCATACGGTAACGGTTCTTCTTTCAACTTGTCGGCAACGGGTACAAGTGCATCCAGGAAAGAAACCATTACTTATATTGGCGCGGGGCAGACTGTAATCGGTTCAAATACAACAAGGAATTTACCGGCCAATTTAAATATTCCTTCCAACGATCCTGCCGCTTATGGCCAGGTTGGAGTTGTTAGTTTGGGTGATATCGAAATCAGTGATGACGGAAGGTATCTCTATGTTGTTAATCTTTATGACAGAAAAATTTATCAATTACAATTAAATAGTGTTACCAATCCAACTGCTGCATCGGTAGTTACAAGTTGGTCTTTACCTAACCCGCCGGCCAGATCAACATCAGGCATACCAAATGCTGCTGCTACTTATTCCGGCGCTAATGATAATACAGATTTTTATATGGGGGCAAGGGGCTTGCAAAGACCTTTTGGTTTAAAATATTACAGGGGAAAATTGTACGCAGGCGCGGTTACTACCGGCGAAGGCCCATCCGGCGCTACTGCAAAAGATAACAATACAGGTAATCCTGAATATACTGATTTATGGGCTTATGTATGGGAGCTAAATCCTTCCGGCGGTTTTAATACAAACCCTGCAATACAATTTCCGTTAAATTTTGACAGGTCGTTTGATGCAAATAATGTAGATGAAACCTGGAATAAATGGACCAATACTATGCCCGAAGGAATATTAGGAACAGAGGAGTACGGGATACCTCAACCTATGTTGGCGGGTATTGAGTTTGATGTAGATGGTACGATGATATTGGGTTTTCGGGATAGAGCGGGTGACCAGGGCGGAACACATCAAAATATGTTGAGCGGTTCAGAAAGAAGAATAGTTTTAATTAACGGGGATCAGTTAAGAGCTTATAAAAATCCTGCTGCTTGTGCGTTCGAGTTGGAGCAGAACGGAAAAGAAGGACCAAACAGTCCTAAACCGGCCACAGCCGGTGCAAATAACACACAAGGCCCGGGTAATTATGCAGGGAATAACGGAGAATTTTATTATCAAGATGGTATTGAATTGTTTAATGGATCGGCCAACAGCCCGGTATACCATGCCAACTCGGGACAAGGCGGGCTGGTTATATTACCCGGAAATAATCAAACTGCGGGTACTTACATGGATCCCGCAGCTCTTTGGACAGGTGGTGTTAGTTGGATGAATAATACAACGGGAAGTAATACCAAGGACTATACAGTACAAAGCGGAAGCAATACAGGAGATATTGGTAAATCAAATGGTTTGGGTGATATAGAAATACTTTCAAGAATAGCGCCGATAGAAATTGGTAACCGTATTTGGGAAGATACAAACGGCGATGGCATACAGGGTGCCGACGAACCCGGTATCGCCGGTGTGATAATAGAATTATATGATGCCGGCGGAATAATCTTATTGGGCTCGACAACAACTGATGGAGCAGGCAGTTTTTATTTCAATCAATCAAATATTACAGGCGGCTTACTACCCAACACTAATTACATAGTAAGAATATCCGAAGCGCATTTTAATAATACCGGCATTGGCCCTTTATTAAATTATATAGGACCAACTTTATTACATGTAGCAGGTAACGGATCACCGGGTTTTAGTGATAATGATGCGGTAAGGACGGGTCTTTTAGTGCAGGCATCCATAACTACGGGAGACTATGGCGCCAATAATCATAATATTGATTTTGGATTTGTAACCATGCCCGTATTGGCAGTACCCGATGTAACGGAATTTACAGCAACAGCTGTACAAAATACTTCATTACTTAAATGGATAACGGGTAAGGAAGAACAGGGATCGTATTTCGAAGTGTTACATTCTGCAGACGGAGTTAATTGGAATAAACTTTCCGTTATAAATGCGAAAGGTAATTCAGCGGGAAGCAGGTATACTTATACCGACCTGTATCCTTCTCTTACAGCAAATAATTATTACAAGCTTCAATTATTTGATAATGCCGGTAAAAAAGAGCAAAGCGAAGTTCGGATTGTCAATTTCGGAAGAATCGCCGGGCAAATAAAACTGTATTCAAATCCCGTAAAAAATAATTTACAGGTTTCTTTACCTGCCGCATGGAAAAATAAAAATATAAGGATTGAAATATACGGCAGTACAGGGCAACTTATTAAAATAAAAAACAGTTCGGGAGCAAACCAAACTGAGTCTATTCCCGTAATTGATCTTAAACCCGGCATGTATATACTTCGAATGGTGAGACGAGAAGACAATATGATTCTAAGTAAAAGCTTTATAAAAGAATAAAAAAACTTTTTCTGAAGAATTTTTAAAGCGACTTTGCGGAGCCGCTTTTTTAGTGCTGTACGGCATGCCTGCATTTATCACCGGCGCCGCCTGCAAATTCAAGCCCATGCTTTGGGGCGGTTTGTTTTGCTGGGCTTGTTGTATTGTAACAGTTTATACAAATAGTAAAATTGATTTAATGTTAACGGCATTGTCGGCCGTAATGGCCTGGCTGATACCCGGTATACTGATGGAGAAAGAGTATCGTATTTATAAAAAGCAGCAGGCGCGGCAACATGTTTAATGACTTGGATCCCATATTACATTCTCAACTGCGGCTGGCGGTTATTTCTTTACTGATAAGTGTAAAGGAAGCGGACTTTGTTTTTTTAAAAGAAAAAAACAAACGCTACTGACGGCAACCTGAGTGTGCAGGTGCAAAAACTGAAAGATGCGGGTTATATAGAAGTGGCGAAACAATTTAAAGACAACTACCCGCAAACAACCTGCAAAATAACCAAGGAAGGTATTAGAGCATTTGAACTGTATGTAAAGAACCTGCAATCTTATCTTAATAAATAAATAGGCTGCCTGATTCCTGCTATCAAGAACAAGGGTACATCTACTAAGAAATTAAGATCGGGCCGGGTATTTCTACTAATTCCCTTTTTTATTTATGGAAAATACTTTCTTTTTCGAGTTTCTACCTATTATTTTTACTTCTATGTTTTTTAATTAAAACACCTTTCTGAGGCTTTAGTTAAAAAAATCATTAAGAAAAATTCCGATTGATGAAAAAACAATTATCCATTAACGCCTTGTCCCCGTATTTATCAGTTTCTTCTTACTGTAAGCTTTTTATGAGTTTAGAGAAAAAGCCGAATATATTTCTTTCGAAAAATTTATAATCCTACCTATGAATAAATTTTACACAGCATTATTTATCATCTTCCCGGTTTTCCTGAGTACTGCATTAAATGCCCAAATAAGTGGCACTGTTTTCCGTGATTATAATAATAATGGCATTAAAGATAACTCGGCAACTTTTAATGAACCTTTTGTGCAGGGCGTTACTGCCAAGGCTACTTTAGCCGGCGGTGCCTTTTTTACAACAGTAACAAATGCTTCAGGGGCATATAGTTTTTCAGCAAGCCAGGTTCCCGCAGGTACACAAGTAAGAGTTGAGTTTTCCGGCCTTGCCCTTGGTGATTATAGCAGTTCTTCCGGTTTGGGTAATGGAAGTAATGTACAGTTTAAGACAGCTCCAAATTCTTCTGTTAACTATGCAGTTAACGCACAGGAAGATTATTGGAATAATACAACTATGCCGGTGCCGCCTTTGATGCTGGTTAATAACCGCCGTGGCACCATAAACAGTCAATACAGAGGTCAATATTCCATTCTTCAAATTGCTAATAATACCACCGGCCCATTAAACCCGGCGAATGATAACGTGGTTACTGCCGACACCTCAAAAAGGCCTGCTACCCATGCTCAAACCGGCTCCTTGTTTGGACTGTCCGTACAAAGCAAACAAGAACGTTTTTTTGCATCAGCAGTATTAAAGAGGGCAAGTGGTTTTGGGCCACATGGGCCGGGTGGGGTTTATATGATTAGCAAAGCGGGTGCAGTGTGGAATTTTGCAGGAGGCTTCACTTTGCAAGGCGTTTCCCCATCGAATGGCGGGCTTCCACTTGATTTTGGATCTGTAACCAGGGTTACTTCCCCTGCTACAAATGACAACTATATTTCTGATAATTATATAAACACTGCGCCATCCGGGAGTGATTGCAGGGATATGGATGCGTTTTCAAAAGCAACTACCATTTCTTATGGCGATATTGAAGCCGATCCTAACAGCGACAAAATTTATATGCTTAATCTTTTTCAAAAAAGACTGATTGTGTTTAATGCATCTGCAACAACAACCGGTTTGAACGGCGCTTCTCCGGCTACTTTGGCTCCCTATACATCAGCTTACACTATTACAAGTTTACCGGGATGCCCTGCCCCTACCGGTGCAGGTAATAATATCAGGCCATTTGCAGTTAAGGTTTATAAAGGGAAAGGGTATATTGGAATAATGAGTGATGCAATGGCTACCCAAAACCTTTTAGATTTAAAGGGGTATATTCTACAGTTTGATCCCACAAATATTTCAGCAGGTTTCACTACTGTGATAACAATTGATTTTAATAACTATAGGGATATTAACAACAACACTAGCTGGCATCCGTGGATTAGTACCTGGGCGCAATCAGGCGGCACCGCTACAACAGGGCCAACTTTTTATCCGCAACCCATTATTAGCAGTATAGAATTTAATGAAAATGGCAGTATGGATATTGGCATCAGAGACAGATGGGGAGATCAGGGGGCAACCTATGAATACATCCCGGTATCCGGTTCTACAAACAATGTTGGAACCAGGGCCAGGGGAGACTTATTACATGCCTGTAATACAGGAACCGGGTGGGTTTTAGAGGGAACCCCCGGAAGTTGCGATCAGCCTGCTGCGAATATTAATGCTAACACTACTACTAATAATTTTGGAATCGGAAATAGCTATGGCAATACCGGTAAGGAATGGTATGCCGACAGGCCCGGTGATGGAGATCCTGAAAGTAACCAGGGCGGAATGACAAAATTGATGGGAACAGGGATTATCGTTTCCTCTGTTTATGATCCAATAGCAAGCAATGAAACAGTAGGCTCAAGATACTACAGCACCCATGGTGTGCAATGGAATGTGGTTGCAACCGGTGCAAAAGAACATATAGCCAGGATACAAGGTAGAAATTCCAATTCTATGGAAAAAGCAAATGGCCTGGGTGATCTGGAATTTTTAGCACAACTACAACCTATACAGGTTGGCAACCGGATATGGCTGGATGCTAACAGTAACGGCATACAGGATCCGGAAGAAACCACTGCCGGTGTACCTGCCGGTACAACTGTTACTTTACGCAGCCCCGGTGTTGATGGGATTTACGGAAACGGAGACGATCAAACCTGGACAACAACAACAGATGCAGATGGTAATTATTATTTTAGTTCTTTATCAGTTAGTGATAACAGAAAGCCGGACAGCTGGACAGGCGTTGGTAATACCTTATTACCGGGCTATAATTACCGGATTGAGGTTGTTATTCCCGACAATAATTATTTAACAAGTACTGATGCAGGAGGCATGGCAGCGGATAATATCGATAATGATGCAGCATCCATCGGTTCCATCGCAATTGTAAATTTTAATACCGGCAATACCAATCACAATTTTGATATTGGAATTATTACTATCCCCCTGCCTTTAACGCTTGTTTCTTTCACTGCCCAATTAGCACCGAACAATGTGGTGAAATTAAAATGGTCAACGGTAACCGAAATAAATGTGAGCCATTTTGAGGTAGAAAAAAGTGCGGACGGTATCCATTTTACAAAAGCAGGAACTGTATTTGCCAAAGGAAATACAGAAGATATCAGCCATTACGGAATGAATGATGCGGTTAACAGCAGCCGGTCATCGTTGTATTATTACCGGCTTCGTTCAGTAGATATTGATGGTAAGAACGACCTTTCACAAACCCTTACTATCCGGCTTGACAAGCAAAAAGAAAACGGTATTTCAATACTAACATATCCCAATCCGGTAAGTAATGAAGTGCATATCACAATACCGGCCGGCCGGCAGAATAAAAATGTAAGATTTGAAATATACAACAATACAGGGCAACTTATTAAAATAAAAAACAGTTCGGGAGCAAACCAAACTGAGTCTATTCCCGTAACTGATCTTAAACCCGGCATGTATATACTTCGAATGATAAGAAGAGAAGACAATATTATTCTAAGTAAAAGCTTTATAAAAGAATAAAAAAAAACTCTTTCTGAAGAATTTTTTTAAAGCGGCTTTGGAGTGCCGCTTTTTTAATGCTGTTCCTGGTTAGCCTTCATTTTATTTCTTTACTAATAGAGGGATTTTCGGCCACGTAAACTCTTTGCCTTTTTATTTGTTACTTTGCTCATATGCCGCCCGTAATACAAGTAAAAAATCTTACTAAATCTTTCAAAAATCTTACAGCTGTAAATGATCTTTCCTTCTCGGTAAATGAGGGAGAAGTATACGGCTTTCTTGGCCAAAACGGCGCCGGCAAATCCACTACCATCCGAATGTTGCTCACTTTAATTGAACCTACCTCGGGCAGTATAGAAATTTTCGGAATGAATTTGCATAAGCACCGGAATGAAATTTTAAAACAAATTGGCGCTATTATAGAAAAACCGGATTTATACAAATACCTGACCGCGAAAGAAAATCTGCGCATTTTTGCCAAAATGAGCGGCGTAAAAGCCGACGACAAAAAAATAATGGATCAATTGCAAATGGTAGGATTGGCCGACAGGGCCGACAGCAAAGTAAAAACCTACAGCCAGGGAATGAAGCAGCGTTTGGGTTTGGCTACGGCGCTGATACATAACCCGGGTTTAATAATATTGGATGAACCTACTAACGGCCTCGATCCGCAGGGCATCGCCGATATTCGAAATTTAATTAATCATCTCAGCAAAGATTTGGGTAAAACATTGCTGGTATCTTCTCATTTATTAAATGAAATGGAGATGATAGCCGACAGTATGCTCATTATAAATAAAGGGAAGAAAATAGTAGAGGGGAAAGTGAATCAATTATTGAACCCTTCTCAAATGCGGGTGGAGCTGATTACAGATAATAATACGGCGACTGTACATTTTATTCGGCAATCGAAGTGGAGCAACAATTATAAAAAAGAATCGGAAGGAAGTTTATTTTTTGAAATGGCGAAATCGCAAATTCAGGAACTGGCCGCCGATTTGGTAAAAAATAATACAGGTATACAAATGCTGAGGCCGGTACATTCATTAGAAGAGTATTTTTTGGCGCAAACAAATCATTAGTGAATCAATTTATAACAGGCAATAGGCGATATGCAATATGCAAAGTTCAACAACGAAACTTTAACTTAACGGAATTATGTTTTTTCAATTACTGCAGATAGAGTTATTCAAAATATTTAAACGTCCGCGTACCTATATCGCATTCGGCGCTATCGGGGTCATTATTGTTTTAATGCAGTTTGCATTAAAAGTAAACGGGGAGGATTTTGTGCAGTTATTTTCCGACAGCCAGTCCGAAACATTTGATATACCGTACCAAAAAATAATGAACGGCTATTTTGTTTGCGTAGCGGTACTGCATACCATACTTATACATGTGCCTCTATTGGTAGCGCTGATTGCCGGCGATATGATTTCGGGAGAAGCCAATATAGGCACCCTTCGACTGATAGCGGGCAAGCCTATATCAAGAACACAAATAATTTTTGCAAAGTACGTCGCTTCATCTGTGTATATTTTGTTATTGCTTATCTGGATGGCGATTATCGCATTGTTTTTCAGTATGCTCCTTTTCGGTACCAACGACCTGGTGGTGTTTAAAGAATCTTCCATTCATTTAATGAAAAGCAATGATGTGTTCTGGCGTTTTTTAGCGGCCTTTGCTTTTGCCGCTCTTGCACTGGCTACCATCGGCGCTATGGCGTTAATGTTTTCTGTTTTTGCCGAAAATTCTATCGGGCCGATAGTTGCCACCGTATCTATTGTAATTATCTTCACCATTATTGAGCAATTAAAAGTGCCCGTATTCAAAGAAACAATCATTCCTTATTCATTTACGTCGCACATGCTGGGTTGGAAGGGATTCTTTTATGTAAACGTAGATGCCGAAGGGCAAACCATCAGGGGATCGATAGAAAATTACAGGGCCATTATTAAAAGCGCTTTAATTCTACTTGCTTACACGGGTGTCTTTCTTTTTATAGCTATACGAAGTTTTAACAAAAAAGATATTTTATCATAAACTATTTTTGCTAGACGCAAATCTTTTTTAAAATCAATTATGTTTTCAGCACAGGAACAGCCTCGTCTTACTTTTATCTTCAAACTGATTTCAATGAAATATACAGCCGTATTAACGGGTTTATTTTTACTCGCATCGACTTCCGCCAATGCACAGGATGTAAAAGCTTTATTACAAAAAGTAAAACTGAAATATGATAAAGTGAACGATTATTCCGCTTCAGGAAAAATGAAAACGAATGTATTGTTTATAAAAGCGCCGGTGGCCAATGTAAAAGTATATTACAAACGACCCGATAAAATGAAAATTAAAAACGAAAACGGAATTTCATTTATACCCAAAGGCACGGTGAATATAAATATGAACAGCATACTGGGGTTGAGTAACTATGAAGCTTATGATGGCGGTACGGAAAAAGTAAACGGTACTGATTGTAAGGTGGTTAAAATTTTTCCGATGGACGATAAGGCGGAAGTAAACAGGGCTACATTATATATAGATGAAGCAAAGGAATTGGTTATGAAATCTGTTGTAAAAACAGAGAACGGCACCTACGACCTGCTGATGAAATACGGCACGTATGCGGCTTACGGATTGCCCGATAAAGTAGCACTTACTTTTAATACCAAAGATTATAAACTGCCCAAAGGTGTGACCATTGATTACGACAACGGCAGCTCACCAAAAGAAAACGATAAGGAAAAAAATAAAAAAGGTAAGGTTGAGATCAATTACTCTTCCTACATCATCAATAAAGGAATAGATGATGCGATATTTAAATAGAATTCTAATCCTTCTATTTTAGTACACAAACTCCCTCTCCTTTGGAGAGGCCCGCCCCGATGACCGGTTCGGACGGGGGCAGGGGGTGAGGCTATTCTTTTATTACTTCATCTTCCATTCTTGCAAAAGCATCACCCGAAAGTTTTCGCATCGGGTTTTTTCTGTTCTCTTCATATTCTTTTCTCTGACGTATAATATCAATGCAACTGAATACCGCCGCTAAAAAAGATGATTCATCCGCTTTGTTTTTGCCGGCAATATCAAAAGCGGTACCATGGTCGGGCGATGTTCTTACAGCGGGCAAGCCGGCCGTATAGTTCACCCCTTCGCTCATGGCCAATGATTTAAAAGGAATCAACCCCTGATCGTGGTACATAGCCAATACGGCGTCAAATTTTTCATATTGGCGGCGGGCAAAAAAAGCATCGGCGCTGTAAGGGCCAAATACCATCATGTCTTTTGTCTTTACTTCTTTGATGGCGGGTTTTATTATTTCTTCTTCTTCTTTACCAATCAATCCTTCATCGCCGGCATGCGGGTTTAAGCCAAGCACTGCGATACGCGGTTTATCTATACCAAAATCTTTTTGCAGGCTTGCATACAAAATATTGATTTTGCGTACAATGTTTTCTTTAGTGATATGTTTGGTTATGTCACTTACCGTTACGTGTTCAGTCACCAAGCCCACACGGAAATTTCCTGCGTACAGCAACATTAATACATCATTGCCGCCAAAGGATTGTTTCAGAAAAGGAGTGTGGCCGGTAAAACTAAAATCGGCCGACTGAATATTTTTTTTATGAATGGGCGCCGTTACCAACCCGTCTATTTGTTTTTCTTTAAGTGCATGGACGGCTGCTACTAAAGATTTCACGGCATACTTACCGCCTTCATTGGTCAGTTGCCCGGGTGTTATGGCTACTTCTTCTTCCCAGCAGGTGTATACATTCAGTTGTTTGGGACTTAAATTATTCAGGTATTTGGCGTTTTGATAATTGGCGTTTATTTCAGGAATGGATTTCCTGTAAAAATTAATGGCCTTGGTAGAAGCGAAGACTACAGGGGTACACAGTTCTAAAATCCGGCTGTCGGCGAAGGCTTTAATAATTATTTCTATACCGATGCCGTTCAGGTCGCCGCAGGAAATACCAATGACAGGTTTGAAAGATGTATTCATATACTTTTTTTGCTTATTCTTGGTAAAAGTAACGATTTAGCGGCTATAATATAACCGTCGTTTAAGCAGGATAACTGTTGATAAAAGGTATTTTGTGCAGCAAAGTAGTAATTATACAGTTGTATTATACCCTTAGAAAATAAGCATATTTACTGTTTTTTTATAAAAAGCCGAACCCTATTTTTGTGCGGTATAAATCCAAACCTATTGAAACATAATTGTCTGCCGTTTAAGTTTTAGCACTTATTCTCCTCGCTTTTTGCTTTCATTGAACTTTGGATTTTACAAAAATCATTTAAATAATCGACAAGCGGTTATATGAACCATAACTGAATTGTTTAGTAAAATCCGAACCATGAAGAAACTTTTTACAACTATCCTTTCCACTATTGTATTATTAGCAGCGGGCAGTACCGTTGTTAAAGCACAATGTACGGCTTCGCAATTAAACTGGGATTATCTTGATTACCTTGTTACCTCAGGTAGTTACTCAGGTTTTGTGAGTAGTGCAAGAGCGAGTTCTCAAAGATTTACCATCGGCACCAATCTTGTAAGTATTGCCGCCTCAACCTCTAATTTTACATTGGGCGGAGAAAATACAACACATACAGGTAACTTGGCCGGTTACACCGGTAGTGATGTACAATATACCCCAACGGCAAGCGGCGATAGTGTAGTGATTACATTTGATCAAACTGTTGTAAATCCTAATTTTACTTTATACGATATAGACAGGGCCGCGGTGTATACAATTTCTGCAAGAGATGCATCCGGTGCGAACGTTAATGTTACTGTCAATTTTCAGGCACCTACAATATTAACCTTGGGCGGAACACCGACTTTTAGTACTGTTACCGCAACTAATACTTCTGTAGCTAACACCTCGAACGATGGCAGCGCTACTATATCTTTTCCGGGTTTGGTTGTAAAAACAGTAAAGGTAGAAATTACAAATAGGGGTACAACGGGTGGCGGCAACAGCCTTGAGTTTTGGCTGTCAGACATAAATGCATGCGTTACAGGAAGTTTTCCTGCATCTTACAGAGCAATCAGTCAACCGTTTACCGGCATGCCTGCCTATATTTTAACGGTTATGAATAATCAATTTATGCTGCTTGATCCGGCTACAGGAAATGTAAAACCGTACTTCACAGATCCGGGCTGGACAAATATGAACGGCATGGCCTATGATCCGTATAAAAGAATTTTGTATTATACCTACAGTTTACGAGCTACTGCACCCGGAGGTAACGCAGGAACAAGAACAATTTATAAATACAGTGTGGATAATGAAACAATAAGTACGTTCGTGGCGGATGTAAATGCGGCACCGCTTAATATACCTACATACGATCCGGGTGTTACGTCGGGATCAGCCAGTTTTTATAACGGCTCTTTGTATTTTGGTGTGGAGGCTTCAAACGCTGCCCGTACTTCGGGCAGGGAGAATACGGTTTGGAAAATTGATTTCGCAGCAGACAGTATAACGCCGGTAAGAGCCAGTCAGGTATATGCTGCAAGGGTTGATACTACTGTTGGTTTTTCCAACAACTTAATTCATGACTGGAGTGATATAGGTGTAACGAATAGCGGCACATTGTATGATTTTGACGGTGCAAGAGACGACTCTATGTATTACCATTTTAATTTAATGACCGGCCAGCGAACAGAATTTTTACCCGGCGGAACCGGCAATATCGGCCCTAAACAAACAGCTATTGACTGGCAAGAGAATGTATATAACATGGGAGGGTTACCTACCGATGCCGCATCTGCATTAAACATTGGGGGTTATATTGTTCCGTATAATTATAACGGTACAGTCAATAATGCACAAAACCGTTTAGTATTTACAAACCCCGGACCAACATACCCCACGGGCAGTTGGGGCGATGCAGGTGAAGCTTTCCGTCCTACCTGCGATTTCGGTGATGCACCTGCTACTTATGACCCCAATCCATTGAGTCCTGCTGTTCATGAAAAGGACGATAATATAAGAATTGGTGCAACTTGGGACAGGGAGTGGTTGAAAACCTCATCTGCTTTAGCCAATGCTGATGGCACTGACGAAGATGGATTAGCTTTTGTTCCTTTCATGCTTCCCGGAGCCGGTTCTTTTTTAACACAGGTATCTGTTTTTAACAATAAAGGTGTTCCGGCTACTTTAATTGCCTGGCTTGATTATAACGGTAACGGAATTTTTGATGCTGCCGAAGCAATAACTCCCATTGCGGTTCCGAGCAGCGGTTCCAATCAATCGGTTTATTTGTATTGGCCATCTGTACCAAATAGTTTTTCAATCGGGCAATCTACCTATCTGCGAATCAGGTTGACTACGGGTTCAATGACATCTTCCAACGCAACAGGTTATTATGGCGATGGTGAAACGGAAGATTACCGTGTATTGGTAGATAATTATCCGCTGAAAGCCGATCTTTTATCTTTTGACGCGAAAATAGCATTGAACAACACTGTTGAGTTGAAATGGATCAGTACCGGCGAAGAAAATTTTAAAGGGTACGAAATTCAGCGCAGCGCCGATAATATAAATTGGAGCACACTGGAATTTATAAATGCAAAAGGTAATGGCCTTGCAGCTGAAAATAATTATGCATACAATGATCTTCGTCCTTTAACCGGCAAATCTTTTTACCGGTTAAAATTAGTAAGCGGCGATGGTAAATATAAAAACAGTGAAATAAGAACACTGACTTTTAAGAAAGGAATTCAGCAAATAGGACTTTCACCAAACCCGGCCGCTGATAAAGCAGTGATGTCAGTTATCGTATCACTGGACGCACCCGCGGCAATACTTGTAACAGATATAAGCGGAAAAATTGTTTACAAACAAAGCGCCTTCTTGCGCAATGGGGTAAATAATATTGACCTGCCTGTTGTAAAGCAACTCGGCAGCGGAACATATTTTGTGCAGGTAACTGTAAATGATGAAAGGCTTACAAAGAAACTTGTCATTAAAAGCAATTAAATTGAATTTAGAACGTAATAATAAAATCCACCTAAAGAAAAAAAATATCTCATGAAACCGATTAAAACTGTCATCAGTGCTATTTTCATATTAATGTCTGTATTGTCAGCTCAGGCGCAATATACCAAGTACAGTACAGTAAGAATTTATCCTCCAAAGAATAACGCAAAACTGAGTGAGATGTTAAGCAGTTTAGATGTTGACCATTATTACGAAAATGGCGGAGGAATAATAGTCGAAATAGGTCAGTACGAAATACAAAAACTTCGCTTGTCGGGATTTAAATATGACATCGTTGTAGATGATGTAAAAGCAAGTGTTGAGAAACAGAATAAAAAATTTTTTGCTGATAGGGCGGCGGGTAAAGTTGCCATTGAAGAAACCAACAATACGATAAACAATATTATCACCACTCCGTCATCATTCGTAGTGCAGAGTACATTTGGCGGTTATTACAGTTTTGCACAAATGGTAGCAGCTATGGATGCCTTAGTTACAGCATATCCGTCTATTGTTTCTAAAACATCGCTTGGTGTTTCACACGAAGGCCGGAATATATGGTGTATAAAGATTTCTGATAATGTAGCGACAGACGATGCTGCTGAGCCCGACTTATTATATATGGGATTGCAACATGCAAGGGAAGCTGTTACAGGCGCCAGTATGATTTTTTTTATGCAATATTTGGCCGAGCAATATGCTTCAAATAGTAAAGTGTCCGCTCTTGTAAACAACCGGGAAATATACATCATCCCTTGTCTAAATCCGGATGGATGGGAGTTTAACAGAACAACAGCTACCGGTACGGTAAATGCTATAGGCGGAGGGCAACGTAAAAACAGGCGAAATGTTGGTACAGATGTTCAGGGTACAGGAACTACTTACTATGCCGGCTCACAAAAAGGAGTAGATTTAAACAGGAATTGGGGAGTTGACTGGGGTAATTGCAGTGCTCCAATTTTAGGATCTCCTACAAGTTGCGGATCTACCAGTGCAAGTGCAGGTACATATATTGGCCCCGGTCCTACGGCTTTTACTGAACCTGAAATTGTGGCCGTAAAAAACTTAGTAACAGCTGCCGGTAAGAACTTTGTAGTGGGGTTTGATCAGCATGCATTCGGTCCTTATTATTCATTGCCTTATGGCAGAAGAAGCTTGCATCCGGCTTTACCTCTTGTAGATCAACAATATTTATATAATACATCTGCCATTATGGGGCAATATAACGGCATGCGTGCAAATGACAGTTATGGTGCATTAGGGTATGAAGTAGCAGGTGGTTTTAAAGATTGGATGCTGCTTGGTGATATTGGTACAGGATCGAAAGGAAAAGTATACGGAATTACCGGAGAAGGCGGGGCAGGTGGTGGAACACCGAGTTTAACTAACGGGTCTTTCTGGCCTCCGGCAGCACAAATTATAAACCTCTGTAAAGGTATGTGCTATCAAAATCTTCAATTGGCTTATTCTGCAGGCTCTTATGTGGATATACAAGATGTAAGCGATATTGCATTAAGCTCTTTATCAGGCAACCTCGGTTTCACCATAAGAAGAATTGGCTTGGCCAACGCCCCGGTTACGGTGACAATGGTACCACTTCAAAATATATCATCAGTGGGTGCCCCGGTTACAGTATCAAGTTTACCCAACTATTATGATACTTACACCGGCAACATTAGCTATACCCTGCCCGGCGCATTGGCAAACGGGCAAAGAATAAGATTTGCCTGGAAGGTTGAAACAGGCGGGTATACTTATTATGACACGGTGGTAAAATTTTATAATCCTGCTCAACTGCTGTATGATAATATGGAAGGAACATTGACTACCAACTGGACGAACAATAATGAAGGAACAGTAGCAAGCGGATTCGGTTATAATTATACAGGTGCAGATTGGGTATTTACAACGTCGGGAGGATTTGGCGGTTCCGCTAAGGCTTTATCTGAATCCGCGGCAGGAACCAACTATACAGCACAGTCTATACGAATTGTTCAATATAACGGTACATTTAATCTTACCGGCACTACTGCTGCTTATCTAAGTTTTTGGACAAGGCACAGGGCGGAAAATTTCAGGGACAAATTGCGGGTAGAAGTTTCTACTAACGGTACTACTTGGGTAGCTATCGCCGGTAGTACTACCGTGAAAGAGCCGGGTACTTTAGATGCTGCGACAATTAATGGATTGCCTTCCCTGACCGGGATAAGAGAAAACTGGACGAGAGAAATTTTTGACCTAAGCGCTTATAACGGAACGGCAGCACTAAGACTGCGATTTAACTTTACTTCGGATAATGATGTTTCTACTTTCGAAGGTGAACTGGATGATGGTTTTTACATTGACGAATTGAAAGTAATAAGTACTACAACCCCGCTGATTACATTAGGAGCTAACTTCCTGAGCTTTGACGGTAAGTTATTAAAAGATAATACCGTTGAATTAAAATGGGATGCGGTTGTAGATCAGAAGCACCGTTATTTTGAAGTAGAAAAATCTTCTGATCGTCAGAACTTTACTGCAATCGGCAGAATTGAAGGAACCGATCCGTATAAATTGATAGACAGGGATCCGTTTGCAGGCAATAATTATTATCGTATTAAAGAAGTGGATGCAGATGGGAAAGAAATGTACAGTAAAATTATTAACGTTGTTTATAATCCTTCACTGTTGTCCGTTTCTTTGTATCCCAACCCGGTAATAAACGAACTGAATTTTAAAATAAAATTCAACTATCCTGAAAAAGTAACTGTACAGGTGAGTGATTTAAGCGGAAGAGTAATCAGTACGTTGCAGGTAAACGTAAACACTATCGAAAGGGAGTATCAAATTAATACAGCGAAACTGTCTCCGCAAGTATATGTGCTGAAAATAATTAACAGTAAAAATGAAGTACTTGCAGTGCAAAAATTCATGAAACAGTAATAGTATTTTATACCGGGTAACCGGCTTTGTTTAAATTGAGTATTGAAAAAGAACCTCCCTTAACCCGGAGGTTTTTTTATTGTACTTATGAAGGGCATGTTTTTTTTAGAATAGTAAAATAGCTTTTGAAAGCACCGGAAATCGTATTTATACATCGTCAATCTACTTTAAAAAATAAGGAGTAATTACTATTGCAGCAATATGAAATGGCAGCTAATTTTGGTTGGTAAATATCCATATCAGGTGAAAGCCGACTATTTGCTTACATATTTTCACTTACTTGATGGCGTTGGTTGATTTCATTTGAGCCGGATTTTTACAAAAACCATTCACAAAATACTTATATGATACGGCAGTTATTTCTGTATCGGTTAGTAAAATCCAAGCCATGAAAAAACTCTTTACCTCTATCCTTTCCGCCAATATGCTTTTTGCATTTGCGGTATTTTCCTTCTGCCCGATTTATAAAGTCGCTGCGCAATGCCCGGGCGGTTATACACAATCACAATTAAATTGGGACAATCTTGATTTCTTACCGTCTGCCAACGGCAGTTATACTCCTTCTTATGTTTCGGGTATAACCGCCTATAATCAAAATTTTACAATGGGTACCCGCAGGGTGAACTTTGCAATAGCTCCATCAAACCGTATTACGCTGGATGGCGAAAATGCCGTTAATACGGCCGATGCAGGGAGTTTCGCCACGCCGGGACATGATGTTCAATTTACAACCACTAACAACGGTAACACAACTATTACTATAACTTTTGATGTGGATGTAGCCAATCTACGATTTTCACTATTTGATTTGGATAATAACCAGGTGGTAACGATAGGAGCCGGCAATACCGCATTAGTACCGCAACCTATAACCGTTACTAAAGCAAATGCAGGTTCGGGAATAGTAATTGCCGGATCTCCGGGTATAACACCCGCATCAACAGGACCGGGTGCAGATTACGGTAATGCCGATAACAACGGAACAATAAATGTCAGTATACCCGGCCCGGTAAAAACAATTGTTATATTGCTGAATAATGCCACAGGCGATATTTGGCTTTCTGATATCAATACCTGTGTCACGGGTAGCTTTCCAAACAACTGGAGAAATATCAGCCGGCCATTTACGGGCATGCCCGCCTATATTTTAACGGTGATGGATAATGAATTTATGCTGTTGGATCCCGCTACAGGAAGAGCAAAGCCTTTCTTCACAGACCCGGGGCACACCAATATGAACGGAATGGCCTATGACCCTTATAAAAGAATTCTGTATTATACTTATAGTTTAACAAGTTCACCGATTAATACAAAGTCTATTTATAAATATGATGTAGATAATGAGACGATCAGCACATTCGTAGCGGATGTAAATGCCGCGCCATTAAATATTCCTACTTATACGCCGGGTGTTACCTCAGGTTCAGCCAGTTTTTATAACGGATCATATTACTTCGGAGTGGAATCGGCAAATTCGAGCCGAAATTCAGGTAGGGAGAATACAGTTTGGAAAATTGATTTTGCTGCTGACAGCTTAACACCAATTCGGGCAAGCCAGGTTTACGCAGCAAGAGTAGATAGTAATATCGCAGGTACAAACAGGCTTATTCATGACTGGAGTGATATTGGTGTAACTAATAATGGAATGATGTACGATTTTGACGGAGCCGGTGCCGGTACTACAAACAAGGATTCCATGTATTATCATTTCAATATGATGACAGGTCAGCGAACACAGTTTTTGCCAAGCGGTGCAGGAAATATCGGCCCCAAACAGTTGGCCATTGACTGGCAGGAAAATGTATATAACATGGGGGGGTTGCCAACTTCTTCTGCAAATGCACAAACTATTGGTGGATTTATTGTCCCCTACAACTATGATGGAACTGTAAACGATGCGCAAAACCGTTTAGTATATACAAACCCGGGGCCTGTATATCCAATCGGAAGTTGGGGTGATTGCAGCGAAGCCTTTCGTCCGCTTTGCGATTTTGGCGATGCGCCGGCAAGTTATGATCCCAATCCATTAAGCCCGGCTGTTCATGAAAAAGATACAGCAATAAGAATAGGAGCTACTTGGGACAGAGAATGGCTTAAAACATCATCTGTTCCGGCCAATGCTGATGGAGCTGATGAAGATGGCTTAGCGTTTGTTCCCATTTTTTCTCCAACAGCAGGTAACTATCTGGCGCAGGTTTCAGTATATAATAATACCGGTCAAAACGCAACACTGATAGCATGGCTCGATTTTAACGGTAACGGCGTATTCGATAACGGCGAAGCTTGCCAGGCGCCACCGGTTGTTACTTCTATGGCCGCTATGCAAGCCCGGTATCTGTATTGGCCAAGTGCGCCTACATCATTGCCCAACGGATCATTTACGTACATGCGTATTCGCTTGGTAAAAGCATCAGCGGGTATGACTAACTCGACCCCTACCGGTTATTATGACCATGGCGAAACGGAAGACTACCGCGTATTGGTAGATAATTATCCGTTGAAAGTAAACCTGCTTTCATTTAATGCAAAAGTTGTAACAACCGGTAATGCAGAACTGACTTGGAAGACAAGCGGCGAAGAAAACTTTACAGGCTTTACCATAGAGCGCAGCGCCGGTAACAATAATTGGATTTCCATTGGTACAGTAAATGCGAAAGGCAATGGCCTGAACGGCGAGAATGATTATGTATATAATGATCTGAATCCGTTAAAAGGCAAATCGTACTACAGGCTCAAACTAATAAGCGGAGACAGTAAAGACGGTTACAGCGATGTAAAGTCAATTATGATTCAGAAAAATATTCAGCAAATAACACTTTCGCCCAACCCGGCAACTAATCAGGCCGCTTTGTTTATTCATGCTTCATCTAATTCAACGGTATCCGTTACAGTTAAGGATGTAAGCGGCCGAACAATAGATAAGCAAATAATACAAGTACGCGAAGGAGCCAATACCGTTCAACTGCCGGTAACAGAGCGGCTAACCGGCGGTGTATATTTTGTATTGGTGGGTATAAAAGACGAACTGTTCACGAAAAAACTGGTTATCAAACGATAACATAAAATCACCTGCATTTCACTTTGCCAATCCCTTCCGCCGGAAGGGATTTTTATGCTTGAAAATTGACAGGGATCAGCCATTTTGTAAATTACCTTAGTAAATTTTTACTATGCCCATGCAGTTAATACTTGCCAAAATCGAGCACAAATCCTGATGCACGGTTCTTCATATCTCTCTATATTTGATTTATAAAAAATCCAAACTTTATGAAAGCAAAACTCTTTATAACTGCCATTACGGTACTGATTGTTAACTCCGCGTTTACTTCTGTAACCGATAAAATTTCAGGTAACCAACCCTTGCCGAAAATTAAGCAAGCCGCTGTATCTTCTTTCAATTTTTTCAGAACGCATCGCCAAGGGAAAGCAGGGATAACCGCTACATGGGGTTTTACAGCTACTAACGGTGTAACAGGATTTGCGCTTGAAAGAACCTATGATGATCCGACTGATCCATATGCAGTTTGGGAAACTGTTACGATGGCGCCTTATACCGGGGCGAGATCATATAAGTTTACAGAGAACAATATTTTCCCGGGCTTTATCAGTTACAGGGTAACATCTATAATGACAAATGGCGATGAAGTACTTTCGGAAATATCGACCGTACATATCGTCAAACATTAATATATTATAATGCACAGCCGGAAATTAATTTCCGGTTGTGTGCTTTTATAAGCTGCCTGCGAGTTTTTAAACGAAATCCGTACCACAATGAAAATTTTTTTACGTATTGCTCTTGTGCTGCTTCTTGCACCTTCCTTTCTTAAGGCGCAAATCACCGGCCCGGTTATCAGGGCCAATTTTGGCGTAGATGGCGATCTGCGGTCAAATTATTTTACTAATTTGGTTCAATCCGGCAACGACGATTGGTTTAGATTTCCCGGCTCTACAGGCGGAGGCCAATTTGTTATAGATACTGCCGGCGCTGTCGCTTTGATGGCCAATTATGTATCTAATCCTGCTTCCCGCAGACTTCCTTTTGTTAAAAGCATGCGTTTTCCCGCTTATTCAGTGGTAAATAATCGCCTGCTGGTAGACGCTGTCTTCGTGAGAGATTATCATGGCGATGATTCAACTATTTTTGCTGCCGGGTCAAACAAAAATGGAATGAATCCTGTAAATTGGAGCACCCCTGTATCTCAGTCCATCCCCGATAAAAACGAAATACTTGATATCATGCTGCACGTAAGAAGAGCAGGTCCCAATCTTACGGACTCTCTTTGGTTGGTGGGCGGCATATCAATTGAAAATACCAATGGTAACAGGTACTTCGATTTTGAAATGTACCAAACGGATATCTATTACAACAGGCCTACAAGAAGTTTTTTTAATTACGGCCCCGATGCGGGCCATACTACCTGGAAGTTTGATGCAGCAGGCAATATGACAGCGCCGGGCGATATAATTTTAACCGCGGAATACAGCAGTTCAGCATTAACGGCCATCGAAGCACGTATATGGATCAATAAAAATGATCTTTTAATAACACCCGCGGCTTTTAGCTGGACAGGAAGTTTTGACGGCGCAAGTGCCGGCGCCCAGTTTGGTTATGCCGGTATCAGACCAAAAACTGCCGGTGCATTTTATACAGGTCTTCAAAGTCCCGCCAATACTTGGGCCGGTCCTTTTTCATTGGTACTCGGCGATAACAGTATTGTTACAAACTATATTGCAGGTCAGTTTATGGAGTTTTCCGTTAATCTTTCCAAGCTCGGCCTCGACCAGTCAAATATTTTCGGCGCCGATGATTGCGCCATGCCTTTCAGACGATTAATGGTTAAGACAAGAGCTTCAACTTCTTTTACATCCGAGTTAAAAGATTTTGTAGCGCCTTTTGATTTCTTTATAGCACCCCGGGCAAATTTAGAAACACTAACCCCAAATATATGTGATACAGGAAGCCTTAGCGGTGTATATGTAATGAACCCGGTACCTACCTCATTTTATCAATGGTCTACTACTAACGGACAAATTGTAGGAAGCACAGTCGGTCCGTCTATAACTGTAAACAGACCCGGTACTTATATTGTACAGCAATTTTTACAGGCAGCCTGTTCTCTTTATGCCACCGATACTATAGTTGTAGGTAGCCTGGGAGACTGCGGTGTACTGTCAGGTAATTTAATTGAATTCAAAAGTGGTTTAAATAATAATTCAGTACAACTCAACTGGAAAGTAAAAGAAAATCAATTGGTCAACAATTTTGAATTAGAGAGAAGCACCGACGGAGTTCATTTTAATACAATATATCGTATTGATGAAAAACTTGAAAACACCGGTGCGGCTAATTATTTTTATAACGATGATATAAGCGGTATAGGTGCGCAAACTGTATACTATAGACTAAGAGTAAACCAGGTAAACAATAAACAATTGCTGAGTAATATTATTAACCGGCAATTGACCGGCATAAAACAGGGTTTACGCATCAGCCCTAACCCTGTTAAAGATAATATGCAGGTTCAATTGTATTCTCTTACAGACGGTAAAGCGATTCTTTATATATACGATCCGGCGGGCAGGGTTATCAGTTCAATGAAGATCGCTGTTCAAAAAGGCAATAATACTGTAAGCTTAGATATCCTGAAAGATAAACCGGCAGGTATTTACCGGGCGGTTGTTTCATCCGGCGATAAGATATTTACTGAAAGAATTTTGAAAATCCGGTAATTGCGACAAACTGTTTTAAACGGTGCATTCTGCTTAAAACCGGGATGCACCGTTGTGTTATAATACCATTTGGATTTATAAATAATCCAACCAATTCCGGTATTATGCCGATATAACAGCCGTTTAGTCCAATGTAATTGGACTATTACGGATGTATAATCGGTATAATAAAGCAATGAGGTAAATACATTTACATTTGCATGTATGTACACCCTCAAAAAATCGTTGGGTCAGCATTTTCTGAAAGATGAAAATATCTGTCGCAAAATTGTCGCCTCACTGCAGGCGTTGCCTTTTGCCCGTTTGCTGGAAGTGGGTCCGGGAGCGGGCGCCCTAACCAAATACTTACTGCAAATAGAAAATATAGATTTTAAAGCCGTGGAAATAGATGACGAAAAAGTAGTGTACCTGGAAAATGCCTACCCGGCTATAAAAAATAAAATCATACACCAAAACTTTTTAGAAATAGAAAAACCTTTTACTGAAAACTTTACCGTAGTCGGCAATTTTCCGTATAATATTTCTACCCAAATTATTTTTAAAATAATGAAATGGAAGGAGCATGTGGATTGTGTAATCGGTATGTTTCAAAAAGAAGTAGCGCAGCGCATTGCTGCCAAAGAAGGCGGTAAAGTATACGGCGTTACAAGTGTATTGGTTCAGGCTTTTTATACGGTAGATTATTTGTTTGATGTAAATGAAGGTTGTTTTAATCCGCCGCCGAAAGTAAAAAGCGGTGTTATTCGCCTGCTGCCAAAAAAAGAGAAAACGGAAATGCTGAACGAGAAATATTTTTTTACGCTGGTAAAAGCAGCATTCGGGCAAAGAAGAAAGACGTTACGCAATGCGGCGAAGTCGTTGTTTAGCGAAGAGGAATTGAAAGATGAATTGTTTAATAAAAGAGCGGAGCAATTAACGGTTCAGCAATTTGCTGCGCTTACATTCAAGATGAAGCCTTGGGTTGTATCGCCTTCCGGGGAAGGCGAATGAAGAAAATAAATTTAAAAAAAATAACGAAGCGACTATATGCCGGCAACAAACAAAAAAGCAAAAGACGGGGAAGGCGGTAAGCAGGTAATTATTACTGCTAAAGCACATGGACACTTGGCAAATGTTCTTTCGCAAAAAGGATATGAAGTGCTTTACCTGCCGGTTATTACCTACGAAGAGTTGAGTGAATTGATAGATGACGCGGAAGGATTGGTGGTAACCACCCGTATTAAGATTGATAAAAAAATATTGGATAAAGCGGTAAAGCTAAAGTGGATTGGTCGTCTCGGCAGCGGTATGGAACTGATTGATGTACCCTATGCGGAAAGTAAAGGTATAAAATGTGTGAGTACTCCTGAAGGTAATAGTAATGCTGTGGGCGAACATACGCTGGCTTTGTTGCTTAACCTGATGAATCATATAGACCGTGCAAAAAACCAGGTGAAAGAAGGTAAATGGCTGCGTGGTGAAAACCGCGGCGTAGAGTTAACCGGCAAAACAGTTGGTATCATAGGCTACGGAAATGCCGGCGGAGCCTTTGCCCGATTACTGCAACCGTTTGGCGTTACAGTATTGGCTTACGATAAATATAAATTTGGTTTCGGCGGCGGATATATAAAAGAAGCGAGTTTGGAGCAGCTTTGCCGCTATGCTGATGTTATCAGTTTTCATGTACCGCTGACCGACGAAACGCAGCACATGGCCAATGAAGCCTTTTTTAATTCTTTGCAGCACCGGCCTTTTTTTATAAATACCTGCCGCGGCAAAGTGCATGATACAAAGGCGCTGATAAATGCGTTGAAACAAAATAAAATTGCCGGCGCCGCATTGGATGTATTGGAGAATGAGAATCTTACTTTGTACAAACCGGAAGAAAAGAAATTGCTCGATGAGCTACTCTCCAACCCCGACGTAATAATTACTCCGCATATAGCCGGCTATACCAATGAAGCATTTTACAAAATGGCTGATGTATTACTGCAGAAACTGGGTATGAAATAAATCTTCTTACTTCCGACTTCTTACCTCCGACATCCCACCTATACCACAAACAGGGTATTGTTCAATTCATTTTCTTTTACAAACTTTGGGTATCCTTTTTGCAGCTAAAAAATGTTCAGTAAAAATCCTTTTTTGAAAACAGGGTGTTTTTACCCGTGAATAATAAATTACAAGTCGTCAATTTTGGTATAGTTTAAATCATTAAACCTAAAATATATGCCTGTAAACAAAAGAACCGAAGAGCTCCGGGAAATAACCGTTCAAAAAGATCGGGATATTTTATTCTCTGTTATTATCGGTAATGCGCAGATCGGCAGTAGTGTAGCGAAATTTAAATTCACTTCCGATATCCTTGCTAAAGGAAAAATAACTGATTTGCTACTGGGCAAAGGATCGGCCATAACCGGCAAAACCCTGCGGGTGGTAACCCGTGTATTGGATGCCAACGATGCTACTAATAAAGTGGTGGTAACACATGCGTTTACCAACGCCGCACCTGCATCCAATGAGTATGACGATGAAGTGGCCGACAGCCAGGATGTATTTACGTTGGTAACAGATTATAAATTCATCTAAAGACTTTTTAACCATGAAAAATAAGCTAAACCTGCTGGCAGCACTGTTATTGCCTGCCATACAATTTTTCGGACAGGATAACCCGAAATTTCAAACCACATTTACCGAATTATATATACCCGATGTACCCGGCTTTGTATTGAGCGATAAAGCGCCGACGTCGGTAGATAAACCGACTGTGCCCCGTGCGTTTGGCGTAAGCCTGCTCAATCTTTGGCAGGGCGGCGCTGTTGATGTTACACCTTTTTGGTTGTCGAGCAAACCGGCGTATACATTCAATCAATGGGTAAATAAAAAATTTACCGCTATGGAAACGTTTAATCTTTCCGCCGCTACATTTAAAACAGATACTACTTCTGTTGTATCTGTCGGTTTTCGTACGCAGGTTTTCAGAATATATTCCAAGGCAAGAAAGAAAGAATTGCTTGATAAAGAAAATGAAATCATCGAATTGATAACACCCAAACTTGATTCGCTTGATGAACCGGTAGATATGACAGCCGGCGAAAGACAGGAGGCATTGGAGAAATTAGATGAACTGAGCGAGTTGAAATCAAAAGATTTTTTTTCTCTTGAAATAGCCGGCGCCATTCTCGGTTCGTCAAACAATAATTCATATAAAAATCTTGCATCTGAAAAATCAGGTGTATGGGTAAACCTGCGGTGGAGTCCCGCTAAAAATAATCTTGACTTTACCGGGGTAGCCCGCTATTCATGGGTGAATAACGCTACGCCCAAAACCGGCAGCGATTCTGCTTTTCTTGATTTTGGCGCTGCATTGAATTATGAAAAAAATAAATTTAATATTTCATTCGAGTATATCACCCGTAAAGATTTATCAGCAAAGAGTAATTCCACCCGCTTCGCATTGGTAAGTAATTATGCACTCAATGAAAATATTATACTGGTAGCCTCCGTAGGGAAAAATTTTTCCGAAGTGGATAATATTATTACCGCTTTCGGCATTAAGTTTGGTTTGTCGAGAAACAAAGTATCGCTTCAGGGGGCTGAGCAATAGCGGGGAATAGCGCTTTTTAAAAAACCATCATGATAAAATATTTGATTGTTTTCCTGCTACTGCTTTGTATTTCTTACTCAAAAGCCGAAGCGCAGAAATATATTTGGCGTGATGAAGACAGCAAAGAAGTATATGAGGTGCTGCATTACACCAATCAGTATCATGATGTATTAAAATCGCATGACCCTTTATTGTACATCAGTTTTTTCCCTTTGTTTGCACCCGTGAAAGACAGAACTGTTTCACTTAAAAACGGAGAAGGGAAAAGAGGCTTTTGGCTGGAAGGAAACCTTACGCATCGTTTTGTCATCTCGCAAGGCAAAGACTTTAGCATGGGTTTTATAAAACGACACCGCTTTACATTAGACGCGGCGCTTGCACCCCGATTAACAAGGGATACTTCCAATCCTTTATTGCCGTATAATAATAAAATAGGTGTTGGGTTAGATTACCTGATAAAATATTCCGATAAAACTCCCGGTTGCAGGTATACCTGGGCTACGGCGCAACTGCATCATTACTCCAACGGACAGGACGGTAATTTTTTTCTCAGTACAAGCCCGTTGCGAAATAATTACCGCGGCGGCGATTTCAGTACTAATTATTTGCGTATTGGTGTTACACATACGCAGCAAACACAAAAGCAAAACCTGGCAAGCATGTATGTAGGTTTTCAGCGTGAAATAAATATCACCGGGCCGCTTTCATTAAGCGATGAGTTGGAAAAATATTACGGCCGCAGCAGGGTATTGCTTCATTTGCAATGGCTTAAAAAACCAATGGAGATGACGATGATGAGAAAGGACAGGTCAGAGAATGCACCGGCAAAAACTAAAATAGCAAAGAAAGTAAAAAGACAATTTTTGTTGCGTACCGAAACGGAATATATAATGGATAATTTATCCAACTTTCCGGGCAGCAGGAAATATCGTTTCGGCATTCACCAATATGCCGGTTATATGCCAAGCATTTATAATGAAGTGGGACTGCTGTTGCATCTTTATTACGGCCGCGATTATTTAAATATCCGTTTTGATGATATTGTTTTCTCCGCTCAGCTGGGCGTGTTGGTACAGTTAGGAAGAAAAATTTCTGATAAAGATTAATTTGATGAAGGTTATTTGGCAAACCTTAGTAGAACAGAAATTACTTCAATGAGTCAACCTTATTACCTTATTTCAATATTCTGCCATCAGGTTCGCATATACTGATCTGCGAATTCCTGAAAGCAAAAGTTCAATAAGGTAATAAGGTTGCAATGACTCAATGAGCATATTTTCTACTAAGGTTAAAAAACTTTTTGCTGATTTATTCATTATGGAGTTGCAAAGCCGGATATAAAGAGAAAATGAAATTTTTGGATAATTACAACTTTAAATGACTCCAATACATCAAAGTGTCCGTTGGGCTTTACCTAAACCCGGCTGCCCGGGATTCCGTTACCTTTGCACTATATGATAAAAATTGGCGAATACAACGTACTTAAAGTAATAAAGGAAAAAGACCCCGGTGTGTTTTTGGATGACGGCGCCGAAGGAATTTTGTTACCCAAACGTTTCGTTCCCCGGGGCACGAGAATTGGCGATGAGCTGAAAGTTTTTTTATACCACGATGGTGAAGACAGAATCATTGCTACAACACAACAGCCCATAGGAGTGTTGGGAGATATTGTAAAACTGCGTTGTGTAAGTACCACGGAGTACGGTGCATTTTTAGATTGGGGTTTGATGAAAGATATTTTTGTTCCCCGATCGAAACAGGTAAGTTATATGCGTCCGCAGGGCGACTATTTGGTAAAAATATACTTAGATGAGCAAACGGGAAGATTGGCCGCTACGGAAAAATTAGAACACTTTTTATCAAATGAAAACCTGACGGTGAATGAAATGGACTTGGTGGATATGCAGGTTTACCGTCGTACCGATTTGGGTTACGTAGTCATCATCAATAACAAACACACCGGCTTATTACACTTTAATGAAGTATACAGATCCATTGAAACAGGTGATCGCTTCACGGGGTTTATAAAAAAAATATTACCTGAAAATAAAATAGATGTGGCGGCAGGTAAGCCCGGTTATGAACGGGTGGAAGATGAGGCGGAAAAAGTACTGCGCTTGTTAAAAGAAAATGACGGCTACTTACCCTACCACGATAAATCTTCGCCTGAAGATATTTATACTTTTTTTGCTATGAGTAAAAAAACATTTAAGATGACAACCGGCGCTTTGTATAAGCAGCGAAAAATAGAACTTACAAAGACAGGTATTAAACTAATAGAGGAATAAAATCCCCGAAATAAAAATTCACTTTCTGCAAAGACCCGATGAAACGGGGCCTTTAATTTTTTATAACCGCTCTATTTATAATCATTTGTTAACTGTTTGTTTTGCCGCTTCGCCGGCATTATTTTTTGAATAATGATTATTAAATTTAGTATATGAAAAAAAATCTACTCTACCTCAGTTTGTGTATCACCCTTTTTTCCTCCTGCGGTAAAACCCTCGAGGACCGTTTGATTGGCGACTGGAAACTAACCGGAGGTTACCGTCAGCGGGCATTTGACAAGGATTATTTCAGCACGGGTTTTGAAAACGGTGTATTTACTTTTAATGAAAACGGAACGGCTGTTTACAAAGATGCGTTTGATACTATGTACGGGTATTGGAATGCGGACCGCTACACCGGTTCTTTTTATAATCATGATAACGGCCGTTGGGACGACCGTTCTTACCGCTTTCTTAAAATAAACCTGGTGAACTTTAACCGTAACCGGTATATCAATTGGGAGTTTGATGATTTTATTTTTAAAAATAACCGCAGACGTATCAAGGCTACGCAATATTCTATCAGTAACGACAGGGTATTTGAATTTGTACAGAATTAGAATAGATAAAAAAGGGAATATCAGTATTCTTTTGGCCGGTTATCCCGAAAAATTATAAATATTGGCTGAATTCTTGTTGCCGGTTACGAGAAAAGTTTTTTATATTTGTGATAACTAAATACAACGCTTCACAGTACTACTGATGAGGCGTTGTTATTTTTTTCTTTTTACTGAAAAAAGGAGGATTTTTTTATGAATGAAATACAATATGTGACCAAGGATACACTGGAGCAAATGAAAGCCGAGCTGCAGCATTTGAGAAGTGTAGAAAGACCTGCCGCTTCGAGAGCCATTGCTGAGGCCAGGGAGAAGGGTGATTTAAAGGAAAATGCTGAATACGATGCCGCCAAAGAAGCGCAGGGTTTGCTGGAAGCAAAAATTGCTTTGCTGGACGGGCAAGTAGCTACTGCAAGAATAGTGGATGAAAATAATATTGATACCAGCAAAGTCTCCATACTTACTAAAGTAAAACTGACTAACCTGGGTACCAAAAAACAAGTTACTTACCAAATAGTGAGTGAAAAAGAAGCGAATTTGAAAGAAGGAAAAATTTCTAATACGTCGCCAATTGGTAAAGGATTGATGGGGAAAAAAGTAGGCGATGTAGCCGAGGTAACGGCGCCTGCCGGTATTTTAAAGTTTAAGATAGAAAACATTTCTATTTAATGCGGTATTGAATTAAAAACGTTTCCCGCTATGACTATTTTCTCTAAAATAATTGCCGGCGAAATCCCCTGTTATAAAATAGCCGAGAACGAAAACTTCTTTGCCTTTCTTGATATTTTTCCGCTGCGCAAAGGGCATGTATTGGTAGTACCCAAAACAGAAACGGATAAACTGTTTGATCTGCCCGATTCGTATTTGCAGGAAATGCTGGTCTTTGCAAAACCTATAGCAAGGGCCATCGAAAAAAGTTTTAATTGCGACCGTTGCGGCATCAGCGTAATTGGTTTGGAAGTACCGCATGCACACATGCATCTTATTCCCGTCAGCAATGCCAATGATTTAAATTTTGTACAAAAGAAACTGAAACTGAGTCCCGACGAATTAAAAAAAGTACAGGAAAAGATTCTGCAGCATCTTTAAAATTTGCAGATGAAAAAAGTGTGCAGGATTTTTGTTTTCAGTTTTTTCATTAAATATGTATTGCAAATTATACTTCAGCCTTTATTAACGTTACACTATTTCTTCTTCACAACACGACCGGGGTTATTTGCCGCAAAGCTTCCCCAATCCGCTTTTTTATTTTTAGCCGGTAATTTAGTTTTTAATATAGATGAACCTATTGAAACAAATTTGGATTGATAGTGATGGCAAAGTGCTACGGCTACGGCATCGGTAGCATCAAAGTGCTTTGGTTTTTCTTTCAGGTTTAAAATATGCTGCACCATTTTCCACACCTGTTCTTTATCCGCATTACCGTTACCGGTTATAGATTGTTTTACTTTTTTGGGGCTGTACTCCGCTACAGGAATGTTCAAGGTCATGGCGGCGGCAATGGCCACACCCTGTGCACGGCCCAGCTTCAGCATACTCTGTACATTTTTACCAAAAAATGGTGCTTCGATGGCAAACTGATGAGGCTTGTACTTATTCACCACCTCTGTTATTTTTTTATTAATTAATCGCAGGCGTTCATAGTTATCTTTTTTGCCGGATAGTTTCAGCACATCCATTTCTATTAAAGTAATGTCACTGCCGGTTACTTTTATAATGCCGTAGCCCATCAGCAATGTGCCGGGGTCGATGCCCATAATAATTTTAGATGTCTTTTGCAAGAGGGTATGTATTTTTACAAGATTAATGAAGCTAAGCAGAAATATCAAAATCTTTTTTAATTATATACTCGGGCCCCTGCTCTTTATGTGGTTATCTTTCTCTATTTACCAACAAATACATAACCAGGCCAATATCGGTACGTCATGGATTCATATTAAAAATTCTGTTTACAGCACAGCCGTTTGGCAATTGGCAGCGGTAGTTTTATTAATGTTTGTCAATTGGGGCATTGAAGCGTATAAATGGAAAATATCCGTTAAAAATATTCAGCCTATCAGTTTTGGCAGAGCGTTTAAAGCTGTTTTATCGGGTGTTTCATTTTCTGTAACCACGCCCAATCGAATGGGTGAGTACGTAGGCCGGGTTTTATATATGGAAGACGGAAACAGGCTGCGTACCATTTCGATGACGATGGTAAGCGGCATCAGTCAATTGCTCATAACACTGCTTATGGGTCTTATCGGTTTAATTGTATTATTACCTGTATTAAAAAGGAGCGATATAGTGGCGGGAATTGATTCATCGCTTTGGTTGCAGGTAATTATATACGGCGTGGCTACCGTATTGCTAATTTTAACACTCTTTTATTTTAGATTAGGGCTGATTACACGTCTAATTGAAAAATTTTCCGGCAGCGGTCGGTATATTTATCTCGTAAAAGCGCTGGAAGATGTACATGCAACTTTATTACTGAGGCTCTTGTCATTATCGCTGTTACGTTTCGCGGTATTTTGCTTACAATATTATTTGCTCTTTCGTTTATTTGATGCCGGTGTCGGATGGTGGCAAAGTTTTTGGTCGGTAAGTATCGCCTTTTTAGTATTGGCTGTTATACCGAGTTTTGCTATTGCGGAGTTGGGCATAAGAGGAAGAATCAATTTGAAAATCCTCGGTTTATTCAGCGCCAATCACCTGGGCATTACAATTGCTACTGTTTCCGTATGGCTTATAAATCTTATTATACCGGCAATCATCGGCAGTATGTTAATTTTGAGTATTAAAGTTTTTAAAAATAGAAATGAAAAAAGTAAGACTGATAGTTAGTTTGTGTTTGCCGTTATTGGCGTTTACAAAAAGCGCTTATTCTCCGCCTCCGCCCGATGAGTTTTGCGGTATGCGAAATACCGCTTACCATGCGGGGGAGCAAATAACCTACACGGTGTACTATGCCGTTGCGGGTGTTTTTGTAAATGCCGGCAATGCCTCATTTACCAATACATTGGAAAAAATAAATAATGTACCCGTTTACCACATAACCGGCGAGGGAAAAACCAATCCCAACTACGACTGGATATATAAGGTAAGAGATAAATACGAAACATTTATTGATACGGCTACTATGAAACCGCTTAAGTTTTTACGCAATGTAAATGAAGGCGGCTATAAAAAATACGAGAATATTACTTTTAACCGGCAGGCCAATACAGCCGTTACTACTACGGGTGTGTTTAAAGTACCCGAGTGTGTGCAGGATGTAGTAAGCTCTATTTATTATGCACGCAATATTGATTTTAATAAATACAAAGTCAACGATCGAATTCCTTTTTCCATGTTCCTGGATAACGAAGTATTTAATATGTATATCCGTTATTTGGGAAAAGAAACGGTGAAAACAAAATACGGTAAATTCCGTGCTATCAAATTTAAACCGCTGTTGCTGAAAGGAACCATTTTTGAAGGCGGCGAAAAAATGACCGTTTGGGTAAGCGATGACGCCAATCATGTGCCGCTGAGAATAGAAAGTCCTATTGTAGTAGGCAGTGTAAAAGTGGACATGATGAGTAATAAAAATATGCGTCACCCGCTTACATCATTAATAAAGGTACGCGGCGGATAAACTTTTTTATTATTTTCTACTGCACCGATGCCGACATGACTTGCTGCTCACTGCCAAACAGCATGGCAATGGCAAAAGCGATGACGGCTATTACCAGCCCGTACATAAATATATTATAAGCAATACGCAGGTAGCGGTACTTGCGGGCCAGCACTACACCCAGGAAATAAATATCTTTCGTCATACTGCTGTACAGGTAATCACTATCCTTCATCATTTCTTTCATTCCCCATTCATACTCGGGCAAACCCACTTTGTGAAAATTGCCGAAGAAAAGCAGGTTGGCATTTTTATTTAAAACATCTTCTTTAGTAAAAGTGCCGCGTATAATATTGGGTCTTGTAGCCAGTATGGCAAAAATGATAGCCGTGATACAGACTGCCGTTAATACAATTGCAGGGATAATGAATTGCGTATTTTTTTCCAGCTTGGCAAATAAAACGGAAATAATAATAGAAATGATAATAGCATTTACTTGTATTAAAATATTGGCTTTGCCGTCGGCCATTTCGCTAAGTCGCAAATGATTGTTGGAAGTGGTACGGAACATAGTTTCAACACCTCTCCCGTAACTGTCAGGTTTTTCTTTTTTAATTTTCTTTGCCTGTTGATCGGGTTCGGATTGTGCCGGTACGGCAACTGCAATTGCCGGGGCGGTAATTGCTTCAGGTTTTTCTTTTTTCTGTTCCGGTGTTTCAATTACTGCATCTGCATTTTTCTTTTTTAATTTCTGCAGGTGCTGTTGTTTTACCGGTTCCAATTTTGTCCGGCCATAATCTGTATAATATTGATGATGTTCTATAAAATCAATATTAATCTTTCGCCATTCTTTCTTACTTAAATTTTTACCCCAAAAATCATTCATTTCTTTTCTCAGCAGCTGATTTGTTTTTTTAAAATCATCGGTGCCTAAATGAAAACTGTCGGCATCGCAAATTATTTGTTGCAGCAATCCCTCAGGATGTGTAGGTAATTTTGTAGCGGCTATAATATCGGACACCTTTTCTGTAAATGCTTCATCTGCCTGTTGCCCCTGCAGAAATTCTTCGGCCAGCAGGATGCCCGCATTTTCGTGCGCCTCGCTGTGACCACTGCTGAAACCGGTATCATGAAACCAGGCGGCTGTCAGTAATGCGGCACGATCTTCGTCGCTGATGCGATAGTGGTCAGCGATTTCCGTACAGGCTTTTACCACTGTTTTTGTATGATCAAGGTTATGATACACTACTCTTTTACTAACTTTATTCAATATTATATCCGTAGCTGCTGCCTGCGCCTGCGATACCAATTGTTGTTGCTGATCAGTCATATATTAAAATTTCGCTATGCTAAATTTAGGTAAAAAGAATGTAAGCATTTTTTCAAATAAGAAGTTTGTTTCAAAACGGTTTTCTATACTTATTTCAAGCTTAGTGAGTCTATTCTTTTATGCCTGCAATAAAAAACCCGTTTATCATTCACCGCCCGGTTATAATTTCTCTGCACCGCTAACCATGAAGTTAGGCAAAGAACTTAAAGAGATATCGGGTATTGCTTATGATGACCGAACCAATATGCTGTTTGCGCAAAATGATGAACAGGGCCGGCTTTTCAGGTTTTCATTTGAACTGAATAAACCGGGCGGTTTGGAGCATATTGGCTTTGGCAGCAAAAACGATTATGAGGATGTGGTGAAAACCGATTCGTCTATATTTATCTTAAGCAGCAACGGCAGCCTGATTGAAATGCCGCTTACAGCCAATCTTTTTGACAGTGTGCCCGCATTAAGTTCCTATATCAATCATGTAAAGGGAGAATTTGAATCTTTTTATTATGATGCGGCGGCCAATGCATTGGTGACTATTTGCAAAAGCTGCGCTCATGAAAAAAACAGGATGCGTACGACTTACAAGTTTGATATTGCAACGGGTCTGTTTAGCGACGCCCCTTTTTATACAATTGATGTAGTTGCTGTAAAAAAATTATTGAAGGATGAAAATGCAGAGTTTTTTCCTTCGGCTGCCGCCGTGCATCCTTTACAAAATAAACTGTATATCGTTTCCTCTATCGGAAAACTATTAGTGATAGCTGACCTTAAAGGCAAGATTGAAAAAATATTTCGAATCGATCCGATATTATTTCCGCAGCCCGAAGGCATGACTTTTGCTCCTAATGGAGATTTGTACATAAGCAATGAAGCTGTAGAAGAGCATGCAAATGTTCTCAAATTCAGTTATAAGCTGTAACTTAAACGGATAAACCTATTTTCTTTCTTGTATATCTTAAGTAATTAACCATTAAACAATGCTGCGGTACTTAATTTTGCTTTTTTCTTTTCTTACCGGTATTACTGCCAATGCGCAGAACGACCCCGTTGTGCAACGTATTTTTTTAGCAGGCGATGCCGGTGAATTGAAGAACGGTAAGCACCCGGTTATAGATGGACTTATTAAAACCGCTGATTGGAACGATGAGCGTAACACTATTATTTATCTTGGCGATAATATTTACCCGCAGGGCTTACCGCAAAGCGGCGATAAAAATTTTTTAGCCAAACAAAAAATAATCGACTACCAACTGTCTGTTGTAAAAGATAAAAAAGCGAAAGCATTTTTTGTTCCCGGTAATCATGATTGGAAGCAGGGAAAACCCGGTGGATTGGAGCAGGTAAAAAATCAACAACAATATATTGCGGGCTTGCAAATACCCAATGTAAAAGTATACCCCGAGAATGGTTGTCCCGGTCCCGTAGAAGTAATGCTGAATGATAAAGTAGTGATGGTATTTATGGACAGCCAATGGTGGCTGGAACAAAATGAGAAACCGGGTTTGGAATCGGACTGTGAATGCAAAACGGAAGAAGATATTCTTACCAACCTGAAAGAAATAATTGCAGAGAATGCCGATAAGCTTTTATTGGTAGTGATGCATCATCCTTTTTATACACATGGCAAACACGGCGGCTACTTTACACTGAAGGAACATATTTTTCCTTTAACCGAAGCTAAAAGCGGATTGTATATTCCGCTGCCGGTATTGGGTTCTCTTTACCCGATAACAAGAGGCGTGTTTGGAAACATCCAGGATACAAAACATCCGCAATATAAAAATATGATTAAGCGGATTGAAGAAGTGTTGAAAAATCATCCCTATGTAATTCATGTGGCGGGACATGAACATAATTTACAGATGTTACAACACGACAGTATTACTTACATTGTAAGCGGTGCGGCTGCTAAAAGTACGCTGGCAAAAAAAGGAACGAATACAATTTTTGCTAAGGCTGCAACGGGATATGTCGTGTTGGAAATTACCGAAGCCGGCAAAGTGAGTGTAAAATTTTATGCAGTAACAGCTGCCGCTTCGCCGGAACCAATTTATACAACTTCTTTAAAAACTATCACTCCGGTTGCTGTTGTTGCTAAAGATGAAAAGAATTTTTCCTTTCCTGATTCAATGACTGTTGCGGCATCTAAAAAATTTAAAGCCGGCGAGTTAAAGAAATTTTTATTGGGCAGTAATTACAGGAATGAATGGATGGAGCCGATTCGTGTACCGGTTTTTAATATGGGAAAAGAAATGGGCGGGTTAACACCATTGCGTAGGGGCGGCGGTCATCAATCCAAATCATTACGACTTGAGGATGCAGCCGGCAAACAATATGTATTGCGTTCGGTAGAAAAATTTGTAACAGATGCAGCCATACCGCCTGATCTGCGCGGTACGGTTGCAAAAGATTTAGTAAGCGATGGTGTTTCTGCATCTTATCCGTATGCAGCATTATCGGTACCGGTATTGGCCAATGCAGCCGGCGTGCCGCATGCCGAACCTAAATTAGTTTATGTCCCCGACGATCCGCTTTTGGGAAAATATAAAATTGATTTTGCCAATACACTTTGTTTGTTTGAAGAAAGAGAACCGGGCGGCGCTAAAAAAACTTACAGCACCGGTGATATGGTGGCAAAACTGGCGGAGGATAATGATAATAGCATCGATCAGCAGAAAATTTTGAATGCAAGATTACTTGATATGTTTATGATGGATTTTGACCGGCACGAAGATCAGTGGCGTTGGGCTGCTGCGGATACCGGTAAGGGCAAAATATTTTTTGCAATTCCCCGCGACAGGGATCAGCCTTTTTTTATCAACAGCGGTCTTATTCCTTATTTTGCAAGCCGTCCGTGGATAGCCCCGCAAATACAGGGCTTCAGGGCCAAAGCGAAAAATATAAGTGTCTATAATTTTAATGCAAGAAATTTTGACAGAGCTTTTTTAAATGAATTGCCGGAAGATGAATGGAAAAAATCGATCAACAATTTTTTACCGCTTATGACGGATGAGCTGATTGAAAAAGCTTTAGGCCTGCAACCAAAAGAAATACAAAAATATTCTGCCAATGAAATTATTGTCAAACTGAAAGAAAGAAGAAAATATTTTGAAACAGAGATGATGGGTTATTATCGGGTTATTTCAAAAATTGTAAATATAACGGGCAGCGATAAAAAAGAATTGTTTGATGTAACGGGAAAAGCGGACGGTTCTGTATTAGTCACGGTTTATAAGATTAACAAAGAAGGAGAGTCGTCAAAAAAAATGTATGAACGACAATTTGTTCCGGCAGTTACAAAGGAGATCAGGTTGTTCGGCCAGGGCGGCGATGATAAATTTTTATTTCACGGTGAAGGCAATAAAATTAAGATAAGAGTTATTGGAGGCAACGGTAATGATGCGGTTGAAAACAATGCTTCGGGTAAAACCCTTGTCTATGATTGGCTCAATGAGCAAAATAGTTTTGCAGGGACCGGCCGAATAGTAAAAAAATTATCGAATGATGCTGCGGTAAACAACTATGAACGGCTTTATTATAAATACAACCAATGGATACCGTCTGTGTCGGTTAATTTTAATCCTGATGAAGGTATCTACCTCGGCGCATCAATAAAACATACGGCGCAGGGTTTCCGAAAAACACCGTACAGCATGACACATCAGTTGATTGTTAATCACTCACTTTCAACACAGGCATATAATCTTAAGTACAATGCTGATTTTATAGAAGTAATCGGGAAGGCTGATTTGCTGGTACGTACTGATATTAAAGCGCCTGATAATGTTACCAATTTTTTCGGCTATGGTAATGAAAGTATTTTTGATAAAATCACAACCAGGCAAAATAAGATATTACCGCACCCGGTTTCAATTAGGAGATATCACTTTATTGCTCAGGAAAAATTTTGGCTCTGCCGTATCATTATCCACCGGCCCGGCTTTTCAGTTTTACGGTTTTGACACTGATGATAATTTCGGTCGCTATGTATTACAAACGGGTATTAACGGTTTGAATGCCGCTACGCTCTTTAAAAGTAAGTCCTACCTCGGCGGACAGTTGAGCTTAGGTATTGATACAAGAAATAATAAAGCAATACCTACCCGCGGTATCAATTGGCAAACTAATTTTAAAATATTGAACGGTTTAAATAATGTAAGCAATCTGCTTACACAACTAAATTCCGATTTATCATTATTTATAAGTTTCAGTACGCAGGCTAATGTAGTTATTGCCACACGGATTGGCGGAGGCATCAATTTTAATAAAGACTTTGAATTTTTCCAGGCACAGTACCTTGGCGGTACTGAAAACCTGCGCGGCTTCAGGAAGTACCGTTTTGCCGGTAAATCAATGTTGTTTAATAATACAGAACTGAGGATAAAGCTTGCCGATTTCCGAACCTATATTTTGCCGGGTTCAATCGGTCTTTTATTTTTTAATGATATAGGAAGAGTGTGGATAGAGAATGATAATTCATCTAAATGGCATAACGGTTTTGGCGGCGGGTTTTGGATAGCGCCGTTAAAGAGATTGGCCATTACGGCAAGCATTACCAAGTCGGATGAAGAAACATTGCCGCTGATTACATTTGGCTGGCAGTTTTAGGAAATAAACAAGCTGTCAAAAAAAGTTTTTGCACACCGAGGCGCAGAGATTGCAAAGATTGCAAAGATCAAAAAAATTATATATCAAGCTATGTTTAATCTATAGCTGACACTTCAACCCTGCCCATGATCTTTTTTTGACAGCCTTTTTTGTTTTTTTCAGAAACCATTAGTTTCCCTGTATGCGTATATCTGCTGCGGATAATTTTATTTTTTTCTCCGGCTTTTGTTCTTCTTCAAAATTTACTTCTACACGCAAACCTTTTAATCCTACTACACCCTGCAATTCTTCCAGTTCAAATTCTTCTATACCGGGTTTTAGTAAATGTTGATTTTGTAAAAACTCAATATATTCCCTGTATTCAGCAGCTTCTTTTGGCTGGCCGTACACAATAGCTAATTTGCCGGGTTGTGTAAAACGTTCATTCGTTTCTTTTACATGCACTTTGTCAATTCGTTTTTTTATTATTTCATAGCGAATATTGTAAGCCCCGTCTACATCAAATTTTCTTTCAGCAGTACGGAAACTGATAGAGATAGGAACACTGTGCGCCAATATCAGTTGCGTAGTATTTAAAGGAAGACTCAATTCAGTTTCAAGTTTATGCGTAAGTTGTGCCGCTTTGGCCAACGTTGTCAATTGCCACATTTTTAAATTACGCAAATACAGATCATTGAATTTTTTTGCAGGGCTCAATGATTGACCGATATAGGCATTGAACTCTACACCATCGGTTACATAGCGTTCAAAATAAAAAGGGTAAACCTCCTGCGCCGTTTTTTGTTCATTGTCAATAAATCTTGAAACCTTGTCATTAATTCTCGCCATGCTCTCTTCATAAAACTTCCGGTGATGGTAAATCATTTTTTGCTGCGGATCGAGGGCGGCATAATAATCCGAAATATCTTTTTTCAGTTCAGGCGCGGTTGTCGTAAGGTTATCAAAAATATTAACCACATTTTCCTGTAAAAAATCATGAATATGCATTTCATCGTCGCTTTGTAAAATATCGGACGCTGAAAGAATGTACTTATCAATTTTAAATTCTACTTCCTGCAGCAGCGGAAAATTTATTTTCTTCTGCGCTTTTTTTATAATGGAACGGGCCATTTCCAATTGCTCTATTAAATCCAATTGAATGGAATGCGCTCTTTCTACGGATGAGTTGCGAATATCAATGGCGCCGTATAAAGGATATACATCTTCAAATGCAATGCGCTCTACTTTTATATTTTCGTCATGTTGTTTGCCTACAATATAATTCAGGGCCGCTTCGGTAAATTTCCATTCTACGGCGGGTTGTACGGCGGTAAATTTTTCTTTTATCACTTTGTCTACCCGGTTGTCCAGGCCGGCTTCACTTTTTTCCAATGCAAAAGTAAACAGCGGTAGTGCGGCTTCTATTTTACCGATATGGTGATGCTGCAATTGGTGGGGTATGTCGGAAACTATTTCCAATACACCCATTAATTCATTGTCGTGTATCAACGGGCAAATAATTAAACTCTTGGCTCCCTGCTGCCTGTACAAATCAAGCGTTGGGTAAGTCGCAACATCTTCATCCGTTATTGTTTCAAATGTAACGGGTCGGTTATAACCTGAAAATAAATGTACACAACACTGATTAACCTTTTCACTTTCCGCAATGGCTTTAAACTCTTTATACAACAGGCTGTTGCTGTTGTGCAACGCTGAATAAACAAAATGACCGTTTACTTTAAAAAAAGGAGTAATACCTATTTTTACATTCTTCAATCCCAATAAACTTTGCATATGCGTTTGCAGAGCGCTGTACACCGATGTGTCGGAAAAAGCATTAATAGAAAGCAGGCTGTTTTTTATTTGCGATATTATTTCCTGTTCGGTAACATCATTGATGCGAACAATGGCCAGTCCCTCAAACTTAAATTTTTCTAACGGAATAGTTTCTTTAAGCTGTTCAAGCGTCATCAGGCTGTTTGTTTTTTTACAAACTATATTATCCGGCAGGTCGGGTAATTCATCTACCGGTTTTACATCTACAAATCTTGTATCTACATTCAGTTCCATATATTTTACCAAACCGCTTGCGGGATCAATAAAAGGATGTACTGAACGGTAATTGTATGTTGATTGATAGCCGGCATACTTTCGTAAAATCATCCGGTAAGCGAATAATAATTTTTCGTCGCTGAGATGCATACCAATCTCATCATCAGGTACCTGGATATCATGCACATCATATTCGCCGCCTGCCATAAAAAGCGTTTTAAAAAGCTTTGATGCATAAATTGCTTTAAATTTAAACGGAACCGAGACGGCGTATAAATTTTCATTGTCCGAAGCAGCCGGCGGAAAAATAGTTGCCAGCAACATTTCACCCAATTCTTTATGCGGTTTCAGGACGGACAGATCGCTGATGGGTTCCAATAATTCGGGATGTTGTTCTACACGGGTTATTAAATCGCCGTATAATTTTTGCGTACCCGGGTTTCCTTCAGCAATCATTTTTTTTAATGATTCTATCAATGGCTTGAAGGACAGGTAACTGTTAAAAATAGAGTCGTCGAAAGATAAGGTTGTACCGGTCATTTTCTTTTATTTAAAATATAATAAAACTTAAATGCTTTCCCGGGGTTGCGAATAAAGTACGTAAAATTAGAAAATATGGATTATAAACCACACCGGTGTTACAGGGGCGGTAAACGGCCATATTAAATAATTGTAAGACAGAAAGATCAAAACATAGACCAAATATTATTTGCGGTAAATAAGGCAGTGGAAAATAGTAAGGCTGCCTCTACGGCAGTAGTAATACTAAATGGAGTAATTTTTTAGTTGGATAATACATTATAAATCAATACCTGTTTCTTCTTTGCCTGAAGGTATAACCCATTTTAATTTGAATGGTGAAATAGGCGTCTTTGTCTTTTGCATCGCCGCGTTCATTGTTTATAGCGGATGGCGGATTAGCATTCAACTCTCCCCGTCGATCATATAATTGCTTTGAAAGTGCAGCGAGTCCGGTAGGTAAGTTAGCTGAAAATAATGAGGGATCAATATAATTTGTACTTACATCATCTAAATAATCGGTACTTAAAATGCGATGTACTAATTCTATCCTTGTATTGAATACAGGACTTATCTCAAAGCGAACGCCCATACCAATCGGTATATTGATTTGTTTTAATTTATAAATCTTATTGCCCGGGTATTCTGAAAAACCCTGGCCTTCGGTTCGCAATGGTTGCAAATCAATCCACCTGCCGTTTAATTTTGCCTGCGGATTAAAAGAAAAAAACCCGATACCAAAAACGGCGTAAGGGGAAATTTCGGGGGGTTCATCATTTCGCCAATCATTTTTAAAAAACAGCGGGTGTATTTCCGCCGCCAGCATAAAATCCGTTACCCTGCTTTGAAAACTCAGGTTACGTTCATAACGGCCGAAAGTGGAAGCTTTTACATTTTTAAGAATACTGTCATACGCCGTTACTTTACCAAACGCAGCTTCCAGTTTTAGTGTTATTGCATCTTTATAGTTTACGGCAAGGTATCCGCCGGCGCATAATTGACTTGTTTTAAAATTCAAGTCTTTAATAAACGGCTTGCCGGTTCCTTTTTTACCGCCCAAATCAGTGAATGCATTCATTAAACCAATTGAAATACCGGCTTCCGTACTGAAAGAGTTGTAATAATATTTTTCATTGGAATAAAAATATTGTGCCTCCGTAAAATACGGGTACAATATGCCAAGTACTGCCGATAGGAAAAAGGATGCCCTCTTCATCGTTGCGAAATGGTGGTGATAAAATGGCGGTTGTTAATAGGTGGAAGAGGGGCTTTGCATCCGGATATAGCAACTAAAGACTAAATGTAGAATCTTTTATTTATAAAAAAATGAGGTTTTCACCGTTTTTTTATGAGGGAAAATGGGTTGGGAGGGTTTAGCCTTAGTACGGCTAAGACGTTTTTTAAAAATTAAAACAGGCTGATAGGCTATCGACCCGGCACTGTAGAATCGTCGTATGTCACACTGAACAGCGTTCCGGCTAAATTTAATATATATGCTTTGTCGACGTGCTCCACGTAATTTTTTGCATTCCGCCTTGCGGGACAAGGCACACAAACCCGACACACAAAAACCAAGCATGCAAAAGAGCTAAAATGACAACTCACTGTCCACCCACCGCGGCTGGTGAAATTATATTAAACTTAATCTCAAATATCGGATTCGTATCATTACTTAACTTTGGACATGGAAACAGTTACTGCAAAAAATATTAGCAAATTCCGGCAGACACTTCTCACATGGTACGACATAGACGGCAGACAATTTCCCTGGAGAAACAAGCGGCTAACACAGTATCAAATAATTATTGCCGAGACTTTACTTCAAAGAACAAAGGCCGAGACTGTTTCGCTATTTTACAGACAGTTCATTAAAGATTTCCCCAACTGGACTGCACTTGCGCAAGCAGACAGAGCCACTATTCCCAAATATCTAAAACCTATCGGGCTTTACAGGCAAAAAGCAAAGAGACTTAAAGCTCTTGCGGTAGAAATGGTAAAGCGAAAAGGCAAATTGCCAAAAGGCAGAGTCGAATTGGAAAGCATTCCATTTATGGGGCAGTACATCGCTAATGCAGTAGAATTAATTATTTATAATAAACCCACACCTCTTATTGATGTTAATATGGCAAGGCTGTTAGAAAGATATTTTGGTAAACGTAAAATGGCCGACATACGCTATGACCCTTACTTACAAAAACTTTCCTATAAAATTGTTAATCATGAAAGGAGCAAAAGAAATAAATTGGGCTGTTTTGGATTTTGCTTCCTTGATTTGTAAAGCGCAAAATCCCCTTTGTCACCGGTGCATTTTTTCAACTAATTGCAAAGCATTTAATAAACTTAGAGAGGGCCAAAAAACAACTAACCCTTTTAAGCAAATTTAATTCAAACAAAATAAAAAGCAACAGTTCTATACACTTCATACGAACATTTTCAAATGTCCTTATAAAACGAAGTGTTTTTCCATCGCCTGTTCTTTCTACATTACAAAAATTTTTATTGTAGCTTGAAACAATCATTGATTGACCCGGTAAAAGGTTGTTGATTTTCAAATCGAGGTTTGACATGATTTTTATTTTATGGGTTGTTTAATCTATTTATTTAACAATGAATAAACATTACTTGGCGGAAACAATAAATTTAAAGCACTGGGTTTTAACTTAAAATTACAGCCCTTATCTATAACTGAACCATCTGCTAATTTTTTAATTGGATAATCTAAAGTAATTGCTCCAATATCTATTAGCAACCCGAACTGATTCAATAGCGGTCCTTTTGTATGTTCTGCTGACTTAAATAAAAAATATTCATTACCATCTTCATACTTTGATTGTGCTTTAATCCAAAATGTTTCCTTATGTTTTGTCGCAAGAGCATTTTTAAGCACATCTAATTCCCAAACTAAAAAATCTCCAATTTCATCTTTGTCAGAATTTTCAAATAAATAATCCAGTTCATAATCCGTTCGTAAGATCAGGCCTTGCGCATTTCTTCCGGTTGCTCTTATAGTATTGTATAAACGAAACACACCTTTTTCCCAATATCCGAATGCATCTAAAATTTCTGTCCTATTTTTAAATTTACTTAGCTTCCAGTTGGGCGTCTTTCCAAAGAGACCTTTTCTTGTACCTTTATTATCTCTTGCTGATTTCAGTTCTATGCCTTTGTAGTCCGGAGTTTTTGCAGAATTCATAGGAATATCAAGCAGGTGTTCTAATGTTCTGCCAATCGCTGTATCTGCATTTAATAAAGCCGGAATAAACCCTCTCGCTGCAATTCTCTTTAGCTTTAGCAACAATTCGTCAGCAATTTCATTTGAAACCTTGTTAATCTCTCTCATCAATTCTTGAAAAGGATTTGTTAACTTGGCGTCCAGTAATTTTTTCAAATCAAGCCTAGTGATATTCACAACATACAACACTTTTTCAAATTCAAATATTCCGAGAATATTATTTGCCTCAGTATAATTTCCTAAACCTTTGAACCAAATTCGAGGATCTCCTTTCTTAGTAACCGGGCGATAAAGGGAAGCACTAGAAGAAATCAGTTCATCCTCAGCAATCAAATTTGCTGTAACCTGAATTTTATTTTCAGGCCCTTGCTTTTGTATTTCATAGTCGTGAACTAACTTTTCTTTCAAATAATTACGAACAGGAGCAGTCGCATCCATAATTGATTTTTGCAACCCATTTTCAGTTGGCTCAATTAAAGTTATCTCCACAGAATTTTCTGTGAGAAGTTTAATTCGACTAATTTCTATTGCTGTAAGTTGTCTCATTAATATTTATAACATTGAATAATTACTTCTCTTATTAATGGCTCTGCAAAGTCAATTATAAAATCTTCATCATTCACTGTCATTAAATATTCGCCCAGCTTATTATGTGCAATACTTGATCTTACCCGATAAATCCAATAGGCAATAACCTTTGGAACAATTTCATTAAATCTATTATTTCCAATTGCATCATTAATATTTTTTTGATTAAAACTCCCTTTTGTAACAATTGCATCAAATTGGGTTTTTTGTTTTATTGGGTTACTGTCTTTTCCATATTCATAAAATATAGAGTCAGCAATTGTTTTAAATCCGATTACATTATCCAAAAGGGAAACAAAACTGTTGCAATTCAATTTGAGAGCGAACAAAGATTTCAGCCTTTCAATATCTTCCCTATTGTAATCCTTTAGTGTTCTACTTATTTCTTTCTCACTATTGCCAGCACTCAAGAGTAAATTAATTTTTACTGCAGTGTGCATATCAAATTGCATCTCTATTAAGTGGTACAGCTTAAGGAATCTGTTAAATGGATTATTTTCAACAAGTATTAACTCCAATGTATCCAAATAAAAACTTCTATCAATCTTCACATCTTTTATTGCTACTAAGTGATTGAAGCTTTTCGTTTTTGAAAAAATATTATTAGGCAAATCTTCCACATGAAAATACCCGCCCCATATTGAAGATTTTTTCTTGTAATCGTCCAGATAAATTTTCAGCTTTTCCTTTTTTATTACGGCATAATCATGAAGAAATCTATATTGGCCTTCTTGAATTGTTTCTGTTGGATTTTCAGTCAAAAAAGAAGCGTAAGCAATCTCATTCAAACTATTTATTTCAATTGATTGAGTTCTATCTGAAAAATAAATTTTTCCTAATTCATCAGTCTGATCATCAACAATTGTAATCGGAGTTGCTCTATCAAAATGAAACGGCACTTTGATAGGCAAATAGCAAAATCCATTAATGCAAATTTTCCCTTCAAAATCTTCAACAATGTGTTCATCAGTTTCAGGCAAAGGGAATAAAGCAGTGAGGCATCTTTTTATTTCTTCTTTATTCGTCATAAATCTGAAGAGCTAATTTTCCAACACTCTTTAATTGGTTGTTCCCCTTCGTATCTAAAATATTCTACAAAAGCAGAGGTTAAAAGTTTTCTTGTTGCAAATCCGACATTATATTTTTTAGAAATAGCATCATTCGAAAGTATTTCGTATAAATCTTTTAGATTTAGAGCATCATCTCCTTTTTTCTTTGTCTTTAATTCTTCAAGCATTTTATCAATAGAAGCATTTACAATTATTTCTCTTTTGTCATTGCTTGAAAAACTTTTCGCTGCCGCAAAAAAAGACTGAATAACATTTGCATCTGCAAACCAATTTCGGTACTTAGTCTGTTCTGTGCCGTTGTATATTCTAAACAATTGCTCGTTTAACAGGCAATACTTCTCCAAGGTGTTTGTAAATTTAAAAAACGATTCTGATAGAAATTCTTCATCAGAATCTAACATATCAGATTCAATCATTCTTTCAGCAACAATATTATCCTTATCAACTTCCGGTGATTTAGTAAGGTAACTTTTGTATGAAGTGACTAATCTCTCGAAAGGGAACTCTTTAGCTTTTGTTCTACTTTCTTCATTCTTTTCTTGCAATAAAATTAACCCTTCAACTTTTTTGATTAAGGTTTCTCTCATTGTAATAAAAAGCAATTCAATTTGATGCCTCATTGACATTGGCTTTTGCCCCGAGTTCAACACAATCAATCTGTAGATTAAGTGTTTTATATCTTCTTCAAACCAAATTTCTAGTAGCAACATTTGACCATTATTAAAGGTGATATTATCCTTAATATCATTTATAATGTAGGTTCTTTGAAGCCCATCTAAAATGTAGATTTTGTCTGTCAGCGAAACTAAGAGCTTAATTATTTCAGCAGAGTTCTTTTGCTCAAGCAAATTTTCAAATTGCTTTACAGAAGAAGGTTCAACTGCTAGGGTAATTGTAGGAAATAAAGTTCCCTTTTCAATATCTCTTTTAAGGCGATTATACCCTTTGTGTTTTTCTCTCTTTCTTTGAATTTCAAAACGGTCAAAATCTTTACCTACCAATTCCAAATACTCATTAATTTTTATTTGCGCATAAAGAATATTAGTATCCGTTCTAAAATCCTTTGTATATCCTATAATTTTTAATGATTTCATAAAAATATTTTCTGATTGTTATTTTATATTTTTTAATATTTCCAAAGCTACTGCTCTTGCCATTAAAGGCGGCACAGCATTTCCTACTAAAGTAAATTGCGGCACTTCCATTTTTCTTTTATTTCCGCCAGTAGAACGTTTTCCCTGGAAAACAAAAGAATCATCAAAAGATTGTAAACGAGCCATTTCACGAACAGTTAATGATCTTGGGTTGGAATAATGTATATAATCATCAGGGATTGTCATTACAGTTGGGCTTTGAGAATCCGGTTTTAATACATTATAATTTCTTTTTTCAGATTCAAGACCAATTTGTTTTAATTTTTTCTTTGCCAAGTCATAATCCCCGGCACTCAATATAACATCAAGCCTTTTCACTACATCATCGTTTTGCTTACTTGTTTTATGATTATGCAAAGGAGCAACAACATGAGAAAGATTATTCTCAAGTTCTTCAAAATTTCGAACGTAGAAAGGATTCTTGCATTTGCAAACCTCCCATTCAAACGGCCTTGTTTTGACCATTCGGCATAAGTCATTCCTTTACGGTCATCAATCTTTCCATCTACTGCTCTCTTCTTTACAACGATACCATCTTTTCAGTAGTGCCGTTAAACTTTGCTTTTAAATTTATTTTCTCATAATCAAATTTCTCATCATCATTTCCTACAAAATCCAAGTCATATAATGCTTCAAAAATGGTAACCTTTTCTTTTCCTGAAACAGTTGGAGGAACTTGTTTAATTAATTTCTGGTCTTTTCGACAGCCAATAAATAAAACTCTTTCACGATTTTGAGGAACTCCATAATTTGAAGCTAATGCTACAAATGGTTGATCAATGTTGTAGAGTCTGATATGTGATAAAATTTCCTCAAATTCAGTTTCCATTTTTGCATTTCTTACAAAGACAGCTAAACCTTCCATACATTCATCAAAAGAATAGGCATAAATTTCTAATGCTTTTACTATTTCATTCACATCATTTATAAATTCTTTTGCTGGCTTAAGAGTTTTGAATGCCGTATTAACTCTTTCAACTATTGATTCGGATTCAATAGCAGTTAGAAAATTATTGAAATCCTCGAAAAAGAAGTCATTGTCTAAATCACAAAATGCTTTTTCATTAATTACTTTTTTCCTGATATAAGAAAGCTCATGTTCCCGTTTCAATAAATTAAAACCGTGGCGGATTGTACTGACACTTGCATCTGTTTTACTGGTCTTGTAATCAATTATCTTGGGAGTGAGTATTCTGAACCTGTTTTCAACATTCTGAATATATCGTTCTTTCAATCCTTCAAGCTCTTTTTCCGCAGCACTTTCAAATTGTAATCGCAAATTGTAGCAGTCAATAATAAAGGACTGTTCTTTTTCCTGTTTTCTTAGTTGAGCAACAAAATAAATTAATTGGTGGAATTCTTTTAAATCGACAATTGACCTGATTTCTTGCAAAATCATTTCCTTAATTCTTCCTTCCTCTTTTGTAAGGATACCTTTCACATTTTCCATTACAAAATACTTAGGTCGTAATTGTCGTATAACTTTTAAATAATGCGCAAACAGGTCATCCTTCTTATCAAACTTCTTTCTTTTGCCCGCAAGGCTAAAACTTTGACAAGGGGGACCACCGCAAACAACATCTACTTGTTTACCTTTCAGTCTCTTTAATAAATTATCAAGAAAATCAGGTTCGCTAATATCTTGACATAAAAACTCGACATCAAGTCCTAATTGATAATTATACCTTGCGAGGTGGGTCAATTCACAGTTTTCATTTATATCACTTCCTAATAAAAAGTCATACAGTTTATTGCCATGTTCTGCTTGTAAAAAACCTTCGCTGAACCCACCGGCTCCTGCAAACAAATCTAAAAATGTAATTTTTTGTTTGCCCTCATAATATTCCCGGTCTTCACATACCATTTTTATATCTGTATTACTCCTACGACTATTTACAAGTGAAAGTATTTTCTCTTTTATCTTTTTATCAGTCAGCTGAGAGTGAGGAGCCGTCTCTAAATGTTTCTCAACTTCTTGTTTTAAGAAGGATAGAAATTTATTTATTCCTTTATGGTTATAACAACTATCTTTTACAGACTGGGACGCATTATCCCAATTCTTTTTTTTTATTTTTTCGCCGGTAGCTACTTTTACCTGTGCTTCTTTTTGACGAAGTACCAGGTGAATAGGGAAAAGCTTGTTCTTATCGGCTTTATCCAGGTAAAATTTGACACTTATCATATTACGGACATTTTTGCGGACACGGACAAATTTACGGACAAATTTGAAACTGCCAAATATTTTAGCAAAACTAACAGGTAAACAAGGCCGTCACATAAAAGCGAAGTATGGAGTAATACTGAAAAATAGTAGGTAAAAACGGCTGTAATTCTTTACAGTATTCAGTATGATGCAGCCAGGCGAAGGGCGAACGTACAATGTGTTTGTGCAATAAGATATGAAGAGAGAAAAAATCATATTCCCGTTCTAAGCTCCGGCATTATAATAATAATGTGTGGTATGTGCAAACCCCGACTCTTAAGCAGTAAAGTTACTCCCCCCAAAAACTCCTACTGCATCTTCAAAACACTGATTACTTTTTGCAAAGATTTATTCTGCAAGCGTAAGAAGTAGGCGCCTGCGGGAAGGTTGTCATTATACACATCAATATTATATGTACCCGCTGCATAATCCTGGTTGGTCAATACTTTTACCACTCTGCCGGCTGCATCAATTTGCTGAATCATTGTATTGCCGCCTTCGGTAGAAAACTGAATAGTCGCTGTCAACGTGTAAGGGCTTGGCCACATTTTCAGCAGCAGTTTATCGGAACCGTTGTTAACAACATCTATATCGGGTACACCGCAGGGCCCGCCTTTTACCAATGGCAACGATTGATAATTTTTCAGCATAATAGTATCCAAATCAGGTTGTTTTACACAGAACCATTGTTCCAATACAGAAGCGTATACACTTCGGAAATCATATTGAAAAGGAATATTATTTACCACCTGTATATCCGCGGGTATATCCGGACTGGTACCCAATATTCCTTTTTTGGCATGTTTACCAAACATAACTAGCGGGGCCGCAGCGCCATGGTCGGTACCCATGCTCGCATTCGATTTTATACGACGTCCGAATTCAGAAAAAGTCATCCCCAATACACGATCATCCAACTGCATCAGTTCAATATCTTTTTGAAATGCACTAATACCGGCAGATAAATTTTTCATCAGTTGCGCATGATTACCGGTTGTAGTATCACTTGCGTTTACTTGTTTTTTATGTGTATCAAAACCGCCGATGCTTACAGTATATACCCTGGTTTTTAAACCGCCTTTAATTAATCTTGCTACAATTTTTAACTGATCGGCCAAACTATTTTGTGTCGGGTAAGCAGCCATGGTAGCGGCACTGCGGTATGCTGCACGAATTTTATCTGAATAGATTTTTGTTTTTTCAGAAACTACCCGTAAGAAACGCAATTCTTTATTGGCCGGCGGCGAGTTCAGCGGATAATCAGAAAAAGGATTTACGAATGAGTAAACTTTTTCCGGATCGGTAATGGATAAACCCATAGAATAGATAGTACCCTGTACAGTAAGCGTAGGTACATTACTTATTTGAATAGCTAACGGATCGGGCATATCCGTATTTGGAAATGCATCGGGATAGCCCGGAAATTCACTTTGCAGATAGCGTCCCATCCAACCGGTTTTTGCACGCAGTGCTCTGCTCGCTGTTGTATCACCGCTCATCCAAATATCCGTAGCACGAAAATGCGAGAAGTTGGGATTTGCATAACCTACCGATTGCACTACATTCATCTTGCCTTCATTGTACATCGTTTGCAATGCCGTCATCGAAGGATGAAGACCTGATTTATCTGTACCGTCCAATCGCAATACTTTACTCTGCGGTATGGCTACATTTGTTCTTGCATTATAATAGTTGGCATATACATCCAATGGAATCACCATGTTAAGGCCGTCATTACCGCCGCCCAATTGTATCAATACCAATACATGATCCGTATCGGTAGCCTGTTGCAAAAGCCCGCCCAGTGCGGTTTCTGAAGCGCCAAAAGCGGTAAAGGAAAATCCGTTTACCAACGCAGGCAGCGTAACGGCGGCCGGTACAGTATTGCGTAAAAAATTTCTTCTGTTCATAATAACTATTTTAACATAGGTTGTTTGAATAATATTTTATAAGGTCTTTACCGCTGAAAAATTTTTCGTCAACACAAATGAAATTCCGGCAGGTTCATTATAAACTTGTACAGTTCATCCAATGCCGGGTTTATTACCGCCGCGTTATTAGCGTTCCATGCGTTGGTCCAAACAGTATCATCGGTTCCGTTATTTAATAAAAATCTTGTCTTTACATAAGTTTTTGATGCAGTTGACAGCGGATAGCGTAACAACAATGCTGTAGCATCATTTACCAGGTCATTGGGGTTGCCGGGGTTCGGCAGGTTATTGGTAAATGTTCTTACATCAATTACTTTATCGGTCACCAATGCATCGGTAAAATCGGCACGACGCGGCAGCGAATTACTGTTTACCCATAACTCATAATGCATAGGCTCCTGGTAATAAGCCGGCCAGCCCGATACATCGGGCGGCATAAACAATCTTTGCTGCATATCTGACGCACCCCCGTACAATGAATTAAATAACGGATAGCCTGCTGCATAATCAGTGTACGCAGGGAAGCTTGTATTAAATTCACGAAGCGTACCGACTATAAAATCAAACGGCGTTTTTATATAGCAAGCTTGGTTTAGCGTATCAAAAAAATGTTCGCTTTTAAAAAGCGTATCAAGCACGGGCTTTATTTCATAATTATTATTTCTGAGAATTGTTGCCAGCGGAGTAATAACATTGGCTTCTGTTGCAGCGTCTATATCATAATACACAAACCATTTATACAATTTACGGCAAATGAATTTGGATGTTTCCGTAGCGTTAAAAATCATATTGATCAATGCATCCAATTCCTGTTGACCGGTACCGCCTGCGATGGAAGTACTGTTATAGAAAGCGGAAAATGATTTTGATCCGGTATCATGATCGCCGGTGTCGAAATAAGAAGTATAGGTAGTGCCGTTAATACGCCAGCCGGTCAGTACTCTTGCCGCGGCTATTACATCGTTTTCGGTATACAATGAATCATCGCCTTTACCTACGGTAAATAATTCCTGCAGCTCTCTTGCATAGTTTTCATCAGGCGCCAGTTTCGAATTGATATTACCATTTAAATGAATCAGCATGGCCGGATCGGTAGTTACCCTGTTTGCCAATGTTTTTACATTGCCCATTACATTACTGCGCAACAAATCGTGGTGACGATACAGGATGGTTGCATTATCTACCTCTTCTTCCTGTACGGAGAAATGGTGATGCCAGAATAAAACCATTTTCTCCTGTATGCTCCTGCCTTGATTAATGATAAGACCTGCCCACCACTTATGTAAACTGTCTACACGCAACCTGTTTATAGAGCCGCGTATATCCGGGTTACTCAATGTATTTAAATCATTTACCCAAGTTTGCCCCTGCACTACACCCAAGTCATCAAACAAAGCGCCCATATCATCTTCTATCAAACCGTAATCTCTCAATGGCGGCGAGGGAGCAACTATATTATTCAGTAACTCATCAACCGCCTGCGCCGGCGTACGTGTAAGAAAATAATCAATATCCGCTTTTTTGGCGCCGAACATAGTGCGTTTCAGTAAATGCGCCACTTCATTTATAGTCCAGGCTCCTGTATACGGATTTAAACCCGTAGCAAGTATTCTTTCACCTTTATCAAACTTGCTTATATCTGTTTTTTTATTCTTTGCTTGCTTTAAAAAATCTCTTCTGTCCATAGTTAAAGTTTTTAGCAGGTAATTTTTTTATCTTATCAATACAAAAGTTCCTTTTTGCATCTGCGGTTTATTTTGTAAATCTTTATAACTGATTAAATAAATATATACACCCGATTGCTGCAGCTTTCCTTTATATGCACCGTTCCATCTATTACCGAGTGAGTTGGTTTTGAAAATCATATTGCCGTCGCGATTATAGATTTGCATGGTATAACCTTCCGGTACCTTGCCTATCGGCCCGAAGAAATCATTCAGACCATCACTGTTGGGTGTAAAGCCGCTTGGCGTGAGTACCAGCGCATCTTTTAAAACTACTACGGTAAAATCATCGGGAACACTGCAATTGGTTTCTAAAGAATTGATAGCAGTATATCTTGTTGTTTCCGTTGGTGTAGCTATTGGGTTGGGGCAATTGGTACAACTCAGTGATGGATCTGCATTCCAAACTACTGTTCCGTTGCCATTGGAAAAAAGTGTTACGCTTTGACCGACAAGAATGGTATCTGATTTTCTTATATTATCGAAAGCTTTGTTGAGTACGACCGGATTGTACGTTACAATAGCCGAGTCATAATCGCAGGCATCTTTCAATGTATCTGTAAAAGGAATAAAATTGGCGAGACTGCATACAGTTGAATCCTGTGTTAACGTATCAATTTCTTTTAATTTAATAATAGCGAAATCCGTTTCACCCTGACTATTATTAAAATCACCATCACCCGATTCAGAATCACCGCAGAGATAATATTCATTACCCGCGGATTTATAAATAAGGCTGCGCAAATAATCATTATCGCTGCCGCCCCAATTTTTTTCCCAAACTACATTACCCGCGGCACTTAGTTTTACCACCCAATAATCTCCCTCGCCCAGCGGGTTGGTTATATCACCATCAGTAGAGTAAGAAATGCCGCCTACCATATAGCCGCCGTCTTTATCCGTCAATACTGCATGAGCATATTCAGCATCGGTGCCGCCCAATACTTTTTGCCAATTTAATTTTCCTGTTGTACTGATATTTATTACCCAATAATCCTGGCTGCCCTTAGCGCCTGTTACATCACCATCGGTAGATGTTGTATAACCGGCTAAGGTTAATGTGCCGTCAGTACCGGTGGTCATTGAATAAGCTACATCATTTTGCGAACCGCCATATACTTTACTGAAAATTTTATTTCCGTTTGCATCCAATGCCAATAGCCATATATCATAATTTTTTTGGCTTGGAGGAATATCGCCGTCGTTGGAGTTGGCATAGCCCGCAATAAATGTTGTTCCGTTGATGATTTCAATATCAAGCAGTTCTTCATTTTTACTGCCGCCGAAACATTTACTCCAAACTACCGTACCGATTGCTGATATTTTCATAAATACACCGTCGGTATAACCCGTACCATGATTACCGCTTATATCACCATCATTAGAAGAGGAAGAAGCTGCGATTAAATATCCGCCGTCATCGGCAATACGAATATGATTACCAATATCAAGGCCTGAACCGCCGTATCTTTTTTGCCAATCTACAGTACCTGCTGCATTCAGTTTTATCAACCATATATCTTTAGTACCGCCATAGCCGGCTACAACGCCGCCATCTGTTGAATTGGTTTCGCCTAGTACAATAAAGCCGCCGTCGGCAGTTTGTTCTATATCTCTTGCACTTTCATAACCCGTGCCGCCCAACGTGAGTTGCCATTGAATGGTACCGCATTTATCTAACTTAACTACCCATAAATCCCAATATTCACGGGCGGCTACATTATTTACATCTCCGTCTTGCGAATCGGTATAACCGGCGGCAACCGTACCGCCATCAGCAGTAAATTTTATAACGAAAGGTATATCAACGGCAGAGCCACCGTAGTGCAATGCCCATTGCTGCGGTGGTATTTGCGCCTGTAGTTTAATGGTGAAAAACAGAAGGCAATAAAAAATAAGTCGGCGTTTGGTTATCACTGGTCAAATTTGTTTCATAGAATATACAGGTCAACCCTAAGACAAATATTATGCTAAACTTTAACTTTTACCAGCCGATTTTACCTTTTTTTGAATGATTTTTTACCCGGTAATATGCAGTATTTACTATTTACGTTTGAAGTTTAGACAGTGAGTAATTATTTTTTCGTAACAAAATATTTACATGCGTCCCGAATACCGCATTGTTTGCACTTGGGGTTTCTGGCCAAACAGGTATAGCGGCCGTGCAGTATTAACCAATGATGGGCTTTGTGTATTAATGCGGAAGGAATTTCTTTTATTAGTTGTTTTTCTACCGCCAAAGGAGTAGAAGCTGTTTGTGTTACCAATCCAATTCTTTTACTTACTCTGAAAACATGCGTATCAACGGCCATATTGGGTTGCATATCTATTACAGATGTAATAACGTTCGCTGTTTTTCTTCCTACGCCCGGCAATTGTATCAATTCATCCACCGTCATCGGAATCTGCCCGTTAAATTTCTCCAGCACTTTACCGGCCATACCAATTAAATGTTTGGTTTTATTGTTGGGATAAGAAATACTTTTTATCAGCGGAAACAATTCATCAAAAGTTGCTTTGCTTAAAGATTGTACATCAGAATATTTTTTAAAAATAGCCGGTGTGGTAAGGTTTACTCTTTTATCCGTACACTGTGCGGAAAGAATGACCGATACTAATAATTGATAAGGATTGTCGTACAATAATTCAGTCTCCGCTTCGGGAGCATGTTGCAGGAAATAATCAATAATGTATTTATATCGTTCTTTGCGGGTCATGCCGCAAGATAAGAAGGGTGTGCGAATTATACAGGGAGGGTTATAAAGACTTCAGGGATAGTTCTTTTGTTGAGGTACTATTTGTATTTTTTCTTGAAAATAAAAGACTTTATCAGCGCCTTGTTCCCGGTCTGCTTGAATAATCTCTCTGTTTAGTTAAAGTTTGGCCGGGAACACAGCGCCTTCAGGGTCGTTCAATATCACGAAGCAGGGGTCTACGGCTGTTCTCTTCGAAAAGAAAAAGCATCTGCGAATTTTTAGAGTCTGCATGTGCGTTGGCTGTTCCGGCGGCGGAGCATTCGCCGGAACTTGAATTTTTGGTTCTTTTGGTTCAAGCCAAAAGAACAAAGGGGAAAAATATACAACTATGTTCAATGTAGTAAGCAAAAAAAGAAGGGCTTCGGGCTTCATTAAACACCGGTTTAATAAGTTATTTAGCGCCTCAACAAAAGAATTAGCCGACTTGACTTGACTTCAAGCTTTACCGGACTTTAAACCAAATATTTGCTAATTTTATTTATTAAAAAACAAGTAAAATATATGCACATCAGGGTAATTAAATATTTAACACCTGTAATAATATACATCGGGGCTTTTAATTCATTTACCGTTACCGGGTGGCAAATCTGGATTCCGTTGATGATTGCATGGGGTTTTATTCCTTTGATGGAACTGTTTATAAAACCTGATCCGAAAAATATGTCGGTGGCGGAAGAAGAGTTGGTAAAAGCAGATAGGGTTTATGATATAATGCTATACCTCATCGTTGTTTTGCAATTCGCGGCGCTGTATATGTTTTTACAATCCATGCGGGCCGATGATTTATCGTGGGTAGATACCGCGGGGCGTATATGGGTAATGGGTATGCTCTGCGGAACCTTTGGTATTAACGTGGGGCATGAATTAGGGCACCGGGTAAATAAATTTGAACAAACTTTGGCGAAGATGCTTTTGCTTACTTCCTTATATATGCATTTTTTTATAGAGCACAACAAAGGGCATCATAAAAATGTAGCTACACCGAAGGACCCGAGCAGTGCCCGCTATGGCGAGTGGGTATATACCTTTTATTTCCGCACAGTTTTTTTCAGTTACCTCAGCGCCTGGCATATAGCCAATACCGATGCGCAAAAGAAAGGACATGCCGCTTTTTCCATTTACAATGAAATGCTGCAGTTTCATATAATTCAGGCGGCGTTAGTCGCCATTATATTTTTTGTATTCAGTCCTTTGGTTACGCTTTGGTTTTTTATAGCTGCGTTAATCGGGATTCTTTTATTAGAAACAGTAAATTATATTGAACATTACGGATTGCAACGTAAGCAAACTGATAAAGGCGGTTACGAACGAACCATGCCGGTGCACAGTTGGAACAGCAATCATGTAATCGGTCGCTTAATGTTGTTTGAACTCAGTCGCCACAGCGATCATCATTATTTAGCCGGTCGTAAGTACCAGGTACTGCGCCACCACGACGAAGCGCCGCAAATGCCAACGGGTTACCCCGGTATGATGATACTTTCTTTGGTACCGCCCGCCTGGTTTTTTGTAATGAATAAAAGAGTGAAGGCGATAACGCGATAATTGTTTTTATTTTTTCGCTAACAAGAGTCTGAAGCCTAAGAAAAATGATGAATTAAAATTATTTAAACTTGTATTAAATGAAAGACTTTTTGATTCTGATTTGCTTGTATTACCCTGGTTGAAAGCCTTATTAGTTTGTTTCTGATAATTTATCGCCGCGATTTCTCTCAACCCTGCTTCAATATGTAATTTTTCCGATATTTTATAAGACAACCCCGGGGAAAGGTTTAGTCCTATCCTGTTATTCTTGTTCTCGCCTATGAGGATATTGGTTTGTTCGGACTTCGTTTTTTCGAATCCGTACTCAAGATTTCCTTGTAAGAAACCGTAAAAGTTATTTTTAAAATTTTTATACTTTCTTACAAATACTCCTGCGCCGTAGCTATTGCCTGTTACTGTTGAGGAAGAAGAATTTGAAATATTCTCATTCTTTGAATAGCCGATTCGTAATAGCCCCCCTATAAACAGGTTATCTTTTACCGCCTTGCCGATAATCGGAGAGAAGGCGATCCCGTTAATTTTACTTTCGTTTGGTCCGAATTCCTGTTTGTTGGAGGAAGCTGACAAATCTCCGCCCAATAATAAACTGCCTTTGGCAATTTGACTGAATGCTGAAGTAATAAATGTAAATGAAACGACGAGTAACAGAAGTGTCTTTCTCATAAAACAAGTTTTAGTTTGTGAAATGCGAATTTGAAAAATAAAAAGCAGGTGAAAAATTATTTTCACCTGCTTTAACAAAGGGTTATCTATACAAAATGTTAAGCAGATACTGCTTACTCACTTGTTTTTAATTTTAAAAAAATGGTTTTCAAATTTTCATTCACCACTACGCCGTTCTTATTAAAGTTCTCATCTTTTTTTATATAGTCAATTCGTTTATCCAAATCGGGGTGGCTGCTGATCCATTCACTTACCGTCAATCCATCGGTTTCTTTTTTCAGTAATTGAAATAAACGCACAAAGCCGTTACAATCAATTTTTCTGTCAGATAAAATTTTTACGCCGTTCATATCCGATTCTTTTTCTAAACTGCGGCCATAGGAGAGGCTTTTTAAATTATCGGCATTGCTTACCAATACGGATGCTATGGCGCCTGCATCGCCAAGTATAACGGAAAGAAACACTGTGCCGCCCAACCGGCGGAACAAAGACTTGGTCGTATGTTTGTTTTGTACATGTGTAAACTCGTGGCTTAACAGGGCGGCCAGGTCTTCGTAGTTATTCATGCCCGCCAATATTTTACTGTACACTACTATATTGCCGCCCGGCATGGCGAAGGCATTAGCCACATCCTCATCCACCACCGTAATCTTAATATTATAGGGCGTTGTAATTTTCATTTCCTTAAAAAATTCATTTATATCCGCCGTTCGCCGGTCATCTATTTTAAAACTTCCTTTCATAGCATCAAATAAATTATTACCTAAAGTCTCTTCATACGAAACGGGTACCCTGTTAGCCATCCGTATCGCTAAAAAAGGAATCAGAAAGAAATATACTAAGGCGATAATACTTCCCAGACCAAACAATACTTTGTACATGGGCATTAATCGCGGTGCAAATATTTTTTTTATCAACGGAATTTTTGCAGGGTTTACTTTCTGTTCCAGTTCATTGGCAAAATCTTTTGAAGCTACTTCCAATACCTGTGCGGGATAACCCGGATAGCGAACTACGGCTTTACCCGTTTTCCAAAAATTTTCTTTTGTTATCTGATCATAATACCAATACACCACCACCGGTTTGCGGGCTTCATCCAATAAGCCGATGCTCAGTTTATCTTTTTGAAAAAGAACAGAGGCCTCTTTTTCTTCGCCGCCCTGTAAATAATATAGTCCTGTGTAAGCATCCATTTTATAAAAATAAACGCATTAAGTATTATTCTTATAAAATGATAAGTAATTATTCTATTGGGTAAATGATCTTTCCACATTTGCAACTGTGCGGCAATAAAAAAAGCAAACACTTGTTCGTGTTGTCAATAAATTAAATATTTTACAACGATATCTTTTTTTTAAACCAATCACACACAATGCACATGAAAAAATTTTTGTTTGTAATTACCTCCGGTCTGTTATTAATGACAGGTTGTACCAAGAAAGCCGCCAATGAAGAATCGCTGCCCGAAGAAGAAATTGCTATGACAGTTTCGAAAAGAAACTGTACTTCGATGGAAATGCTTGAACAATTAATTAAGGAAGACCCTTCTATTCAAAAACGCATGAACGATATTGATGCGTTTACACAACGTGTTTTAAGCAGCCCCGATGCGGCTCGTCTTTTGCCCGACGGTACTATTGAAATACCTGTTGTAGTAAACGTATTGTACAGAACAGCGGCACAAAATATTTCTGCTGCGCAAATTCAATCGCAGATTGATGTACTGAATGAAGATTTTGCCGCTTCCAACAGCGATTATAATCTTACATCAACTTACAATTCTGTAAAAGCGGGCAGTACAGGAATTCGTTTTGTACTGGACGCTGTAAAACGCAGAAGCACTAATACGGTAAGTTGGGGTACCAATGATGCTATGAAAAAAGCCGCAAAAGGTATTGCACCGACAAGCCCGACTACTAAACTGAATATTTGGGTTTGTAATATGGGCGGTGGAATATTAGGGTATGCACAGTTTCCGGGCGGCAGCTCTGCTACCGATGGTGTAGTATTAGATGATAATGCTACAGGAAGAACAGGAACTGCTGCTGCGCCTTTCAATAAAGGAAGAACTGCTACACATGAAGTGGGCCATTGGTTAAACCTTCGTCATATTTGGGGCGATGCTAATTGCGGTAACGACCAGGTTGGCGATACACCTTTGCATAACACAGCCAATTACGGTTGCCCTGCGGCAGGACACCTGAGTACTTGCACAGGCACGCCTGTAGAAATGACAATGAACTATATGGATTATACAGATGATGCATGTATGTACATGTTCAGTGCAGGACAAAAAGGTCGTATGCAGGCTACTTTCTTAAGTGGCGGCGGTCGCAATAGTTTTGCTCAACCATAACAGCACAGCGTTAATCAATACAATAAAAAAAATGTCCCGGGTTATTCGGGACATTTTTATATAAGTCAATTTTGTATAAGCTTATTTGTTCAGGAGTTCTAACCCACCCCTTTCGAAAATTACTTTATTTAAACACCCTGATGCCCCTCCCGGGAGGGGATGAACAGCTCAAATGCTCTTAATCAACTACAGCAGCACCAAAATATTTCGCCAACACAGCCGGTAATTTTATTCCTTCGGCAGTTTGATTATTTTCTAACAGGCAAGCCAATATACGCGGCAGCGCTAATGAACTGCCGTTTAATGAATGCAGTAAGCTGTTTTTTCCTTCCGCATCTTTATATCGTATTTTCATTCGGTTGGTTTGAAAAGTTTCGAAATTGCTCACCGAACTTACTTCCAGCCATTTATCCTGCGCGGCGCTGTATACTTCAAAATCATAGGTCAATGCAGATGCAAAACTCATATCGCCGCCGCAAAGATTTAAAATGCGATAGGGCAGTTCTAATGACTGCACCAATTTTTCTATATGACTTACCATTTCGGTATGCGCATCATAACTTTTAGCAGGGTGTACTATTTGTACAATTTCTACTTTATCAAACTGGTGCAGGCGGTTCAGTCCGCGTACATCTTTACCGTAACTGCCGGCCTCTCTGCGGAAGCAGGGCGTATAACCTGTCATCTTCAGCGGCAATTCATTTTCTTTTACTATTTCATCGCGGTAAATATTCGTAAGCGGCACTTCAGATGTAGGTATTAAATAAAAATTATCTTCCGCGGCATAATACATCTGTCCTTCTTTATCCGGCAATTGCCCCGTACCGTAAGCCGATGTTTCATTTACCATCAGCGGCGGTTGATATTCTATATAACCCGCGGCTGTATTAAAATCTAAAAAATATTGAATAAGGCCCCGTTGCAATTTGGCTCCTTTATTTATATACACAGGGAAACCGGCGCCGGTTATTTTATTGCCCAATTCAAAATCAACTAAGTTATATTTTTTTGTAAGCTCCCAATGCGGTACCGCGCCGGCAGGCAATGCAGGTTTAATACCACTTTCTCTTACAACTAAGTTATCTTCCGGTGTTTTACCCGCGGGTACGGTATTGTGAGGTAAATTGGGCAGCAGGTATAAAATGGTTTCAATGTTTTTTTCCATTTCATTAAGCTTGTCTGCATTTTGCAGCGTCTTCCATTCGCTCACTTTATTTCTCTCCGCTTCAGCCTGTTCTTTTTCACCTTTGGCCATCAGTATACCGATTGTTTTTGAAGCAGTATTGATTTTCGATTGCAATCCTTCCTGTTCAGATTTATATTGCTTGCGCTTATCATCCAGGGCAATTAAGTCATCCACCAGTTCGGGTTGTTTAAAATTTTTTATAGCTAATCGTTGCTTAACGAACTCTTTATTTTCTCTTATAAAATTTATCTGTAACATGCGCTTGCCGTTTTACGCAAAGATAACCGTATGTAATTGAGCAGCAAATCGATTTTATTATCAGTGTATTACAAATGTTGTATAATTAAACCCACCCCCGCCCGACTGAACATCGTTCGGGCGGGCCCTTCGAAATATTCTTGCATGCGAAAATGTTAAACCCCCTCCGTCGGAGGGGGAAGCACACCAGACGATAGCAAATGCAATGAAGCTATTCTCTGCTCCGAACCTTATATTTGCACCATGTTAGCAAAAGATGACTTACAGCAGCGCTGGTGGGATCTGGAAGCCAAATTGGTAGAGCGCTTTGGCAAAAAACCCGATATGGAAACCATATTATTTTTGATAGGTATCCAGGAACTGGGAGATATAAAAAGAAAATTTACCAAAGAACAGAAACAGGACCTGATGCATGTAGCCGTTTGTTGTGTATTAATGCAGAGCGGTTATTATGAGCAAGTGGGGGTAGATGATGACGGCTGGCCGCATTTTCATCAACTGAAACCCATGCCCGATTTAAACGCCTTTGACCAGGAAATTTTTTTAAAAGATCATGTACTGTTGTATTTTCAAAATCATGAGGCTATGCTGAAGCTTTCTCAAGAAGAGGAATAATGATATTTAAAGGAAGAATTTTTTTTGCCATGAAAAAAAAATTGATTGTTTTTTTACTCAGTTGTTTCGTTATTGTTTGCGCAGCTGCACAAGCTGATACCGTTATTAAAAAGAAAGACCGGAAGAGAGACGTGTTGTTAAGCACAACCATGGGCGATATCGTGATTCGCCTGTCTGATTCCACGCCTCTGCACCGCGATAATTTTTTAAAACTGGTAAAGACACATTATTATGACAGCGTATTGTTTCACCGGGTTATAAAAGAGTTTATGATACAGGGCGGCGACCCTAACAGCAAGACTGCTGTCGCCGGTCAGCGATTGGGCAATGGCGGTCCGGCATATAGAATACCTGCCGAATTCAGAACAACATTATTTCATCAAAAAGGAGTACTGGCCGCGGCAGGAGATGATAACCCGCAGAAAGCAAGCAGCGGCAGCCAGTTTTATATAGTACAGGGAAAAATATTTACCGATGCGGAGTTGGACTCGATTGAAACATTCAGATTGCAGGGCAGAAAGATTCCTGCGGCGCAAAGAGAAATATATAAAACAATTGGCGGCACTCCGCAATTAGATCAAAATTATACTGTATACGGAAAAGTGGTAAGCGGAATGGAAGTAGTAGATAAAATAGCCGCAGCAGAAACAAGTAAAGGTTATATGGACAGGAACAGGCCGCTGCAGGATGTAAGAATTATAAAAACGAAATTGATTAAAAGGAAGAAATAAATTGTGTTATCAAAAAGCATCATTTTTCTAAAATAAGTCTCATCATTATATCGGTTTGTTCATCGTCACCCAATTTAAAAAGATGAGTACCGAATGAAACAAAACCGTTCTTTTCATAAAATCGAATGGCTTTTAAATTTTTCTCCCACACACCGAGCCAGATGTAATCCGCATTTTTTTCTTTCGCTACTTCAAGTGCTTTGTCAAAAAGAATTTGCCCGATCTTCTTTCCTTGAAATTCCTGCAATACATAAATCCGTTCAAGTTCTAACGCTTTATCATCATCCTGCAATTCGGTTTGCGCAGTTCCTGAATTTATTTTTAGATAACCAATTGCTTCATCATCAATTTTTGCAAAATAGAATTCAGAATAGGGGTTGTTAATTTCTTCTCCCAATTTTTCATCGGTAAAATTAGTATCCAGGTAATACTGCATATTATCCGCGGTATTGTCCGCGGCGAATGATTCATAAAATGTTTTTTTGCCGAGTTCTTGCAATTCTTTAAGGTCGGCTAACGAGATTTTAAATAATTTGATATTCATACTCACTCAAATACTTGAATTTTAAAAATTTAATTTGTCTTTCTTTTGTATTTCTGTCTGATGAAACTTAAGAAATGTTTCGGATAAAAATGAAGCGAGGAAAATGCAGTCAAAAACCAACCAATTATAAGTAAGTAATTATTCGGCGTTTCCTGTATAGTCTCTTGATCATTTACCAATATTGTTTTTGTTTCAATAAAGGCAGGGTTCAAAGTTAAAACCAATAAAATCAAGCCTATTAACAAACTTAAAAATGTAATAAACGGCTTTGAAAGCCACCATTTATAAATTTTTGGTATTCGCTTTATGAATAGTCCTAAAAGAAGACATATCCCAATAGTTATTGAAATTAAAATTGGCGGTATTATGAAAATATAAAGGATCTCATTCATTAATTCGGCTTCAATATTTTTTGCAGGCCCGAAAATAAAGTAAAGAATAAAAAGTAACATTGAGGAAACAATAATTCGCCGGGAAAGAGAAGGTATCGTGATTTGATTCGTCAATTTTTTTAAGCTATTTTGTTACGGGTCAAATATAACACGAAAGCTGTTAACCTTACTGTTGGTGTCTGCGTCTTTATCGGTTCTTTTTCGGGTATTCAATTCTATGGTATAGGTTGAATACCATAAAAATTAACTGATTTTTTAATCTGAAGTATCAGCGATGGATTGTAATGTTCCGTAGGAACATCAGCTGGGTAGCATTAAACAGGGAAGTTGTATCAGCGTTCCGTAGGAACGCATGGTGCTATTCCAATTCTTTAAAAATGTATTGCTCATCCCATTCAATTTCAAAAGCAGTCAAAATTTTTCTATACTCATCTAAAAATGTTTCTTTTCGGTGATGTGCTTCCTGGTTTTGAATATACCTTACTACATCGTGAACCTGGCTTTTTGCATAAGAAAAAGCGCCATACCCTTCCTGCCACGCAAAAGGAGAAGGACATAAATTTTGTTCTTTAATCCATAAACTTGTTTCTGTCTTTACAAGTTGCATCAATGATGATATAGATTGATTCGGCCTCATTCCGATGAAAATATGAATATGATCGGGCATGTTGTTTATTTGAAGCATTTTGTGGTTGTTTCGCCGAAAAATACCTGTCGTATATTGATGCAGTCTTTCTTTCCATTCATTACCAATAAGAGCAGCCCTGTATTTGACTGCAAACACAAATTGGATATGTATCTGCGTATAAGTATTTGCCATGAGTAATAGGAATTGCAGAAAGCAAGTTAATGCAAAAGCACCATGCGTTCCTACGGAACGCCCGGATCTTTGTGCCGGGTTCTACCCACCTGGTGTTCCTACGGAACATGAGAGTTTTAATTTTGGGAGTGGATAATATAAAATGCCCGCAAGACAAAAATTGACTCGGCCAGCTATTGAAGAATATTTTTAACTTCTCCCTATTTCTTCACCTCCCTCACTTTTGTTGTGCCCCCGCCGTTGAGTGTAAGATCAACCGGTTTATTAGTCTTCCACGCACCTTTTGTAAAATCAGGTACATTAACTGAAGCGGATCTTTTAGATGCTGATTTTTCACTGAGCGGTGTTATACAACTCCATGCCGCCGCGTCATACACGTCCTGGTCAAGCGGCAGGCCATTGCGCAGGCAATCAATCAATCGCCAATCCATAATAAAATCCATACCGCCGTGTCCGCCTACTTCTTTGGCAATGGTGCCGATATGATTGACAATGGGCGGCGAATATTTTTTATACAACTCATCTAACTCTTCCTGTTTCATCCATTCGTGTCCCAAGGCAATACGCTCCGGCCCCGGCCATTTTTGTGCTGCTCCTTTTGTACCGCTTACTAAATGTATACGTGAATAAGGTCGCGGCGAACTTATATCATGCTGTATCAATAAACTTTTACCGTTGGTTGTACGTACCAATGTATTACTCATATTACCGCGGTATTTTTTACCGGCGTATTCATTAAAGAAAGGATCTTTAGCGGCGGATTCTTTTGCCAATGCACCCAATGTAAAATCATTGGTGACCATACTCACCAGGTGATCCATTTTATCGCCGCGATTGATATTCATGCACTGTGCGATGGGACCCAAGCCATGTGTGGGATAAAGATTACCAAACTTCCCTATGTTTTCTTTCAATCGCCACATATCGGCATAGCCGTTTTTATTAAACAAATACTCTTTCGACAGATCATGATTGTAAGCGCCTTCGGCATGCAGTACCTCGCCAAACAATCCGTTGCGTACCATATTTAATGTAAGCAGCTCAAAAAAATCGTAACAACAGTTTTCCAGCATCATACAATGCTTTTTTGTTTTCTCCGATGTTTCTACCAATTGCCAGCACTCTTCAATCGTTTTGGCAGCAGGTACTTCAATGGCTGCATGCTTACCGTTTTTCATAGCATGTAATGCAACAGGCGTATGCAAATGCCAGGGCGTGGGCGTATATACAAGATCAACCCAATTGCTTTCGCATAAAGCTTTGTATCCTTCCTCGCCGCTGAACCCGATGGCTTTAGGACGGTTCATTTTCTCCAGTGTTTTTTGCGCGGCGGCTATACGATCAGGATATTTATCGCAGAGTGCGGTAATTTCTACACCATCTATATAGCTTAATCTTTCAACAGCTCCTGAACCGCGCATGCCTAAACCTACGACACCGATACGTACCACATCCAATTTAGGAGCGGCATAACCCGACATATTAAAATTTGCAGTACCGGTTCTATCGGCCGAATCCTGCAGTATATCCTCTTCATCCTTTTTTACAAAGGAAGGCAATGTAGTAAGCGCACCGGCACCCAGCGTAAGATTGCGGAGAAATTTACGACGATCAGTTGACATGGCGAAACAGTTTAGTTACCGCTAATTTCAGTATAATAATCAAGAGAAAAAATAAAATATGTACGCAAACGGTTGACTTGTACATATTAATGAAGCGTAAAGCACGGTTTTTATTTTAAGCGGCTGTTTTTACCTGATGAATTTTCATACCGGCTCCCGTAGTTCTGCTATGTGGATAAGCCTGTTTTGGCACAAGAAATGTATTACTCTATGTATAAAATTCAACGCTATGAAAAAGACTATTTCAATCAACCTGCTTTTCCTGTTTATCAGTTACCTGCTTATTATGTTTATCGCTTCTATCTGATGCCTGTTAAAAGCATCGATTTGATTTAGGTAAGCAATTGCGACTGCTACACAATTACCGGTTATTCTATTTGTACTCCGAATGAGAATGGCCGCTGCCAATTTTATGCTGCTTCCGGGGCTTCAAACTCCCCCGGGGGCTTATCGACTTTTACTGCAAAGATTTTTTTTGCGTTTATTCTGATAATTCTTTTCCTTAACTTTCCTAATTATCTGCCGGCCCCATCCAAATTAGCTGAAATGAATAAAGAGTTTTACTAAACACAAAACCAACTACTATGGCATTAGTGCCTGCATCAAAAGTTAATACCGGTTCTGAATCTATCGGAACGAAGAAGATAATTTTCCCTTTGGTTTTAGTAATCAGTTTATTCTTTTTATGGGCGTTAACCTCCAATCTTTTACCCGTACTCATTCCTCACTTAAAAAAAGCAACGGGAGTAAACACCTTGCAGGCCTCATTGGTTGATTCGGCTTATTGGCTCGCTTATTTCCTGATCGCCATCCCCGCCGGCATTATGATGAAAAGGTTGGGATATAAATCTACTATAATTACGGGCTTATTGATGGCCGCTATCGGCGCCTTTTTATTTCCGTTGGCTGCGGATGCAAAGTCTTTCGAGTTTTTCTTATTCGCCTTGTTTATTGTAGCAAGCGGTATGACTTTTTTAGAAACCTCCGCGAATCCTTATATCAAAGAATTCGGCTCTGCAGATTCTTATTCGCAACGATTGAATTTTGCACAAGCCTTTAACGGGTTGGGGGCGGTAGTAGCTACTAATTTTTTAAATCGTCTAATTCTTTCCGAAAAGTTGGTTAAAAAGGATGAAGAACTAAAGCTGTTATCAGCTCCTGAGCTGGACAATTATTATACCAACCTTTTCGGGAGTGTAAAACTGCCGTATATGATTATCGGCGTTACACTTGTTGCTTTCGCTTTATTGTTTTTCTTTACAAAACTTTCTGTAAATAAAAAAAGCGGGAATAAAAAGATTCATTTTTTTAATCCGTTGAAATTTCCGCAACTCAGCCGGAGTATGATGGCGCAATTTTTTTATGTGGGGGCACAGGTTTGCGTATCAAGCTTTTTTATTTTATATGCGGAAAAAAGCGGCGGTCTCTCTTTAAACAGGGCGAACATTTTTCTCGGATTGCTGTTGATTTGTTTTATGATTGGACGCTACGCCGGCGCTTACCTGATGACTAAGTATAATGCCGCAAAACTTTTGACATTATTTGCTGCCGGAAGCGTTATACTTTCTCTGGTAATTGTTTTTGCAGGAGGAATGCCCGGTGTTATTTCTTTTCTGGGTGTTGAGTTTTTTATGTCCATAATGTATCCTACCATTTTTTCGATGGGTATTAAAAATATGGGAGAGAAAACGGAGATTGCTTCCGCTTATTTGGTAATGATGATAGTGGGAGGTGCATTGCTGCCGCCCGTGCTCGGCTTTGTAGCGGATAAAACAACTATTCAAACAGCTTATTTCGTTCCGCTTGTTTGTTTTGTAATAATAACTTTATATGCCCGTAAGGAATTAGGAGCCGAAAAAAAATAAACACAGTTATATCTACTTATGTCAGCAACAGGAATTAAAAGATTGGCAGTAAAAATGCACCCGAAGGATAATGTGCTGGTAGCGTTAACTGATTTAACGAAAGGAGAGACTGTTGCTTTTAACAACGAAACTTTTATTCTGCATGATGCCGTTAAAGCAAAACATAAATTTTATACGGAGGATTTAGCGACAGGTGATGAAGTAAGGATGTACGGAGTACTCGTAGGTAAAGTGCAATGTGCAGTTGCAAGAGGTAGGTTGATGACAACGGATAATCTTAAGCATTCAGCAGCACCTTATACATACAGGCATGTCGATTTTAAATGGCAACCGCCGGATATTTCTAAATTTAAAAACAGAACATTTAACGGCTATAAAAGAAAAACGGGCCCTGCCGGTACTGCCAATTACTGGTTATTTATTCCAACTGTATTTTGCGAAAACCGTAACCTGGATGTAATACGTGAAGCATTGCACAATGAGTTGGGTTATTCTGTTACGAATAAATACAGGAATTATACAAAACTGTTAATTGAAGCTTATAAGGAAGGAAAAGAACCTGCTTCTTTCGGATCTCTTACCCCTTCCCCAAAGGGGAAGGATGGGATGGGGCTGTTATTTAAAAATGTTGACGGAATTAAATTCCTGAATCACCAGGGTGGTTGCGGCGGTACACGGCAAGATGCCGCTACGCTTAGTAAACTGTTGGCAGCTTATGCAAATCATCCTAACGCAGGCGGTATTACTTTACTCAGTCTCGGTTGCCAGCATTTGCAGGTGCCGGATTTTCTAAATGATTTAAAAAAAATAAATCCTTCTTTCGACAAACCTTTATTTATTTTTCAACAACAGGAATCGGCGAGTGAAGAACAGTTGATAAGTGATGCTATTAAAAAAACTTTTGAAGGCTTAATTGAAATAAATAAAACGGAAAGATCGCCTGCTCCGCTGAGCGATTTGTGTGTAGGTGTAAAATGCGGCGGCAGCGACGGATTCAGCGGCGTATCGGCCAATCCTGCGGTTGGTTATACATCAGATTTGCTGGTAGCGTTGGGTGCTAAAGTATTATTAGCAGAGTTTCCTGAGTTATGCGGAGTGGAACAGGATTTAATTGATCGTTGTACTTCGGAAGCAGCTGCCAAAAAATTTATTAATCTTATGCAGTCGTATGATGAGTTGGCGCATAAAGCAGGTTCGGGTTTTTATATGAATCCTTCTCCGGGTAATATTAAGGACGGTTTAATTACCGACGCAATGAAAAGTGCGGGGGCTGCTAAAAAAGGCGGTACATCACCGGTAGTAGATGTGCTGGATTATACGGAACCGGCCGCTAAGCCCGGTTTAAATTTAGTATGTACACCGGGCAATGATGTAGAAGCTACTACCGGTAAAGCTGCATCGGGAGCAACACTGATTTTATTTACTACCGGTTTGGGCACGCCTACCGGTAATCCCGTTTGCCCGGTTATAAAATTAGCTACCAATTCTGCTTTAGCAAAAAGAATGAAAGATATTATTGATATAGATTGCGGACCGATAATCACAGGCGCTAAAACCATTGAAGAAACGGGAGAAGAGATATTGGAATATTGCATTAAAGCCGCGAGTGGTGAAATAATACCCAAAGCAGTGCTGTTAAATCAAGATGATTTTATTCCATGGAAGAGAGGTGTATCGCTGTAAAGATAAAAAATATTCTGTGGCTGATGTGGTAGGTGCGATGTTTGGAATTCTTACAGAAGTACCGTCTCTCTCTATTGGAGAGGGATAAGAGGGTGAGGCTTCAAGATGATTTTATTCCATGGAAGAGAGGTGTGAGTCTTTGATAATTATAAGTTATAAATTATGAATTATAAATGGCGGGCAGTCATTAGAAATTATTGGCTATCAAATATTTCATTATGAATGAGAAGAAGAACATTATAAAGGAAAAGAGTTTTGAATTTGCGATTGACATCATAAAATTTTATAAGATACTTGTAGAAAAGGAGAAGGAATATGTATTAGGCAAGCAACTTCTGCGAAGTGGCACTTCAGTCGGTGCCTTAGTCAGGGAAGCTCAAAACGCAGAAAGCAAAGCGGACTTCATTCACAAACTGGCAATTGCGCAAAAGGAATGTGATGAAACTGTTTATTGGCTGGAGCTGTTGAAAGAAACAAAATACATGGAGGGAGTTGAGATTTTACTACTCAAAGCGACAGAATTACTGAAAATGATACGAAGTGCTATACTAACACTTAAAAGTAAAAAATGAATAGCAGTGATTAGGTTGCTAAAAAACTCATAACTCATAACTCATAACTCATAATTATATAAATGTTTTCATTACAAAATAAAAAAGCTGTTATAACCGGTGGCGGCAGCGGTATCGGCAAAGCCATTGCTGTTTTATTTGCAAAGCTGGGCGCCGAAGTACATGTTATAGAATTAACGGAAGAAAGTGCAAAAGCAGCGGTGTATGAAATTAAAGCTGCCGGCGGTAAAGTTTTTTCATACGCTTGTAATGTTGCCAGCCGACAAGAAGTAATAGCTGTATTTGATAAGATTGGTAAAATAAATATCCTGGTAAACAATGCAGGTATTGCTCACGTTGGTAAAGCGGATACAACAACGGAAGAAGACTTTGATCGTATAATGAATGTAAATGTAAAAGGAGTAGCTAATTGTTTATATGCAGCTATACCGCAATTGCGCCAAGCAGGCGGCGGTGTTATTATAAATATGGCGTCCGTCGCGGCACAGGTTGGCTTGCCCGATAGGTTTGTTTATTCTGCTGCTAAAGGTGCGGTGATGGCGATGACATTATCCGTAGCTAAAGATTATATTGCAGAAAACATACGATGCAATTCTATTTCACCTGCAAGAGTCCACACTCCTTTTGTTGACGGGTTTATTGCAAAAAATTACCCGGGCAATGAAAAAAAAATGTTTGATAAATTATCCAAAACCCAACCGATTGGCCGTATGGCACAACCCGAAGAAATAGCGGCGTTGGCCCTGTACCTGTGCAGCGATGAGGCTTCTTTTATAACAGGTTGTGATTACCCGATTGACGGAGGATTTATAAAATTGAATAACTGATTTTAAGCAACGGTTCTTTTTTAATATAAAAATAAATGCATATGAGAAATATTTTATTCTTCCTGCTTGTTGTTTGCCTTCCGGCAGTTTCTGCACAATCGCAAACTTATACGCCAACTGCCGGGAATCTTGCTGCCCGCAAAGAGTTTCAGGACATGAAGTTGGGTATGTTTATTCACTGGGGCGCCTCAAGTGTATTGGGCCACGGTGAATGGGTAATGAATAACAGGAATATCGGGGTGAATGAGTACACCCGTCTTATTAATATTTTTAATCCGCAACATTTTGATGCAAAAGAATGGGTGGCCACTGCTAAAGCCGGCGGTATGAAATATATTACTTTCATTACGCGTCATCATGACGGATTTAGCAATTGGGATACCAAACAAAGCGATTGGAAAATTACTAATACACCCTACGGCAAAGATGCGTTGAAACAACTGGCGGATGAATGTCATAAAGAAGGTATTAAATTATTTTGTTATTATTCTTTGCTTGATTGGTACCGCAGCGATTACCAATATGAAACCGGTAAAACCGGGAAAGGAACGGGCAGAACGAAAAAAAGTGATTGGGAAAGTTATATCCGTTTTATGAAAGCGCAACTAACTGAACTATTAACTGATTACGGAAAGATTGACGGTATATGGTTTGACGGACATTGGGATCAATTGGACAATGATCATGATAAAACATTGCAGGCGAAAGTAAACTGGCAGTATGATGAAATTTATAAACTCATCCATTCGTTGCAACCCGGCTGCCTGATTTCCAATAATCATCATTTAACACCCATACCCGGCGAAGATTTCCAGGCGTTTGAAAAAGACTTGCCCGGCGGTAATACAACGGGTTTTGGCGGCGCAGCCGTATCGCAGTTGCCTTTGGAGACTTGTGAAACGATGAATGATAACTGGGGGTTTAATATTACCGATAAAAACTACAAAAGCGTAAAACAATTGGTTCATTATATTGTCAAAGCGGCGAGCCACAATGCAAATTTTTTATTGAATGTCGGCCCTATGCCCGATGGTACCATTCAGCCTGAGTTTGTAGACACATTAAAAGCCATCGGTAATTGGATGAAGCAAAATGGCGAAAGTATTTACGGAACAAGAGGCGGCGCATTGAAAGAACAGGAGTGGGGTGTGGTTACCGCCAAAGAAAAAATATGGTATGCGCATATTATCAAAGCGCCTAAAGAGCCGGCGTATATTTTTATTCCCGGAATGAAAGACAAGATTAGTAAATGCTTTTTATTCGCCGGTAAAACGCCTTTGAAATTCAAGCAGCAACCGGAAGGCACTTTTGTTTACCTGGACGGCGTGCAATTGGATGCCGTGGATACAATTATCGAAATACAATTAAAATAAAAATTACTAATGAAACTGATACGCTTTGGCGAAGCAGGAAAAGAAAAGCCCGGTGTTTTACTGAATGGTAAGAGATTGGATGTTTCTTCCGTCGCAGCGGATTATAATGAATCTTTTTTTGAAAATGACGGATTGGAAAAACTGAAAGCAGCGTTGAAGGATGCTTCTTCATTTCCCGTAGTTAATGATACGGTTCGTTTAGGATCGCCGGTGGCGAGACCTTCTAAAATTATTTGTATCGGTTTAAATTACGTTGATCATTGCCGCGAAACAAATGCACCAATACCGGAAGAGCCGATTATTTTTTTTAAATCGACCTCGGCGCTTTGCGGACCTTATGATAAGCTGGTGATTCCGAAAGACAGTAACAAAACAGATTGGGAAGTTGAACTGGCTTTTGTAATCAGTAAGAAAGCGGCTTATGTAGAAGAAAAAGATGCGATGGATCATGTAGCCGGTTATTGCTTGCATAATGATTATAGCGAAAGAGCTTTTCAATTGGAACACGGAGGTCAATGGTCCAAAGGAAAAGGCTGTGATAGTTTTGCACCGCTGGGTCCATTCATGGCAACGCCTGATGAGATTACCGATGTAAATAATTTGTCAATGTGGTTAACGGTTAACGGAAAAAAATACCAAAACAGTAATACGTCCAACTTAGTTTTTAAAATTCCTTTTTTGGTACATTACATCAGCAGGTTTATGACGCTGCTGCCGGGCGATGTAATAAGTACGGGTACTCCGCCCGGCGTGGGTTTGGGTATTAAACCCGAGCCGGTATATATAAAACCCGGCGATACAATAGAATTAAGTATAGAAGGATTGGGAACAAGTAAGCAAGTAGCTGTGGCATGGGGAAAGTGAGTGGCGAATAGTCAGCAGTGAATAATGCTTCCAAACAATTAATTTTAGACTGTTACCTGATTATTTATAATAGGGAATATCAAAAGAAGTTCTGGTGATATTCACCATTCACTACTCACTATTGACATATGAAAAGATATTCTCTATCGCTGGATTTAAAAGATGACGAAAAGTTGATAGCTGAATACAAAGCATATCACCGGCAAGTATGGCCCGAGATAATTAAAAGCATCAAGGACTCGGGTATTGCGGCGCTGGATATTTATTGTATCGGTAATCGATTGTTTATGATTATTGAAGCAGATGAAAATTTTTCTTTTGAGAAAAAAGACGCAATGGATGCAGCGAATATAAAAGTACAGGAATGGGAAGCGTTAATGTGGAAATATCAGCAGGCATTGCCTTATGCCGCACCGGGAGAGAAATGGATGCTGATGGAAAAAATATTTGAGTTGCCATGAATATAGACAGCCATCAGCATTTTTGGAAATACCACCCGGTAAAAGATGCATGGATTACCGATGATATGAAAATTATTCAACGGGATTTTTTGCCTGCTGATTTAGTTCCGCTGCTGCAGGAAAACAATATAGAAGGTTGTGTAGCCGTGCAGGCCGATCAAAGCGAAGAAGAAACTCATTTCTTATTGCAATTGGCGGAAGAAAATAATTTGATCAAAGGAGTAGTGGGTTGGGTTGATTTAAAAGCAGCCAACATAGAAGACGGATTGGAGTATTTTAGTAAATATAAAAAGCTGAAAGGCTTCCGTCATATTGTGCAGGCGGAGCCGCAGGATGATTTTTTATTAAGAGATGATTTTTGCAGGGGAATAGAAAAATTAGCGAAGTATAATTTTACGTATGATATATTAATTTTTCCAAAGCAGTTGAAATATGCCGTGGAATTTATAAAACGTTTTCCGAAGCAGCCTTTTGTTATAGATCATTTGGCAAAACCGAATTTTAAGAAAAATGATTTTTCAGCATGGGAAGAAGGTATAAGAGCAACGGCCGCTTATCCGAATGTGTATTGCAAAGTATCGGGTATGGTAACGGAAGCCGATTGGAAGAATTGGAGTGAGAATGATTTTTTGTATTGTTTGGATGTTGTTACCGAAGCATTTGGTATGAACCGTCTCCTGTTCGGCAGCGATTGGCCGGTTTGTTTGTTGGCCTCATCGTACAATAAAGTGTATACTATTGTTCGCCGCTATTATTCTAAATTTTCAAGTGAAGAGCAAAATAAATTTTGGGGACAGAACGCAATTGATTTTTATCTTTTATAAAAACACAAATGGATTTACAATTAAATAATAAAGTAATAATAGTTACCGGCGGTGCAAAAGGTATCGGCTTGGGTATTTCTAAAGTACTTGCCGCAGAAGGCGCCGTGCCGTTTATTATCGGAAGAAATGAAGAAGATAATAAAGCCGCTGTAAAAGAAATTGAAAGTGCCGGCTGGAAAGCAAAATATATTACGGCGGAATTAATAAGGCCTGAAGAATGTGAAAGAGCCGTAAAAAAAGTAGTGGCCGAAGCAGACCGTATTGATGGCCTGGTAAATAACGCCGGTGTAAACGACAGCATAGGTTTGGAAAGCGGCAGTTATGAAAAATTTATGTCATCGCTGCACAAGAACCTTGTGCATTATTATTTGACGGCTCATTTTGCATTACCCGAATTGAAAAAGACAAAAGGCACTATTGTAAATATCGGGTCTAAAACTGCCGAGACCGGGCAGGGTAATACTTCTGCGTATGCCGCATCCAACGGCGGCCGCAATGCATTGACAAGAGAGTGGGCCGTTGAATTATTGAAATACGGTATTCGTGTAAATGCAGTGATTGTAGCCGAATGTTTTACACCCTTGTATGAAAGCTGGATTAACACCTTTGATATTCCCGAAGAGAAGTTGAAACAAATAACCGATAAAATTCCGTTGGGAAAAAGAATGACAACTGCAGAAGAAATCGCCAATACGGTCGCTTTTCTTTTGTCTGAAAAATCAAGTCATACAACCGGTCAGTTAATTCATGTAGATGGCGGATACACGCACTTGGACAGGGCTTTGTAAGAGATGGAAATTTATATTTGAAGAAATAAATTTATCTAATCCCCTTCTTCATACATACACTGTTTTCAACATTCTCATACTGCCCGAAATTCGGTATTATTGTATAACCCGCTTTTTGATAGAGTGCAATGGCTTCGGGTTGTCTTTTTCCTGTTTCTAAAACAGCTGATGAATAATTTATTTCAGCGGCCCATCGCTCCAACTCTTTTAAAATGGTCCCCGCAATTCCCCTGCCGCGCAATTCAGGTTGTACAAACATTCTTTTAATTTCTACCGTTGTTTCATCATACTCCTTAAATGCGCCGCAACCGACAGGCAAATCATCTGCATAACATACTACTGCGTTTTTTATTTTATCTATTTTGTTAAATTGAGAATAGAATGAATGATCTTCTCCGTCACGCAATTTTAAATCAGCGTCAAGCAGCCTGACAAGATTTTGAAAATCCAAATTATAGGATGTTGTTCTTTTTAGTGAAGTTGTCATTTTGCAGGTATTTTTATACTGCTGTACAAAGAATAAATGTACGCTCCGGTTCTTCTATGCTGAATTTCTTGCCGCATTAATTATTCCGAATGAGCTGCGTATAATTAATTTTTGGTAAAAATCTTTCAACGGCATTTCCCGCAACGCTTCTTCGGCTGCGGATATTTTACTGATGCTGTATTGCTGTATGGTACTCAGCGGCAGTACAATTCGTTCCCGCATTTGTATCGATAATTGTTCTACCGGGTAGTCGGCCATTAATTCCGTATGACCGGTAAGCCGGTACATATATTTTTGTGTAAGCAAAAATTCATTGTGTATCATGTGCCATATTTCGCCGTAAATTTTATGTTCGGAAAGATGTGCCGTCAACGGAAAGAAGCATTTCTTCATTGCCATCTCGCAATTATCCATCAATGTTTTAAAAAACAATGAATGCGTATACAAGTTTTTTATTTCATTAAATTTTCCCTGTTTATCCAATGCCTGCAAGGCACTGCCCACGCCGTAATAGCCGGTTACATTTTGTTTCAACTGGCTCCATGCGCCTACATAGGGAATGGCCCGCAGGTCTTTTAGCGTAAGTCTTCCCGCAGCGCCTCTCTTGGCCGGGCGGCTGCCTATATTGGTTTCACTGTAAAATTTCAACGGGCTTACTTCATTCAGGTATTGCATAAAGTAGGGATGCTCTTTTAAACTGATATAACTCTGAAAACTTTCTTTGGATAATTCCTGAAGCAATACTTCTTCATGTTGTTCCAATGTTATTTCTCTTGTAGAAAAAATGTCATTGGAAATGCCGGCGTGCAGCAATTGTTCAATATTATATTTAGCTGAATCAACCGTACCAAAGTTGGAACTTACGGTTTGCCCCTGTACAGTTAATTGAATTTCTTTATTAGCGATATTTTTTCCCATGGAGGCGTAAAACTTATGCGTTTTACCGCCGCCTCTTGCCGGCGGGCCGCCGCGTCCGTCAAAGAAAACAATATCAATTTCATATTGCCGGCTTATTTTTGTCAGCTCTTCTTTGGCTTTATAAATACCCCAATTGGCCATCAGGTAACCGCCGTCTTTGGTGCCATCCGAAAAACCAAGCATAATCGTTTGCCGCCTGCCTCTTCTCAGCAAATGCTTTTTATAAGTTTCGTTTTCATATAAAGTCTTCATAACGTCTGCCGCGTTTTGCAAATCTTCTACGGTTTCAAACAGCGGAACAATATCAATATTCAGTTCATTCTGTTTTCCAACCGCCGGCAAGAAATAAGCCCGTACACTTCCATTACATGCAAGGCACTTGTACACTGGCTGATGATATAGCGATGACAACCGGCCACGCCGTTGTATTGCTGAATGGTTTTTATGGCGGTAATACTGTCCAACGTATCTTTTATTATATCAGCATAATTGTCCGCATTGGCATGTGAAGAAATTTTTGTCAGTGCATTTATTTTTTCTTCATTGCTCAATGAACTGTAGTTGGCGGATAAAATATTTTCCTTATCAGCAACGGCCTGTAATACTTTACCGTGTACACTGCTTTCCTGTCGCACATCAAGGGTAGCGAAGTGCAAACCAAATATATTTACTTTATTAACCAGGTTATTTACCAAATGCACAAACAAACTGTTGTGGTCATAAACTAAAATATCACGAATCTTTTTCAGCGCATCCGTTATTTCAGTTGTATTAATAGATGTACGATGCCCGGGTATAAAAATATTATCATACAGTTTGGTCTCCAGCTCGGTAAGTATCGTATCAACACCTTTAAAAGTCAACCTTCTTTTCATTCTTCGTATTTCCAGGTAATAACATTTTATAATGGAGCCGCGCAATGCTTCAGCTACCTTCAATGTAGTTTCAGCATTTACAAATGGATTTCCGTCGCGGTCGCCGCCGGGCCAAAAGCCCATTTTAATAATCGGGTGACCGTCATCCATCGCATCGGCAAATTGACTTTTTAAATAAGATACTATATTACCTGCCGCGGCATAAAAAACATTTTCAAGATACCATATCAAACTCACGGCTTCATCGTAGGGCGTAGGTTTTTGTTTATTCAAAAAAGGTGTTTTGCCCAATTGCTGCAGGTACATATTTATATTGGTCACATTGTTGTCACCAATAGCTTTCGCCATATCATTGATAATACCCAGCACGGAACCGGGATAAAATTGTGTAGGATGCGCCGTCAATACCATTTGTACCGAGAAGTCTTTTAGCTTTTCTGTCAATTTGGTTTCAGCATTGGCAACGGCTACTTCGCTCGACAAATGTTTCAGCGTACCTGTACCTCCCATGTCATTTATTTTAGTAAAGGCGGCGTCTTCCAGCGAATCGAATAATACAACCTGCCGCTCTACATATTGTACAAACCGGAAAAGCATATCCAACTTCTCTCTTTCATCGGTAATGGAAGTATGTTTTGCAAAAAACTCATCAATAATTTGTGAGGGGCTTTGGTTTTTCTTAAAACCGTCTTCGCAAATGGTTAATAAAAGGGAAAGCAAGATGCCCGTCTTTTCAATGCGGTGAAAAGGTAACGACGTAAATAAACTGTTGTACAACTGAAATTTCAGCCCTACTTCATTATTAAACTGCTTTAATGCAGCAGATGATGGCGAATACATTAATTATAAAAGTTTGTCCTGTAAAAAAATAGAGGCAAGGCAATCGTGGTTTGTAAAAGTACAAAAAGAAGCTTAATGCCGTGCGGTAAAGCCGGGTAACTCCTGTTCATCGTGTAATGATTTCCTAAACTTACAGTCGTTATTAAAAAAATCATATCACTAACGATTGTTATATAACGCAGGGGTTTTACTTTTGAACATCTTAATAAAAAGTGATAAGACATACAACAAATATTATTTCCTTTTCTTCCCCTGTAGTTTTTACAGCTACAACTATCACTATTACAACAACCCGTTAAGGGTTGCACATCTCCATATTACCTTTCGGGGCTTCAAAAGCCTTCAGCACAAAAACAAAGTTTCTATTATTTCAACACAATCATTCTAATAAACAGTATATGCAGGTTTTAAAATTTGGCGGATCATCGGTAGCAAATGCGGAAAATATAAATAAGGTAATCAGCATCGTTCAAAAAGCAATTCAAAATGACTCGACGATAGTTGTGGTATCCGCACTGGGCGGCATTACTGATTTATTATTACAAAGCGGTGCGTTAGCCGCTGCCGGTGATGAATCATATAAAGAAAAATTAAGGCTATTAGAGCAACGGCATTTGGAAACGGTAAAAGCGTTAATCCCTATTACCAACCAAAGCAGCGTATTAAGCATGGTAAAAAAACACTGCAACGAAATTGAAGATATCTGCAACGGTATTTTTTTATTGGGCGAATTATCGCCCCGTACTAAGGATAGAATTGTGAGTTACGGGGAATTGCTTTCATCGCAAATTATTTCAGCGGCTTTTACCGCTGCCGGTACCAATAATAAATGGAAAGATGCGAGAGAGTTAATTACTACGGATGCTAATTTCAGTAATGCCGCCGTTAATTTTGAAAAAACCAATGCGACGGTAAAACAATTTATCAATGATACAAAAGCGGGTTTATATATTGTACCCGGTTTTATTGCTACGGATGAAACAAAAGCCACTACTACATTGGGCAGGGGCGGTTCCGATTATACAGCGGCTATATTGGCCGGCGCTTTACATGCTGCCGTATTGGAAATATGGACCGATGTAAGCGGTATGATGACTGCCGATCCGAGATTGGTAGCCAATGCAAAACATATTCCGCAGATATCTTACCGCGAAGCGATGGAGCTTTCGCATTTCGGCGCCAAAGTAATTTACCCGCCAACCATACAACCGGTGATGAATAAAAATATACCGGTATGGATAAAAAATACATTTCAGCCCGAAGATGCGGGTACGGTGATACACGATGAAGCGATTCAAAATATTGCGGGTGTTGCGGGCAGTACCGTCTGCGGTATTTCAAGCATCAATAAAATTGCATTGTTAAGCCTGGAAGGAAGCGGTATGGTGGGCATACCGGGTTTCAGTAAAAGATTATTTGAAGCGCTAAGTAATGAAAAAATAAATGTTATTCTTATTACGCAAAGTTCTTCGGAGCATTCCATTTGTGTAGCCATTAATGAAGATGATGCGGGTAAAGCGAAAAATATAATCGACAGTACTTTCGCGTTTGAGATAGCTACTGAAAAAGTAGAACCGTTAGTTGTAGAAAATAACCTCGCTATTATCGCACTGGTTGGCGATAACATGAAGAGCCACCCGGGTATCAGCGGAAAAATGTTTGGCGTAATGGGTCGCAACGGTGTAAATATCAGGGCCATTGCACAGGGTTCATCCGAAAGAAATATCTCCGCCGTTATTTCCGCGGGCGATGTAAAAAAAGCAATCAACGTATTGCATGAAGAATTTTTTGAAACAACCTATAAGCAAGTCAATCTTTTTATTATAGGTGCGGGTAATGTTGGTAAAAGATTACTGGGTCAATTTTTGTCGCAGCAAAATTATTTACAGGAGCATTTGGGTTTGCAGGTTCGTATTGCCGGTATTGCCAACAGTAAAAAAATGATTTTTAATGATGAAGGAATTGATTTAAAAAATTGGAAAGAATTACTGAATGCCGGCCAGCCTATGCAGCTTGACGCTTTTATCAATATTATAAAAGAAAAAAACCTGCGCAACAGCGTATTGGCCGATGTAACTGCCAATGATGAGGTGGCGAGAGTGTATGACCGGTTATTGCAAAAAAGTATTTCGGTAGTGGCTTGTAACAAAGTAGCTGCATCTGCGGAGTACAATTATTATAAAAAATTGAAAGACCTTGCAAGAGAATTTAATTGCCGGTTTTTGTTTGAGACAAATGTAGGAGCAGGCTTACCCATCATCGGTACATTGAATGATTTATTGCGCAGCGGCGATGTGGTGAATAAAATGCAGGCCGTACTCAGCGGTACGCTCAATTTTGTTTTTAATAATTATAACGGAGAAAAAAATTTTGCAACCATTGTACGACAAGCGCAGGAGGAAGGATATACCGAACCCGATCCGAGATTGGATTTGAGCGGCAAAGATGTGATGCGGAAAATTATGATTCTCGCCAGGGAATCAGGCGAGCAATTGGAAATGGAAAATATTACGTGTAATTCTTTTTTGCCGGAAAGTTGCATGCAGGGAACCGTGGAAGATTTTTATAAAGAAATGGAAAAGCACGAAGCGCATTTTAAAAAATTATACGACGCGGCGGTAAAAGAAAATTGCAAATTAAAATTTGTCGCATCGTATAATAATTCCGCAGATGGCAGCGCCGGTAAAGCATCGGTTGGATTGCAGCATATCAATCCGCAACACGATTTGTATCATTTATACGGAAAGGATAATGTGGTGTTGTTTTATACCAATCGTTATACCGAGCAACCGCTGGTAGTGAAAGGAGCCGGTGCAGGCGCCGATGTAACTGCTGCCGGTGTATTTGCAGATATTATACGAGCTTCGAAGAATTGATGTTATGTTGGCAGAAGTAGCAATTGGCAATAAGCAATAAGCAATTGGCAACAGGCAATGAGCAATTTGCAAGAGTCAATAATTGACAATTTGCATGTAGCTTAACACAATAGGTTATATCAAAAATGTTGTTTGATTAATAGCCGATAAGGCGGGAGGGAGGAAGGGAGGAAAGAATTAAAACTAATAAACTTTTATTTGTAGTCTTACCGACTTCCCGCAAAAAAGTCAAAACAGTTTTATAAATTATGTTCAATCTTATTCAAAAGAAATATCACCCTGACAGTAGAGATAGCGGCGGAGCTTTATCGGTAAAAGTTTCCTGCCCGGGTACTGTGGCAAATATTGTTTGCGGGTTTGACGTGTTGGGTCTTTGCCTGCACGAACCCAATGACATAATGGAAGTAAAACTGCTGAACGAAAAAAAGATTGTTATTACAAGTGCCGATGGTTATCAGTTACCGTCGGATCCGGCGCAGAATACAGCGGGTGCGCCGTTATTGGAAATGATGAATGAGCTGCAAACGAATATCGGATTTGATATTACTATTCACAAGCATATAAAACCGGGCAGCGGTATTGGTTCCAGCGCCGCCAGTGCGGCGGGTGCTGTGGTAGCCGCCAATCATTTACTGGGAAATATTTTTTCGAAAGAAGATTTGGTACGCTTTGCGATGTACGGCGAGAAAGTAGCAAGCGGTGTAAAACATGCCGATAATATTGCACCATGTATTTATGGCGGCGTTACATTAATACGTTCCATATTTCCATTGGATATTATTCCTGTCCCCGCACCCAAATTATTTGTAACAGTTGTACACCCGCAAATAGAAGTGCGTACTTCCGATGCGAGACAAATTTTACGAAAAGAAGTTTTGCTGAAAGACGCCATCAGGCAATGGGGAAATATCGCCGGTCTTGTAGCCGGTTTTATGAAAAATGATTATGAATTAATCGGTCGCTCATTGGAAGATGTAATTATAGAACCCGTACGCAGTATTTTAATTCCGGGTTTTGATGAACTGAAGAAAAGAAGTAAGGAAGCCGGCGCATTAGGCGGCGGTATTTCAGGCAGCGGCCCTTCTATCTTTATGCTGAGCAAAGATGAAGTAACGGCGACAGCGGTAGAAACTGAAATGAAAGGCGTATATGACAGAATCGGGTTGCCGTATCATACCTATGTAACTACTATTAATAATGAAGGAGTAAAAATAATTAAGGATTAGTTTTATGAATTACTACAGCACCAATAATAATTCGCCCAAAGTAAATTTTAAAGAAGCAACGATTAAAGGACAAGCGCCTGATAAAGGTTTGTATTTCCCGGAGAGCATTCCTGTATTGCCTGAATCATTTTTTAATGACATAAATAATTTGTCTAAAGAAGAAATTGCTTTCAAAGTTATTCAGCCTTATGCAGGCGACACTATTCCGGCTGATGAATTAAAACGAATTGTAAAAGAAACAGTCAATTTTGATTTTCCTTTGGTAAAAATAAGTGACAATGTTTTTTCATTGGAGCTTTTTCACGGACCTACCTTGGCGTTTAAAGATGTGGGAGCAAGATTTATGAGCCGCTGCTTGGGTTATTTTGTAAAAGACACCAAACAAAAAATAACGGTATTAGTTGCTACCAGCGGCGATACCGGCGGCGCCGTAGCCAATGGTTTTTATGATGTACCCGGTGTGGATGTAGTGATTCTTTATCCGGCAGGCAAAGTAAGCAGTGTACAGGAAAAACAATTGACTACGCTTGGTAAAAATATTCATGCGCTGGAAGTACATGGCACTTTTGATGATTGCCAACGAATGGTGAAGCAGGCTTTTACTGATAGTGACTTGAATAAAAAACTGTTTCTTACTTCTGCCAACTCTATTAATGTGGCAAGATGGTTGCCGCAGCAGTTTTATTATTTCTTTGCTTATCAGCAATGGATGGACAAAAATAATCCGCCGATTTTTTCGGTACCCAGCGGCAACTTCGGAAATATTTGCGCCGGGTTGATGGCATATAAATCAGGCTTGCCGGTAAAACATTTTATAGCGGCTTGCAATGCCAATGATATTGTACCCGAATATTTACAAACACAAAACTACCAACCTAAAAAAGCGGTAGCTACCATTTCCAATGCGATGGATGTAGGCGACCCGAGCAATTTTGTACGCATACTTGAAATTTTTAATAAAGATTTCGCTTCGCTGAAAAATGTATTGAGCAGCACAAGCATTTCCGATGATGAAACAAAGCAAACACTGAAAGGTGTTTACCGAAAATATAATTACTTGCTTGACCCGCACGGTGCGGTGGGTTATTTGGCACTCAGGCAATATCAGCAGGAAGTGGAAGATGAAAAAGGAATTGTATTGGAAACGGCGCACCCGGTTAAATTCCCGGAGAGTATCGAGGAAGTATTAAATATACAAGTACCTGTGCCTGCATCGATAGCCGGTATAATGAACAAAGAAAAAAAATCTGTTTTGATAAAAGCCGATTATGAAGAGTTGAAAGAGTATTTGATGAAGTAGGAGGTAAAAAGTCAAAAATTAAAAGTCAAAAACCAAAAAAATAAAAATTAAGGCTCGTATCTGTATACTAAATACTGTATACTCAAAACGGATTTTCACTTCGCTATAAAAACAATCTTCGTCGCTGTTTTTTCCATTCTGCCGTCATCGCTAACCAATACTAGATAAACGCCGCTTGCAATTTTTCTTCCTTTATAATCTTTTCCGTTCCATACGGCTTGCCCGCCCAATGCTCTTGTTTGATAAACTAATCTTCCGTTCAATTCAGTAATTTTAACCACCGCATTATTTACCAATCCGCGAATGGAGATAGTGCCGTTATAACCGGGCGGTACAGGATTGGGAAATACCAATACATCCGTATTTGTTTCACCGCCTTCAGTAGCCGTACTTCTGAAAGAACAAATTCCTTTTAGTGTAGCAAAATATACTTCGCCCGTGTTGCCGTCAATGGCAATTTGTTTTACATCGTTGCTCAGCAACGGGCTATTTTCTTCTGTAAAACGAAATAATACTTTTTCGCCGTCGGCGCTTATTAACCACACGCCGTTTTTTGTAGCCACCCATTTTCTATTGGCGCCGTCTACTGCTATACTTCTTACTTCTTCTCCTTTAAATAAAAAACCGGCGAAATTTCCCTGTTGTACTATCGGTAATACTGCTTCGCATCCCTGCGGCGAAAAAATTTCCTGTGTACACTGAATGACGCCGATACCATCGGCAGTACCCACCCAAATAAATCCTTCTTTGTCTTTTGCAATGCAAAATACTTCTCCACTCGGAAGATTTCCGTTGCCGGCGCCGCCCCTGTATATTTTCCAGCGGTCATCGGCAATATTATCAATGGTATTGTTATCATTAAAACAAACCAGCCCGTTTCCTAAAGGACAAACGATCCATTTAAAATTGTTATCATCAATCAGTATTTGCGATACGGCATCTCCAAACAAACCAAACGGAATAGAAAATGATTTCCAGTTACCGTTATTTTTACGAACATGCAATTGCTGCACCGCGCCGAAATTGGAAACCCATAAATTATTTTCACTATCAAATGCCAAACCCGAAACACGGTAACTGCCGGGATCGCCAAAGGGTGCACGCAGCGGCGAATTTTGTTTAAACACTTCTGCTGTGTTGTCTTTTTTTATATGCAAAAGACCGCCGCCAAAAGAACCCGCCCATATCGATTCATCTATAGGATCTGTTGTTACTGTTATAAAATCGAACAATGAATCGGGTGCGGAATTATTAAATCGATTGTAGTTGGTCCAACTGCCTTCAGCGAATTTGTAAATACCGTTGCCGTTGAATTGATAATTCCAACTGCTGTTTACTTCGCCGGCTGCCGCATAAAATATTCCGTTGCGTACCAGCATTTCGCCGCTTGCCGTTGCCTCGGGTGAATTGAGTTTGTATACTTCAAAATCAGTAGCAGTAAATTTTGACAAAGCGCCAAACTGATCGGCGATCCAATAATCATTATTAAACAAGATGGCTTTACGCGGAAAAGAAATTACTCCGGGCTGAGTCATTGTTCTTTCAATCGTCCCGTTATCATTCAGTATAGTCACCTTACTTTCGCCTGTGGCTCTGCGTTGACAGAGTGTCCAATTTATTGCCGGTACTGTTCAGACTTATTACCGGCCATCCGTCTGCATACAACAGGTTCCAGTTATTGCCGGTTTGTATAAATAACGAATCGTTTTTTGAAACAACAATTTTATTATTTATCGTAACAACCGCCTTACAGGCGCCTGTACTTAGGCCGTTACTGCCGGTCAGTAATTGCCAGTTTGTATAATTGGAAAGATTGCCTGCAGTAACCTGCGCTTTTTTCAATCCGTCTTCCGTGGCTGCATAAAAAAAGGAAGCATCACTTGTCAACCCGTTTACACGAACCGTATTCCCGGTGTTACCTATAATCCAGGTATTATTGGTTTCATATTTTTCGCCATCCATTACTACAATACCCAAACCGGTAGAGAGGTAATATTTTTTATTCAACGGGTAAATATGATACACGGCTTTGTCGCCGCTTACTGCTTTGCGTTTTATATCGGGTATATTAAAAATATCATTGCGGAACAGGATATCAATATTGCTGTTGGTATAAGCAATCACCAATTTGTTATTGGCTTCGTCATATTTGATGGCGCTGATACCCGTTTCGCTCAGCCCCGTTATGCGGCTCAGTCTTTCTACCGAATTCTCCTTCGTATTTACGGTAAATAAGCTGTAAGGTGTGGCGCAATATATTTTATCATTGCCCGCTGTTACATCAATGGCGCTGTTGTACGGCAGGTACTCCCGCCACTGCCCTACGGGCGGCAGCTGTGCAAAGCCGGTTACAGTGGTGAAAAGTAAAAAGTAAAAAATAAAAAAAAGAAATCGCCTCATACGGTCCAAAGTTATTGAGGCCGGTGTAAAGATTGATTTTTATTTTTTAACAGATTGCGTTGCATGAAATATTGGTCAATCAATTTGGCAGGCACTGCCTGCCGTTTTTGATAACCTACAAATTGTTTGCGCAGCACTACTTACTTTTTCTCTGCCTCACAACGCATGTATTACATACGTAACCACACCCCATACGGCAAAGTCGCTGAACTCGGAGAGGTTAATGGGTTTTAACCGGCTGTTTTCCGGTACCAGGAAAGCGGATGAAAAGTTTTTATGAAACCGACGCACCAACAGTTCGCCGTTTAGTATGGCTACAATTATTTTTCCGTTGGCTAATTTCAACGACCGGTCTACAATCAATATATCACCGTTAAAAATACCTACACCTTCCATCGCATCGCCCTTCATACGAAAGAAAAAAGTAGCCGGTTTATTTTTAATCAATTGCTCGTTCAGATCAATGCCTCTTTCGGCATAATCATCCGCGGCTGCACCAAAGCCTGTGGCGTTGGCTGTCTTTATATTTTGCTGACTGAACTGTTTTGAACCTTTAAAGGCCGCTCCGAAAAATTCTTCCCCTTCCATAAAAATGTTTTTACCTCACTGCCGGTTCCCCGCTGAATGCAGCAGTATAATGATGAAATAGTATTTCAAAAAATAAAGATGAAAAAAATAATTTAGTAAACTAAATATTTTAGTAAATTTATGCTAAAATATTTGGACGATCAAATTTTGGATAAAAAAATAGGGCAAACCGCAGAGTCACAAAGACACGAGGTAACACAGAGACTCTCCGTGATGTTCCGTGCCTCCGTGGTTCAAAAAAAACACTAAAACTAAAGATCATGAAAACAATCATCAACACCATTCCCGGCTACAGGGTATTCGAGTACTTGCTGGTACTGAGTCCGCATGAAGAATTGAGCAATAAAATTTTGCAGGTAAAAAAAGAATTTAAAGAAACCTACAAAGCCGAGAAGGCCGGCGGCCGGCCGCATTTATCATTGGTCACTTTTACACAGTACGGAATGATGGAGGATCGCATCACCAACCGGTTAAAAACAATTGCCATGGGTTATCATGCCGTTAAAATTGAATTAAAAGACTTCGGCAGTTTCCCGGCGCATACCATATATATTAATGTAACATCGAAAGTGCCGATACAGAATTTGATAAAACAAATACGAAGCGAAACACAGCAACTCATGAAATTAGATAATGATAACAAACCTCATTTTATTATGGAGCCGCATCTCACCATTGCCCGCAAATTAATGCCTTGGCAATATGAAAAAGGATGGCAGGAATACAGCAACAAACATTTTACAGGAAGATTTATTGCTGATGCAATGCTGCTGCTGAAACGACCCGTCGGAGAATTGAAATATCAAATTGTGCAGCGATTTGAATTTCAGAATTTGCCTGTGGCAATTAAGCAGGGGGAACTGTTCAGCCCCCTCTAACTCCCCCCAAGGGGGAGGACTGCCTGCACACAAGCCACGCTTTTCGAAATTGTCAATTAAAAAATAATAATCATTAATAGCTAACAAAAATATTATGGAAAACGAATCTAAGCCCTCCACTGATTTGCAGAAAGGGGTATCAAAGCAATTAAAGCAAGACCATCACAAAGTAGCTTCGCAAAATCAGAGTCTACCAAACTCCTCCCCCTCAGGGGGAGGCGGGGAGGGGGCCGCCTATATAGCCGGCCGAGGCGCACAATTCAATACCAAAAACCGTTTTCTGAAAAATGAAACGACAAGAGAACATATAGAAGGTATTGATGATTGGGAAGCAGCTAACCTGCCCACACAATATATAGAACAACAAAGCAAAACCATTGTAAACAAAGTAGAGAGCAAAGACGTGGGCATGAGTTACAGCATGAATCCCTACGCCGGTTGCGAGCACGGTTGTATTTATTGCTATGCACGTAATGTACACGAATACTGGGGTTATAGTGCGGGACTTGATTTTGAACAAAAGATCATCATCAAGAAAAACGCACCGCAACTGCTGCGCAAATTTCTGATGCACCCCAAGTGGGATGCCACACCCATTATGCTCAGCGGCAATACCGATTGTTACCAACCCGCCGAACAAACTTACCGACTGACAAGAGGCTTACTGGAAGTATGTAATGAATTTAATCAGCCCGTAGGTATACTGACAAAAAACAGCTGGATACTGAAAGACAAAGATGTGTTGCAGGAGATGGCCAAGAAAAAAATTGTATCGGCCATGGTATCCATTACTTCTTTTAACGAAGACTTACGCCGCATTATGGAACCGCGTACCACTACCGCCAAACAAAAACTGAAAGTAATAAACGAATTGAGCAACGCCGGTGTACGCATGGGTATTATGATGGGGCCGATGATACCGGGATTGAACGAACACGAGATGCAGCGCATTATGAAAGAAGCGGCGGATAACGGCGCCACGTTTACAGCCTATACTTTTATAAGACTAAATGGCGCTATAAAATTTTTATTTCATGATTGGTTGTACAAAAACTTTCCGAACCATGCCGATAAAGTGTGGCACCTGATAGAGCAGAGCCACGATGGCAAAGTAAACGATACCCGCTGGGGTGTACGTATGCGCGGCGAAGGACATATAGCCACCATGGTAGCACAGCAATATAAAAAGTACGGCAAACTGTACAAGATGAATGCGGAGGAATGGAGCCTGGATACAACCAAGTTTAGAGTACCGGGCGGGCAGGGGAGGTTGTTTTGAAAGAGTTCTTAATTTTTTAGTTTATTTTTCAAAAAATAATTACAATCTATTCTATGGGTATCATTACTTATGAAGAATATAAAACCTTGTTTGAAAAACTTCTTTTAAATTATGAGATTACAGAAAATGAGATTAATTCAACAATAGATATATTAATCAATCAAACCCCTTTTAACTGGTGGCAATTAAAGCGTACACCATTTTTGATAAGAGCTTCATTGTTAGATGAAGGAGAAATTTGTTCTAATATTTCACGCTGTTCATATGTTCCTGACCATTTAGTAAAAAAAATACCATTAGGGCGGTGTAATTTTGAAGAGCAACAAATTTTCTATGCATGTATACCTGGTGAAATGCAAAATTTTAGCGACGGGGCTCAACCAGCTTTAATGGAAACATTATTGCAAAAGATAGTTGATGAACCAAAATTTAATGGAAGAATTGCTGCTGTTTCAAGATGGCAGGTGATAAAACAACCAACTTTTGGAATGTTGCTTCACAATGCTAAATCAAGATTAACAAATAAAAATTTTGCTCATTTTTACAATGAATTTGATAATGATTTGAAAGCAAATAGCGTTACGGAATCAGATTATATATGCTTTAGTAAAAAATTAAAATATTTAAGTGAATTATTTTGTAAAAACGATAACCGCGAAAACACCTATAAGGTTACATCAACATACTATAACAAAATGATGGCGGGAATAGAAAATATAAAATTTGATATTCAGATTAACTTTTAAGTAATAGATCGAAAGTATGCTTGATTTTAGAGCAAATACAAATGAAGGCGAAGGAATTTTGAATATTGCATTGATCTAAAACAGCATCCATTAGTTTGGTCTTCTATTGAAGTTTTAAATAGGTCATCGAACATTGATATATGAAAGATTTTCTATTCTCTACAGTCGTATTGGAGTTTGTAGATTAACAAAGCATACAGAGTGATTTGGTAAATGCTTATTAAAATAAACATAGAAATATTCTTGATCTACTTAAGAAAATCGCTGAAAATACTAAATTGAAGCTATATCCATTTTCTTTAAGAAAAGGAGCAAATATTCACGGAATAATTTTTGGTGCAACACATCCACGGGCTGTTGACAAGTTTCTGATGTATTGCATGGAAACCGAATCAAATTAATGGTGAAGCTAATTTTGATATTGATGACGATAAATCTAAAAATCAAATTTCGCTTTTTGAGGAAAGAAAGCTTACAAAAATTGAGGAATTCGAATCAAATATCAGGGATAAAGTTTTAAGTGGCCAAATAAAGGATAATTTTGCGATGTTAGAGTATGTTTATAATGAGGGTCATATTCCTAGTCATGCAGCTGAATACTTACGAAATATGAAAAGAATTAAGGAGATAGATTATGAAGGAACTTCACCGCTAGTTACCTATGATAATGTATATAGAAAAATAAAAAAATTGAATTAAAATTAAAAATGGCACAATCCTCTATCGAATGGACAGAAATGACCTGGAACCCGACAACAGGCTGTACTAAAATTTCAGCAGGTTGTAAGTATTGCTATGCAGAAGTAATGGCTAAAACGACTGCATGCAATGGGTATTGAAAAATATAAAGATGGATTTGAATTGCGGATCCACCCTGATGCGCTGAATATTCCATACGAATGGAAAAAACCTAAAGTAGTTTTTGTAAATTCCATGAGTGATTTATTTCATCCCGATGTACCGTTGTCTTTTATTCAGAAAGTTTTTGCTGTAATGAATGATACACCCCAACATACGTACCAGGTATTAACCAAACGAGCCGAGCGACTTTATGAACTGCACCATCATTTAAACTGGACGCCTAATATATGGATGGGCGTATCGGTAGAGAACGAAAAAGTAATGGATCGAATTGATTTTTTACGTGAAACCAATGCTGTAGTAAAATTTCTTTCTTGTGAACCGTTAATCGGCCCGTTAGCTAAAATGAAACTTGATAATATTAATTGGGTAATTGTTGGTGGCGAAAGCGGCAGAAAAGCAAGACCAATGAATGAAACTTGGGTTTGGGATATACGTCAACAATGCGCTGAGCAAGGAGTCTCTTTCTTTTTTAAACAATGGGGCGGCACCAATAAAAAGAAAGCCGGCCGCGAATTGGGAGGCAGAACCTATGATGAAATGCCTGTTGCTGAAGTATTGTAATAGAAAGGGAGCCTCAATTATTTTCCAAAAGAATGTATCACAGCTTTTGTTTCTTCCGAAAATTCCTTAATGTCTTCTTCCGTAATTACTTTCTCTAAAAATAATTGTGCTACCGTTACCAAGTATCTTGAACCGGTTAATCCATCATACCGGCGGGCAATAGCCTCATCTTGGTCAGCAATAACTTTGAATATTTTATGATAGGCTTCTTTATGCGAACTGAATTTTCTTTGCCGCCAATCACGTATAATTCCTTCACAATTTTCTAATCCTTCCTTAAATGCTGCATCAAGGCCTTTGTCAATACATGCCCTCGCAATTTTCTTTTCTTTTTTGGATAACTCGTGATGCATAAAATCAATTAATTTCTATCATCCGGTTATGAATCGAATACCGGTGTCACTAAAATTTTCTATCTTTATTTTAGTCTCCTAAAGTTACCAGTTGTTTCAAATCTCTGTCACTAAGTTCACCAATCCATTTTTCGCCATTGGTAACGGTAAGGTTGGCCAATTGTTTTTTACTGCGCAGCATGTCGTCAATTTTTTCTTCCAGTGTGCCCTTGGTTATCATACGGTGTACCATTACATTTTTTTGCTGGCCAATACGAAAGGCACGGTCGGTGGCCTGTGCTTCAACCGCCGGGTTCCACCACAAATCGTAATGAATAACATGGTTGCCGGCCGTCAGGTTCAGCCCCGTACCACCTGCTTTTAAACTTAAAATAAATGTATCGCTCACCGGGTTGTTTTGAAATGACCGCACCATCTCATCTCTTTCTTTGCGGGTATTGCCTCCGTGCAGTTGCAATGCTTTTTTTCCAAAATGCTCATGTATCACGGTACGCAACAGGCTTCCCATTTCTTTGTATTGAGAAAATATCATCACTTTCTCACCATTTTCATAAATGGTTTCCAGCAGTTGCAGCAACAGCATCATTTTACCTGATTGCTCAGGTTTTAAAGCATCGCCATTTTTAAGGTATTGCAACGGATGATTACAAACCTGTTTTAAAATAGTAAGCAGTTTTAAAATAATACCCCGGCGGCTTATTCCTTCAGCGTTTTCTACTTCCTGCATCAGGTCGTATGTAATGCTTTTATACAAAGCGGCCTGTTCTTTAGAAAGGTTGCATATTTGATTATTTTCAATTTTATCAGGCAGGTCGCTGATGATGGATTTGTCCGTTTTCACCCGCCGCATAATAAAGGGCGATGTTATTTTTGTGAATTTTTCCAATCGCTTTTTGTCCTGGTTTATTTCAATGGGTTTGGCATATTCTTCATTAAACCAATTTGTATTACCCAAATACCCGGGGTTGGCAAAATCAAAAATACTCCAGTATTCCATCAGTCGGTTTTCTACAGGAGTACCCGTCATGGCTATTTTTATATCCGCTTTTATTTTCTTTACTGCTTTGGTTTGTGCTGTTTCTGTATTTTTAATATTTTGAGCTTCATCAATTATTACTGCGTACCAAGGTTGTTTTACCAAGCGTTCATTTTCTGTTCGGGCAATTCCATAAGTAGTAATTACAACATCGGCTTGTTTAAATTCAGCTTTACGGGTGGCGCCATGAAAGATCATGGCATTCAATGATGGTGCGAATTTTTCTATCTCTGACTTCCAGTTGCTCAGCAAAGTAGTGGGCACTATTACCAAGGCCGGTTTGTTTTTAAGAGCCTGTTCTTCTTTAAATTTTTGCAGTGCAGTAATTACCTGTATAGTTTTACCAAGGCCCATATCATCGGCCAGCAAAGAACCTAAACCTAATTGTGCATTTTTGTATAACCAGCTAAAGCCCCGCTCCTGGTAGTGCCGTAATTGTGCTTTCAACTGTACCGGTAATGCGGTAACGTCCGCTTTTAAGATGCTGTTAATTTTATCACGCAGTTTTTCATCCACCAATACCGGAGCTCCTTCATAGTCGCCGCTCAATGCAGCCTGCAATAATGTAAATACTTTTGGCGCCGAAGGTTGCGTAAGTTTTTTAATAACTTTTTCTATCTCTTCACGGTTCATCATCACATACTGATCCCTGATCTTTACAAGCCCGGTGGCCTGGCCGGCCAGTTTAAGAAATTCTTCACTGCTCAGGAAACTATTGCCCATCGCCACTTTCCAATCATAATCTAAAAGTTCGGTAATTGAAAAATATTTTTTATTACTTGTTTTTGCTTTGAGTGATAATGTTACCTGCGGCTTCAGCAAATATTGAAGACTTTTGGGCAATAATGTTTGAATACCAAACAGCCGGATGGCGGGCAAAATGCCGGTAAGCACTTCTGCGAAAGTTTGAGAACTGTAGTGTAATTTTTTTTTGCCTTTGGAAGCAATCGTATCATTCAGTTCGGGCAGGTAATGGGCGAGCAACTGCAGGTCTTTCAAAGCGGCAAACTGTTTGTCGCTGTCCTTTTTCATAAAAGCAAACAGGCTTTCTACCGGTTGCATGGGGGCTTTATTATCTTTTATCAGTACTTCCAATTCAAAGCCGGTGTTATTCTCCGATTCATGTATTTGTAATACGGGGGAGAAATCTTTTTTGCTGATGTAAAAGCGACTGAGCCATAGTTGTATCGTATTAGGTATTTCTTTTTCAGAAAAACTTTCAAAACGGTGCGGCGCATTATCAAAAAATAATTCATTTATTTTTCTTCCTTCATTGTTTGATGTTTTAACGATTCGTCCTACATTATTATAACAGGTCTGTACCGACGAGTTGGCAAAAAAGCCGCATAACAGAGATAAAGCTTCTTCCGGTTTTGCCGGTAATAATACAGATTTTGATTTTGGGTTTTTCTTTTTAGCAATGGTAGCGGTATCGCTTATTTGAATTAGCTCATCAGGATACCATTGCAGCAAATCGTCAAATACTTTTTTAACACTCGCATTTATTAATGCCGGTATCCATTGAATGCGGTAATATTCTTTATCTGCTTTAAACAACCGGGGAAGCAATGCGCCGCGTTCCGCCAGAATATTGCAAAACCGGAATACGCGGTACAGCAATACAAATGAAGCCCGGTAATTATCTAAGTGCTTGCTTTCGGTTTGCGCCAGCAGTATCAATAAATCATTTTTCTTAACGGGATAAATTTTGCGGTCAATATCTTTGGCGGTAAAAGACAACTCTCCGGTCTGATGTGCTATTACTTCATAATCAAAATAGCGGTAGTCGTTTGATAAAACAGTTTTTTCTTTTTTTAATTGGGCTAAGTAATCCCGGTCATATTTTGCAAACCGCCTGTAATGATTTTGAATAATTGTTCTGAAATCTCCGTCATAAAAAAGCGGGTTGGCGGTAAATAAAAGAGGTAATGTGGGCAGCAGGTTTTCTATTAGTGAAAAATCAGGCTTCTCCGGAGTTTTGTTATTTTTGGCTGTACTTATTTTCTTGGTAGCTACGCAATCCTCAATAGAAAAAATATTTTCCGTTTGCAGTTCCTGTAATTGTATTTGATGGGCCGATAGCTCATTTACCAGGTCGAACCGGTGCAGGTTAAAAACTAAAAAAGGGTTTTGGTCTATTTCGTTGGCAATGATATAGATTACTGCTGCCAGGTGTTTGCAGGGCACGGCCCAGTCAGGGCAGGAACAATTTAATTTTATATCCTGCCAGCTTTGCGGGAAAATTTTTATGTTATTTTTTTCGGCGATGTCTAATAATTCCTTTGGCAGTTGGCGGTTTAGCAGTTGCGAAACCACTAAAGGATTGTCCTTAATGCCGGCAATAAAAATCTTTTTCTCTTCATCAAAAAACGGGGGCACTATCAAGGTAATGTCATAAGGTTTTGGCCGGCTTCCTTTTACTTTGGCCTGCACCATATTCTCATTTATCTTAACCGACGCCACCATGCCCTTGTTGGCGTAGCTTCTGCCGCGGGGAAGACGGTTTGAAAAATCTATTCTGTCCAAAGATTTTAACCATTGCTCGCCCCACCAGGTCCGTCCGAATTGTGCCATAGATTTATTTTAAAAGATGCGGAATTTTTTTTGCAATGTAAGAATATGTAACAGTGAAGAGAGGGTATTGAAAAACTTGTTGATAATTTTAGTAGCTTCCGTTTAAATTAAAAGAGATGGAAGATTTTAGTCACCTCAATGAAGAAGAAAAGCTGAAAGCTGAAAATGATTTTCTTAAAATGAAGCTCATGCTGGAGCAGGGCGGTCATTTTGGCGGTGATGGAGAAACCCCATTACCCGCCGAAGTAGAAAACGAGTTCCTGAAAAATGTAATGGCTTTTGAAAAACAATTTGACGAAAGAAAAAGAATTAAACTGTTTGACAAAATTGGCCGGCCGGAGCAGTTTAAACCCGTTAATGAAATTTCGGACGATGATATAGATAAAGCATGGAAAGATTTGGATGAGTATCTGTCTGAGCGTGGTATTAATCTTGATGTATGCAGCCCCAATATTTCCAACAGGGAATTGTATCGGTTTACAACGGAAGAATTATTTGAACATGAGATGGATGATATGAATTTGCCCGGGTGGTCAAGTAATTTTATTTATGATGAATTTCATCCTGATCCGGTCTATGACAATTCAAGAATGGTAGAGCAGAATTTATTCGCTGATATTTTCAGCAAGAGTGACCTGTTTTATGAAATTGATTATGATAAGGAAGGCTTTGTTTTTAACGACAAGCTGTATGAAACCCGTGAATCATTTTTTGAAATGATAAATCGCTTTAAATCTGTATTTGATGAAATTGAACTTATGGAGTGTGCAATAGCTAACTGCGATGTGAAAGAAACTGAAAGTACTGTGACCGGCAATTACCGGGCAGTTGCAAAAAGCGGGATTAACGAAACGGTTTTCAAAGGCGGTTTCAAAGTTGAAATGATATTGAATGATATGGACTATTGGTATTTTAAGAAAATACAGATTGATGAATTTGCGCCGGACCTTTAAATAATTAATACATTTTTAATTAAAAATATATTTCACCCCTGCCTCTGTATCATCTCCATTAAAGATACAAAAGAACTGCTGCCCAAATTTTCAATAAAGGCTTTGTCAGCAGGTTCTAATAAAAATAAACCTTCTGTATTTAATTGAACATGTTCGGGTGTTCGTATACCCGGAATAATAACAGATACTTCGGGGTAACTTAAAATATAACTGAGCGCTAATTGTGTTTTACTGCAATTATATTTTTTGCAAAGTTGCCAAACAGGCTCGGTGGCTTTTAGGGTCGCATCTATTATTTCTTTTGTCAGCCTGTTTTTGCGGTGGTCATTATCGGAGAACTCAGCCTGCTTGTCAAACTTGCCCGTAAGCAATCCAAATTGCAAGGGCATTCGTGCAATAATACCATAGCCTTTTGCCGAAGCTTTTTTTAATATTGGTAATGCTTTTTGATTGATAAGATTTAATACTAATTGAAAACCTGTACCTAAATTATTTTCTAATAAAAAATCAGCTTCGGGCAGCGGGTCAAAAGTATTTAATGACAATCCCCAATAACGGATTTTCCCTTCACGCTGCAATTGCTGCATAGCCTCAATGCATTCGCCGTTTTGCAAATGCGTTAACCGGGCGGTGTGCAGCTGGTAATAGTCAATCGTATTTCTTTTTAATCTTCGTAAACTTGCTTCGCAGGCGTTTAAAATATATTCCCTGCTGTAATCAACGGTAAATTTTTCATCTCTTGCTACGTTGCCCGCTTTAGTAGCGATGATTACATCTTTTTTATCACCGATTGTTTTGCCAATCAAATCTTCCGAATGGCCGAGACCATAAATATCCGCCGTATCAAAAAAATTAATACCGGCATCCAATGATTGATGGATCGCCTTTTTTGAAACGTCATCATCCGCATCGCCCCAGCCAATAGCCGTAGTACCAATAGTTGCGCCACCACCAATAGCCCAGGCGCCAAAACCAATTTCACTAACTGTTAAATCTGTATTTCCGAATTTTCTGAATTGCATGACGTAATTTACAACCCAACAACTTAAAGAATCAATATTAGATTAAAATATTCGAATTTATAGAAAATCTGAATCTGCAATCAGGTTAATTCTTTTGTTGAGGTGCTATTTGTATTTTTTCTTGAAAATAGAAGACTCTATCAGCGCCTTGTTCCCGGCCTGTTTGAATAATCTCCGTGCTTAGTTGAAGTTTAGCCGGGAACACAGCGCTTTCAGGGTCGTTCAATATCACGAAGCGGGTGCCTCCGGCTGTTCTCTTCGGAAAGAAAAGCATCCGAGAAGTTTTAGAGTCTGCATGTGCGTTGGCCGTTCCGGCGGCGGAGCATTCGCCGGGACTTGAATTTTTTGTTCTTTTGGTTCAAGCCAAAAGAACAAAGGGGAAAAATATACAACTACGTTCAGCGTAGTAAGCAAAAAAAAAGAGAGGTTTCAGACTTCATTAAACACCGGTTTCATAAATGATTTAGCACCTCAACAAAAGAATTAGCCGAAAATCTAATTGAGTAAAGACTCTGCTTCTCTCCTTCAAGCTACGTTGCGGGAGAAATATTATTTAAGGAAATTACAGGATCAATAAACCCGAAGGGTTGTAATTATTATAGAAAGAGGGTAGCTATTTTGTATAAAAACGCCGAAGGCGTGGCATTGATATCATCCCTTGGGGATTTTATTCCAACAATTACAGGCATTTTCTACAAAAATAACATGCCTTCGGCATTATGTTCGAATTCATGGAAAACCTTATGGAGTGAGGATTCTGCTCTCAACTCTCTTGGAGAAGGGTTCGGGGTGAAGTCATAGAGGCGTCTTAAAGATTACATCTGTTTAGTCGGACAAGAATTTTAAACAATGTATTTTCGCACCATAAGTTTACACTATGAGCAGACCCATCAGAGTTTTAGTTGCTAAAGTAGGACTGGATGGCCACGACCGCGGCGCCAAAGTAATCGCTACGGCTTTGCGTGATGCAGGTATGGAAGTAATTTATACCGGCCTTCGCCAAACGCCTGAAATGGTAGTGAATGCCGCTTTGCAGGAAGATGTGGATGCCATCGGTATCAGCATTCTTTCGGGAGCACACAATACCGTTTTTCCGAAAGTAATTGCATTGATGAAAGAAAAAGGAATGAATGATGTATTGCTTACCGGCGGCGGTATTATTCCCGATGATGATATGAAGGCTTTGAACGCAATGGGCGTAGGCAAATTATTTGCACCCGGCACTACTACTTCCGATATTGCTGCATATATAAAAGATTGGGTAAAAGTGAACAGAAGTTTTTAAATTTGATGTATGGAAAAGAGAGTCAAAGTATTTAAATCTTTTGAAGAGCAGGAGCATTATTTTCTGGAATACTTTTATTTGCTATCACGCGTCCGAAAGATTAAAAGCATTGGCAGAACTGCAAAAAAGAAATAATAAAGATTTTTTGAACCCTTCTTCAAAAAAAGTAACCATTCAGAAGCATTTCCATTATGGACATTGAACACCCTGAATTTTTGAATTTTTTAAAGTGTGCTCAAAAAAACAGGTTGAGGTATATGTGCATTGGCGGTTATGCCGTTAATTTTTATGGTTACCACCGAGCCACCGAAGATTTAGATATTTGGTTAGCCCCTACAAATGAAAACAGGAATTGTTTTTTTGATACTATGCTTTGTATGGGCTACACTGAAGAAGAGTTTGCGGATATTAAAGAACAGGATTTTACAACTTACTTTACCTGCAGTCTTGGCAGCAGACCAAATGTAATTGATATTCTTACTTTCATTCATAACTCAATCAATTTTGATGAAGCGGAAAAAACTATATCGGCTCACACAGTCGCAGAAAATATTGAATTAAGATTTATCTCCTATGAATTATTAAGAGAATCAAAGCTTCTTTCACATCGACAAAAAGACTATTGGGATGTATCTCAGTTAGATAAATTACGAAACAGCAATAAATAAACTCATGAACTATTCTACAATACTCACCAATTTAGAAAACGGTATTTGCACCATCACTATCAACCGGCCCGATAAATTAAATGCGCTGAATAAAACGGTGATTGAGGAATTGAGTGCGGCCGTTGATGAAGTGTACAATAATGCCGCAATGAAATGCGCTATCCTAACCGGCGCGGGACCCAAAGCATTTGTTGCGGGCGCCGATATTGCCGAGTTTCTTACGTTGGGTGCCGAAGGCGGAGAGGCATTGGCTAAACGCGGACAGGAAATGGTATTTGATAAAATTGAAAATTGTCCCAAACCGATAGTGGCTGCGGTAAACGGATTTGCATTGGGCGGCGGTTGCGAGTTGGCGATGGCCTGTCATTTCAGATTGGCCGGTGAGGGTGCAAAGTTTGGTCAGCCCGAAGTAAACTTGGGATTGATACCGGGCTATGGCGGTACGCAACGTTTAGTACAATTGGTTGGTAAAGGAAAAGCGATGGAACTGATGATGACAGGCCACATGATTGATGCAAACGAAGCCAAACAATTGGGTTTGGTCAATCATGTTACCACGGCGGAAACTTTATTGGAGCATACAAAAAAAATACTGGAAGTGATTATGACCAAAGGACCCCGTGCGGTTGGCAATGTAATAGCTGCCGTTAATGCATATTACAAGCCGGGTGTAAATGGTTTTACTGAAGAAATAAAATTATTCGGCAATTGCTTCGGCGCCGATGAGATGAAAGAAGGCGTAACGGCTTTTTTAGAAAAACGTAAAGCTGATTTTAAGGGGAAATAATTTTGTTGCTGTAATATTTTATTGCTCAATCAAATTTTCATCAATAAGATAAACTTCTATTTCGCTGATGGCTGTCGCGGCTTTTTGATCTTTTACCGAAAAAGTAATTTTTGAAACCTCTACCGCGGGGAAAGTAATTATTCTTTTATTGCCAATGGTAGTACCGCTTATATCTTTTATTAATTGGTATTTATCGTTTGACAAAAGCAGTTTGAATCTTTTGCACCGCTGCCCGTCTTTCAAAAATTCTTTCAATACAATACAATTTATTTTTTGCGGTTTTCTGAAGTCAATTTCTATTTTTTGCAAATCCGACAATGTGATTTTTTCAAAGGAATTAATGTTGCGATCGATCAAACGCGGCGCCGCTCTTTTGCCGATATGCGGTATAAAATAAGCTCTTGCTGAACCCGCTAAGTTTTTCCCGAAATTTTCGCTCACTAATTTTCTGAAACCGATCAATGAAGCTGAATCATTTTCATGTATCAGTCCTCTTCTGTCGGGCGGTACATTCAGCAATAAGTTGGCGCCTCGACCGACGGATTTTAAATACAAATCAAACAACTGCTTTGGTGTTTTTACTTTATCATCTTCCGCTGGCATGATAAAACCAACCCGGTCGTATGCTTACATCACATTCTGCCGGTATCCATACTTTGCCGTTTATGTTGCCAATGTTAAGCGTATCTGTCGACGGCGCACCCAAGCCCGGTGTAAAACCAATTGTATCCAACGTATTCCAATTTGTTTTGCCCGCAATTCCTTTTTCGTTTCCCACCCATCGTATATGCGGCCCCACATCACTAAACACAACCGTATTTGGTGAAAGAGCAGTTACTGTTTTTTTAAACCTATCCCAATCATACACTTGTTTTTTGCCATTCGGTCCTTCACCGTTAGCGCCATCCCACCACAGTTCCCAAATGGGACCGTAGTTGATAAACAGTTCAGTCATCATACTTACAAATACATCATTGTATTGCTCCGTTCCGTAGTCAGGGTGGTTTCTGTCCCATGGCGAAATGTACACACCAAACTTTAATCCGTTTCGTTTACATGCTTCGGATAATTCTTTTAATACATCACCTTCACCGTTCTTCCATTTACTTTCACGTACGGTATGTTTGGAAAAATTACTTGGCCAAAGACAAAAACCGTCATGGTGTTTGGCTGTTATAATAACGCCTTTGGCGCCGGCCTGCTTTGCAATACGGCACCATTGATCGCAATCTAAATCGGACGGATTAAATATTTCTTCATGTTCCGTTCCTTCGCCCCATTCTTTATCGGTAAATGTATTGGGGCCAAAATGAATGAAAAGGTAAAACTCCTGTTGGTGCCATGAAAGTTGCGCGGCGGAAGGTTTTGGTAATGCTTGCTGCGCCGCAGAAAAAAAGGGAACAAAAAATATAACAAGGGAAAGTAATTTAATCATAATCGCTTTTAAAACCGGCTGCGGCATTTCTCTAAATATACGGAAAAAGCAGTTTTCTTTTTCTTTTAAAAAAAAATTCTTGCCCTACCTTTATGCTATTAAAAAAAATATATGGAATTCAGAATAGAAAAAGATACCATGGGCGAAGTGAAAGTGCCTTCAAAAGCCTACTACGGTGCGCAAACGCAGCGCAGCATCGATAATTTTAAAATAGCGCAGGATATTAACCGTATGCCGAAAGAAATTATAAGAGCATTCGCTTATTTAAAACATGCGGCCGCTATTACAAATCTGGAAGCAGGCATATTGACAAAAAAGAAAGCGGATTTAATCGGCAGGGCGGCTAAAGAAATTTTGGACGGAAAATTGGATGATTATTTTCCGCTGGTTGTGTGGCAAACCGGCAGCGGTACGCAAAGCAATATGAATGTGAATGAAGTGATTGCTTATCGCGGACATGTATTAAACGGGGGTAAATTAAGTGACAAAGAAAAATACCTGCATCCCAATGATGATGTAAATAAGTCGCAGTCCAGTAATGATACATTTCCTACGGCCATGCATATTGCCGCGTATAAAATTTTAATGGAGACAACTATTCCGGGTATTGAAAAACTGCGCAATACATTAGATAAAAAAGCAAAAGCATTTAAAAAGGTAGTCAAGATCGGGCGTACACATTGTATGGATGCTACCCCGCTTACGTTGGGACAGGAATTCAGCGGCTATGTTTCGCAATTGGATCACGGATTGAGAGCTGTTAAAAATACATTGGCGCATTTATCGGAGTTGGCATTGGGCGGTACGGCTGTAGGTACCGGTATCAATACACCGCCCGGTTATTCTGTAAATGTGGCAAAGCATATTGCCAAACTCACCAAGTTGCCTTTTGTAACGGCAAAAAATAAATTTGAAGCATTGGCAGCGCATGATGCAATAGTAGAATCGCACGGCGCATTAAAAACAGTAGCGGTAAGTCTTATGAAAATCGCTAATGACATCCGGTTGCTCAGTAGCGGACCGAGAAGCGGTATCGGTGAAATATTTATTCCGGATAATGAACCGGGTTCATCCATCATGCCGGGCAAAGTAAACCCAACGCAATGTGAAGCATTGACTATGATTGCCGCGCAGGTAATGGGTAATGATGTTACCATAAGTATCGGCGGCAGCAACGGCCATTTTGAATTAAATGTTTTTAAACCCGTAATGATTTATAATTTTTTACACAGCGCCAGGCTCATTGGCGACGGTTGTGTTTCATTTAATGATAAATGTGCCGCGGGTATTGAGCCTATTAAAGCCAATATTAAAAAGCATGTTGACAATTCATTGATGCTGGTAACGGCTTTGAATACTAAGATTGGTTATTATAAAGCCGCGGAAATAGCGCAGAAAGCGCATAAAGAAGGAACTACGCTGAAAGCCATGGCGGTGAAGTTGGGTTATGTAACACCTAAAGAATTTGATGAATGGGTGGTGCCGGCTAATATGGTAGGGAAGATTGATTAATACCCGGCATCGTAAATTTCCTACGTAAAAGATGAAGCCCGCCTTCTTCTTTTTTAATTTTGTTAAAAAATGGTTTGCCGGTATAATTTATCGTGGTAATTTAACGTTCAGAATAAAAATAAAAATCGTCTAAATCCTTTACTCATGAAAAGCAGTGCGCAATCTTCTTTATATTTTTCAGCTTACCCGCTCAAAGCATTGAAATTACCCGAGGCGGAACAATCTTCTTACTTACATATTAGCAGTAAAGCGACGGATAAAAAAAGGTTTAACAACCGCCTTTTTGTAATGCCCATGGCCGATCCGTATCGTGAGGAAGAAAATAATGAACCTGTAGTAAGGAAAACAAACCCCGACCACGTACAGTCTTTCGATACCGGGTGGTACAATAATTACGAGTAGTAGTTTCTCATTTATTATAAACCAAAAACGTCCCGCCTGATTCGCGGGACAATTTTTTTTGTACACTTCCCCCTGAAGAAATATTTCATTGCTATGAAGTTTTCCTTTTTGCATGATGTTTTCTTATTTCAGGGTATTATCTTTTTATCAGGCTCTTTCTGCTTTGTCATGCGGGAGGCATCGGGTACGCAAGTCATGTGTAACAGACTCTTCATTTCGCTGCGCTCATTCCCACAGGGCAGGCAGCATGACGGCAGGACGAGTTTTTTTATTCGTGACGCAGCTTCATTACAGGAATGCTTTTCTTTTAGGGCTACTCTTCATTCATAGAACTGCCACCTACTTGTCACTCTCGTCCCGCTGTCATGCTGATACCGCCACCGGCGGTAGAAGCATCTGCTACGCCCTGCTTTTATAATATACTCTTCGATGTGCTTCTGCATGTCGGGTGGATGTGATGTGGAAAAGGTTTTCACGGGCGATATTATTTCAATACAGTCAGTCCCTTGTGTTAGTCATGGTGAGACACGAAACATAGGGTAGGCAAAACGATTCTGCATGTGTTTCGTTTTGTAAAACATGTTTGTACTTTAATATTATATAAAAAAAACAAAAAACCCTCTCGAATTACGAAGAGGGTTTTTGTTTTAAAATAATTATTTAAAATACTACTCTTATAACTTTTGCAGTTTTACTTTCTGATCTATTCCCGCGCCTGCTACAGTGAGGTAGTACAAGCCGCCCGGCAGCCTGTTCACGTCTATCTGAAGATTGTTATTACCCTGTCTCAACAGATCAGTGTTTTGCATTACGATACGGCCGGTGTTATCCGTCAACTTCCAAATTACTTTTCCGTTAGCCGGCGCATTAATGCTTACGGTAACTTTTTGCGAAGCAGGATTGGGGAATACGGATACTCTGCCTGTGATATCAGCCAGTGAAATGGCTACAATCTGCGAGTAGGTAAACGCTCCATCTCTATCCACCATCCGCAACCGGTAATATACTACGGGCGAAGATTGTTTGGTTACATCGTAATCAGTATTTGCGTATTGCGATTTGGTTGTCGTATTACCAATGGCAGCCACCGTTCCGATGCTGCTGAAGTTGCGTCCGTCAATGCCTCTTTCAACATTAAAAGATGAAACATTTTTTTCGTTCTCTGTTTCCCAGTTCAGCAAGGTTGCATTGTTTTTTAATGTACCGGTGAAATAGATTAACTGTAAAGGCAAGGTAATATTACTGCTGCCGATATAGAAAGAAGAAAAGGTACTTGTATTGCCCTGCAACATATAACCACCGGCGCCGTGCGCCAGAGTAAATGTTGGATTAATCAATGTTGTATTGGAAGCAACAGCTGCCGCACAAGCATCATTATTTTTTAAAATTTTTAAATCACCAATAGCGCTTACACCACTCAGCGGGTCTGCATCCAGTGCATTGTATTCGGCCGCTGTCAGGTACAATCTGATATTTACAGCAGAAGAAGGCTGTACTGCAGGTGTAATGGTGATATTGCGATCGAGGTAACGGTTGGAATTACGTACTCTTATTGCTCCCGCATTTTGATAAAAAGAGGATGTAATAAGCCCCAGGTTATTGCCGTTGGCTTTTATCTCTGCCAATATATTGCCATCGGGCCCCGTAATAGGTACCCAAAGATTATTATTGGTATTATCAATGGTTACACTTGTACCGGCATTGCACACAAAATTCGTGGCGTCAGTTGTAACATCAATAGAAGCAGGTATGGTGCTTTTGCCTGTTCCGTCATCGTTATAACCTAGAAACGTGTATTTCTGCAGGCAGCCCTGGCAAGAAGGTACAACGGGGAATAATGAACTGGGACCTGAGGTAGAAGTAGACCTGTCCATAATTACATAAACATCCTTTCCATTAGGTGCAAAAACCAGATCACGGAAACGGTTTATACTTCCAAAATAACTGATCGTATCATTAACAGTGTTATTAGGCAATGTTGTAGTGCCGGCAGTCCCTAATCTCATTCGTACCAACCTGCCCCATTTTAATGAAGCATTGACTAATGATTTTTTCCAACCGGGAATAACAGTGTTCGTATATAAATCAAGACCGGACCATCCTTCGGATGGCCAGTTACCATTGTTTGGTGTTGTTGTTGCATTCCATATATTGGTATAGATATTCGGATACGAAGGGCTGTTGGGATAAGCTGAGAACAGTGGATCTTTATAACTTGCTCCAATGTTTGAAGCATTGGTAATCTCGCTGCCAATAATGGGGCAAGTGGAAGCGGGTGTATTTTTCGGAGTACCTGCTGATGCATTGGCATAGTTATTATCTGCGGCAAATCCAATTACTAATGGATGCCCGTAGTTTCTTGCCTGCTCTATAATGTTTATTTCATCATCGCTGTATGGGCCGTGAGATGATCCGTACAATTTATCTAATACAGGATCATATGCAAATCCCTGGTTGTTACGTATACCATTTACCCAAACAGCGCTTTGCACTCCCAAGGTTGCATTAAACGGATTAGCATTTGCACCCGCACTGGGTATCCAGGCATTTAAACCTGCATCGCCATCAGGTTCAAGATTAAACCTTAAAATTTTACCCTCGTAAGAGTTAAGCTGTTGAGCTTTCATTGCTCTTGCCGCACAATTTAATTGACCTGCACCCATATCGCCTGAAGCATAAAATAAATAATCTGTCCCGCCAACCGGAGCAATTATCATTCGTTGCGAGTTATGGTCATTACCACCCGGCAGTGTATCGCAAAGTGATACCGGTGATTCTAAACGGTTAGTACCTGTATTATAAGTGAACCTTACCAACCTGTTCTTAAAAAATTTGCATTGTGCATTAAATACAGAAGCGGAATCATAACTGTATATATAAGATATGTACACAAACTTCTTGAGAGGATTAGTTATGAATTCGGGGTGAATAGCCAGACCTGCGAGGCCGCCCTGCGCACCATTAGTGTTAATATTGAATTGTGCATTGAAGGTTTGATCTCCTGCCGGTAAAAAAGTAGCACCTTGTGAAATGTTTAATATAGTATCCCGTACACCTGTTGTGGGGTTTACTATATAAACCCTATAGCCTTTCGATTCGGTCAACCACAAATTATTATCAGGACCATAAGTAACCTCCCATGGATCGGCCAACACCTGCGGTGCTGATATTATTTGCTGATGAAATACTTCCCTCATACGGCTACCTTGTAATTGTACTTTGGCCGAAGGTGTTAATGAAATACGGAAACCCCAGTTGGTACCCGCTTGTCCTGTACCGGCCGAATACACCCTTACATAGTAAGTATTGCCGACAGTAAGACCTGTTGCATTAATAACATCACCGGTACCACTGCAGGCAAGAGAAGCAAGACTTCCGCAAGCTCCAGTTCCTGAGAACAATTGCATCCTTGCACCTGATGCAGCCAAATCACTGCCAATATTACCTAATGTAATAGTAGCATAATTATATAATGCATTAAAGCTATACCAGATGTCATCATCGGGATTACCGGTACAAGGTGCCACTGCAACGCCGGAATTAGTTGCCGCAAGAAGATTGCCGTCCACTGTACCGCCGGCGGGCAAAACAGTAGCGAGATTATTACAATTATCATTGTTAGGAACTACAAAGAGATTAAATCCGTAGTATGGCTGGGCAAGTACATTTGGATTTTGTGTAGTATTAACCCGGAATGTATAAGTTCCGCCGCCTGTTAAGCCCGTATATTTTCTTGACTGCGATACATTGTTACAACCACCGGTAGAGGTTGAAGTAAGTGTACAGTTAGCGGTATTGAAAAGTTCAATAAATGTATTGGTATTTGTAAGACTGCCTGTTCCCGTATTAGGTAAATCGAGTACTACGGTAATGATTACACTGGTGGAACCTGCAGGGAGTGTAAACTTATACCACACATCATACCTTGTACCCGTACAGGCAGTACCGGTTGGGGCAGCAGTAGCATTAGCCAGATATAAATCACCCCGGGTAGCTGTATAATTGCCGGATAAAGTATTAAGATTTAAAGCTGTGGCGCAGGTGTTATTACCTGCCTGCGCAAATAAATAGTTGGATATAAACAGAATGGGTAAGCAGGATAGTAGCTTTTTCATTTAATAGTGGATTTTGGCAACGAAAGTAAGGCAGGGTTGTTTTTGTATCAATGGTATTAATACTTAATTATTATACGTAGAGTTCGCATTTAAGTTTAGCAGTTATACTATTGTAAAAAAAACAGATGCACTGTATTTTCGCAAGATCATTTATCCAATTAGAAAAGCCAAATCGTCCATTCCATGAAAAAACTCTTACGTATTAAAGACGGGATTAATTTCTTTGTACTTACATTTTTACTATCTTTTGTTATACCCCAAATAGTTTTTGCACAACCTGCAAATGATAATTGCGGAGGTTCTGTATTGATAACTCCCACTACAACAGGAACCGGTTGTACCAACTTTATCAGCCAATTTACAGGAACTACAGTAGCTGCCACACAATCGCTGGCAGGCTGTTCAGGTACAGCCGATGACGATGTTTGGTACAGGTTTGTTGCAAATGGCGGATCGCATACTGTAACTGTGACACCTTCCGGCGGCACTTCACTTAATAATCCTGTATTTCAGGTTTTTTCCAGCAGCGATAATACTTGTACGGGTACATTTACATCTGTTGTTTGTCAAAATGCATCTACTGGTGCCGGTACTGCTGAAACAGCTACACTCGCCAATTTAATTAACGGGAATACTTATTACATACGTGTTCACAGTAACGCCAACGGAACCGGCCAGGGACAGTTTACTATTTGTGTTACTAAAGTAAATTCGCCGGCGAATGATAATTGTCTTACAACCGTTGCACTAACACCTAACACCACCTGTACCACTACTGCGCCGGCAAGTCAGGCAACCGGTACATTAGTAGGAGCAACAAATTCTTTATTGGCTGCAGCTCCTTGTGCAGGTACTGCTGATGATGATGTATGGTATAGTTTTGTAGCGCAATACAATACGCAAACGGTTACTATAAGCGGTATCGGTAGTGCCATCGCTTTAAATAATTCCGGTATTGGCGGTCCGGTAAGGGCACAAATTTTTTCAGGCTCCTGTTTTGGTCTTACTTCTATTCAATGTACACAAGGCAACTATGGTACGGGGAATCTTGTGCTTTATCCAAATGGCTTAACGGTTGGTAATACCTATTATATACGTGTTTACAGTAATAACAGTATATCGCTTAATGCTAATGGGGGCTTTACTATTTGTGTTCAGAATCCTGCCACCACCGCACCTGTAGTATTCTTCGGAAAAAGTTTTCAGAATATTACAAAGAATGCTATCGGCGGTACTGTAGAAACCGGGAATGTTTTGGAAATAAGAGCATCGGTGGTGCTGCGACCTACAAGTATTTTGGATAGTTGCGCATTTTTTGATAACATACCGGCAGGTACTACTTATGTACCCGGCTCACTAGCTATCTTAACCAATGAAGGAAAAGTGTATAAATCATTTACTGATGCTGCCGGAGATGATGAAGGTCAAATAGCAGGTTCGGCTATAAGAATAAATATGGGATATAACCCGGGTGATAACCCGGCTACAGCTTTCCGCAGGGGCCGAATCAGGAATAGCCATCGACCGGTTGTAGGCGGCGGCTCCAGTATTATGCTCGCCTCGTACAGGGTTACGGTAACGCAAACAGTTGGTAATATCATCAGTTTGGGAGGAGGTACCTTTACGTATGCTAATTATTCAACTCCTGCAACGATTATTACAAATACATTTAACAATAATAACGTTATCGTTTATACAGACTACGGTTTGTGTTCCAATGCTACAGGTCTAAATATTTTGGATAACACACTTACAGGAGATTTTGACGGTACATTTGGTTCCGGGAATTTTAAAAACAGAATTCCATCGCCCAATGTGCCGCCCGGTTATACTTATACAACAATGAACGGCGGCGATCCGGGCGACTTTTTTTACAGTATCCCGAATAATACCAGCAGAAATTCAACGCCGGCTACGTATTCCACCATAAATACATGGCCCAAACCCGAGGCTGACCCCGATGGCGCAGGTCCCTTAGATTATCACCGCGTTTTTGGTGTGTTTGATATAATTGGTGATCATACAGGTGCAGCTGACCCCATAGCCGGAAATCCTGCTGCTGATACTACAGGCGGCGCTACAGGCGGATATATGTTGCTTGTAAATGCTTCGTATAATATTGATACAGCGTTTAAATACAATATATCAAATCTTTGCCCGAGCACTTATTATGAAATATCATGCTGGGTAAGAAATATTTGCAAACGTTGCGCCGGTGATTCTACAGGTGCGGGAGCTTCGGGTGTAACTGTGCCTGTCGGATACATTCCTACTGCACCTAACGATTCTTCAGGTGTTTATCCCAACCTGAGTTTTTCTGTTGATAATGTAAACCATTATACCACGGGCAATATGACGTATCGGGGTTTCAGCGGCGAGTGGGTTAAAAGAGGGTTTACTTTTGTTACAGGCCCTTCACAAACAAGTATTCAATTGGCTATTACCAATAATGCTCCGGGTGGCGGCGGCAATGACTGGGCTTTGGATGATATACAGGTGTCTAATTGTTTGCCTAATATGAGTTACTCTCCGGCAGTTACACCCGATTGGTGCATAAACAATCCTGTTTTTATTACAGATACAGTAAGATCGGTTTATCCCAACTATGTATATTATAAATGGGAACGGAGTGTAAACGGTGTTGGACCCTGGACGGCTGTTACGGGAAATATCGGCCCGGTTGTTCCAACCTTTAACGGCAGCATTTATCAGTATGTAGCTACTTATACTGTTCCTTGGTTTTGGACAGGAGCCGCAAACGCATTGGATAGATACAGGTTGGTAGTAAGTACTACAGCAGCTAATCTTTCAAATGCCAATTGCAGTTCAACGGATGTAGTGAATAATATTACGATTAATTATATAGAATGCCCCTGGCCTCTCAATGTAACGTTACTTTCGTTTAATGGCAAACTGGCGGATGGTCTGGCCAATTTATTCTGGACCACTTCTAAAGAAGATGTTTCGTTTCGTTTTGAAGTGCAAAGAAGCGCTGACGGAATTAACTATACAACCATCGGTACGGTTAACAGCTACAGCAATAGCGTATCGGAAACAAACCAATATTCATTTACGGACCCTGTGAAAGTAGACGGGAAAGCACATTACCGGATTGTAATGGTAAGCAACGATAACAAAAGAAAAATTTCACGCATTGTACAGCTTAATAAAGATGCGAAAGACTTCAGTTTCGGTACCGTAATCAATCCTTTCAGTAATGAATTGTTATTTGAAGTATTTGTACCCAAGAATGCGAATGTTGAAGCCGAACTTATTGATCAAAACGGAAGAGTTGTAAAAAGAAAATCGTTCTATTTGGCCGCGGGTGCCAACAGTTTAAGTATTACTGACGCAGAAGTTCTGTCAAAAGGTATATATACCCTGCGTTTACATAACAACGGATCGATCATTACTAAACGGGTGATGAAAAAATAATTTTTCCGCTGCCTTTCTGTTTTAGAAAAATCAACTAAAAAACATCCTGCTTTAAACAGGGTGTTTTTTTTATGCCCCTCCTATTGACTTCTTCAGCGGGGCAAACATGGAAAACCCTGTCATGCCGCAAAAAAATCAGCAGGGGAATTACGATTTTGCCAAAAAGTATTAACTGCGAAAAATGCAGTGATACGTCTATTGTTAAAGGATTTGCTTACTCCTAATTTTATATAACCGTTGCTACACCTATATACCCTAAAAGTCCGTGCGTATGAAAACACTTGTACTATTTAAATCGACTTATGTAAAACCATTTTTTTATTTGTTTTTTTTCTTTAGCTTTTTGCATGCCGATGCACAACCTGATTTCGGTAAAAGCTATATCAACGTTTCCAAGCCCGCCGGTGGTACGGTTGATGCAGGCGATATACTGGAGATAAGAGCCTCCTTTGTTGTTCGTTCATTAATTTATGACAGCTGTGCTTTTTTTGATACCATACCTGCCGGCACATCGTATATAGCAGGTACACTCAGGGTACTTACCAACGAGGGTAAAATTTACAAGCAATTCAGCGACGCAAGATTTACGGCGCCAACTACACCCAACGATGAAGGGTGGATAACAGTCGTATCTCCATCTGTTACAGCATTGCGAATTAATATGGGCTATCTGCAAACAGATATACCGGCAACAGTGTACCGAAGAGGAAGGATAAGAAATGGTGCCGGGCACAAACCGACTTTTGGCGGTTCCACTATACAGGTGGCCTCCTATAGAGTACAAGTAACGGCTGCTACCGGCACTTTTATTAATATGGGTTTTGGTACCATGACTTATAAATTAAGCACCTCATTAGCAGCACCTGTTACTTTTCGATTTCCTTCCCGTGTTGTTGCACTATATCAAAATATAGGTTTCTGTACCAATGCTACCGGCGTTAATGCATTGGGTGCAGAGTTTAACGGAACTTTTGGCAGCGGTAATACACGCAACAGGGTAGCATCAGCCAATGTACCGGCGGGATATCTGTATCAAATATTTACACAAAGTGCGCCAAATGATTATACTTATGGTATTGCCAATAATACCTCGGCACGTACAAATTATACAACATTAAATACCTGGGCCATACCCGATGCTTCCGCACCAAGTCACCGCGTTTTTACTGTATGGGATATTATTGGCGATCATACCGGTGCTGCATCGCCTGCGCTGGGAAACCCTGCTACAGATACAACCGGCGGTAAAACCGGCGGTTATATGCTCGTAATAAATGCAGCATACCGAATTGACTCCGCGTTTCAGCATACCATTTCTAATTTATGCCCCAATACGTATTACGAAATTTCTTTTTGGATGAGGAATATTTGTTCCGAGTGCGGAACCGATTCGAACGGTACGGGTGCAAATACCGCCGGCTATATACCCACTACACCGGGTGCGCCGGGGTTTGCAGATTCATCGGGGGTAAAACCTAACCTTGCTATCGCATTGGATAATGTAGATTATTATACAACCGGCAATTTAAATTATACCCGGCAATGGGTGAAAAAAGGATTGGTTTTCAGAACAGGTAATGCGCAAACAAGTTTTACCATGAAATTTTTTAATAACGCACCCGGCGGCGGAGGCAATGACTGGGCGTTGGATGATATTACGGTTGCATCTTGCTCGCCCAACATGAAGTATTCGCCGGCTGCTGTTCCGGATTATTGTAAAAATAACCCGGTAACAATTTATGACACAGTACGATCTTTTTTTAATAACTATGTTTATTACAAATGGCAACGAAGCACTGACGGAGGTACGATCTGGAATGATATAACCGGCAACCAGGGTCCTGCTACCCCGGTATGGAACGGAACAGCTTATCAATACGTTGCAGCCTATACAATTCCCCTTGCATGGACTGCGCCTGCCAACAGCACCGATAAATACAGAATGGTGGTAGCAAGTACTACACCCAACTTGTCAAATATAAATTGCAGGTTTACAGATCCTACTAATACAATCTCAATTAATTTTCTCGATTGCCCGCCGCCGCTGGCTGTTAATCTTATTTCTTTTACCGGTAAATTAAATAATAGCAGCGCAAAACTTACCTGGAGTACCGGCACGGAAGACGAAGAGGTTTATTTTGATATTGAAAGAAGTGATAACGGTATTAACTATGCTGCGGCAGGAAGTATTGCAGGGTATAATAACCCGGGTAATGATTTAAACGTATACAATTTTACCGATCCTGAAGCTGTTAACGGGAAAGTGTACTACCGTATTAAGATAAAAAATAATCAAAATAAATTTATTTACAGCCGTATTGTTGTACTTACTCCCGGAACTAATGAATTTGCATTTGGTACGGTGATCAATCCGTTTACCGGTAATATAAATTTTGAAATAAATTATAATAAAACAGCTAAGGCGGAAGCAGTTCTTATAGGTTCGTCGGGTAATTTGCTCAAAAAAATAAATTATACACTTTCGCAGGGGATGAACAGTTTAACCGTTACAGAAACCGCTTCATTATCCGCGGGTATTTATATTTTAAAAGTATCGGTAAATGGCGAAACAATAACGAAAACCTTACTAAAGAAAAAATAGTTCTCTTTGTTATTCGGATTATAATAAAGGTCGTTTACATAACGGCCTTTATCTTTTTAAGACACCTGCGCATTGTCATTTACTTCAGTGTTGGTAACAACGGTTGCCGGCTCATCGTGACCGTGCATTTTTTTAAAAAAACGCTTTTGGAAAAGTAACAATGTAATAACGCCTGCGGAAATAGAAGCATCGGCGATATTAAAAATAGGAGAGAAAAAAGTAAACCTGTCGCCGCCGATAAACGGAACCCAGCCGGGCCATTGCTTATCCTCAATAAGGGGAAAGTATAACATGTCCACTACATTGCCGTGCAGGAAACCCGTATAGCCTTTTGCAGAAAAATTAGCAATGCCTGAGTAACCCACATGATCTTTTACCGCGGCATCATACAACATACCTTTATCAAAAATAAGACCGTAGAACATACTGTCTATTAAATTGCCAAGGGCGCCGGCAAAAATAAGTGCGGCGCAAATAATAAATCCTTTATGATAACGCTGCTTTATTATTTTACCTATATACCATACGCCAAAAATTACCGCGGCCAACCTGAATAAAGTTAATGCTACTTTGCCCCATTCATTTCCCAGCTTCCAGCCCCAGGCCATGCCCGCATTTTCTATAAAAAATAAACGGAACCAATTGCCTGCAACAGGCTGCTGCTGCTGCCAGGTAAAACTTGTTTTTACCCAAATTTTTAATGCCTGGTCAAAAATTAAAATCAATAATATTAATAAAACAATATGCTTACGTTTCATCATAATTTTTTATTTATCTGCTTTTAACCTCCCTTTGGGACGCCTTCAATTGTTTCGTACGCCGCGTGAATAAAATTAGTTATTCGCAGTTATCATTTACACGGGAAGTATTGAACAAGTTGCAAATATAAGGGAAGGTTGTTAGTCAGTATGTCAAATGGTTCATAAATATCGGACCGCGGGAAACCTGTATTTTAAATGCTTGTAAGCCGGTTTTTCCGCTAAAAATAAACCAAATGACTTTTAAGGAGAAAGAGGCGAATGAAAACGAATATTATAAAGGCTGTTTCACTTTTGCATACATTGATAATTTTTTGTGCAGGTCCTCGGGCCGGAAAGGCTTTTGAATATAATCTGTAAAACCATGACTTATTAAATCAGCCTGCATATTGTCATACACGGCGGCGGTAAAAGCAATGACCGGAATTGATTGATTTTTCTTCCTGATTTCGGCGATGGTTTTGTAGCCGTCCATCTCGGGCATTTCAAGATCTATTAATAATACATCAAAATGACAGGCGGCGAATTTTTCCAATGCTTCAATACCGTTTACCGCTTCTTCCGTTGTTATTTCCCATTTATGCAAAAAGCGTTTTGCTATCAGCATATTAATCGTGTTGTCTTCCGCAATCAATACTCTTATATCTTTTAAACTGATTAACGTGTTCAGCACTCTTTCATTCACAAAGCTCTTGTTCTCCATTTGCAGGTCAAGCTGCAGTGTAAAAAAGAAATTGCTGCCCAGCCCTTTTTTACTTTCTACTTTCAGCTCGCCGTTGTACAACTCTATAATGTGCTTGCTGATGGAAAGCCCAAGGCCCGTACCGCCAAATTTCCTGGTGGTGGTGGTATCACCTTGTGTAAAGCTGTAAAAAATAATTTTTTGCTGTTGCTCCGTAATACCAATACCGGTATCTTTTACAGAAAAAGAAATCATAGCTGTTTTACTGGTAGACCTGAGCATATGCGCCGTTACGGTTACTTTTCCTCTTTCGGTAAATTTTAATGCATTGGCGATCAGGTTGCTGAGTACCTGGCTCAGTCTTGTTTCATCGCCCATGAAATAACGATTGAGTTTGTCATCGGCATTAAACTCCAGTTCAATTCCCTTTGCAGCAAACTGCGCCGCAAACAAACTGTGCATTTTTCCAAAAAGCTCCTTTAAGTTAAAAGGAATTTTTTCTAAATCCATTTTGCCCGCTTCAATCTTACTGAAATCAAGTACATCGTTTATGAGGCTGAGCATGTGTTCTGATGAGTATTTCAACAAACCGAAATGTTCTTTTTGTTCGGGCATGCTTGCTTCATCCATCAATAAATTAGCGGTTCCGATAATGCCGTTGAGCGGTGTTCGCAACTCATGGCTCATATTTGATAAGAACTTGGATTTTGCATTCATAGCCGACTCGGCTTTTTCTTTTGCAATTACTAATTCGGCTTCTACTTTTTTAATATCGGAAATATCAAGAATATTTATTTTTTTAAAAACCATTTCATTATAAATCAACGGAACGATACTGACGTAACCGGGAAACTCTGTGCCGGCGGAAGTAAGGCAAATTAAATCGCCTTGCCAGGAACGACCCGGATCCTGCAAGGCCTGCGCCGCCGCACCCGATTCTTCTAAGTTTTTGAAAAGAATAGTAAGCGGTTGATTCTTGAGCTGCCCGTCACTCGTTACATCAAACAACTTGAGACTTTGTAAATTACAATTGGTAATTTGATTGGTATTAATATCCGCTATAAAAACGGCATCCAACGATGTATTGTATACGGCATCCAGGAAATGCTGTTTTTCGGCCAATCCTTTTGCATTTAAATAATTTTGCCGCAGCAACCAGTAAGATATTATGCAAACTACGATGGATGAAGAAAAAATATTGACGAAGAAGGTGGTTTGTTCCAATTGTTCGTTCATGCGCTGTACGCTGCTGTGTACAGGCGCCAGTATAAACAATAATACTAATGTAATAAGAGTAAGTGAATAACATGCAATGAGTGAAATGGAATTCTTCAGATCACATATAAAAATACAAATGAGCAATAAGGCGAATAAATAAAGATAATCGCCGGATGCAAGCCCTTCGGCGTAACTGAGCCACAGAATGGCAATATTAAATACAACGACAAAAAAGTACCTGAGTAAATTTAGCCTTTTTGCACTAATGAAATAAATACTTGCGATGAACAGCAGGCAACAGGAAGCGGTAATGTAAAAGCTGTAGGTTAAATCGGCTTGGTAATTTGAAAACGAAGAGATGGCGAAGCAGATTATGCAGGTAAGCCGTATAGCGTTGAAGTTGAAAAACAATTGCTGATTTTCAGATGCAGACTTACTTGTTCTGTCAGTCTTTGCCTGGCGCAATGACGGCCATAACGACCTTGCCGGTTTTTCTATTTGCATTACTGAGTTCAGAATAGTTTGGATTTAAAGGATAAATTTCGCGATTATGAAATAAATCCGTAAATAAATATGGCTCAAAATACCGATAAAAAGTATGCGGCTAAACTATTCAGGCCACCTTTTTTAAAACCGGCTTTTACAGCACTGAATAAAACACAAAATAGCCTGTATTTATTGCCTTTTTTCAATAAATTTCCCTGCTATTTCGAAGGGGGTAGTTATATTAAGACTAAACACACTAAAATACCGGTAAAATCGTTTTTTAAACATTATTGCAAACCAAATCTGATCATCCCTTGAGCAAACATATTTTTTTCGGCTTAATCGCACTGGCTTTAGCCGGCTTGGGGGTCGATTTATACCAACGAAACATTCTTAACCGTACTTCCGATAAGGGCGATGCCCCTGAATCGTACGGCGCCGCGATTCATTATAAACCTGAACAGGGTCCCTATTTCGGTTCTAAAAGAGGCAACAATGACGGAACGGATACAGCTTATATTGACGAAAGAATATTTGCTACCGCCGATAATGCTTCGTGGGGTAGTGACGAAGATGCATTTAAAAATACCATGGCTACCGCCGGCCCTGAAGCTGATTCTTCATTAACTGTATTTCTTCCTGAAATATTGGCCGAAAACGATAAGTACACCATAAATATTCCCGTAAAAGATGCCGAAGAAGGTGACCCCGTAAGAGGTTGGATTGACTTTAACGGAAATGGAAAATTTGAGAGTACTGAAAAAGCTGCTGCCTCGTACAGCGGCGGCAGTAACGTTTCATTGAACTGGATTTTGCCTTTTAAACTTAACTCGAAACTGACCTATGCCAGGATACGCACCTGTAAAAAAGATTATGAGCAGGATTTGGAATTCCCCGACGGTGAAGTAAAAACCGGTGAGGTAGAAGATTACGTGGTTCGAATTGTGAAACCTCTGCCTTCTTCTTCCGAGCTGAGGGATTACATAGATTTTAATACCTATTACGGTGCTAATGGGTTTGCCAATGTTACTGATATTATAAGAAAAATGAAAATCGGCAGCAGGGAAATGGCATTCAGGGTTTCGGGTACTGTTCCGCAAATGATTGGTATTAATAATTTGCACGAAGCTTCCATTACAGGTTTGCGACTTGGTCATGATGATGTGGAAGTGGGACCCGGCAACCCGATTGTACTTACTGTGAAAACAGATTCAGTAGTGGAGAATTTAAGTTTTCAATTAATTGATATTGACGGCGGCGACAAAGTAAAAATTGAAGGCTTTCGTAAAGGAATGCCGGTTTCTTTTTCCGTTTCTAATATAACGGACAATCATTTTTATGAATTCAATGATGAAACTAATGAAATATACAGTGACGGGTTTACCGATGCGGGCAATGATTACCTGATACCTTCTTCCCTTGATATGGCGATCACTGTTTTTTTTAAAGGCTTTACGGACAGCGTGAAACTAACTTATGTTGATATGGCCAGTACTAGCGGTACTTTTTCAGTAGCTAATTTCAGTGTACGAAGATTCAGTTCTTCACCCGTGCTTATTCAGCATTTTACCGCGGTTGAAAATGGAGAAGCTATCGATCTTTCCTGGAATACATTAAACTATAACAATGCAAAGCTGTTTTCGATAGAAAGAAGCAACGACGGCGTTTTGTTTGAAGTGGCGGGACAAAAACAGGCAAAGGAATGCATTGAAGGAAATTGCACATTTAAGGACAGTACTTTGTCTCCTGCATTGCAAAGCTGCTATTATCGTATTAAAATTATTGAAGCGGATAATCATACCGATCATACTCCTTTGTTCCGAATGAGGAGAAATATAGCGCCGGGGCTAACCGGGTTTAAAATGGAAAAGGAAGTGTTTACCTCTGATATTACCGTTAAGATGCTTATTGATATGCCCGGAGAAATTAATGTGAACCTTTACGACTACCGGGCCCAACGAATAATAAATTTGGTATACGCCGATAAAAAACGGGACGATACTCTTTCGATAACAGGCCTTAATATGCTGGCCGAAGGAAGCTACTATATACAAGTATTGAACGGAGGAAAGAAATACCTGCTGGAAGTATTTAAAGATTTTGACTGAGAAGAAACATCCGGCAGTATACATCGATTTTTATTCCTCGTAATAAACTCTTTTAACTCTTTGCGAAATGCCGGTCATTATTTCATAAGGTATAGTACCCGCCCATGCAGCTACCTGCTGTACCGGTAATTCTTTTCCAAAGATGATTACATCATCCCCTTCTTTTACACCGGCAATATTCGTTACGTCAATCATTACCATATCCATACATACCGTACCTGCAACGGGTACCTGCTTGTTCTTTACAAAAATTTTTCCGACACCGTTCCCCAACCGCCTGCTGAAACCATCGGCATAACCTATGCGTACTGTAGCAATCAATGTGTCGTTGGCTATTACGCCTTTCCTGTTGTAACTAACCGTATCGCCGGCTTTTAATTTTTTTAATTGCGCAATGGTGGATTTAAGCGTAGCCACGGTTTGCAAATTAAGTTTTCCTGTATTGCCTGCATCTATGCCGTATAAACCAATGCCCAAGCGCACCATGTCCATTTGCAATTGCGGATGACGAAGTATAGCCGCCGAGTTTGAAATATGACTCATAAAACTATACCCCAACGAATTTTTTAATTGCTCCGCAGCCGATTTAAACTTGTCGGCTTGTTGCAGTGTAAATTCGTCCTGCGCGGCGTCTTCGCCGGCGGCTAAGTGTGTAAAAACAGATTGTACTTTAAATGAAGAAGTGCCTTTTAAAAAAGTAATCAGCCGGTTAATTTCATCAGGGTTAAAACCGAGACGATTCATCCCGGTTTCAATTTCTATGTGTACAGGGTATTCGGTAACCGCCTCCCGTTGTAAATAGTTGTCAAACTCTTTTAGTAATTCAAAAGAATAAATTTCCGGTTCAAGATTATGATCGGTTATTACATCAAATGTATTTACTTCGGGATTCATCACCATTATCGGTAAAGTAATGCCCGCTTTTCGTAATTCAACACCTTCATCGGCGTAGGCTACACCCAGGTAATCTGCTTTGTGGTATTGCATTACACCGGCTATTTCGGCGCCGCCGCTTCCGTAAGCAAAAGCTTTTACCATAGCCATTATTTTGGTGCCGGGTTTCAGCAATTGCCTGTACTGATTCAGGTTATGCGCTATAGCGGTTAAATTAATTTCCAATACTGTTTGGTGAGCTTTCTGTTCCAGCAGGCGAACAATTTTTTCGAACTCAAAAATCCTGGCGCCTTTTATCAGTATCGTCTCATCTTTCAACTGCGAAAAACGATAGTGCTGAATAAAAGATTCTGTATTGGTAAAATAATCTTGCTGTATGGCTGCGGAAGATAAAGCGACGGGAAGCCGGTTCGATATTTTTTCTCCGATGCCGATTATTGTATGTACTCCATGTTGTTGTAATGCAGCGGCAATTTGTTTGTATAATTCATCTTCGGCCAGGCCGCTTTGCAAAAAATCAGAAAGTATAACTGTTTTTTTGGTTCCGGCACTTTGGTTGTGTAAAAAATTGAGCGCTATATCCAGCGAACTTAAATCGGCGCTGTAACTGTCGTTAATAACGGCGCAATTATTGATTCCTTTTTTCAGTTCCAGCCGCATATTTACGGGCTGCAGCAGGCTCATTCCCGTCGCAATATTTTCAAACGACACATTTAAATAAAGTAATACGGCGCAGCAGGTCAGTGCATTTTCGATAGACGCATCATCGGTAAAGGGAATGGTAAAATGCAAGGGCTGTGATCTAAACAGCAGATTTATGTCCGTATGATGTAATTGCTTTAAAACAGATGTGATTTCTATATCGGCTTTTTTACTTTTACCCCAAGTAAATAATTTTCTTTCCGTGGCAGCCAAGCCTCTGTTTATTTCTTCATTATCATTGCAGGCAATAATAATATCGGAGGCGGTAAAGAGTTTCAGTTTCTCATTTAGTTTTTCGCTCAGCGAAGAAAATCCTTCACTATGCGCTTCACCTATATTTGTGAGTACGCCGATAGTCGGTAAAATGATTGATTGAAGTTTTTCCATTTCTCCCGGTTGCGAAATACCCGCTTCGAAAATGCCCAATGTATGACGCTCGTTTATTTGCCACACACTCAGCGGCACACCTATTTGTGAGTTATAACTTTTAGGACTGCGTACAATTATATAATCGTCGTGCAGTAATTGATAGAGCCATTCTTTTACAATTGTTTTTCCGTTGCTGCCCGTAATACCGATAACGGGTAGCGAAAACCGCCTGCGATGATGCAAGGTTATTTGTTGTAATGCCGCCAACGTGTCGTGTACTGTAATAAAATTGGCGTCGGCGAAATCTTCCGGTGGGATTACTTCGCTTACAATAAAATTTCTTACACCCAGCCGGTACAAATCTTTTATAAATAAATGTCCGTCCCGGCGGGGGCCTTTAATAGCGATGAATAAAGAAGTTGCGGGTGAATATACTTTACGGCTGTCAAGTAATAAATGTTCTATTACGCTTTCAGTATTTATCAGGCGGGCGTCGCCGCCGGTTACGGTTGCTATATGTTCAATTGTATAAATCATGTACGGCCGGGAGTCCGTTATCATTTAATAAATTAATTTCCTGAAAAGTTTAATGCTTGTTACGAAACCGGTAAACAATATTTTACTTGCGTAAAGAATCATCCACCACATCGGCGGGTTCTCCTTTCTTCTCTGCAAAAATGGAATAAAATATAGAGCCCGAAATACAAACTAATATTACGCCCAGCGAAATAAATACCTGGGTGGTTTTATCTACCCATTCATTAATCCAATGTTCGCCCAGCATTTTTAAACCAATAAAAATTAATACGATGGCGATGCCCTGTTGTAAATAATCGAACTTACTTACAGCGCCGCGAAGCAGGAAAAATAATGAACGCAATCCCAATACGGCGAAAATATTAGAAGTGTAAATCACCAGTCGGGCAATATTTTTATGCTCCTCCGAGTTGTCTACTATGCCCAGTACGGCGGGAATAGAATCTAATGCAAATACCAAATCAATAGCCGCCAGCATAATGATGACCGCGAATAATGTAGTGTAAGCCGGTTTGCCGTTTTCAATAATGCGATAGCGTCCGTCACCGTCGTGCGGAACCAGCGGAACAAATTTTTTTATGAACTTATATATCTTGCTTTCCTGCGGTTTAAATTCTTCATCTTCGGTAGCGGTAAACATTTTATAACCCGTGTATAAAAGAAATGCGCCGAAAATATACAATATGAAACTGAAACGATCGACTAAGGCTACGCCTACGGTAATAAAAATAATACGAAAAACAATGGCCATTAAAATGCCGATCAGTAGTACACGGCCATAATATTTTTCTTTTACCGAAAATGCGGAGAAGATAAGAATGAATACAAAAATATTATCAATGCTGAGGCTCCACTCCATCAGGTAGGCGCTTATATATTCCAACGCCGCTTTCTGCCCGTTTTCAATCCACATAAAAACAAAAAACCCCAACGCAAGCGTTACCCAAAAAAAAGTTTGATACAGGGCCTGTTTAATAGTAATGGTTTGATTTTTCTTGCTTAGCAGGCCTAAGTCGAAGACAAGTGCGAGTACTAATAAAATTCCGAAAATGAGATACGTAAGCTGATCAGGTGTCATATGCTGTATATAGCGGGCAAAGATACGGCAACTCTCAGATTTTTGCGGCGGTATACAGATTATTCTTTATGGCATAAATAATAATACCCGCTGTGTTCTTTACGTTCATTTTTTCCAATATTTTCATACGGAGACCTTCTACCGTTCTCACACTCAAAAATATTTTTGCTGCTATCTCTTTATTTGTCAAACCGTCGCAGATAAAACAAATTATTTCCACTTCTCTTTCGTTAAACTCAGGCTTTGCTGATTGCTTGTAAGGATTAAACTTGCTTTTAGCAACCATTTGCGCCAAGCGCTGCGAAGTGTGTTTGCAATAGTAGGGTTCCTGTGTATACACGGACTTAATGGCATTCACCATTTCATTTTTATCGGCGTTTTTTAATAAATAACCTTTGGCGCCGGCTTCCATCATGTCTACAATCAGGTCATCCTCATCAAACATGGTAAGTGCAATGATACCGATGGATGGATAATGCTCTGTAATGTGGCGGGTAGCCGCTATGCCGTCCATGCGGGGCATTTTTATATCGGTAATAACTACGTCGGGTAAAAAGACTTTTATTTTCTCTATCAGTTCCTTTCCGTCCTCAGCTTCGGCTACCAATTCTATATCGGCTTGCTTAAGCAGCATCATTCGAAGGCCGTCACGAAAAATTTCATGATCGTCTGCTACAATTATTTTAATGATAGGGGTGTTAGTCATACTAAAGCTAAACTACAAAAAAATTAAACAGGAATTTCGAAAGTATACATAGTTCCTTTGCCGGGTTCGGAGGAGCAGGCCACTTCTCCGCCCAGTACCTCGGCCCTGCTCTGCAAGTTACGAAGCCCGAGGCCCGAAACTTCTCTCGATTTTGTAGAATAATCAAAGCCCTGCCCGTTATCGGCCGTTACTATTATCAGCCGGTTGTTTTCCGCCGTCATCCGTATAATGAGGCAAGTGGCTTCTGCATGTTTTATTGTATTGTGAAATATCTCCTGCAGAATGCGGTAAATATTTATTTCCTGTTGCTGATCAAGCTGCAGGTTGTCATCGCAGGTAAATTTTATTTCCATCTTATACAACCGGCTGCTGCTTTCCAAAAACTCTTCCATCGCTTTTTTTAACCCTTTGCGTAAAAGCGTATTGGGCATCAGGTTGTTGGAAATTTCCCGCAGCTTACCAATAATATTATCAATGTAGTGACTGGATTTATCAATAATAATTTTATCATCCGCATTGTTGGTATCTAAGTTATTAATTTGCAATTTAACTGCTGAAAGCAAAGGCCCCAGTTCATCGTGCAAATCGGCGGCAATGCGGCGGCGTTCATTTTCCAATGTATCTATTTCGGCACGTATTTTCTCCTTGTTCCAGCGCATTGTTTTTCGCTGGTAACGAATGATGGTAATGATGAAGAAGAGTAATATGATACCCACCACCACTACAACAATCATCAACGAGTTATAAAATTCTTTTTGTTGGGTATCCATAATATAGCTGCAGCATACAGCAGATTTGCTAAGAGATTTGCGTAAACATTTATATCTTGAAGTTTATCAAAAAATTCTTTATTGTCATCATTTCGAAATATCAGAATTTTTACAGAACTGCTTATAGCAAAATAACTGAAGAAAATAACAATGCCGAGGCAAATCCAAAATTTAGGATTTCTCAACATGGATTTGCGTTCCTGCACCACCAGCTTGTTGAATGCCGAAATGCTGAAAAAAATCAATGCAAATGAATAGGCGATGGCAAAATAGTGATTCCTTTTATAAAATCCCTTAATAAGTAAAGTGGAGAGAAACCACGATAACAGGAAAACAACTATGATGGAAAGAAAAACTTTTTGATTGTTATTGAATAAGCCCCATTTATGGAATACCCATGTAAGAAAACTGAATTCTGCAATAGCGTATATATTATAAGAAACTCCCAGGGTACTAAACGCCGCCTGTTGTTCGGCAAGGCGCATCAGGGAATACACAAATACCTCAAAGCCCAGAACAAAAAATATATAATATATAAAGAGGCGGTAAGACGGATCCATCTTACGGAATTTTACCGCCCCTATAACTGTCGCGGGTAATATACTAAGGCTTAGAATAAAGCGAATGGTATCGTTCATGTTTTCTCTGTTACAGTTCTTTCAATATATAAAACCTGTCACTAACAGATTATTCTTCGCAGGGAGGACATTGGCCGTATTCTAAACCACCTTTACCGCCGCCACCTGTTACTTGGGCTGCCACTGCAGATTTTTCGCCTCCGATTAGGTATAAATCATTGCCTTGTTCATCTACGCCCACAATGATCATGCGGAGTTCTTTTCTCTTACCTGTTTTTACACCGTAATAAATTTTCAGGCCTACGTTTTTAGGGTCTTTCAATAAATCAAGCAGAGCTTGTTTATTAAATGCTTCTGTAAGGGGAATAAAAAAATCGGGGTTGGAACGGGCCAGGCTGTCACGAACTACCATATAATCTTTTTTAAATCTTTCTATTTCATCCTGCGGGATAAAATGATTGATCCTGCCCAGGGCCGATGTGTCTTTAGGGTTGGGAATATTAACACCTGTGCCGTTTTCATTATCGCAGGAGGATAAAACGATTACTGATAAAACAAGCAGGAAGGAAATTTTACAAATTGTTGGTTGCATTCTCATAATAATAAATTTTAAGATTAACGATTTACAGTAAAAGTATACAACCCCGCATGGACTGCCATAAGTAGAACTACGTTTTTTTAAAGGCAGCACTACGTTTAAAAATCAGTACGGCTGCTCTTGTTACGGAAGCTCTAAGCTCCCAACTTTGGGTTGTTAAAAGAAGTTCTTAAAATAGTTGACCATTGACCCCGCCTGAACGACGTCAGTCGGGCAGGCATTAAACCTTATTTTGTTAACCTGTAATTTTTTTAATTATGAAACAGCAGCGACTGCAGCAACTGAAAAAAGTTGTAATTGAAAATTCTAAAAAGTCCCCGCCGAAAACTTTACAAACGCATATCCTGGCCGACTCCATTGAAACAATGGAAGTATATTATGACGACCGGCTTTCCATGCTGAAAGAATTATTGAACTGCCTGAGTATTGGTGAAAACACGAAGGAAATAATTTTTTTGTGCAAAGAGATTAAAGTCGTCAACGGTATATTAAATGATATACATACGAAAAATGTATTGCGGCAGGCGAGGGCTTAATTTTAAAAAAATACGTACTCCATTTTAAATACAAAAGTTCCCGGGGTGGTGGCGCCCCGGGGCTTTTTATTTTAAAAATAAAAGCCGCGAAGAATTTTCTTCACGGCTTTATTAATCAGGGTATAATCTTTTTATGGAAGTAAAATAGTTCTCGGCGTTCTGCCGTCAATTGAAATGGTAGCCTGCCTGTCGCAAGTGCCGTCGCCATAATCAAGTATAGCAAAGTGCGCCGGGCCTTCTATTTTTATTTTTCCTTTGGTTATATTATGACAAACAGTTTTCTTTTCCAATGCTTCAGTAATAGTAGCTGTTCTGCTTTTACCTGAAGGATTGGTTACGGTATGATTTCCCGTAACAGAGAATACATCATCCAATATATTCAACGGGGTAGAAGCGCCTGCTGTTTGCGTAATAGACTTTGTTCCTGTATGCAGCCAGTAATAGGCATTGGGTCCTGTAATCTTACCGTTGGCAATCTGTCTTGTCCAGCTTATTGCATTAGGTGTAGATGTATTGGTCCATGTAATGGTGCCTTCTACTTTGAAGCCTGCCGAAAAATAATTGGTAAAAGTAATTACCGCATTACTGCCGGTTTTACGCACAGAATCAGATAACACAATATTGATTTTTCCGCTGCGGTTGATACCGTCTGCAGATGCACAACCTGCACCAAAGTCAACAACAATAGTTTTAGGAAACCCGACAGCCGGTGTTACGGTTACCGCAGCGCAGCTCAGTGTATTGGTTGTTTGAACCGTCTCTGAAGTACGGGCTCCCAACAAACCTTTATCGGTAGCGGCCTCAAAGAAAATGGCATTGGCATCATCCTGTAACGCTTCGGAAGTCGCCTGATTTTCGCTCAATTGAAAGGTGGTTTCCACATCGGCAATAACTGATGACACATCTTTTTTACAAGACACTAAAACAGTAATTGCAGAAACGGAAAGAAAAGTAAAGATTGAAGTTAATTTCATAAAGTTTAGATTTTTAGAGTAATTCAGACATTACGTTTTCATAAACGTTTAAACGGTTAAAAAATTTTCCAATACTATTTTTACTAAGTAAAAGCACGAAAAAAAACTCCTGTTGCCGAATGACAACAGGAGTGACTGCTCAATTATAATTTTTTAAATTAATGACTATTCACCTGCTACTTCATCCCTTCTCTTCCTGTGTTTTCTTGGATCATTACCATCCATTTGTACAATAACCGGGTAAAATTTCCCCAGTACATCTACCAACGTTGTTTGGCATTGCATTACTTCATGAATGTCTTTGTAAGCAAACGGCGCTTCATCCAATCCGCCGCCTATTAATTTCACACCATGCTCCTTCAATTCTTTTTTCAATGCATCATGGGTAATATTGACTAATGCTTTGCTGCGACTCATTTTTCTCCCGGCGCCATGGCTTGCAGAATTTAAAGAAGTCAATTCACCTTTACCTTTTACTATAAAGCCCGGTGCCGTCATACTGCCCGGAATTATTCCCAATACATTTTTACCCGCAGGTGTAGCACCTTTACGGTGTACAATCACTTCTTTTCCTTCATACATTTCTTTCCATGCAAAGTTGTGATGGTTCTCAACCATGGCTAACGGTTTTTCACCAATGGCTTTTGCAATTTTTGCATGTATGGTATGGTGACAGGCAGAAGCATAATCACCCGCCAAATTCATGGCCAGCCAGTATTCCATTCCTTCTTCAGTATCCAACCCAAGCCATGCTAAATGCTTGGCTTCTTTCGGCAACGGTGTTTTTTGCATGGCAATTTGTGTATAGTGATTGGCAATGGTGGCGCCCAAACCGCGGCTGCCGCTATGACTTAACAAACCAACATAATTACCAACCGGTAATCCCATCGGGTTGTTCTCGTCCGTAATTTCTACTTTACCAAACTCTACAAAGTGATTACCGCTGCCGCTGCTGCCCAATTGCTTTAATGCTTTATGCTGCAATGGTTGCAAGAAATTTATTTCAGTAAATTCTTTTCTGTCCAGTACTTCATGTTCAGTGTTCGGTACTGAATTCTCTTCCTGCACCAAACAATGTATTGGCCACTAACTCCCGTTGAAAATTAGCTTCTCTCTTTTTCAACTCATCGGGATTGATGGCAAAAATGCTTAGACACATTCTGCAACCAATATCCACACCCACCGCATACGGAATAACGGCATTATCTGTTGCCAATACACCGCCTATCGGTAAGCCGTAGCCCTGGTGTGCATCCGGCATCAATGCACCGGCAACAGCCACGGGTAATTTAGCAGCTATTTGCATTTGCAGCAAAGCACCCTCTTCAATATGCTTGGCACCAAAAACATTGTACTCCACGCCTTTTTCCTTAATGGAATTTCCAGTTACCTTTCTTCTTTCAACTATCAATTAATTTCTCTGCAATTTTAGATAATCACTTCATCTGCCAAATAATTTTCCGGCGCTGCCAATACATCTTTTAATATTTGCAATGCTTCTTCTTCGGTACTGTGTTTAAAGTGTGTACTCATGGTATGCATGGCCACACTTACCACCGGCCCTTCTGCGTAACCAATGGCACGGATTTGTTTTCCTGTTAATTTCAATTTCATAATTTATAAATTTTTGATGCCGATTTTATTTCGGCATTGATTTTAATTTGCTCATTTTTTGTTTAAATTTTTGTAAATTGCAATAAATCATTTGTCATGGCCTCAGCAATTGTTAAACCCAAAAAGAGTGTGCGTTCCAAACGCAGGCCAAAGGTTAAACCTATGACCAAATTAGAAATGGTTCAAAAAATGCTGGCCGATCAAAAAATTATCGGGACGCCATGCAACATGGAACTTCCTTAAAACAACTTAGAAAAATCACATGGCCTCATTTTGCACGCCTATACTCTTTATCCAAATATCGACGACCTTACCTTTGTTTTTACAACCAATGCAGGTGATGAATATCAATGTTATTTCATTTGCATATGCCGAATATTTTAGCATCACGACCTGAAATAGCACCATACTTCTTTTCTTTCAATCTGAACTTATAGTCAAAAAGGCAAACTGTTCGCAAAGGCACTGATAAAAAATTGCTGATACTGTCATTACAATTGTTGGTGACTTCCTTTTATCAAAATCGAATGCCGTTGTATATGTCTGCGACAATTCCGATGGCAGGAAACCGCGCGGTCAAGAAAATTTTTAAGCTGGTTTGACTACTACGACCATCCCTCAACACATAATTGTAAGGTAACAAGCAATTTAACGCCGGTGGTATGTTTATATACAGCTATTTACTTGTTCATAAAAAGAATAAACGGCTTAATGAGTTGGTGCTTGCTTATCTTGAATTAACGGATGATGACAAATAATTGCCGAATACGCTGTAAATATTGATTCTTTCATTGTGTTTTTAATTTACTCATTTTTATTTTTTTTATCCTCCGCAGCTTTTCCGAAGGATGGTTTTGAACCACGGTGACACAAGGGCACTGAGTTACACGGTGATCTTTGAGGTGGCTTGATTTACACGGACAGTAAATTGCAAGGTTAAAAAATAAAGAGCTATTCTTTGGGTAATGCTGAGCCTGTTTGTTTGTGCTTTATTGAAAGGGGCTCGATGCCCCTTTCAATAAAAGACGATTCTTCATTATAAAGCATCGCCGTTTGTTTGTCCGGCATAAAGTTATTGTTTTGTTCATAAATTTGTTCGTATTGCATGGGATTATTATAGTCCAGCGATGAATGTATCCGTTTGGTGTTGTAGTACATTTCTATATACTCGAATGTTTCTGTCCGGGCATCTTGCAGGTTATCAAATATTCCATATTGCAACAGCTCCGCCTTATAGCGGCTGAAGTAAGATTCCATAGCGGCATTATCATAGGGGTTGTCTGCGCGGCTCATGCTTTGCAGCATATTATTGGCTGCTATCATTTTTCTAAACGCATTGCCTGCATATTGACCTCCTCTGTCGGAATGAACAATCAATCCCTGTTCAATACTTCTGGTACTTACTGCTTTTTTAAATGCTGTTGTTATCAATGCCTCCTGCATGTTATCATCAATGTGCCAGCCAATAATTTTCCGGGAAAACAAATCCATCCATACGGCCATATAACACCATTGGCCGCCCGACAACGGGAGGTAAGTAATATCACCCACCCATACTTCATTAGGTTTGCCGGGCTTAGGCTTGTCCAATAATAACAGAGGACTGATTTTATATGCGTGGCGACTGTCCGTTGTTTTAGGAACAAAGCTGCGGGGCTGTATGGCTTTTACTCCGAACTTGTTTAATATCCTTGCTGCTTTATAACGGCTAACCTTTTCACCTGCGCATTGAAGCGTTTTGGCTATACGCCGGGCACCATAGCGGCGGCGATGTTCCTGAAATATTTTTATCACCTGTTGTTCCATTTTTTTTATTTTTTCATTTGGCTGATGTATTTTTCCCGAACACCAACTGTAATATCCACTGCGGCTGCAGCCCAACACACGGCACTGCAGCTGTACAGCATACTCAGGTTGATTAGTACTGACAAATTGATACAACGCTGTTATATCGGACGGCTGAAAATGCCCAAGGCTTTTTTTAAAATATCCCGCTCTGTTTCTAACTCCTTTATCCGTTTCTGCAGCAAGGATTTCTCCTCGTCATACACCACGGCTGTATCAACCCTGTTTTTTACATCAGGCTTAAGTAACTGCTTTTTCCAGTAATAAATCAGGTTGCTGCCAATGCCTAAGGACTGAGCTACTTCCGGTACAGGACGTCCGGATTCGATCATCTTTAATACTTCTTTTTTGAAATCCGCATCGTACTTACGTTGCTTCTTTCTGATGGGTTTGTGTTCCATAAATTTTGTAAATTTATTGGAATTTTGTGTCCGTAGATATTAGGCCATCTCACTTCTCTGTGTTGCTCGGTGTCTCTCTGACTCTGTGGTTTATTTTTTAGATTGATTTAGTTTTAGGTTTAATACTAAACGGAATATAATTCACGTCATTATTACTCTGCATACTTTCAGTTCGTACCAAATAAGTATAACTATATATGGCAGAACAACAAATCTGCAACAGATGTAATGCTTGTTCTTTGAAAAAAGAAAACGAAACCTTACTTATAAATTCTTCATCATCAAAAAGTTTAAGTAAATCCAATTCGTCAGTTTTATCGACTAATATTAAGTTATTATGCTCAAATTTGTTTCTCCATACTTTGTAGAAATTAAACTCACCTTGACGGTTATTAAAATCATTTGCAATGCTATATAAAGCCACTAAATGCGGATTTTGTAAATCTTTTAATTTCTTCCACCTTTCGGACATTTGCCATTATCCCAAAATTTCAAAATAGATATTTTCATTCTTTTTTTTCGGCAATTCAAAAAAGTAACAAATTCCATGCGCTATTTTGTCAAATATGCCAAAGCACATTCTAAAAGCTATTCTCAATTTTTCTACTTCTTCTCCTATCATTTCTTTGTCCATTAGCTCGCTAAAAAATATTTCCTCTTTATCGACGGTTTTACTGAAACTCTCAAAGTGTAGTTTTCTTGCCAAGTGAAATTCTGACTTTAATCTATTTAATAGAAGCTCCATTTTACCAACCTTTTCACCAAAGACCTGTATTCCAGAATGAACAATGCTTAGGTCATCATTTGAAGCAGCAGAACATTTGCAATACAGAGAATGTTCATTTAAAGACAAAAAATTGTCAATACAAAATTTTCTGAAGGGTGTATGGTTGGTATACTCTTCCTCGTTAAGCCTAAGTTCTTTGTCAAGGGAAGAAAAATCAAATTCGTTTTCGATAACAATCCTTCGTAAATTTTTAATTTTTTTTCATAGTGTATTCTTTGATTACTTGAATTGCACCAATTGACAGACCTGTTTTATATAATGAGTAAATATTTGAATACAAAGAAATACTTTTTGGGGGAAATGAAATTTTTGTCCAAAAATCTAAATCTTCTGCTAAACCTATTAAGGCTTGTGGAAATTTATTGTTAACCCTTAATACAATAGTATATGATTTTATGGCGTCTGCTACTCTTCCGGACTGGCTCAAATTATTCCCAAGGTTAGTCAGGATTTGCAAATCAAGATGCTTGATATTCGAAAAGTCGATTTTTTTAAATGCTTTAAAATAATAATTTTTGTCTTCAGATATATTAAGCTTAATCATTTCAAGGGTTGGCAATGTTGCCATATCTGTTTGGATTTTGTATAAAGCGTGAATACCATTGCCTAAGCAGTAATTTATACTCTGTTCACTCAGAAAACCCCTAAATATTGTTCTTCAGTAAGGAGAATTTTAAGTCCTTTATCTGTACAATCTTTATCCAAAATTTCTTAGCCGATACCAATATAAAACCCTGCGATTTCAGCCAAGATGTATGGATAACTGCCCTCATCTTTATTAAGTTGATCAAGTTTTATTTCTAACCTGTTTTTAACTTCTGCATATTCTGAGTTGTCTAATAATATAGAAATTTCAGTACAAAAATCTTTTAAACTCTCCATAATTCATTATTCTAAATTTTTCCATTATTTAGTAAATCTTATTATAAAACCTCACCCAACTATTCGATACGCCTATATAATTTAAGACTTTGGAGACAGTTATACTTCAAAGTCAGCGACACATTGAAGCTAAATATAAATTCTAAAGCTTCAGCGGATAAGGAAAAAACATCCGGCACCGATATGATACCGGATGTTAGGTTATTTCTGCGCTACAAATATCTGTTTCAACTGTTCAATCAATGCGCCATTACCGCTTACGCTGATATTGCTGATTTTATCGGCAATCTTCTCTACGTATTCCATCTCTTTCAATTTCCACAACATGGTATTATCCTCCATCAATTTGGCAGTGTTTAACAAGCTACGGGTGCTTGCAGTTTCTTCACGCCGCATAATGCTGTTGGCCTGCGCATTTTTTTCCGCCACCAATACTTTGTTCATGATGTCTTTTACATCGCCCGGCAAAATAATGTCACGGATACCGAAACCGCTTACTTCTACACCCAAATTTTCAGCAGCAGTTTTTACCGCTTCTAAAATAAATGGTACAATGGTTTCTTTTTTCTCCAACAATTCATCAAATGCCAGGCCACCGATGTACTCCCGCAATGCCAACTGGAAAGCTACATACAACTGGCGTTCATAGTCTTTGTTTTGCAACAAAGCTTTTTCTATATCCGCAACTTTGTATTGAGCATAACCATTGATACGCAACGCAGCTTTGTCTTTGGTCAAAATTTCCTGGCCATTGATTTCTATTTGCTGCATACGGGTATCTGCTTTGCCTACTGCAATGGTAATATTGTTTTTCCACCAGTAATATACGCCGGCCTGCAATATTTGTGCATACTTACCGTCAATAAATAATACGGCTTTCTCATAATTCTCTACATTGTAAGTATGTACATACGGCGCTACTAATTTGTTTTGCAATACGGCACGGCTGATGTTTTCAGTAATGTCTATTTTGCTGATGTCTGCTTTAACAAACTCGTAGTTAATTACGCTTTTCCAAAAAGTATAACGACCGGCAGTCAATACTTGTGTTAACAAACCTTCCCGGTACTGCAATACAATTTCGTTATCGCTTACATCAATTACCTGTAATGCATTGGCTAATTCGGCATCCTGCAATAAAATATTCAACTCTATCGGTGCAATAAAAGATTTGGTTACATCGTAGATGTACACATTTTCGTTCCACAACCAATAGGTACCTTCTTTCAACATACGCCGATATACACCGTTTTTAAATACCAACGCAATTTGATAGGCATTTACTTTTACTTTTTTCATTGTCTTCTATTTTAAATTTTCAAGTTTGTTTTAATAAAGCAGGCGCTGCTTTCCATTTCATTCTCACGGAAAATACCTTTAGTTATTTTTAAAGAAACAGTTAAACTATATTTTTTACTGAACTTGTTGTCAGTAATTCAACATTGTTTAAGTGCAACCTGTAGTATAACGGCATTGCATTTTTCTGGTGTTAATCAAATTGATGTTTTGTTAACTCCGGTTTTCACCCCGGCATTTACAATTCATCGGGAAAGCAACACCTGCTTTTAGTTAGTCGCCTTTTTAAGGAAGTGGCGATAGCTTCCGACTTCCACGTCCTAAACGTAGTGTTCTACCACTGAACTATCCGAGTTGTGTCGGAGCCGGAGTCGAACCGGCGCTGCTTTCTGTTGCTCTAACCAACTGAGCTACCACTAGTAAAAGTGAAAGGGAATCGAACCCTTGACCCACAGAGTATGGTGGACACTGCATATTGATGCAACAGCATACAGATAGTTACTACGTCTGTACTATGGTGTTTTAAAAACACTCATCCGGTTTGCCGGCAACATACTAATGACCATCTTGCCGTTAGGCAAGCTTTTTGTAGCCCCTCTAAACCTGCCCCAAAGGGGAGGCTTAAAAGGCTTATGATTATTTTAAGATTCATTCAGTTATCAACGGCCCGATGTCCCCTTTAAGGGATTTAGGGGTTTACCACTTTATTAGCACAACTTGAACTTGCAAAAGCATCCGGCTTGGCTTTAAAAACGAATCCCATACCCATAATATAGCCCATTGCTTCTTTCAAGGCATCATTACTTTTAAAGTTTTGGTTGGTATTGATGTCGGCATGCACTTCCATATCCACACTGTACCGGCTGAAAATATTACACAACGGGTAAGCCGCATCAATACTTTTTGCTACTTCAATCAACATCCGTTGTTTAATGGTCATTTTCTGTTTGGTAGTTTCATTGTGTATATACATAAAACCGCCTTTTCCTTTACGAATGAAAACGATAACGGTTGCGAACTCTGTTACACGACCTTTTACCTGGCTATCGGTACCGATGCATACTTTTAATTCATGTCCCATTTCTTTTTCACGCATCAATACTTCTTTTACTTCGTCTTCAATTGGTTGCTGAATCCGTTGCCCGTTTAATTTTCTCCATTGTTGCCTGCCTGTCCGGCAGGCAGGTTGTTCCTGTTCCATTGTTTTCCCCGCAGGGTATTTAAATTTTTCTTGTACTCCGTAGCTTTAGCGAAGGAGTATTTTGTTTTCCAACTTCTGTTCCCTGATATAGCGACATTGGCGACGCTCCATTCGACATTTGTTCTTTATTCATCTTTTTTCTTATTGTACTTTTCTACGCGGACGAAATAAGACTCGAACTTATAACCACGGTGCTTCAAACCGCTGCTCTGCCATTGGAGCTATTCGTCCGGTTGTTTGAAATGAGTATTGATTGATTACTATTTCCTCACCTGCCTGCCGGCAGGCAGGCTATCGAATTCACCCATTGTCAAACAATTTATCAACTTCGCTAAAGCTTTGTTGATTAAAGCGGAGAGTAAAGGATTCGAACCTTTGCACCGAATAAACGATGTATGGCTTAGCAGGCCATTACATTACCACTCTGTCAACTCTCCAAACTATTTTTTTGTTACCGGCTGTAGTAACTCCGGTCATCGTCCCTTGCGTCGCACACTTGTGCTGCATATGGCTATTCAGCAACCCACCCCGGTCTCCTATAGCAATATGTTTTCCTCAACTCGCCCCTCCGTGGAGGGGATGTTTTCACCGGCGGAGAGAAAGAGATTCGAACTCTTGGGGCTATTACACCCGGTCTGTTTTCAAGACAGCTTCCTCGACCAACCGGACTCTCTCCATTGTGTGAGCGGATGGATTCGAACCATCTCAGTATTTTGAACAACAGATTTACAGTCTGCTACAACTCTCCATCTTTGTCGAACTCACAATTGCGGGAACAGAATGATTCGAACATTCATCTGATGGCTTAATCCCGCATGTGCGGGATTCTGCCGTTGAACTATATTCCCTTTGTTGGCCCGGTGAGATTCGAACTCACAACCTTCCGGGTAAAAACCGGAAGCTCTAATCCAATTGAGCTACGAACCATTTTGTGATGACTGAAAAACTTAAGCTACAGGTCATCAACTTTTGTTGGCTTAATAAGACTCGAACTTATATCACTGCGTTCGTAGCACAGCATTCTTCCGTTGAACTATAAGCCACCATTGTACGGCTTCCGGATTTGAACCGAAAACTTTCTCCTGCTATTTTCCTTTCAGAAAGAAAGGGAGAAGAATATGTTACCATACACCAAACCGTATTCACTTTCATCATCCCCTTTGGAGGATAGGGGCTTTTAAAAGTGTCCCCGCTGCATCTCACGGGGAGCACTTATTCCTCCTTTCTGCATCTAATACTTTTATCTTATGCTGTATTCCGACGGATGAATAATTTTTTCATTCATCTCATTCTCTATATTCTCTTCCCCCGATTTTCTTTTATTGTTGATCAATTCAATTATAAAATGAATAGCCAATACTGCTAATAAAAATTTCATCACTTACCTTCCTTAGCCCTTCCCCAAAAAGGATTTTCCAATTATTTAATTCATGTACGACCTGCTGAGCTTTTTATCCCCCTTTAGGGGTTAGGGGTACAAAAAACCCGGTCGTTTTATACGACCGGGTTCTTATTATTCAAACACAGTTTACTGTGTTTGGGCACAACTCGGTCGTATATGTTTATTATCATTCTCATTGCCTATGGGTTCAATACTTCTGCCCGCCGGCACATACCAATAGCATCCTGTCGATGATAACGAATCATTCAGTTTCATAAATCGTTTATGTTTAAATTGTTTCAGCACTTTTATTTTTTATGTTATTATAGATTCAATTCTGTTTGTTTTACACAAAACAATGCACAGTTTTAAGTTTTTCTCAAGTCCTCCCCTTTGGGGAGGATTTAGGCGGGGCCAAAAAAAACCCCGCAATCACTTACGGGGCCTGTGTTATATCGAATTCGGTTTAACTTATTCATCAGCATAACATGCCCCGCAAACTGTATAGTCACCCTTAGGACTAAACCAATTCACCGACTCAATATGTAGCTGTATGTGTAACATGTTTTGTTTTTTAAATTTTGTTTTGCGGTGCAAAGATGAATTTATTTTTTTGATACTGCCAACTTTTTGCAAAGAATTTTTTAGAAAATATTTTTTAGAACTTAACTTCTCCTATTTCAACCATCCCCGTTTGATAGTCCATAATTAAGTTTTCAATTTTTACAGATTGATCAGGTCTTCCGAAATTCTTATAAATCGTCAGTTTAATAAAAGATGGTACCTGCTGCTTTTGGTACCTGTCTCCATAATATTTTACCCGTATTGCATACTTGCCTTTTTTAGCTTCTTTTATTTGGTATTCTTCGGGACCATAGCCTTGGGTAAAATCTTCTGACAGCCGACCTCCGTTCTTAGTATTATGATTTTGATAAGAACACTCTTGACCACCCGGTTCAATTATGTGCAAGTCAATATCCGTTTCATCTTTATTCCAGTCAATAACAATACGCAGATCAACAGGTAACGGTTTAATAACGCCTCCGTTAATCTTTGAAAGATCCAATATTTTACCTTGTTGCAATATGATTGCATTCATTTCATTCAGCAATAATGATTTTAAGCCCCTGTACCTTGCTTCATATTGATACCAATTTTTTGTAAGACAGGTGTATAAAATATCAACTGCCTGCTGATGATCTCCTTTTCTTTCATATGCCAATGCAATATCCCTGTATGATTGCGGCTCTTCTTCTTTTATCAGTAAGACTTTTTTATAAACTGAAACCGCTTCATCATCCATCTTCCAACTTTCCAGTACATAACCCATGGCACGGAGCAATTGATGGCTTTCATTATCAAGCTCTGCCAGGTTTGTTAAAACCCGAAACGCCTTTTCTTTATCACCTGATTCAAACAGTAACTGGGCTACATCAAAATAAAAAGCAGGTTCTTTACCTAAGCTGTCTTTCATCCCCAGGTAATTTTTATAAATCATTGTTTTATCGACTTCCTTCAACTCTGTAACATATTCTACATCATCCAAATCTTTATACTTGGCTACACCCTGTAAGTATTGATTGCTGTTTCTGAAACCCCTTTTTGTTGTAATTACAATAGCTCCGTTACTTGCACGACTGCCAAATAATGCACTTGCCTGTATATCTTTATACACGCTTACAGCTTTCAATATCGTTTACATTAATAGTAGCGATAAAATCTCCGTCAACAGGCATGCCATCCAATATATAAAGCGGTTCTCTATTGGCACCTAATGTTCCGACTCCGCGAATAAAAATTTTGGGAGCAATTCCGGGTGATCCGTTATTTTGTACAACCATCAGCCCTGCTACTTTCCCTTGTAATGCCTGTTGTACACTCAGTGTACCTGAATTTGCAAATTCGGAAGAACGAATAGTAGCTACGGATCCCGTTATATCTCTTCTTTGTTGAGTTCCGTAACCAACCACAACTACTTCGTTTAATGAATTAGTGCTTAGTTTAAAAACATCAGCATTGTCGTTGTTATTGGACTTTTCTGATATTTCATTTTGATCAGCGTTCGAATTGTTATTAATCGACAACCGCTCTTCATTCTTTTTTTCAACTTCCTGTAAGCTGATTAGCGGTTCATTTTTATCCCACCAGGTAATACGGTCATTATATAAAGCAACTGTTTTCCTCAGGTTATTAATTACCGCATTGGTTTCGTCTATTTTCTGTTGCTCTTCTTTTTGTTTTACTACATACAACCGCTTATTATATTCATCAGCCAAATCGGATGGCGGTTCTATTCCATACTGGATATAATCTTCTAAGTTATCCAATACAATGAAAGACGAAACCGTCGATACCAATTTATTCTTTTTGGCAAAAGGCAGTAAAACGGTTTCATCATTGTCTTTTAATATTTTTTCATACTGTTGCAAAATATTTATGGTGCCGGGCGATTCAGATACACATGTTTCAATCCCATTAAGATAAACCGTTTCGGTTTTTAGCACTTGCCCGTTATCGCCAAAAGCGAATATTAGTGTATCTGTTTTTGCATTTATTTCTCCTGAAAATGTTACCCAATCATCAAACGCTATCGGCATTGATAGATTTGCAGCAATCATTTTATTGGCTGACTGAACATAAAGCAATATTTTTTGTAAACTGTTGAATTCATTTATTGCTTTTTTTATTTCAGTTGAGTAAAGGTCTATGTATCGCCCGCCTGTTTGTTCAGCAATTCTTTTGAGTAAAGTTTGATTTGTTGTTGCGGAGGATGAAATACAATAAACAGGTTTTTGTGTTGTATTTATTTTATCGCTCCCGAAATTGCTCAAGCCGTCGCTAAACAAAAAATAAACATCTGAATCAAACCTGCTGCAATCAATTGAGCCCAGCTGTGTGCCGCCATCTGTTATTTGTGAAGACAGAAACCTGCGTACTGCATTAACAATCGATTTGCCCTTGAAATCTTTTACCTCATGAACCGCATTACTAAATGTGACAACGGTAAGATCACCAAGTTCTTTTTCCTCAATTATGTTTTCAAGAAATTGAATATCCTTTTTGATATCCCGTTTGAGCGGCAGAGGATGATATATCCCAAAAAACAGTTGCCGATGAAAAAGAAGCCGCTTTTGAATTTTCCATTTCAGGTTTTAAATGAATTGCAAATCGGGTTACACTATCCGTTGTTTGTTTACATAAAATTTTCCTCTTCGAATCAAGCGGAATACGAAAGGATACGGGCTTTTTTATTTCAGTATTTTTTTCGTCATACTGAAGAATAAACTGTGAATTACTTTTTGAAAAAACTGATTTTTTCAAAAGACCATCATTTGTTAAGGGCAAAATATCATCGGTTTCAGCCGCAATATCAACTTTAACCTGCCTGACGGGATATGAAAAATCCAACGGCAAATTGTATTGCAATGCATTTTCTTTTATAGAAAGAAGTTCGGTAATTATTATTTTTATTTTCCTGGCTCCTTTGGAAGGCATTGGATAAACTCTTACGCGATAATTATTGCCTGCAGTCATTTCCAATAAACCCGGGTCAACACGCCGCCGGATTATATTTTCATACGCTACTCTGCCTTTTTGTTTATCTACGATTACGCCTTCACGCATGAAGCCGTTAATGTCCAATGCAAAGCCTGTAATCACTTGCCCGTCTTTTAATGAAAAATTATACTCACCATCCAGCACTTTTGCATTGGGATTATAAAATTCCATGTTGAGTGTTGTAATGGCTGTAAACAAGTCCGCTTTAATGCTTACCGATAAATTTTTAAGTTCTATCGGATCATCTTTAGCTTGCGCATTTATTAATTTGGTATAAAAAAGGAGAATGAATAGGGGGAGTAGATTTTTTCTCATAAACAGTTATTTGTTTATGGATGCAGAAACTTTCAGGATTGCATAATGCTCTTAAGTGAGCTTTTATTACCCCTTAATTTTTTTGACTTTTTTACTAAAGAACAACGCTATGGAGTTACAATAACATCCTATATAACCGACAAAAATAACTTTATCCGTTTTACAGTTTCTTCCTTACCTATTAAAGCGGCAATATCAAAAACCGGCGGACCGAACTTTCCGCCTACCAGCATAATGCGGAGGGCGAATAATAAATCGCCGGGTTTAATATTTTTTTCTGCGGCCAAATTTTTAAACTCGGTTTCAATGCCGGCAGATTCCCAATTCCTGATTGCCGGGAACCTATTTATAAAGTCTTCAAAAAATAATTTCTTATCATCACTCCATTTTGGTTTGACCGCGGCTGTATCAAAGCTTTCGGGAGTTTTAAAGAAAAAAGAACCTTGTTCATAAAAATCGGGCAGCAAGTGACAGCGTTCTTTAATTAGTTCCAATACTTTTTTAAAATAATTATCGTCGGTAATTACAATGCCTTTTGCTGCAAATATTTCTTTTACCTGTACCATCCAATTTTCAACAGGTAATTTCTTCAACCATTCGTGGTTGAACCATTTTGCTTTTTCATAATCAAACTTGGCGCCGCCGCTGTGTACTCTTTCTATCGAAAAATGCTCTATCAATTCCTCCATCGTAAAAATTTCTTTCTCCGTGCCGTCGTTCCAACCCAATAATGCCAACAGGTTGATAAATGCTTCGGGTAAAAATCCTTTTTCTTTAAATCCTTCTGTTACTGCATTATTATCAGGGTCATTTGCTTTTTTATCAATCCAATTCATAGCAAAAACAGGGAAACCGTATTTCGCTCCGTCTCTTTTACTCAATTTACCGTTTGGCCCCAATATCAACGGTAAATGCGCCCATTGCGGCATCTTATCCAAACCAAATAAATATTTCCATAATAAAATATGTACCGGCGCACTCGGCAACCATTCCTCGCCGCGAAAGGCATGCGTTATCTTCATTAAATAATCATCTACCACCACAGCTAAATGGTAAGTAGGCATACCATCGGCTTTCAGCAATACTTTATCATCCACCAATGCAGTATCAAAATGAACTTCGCCGCGAATCATATCTGTAAATGAAACCGTTTCGTTGCCCGGTATTTTTATCCGTACTACATGTCTTGTGCGGGCGGCTAATAATTTTTTTGTTTCCTCTTCGCTTAGCGATAAAGAATTGCGCATGCGCATTCTTACCGACTTGTCGTATTGCGGCGCGGGGTTATCGGCAGTTTTAAAATCTGTACGCATTTTTTCCAACTCTTCCGGCGTATCAAATGCGTAATAAGCATAGCCGTCTTTTATAAGCTGCTCCGCGTATTGTTTGTACAATTCTTTACGTTCGCTTTGCCGGTAAGGTCCATAGGGGCCACCGTGTACAGGGCTTTCGTCAGGTTCAAGCCCGGCCCATTTCAAACAATTAAAAATATATTCCTCGGCGCCGGGTACAAACCTGCTCTGATCCGTATCTTCTATACGCAATACAAACGTACCGCCATGTTTTTTGGCAAATAAGTAATTGTATAAAACTGTTCTTACACCGCCCATGTGCAAACCGCCTGTAGGAGAAGGGGCAAAACGAACTCTGACTTTATTCATAAGTTTGTAAAGATAATTTTTTTAGTGCTATAAGATTTTTTTGCAGGCGATTTTATAAAGTGGAATTGCTGTTGCAACGGCAACAGCTGAAGCAGGAAGAATTTTACTGCGAAAGTACATCATCAGTATCTTTGCTGTACATGAATACAATGTATTTTGTAAAAACGCCCGGGTGGATAAAGAAAATTTATCCTTCTTATATATGGAGTATACCAACAGCTGAAAAAATTGTTTATCTCACTTTTGATGACGGGCCGCATCCTGAAGCCACTCCTTTTGTTTTAAATGAATTAAAGAAATATGAAGCGTTAGCTACATTTTTTTGTATTGGTAAAAATGCAGCGGCGCATCCGGAGTTATACAAAAGAATAATTAATGAAGGTCATCGTGTAGGCAATCATACCCATAATCACCTGAACGGATGGAAGGTTTCTAATGAAAAATATATGCGAGATATAGCCGAAGCGGCAAGGCATATTGACTCTGATTTATTCAGACCGCCGTATGGCAGAATCACAAGATTTCAAGCAGAAAATTTGCAAGCCGTAATGAAAGGTAAGAAAGCTAAAGTGATTATGTGGGATGTATTAAGTGCGGATTTTGATGAAAAAATTAACAATAAAAAATGTCTTGAGAACGTAATTTTTAATGCCGGGCCGGGTTCTATAATTGTGCTGCACGACAGTACAAAATCTTTTGAAAAATTGCAATATGTGCTTCCGAAAGTACTGGTTCACTTAAAAAAAGAAGGCTACCGGTTTAAGTTTATTGAGTAAGTATAAAAGCGGAATGAATTCTAAATGATTGAAAATCAGTAAAAAAGTTAGGGCCGGGGTAGAAACCCTGGCCCGTTTTTAATCCGTACCCTATGAAAACTGATTTAAAGGTATAATATTTTTTTTATTATGGCAAAGTAATTTCGTGAATTATGCCATTAATTGTGATTAAAGCCCGGTTATTGCAGTCTCCGTTGCCGAAATCTAATAATGCCGTCCACGGCGAATTTGCGTTGCTGTTTGACCGTATCATACGTACTTTTCCCTTTACAATCCAGCGGCAATTGAATCTTTTTACAAGGGGATCCGTGATCTCAGACCTCCATGCCACAATCAAATTATTTCTTCGTACACGACCGCCGGCACTACCTTCTATACGGAAAATATCATCCTTTGCAATAAAGGGAGTATTTAGCCCCTCGGTTTGAGTAATGATTTTAGTACTGTTCCATTCGGCGAAATTGCCGGTGGGCTTAGTGAGTTTGGCATTGCTAACCTCCACTTTAAACTTACGCTCTGTATTGCTGCTGCCTGTATTGCTTATTTTGTGGGTACCGTCAATGGAGATACTGTCAATTTTATAGTCTTTAAAGGTAGTAGTAGCCGTTGCACCCGGGGTAATAAGACGTCCTGTATATTCAGAAATTATTTTTCCGGAACGTGTACGACCGTCGGGGCCTTTACAGCCCGTGCCGAAATCAACAACAATTCTTACCGGAAAAGGGGCGGGTGGATTGGGTTTGGTTATTGTAAGTGAAGCACATCTCAGCGTGGGGCTGATGCTGTCAATACGGGCATTTTGATTAACGATAGCTATTTTACCATATATCCCTGTTCCCTGTAAACCCACGTCATCACTCACTCCCATTACATCATCAAATACATTGTCAAATACTACATCTGCTTCAGCATCTGCTTCGCTGATGGCTACAGAGGCCAGCTCTTCTTCTTGTGCCGTTAATGAAGCACTCTCATCTTTGTTACAAGCTGTAAAAAAGGCAAGGGTAATAAGCAGAAATGCAGTCAGTAATCGGGCAGGGGTTTTTACGAATTTCATAAAAAGGGGCTTTGTGTACAATTTAATAACGCAAGGTAGATTCATTTTATTAGTACAAGTTTAACGTAAAGCTAAAATTTTTCGGCAGTTTTGTTTCAAATAATACCCTGATGATTGATACGCATTGCCATATTTACCTCAAAGAGTTTGATGCCGACAGGGCCGAAATGATACTGCGCGGGAAAAATGCAGGAGTGAGCAAATTTTTATTACCGGCTATCGACAGTGAAACGCATAGTTCCATGCTGCAATTAGAGGAAGGATTTCCGGGCCAATGCATTGCTATGATGGGGCTTCATCCCTGTTCGGTAAAAGAAGGCTTTGAGGAAGAACTGAAAATAGCGAGGCAATACCTGGAAAAGAGGAAGTTTATAGCTATTGGTGAAATAGGACTTGATTTTTATTGGGACCTGAGTTTTAAAGAGCAACAATTTGAAGTCTTTAACATGCAAATGGATTGGGCATTGGAGTTTGATATACCAATTGTTATTCATTCCCGGGACTCGATAGATGAATGTATTGAAGCAGTGAGCAAAAAGCAAAATGGAAAACTGAAAGGCGTATTTCATTGTTTTGGAGGCAGCGCCGAACAGGCGAATAAGATTATTGATCTTGGTTTTTATCTCGGAATAGGCGGGGTGGTTACCTTCAAAAAATCAGGGTTGGACACAGTACTTAATAATATTGCTATAAAGCATATTCTTTTGGAAACAGATGCGCCTTACCTGGCGCCGGTTCCTTACAGGGGAAAAAGAAATGAATGCAGCTATTTGAAACTGATAGCTGAAAAGATTACCGAAATAAAAAACTTGTCTTTGGCAGAGGTTGATTCTATTACGACAAAGAATGCTGAAACTTTATTCGGAACCTGAGCAATGAAACTGTATTTTTGCCACCCGATTTTTTTGGAGACTTGTCCGAGTGGTTGAAGGAGCACGCCTGGAAAGTGTGTATACGGGAAACTGTATCAAGGGTTCGAATCCCTTAGTCTCCGCAACTTATTTTCGCAAATAATTAATTTACAATTATTTGCATTTTAATTTTATGGAAGGGGAGCAAAAAGGGGAGCAGTTTACCTCTGTTTTGAGGCCGTTTTTATCTTATTTTTGTCTGGCCATATCAATGGCTTTTAACTTATCGGGCGGGATTTCTATCCTGCCCTTTTTATTTTATATTGCCGTAAACCCATTTCTCAAAGTTACCCGTAGATTGCAAATACCCTTTTTGAAATATTGATTTGCTTGCTGAAGTCTGACTTAGCGTATAACTTGGATTTACCAAATTAATGTTTATTAGAGTTTTTCCACTTTGCTCTTTTATTCTAATATTCCACTCTCCGGTAACTAAATAAGGTTTGTAAACAATACGAGAACCGGGATCATAGATTTTATAAATAGCCACCCACGCATCTTTATTTAAAAGTTCACCTTTACTATTTTCATAACTCCACGTTAAAGTCGTTTCCCCTGAAATAATTAATCCGCTGCTGCGATCAATTATTTTAATACCAATTCCATTCTTAGCAAAGAAATCAATAATGTTATCCCAAACCTGATCTTTTGTTTTATCAGAAAGCTGTTCATAGTTACCATTTGTGTAAGTTCCTTTTAAAGGATATGCTTTTGGCGCACAACCGGTAAGTGTCAGGGCAAGTAGGGAAAACAGTATGAATTTAATTTTCATTTTATAAAATTTTGATAGATTAATACTTTATTCGGATATTAATCAAAAATAGTAATTGAAAAGGAAATCGGGAAAAGGATTATTTATCTTACTTTCTGTCCAAAGTTTTTTTAACCGGCATCTTAATTAAAGTTTCTATTTTTTGCAGGGTTGCAGGCGGTAGTTTTTCCAGTTCATCAGGTGTTATTTTGAGATTGTTTATTTGTATGTAATTAGTTTGCTCCACAGGTGCTGCCGGTGAGTTAGCGATGAAGTAATCCAAATAAACTTTACAAGCCCGTATATCACCTTGTACACCCAAATTAAAAAACTGTTGTAAGTACCCTATGTATCATTAGTCGGTATTTATCAGCCTCATGTTTGTAAAGATCATGGTCTTTAAATTCCCGCAGGTGTTTATAAACCGTTTCCTCACTTAGCCCGGCATCATTGGATATTTCCGTGTTGGTTGGCATACGATTTTTTTCCTGTGTCGAGGTTGAAATGCTTGCCAATATCTTCAAATGATTGCGCTGCCACGTATGGTTTTTCATTTGAATATGAGAGGGGTTGTCTTCGGGTATATTCTTATCCATAAATTCAAATAACTCTATGTTTGCTTTATCAACCGCAGACCCGTCTTTGTTTTTATAAGCAATATTTAAGGCTTCAAGTTTACCGTTAAATGTAGTTTGCAGTTTCGCAACTAATTTCAGCCTTTTACTTTCATCAACTTTTTTCAACTTTTTTTGCATGGCTTTAGTGTTTTTCATTTTGAAGTATCGTTTTTAAAGTTTGTAACCTGCTTAAAAACGGTGCAAATGTCAGCTTACCGTTATTTGCTTTCAAGGTGGCAATATGGCTTTCAATGAATAAGGGAATATTTATTATTATACCGCATTGGTTCAGCATTAAGGGACCGGGCGGGATTGCAATGCTTTCAAAATAATTTTCGAGCTCAGTAATATCCTGTTCCCAATTTTCGGGCTTTGGTGATTCTTTTATAATTGGATTGTGCGGTGGTTTTACCGAGGTTTTATCGGCGTTTTCACGTCGTTTTACGGTAGTTTTTTCAATTGCCGGATGTAGAGGTAAAGACCCTTCAATGTTAACATAAGTTAACAGTTCATTTAGAGGTTTTAGGAAGGTTTCTGTTGGTGCCGGCTCTAATGTTGAAAGTTTTTGAAAATTTTTGAAATTATGTTGCGTGAGGGTTTCGGCAAGTGCAAAATCTTTGTAATCGAACTTTATCAAATAGTCGGCAAGGTCAAGCCCCTGTTTTCTTTCTGCTTCGGTTGCTTTGCGTTCCAACAAATCTGAAACACTAACATTTACTAACAACTCCTTTGCCTTAGTACTCCAATTTTCAAAGCGGTTAAGGTCCGGGAAGAGTGTAACATTTCGCCCTTTTAGTACACTGCATTTTTCGGTGTTCAAGCCGTCAACACCGCCAACGGACAACCAAATAAACTGCGGCAAATAAACACTTGCTATGATTGCGGTCTTTTCACTTTCAACTATTGCGACGGGTTTAGTTTTATTATGTAACAAGTGACTGCCAAAAAAACATTGCTTTAATTCAAACTCAGGGTAGTCAATCAATTTATGTACCCATTGAATATGATTGAAAGGCTCTTTTACTCTTTTACCCGTATCAGTATTGTACAGCATTATCTTGCCTGTTCTTATTTTACCGATAATATCAATTTGCCAAAAGACGGTTGCCCCGGGCCAATGATTTGATGTACCGATAAAATATTTACTTATCAATTCATTTGTAACCTCAATCCCAAAAAGTTCAATTAAGTATTTTACAAAATGGTTTGTCTCATGATTTTTCAAGCTGTCTTTAAATACCTCGACCGGAATAAAGGAAACCTGTTTTTGGTTCGGCGCAATAGTTCTCCGATTGCTGTATGCTTTTGGAGGGGAGGTATTCCATTGCTCACTCTTTATTAGTTCGGGTAAAAATGTTTCACCGCATGAATGGCAATAGCCTTTATTTTCATAACCTGTATAGGGAACAAATTTGCCGTCCTTATTGCTTCTGCCACAGGGGCAACTTTTCACCCGAAATCGTTTTTTATCTAATTCAAGTTTGGGCAATGGCTTTAGATTATGTGTTTGCATAAAGTAATAAATTTATTACCTTTGAAAAATGAAATCCGGCGAACTGGTAAGACTGCTTAAAAAAGACGGTTGGTTTGTTGTAAGGCAAACGGGCAGCCACATGATTATGCAACACCCTGTTAAAAAGGGCCAAATTGTTTGCCCGTATCATGGCAGCCATGAAGTGGGTAAAGGATTGGAAAAGAAAATAAAAAAAGATGCAGGTATAAAATAAAAATAGTGAGTTATGAAAATTGAAATGATTGTTGAAAGAACTAAAACAGGTTATTCGGCCTATGCTGAAAAATATCCTGTTTATACTGTTGGCGATTCTTTGGAAGAACTTAAAGCCAACATGCTGGAAGCCCTTAATCTTCACTTTGAGAAGCAAGGAAAAGTCGTTGATGAAAGTGATTTGAAAATAAGTTTGGACTTGCCGCAGTTCTTTGCGTTTTACAAAGTAATTAATGCTAAAGCTCTTTCTGAACGTATAGGCATTAACCAAAGTCTTTTGGCGCAATACATCAACGGTAATAAAAAACCTTCGCCTGTCCAAACGCTGCGTATTTTGAAGGGTGTGCAGCAAGTAGGTAAAGAGTTGGCAGCTATCCGGTTTATTCTGTAATATGCAGCTGTGCTTATTCATAATAATATTCCGGATAGTTTTCTTTTAGTAGTGTGTCAAGGCTAATCAAACGCCTGTCCTCAATAAGCGAAAAAACTACACCAACCACACTTTTATAAACAGGGTTCGTGTCACTGTTCAAAACTTCGCTCACTATTTCATTAAACTGCTTTTGGGCTTGTTTTTGTTCTTCCATTTTTTTTGAAATGTCTGTTATGTAATGCTGTTTCATTGTAAAAGGGTATTACGGGCGGTGCAGTCGGTGCAATTCCCTATACCCTATTGCACCACTGCACCGGTGCAGGGCAGTGCAATTGAACCGGTGCAACACTACTGCACCAAGTTGTCTTCCTCTGTTTCTTCGCTTTGCCCGGTGCTTAGTCGCCAATTTTTATCACCTCCCTGTATTATCATTTCATGCGCTTTCATTTCGGTAAACATATCCTTTGCTGTTCTTTCTTTTTTATCCGTCTCCCGCATTATGGCGGCAATCGCATCGCTGTAAGCATGTGCTTTTTGTCCGCCAAAAACTTTACCGCATATTTTTTCAATTGCTGCAATACGTTCTGCATCTTTCTTTGCATTGTCATCTGTTCTTATTCCGCACCCGACATGGTAACCTTTATTTTTATCGTACATAAATTGAATGAGCGGTATGCTGCCCTTGCCGGCCATCCGCAAAAACTTAGGCTCAATAAATGAAATGTCTCCCTCTGTCTTTACCATTATTACACTTTCGCTTTTGCGCTGGCACTGACTGCCCAAATGACCTCTCTCTTTATCACTGCCGGGGTTGGTATGTACAATAATAATTATCGGCGTTTGGTGCTTAATTGCCAACTCTTCAAAAAACTTTACAATAGCGTTGGATTGTATAGGGTCGTTTACATCGCTTATGTAATCAGCAATACCGTCAATTACAACCAAGTGGATACCGCCAAACTGTTCTTCGGCTGCGTGGCAAATGTCATTGGTGATAGTTGCGTAATCGCTTATATCCAATTCCCGAATATTGTAAGACAGAAAGTATTCATGGCATTTTTCCATACCCGCCCTTTTAAGAATAGACTTGACATTGTATTGATGTTTATGCCGGGCCTGTTCGGTATCAAAATGTAATACGGCTTTACAGTTTGTATTGGGTTGAACTTCTACACTGTCTAATCCGTCAATAACACCGTCATTGCTTATTGCCCCCGCAATGAGTATGCTGCTAAACGCACTTTTGCCGCTTTTACTGGCACCGCTTATGGTAGTCAGGTTTCCTTCCGTGCTTATAGTTTCGCCATTGATAGTAATAACAGGTACAGGCGGCTTTATCGGTGTAGTATCCGTTATGCGCAGTCTTTCAAATTCTTTGAGCGGATTCAAATTATTTTGATTCGCAGCATCGCTAATAGTGTTATTGATAAACCCGTTGACATGCTCCAGCGTTTCGGACGGCGGGATACTGCCGATTCCGAATTTATCAAAATCGAATTGAGGTTTTATTTGTTCCATACATCAAAACATTTTTAATTGTGATGAAACAGGAAACAATGCAGGGTTGGTAGTGTATCGGTTGGCAAGATGTTTTGTAATGCTGCAATACACTTTTTTTACTATTGCAATTTGATTGTTTAGCCGAAACTCCCTGCAATACCAACAAATGGAGGCTCTATCAACGTTATACTTTACTGACAGTTCTTTCATAGTCATTGGCTGCTTAAAAAAAGCATCAAAAACTATCCTCAATTCTGTTTTATATTTTTTATCTTTGCTTTGCTGAGTCAAAGATTTTTTAGTGGAGTGTTTCATTTTTGAGACCCTCCACTTTTCTTTTTACTTTCCAATGCTTCAATAACTGCTTCCCAATCATACCTTACGGCCGAGCCGATGTGCATACATGGAATTTTACCTTTTTTTTCGAGACGTATCACTGTCGGCTCACTTATGTTTAACCGATTCATTAATTCCCGTCTTGAGATAGGAGTGCTTTTGATTTTTTGATTGTCGGGTATTTGCTGTACGACTTTGTTTACAGCATTTTCAATTAGCGCAGTTAATTCGCCCTCTGAAAGTGTGGTTGTGATTTGTTGCGTCATTTTTATTAATTTGAACGCAACTTAGAAGTAGGGATGAGCGGGAAAAAGAGCGGGAATGTAGGGTTAGCGAAACCCTTATTGAGATTGGTTTTTATGCTTTAGTGTAATCTATATTATTTTTATCCGCCGGATAGCTTTTGTAAGATTTAGAAAAATTTTTACTCCATTCACTCTTAATATTCTTACAAAATGGAGCGAAAATCTTTTTATAAAAATCAATCCACAAATCCTGCCTATGCTCTTTATTTCCCTTTAGTTCAATCTTCCAAAACAGATATATTGTTTGCCTGTAAAATAACTCTGGAGTTTTGCTTTGGCCTTTTTTTATTGCCTCTATTTTCAAAGGTAGTTTTGTATTTTTAAAGGTGTATAGAGCGTATTTAATAAGTCTTTCGTACTCATCATTAGTCATTATTTGCACACCTCTCCATTTACCTGAAAGGCAATGAAGATGTTTAGTAATCAAATCACGAGTTGCATCGGCTGCTTCTTCGAAATTAGCTTCTATAAAATCTCCGCTCTCATCTTTTTCTGGGAGTTTATTTTTTTCTTTAAAATGAGGCTCAAAAAGTCGGTGGTTACTCATTATAAAATACCACGCACAATAGTATTTCCCTCCGTTTACCCCGTCATCATACCAACCTGAAAAAACATCACCTACTCCGCGTGATATGGAAAAGCCAGATCTGTTAAAGGGATTTGTCAAATAATCAATAATCGCAAAAACTTTTTCTTCCCGGGTCAATTCAGAAGTTAATTTCTCTTTTGCTATATCAACAAAAAAATTATCAAAGCCAAATCGAAAACCTTTGGCATAATCCTTTAACGATTCAAAAACTTTCTCCTTTTTGTATTCTTTGTAATACCCGCTTTTATCATCGACATTAGCCATGTGCATTTCCAAAATCTCCCACTGGCTCATTAGTGGGTAAGCTCCATAAATATTTACCTGATAAGGTGCATTGTGCCTCCAAAGTGGCCCTACATAATTTTTAGGTCTTTCTTTAGGTTGATCTACCATATTATAATATGACCATAGTATTTCATCACAGATTTTGGGATTATTCCTTATAGCTTCTATTATTGAGGGAACCTTACAAATTTCACCTTTTACTAATTCTTTAAGATACTCATAAAATAAAAAATACCTACCGCAAACAGTTGAAGCAGTTGATGTATATTGGTGTTGCTCCCACGTCATTAAATAGCTTTCATAAAACCCATTCTTTAATCTTAAATATTCATGTTCCTGACTATGAGAGTTTTCAATATTGCCTTGCGGGTTAATAGCACAATCTGAATACTTTATTTGTTCCGCCTTGTTTATCCAGTCTTCAATAATTTTTATTTCTGCTTTGATAGCAGGTTCATTCCATGCGAGGTATTTTTGGCAAAAGTGTAATTTATTCACTTCAAGTTGTATAGCGCCATAGTAGTTTTTAAATAATTCAAATGCTTCTTTAGTATTATTTGGGATAGGTGGATTTGTAGTTGTTTTATCACCTTCTTTTGCGTTGGGGATATCTTCCAAATCTTCCTTTGTAATAATATATTCTACCCTGTACTTTTTTCTTAGCTCATTGCAGGCAGTATTATATTTTTCAAATGCTTCTTTGTATTGCCGTGAATTATGGTTTAGATTATCTTCGGGCATATCATTTCCGGTTTTAGTTTCGTTATTTAACCGGTTGTTTTCAAACCACAACAAAAAAGCATCCTGTTGTTGATGCGAAAAACCGCCGGGCATTTGCTTTTTTGTATAGATAAGCCACTCAGAAGGGTTGCCCCCATTACGTTTAAAACATCGTAAATGAAAATCTAAGTATGCCGGTATTTCATCAGCAGTTTTACTTTTTAGTTCATTACAAAACTTCATTGTGTTTGTAGCTTGAATTTTCTTAACAAGACTATTTATTTGTTCCGGGGTAGCGTTGTTGGTAATTCGAAAATTTCCGTTATCAATTGCATAATAATATCGGGGAGGCTCTAAGCCTGAGAAAATAGGGTCTTCATTATTATTTTTTGTGGCTGCATCATTCAGCAAATCCAATTGTTCGCTATAATATTTCACGCAATCTTTCCAGCTAAGTATTATTGCAACTCTATTTTTTCTGTAATTATCGTCTGCGTGTAGTGAGTCCCCGTCTATAGTATCTATTATAATTTTATTCCCTTTATCTATTTTCTCTTTAAGGTAATCAATTAATGCACTCTTATTATTTGTACTGCTGAGTGTTTCAAACTTTAATATCATATTTTCCCTAACATCACTTACTTGTCTGTGTATGCTGCAATTGCTACATAAATCCTTTATTTCCGTTATAAACAACTTGTTACATTTCTCGCAATCAACCATCATATCAGAAGATTTATTTTGTGTCAATGATTCAGATAATTTTTCTTTTAGCGAGGACTTTTTTTTGTTGCTGTGATTTGCCTCCTTACCCTGTTCTCTTAGACTTTCCTTTTTTATTTTCAACCAACTGATAAACTCATGAGCAGCTTCAAGTAAGCCCCTGTTTCTAACAGCTTTATAAGTTCGAACTTCATTATATCGCTTAATATATTTCTCTACATCAGCAATTATTTCTTTGATTTGAAAAATTTTACTTCTATTGGTAATCGCTAACCCTACGTCGTTTAACTCCTTCATTTCTCTTTCAAATATTACCTGAAAGTCGCTATCACTCTTTGCGTATTTCGACGTACCATGTAACTGAAAAAAAATATCTAAATTGAATGAATCAATTGTTTCTTTTTTAAGATTATTTTCCATTAGTCTTTTACACTTTATATTAAAATTTTAATCTATTTCTTAAACCCTATTCTTTCTCTTTCATCCCACTTTCTCTCCGCTGCTTTTTCGTCCAACAGGTTTTCCATTGCATCGTAAATTTGATTCAGTTGTACATCATGTTCCCCCAATCTTTCTTTTATCTCTTTCAACTGTTCTTTCAAATCATTTTGTTTTATCAGTACCTTCCTTACTTCTACAAAAGCTCGCATAATAGCAATATTCATGTTTATGGCGTTGTCGCTGTTTAATACACCGCTTAACATGGCAACGCCCTGTTCGGTAAAGGCATAGGGTAAATACCTTGTGCCACCCCTGCCTTTTGAGGTTTCATTTTGCAACCTCAAAGGATTGTCTGATTTTTCTAAGGTTTCAATTTGCAACCTCAAAGCCTCAAATTCAGTTTTGGTAAGCTGAAACATAAAATCGGGAGGGAAACGCTTTGCATTACGTTTTACAGCAAGATTCAAAGATTTTGTTTCGGTTTCATAAAGTGCGGCCAAATCCCTGTCAAGCATTACCCTTTCGCCTCTTATTTCATAAATCCTGTTTTGAATACTTTTAATGATCTGCATACTGATAATTATATTGCTTTTAACTTTATTGAACTTAGTTCGCCGCCCCAGGCTTTCAGCATTACGATTTTTTTACGTTGCTCTGTTACCTTCACATACCGTTTAAAACTTTGGTAATCCCTGTGGCCCGTGATTGTCATTACTTCCTCCGCACTCATTCCTCTTTCCAGCGATAGTGTGGCAAATGTTTTACGGCCGGTATGTACTCCTATCAGTTCATATTTTTTATAGGTAATGGCTTCCCGTTTCGTACCTCTGAAACGTACTATTTCCACCTGATCGGAAATACCCGCCATGCTGCATAATTCTTTTACATAATCATTTAACCGTTGGTTGCTAATTACAGGCAAGGGCCGGTGCATGGCTTCGTATCTTGCTAATATGGTTTTTGAATACGGAGTTAGGGGAACGCTTAGAGGCTCTTTTGTTTTCTTTACCGTTATCCTTATTTCATCATGCTTTATGTGTTCCCGTTTCAGTTGATTGAGGTCTGAATACCTTAACCCGGTAGAACAGGCAAAACAAAAAACGTCCCGTACCTGTGCAAGTCTTTTGTTTGCCGAGAGGTCGAGATAATACAAGGCTTCAAATTCTTCATTGGTTAAGGCAATTACTTCCAATGTTTCCCGCTTTATTTTAAAGTCTTTATACTTATCGGTAACGGCAATACCCTGTGTTTTAGCATAGTTAAGAAATGTTTTAACGGTGCTTAGTTGCTTAGCTACGGTGGTATTGTTTAAGCCCTTTTTTTCAATCAGGAAGTTTTGGAAAGATTGAAAAAAAGAATAATCTATTTTATCAAAAGCTATTTTCTTTTTTGTGGCCTGCTGGTAATCCTGTAAATGATTTTTCAACGATTTGTAAACCGTTAAACTCCCCGCCTCCCTTGTCATTTTATGATCTTCAATGTACTTATCAATGAAATCAAATAATATTTTGTTTGGAGCTTCTTTCTTAGTAGTTGGTTTTTTATTGTCATTTAGTTTATCAATCACCATTTCAGCGGAGTAAGGAATTTTATCCATTTCAAACCGATGTTCAATTTCCTTCACTTGTTTTTGCAGGTCTGAAAGTTCGTTATTAAGCGTTTCTGTTTCGCTGTGAGTGAAAAGTAAATCGTAAGGAATTGTCGGGTGTAATTTCTTTGCAGTCTTTTTATCGAGGTAAATAGCTTGCTGTTTATCCGGGTGCCAACTTTGGGGAGGTACTTTTTTTCCTGTATTATAGTATTTACGTTGCCCGCTAACTTGGTAAATCATTCGTACAGGTGCTTTGCCTGTTTTATCAGTCTTTTCGTTGCGGAGTTCAAAACGAATTGTACCCATATTTATGCTTTTAACTTGGGGTAAAGATAAGGCATTTAAAAAAAGGGGAGCAAAAAGGGGAGCAATTTTTATACTAATTACGTTTAGTCTTATTTACTCATATTGTTAGTATCCCTGTTTAAAGTCATTTTTCGACTGCATTTTGCTAAAGGTAATTAGCTAAAAATAACATAGGTTTTAGTCCCTTAGTCTCCGCACAATGACAAAAAAGAAAGCGCCGTCAAATTTTGACGGCGCTTTCTTTTTTGTTCTATTACTTATCTTTTCTTTCTTACAGTTGTAGTAGTTTTCCTTCCTTTTACATTGCCGCCCGGACCTCGAACGGTTGTAGTTTTTTTAGTTGCCACTGCTTTATTTCCTCTTGGGCCTGTTACAACAGTTCTTTTAGTACTTCTCGTTACGCGGTAGTTATTTACAGTCGTTTGATGCCTGTTTCTTACAACAACTGAAGTTGTTCTGTAAGGTCGGTAAACATTGTGTGCATGAATTACCCGATGCGTACGCACTACGGCACAATGATGGTGATGACGATATCTCAGCGGATGCCAAACATGCCAACGAAAAGGTCTCCAGGGTCTGTACCAATTAGGATGATGACGCCATCCCCAAGGCGAACGATAAACTACATAAGCCGGTGCATACACAAACCGAGCTGCCGGCCAAAACCATACATTTACTATAAAACGCGGTTTGTATTTATAATGCATAGTATAACCCGGGCTCGGGCCGCTCTGCGGGTAATTGCTTTCTTCTATTTCGTCTTCTTCACCTTCGCCGGGTTCTATTATTGTTTGCTCACCGTAAATATCTTCGTCGCCAATAATTTGTAAAATGGCAGTTGTATCGCCGGTTTTTTCCATTTCTATTACAGCTATATCCTGGCTTTCCGTACCGGAAATGGCAGCTTGCAATACAAAGGCATGCGCATCTTTTTCTTTATTATCAATTACGCGGATATAATCAATTTCGCCATCGCCGTTCAAGTCAAGATTGTTGACGCTATTATCTTCTGAGTTTATTAATTTTTCAAACTCTTCAACTGAATTGGCTTTTTGAAACATTCCTAAGGCGCCTTGCAGGCTGAAATTGTCGCCGGGCAAACCGGTAGAGTCTTGTGCGGGAATATGCTGCGCTTGTGTTTCTGTAAATGCAAAGACGGATAGGGCAATGCAAAGGATTAATTTTTGTTTTTTCATAATAAAAATTTTAAGTCAGATGATTACCGGAGTAAAAAGTTTAATGATTAAATAATTTATTTTGCACAAAAATGAAATTACCGGGACTGTAACTTTTAAAGTTTATCTGAAAGTAAAAATAAAAAGATAATAATAAAATGCTGTTACCCTAAAGGGTGATTAGCGGAATAAAATAAAACAATGTTCGCCTTAATTTTATTCGCATTTTTGTACAGATAATGACACACAAAACGAAAGGTATTGTGCTGCGCGCCACCAAATACGGTGAAACCAGCTTGATTGTATTGTTGTTTACTGAAAAATTCGGTACGCAATCGTATATGATAAATGGTGTGCGAACAAGCAGTAAAAAAGGCAGCGGTAAGGCCAACCTTTTTCAGCCCGGTGCATTACTGGATATGATCGTTTACCACAGTGAACAAAAACAACTGCAACGCATTAAAGAATTTAAGTGGGGCTTTTTGTATCAGCATATATTTTCTGATATAAAAAAAAATGCCGTCGCTGTATTTATGATTGAATTATTGACTAAATGCCTCAAGCAAACCGAACCGAATGAAGAACTCTTTCATTTTACAGAAGATGCTTTTATACACCTTGATGAAAGCAGCGAAACGGTAACAGCCAACTTTCCCTTTGTTCTTTGCATTGCAACTAACCAATTTTTTTGGTATACCGCCAAACCCGTTGAATGAAAACCTGATAAGCACGCAAAATTTATATTTTGACCTGAAGGAGGGAAATTTTACCAACGAACAACCGCTGCATCCGCATTTTATTGAATCTGCTGCTGCTTTAATGACAGCTGAATTATTAAAAGTAATGCGGCCCGAAGAGTTGGAAGATATAAAACTCAACCACGAGTTCAGAAGAAAACTCCTGCATACGTATGAAACTTATTATGCACTGCATGTACAGGATTTTGGTACCATGAAAACTTTACCGGTACTTAAAGAAATTTTTTAGAACTGATTACAATATTCTTTTACTGTCAAAATTTTTATTTAATAAGACAACTCCCGGTTTCTTACCTTTTTCGAAACTGCCCAATTGATCATCCCGGTGCAGGGCTTTGGCGCCGTTAATGGTAGCCCATTGCAAATATTTCTCCAAACCCAATTGCGGAAAATGTTTTTGCATCGAGCTTATTTCTTTACCGATACTCAACTGCCAATTGCTGCTGTAACTGTCTGTACCCAATACAATATGACAATTGTGCTTAATAAAATTTTCTACAGCAGGCACTTTGTTTTCTATATACAAATTTGCATTTATACAAAAGCAGTATATCAGTGTCAACCCGTTTTCGGCCGCATAGTTATTGGCAAATACAATATCTTCTTCGGGCATGTAGGTATTATGAATAAGAAAAATTGTTTGCCCGTTGTTGAAATAAGGCAAATAACTTCTGATGCTGCTCAGGCCGGTAACGGGAAAAGGTGATTTATCCATTCCGAATATTTTAAAGAGTTTTAAATATTCGCCGCCGCCGGTTTTGTACAACTCATCCTCTGCAGGGTGTTCTTGGTTATGAATGGAAATAATTTTATTTTTTGTAGCCGCATTAATTTTTTGAAATGTCCTTGGGCTGATACTATAAGGAGCATGCGGCACCAAAGAAGTACGATGAGTAATGCGTGATGTGCTGAGAGCGGATTCCATTTCTTTGGCAACTTTGGTATAGTTTTCAAAATTTTCATCAGCTTTTGCATCGGTAAAACTTATTACCTCTACAAAATTTTGCCAATAGATATTGCTTGTGCTTTTAACATTGTGAAGTATCGGCTGTATTGCCAATATCACCTACGGCCACTATGCCATTATCATACATTTCTTTTTCTGCTGCAATAATGGCCCGCATTTTTAATTGTTCGGGGTCTTCATAAGCCTCCCCCTCAGAGGGAGGTTTGGCGGGGGCTTCTCTTTTAGTAACCACTGAGCATAAAAACTCAATCAAGCCTGTATGCGGCGGTATTATATTTTTTAAATGACTAAGCTCCAGGTGGCAATGGCTATTAATAAAACCCGGACTAAGTATGCCTTCCAAAATCTGTATATCATCCCCCGCACTTTCCGACGCTACAATATCCTGTACAATGCCTTCCTCATCGGTTATTAATATGTTGTTTCGGGCCAATAGTTTATAGCCAGTAAATAATTGATCTGCCTGAAATTTGCGGTATGCCATAGATTGTTAACTTTGCTGCCCTTCGTCCGATTGGTAACTGCGCATATTGACCTTTCTGATTGCAGATGATTGAATACGGAAAAATGTATTCGACTGCGCTGAATAGAATTGCCGGTGTACAAGTGTGCGACGCAAGGGACGATGATAGTAAATAATAAGTTGACGACATAAAAATACAGATTCAATGTTAGATAAGTTAGAAGCAATAAAAGCAAGATTTGATAATTTGGGTGTTGCCCTTACCAACCCGGAGATTGTAAACGATAATAAAAAATTTACAGCTACCAGCAAAGAGTACCGCAGCCTGGAAAAAATTGTGACTGCTTATAACGAGTACAGAAAAATTCTGGAGGATATAGATTTTTATAAAGAAGCGCTGAACGGCGATGATGAGGAAATGAGAGATTTGGCTAAAGCTGAGGCGCCGGAACTGGAATTAAAAAAAGAAAAAATGGAATCTGTCATCCGCCAGATGCTGATACCAAAAGACCCGCAGGATGAAAAGAATGCTATACTTGAAATACGTGCAGGTACAGGTGGCGATGAAGCCAGTTTATTTGCCGGCAATTTATTGAGAATGTACCTGAAATATTGCGAAAGAAGAGGATGGAAAACAGCCATACTCAGCGAAAGTGAAGGCACTGTTGGCGGGTACAAAGAAGTACAATTGGAAGTAACCGGCGATGATGTATATGGTACGCTTGAAATTTGAGAGCGGTGTACACCGTGTACAACGGGTGCCTGATACAGAAGCCAGCGGCCGTGTGCACACAAGTGCCGCTACCGTAGCGGTAATGCCTGAGGCTGAAGAAGTAGATTTTGAATTGAAAGAGAGTGATGTAAAAATGGAAACGGCCAGGAGCGGTGGTGCCGGCGGGCAGAATGTAAACAAGGTGGAAACGAAAGTTTTTTTAACCCATATACCTACCGGTGTGGTGGTAGTTTGCCAAACGGAGCGAAGCCAGCTTGGCAACCGCGAGAAAGCTATGAATATGCTGCGTACCAAGTTATACGAAGAGCAGGTACGCAAGCAGGAGGATGAGATTTCGCGTCAGCGTAAGAGCTTGGTAAGTACAGGCGACCGAAGTGCAAAAATCAGAACCTATAATTTTCCGCAGGGTAGGGTTACCGATCACCGTATCGGGCTTACCGTTTATAACCTTGACGATGTTTTGAACGGAAACATACAGGAATTTATAGATGCGCTGCAGTTTGCCGAGAACTCGGAAAAAATGGTAACACAACAGTAAAGATTATTTTTTTGCATCACAACCTTTTTACTACCTTTTCCCTCTAATTATTTTTTCACCAATTAAATATTAAATACAATGATTGAGCAACTTTTCAACTTAGTTAAACAATATGCCGGAAAAGAAATAATAGACAATCCTGCTATACCTAACGAACGTAATAATGAAGCAACTGCCGAGGCTACCAATACAGTAGTAAGCGGGTTACAAAATGTATTGGCCGGTGGCGGTTTGCAAAATATAATGCAGTTATTTTCCGGCGGCGGTCAAAATAACCAACAAGGCAACGGCATTATGTCCAACCCGATTGTAAATATGATGGCCGGTCATTTTATGAGTAAGCTGATGAAAAATTTTGGGCTAAACAGCAGTGCGGCAAGCGGTATTGCAAGCAATCTTATTCCCAATGTTTTAAATGGCTTAATAAGCAAAACGAAAGATCCTAATGATAATTCTTTTGACATGAATGGTATTATTCGTGCTCTTACAGGTGGTAATGTAGAAACTGCTCAACCTGCAGAAGCAGGCGGTGGCAGTGGGTTTGATTTTCAAGATATTTTGAGCAAGTTTACCGGCAATGGTGGCGGAAATGGCGGCGGTGGGGGTTTTAACTTACAGGATATAATAAGTAAGGTAACGGGCGGCGCACAGCAAAATCAGCAGCGGCAGGTTCAGAGCCCGGGTGGTGGTATAATGGATATGTTGAAAGGGCTTATAGGAGGTTAAAATTATTTCGGGATTTAAGTCTTAAAATAAAAAAAGCCGTTATTTTTTTAATAGCGGCTTTTTCTTTTGTGAAATTGGCAGCATTCTTGCATCTTCTATTTCGTAACAGTTCTTTACGTCATTGATTTGTCAGCAAGTAACGAGAAGGGTTAAGCTTTAAAGACAATTTTTATTCCGGTACAACAATTTTGTAAGGACTGCGTTTATTAATAAAGCTCTTATTTTTAAAGCTTTGCAGTTGTACGGAAGTAAAGTGAAAGTCCTAAGGTTAGATAGTATTTGAACGATAGGAAAAATACTTTAAGCTTTAGAGATTTGTTAACACAATAGATTGAAACAATGGCAGTAAATTTGCGTTGTAATAGTAACGAAGAATAAAATAAATAATTCGCGATATATAAAAATATAAAGCTCACGATTTTCTCATAAGCAGTTAGTTTTGGTTGCGACCCCTGTTTCTACAGGGGTCTATTTTTTTAGTAACCTTTTGACGGAAAACAACCATCCCGCTAAGCATCCCGCCGCATCTGCTATTATATCGCCGGTATCAAATCCTCTGTTGGGAATAAAATTATCCTGAACAAATTCCATTATTGCACCGTAAACCAGGCAAATAAAGGCTGCTAATAAAAAATATTGACTGAGCTTTTGCCGAAACTGATTCTTTGCGAGGATACCCCAACAAAAAAGTACTACCATTATAAAAAACATACCTATATGTACCCATTTGTCAAACCATATCTTGCTCAGCCAATCCTCTTTTGGAAAAGCAGTGCCGGGCAAAGTAAGGAGTACCGTGGAAATAATAAGCCATAAACCGGCCGGTAAAAAAGAAGGTTTCAAATTTTTCATCCATCCATTCATTTTTATAAGAAATCATTTGTTTATGTATTAAAAAAAGCGACCGTTTGGTTACAGCCGCTTCAGTACAAGCAATTAGCAGTGTTTATAGAAAATCAGGCAACAGATGCTTCATAAGCAGCAGCATCCATCAAAGCAGCTACGTCGGCAGGGTCACTTACTTTCATCTTTATCATCCAACCTGCACCATACGGGTCATTATTTATAGATTCGGGTGCTCCTGCTAAAGAAGCATTTAATTCCAGTACGATACCTTTTACCGGCAGGTACAAATCAGAAACCGTTTTCACAGCCTCTACAGTTCCGAAAATTTCTCCTGCTTCCAATTCTTTACCAATCGTTTCTACTTCTACATACACAATATCCCCTAATTCGCCCTGGGCAAATTGGGTAATACCCACGGTGGCTATATCGCCTTCCAATCTAACCCATTCATGATCTTTTGTATACTTAAGTTCCGCAGGAAAATTCATATTTATAAATGTTTGAGTTGCAAATATTGGTAAAACGATTGAAAAAAAGACAGGATATAATTTATTTTTTTAAAACAGTTGGCGAAACGATTTAAACCATTCATAACCATTTTTAAGCCTTTTGTCGGATTTCCAATTTTGTCACGGCATTGTCAAGTTAGTTTTGGGGCACATTAACCAAAAAACAAGGATTTATTATGAAAAAGATTTTTACGTTGTTGAGTTTTTCAGTTTTGGCTGTTTTTGCCGCAAAAGCGCAACAAATTTCGGGCAGTGTAAAGGATGTGCAAGGGAAAGCGGTAGAAAAAGCCACCGTTTCTCTTTTAAATGCAAAAGATTCTTCGGTTGTAAAATTGGCGGTAACAAAGGCAGACGGACAATTTATTTTTAACGGAGACAAACCGGGTTCATACCTTATTAATGCATCTCATGTAGGTCACTCATCCGGTTATTCAAAGGTATTTGAGCTTTCCGGCTCAGGAGATATAAATTTGCCCGACTTGCAATTGACCAAACTTTCAGGCGATTTAAAAGCTGTCACCGTTACATCCAGGAAGCCGATGATAGAGGTGAAAGCGGATAAAACTATTCTGAATGTAGAAGGTACCATTAATGCGGTTGGTAATGATGCGTTGGAGCTGTTGCGCAAATCACCCGGTGTATTGGTAGATAAAGATGAAAATATAAGCCTTGCCGGTAAAAATGGCGTGCAGGTTTATATTGACGGTAAACCAACACCCATTGCCGGCGCCGATTTGGCTGCTTACCTTAAAAATATGCAGTCTTCGCAAATAGAGGCTATCGAAATTATTACAAACCCGTCGGCTAAATATGATGCGGCCGGTAATGCGGGTATAATTAATATCAGGTTGAAAAAGAATAAAAACTTCGGTACCAATGGCTCTGTAAATGCAGGATATAATATCGGTATATACGGCAAGTACAATGCAGGCTTATCGCTGAACCACCGTAATAAAAATGTGAACGTGTTTGGCAACTATAATTTTAATCACGGATTAAATAATAACAGGTTCAATCTCTATCGTCAGCAACTGGATACATTATTCGATCAAAAATCGAATATGAAGATGCTGAATACCAACCACGGGTTTAAAGCCGGGCTTGATTATACTATTGATAAGAAAAATACTATAGGTGTAGTGGTAAACGGTAATATTTCCGATAATGAGTTTATGAATTACAGTGTTACGCCTATTTCTTTTATACCCACCGGTATTGTCGACAGGAAACTTATTGCTGATAACTCCACCCAAAACGACCGAAATAATGTAAACTTAAATCTTAACTATCGCTATACCGATACTGCGGGTCGCGAACTGAATGTAGATGCGGACTATGGCTTATTCAGGTTAAAAAGTAATCAAATTCAACCTAATTATTATTTTAAACCTGACGGAAGTGAGTTGGATAAATTTATTTACAATTTTATAGCTCCTACCGATATTGATATTTATACAATAAAGGCTGATTACGAACAGAATTATAAAAAAGGTAAGTTGGGGTTGGGTGTAAAATCTTCATTGGTAAATACAGGCAATAATTTTGGGCGTTATAATGTTACGGGTAATAATAAATTACTTGACCTGAGCCGCAGTAACCAATTTGATTACAGCGAAAATATTAACGCAGCCTATATTAATTATAACCGCCCGTTTAAAGGATTTATGATACAGGCAGGCCTGCGTTATGAACATACAACCGCCACCGGCGATTCTTATCCCTTAAATGCCGATGGTTCTGTAAACAGGGATATTAATATTGATCCGTTTAAGAGAAATTACGGCGGTTTATTTCCGAGTGCGGCCATTACGTTTAATAAAAAACCGACGAATCAATGGGGAATATCTTACAGCCGTCGTATAGACAGGCCGGCATACCAGGATTTAAATCCTTTTGAATTTAAATTGGATGAATATACTTTCCAAAAAGGAAATACACAGCTTCGTCCGCAGTATACCAATACAATTGGAATAACCAATACATATAAATACAAATTGACTACCGCTTTAAATTACAGTCATGTTTCAGATGTGTTTACACAGTTGATAGATACAGCGGAGAAATCTAAAAGCTTTATTTCTAAACAAAACCTTGCTACACAAGATATCATCAGTTTGAATATCAGCTATCCTTTTCAATGGAAATGGTACGGCGCTTTCTTTAATGTAAACAGCTATTATTCCAAGTATGTAGCAGATTTTGGCGGCGGCAATCGTAAAATTAATTTAGATGTATTTGCTTATACTTTCTTTATGCAAAACTCTTTCACCCTGGGTAAAAAAGGATGGAGGGCAGAACTGAGCGGTTTCTACGCATCACCTTCTATCTGGCAGGGAACATTTGAAAGCAAAGCTATCTACAGTGTAGACGGAGGTTTGCAAAAAACAATATTTAAAGGAAAAGGCAACCTGAAAGCATCTGTAACCGATATTTTCTTTACACAACGCTGGAAAGGTACCAGCCGTTTTGCAGGCCAGGTAACTACGGCAAGCGGTAACTGGGAAAGCCGTCAACTACGATTGAATCTTACTTACAGATTTGGTAATGCGCAGGTGAAGGCTGCACGTCAACGTAAAGAAGCTGCCGAAGAAGAAAAGAAAAGAACACAAGGCGGCGGCGGTATCGGAAACACTAACTAATGCCGAATATAAACACTACTTAGTTCAAAGCGGTTCTACGTCGGCATAATACCATCTAAGAATTCCACGTAGTCCTTTGGACTACTTAGTAAATCAAGATGGTTTTATAATACCTTGTCCTGCTGAATAAAAAAATTTTATAATTTTTAACCACTCCGCATTCGGGGTGGTTTTTTTATTTACTGATTATCTAAGAGCCTATTCTGCGGAGAAGCCGGTAACACGATAAGTGTTGAGTTGTCGATTTAAAAATCTTTCCGTCTTACCGCCTTCCCGGTTAAAAGACTTTGGGAGATATTTAAAATTAAAAACCTACCCTGAAACTTCCGTAAATACCAAAGCGGCCGCTTTTTTGCGCAGGCAACGGACGGGGAAATACACGCCACACAAAATCTAACCTTAATACGCGAAGTATATTGCTGATGCCTGTACCCACTTCCATAAATGTTTTTCCGTCGAGGGTTTGAAATGTATTGCCATTTTTAAAATTCAATGCCTTGTTTGCTTCGCTGAGGCTGCCCCATAAAGTTTTTACATTCCAAAATTGCCGCAGTTTTAATTTCGGGAATATTTTAAAAATTCCGTTGCCGATATTATGTTCAACATTAATGCCCGCATATTTATCGCTTATATATTCCCATCGGTTCATGGTATTAAAAGCATACTTGTTATAATAATACAATTCATTCCCCGGGTGTATATCTAACAGTACATAGGGAAGCGTACCGAATGTACGGCCGCCATAAATCATAAAATCAATACTGCCCAATGGCGGAATTTTTATATAATCAGCTACGCTGGCCGAAATTTTTGTATAATTATAACTGCTTTTTAAAACACCGGATGTTCCTTTGGTAATAAATAAATCGGCAACGGGATAGGGGCTGCCCAAGCTGCTGCGGAAAAAAGTATTTTCTAAAAATTTTTCAAGGTATGCATATCGAAGCCTGATTGAAGTTTCGAAGGTGGTTAACGGCGAACCTCCGTTAGTTACAATAAAAGAATCTTTACCCGGAATATTTCTTAAAGGGTTATATCCCTTGTGCAAAGCGGCAATTAATGCAGAAAAACCTGATTTCGTTTCATGAAAAAATTCAAATCGTGTTTCTCTCATTTTAAGAAACTTAATAGGGATATCCGGTTTTCGAATTGCCAATGCAAATATATTATCAGCCGTTACTTCACCGTAATAATTCTGACCGAAGTCTAAATCATCCGTATAAGAAGTATATAAAAATGTTCGCGGGTTTTTCTTTGGCAAAAAGAAAATTTCTCCTTTGCCTTTCAATTTTTTATCGCCGAAACCATAAGCCAGGTAACCGTGCAACCAAAAATGTTTATCAAACTTCCTGTTGGTGCCCAAATCAAAACGCATACGGAAACCCTCCCAGGCATTGCTTGTAAACCAATTAAACCAGGGTCCTAATTGATAATTGCCTTTGTTTAAATAACCCGTGCCGATAAAATTCAGCGTATTTGTAAAGCGTTGAAATACGGGAGCACTTGTAAGCGTATCAATCATTTTAATTATGGCCGCTTCATTTTTGGTAAGTTGCTCGTGCCGGGTTTCACTCCAGTAAGCTTTATCTTTTTCTGCGGCGCCGGTTTCAGTAATGGTTTCTTCCTGTATTTTATTTTTGGCCAGTTCATTTACTACCGATGAATCATTGATAATAATATTCTTATAGGTAGTTGTTTTTCTTCCGATAAAACCGGGTCTGTCTTTACCCAATGGCGATATATCCGCTACAAATTTATCTTTGGCAAGAAACCAGGTAGTGCTGTCATCAAGCAGTTTATATTCCTGCACCAAGCTTAAATTCTCCAGGAAATTAATATTGGCTTCCCTTCCCAATCGCAAACTCATTTTTTGTATGGCGAACGTACCTGCATGTACCCAGCAATCGCCTTCAAAAGTATTTTCTCCGCGGCGCTTGGGCGTAAATACAAGATGATAATACCTGTTATTATTTACTTTTTGCGTATCGGTAACGCGGTACATATAATAATTATCGCCGTTATCACTCGCAGGGCTAATATATTGTTTATCAAATACAGGAATAAAGTTGCTGTAAACATTAATATTCTGATCCATACCGCCGAGCATCTTCAATATGCTTTCATTTTTTACACCATTGGTATTGGCGGCTTTTATTACTTCGCGGCGGCGCACCGGTTTTTTTTGATAATAATAATCTGAAAGAGCTTCAGTAAGGTAAGTGGGTAAAAAAGGAAGTTTCTCGGTGGTGTCTATATTACTGTTAATAAGATCGGATATGGGCTTGAGTGGTTTGAATTTGGAGAATTTATCAAACTTGAAATTTTTTAAATCTAATTCCAGTTTATTGTAGAGTTCATAGGAAAAATTATCAAACCTAAATTTATCATTACGGCTTTTATTGGCTACAATTTTTCGCCAAAGGAAAAGCCCTTTATTTATTTTACTGCGTACTACCGCCGCTTCTTTAAAAGTGGCCCGTTGCAGAAAAATAAAAAGTTCGGTAGAATCTTTTTGGGTATTGATCGGCAATTTTCTGCAACTCGTAACCCACGCAGCTTACCTCCAGCGTATCGGCGGGGTAATTGCTCAGGTAAAAAGTAAATTGCCCCGATGAGTCGGTCAGCTTGCCTGTACCCGTTCCTTTAAACTGAACGGAGGCAAAGGGAATACGTTCTTCGCTGTGTACATCTTTTACAATGCCTGAGACTATTTTAGTTTGCGCAAACGCAACATGACTCGACAGCAAAACGGATATGGCAGTAAGTAGTTTTATTTTCACAGTAAACAAATTTACGGAAGCAAAACTGTACGGGGTGTCTTAAATACTGTTAATTGTCCGGAGAATTACAAAAAATAATTTGGAAATACAGATTTTAGCTACTTACTTTGTATTTCAAAGTGCTTTTTATGAATGAACAAAACCAACCCGGCATAGAAACCATCCAAGACATTAAACGCATGATGGAACGCAGCAGCCGTTTTATTTCATTGAGCGGATTAAGCGGTATAGCGGCAGGTACCTGTGCCCTTATCGGCGCTTATATCGCCCGTCAATGGTTTATTGATTATTATGCGGTATATAGTAAAAACGGCTACTTCACCGCAGATAATTTTCAGGAAATTAAATGGAAACTGCTTGTACTGGCGGCTGTTGTTTTATCAGCGGCATTGGTATTGTCTTTTTATTTTACATGGCGCAGAACAAAAGAAAACAACACCTCATTGTGGAATCATACGTCCAAACGATTGGCCATTAATATGCTGATACCTTTAGTGGCGGGCGGTTTATTTGTATTAGGCATGTTACGTTACGATGAGTGGAAATTTGTAGCGCCGGCCTGTCTTATATTTTACGGTATTGCTTTGGTAAATGCAAGCAAGTATACATTGTCTGAAATACGGTATGTCGGTCTGCTGGAGATTGCATTGGGTTTGGTAAATATGTTTTTCATAGGGTATGGTTTATATTTTTGGGCGGCCGGTTTTGGCGTAGTACATATTTTTTACGGTTTTGTAATGTGGTGGAAATATGAAAGAACTGCTGCAATCAGCGGTAAATAGTTTAACAGTAATGTGTGAGCATGAATAATCCGATAACAGGTTTGAATAAAGTTTTTGATAATCGTATCCGGCTGGGTGTGATGAGCACCCTTATGGTGAATGATGAAATAAGTTTTAATGATTTAAAGCAACTGCTGGAAGTAACGGACGGTAACCTTGCAACGCACTTAGTAAATCTTGAAGAGAACGGGTATATAAAAGTGTACAAAGGATTTATAGGTCGTAAAACAAATACAACATACGCCATCACCAAAGCAGGGGAAAAAGCTTTTACCGATCACATAGCGGCGTTGGAAAATATGATAAAAGGAGTAAAGTAATTTTTTTTGTACTAATACTTTGAAATGCAAAGCACTTTCTAAATAAAAAATAAAATGCAAACAGATAAAAGAAATATCAAACGATGGATTCACTTTTTTATGGCAGCATTATTTGTAAGCGGAATTACGGCCATACCGGTAAAAGCGGAGATTAATTTATTATATAAATGGACGGAGGACATTGATTTCATCAGGCCTTGGATGGAAAAATTATACATCGGTATTAATGAAACATCCGGTAAATATCCTTTCCTTTTTTACGGGTACGATTGGCTGGCTTTCGCACATATTGTATTGGCTATTTTATTTATTGGCCCGTTAAGAGATCCTGTAAAGAATAAATGGGTGATTGAGTTTGGCATCATCGCCTGCCTGTTAATTATTCCTTTTGCTTTGATTGCCGGCTATGCACGCGGCATTCCTGCCGGCTGGCGGCTGCTTGATTGCTCTTTCGGAGTAATTGGAATCATACCATTGCTTATTTGCATGAAGAAAATTAATCGTCTTGAGATTTTTGAAACTAAAAAATGAAGACGTATAGCATTTTTATAAAAAAATAAAATTGAAAATTATTTTTTACTCTGATTTTTAAAACCAATAATAATAATAAAACAACAAAAATGGAAACAGAACGATTACAACCTGACACTTTCATCTCTTTTCAGTAAAGGGAAATTATTTATCAAAGCCATCATTATCTTTTTTATGGCCCTCGCTTTATGGATACCTTCTCACTTTATCATGGAATTGGTAAAAGAAAGATCGTACAGGCAAAAAGAAGCAATTGCAGATATTAGTAGTAAATGGGCGGGACAACAAACTATTACAGGCCCGATGCTGATGATACCTTATATAGAAAACGAAGTTGACGAAAAAGGAATTGTAAGCAATACCAAAAAGACCGCTTGGTTTATGGCCGACAAAATGGAAGCACGGGCAAAAGTATTTCCTGAAAAACGCAAACGCGGCATTTATGAAGTGGCTGTTTACAGAACGCAAATTGATATTAAAGGAAAATTTAATTCCGTAAAATGGCAGGAACTGAAAGTGCCGGCTGACAAAATTATTTGGAGCGAGGCGCAGGTATTTTTTCATGTAACGGATAACCTGAAAGGTTTGAATGAAGATGTATTTATAAAATGGAATGACACTGCTTTTTTATTAAACCCGCTTGCTTCTGCCTATCCGCTCAAAGACGGATTTGCTGCTTCCGTCCCTGTTAGTGCAGAGAATGCAGGCAGCGAGATTTCTTTTTCATTGCATTTTGATCTGAACGGCTCAAGTCAGTTGCTGTTTGCCAATGCCGCAAGAGAGAACAGGATAGAAATGGAATCGTCATGGTCCAACCCGAGTTTTACCGGTGTTAAACTGCCCGATGAAAGAACGATAAGCGACAGCGGCTTTACTGCGAAGTGGAAATACATGAACAGAGCCATGCCGCCGGTTTGGAAAAATAGTTGGTATGATCTGTCACAGGTTTGTTCAGGCGCTGATTTATTAATTACCGTTGACAGCTATGATAAAACGGAACGATCTGTAAAATATGCGCTGCTTTGTATCGTACTTACTTTCGCTGCTTTCTTTTTAATAGAAACCGTTTACAATAAGCCGCTTCACCTGGTGCAATATGGTTTAGCGGGTCTTGCGCTGGTGCTTTTTTATACATTGCTTTTATCCATTTCTGAATACACGGGTTTCAATGCCGCTTATATTATTTCAGGTGTGGCCACCATCGGTTTGCTGGCATGGTATATCGGTTCGGTTATGAAATCGATGCGACTGGCTTTATTTATAAGTTTTGTATTGACCGTGGTGTACGGTTATATTTTCATCATTATACAATTGCAGGACTATGCGTTGCTTATGGGCAGTATCGGTTTGTTTATTACACTTGCTATTATAATGTATTTCTCAAAAAAGATAAAGTGGTAAAGACGGTTGGAGTTCGTTTTGAGGGCGGGGCGGGGGCCCTGCCCTTTTTTAAAATTTGTAAAGTATAGCTATGAAGAAAGAAGCGAATAGTTTTTCAGTACGCCAACGACTCAGGAGTTTTCGTTTTGCATTTGCAGGGTTATCAACTTTCTTTTTCGCAGAACACAATGCAAGGGTGCATACAGTTGCGACTGCTGCAGTAATCATCGCCGGCTTTCTGTTTAGTATTAATAATACCGAATGGCTTACTGTTATCATTGTAACGGCAATGGTTTGGGCGGCTGAATTATTTAATACGTCAATTGAAAAAATAATGGACCATATTTCACCCGGGTATCACCGGCAAGTGAAAATAATAAAAGACTTATCAGCCGCGGCCGTGTTGGTGACGGCGATTGCCGCTCTTATCGCGGGACTCATCATTTTTATTCCTAAAATTAAATCGTATGCCGACATATTTTGAACGAAACAGTTATTTGAAAAAATTTTATTTTTCATTTTCGGGAATTGAAAGAATCCTGTTGCTTTCTTCCGCCTTCAGCATTGTGCTGGTGGTTATAAGAGTAAGCATGACCGGCTCGAGAATGTTTTTATTCCTGCCGTGGAATTTGCTGCTGGCGTTTATTCCATATTATATTACTAAAAAGCTAATGGCCAATCCCGCATGGATAGAAAATAAATGGAAGCTTATCGCCGCCGCATTACTGTGGTTAGTATTTATTCCGAACTCGTTTTATATTATTACTGATTTATTTCATTTAGGAAAATATGATGAAGCGCCAAGATGGTTTGATCTCACACTTATTTTTTCTTTCGCCTGGAACGGTTTGGTACTGGGCATTGTATCGGTAAAACAAATGGAATCGATTGTATTGTTGTCGTATCCGGCGACGCGGCGCCGTTGGTTGTTTATTTATTTTATTATGTGGATGAACGCCCTCGGTATTTATGTCGGTCGTTTTCTTCGGTTCAACAGTTGGGATATTATTACCAATCCCTTTTCATTACTAAATGAAATTATGACGATGGTATTGCGCCCGTTTGATTATATGTATGTATGGGGTATGATTTGTTTTTTCGCTGTACTGATGACGATAATGTATATAACGGTGCGAAGAATTGGGGAGATGGCGGTTCGGTAAGTTTTATTTTTTAGCGCTGAGAAAAAGAGAACGGGAGATTAACGCAGAGATTAACTGTAGACTAAATTTTCATTTTTCACGAAAAGCCCGAAGGGCTTAAATATGCATAACCCCGGGTGAACCCCGGGAACAAGAACAGTGACTACCTTAGCCCTGAAGGGGCTAAATATAAAATATCGAAAATTTATATTTATTCGGAAATGTTAATATTGGGCCGAGTTAGTTTCTAACATTCTATTTATCATTCCCTATAAACCTATTCAACCCTTTCAGGGCTTGTTTGGGCTCTCCGGTATTTATCCGCCGGCTGTGCCGACGGTTATTAATATTAAAGCCCTTCGGGCTTGGCCGGCAACTCTCTATCAATTATTCTCCTGAACGATTTCTCCATTTTCTTCTGCTACAGGGTGTGGCTCAAGGACTGTAAATACAAATTCTATTATTTACTTTTTTAACCTCTAAAAATCCAACCCCAAAGAAAAATAGTAAAGAGGTTTACCTCTGAAAACGCCTTTCAGTTCCCAAGCCGCATCAAAACGTATAAAATAACCCAGCAGTGTACTGCGTGCACCAAAACCATAGCCGCCTGCAAAAGGCCCTAAGCCGCCCGCCTTCTTTTTTATTTGTATAGGCACGGAGGGATCGCTGTACACAACACCCGGCCTTTCTATTTTATCATAAGCGCCGTTCCATGCAGTACCCAAATCAAAAAACTGTACTAACTGGAAGTTGCGGATAAATGCATTGTTTATAGGTTTATTTAAAAACGTAGCAAAAACCGGTACCCTGAATTCACTGTTCAGTACAATATTATTATTTCCGTTGGCTACATTCTGTTTGAAACCCCGCAGGTTAATAGCTAATGCCTGGTAAGCGTAGGTGTTGTCAGGGTCGGGCTGAGGGTCACGGTTAGCCTTAGGCGACTAACCATCCATCAGTACCGCCGAGGTAATAAATTACTTTCTGATCGCCCCAGGAAAAATCGCCGGCGCCGCGTACGGCCCATATAAGATTACGGTAGATGGTCAGGTAATGTCTTGCATCGAAACCGGCATTCAATAAAAACTTGCCTTCGGTACTAACTACTTTATCTATTTGTGTAAACCAGTCGAAGAATATTTTGTATCGCAAGCCTTTCCAAATATTCAGTGTGGGATTAATCACATCATCATGTACATATTCCAAACCTACCTGCCCGAAAGTTTGTTTGAAATCAGGCGCTTCCAATGTAGGAATAGAAGAAGCATTTAATATTTGCCGGTCGAAACGCGGGCCTATAGTAGCTCTTATACTGCGTACATTATCTAACGGGTATTTTAGCTTTGCCAGGTAATAATTGGAAAATATTTTGCCGTTACCGAGAAAAGCGCCGCCGTTGGTAGTAAAACTGACTTGCTGATTGCTCCTGTAATAAGTAAAGCCCCAATCGAGACGTTTTCTTTGATTCATGAAATCAAACAATACATCGTTATCACGCAGGTTACTTGATAACCTGAAGCCGCCCGTTATTTTTACATCTTCCATCAAGTCCGATGTACCCATACGAATCAAGCCGTTCAGGTTGCTTCCGTTGGCGGGTTGCACCGGCAATGAACCTGTAAATGGTTGATATTTATTAATAATAAAAACATTATTAGCAAAACCACTTACCGCGTAATCTATAAAAAACTTTGGCGGCCTGTACTCATAAAGCTTTGCTTTACTGATCATTGATTCGCTACCCGGCAAATCTACCGCATCAAATACCTGCCCTGCTTTGCTGCTGTCTTTTTCATTGAGAAATTCATTTTGAAAAAAGTCGCCGTCTTTTTTTTCACCGTTGGTTGTATCCGCCGCTTCCTCGGCAAGCCGGCCACCGGCTATTTTATCTTCTGTTAATATTTTTTTCATGTAATCCGTCGGCTTGGCCGTTACGTTACGGCGTCGCAGCAGGTTCTCATCTACTTTCAAGCGGTACAATAATTTTAAATCGCCCTGGCGTATTACTTCACTTACCAAACTGTTATCGCCTGCCGTGCGGGTTTCCAATAAACTGGCCTGGTAATTTGTTAAAGGGAAAGTATAAGTAGAATCGTTGGTAATGGAGACATAACCCACCGAGTCGATATCTTCTTTATCCCATTCTTTTAATAAACTGTCTACTTCTTTCAGTTGAGGATTGCGCAGCACTTCATCGCCTATAAAAATTAATGTATCGAGCCCGGCTCTTTCGCTGCGAAAAAAACCGGCATAGCGGTTCGCAATTCCGTTTTCGTCGCTTACAAATGTAAAGTGATTTACATTGTACGGCGAAGGATATCTTGCATTACCGAATTTATTTTTGGTTAATTGTGATATTTGTTTGAACTCAGATTTATTCCAGTTGTCAACTAAAAAAATATTGTACTTATTGCCCGGCAGTGTTGTATCATTACTTACCGCATCACCCGAGGGGCGGTTACTGGAAAATATAATTCCTGTTTTGGAAGGAAAGGTTACAAACTGCGCATCCAGGTCGTCGTACACATCATCGGTAATTTGTTCTACGGTTCCTTTATCAATTTTATAAACAAAAATATCCGTCTGCCCGCTTTTTACCGCACTCAATATAAGTGTGTTGGCATCCAGCATATATTTCATATCCTGTACCTGCGTAAACTGATCCAGCAGTTGTGCTTTCACTACTTTTATCCTGTTCACCACATCATATACAAACAGTTTTACTTTACCTTCTTCGGTGTATATGCAGGCTAATCTTGTGCCTTTGCCATCCCAGGCAAGTATCGGGTAGTTAGGATTTCTTTCATCTTCGCGGCTGCGGTAGCCCGCTTTCAATAATACTTTTCTGTTTACAAAATTTTCATTCAGTACTACACAGTATTGCCCGTTTTTATATTCTACCACGGCGTACGTGTAGCTTCTTGCTATGGGATTTGCATTAAACCGGATAAAATCTTTTTTTGTAACATCTTCTGTAATGGATAACTGCCCCTTGGGTACCAATTTTCTTCCCGAAATATCTTTAAAATATTTCTGCGATTCCGTTTGCATGAAATCTTTCAGTACTTCTTTAAATTTCTTTTTGGTAACACGAACCGATGCACTGTTGAGATTGCGATAAATGCGGCTCAGGTACAGCATGTAGGTAACTTTGCTTTTCCCATATTTTTCAGCAACATATCTCCAGAGAGCATGGCCCGCCAGCGTGGGCTTTTCATAAGCCAGTTGATAAAAATTATTATACTTGCCGCTCAGCAAAGCCGATTTTAAATCATTGTCCAATGTTACGCTCCAGTTTTCACCTGCATATTCTATATAACCGTCGGTAAGCCATTTGGGTAAATCAAGTAAGGCCTGGTTGGCGGCAAACTCTCCCAAATCATCGCCAAACAAAACATTTTGAACCAATATTTGTGCAATACCCTGGCGTATTTGCTTACGCAGGTTATCATGGTTACCGTCAAAATAAACGGGCATTTTATTATTTACCAATTTGGTTACGCCGCCGGTATTTTGCCAATCTATACCAATACCTATATTGCTTTGCCTGTATTCCTCAAAACTGTTATATACTACCATATTGGCCCGGCGCTGCAAACCGTATTCTACAAACTCTTCCAGTTCGGGTAATTCTTTTTCGGCAATTTGTGCGGCGTACTTACCTAATGCCAAACCATCCTGGCTGAAGTAAGTATTGAAATTATCTGTCTGGTAAAATTTCCATTTAAACTTTTGATACTGTACTCTGTTTTTACCATATTCAACAGAACTCACCTGTGCTTCGGAAGCTGTTATCCCAAAAACAACGGCCATTGTCAATAATCCAAAAATTTTCTTCATACTATACTTTTGCTGTTATAACCTATATTACAATCGTTACTTTTTATCTTTTTGTTGCCGGCCGCATTGCTATCCACAGGATCCTGCTGACTATTTAACTTTCGTGGCGACGTCACCGACCCCGAGTAAGTCCCGATGGCTATCGGGATATGTGCTGCATCGGGACTCCGTTCAACTTCGGTATGACTGCTCAACTTTACCGAAGTTACTTTACAAAATTTCAATTTCCCTCACCGCTCACATTTATTATCCCGGATAAATTCACTTGTTTAGTACATTTGGGCTCTTAGTCCGCAACACTCTTTTAAACAAAGGTTTCGGCAGGCTCTAAAATACAAAAAAGCGTCCATGTTAAGTGTTAAGTCCTTTATATTTAGTCCGGTGCAGGAAAATACGTATGTACTGTATAACGACAAAAAGCAGTGCTGCATTATAGACCCGGGCTGTTATTTTGATGCTGAAAAGAAGGAATTAAAAGATTTTATTGAAAATACCGGGCTTACTCCCGTTCTGCTGCTCAATACGCATTGCCATTTAGATCATGTGTTCGGCAATAAATTTGTACACGACACATGGGGCCTGCACCTGCACCTGCACCCCAAAGAAAAGATGGTGCTTGACTTTGCACCGACTTCGGGTGATATGTGGCAATTGCCTTTTGAAAATTACAGCGGCCCGCTTATTTATAAAGATGAAAAGGATGTGTTAAAAATTGGAGATGATGAATTGAATATATTATTTATGCCGGGCCATTCGCCGGGCAGTATTGGTTTTTATTGCGCCGCGCAGCAATTCGTCATCGGCGGCGATGTATTATTTAACGGCAGCATTGGCCGAACCGATTTGCCGGGCGGCGATTTTAAAACCTTAGTCAATAGTATTCAAACACAACTCTTCACTTTACCCGACGAAACAAAAGTGTATTCGGGCCATGGCCCCGTAACCACCGTAGGGTTTGAAAAAATGAATAATCCATTTGTCGGGTTGCACAGTGCGTCAGTTTAAAACTTTGATAGTTTTTTGCTATTAATCTTGAATTGATTAGTTTAAAAAAGTTGACAAACTTAAAGAAGGAGAATGCATTGATTGTATTAACCTTTCTTTAAGGCTTTGGCTCTTATGCGGCTCAGTGTTTCTTCTTTCATGCCCAGGAAGGTTGCTATCTGTCGTTGCGAAACACGCTGGTATAAATCGGGGTAATGATTAATAAAGAATTCATATTTTTCTTCGGCGGTATGTTTGCGAAGCATAAATGTTCTTTCTTCTGACCGTACAAAAAAGTGTTCTACCATTTTTCTGCCGTTGATGTTGAGTTCAGTAAATTCTTTGTATAATCTTTGCAGGTCATTATAGTGAATACCGGCAAGTGTTGTGTCTTCCAGGGTCTCTATAAATTCATAACTCGGTTGACGGGTTTGAAAACTGATCCAGGAGGTGATAACATAGCCTTCATCCATAAACAGGCGGGTGGTTTCTTTTTCATCCGTTACATAGTACGCTCTTGTCAGTCCTTTTATAATAAAATAAGCATAGTTGGCCACCTGTCCTTCTTTCAGTAAAATAGTTTTTTTGGGATAGTCGTTGATTTCAGTAACAGCTTTTATCGCCTCTATCAACTCGGGTGACATGGGATGCATCCGGTTAAAGCTATCAATCATTTTTTCTATCATGGCAGCAAATTAATTATTTGGTATAAACAGCAAAACGAATGGCCGGTTAATTTTAATAAAAAATTTTACCCGGCTTTCGGTTTTAAAAACTTTCCTATGTACGGCAGTTTCTCAAACTCTTTTCTTTCAATAGTTAGTATAAACCATGTAAAACCCGCCATCAGAACAATTGCCGCAAGGTGTGTAATCCAAACAGAAGGCGAAATATACCTGATCAATTGGTGTAACCCGAACAGCAGTACACAAATTGTAACATAAGCCGTGAGTTTCTTCCACGGGTAAGGGATGGGATAATATTTTTGTCCCAGTCGGTAGCAGGCAATCATCATAAAACTATAACAGGCTACAGTGGCTATAGCACTGGCGTAATAGCCTATAACCGGTATAAGCGTAATGTTAATTACGATTGTAATAGCCGCACCCGCAATTGTAATCCAGGCGCCGTAAATATTTTTATCCGTCAGTTTGTACCAAATGGAAAGATTGTAATAGACACCGAGGAAAATTTTTGCCAGTGCCAGCAACGGTACCGTCATAATACCCAGTGCGTACCTTTTGTCTTTAATAGTAATCAGTGATTTCCATACATCAAGAAAAAGGACGATGAATAAAAAACAAAGACAACAAACGATAACAAAAAATTTCATCACCCTGGCATAAGTACGCGGCGCATTCTCGCTGCCGGCTTGCTGAAAGAAAAATGGTTCGGCGCCCATTCTGAAGGCTTGTATAAATAATACAATAAGAATGGCTAATTTATAGTTGGCGGAATAAATACCGTTGGCCGATTTGGCTTCTGCAACCGTTCCGTTCCAAAAATGCAATAAAAGTTGGCGGTCAATAGTTTCATTTACCATACCGCCAAAGCCAACAATGATCAATGGCAGTGAATAGGTAATCATCTTTTTCCACAGCGCTTTGTCAAATTTCCAATCAATCAATTTTATTTCTTTCCAAAGAAAAAGCAGTGTGGCTAAGCTGGCAATAAGGTTGGCAAGAAATACATAACCGATGTCAACCTGCGTTTTAAATAACGAAGGATATATCCAAAAGAAAAATATTTGCAGTCCTACGGTAAGAAAAATATTGGCTAATTTAATAGTTGCGTATTTACGCGGCCTGTTTTGCTGGCGCAAAACGGCAAACGGTAACGCGGCAAGCGTATCTGCAGCTACAATTATTGCCAGCCAGGTAATCCATTCCGGATGTTTTTCTACCTTCATAAAATCAGCTATTGGCTGACGGCTGAAAATGAGTGCAAGCGAAAAAATAAATGTTGTAAGAAGCAGGGACATAAAACCCGTGGAGTAAACCGAAGCATTTTGCTCCTTATCCTTTGCAAAACGGAAGTAAGTTGTCTCCATGCCGTACGTAAAAAGTATACTCAGTAAAGCCGCATTGGCATAAAAGATAGAAACATCACCGTACTCGGAAGTATTAAATAGGGCGGTATGAAGAAAAGTAAGGAAGTAATTAAGAAAACGGCCGCCTACATTGCTAAGCCCGTACCATAAAGTTTGCCCCGCCAATTTTTTTATACCACTCAATCTGTAAATTTTAAAGGCAAATGTAATTGTCTTGCGGCTAATTACAGCATCTTACCTCTATCAGAAATATCAGTAAGTTAGGGACCAACTGATAATTTGCACCGCCCATACCCGTTCTGTTCAGGCGGGCTTCAGTGCGGTGATAGCAATTGTTTTTGTAATGCCGGCTTTGCCAAATTATTTTTTGGGCTAAAGCCAATACAATCTATCAATATTTTATCCTTGCCCTGAAGGGCAAGGTATTTAAAACTCTTAATTTAATGATATGGCCGTATCAGTTGCGTTTAAATTTCCTGCAACCAATTTTAGCGAATTACTATCTTTGGAAAAATTATTCTTTATGAAAAAAATCTTTACTCTTTTTATCGCGGCGTTGGCTGTACAATTTGCTGCTGCGCAAACGGCGTACGAAGGCAAAGTTGAATATAGTAAGAAAGACCAGGAAACATTTGCCATTGAGTTCCCTTACCCGCCCTCGGTGGTAGAGGATGCGTTGCTGGAAAAAATGGCCGCCATGGGTCATAAGGCCAAGGAGTCAAAAGGGTTCAGGAATTATAAAAATACCGTGCTCAGTAAAATCAGCGCTGAAAGTATGGATTATATTTTCAGGGTAGAAAAAAAGAGCCGTAAAGAAAAAGATGAGTCAGTGGTTTATATGCTTATTTATAAAGCGGATGCCAATATTGTACCTGTAATGGACGGCGTGATAAAGGATCAGGCTAAAACTTTTTTGAACGAAATGGTGCCTTACGTGGAGGCCTATAACCTGGAAGTGCAACTAAAAGCGCAGGATGATGTAATAGCCAAAGCCATAAAAAAGCAGGGCAACCTGGAAAGTGATTTGACTGATTTGGAAAAAAAGAAAAAGAAACTGGAAGAGAATATAGAGGAAAATAAAAAAGACCAGGAAAAACAAAAGGTCGAAATAGAAAAGCAAAGACAGGTGCTGGAAGCTATGAAGAAGAAAAGAAAGTCGTAATAGATTATTAATAGTAGTAAAGCCCGGTAAGTATTTGCCGGGCTTAATTATTACAGCGGTTTTGCAAACCGTATATCTTTTATAAAAGAAGAATCTGACAAAGTTTTTAAAAAACTGATTACATCAGCCGTCTCGGTATTGGTTAATGCAATGCCGCTGCTCAGTAAAGGATCAAGTGCAGGACCTGCTTGTACACCGGTACGGTAATGCTCCAGGCATTGCGCCAATGTTCCAAACCTGCCATCGTGCATATAATTGGAAGTGAATACAACATTGCGTAAAGTAGGTACTTTAAATTTTAATGAATCTTCTCGCTTATTGGTTACCTGCATTCTTCCGTAATCTTTTAAAAAAGGGTCAACGGGCAGCCCGGTATTACGATAACTGTAATCGGTAAACATCGGTTCGGGATGGCAGGTTGCACATTTATTTTTAAATAAAACATAACCCCTGTCCTCGGCAGCGGTAAAAACAGCAGTTCCTTTTTTTACATTATCATATTTTGAATTGGCCGAAACCATAAAACCGGTAAACTGCGCTAATGCTTTTGTTAACCTGTCGGGTGTAATAAGCGGGTCGCCGTAAACTGTCTTAAATAAATCCCTGTAATCTTTATCATTTCCTATTTTTATCAATACGGCGAAAAGACTTTCTCCCATTTCATCGGGAGCAGTAATAGGTTGTTTAGCTTCTTCAATCAACGTTGTAAATTTTCCGTCGTGATGAAAAGATTTTTGCCAGGCCAAATTAAACAGCGGCGGTGCATTACGCTGTGTATGCGATCCATTGTAGCCATGACTGAGATCGTGTTCGTAAGTGCCGAAGGCAGCACGTTGTTCGTGACAACCGGAGCAGGAAAAATTACCGTTAACGGAAAGGCGACCATCATAAAATAATTTTCTTCCCAATTCAAAACCTTCTTTGGTAAGCGGGTTGTCGGTAAATGTATAATTGGGTGCGGGAAAACCTGAAGGTATTTCCTGTGCAAGCGGAGTGGTGGCAGGCGCTGAGATATCTTTTCTGCGGCAGCTTTCTAACGAATAAGCGAATAATATTACTGATGAGATGAGTACGAATATGGCTGTAGCTGTTTTTTTCACGGGTTAAAAGTAAAAAATAAAACCGGTTAATGAAAGTCAGTAGTCTGAGCGGTTAAATTTCTTTCTGCCTTCTTTGATTGCCGCTTTTATTTTTTTACCTTCTATTCTTTTTTCTTTTGCGCCTTTGGAGGGCTTGGTAGCAATCCTTGCTTTCTTTTTATGCAGTGCTTGAAAAACAAGTTGATTTATTTTTTTAATCGCTTCTTCTTTATTGGCCAATTGTGTTCGGTGTGTTTGCGCTTTTACATAAAGGCTGCCGCCGGTATTGATGCGATTGGCCAGTTTTTCTTTCAGCGTGGTTTTTTGCTCATCAGTTAATAATTGCGATGCGGCAATATCAAAAAAAGCGATAACGGCTGTTTCTACTTTATTTACATTTTGCCCGCCGGCGCCTCCGCTGCGGGTAGTTTGAAAAGATAGTTCGGATGAAAGGTCGATCATTGAACAAAAATACATGTATCAATTTGCAATTCGCAACGGGCAATAAGCAATTTACCGGACCCTGAACAAGCCGTCGGTTTTAAAGTTTGATATTCCCCTTTAGGGGATAGGGGCACAAATTCTTTGCTTCTTAATTCCTCCTTCGTATTTTGCAGGTATGAGAGCGGTTATTCAGCGGGTTTTAAAAGCAAGTGTAATAATTGACGGCAGTATCTATTCATCCATCAATACAGGTTTATTGGTGCTGGCGGGTATTGAAGATGCCGATACCGGGGAAGACATTGAATGGCTGAGTCAGAAAATTACTAACCTGCGCATTTTTAATGATGAGAACGGCGTAATGAATATTTCTGTAAAAGAAACAGGCGGAGATATTTTATTGGTAAGCCAGTTTACGCTGCATGCTTCTACCAAAAAAGGTAACCGACCTTCTTATATAAAAGCGAGTAAACCTGAAGTAGCCATACCGATTTATGAAAAATTGATTGCTCAATTAGAAAAGGAGCTTGGTAAAAAAATACAAACAGGAGTCTTTGGCGCAGATATGAAAGTAGAGCTGCTGAATGACGGGCCGGTGACGATAGTAATGGACAGTAAAAATAAAGAGTAGCGAGTTTGTATTAATTCAAACCTATTTTTTCGGTGAATCGTTTACCGTCGGTAGTTTCTATCATCACAAAAAATATTTTTTCGTTGATGGAGATGGTATGGGAGTAGTTGTTGGAGTTGATATTATCCTGTTCCAATACCCGGTTACCGGTTGAAGTCCAGATCATTACTTTTTTTACGGCTACTTTGCTGCTGATAGTAATTTTTTTGCCGGCGGTCAACAGGCGGTAAGGTTTGGGACCCGGCTTTTCAATTTTACTGTTTGGCGCTATGGTATCATTTTGTTGGGTAAAAGAAGGGTTAGCAACCAATACAAGTACAGCAACGGCCATCGATTTTATAAAAGCATAAAGCTTCATAGTAAAATAATTTTTTAATCCATACTCAAAAGCAGGATGATAATTGATTTTAATTTTTTTAAGGGGCAGGATAAAAAGGGTAGGGTCGCATTTAACGGCAACAACCGTGCTAAAATTGTAATTTGCTTCAAAATTTTTTGTTATGACCATACATGAAGCACAGCAACAGGTGGACGAATGGATAAAAACAACGGGTGTACGCTACTTTAGCGAGCTGACCAATATGGCTATTCTTACCGAAGAAGTAGGTGAGGTAGCGAGACATATGGCTCGTATATTTGGAGAACAATCATACAAGGAAGGTTCTGTTCCTCCCCTATCGGGGGCAATCGAACAAGGTGAAGATTGGGAAAGCAGTTCGAGGAGGGGGCTTTTGGGCGACGAATTGGCTGATGTGCTTTGGGTCCTGATCTGTATCGCCAACCAAACCGGGGTCGATTTGACCGAAGCCTTAAAAAAGAATTTTGAAAAGAAGAATATACGGGATGCGGAAAGGCATAAGAATAATGAGAAGTTGAAACCGCCAACGCCCGGCAAACAGTAATGGAATACATTTCAATAAAAAAACTCTATGTTTGATTTTCTCAGGGTATTAATAGTTTTTTTCGAAAGAAACAAGATTTCCTATATGCTTTCGGGCAGTATGGCAATGAGTATATATACCGGACCGAGGTTTACAAGGGATTTTGATTTTATCGTTCATTTAAAACCTTCGGATGCATTGCTTCTTTCGGATTATTTCAAAGAAGGATACTATTTTGATGAAGAATCAATAACAGAAGCCATAAAGCGAAAAGAGATGTTAATATTATTGACCACAAAAGTAATTATAAAGCTGATTTCATTATTTTGAGAGATGAAGAGTTTGAAAGGATTAAATTTGAAAGACGTGCTTTAATTGACTTTTTGGATTTAAAGATTTTTGTTATTTCCCCTGAGGATTTGTTGTTGTCTAAGCTGGTTTGGATTCAGGAGTTGCAAAGTGCTCTCCAGTCAGAAGATATAATTCAATTGTCGGGATTTATTGAAATGAACTGGAAATATATATGGGCATGGATTGAGAAGCTTAAATTAAATACCTTTGCCCTGTTGAAAAAATGACCGATACTCCACAACATATAAAAGACATTCATTTAAAACTCTGGCTTGAAAAAACTCCCGGAGAAAGACTTTGTTAAGCAATCAAGGATAATGAAGTCATGCTTAATGCCCTTCGGGATGCAAAAAGAAAACTAAACTTGCCATTGGGTGATCTTGACCCTATAGGCCAGTATCTTAAAGAGATGAAAGAAAAATCCGCAAAGTAACGAGAAACTGAAATAATGTGCAACGCTAAGTAAATCCGCCTTGTCATTTTAAAAAACGAAACATGAAACTTATTCTGATTGTATTGTTGCCTGCTTTTTTATTTTTAACCGGTTGTAACAAACCTTCTTCTTCCGGAAAGGTAAATGGTGTTATCACCGGTTTCGATGCTACTAAATGCGGTTGCTGTTGGGGCGCCATTATTAACATTGGCAGTAAAACATATCGCATTGAATCGGTACCTCCTGCAAGCGGTATTGATTTATTTGGCCCCTATCCAATCAATGTATCCTTATCTTACACATTTCAACAGGGGTGTAACGAAAAAGTTATTATCAGTACTGATATCCGCAAGAGATAGATTTTTTATATAAATACTTTCAGGCAATGCTTTTAATAACTGAATTGTCAGTTTATTCTTCCTGTGATGATATTATTTACATAACCGTTCGGTAATTTCGTTCAACAATTTTCTTATTCAATTTCTTGTAGTAACGCATGCGCTGAAATTTAACTTTTTCTGTGCATGCGTTAATTTATTTCGATAGTGCAAACGCTACTGCTGCTTGCGAATGGATTTTTGTTGTATCGAACAACGGTACTGAAACATCTTCCTGATTAATCAACAAAGGAATTTCAGTACATCCTGAAATGATGCCTTCCGCACCATTTTTAATTAATTCATTGATAATAGAAATGTATGCTTTTTTAGTTTCTTCTTTAATTACTCCTTTTCCCAACTCATCTCTAAGCGTGTGCTGTATGAAATTTCGGGTTTCTTGTAATTCAGGTATCAACGGCGCTATGCCTCTTTCAGTAAGCTCTTTTCTGAAAAATTCCATTTCCATAGTAAACTTTGTTCCCAACAAACCAACTTTTTTTAACCCTTGTTTATTAATTGCATCAGCTGTTGCGGTAACAATATGAATTATTGGTAAATCAATTTCATTTTTTAATTTTTCAGCAAATTGATGAGCAGTATTGGCACATAATACTATTGCTTCTGCACCGCTTCTTTTCAAACTCTCACAGGCTTTTAGCAATAAATCAAAAGAGTTGTCCCACCCTTTTGCTTGTACATCGCCAAAATTTAATGAATAGATAATACATTCGGCATAGTTTAACCCGCCTGATTTTTCATTGACACCTTCATTAATATATCGATAGTAATCAATTGTTGAGACCCAACTGATACCACCTACAAGTCCCAGTTTTTTCATAATTATTTACTTGATTTCATTGCTTTAACAATTTTCAGTGCTTTGTCTTTTGCGAACTTTTTATATTCGCCACTTTCAGCAAAGAATATTGCTATTTTTCCGTCCTTGTCGTTATGAACTCCCCATCCGTAACGTTTTGTCAACGGTGAGGCACGGAAACATGGCTGCCCTTTTGAAAAAAATTGTTCTCTTGCTTTTTTGTATTCGCTTTTTGCCGGATCATTTTTTTCGGCAAATACCCGGAACAAAATGTCATCAGATATGTATTTGTAAGGATTCTTGCTTATCATTTCAAACTGAATATTTGCCGCAGTTTTTATATCTCCTTTAATGGGTGGAATTTTCCCTTTCATTAAAGGACTATCATCAGCTGTCAGAATGAAAGTGTTGGTATAATTGGTTGTATGCTGTTTCATATTATTTACCTGTTTTCCGGTATTTAAATCAAATTCAATTTTATTTTTTGGTAAATTATCTAATTAAACCCTTTTGTATTGTCCGGGAATATAAACCGACGGTTTTGGAACTATTTCATAAATATTTTCCCCGGGTTTATTTTGTTTCTTCCGGCAATTTAGGAACCGATTATTTGTTTTTCCGTTTTCATATTTAAATACCTTTCCCTAATGATTTTTATATGCCATAATTCATGCCCTGCTATGTGATAGGCTAATGCCTTTACCGTACGTTTGTAAATACTGCCTGCACTTGCACCTCCCCTTATAAATGCCTGTTCAGGAAGACTATTGAACATAAAGATAGTGGCGTTCCTGACGGCTTCATATTCTTCAAATATACTTTCCGGGCTTCTTTCATCAGCATGAGAATAAAAAACATATTCGTTCTGTTGAACGCCGGGTAATTTTTTTTTGTCAAACCGTGCATAGCATAATGCCCTGTACGCAAAAATTCTTTCAGTATCAATAATATGAACCAATATCTCTTTGATTGACCATTTACCTTCTGCATAACGATAATAAAGCATTTCTTCGGGAAGACTATAGATAAACTTTTTAATTTTTATAAGGTTATCTTTCATGTGCTGCAATACCATGCCATCATCTTTCAGCAATTCCATATAAATTAGTGAATCAGGCGGATACTCACCCTTTTTAGGTTTTGGAATTTTTCTTAGATTCATTATTTAGTTTTTTTATAGCCCAAAGCTGAGTTTTAATTTTCAATCACACCCATAAGCACCGCCCATAAATTTTTTTCAAACTTTCTCCTGAATATCCCTGTATGGCCTACTTTAAACTTGGTATATTGTTCTACCTGTATTTTTAATATTTCTTGCGGGGCATTGGGAAAAAACTTCATCATAAGCGGTACTGTTTTGTCATTGGCTATATAATCATCGCTTATATACACGGCAGTAATTGGAGTGGTGAACTGATAAAATTTATCCATATGTAATTTTTCCTGTAACAATCCGGTAAAGTAATTTTTACTCAGGCACCATTCTCTCCATTCTTTCATCATATTCCGGGAAAGATTTTCACCCCATCCAATTTTTTGCATGGCTCCATACCCGTATACCTTTACCATTAAGGGGCCAATAAAATACCACAAACTCCAAATCAACCATTTTACGGGAAAAGGGAAGTATCCCCAGTAACCCAATGCAGAACTAATGGCTATTACTTTTTTAACATGTTCCCGATGCTCCAAAAAGCCCACCAATTGTGCTCCTACACTATGCCCTACCCAAATAATATCTGTAAACCCTTTCTCATGGACCATAAAATCAAGTACGGCATTCATATCCATTGTTCCCCATTCGTGCATATAGGAGTCAGATGTTTTTAAATTATTGGGAGCCGATTGCCCGATACCCCTGTAATCATACAATAAAACAGTATACCCGTTTTGTACAAGGAACCGGGTAAAGTTGATGTAGAATTCTTTTTTTATCCCTGTTGCTGAGCTCAGTATAACAGCACCGGTAGTTTTACCGACCGGGGTGCTGTGTAAAGCACTTAACTGATATCCGTCTGATGCGGTGATGATTATGTTTTGCATATAGTTTTATTAAAAAGAGCCCCGGCGTCGTCCTGTACCGGGGCTTTGCCTACTGACCAAAACCTGCTTGCGTAACGAAAGTTGAACAACTATTTCTCTATTGGGCGACTGTTATTGAGTAAAGGATTTGGTTTTTTTAACCGTCCTGTTATATCGGTATTATTTTATTATTTTGTTTGTTTCTATCATTTCGTCTAATGTAGTTTGAACAACTCTGAATTCAGTATCATTTTCCAATACCACTTCATACATTTTAAGTTCGTCACTGATAATCTCCTTGGTACAAAAAACTGAATACCCTTTGTATACAGCTTTGATTTTTCTTTTCACGCTTGCAGGGAGTGATGCTGCATCAAGTAATGTGATAGAATAATTCATATTGCCGCGGGTAGAGAAGACCGCTGAAGCACTGTTACCTTTATTTAAAAAGTAAGCAAACAATGTGTTATCTTCTTTTATCCAGGAAGTTTCAGAAGCTGAAGGAAACAGGGCGGTGAAATTTTTGACTGCTCTCGAGTAATCTGATTCCGAAATAACTGCCGGATAGTTTTTTTTATCTGCGTCAAGAGGTGTTTCTGACTTTATTAATCTTTTTTTGCCTGATTGACAGAATACTTCCGCCGGCAACACTGCGGAAGCAAATAAAAGAACCAACAATAGGAAAGATTTTTTTGAAATACTTTTCATCTTATTTTTTTTAAAGATTAGTTATTAATATTATGAAACTGCGATACCCGGGCCGCAGCAAAGCCTTACACGCCTTTACTTTTTGCAGAATCAAATTCCTCCAACGTGATTTTAATATTTTTAAATTCATCGAACCACACAGACGGGTTAAGACGACTGAAAAAACTAATTTTGGTTTTAGTTCGGGGCGTTGCCGGAACAGGAGAAGAGAATTTAAATACGGGTGTTTTTTTGCGGACGGCGGATTTCGCCGATGAGGTTTGCATCAACATAAAAAAGGTTTAATGGTTAACAATATTCTGAAATGCAAATATGAAAACAACTTTCTATCTACCGCATCACGTAAAGGGGTGAATTTTTTTACTGAATGATTGAAAGACGAAATACTTTGTCTTAATTTTATATCCTGTTATGAATAGCAAACCAAAAGCCTTTCTTATTTTATCTTTTTTGCAGTGTGTACTATCCCTGCAATCGCAAATCAGTTTAGATTCTTTAAAGACCGCATTAGATAAATCGGCCGTTGACCGCAGCAGCCTGCAAGTTTACCTGGATAAAATGCAGTCGATGAAACCCAATGAAACGGATGCGGTAAAAACTATTGGCGATTGGCTTATAAAAAAGACGGATACCGATTCATTGCAGGATATGCTGGCTGCCGTTCATCTTACTTTGGGAAAAACCTATGCGGGTATTTTGAATTTTGAAGAAGCCGCCCGGTACCTGACCGTAGCGCAAAGTATCGGCGAAAAAAATAATTTTTTTACCGTTCAGGCCGATGTATTGAATGAATTGGGAACTATTTACGACAGGAACGAGCAAACAGAGAAAGCAGTTTCGTATTATAATAAGTCGTTGGAAATTAGTGAAAAAAATAATTATCTGCGGGGCATCGCATTTGCCAAGTATAATTTGGGCAGGGTACAATTGGAAAGAGGAAGCGGCAGTAACACAACATTGAACTCGGCAGTAGATTTAATGTTGCAGGGTTTTGGCATTGTAAAAAAACTAAATGACAGGCAAGGCATTATTACACAGAGCAGTTCATTAGTGCAAGCCTACACTGCGTTGAGGAATTTTGATTCGGCCGCAATGATATTGAAAGATGCGGAAAAACTGATAAAGGAAAGCGGCAAGGAAGCTTATTATATACAGCATTATAATCGTGTAGCTAAAATGTATAATGCGGGGAAACAATACCCGGAGGCTATTAAGTATTATAATTTGGGATTGAGCCTCGCCAAAAAGTATGATATCCCCCGGTGGAAATGTATGTATTACGACGGCTTGGCGGTTACTTATGAAAGAATGGGTGATTTTAAAAATGCCAACCTGTATAATCAACTTAATATAAGAATGCACGATGCATTGGTAAGTAAAGAAAATTTTGCCGCCGCCGCCGATATTCAAAACAGTTATGAACGGGCAAGAAAAGACAATGAAATATTGAAATTAGCCGCGGCTAACAAACAACGATCAACACTCAATAAAATCCTTATTGGTTCTACTCTCGGTTTATTACTTGTAAGTTTTTTGGGATACATGAATTTTAAAAACCGTAACAAAATTGCCAAACAACAGGAGCAACTGCAAAACCAAAAAATTGCCGAGCTGGAAAAAGACAAACAACTGCTTGCCATTGATGCCATGCTGAAGGGACAGGAAGAAGAACGAAGTCGTATAGCCAAAGACCTGCATGACGGATTGGGCGGCTTATTATCCGGTACAAAACTATCCTTTATGAATATTAAAGAGAATCTTGTACTAACTGAGGAGAATGCGGCATTGTTCGATAAATCGCTTCGTATGCTGGACAATACCATTGGCGATTTACGTAAAGTAGCGCATAACCTTATGCCCGAAGCATTAGTAAAATTTGGATTGCATGAAGCATTAAGAGATTTTTGCGATGCAATAGAATCTTCTTCCGGTATCCGGATAGTATTTCAGCAGTTCGGCGAAAAAAGAAAACTGAGCAATACAGCCGAAGTATTTATTTACCGTATTATACAAGAGCTGGTAAACAACGCCGTAAAGCATGCCGAAGCTGAAAGAGTAATTGTACAACTTACTATGAGTACAGGTAAAACAGGTATTACCGTAGAGGATGATGGAAAAGGATTTGATAAGGATAGTTTGTCGTTTACAAGAGGAGCAGGTATGGCCAATATCAATTACCGGGTACAATATTTCAGCGGCAAATCGGATATTGTATCATCACCCGGCAACGGTACTTCCGTGCATATTGAATTAAAAGCATAAACAATGACCCGTGTTTATATAATAGATGATCATGCAGTGGTAATTGAAGGTATTTACTCCTTATTGCAAAAGGAGAAAGATATTGAAATGGCCGGCTATGCAGCTAATGCGGCTAATTGTATAGAATATTTCAGCACACATACGGCCGATGTAATATTAATGGACATCAGTTTGCCCGATATGAACGGCGTGGATTTGTGTAAACTGATTAAAAAAAATTACCCGGGTATTATGGTGCTGGCCCTGAGTACATTTAACCAAGGCACTTATATACGTAAGATGATGGAGAGCGGCGCAAGCGGTTACTTGCTGAAAAACGCCGGTAAACAGGAAATTGTAGAAGCGATAAAAGCGGTTACCAAAGGGAAAACCTACCTGAGTTTTGATGCGGGGCAAGCCCTGAAATCGCATACGGAGCAGCAAAACGCCATTCCTCCTTTAACCAAGAGAGAAAAAGAAGTATTGGTAAATGTTGCCGATGGGCTAACCAATGCGCAAATAGCGGAGAAAGCTTTTTATAAGTATTGATACCGTGGATACGCACCGGAAAAATCTGCACACTAAACTAAACGTAAATAATACGGCCATGCTGATTCGATTTGCAATAGAGAATAAGCTGTTGTAATACCCGCCGAATAAAAACCGGCTTTCATTTCTGTTCTAAGCTCCATCCTTTTATCTTTGCCGCATTATGGCAAACGATACAAATAAACCTGCCTCGTCGGCAGGCAGGTTCCAGGCTATTATCTCTCATTGTAAAGAGTACGGCTTTATTTTCCCCAGCAGCGAAATTTATGACGGCCTGCAGGCGGTATATGACTACGGGCAAATGGGCAGTGAGCTGAAAAAAAATATTAAGGACTATTGGTGGAAAAGCATGACGCAACTGCAGGATAATATCGTAGGTATTGACTCGGCAATATTTATGCACCCCACTATTTGGAAAGCCAGCGGCCACGTAGATAATTTTAATGACCCGATGATTGATAACCTTGATAGTAAGAAAAGGTACAGGGTTGATCATTTGATTGAAGGATTTGCAGACAATGCTGAATGCTGAACGGGCAAAACGCAGGAAGCAAATAGAAGTGCTTGCAGATATGGATGCTTTAATAGCTAAAGATGATTTTGCAGGTTTAAAAAAACTGATACAAGATATTAAAATAAAATGCGCCATCAGCGGTACAAGCAATTGGACGGATATACGGCAATTTAACTTAATGTTTAGCACGGAGTTTGGCTCAACGGCATCTTCTGATGAGGAGGATAACAAAGTTTATTTAAGACCGGAGACAGCGCAGGGTATTTTTGTAAATTTTTTAAACGTGCAAAAAACCGGACGAATGAAAATTCCGTTTGGTATTGCACAAATAGGTAAAGCATTCCGTAATGAAATTGTAGCAAGGCAATTTATTTTCCGTATGCGGGAGTTTGAACAAATGGAAATGCAATTTTTTGTAAGACCCGGTACCCAAAAGCAATGGTACGAACATTGGAAAGAGGAAAGAATGAAATGGCACAAAAGCCTGGGCATACCCGAAGAGAGGTATCGTTTTCACGATCATATAAAATTAGCTCACTATGCCGATGCGGCCTGCGATATTGAATACGATTTCCCCATTGGCTTTAAAGAAGTGGAAGGTATTCACAGTCGTACCGACTTTGATTTAAAGCAACACCAGGAATTCAGTAAAAAGAAACAGAACTATTTTGATAATGATATAGATGAAGCAACGGGCAAACCCTACGGCAATTATATTCCCTATGTCATTGAAACTTCTATCGGTTTGGACAGGATGTTTTTATTGATCATGAGCCATGCTTATACCGAAGAAGATTTAAGCACTGCTGATAAGCAGGACAGCCGCGTAGTATTAAAATTTCCCGCTAAGTTGGCGCCGGTAAAACTGGCGATATTACCATTAACTAAAAAAGATGGCTTGCCTGAAATAGCGGAAGCCATTATGAATGATTGCAAACAGGCCTTTCGTTGTTTTTATGAAGAAAAAGACAGCATTGGCAAACGTTATCGCCGTATGGATGCATTGGGTACGCCGTTTTGTGTTACGGTAGATCATCAAACAAAAGAAGATAATACAGTTACAATAAGGTACAGAGACAGTATGGAGCAGAAGAGGGTGCCGATTGATAAGTTGAAAGAGTTGGTGATGCAGGCAATTGGATAAACACACTCCTCAATATTTTTTACTTTAAAATACTTTTCCAAAATATGGCACTTCGTCATTGTTTACAGCATCCTGCTGTTTCCAATAAGCCAGCGTAACAATTTTATTATCCTTTGTTTTAAGCAGTCTTCCAAAAATAGCATTGATTGCATTAAAACTTACATTGGTTACGCCAACAGTAAATGTTTCGGGCGCAGGAGGTGCGGCTTCTGCAACAGGGGGCGGCACTGCTTCTTCGCCTTCTGCTGCTGCGGGTTTGGGCGCCACTGCTGCAACTTTAGGAGGTGGCGATGGTACAACCACCACGGTAAATTTATTCAGTTCCAGCAACGGTTTTATAAACGCCACTCTTTCAGCAGAAACATTTTTTTCTACTATAGCGCATTTAATCCCGTTCAGTTCATCAAATTCATGGTTCTTATTTATAGCCACTTCGAGTTATTTTGAATGTTAAATTTTAAATGTTGAATGCAAAATGCTCAATGCTAAATGCTCAATGTGATTTCCGAACATTTAAAATACTTAATTAACATATTCTGTATTTAGCTTTAAGCATTCCGCATTAAGCGTTCCGCGTTAAGCGTCCTGCATTGCGCATTAAGCATACTCATTTCACCAAAGAATATATATAATCATATGCTCCGCTGTACAACCCGGTAATAATAATTCCTGCTACGCAAATTAATAGTCCTATCCTTGGTTGCGATGCGGTATTTATTTTTTCAATCGGATTTTCATTCTCTTCCATAAATATGGCTTTTATTACCCTTAAATAATAATAAAGCGATACGACCATATTTAATGCAGCAATGGTAATAAGTAAATAATTGCCTTTGGCGGCGCCGGCCAGCAGCAAAAAGAATTTACCAAAAAAACCCGCTACGGGCGGAATACCCGCTAAAGAAAATAAAGCCAATGCCAGCGTCCAGCTCAATAAAGGATTTGTTTTATAAAAACCTTTATAGTCATCTATATTTTCCTTACCCGTCAATGCGCTTACCAGAGCTATTACGCCAAAAGCACCGAGGTTGGAAAAAATATAAATCAATACAAAATAAATAACGGAACTGCTTCCTTCTATTGATTGCCCGCTGATACCGATTAAAATAAAACCTACTTGTGCTATGGAGGAGAATGCAAGGAAGCGTTTCATGTTTTGCTGGCGCAAAGCAAAAAGGTTTCCTATAATCATGGTAGCGACAGAGATGGTAAAAATTATTTTATACCATGTATCTTCTATGGGCAGAAAAACTTTATACAAAACGGAAACCATTACAAATAAAATCGCTCCTTTTGAAATAACGGATAAATAAGATGTGACGGCCACGGGGCTACCTTCGTATACATCGGCAGTCCACAAATGAAAAGGCACGGCGGATATTTTAAAACCAAATCCTGCAATCAATAAAATAAACGAAAAGAGTTGCAGTTGGCTGCCGTTAAGCAACGCAGGCATTTCTTCAAAATTCAATGTGCCCGTGGTGCCGTACAGCATAGAAATACCAAAGAGTAATAAGCCTGAAGAAAAGGCCGATGAAATAATCATCTTCATAGCTGCCTCTGCGGAGCGGCGTTTTTCCAAATCGAAATTGGCAAGAGCCGCCAACGGAATGGTGGAAAGCTCCAACCCCAAATAAAACATCAATAAATTATTACTGCTGAGCATAAAAAACATACCGAGTAAGGTAGAGAGCAGCAGCAGATAAAATTCTATAGTATGCTTATGATTTTTTAACCAATTGTATGCCTGCAGCGAAATTATAAAAGTACCGAGGTTCAGTATATTTTTTTCTAACACTAATAAATTATTGGTAAAAAACATATCGCCGAATAATTTTCCTTCTGTGTTAAAAAAGAACCCTGCAATTAAATTAATGAACAGTGCTGTATTAATAAAATTGAGTAACGAATCTGTATTCCGGTCTTTATTTCCGAGTTTCAGAAATAAAAAAAGAAAAAGAATGACCGTCAGCAGCAGCTCATGTTTCAGTAAAATAAAAAAATCGCTCAGCATATTTTTTTGTTCAATGTTCTATTTCTTCTTAAATATTATTTTGCTACACCTGTTACTTTCTGAATAATTACTTCCGTACCGGGATTGATTAAATGTGTTAACCAAAACGGTGCAATACCAATTGCCACTATACCGGTAATTAATAATATGGCTGCTGCTTTTTCATTCCAGTTAGCATCGGCGGCCTTACCCCCAACCTCCCGATTTATCGGGACAGGCTCTCTCCAAGGGAGAGGGGAGTTTCCTCCCGAATTTTGAAGAGGTCCCATAATTACTTTACCAACTGCTCGTAAAATATAAACCGCTGTAACCACAATAGAAGCACAGGCAATGATTGTTGCAATCCTGTAAAATGCATCCGGTTTTTCCCAAGAACCCATGAACACGGTCATCTCGGCTACAAAACCGCTAAAACCCGGTAAACCAAGCGAACACAAACCCGCAATAACAAATACGGTTGAAATGAACGGCATTACTTTTAATAAGCCGCCCAATTTTTTTACCTCTCTTGTATGCGTACGTTCATAAATCATTCCGATACCTGCAAAGAAAAGTGCCGTCATCAATCCGTGCGAAACCATTTGCATTACCGCACCGTTGATAGCCGTTTTAGTAAGCATGCCAATGCCCAGCAAAACAAATCCGCAGTGACTCACCGATGAATAGGCATTGATATATTTTAAATCGGTTTGCATTAGTGTAGCAAACGCTCCGTATATAATAGCGATAGATGCCAACATAATAATAACGGTGGAATATTCATGCGCCGCATCGGGCATTAAAAACGTGGCGACACGCAGGCAACCATAGCCACCCAACTTCATAGAAATGCCGGCTAAAAACATAGAAGCCGCTGTTGGCGCCGATGAGTGACCGTCGGGTACCCAGGTATGAAAAGGAAATAATGCTGTGAAAATGCCGAAGCCGATGAAAGTAAAAGGAAAAAATAATTTTTGCGCTGCGAGAGGAATTTGCATTTGCGCTATTTGCGTAATATCAAATGTATGGGAGCCGTTACCGGTATCAGTATTAAAATACAAACCGGCAAGCCCGGTAAAAACCAATGCGGAGCCGCCCATCAGCATCAATGCTAATTTCATGGCGCTGTATTCTTTTTTACCGCTGCCCCAGATGCCGATCAATAAAAATTTCGGGATAACCGCTACTTCCAGAAAGAAAAAGAGTGTAAATAAATCCAATGAAATAAAAAAACCGTAAGCCCCGGCACTCAAGAAAATCAACAGCAGGAAAAATTCCTTACTCATTTTTTCTACCTTCCATGAAACCAATACGCCGGCAAGCACAACAAAGGCCGTTAATAAAATCATAGCCACTGAAATGCCGTCCACACCGATATGGTAATTTATATTCAGCGCTTTGTACCAGGTATAATTTGTTTCAAAAAGAAAGGGAGCTGTATTACCAATTGCTTTTTCAATAGAAAAAAGATAAAATAAAACAAAGCAAAGAACTAATTGAGCCGCGGAGCCAAGCAATGCAACTGTTCTTACCTGCTTCAAACCTTTTACAGGGAGAATAGCAAGGCCGGTCAACAAAGGAACAATTATCAGTAGTGATAAATTCATATTTCTTGTACACTTATTCTTTAAAGAGAATAAGTGAGATGTTTATTTTATTGGTTTAATAAATAAAAAGAACTTCAACTGTTTTAATCTTCGTTACACCCCCTTCAGGCCCGCCCGACTGAACATCGTTCGGGCGGTGGTTGGGAGCGTCGGGGGTCTCGTTATTTCCACAAATACAAAAACACAACCAGCAATGTAACGATGCCGCCAAAAAAATAGATGGCGTAATTCTGTACTCTGCCCGACTGAATTCCTTTTATCGCCGATGAAATTTTCCCTGTACCCGCCGCAATACCGTTCATTAAACCGTCTACTATATTTTTATCAATCCAGGCAGCAGGTCGGCCAATTAAATTGAAAATTATTTTCTTGGTTATGAATAAATAAATTTCATCAATATAAAATTTATGATAAGCCGCTTTATACAAACCGCTTAATGAAGCAGCAATTTTATGAGGTTTATCATTTTGTTTTTTATACAACCACATGGCTGTAAAAATTCCGATTAATGCAAGCGCAACAGGCGCAATGGAAAAACTAAGGTGAAATTTGGATTCTAATCTTGTTCCGTCCGAACTAACAAAATGCCCGAAGGGAATAAGCCCCGCTGCTGCCGCGCCAACAGCAAGAATGATCAATGGAAGTTTCATTGCAAACGAACCTTCTCCGTGAGCATTATGCCTTAAGCGTTCCGCACTCTGCGTTTTACTCCAAAAAATGGAGAAGTACAAGCGAAACATATAAAAAGCAGTAATGCCTGAAGTAATTAGTGCGATATAATAAATAACACTGTTGTGTTGATACGCTGCCAATAAAATTTCTTCTTTACTGAAAAAACCCGCGAATGGCGGTATGCCGGCAATGGCAAGGCAAGCAATTAAAAAAGTAATATGCGTTACCGGCATATATTTTCGCAAGCCACCCATATATTTCATTTCATTGCTGTGTATAAAATGTATTACAGCGCCGGCGCCGAGAAATAATAATGCTTTAAACATGGCATGTGTAAACAAATGAAACATAGAGGCTGTATAGCCAAGTCCTTCTTCGCCGCCATATTTCGAAACGCCCAAGGCAAACATCATATAACCTATTTGCGACATGGTGGAATAAGCGAGTACTCTTTTAATATCTGTTTGCGTACAAGCGATGACGGCTGCAAATAATGCGGAGATGGCCCCGACATAACCAACCACACTCAATGCTTCGGGTGCTGAGATGGCGAAGACGGGAAATAATCTTGCTACTAAAAAAACACCGGCAACCACCATGGTAGCCGCATGTATTAAAGCAGAAACAGGTGTCGGGCCCTCCATCGCATCGGGCAACCAAATGTGCAAGGGAAACATAGCGCTTTTTCCGGCACCTCCAATGAATACTAACACCAATCCCCATGTTAATGCAGATACGCCGAGAAAAGAAGATGATACCGCTGTTTTTAATTGCGATGATTCAGGTGAAGTTAATGTGGCGATTAATGTATTAAAATCTAAGGTGCCGGAATAGAAAGATAAAATCAGATATACCGATAAGAAATCCGAGGTCTGCAAATCTTGTTACGATAAATGCTTTTTTGCAGGCCGCTACGGCGGATGGTTTATCATAATAGTAACCAATCAATAAAAAGGAAGATACACCAACCAACTCCCAAAAAATATACATCTGAAAAATATTGGTAGAAACTACCAAACCCAACATAGAAAAAGTAAACAACCCGAGATAAGCATAGTATGTGGAAAAACGTTCCTCACCTTTCATATATGCCAGGCTGTAAATATGCACCATCAGTGATATAAAAGTTACCACTACAATCATCATCATTGATAAAGGATCAAGCATTATACCCATATCAATTGATAAACCTTCGGAAAATTGCAGCCAGGTATAATTCAAAGCGACGGGTCTTGGATAAAAACCGATATACTGAGTAGAAAAATAATTGTAAGCGACATAAATAGCAAGAATCGTCGAAACAAAAATTAGTATCGTACCAATAATTCCCGAACTCTTTTTAAAATGTTTTCTGCCAAACAAGCCCAATAGCAAAAAGCCCGCCAGCGGCAGTAAAGGAATTAGCGCTATGAACAATTTATTTGACATCAAAATTTAGATAGACAGTTATTTAAAATTTTTATTAGTTATCAATTCAGTATAGTTTTTCCCAAATCCCCCTTTAGGGGATAGGGGTCAATACTTCATCTCCGCCGCATCTTCCACATCAATGGATTGATGACTACGGTATAAATTAATTATAATAGCTATCGCAACGGCCGCTTCCGCCGCTGCTATGGTAATAATAAATATTGTAAAAAAAATGCCGTCCAATTTATCAGGGTATAAATATTTATTAAACACCACGAAATTGATATTAACACTGTTTAATATCAACTCAATCGACATCAGCATGGCGATCATATTGCGACGTGTAAATAAACCGTACATGCCGATGAAGAACAGTGCGGTACTTACAAATAAAATATGGCTGATTGGAATCATGAAGCCCCCTCCAAACCTCCCCCTGAGGGGGAGGCTTTTTGTAACAGGTTAATATTTTTTTGATTTCGAATCATATTATAAATTATATTTTCAAATAAACTGATTTTGTGCGTTAGCTAAGTCTCCTCACTCTTTGGCGGAGGTTTGGAGGGAGCCGCCTTTGTCGCAATAACAATGCACCCGATCATGGCCGCCAATAATAAAATACTAACTACTTCAAATGGTAAGGCAAACCCGTCTTTTCCCGTACTCAACATTTGTGTTCCTATTCTTGCTACCTCGTTATCAAATTGTTTGTTCGAAGCTGTAAAACTGTATTCATGAATCAACATATAAGTCAATACAAATCCAAACACAACTGCCAATACAGCGGCTATTGTTCTTCGCAAGGGAGCCTTTGCCATTTCCTTACCCGATTGCTGTGTAAGAAAAATGGAAAAGATAATTAAAACAACTATGCCTCCTACATATACTACTATTTGTACCGCCGCAATAAATTCTACCTGCAACCAAAAATACAAGCCGGCAATACCAATTAAGGAAAACAGCAACCATATAGCCGACCGAAATATTTTTCGGGTACTTACCGATAATACGGCTGTGCCTAAAATAAAGGCCGATAAAATGTAAAATATAATTTGTGCTGCAGTCATTCCGGTGTTAAATTTCAAATAACAAGAAACAAATTTCAAATGAAATCCAAATCTTAAAATTAAAAGCCATGCTCATTTTTATTTTATTGTTTCTGGTTTATTTGGTACTTGTTATTTGTTGTTTGTGATTTTTGATTGATTACTCAATCCCGGCCCTGATCTTCGATCCCGGTTTATTTAAAACCTTTGTCAGCTTTGTCCGGTCTGTTACACTGTGTTCAAATGTCTGCGCCATTTTAATGGCGTCTGTCGGGCAAGCCTCTATACAAAGATTACACATAGTACATAATTCCAAATGATAAACAAAAGTATCAATGGCTTTTTTCTTTTTACCCTCAGGTGTTATATCAAATTTGGTCACAATTTTTATAGTAGCATTAGGACAAGCCAACTCACAAGCCGTACAACCGGTGCAGGCGTGTTCATTGTTTTCATCATGCAGCATTACTACCTCTCCGCGAAAACGTTCTGGCAATACTAATGTATCTTTATTGTCCGGGTATTGTTGAGTAATTATTTCTTTATGATGTGTAAAATAATAGCCGGTACGGCGCATGCCTTTCAGCAACGACTTTACACCGTTGAAAATATCAGCGATGTAACCTCGCGGCCCCGACAAGAAACTTTTATTGTTATTATTATTCATTTATATAAATCTCTTTACCTTTTTTGTCTCTTCCAAATCCCCCTTTAGGGGATGGGGGCTTTCCCTTTGGGGGCGGAGGGGGCTCGTCACTTAAAAATGCCACCCCATTATCGCCATCAATGTTACCAGCAGTAAATTAACCATACTTATCGGTAACAAATACTTCCATTCCAAATTTAATAGTTGGTCAATACGTAAACGCGGAAACGTCCAGCGAAACCACATAATAACGAATATGAGAAAAAAAGTTTTTCCCAAAAACCAAACAGATGACGGGATATAATCCATTACATGATTAAAATCCTGCCAACTACCAATGTGTAACGGCATCCAGCCTCCCAAAAATAATGTAGCGCCTAAGGCGCATACAATAAAAATATTTACATATTCGGCTAAAAAGAACAAAGCGAATTTCATTCCCGAATATTCTGTGTGAAAGCCGGCCGTTAGTTCTGATTCGGCTTCGGCCAAATCAAACGGAGCCCTGTTTGTTTCGGCGGTTACGGCAATAATAAAAGTAACGAATGCGATCCACACCGGTATATGACCTTTGAAAATCCACCAACCATTTTGTTGTGAATTGATAATATCACTTATTTTTAAACTCTCGCTGAGTACCACAATGCAGAGTACGGAAAGCCCCGCGGATAATTCATAACTTATTATTTGCGCACCGCTGCGCATGGCGCCCAGTAATGAATATTTATTATTGCTGGCCCAGCCGGCCATTAAAATACCGATAACGGAAATGGAAGAAACCGCGGTAATAAAAAGCACCCCGATATTAATATCCCATATTTGAAAACCTTTGGCAAAAGCAATCGGAGCCAGTATTACCATAGCGATAATCATTACAACAAACGGCGCCAGGTTAAATAAAAATTTATCAGCGCCGTCAGGTGTCATACCTTCTTTTACTATCAGTTTCAGTGTGTCTGCTACGGTTTGAAACATTCCTTTCGGGCCCACACGGTTGGGGCCCAATCGTACCTGCATATAAGCGGATACTTTTCTTTCCATCATAATTAATACCAAACCCAAAACAGAAAATAAACCAATAGCCATCGTACCAACGATAATAAATTCAAATAATAATGCAAGAGTTGGATTGAAAGTCTCATTCAACCACAGATGAACAGATTGTGTTATATTTTCTAAACTTGGCAAAACGGTTTTTAATTTATATTTTTTATTTTTGTTTACCTGCTGATGTTTTTCATGGCATCTTCGTTGCGTCGCACACTTGTACTGCATTAACACTATTGATCATTAATCGCAGCCTCACGACCTTAGTCGCGGGTAATTCTGTAATTCTAATCTTCTGCAATGTTTCAACATTACGCCCCTACAGGGCTTCGTCTGTAAATATTCTTCTTATCCCCCGATTGCATCAGGGGCTATTTACATATTGCCCCTCCGGGGCAATTATGCGAGCCATTGTTATCAACTATAAAAACTCTCTTCAAATAAGTTGGCCTGAGCGTAGCAAAGCCCTCCCTTTGGGGTTGGGCCGGTTTTACCTGTCTATATCCGGTATCACCAAATCCAATGTTCCCATTACAGCAATCAGGTCGCCAATTTTTTGTCCGCGTACCATATGATCCAACGCACTTAAATTACTGAAGCCCGGACTCCTGAATTTAATCCGATACGGTGTAGTACCGCCTTCACTTACAATGTACACACCAAAATCGCCCCGGGCAGTTTCTACGCGGCTGTAAAATTCTCCTTTCGGTAGTTTTAATACAGCTTTTGTTTTTGCTAAAAAATCACCTTCCGGAATATTATCAATCATCTGTTCAATAATAGAAAGGCTTTGTCTCATTTCTTTCATGCGTACCATATACCTGGCAAAACAATCGCCGCCGGTTTCCAAGATTTCATCAAACTGTAAATTAGCGTATACTTCGTACGGATATAATTTTCTTATGTCACAACTTACACCGCTGCCTCTTGCAGTGGGGCCGCTGCATCCGTAACTTACGGCATCTTCTTTCGAAATATATCCCACGCCTTTCATCCTGTTCTGAAAAATAATATTACCTGTAAGCAACTCATCGTATTCTTCAATCTTTATTTTAAAATGTGTAATAAAATCTTTTACCTTTTGCTGAAAGTTGGGATGTATATCTGCCATTACACCGCCGGGCACCATATAATTCATCGTTAGCCGGGCGCCGCAGGTTTCTTCCATTATATCATTAATCATTTCTCTTTCGCGAAAAGCATGAAAGAAAGGAGTGAGTGCGCCTATGTCCATTCCTAATGCGCCCCACCATAGTTGGTGTGATGCCAATCTCGTCAATTCATCCATCAACACTCTTATCACCTGTGCTCTCGGCGGCACTTCAATCTGCATCGCTTTTTCCACGCACATAGCACAACCATGATTATTAATATGCGATGATAAATAATCCATCCGGCTGGTTACATAAATAAATTGCCGATAGGTAAGGCTCTCGCACATTTTTTCTATGCTGCGATGAATATAGCCCAAATGCGGCTCTACTTTTTTTATGGTTTCACCGTTCAATGTAATTACCAAATGCAATACACCATGTGTAGACGGGTGTTGCGGTCCGACATTAATTATTAAATCACCGGCCCCCTCTAAATCTCCCCCCAAGGGGGAGACTTGCGGATAGTCTTTCAATATTTCAGTTTGTCGGTACATTTTTTAAAATTAAATATCGAAAACTCATTTTATCTTCGATATCCTTTCAAAGTATATTTTATTTTTTTGTACTTAGCTTTCTTACTACTATCATCGTCCCTTGTGTCACACACTTCATCTGCATCAACTCTATTCAGCATTTTCGAAAATTCTAACCAGCATCTACATAATTTTTCTTGTTAATCTAAAACTTCCTGCTCTCAGCTTTGTGCGCTGCAAAGCCCTCCCTCAGGGAGGGTTTGGGTGGGCTTTTTACAGCTTTATCATATTCACTTCATCTTCAAAATCTTTTCGCAACGGATTTTTTCCTTCCCATCCGTCGGGTAAAATCAATAATCGCAAATCAGGATGATGTAAGAAGTTTACACCAAACAATTCATACACTTCACGTTCATGAAACTCCGCCGTTCGCCAAATATCAGATACGGTTTCTATTTCGGGGTTCGCTCTGCTTAATAGTGATTTTACAACTATTATATGCCGGTGTTTCGTACTTTCTAAATGGTACACCATTTGCAAATTCGACTTCGCCGGCAAATCTATGCAAGTCAAGCAAAACAAATAATCAAAATCTAAGCCCGGTGTATTCCTTAATTTTTTTGCAAAACCGGGCCATTCAGCGGATTCAATATTTATATTCAACCACCCGATAGCTATCGGGTCACCGCCTTCTTCAAATGAAGCGGCGGGTAACAGCTCAGTAATTTTTATTTGCAGTTCTTCTCTTGTCATAATTTTGTAAGCTGCGTTGCTAAAAAGAAAACAGGTTTATTTTTTCTTTACATTTTTTATTTTGACGATGGTAACTGCTCTTTTGTTTTTCCCTCTCTTATTTGTTTTTGTAATGTTATCATGGCATGCAACAGTGCTTCGGGTCGCGGCGGGCAACCGGCTACATACACATCTACCGGTATTATATGATCGGCTCCTTTTACTACGGAGTAGGTATTATAAAAAAACGGACCGCCGCTTGTAGCACAGGCGCCCATCGCAATTACATATTTCGGATCGGCCATTTGATCGTATAATCTTTTTAATACCGGTGCCATTTTATTTACAATGGTGCCGGCAATTATTATTACATCAGCTTGTCGCGGTGTGGCACGGGCTACTTCAAAACCAAACCGGCTCCAATCGTATTTTGCGGCGGCTGTACTCATCATTTCAATAGCGCAGCAACTGGTACCAAATACAAGGGGCCACAATGAATTACTTCTTGCCCAATTAATTACATCATCTAATTTGGTAAGCAGTATTCCTCCACCGGGTGTATCATGTACTTCGCCGGGAAAGGCGGCCTCCCCACCTAAAACCTCCCCAACCCTCCGCTGCGGCGGAGGGCTTTTGGAAGACTCATTCGGTATTGCAGTTTCTTTTTTCATTAATAATAATCAAAATCAATTTTTGTTTTCAAATAAGCAGGCTTTGTGTGATGCCATCCTCCCCCTTCGGGGGAGTTAGAGGGGGCGTTCACTTCCACTTCAACGCACCTTTTTTATGCGCATACAAAAATCCCGTAAATAATATAAAAAAGAAAATTACAATTTCCACCAAAGCGCCGATACCGATTTTTTTTACTACTACCGCCCAGGGAAATAAAAAAATTAACTCTACATCAAATATTAAAAAAATCAAAGCGAATAAATAATAGCCTGCATTAAACTGAATCCAAGCCGGGCCTTGTGCAGGTACGCCGCATTCGTATGTTTGTCCCTTCTGCGGATTTTTTGTCGCCTTTAATACAATTTTTGAAATTAATAATGCGATAGCGGAGAAGGCTACAGCGGCAATCATCAGTACAATGAGTGAAGATGCACCCATAAGAATGAAATTAGTTTGTACGAATATAACGTAATGAATACTAAATAAGAAATAAACAATTAGAAATTAGTGATCAGCATTTCATTAATAAAACGGCTTTCAATTGTTTTATGCGTTTTACTTTTACTGACATCCTTTATTATCCGTACAATTCCCGGTGAATGGCTTTTTTATCATAGCCCATTTCGGTAATTCTTTTTTTTGCTTCATCTATCATATTCTTCCAGCCGCATAAATAAAATTTAGCCGGCTGCCTGTTGCTGCAAAGTTCTTCATAAACGCCGTGTACATATCCTGTTCGCCCCGCCCATTCTTCCCGCGAAAGTGTAGGAATATAATGAAAGCCCGGTAAATTTTGTTGCAACTCATTTAGTTCAGTATAGTACAAAAGGTCTTGTTGGGTTCGGGAACCGAATATGAGATAAATATTTTTATGCGGCACGGCATGCAGTTTTATATAGTGTACCATACTGCGAAAAGGAGCAATACCTGTACCCGTGCAAATAAAAAATATATCAGTATCCAAATTCTCAGGCAATGTGAATACGCCTTGCGCTCCGCGAAAAATCAATTCGCTGCCGACGGTTATTTCATTAAATAAATAAGTAGTGCCCGCGCCTTCCGTATTCAATACAATCACCAATTCAAAAATATTGGTGCCGTCGGGCCAGCCGGCTATAGAATAGCTGCGCCATCTTTTATTGGGCTTTTCATGAATCGGCAAATCAAGTGTCACAAACTGACCCGGTTTAAAGTCAAATGTTTCCAATTCAGGTACCTGAATCCAATAGCGGCGTGTAGCAGGCGCTTCATTTTCTATTCTTATTACTTTGCCTGTACGCCAGGGTTGTATTGCCATTTAGTTTTTTTTAGTGACTGTCGATGTTATGAATTTGTTACGCTGAAAACGGCGCATTTATAATTTTGATAAATGTAAAGAAAAAAAAATTGATTTATAAGTTATCCACAGAAATCAACTGTTGGCATAGTAGTTGAAATTTCATATTCATTCAAATGATATTTATAAGCATCGTCACTTCTTCTCTATCGGGGTGTCGGGTATGTGTAAATGAGTATTGTATTTTTTAACTAAATAAAAAAGTGACGTCATGAAAAAGATTCTTAACATTCGATTTGTGCTGCCGTTAGCGGCCTTCGGAGTATTTGCGTTTGCCAATACGCAAACATCTGTTACCGGAAAGGTAACACCCGCCGATGCAGTAGAATCCGTTTGGGCCATTGCAGGCGCTGATTCGCTGAAAGCGGAATTATCAAACGGCAGTTTTGCGGTATCCGTAAAGCCCGGAACTTACAAGATTATAGTAGATGCCAAAGAGCCGCTGAAAGATGTGATGCTGGAAAATGTAGAAGTAAAGCAGGATGAAGTGGTGAACTTAGGTGAAATAAAACTTGTAAAATAAAAAGTTTTATACTGAGGAGAACGGAAACTGTGAAAAGCCATCTGCTTTTAGAGAGCAGGTGGCTTTATTTTTTTAGATGAAAGGTAGGTAGGCAAAACAAAAGCGGCATCTGCTTTTGGCTGACACCGCTTTATATGCCTGTCGGCAAGCAATCGAAAACTAAAAGTATGTATTTTTTTATATTCCCGCAACAGGCGGAAGTGCAATTATTTTTTTATCGTGGTAAGATTACATTGCAGCTACAGGCTCAAGCACTTTCACATTATTAAGCGAAGTATAGTACTTTTTACCCTTCCACATGTAAGAAACAATAAGCCCGGGTATTTTTTTCTGTTTTGCGTATAACGACGGCAACGGTTTAGATTTAGCTGACTTAGGATTTGGCATCAGTACTAACTGAACGACTTTTTTGCTTGTAGCCGGTACAAGAGCGATTTTTTTATTTTCCGTACCATTTGCTTCAGCTATTACTTCTATCGGTGTTTTGGTTACTGCCACAGCGGTAAACGCCTGCTGTTTACCGTTAATCCAAACATCCTTTATAACAACAGAAGAATGTTTACTGTATGTAAAATATAGAAAATGATTCGGCTTTTTTTCCGGAGTCATTTCAATTTCCCGGCCATTTTCATCTACCCCTTTGGCGGGAGCCGCGCCGCCAAGCGTCATTTGCGAATAAGCATACATTTTTATAACGGGACCGCCAGTTTGCGCATTAGAGCCAACTATTGCCGTTAACAAAACTGAAAGCAAAATAACTTTATTCATAATACCATATTGATGTTCTTACTGCCGTAATTACTTAAAACCAATTGTTAAAAATAGTCTAATCAAAGAAGTAATTTATTCCTTAATGATTTTTTGAATGTATTTGTATTTGTTATCACTGCTTGTTATCACAAGGAAATATAGCCCTTTCGCCGGTTTTGAAATATCTACGGTACCCGTTTGATATCTTGCTTCACTTTTTAGTAATTGCTGGCCGGTTGTATTAAATAACTGAATGGTAATATTTTTTATACTGAATATATTGCCGATCCTGTAGTTTATAAGCGACTTGCTGCTTGTTGGAAACACAGCTTGTATAAAATTTTTGTCATTTAGTATAGGGTTGATGTCCGTTACCTGGTTAGGTGTAAAATTAGGTGTACCAAGGAAAGTATAATACATTCCGTTTCCGTGCGTACCTGCTACCAATACATTATCCGCGGGCCTGTAAGCCATAGACTGAATAATCGCAAGATTCAGCACAGTTCCGCCTTCACGCAGCCATGTTACGGAGCCGCCGCCTGTAAGCGTTGTGCCGATATTTTCCGCACTAAACAAACCTACTGAGGTGCCTACATAGTATTCTGTAACAGGATTGTTGGCCCCGTCTTTTTTTACAACGATTACGCAGCTTCTTATAGAAGGTAAAGTAAGATTTCCTTCAGCATTTCGCCAAGTTGGCGTTACCGCTTTTGCATTATCCGTCCACCAAATGCCCACGGCCCCGTAATTGGAAACCACCGCCATAATCTCGTTATCATTATTGGGGTTTACAGCTATATCCTGAATATTAGCCGCAGCGGCAAGACCCGGAATAGAAATATTAACAGGCGCATTGCCGGCAGCTGCATTGCGAGGATCATCAAGCCTGAAAATCCTTGCATTGGTAGTACCGATATATATGGAATGAGCAGCAATATATGGTCCTCTGCTAAAGGCGATGGCACGAATTGCTATGTTCGTTCCGTTAGCAGGACTGATAGCTTCGCTTACGCCGGTTAATTCCGTCCAACCCGAACTGCTTACAGTAGAGGCGGCTGTTGTTCTGAATAACCTGTTGAAATTTGCGTAGTAAAGATCTTCGGTGTTTTCAGGATTAAGTCTGAAATTGGTAATAAACTCTCCAAAGCCGTCTTGCGGGTTGGCCGTTAAGCCGCCGGGTGTAATGGTTGTACCTAATATAGAAGAGTTTAAACGAATTCTTCTGATGCTTCCTAATTGTACTCCTGTAAAAGCAAATTGTGTACCTGCATTAGATTCTGAAATACCTACAGCGCCGCCGTCTCCTCCTCTTATTTGTCTGTGATTATTACTGTCATTTGCTACAGTACCCAAAATACCTGTTTTATCTCTGAAAAAAGTACCGTTGTCTTGTGCGCCGCCGCAAAAATTATTAGCTCCTGATGTAGGGTCTATACCAACATAATAATATTGAAGAGTTTGGTAGTTCGAAGTCATTGACCACGAAACATTGGTTGCCGTTATATTAGTACAACGTTGTACGCCGCCATCATTACCTGAAAGACATTCGTTGGGTGCATCAGGACGGAAAGCGATTATGTGCATATCGGGGTGACTATTGGGATAAATGCTGAGGCCGGCGCTAAGGGTAGTGTTACCATAACCGCCTACCCAGTCGGTAGCAGTATTGGTAAGCGGCGAGCTAAAGCCATTTGAAGAGCGATACAAACTTGTACCGCCAACTAATACAAAATCGGGATTATCAGGTTTCACAGCTACCATTAAATCATAAGCGCCTTGTATGGCAAATGGATCCGTAGCCGCATTGTCACCTGAAAAGTTGGGCATGTTGGAAGACAGGTTGGTCCATGCCGGGCTTCCCCCCGTAAGATCCAATTTAAACAAATCAGCTTCCGGTGACAGATCAGGAGAAGTATTACTTAAACCATTTTCATATAACACATAGATGATATTATTATTGGATGCAGCTTGTGCTAAAACAATTCTTTTGGGAAGCGGTGTTGTCGAGTTTGAAAAATTATCATAAGAATTGCCTCTCCAATCCGCGACTGAATCAACGCCGAGGGCTGCGCCTCCTGCTATACGTGTAAAACTGTTTGCATTCCCGTTTGCAGATGTCCATACGCCGCGAAGTGCAGGATCAGGGTTGCCTCCGTTAACGGCTATTACAGTTCTGCCGGTTGAAGAAATAGCAATATCGATGGTACCCGCAACTGCGATAGCACCCGTAGCACTGCCAAATACTACATTGAAAGTATTGCCTCCGTCTGTTGATCTTACCAATCTTCTGTGGCTACCAACATACAGATGACCTGTTACAGGGTTGACAGCCATTTTGTGTACAAAATCAAATGGATTATCAAAGGCTTCCAAAGTACCTGCGCCTAAAACAGCACCATTAATATCTGTGATGGTATTCAACGGAAGACGGCTCCAGCTATTTCCGTTATTTGTAGATTTGTAAATACCAAAACCATTATACCCTGCGCCGTTTTCATTTGCAGAATTGCCCCATACTTCGCCACCGCCGGCATACCAGGTGTCCTGAAAACCGGGTCTGGGATCTTGAGCAACAGAAGTTACATTATGTATTTCATCAGCAGGCGAAACTCTTGCCCAATTGGCGCCTCCGTCGGCAGTTTTAAAAATACCGCCACTCACACTTCCGGCAATGATTACCAGGTTAGAACTTCCGTTATATCTTACATCATAAGCTAACGCACGGGTACGGCCTCCAATATTATTAGGTCCTGCGGGTAAATAATTATTTAATGCGCCAATTCTGGCCGATATGTTTCCGTCTTTTACAGGCAACTTCTTTGCAAAAGCTTTTTCTTCTTCCAGTATGCCGTAAGGAATCTTGCCTGTTGCAGGATCTTTTACCATATCAAACTCATACTTGGCTCTTAACTCGGTGTACCTTGCGGCATCTTTCACTTCTTCAGCACTATCATCATTTGCTTTTGCTGCTGTATCATTATTTGTCAATCTGTTGTTTGCAGATTTAATAAAAAATAATACGCCCGACACAATTGCCGCGGATGTAAAAAGTAGAATCAAAAATCTTTTTTTCATATGCTTTTTTTTCAGACTGTATTATCGCAAGTTACTAATTTATATTACTTTTCTTGTAAATGTCGGGAAAATTAGTGCACATAAAAGCCCGGGTTATACTTTAAAATAAAATAACGGATTAATCAACAGCCCGGTTGCGTATTTGTTATAATTTTTCAGGAAATAAGATAGGAGAATTAAACAGTTTCAAAGCGGTTTTAACTATTTCTCAGTTTCGTTCACTTTTTTACTCATTGAAAGACTTCTTGTTTTTGCCTCGGTAAACAAAAATCTCCCGCAATCCGTATCTTTGCGCACTTCATGAGTGTGCAGGTATTGTTGAATGAATTTAAAAACAGCCCCCGTCTTTTTCAACTGGCGGAAAAGCTTTCTTTTGCCACCCCCCAAAAAATTTACTTTCAAAATCTTCGCGGCAGTTCATCGCAGTTTTTATTGGCGTCTCTATTTCAGCATCCGCAGGGCGAACAATTAAATCATCTTGTCATTTGCGATGATGCGGAGGATGCAGCTTATTTTCATAACACATTAGAAAATCTTACACAAGCGCTTGATCTTTTTTATTTCCCTTCTTCTTTTAAAAACAAAAAAAATTACCGGTTGCTCAATTCATCGCATGTAATGCTGCGTACCGAGGCCCTGACAAAAATTGCATCAGGGCTCAACACATCAAGCGGTACTGTTAATAAAAAAATAATAGTTACTTACCCCGAAGCCTTATTTGAAAAAGTGGTAATACCCAAAGCTATTTCTTCCAATATTATTTCAATAAAAACCGGCGATACATTAAATATAGATGAACTGCTGGCTAAGTTTGTCGATTACGGATTCGAAAGGACCGATTTTGTATACGAACCCGGCCAGTTTGCCATTCGAGGCGGTATATTAGATATCTATTCCTTCGGCAATGATAAGCCGTATCGTGTTGAACTGTTTGGTAATGATGTGGACTCTATCCGAATTGTAGACCCCGAAACACAATTGAGCGAAAGACGATTATTGCATTTAAATATTATCCCGAATGTTGTTACGGAATTTGACGATGAGGAAAAAATTTCCTTGTTTGATTTTTTGCCGGATAATACGGTAGTGTGGGTACAGGATAAGGAACTGTGTAAAGAAAGATTGACAACCTGCGAAGAAGAACTGGAATTGTTCAGACAATTACCCGATGCAGGAACAGGTAATGCGATGCGGGATAATGACGATGAAAAAAGTGTAAAAAAAGAAATCAATACCAACGATTTTATTACAGCCGGCGATTTTGAAAGCGCTGTTACAAAAAAGCATTTAATCATTTTCGGTTCTGCTAATGCGGCACCGGCCGGCGATGGTTGGCAACCGATTTCTTTTAATACCAAAGAGCAACCGGCTTTCAACCGTCAATTTGAATTATTGATAAATGATTTAAAAAATTGGGAAAGTAAAAAATTTCAATTGTTTTTATTTGCCGAGAATCCAAAACAATTAGAAAGACTGCATACTATTTTTCAGGACCTGAAAGCTGAAATACATTTTATACCGGTGCCCGTTGCCATACACGAAGGATTTATTGATGAAGAACTGAAAATAGTTTGCTATACCGATCACCAGGTATTTCAGCGCTATCATAAATACAAAGTAAAACAAGCTTACAATAAAAGTAAGGCGCTTACACTGCGCACATTGCGTGAGCTGCAACCGGGAGATTTTGTAACGCATATTGATCACGGAGTTGGTGTCTTCAGCGGTTTGCAAAAAATAGACAGTAACGGTAAAATGCAGGAAGCCATACGATTGCTGTATAAGGACAAAGACATTTTATATGTCAATATTAATTCGCTGCATAAGATTGCCAAGTTTACGGGTAAAGAAGGCACGGTGCCTAAGATAAATAAATTGGGCAGTGATGTATGGAACAAACTGAAAGAAAAAACAAAAGTTAAGGTTAAGGAAATCGCATTTGATTTAATAAAATTGTATGCCCAGCGAAAAGCGCAGCAGGGTTTTCAGCATTCGCCCGATAATTATATGCAAACCGAACTGGAAGCATCTTTTATATACGAAGACACGCCTGATCAGGGGAAAGCAACGGCCGATGTAAAAAAAGATATGGAATCGACTTCGCCTATGGACAGGTTGGTTTGCGGAGATGTGGGTTTTGGAAAAACAGAAATCGCTATTCGTGCGGCATTTAAAACTTGCTTAGATGGTAAACAGGCGGCGGTATTGGTACCTACTACTATTCTTGCCTTTCAACATTATAAAACTTTTACCGAGAGGTTGAAAGATTTTCCGGTAACAATTGATTATATCAATCGCTTTAAATCGGCGAAGGAAAAAAAAGAAACACTGCTAAAATTAGCCGAAGGGAAAATAGATATTATTATAGGTACACATGCTTTGTTGGGTAAAGAAGTAAAATATAAAGACCTTGGCCTGATGGTAATTGATGAAGAGCAGAAGTTTGGCGTAGGTCATAAGGAAAAATTAAAGACTATTAAGACAACGGTTGATTGTTTGACATTAACCGCTACGCCCATACCGCGTACGTTGCAATTCAGTTTGATGGGCGCCAGGGATTTAAGTATCATCAATACGCCGCCGCCCAACAGGCAACCGATACAAACCGAGATACAAATTTTTAACGAGGACGTAATTCGCGAATCAATTTATTTTGAAACTGAAAGAGGCGGGCAAGTTTTCTTTATTCATAATCGGGTACAGGGATTGCCTGAAATGGCTGCGATCATACAATCGCTTTGCCCCGATTTAAGTATTGGTTTTGCGCACGGGCAAATGGAAGGGCATGAATTGGAAGAGCGTATCTTGGATTTTATAGATAAAAAATACGATGTATTGGTTTGTACAAACATTGTGGAGAGCGGGGTAGACATTGCCAATGTAAATACAATTATAATAAATAATGCGCATCAGTTTGGATTGAGCGACCTGCACCAGTTACGCGGCCGCGTGGGGCGAAGTAATAAAAAAGCATTTTGTTATTTATTGGCTCCGCCACTGAGTACAATGCCAACTGACTCCAAGAAAAGATTACAGACACTGGAGCAGCACAGTGAGCTGGGCAGCGGTTTTCAAATAGCCATGCGTGATTTGGACATACGCGGAGCCGGCAATATGTTGGGCGGCGAGCAAAGCGGTTTTATGGCCGATATAGGTTTTGAAACCTATCAGAAAATATTGGAGGAAGCTATTAAAGAATTAAAGCGAACTGATTTTAAAGATTTGTTTAAGGAAGAAATTCATAAGCAGGATGACTTTGTAAGTGATTGTACAATTGATACCGATAAAGAGATTTTAATACCCGATAATTATGTAGAAAGTATTACGGAGCGTTTGTCATTGTATCAGCGCCTGGATAATTGTGAGACGGAAGAGGAACTGCAGGCGATGTACAATGAAATAAAAGATCGCTTTGGTTCCGTACCCGGGCAGGTAGAGGATTTGTTTATAACCGTACGTTGTCGTAAAGTCGCCGTTGAACTCGGTTTCGAAAAAATGTCATTAAAAGATGATATATTGAAATGCTTCTTTATTAACCGCCCCGACTCGCCATATTTCGAATCGGAAACTTTTAACCGGGTACTTTCTTTTTTACAAACAGGTACTAACAAAGCCAAACTGAAGCAAGTGGGTAAATTGTTTTTACTGGTGGCCGAGCCCGTGAAAACTATGGAGGAAATGTTTTCTTTTCTCAGTCAATTGCATACGGCTGTTAAAACAGAATTAATTACGACGAATGGATGACGGTTTGAACTTTTTCAAACATGATACGGAAGCGTCAAAAAACTTCATTTATATTTGAACGGTTTTTACTTCTTGTTTTAGTTTATTTATTTCTTCGGAGTTTATTTTTTTGCCAAATGTTTTAAAATTTCTTTTCAAAGCAAATTTCGCTTTTAGCCCCCATTCTTTATTAAAATAGATTTTCCCTTGTGCAATAGTTTTTTGACTTACATTTTGACGTTTGCCTTCAATTAATTTGGAAATTGCTTTAAGATAAAGCGAATGGCCGTGTTCCATTACTTTTATATGTACATCAAGCAGACTTTCATCACCCGTGAACTCTGTCAATTCCGTCGTTATAATATTACCGGAATCTATCCCTTTATCAATCCACATAATCGTATTTCCTACCAGGTGCAACTGATTGGTGGCAATACACCAATTGGTACAATTAGGGGCGCCTTTTATGTATGGCGACAGGCCGGTATGTAAATTTAATATTCCAATAGACGGGTTTAAAGAAAGTAATTTTTCTTTAACAAGCCGGGTGCCTGAAACTACTATGATATCAGGGTTTATTTCTTTAGTAAAATCATAAACTATATCGGTATTTATATTTTCAACATCAAGGTTTTTTATATTGGGGTATTGTGCGTATTGCTTTTCGTAAAACTTTTTCATTCCCAACCAAGCAGCGGGAATGTTTTTTAAAAAGAGCAAATCAACCACTTTCTCAACTATTTTTGCAATGGTTATTTTTGTTTTGCTCTTTCTTGTTTCGGTCACAATTGCCGTAAGAGGAAATAACTGGTGAATCTTATTTGCCAGCGCTTTTTGGTTGGATTCGTTGCCAATCCAAAGTACAATTTTCATTTTTTGCCTATTAATTTTTTGAAATCTTTTAAAAGATTCGTAATTCTTGAACGGGTTTTCCACCATGGTTCATTATATAATTCAATCCTCGGAATTTCAAAAATATTGTCTTTCGAGGGATCATAAACAGTTTGTTTTACAGCAAGTCCTATGTCATAACCTGCTTCTCTGCTCAACCTGATCGTTGTCTCATTATAGCTCCCGATGGGATAAGAGATTGCTTTCGGTAAATGCCCCAACTGTTGCTCTATTCTTTTACCGGAGATTAATAATTCATCCATAATCTCAGCTTCATCTGTCATAGTACTTAACATACTGTGTGTTTTGGTATGTGACCCTATATTATGCCCTCCGTTTTTTAATTCTCTCAAATCATTCCAGTTCATCATAACAGCAGGCGGCTCTATATCACTATATGCTTCAGCTACCCTGTTAAGTATCAATGTCCTTTGTTCATGGGAAATTATTTTTAGAAACGGCTTGATTTTTTTTACATATTGAACCCTCTCAGATTTAGAAGAAAGCTTTTTTACCCTGTATTCTTCAGGCAAAAAATCAAAAACCATGTTTATTGACTCTTTATTGGTAAAGTAAAACTGATGTTCCAATACTTGAGTCCACGGGGGAATATTTTTGTCGATACAGTCCGTAACTACATAGAAAGACGCCTTACACTTGTGCCTGTCTAAAATTGGAGCCGCATATTGTATATTATCCTTATAACCGTCATCAAAAATAATTGCAGCAAAATTCCCCTTTTCTTTTTTGAAATCTACATTAACCAAATCTTCAATCAGGTATATATTGTATTTCTTTGAAATGAATCTTATACATTTATCAAAAAGGCCTACGTCCATGGGGTCCCATAAAGGATCCCTTTTCGGATTTACCCTGTGAAACAAAAAGTTCTTTACCATTGAAATAATATTGGTGGTCGTGTCTTTCGGATTAAGCCGGATACTGTGTTATTGACCGGGTTACCGGATTGGGGAGAATTTATTTTTTATACCCCAGCAACATCAAACGCTTTTTACTTCTGAAAATACTAAATTAAGGCTTAAATTCCAATAATCAAGAACCGGATATGCTTGAAAGTCAATGGATGCGGTTGTTGTGAGTAATAAACTATCTGAAAGATAAGTCGATGCGGTTTAATAACAAATAAAAATGTGTTACGATAAGCTGGCCCCTTGGGTGAATATTTTATCGTTTATATTGACGGATTGGCAACTAAATTAAAGCGAACTGGAAGGTCAAAGGTTTTTATATCTTAGCGGGGGCAAAAAATCGCATTTTTCGGCTTTTTATTCTATTTTTACCTTTCCAATATATGTCTATGAAACAAAGCTCCATTCTTCTGTTGGCAGGTTTTTTCTTTTTTTCTTTTTCTGCAACAGCTCAACAACAATCATCATATTCGCTGCTTTTAAAAAGCGGTGATATTATTCCTGAAAAAAATCTCTTAACGGCTGAAGTTCAAAAATTTAATTCGCAACCGCAGCAGCGTGTGGCAAACCAATCTTTTTATATTCTTCAATTTGAACAAATACCTTCTGAAGTACAAAGAAAAAAACTTTCGGCATCGGGGATTGAGTTGCTTGATTATATACCCAATAATGCCTATTCAGTTTCGGTCAGGGGTTCTCTTGACGCCGTTGTACTGGAATCCGTAAATACAAGAAGCATAATAGAATTAAAACCCGAGTACAAAATGGAGCCGGGTTTGGTAAGAGGTATATTGCCGGCGGGTTCGGCAAAAGTTCCAGGAACAGTAGACGTTTGGATCAGTTTTTACAAATCACTTTCGTATGAAATGATAGCTGATCAATTAACAGAGAATAATTTTATTATTAACAATTCCCGCTTAAAGGATTACAAAATTATCGGGTTGAGAATTAATGCCGATCAGTTGAAACAATTAGCCGCTATGCCTTTTGTAGAGTATGTACAAGCTGCACCGCCGGAAGATAAGCCGCTCAACGGCAATTCAACGGCAATGTCAAGGGCCAATGTTTTGAATTTATCATCTGCATTGGGCGGAAGAAATTTGAAAGGGAAAGGTGTAGTAATAGGAGTGGGCGATAATGCCGATTTACAATATCATATTGATTTCAACGGAAGACTGATTACACGTGCGGCAGCAGGCGGAATTTTCGCACATGGCTTACACGTCGCGGGTATCACCGGTGGTGCGGGTATTAAAGAAGAGTTGTATACCGGGTATGCTCCCAAATCTACTTTATTAAGTCAATCGTTTTCAAATGTTATTGTAAATTCGCCGGCTTATGTGCAGGATTACGGAATGGTATTGACCAATAATTCTTACGGATCAATAGTAGGAGATTGCAATTATATGGGTCTGTATGATCTTTACTCACGTATCCTGGATTCAATGGCGCTTCAATTACCAAGCCTGCAAAATGTTTTTGCAGCGGGTAATGATGGTTTGTTTGCCTGTTCTTATTATCCTCCCGGCTTCGGAACAGTTTTGAGCGGCTATCAATCGGCAAAAAATACGTTGATGGTAGGTAATACAGATGTTGATGGTAAATTAAATCCGGGCTCAAGCAAGGGGCCGGTAAAAGACGGAAGAATTAAACCGGAAATATCCGCAATGGGAACATTTGTAGCTTCCACTTGGCCGATAAATATTTACTCTTACAACACAGGTACCAGTATGGCTGCTCCCGCGGTTACCGGTGGTTTGGCACTGTTATATGAACGTTATCGCCAAGTACACGCCGGGGCCAATCCTAAAAGCGGACTAATGAAAGCGCTGGTTTGTAATACCGCAACTGACCTTGGAAATGAAGGCCCTGATTACAGTTATGGTTTTGGATTTTTAAACTTATTAAGAGCTGTTCAGGTAATGGAGAGTAATCAATATGTTACGGCGTCTGTTGCTCCGGGTAATACTAATACATTTAATTTTTCCGTACCTGCTAACACTGCTCAACTAAAAGTAATGTTGTATTGGCACGATCCCGCTACGAATGTATTGGCGAGTAAAACATTAGTAAACGACCTGGACCTGGAATTAACAACACCGGCATCAACGGTAGTTTTGCCGCGACTCTTAGATACGCTTGCTGCCAATGTAAATAATATTGCCGGTACAGGCGCGGATCATATTAATAATATTGAACAGGTAACCATTGCCAACCCGGCTTCGGGTAATTATACAGTGCGGGTAAAAGGGACATCCGTGCCGGTAAATTCGCCGCAGGAGTATTTTGTTGTGTATGATATTGTCCCTGTTTCTACTGTGTTAACTAACCCGGTTGGCGGAGATAGATTTAAACCGGGAAAAATATTTTTGGATTCAATGAACATTACCTGGGACAGCTATGGCAATCCTAACAGTACTTTTAATGTGCAATATTCTTTAGATAATGGCGCCGCATGGATAGATTTAAATACAAATGTACCTGCCGGCAAACGACAACAAAGATGGTATGTACCGAATGTTGTTACCAATCAGGCTTTGGTAAGGGTAACTAATAATGAAACAGGAGCAGTAAGTACAAGCCAACCATTTACTATTATCAGTCAACCTGCGCTTACTCTTTCTGCTACGCAATGCGAAGGATATATTTCTGTTGACTGGACAAGTGTACCCGGAGCAACGGATTATGAAGTGATGCGTTTAATTGGTGATGAAATGGTTTCTGTTGCTTTTGTTCCCGCTACAACTACCTCTTATGTATTTAATGATTTATCAAAAGATTCTGTTTATTGGGTTACTGTAAGAGCAAGAATAAATGGAAGCCCCGGCTACAGAGCAACAGCCGTAACGAGACAACCCAATACCGGATCCTGCGCAGGTATTATTTCTGATAATGATTTAAAAGCAGATGGTTTTGTTACTCCTGCAATTTCAGGAAGAAAATTCACTTCTACTTCTTTGTCAGCCGCCAATCCTTTAAGCGTTCGTATTAAAAATTTGGATGATGCGGCAGTTAATAATTTTGAAATTAAATATTCATTTAATAATGGTCCGTGGGTTATGGAAAACAATACCGCTCCCGTTGCCGCGGGAGGAACCTATGTACACACATTTGCGTCTGTTTTTGATTTGTCTGCTGCGGGTACGTATAATTTTAAAGTAGTTGTAAAAAATTTAATACCTGATCCGGGTGTATTAAATGATACACTTTCATTAACGGTAAAACAATTAGAAAATCCTGCTCTATCGCTCCCTTTTACTGATAACATGGAAACGGCGTCAATACAATCGCATACAGCTGCCCGGCAGGTTGGCTTAGCCGGTCTCGACAGGTATGATTTTGTAACCTCATCTCCTTTTGGCAGAATAAGAAGTTTTATTAATACAGGCATCGCATATTCAGGCAGCAAAGCATTAACATTAGATGCGGAAAGATTGGTGGGTGCAGGCGTTACCGATTCATTAACCGGAACCTTTAATCTAACCGGCTTTAATGCAGCGACGGATGATATTCGTTTGGATTTTCGTTATAAGAATCACGGCCAATTACCCAATGCAGCCAATAATGTGTGGGTAAGAGGCGCCGATACACAACCGTGGATACCCGCTTACGATTTATATATCAATCAAAATGATGCTGACGGTACATATAAATTATCGGCAAGCATTGAATTGGGTGATTTATTGGCTGCTTCTTCACAAAATTTTTCAGGCAGCTTCCAGGTACGATGGGGCCAGTGGGGCCAATTACTTGCAGCCGATAATGACGGCGGAGCCGGGTATAGTTTTGATGATGCGAGATTGTACAGGGTGTTTGATGATGTGCAGATGATAAGTATTGATACACCTGTAACTGTAAGTTGTGCATTAACTTCGGCCACACCCGTACGGGTTAGTGTACGCAATTCGGCTAATACTACACTTACCAATATTCCTGTATCGCTTTCTGTTGACGGCGGCGCACAGGTTACAGAAATTATTCCTCTTATTGCTGCCAATACTACTGTTCAGTATACATTTACAACTACCGCAAATCTTGCAGCATTGGGTAATCATCAACTTATTGCAAGAGTAAATTACCCTACCGACTCTTACCCTGATAATAATGTGCAATCGGCAACAATAACTGCATCTCCTGTTATAAATACATTCCCGTACCTGCAAAATTTTGAAGCCAACAGCGGCTTTTGGTATACCAACGGAAAAAATAATTCATGGGAGTACGGCATCATTGCATCAAATAAAATAAAGAGAGCGGCTTCAGGTACCAAAGCTTGGAAAACCCGGTTGGCAGGTAATTATAATGACAATGAAAGATCTTACTTGTATTCTCCTTGCTTTGATGTAAGCGGCATGACGGCTCCGACATTAAGTTTCAGTACCGCATTGGATTTGGAAGATTGCGGTAATAATCTTTGCGACGGAACTTATGTTGAATATTCTGCTGATGGAAAGACATGGACAAAACTTGGCGCTGCGAATGCGGGAACCAATTGGTACAACAAGCCGGCGTTCCAATTGTGGAGTGTACAAAACTATACAAGATGGCATGTAGCCTCAAGTGCTTTGCCCGCAGGACTTACCAATTTGCGTTTGCGTTTTGTAATGCAGTCTGATCCCGCCGTTACAAGGGAAGGTATGGCGATTGATGACATTCATATATATGATAATACCAACGGCATTTATGACGGTGCTACCATGACCTCGCCGGTTTCTCAAACTATTGCCGGCGGCAACAATTGGATAAACTTTACCACCGGCGGTAAATTGATTGCATCAGTATTGCCCGGTAATCAGAACATGGGCTTTACCGAAGCGCAGGCCTACATAAATGTATCGCCGCCGTTTCGCAATACCAACGGGCAGTATTACCACGACAGGAATATAACAATCAAGCCTGCTGCGAAGAATTTAACTGATTCGGTGACCGTTCGGTTTTATTTCCTTGATAAAGAAACGGATTCGCTGATTGCGGCGAAAGGTTGTGCAGGTTGTACCAAACCGGCCAACTATTTTGAGCTGGGTGTTTCTAAATATGATAATGAAAAAGACAGTCTTGAGAACGGATCCATCGCTGATAATTTTCAGGGTGCATGGTCATTTATTAATTCATCTAAAATAAAAATGATTCCTTTTGATAAAGGATACTATGCGGAGTTTAAGGTCAAAGGATTTTCGGAATTTTGGTTAAACAATGGAGGCACAACCGGCAACCGTTCGCTTCCGGTAGCGGTTGTAAGTTTTACCGCACAAAAAATTAATAACGGTACCGGTGTTTTGCTGGAATGGAAAGTGGCTTCGGAATTTAATGTAGACAAATACGAAATTGAAGTTGCTAAAGGAAATGGCGCACTGCAAACAAATAATTTTAGTACAATAGGTTTGGTAGCAAGTGCGGGCAATTCAAACGCTGAGCGGCTGTATAATTTTACCGATGACGAACCGAATAAAACCGGCGCAAGGTATTACCGCCTTAAAATAATTAATAAGGACGGAAGTTATTCTTATTCCGATATTAAGCCCGTTGTGTTTGGCAGTGAAATGAAATGGCAGGTATATCCAAACCCTTCTACGGGTATATTTAATTTGGTTATACAGCAAAATGCGGGCGAAGATATATGGGTGAAGGTTTATGATATCAATGGCAGGGTTATAAAAAATGTAAAGGAACAGACCATCGGGTTTGTGCAAAAAGTACAAATAGACTTAACATCGGGCGCACATGCAGGCGGTGTATATTTAATAGAAGTAACCGGCGGAGAACAGAAACAAGTTTTTAAAGTTGTAAAGCAATAGAAAATAAAAAACCCTCATTTTATAAACGAGGGCTCAAAGCCGTGCTTTAATCAGTGAAGTCTAAGGTTTAATGGCAAACGATTTTAAATTAGAGCTGATCTAAAATAACCACAGCACAAAGCTATTGGTATCCGTTGGTTTTTTCTATACCACAAATCGGGGATTTTTACCGCTCGGTATTAATAAATTGTTATTGCAACGAGGATGATTTTTTGCTACCTGCCAAAATACCTGTTTACAGCTTCTACACGGTTGTTCACATGCAGTTTTTCGTAAATATGGTACACATGCTTGCGTACCGTTTCCTGGCTGATGAATAAATGACCGGCTATTTCTTTGTACATCAATCCTTTTGAAAGCAATTCTAATATTTCCTGTTCACGACGCGAGAGCTCGTCCAGAACAGTTCCTTTGTCGAGTAATGCTGCGGGTTTGCTCTGAAATGTTGTAACTACTTTTCTCGCAATCTGGCTGCTCATGGGTGCCCCGCCTTCGTGCAGTTCCTGTATGGCTTCCATCATTTTATCAGGCGCAGTCTTTTTAAGAATATAACCTGAAGCGCCGGCATTCAGGGCATCAAAAATTTTTTCATCTTCTTCATACACCGTACACATCATAAAATTGGTAGCAGGTATTTTAGGTTTCAGCACTTTTACGCATTCAATGCCGTTATCTCCCGCCCCCAGGTTAATATCCATCAACACCACATCGGGTTTCAACAGGGGTAATTTTGCAATTGCTTCTTCAGCATTGCTGAAAGTGCCTAAACACTTATATCCTTCCGACATGCTGATTATTTCTTCCAAAGCATATCGTAACTCCTGTACGTCATCTACTACGCAAACTGTAATTTCATTCATAACACAAAGTTGCGGTTTAAAATAAATAATAACAATACCACAAAGTGGTAATTTTTTCGGAAAAACCTACCGGGTTACGTATAAAATATATTTCTGTTTAAAATATTCTTCGCTAAAAAGGCTTTCTATTTGAATCATGCCGGGTTTTGTGCCGCTTTCCTGTATTTCAACGGCCAGGTCGCCACCTTTGAGGCAAATAAGACCGGCTTTGTACGGGTTGTTTTCCGCTATTTTATTACCTGTTTTCAGCAAAGGTTTGCTCCATGTCCATAAATCTTTTAACGGCGCTACCGCTCTTGAAATGACGAAATCGAACTTACGGTTTTTTATTTCTTCCGATCGTGTATGTTGAGTAGTTACATTTTGTAAACCGATCGCAGCGACTATTTCACTTACTACTTTTAATTTTTTTGCAATACTGTCGGTAAGATGAAATTGTACCTGCGGAAAAAATACAGCGAGCGGTATACCGGGGAAACCGCCCCCGGTACCAATATCAATAATTTCCGTACCGGGTGCAAAGTCAAAGACGGCGGCGATGCTTAATGAGTGCAGCACATGCTTTTCGTACAGGCTCTCAATATCCTTCCTGGAAATTACATTGATCTTGCTGTTCCATTCTTTATACAAATTCTCCAGCGCGGCAAACTGCGAAATTTGTTTATCTGTAAACTCAGAAAAATATTTTAGCAGTATTTCCATGTATTAAATGCGATAGCTTTTTTTATGCGAAAACGTTTTTAAGAAGCAACCGGTTTTCTTAATTCCAGGTCCTTACAGGTTTTTTAACCAAAGCGGGTATAAAAATGATATAATATAAAAACATCCACAAATCGAAAAACAAAAACAATGGCCACAGATCCGCTTCGTTCAGTTTTTTCATTGTTTTATAAAAAACAATTGCCTGTACCAAAAACCGGGCGCCAAAAATAATCAATGCCCATTGCCAATTAAAAAATAATAATGCGGTAAAGAATAAGGGGTAAAAAAGAAATTGGGTAAATGAATAAAGCCCCAGTAAAAATTTAAACACCGGCTTATAATATTTCGCCGTGCTGTAATGCCTTGTCTTTTGTTGCAGCCATTTGCTCCGGGTGGTCTTGGGTACACTCAGTGTGTGTGCTTCTTTATCAATAACAATAGCGGTGTTTTTCCCTTTCGCTACTTTATTAATAAATAAATCATCATCGCCGCCGGGTACATGATTCATGGATGAAAAACCTTTGGCTTTAAAAAATATATCTCTTTTATAACTCAGGTTACGCCCTACACCCATGTAGGGCAATCCGGCCAATGCGTAAGATAAATATTGCAGGGCGGTATGAAAGGTTTCGAACCTGATAAGTTTATTGAGCAAGCCCGGGTGTTTTTGGTAAGCGCCGTAACCCAGTACTATTTCTGTATTATCCGAAAAACCCTCCTGCATTTTCTGCATCCAGTTTTCGGATGCCGGTACGCAATCCGCATCGGTCAGCAAAACTATTTCATGGTTGGCTTCTTTTATACCAATCGACAGCGGGTATTTTTTGCCTGTAATAAATTTGGCTTCCTGTGTAAGCTCTACAATGCGCAACTCCTTAAATGTTTTTTTTAGTTCCTCTAAAATATATTTAGAGTCATCAAGTGAATTGTCATTCACTACTATTACTTCATGCGATGTCCTGTAGTTTTGTACCAACACACCGGGCAGGTTTCGTGCAAGTTTTTCATCCTCGTCCCTGGCGCAGATGATTACGCTTACGGGATGCTCCTGTGTTTGTTGTTTCTTTTTTGGTCTATAAAAAGCCAGCCGGCTGAAAAAGAAAAGATAATAAGCAAGTTGTATAAAACTCACTGCCGCAAAAATCCAAAAAGTGATTTCCCATCCGTTCAATTTCAAAATATATTCAGGCATAAGCGTTTGTCGGTTTCAAATGACTGCGAAAATACAGGTACCGGTTTTATTATAGCCTAAAATCATTTCACAGCTGTTGATAAGAAGATAAAAACCAAATCCCTAAAAAACAAAACCCAACATCCAAAATTTAAAACTCGAAGCGCTATTCAGTATCTTCGCCGCTATGGCCGCTTTATCATTTCAATTGCATACAACCGACAAATATTCTGCCGCAAGAGCAAGTACCATTACTACGGATCACGGGCAAATACAAACTCCCATTTTTATGCCTGTGGGTACGGTAGGTAGTGTAAAAGCGGTAACCCAACAACAATTGCTCAATGATGTAAAAGCTCAAATTATTTTAGGTAATACCTACCATTTATACTTACGCCCCGGGTTGGAAGTAATTGAAGGTTCCGGCGGTCTGCATAAATTTATGGGTTGGCAAAAACCCATACTCACCGACAGCGGCGGGTACCAAGTTTTTTCATTGGCCGGCACCCGAAAAATTAAAGAAGAAGGTGTTACATTTCAAAGTCATATCGACGGAGGCAAGCATTTGTTTACACCGGAAAAAGTAATGGATATACAGCGCAGCATCGGCGCCGATATTATTATGGCTTTTGATGAATGCCCGCCGGGCGGCAGCGATCATAATTATGCTAAAAAAAGTATGGAGCTGACGCATCGTTGGTTGGACAGGTGTTTTACGCAGTTCAATAATACGGAAGACAAATACGGCTACACACAAAATTTATTTCCCATAGTGCAAGGCGGCACGCACAAAGATTTGCGTATGCAATCCTGTGAATACATTGCATCAAAGCAGGCGACCGGTAATGCCATCGGCGGCTTAAGCGTGGGCGAACCCGAACCCATGATGTATGAAATGACGGCTTTGTGTTGTGAACATTTGCCGAAAGATAAACCGCGGTACCTGATGGGTGTGGGTACGCCCTGGAATATTTTGGAGTGTATTGAATTGGGTATTGATATGTTTGATTGCGTAATGCCTACCCGCAACGGACGCAATGCCATGTTATTTACAAGCGAAGGCGTTATTAATATTGATAATAAAAAATGGGAGAAAGATTTCAGCCCCATTGATAAAAATATCGGAAGCGAAATAAGCGCCTTTTACAGCAAGGCCTACTTAAGACATTTAATGAAAGCCAAAGAGTTTTTGGGTTATACCATTGCCAGTGTACACAATCTTGCTTTTTATTTATGGCTGGTAGCCGAAGCGAGAAAACATATTCTGGCAGGTGATTTTACAAGTTGGAAAAAGGAAATGGCGGAAGTGGTGAAGAGGAAGTTGTAATAATATGTTTTGGGTTATAAGTTTTCTTGAGTTTGTCTTTTTTACTGGGAAATAACTTCAAAGTAATTTGTGTGCCGGGCTATATAAATATCAGTGGTTAGAGTTTAGTCACAACTATCGAAGTACGGCAGGAATATTATTTGTTATTTTGAGTTTTACAGAATCTGCCGGTTTTGAAGCAGTCGATATTTAACAGGCTTCAAAATTTCTTTCTCTTTTTAATAGTGCCGGTAGAGTTGTATGTGTACTTCGGCATGAGACTCATACATAATCTTCTTTTTGAAAAAACGGCGTACGATTTATTGGGATTTACAGAAAACGAAGGCTCATTCCTGGCGATATTATCTCAACCTTTTATTATATCTTACAGTGCAACAGACTTGGAAGATGTAAAAACTTTATTAAGCTATAACGGATTTGAAAATACCAGGAGGAATGATTATTACAATAAAGAATTGGGTATCATTTTAGAAGATATTCACGACGAAAATGTTATTGTAAATTCAAATACACTTTTCTTTATTAATACAGTTTTTTATATCCATTTAACCGAATAAAATAGTATCGCCCAATTCGCCGGGTCCGAATAAGTGAACCTACTTATTAAAAACCTTCAGCAATAAAATACCTACGCCGTAAATAAGTGTAACGGCAAAAATGCCTTTGGCTGTTTTATCTTTTCTTGTATTTAAATACAAAGTAAATAACACCGCATTGGCGAGCAAACTTAAGGAGCCTATCGAAGTAAGCATTTTGTTTTCGGCGAAAAAAAACTTTAGAAAGTCGCTGAAACTGTATGAGCTGTATTGCAGAAAATACACAACTGTCAAGCCTACTAACGGTCCGAATAAGCCCAATACTAATCCCAGCTTTAAATTATCTTTTTTAAATATCATGATTTCCAGCTTTTTTCCAGTTTGGACTTAAGAACGTAATTAGTCAAATCAAATTGTACGGGTACCACACTTACATAATTATTCGCCAGGGCCCATACATCGGTATCTTTTCCTTTGTCAAAATTTACAAACTCGCCGGTAAGCCAGTAATAGCGACGACCGTGAGGGTCTTTACGCTCCAAAAAATCCTCTATGTATTTTGCATAAGCCTGGCGACAAATTTTTATTCCTTTTATGTGTTCGTCAGGTACCGCAGGAATATTTACATTCAGTACGGCATGCTTGTCCATTTTCGTTTTCAGCATCTTCTCTACTATTATGCGTACATATTTCCGGGCAGGTGCAAAATCGGCTTCAATACTGTAATCCAATAAAGAGAAACCGATGGAAGGAATACTTTCAATACTTGCTTCCACGGCGGCGCTCATGGTGCCGCTGTAAATAACATTAATACTGTGGTTGGCCCCGTGATTGATACCGCTTAAACACAAATCGGGCTTGCGGTGCAGTACTTTGTCAACGGCCAGTTTTACACAATCTACCGGCGTGCCACTGCATTGCCACGATTCTATATTGTCAAATACATTTGTTTTATGAAGCCGTAAAGGCGAACCGATGGTAATGGCATGGCCCATACCGCTCTGCGGTTTATCGGGGGCCACTACTACTATCTTGCCTAAATCTTTTACTGCTTCTACCAGGTTTCTGATGCCGGGTGCGGTAATGCCGTCATCATTGGTAATCAGAATTACAGGTTTGTCTTTTGCTTTGGTAGCTTTGGCCATAGTGGTTTTTTGTTTCTGTTGCAAAGCTGTTTTATTTTTTTGGGTTGTCCAAAACAGAATTGCCGGATCTTGTTTATACCGATTTTAAATGAACCGGTTCTCTATAACGAACCCCAAAGCGTTTTCTTATAAAATGATCCGGCGGTATATCTTTTTTTCAAGTAAAACTTGTTGAGTAATTTATGCTTCAACCGGTTTGTAAAAAATAACTGTAAAATATTTTTTGTTAATCTAAATTATTTAGTATTTTGCAGCTAAATAGATTAGCTTATGTCAGTAGCCAATAAAAACATTAAGTACCTGCGCAAGCTGCGCGGATGGACACAACAGGAATTTGCTGATAAATTGCGCATCAAACGTTCTTTGGTGGGCGCTTATGAAGAAGAAAGGGCCAAGCCGCATTTGGATGTGCTGGAAACAGTATGCGATATGTTTAAACTGACAATGGATGACCTGTTAAGAAAAGACTTGACTGATGCTAAAGACAATTATTTAGCCAAGCGTCGTGCTATAAAAATGTCCGGTGGCCGGCCCGATATAACTTTTGTACCGGTAAAAGCCGCGGCGGGTTATTTGGCCGGTTACGCCGATCCGGAATTTGTAGATGAATTAAATACGTTCACACTGCCCATGCTGTCGGGCGGCAATTACAGAGCTTTTGAAATCATCGGCGATTCCATGTTGCCCACACCAAGCGGCTCTGTAATAGTTTGCGAAAAAGTAGAAAACGCCGGTGATGTAAAAAATAATACTACTTGTATTGTGGTATCAAAAAATGAAGGTATTGTTTACAAAAGAGTACAAACTACCCGCGCAAAAAATAAATTGACATTGGTAAGCGACAATCCTTCTTACCAACCCTACACCGTAAGTATGGAAGATGTGCTGGAAATGTGGGAGGCGCAATATATAATAGGCAAGGCCGGTCAGCAAAACCGGTGGGACGTAAACCAATTGGCCAGCTTGGTAAATAATTTGAAAGAGCAAGTATCTGTAATGAAGAAAAGAATGAATTGATAGGATGATTTACCGGGGATAAATACTACTCAAATGATTTGTTTGCAGCTATTGTAAACTCTTTCCTGTCTTTGTTTTTAGCCTATATTTGCGGCTGAAAAACGATCCTTTTGAGAAAAGTATTACCGATTTTATTTATATTATTCATTGCTAACCATTCTTTGTTTGCACAGCAAAAAACATTGCAGGCGGTTAAAACGGGTCAATCTCCCAAAATTGACGGTAGGCTGGATGAGGAGGCGTGGAAAAATGCACCGGTTGCAAACGATTTTATTCTCAACTTTCCTACTTACGGCGCCACACCTGCTCAAAAGACAGAAGTAAAAATTATATACGATAACTCCGCCATTTATGTTGGCGCTTATATTTATGATGACCCGGCTTTAATACGCAAACAACTTACCGCAAGAGATGGTGAACAACGTGCCGATGTAGATTACTTCTCCGTTTTTTTTGATACCTACAAAGATTTACAAAATGGTTTTCAGTTTTTAGTAACTACGGCCAATGTACAATCTGATGCAAGATTGGTTCCTAACCAGGAAACGGATTTTGGCGAGTACGGCGATAAAACCTGGGATGCTGTTTGGAACAGCCGTGTTTCAATAAAGCAGGATGGCTGGGTGGTAGAAATGAAAATACCATACATCTCTCTGCGATTTGCCAAAAATAATATTCAGGATTGGGGCATACAGTTTTTACGTTTTTCAAGAAGGGATAATGAAACCGCTTTTTGGAACCCCGTTAACCCGCAGGTGAATGGATTTGTAAATCAATTTGGCGTTTTCGCCGGGTTGAAAGATTTAGAACCGCCGTTACGTTTGAGTTTTTCGCCTTATGTATCTACCGGTATCAGTAGTATGCCGCTGGCTGCCGGAGGATATAAAACAGATTGGTTGCGCAACGGAGGTATGGATGTAAAATACGGTCTTAATGAAAGTTTTACATTAGATGCTACACTGGTGCCGGACTTCGGGCAAGTCATCTCGGATAATGTAGTAAATAATCTTACACCGTTTGAAATACAATTCCAGGAGAACAGGCAATTTTTTACGGAGGGAACAGAGTTGTTTAATAAAGCAGGTCTTTTTTATTCAAGAAGAATTGGCGGTACGCCTGCTAAATATAATTTCGTAAGAAATTTTGTAAACAATAATAGCGATTGGAGTATCGTAAAAAATCCTTCAGTTACACAGTTGTACAACGCTGCAAAATTTTCGGGCCGCAATGAAAAAAATTTAGGCATCGGTATTTTTAATGCCGTTACGGCGCCTATGGAAGCCAAGATACGTAATACGTTTTCAGGCAAAGATTCTGTTATTCAAACAGAACCTTTGGCTAATTATAATATTATTGTTCTCGACCAGGCGTTAAAGGGAAGATCATTTATAACTTTTACCAATACCAACGTAATGCGCAACGGCGATGCGCGGGACGCTAATGTAACGGCGTTGGATTTTGGTTTTTACGGTAAAAAAAATATTTACGGTCTTACGGGTGCTGCCCGTTACAGCAAAATTTGGAGCGCAAATCCTTCGGATGGATTTAATACCCGTTTGCGGTTTGGTAAAGTAAGCGGTAATTGGCAATATTTTATCCTGGGTAATATCGAATCCGACAAATATAATCCCAACGATTTAGGCATTTTACCTGCAGCCAATGAGGTTACTTATCGTTCGGGTATTTCATACCGTCAATTTACTCCTACTAAAAACTTTATTACTTACAGTTATAGTTTTGATGTAAGAGTTGGTAATTTATACAAGCCGTATGCATATACCAATCTTGATCTTATCGCCAGCGGTTTTTGGGTATTTAAGAATTTTTGGGATGTAAACATTGCCGCCATTCTGAATCCTATTGACAACAAAGATTATTTTGTTTTACAGACACCGACAATAGGTAAATATATCAGGTATCCGCTCAATTATATTTTTGAATTGGAAGGCAGTACGGACAGCCGTAAAAAATTATATGTAAGCTATGGGGCCGTGTATGCCAAAAGCCCCGATTATGAAAATGTGTATACCGCTCTTAATTTGGGTTTTCGGTACAGGTTTGGTAATAAATTTTCGTTGGACCTTAGAACAGAATCCGCATTGGAGACGAATCAATTGGGTTATGCCTTTTTAAATGAACCCTGTTACCGATGAACCCATTGCCGGGTTTAGAGACAATCAGCGAGTTTACAAGTATTCTTTCAGGTATTTATAATTTTACGCCGAGAATAAATCTTACGTTAAGAGCAAGACACTACTGGAACAAAGTACATTATATAAGTTTTCATAATGTAAATAATGAAGGCAACCTGACTGATCGTCCTTTTATTTCCGGCAATGATGATAACTTTAACACCTTTAATGTAGATGCTTTTTTTACCTGGGATTTCAGGTTGGGAAGCCGGTTGATCCTGGGCTGGAAAAATCGTTTGGATGACAGTTTTTCTATAAACGGGCCCGATAATAAATCGTATACAAGAAATTTAGGGCGGGCACTTAATTTATCCAATAAAAACTTAAACAGCCGTCATGCCAACGAACTCACTCTTCGGTTTATTTATTTCTTGGATTACAATCAATTGAAGAAGAAAAAATAAAATCAATACACCCCCTTCATGGCACCGTCCTGGTAACGCGGAAAGTACAATTTCTTATTTTCAAAATAATCAAGCATCATATTTTGCTTATTCAATACGGGCTGAATATCAAAATCGGTAAAAATTTTCGTATGCTTATTTGCCAGGTTGGATGCAATATCTTTTTTGTACTGCAGCAAAAGTTTGGTAAAACGCATGGTCACTTCGTAACCGCGAAACACCATGTCGGTAGGTCTTGCGTGCAATTTTGATTTAAAATGACTGATGATTCCGACGCTTACCCTGTCGGCTTTGCTGTTATAAAAAGGAGTACCGTACGCTACTTCAAGATTTTTATATTCTTCGCCTTTAAAACTAATGCCATCCCAATTGGGCATGCCTACCGCCGTTACAGGATAGTTTGTATTTGCCGCAGCCAATGCCTTGCAAAGTTTTTTACCAAAATTTTCATCGGCGGAACCTGCAATACATACAGTGGTTCGGTTGCTGTCTAAATACTCTGTAATATCTTCCTCCGTAAAACCATCTTCCAACGTTACATATTTAATATTTACCGGTATGCCGGCAGTGGTTTTGCCATAATCAGCAAAATAGTTTTTTATGAAGTCTTCCTGTTTGCCGTTTTTGCGAAACATAACCACGGGATTGGTGCTGTAATATTTTTGTACATATCGGTATATGCCTTCGCAATGTGTTTTTATTGTCGGGTTGATCAATACAAACATCGGGTTATTGTTTACACCGCCGTCGTTCGGCATGTTGGCCGATATAAACGGAATATTTTTTTTCAATGCGGCATCCGCAAACAATCGTGTTTCGGAAGAGTTGTGGTGTGCAATTATTAATTCTACATTTTGAAAGGCAGGGCTGTTAAGTATTTGCTGCGGCGATTGATACGCCGCCCTGGAATCATAAATATAAACATCAAGCGGTGCGCCGGTCTTTTTCAACGAATCCAAAGCAAGTTGCGCACCTTCATAAAATTCCAACCCGGCAATTGATTGTTTGGGAAATCCGCTTCCGTAACGATAAGTACCGGCACTGTTAAATGCCGAATCAAGATAGAGAGGAGCAAAAATGGCGATTTTATGTGCCGGTGTCTGCGCATTGGCGGCATTTGGGTAAAAGGCGAAAAGCGAAAGGCAAAAAAGTAAAAAAGTAATAAAGTGTTTTTTCATTTTCGATAATTTATCATTCATTGTTCCCGGTTCTGTTTTATTTGTCTCAGTCATTGCGGCTTCCCGTTTCTTTATTCCCACTCAATGGTTGCGGGTGGTTTGCTGCTTATATCATACACTACCCTGTTTATGCCCCGCACATTATTTATTATTTCGTTCGAAATATTGGCCAAAAATTCATACGGAAGGTGCGCCCAATCCGCCGTCATACCATCTACACTTGTTACCGCCCGCAGCGCAATCGTGAACTCATAGGTTCTTTCATCGCCCATTACACCCACACTCTTTATCGGTAATAAGATTGCGCCGGCCTGCCATACGGTTGCGTACAAATTATTTTCCTTCAGGCTTTTTATATAAATGTAGTCGGCTTCCTGCAACAACCGTACCCTTTCTTCGGTAATTTCTCCTAAAATTCGTATAGCTAACCCCGGCCCGGGAAAAGGATGGCGGTCAACCATTTCGGCAGGAATTCCTAATTCCCTGCCTACTTTCCGCACTTCGTCTTTAAATAAGGAACGCAGCGGCTCCACTAATTCTAAATGCAGTTTTTCGGGCAGGCCTCCTACATTATGATGCGATTTTATGGTTACCGACGGCCCGTGAACGGAAACGCTTTCTATTACATCGGGGTAAATGGTACCTTGTCCCAGTAATTCGGCGCCCCTTACTTTTTTTGCTTCCTCCTGAAATACTTCTATAAATAACTGTCCTATTATTTTTCTTTTTTCTTCGGGGTCGGTTTTGCCGGCAAAGGCATCGTAAAATAATTTTTTCGCATCAATCCCTTTTACATTTAAACCAATTTTTGCGTAGGTGGCTAATACGGTTTCAAACTCATTTTTGCGCAACACGCCATTGTCTACAAAAATACCGAACAACCTGTCGCCGATTGCCTTATGTATTAAGGTAGCCGCAACGGTGGAATCGACGCCGCCGCTTAATGCCATAATCACTTTTCTGTTACCGATTTGCTTTTTCAAGGCTTCAACCGTATCGGTAATGAAATGCGCGGGGGTCCAATCCTGCGCACATCCGCATACATCAACCAGGAAGTTTTTTAATATTTGTTTACCTTCTTTTGAATGGTACACTTCCGGGTGAAATTGTAAGCCATACAATGCATTGGTATCGGCACCATTCTTTTTAAATGCGGCTACCGGTATGGAATCAGTTGTTGCCAGCAATTCAAAACCTGCAGGGAGTTCCAATATCGTATCGGCATGACTCATCCATACCTGCGATGTTTTGGAAACATCCTTTAATAAAAGATCAGCTTTTTCTGTTTGCAGTATGGCCCTGCCGTATTCACGTTTATTGCTTTTCTCTACCCGGCCGCCAAAACGCTTGGCCGTAAGTTGGGCTCCGTAACAGATGCCCAGTACCGGTAATTGTTTTATAAAACTCTCCACATTTACATTCGGAGCATTATCATCATTTACACTGAAAGGCGAGCCGGAGAGTATAATACCCTTTAAGCCGGGTTCAAATTCAAAATTTTTGTGGTAGGGGATAATTTCGCAGTAAACATTTGCCTCTCTCACAGCACGGGCAATCAGCTGGGTGTATTGTGATCCGAAATCAAGAATCAATATTTTTTCCGTCATGGCTGCGAAGGTAAAAAACAGTTTTTAGTTTTCTATTTTTAGTTTTTTTAGGGCATTCGGAAAAATTCTTTTGTTCGTTTATTACCGGTTAGCCCCGGTCATTTTCAAACTGTCTTTATTCCGTATTTTCGTGTTCATCAATTAAAATTTACTATTATAACACCTTCTCAGCATATTCCTTCAGATCATCGGGGTAAACGGTACTACATCATAGCAGGCGAAGCATCCGGCGATTTGCACGGCAGCAACTTGATACGGGAACTGAAAAGCAGGGATTCCTATGCTGATATTCGGTGCTGGGGCGGCGATATGATGCAGCAGGCGGGTGCCAAATTGGTAAAACATTACCGCGAACTTGCTTTTATGGGTTTTACGGAAGTAATAAAGAACCTGCCCGTTATTTTGCGCAATATCAAATTTTGCAAGAAGGATATTCTTGGTTACCAACCTGACGCTGTTATCCTGGTAGATTACCCCGGGTTTAATTTGCGTATTGCAAAATGGGCGAAACAACAAGGAATAAAAGTTATTTACTATATAAGCCCGCAGGTATGGGCCTGGAAGGAGAATCGGGTACAAATGATGAAGAAATGCATTGATAAAATGCTTGTCATTTTACCATTTGAAAAAAATTATTATAAAGATAAATGGGATTGGGAGGTGGAGTATGTAGGCCACCCGTTGGTAGAAGTTATTGATCGTTTTCAGTTGTCAGCGGAACAGAATCAGCAGGCAACTATTGACATTGACTGCCAAACTGCAGGAATTGTAGCACTTCTGCCGGGTAGCCGGAAACAGGAGATTGCGAAAAAACTCCCGATAATGCTGGAAGTGAGTAAGCATTTTCCCGGTTACCGGTTCATCATTGCACAGGCCCCGGCTATTGAAGATGAGTTTTATAAAAATTATACTGCTGCGTACGACAATGTAAGTTTTGTAAAAAATAAAACCTACGATTTGCTTTCAAAATCCAAAGCAGCGCTGGTTACTTCCGGTACGGCTACTTTAGAGACTGCTTTATTCGGCGTACCTGAAATTGTTTGTTATAAAGGGTCGCCGGTTTCTTACCAAATAGCCAAAAGGGTTATCAAAGTAAAATATATTTCGCTCGTCAATCTTATTATGAACAGGCTGATAGTGAAAGAATTAATACAAGATGAGTTGAATGATACAAATTTAAAAAACGAGTTGTTGCTTTTGCTTACGGATGAAAAGCGGATAGGAGAAATAAAAAAGGATTATGCCGTATTAAAAGAATTATTAAGTAAAGGAGGTAATGCTTCGGCGAATGCGGCGGAATCTATCTTCTTTTATTCAGGTGAATAATTTTACGGCAAGTATAATAAGGCACAATAGAAAAACTAAAATGCTGATACGGTTAATACCGTGCATATATTTCACAAAACGACCTTTTGGCCGGTTCGGATCCGGTTTTTTAAGATACAGGTATTCAGCTATTTGTTTTAAAACTCCCATATTTCAATACTATTCATTGTTAAAAATATACTGTAAACAACTAAATGAACGAAATGGTTCGTGTATTCTTTTACTTAATTGTACCTTCGCAAAATGAAAAAAATTTTCTTTCTCTTAGTATTTATTATCTCCATTAATATATCATTTGCACAAATTATTAACCCGGAAGGTATTGATATTGTTCGCGATTCATTCGGGGTGCCTCATATTTTTGCTAAAACCGATGCTGAAGTAGCTTATGGCCTGGCCTGGGCCGAAGCGGAAGATGATTTTAAAAGTATGCAAATGATAGTGCTGCCCGCCAAAGGATTGATGGGTAAAGTGCTTGGCAAAAAAGGTGCGGCCGGCGATTATGCTTTTGAATTATTTCGATGCAGGGAAATAACGGAAGAAAAATGGAATACGCTTTCACCTGAGTTTATAAAACTTATTACGGGTTATGTGCAGGCCATTAATGATTATGCAAAAAAATACCCCGAAGAAGTACTTGCAAAAAAATTATTTCCCGTTACGTTAAAAGAATATATTTCTTCATCTGTACTGGCATTAACTGTTTTTAACGGAGCGGATAACGTGTTAAAAAATATTTTCAGTAACACTGTTATTACCATTCCGCAAATGGATAATAAAGGCAGTAACAGTATTGCCATACACCCTGCCAAGACCCAAAACGGAGAATCTTTCCTGGCTATCAATGCGCATCAGCCCAATACCGGTCCGCAGTCGTTTTATGAAGCACATATTTGCAGCGAAGAAGGATTGAATGTACTGGGTGGTTTGTTGGCAGGCGGTCCCTGCATTTTGCATGGCGTTAATGAAAACCTGGGATGGGCGCATACGGTAAACTTTTGCGACAGGCTGGATGTATATCAATTGGAAATGAACCCGGCTGATAACAGTCAGTATAAGTTTGACGGAGAGTGGGTAAATCTTGAAAAAAAGGTTATTAAACTGAGAATAAAAGGAGTGCCGGTTGCTGTAAAAAGAAATGTATACTGGAGCAAGTACGGCGCAACGATGAAAAATAAACAGGGATTTTTCTCCATACGTTTGGGCGCCAATATGGAAATAAGAGCCCTGGAACAATGGTACAAAATGAATAAGGCGAAAAACTTTACTGAGTTTTATGCTGCCATCAGTACGCAGGGTTTATCCATGTTCAATATAATGTATGCCGATAAATATGATACAATTTTCTATATTAACAATGCATTGATGCCGGTAAGAGACGAGTCGCCGGTATATAACTGGAAGTTGACTTTGCCGGGCAATACATCCAAAACGTTGTGGACAAAATTCAGGGGAATAAAAGAATTGCCGCAATATGTTAATCCGAAGAGCGGTTTTCTTTTTAATACAAATCATTCTTCTTTCCTTGCTACCGCACCGGAAGATAATCTTGCTTATTCCAATTTTCCTAAACCGGACGGATGGGAAACCTGGAATAACAACAGGAGTATGCGGTTGGCCGAATTGATGCCGCAAAATGAAAAATTAGAATACGAAGCATTTAAAAAAATGAAATTTGACCGGCAGTTACCGAAAAAACTTGCTTATCCATATGCCCTTGATTCACTGTATATGATTAATACAACTGAATACCCGCAGTATGCTTTTTTACTTAATGAATTGAAAAACTGGGATGGTAAAGGAGATGCTGACAGCAAAGGAGCCGGATTTTTTTTATTGGCCTATAATCATTTATCAAAATTATTAGCAGGACAGGCATCACGCAGGATTACGATGCCGGAGTCGATAAGTACATACAAAGCGGTGCATGATTATATGATGAAAAACTTTGGCGGCACCGATTTGGTATTGGGTGATATATTAAAATTAGTTCGGGGCAATAAAGAATTTCCGCTGTCGGGTTTCCCCGATTTGTTGTCTCCCCAGTGGGCCGAACCGCAAAAAAACGGAACATTGAAATCAATTGGCGGCGATGCTTATATTGCTTTCGTTCGGTTTGTAAAAGACGGGTTGCCGCTTATTGAATCCGTAAATATGTACGGAGCCTCATCAAAGCCGGGTAACAAACATTTTGACGATCAGGTACCACTATACCTGCAGCAAAAGACGAAAAAGATGACATTAGATAAAGCCGAAGTGTATAAAAATGCTGAACGGATTTATCACCCGGGACAATAACTTTGCAGTGAACTAAATTCTTCTATATTTGCAATCCCTAATAAGGGAGTAGCTGAATTTTTTGAGGGGGTTTAGCTCAGCTGGCTAGAGCGTTTGCATGGCATGCAAAAGGTCACCGGTTCGACTCCGGTAACCTCCACTAAAAAGGGGAATCGCATTTATTTGCAGTTCCTCTTTTTTATTGATTAAAAAAAATGAAAAGTGTTTTGCAGGTGTAGCTCAGCCGGCTATAGCGTCCCGATGGACATCGGGAAGGTCACCGGTTCGACTCCGGTAACCTCCACTAAAAAGGGGAATCGCATTTATTTGCAGTTCCTTTTTTTTATTGATTAAAAAAACTGAAAAGTGTTTTGCAGGTGTAGCTCAGCCGGCTATAGCGTCCCGATGGACATCGGGAAGGTCACCGGTTCGACTCCGGTAACCTCCACTAAAAAGGGGAATCGCATTTATTTGCAGTTCCTCTTTTTTATTGATTAAAAAAACTGAAAAGTGTTTTGCAGGTGTAGCTCAGCCGGCTATAGCGTCCCGATGGACATCGGGAAGGTCACCGGTTCGACTCCGGTAACCTCCACTAAAAAGGGGAATCGCATTTATTTGCAGTTCCTCTTTTTTATTGATTAAAAAAAATGAAAAGTGTTTTGCAGGTGTAGCTCAGCCGGCTATAGCGTCCCGATGGACATCGGGAAGGTCACCGGTTCGACTCCGGTAACCTCCACTAAAAAGGGGAATCGCATTTATTTGCAGTTCCTTTTTTTTATTGATTAAAAAAACTGAAAAGTGTTTTGCAGGTGTAGCTCAGCCGGCTATAGCGTCCCGATGGACATCGGGAAGGTCACCGGTTCGACTCCGGTAACCTCCGTAGTAACAGGATTCGTATGTGATTGCTAATCCTTTTTATTGATTTAAGCTTTGATTATAGGGTTCCACATATTTAGGTAAGAATTATATTGCCTGTTTACATACAAATACCTGTTACTGACCACAAATTGTTGCTATTTTTTCTTTTAATACTACTTTGTAATTTTTACTTATCCAATAACTCTTTGACCGTCAAAGTTTATAATAAAATAATGGTAAGTTTACGAACAAGTAATTTCAACCAAAATCCGTAGTTGTACGTATAAAAAAATACCTGTTAAATTATACTTCGTATTCTTTTTTTACTACTTTTACAGCTCCTTCCGGATATCCTTAGACGAGCCGCCTTGTTAAACTTCGAAAACCACCGCGACATTAAGGAATACAGGATGCGAATCATTCTTTATTTTTTTTGATCTTAACCATTACACACTTAAGCTAAATGAAATTTATTAATTTCAGAATTGTAGTATTATGCCTGTTTCCTATGTCAGCACTGTTTTTAACAGCCTGTGTTGACACCAGGAAAGCTACCTATTTCAACGGAGTAGGCGATGCGACACTATCTTCAAATACACCCATACCTGAATCCGTAATTCAAAAAAATGACCTTTTAAGTATTTCTGTAAGCAGCCTTAGTCTGGAAGCTTCAGCTATTTTCAATACACCCAATACCTCGGGAGGAGCCATGACTACGGGAACTAATCCTACGGCAGCTTCGGGTTACTTGGTTAGCGCAGACGGGTATATTCAATTTCCTATACTTGGAAACATTAAGGCCGAAGGATTAACTAAAGAGCAATTAAAAGAAAGTTTTATTCAAAAGTTACTTGAAAAACAACTTTTGAAAGATCCCATTGTGAATATCAGGTTTTTAAATTTCAGGGTCACCGTTCTTGGAGAGGTAAGAAACCCTACGGTTGTAACCGTACCAAATGAGAAAATTTCCTTACTTGAAGCAATTGGGCTGGCCGGAGATCTTACCATTTATGCAAAACGAAATAATGTGTTGGTTATAAGGGAGCAGGACGGTAATAAAATTATTAAAAGACTGAATCTTAATTCAGATGAACTTTTGAAATCGCCGTACTATTATTTAAAATCTAATGATGTAGTGTATGTAGAACCAAACGAAGCAAGAGTAGCTACTTCGGGGCGCAGCCAACAATGGCTTCCGATACTTGTAAGTGGTTTGACACTTGCTGTAATTGTGGTAGACAGGGTATTAAGATAATAAGTAAACTTATGGAACTGAATCTGAATCAAAAAACAGGGGTGCAAAAGCCCGAAAAAAACATCCTCAGCCAACTGTGGTTTAAATATTTTCCATATTGGCCGCTTTTCTTATTGGTGTTTCTTGCCGCCATAACAGCAGCATGGTTCAAGTTGCGTTATACAACGCCGATGTATGAATCATCTGCCACACTTCTGATAAAAGATGAAAGGAAAGGTATTGACGATTCAAAAATTGTTGAATCATTAAACCAGCTTTCAACCAAGAAAATCATAGAAAACGAAATAGAGGTCATCAAATCCAGGTCGCTGATGACAGAAGTGGTAAAAAATCTTCATCTCTATGCGCAGGTTTTTGAAAAAGGAAAGGTAAGAACTGTCTCGGCTTATGCCGGTTCCCCTATTCAAATTGAAGTGCAAAATCCTGATTCAATAACAGGTACTGAGCAGGTTTTTTTTACATATGAAAAAGCTAAATTGCAGGTTGTTATTGATAATTTATCTTATCCTGTAAATGAATGGGTAACCACTAAGTACGGCACCTTAAAGTTCAGGCCTCAGCTTCAGCCGATAAATAATCCGCCTTTAAAACCCTTGTATTTCGTACTGATGAATCCCAAGTATGTTGCTTCGGGTTTAGTGGGCGCACTCAATGTCAGTTCCGTCAGCAAACTGGCAAGTATTATCAATCTAAAATTGATGGACGAAGTACCCGCTCGTTCAGAAGATATTTTGAACGGTCTTATAGCTGCTTATTACGCTGCAGACGTTAACGATAAAAATATATTGGCAAAAAACACATTGGCATCAGTTGAGCAAAGGTTAAGTGTTGTTGGTCGCGATCTTGATTCTATAGAATCTAAATTACAGGAATATAAATCTACCCAGGGTGCTATTGATATCGGTTCTCAAGGTCAGTCGTTTATAGCCAGTGTAACTGCAAACGACCAGGAGATTGCAAAAATTAATATGCAATTGGGGGTATTGGAAAAGGTGTCGAATTATGTAAAATTGAAAGGCAATGCTTCCGGGACGGTGCCGTCTACAGTTGGTGTCGAGAATCAATTGCTCACACAACTTATCAATAATTTATATGAGGCCGAAGTGGAATATGAGAAAAAGAAAAAAACCGTTGGACTTAATCACCCTGATCTTATTTCCGTAGCCGACCAGATTGATAAGATCAGACCCAGCATTTTAGAAAATATAGAAAGCCAGCAAAGAAACCTTGAATCTACAAAAAGCAGTTTGGATGTTACTAACAGCAGGTATAATTCGCTGTTGAGTAATATTCCTAAAAAAGAAAGAGACTTGGTTGATATAAGTCGTAAACAAGCTACTATCAGCAGTGTTTATAATTTTTTATTGCAAAAAAGAGAAGAGACTGAATTATCACATGCCTCGGCTGTGGCCGACAGCAGGTTGGTTGATAAAGCGCAATCATCCTTCTGGCCGGTAAGCCCCAACCCGAAAAAGTTTTATATGATGGCATTGGTTATGGCTTTTGCCATATCAATCGGGCTAATCACCGCTATCGAAATGTTTAAACGCACAATTCTTTTTCGCCATGAAATAGAAAACTTTACATCTATTCCCATTATTGGCGAGATTGTTCATGAAAAATCGAAGAGTCCTTTAGTAATCGGCGAAGGTAAAAGAACATTTGTTGCCGAACAGTTCCGAAAATTAAGAACTTCCCTTCCTTACATAGGTATAAAGGGCGAAAGGAAGAAAATATTGGTTACTTCCAGTGTTTCGGGTGATGGTAAAAGTTTTATTGTGGCCAACTTGGGTCTCAGCTTGGCTATGGTAGATAAGAAAGTTATAGTGCTTGAGTTTGACCTGAGTAACCCTACGCTTACAGATAAACTAAGTACAACGGTAAACAAAGGATTAACTGATTACCTTAATGGAGAAGCTGAACCGGAGGAAGTTATTCGCAGATCGTCTGTTAATGAAAATCTTTTTGTAATGCCGGCCGGTAATTTGCCCGACAACCCGTCTGAATTAATAATGAGCGAAAGAGTAAGGGACCTGATGGAGTACCTTACTCCCCTTTTTGACTATATTATTATTGATACGGCGCCGGTAGGGCTTTTGTCCGATGCCTACGTACTCTCCAATTATTGTGATGCCAGTCTTTATGTAATAAGACACAGGCATACGCCCAAAGTAGCTGTAGAGCGGATGGATGCGAATAACAGGATAAATGAATTGAAGAATTTAGCGATTGTTTTTAACGGGGTACGTTCAAGAGGCTTTGGTAAAAATGTATACGGCTATGGTTACGGCTACGGCTATATTCATAAAGAAAAAGAGGTGAAGAAAAAACGCTACTCAAAAAAATCAATATAGGAATAGCATTTGTGCGGCTTGCCAATAATTAGCGGTGTTTTGATTTGAAATGATTAATTAAAGTACCCGTCTTAAAGGAAAATAATCTTTGATCAGTCTGTGTTTGTGACTGAGAAGGGCGAAGCCGTATTAAGAGTAAAGAAAATTGTTAACGCAATATGAAAAATAACCCGACTATGAAATAAAATGAAATTAACTACTTAAACTTATCCAAATGACCGAAAACAAAAATTGGTACGCTGTTTACACCAAACCCAGATGGGAGAAAAAAGTAGCAGCTCTTTTGACCCGCGAGAACATTGAAAACTATTGCCCGCTGAACAGAGTACAACGACAGTGGAGCGACCGGAAAAAGATTGTTCTTGAACCATTATTTACATCTTATGTTTTTGTAAGAGTGTCCGAATTAGAGCATGCACGGCTTAAAAAAACAGACGGTGTTATTAATATGGTTTATTGGCTTGGTAAGCCCGCCGTTATCCGGGATAGTGAGATCAGTATGATAAAAAGTTTTTTAGAGGAGTACACTAATGTTATGTTGGAAAAGACGCCGATTAGTATTAACGACAGGGTACGTATAGTAAGCGGCCCGCTGATGGACATGGAAGGGCAGGTGATGGTATTAAAAAATAAGTCAGTTAAAATTATACTTCCGTCATTGGGATATATGATGTATGCCGAGATTGAGACTGATAACGTGAAAGTAATTGAAGCAGGCGTTCTTCGTAATTACGAATTATCAAAAAGCAGTCAATACGCCGCGAAGTAAATAGTAACTATTGATATTGAAGCAGACGGATATTTAATCAGCCTGTTTATTATTTCATTTAAAAAACATTTATACCTTTTAAACAGGATAAAGAAAAGGTCTCTTTCTTTACATAGAATTTTTTAAAACAGCAGCTGCCTCTTTTGGCGGCTGTTTTCTCAATTAAGCATTTCAATTTTACGGCAAATTAATATATGAAGACTGCATTAATAACAGGTATAACTGGGCAAGACGGCGCCTACCTGGCGCAACTGCTTTTGGACAAGGGATACATGGTGCATGGTGTAAAAAGACGTTCATCACTTATTAACACAGACAGAATTGATCATTTGTATCAGGATCCGCATGAAAAAAGTGTTCGGTTTAAATTGCACTACGGAGATTTAACTGACTCTACTAACATCATTCGCATCATTCAGCAAACACAGCCTGATGAGATATATAATTTGGGTGCCATGAGCCACGTAAAAGTGAGTTTTGATACACCCGAATACACAGCAAATGCCGACGGTATTGGTACGCTTCGTTTATTAGAAGCTATTCGAATACTGGGGTTAGAGAAAAAAACAAAAATATATCAGGCTTCTACTTCGGAACTCTATGGTCTTGTTCAGGAAATACCGCAAAAAGAAACTACGCCTTTTTATCCGCGCAGCCCGTATGGTGTAGCTAAATTGTACGCTTACTGGATAACGGTAAATTACCGCGAAGCCTATAATATGTTTGCTTGTAACGGCATTTTGTTTAATCATGAAAGCCCCTTAAGAGGAGAAACTTTTGTAACACGTAAAATAACCCGGGCAGTTGCAGCCATTGCGCTTGGCCTGCAGGATAAATTATACCTCGGTAACCTGGATGCACAACGTGATTGGGGACATGCCAAAGATTATGTAGAAGCTATGTGGCTGATGCTGCAACAGGAAAAGCCCGAAGATTTTGTAATTGCAACGGGCGTTACCGCTTATGTAAGAGAATTTGTAAGAATGGCATTTGCAGAGCTTGGAATAGAAATTATTTTCAGGGGTGAGGATGTACATGAAAAAGGATATGTTGCATCCTGCAGCAATCTCGAGTATCAATTAGAAGAAGGCCTTGAAGTAGTGGCGGTAGATAAAGAATATTTTCGCCCCACTGAAGTAGAACTGTTGGTTGGCGATCCGTCAAAGGCAAAAGCAAAATTGGGATGGAAGCCTAAGTATGATCTTGCCATGTTGATAAATGAAATGGTAGCGGCGGATACCGCATATTATAAAAAGGAGAAGCTGCTTAAAGAAAACGGGTATCTTGTCAAAAATCAGTTCGAGTAAAAAAATACGCGGAAACTGTTTTTTTTCTTTCTAATTATAAAGAATATAAATTCCTTTACCGGACAACTAAACCTGAGTGAGAATGATTGATCGGTTGATGCAGCCTGTAGCGTTCATTAAGAATATTCTTAATAAAGGGCAAGATCGTAGTGTAAAAGCCAAGAAAAATATACTTGCATCTTTTCTTATTAAAGGTGGCAGTATTGCTATAAGTATTGTATCAGTACCGCTTACTTTAACTTATGTTAACCCTGATGAATACGGCATATGGGTAACTATTACATCACTTGTCAGTTGGTTCGCTTTTTTTGATATTGGTTTCGGTAACGGATTGAGAAATAAATTTGCGGAAGCAAAAGCGAAGGGCGATGATGCGCTTGCCCGTATTTATGTAAGCACTACGTATGCAATACTAACTATCATCAGTGCTTTGGTGTTATTGCTTTTTGCGATTATAAATCCCTTTCTCAATTGGTCATCTATCTTAAATGCTCCTGCGGGAATGGCCGGTGAGTTGGGTATTTTGGCCCTGATCGTTTTCGGTTATTTTTGTATTGACTTTGTATTACAACTTATTGCCATCATTTTAAATGCAGATCAACGGTCGGCTACAGCTTCTTTCTTCAACTTTTTGTCGAGCCTGTTGTCGCTGATAATTATTTTTATTCTTACAAAAACTACTAAAGGCAACCTGGTCTATTTGGGTATAAGTTTTGTAGGTACACAGTTGCTGGTATTACTTGGCGCAGGCATTTGGTTTTTTTCAAATAAATATAAAATCTACGCGCCTGCTTTTAAGTTTGTAAAATTTAAGTATGCCCGAAACCTGATGAGCTTGGGACTTAAGTTTTTCTTAATCCAGATTGCATTCATTTTAGTATATGAAACAACCGTTATAATTATTGCACAGCAAAAAGCTACCGCACTGTTAGATTATAATAACCCGGTGGCGCAATACAACATCGCCTTCAAATTTTTCGGTGTATTGCCGATGGTTTTCGGAATTATTATTACACCCTTTTGGAGTGCGTATACCGAGGCGTATGTAAAAAATGATTTTGAATGGATCCGGTCTACGATGAAAAAACTAAAAAGTGTATGGCTGCTGTTGGCAATAGGAGGAGTTGTAATGTTGTTATTTTCAGATACTGTTTACAGGCTGTGGGTAGGTGATAAAATCAAAGTGCCGTTTATATTGTCTTTAACCATTGTCTCTTATATTATCGTGAATACCTGGTGTACAATTTTTTCCGTATTTCTGAATGGAGTAGGTAAGCTAAAACTGCAGTTGTACAGCGGCCTCATTGGTGCATTGATTAATATTCCTTTAGCCATATTTTTGGGCAGGCAATTCGGAGTATCCGGAGTTGTTTTATCGTCCTTACTATTAGCCGTTGTCAATGCACTTTGGTCTCCCATACAGTATCGCAAAATAATGAAAGGTACGGCAACGGGAATATGGAATGCATAATCACCGAATAAGTTTACCTGATTCCCGATTACCCTTTTTATTTCTTTAAATTTTTTTCTATGAAGCAAAAGAAAGTAGGAATAATCGGCTACAGTGTAATAGGGCAGCACGTTGAGCAAATTATCATTGAAAACCATGCAGGTCAGGAGGTTGTTTTTTTTTACTTTGACGACATTTTATATGCAAAAGGAGTAAAGAATGCTTTCCGGTTTTCTGATTTTGATAATAATAAATTCAGCGATTTGGAATTTTATTTTGGCCTTGGATATCTTCATCTTGCAAAAAAGAATGAACTATGTCAGCAATTGGAAAAAAATCAGTTTAGTTTCCCCCCTCTTATTCATAAAACGGCATATATTCAACCTGCGGCAAGTATCGGGAACGGGGTAATTGCCTACCCTATGGTCAATGTTGGATTTGATGTACAGGTATCAAACGGTGTCCTGATAAATATGTCAACGGCTATAGCTCATCACACAATCGTTGGCAGATGTACATACATTTCCCCGGGGGTTACTTTGTCGGGAGGTGTGCAAATAGGTCAGAATTGTTTTATTGGTTCAGGCGCGGCTCTGTCACACGGATTGAAAATAGGTGATAATGTCAAAATAGGCATCGGCTCAGTTATTACAAAAGATATTGCTGATAATGTATCCGTGATCGGCAACCCTTTTAAAATTATTAATAATTTAAATCTTAAATAAATAGTTTTCGAGTTTGTATTACCGGCAGACATAAAATTTTTTCTTCTCAGAGATCAGCATACTATTTTATCTGCGTCTTTATTTTTTAACATATTTCTGCAAATACGCAGCGTTTAAAAGAAACCCATGAAACGAATAGCCATTTCTCAATCCAATTATATTCCCTGGAAAGGATATTTTGATTCAATAAACAGTGTTGATGAGTTTGTTCTTTACGACGACATGCAATATACCCGACGCGACTGGCGCAACAGGAATAAAATAAAAACAAAGGACGGCACACAGTGGTTAACTATCCCGGTAGAAGTAAAAGGGAAATTTTTTCAAAAAATTAATGAAACAAAAATAAGTGATCCGAAATGGGGACAGGATCACTGGAACACTATTTTACACAATTATAAAAAAGCTCCTTATTTTGAAGAATATCGAAAGATTGTAGAAGCTATTTATCTGAATAATAATGAAGAGTATTTAAGTAAGATTAATTATTTATTTATAAAAACTATATGTGATATACTTGGTATAAAAACAGCGCTGCTTTGGTCAAGCGAGTTTGAACTTCTTGATGAACGAAATGAAAGACTGATTGATATTTGTAAGAAAAGAAAAGCGACCGATTATTACTCCGGCCCTGCTGCAAAGTTTTATATGGACGAGGCCCTTTTTGCGAAAGATAATATTACCGTACATTATTTTGACTACTCAGGTTATCCCGAGTATAATCAATTGCACGGTCAGTTTGATCATGCCGTAAGCATACTGGATCTTATTTTTAATGAAGGTCCTGATTCCTTTAAATTTATGAAATCATTTAACCTCCATGAAAAATAAAAAGGTAGTTATCGTTGGTGCTTCTTCAAATGCAAGACTTGCCCGATATTATTTTGAAACCGACTCGCAATATCAAGTAGCTGCTTTTGCCGTTAGCAGGAAGTATCTATCTGAAACCGTTTTCGAAGGATTACCGGTAATAGCACTTGAAGATATTGCCTCTGAGTATTCTCCTTCTGAATTCGAGGCGTTTGTAGCCACAGGCTACAAGCAAATGAATAAAATCAGGGAAAACCTGTATACTGAATGCAAAAACATGGGCTATAAACTGACAAGCTATATCAGTTCTCGCTGTACATTTCTTTCACAGTTTCCGCCAGGAGATAATTGTTTTATCCTGGAGGATAATACAATTCAACCGTATACGAAAATCGGAAATAATGTGGTGTTGTGGAGCGGTAATCATATAGGTCATGATGTAACTATTGAAGACCACTGCTATATAACCTCACATGTTGTTATATCGGGTTTTGTAAATATTAAGCAAAATTGTTTTCTTGGTGTGAACGCTGCCCTGCGTGACGGAATTACAATAGCGCGGGAAACACTAATTGGAGCAGGAGCTGTAATCATGAATGATACAATTGAAAAGGGAGTTTATTTGCCGCCGCGTTCTGTATTGATTGAAAAGAAAAGCGATGAGGTAGTAATTTCATAACGAGTAGGTTCGTCATTTTATGAATATTTTAAATCTTGCTACTACGGATGAAGGCGGTGCGGGTGTTGCCTCTAAAATGATTACAGACATGTTTTCACAGGCAGGCTGCAATTCAGTTTTGCTTGTTAAAGAATCGTCTTTGACAAATGATAATGTTATCGTACTTCAAAAAAGAGTTCAGGAAAAATCTTTCAGGCATTATGTGAATAAGGTTAAAGAAAAGTTTTTAAATGTGTACAGGCGATTTGATCCGCTCACTATTGACAGTAATTATTCTTTTTATAATTTGAATGAAAGTAAAGAATATTGTACAGCTGAGAAAATAATGAAGTGTGTGCCTTTTAACCCGGATGTCATCTTGGTGTACTGGGTATCTGAGTTCTTGAATACCAAAACTGTTAAGGAGTTAGCCTCATTGACGGGAGCCAAAATTTATTGGATGATGGCGGACAATGCTGCACTAACAGGAGGTTGCCATTATCCCTGGCAATGCGAAGGATTTCATACAGACTGTTCAAACTGCCCCGCTATATTCACGAATTCAAAAAAAAATATTGCAAAAAAAAATTTAGATTATAAAAAGGCTAATATTCCCGAGAATTTAGAATTACTGGCTCATTCCGCATCTGATTATGAAAGAGCTTTAAAAGCTTCTTTGTTCAAAGAGAAAAAAGTTCATAAGCTAACGGCGGCAATTGATCCGGTTAAATTTGCGCCGGGCGATAAAGCTCTTGCAAAAGCACATTTCGGAATTGATCCTGCTACCCGGGTAATGTTTTACGGTGCCGGGTCATTTGTGTATCCCAGGAAAGGAGGAAGGCAGGTTGTTGAAGCGCTTGATTTGTTGCAAAAAAAAATGATGAATACCGTAGATGCTGCGAAGAAAAAAGATGATTTCATGATTTTAATAGCGGGAAACGATGGCGAAGAATATTTTAGTAAAATAGATATACCTTATAAACGGGTAGGTTACTTAAATGAAGAGAACCTCATAAAAGCTTATCAGGCGGCCGACTTTTCTCTTTCACCTTCATTAGAAGATTCAGGACCGTTGATGGTAAATCAATGTATCATGTGCGGTACACCAGTGGTGGCTTTTAATACGGGCGTAGCTATAGACCTGGTGCATACAGGGGAAACAGGCTATATCGCCAAACTTTTTGATTCAGCCGATCTTGCCGTAGGAATACAATACATGCTGTCATTAAGCGATGAAGAACTGAAACAGATGTCGGTAAATTGCAGAAACCTGGCGCTTCGCACTTTCACACCCGATATTTATATAAACAAATTAATGAGTCTTTTCAAATCTTAATCCGAAAAATTTTTTAAAATATTCATAGTATAGTTAGTCTCTTCAGCGTAATAGAATAGTGCTTACTGATTGATCCGTTTACGTAGCACAATAGCAATTGATTTACGTATTTTGAATGCATAACCTTTTTTCAGCCACCATTAAAACCTTTTCATGGATCATCTTTTAGTAAAAGTGAAGGACTATTATAATAGAAAGATAAAGGAATTCGGAGCTGACAGTAAAGGAGTAGATTGGAACGGACCTGAATCTCACTTTCTTCGTTTCAAACAACTGGCAAAGATTATTTCAGACAACGAGTTTTCCCTGCTGGACTACGGTTGCGGTTACGGCGCTTTAGTTGATTATTTGGATACAACTAACAGCAAATTTAGGTATACAGGGTATGACATTGCGGAAGAAATGATTAAAGCCGGTACAAAAAAATATTTGACAAGAGCGGGGGTTAGACTGACCGGCGAATTTGAATCAATCGGCATTCACGATTATTGTATAAGCAACGGGCTTTTTAATGTAAAGCTGGATGCCGACGAAACAGAGTGGAAAAAATATATTATTGACACTTTAGATAAAATGGATCGGCTCTGCGAAAAGGGCTTCTCATTTAATTTGTTGACATCTTACTCTGACGCAGAGCGTATGAAGGATTACCTGTTTTATGCAGAGCCGGCACGGATGTTTAATCATTGTAAGGTAGCCTACAGTAAGCACATAGCATTATTGCATGACTATCCTTTATACGAATTTACCATCTTGGTTAAAAAGTGATTTCATTTATACGAATAAACAGGCTCAATTTTTTTAATATAAACTACTGCAAATGCCTAAAAAACCAATTGTAATTATAGGAAGCGGCCTGTCAGGATTAATGCTTGCCCGCATGGTAAAACTTTACAGGGATCCCGAAGCAGAAATAATTATAGTAGAGAAAGACGGAACCATAGGAGGGCAATACGGAAGTTTCAACTACGGTGAGTACGGCTATTTTGATATAGGTATGCATATTTACTATGAATCGTGTATTCCTGAAATAGACAACTTGTTCACCGATCTTTTGCCGCAAAGCGAATGGAATATTTTAGAAGGCAATTATAAAGACATACAGGGTTTGTTTTATAAAGGCAAACTTCAATTTGATACACCATGCGTTGATCTGCGAAATTTACCTCATGATCAATGGAAAAAATATACTTCGGAAATTTTTGAGGCGATTAAAAACAGTAAGAGTAAAACTTCGCCGGCAAGTTCAAACGCCTATGAGGTGTTGACAAATCATTTTGGCAAAGTTATTGCCGATGAAATATTTGTTCCGATACTTGAAAAATTATACCTGGTACCTCCTTCAAACCTGGACGAGCTGGCAACACTGTTTACACCTATCAACAGGGTTGCATTATTTGAAAAGGAGATAATGCCGGATTTAATGAAGTCGGACGAAATACGTGCAAGGATATGTTACCCGGATCAATTTACATTGCCGCCATACCGAACAAGTAATTACCGGGGATTTTATCCAAAACAATACGGCATGTTCAGAGTTTTAGAAAAACTCAAGTCGCTGTTGGAAGCTCAGGGTGTTCGGTTTTTAACCTTAAGCACTGTCAGTAATCTGGAAGTAGAAGATAACTTTGCAAAGTCGGTTACCGTTAAAGACAAGGCAGGTAATACGGAAGTGTTTGCCGTTAAGGAACTTTTTTGGACGGCGGGTTTACCCTCACTTGCCAATGCATTGAAACTGGATGTGAGCGATATCGTTTATGACAAAAAAAACACAGAATCAATGTATGTAAATTTTTTGTTTGATAAAATGCCTTTAATGGATAAGCTATATTATTTCTATTGTTTTGATAAAGGCTATCGTACATTCCGCGTTACCAATTATACTAACTATTGCCCCGATGCGGCCGGGCAGCGGGGATACCCTGTCTGCGTAGAGCTTTGGGCCGAAGGGGAGGATTCAAAAGCGGAAGAAGATATTGTATCGCTTGCAAAAGCAGAGTTGAAGTCTTTTGGCGTTATTGATGATAGTTACAGCGTACTTTTTTCAAAGGTTGAAAGATCTTTTGGAGGCGGTTTTCCCTTACCGTCAGCAAGGAATATAGGCAACATGGGTGCAATTAATGAGCGTATTAAAGAACAACATATAAAGAATATTACACCAACCGGTGTTTTATCAGGAAAAAATGTTTTCTTTATAAAAGATGTATTAATAGATACTTACCGAAAAGTGACCGCGTTGAATAAAGGGGAGCCTGTAAGTAAATAATCGCTGCTACGCAGTATAAAATATCACAATAATGTATAATATTCTTGTAACGGGTGTGGGTTCAATAATAGGTTACGGCATTGTTGATGGTCTGCGAAAGTCAACGGTTAAGACCCGTATTATCGGCATCGATATTTATGAAGATGCTTACGGTGGGGGTTTGTGTGATAAATTTATTCAGGGAGTCAGAGCTGATGCAGATAATTTTATAGAATTTATTAATCAACTGATCAGCGATAATAAAATTGATTTAATAATTCCGGGAATAGAGCCAGGATCTGTACAAATTTTGGAGTGATAAAGACAAAATAAAAACAAAGGTAGTACTCAATAATGATCTTTGCCTGAGCCTTTCAGCCAATAAACTCAAAACATTTGAGTATTTGTCAAAGTTTGATATAACTCTTATTCCTACTTTGCATGATTGCACTTTCGCAGATTGTGCCCGGCAATTTGGAGTGCCTTTTATAATAAAACCCGTTTTTTCTTCAGGATCTAAAGGAATTGAGTTAATTAATAATGAAAGGGAATTTGAATTCTATACATATAAGCTATCGGGCAAATGTATCTATCAAAAAATAGTTGGCAGCAACGAAACTGAATTTACTGTTTCTGTTTTCGGTAACGGAGAAGGCGATATATTAGACTTTACTATTTTAAACAGAACACTTTCCAGGAAAGGTTCCACGAATAAAGCAATTCTTTTAGAAGATGACGATATCCTGGTATATATAAAAAAATTATGCGGCATATTGAAACCTGCAGGCCCTTTGAATATTCAATTGAGAAAAGAAGGATCAAAAGTATATTTTATTGGAAATAAACCCCCGTATTTCCAGCGCATGCTCTATCAGAACCCTGTTAGGCTACAATGAACCGGAAATGTGTGTAAAATATTTTCTAACAAAAGAGACGATAGTACCGCAGCCAAAAGTCAGGGCTAAAGTAATAAGGTATATATCCGATTATTTGTACAAGTAATGCGCATTGCTGTTATTTCAGATATACACGGAAATTTTCCTGCCTTGCAGGCCGTATTGCATGACATAGAAAAGGAGAAAGCAGAGGCTATATATTGCCTCGGCGATTTAGTAGGGTATTACTGTATGATTGATGAAGTGATAGAAACAATCCGGTCGCTGAATATTAAAACCCTCTTGGGCAATCATGATTATGCGTTGTTATACAATGAGGGTATAATACAAAGATCCAAGACCTGCACTAATATACTTACAAGACAACTGAAAGAAATCAAAAAAGAAAACTTAGATTTCCTGAAAACGGCAGAAAAGTCCTTTGAGTTTAATTACGGGAATAAAAATTTCTTTTGTGTGCACGGAGGGCTGGAGGATAATATTGATGAATACATCCGCGTGATTGATGAGAACTATTTTGAAAAGAACAATTTTATACATGATGTATTACTCTCAGGGCACACCCATATTCCGCGGAATGAAGTAATCGGGACGAAACGATATTTAAACCCCGGTTCGGTGGGGCAACCAAGGGACGGCATCCCCGCCGCCTCTTATCTTTTGTTATCCGGCAATAAGTATGAACATAAAAGAGTGAGTTACAATATTGATCTTATAGCAATGGAAATGAAAGCCCGTAATTACGAACCGTATATCTATGAGATTTTATACCGCGGTGTAAAAGTGGGCGGATAATTGCATCACTTTTTTTACATTCATCACCGTTTATTTGCATAATTAACTGTGCGTTTTTTAAAATATAAATAAGTATGGCAGCTGTTGAAATACCTTTTAATAAACCCTACCTTACCGGTAAGGAGATGCATTACATGTACCAGGCGGTATATTCAGGTAAAATATCAGGCAACGGATTATTTACAAAAAAATGCCAGGCTTTTTTCGAGAAGAATTACGGATTTAAAAAAGCACTGCTTACAACATCCTGCACGGATGCGCTGGAAATGTGTGCAATACTTGCCGATATAAAACCCGGCGATGAGGTAATAGTTCCTTCTTACACGTTTGTGTCTACTGCGTTGGCATTTGTAAGGCAAGGAGCCAAAATTATATTTGCCGACAGCAATGCTCAAAACCCGAATATTGATGCAGATCGAATAGAAGCATTAATAACTGAACGTACTAAAGCTATTGTACCCGTACATTATGCAGGTATAGCCTGCGACATGGATAAAATAATGGAGCTTGCGGATAAATATAAACTTTTGGTTATTGAAGATGCTGCGCAGGCCATTCATTCTTACTACAAAGGCAAAGCGCTGGGTTCTATCGGTCATATGTCAGCCTTCTCCTTTCATGAAACAAAAAATATAAATTCAGGGGAGGGAGGCATGTTGGCGATCAATGATGAACGATTTATTCATCGAGCCGAAATAATTTGGGAAAAGGGAACAAATCGTTCGGATTTTTTTAAAGGCGTTGTCAGCAAATACGAATGGGTTGATACCGGTTCTTCCTTTCTGCCTTCTGAAATTAACGCGGCATACTTGTTTGCTCAAATTGAACATCTTGAGGATATACAAACAAAAAGAAAGATGATTTGGCAAACCTATTATAATGAATTGAAAAATTGGATCGACGAAAACGGTATGGGACTTCCGGTAATACCTGACTACGCTACTAACAATGCGCATATGTTTTATATTTTGTGTAAAAGCAACGGGCAAAGAAAATTGCTTACTACGCATTTGGAAAATAGCGGTATCTGTGCGGTTTCGCATTATCTCAGTCTTCACAAGAGTCCGTATTATAACAGTACAGATAATGGTTCGAACCTCGTTAATAGTGACAGGTACACTGATCGTTTAATACGCATTCCTTTGTTTTATGAATTAACAGATAAGAATCTTGAAAAAATTATTACTGTGTTAAAGTCATTTTCTTCTTAAGCGAGCAGGTTGTAAAACCATTTATTAATTACAAAGCGACTGTTTTGATTCTATGACGGGTATACTTGCAAAATATTTTTCAAAATTTTTTATTCAACAATGGATTATTGGTGTAGCCCGTACAGATATAAAGAATATTATACAAAGCAAAAAGTTTGACCCGGATATTAAATGGTTTCCAATTCAATCCAAAAGCGATTTTTCTGCCGATCCTTTTGTTTACAAAAGAAAAGAAGGCGGGTATGATATTTTATTGGAAGATTATTCATTTAAAGATTGTTGCGGAAAAATATCTTTACTGGAGCTGGATGAAAACTTAAATGAAACAGACCGAAAACAACTTTTAGATACAGGAAGCCATCTTTCCTATCCGTTTATCTATGAAGAAGGCAACAGGATATTTGTTTTTCCGGAAGCAGGTGCAAGTGGTACATTGTCCTGTTATGAATATGATCCTGTAAATAAATCACTTGTTTTTTTGCAGCATGTAATTGATTTGCCGGTACTTGACTCAACTATTATTAAACGAGATAGTAAGTATTGGCTTTTTGGCACGATGAGAGGCAGTGGAGCGGATAGCGAATTATTCGTTTTTTTCTCTGAACGCTTAACGGGGCCGTATAAGCAACACCCTAAAAACCCTGTTAAGATAAGTATAACCGGGGCAAGACCGGCGGGTAATATAATTGAAGCAGACGGCATACTTTACCGACCTTCGCAAAACAGTAAGTATACGTATGGCGGATCAATTACCATTAATAAAATAAATAAACTTACTGAAACTGATTTCGATGAAGAGTTTTATATGGCGATTAATTTGAATAATAAAAACAAGTGTAACCACGGCATGCATGCCATTCATACTGTAAACAGTGCGGGTAATATGATTGTAGTAGACGGCACAAAGTGGAGGTTTTCGCTTAAAACTAAATTCAAACAAATCAGAATAAAATTGAATTAAAATAAAGGGTGAAGAATAACTTCAATTGATTTTCGATAAAAATATTCTTTGTTTTCATGAATAAATTACTGCAAAAAGGATTTTTGGTTCTTTTTCCTTTTTTCCCGTTACTTGCCTGGATAGTACATTTTGCGGGTAATAAACCTTTAAGATTTTATCTCAGTATTATTTTACTTCCAATAGCTCTCTATTTTGTAACAAGTACTAAAAAGCGATTACCAAACTATCTGCTGTGGCTTATTGCTTTTGCGTTATATCATGTTGCTTCTTCTTTTATCAACAATACAATTCCCGCAACTGACAGTAAGGTGTATTGGTTGCTTACAGATTTTCAAATATTTGCCTGCGCTTTGCTGATTGTCGTTGAGAATGTAGATTTTGAGGAGGAGTTTATTATTTTGATGAATCGCAATATTTTACTGATTGTAATACTGTCTTTCATTGTAAGTATAATCCAAATTAAAGATCCGACTTTCTTTTTTAATACCATGATTGATATGACACTTTATGTCGGTGAAGGGGATATCAGAATCGTTTCAATATATTCTTGGGTAGATCCTAATTCAGGAGGGGTTACTTTTCCCATCCTTATTGCAATTTTACTTAATTTTTATACTACTAAAAGTAAAGCATTTCCATTAATTATTTTGTGCGGTATTATCGTATCTTTTTTATCAAAGGCCAGGTATACTATGATATCGACTATTATCGCTTTTTCCCAAATATTTCTTAACAGGAAACAATCTTTTCAAAAACTAATTTCGCTTATTTTAGTATTTGCTGTAAGTATTTATTTAATAGTATTTGCAGCAGGTGAATTTGGCTTTAATATTCAGGAAGTTATTTCTAACAGGATTCTTGAAAAGGAAAGCGAAATGGGTTCAGCGAAGGCCAGGATTACTTCTTATGAAGTTTTTATGCAAAAATTTCCTGAGAATCCTCTGTTGGGAGTCGGACCCGAGACCAGGCAAGATGTACTTGATTTATTAGGTGATATACCTGCCATTCATGTTGGGTATCTTTCTTATTTATATTTTTACGGAATTACCGGTTGTTTTTTTTTGTTTCTTGCATTTTATTATTTATTCAAAGACGCATGGTTTGTGGGTAAAAAATTTGGTTTCTGGGGAGGTTTTTACGGGTTGCTTTCATTTGCCGTAGCAAATTTGACATTCGTTTATTTTAATTTTTCAGAAATGGGGATTGTTTTGATAATAATTTATCAGCGATTTTATAAATCAAAATACTCATCAGTAAACAACGACGGCATCCTTGCCGCTGCGCAGTCTTAAAAAAAGTATGCAATGAGTTTTATCATTTTTGGCGATTTATTTACTTTCCCGGATGGGCAGGCTGCAACCAACAGAGTGTATACTTACGGAAAGGGGTTTAAAGAAAACGGGATAAATGTTCATGTTGTTGTTTTTTCAAGCGCATACAATGAAGTGCATAATGGTACTGTTGACGGTATATATTATTATCATCCTTTTGAACAAAAAAAAAGAAACATTTCGTTTCTTATACGAGCAGGCCAAAAGATAAAAAAACACATAAGGGCTTACCGGCTGCTTAAAAAGATAAATAAGGAAGATAAAATAATAGCGATAAATAGCTGGACGAACCTTCTGTCAACTCATTTAATCGCCTGGATATTTTCGAAACTATTGAAAACCAAACTAATTACTGAGTGCAGTGAGCATCCTTTAAAAGATTTTCAGGGTGGTGCTGTTACTAAAATAAAGGGCACTGCAAAGTTTTATATTGAGTCAAGAATGTGCGACGGGATTCTTTGTATTTCGCGTTTCCTGATCGATTTTCATAAAGCTCGTGGCGTTAAACCGAAAAAGTTATTTCATATATCAAGCACTGTAGACGCATCGCGTTTTATTAAAACAGGAGTAAAGCCAATTGAAAAAAAATATATTGGTTATTTTGGTTCATTAACTTTTAAAAGGGATAATGTCGATTTATTGATAAATGCATTTGCACATTTCAGGCAATTACATCCGGATGTATATCTTGTATTGGGTGGCTTTTCTACACCGGATGTTAAAAAACAAATAACGGATATGATATCGCAACTCGGAATTCAGGATCGAGTTGTGATAATGGAGTATTTATCCCGTGAGGAAATCCTTCAATATATTGTTCATGCCGATGTTCTTGTAATGGTGCGCAGTAATGATTTGGAAGCCTCAGCATCATATCCTTCCAAGTTATCAGAATTTCTTGCCACGGGAAGGCCGGTTGTGACTGTAAATGTTGGCGAAATCGCAGACTTTATAACTGATAAAGTAAACGGATTTTTAATAGAACCCGGGGATATTGACGGGCTTACAAACAGGCTTGATTTTATATTTAATAACTATGAATTTGCAGTGCAGGTAGGTCTTAAAGGAAAAGAATTAACCTCGGGAGTTTTTGACTATAAATTTCAAGCGGGCAGAATGATTGATTATATTCATTCACTTTATTGAAGTGGCAATCTCGCCGTCGTCGCAAAAAAAAATGATGAAATAAAATGTTTCTGAATTTTATTAGTACACCTCTTTAATTTAGTTATAGTCATGCTATTTAACAGTATCCATTTTCTTTTTTTCTTTGTGGTGGTGACATCATTATATTTCTTGTTGCCGCATCGTTTCAGATGGTTTATGCTCCTCGTAGCCAGTTGTTATTTTTATATGGCTTTTATTCCGGTTTATATTCTCATACTGGGGGGTACAATTGTAATAGATTATTTTGCGGGTATTTGGCTTGAGAAAACGGAGGGGAAAAGAAAAAAATATTTTCTTATCGCAAGCTTGATTGCTAATATAGGTGTACTGGCTGTTTTTAAGTATTATAATTTTCTCAATGCGAACTTATCAGAAATTTTAAACTCTTTCGGGTATGAAAATACCGTGCCTGATCTAAGCATTCTTTTGCCAATCGGACTTTCGTTTCACACTTTCCAGGCAATGAGTTATACTATTGAAGTGTATCGGGGTAATCAAAAAGCCGAGCGTCATTTCGGTATTTATGCTTTGTACGTAATGTTTTATCCACAGCTGGTTGCAGGTCCGATTGAGCGACCGCAAAACTTACTTCATCAATTTTATGAAAAACATTATTTTGAATATGAAAGATTTGTCGGCGGGCTGAAGTTAATGTTGTGGGGCTTGTTTATGAAATTGGTTGTAGCAGACCGGCTGGCTATTTATGTAAATGCTGTATACAACAACCCCGATAAACACAGCGGGATTACTTTTATAGTTGCTACTGTATTTTTCGCTTTCCAAATCTACTGCGACTTTGCAGGTTACAGTAACATTGCAATCGGTGCCGCCAAAGTAATGGGCTTTAACTTGATGACAAATTTTAAAAGGCCTTATTTTTCAGCTTCCATTTCGGAGTTTTGGAAGCGTTGGCATATATCATTATCAACCTGGTTTAAAGATTACTTATATATTTCTTTAGGGGGGAATAAGGTGGCCATACCACGTTGGTATCTCAATTTGTTTTTTGTTTTTGCCATTAGCGGCTTGTGGCACGGGGCCAATTGGACTTTTATTATTTGGGGAGCACTCAACGGGTTTTACCTCGTCTTTGCAATCATCACTGAAAAATGGCGCAAAAAGTTTGGGGAATTAATTTTTCTGAACAGGTTGCCAAAGCTGAATAGTTTAATACAAATATTAATAACATTTGCGTTGGTATGCTTTGCATGGATATTTTTTAGAGCCAATACAACGGCTGATGCTTTTTTAATAGTTAAAAATATTTTCAGCTTCAGCGGCCCGTTGTATATTGGAGAAACTCAGCAATTCTTTTATTGTTTCCTGGGAATCGCATTTTTGTTAATGATAGAAATATGGCAAAATTATTTCACCCTTACAGAACTGCCGTTTATAACCAATCACTGGCTTAAGGAGCATTTTGCTTATGCCATGCTCATCATCCTGATTTTAATGTTAGGTGTTTTTGACGGCGGACAATTTATTTATTTTCAATTTTAAATTGTATGAAATCGAGGTTGTTAAAAGTATTTGTGTTTTTGGTTTTTATTATTACAGCAGATAGAGCAATTGGTTTTATCTGCAAAAAATTATATAATAAGTCAAATGATTTTTATATTTCAAAGCTGCGACACACACTGAACTCAGCCAATGAAGATGTTTTGATTTTAGGGAGCAGTCGTGCTGAGTATCATTTTATTCCCGATATTATTAACGACAGCACAGGGCTTACTGTATATAATTGCGGTGTTGGGGGAGCTGATTTGCTTTTTTCAAGAATACAATTGAATGAATCAATAAAACGATATAAACCCAAATACGTGGTTATTGAAGCGTCACCCAGTTCTTTCTTTATTCCCAATGCTGATAATAACCGGAGGATGTTATTGCCTTTTTATAAGAATGATACAATGCTTTACAATGTTATAACTAACAGGGAACCTTTTGAAGAGATGAAGTTTTTCTCTTCAATTTATCCCTATAACTCTACCATAGCCTCTTTGATAAAAGGTTTTTTTAAAACTAAGTCGGATTCTTCACTAGGTTTTCTGCCTGCAACGGGAACTATTGATACGGCCGGCTTGACAAGGGCTGTTGATAACTCATTTGCCACTGCGTTACTACCGGAACAAAAGTTTACTTATTTAAAGGAATTAATTGAAATTTGCGTTGTTCATAAGATAAGAGTAGTTGTTGCCAGCACCCCGGTTTATAGGGCAAACGATAATCATGATAAAATGGTTGATCAATTAAAAACTTTCTGCAGTCAATACACAGATTTGGTTTATTTGGATTATTCAAAATATGAGCATACTTACCTGCAGGGAAATTTATTTAAAGATAATTCGCATCTTAATCACGATGGTGCCGTAGTTTTTTCAAAAACATTTTCCCGCGATTTTAAAAGTGCAATTGGCTTGTAAAGTTTATTACAGTTATAAAGCCGGGAAACCTTAATAAAAATATGAAAATTTGTTTTTGGGGCGATATAGCTGCCGCGGTAAAGGGAAAAACTATCGGCGGCAGCGAGTTGCAGGTGGCATTATTGGCAAAGTCATTGGCAATGGCAGGACATGAAGTTGTAGTTATTGATCCTTTTACGAACGAGTCTTTTATTACAAAGGAAGGTGTGAAAATATTACATGTACCGCATTGGAATAAAGGCTTGCCCGGATTAAGAATGTTACAATATCGAATTCCCCGATTATACAAATTATTTGTACAACAAAAAGCAGATTATTATTATGTAAGAATGAGATCATACCTGAACCTTATATCTTACTTTGGGGCTAAAAAAGTAAAAGGCAAATTTTTACTGGCACTTGCTTCCGATATTGATTTGTTAAGTTTGAGGGATAAGTATAAATATGAGTATAAACCAAGTTTCAAACTGTCTAAGTATTTAACTTATTGGCTTCCCAACGATATTGTTTATAAGTATATTTTTAAAAGAGCGGATTATATACTCCGCCAGCATAGGGGGCAGCCGGTTAAGCCGGACATGACAAAGGGGAAAGTGATAATGTTCCCCAATATTATAGACCGGAAAAACTTGCCGCAAGCCGATAACTTCGAAAAAAATTACTTAATCTATGTAGGTTCGTTGACAAGCGTAAAAGGGGCTGATAAGTTGTATAAAATAGTTAGCGGTATCGATAAATCGAAATCCGTGATGATTGTAGGGCAACCGAATGACGCAAGTGCGATACCGATATTTGAACAACTGAAACAACTGGAGAATGCCGATATAAAAGGACGAATGAAGCACAGCGACACGGTTCAATTAATGGCAAATGCCAAAGCGCTGATCAATACATCGGAGTACGAAGGCTTTCCGAATGTTTTTTTAGAAGCATGGTCTATAGGCATCCCTGTACTGTCTTTAAAAGTAAACCCCGGAAATATTTTTGATCAGTATGAGTTGGGTGTATGCTTTAAAAATGATTTAGAAAAAATGAAAGAATATATTAACCAAAATGAAGTGAATGAAGTTAGTAAGGAGAAAATGCTCTCTTACGTAAAGGAGCATCATGATTTTAATACTGCAGCCGAACGGTTTATGGCCGCACTGAATAATACGCAAGAGGTTTTGGTTTAGCAATCGCTTAAAAAGATAAAGAGTTCCCGTAAGTATGAAAATCATTTTCTTTATAGATTCTTTTCCTGCCGGCGGTAAGGAGCGAAGACTGGTTGAACTCATGAAAGGCCTCAGTACAAAGCACGACATAGAGTTTGAGTTGGTTATAATGACCAACGATGTACATTATAAAGAAATTTTTGATCTTGGTATCAAAGTCCATTTTGTAATTCGAAAGTCAAAAAAGGATATCTCGGTTTTTTCACAGTTCTATCGTATATGTAAAAATTTCAGGGCCGATATTGTTCATTGTTGGGATAGTATGACGGCAGTATACCTGGTACCTGTTTCAAAACTATTGCATATTAAGTTTGTAAATGGTATGGTGGCGGACACACCCGAACAACGAAATGTGAGAAATAAAACGTGGCTGCGGGGCAAACTTACATTTCCGTTCAGTAATATTATAGTTGGCAACTCTCTTGCAGGTCTGGCTGCTTACGGCGCACCTGCAAAAAAAGCTATTTGTATTTACAACGGATTTGATTTTAAAAGAACTGAAAATCTGCCCGATCCTGCATCAATCAGGAACAAACTTGAGATACATACAAACTTCATTGTTGGTATGGTGGCAAGCTTTTCAGTTTATAAGGATTACAGAACGTACTACAGCGCTGCTGAATTATTACTGAAGAAAAGAAAGGATATCACTTTTCTTGCGATTGGCGACTATACTGACTCGGCAGATTCAAAAAAAATAATTAATGATGAATACGCGGAGTATTTTAGATTATTGGGAAGAAAATCAGGAGTTGAATCTTTTGTAAATATCATGGACATCTGTGTATTAGCAACTTTTACAGAGGGTATTTCAAATTCGATTCTTGAATACATGGCGGCCGGTAAACCTGTAGTAGCGACAGATGGCGGCGGTACTGTTGAAATAGTTAAAGAAGGCGAGACAGGATTTTTGGTAAAGCCGGCAAAGCCCGCTGAACTTGCTGAAAAAATAGAAAAACTTTTGAACAGCGGAGAACTTCGTATGAAAATGGGCAAAGCCGGTAATGAGCGGGTAAAAAAGGATTTTTCAATTGATAGTATGATAGAAAAATATATTTTTCATTACAGTAAATTGCTTAAAAGCAAGGTGGTTAATTAAAGGGAATCCGGCAATATGGATAAATTAAGAGTTGGTCTACTTATTGATGATTTGAACGTGCCTCTGTGGGAGTATAAAATGATTGAAGCCATTAACGCCGGAGGATATGCTGAAATTGTTTTGGCAGTAAAAAGAAAAAACCCTGCGGATACTGAAAAGAGTTTTTTTGAAAAGTTGAAGGAAAATCTGCGGGTGGGGTGTTTTAAAGTTTTTACAAAGTTTGAAAATAAATTTTTCAAGTCTTCACCAAATGCGTTTGCAGAAAAAAATATTAAAGAGCTTATTCAATCATCTGCAATTATTGAAGTAAACTGTATTGAGAAGAAATTTTCTGATTATATAGTCGATGCCGATATAGCAGAAATCAGGAAATACAATGTTGATGTTTTTATACGATTGGGTTTTCGAATTTTAAGAGGTGAAATTCTTAAAACAGCCAAAATGGGGGTTTGGTCTTATCACCACGGAGATAATTTTTTGTATCGCGGTGGCCCTGCGGGTGTGTGGGAATTTCTTAAGAGAGAAAAAACGGTCGGTTCGATTTTGCAAATACTAACTGAGGATTTGGACGGGGGAGAAATTTTGTACAGGTCTTGGTCACAGATTTACACTTCACTGAACAAAACACTAAACGGCTTTTACTGGAAAACATCGCTTTTTATTCCGAGAAAATTAAAGGAATTGCATGAAACGGGCAGAGATGTTTTTTTTGCCAAAATAAAGTCTGAAAATGAACAGTTGCATTTTTATTCGCACAAGAATTATACTATACCGGTAAATCATCAATTTCTTAAACTTTTTATACCTTTTTTATTTAATAGGGTAAAACATAAGTTATGGAAAATCTTCAACTTTGAGCAATGGATTTTATTGTACTCATTCAGTAATAACAATAGTTTTTCCACTTCCATGTATCGTTATAAGCGGCTGATTCCTCCATCGGATCGTTATTGGGCCGACCCCTGTGTAATTTATAAAGAAGGAAAGCACTACGTTTTTTTTGAAGAAGTAATGAACCCCGGGAAAAATGAAATTGGACACCTTTGCGTTGCCGAGATAGATAAAAAGGGATTTAAATCAGAACCTGTAATTATTCTGAAAAAGCCGTATCACTTGTCATATCCATTTGTTTTTGAACATAAAGGAGATTATTATTTAATACCCGAAAGTGATGAAAACTCATCTATACAGTTGTACCATGCTGTCAATTTTCCTTTTGAATGGGAATTTAAGATGAACCTGATGGAAAATATTAAAGCTGTAGATACAACCATATTGTACAAGGATGACAGGGTTTGGTTATTTACCAATATACCCCAAATCGACGGCGCTTCTTACAGCGAAGAATTATTCTTATTTTCAGCGGATACGTTATTTACAAATGAATGGACAAGCCATCCTTGCAATCCTGTTGTTTCAGACGTAAAATCTTCGCGACCCGCAGGGCGCTTGTTTTATAATAACGGAAAACTTTATCGTCCGTCGCAGGATTGTTCGGTCAGGTACGGATATGCAACGATTATTAATGAAATTGTGGCCTTAAACGAAAGGGAGTACAAAGAAGTTAAAGTATCTGATATTACACCCAATTGGGCTGATGACGTTGTCGCTACGCATTCACTGTCTTACGATCAGGGACTTTCGATGATAGATTCGACAATAAAGCGACGGAAGAATTTGTTTTCTTTCCTTGGGAAAAAATGAATTTTATTTTACCGGCAACTCCTTTTTAATTTATTAAACGTTGCTGTCAAATATTCAATCGACACCTTTTTCAGGCTGAAAAATATTATTTCTAATTTTACTTAAAAAACAAAACTATGTGCGGAATAACAGGATTTTGCGATTTTAACAGGAAACTGACCAAAGAAGACTCTGCATAAAGCAAATGAAACGCTCCATCATCGCGGACCGGATAGCGGTAATGTTGCAGTATTTGATACAAGTAATGCTGTTGTAGGTTTCGGGCACAGGCGATTGTCAATTATGGATGTATCCGAAAACGGAAACCAACCAATGTACAGTGATGATAAAAGTGTTGTAATAATATTAAACGGAGAAGTGTATAATTTCAAGGAAATAAGAAAAGAACTTATAGCTGCGGGGCATAAATTTCATTCTGACTCTGACACAGAGGTTATTATAAAGGCATATCAACAATATGGTATTGATGAGGCCGTCAAGAAATTTATCGGGATGTTTGCTTTTGCACTGTACGATATGAAGAAACAGCTGATTTACATTTTACGGGACAGGCCCGGTGTCAAGCCTTTATATTATTACTATAAGAACGACTGCCTGTTGTTTGGTTCGGAACTTAAAGCTTTATACACTTACCCGGGTTTCGAGAAAAATATTAATGAAGATGCGCTAACTCTTTTTTTCAGGTATGGCTATATACGTGCCCCGCATACTATTTTTAAAAGCACTTACAAAGTTCAACCGGGTCATTATGTCAAGATTGATGTTGCCCGAAAAGAAGTAACTGATCATACCTATTGGGATGTTATAGATTACTATAATAAGCCTAAGTTAAAAATAGCGGAGGCGGATGCGTTGACTGAAGTGGAAAACCTGTTTACATCAGCTTTTCAATACAGGATGGTTAGTGATGTGCCGGTTGGTGTATTTTTAAGCGGGGGATATGACAGCTCCGTTGTTTCAGCCATATTGCAAAAGAACAGTACACAGAAAATTAAAACATTTACTATCGGGTTTCACGAGCCGAAATGGAATGAGGCGCCGCATGCTAAAAAAATAGCAGCACATTTGGGTACCGACCATCATGAATACTACTGTACTACAAAAGAGGCGCAGGATATTTTTCCTTTACTAGCCGATATTTATGATGAACCTTTTGGAGACAGTTCGGGCATTCCTACTACATTGGTTAGCCGTTTTGCCCGTAAACAAGTTACGGTAAGTTTATCCGCCGACGGGGGCGATGAAATTTTTGCAGGATATGTTAAATATCATCATCAGGTAAAAATTAATAATTATCTTACCAAATCGCCTGAAGCTTTATTGGATTTAGCAAAAAATATATCAAACCTGTCAACTAAAATATTGCCGCGGTTAAAAATGATTCACAAGGTTGAAAGAATTTCCGAGCTTTTAAATACTTATAAAACCACAGGTCTTTCTGATATTTATAACAGGCAGTTGAATAATAAGGACATCGCCGAATTGATACCCGGGTACAATGAAAAGATAGGATTGCTGGACGATGTTGCAGCAGTAAACGGTGAGAACGATTATATGAACAAAATTTTGGCGCATGACTACAGAACCTATATGGTAGATGATATTTTGACAAAGGTTGACAGGGCGACAATGAGTGTTGCACTGGAAGGAAGGGAACCGTTACTGGATCACCGGATTATTGAATTTGTTTCTCAGCTGCCATCGGAATTAAAGTACAATAACGGAACGACAAAATACCTGTTGAAAAAGATTGTACATAAGTATATACCGAAAGAAATAATGGACAGGCCCAAAGCAGGGTTTTCAATTCCGATGTTTGAATGGTTAACTACGGATTTAAAGGAGCATTTATTTTATTATATTAATGAAGAACAGTTCGCAAAACACAATTTACTGAATATTAAAAAAGCTATTTCTATACGCGATGAGTTTCTTGCGGGAAAAAAAGGAAGGGAAACGCCGATTTGGCTGCTGCTTATGTTTCAAATGTGGTGGAACAAGTGGATGTAAGACGAGATAGCGAACGATTTTTCGATTTTAATATAATTTGCCCCGTATAATGAAAATTATTATTGTAAACTATCGATATTTTATATCCGGGGGGCCTGAGCGGTATTTGTTCAATGTTACCGAATTGCTTGAAAGGAATGGACATGTTGTAATCCCTTTTAGTGTTAAAAGTAATCACAACAAACCTTCGCAATACGAAAGCTATTTTTTAACTCCGATTGGCGACGGAGACGAAGTGTATTTCAAAGAGTATAAAAAATCAGACATAAAAACAATGTCGAAAACTTTTTCGAGAATGTTTTATTCATTTGAAGCGAAGAGAAAACTTGACAAGCTTATTAATGAAGTAAAACCTGATTTGATATACGTACTGCATTACCAAAATAAAATTTCTGCAAGTATTTTTGATGCGGCGGTAAAAAATAAAATCCCGGTTATTCATCGGATTTCAGACTTTGGGCAAATATGCGCCAACGGTCTTTTTTTCCGACCACGGCAAAAAGATATTTGTGAACGATGCCTGCATGGATCAAAAATGAATGCCGTTTTTCATAAATGTGTACAGGATTCATATGTTTTTTCTTTTGTTAAGATGGCTTCATTACAGCTCCAGCGTTTTTTGCATTTAACCAAAAAGATTGATGCATTTGTGGTTCCGTCAAAATTTACTATTGGAAAACTTCGGCAATATGGCTTTCCTGAGGAAAAGCTTTTTCATATTCCCACCTTTTTTAATTTTCAATCAATTAAAAAAGGTTTAGATGCAGCTGTTGAGCCTTTTGCTTTGTTTATAGGTCGTGTAGAAGAGGAAAAAGGACTGATGACTTTGGTTAAGGCATTTGAAAACACCGGGTATAACTTAAAAATTATAGGATTTTCAAGTTCGGGTTTTGATAAAGTATTGCAAAAATATTTGGAAGAGAAAAATCATAATATTGAATTCCTGGGCTTAAAAACATTTGATGAAATTCAGACTTACCTGGCTAAATGTGCGTTTACTGTAATGCCTTCTGAATGTTATGATAATTTCCCAAATACTATTTTAGAGAGTTTTGCTTTTAAGAAATGCGTAGTTGCAACGGATTCAGGCAGCCTGACGGAGATTGTGAGTGATAATGAAACGGGCTTATTATTTCCGCTAAAAAATATTGAAGTATTGAAAACCAAAATTGAATACTTGTTTAATAATAAAGACAAATGCGTAGAATTGGGCGAAAACGCATTTAAGAAATTGAATGAAAAATTTTCCGCTGAAGAGCATTATCGCAGCCTGTTTGATCTTTTTAGTAACACCATAAAAGATTACAGCGCATGAAAAGACTGCGAAGCAGGCTCGGGAATTTTGAATTAAAATGCTTTTATTCAATTAAATCTGCGTAATGAAGATTGTTATTTTGGCTGATTTTAAAACGACCTCGGAAACTAAATTCTGGTTGAAGGAGGAGTTGGAAAGATTTAATTATGATATAGATTTAAGAGGTATTCCTGATTATAATGCAAAGGATGAGGAAAGCAATATTGGAAAAATTAAAATTTGGTTTAAATATTTCAAACTTTCTATTACCGGAATAAGACGAACCGCTAAGAATGATACCCTACTCACCGATAATTTTGTTATAGGGGCCTTGGCAGCTTTTTTATGCAAAATTTTTGCTTTTAAAAGAAAAATAATTGCCCTGAATATGATTGCGCACAATAAGGGCGTGATAAATAAAATATTTCGCAAAGTTGTTTATGATATTGCTTTTAAATACAAAACTTTTTGGTTTTCTGTCAATGATGAGCAATTGATAGCTAACTATTCGGAGGTATTTAATTTTCCGAAAGAAAGGATATTTATTCTTCACGATGCTGTACATGCGGGTGACGAGCAACGTGATTATGAAGAGACGGACGATTATGTTTTTACCGGAGGCGATGCATTCAGAGATTGGAATGGTTTTATTAAATGCGCTGAAGAGCTTCCTGCAATACAATTTGTTGGTGTTGCAAGAAATAAATATTTTCCCGCTGAGCAGGCACTGCCTTCAAATTTAAAAATGTATTTTGATACGTCTTCAGTTGAGTTCTATTCTCTGCTGAAAAAAAGTAAAATAGTTTTTTTGCCGCTTAATAGTTTGGCGCCATGCGGCCTGATTGTAATGATGAAAGCCGCATTATTGTCAATACCCGTTATAATAACTGAAACACCCTCTACGAAGAACTATATGCTGGACAAAGTTTCAGGAAGATTAGTGGGAATGCATGATTTAAAAGATATGAAAAACTCGATTTTAGAGTTGTATAATTCCGGCGAGCTGCGAATGATGTATGCAAAAAAATTAAAATCTCATTTACTGGCTAATTTTTCCGTTGAGCGGAGTGCGGAAATTATTAACAAGATAATAAGAGCATGATTTAAAATGAATTAAAATGTATTTTTACGTTTCCTTGAAGCCGTATTTTGGATAGAGTATTTACAGGCCCGGGGAACTCTGCATTTCTTTTAGAAATAAACATAATAATAAAACATGAAAAAACGGATTTACATTGCGGGAAGCGGCGGTATGCTTGGAGAAGCTTTCCATCATCAATTCAAAGACAGTTATGAAATAAAATGCACCGATAAGGATGTAAATGAGTCTTGGCTTTCCTTTTTGGATTTCAGGGATTTGGATGCTTATAAAAAGGATGTAATGGATTTTAAACCTGATTATCTTTTTCACCTGGGAGCTTATACAAATCTGGAGTTTTGCGAGCAAAATGCGGAAGACACCTATGCCACTAATACAATGGCTGTTGAAAATGCTGTATACATCGCCAACCAATTGGACATCCCGCTATTATATATAAGTACCGCGGGTATTTTTGACGGGGCTAAAGATTTGTATGATGATTGGGATTTACCCAACCCGCTGGGAGTATATGCAAGATCAAAATACATGGGCGAAAGATATGTAGCTGAAAACGCTAAGCGATTTTTAATTTGCCGTGCAGGCTGGATGATGGGCGCAGGTCCGAAAAAGGATAAGAAATTTATTCAAAAACTGATGAAGCAGTTGAAAGACGGCAAGAAAGAACTATTCATTGTGGATGATAAAGACGGTACGCCTACCTATACCCACGACTTTGCGAAAAATGTAAAAGCATTAATTGAAAAAGAATATTGGGGTTTATATAATATGGTATGCGGCGGCCAAACAAGCCGGCTGGAAGTAGCAGGCGAATTGCTGAGCTTACTGGGTTTAAAAGATAAAATAAAAATAACCAGCGTAAAATCAGATTACTTCAAGGAAATATATTTCGCCGAAAGACCGCCTTGCGAAAGATTGGTAAACAGGAAACTTGAATTGAGGAAATTAAACCTGATGCAGGATTGGCGTGATGCATTGAAGCAATATATAGATCGATATTATCAAGGTTACTTAGATTAACTGAATGAAAAAACTGAGAATAGCTGCCTTTGGCGGCTTTCGTTCCATACCTCCAAAAGCAGGTGCTGCGGGGTCGGATAAGTTTGCATTGGAATTGTATCCCCGAATTGTTGCGAGGGGTCATTCCTTATTGGCCTATGGCAGAATATACCCGGGCGATACGGATACATTGCATTACGAGTACGAAGGTGTTAAAATAAAATATTTTAAAACGGTAAAGAATGCAGGGTTTGATACGTTAGTACATTCTGCTAAAGCCGCTTTTCATATAATTTTTAGAAATACGGCCGATGTAGTTCACTTGCACAGCGGCGCCAACAGTATGTGGGCTTTGCTTTTGCGCATGGCGGGTAAGCGTGTAGTTGTTACCCAATTTGCCATGGATTGGAAAAGAGATAAATGGCCCTGGTACGGTAAGTTATTTTATAAAGTATCTAATTATCTTACCGCTTATTGTCCCAATGCTGTAGCTTTTGATAATGTGTTTACAAAAGAATTTTTTGAAAAAAAATTTAACAGGCAATATCAATTTATTCCTTACGGATCCGAAGTAAAAACTCCTCCGGACAATATCGGCATACTTCAAAAATTGGGAATTAAAGAAGGAGAATATTTTTTATTTGTCGGTCGTTTTATCCCCGATAAAGGTTTACATCTTTTGGTTGCAGCGTTTACCGCACTCAAAACAGAAAAAAAATTAGTGCTGATTGGCGGCTCGCCGAACCCCGGTGAGTATGAGGCCGGTATAAAGAATACAAAAGATGAAAGAATTATTTTTCCCGGGTATGTATACGGCGACGATACAAATATTTTAATGAAGAATGCCTATGCATATGTACAACCTTCTCTCATTGAAGGTCTTTCGCCGGTAATACTTACAGTAATGGGACTTGGCACGCCGTTAATTTGTTCCGATATTATTGAAAATAAATTTATCTGCGGCAAGAACGCCGTAACTTTTACTTCAGGCGACAGTAATCATCTTATACAGCAGTTGCAATACGCGTTGAACAATCATACGGACTTACTGCAAAAAGCAAAAGCGGGTGCTGTGGATATAAAAAACAGATTTAACTGGGATTTGATAACAGATCAATACATTGAATTACTTCAAAAACAAAAGAAATAATGTATGCTTAAAATTGCGTTAATAGGAGCGGGGAAAATGGGGATATCGCATCTTTCTATTCTTGGCGGATATGCCAATGCCGATATTGTCGGTGTGTGCGACACTTCGAAAATGGTGACGGACTTTTTAACCAAGCAGGGCAATTTTAATTGCTTCGGCGATTATAAAAAAATGATTGATCAGGTAAAACCCGATGCCGTAGTTGTAGCGGTGCCTACCAAATTTCATTATAGTATTATAAAAGATTTATTAGAAAAAAATATTCATGTCTTTGCCGAAAAACCGTTTTGCCTTAACTATGAACAAAGCGAAGAGTTGGTAAAGCTTGCCGCAAAAAATAAGTTAGTTAATCAAGTCGGGTATCATAATAAATTTATCGGCACTTTTAAAGAGGTAAAACGTATTGCAGACAGCGGCGCCTTGGGAGATATTTACCATTTTGTGGGGGAATCATACGGGCCGGTTGTGGTGAAAAAGAAATCGGAAACATGGCGATCCGATCCGGCTGAGGGTGGCGGTTGTTTATTGGACTATGCATCGCATGTTATTGATTTGATAAACGATATACTTTCTCCGGTAAAAGCGGCGAAGGGAACATTGCTGAAATCAATTTACTCCGGTAAGGTGGAAGATGCCGTATATTCTTTATTAGAATTACAATCAGGCCACAGCGGTTTACTTTCCGTTAACTGGAGCGATGATACTTATCGTAAGATGTCTACATCCGTGACATTGGTTGGTACAAAAGGAAAATTAGTCTCTGATGCCAATGAACTGAAGGTTTATTTTAAGGAGGAGAATGCTTTCCCGGGTTATTCGAAAGGATGGAATGTAAAATATATTACTGATTTACAGGAAGGCGTTGATTTTTATTTGCGTGGAGAAGAATACTCGGCTCAGTTGGATTATTTTGTAAAAGCCGCGACGGGTAAAGCGCCCAACAGTATTAATAATTTTGCAAGCGCCGCCAATACGGACAAAGCCATATCAATTATCAGAAAAAGTTCAAATTAAAAATGATGGAAAGAATTCTTTTTGGAGATAACCAGTTTTTCGCCGTCAATCATATTTCGGATGAAAAATCCCGTGCGCAATCTATAAAATTTAAAGACGATGCGGCTATAATAAAAGTATTGGATGATGCGATAGCCTGCGGCATTAATACATTCATGTGTACTACGCACGACAGGATTGCGAATATTTGTGACATAATAAGAGCAAACCCGGAGAAGTACAGGGACTTTAAAATTTTTCCCTGCATGCCGTATGCACATAAATATGCTAATGCGGTTACTGAGTTGGGTATTGCCGGTACATTAAAGCAATATGTACCGGGCAATTTTTTCGGTTCATTGTTTAAGGGCGGTATGGCCTACCTCACTAAAGATTATGAAGCTATTATGGAATTGATGATAGATGCGGAAATGAAAATGTTTAAGGGCATAAATACACCGGTGATATTTTTACAAAATGTTATTACAGATTTATTACTGGGCTTAAGAGCTTATGATGTGCTTGCTGCATTTCATACATATATAAAAAAGAAGTATAATGCGGAGGCGGGATTTATTACTATGAATATGCCAAAGTTGGTTAACGTTTTGGAGCAAAAGGGAATTGTTAACCCGATCGTATGTGCATCTATTAACAAAGCAGGTTTCAGGATGTCGGGCGGAAAGGAGATTTATGAGGAAACATTGCGAAATAAAAAATTCAGAGCGGTAGCGATGCAGGTTTTGGGCGGTGGTGCCATTCACCCCAAAGAAGCAATTGAATATGTATGCAGTCTGCCGAATATTGAATCGATTTTATTCGGCGCTTCGTCGGCGGCAAATATAAAATCTACAGCTTCGTTTATAAAAGAATTTGACGACAAAAATTAAGTGTTTATTTTTTCGACTTATTTTTTTAAAAAACTGATACAGTGTAACTTTCTTTCTGAAGAATTAGTGTCTGAAATAATCCTTAAAGCATAATATTATTAGGTTATAAAAAATCAATATATAAAATTAAAACCTGTATAAAGTTGTTTGTAAATTCGGGCTTTAGTAAAGCCATATAGTAAATCTTACAAAACTTGTTAACCAAAGTATGAAGCTAAAGTATTTAGTAAAAGGAATTATTAAGAGCATTCCCGGTATAGAACGTATTTATAATTTTCACACCGGCACCGGAGGTACCAACAGTGCACGTTATTGCTATTCCGTATGGCTGCGGCATTTAATACATGCACATGAAAACGGGGTACGTCTATTTCCTGAAAGAATTGCGGAACTGGGACCGGGTGATTCATTAGGTATCGGACTTTCTGCTCTTATCTCAGGGTCGGAACATTATTTTGCTTTAGATATTATTAAGTTTACTAACGCAGAAATTAATCTGAAAATATTTGATGAATTGGTTGCCCTTTTTAAGAATAAAACACCTATCCCTGATGAGAAAGAGTTTCCATTAATGAAGCCGACCTTAAAAAATTATCATTTTCCCGATCACATTCTTACAAACGAGCATATGTCGAAAATGCTGGATGAGGTTCGAATAAAAAAAATTCGAAATTCAATTAAAGTTCTGGAATTGCCGCCCGGTATTATAGGCAAAGAGACTTCAATGATCACATACGAAGCTCCCTGGAACGAGACGGTTATTAATGAATCCGGTGAGGTGGATATGATAATTTCACAAGCTGTATTGCAGCATATTGACGGACTTGCGTTTACATATCAACTAATGAATAAATGGCTTACGCCTGCAGGATATATGTCGCATGTAATAGATTTTAAGTCTATGGGTTCTTCGGATAACTGGTTCGGGCATTGGTCTTATTCGGATATAGAATGGAAGATTGTCAGAGGCAGAAAAAAATATCTTATAAACAGGCTGCCCTACTCAGCGCATGTTAAGCTTTTAAAGGAAAACGGTTTCGATATTGTTTATAATAGCAAAACCGTCAGCGAGTCAACGATAGACAGAAAAAATTTAGCTCCGAGGTTTAAAGCAATGTCAGAAGAAGATATTTCCGTTTCGGGGGCGTATGTATTATCAGTAAAAAAAGTCTTGTCAACTGTTTGGATGTTCATCAACGGGTTCGAGGAGTATTTATTAATTGCATGATATTTCTTTGCAGGTCTTTGATGAAAGAATATTACCCCGTTTATTTACTTTGAAAATAAAAATGACTTATTGCCGGCTATTGCTTCAGCCGGATCAGTATAATCTTTATTTATAAATTTCCGTCTGACGCTGCTTCCTCTTTTGCGGCGTCAGTGTGTCTGTAGTTATTATGATTATCCGTATGATTTTAAAGTAATTTTTTTAAACTTACTTATCATGTCTACCCGTAACTCAAATTTATTTCGTTTCTTTTTTGCAGGTATGGACCTGTTTGCACTGAATACGGTTTTCCTTGTATTAACCATGCAAATGAACCGTATAGCAGGATTGGAGTATCAATACGTCGTACTTTTTTTTATTGCCAACCTGGGTTGGTTGTTTTCCGCATATGCAAATGCTGTTTACATTAATGATAACTACTTCAATTTTGAACTCTTTGCAAAGCAGTCACTCAAGTCTTTTATTCTTTATATTGTATTTATTCTGCTGTTCATTTTCCTTTACAATTATAATTACTCCCGTCTTTTCGTTGTATTAAACTTTGCGGGATTTGGAGGCACTATCCTGTTTACCCGTTTGCTTTTTTTGCTGATGGTTTTTTACCTTAAGAAAGGAAACAAATTCAGCAAAAAAATTGTAATACTGGGTTATAACGATCTTTCGAAGAGGCTTGTTGAACATTTTTTACAACACAGCCGTAACTTATCTATGGAAGGATATTTTGAAGATCAACAACTGGTAAATGAAACTTCTTTTTTCCCCATACTCGGCAACAGGAAGGATTGTATTTCTTATTCTATCGAAAACGGCATTACGGAAATTTATTCAACGCTTTCTCCTGAAAGACACCCGTATGTATATGAACTGGCGCAATCGGCTGAAACAAATATGATCAGGTTTAAATTCGTACCGGATTTTCATTTGTTTGTCAATCGTAATATCCATATAGATTTTGTTGAAGATATTCCGATTCTGTCGTTACGATCTGAACCGCTTGAGGATATAGCCGCACGAATTCAAAAACGCATTTTTGATATCGGGTTCAGCTTTCTTGTCATTACATTGGTGTTATCCTGGTTATTACCGATTCTTGCTTTACTTATAAAACTTAATTCAAAAGGCCCTGTATTTTTTATCCAAATGCGTTCAGGTAAAAATAATAAACCGTTTAGGTGTTATAAATTTCGAACCCTTAGGGTTAATAAAGAGGCTGATGTAAAGCAGGTTACATTGAATGATACCCGCATGACAAAAGTGGGCAGTTTTTTGCGCAAAACAAATTTGGATGAATTGCCGCAGTTTTTTAATGTGTTGATGGGCAACATGTCGGTAGTTGGCCCGCGTCCGCACATGCTGAGGCATACCGAGGATTATTCCAGGATATTAAACGAGTATATGATCCGCCATTTTGTAAAGCCCGGAGTAACGGGTTGGGCGCAGGTAAATGGTTTTCGCGGAGAAATAAAAAGGGAAGTGCAATTGCGTAAGAGAATTGAGTATGACATTTTTTATATGGAAAACTGGAGTTTGTGGCTTGACCTGCGAATTGTATTTTTGACTATCTATGTAACGGCCAAAGGCGATAAGAATGCGTATTGAGAACTTTGCGATGACCTGATTTCTGCGTACCGGGACGTACAATAGCCGGATTATTACAACCGTTTAATAAATATTTTATCGATTTGCGATTTTGCTACAGTGAATTTTGCTAAAGAATTTAATAATTCTAATGAAAGTGAGTAAGAATAAATTAACGAAACGATTTCTTTTAAGATTTTTTTTTCTTTTTGTTATTGTAGTAATCATTGATTATTCAATCGGGAATATTCTCAGTTACTTTTATTTCAAACAGAACAACGGACTTCGCTACCGTACTACTTTTTCAATGGAGCAGACAAAGGCGGATATAATAATATTGGGGTCTTCAAGAGCTGTTCATCATTATCATCCTGAGGTTTTTGAGGGGCGTTTTTATTTATCGTGCTATAATGCAGGACAGGACGGCAACACGATATTTTATCATAGCGCTATTCTTAAAAGCATACTGGAAAGGCATACTCCTAAAATTGTAATATTGGATTTTATTGGCGAAGAATTCCGAAAAAATCAGCAAAGTTATGACAGGCTATCCTATCTTCTGCCATATTATAAAAGGCATCCGGAAATTCGTCCGATTGTTGAGCTTAAGAGTCCTTATGAGAGGATGAAAATGATGTCGTCTGTTTATCCGTTTAATTCATCAATATTTGCAATTGCTGCGGGCAATGCAAAGTTTAATCAAAAGAGAAATTTTGATATTAAAGGATATATACCGCTGGAGGGTGAATGGAATGAACCGATTATAACCGACAACACACAAAGCAATTATGAAATAGACAGCAATAAGGTTAACGTATATGCTTCTTTTATCAAAGATTGCATAAGTTCAGGAACCCGGTTGTACATTGTTTGTTCCCCCTATTTTTTTAAAACAACGCAAACGGATATATCATTCGCATTGGCACGGAATATCGCCGGAGAAAATAACATTCCGCTTTTTGATTTTTCTAAAGACACGATGTTTACAAGTAACTCCTCATTTTTTTCAGATATGGTACATTTAAATAATAAGGGGGCTAATTTTTTTTCAAATAAAGTCATTGATTGTATTTTAGCTTTAGAGAAAACAAAACCGCTAAGTAATGCAATACCGGGAAACGTTCCCGTAGTAGAAAAAAACCTTTTGCCGCCACGGGGTTTGTAAGCAGTTTATTTAATTGCAAGGCAGTAAGCGTATTTTTTAATAACACAAACCGGTATAGTATACCCGATTTCCTGCGGAATTTAAATATAAATACAGAAAAATTAAATAGACAGAATGCTTTTTAATTCTATCAGTTTCGCAATATTCTTACCAATTGTTTTTATACTTTATTGGTTTGTAACAAACAAAAATTTAAAGTTTCAGAACATATTGCTGCTTGTTTCCAGCTACTTTTTTTATGCCTGCTGGGACTGGCGGTTCTTGTTTCTTCTTATTTTCTCTACTGTATTGGACTACTTCACCGGCATAAAAATGTCTGAAGCAGAAACACGAAACAAGAAAAGATTTTGGTTTTGGCTCAGCATTTCCGTTAATCTCGGTTTTCTGGGTGTTTTTAAATATTATAATTTTTTTGCGACTTCTTTCGCGGACGCTGTTGCTCAGCTTGGCTTATATGTAAACCCGTGGACATTGAAAGTGATACTGCCCGTCGGCATTTCTTTTTATACTTTTCACGGGCTATCTTATGTAATTGATATTTATAATAACAAAATTAAAGCTGAGAAAAATTTTATTGATTACTCTGTTTTTGTCAGTTTTTTCCCGTTGTTGGTAGCAGGCCCTATTGAGCGGGCAACACATTTACTCCCTCAAATAAAGCAGAAACGAATTTTTGACTATACAAAAGCCGTTGATGGATTGAGGCAAATATTATGGGGTTTGTTTAAGAAAATAGTAATTGCGGATAATTGCGCAGAATATGCTAATACTATTTTCAACAATGCCGCTGATTATTCAGGCAGTACACTTGTGATGGGTGCTTTGTTTTTTACTTTTCAAATTTATTGCGATTTTTCAGGGTACTCGGATATTGCATTGGGTACGGCACGACTTTTCGGAATAGATTTGCTGCGCAACTTTGCGTTTCCTTATTTTTCAAGAGATATAGCGGAGTTCTGGAGACGATGGCATATTTCTTTGTCCTCCTGGTTTCGAGATTATCTTTATATACCATTGGGTGGCAGCAAAGGCGGCACTTGGATGAAAGTTCGTAACACATTTATTATTTTTTTAGTAAGCGGGTTTTGGCACGGCGCTAATTGGACTTTTATAGTTTGGGGCTTGCTTAATGCGCTGTATATCATGCCTTCCATTATATTTAATACAAACAGGAATAATCTTGATATAGCGGCGCAGGGCAAATATTTGCCCGATGCGAAAGAATTTTTTTCTATCGCTATTACATTTACATTAACTGTTTTCGCCTGGGTTTTTTTCAGGGCCGAAAGTTTGCAGCAGGGAATAGATTATATAGCAGGCATATTTTCATCTTCGTTATTCAGTATTCCCGAGGTAAAGCCGCCGGTAATAATTATTTTAACTGTAATTTTTATGCTGATTGAATGGTTGGGGCGAGAGCAGCAATATGCCATAGCAAACTTAGGCGCCAAGTGGAAGAGACCTTTTCGATGGGCTGCTTATCTCGTTATATTGGAATTAATATATCTTTTTGCAGGCAGCCAACAACAATTTATCTATTTCGAATTTTAAGTAATGAGTAAATTTTTAAAATACAGCGGTCTTTTTTTATTCTTTGCCGCTATTTTATTTCATATCAAGCCTTTTTATCTTTTGTACAATGATAAGTACAAATCAGTAGTGGCGGGCGATGAAATTTATTATTCTATTAAGAAAAGTAAAAAAAAGAGCAAAAGTAAAAAAGTACTTTTCGGTGACAGTGTGGCCAAGCAGTTATTTGACAATGAAACGAATAACGATACGATTAATTCATTGGCCTGTAATCAATCTATCGGTATGGTGGGTCAATATATTTTATTAAATAATTACCTCGAAGCGGATAACCGGGTTGATACTGTTTTTTTTCTTTTCCAACCCTTTTCTTTTCAAAATAACTTGAACCAAGTTTATACTTACCATTATTTTTTGAAGCCTTTTTACAAAAAAGAATACTTGCCGCTTTTTTCCGAAACAGTGAAAGAGCAGGTAGCTAAAATTCCTTATAACAAGTTTTGCAGGTATCCTTCTATTTTAACATCCAACTGGGCGCCTGATTTTAATCCGAAAGATCAAATGAACTATACTTTTTTATCGCCTGTTTCAGTTGAATATTTAAAAAAAATAAAAGAACTGTCGGCAAAACATAATTTCAAATTGATTATTTTACCTACACCGGTGAGCAAAGTGTATGAACCACGGGTTAAAAAATTCAGTTTACAGGAAATAGCGGACAACAATTTTCAAGACGAATTTAAAAATTATTTTGAAAAAATTATTTACCTTGACGAGAACCAATTTAGTGATAGTTCTCATTTGATAAATCCTGCTTTTTATACAGGGATTTATAAAAAAAAATTTTTAAAGTAAATCATTACCTTTTAAAATATGAATGATAATTTTTTTGCTGCCTTTATTATATAGTACTGACTGCTCTCCAATAGAGCCTGCTTTTTTGACTCTATCACCTAATTGATCTTAATTCACTTACTTCCAACCCTCCACTACCGCAAAGCCCTAAAGTTTTTTTTGTGTCTTTTATGATTAGCTGAAATCTATACTTCGTCACATGCATAATATGATACACGACTAATAATTTTGCTGCATTAATTGAGTGCAAGGCGTCCTTAATAAATTACTCCGGGCGTATTCAGTCCGGAGTAATTTATTATATTGTATATTTTTTTAGTGTTTAATAAACTTATTTGTTTTACTTAAGCCTTCTTTGTTTTTTCCAGTTATAAAGTATGTACCTGCAGGAATACCTGTTAAGTATAATTTAATCGGGCCTGTATTAGCTCTTATAATAATTGTTTTGATTGTTCTGCCCAAAACATCGGTAATAGTAAATGACGTGCTTGAATTGCTTTTCAAAATAACATTCAACTCATTACCAACAGGATTAGGGTACAAAACAAAATCGTTTTTGTTTAATATGGAAGGAATATCCTCTGTTTGACTAATTACTGCATTGGCTCCAGCAGTTGTATTACTTACGGTAACGTTGACAGGAGCAGAAACGGTATTTTCTGCATTTGTATTATAAACTTTTGCTGTAAGTCTATAATTGCCATTTGGTAATCCTAAAGTATTCCATGATACGCTGTAAGGCGACGTCAGGTCTGATCCAATCAATGTAGTATTACTGCTTGTACTAATCGGTTCTGTTGCAAAGTCATCCCAAGTTACTGCGATAGACGGATAAGCCGTACCTGTTACAACCCCCGTATAACCGGTGGCAATATAGCTCGCATCAGTTACTGAAATCACCAACGCCCCGTTCCAGTAGGCTTTAAGACCGGTACCATTCATTGCTAATTTTAAAACATAATTTGTATTAATGGCAATTGGTGTAGCATAAGAACCCAGCTCTGTCCAGACCAGGTTTGTTCGTTTAAAGATATATACCCTTTGAAAACCGGGCTCGGCAAAAGCCATATATCCGTTAAAATCCCCGGTACTGTAGTTGGTCATCCTACCCCCCACACCTGCAAAAAGCGAACTTAAGTTAGAGAAATTCAAAGTAGCTTGTACGGAATAATTCGGGGATATTAATCCGCTTGTTGTATAGGCTGCCGTTACATTTCCATCGTTACCTGTCAATTTAATTTTATTGCTTACAATTTGATAGTTGGAGGCGGTGTATCTTTCCGTCCAGCCGGCGCCAATAGTATTTGAATTGGCCCTGTTGTAATTATCCGTAAACAAAGTAGGCGATGTTAGTGTAAAATCATCCCAAGTTACAGCAATGGAAGAATTTGCTGTTCCCGTTACTACACCCGTATAGCCGGTAGCAGTATAGGTTGCATCAGTTACAGAAATCACCTGCGCTCCATTCCAATAAACTTGAAGATTGGTACCGTTCATTGATAACCTTAAAATATAATTCGTATTAACAAGAATTTGTGTGGGGTAAACTTCCAGTAGAAACCAACCGCCATCTATCCGTTTGAAAATATAAACGCCTTGAAAACCGGGTTCTGCAAAAGCCATGTATCCATTGATTTCTGAAGTACCAGAGGTAGAGTTAGTCATCCGGCCACCCACACCTGCATAAAGCGGACTTAAGCTGGAGAAATTCAAAGTAGCTTGTACGGAATAATCCGGGGATACTAATGCGTTCAACCTGTATGCAGCCGTTATATTTCCGTCATTACTTGTCAACTTAATTTTATTACTTACAATTTGATAATTGGAAGCGGTATATCTTTCCATCCAGCCTGAGCCGATAGTATTTGAATTAGCCCTGTTGAAATTATCCGTAAACAAAGTAGGCGATGTATTGGTAGTAGTATAATCATAAAAGAAATCGACATGATCGATAGGCACGTCATCTGCAGCATTGGCGGCAATAGTTGTCGAACCCGATACAGTAGCATTATTAGCCGGCGAAGTAATTGAAACGGTAATCGGCACCGCGGTTGCATTAACGGTTACAGTTATTTCATCAAAACCCGTTGCACCAAGATTGTCCGTCACGGTTAATCTGAATACATACGTTCCCGCAATTAATCCTGTTACGTTTATTGAAGCCGATGAAGGAGAAACTATCGTTGGTGTATTCGGTCCTGATATTCTTGTCCAGGCATACGATGCTATTGTTCCGTCAGGATCAGTACCGCTGCCGGAAAGTGTTACACTGCTTGCGGGCAATGTTATGGATTGATCTGCGCCTGCGTTGGCAGTGGGGGGAGTATTGACGGTTATGGTTATTTCATCAAAACCCGTTGCACCAAGATTGTCCGTCACGGTTAATCTGAATACATACGTTCCCGCAATTAATCCTGTCACATTAGTTGAAGCTGATGAAGGAGAAACTATCGTTGGTGTATTCGGTCCTGATATTCTTGTCCAGGCATACGATGCTATTGTTCCGTCAGGATCAGTACCGCTGCCGGAAAGTGTTACACTGCTTGCGGGTAATATTATGGATTGATCTGTACCGGCATTGGCTGTTGGCGGTTGATTGCCGGCTGTTGCGCCAAACTCAAATGGGCCGATATCAGGGTTCGCCCCTACAAACGGCAAGCCGATATTCGTTCCTGCGTCTTTCAAATCGCTGCCGGTAACTAAATGTCCGAATGTAATGTCAGGCAGCGTTCCGTTGGCTTGTCTTGCATTTAGCATTTGGATTGCGTCTAATGAAACAAAGTCTGCCGAAGATGCTGTATTAGCCCACCCTGTTGGTTGATTTGGTTCTACTGTGCCTCCCCATGAGTTGTTGCTCTGTATTGCCGCCAAAGTAGTTATTGCCCCTGCACCGAGATTATTTAAAATAACATTATTCCTTATTATATGCGCTGCATTTTGAAAATCTAATTTCCAGCCCCATATTTGGTTCGCATAAGAGAAATTATTGTACATGTGTACTATGAAAGTGCCGTCGTTAATGCTAAAGCCATCGGCAAGATTATCATAAGCAATACACCTTGTCACAGTCCTTCCTAATGTTATAAGGTCATCAGCATCGCCTAATTTAAAACCCATCCCGTTCCCTACGGGTGTATTAGTTCCGGGTATGTAACCATTATGCCATGCCCAACTGCTATCAATTGTGTTATATCCCTGTGCCTGCCAAAAATCAAATCCGTCGTCGCTGTTATTCCATGCTCTGCAACCTGTCACAATATTATTTTCAGTTACATCGGTTGGTAATCCATTAAAATCAGCTCCTACATCAAGGCCGTCAGCATTACCTCCGCCTGTAATAGGGTCATAGTTATCGTGAAAATCGCAGTTTTTTACAAGATTGTTTTTAGCGTTAAATCTAATGTTCAAACCACCTCCATTATTATCTATTTCCAATCTTTCAAAAATGCAATTACTGCTTCTTTGCGCCATCAACCCGTTGATTGCATCACTTGTTATCTGCGCATATCCTGTAACACGAATTTTATACCAATGCACATAATTAGCCTCCATATATACGCCGGCCCTAGCGGTGTCTGTTACATATCCTGTTCCTTTGGTAATAATTACAGATTCATTTTGATACGGCTGTATTTTAATTAAATTCCCCAAAGTACCGTTTTTGCCTTTTAATATTTGTTGCGTTGTGTATGCGTATGTGCCTCCTCGCATAAATACATTATCCCCTGGTGCAACAACAGTCCATGCTTTATTTAATGAAAACCACGGAGAAATAATTGTGCCTGTATTGTTGTCATTACCCGTTGGCGATAGATAATAATCTGTTGCATTAGCATTTAATGCAAATGCAAGGAGCAGGAGGTTTAATAGTTTTTTCATCTTACTAAGTTTTGTTTAAATGGTTTATAAGCTGAAAATAGTTACTATATATAATTCTATCAGAAAGTTACAATTATTTAATACAGAATTAAAATTTAAAATAAAGAAAAAGAAAAACGCACAATTTCGCTCCGGTAAATACTTCTACCACTTATAACCTTTATATAGTCCAATCATCTTTTGCCGCGGTATAATGCAATTCTGATTTTTCAAACAGTTTAATTGGTACAACTATGAATTATAAGCAGTAAAACAAAAAAGCAAATTGACTCTAAGTCCAATTTGCTTTTTTTGTTAGTGATGTTTTTCTCGGTTATTGCTTCAGCATCTTTACCGGAATCCTGATTCCTTCATCCGCCGAAACTTCAATTATATAGGTACCCTTGGAAAAACGGGCTACGTTTATTTTCTTCAGTAAGGTACTCTGTCCTCTTGTAAATGATTCGCGATAAACTTGTTTACCGTTCATGTCGTAAATTACGATTGATGTCGGATGTGAAAGCGTAGTCGCTTCTATTTTCAGATTTACAAAATCTTGTACGGGGTTAGGGAATATTGATACACCGGTCGTTAAAATATTTGATGCAATCATTTGTATGGTATCAGCGGCGGATTCACCATGATTGTCAGTAACAGTCAATGCAAATTCATAAATTCCTTCTGTAATATTTGTAACATCGGTTATCGCAGATTGCGCATTTGTTAATTGAACCTGCGACGGACCGCTGATAAAATTCCATTGATAAGCGGTAATCGCTCCATCGGGGTCGCTGCCGCTGCCTTCCAGTGTAATACGTGCAACAGGCAGTTTGTATTTTTTGGGTCCGCCGGCATTTGCCTTGGGTCGCAGGTTGCGCGGGGCTACGGCTGCATTTACTATTACTTTTACAGAAGCAGTACCCGAAGCACCTGCATTATCCGTTACCATTAATTGAAACTGGTAAGTACCCTGTACAAGATTATTTACAATGGTTTGTGCGCTATTCGCTGTTAGAATATTAAGTTGCGCAGGGCCGGCAATTTTTGTCCAGTTATATGCAACAATTGTTCCGTCAGTATCTGTACCGCTGCCTGTAAGTGTCGCTGAATTAGTCGGCAATATGATAGTGACATCTGTACCCGCTGCAGCAACAGGCGCCAGATTAGGTGGCGGAGGAGTTGCGTTAACTGTTACAGTTACCGTAGCGGAAGCGGTAGCACCTGCATTATCTGTAACAGTTAGCCGAAACTGATAAGCGCCTTGTGCCAGGTTATTTATTGTTGTTTGTGCGGCATTTGGTGTTAAAATATTAAACTGAGCAGGCCCCGAAATTTTTGTCCAGTTGTATGTAACTATTGTTCCGTCGGGGTCGGCACCGCTGCCGGATAAAGAAACAGTATTTGTCGGTAATGTAATGGTAACGTTATTGCCCGCATTAGCAACCGGCGGTTGGTTTGGCGGCGGCGCTGCCGCATTCACGGTTACAGTAATTACTGCTGTTCCTGCAGCACCCCCATTATCAGTTACCTGCAATTGAAATTGATAGACACCTGCAACTAAATTATTTACCGGCGTTAATGCATTGGAGGGTGATAAAATACTAAACTGTGCGGGACCTGAAATTTTAGTCCAATTATATCCAACAATAGTACCGTCAGCATCCGTACCGCTACCGGCCAAAGAAACTGAGTTTGTCGGTAATGTGATTGCAATATTACTTCCTGCATTGGCAACCGGCGGTTGATTAACCGGCGCCGCATTTACTGTTACTGTTACGGTAGCTTTACCAACACCACCGGCATTATCAGTAACGCGAAATTCAAATTGATAAACGCCTTGTACAAGATTGGTTACAGCAGTTTGCAAACCCGCCGGACTTGCAATACTAAATTGAGCGGGTCCCGAAATCTTTACCCAATTGTAACTTACTATAAACCCATCAGCATCTGTACCGCTTCCTGTAAGCGTAACACTGCTTGTCGGTAGCGTAATTAGTTTATCGCTTCCCGCATTCGCAACGGGTAATATATTAGGAACCGGGTTAACAACAACAGTGACATCGTCAGAAGCTGTTGCGCCGCTATTATCTGTAACGGTCAACCTGAATAGATAAGTTCCGGCAACTAAACCTGATAAATTGAGGGTTGGAGTGGTAGCACCTGCAAGAGTAGCCACACCACCCGATTGTTTGGTCCAATTGTAAGAAGCGATTGTACCGTCGGCATCGGTTGCTGTTCCTGTTACTGAAATACTGTTGGTTGGTAATGTAATATTTTTATCTGTACCTGCATTTACAACGGGAGCCTGATTCGCAGGCGCGGGGTTTACAATCACAGTCACTTCATCAAAACCGGTGGCGCCGGTATTGTCGGTAACAGTTAATCGGAAGACATAGGTACCTGCAACCAAGCCCGATAAATTGAGGGTAGCGGTCGCAGCACCTGCAAGAGTAGCAGCGCCGCCCGATTGTTTTGCCCAACTGTAAGAAGCGATAGTGCCGTCAGCATCGGTACCCGTACCTGTTATAGTTAAAGTATTGGTCGGTAAATTGATCGATTTGTCTGTACCCGCATTAGCCACAGGAGCTTGGTTAACAGGTGCGGGGTTTACCACAACGGTCACTTCATCAAAACCGGTGGCGCCGGCATTGTCAGTTACAGTCAATCGGAAGACATAGGTGCCTGCAACCAAGCCTGATAAATTGAGGGTAGCAGTAGCAGCACCTGCAAGGGTAGCCGCACCGCCCGATTGTTTGGTCCAGCTGTAAGAAGCGATGGTACCGTCGGCATCAGTTCCCGTTCCTGTTAAAGAAATACTGTTGGCAGGTAAAGTAATCGTTTTATCAGTACCCGCATTGGCAACAGGAGCTTGGTTAGCAGGAGGTGGCGGAGGTGCGGCGCCGCCAGTTTCAAAAGCGCCGATATCCGGGGCTGAACCATTATAGGGAAGCCCCACATTTGTTCCCGCATCTTTTAAATCAGAGGCCGCTAAATGTAAGAAAGATAGAGCCGGTAACGAACCATCAGCTTGTCTCGGACCATCCACACCCGCCGAATTGACACTTAGAAAATCCGCATCAGAAGTGGTTTGTAACCAGCCCGAAGATGCATAACCCGTAGCGTAAGAGTTGTTACTGACGCTGCTTGCAGAACCAAAAACCGCCTGGTTGCCGCCATTTTTGAATGCAACATTATTTTTAGCAATATGGGTTCTGTTTAAATAATCAAATAAGAAACCATGCTCGGCATTATTATAAGCCACATTGTTATAGAGTTCCATCCTGCAATCACCTTCTTCCTGGTGAAACCCGCTGTTATTATTTTCAAATGCTAAGCAGTTGGTAATTTTTCTTAAGAGGGTAGCTGAATTGCCTGTGCCCGCACTGCCCAGTTTGAATCCTTCGCCATTACCGGCTACAGTTTTACTGTACGGTATATAGCCATTACTCCATGACCAGCAATTGTCAAATAAAATGAATCCGCGATTTTCAAACACGTCAAATCCGTCATCGGAGTTTTGCCAGGCCCTGCAGCCCCTGACTGTATTAGAAGTTCCGGCAGCTACATAGGCCACATCAAGACCATCAGCATTACCGCCGCCTGTATTTGGATCATAATTATGATGAAAATCGCAGTTTAATACAAGGTTGCCTGTAGAATTATTTTGAATATACATGCCGGCACCATTGTCATGTACATTTAATAATTCAAATATATTATTGTTAGAATTATCGACTAACAACCCATTCCATACATAAGTGTCCTGTTGAGTAAAGCCTGAAATATCAAGTCCTTTGAAATGGAAATAATTTCCCGAGAAGTAACAACCTCCTCTGAAATAATTATTGGTGTACCCGGAGCCTTTAGTCAGTATCGGAGTTTCACCCGGGTAGGCCCATATCTTAATCAGGTTGCCCGCCGTACCGCTTTTACCAGTCAGGTATTGTTGTGTTTTAAAGGCGTAGGTTCCGCCGCGGAGATAAACCAAGTCGCCGGGTACTACGACCGTCCAGACTTTGTTTAAACTGAAAAATGGCGAACTGATCGTGCCCGGGTTGTTATCATTGCCCGAAGGAGATAAGTAATAATCAGTTGAGTTGGCCGTGAGACAAAAAGTACAAAGTACTGCAAATAGAAGTGGTTTCATAGATTATTATAGTTGGATTTGTCCGTTACGAAAATTGGGTTTTTAAAAGACATCGGATAGTAAATTGAATAATGTCCAAAATATTCAATTATCATACCAAAGATACCGGGCGAACGAAAAGAATCATAGAGCACAAGTGCTTTATTATTTTTGTAATTTTTCTAAGCAGGTCGTAGTATTTGGTACGGTTTAGTTTACGGCTTATTTTATAGTAACATTCGTAAGGGAAATAACTACCCGTCACTTAACTTACAATCAACAACTTAGGGGAGAACCGCAGAAATAATTTCACTTGCCTGCTGCGAGAGAAGGTGCTGTAACGGGGCGAATTTTTTGGATTTGGATTTTATTGAAACGGATAAAAAATGAATTTTATTTGTCCAAATATTTTTTGCGATGTTGAAAAATTGTTGAAATTATTTTATTTTAATAACTCATTTTGATCTGTGGTAACCCGGAGTAAATGTGTTGTAGCACTCAATTCGTAACCCGGCAGATCGAATAAAGTAAATTGATGGCATTCCCGACAAACTTGATTTTAATGAGTGCAAACGTTTGCGATAATCATTATATTCGTAGTCTGTCTAATTAATAAACCGGCATTTAAAATGAAGAGTATAACTATATCACCCGAAGCAACCGGGTAATAAACACTTACATCAATGACAATTAGCAGAACAGCGTTTCACTTAGTACTTTTAGCCTGTTGCAGATTTATTTAAATTCAATTTATTCAAATGGTTTTCAATAGAGGACGATATAAACGAAAGCAGCTTTCGACTAAGAATAGTGAAAGAAAGCGATCTAAACGAATTATAGCAGGCTTAGCTATACTAACGCTTGTTTTAAGTTCATGGCCACGTTTTCATTTAGAAAAATTTTTAGATATAGAATACAATCCCTTGCTTGATATGCTGCAGCACGGAGGCTATTATTTTGTACTGGGAGTTGCTTTGTTTTTAATATTTCCCAAAAGGAGATATATAGAGGTAATACTTTTTTTTCTTCTTTTCAGCTCCCTGATTTTTGAAATTGCTCAATTATGGATACCCGGAAGAGATTTTACCATGCTTGATATAATAAGTAATTATATAGGCATAGGCCTGGCTTTTTTGGTTAATATGCTGATAATACATATGAGAAGAAGACAAAAGCGTTCTTCAGCGGAGAAAACCTATACAGAGATTATTGATTAGCTTTATTTATTAAACCGGCTGTATGAAAGAAGTATATATTATAAATGGTATTAGAACACCCATCGGCAATTTCGGCGGTACGCTTTCGCCTGTAAGAGCCGATGATTTGGCCGCGATGGTTATTAAAGCATTGGTAAAAATTAATTCATCTGTTCCGGCGGAGGCGTATAACGATGTAATACTTGGTTGCGCCAACCAAGCGGGAGAAGATAATCGTAATGTAGCCCGTATGGCCCTGCTCTTGGCGGGGCTGCCGTATACAGTACCCGGCGAAACGGTAAACAGGCTCTGCGCTTCGGGAATGAGCGCCGCAGTACATGCTTTTAAAAGTATAAAAGCAGGCGATGGTGATATATTTATTGCCGGAGGCGTGGAGAATATGACCCGCGGCCCTTGGGTAATTTCAAAAACAAGTAAGCCATTTGGCACAGACGCCGAAATGTTTGACAGCAGTTTTGGTTGGCGCTTTATAAACCCGGTAATGAATGAAATGTACGGTACCGACGCAATGGGAGTAACTGCCGAAAACTTAGCCGAATTATATAATATAAACCGCGGTGACCAGGATAAGTTTGCTGTATGGAGCCAGCAAAAAGCCGCGATTGCTCAAAATGCGGGCAGATTAAATGAAGAAATAATACCTGTAGAAATTCCGCAGAAGAAAGGCGACGCGTTAATTTTTAATAAAGATGAATTTATAAAACCATCTACAAGTTTAGAAGGGCTGTCAAAATTAAAACCGGCTTTTAAAAAAGATAACGGTACTGTAACCGCCGGTAATTCATCGGGACTAAATGACGGCGCAGCTGCATTATTAATTGTTTCGGAAGATGCGGTAAAAAAATATTCTTTAGAACCCAAAGCAAAAATCATCAGCTCGGCAGTAGTTGGTGTAGAACCTCGTATCATGGGTATTGGCCCTGTAGAAGCTTCGCGGCGGGCATTGGCGAAAGCGGGTATTACAATGAATGATGTTGATATTATAGAGATAAATGAAGCGTTTGCCGCTCAAACATTAGCCTGTACAAGATTGCTGGGTTTGCAGGATAATGATCCCCGTGTAAATATAAACGGCGGAGCTATAGCTTTAGGACATCCGTTGGGAATGAGCGGCGCAAGAATAATAAATACCGCAGCAATTGAATTGCAAAAACAAAAAAAGAAATATGCTTTAGTTACTATGTGCATTGGTGTGGGGCAAGGCTATGCAGTAGTGTTGAGCAAGCCATAATTAAAAAAACTAAAAAGTAAAAGGCCGTTCAATTAGAAACGGCCTTTAAAAATATTAAATCTAAAATATTAAATCACTTAATCTCCCCAAATATTATCTTTTCCGTCAAGCCATTTTTTTACCTGCTCCGTAGTTACCGATTTTGGTCTTTCCAACGGGAAGCCCAAAGCTCTGTCCCAGCAAAGGCTTGCCAACACACCCAATGCACGACTCACACCAAACAATACGGTATAATACTCATACTCCTGCATACCGAAATGTACAAGTAGTGCGCCGCTGTGCGCATCTACATTGGGCCAGGGGTTTTTTATTTTACCAATTGTCTGCAATACAGGCGGCACGGCCTCATAAATATTCCAAACGGTTTGTACTAATTTATCATCGGGCATGTGTTTTTTGCCAAATTCCATTTGTGCTTCAAACCGCGGATCGGTTTTACGCAGCACCGCATGTCCGTAACCCGGTACTACTTTTCCTTCACTCAATGTTTTCTTTACGTATTCAGTTATTTGTTCTTTAGAAGGAAGATCAGTTTTTAATTCTTCCTGCATTTCAAAAATCCATTTTATTACTTCCTGGTTTGCCAAGCCATGCAAAGGGCCCGCCAAACCATTCATACCTGCTGCCAAACTTAAGTAAGGATCACTCAGAGCAGAACCTACTAAATGTGTAGCATGCGCCGATACATTCCCTCCTTCATGATCGGCATGGATGGTCATATATAATCGCATCAACTCCTTAAACTTTTCATCTTCATAACCCAGCATATGTGCAAAATTGCCTGCCCAATCTAATAAGCCGTTGGGTTGTATATGTTGTCCGTCTTTATATTTTCTGCGATAGATGTATGCCGCCACCCTTGGCAATCTTGCAATCAAGTCCATGCTGTCATCAAACACCGCATCCCAATAATCCTTTTTACTCATGCCCGCGGCATAGCGTTTCGAAAATTGACTTTCTGTTTGTAAGGCCATGATGGCTACCACAAACTGCGTCATAGGATGTGTATTCACGGGCAATGCCTCAATCGTATCAAATACGTGATTGGGTACATGACTGCGGCGTTGTAATACAGAAGTGATATGCGATACATCTGCTTCCGTAGGCAACTCACCAATCAACATTAAAAAAAATAAACCTTCGGGCAACGGCTCCGAACCATTTGGCGCCTTAGGTAATTTGTCCCTCAGTTCGGGAATAGAGTAGCCGCGAAAACGAATGCCTTCAAATGCATCCAGCAAAGAAGTTTCGGTAAGTAAACCGGTTATGCCGCGCATGCCCTGGTAAATCTGGCTCAGTTGTACTTCGCCTATTACTTTTGTTCCGTGTTCTTTTAGTAATTCTTTTATTTCCGCCCCGGCCTTATCAGCTTGTACTTTAAACCGTTCTTTTAATACACCCATTTTAAAAATATTTTACAGGTAAATTGTAATAAAGAAATTATTGGCTAAAGGTAATTCAAGCCGGTTTGAGGAGCAAATAAGTTTGCGTAAAAATGAAGAAAGAAAATGGTTGCCGGTTGCAGGTTGGCCGGTGAAATTCTGAGAAATAGGGAATACAGTACATTTAAAAAAAAGAAAAACGTAATGAAACTATTTTGGTGCAAGCCTGTAAAGCCAATATGCTACGGCGGTAAATACAATATTGGGTACCCATGCCGCCAACAACGGATGGAAATTACCTTTGATAGCGAAAGTGGTGGAAAATTTGTCTGATATAATAAATACCGCTGCGATAACAACGCCCAGCAACAGGTGTAAGCCGCTGCCCCCGCGGGTTTTGCGACTGCCAATAACTGCGCCGATAAGCGTAAGCAGCAAAACACTGAAGGCGGTGGCCGTGCGCCGGTACAACTCTACCTTAAGTGTACTGAGGCCTTCTGTACCGCGAAGTTCTTCCGTCACTATAAATTTTTTCAATTGCGGGGTGGTCAGTTTGTCTTTCAGGTAATAGTCGCTGCGCAGGTCTTCCGGCTTTATACTCATCCTCAAACTCATGGTGGGATATTGCGTCACTTTTTCTTTCATGTCTGAAACAAATCTTTCCGTTACATCAGTTAGTTTCCAGGCTTTGGTGGCGGTATCCCATTGCATAGAAGACGCACGAAGATTATAAGACACTTTACCTGAAGTAATTTTATGCATGAAAAAATTGCCCGCCGTTTTGGATGCCGTATCATAATACCGCATACCGATATATGTATTGGTATCCGATCGACGATAATTACCGGGCTGTACATTTTTTGCCGGGTCTCCTTTATCCAAGTATTTCGCCTGGAACGTGCCGCGCAGTTTTGTTGCATCGGGAATTACATACGCATTGCCGTACCATATAACAGCGGCTAAAAACAAACCGCCGATAAAATAAGGACGTAAAAAACGATTGAAACTTGTACCTGCCGCCAGTGTAGCTACAATTTCGCTGCGGGCGGCCATTTTGCTGGTAAAAAATATAGTGGCGATAAAAGCAAAAAGCGGATACAACATACCTACTATATATGGTACAAAACCAAAATGATATTGTCGTATGATTTGTAAAGTACTCAGTCCGCTGCGTACAAATTCATCTGCTTTCTCACTGGCATCGATGGCGATAATAACCGGGGAAAACAATAACAAACTGAAGACAAAAGTAATCAGCAGGCTTTTTAATATATATCGGTCTATCTTGGTTAACATACCGCTGCGAAGTAACATAATAATCGGGTAACGTACAGTAATAAAATGTGAAAGAAAGTATTTATTTACTCAGCTGCCTTGCTGCTATCTGGCTGCATGGGTGTCACTCTCTTGTACTGCATCAAGGGCTTCGACATTACCTGAAATACTCCGTAATAGCAGGCAGGCACTGTAACCTTTTTCTTTATTCCGTCGTCAGATATAAAAAAATATTATTACGTTAAGTATAAACTGACAAAAGCTGAACCCGGCTTTAAACTATTAACCTTTGCCAATTGCCAATTGCTTATTGCAAATTCATAAGTCATTTTTTGTTAATATTATATTTATATGATCTTTTTACCGAAATTTATAAATCAAACCAAAACACACTTATCATGAAAAAGATTCTTTCTCTCGCATTTATTACGGCATTGTTTATTTCTTCCTGTCATTATATGGGCGGCCAAAGGGTAAGCGGGAACGGCGTTTTAAAAACAGAACAACGCCCCGCTTCTTCATTCAGCGCATTGCAGGTAAGCGGTTCATCTGAAGTAAGATTAAAGCAAGACTCCGTACTGTCCGTAAGAGTAGAGGGCGATGAAAACCTGCTGCCCTATATTGAAGTGTACAATGAAGGAAACAGATTGGTAATAAGAACAAAAAGAGGATATAATCTGAAACCGCAAAAAGGATTAGTGATACATGTTTCCTCTCCGGCGTATAACAATATAGCTGTATCGGGTGCCGGTGAAGTAAAAACTGAAAATAGTATAACCAATAGTGAAAAATTAAATATTACCGTAAGCGGTGCCGGTGAAATAAAAATGGACGTAAATGCTCCCGTCATTACCACTGATATTTCAGGTGCCGGCGATATAACATTAAAAGGTAAGGCTCGCAACTTTGACCTGGAAGTAAGCGGCGCCGGTAATATTAATTGTTATGATTTGCTGACGGAAAATACAAACCTGCAAATTTCAGGGGCCGGTGATGCTAAAGTTTTTGCCTCTGTAAAACTAACCGGCAGTGTAAGCGGCGCCGGTGATGTAACCTACAAAGGCAACCCTGCTCAAAAAGATGTACGCACAAGCGGTGCAGGCAGTGTAACGAAAGCGGATTAAAAAAAATATAAGTAATAAAAAATCTCCTCGTTTTCAGCGGGGAGATTTTATTTTATAAGACAAAATAATTTTAACCTACAAACTCACATACTTCACTTTTATCCATATATCTCTGTTCCTTCCTTTATCATCGGTGCAGGAAATTTTTACAGGACCTTCTTCGGGTACAAAAAATTGCTTTTCGCCGGCGTTGGAAGCTTTATAAAATTTATTATTGATGTACCAATACACTTTACTTACATCAATACCCGTTTTACTGACTAATTGCAGCGGCTCGGGGCTTTTCTTATTTATTAAATATTCAGTTCCGCTCGAAGGCGATGCGATAACAGGAGCTCCTTCTTTAAATACAGTTTCACATTCGGCGTTGTGGGCGGGTATTTTATCATAGGCAATTCTTCTGTCCCCGAACCAAGCTTGCATATCGCCGTCAAGTATTTTATAAAACTTTTTTTTGTAACCCGCTTCGGGTGCGCAGTTTTTGCAATACGAAATTTTTTCATCGGGGCTGATCATTATTTCCTGCATGTTATTACAAACCTTCGCCGATGATATAAGCGGAATATAATAATCTGTTACTGCATTGGTACAATGATCCGAGGGCGGCAAACCTGTTTCGCTGCATACCTGTCGTATATCGCAATCTTTGGGTTGTGTAAACCACTGCTCATCGCTGTCGTAATCAATCGTATTAAAAATTTTAAACAACAAAGGTGTTGCTACATTGGCGCCGCTCAGTTCGGGTACGCCTGCCCCGGAGAAATTACCCACCCACACACCAACTGTATAACGTTTATTATAACCTATACTCCAGGCATCTCTTCTTCCGTAGCTGGTACCGGTTTTCCAGGCAATCTTCGGCATCTTTTCAGTGGCCGACCAGTTCAAAGGAAAGTCAGGTCTGTTTACCTTCGACAGAATTTCATTAATCATATAATTAGCCGCCGGGCTTATTACCGTAACTCTTTTGCCGTTGGTGTCGGCTTGTGTATATGCAGGCGAAATATAAAGCCCGTCATTGGCAAATGCGGAAAATAAACCGGTCAACTCTTCCAATGTTGTACCGCAGCCGCCCAATATCATGGAAAGCCCCAATTTATTTTGATCTTTTTGTATTTGTTTAAAATCGCAATCGGATAATTTCTGAATTAATTTTTCTGTTCCTAACGATTTTAAACTTTTCACCGCAGGAATATTCAGCGAATGTTCCAGCGCATATTCCATTGTAACATAACCATTAAAATTTTTATCATAATTCTCGGGAGCAAAACCGCTGTAATTAACTGCGACATCCGTCATCATCATTTTTGGTGTCATTAACCCCTCGTCAATGGAAAGTGCGTAAAGCAACGGCTTAAGCGTACTGCCCGGTTGTCTTACTGCAGCCGCGCCGTTTACCTGTCCGCCGTCTGTGGTGTCTTTAAAATCCGATGAGCCGATATAGCTCACTACTTTGTGTGTTCTGTTATCTATAACAACTACCGCGGCATTTTTTATATTTTTTAATCGCAAAGCTCTTGTATGGTCTTCTGTAATTTTCTCCAGTTTAAATTGCGTGTTTAATTCAATATTGGTTTTAATAATATCATTGCCCCGGCGTTTTAGTTTATAAGCTAAATGCGGAATGTATTTCGGCACCGTTCTTCTCTCCGCCATTAGGGGCTCTGCCAGAGCATCTTCAATTTCTTTTTGGGTAAATACTTTATCGTTTGCAAATTTTCGCAGCCATCGATTTCTTTCTTCTACTATCATACCGTTATTCTTGCCCGGTACCAGGGAGGAAGGCCGGTTGGGAATAATTGACAGGGCAGTTATTTCTGCCAGCGATAAATGATCGGGATTTTTATTGAAGTAGAGATTGGAAGCGGACTTTACTCCTTCTATATTACCTCCGTACGGCACCAGGTTCAGGTACATTTGTAAAATTTCGTCCTTACTGTATTTCCATTCCAGTTGAAATGCACGAAACATTTCAATGATTTTGCTGAAAATATTTCTTTTACGGTGTTCCAACGCTCTTGCTACCTGCATGGTGATAGTGCTTGCACCGGAAGTTCTCTTCATTCGGAAAATATTTTTTGCCGTAGCCCTTACAATAGCTATCGGGTTAATACCCGGGTGCGAATAGAAATATTTATCCTCTTTGGTAATAATAGTTTTGCGCAGCAAAGGAGAAATTTCAGCAAGCTCGGTTTTCATTCTCCATTTATCATCAGCCGTCAAGTACGCATGAATAATATCGCCTTTGCTGTCCGTTACTATGGCCGAATATTGTATTTTATCTTTTAACGGAAAAAATATATTAAGCAATAGAAATAAAACGAACAACGCAATAACGGCAATACCCGTTTTTTTTAAAAAGCGAATGAACTTTTGCTTTGTGAGTTTTAGTTTCAATTTAGTTATCGGGTTCTGTTGCCCCTACCCGTTTTATCGAAAGGGTTTGAGGCATTTGGTTAAAACTTGGCAATAAATGCGGCAGTACAAATATAATATTGTTTCCTCCTATACCTGTACTGTTTTACCCGGCGGCAATGTACCTATTAACAAATATTTACCTACGCGAATTTGCAAAAGGCCTGTTCATCATATTATCTTAGTTTCTCAATTCTTTTTTATGGACTCTTCGAGTCTGCCGCCGTAGCGGTGCTTTTTTCAGTAATATTTCAGGCTTACTTTTACAGTATTATATTTCCCATGCAGGGTTTTTATGGATAAAGGGAAAGCCTGCATCAGGTAAAAGTGTATTCGGACAGATCGAATGCTTTCAATTGCTTAATCGGTTCTTGGTGGCAGGTGGTTTTTTTTACTAAATACGATACTGAATTTATACAGTCTCTTTTATATTGCTGACTTTCTTTCCCCAAATAAATCTATTATTAGATTTTTTGGTTTCATTTATTTAATTTGACACCACATTTCAAAATTACCATAACCAAATTTTATATGCGTATCAAAAACTTACCGGCAGCCATACTAACGGTTGCTATTTTTTTGTCTTCCTGTAAACGCAACGGCGTTAACCTGGACTACACCAATGCCAAAGGCGAAGTGCCGCAGTTAGGCAATTTAGTTTTTCGCTTCAGTAAATCATTAGTAAAAGATTCCATGGTGAATCTTTGGGATTCTACCGACTATATTTCTTTTGAACCTAAAATACCCGGCCGCTTTCGTTGGGAAAGCCCCGATCAGCTTGTTTTCTCTCCATCACGACCCCTGGCTGCGGCTACCGCTTACAAAGCGAAAATTCGCAGCGATGTATTGCACTATAGTAAATATGATGTGGTAAAAGGCGCGGATAAAGTTTCTTTTCATACACCGGAGCTTTCACTGGACATGGCGCAGGTGATATGGACATTACAGGACGAAAGCAATACTAAATCGGCCGCGCCGCAGGTTGACCTGAACTTTAATTACAGGGTAAATCCCAATACGGTAAAAGACAGGCTGAAAATTGAAGTGGACGGCAAGAAAATGGATTTTGTTATGCAAACTTTATCGCCTGATACAAAAATCTCCGTTCGTATTGCCGGGCTGAAACAAGAGGATAAAGATTTTGATGCCAGAGTAACCATTGATAAAGGTATAAAACCTGAAGAAGGTAACGAATCTACAAAAGAAGATATGGTGTCTACGTTTTCTATTCCGTCGCCGTATGTGCTGAGCGTACAAAATATTGAAGCGGAACACGACGGCACCGAAGGATTGGTGCATGTGACTACCAGCCAGCAATTGACGGGTGAAAGCCTGGCTTCGTTGGTAAAATTTTCTCCCGAATTAAAATATGCCGTTCAATTGAGCGATAATGGTTTTGATATCAGGAGCTCCGCATTTGATGTAGAAAAAAGTTATGCGTTGACCATTGCCAAAGGCCTGCGCGGTAAAATCGGCGGTGTACTGAAAGAAGATTATTCAGGCAATATTGCGTTTGGTGAGTTGGAAGCAAGTATCAATTTCACCAACAGCAAAGCCGTTTATTTATCCAAACGCGGCGGAAAAAATATTGAAGTAAAGTTGACGGGTGTTCCGAAAGTAAAAATCATTATCTCAAAAATTTATGAAAACAATTTACTGATGGCGCAGCGCTACGGCTATTCGCCCAAAGAAAGCAGCAATACAAGTTATGCGAGTTATAATGACGGGTATGAAGGCGAATATTATGATGATTACGGCGGCGATGCGCAATTGGGCGATGTGATTTATGAAAAAGAAATTGATACAAGGTCATTGGCCAAAAGCGGTGCGGGCCGTTTGCTGAACATGTCGCAGTTTGAAGATCGCCTGCCCGATTTCAAAGGAGTATACCATGTGGTTGTTCGTTCTACCAATGACTATTGGGTAAAAGACAGCCGCTTTATTTCTATGTCGGATATCGGGTTGATTACTAAAGAAGGACAGGATAAACTTTTTGTCTTTGCCAATTCCATTAAAACGGCTACCTCATTAAGCGGTGTAAATATTTCTGTATATGCAACCAATAACCAACTGATTGGTACAGCCGCTACCGATGGCGATGGCGTAGCGCAGATTGCTTACTCACGAAAAGACTTCAGTGGATTTAAACCCGCAATGATTATTGCAAAAACAGCTGATGATTTTAATTACCTGCCTTTTAATACTACAAGAGTCAATACATCAAGATTTGAAGTAGGCGGTAAAAGAATTAACAACAGCGGACTCGACGCATTTATTTATGCTGAAAGAGATATTTATCGCCCCGGCGAAAGGGTAAACTTCTCCGCGGTACTCCGCGACAGGCAATGGAAAAGCCCCGGTGACATCCCGGTTAAAATGAAATTCCTGATGCCGAATGGTAAGGAGCTTAAAGTTTTTCGTAAAAATTTGAATGAACAGGGATCAGCAGAAGGTAATATTGATATTTCTTCTTCGGCCATTACCGGTAGTTATTCATTGGAAATATATACATCGAATGATGTATTACTCGGCGCTAAAAATTTTATGATAGAAGAATTTGTGCCCGACAGAATTAAAGTAACTTCTAAACCCGATAAAGAATTTTTGCGCCCGGGCGAATCAACCAATGTAGCTATTAATGCGACCAACTTTTTTGGCCCGCCGGCTGCCAACAGAAATTATGAAACGGAAATACAGGTAAAACAGAAAAATTTTTCTCCTGAAAAATATACGGACTATGATTTCAGCCTGGCCAATCAAAATAGTTTTTTTGATAAAATAGTAAACCAGGGAAAGACTGACGATAACGGTAATGCGGTACAAACTTTTAAAGTACCCGATACGTATGCAAATATGGGCACCCTGCTGGCCAATTTTTATACAACCGTTTTTGATGAAACCGGCAGACCCGTAAGCAGGAGCAGCAGTGTAGATATTTTTACGCAAGATGTTTTCTTGGGTATTAAAAATGATTGGGCTTATTATTATCCGTTGAACCAGGCTATAAAATTTCAATTGGCTTCAGTAAATAAAGATGGCGGCGCTGTTAATTCCACAGCCAAGATTACAGTAATTAAACACGAATACAGAACTGTGCTTACCAAGAGCGGCAGTTATTTCAGGTACGAAAGTCAGAAGGAAGATAAAATGATGGAAGAAAAAGAGTTTAGCGTCGGCAGTAATACAATGTATTCCTTTGTGCCCCGTTCTCCCGGCGATTATGAAATAAGAATTTCCCGCCCGGGGGCGAGCAGCTATGTGCAAAGAAGTTTTTACAGCTACGGCAGTTGGGGCGGCGATAATTCTTCTTTCGAAGTAAATAATGAAGGGCATATTGATATTGAATTGGACAAAGAGTCTTACGATATCGGCGAAACAGTAAAGGCATTATTAAAAACTCCTTTCAGCGGTCGCGTATTGGTTACTATGGAAACTGATAAAGTAATTTCTCATCAATATATAAATGTAGACAAGCGTACAGCTTCGGTAGAATTAAAATTAACCGGCGATCATGTACCCAATGTATATATTGCCGCTACATTAATTAAACCGCATGAGTTGTCAGATATTCCGTTGACGGTGGCGCATGGCTATAAAAGTGTAAAAGTGGATGATAAGAGCAGGAAGATACCTGTAGAAATTGTTGCACAAAAAACAGTTCGCTCCCGTACACATCAAAAAGTGAGTGTAAAAGCCGCTCCCGGAAGTTTTGTTACACTGTCGGCGGTTGATAATGGTGTATTACAGGTAAGCAGTTTCAAAACACCTGATCCCTATGATTATTTTTATCAGAAAAAAGCATTGCAGGTGGCAGGCTATGATTTATACCCTTTATTATTTCCTGAAGTAAGAGGTAAACTGAGCAGCACCGGTGGCGACGGCGAATTGGAAATGGATAAAAGAGTGAACCCGATGCAAAACAAACGGATAAAAATTGTAAGCTACTGGAGTGGTATTGCAAAGGCGAACAGCAGCGGAGTAGCTAATTTTGAATTTGATATTCCGCAATTCAGCGGCGAAGTAAGATTGATGGCAGTTGCGTATAAAAATCAAGGCTTCGGAAATGGCGAAGCGGCAATGACGGTGGCTGATCCAATTGTTATCAGTACGGCGTTGCCTCGTTTTCTAAGTCCATCCGATACTATTTCAGTTCCTGTAACATTAAGCAATACGACTTCTAAAGCTTCTAATGTTTCTGCAAGTATAACTGTAGAAGGACCGTTGAAAGTTGCAGGCGGCAATTCGCAAACAATAAATCTTAATGCAAACAGCGAAGGAAGGGCCTTGTTCCAGGTAGTGGCTGATCCCAATATTGCTGTAGGTAAAATAAAGATAACAGTAAGCGGTATGGGCGAAAAGTTTACAGACGAAACAGAGATTTCGGTTCGTCCGCCGTCTACTTTGCAAAAAGTTACCGGCAGTGGTTCCGTTGCGGGCGGGAGTTCGCAAAAAATAAACATCGGCCTCAGCGATTTTATTCCCAACAGTACCAATTATCAATTGGTGGTAAGCCGTTCGCCGGTGGTAGAGTTGGCCGATCAGTTAAGTTATTTGGTGCAGTATCCTTACGGATGCACGGAGCAAACTGTATCCGCCGCGTTTCCGCAATTATATTTTGGCGATATGAGCGATTTAATGCAATTAAAAAAAGATGTAAAGATAAATGCCAATACAAATATTATAGAGGCGATACGGAAAATAAAAATGCGGCAGTTGTATAACGGAGCACTTACGCTATGGGATGGCGAGGGCAAAGAAGATTGGTGGGCTACTATTTATGCCGCGCATTTTTTATTAGAAGCAAGGAAAGCGGGATTTGAAGTAGATAACAGTTTATTAGAAACTATGCTTACTTATATCAATAACCGTTTGAAGAATAAAGAAACGATTACTTATTATTACAACCGCGATAAGAATAAAAAGATAGCTCCTAAAGAAGTTACTTATGGTTTGTATGTATTGGCGCTGGCGGGTCGCAGTAATGTGCCGGCTATGAATTATTATAAAGCCAATCCTTCCTTGCTGGCATTGGACAGTCGTTATCTTTTATCGGCCGCTTATGCAGCGGCGGGAGATAAGAAATCTTTCACCGGTTTATTACCTGCTGCTTTCAGCGGCGAGGAATCTGTTACGCAAACCGGCGGCAGCTACTATTCGGCAGTAAGAGATGAATCCATTGCATTGAACGCATTAATTGATGCAGACCCGGGTAATGCACAGATAAATTTAATGGCGAAACATGTGGGACAAAGTTTGAAAGGAAGGAACTGGTTAAGCACACAGGAAAGAGCCTTCTCGTTTTTAGCGCTTGGCAAATTGGCAAGGGCCGCCAATAAATCAACCGTAACGGCCGATATAAAAGTAAACGGTAAAACAATGGCCACCATTAACGGTAACGACTGGCGGGGCGATATGAATGCGTTAAAAGGAACCGCGATAGAAATTGCGACGAAAGGCAGCGGACAGTTGTATTATTTCTGGCAGGCCGAAGGCATCAGTACAAGTGGTGCGTACAAAGAAGAAGACAGCTATATAAAAGTGCGGAAGAAATTTTACAATCGTTTCGGGCTGGCTATTACCGGCAATACTTTTAAACAAAATGATTTAATCATTATCGGCGTTACCTTAGAGAATGCTTATTCAACGGCTGTTGAAAATATTGTAATTACTGATTTACTGCCTGCCGGTTTCGAAATAGAAAATCCGCGAACAAAAGAAATACCGGGTATGGAGTGGATAAAAGATGCTTCATCACCCACGGCATTGGATGTACGTGATGACCGTATTCATTTTTTTGTTGACTTAACTTCATCACGTCAAACCTATTACTATGCAGTTCGTGCGGTATCGCCGGGTAATTATAAGATGGGCCCTGTAAGCGCTGATGCAATGTATAATGGCGAGTATCATTCATACAACGGTGCGGGTATGGTAAGAGTGGTGACTGAATAAAATAATAAGTCGTGAACTTTTGTACATGCCGTCCTGTTTTCCGGGCGGCATTTTTTTACAAGTAAAGGGATAGTGGTTATTGTTAAAAGGGGTGAATAACAAATTTTCACTATGCCTGCTTCTTTTATAACCAGAGAACGTTGCCTCCCCTCCGTTGGAGGGGCCAAGGTAATTGCGCATAAGAAAATTTCGATAGGGGTGGGTTCGAGATACTGAAATTTGCGATACTTGCATCGAAAGAACATAACAAAAAATCAGTTTACTTTGCAAAATGATTATAAAAACAATTGTTGTGCCGGGCCTGTTATCAGCTGTGCTTTCTATCTTTACACAGAATTCCGTTAAACCCGATATTTCCGGTTTGAAAAAAACAAAAGAACTGCAGCATACGGCGAGTAAAAATGTTACTGTAATTGATACTGCCTTTTTTATTCCGCAATTAAAACGTACAAGACGTATATGGATTTATTTACCCGAATCGTACAATACATCCGCAGTAAAAAAATACCCGGTACTGTATATGCACGACGGACAAAATGTTTTTGATGAAGCCACTTCCTTTGCCGGTGAGTGGGGTGTGGATGAAGCGCTGGATTCATTGACTGAAAAGACCAAAGAATGCATTGTAGTGGCGGTAGACAACGGCGGCGATAAAAGAATGAACGAGTATAACCCCTACGATCATAAGAAATTCGGGAAAGGTGAAGGCGATAAGTATGCAGATTTTTTAGTAAAGACATTGAAGCCTTTTATTGATAAAAGGTACCGTACGCTAAAAGACAGACCCAATACATTTATTGCAGGCAGCTCTATGGGCGGATTGATTTCTTTATACTCCGTATTAAAATATCCCAAAGTATTCGGCGGTGCCGGTGTTTTCTCACCGTCATTTTGGGTTGCTCCTGCTATTTATACTGTTATAAAAAAGAAAGCCGCGGCAGTGAATACAAAAATCTATTTTATGGCGGGACAGCAGGAAAGTGAAACAATGGTGCCGGAGATGCTGAAGGCTTTTGATGCCATGCGAAAAATATCTAAATCAAAAATGACTACTGTTATACGTTCCGAAGGAAAACATAATGAGGCTACGTGGCGAAAAGAGTTTCCTGAGTTTTATAATTGGATGATGAGGTAGTGAGTGGTCAGTGGTGAGTAATGAGCTTGGGGGAAGTATGTGAAGTAAATGAAGTATATAAGTATGCAATATATACATATGTATGTAAATACTCGCCACTCACAATTCTCAATTCACTACTGACCATTCACTATTGACCGCTCACTTTTAAAAAATATAACTGGTTCCTTCCAGCGCCAATTCAGTGGCCGAAAATATTTCTCTTGCTTCGGTTTCAAACTCTTCCAGTGTATCATACCGGCTGCTGAAGTGACCGATCAATAATTTTTTTGCACCGGCTTTCTTTGCAATTAGCGCTGCTTGTTTGGCGGTAGAATGGAAACGTTCTTCGGCTCTTTGCCTGAAATGTTCCAGGTAAGTAGCTTCGTGATAAACTAAATCGACGTTTTCTATATGCGGTATAATTGATTCGTCATATTTGGTATCGGCACAGTATGCATAGCTCTTTGCCTTCGGCCCCGCCGATGTTACTAATTCATTTTTTATTACAGTACCTTCTTTGGTAATGTAGTCTTCTCCATCTTTTAATCTTTCATAAAAAGAACCGGGTATTCCGTATGCTCTTACTTTTTCTATTTCAATCCTGCGCAGCCTTTTCTTTTCGCCGAAAACAAAACCGTAACACTCCACCCGGTGATTGGTTTTGAAACATCTTACAAAAAATTTATCATTGTCAACAGCTGTTTCTTTCTCATTTAAAATATGAAAATGTAAAGCGTACGGCAGTGCTGTATCAGCGGCGTTTAATTGAATTTCTATAATCTCCCGCAAACCCCTTGGTCCGAAAACATGCAGCTCCTGCTGATGACCCAATAACCCGAAAGAATGAAGCAAGCCAACCAGACCGAAATAATGATCGCCGTGAAGATGTGAAATGAATATATGGGAGATTTTACCGCGCCTGATTTTATATTTAATCATCTGTATTTGTGTGCCCTCTCCGCAGTCCACCAAAAAATTAGTTCCTCCCATTGTAATCAACTGGCTTGTGGGGTGCCGGTCAAAAGCCGGTACGGCCGAATTATTTCCGAGTATGGTTACCGCGGGCATAAATTAATTTGCAATTTTTTATCTAAGCTATAAAATGAGTGCATCACAGCGTTTTAATAATTTTAAAGCCGTTCCGGTTTTTTAAACTCAATTTCACATATCATCGCCCATCAACTCTCTTTCAATTTCCTCCATTTGTACTATATCCCAAGCCTCGCTTTCAGTAGGGGTCACATTCATCATTTCCAGTAACCCCGTTTTGTCCAAAAAATCTTCTACGGCCGGTTGCAGGGCGCAAATAACAAAAGAAGCGCTGTTTTCGTAGAACTTTTGCTGAATAGTAGTTAATTTTTCCGCAGCAGCGTCGTCAATGGTTTCAATGTCTTTTAAATTAAGAACCACGTTTTTAACGTCATTTTGAATGTATGGCATCAAACAATTTCCCAATTCCTCTGTCATAGTAGCAGATAATGAAGGCCCGGGCAACGTGATGGCATGAAATTTCTCTTTGGATTCTGATTTGATATTCATCAAAATAAGTTTTTAGTTTTTTGGGCGGCGTTTTATAAATAAAGTAGCTTTGAGCAAACTAAGTTGAGCAATATTCCGTTCATAAATGAACCGAAACCCGAACCAAAAATATTTGTTATTATTGTATCACAAGCAATTATATAAGAAAAATGGATAATAATTTTTCTGCACAGGTAAAAGAGATAATATCATTCAGCCGCGAAGAGGCACTTCGCCTCGGCAACGATTTTATTGGTACCGAACACCTGCTGCTGGGCTTAATTAGAGAAGGAGAAAGTACGGCTATTAAAATTTTAAAAAGTTTTAATATAGACCTTTATGAGCTGCGTAAAGAAATTGAGCTGGCCGTAAAAGATAAAACCGGTAAAAATATAGCCAATATAAACAGTCTTCCGCTTACCAAACAAGCCGAAAAAGTAATCAGGGTAACTGTACTGGAGGCAAAAGCCTTAAAAAGCACGACTGTAGAAACTGAGCACCTTATGCTTTCTATTTTAAAAAATAAAGAGAATATTGCTACCCAGATTCTGAACCAGTTTGATGTGGATTACGATCTGTTTCGCCAGGAGTTGGGTATTGTAAAATCGAGCGACCCCCGTGCCGAGTACACTGATGAGAATGATGATGATTTTGATGAAGAAAAAAAATATTCTCAATCTAAAGGTAAACAACCCGCCGCAGCCAAAAGCAAAACACCTGTATTGGACAATTTTGGAAGAGATATTACCCGCATGGCTGAAATGAATGCCTTGGATCCCATTGTGGGCCGCGAAAATGAAATTGAAAGAGTGTCGCAAATATTATCACGTCGTAAGAAAAATAACCCGATACTGATTGGAGAACCCGGTGTAGGTAAAACAGCCATCGTAGAAGGGTTGGCGTTGCGTATCGTTCAGCGCAAAGTATCAAGAGTTTTATTTGATAAAAGAGTTATATCACTTGATCTTGCCGCTTTGGTGGCAGGTACTAAATACCGCGGCCAGTTTGAAGAGAGAATGAAGGCCATCATGAACGAGCTTGAAAAAAATCGTGATGTTATTTTATTTATTGATGAAATACACACCATTGTAGGTGCCGGCGGCGCCAGCGGTTCGTTGGATGCTTCCAATATTTTTAAACCCGCATTGGCCCGCGGCGAGTTGCAATGCATCGGCGCTTCTACATTGGATGAATACAGAATGCATATAGAAAAAGACGGCGCTTTGGATCGTCGTTTCCAAAAAGTAATGGTAGAACCTCCTACAGTTGATGAAACTATCCAGATATTGACAAATATTCAAAGTAAGTACGAGGATTATCACAATGTTACATATTCTGTAGATGCCATAGAAGCCTGTGTAAAATTGAGCGACAGGTACATGACGGATCGTTTGCTGCCCGATAAAGCCATTGATGTATTGGACGAAGTAGGGGCAAGGGTACATTTGAAAAATATTAATGTACCGGAGAATATTTTGGAACTGGAAAAGAAAATTGAAGACGTTAAAAACGAAAAGAATAAAGTTGTAAAAAGCCAGAAGTTTGAAGAGGCCGCTTCTTTACGTGATGCGGAGAAAAAATTACTGGAGCAATTGGAAAAAGCAAAAAATGATTGGGAGGAAGAAAGCAAACACAAGCGTTACCCCATTGGCGAAGAAGACATAGCTGAAGTAGTAAGTATGATGACGGGTATTCCTGTAAAAAGAATGGTACAGGCCGAGACAGAGAAGTTACGTCGTATGGCGGATGAAATGAGTGAGATGGTAGTGGGGCAAAGTGATGCTATCAGTAAAGTGGTAAAAGCTATTCAGCGTAACAGGGTAGGTTTAAAAGATCCCAAAAAACCGATCGGTACATTTATTTTCCTGGGCCCGACCGGCGTGGGTAAAACAGAATTGGCAAGAGCATTGGCAAGATATATGTTCGATTCGGAAGATGCGTTGATTCGTATTGATATGAGTGAATACATGGAGAAATTCACCGTAAGCCGATTGGTAGGCGCCCCTCCGGGCTACGTGGGTTACGAGGAAGGCGGACAGCTTACCGAAAAAGTAAGACGCAAACCGTACAGTGTTATTTTACTTGATGAAATTGAAAAAGCCCACCCCGATATTTATAATATTTTATTACAGGTATTGGATGACGGTCAGCTAACGGATGGCTTGGGTCGTAAAGTCGATTTTAAAAATTCATTAATCATAATGACTTCTAATATTGGCGCAAGACAATTAAAAGATTTTGGCGCCGGTGTGGGATTTGCTACTGCTTCAAGAGTTGAAAACGAAGATGAAGCAAATAAAGCCGTCATAGAAAAAGCTTTAAAGAAAACTTTTTCGCCTGAGTTTTTGAATCGTATTGATGATGTAGTCATATTCAATTCATTATCTAAGGAGAATATCTTTACCATCATTGACATATTAATGAAAGGCGTAACAAAACGCCTGACTACACTTGGCTTTTCATTAGAGCTTACAGAGGCGGCAAAGAATTTTATAGCCGATAAAGGTTTTGATGCACAGTTTGGCGCAAGACCGTTGCACCGGGCTATTCAGAAATATTTAGAAGACCCGTTGGCCGAAGAAATCCTTAACCTGAGCGTAAAACCGGGTGATGTATTAGAAGCTGATTTGGACAAAGAGAATGATAAATTGAAGTTTTCTTACAGGAAAAGGATTGAAGAAAAATCAGAGGCGTAACACCCTTCTGAACGTTTTAAAACATAAAGTAAAGCCGCCCTGATTTATATCGGGGCGGCTTTTTTGGTTTGCGTTTATTTTATTGTGCGCCGGTAATGCGGTAATACCGCTTATAATCATCATATAGTCCAAAGTTTCATTCATGGCGGCAGTATACGTTTCATCAGGTTTGGAGAGATTTTATTAGACTATTTACTATTTAAAATTGGTATAAATTGTACAAAAGGAATAGCCCCGTATTAGCGAGTGGTAGTACGCTCCGGTAAAAATCGTATTTACCCTCCGTCATTTTACTATCAGTCAAGTAAATAATGAAAAAATGATTTCTATTACTATGATGCAAATCAACTATTTTATAGTTTGTGGTCAATCTGAAAAGATGATTAACCACCGTTGTTCACCACAACTTAAAATCTGAACTATGAACCGGACCAACTTCTTATTATCTGAATTTGATACACTGCATATTGGCCGCTATTTCGGTAATGATTTAGAAATGATAAAGGAGATATTTGAGGTAGCTGATAAATATTTCGAAATTGATTTGGTAAATATTCGCCATGCTTTTTGCAAACGGCAAATTGATTTACTTCAAAATGCCATTCACACGATTAAACCCACTTTTCATACCCTGGGTTTACTACATCTCGAACGAGAAATTAACCGGTTTCACAGTTCTTGTATTGAACAGGCATGTTTTGATAAATTAGAGAATACTTTTTTACAACTTTGGCCTAAGTTGATAAATACGCATTTACTTATTGGTGAGCAGGTAAGGCTTTTTAAATCAAAAACATTACCTGATTCATAAGCGGAAAGAAATATTTATTGCACAAAATTCCATTTCTTATCCTCTTCATTGTACCGAAAACGGTAAATGGTTTCCTGCTTTTCCGTAGGCGCGGTTAAATTGTAATTAAACTCTACACCGAAAATCAGTAAATCACCATTCTTGTCAAAACGTATCCGACGGGCTTTATCATCGCCGCGGGGCCCCAACATATCCAACGAAAATTCTTTTCGCGGACTGCCGGAAAAGTTGCCGTTTTTAGTAAGCTCAACAGAAAAAATATCAGAACTGCGGCTACTGCCGAAGTACAATCTTTTTTCTCCCGTAATTCCTCCTGCACATAAACCCATCACATCGTGACCGGTTATTTTATCTTTTACTTTACCATCAGCAGGGTCTACTACGTACACAATTCCGTTTTCTTTATCTCTTGTACTGCCGGCCACAGAAGCCGCATATAATTTTTTTGCATGGCAATCATAATACAAACCAAGCAACCCATACACATTTTCGGCGGTGGCGCTGTCGGCTTTGGGCAAATCGGTAAAGGGTTTCATTTCGCCGGTCGTACCTTCTACTTTATAAATGGTATTTTGTTTTTCTACCGGGTTATCCAGCACATTAATTACCGGTATAGGCACGGTAAATACATTTCCGTTTTCATCAATCGCTATCGGGCCCATCCACCCAAATTGTTTCCAACTCGGGTGTTGCCATGTTTTTTTTGTTGCAGGGTCAGCGCCGTTTGCCGGCAATTCAATAAGCACCAGGCCCTTTATCCTGGTTTCAGAAGTTGAAAATGCAGCACGGCTTTGGTTTAAACCCGTACCGGGTATAAAAGAAGAAAGCCGTTGACATGGTGTAATGCCGATTTGCATTACTTCATCAACATCTATTTTTTCTTTGCACGATGACAAAAAAAGAATAGCAATAAAATTTATAAATAAAATCTTCTGCATGTAAATGAATTTTTATTTTTTTGAAACCGGCTGTCCTCCGTTTGCAGAAAGATTAACCGGTACAAACATTGGCCCGCTGAAACATGGATAAGCTTTTGTTTTATAAACGCCTTTTTCCAAATAGCTTTCGGCCCAGCAGTACTCGCTTCCTTTTGTGTCATCATTTTTTAATTGAGCCACATACCAAACTACTAATCGGGTGCCGGCAATATTTTCAGCTTCGGGTTCTATGAATTTTTCAGGCCCCTGTTTGTAATCTGTATTACAGCAAGGCCCTATCGTTACCAAATCAGTTTCCCCTTCATCTTTATCTGCATGCATTTTGGTTACATATACATATGCATTATCGCCGCGGCGGCCGTCTTTAAATTGGGCATTGCCGGGTATCATATAAAAACCTGTTTCTGTTTCATCAGCAATTTTGTATTGATAGCCCCCGGCGGTATAATCGGTTTGCGAATTTTGTAAACGCCACTGCTCTGTATTCCATTGCTGCCACCCGCTTTGCGCCGCCGACCATTCACTGAAATTATTTTTTTCATTGGCAAAACAAATTCTTGTCACGGGGCGGTAAGTGCCGTTATTGCCGCAGCCCCTGCCCAAGCTGGCGGCTGACACACTGAATCTTCCGTCATTGTAAAATTCATAGCGTTGTACATAATTATAGTTACAGGGTCGCGGCCATTGTTCGCTCTGATACATTTGTTCCAGCACAAAGCCGGTAGTTTTTCCATCTTGTACCAGCTCACTTATTTTCGGTTCGCTTACTGCTACTACCGCCGCTTGGCTGAATTCAGGACAACCCACCGCATCGCTGTAGCCAAAACCATCGGTGCCGCTGTAGCTCACATGCCAATCCACCAGCTTAGCGTTATTTATTATTAATTTATTTCGATAATACACCTCGCTGATACGCAAACCGTCGCTGCTTGTCAAAACATAATTCATCTTCCACCCGTTTTTTTCTACACTCTTTATTTGTTTGCAGTTACATTCCATTATTTTTTCAAACAATAATTTTCTTTCGCTGATTCGTTGCGCCGGGCCGGTAGTACCCACATTCGTCCATCGTACGCCTACTACACGATGATCTGTTAAGTCTACAATGGCCCACAAGGCCTTGTCGTTTTTTATAAAAGTTGGCGCTACACATAAGTGCATACTGCGCTCACATTTGGTACGGTTCAATGAAGTTTTGGTAGCGGCCATCAACGCATCTTTTTCTTCGGGCTTAAATCCTAATGCCTTTATTACATCAGGCGAGTTAACCGCAATTTGCACCGCGAGGTTGGTAAGCGAAGGATTCAGATCGGGTTGTGTTTGAGGAAAGGTATTTACACTGAGAACTTTTTGAGAGGGGACATCCACCATTGCGATGGTGGTTAGATTTAAAGCATAATTATATAATTCCACTTTATATAAATTATTGGCGGAATAGCCGGCAGGTGTTTCCTGCGGACGGGAATTATATATATTAAATATTTCGTTGCGGTATGCCCGGCCGTCTTTGTCAAAAAAATTTTCTGTAAACTTTATGTCATTTACTGCGATGATTTGTGCCAAAGCTTTATTGTTGTCCAAACTGTCTAAAAAAAGTACCGGTACTTTTTGTTGTAAAGAGACGGTAATTTTTTCCATTCTTTGCTGCAGCATCGGAAAATTGGATACAGCAGAATCCGCCGCGATGACGGATTCTATAGCGAATTGAGGGTTGCTTTTCGATGACGGCAGGGTATTGTCATTGTTACAGCCGGTCACTAATAGAAAACCGCTGCTGAAAAGTATAAAACAGAATTGCTTCATGAAAATATTTGTATTGCCAAAAATAGCTATTTGTTCGGTTGGTTGAACGGATTTTGAAAATGAGGGTTGGTGAGTACAGATGAATCAGTCAGTGCATATAAAAAATCAATAAGCTGTTTCTTTTCTTTTGCTGAAATGGTAAAGCCGGTAATGCGTTTGTCTTTATTGCTGTTATGCTTTCCGTCGCCGGCCATTGGGCCGTTGGTTATATTTCTGCCGCCGCGTTCATACATGTCAATTATTTCTTCCAATGTATTCATGCTGCCGTCGTGCATGTAAGGGCCGGTTATTGCTGCATTTCGCAGGGATGGTATTTTAAATTTACCGTCGTCGGTTTCTTTGTTGGTAAATGATACAAGTCCCCTGTCATTTTCCGGGTACTTGTTTTTGTTCATTATATTATACAAACCAATATTAATATATATGCTGTCTTTATCAGCAGAAAGGTTGGCTTTAGTAAAAAGCGGCGGAGTATGGCAACTGCCGCATTGCAATTGCGTAGAGAAAAATAAACGCATACCTTCTTTTACCGATGCGGATAACGCGGCGCTGTCACCTTTTACAAATCTGTCATACGGTGAATTGGAAGAATTAAGTGTTCGTACATAAGCTGCAATAGCTTTTATAATATTATCAAACCTGAGCGGGTCTTTTTCTTCCGGAAAATTTTCTTTAAATGTTTTTTTATAAAAACTGTCTGATTTTATTCGTAACAGAATTTCCGCTTCGTTACCTCTTACGCCCATTTCAACGGGATGCTGACTGAAGAGGGGCCGTTCATGTTGTTTCTCTAACGCAGTTACGCCGGGATTGTCCCAATCAAAGTATTTGTGAAACGAACTGTTGATTAACGAAGGGGCATTGTGTTTTGTATTATTCCCATCGGCAGTTATACTGCGGCGATAGCCATCGCTGAAAGCAAACTTAGGGTCGTGGCAACTGCCGCAGCTTTTTGTGTTATTAAACGAAAGCCTGTTGTCAAAAAAAAGGTTTTTACCAAGCATCCCGATGCCTGTTGAATTTTCCCGGTTATCTGTATTACAACCGTTCAACAATCGTGAAACGAAAATGAGAATACAGATGTATGACAATTCTTTATTCTTCACGCCGGTATTTTTTTAATTCGGGGCTGAATATAATTAATAAAAAAATAATGCCTGTTCACCGGTAATTGCGGGTTTGTGTGAGCGGTATTGTAATCATTCACTTTTACAGATAAGCCGTTTAGCTAAAAGCAATTCGTATAAATACGTAGATAATTCGTTTATTCAATACATTTACTTGCCATTTTTGCGTAAGTATAAAATACAATATTACGCAACCATATCCGTTTAAATACCGTCAAAGAACGATAAATTCAACATTGATTTCATCGTTTTTTCAAAAATACTTAAAATTCAAACCATGAATAACTTTACAAAACTGCTCTTATTCTTGTGCTCTTTTTCTGTTTCTAATGCTGTCTCAGCACAGGTTTCAGGTAGTGTATTCCGTGATTTTAACGGAAATGGAGTTAAAAATAACTCAGCTACTTTTAATGAACCTTTTGTTCAGGGGGTTACCGTTAAGGCTACATTGGCCAATGGTACAAGTTTTATCACTACAACAAGCGCTGCCGGTACTTACAGTTTTACCGCAGTTCAAATACCTGCTGCTTCCGTGGTAAGGGTTGAGTTTTCAGGCCTTGCAACCGGAGACTACAGCAGTTTTAACGGTACGGGCAACGGCACCAATGTACGATTTGTAACATCGCCAAATGCTGCAACGGGTTTTGCAATCAATGCTCCTGATGATTTTTGGAATAATACAACTTCACCCAATCCTACTTTTCTTGTGATTGCAGAAAGAAAAGGGCTGACCGTGGGTGGTTACCAGGCAACAGCGGGTACGGTAATTCAATCCAATACTCTTTTAACGGGGCCTTATAATCCTGCTGATAATACTATTGCAGCTACCGGCACCATGACCAATGTCGCTACGCAACAGCAAACGGGCAGTCTTTTTGGCTTGGCTGTTCAAAACAAACAACAACGTTATTTTGCAGCAGCATACTTAAGAAGGGCGATTGAAATAGGGCCTCGCGGACCCGGAGGTATTTATTTGTTTGATAAATCAGGGGTAAACTTCTCTTTGACAGGAAGTTTTACTTTACAGGGTGTTGTCCCTTCAAATGGAGGCGGTGCTTTGGATTTTGGTACTGTAACAAGGGTAACAACTCCCGCAACGGACGATAATTTTATAGCTAACACCGGGAATTTTCCGGGTGAAACAAGGGATATAGATGCATTTGCTAAGGCGGGTACAATTTCTTACGGTGATATTGAAGCAGATGCAAACAGCGATAAAGTTTTTATGATTAATCTTTTTCAGAAAAGATTGATTGTGTTCAATGGCACTGCTGCTACAGCCACATTAAATGGCGCAGGCGCTGCTGCACTTGCTCCGTTTACAACTGCTTATGATATTTTGAGTCTTCCGGGAATTCCGGCAGCTACAGGAGCAGGAAATAATATTCGCCCCTATGCGATTAAAATTTATAAAGGAAAAGGTTATCTTGGCGTAGTGAGTGATGCTATGGCCACACAAAACGGCGCCGATCTGAGAGGGTATATTTTACAATTTGACCCTAATAATATTGCAGCAGGTTTTACTACCGTACTTACAATTAATTTTAACACCTGGCCAACTGCCGCTGCAAGATACTGGAGACCTTGGGCTATTACATGGGCGCAAACAGGTGGTGATGGTACGGCATCAAACCCAAGAGACTATCCTACACCAATAATAGCAGGTATTGAGTTTAATGAAGATGGAAGTATGGATATTGGTATAAAAGACCGATGGGGCGATCAGGGAGGGACATTTGAATTTAATGCTGTTAGTGGAGCTACAGGGCATACACAATGTTCTATAAACGGAGATTTGCTACATGCCTGCTGGACAGGAACCGCTTGGGCTTTGGAAGGTACTCCGGGAAGTTGTACGCAGCCTGCCGGTAATACAAACGGCTTTACAGCAAACAATAGTTTTGGAGGTGGGTTCAGTTACGGAAATACCGGCCTGGAGTGGTATGCGGACAGATCTGGTGATGGCGGATATGAAGTGAATATTGGCGGAATGACTAAGTTAATGGGATCCGGTACAATTCTTTCAACCGTTTATGACCCGATGGGTATGGGCGAAAACAGTAGTGCAGTTGATGGTCTCGGTAATGGGGTTTACTGGAGTACCCAGGGTATTCAATACAATAATGTTACTACAGGTGCTAAATCTCAAATTGCAAGGGTGCTGACCGGGAGTACAAATTCTGTTGATAAGTCCAATGGTATGGGTGATATAGAATTCCTGGCGGAGTTGCAGCCCGTCCAAATAGGAAACCGCATTTGGTTAGATGCAAATAGTGACGGTATACAAGATGCTAATGAAACAACTGCCGGAGTTGCTGCAGGAACTACAGTTACACTTCGTAGCCCCGGTGTTGATGGTATTTACGGCAATGTGGATGACCAAACCTGGACAACGACTACGGATGCAGCAGGCAATTATTATTTCAGTGCTCTGTCTGCTGCTGATAATAGAAAACCTGCTACATGGACAGGCGTAGGTAATACTATTTTACCGGGTTTTGATTACAGAATAGAATTAGCAGTCCCCTCAAATTTGCAGTTAACAATTGCCAATACGGCTGCAAACAGTTTAGATAATATTGATAATGATGGTATAGTAAGCGGTACGAATGCGATAGTTACTTTTAATACAAGTAATACTAACCACAATTTTGATTTTGGTTTTAAATCATTGGCAAGTATTGGTGACAAAGTATGGTTGGATAACGGAACGGGATCCAATGCGGGTAATGGTGTGCAGGATGCCGGCGAACCCGGCGTGGCAGGGCTTACGGTAACATTAAAAGATAATGCCGGCGCAGTGGTTGCTGCAACTGTTAGTGATTCATACGGAAATTATTTGTTTGATAATTTAACGCCGGGAAATTATACAGTAACGGTTACTCCGCCTGCTAATTACATATTTACCGCACAAACCAATACAGTAGATAATACAGCGGGTACAGCACCAATTACCACAGGTAGTGATGTAAATGCGACAACGGGGCAATCGTATGTAATAAATTTGGTTGCCGGTGAAAATGAAAGAAATATTGATGCTGGATTAGTTTTCAGTCAACCGACTACTGTAAGTCTTGGCGACAAAGTATGGTTTGATAACGGAGCCGGTGGCGGTACTGCAAGCAACGGGGTACAGGACGGTGCAGAGCCGGGTGTTGCAGGTGTTATGGTAACTTTATATGCTTCAAACGGAACTACCGTTTTAGCTACAACGGTAACTGATGCCAATGGTAATTATAGATTTAATAATTTAACCGCAGGAGTACAATACATAGTTGGTTTTACGCCTCCCGCCGGATTTATATTTACAGGCAAGGATTTGGGCGGTAATGATAACGCTGATAGTGATGTAAACACAGCAGCAGGCGCCACATTTGGTAAAACAGATTTATTAGCAGCACTTACAGCCGGGGAAAACAGAACAAGTGTTGATGCAGGACTTGTTCAACAACCGGCAACAGCCGCGAGTGTTGGTGACAAAGTTTGGAATGACTTAAACCAGAATGGTATACAAGATGCTGGAGAACCCGGTGTTGCGGGGGTAACGGTTACACTTTATCAAAACGGAACGGCAATAGCTACTACTGTAACAGATGCTTTTGGAAATTATATCTTTAACAATCTAACTGCCGGTACGGGTTACCAAGTTGGTATTACAATGCCTGCCGATTATACACTAAGCCCATCCAACGCCGCGGGAGTTGATAATAAATTGGATAATGATATAGAAACAGCATTGGGTAACAGGACTGCGGTATTCCCTTTAACTGCCGGTTTACGCAACCTTACACTTGATGCAGGTATTTACCAAACTGCGCCGGCAGGTACAGCCAAATTAGGAGATAAAGTATGGTTTGATGCCAATGGTAACGGAACACAGGACGGCGGTAATGAAACCGGTGTGTCGGGTGTAACGGTAGAATTATTAAACAGCGGCGGAACCTCAATTGATCCTGATGGAGCGGGTCCTTTGACAAGAACATTAACCGTAATAGATGCGAATGGTAATTACCAATTTGTAAATCTTGCTGCGGGCAATTATATAGTTGCTTTCAGTAATATACCATCCGGGTATAGCTTTACACAACAGGTAACACCGGGCGATAACGGTAACAATACAAACAGCGATGCCAACCCGCTAACGGGAAGATCATCTGTTATCGCATTAACCGCCGGGGAAAGCGATCAAACAATTGATGCGGGATTAGTAGCCGGCACATCAAGCGGCTTAGGAAGTTTGGGTAATAAAATATGGTACGATTTGCCGGTAACCGCAGGCGGAACTGATGGCAATGGTATTCAGGATGCCGGTGAGTCAGGCGTTGCGGGTGTAACAGTAACGCTGCTTGATGCAGGCGCCGACGGAATACTCGGTAATGGCGATGACGGGTCTTCAAGAACAACCATTACCAACGCATTGGGCGAATATTTATTTACCGGTTTACCGGAAGGTAATTATGTAGTGCAATACGGAACCGCAGCATTGCCGCTGCCCGCAGGCTTTACTGCAACAACTCAAAATACGGGTGCAAATGATAATAAAGATAGTGATGGCGGCGCAATTGCTGCGGGCGGTGCTCCCGCCGGTTCATCAAGAACAGGTGTAATAAGCCTTACGGCCGGGCAGGATAACTTAAGTGTAGACTTTGGCTTAAGACCTGCGGGAAATACAAATACGCTGGGCGATAAAGTATGGGCTGACAATGGCGCAGGTGGCGGAATAGCTAATGATGGTGTTCAAAACGGAACAGAGCCGGGCATAGCAGGTGTTACGGTAACATTATATAATAATGCCGGTACAGCAATAGCAACTACTACTACTGATGCTAATGGTCAATACTTGTTTGCAGGATTGGCTAACGGAACTTACAGTGTAGGTTTTTCTAACTTACCCGCGGGATTTGATTTAACAACGCCGGATACCGATGGTGTACCGGGTAACGGAACACTTGATAGTGATGCCAATCGTGTAAGCGGCAGAACCGGAACTGTAACCTTGGGCGCTGCTAATAGAAATGACAGAACATTGGATGCCGGTATAGTAAGTACAAGAGCAGCTTTGGGTAATTTTGTTTGGTATGATACCAATGGAGACGGAGATCAGGATGCCGGGGAAGCGGGTGTACCGGGTGTAACTGTAAGTTTATATTTTGATGCAAATAATGATGGCGACTTTTTAGATGCCGGAGAAAATCTACCTGCTTCTTCTATTATTACCGATCAGAACGGAGCTTACTTTTTCCCGAATTTATTGCCCGGTAATTACCGGGTTGGATTTACAACTATACCTGCCGGTGTAAACTTTACAACTCAGGATGCCGGTGGTAATGATGCATTAGATAGTGATGTAATAATTTCTACGGGAAAAACAGCAACAGTGAACCTAAGCCCGGGCGAAGTAGACTTAACCGTGGATGCAGGTCTGTTCAGACCGCAGGCCACGGTAGGTAATTTCATTTGGGTGGACAATGGCGCAGGCGGCGGTACATCAGGTAATGGTGTTCAGGACGGCACCGAACCGGGTTTACCGGGTGTAATTGTTACACTGTTTGATGCGAACACTAATTTGCCGATAGCAACTACGGTTACGGATGGTAGTGGAGGATATATATTCAACAATGCAGCGCCGGGAACTTATTATCTGCAGATTGGTAATTTACCTTCCGGTGCTGCAATCAGCCCGCAGGATGCAGGCGGTAATGATAATACTGATAATGATTTTAACCCCGGTACATCACGTACAGCCAATTTTGTTGTACCTCCAACAGCTGTTAACCTTTCATTTGATGGCGGTGTGCTGACAGATTTATCGGCATTGCCGGTTACAATCACTGATTTCACTGCTATTAAAAATAATAACACGGCCGAATTGAACTGGAAAGTTGAAGCAGAAACGAATGTAGGCAGCTATATAGTTGAGCGATCAGCGGACGGTCGAAATTTTGCAAGTATAGCTTCAGTTAACGCTACCGGTTCGAGCAGTTATCGTGCTGCAGATGCGCAGCCGTTGAAAGGATCGAATTATTACAGGTTAAGGGTTATTGATCTTGACGGAAGTATACAATATTCAGAAGTAAGGATAGTGGTATTTGGAAGCAAAGGAATAATCAATGTTTTCCCCAACCCGGCCGCTGACAGGATTAACGTATTACTGCCTGAAAGCTGGCAGGGCAAAGCGGTATCGATTGATATAATGGACCAAACCGGTCGTGTGGTAATAAAGCTTTCCAGAAAACAATCCGGACAGGTAGAAACGGTTGATATAAGTAAATTGCCTGCCGCCGCTTATTTATTGCGTTTAATCAATAGCGATGGAGAACAGGAAGTAAGAAAAATTCAAGTAACTAAATAGTTTAAGGTAATTGATGCAGATGGTAAAGCCGTTCCGCTTTTCGGGGCGGCTTTACCTTTTAAATTGGAAACCCCTGTTTCGGGTTCAAATAGAAATACTTATAAACTTTATAATTATATGCAACCCTTAGCAACCGGGACGCATCATTATTTTGCTGTAAGTTTTTTTTAAAATTTTTCATAAAAAGCTTGCATCACAAAAAAAAAGATTGTTTCTTTACAATCTGATCTTTTGATATACTCCAACACATCCTTCGAAATCCGTACTCAAATCCCCGTCTGCTGAAGTTCCCTTTAAGATACCCTTTTGAGGTATTTTAATGCTGTATTGTTTTTTTCTTATTTCCTGCATCCTTGTAAAAGCTTACCCATTTTAATCTATTTCTGTGATTGCCGAAAATTGTTAAAAACAAATTCGTAATCAACAAACCCTTCATAAAATGAGAACGTATCTTTTACGCCGTAACCCTGCTGCTTTTAAAAAATGTACAGCATTCTTTTTAACACTCACTTTTCTTTTTCTTTCCAAATTGTCTTTGGCGCATCGGGTAGAAACCTTTGATTATAAAGGCTGTGCTTTGGGTGATGTAGTAGAGGTTGATGCAATCATCGTCTTAGCGCCTTCCAACACATGGTACAACTGGCAGTACAGAGATAATTCAGGAGTATGGAAATGTTTTGTAAACGGTCTGAACAGTATTAACGGAACGAACTTTACTGTTTCCGGCGCATCTTCAGCCAATGTAGCCAATAATGCCCCGATACTGAGAATCAATAATGCAACGGCTGCATTGGAAAATGTACTGGTAAGAGTATTGATGAGAGAGGGTGGAAGCCCTTGCGGCGCACCTTCCGGTACTGTATGGGGCGGCGATGATCTTGCGTTAAGTGAAACAAAATATTTGAGACTGCATATTTACGGAACGCCGGGCGATTGCGGCGGAACAACCCCGGGTTGCCAGGGTAATTTTTTGACTAATGCTGACGGCTATTATGGCGGTTTCGAAAATAAATTCTATAATACATCGACCGGTACATACACTGATAAAAATTTTATTGCCGGCGCAGGACAAACCGCTTTTACTGCCGGAACAACTACCGGTAATTACCAAGTAGTAAATAACCCCTATGCCATGAATACTTCTTTCGGCAGATTTGCGCCGCGTACGGGTAATTTTCAAATGGTAGTAAGAAATACAACGACCCCGACTGCTAAGGCATGGTTCAAAACCGTAAATGTAACGCCCGGCGCAACTTATTCTTTTTGTACTTGGGCCGCAAGGGTCGATAATACATCGCCTGCAGCAGCGCTTTTTGTAAAGAGCGGTGCAGGAGAGATAGAAATTGCGTCTGCTGCTCTTGCGGGAGCTACGGGTGCATGGCAACAAATATGCGGTTCTTATACAATTCCTGCGGGAGTAACTACGCTTGAGATAAGCATTCGCAATAAAAATGCGGCGGCGGGAGCACATAACTATGCTTTAGATGATATTTGCTTCCGTACATTGTATTTACCTGCTTCTTTAGGTAACCGTATTTGGATAGATCAAAACGGAAACGGAATTCAGGATCCGGCGGAAACAACAGGACAGAGTGGTGTAACGGTTACTTTATACAGACCCGGCCCGGACGGTTTGCCCAATACACCTGATGATGTAGCAGTAGGTTCGGCTGTAACAGATGCTGCAGGAAATTATATGATTAATAATATTCCCGTTACAACACCCGGTACAAATTACTTTATAAAATTTACCACACTTCCGGCATTCTCGGTATTTACAACTAAGAACGCAACGGGCAGTAACGCAGAGAATAACAGTGATGTGAACGTTTCTACAAAATGTACTGATTTATTTACATTGAACCCCGGTCAAACAAGGTTGGATTTAGACGGCGGAATTACTAATCCCGGCGGCGGTTCATTGCCCATACACAATCTTACGTTGAGTGCTTCAGTTGGTTCGACCGATATGGTAAATCTTACATGGTATGCTGAGAATGAATTAAACACGAAGACCTTTGTAATTGAACGCAGCACGAACGGTGTAAATTATACAGCAGTAAGTTCTCAACCTGCTGCGGGGAATACGAATATTACAACAAAGTATACCGGTTCGGATAATTTAAAAGACTTGGCTAACAGTACTACTATATTTTATCGTATCGCGGCAATCGATATTGATGGTAAAACAGGATATTCAAATGTGGTTATTGTAAACCTGAATAATGCCGCTTCTCTGCAAGTGTGGCCGAACCCATTTGCAGGCCAAATTAATATAAAGGTAAACGTTCAGGTATCTAAGCCTTTATTTGTAAAAATATACGGCACTACCGGTCAGTTGGTTGCTTCAAATACTTTTAATACTACCAGGGGCATTAATTTTATATCAGTGAAAGAGCTTGACAGGCTGCCTAAAGGACTGTACCATATTGAAATGATAATGGATAATGCAAGGATATTGACTCAGAAGCTGGTGAAGCAATAATTTTGACCGAGGAGCAAATAAGTAAGCGAGGCTCCTTCAAAATCAGTTTTGAAGGAGCCTTTTGAAAATTTTTTCAGTAAATAGGGTAAAAAGAACCGTGAGTTGTATTTCAGTTTTGCTTTTATTTTTTGGTTTTGGAACTAAGTGAGTATTAGGTTTGGGGTTACTGTTGCAACAATGAAACTTTTTTTACTCACAAAATTTGCATATTCGATTATTTTGTTTTTACTTTACAGCCAATCTGCATCCAACCCATCCTGAGAATTTCTGCCCAACAGTCCTTTCCTCCGATTAATCTCTATAAAATACAAAATCAGTATTTTATAAGTTGCTTCACCTCTAAAACACCATCCATCCATGCATCCGTGTAAAGGCTTATGTCCATTTATTTCCGTGATTACCGATTCGCGTTAATTATTTTGTAATTAGTTAAATCAAAAATAATATGAGGACAACCTTTACTAAAAACGGAAGGAAAAATGTTTTTTCTTTCTTACTAAAAAAATCTTTGACTGTAAGCAAAATATCTTTGATCATTATTTTGCTTGCCGTGTCTAATGGACGTGTTACCGCACAAGATTGCGGCGCTGTAAACAGTCCGTCCAATTTACTTGTTAACGGAAATTTTGAAATAGCAAGTACTATCGGTTGGAATACTGTCAACGCTAATTTTCCCGCCGGCGGGGGTTACCAAATTTGCGGTGACTATAACGCTGTTTTATCTCCTGTAAGCGGGACTGCATTAGCATCGCAAAGCTTTACTTCTTTGGTACCCGGTACGGTTGTAACTTTTTCGGGATATTTTGGGACACAAACACCAGGACAAAGTTGCGATCCTAAGATTTCGATTGTTTTTTTAGACGCCTCTTCAAATGTAATAAGCAGTGTATCTCAGGCTATAACAACAGATGTTCTGGTTGCTCCGTTTGCATTGGGTTTTTATTCAATTAATGCGGTTGTTCCGGCCGGCACTGTTACTACAAGCCCGCAAATGTCAATCACTTGTGATTTTCTTAAAATGGATGCTTTATCCTTTACTGCTACAAGTTCAGTAGGTAACAGGGTATGGGTTGATGTAAACGGCAACGGCATCCAAGATGCATTTGAAAATGGCCAACCGGGTGTAACTGCTACTTTGTATAGCCCCGGCTTAGATGGATTGCCTTGTACTGGGGATGATGTTGCAGTAGGCTCGGATGTAACTGATGCAAACGGATTTTACTTTATAGATAATGTGCCTGTTGCACCCGGTGGTTCAAATTATCTTATCAGGTACACTACATTGCCCGGATTGGCAATTTTTACTACAAAAAATGCAGCCGGCAGCACAGCTGCTAATAATAGTGATGTAAACAAACCAACAGGTTGTACAGATATCTTCACTTTAGCATTGCCGGGCGAATCAAGATTGGATTTAGATGCGGGTATCACAGGCCCCGGCGGCGGAGCACTTGCAGTACATACATTAAAACTTTCTACAGGTTAAAACTTCTAATAAAACTGTAGCACTTACGTGGATTGCAGAAAATGAGGTTGATACAAAAGAATTTGTAATGGAGAGGAGTGTTGATGGTATAAGTTTCCGATCTGTAGGTTCAAAACCGGCTACAGGTAACAGAAATATTACTACTACTTATAAAGGAGATGATAATATAGAAGCATTGTTGCAGTCTAAAGCTGTTTATTACCGCATAAAAGCTGTTGACATTGACGGAAAGTATGCGACTTCAAATACGGTAATCGTATGACTGAGTAAAACTAAATCTTTGCAGGTATGGCCCAATCCGTTTAAAGGACAAATAAATGTGCAGATAGATGTGCAGTCTCCTAATCCTTTATTTGTTAAAGTAACTAATATAAACGGCCAGGTAGTTTCTTCTGCCCGTATTAATACAACTCGCGGTACCAATTTCCTTTCTGTTAAAGATTTGGACAGACTGCCAAGAGGCATTTACCAGGTTGAAGTGACGCTTGATAATGAAAGAGTATTGAGCCAAAAGATGGTAAAAGAATAATTTACGTCAGTAGAACTGAAACCAATAGAGAACAAGCCCCTCAATATTTATATTGCAGGGGCTTTTTTTATTAGCTGTATTTGCTTTTACTTTGACATGTTATACCATCTTGATTTACTAAGTAGTCCAAAGGACTGCGTGGAAATCTTAGATGGTATTATGCCGACAGAAAACTGATTGGACTATTTACATCTTATATTCGGTATTATGAAGGCGGAAAAGAAAATAATTATAAGCATAGACGGATGGAGCAGTTGCGGGAAGAGTACATTGGCAAAACAATTGGCCAAAGAATTGGGCTATGTATATGTAGACAGCGGCGCTATGTACAGGGCTATTACATTATACTTTTTGCGCAATCATATTGACTGGACGGAAACCAAAGAAGTAAAGGAAGCGCTGATAAATATTAATCTTGAATTTGTTTATAACGCCGTGAGCAAACAGACTGAAATTTATTTGAACGATGAGAATGTTGAGTACGTTATCAGGGACCTTGTAATTGCCGAAAAAGTAAGTGATGTAGCTGCCATAAAGGAAGTAAGAGAATTTGCCGTAGCACAACAACAAAAGATGGGGGCCAAAAAAGGAATTGTAATGGATGGCCGCGATATAGGCACGGTTGTTTTTCCCAGGGCCGAATTAAAAATATTTATGACGGCGGATAATGCGGTAAGAGTGGAAAGGAGATTTAAAGAGCTGTATGCAAAGAATCCCAATATAACAATTGAAGAAGTAAAAGCTAACTTAGAAATGCGGGACTATATAGATTCTCACCGCGAAGTAAGCCCCCTAAAAAAAGCTAAGAGTGCATTGGAATTAGATAACACAAATATTTCTGAAAAAGAGCAATTTTCGCTGGCGCTAAAATGGGTCAATGAAATACTGCAGAAGTAAAATTTGCGATAGCTAAACTATATTACCATCTTGATTTACTAAGTAGTCCGAAGGACTACGTGAAAATCTTAAATAGTATTATGCCGACAGAGAACTGATTGAACTGTTTACATCTGAATATTCGGTATTATTTACCCCACCGAAAGCTGTTGATATTAAAACCGGCTAAATCAAGAACTCTGTCAACCACTGTCGAGGCAGCCTCTTCTATCGTCTTTGGTTTACTGTAAAATGACGGTGTAGCAGGACAAATAATACCGCCGGAGAGTGTAATGGTCTCCATATTTTTTATATGAATAAGATTGTACGGTGTTTCTCTTGCCACGCAAATTAATTTTCTTCTTTCTTTTAAAATAACATCTGCTGCCCGGGTAATCAAATCATTGGAAATACCTGAGGCTATTCTGCCCATGGTACCCATTGAACAGGGAATGATGATCATTGTTTCATACTGCCCGGAACCGGAAGCAAACGGCGCATTAAAATCATTGGTATTATAAAATTGCAAATCATATTTTTTATAATCTTCATTTTCAAGTTCAGTCTTCCAAACCTCCTTTGCGTTTTCTGTCATAACAACTCCGGCCTGCTCCCAATCTTTTCTTAATAAAAGCAATTTATCCAATAACACTTTTGCATAAATTGCTCCGCTTGCACCTGTGATGGCTACTATTATTTTTTTCATATCTGTATGCATAACAAAAGTAAGTGTAATTGGTTGTTTCAATTCTCTCATCCTGCAAACGTTTGCGGAATTATTGCTCATTTTTTTTGTGTTGATTTCAATCAAAAAAAGAGTGTATACAGGACACAATGACTAAAACGGGCATAAAAAAAACTGATAGCGTTGCATATTTTTAAAAAGTTTTAACGACTTTTACTTTAGAATTTTCATAGGATAAGGTTTAATGGTTAATGGTTTTTGATTAGAGCGGGTCTCGTTTCCACGAGACCCTCTTCTTTTTTAAACCTTTTTGCAGTTACTGCATACCTTTTTCTTTGTTTTCGAATACTCATTTAAGAATTTTCATACGATGCGGTTTAATGCTTGCCGGCGAGGCCCGGAAGAGTTAATGGTTTTTTTTAAAGCCTTTTGTATTTATTGCAACCTTTCTTCATTATTTCATCGTCTTTACTTTAGAATTTTCATAGGATAAGGTTTAATGGTTAATGGTTTTGATTAGAGCGGGTCTCGTTTCCACGGGACCCATTTTTTTGTCTACTTTTATTTAAGCGAACCTTTTTCATAAATCCGTTGTTTTTATATTAGAATTTTCATAAGATAAGGTTTAATGGTTTTGATCAAATCGGGTTCCGTTTCTACGGAACCCGATCATTTTTTATTTATTACTTTCTATTTTATTATAACCATACGCATGCACTAATAAAAAAGGCGCCATTGGCGTCTTTAATCATTTTTAATAAAAAAATTATTAAAACCCTTTTGGTTTCTCCGTGCTGCCGGAGTACGGTATTGTATTATTGTTACCGAGATTTTTAAAAATCCAATTGGTCATTTTACTCCACAGGTGAAAAGTAGTGTTATCTCCCTGTCCTGAAATGCCGTGATTTTTATTAGGATAATAACCCATGTCGAAATCAATATTATTTTTAACAAGGGCGGTTATCATTTGTGTTTCATTTTGAAAATGCACATTGTCATCGGCTGTGCCGTGAATAATTAAATATTTGCCTTTTATTTTATTGGTATGATTGATGGGAGAGTTATCGTCATAGCCCGCTGCGTTTTCCTGCGGTGTACGCATGTATCTTTCGGTATAAATATTATCGTAATACCGCCACGAAGTAACAGGTGCCACCGCTACCGCCGCCGTAAATACATCAGCGCCCTTTGTAATGGCCAGCGAACTCATAAAGCCGCCATAGCTCCAGCCCCAATGACCTATATTGTTTTTATCGACGAAGGACATGTTACCGATAAACTTCGCAGCATCTATTTGATCTTCTATTTCATACTTGCCCAATTGCAAATATGTTTTCTTTTTAAATTCCTCGCCGCGATAACCCGTACCGGTATTGTCAACACTCACTACAATAAAACCTCTTTGCGCCATCAATTGATGCCAAAAATTGGTAGCGCCAAAACGATTGGCCACCTGCTGCGATCCCGGCCCGCCGTAATTGCAAAACAATACCGGATATTTTTTTAAAGGATCAAAATTGGCCGGCTTCAGTATCCAGCCGTTTAAAGTATCTCCTTTACTGTTGGGTATTTTAACAAACTCTGATTTCCCGGTTTCATACTCTGCTATTTTTGCTTTCAGTTTGGCATTATCTCCCAATTGTTTTACTATACTTGCAGTTACTTCTTTCTTTTTATTAATTGCCAGGTTATATAATACAGCCGATGCGGGTGTATTGATGGTAGAAGTGCGAACGGCCATTTTGGTAAATGATTTATTAAACTCCGCTGCGTTCCATGCCTCACCCGAAGTAAGTTGTTTTGTTTTTTTACCGGAGAAATCCGTTACAAAAACATTTCTGTCCATAGGCCGGGGATAAGCCATGGTATAGTACACCTGCTTGTTTACTTCATCCACCCCGTTAATTTCCGTTACTTCATAATCCCCTTTGCTGATTTGTGTTTTGGTTTTTCCGTCCATACCGTACAGGTAAATATGATTAAAACCGTTCATCTCGCTTGTAAAAAAATAAGTTTTTCCATCGTTCAGAAATTTCCAATCATCATTTATATCAATGTAGTATTTGTTTTTTTCTTCGTATAAAAGATTGGCAGCACCTGTTTGCGCATTGGTCAGCAGCAGTTTTAAATTATCCTGGTGACGATTCATCCAAAACACTACCAACTTATTATCATTCCGCGTCCATTTAATACGCGGTATGTAAATATCGCCCTGTTCGTAATCAGCTTTTACATCCTTATTATTGGCTACATCATAAATATGTATTTCCACTTTGGAGTTTTCCTCGCCGGCCTTAGGATATTTATACCGGTATTCTTTATTATAGGTGTTGTCAAATACGGTAAAGCTGTATTCCTTTACGTTGGTTTCATCAAAACGGTAATAGGCTATATAATTTCCTTTGGGGCTCCATTGGTAGGCTTGTGTAAAAGAAAATTCTTCTTCATATACCCAATCGCAATTACCGTTGATGATAAAATTCCATTTACCGTCAGTAGTTACGGCTTTTGTTTTTGCAGAAGCGATATCATAGATATACAGGTTATTGTTTTTTACAAAAGCAATCTTACTGCCGTCGGGAGAAAGTTCGGGGTGCATGACCTTGGCCGTATCTAATTTGGTCAATTTTTTTGACGCTGCATCATACAAATAAACAACGGCTTTAGAAGAATGCCGGTAAATAGGCTCCACATTTTTTTTTATGATAACTGTGTTGGGGTATTTGGTACTGAAAATTATATCTTCCGGTTCGCCGATGGATTTACCGGTTTCATCTTTCAAATCCGCAGCTTTTACTTCAGGGTCCGTTTCAGGTTCCCCAAAATCGGCTTTTATAAACTCGCCGCGAAAGGTGCCTTTTTTATATACATCTTCTAAAGTGATTTGTTTTTTTTGCGCTGTGGTTACAAACGGCAGCAAGAGAAAAAGAAATAATAGCTTTTTCATTTGTCAATTTTTATTATTCCCGAAGTTAATGGATTAATGACTAACGGAGATGGGACTGCGGGATAATCGGGATAAGGGGTGTATAACAGGGGAATAATATCAGCATTACCTTTCGGTGAGAGCAACTTTAGGATATGACTTGGCAATGACGCAGCCATTGCAAACAGGTAATCACAGTAAAGGGCCGACAGATTATGAAAGTCATGCGGGATATAACTCAAAATGAGTTTTTATTTTCAATACAAAATTACCCTCAACTAAAAAATACAACTAACCGGGTATAGGAAAATCGGGAGTGGACTATTAGTTTTATCCGGCTCTTTACGATTAAGAAACTGCTTATCCCCTCCGATGGAGAGCCTGTCCCGTATTGCGGGAGGCGAGGATAACTACTCGGGGAAAATATTTGACGGGCCCGCCCGAACGACGTTCAGTCGGGCGGGGGTGGGTGCGGGTGCGGATAATTCATATCCGATAATTATAAAATTTGAATTGCCTTTCCCGAAAAACAACATTTTTTTATGGTGTTTTCCTCAGGGATTGAATAAGCAGAAAGAATAGCTTTGGTCAGTGAAGGGAAAAGGTAGAAGGAGAAGGGGTAAGGGAAAAGGATAAGGGTATAAGGAGAAAGGTATAAGGAAAAAAGTGAATAGAAAAGCTTGAGAGGAAAGATATCCGTTTAAATACGGAGCCTCGTAGGTATAAAGACGGAGTTAATAAGTTTGTAAAAAGATAAATAAAAAAATAATAGTTTAGCTGCAGCAACAACAAAACCGAAACGAATAAAAAGACTGTCTCACTCCCTCTCCTCAGGAGTTCCCGAGCAATGCGAAGGGAAGGAACGAAGTTCGCGGGGTGAGGCTAATCCACCCTGTGCAAACCAACGGTGATGATGACAAACACCAAGCATCATTAAAAAAATAAATAAAGGATATTCTCTTTTTCTCCCGATAAATCGAGAGTTAGGGAGAGGCCACCACCTAAATGAGAAAACTGCGCCACCACCAATGCACTGTACTGCTTACTATAGCAGCCTTATTATTGCTCAGCACCCTGCAGAGCAAAGCGCAGGACAGCACCTCACTCCCTGACAGAATAATCAATTTCCCCGACAAAGTATTTGGTAAAGTAGAAGACAAAGCAGCCAACTTAGACAAGAAACTCACCCAACAAACAGAAAAATATTTAAACAAATTAGAAAGACAGGAAAAGAAGCTGTACCGAAAATTATTAAAAAAAGATTCGGCAGCAGCCAAAGAATTGTTTGGCGATATACAGGGAAGATATAAAGAACTGAAAGATAAAACTGCCGCCAAGCTAAGCAAGCTTACCGCCCAAACCAATGTATACAGCTCCAAATTAGACTCACTCGGTACCGCCTTTAATTTTATAAAAGAAAACAAACTGCTGAATACCGCAGCACTGAATGATAAGCTGCAAAAAAGCATGACCAATCTTAGCGCACTGCAGGGCAAACTAAACAGTACCGAACAAATACAACGAATACTAAAGCAAAGAAGACAGCAACTGAAAGAGCAATTAGAGAAATTTGGTATGGTAAAAGAATTAAAGCAGTTTAAAAAAAGCGTCTACTATTACCAGCAACAGGCAAGAGAATATAAAGAAATATTAGAAAACCCCGAGAAGCTGCAACGAAAACTAATTGATTGGGCAATGAAACAACCCGCCTTCAAAGAATTCTTTGCAAAGAACAGTATGTTAGCTTCTTTCTTTCCAATGCCCGGTGGAACCGGTATGAATATCGGTGGACAAACAGCACAAACCGGTTTTGCAGGACTGCAAACAAGAAGTCAAGTGCTTTCACTTATCGGCAGCCAAGCAGGAATGAATACTCCCCGCTTTGCATCTGTGATACAAAAGAACCTGCAATCTGCACAAGGTGTCGTAGACCAACTCAGGAATAAGCTAAACAGTTACGGCGGCGGCGATGATTTGGATATGCCTGACTTTAAGCCTAAAAATATAAAAACAAAAAGTTTTAAGCAACGGTTAGAAATCGGCACTAATCTGCAAACGCAGAAAACGAATTTTTTCTTCCCCACAACAACGGATATTGGATTTTCAGCCGGATACAAATTGAATGACAAGGGTAATATAATAGGTATCGGTTCATCAGTTAAAATGGGATGGGGCAAAAACATTCAGCATATAAGAATTAGCGGAGAAGGTTTATCACTACGGTCATTTATGGAGTTTAAAATAAAAAATAGTTTTTATACAGCCGGCGGATTCGAATACAATTACCAGCAATCTTTTAGTGAAGTAAGGAGCTTGTACAACCCGAGTGTATGGAAAAAAAGCGCCTTATTGGGTATTTCGAAAACTATTTCTATTAAAAGTAAATTTTTTAAGAAGACAAAGTTGCAATTGCTTTATGATTTTTTATACAGGGAGCAACTGCCGGTAACCGAACCCTTAAAATTCAGGGTAGGGTATAGCTTTTAAGCGAAAGGGAAAAAATTAAACAATTCAAGTTAATAAAAATTTAAAAGTAAAAATTAAAACCAACGACATGCGAAAACTTATTTTTTGTATCATAGCCGCTCTTTGTATAGTAAGTGCGAAAGCACAGCTGCCTGCTACTGCCACCGGAAATACATTGGTAAACGGCACTACTGCCAGTAATGCATCTGTCGCATCCACCAATAGCGCCGGATTTAAACTTTCTATACAAGGCGCCCAGATAAACTGGGGTACGGGAGTAAATACCGTAACAAGCCCAACCATTTATTTAAGAAATACAACAGCAACTAACGGGAAAATATGGGCAATCAATTCTGATAATGCAGGCCTTTTTACTATTTCGGAAGCAGCCGGAACCACAACACCATTAACACATACCAACAGGTTTTTAATTAGCCCTACCACAGGTAACGTAGGAATTGGTATAGCAGCCCCTGCACAAAAACTTGATGTAAACGGTATGATAAAAAGCGCCACCGGATTTACTTATGGCAGTACTGTCGGCGGCACATGGGATATTAACGGAACTTTTTCACGTTATACAACAAATGCCACTACAGACGGCATTGATATAATAACTGCAAAAAACCCAAGTTCTATACGACTTCGAATTAATAATGCGGCGAGGGGTGTTGTAGTAGACGGTGCAAGCGCCAATTTCTTATTTATGGGAGGAAGCGGCGAAACATTGAGCGGAATTGGTAATGTAAACGGTACAGGAAATCTTGCTTTTTTATACAGTACAGCAGCTAATTCGCAAACAGAAGGTATGCGTTTAACGAATACCGGCAAAGTAGGTATTGGTACTACCAATCCTCAATCCCTACTTGAAGTGTCAGGTAATAATAGCCCTACAGCAGCAGTGAAAACTACGGGCACCACACTTGCTCAGATGCTTGTAGGTGATGGCGCAAATTCTTTTGGGTTGCAATATTATCCGACGGGAAATTGTTGCTGGCCTGCGGGAACATCAGTAATGACTACCGGTTCGTCTGCGGGAAATCTTGTATTTTATACACCGAATCCCCTTCAGTTTTATATTGGAGGTGCGGAAAGGGCAAGATTTTCTGCTGCCGGAAATTTTGGTTTAGGCAATGACCCCACAGAAAAATTAGATGTAACCGGTAATGTTAAATTCTCCGGTGCATTAATGCCAAACAATGCAGCGGGTATATCCGGCCAGGTATTAACAAGCGCCGGGCCCAATGCTGCACCTACTTGGGCTCCTGCAGGTGGCGGCGGTTCTTCGCAATGGACTACACTTACATCAAATATATATTTTAATACAGGGAATGTGGGTCTTGGTGGTATCACAGCACCTACAGCTAAGCTTGATATTTTAATGGCAAGCACAACACAACCGGCACTTAGACTAAAATCTATTGCGACACCAACGGCCAATACATTTGAACTGCAAAATGCTGCGGGTACCTCTCTCATAAAAATAAAACCAACCGATGGCGTAACCTACGGACAAAGTTTACTCTCCATTGACGGAGATAACAAGACAAATAATCCTGCAATAGCAATAAGTAATATCGGTAACGGTTTTTCAGGTTTATCCTTTACTGCTGCCGGCGGTGGCTCATTAGAGCTTGGTAGTTTCAACGCCAGCCCCGTATGGTATTATACCAATAAGCATGCAAAGTGGATGGTTAATAGCGGGTTTTTAGATCCCGGCTCAACCGACAGTTACACATTTGAACATATGAACCAAACCGCTGCAACAACTTTAATGTTGTTGAAAGGACAGGCTTCGCAAACAGGCGATATGCTGAAAGTACAGAACAGTACCGGTACAGATATTTTCAGAATTCCCGCTGACGGCGGCGGTTACTTTGCCGGTAATGTAGGGATCGGTATAACCGTTACAACCGATCCCGATTACAAATTATTTGTAGACAAAGGCATTAAAACAAAAAAAATAAAAGTAACCCAGGCTGTCTGGCCCGATTATGTTTTTCATCAGCAATACAAACTACCATCACTCATAGAAGTAGAAAAATTTATCAAAGCCAATAATCATTTACCTGATGTACCATCGGCCGAAGAAATAGAAAAAGACGGGCTGAACTTGGGTGATAACCAGGCCGTGTTATTAAAAAAGATAGAAGAGCTGACACTCTATATTATTGACCTTAATAAAAAATCGGAAGAACAAAACAAAAAAATTACCGAAATGGAAAAACGCGACAACGAGATGAAGGAAATGAAAAATCAATTGGATGAACTGAAGAAAATGATGTTGAAAAAATAGAGGAGCAGTTAATTTTTTATTTAACAGGATGGTAGAATTATAAGTTATTAAAAAGAAAATTCTTTTTATGGTGAATCGTTTGATTGTATTTATTGCAGCCCTGCTTTTATTTGCAAAGACGCAGGCGCAGGTAAACCTGCAAACCGGCAGCGCTACTTTTTCGTTACCTATATTCAGTTGGCAGGATAATAAAAGCCGGCTGAACTCTATTGTAGCATTGTCCTACAATTCGGGTAATGGCTTGCGGGTAAATGATGTAGCATCCAATGCAGGACAGGGATGGAGCATGATTGCCGGTGGTGTAATTACCCGTATGCAGGTAGGCGAACCCGATGACCAGGTAAAAAGAGACGGTACTGATGGTGATATTACAAAATACCCCTCAGGTATTTTGTATGCCTCCGTACCGGCTTATAACGGTTGTCCCAACGCTTTACCAACCTACCCGATCTATGGCTGGAAAAATCAACTCTACTCACAAAAAAATATTACTGCTGAGGACAGGCAATTAGATTATTTTTCTTTCCAGTTCAACGGTAAGGCCGGTATGTTTGTATTGGACCCTACCGATATAGGCAATTGTCATTCGTTGGGCGATACCAAAATGAAAATAACCTTTCAGCGTGATGACAACCTGATTGGTATTCGGACAAACATAACTTCGTTCACCATACAGGATGTAGACGGGTTGATTTACAAATTCAGTAAGCACGGCCTGACAAAAGTATTGCAGATGGCATACACCGATGAATACTTTAATTACCGACAAGCCGCGCCGAAATTTAAAAATGATAAAGTATACTACCAATCCGCATTTGATGATGCTTCAACAATAAAACCCTGGGTGATCAGCGGTTGGTATTTAACGGAAATTAAAGACCCCTTAGTAGTTCCGATTCGGGCAGTAAATTTATTTTATACAGACAGGAATATAAATAATACGGCGGGTGAAGATATCAGTTATAATAAAACCGGTAAAACTAATAACCCCAACAGCACCAAGGATTATGGTATTATTACACATAAAGTTTCTAAAACAAAATCGCCTGTAATCGATTCTATCATATACCCCGAAGGGCATAAAGTTGTTTTTAATTACGGAAAGCCGCGTGTCGATTTAATCGGCGATACTATTTTATCATCGGTAGATGTTACTTACCAGGGAAGATATCTTTCCAAACATGAATTGAATACAAGTTATTTTATTTTGAACCGGTACGGCACACCGGTCAGCGACTTTCAAAAAAAAGTAGCCCGTCTCTGCTTGCTCTCCGTACGAAAAATAGGGGTGGATTTAAAAGAAGATACACCACCCTATATTTTTGATTATTATACGGGTTCTAATTTGCCCGATGATTTTGTACCGGCCCCGTTTACATATAGCAAAGATATCTGGGGTTTTTATAACGGCAGCAATACTAAGGGCTTTTTTAATGAAGACATACCTCTCAATGCTCCCATCAACAGTATTAAAGGGTATAACCGGATAAGAGGTCTGTGTTTTTTAAACCAAAGTACACCGGGTGTTTACTTAAACGCCAAACCGGGTTATGCAAAAAACGGTTTGCTGAAACAAATTATATACCCTACCGGCGGTACGCTCACTTATACATACGAACAAAATACCGGCACCATTCCCGGAAATGCTGCTACCAATGTGGGCGGCGTGCATGTATCGCAAACAAGTTCAACCGACGGCGGTTATTCCAACGGTTGCGATAATCCTATTATCAGCAAATACAATTATATACTGGACCAAGTCGGCACTTCATCAATGTGGGGGTTGGAAATGCCGGACAATAAAGTGATAAGCTATAACCAGTACAAACCGGAGTATAAAAGTTATCATTGGAATCCCCTTAGATATGGAATTTTCGGCAGATGTTATTGGCATTTTGAGCACCCGGGTATTTTAAACCAACAGCAGGCCATCAATCTGACAACCTATCAAAAAACAATGGAGAGTGTATCGGCTGTCCTGAATGTCCTTTCTATTCTCAGTACTATTAAAGATGCGGTAACTGCCTTCTCCGGCGGCTCACCCGCTGCAATAATTATTGCTGTGGTCATTGACGTGGCACAGGTGCTTGTAAGCTGTATTGGCGACCAGGCCAGGGATTATACAGCCACCGTTTATTATAATTTTGATTTAAACAGCGCCGCACCGCTGCCGGCACAGTTTAAAAGAGTAGAGGTAGTGGAAAACCAGGGCGCCATTGGTAAAACCATACAGGAATTTACAAGTGAAGATGATTACCCGATATGGGTACAAAACAATCCTGTTCATTCGGCTAAACAACGCTTTGCTACTTGGGCTTATGGCTTGCCCAAACGTACTATAGTATATGACGCAACAGGAAATATGATAAAGAAAGATACGAATGAATATAGTTATGCTAATGCTAAACATATTATTAGCCCTTGCAGTCCTAATTCAGGAACACGTACTATCCCGTGTGACAATATAAGTGGCGTGCCCAGCGGTATTGTTTCCTGCAACTGCGAAGTGGTAACAAGCCGGTCTTTGCGAAACACTAAATGGACTGATCCGGCAAACCATACTCCCGGGTTTGTTACATCAACCAACGGAGATATGAAAGTTGATTTTTACGGCATGTATTCAGGCAGAACGGAGTTAACGCGTAGTTACGAAATAATTTATAAAACAGATGACCCTTCTCAGTTTACAGAAAAAGTCACCGGCTATGAATATAATGTCGACAGCTATTTTGGAAATAATTACGAACCTAAGACAATATGGACAAAGCAAAGTAATGGTGATATTAATTATAAAAGCTTTAAATATACCGCCGACTACAATTTTTCGCAATATGGAATTCTGATACAAACATTGGCTCAAAATAATATAATCTCTTTACCGGTAACTACGATCAATATGGTTGTAAAATCTGGCGAGACAGGCTATAAAGTTTTAAGTGAAAACGTAACGGAATTTATACAAATGGGTAACGGCGATATCAAACCCTTGAGAATACTTGAGCAGCGATTTCAACAGCCCGGAATCATATCTTCTACGACCCCTTATGGAGGTCCGGGGGATATTGCAAATGCTACTAAATACAAAATCCTACAAACCTTTACCTATGATGCTACGGGAAACCTTACAGGCGTTAAAGATGAAGGCGGGCGCACCATCAATAATATTTATGATTATAATGATAAGTATATAGCCGCTTCGGTTATTAATGCAGATGCCACTACAGATAAATCAGCCTATACAAGTTTTGAAACAAGTGGCTTGGGTAACTGGACATTAACCGGCACACCATCCATTGTTACCACCGGTGGTATCACCGGCTCCAATGCATTTATTTTATCACCGGGTAAAAGTTTTTCTGTATCAGCACTCAATACATCAAAACCTTATACGCTTTCTTTCTGGGCAACTACGGCCGGTATTACCGTTTCGGGCGGTGCTGCATTAATAAAATCGGCTCCATCGTATAACGGGTTTACTTATTACGAATATGCCATAGCGCAGGGAGCTGCTTCTGTAACGGTAGCCGGCAGCGGCAATATTGATGAACTGCGTTTGTATCCTAAAACGGCAAGGATGCGTACCATGACCTATGATCCGCTGATTGGTAAAACATCGGAATGCGATGAGAATAACCGCATCACGTATTACGAATATGATAAATTAGGCCGCTTGCAGTTTGTAAAAGATGAAAAAAAGAATATTGTAAAAATGCATGAGTACAACAATATTTCCGCAGCCAAACAAAACGGCTGCCCGGTTACTTATTACAATCACTTGATAAGAGAAATATTTACAAAGAATAATTGCGCAACCGGCCAGGGTGGCGATACAGCCTTTAGAGTGCCGGCCAATACATTTTCATCTTCCATCAGCCAAGCCGATGCTGATGCTAAAGCGGAGCAATACTTACTTGCCAACGGGCAAACTTTTGCCAATGCTAACGGCGCCTGTCAAACTATTTATTATAACGCAGCACTTTCCGTTACCGATACCACCGAAAACTGCGGCATCGGAATGAAAGGCGGATTGGTAACTTATACGGTACCTGCAGGTCGTTATTCATCCGTTATTTCGCAAGGCTATGTCGATACAATGGCGATTGATGATTTGGAAGCCAATGCGGATTCCTATGTGAACGACCCGGCCAATGCCGTTTGTGTAATTGACTACGATCCGGACTGGACCTGGTTGGAAAACGCACCAAGACAATGTCAGAATGTAGCGGGGGTAATGCACTTGCTGGTTTTTGAAACGGATATGAACCCCAACAGCCCTACATATAATCAGACAAGATGGTCGGATGTGGGACCGGATGATGCGCTTTGCCCGACACCGCAATGCTCTTACATTGCCTCATCGGGTTATACCATTGTTACGGGAAGTATCGGTAATAATGGCACTACTGCCTCGGGGTATTTCGTTTTTTATTCTTCCGGTGCCATGCAGGCAGGTTCATCTTATACTGCAGCTACCATATATGGTACTTGCCGTCCGTCTGCTACCCGAACAATTTTCTATTCATCAAGCGGTCGCGATTGGGTGATCACCATTTATCCTAACGGTCAAATGAATTGGCAGTTATCCTCCGGCGCGGCAGTTAGCCCGGGCACCGTAATAGGGATATCGAATTTTACTTATAACTTATAAAAGAATAAAAATGAAAAATAAAAAAATAACCGGGTTAATAATTTTTTTTACCATAATGCTGATGGTGGTAGTTGATAAATCCTTTGCCCAAGATCACAGCGCAGCTATGGACAAAGCCGACACAGTTAATTTTTCTGTAAATAAATCGGATGGCTGGCAATTATTTAATTCGTATGTAAGCCCGTATAAAACAGATAGTGCGCAATTGGAATTAATTGTTCAGCACAATAATAATATTAACTGGAGTGTGGATCAATACGTAGGAAAAATAAAAGAAAGCTCCCTGCGTCCGCAAACAACACGACTGGTTTCTTTTAAGCTGCTGAACAGTGTATATCGTATGAAAATTGAAACCAGCGGTAAATGTCAACTGAGTTTTGTTTCGGGCAGCCTGCCGCCGGGCAACCCGATTATTATTCCGTTGAAAGTGTATTACAAACTATAAAGCCCCATCCTAACCTTCCCCCCAAGGGGGAAGGAAGGCCAACACACAAACCTCGCTATGCGAAGATGTGTGTTGATTTGAGAATTGTTGTGAGTGAGTAATAGTTTTGATTGATAGTATAAGTATGAATAAAAAAATTGTTTTAAAAATGATTCGCTGAATTTATTGAACAATAAATTATAATCGACCGGCCGCCTCCCCCTCTCCTCAGGAGAGGGCAGGGGTGAGGCCTTAAAATAAAATTTCTTTAGAATGATATATAAAAAAATTATTCGCAAAGGATGCCTTACAGTACTGAGCCTGGTGGGTATTATCAGTATGGCTGCCGGCCAAACACCAACATGGAACCCCGGCCATAAAGCGGGTACCATTACCGGCAACTATAATTTTTCGTACAACCAGGTGCCGGATCAATTGGTAGAATTGTTTGCCGCGGGTATTCCCAATACAGGGCTTACCTACCAGTGGGAACAAAGTACTATGCCCGTTACCGGTTTTACTCCCATTGCCGGGGCTACGCAAACAAGTTATACTTTTTCAGCGCCGCTTTCACAAACCGTTTACTATCGCAGAAAAACAACCAACAACCTCTCGCAGTTTATTTATTCCAACGTTATTAAAATAACCGTTGTCTCCGTCAATTGGGAAGACCTTAACTATATACGTGAGCATAATGTAATTACTACCAATATTACCACCTGGACGGCGGTAGATCAATTGCCCATCGGGCAAAAATTACAAACCACCACTTACCTCGATGGATTGGGAAGGGGAACAGAAAGAATAAGTCGTGAGACAGCCACGCCTGCTGTAGCCAATGGTGTATGGGGCGATATGGTACAGTTTTCACAATACGATCCTTACGGTCGTGAATCGAAACGCTACTTACCTTATACCACCACTACGCAATCGGGAAAATATAAAACCACACCGGTTCCCGACCAACAACAATACTACGCCACTAACTATAATGAACCGACTTCCGCTTTCTCTACTATTACATTCGATAACAGCCCGCTGAACAGGGTAACAAATGTAAAACAACCCGGCACTGCCTGGGCCGCAGGCAACGGTAACTCTGCCGTGTATGATATAAATACTTTTGCGGATAATGTACAATCGTTTACCGTAGATTATATACAGGGCAACCCGCCCGTGTACAAAGGTGTATACCCGGCCGGCACATTGTACAAGATGACATACAAAGATGAAAATCAAAAACAGGTAATTGAATACACCAATAAAAACGGTCAGCTTATATTGAAAAAAGTACAATTAGATGATGTACCGGCCAATGAATACACAGGCTGGATATGTACTTATAATGTATATGATGATTTTGGTTTGCTGCGCTATCAAATACAACCCGAAGGTGTAAAATATTTGGCCGCCAACAGTTGGTCCTTTGCCGGCGCCAACGGGCTGTTGATATTAAATGAACAATGCTTTCAGTATAACTATGATGATAAAGGAAGAACGATATGGAAAAAAGCGCCGGGTGCACAGCCATTACAGATGCTGTATGATGTAAGAGATCGTGTAGTATTTATGCAGGACGGTAACCAAGCCTCCCAAGGAGGGGTTCCGCAATGGACGGCCAATATTTATGATGAATTGGACCGGCCGGTCATTACTACCTTGTACAATACCGCTAAAACAGTTGCTCAATTACAAACCGATATTAATAATGCGGCTGTAAGCAGTACCGTTACCATTACCAACCCGGCACAACCAATAGCCATATTGACGGTGAATCAACGGCAGGCCGGTATAACAAGTTATAAAGCTACCAATACCGTGTACTTGGTGGCCGATGCAGGCGGCGAATTTGAAAGCCTGCCCGGCGATGAATTTACAGCAGAGATAGATGCCGCCGCCGGTTCGGCGCCGGTAAATGTTACGACTACCGTTTTACGAAATCCCGTTTCATCCGCCGATCTCAATAATACCGCCGTATGTACCGTATTAAAATATGCGTTTTACGATGACTATAGTTTTGCGCAGGTAAAAAGTTTTGATAACAGCTTTACCAATACAACCGCTTATAATACCGGCGACCCCAATGTACAAGCCATTGCCAAAACCAACCGCACCACGAGTATGCCCACGGGCAGTATGACAAGGGTATTGGGTACTACGCTTTTTTTATCGGCTACGCATTATTATGATGAACGCGGCTCGCTTATACAAACACAGGAAGACAATATAAAAAGCGGTACTGATATTACTACGCTGCAATATCATTTTGACGGACGCATGCTCAGCAGTTGTAATGACCATACAGCGGCAGGCGGCGGATACGAAAATTTTAAAACACTCACCAAATATATTTTTGATAAATTAGGCAGGGCCACGTCCATTCAAAAACAATGGGGCGCCAACGCATTCAAAACTATATCATCTTATGATTATGATGACGCAGGAAGAATAAAGACCAAATACTTAGACCCTTCCTACCCTCCCCCTTCAGGGGGAGCAGGAGGGGGTCTTGAATCATTAAACTACAGCTACAATATACACAACCAACTAACCGGTATTAATAAAGACTATGCGCTGAAAACGCCCGGCAGCTATAATAAGTGGGGGCATTTCTTCGGTATGTATTTGGGTTTTGATAACCGCGATAATGTATTTGCAAACGCCAACCTGCTGGGGCAGGTAACCGGCCAGCTATGGAATACACTAGGCGATGACGAACAACGTAAATATGATTACACATACGATAACGCCGGCAGGTTAGTTAGCGCCGACTTTAATCAGAAATTCGGTGGTGTGTGGGCCAAAGTTCCCCCTTTAGGGGGCGGAGGGGGTATGGATTTCTCAGTAAACGGTACAAGCGGAAAAATAACTTACGACCTGAACGGCAACCTGCTGAATATGTTGCAAAAAGGCGTACTGCCCGGAGCCGCCGCACCCATAACGGTAGATAATCTTACCTACACTTACGCTTCACTCAGTAATAAGCTGCAAAGCGTTACGGATAATATGACCAACACGACAGCCAACGGCGGCTTCGGAGACTTCAAGGACGGAAGCAATGGTGTAACGCCTGACTATGTGTACGATGCCAATGGTAATGTAGTTATCGACCTGAACAAGAATGCAAAAGATTTAAACAACACAGTAGGAGCGAATGGTATAAAATATAATTTTTTAGATAAGCCCGAAGAAATACGAATAGCGGGTAAGGGAACTATAAAAATTGTGTACAGCGCCGACGGCGAAAAACTGCAACGGAAATTTACATCCGAAACAGAAGACAAAATAAAAATAACAACTTACATCAATCAATTTATATACGAAGAGACTACTACCATTGCAGGAACAGTTATCACACCCTTCACTGTAAGCTCTATCAATTTTGAAGAAGGACGCATACGAGTAATAACACCAACATCGCAGGGGAATGGCTTAGATGCATTGATAGTTGCCGGCAATTTAGTACTTCCCAACTCCCCTTTAGGGGCCGGGGGTTTGGGTGGCGGGGCAGGCGTGTTCGATTATTTTGTAATGGATTATTTACAAAATGTACGAATGATACTGACCGAAGAAATACACAGTGCAAGTAATACCGCTACGATGGAAACCAACAGAAGTGTATTGGAAGAAAGTATATTTGGGCAAACGGGAGCAAGCAATGAAGTAGCCGCAACAAGATTTGATAAACCACCGGGCTGGACGGGTAACAGCACGGCCAAAGTAAGCAGAACGGGAACCGGCAAAAACATAGGACCGAATACATTGCAGAAAGTAATGGCGGGAGATATGATAAATGCCACGGCGCAGTATTACCACCAGGGTACGGCAGGCGGCAACAGCAGTACAATGGTAAATACCGTACTTACAAGTTTGATACAGGCAATAACCGGCAGCGGCGGTACCGGAGCATTAGTAAAAGGTAATACGGGAAGTATAAGTACACAGCTAAGCGGTGCGGGTGGATTTATAAATGCGGTACAACCCAATGGCAGCGCACCGGCAGGCAATGCACCGCAGGCATTTTTAACAGCCATATTTTTTGACGAACGATTTAACATGATACCCGCAGCCGACGGCGGCGTGGTACAGCAGCAGGTGGCAGCCACGGTAAGCGGCAACGGCGGTAACCTTGTACTAAACCCTACTAACTACAAAGCACCCAAGAATGGTTATGTGTATATATACCTGAGCAATCAAAGCAATGATTATGTATATTGGGATAACTTACAGGTAGGAATAACGCAAGGAAATATAGCAGAAGAAAATCATTACTATGCCTACGGGTTAAAGATAGCTACACTTAGCAGTAAAAAACTCGGTGATATATACGAGGGGCGGCTACAGAATAATTATTTATATCAAGGAGCCTATAGTGAATTGGATGAAGACATAGGCTGGAATGATTTTGCTCTTAGAAATTATGATGCGCAGATAGGCAGATGGGTGCAGCAAGATCCTTTTCAGCAGTTTGCATCGCCGTATGTTGGTATGGGTGCCGATCCTGTTAATAACACCGACCCGAGCGGCGGTGTAGTGATTGACCCGTTTAAAACATTAGAGGCGGTAGTAGTGACGGCTTCAAAAGCAAAACCGATAACACAGGGTATTTCAATTTTAAGTGGTTTAAGTAATGTAACTAAATTAGCGGGTTGGGCTGCCAAAGTATCGAGTGCTATTAATACAGGTATTAATACTGCACAAGCAGGTAGCCAAGGTGCGGGAGGAGGAGGTGGGCAGCAAATAGAAAGCGACGGGGGATGCTGCGGGGGTATTGTTGACGGCGTTGTCAATTTTGGTACGAATTTAATTAAGCTATTGGAACCGGTGTCAATTAATGGAGTTAAAGAGGAATTCGATCAAAGGGCAAGAGAAATTGGCAGAACAAACGCTACACTAGAAGTATTTGGTATTATTTCTATTGAGCAGGCAAATCAAGAGATGGAGGCGGTAAGTAAGATGTCTCAAAGAGAAAAAACGGCTTACTGGACTGAATATACATTGAGTGTCGGGTTAGTTGTAGCGCCGATAAAGATGGTGGCGGGTAAATCCAAATCCGGCAGTCCTCCTAAGATAAAACCAAGAGTGGTAATTAATCCAAGTAAAGGGAATGCTGCTGTTCAGTCAGCAACCTTTGGAAGCTCAATAGGCTTAAAAGGGGTAAGAAATGGTCATTTGGCAGGGAAAGTCCATCCTAAAACTGGCATTCCATTTGATAACGCAGGATTTCCTGATTTCTCAGGAAGTCTCTATAAAGGCGGAGTAAATGACATAATGATTAAGCCTACAGGTAATCGAGTTGCAGATTTTGCTGCCGCAAATATGGCTGCAGGTTATGGTTCAACTCCTAAAGGTTTTACATGGCATCATCATCGAACTCCTGGAAGAATGCAACTTGTTGAAACTGGGGTTCATTCACAAACAGGACATACGGGAGGTTTTTCATTATGGTAATATTAAAAATACTAATTGTAATTTTTATGGTAACATTTTCGCAAACAGAATCAAAGTTAAATCTTACTCAAATTAAGGAGATAGAAAAATACGTGAACTTAAAATTTCATAACGAGTATAAAGAGCATTTACTCCAGTATAATGGCGGACAATGTTTACCGAATGTTTTCAGATTCAATGAAAATGGAAAATGGGCAGAATCGTGTATTGATTGGTTTTTGGCAATATATGATGGGGAATATGATAATTTGAAAAAATATATTCAAATCTATAAAATAGAAGAGAAACGGCTTCCGATTCATATACTACCATTTGCTCACGATCCGGGAGGCAATTTGATTTGTATTTCATGCGATAATGAAGATGAAGGAAGTATTTATTTTTGGGATCATGAAAATGAGGTAGATTATAATGCCTCAGGGGATAATGATTATTCCAACTTATATTTTGTGGCAAAAAGTTTCAATGATTTTATTAATGAGTTGAAACAAGATTTTGAGTAAATGTATAATTAGTTGGGTAATATGATGCGCAGATAGGAAGATGGGTGCAGCAAGATCCCTTACCAAGAATTTGCAAGCCCATACATTGGGATAGGCGGAGACCCGATAAACTTTACCGATCCTACCGGCGGCTTTATTGGCGGTATACACTGCCCCGGTACTTCTGCGTTGGCTATATTTTTTGATAATGCGTTATATGCACTTTCAAAAGCCGGCCCTGCTTTATCTAAAATAAGTATAGCACTGAGTATAACAAAGACCGCCTTTTTTATAAATAATACAATTCAGGCGTCTAATAATATTAACGGGCAGATTGCAACGATGCAGGTGGGAAGTGGCGGTGGAGATAAAGACCCTCTTGAAGTGAATAGGAAAATATCGGCGATTTCTATGGGTGAACTTGCTTTCGGTGAAGGATTTACTGATATAGACCTCGTAATGATGGGAACGGCATATCAAAACAGAGTAGCGAGATACGGGGCGGATCATAAATATGGTCTTAAAGGATCCCTCATGGTATAAAGCAGCCATAAATAATCCAAATAGTACCGAAGGTTTATATTTTAGAATGTTTATGCGTGCATTAGGAAGTAAAGATTATCAGGACGACAATCTTGCCAAGCAATGGATGGATAAAAACCCTGAATATGTTAAAAGGGTAAAAAATATTTTCACTAATCTTACGATAACCGATTTCTTCGAAAAATTACTTGACAAAAATTTAGCACTACCTGCAGGAGTTTTTGGACAAGGTTATTCGGGTGATATAAATGGAGAACATGGCAATAAAAACTATTACAATAAACAAGTACGACAATATATATATCTAATATATATGAAAGTGATACCGAATTCAGGAACTTTGGTTGTGTTAAGACCAAATAAAAATCTTTGGAACACAACCTTTCTTTATAATGAAGATTTCATCAAGTTGTTTTTTAAAAAATTCCCGAAATTGAAAGCAAAAAAAAGTGCGCCGCTTTACGATTATAAAACAGACAGCTTTAAAACAAATTAAAAATGAGAAAGATGAAATATCTTACCATTACTATTTTTTTTATTATGATTTTTGGTTTCTGTAAAAATCAGGGGTTAAAAAAGGACATAGAAAAAATTTCTCTAAAAGAATTATTTAGTTTCCCTGTTGTATCACCCTCTTCAATTGCTTTTGGAAAAGATTCAATCATGGAATTGCAAACCTTAGATGACGGAGGAAAGACTTATTATACATATACGAGATATTTAATTGAAAATCGACTCGATAGTATCGTTTTCTCAGACCGCCAAACAGATTTGACGAAGCAATTGGCGAGAACCTTGACATTGCGGATGCAAAAATCAGATATTTTTTTTAATGATATTCTGTCTCCGCTCATCAATTATTCCGTTACAGATGTAATTGGTAATGATACCTTAAAAAAAACTGCTCTAACTTGTGACGATGTTTTATCACAAAAAAAAGATGGATACCATTATTCTATCTGTAATGGACTTTGCAAAAATATTCTAATCTATGATTCTATTAACAAGCATTCTTCAGTAATCGACCTTTTTGATAATTACACGAGTGTAAGGAGTTTTTTTTTATACGATATTACACGCGATAATAAGCCGGAGCTAATTATTTTTTCAGATAGCCCTATTGTGCGTAAACAAAAAATTATTATTGTGAATATATTTTCTATCGAAGGTATTAGGGGTACTGTATCCAATTAGCTGTTTTTAAGAAACAGGAATAAATAAATGATTAGCAGAGCCGGTTTTATCGGCCCTACTCCGTTTCTTTTGAGTCATCAAAAAATCTTCAATAAAAAACAGGTTGTCAAAACGGGGTTGGGGTAAAGCCGAGCCAGTTATGTTTTGCAGTTCAGCAATGCAGAATAGAAATACCGAACGATGAAGTGAGTGACACAACCGGCGGTGATAGTAGCAATGCGGTTGATTAAATAAAAAATAACCACTCATATAAAACCAATTCATTTATTAAGAATATACTGAAGCAGTAATGAATGTTGTAAGCTCCCCTTTAGGGGCTGGGGGCAAAATGTACGAATGATACTGACCGAAGAAATACACTCGGCCAGTAATACAGCCACGATGGAAACCAACAGAAGTGTATTGGAAGAAAGTATATTTGGACAAACGGGAGCAGCCAATGAAGTAGCGACAACAAGAGTAGCCAAACCTGCCGGCTGGACAAGCAATACCAGCAGCAGTGTAAGCCGTGTAGGCACCACAAGCGGGCATAATATAGGGCCAAATACTTTACAAAAAGTAATGGCCGGCGATAAAGTAAGCGCCACGGTACAATATTATTACCAGGCAGCGCCGGGCGGCAACAATACAAGTTTTGTAAATACGGTACTGAGCAGTTTAATCACGGCCATAACCGGCGGCAATGCCGCAAGCGGAATAGTAAAAGGGAATGCCGCGCAGGTAAGCACCCAACTGAGCGGTATGGGAGGATTTATAAACGCCGTACAACCTAATGGGGCTAACCCCGGCGGTGCTGTACCGCAAGCATATCTTACAATACTTTTCTTTGATGAAAGATTTAATTTTATAGCAGCAGCCGATGGCGGCGTAGCGCAGCAGCAGGTAAGCAGCAGCTTGGTACCGTTAACATTAACGGATGTAAAAGCACCGAAGAACGGATATGCTTATATTTACGTAAGTAATCAAAGTAACAGCGATGTTTATTTTGATAATTTAGTAGTTGGTATTATACAGGGAAACATTGCTGAAGAAAATCATTACTATGCTTACGGGTTAAAGATAGCAACGCTGAGCAGTAAAAAATTAGGTGATGTATATGAAGGGCAGCTAAAGAATAATTATTTGTATCAAGGAGGTTACAGTGAATTAGATGAAGATATAGGTTGGAACGATTTTGCTCTTAGAAATTATGATGCGCAGATAGGGCGTTGGGTGCAGCAAGACCCGTACCAGGAGTTTGCAAGTCCTTATTCCGGAATGGCCAATGACCCGATAAACTTTACCGACCCGAGTGGTGGCAGTATACTAAGCGGATTAAGTACAGCCGGCAGATTGGGAGTAACAACACTTGGTGGTGCAATACTTGGAACAGCTGTTTATCTGATAGCCGGTGGCGAAGATTACATGGGAACACTTATTGGAGCAGGAGTAGGTTTAGGCGTAGGACTGGGAGGTTTAGGAGCTTTGAATAAGCAACTGGCTATAAGCATGGGTTTGCATACGGTAAATGCTGCATTAAATATTTTAAAGAGTAGTTTAGATACTAAGCAGGCGGGTGATCAGGCGGCAAATGTGCATGGACCGAATGCGGACGCAACAAATGGTGATGCCGGAATAAATAATAGTACCGACGACTCTTGGAAAGGGCTTTACAAATCAGATTTAGAAACATATTCTCAGAGTATTGGATATTGTACTACTTGTACAGACCAAGATTTAGGAAAAATGATGGAGAAAACTTTTGAAGATTTCATGAAAGAGGTAATCCCTGCAAAATATGGTTTTGGAAGAAATTCAAGAAAATGGGTTGGAGGAAATAGGAATACTATTCCGGATTTTACCGCAATGGCAGGATATTATAGAACAATAGGACGCATTCCGATCAGAATCCCAGGGTCATTAATAAAAGTTTGGGGAGGGTCGATTTTTGAAGTTAAAAGTTCCAAAAATGGAATATATCTATCTTCAAATCTTTCTCAAGTCAGAGGTCATATTGATAATCTTAGAATAAAAACCTTAATTGATATTGAAGCAGGGTTTAGACCATCCTTTACTCTGGTAACTACATATGATGTGGATTGGTCTCCTAGCATTAATACTTATGCTAATGCACAAAGTATTGATTATTTTCATTACAAAGCAGAATACAGAATCGTAAATGGTAAGTATGAGTTTAATTTTTATAATTACAATAGCACTAACTCACATAGGATGAAATGATTTTTCTAAAATCCTTAATTGGGTATTTAACTTTGTACAAGGAAAATCAGACTGTATGTTAAAAGACTTTTGCATATCTTAATTGATCTTTATTTGAGTGATATATTGTTTTAACTCAGAATAAATGGTTTTTGAAATATTTTAAAATTGATAGTATGTTTTTTTTTAATTTCTTAATAGTAACAATGATTATGACGCCCAAATGTTATGAAACCTTACCTGTGTCAGAATTGAAGACCTATTTAAAGCATGATTCAAAGGATGTGTTTGATTTTGATTTGCAATTAGAAAACAATAATGCGTTTGTTTATTATCTGGAATCGGGTAAAGTGATTTTAATGCCCAATAGTCGTTTAGATACGTCTAAAGGGATATTATTCAACGATAATAATTGTTTCAAAGAGTGTTTGCAAAAAGACAGCTTCCCTATCGAAAATGAAGATGTAAGTTTGGAGGAAATGTATCAGCCTGAGCTATTGGAACTTGATAAAAGAATGGATGAAATTATTACTTATCTTTCAATAGCGTATAACTGCAAATCAAATTCACTTTCACTTCTGTTGCAAAAAGCAAGAGAGAAAGAGGCACATAGAAAAGTATCAGATAAGGAAAATTTGTATTCTGGGTTATTACTAGGGGAATATATTAGGATATCAAATAATGCGAATTGGATTCTTTTAAAAAAATACGGAACATTTAATCCGTATTATACACCGGCATTAATTTACCCTGACAATTCAATCTTAGTTTTAAGTGACAATTTGGATTTGTATTTTGATAGCTCCTCAATTACCCCTGAAAACTTTATAGGGTTACCTTTTATAAAAGAGCCGAAACTTAAACTTGAAAGCGATTTTTTTAAAAGAAATTACCCTGGTTACAAAATACTGTAGGTAAGTTTTTCAGCTCCAACTCTATAAAGCGCCGAAGAACGGATATGCTTATATTTACGTGAGTAACCAGAGTAACAATGATGTTTATTTTGATAACTTAGTAGCAACAATAGTACAAGGAAATATAGCCGAAGAAAATCATTACTACGCCTACGGGTTGAAGATTGCAACACTGAGCAGTAAGAAATTGGGCGATGTATATCGGGACAGCTAAAGAATAATTATTTATATCAAGGTGACTACTCCGAGTTTGATGAAGAAACGGGATGGAATGAATTTTATTTGCGTGATTACGATCCCCAGATAGGAAGGTTTATACAACAAGACCCATACAGCCAGTTCCCATCATCATATACAGGCATGGGTAACGACCCTGTAAATACAATTGATCCAAGCGGAGGTTGGGCAGCAACGGGAATTTTTGCCGGGTTATCAAAAGCGGGTATTATTGGGGTTACTACTTTAGCAGGTGCAATAATTGGAACCGGAGTAGATTTGATGACAGGTGGCGATGGTGGTAAGGGATTTTTAATAGGAGCAGGGATTGGGCTTGGTAGTAATTTTGCAAGTGATATAGTTGGCCAACTTGGTAATTTAGGGACAAAACTTCCCAGCGTTGCCGGAAATATCTTAAACGTTTTGAACAGGCCTACAACAGCAGCACCCAATCCGTCTAATCCTAATGCAGCTCCTAACTCTTTAGTAAGGGTTTATGTTAAACATGGAAAAAGTAAGGCTGATGGCGGCGACAACTCATGGGATAAATGGGATGGGCATACTCTCTTACAGGTTGACAATATGATTTATCATTTTTATCCATCAAAAATGAGAGGCACAAGAAATTTAGACCCTAACGGGTTAAATGAAAATGGTAGTTTTGACCCAAAAATTGATATGAAAGAAACATGGAATTCTAATGGAGAGGTTGGAAGTATGGATATAAATGATCAAGGTACGAAAGATTATTTTTCAGATAGACAAAGTTTGAATTATGGATTCAGTGTTTTTGAAGCATCAATTACTCCAACCCAAAAAACCGCACTATTGCAAAATATTAATAACTCAATTGCAAATCCTCCAGATTACAAAACGTTAGGCACACGATGTCAGAGTTGGTGTTCAAGAATGTTGCGGAGCTCTAATATTTTATCCAACTCTATGCGACAATATTCTTGGTCAACTGTTCCGTTTAGTAAGGGATTATTTAAACTTCCAAAATTTCAATTAATTTTTAAAACAGTATCAAAAAAAGCGCCTTAATATGAAAAATATATTTTTCTTCTTTATGGCATTATTTGTATTTTCTGCGGATGTTTTGTTTGCTCAAACTAATACTTGTAATCTTATAGGCACGAAATGGGGAATTAAAAATGTAGAAATAAAAAGAATTGGGGGGAATATTGAAGATAGTTTAAGGAAAAGAGGGTTTTATCAAAAATTTGATTCAGTAGAATTGAATTTTATTAATAAAAAAAATATAATTGTTTCTTGGAAGCAGTATAAAATTTTTGGGATATATAAAATTAAAGAAACTACCGAAGGGAAAGTACTTGTGTTTACAAAATGGAAACATTTTGGATTTTATGAGAACGGTTCATTTGAGAGGTCGGAGTTCGCCGTCTTTCTTTATCCCTTTAAAAGAAGAGGGATACCTTTTTTAAGAGATTGTAGTTTTATGATGTTGTCCAAATTAAGTGATATGGAGTGTGAAATTTTTTACAAAAAGATAGAATAGTATACTGCCTCAACGGGGTCTGGCCATAGCCGACCCCGTTGCTGTTTTGCACTTCTGCATTGCAGAATATAAATGCCGAACAGCAGCCTGCTGAAGAATCTATTATTGTTATAAATAATGATACGAGAAATAAAAAAACACTTCGTCAATGCCGAACAGAAATACTACAGCTGACTGGCTGCCGGATGGAAGCGAATACCCCGCTGAGGATTTGTGCAGAGGCATTGCGGCGGAGTAGCAGCGAACAGCCGGAGTAATAGCTAAAAAAAGAAATGAAAGACGACAGCCGCAACTAATAATCAATTCATTTATTAAGAATGTACTGTAAGCCTTCGGCTAAGTACAGGTATACAAGTTTAGAAAAAAGATGTATTAAGACTTATTCCAACGGTGTGGTAGTAGCTGGTTGATCTTGTTGATAGGATGAGTTGCTATTCTTTGCAAGGCGTCTTTGAGCCATGCATAAGGTTCGATGCCATGCATTTTACAGGTGCCCAGTAAGCTGTATAGCATGCCGCTTCGTTTGGCTGCTTCATGAGAGCCTGCGAATAAATAATTTTTTCTTCCAATAGCAATAGGGCGGATGCTGTTTTCAACAGGATTGTTATCTATATTCAGCATTCCGTTTTCAGTATAGCGGGATAATTTTTCCCAGCGCTCAATGCTGTAACCAAGTGCTTTACCAATTGAACTTTTAGGTATTGCATGGATGTATTGTTCCTTCATCCATTTACCCAGCGAGCCGAGTATCGGAACAGTTTGCTCCTGCCGTACAGTTTTAATCTCATCAAAAGATAAATTTTGTTCTTTACAATTTCTTTCAATAGCATACAGCTTCTGCATCTCCTGCATGACGTGGTCTGCAACTGCCATGTCATTATCCAATGCATCATTAAACATTCGCCTTGCATGCGCCATACAATGGATTTGTACAATGTTTTCTCTTTTGTCAAAAACATCATACGCAACGTACCCATCTGTCTGAAGATACCCTTTGAAGTTTTGTAAAATTTCTACCGGTCCTTCACGACCACGACTTTCCTGGTAATCGAAGAAAACTATTTTATGAATGCTGTTCTGATACACCCAATAATAACCACGGTGCGTTTCACCCTTCTTATCCTTATCCATTACTTTGATAGGTGTTTCATCTGCATGCAAGTAACCGGTCTGCAATACTTCTGCTTTCAGCGCATTGAACAGTGGCGTGATAAGCCGGCAGGTATTGCTTACCCAGTCAGTAAGTGTAGAATAAGGTAATTTGACACCGACTCTTTCAAAGCGCTGCATCTGGCGGTACAACGGTAAATGGTCAACATATTTATCAATCACTATCTGCGCCAGCAATCCTTCCCCGGCCATTGCTTTTTCTATCGGCCTGGATGGAAGTTCGCCAATGACAACACCGCCATTATCCGGCTTTGCATATTTAATGCGTTTGTATCGCTTTACGTAAAGCTCACCGGGTTGGTATTCCAGCACTTCAGTAATTTCTTCGCCCATCTTTTTGCAGGCCGCAATATCCTCAGTGGGTTCTATTATAATTTCTTCCCTGCGTAAGGATTCCGGAAGTTTCATTCTTCCGGGATGTTGTAACGGTTTTTGTTCAACCGCTACGTTTGTTCTGGTATAGCTGATCTGTTTTGTGCCGGTCACACTGATGTTTGCTGTTGTTTCTGCTTTTATATCAAGTGATAACTGCGGGTCGTTTACCGATGAGGGAATGAAGCGTTCATGCTTGCTGCCGAAGATCATTTTTTTAAGCTGATCCAACTGTTGTTTCAGTTGCAGCATTTCTACTTGAGACTGTTCGTAAAGTGTCTTATAATCGGTTGCTGTAGCGGCTTGCATCAGAATACAAAGGTCGTTCATACCATAAAAATATCCTTGCAAAATCAGCCATTTTTTTCAACATAATGGAAGCTGATGTTGATATCTTTTCCTGTACTTTATTGATTGCAGTGATACACCCTGTAAAATAAAATTTAACTGGTTGGCGCTGATCTGCATGCTCTTTGCATCCAGATCAAAAGCAGGCACTTCAAAGGCGCCTTTTTCCAGCCGACGGTAGAAAATAGTAAACCCACCCTGCTCATAGACCAGTAATTTAAGATGTGTACGTGGCTTATTGATAAAGATAAATGCATCGCCACCCATCACCCGGCGGCCCAGTTCATTAATAACAATACCGCAAAGCAAATTAAATCCTTTGCGCATATCAGTCTCCTTGCGGTACAGATGATAGCTGCGCTGATCCGTCAGAGATAGCATCGAACTCATGCCAATAGTTCTTTGAGATAAACAGCATCCACCTGCTGATAAATTTTTATCCCCTTTATTTCTGCAAACAATGCCGGTTCCATAACCGGAATGAATGGAGTAACTTGCAGGGCTGTAAATCCCCGCTGCTTACCCGGCTTTACCGCAGGCTTGTTATATTTCTTTTTCCAGTTGTGAAAACTGGCTGATGCAATATTATTTTCAATGCAAAATGCTTTTACGCTGAGATTGCTTTTTCTATATTCGTCCAGAATATGGAGAATATTTTCCGCACCCCTGAAAATCCGAATCTTTTTTGCTGATGTCGTTTCCATAATATTTTGTTCCCTCATTTAAAGAACAAAATTAATTATCCTTATCCTTGCAAACTATATGTACTTAGACGGAGGCTTACGTTTTCCCCGAAGATAAATGGTCAAACTATTATAAGAAAATAGATGGTTATTTAACGACACCTAATGGGTCATTATTAAAGTATGACTACAAAACGACAAAAGTAACGATAATAAGGACTGATTTGCCCAGTGATCCCAAATACCCTGAGTTGAGAAAAAATAAGATAGATCCTTATAGCCTCCCAAAAAACGAACCATGGGTGCCTATGTAAAGTGAACATTTTTTAAATTACATTTTATGAAATTATACTTAATGCTTGGCCTTTTAGTATTGTTTATTTGCAGTTGTGAATATAAAAAAGTGTTCAAAAAGCCTATATTTGTTGATCGGCTGAAGCAAAATATTCCTATGGATAAAAATAGTATGTATTATCCTATGGACACATTTCTTTTTGTACCCGACAAAAACAGAAATGATGCTGATTCTTTTATTAAAGCTACTTGTTCTGAGATTCTCTTTAATCTTCAGGAACCAATATTTTATAATTATACAGGAGAACAGGAGGTTATTAGATTTTTATGGATGAGACCTTTTGACAATCCCGTAGTGATAAGAGTGAATAAGTTTCGGGATACGGTTTATGCAAATATTAAAGAATTAAGTAAGGGAATCCCAAATGCTTAACAGTTTACATATACAGCTGACATAGACACCATTTTAATGCTTGATACAAAGAAATGGAAGGATATTTTATTGTCTTTTGAATCCGAAAACTTCTGGAACACAATTGCTGCTGATACTTTACTTGATTATAAAGATGCTACTTCTTGGATACTGGAATGCCGTTTAAAGAATAAATATCGCTGCATCAAACGAACATCTTTAGATTCTTCTGCTTTTAAAAATGTTGGATATTTTAACGAATTGTATGATCTGGGAAACCGGGTTACTTCTATGAGAAATAGTAGGGAAGATAGATAAGGCCCTGTAGGAAAAGAAGAGCCCTAAAATAATGGTTGCGGGAAAAACGAAAGATTTTCTATCCGGTAAGAAATTAGTAAATTTTTAATTATACACAATGAAGTACATCGTAATATTTTCAGGGTCGATTATTTTACTCTTGTCCTCTTGCACCTCAAAAGGTAAAAAAATAATTGAAAAACCTGCTATATTAAACATTGAAAAAACTGATATTGATAGTTCAAACTGGGATAAAATAGTTATGGAATGCCGAATACTTGATAGCAGTCGATTTATATATGATATAACTTTTATGCGTCATAAAAGTCAAACAATAGTCTATCTGCACCCAACTTTGTCTAAGGAATATATTAACGATAAAGGGCAACCAACTTTTTTTCTTGAGTATAAAGGAATTTTATTTTTAGTTTATACTGGGTTAAACGTTGTTTTTAAAGAAGAGCGAAAAGCCCTTGAAGAATTGATGATAAAATTTGATAGTATAAATAATAATCGCAATATTAAAAATATTCACCAAGGTCTATATGATTACAAGCCTCTTTTTTTAGTATTTGAATCGGATTCTTTAGTTGGATATAACAATGATTTTAATTTTTATAAGTCGTTTTATAATATTAAAGAAGATACAACTGCTTTCAAGCCGCAAAAGATTAACTGATATTTAATTTATATCCCCCTGTTGTGGTGAGTAAGCCGAATAAATAAAAAGGAAGATGAAGGGTTGTCCATCGTTTGCAACGATGGACTGCAAACAGAAGTGTATTGGAAGAAAGTATATTCGGGCAAACGGGCGGTGCTAACGAAGTAGCGACAACAAGAGTAGCCAAACCCGCCGGCTGGACTGGTAATACAAGCAGCAGCGTAAGCCGGGTAGGCACCACAAGCGGGCATAATATAGGCCCCAATACTTTACAAAAAGTAATGGCCGGCGATAAAGTAAGCGCTACGGTACAATATTATTACCAGGCAGCGCCGGGCGGCAACAATACAAGCTTTGTAAATACGGTACTGAGCAGTTTAACAACCGCTATAACCGGCGGCAATGCCGCAAGCGGAATAGTAAAAGGGAATGCCGCGCAGGTAAGCACCCAACTGAGCGGTATGGGAGGATTTATAAACGCCGTACAACCTAATGGGGCTAACCCCGGAGGTGCTACACCACAGGCATATCTAACAATACTGTTCTTTGATAGCCTGTCCCGTACCGAAGGTCGGGAAAAGATTTAATTTTATAGCAGCGGCCGATGGCGGCGTAGCGCAACAACAGGTAAGCAGCAGCTTTGTACCCTTAACATTGCCGGATGTAAAAGCACCGAAGAACGGATATGCTTATATTTACGTAAGCAACCAGAGTAACAATGATGTGTTCTTTGACAACTTAGCAGTTGGTATTGTACAAGGCAATATAGCCGAAGAAAATCATTACTATGCTTATGGGTTAAGAATAGCAACACTAAGTAGTAGGAAATTTTCTGACACCCCTTTAGGGGATGGGGGCAAAAATAATTACCTCTACCAAGGTGCTTATGCAGAGTTAGATGAAGACATTGGCTGGACAGATTTTGCTCTTAGAAATTATGATGCGCAAATAGGCAGATGGGTGCAGCAAGATCCTTTTGATGAGTTTGCTTCGCCATATATTGGTATTGGTGGCGACCCGATAAATTTTACTGACCCCACCGGTGGTTTTATTGGCGGCATACACTGCCCGGGTACATCGGCATTGGCTATATTTTTTGACAATGCGTTATATGCGCTTTCAAAAGCGGCCCCCGCATTAAGTAAGGTAAGCATAGCCCTGAGTATAACAAAGACCGCCTTTTTTATCAATAGTACAATAAGAACTTCCAACATTATTAACGGGCAGATTAGGACAATGCAGGCGGGTGATGAGCCAGGGCCTGTAAAGGGAAAAGGCTTTTGGTACAATATGGCAAAGGGAGCAAAAGACGGCGGAGTTGATACTTGGGAGTTTGTAAAAAGCTTGAAAACCTTAGATGGTTGGGAAAGACTTATAAAGGGAATAGTTTATATTATACCAACAACAGTGTGGACGCCTGAAAAATGGAGTTCTGGACAAATACGGGAGAATCATTGGTGAAGAAGCTGCAGCAAATTCCTGATATGACAATTGATGACTGGGGCTATGCCTTAGGTTATGGCAGTGAAAAAGTGATAGAGATACTTTTGGCAAATAAAGCTGCTGCTACGATGAGAGCTAAAGTAGTGGTCGCAGCCGCTAAAGTAGAATTTGATGCAGTAGCTGCTTTTAAAAATGCGATTTCGCCATTTAACAGTGAAGGTTTAACTAACGCAGGACGTGGAGTAACAAAGCATCCTAAATATTTCGGTTTTGAATCAACAGAAGCGTTAAATAAGGTTTACAAAACAACTGAAGTTATTAAAGGCAACTTGTAGGTTCATCTGCACTTAAAGATATTTTGAGAGATGGCATAAGAACTACAGGATCAGGCGGAAGATATCCGAATGGATAGTATTATATATACTTGTAGCAAATGGTAATGATGCAAGTTGGGAATTAGAATGGGGCTTTCATAGGATTTAGAGGAATAAAATAATATGTGTATAAACCATGAAAAATATAAGGATAGAAGAAGTAGGCGATATTCATTCCGATTATTCTTACTTAGAAGTTTTTCTGAAGGATAATACAAACCCCTTTTTAGAAATCGCAATTTCGGAAAGTAAGGAATTGTATTTTAAATTTTATGCTTCAAATACCAATGTTCGTCTGGAAGTATTAAGAATGGGAATATATGCTTTCAACTGCAAAGGACTTATTTACATCAAGCATTAAAAAATGAGGATGATTTTTTGAATTTTTCAAACTAGTGTAATGTATCGGTAATGTATCAGTTTATCTGGTTTTAACAAAACATAGAATAAGGAAGGATTACAGGAGGCTAAAATTACGGCCTCCTGTATTTTTTTGTAAATAACAAATTGGTTTTGTAAACACAGTACAACCCAATGGGGCTAACCCCGGAAGTGCTGTACCGCAAGCATATTTACAATACTTTTCTTTGATAGCCTGTCCCGTACCGATGGTCGGGAAAAGATTTAATTTTATATCCGCAGCCGATGGCGGTGTAGCACAGCAACAGGTAAGCAGCAGCTTTGTACCCTTAACATTACCCGATGTAAAAGCGCCGAAGAACGGATATGCTTATATTTATGTGAGTAATCAGAGTAACAGCGATGTTTACTTTGATAACTTAGCTGTTGCTATTATACAAGGCAATATAGCCGAGGAAAATCATTACTATGCTTACGGGTTAAAGATAGCAACGCTTAGCAGCAGGAAATCGGGTGATGTATATAACGGCAACTTTAAAGAATAATTATTTTATAATGATAAGGAGTTCTTTGATGATGCAGATTTAAATTGGTACGACTATGGTTTTAGAAATTATGATCCGCAGATAGGGCGGTTTACGCAGCTGGATCCGTTGACGCATGAGTACCCCTTTTTAACACCCTACCAGTATGCAAGCTGCGACCCGATAACTAATATCGATGTAGACGGATTGGAGGGAACGCCTGCACCCCCTATTGGCAGTATATATAACGGCGGAATAGTAACGGCAGCAAGCTATATGCCAGAGTTTCTCTCCTGGCCTACATTACGGTGGGATAAAATCAAGTCAGGTAACCTGGTAAATATAAATTTGCATAATGTAGTAGAATCTACCAACCAATCTCCGGGAATACCCCCTCATTTTATAGAGGTACAGGTACCTTGGCAAGAACCTGGTTTCAAGCAGGGCTACGGGCCACCTGCTCCGGAGAATGAGGTATTTGATATTGATAAGGCCTATGCCGATTATGAAGCAGGCCCTCACGCCGCTATACTTGCAAGAATAGAAAAAGAGAACATTGAAAGAGTTGAGAGTGCGCCGGGTAATATTTTCCCCTTTTGGGGAAGTTTAATGAGAGCGGGGCGTTACGAATTTCAGTACGGTTATCATGCTCAAGCAAGAGGCGCATTAAAAGATGTTGCTGTGGAAGGGGCATTAACTTATGCAGGAGGAAAATTGATTGGTGCGGGGATAAAGTATGCGGTTGGTGCCACTAAGACGAGTACGAATGTTTATAAGCATAGCTTCAAATACGCAGGCAGAGTAAGAATGCGTGGAGTGCAAGACCCTGTGAGTCATAATTTCCCTTATAGTTTTGATGACGCTATATTGTCTACGAACCCAATTCTTAAAAACAATGGCTATAAGATATTTCAGCAGTCAGGAACTATGAACGGAAAGAATGGGGTATTTGAAATAGGACTAACGAAGGATGGTATAATTGACCACAGATTTTTTAAACCAATAAAATAGTTATACTATGAGATATTTAATAATAGATGCCTCATTGAGCGGCACAGGAATAAGAGATAAGTATGAAGGTGGATATATTTCCCCCAAAGATTTAGAGTTGAGTTGTGAAACTATAGATAAGCTTAATCAATGGTTATCAAAGTATGAGAATGAGCATTATAACGGATTTGCGGATGATTATATTATTGATGAACTTGATCGAGAAGGGAAAGAGATAGCCTTGACGATTAAAAGCGAATTGTCAGAAGTAAAGTTGGAATACTTTTCTGATGCACGAATGACAAATGAAATAATATAAAGCAGAAGCCCCGATTATTTGCACATTAAAAACATGAATATGAAAAAATGTATTTTATTATTCACTTTATTTTTAAAGATGATAAGCATGGCCTATTCTCAAATAGGCCACTCCGTTTCTATTGGCCCCGATTTGGGTATTGGTGCAAATTTTGGCAAAGCTTCTAAACTAAGTTTGGGCGGCAGTTTTAATTACACGCTCCATTTTTCTGATAAGGTTGGCCTCCGCCTGCATGCCGGTTATAATCGGTTCAATGCAAATATTCCCGGCGATTATGTTTCTTTTTTACCTCTGCGTGCCGGGTTACAGGCGTTTGTATACAAGGATATATTTTTTGTTTTTGCAGAGGGCGGAGTAACCACTTTTAATGACTCAACCCCCGAAGATACCGGTCAGCAAATTTTCGTGGGCGGCAGGCCTCGGACGAAATATACCGATAGATGAAAAAGGTAAAAGTTTTATACAGGTCTCTGCCTGTTTTAATTTTTATAAACACAGGCAATACTCAAATTATACATGGTTTAATTTAAGGGCCGCTTATGGTCTGTCTTGGGGTAAGAAAAAAATTCGGGAGCAGAATTAACTAAAACAGGCAGTAATTCGCAAAAGCAAAATCAGCCGGTTAATTTTTCAAAAAATTATTCGAGCATATTTATCACAAATTTTCGCAGTGTTGGATTATTAATTATTACAACTAAAAATTGCTGCTTCCCCTCCATCGGAGGGGCTAAAGCAATTTCATATAAGAAAATTTCGATGGGGGTGGGTTTGGAATACGAAAATTTAGGATGCACCCTAAACACTTGCAGATGGCAATAAAATGTATTATTTTGTTCTCTTAATTTTACCCGTTCCTTGTTATAAAAAAATGAACTGCTGTCTGAGAATTTATATAAATACTTTTTTTAAAAACTGGTTGCCGGTATTTGTACTAATCGGCAGCAGCCTTGTATCCGTAGCTCAGCAGCCGATGGTTCATATAGAGATAGTAAACGGGAGAATCACCCGCAGCATTGAACAAAAAGGAATAATATCGGGCAAAGCAAATGCAGAAAAGACCGCTAATAATTTTTATCTACCATATAGTATCAATAGTTCGGGCAGTCAAAAAATATTTATTGTAGCAGGCCCCATTACAGTAAATGTAACTACTACCGGTTCTACCTGTTTATTGTATAACGGAAGTATAATTGCGATAGCCTCCGGCGGTACGCCGCCGTATAAATATTCTCTTAACGGTTCTACTATTCAAAACAATGGTATTTTTCCAAGATTGCAGGGAGGTAATCATGCTTTGGATGTTACAGATGCTGCCGGGCAAACTGTTTCTGTACCGATAGTTTTAGCCAATACATACAACCCGCCAACTCTTGCAGCCGGCAGTTATACAATTGCATCGGGTTGCAATACTGCTGATGCGAGTATCACACTTTCAGCTGGTGGGGGACTGCCACCTTACCAATATACCTATGATCAAATTAATTATCAAAGCAGTAATACGTTTACCGGCCTTTACCCTGGCATCTATGATTTTGTAGTAAAAGATGCCAATGGCTGTCCGGCGCATTATAGCAGTTTAAATAACTTTGCTTTTAGAAGCTATACTACTTGTAATGGTGTAGGAGCTACTTATTCGCCAAGTGCCTGTACAAATGATGCGGGTATTCGCCTTACTGGAAGCGGACCGAATAAACCTTATCAATACTCTCTTGACGGAGTTAATTACCAGTCAAGCGGTGAGTTTGAAAATCTTACATCCGGGATATACAAAGGATATTACAAAGATGCGGCAGGTAATATTGATATATTTATTATAACTGTTTTGCAGGACTGTGATCTGAAAATTTTTTTTATTACAGTAGATGCCGCCTGCGGGCAAAATGACGGTGCGTTGACTGTAAATGTGAGCCAGGGTACACCGCCGTATTTTTATACGATTGATGGTATCAATTTTCAAAGCAGTAATACCTTTACAGGTCTTGCCCCCGGTAATTATAAAATAATGGTAAAAGATGCGGGCGGTGCTGTTAATACTTCAGGAGCAATCATATACGACCGCTGCCCGCAGGTAACGGCAACAGCAACAGATGCCACTTGCCCCGCTAATAATGACGGAACCATAACAGCCACCGGTACAAAAGGCACAGCTCCGTATGAGTATTCATTGGACGGAGTAAATTTTCAAAGCAGTAATATTTTTACAGGCCTGCCTGCAGGTAAGTACACCGTTACTGTAAAAGATGCGCAGGGTTTTACAAGTCCTTTCCAAATAACAGTAGGCTACTCCTGTCTTACTGCATCGGCTGTATCCGTTAACTCTACCTGCGGTAACAGCAACGGAAGTATTACCGTAACAGCAGGCAACGGAACAGCACCGTATCAATATTCATTGGACGGAATAAATTTTCAGTTTTCAAACCAGTTTTTCGGATTACTTGCCGGTCCGTATACCATTAAAGTAAAAGATGCGGCGGGCCAAACAGGAAATGCAACAGCTACTGTACAAGATACACCCGGCGCCACAGTAACTGCGGTAACAGGCATTGCAAGTTGTGCGGGAAATGACGGAAGTATAACGGCAACGGGAACTGGCGGTACACTACCTTATCAATTCAGTATTGACGGAATAAATTATCAGGCTGCGAATGTTTTTTCAAATCTTACTCCCGGTCCCTATAAAGTATGGATAAAAGATGCAGCCGGTTGTCCCGGTTCGCAGAATGTAACGGTAGGAACAAGTTGCCCGACTGTAACAACTGCTATTATAAATGAAACCTGCGGTAAAAAGAATGGCACATTACAGCCACCGGCGCCAATGGTACAGCACCTTATCAATTTAGTATCGACGGAATAAATTTTCTGACAAGTAATCTGTTTTCAAATTTATCAGCAGGTAATTACACCATTACAATAAAAGATGCAGCGGGTGTAACCAATACTGCAAAAGCCACAGTAGCTAATATTTGCCCCGTTGTAACAGCCAAAGCAACAGATGGTTTATGCGGCACGCCAAGGGTCTTATTACAGCTACCGGAACCAATGGAACACCGCCATATCAATATTCTATTGACGGAGTAAATTTTCAAACCGCTAATACATTTGCTAATCTTACATCAACCACTTATACGATTACTATAAAAGATGCCAACGGATTAACGAATGCAACAACAGCAGCAGTGAAAAACTTTCCCGGTCCTTTATTGGCGGAAAGCATTTCTTCCGCTACCTGTATTAATAATAACGGTAAGATCGTTCTTTCATCAACAGCGGGCACATTACCGTTGCAATACAGTATTGACGGAAATAGTTTTACAGCAAACAATACTTTTAACAACCTCCGTTCGGGAAATTATACTGTATTTGTAAAGGATGCTAACGGATGCCCTGACAATAAAGCTATTAATATTCCGATGACTAATGATCTTACACTGAATACGGGAAATGATATGACTATTTGTGAAGGAGAAAAAATAACGCTGCCCGCTACTTCAAACGGAACCGGTTTCAAATGGACACAGGCGAGTACACTTAATGATGCAGGAATTTTAAATCCTGTCGCATCACCTGTTATTACTACCAAGTATGATGTAACGGCAACCTTGGGTGTTTGTACAATTATCGGATCAGTTAGTGTAAATGTAAACCCTGCACCTGTTGCCAATGCAGGTGAAGCGGCTATAATATGTTACGGCAAAGATACAATGCTTAAAGGAAGCGGAGGAATAACCTATCAATGGTCGCCGGCTACTTATCTTAACAATGCCGAATGCACAAAGCCCTGTAAGTTATAAAACCAAAAAACACTATCACCTACAACTTGGTTGTAAAAGATAATAAAGGTTGTGCATCACTAAACAATGCATCAGTAAAAGTAAATGTAACACCGCCCGCAAAAATTTTTGCCGGAAATGATACAGCAATTATTTTAAATCAGCCTTTTCAATTGGAGGCAGCGGATATTAACAACAGCGGATTTATTTTGTATAAATGGTCGCCGCCGTTTGGCCTAAATAAGGATGATATAAAAAATCCGGTTGCAATATTAGATCGGGAAATGAAATATACATTGATAGCTGCTACCGCCGCCGGTTGCGAAGGTTCGGATGAGATCATTATAAAAGTGTATAAAGGTCCCGAGATTTATGTACCGAGTGCATTTACACCTGATAATGACGGACTGAATGATATATTGAGAGCCGTGCCGGTTGGAATAAAGGATTTTAAATACTTTAAAGTGTTTAATCGCTGGGGGCAGGTTGTCTTCAGTACAAAGGATCCTTCAAAAGGTTGGGATGGTAAGTTTAATAATGCTATTCAGGATGGAAACAGTTTTGTTTGGATAGCTGAAGGCACAGATGTAAACGGTAAACGGATACAGAGAAAGGGCAGTGTGACGATTGTCAGGTAATTCTATGCGGATACGATAAATCTTAATTTTATTACCGGTTTAAGAATCGGGGATGAAAAATAAACCACCCTGATAAGAGGTCTCCTCGCAAATGCCAAACAGGATTACTACTGCCGAAGGGCTGCCGGATGCGAAGGGGGAGGAGTGAAGCGAAGCGTAATGCCGCAGCCTGAAGCAGCCGGAACTATAATTGAGAATGAGATGAACGACGATAGCCGTATTTATAAATAATTCGTAATAAGTTCTTTAATTTCTTTATCGGTCAGGTTGTCAACTTCGCCTTTGCTGTAGATAGAGAAAAGCAGTACGGTAGTTTGTGTAACCTTTACAAAAGACAAAACCCTTGCACCGCCTGATTTTCCTTTGTTTTTGGAAGCAATGGCTAAACGGATTTTATAAATATCGTTTCCAAGCGGAGTTCCGGTAGTTGGGTTTTCTTCCAGTTCGATAAAAAGTTCGGCAAGTTCTGTTTTAAGGGAAGGATATTTTTTAGTCAGCCTTTTGGCTTCCTTCTTAAAGTTGGCAGATAGTTCAATTTTATAACTCATTCAAAAAATCTTTAGCGGATGTGGTTTTTAGTTTTCCTTTTTTAAACAAACGTACTTCTTCCAGACCCGCCTTTATATTGTCTGAAATATTTTCTTTTGGAGGTTTTTCATCCGTTTCAATTTTTTTAACGTAATGCAGGTTTTTAGCCAGTTCTACAAAGTGACTGTATTCCTTATCGGTGGTATATACTGTTACGTGTCTCATACTATTTTGTTGTTTGAATGTTCTTTTGAAAAAGGTTTGAAATTTTTGGCCGGTAACCGGTGTATCAAAGATGTTCGTTACGGCGCTTTTGTTCTTATCGTTTAATAGAGCAATAAACCTCTCTTGTTTTCATCAGTTCTTTAGCTGCCTGAGATTCTTCATGTTGTCTGCTATACTCATTATAATTTACTTTTAGCGGCTACATTGCAAATTTATCTAAAATAGATAAATTAATAGCCGAAATTTATGAAAAACAAGTTTTGGCAGCGCTGGCGTTGCATCAATTAATACTTCAACGGCATCCATTTTTTTAAGGTCTTCAATAACGGCGGCAGCGTATTCTTTTTTTATACGAATATGATAGATGTCGGGCATAGTTTGTATTTTATTATTAAACTAAAATTAGAACAAAATCTTATAAAATCCATCATAGTTTGAATTCTGAATTTTCGTATCCCAAACCCACCCCCGCCCGACTGAACGTCGTTCGGGCGGGCCTATCGAAATTTTCTTATGCGAAATTACTTCGGCCCCTCCGTCGGGAGGGGAGGCCGAGTTCTTTAATTGTAAAAGTCAAGAAGCCGCCACTATAAAATTTGGGATGCACCTTTCAAACTGCCGGAAAAGTCAACTTGCTGTGATATGGAGATTAGCAGTAGCTTCGCAAATGCTGAACAGCATTACTACAGCCGAAGGGCTGCCGGATGCGAAGGGGGATGTGTGAAGCGCAGCGTAACACCGGAGCGAAGCGGAGCCCGAAGCAGCCGGAACAAAAGCTGAATAAAGAGACGAAAGATGACAGCCCATATTCACAAAAAAGCCTCACTTTGCAGCAAGGCTTTTAAAAAAAAGTCTACTTGTTTACTTATTCTTCAACTTCTGCGTTAGATAATCAAAACGTTTGCCTGTTACTTCGGCCATATCGGGTATTTTTTCTACACGGTATTCGCCGGCGTCCAATTTTTTCTTTGTTTCTTCAAATGCCTGCAGTGTTAGCGCTATATCCTCATCGGTATGTACGGCAGAGGGTATGAGGCGATAAATGATATGTCCCTTTGGTATTACGGGATACACTACGATGGATGCAAATATGCCGTAGTTTTCACGCAGATCCATTACCATGGCCGTGGCTTCGGGTATATCGCCTTTCATGTACACGGGTGTTACAACAGAATCTGTTTTACCAATATCAAATCCTCTTTCTTTTAATCCCGTTTGCAGTTTGGTAGCATTGCTCCAGAGTTTTTCTTTCAGCTCGGGATGATTGCGCAATAATTCCAAACGTTTAAGATTACCAATAACCAATGGCATGGGTAAACTTTTTGCAAATATTTGCGAACGGATATTGTAACGGATATAATCAATGATTTTTGTATCCCCGGCTACAAAGGCCCCGATAGATGCCATTGATTTTGCGAAAGTAGAAAAGTATAAATCTATTTGATCTTGTACTTCCTGCTCTTCGCCGGCGCCGGCGCCTGTTTTACCCAGCGTACCAAATCCATGCGCATCATCAAGCAATATTCTGAAATCATATTTTTCTTTAAAGGCAACAATCGGTTTCAATGATCCCTGGTCGCCGGCCATACCAAATACACCTTCGGTAATTACCAATATACCGCCGGCTCCTTGCTTTTCTATTAATGCAGTGGCACGTTGCAATTGTTTTTCGCAATCTTCTATATCGTTATGCTTATACACGAAACGATGACCGGGGTGCAGGCGCAAACCATCTATTATACAGGCATGACATTCGGCATCATATATAATTATATCGTGACGGCTGCAAAGCACATCTATAATACTGATCATGCCCTGGTAACCGTAATTGAGCAGCGCAGCATCTTCTTTACTTACAAAGGCAGCCAGTTCAATTTCCAATTGTTCGTGCAGGTTGCTGTTTCCGCTCATCATACGTGCACCCATGGGATAGGCCAATCCGTAATCGGCGGCGCCCTGCGCATCGGCTTTTCTTACTTCGGGGTGATTTGCCAGGCCCAAATAATTATTAAGGCTCCATACAATTACTTCCTTGCCCCGAAACTGCATGCGGCTGCTGATATTGCCTTCTAATTTGGGGAATGCGAAATAGCCATGTGCTCTTTCGCGGTACTGACCGATGGGTCCGTAATTTTTCAGTAAACGCTCAAAAATATCTGCCATAGTCTTTCTTAGCTTTAAGATGGCCGACCGCAGATTTTACCTTTAATATGATGCGGTGAAATGCTGTAATCGGCTTAATCCGGTGGTTAAATTCCCGATAGGTATCGGGCGGCGCAAAGATAAGGGTTTTGGGTTTTTGGGCAACCGGGCATAAAACCCTTGCCGCATTCGGGTTTCCTTATTTTTTAACCCACCCCCTTGGATAGTTTCTTATATGAAACTACTAATACCCCTCCAAAATGGAGGGGAGGCAGAGCCGAATAATTTTTGAAACAAAGAAGATGTCTATTGAAATTTTTAGTTCGTACAAAATCCGGAAATCATAGATGGAAACCTGTGATGATTGCTTTGTTACTTACCTTGATTTTCCGGCGATTCTACGTTGAGGATATTATTTCCTTCGTCTCTTTTGCGTACGCCGAAATTGTAACGGAGGTTGATACCAAATCGCCGGGTATCGCCGCGCCGGTAACCGGTGGCTAATACACTTCCCTGTTGTATAAAGAAATCATTTTTATTGGTATAAAAAATATCATTCATACTGAGTGTAACAATCAATTTCTTTTTTAAAAACTGCCTGTTGATATTCGTACTCAGCTGTCCGAAATTACCCAGCTCATAAAATTGCAGTTGTCCTTTCAATCGAATAAAACCATTTAATGAAAGCTGTGACAGCTTACCAAGTTTCAACGTATGATAAGTAAAGAATGTCCAACTGCCTCTTTTGAAAGACAAAGGTTTGTTTTCATAAAGTCCTTCATAAAAATTATGATTGTACTGAGCACCGGCTACAAAAAAATATTTTTTACCGGGCGGCAGCGCACCCAATGCACGAAAATAAAATTCTTTATTGGTTCCCAGGTTATCATAGGTTCTCAATGCAAGGCTATCGGTTTGGTAAACTACATTGGTAAAAATATCCTTAGTATAATTATGACCGATGGCCAGCAAAGGCGTTTGATCTACACTTATATTGGCTTCATAGTTTTGTGTAAACTGCGGACGCAGTGAAGGATTGCCCCTTTCGGTAACATACTGATCTATATAACGCGGAAAAGGATTTAATGATTCATATGCCGGTCTTGCAATGGTTTTTCTGTAAACTAAATAAGCCCTCAGATCGTAACCTGCAATCTTCATAATATTTTTACTCAGGTATACATAAGGAAAGTAATCAGTGCGATGAATATTGAAAGATGTATCGCCGGGAATAATTTGCCTGCCTTTCATATTTGTATTTTCCATACGAAGACCGGCCTTTAAAACCATATCGGCAACAATAGTTTTGGAAACCTGTGCATAAGCCGCATTAATATTTTCTTTGTAATTAAACGTATTGGTACGGAAATTATCTTTTATACGTGAGCTGCCGGCTACCGTAAAATAATCGGTACTGCTGTTGAATTGTAGTATGGAAGATTTCAAACCGGTTTCTACGGTAATTTTTTTGTTTAGCTTCCATTTAAGATCGGTTTGCGCGGCAAAATTATCTCTTGTGTTTTTTATATCCCCGTCGCCGCCAATAATGGCCGGTACGGGTACATAAAAATTGGTTGTAAATAATTGATCGGAATTTGTTTTAGAAAAAGTGTAGGAAATATCCGTCGTCCATTCGGAGCCCAACGAATCAATTTTATATTTTGTATTGATGCCTTGGTTAATGGTAAAAGAAAGATTATCATTTTTAATAGTGGCCAGGTTATCGGTAATTATTTGCGCTATACTTATTTTACTGATGCTGCTGTTGTTGTTTGTTGTATTGCGTGAATCATTCAAACTGATACGACCGTCATAATTTAATTCCCACTTTTTATTCAATATAAAACCAATGCCGTAGCCGGTATAGTAGGAATTGCCGGGGTACTTGGTGTAAGCGGTTTGACTGAGTAGAGAATCAGGTGCGAAGGTTCTGTCGGTTTTAATTTCTTCGAAACTGTTGCGCCGACTGTAATTCAGGTTTAGGTAAGAATTTCGTTTATCAGTATTATTATTCAATGTAAGCCCGATAAATTTATTTCCGTAAACGCCTTGGTTAAGTCCTGCACTTACACTGCCTGTAAGGCCAAGCTTCACGCCTTTTTTTAAAATAATATTTACTACGCCGCCGCTGCCTGATGCATCGTATTTAGCCGAAGGTGTTCTCAGTATTTCAATTTTTGAAATAGAATTTGGCGGAAGGTTTTTGAGCATGGTAGCTATATCCGCATTACTCATTCTCATTTCGCGGTTGTTAATATAAATGGTGGCCGGGGTAGTGCTGCCCAAGTAAATATTACCGTCCTGATCCACAAAGAGACCGGGTATCTTTTCCATTATTTCAAACGCATTGGTAGAAGCTGCCGCCAGATTTTCGGGGTCCACAATTGTTTTATCATCTTCCTGGCGCATTAATGGTTTGGAAGAAGTGACTGTTACTCCGCTCAGTGTTTTTGAAAGCGGTTCGGCTGTAAAGACGAATGTTCTTTGATTACCGGAAATGTTTATGCCCTTTTCTGCCGGCTGATAATTGACGGAAGTAATACGAACGATATACTGCGTTTCATTTTGCAGATTAAAAACCGCTCTGCCGGTGCTGTCTGCCGTTTTATTTTGTGTCAGCAGGCTGTCCGTTCTTTTGGTTACGGTAAAAGTAGCAAAGGGGATGCCTTCATTTTTTTTATTTATTGCTTTCAGGGTAACGGGTATATCCTGGGCCTTGAGTTGACCCGTAAACAATGAAATAAATGTAAAAAGTAAGTACGGGATTATTTTAGTTTTAAGCATGGCAGTTGTTAATGGTTTGGTAAGTATATTTTGGTAAAAATAAATAATAGAAAGTAAGAGAACGTTATAAAAAATATAATGTTGCGATCAATTTATATAAATGCGGAAAACAGAAAAGAAGTTACTTAATACAGAAAAATGTGTCTTCAGGGCGAATGCCTTTACTATTTCCGGTTTAAAATGTATATTCATATCCAAAACTGACAATTATGAAGAAATATTTTGCAGCGGCAGCTTTTATTATTGCCGGTATTTTTTTGTCGAATTGTAACCCTGCAAAAAAAGCGGCAGCATCTGCATCACCCGCTGAAATGGTGCCGGATGCAAAATCGACTTATGCTAATAGCGTAAGTGTATTAATTGCGAATAAATGTTCACCCTGCCATATACCTGCAAAGGGCGGATTTAAAAAAGCGTACGATAATTATACTAATGTAAAAACAGACATTGATGAAATGATACGCCGTATAGAATTGAACCCGACGGACAAAGGTTTTATGCCTTTTAAAAAAACCGCTAAGTTAAACGACAGCACCGTTGCTGTTTTTAAACAATGGAAAACAGACGGCATGTTAGAATGATAAATAGCATCAAGCCGGTTTGAAATTTTTCAAACCGGCTTGCTGTGTAAAAATTAATTAAACTTTTTATTTACTTAGGAAGTAATACATCGCCTATTACATGTATTACCCCGTTGGTAGCTAATATATCGCCGGGGTTGGTTCTGCTGAAATTGCTTTTTAGCATCTCCTTTTACCCAACCGGTATTGTAACCGAGTATAGTAGTAAGTCTATTGCCGGGCGCATTAGCCAGTGTAGTTACTTTAGCCAATATACCAAGATCCCAATTAAAATAACGGCTGCCGATTACATGGTACTTGAGTATGTTAGCCAATGCATCAATTTGTGCTTGATTAGTTATGGCGCTGATATTTGCGGCACTATTAAAAGGTGCGGGTAATTTTGCAAATGCATCATTGGTAGGAACGAATACGGTAAAGTCACCATCTACCGGTAAATACACCGGCCAAATTTGTTTTTACCAATGCCGCAACAAGACTTGCAAAATTAGCATCAGCCGATAGCTATTTGTGCAATATTGGCTGAAGGCGGTAATAAAACTTTATTGATTACGTGAATTACACCATTGCTTGCATTAAGGTTAGCCCATATAACATCTGTTTGACCATTAATTCTGATAAGGCCAAAAGTTTTTGAAAAATAAACAGTGTTGTCGTTGGCAGCACCACGAGCTTTCAATGTGGCGGCACTGCTTCTGCCTCTTTCAATATCGTAACTGAATACTTCGGCACCTATTACATGGTACAACAAAACATTCTTCAGGAAATCAATTTGTGCCAGATCAGTTATACCGCTGATGTTTGCCGCCGTATTGAAAGGAGCGGGTAGTTTTTTAAATGCGTCATTGGTAGGTGCAAATACAGTAAGATTAGCTTCGGCATTGGATAAAGCGCCGGCCAAACCTGTTTTTACTACGGCTGCAACTAAAGAACTGAAATGCGGATTGCCGATAGCTATCTCAACAATATTCTTTTTATGACGGCTGCTTTCATCAGTGGATAAACCGAGTGCTTTTCCCTCGCTTTCCGCAGTACGGGCGGCGGTTTGTTCTAATTGTTGCGCCTCATCTACGGCGGCTTTTTCGTTGGATGTTATTTCTTCATTGGGGGGATTGAGGTCACTGTTTTTTTGACATGCGGTTAGCAAACCGGCCATTAGCAAGACGATGGTTAAAGCTTTTCCAAAGCTCTTCCATCCGGAGAGGAATGATTGCATAAAATTGATTTTAGTTGTTTGAAAAAAAATAAAACAACCGCTTCAATCAATAAGTTCTTAATACCGGGCGAACAACTGGAAAAGGAGGAGTGAATTGTAAATTTTAAGTGCCGGGTTGTAGCTATTGCACCGGTTGCTGTAATCTTATCTTGAGTAAATAAACTCTTTCGTAAACTTTCCGGTTACTGAATTTAAATTGACGAAAGAAATTATTCCCCTGTCGTTAAAAGTAACGACGGCTGTTTGCGTGTTATTATCACTGCTGATGATTGTGCCGTTCACGAGGTCTCTTGTAACCATGGTATACGTAATTTTATCAGGTATGTTTTTGCAGGCTTTGTTCAATGTGTATTCCGTATTGAAAAGTGCATCGAGTTCTGATAAAATAACCGCATTGGTGAAATCAAGCTGATTATTGTAGTTATTAGTATAGCTGTATTTATATACTTCTTCCATGCGGCGGGAAGTGGTAAAAACGCCTGCATTTTGCTTATAACGGCCGGCTGTATTGGTGGTTTTGGCAATTTGCGTAAGGTTGTTATCGGCATTGGTGTAATCGGCAGTGTATATACTATACAGGTTGGTTGTTTGTACATTACCGGGGTTAAACCAAGTGGTATCTAAATTAGTTCCGGTTATTTGAACAAGCAAACCGAAATTATCATACGTATAGAATGCAGTGTCAGTAATAGCGGTTACTTGCGGAAGATTGACCGGCGCTTTGTATTGATAACGTTCAAATGATATTCGCTTTAAGGGTTTGCCCGCCGCATTGATAGTGTAGCGTATTTCGGCAACGGCATCCAACGCAGTGTTGCTGACCGGAGGGGCGGTAATTATCATTTCGGCGCCGTTATATGTTACTGATGCATAGGTCTCGGGCAGGTTGTCATTGGACGACGTAGATACCCTGATTATTTTGCCCGAAGAATTGTAATCGAAGGAAAGATAAAAAATATCGGCGCTGGCCGCATCGGTCGATTTTATTTTTACCAGCCGGGTTTCTTCCGCTACGGCGGAATTCTTTTTATTGCATGCCAAGATGGTTGACAATACAAGGAGGCTTGTAATGATCTTTCTCATAATATTAGGATGGTTACTGCAAAGTAAGTACTAAAAATCATAAATAGCAAGTGCGTTCATTATAGACAGAATATCTTATGAAAAGCCTAAAAAATTGATAATGTAACGGCTTTTAAACACATTTATCACAAGTCGACTATTTTTTATGTCGTCAAATTGGTAATCAACGGTCGCAATTCTGCTAATCGATTTTCTATCTCGTTTTATAGTTGTCTTTCTGATAGGGTTTTGTAATGCACGCATCAGTGCCTGGTCATCTTTCTCCGCATCAGGAGTTTGTTCATAGGTTTTTTGAAAAATTTCCTTTCTTAATCGGCCTACACTTAATCCTTTTATGGCCGCTAATCTTGTGTAGAAGAGAATAGCATTTGCATCTTTCAGGGATATTAAAACCAAAATATGTTCCCAGCTTAACAGGTAAGCTATTCAGGTAAACAATCCCCACGTCTGGAAATCTTGCAGCGAACCTCCCCATTGCACGTAATTGATTTACAGTAAAACTTTTACCATATTCCTTCACTAACTGTTTTGAGGCATTGCTGATTATTGATTTCCTGCGATTGTCTCCATTATTCACAAGAATTTCTTTGTTGAACTTTTTCCCAATTTCCCAGAATAATAAATTCATATTAGCGTTGAGCCACTTGTTTTGTTCATGACTGTACTTTTCAATATGCTGGGATATTTCTTCAAGCACCATCTCTTCAAGGTCAATTGGTTTTTTGCTTTTTACAATTAAGTGTTTTGGTAATTCTTTTGATGGTTCTGTTAAAGTACGATAAGATGAGAGCACAGTTTCTTTAAAAACATTTTGGATAGCCATGTCATTAAGAGTCATCAGCTCAAAACTTAGTTGAGGTATTTGTAAAATACTCGTACTATTTTTTGGATTTCCATCTACCCGAGGTGCAGCTTTTGTTTTACGAGCTTTAACAGCGATCTTTTGATAATATACTCCCCCAGATATTTGTTTTTGCAAATCTTTTACGCTTAAGCCCTGCTCTATTTTAAGTTTAAGATAGAATTGCCTTGCTTTCCAATCTTTAATCTGTAATAAAAGTAGAATATGCTCCCAGCTTACAAGATAAACGAACTGCCTGATCGTAGACAGTTCTGAAAACAAACTGGCAAATGACCTCATTTTTTTAAGATTCTTTTCGGTAAAAAAAGAGCCATATTGCGCTACTAATCGGGTTGAAATGCTTCGAATGGTCGGTTTTCTTTCCGTAGATATCTTTCTTTTCTCAAGGCAATCATTTAATTCTATGCCTATTTGCCAAAAAAGGGTCACCAACTCAGCGTTAGCGACCCTTTTTAAACTGTTATGCTTATTCCTGATAATTTCTGATAAATCACTCGCTAATAAATTTCCAGTCGAAATTTTTATAGTCTCGTCACCAGCTATCTTCATGTAACCATTTTTTGACTCAAAATTATCGTATTGATGAATGAGTATTCGGCCATGTCCTCGGATGCTCAGGGCTTCCATCTGTGTAAACCCATCTTCCATATACAAAACACGACCAAAAACACAATGCAGTAAATCCTAATGGTGTACCCGTTTGATAATTACCAAAAACCGTTAAAGTCCGGGTTGTGTTTCTCCCATATGTGTCAATATATACTTCAAACGGATTAGCTATGGTGGTAGGATAAACAACCACACTTGTAACTAGTCCGTTTGTTCTGATTATATTAGAATTATATTGAAACCGAATTTTAGGAGCAGCGCCATCAGTATCATCATTAACTTCTACAGTTGAAGACATATCCGATGTTGTCACGATATCGTTAATTCCACCGCCATTACCTCCACTACCACCGTTGTCATCAGGGCAGAGGGATTGAAAATTCGGATCATCGCAGGCACCCCCTCCACAGGTTGTGCCAATATATTGAGAATCCTGATGAACAGGAACTCCATTTACATACCAGGTAGTAACAAGATACCAGTCAATGCAGGTCGCATTTTGCCTGGAAGTTGTGCTCGTTTCAGCATTTGATGTAGTTTTTTGTTTAACCTCGCCAAAAGAGTGAATTCTTCCATTTTTATATTCAAATTGGTGCAGCCATTGACCCGTTACACTTAGAAAACGAAACATACCATTAGATTCAATTGGTTCTGTATTTAGAACTTTATTAAAGGTATTGTCAGGTATTTTATTCAGTATATTATCTGCTTCAGGTGTATATAACGCAATGCGGCCGCTTTTAATGACTCCTGATTTATCATCTATCAAAACCAAGTTTAATAATGAATTTTTATCACCGTTCTTTTTTGTTTTGAAATTTTCCTTGATCGGAATAATAATTAGCTGATCTCCCATGGAAAACTGTTCGTATTTCAATCTTGAGAAATCAAGACTGCTTTTAAGCAACTCAATATTAACCGCTTTGTTTGGCTGACCAAGCGACTTTTGATTGTTGAGCCAGGTATTTACTTTTTCAGAAACATTATTTTCTTTTTTCTTAGAATTTGATAATTCTTTTTGACAGGAAGTTAAAAAAATCAATACCACCAAGAATATCGACGGTATCAATAGCACGAATAGCTTTCTCATAAACTGTTTTTTTGAAGGTTAAAAAAGATCAGAACCTTAGAAACAAAATTTTTAACTAACTAATCAAAAGAATTAACCATAACAGTTTTCAGAGCGGATTATTAATTTAATATGTTATTTAAAAGTAACTCTTTAAATAGACTGAAACAAGTTTTTTTTTGATACTGAAATTCTCTCCTTCCAACGCAGAAATTTTTGTTGCCGGTTTTTTGCAGCTAATACTTTAATTATTCAATATTAACGACTATACAACCAAATTTTCGTCTTTTGAAAACCAATAGGAGGTCTTAATCACTCCGATTATTATACCGAGCTTTTTGTGTTGCTTGTTTAGATTATTCTTTCACCTGTTGTAATAAGGGTGGTTGCATGCCGTAGTGCATTCCCTTAATATCAATAGAATTACAGTGTTAAACGGAGCGTCGCCAATGTCGCTCCATAGCAGCACCGGCCCTGATAACATAATTCAAAAAATCCGCCTGTTTTCGCTACCTTCGCCACCTTAAAAAACGAAGCTGAACGTACATGAAGAATATCAGAAATTTTTGCATTATTGCTCATATCGATCACGGTAAAAGCACCTTGGCCGACAGGCTTTTACAAAGCACGGGCACCATCAGCGACCGCGATATGATGGACCAGGTACTGGACGATATGGACCTGGAACGTGAAAAGGGAATTACGATTAAGAGCCATGCCATACAAATTAACTATAAACATACCGACGGGCAGGAGTATATCCTGAACCTGATTGATACACCCGGCCACGTAGATTTCAGTTACGAAGTAAGCCGTGCATTGGCCGCCTGCGAAGGCGCTTTGCTGTTGGTAGATGCTACGCAGGGTATACAGGCGCAAACGATTTCTAATTTGTACCTGGCCATGGAAAATGATTTGGAGATTATACCGGTCATTAATAAAATAGATATGGATGGCGCCATGATAGAGGAAGTGAAGGACCAGATTGTAGATTTAATTGGCTGTAAACCCGAAGATATTTTATTGGCCAGCGGTCGTACCGGTGTTGGTGTAGAAGGTATATTGGATGCGATTATAAATAAAATACCGGCGCCTACGGGTAAGCCTGATGCACCGTTGCAGGCATTGATCTTTGACAGTATGTTCAACAGCTTCCGCGGTATTATTGTTTATTTCCGTGTGCGCAACGGACGTATAAAGAAAGGTGATAAAGTAAAATTTGTAAGTACCGATCAGGAATATGCAGCAGATGAAGTGGGTATTTTAAAAATGAAGATGACGGAGAAAAAAGAAGTTAGCTGCGGCGATGTGGGTTACCTGATTACCGGTATTAAAAACGCCAAGGAAGTAAAAGTGGGTGATACCATTACATTGGCGGCCAATCCCACGCAGGAAATTATACAGGGTTTCCAGGAAGTAAAGCCGATGGTTTTCGCCGGTATCTTCCCGGTGAATACAGAAGACTTTGAAGAGCTGCGTGATTGTATGGACAAATTGCAGTTGAATGATGCATCACTCAGTTATGAACTGGAAACATCACAGGCATTGGGTTTTGGTTTCCGTTGCGGTTTCCTGGGCTTGCTGCACATGGAAATTATACAGGAGCGTTTAGAAAGAGAGTTTAACCAAACGGTGATTACTACGGTGCCCAACGTAAGTTTTATAGCTTACACTACGGCCGGTGAAAAAGTAATTGTAAATAATCCTACTGAGTTTCCGGATCCGGTAAAGACTGACAGAATAGAAGAACCTTTTATTCGTGCACAAATAATTACCAAGCCCGAGTACATCGGTAATATCATGACTTTGTGTTTGGGTAAAAGAGGTTTCTTGATTAATCAAAGCTATTTGACAACAACAAGAGTGGAGTTGGTTTTTGAAATGCCGTTGACGGAGATTGTTTTTGATTTTTATGATAAACTGAAATCGCAAACCCGCGGCTATGCTTCTTTTGATTATACGCCTATCGGTTACCGCGAAGCGGATATTGTGAAAATGGATATTTTACTGAACAATGATAAAGTAGATGCACTGAGTGCATTGATACACCGCAGCCGTGCGCAGGAGTTTGGCCGTAAGCTTTGCGAAAAATTAAAAGAGTTGGTACCGCGTCAGCAATTCCAGATTGCCATACAGGCCGCCGTAGGCGCCAAAATAATATCGAGAGAAAATATAAGCGCCATGCGTAAGGATGTAACGGCGAAATGTTATGGCGGTGATATAAGCCGTAAAAGAAAACTGCTGGAAAAGCAAAAAGAAGGAAAGAAGCGTATGCGCCAGATAGGAAATGTAGAGGTACCTCAGGAGGCGTTCCTCGCAGTACTGAAGCTTGACGATTAAAGAAGAAGTCGGAAGTCGGAAGTCAGAGGTCGGAAGTAAGAAGTAAGAGGGTGCCCTGATTGGTACCTTTTTTATTTAGTGGTATATATTGTATTTTAGTTTTTAAAGCATGTAATGAAGTTTTCACAAATCATAAATTATCCGTTGGGCTTACTTGGCTTGAAGTTCGTAAAACTGTCAAGCTTAGAGAAGTTACAGGAAGTGAATGAGCCTCTCAACTTTAACGATATACGTGAGGATAAGGATTTTATTGAGTTGTATAATATGGTAAAGGAATATACCATGGTGGATATTGAAAGATGTTATGCACTTTATAATGCCGTAAACTATATTGTAAAGAATAAAGTTAGCGGCGCTTTTGCAGAATGCGGAGTATGGAAAGGCGGTTCATCGATGCTAATTGCATACACGCTGCTGAAAGCAGGTGTTACCGACAGAAAAATTTTTTTGTACGATACATTTGAGGGTATGACGAAGCCGGGCATAAATGACGGGCAGTTTGAAAAAGAGGAGTGGGAAAGAAATAAAATTGATGAGCAAGCAAACAGATGGTGCCTTGCCTCAATGGAAGAAGCGCAAAGTAATATGAACGCTACGGGTTATCCGGCGGGGAATATTAAATTGGTAAAAGGCAGAGTAGAAGACACATTACCAATGCATTCTCCTTCGCAAATAGCTTTGCTCAGGCTTGATACTGACTGGTACGAATCTACTAAACATGAATTGATGCACTTATTTCCTTTGATAGAAAACAAAGGAGTATTACTTATTGATGATTACGGTGCATGGCAGGGAGCAAAAAAAGCTGTGGATGATTATTTCGCCGGTTTGCAATATACTTTTCTGCACCGAATAGATTGGACCGGGAGAATGATTATAAAGTAAAAATTTTTTCTTCCCATTGTTTATATACCGCGTCAGGTGAGAAACGCTGTGAGGACAGCAGTGCGTTCTTACTCATCATTTTTCTTTTTTCTTCATCATTGATCGGAGATGAAATTGCTGCCGCTAATTTTTCGGGATTTTCTTTTTCTACCAATAAGCCGTCTTCGGTATTTGTAATAATATGTCGCGGGCCGGTGTCGCAATCAAAAGCGATGCAAGGCAAGCCGTTGCTTAATGCCTCTAATAATACCATCGGGAAACATTCGTTCAGTGATGTCATTACATACAACGAAGCATTTTGATACTCCGATTGGATATGGTGACTGACCGGCTCCTGAAGAATGAGTTTGTTTTGTAAGTTTTCTTTTTTAATAAACCGCAGTACTTGCTCTTTCATTTCCCCGGTACCGATTATTTTCCACTGCCAATCGGGGTGCTGCAGCAAAACGATTTTGGCAGTTTGCAATAAATGAGTGATGCCTTTTACCGCCGTTAATCGTGCAATGGTAAGAATAATTTTATTTCGTGAGTTAGGGCCCGTTTCAACAGGTGTAACAAAATTGGGAATGACGCTGATATTATTATTAAACGGGTTGAATAACTTTTTTTCGTCTTCATTTAGGCACACTATTCCGTCAAGTTTTGGATAAGTAAGTTTGAATAATCTTGTCCAGAAAGAATTTTTAATGTTTACATTGAAATGAGTATGTTCCCAGGAAATGATTTTAGAATATTTTTTTCCCCCGCATAAAATTGCACCGACAGCGAAAGGGTATTCGGTACAAATAACCGTATCTGCATGCAATACTTTAAGTATTTTTTTAAGAGCCAGCAAGTCACGCAGCATTTTTATTTTCCTGCTGATCGGGTTGCCTTTTTGCGTTATTCCAAAGTCAGCATTTTTTTGAATGACATGAACTTTCTTATCTATAGGGTAAAAGCTTTCCGCGGTGTCGCCCAAAATAACCAGTGTCGTTTGTATTCCTTTTTCAGCAAACAGGTTGGCCGTAAAAGGAATAATTCTCTCGTAACCGCCGGCTAAGTTGAGGTGCGATGAAAGAATTGCTATATGTTTCGGGGAGGTCATATTTTATAAAAATATTCTTACAGCTTGATTAATCTATCGCTTTAAATTATAAAATCACTTTATTATAGTTTTTTGAAATATTCGTTAATTACCGGCGCCCATTTTTTTAAAGAATAGTTCTCCTCAATAAACGGTCTTCCGTTTTCGGCGCAGACAGTATAAGCTGCCCGGTCATTATTAAGTTCATGAAAGATTGTAAGCCATTCGGCTTCGTCGGAAGCGCCTCTGCCCGATTGCGATTTTTCCAAAATAATTTTATTAAGACCTGCCGGTGATACGATGGCGGGTATACCGCATGCCATGTATTGCAGCATTTTATAACTGCATTTACCTTTTGACCAGTTATTATCAGGCAGCGGCATCAGTCCTGCACTGAATTCATTAATCAGTTGATTTTCTTTTTCGGCGCACCACTGTTTGAATACTATTCTTTCATTATCAAATTTAAATACTTCCGGTTGCTCAGAGGATACAATGATTAATTTAGTATTTTTTGTTTTCTGCAAAAACTCCATTACCGGTTGCCTGATCAATTCAAGGAAAGGGAAGTTGCTTTTGGAACCAATCCAACCTAATGTAAAAGTATTTTTTTCTGCAGGCAGCGGTTTAAATACATCTGTATCAACTGCAGAAGGAATAATTTTAGTATTAGGGTTCAAGCTACTGCAGTATTCCGCCAAGTACTCATTTCCTGCAAAAACCACTACAGACTTCTTTATTGCAAGATTGACTTGTTTTTGCCCTTCGCTTAGCCAAATTGCATCATCCATATCAAATACAAACGGCTTTTTTATAAATTTCTCAATAATAAAATGATCGTAAATTAATAGACGGTTTTGCCAGATCACGTCATAAAAATATTGTTGCGGCAAAATTTTTAATCTCCCCGTGACCCGGCATATATGCCAAAGTTTTTGGCTCTTAAATACAATGCGGGAAGGATCTGAATCCTTTGGCGGATATGGTATGGTATAATTCAGATTGGTTCCCAATTCATGTAACGATTTTTTGTATTGCATTATCCTGAACCTTGAGGCGGGATCGGTCAGCGATGATATCAGGCCAAGTATTTTCATTTTTTGAATAGAGAACGCATAAATTTAAAAGGTGCCAAAATAACATTACCTGTTTTATAAGTAACTGTTTGCTTTAATGCAGACTGTTGCTCTTCTAATATTTGATTAAGCGTTTGGTCGTTTTGAAACATGCTTGACGGTATTAGAGGAAGTTCTTTGGCTGAAGCAAATGCAATATGGTATAATGCAACCGGTAATATGTCTTTTGTTATTCTGTTGTAATTACCGGAATAAATTCTTTCGATTTTAGGGTCTGTTTCCCTGAGAAATATTGAACCGGGAAATGAAGATTGTTTATAAAAGCCTGTAAATAGAAAATATTTTTGTATCAATTCCTTAAATTCATTTTCGTATAATTCTTTTTTATGAAACGGGTTTTTATACGCAGCATTATCGCTGTAGGTGGATTTGTCGGGAGTTGATATGATGAAAAGACCGTCAGGTTTCAATACTCTTTTTACTTCCGAAATAAATTTGTCATGTTCAGCAGTGTGCTCAAGCGTTTCAAAAGAAATTACAATATCAAAGAAATTGTCATTTCCGGGAATATTTGATACAGAGCCTTGTTTAAAAATTATATTTTTTAAAGGATACTTTTTTTTCGCTTTTTCTACGGTTAAAGTGTCAATATCAACACCGGTTACATGCGCAGCGTATTGTGCAAGCAAGTTGGCTCCGTATCCCTCGCCGCAGGCTATATCTAAAACATCTTTGCCTTTTACTAAATCCATTGCTATTGCATAGCGATGTAAATGCTCCGTCATAGTTTCGCCGGTAACAAATGTTTCCAATCTTTCGCCTGTCCAGTTCTTTTCTTTACTCATTAGCAATCAGGATATTTTTTTTAAATAGCCGTTTACATTAAAAGTCGCATTGCTGCCAAAAAAATCGCACCATTTACGGTCCGTAATAAAATTTTTATTTGTACTCAGAAACTCTGCAATTGCTTTTTGCGGTCCCCCGTTATATTCTTTCTCTTTTCCCAGCTCGGTAATTATGCCGTCTTCAACAATGAAATATGAGTTTTTAGAAACAAAAGGTGAGAATTTGCGTAATGCGTCAAGCACATCATTGTATTGATGCGATCCGTCTTCAATAATGAGAATAACAGGATAAGCTGATAAGTGGTCGGTATTATATCCAAGAAAACCTTCTTTAAAAATTTTTATTCGCGAATGCGAATGAAGCAAAGTGCTTTCTTTATTATCCGGTAAATCAACTGTATGAACTTCTCCTTTACCATTGAGTTCAAGGAGGTCGGCGAGGTAAAGAGCTGATCCTCCCTTATTAGTTCCGATCTCAATAATAAGATCGGGTTTTATTTCATTAATCAACATTTGATAAAGCACATAGTCAAAAGGGCATTTTAATGTCGACACGCCTTTATAAGTCACTTTATGGTGGCCTTTGTCAATCTCCTTCAGTTTAAAAGTTTTCTGCTTCGAAAAATTAAACATATTTATTTTATTAATTTTTTTCAGTCACATCCCACTGCAGTAAGGGCCTGATTACACCGGGAAACTCATCTGCATAATTACCCCTGGCTGATAATTTTGAAAAGTCAGTATATGTTTCAAAACTTAAAATAGCATGTTCATGTATAAGTATATCAACCGGGTTAGGCAAAAAAAGCGCAACGTTTATACTGAATATTCCTTCGGGAAGCAGATTTCCCGGTATCCACACCGTGGATTTATAGCTGCCTTTTTTTCTTTTTTGATTGCCGTTTGATACTGATACATCATGTGAATTGAATATGTTCACATTCTCTTGATTAAAAACATTAATCCCGTGCGTAAAAGAAACTTCGTCCTTCTTTACTTCATATTCCATAGTGATACCGATTTTTTCCGTTGTATCGAATCGTGACCTGTTTGATCCTGTGTCATCATGCAGGTATGTTTTTTGAAGTACTACTTCCTTGGTATACGATTCCACTCCATTTGGCCAAATCATTTCTGATTTTGTTTCCAAATGTTTTGAGGCGTACAGGTGTATAATCTTTTCCGTATTTCCCTGTTCAATTATTTTACCGCTGTCCAATAAAACGGCTGTTGAGCAAAATTTTCTCAGGCTGTCTAAGTTATGACTTACAAACAAAATCGTCCTACCGTCGTTTTTACTTACTTCTTCCATTTTGCCCAAGCACTTTTTCTGAAATTCCATATCTCCCACAGCCAGTACTTCATCTATCAATAATATTTCAGGTTCTAAATGCGCTGCTACAGAAAATGCTAAACGCATTTGCATACCGCTGCTGTAATGCTTTAGGGGTGTATCTATAAATTTTTCTACACCGCTGAAATCAATAATCTCATCCAGCTTATTATTTATTTCTTTTTTCTTTAAACCTAATATGGAGCCATTGAGGTAGATGTTTTCTCTGCCGGTCAATTCGGGATGAAAGCCCGTGCCTACTTCCAACAAACTGCTTACGCGGCCGCGCAATTTAACTGAGCCCGTTGTAGGTGGTGTTATCCTGCTTAATATTTTCAGCAAAGTACTTTTGCCTGCGCCGTTTCGTCCGATAATACCGACCCTTTCACCTTTCTCAATATCAAGGTTAATATTTTGCAATGCGTAAAATTCTTTTTTATCGTGTTTTGATGAAAATATATTTTTAGCCGCGTTGCTCAATACATCACGCAGGGCGATGTATTGCTGCGTTTCCTGCAACGTATACTTTTTTGAAAGGTCTCGTATTTCAATCATATTATTCATCAGGCTATATCTGCAAAGTGACTTTCTGTTTTTCTGAAATAATAAATACCCGCAAGACAAAGTATACAGGATGCAGCAGTGCTTATTGCTATTACCGTCATATCCGGTGCGGCACCTGTTAGCGCCGCTCTGAAAAGTTCAATAGCGCCGTTTACGGGGTTAACAGATAAAATATTTTTAAGCAAAGTATTTTTTATGACCTGCAAGGGGTAAATGACCTGCGATGCGAAAAATAATACCTGCAGCAGGAACGGAATCAGGTAACGGAAGTCACGGTATTTAATATTTAAAGCTGATAGTAAAGTACCTAAACCAAAGGCAGAGAGCAAAATTAAAAAGATACCCGCCGGAAAATAATAAGCAGCTGACCAATGTACGGGTTGTTTATAATAAATGCAGATGCAGATAAATATGATAAAGGCCATTGCAAAATCGAAAAGGGCTGTTAATATGGCTGAGCAGGGAATAATTAACCGCGGAAAATAAATTTTTTTGATGATGCCTGCATTCGCAATAATACTTTCGGCTGCATGTGAAACGGAAGTATTAAATAGATTCCAAAGTATAAGACCGGATAAAACAAAGACAGGATAGATCATGCTGCCCGAATCCATTTTTAATGTTTTTGAAAAAATAAAAGTAAACAGCAGCATCATACCCAGCGGTTGCAGCACCGCCCATAAAACACCCAATACAGTTTGTTTGTATTTTACTTTAATATCGCGCCAGGTAAAAAAATAAAACAACTCACGGTATTGCAGGAGTTCTTTTATCCCCAATGAAATTTTTGACGGCGGTTGTATGATGGTCTCCGTTTTGTGCATATGGCGATAAAGATAACTAATACCAAATTGATTTATGATTTGGTCCTGAAGAAATTGGTATAATACCGGGAGCCCGATGGAATCTTGAAATAAGACTAATTTAGAAGGCGATTCGGTATAAATGATGGTGAATAGTATCGTACATGCCCGGGCTTGTGGAAATGTTATCGGGCTTTAGTTATCCTTTTTCTTCCCTTTATTTTTTTCAGACTTATCCTTTAGCTTCTGTTCATCGGTATTGCCTTTACCATCGCGGATGGGGTCGGGCATCGGTGCCTGGCCGTCTTCTAATTTGAAATTGTAGAGTTTATCTATGTGCATCCATTTACCGTTTTTCCACTCAAAGGCTTCATAATCGCCGTCAGGTATATAGGTCCACTTATTTTCCGGTTCGTCTGTTTCAGAAATCAGGTGATCTACAATGATGACTTTTTGCTCAGCATCATATTCAATAACAGCTCTTGCTTCTTTTTTATATTCCATATTGTAGCGATACTGCACCGGCCTTTTTATGCTGTCTTCCGCAAAACTGAAAAAGGGTCCGCCAAATACGGGCTCATTTTTGGCGTTAAAGGTCAGCACTTCTATCCATTTCATATTGGTTCGCAGGCTGCTGTTTTCAAAACCAAACAGTGTATAATAATTTTTTCCGTTATAATCGGTTTTTATAATATTATAATAAACTGCGCCAATCCAGTTGCGGGCCGTACGTACAGAGTCCAATGGTTTTTCTGTAAACTCCGAACAGTCCCTGAGCGGTACTAATTTCAATGAGCCGTCTTTGGTTCTGAATTGAATAGCGCCCCGCTGGCGACTGTAGTATTCATCAAATGCAAGGTTCCAGGTATAGATTCGGAATGTACTGTCGGGTGCATAAATTTTAGCGACACCGTCCAATGAATCAAACGGGTAATAAAAAGAATTTTTTATCTGTAATCCGCGGATAAATGTTTTTACAAACTGGCTGTCGCTGCGCATTCTGCCGGCGGTAAAACTATCTAATAAAAAATTGGCAGCCATTACCTTCAGCGAATCTTCTTTTTGTTGTAATTTTTTTACATCAGCAGTGGTTATTTTTTGTGCATTGGCAAAAAATGAAAAGGACAGGGCAATAAGGACTGCCGGTAATGCTTTAGAAATATTTTTTATAAAGATTGTCATAATGGTGTGTAAAGTTATGCTCCCTGAGCCAGATGCCAATAACGGCTAAAAGGTTCCAAAAATTATGTGAATATTTATAAAGCTTTGGCAAAATTGATGAGCGAATCAACCCGCAGGTCAATATCGGGGTGGGGAAAAGGCGTATCGGGGTTGGTAGTGGCTGTAAAAACACTGTAAAGTCCTGCATTACGGGCAAAAAGCATATCGCTCAGTTTATTGCCCGCCATAATGGTTTTGGAAAGGTTAACATCCGGAAAATCTTTTTTTATTGTAAATGCGGTACCCGGGTTGGGCTTTCTGTCGGGGTGCTTATTGTCAATACTTGTACAGTAATAAATACCGGCTATTTTACCGCCTTCTTTTTCTATTTCTTGAATCATTTGGCGGTGTATTCCTGCTAAATCATCTTCAGTCATCAATCCTTTGCCAATGCCGCGTTGGTTGGTTACAATAAATATGCGTGCAAATTTTTTGGTGAAAATTTTAATGGCTTCTTTAACGCCTTCATAAAAAATAAACTCATCCTTGTTAAGGATATAATCATTTTTCTTTTCATGATTTATTACGCCGTCCCTGTCAAGAAAAAGGGTCCAACTTTTATCAACTGATTTTAAATCAAGTGCCGGTTTTGCAAAATCTGTTTGCGCCCGGTTAAAATCCTGCGGTATTCCGATATCAATAAAATATTCATCTTGCACATCACCCGATAATTTATTCGCCTTGCTTTCGAAGTATTGTTTTTCAAAAGAAAATTTTTCGGGGAAAGATTGCTGTAAAAACTTTTCAGTATTTAATAAATAAACGCCGCCGTTTATATTTCCTGAAATATAAAATTGTTTTTCTTTAAAACTGCTTATGGATTTGTCTTTGTCTACTTCTACCACACCATAGCGGTCAAAGTTTTGCATCGGTTTTAATGCAAGAGTGCAATCTGCGCCGGCAGCAGTGTGCACGCCGGCAAGCGATTCAATATTTATTCTAAAGATTGTATCGCCGTTTACTATCAATACGTTTTTTTCAGTTGCTTTTGCACAAGCCAATTTGATAGCACCGCCGGTTCCCAACGGTTCGTTTTCAATAACGCATTGATAATCGAGTGTAGTAAATTGCGTATTCAGGTATTCTTCAATCAGCTCGTGTTTGTAACCCAATGAAAAAATAAATTTTTGAATACTCCGGCTTCGTAAATAATTTATTACATAAAAAAGAAAGGGCCTGCCTGCAACCGGCGCCATACATTTTGGCAAATCAGGCACCGCTTCGCGAAGCCTGGTACCCAAACCGCCGGCGAGTATAATACATTGCTTAATCATTAAATGACTGTTCTTAAGCCCCTTTAGGGGATTGGGGCGTTGTAAAATATCTTTCTTCTACAAATTGGCAAATTATATGGCCTATCATTATATGGCTTTCCTGTATCCTTGGCGTATCTGACGAAGGTACATTAAGAAGATAATCGCATAGTAATTTCATTTTGCCGCCGCTGTCTCCAGTAAAACCAACCGTAATCAACCCTTTTTCTTTCGCGGTTTCAAATGCTTTAATAATATTTCCTGAATTACCGGATGTAGATAATCCAATCAGTACATCTCCTTTTTGCCCGATGCCGTCAATCAGTCTTGCATACACAGCATCGTAACTGTAATCGTTGGCTACGGCCGTAAGATAACTGGTGTTGCAATGCAATGCTTCGGCAGGCAGGGCTTTCCTGTCAGTATAAAATCTTCCGCTGAATTCAGCAGCGAGGTGCTGCGCATCGGCTGCACTGCCGCCATTGCCGCAAAAATAAATGCGGTTGCCGTTTTTAAATGCAGTAACAACTGCCACCACTACTTTTTCAATTATATTCAGCAGTTCTTCATTCTGTAAAATATTTTGTTTTACAGTAATTGATGCCTGAATAATATTTTTAATTTTCTCCATATATAAACTGAGCTATTAATATTTTTTTTGTGTCTTGAATTTTGCCTTTTGTCTTTTCTCTTTTATATCGTCCAACTCTTCAACCCGTGCTGAACAAACTGGTATCTTCTGTGTCTGCCGCCAAAGCGTTCTAAATTTTTTAAAACATTGTGTTTTGTATTGGCGGGGCAATAAAAAATCATAAAACCGCCGCCGCCTGCTCCCGAAATTTTTCCGCCGGTAGCACCCGATGCTTTTGCCGCTTCATAAATCTCATCCATCAAACTGTTGCTGATGCCTTCGGCCATTTTTCTTTTTTGTTGAAAACCAAAATCCAATATCTCGCCAATTTCATGCAGTCTTCCTTTGAGTAATGCTTCTTTCATCATCTGCGCCTGTTGTTTCAGTTGGTGCATCGCCTCAATCGATTGATTGTTTTTATCCGTTACATTTTGACTTTGCTGTGCAATAATTTTAGCCGATTCTCTGCTTGTAGAAGTATAATACAACAATAAATTATTTTCCAGTTCAAATAAATATTCATCTTTTATACGAAGCGGGTTTACTACTACTTTTTCATCGCCAAAAAATTCCATAAAATTTACACCGCCGAAAGTAGCGGCATATTGGTCTTGCTTGCCGCCGGCCAGGTTCAAATCTTTTCTTTCTATTTCGTATGCGTATTGCGCTATATCATATTCGCCCAATGGCAATCGAAGCATTTCCGCAAAGGCGCCGATAATGGCTACCACCAATGTAGATGAAGTGCCCAATCCTGAACCCGCCGGTGCATCTACATAAGTTGACAACCGAAAATTTGTCATCGGCAATCCGTAATCTTTTTGTATGCGGTTATAAACGCCTTTCAGTAAATCCAGTGTTCCGTTCAGCGGTAATTCATTGGCCCATTCAAATCGCAGTTCTTCGTGCCTGTCCAGTGCGGTTAATACAATTCCGTTTTCTTCAATCGGTTCTATAGTAGCATGTGCATAGAGTGAAAGGGTGGCATTTAAAATAGCGCCGCCATACAGATCGCTGTAAGGGCTTACATCGGTGCCGCCGCCGGCCAAGCCTATTCTTAAAGGAGCTTTACTTCTGTAAATCATTAATAAAAAATTATATACTTTCTTTTTTAGACAACCCCACCTTTTTAGTAAAGCGTTAGGTAGCTTTCGTAACTGCGTTAACCAAATTGGCCCAACTATATTTTTGTTTCTCCACACGAAGATGCGGAATAAAATAATTTTCTCCTAATTGATAAAACCGTTCAATACCTGCTGCAATGCTTTCAGCGTTGGGTTCTGTTACCAATCCCGATTTTTCATGCGGCACCAAAGAAGGCAATCCGCCAACGTTAGTCACTACCATTGGTTTTTCAAAATAATAGGCCAACGGCGTTACGCCGCTTTGTGTTGCATTGCGGTAAGGTTGAATGACTGCATCCGCCGCACACAAATAATATTTCACTTCACTATCCGGAATAAAATCGGTTCGTAAAATCAAATTGTCCGCAATGCCGAGCTTTTCAATAAGTTCATCATAGATTTTCCTGTCTTCATAAAATTCGCCGGCAATCAACAGCTTTATTCTTTTACCGCCGCCTCTTTTATTTTTCAATATTTTCATTGCTTCCAGCAACATATCCAGCCCCTTATACTTACGTATAAAACCAAAAAACAATATTACCTGTTCTTCATTGGGTATCTCCAATTTATTCCTTGCTTCTGCTTTAGCAATTATCTCTCCAAAATTATCATACAGCGGATGTTGCACTAGGGTGGCCTGTTTATCAGTCAGGGTTTTTAAGTCGCTCATTACCTTTTCACTCATAGTTATAAACGCATCGCAGCTTTTTATAAAATACTTTGTAAAAGGTTTATCACCGGGTCTTTTTTCGTGCGGAATAATATTATCCGCAATGCAAATAATCCGGGTATGTTTATTTTTTCTGACCCTTCTTAAAATGGTACCTAACGCGGGACCCATAAGCGGCAGCCAAAAACGAACTACTATAAAATCGGGTTTTAGTTTTTTTAACCTGTTGCCAATCTTTATCCAGTTAAAAGGATTTATAGAATTAATGGCGGAGTGAATGGTTAATCCTTCAGGCGCCGGCTCATCGGTATATTGCGAAGTGCCGGGAAAAATAAATTCGGGGTATTGTAATGAAAAAGAATAGATGCAGCATTCAAACCCGGACTGTATAAATTCTTTGGCAAGCCGGTGATTAAAAGTTGCCAACCCACCGCGCAGCGGATGCCCGGGTCCTATAATAATGACTGATGACATGCTTACGGGGAATTGCTTGTTTTATTTTTATAGTCCAATCCTCTTTTCTACCAAATAACTGTTTCTGCCGGGTGCATTGCGACCAATCAACTCGCCGATAAAACCGGCCAGGAATAATTGTACGCCGATAATAATTGCCGCCAGTGCCAGGAAAAACCCCGGCCTGTTCGTAAGCGGATAGCTAAAGTCAATTATTTTAGAAATAATAAGATAAACCGAAATACCAAAACCGATAAGGAAGCAAACGGTGCCCCACAGCCCAAAAAAGTGCATGGGACGTTTGGAAAAACGTCCTACAAAAGAAATGGAAAGCAAATCGAGGAATCCGTTTACAAAACGCTCCCAACCAAATTTTGATACGCCGTATTTTCTTGCACGGTGCTCTACTACTTTTTCTCCTATATTTTTAAAGCCCGCCCATTTGGCTAATACGGGAATGTAGCGATGCATTTCGCCATATACTTCAATACTTTTTACTACTTTATTTTTGTATGCTTTCAGCCCGCAATTAAAATCGTGCAGTTTTATTTTGGACATGCGACGCGTAACGGCATTAAAAAATTTGGAAGGAATATTTTTGGTGAATGTATTATCATATCTTTTTTTCTTCCAGCCGCTTACCAAATCATAGCCTTCTTTCATTACCATTGTATACAGTTCGGGTATTTCATCGGGGCTGTCCTGCAAATCGGCGTCCATCGTAATCACTACATCTCCCTGTACAATACGAAAGGCTTCATTTAATGCCGCGGACTTGCCGTAATTGCGTTGAAACTTAATGCCTTTGATATTTTTATTTTGACAGCTCAGCGATTCTACCACCTGCCAGGATTTATCATTGCTCCCGTCATCTACCAAAATAATCTCGTAAGAATAATTATTGGAAGCAGTCACACGGCTTATCCACTCGCAAAGCTCGGGCAATGATTCTTCTTCATTAAGAAGCGGTATAACGATTGATAAGTCCATGCGTTTATTTTCTCTTAATAATTAGTAAAGATGTCAATGCCGTTATTATGGCGCCGACAATCAAATATCCGAATGTTGCGCCCAAAACAAGCGGTATCCAGTAATATTTTTTTGCACCGGCAATCAATGTTTCTTTTTCGGCCGGCGTTTTGCCCGGTTCCTTATTTATTTGCTCAGTGATTAATTTCAACATATTGCTCCTGAACTCCTCATTGAATTGGGTATAGAAATAGGTAAATACAACCATCACAAATGTAATGACGGCGAAGCATCTGAAACCATTTAAAAAAAGCGATCCAAACTTGCCATCATACTCAACGGAACGGCTGTGATCCCATAATGCCCAAACAATACCTGCGGCGTATAATAAGTATACAAGATATTGCAACGCGTTATCCGGGTTTCCTTTTACCTGCAAAATAGCATAGGCCGCGAGAATCATTAATAAACCGGTAATAAGACCTTTAGCTACAGGGTTTTTTATTGATAACATTCTTTATTGGTTAAGGACAATTTCGTTTTTATTAATAATGCCTACTACTTTTCCTTTTAATTCTTTGCCGATGAAAGGCGTATTTTTTGATTTTGATTTTATATCCTTCTCCTGCACCGTCCATTTCTCCGCAGGATTAAAAAGTGTAAGACAGGCTTTTTCTTTTTCTTTTATCACTATACTTTCAGCTCCAAATATTTTACGGGGGTTAACGGAGAATAATTCAACCAATTTTTCCTGCGTTATATTTTTTACTGAAGTATTTACTACCGCATAAGCCGTTTCAAGACCCAGCATACCAAACTTGGCGTATTCGAATTCAAGTACTTTGCTGTCGTATTCGTGCGGCAAATGATGCGAAGCAATACAATCAACCGCTCCTTCGATGACTGCCTTTCGCAAAGCGTCCCTGTCTGAAGCGCTACGCAGCGGCGGGTTTACTTTCAGGTTTGTATCATAGGTTTTCAAATCTTCATCGCAGAAAAAAAGATGATACGGTGTAACCGAGCAACTGATACCGATGCCGCTTTCTTTACCGCGTTTAATATATTCTAATGATTTTTGCGATGCTACACCGGTGAAATGCAATTTCGATTCGGCATACCTTGTCAATTTAATATCTCTTGCTACTATCAACTCTTCAGCCATGGCCGGTTTACCGGGCAACCCTAATTGTGTAGATACAATTCCTTCGTTAATTAAACCGTGAGGGTTAATACTTTTATCATCCGGTATTTGAATAATGTTACCGTTAAATGCTTTTATGTATTGCAGGGCTTTTACCATCAGACCCGATGATTGTACTGAATTAATTCCGTCGCTGAAAGCAATGGCCCCGCTGTTTTGCATATCATACATTTCCGCCAGTTCTTTCCCTTCGGTATTTTTTGTAATGGCCCCGATGGGATGAATAGTTACCGGCAATGACTTGCTCTTTTGAACAATATATTCCACACCTGATTTGTTATGAATAACCGGGTTGGTATTGGGAATTACCATCACATCGGTAAATCCGCCGGCAGCGGCAGACCTTGCGCCGGTTTCCAATGTTTCTTTAAATTCATAACCGGGGTCGGCAAAATTGGCGAAGCTGTCCATCCATCCCGGCGAAACATGCAGCCCGGGTATACTGATTTCTTTATCAGCTTTTACAGAAAGGCCCGGGCCTATCAGGCTGATGATACCGTTAGCTATAAAAATATCAGTGATTTGTCCGTTAAACGGAGAGTGAGGGTCAATTACGATTGCCTGCTTAATGAGTATTTTCATTAAGGAGCGAAGATAAAGGTTGTTTTTGGTTTGGTAAAATGAGATAATAAAAAACAACCGACAACTTTTTTGGACGAAACCCTACTTTCATGACAGCGCAGTATCCGGTAAAATCCGGTTAATGAATTCAAAATTGCTTTATGAAAATCATTACTTTGTGTAACAGATTTTGTAATTGAGGTCGCCGGGCAACGGTTACCGGCAAACCCAATTACTTTTAATTCAAATATTAAACGGAGCAACAATGAGCACTAAATCACTTTATTTTATTTTTTTGCCGGTTGCGGCATTATTGTTTTTGCAATCCTGCAACTATAGCGGTAGTGCCGGTGATAAATATTATTCCGCGGAAGATTTTTATAAAGTAAAAAAAACAGATGTTCATGCGCACATATTTAATACCAACCCCGCCATAATAGAACAGGCAAAGACCGATCTGGTTACTTTACTAAATGTGAGTGTAGAAGCTCCGGGGCATCTGTCGGTAGACAGTCAGCAATATTATAACTTACTGCTGCATCGTAATTACTCGAAGGATATTTATAATGTAACCGCACTTCAGGAAACGAAAACGATAAACGAACCGGGATGGAGCGACCGGCAACTTGTTTTTTTAAAAAAATGTTTTGATAGCGGAGCCATTGCGGTAAAAGTCTGGAAAAATATTGGAATGACAATTAAGGATAAGGACAGCAATTTTATTATGATTGATAATCCTGTATTCGACCCGATATTTAATTACCTGGAACAAAATAACATACCCGTTATCGGCCATATCGGCGAGCCCAAAAATTGTTGGCTTCCGTTGGAACAAATGACTACCAATAATGACCGAAGTTATTTTAAGGAACACCCGGAATACCACATGTACCTTCATCCCGATTATCCGTCTTACGAAGCGCAAATTCAATCAAGAGATCATTTGCTCGAGAAACACCCCAATTTAAAATTCATTGGCGCTCACCTCGGAAGCCTGGAATGGGATGTGGATGAAATTGCCAAAAGATTGGATAAGTTTCCGAATATGGCAGTGGAGCCTGCTGCCCGGATGGGGCAATTACAATATCAAACCGTAAACAATTGGAAAAAAGTGCGTGACTTTTTTATCAAGTACCAAGACAGGATTTTATATGGTACTGATATATCCGTAAATCAATCAGATAACCCTGACAGTGCAAAAGCAACTATACATGAAACATGGATGAACGATTGGAAATTCCTTTCTTCGGAAGACAGTCTTCAATCTTCTTTTATTAACAGCAGGTTTAAAGGACTGCATCTGCCAAAAGAGGTACTTGATAAAATTTATCATGCAAATACGCAAAAATGGTATTTCAGTAAAAGAAATTAACGCGGCATTTCAGATAGAACTTATCAGCAATTTTTAAAAAAAACAGGGGAATGTTCTTCGAGCATCGCTTCAATTTTTTTTGCGGCATTGGTTATTGAAAGGCCGCCCAGATTGGTGCAACGTAATGTATGGTGGATCTGATCGCCAACAGCTTTCATCGTTTCTATTACTTCATCCAAAGGGATCAGTTGCTTATAATTTGATAAGGCCATATTAGCACAGGAGACTGCATTGGTTGCAGCCATTACATTTCTTCCCAAACAAGGAGCCTCTACCCTGTTGCCAATGGGGTCGCAAATAATCCCCAATGAATTTTGCAAAGCCAGCGAAGCCGCCGCAATGGATTGTTGCAAAGTGCCGCCTTTCATTTCTACAATAGCTGCGGCTGCCATGCCGCCGCCCGACCCGGTTTCGGCCATACAACCGCCAACCTCTGCTGCAAAAGTTGCATGTGCTGCAATGAACACGCCGATCAATCCTGCAGACAACATCGCTTTCACCAATTCATCTTCGTGCAACTGCATGGAATGTGCTGTACCAAACAAAGCACCCGGTAATGCACCACAACTTCCTGCAGTTGGTGCGGCAACAATAACACCCATCGAACTTTTTACTTCCATCATGGCGCTTACATACATGATGATGCGGTTGTTGGTTTCGCCGCCAATTAATTTATCGGCTTCCAGTTTTTCTTTAAACTGCAAAGACTGACTTCCTAAAATTCGATCTTCATAATGAGTTCCTTTAAGACCAAGTTCAATGGCATTACCCATAATATGAATGATGCTGCGCATTTTTTCAAATACTTCGGGTGCAGTAATATTTCCTCTTGCCATTTCATAATCAACCGCCAACTCCCACAGTGCTTTGTTCTTACGGGCATTGTATTCCATCATTTCATTACAGGTAATAAAAGGCACCTGTAAATTTTTCCGGGCCATTACCGGCAAAACAGGCAGCAACTGTTTGATGAAAGAAACGCCTTCCATGGCCTGCAACTCTTTACAAATGCCCTCATCTAAAAAAGCCTGCGATTTAATTTCAATAAAAGATATTTCGCCTTTATGAAATTCCATGTCATCATACTGTATGGATGCTTTTAAAAACGCAATGATAGTAGAGGGCTCTTTGCAATAAATTAATGTTTCATAATAATCTCCCGCCATGGAAACATTCACATCATCAATGGCAATAACTTCTATCATACCGCCGCCGGTAGAAATGGCTGTGAGTTTTCTTGTTTCTTTATTATTATGCAGTGTTATTTTATACAGGTTCGGATGGCCGTTGCCTATATCGACAATATCAATTTTTACATTTATTCCTGCAGTTACAATATACTTATCAGATTGCGGCAATCGTTCATCATCAGCTTCCCATCCTAAAAAGCCGCCAAACAATCCCATATCCGATCCCTGGCTTTTATGTGTAGTTGCCAGTGAACCGTTGGGGTCAAATTCTATGAGAATGTCTTTGATGTTTTCATCCATCAGATCCCTGCACATGCGGGCAATGCGTAAAGAGGCAGCGCAGTGCGAACTGGATGGACCCCGCATTACCGGGCCAATGACATCATTGAATATGCTTGGGTAAGTGCTCATTTTAATTTTTTAAGACTGTTAAGTTACAGATTCTTTTTCCAAAACTGCTCCATCGTTCTTCTTAAATGCAGGGTTGTATTTACTCCCTGATTGATGCCATGATCCCGCATGGGATACGATAGCATACTGAACAGCTTATTGTTTTTAATTAATTCATTTACCAACATTTCAAAATTCTGGTAATGCACATTGTCATCACCGGTGCCATGAATGATCATCAGGTTGCCCTCCAGTTTACCTGCATGTGTTAATGGCGAACCATCCCGGTATCCTGCAATATTATCGTTTGGTAAACCCATGTAGCGTTCCTGGTAAATATTATCATACAATGTTTGCAATGAAACAAATGAAACGGCGATGGCAGTTTTAAATACATCGCCATGACGGAAGATGCAATGCAATGACATTTGCCCGCCACCACTCCAGCCCCAAATGCCGGTATGGCCGGAATCTATAAAAGGATACATGCTCATTATTTTTTTTGCAGCGGCTGCCTGGTCATCGGCAGCTAATAAACCTATCTGCCGGTAAATACATTTTCTGAAATCACGGCCTCTCGGCACTTTGGTGCCACGGTTATCAATGCTCATCACAATACATCCCAATTCATTAGCGAGGTATTGATGCCAGAGATTATCACCGGTGCCCCAGTTGTCCTGTACCGTAGAACCGGCAGGCTCTCCATACACATGAAAGATGATCGGGTATTTTTTCTGCGGATCAAAATCTTTTGGCTTAATCATCCATGCATCCAACACCACTTCGCCAATATCCACTTTTAAAAATTCTTTGGGGCGCAGACTCAGTTCATTCATTTTGCTTTTTAAAGCCGCATTGTCTTCCAGCAATTTTATTTCTGTATGTGTATTAAGGTTGATTAATGATATACGGCGCGGCGCGGTTGCATTTTCAAAACTATGTATGGCATATTTGGCATCTCCCGAGATCTGGTAAGAATGCTGTCCGGGCATATTTACGGGAGATACTCTTTCCGCCTCACCTTTTCCATCCAGCCGGCTGCGATAGAGATATCGCTGTGTATAATTTTCCGGCGAAGCGATATAATAAACATACCCACCTACAGGATCAATGCAATTAATATTCACCACATCAAAACTTCCTTTAGTGATCAACTGCATTTGTTTTCCGTCTCTTGACACTTTATACAAATGTTCCCATCCGTCTTTCTCGCCGGTCCAGGTAAATGCGTTGTTATTATCCAGCCAAACAATATTATCATGTATATCTAAAAATGCTTCGTCTTTATCGGTCAGAATGTTTTTCAGCGCCATTGTTTTTGTATTGCCCACCCATACTGTATTGGTATTCTGCAAACGATTCAGTTGCTGAATCATCACTTCATCAGAACCCGGGATATATTCCATTCTTGCTAAATAATTATTGCGGGGATCACCGGGCACTTTAAACCATTTTGTTGCCCCGCCTGTTGTGGATATCACACCCACTTTCACTGCAGAATTGGCGGTACCAACTTTTGGATATGGCAATGGAATGGGAACGGAGTAATTGGAATCCACATTATTAATCATATAAAAAGTTCCTACTCCTTTTGTATCCGATTGCCAATAAGCAATGTTTTTCCCATCAGGGCTCCAGCGGAAACCATCCCTGCAATCCAATTCCTCTTCATACACCCAATCAAATGTACCGTTGATGATATTGCCTCCACCATCTTTTGTCAGTTGTGTAATTTTTCCCGATGCAATATCTTCCGTATAAATATTCAGTTTGCTTACATAAGCCATTCTATTTCCATCGGGAGAAAATTTGGCAAACATGAGTGTCGCTTCTTCAAGCCCTTTACCCAATTGTTTCAGTTTTCCATTGGCAAGGTTCAGCACCCAATAATCGCCTCTTGAATTTTGCCGCCACACTTTACGGGTATTGGTAAAAACCAACAGCTTGCTGTTATCATTACTCCAAATATAATTATCAATGGATAAAGGTTTGTTTGCCCCTGTTGGTATCAGCTGTTTGGCATTTACCAAAATATTTCTTGCTCCGCTTGCTGCATCATACACAACAATGTCATTTCCTTTTGCATCAACATTATTCTCAAGCGTGGAGTAACCTTTGTTGTCTTTCATCCACCTGATTTGCCCAACCCCTTTTGACCGGTATACACCATTCGTATAAATATCTTCGAGGGTTAATTTTTTAGTTTGAGCAAAACTGTTGCTTAAACAAAAAACGGCGAGAATAAAAATTAGTGGGAATGAAAGTTTAGGATTCATGATGTAGAGCTTATTAAAATATTAATTAAAGTTAATCGAGTGCATTTCAACATGTCGCTAATTTTTTAGCATTGCTGAGAAAAGGAGAAGCAGAGCTTACGCAGAGCCTTTCGACTTAGCTCAGGATTCACTCTGCGATAACTTCTTATCTCATTTTCTCTGCGTTAAATTTTGCAACCATTGCCTATTAGTTTAAACACAATTAGAAATGCACCCGGTTATTCAACCAAATAAACAGATCCTTTCACTGTTTTAAATTCAATTTTGTTATCAGGTAGTTTTTTAAAAGCAACATGTTTGCTATTGGTGCTGATCTTGATGCCCGGTTTAAATTCAATCCGGCAAACTTCTCCCGCCTTTGATAATACCTTAAGTTTTTTTACTGTTCTATTTTTCCAGGTAAAATCCAGTTCAAAACCACCTCTTGCAACCAATCCTTTAAATTCACCTTCACTCCATTCATCAGGCAATGCCGGTAATAATTTTATAAACCCATCGTGCGACTGCATCAGCATTTCGGTAACAGCAGCAGTAACGCCAAAACTGCCATCAACCTGTAATGATCTGCCACACAGTGCAAAAAAAGAAGCAGTGCATTGATCTTTCAAATATCCTTTGTAAATTTTATTGGCCCGGTTGCCGTCATTCAACCTTGCCCAAAGCGCCATTTTCCAGGCGCGTGACCAGCCTGTAGAAGCATCGCCCCTTTCGTTCAATACTTTTTTGTAAGCTTCAATCAATGCCGGCGTTCTTTTTTCGTACAATACTTTGCCCGGGTATAAGTCCGTACATGTGTGAATAATGGCGATGATTTTTTTCCAATGATTTCCAATCATCGGCCCATTCCTGCAATGACCCATCTTTACCAATTTGCGGCGGCACTAATTTTTCTCTTGCTGTTTTAACCTGCTGAACTAAAGGCATCATCTTTTCCTAAAACTTTTGCAGCTTCAATATAATAACCAAACAGATCGTATAAGATTTGCATATCAATGGAAGAGCCGGCACATATTGTTGTGCCTTCACGGAAACCTGCTGTCACTTCATCAAAATATGGTTTGTTGCCGCCTCCATCCGGAAAATTTTCGGGAGAAGTGGAAGGACTGGTGACTAACCATTTTCCATTCGGATGCGGCACTAAAAAATCTATAAAAAATTGAACAGAGCCTTCCATCAACGGGAAAGTTTTTTTTAAAAAATCTTTATCCATTGTGTATTGATAATGCTCCCATATATGTGTGCAGAGCCAGGCGCCGCCTACTGTAAATGTTCCCCAAGTGGGACCATCCATCGGTGCCGCTACTCTCCATATATCTGTATTTTGATGAAACACCCAGCCTCTTGCACCATAATGTTCACGGGCCACCTGCGAACCCTGATCGGTTAATTCTTTTATCATTCTTACCAACGGCTCGGCACATTCAGAAAGATTGCCGCTCTCCACCGGCCAGTAATTCATTTCTGTATTAATATTGGTAGTGTATTTTGAATCCCAGGATGGATTCATATTATCATTCCAAATGCCCTGTAGGTTGGCAGGTTCGGTACCGGGCCTGGATGAACCGATCATGAGGTAGCGGCCAAACTGATAACTCAATGCAGCCATAGAAGGATCAGGTTCTGTTTGAATTTTTTTAACCCGATCTGGCGTTGGTAAAAAAGAATTTTTAGTATTGGATAATTCCAGTGAAACCCGATTAAAATATTTTTTATGATCTGCAACTGCTGCATGTAAAAATGGTATTGTAATTTTTATTTTCAATTGCTTTAAAATAGTTTGTTACTCTTTGATGTTGATCTGCACTTACATCTTTGTAATTCACAAAATTAGTGGCTGCAGCAAAATATAAAGTAACTGCATTGGCATTTTCAATGATAAGATCAACGCCATCTGTTTTCATTGTGCCGGCTTCAGGCACCGCTTTTATTCTTGCTTCATATCTTAATTTTCCTTCTACTCCCATATAGTCGGCCGACTTTCCTGTAAGTATTAACCCATCGCTGCCATAAGGATCCATTTTAAAATAATCAGTTGCATAATTGGAATGTGTTTGGTTTCTTTCACCCCTGAGATTGGCAGTAAAAGAAATACTGCCGGGCTTATCTGCCGTAATACGAACAATAATTACTTGGTCCGGTGCAGATGCCAGTACGTCACGTTGATAAGTGATTCCATTGGAAATATAAATAACACCTGTAATTCCGGTTTCCAGATCAAGCCATCTTTTGTAATTGGTTATGCTGTCTTGGTTTTTAAAAAATAAATGCAAATTGGCCAGGCATTGGTATTTCATTTGTTCAACCGGGTAGCCCATTAAGTTTCTGCCAAATAAATTATGAGCAGCCAAATATTTTTCTTCAAAGACCAGCTTTTGTATTTCAGGCAATACTTTATAACCGCCTTTTACAACTGTTGAGTAAGGCCCGCCCGACCAATAGGTTTCTTCATTTAATTGTATTCGTTCTTCTCCATTTTTTCCAAAGACCATGGCACCCAAACGACCGTTGCCAACCGGCAACGCTTCTTCCCATTTTTTTGCAGGCTCATTATACCATAATAAAGCGGAAGGATTGAAACTGCCGGTATTGATTTTAGCGGAGAAATCATCTGTCTGTGCCTCAGCACCAAAACGGCAGCATAGCTGGCATATTATACATAAAAAGGTAGTCCGCTTCATCGATAGATAGTTTTAGACGCTCTGAGGGAAGAAAATAAATTATCGGTCAACATCAATTGGTAAGGATTAAAGATATTCAGTTTTCCCGATTCACACATTCTATATCGTGTTAGGGCATACATTATTCTGAATATTTGAATGGGCGACTTAAATCAGGTTGCGCTACGTTCGGAAAAAAACTTTGGAGAAAAGATAAAGGCCCGCATTTCTGTGAGCCTTTGTCGGGACGACTCCGATTAAAATCGAAGCGACCCTCTTCCTCATGTCGGGACGACAAGATTCGAACTTGCGACCCCTAGACCCCCAGCCTAGTGCGCTACCGGACTGCGCTACGTCCCGAACTTTCAAGCAAGATTATTATCCTGCAAGTATCTCTTAGCTCCTCTTTTCTTAATTTTTGCTTCTAATTGAACAGCCTCTGATCTTGAATTGCATTCAATCGAAATAATTAATTCCCAAGGAATTCCTTTCTGCGTAAAGTTACCTTTACCTGAATTGTGTTGTACTAAACGTTTCTGTAAATCTTCAGTACTACCAATATAATATTTTTCTAAAGAACTGCTATAAAGTACATAAACATAGAACATACTTAAATAATTGCGACTCTGGCGCCTTCAAGCGCCATGCGCTACCGGACTGCGCTACGTCCCGAACTTTCAAGCAAGATTATTATCCTGCAAGTATCTCTTAGCTCCTCTTTTCTTAATTTTTGATTCTAATTGAACAGCCTCTGATCTTGAATTGCATTCAATCGAAATAATTAATTCCCAAGGAATTCCTTTCTGCGTAAAGTTACCTTTACCTGAATTGTGTTGTACTAAACGTTTCTGTAAATCTTCAGTACTACCAATATAATATTTTTCTAAAGAACTGCTATAAAGTACATAAACATAGAACATACTTAAATAATTGCGACTCTGGCGCCTTCAAGCGCCATGCGCTACCGGACTGCGCTACGTCCCGAACTTTCAAGCAAGATTATTATCCTGCAAGTATCTCTTAGCTCCTCTTTTCTTAATTTTTGCTTCTAATTGAACAGCCTCTGATCTTGAATTGCATTCAATCGAAATAATTAACTCCCAAGGAATTCCTTTCTGCGTAAAGTTACCTTTACCTGAATTGTGTTGTACTAAACGTTTCTGTAAATCTTCAGTACTACCAATATAATATTTTTCTAAAGAACTGCTATAAAGTACATAAACATAGAACATACTTAAATAATTGCGACTCTGGCGCCTTCAAGCGCCATGCGCTACCGGGCTGCGCTACGTCCCGAAACATTCCGATCTAATATTTTGATCGAAAAAGGGGGAAAAATATTTATTATTAACAACAGAATTATCCTTTTACAAACTCATTATTGTCTTTTGCGACCCCCTCCCGACTCAAGTCGGGATGCGCTACTCCCGCCGAGGCGGGATGCTATGTCCCGAAAAAAACATTCATCGGGCTGCAAATGTAGGATATATTTATAACCGGCAAAAGCCAAATTCTGATTTACGTATTCATTTCCTTAAAATTGCATTTAATAAAGTATAAACTCATGACACCTGAGCGAGAGGAAAAGCTTTTATCGGTTTTAAATAAAAGGCAGAATGATATTACCATCGTGCTGGAAAATGTTTTTGACCCGCACAATATATCGGCCGTTATGCGTACCTGCGACGCGGTGGGTGTGCAGGAAATTTATGTGCTGAATACAAAAATTGCACGCCATAAAAAATGGGGAGCCAAAAGCAGCAGCAGTGCCGTAAAATGGCTCACCGTTCATCAATTTGAAAACAATGAAGAATGTTTTGCCGCACTTCGAAAAAAGTATGCAAAAATTTTAACTACGCATTTATCCGCTGATGCCGTAAGTTTACACAGCATCAATTTTACCGATCCGCTGGCATTGGTTTTTGGCAACGAACACAGCGGCGTATCGGATGAAGTAAGAGATATGGCTGACGGAAATTTTTTAATACCGCAAGCCGGTATTATCAGGAGTCTGAATATAAGCGTGGCCTGTGCTGTAACTTTATATGAAGCTTTCAGGCAAAAGAATAATGCAGGGCATTATGATAAAAGAAAATTAGATGAAAAACAGTTTGGTGAATTATTCACTAAATGGAGCCAAAACATAAAAGAAGAAGACAATCAATGAAAAAAATACCGGCTATACTTGCCCTGTTTATTTTTTGCGTCAGTGTAAATGCGCAATCCATTCAGAAATTGAAAAGCACTGAGTTGGATTCAATTATCGCGGCAAGTAATACACCGCTGATTGTAAACTTTTGGGCTACTTTTTGCAAACCTTGTATTGCAGAAATTCCGCATTTTCAAAAATTAGCGACAGCAAATAACGTAAAACTTTTATTGGTAAGTCTTGATACAGAGGATGAGTATCCCAAGGGGATAACAGCTTTTGCCAAAAAAAGAAACTTCACGGCACCTATCGCCTGGCTCAATGAAACGGATGCAGATTATTTTTGCCCGCGTATTGACAGTTCCTGGTCGGGCGCCATACCCGCCAGTCTGTTTATCAATAATAAAACCCGCTACCGAAAATTTATCGGCAACGAAATTTCAGCGGAAATTTTCAGCAACGAGATTGGTGCAATGCTGAAGCAATAGCCCGTATGTTCAAATCTAATTAATATTCTATCTCTTCAGGCTCTGCGTTATCCCTTTCTCTTAAAGCCAGGCTCAGGTAATAAATAAATACGGTAACTGCTCCCAGGCTTACGATCGATAATATAATCCCCATAGTGCTTTTGTAAGCGATAGCTCTCGCCAGGCTGAATCCTATCAGCATAAGAATGCCGAAAATAATAAGCAGGTTGATTGTGCGGTTAGATAACATAAGCTGTGATTTTAGTCGTTAAATAATGGTGTGTAATTGCAAAATTGAAGCTATGATGCCCGGGCCCGGTAATTTCCATATGAAAATAAAAAAATAAAAATACCCGACTTGTTGAGAGCGCCGGGTATTTTTATTTATGGCCCTGTTGCCCGTTAACCTTTTCGTTTAATACCGCAACCTACCGAGCGGGTTTCTTTTACGATTATATCCTTTCCAGCCATAAGCTCTTCCATAGCAATATCTAAATGGTTGCGGGTAACCGCACGGGCATTGGCCGGGTTATCATCAATGGCGCCATGATAAGCCAGCTTACCTTCTTTATTAAAAAGAAAACATTCGGGTGTGCGGTCAGCATCAAACGCATCGGCCATTTTAGAATCTTTATCCACTACATAACTAAACTTATAAGCCTGTTTCTTCGCATATTCCTGCATTGCTTCGTAAGAATCAGCGCCGTCACGATACTCCTCGTTGGAATTGATCAATACCACCCCCACATCATTAGCCGCAGCCAACCCGGCTACACGCAGCGTACGTTCCTGATTTTTTATTACATAAGGGCAGGTATTGCAACTGAACATAACCAACAACCCGTTTTTCTTTAACGAACCTTTCAGCGTAATATCTTTTCCCGATACATCTTTCATTTTTACATCGGGATTGGGTATATCGGCGCCAATGGGCAGTTCACCAACTATGCCGGTAAAAGAGAACATGCAAATAGCTGCAACAGGTAACGCGGCCAAAACTATCTTTTTCATAATAAAATATTTAGGAGTATAAAGTTCTGATTTTTTTAAGAAGAACCTGAGCCGGTTATATCTTCTTTTTTCCTTTCATCCGCTATTCTTTTCAATGAGGAAATGCTTACGTTTAGTTCGAACCCGATCAACAGCACCAGCGAGTTAAAATAAATTAACAGCATCAATATCAATACGGTGCCGATGGAGCCGTAAAGCTGATTGTAATTGCCGAAATGATTAACCCAATAGGAGAAAAGCATAGTGAAAATAATCATTAAGACCGTGGCCAAAATAGAGCCCGGGTTTATCAACCGCCACTTTTTTTCACGTGCCGGGGCGTGCCGGTATATAAAAGATATGGTATAAAAGAAGAGCATAAAAATAACAATCCATCGCAGGTTGGTAATAATGTTGCGCATCCATTTATTTTCTATACCTAACCAAACTAAAATATTACCTCTCAGCGCCAATGCGCCAATGCAAAGAAGGACAATAACAAAAACCATAAGGGTCAGTTTTAGCGCAGCCATCCGGGTTTGCAGCGCATTTCTTTTTACAAAACCAATATAGCCTTTGTCAAACGAACGCATAATACCCATAATGGCATTGGAAGAAAAGAATAAGGCTAATATAAAACCCAATGACAACAGCCCGTTACGCGGATTACTCAAAAAATCGCTCAGGAAAGCAATCAACGGCGAATTGTTTTTTTGCCCGGGTATTACTTCTTTTATAAGTTCAAACATTTCATCAATAAACTCTTCGGAGATGGGCAGAAAAGGAATTAATGTAAATAAAAAAATAATGGCCGGCGGTATGGCCATTACAAAATTAAAAGCGATGGCCGAAGCCCTTTCGGTAAAACCCGTTTTGCGTGCCTGCAAAAAAAAGAACTTCGCAACATCGTACAACGATATACCCTGAAAACCCCATATCGATATTCTTTTACTTCTGCTGATAACAAAGGTGGCAGGAGCAGAGGTTATGAGGGTTCTTTTTATTTGCGTAAGCAGGTGCATTACTGTGCCGGTTGCTGAATTTTATTTACCGAATCTCTTCTTCTTTTAAATTCTTTTCTGTACAGATCGGCAAGGTTTTCATGATCTCTAAGATTGGTAGTGAAAAGATGTGTTCCGTTAAATTTACTGTTGGCTACAAAAAATATATAATCCGTTTGCGGAGCGTCCAATACGGCTTCGATGGTACCGGGTTGTGGTGTGCAAATGGGCCCGGGCGGCAGTCCTTTATTTATATATGTATTATATGGCGACTGAACTTTTAAATGCTCATACAGTATTTGTTTTATCGCAAAATCCTTCAGTGCAAATTTAATAGTGGGATCGGCGCCAAGCGGCATTCCTTTTTTTACCCTGTTCAGGTACACACTGGCAATATTGGGACGGTCACCCGGTGCATTGGTTTCCTCATCAATAATGGAAGCAACCGTAATAGCTTCAAGGGGTGTAACGCCCTGCTTAGCAGCTTTTGCTTTTCTTTCTTCTGTCCAAAATTTTTGATGCGCTGCATAAAATTTTTGAAATATTTTTTCAGGCGTTGTGTTCCAGAAATAAGTATAGGTATCGGGCATTACAACGCTCATTACCGTATTAGTATCCAACCCGTATTTTTTTAAAGAATCACTGTTGTTCAAAAAATTGATCATTTTCAGCGAATCGCATTCCAAAACGGCGCCTACTCTCTTAGCAAGTGATTCCTTGGTGCGAAGTTTGGTAATAACAAAGTTCATCGGCGATTGCAATCCGCCCTTGAGCATATTGACCAAAGCATTTATACTCATACCCTTTTTTATTTCGTAACGGCCTGCTTTTATGCTTTTAAAACTTTTCCAATTAGCTACACGGTTAAACCAGTCCATATTTTTAAGCACTCCCTTTTCCCGCAACATTTTTTTTACATCGCCCAAATTACTTCCGGTTTTAATATAAAAATATTTTCCTTCGGGAACTTTAACGGCGGAGCCCCAAATATTGTAGCTTACAAAAGCCGCCGAAGCTGCAAGTACAAAGACAATTGATAAGAGAATCTTTTTTTTCATAAGTTATTTATTTTTTGCTGAATTAGAACCGACTCGTTTGTTAAAAGGTTATTAGCGCTGGCGATTAAACCCGCATTTAAAAAAGCAATTACCAATAGAATATTGTGCCGGTTGCAGGCCGAAGTTATGAAAATGATTATAATGCAGGGGAAGACATTGAAACAGAGCTTGCCGGTTGCTTTCGATCAATCTTGTTTACCTGCGACTTTGCCGGCTAAAGGGTATTTAATTTATGGTTTTTAATCGGCTCTTTCTTAAATTGCCCCATTAAACGCTTCTAATGAAAAAAATCTCAGCCGCTGTCCTTATCGCACTTACCGTTCTTTGTTCTTTAAATGCACAATTGAAATCTCCTGAAGAATTCTTAGGATATAAAATAGGCAGCCGGTATACACCGCACTGGAAAGTAGTAAACTATTTTGACCATATAGCTGTCAATGCCGCCGCTACCGTAAAATTGGATAAGTATGGCGAGACCAATGAAGGTCGTCCGTTGTTGCTTTCCTTTATAAGCAGTGCGGAGAATATGCAGCAGTTAGAAACTATTCGTTTAAATAATCTACGGCTGGCTAACAGGACGAAAGACAAAATGGCGACTAATGAAAATGCACCGGCCATTGTATGGCTCAGTTACAATGTGCATGGTAATGAAACATCGAGCAGTGAAGCGGCTATGCTAACCATTTATGCATTGACGAACCCTGCGAATACAGAAACAAAAGAATGGTTGAAGAATACGGTAGTAATTATTGACCCCTGTATAAATCCTGACGGCAGAGACAGGTATGTAAACTGGTTTAATTCCATTGCGGGCAAAACAGCCAACCCTCGATTGGATGCAAGAGAACACCGTGAACCCTGGCCCGGCGGCAGAACCAATCACTACAATTTTGATTTAAACCGCGATTGGGCCTGGCAAACACAGGTGGAAACACAACAGCGGATAAAAGTATATGAACAATGGTTGCCGCAGATACATGTCGATTATCATGAACAGGGTGTTAATGAGCCTTACTATTTTGCTCCCGCAGCGCAACCTTACCACGAGGTGATAACAAAATGGCAACGCGATTTCCAGGTGACCATCGGAAAAAATCATGCAAAGTATTTTGATAAAAACAACTGGCTGTATTTTACCAAAGAAGTTTTTGATTTACTGTATCCGTCTTATGGCGATACCTACCCGGTATACAACGGCGCTATTGGTATGACTTACGAACAAGGCGGCGGGCCCGCGGGCGGATTGGCTGCTCAGACAGATGACAACGATACGCTGACTTTGCATGATCGTGCCATACATCACTACACTACTTCATTAAGTACTATTGAAATCGCATCGCTCAATGCAGGTAAATTGGTAAAAGAATTTCGAAATTATTTTAACGAAGCAGTTACTGCCGGTATTGGCGAGTATAAAACATATATTATAAAAAACGAACCCGGTAACGGAGAAAGAATGCAATCGTTTAAAAAAATGCTGGAGAAAAATAATATTCAATACGGAAGTGCGTCTGTTTCGGGCAGAGGATACAATTATCAAACGGGTAAGGAAGAAAATTTTACAGCAACTGCCGGCGATGTGGTGGTAAGCGCTTTGCAACCCAAGTCTGCTTTGGTAAAAGTATTATTGGAGCCTGCGTCTAAATTAGTGGATTCCGTTACATACGATATTACGGCCTGGAGCCTGCCGTATGCTTACGGATTAAAAGCCTATGCGGTAAAAGAAAAAATAAATCCTGCGGCTGTTGATGCGCCGAAAATAGTGAATGAAGCAAAAGAGGCTTACGGCTATGTAATAAAGTGGGAAGGTGTTAGCAGTGCAAAGGCAGCAGGACAATTAATGCAAAAAGGAATTTTGCTTCGCTACGCCGAGCAACCATTTGAGACGGGCGGGCAAAAATTCGGAAGAGGTTCTATTATTGTTTTAAAAACATCTAATAAACATGCTGCCGCTAACTTATGGAAAACTGTAGCCGATGTATGCAATGAAAATAATATTACGGCCTATCCTGCAGCAAGCGGATTTGTAGATAAAGGTTTTGATTTCGGCAGCGATAAAATACGTCCAATTAAAGCGCCGAAGGTAGCAATGGTTACGGGCGAAGGCATCGGTTCGAATGCCGCCGGTGAAATCTGGCATTTCTTTGAACGGCAATTGGATTATCCGCTTACATTAATTAATGCAAATGATTTGGCTCGTGTACGGTGGAGTGATATTGATGTATTGATAATGCCCGACGGCAACTATCGTTTTTTAAATGATAAAGCGCAACTGGATGAATTTAAAAACTGGATTAATAAAGGCGGCAGGGTAGTGGCGTTGGAGGGGGCGGTGGCGCAATTGGCCAAAGCGGAAATGGGTATTAAATTAAAGAAACCGGAAGAGGAGGAGGATAAAAAAGATAAAAAAGATTCAGAGGAAGTATATGATGCATTGAAAAAATTTGAAAACCGCGAAAGAGATTTTATACCCAATTATACGCCGGGTTCTATTTTTAAAGTTGACCTCGATAATACGCATCCGCTGGGCTACGGCTACCCCAATTTTTATTATACACTAAAAATGGATGATAATATTTATGAGTTTATAAAAGGCGGTGGCTGGAATGTAGGTGTTATTAAAAAAGAAAATCAAATAGCAGGGTTTGTCGGCACTAAATTAAAAGCGAAACTAAAAGACGGGTTGTTGTTTGGCGTACAGGATATGGGTCGGGGCGCCATCAGTTATTTGGCCGATGATGTAATGTTCCGGAGCTTTTGGGAAAACGGCAAACTGCTATTTTGTAATGCGGTTTTCTTCGTGGGTCAATAACGATTTTATAAAAAGAGTTACATATTTCGGATGCTTTCATATTTATGCTAACCGCACCTCGTTGATAAAAATTGATTTAAATGAAAAAAAAATATTTATTACCCATATCGCTTATTCTGTTTTTCTCTTACACTCTATCAGCCCAAAAAAAACAGAAAGAGAAAGTTGACTCGGTGCGAGTATTGATGCAGCAATATTTTAATGCAAAAAATATTGACGGTTTATATTCTTTAACCGGAGAAGCTTTTAAAAAGGCACTACCCGCAGCAACATTTAAAATTGTTTGCGAAACACAGCTGTTTCCACTGGGCAAACTAAATGAAATTTTTTTTGAAAATCACATGGAAGGCGCAAGCCGGTACAAAGCTGTGTTTGATGAAGCTGTATTGGCTCTGATTTTAAGCCTGGATAAGGAAGATAAAATGGAAATATTTCTTTTCAGGGAGTATAGAGATCCGAATGCAAAGAAGGATTACAAAGTGGCTTCGGATAATAAATTGATAACCGACCTGGATAAAAAGGTAGATGCGTCCATCGCTTCTTATATGAGTAATTTGAGCACGGCCGGTGTAAGTATTGGTATTTTAAAAGCGGGAAAAATTACTGTTTACAATTATGGAGAAACGGAAAAGGGTAAGAAACAATTGCCGACAGCAGCGACTATTTACGAAATCGGTTCTATTTCTAAAACCTACACCGCCATTTTACTTGCCGATGCGGTAAAAAAAGGAAAAATAAAATTGGATGACCCGATCAATGAATATCTGCCTGATTCTATTCCGTTGCAGCAGTACAACAATAAAGTGATTACAGTAGAAATGCTGAGCAATCACAGTTCGGCTATTCCGTATATGCCCGATAATTTTAATAAACCCGGTATCGACGGGCAGAATCCTTTTAAAGATTATAACGATGCGGACTTGTTTTCCTTTCTTAAAAATCTGAAGCTAACAAGAGAACCCGGTGCCGCCTATGAATACAGCAATACGGCGGTAGGCTTGCTAGGAGTAATATTGGAAAGAGTGCACAAAAAAACTTTTGAAAATTTACTCGCAGAAATTGTTTGTACACCGCTCGGGATGAAGGATACGAAGCAGAACGTTCCGCAAAAAGATTTACTGCGATTCGCTCAGGGGTATGCTGTCAACGGTGATGCTAATGCTTCCTGGGATTTTCAATCATTTGCAGCGGCAGGTTGTATTCGCAGTACGATAAATGATATGATGAAATACCTGCAGGCTAATTTAAATACAAAGAATGCATCGCTTCACGCAGCGATGCAGCTATCGCATAAAGTAACATCTGAAAAGGATAATCAAAAAGTTGCGTTGGGCTGGCATATTTTAAAACCCGGCAATGATGAAGTGGTTTTTCACAACGGGCAAACGGGCGGTTACCACGCCTATATGGCTTTTAATAAAGAGAAAAAATCAGGCGTAGTTATTTTATCCAATTGCGCATTAAGTATGGATGCAGCCGGTAATGAGTTAATGAAATGGCTGGAGAAATTGAAATAGCAATAGTTTTCTTTAAATCGTTAAATTTCTGTTCGCACTCCTTTATTTTATATAAATGGAAACTTTTCTATCCGGTACTTACTTTATATTCGCCTATTAATATTGGTGCATGAAAAAACTATTTCTACTTTTTTCGTATTTTTTACTATTTGTCTTACAAACTGTTTCGGCGCAGCAAGCGGGTAATATTGCTTCAGCAGATATTTACCTGGGGCTGCGAAAGCTGAATGTATTGGGTTCGGTTTTGTATGTAGCGGCCCACCCCGATGATGAGAATACACGATTGATTACCTATTTATCAAAAGATAAATTATACCGCACCGGTTATTTATCTATGACAAGAGGTGATGGCGGGCAAAACCTTATTGGCGATGAGCAGGGCATTGACCTGGGATTAATAAGAACGCAGGAATTGCTGGCGGCCCGGAGAGTAGACGGCGGCGAACAATTTTTTACCCGTGCATTCGATTTTGGATTTTCAAAAACTCCCGAAGAAACATTTACCAAATGGCATAAGGAAAAAATATTGGCTGATGTGGTTTGGGTAATAAGAAAATTTCAACCGGATATTGTTGTTACACGTTTTCCCACTACCGGCGAAGGCGGACACGGGCATCATACGGCTTCAGCCATTTTAGCTAATGAAGCATTTGAAGCGGCTGCGGATCCCAAGCAGTTTCCCGAGCAATTGAAGTACGTAAAAGTTTGGCAAACGAAACGGGTGCTATGGAATACATTCAATTTCGGCAGCACTAATACGATTAGAGAAGATCAATTTAAAATAGACGTTGGTGGTTACAACGCATTACTCGGCAAAAGCTACGGTGAAATATCGGCGGAAAGTCGCAGCCAGCATAAGAGCCAGGGCTTTGGTGTGCCGGCTTCCCGCGGCGAAGCATTTGAATTTTTTAAAGCGATCAAAGGCGATCAACCCACTGTTGACTTAATGGAGGGCATCGACCTTACCTGGAAAAGAGTAAGCGGCGGCGATGCAGTTGCGAAGATGATTGAAGAATTGATTGCGGCATTTGATTTTATTCATCCTGAAAAATCAGTGAAGGGTTTGGTTAAACTGTACCAATCCATTAATGCATTACCTGCCGGTTATTGGAAAGATAAGAAGCTGAAAGAAACGCTGCTGCTTATTCAGCAGTGTACCGGTTTATTTACAGATGTAACTACCCGTGAGCAATTTGCAGTACAAACGGATTCTGTAAAATTATTCTTTGCGTTGAATAACAGGTTGGGTGCGGAGGCGCAGCTAAAAAAAATAACCATAGATGGTTTTGATACGGTACTTAATCAGGCTCTTTTAAAAAATAAAAATTTAGTTTTTGATAAAACAATTTTTGTTTCGCTGACAAAACCGTTAACACAACCTTACTGGCTGGAAAGCAAAATGGAGGAAGGCTATTATCATGTAAAAGAGCAGCAGATGATTGGTGTACCTGATCCGCAACCGGCATATACGGCTGCATTTATAATTAATATAGAAGGGCAGGATTTTAGTTTTGATAAAGCGGTTAAATATAAATTTACCGATCCCGTAAAAGGAGAACTGTATCAACCGCTGGTCGTGGTGCCGCCGGTTACGTTTGAAGATTTCAGTCCTGTTTATTTTAAAAAACGGGGCAGTGTTGATTTAACACTCAAAGCATATAAGAACAGTAAGCTGCCTGCCTTGCAGGTTAATACGAAGGGGTTTAATTTGAAATTAGATACACTGCCTTATTTCATAAGCGGATTGGATATTAAAAAAGGAGAGCTTGTTACTGCTTCCATTTCAGATTCGGCTTTATATGAGAAAGTGTATAAAATGTATTTAGCCGGTGCAAACAACAGCGGCAATATTTTAGAAACCATTAACTACGATCATATACCTTTCATCAATTATTATAAGGAGGCTGTATTAAGTGTAAAAAAATTAGATGTAAAAACCTACAATAAAAAAATAGGCTATATAATCGGCGCCGGCGATAAAGTACCCGAAGCGCTGGAGCAAATGGGTTATGAAGTTACATTGCTTACGGATAAAGAACTCAGCCGGAATAATCTTGAAAGATTTGATGCCATTATTACCGGCGTACGAACTTATAATACCAATGAAAAGATGAGCCGCTATTATGATAAACTGATGAAATATGTAAACGACGGAGGTAATTTAATCGTACAGTACAATACCAATAATTTTATCAGTACGGTGGCTTCTAAAATAGGGCCGTATCCTTTTGCCATCAACCGTACAAGGGTAACGGATGAAAATGCACCCGTAACTTTTTTAAAATCCGAACATCCGGTTTTAAATTTCCCCAATAAAATAACGCAGAATGATTTCAAGGGATGGATACAGGAGCGCAGTGTATATCATGCCGCCAATTGGGATAAAAATTTTGAAACAATTTTCAGTATGAATGATGCCGGAGAAAAAGCGGATGAGGGAAGTTTAATTATCGCTAAATACGGTAAAGGATATTTTACTTACACTGGTTTGGTTTTCTTCAGGGAATTGCCGGCCGGTGTACCGGGGGCTTACCGCTTGCTGGCAAATATTATCGCATTAAATAAAAAGAAAGGATTTTAATAGTGAGTACATCATCAAGTGATACAAGAAGAAATATAGCTGCCGTTGTTACCATAGTAGTCGGGTTAATACTTGGCTTTTTATTTAAGAAAGTTGGTTTAGGCCTGTTAGTCGGGTTGGTTATTGGCTTATTAACTTCGGGTTTATTAACGGGGAAAAGAAAATAAAATAAAAGCACGAATACCAAATAAGATTACTTTCTTTCAAATGCTTAAATTTAAATAACGAGTTATCCTTGCTAAGAGTAAAAAATATTTTCTTAGTAATTAAAGAAGTTTCGCAAAGCAGGGGCTGTGTTTAGCATCCCCTCCGCCGGAGGGGCAGGGGTGGGTTGCTAAATACAAATACAATTCGGAAAGAATAAAATTAAAATATAAAATGACCGAACAAGAAAACGATAAAGCTCCTTTTTTTAAAACCTGGGGGCACTGGTATGTGTTGCTGATTGTTTTCCAATTATTATTGATCGTATTATTTTCCTTATTCACCAAACGCTTTCTTTAATATGATACATCTATTCACTAAAGCATTCTGCCGGCAGGCAGCGCCGAACGCATGAGCAAAATTGACTGGATTGTATTGATTGTAACCCTTGCCGGTATTGTGTCGTACGGTTTGTATAAAAGCCGCACCACCCGCAACCTGGACGGTTATTTCCTTTCCAACAGGAGTATGCCCTGGGGCTTGGTATTGCTCAGCATTATGGGTACACAGGCAAGCGCCATTACTTTTTTAGCAGCACCGGGCCAGGCCTATACCGACGGAATGCGGTTTGTACAAGCTTATTTCGGTTTGCCGCTGGCCATGATTGTCATTTGTATTTTTTTCGTTCCCATATTCAGCAAACTGAAAGTATATACTGCGTATGAATATTTAGAAAACAGGTTTGACGGTAAAACAAGAGCCTTTACTTCCTTTCTTTTTTTATTGCAAAGAGGCTTGTCAACCGGTATCAGTGTTTTTGCGCCTTCTATTATTTTATCTTCTTTATTTGGCTGGAATATTTATACCACCAATATTTTTATGGGCGGCCTGCTGATTATTTATACCATGAGCGGCGGCGCCAAAGCAGTAGCCTATACACAGCAGTTGCAATTAATAATAATTTTTATCGGAATGTTTTTAGCCGCTTATATGGTAATACATATGTTGCCTGCAAATGTTGGTTTTACCGATGCTTTGCAGGTAAGCGGTAAGTTGGGTAAATTAAATGTGATAACGACAGGAGTTACAGAAAAAGGGTTTAACTGGAATGATCAATATAATATATGGAGCGGATTGATTGGCGGCTTTTTTCTTTCGCTGTCTTATTTTGGAACTGACCAAAGCCAGGTAGGAAGATACCTTACGGCAAAATCACTGAAGCAAAGCAGGCTGGGATTAATAATGAACGGCTTTGTAAAAATACCGATGCAGTTTGCTATTTTATTAATAGGAGCTTTAGTATTTACATTTTACCAGTTTAATAAAGCTCCTGTATTTTTTAATGAGTCGCAATTAAAAAAGTTTGATAATACTGTTTATAAAGATTCATTTACCGCTTTGCAACAACAATACGATGTGATAGGTATGCAAAAACAACAAACCGTAGCTGATTTTTCCGCTGCGCTGCACAGCAATGATGAAACTGCTGTAAATAAAAAAGGGAATGAGCTGCAAACATTGCAAGCTAAAGGTGACAGTCTGCGCGGCAAAGTAAAAGAATGGTTGAACACTAAAGAAACGGGTGGCGATGGGAATGATACCAATTATATTTTTCTTCGATTTGTTGTAGATAATTTACCGGTGGGTTTGGTAGGATTATTAATCGCTATTATTTTTCTTGCTTCTTGGGGCAGTATCGCCGCCGCTATTAATTCATTGGCTTCCTGTACAATGATCGATTTTCACCGTAAGTATTCTAAAGAAGTAGATACACCGGCGCGGGAATACAGTTTATCAAAATGGTATACGCTGGGCTGGGGTGTATTCTGCATTATCGTAGCCATGTTCACCTATAATATCGGCAACAGTTTAATAGAAGCTGTAAATGTATTGGGGTCTTTATTTTACGGAGTTATACTGGGTGTTTTTTTAGTAGCCTTCTTTTTTAAAAATATAAAAAACGGTACGGCCGTTTTTTGGGCAGCTATTATAGCCGAGTGTATCGTAATAGCCGTTTTTGTGCTGGCCAAGTATAAGGTAATTTATTTGGGCTTTCTGTGGCTCAATCCCATCGGGGCTTTCAGCGTAGTACTGCTGGCTGTTTTATTTAATGCATTCATGAATAAAAAAGTTTCGGGCAACTTGCCTAATTCCTGATTCAAACCAAGTGACATAAGTAAAGAGTAAGTTATCAATTATCGGGCCTTGCTTATTGCTTCTTGCCGGTTGCAAATTGATATGACACTAACTCGAATGAATATAACTCTCCAATTGCTGTATCGTTTCTTTTTGCGCCAAGATGGTTTCTTTCACCACATCGCTCATAGAAATGATGCCTTCCAAAAGATTATTTTTAAATACGGGCAGGTATCGTATGTTTTGATCAGTCATTAATTGCATACACTTTTCTACCGTATCAGAAGGAGAAACGGAAGGCAAGCCTGTACTCATAATTTCGGCTACTTTTGTTTCGGCACTGCTCTTATCTTTTAAGATTACTTTGCGGGAATAGTCTCTTTCGGTAATGATGCCGAGGTATTCGCCGCCGTCCATTACCAATACTGAACCGATATTTTTTTCGGCCATAATTCGTAAAGCTTCTATTACAGGTGTATCGGGGGCTACTGCAATGGCAGAAACGCCTTTCCTGCTTAAAATACTACCTACTGTTTTCATATATGCAAACGTTTTTTATTAAGTAATTTACGATAACTTAAAACTTTAACCAAACAATTTTTATTCAGGGAAACTAACCTCTAAAATCAAAGAATTGCTCCTCAATACTTAAAATCTAAAACTTATAACTTAAAACTATCCTCTGTATTCCCCAAAGACACCTCTTAACTCATCAGCTATTTCACCAAGCGTACAATGGTTTTCTACCGCTTCCAGTACGGCCGGCATAAGATTTTCATCGCTGTTGGCCGCATCGTTAACGGCTTGCAGGCATTTATCCACTTTGGCGTTATCTCTTTTTCTTTTCAGCTCGGTCAGTTTATTCATTTGTACGGTGCGGATGCTGTCATCAATTTTAAAACCCGGTATATTGCCGGTTTCTGCCGCCTGAAATTTATTTACACCCACAATTATTTTTTCACCGCTTTCAATTTGGCGCTGGTATTCGTAGGCACTGCGGGCAATTTCGTTTTGCATAAAACCTGATTCAATGGCCGCTACACTGCCGCCCATAGCATCTATTTTTTCAATCAATTGTACAGCGGCGGCTTCTACTTCAGCCGTTAACTTTTCTACAAAATAACTTCCGCCCAACGGATCCACCGTATCCGGTGCGCCGCTTTCAAAAGCCACTATTTGTTGTGTGCGTAAAGCAATGCCGGCTGCTTCTTCCGTAGGCAAACTCAATGCTTCATCATAACCATTGGTATGCAAACTTTGCGTACCGCCCAGTACAGCGGCCAATGTTTGTATGGTTACTCTCGAAATATTATTCAGCGGTTGTTGTGCCGCCAATGTACTGCCGCCGGTTTGTGTATGAAAACGAAGCATCATGGCTTTGGGATCGGTAGCGCCCAGTTCTTTCATCATGTTTGCCCACAGTCGTCGCGCCGCACGAAACTTAGCCACCTCTTCAAATAAATTATTATGTGCATTAAAAAAGAAAGAAATTCTTTTGCCGAATAAATTAATGTCCATTCCTTTTTCCAGCGCCGCTTTTACATAAGCTTTTCCGTTGCTGAGTGTAAAAGCAATTTCCTGTACGGCCGTACTGCCGGCTTCGCGAATATGGTAACCGCTGATAGATATTGTATTCCATTTAGGAACTTCCCTACCGCACCATTCAAAAATATCGGTGATAATCCGCATCGATTGTTTGGGCGGATAAATATAGGTTCCTCTTGCGGCGTATTCTTTCAAAATATCATTTTGAATAGTACCCGAAATTTTTTTCAAATCGGCGCCCTGTTTTTTTGCCAATGCCACATAAAAGGCCAGCAGTATAAAACCTGTGGCATTAATAGTCATAGATGTAGAAACTTCTTCAAGCTTAATGTCCTTAAATAAAAGTTCCATGTCTTCCAATGAATCTATTGCAACACCTGTTTTTCCCACTTCACCGTCGGCCAGTTCATGACTGCTGTCGTAGCCTATTTGTGTAGGTAAATCAAATGCTACACTTAAACCGCTTACACCCTGTGCCAATAAATACCGATAACGTTTATTACTTTCTTCGGCGGTGCTGAACCCGGCGTATTGGCGCATGGTCCATAATTTACCGCGGTACATATCGGGTTGTATGCCGCGGGTAAATGGGAAAGTTCCGGCCCTCCCGCTTACAGAAGCAGGTATTGATGAAAGATCGCTTTCATCATAGATGGGTTTTATTTCGATTCCGCTATCGGTGTATTTTTTTTCAGCATCTTTCATTTTAAGAAATTTAAGCCTTCGAAGTTTGGAAGGCTTTCTACTTCATCAATTTTCTTGCTTCATAATTTAAAGCTTCCAATACGATGGTATGCAGTTGGCCCTTTTGCTGATTCATTATTACATCTAATAATATTTTATTTAAATCAAGACCCGTGGCTCCGGCAGGCAACGAAGCGTTTACTTTATTTATCAGCAATATATTTTGTTCTTTTAAATTATTGATTGCTTCCCAGGCTACAGGACTCACATAAATTTGCTGCGAGGCGTTGTATTCATATTCTTGCTTGATGGATTCTATAAGCAAGCTGCGCATTTCCTGCGCGGTACCGGAAAAATTTTGGTTGGCGCGGCTTACAATATTGGGTATTGAAATCCTGTCGGCCAGCAGTACCAATCTTTCATAGGCCTGTAATTGCAGCGGGCGGCTGGTATAATCGGCGTTACCGGCGCTTTCTTTTTTATTACTGCTCCTGTCTTTCGACCAGAGTACAAAGGTGAATGCCGAGATAAGCATCGCAATAATCGAAATCATCAAACTGATCGTATTATTATCCATAGTTAAATTTAGTTTCAACAAATGTAAGAGAACTTGGTCAAGGAACGGTCGTTTGGCATATTTCCTTATCTCGGTATTTGATTTACGGGATAAGTGATTAGTTTTACACGTTAAATATTTTATATGAATACAACTGTTGCAAACCCCGTACAGCTTACTGCCGGCGCCATTAAAGAAGTAAGACGATTGATGCTGGCGCCCGACTTCGATACTGCGCAGGTGTTGCGGGTAGGCGTAAAAGGCGGCGGATGCTCCGGTATGACCTATATTTTGGGTTTTGACGCCAAAGGGACCAATGATTTTGAATTTGAAGTAGAAGGCATTACCTGCGTAATGGATAAAGCGCATGAAATGTACCTCTTGGGTATGCAGGTAGATTGGGAAGACGGCTTAAATAACCGCGGCTTTACTTTTAAAAACCCCAATGCAAGCAGCACCTGCGGTTGCGGAACCAGTTTCGCGGTGTAATTTTTTATTTTAATTTTTCAGGTGATAAATTTTATAAAAAAACCTTCCCGATTTAGGAAGATTTTTTATGCTTTCGGGTCGATTAATTTTTTTGAAAAAGGACGAACAGTATCTTTAGTCGTAATATCTTTTCTGTGCCCTAAATCAATAACGTCAACAAGAAGAATATCATCAAAGACGTCATAAATAATTCGGTAGTCAGCCATACGAATCCGAAAGCCGTTTTTGCCTTTCAGTTTTTTATATCCTGAAGGGCGAGGATTATCAGCAAGACTGTAAATGGCTTTTTTAATGTTGGAATAATAAGGCTCATTTATATTTTGCAGGGATTTTACGGCTCTTTTTGTTAAGGTGACTTGATAAGCCATTTACTTTTTGGTTTTGCGTTTTGCTTCAATCATCTTAAATGCTTTATCAATGGGTATAGAAGATCCCTTAGACTTTTTTACTTCATCATATAGCCGGATATCTTCCAACTCTTCAAGCTCCTCCATAATATTTTTGAATTCCTTAACGGGAAGTACAACGGATATTTTTTTACCCTTATTATCAGTAATATATTGCGGATGTACAGTGAGCATGATGTAATGATTTTTATTCTTTTAAAACTGTATCACAAATTTATCTAAAAAAATAATAATCAAGACATAAAAAAAACCTTCCCGATTCAGGAAGGCTTTTTATTGAAACTATTAAATGAAATTATGCTTTAACTTTTTCTACAGAAGCGGCCGCAGGCTTTGTTTCGGTCATACCCGCCAATGGTTTGTCCTTGGCTATATCAATCAATATCGGCGCTGCCACAAAGATTGATGAGTAAGTACCGGTTATTACACCAATCAGCATCGCAAAGGCGAAACCTCTTGTAACCTCGCCACCGAAAATAAACAGGATAAGGATGGTAAGGAACACGGTAAGTGATGTCATAATGGTACGGCTCAATGTATCATTAATGGCTTTATTGATGATAGTTGCTTTTGAAACCCCTTTCATTTCACGACTGTACTCACGTATCCTGTCAAATACAATTACCGTGTCATTCATGGAGAAACCGATTACCGTCAATACCGCGGCAATAAAGTGCTGGTCAATTTCTAACGGGAACGGCACGATATTTTTTAAGAATGAGAAAACGGCTAACGTAACAAATACGTCGTGCAGTAAAGCCACGATAGTGCCTGCAGAGTATCTCCAGTCGCGGAAACGTATGAATATATACAACATGATGATTAAAATAGAGAAGATGGTAGCTTTTACGGCGCCTCTCTTTAAGTCATCAGATATGGTAGGTAATATTTTTTTAGAACCTACTTTGTATTCCGTATCAAACTTTGCGAAAGAAAGATTCTCCGGCAAATATTTTTTCAAGCCTTCAAATAATTTTGCTTCGGCCAATGAGTCAACCACTTCCTGTGGTCTCGGGTCAGTTATAAGATAGGAAGTAGTAATATCCAATCTTGACTGCGAAGAAACGGTTTTAATAATAGGGCTCTCATTAAACACAACTTTCAAATCTTCTCTCAGTTGCTCTATTTTTTTAGAATCCATATTATTACCCGCGCCAAACTCTACCTGGAAACTGCGGCCGCCGTTAAACTCAACACCCTGGTGAAACCCGTTGAAGAAAGCAGCGATACCGGCGATTAATACAACTATTGAAATACCGTATGCATACTTCCTGTATTCAATAAACTTAAAACTTGCATGTTTGAACACCCTGCGGGAAACGCCGGTAAAATATTCAAGATGTTTTTTCTTATTGGTAAACCAATCGGTAACCCAACGGCTAACTAAAATACCGCAGAACAATGAAAGTGTGATACCGATCATTTGCGTAGTAGCGAAACCTTTTACAGGACCTAAACCGAATGAGAACAAAATAACCGCTGTTAAAAAAGTAGTAACGTGTGCATCCAATACCGGCGGCAATGAACGACGATAACCTTCATTTACAGCTGCTACATAACTTTTGCCTCTCGTCAATTCTTCTTTTATACGTTCGTAAATAATTACGTTGGTATCTACCGCCATACCGATGGTAAGTACCAAACCGGCTATACCGGGAGCGGTTAATGTAGCACCCAAGCCTGTTAATACACCTACAGTGAAAAGTAAGTTGAGTATTAAAGCGATATTGGCTATCCAGCCGCTGGTATTATAATATACCAGCATTAATAAAAAGATAACGATAAATGAAATGGCGAATGACATGGCGCCGCCGCGAATGGCTTTAGCACCCAGCGTAGGGCCTACCTGCTCTTCGGCAACAATCTTTGCCGGCGCAGGCAATTTACCTGATTTTAAAATATTTGAAAGATCCTCAGCTTGCTCAATAGAATAGCTGCCGGAAATTCTTGAACTGCCGCCTGTAATTTGAGATTCTACATTGGGCGCGGAGTAAACTAAATTATCCAATGCGATAGCGATAGGTTTATCTACATTTCTGCCGGTAAGATCAGCCCATTTTCTGGCACCCGAGCTGTTCATTTGCATGTTGATTTCTACTTTGCCAAACTGGTCGTAACCATGCGAAGCACTGCGGATAGCATCTCCTTCCAGGTCCGCTTTATCTTTACCATTTGTTTTGATGGCATAGATAGGCACAAATTTGTTTTTAGCTCCTTTGTCGTCCGTTTCAGTTACACCGTACATCCAAATAAGATCGCCGGGGAATAACATTTTGAAAGCATCAGAAAACAAATACCTGCTTAATACACCGGTATCTTTTAATGCTACATAACCTATTGCAGAAGGAAATTTTGTACCGCCATTCTGTGTTTGAAAAGGTTGTGCGGGAGATAACAATTCAAATAAAGATCTTGTGACAGATTTATTTGCAGTATCAACGGTTTTATTATCTCCTCCTGTTACATCAGAGAATTTTTTTATCCCGGTGTCATTCCCTGTTTTTGTTACTCCGGTTGTTTTATTTTTTACAGTATCATTAATTGCAAAATTAGTTGTGTCGGTAGTCGTTTTTGCAACAGCGCCACCGGCTACTAATACTTTATACGTTTCGTCTGCTTTTTGTAAGCCGGTTTGTAATGCCTGCTCACCCAAAGTATAAACCTCCCAAAACTGCAGATTGGCGGAGGATTGTAAATATTTACGAACCCTTTCTTTATCCTGTATACCGGGCAGCTCTACGTTAATAATTCCTTTTGCAGGATCGGGGTTAATAGCAGGTTGCGCTACACCAAATTGGTCAATACGATTGGTTAATACACGATAGGTACGGTCAAAAGCTTTTCTTGCTTCGCCTTTTATAGCGCTCAAAACTTTTGAATTATTGTCATCTAATTTAATCAAGTCTGGATTGGATGTAGAAAATAATCCGGCTAATTTTCCGCCCGGGTTTATCTTTTCATATTCTTCGCCAAACAAGGAAACAAAATCAGCGCCGCTGTTTGCTTTTCTTGCATTGGCACTCTCAATAGCTTTTAAGAAGTTGGGATCTTTTGAGTTATTACTCATCGCTTTTACCAAACCGCTCAGCTCCACTTCCATGGTTACGTTCATACCGCCCTGGAGGTCAAGGCCGAGATTTAATTCATTCTCTTTTGCTTTTTGGTAACTGATAGCACCTTGCGGACCGTAGTGTAAGGTCTTATCGGAGGTACTGTCTTTATAATCTTTCAGTTTTTGATTATAAATTTTTGTCAGTGTATCCTCGTACAATTGCTGCTGCAATTTATCCGAAGGATATTTTTGCAGAGCAGCAGTGTAATTGTTCTTTACAAAACTTTTAGCTTTCGCTTCTAATTTCTTCTCGTGGCTGCGAACAACCCAAGTAAATGACAGTTGGTACAAAGAGTACAATATCAGCAAAATGGTAAAAAAGCGAACCAAACCTTTCAGTTGCATACGTAATTGAGTTTTCTGATTTTTATTGCTTCATATTTTCTGTAACGCCGGGCCACACGGATATGAAGTGTTAACGGTATTTTTAAAGAGGGGCAAAGATAGTTTTTTCGGTCTAATTTCAATTACTAAATAATTGCCGCTTTTCGAGACTTTTTTGGCCTGTCCAAAACCCAATTCGGCTTACATTTGAGTTTAATTATGAAGAATTTACCTTTTCTGCAACTTATCATGGTTTTCAGCTTACTGTGCGCCTGCAAACCCGGTGCTAAAACAGCCAAAACCAATTTACCCCAAAACCAGGTTAATGATTCAGTCATGTTAACATCCCTTTCAGCCGCTCGAACCGATGCTTTTTTGGCCAATCTTTTAAAAAGTAAACCGGGGCTTTTAGATTCGGTATTGGCCGACAAAGATCAAAACCGCCTGCAAATTATTTATACTAAAATTGATCGCGGAAGAAATGGACTGGCCAAGCTGACAGATTACTACTATAATGTAAATGCGGATAATTATTTCTACCCGGCTTCTACAGTAAAATTTCCGGTAGCGGTGCTGGCTCTGCAAAAACTAAATGAATTAAAAATACCCGGGCTGAATTTAAATACTACCATGATAACCGAAACGGCCGGAGAAAAACTGACACCTGTTTTTAATGATCCTGCATCACAGGACGGAAGACCAACCATTGCACAGTATATAAAAAAGATTTTTTTGGTAAGCGATAATGATGCGTTCAACCGGCTGTATGAATTTTTGGGACAGGAATATGTAAATGAAACCTTGCAGAAAATGGGTTATACGAAAACGCAGCTTCTTCACCGTTTAAGTATTGCTTTGAATGAAGATGAAAACCGGACTGCCAACCCGATTCGTTTTTTAGATGCCAATAATAAATTAGTATATGAAAAACCTTTGCAAAAAAGTATAATGAAATATGCTGAACGTAATACAAAATTGGGAAAGGGTTATATGTCGGGCGGCAGTTTTTATACCGGCGAAAGATTAATAAACGAACCGTTCGATTTTTCGAAAAAGAACCGGCTTGTATTGGAAGACCTGCACACCATGCTGAAGAGTATTTATTTTCCCAAGTCAGTATCGGCGAGGCAACGATTTAATTTAACGGAAGTGGATTACAGTTTTTTACATAAATACATGCGCATGCTTCCGCAACAATCTGATTATCCGGCGTACGATTCGGTGAACTATTGGCCGGCGTATGTAAAATTTTTAGTCTACGGTTCCGAAAAAGGCGAATTAAATCCTGATATACGTATTTACAATAAAGTAGGTGATGCCTATGGTTTTTTAATTGACGTGGCTTATATAGCAGATACCAAAAATAACATTGAGTTTATGCTGAGCGCCGCCATTCATTGCAACAAGGATGGTATTTTTAATGATGATAAATATGATTATAACACCGTTGGCTTTCCTTTTATGAAAAACCTGGGCCGGCTTATTTATGATTATGAATTGAAAAGAGAAAGAAAATTTAAGCCGGAGCTTTCGGGGTTGCTGAAATGACGGACCGTTTTCTTTTTGAATGGATTGACTAACCTGATGATAAATTTCACGCGGCTCCTTCGGAGCCGTAATCCCATACAATGTTCATCTTCTATAAACACGATGCCCCGCCGGGGCAAAATTGCTTTGGTTATTTAGATTGTGGCCAACGCACAGCTTTTTATGATTAAGAATTGAAGAGAGAGAGGAAGCATAAGCCGGAACTTTCGGTATTATTGAAATGATCATTATTTGAATGACGGTTTGAATATGTTCAATGGTATACCAAAGATCAAGAGTGCTCGGACGCAGCACACAAATCCGACTCGGAGTCAGCGACGAAGCCTATGTCGGGATAGCAGCAATGTCGCCGGCTCAATAACAAACATTCGCTTTTTTATTTTCTTCACATTCATTAATTATTGAACCGGCAGTGCAAAGCAGATTGTGAATTGCATACAGGTTTTAGCTACATTTGCGGCTCAATAAAAATTTATTACTCCATCATGTATTTATCTTCTTTACTCAACCGATTCAGCGAACCTGAAACTTTGAAAATGGCTAAACTGGGCCGCGAACTGAGAGCAAAAGGCGTTGATGTAATTGATCTCAGCCTTGGAGAACCGGATTTTGATACACCGAAACATATTAAAGAAGCCGCTAAAAAAGCGATTGATGATAATTTCAGTCACTACACACCGGTGCCCGGTTTTTTAGATTTGCGTGAAGCGGTTTGTACAAAACTAAAACGTGATAATAACTTAGATTATAAACCCGAGAACATTGTAACATCTACCGGCGCCAAGCAAAGTTTGGCCAACGCCATCTTAGCTTTGGTAGATGAAGGTGAAGAAGTGATTATTCCTACGCCGTATTGGGTTACATACAGCGAGTTGGTAAAAATTGCGAGAGGCAAAGTAGTTGAAATAAGAAGCTCGGTTGAAAACAATTTTAAAATTACTGCGGCGCAATTGGAAGCAGCCATTACGCCTAAAACAAAATTGTTTATGTTTTCGTCGCCATGTAATCCGAGCGGCGCTGTGTACAGCAAAGCTGAGTTAGAGTCATTAGCTGCTGTTTTTGAAAAGCACCCGAATATTTTTATTATCTCCGATGAAATATACGAGTATATAAATTTTGTCGGCAAGCACGAAAGTATTGCACAATTTGCTTCATTGAAGGATCGTATAATTTTAATAAACGGATTGAGTAAAGGATTTGCTATGACCGGCTGGCGATTGGGTTACACTGCTTCATCCGTTGAAATAGCAAAAGCAATGGAAAAATTACAGGGACAATTTACAAGCGGCGCTAATTCTATTGCACAAAAAGCGTCTGTTGCGGCACTTGACAACTGACCTGCGACCTACATATGAAATGACGGAAGAATTTACGCGGAGAAGAAAAAGAGTATTGGAATTGGTAAAAGAAATTCCGGGCTTTAAGTGTTACGAACCGGACGGTGCGTTTTATGTTTTCCCTGATGTGTCTTACTATTATGGTAAATCGGAAGGTGAAAATAAAATTACCAATTCGGCCGATTTCGCCATGTATTTATTAAACACGGCGCATGTATCATCTGTAATGGGCGAAGCGTTTGGCGAACCGAATTGTGTTCGTTTTTCATTTGCCAACAGTATGACCAATATTGAAAGAGCCTGGGCCAGGATAAAAGAAGCATTGGCGAAGTTGAAGTAACTGCAGATGCGTAAAATTATTTGTGAAGCTTACTTTCGGGTAAGCTTTTTTTAGCAGAAAGAGACAGCAATTGCTCATGCAGTTGTATCACATGCGGTATTACCAGTTGCTGCTCGTCATTCACAATTACAAAATCGCAGAGTTTTATTTTAATGTCTTCTTCTATTTGCCGGTTTATTCTTTTCAGTACCTCATCTCTTGTTATGCCATCTCTTTCCATTACTCTTTTTATGCGCAGGTGCTGCGGCGCCGTTACGCCTATTACATAATCCAGGTTTTCGGCCGCACCGCTTTCAAATAATAAAGCGGCTTCTTTTAATGCGTAAGCGGTGTTTTTATTTTGCATCCATTGCTCCGCATCTTTTATGGTTGCGGGGTGTACAATGGAGTTCAGTAAATCTAATTTATACCTGTCGTTAAAAACAATTGAAGCAAGGTAGGCTCTGTTTAATTTATCATTCTCATAGCTCTCTTTACCGAAATTTGTTATAATTTTTTTCTTTAGTTCCTCGTCTTCATTCATTATTCTTTTCGCTTCATCATCGGCATAGTACACGGGTATACCGAGTGTTTCAAACACTTTGGCTACCGTAGTTTTGCCGCTGCCTATACCGCCTGTTATACCAATTTTCAGCATTAAGGTTTTTTAATTACAAGGTAAGTTAGGAAAGAACATGGTGCATTTCAAATTGTCGTAAACCTAAACCCACCCCCGCCCGACTGAATGTCATTCGGGCGGGCCTTATCAATTTTAACTTATGAGAAACTTCCTAAACCTCCCGCATGAGCGGGACAAAGCTCTCCCGGGAGGGGATGCAAATTCTGACAATTGAAGATTTAATGAACCCGTATGGTGTGACAAGTTGAAATGCTCCCAAAGAACATGCTTAATCAATGAACGCCATTCAGTTTTTCATTTATAAAAAAGAAAAGGAAACCGATTTTGCGATTTCCTTTTACTTTTTATTCTCATGAGTCAGGCCGAAAATTATTTTTTCTCAGTACCGGGCAACTTATTTACCTGTGCCGTCCATTCCATACTGATGGCGCTTCTTTCAATTTTAATATAGCTGCCGGGGTTTACTTCCAGGCTGATAGTACCGTCTTCATTTACTTTATTGATATTGCCGTGTATACCGGCAATGGTAACCACTTTATCGCCTTTTTGTAAATCTTCAATAAACTTTTTCTGCAGCTTTTGCTTTTTTGCCTGGGGGCGAATAAAGAAAAGCCAGAAGACCAATATCATTAAAGGTAAAAAAATCAGCATAGTGTTTCCACCGGCTCCTTGTCCTCCTGCTTGTAATAAATAGAATGTGTTCATTGGTTTATATATATTATGTGTTTACTTGGGAGTTACATCTACGGTAAATACTAATCGAATGTTAGGAGGATTAGTATTGGTAGAAACATTGATGCCTTTAACATTAGTATGAAGTTTGCCTGCACTGTTAAATTTTCCGGTAATTACACCTGTTTCACCCGGCATTACAGGAGCTTCGGGTTTTGTTACACCGGTACAGCCGCATTCACCCGTAGCACTTGCAATAATCAATGGCTTAGTGCCTGCATTTTTAAATTTATACGACAGTTCAAGTACATCGCCTTCTTTAATGGCGGGGTAATGTTTGTTTGTAGAATCCAACCATTCAATTGTTGTATAATTAGCCGAATCATTCAGTGAAGCATACTTCGCCGAATCGGAAAGAGGTAGTGTATTTGTCACCGCACTTTTATCCGTGTTTTTGCAGGCTGTTAAAATGAACCCGCAGAGAGCAATTAAAAAAAATGTTTTCATTGTTGTTTTTTTAAGTTCACAAATGTAAGGGAAAAAGCCATTAGCCAAAGAGGCGCAAATTAACGCTTCTTGTAATCCACCTTTTTCATATTTCCCTGTTCAGTCATTTCTTTATTTATATTATCTAATATGCCGTTTACAAACTGGCCGCTTTGGGCGGTACTGTATTCCTTGGCCAGGTCTATATATTCGTTAATAGTCACTTTGGGCGGTATGGTTTCAAAATAGAGAAACTCCGCTACACCCATTTTCATCAGTATCATATCCAGCAAAGCAATGCGTTCGGGGTCCCAATTTTTAAGCTTGGGTACTATCATTTTTTCCAGGTGTTCATTCTTCTCTATTACTGTCTGTAACAAGCTTTTAGCAAATTGCAATTTTTCTTTGCCTATTAATTCTGTAAAGTTGACTGAGCCGGGTTTGTGCAAATAAGCTACAATCAATTGGATCAGCATTTCACCATCATCATCCCAATTACTGAACAAATCTTCTATTTGCGAGGTCACCGTTTCGTTTTGCAAAATCAGTTTATCCAAAATGAATTCTATAATTTCCTGCTCATCTTTTTTTTCCCGGCCTGCTTTATTTATATACGTCTTATACTCAGGTGTTTCGGTTAAAGTAATATAAATTTTCTTAACCATTTCCGTATCTATAAGACTTTCTATTCTGTCGGATTTTATAAATTGCCTGAAAGATGCGTCTTCAAGTATTTTCCAAATAGTTTCGTTGCCCGCCAGTTTGGTATTTATATTCAGGTCTGCATAAGTTGGCAGGTGTTTAGATGCCCGGGTATGAGAATCTTTTTCGGCGTAACGGGCTATTTCGGTAATTAAACAAACGATATAAAGAAACAGCCTGCGGGTCTGGTCAAAGTGCTGTTGTAAAATCTTTTGGGGTTCACCTTCTTTGGTTTGCTGTTCTAAAGAAGCTACAGTGTATAAACTCTGCATCACTTTCACCCTGATATTTCTTCTGCTGATCATGGAATCAAGAACTTGTTTGAGTTTGCGAAGATAGGGCTTTGCATTTTTACTTTTGCGTTTTATACCGAATCGCCATGCAAAATAGCCATATTTGACATTCCTTCAGGCCCTCGGTATTATAACAATTTCTTTAGGACTGATTTGCAGATCATTTTAGTAATAGTTCGTTATAAAAGTACTTCGGGGAGGTTGGGGGTATTTATATTAAATGAAATTCCGGCATGCGGGTTTGAAAATTTTTCAGCCAAAAAATACATATTTCCGGGTTTTTCAGCCAAAACGGAAAATTTTACAGTTAATATTCAACCGGCACAATAATCGCCTACATTTGCCAACCGAGAGAATTTCTTTCTTTCTTTTTCAAAACCAAAAAATTTATAATAGTTATGGCAAAAAAATTAAGCGTTACCCCCCTACACGACAGGGTAATTGTTCGCCCCGCTGCCGCCGAGGAAAAAACAGCCGGTGGTATTATTATTCCTGATACAGCTAAGGAAAAGCCCCAGCGCGGAATTATTGTGGCTGCCGGACCCGGTAAAAAAGATGAGCCGGTAACAGTAAAAGTTGGCGATACGGTTTTATACGGTAAATACGCCGGTACCGAAATCCAGATAGAAGGTGAGGAGTTGCTGATTATGAGAGAAAGCGATGTATTGGCGATAGTATAGATGTATGCTAAATGCTCAAAGCTCAAGGCTAAAAGCTCGTAGCTCGTTCAAATTTTAAAACAATTTCAAACTTAATAAAAATGGCAAAGCAAATTTTCTTCGACATCGAAGCGAGGAACAGAATGAAGAAAGGCGTTGACACATTGGCCAACGCGGTAAAAGTTACATTAGGCCCAAAGGGTCGTAACGTAGTTATAGAAAAAAAATTCGGCGCACCGCAGGTTACTAAAGATGGTGTTACCGTTGCTAAAGAAATAGAACTGGAAGATCCCATTGAAAATATGGGTGCACAGATGGTAAAAGAAGTAGCTTCTAAAACTGCGGATATTGCGGGCGACGGAACTACAACTGCTACGGTATTGGCGCAATCTATCATCAGCGAAGGATTAAAGATGGTAGCTGCAGGCGCTAACCCGATGGATCTGAAACGCGGTATTGACAAAGCGGTATCATTGGTAGTAGAAAACCTGAAAGGCCAAAGCCAAACTGTTGGTAACGACAGCAAAAAAATTCAGCAGGTAGCTACAATTTCTGCCAACAACGACGAAACAATCGGTAAGTTAATTGCCGAAGCTTTTGCAAAAGTGGGTAAAGAAGGTGTTATTACAGTAGAAGAAGCGAAGGGTACTGATACTACAGTGGATGTAGTAGAAGGTATGCAGTTCGACAGAGGTTATATCTCTCCTTATTTTGTAACTAACAGCGAAAAGATGGAAGCAGAGTTACAAAATCCGTATATCCTGATCTACGATAAGAAGATCAGCAGCATGAAAGACATCCTGCACATTTTGGAGAAAGCTGCGCAAAGCGGACGTCCTTTATTAATTATTGCCGAAGATTTGGAAGGTGAAGCATTGGCTACCCTGGTGGTAAATAAATTACGCGGTACTATTAAAGTAGCGGCTGTAAAAGCGCCGGGCTTTGGCGACAGAAGAAAAGAAATGCTTGACTGACATCGCTATTTTGACCGGCGGTATTGTTATCAGCGAAGAGCTGGGACATAAATTAGAAGGCGCTGAATTGGCTTCATCTGGGCCAGGCTTCTTCAGTTACTATTGATAAAGACAATACAACTATCGTAGGCGGTAAAGGCAAAGAAAACAGAAATTACTGCACGTGTAAATCAAATTAAAGCACAGGTAGAAAATACTACTTCTGATTACGATAAAGAAAAATTACAGGAGCGTTTGGCTAAATTGGCCGGTGGTGTTGCTGTATTATATATCGGCGCTGCTACAGAAATGGAAATGAAAGAAAAGAAAGACCGTGTGGATGATGCATTGCATGCGACAAGAGCTGCGGTAGAAGAAGGTATTGTACCGGGCGGTGGTGTAGCTTATATCCGTGCCATTGAAAGCTTAGATGCTAAAGTACGCGGACAGATAGAAGATGAGCAAACCGGTATGCAGATCGTTCGTCGTGCATTAGAAGAGCCTATGCGCATCTTAACTGCCAATGCGGGTATCGACGGTTCTATCGTTGTACAAAAAATTAAAGAAGGCAAAGGCGATTACGGTTTCAATGCAAGAACAGAAGTGTATGAAAACTTATTTAAGGCAGGTGTTATAGACCCTACTAAAGTAAGCCGTGTAGCATTGGAAAATGCAGCTTCAATTGCAGGTATGTTGTTAACTACAGAGTGTGTAGTAGCAGACAAACCAAAGAAAGAAGAGCCGCATAGCCATGGCGCACCTGATATGGGTGGTATGGGCTACTAAGATTAAAGTCAAAAATAAAAAGTCAAAAATCCCTCTTGTTGAAAAGCGAGAGGGGTTTTTGTTGTTAAAGTATTCGTCATTTCCCTTAATTTTATTTTCTAAAATTTAAACTAACCATGAACAAAAAAATCTTATCATTTGCCTTATCGGCATTTTTAGTAACAGGTATTATAGCCTGCAAAGAAAAAAAGAAAGAAGCTGACGCAAATGCCGGTACAGAGCAAACACCAACTCCCGGCAACAATGATGTAAAGCCGACGGAAGAAACCCAACCTTCCGCACCTGCCAACGCACCGAAAACTTACCAATTAGGTTTAATGCCTGACAGTGTTATTTTAGGAAAAGACAAAGAAGCATTTATAAAACTATTGGGCGGAGAAGCAGTGGAACTGCAGGATGCAGACGGTAAATCAACCGGGATGAATATAAAATTTAAATTAAGAGAAACGAATAAATCTACTCTTGAGAATAAGAAATTTTTTAATATTAACTCAAGTGATGCAAGATTAGAACTGGATAATGGTACGAATGCAACGGCTAAAAGAGGCGATTCGCTGGGTGCGGAGCCGGAATCATCAGTAGATAAAGAGTGGGAGTTTGAAATACCTGCTGGCACAAAACCAACCAAGCTTAATTTATTTTATGACGGTACCCGGGTTTCGGTAGTCGTTAGTTTAAAGTAAATATTGAATTTATAATGCGGAATCCCTCTTGCTGAAAAGTAAGGGGTTTTTTTATTTGATGGCATCAACGATTTTTTTAAAAGTTCGGCATTATAAAGGGACTGCACTCTCATCGCCGCCTTCCTTTCTTTCTGAATTCTTTAAAAGAAGTAGATGACCTTGATCTGTTTACAACCGGATCTGCAGTAGGTTTATTTTTCTCACCGGTTTTTTTAAATTCTTTCTTACCTGAAGGCGTATCGCTTTTCAAACCTGCTTTTTTACTTTTTACTTTTAACTTTTCACTTTGTACCGGCAACGGTTTTGCATCAACATAATTTTTTTTCTGCACTTTCGGTCGGGGAGGAGGAGCTACTCTCGGTGCTGCCACAGGCGCTTCAATCGTTGCATGCAGCTGCTCTGTTTCTGCATCGCTCAGGTATCTCCATTTACCTGCGGCCAACTTATCTAATTTAATATTCATTATACGGATACGTTGCAGGCTCACTACATTGTATCCTAAGTATTCACACATGCGCCGTATTTGCCTGTTCAATCCTTGGGTCAATGTAATTCTGAAAGTTTGCCTGCCGGTTACATTCACTTTGCAAGGCAGTGTATTAGTACCCAATATGGGCATACTCGCCGACATGCGATGTACAAAATCATTGCCGACGGGTTTATTAATCCTAACAATGTATTCTTTTTCGTGTTGGTTATCGGCACGCAGAATTTTATTTACAATATTTCCATCATTGGTCAACAGAATTAATCCTTCTGAATCCTTATCTAATCGGCCAATAGGAAATATGCGCTTGGGAAAATTGATATAACTGATGATATTACCCGGAATATGTGTTTCGCTTGTAGTGGTGATGCCGATGGGTTTATTAAAAGCGATGTATAATAGTTTTTCTTTTTTGGGTGCGGTAATATAACTGCCGTCTACTTCTACTATATCGCCGGGGCTGAAACGATTGCCCGGTTGAGCCGGTTTATTGTTTAATAAAACCCTGCCGGTCAATATCAATTGATCCGCTTCTCTACGACTGCAATACCCGGTATCGCTGATATATTTATTTAAACTGATGGATGTATCCACTGTAATGAATTTGTAATTGAGGTCTGCAAAGATTCATTAAAAAGAGTTGATATTCAAAATTAGTCGTAGAGTAGTAATGTGACTAAACCGGGATTTCGAAAAAGCTTTCAGGCAAAGACGCCAAGAAATTCAGGTACTAAACAGAATGTAATTAAGTTAAGCATCTACAGGTAAATTGCACCGCCCTTCAGGGCGGTGACAGCAATCATGTTTTATGTTCAAGGCTTTAGCCAAATTGTTTTTGGGCTAAAGCCAATACAAGTTATCAAAATTTTATCCTTGCCCTAAAGGGCAAGGCAATTCAGAGTTATTCATTTAATGGTATTGCGCAAAGAAGTTGCTTCGGAGGGTAGCATTCTTCGAAAATGCCTAAAAGATAACCGAAGATGAATGGAGCGACGCCACAGGTGCTCAATAGTAGCAGACAAGCCGGCTAAATAATTTTACTTATGCAAATTCAAGAATCTCCCTGAAACTTTTATTCAGTATTTTCCTGTCGGCTACCAAATTCAGCAATTCATTGTTGGAGCAAAAAGATATACCTACGCCCACTGTTTTAATCATGCATAAATCATTTTCGCTGTCGCCGATGGCAATGGCATTATTAATATCAATCTTATAATGTTTTAAAATATGCTGCACCGCGTTGGTCTTGCATAAAGGATGCTTGCAAATGGAATCGGTATGATTAAAAAAGAAAGATGGAATTTTCACTTCGCCGGTGGCTACACTTTTGGAAAACTCCAGTTCATTGGCCAATGAAAAATCAGCATTGATTTTTGTTTTGATATGGTTAACCACCACGTCATAACTGTCGCTGATGATACCTACAACATAATCTCTTGCTTTCAGTTCCTTAATAATTTCTTCCGCATCTTTTACCAGCGTAATGCTGTCGGTCACGGCAAGTATTTGCGAAATATCGAGGCCCTTCATCAACCTCGCTATATTTTTGGTAATGATTACGGGATCTTTTTCCATACTGCGAATGGCCAACAATTCTTTTTCGAAGCCGTACATTTTTGCGCAGGTATCTGCAAAACGTCCCTGCAACAAAGTATTATCTAAATCGAATATGGCGATTTTGTCAAGCCCTTTCAAACTTTCTTTAATCGCAAATTCCATTTGGTCGCGTATTTCTGAATAAGATTTTAATTCTTCAAGGGTCACATTTTCTTTTTTCTGTTGCAATGCTTTGGCGATAATGGCTTTCGATACTTCGCGGCTCATACGACCCAATGCCTGCCAGGGGCGACTTTTATTTTCAATGTAACCGATATTCACTTCTTTTATTCTTGCTTTCATGATGTGCATATCCAATAGAATGGAAACATCCACCCCGTAGTCATCCAGGAAATCAATTTTTTGCAGCATCGATTTTTTACCGGCTACCATACCGCTCAGCGGTTGCGAATAATCGGGCAGTTCGGGAAAAAAAAGATTGAGCAGGGGTTTGGCAACTAATTCAGTTACTCTTCCTGCATTGCGGGAAAAAGTAGCTTTTACAAAATCCTGGGTGCCGGTGATGATGGGAGTCGTCAATGCTTTAATGGTATGCTTGGGATAGGGATCAATATCCGCGTCTAAAAAAATAACTATTTCGTTGGTAGCGCAAAGTAAACCGTCTTTCATTGAAGCGCCTTTTCCCAACTTGGTACTGGTAATAACCGTGGCGCCGGCGCATTTGGCTTTAGCTACCGTTTCATCAAGCGATTTGTCGTCAACCACAATAACTTCGGTCACGTTCGCATTTTTTTTTGCAAACTGAACAACTTTGGCAACGGTGTCGCCCTCGTTTAATGCGGAAATAATAACGGTAATCATACTAATAGTAAGGGAGGGAAGCAAGAATGATACCGATTATTTTTATAGCAGCACTGAAGAGGGAAAATTGATAAAAAATAAATTTGCGGTAATAATTATTAAACGAATTGCAATTCTTTAAGCATGTCAAGGTTATCCATATTATTATGCATAAAATTACCTTTGCGTACAAACCCGTTCTTTAAATAAAACCGAACTGTATTTTGATTGGAAGCCTGAACGCCGCCCCATAAAACGATTGTTTTATAAATCGTTTTTTCTATAAGATCATTTTCAATAAGACCGAACATTTTATTGCCAAGCCCCGAGCCTTGCCAATCATCGGCTACGGAGGGTGCAAAACTGCAAGCGGTCGCCTCATCAATAAAAAGATTATTTTCCCGGAAGCGCTTTTTATCGGATTCAAGCATACCTTTTCGTATCAGCATATAGGCGATGATTTTATTGGCAGCCGGTTCTAAAGCGATATAGCGTAATATATCCGTTGATAAAAAACGGCACATGAGATGTACTGTATTTTTATCAAAAGGATGCGGGCCAAACCGTGATTTAGTTTTTACAGAAAGATTTTCGAAATAAGCGAAAAGCAACTCTTCATCCGGTTGTTTCAGCAAACGAATATCTACGGAGCTGTTATTTTTTAATGTAAGGAGCACAGGCTAAAGTAATTTTTTATTTGATGCGAAATGCAATTGTCAGACTTTTCATCCCCTCCGATGGAGGGGCCTTAGAGATTTCGCATAACTTAAAATTCAAAAGGGGTGGGTTTAGGTATGCGGAATTAAAAATACACAACTTAATAATTTATTTATAAGATATCTTTATTCTACAGGCGCTTTGCTATCTTACAGCCTTTGTAACCAAAACAATAAACTGCTTTAATAATAATGTCTTCTGCTTCTCTTCAACGACAATTGGGTTTATGGACAACGGTTTCCGTTGTGGCAGGCAGTGTAATAGGCAGCAGTATTTTTATGAAACCGGCTACTATGGCGGGACAAGTTGGATCGCCGGTTTTATTACTATTGGTTTGGGTAGTAGCCGGTATTATCTCCCTATTCGGCGCTATGATAAATGCAGAAATTGGCAGCATGCTTCCAGTAACGGGAGGGCAGTATGTTTTTTTTAAAAAAATGTATGGCGAAAAATTCGCATTTCTTTACGGGTGGTCAGCTTTTGCCGTAATTAATACAGCATCGGTAGCAGCCATAGCCTATGTATTTGCACAGTACACGGAGTACTTTATTCAGTTGCCAAAATTTTCGACGGCTGTCGAACAATCATTTAAATTTCACATTCCTTTTATCGGCGATATTTTTCCGTTGCAAAACTTTGGAACAAAAATGCTGACCATCCTGCTGATTGTTTTATTGACATTGGCCAATTATATCAGCGTAAAGTTTGCAGGTAAAATTCAAGTATTTTTTTCAGCATTAAAAGTAGCGGCTCTTTTATTATTGGTCGGTATGATATTTTTTTCCGGCAAAGGTTCTTTTCAAAATTTAGTTCATTCGGATCAACCGTTAAATTTGGCAAGCTGGATTACTATTGCCGGTTGTATAGCGGCGGTATCCGGCGCTTTTGCTGCGTACGACGGTTGGAACAATATCGGTTTTATTGCCGGTGAAATAAAAAACCCTTCACGAAATATTCCGCGTGGTTTATTTATCGGGCTAAGCATTTGTATTTTATTGTATGTGCTTACCAATATGGCTTACTTGTACATGTTGCCCGTGGGGCAAATGAAAAACGCTGCATTGGTGGCTACCGATGCGGTATTGCCTATAGCCGGCGCGGCGGGTGCGGGTCTTATTGCATGTATGGTATTGATTTCTACATTTGGCGCGGTGAACGGAAATATTTTGGCTTGTGCAAGAGTTACTTATTCAATGGCGGAGGATAAAGTTTTTTTTCCGGCAATAGGAGAGGCGAGTGAAAAATACAAAACACCCGGACGTGCCTTATGGCTGCATGGTATATGGAGCGTTCTGTTTGTATTGAGCGGCACCTTTGATATGCTTACGGATATGTTTGTATTTATGAGCTGGTTCTTTTATTTATTTGCCGCGTACGGTATTTTTATTTTGCGTAAAAAAATGCCCGATGCTGAAAGACCTTATCGTGTGTGGGGCTACCCCGTTATCCCGATTATTTTTATTTTGTTTACAGTTGTTTATTTAGTGGTTACCGTATACACGGATATTACTAACTACAATACGGGCAAAGTACCCGTAATCAATTCTGTGCTTGGTATCGCCATTTCATTGTTGGGTTTTCCTTTGTATTGGTATTTAAAAAGAAAATCCCGATAAAAAATCGGGATTAAAGAAATTTTTATAGTCAGAGGAACTAAAACCCCTTTTGCTTTAAATATTTATCAAACCATTGAATATATCTTTCGAACCTGTCTTTTTGAAAGCTCGGTAAAGAGATTCCGTGAAACTGCCCGGGATAAACAATCAACTCCGTTGGTGTGCCGATGGAACGTAGAGCCTGGTACATTTGCTCGCTGCCGATAGCGGGTACATTAAAATCTTTTTCACCGGTAATAAACTGTGTTGGCGTTTTTATCCTGTCAGCTTTCAAAAACGGGTAACTGAGTTTTAAATATTTTTCATAATTTTTATCTTTCCAGGGTTGCCCCAGTTCATTATCCAATTGCAAAACATATTGATCGACTCCGTACAATGATAATTGTAATGCGCTGCCGGCGCCGCTGCTTGCCGCTTTAAATCTTGTATCCGTCGCAATGGTGTAATCAGTTAGTATACCGCCATAGCTCCACCCACCGATTGCTTGTTTGTTAGGATCGGTAATTCCTTTAGCAGTTAAATAATCACTTGCTCCTAAAATATCTTGTACTTCTTTGTTACCCCAATCGGCATAAATGCTTTTGCAAAATGCCAAACCTCTACCGCTGCTGCCCCTGTAGTTTACCGCTACTACGGCATAACCGTTTGCCGCCAGCATTTGCCTTGTCATATCAAAACCGAAATCGTCTTGTGCAACAGGGCCGCCGTGTATATAAAATACTACAGGCAATTTTTTCTTGTCGGCACCCGCAGGAATAAACAATAAATTGGATACCAAAGCGCCATCTTTACTTTTCGAAGTAAATTTTTCTACCGTAGCCAATGAAAGCGGCGCTAAAAAATCGTCATTGATTTTTGTAAGTTTACGCACATTATTATTTTCCAGTGCATATAGTTCTGTCGGCAACTGCGGTTCCGTCATAGCGGTAAGCCAGCTTCCGTTCGGATGAAGTTCTAATGAATTAAAAGATTTATCGCCGCCTGTTACTTTTGTAAAAGCGCCTGATGCGGCATCATAACTTCCTATGTATCGTTGACAATCATCTGTTACCAATACTGCAATAGAGGATCCGTCCTTATTCCATTTGGGCGAACTGACAGGTCGGTCAAGATTTTTTGAAAAAAGTTTTGGCTCACCACCTGTTGCGTCAGCTATGCAAAGCACCGGTTGATCATACATTATATAATTTTCATCGGAGGTAGAACGCAGGTAAGCAATGCTTTTACCATCCGGGCTCCACTGCGGCGAGTTGTCGCTTCCTTTCCAGGTAGTGAATTGTTTGGCGACGGCGCCGGGCTTGGCATCAATAATAAATATATCACTGTTACTGTTTTTATCAGGGTCTTCAGTTCGGTTACTTACAAATGCAATTTTGGTTCCGTCGGGGCTCCATTCTGCATTGCCTTCATTATACTTTCCCGCAGTCAGTGTATCTAATTTTTTTGCAGCTATATCAAAAAGATATAAATGTGTTTTTCTTTTATCATATAAATAGCCGCTTACATCTTGTTTGAAATGATAGCGATCTATCACATAAGGTTTGGCACCTTTCTTACTTGTATCTTCCGGTTCTTTTATTGTTAGTACTAATTTTTTTCCGTCAGGACTCCAATCATAGTCATTCAGTTCTCCTTTTACATCGGTCAGTTTTATGGCTTCACCCCCGCGACGATTCATCAGGTATACCTGCCCGGTTCCGGCATTACGACTTGCTGTAAAAGAAATAAATTTATTATCGGGGCTCCATTTGGGGTTGCTTTCGCTATCAGGTCCGTTGGTCAGTTGAATGGACTCCGTTCCATCCCAACTCATCATCCATAAATCGCCGTTGCGTTTGTCTTTGGCCGAATCAACGGAAGTTAAAACATAAGCTATCCAATTTCCATCGGGCGAAATTTGCGCACCGCCGATACTTTGCATGCGGTAAATATCCGCAGGTCGAAGGTTTCTTTTAGCCGTTTGCGAAAATGAAAACAAGCCGGCAGTAACTGCCAGGCATGTAAGAAATAAAAATTTTCTCATAAAAACGGGGAGGTTTATCAGGTGAAACTATTTTCTAAATTAAGGAATCATTCTTACATATCGCTACCTTAGCAAAAAAACCGAAACTATGCGAGGAATGAAATGGATTGGCGTTGCTGCCGCTGTATTACTTGTCGTTTCCTGTTTTACTCCCTGGGTAATTATTGAAGCAAAAAGCATTACCGTCAGCGGAATTGATGCCACGGGAACCAATTTTGGTAAACCCGGGTATGTACATTTCATAATGGTAGTATTTTTTATCCTCTTCAGTTTGATAAACAGGATATGGGCCAAGCGTTGGAATTTACTGATAGGAGGATTGAATCTTTCCTGGGCCATTCGTAATTATTTTATCATAGGCGCTTGTGCAGCCGGCGAATGCCCTGAAAAACAAACAGGTTTTTATCTTATCATGCTATCTTCCTTATTGATGATGATCAGTGCATTATTTCCCGGTATAGAAATTAATAAATCTTCTTCATCGACAAAATAAAAAGTAAAATAATGTATGCAGCAAAGAATAATCGGCTTTGATTTAGCAAGGGCTTATGCTATTTTCGGAATGTATATTGTAAATTTTAATTTTTGTTTTGGCTCTACTGTTACCAACGACAGTACAACGCTTTTGGGGCGATTTTTAAATCTCTTTATCGGCAATTCAACTTCCATCTTTATTATACTTGCCGGCATGAGTGTCTCGCTTATGACAAACAGGATCGGCTATGCAAAAGAGGAAAAAGGAAAATTAAAATCAGTTGTGCTAAAACGGTCGTGGTTTTTATTTGCAATGGGTTTATTACTGTATAATTGGTGGCCCGGCGATATCCTGCATTTTTACGGAGGCTATATGCATATTGCGGCATTCCTGCTTTTTGTTCCCCAAAAATATTATTTATGGACAGGCCTTGCGGCCATTATAATTTTTCATTTATTACTTTTTGTAATTCCCGTTGAAACAAGTTGGGATTTCAGCACATTTAAGTACGCTGACTTTTGGACACCAATCGGATTTTTGCGAAATACAATTTATAACGGGTGGAATTCTATTTTCCCCTGGCTTGCTTATTTTATGCTTGGCATGTGGCTCGGCAGGTTGGATTGGCAAAGCAATAAAACGAAGAAAAATATATTATTAGCAGGCCTTGCAATTTTTATACTTTTTAAAGGACTGAGGTTATTAGCAAAAAATGATTTCTTCAACGACTATTGGACTTATTACATAATGAGCGAATATTTTCCGGCTTACCTGCCTTTTATGATGATTACCGCCGGCTTTGCTTTAATGGTAATACCTGTTTGTATGTTTATAGGCGAAAAATTTTCGAAGACCGGCATTATTAATTCGTTGGTTAAAACAGGGCAAATGCCTTTATCACATTACGTAATTCATCTTACAATTGGAATGATAATCTTAGCAAAACTGACCAATAAACATTATTCAGGTTTGCTTGAAGACGAGATACCCACATCGCCAATTTATATTTTAATTTATGCGATTTTATTTTTTACGGCAAGCGTAATATTCAGTACGCTTTGGAGCAAATGGTTTAAGAACGGGCCTCTTGAAACTATTATGCGAAAAGTATCGAATTGATAAAAGCGCAGTTCGTAAATCGAAAATGTATTTTCTTATGCTTCAAACAATTTAGCTACACCAAATGCAGCACCTGCAGCAGCGGCGCCAATCAGCATAACGCGTAAGGCGCCCAACCAGGGATTAACACCCGTGATCTTACTTTTAAAATAACCAAAAACAAAAAGACAGATCAATGTTACCAATGAAGAATATTTCAAACCTTCAATAGGGGAATCGGTAAAAAAATACGGACTTAACGGTACAAGTCCGCCGACAACATAGGATAAACCGATATTCAACGCAGATTTGTGGGCTCTCCTCGGATCAGGCTTATCCAATCCCAATTCATACTTCATCATAAAATCTACCCACTGTTTTTTATCTTTCGAAATTTCTTCAGTTGCCTTATGTTGCATGTCTTCACTCAATCCTATATTGGCGAAAAATTCTTTTACTTCCAGTTTTTCTCTTTCAGGTACCCGTTCTACTTCATCGTATTCTCTTTTCAATTCATTGGCATAATGATCCTGTTCTGTTTTGCCCGACAAATAACCGCCCAATCCCATAGCGATGGAACCGGCACATACTTCGGCAATACCCGCAATAACAATAATGGAAGTAGAATTTACCGCGCCGCTCAATCCCGCAGCTAATGCAAATGGAACAGTCAATCCATCACTCATGCCAATTACAACATCCCGCAGCAGGTCGCTGCTTTTCAAATGAGATTCTATATGATGATCGTGATGAAGATGTGTATCCATTTTAGTTTCTTGTTTGATGAATCGTATGCTTTCCTTTTTTGCTGTTGGCGAGGACGCCAACAGTGGCAGCCCGCTAAGGTTGGCGTTCCCTACAACCACTAATGGTAATAGAGTAACCTTATGAAACCATTTTAAAGTTGCTTCTTAATCCAAACAAGATAAAGATTTTTTTATAATCTCCACGCACTCCAACAACTGTTCTTTGGTAATAATTAATGGCGGCGCAAATCTTATTTTATCACCATGCGTAGGTTTGGCCAGCAAACCGTTTTCTTTTAATTGCAAACAAAGCTCCCAAGCGGCATCAGGGTTGCTGTGCTGAATAACAATCGCATTTAATAAACCTTTGCCTCTTACTAATTTTATATGCTGCGAATTTAATTTTTGAATCTCTGTTCTTAATAAATTACCCATCGCTTGGGCATTGGCTGCTAAGTTTTCTTCTTTTAAAACTTGTAAGGCCGCTATAGCTACTGCGCAGGCCAACGGGTTACCGCCGTATGTACTTCCGTGTTCGCCCGGTTTTATCAGCATCATTATTTCATCATCGGCCAGTACAGCGCTTACGGGTATTACACCGCCGCTCAATGCTTTGCCCAATAATAAAATATCCGGTTTTACATTTTCATGATCGCAGGCCAGCATTTTACCTGTACGGGCAAGCCCCGTTTGTATTTCATCAGCAATAAATAATACATTGGCTTCTTCGCAAATTTGTTTTGCATTGGATATATAACCTTCATCAGGCACTACCACACCGGCTTCGCCCTGTATGGGTTCAAATAAAAACCCCGCAACATTTTTATCTGCTACTGCTGCGGATAAAGCCTTGAGATCATTAAAAGGAATAATTTCAAAACCGGGCATATAAGGACCAAACTTTGTATATGAACCCGGATCGCTGCTGAAGGAAATAACCGTAGATGTTCTTCCGTGAAAATTATGACTGCAAACAATAATTTTTGCTTTATTTTCTTCAATGCCTTTTACGGCGTATCCCCAACGGCGACAAAGTTTAATACCGGTTTCCACGGCTTCTACGCCGGTATTCATCGGCAATACTTTGTCATATCCGAAATAGTCGGTAATATATTTTGCAAATTCTCCCAGTAAATTGCTGTGAAATGCACGACTGGTCAGGGTTAATTTTTGTGCCTGGTCAATTAATGCTTTAATAATTTTCGGATGGCAATGCCCTTGGTTAACGGCCGAGTAGCCGCTTAAAAAATCGAAATAGCGTTTGCCGTCTACATCGTACAAAAAAACACCTTCACCGCGATTTAATACTACCGGCAGCGGATGATAATTATGAGCACTGTATTGCTCCTCTATGTGTAAATATTGTTCCGTCTTTTCAGACATCGTGGTAACTGTTTGCATAAAAAGTTTATTAAAAAGAAAATTGAAATGGTGAAAACGTGAATTAATCCCTCAACTAAAGGGGGCGTAAGGGCTTAACCTCGATGATTGAGTAAATCAAGGTTCTTTTGCAAAAAAAATGATATGTGTAGATTCCGTTGGATTGTCTGAAATTTGACGCAAGTTAGTATTTTTATTTTAGACGAAAAAGCGGGAAGTGCTGATGGGTGCATTTCAAATTGTCGCTTTTGCCCCTATCCCCTTAAGGGGAATATCAAACTTTAAAACTGTGGCTCCCCTTCAGGGGATGGGGGCCTCCGCGAAATGAAGCCTGCGACAATTTGGAATGCACCCGTGCTGATTCTTTTTTGAAGCGCCTAAAAGATATTAGTTTTATTATCTGTTAAGCAAAACGATTTTAACAACCCTGCCTGATTCAAGGTGCTCCGGGCGATTCAGTTGAGCAGAAATTAAATTAGTGTTATTGTAACCTTAGTAGAAATGAAATTGCACTAATTATTCAACCTTATTCTCAAATAAAATAAGATAATAAGGTTTGGGAGACGGTATTTGATATTTTTCTACTAAGGTTTTAGAGCTTGCCCGCAGGCAGAGATAAATAAACAAGTTTGAATAAGTGGAATTTAACTCATTCGGGAAACTCAAAATAATTATTAACCTAACAAATCATGGAATATAAAATACCACCACAAACAAGAATCGGGCATGTGCATTTAAAAGTGGCTGATATTGAGAAAGCGCTGGCTTTTTATCAGGGTTTATTGGGTTTTGAAATAACGCAGCGATACGGCGACAGTGCGGTTTTTATTTCGGCGGGCGGTTATCATCACCATATCGGGTTGAATACCTGGTACAGTAAAAACGGTCAGCCTCCTGATAAAAAAGCTACGGGTTTATTTCATACCGCCATACTTTACCCCGAACAAAAAGACCTTGCCGTTATTGTAAAAAGATTGTTGCAATCGGGTTACCCTTTAACCGGAGCATCCGATCATGGTGTTTCATTAGCTGTTTATTTAGATGACCCTGACGGTAACGGCGTAGAATTATATTGGGACAAACCAAAAGACACATGGCCCGTAGATGCCGACGGTAATTTGCAAATGGTAACGGAAAGATTGGATATAGAAGCCTTGCTGAAATTAGCTGTGTAATTCTTTAACAAAATAATGTGCGGGGAAATTAAAAGACAATTCAATTTCTTTTTTAAAAATGCCATATACCGTACTTCCGCTGCCGCTCATTGATGCGTAGACGGCGCCTTGTTTATACAGTTCTTCTTTAATGCTTTTTATTTCAGAATGATTTTTGAAAACGGGTTCTTCAAAATCATTTTTTAATTCCTCTTTCCATTTTTCAACGGGTTGCGTAATAATTGCAGCAATTGATTTTTCAGGAAAGGCAGGAGTAATTTGAGAAAAAGCCCAACCTGTATTTATATGAATACCCGGGTTAACGATAACGAATTTGTAAGCCGATAAATCAATTGGCAACGGTTCTAAAATTTCTCCGCGGCCGGTTGCCATAGAGGGTTTGTTTACAATAAAAAAAGGGCAATCGCTGCCCAACTGTAGCGCATAGTTGATCAGTTGATCAGTTGATAAGCCGAGATCGAATTTTTCGTTAAGCAATTTTAAGGTAAATGCCCCGTCGGCGCTGCCGCCGCCCAAACCGGCGCCCATGGGTATTGTTTTGTGTAAATGAATTTTTACCGGCGGTAATTCGGCAAAATCTTTTTTAAGTAATTGATATGCTTTCAGGCAAATATTATCATTCGCATTGCCGGGAACGGGTAAGCCTGAATTGGTGAACACCGTTTTTTTGGCTTGTATAATTTCCAGCGCATCATGTAAAGGAAGCGGATAAAAAAAAGTTGCTAAATTATGAAACCCGTCTTCTCTTTTGCTAAGAATGTGTAAGCCTGAATTTATTTTACAGTTGGGGAAGGAAATCATCCATTACCTTTTTCTTCTATTATTTATTTCATCCCGTATGGCAATGGCCCTTATGTAGTCTTCCTGTTCCAGCACATTATTGAGTAAGTTATTTAAATCATCAAGGCTCATGGTTTTTAAATCTTCATTGGCCGGGTTTTCATGTTCTACCGATACTTCCTGCTTTTTCTTTTTGGGCTCGCCGCTTTCTTCCATCAGTATACCGGCGCTGTCCAATATATTTTCGTATGTATAAACCGGGCAACCAAAACGTACCGCCAATGCCAACGCATCGGAGGTGCGGCTGTCTATTTCCACCGTATCATTTTCAGATGAGCAAAGCAATTTGGAATAAAAAATGCCTTCCTGCAAATCGCAGATAATAATTTCGTGCAGGTCGAGGTTAAAGGCCGTCATGAAGTTTTTCATTAAATCATGTGTCAAGGGGCGGCTGGGCTGCATTTTTTCCAATGCCACGGCAATAGCCTGCGCTTCAAAGCCGCCGATAACAATCGGCAGGCGGCGAAGACCGTTTACCTCGCCCAGTACCACGGCATAGGAATGCGTTTGGGTAATGCTGTGCGAAAGGGCTACTATTTCCAGTTCTATTTTCTTCATAAAGACAATACGAAACTAAGGATTTTGATTTAAAAAAGATAGTCTTCTGTAATTGGAAATCAGTGTTTTCCTTTAAAATTTAAAAAGCCAAATGAAATTAGTTCATTTGGCTTTAATATACATTTTTCTATTGTGAGTTTTAAGCTACTCCTTTCAGCTTTTTCACCGCTTCTATCATTTGCGGCACTACTTCAAAAGCATCGCCCACAATACCGTAATTTGCTGCTTTAAAGAAAGGAGCTTCGGGATCTTTATTAATTACCACAATTACTTTACTTCTGTTTACGCCTGCCAGATGCTGAATAGCGCCTGATATACCGATAGCAAGATAAAGATTGGGAGCAACGGCGCCACCTGTTTGTCCCACATGCTCATGATGTGGACGCCAATGCGCATCGGCCACTGCCCGGCTGCAAGCCGTGGCTGCACCTAATAGTTTGGCCAATTCTTCTATCATACCCCAGTTTTCAGGTCCTTTCAGTCCGCGGCCGCCGCTTACTACTAATTCAGCCTCGCTCAGCGGCACCTGCCCGGTTATTTTATTTGTTGCCGTTACTTTTATTTTTACATTATCAGCGCTTGCCGCTAAAGCAACTACTGATGCTGTTCCTTCGCCGGCAGTTGTTTTATACGAATTGGGTTGTAATGCAATAATTTTTACGGCTGTATTTACACTTACGTTTACAAATGCTTTTCCGCTGAATACACCTTTCTTGGTTACAAAACCCGTGGTTGTATCGGGCAGAGCGATAGCGCCGCTTATCAAACCGGCTTTTAACCGTGCAGATAATCCGGCAGCGATGGCTTTGCCGCTTACATTATTTGATAACACAATAACTGTTGCGCCGGCAGCACCTGCAGCTTCTGCTATTACTTTGGTAAATACTTGCGCATCCAAATGATTAAATGCTTCATTGGCTGCATGATGAATTTTACTTACACCATATTTTCCCAAAGAGGCAACATCATCGGTAACCGTACCAAGCAAGATTGCTTCAGCAGTCGTACCCATTTGTTTAGCCAAATCCGCACCGTAGGTTAATGCTTCCAAAGAAGATTTTTTAACGTGGCCATCAGCCTGATCGATAAATACTAATATCATAATTTAAAGCCCCTATCCCCTAAAGGGGAACTCAGATACAGTTCTCTCTTTGAGGATGTTTTTTTATTAAAAAATTATTTGTAAAAGATCTTGATGATAAAAAAGAATGTACGCACCATAGTCCCCCTTTTGGAACATCCCGATTTTTCGGGAAGGGGACAGGGGGTTCCTAAAAAACTTTCGCTTCTTCGTGTAACAACCGAATTAATTCGGGTACATTATCGGCTGCTACTAATTTCACTCCGGCTTTTGCAGGAGGTAATTCAAAATTTGCTATGCTTGTTAATGCGTCCGCCGCAGCGGGTACTACAACTTTCAATGGTTTTGTGCGGGCGCCCATAATGCCTTTCATATTCGGTATACGTTGTTCGGCCATACCTTTTTGACAACTAACAACTACGGGCAGGCTAACTTCGCAAACCTCTTCGCCGCCTTCAATTTCCCTGCTGATGGTGGCTGTTGTACCCGCTAAATCAAATTTTGTAGCCAATGATACATACGGCATATCTAATAACCCGGCTACCATACCGCCAATGGAAGAACCGTTATAATCTATTGTTTCTTTACCGGTAAAAATTAAATCGTAACCGCCATGTTTTGCTACTTCGGCAATTTGCGAAGCGACATAAAAACTATCATGACTGTCGGCATTTATACGAATGGCTTCATCGCCACCCAATGCCAATGCCTTGCGAATAATAGGTTCGGTATCCGCACCGGCAACAGTTACTAAATGAATAATGGCAGAAGCATCAGCTTCTTTTAATTCAATGGCACGAACGAGGGCATACCATTCATCGTAAGGATTGATGATCCACTGCACACCGTTGGCATCAAATTTCGTGTTGTTGTCGGTGAAGGCTATTTTTGCCGTGGTATCAGGCGTTTTACTGATACAAACTAAAATTTTCATACGCTTATTTTTATTTTTCCTCCTCTCCAAAGGAGAGGGTTGAGGTGAGACTGGAATTGGTTGTTTATGCAACTATGACAAAGATAAGGCATGAGAATTAATAATTAATAATTATTAATCAATAATTTTTTACGTGGACAGGATTACAAAATTGAAGGAGTTTTTGCAGACGAATCCGTCAGACAGTTTTGTACAACATGCGCTGGCATTGGAACATATAAAGTTAAACGATGATGTGGCGGCCCGTGAAATGTTTGAAAAGATTCTTCACCGGGAACCGTCGTATATCGGCAGCTATTATCATCTTGCCAAATTACTGGAGCGAACGGGACAAACGGAGGATGCGATAAAAGTATATGAAAAAGGAATGGAGCAGGCGAAGAAAGCCGGAGATAACCATGCGTATAATGAATTGAGGAGTGCGTTGGAGGAGTTGACTTTTTAATGCCCCCGATCCCCTAAAGGGGAGTTATGTTGGTCGTTCGATTTTATTGAATAGTTTGCAGCGGGTATTTAATTTTTATGTAACCGGCTTTTGTAATTCTATTTAACTTTCGTTGTGTCGTCAATGACCCCGAGATGGATTTGTGTGCTGCATCGGGGCACTCTTGTACTGTAAGAACACTATTGAGCAAAATTTGAATCTACTTCAACGATATAAGGACTTTATTAAAGCTGAAAATCTTTTTTCAACAAAAGATAAATTGGTACTTGCTGTAAGCGGCGGAGTAGATTCTGTTGTACTATGCGAACTATGTCACCAAGCGGGATTTGATTTTATGATTGTACATTGTAATTTTCAATTGAGAGGAGAGGAAAGTGAGCGGGATGAAAAATTTGTAAGACAACTGGGAGAAAAATATAAAGTAGAAGTAACAGTTAAAAAATTTAATACCGAACAATACGCTGCCGAAAAAAAGATTTCCATCCAGGTTGCAGCAAGAGAACTGCGGTACGAGTGGTTTCAAGAGTTAATTGGCAATATGCAATATGCAATTGGCAAGGAAGGCACACAGAAAAAAAATACTGATTGCTCATTACCCGGTGCCAATTGCTACCTCCTCACCGCACATCATGCCAACGACAATATTGAAACCTTGCTTATGAATTTTTTTCGCGGCACGGGGCTTGAAGGCCTGAGAGGTATCCCGGAAAAAGTAAAAGAGAAAAAGCTGATTCGCCCCTTATTGCATTTTAAAAGAGAGGAGATCGAAGCGTTTGCCAAAGAAAATAATTTGCAATGGGTGGAAGACAGCAGTAATGAAAGCAGCAAGTACACGAGAAATTATTTTAGAAATGAACTGATACCGGCGCTTAAAAAAGTATACCCGCAGGCAGAGGATAATTTGCTCGGCACAATACATCGTTTTTCGCAGATTGAAAATTTGTACAGCGTATTAGTCGGTGATTTAAAGAGAAAACTCTGTAAACGGAAAGGCAATGATATTCATATTCCGATAAAACAATTACTCGGGTATAAAAATGAATCACTGATTTATGAAATCATTAAAGACTACGGCTTTGGTGAAAAACAAGTAGCAGAAGTGTTGAAATTGACAGATAGTGAGTCAGGACATTTTATTGAGAATGATTCGCACCGGGTTATTAAGCACCGGCATTGGTTTATCATTGCCTCAAGGCAAACTGAACTAAGCGAGACTGTTATTATTGAAGAAAAAGACAGAACAGTACTTTTTCCGGCGGGTAAGTTGCATATTGAAAGAACAGGAAACCTGAAACCCGAAGCTGTAAGCACCGTGGCACAGTTTGATGCGGCGTTGATTAGTTTCCCCTTACTACTGCGCAAATGGAAAACGGGAGATTATTTTTACCCGTTGGGCATGACAAAGAAAAAGAAACTTTCCCGTTTTTTTATTGATAATAAATTAGCTAAAACGGATAAAGAGAATATTTGGGTACTTGAAATGAATAAAAAAATTATTTGGGTTGCGGGCCACCGCATTGATGATAGATTTAAAATAACGGCTAAAACTAAAGAGGTACTGAAGATTGCTTTGAAGGATAATTGAACAAATTTCAATTATCCGATATTACATCCATCCTTTGAATCGCAAATATAATTTCACCCCTTCAATAAATTCTGTAATGGCATTGTAACCGCCAACAAATTTCCCAATTACAATAATAAATGCTACACCAAAAAGTGCGCCCCAAATATGTGCCGAGTGATTGACGTTGTCACCGCCTCTTTTTTCCATTGCTACAGAAGTAAGCAAATAGAGCGGTGCAAAAATAAAACCCGGAATAATGGGGGGAATGAAAAAGAATCCTATTTCTACATAAGGTGCTACCATCAGACCAGCAAATATCACGGCACTCACTGCTCCCGAAGCTCCAAGGCTTCTGTAATGATAATTAGTTTTGTTTTTATAATATGTTGGCAACAAACAAACCGCTAATGCCGCCACATACATTACTGCATATAATATCCTTCCTTTTTCCTGAAATATAACGGTGAATTTTTCTTCTACAAAGGGTCCGAAGAAATAGAGAGAAAGCATATTGAATATCAGGTGCCCCGCATCGGCATGTATCAACCCGCAGCTGAAAAAACGATACCACTGTTTGCGTTCGGAAACCGCGGGCGGGTAAAAAATCAGATCATCAATTATCTTTTGATTACTGAATGCAGTAAAAGAAATAATACTTGTAATGATGATAATGATAAGTGTAACTGATAATTCCATGGGCTAAATATATGTGTTTTATTTTTTCGATGCTTATTGCATTTTATTTATGATGATACTTTTCATTACGATTGATGGTGCAGGCCCTGTATACCTGCTCGGCTAATATTAATCGTACCAATTGATGCGGAAAAACCAATTGCGATAAACTCCATTTGTAATCGGCTCTTTTTAATACCGCATCATCCAGGCCAAAGGCGCCGCCAACCAGGAACACAAGGTTCCTGGTACTTTCATTGGCTCTTTTTTGTATGAACTCCGCCAGGCCTTCACTGCTCAGTTGTTTTCCTTTTTCATCCAGCGCAACTAAGTAATCATCTTTACCTAAAAAACTTATAACTATTTCTCCTTCTTTCTTTTTCAAATCTAATTCACTCATCATACCACTGTTCTTAGGCATAGGTATAATGGTCCATTGCACCGGGTAGTAATTGGAGATGCGTTTCGTAAAATCTTCCACGCCGGCCTTTACATACGGTTCGTTATTTTTTCCTATGCTCCAGAAATGTATTTTCATAATGCACCACCCCCCCCGAACGACGTTCAGTCGGGCGGGGCTAAAGGGGAATTTTAATTTTCCTAAAGATAAGCACTGAGTTGTTTATGCAATAGTTAGCTTCTCCCGAAAGAGAAGCTAACTATTGTTTCTTATTAATTGGTTATTGTTTAGAATGCCTTCTTCACTTCTTCCTTAATCTGTACTTCGGTTACAGGGCCGTATTTTTCAACTTTCTTTTTTATCTCTGATGATTTCCCCACCATTATAAATTGCAGTTTATCCTTAGGGAAATATTTTGCAATAATAGCTTTTGCTTTTTCCAATGTCAGGCCATCTACATTTTTTTCAAAATTGTTGATATATGATTCATCAAAATTGTACCAAAACATTTGGGTCATTAATCCCGCTAATTGTCCGGCTGTTTCATAATCGGGAGGAAACTGTCCTTTCACATAATTTTTTGCCGAGGTCAGTGATTTTTCATCAATGCCGTTTGTGTGCAGTTTGTTTAATACTTCCAATGCTTTATCAATTGCCTGTTCGGTGGTTGTATTGGCGGTAAATGTAGAAATGGTAAATGTGCCCGAATTTTTTAATGTACCGAAACGGCTGTTGGCTCCGTATGTCAATCCGGTGTTTACACGCAGTTCATCATTCAGCATAGATGTAAAACGACCGCCGAATAATGTATTCACCACATCGATGGCTACATAGTCAGGATTATTTCTTGCTATACCGGGTGCACCAATATAAAATGTGGTCTCTCTTGCATCGTCTTTATTGATTAATAAAACCCTGTTGCCCGTTTGCGCAGTAACCGGTTTAGATGCGAGATTAGCCTGCTGCTGCGTACCCTTTTTCCAACCCGAAAACAAGGCGGTAATTTTTGCTTTCATTTCTTTGGCATTAAAATCTCCCGCTATTGCTATGGCCGAACCGTTGGGTATGAAATTTTCGGAATAGAATTTTTTCAGATCATCCGCTTTTAACGCTGTCACGGTAGAAATTTTTCCTCTTACAATGTTTCCGTAAACATGATCGCCATACATAAATTTATCATAGTACTGGCCTATCACCGCCCGCGGACTTTCTTTTTGTTGCTCTAAAGAAACTAACAATCTTTTTTTCTCTTTGTCAAATTCTTCTGCATCAAAAGTCGGTTCCAATAAAACTTCTTTTACAAGAGCAAGCACTTTGTCTTTATCCTTAGTTATAAAACTTGCTGAAAGCCCGGCCGATTCTTTAGTGGCATAAGTATTAATAGATGCTCCCATGAAATCAAGTTCTTCTTCCAATTTATCTTTTTTATATTGTTTGGTGCCAAACATCAACCCGCGGGCGGTAAGTGAAGCAAGCCCTGCTTTTTCACCGTCATAAATAGCGCCGGCAGGCAGTATTACCGATACATCTATTACGGGTACTTCATGCTGCTCCATTAAGTAAACGGTCAGGCCGTTTTTCAATACAAATTTTTCGTAGCGTGGCAGTTTATATCCCTGCGCCGAAAGCAAAGCAGTTGTTAGGGAAAGGATAGTAGTGAAAAGAAATAGTCTTTTTATATGGTTCATTTTTTTGTATTTATAAGTTTAGTTACGGGTTATAGGTTTCTTATAGCCGGTGAGTTACTCTTCGGTATTCGTTTTCAAAATGCCCACGGTTCGGTTGCTTTTTGTAAAATATTTCGCCGCCACTCTTTTTACATCATCAGCAGTTACTTTGTTGTAATTGGCCGGGGCGTCAAACATTTTTTTATAATCACCGAAAAATACTTCGTAAGTGCCTATATTATTTGATTTGCCGTTAATGGTTTCTATTTGCCCGTAAAACTGAACTGATTTTTGATTCTTAATTTTTTGCAGTTCTCTTTCGCTGATACCGTCTTTTTTTATCTTTTCTATTTCTTCATAAATAGCTTTTTCCAAATCCGTTTCATTTACTCCTTTATTGGTTACGGCATACAATTTAAAAAGGGTAGGGTCGAAGCTTTCACTGTAATTGGTAAAAACCTGCGTAGCCAATTGTTTTTTATCAACCAATGATGAATACAATCTTGAAGAATTGCCTGCGGAAAGAACGGAACTTAATATATCCAATGCATAATAATCTTCATGTTTTGCTTCGGGGGTATGATATACAACATGTAAATAAGGAGTAGCTACTTCTTTTTGTACCATGATTCTTTTTTCACCTGTTTGTGCAGGTTCTGTAATATGCACAGGCGCATAAGCCGGTTGTGCGGGTATGGGTTCTAAATATTTTTCAGCCATTCTTTTTACATCGGCGAATTTTACATTGCCCGAAACGACTACTACGCAATTGTTGGGCGCATAGTAGGTTTTAAAATATCTTTCGCAATCGGCCTGTTTCCAGTTTTTCATATCATCTTCATAACCTATTACCGGCCAGTGATAGGGATGCTCCTGAAAAGCAACGGCCTGAACGGATTGACTTAATAAATTCCATGGAGAGTTCTCCAAACCCGTACTTCTTTCGCTGAGTACTACGCCTCTTTCACTCTCTACCATTTTGGGATCAATACTTAAACTCGAAATCCTGTCACCTTCCAAATCAAAAATAACTTCCATTGCCGATGTCGGAAACCAATTAGTGTATACCGTTACATCTTCCCGGGTATATGCATTATTAGCGCCTCCGTTAAACTCCATCGTTTGATCAAACATTTTCGGGCCGTATTTTTTTGCGCCGTTAAACATCATGTGTTCAAAAAAATGACTAAGGCCGGTAATGCCCTGGTATTCGTTGCGGCTGCCTACTTTGTAAAATAAATACATATTGGCGTTAGGAATTGAATTGTCTTCCACAACAAGGAACTTCATACCGTTTTTAAGTGTAAAAGTTTTTACATCATCGGCTTTATTTTGAGCATGCAGCAAAATGCCGTTACTCAGTAAAAGAATAAGAAATATTTTTCTCATATAAATTATTTATTAAGTGATAAAGCTAAGGAAAAAGGAATTTGCCGATAGCCCGTTTATAAAGTTTGTTAAAACGGTGTATTGGGGAATGCCGGCAAAACCGGTGCATTGTGATGTCGCCATTTACCGTTTGTCAGGGTGAGTGTTTTAGTATAGTTGCAGAAGTTGTCGGTAAAAGTTAAGGCAAAAAAAACCACGCATTAATTGCGTGGCTTTTTTGAAACATAGTTCTGCGAAGTTTCGAAGAACCAAATATGCCGTTGTAATTTTAAAAGTTTCTACCGTCCTTTATTTCCTTCTACTTTAATCAGGACAAGAGCGGTTGCTACTATGGCCAAATACATGAGGCAAGCGATAATCGTTAGTGTATTCATATGCTTAGATTTTCTCAATTAAGTAACTTAAAATTAACAATAACAATGCCAAAATGTTGCAAAAATGAGCTTTTAAAAGGTAAATCTGTGCCTGATTTGTGTTTTTACCCGTTAAAACAAGTAAAAAAACGAATTATGTTTAATAATATCTATCAGCGTTTCAGGTTTGTTTTATGGTTTTTTAAAAGAGGGCCAAAAAGATAAACAAAGCCCCTTAGGCAGGGGGCCACCTCTTTCGCCTGTCAATTTCGGCGAAAGTTGAACCGCTTACGATAGGCTGCCGGTGAGAAGGTTTGAAAAAGCATGTATAAAATTCATGAAAGGTTTAATGACCGCTTCATAATCTTCATTTCTCCCGATTATTTCGTTTTTTTGATGATGGAAATTTTACAGTACATTCAGTTTCCGACTCCTATAAGCTCCGCTAAATTGCTGGATGGCTATGGCAGCACCAATTACAAAGTTACTTTAGTCAACGGCGAAAACTATCTCGTAAAAATTTATAAGGCTGAAGAAAAAAAAATGATTCAGGAACAGGAACGAATTATTAATTTGCTTCATCCAAAAACTAAGATTCATTTACCCAAAACATTACCAATAACTATTGCGACAGATACCCCAACGGATATTTACATACGGGTTTCTGCATTTACAGAAGGCACTGCGCTTACCAAAGAAGATGTAACAGATAATTTACTTGCTGAGATAGCTATTGCAGCGGCCGAAATGCTTACACAGTTGCAGCTTATTGACAGCGATATTGTAAAAGCCCATGAGCATGATTGGAATTTGAGAGATGCACTACGCAATAAACCCAAAGCCAATTTCATAACCAACCCTGCTGATAAAAAAATTGTGCAGCACTATTTCTCCGTTTTTGAAAATGAGGCTGCACCCAAGTTTACTGCGTTGCGGCAATGTGTAATACACGGCGATTTGAATGAGGCGAATATTATTATTCACAACAATCATGTAAACGGTTTTATTGATTTTGGCGATATATCCTATGCGCCCGCAGTTGGTGAGCTGGCGATATTGCTCACCTACATTATGATGATGTTTCCTGATGATTGTTTTGATAAAGCCAAAATCATTATTAAGCATTTCCATCAGCAATTTCCGCTTACAAAAGAAGAGCTGGAAATATTGCCACTGCTTAATGCAACCAGGCTTTGTGTATCTGTTTGCAAAAGTGCTGAAGCAAAAGCAAACAATGCTGATACCGATTATATTTTAATCAGCGAAAAGCCTGCATGGGATTTACTGCAAAAATGGATTTCGTTAAACCCTGTTTTTATTGAAAATGAGTTTAAAAAATATGCAGACTTTCCAATTGATATTGCCGACAGCTCAATCGTGTTGGAAAGAAGAAAAAAAACCGCAGCCCCAAGCTTAAGCCTCAGTTATAATACACCTATTCACATGTCGGCCGCTTTGTTTCAATATATGTATGATGCACAGGGCGGCACTTATTTAGATGCTTATAATAATATTCCGCATGTCGGTCATTCACACCCCGCCATTGTGGAAGCGGCAGTAAAACAACTACGAAAATTAAATACCAACACAAGATATCTCTACGACAGTTATGCAGATTATACGGAAAATCTTTTATCTCTTTTTCCAAGCATAGCTTGAATAAAGCCATGCTGGTAAACAGCGGCAGCGAAGCCAGTGACCTTGCAACAAGAATGGCCAAAACCGTTACAGGCAAACAAGGCATGGCTGTATTGGAATGGAGTTACCATGGCAATACACAAAATGGGATTAATATCAGTTCATATAAGTTTGATAGGAAGGGTGGCAAAGGGGCACAGGACTGGATTTTACGTTTACCATTGCCCAAAGCATATAATGGAAGTCATACAACTGCGGAGGGTTATTTTACCGAAGCAAAAAAAATGATTGAAGATTTTGAAAGCAAGGGTAATCAACTGGCGGGGTTTATTGCTGAGCCCATATCAGGCTGCGGAGGGCAAGTGCCATTGATGGATGGTTATTTAAAATTACTTGTTCCTTACTTGAAACAAAAAGGCATTTTAGTAATCATTGACGAAGTACAAACGGGATTTGGCAGATTGGGCAAATGGTTTTGGGGTTTTGAGATGCATGATATTGTTCCTGATATGGTAGTGCTTGGCAAACCGATTGCTAACGGTCATCCCATGGGCGCCTTAGTTACAACGGCTGCTATTACCGACGCGTTTAATAACGGCATGGAATTTTTCAGTTCATTTGGCGGCAATCCTGTTTCCTGCGAAATTGGAAATGCCGTTATTAAAACAATACAACAGGAAAGTTTACAGCAAAATGCTTTTGACACGGGTACTTACTGGATGAGTGAGCTAAACAAACTAAAAAAAGATTTCCCTTTATTTGGTGATATTAGAGGTTCCGGATTGTTTATAGGAGTAGAGTGTATTGATGAACATGGTAAAGAAAACACTTTGCTTGCGCAGCACATAAAAAATGGATTGAAAGATGATTATATTCTTGCAAGTACCGATGGCCCGTTAGACAATACATTAAAAATGAAACCACCATTGTGTTTCACCAAACAAAATACAGACAGGTTTATTGAAAGCATAGATTCTATTTTGAAAAACAGGAAATGAAAAATTAATTAAGCTCAAAACAGCTATACTTTTTTACAAGTACAATTAAGACTTTTTCAGTTTCACTTTCAACGTCTCCCCGCTTGTTTTTACTGTAACAATTTTTTGAATATTAGCATTTCCGGCGGTGGTGTACCCAAACATGCCTGTATACACTTCGGTTCCCGCATAGTTCCCGTTAATGTAGACATTTGCCCTGCCGGTCTCTTCCATGCGGCTGTAAAAGTCCTCATAATTGAAAGTAATATAAAGCAAATACTCTCCGGGCATTAAGTTGGTAAATTCAAAACGCCCCTTATCATCATAAACTTGTGTATGTTTCAAACATTCCAGTGCATCTTTAGGAAGTGGTATGGGTTTGGCACCTTTTATTTTTGCCTGCTTTTTATTTATTTCAAACCACTCTTTATAATAAGCGGTGTAGGGCATCAACAATACATTTGTTCCTTTTGGTGCAAATTGTTTTTTATTGACATTTAGAATACTGATATCAATACCTCTGTCGTCCCGTCTTGAGCGGTCGTCCCGGGCAAAAGCTTCTCCCTCTATTGTTGAGCTGCCTCCGCTAACCAGTTTAAATGTTTCTTCCTTGTTAAAAGCAGTTGTAAACGGATTTACATCAGTTTCTAAATCTTTTAATAAATATGTTGTGCCATTGATTTTCATACCTGCAAACCATATTTTTCGGGTTGCTTTATCAATGCTGTAACTAAAGAAGTTATTAGCTGCATCATCTATTAAAGTAACATCCCAAACAGGACGATTGCCGAATTGATTCGACTGATGGTTATTACTTTTTACTTCTACAATGGTTAAATTACTTACCGAAAGGTCATTGGTAATAACAGGAATTTTTGCCTTATAGCCACTTCTTAAGGGTAAGGCACTAACTACTACCGGATGCAATGCAAAATCAAATGCCTCATTTGTAACAGCAGTTATTGCTTTATTTTTTTTATTGGTTTTAATGTCCAATATTTCACTTATTGCAGAAGCCCCAAAAGTAACGGTAGTTTTTTGATTACTATTGCCGGATATCCTGGTTATTGGTTTTAATGTTGCTGCATCGGCTTGCAGTTCTTCTTTCAATTCATTGGTATTATTAGTGTACGACACTGTCCTTGTTACAAAAAGCTTACCTTCTTTTGTTTCTACTTTGTAAGTATTTACTCCTAATTTTTTTAAGGAGCCATTTACACTCTCATAGTAATCCATTGAAAAATTACCTTGTTTAATTAATGCAGTGTTTATAGATTTATCGCCGGGTAGTATTTTGGTTTGTGCGATTGCGGGAAAAAAAACTAATTGAAAAATTGAAAGGAAGATTATTTTTTTCATATTTGGCGTCTTTATTATCAAGTTTTAAAAAATGTGCAACTATCCGAAAACCACCTAAAGATAAGGGTATATATTTTTTTGATTTTATCTTATTTAAAATATTATTCCTCTACAGGCATTCCTCACAGAAAGATTTTACGGCTTCGACAACGGCAATTTCAGCAAGGTTCATTTTAACCCCGCGGTTTACAATAATTTTCAGATGCTTTGTGTGTTTAAAATGTTCAAATGAGTGCAAAGCTATTAAGGATATTCGTGAAACCCTTTACTTTCAATTTAGTATTTTTTTCTGCGGGTTTCCCGGTAGTTTTGTTTTTAAATGATAGGCATATAGCTCAAGCCATAAACAGCTCCATATTCTAATCCAAAATTTGCATAGATAATATACTTATCTTCTTTTTTCACTGTTTCCAATTTAGTGACAACCGCATAGAATTTTAAGCATTTAACTAAGAATGAAGGAGAAGTGTTCGCAAATGATTAATCAGCGGTTTCTCACGTGTTTAGTCCCCGTTTCTCTTTAATTTGATTAATTGTATAGCAAGCTTGCCAAGTAAAACAGTCTATAATACACAAACAATCAATGATTAAACAGAAAAACCTTTTCTGTTTAATCATTTCGCCTTATTTTTGCCATCCGCTGGCTGCGTAGCTCAACTGAATAGAGCATCTGACTACGGATCAGAAGGTTTTAGGTTTGAATCCTAACGCGGTCACTAAAAGAGATTACAGCCATGTAGTCTCTTTTTTATTTTTACTAATCGCCTGCTTTCAAAACCAATTTTAAGTGGTTTTCAATTTATTGTAAGGAGATTGGTTTTTAAAACAAGCCAATCTCTTTTGTTTTTAGTGGGGGGTAGTTTTCCTGTTTATCATTTCGATTGGCATTTTTCAAATCGAGTGAATTGAGCATGATATATATTATCTTTTCACAAAAATCGATTACTTAAATCTAAATGCGTTATCAGACAACATGCAAAAACATTTCTAAACTATAGAATTCCCGGTAAGTAAGTTAGGGCAACCTCATATGTTAAAATGCCGTGTATTATTTTAGATTATGATAATCCTATGCCCGTTATGCCAAAAGCATCTTTGTGTTGTAAATGTGGTAATAATGTAAATCCTTTCAATAATTATGTAACAATCTAACAATTCAAATTGCTCATCTTTAAAAATAATATTGAGCTTTTATGGCGATGGTTTACTAAACGAATTTATTTAACGATTCTCACAACAATAACAGCATTCGACATGAATATCAATTTTAATAACAGAATAAAGCAAATTCTTCTTTTGCTTTTAATTATCTTATTAATCAGCCTTTCTGTCAAGGAATTGTCCTTATTTCTTCCCGGTATATTAGGGGCTATTACTCTTTATATACTGAGCCGGGCCAATTACTTTCAATTAGTATATCATCGAAAATGGAAGCCCGGCCGTGCAGCGGGACTATACATATTTTACTATCTTTTTTTATTGGGTATACCGGTTTTTATGGCCGTTACACTGATAAGTCCAAAAGTTAATGCGGTACTTAATGATCCTTCTGCAACTATTGAGAGCATCAAGCTGGCGGTTAACCAAGTGCAACAAAAAATAGGGATAACCATTGCTTCAGAAAAATCACTATCCGGCGCCCTTGAAAAAGTAACAGCATTTTTGCCCTCTATTCTAAACAGTACAGCTAACTTGATTGCCAACCTGGCAACTATGTTGTTCCTTCTTTATTTTATGCTTTATAATGGCCGGGAAATGGAGAGAACTTTATACCGCATCATTCCTTTAAAAGATGCCAACACGAATATGCTGGCTTCTGAAACAAAAAAAGTTGTAAAGGCAAATGCGCTGGGGATACCGCTTATATCAATTATACAAGGAATTACTGCAACTTTAGGCTATTTTATTTTTGGTGTGCAGGAGTGGGCCTTATGGGGGTTTTTAACCGGTATTTTCGCTTTTTTCCCAATCGTAGGTACCATGTTGGTGTGGGTACCCCTTGTCATTTATACTTTTGCAAGCGGTAATTCAGGCATGGGAGTCGGCTTGCTTTTATACAGCGCAATTGTTACCGGCAATATCGATTATGTAGCCCGTATTACTATTATGAAAAAGATAGGGGATGTACACCCTGTTATCACAGTACTTGGTGTTATTGTAGGGTTAGGTGTATTTGGTTTTATCGGATTAATTTTTGGACCCTTACTTGTAAATTATATTATTGTGCTGTTCAAAATATATATGAATGAATTTGTCGAACCTCTAGCTGATGAAAATATCGCTGTTGATAAAATACAGGCCATAGCGGAACAACTTCCGGAAAAGAAATAGAAAGAGTATCATTTACTTAATTCAAATGGCATTGTCGCTTTTTTAAAGAATTGTAAGGGGAGTAAACAACTACGTCTCATTTTAAAAATGTGTGAATGTTGTAACATTTTTTTGAAGTTATGTAACACTTGGTGTTTTAAGAGTTGCCACCTTTGCATTGTAATTATTAGTAAATCACAAATTAAATAACAACATATGGGAAACATACTCTATACCGTTGCCGTTATACTAGTCATCATATGGGCAATTGGATTTTTAGGATACAATGCAGGCGGAATCATTCACATACTTCTGGTTATTGCCGTTATCGCTGTAATACTGCGGGTTATTCAGGGTAAAAAAATCGTTTAAGGTAATCTTTATTATAAACTATGCCTTAGTACTGTTACGGCAGGCGGGCAATTAAAAACAAAAAAATGGAAAGATCAAGTAACACAGGAAACCTGGTGGGTGGATTATTATTGGGCGCTGCCGTTGGCGCGGTTTTGGGTATTCTTTTTGCTCCTGATAAAGGAAGCGAAACAAGAAAAAAAATTTCCTCAAAAGGAAATGACATTACAGATGGCATGAAAGAAAAATTCAATTCTTTTCTCAATAGCGTGAAAAGTGAATATGAAGCAGTAAAAGATAAGGCAAGTGATTTAGGATCTGATGCCAAATCTAAAGTAAATGAATTTGTGGCTGACGGTAAAGCAAAAGCGAACGAATTTGCAGGAGATGCTAAAACGAAATTTGGTAATTCCTGAGCATAAAATAGCTGCAAAGTTATTACATCAGGGGCATTACATTTATTGGTTGGGGCTTTAAACCCCAACCATTATTAATTAAAACTTTTAAAATGAAAGTCAACGAAACTTTTCTGGAGCCTCTTTTGCAAAAAGCTGAAGATTACGGCAAAACAAGTTTTGAATTGTTTAAATTAAAAGCTCTTGATAAATCCGCGGAAGTAACATCTTCGCTTATTTCAAGATTTCTTTTTGTACTTACATTAATCTTCTTTTTTCTTATTTTAAATATTGCGCTTGCCCTTTGGCTCGGGGATATCCTCGGTAAAAGTTATTACGGGTTCTTTGTTGTCTCTTTATTTTATGGTATTCTGACAGCTGCAATGTTTTTTTTGCATCCGTTTATTAAGGTGCGTGTCAGCAATTCTATTATTACACAAATGCTTAACTAAAGCAACATGCAAAATATTACAACTGTAGCTGAATTAAGGATGGCCATTAAACAATTAGACGATAAACTGGCAAACGAAGGGCCATTATTGAAAAAGGAATTTTTAGCGACTTACGAAAGCCTTAAGTTAATTAATGTTATCAAAAGTACTTTTAGAGATGCAATATCTGCCCCTGATTTAAAAGAAAACATTATCAATACGGCTATTGGCTTAGGTACCGGTTTTATTGCAAAAAAAACCATTATTGGTAAAACGTCTAATCCTTTTAAAAAATTATTGGGTATTATTCTTGAACTAACCATAGCCAATAAAATAGCGCATAACGCCGATACTATCAAAACTGTAGGAGGAATTGTGCTCAATAAGATTACTCACTCACGAAATGGGTCAGCAACTAATTAAGGGGTTTCTCCGGCATACGTAAAAGCTGACACAAGTAAACTAATAATAATGAAACCAAATATTGGGATTTCCGAAAAAGTAATGAAAAACAGTGCCGGACTTTTAGCAACTGTTTTAGCCGATGAAATGAGTTTGTATATTAAAACAAGGAAATTTCACTGGAATGTTTCAGGCGAAAGTTTTATGGAACTGCATAAGCTGTTCGAAAATCAATACAAGCAACTGGAAGAGTCAATAGATGAGATAGCGGAGCGCATTGGCAAGTTGGGCGAAAAAACAATTGGTACAATGAGTGAATTTTCAAAATTATCCGCTATCAAAGAATGGCCCGGGAAATACGGCTCGGCGAAAGATGATATTACTGAATTGCTGGAAGACCATGAAACGGTTATTATTCAGTTGCGTAAAAGTATTGATGATTGTGCTGATAAAAATAAAGATGCCGGTACGGCGGATTTTTTTACGGGTTTAATGAAGCAGCACGAAACAATAGCCTGGGTATTGAGGCGATATCTGAATTAGGGGGTGCGCAAATATCTATGGACGGCTTATTTATAAAACAGATACACAACTCTTCTGTATAGTTTAATTACTAAAAAAATGAGAAAGCTTGAAAACAAAACCGTTTTAATTACCGGAGGTTTATCCGGCATTGGTAAAGCATGTGCAATATCCGCAGCGAAAGAAGGTGCTAACATTGTTATTGCGGATATAAAATCTAATACGACAGAGGCAACATTAGATGAAATAAAAAAAGATAATAGCAAGGCTGTTTTTATTGAATGCGACGTGTCTGTGTTTTCGCAAGTTGAATCAGCTATTGGGATGGCGGTAGATATATTTGGAAAACTTGATGTTGCACTTAATAATGCAGGTATTGGGGGCGAGCCCAATAAAGTAGGTGACATGACGGAACAAGCATGGCTTAAAGTAATTGGAGTAAACCTAAATGGTGTTTTCAATTGTATGAAACATGAGTTAACACAAATGGTGAAACAACAAAAGGGAATAATCGTAAATATGTCTTCTATTCTTGGCAAAGTGGGTTTTGCAACTTCTTCGCATTACGTTGCTGCAAAGCATGGTGTAATAGGCTTAACTCAAACGGCTGCACTGGAGTATGCAGCAGATGGAATAAGAATCAACGCTATTTGCCCGGGATTTATTGATACTCCTTTGTTGTCTAAAGCCGGCATTACAGAAACCCCTGAAGTAAAGCAGCATATTATTGACCTGCACCCGGTAAAACGTTTAGGAAAATCGGAAGAAATTGCAAGTGGTTTTATTTTTTTGGCCACAGAAGACAGCTCTTTTATAACGGGTACTGCATTAGAAATTGAAGGGGGGTATCTATCTCAATAAGTTTTAAAAAAATATAATAACATAATTATGCCAAACATTTCAATCATATCATCCAGCATAAGGCCGGAAAGGAACAGCCACAGAGTGGCTTTATACTTTAAAAAATATTTGGAAGAAAATAGTTTAGCCGAGCCAACTATAATAGATTTAAAAGAATTGAATTTCCCCGTTTTTGAGAATACGTTGAAAGTTCAAAAAAATCCTGCCGCAAATTTAGTGGCTTTTGCAGAACATATAAAATCTTCTGACGGTATTATAATGGTTACTCCTGAGTATAATGGAAGTTACCCGGCTAGTTTAAAAAACGCCATTGATGTTTTGTATGCAGAGTGGAGACATAAACCCATTGCAATTGTAACGGTATCAGCCGGGCCTTTTGGCGGCAGCCAGGCATTGATTGCATTGCAATTTACATTATGGAAAATGATGGCCCGGACAATTCCGGCAATGTTCTCCGTGCCGAATGTTACACAAGGCTATGATGAAAACGGCAATGCGACTGATAAAGTAGCCACCGATAAATTAGCGGCTGTTTTTATAAAAGAATTGATGTGGTGTGTGGAAGCTAATATGGAAACAACGAAAGCCGCAGTGATGTAAAGTATAACTATTAATAACTACTTATTTCAAAAAAATATAATGGCAATTCAAACAACTAATCCGACAACAAATAAAGTAGAGAAAGTCTTTGCAGAAATGTCGGATGATGATGTAGATAAGGCCGTAGCAAAAGCTGAAAGTACATTTGAAGAATGGAAGAAAACTAATTATAAACAGCGGGCAGAAGTATTGCACAAAGTAGCAGGTTTGTTAAGAGAAAAAAAGAAAGCCCTTGCGCAAATGATAACAACCGAAATGGGTAAATTGGTTGGAGAGGCAGAAGGCGAAATAAAATTGAGTGCAGAAATATTTGATTACTATGCCGACAATGCAGCAGGGTTTTTAGCAGACAGGATATTAAAACCTGCACATGGGCAGGCCTTAATAAGGCACAGCCCTATTGGTGTGTTGCTGGGAGTGCAGCCGTGGAATTTCCCCTTTTACCAAGTGTCCCGTTTTGCCGCACCCAACATAATGGCAGGTAATACTATACTTATAAAACATGCTTCTATTGTTCCGCAATGCGCCATTGCCATTGAAGAAATATTTAAAGAAGCAGGTGCACCTGTTGGTCTTTATACCAATCTTTTAATTTCCGGTAAAAGAGCATCGGCCCTGGTAGCTGATAAAAGAATTAAAGGTGTATCGCTTACCGGTAGCGAAGCTGCCGGTGCAAGTATTGCAGCAGCAGCCGGCAAGTATTTAAAAAAATCTGTTTTAGAATTAGGCGGCAGTGATGCATTTATTATTTTGGAAGATGCGGATATTGAAAAAGCAGTAGAATGGGCTGTAGTAGGAAGAATAAATAACAATGGTGAATGCTGCGTGGCTTCAAAACGTTTTATTGCAGTAGAAAGTATTACTGATGCATTTTTGGAAAGATTCAAAAATAAATTAAGTGCATTAGTAATTGGTGATCCTATGGATGCTGCTACACAATTAGGTCCGTTAAGCAGCGAAGCCGCCGCAGTACAAATTGCAGAGCAGGTGCAAAGGGCTGTTGATGGCGGTGCCAAAATTTTATTAGGTGGTAAAAGAGTTGACAGAGAAGGTGCTTTTATGCAACCGACTATTCTTGCCAATATGCTGCCGGATAATCCTGTTTACTATGAAGAATTTTTTGGACCGGTAGCAGTTTTCTATACAGTGAAAGATGAACAGGAAGCCATTGCTTTAGCCAATGATTCCCCATTTGGTTTAGGTGGCTCTGTATTTACACAAGATATTGAAAGAGGTAAAAGGGTAGCCAATCAGATTGATACAGGAATGGTTTTTATAAATCATCCTACATGGACGCAAGCCGATTTACCTTTTGGCGGCACCAAAGGCTCAGGCTATGGAAGAGAACTTTCTGAATTAGGTATGGATGAATTTGTAAATAAAAAACTAATCAGGGTAAGCGAGCTAAGCGACCCTTTCTAAATTACCGGCATTTAAAATAACTTTTAAAAAATATAATTCAAATAAAATGAGTTACGATAAATATAAAAAATGTATTGAAGCCTGTCTTGCATGTGCAGCACTTTGTAATAATTGTACTTCTTCCTGCCTAAAAGAAAAAGATGTTGAGATGATGGCATCCTGTATACAATTAGATTTGGAATGTGCAACGCTGTGTAATGCAGCAGCACAACTTATGAGTTTGGGTAGCGTAAAAGCAATTGACATTTGTAAAATATGTGCAGAGGCATGTGAAGCTTGTGCAGATGAATGCAGCAAGCATAATAACGAACATTGTAAAGCATGTGCGGCAGCTTGCAGAAAATGTGCAAAAGAATGTAAAAGTATGTTGTAAGAATTTTAAACTTTTATAATACTGTTTTTTGTAACATCTGTTAAGTTATCAGTTAGTTTTAAAACATATTGTAATTGAGTTATACTGATTAAACAACTTGATTTAACAAAAACACAATTATATGATACGAACTGCAAAAGCACATTGGTCGGGTAATCTAAAAGAAGGTAAAGGCACATTGACCACGGCAAGCAATATTCTAAATGGAACCAATTACAGTTTCAAAACACGTTTTGAAGATGGAGCATCCGGAACCAATCCGGAAGAACTGTTAGCAGCTGCCCATGCCGGTTGTTTTACCATGGCTGTAGCCGCTATGCTCACCCAAAAGAATATAACGCCTGCAGCATTAGACACAGAAGCCACTTTAACAATGGAGGACATGACCATCATAAAAATTCATTTGTCTATTACCGGCTCTGTACCGGGGATAAGCGCTGAAGACTTTACAGCTATTACAACTGATGCGGAAAAAAATTGCCTGATTTCAAAAGTGCTGAGCATTCCAATAAGTTCTGAAGCACATTTTGTAAAGTAATAAATCAATCAGTAAAATAATTATTAAAGAAAGATGAATAATATTTTCAGGGGATTAATTGCAGGCTATGGTGCCAAAAAACTAGGTGGCGGTTGCCTGGGGACTATTGTGGTGTTTATAATTATATGGGTAGCATTAAAAAATTGCTGACAAATTATTTAACTAATGACAACAAATCAAACCGTTCTTGCATCAAGACCAAAAGGAAAATCTGTATTGGAAAATTTTGAAACAAAAAGTATTGAATTGCCGGAAATAAAAGAAGGTGAAGTATTGCTGGAGCCGATGTTTTACTCAGTTGACCCTTACATGCGGGGACGAATGAATGATGCTAAATCCTATACTCCGCCCTTTGAAATTGGCAAACCAATAACCGGTGGTTGTGTTGCTAAAGTAATAAAAAGCAATACTGATACATTTAAAGCTGATGATATTGTTGCAGGTAATTTACCCTGGCAGCAGCAATGTATTGCACCGGAAAAAGATTTGCAAAAAATTGACATTGCAATTGCACCTGCAAGTTATTACCTGGGTATTTTAGGTATGCCCGGCCTTACTGCCTATTTTGGGCTAATGCATATTGGGAAGCCAATAGCGGGAGAAACCGTTGTAGTATCCGGTGCTGCCGGTGCGGTTGGTATTGTAGTTGGGCAAATAGCTAAGCTACAGGGCTGCCGTGTAATAGGTATTGCAGGCAGCGATGAAAAAATAAAATTGCTAAAGGAAGAATTTGGTTTTGATGAGGGGATTAATTACAAAACCGTTGCAGATATAAAGAAAGCGATTTCAGATGCCTGCCCAAAAGGGGTGGATATTTATTACGACAATGTGGGCGGAGAAATATCAGATGCAGTTATCGCCAATATAAATTTCAATGCAAGGATTGTTTTATGCGGTCAAATTGCTTTATACAACAGCACTGAAGTACCGATGGGGCCACGGGTGCAACCAATGTTACTAACCCGAAGTGTTTTGATGCAGGGGTTTATCATTAGCAATTACCAAAGTCAATTTAGAGAAGGCATTGGTCAGTTATCTCTTTGGCTTAAGGAGGGGAAGTTAAAGTATAAAGAAACAATTGTAAAAGGATTTGATAAACTACCGGCAGCGCTGCTTGGCTTATTTAGCGGAGATAATATTGGCAAGATGATTGTTGAAGCATAAGGGATGGTAACGATAAATACAAATACGGAATTTAATGAGGGTTTAAAGAATGCAACTAAGAAAGTATTTCCGCTCTTCGGTTTACTATTGGGCTATTTAATACTGCCAAGCTGCAATAACAAAGAAAGTGAAATAAAAACTATTGTTATTGCAGCAGATTCCACTATCTATTCTAAACAAGACTTTACTGATATAGTACTTACTAATGCTGCAATTACCTCTTTTCTCGATACTATCAGTGCAAATGATTCTATAAAAAATCAAGTAACTCAATTTTATGTAAGCCGTCAATATCAATTTGCCTGGTTTAATAAAGAAGGTATTAATAGCGGGGCAACTGTTTTTTATAACCAGCTTAAAAATTACGGTAACGATTTTGCAGACAGCAGTTTGCATAACAGCAAATTGGATACTTTACTTGAAGCAATTGAATTAGATGAAAAACAATTTTTAGCTAATGACAAAAAAAAGCAGCAATTGGAATTATTGTTAACTACTACCTTTTTTGAATATGCACAAAAAGCGTATGGTGGTACTGCAAAAAATGTAACCGACCTGGAATGGTTTATTCCACGAAAGAAGAAAAACTACAGCGTACTGCTCGATTCCCTTGTTTCATTATCAGCGGGGGATAAATTAAAAGAACCTGTTAACGAATATTACCTGCGGTTAAAAGAAAAACTGCAACAATACAGAGAGATACAAAAAAACGGAGGCTTTCCTGTTGTAAGTACGGCCAAAAAAATAATTGCAGAAGGAGGCAGGGATACCTCCGTACTGTCAATAAAAAAGATATTATTTATATCAGGTGATTTAGAAACGAATGACAGCAGTTCAATTTATACAGCGGAGCTGAAAAAAGCTGTTATAAATTTTCAAAACCGAATGGGCTTAAATGCAACAGGAAAGATTGACAAAGCAACTATTACTGAATTAAACAAGCCTGTAGAATTTAGGATTAAGCAAATGATGATTAATATGGAGCGTTTAAGGTGGGTGCCGGCTGAAGTAGAAAAAAACTATGTACTGGTAAATATACCTGAATATGCTCTGCATATTTTTGAAAATGGCAAACCCGTTTGGAAAACCAATGTTGTAGTAGGTAAGAACATAACACAGACAGTTATTTTTAAAGGAAATATTGCTCAAATAATTTTAAACCCCTACTGGAATATACCCAACAGTATTTTACAAAAAGAAATTTTACCGGCAGTAAGAAGAAATCCCGATTATTTGCAACGAAATAATATGGAAATGATAAATGGCAGGGCAAGGCAAAAGCCCGGTAGTAATAATGCGCTGGGTAAAATAAAATTTCTGTTTCCTAACAGTTACAGTATTTATTTGCATGATACACCGGCAAAAAGTTTATTTGGCGAATCTAGAAGGGCATTCAGCCACGGATGTATAAGGGTGGATGATCCCAAGCAATTGGCGCTATATATTTTAAAAAAAGATTCTTCATGGACTTTACATAAAATTGACAGTATCCAAACAACCAACAATGAGTATAAAATACAGGTTAAGCCTGCATTGCCGGTTTACATCACTTACTTTACCGCATGGGTTAACAGTAATGGCAAACTCAACTTCAGGAACGACTTATACAATTTAGATGAAAAGCTTTCAAAAGAAATTTTCGGAGAATAATTAAGAATTTCAAAAATAAAGTGTGAATTACATAACATATTTCAAAAGTTATGTAACACTTATTATTGCCATCAGTTACAACTTTGGTGTCTGAATTTTTAGTAAAATGCAATAACTGCATAAAATAAAATTAAAGTATGAATAATACAACAACTTTAAATGCGCAAGAAAGTATTGATAAATTAAAAGAATTAGTTAAGGAAATTGATATTTGTTTGTTTTGTACCAATTTAAAAACTGATAATGGTTCTACCTGCAGGCCAATGAGTACACAGCATGTTTGTGATGAAGGGAATTTATGGTTTTTTAGTGAAGCAAACAGCGATAAGAATAAAGAAATTAAAGCTGACAAAAATGTGCAACTTTATTATTCGCATCCCGGCAAAAGCAGTTACCTGGTGGTAAATGGTGAAGCAGCAATAATTATAGATGCTAAAAAAGCGGAAGAATTATGGTCGCCTTTAGTTAAAACGTGGTTTAAAGGCGGTAAGGATGATCCCAATCTATCCATAATTAAAGTGGTTGTAAAAAGCGCTTATTATTGGGATGTTGAAGGCAGTAAAATGATCAACTTTTTTAAAATGCCGGCTTCGGTAGCAACAGGTACAACGCTTGTAGATGCGAAGGAAGGTGCAATTAAAATTTAAACAATGAAAAGATTAGAAGGCAAAGTAGCAGTTATCACCGGTGGTGCAGGCAGTATTGGTAAAATAACAGCCCAACTCTTTTTAGAAGAAGGCGCCAAAGTGGTAATAGTAGATATTGATGAGGCATCTTTAAAAAAAGCCGTTGCTGAACTTGTGAGTACTAATGTAATTTTTTGCGCCGCTGATGTTACAAAAGCCACCGATGTGCAGCGTTATGTAAGTGAAACTGTAAAAGCATTTGGTAAGATTGATGTTTTTTTCAATAACGCTGGTATTGAAGGAGTGGTAAAACCTATTGTTGATTACCCCGAAGAAGTGTTTGATAAGGTGATTGCTGTAAATGTAAAAGGTATTTGGTTGGGTAATAAATATGTGTTGCCGCAAATGAATGATGGGGGAAGTATTATACTTACTTCTTCGGTTGCAGGCCTTAACGGCAGTGCAAACGTAAGCGCATACATTACCAGCAAACATGCTGTGGTAGGCATTATGCGTTCGGCAGCGGTGGAAGCTGCACCCCAAAAAATAAGGGTTAATTCGGTTCACCCCTCACCGGTGGACAACCGAATGATGAGGTCTTTGGAAGAAGGTTTTTCGCCGGGCAAAGGAGAAGAAGTAAAAAAGAACCTGGAAGCAACTATACCGCTTGGCCGCTATGCCGAACCGGTTGAAATTGCAAAGCTGGTATTATTTCTTGCAAGCGATGATAGCCAATTTATAACAGGAACTACGCAGGTAATAGATGGAGGGATTGGGGTACAGTAAAATATTCCCTATTCAGTAATGTATTACATCTTTCTTAAATAATGTGTGAATGATGTAAGATTTAGATATAATCCTGTAACACATGTCTTAAAGGCACACTACAACTTTGCAATAGTAAAACATTTTCTAATTCCAAATTAATAAAATAAAAATGGACAACAAAAAATCAATTGCAGTTTTAAACAGCCTTATTGTAATTAATAATGACAGAATTGAAGGCTATAAAACAGCCTCGGACGAGACTAAAGAAGCAGATTTGAAGTCTTTATTTTCCAAATTTGAGCAAACAAGTAAAAAATGCCGTGATGAATTGGTTGCTGAAGTAAAAAAGCTGGGCGGTACCCCGGATGAAAGCACCCGTATAACCGGTAAATTCTTCAGGGTTTGGATGGATGTAAAAGTAGCTTTGTCTTCAAACGACAGAAAAGTTATACTTGACTCCTGTGAATATGGCGAAGGTGTTGCTGCAGAAACTTATGCTGATGCATTAACAAAAGACCGGGAAAATCTTTCTGCTGAACAACAAAAAATGTTGCATGAACAGCATGCCCTGCTGAGAGCTGACGGAGATAAAATCGATGCATTGAAAGATTTATTAGAAACAGTCAACTAATTTCTTACTTAATTAAGTATTAACTCAAATTTAAAAAACAAAAAATGGGAAAGAATAAAAACGACAAAAAAAGTCCGGCAGCAAAAAAAGCGGCTCCTGAAACTGCAGAGGCAAACAATGCTGACATGTTAAACACGGGGTACAGACAAATCAGGAACAGGCAAAAAACATGATGACAGTAAGATGAAATCGAAAAATAGATAGAAAGACTTTAGAATCAGAGCCTTTTACTATACAGCCGGAGGAATAAATCATTTTATTTCTTCCGGCTTTTTTAAAACCAAAAACATTTGCAATGTCAGCAACACAAGGTATTCCATCTCTTTGGAAACTCATTATCGCTATCCTGATTTGCGAAGCTGTTGGCATCAGCAGCGGGCTATTATCCCGGGCCGGAATGAATACCTGGTTTGATATGCTCAATAAGCCCGGCTGGAATCCACCGGCATATCTTTTCGGACCGGTGTGGACAACCCTTTACTTTTTGATGGGTATTTCGCTATGGCTTATCTGGAAGAGTAATGCCGCAGCAGTAAAAAAGCGAAATGCAGTGGCTTTATTTGCCATTCAATTATTCCTGAATTTTTGGTGGTCATTGTTATTTTTTAAATTTCATTCTCCGGAACTTGCATTTATAGATATTATGCTGTTGCTAATCACCATTTTTTTTACCATTTACTATTTTTCGGGCATATCAAAATTAGCGGCTTGGTTATTAGTGCCGTATATCGCATGGGTTAGTTTTGCAACAGTATTAAATTATACTATATGGAAATTGAATTCATGACGCCGCATTGTGCTGTTGAATTGAATAAAACGATAGTGGCAATCCGTATCAAACTAAAATTCTTTTTTTATGCAGTTCAGGATAAAAGATACAGGCAGGTTATTGAAGATAACTTTTAAAGAATGGAACGATAAAGACCCCTTTAGGGATAGCGCCGTCATTGCGTTTTATGCAATTTTCAGTATTCCGGGGTTATTATTACTTATTATAACTATTGCAGGATATTTTTTTGATAAGGAAGCTGTAAGTGACAATATATTGCTCCAAATATCAGCAACGATGGGTGCAGATACGGCTGCCCAAATAAAAGAAATGCTGGTAAAGGCGTCTCAATCTAAGTCAAGTGTTTGGGAAACGATTGCAGGCTTAATAATTTTATTGATTGGTGCCACGGGTGTATTTGTTGAACTTCAAAAATCATTAAACCGTGTTTGGCACGTTAAAGCAATCACCAAAAATGGACTTGTATCTATTTTGAAAGCAAGGCTTTTTTCATTCGGACTAATTTTAGCCATCGCTTTTTTATTAACGGTATCATTAGTTGTGTCCACTGCACTTGCAGCAATGGGTAATTGGATAAGAGTCGATACTTCCCGTTTGCCAATATTACTTTTAAATGTTTTACACTTTGTTTTTTCCCTTGCTGCAATCACTGTGCTTTTTGGTCTTATGTTTAAAATATTGCCCGATGCAAAAATAAAATGGAAACATGTATGGTTAGGTGCTGTAGTTACAGGCTTGTTGTTTACGCTTGGTAAAACGGCTTTGGCGTTTTATTTTGGCAAAGCACAACCGGCTTCTATTTATGGCGCTGCAAGCTCAATTATTTTAATCCTTCTTTGGGTATCATATTCCTCAATGATTTTATTTTTTGGAGCCGAGTTTACAGCAGCCTATGCAAAAATGTATTCAGGCCCAATAGCCCCTTCCGACAATGCAAAAATAATCATCAATAAATCCTGAATGCAGAATAATCAAAAGTGTGAATATTACAACTTAATTGTAAAGTTATATAACAGTTAGAAGATGCTTGTAAGTGACCTTTGCATTTCATAAAAAAAGACAAAATGAAAAAAACACTTTTACTATTATGTATTTCTACCGCATACGCATTTAGTGCTGCTGCGCAAACGCAGGATAAGAAATGGAATATTGGTTTACATGGCGGCGCAAGCCAGTTCAATGGCGACTATCGAAACGATTTTTATAAGACAAAAGATATGTCATTTTATGGTTTTGGGGGTCTCTCTGTTTCCAGGTACCTGGGAACACATGTAGATATTAGTCTTTTGGCCACAAAAGGATCAATAGGATTTAACAGTCCGACAGGAAAATCAAGTACGGATGTTAGCACGGCTACACTGAATTTAAGGTTTAATATATTAGGCCCTAAATCTTTTGTGAGGCCCTATGTATTTGTTGGCGGTGGCGCCATGCTGTTCGATAAAAATTTGAGCATCAGTGAGAAGAAAGTTGATTATGTCGCTCCTTCATTTGGTGGTGGAATCAATTTTAAAATGGGGCCATCCGTAATGCTAAACTTACAAGAAACTTTTCTGTACTCTACTTCAGATAAGAGAGACGGAGTTATATCAGGAGGCAACGATTCTTATCTCTTTCACATGGCGGGACTTACTTTTAATTTCGGTAAAAAGAAAGACCGGGATAATGATGGTATAGCTGACCGTAATGATAAATGCCCTGATACGCCTGTTGGTGTAGTAGTTGATAAAACAGGATGTCCCGTTGATACAGATAAAGATGGTGTAGCCGATTACATGGATGCATGCCCGGAAATTGCAGGCGTTGAATTATTAAAAGGCTGCCCCGATAAAGACGGCGACGGCATTACCGATAATGATGATCGATGCCCGGATGTAGCAGGACTTGGAGTATTAAAAGGTTGCCCCGATGGTGATGGTGACGGCATTGCAGATTTGGATGATAAATGTCTTGATACCAAAGCAGGTTATAAAGTGGATGCAACAGGCTGTGCAATGGATAATGATAAAGATGGTATAATAAATGAAGATGATACATGCCCCGATGCAGCAGGCACTGCGGCATTAAAAGGCTGCCCTGATACTGATGGCGACGGCGTTGCAGATAATGAAGACCGCTGCCCTGAAGTAAAGGGTACTATAGAAAATAAAGGTTGTCCTGAAATTACTAAAGAAGAAGAAAAAAAGATTACACAAATAGCAAATAGAATTTTCTTTGAAAATAACAGTGATAAATTGAAAGTAGGATCTTTAGAGCAGTTGGATCAACTGTCGGCTATTCTCACTAAATATGAAGGTGCTAACCTGCTTATTGAAGGGCATACTGATACCAATGGTAGTGATGAATACAACATGACACTTTCACAGAAACGCACAGAGTCGGTAAAAGTATATTTAACCGGTAAGGGTATTGCAGAATCAAGACTGACAGCTACAGGATTTGGCGAAACTATGCCGATAGCAGATAACAAAACCTCAGCGGGTCGTGCAAAAAACAGGAGAGTTTCTTTAAAAACATCTTATTAATAAATAGTTTATTTGGTTGAGTGTGGTTCGGTTTAGGCTTAGGGCTGTTGATGTCAACAGCCCTTTTTTTATTTACAGTATTTTATATTTAGTGCGATTGATGTATAAAAAATATACTTATTGGGAATGTGTGAATGATGTAACATATTTCAACTATTGTGTAATAATAACGGTAATGAAATGATTCACCTTTGTCTTCATCATTCTAAAATCATTACTATGCCGATACTTAATATTTTTATTGTACTCATTGTGGTAGGTGTTATACTATGGCTCATTAATACGTACATTCCGATGGATCGTAAAATTAAGAACATCCTGAATGTAGTGGTAGTCATTCTTGTTATCGTTTGGTTGCTGAGGGCCTTCGGGCTTTTAGATTCTTTGAAAAGTGTACGTATATAAATAAATAACACATTGGTAAGGTTGTTTATTTAATTCAAAAGAACTGAACGGCATACTTCATTCATCTAGTTGATCATGGCCGGGTAGTTTATTTTTTTTAAATAATAAATTCAGCAGGCTTATACTTAAACGAGTACGACAGTAAAACTATAATTACCTGCATAAAAAACATACATAAATTAAAAATTAAAATAAATTTTATGACACCCAAAAAAATTATCGCTCTTCTCACAATCTTGCTTTTTGTAAATGCTTTTTCTCCTTTACATTCTCAAGACGGCGCTCCTTCACCTTCGAAATTTGATATGAAAAAAGATGGTGACGGAGATGGGGTTAAAAATAAAAGAGATAAATGCCCTTCTACACCACCGGGTGTTTTTGTTGATGGAACTGGTTGCCCGTTGGATACAGACAAAGATGGCGTAGCGGATTATTTAGATAAATGCCCCTCTCTGCCCGGGTCGGAAGGTATGAATGGTTGCCAGGATAAAGATAATGATGGTGTAAGTGATATCGACGATTTATGTGTGGATGTACCCGGTCTCGCAAGATTTAAAGGCTGCCCTGATAGCGATGGTGATGGTATTGAAGACTCAAAAGATAAATGTCCTAATGCTAAGGGGTTGGATATGTTTATGGGTTGCCCGGATAGCGACGGAGATGGAATAGAAGATACAAAGGATAAATGCCCGGATACAAAAACGGGTAGTAAAGTAGATGCATTTGGATGTATTGCGGATACTGATATGGATGGTGTATTAGATGCAGATGATAAATGCCCGGGTACTAAAATGAGTACCAAGGTTGATGCGCGGGGATGTGCTGTTGATACTGTTGTAAAAAAGGAAGTACCGAAACGTTTAAAATTTGCTACCCGCAGAATCAGTTTCGAGTCGGGTAATGCCTTGGTGAAAGTTGCTTCTTATCCGATGTTGGATGAGGTTGCGAATATTCTGAATGAATACCCAGATTATAATTTAAGAATTGGAGGCCATACGGATGCCGTTGAAAAAAATGGCACTACACTTTCTGAAAGCCGTGCGGATGCAGTAAAATCATATTTGCTGAGCAAGGGTGTTGCGGAAAGCAGAGTTGTGACTGCTATGTATGGTAAAACAAGACCCGTAACTTCAAACGCAAACGCAAGTGCGAGAGCACAAAACAGAAGAGTAGAATTGGAATTGTATTTAAGATAATTCGGATTAATCTGAATAGTTCAGGATAATATGTATTTTTTTTAATAGAAGGCATTAAACATGATGACAAATGCTTACTGTAATTTAAATCACCGCCGGTAAATATGAATTTAAAAAGAATCTTTGGCGCTCTGCTTACTGTTCTCGGAATAATCGGGCTTATTTATGCAGCCGTATTATTTATAAATACATCGAGCGGCGCCAGAGCAATTAAAACACTTTCAATTTACGGGGTACTGGGCCTGGTGTTTTTTATTTCAGGAATTAGTTTGGTACGTACTACAAAAGACGAATCTTAATATATTTTATAAAAGCTTTTTAAAAGACGTATACAATATTTCTATCATCCTGATGTCGACTTAATTTTCTAACAACAAAAAAATAAAATAAAAAAATGAAAAAGATTAATTTAATGCTTACTGCTGCAATAATTGTGACAGGATTTACAGCTTGTAAAAACTCAGCAACAGACGAAGCGAAACAAAATGTTAGGAGTTTAAATAACTATGTTGATTCCGTTGCCAACCTTTCGCCTGTCTATACATCGGGTAATTGGGCCGCAATTGATAATGGCTACCAAGACAGAGCAATGCGTGCAGAAAAAAGAATTGCAGAGCTTGAAGCTTCTGATAAAGAAAAAATAGCGGAAAGCAAAGCAAAGTATGCCACTTTGAAAACCAATTACGAAGTTAAAATTAAAGAGCAGGAGACTCAAACAAATATGACACCTGCTGTGCCGGCGGCCGGTGATTACAGGCAGGTATTGCGAAACAGGCTGTTTGGCGAAGGCAAAATCGGGGCCGATATGAAATTTGAATTCGTTACGGCTAATAATATACTGAGTGTTTATAAAAATTTTGTAAATACGGTAGCTGATAATAAGGATAGCTATACAAGAGAAGACTGGGACGAAGTGAAAGTACTTTATGAGGCATTGGATACCAGGAAAAACGCAGTTGAAAAAGACCTTGCCGGCAGTGATAACAGAAAAATAGCAGGATTAAAAGTAAGATTTTCTTCCATTAAAGCTACAAACAGGGGTGGTACAAAGGGAGCCGAGAACGAAGCAGCAAAACAATAAGCATACAGCAACTCAATTGTAAAAAAACGTTTCAAGAAATTGAAGCGTTTTTTTATTTGACTGTGAATGTGTGAATAATACAACTCTTTTCTGTAATTGTGTAATGCTTTTTAGTAAAAACAAGATCACCTTAGCAGAGCCGGAGAAAAAGGTATAAACTAATTTTAAAACAATGAATATATACAAATACAGGCATGTTAAATTCAAGTATTTATTGATTTTCTCAGTTGCAATGTTGATTTCATCAATTATTCTTCTTTTAACATACCGGGATTGAACCGGGAATCTTTAAAGGATTTAAAATAATACCTGAATAATGCAGCAAAAATTTAATAGTGCTACTGAACAACGCCCCGGGGGTAATCGTATCATTGATGCGATGCAGGTTACGATTGACCTTCCGTTGATTATTCAACAGATTAAGGAGGAGAAGCAATGGAAAGAAAGTGATAGAAACGCTGTAACGATTTTTAAAACAAACGGTATGCGTATTGTAGTTATTGGATTGCGTAAAGGGGCCGAAATGGCAAAACATACTGCAAATGGATTGATAAGCATACAAATTATTGAAGGATTGATTTTGTTTAACACAATTGAAGAATCTGTTGAATTAGGTAAAGGACAAATGCTTGCACTGCATGAAAATATCCCGCATAGTCTATTGGCTAAAGAGGAAACTATTTTTCTGCTTACGCTTACTACTGCATTGGAGAAAGTAAAGGTATTTAATCAAGAAAAATATAAATAATAAAAAAACAAGTAAAATGAAAAATCTAAAAACTGCATATTATGCGCTTGCCTTATTGTTTGCGACAGTTATTTTCTTTTTTAGTTTTTCGGGCTGCTCATCAAATGATAAAGTAAATGAAACTTCAAAAGATAACAGCACTATGGTTTCCCAAATGCCAATGGCTGAAAACAAAAACCACGACTTAAAAATTGCTATGAATAAGCTTTGGGAAGACCATGTAACATGGACCCGAAATGTAATTCTTTGCCTTGTTGACGGAGTTCCGGGTACCGATCAGGCAGTAAAACGATTGATGCAAAACCAGGTTGATATAGGTAACGCTGTTAAACCTTATTATGGAGAGGGTGCAGGAAATAAATTAACCGAACTTTTAAAGGGGCATATCGCTATTTCAGCGGATGTAATTAAATCTGCAAAAGCCGGAAATAAAACAGCACTTGATACTGCCAATAAAAAATGGTATACCAATGCTGATGAAATATCAGCATTTCTAAGTAAAGCAAATCCCAATTGGGCTTTTGCAGATATGCAAATGATGATGAAAGACCATCTTAAATTAACAACTGATGAAGCTGTACAGCGGATACAAAAGAATTATGATGCAGATGTTGAAGCGTATGATAAGGTACATGAAGAAATTTTAAAAATGTCCGCCATGCTTGCAGACGGTATCATCAAACAATTTCCTGAAAAATTTAAATCCGGTAATTAAATTAGTTGATTGAAAAATCATGGTCGATTAAATAATTATATTTTTTAAAAAATGAGTACCGGGGATATTTTTAATACGGGTTACAGGATTTTCAAAAAAGCACAAAATTTTGGTTGTTTATTTAAAAAATATTTTTATTGATGCAGGTAATGTTACACAATTTACCGTAAGGTTTTTTAAGGAAGTTTTTAAACCTCCTTTTGAAATAAGGGAATTTATCAGGCAATGTTATATTGTTGGTTACAGGTCCCTGCCGTTGGTTGCCATTACAGGCTTTATCATGGGGCTGGTACTTACACTTCAATCCCGTCCTACATTAGCTGAGTTTGGCGCTGAATCCTGGTTGCCGGGTATGGTGGCGTTGTCATTAATAAGGGAGATTGCCCCGGTAATTACTGCATTGATATGCGCCGGAAAAATTTCATCGGGTATTGCCGCAGAGTTGGGTTCAATGAAAGTAACACAGCAAATAGATGCGATGGAAGTATCTGCTGTTAATCCATTTAAATACCTGGTAGTTACAAGAATACTGGCTACTATGTTGATGGTTCCGCTCTTAGTGATATTTGCTGATGCTGTTGGTATTTTGGGCGGCTATGCGGGTATAAACATAAATAGTGATGTCAATATGGTTCGCTATTTTTCGCAAGTACTCGCATCTCTTGATTTTTTAGATATTATGCCTGCCACTATCAAAACATTTTTCTTTGGTTTCTTTATAGGTTTAATAGGATGTTATAAAGGATTTACAGCCGCCAACGGAACCGAAAGTGTAGGTAAAGCAGCCACCTCAGCTGTTGTGGCTGCTTCGCTTATTATATTTATTATCGATATGCTGGCTGTACAGCTAACGGATATATTCTTTTGAAAATAAAATGATACAGGAAGAAACAACTATATTAAAAACAGTTAATGCGGATAACAATGAGCCCGTAATAAAAATCAGGGGGTTGTATAAATCTTTTGGTAAAAACAACCATGTGCTGAAAGGCATTAATCTTACTGTTAAAAAAGGTGAAAACCTGGTAGTACTCGGCAAATCGGGTTCAGGTAAGTCTATTACCATAAAATGTATAGTAGGTTTGGTAGAGGCTGATAAAGGTGAAATAAAAGTCTTTGGCACGGATATTACAGGCATGAACTACAGTCAACTGAATAAAATCAGGATAAAGATTGGTTTTCTTTTTCAAAATTCCGCTTTGTATGATTCGATGACGGTGCGACAAAATCTTTCCTTTTCATTTAATCGCCATTTTAAAAAAATATCTGCTAAAGAAACAGAAATTGCCGTTATCGAAGCGTTGGAAAGTGTGGGATTAGCAGAAGCAATTGATAAGATGCCGTCTGAATTATCGGGAGGAATGTCTAAACGTATCGGGCTTGCCCGCACACTTATCCTGAAACCCGAAATAATTTTGTATGACGAGCCCACTACCGGTTTAGATCCCATTACTTCCGGCGAGATCAGTCAGCTCATATTAGCTGTACAAAAAAAATATAAAACAACTTCTATCATTATTACGCATGATATGGCCTGTGCAAAACTGACCGCCGACAGGCTGGCGATTTTAAAGGATGGCGTGATTAACGCGGAAGGGAGTTACGATGAAATGGAGAAAAGCGAAGATGAATGGGTACGTTCATTTTTTATTTGCTAAGTAATAAAAAATTAAAACCATGAAAAAGCAATCAGGATTTACCTGGAAATTAGGAATGTTTGTATTGGCAGGGCTGGGGCTTTTTGTAATTACCGTTTATTTTGTCGGCAAGCAAAAAAACTTATTTGGCTCAACATTTCATTTAAAGGCGCAGTTTAAATCGGTGAGCGGACTAAAGGAAGGAAACAATGTACGCTTTTCGGGTATCAATATCGGTACGGTAAATGATATTGAGCTGATAACCGATACATCGGTAATGGTTGATTTAATAATCCGAAAAAACGTACAACAGTTTATCAAAACGGATGCAAGAGCAAGTATAGGTTCCGACGGATTAATGGGTGATAAAGTACTTACTATATCACCCGGAAACAGTACGGGCGGTACGGTAAAAGATAACGACCGGATTGCTTCGACGAATGCGATAGAGATGGAAGATGTAATGATTAGTGTGAAGACAAGTGTAGACAACGCCGCTATTATAACCGCTCAGTTGGCTCAGTTCAGTTCAAAAGTTAATAACGGGGATGGTGCATTATCCAAATTAATTTCCGATGAAGAGTTCTCCGGCAGCTTGAAAAGTACACTTACTAACCTGCAAACAAGCTCAGATGAATTTGCAAAATTTACTGCGAAAATGAATAACGGAAGAGGCGCCTTATCAAAACTGGTGAGCGATGAAGATTTCGGTAATACGTTGGACTCGACGATGTCTAACCTTCAGGGGGCTACAAAGGGGCTGAATGAAAATATGGAAGCGGCTAAGAACAATATTTTATTAAAAGGTTATTTCAACAAAAAGAAAAAAGCGGAGATAAAAAAAATAGCCGAAGCAAAAAAAATAAAGGAACTCAAAGACAAAAATGATTTTAAAAAATCGAATGATGAAAAGAATATAGATTCACTTAAAGTTCCTGCAGTAAACGTAAAAGACAGCATAAAACAATAAAGATATTTTACTGAGTTATTATCTGCGGGAATTTTGAATACTTCGCCGGAAAATCATCGATCATGAAAAATACAAAAGAAACTAAAAAAAATTTCAAAAGCTTTTTTGATAAAATGTCCTCCGTCATTACCAAAGCAACAGGTTCCCCTGCGGCATTTATCATTGCACTGTCAGTAGTAATTATTTGGGGAATTTCAGGACCTGTTTTCCGCTATTCAAATACCTGGCAATTAGTGATTAATACGGGTACAACGGTTATCACTTTTTTAATGGTCTTTGTTATTCAGCAATCACAAAATAAAGAGACGATGGCCATTCAGCTAAAGTTAAATGAATTAATTGCCTCCGGAGAAAAAGCCAGTAATCGCTTAATAGATATTGAGGATTTAACGGAGGATGAATTAAAAGTAATAAAAAAGTTTTATACAAAACTTTCTAAACTGGCCGAAACTGAAAGCGATCTTCATAAAAGTCATTCCCTTGATGAAGCTGCGGAGAGACACCTCGAAAAAAAAGATAAATCAATAGCGGGAAAAAGAAAATAATCTTTTCTGCAATTTTTTCTTCACGTATCACATAAAGTTCTCCGTGCCCCGATCTTAACAGTGAAAATGTGTGAATAATATAACTCTTTTTGGTAATTGTGTAATAGTTTTTTTGGTGAAGAAACCCACCTTTATATTTATAAAACAGACCGGGCAAAGAAATCAAAGAATTTAAAATGTGGCTCTCCGCACAAAAATGAATTATGAAAACTGAAGAACAACTTAATAGCGATATTTTAAAAGTAACAATGACTATTTCTGAAAAATTTCCTGAATTGTCGAAATACATAGGCGAAATGCCGGTGACTATTCCGGACACTGTTGACCCTGAAATAAATAGTAAAAACCTGCAGGATTACCATGAGTCCTTACAAGGACTGTTAAAAAAATACACGAAAAATCATGAGAGTACTTCAAAGTAAATTTTGACAAACATTAGTAACATTTTAAAATTTCAAAAATGGTAAAAGCAAGCAGGTTGGGTATTTGGATGGATCATTCCATTGCCCGATTAATGGAATTTACAACAGACCCTGTTGCAACAATAACGATTGAATCAGCATTTACACATGAAGAAAAACAACATACTTTAAATAAAGGCCAAAAAACTGCACACCATAAGGAACAACATTTGCAATCGGAATATTATAAAAGAATAGGTGATGCCATAAAAAAATATAAAGAAGTAATTCTTTTTGGCCCCACTACGGCAAAAGTTGAATTATTTAACTTTTTAAAAAAAGATCATCATTTTGATAAAATAAAAATAGAAACGGATCAAGCTGATAAAATGACGGAAAATCAGCAACACGCTTTTATAAGAGACTATTTTGCCCGGCACTGACCGGAATTTTATAGAATACCTAACCTTTCCATATGTGAATAATGTAACTTTTTAAAAGTTGTGTAACACTTTCCTTTTCAAAAAGCTTCAACTTAGTCTTCTTAAAATAAATTTATATGAAAGAGAAAAATGGCAATAAGAATATACTCCAGCAGAAAGACGACAGCGGTGATAAGGATAATTTTCCTGCGGAAATAATATATCCTTCGAGCGAGGATATTTACAGCAAATCAAAAAACGAAGTGGATATTAATCCCGAAGATATATCTACTGTAAAACAATTGAATGAAACTTATAATGAAGCAATTGCCGGCGAAAAAGAAACCGGCGGAGAATTTTTCAAAAGTGACTTGGATATTCCCGGCAGCGAATTAGATGATGATGCGGAAGATATTGGCAGCGAAGATGAAGAAAATAATTACTACAGTTTAGGGCTGGATAATCATAACGAGTTGGAAGAAAACAATGAATAATTATGAAGAAAGTATTAATTGCCTTAGACTACGACCCCTCTGCACAGAAAATTGCTGAAACGGGGTTTGCATTGGCCAAAGCGATGGTAGCTGAGGTTGTGCTTATACATGTGGTTGCCGATACAATGTATTATTCTGCGAATGAATATTCTCCCATAATGGGTTTTTCAGGTTATATGAATACGGCCCCTGTACCCACGGCTGCAGGAGAAGAACTAAAGCAATCATCTCAGCTTTTTCTTGATAAATCAAAAAAGCACCTTGGTGATGAGAGTATTAAGACCGTGGTAACAGAAGGCGATTTTGCCGACTCAATTTTGGAGGCGGCTAAAGACTTACATGCAGATATTATTGTAATGGGCTCGCATAGTAAAAAGTGGTTGGAACAAATAGTTATGGGAAGTGTGACGGAAAAAGTGCTGAGGCATACCACTTTGCCCCTGTTTATCATTCCAACCAAAAAATAGCCCGCTTGACATTTCAAATATAAGCACTGACATTTCCCCCTTCTTTGCATCGGTATTAAAAATGTGTGAATAATATAATTTTTTAAAAAATTATGTAACACTTATTTCTGTAAATAGATAGAACTTCGTTACGTGAAAATTTAAATTGAATGGAACCAAATTTTGATAATACGAACATGAACTTTAGTGAGACGGCGCATGAAGATAAAACCGGTTTTAGAGAGCATTTGCAATATACCGCCGAACAGAACAATAACGATGAATATAAAGAGGGAGAGCAGATTACGAATCCTGAGGGTATTTCTAAAATTAGCAGAATAAAAAAATTTTCGCGGGCCATAAAAATGTTTGCATTTCTTTTGGTTATTGCTGCAAGGGTTGCTTTTTCAAGCTATACAAACAATTCCGCTGAAAATTCATTAAAGGAATCGCAAATTGATCCGCTGATAAAAGAAAGCACAATATTTGCAGGAGAAAGTGAATGGGCAGCAAAAAAAAACTTCCGGCTTACCGATCTTCTCTACAACAATTTCAATAACACATTTACGAACAAGCTGAATAAAAACTATTTTGAAAGTCCTGAAATTAATCAAACCCGCAGATTTATCGCCGGTAGTAATCACCGGAATGCAGATGACGTGGAAGCCATGTTTTCTTTCGCCGGCTTTACCGGTATAAATCAGCAGCCTATTCATTTTAACCTTTCGGGTGTTTCTTATCTTGGCGGTAACACCATGGCAAATTTTTCTGCACCTGCTTTTGCAGGGACTGCAAGTTTCTCTCAGTTCCCCGTTAAATCATTTACCATCCCCCTGTACACCATAGGTATTTGGAAAGATGGTGTTATGACTGAGGGATATCTTTTCCGGAACAATATGACCTATATAACTGCAATAGGATTAGGCAAATAGATTAATTACTTAAAATTGTAATATGCAAATAACGGAGAGTATTGTAAAAACAAGATGGTCCATAGACTTTGCACAGAGTGAAATTACTTTTAAAGTAAGACACTTAATGATTACACATGTAAAAGGCGCATTCAAAATATTTGATGCTACTATTTACACAACGGAAAAAGACTTTACTACGGCTGAAATTGATGTTTGGGTAAATGTACCATCTTTAACCACAGGGGATGCAAAACGGGATGAGCGTATAAAAGGAGTCGATTTTTTTGATGCAGTAACTTATAAGCAAATTATATTTAAAGCAGGCAAAATTAAAAAAGCCGTTGGTGAAAATATGTATGATTTGCAGGGTCACTTAACCATAAAAGGTATCAGGAAAAATATAAAATTGCAGGTACAATTTAGTGGCGTGTTTAACGATCCCGCGGGAAAAGAAAGGGCAGGTTTTGTAATAGCGGGAAAAATAAACCGCCGACAGTGGGATTTGGTTTGGAACTCACCCGTAAAAAACCGCAGCTTAATGGTAAGCGATGAAATAGTCATATCCTGCGAAATAGAACTTACCAATGGCGGAAGTAACGAATTGGCAACTGACCGGGAAAACATGCCCCGGCAGGCCGCCATCCTTTAATTAATAAGTACAGTTAAATATAACAACCGGTTCTGTTGCAGGACCGGTTGTTGTGTTTACTTGATATTTCATTGAAAGTGATTTTTTGTTTTATCTATAACTTTCTAACAGACCGGATTTACATAATGTGTGAATTATGTAAGTTTCCCAATTAATTATGCAACAGTCAACCCTTTAAACAAATATACTTTCGTGTCCGGAGCATTTTAACTTACGGTAATTTGCATGATAATAAAATTGTAATATGCGTATTGCTGAAATAGAAAACTCAAAAGTACAAAGTGATACTGAAAAGTATTTATTAGTAAGAAAGAATTTAAGCTTAAATTTAGGAAGGAATTATCGGCGCTGCAAACTCTACTGCTGTCATAATGCCTGCAAGCGGTTTTAAATTATATCTGCTATAATAAAACCCGCTGCCAAGACTACGTCTTAACCCTGCTGCTGTGAACTTTTTAATTTTGGGGTTGCTGAGCCCGATAAAATCTTAACTGATCAAATACAGCGAATAGAAAATATAAAGACTGAAAATTGAAGCTCTATATAAAATACATGGTGAGTAACCGCTGCAAAATAATTGTGAAACAAGAGCTGAAATCTCTTGGGCTTCATTTTATTGTGGTTGGGCTCGGTGAGGTGGAAATAATGGAAGAAATTACTTCGGAACAACGGCATCTGCTAAAGACAGCTTTACTCAGTTCCGGGCTTGAATTGATGGAGGATAAAAAAGCCATATTGATTGAAAAGATAAAAAGTGTAGTGGTAGAAATGGTTCATTATGCAGATGAATTGCCCAAAACAAATTTTTCTGATTACCTGGCAGAAAAACTAAACCACGATTATACTTATATGGCCAATTTATTTTCGGAAGTGCAGGGTACCACCATTGAGCATTTTATCATTGCACATAAAGTGGAACGGATAAAGGAATTGATAACTTACGATGAAATGAACATTACAGAAATAGCCTGGAAGCTGAATTACAGCAGCGTGGCTCACTTATCCAATCAATTTAAAAAAGTAACCGGGCTTGCACCTTCTCATTTTAAAAAATTAAAAGATAAAAGACGAAACCCGATTGAAGAAATTGGTATCACTGATGATAACACGGCCATAAATAATATAAAAGAAAATCAGTAGTATTAAAAAATTGCGCTGCAATAATATTTAAATGAAAGAAAAAAAAGAGATATTAAAAAAAGCAGTAAAAAAAATTGCAGACGGGCCGGTTATCAAATCTGCAAACCTGTTTCCTGTGGTGGGTATTGGCGCTTCAGCCGGCGGACTTGACGCATTTAAAAAACTATTAAAAGCTATTCCCGAAGATTCAGGAATGGCTTATGTATTGGTACAACATTTAGACCCGAGCCACGAAAGCCTTTTACAAGAACTGCTGCAAAAAGCAACCAATATACCGGTGCTGGAAATAACTGATGATATTAAAGTAGAACCAAACCATATTTACGTTATTCCCAGCAACAAAATGATGGTAGCAACGGATGGTATTTTACTACTTGCCCCCCGCCCGGCAAAAAGTAAAAACGAACGCAACCTGCCTATTGATCTTTTTTTTACTTCACTTGCCGAAGTGCATCAATCACATGCCATCGGCGTAGTTTTATCCGGCACAGCATCGGATGGTACGTTGGGATTAAAAGCTATTAAAGACCATGGAGGTATTACATTTGCACAGGATGAAGCATCGGCAGCTTATAATGGTATGCCGCATAGTGCAGCACAGGCAGGAGTGGTTGATTTTATTCTTCCTCCCGAAAAAATTCCGCAAAAATTACTGGAGGTAACCAATATTATTAATGGCAATGGCCGTAGTGAAGAAAGCGTTCCAATAAAAGATGAAGATGTATTTAGACAAATTCTTTCATTGCTCCGCATCCGCAAGGGAACCGATTTTACTTATTACAAGCAAACCACCATCCGCCGCAGAATACTGCGAAGGATGGCTATTAACAAAAATGAAGAACCTGCGGCTTACCTGAAATATTTAAGGGATAATAAACCGGAGCAGGATATTTTATACCAGGACCTGTTAATTCCCGTTACGGGATTTTTTAGAGACCCCAAAACTTTTGATAATTTATGTGAATCCGTTTTTCCATTAATTGTAAAAAATAAAACAACCGGTAATGAGCCTATACGCATTTGGGTGGCAGGCTGCAGCACCGGCGAAGAAGCTTATTCCATTGCTATTTGTTTAAAAGAATTTTTAGGCGGTTCATCCCTCCCTTTTGGGGAGGGCCAGGGTGGGGGTGTGCAAATTTTTGCAACCGATATCAGCGAACCGGCCATTGCAAAAGCAAGAGCAGGCATTTATTCAAAAAGCGATGTAGAAGGTTTAACCACACAACGCCTGCAGGATTTTTTTATCCACCAACCGACGGACAGTTACCAAGCCAATAAATCCATCAGGGATATGTGTGTTTTTGCCGTACACAATTTTTTAAAAGACCCGCCTTTTGGTAAAATGGATTTTATAAGCTGCCGCAATGTGCTTATCTATATGGAGCCATATCTGCAAAAAAAGGCGCTAACCACTTTTCATTACGCATTAAATGCAAAAGGCTTTTTGTTGCTCGGCAAATCAGAAACAACCGGCGGTGTTCCCGAGCTTTTTAATTCGGTTGGTAAAAGCGATAAATTATTTACCCGTAAAGATGTACCCGGCAGGTTTATGCATATAACAAGCCAGCGAAGTGAACAATATTTTACAGATAAAAATACAAATCCTAAAATGGATAACAGCAAAGCCGACTTTCAAAAAACGGCTGATGATATTATGCTAAGGAAATACACCCCTGCAGGTGTGGTGGTAAATGAAGCAATGGATATTGTACATTTTCGCGGCAACACGGGAAACTATTTGCAGCAATCGCCGGGCAAGCCAAGTCATAATTTATTAAAAATGGCAAAAGATGGTTTGGCTTTTGAGCTGCGTAACATTTTACATAAGGCAAAAAAACAAAAAACACCGGCCATTAAAGAAAATATCTCTGTTCATGTAAATGGTGTATTGCAAAATATTTCTATTGAAGCCTTACAGCTGCCCGATACCATTGAGCCGCATTATTTAGTATTGTTTCACGACGGCAATACAACGGGCAATCAGCAACCTGCAATTAATAATAAAAAATCTCCGGCAAGTAAAGCAAAAAAAGATGATAAGGATTTACGTATACAACAACTGGAAAATGAACTTACGCAGGCCCGTGAAGACATGCGCAGCATAACCGAAGACCAGGAAGCAGCCAATGAAGAACTGCAAAGTGCCAATGAAGAACTGCTGAGCAGCAGTGAAGAACTGCAAAGTCTTAATGAAGAACTGGAAACCGGTAAAGAAGAATTGCAAAGCACCAATGAAGAACTGATGGTGGTAAACCAGGAAATGATAAGTTTAAATGAACAGGTAACAGCTGCCAAAGATTATGCCGAAGCCATTATAGCTAATATACACGAACCGCTGCTGGTACTGGATAAAAACCTGCGGATAAAAACAGCCAACGATGCATTTTACAGAACATTCCGTGTTAATGAAAACGAAACAGAAGCTGCCCTTATTTATAACCTGGGCAATAAGCAATGGGATATTCCCGAGCTGCGTACGCTGCTTGAAAACATACTTCCGGAAAAATCAGTATTTAATAATTTTGAAGTAACACATACTTTTTCATCTATTGGCGAGCGGGTAATGCTGTTGAATGCCCGTGAGGTTGTAAACAAAAAAAGTTCAGAAAAATTAATTCTCCTGTCCATTGAAGATATTACTGAACGAACCTTACATCACTTAAAAGAAACGGAGCTTCTAAACAGGTTTCAAAACCTGGTTATGCAGGCCCCGGTATCTATTTGCATCATAAGAAAAGAAAATTATATAGTGGAGTTAGCCAACGATTCTTATTTGGCCTTACTGGAAAAAGAAAAAAAAATCATTAACAAACCCCTTTTTGAATCACTACCCGAACTCGAAAACCAGGGATTTAAGAAAATTATTGATGGTGTACTTGAAACCGGGATACCGGTTAGTTTCAATGAAATGGAAGTGCAATTTAAAAGAAACAATAAAACAGATAAAGGGTATTTTAATTTTGGCTACCAACCCATGCGCAAACAAGATGGAACGATTACAGGCATAATTGCAATAGGCTACGAGGTTACAGCGCAAGTATTGGCCGCCGAAAAAATTAATGAAAGTGAAAAACAATTCAGGCTGGTGGCTGAATTAATGCCGCAAAAAATATGGACCTCCGATGCGGAGGGAAACAAAAACTATTTTAATCAAACATTACTTGATTATGCCGGGTTGTCTTTTGAAGAATTAAAAGGCGCGGGATGGCAAAAAATTATACATCCCGAGGATTGGAAAGACAACGAAAAACATTGGCAGGAATCTATCGGCACCGGAAAAAATTATGAGGCGGAAAACAGGCTGCTGCGTAAAGATGGAAAGTACTTATGGCATCTTACCCGGGCAGTACCTTTAAAAGATGAGCAAGGCAACATAAAAATGTGGGTAGGTTCTAAAACTGAAATACAGGAACAGAAAACACAAAAAGAAGAATTGCAAACCGCTGTGGCGAAAAGAACTTTTGAATTAGAGGAAGCCAACAAAGCGCTTTTTGAAAAAAATAAGGAGTTATTACTGGCCAAAGAAAAATTACTTACTGAATATTCCCGCAGTTTAATTGAAGCCAGCTTAGATCCGCTGGTTACTATCAGCGTTGATGGAAAAATAACCGACGTAAACGAAGCTTCAGTACTTGCTACAGGCATACAAAGGGATCAGTTGATCGGCACCTCGTTTTCAAATTATTTTACCGAAACTGAAAAAGCGCAGCAAGGGTACGAGCAGGCGTTTGAAAAGGGGTTTGTTGCAGATTATCCGCTAACCTTAAAGCATAAAAACGGGAAGTTAAAAGATGTATTATATAATGCTTCCGTTTATAAAAATGATAAAGGCGAGGTGGCGGGTGTTTTTGCGGCTGCCAGGGATGTAACAGAACAAAAAAGAATTTCAACAGAACTTACAGAGGCGATAGTGCTTGCCGAGATGGCAACTGCTATAGCCGAAGAAGCAAAAGGTAATGCAGAGCAGTTAACCCACATTGCGGAAGATGCGGCAAAAGCGAAACAGCAGTTTTTATCCACTATGAGCCATGAAATACGTACGCCCATGAATGCCATTATCGGGTTTACAAAAGTGGTATTGAAAACTGATCTTACCGACAAGCAAAGAGAATATTTGAATGCCATAAAAATCAGCGGCGATGCATTGATAGTGCTTATAAACGATATTCTTGATTTGGCAAAAGTAGATGCCGGGAAAATGACCTTTGAACAAACCCTTTTTAAACCTGCTTTGTCCATTTCGACCATGCTGCATTTATTTGATACAAAAATTAAAGAAAAAAATGTAGAGCTGGTAAAAGAATATGATGAAAAAATACCCGAAGTATTAATTGGCGACCCCGCCCGTTTACACCAGATTATTTTAAACCTGCTGAGCAATGCAGTAAAGTTTACAGCAAAAGGGAAAATAACAGTAAGCGTTAATTTGTTGAAGGAGGATGAGGAGAAAGCAACCATTGAATTTGCAGTAGTTGATACGGGTATTGGCATTCCGGAAAATAAACTGGGGAAGGTCTTTGAAAATTTTCAGCAGGTGTCGGGGCAAACTTCCCGTTTATATGGCGGCACAGGCCTGGGATTGGCTATAGCAAAGCATTTGGTAGAAGCACAGGGAGGAAGTATTCATGTAAAAAGCGAAATAAACAAAGGCGCCACTTTTAGTTTTATACTTGATTTTAAAAAAACAAAAGCAGAACTGCCTGCCGAAACTGAAATAGTAGAATTGGACAGACAAATAAAGGGTATAAGAGTATTGGTGGCTGAAGATGTAGCGCTTAATCAATTACTGATGCAAACGCTGTTGGATGATTTTGGCTTTGAATATGAAATAGCCGCCAATGGAAAAATTGCCATCGAAAAATTAAAAGCGAAAAAGTATGATATTATCCTGATGGATTTGCAAATGTCTGAAATGAACGGGTTTGAAGCTACGGAATACATACGTAACGAAATGCATGACGATATTCCGATTATTGCTTTAACGGCGGATGTTACCACGGTTGATCTGGAAAAATGCAGGAAAGCCGGCATGAATGATTATATAGCCAAGCCGGTTGATGAAGGGCTGCTGTACAAAAAAATAATAGGGCTTACAAAAAAAACGCCGGTAACGGATTTGGAAGAAATGGTGATAACCGGAATGAAGAAAAAAGAAATTATTAAATCTATTGATTTGCAATATTTAAAGCGACGCACAAAATCAAACCCGGTAATAATGATGGAAATGATAGTATTGTATTTGAAACAAACGCCATCATTAATTCAGTTGATGAAAGAAAGTTTTATCGCCAAAGATTGGATTGCTCTTCATTCCGCCGTACATAAAATGATACCGTCTTTTATTATTATGGGTATTAACCCCGATTATGAGGTGATGGCGAAAAAAGTACAGGACTATGCCGGCGCAGAAATGCAGCAGGATGGTATACATGATTTAATTAAACAGTTGGAGGTTATTTTAGTGCAATCATGCAATGAGTTAGAAGAGGAATATAATAATCTTAAAAATATGAATACATGAAAGAGGAAAATAAAATAAAAATATTTTTGGTAGATGATGATGCACTCTTCCTGAAGTCGCTTGAAATTGATTTTTTAGAACATGCCGATTTTGAAATTGAAACATTTGTATCCGGCGAGCTTTGCATGCAACATATTCAGCAGGCGCCCGATGTAATTATTTTAGATTACCACCTGGATGGTATTTCCAAAAATGCCATGAATGGCTTGCAAACATTGGATAAAATAAAAGCATTTAATAATGAAATACCTGTTATAATATTATCGAGCCAGGATAAGATTGATGTGGCCATCAGTTGTATGCACCACAAAGCAACGGACTATGTGGTGAAAAGCGAAACTGCATTTATGCGGCTGCAAAAAATAATTACCGGCATTTTTCAAAATAAAAAACTCGAAAAAGAATTGAACTGGTATATGGACAGGATGTAATTACTTACGCATATTTTTTTATTGGCGTAAAGGTGTGAATTATGTAACTGCTGTAAATAATTGTGTAGCAATTATGCCGGCAACAGCACCTATCTTTAAAGCTGCATTTCACAGCAACACTCATCAATTAATTAATAATGAAAACAATTTTGTTAATTGAAGATAATAGCGATATACTTGAAAATTTAGTTGAATTTCTGCAAATGGAGGGATACAAAACCCTTGAAGCCAATAATGGAAAAGATGGCATTGCCCTGGCCAAAAAATTTTTACCCGATTTAATTATATGCGATTTTTTAATGTACAAAATGAACGGTCATGAAGTGTTGTCTTTACTTTTAAACACCTTAAAAGAATTTAAAATACCATTTATTTTCAGTACTTCTATGTCGGAAAAAAGCGACAAAGCGGCAACGCTGAAATTAGGCGCCGATGATTATATTGTAAAACCCTATGAGGTGCAAACCCTGCTTAAAATGGTACACTACTGGATAAATAGCGGCACTGCGGTTATAGCCTGATACGATCAGTATGTCAAAAAATAATCTCTTTTATTAAGTGTGAATGATGTAACTCTTTGCTGCAATTATGTAATACTTTACACTTTTTATATACCCACCTTTATAATGTGAAAATATTTTCACAATCTGTCCCGCCAATTACGGGAATTAAAAATATATAAAATGAATACTACAGAATTAAAAGGAAACTGGAACGAACAAAAGGGCAAGCTGAAAGCAAAATTTGCTGCTTTAACCGATAACGACCTGATGTTCGCCGAAGGTAAAAAAGAAGAAATGATGGGGCGCCTGCAGATTAAACTGGGTAAAACAAAAGAAGAGTTACATAAAATAATTGCAGCGCTTTAAAATGTGCTGTTTTAAGAAAGGCCACCGTTTAACTTTCATTAGTTAGGCGGTGCTTTTTGATTTAGTAAAATTAGAGTCAAAAAAAATGAAGAGAATAGTTTTCATAGTATTGCTTACAACAGCACTGATAACAATTATAATTTTTACCGGTTGCCAATCACTTGCGCAAAAAGAAAAAGATGCTCAAGCAAAGGTGCAGGAAGCAAAGCAAGATTTAATTAAAGCGCAGAATAACTTAAAGATTGATGACATAAAAAAGGCCGGCCGGGAAGAATGGAAACAATTTAGGAGTGATGCTGAAATGAAAATCAAGAAAACGGAAATGCGTATGGCTGAATTGAAACTGCGTATGAAAAAGCAGGATGCGTCATTTAACGCGGTTTTCGAAAAAAGAATGGATGAACTCGAATTGAAAAACAAGGAACTGAAAACGAGAATAGGAAATTATGAGAACAAGCAAAACGATTGGTACTCTTTCAAGCTTGAATTCAATCATGACATGGATGTACTTGCGGAGGCACTAAAGGATATTACCGGTAATAATAAAAAGTAAGAACACAGGGAATACAAATCTTAAAATGTGTGAATGATGTAACTTATTTCCGGAGTTGTGTAACAATTATATATAAAAGACTTATGATCTTTATAGTGTATCTGAGATGACCGCTTATAATAAAGGCCGGATTAGTAAAAAGAATGTTAAGCAACCTAAAAAAATAAAAAATGACTCCTAAAATGTTTTTCAAAACAGCAACGCTCCTTATGTTTTTAGCTATTGCTTCGCCTGCAGGTGCAGCTGTCGTTGCTCCGGTCGCTTCTCAAAATACGGGCATTCCGGCAACTGAAGATCCCCGTGTTCAGCAATTAGTTCAGCGTCTCGAAGTCATCAAGAATATTGACAGATCTGAAATGACAAGATTGGAAAGAAAAAGCCTGCGCAAAGAAGTAAAAGAAATAAAGAAAGAAATTAAAGCGAATAATGGCGGTGTTTATCTTTCAGTAGGCGCAATTATCATCATTATATTATTACTGATACTGATTTTATAATAGTTTAGTAAAATTGAGTTAATGCTATTTCATATTAGGGACGGTCAGGTTTAATAAATGCCGGGAAGGTGAAGCCGGCATTTATTTTTAAAACACTAATTCCTTATCTATTTTAGTTATGCTTAAAACTTCATCTTTCAATATTAATTTTTAAAACTATGTATTGAATAGAAATGATTCTTCATTGCTAATTTACCTTAATTCCCCCTTTTGTATACACGCCCCGATAATATCCGGGGCGTTTTTTTAAATAGTTTTTTGTCATTGCTCCTGTCGGCGATCAGTTTATACCATCTTGATTTACTAAGTAGTCCAAAGGACTGCGTGGAAATCTTAGATGGTATTATGCCGACAGAAAACTGATTGGACTATTTACATCTCATATTCGGTATTAATATATTTTAGCGAATTTATATTTCAGCAGTATAATTTATTCTTCTTTAGGGACCAAAAGATTCAGTTTCAATTCATCTATGTCCATTTCACGTTCTACCTGCTTAATGGCTGTATCACTGAATTCGCCTTCTTTATGCAGTTTAAGTAATATGGCTCTCCGGAATTTACTAATCTCTAATTGAGTATTTATGAGCTCGTTCGGTTTTGGAGGTTGCACTTTTTCCGGGTTTCGCTTTGCTTTTTTATGCCGGCGAATTTCTTTTGAAAGATCAGTAATCAACACTTCATATTTATGTTTTAACTGCTCCTGTATTTTATTACCCGCAGGCAAGTCTAATTCATGTTCGATAAAATGAAGTGTATTAGTAGCAAGATATAATTTCAGCTCTTTCTCTTCACCGGCTGAATTGTCTTGCGGTTTTATCTTCAGCCACTTTATAAGCAAGGGCAAGGAAAGGCCCTGAACTACTAACGTCACGAAAATAACTACAAAAGCAAGAAATATTATTGAATGTCTTTTAGGAAACGGCGTTCCGTCTGCTAATAACAACGGTAGAGCCAATGCTGTCGCCAATGATATGACGCCCCTTGTTCCTGTCCAGGCAACTACCAATACATTTTTCCACGTATCATCTTCGTTAGTATCAACGGGAAAGGAATCAATGCCGTTTCTCTTTTTTTGAAATAGGCTTTGTCGGTAAGCTCCTGCAAAAACCCAAATAATACGAACAACAATTGTTACCAGGCTTATAAGCAAGCCGTATCCAAGTATTTGCCAAAATGGATAATTGCCTAAATCACTGATGATAGAGGGAAGTTGAAGACCAATAAGTATAAAAACAAATCCGTGTAGTAAAAATATTAAAGTGTCCCATACCACCCTGGTTCTCATTCTTGTTTGATAAGAGAAAACTTCCGGTGCCCTCCATGATATAACAAGGCCTGTGCTTACTACGGCCAGTACACCCGACATATGAAACTGTTCAGCCGCCAGGTAAGATATAAAAGGAGCAAGAAGCGTAAAACTTGTTTCAACAACAGGGTTATTTGCAATTTTTTTATGTATCAGTACAAACATATACCCAATAATAATACCTGTAATTATACCAACACTTGCTACCATTAAAAATTCAAGACCGGCCTTCCAAAAAACAAAAGTTCCTGTTGTAACAGCCATCACAGCATACCGGTAAGCAATTAATGCTGAAGCGTCATTTATAAGACTTTCGCCTTCTAATATGGTGATTACTTTTTTATTTAGTCCCAAACCTTTTATTATACCTGTTGCTGCCACAGCATCCGGTGGCGAAACAACGGCACCTAACACAAATGCAAGAGGCCAGGTAAACCCCGGTATAAGGTAATAAGCGGTAACAGCCACACTAACTGTTGTAAAAAAAACCAATGTAATGGCCAATGCAGATATTGGTCTTATGGATGTTTTGAATTCATGCCATGAAGTTTTTGAAGCGGCATCATATAAAAGAGGAGGGAGTATAATTACAAAAATAATATCGGGGTCTAATGCCAGTTCGGGTAATTGCGGTATAAAACCAATGACTAAACCGGCGACTACTAATAAAACGGGGTAAGGTAGTTTTCGTTTATTGGCAATTGCTGTCAAACTGATCAGAATGACCATTATGAAAATAACAATTTTGAAACTTTCCATGTCCTCTCAATTTACGAAAAAAGGGGAGACTTTATTTAATAAATATAAATGAGCAACTGTTCTTTGGCAAATACGGGAGCAAGTTTGAACATAGTGGTTTACAAAAACCCATTTCGAGAATGATTAAATCCGGCGGTTATATTTTTTTAATGACGGATAAACTTAGTCAATAAACGCTTTTTATTTTTCTTGCTTAAAATAAAATGTAACGGCAAAGAGCATTTTATTAACCGCATTGTAGCATATCCATTGCCAAAATTGCCTGAAAATATTAGTAGATAAAGAATAGTTTTCCTTTGTAACCTGCTTACAGTGCAGTTTAATTATGTCATTCAATTCTTTTTCTGCAATACGGGCGAATGATTTGTTTTTTACATCCATATTCATCTCTAAGCTTGCATGTGCACTAAGGCCGTTTACATTATAAGAACCGACAGTTACCCAATTGCTGTCATATACGGCCATTTTTGCATGCAATACCGTTTCTTTATACTCGTAAATTTCAATATTATTTCGCAACAACAAGTCATAGAGATACCTCTCTGCATGTTTAGCTAGCATGATGTCCGAAATGCCCACCAATATTACTTTCACTTTCACGCCTCTTTTTACGGCCTCTTTAATTTTTCGTCGAAATAAGCTGCCGGGCAAAAAATAACTACACATGATTGTAATACTTTTTTCTGCTGTTCTAAACATGTCCCTATAACTCTTCCAAACAGCATTTTTTCTTTTTACCCAATCATTGCGGCTTACTCTTACATCAGCTTTTTCAGCCCGGGTAATGTGTTCATAAAATTTTTCAAACGATTCGCTATTTTTCGCGGCTATTGCTAATATTTTTTTATTATTCCAAAGTTGCCGGCAAACATTTTCTACAATTAATGACGCTTCGCCTTCGCAATATAATGCCATATCTAACCAGGCGGGCTCGCCGGGCATATCATTATAGCGGTTCGTAACATTTATACCGCCAACCAGTGAGTACAGGCTGTCTGCAACTGCAACTTTATGATGCAAACGTCTGCCAAAATAAAAATGGCTGCTTCGCAGGAGCGGTTCAAATAATTTTATATTCACACCGGCTTCTCTCATATCTCTTATACATTTTTCAGTTAAATCTTTTGAAGCATAACCGTCAATATGAAGAAATACCGCAACACCCCGCATAGAGGCTGCCTTAAGCGTTTCTATAACCGTAGTGCCGGTTTCATCTTCCCGGAAAATATAGAATTGCAGGTAAATTATTTTTTTAGCTTTGTTGATCAAATCCCTGAGTAAATCAAAATATGGTTTACCGCTCCTGATCAGCTTGACTTTATTTCGGGCTGTGTAATCGCCCATAGCAGGATGACTTGCCGCTTTCATTCTTGAGATTCAGAAAATTTAAACAGGTATTTCTATAATGTATATTTTGTTACTGTCGTATGTAGTTGCTTTTCACCGCGTCGCAAAAAATAATTAATAAAAAGGGCAGGATAGAAATCCCGCCCGATTAAAATCCAATATCCTATGAAAAACCTGAACAAATATACTTGGCTGTGTAGTTTTTACTATTACATAGTTTACAAAATAAGTTACATAATTCACACATTTATAAAATAAATTAGTATTGTGTTATTATGAAATTACCTGTAAGTCATGACGAAATAGTAATATGGCTTCATAATTCCTGTAAGCCCGCGGCCATAAAGATTTAAACTTTAAATCAGCTTATTGATTTTCTTAAAAAAATAGTTGCCGGTAAAAGCAACTATAGTAAATATTCAACCAAAAAAAATAATTAAAACCTATAACCTAATGATAAACCGAACCCTGTGTTTTTGGCAGTTGCTTTATCATTAGAAATCCCTTCATATTTGGGATTAATGTCAACGAGACCCAACTGAGCATTTAATTGAAAAGAAACTCTGTTCCCGAATTCAAAACCCGCCAGCATATTTGCTCCTGCATCTAATTGTTTAAAATAAACTACATCACGTGAATCGGTAAGTTGTACGGTATTTTTAAATTTTATCTCCTCCGTTCGGCTTAAACCGGCGCCATCATAATCCGCCTTGCCGCCTATGCCTAAAGCTATATAGGGTCCAAAACCTACCAGGAAATGTCCTTTGCCAAGCATAGGTTTATAGAGAAAATTAAGTGGCAACTCAACATAGTTGATTTTAATGGTGCTGCTTAATGTTTGACCAAGAAAAACCTCTTCATTTTTTGCGCCTTTCGTAGTAAACAGCAAGCCGGGCTGAAAATAAAAATCAGGTGCGACAGGAATCTCAGCATTAATGCCAATATTAAAACCGGTAAGGATATCATTCTTTAATTTATCATCATTACTGTTTTTCCCGTTAATGTTTTGGAAATTAACTCCGCCCCGAAGACCGAAACTTGTTCCGCCTGAATGTTGTGCGTTTGCAATTATTGCACATAAAAATATTGCTGTAATTAAACTGATTCTTTTTTTCATTTTGTTTTTTTTAGTGTTTATACTTTTTTAGTGCTTTACATATTTTAATTATTGACTCCCTGCTTTTCCTGATTCTTTCGCCGCCTCATCTTTCATTTTTTCATTCGCTGTTATAAGAAATTCTCCCCGGCGGTTTTGTGACCGGCCATCTTCTGTATTATTTTCGTATTTAGGTGCAGTTTCCCCAAACCCTTTAATGGTCAGCCTTGACGAACTTATGCCGGCACCCGATAAATAACCTGAAACTGATGAAGCCCGTCGTTTAGATAAATTCCTGTTATAAATTGTAGTCCCTTTGCTGTCAGTATGTCCCTGCACTTCAATATTGGTATCGGGATACTTTTGCAATATTGCTGTTAATTTATCTAGATTTGTTCTTGCATCTGCAGAAAGATTAGATTGATCGAAGCCGAATAAAATCTTATTATTAAACTCAATAGCTATCCCTTCGCCAATTCTTTCTACGTTGGCGTCCGGTATATTTTTCTTCATTTCTTCCGCTTGTTTGTCCATCTTGCGTCCGATAACAGCACCTGTAACTCCGCCCACAGCTGCACCTATGATAGCGCCCAAAGCTGTATTACCGGCTACTCTGCCAATAACCGCACCGGTTGCTGCGCCGCCTGCTGTTCCTATTACAGCTCCCTTTTGTGATTTATTCATTGTTTTGCAGCCAATTAAAAAAATGCTTATTATTAAAGAAATACTAATTAAAGTTTTCATTTTGCTTATTTTTTGTTTTAGAAAATATTTATAACATCCTTATCGCTTAGAGAGTTTATAAATTTATTGTTACTAAGAATGTAAAGGTGGCGTTAAAGAAGATTGCAAGTGTTACACAACTATTGAAATAAGTTGTAACATTCACATGTAAGTGACAGAAATAAATTTTTTTCCGGGTGGTGATATAGGGACAATGTATTTTATTTTCTTATGGGCCTGTAATATTTCAATGCCTGCGGCATATTAGCTTTAATTTTTGCAATTCTTGTTTCATCGGACGGGTGGCTGCTTAAAAACTCAGGTGGTTTAGCTCCGCCGGCTGCTGACATTCTTTGCCAAAAAGGAATAGCTTCCTGCGGATTATAACCCGCCATAGCGGCAAAGTATAATCCGTATTTATCCGCTTCCGATTCTGATTTACGGGAGAAAGGTAAAGTGCCGCCAACGGTACTTCCAATGCCGTAAGCAGTTGCAAAAAGATTCTGCGTTTCTACAGGCTTGTTAGCTAAAGCAATTTGTAAAGCGGTACCGCCTAATTGCTGCAATAATCCCTGGCTCATTCTTTCGCTGCCGTGCTGTGCTACGGCGTGTGTAATTTCATGACCAATAACAATTGCCAAACCCGCTTCGTTCTGACTAATGGGTAACAAGCCGGTATATACTACCACTTTGCCGCCCGGCATACACCAGGCATTTACTTCTTTATTATCCACCAGGTTAAATTCCCATTGGTAACCTTCCAGTACGGATGTTTGCCCTTTACCATCATAATATGTTTTAATAGCGGTGGCAATACGTGATCCTACCCTACGGACCATTTCAGCATCCTTACTAACATTTGCATTTACCACTTTATTGGCACTTAAAAAAGTTTGGTATTCCTGCTTCGCCATAGTTTGCAGCTCGGGCTCCGATACTAAGCTTAATTGTTTGCGACCTGTTACCAAGTTTTGTTTGCAGCTGATAATAGCAGCAGAGAATAAAAGAACATAAATAATTTTTTTCATTATATTATTATTTAAACGATTTTATTTAAAACATGAATTAGCAATCGTTCCTTCTTTTCACATGTAAAAAGGTGAATTTTAAAAAATTTATTGATGTTTAAAAAGATAAAATACTCCCAGTTGAAAACCCCTGTTAAATGATTTTACACTGCTGTTATCATTAATGTTACTTAACCCCAAATTGTACCGGGCATCTACTCCAAAGCCTGATGGTGTATGAACGTAGCCTGCACCCACTGCTAATCCAACATCAACAGTCTTTAAATTATCTTTAATGTCAACCGAAACGCCGCCTGTTTTAGATTTTGCATTTACTAAAAAACCAAGTTGAGGGCCTGCCTGCAGCCTGAAGCCGTTATCAAACATATATTGAATCAGTACCGGAACATTAATGTAATTGAGGTTAATGTTGGTTTCTGTATTGCCGGTATTGAATTTTGCTCCCTGTGCCGAGTAAACAATTTCCGGTTGTAATGCCAATTGTTTGGCCAGGTGTATATGGCCAAGTAAACCCAGATTAAAACCCGCCTTCGAATCATATTCCACATCATTATCATTGGTAATGGTGTACACATTTAAACCACCCTTGATGCCAACGTTCACATGCTGTGCAGTTACGCTGCCTGCCGTTAAAAAAGCTGCCAATAAAAAGCTTACATAAATTTTCATAATTGTATATTTTAAGTTGTTACGTAGTATTTATTTTATCAATATTTCTTTATTGACTCATGTGTGCAAACGGTACAGGAAAAGAAAACCCCTGTAGAAACAGGGGTTTTTTTACCAAAACTAACTGCTTATGAGAAAAGGGTTATTGTATAAAATCATATAGCAAAGTTCACTTACTTTATTTAACGGGGCGTTACACAATTGTGTGTATTACTTACATCATTCACACATTTGTATTGCTAAGCAGATTTATAAAAGTAGCTTACGGGGTATTGTAAAATTCAGGATAAGTAACTCTCCAATTATTTCATCGGATAAAAAATACTTGACCATAATACCCCGGTAAAATATTGTATTACTTAAATCTCGCACACTTAAAACAAAATACGTATGAAAAAAGACGACAATTTTTCAGCTATAATTTTGGGCATCAATAGAAATGTAATTCGTGTTTTAATTGGGATTATGACTTTAAGTTTAATGCTGGGTACGGCAAACCTTATCTATACAGAAGGTAAAAAAATTATGCAGCATCCTTATTTTTTAATTGATGCCGGCACTTTATTCGAAGTGTTTAATTTGATATTGATTATTGCCATTGGATATGAGCTTATAAAATCATTAATATTAATTATTTCATCCGACACCTTTCCTGCTGTTCCAATTGTGCAAATTGCAATTATTGCTGTTGCAAATAAAATAATTACGCTGGATATAAAGCAAACAGATGTGAATACACTTATTGGCCTGGCCTTATTAATTGCTGCGTTAGGGCTTGCTCTTTTTTGGTTGAAATACGGTAAAGCGCCGCAAGATGAATCAAATTACAAAGAGAATGTAAACTTAAAATAATAGGAGAGGTAATAGACTGATAAAAGAGGTGCCTTTGAAATTGTCACGCGGGTTGCCAACCTTTGACAGGATATTTCAAATAGAAATACTCTAAAAAAGGTTGGCAACCCTTTATTAAGTGCGGCAATTTGAAATGCACCCAATGAAGGCTCATCAAATAAGTGCAAAAAAAGGTATGGTAAGTTTTGAATAAAAAAATAAGAGAATAATGGCAACTTTCAAGATGCATAAACCCAAAAGTTTGTAATGAAAATAACATATCCATTTATAAATCCACATTCTTTGGCGGCAGAAGAGATTATAAAATCATTTGAAACCAATACTGAAAAAGGCATCACTGCATCCGAGGCAGAAAATCGTACAAAACAATTTGGTAGAAATATCTATAAAGCTCAGAAACAAAAAAGTATCCGGATGATGTTGCTGCTGCAATTTAAAAGCCCGATAGTTTATTTGTTGCTTACTGCTGTAATAGTAACGTTATATTCTAAACATTATATTGAGGCGGGTGCTATCGGGATAGTTATTTTAATAAATGCCCTGATTGGCTTTTTGATGGAGTTGCAGGCACGAAGTTCTATGAATGCTTTAAGGGAAATGGATGTGATATTGTGTAAAGTAATAAGGGATGGAAAAACACAGGAAATACCATCTGAAAAATTAACACCCGGAGATGTGGTATTGCTGGAAGCAGGTGATGTAATACCGGGAGATGGACGATTGATAGAAATAAATCAACTGCAATGCGATGAGTCTTCACTAACGGGCGAATCACTTCCTGCAGAAAAAAATATCGTCAAACTTGATAAAGAAACTGCATTGGGAGACCGGCACAATATGGTATTTAAAGGTGCTTCTGTTATGAATGGAAAAGGCAAAGCCGTCATTACCGGCATTGCACAACATACGGAACTGGGTACTATTACTTCGTTGGTAGAAAGTGCAGCGGAAACGGCTACCCCATTAGACAAAAAGTTAGCCGCTTTAAGTAAAAAATTAATTTGGATAACCCTGTTTATGACAATCATTTTTGCCATTACAGGAATGGTGCAGGGCAAACCATGGGTATTAATTTTTGAAACCTCTATTGCCCTTGCTGTCGCAGCTTTCCCTGAAGGATTGCCCATTGTTTCTACAGTTGCACTGGCTTATGGAATGTTACTGATGGCGAGGAGAAACGCTATCGTAAAAAAGCTTTCTGCGGTAGAAACATTGGGCAGCACCAATGTAATTTTAACTGATAAAACAGGTACGTTAACCGAAAATACAATACATGTAGATACCTTCTCTTTTCCTGATGAAGAAATAAAAGTACACATTGAAAACAAGGAATTAAAATTTGATAATACTGAAATTAAAACGGGTAAAGAAAATTTTGAAAAGGTAAAACTGATTGGTGCATTGTGCAATAATGCTGCACCAAAAAACACGGAAGAAAAAGATAACTTACTGGGCGACCCGATAGAGATAGCACTTATTCATTTAGCTAACACTTCCGGTACAACTGCTGATGAAATGAAAAAAAAATACGAACGGATTGCAGAAGCGCCCTTCAGTTCTGAAACAAAAATAATGGGTACAATGCATAAAAGTACCAATGGAAATTTTGTGGCAGCAAAAGGCTCGGTAGAGCATTTATTGGTAAAATGCAACAGAATACAAAGCGGAATAAGTATTGAGGAATTAAAGGAAGAAGACAAAAAAAAGATACTGGCCGAATCTGAAAAAATGGCTGCACAAGGGTTAAGGGTTTTGGCATTTGCTTACAATGAAGCGGCAGAAATTAATAAATACAATTATTTAGACGGCCTGGTTTATGCAGGCATGATTGGTTTTTTAGACCCACCCCGGCTGGACATTAAAGAAGCGATTTTAACCTGCAGAAAAGCAGGGATAAAAATAGTAATGATAACAGGCGATCATCCGTTAACGGCATTAAACATTGCAAAAAAGACCGGCTTGATTGATGAAGCAGAGCAAGCAGTAATAACAGGAAAAGATTTACCGGCAATTGAATCTCTTACAAATGAATGGAAAGAAAAAATATTGAATACCGCCGTGTTTGCCCGTACCACTCCTAAACAAAAATTAGAGATTGCAGGCATTTATCAAACAGCAGGAAACATAGTTGCCATGACGGGTGACGGCGTAAACGATGCCCCGGCTTTAAAGAAAGCAGATGTTGGTATCGCTATGGGGTTAAGGGGAACGCAAGTTGCCAAAGAAACGGCCAGTATCGTTTTAAAAGATGACTCGTTTATTTCTATTGCAGCAGCAGTGGGGCATGGGCGTGAAATTTTCAGGAATATTCAAAAGTTTGTCATCTACCTGGTGTCGTGCAATTTGAGTGAGATATTTATTGTAACAGCATTAGGTTTTATTGCACCGGCAGCAACACTGCTTCCATTACAAATATTATTTTTAAACATGGTAACGGATGTATTCCCGGCTTTGGCACTTGGCGTTGGCAAGGGAGATAAAACCATCATGGATAATCCGCCAAGGAACCCTGCCAAAAACATCATCACTAATAAAAACTGGATAGCTATCGCCATGTATTCTGCAGCTATTACCTTATCTGTAATTATTGTCGTGTTCTATTGTAAGGCATATATTAGTGCTGATGATAAAGTAGCCAATAGCATGGCATTTATAACCCTGGCTTTTGCGCAATTATTTCATGTTTTCAATATGTCATCTCCACATTCTAAATTATTGGTGAATGAGGTTACCACCAATAAGTTTGTATGGCTGGCAGTACTAATTTGCACAGGACTTTTGCTGCTGGTGTACGCTGTACCGCAAATACGTTTGGTATTAGGGTTAACAGTACTACCCGGTAAAGCGTGGTGGATTGCTGTAATAGCTGCATTGCTTCCGCTGGTGTTGGTGCAGTTGTATAAAATTATTAATGGCAGTATAATAAATAAAAAATAAAATATGAACCGGATAGTAATTATAATTGTTGGCATTTTGGTAACAGGGTTAGTAGTACTTATCATTATTCGCAACCAAAAAGATAAAAAGGAATTAGAGAACAAATTAAATAACGATTACCCCAAAAAAAAGGATGAGGAAGGGGATATAGAAACTGAAGGATAATAAGTTCTAAAAAAATAGTTGCGAAATTAAAAAATACAAATATCATGATAAATAAGATAAAACCGCTCTGGTATCTTCTTATAGGAATTGCAGTAATGTTTGCTACGCATTTAACGTATAGCATTGATTTAGCAGCGTGGGTTTCAAGTGTTCCGTTTCTAATTTATCTCAGCATAACCAAAGGGTGGAAAGCAAGGTTGCTTTTTACTTTAGCACTTATTATTGCCTGGTCATTGTGTGTTTCAAAAATTCTATCTGCGCCGATGCCTGTAGTAATGATTTTTTTATTTTCTGTTCCTATCAGTTTGTTTCATCTTCCCGGGTATCTTTTATGGGACAGGTTTAAGAAACACAAATGGTCGTTTCTTTTATTTCCTGCTGTGATGGTTCTAATGGAATGGATGCAATACACTTTCACACCCTTTGCAAGTTGGGGCGTTGCCGCTTACACGCAATCGCACAATTTAACTTTAATGCAGTCGCTTTCATTATTTGGCATGCCCGGCTTAAGTTTTTTAATTTATTGGGTCAATATTTCAATAACAGAAATAGCAGTTCATAGAAAGCTAACACTGCAAACATTTCAAATCCCGTTATCTGTTTTGTTGGTATTGGTAATATTTGGTGCATTGCGTTATGATATCAGTAAATCAAAAGGAACAAATACAATTGCGGTAGCAGCAGTTGGTACAGATTCTGAAGTGAGTGGGTTACCGCTGCCTTCTAAAGATAGCAACGAAAAGGTTAAACACATGTTGTTTGAAAGAACACGAATTGCAGCAAACAATAATGCGGCCTTTGTTTCATGGAATGAGGCGGCTATCTTTATTTTACCCGAAGATGAAGCAATATGGAAGGACTCTTTATCAGCTCTTGTATCTACACTAAAAATATCATTAGTTGCTTCTTATGTGATGCCCGTTTCGGTTGCGCCACTTAAATACGAAAATAAATATTTATACATCAATTCATCGGGAACTATCGACTACACCTATCATAAACATCAGCCTGTACCCGGTGAGCCATCTGCAAAAGGAAAAGAAGTGCTTAAAGTATTTGCTATTGCCGGTAGTAAAGTTTCCGGAGCTATTTGTTATGATTATGATTTCCCTTATTTGGCGAGAGGGTTTGGAAAGTTGCATGCAGATATTGTTGCCCTACCTTCTTCCGATTGGAGAGGGATTGACCCTTTACATTCAAGAATGGCAGCTTACAGGGCAATAGAACAGGGGCATTCTATTTTAAGGTCAACAAGGTTTGGAAATTCTGCTGCAATTACCCCTTACGGAGAAATAATTTCGCAAATGAGCAGTTTTGATAACAATAACAAAATCATGTTGGCACATTTACCTGTGAAGGGAGTTAAAACTTTTTATTCTGTTATTGGCGATACTTTTGTTTATATCTGTATGGGTTTTATTGTTGTTTTTTTATTAAAAAGGTTTAGAATACAAATATATGTGTGAATAAAGCAATTCTTCTCCATAATTGTGTAACACTTCCTATAAGCGAAATCATCACTTTTGGATTTTAAACTTTAAATCAAAAAAAATGACAAATAAAGAAAAAGTAAATGCTCTTTTAAATAGCATAGAAACAGGCGACCAAAGTGCTGTTGCCTGCATCAACCCTGACAAATTCATTCAACATAATCTTAGTGAAGCCGATGGGCTTGCAGGTTTTGGCGAAGTCCTGAAAAAACTTCCACCCAATTCCGCAAAAGTGCATACGATAAGAACCTTTCAAGACGGTGATTTTGTTTTCACACATACCGATTACAATTTCTTCGGACCAAAAATCGGTTTTGACATCTTCCGATTTGAAGATGGAAAAATTGTAGAACATTGGGACAATTTGCAGGAAACAGCAAAACCCAATCCAAGCAGTCACACGATGATTGATGGTGAAACAGGCATCAAAGATCTTGATAAAACAACTGAGAATAAAACCTTGGTGGGCAATTTCGTCGAGGATATTTTAGTAAATGGCAGAATGGAAAAAATGGCTGCGTATTTCGATGGCGATAATTACATTCAACACAATCCTTCAATTCCCGACCAACTTTCAGGGCTTGGAAAAACATTAGGTGATTGGGCAAAACAAGGTATCACAATGACATATAATACTGTTCACAAAGTGCTGGGTGAAGGTAATTTTGTATTGACTGTAAGCGAAGGAAATCTTGCCGGAAAGCACAACTCGTTTTACGATTTGTACCGAGTGGAGCAAGGTAAGATTGCAGAACACTGGGACACCATTGAAGAAATTCCTACAAAAGAAGAGTGGAAAAACACGAATGGTAAATTTTAAGGGCAGAAATCTTTAAGAAATAAAGCATGACAACAATCACAGTAATTTTATTCTGACTCTTAAAAATTTTACGACTTAAAAATAGTAAAATATGGAGCGTTTCGGTCTGTCAAGCCAAAGGTATGACTGAGGGTTTTTTATCAAAATTCAATTAGAAGGGCAATAATTTTAGAATGAAAAAAATCATAGTCATTAATGGACATCCCGATAAAGAAAGTTTCTGTTTTGCTTTGGCAGAAAGTTACAAAAAAGGCGCAGAAACATCAGGTGTGAGTTGCAAATTAATACATCTGATTGATTTAGATTTCAACCCTATTTTAAAGTATGGTTACCGCAAAATAAGCGTATTAGAACCCGATCTGCTTCAAGTGCAACTGGATATATTAAACGCAGACCATTTAGTTTTTGTATATCCAAACTGGTGGGCTACTTTTCCTGCATTGTTGAAAGGGTTTATTGATAGAGTTTTTGTACCGGGTTTTGCTTTTAAGTATCACGAGAAAGGGCCGTTTTGGGATAAACTATTGAAAGGAAAAACGGCACGCCTTATTGTAACAATGGATACACCAAAATGGTACTATTGGCTAATTAATAAAAATGCCGGACATAATGCTATGAAAATTGGTGTGTTAAATTTTTGCGGAATAAAGGCTGTTAAGATTATTTCGTTTGCGCCAATAAAATCTTCCGATAATAAAAAAAGGGAGCAGTGGCTGAATAGAGTGGAGGCATTGGGAAAACAACAAGTATAACTATAGTACTGAATAGTTCGTCTAAATTATCTATCCTGAAAAGTATCTTTAGTTTCCCCTGAATGTTGATTAGAAGTTTATGTAGTAACCAAAGCGAATTTAAAAGTAAAACAATTTTATCTATTCCTTTAAATATACAATCCAAAATCTACAAAATCAATCCTCTAAAACATGTGAATTATACAACTATTTTAAAAATTACATAACATTTCTGCATCCTAATAAGCCCACCTTTACCATACTCAGGTATTTTTCATAACACCCGGCATTTGATTATGATAGCAGTTAAGAAAGATGGTATATTATTAAAAAAAACTGCTTTAGGTTTTGAAAGTGATGGTGTACTAAATCCCGCAGTAATAAGCGATAACGGTAGTATTCATCTTTTTTACAGAGCAGTTAGTAAAGGAAGCTACAGCAGCATTGGGTATTGCAGTTTACAAGACCCTTTAAGTATAAAGGAAAGATATGATATGGCTGTTTTATTTCCTCAACTCGAATGTGAATCGCATGGGGTAGAAGATCCGGAATTGTAAAGATTGATAATTTGTATTACCTCACCTACACGGCATACGACGGTGTAAATGCTCAGGGCGCATTGGCAGTATCAAAAGATCTGCTTCATTTTGAAAAGACCGGGTTAATTGTACCCCAAATAACCTATGAAGAATTCAGGAGACTTGCGGAGTCTAAGGGACTGATTAACGAAAAATATCTTAGATATAATGAACATGAGCAAATTCAGGCGAAAAAAGGAAAAAAAGTATATCTGTGGGATAAGAATGTGATTTTTTTTCCAAGGCGAATAAATGGCAAATTATATTTTCTGCATCGTGTAAAGCCGGATATTCAAATTGTTGCAGTAGATAATATGCAGGAGCTTACTCCGGAATTTTGGCAAAACTATTTTCTCCACCTTCATGAGTGGATAGTTCTTTCGCCAAAATATAAACATAAAGTGAGTTATATAGGTGGCGGATGCCCGCCAATTGAAACAAAAGAAGGATGGTTACTAATTTATCATGGTGTGCATGACACAGTAAAGGGCTATGTGTATTCGGCATGTGCGGCATTACTTGATTTAGAAAACCCACAAAAAGAAATAGCCCGACTTCCTTATGAATTGTTTAAACCCAACGAAGAATGGGAACTGAGGGGGGAAGTAAATAATGTATGTTTCCCGACTGGAACAGTTTTAGTGAATGATAACCTATATATCTATTACGGAGCAGCAGATGAACAAATTGCTGTGGCTTCAGTTAGCTTATCGGCTTTAGTACAAGAGTTATTACTTAACAAAAAAAAAGATGATGCCTGAAATATTAATATCAAAAAAACTGTTATCGATAATAACGGAATATTATACAAAGCCAACGGCGACGGAATTTACCATTCAGCAAAGGAAAAAGCGGTTCCTGAAATTTTGGTTATCACTTCCTATCCCCCGGGGAATGTGGTATTGCCACCTATTCTCAGGATTTGATAGCGGCATTAAATAATAAATTCAACAGGTCATTTAAAATAAATATCTGCCCGGTTGAATCAGACGATGAGCAACATACCTATCCCGATGATGTTAAATACATAATTAACACCAATTACCCGGAAGCATTTGTTACCCTTGCTAAATTAATTAATGAAGATGCGAAACTTGAACTGGTAGTAGTGCAGCATGAATTTGGATTATTTAAACAAAATGAGAATGATTTAGTACAATTTCTCAGAGCAGTAAACAAACCCATAAGTATAGTCTTTCATACAGTATTGCCCGGCCCGGATGAAATCTTGAAATTTAAAGTGCATCAAATAGAGCAGTATTCTAATTCTATTATTGTAATGACAAACTCATCTGCTGATATTTTACTGAAAGAGTATAATATTTCGCAAGATAAAATTACTGTTATACCGCATGGTACGCACCTTGTATCACATGCGGATAAAGTTTTACTAAAAAAACAAAACCATCTTGAAGGCAGAAAAATACTTTCCACATTCGGGTTATTGAGTTCGGGTAAAAGTATTGAAACTTCGTTGGATGCCATGCCGGCTATTATTGCCAAAAATCCCGATGTACTTTTTCTAATCATTGGTAAAACACATCCATCTGTAATAAAAAATGAAGGTGAAAAATACCGGAATATGCTTTTGGAAAAAGTTAACGCACTTAAATTAGAGGAGCATATAAGGTTTATAAATTATTTTTTACCATTGCCTCATTTGCTGGAATATCTGCAATTGACGGATATTTATTTGTTTACTTCTAAAGATCCCAACCGGGCCGTAAGCGGTACATTTTCGTATGCATTAAGTTCAGGTTGTGCAGTGGTTTCAACGCCAATACCTCATGCTTTGGAAGTACTGCAAAATAATGCAGGTGTAATTATTGATTTCGAAAGTTCTGAACAACTTGCTGCTGTTGTAAATAACCTTTTACAGGACCAAGAAAAGCTATCAGCTTAAATGGATTACATAAAATGGCATCTACTGCGTGGGAGAATGCGGCCATTGCACACGGTATACTGTTTAAGCGGTTAACTAATGATGCTATATCATTGCATTACAAAGTACCGTTTGTTAATTTAAACCATATAAAAAATTTGACTTCGGATTTTGGAATGATGCAATTCTCAAAAATCAATCAACCCGACATTGCAACAGGCTATACACTGGATGATAATGCCCGGGCTATGATCGCCCTGTGCAAGCATTATGAATCCACCGGCGAGATAGATGATATAAAATATATTACTATCTACTTTAACTTTATTAAATACTGTTTGCAAAGCAAAGGTTATTTTTTTAATTATGTGGATGAACATAAACAATTTACAGATCAAAACAGCACCGTTGACCTTGCCGATTCCAATGGAAGGGCCATTTGGGCTTTGGGATATTTAATTTCAATCAGTTCATTATTGCCCGATAAGTTAGCAGCCGATGCAGCGAGTACTATGCAGGCGGCTTTATTGAATGTAAAAAATATCCATTCCGCACGGGCGATGTCTTTTATAATAAAAGGTTTGTATTACCGTAATTTAAAAACAGATTCGTTTGATAACACCTTGTTAATAGAGCATTTTGCAGACAGATTGGTACAGATATACAGGCATGAATCGGAAGTAAACTGGCTATGGTTTGAAAGTTACCTTACTTATGGCAATAGCCTTTTACCTGAGGCAATGCTTTGTGCCTGGCTGGCAACTAACAAAGCCATTTATAAAGAAGCTGCGAAATCTTCGTTTGATTTTTTATTAACCAAAATATTCAGAGAGAATATGATTCGTGTTATTTCCAATAAGGGCTGGTTCAATAAAGGTGATATAGTGACACCGGAAAATAAAGGCGGAGAGCAACCGATAGATTTGGCCTATACAATACTGGCCTTATATAAATTTTATGATGTATTTAAAGATGAAACATACTTAGAAAAAATGGAGATTGCATTTAGTTGGTTTCTCGGAAACAACCACCTGCACCGGGTTATTTACAATCCATGTACAGGCGGTTGTTATGACGGTTTTGAAGAAAGCTACGTGAATCTTAATCAAGGTGCCGAATCAACAGTTAGTTATTTGATGGCAAGACTCACCATTGAAAAATCCGTAAAAAGTGAAAAAAAATTATACAGGCAACACCAAGAAACCAAAGAGATCAATATGCAAAATCAAGTTTATAAAACCCCGTGTTTTACTTTTACAAACTCTTCGGCAGAAGATTGAAATGCAATAATAGTGTTTTATTAATTTTTGATTTCCTCAGCGGTACTCGGGCTGGAGAATACAGCTCCGATACTTTCGATCAAACCTGATACAGGACCCTGCATTTTATTTGTATTATCATCCAATGAGCCATCATGCAACAGTTCACCCATGCTTAAGGCAGTTGGTAAAAAAAGAAGAATATTGTTTTTTTGATTAGCGAAAAAGATTTTTACATCTTTAATTCCGGCGTCAGCGGGTAAATTTTCCTTTACAACTTTCACAGCTTCATTTGCAATGGCATTCATTTTAGCAACAGGGTCCCGGTTGGATTGCAGGGCATATGCTGAAATTGTTTGTATGGCCTCTTTTCTGTTATCGTCAAATATTTTTGCTATCCAGTTAATTGAACTATCTCCTGCTAAAAATTCAGCGGCTCCATCGTCCGCCTGTACATATTTATACAAACCGGTAAGTACGGCAGGTATAGCAGCTTGGCTAAATTTGTGTTCGGAAGGCGTTCTGTCACTTTCCGGAACCTGCTCAGTGTTAGGATCTATTTTTTGCAAAGCAGGATAACCTAAATTTTGCTGAACAGTTTCTAAAAGATTTAATGACATAAATAATGTTTTTATTTAAAAAATATTTTAAATGTAAGCATATAAAATTGTACTTTGCAGTAAACATGGGAATTATGCAATCCTTTCCCATTATTATGTAACATTTGGACTTTTAAACCACCTGAACATAAAGCCGATGTACAAGCAATTTTATATTTATACACCTTACTTAGTCCTATTGCCCTAAAGAAGATAGTTGCCTTTTTTGAAATAAGTTTATAAATGAAATTGTACATTAAGTATAATATAAATGAGGCCTGTAAAAAAATACTGCAAGAGCAACTGGAAAAGTTGAAAATTGACTATTCGATGACCGGGTTTGCAGAGGTGGATATTAAAAAGAACCTTACTAATGCCGGGCTAAAGCAGCTTAATGCCTTATTGAATAATTATGGCATCGAAATTGTAGAGTCGAGGAAAAGTATTTTAATTCAGAAAATTAAAGCAGTAATCACAGAAATGGTTTATTTAGACGATGTCTTGCCGACTTCAAAAATATCACATTACCTGGCTAAAAAACTCAATCAGAGTTATGGATATCTTTCAAATATATTTTCGGAAGTAACTTATACTACCATTGAAAACTTTATAATTCTTCAGAAAATTGAAAGAGTAAAAGAGTTAATAACTGCCGGCGAATTAACTTTTAAGGAAATAGCCTGGCAACTTAATTACAGCAGCTTAGCCCATCTTAGTACCCAGTTCAAAAACAAGACTGGTCTTACGCTTTCGGCATTCCAGCGTATTATCAATAAAAGGCGCACCGAAATTCCCGGCGGGTAATGACACCCAATAGATGAGTGGCTTTATTTTAATAATCTAAAACACCAAATAAAATGAGTAACGAACCATTAAAGATACTTCTTGCAGATGATGACGAAGACGACCGGCTTTTTTTTAAAGATGCTTTTAAAGAAGTAAAAGTAAAAACCACTGTAAGTATGGTGAAAGATGGCATTGAACTGATGAATTATTTATTGCGAACAGTTGAAGATTTACCTCATCTCCTTTTTCTGGACCTCAACATGCCCCGCAAATCCGGAATGGAATGCCTGCACGAAATCAGGCGTGATGACAGGCTTAAAGATATTGCTGTAGCCATCTATTCAACTTCGGCATCGGAAAAAGATATTGAAGAAACTTTTGTAAGAGGGGCTAATGTGTATATTAAAAAGCCCAATGATTTTAGTAAATTGAAAAAAGTATTGACAGAGGTAATTACTGTTAACTGGCAATACCACACATCCGGTTTAAACAGGGATAACTTTTTATTAAGCATTTAATGTTGGGTATGAACCTAAAATCTTTTTTTGCTTCGGTTAAGTTATTAAAAATCATTTTTACAGTTTCTTTATTGCTGATTATTTTAATTTCTGCATTATCTTATAAGCATATCAACTCCCTTTCGCAATCCGCCAAAATGGTAGTACATACCCATAAAGTACAAATTGAATTAGAGCAACTGATTTCTAACCTTAACGATGCTGAAACGGGGCAGCGTGGTTTTCTTATTACAAAAGATTCGATTTTTTTACAACCATTTACAAATACCCGGGCTAAGGTGAACGAATCCTTCAATACATTAAAAACATTAACCGCTGATAGTCCCGAACAGCATACTAATTTGAATTTACTTTATGGAATGATTGATGCAAGGTTTAAACTACTTGGGAATACTTTACAAACAGGCACTCAAAATAATACTACCAAGAAACAGCTGACGGAAAGCATGCTGATTGGTAAAGAGATGATGGATAAAATACGCCTGCAAATCACCGGTATGAATAAGTTGGAAAATGAGTATTTAGCACAACACCAAAAAAAGTATGAATATGAGGATATTATTACACCGGTGTTTGCACTGTTGCTCAGCCTGTTTTCGCTTTTGGTTTTCATATTGGCATACTTAAAAATAAATAGAGACTTAGCAGCATTTAAAACGGCAAATGAGAAATTAAGCATTACAGCAGAAGCAACAAAGCATGCCGAAGAGATTGGTAATTTCAGCAGTTGGCAATGGAATTTAGAGACTAATAAACTTATATATTCCGACAATCAATATACCATATTGGGTTGTCAACCTCAATCATTCGAACCTACTATAGAAAAATATCTGGAATTTGTACATCCTGATGACAAGCAAATTATTACTGAGGGTGGTAAAGAGGTATTGGATGAAAGAGGCTACCCCAATGCTTTTTTCAGGATAATCCGTAAGGATGGCGTATTGCGGTATATTCATTCTGTAAGCAGGCTATTAACAGATGAAAATGGGAAAAAGATGCTTATAGGTGTTAACAGGGACGTTACTGAGGAGCATCTGAAAAATATAAAATTAAATGAAATTAACCGGGAGCTAATAGAAAGTAATGCTGAATTATCTTCTTTTAACCATGCAGCAAGTCACGATTTGCAGGAACCCTTACGAAAAATAGAAACATTTATATCCCGCATTAAGGAGGATGAAATGCAGAATATGTCCCAAGAAGGCAAAGCCTATTTTGCAAAAATTGAAACAGCTGCAAATCATATGCGACAGCTGATAAATGATTTGCTGTTATTTTCACGTACTAATAAAGCGGAAAAAGTATTTGAAAGCATTGATTTAAATATTGTGTTGAAAAATGTAATGCAGGAGTTAGCACAAACTATTGAAGAAAAAAATGCTGTTCTTCAATCAGCCCAATTACCCACACTGGCTCTTATCCCTTTTCAAATGCAACAATTATTTACAAACCTTATTGGTAATTCGTTAAAATACTGCAAGCCCCATACCGCGCCGCTAATTAATATTGAATGTACTTTAATAACGGCTGAAGAAAGCCCATTGCTCAAAGGAGAAAATAACAAACAGTATTACAAAATCTCTGTCGCAGATAATGGCCCCGGGTTTGAACAGCAATATGCTGAGAATATATTTATCCCTTTCAGGCGCCTCCACGATAACGCTGCTTATCCAGGTACAGGCATTGGACTTTCTATTTGTAAAAAGATCATGGAAAACCACAATGGTGTGATATATGCCGAAGGCAAGCCCGGCATTGGTGCTACATTTACTTTTCTTCTTCCTGCCTGATTTCTCTCTTAAAAATAATTACCGCCATTTTCAGTAGCATGGGAATTATACAATATTTATTTTTAATTGTGTAACGTTTTTGAATTGTACTGTACAAACCTTTGTATAGTACAAATAATTTTAAAAATAGGTATGAAAAAAATGTGAAAACTGAAATAAAGTGTACTATATAATCAATAACAATCTAAAAATTAAAAGCAATGGAAACAACAGCAACAAAATCGAAACAAAAAGAAACAAAAAAACAAGATACAAATGGTAATGCAAAATCGGACGTGGCTCAAGGCTTACGGGATTTATTTGTAGATGAACTGAAAGATATTTATTGGACTGAAAAAGCATTGACCAAATCTATCCCCAAGATGATAAAAAAGGCAACTGATGAAGAGTTAACAGATGCACTTACAGATCATTTGGAGGTTACTAAAAAACATGTAATGCGTTTGGAAGATGTATTTGCTGCCATTGGAGAAAAAGCAGTGGCTAAAAAATGCGAAGCAATGGCAGGCCTTGTTAAAGAAGCAGAGGAAATAATGGAATCAACCAAAGAAGGTGTGGTAAGGGATGCAGGCATTATTTCGGCAGGGCAAAAAGTAGAGCATTATGAAATAGCCGCTTATGGAACATTGTGTGCATTTGCTAAAACTTTAAGCGAACATAATGCCGCTAAAATGCTGCAGGAAACTTTAGATGAAGAAAAAGAAGCTGATAAAAAATTATCTGCCATAGCTGAATCATCAATAAATGCAGATGCGCTTATGGAATAAAGTGGAAAGAGAGAAATAAATGTAATGCATAGTCAGGGGGGCCGCTTAACAAATGATGAAGAATTGCATAAATTTTTTGGCCGGGGTCCTGTAACGGCGCAGGTGTAAAAATAAAAATTTATGAATTTAAAATCTGGCTACCCCTTTTGGTTAATAAAAGCAGGATTACCTTACGACTACCCGGTTCTTTCACAAAATAAAAAAACGGATATTGTTGTAATGGGCGGTGGTATATCGGGTGCCTTAGTAGCATGGCAATTAATAAAAAATGGGATTGATTGTATTGTGGTGGATGCAAGAACGATTGGTTTGGGCAGCAGTTGCAGCAGTACAGCTTTACTGCAATATGAAATAGATACTCCGCTATGTGAGTTGCAGCATAAAGTTGGTTCACAAAATGCAGTGCGATCTTATCATTTATGCAGACAATCTATTTATGAACTGGGTGATATCGCTAAAGAAATTGGTTTTAGCGAGTTTGAATACAAACAGAGTATGTACTATGCTGCACATAAAAAAGATGTTAAATTTTTAGAAGAGGAATTTGTAATAAGAAAAGCAAATGGATTTAAAGTGAAGTTACTTGCAGCGGAAGAAATTGAAAAAGAGTTTGGTTTTAAAGCAGCGGCAGCCATACTCTCTAAAGATGGTGCACAAACTAATGCCTACCTTTTTGCACATTACCTTTTGCAGCACGGCAAAAAAAAGGGACTGGAAGTGTATGACAGAACCGATATTGTAAAAATTGATCATCAACCTAAAAAAGTAGTGCTTACCGCACAGATGGGCTATACTATTACTGCAAAAAAATTAGTTTACGCCACCGGCTACGAAGCAATACAATATATAAATAAACCGGTTGTAAAACTATTATCAACTTTTGTAACTATCAGCGAAAATATGCAACAACCAAGGCCATTTTGGAACAAGGATGTTTTACTTTGGAATACGGCAGACCCTTATTTATATATGCGTACAACAAAAGATAACAGGATATTAATTGGAGGAAGAGACGAAGATTTTTACAACCCTTCACGCCGTGACAAATTGGTAGCGCCAAAGACCAAACAACTGGCAGCTGATTTTAAAAAACTTTTTCCTGATATACCTTTTAAACCGGAATTTAACTGGGCAGGTACTTTTGGCAGCACTAAAGACGGCTTGCCTTTTATTGGAACCTACAAGCCATTAACCAACAGTTACTTTGCATTAGGGTTTGGCGGCAACGGTATTACTTTTAGCCAATTGGCGGCAAATATTATTTGCGATGAAATTTCAGGAAGAGTAAATAACGATAAAAATATTTTCTCCTTTAACCGTATTTAGTTTTACAAACTCTTTTCAAAATAATTGAATAAAACTATCATTTAAAAATAAAATTAATGAGAAGGTATTTAATAAATAGTTTCCTGGTTTTTTTAACGCTTTTTAGCTTGAGCAGTTGCGAAGCTATCGGAGGGATTTTCAAAGCAGGTGTTTGGTCGGGTGTACTATTGATTGTTTTCATTGTGGCGGTAATCATATTTGTTATTGCCAGGGTTATAAAGCGTAAATAAATACCGGCTATTACAGATATGCAAATAACACATGAATTGTCTCATCTCTATATAGCATTCTGCTGTGCAGCACTTCGTGGTAATGAGTAAAACTATTAATGGTATTAATATATCCTATTAATTAAAAAATGTTCAAATAACCCGTTTATATAAGCTTTACAGCACTGTACAAAACAACAGGTGTGAATTTTACAACTTATTTCAATTATTGTATAACAGGTGTTCTTTGTATTGTGACCACCTTTACAAAGCAAACGGTTTTAAAAAAGAAAAAATGAAATTCGTAAATAACAACCTCAGTCACAGAAACATACTTTTTGCCCTATTGATTGGCACAGTAATGGTAACAATCAGTTCCTGTGCAAAAAAAATCAACTTTCAAACATCAACTGTAGTGCCTGCCGCCCGGGGTACAGTAAAGGTTAAAAAAGATGATAACCAAAACTATGTAATCAACATAGATATTTTTAATCTTGCAGAAGCAAAGCGATTACCCTCTAATGAACAAATTTATGTGGTGTGGATGGAGAGTAATAATCAATATGTAAAAAATCTTGGTCAAATAAACAGTTCAACTAAAATGCTTTCAAAAAAACTAAAAGCTTCTTTTGAGGGCGTATCATCTGTAAAGCCTACTAAGATATTTATAACTGCAGAAAATAACTCAGGTGTACAATATCCCGGCAATGAGTTAGTATTAACAACAAATAGCTTTTAAACAGGTTTTGCAAATATGATATTGCAATACTGCTCATTCAACTAACCCTGTCGAAAAATTATTGGCCTGCTCTGTGCAAAACAAGGTCTTCATCCACATTATGAAGGCACATCAATCGCCACGGGTTTTCAAAAAAATATCCACCGGAATTTATAATGCTACTCCACACGGGGTAGTATTTTATTTGAAAAATCTTGTTCCTCCTCCGCAGTCCTAATGGCTGGTCGCAAAGAGTAAATGAATGAAGTGCTGTGCCGAATTATTTGAGTCTATTTTTTCGAGAATACTTTGGCAAATTTTCAGCCAAAATAACATTTCATTAGTGTTATCAAAAAGACTTGTTTCCGCATGGCTAGCATTTGGACATGTATAGGATTTATTTAGCACATATTTTATATTTAAATAGTGAAGATTTTTTTGTGAAAATGATTGGTGATGAAAGGAAAAATTATTAGCACAAACAGGCGTATTTCACTTCTTTATTTCCTTCATGGAAACACTTTAAAATAGCTTACTCGGATTCTTCGGTAATTAATCTTTATCAAGGCGTAATCCGCCGGGTCTTGCCCTTCACTCCGAAGTCGTTTCGGGGCATTGAAACGGAAAACTTAAAACCATGAAGAAGTTAGAAAGTGAAGTGAGGCGTAAAATGGTAGTAGTAAGGATGAATGAAACTGAAATAAATCAGCTTTCAAAATAAAACCACTGAAAAAGTTACCAGCGAAAAGTGGCTTTGCAAAAACCTGTTACAGTAAAGTACAGAAACGAAAGTGCCGATGATTTTCTAATGGACATGCTAAATCTGAAAAAAGAACTGAATACCATCGGCAATAACTTTAACCGGGCAGTACACAAACTGCATATACTGGATAAGATACCGGAGTTCAGAGTTTGGGTGCAGCAATATGATGAGTTGCAGGAAGTGTTAATCAGCAAAGTGAAAGAAATAAAATTACGAATGAATCAACTCTATGACCAATGGTTGCAAAAATAACTACACCGAAAAGTATTGAAGCTGCACTCAACTACAATGAAAAGAATGTGTACAAAGGAAATGCAGTTTGTCTTCATACAGAGATTATTGATGCTGCCGATAAACTGAATGAAGAAGTAAGCGGGTATAAAGAAATTCCTTTGGTATCCAGTGTTACTCAATAGCAGGTGCTGCCCGCCTGACTGGATGGGTAGGGATAATTACTGCCAGGTGAAGATGGAAGTGAGACGATTGATTGGGGGAGGAAGTAGAGAGATTGAAGGCAATTCAAGCCTGATATTTCAAGCGATTTTTCAAAATAAAATATTCACTGATTTTCGAAATGAATGAAAATTGGTATCGAATTAGTGGTTACCGTAGAAATGTTGGGCCTTTTTATTTTAGGATATTTTCAAACGACTTATAACAAATCCTTAAGTACCGGGGCAATAATAGTTTTCTTCCTGCCGTTTGCACTTAAATTTTATCACTCATGAAGCTAATTAAAACATTCGGCCTTACGGTATTATGCGTATCGGCTTTGTTTTTAGTTTACCGATTTTGGCTCAGGATACAGAAGGCTTGAACCAAAAAGCTACCGTTCATGTTTTTGCCGGAGACAAGAATAAGAAACCTCTAAGAGACGAGCAAGTCATATTTGCAACGGATTTTTCTCAAAACGAGTTTTTCGGTATTACTGATGCTGCGGGTAAGTTTTCCATTAGTTTGCCCAATGGCCATATTTATACAGTTAAAATAAAAGGCCTGCTTGATACGTCGATGTACGGGACACTAAATATACCTGCGTTGGGTCCCGATCAGTTTTTTAGCGAACCCTTTACCATTAATATAAGTTATGAACCTGCCCGCTCTTATACATTGGATAATGTTGAGTTTGATTTTGGCAAGGTGGCATTACGGCCGTCGTCTTTTAAAGAATTAGAGGAGTTGGTCGATTATCTCAAAAGAAAAGCCAATGAAAAAATAGAAATTGCAGGCCATACTGACAATATCGGCAAGGACAAAGAGAATCTTGTACTGTCTCTACAAAGAGCAAATACTATAAAACAATACCTGATAAAAAAAGGTATCAAGCCTGAAAGGTTGATTGCCAAAGGTTATGGAGCTGCCAAGCCTTTGGATGATAATAGTACAGAGGCAGGCCGCTCAAAAAACAGACGAACAGAAGTGCGGATTTTATAACAAATGCTTATTGAACAAATACCTGATTATTAAACAAGGTAACCTACCTTTGCGGTTTATTTTAATATTATGACTACTCCCAAATTTTCCAATGTTCAGCAATCATTTCATGCAGAGCTGAAAAAAAGAATCAACGATTATTTTAGTAATACGGGTAAATCTTCTACCGGTAATTTTCAGCTTTTCTTTAAGGCAATTTTTTTAATGACGAGCTGCATAGCCGTTTATACTCATTTAATATTTTTTACACCCGGTATTTGGTTTCAAATCGGCGAAAGTATTTTGCTTGGTGGTTTGGTAGCCGCTATCGGGTTTAATGTAATGCATGACGGGGCACACGGCAGTTTCAGCAAGTATAAGTGGGTAAATACCATCGCGGCGTTTTCGTTGAATATATTGGGCGGCAACAGCTTCATGTGGAATGTAAAGCACAATGTAATTCACCATGCGTATACCAATATCGACGGTATTGATGATGATATTGATATCAAACCCTGGATGCGAATGACCATGACGCAAAAGAAATACAAGCTGCACAAGTATCAGCATATTTATTTTTGGTTATTGTATTCATTAATTTACCTGCTGTGGATTTTTGTATTGGATTACCAGAAATATTTTAAAGGAAGAGTGAGCCTGATGAAGATTAAGAAAATGAGTTTTGGCGAACATTTTTCATTTTGGTTTTTTAAAGTGCTTAATATCTTTTTATTTATCGGGTTACCTATTTATATGGTTGGATTTTCCTCCTGGCTTTTATGGTTCCTTATATTTACTTTGGTGGCCGGTCTTATTATAAGTATTGTTTTTCAATTGGCGCATACGGTAGAACATACCGCTTTTCCCGTACCGATTGAGGCTACGAATAAAATGGAAGACGAATGGGCCATACACCAGATAAAAACGACGGCTAATTTTGCAACCAAAAATAAATTGGTAAGTTGGTTGGTGGGCGGATTGAATTTTCAGATAGAGCATCACTTGTTCCCTAAAATTTCTCATATACATTATCCTGCTATCAGTAAAATAATAAAGCAGGCTTGCCGCGAATACGGAATTACATATATAGAGTATGCAAGGGTTCGTTATGCTGTAGCATCGCATGTAGCTTTTTTAAGGCAAATGGGCAGGGCTTAGTAATTTCCGCTATTTTTATATAAATAATTCTGCTATGAGTTTTTATTTATTGGGATCGGTGAACCCTATACTGCTTGCCAAGCCGCTTATATTCTTACTTCTTTTTAGTTTTACAGCCGAAGCTGTTGTATTTGTTATTTCCAAATGGGACAATGCGGGTAACAGTTTTCTTCACTCTTTAGTAATCAATATAGCTACTTTGCTGCTGGGCCTGTTGTTATTTATTATTTATGCAAAAGCTGTCGAAGGAAAAGAAATTTCTCAATTTTTACCGCTTGCAGGTATGTTTATAATTACCGTCTTGTTTGAAATGTGGTTGCTGAAAATGCTGAAGCCTGCAAAAAAGAATCCCTCGCTGCTGAAACTCAGCTTTGCCATTAATCTCATCTCCGCAGTTATCTTTTATTTCTTTATTGAAAACTTCCAAAAAATTTCAACGGCACTTTCTTAAGAATCGACTGTAACCTACTGTTAATTAATGCCTGCAGAATTTTTTTGAGCAGCATTTATTTAAAGTTGTAACTTCAACATGGGGCAACCATTTTATGCAGCAACCCGATTATATATACAAAGGAAACACGGATTTGTTATCGGCCGATGAACTTTCATATCATATCAGGCATTGTGCCCTGAATGAACGGGAGAGCCAAAAGAAAATTTACAGCTCTTTCTATGGCTATGCTATGGCTATCTGCGATCGCTACACACAAAACTCGGATGACGCCCTGGAGATAATGAACGACGGGTTTCTAAAAATATATAAAGAGATTCATCATTTCACACCGGCTTATGCCGATGTTGTAAATTCTTTTAAGGGCTGGCTCAGAAAAATTATGGTATATACAGCCATAGATCATTATCGTAAATACCACAAACAACGATTTTTAACCGATAACAATCATAATGGTGTAATTGAACTTTCTGCCGCTTACGAAACGCCGCTCGATAAAATGAGCTATGAGGAAATTATACGATGTATTCAAAAATTGTCGCCGGGTTACCGGGCGGTTTTAAATCTCTTTATTGTAGAAGGGTTCAGTCACGAAGAAATTGCACAGCACCTTGGTATATCCGTCGGTACATCCAAGTCTAACTTATCCAAAGCACGAATACAATTACAAAAATTATTAACAGGCCTCGACATAAATCAATTAACTAAAAATGCCATTTGACGATTTAGATAAAAAAATAAAAGAAGCTGCCGACCACCACCACCCTGCTTACGATGAACAGGCTTGGTTAAAAATGAAAAAAAAGCTTGACAAACATCTGCCTGAAAAAAAAGATGACAGAAGACGTATGTTTTTTTTATTGTTTGGTCTTCTTTTCTTAGCGGGAGGTACTTTTTTTATTTTTAATAAAAATACCGGCGGAAAAGACAGCCCCAAAAATACTGCCGCTGTTACTGAACCAGCTGAAACGGTCAATAATAATAGAACCGAATCAACAACGCCGCAGAAAAAAGAATTACCCGCACCTGCATCCGGGGAAACGCCCGGTAATGTTATAAGTGACGGGAAAACTAAAATTGATAAATCGGCTGATGAAGTGACGAATGCGATGGTTGATAATAACCAGATTAAAAAGACAATTGAGAAAAATAACTTAATTACAGATAATCCCGTTGCCAATGCAATTGTGAACAATGAGCTGAGTTTATTTAAAACACCGACTGTCGAGCATAAGAAGTTTGTAAAGAACAAAAAAGTTTTACCGGTCAAAGCCCTGAAACAGGCTTTTCAAAAAAGCGATATTGTAATTGATGCGGGAAATGACATTTCAGATAAAAAAATTTCCGAGCCGGCTATTGATAAAACATCGGAACCTGTAAAAGATGAAATAGCAGCCGGTGAAATAAAAGCGGATGTAAATAAAACGAATATAAAGGATACTGTAAGTGCTTTAGCTGTTGAAAATAAAAACGGATCATCCGAAAACAAAAAGCAAAAGCAAAAAAGAAAAGGTTCTTTTATGCTTACGCTGTCCGCGGGTGCCGATGTTAGCGCCGTGAGTATTGATAAACCCGGTACTGCTGCGATGCAGTATGGGGGAGGTATCGGTTATAATTTCAGTAATGGCATTACCCTGCGTACAGGTTTTTATGCCGGCAAAAAATTATACAGCGCCGATTCTGCCGATTATAACCCGCCGGCCGGCTGGTGGCAGTATTACCCGGGTTTGAAAAAGATTGATGCTGATTGCAAGGTGTATGAGATTCCTTTATTCGTGTCTTATAATTTTAAACCGGCGAAAAATCATAGCTGGTTTGTTTCATCGGGCATTTCGTCTGTAATAATGAAAAGGGAAACCTATGATTATTTATATAAAGGAGCCTGGAACCAATATATAACTGCGCAACGTACATACAAAAATGAAAACAAGCATTTCTTTTCTGTTCTTACTTTATCGGGTGGATATACTTATAATTTAAACAAACGTATTGCTTTCAGCGCCGAGCCGTATTTTAAAATGCCTTTAACCGGCATAGGGTTTGGTAAAATAAAACTGAACAGCGGCGGTGTTTTATTCAGTATGTCGGTAAAGCCTTTTTCAAAAAATTAAATTTACCGGGCAACTGAAAAGCACAGGACAGCGTTGTTATATCAAACACCGTTTATGATCAGCAAATTTTCTATTTCTATTTTTATTTTAGCGACAATTTTAATGGGTGGTTCCTGCAACAAAGGAAGTGATCCTCCGCCTCCTCCGTCGTGTACCGGTGTAAATATCAGTGTCACTAATACGGCTTCTACCATTGGTACTCCTTGTCTTACTCCCGGCAACGGTTCTTTGACCGTAAACGCTGCAGGTGGCAGCGGTACTTATACATACAGTATCAACAACGGAACATTTCAAGCAGGTAATGTTTTTAATGCATTGGCTCCCGGTGATTATACAGTAACTGCCCGCGATGCTAATAATTGTACAGGAACACTGAAAACAACTGTACAGGGACTGGCAGCAGGAACTTTATTTGCGGCAGTGAGAACTTTATTACGCAATAATTGTGCTGTACCCGGTTGTCATTCAGGGTCTAATCCTGCGGGCGGACACGATTGGAATAAAGATTGCGAGATCACAGCATTTAAAACAATTATAAAAGACCGTGCAGTTGATGCAACATCTGCCTCCACAATAATGCCGCCAACTGGGGCATTGCCGGCTATAGAAAAACAAAAAATTACGGATTGGATAAATGCAGGAGGTCTGTATACCAATTGATTTCTATGGAGCTTGTCTATATGTAAAAAGCTTTCCCTTATTACCGGGAAAGCTTCTTGCTTTTTTAAATATAAATCGTTCAGAAATTTTAATTTCGCTTGTTCTTAAAATCACCTCGTTTCCATGCTTGTATAAATTCACTCCAGGCAGCGGGGCTGAAAATAGGCATGGGTTGTGTTTGTCCCGCATAATAGGCTTTGTTGGCTACCTTTTGAAATTGAATTTTGGTTGCCGCCGAACCATCACCGGGTGTAGCCGCATCCAATGCCCGTAAAGTGGCGGCATTGGTATTCTTTCTTGCTACTTCATAATTGTCGTCAGGTACCTTATTGTTTACAAAATCCCGGGCAAACTGTTCCTTACTCGGTCGCGGTCGTATAATAGTGGCGGGTAAATAAACGGTATCTTCTACCATCAATTGAACAATGCTTTGTTGATTGCCTTCTAAATTTTGAGGAATGGTAACTAATTTGGTTTTATAACTTACGTGGGTGAATTCTATTTTATCTCCTTTTAAAACTACTATCGAAAAAACGCCTTGGTTATTGGTAACGGTTCCGCGGTTTTGTCCTTTTACCATTACACTTACGGCCGGTATGCCTACCAAGCTGTCGGATGTCATTACCACGCCGTACAATTGCACTACTGAATCACGAAAAGCTTCAAACTGGGCATTTGATTGTTTTGGTAAAAAAGCCGCGGCTATAAAAAATAAGGGTAAAATTTTTTTCATCGCTTCAAAAATAAATACAAGTTGTGTAAAATAACCAACAATTTAGCTGCGTATATGTTTATTTTTGCAACTCATCCGTTTTTTAACATAAGCTTTCAATATGACAACCGAAAAAGTGCTGCTGGCCCTTGGTAATGTGCAGGAACCCGACTTGGGCAAAGACCTGGTAACGCTTAATATGATCAGGGATATTGTAATCGATGGGAATAATATTTCTTTTACAATCGTCCTTACTACGCCATCATGCCCCATGAAGGACATGATGGGTAACGCATGTAAAAACGCTATTAAATTATTAGTAAATAAAGAAGCAAACGTAACGGTAAATTTTACAGCCAATACTACCAGTAAAAGAACCGACAGTAAACAGATATTACCCCGTGTAAAAAATATTATCGCTGTAGTAAGCGGCAAGGGTGGTGTGGGTAAATCAACTGTTGCATCCAACCTTGCATTAGCTATTGCAAAAGGCGGCGCCAAAGTAGGTTTGATGGATGCTGATATTTACGGACCCAGTGTTCCCATTATGTTTGGTGTTCGCGGCGAAAGACCTGTGATGATGGATTTGGAAGGAAAAGGAATGATTGTACCGCTGGAAAAATTTGGCATAAAACTGATGAGCATCGGTTTATTGGTAGATGAAAAAAATGCGGTAGTATGGCGCGGCCCGATGGCCAGCAGTGCTATAAAGCAATTTGTAACTGAAGTTTTTTGGGATGAGCTGGATTATTTGGTAGTTGATATGCCGCCCGGAACAGGCGATATACATTTAACGCTTTTGCAAACCGTACCGGTAACAGGTGTTGTAATTGTAACCACTCCTCAGGATGTTGCATTGGCCGATGCTAAAAAAGGCATAGCTATGTTTGGCCAGGCGCAGATCAATGTACCCATTATCGGGTTGGTAGAGAATATGAGTTATTTTACTCCGCAGGAACTGCCCGATAATAAATACTACATATTTGGGAAGGATGGCGGCAAACGCTTGGCAAGTGAATACGATATTCCTTTCCTTGGCCAAATACCATTGGTACAAAGTATACGCGAAGGCGGAGATGCAGGCACGCCAATCATGATGGGTACCGATGCCATTACTAAAAAAGCATTTGAAGATTTGGCCGCTATTACCGTCCGCAGTATTTCTATGCGCAATGCGAATATGGGAGCCACCAAAGTGGTAGAAGTTGTTTAATTAGTGTTGCCTGCAGAAAGATTGGTTTACAGGCCTTTACGTGCCTTGAGGATGTTGAATTATAGAAATATTACTATTTCGGCGGCAAAGCCGACGGTTTCCCGGCCTCATCCTGTTTAAGATATGTCGCAATCTTGCAACTTTCAGCATATTTTTTTCTACTTTGTAGCACCAATACAGAGTTCAAATATCCTGAAAAATAAATGCCGCGCCTGCGTTTTACCATATCATGCTTTTTCTTACTGCTTGTCTTTAGTGATTTAGCAGCACAAAACCTGTCGGGTGTTGTCAACCGATACTATAAAGTAATAGGTATTAATGCCGCTACGCATGTAGTAAAAGTAGATAATGCTTCTTATCTGGCTTCCAAACAAAGAGGTTTGTTGATACAAATGAAAGGAGCTGATATCAATCAAACTTCTCCGACAAATAACGTCAATTGGGGAAATATTACATCCATCAATAATGCCGGTAAATTTGAACTGGTTACCGTATGCGGATTAAATGCCGACTCGGTAATTTTTGAAAGAGAAATAAAGAATACCTATGATGTAAACGGCTATGTACAGTTAGTTATATTTCCTGATTTAGTAAGCAGCGCGACTATTGTTGATTCAGTCTTTGCAGCGCCTTGGGATTCTACGTCGGGTAAAGGCGGTGTTGTTTTTATTAATGTAGATGATACGCTTTATCTAAATGATGATATAGTAGCAAGCGGAAAAGGATTCAGGGGAGGAGATTATACAAATTATCTGAATCCTCCTTTCGGTTGCTCTCTTTTAAATTTTACTTCTTTTGCATATAATAAACCTGCGAGCGGTAATAGCGTTGGTGGAAAAAAAGGAGAGAGTATTGCTAATTATATTGCAAATTTAGAATACGGTAAGGCCAGGCTTGCAAGTGGCGGCGGTGGCGGTAATAATCATAATACAGGCGGGGCCGGTGGCGGCAATTGGGGAGCAGGTGGTAGCGGCGGCAGAAATCAAAGAGCCGGATGCGCAGGAAATAATCCCGGTCTTGGCGGTGTTTCATTATCTTCTTATTACGCAGCCAGCCCCTTACGTTTTTTTATGGGTGGTGGCGGCGGCGCCGGAGATGCCAATAATGATTTAGGAATGCCGGGGGGTCATGGCGGTGGTATTGTTTTTATTAAATGCGATGTGATCTCAGGCAACAACAGAACTATTTATGCCAACGGTAATAAACCAAGAAGAATAAATGCTTTGCTGCCGGATAGTACGGCATCAAGCAGTGATGGTGGCGGCGGTAGCGGTGGCGGCGGTAGTATTATTATTTACACTAATGAAGTAATTAATAATCTCACACTGCAAGCTAAAGGTGCTGATGGTGGCAGGTCTGAGCAAGGAGGAAATAATCAATGTTCGGGTCCCGGTGGCGGTGGTGGCGGCGGTGTGGTTTGGCTTTCTAATGCTGTGATACCGGCGGGTGTAAGTGTAAATACAAATGGTGGTATAGCAGGTACAAGATACAACGGTAACACGGGCGGTTATTGCGATGCGGCTGTTTATCCTTCCGGATCAACTGCTGGCGCTAATGGCACAACGCTTTTTAATTTTTCGTTTTCCATATTGGATACTACACTACGGTGTTATGATTTATTGCCCGCTGCTATTTTTAATCAATTTAAAGCTGCAGTAAGCGGTGAGTTTGTAAAACTTAATTGGCAGGTTAGCGACCCGTTTTATGCTGCTTCTTTTTCTATAGAAAAAAGTTTTGACGTCAGGCGATTCACCGTTGCCGAAATTATAAACGGTTCAGATATTGAAAATTATTTTGCCAATACGTTGTTTGGGAAAATGCCGATTGTTATTACCGCATAAAAGCTGCCGGTAAAAACGGAGCACGGCAATATTCAAAAGTGGTGAAAGTAAAAGGACGAATTGGTTTTGCCGATGTAACTGTATTCCCCAACCCTGTACCTGATAAAATAAATACTGTAATAACAATTGTGAAAGCACAATCCGCCGTATTTTCTATTACAGATATGAGCGGAAGACTTTTGTATACTGAAAAAAGAAATCTTATAAGCGGCCGGCAAACCGCCACTGTTTGATAAACGTCTCGCGAAAGGAATGTATCAACTGAAAATAGCCGGCGAAACATTTTCCGTTGTAAAAAGTTTTATACGGCTTGTAATCACTATTGCATCAGCACCTGTATAGTTTCCGTAGTTTGTTGACGCAGTAAAATCGTTTTTCCTTCCGTTAATTTTTCAAAAATTTCTTTATTGTAATGCCGGATGGTAAGCAGTGTTAAATCTTTTTGTACCTGCACATCAAAAAGAACGGATGCGTCAATAGCTAATTTCTCAATCTTCTCATTACTGTTATCCAATACACACAAAAAACTGATGGCGCCGTTTTGTGTAAGATTGGGTTTTACTTTATTTTTTTCAAATAAATGATACAGTTCTCCTACATGATGTTCGCCCACAAAAGAAAAATCTTTGGAATTCATTTCAAGTAATACCTGGTTTTCTTTCAACACAATAATGGGCGGCAGGTTATGTACAGCCTTATTATGTATTACAGTACCCGGCAAAGCTGCATCCAAAAAACATTTTACATACAGCGGTATGCCTTTGTTCTGTAAAGGCTTTATGGTTTTGGGATGAATAACCTGTGCGCCGTAATAAGCCATTTCAATTACTTCGTTATAATTCAGTTCGCCAATTAATTGCGCATCTTTAAATTGTTTAGGATCTGCATTCATTACAGCGGCTACATCTTTCCAAATGGTTTGACTTTTTGCATCCAGCATATTGGCGAATACAGCAGCGGAATAATCGCTGCCCTCGCGGCCCAAGGTGGTGCTTTCATTTTCATCGGTACTGCCGATAAAGCCTTGTGTCAATACAATATCCGTTTGATTAAACAGAGATACTATTGAATTTTGTACTTGCGTATTAGTAAACTCCCAATCAATATTCGCATCCCTGAAATTATCGTCGGTACGAAAAATATCCCGTACATCAACCCATTGGTTACCGATACCGATTTCATTTAGATAAGCGCTTACAATGGCGGTACTCAATAATTCACCGCAGCAAACTACCTGGTCGTAGTAATAATCATAATCTCTTACCGGTTTATCGTGCAGCAACCATTCTACTTCTGTATAAAAATCTTTCAGTTGCAGTTCGCAGGCGAGGTAATGTGTAACCAATAAATGATTGGCTGTGGTATTATGTTGTTGTTTTACCAAATCAAATAACTGCAGGGCCTCTTCTTTGTTACCGGCAAAAAAAGCATTCACTACTTTTTCCAGTGCATTGGTGGTTTTACCCATGGCGGAAATAACGATCAGTAATTTTTCACCACTATAATTTTTTAAAATAGCCGCGACGTTTTTAATCCTGTCAGGTGTATTTACCGATGCGCCGCCGAATTTGAAAACCTTCATGCTTTTATAATTGGTTGGGTTGTTACAGGCGGCAAAGATAGGGGAAGGAGGATTTTAATTGCCGGCCGGCATGCTTGGTAAGCCATACAAGTCCCTGCTATTAAATTTTTGTATATAAAAAAGCCCTGCATTAAAATTGCAGGGCTTTTCAGTATTATTTATTCAACAATACTACACATACTTCGTTACACCCGGCGTAGCAATGGCATAATAACCATCTGTGCCCGGCGCTACAGGCGGCGGTGCGTTAAAGTCATATACCTTAGGTTGAAGGTCCAAGCCGCTGTTGATGGCTTTATCCCATTCTACCATTTGTCCGCTGTAGGTAGCAAGACGACCGAGTATGGAGGTCATTGTACTTTTTGCTCCGTTTTCCGCATCAGCAAATTTGTATTGACCGGCAGCAATGGCGGCAAACAATTCATCATGCTCTGCCTGGTAAGGTTCGTTTTCCGCTTTCTTATCGTATTGAAATAAAATTTTTCCTTTGCTGTCAACTATATTGGCGTCGCCGCATTGTATTTTCCCTTTGGTACCAATCAGTAATTCATCTACGCGGCTCATGGTGCCCGGTATATGGCGGCACTGGCTGTTTAAAATACTTCCATCGGCATAATGAAATTCTACATAATGATGATCAAATATTTCGCCATGCTCTTTTCCTTTGCGTACCTGCCGGCCGCCCATACCCTGGGCTTTTACCGGGTAGCCGCCCTTAAACCAATTTACCACATCAATATTATGTATATGCTGTTCTGTTATATGATCGCCGCAAAGCCAGTTGAAATAATACCAATTGCGCATTTGGTATTCCATCTCCGTTTGTCCCGGCTTGCGTTCGCGAACCCACACGCCGTCATTATTCCACCAGGCTTGCGCACCGGTAATATCACCAATTAAATTTTTCCGTTTAAATAATTCCTTGTACGAATTTTGATAATGTCTTTGCAAACCAACTACTACGTTTAATTTTTTTTGTTTGGCTATAGCCGCGGCTGCCAATACTTTTTGTATACCCGCCGGATCGGTTGCTACCGGTTTTTCCATAAACACATGCTTGCCTTGCTTAATGGCTTCTTCAAAATGTAAGGGACGAAAACCCGGAGGTGTGGTTAGTATTATTACATCTGCCAACGGAATGGCTTTCAGGTATCCGTCAAAGCCGGTGAACTTTCTTTCTTCGGGCACATCAATTTTACTCTTTAAATTTCCTTTGGCGCCGGACCAGTCTTCAATATTGTCTGCCGTTAATGACTTGTAACAGCTGTCAATATTATCTCTGAAAGCATCGACCATGGCAACCAATTTCACATTTTGTTTGGTGAGCAGCGCCTGTGCCGCAGCGCCTGTTCCTCTACCGCCGCAACCGATTAAAGCTACTTTGATGGTATCATCGGCGCCGGAAAAATAATTTGCTTGCGATAAAAGAGGAGCAGCTATCAGTCCGCCTGCAAGCAGGCCGGTTTGTTTTACAAATTCTCTGCGGGAGTTTGTTTGGGAAGCATCGTTATTCATAATTGATAATTTTAGAAATGATAATTGAAGAATTGACCCTTATAAAATTATTTAAATATTTTATCATAGCGAGATTTTATTTCAGTGGGTTCTTTTTCCGAAGCAATGTGCTTATTTACCAAGGTATTTTTTAAAAAATTCATTGATCTCCTCTGCCTGCGGCTGCTGCAAAGGACGCACAATCCGAAAACCGATAAAGCCGCCTTCGGTCAGCCACCATTTACTTTTAGGTATTTGCGGGTCGCGGCGGTTCCATATTGCTTCGGATTTGATTCGATTGGCAGAACGTAACTGCATGGCATCGTCCGCAAAACTTCCACCACGTAATGTTTTAGGATAGCGGGCGGTGTTGGGCGGTGCCACCGGGTTCGTACTCGTATCTGCAAGTTGCTGCAATGCTTTTTCATTGTAATGATCCAGCGTCCATTCACTTACATTACCCAACATATCATGCAATCCCCAAGCGTTGGGTAATTTCAACCCCTGTTTTTGAAATTTATTACCACTGTTCTTTTTATACCAGGCGTATTTTTCAAGCTGCACAGTATCATTACCAAAATAAAATGTAGTACTGCTGCCCGCTCTACAGGCATATTCCCATTCGGCTTCGGTGGGCAATCTGTAAAAAATACCGGTTTTGGTATAGAGCCAACGGCAATACATTAAAGCGGCATATTGCGATAAACTGTTGACGGGATAGCCGCCTTCTTTGCCCATGCCCAAACTAAAATCAATATACTGCGGACTCGGTCTTGTTACAGCATCCGCATCTGCATTTTGGCCGATGGTTTCATCTTTATAAAAAATATCAAACGCATCGCGGCTAACTTCATATGCCGCCATCCAAAAAGGCGAGATGGCGATTTTTCGTTGCGGTGTTTCATCAGTCTTTTTCTTTTTTTCTTTTTTACTACTACCCATTAAAAAACTGCCGCCGGGTACGGGCACCATTTTAAATTGTAATGCTGAACCCGGTAAGGATTGTTCGTAGGGTTTAAAATTTTCATTGCCTGATTGCGCTGACAATACAAGGAAACAAAAGATGCTGAACGTTGATACCGATAATTTTTTCACTATGCTTTTTGTTTGAAAGAAAATTCAAGATAAGGAAATATCGGGAGAGAAGTGATGAATGAGGTTAAAAGCAAAAAGTCAAAAATAAAAAATGGAAAGTGAACCTGCCGAAACTTAAAACTTATAACCTAAAACTTACAACCTGTTATCCTATTTCCAATACGCCGCGAAACCTTTTGTTGAATGAAAAATCAATTTACCCTTTTTCAATTCTGCAATTAATACTTCGGTGTTTAATTCTTCCGCCAGCTTTTTTGCTTTGCGAACGGGTAAGATGCTGCAGGCTTTGGTGAGCCAGTCGGCTGTAACGGCATCATCGGCAATTACCGTTACGTTGCGCCGCGATGTAATGCCGTAGCCTGTTTTGGGATTGATGACATGAGAATATCTTTTGCCTTTGTGTTCCATATACTGATACACATCACCTGAGGTAGTAACGGCTTTATTGGTGATGAGCAGTTTTTTCGAAAGCAACTCTTCTTTGCTTTCGGGAAGATTGATACCAACTGTCCAGCCGGCAGTGCCGGGCGGAGCGCCGATGGCTGCAATATCGCCGCTTGCGTCTACCAGCGCATTGGCAATATTATTTTCTTTTAAATAGTCAATTACTTTTTGAGCAATGTAGCCTTGTGCAATACCGCCAAGATCGAGTTGCATACCTTCCTGTAATAATGAAACAGTTCCCGCAGCGCTGTCAATTATTATTTTATTAAAACCTGCTAATGCTGATTTTTCTTTTATAGTTTTATCGTCAGGAAATACTTTTTCTTTTCTTGCCTTGCGCCAAAGATGCGTTACAGGACCAAGTGTAATATCAAAACTGCCTTCACTTTTTTCGAATGCTTTTTTCGACAGCAATAAAATATCCAGTAGGGCGGGAGAGACATGAACCGGCGATTTGGTTTTTCCTGCAGCACATAGCCTGTTCAGTTCGCTGCTGTCAATGTAGTCGCTGTACACCCGCACATATTTATCAACTAATTGAAAACATTCCTGTGCGGTAACAGCCGCATGTACAGAATCTGTATCATAAAGAATGACGGTAAATACAGAACCCATTTTGGGTTGCGAGAAGCTGAACCGTTTTAATTGCGCCTTACTGAATAAAGCGATTGACAAGAGAAAGCCTGAAAATAATATGCGGTAAAACAATATTTGTTTTTTATAAATGAATTTCGGTAAATTTAGTGCAAACTATATATACCATGGAAAGAAGAAAATTTATGCAGCAGTCTTTACTGGCCGGCGGGGCTTTGTTTACATCGGCTCGTGTATTGGGTAATAATGATAAAGAAAAATTAACGGCAGATGAAAAACCATTTCATCTTAATTACGGTATACACGACGGCATGTTTAAAAATCATGGCGGCAATGACTTTGTCGAGCAGATAAAATTTGCGCACAGCATGGGTTTCAGAAGTATAGAAGATAATGGTATGATGTCAAGGCCTGCGGACCAGCAAAAAAAGATTGGTGATACACTGGCTAAGTTGGGCATGACGATGGGTGTGTTTGTTATTACATCGCAAAACTGGCATTGGAAAACATCCTTAACAACCGGTAAAAAGGAGTGGATAGATTTAATGATAAAAGATTGTAAAGAAGCGGTAGAAGTGGCGAAGCGGTGTAACGCTAAATGGATGACGGTAGTACCCGGCAATTATGAAAGAAGTTTATCGCATGAATACCAAACGGCCAATGTAATTACCGCATTGAAAAAAGCGTCGGATATATTGGCGCCGCATGGTTTGGTAATGGTGCTGGAATCGCTGAGTGATAACCCGGATTTATTTCTGCGTCATACCGATCAGGCGTTTATGATTTGTAAAGCGGTAGGCAGCCCCGCCTGCAAGTTTTTGTTTGATATGTACCACATGCAGCGCAATGAAGGAGATATCATAGCCAATATTGATAAGGTATGGGAGGAGACGCCTTATTTTCAAATTGGCGATAACCCCGGCCGCAATGAACCCGGTACCGGCGAAATGAATTACAGGAATATCTTTAAGCATATTTATAATAAAGGCTTTAAAGGCGTATTGGGTATGGAGCACGGTAACGCCCTGCCCGGCAAAGAAGGTGAGCTGGCATTGATTAAAGCCTACCGCGACGCAGATAATTTTTTGTAGGGTAAAAAAAGAGGAATTTTTTTATTGGTAGTGATACGAATTGATTTACGCATAATACAATTTGTTTGAGCGGTTCCTTGTCTTTCTCTTTGTCTCAACTTTCCTTTTTTACGTAATGCATTTACAACACAAGTTTAGCCTACGCGATGTTTCATTTCGCTGCGCTCATTCAACATGACAAGCAGAAAGTGGTTTTCAGTACTCGAAACAGTTCTTCCAAATAAGATTTCTTTTATTTTCGTTGTCTCTTTCCGTATAAAACTTATACTTTCCTGTTGCACTCATTCTGATTGTCATGCTGAGGTACGAAGCATCCGGTACGCAAGACGGCGCACAGGATGTTTCATTTCATGCGCACATTCCTATTTTTTTATTATAAACTCGTTGTAAACCTTTAAAAAAGTAGCTGCAAATTCCCCAACCATCTCCCCGCTCATTCGTTATTCTCTTTAACTTTAGCAATTAATAATTATGACACAACAACAAACCATTCTCATCACCGGCGGTACGGGCTTAATTGGTAAAGCGTTAACCAAAGCGCTTTTACTTAAAGGATATAATGTAATCATTCTTACAAGAAATGCAGAGCGTATGGAGAGCGGAGAGGGTTTGCAATACGCAGAATGGAATATTGAAAACCAAACTATCGATATAAACGCAATCAAACAGGCTGATTATGTTATTCATTTGGCCGGCGCCGGTGTGGCGGATAAACGATGGACTGCAAAACGCAAACAAGAGATACAAGATAGCAGGACAAAAAGCGGCTCTTTATTGGTAAAAGCTTTACAGGAGAATACTAATAAAGTTAAAGCAGTCATCTGCGCATCGGCTATTGGTTGGTATGGCGCGGATCGTTCTTCACAAATTCTCACCGGCAGAAACGACTTTGAAGAAACTGTTCTCGCGGCCAATGATTTTCTGGGACAAACCTGTAAACTATGGGAACAAAGTACCGATCCGTTGCTTCAATTAAATAAACGTTTGGTTAAACTGCGAATAGGAATTGTGCTAAGCAACCTCGGCGGCGCATTAAAAGAATTCAAAAAACCTTTGCGTTTTGGCGTGGCCACCATACTCGGCAGCGGTAAACAAATCATCAGTTGGATACATATTGATGATTTGGTACAACTGTTTATTTATGCATTGGAAAATGAAAAGATGAATGGTGTTTATAATGCGGCTGCGCCCCATCCTGTTTCTAATAAAGAATTTATAATGGCAGCAACTAAGGCCCGCGGTAAGTTTTATATCCCTGTTTACGTTCCTTCTTTTGCACTTAAGTTGATGCTCGGCGAAATGAGTATTGAAGTGCTGAAGAGTACAACCGTCAGCAGCCGCAAGGTTCAGGATGCGGGCTTCTTTTTTAATTACGCTGACATAGAAACTGCATTAAGACATTTAGCAAAATAGCCGGCCATAAGCCTTGCAATTCTGAAATGAAAAGGGCTCCCGATTGGGAACCCTTTAATATTTCAATAAAGATTGTGCTCAAAAAAAATTATAAATCTTTTCTTATATAGCTTCTGTAGCTTAAAAACGAAAAGAGTGCGATATAGCATAGTGTAAGTACAATAAGTGTAGTATCTGATAAATTACCAAAAGGCATCATACTGCTTAGCTTTGGTGTTCTTATTAACGAGTCAGATGATTGCAATGGCAGTACCTGGTTAAATTTTTCATTACCGCTTTCTCTGAAAGTCCAGAAAAGCGCCGAGGAAATAATATTTTCAATAATCATACAATAACCAAAATAGATACCAATTGACAGCCCCGACTTTCTTACCCATGTAACAATGAAAACGGCGAATACGCAGTATAAAAGAGTTTGCAGAAAAAAATACGGAATATAATGCAGATTCTCCGTCATGCTTTCGTTTCCTCCTTTCGATGCGATGGTTCCTATCAGCAAACCGGTAAGAAACACTGCAATGGTGGCGACAAAACTTATAATAACTGCGAATAATAATTTCACTGTTATAAATTGTTTCCTGCTCCAGCCGTCTATAATATTTTGACGATTGGTTTTAAAACTAAATTCATTACCTGTATGATTAATTATTAAAAGACCCGGGAAAAGAAATAAGAAAGTTGATACATAAGCTGTCATGTGCCAAGTAGTAGGAAAGGCATATAAGCTGGGTACAAACTGGCCTGTATTACCTTTAATCTGGTTGTTAATGGAATAGGCTATAATATTGGCGCCGAATATGGCCAAAATATATAAGCAAAATAATATCCAAAACGCCCTGTAGTTTTTTACTTTCAGCCATTCTATTTTTAAAATCTGCAGCATACGGGAATATTTTTTATTTATTATTTTTTAATAGTATGAATTATCTGTCGCTCTTACCGGTAATTTCAAGGAATCTTGTTTCCAGCGAAGTCTTTTTGAGATTTAATTTGTTCAGCGTAATTCCTTTCTCAAAAAAAGCCTTATTTATTTGCGCCGCCGATAAGGAGTCGGCGCATGTCAATAGAAAAGCGTTTTCCGTTCTTGTTACTTCATTAATGCCGGTCATATTTTGCAACGCCTTTTCTAATTGCTCCATGTCTTCCGCAGCTATTTCAATTGTTACCACATTGGCAATGGTAGCGGCGGAGCCTGATAATAAATCGCCCACTGTACCAACAGATTTTAAAACACCTTTTTGTATAATGGCCACATGTGTACATACTTTTTCTACTTCATCCAATATATGGCTGGCCATAATAATGGTTTTACCTTCGCGGTTCAGTTGTTTTATCAATTCTCTTATCTCGGCAATACCCGCCGGGTCAAGACCATTGGTGGGTTCATCAAAAACCAATACATCCGGATTGCCCAGCAGGGTAGAGGCGATAGCCAATCGTTGTTTCATACCCAAAGAGTAGGTACTAAACTTTGAATCCTTGCGCTGAAGCAGGTTAACGGTTTGTAAAACTTTTTGAATATCGGCCGCACCTTTTTGTTTGATGGCGGCAGCGATAGCTAAATTTTTTTCACCGCTCAGGTAATGATAAAAATTTGGCGTTTCCAATAACGTACCGATTTGACTGCGTTGTGCTTCATCGGTTCCGGGGTGGCCGTTCCAGGAAAAATTACCCGCAGTGGCTTTTAATACATCCATTACTATACCCAGCATGGTGGTTTTACCGCTGCCGTTGGGCCCCAGTATGCCAAACACACTTCCTTTGGGTACATCAAAGCTTACATTCTCCAGGGCTTTTACCGCGCCGTAGTTTTTACTGATGTTTTGTACACTTAATACTGACATGAATTACAGGTTTCGATTTTTTAATTATGGGGCAATATATGAAAACAAAGGCGTTGATATTATTTTTTATGCAAAATGATTTTGTAAAAGGCCGGGAATGCCGGTCTATCGGTAAATTAACTGCAAATAAAAAACCTCCCGAAGGAAGTTTTTTAAAAAGATGATTACATGAACAGTGCTAAAATCCTTTTGGCAGCTTTGGCGTTTCTTTTTGCGTATAGAAAACGGGGTTCACTTTTTTCGGGTCGCCCTGGTAGCTCCAGGTAATATTATTCATATACTTACCAAATACACGGTTTAAATCCTGTAGTGTTACTTTCTTTATATCATCTTTTATTTTTACCGATCTTCTCCAGTTATTATGCAGCACTTCATTATTGGCAAGTGAATTGGCCTGTGCATCGTTGGTTTCTTGCCGGTAATAAACACCGGTCAGGTAACCCACTTTTTGGTCTTTTAATTCTCCTTCTGTAAAACCTTCTTTTTTTATTTTATCAATCAATGTACGGGTTACTTCTATATATTTATCAGGTTCGGTAGTCGTTACCGAAATATTGGAGTAAGGTGTAAGTCCCCCGCTGAACCAGGCACCGGGTGCATATGATAAACCGTTTTTACTTCTTACCTCTACAAAATGCCGGGTACTGAAAATATTCATAGCTAAAATGTACGCATTAAAATCGGGTGTGCCGGGAAGCGGTGCCCCGGTAATACCCAGTATATAATTTGTAGCGTTGTCTCTTTTTTCAGGTTTAAACGTATTGGCGGCAGGGGTATACGTTTCTTTTTTAGGAGCAAATGGTTTTCCCTGCGGTATTTTTACCAGCAATGCGGTAACCATTTTTTCTATCTGCGGTTTTTCAAGCTCGGCAACAATTACAATTACCATTCTTGATTTATTGAGAATAGATTTGTAATACGCTTTTGTTTCCGCCGCCGTCAGTTTTGGTACGGTTTCTACAGTACCCTGCGGATCTTTTGCATAATTCTTTCCGTTAAATGCATTTCTCATCGCCATTTTATTAATGGAAGCATCAGGACTTGATTCGGTAGCACGAATAGAATTAACTGCATCCTGTTTTATACGATCAAACTCTTTAGTATCAAATTTCGGAATGGTTAACGCATCAATATATAACGGCCATACCTTATCCAAATCGCCTTTAATACAGTTCATGGTAAAAGAGGAGAAGTCCATACCGGCATTTCCGTAAATCTGCGCACTTACTTTATCCAATTTATTTTTAAAAGTATTTTTATCATCGTTCGCGGTGCCGCATTCGGTAAGCGCCGACATAGCAAGATTTTCAATACCTTGTTTATCGGCAGTATAGTTTTGTACACCGCCCTTAATAATTGTTTTTATCACTGCAATTTCATTTCCGCCCGGTTGCACAATTACTTTTACGCCGTTAACGGTCATTTCATACGGCTCGCCCAATTGAGCGGCCAGCCCCAAGGGCAATGTTGCTGTAAAAAATAACAGTATATTTTTAAATAGCTTTTTCATATCAAAATGATTTTGGGTTTTTGAAAAATTCTTCAGGTTTTATTTGCTTACTCATTTCTTCGTTGATAATTATACCGGCTATATACGGCTTGTCTACAATGTATTTTTTTGTATAACGAATGATATCTTCCCGGGTTACTTTTTGCATGTCATCATCGTAAGCGGTAAAATAATTAAGTGAAGTGCTGCACCACCAAAAGGTAAGATTCATGGAAAGCGAAGATGGCTTTTCTACTCTTCTTATTTTATTTCTCAATAAAATTTCTTTGGCGGTAGCCAATTGTTCGTCGGTAAAATAATCGGTGTCGCCCATCTTGGCTATTTGATTTAATACTTCAGCATGAAACTCCTTTAATTTTTTTGGATTTGGTACTGCAAAAATGTTGACGGGGCCTACATGTTTGGCGGTTTGGTAACCTACGCTTGCAAAAGTAGCAAGGCCTTTATCAATCAAGGCCTGCTGCCATTTGGAAGAGTTTAAACCTAATATAGATGAAAAAACATCAGCTGCAACGGTAGCGGCAGAATCGTTGCGATAATCCGGGCCATGCCATTGCATCATTACATAAGGCGTTTGCGCAATGGAAGATTGCTTAATAAGGTAATCTGTTTTTTCAATGGGTTTAAATTCCGGTATGGGAAATTTTTCATGCGGATTAAAACCGCTGTGCGCCCAGTCGCCGAATATTTTGTTGGCTTGTGCAAAAGCGTCTTCATGTTTTACATCGCCGCAAATAACCAGCAGCGAATTATTGGGGTGATAATATTTGTCTTTAATCACCATCATTTTCTCCGGTGTAGCGGTATTAATTACATCATGATCGCCGATGGCGTTTTTTCTCGTAAATAAATCGCCCCAGCATTTTTTATTTACCGCCATCCATAGCTGAAAGCCTGGGTCGCTTTCGCCCCGCTGAAACTCACCGTCCACTACCGGTCTTTCTTTCTGCATATCTTCTACACGGTAAATAGGAAAACGTATCGCGGCGTTCATAAATTTTAAACCCGCATTTAAACTGTCTTTATCAAAAGTGAAAAAATAATTTACTCTCTCATCGCCGGTGGTACCGTTCCATATCATACCCAGTTCTTCGGTGCGTTTAATAAATTTTTCCTGGTCGGGATAATCTTTGTTGGCCTTAAAAAACATGTGTTCAAATAAATGTGACAGACCGCTGTACTCGGGGCCTTCGGTATAGGCGCCGTTTTTTACAGCAATTTCAATAGTAGCCAACGGAACTTTATTGTTTTCAATAACAACAACTTCCAATCCGTTGTCCAATTTTTGCCAATAATAATTTTTCGGTAACCGGGGTTGTGCGGCAGTAAGCAACGATGCATAAATGAATACTGCGAGTGCAGGCCATTTCTTTTTCATAAAAAGCGATTAGGTTAAAAAAAATGATTAGATACGTTAAGATACGGAGGAAGAAGATAAAAAAACCAAGTATCTGATGAAAGAGTGTTTTTTTATATGTGCGGTTTACTGTCTTTGATGTATATCATGCCAAACATTGGTAAAAGCTCCGGTTACGGCAATGCCGCTAGTAAAAGAAAGTTTAGAAAGTTTTAGCAAATCAATATCTTTTTGCTTAACGATGCGGTGCATGGGGTGCATAGTACCGCCGGTAACGCCGGCAGGTTTGGAAGGATCATACTGGAATTCGGGATCAACTAAAGTACCCCGTGCATACATAATACCCGGGCGGCCCTGCCCGCGAAGGTCCATATCTTCGGGATGCGCCAAACCTAAAGTATGTCCGTATTCATGAGCGGCGGTAGTAGAGCCTTTGTATAAATTTTCCATCATCCAGTAACCGGTATTGCTGCCCAGGTCATCTACAAAAGAAATATTTCCTCTCGCATATTCCTCTATACGGAAGTAATTGTTTTTAGGATTGTAATTTCCGTAAATGTCATCGGGTCGCAAATCTTTTCGCATATAAGCTTCAATGCGAAATCGCACATCATACTGTTCACGTTTAAGGCGCACAATTCCTTTTACATCATTCCACATCGCTTCAATTTCTTCCCGTATTTGTTCAGTCAATTCAGAAGTTGCCAATGTACCGTAGGTAATTACCCATGAGTGTATGGTGAGTTGTTTGTGTAATATGTCGAGTTCTGCAGTTCCCATTTTTAATTCCTCAACGGCTTCCGCTTTTCAATACACTCTGTATTCTTTCCAGTGTTTTCTTTTCGCCGCAAAGTGAAAGGAATGCTTCTCTTTCCAGGTCCAATAAATATTGTTCATTCACCAATGTAGGTTCGCTTAAATCGCCGCCACACATTACATACGCCAATTTTTTTGCTACTACCGCATCGTGTTCTGTTGCATAGTTGGCTTGCCGCATACCGTTTATACCGGCAAGCATGGCGCCCAATGCAGAGCTGCCCAATACTTTAATATCAGTTCTTTGTACCGGCATGGTATAGCCGTCATCATATAAATCAATAACAGCTTGTTTTGCTTCGGCTATTCTGCGGCTCTGGTTAATGCTTACCGTATCTTTTCCCTTTCTGTAAATGCCTAAATCAAATGCTTCGTAAGCTGAGGTAGCAACCTTCGCCGTAGCTATTGCTAAGAAACGATTTTGCAATGTAATCGTCTCAGGTTCGCCGTCATGCATTTCATCGGCGGCTCTTAATACAAACTCTTTGGTACCGGCGCCGCCGGGTATTACACCAATGCCTACTTCTACCAAGCCCGTATACGTTTCAGCAGCGGGAATTACTTTATCGGCATGCATACTCATTTCGCAAGCGCCGCCTAATGCAAGCCCGTGAGGAGCTACTACTACCGGAATACTTGAATACCTTACCCGCATTATGCTTTGCTGAAATTGGCGGATGGCCATATCTATTTCATCATAATCCTGTTCCAAGGCCAGCATAAATATCATACCCACATTAGCTCCTGCAGAAAAATTGGTTCCTTCATTGGCTATCACCAATCCCTTGTATTTTTCTTCGGCCAATGCAATAGATTTTTGTACACCTTCCAATACTTCGCCGCCAATACTTCCCATCTTTGTGTACCATTCCAATCCCAACACGTCATTGCCTAAATGATACGTACGGCAACCTGAATTTTTCCAAACCGTTTCGTTTTCAAAATTCTTCATTACAATAAATGCAGCCTCCCCAACCCCTCCCGAGGAGGGGCTTTGGTAAGAGCCCGATGAGATGGAATAATACTTTTTAATATTATTTTCTACTTTATAAAAATTGGTTATTCCTTTTGCAATCATTTCATCTACCCAGGGAGCAACTTTATAGCCTGCTGCTTTCATGGCCTCTGTTGTTTTTACCACACCCAATACATCCCAACTTTCAAAAGCGCCTATTTCCCAACCAAAGCCGGCCATCATGGCATCGTCTACCCGATAAAGTTCGTCACTGATTTCAGGAATGCGATGAGAGATATAGGAGAATAATGAATAATGAAACTGACGATAAAATTCACCGGCTTTATCAGTACCCTGAAATAGTACTTTAAGTCGCATTTTTAAATCATCAATGGGTTTAGCAGCTTCAAGTGTCGCAAATTTTGATTTCACCCGCGGACCATATTCCATGGTTTGTAAATTCAATGTGAGAATTTCTTTCTCCCCGGCCCCGCCTTTTGTTTTCTTAAAAAATCCTTGACCTGTTTTATCTCCCAGCCAATTATTTGCATATCATTTTATCTAACCAAGCCGGTATGGTAAAAATATTTTTTGCTTCATCATTGGGGCAATTATCCGCTACACCTTTTGCTACTTTTACCAAGGTATCAATACCTACTACATCCGCTGTGCGGAATGTTGCCGATTTTGGACGGCCGATAACAGGACCTGTTAACGAATCAATTTCATCAATGCTTAATTGCATTTTTTCCATGGCATTCATAATCGCCATCATGCCAAATACACCAACCCTGTTAGCAATAAAAGCAGGTGTGTCTTTGCACAATACAGTTGTTTTCCCTAAAAACAAATCGCCGTAATGCATTAAGAAATCAACAATGGCGGGATCGGTATGCGGTGTAGGTATAATTTCTAATAAACGTAAATAACGCGGCGGATTAAAAAAATGCGTACCGCAAAAATGTTTTTTGAAATCATCGCTTCTTCCTTCCGCCATCATGTGTATGGGAATACCCGAAGTATTGGAAGTGATAAGTGTACCGGGTTTCCTGTATTTTTCAACCTGTTCAAATACTATTTGTTTTATATCCAATCTTTCTACAACTACTTCAATTGTCCAATCGCAGCCGGCAATATCTTTCATGTTATCATCAAAATTGCCGGTCTTTATTTTTTTAACAGCATCCTTATGATAAACAGGAGAGGGATTTGATTTGATAGCAGCGGCCAATGCATCGTTTACAATCCTGTTCTTATCAAATGCTTTTCCATCTCCCCCTTCAGGGGGTTGGGGGGCAACAATATCTAATAGCAATACCTGCACGCCAATACCTGCAAAATGACAGGCAATTCTTGAACCCATAACACCGCTGCCAAGAACAGCTACTTTTTTAATCGTACGATTCATAAGTTAAACTTTAAATGACCTGCAAGGAACCGTCGTTTTAGCGCAAAATTTCCGTGCAAATACTTCGTTTTTAAAATTGGTTAGTTAAACAACTATTTTAGTCGAAGTTAGTATAAAATGGGTAAAAGGGTAACTGATATCCCGCAAATAAGTTTATAAAGATCAAAGCATATTAGTTTAAGGCGGCAGAGGACCGGAAAAATTATTTTTTGCGACGGTATAAAATGTTCCTTACTCGCAAAAAAGTATGCTTCTATAATTTTAAAAGCCAATATAAAACCATTCTAAAGCTATAGATTTTACTGACTTACGCAAATTCAGACTGCACACCGACCGCTTTTTTATGCGAACAATCGCTCAATTTTCACTTTTTATCGAATACCACGTTTTGTTTATCCTTTTGGGGCAAATTTTTCGTTCATATGTATGTTATGATAAGAGAAACGACGATTGAGACCGGTGATGATTTTGTGAAAGCGACAATGCCTTATACAGGAGATCCTGTCAGCGGTATGCTTGCATTCCTTGATTTAAACCGCATAAAAACCTGGTGGAAAGCCATTGACGGTACTATTGAGCCATATCAAGGCGGTATGTTTTATCTCACGTGGGGCCTCCCTAACTCCGGAGCCGAACATGCTGTTTTCGGTATTGTAAAAAATATTGACACCGAGCAAAACATTATCGAGGTCGATAAAATTTTATATACTTCTCCCTTGGGAAAAATGGAAAACATTTTCCTGCATATTTCTTTCACTGCTATTAATGAGACGGAAACCGAAATGATCTTAATACATCGTCACGGATTTAAAGGTGTAATGAAAAAAATTTACGACGATACAATTGATATGATAGGTCATAAAACCTGTTACAGGTTGAAAAGCTATCTTGAAGAAGGCAGCCCGGAGAGGATACTTAATAAGAATTAATTTTTTTGCTGCTAAGAAACTTTCGACCCGTTTGCAGCAACTTCATCCGGATTTATAAACTTCAACTTTCCGTCCGCATCTTCAGCCATCAATATCATACCGTTACTTTCTATGCCTTTCATTTTTCGCGGAGCAAGATTGGCCACAATGGTTACCTGCTTACCTATAATATCTTCGGGTTTAAAATGCTGCGCAATACCGGATACAATTATTCTTTTCTCAAATCCCAAATCAACTTCTAATTTTAAAAGCTTATCTGCTTTTGCTACTTTTTCCGCGGAAATTATTGTACCTACTTTTAAATCAATTTTTGCAAAATCATCGAACTGAATGGCAGGCTTAATGCTTAAAGCTAAATGCTCATTGCTTTCAGCGTTTTGCATTTTGCCTTCAGCTCCTTGGGAGGGATTTAGGGAGGCCGCTTTCAACTTTTCCACCTGCGCAATAATTTCTTCATTTTCAATTATCCTGAATAATAATTGCGGTTCTCTTAAACTGTAACCTACACTCAATAATTTTATTTTACCGGCATTTTCCCAATCCAGCATTTTATCCACTACTTTCATCATCCCCAGCATTTTTTTTGCCGTAGTTGGTAAAAAAGGATTGATCAGCACAGCAAGGTTGGCTGTTAACTGTAAACAAAGGTGTAAACAATTGTCTATTTGTTTTTGAGCGGCCCCCTCTAAATCTCCCCCCAAGGAGGAGACTTGCGGAGTCTCTAATTGTTTAGCGACAATCCAGGGTTCTTTTTCTTGTAAATATTTATTTCCCTTCCTGCTGAGATCAATCACTTCAAACAACGCATCGCGGAACTTAAATTCTTCCAGTAAGTTTTCAACTTTTACTTTTGCATTTCGAATTTCTTCTATCAGCGCTTTGTCTTTTTCATCCAAAATATCTTCATGCAGTTTAGGTACTTTGCCTCCGCAGAGTTTATGCATCAATACCCAAGTACGGTTTACAAAGTTTCCAAAGATGCTTACCAATTCACTGTTATTCCTGTCCCGGAAATCTTTCCATGTAAAATCATTGTCTTTTGTTTCGGGTGCGTTGGCACATAATACATACCTCAACACATCTTCACAACCCGGAAAATCTTTTACATATTCATTTACCCATACCGCCCAATTGCGACTGGTAGAAACTTTTTCTCCTTCAATATTTAGAAATTCATTGGCCGGTACATTATCCGGCAATACAAAATTGCCGTGTGCTTTTAACATGGCCGGAAAAATGATGCAATGAAATACGATATTATCCTTACCGATAAAATGTACCAGCTTGGTACCTGCCTGTCCGGCAGGCAGGTCTTCTTTGCACCAATAATCTGCCCATTGATCGGTTAATTCTTTGGTAGCGCTGATATACCCGATGGGCGCATCAAACCATACGTACAATACTTTTCCCTGAGCGTTTTCCAAAGGAACTTTTATTCCCCAGTTGCTGTCTCTTGTCATGGCGCGACTTTGTAAACCGCTGTCCAACCAACTTTTGCATTGACCATATACATTGTTCTTCCATTCTTTGTGTCCTTCAAGAAGCCATTCCTTCAACCATGCTTCATAGTTTTGCAAAGGGAAATACCAATGCGTTGTTTTCTTTTTTACCGGCACGGCATCACTCAATGTGCTGCGCGGGTTAATTAATTGCTCAGGTGATAAAGTACTGCCGCATTTTTCGCACTGGTCGCCATAGGCATTAGGATTGGCACAAACCGGGCAGGTACCGATAATGTACCTGTCCGCTAAAAAAGTTTTAGTGGTTTCGTCGTAATACTGCTCCGTTTCTTTTTCTTCAAACAGGCCGTCGTTATATAATTTTAAAAAAAAAGCGGATGCGGTTTCGTGATGTACTTTATTGGATGTGCGGGAATAAATATCAAACGATATTCCCATTTGCTCCATACTTTCTTTTATAATCGCATGAAATTTATCAACTACCTGCTGCGGGGTAATGCCTTCTTTCATGGCACGAATGGTAATGGGTACGCCATGCTCATCACTGCCGCCAATAAATTTTACATCTCTTTTCTGCGCACGCAGGTAACGCACATATATATCGGCCGGTAAATAACAGCCTGCCAGGTGCCCTATATGCACCGGGCCATTGGCATAAGGTAATGCTGCTGTAATTAAATATCTTTTCGGTTGATTCATTTTTTTCTTCGGTATTTAGCCTTTGCTCATTATCCCGTGCTTTCTGCCGGTAATTATGCAAACATATCCATGTTCAGCGCCGCATTCGGGAATAATAAGAAAGGTTTGCGAAAATACCGAAAACAGGGTCATTGCCCAAAAGCATAAAAAAATCCCTGCACTTTTGAATGCAGGGACTTATTTATGTACGTTGCGATCTTCTTATTTCGTTTTTGCTTTTGGAGCAGTAACTGCTTTTTTAGATTTTTTAGTTGTCTTTACAGCAGCAGTGGCAGGTGCAGCCGGAGGGGATTTTGCCGGGTTTGCTTTTATGTAAGCATCATAGGCGGCGGCATCAAGCACTTCGCCTTTTATTCTTACTTCTTTTGTTTCGGTTACACCAACAATTTTTATATAAATACTTTTTTCGAAAACTTGCGGCGAAGCAGCATTAAAGCCCGCAACAATTTTATTTTCAGCGCCGGCCATTACAGGTGCTTCAGGTTTTACCGGGGTTGTGCATCCGCAACTTGCAGTTGCACTTTCTATTACCACAGGTTCGTTGCTTATATTGGTAAACATAAACTCAGTAGTAACAGGAATGCCTTGTTTTATTTTACCAAAATCATGTACTTCTTTCTTGAATTTTATTACGTTGTCAGCTTTTTTTTGCGCCATTACAGCAAAGCCAAATAAAAGAGCTGCTGCGAATAATACCGGTTTTTTCATTTTATTATTGATTTTGTTGTTTTAAAAATTGAACGGAGGCATTGGCCGGCGCAGAACCCGCAGGAGCTTTCCATACCGTACCTTTTATTGTTAATACTTTTGATTGTGAGCCATTGTAGGTAATAGTTACCGGTTTTTCAAAATAACCTTCGGCCGCCGCATTGTAACCAACTTTTATTTTATCCGTTGCACCCTGTGCTATGGCTTCCCTGTTCCATTCGGGAGTTGTGCATCCGCAACTTGCCTGTACGTTATCCAATTTCAAAGGCTCTTTCCCGGTGTTTGTTATTTCGAAAGTATAATAGACGGGTTTGCCTTGCGGTATTTTGCCGAAATCATGTGAAGTTTCTTTTATAGAAAGAAAATCTTCGCTGACGGGTTTTGCCGTGACAGCAGCTTTTTCATGATTATGCCCGGCGTGACTGTCGGTAACTGTTTGCGCTGAAAGCAGGTTAATTATTGCCAGCCCCGCGGTAAGTAAGAATATTTTTTTCATAAATAAAAGATTAAGACAAGCTAAGTTACAAATTGGTTGCCAAAGAGTGCAATTCTCCCGAATGTTTTATTTTTTTTATGATTTTATTTGATAGTGAATCTACGTATTAAAACCACTGACTATCATTCTATTAACCCTTTCAGTGTTCACTTTAAAGGCGTATTTGGTGAAATGATTTGGCGAAGTGAATAGAATTTGGGTATTCCGGAGGTTTTTTACAGTCGGTGTCGTCATTTTAAAGTCAATTTCGTGGGGAGAATTTATGTTTTGCCAACTGATTTTTTCTGTACCTATATATTTACATTTGTCCAATGGAACAAAACCAAACAGCTCAACAACTCGCGGAAGAGAAATTATCGTTTGATAACTTCAGGAATGAAGTACTCAATGACTTTCGAGTCGCTTGTATGAGTCGTGAGGTGAGTTTGCTGGGCAGGAAAGAGGTGTTGACGGGTAAAGCGAAGTTTGGCATTTTTGGAGACGGTATGGAAGTGGCCCAGGTAGCATTGGCAAAGTTTTTTAAACCCGGAGATTTCAGGAGCGGGTATTACAGGGATCAGACTTTTGTTTTTGCCGCCGGCTTGTGTACGGTTGAGCAATACTTCGCCCAATTATATTCGGATCCGGATTTAAACAACGATCCTTTCAGTGCCGGCCGCCAAATGAATGCACATTTTGCTACAAGAAATGTAGATGATAACGGCGAATGGGCAGACTTGGCTTATACAAAAAATATTTCGGCTGATATAGCGCCTACTGCGGGGCAAATGCCCAGAGGTTTGGGTTTGGCGCTGGCATCAAAAAGTTTTCGGCATATTCCGCAATTGAAACAATTCAAATCGCTTTCCAATAACGGCAATGAAGTTTGTTTTGCTACTATCGGCGATGCATCTACCAGCGAAGGACATTTTTGGGAAACGGTAAACGCCGCCGGTGTACAACAGGTACCATTGGCTATTTGTGTTTGGGATAACGGCTATGGTATTTCGGTGCCCAAAAAATTTCAAACAACCAAGGCTTCTATTTCGGAAGTACTGAGCGGTTTTCAAAAAACAGATGACAGCAACGGATTTAATATTTACAAAGTAAAAGGTTGGGACTATGCCGGCATGTGCGAAGTTTTTGAGGAAGGCATACGATTGGCAAGAGAAACGCATACGCCTTGTTTATTTCATGTAGACGAAATGACGCAGCCGCAGGGGCATTCCACATCGGGTAGTCATGAACGATATAAAGACCCCGGCAGGCTTGAGTGGGAAAGAGAATGGGATGGTATAAAAAAATTAAAAGAATGGGTTGTAGAAAATACATTGGCCGATGAAGAAGAATTGGAAACAATAGAAGAGAAAGCCAAGCAACATGTACGTGAATGTAAAGCTGCGGCTTGGGAAAAATACCAGGCGCCGATAAAAGCCCAATTGCAAAAAACCGTTGAATTGATTGATAACATGGCCGCCAACTTACCGGATAAGACAATGGTGTTAAAAAAACTGTCGGCCGAGCTTTCATCTAACAGGGAGCCGTTGCGCAGGGAAGTATTAAAAGCCATTAATGCGGCCGGTAATATTGCCGGCAATCATGATTCGGCGTTTTGGTTAAAAGATTATTATAATGATTTACTGGCTGAGAGTAAAAGCCTTTATAATTCTTTTTTATACAATGAAGGACCAAAGAGTGCCTTAAAAGTAGAAGCTGTAAAACCCGCTTTTGATGCTGATGCAAAACCCATTAACGGGTACGAAGTATTGAATAGGTATTTTGATGAACTATTTACACATAATCCCAAAGTAGTTGCTTTTGGCGAGGACCTTGGTTTTATTGGCGATGTAAACCAGGGCTTCAGCGGCTTGCAGGTAAAACACGGCGAGGAAAGAATTTTTGATACAGGTATTCGTGAGTTAACTATTATGGGACAGGCGATAGGTATGGCTTTACGCGGATTGCGACCTATTGCCGAAATTCAATATTTAGATTATTTGTTGTACGGTCTGCAGCCATTGAGCGATGACGTGGCCACTACGCATTACAGAACCAAGGGCGGACAAAGTTGCCCGGTAATTATAAGAACAAGAGGCCATCGGCTGGAAGGTATTTGGCACAGCGGCTCGCCTATGGGTATGGTGATAAATGCATTGCGCGGCATGTATGTATGCGTACCGCGTAATATGGTGCAGGCCGTTGGTATGTACAATACATTATTAAAAAGTAATGACCCGGCCATAGTTATAGAATGTCTGAACGGTTATCGCTTAAAGGAAAAATTACCGACGAACATAAAAGAATTCACCGTACCGCTGGGTAAGCCGGAAGTATTGAAAGAAGGAGATGATATTACCATTGTATCCTACGGCTCTACATTGCGCATTATTGATGAAGCGGTAAAAGTATTGGAGGCGCAGGGCGTCAGTTGCGAAGTAATAGATGTACAAACACTATTGCCTTTTGATAACGATCATACCATTCTTGCATCACTCAAAAAAACAAATCGTATTGTATTTATTGATGAAGATGTGCCCGGAGGAGCCGCTGCTTACATGTTTAATAAAGTAATGGAAGAGCAAGGTGGTTACAAACATCTTGATGTAGCACCCAGAACAATTACAGGTAAGGCACATCGTCCGTCGTATGGCAGCGACGGTGATTATTTCAGCAAACCCAATGCTGAAGAAATAGAAGCTGTGATAAAGGAGATGATGAGAGAGTGACGGCTAAAGTCAAAAGTCAAAAGTCAAAAGTCAAAAGTCAAAAGTCAAAAGTCAAAAGTCAAAAGTCAAAATAAATTGAAAAGAGTATAAAGATAATTAAAGAGATCAAAAGAGTGTTATGTACACGACGAAAACACCGGTAACTATTAAATCTACCCATTACATTTTGTCAATTGCTTATTGCCAATTGTCAATTATTTTTTTGATACTAAAATAAAATAAATGAGCCTGACGATTTATCAAGTTGATGCGTTTGCAAATAAATTATTTTGCGGGAATCCTGCGGCTGTTGTGCCGTTGCGGGAATGGCTCGATGATGAGCTGATGCAGAAAATTGCGATGGAGAATAATTTAAGCGAAACAGTTTTTTTTGTAAAGAAAGAATCTTTTTATGAGATAAGATGGTTTACACCTACTGTGGAAATGGATTTGTGCGGACATGCTACACTTGCGTCGGGTTTTGTATTATATACTTATTTGGGATATAAAGAAACTAAAATAAATTTTCATTCCAAGAGCGGGTTACTTACTGTAGAAAGGATATCCGATGTTTTTTATTTGGATTTTCCCAGTTGGAAGCCGGAACGAATTGATATTTACCCCGAAGAACTGCGTGAAGCATTGGGCGGCGTAGAAATTGTGGGCGTATACAAGCACCGTGATTACTTAATAGAACTGAATAATGAAGATGCCGTAAAAAAATGCAGCCCTGATTTTGCAAAAATTAAAAAGACGGGTGAAAACGTTATGATTACCGCACCCGGCACGGGAGATGTAGATTTTGTTTCAAGATTTTTTGGCCCTGCATCGGGTGTAGATGAAGACCCCGTTACCGGTTCGGCGCATTCGCAGCTCATACCTTTTTGGGCCGAAAAATTGAATAAGAAAAAAATGCACGCCAAACAATTAAGTAAACGCGGCGGCGAGTTGTGGTTGGGACTTTGGGGCGACAGGGTACGTATAGCTGGCCAGTGTAAATTTTATATGAAAGGTGAAATCGAAATTGATGATTGGAGATAATCAAATCGTTAGCGGTCATTGTTGTGAGCGTCTTCTTAAGGGACACGGGCCGGAAAAAAAGTTTACGACAATTTAATGATCAAAATGACAAAAAAAGAGATAGCAGAAGCGTTTTCAAACGGGAAGTTTGAATTGGTCAATCAGTATTTGTCAGACAAGGTAAAGTGGACTGTTGTTGGTGAAAATTACTTTGAAGGGAAAAAAGCTGTAGTTGCGAACTGCGAACAAACTGCAAATTATTTTAAGTCAGTGACAACGAACTTTATTACGGCAAATGTAATAGCTGACAATAATCGGGTTGCCATTAACGGAACTGCAGAGTTTATTAGGGATAGTAAACGAGTTGCATTTGTTTCTGCCTGCGATGTATATGAGTTCAATGACAATAATGAATTAGAGACTATTACATCGTACTGTATTCAAGACAGTCGGTAGGAGCTTCTGCTCAAGAACGTTTTAGTCATCATAACTCTCAAAAATGTACGTAGCCGTTGGTGATTAACCTTTTTGCTAAACAAGCTGATTTCGGTTTATGCCGAATATAAGATGTGAATAATCCCCGTCCATTCCGGCACGGGTGGGCAATCAGTTCTTTGTCGACATCCCGCACGTGCGGGACCATCTTGATTTACTAAGTAGTTCAAAGAACTACGTGGAAATCTTAGGTGGAATTACATCTTACAGGGTATTGAAATGCCGCCGCCTAACCAGGCCATCATTCCCATTCCTTTCTCAATGGCATCCTCATCTATATTAAAAGTAGGTGTGTGTACACCGCTTGTTATTCCTTTTGATTTGTTCATTACACCGAGGCGATAAAAGCAGCCGGGTATTAGCTGACTGTAATAGCCAAAATCTTCGGCGCCCATTCTTAATTCCGTTTCTTCAATGTTTTCTTCGCCGAAATATTCTGCTGCCGCGATTTTTGCCGTATCATTCAGCAATTCATTATTATACACGGTGGGGTAGCCAATATCAATATGCAAATCAATTTGCCCGCCCATACTTTGCGCAATATGACTGCATTGTTTTTTTATTAATTCATGTGCGGCGAAACGCCACTCTTCATTCATGGCACGGAAAGTACCCATCAGTTTTACTTCGTTGGGAATTACATTGGTAGTAGTACCTCCGTTCATTGCCGTAATGGATAGTACTGACGGATTATGCGGATTATTATTTCTGCTTACAATTTGTTGTAAACCGATAACAAGATGCGAAGTTATAACAATGGGATCGATACAAAGATGCGGCGCAGCGGCATGACCGCCTTTTCCTTTTACCGTAATATAAATTTCATCGGCGCTGGCCATTACTTTGCCGGCCCTGAAACTCAGTTTGCCAATTGGTAAACCCGGGTGTACATGCAAACCGAAAATGCACTGAGGCTTCGGGTTTTCCAATACGCCTTCTTTAATTAATATACTTGCACCTCCGGGGTTTCTTTCTTCGCCGGGTTGAAAAATTAATTTCACCGTTCCTTCCCATTCATCTTTCAATTCATTTAAAATTTTTGCAGCGCCTAATAAACAAGTAGTGTGTACATCATGTCCGCAGGCATGCATTACACCTTCTTTCACTGATTTATAAGGAACATCATTTTCTTCTTTTATCGGCAGCGCATCCATATCGGCACGCAGTGCAATTATCTTTTTACCGGGATTCTTTCCCTTTATTAAACCTATGACTCCCGTAGTAGCTTTAATTTCAAATGGTATTCCGTAGCCGGTTAATTTTTCCTGTACAAATTTTGACGTTTCAAACTCCAGGTAGCTTAACTCAGGGTTTTTATGTAAGTGACGGCGCACTTCAATGAATTCAGCAGCGTACGAAGCGGCCAGCGATTTTATTTTTTCTTTAAGCATAATATTTTATAGCGGGTGGAAAGGACCGGTATCAATCAATCATATTGGTTTGTCAAAAATAAAACATCCATCCCGTATATCTGAGATGGATGTTTATTTATTACTTTTTTGACGATATTATTTTTTCTTATTGTCCTCTTCTTCTTTTTTGTCCTTTTCTTTTACTTCAATCGTATCGGGCATTACAAATACACCCCGGGGGAAATAAACATTCAGTTTTCTGCGATATACATCAGCCTCGCTTCTTTCTTTAAAATTTCCGGCTTTTATTTTATAATAGGGCGATTGAAAGCTGAGCCAGTGTTTCAGTTCGGGAAAAGTTGTATACAACAATGTTCTTGCTTTATTCGCATCTTCTCTTTTCGTTGTAATCAATACCATCAGCCGGAAGCCTTTATTATCATCTTTGGTGCCGCCGATACCGCCTGTTTTCTTATTTACCTCAGCTTGCTTTTTTACCAATAAATCAATCCGCGGATCTTTATGTACCGTTACCGAGGATGAATCCTTTACCGGCGTAGTTATTTGTGCGGAAAGATTAAGATTGCTTAAGAAAATCAATACTGCTAAAAGCGTTTTCATTACTATTTTTTAATTTTTTGGGATGGGTGCAAAAATCTTGCCGCGAAATTAAGGGTTTAATATTTGCCGCCGCCATCACCGATACTTTCTATCGGGTGCCAGGTGGTTTTAATTTCCTGTGTATCCAAGATGTAATAAGGCGACTGACCCGTTTCGGAATAAAGGTTAATATTATTATAAAATACAACCCTTTTTACATTAGTGACGCTTTTTTCCTGAATCTCTTTTTGTAAAGCTTCATTAACTCTGCCGCAATACAACACGGCATTTACATCCATATGAGCGGCAAACTGCGAAGCTAATTCAGAAGGTTTGCCGGTTAAAATATTTACCACACCGCCCGGTACATCGGATGAATTAATTACTTCGGCAAAAGTGATAGAGCAAAGCGGTTTGGTTTCTGAAGCCAGTATAATACAAGTATTACCGCCGGCAATAACGGGTGCGATTACCGAAACCAATCCCAACAAAGAACTTTGCTGATCGGCAATGGCGGTTACTACACCGGTAGGTTCGGGTACGGAAAAATTAAAATGCGAAGAAGCCACCGGGTTTACCGAACTGAATATTTGTTGATACTTATCGCACCAACCTGCATAGTAAACAAGGCGATCTATCGCGGTATCCACTTCTTTCAACGCAGCGGCTTTCGAAGCGTCTTGTTTTATTAGTTCATCAATAAACTGTGCTTTTCTTCCTTCCAGCATTTCGGCTATACGGTAAAGTATTTGCCCGCGGTTAAATGCCGCACGACCGGCCCAACTTTTGAATGCGCCTCTTGCCGATACTACCGCATCACGAAAATCTTTTCTTGAACTTAAACATACATTGGCCAATTGCCCGCCTTTATTATTTACAGCAATATAATAGCGACCCGATTCAGTTCTTGGAAACTGTCCGCCGATATAAATTTTATATGTCTTCAGCACTTCCAATCTTTTTGAAGAAGATTTTTTTTCTTTCGCTCCGTTACTGCTGAAAGCAGGTTTCTCTTTTATAATTATTTTTTCCATTATAAACGTTTAATAGTTTAAATGTTTAAGAGTTTAAGGGTTCTTTTTTGCGAACGCCTTTTACATTTGTTTGTTGAAGATATTCAATTAGTTTTTGTAACATAGCACTTGTTCTTATTGCTGTTATAAAAAAACTCATCAAACTGTTCTTTAGTAATATATTTTCTATTCATAGCACGGTATAGCTGGGTATCTGAATTCGCCGCAGGAGCCTTTAGCATAACCCAAAAACTGTATAAACTCGGCCCTCGTTCCTCTTTCAAACCCTTCGGCAATATTGTCCATAACGGATCCGGATGATCCTTCAATTTGACCAATCAGCCTGAAGTTATTTTTAAAATTTCCCTCATCAAGTAATTCTCCTAATTTGTCACACATCTTTTTTGATAACTTCCAGGCTTCAATATCTTAGAATCTTTTGATAGATGCCATGGTAATTTAATTTATTTTTATGTAATATATTTTATCAGTTACTTTTAAAATCATTGAACTATTAAACCATTAAACTCTTAAACCTTTAAAAAGTGAGATACGCCGACAATCCATGCAATCCGCCCTCTCTGCCATAGCCGCTTTCTTTATAGCCGCCGAATGGAGAGGTAGGATCAAACTTATTAAAAGTATTTGCCCAGATCACACCGGCTCTCATTTTACTTGTCATATTAAAAATTTTAGAACCCTTATCTGTCCACACCCCGGCGCTTAAACCATAGGGCGTGTTATTTGCTTTTTCAATCACTTCTTCATCGGTTCTGAAAGTTTGAATAGCCAAAACCGGTCCGAAAATTTCTTCCTGCGCTATACGATGGCTTTGCGATACATTGGTAAACAAAGTAGGTCTGCAATAAAATCCTTTACGCGGAATAGGGCAACTGCTTTGATACATTTCGGCGCCGTCTTTTTTACCAATGGCAATATATTTATTGATAATGTCCAACTGGCTCTTCGAATTGATAGCGCCGATATCCGTATTCTTGTCAAGCGGGTCTCCGACAATCAATGTTTCAATACGGTCCTTTAATTTTCTTAATACAATATCAAAAACGGATTCCTGTACATACAGTCTTGAACCGGCGCAACAAACATGCCCCTGGTTAAAATAAATACCATTGATGATACCTTCCACGGCCTGGTCAATCGCTGCATCTTCAAAAATGATATTAGCAGCTTTACCCCCTAACTCCAATGTTACTTTTTTATCTGTCCCTGCCACCGCACGTTGAATTATTTTTCCAACATCGGTACTGCCGGTAAATGCAATTTTATTTACATCATTATGATAAACCATATCGGCCCCGGTGGCGCCGGCGCCGGTAATAATATTTACCACACCATCGGGCAACCCGGATTCCTGAATTATTTCTGCCAGTTTCAATGCTGTAAGCGGAGTAGTCTCTGCCGGTTTTAACACAACGGTATTACCCGTTGCCAATGCAGGTGCAATTTTCCAGGCGGCCATCAACAATGGGAAATTCCACGGAATAATTTGCGCGGCTACACCTAATGAAGAAGGTTTGCGATTGGGAAATGCATAATCCAATTTATCGGCCCAGCCCGCATAATAAAAAAAATGATTGGCGGCCAGCGGCACATCTACATCTCTTGATTCGCGAATGGTTTTGCCGCCATCCAATGATTCAATGATGGCGAATTCTCTTGCACGTTCCTGTATCATGCGGGAGATGCGAAAAATATATTTAGCTCTTTCGGTAGCCGGCATCTTCTTCCATACTTTTTCATAGACCGTTCTTGCCGCTTTTACCGCTTTATCTACATCAGCTGTATTAGCTTCCGCTACCGATGCTAATTTTTCTTCATTGGCGGGGTTGATGGTATCAAAGTACCGGCCGCTTTGCGGCTTTACAAATTTTCCGTCAATAAATAATTCGTAACGGTCTTTCAGTTTTATATGGCTGCGGCTTTCAGGCGCAGGCGCATATTCCCAACCCGTGTTGAATTTCAACTTCGGTAAACCATTGCTTTTCGCAATCGTCTTTTTTGTTTTTGCTGTTACTGACATTTTAATTTTTTTATTTGGCCTCACCTTCCATCTTCCTCTCTCAAGGAGAGGAAGCGGTGCTTCAATTTATTAATCAACTTCACACCTTCCACATTAGCTTTAGAACTTGATTCAGCAATATCGGAAAATCTTTTTTTTGAAAGAATTTCCATTAAGCGGATATGTGCGTTGGTGGCCTTCCCCTTGGGGGAAGGTCGGGATGGGGCGGGCCTAATCTATTGAAAAATAATCCGCACTTTGATATACCCCCGTTTTTTCTTTTACCAATTGCATCAATATATCATTTGCCAAACTGCTGGCTCCGAAACGAAACCAATGATTGTTTAACCAATCTTCTCCCAACACTTCATTTACCATTACCAAATAATGCAATGCCGCTTTCGATTTTGAAATACCGCCCGCCGGTTTCATACCAATCATTTTACCGGTACTGTAATAAAAATCTTTGATGGCTTCCAGCATCACCAATGTTACAGGCATGGTGGCGGCCGGTTGTATTTTACCGGTTGATGTTTTTATAAAATCGGCGCCGGCATGCATGGCAATATCACTAGCCCTGCGCACTTTATCCAATGTGGTCAATTCACCTGTTTCTAAAATTACTTTCAGTCTTGCATCTCCGCAGGCTTCTTTTATCGCACCTATTTCATCAAATACAAAATTATATTCACCGGCCAAAAATTTACCGCGGCTGATTACCATATCCACTTCATCGGCTCCTTCACTGACGGCGTATTTCGTATCACGAATTTTTACATCCCGCGGCGCCTGCCCGCTCGGGAAACCGGTAGCCACGGAAGCTACTTTTATTTTGGAACCTTCCAATGCTTTTTTAGCCGTTTTAACCATACTCGGGTACACACAAATAGCGGCTACGGTTGGAATGTTTTCCAACGAGTCGTGCGGATGCATGGCTTTGTAACAAAGTTGTTTTACTTTTCCCGGCGTATCTTTTCCCTCCAGCGTAGTAAGATCAATCATGCTCAACGCCATTTTCAGTCCCGCTACTTTACTTTCTTTTTTAATGCTGCGTTTGGTAAAACGGGATACTCTTTCTTCTACACCTACCTGGTCTATCCGCGGCGAAAGACGAAAGTCGGGAACCATTCTTATTTCTTTTTGCAAAGCCATACGGTTTCTATTGTATTTCAAAAGTAAAATAATTATTCGGGAAGCGGCGAAGGTAATTTATATATGCAGTTTTTGGTTAATTAACCTGCCGGCCCTTTTTGAATACCTTAAATATGGTTAGCGTATTTTTTATATTTGCCAACGGGTTTTTATTCAGTAATATTAAATCGGCATATTTCCCCGGTGCAACTGAGCCATATTTATTTTCAATTCCTAAATAAACAGAAGGGTTGATAGTTGCAGCTTTCAGTACTTCTGCTGCGGGTATTCCTGATTGTACCATTAGCTCAAGTTCCTTGTGCAGGCCAATGCCCGGATACACAAAAGGCATTCCGGCAAAATCGCTTCCTGCCAACAGCTTTATTTTTTGGCTGTATAAAAAAGCCAACAAATTCATTTGTTGTTTTAACAATGCTTCTTGTTTATGCAGTTCTTCTTTATTGCTGAATTTTTTTATTCTTGCCTGTTTTGCCGCTGCCCATTCATTTTTTAATTGCGGGTTGATGTATTTTTCAAGCTCAGGAATTATCGCAGCAGAATCAGCCATGTGTAATTTTAAATAATAGATAATAATAGTGGGGCAAAGCCAAGTATTATTATCTCTCATAAGTTTTACAAGGGCTTTCATTCTTTCTTTATCCTTTATCCAAATTTCATCCAACCTGTTCAGGTGTTCAATACTTTTTTGGCCGAGTTTTATGGCTATTTCGGACTCAATATATTCCGATAAATGACCGGCAAAAGGAATATGATTTGCTTTTGAATAATCTGCAATTTTTTTAAACTCCGGTTCTCTCAGTAACGAATAAACTTTTAAGAAATCAGTTCCGTTGTTTTTCAGACTGTCCAATTGAAAAGTAATATCCGTCAGGCTGTCAACGGGCAGGCTAAAATCCTTTTGTACGGGAGGGTTGCCGTCTATAATAGGGCCTGCTCCAAAAATTTCCGGACCGATCTGTTTATTGTTCCTTACTTCATTTTTAAATTTATTAAGAATTGTTAAACTGCCACCCATATCACGAATGCCGGTAATACCGTATTGAAGCAGTATATTGAATAATGCTCTGTCATTTGCAGAATCCCAAGCAAGATGAAAATGCATGTCCCATAAACCGGGCATGAGGAATTTATTTTTCCCGTCAATTATTTTGGCATTGGCGGGAAATTTTTGGTTGTTATGCCGGAATATTTTTGAGATAAGACTGTCTTTTATAATTATCGTTTGATGAGGTATGATCCGCCCGGCAATCACATCAACAATGTTGGTATTTTGGATTACGGTATATGAAACTGTATGGACAGGAGAATGATTTTTTAAAGCAACACAAAAAAATAATATGAAAGATAACTTAAGCATAGCAGCGAGTTTGATAGTAGCAGGGCTTTAAAAAGGAACGCTTTACATGTCTGCCTGCGATCTTGTATCAAAATTATGTACTGTCACATTAGAATGGAGATAAGCCATGTATTTATTTTTTAACTAAATTGTTTTTTAGTAATAGTTTTTCTTTTTGCATGAATATAATTGACAAACAACACGGCAATCAAAATCACTAACCCGAAAAACTCTCTTGTTTCTTCTATCCACGGTTTGTCCGATTCCATTGTTTGGGCTATATTTTCAGCGTCATGTTTATTGAACCGGTCCAATACGCCGTCCTTTGCAAAAAACAGGTACAATGCATACGCCAAATAAACCAAAATGCCGGCAATATATGCACGTGGATAGTACTTGCCCCTTAAAGCAAGCCAACACAATGCCGCGCCGTACAAATAAATCGGCATCCATACATACGGATCGGGATCATTATACTGCAGCGCAGCCGAAAAGATAAACAGGAGACAAAAAACCATATTGAAAATTTTCATACTACGCTTGCTTTACACACTAGCGAAGATAGTTTTAATCAGCATTGCGGGTAACTTGTTGAGCGGCTTTGTTTCCCGGCATTAAAATATCAGAGGGGATTTTACAGACTTACCGGCACGTTAAGCACAGGGTAGCACATATCATTAAGTGCGTAAAAAGTGTAATATACGTTCAGTAAATTATTGCAACCGGAAAGGCACCTGCCTTTTAATTTGTAAAAAAGGATAATTTTTTCTAAAAGCATTTCCTTAAGTAAACAGTCAACTGCATTCCCGTTTTCGTCCATTCCATATATTTAGCAAGTACCGGATGGAATATTTTAGGTATACTGTGAATTGAACAGACATCGTATTGATGATATTCCATTTTATAGCCAAGTTTATAGCCAAGTTCTTGAAAAGATTTCAGGCCAAACTCATATAAATGAAAGGGTTTATGCATGGGGCTGATATGTGTAACATAGTTGGTACCCCTTAACCTGTAATAAAGATTAATCAGCTTGGCAACAAAGTGCTTGCTCGAGGGTACTTCTATTCTAATAATGCCGTTTGGCTTTAAATATTTTAAAGCTCTTTTTAAATTTTCAGCAGGGTGGTACATGTGTTCGAAAACCGCACCAAAATTCACAAAGTCAAAAGTTTCATCAGGATAATCGATGTCTTCAATCATGCCAAGTTTTAGTTTTTCCGCCGAAATTCCCATATGGGAAATTGCCCGCTCAAAAAATGGTTTTGACGGTTCAACTCCAAAAGTTTCAAAACCTGCTTTTTCTAAAGAGATCATACATTTACCCAAACCTGCTCCAATATCAAGCGCCTTCATATTCTCTTTAAAAGGGAGCAGTTTCTTTATTAAATTAACGGGACCCGAAAAATATTCGGGTTTCCACTCAAAATAATGGGGCTTCCAGTAGCTTTCAGGCGTGGAGCCGTAGTGATCCTGAATATCAAAGGGAACAGGGATTGGTTGTGCATAGATTAAGTCGCACTTGGTACACTTCATTACGGATACTGAAATACCGGTTTTCTTTTTTGGAGAATAACCCTGCGATTTATTAAGCCTTTGTCCCAAAACAATATGTTCTTGCGAATCATCTCCGCACATTTCGCAAGCTGTTACTTCTTCAAAAATATATCGTTTCCCTTTTGGCTGAGTCATGGGCTTATTTACTGTAACATTACTGAGAGCTAAAGGTTTTCGAGACTGTAATTTTAAAGACATTTTATCAACTTTTGGTCTTTAATTAACAGCAATAAGGCTGCCAAAAAAAGTTTATAATCAAAATGTTTTCGAATTGCGACAATTATTTTAAAACCGGTACATATTGGAGGACTAAGCAAAAAGCAACGGGCCCGGCCTCACGCAAAAATAAATCACTTTATCATCATCAGCGCCGCCATTGTTTCTATACCGTCAAACAAATTTTTCAAACGAATATTTTCATTCTCCGCATGCTGGTTATTATCGTGATTGGCAATGGGGACCGTAATGGTTTTGGCGACCAGGTGTTTTTCAAATAAATATAACGGGAGGCTGCCACCCATTGTGGGCTGCAGTACAATTTGATCGTTAGATGTAGTTTTAACGGCATCAGTCACTTTTTTTATTACCGGCAAATCCATCGATGTACGTTGTGCATTCATACCGTCTTCGCCGGGTATTACTTTAATGATCTTCGCATATTTTTTTCTTTCCTCATCCGTAGGTTCATGATCGGTAACATAGTATCCCTGTGCTTTTATATGATTTATTACTTTTTGTTGTTGTCTTTTCCAATCATTACCCAATACCAATCGTAAGTCAATAACTGCCGTGGCGTATGTCGGTATTTGATTGGATGCAGTTTTACCAACATTACCGCTTTGCATACCGTTAATGTTCAGTGAGGGAAGATTCACTGCATCACTTAATGAAACACTCCGCATTTCTGCATTGCTTATACCCAATTCATTTTTCATCTGTTCATCCACCGAAGGCACTTCCTTCAATGCTTTTTTTTCAGATGGACTTAAGGGTGTTACATCATCATAAAATCCTTTTACCGTCACTCTTCCGTTTTCATCTTTCATAGATGCCAATAATTTGGTCAGCAGCAGGGCGGGGTTGGGCGCCCAATTGCCGTAATGACCGCTGTGCAAGGGCCGCTTTGCAGCATACACCGTAAGATCGAGATGTGTATCGCCGCGAACACCGAATACAATTTGTTTTTTCCCTGATTGATGAACGGGTCCGTCGCAAATAATCCACAGATCTGATTGCAGCAAGGATTTATACTTATCCAGTATCTCATTCAAATGCGGGGAACCGGCTTCTTCTTCACCTTCAAAGAAAAATTTAAGATTACAGCCCGGTGTTAACCCGCTTTTCGTTAGCGCATCGTACGCATTCAGTATTGCATCCACACCCGCTTTATCATCCGAAGCGCCGCGGGCATATATTCTCCATTCATTATTATAATTGCCGTCAGCAGGAAAAGGAATAGGAGTTCCGCCTTTGTCGATGGCAGCTGAAAATAATTTTGGTACAAACGGCTCTAAACCTTTTGCCCATTGTGCGGGGTTCACCGGCTGCCCGTCATAGTGCGCATAAAAAATAAGCGTTTGTTTTGCACCCGGTACTATTACTTCACCGTATACAGAAGGCGGTACACCTGCAGTAGAAGCATGCAGCAGTTGTACTTTTTGAATGCCCCGTTTATTCATCATCTCCATAATAAAAGCTGCATTCTTTTGCAGACCGGCCCTGTCTGCAGCCACATTGGATATAGAAAGTAATTCAGTAAACTCGCTGATAATAGTACCCGCATTTTGCTGCGTGTATTTTCTTACAGCAAGCACTTCGGGTGATTGCGCCGAAACGTATTGACCCGTAAGTAAACTAAAAAATAAAAATATGTATTGTTTTCCCATAAATTAAAATTGCAGCGTGTTATCCGAAACTAATCATTTTTTTAAAATTGCTATTGAAGATTCATCGCAGCAGCTTGTCGGCAGGCTAAGCAAAAAGCGACGCAACATATCAACAAAGGCATAAACCGAATCCTATCGGTTCGTTGTTCTTAATCTATATTTTTCCGGTTTCGTATTGGTTCTTTCAATAATTTTTCGTGCCTCCAGATCAAGCTTTACGGTTTCTCCGTACCACTGCACACCGCCTTCGAAATGGTCTTTCACATTGCTGTACAATTTTTCCATGAGTTCTGTATGCGTCAATTCCTTCTTTGAAAGTATTTTCAGTATATTCTTCCTGATGTCGTTGTATTTATTCAGCGAGATGCGCTTATTTGTTTTACCCGGTTGCGGGTGTAATGTCTGAATTTGTTCTTCTTTCATACGAGTTAATATTTGTCTCACTTGCAGTCAGACTTGCGTGCCTGTATACAATGATCGCTAACAAAAGCATTACTGCCTTGTCCGAAAGTAATCTTTTTTGAAAATTGAAATTAAAGATTCATCACAGCAGCTTTGTTGGCAGGCTAAGCACAGTACAATGAGTTATAGCGACAAGGGCGTAAGAATTGTTGGATAGCCCTGCAAAAAGTGACGCTAAAGTTGCGCAAGATATTCAGTTATTGTCAAAATTTTAGTTCTGTCAAATTTTTAAAGAATAAGTAAATGCTTATCACCCGTAATAAGATGTGTTGCTTTGCTGTCAACGGCAAGTGATAATAAAAAGTTGTCTTTGGGATATCTGCAAGCGGTAGTGCGGCTTGTTACATCAACAAATATTGCCCGTGTTCTGATTTTAAGTAACAGGCTTTCTATATCGTCGAAAGCAAAATACTTTCTGAATTTACTTCTTTGTGTCACTTCCACAATTTCGTCAATTAGTTCCTGACTGAAAATAAGAATAAGTTTCTGATCGGCAATAATGCTATCAAACTTTGACAGGTCTTTTGTAAGTAAAAAACTAATCCAAAGATTTGTATCAATGATAACTCTATCTTTTTGATTTCGTATACCTGGCTGCTCTTACAATTTCTACCTCTTTGGTAATTTCGGCTAAAGTGGGCGGTTTATTTTTTGCTTTTTTTCTAAACTTATTTACAAGGGCCGGTAAACCATCATCCGATGATTTACGTATTGAAATAAGTTTTAAATCTGCCGGGTCTTCAAGCAGTTTATTTGCCTTCGGATTCAGTATGTCAATTTGCATGGTGTCCATATCCCAAATGTTATCATTTTTTAAAATTGCTATTGAATTCATGGCAGCAGGCAATATATTTTTCTCAGGCACAAAATCGGGCGGAGAAATATCCATCAAACCATACCGGGATAGTATTTGTTTCTGATCTTTAAAAAAAACCTTTCAATTCGGTATGTCATAAATATGCCGATTACAACATTTAGTACTGCAGTTATAAGAAAGTTTAAATAAGTATTATTATATAAATTATAGTTTAAAATAATTTCCTTCACCAGCCTGTTAACATATATGTGAATTATATATATAGAATACGAACAATATCCTATTTTACTGATGAGATTAACAACAGCAGCGGTGAATACCCTGTTTAATTTTTTATTTATATCGGGGGTTAACAGAAAATAGGTAAGCCAAACTGCGAATGAAATATACAGCAAAGTGAGCCCGAAAGTTTTTGCGAAAAGTGAAATAACCGAATCAAAAAAAGGTACCCAACTCAACCCTAAAATGCCGATTGCAAAAAAAATATATTTATACGATTGAAATATATTTTTCAAATATGCAACCTTAAAGTGATAAAGGTAAGCGATAAAAACACCGGCAAACAAAGAGTCTATTCGTAAATGTGTCATTGTTACATTCCTTGAATACTCCAGAGGAAAAACGATATTTGAAAATATACGCAGCAGCAGGCAAAGCACCATTAGCAAAATAATCGTAAGGGCAAATTGACTTATTCCGCCTTTACTGTCTTCTGTCTTTTTCAATTCAATTTTTCTATACTTCAGGCCCAGCCAAAGAAAAATCGCAAAACCAAAATAAAAATGTTCCTCAACGGCCAGCGACCAACTTGCGGGGTTTGCATAGCCCCAGGCATTGATGTAATTCTGTGTAAACGTCAAATCTGATAAAAAATAGATAGCATTAAAATTGCCGGAAGATAAAATCGGAACCAGGTAAAGCGGGTAGGACAAAAAATAGATCGGGTAAATTTTGAATCCTCTTCTTATCAAAAAACGCACTGGTTGAACAGTCCCGAATTTTAAATATTCTTTAAACAAAAGACCGGAAATCAAAAAGCCGCTGAGTACAAAAAATAAATCCACGCCAATCCATCCGATACTTTTTGTGAAATCAAATAAATATTGGTGTCTCAGTAATACAAGTATTATTGCTGTGCCGCGCAAAAAATCAAGTTCTCTAAGTCTGTTCATTTATTGTTCCTGTAATATTTCTATTGGTGGTAAATGTACAAGTAAATTCCTGTCGCATGAACGAAGAGATTTCTTCTCCGGAGATTAGTTAGGTTGTTGCGGTTCATTCCGGCATTATCTGAAACTAATCATTTTTTTAAAAGTGCTATTGAAGATTCATCGCAGCTGCTTGTCGGCAGGCTTAGCAAAAAGCGACGCAACATATCAACAAAGGCATAAACCGAATGCTATCGGTTCGTTGTTCTTAATCTATATTTTTCCGGTTTCGTATTGGTTCTTTCAATAATTTTTCGTGCCTCCGGATCAAGCTTTACGGTTTCTCCGTACCACTGCACACCGCCTTCGAAATGGTCTTTCACATTGCTGTACAATTTTTCCATGAGTTCTGTATGCGTCAATTCCTTTTTTGAAAGTATTTTCAGTATATTCTTCCTGATGTCGTTGTATTTATTCAGCGAGATGCGCTTATTTGTTTTTCCGGGTTGAGGGTGTAATGTCTGAATTTGTTCTTCTTTCATACTAGTCAATTTTTGTCTCACTTGTAGTCAGACTTGCGTGCCTGTATACAATGATCATTAATAGCAGCATTACTGCCTTATCCGAAAGTAATCATTTTTTTAAAATTGATATTGGAGAGCCATCATAGGGCTAATTCTTATTTTGAGGTGCTACTCTTTTTTAAGAGCCGTAGGCTCGAATTGTTTTGTAACAATGGGTTTCAATCCATTGTAAGTATCCTGCTCATAAATGAGAGCCGTAGGCTCGTGACATCTTTATTTAAAGTATGATGCGCCGAACCTACGGCTCTCATTCTTGTTCTTCATCTTTTCAACGGACTGAAGTTCCCGCCTACGGGCAGGCGTTGTTATAATATACACCGAGGCTATGCCTCTGCAACCAAATTCTATAAATAGCTTAAACTTTTTTATGCTGCTAATAAAATTCACATTCGTTTCTTATAGCACCTCAAAATAAGAATTAGCCCATCACAGCAGCGTTTTTGGTAAGCTAAGCACAGTGCATCGCCTCATACCAACAAAGGTGTAAACGATGTTATCAGCAAATTTGTTTCCTAAGTTTGACCCCGATTTTCAATGTCTGTCAGTTTTTCAAACAGTTTTTCATCTCGTTTGATGATTCGCATAACATTAATGAATATTTCAGTCTTTAAAAGTGTGTCAAAATCATTTGAATGATAATGATTGCCAAGTCGAATACGAACCATTCTTTCTGATACTTCAGGTACTCCTGAATGATTTGATTTTTGATATCCATTTTTGGTTGTTTTGTAGACAACCTATTTCAGGACGAGACACAATTAGCTGATGTTTGCATGTCAAGCCCAACTTGTATACATAGGACCCCTTGTTGAACTAAACCTTCGGTAGCCCCTCATCATTTATAGTTTGTAAATTTACTACTTAAACAAACATATCATGACAAAAAAAATCACCCGAAGAATTAAGGTATAACAAATACCTCAATCAGGCCTGCCGCGAAGTAACCGGCTTTGCAGCATTATTACAACGCTTCGAACGTAACATCAGTATTCTCGGCCGCAGCCCCAAAACTTTTGAAAACTACTCCCGCCATGTGGCAGCCATGGCCTTGCATTTTAAATGCTTGCCTACCGAGCTTGATGCAGAGCAGGTAAAAGATTATTTGTACCTGTTGCAACAACGCAGCAACACACCCTCTCAAACCTATTTCAAACACACGGTGTATGGCCTGCGTTTTTTATTAAAGACAGAAGGTTTGCCTTATGCATTTTTGCATTTGCCCGCCATTAAAAAAAGTAAAAAACTACCCGTAATACTCAGCAAAGAAGAAGTGTGGCGAATGCTAAGCGCAGCCAAATTATTAAAGCACCGCATCCTCATCGGTTTAATTTACGGTTGCGGATTGCGCTGTATGGAGCTGCGTAATATACGCCTGGTAGATTTGCAGTTTGACCGCATGCAACTGCATATTGTACAAAGCAAAGGCAACAAAGACAGGTACGTTCCATTGAGCCATCATTTAATACGGGGCATACAAAAATATATTGCCGGCGAACAGCCAAAAGACTATTTATTCAATGGCAAACCTGCCGAACGAGCCGGCGGCGACTTTGATAGCCGCTACAGCCAACGTGGTGTGCAATGGATTGTAAAATCAATTGCCAAACAGGCAGGCATTACCAAAGAAGTGCATACACACACCCTGCGCCATTGCTATGCCACGCATTTGCTCGAAGATGGTATCAACATCGTTACGCTTAAAGATTTATTGGGTCATCAATCCATAGAAACCACGATGGAATATTTGCATGTATGCCAATTAGAAAATCTAAAATCATTCAGTCCGCTGGATACCTTATTTGCAAAATGCGCACCGCAACCGAAGTAGCCGCCGCCATTGAGTTGTTGGGCGATGAGGTAGAAAAATCAGGATTGCATGTACATCAATTAAAAACACTGCGTGCCATACAACACTGCCGCACAGCTGCACTCGGCGGCCATGTAGATGCCTGCACAAGTTGCGGTACGGTACATATTTCTTACAACTCCTGTCGCAACCGGCATTGCCCAAAATGCCTGGGGCACCGGCGTGTGCAATGGATACAAAAACGGGAAGAAGAATTATTGCCCGCGGTGTATTATCATGTGGTGTTTACCTTACCAAGCGAGTTGAATCCGCTTTGCCTGCATCAACCCAAGTTAGTGTATGATACTTTGTTTGAAAGCGCTTGGCAAACATTGCAAAAATTCGGCGGACAAAAACAATTGCGATTGGGCATGATATGTATTTTACATACATGGGGACAAAACTTATCACTGCATCCGCACCTGCATTGCATAGTGCCCGGTGCGGGTATAGATGTAAAAGGTAATTGGCAAAAAATACATACGAAGGATAAATTTTTATTTCCTGTAAAAGCAATGAGTAAAATATTCAGAGCCAAATATGTAAGCCATTTGCGCAGGCAAAATTATAAGGACAAGGCTTTAATAGAAAGCTTGTTTACAAAAGATTGGGTGGTGTATGCTAAAAAACCTTTTGGCAATCCTGCAAGTGTAATAGAATATTTGGGGCGCTATACACACAAGGTAGCCATCAGTAACCAACGCATACAATCGGTAAGCCAATCGGGCGTAATCTTTCAATACAAAGATTATAAGGATAAGGGCATTAAAAAAGAAATGCACTTAAACTTACCGGAATTTGTACGCCGCTTCGCCATGCATATACTGCCGCATCGTTTTGTACGCATCAGGCATTATGGTTTTTTAAGCAGCACGTGGAAGCGAAAAAAGTTGAAAGACCTGCAACAGAGATTGGGTGTAACAATACAACCCAAAGAGCCCCAAACACGTTTGCATAAATGCCCTGCTTGCAAAACGGGTACCATGATAACGATTGAAGTTTTTGGTAAGCGGGGGCCGCCTGCAAAATATTTTATGGAAACACAACCTGTTGCCTGTAGTTAAACTGCGGGTAAGGGTAGCTTTATGCTCATGAAAAGAGAATTGATGTATTTATAAGCTAACCCGACAAAAAAAATACGCCTGTGAAAACCGCCTGCCTATTTTGAATAAGCTATACCCCAACTACCTTCATCAATAACCCCATAATATGAAAAGCGGTTTCGTTCAACATCGCTTTCATTGTTCGTCCTGCGGACGCAACGAAAGCTTAGTTATTGCCAGCAGTAGTTGTCCGTTATGCTGTTCCATATTTTTCTTGTCTAATGGAAAGCATAATTTCAAGTTCCTCTTTCCAAAAACCTCTTTCCGTTACTGCTTTATTGTCAACCGAAAACATTTTACTTTTGAGTTGGTCAAACTGCTGGTCTGTAAAATTGAAACATTGGAAATTGTCGTCTGGGTCTTTGTCTTGCAAAACCTCTTTTTCAAAGTCACGATACAAAATTAAAAAATCTGCGAGGGTTGTTATTGAACTGTTGAAATACATTGAACTGAATAAGTTTTCGTGGTCAAGTTCAACAATTTTGTCATTGTCTGATGTGTCAATTGCAATTGCGTCTCCGTCACGGCAAGAACCTATAACAACATACTTGTCATATTTTTCCTTGTCGCCTTCAAGTTCATATTGCTCTGTCAATTTATTGATACCATAAATTAAGTCGTCGGTGTCGTTTGCAAAAGACAAGTTAGGTTCACAATAAACGGGAAGTCCTGCTTGTATTAGAAAGTCTGCCGTTGATTGTAACAAGTTGAAACGGTCAAGTCCTTGTCTTTGTTAATGGCGAAAGTGGTTCGTCAGTACTTGTCCAATTATTTTTAAAATCGTAGGGTGTCATTTTACTATTGCTGGCAACGGACACGGCTTGGCGATGTGGCGGTATTTGAAAAACGTCAAGCCCGGAACTGCTGCTGAATAGAATTACTAATGATGAAGATATGTACAAAAGCTTAATAGAAAAAGTCCAGCCCCGACTGCTGCCGATAGACGAACAAAAAGATGAGAATTTATTCGTCGCCCCGCCATATTGCCAAACCGCCTGTTGAACTAAACCTTCGGTAGCCCCTCATCATTTATAGTTTGTAAATTTACTACTTAAACAAACATATCATGACAAAAAAAATCACCCGAAGAATTAAGGTATAACAAATACCTCAATCAGGCCTGCCGCGAAGTAACCGGCTTTGCAGCATTATTACAACGCTTCGAACGTAACATCAGTATTCTCGGCCGCAGCCCCAAAACTTTTGAAAACTACTCCCGCCATGTGGCAGCCATGGCCTTGCATTTTAAATGCTTGCCTACCGAGCTTGATGCAGAGCAGGTAAAAGATTATTTGTACCTGTTGCAACAACGCAGCAACACACCCTCTCAAACCTATTTCAAACACACGGTGTATGGCCTGCGTTTTTTATTAAAGACAGAAGGTTTGCCTTATGCATTTTTGCATTTGCCCGCCATTAAAAAAAGTAAAAAACTACCCGTAATACTCAGCAAAGAAGAAGTGTGGCGAATGCTAAGCGCAGCCAAATTATT
>CAVZXS010000010.1:0-200160 GCA_963779325.1 uncultured Bacteroidota bacterium | reverse complement strand
GCAGCGGTTCCGGGCGGAAGAATTTAAAATTCCACCACATCGCCAAGCGCTACCGTAAGCAGCAACCCTAAAGTGACACTCCCCAATGACAGAAACGAAAAAAAGCGAGACGGATAAACTTGGTTTCTTAAACCTACTCATACTTGTACTTTCAATTTATGTTCTTGTTGCTTTATTGGTAGACACCTTTTTTAAACTTCCACCAGAAGTATCAAAAATATTAAACATTGCAGATAATGTTATCTGTTTAGTATTTTTATTAGACTTTGGAATTAGGTTTTATAGAGCAGAGAATAAGTTGAAATTTATGCAATGGGGTTGGATAGATTTAATTTCAAGCATTCCAACTCTTGACTTTATGAGAGCAGGAAGAATGCTAAGACTTATACGATTACTGAGAATTCTAAGGGCATTCCGTTCTACAAAAAATTTAGTCCACCACATTTTTAAACGTAGGACACAGGGTGCTTTGACAGCGGCAGCTATTATTGCGGTTTTGATGATTATATTTTCTTCCATTGCAATTTTACAAGTGGAAGACGACCCAAACAGCAACATTAAGACAGCAGAAGATGCAATTTGGTGGGCTTATGTAACAATCACAACAGTCGGCTATGGCGACAAATTTCCTGTTACAACAGAAGGCAGAATTGTTGCTGCATTACTTATGACGGTTGGCGTTGGATTATTTGGGACTTTTACTGCTTACTTAGCCTCTTGGTTTGTTGGTGAGACAAAAAAAGAAGATGACAATGAAAAATAAAAATAGCGGAGGGTTACAACTCATTATCGTAATTATTGTGCTTGGACTTGGCATTAAGCTATGTACAAACAAAAAACAAAGTACAAACACATATACCCCTACTAACTTCATTGACACAGTTACAACTTTAAAAGACTCCACACTAAATAATAAACCGACAGTTACAACAAAAAAGACAAAGAAAAATAAAAAAAAGAAAAATTCACAAACAACAGAAACTGTTTCGACAAACTCATATTCGACACCTATCAAAACAACACCAAAAAAGACAAGGGCATATTCATCAAGCAATAATTCAAGCGGTTGTTCTTCAAGACAGTGTTATGGTTCGACAAAGAAAGGCGGACGTTGCAGGAATATGACTACAAGTTGCAATGGATATTGTTGGCGGCACGGTGGATAAGGGTATGCTACTTACATTGCGTTTGGCGTTATTGGGGCGGACGGAATAACAATGAACTTTTTGTAATTCTATTTAGCTTTTGTTCGGGCAGACGATTTTCAATTCAACTTTTTGTTCTTAACATCATCATCAGTTTTTCAATTGGGCTTCAGTACCGGGCGGACGTTTTTCAAATCCCCCAACAACGCCAAGCCCTATCGTTAGCAGCAAGGCAACGGACACCCTACACATAGACAAACTTCCGAAAAATTTCAAGCGACAAAGAAATTCTTTACAAAATATTTGCGTAGTTAAGTAACTACACTTATATTTGCAGTCAAATAACTACATAATGAATTTAAGACGAGACGTTTTTCAAGCAATTGCCGACCCGACAAGACGAGCAATTTTACTTTTGTTGACAGTTCAACCAATGTCAGCAGGTGCAATCGCCTCAAACTTTGACACAGCAAGACCAACCGTATCAAAACATTTACAAATATTGACAGAATGCGAATTGTTGAAACAAGAACAACAAGGACGAGAAATTTATTATCACTTCAACCCAAAGAAGATGAAAGAAATTGCTGACTTCATTGAACCATTTAGAAAAATGTGGGACGACAGATTTAATAAATTGGAAACCATTATGAAAACCTATAAAAAAAAGTAAAAAGTAATGGAACAGAAAACAAAAATTCAAGCAGAAGAAGGCAAACAGGAAATATTCATAATAAGAGAATTTGACTTGCCAATAAATTTACTCTTTAAAGCATATATAGAACCCGAATTAGTTGAACAATGGATGGGAACAAAAGTACTGACATTGGAAAGCAAAAAACAAGGTGCTTATCGTTTTGAAACGACTGACACAAACGGAAATATTTTATTACAATCAAGTGGTGTAATTCACGACCTTGTATTAAACGAAAGAATTACACGGACTTTTGAAATGGAAAATACACCTTTCCCTGTCCAATTAGAATATTTAGAATTTGAAAAACTAACTGAACAAACAAGCAAACTTAATATGCAAGTTGTTTATAAATCAGTTGCAGACAGAGACGCAATTTTGAAACTTCCTTTTGCCTTTGGAATAAATATGGCTCATAATAAATTACAAGAAACTTTAAACAATTTAAAATCGTAGAATATGACAAAGAGGAATAAAATTATTTATTGGGTAGCTACTATTTGGCTATCATTAGGAATGCTATCAGGTGCTATTTTCCAGCTTCTGAAAATGGAGGACGCTGTTAAGAGTTTTACTCATTTAGGTTATCCTATGTATCTATTGACAATTTTAGGACTTTGGAAAATACTCGGAGTTATTGCAGTTCTTGTTCCGAAATTTCCATTAATAAAAGAATGGGCATATGCAGGCTTCTTTTTTGCTATGACAGGTGCTATGATTTCCCATATTATTATGGGCGACAATTTTAGCGAAATATTTCCTTCAATGCTTACATTAGTTCTTGTAATTGTATCTTGGTATTTTAGACCAACCGACAGAAAACTAACACTAACTAATAATTAATATGAACCCACAAGTTGATTTATACCTTGAAGATGGTTGTGGAAGATGCAAGTATTACAAGACAACCCAATGCAAAGTGCATAATTGGCAATCTGAATTAAAAGCATTACGAGCAATAGTTCTTGAATGTGGTTTAACAGAAGAATTAAAATGGAGTGTTCCTGTTTATACCCACAAGAACAAAAACATTGCAATAGTTAGTGCCTTTAAAGACTATTGTTCATTGAGTTTCTTCAAAGGTTCGCTTTTGCAAGACACTGAAAATATTTTGCACAAACAAGGCGAAAGTTCACAGTCAGCAAGAATTTTGAAATTCACTAATGTAAAAGAGATTTCAAAAATTAGAGATATTATAAAAGCATATATTTTTGAAGCCATTGAATTAGAAAGCCAAGGAATTAAAGTTGAGTTTAAGAAAAATCTTGAAACAATTCCAGACGAACTTCAAAAATGTTTTGACAATGACACAAGTTTTCAGAAGGCATTTTATGCTTTAACACCGAGCAAACAGCGAGGATATATTATTTACTTCTCACAACCCAAGCAATCACAGACAAGAGAAACAAGAATAGAAAATTGCAAACAAAAAATATTAAATGGCGTAGGATTAAACGACAAATACAAATGCTGACAAGAATGCCCAGCTGCTAATAACTAAGCTTTCGTTGCGTCCGCAGGACGAACAATGAAAGCGATGTTGAACGAAACCGCTTTTCATATTATGGGGTTATTGATGAGGGTAGTTGGGGTATAACTTATTCAAAATAGGCAGGCGATTTTCTACAGGCGTATTTTTTTTGTCGGGTTAGCTTATAAATACATCAATTCTCTTTTCATCAGCATAAAGCTACCCTTACCCGCAGTTTAACTACAGGCAACAGTTTGTGTTTCCATATAAATATTTTGCAGGTGGCCCCCGCTTACCAAAAACTTCAATCGTTATCATGGTACCCGTTTTGCAAGCAGGGCATTTATGCAAACGTGTTTGGGACTCTTTGGGTTGTATTGTTACACCCAATCTCTGTTGCAGGTCTTTCAACTTTTTTCGCTTCCACGTGCTGCTTAAAAAACCATAATGCCTGATGCGTACAAAACGATGCGGCAGTATATGCATGGCGAAGCGGCGTACAAATTCCGGTAAGCTTAAACGCATTTCTTTTTTAATGCCCTGCTGTTTATAATCTTTGTATTGGAAGATTACGCCGTCTTCAGTTACCGATTGTATGCGTTGGTTACTGATGGCAACCTTGTGTGTATAGCGCCCCAAATATTCTATTACACTTGCAGGATTGCCAAAAGGTTTTTTAGCATACACCACCCAATCTTTTGTAAACAAGCTTTCTATTAAAGCCTTGTCCTTATAATTTTGCCGGCGCAAATGGCTTACATATTTGGCTCTGAATATTTTACTCATTGCTTTTACCGGAAATAAAAATTTATCCTTCGTATGTATTTTTTGCCAATTACCTTTTACATCTATACCCGCACCGGGCACTATGCAATGCAGGTGCGGATGCAGTGATAAGTTTTGTCCCCATGTATGTAAAATACATATCATGCCCAATCGCAATTGTTTTTGTCCGCCGAATTTTTGCAATGTTTGCCAAGCGCTTTCAAACAAAGTATCATACACTAACTTGGGTTGATGCAGGCAAAGCGGATTCAACTCGCTTGGTAAGGTAAACACCACATGATAATACACCGCGGGCAATAATTCTTCTTCCCGTTTTTGTATCCATTGCACACGCCGGTACCCCAGGCATTTTGGGCAATGCCGGTTGCGACAGGAGTTGTAAGAAATATGTACCGTACCGCAACTTGTGCAGGCATCTACATGGCCGCCGAGTGCAGCTGTGCGGCAGTGTTGTATGGCACGCAGTGTTTTTAATTGATGTACATGCAATCCTGATTTTTCTACCTCATCGCCCAACAACTCAATGGCGGCGGCTACTTCGGTTGCGGTGCGCATTTTGCAAATAAGGTATCCAGCGGACTGAATGATTTTAGATTTTCTAATTGGCATACATGCAAATACTCCATCGTGGTTTCTATGGATTGATGGCCCAATAAATCTTTGAGTGTTACGATGTTGATTCCATCTTCGAGCAAATGCGTGGCATAGCAATGGCGCAGGGTGTGTGTATGCACTTCTTTGGTAATGCCTGCCTGTTTGGCAATTGATTTTACAATCCATTGTACGCCACGCTGGCTGTAGCGGCTATCAAAGTCGCCGCCGGCTCGTTCGGCAGGTTTGCCATTGAATAAATAGTCTTTTGGCTGTTCGCCGGCAATATATTTTTGTATGCCCCGTATTAAATGATGGCTCAATGGAACGTACCTGTCTTTGTTGCCTTTGCTTTGTACAATATGCAGTTGCCTGCGGTCAAACTGCAAATCTACCAGGCGTATATTACGCAGCTCCATACAGCGCAATCCGCAACCGTAAATTAAACCGATGAGGATGCGGTGCTTTAATAATTTGGCTGCGCTTAGCATTCGCCACACTTCTTCTTTGCTGAGTATTACGGGTAGTTTTTTACTTTTTTTAATGGCGGGCAAATGCAAAAATGCATAAGGCAAACCTTCTGTCTTTAATAAAAAACGCAGGCCATACACCGTGTGTTTGAAATAGGTTTGAGAGGGTGTGTTGCTGCGTTGTTGCAACAGGTACAAATAATCTTTTACCTGCTCTGCATCCAGCTCGGTAGGCAAGCATTTAAAATGCAAGGCCATGGCTGCCACATGGCGGGAATAGTTTTCAAAAGTTTTGGGGCTGCGGCCGAGAATACTGATGTTACGTTCGAAGCGTTGTAATAATGCTGCAAAGCCGGTTACTTCGCGGCAGGCCTGATTGAGGTATTTGTTATACCTTAATTCTTCGGGTGATTTTTTTTGTCATGATATGTTTGTTTAAGTAGTAAATTTACAAACTATAAATGATCAAAGGCTACCGAAGGTTTAGTTCAACAAGGGGTTTTGCAATATTGGGGCAGAAGCAATACCCATCAGCATTAGTTCGCTATTGGGCTGCGGTTCGGGCAGAAGTTTTTCAATTTAACTTTTTGTTCTTATTTTCATCATCAGTTTTTAAATTGAGCAGCGGTTCCAGGCGGAAGATTTTCAAATTCCCCAGCATCGCAAAGCCCTATCGTTGTATGCCATAAAATTATGACCCGATTTCTTATCATAATCTTGACACTATTTAGTTCGACCAACACTATGTCCCAAAATCAGACTTTTGACAGTGCAGTTAGACGTTTATATTTTGATGTTGACATTTTTAACGCATCAAGTTCATTAGTTGACACTTTCAGCAAGCTTGACTTCATAAAATATAACGATACAGTTGTTAATCAATGGAATTTGAACACTTCAATATTTATGGACACCAAAGAAGACGCATGGTCATCAAGACATGTTTTTTCTTTCACTAAAAGCCCGATACTCGGACTTAAAATTCAATCAGGTCAAATTATTGTGAAAATTGGAGAAACATCCAAGATTAAAAAATTCATGGGGGTTTCCTGACAAGTTGAGTTTGACAACAAAACGGATGGAGAAATATTTTACAATATGCTAAAAGAGATATTTGCACCTCTTTCGACAAAACAAAAGACAGAGTATGACAAATACGTCGGACACATTGCTCAATATTCTACACGTAACGAAAATGAGAAAGGTATAAAAGATGTCTCCTTTAGTTTTGGCAAATCACCAAGAACAAAAAAATACCAGATTATGCTCTCACTGTTTAACGAATTTGCAGCAGAATAATTACGGCATACAATAACTAAGCTTTCGTTGCGTCCGCAGGACGAACAATGAAAGCGATGTTGAACGAAACCGCTGTTCATATTATGGGGTTATTGATGAGGGTGGCAGGGGTAAAACATATTCAAAACAGGCAGGCAATTTTCTACAGGCGTATTTTTTTGTCAGGATTAGCGAATAAATACGTCAATTTATTTTCATCAGCACAAAGCTACCCTTACCCATAATTTAGTTACAGGCAATAATTTCTGTCACCAATAAATATTTTGCAGGCGGCCCACGCTTACCAAAAACTTCAATCGTTATCATGGTACCTGTTTTGCAAGCAGGGCATTTATGCAACAGCGTTTTCACTTCCTTAACGGGTAGTTGCACTCCCAATTTCCGTTGCAGGTCTTTCAACTTTTTTTGCTTCCACGTGCTGCTTAAAAAACCATAATGCCTGATGCGCACAAAACGATGCGGCAGTATATGCATGGCGAAGCGGCGTACAAATTCCGGTAAGCTTAACTGCATTTCTTTTTTAATGCCCTTATCCTTATAATCTTTGTATTGAAAGATTACGCCCGATTGGCTTACCGATTGTATGCGTTGGTTACTGATGGCTACCTTGTGGGTGTAACGGCCTAAATATTCTATTACACTTGCAGGATTGCCAAAAGGTTTTTTAGCATACACCACCCAATCTTTTTTAAACAGGGTTTCTATTAAAGCTTTGTCATTATAATTTTGCTTGCGCAAATTGCTTACATATTTGGCTCTGAATATTTTACTCATTGCTTTTACCGGAAATAAAAATTTATCGGTTCATATGTATTTTTTGCCAATTACCTTTTACATCTATTCCTGCACCCGGCACTATGCAATGCAGGTGCGGATGCAGTGATAAGTTTTGTCCCCATGTATGTAAAATACATATCATGCCCAATCGCAATTGTTTTTGTCCGCCGAATTTTTGCAATGTTTGCCAAGCGCTTTCAAACAAAGTATCATACACTAACTTGGGTTGATGCAGGCAAAGCGGATTCAACTCGCTTGGTAAGGTAAACACCACATGATAATACACCGCGGGCAATAATTCTTCTTCCCGTTTTTGTATCCATTGCACACGCCGGTGCCCCAGGCATTTTGGGCAATGCCGGTTGCGACAGGAGTTGTAAGAAATATGTACCGTACCGCAACTTGTGCAGGCATCTACATGGCCGCCGAGTGCAGCTGTGCGGCAGTGTTGTATGGCACGCAGTGTTTTTAATTGATGTACATGCAATCCTGATTTTTCTACCTCATCGCCCAACAACTCAATGGCGGCGGCTACTTCGGTTGCGGTGCGCATTTTGCAAATAAGGTATCCAGCGGACTGAATGATTTTAGATTTTCTAATTGGCATACATGCAAATACTCCATCGTGGTTTCTATGGATTGATGGCCCAATAAATCTTTGAGTGTTACGATGTTGATTCCATCTTCGAGCAAATGCGTGGCATAGCAATGGCGCAGGGTGTGTGTATGCACTTCTTTGGTAATGCCTGCCTGTTTGGCAATTGATTTTACAATCCATTGCACACCACGTTGGCTGTAGCGGCTATCAAAGTCGCCGCCGGCTCGTTCGGCAGGTTTGCCATTGAATAAATAGTCTTTTGGCTGTTCGCCGGCAATATATTTTTGTATGCCCCGTATTAAATGATGGCTCAATGGAACGTACCTGTCTTTGTTGCCTTTGCTTTGTACAATATGCAGCTGCATGCGGTCAAACTGCAAATCTACCAGGCGTATATTACGCAGCTCCATACAGCGCAATCCGCAACCGTAAATTAAACCGATGAGGATGCGGTGCTTTAATAATTTGGCTGCGCTTAGCATTCGCCACACTTCTTCTTTGCTGAGTATTACGGGTAGTTTTTTACTTTTTTTAATGGCGGGCAAATGCAAAAATGCATAAGGCAAACCTTCTGTCTTTAATAAAAAACGCAGGCCATACACCGTGTGTTTGAAATAGGTTTGAGAGGGTGTGTTGCTGCGTTGTTGCAACAGGTACAAATAATCTTTTACCTGCTCTGCATCCAGCTCGGTAGGCAAGCATTTAAAATGCAAGGCCATGGCTGCCACATGGCGGGAGTAGTTTTCAAAAGTTTTGGGGCTGCGGCCGAGAATACTGATGTTACGTTCGAAGCGTTGTAATAATGCTGCAAAGCCGGTTACTTCGCGGCAGGCCTGATTGAGGTATTTGTTATACCTTAATTCTTCGGGTGATTTTTTTTGTCATGATATGTTTGTTTAAGTAGTAAATTTACAAACTATAAATGATCAAAGGCTACCGAAGGTTTAGTTCAACATTGGGTTTTGTGCAAGTTGGGCAGACGGAATAACAATGAGCATTTGTAATTCTGTTCAGCTTTTGTTCGGGCAGGACGTACATCGCTGAACTTTTGTTCTTAACTTCATCATCAGTTTTTCAATCAGCAGCGGTTCCGGGCAGACGGAATTCTATTTCCCAACCTGCACAAAGCCCTGCTCGTTGTACGTCACCCTAAACGAACATCCTACAAATATTTAAGCATCCATGACTTTGCCGACCCGACCCTACGCTATTTTTAGCACATTGCAAGGCACACAAAACCACGACACAAAGCCAACCTTGCAAAGAGCTAAAAATGCCAACGCACAACCTACCCACCCCGCCTGACGAATATCTATCATCATTTGTTCGACACTTCAGCAATAAATCTTTACTGAGCACCCAAGCCCACCCACCACCCAGCTGACGGAATTCTTATCATCTTGATATGATTTACCAACCAATAAATATATTACTTGGCAAAGGCTAATTATCAATTTATAAACCACATAATCATACATTTGTGAATACTTAAACCCTGCTTTCATATGAGTTTAGAAAAAGGAATTAACGAAAGAAGAACAAGTGATAAGAAAGTTGAAACACAGCAATGGTTTCAAAAGCTTATTCAGCAAAATGAATATGTTGGAGAACTGTATTCAATCAACTATGAAACTGCAAGAGTGATTATTCACGACAGCGAAAGAAAAAAAGTTGGTGGCATACCAAGTTTAAGTTTCCTGATTGCAACAAGAGTTGACCCTTCTAATGCTACAGACATTGATTTCAAATCCGAAGATGCCTCGTTTATTCTATTAAGAGTAATGGACAGTGCACCACTTCCGCAAGACAAGGAAGCAGAGAGAATAAGAGTTGAAACAGCACAGCGAGTTAGTGGAGAAACTGAAAAACATTGGGATAGTGATGGGTCAATGGATGCAAAGACCCGTGTGTTACTTGGATATGCAGGTGTACAGTGCAGGATAATTGGAACTTTTTTCTTAGAAGAAAACGGGAATAATTCTGAAGCACCTCTGTGCTTGAAATTTGGTAGCGACATTTCAAATTACTATCCAAATAGAGGACTAAAAGTTTTTAAACCAAATGCAGCCGCACTTGAAGAAATAGTAAACTATTGCGACCCTTCAAACAAACAAGAACACAGAGACAAATACAAAAACACAGAGACTGTAAAACTTGGTTATGTTCGCTATGCTTCAACAAACAGAAAGTATCAGCAAATAGATGATGTCCCCGTTTTTATTTACCCTGCTGATTTGTTAAGTCAAAAATCAGCATTGTTCGGAATGACACGAACGGGGAAATCAAACACAACAAAAATTATCGCTAAATCAGTTTTTGAATTGCGAACTCCTGAAAAACAAGAGGACACACCCTTGCGAATTGGGCAAATAATTTTTGACCCGAATGGAGAATACGCTAACGAAAATGTTCAGGACAACAACTCTGCATTAAAAAATATTTGGCAACTAATTCCAACCGCAGTTAGACAAAATGAAGTTGTTACATACGGCATCACTCCTCACCCAAGCGACCCAACAAGAATTTTAATGTTGCTCAATTTTTATTTGGACGACAATCTTCAAATCGGAAAAGAAATTATTGATAACATACTTTCAGAGGACAATACAACCTACATCAAAAACTTTGTGCAAGTAACATTTGAAGCACCAGACCCGGATGATAGAAGTGCAACGACAAGACACAACAGAAGAGTTATGGCTTACCGTTCGGTTTTAGCAAGAGCCGGTTTTACTGTTCCTACTAACCTTAGAGCAACAACCCGTGGACTTTTTAATCAGCAATTAATTACTGCTATGCAGACAAGCACTAGCAGCAATGCTCCCGAATATCAATCAGCAGCTCAAATATTTGGGAATGCAAATCCTGCATGGGGGCAACTTGCAAATGCTTTTGAATCATTAGACAAATTTATGAGAGACCGTGATAGCGGATACCAAGCGTTTGAATCTGCTTATGTAACAAGAACAGGAGGTTCAGGCGACAGATGGGCTGATGAAGATTTGAAAAAAATCATTGGCATATTTCAATACGCAAACGGAACAAGAAAAATCGGAAAGGCAGCAGAGCAACACAGTTCAGACACAAACAACGATTATGCTCAGGACATATACACTCATCTTGTCGCAGGGAAACTTGTAATTATTGACCAATCAAGCGGAGAACCTGAATTGAATAAATCTTCTGCTAACAGAATCATGACAAAAATTTTTAGAGAGAATCAAAGACAGTTCATTCAAGGTTCAACAAACATTCCTGAAATTTTAGTTTACATAGAAGAAGCACATAATATTTTACCTGCAGGAAATGATTTAGACCTTTTAGAAATTTGGGTGCGGACAGCAAAGGAAGGTGCAAAGTATCGTATCGGAATGGTTTATGCAACACAAGAAGTTAGCAGCATTCAGAAAAATATATTACGCAATACTTCAAATTGGTTTATTGCTCATTTGAATAACACTGATGAAACAAAAGAGTTGTGCAAGTATTATGACTTTGCCGACTTTGAACCATCAATAAGAAGAGCACAAGACAAAGGGTTTTTAAGAGTAAAAACTTTAAGCAACCCTTTTGTAATACCAGTTCAAGTAGATAAATTTCAAGTAGGACAATCATGAGTTTTGAAGGAGAATTTGCAAGCTACGAACCGCTAAGACGAGTTCTTGACAGTGCTAAAGTGAAAGCACTGCAAGACCGTTTGCGTATTCGAAAACCTGATGAGCAAGTTGAAAACATTGAAGGTCTGTTGACACAGAAAAGTGATTTAGAACAAAGCGATTTGCAACCCGATTTAGTTCTTGCTATTGACGGAAGCAATCTTGCAGCGAAAGCCGTAAACGGTTTCCCCGGTGCAGAGTTTGGTTACATCACAATTGCATCTGTATTGATTGACTTAACACTTGTTAGAGAACTTGAAAAAAATGATTTTATCAGTCCGAAAAAATTTCGGGAGACAGAAAAAGCATCCACGATTGAAAGTGTTTTCCCTGGATGCAATGTGATACTTGATGCAGAGAAAACTGCAAAGGCATCTTTGCGGAGAGCATTATTTGAAGAATTAAAAAGTAACACAGTTTTCACTGATGGTGAAACATTGCTTGATACATACGAACATTTATTTCGAATTAAGAGAAGTTCTACAGAACGCCATTTGCCTAAGAGTCCAATTGAAGGTTGGGAAGACGAATTTATGACTTACGATTATGGCGAGTATATGTGTCCACATTCGGGAGACCCACTATTTTCTACTGATGCACTTCGCTTACATGAGTTAATGAACTCAGGCGGCAGCAATGGAGAAATGTTTGGGCAAATAATGTCAACACTTGAAAAACTTTGGCTCATTCATATTCTAAGAGCATTTGAAAAGAAAGGTTGGTTGGCAACACTCCGCAGAGTTGCTTTTGTGATGGATGGACCTTTAGCAGTGTTCAGCACTTCATCATGGTTGACAAAAGTTATCGAAGTTGAATTGAAGCGAATTAATGATTTGCAGAAGCAAATCAATGGAGAAGATTTGTTGATAATCGGAATTGAAAAGTCTGGTACTTTCTTCAATCACTTTTTAGAAATTGACACAACTCAAGATGGAATAAAAGACAAGTTTCCAAGGCAATCCGCTTTGCTCCTAAACGATGAATATATAAAGCAAAACATAATTTTTTCCGAAAGCACAAAGCCATACGGACAAGACACTTATTTTGGAAGAAAACTTTTTTATAAAGCAGCATCAGGACAAAAGATTGTTCCGGTAGTTGCATATTTCAATGACCACCAAAAAAACTTAAACACAGCAAACCCCGACCAATTCACACGGCTTGCTGATGTTATGAATTTACTTGACCAACTTGCATCAAGCCGTCATCCAAATTCTGTTTCGCCACTTATTTCTGCTCATGCAGAAGCATCTATTCCATTGAATCTAGGCAAACGAATTTTTGAGGATATTGCGAGGGAAATCAGAGAGAGAACAAACTCATGATAGAAACACAAAAGATATTAAAAGGGTTCACAATTGCTGAGGCAAGATGGGCAAGGTTTGGACCTTACTATGCGATGTTTCCACTTGAATTTGCCTTTGATGTTGTAGAGAAATTTTCAAAAGAAGGGGACTATATCATTGACCCGTTTGCAGGGAGATGCAGCAGTATCTATGCAGGTGGCGTTTTAGGAAGAAACAGTTTGGGAATTGAAATCAATCCGGTTGGTTGGCTTTACGGTTCGGTTAAACTTCAGCCTGCAGACAAGGACGAAGTAACAGACCGACTACTTGAAATTTACGGCAAGCGAAATTATTACAGCAGAACAATAGAACGTATGCCTGAGTTTTTCCGAATGTGCTATTGCGACGAAGTATTGAAATTTCTATTGGCAGCACGAACACATCTTGACTGGAAGAATAATAATGTTGATGCAACGCTTACTTCAATCATATTGATTTACTTACATGCAAAGCTTGGTGAAGGTTTGTCTAACCAAATGAGAATGACAAAATCAATGGGAATGAATTACTCTGTTAAATGGTGGAAGAAAAATAAAATGAAAACGCCGCCAGAGATAAACCCTTGCGATTTTATTCTTAAAAAAATTGAATGGCGTTACGAAAAAGGGAAACCAGCAATTACAGAAAGTGCAGTTGTGTTTGGCGACAGTGCTAATGAACTCAAGACTATTTCCGAAAGAGCAATTAGCAACGATATTAAATTTTCTCTGCTCTTTACTTCACCACCTTATTGCTCTATCACTGACTATCATGCTGACCAATGGTTACGACTTTGGCTTTTAGGTGGAGAAGCAAATGGAAATTCTCTGAAAGAAAAACACAAGGGAAGATTTGTAAGCAAACAAGAGTATCACGATTTGCTTGACGGTGTATTTGGACTTTGTTCAAAGATGATGAAGCGTAAAAGCACAATCTATGTTCGTACAGACAAGAGAGAATTTACCTTTAATACAACTTTAGATATTTTGAAAAAATATTTCCCAAAGCACAGTGTTCAAATAATTGACAAACCACTGAAGAAAGACACAAAGACACAAACAAAACTTTATGGTGACAAATCAATGAAGCCGGGGGAAGTAGACATTATATTAACAAGATGAAATTGAATTAAAAATATGCCCGAACAACAAAACATAGAATACAAACAAAGTTGGCACGATGATTACCTGAAATGGGTTTGTGGATTTTCTAATGCACAAGGCGGTGTAATATTCATTGGCAAAGATGATAATGGAAAAGTAGTTGGCGTTGTTGACTTTAAGAAACTCATGGATGATATACCCAACAAAATTAGAAATGTAATGGGTATTACGTCAGAAGTAAATCTGCATGAAGAAGAAGGTAAATATTTTATTGAAATTGTAACACATCCTTATTCTGTTCCAATTTCTGTAAGAGGCAGATATTATTACCGCAGCGGCAGCACCAAACAGGAATTAACAGGTGCAGCACTCAATGAATTCCTTTTGAAGAAATCAGGCAAAACATGGGATGATGTAATTGAAGCAAGGGCAACATTTGCCGACATTGATGAAAAGGTAGTTAAAATATTTCTTGCCGCTTCTCAAAATACCGGTCGCCTGCCAGAAAATGACGGACTTGATTTACCTGAATTATTTGAAAAATTACGTCTTACTGAAAATGGACAATTAAAAAGAGCAGCCATTATTTTATTCGGTAAAGACCCCGGAAATTTTATCCAAGCATTTATGTAAAGATTGGCAGGTTTGGAAAAGATGACACAGACATTATTTTTCAGGAAACGGAGGAAGGAAATTTAATAATGTTACTACAAGCAGTTTTAAATCAACTCAACCATAAATTTCTGATACGGTCAATAGGATTTGAAGGAATGCACCGCATTGAAAAAGGAGAATATCCTTTAGCCGCCATCCGGGAAATGTTATTGAACGCTTTGGTGCATCGCAACTATATGGGAGCTCCAATTCAAATCCGTGTGTATGACGACAAAATAAGTATCTGGAATGAAGGTTCTTTACCGGCAGGTTTAACATTGGCTGCGTTGAAACGTTCGCATTCTTCAAGACCAAGAAATCCAATCATTGCCGATGTAAGTTTTAAAGGTGGGTACATTGATGCCTGGGGTCGTGGCACTATTAAAATTATTGACACTTGCAAAGAAGCGGAATTACCTGAACCAGAAATGCAGGAGCAAGACGGCGGTTTTAGCATTACACTTTTCAAAAATAATTTGACACAGGAACACTTAGCAAAGCTGGGGCTTAATGACCGGCAAGTGAAGGCTGTACTCTTTGTTAAAGAGAAAGGAAAAATTTCAAACACAGATTATCAGGAGCTGTTTAGTGTTTCAAAAGCTACAGCAACCCGTGACCTGACTGAATTGCTTGACAAATTTGCTCTATTAGAAAAGGTAGGGCAAACAGGTGCTGGGACAACTTATATTCTAAAAATCTAATGGGCTCATAATGGGCTCAATGGGTTCACGATGGGCTCACGATGGGCTCATAATGGGCTCATAATGGGTTCAAAGGAAAATGAGCGGCTAGTATTGATTCAATTAAAAACTATGAATGAGAGTCTCTCTAACCAAATACAAATATTCAAATCTGCATTCAAAGGCAGAGAAGATGTATTTGCGGTTCGTTGGGAGAAAGAAAGTAAGAGTGGCTACATGCCCGCCTATTTCTATGACCCGTACATGTATCGGGCTCATAAAATAAAGGGTGGCACTTTCCAGAATTATAAAGACAAAACTTATTTAAAACTAACTGATAAAGAAATTGCAAAGCACCTAAACGGCGAACAGCTTATTGGCATTTATCCTTTACTTTCAGATAACTCGTCATGGTTTTTAGTTGCCGATTTTGACAAAGAAAACTGGATAGCCGAAGCCAAATCGTTTATAAAATCCTGTGAGGCTAAAGGACTTCCTGCATATTTAGAGCGTTCCCGTTCGGGAAATGGTTGTCATGTTTGGCTATTCTTTGAACAACCTTATCCGGCAATAAGAAGCAGAAAAATTTTCATTTCAATACTTGAAAAGTCAGGAGCATTTTCAAGGTTCGACAAGAGTTCCAGTTTCGACCGGCTATTTCCCAATCAGGATTTTCTTTCGGGAAAAGGTTTAGGGAATCTTATTGCCTTACCGCTTTTCAAAAAAACATTTGAACAAGGAAATAGTTGCTTTATTGATGTTGACACATTGCAACCTATCTCTGACCAATGGCAATTTCTGCAAACTATAAAGAGAATATCGCTGCCGCAACTTGATGAATTGTATCAGGATATTTCAAACTCAACGATTCAAATTGCTCAAAAACCTACAAATGGGAAATTAGTAATTTACCTAAATAATACAGTCAGGATAAGCCGTGAAGGAATGACAACCACTTTGATAAACTTTTTAAAGGAGGAATTAAATTTTGCAAGCACAGAGTTTATCATCAAAAAGAAAATAGGTAAGAATACTTTCGGGACTGAACGCTATTTCAAATTTGTAGGAGAAACGGAAAACGAAGTTTTGGTTCCAAGAGGCTTCATTGGAAAATTAATTCGTTTTTGCAGGGAGAATAAAATCGTACATGATTTTATTGATGAAAGAAAGAAGCAAAAAATAATTCCTTATTTATTCAATGCTCAACTAAGAGACCATCAGCAGACAGTTGTAGAATCGATTGCTAAAAAAGATTTAGGAGTAATTGTAGCCCCACCCGGTTCGGGAAAAACAATTGTTGCATTAAAAATAATTTCGGATAAACAGCAACCTGCCTTAATCATTGTTCACAGGAAACAATTAGTTGAGCAATGGACAGAAAGAGTTGAAACTTTTCTTGGCATTCCAAAAAATGAAATTGGGAAAATTGGGCAAGGCAAAAGCAAGGTTGGAAAGAAAATTACAATAGCAACAATTCAAAGTCTATCAAAAGAAGTTGGAAAGGTCGATGCGGAAAATATTCTAACAGCTTTCGGAACAATTATCGTTGATGAGTGTCATCATATACCAGCCGAAACATTTAGAAATACAATTTCAAAACTGCAAACATTTTATCTCTATGGTTTGACAGCAACTCCATTTAGAAAATACAATGACGGCAAACTGATTTTTATTCATTTAGGTGAAATAGTCGCTGAAATCAATTCCAGTGAAATCAGCAATTCACAAAAAGCGAAAATCATTATCAGAAATACAGAACTTGATGTTCCTTATAATTCAAAGACAGACAAGTTTGAAACACTATCAAAAATATTAGTCCATGATTCTTCAAGAAACAATCTTATCCTTGAAGATGTGAAAGCCGAAATAAATAAAGGCAAGAAAGTAGTTATTATCACCGAACGCAAAGAGCATATTGATTCGCTATATCAATACCTGAAACAATCCTATGAGGCGATAACAATAAGTGGAGAAGATTCTGAAACCAATAAAAACTCTAAATGGAAAATTTTAAAAGCCGGGAATTATCAGGCATTAATTACAACCGGACAATTTTTTGGTGAAGGAACTGATTTGCAAAATGCAAACTGTTTATTTCTGGTTTACCCGTTTTCATTTGAAGGCAAGTTAATTCAATATATCGGCAGAGTTCAAAGGTCGGAAGTAACGCCAATTATTTATGATTATCGTGATATTAAAATTGACTATTTGAATAAATTATTTCTTAAACGAAATACTTATTACAGAAAGATTGATAAACAAGCAACGCTATTTGATGAGCCGCCAGAAGAAATTGTTAATTCAAAAAATATTACCACAATTGAGAAAGAAATAAAAGTTCCGATTGAGGAACTTGAATTTCGTTATGGCAGCGTTACTTTTAAATATCTGATTCAGGAAACAAAAGCAGAACTTGAGTTTGAAATAGAAAATCTTGAAGTAAGACCTGAGTTTGAAGTTCTGAAACCTTATTTTGCAAAAGCACTTAAATCAAAGAATATAAAAGTTGAAATTCATGCCGAGTTTGAAAACAGTAAACTGGTTTCTCAGTTAGCAACTTCTGCTGATATTGTGAAAATAAACCGTGAAGTGATTGAAGGAGTGAAATTCAAATTTATTACAAAGAATTTTTTCGGGCAGAAAAAGATAACTGAAGAAAATCTTTTAACTGCAACTGAATTGCAAAATGGCAAGCAACAACTTTATTCAGATGGAGAACAACTTTTGGACGACATTCTAAAGAATAAGGAATTCAAACATTCGGAACAATTACGTTTTTTAGCAAACAGGCACGAAGGAAAACATCTAAAAATAAGATTTGTGCTAAGTCCTTTTTCATTTGTATTTCTATTATCAGGCGAAGAGCAGTTTCATATTATTTTAGAAACACTTGATACAGAAGAAGCAACTTATTTGTGGCACACTGACAAAACCAAACAAACCCTCATAAACAAAGTAAAAGAAATTGGCCAGCAGCTAAACATAATTCGCAACAAAGGCAGACAAGTATTTTTGGAAACAAATCCTGAAAACTTTTCAAGAATTTTACATGACTATTCAGACCAAAAGAAAGGGTTTATTATTTGGAAGAATTTATTGGAAGAGCAAATCGTATGACACACCAAGCCACTAATTGCACCGTGACAGCAGTGGCAAAGTCTCTAATAGCCAACGCACCAAGTCAGGCACATTTGCAAGGCACACAAAGCAGACACACAAAAGCCAACCTTGCAAAAGAGCCTGCCTTGTGCCAACACACAGGCAATACTCTACAGTGCGACACAGACCCACATTATAGATGGCCGAGGAGAAAGGGCGAACGTACAATAACTAAGCTTTCGTTGCGTCCGCAGGACGAACAATGAAAGCGATGTTGAACGAAACCGCTGTTCATATTATGGGGTTATTGATGAGGGTGGCAGGGGTAAAACATATTCAAAACAGGCAGGCAATTTTCTACAGGCGTATTTTTTTGTCAGGATTAGCGAATAAATACGTCAATTTATTTTCATCAGCACAAAGCTACCCTTACCCATAATTTAGTTACAGGCAATAATTTCTGTCACCAATAAATATTTTGCAGGTGGCCCCCGCTTACCAAAAACTTCAATGGTTATCATGGTACCTGTTTTGCAAGCAGGGCATTTATGCAAAAGCGTTTGTACTTCTTTTATTTTTAGTTGCACGCCCAATTTCTGTTGCAGGTCTTTCAACTTTTTTCGCTTCCACGTGCTGCTTAAAAAACCATAATGCCTGATGCGTACAAAACGATGCGGCAGTATATGCATGGCGAAGCGGCGTACAAATTCCGGTAAGTTTAAGTGCATTTCTTTTTTAATGCCCTTATCCTTATAATCTTTGTATTGAAAGATTACGCCCGATTGGCTTACCGATTGTATGCGTTGGTTACTGATGGCTACCTTGTGTGTATAGCGCCCCAAATATTCTATTACACTTGCAGGATTGCCAAATGGTTTTTTAGCATACACCACCCAATCTTTTGTAAACAAGCTTTCTATTAAAGCCTTGTCATTATAATTTTGCCGGCGCAAATGGCTTACATATTTGGCTCTGAATATTTTACTCATTGCTTTTACCGGAAATAAAAATTTATCCTTCGTATGTATTTTTTGCCAATTACCTTTTACATCTATACCCGCACCGGGCACTATGCAATGCAGGTGCGGATGCAGTGATAAGTTTTGTCCCCATGTATGTAAAATACATATCATGCCCAATCGCAATTGTTTTTGTCCGCCGAATTTTTGCAATGTTTGCCAAGCGCTTTCAAACAAAGTATCATACACTAACTTGGGTTGATGCAGGCAAAGCGGATTCAACTCGCTTGGTAAGGTAAACACCACATGATAATACACCGCGGGCAATAATTCTTCTTCCCGTTTTTGTATCCATTGCACACGCCGGTGCCCCAGGCATTTTGGGCAATGCCGGTTGCGACAGGAGTTGTAAGAAATATGTACCGTACCGCAACTTGTGCAGGCATCTACATGGCCGCCGAGTGCAGCTGTGCGGCAGTGTTGTATGGCACGCAGTGTTTTTAATTGATGTACATGCAATCCTGATTTTTCTACCTCATCGCCCAACAACTCAATGGCGGCGGCTACTTCGGTTGCGGTGCGCATTTTGCAAATAAGGTATCCAGCGGACTGAATGATTTTAGATTTTCTAATTGGCATACATGCAAATACTCCATCGTGGTTTCTATGGATTGATGGCCCAATAAATCTTTGAGTGTTACGATGTTGATTCCATCTTCGAGCAAATGCGTGGCATAGCAATGGCGCAGGGTGTGTGTATGCACTTCTTTGGTAATGCCTGCCTGTTTGGCAATTGATTTTACAATCCATTGTACGCCACGCTGACTGTAGCGGCTATCAAAGTCGCCGCCGGCTCGTTCGGCAGGTTTGCCATTGAATAAATAGTCTTTTGGCTGTTCGCCGGCAATATATTTTTGTATGCCCCGTATTAAATGATGGCTCAATGGAACGTACCTGTCTTTGTTGCCTTTGCTTTGTACGATATGCAGTTGCCTGCGGTCAAACTGCAAATCTACCAGGCGTATATTACGCAGCTCCATACAGCGCAATCCGCAACCGTAAATTAAACCGATGAGGATGCGGTGCTTTAATAATTTGGCTGCGCTTAGCATTCGCCACACTTCTTCTTTGCTGAGTATTACGGGTAGTTTTTTACTTTTTTTAATGGCGGGCAAATGCAAAAATGCATAAGGCAAACCTTCTGTCTTTAATAAAAAACGCAGGCCATACACCGTGTGTTTGAAATAGGTTTGAGAGGGTGTGTTGCTGCGTTGTTGCAACAGGTACAAATAATCTTTTACCTGCTCTGCATCCAGCTCGGTAGGCAAGCATTTAAAATGCAAGGCCATGGCTGCCACATGGCGGGAGTAGTTTTCAAAAGTTTTGGGGCTGCGGCCGAGAATACTGATGTTACGTTCGAAGCGTTGTAATAATGCTGCAAAGCCGGTTACTTCGCGGCAGGCCTGATTGAGGTATTTGTTATACCTTAATTCTTCGGGTGATTTTTTTTGTCATGATATGTTTGTTTAAGTAGTAAATTTACAAACTATAAATGATGAGGGGCTACCGAAGGTTTAGTTCAACATTGGTATTGCCAATAGTGGGGCTTGACATTGGAGCAATCAGCAGCGGTAATTCTGCTGTGCAGTGGTTTGGGGCTTGACGAATAAAGCCCAACTTTAGTTCCTAATATTTAACTTTATCAAAAAGCCAGGCAGCGGTTCCGGGCGGACGAATATAAAATTCCCCACCATCGGCAATACCTGCTCGTTGGCAGTCAGGCTATGACGACCCTCAACTAAAAAAACTTGTATACAAAATAAAACCAAATAATGAGTTCGACTTTTGACAAAAACTTACTCCCACATTTTGACAGTGTTAAAGATGATGACGAAGAAATATTATGGACAGACAAACCAAAATTTATCCCTTATACAATTACTGGGCTTGGGTTAGGTATTGGAGCATTTATTTTCGTTGGCATTTATTATTTAATGACAAAAAATGTGAAAAACGAAGACGGGACAACAGGTAACTTTCAATTTTGGTTTGCCGCCCTGCCAATCGTATTCTTTCTTTGGGAATTTTTTCGCAAAATACTTTCCTATGGTAATACAAGTTATGCTTATACAAACAAAAGGGTTATGATGCGTACGGGTTTTATTGGGACAGATTTCAAAAGTATAGATTACGACAAAATTTCAGACATTGAAGTAACAGTAAATTTTATTGAAAGGACATTTAACGTAGGGACTATTAAATTCTTTAGTGGGCGGACACAAACGGACGATGGTACAACGACTAAGCTTTATGACAGATGGGAAGCAATCTCAAACCCATATGAAGTTTTTAAAAAAGTAAAACAAATTTCTGTTGACATTAAAACAGACTTTAACTATCCAAATGCTTTGCGTCCAGAAACAAATCCAGGGTATAACACCAAGTATGACAGAAAAGAATAGAATAATTTATAATGCTCAAGAAGCCCGAACTGCCAACATTCGGTTTGGCAATATGGCGGGGCAACGAATATATTCTCAGCTTTTTGTTCGCTATTCGGCTTCAGTTCCAGCCGACGAATAAAGCCGAGCTGTAGTTCTTATCATCATCTTTGCAAAGCCAGGCTTTAGTTCGGGCTGGACAAACATTGTTCAACATTAGTTTTAACTTCATCAAAATATTTTCAATCAGCAGCGGCCCGGGCAGAAGGAATTCTAATTCCCAACCTGCATAAAGCCCTGTACGTTGTACGAAACCCTAAAGCGACATTCCGTTCAAATTGAAGTGACAAGACTCTCATAGCAAAATCGCTATTTCACTGCGACAGATTTCAAAGGATAAAAAGGAATAACAAAACCGCCTGACGGCGGCTTTTGTTTTCAATCCCTATAACTTGACAACTCATAAATAATTTATAAAGTTTAAGCTCAAAATACTTTTCAATGATTATAGACTTTACTTTACAATCTTTTTATCAGACGCAAAATAAATTATGAGTAATAAACTTTACACTACCCTACTACTTTTATTAACCAATATTTGCTCCTTTGGACAACAGCAAGCTACTATTATCAATGGAAAAGTTACAGATGAACAAAACGTTCCGCTTTTGTCCGTAACAATAAGGCTACAAAAAAGCGGTATCGGAACAATTTCAAACCAGTCGGGTTTTTTCAAAATCAATATATCGCAAAGCTTTCAGCAAGACACAGCCATTTTTTCTTCCATAGGTTATACTTCAAAGAAAATAGCAGTTAGCGAATTATCGCTTGACAAAATAAATCTCATACAATTAGCAAACAGGACAGAAATATTACAGGAAGTTGTCGTAAAGCCAGTTGACCCTCTTACTATCATAGAGGCAGCCATTAAAAATATTCCAAACAATTATTTGAATACACCCCACGTTACTCACGGCTTCTACAGAATGAATACTAAAAAAGGAAACGAACATCTTGCATTATCAGAAGCTGTATTTGATATAATAAATTATGGATATGCCACAAGTAAGGGAAGTGATTTCAACCTAATTAAGAACAGGTACATTAAAGATGAAAAAGGTATTTATGATTTATATTATGGCGTTAGCCCCGACCAACTTTATGAAGCAGATATTGTAAAAAAAATAAACTCATCGGATTTACTTAGCAAAAATGGTTTAAAAAATCATCGTTTCCGACTACTACGAACAATTCAATTTAACAATGCAGACACTTATGTTATTGCTTTTGACCAAAAGGATGATACTAAAGAATCCCTTTACACAGGAAAACTTTACATTGATGCAGAAACTTTAGCTTTTGTAGCGGTAGATTACCGCAGAAGCGACAAAGGAATTCAATATGCAAAAGTGGGCAATGGTTCAATGAGGACTTTAATGAAACTGATGGGAGTAAGTATTGACATAAATAGTGAAAGTATTTTTATTTCGTATCAAAAACTCAATGGTAAGTGGTTACTTTCAAGCGTAAAAAACAATACTTTACTGCATTGTAAAAGCAATCGTAAATTTTATGACTTCCCTGCTAAAATTCAATTAGACTATGTTGTAACAGGCATTGATACAGTTAACATTCAGTCGTTCAATACAAATGATAACTCAAAGAGCAAAAAAGTAATTGAATTTCAAAAGACTGATGGTTCTGTAGATTTTTGGAAGGACTATAATATTATCCTCTCTGACTATAATTCAGACAGCATTGCAAAAAATATTATTGCTAAAAATGAATCATTTAATATAAAAAATCAAGTAGAAAAGAAATTAAAGAGTTTCCCCAAAGAAAAGTCTGCACGGATAGATTCTATTCTAAGTTTCTTTCATCAAAAAGGAGTTTTTAATGGCAGCGTTTTAATAAAAAAAGATGGCAAGGTTATACTTTCTAAAGGCTATGGCTTAGCAGACAAAGAGAAAAATACTAATGCTTCCGATACTACTCAATATAGAATTGGTTCACTTACAAAAACATTTACCTCACTATTAGTTATGCAGTTGATTGCTGAAAACAAACTATCGCTGCAAGATACTATTGGCAAGTACCTTCCAGCTTATGTACACAAACACATCACTATACAGCAATTACTAACACATACATCAGGCATACCAAGTTATACTAACGATATGGAAAAGATGTTAAGTGTAATGAGTAAAGAGCAAACCCTAAGAACGATTGTTTCAAAATTATGCAGCGACCCTTTAGAATTTGTAAGTGGCAGCCAGTTTCATTACAGCAATTCAGGTTATACTATACTTGCCAGTATTATTGAAACAATTACAGGTAAAGAGTTTGGGCAAGTGTTAAATGAGAAAATACTTACTCCATTAGCAATGACACAAACATCATTTGGAACAAACCCAACAAATTCAAAAGGTTACTATTTGGGTACTTTAGAACCCAATTATATTATTAAAAATACAGCAGGTGCAGGTGGCATCAGCAGTTCGGTTACCGACTTATTAAAGTGGGATGAAGCACTTAAAACTGACAAGCTAATTCCTCAAACGATATTAAGTCAAGCATTTTTACCAAGAGCAGCTTACGACGGTTGGGATGCAGACTATGGCTTCGGTTGGATGATTGATAAAAAAATGTTTGGGCAGTCCAAATCGCATAAAATCATTTATCACCCAGGTACTGACATTGGGTACTATTCAATGTTCGTTCGACAACCAGACACTGACAATCTTATAATTATGCTTAGTAACAACGGCGACTTTCCAAGATTTGATTTGACAGACTTAATACTTAATGAAATTAATTAGCAAAGTACTTTATGCTGACACGGCAAACTTTTTCAGTTCGACCCAGACCCAAGCGAAGATGACAGACCGAGAAGAAGGGTATTCGTACAATAACTAAGCTTTCGTTGCGTCCGCAGGACGAACAATGAAAGCGATGTTGAACGAAACCGCTGTTCATACCTGCCCGTCCGTAGGCGGGCTTTGGACTACTTAGTAAATTAAGATGGTATAAAAGATTGTAACTATGATAACTGCTATGATTATAATATACTTCTGTAAGAGAGTATTTGTAAAAACAAATTCCGTAAGATTAACTTAATTGTGCCCGGCGAAGCTTAGGTTATCTTACATCGTCTCCAGGTCATGTTTGTGTTTGGGTCTCCAGATAATGTAATAGTAGGAGAGAATAAGCAGACCAATTACAAACGGTATAACCGCAAGATGCTTATATGTAACAGAACCGGCAACAATATGCGCATCAAAGCCGAAAAATTCACTCAGCATCCAGTAAGAGTTGGCCATTATCCATACACTGATAGCTGCATTGTGACAAAGCTCTGAAACAAAATGCCGCGTACGCCATGCAATAACAATGGAGATGACAAGTGTAGGAATAATCATTACTATCGCTATTGGTTTCCATACCAGGCACCAGGCAAGATCTTTAAACAACCAAAAAACAATATGCAGGTTTTCCATTTTCCGGAAACGGAGCGGAATATTATAACGTAACTCGCCATTGTAAAGCGAAACGGTTTTTAAATTCCCGGGAGTCTCCTGCTCAAGTGGAGAAATTTTGGCTGTTTTGGTTTCCTTCATTTTGCGGCTTCATTTTAAGCGACAATATTAATTTTTTGTTAGGTATTTCGGGCCAAAACTTTCTGAAATCTTTTCACATCGGCTTCGGGCAGTATTTCTTTGCCGTGTATAAAATGATCCGCAAGCTGCCAGGCAAAGTAAGGGGCTAACGAACAACCCTTTGTTCCCATACCGTTCAACAGACCAATGTTTTTGTATGCCGGGTGAAAACCGACAAAAGGCCTGCGTTCCAGGTTGGCCGGTCGAATTGCCGCTTTATGATCTACGATTTTAAAATCTGTTTTCAACCACTCCTTTAAGTATTGTGCAGTTCTTACCCTGAATGCTTCTGTAGGATTTGTGTCAGCAAAATCCCAAATATAATTGGAGCCAACCCAAAAATAACCGGCTGCTGAACCCGAAAGTGGTGCGATGGTTAATCCCTTTTTATAAATATTTGCGGCAGGCAGATCAGGTGCTTCAATAATTAATGCTTCACCTTTGTTTAATGAGTAAGGGAGATTTTTAAAATATGGGTTATTAAAGCCTGCGGTGCCGTCGCAAAAAATAATTTTACCGGCCGTAATATTTTTATAAATAATTTTACCGGTTTCCCCGCTATGACCTTTTCTAATATTTAATTCGACAATATCAAATCGCTCCTCTAACAGTTGATTATTTTCTTTCAGTATTTTGCTGCGTGCCGGAATAATTTCCTGCAGGTTGATCAGGTAACACGGATTGATTTCTCCATGCCCAAAGGCCCCGGCCCCCTCTAAATCTCCCCCAAAGAGGGAGACTTTTGAAAAAGGTTGTGGTTCGAAACGAAAATATTGTTGCAGATATTTTTCTTCTTTATAAAGTCGTAAATATTTTTCATCTTCCCTCATTCTTTCTTCAAAAGCCAATTTCATTTGCGGAGTAGCGAAGAACTCTATAATATTTTTTTGCTCAATGGCTCTAATGCCTGATTCATTACCCAATTCGTTATAAGCCGGAACGAGGTGTGCCAGCAGTTCATCTATCATCCATGTTTTTACTATTCGCCTGCCGGTAACGGGATTGATAATACCTGCCGCTATTCGGGAAGAGCTGTTTCCCCCGGCATCATCAATAACAAGGAATGAAGCATTTTCTTTTGCAAGATAATAAGAGAGCCATGTGCCGCTTATTCCCTGCCCGATGATGAGATAGTCAACAATCATTTTGTAAATATACAGCCTCACCCCCTAAACCCCTCTCCTGAGGAGAGTGGGAACCGAGCATTACGCAGATAAATGTGCGACTCAAGTTATGAAATCGGATAGGCACGCAGAGTAGCTGGGCAAGCGGAGGTTGGTATACAATATTTTTTTCTCTGCAATCTCTGCGCCCCGGCGTGCCAAAAAACCGATCACTCTACATTAACGCGGATACCTTCACTGTGTGAAGAAAACTCCGGAGCGTACATGCACTGTATAGTTGTTATACCGTTACTGAAATTTCCTTTATTGGTTACGAACAACGGGTATTCAAAAACATAAGTTCCTTTTCTTAAATAATCAAAAAAGAAATTGGTACTCGCATCCTTTGTTGTTTCATAATAACCCAAACCGCCCTGCCACTTATACCCGCTCAATACATTTACCGGTTCCATGCAACTTGCCCGCATATCTTTCATGTGTACATATTCCATATCCCTGTCCACCCGCAACTCTACTCTTACTTTTATTTTATCGCCCACTTTTAATTTATCATCTTCATTCACCGGCGTTAATACCGGTCCGCGGTCAGTATTTTTTTCTATAAATAATTTCTTTACTAATTTCAATGGAGTAGAGGCAGAAGTTATTTTATCCAGGTCTTCAAAATATTGCCAGTATATGCCGCCCCATGAGGAGGCTGGGTTGATCGGTTGATTAGTTGATTGGGGTTTTGTAACTGTCACGGTAATATTTCCCATTTCAGGTTTTACAAAGGCGCCTTCAAATGATTTTTTGAAATAACCCGTACCGGCTTCGGCTGCATCATCTTTTGATGAAACGATTGTAGTACCTAATTTAATTTCCACTACAGGCTCATTGCTCAACCATTCCGTACCCTGCAACAATAACGCGTAACATGCTTCGGCAGTAGCCTTGGTTGTTTTCCAATTGGTAGTTTGTTTGTTTTTCAATAACCAGGTTCTTAAATCATCAACCATTTTATTGTCTTTACCTATTTCCTGAAATGCTTCTATCAACAATGACTGTGTTTCTATCGGCGCCTGGTACCAGAACCACCCGCCTGCAGATAAATCTTTCCAATACATTCCCAACTCTTCATTGGTAATAGAAGTTTCTTTCAATGATTTTAAAATATCGCCGGGGGTTTTGGCATCGGCAGTTCTGTGCAGCGCCAACGCAATCATGCCCTGCATATACTTGCTTTGTTTCACCCAGGTTTTTTGCGCCTGTGTTCTGAAGTATATATAAGCCGTTTGCGATGCGGCAGCTATTTTATACTCAGGAAAAAAACTGCGCATGTATAAATAACCAATTTCATCGTAGCCCGGCACATAATTCTTCATATCCGTTTTATACTTCTTCAGCTCATCATAATCTTTTTTAATCATCCGGTCCAAATAAGGAATTGCTAAATCAGTAATACTCTTTAATTCATCGGAGGCTTTCGAAGCCCCTCCTTGGGAGGGGTTGGGGGAGGCCGCCTTTAATTTTTTCAAATGACCGATACCCGTTACTATATATTGTGTGATGTAACGATTATCAGGACCGCCTTTAAACCAAACAAAGCCGCCGTTTTCACTTTGCATTTGTTTTAGTTTTTCCATAGCACTATTCAATTGCTCACTCATTTTTATCATGTCAAACAGTAACCCGATGTTTTTCTTTTGTTCCGCTTCTGTTTTGGCTTCCAATACCCAGGGCGTTTCTTCCAGCAATACCGCTTTCAGTTCTTCATTCTTTTGCAAATTGGAAAGTAATGCGCCTTCTGAACCTTTAGAACCGGCAGCCCATTTGCTGAATATTTCTTTTATACGCGGGGATGAATTGGCAATCTTTGATGCGATGGAATTAGCGTAATACCTGTTCCATGTTTGCTCCGCACATTCGTAAGGATACTCCATTAAATAAGGTAATGCCTGTACCGCATACCAGGCGGGGTTCGATGTGTACTCGAATGTGAGTGAATGATTCTGTAATGTTTCAGAACTGCCCGAGTTGATTAATTTTTCAAATTTAAAATTCTTTGTACCGTAGCCGCGCATGGGCAGCGACATGGTTTCCGTAACCAACATACGGTTGGTAAGTACGGGCAATGCGGCTTCTTCACCATCACTATTGGCCCCCGCCTTGGCAACGATGCGCCATACAAGTGCTTTGTTGAATTGATACGGAATAGCCAGCGGGAAATTAACGGCTTCGCTTTGACCTGCACCAATGGTAAAATATTGATTGGCCTGCATATTATTAAACCATCCGTCTACAGGTTGATTGGTAGCGGCGTCAAATAATTCCAATGAAGCGGTGCCGGTAATTTCTTTGCCGGTAAGATTTACAATTTTACTGCTGAATTCTATTTTATCACCTTCACGTAAAAACCTTGGCGCATTGGGTTGTACCATCAGGTCTTTTTGTGTAATTACTTCTTTGCTGCTCATACCAAAGGCCAGGTCTTTGGTGTGTAACAACGTTTGCAGCTTCCATTTAGTAAGCGCTTCGGGTATGGTAAAAGAAAACTCGATGGCGCCGCTGCTGTCGGTTCTTAAATCGGGAAAGAAGAAAGCCGTTTCATTAAAGTTCTTGCGAATTTTTGTTTCAGGAGATTTCCCGGCACTCTCTTTTTTATTGGGCTGATCACTCCAATCTCCCATTACATCTTCATCCTTTTTCTTCGAAATGCTAAATTTGAAATTAGCTCCTTTATTAAATGCAGTATCAACAGCAGCAAAGCCCATCTCATTAGTGACACCTTGGACTGATGTGGGCGCTGCCATTTTCATTACGTTTACTTCACCTCTTCTTATAATACCCTCTTCTTTTAACCAGTACCATTTCAAACAACCCATCATATCTTTTATCAAACGATTTGTAATCGGTATTGTAATTATATTTTGCCTGCGATTGTACCTCGCTAAAATTATTTCTGCCATTCCAGTTCGTTGTACCATTATAATTGGGCCATACATTCGGTTGGTACCAACTATGCGGTTTAAACTGATCCAGCGATGCATCATACATACTCACCAGCATTTCGGCCGCTGCTTTTTCTTTTTTATAGCCCGTAATTTTCACTTTCCATTTTTCTTCGCTGCCCGGCAATACTTTATCCCTGAAGGTGGCATACTCAATTTGCAGCTCTTTATTTGTCCACGGCACATTAACATCCAAGCCGTAATAAAAAAAACGATTGTGTTTTACAAAAAAATAATTAACACCGTATCCGCCGCGGTCATTTTCAGCAGCACTGAAATCAATTTTCTTTTTTTCGTTATTCAGTTTAATAAATGAAAATTTGTTTTCAGTTTCTTTATTGCCGGCGGCAGCTACTTTGTCAATTTGATTTACAACAAACAGGTTATCGGCCGCCGTGCCCAATTGCAATCGCTATTTTTTCGCCGGGTTCAATACTGCTCTTATCCGCCGATGTCCACAGGTATTCTTTTTTATTGAGTCCGTTACTCTTTTCATCAAATAATTCCGTGTATTGCACATCTTTTACCTCGTTGCCGTCTTTATCTTTTGTAACAACTTCTACTACATAAAAGCCTGCGGTCAGTTTTGTATTGGCAACAGCGAATTTGGAATCTTTTTTAGATGAGTCCGTTTTCTCAAAAACCTTTTCTCCTTTTTCCCAACTGCGGTCATCTGTTTCATTTTTATATTCATCGTACGGAAAGTTTTTTATGTACTCTTCTTTGCTCATTACAAATTGATCCGGCTCCGCCCAATAGCGATTACGAATAAGACGATCCTCATGTTTTTGTTTATAAATCGCTATGCGTAACTTTTGCCGCTTCAAACTCGCCGGCCATATTGGTAGTGCTGATAGAAATATTTTTAAAACTATCGGCAGGCAGGCGATCGTTTACATTTACATTTAACAACAATGATTTGTAACCAACCGTTACACTTGTTTCCCCGCTTCTTGTTTCGCCGTTTATATCCGTTACATCAGCATACACGGTGTAATCAAATAAGGGATCAAATTTCTTTTCCACTTTTAAATCGGGTATGGCGGTAAACTCAATTATAAATTTTCCGTCTTTATCCGTTTTGGTTTCGCCATGCGCTATTTCCATACTTTCGGTGGGCGGTTGATACCATCTCCAAAACATCCAGGGATATAAATACCGGGGCTCACGAACAATACGGTAACTTACTTTGGCGCCATCTGCATTATTGCCTGCATAAGCTTTTGCCAAACCGGTAATTTTTATTTTATCATTTACTTTAAATGTTCCTTTTATCGGTTCGTATTCCACATAAAACTTAGGACGTTTATATTCTTCTACCGAAAATTCGGCACTGCCCGATTCATTGTCTGCAAGCCGTATACTAAAGTCGCCGTTTAAAGCGCCTTTGGGCAATTGAAACTTACCGCTGAACGAACCGTAATCATTGGTTGCTACTTTTAAGGAATCTACTTTTTCACCATTTGCATTATACAGGTAAACGGTGGTTTTATAGTTTGTAAAAATCTTGGCTGTTGATTTTTTATCAGTTGCCTGTGAGAGAGCAATGCCTTTAAAGAAAGCGGTTTGAGCGGGACGATAAATACTTCTGTCGGTAAAAAAGAAAACCTGCGCTTTTAGCGGTGCTGTATTATTTCCCGCATCGTAATAGTAATATTGATTTAAATATTCATCAAGATAAAGCCTGTCATCTTTATGAACAATATCAAGCATATAATTGTAATTGCTCCTGTTTTTTTCTTCAGGTTTATCTACTTTAAAATAGCCGTTCGCATCTGTTTTGTATTGCTTCCCTTTTTGTGTAGTGTATTTGTAGTTTTTGTAATCATAAAGCTGTTCCCACAATTGCACAGTCGCATTGGCCATCGGCTGTCCGTTATCACGATGCAAAACAAAAAAATCTATATTGCTATTCACAAAACTGATATTGGAAGCATAAAAATATTTAGCGCCAAGCACGGCTTTCTTAGTGCTAAAATCGGCATCGCTGCTTGTAATCAACAAATATTCGCCGGCAGGCAGTGCGTCTATTTTTATTTCAACGGAGTGCTGTTGCAAATCGTTTGTTTGCGGCAATGCCTGTTGCCAGCTGCGAATACTTGTCAGCGCCAATAATTTTTTCCAACTTTCTTCATTATAATAGTTAGTCAATTCTTTACGCAACTTATCATCGGCTTTTACCAGGCGCAGGTAAAGGGTTTGTATATTTCTGTAATTAACCAAAGCCCTGAATGGCTGACCGGGCAAATTTACTTTTTCGATGGTAAAGTTTTGTGTTTTGGCATTAATGCTGTTCAAAAGGTTATAACAGTTGACCCAACCCTCGCTTTGCGTTTTTTGTTTCAGTACCTGTTCGCAAATTTCTTTGGCCTTTATCCTGTCGTATTGATGCGTAGTGTCTTTGCCGGCGGTGTATCCCGCGGCAGCGGCTTCGTATTGTTGCGCTATTAAATACCAAGCCTGCGCTGCGGCAGGTTTATCAGCATATTTTTTTGTAATGTTTTCTAATGCTTTTTTGAAAAGTATATTCTTGTCATTCATCACGCCGTTTTGTTTTACAAATTGCAAACGGTTTATATCTGCATCAATCAATGCATCCGGGTTGGCATCATCCAAATGAAAGGCTATTAGTTTTTGATAAGTTACCAATACTTTGTGGTAGAGTGAAAGTTCATCATTGGTAGTAAATTTTGCCGCTGCAAATTCTTTTGCCGGCGCAAATGCTTCGGGTTGATTTATTTCAAAAGCGTAAGCCGGTTTTTTAATATCTCTTTCATCATTGCCGAAATAGCCCAATGCACGATGCGCCAGCAAGTCGTAAAGGGTAGGGCGCAGGCTGCGGGTATTGCCTTTAATAATTAATGCATCATAGATTTCCAACTTAGCTTGCTGTAATATTTTTTCTTCTTTAACAGAAAATAAATATAGCTCTGTAACTTTTTTATGAAAATCTTCCGCCGTCCAGGTAGCTATGTCTTCTTTTTTAAATGCGGCCGCCGTTTCGGTACGGTCGTACATATTCCAACGGTTATTCTGATAATAATTCCAATATATGCCGGCCAGTAAACTTTGTAACATTGATTTGGAAGGTTGCGCCGCGCCGGCAATTTCTTTTTCTAATTCTTTTACACCGGTTAATTCATTTTCTTCGCGGGTTTCATGTTGCAGGCTGATCATGTACACAGCCGCTTTTATTTTTTGCGCCTCTTGCTTTTCTTTTTTGGCCTGTTCATAAATCTTCTTTACTTCCGTTAATGCAGATTTAGGAAGATTCTTTTTATTGATTAGTTCATCTACTTTCTTCCATTCGGGTTCATAGTTTTTAATAATTTGCGCCTTGCTGCTCATGTTAAAAAAGGTTAATAAAATAAATACTGCGAAAACAATTTTTGCTGATTGCATGATACTGTAGTTTGAAATTTTATACAAGTTAATAAATTAAAGTTTAAAGACCGGTGATTCGCAGTCAATACAAGCTTTAGATGCAGGCCGGAAGACTTTTTCATAACTAATTGCTGCCGGCAGCAAAATTTATTTTGGTGTTAATCACGGACTCTTTTTTTGCACGGAGCTCAGTACTCGCGGCCATTTTATGCAGTATTCAAAAGTCGCTTACAGGTATGCTTTGCTGTATAAAAATTGCTTTAACATTTTGTTTCGGCACACCGGCATGTGCTTTGAAAATGTACAGTTATCACTAAAAAATGGAGGAACCAAATTATGAAATCAATTTTTACATTTTTAATCAGCACAGTAATCAGTATTTCATCTTTCGCTTTTTACGGCGAAAGCACATTATCGGTAACTTATCTCGGTAAGGATAATATTTGTGTAGTGGTAAACGATACCCGCTACAAGGATAATGACCGCGAAATACGCATCGACAACCTGCGGCCCGGCTACCAATCCGTTAAAGTGTACAAAGAAAAAAATAAGCGCAGAAAAAACGGATGGGATTTAGGAAGTGACAATGGTATCTTCTTCGGTAATCGGTATGAAGTTTTATATTCAGGATCGATATATGTAAAGCCCGGCTATTTGGTAGATATTGTTATCAACCGATTTGGTAAAGCAATAGTAGACGAAACGCCAATCAGGCGCAGGGGTGGTGTTTGGGGCCGTGATAATGATCGTAAAAGAGATGGCGACAGAGGTCGTGATAATGACAGAGATGATCGTGACAGAGATGATCGTGACAGAGATTTTGACAGGGACAGAGATAACGGAAATGGCGGATGGGGCAACAGCGGCAATGGCGGTACTTACGGCAGACCGATGAGCAACAGGGATTTTGATAAAGCAAAAGAAGCTGTACGTCGCGAGGTTTTTGACAACACAAGATTGGATATAGCCAAGCATATCGTTAATCAGAATATGATGACAACCATGCAGGTAAAAGAACTGGTGGAAATGTTTTCTTTCGATGACAGTAAATTGGATTTGGCTAAGTATGCGTATCGGTATACCACTGATCGCGGCAGCTATTACCTTATATATGATGCGTTTTCCTTCAGCAAGAGTAAAGAAGAACTGGCACGTTATATCAGGGAGTTCAGGTAAATAAATACACCTCTCTCCACCTTAAGCAGGGTTTTAAAAATTGTGCAATAAAAAGAGGCCGCCCCGAATTGGGGACGGCTTCTTATGTATTGTAAGGTTTTTCAATTATTGTTTGCTGAATCGGCCTGTCAGTATTTCTTCATTGGCAGTAATGCGTACTAAGTAACTGCCCGTTGCCAGCGAACTGACATTAACAGGGTAGGTAGCAATACCGTCACTCAATGCAAGTGTTTGTCTTTGCAACAATCTTCCGTTTATATCCATGATTTCAAGTGAAGCGATTTCTTTTTTATCGCTGCTGATTTGCAGGTTTACCACCGAAGAAACAACGGTAGGATAAATACTGTTGAGCGAAAATGTTTTGCCGCCCGCTTTTACACGAAGTACGTTGCTGAATTTAAGGCTGCCATCGGCGTCCACCAATTTTATACGGTAAAATGCATTGCCCGCAGCGGCGCTGTTATCGGTAAAGGAATAATTATTTTCGCCGGTAAGCGCATTTACTTTGGTAAGTGTTGTATAGGTATTTCCGTTGGTGCTTTTTTCAACTGCAAAGTAAGAAGCGTTATCGGTACTTGCAGCCAGCCAGTTTAAACTGATCGTGTTGCTGTTCTTTTTAGCTGAGAAACTTTTGAAAGAGATGGGTAACACAGCAAACCCGGGATTGCATGCTCCGAAAGTATTTATAGCAGGAGCTACTGTCCATGAATTACCTGTTGAATTTCTTTGAATGGAACCTGTTGCTGTTCCTGTTCCGTCTTCACTAACTCCAATATCAACTGAAGTTAATCCGATTGCAGGGCCATTAGTCGCTGTAAATACGCCTTCATAGCTAATTAATGCTAAAGCTGTACCACCTCCGTTCACTAATGCCATGCCATCACTGGCTCCGTTTTGCAAACCTGCAGCAGCTACTGTTACTACACCGTAGTTATTTCCTCCAATAGTACACTGGTTTGGAATAGTTCCGCTTAGAGGAAGAGTAGCATAGCTGACCGCCGATGCCGGTGTACCATTGTATAATACAATACTCCATCCTGTAAGGTCAGTACCTGCCGGGCCAAATATTTCTATTTGTTCATTGACATCTGCACCCGTATTATCGTAATGAAATTCACTGATAACAACCTGTGCATTCGAATTTAAAGACAACAGAAAAGTAATTGCACAAAGCAGTAAGGTAGAAATTTTTTTCATAAATTAAATTTTAAATGACGGTTTGATAAATAAAATAATTAGATAAAATAAACAGTCCTATTTATTTCAAGGGGGAAGGATTGGTGGGTTCCAACAAGAAAGCAGGGGCCGAATAGTGCTTAGGAAAGATATAATGTATAAAGAAAAAACAGTACAAATACTGTACTGTTTAACAAACATAGGTAATTTACTTAAGTTATTTTATTACTTCCGCCATTTTTTTTCCAATATCGGCGGGGCTGCTAACTACGTGTATACCGCATTCGGCCATAATTTTCATTTTGGCGGCGGCAGTATCATCGGCTCCGCCTACTATGGCGCCGGCATGTCCCATACGGCGGCCGGGAGGGGCCGTTTGTCCTGCTATAAAACCTACAACCGGTTTTTTATTGCCGGTGCTTTTTATATATTGAGCGGCTTCGGCTTCCATACCGCCGCCTATTTCGCCTATCATTACTATGGCATCCGTTTCCGGGTCGTTCATAAAAAGTTCTACGGCTTCTTTGGTAGTAGTGCCAATAATCGGGTCGCCGCCAATACCAACGGCAGTGGAAATACCAAGACCGGCTTTCGCCACTTGGTCCGCAGCTTCGTAAGTAAGCGTACCTGATTTAGATACAATACCTATTCTTCCTTTTACAAATACAAAACCGGGCATGATACCTACTTTACATTCGCCGGCGGTAATAACCCCCGGGCAGTTGGGGCCTATCAGTCTTGTATTGGTAGTCAATAAATAATTTTTCACTTTTACCATATCCTGCACCGGTATGCCTTCTGTAATACATACAACTAATTTCACTCCCGCTTCGGCGGCTTCCATTATAGCGTCGGCGGCAAATGCCGGCGGAACAAAAATGATACTTACATCGGCGCCGGTTGTTTTTACACAATCGCTTACCGTATTAAAAACGGGTCGGTCCAAATGTTTACTGCCGCCCTTGCCGGGTGTTACACCACCTGCTACATTGCTTCCGTATTCAATCATTTGCGTAGCATGAAAAGTACCTTCCGTACCGGTAAAGCCCTGTACTAATATCTTAGAATTTTTATTAACTAATATAGCCATAAATGATATTTAATTGTTGCGGCAAAAGTAAGGGATTTGTGTTGAGTTTATAAAGTCAAAAGGTAAAAGTCAAAAGTCAAAAAATGTAACCCCAAACTTACAACCTAAGACTTACAACTCACTCATACCAAAATGTACAGCTTCTCAATCCGCTTTTTCATCCTGAATTTTTTCAATTACAGCAAAGTTTAAGTGTACGATAGGGCCTGTTTATTTCATCATATCATCCATGTTCCTGTTATTGGGCATTTTGCCGCTTTCTTCCAGCATACGCATTTCTTTGGCGTCTTTTAAAAATTCAGATGCAAAAATGAATTCGTTCAACCGTTGATTTTTGCTGAAAATAATTTCTTTATTATTGCCTTCCCATTCTTTATCTCCTTTGTACATATACATAATGTAATCGCCTATTTCCATTACACTGTTCATATCGTGCGTATTTACCACGGTGGTAATATTAAACTCCTTTGTTATTTCTTCAATCAGTTTATCTATTACCAGGGATGTTTGCGGATCAAGACCCGAATTCGGTTCGTCGCAAAAAAGATATTTTGGATTCAGTACAATTGCCCGGGCTATACCTACTCTTTTTTTCATACCGCCGCTCAGTTCCGCCGGAAATTTTTTATTGGTATCTATCAAATTCACCCTGTTCAATACTTCATTCACTCTTTCCAACTTTTTTTTATGATCCCATTTGGTAAACATATCCAGCGGAAACATCACATTCTGTTCCACCGTTTGACTGTCGAACAACGCGGAGCCCTGGAACAGCATACCTATTTCCTTTCGTATTTCTTTACGCTGCTCCGTATCCATTTGGGTAAAGTTTTGGCCGCCAAAAAATATTTCGCCGGCATCGGGTTCAAACAAACCCACCATACATTTCATCAATACCGTTTTACCGCTTCCGCTGGAACCGATAATAAGATTGCATTGCCCGGCTTTCATTACTGCGCTTACATCGTTAATAACAGTTTTGTCGCCAAAGGTTTTCTTTATGTTTTTTACTTCAATCATATACTTCCATCCCCTGCCCGAACGACGTTCAGTCGGGCGGGCCTAAAGGGGAGTAATTATAACTGTTTTTTATACAATAGAGTTTTTTTAAATTAGTAATCCTGAATAATGAACCGTCAATAAAAAATTCACTGCCGGATGGCAAAGACAAATTTTTATAACAATAACGCCGCTAACAAATAATCGGAAAATAAAATTAATATACATGTCACCACCACTGCCTTGGTACTTGCGCGGCCTATTTCCAACGCACCGCCTTTTACATAATAACCAAAATACGAAGGCACGGAGGCGATAATAAATGCGAATGTATAGGCCTTAATCAATGCGAATGTTACATTGTAAGCCCAAAAACTTTCGTTCAATCCCCTGTCATAAACCGTATTTGATATAATGCCCGTCATTTCGCCGGCCAAACGGCCGCCCCAGATACCCAATACCATCGCTAATATTACGAGGCAGGGAATTACCACAATGGCAGCTACTATCTTTGGCATTACTAAATAAGCTTTGGTATTAACGCCCATTATTTCCAATGCATCTATCTGTTCGCTTACCCGCATATTGCCCAACTCGCCGGCAATTTTACTGCCTACTACACCGGCCAGCACAATACAAACTAAGGTAGGCGCAAACTCAAGTATTACCGTATCTCTTACTATTTGTGCTATGGTAGATTTGCCGATTAAAGGAGAAACCAATTGATACGCTGTTTGCACGGTAGACACGGCGCCCATAAAAACCGAAATTAATGCTACAATACCCAATGAACCGATACCGATATCATTGCATTGATGCATGAATTCTTTCCAGTACATTTTCCAGTTCTCGGGTTTGGAAAACATGCCTTTCAGCATCAACAAAAAACGTCCTATATCACTGAATATGGTCATATTAATTTGCTAAGATAACGGATTAAGCAACAAGGCGCAAGAGCCGTGCGGTTTATAAAGTTCATACGGTCTGTTGAGTAGTACAAGTATAAAAAGTTTATAAAGTAAATAGTGTAAATAAAAAGCAGCGGAAGCTTTAAATTAATGGTTTGCCATTTCTCAATAGAAAATTTACTACTGTTAAGTTAAGTGTAATACGAGCTTGTAAAATAATCAAATATCATGTTCGTACAGATTTTGGTATTTGCCAATTGCTCATTGCCTGTTGTCTATTTTAAAACAATGGCCATTATTTTATTAGCATAACACTACATTTCCTTACTTACTTTTCTGAATTTCTTCCACCACTTACTTTTCTTTACTTCAGCTGTGGTATTCGTTTTACTTTTTAGTTGCGCATCTACTATGGCAATGAGCGACATGTTTACAATACTGCGCACCGAACTGCCCAATTGTAAAATATGTACGGGTTTATTTAATCCCAGCAGAATGGGACCGATGGCATCCGCTGTTTCCAATTCTTTTAAAAGATTGTATGCGATATTGCCCGAAGCCAGGTTGGGGAATATCAACGTGTTTACGTCCGTATCCGCCAGTTCGCTGAAAGGATAATTCTCTTTCATCAGTTCTTTATTAAACGCTACACTGGCCTGCATCTCACCATCTACAATTAAGGAAGGCATTTTTTCTTTTACAAGCGCCCTTGCTTTGGCCACCAGCATGGCTTCCGGCGACATGCTGCTGCCGAAATTGCTGTAGCTGAGCATGGCGATACGCGGTATAATATTCAAATTGCGAACTTCACGAGCCACCATCAACGTTATTTCAGAGAGTTCCTCCGCAGTGGGATTAAAATTAACGGTAGTATCCGCTAAAAAAAGCGGCCCTTTTTTGGTAAGCATTAAATACATACCCGCAATTTTTTTGGTGCCTTGTTCGGTTCCTATTGTTTGTATTGCCGGTCGTATGGTATCATTATAGTTTTTCGCCAGGCCCGAAATCATACAATCCGCATCGCCGCATTCTACCATCATACAACCAAAATAGTTTCGGTCCTTCATTACTTTTTTCGCTTCATACGCATTAAAGCCCTTGCGTTGTCTTTTCTTAAAAAAGAGTTGACTGTAAAACATTCTCTTTTCTTCCATTTCATCACTGCGCGGATCGAAGATGGGCATATCTTCCAGGTCAATTCCGTTGTCATCGGCAATTTTCCTGATTTTAGTTTCATCGCCCAATAAAATCGGGTAACCGATTCCTTCATCGTATACTATTTGCGCAGCTTTTAAAATTTTTGCATTATCCGCTTCCGCAAAAACAATACGTTTGGGATCACGGCGGGCTTTATTGCCAATTACTCTCAGTACCTGGTTATCCTGTCCCAATCTTTTATTCAGCTCTGTTATATAGCTATCCCAATTGGCTATCGGGTATTTTGCTACACCGCTTTCCATAGCGGCTTTAGCAACGGCCGGCGCTACTGTAGAAAGCAATCGGGGATCCAACGGTTTAGGAATAATATATTCCGGCCCGAATGAAATTGTTTTTTCATTGTAAGCCATATTTACAATATCGGGTACCGGTGTTTTGGCCAATTCGGCCAATGCTTTTACTGCGGCTAATTTCATGGCTTCATTTATATTGGTAGCACGTACATCCAACGCACCGCGAAAAATATACGGGAAGCCCAATACATTGTTCACCTGGTTAGGGTAATCGCTGCGGCCGGTGGCCATTATTACATCGGGTCTTGCACCTGTCGCATCTTCCCAACTTATTTCCGGATCGGGGTTGGCCATGGCAAACACAATCGGATTTTTCGCCATGCTTTTTATCATCTCCGCATTTACTACATTGCCGGCACTCAAACCAATAAACACATCTGCATCTTTCATCGCCTGCTCAAGTGTCATGTTATGTTTAGCATTGGCGAATTTTAATTTAAAATCTTCCAGGTCGGTGCGGTCTTTATTCAGCACACCTTTCCTGTCAAATACTAAAAAGTTGTCGTGCTTGGCGCCCAAGGCTTCGTATAAAAGTATACACGCCATAGCCGCGGCACCGGCGCCGTTTACTACAAATTTTACTTTATCTATTTTTTTCTTTTGTATTTCCAGCGCATTTAATAATGCGGCGGCGGATATAATAGCCGTGCCATGCTGGTCGTCGTGCATTACCGGAATTTTCATTTGCTTCTTCAGCTCGGTTTCTATATAAAAACATTCAGGCGCTTTTATATCTTCCAGGTTGATGCCGCCGAATGTAGGCTCCAATGCTTTTACAATTTGTACAAATTTTACCGGGTCGGTTTCATTTATTTCAATATCAAAAACATCTATGTCGGCAAATATTTTAAACAATACGCCTTTACCTTCCATTACCGGCTTACCGGCTTCGGGGCCTATATTGCCCAAGCCCAGTACTGCGGTACCATTACTTATAACGCCTACTAAATTTCCTTTGGCGGTATATTTATATACATCTTCAGGGTTGGCCGCTATTTCCAAACAAGGAACGGCTACGCCGGGACTGTAAGCCAATGAGAGATCTCGTTGTGTTTTTGCTTCTTTAGTAGGTACTACTTCTATTTTTCCGGGTCTTCCTTTGGCATGGTATTCCAATGCCTGCTGTTTACGTAAATCGTCTTTTTGCATAAGTTACCTGTTGGGGCTGCAAAATAAGAAATAACGGCTATTACTTCTAATCAAAGAAATAATTACCCGTGATTGGGAACGGCTCTTTGTTAACTCTCTTTAGTAGAAAAGGAAAATTGCCTCCATAAAAGTTGCAAACCCTGCAAGTGATATGATGGATAAACCAATAAATTTATTTCAATAATTTGTATTAATTTTCAGAAGGAAAAAACAAATTAGTTTAAAATGAAATCTTTGATTGTAAAAAAAACGCTCCTGTTATTCCTGTCTAATTTTTTTTTAACTATTGGTTTTTGCCAGGACAAAAATAGCAGTACGGATATATCAGTTCTCCGTAATCATTTACTGAAGGCTGATGTTTTCATGAAAAGGGTACTTTATGACTCTGCTGTTCATGAAAGTAATATGGCTTTGCAAATGGCGCTGAAGAGCGGGGCCAAAAAAATTCAGGCCGACGCATACAATATACTTGCTGAAGTAATGATGGTAAACGGGAAAATGACGGAGGTAAGAAAATATGATTCAATATTGGGCCGGCTTGCCCTGCAATTAAATGATACTGCTCTTATTGTTAATACAAAAAACCGTACAGGTATATATCTGCTTGAGCAGGGGAGAACGAAGGAAGCTTCGGAATTTTTTTTATCGGCGCTTGAGTTGAAATCGGAAAAGGAGCAATCCTTAAAAACTGCGGAGATTTACAGTAACCTGGGGTCTGTTTATATGGCAATCAGCAAAAAGGATCAGGCGGCGGAATGGTTTTTTAAAGCTTTGAAGCTGTATGAAAAGCTTAAAAGTGATGTTGGGCAGGGGGAAACATATAGTAATTTATCTTCCATATATTATCTCTTGGGCCGCACCGATGATGCAATCGATTTTCAAAAGAAGAGTATTTATTTCAGAGAAAAGCAAAACGATATCCGGGGATTGGTTATACCTAATATTAATATCGGCCAATTATATATTCTTAAAGATTCTTTTGCTCTTGCTTTGCGGCATTTGAAGCTGGCAGTTACATACGCCGAAAAGATTAGTAATATAAAACTGAAAGCGGGTGCTTATTCAGGTATGTCTGCATATCACAGTAAGATGAAAGAATACGGCCCTGCACTTGAATGGCAGAATAAAGCAATTGCTCTTTTCGAAGAAACAGATAACAAGCCGTTGCTTTCAAGAATGTATGTTTCCGCAGGTAATCTTGCTAATGCCACAAATGATTCTGCCGGTGCTGTAAATTTCTATAGAAAAGCGTTAGACCTTTCCCTGCGGCTGGGGAATAAAGAAAATATTGCGAATGCATACGAAAAAATGAACAGTTTCTACTTGTCGCATAATGATTATACAAATGCTTACAAGTATTACAAAAATTTCACTTCATACAGGGATTCAATTGCCACGGCCGGTTCGTTAGCCGGCATTGAGAAAATAAAAATACAGTATGAAACGGAAAAAAAGGATAATGAAATCATCAGGCTGAATGCCGATCAAAAGATAAAGCAACTCCAAATTGAAAAGCAAAAAGCATTGATCTCCGGTAATTTGCTGGAAGCGCAAAAAAAAGAAAATGAAATAGAATTACTGTCTAAAGCAAAAGAGTTGCAGGAATTAAAAATTTCGCAGCAGGACGAACAGTTGGAACGACAAATATTACTTGCTAAAACCAATGAACAGCAATTGCAATTGGCCGAGAAAGAAAAACAGCTACAGGACCGAAAGCTGAAAAACTCTGAAACGATAAGAAATTTCATCCTGGCCGGTATCGGGTTGCTGGCGGTATTGGGCTATTTTCTTTTTAACCGTTACCAACTTAAAAGAAAGATACAACAGCAGGAAGCGCTGCTTTCGGTGCGCAATAATATAGCGCAGGATCTGCATGATGAAATAGGATCTACACTTACAAGCATAAAAATATTATCCGAAGTTTCTGAAAAGAATTTGTATAAAGACCGTACGAAGGCGTCTTCCTTTTTACAAAAAATAACTGAACAATCAACGGCGGTACAGCAGGGTATCAGCGATATTGTATGGTCGGTTAAACCCGAGAATGATACGTTGGAAAAAATGGTGATTCGCATGCGGGAGTACGCGGCGCATACGCTGGAATCAAAAAATATTCAAACTGTTATTAATATAAATGAACAGGTGTTGAATAAAACGCTTGATATGGGTCAGCGTCGCGATTTTTTTCTCATCTATAAAGAAGCCGTAAACAATATTTCCAAATATGCAGATGCGACTGAAGTGCATGTAGCTTTAGAAAGAAATAGTAATAAACTCCGGATGGTTATCAGCGATAACGGTAAAGGCTTTGATGTATCGAAACAAACTTCTTCAAGCGGGTTAAAAAATATGCGGGCAAGGGCTGCGGCACTTAACGGAACACTCGATATTCATTCAACGCAGGGAAAGGGTTCTGAAATAATGCTGACAATCCCGACTACATAATCATGTAGGAGTTTTTTTTGGCACAATTGTTTATTTTTAATGTATGAGCGTAAAAGTTTTATTATACGATGATAACGAAGCATTGAGAATGAGCCTTGAAGCATTGATTGAAGAGAATGATGATTTTGAATTGATGGCAATGATGCCCAATGCAGAAACCGTAGAGACGGATATAAAAGAAATGAAACCTGATGTGATCTTAATGGATATCGATATGCCTGTGGTAAACGGTGTAGAAGCCGTAAAGAAAATAAGGAAGACGAATGATAAGCTGCCGATTATTATGCTCACGGTTTTGGAGGACAATGAAAATATTTTTAATGCCATTTGTGCCGGCGCATCCGGTTATATTATAAAAAGATATGCTACGGAGGAAATTCCGGCTGCTATACGCAACGTACTTACGGGCGGCGCCCCCATGACGGGTTCGGTAGCTAAAAAAGTTTTGCAAATGGTGCCGCAGGCCAAAACAACAGAGCAGGAAAAAAGTGATTTGTCTGAAAAAGAAACCGCCATACTTCAATTTCTTGTAAACGGGTACAGCTACAAAATGATTGCGGCCGAAACGAAAATAAGTATCGACACCGTTCGCTTCCACATTAAAAAAATTTACGATAAGTTACATGTGCACTCCGCTACCGAAGCTGTTTCCAAAGCGCTTAAGGATAAACTTGTATAATTTTCCTGCTGATTTTCCACTGCTTTTTTTACTTCCGGTCATCACTACATAATTATGTAGTTGTCTTCTGTATCCGGCGCTGTTAGTTTTACATAAAATTATTAATCATCATGAAAAAGTCATTTGCATTAATTCTTATCCTGTTTTTGTGCGTAAATTTTTTAGCGGCACAAACAGCAGATTTCGTACCGGGCTACAATGTAATTTTTGAAGACAAGTTTGATCGGGATACTGTTGGTGATTTTCCGGCAAAGTGGAGTACCAACAGTGGCGGTGAAGTTGTAGAATTAGATGGTTTTCCGGGAAAATGGTTAAAGGTAAACGGAAACGTTGCTGTAAACCCCGAGTTGAAAAAGAAACTGCCGGAACACTTTACTGTAGAATTTGACCTGGTAATGAAAAACGAATCTTGCCGCGCTGTCTTCGGCATCACACCCATCAGCGATGTTGCCGCCGGTAATATTTTTTATAAAAGAATCGGCATTACATTGCAAAATATGACAGGTTACCCCGATGTAGTGATTGGTAAAGATGTAATGGACGTGGGCTCAAAGAACTTTAGTATGGCCGGTTATATGGACAGGGTTCTGCATGTAAGTATTGCTGTAAACAAAACCCGTTTCAGAGCTTACCTCGACGAAACTAAAGTAGCCGATATGCCGAAGTTGATAACCCCGGAATACCGAAACAACTTTTTTATAGCAGGTGGCGAATCCGTACCGTCTCCTCCCGAAGGAATTTATATAAGTAATGTACGTATCGCATCAGGCGATGCGGATGCCCGCAGTCTTTTAATAAAACAATTATTTGCAGAAGGCTCGGTAGTTACCAATGATATCAATTTCAATCAGCAAACGAATGAAGTTACAAAAGAATCGTTGCCCATACTGGATACATTAGGTCAGGCTATGGCGGCGGATCCTAACCTGAACATACAAATAAACGGAATGGAGCAATTGCCTGCAGCAAGTGATAACGGTTCGGGCAACGGTGTTATGAATGAAAACCCGGGTAATAATAGGATGAATGAAGAAATGGTAAAGGCTAAAGTAGATAAGATGAAAGCTTACATCGTTGAAAAATTTAATATTGGTGTAGACAGGATAGTAACAGGCGCTACTAATAAAATAAAAAAGAAGATGGATCAAGTGAAGACGGGCAAAGCCGGTACAAAGGTAAAAGGCTTTTTGACAGAGATTATAAAACTCTGATTTGTATAAAAGAAAACTGCAAAATAATCCAAACCCTTATTGCTGCCTGTGGCCAAAGTAACACTATGTGAGAAGCGAATATGAAATTATATGTAAAGATAATATTGTTGTTGTGGCTTATAGGTTTGCCGGCTGCAAGTATATGCTCTCAAACTGTAAGGTCATCAGGTTCTTTATCGTTTCGGTGCAATGGCCGGTTGTATTCGGCCGATTCGAGTCATGCAAGAGCATATGCTGTAAAACAAACGTTGGCAGGATTCATTAACGCCGCCAATAAAGAAGACATGATAGCCGGTGTAGAATGGAAAGAAATAAAAGGGCCGGGCATTTTTTATATTAATAGCAAATCCGGTAAAGCAGATTTTACCATTAACCATAAAACCTATTCTGTAAAACAAACCGGCGATTATGTAAAGATTGTGATCAATACGGTAAAACAACAAGGCCCTTTTTTATTGCTGACAGGAACCTTTGAAGGAGAACTGCAGGATAAAGCGGGAAATAAAATAAGAATGACGGAGGGAAAATTTGAAACTGTGAGTTTGCAGCAAAAAAGCAAATAATAGGATTCTCATAAATCAAATTGAGGAATACCTCCTTTTTTACCGTTTCTTCCTCCCGTTAAATTAACAGCAGGTTCATTCAAGAGTATCACTATTTAGCTACATGGTTATGTAGTTGATTAAGGCCCTGATTTAGTACAATTTTGAAATGTAAAAAAATCATTAAACAAAAAAACAAAACAATGAAAAAAATTTTTATTTTAAGTATCGCAATCTTGATGGCAGTCAGTTGCTTTTCGCAAATAAAACCCTTACCCGTAAAACAAATTTCGGGCGGCACTCTTTTAAAGTTGAAAGGTAACGTTCCCTTTTTTGTCAAGAGCAGCCCGGTTGTCAGAAATATTGTCCCTGTAAGTGCGGCTAATCCAAATTTCAGGATGCAGCGGGGTACCAAAGCTGTTACCAAAAATGTTACTTCAGAAAATGTTAGTAATCAACCCGACGAGAACGGCAGGTATTGTACTGAGTCCGTAGTGAGCGCAGATAAAGGCGACTACGAGAAGATAGTTTTGGGAAATCAAAACGATAAAATTTTCCCCGGCGCAATTTATTACGAGAATGCATTTATTGAAGGCACATACAATGCACCCGTCGATCTTCAGTTAAAACCGTATGATATCAACACCGATCTTTTTTCCGCCTCCTTTTCCGGTTCTACTATTGTAAATGTTCAACCAAGTTTGGGCGGTGTTAGTGACGGTATCGGTACATTGATGAGAAGAAGTGAAAGAGTAAAGAATGCTGCGGCCGTTGCCGTTGATGTAGAATCCATCAGCTCATCAGAAGAACTGGCATTTGAAATAGGCGCAAATTTTACGGGTTATGGTGTAGACTTAAATGCTGATTTTAATTATATGAAAGCAACTAAAAAAAGTGTTTTCATCGCCAAATTAACGCAGGTATATTTTTCTATACGGCTTAATCGTCCCGATGGAAGAAGCCTGATTGATAATCCTTCATTGCCTTCCAACTTAGTTTATATTAACAAAGTAAACTATGGCAGAATGGGATATATTATGATAGCCTCCGACTCGAGCCAGGAATCAATAGAAGCGGCATTAAGTGTGCAGTATACTTCCGGCAGCGTTTCGGGTGGTGTAAGGGGTAGTGTGCGGCATCAAAGAACAATGGCTTCTATGCAGGTAAAAGGTTTTTTCTTTGGCGGCGATGCCGCGAATACAATGACTATTACTTCTCCGAACCAATTACAATCTTTTGATGATTATGTACAGAGCGGTATGCGTTTAGATCCGACGGTTGCGCCGGTTGCAGTTAGTTACGAATTAAAATACCTGAATGATAATGCTACTGCCGCAACACGTATTACTACAACCTATACCGACAGAAACTGTGTGCCGGCAAAAGGTATTCGTATCCAATTTCATAATGTGGCGATAGAAGATGTGCACAGCGGTGATTGCAGTTATGCCTGGGGTAAAGTAGAAGTAGAAGTGTGGGAAACAAATGCGCAAAAAGTGCCTGTAAAGCAGTTGTGGACCGGTGTAATGTGGAACCATACAGCCGGGGCGCCTAACAGGACGGTCATTAATCATGCGGATATAAGAGCAGGTAATACAATACGGCCGGAGATAAGAGATGTACCCAATGGCATGAAAAATATTGCACTCAATCCGCGGTTGGCTACCGAAAACAGGGTGATGCTCCGGTTTAAAATAGAAATAAATACAAGACATAAGGATAATGATCTGGCTTCGCTTGGTGAACATGGTATGAGACGTGTGGAAGTAGTAGACAAAATGCTGAACGAAGTATTTGCAGCAAGTGATATGATACAGGCAAGACCCGGGAACTATAAATACGGAACATTTACTGCCGGCAGGTTCTGTTCAAACTCTGACAGGGTACATTGTTTTTACGCATTGTTTACGGTAACTAATAATTAAGGTGATTAAATAAACAGATTTTAAAAGCCGGAGTATCATCTCCGGCTTTTGCTTTTTGTTCTTACATTTTCATCAGCAAGTGATGATTTTTGCACCGGTTCGCATTTAATATACACAGGTGTTAACTACATGCTTATGTAGTTGATTATGGCGCCGGTTTAGTACAATTTTGAATTGTAATAAATCATTAAACTAAAAAGCAAAACAATGAAAAAGATTTTAAACCAATTAAGTTTTTTAATGATGTTGATTTTGGCTTCATCATTAAATACTAATGCACAAATTGGCGCCCGGTCAACAAATTTTAAACCCGAAATACATGGTTTTAAATTTGTAAACAGTTTCTCTGTTGAAGTAATAAACGACGTCCGCATGTCAGGTTTTTGCGGCGGCATGGTATATGCCGGGCTGGATTATTTTAAAGCTAACAAAACTGTACCTTCTCAGAATTACAAACCTGCCGCAGGTACACCGCTTTACGAATACATTTGGGGAAGACAACGCAGCTCTGTACTTGACAATACGGATAAATGGGCCGAACTTTTCTTCAATCCTTTCGGTTCAAGAAATACGGAGTTTTTTAACTGGGGTCTGCAGGGCTTTAATGGCGGCAGGTTACAGGAATTAAAAACAGAAATTGATAAAGGCAACCCTGTTCCGCTTGGTTTATTTAAGCCGGGTAACGGTGGCGTGGGTCCGCACCACCAGGTATTGGCTATTGGATACAACGGCGGCAGGTATAAAGGCGATTTGGGAAATTTTAAAGAAGACCTTGAAATAATGGTTTGCGATCCTAATTTTCCTGCTGTTACAAAAATTTTGAAAGCCAACCCCGCCAAACAAATTTATTATTATAAAGATGAACCTAACAATGTCAATTGCCAATGGCATACTTATTTTGTAAATAAAAAATACAACTTCAGCACACCGCCTGTGACAAATACGTCTACCAAAGGTGTTATGATGCCGCCGGGTCTTGTAAGCGAATTACTGCTTGACATAACAACAGGCGGTGATGATTTAAGAGGCGGCAACGATAATGTTTCCGTAATTATAAAATTTAAAGGAGGCAAGCCTGAGCAAAAAATTGCGAATATTAATAAGAGTGCAAGATGGATGGGCAACTATACGGAAACTGTACCCGTAACACTTACAACCGCAGTAAAAAAAGAAGAAATAGAAAGCATAACTTTTGTCACATCTTTTGGCGGCGGTATCGGGGGTGATAACTGGAATATGGAAAGTGTAACTGTGCGGGTCGGCAGTACAATTTTAGCGCAGCAATCAGGTAAACCTTTGGTTCGATTTACGGGAGATAATAAACCTTATACTGTAAAAATAAATTAACATTCTTCATTCGGTTGAGGCATTAATTAGGGCTTGGTTAAAAAAAACTCCGCGACCGGTCGCGGAGTTTTTTTTAAATTTATAACTTATCACTTACAACTTATAACTTGTTACCCCATATTATGAAACACCTTCTGCACATCATCATCCTGTTCCAATCGTTCAATAAGTTTACTTATATCCGCCGCCTGCTCATCATTCACCGGCACGGTCACCGTTGGTATCCATTCCAATTCCGCACTCATCGGACTGATGCCTTTATCTTCCAATGCTTTTTGCATATTGCCGAAATCGGTAAAGGCGCAACGCACAACTAATATGTCCTCACCGTTTTCACCGGTTCCTTCGCCCAATTCTTCCAAACCAAAATCAATCAATTCTAATTCCATATCATCCGGCTTCAGCCCTTCGGGTTTTAATTTAAACACACCCATTTTTTTAAACTGGAAACTTACACTGCCGCTGTTGCCCAATGTACCATGGCATTTTGTAAAATGACTTTTTACATTGGCCACCGTACGCACATGATTATCGGTAGCGGTTTCTACCAATATGGCTACACCGTGCGGGGCGTAACCTTCGTATAAAATCTCATCGTAGTTTACCAACTCCTTACCCTGTGCTCTTTTTATAGCCGCTTCTACACGGTCCTTGGGCATACCCACACTGCGGGCATTTTGAAAACAACGACGAAGCGCTGCGTTCTGCCCGGGGTCGGCGCCGCCGGCTTTTACCGCAATAATTATTTCTTTACCGATACGGGTAAAGTTTTTCGCCATTTTATCCCAGCGGGCAAACATAGAGGCTTTACGTACTTCAAATATTCTTCCCATTGTTACAAGTCATTAAGTCAATTAGTCAAAAAATTAATATGTCAAATAAATCAAAAGGTCAAATAAATCAAAAGTCAAATAGGTCAAAAAGAGCCGTCATTATCATGAACACTGAAAGCTGTTCTTTCGCAGCTATCCATAAATCGTTGGCTGCTATGATGACGCCCGGGCTGCAAATTTAGGGAAGGGGAAAGACTTCCTATGCCTTACGATAGAATATTTTATATAACAAGTATATCAGATGAATAAGGGTTGTAATCCAAAGAAGAAATAACCAATAAAATGCAGAACCTCCATCACCTTTAAAGAATATCAGATAGTAAAATAACCCTGTGTATAGAAAGAATATTATAAGGTGATATGCAATACTGATTTTCCTTTTGTAACCCATGATTATTATTATCATAAGCTGGCAGGCGTGAAAAATTATTGTTCCCTGTATTTCTTCACTCATATTGTAAACTGATTTTTAAAACAAAAACCCCGCTATCTGCAGGGTCTGTAAAAATTATTGCACCACAATTATTTCTACCACATCTACTTGCTCAAATTTCTTTTTGGCAGGAATAAAAATAGTATTGGGAGCCGCGCCGGCTGAAACTTTCTTTCCTTTTAATAAAAGCGGGTTTAAATATTTTTCATCGCTTGTTTGGTATTCTGAAACGATATAAAATTTTTTTACCGCTCCATTTTTTAATTTCAATTGAATGGTAGCGGGGAAGACAGCTGTATTTACCGCAGTGACGGTTCCTTCCATCATGTCTTCGGCATTGTACTCTTTGGCCATACGGGGAGGAGCAATCTGCACTTCGGATTTTGCACCGCTGTTTTCGCCCGCCCGCATCGCCATCTCCATAAAGGCGGGACATTTTTTTACCAATTCGGTACCGATGGTTACACCTATTTTTTTCATACCTGCCTGATCTGTCATTTCTACACCGCTTTCTTCGGCGTATTTCATCATCAACTCCAGCCCGTCCGACATCATACATTGAGTAATAGCAGTTTCCATTTGCTTTTGCGTCATTTTATCAAAATCAGCTTTCTTATTATTTATGCAGGTGCATATGGTGTCTAATAATAAATCTTTAGTGGTTTTTGTTTGTGCATTTGCACTCAATACGCCGGCTGCAAAAAACAGGGTGATTAAAATCTTCTTCATTTGATTATTTTATTTGCAAGATAGGGGAAAATAAAAAGCCCTGCCGTTTCAGAGCAGGGCTTTACTTATAAAATTAAATTTATTAATCAAGTGATTCTTTTCTACCCAATTTTCTGCCAAATACACCTAAATGTACTACTGCGAAAGCGATAGAGATATACAGCAAGGTTCTGTCAGCATCAAAACCAACTGTGTATTGGTGCAACAAACCTGCGATGACTAATAAACCCGCAAGTGCCAATCCTGTATAGCGGGCAATCTTCATGCCTTTCCTGTTATCGGTACCATTTCCTAAATGACTGTTCTTGGCGCCGTATACAAGATAAATATCAAGGCCGATCAACATCCAAACCAATAAACGAATCCAGGTATCCATTGGCAGAAACACCATCATAAACAAACAAACAGCTATACCGAGAATAGGAACCAACGGAACCAACGGAGTTTTAAATGCTCTTGGTAAATCAGGCATTTTATTACGCATTACCCATACCCCAATACAAACAAGTATAAAGGCGAACAATGTTCCGATACTTGTCATTTCTCCTACTACTCTTGCAGGTACGAATGCGGCAAACAGGCTGACAAAAAGCATAAATAATAAATTGCTTTTAGCAGGTGTTTGTGTTTTTGGATTTACGGCAGAGAATATTTTTGGAATCAATCCGTCCTTACTCATACTGAAGAAAACACGACTCTGTCCCATCAGCATCACTAATATTACCGATGCATAACCTGCAAGAATAGCAACAAGAATGGCCCTGTTCAACCAAGGATAATCAGGTTTGATAACACCCGCAGCATCTGTAGTGCTCCCATATGATCAATAGCCACAGCAACAGGAGCAATACCATCTTTACCTATCAGTACCTAAAAATGTTTTATAGCTGGTAACACCGGTCATTACATGCGCAAAAAGAAGATATAAAGTATTGTACAAATTGCCAGTGAGCCTAAGATACCTATCGGCATATCTCGTTTTGGATTTTTTGTTTCCTGTGCCGCAGTACTCACTGCATCAAACCTATATAGGCAAAGAAATACAATAGCAGCAGCCCGTATAATACCACCCCATCCATTATTGAAGAAACCTTCATGTCCGGGTTCAGTTGAAGGAATCAGGTAAGGAGTATAATTGCTTGTGTTAATATATCGCCATCCTAATATTATAAAGAGTAAGCACTACGGTAACTTTTAAAGTAACTATAATTCCATTTACGGAAGCGCTTTCTTTTGTTCCTTTCATTAAGAACAGACTCATCAACACAATAATAAATACAGCAGGAAGGTTAATTATACCTCCATCCCACGGGCCCACTGTTAACTCGTTCGGTAAGATGAACATTAAAGCCTTCAAGAAATTTTACCAAGTATACGACTCCAACTTATACCTACAGTGGCGGCACCTACTGCATATTCAAGTACAAGGTCCCAACCAATGATCCAGGCAATAAATTCGCCCATAGTTGCATAACTGTAAGTATATGCACTGCCTGCAACTGGAATCATAGAAGCAAACTCTGCATAACAAAACCCGGCAAATAAACATCCAAGGCCGGCAACAACAAATGAAATGGTAATGGCCGGGCCGGCATGATTGGCCGCCGCCATACCGGTAATAGAAAATAAACCTGCACCGATAATGGCTCCGATACCGAGAGCAATTAAACCGCCGGCACCCAGCGTTCTTTTCAATGTATGCTCGCCGGTTTCAGCGGCTTCATTCATTAAAGAAGCCATTGGTTTTCTGACAAATAAACTCATAAATGATAGTTGTAGTTTTAGAATTGGTTTAAATAGAATTTCCAAAGTAAAGAATATTTCTATAACAAAAGCCAAATCTTTTACCTTATATATAGTTTTTAGGGGCTAAATGCACAGGTGATTGATATTTTCCCGATTTTCGGCCTTCTTTAACCCTTATCAAAATAGCAGCGCATGAAAAAAAGAAGCAATCTTACCATATATATATTGGTAGCCATGATATTGGGTATTTTGGTCGGCTACTTGGTGAATCAATTTGGTAAGGGTCACAACATCTCCTACACTCCCAATAAAGATTTCGTCGGTAATGATTCGATTCAAATTAGAATTGACGGCGAAAATCAGTGGCAGCGAATTTTAGTGGTAAAGGATTCAGGAATTTACCGAAAAACTGTTGACAGTATTGATAAATCAATCGTCATTGCAGTTTCAAATAGAGAAAAAATTTTTACTCCTGCAATAATGAATTCCGCTAAAAGTCAAACCTTTAACGGAATAACTATCGGACCGGCAAAAGGGGGCGCAATTATAACTAATTTAAAATCATTTGCCGATTACCTGAAACTCTTAAGCACCATCTTTATTCGCCTGGTGCAAATGATTATTGCCCCGCTGGTTTTTTGCACACTGGTAGTGGGTATCGCCAAACTGGGCGATTTAAAATCGGTAGGTCAGGGTAGGCGGTAAAGCCATGTTATGGTTTATCACCGCATCGCTTGCTTCATTATTAATTGGTATGGTGCTGGTGAATTTATTGCAACCCGGAAAATACATTGATCTTTCCCAAGCCGATACACAGGGCTTAAGTGATTTGATGGGCAAGACACAGGAATTTTCTATTCAAAAATTTGTTGAGCATATCATTCCTAAAAGTTTTGTAGAGGCCATGGCCACCAATGAAATTTTACAAATCGTAATCTTTTCTATTTTCTTTGGCGTGGCCGCCGCCGCTATGGGCGATAAAGCAAAACCGGTTGTAAAAGCATTGGACACCGCTTCGCATATTATTTTAAAAATGGTGGGTTATGTAATGAACTTTGCACCGCTGGGTGTATTCGGCGCTTTGTGTGCGGTAGTAGCTGCTAAAGGTTTAAGTATTTTTAGTTTCTATATTATTTATTTTGCTTATTTCCTTATTGGCATAGCTGTGCTGTGGATACTTTTAATAGGTGTTGGTTTCCTGATTTTAAAAAATCGTATGCCGGCATTGCTTCGGCGAATCAGCAATCCTTTATTAATTGCATTCAGTACTACCAGCAGCGAAGCGGTATTTCCTAAACTGACGGAAGAATTGGAACGATTCGGATGCAAGGATAAAATTGTTTCATTCGTTTTGCCGCTTGGTTATTCTTTTAACTTAGACGGCAGCATGATGTATATGACTTTTGCAAGCTTGGCTATTGCGCAGGCATACAAAGTGCCGCTCGATTTTCCCACGCAGATTACGATGTTATTGGTATTAATGCTGACCAGTAAAGGAATTGCCGGTGTGCCCCGGGCTTCATTGGTAGTAATATTAGCTACCTGCGCTATGTTTAAAATTCCGCCCGAGGGTGTGGCGCTTATTTTACCCATTGATCATTTTTGCGATATGTTTCGCAGCGCTACCAATGTAGTGGGCAATGCATTGGCAACAAGTGTGGTAAGCAAGTGGGAAGGAGAGTTGGAATTAGAAAGTTAAAAGTAAAAAGTCGAAATTTGCACGCAAAATATTTTAGATAAGACAAGAAATTTTTTAATAAAGAAGAGCTTCTAAAAATCCGTAACAGGATAGAGGAATTTAGTTATGTTTTTACTTGATGTATTTCATTGGTCCAATCTTTTACAACCGCAATGGTATATTGAAAACGGCGGTTTATGGTTATTACTGTTCGTTGTATTCGCCGAAACGGGTTTGTTCGCCGGCTTCTTTCTGCCCGGCGATTCGTTGCTTTTTGTAGCGGGTATTTATGCGCATGAAATGGATGATGTGAAACATGACCCGGGTTTGGCCTACCAGTTTTTAAAATTGATTGGTATGGGCAATATACGCAACGAGTGGTTCGATCTGTTTGTGCTAATCGCGTTAATTACCGTTGCCGGTATCATCGGTAATTTTGTGGGTTATTGGTTTGGCAAAAAAAGCGGACCGTTTTTATTTCAGCGAAAAGATACATGGCTGTTTAAAAAGCGTTATTTATTACAGGCCAAAGAATTTTATGATAAAAACGGGGGAGGCGCTATCATCATAGCAAGATTTATTCCTATCATACGCACATTTGCTCCCATAGTGGCGGGTATTGTGGGTATGAGTAAAGCTAAATTTTCTTTTTATAATATCGTCGGTTGTATCGCCTGGGTTTTTTCTATGATTATGGCGGGTCATTTTTTGCAAAAATGGATATTGAGCCGGTTTGGATTTGATTTGAAAGAACACCTGGAAATAATTGTGTTGGGTATAGTATTGGTTACCACCGCACCGATAATAATAAAATTAATTTCAGGAAGAAAAAAATCTACTCCGCTTCAACAACCGATTCCAATTCTTAATTAAACTATGAAGTCGCAACATTCTTTAGCTACCGATAAGCAGAAAGGCATTTTCAGTATTGCCGTTATTGTAGCAGCCTTGGGCTATTTTGTCGATATATATGATTTGTTGCTGTTCAGCATTATTCGTGTACCCAGTTTACGCTCCATCGGTTTAAATGAAGAGCAAATTTTAACCGAAGGTGAAAGTATTATTCAATGGCAAATGTTTGGATTGCTGATCGGCGGAATTATTTGGGGTATTATGGGTGATAAAAAAGGTAGACTGAGTGTGCTTTTTGGTTCTATTGTTTTATATTCTCTTGCTAATATCGCCAATGGATTTGTAGAGACTGCCGATCAATATAAACTTATCCGTTTCATTGCGGGGCTTGGTTTGGCGGGTGAGTTAGGTGCAGGTATAACATTGGTGTCGGAACTCACTCCAAAAGAGAAGCGAGGTATCGCCACATCTTTAGTAGCGGGCATTGGATTAACGGGTGCAGTGGTCGCTTTTATAATGAAAGAAAATTTTGACTGGCGTACCTGCTATTTTATCGGTGGCGGTCTTGGATTATTGCTATTAATACTTCGTATTTCTGTTTTTGAATCAGGTATGTTTCATGAAACAAAAAAACTCAATGTACAACGCGGCAATATTTTTATGTTGTTTAATAATGCCGACAGATTTAAAAAATATTTACTTGGAATACTGATTGGTTTACCAACCTGGTTCGTTATTGGCGTATTGGTAAGTTTTTCCGGTGATTTTGGTAAACAAATGGGTATTACAGAACCGATTGATCCCGGTAAAGCCATTATGTATGCTTATGCGGCTATCTCAATCGGCGATATATTAATTGGTTTTGTAAGCCAATGGCTAAGGAGCAGAAAAAAAGCACTGTTTTTGTTTTACGGAATAACAACACTGTTTATAATTTTATTTTTTACCGTGCTGCGCAACGGAACCGCAAGTTCTTTGTATTGGGTTTGCGCAGGCCTGGGCTTCGGTACGGGCTTTTGGGCCATATTTGTAACGATGGGTGCAGAACAGTTTGGTACCAACCTGCGTGCTACAGCGGCCACTACCATACCCAATATGGTTCGCGGTTTATTAGCCATTTTCATACTGCCTCTTTTTAAATGGTTACGAAATATAGAGGGTGTGGGTTATGTAAACGGCGGTATTATCGCAGCCATTATTATTATGTGCATCACGGTTGTTGCTGCCATTCTTACAAAGGAGACATTTAATAAAGATCTCAATTTTACGGAGCATTAAGCATTCGGTTCAATACTATAATCTGTATTAATTCGTTTCTATTCCTGAAATTCATATTATGAAATTCCTGGTAATAAGATTCTCTTCCATCGGCGACATTGTCCTCACCACACCCGTCATCCGTTGTTTAAAAAAACAAGTGCCGGATGCTGAAATACATTTTTTGGTAAAAGATGCTTTTCGCTCCGTGGTAGAACACAACCCCTACATAGATAAAATACATGTGCTGGCCCACAGCGAAGAACTCATGATTCATGAATTGAAATTGGAAGAATATGATTATGTAATTGACCTGCATCATAACCTGCGTACGCTAAAAGTAAAAAGAGCATTGGGTGTAAAATCTTTTTCATTCAACAAACTCAATATTCAAAAATATATTTATACCAATCTTAAAATAAATATGATGCCTGATTTGCACATTGCAGACAGGTATTTAAAAACGGTGGAAAGTTTTGGCGTAAAAAATGACGGCGCGGGGTTAGATTATTTTATTGCGCAGAATGAAGAAACAAAAAGAAGCGATATTCCCGTTTCGCACCAAGCGGGTTACATAGGGTTGGTTATAGGTGCGGCGCATGCCACGAAAAAATTCCCCGTAGAAAAGTTGAAAGAATTTTGTAAGCAGTTAAATCACCCGATTATTTTACTGGGCGGAAAAGAAGATGCCGCCGTCGGTAAAGAAGTGGCTGCAATTGACGAAGTGAAAATTTATAATGCCTGCGGTAAGTTTAGTTTAAATGAAAGCGCTGACCTGGTACGTAAAGCAAAACTGGTTGTAACCAATGATACCGGGCTGATGCATATAGCCGCGGCATATAAAAAACCGGTAATATCATTATGGGGAAATACCGTACCTGAATTTGGTATGACACCCTATTACGGCATTAAAGAAATTCCGAATGCAAAATTTCAAGTTGCAAAACTCCGCTGCCGGCCTTGCAGTAAAATTGGATATGATAAATGTCCCCGCGGACATTTTAAGTGCATGAATAATATTAGCGTACTTGATTTAGTTGCTAAGGTAAAAGCCATGATATAGTATCCTTGTTTTAATAACGACCGTAAGTTCAACGGGGCGTTTTTGTTGATAACGACAAAAGGACTTTGATTTTGTTTAACTTCCAAAACAGTAAAATCTGCCAATGCCCGAGAATTAATGAATTATTAAAAGTTTATTATCCGGGCTCATTTAATTTTGTTCAAATGTTGTAACTTGGCCTGAAGATTCGGCGAACTGAGTATTAAAATCAGCAGCTTTCACGACAATTCTTTTGAAACGCTTATTCCCTCCTTAGCCGATTCTTCATTTTACCTAAATCTTATTTTTTGTCGTGAAGCAAGAGTATTTTTCTTTACCGCTTTCGTTGGATAAGGTTTTGCAAAAACAGGACCATCCCCGTTGTTCATTGCAGCAATCGGTGTATCAGCATATACATCTTATACTTACTACCGCATTTGGCGAAATGACCGATGATGCTGAATACGGTTGCTGGATATGGGAAAACGATTTTGACAATGTAACCTCCAACAATAAAATAAGAGAGCAAATAAAGCAATCGCTTTTACATGCTGTGCATAAATATGAACCGCGTATACAAAGTGTAAAAGTGGAGATACTTATAAAACAGGAAGAATTGCCGGCCAAGATAAACGGAAGACACGTAAAAAAAATGCTGGATGTCACTATTTCCGGCAAGCTTACTGCTACAAAAGAAGCCATCGTTTATAACGACCGATTCTTTACAGGCCCTTTATCTTATTATTAAAATAATAATAACTTATTGATTTTTTTTAAAACATGACAACCAGCAGGCAACATATAAAAGACCGGTTGATGCAATCAGCGGCTCGTTTTTGGGGATTACCCGATACGGATACGGAGGCCAATTTTGATCCGTTGGTAGCTTTATTAATGGGAGCCTGTGCCGCTGAGTTAGAAAAGATAAACGGAGAAATAGAAAACAGCCGGTCAAGGGTTTTAGAAAGATTGGTACAATTGCTTTCTCCCGAAGCGCTTACGGGTGTGTTACCGGCACATGCCATTGCTTACGCATTGCCGGCAGACCCCTTAGCACATACAGGCCCCGAAGATCAATTCTATATCAGCAAACGGTTTGCACCTTTGCAGGATGAAGAGAAAGCTGTTTGGAAAGATATTTATTTTTCTCCCGTGGGAACTTTTACGTTGCATAAAGCAACTGTAAAATATAAAGCGGCCGGAAATAAAATTATACTTACCGATAAAAGCATTTCCAATCAGCAACCCCTAAATACAAAAGACGGAAAAGGGTTTTCTGCTAACCATCTTTGGTTGGGTATAGAAACCAAGTTGCTCAAATTAGACGGACTGCGTTTTTATTTTGATCCCATACATCAATCGCACAAAAAACATTTTTTTAACCAATTGCCAAAGGCTGAATGGGTTATCGACACGCAGAAAATTAATCATGAAGCCGGTTATCCGTTGAAAAAAAATGCGGCCAACTATTTTGATATTGATGCCGTACTGAACAGGGATATAAGCGCTACCGAAAAATCTGATGACCATATTCATCAAACTTACCTGCATCATTTTATAACCCTTGCCGATGCGGGTAATAAAACTGCAAAGAGTTTCGACAAACCCGGCGTACCGGCAATCATTCGGGATGTTTTTGATGAAAAAGAATTAGCTAAAATGCAGGCCGAAACGCTTCATTGGGTCTGTATTCAGTTCCCCGAAGATATCGGCGGCGATATACTGGAAGAAGTAATCGTCAGCGCTAACTGTTTTCCGGTTGTCAACAGGCATTTGCTTGATATTAATTATCGTCTCAAAGAATTTATCAATATCATCCCCCTGCTTTCCGAAGAATCTTTCCTGGATATTTATCACATTGCCGACGAGCAGGGCGCTACACTGCACCTGCGAAAGGACAATGACACAGAGAATGATTTTTCAGTATTGCTCCGCTATGGCGGGGTAGGACGTTTTGATAGCCGGGAAGCCGCCGAAACAGTTGATAAATTAGTTCACTTGCTTCGCGAAGAAACAGCAGCCTTCTCCATTTTGGGCAACGATTTTTTGCAGAATGAAATGACGACACTGCAGCAAACGATTAATAAACTGGAACAACAAATAACGAATAAGCAGTTGCTGAAAGGCAACACACCTTATCTTGTAATTAACAATAAAAAGAAAGATGCAAGGCAAACAGTATATGTAAAATTCTGGAGCAGTAACGGGGCTGATGCTAATTTAATAAAAGCCGAAACGCCGCTGAGTGTATACAGCAGCAGCCAATTTGAAAGCGGGGCTGCCAAATTGGTAACTACTATGCAGGGCGGCAGAAATAAATTAAGCGATGCGGAAAAAGTATTGGCTTACAAAAGCGCTTTGCTTTCTAAACAAAAATTGGTAACCAATGAAGATATTGCGGCCTTTTGCAAGCTGCGTTTAGCATTTACCGGCGCCGAATTGCAAATACGAAAAGGAATGGATGTGATGGCGGGCCAATGGAACGGATTAACAAGAACATTAGATGTTACAATATTGCTCTCGCAAAAAGATTTGAGCAAGTTACAGGAAAAAGGTACAATTGAGTTTTGGCAAAATGATTTACAAACTGCCATTGATCAGCATTCTAATTTTTTTATGCCGGTAAGGGTTTTCATAAAAGAGCAGGTAAAAAAACGATAATGACACCGCATGAAAAAACTTGAAAAAATAGCGTTTGAGTTCAATACTATTCCCGCCGATATACGGGCGGAGGTTTTACTTGCCCAATGTATTGAAAGCGGATTGGTGCAAAAAGAATTTGCAATACAGTCGGATGGTTTTTTTTACCGCACCTATGTACACGATTTATACCATACCGATGTAGACGATCAGCTGGCATACAGGCAGTTTCTTTCTTTACATCTTTCAAGGTCCGGCTTGTACGATGCATTGCCCGAAGGTTTGTTTTTTCAGGCGGAAGCCGGCAGCCGAAAAGCAAGAACAGCCGCTGAAATGGCCGAAGAATACAGGCTGAATAAAAAGAAAGAAAAAGAAATAAGAAAATTTTTTGCTCCGTTTGAAAACGAGTTTTTTTTACATACGCTGCAAAACGAAACCATTGAAAGTAATTTATTGCAGGGCTTACGCAGCGGCTGGTTAAAAGAATATTTTATTGATTTTTGGGGATTACCGCCTGACATTCCGGTAAATGCGGCGTTGGTTATGGTCATGTTTTTGCCGTATGTACATATTATTGCCGGCGACTTGGAAGCTACCGCGGCGGTACTGCAGAAAATAATCAATGAACCGGTAAAGATTGATTTAAAATATGATTATGATAATGCGGGGTACGGGGATTATAATGTATTAGGCCGGTTTACGTTGGGCGGCGAGCTTGTTTGCGGCAAAAGCTTCAGGGAGCAGTTCCCGGTTGTGACAGTTAGTATAGGGCCTTTGCAAAAAACAAAGGGGTATCAATATGTAACCGGCGGCAATTACTTTTCTTTGTCGCAGGTTTTTTATAATTATTTTATACCGGCCAATGCGGAAGTGAAAACAAACATATTGCTTAAAAGCAAAGCGGAAAAATTAGTACTTAATAAAAATGAAGATGCGCCGTTGCTTGGCATATCTTCTGTTATATAAATTTTTTAAGGTAAAAGTTGCTCACACTATTATGGAAAATATTTTTACAGGGGAATTATTAAGAATGATGGGTCTATTGGGTCTGGGCGGATTTTCGCTCATGGCTATCGTCGGTCGTTTGGTTGGTAAAATAAGAGGCAGCTTTCAGGCCTACATAAAACCTACCATCTTTTATTTGCTGGCGGCTTCTTTATTTTTTGCGCTAACAGGTTTCCTGGGTCACCCTTCCCTATTTGGTAATCCGTTGCGTACGTTTATCATCATGCAGTTGATATTTACCCTGCTCGGCGTTTTGCATATTTATTTTATGCCTAAATATTTGGCATGGTCAGTCGGCGACAGATCTTTTTGGATCAATGTGCTGTATACTTTTATGGTGGCTGTTTTCGGGTATATGTTTTTCGTAGTGGTTTTTAAATGGATGAACCGCGACGGGTATCATTACATGGCGGGAGCAAGCGTAGCTTTTTTTGTTATTCCGTTTTTTGTTTATCATACTTTTTTAAAGGCGGTTGCCATGCCCCCAAAAATTTTCAAGCAATGGTATTACCCTGTAAATGTAGAAGTACAGGAACCGGATGATGATAAATTGAAGAACATGCTTGTCATCAGTTTTGAATTTCAAAAGAAATTAAACGATCCCCATTTTACCAACTTCAGGGCCAAGGCTCCGAGGGATATGGATTTCGGGCAATTGTTTTATTACTTTATCAATGATTACAATGAAAGACACCCCAATGGCAAAATAGAATTTACCGATAAAGTTACCGGCCCCTATGGCTGGATATTTTACAAAAAACCAAGATGGTACAGTATTAGTACTGACTATATTGATTCTGAAAAAACATTTTATGCGAACCGGGTCAGGGAAAACGATGTTATCGTTTGTCGCCGGTCATTAAATTTATAATCATGGCAAATCAAATTTATTATTTACCCGTCAATTGGGTAGACGGAATGAAAATCAATAAAAATCATTTTATTGAAGAGCAGAATGCCCGTATACAGGACCAGGCATTTGCGGCGGGTGCGCATATTACGGCAATCAATTACGGTTTGCTGCCGCCCGTAGCGGGTGAGCACAATTCTGTAAAGTTGTATATAAATATGGACAACCAGCAGCAGGTTAGTGTAAAACTGCTTTATTGCAGGGCCATCACACCCGGTGGTGTGGTAATTCATATACAGCAAGATGCAGGCAGTAATATTGCAGAAACATCCGAAAAAATTACCGGTTTATCTGTTCCTTTCAGCCAACTGAAAGAGAATGCAGAAACTTATTATGTGGTGCTTGCTGTAAACCCGTATGAAAGAATACCCGCAGGTAATGCCAATGCAGAAGAATTGCCGCCGCGAATTCCGTACACGTTGCCTAAGTACAGTCTTTCATTGCTTGCCGAAGAAAATTTGCAAAATCAAAAACCCGGTTTATACCAGTTGGTAATCGGTAAGTTTTTTATTAAAGAGCAAAATATATTGGTTGACGAAAATTATATACCTCCCTGCGTTACGGCGGGCAGTCACCCGGAGCTCACGGATGTTTTTGCGGGTATGGAAGAATTTTTATCGAAGATGGAATTATACAGTACGCAAATACTGCAAAAAATAATAATAAAGAAGCAGCAAAACGAGTTGGCCCTTATTGTTCAAAAAATTTGCGAGAATATATTGCAATACACCAACAGCCACGCAATGGTATACCGTTGGAGTATGCTGCATCAACCGCCGCTGTATATGCTGTCCGTTATAGCATCCATGGCCAGGGTATTAAAAAATACATTGGATCAATACCTGGGTTCCGGAAAAGAAGAGTTGATGAATTATTTTATGGAGTGGTGCGATTTGAACCAGGGCGAATTGGAGAATTTAATTACCGAATTAACGGTGGACAGGTATTCGCATGAAAACATTAATAATACCGTAGAGAAAACCGCCATGTTTACCAGGTCGGTATCTTCCTTGTTTCATAACCTGAGCCGTCTCGATTATATCGGCAAGAAAAAAGACGCGAACATTTTTGTAAAAGAAGAAGTGGTAAAATCTGATTTTCCCGAGCTCACTATTAAAAAGCGCAGGAGCTTTTTAGCCGATTAATTATTTTTAAATAATATAAAATTATACCTGATATGCAAACACCGCTAAATACAGCAGAAAGAAGCAGCGCCTTTTGGAAGTTTTTTTTCTTTTTTCTTATTTCCGTACTGATGGTTACCACAGCGGTTTATTTCGATTTTAAATTGCCGTATAAAGAAAATGAATTGCTGAAAAAAAAGGCGGAACAGAATCGCCTGCAGGCAATGGCGCAGGAGAAATTTACCAACAGTATGATACAGGCCAAAGCCTTGTTGGACTCGATGGGTAAGCCCGGTATTAATGTAAAGTATATCAGCGACCAGGTAACCGATAAGTTGCGGGAGTTAACTAACCTGCAAATAACCGACAATTCATTGCAGGGAGGTATGAACAAAGCTATTCTTGCCGTGTTTTTGGATTATAATAAAATAAAAAGTGAAATGACTAATATGGGCGATGCGCAAATGCAGATTGCGGAACTGAGCAGTAAGAATGCGCAGTTGTCGCAGGAACGGGATCAGTTGCGCAGAGACCTTGATTTGTATTTGAAAGGTATTGGCAGGTAGATTAAAAAAATCTTTTTAACCGGCCGGAAGCTACATACCTGTCACTCCAGTATTCATCATATAAGTTACCAAGGCTTACGCCTTTACTGGAGGATGCGTTTATGAAGTATCCGTTGCATAAATAAAACCCTACATGCGACACCGCATTATTGTTAGCAATGGTTTTAAAAAATACAAGGTCTCCTTCCACTAAATATTTTGTATTACTGTAAAGTTCTACTTTTCTTGCAAAAAATTGCTCTATAGAAGTACGCGGCACTTTAATATCATACACCGCCCCGTAAAGACGCTGGACGAATGCCGAGCAATCTATTCCTCTTTCATTAGTACCGCCCCACACATATGGAGTGCCTGTCCATTGTTTAATAAAACTGTAAAGCCGCAGGTTTTTGATACTGTCCGGCGAAACGGAAAGTTTTTTGCTGTATTCAAGTTGCAGGTTGTGGTACTTGGTTTTTTTTTCAGGCACATTGCTTTTAGCAGTTGCGGTATCTTCCGCTCCCGAGCTTATTACCGTGGCTTTATATTTTTTATCGGCTTTGTTTTTTGCAAAAATGAAACACCCCGAAAGGGAGAACAACAAAACAATACCTGCCGGCAATAAAAAAATGCTCTTATTAAAAAATGAAGGAACGATATTTTTTACATTACTGACCATTTGTTGCGGATTCGGTTTTTTCAATTACTTGTTTTTTAATTCGGCCTGCGGCATAAAATTTCTTTGCCCAAAAGCTTTTACTCATGTGAGTAATAATTATTCCTTTACTGTACGTGGCCATTAAAAAATATCCGTTCCACAGGTAAATACCGTTGTGCGATATTCTGTCCGGCTGTTTTTCCGAATAGCGAAAGAAAACTATATCGCCTTCGTGCAGGTAGGAAGTATCGCTGTATAATTCCAAGCCTTTGTATTTAATTTGTTCATTAATGGTTGCCGGCAAATCAAACAAATAAACGTTCTTAAAAACGGCAGGCAAAAAAGATTCACAACTATACTCTCCTTTTTCTCTGCCACTGCATTTTTTGTCCAGGTGTTTTTTAATATATGTGTAGAGCTTCAGGTTAGAGATGCTGTCATATGAAACGCCGAACTTGTCGCCGAATTCAATCTGCAGGCTATCATACTGTTTTACTGTATCCAAGGCAATTGTATCGGTAATAGGGGGTGGTGCAACGGTGTCCTTATATGCTACCACATTTGCATTGATGGCTCTTGGCGGTTTGCATCCGCCAAAAAAAAACAACGCTGCAATTATTGATAAAGCGGTTAAAAATCGCATAATGGGGTTATTACTGTTATTTTTAAAAAAGGCAGATAGTGTCACGATTACTCTTGTCGACACTTTTAAGCAAATCTGCTGCCACAAATTTAGTAATAGCGGGCCGATTTAAATAATGCAGGAAAAATAACATTTTGCGCATAGTTTTTGTACATTTATTTCGTATCTATGTACTCCATTCCTGTTTGAAACACAATTATTTTTACCCGGCAGTATTTTTCAGACAAAGTAATAAGTTTCAAAAATTTGTAAGATGAAGAACACCTCAACCTACAGTATTCGTTTAGATGAGAAAATCATCGTAAGTATGCTTATTGTAAGCTTTATCGCCTTGGCGCTTACAGCTTTTCGATACAAAAACTACAAACCCTGCACGCCATTCAATTTCACGGCTTATGCCAACTATTTCAATGTAGGGCATTATATCTTTTTAAAAGCTTCCGAAACGCATAATGCAAAAAGCTGGGAATGGGATTTTGGCGATAAAACAACCCCTGATAAGACTTCCGGTCCGGTTGCTTCGCATATTTATAATCAGCCCGGTCAGTATATGATTACACTTACTGTTAACGGAACCTGCAAGCAATACCAGAATATTGTAATTAACAGCGTAGCTAAGGACTCAATCAAATATGTGATTCCCCAGGCCATATGGCCACCCGAGCCTGTTATTGTGGGACAATCAGTTATTTTCAGAGATATGACAAACGGCGCCAACCGATGGGAATGGTATATCGGTGAGGGTTCAGAAAGTCTGCGGTTTACAACGAAAGATGTTATACATACTTTTAAAAAGCCCGGGATGGTGCCTGTTAAATTATTTGTGAACGGAAATATTGATGCGAAATTGGAACGAATGATAAGAGTGGATAATATTCCAAAAGTAGCATTGCCGCAACAACTTCCGCGAACCAGGCCTCCGGGTTGGCCCCGAAATTATATTAACGACAGACCTGAAAGTGACCCGCTATACGGGAATGATAAGTCACAACGAACATCATCTCCGGAAGACAGTAAACCGGAGCCTGCTGCTCCTAAACTAACCAATGAATCTTTTTTACAGATGATAAGAGGCGTTATGAACGGTAAAGTGTTTGAAAGAGATTTTGACCCTTATACATGCGGCAACAGGAATATTCGTGTTAGCTTTAACGGAGATGATATCAGTTTCCCTGAATGCATTATGCGTTTGCAGAAACTAAAAAAAGTTAAATCATTGAAAGCCTCAGCCTATACTAACAACGGTACAAATTGTATTACCAACATCAGTATCGTTTACGAGAAGAAAACATTTTTAGGAATAGGCGGTTAAATAAAACTCCGGAGTAAAACTTTATGTCTGAAATAATTGAGCCGAAAAATGAAGTAACGCAGCGTATCGAAAATGTAATGCATATCGCCAAAAGTATTGCTGCGGAACATTCGCATACTACATACGGATTGCCTCATTTGTTAAAGGCATTGCTGCATGAGGACGCAGGCATATTGCCGGTATTAGCCGATTTGGATAAGGATTGGTATTTCTTGGAAGAATGGGCCGATGTACGCCTGGAGCAGTTTCCCAAAGGAGTAGTGAGAGGCGAGCCGGCGCAGGATAAAACAATTAACGATGTGTTGGATGAGGCGGATTATGTTCGTATCAAACAAAAGAAAGACTTGGTTGACCCGCTTTGTTTATTGGCCGCGGTTTGTACACCCGGTATCGGATTTTCATACGACCAACTAAAATCTTTTCCTCTCACACGTGAAGAATTAGTTCTCGCAGGAGCTTCAAATGGCAACTCATCAGCTGTTTATGCCGCTAATAACGGTCATGCAACTCCCGGTTCTCAACAGCAGCATGGTACTGCATTGAACAAATATTGCAGTAATAAAATTGCAGAAATACAAAACAAACCCGTTATTATCACAGGCAGAGAAAAAGAGCTTCGGATGATGAATGAAATTCTTAGCCGCTTATCGAAACCGAATGTATTGATAGCCGGTGAAGCGGGTGTAGGAAAAACTACGCTGACTGAAGGATTTGTAAAAGATGTGATAGAGAAAAAAGTGCCGGCGGCCCTTATCACCAATAATATTTTTCTGCTTGATACGGGAGCCGTTATTGCCGGCGCATCATACAAAGGCGAAGTAGAGGACCGCCTGAAAAATATTTTTAAAGAACTGAAGCAATTGGAAAAGCCTGTGTTGCTGATAGATGAATTGCATGTATTGCTGGACAAGCAGGGGCCTGCCGCAGGCGCCGCTAATATATTAAAACCCGAAATAGCCCGTGGCGAAGTAACGGTAATTGCTACCACAATGATGGATGAGTACCGTAAGCATATTGAAAAAGACGAAGGCTTCAACAGGCAATTTGAATTATTGGTTTTGGAAGAACCTGATACGGATAATGCTTTTCAAATGATACGACTTGCCATGCCGGGTTATGAAAAGCATCACGGCATAACCGTTAGCGATGAAACGATACATGAAACTATCCGGCTGGCCAAACGGTTTGTAAAAGACAGGCGTTTGCCTGATGCCGCCATTGACCTTGCTGACAGGGCCATGGCGGGTTTACGTTTAATAAATGAAAAGGGTAGTGATGAAGTAGCGGAGTTGGAGAATCAATTTAATCTGTTAGTTAAACAGACTAAACCGGCAGCCACTTTACAAAATTGGCAATGGCTGTATAAACAAACAAAGCAGAAACTCAGCCCGGTTTTATTAAGCACCCTGACTACAACTACCAACAGTGCGGAAGAATTATTGAACATTGATGCGATTAAAAAAGAATTAGAACAGATTATCGTCGAACTAAAAACAGCCGTCAGTAATAAACATACTGAGCTGCTGAAACCTGATGTGGCGGTAGTAATTGCGGCAAAAACAGGTATCCCTCTCGGCAAGCTGCAATCGCAGGAAAAAGAGCGATTGCTGAACATGGAATCAATTTTAAAGCAGCGTTTGGTTGGGCAGGATCATGCAATAAAATCCTTGACAGATGCAATTTTGGAATCACGTTCGGGCTTGGGAAAACCCGGTCAGCCGATGGGTTCTTTCTTTTTCTTGGGGCCTACAGGTACCGGTAAAACGGAGTTGGCAAAAGCGTTGGCCGAGTTTTTGTTCCAGGACGAATCGTTCATGATTCGTTTTGATATGTCTGAGTTTAAAGAGGAACATGCCGCAGCTTTGTTATACGGTGCGCCTCCGGGTTATGTAGGCTACGAAGAAGGCGGCTTGCTGGTAAATAAAATAAGAAAGCAACCGTATGCAGTAGTATTGTTTGATGAGATAGAGAAAGCGCATCAATCGGTATTCGATGTTTTTTTACAAATAATGGACGAGGGCAAGCTGCATGATAAATTGGGTAAAGAAGGGGATTTTTCGAATTCAGTTGTTATATTTACTTCCAATATCGGCAGCAAGCATGTAGTAGAACAGTTTGCGAAAAATAAAATCCCTTCATCTTCCGAGTTGATGGAAATAATGGCCAACAGTTTCAGGCCTGAATTTTTAGGAAGGCTTACAGAAATTATTCCTTTTGCCCCTATGACGCAGCCAATGGTGCGTTCTATTTTGGATATTCAGCTAAAAGGGTTGTATCAGGCACTGGATAAACAAGGCATAAAATTAACCATTACCGATAATGCCAAGGAAGTGCTGGCGGCACAGGGTTTTACACCTGTTTACGGAGCCAGACCGCTGGCAAGTGTCATTCGCAGCCAATTGCGCAGACCCTTATCCGGGAAAATCATCAGCGGAGAGCTTAAATTCGGCGATAACATTACTTTGCAAACCAATAAAGCGGGTGAGCTTGAGTGGAAAGCGAAACAAATTAAGTAGCGCGGCATAATATTTGAAAAATTAATTCATAACTTTAGTAAGAATCTTAAAATAAAATACACAACAATATGGCAGTAAATAACAATTTGGGAATAGGCGGTACCGAAGTAAAATTGGATGCTTTCGAAGCGTTCCAGGAAATTCAATCGAACAAGGTTTTGATGGCGGAGAAATTAACGAATCTCCCGGCTGTAAAACCGGAAATCGTATCCGGACTGACGGAAGTGGAACAGGTGTTTGAGCATTACAAACCCAAAGTAGATGTTTCGTTCGAGGATGCCTCCGGCGCCAATAAAAGAGAGACGCTGCATTTTAAAAATCTGGGCGATTTCGGAAAAAAAGGTATTACGGCTCAAAGTCCTTTCTTGGGTAATTTAAATATGAAGCATGACCAGTACCTTAAAATCGTAAAGCAGCTGAAAACAAATAAAATGCTTAAAGCGGTATTAAATGAACCCGAAGGAAAAGAAAATTTAATAGCCGCATTAAATGCATTGATAGAAGAAATGAAACAAAAATAATTTTAACAATAGTAATAATCCTCATTACCTAACATAACTCATATCTATGGCACAGCAATCACCATTGGCGGATAAAACACAATCAACGGAAAATGTAAAGCAGGCGGCGAAGCAGCAAAACCTTGAAACCAGTTTAAATGCCCTTCAGAAATACGGCGCATTTGATTTGTTGGAGTCGGCTATTGACGGCGTACAGAATCTTAACCCGGAACGCAAGGCCCGAAGAAAAATATTTTTAGAAGAAGCGGGGAAAAAGGAAGAACGTGCCGAATTGGTTGAAATATTGCAATTATGGAAAGACATACTTTCTAAAGGCGCTGATCAGGCTTCAATGGTTGATTATTGCCAGGTTAAAAGCGAAGAAGCATCAGCTCTGTATAAAAAGAATATGAAGACGGCTTTGGATGAGACAAAAACGCTGGAAAGATCTTATCGCTCCGTTGCTCTGTTCTTTAAAAACACGGAAAGCACTAAAGTAAAAAATGTATGCTTTATAAACGCCGATCCGGAGCAGCTAAGAGATTTGGATAATACACGCTTTATAGATGCAATCCAAGCTGAGTTGGTTGAAAATTACGACCGTCTTGATTTGCGTCAGAATTACGGAATTCTTATAGTACCCGGTTATCTCGGTTCCAATAAAGTAGTAGAAAAGTGGGCTAAGATTGCGCATGATAATAAAGTGATGCTGGTAACTGACTTTGAAGATTTAGATGCACCCGATGATGTGATGGAACTTTTTGAAGCGGCTAATCTTACCGGTGGCGATGGCTATCGTTCCAATGCTGTTATGACCTGCAACTGGTTGGTAGGAAGAAGCAAGGTTGCTGAAGTAGGGGAGACGGAAGATTTAATGGTACCGCCTGCCGGCGCTTTGGGCGGTAAAATATATATGACACTGATGAGCCAGGTAACGGCGGGTAAAAAATTTGGTAGTATGAACGAAGTAGACGGCGTTCGTTTTGATTTAAAGAAAAGCGAAATAGCGAACTTAGAAAAATTGGGATTGGTACCCATGGTAAAAGAGTATGGGAAGGTGATGGCATTCAGCGCCAAAACACTTTTTAACGGTGATAATTTGGGTTTGCAAACTTACTCAGTGGTAAGAGTGTTTGACTACGTAACCAAGGTAATGATGGATTTCTTAAACAGGCGTGCATTCGAAAACTTTAATGCGAACACCCGTAAGGATTTGATGGAACAAATTGTGAAATTTTTGGATGGTATAACGGGGCCGAGTAATTTGATAGAGGATTTCGCCATCACCAGGTTTGAGCAGGATCCCGTACAAAAAGACAGAATACATCTTGATATACGCCTTAAGCCATATTTTCCCGCTAAAAATTTCCTCATAAAATTAGAGGGCCAAAAAGGAGATGAGGGTAAAAACACGGAGTGGGCATCGAAGTACGAGCAGCAGAAGTAAAATTTTTTTGGATATAAAGCGAGCCGGGTTTATTAAGCCCGGCTTTTTATTTTCGCCGGATAGTGCAGTAAATTTTACTCTTCCCGTGGTACTCTTTGCCCGTCAGTGTTAGCTCGGTAAATCAAGGAATCGTAAAAACACTCATAGTTTCTTCTACCCAATATCGGGGATTAATTTTTTTTCACATCCTTAATTTTAGCACAGTTGTTGTAGTTAGGTATGTTGAAAACTTTTCTTTTACACTAACAAATTAATAACGTTAATTATACCCGTTAATTCAATTAATGTTTAATTTGCACAAAGCCTCCTTAAGGAGTAGTTGTACTTTGTAATCGTCTTTTTTGGTTTTTAAACACTATTTATCCTTCGAATTACCTGCTTTTATTTTTACAATGTAATATCCCGTTGGCGGTATTTGTGCGGTTGAAATTTATCGGGTTTATTACATCACGAACATGTATTTATTTATGGTCTAATACCAATTATTATTTAACAATTAAAATTAAAAACTATGTCATTCAAAGTGATGATGAAAGTAGGCGGCAAGGAAGTAAATGTACTTAGCTGCAGTTATGCCCTGAAGCAGGAAACGGATGCAACCGGTCGTCCATCTTCTGTAACAAGAGGCGGTAAAATCACTCTTACGGTAGAGTCAACGGGCGACACTACTTTTTTTGAGTGGATGTGCAACAATTTTGAGCGTAAAGACGGTTCTATTGTTTACATTAAACGTGATAACAAAGCAACGCTTAAAGAATTGAACTTTAAAGAAGCTTACATGGTAGATTACCGCGAAACATTTGACAGTACCGGTGATAACCCCGTTGCTGAAACTTTTACAATCAGTGCAAAAGAAATCAGCATGGGTACCGGCAGCTATCTTAATGAGTGGGTTTAATTTTTTTAATACAGAATTGTAACAGTCATGTTTTTGGCTGTTGCAATTTTTTAGAGAACATATTTTTTTTAACAGGTAAAACACGAACCATATGTCCTTTCTGGCAAAACTTAAGTTGGATGGCGAAGAGTATAACGTGCTGCATTGCGGATTTCGGTTTGTACAATCCACCAACACCACCGGTAAGCCAAACGCCATTCCGCATGGCGGCAATGTTAACCTTGTGGTAGAAAGCACGGGTTCTACCGATGTTTTTGACTGGATGATAAGCGCAGTTCAAACAAAAAACGGCAGCATTACCTTTTACAGGCGCGACAATATGAGTAAGCTGAAAACACTTGAGTTTTCAGACGGGCATTGCGTAGATTATTACGAAAGTTTTGATCATAACGGCGATCATCCCATGCAAATAACGTTTACAATTAGCGCCAAAGAATTAAAGTTGAACGAATCGCAGTATTTGAACAACTGGCCCGATGAAGATTAATGCAATTCATCGGCGATTAAATTTGAATATTTTTCGCCTTGCCGCAGACACAATACCCGGCTGCCGCAAACAGGCGAATTTAGTTTTATATAAGTATCGCAGATCTTTTAAATAATTTTTTGAAATAAAGCGTATTCATAAATTAATATGCTTCCCTTTTCAAAAACAAGACAACTAACCTGATAACCCAACATAAAAGACAAACCCTTTTTTATGGCACAGCTCACCGCATCTACTATAAACAGCAATGGCAAAAATATTGCCCAATTTAGCGCCCCTCCTGCCAATTTAATTATAACAGGCTATAGCTCTAATTTATTATTTTACAATGTTCCGCACTGCAAAAGTTGGTATATAAAAATCGTTAAGCAATATTGCAATAGATTTTTTAAGTTAGTTTACACAAAATTTATTAAACCTTAAACAACACCTGCTAACTGAGAAATATTGTTGCGCCCGATTAAAAGTTTAAAATATGGAAGAGTCCGGACATTATTATACAGTTTACTATACTTCACTTGCGGTAGGGTTTAAGGAAGACATTGCCTACCAGCATGCTTTGCTTGCACAAATGCCCGATGAGGTAAGCTGGCTGGATGCCGCTAATATGCACATAAAGCAGTGTTTATTTCAAAGCGAAAATAATTTAAACGGCGTTTCGCAAAATGTACCACCGGCATGGCGTTACTCAATCGAGTATGGTTTACACTCGCTACCCGGTAAAAATTTGAATGCTAATACACGCAGTTCCGCCTATCAAAGGCGGCAAACTACCCTTGCATTAGCCAATGAAGATGCCGCATCTTTAGCCTTTGGATTACTGCTGCACCGGTTGGGCGATACCTATGCCCATAGCAAAATTAATGATCAATCCACTATGTATACTGTTTCCACCGGAGATCAGTTTTGTATTTCCAATCCGTTAACAAGTATTGGTCACGGGCATCATGTGCATGCACCTGATTTCCCTTTTTTACGGCGAGCATTATTTTTTAGCTATTTAGAAAACTTGTATGAGGTACTGCTTAATAAAGTACAAGAGGCATCAAGTAAAGCCTATAGTAGCGGGGCACCCGCAAGACCTTATCATGAAGTGCTAAACGATTTTAAAGCTATTTTTTCTGAGCTTGATTATAAAGTTAGAGACGAATCCCGGTTTATAATGAATAACACCCTTACAAGAAGTAAAGTAATGGGTGCAATAGTAGCCTCAAATGTAATAGGAGATGTGCAAAAGGCTACGTGGTTAATTGCAACTATAAGAAATGCCGCTGTCAGAAATTTAAAGATTACCATGAAGCCGTATAAACCCGAAAATTATGAATCTTTAACCTTAGATCAATTCCTTAAACAACATCCGCAATTAAACAAACTTAAAATAAATAGCAAGAGTGTGGCTGAAGCGGTAAATAATGCCATACCGCAAAACGCAACCCCTCCTAAAACTATGTATCAAAATGTACTTGAAGGGTTTGGCCAATTAGATAATGAAATAAGAAAACTTTACAATATACCCGGTACCAGGTAAACAAAAAATGATTTACAAAACTTTATATATTACAGCATCCTTTTATTTACGTTGATATTTTAAAACAAAATATCCATAAACGATATAATTTTTTTATGGCACAATTATCAAAAACTTCCATTAAAATAAATGGAAAAACCATCAATCAATTCTCTTCCTTTTCTCTTACACAGGGAATATTCGACCATCATTTTTTCAGGCTTACCTGCCCTGCAGAAGCTATTGATGGCAATACGGGAATAGTATTTAACCAATCTAAAACCTGGATGGGTAAGCCATTTATAGTACAGATAGATTCGTTAACAGTCCCGGGCCGGTTAAAATTTGCCGGTGTGGTAACACAAGTGCAAACAGAAAGATACAGTGGCTCCTCCGGCGATGTAGTAATTAGCGGTTACAGTGCTACCATAATGCTGGAAAGCGGGCCGCATTGTAAAACCTGGGAAAAGAAAGCCGTAAAAAATATTGTACAGGATGTGTTGAAGCACTTCCCTAAAAATATGCTTAACTCTAAAGTAGCACCCATATATCCCGAAACACTTTCATACTATGTACAGTATAAAGAAACCGCATGGGGTTTCTTAAACCGTATATGCAGCAATTTTGGCGAGTGGTTGTATTTTAATGGCGAGGCGCTGGTGGTAGGACCACCAACCGGTGCAAATGCAGCATTAGTGTATGGCAAAAACTTAAGCCGCTTTTCTATGTCATTGGAGGTGAGGCCTCCATCGCGGCAGGTAATGGCTTACGATTATATGAATAATGAGGTGTATAGTAGTACACCTAACGGTATAGAAAGCAAAGCAGGCCTTAATGGCTTGGGCGAAGAAGTGTATAAAGCCAGCCAGGCGTTATACAGTACCCGGCCTAAAATGTGGAACAACACCTACCTTACCAATAAAAAACAATTAGATGAGGTAGTAAATATACAATCGGCCATGCGTAGCAGTAACCATGTACGATTTAATGGCACCAGCGGCCACCTGGGTGTGGTAGTAGGCGGTAAAATTACAGTAAAGGGGCAAAATATGTATAGTAAAGCCAATGAAGATTATGGCGAGTACACCGTTATATCGGTAAACCACTATACCGATGGGCAGGGCAATTACACCAACGATTTTATAGCCGTACCCGGCGATATTAAGTTGCCGCCGGTAGCAACACTGCCCGAACCTATATGCGAAACACAAAGTGCTATAGTAACCGACAATAACGATCCCCAGCATTTAGGCCGTGTGCGGGTACGTTTTCACTGGATGAAGCCGAGCGAAAAAACACCGTGGATACGGGTAACCAGCCCCCATGGTGGTGGCGATAAAGGCATGTTTTTTATACCCGAAATAGGCGAGGAAGCTATTATTTGTTTTGAAGGGGACAGCTCGGTAAAACCTTTTGTAAACGGTACCGTTTATCATGGTAAAGCAAAAACAAGTTTTGCCAATGCGGGCAACGATGTAAAGGCGCTGCAAACCAGGAGTGGCAATAAAATGGTAATGAATGATAAGGATGGCAGTGTGCAATTAACAGATAAAGGTGGAGCGGATATGTTTTTTGATGGTGCTGGAAATGTAATAGCCAATAATAAAAATGATAATACAAATAACATTGGCAATAATCATACAGCAAATGTCGGCACAAAACATACAGTAAAAGTAGGAAAGGGTGGTGAATGCATTTTAAAAATGGATAGTGGGGGCAACATCACTTTAGATGGGAAAACCAGCCTTAAAATAACCATTGGAAACAGTGTATTGGAAATGAAATCAGATGGAACGATTACATTAAATGGAAAAACATTTGTTGCCGGAACCACAGAAGGTATTGGTATGAATGCCGGACAAATGTTTAAAGTGATTGCTTCTAATAACCACATCAATGGTATTACAAAAATGGACGGTGGAGATGTATTTATAAATTAATTGACAGCATAAACATGGTTCAAACAAAAATAAGAATACAGGATACTTTTAGCGAGCAATATACTTTGGAAATTACTTCCAGTATGATGGCCGTTAATGCAATCATGAATTCATTGACAAGGGTTCGTTGGGATTTGAATATTATAACAGTAAAAGAAGATTTTGTTGAGTTAAGACTGATTCTTTTGGAACATGTGCTTGTGGAGGCCAACAATCCATTGATAAAAGAAATTGCCAGATTAACAAGCACTTTTTCCCGAATGTATAATGAACTGCACCTGGTTATTGATCATGCAGGCACAATAATGGAAGTAGTAAATATGCCCTCTATTCTTGCCAAATGGCAAGCTGTAAAAGCTGAACTATCAGAAATAGCTAAAAATGCCCCGGAGGTAAAAGATATCATTATTTTAAATGATTCAATTTTTACAAACCGTGAAAATCTTATTGGTTATTTGCAAAAGAGTGAGTTTTTTCTCCTTTATTTTAATTCTATTTTTAATAACAGGCTGCCATTTGATAACATAAAGTTTATCATGCCTAATTTTTTAAACACTGCTAACTTAAACTGGCAGAAAAAAATTACAGCAGAAAGCCAAGACAAAAATATTGCAGCCCTGCTGGTTTCAGCAAGGCCGGTTTTCGTACAAAGCGATTTTAATGAAAGGGCATACAGCCAATTTAAAAATAGTTTGGACATAAAAAAACTTACACCGGTACTATCAGAAGAAGGAACATACCTGATAGACACAGCAAATGGAAAAGTATTAGAAGCTTTTTTAAAAAGAGAAGAAATTGTTGATGAAAAACAACTGTTTTCAAGATTGGAGTATAAGTTTATAAGTGACTCAAGACATAAAGAAATTAATAAAACAACAAAGGCAGGCCTGCAATTGGCCTGACCCGAACAGCAAACAAAGAGAAGCAATGATCAAAATCGGGAAAAACAAATACTGGTTTATTTGCAACAAGACAGAAAAGGAAGATACCCATTCAATTTTTAATATTGGATGGGCATCCTCTTTAGCCAAAAAATATAAAGACTTTTCCGGTTTTAAAAAAAGCATGTTTCTTATTCAAATAATCATCGGTAACGGCCGGTTAAAAGTAGGCACACTCAGAAGAGTACAATTAATAGAAAAAGTAGCATAACATGGGCAACAAAATCATTACAGAAAAAGACTTCTGGATGTGTACCACCGGTGCCATGCCCGCCCAGCTGCAAGGCACACGTAAAAGCAATAAAAAGGACTCGGGTGAAGTTTACATTACTGTGGCAGATACAGCCACCAGTAGCTGGATAGATTTTGGTTGCACCAAGAATATGTTATTCGCTGCGCTGGTTGCAGCAGTTGTTGCTGTAGTGGTGGTAGCATTAATCGTTGGTACCGGTGGTATAGCTGCTATCGGATTAGTAGGCATGATGGCTATTGGTGCAGGTGCAGGACTTGCGGGTGGTATTGTAGCCGCAATAGATGGTGCGTTAAAATGCGGACAGAAAAATGCTACAGCACGGCAATGGGATGGCAGTAAATCAAATTTAATTTTTACAGGTATCCCTGCCATTACCGGTGATCGTACCATGATTTGCAAAATAGGTGGTACTGTAAAGTTTGCACCTGAAATAAAAAGCTGGAGCCAGGCTATTGCATTAGGCGGATTTAATTATCTTACAAAAGCTGCTGAGTGTATGCTGGCCGGTGCTGCCGTTGGTGGCGGCGGTTATCTTGCATCAGGTCTTGCCACAGGCAGCCTTGCATTAGCCATGCCAACAGCAGGAAGTATTGCTTCCAATGTTGCCACAAGTTTTACAGGTATATGGGGTGGCTCCAGGGCTTTGTTTGGTGCTAATTCTCTTGCTAATGAAGCAGCTCTCGGAAATGTAAACAGTACAGGTGATGCATTATCAACATTTGGTAGTGGTGCTGTACCTGAAATAGGCATGGGGCAACGAATAGCCACCGGCCAGGCACACCCTTCAGATTATTTACTATTTCTTTATTTTTTAAATGTAAAAGGAAGAAGCAATACACCGGTAAGAGAAGAACCGCAAACAAATAACGATAAAGACGGCAATACGCCTAAAGACAGCGAAACAACGCAACCAAAAGAAGAAGGAAATGCCAATGCAAAAGCACAGGGTGCTGATGAAGCAAAGCCAACAGCAAACAATAAAAAGGGAGAGGCGTTTGAGGATGGGACAACTGGAGATCCGCCTGGAACTTTCAGAGATGCAAATGGAAAACTTCGGAATTCCGATGGAACCTATGCTAAAGATCCAAACGCTGCTAATACAGAATCGGCAGACACATACAATAGAAGTATGGCTGAAAGACGAAAAGCTCTGTTGAGAGATGCAAATGATCCAAACGCAGATTTATCAGACGATGCAAGACAACTTATTAAAGAGAAAAACGGAAATAATGTTCCTGATGAATATGAAGTTTCACACGAAGAACCATTATATACACGCAGAACAAATGAAGGAAAGGCAGAACTGGATGTAGCTGATAACATGAAAACCCAACCAAAAGAAACACATAGGGCAAGGCACCGGATTTGCGGAGACCAGTATCATGAGTTTGGACCGGCAAACAAACCTAAAATTATTAAAGACTAATTTTTGATTATTAAATGGATACATTATTTACAGAAAAGTTTGAAGAGGCAAATGCAACAGATAGCTTCACTATTCATAATAAATTTCTAAATGAATTACTTGTGGATGAGTCCCAACAGGGTATTGAAAATCATTACGGATTTTTCCAATCCTCTCACAATTCAGATTTAAAAAGAGTTTTAGGGAAAGGTTTTTTAAAACGTAAACAAAACGCAACCGGTTTTTTGCTTGAAAAACTAAATACTAAAACTTCTATACACGAAAAGTCTGACATCATTCACCTACTGGGATTATCTGGTGATAAAAGCATTTTAAAAAATCTCTTTGAATATTTATCAAATGAAAATGATGAAATAAGGTATAAAGTAATTATATCATTAGGTTGGCTTGGAACTTCTGATGATATAAAAGTATTGGAAAATCATTATAACAGGGAAAAGATAGATTACCTAAGAGGATTCACAGTTACTGCCATGCGGCAAATATTCTTTCGCATTCCGTCAGTGAAAGCAGAGATACTAAATTTTTTATTTAAAAAAATTAAAACTGAAAAGAACGAAAAGGTTATAGCTTTAATTATAGTTGTGATCCAAGATTTAGAAAAAATGAAGTATGGCCTGAAAGAAGATCCTAATACGGGGGATATTTCCGGAGATATAAATAAAGCAAGGGAAAAAATTATTAAATAAGCAATTGCCTGATTATATGCAGATATTTTACACTGATTATGATACTGATGATTTCATCGAGGCAAATAATCCCAAAGATGTGGATTTAGAAAAAGCTATTAATTCTTTTTATGATTTAACGGATTCAAAGGATAATTTCTGGGGAATAATTACACCCAACAATCTTAAACTACAGTTTTTATTTATTTCAACTGATAAATGGCTTGCTGATATTCCCGATGCAGAACGAAGAGGTTCCTATCAAAAGCATCTTACCTATAATGAGTGTATAGTGCTAATTAAGTATGTATACAATGATACAGATTGGAAAATACCAGGAGATTTTGTTTTCAATCCATGGTAGCTTTTATTACTAAAACTTTTTTATAGCATTTAGTGGTGCTGCTGTACCTGAAATAGGCATGGGGCAACGAATAGCCACCGGCCAGGCACACCCTTCAGATTATTTACTATTTCTTTATTTTTTAAATGTAAAAGGAAGAAGCAATACACCGGTAAGAGAAGAACCGCAAACAAATACCGATAAAGACGGCAATGCGCCTAAAGACGGCGATACAAAGCCACCAAAAGAAGAAGCAAATGCTAATGCAAAAGCACAGGGTGCTGATGAAGCGAAGCCAACAGCAAATAATAAAAAGGGGGAGGCGTTTGAAGATGGGCAAACAAATCAAAAATCATTATTGTCTGGTGAGGGTGAAGTAGGTACTTACAGAAATCTTAATGATGCCGGGTCTGTTGGCGATAATATTACGCCTCACCATATGCCATCTGATGCGTTCATGAAAAAGAATGGTGGTGCTAATTACAGCAGGGATAATGGTATATCAATGAATATGGAGCAGCCTCATCCTGGTACAGGCGGCAGGCATAGAAGGACGGCAACCTATGATAATAGCATGACTAAAGCCGAGCAGCAAGCATACTGGGATTTATCACCGAGAAGTGCTTTGGCAAGAGATATAATGGATGCAAGAAGAATTTACTTGGAAGATGGCTTGTACACACCAGAAATAAGACAACAAATTCTGGAAGCAATAAAACAAAATAAACTGAACTATCCTGATATCTTTGGTAAATAAAATTCTGTGTGATGACAATAAATGAATTAGAGCAACAACTGGTAGAGAATAAATTGATGACTACCTATGCGCAAACAGCCTTGTATGAAGAGGCTGTAAACAGTATTTTTAACGAAAACAATCCTGCTGTAATTGATTCTTTGATAAAAGGTTTTCATGATGAAACAGAAAACCAGGAAGTAATGTACTCAACCTTGCATGGGATTGAGTTTTTTTATAAAAAAATCGGACCTAAAGAATATATAGCTAAAGTCTTTCCTCTTCTTACAACTATACAACCCGAAGCTTACGGATGGGCTGAAACTTTTTTTCTCAGACTTTTGAACAATGAACAATCATTTAACGATTTAAAAACACTTCTGCCCAATATGGGTAATGATGAAAAAAAACTTTTAAAAACTTTTTGTGAATCATTGTTTAAAAGAAACCCAGAACGATTCGCTGAAAAAACTGATATTTTGCTTGCCCTTGCTTAAGAAAATTACTTTTGTAAAGTTAAACTGAGTAAGATCACTTATTCTTTAGATAAATGGATACCCTGTATACAGAAAAATTTGAAGAGGCAAATACCAGGAGATTTTGTTTTCAAACCCCGGTAACTGTTAGTAATAACCCATCTTTCCACACAGGTTGAGTGCAACAGGGAAAACGTCCCGATGGAAGTTTCGTGGAATTTGAGTACGATGCATTGGGAAGAAGAACTGCAAAAATTGCAGATGGAAAAGTTGATCGTTATGTATGGGATGAGAATGTGTTGTTACATGAGTGGAAATATGAGTTGGCTAAACGACCGCAATTAGTTGTAGCTGCCGATGGTACTATCAAAAGACCTCATTGGGCTTTCTGGAAAAACCCGAATCTATATGCCTATGTACCTGATTTAAATATGCAGATAGACCCTTTTGGATTAGATTTCTTTTATCAGCTTATAAAAGATGGCAAAGTTGTATATAATGTAATAACAAAAAACCCTATTGAAAGTAGAATAGGAGATCATTTGAGGGATATTGGAAAAGATTTTACTGAGTTTAAATTTTTAGAAGCAGATGGCAGAGTATCATCAAGAGATTTAGAACGATAATCATTACATAAGGCAAATGGGCAAAGTTTACAGAATAAGGATAGAATTGATGGCCAATATTATCATTCATATGACCCGGATAATCTCAAAACAGGAAGAACTTATTTATCAGCAGATGAGATAGATGGAAAAAATGAAAAATGCTAAAGTAGGAAAAATAGAAAATGGTAAAACAGAGATTAGTTATGAACACTAAAAAAAACCGCCGCAATCTCTCAACTGCGGCGGCCAACTACTTCGAAAAAGAAAAATCAATCCAACCTGAACGATATTTTACATACACAACCAAAGGTGGTTACCTTGCCGTCTTTTACATGTGCCTTAATGTCCTGTACATAAACTGAATCAATATTTCTTACTGTTTTAGATGCCTCTGCCACCGCGCTGCGTACAGCATCGTCAATACCTTTTTCAGAAACCGCAATTACTTCAATTACTTTTACAATAGCCATAACGTTTATTTTTTAGTGTTGATAAATTTGTTTCAATTAAAGTTAAAGATTTATACCGAATCGCAGGGTAAAATAATCTAATTGTGTATGCTTCGCAGCTCTCGGTATTATATTGCTTCTTCGGATTCAATTACCAATCAGTTTAGTATTTTTTCCTAAGCATTCTTCTCAAAACTTATACATTCTTTAAGTTCTTTTTCCGTGTAAGCAAGATTGTATTGTTTCAGCACATCATCCGGCACTCCGTTCCATTGATTGGCCGCATTGCCTATATAACCCACGTCTTTTACACCTATTTCAGAAGTGTAAAAACCGGTGGCTGTCAGGTTGCGCATCAGGTTGAAAAACGCCACACCCGGTTTCATTGCCGGTTTCGCTTTCAGCGGGTAGGCAATTTGATCTGCCATTTCAATCTGCTGCGCTGCGCTGCAATCTTTAAATGCTTTTTCATATTGTTTCAGACATTGTATGTCTAACCAGCGCAGGCCACCCCGCATAGGAGTTTGATGATCGGGCATATCTTTTACTATAAACTCTATAAAGTCCGGTACTTTGGCATCACTCGCACTACCGCTTACTTCATCTCTCGGAATTATAATATCGGCCAGCACGGTTATGGTTGCCATTTCATGAGCGGTAAAAAATTTCTCCAGGGCCAATAATTCCTTTTCACGTTTTATTTCTTCTTTGGTGCGGTCCAAATTAAATACCGGTTCTTTGCCCGATGCGGTGCCGGGCTTGTCATCCGTAGTTTTGCATCCCGCTACTACCGCGCCGGTTGCCAATGTACCGGTCACTAATAATTTCAATGATTTACGACGATCCATAAAATGTCCTCCAAACCTATCCGCCAAATGGCGGCAGGCTTTAGTTTTTTATGATTTTAAAATTTTGTTTCATTAATCATTACTCATTCATTCTTTCAGGCTCTCCCTAAGTCTTCCTTTAGAGGAATATTGGGAGTTAAATATTCTGCTTCTTCTTTTCTGCAACAATATATTCACAAGCTCTCATGCTCAATGCAAGTATAGTCCAGGTTATATTTTTATCGGCCTGGCTCACAAACTGTCCGCCATCTACACAAAATAAATTTTTACAATCATGTGCCTGGCTCCATTTATTCAGCGCCGATTTTTTTGGATCATTACCCATACGTACCGTACCGGCTTCGTGTATAATTTTTCCCGGGGCTTCCAATCCGTAATCGTTAGCAGCCGTATCATCGGCTCCCCAGGTAATTACTGCACCCATGTTATGCATGATTTCCTTAAAAGTTTCTTTCATGTGTTTAGCCTGGTTTATTTCATGCTCACTCCACTTTACATTAAACCGAAGTACCGGTATGCCAAACTTATCAACTACTTTAGGATCTATCTCGCAAAAATTATCTTCTCTCGGTATGGCTTCGCCGCGGCCCGCCATACCTACACCTGCGCCGTAATAAAAACGATAATCCTCTTTTAACGATTTACCGTAACCGCCCGCTTCTTTTTGTTTTCCTTTTACTAAATATTTTCCGTTATAATTTTCTATCCCAAAGCCAAAACCATACGCCGGTTGACTCATGCCGCCCCAATATTCAATATGATACCCGCGGGGAAAATCCAATTTCTTATTATCTAACCACCAGGGTGAGTAGATATGCAAGCCGCCTACACCGTCCTCATTGTATCTTTTTCTGTCAAACAACTGTGGTAAAAAACCGCCCAAGGCGGCGCCGGTACTGTCGTGCAAATATTTCCCCACTACATTACTGTTATTAGCTAATCCGTTTGGATGCCTGTCCGATTTTGAATTTAACAACAACCTTGCACTCTCACATGCACTGGCGGCTACTATTACTACACTGCCGTTTACAGTATACTCCTGCATATCATCTTTATTAATGTAGGAGACACCTGTTGCCAAACCATCCTTACCGGTTAATATTTCTCTTGCCATGGCATTGGCTATAATATCTACTTTACCGGTATTTAATGCAGGATATATTAATACGTTGGTAGACGAGAAATCGGCTTTAGCCATACTGCAATTTCGGTTGCATTGCCCGCAATAAAAACAAACGCCTCTGTCCGTAGTACTTTCTATTTTTTTTGTGAGAATGGATAAACGTGACGGAATAACTTTTACACCTGAGGTAGTTGCTGCATTCTTAATCATCAGTTCATGCAGGCGCGGTTTGGGTGGCGGCAGAAAAAAACCGTCAGGATCATTTTCCAATCCTTCATTAGTACCGAAGATACCAATGAGTTTATCAATTTTATCGTAGTACGGTTTTATATCTTCATAACCGATGGGCCAGTCATCGCCCAAGCCATCAATACTTTTTCTTTTAAAATCTTTCGGACCGAACCGAAGTGATATTCTTCCCCAATGGTTGGTTCTTCCGCCAAGCATTCTTGCACGCCACCAATCCCACTTAGTACCTTCCGCTTTTGTGAAAGGTTCGCCTTCAATATCCCAACCCCAATAGCATGCATCAAAATCGCCGAAGGGACGAAATTTGGTAGAAGCGCCGCGTCGCGGGCTATCCCAAGGATTTTTTAATTGGGTAATGTTTTTTTGCGGATCATACATGTCACCGGCTTCCACCAGGCAGACACTCAATCCTTCTTTCGATAATACATAAGCGGCCATTCCGCCGCCAGCACCCGAGCCTACAATTACCGCATCGTATTGTTTCGGTTGTTTCTTAATTTGTAATTCTCCCATAATATGCAATTAGAACTGGAAGTTATGATATTCCTTTTATACTTAAAATTTTTGTTCACACAGTTTTTTAATTATAGTATTTTAATTTCTTCATCCCGATTACATACAAATGCTTATCTTAGAATTTCTACTGATTGCTGACATAATATGAGTAATTTTTTTGAGCGACTGAGAAATATAAATATAGTACGATCAATCGTATATGCCGTGGTGGGATTGTTTTCCTACCCGGGTCTTGTGCTGTATAATAAACTCAAAATTTCCGGAACGGAACATATTAAAAATTTACCCCGTTACAACGTTTTATTTGTAAGTAATCATCAGACTTATTTTGCGGATGTAATCACGTTTTTACATATTTTTTGCGCGGTAAAATGGGGTAAGCAAAATAAGTTGGGTATTCCTTATTATTTATTAAATCCATTTACCCGGGTAAATTATGTAGCAGCCGAAGAAACGATGAAAGGCAGTTGGATAAGCCGTTTGTTTGCTATGGCCGGCGCCCTGACGGTAAAAAGAACCTGGCGTTCGGAAGGAACGGAAGTGCGAAGAAATCTTGATCCATCCGATACAAGAAAAATACAAAGAGCGTTGGATAATAACTGGGTTATTACTTTTCCGCAAGGCACTACCAAACCTTTTGCGCCCGGCAGAAAAGGAACTGCATTTATAATAAAACAAACCAAGCCCATTGTGGTACCGGTTGTTATAAGCGGCTTCTGGCGAGCCTTTAATAAAAAAGGACTGAAGTTTAAAAAGAAAGGATCCTTACTTACTGTAACTTTTAAGCCGCCTTTAGAAATTGATTATGATGCACCCTCAGAAACGATTATGGAGAAAATAATGGACTCCATTGAACAAAGTAAAACGTACATGATGAAAGGGCCGCATCACTGGTTGAAGACGGATAAATAATTATTCAAATTGCGATCTTACAAATTGCTTACTTAAACTTTTTTTGATGATTTATCTATTGACTTGCCCGAGAGATAGCCTGCTACTGCGCCAATAGAGCCGCCTGCCAATATCCATATAATATTACCGCCGGTAGCCGTCAGGCCAATTAAAGCGCCAAATATGCTAAAAATAATTGCCATAAAGAACGCTGCGCTTTTTTTGGGCTTGCTTTCCGCATGCGGATGATTTGTCTTTGTTTGATGCGGATGTTTCCGTCTGTGTTTGGAAGAAGGCATAAGCAAGATGTATTTGCAGTTGAATTTAATCTAAATTATTTTTTTAACCAATTAAAGATTTAGTAATAGACAGGGTAGTAAAGAAGCGGGGCCAAAAAATTGCCGGTTGCGATCGAGATTAACGAAGTTCGCACGGATGGAGCAGATGCGGGAGCCAAGCCAAAGCTTGGCGAAGCAGCTGCGAGAATCAGTGAGAACGTGGAAATTTATCGGCGAATTTAGTTAATCTTTATGTAGGACGCAGGTTGCATCGCACAAAAGATTATCCCGATAAATTTACAAGTTAATCTTGATCGTAGGAACGCAATCGGGTTTGCAGAAAAATACCGGGAGCCCCGCACAGGCGGGGCGAAGGGATTTTTCCTTGTGCGATGAATTGCGTTCCTACTTCCGTATTGGCGTCGGCGAGTGGCATAAATCGATGAAACTATTCGCTTGATCGAATTGGCAATCGGCTATACAACCAATCGTTAGGCTTGCTCATCAAAGTAGTATCCAATTCATGAAAACCAAAAAAGAAATCCAATATCCAAAAAGAAAAACCGAAATCTCAATCCTTAGAAAAATCCTTGAAATCCAATCCTTGAAAACCAAAAACGGCCACCCCCGAAACAGTATCCTAAATCCTTGAAAAACTAAATCCGAACTGTCCAAAAAAGTTCTTATTAGGGGGTGGCTTTTTTTAAAGAAAAAATCGTATCAACATATTATTCCCTGTGAAATCCGTTATAATCCCGCAACAGCGGGATTATTTTTTTGTGCTGCAGTTAGTTTTCGAATTTAAGTAAATAATGCTTTTAACTCTACGGCATCATCAGGTTTCATTTTGCCTCCAAGTATCAGTCGCAATTGTCTTCTGCGTAATGCGCCTTCATACAATTTTATTTCATCTTCCGTTTCGGGTATTACCGCGCCTACCGGTCTTGGTCGGCGATTGGGATCTAACGCTACAAAAGTATAATAGGCTTCGTTGCTTTTGTATTTGTATTGCTGTGTTACATCTTCGCCCCACACCCGCAGGTGTATTTCCATAGATGAGTTAAAGGAACGGGTTACTTTTGCTTCTATGTGTACTACATTGCCCAACTTAATGGGGTTTTCAAAAGAAATATTATCAACCGATGCCGTAACTACCGGCGCATTACAATGCTTTTGCGCGGCTATGGCGGCGGCTATATCCATCCAGTACATCAGGCGTCCGCCCATCAAATTGCCAAATACGTTGGTGTCATTAGGCAATACAATTTCCGTCATTATGGTAAGACTTTGACTTACTTTTTTTGAATCCATTTTTTAAAAATTTGGGCAAAGATAAGCGGATTTGCGGCTACGGTTATTGATGAATAAAGGGGTAGCAGCAATTGTTTATTGAAGATATCTTTCACATTTTTTCCAGTAAGCTGAAAAGGAATTAAAGTAACCGGTTATTTGCGGAAATAAAGTATCGTGACTTTCGGCCCTGCCAATGTAATATTTATATGCCGGGTGAGATTTGAAAATGATATCTTTCCCGTTTGTTAGCTGCTCCAATTCTTTAAACTCCCCGACAAATAATTGCAGGCCGGTTATATTTTTAGATAAATCTATGATGAACTGAAGTACTTTTTCGCTTACCGGATATTTTTTAAAATGTGAAGGTTCCAGTAATAAAACCCGGTTCACATTCTTTCCTAAATGCCAAATGGGATCAAGGTTATACGAATTATAAACTAATACAGGTTCGCCGTCTTTTAAGGATATTGAATTTATTTTAGGCAATTCCATGTTTGGAAAAAAATCACTTTTTTCTTTTAATGCTTCCGGTATATCAAGCCTTGTTAATGCTTCGTAAGAAGTATCTAAAAAAGTATTTCGCTGATGGCCTTTACTGTATTTATTAATATTTTCCTGGTTGCAATAATATTTTTTTGAAGAAAATGTACCGGCCACCCACTGCCAGCTTAAACTGTTACTGGCTAAATCCCCATCCAGCAAATGGTAATACATCCATTGCGATGGTTGCAGCCAATGTGCTCTGCCAATGTTGCAAGTAACTGATGCCACATACATTCTAAAATGATTATGCATGTAACCGGTTTGATAAAGCAAGTCAACAGCCCCATCAATGGCCTCAACCCCTGTATCGGCATTTTCGATGGCAGTAATCATATTATGGTGAGTTGCATTAGTTTGTTGGTATTTTAAATCTGTAAATATTTTATCACCTACCGACTGCCAAACACTTTGCCAATATTCCCGCCAAGCTAATTCCTGCAATAATTTTTGTGCCTGATAAGGTTTGTGATTTTCTAATATTTGCTGTTTTACCAAGGGTAAACTTATTACACCTCTTGAAATATAAGGTGATAAATACGTAACATATCCATCAATAAAATTTCTTGATATTGCATAATTTATTGCATCAATATTTTCCAATCGTTCAATGATGCTTTTATAATCAGTGGGAAATTCCATCTTACCTTTTTGAAATTTTATTATGCGTTATCACTTTTTGCATGCTGCATTTAAAACGGGTTATCCCATCGCTTCTTAATGCAGCATGTTTAGTGCTTCTGCCATTGGTGCGCTTGCGCCACATTTTAAAACTGCCGGCCTTCATTTCTCTTCTCATTAATTCAATAACTTCTTTTTCCTTTAAGCTAAACTGTATTTCAATGGCTTCAAAAGTAGTACGGTCTTCCCATGCCATTTCTATAATGCGGTCAATATCTTTTAAAGGTAAAGTTTGTTCTTTCATTGCATAATTTATTTCTTCAATTAATCAGTTTTCAATTTCAAAACCGTTGCCGCCTTTTTCGCTTGGCGGGGGCTTTACACCGCTAACATGTTTTTTTAAAATACGTTTTGCTTCTATTTTCACCTCATCATTTTTTCTAAAACTCCATACTATATCACCGGCCTTTTTTCTTGTTGCTTCAATGTCTACAATTGGTGCAGGGTAATCCTTACCGATTTCGCAATTATACAATTGTTGTTCAATTTTACTCAATTTCCAAGGCTCATGAATTAAAGTTGCAGGTATATTTTTTAATTCCGGTACCCATTGTTTAATAAATACTCCTTCGGTATCATGCTCCTGCGAATTTTTTACAGGGTTGTAAATACGAATAGTATTTATGCCGGTAACACCTGCCTGCATTTGTAATTGCGGATAATGGATACCCGGTTCATAATCTAAAAATTGGCGGGCTAAAAAATGAAGCTCCCTCCAATCTTGCCATAAGTTATAAACAAAAAAAGATACAACCATTGCCCTCATCCTGAAGTTAATGTAACCGGTTGCCACTACGCAACGCATGCAGGCATCAACAAGCGGCACACCTGTATTACCCTGTTGCCATGCTTTTATATAAATTTCATTTTTTGGTTTTATTAACCCGTTGTAAGCCTTATTTACATTTTCAAATTCCATGCTGCATTCGTCTTCAAATTTTTGTATAAAATGGCAATGCCAATGCAAGCGTGAAATAAAATTTGCAATTGCCCGTTTGTTTTGTGATTTCTTATAGTACTCATTAGTGTATTGATATACCATTCGCATACTTATATTTCCATAAGCGAGGTAAGGTGATAAGCGACTGCACCCTTTTCGGCTTAGCAATGGTTTTGAAATATGCGTGCTGTAGTTAACGCAGCGTTCTTTTATAAAACTTTCCATGTATCGCCATGCCCGGTATTCACCACCCTGTTGAAATTTTTCATTATGTACCGTAATTTCTTTACTTAATTTTTTCCCTTTTATCGCATTGTAAAATTTTGTATCAAGTTGTAAAATATTCCAACCTTCTTCATCCACTAATTTAGGACTTTCCTTCATTTTTTGCTGCCACCTTTCCTGCCATTTGATTCTTGATTTTAGTTTGCGTATAACACCATTTAATTGGTATTCTTTCCATTCAATAGTATTGCGGTTACAAAATTTTTGTATTGCAATATCCCTGTCGTAAGTTTTTTTATTACCTATTTCATGGTGAGAAAAAATAGTTTTTATGTCGTACCGCGTCAGTAATTCATTAAATACCACTTCAACCTCATTATGAAAAACATATAACTGTGCATTTTTATCATCCAGCCTTAATTGCATTTCTTGCAGCGATTCATAAACAAAACGCCAATGCCTTACGTCGCTATCAGGATAAGCCATAACTGAAGGTTCAAAAAAATAAAGCAAAAGTGTGGGTAAAGCCTGCTGCTGTGCAGTGTATAAAGGCTCGTGATCGGTAAACCTTAAATCCCTTTTAAACCATACAATATTTATAGCTTGTTTATCCAATAGTAAATTCTTTTAAATTCTCCGATACTGTTAATGAGGTATACCCTTTATATTGCTCCATTTCCACTAAGTGTTTAACCGATAAGTATGTTTTTATTTTTTCTGCATTTCTCGCTGCAGTATTTTACTTCGTTCCACACTTTTTCCCATTTCTTTCGCCAGGTAAAAGGTAGTTTGCACACAACACAAATCTTTACCGATAAATCACTTTTCTTTTTTGTCATAAACTGTTTAAATATTTTTCTGCGTTGGCAAGATGAGTGTTTTGTTTTTCCGCCGGCATTTTATCAAAAGTATTCACCAGCATGCCCAGCCTGGGGTTTTTAAAAAAGAAACTGCGGTGTACATGCATAAAGCGCCAGAATAGGCCATCCCAAATGGCCGTCCATTCACCTTTTTCGTAGTCACTCATTTTTAATAAATAATTGCTGCCGCTGATGTAAGGCTTGGTAGTCATTAGGCCGCCATCCGCAAACTGTGTCATTCCATATACGTTAGGCACCATCACCCAGTCATAAGCATCTATAAACATTTCCATAAACCAGCGATACACTTCGTTGGGGTCAAATTCGCAGAGCAACATAAAATTACCCAGCACCATTAGTCGTTCTATATGATGGCAATAACCGGTTTGCAATATTTTTTTTATTACATTATCTACGGGCAAAATACCGGTGGTGCCCGTCCAATAGCTTTCAGGTATTTTTCTGGTAAAACCCCAATAATTTTTTGTACGTTGCAATACACCCTCCCGCTCGTAAACAATTCTTATAAACTCCCGCCAACCTAATATTTGGCGTATGAAACCTTCTAATGAATTTAGCGGCACATCGTATTTTACCGAAGCTTCGATTGCTTTGCTGATGATTTGTTGCGGTTCTAATAGCCCGATATTCAGCATAGGGCTAATAACAGAGTGGTGCAGAAAATTTTCCTTAGCAACAATCGCATCTTCATAAATACCAAATTTTTCAAACCGTTCTTTAAAAAAATCGTCTAACCATTTTTCAGCACCTGCAAAATCTATGGGATAAATACATTTTTCGATGCTGCCATAGTGTGTTGCAAAATTCTTAGCTACATATTTTTTTGCTTCCTTGATAATAATATTCTCTTCGGGATAATTTACTACAGGTACCTTTTCTTTTTTCGGGAATTTCATCCGGTTGTCAGCATCAAATGTCCATTGACCTCCTTCGGGGCCGCCGGATCCATCTAACAAAATATTTCTTTTTTTGCGCTGCTCGGTATAAAACCCTGTTTGGAAGTAAGTTTTCTTTTTGTCACAATGGGTTTTCACGTCAGTCATTGTATTTAAAAAATAGGGGGAGGGATATTCCGTTAACTTGACGCCTGTTGCCGTACATGCTTTCACAATCCTCCTTCTTAACAAATAATCCGTAACATCGGCAATATGAACAGCAGTTACTTTTTGTTTATCAATATGAGCGATTAATTTTCTTATGTCACTCCGTTCATCAGTGGCTTCAATGTATTCTACTTTTATCTTTTTTGCGGTAAGATAGTTGACGTATGTCTTCATCGATGCCCGGTGTAAGACTAATTTTTGTTTATGAAATTTGTAGTGCTTAAAAAACAAAAATTCCTCTACCAGGTAGACTTTCAGACCGGCAGAAATTGCGGGATTCGTTTTGAAAAGCTGGTGCGGAAATATAATCGTTACGGCGTTGCTCATTGTTTGAATCAGCTAAACAAAATGAGGGCTGCTTTGTTTATCAATATAAATAATTTTGCATGGAAACGTTAAAAGGGAAAAATGTTTTACTGATAGGCGCCACAGGCGGTATTGGTTCTAAAACGGCCGGGTTGCTCGCAGGTAGCGGCGCTTCGCTTTTTTTAACAGGGAGAAATGAATCAAAACTTAAGCAAGTAGCTGCGGATTGCGGCGTTACTGAAGAAAGGACTTTTATTTTGGATATTTCTCAACCGGCTGCTGTAAATGAGTTAAAAGAAAAATACTTTCAGCAGCTTTCTACTATTGATATTTTAATAAACGCTGCCGGTATTGGTATTATAAAACCTATGGAAACTTTAAGTGAAGCTGATTTTCTCTGTTCACTCAATCTTAATTTGTATGCTCCGTTTTTATTGGTAAAAGCTTTTTTGCCGGCCATGAAAGAAGTTAAAAAGGGATTGATAATAAATATACCCGGTGTGTTGGGGAAGGTACCCATGGCCGGGGCCGCATCTTATAGTGCCGGGAAGTACGGGCTGGTAGGGATGATGCAAAGTATCAGAGAGGAATTAAAACGTACCGACATACGTATTACTAATTTATTTTTAGGCGGTGTGGATTCTTCTTTTTGGGATACAATTGATTTGCGGGTGCAAAGAGATAAAATGATAAAGACTGATGAAGCAGCCAAAGCCATTTGGTTCTTGTGCCAGCAACCTGCAGGTGGTGTGGTAAGCGAAATGGTGCTTCAACCCTTCAACCACCAGGCTATTTAAGCTCCCCGAAGATAAAAATAAATGCAACGGAACAAGTCTGTGCACTATGACCCGCCATCCTTATATTTGCTTCAATATTAATGATAGCGTATGGCAGATTCAACACCGGCGATTTCTTTTGATAATACAGAGTTTGCTTTTGAATATAAATCAGACAGGGAATTAAAAAAGGCGCAGTTTATTTTTTCCTCTATGGGCAAGCCTTGGTTGGTAAAACTCGGATTAAAGTTTACTCCTTTCGCCATCAAGTACAAAATTCCTTTTACCAAATCAATGCTGCGTAATACTATTTTCAAACAGTTTGTAGGCGGCGAAACATTGGAACAAACTGCCCGGGTGGCCGATAAGCTGGAAGAATACAAAGTGAATGTTATTTTAGATTACGGTGTAGAAGGAGGTGACGACGGCGAAACGGGTTTTGATCATGCCACGGAAGAATTTACACGTGTAATAAATTACGCCGCTACACAGGCCAATATTCCTTTTATGAGTATAAAGGTAACAGGCTTTGCACGGTTTGATTTGCTTGCAAAAATAGATGCTATGATGCAAGTGGTGGGCGGTTCGTTGATGAAAAGATATTTGCGTGTGATTAATGATTTGCAGCCCGCCGAAAAAGAAGAGTGGCACCGTGTACGATTGCGCTTGCTGCGTATTTGCGAAACGGCTGCCGAAAAAAATATATCGGTATTGGTAGATGCGGAAGAAACCTGGATACAGGATCCCGTTGACTCACTGACTATTTTAATGATGGATACTTTTAATAAAACCAGGTCCGTTGTTTATAATACCATTCAGCATTACCGTTCGGACAGGTTACGGTTTTTAAAAGATTCCTATGAAGCCGCCGTCGAAAGAAATTTTATTTTAGGAGCCAAGTTAGTACGCGGCGCTTATATGGAAAAAGAAAGAAACCGTGCTGCCGAAATGAATTACCCTTCTCCTATACAACCCGATAAAGAAACTTGCGATAAAGAGTATAACGAAGGCCTGGATTTTTGTATCACACACCTGGATCGAATTGCCCTCATCGTTGCATCGCACAACGAACAAAGTAATTTGCTTGCGACGCAATTATTACAAAAGAAAAATTTGCCGCTTCATCACCGGCATGTCCATTTCAGCCAATTATACGGCATGAGCGATAATATAACTTTTAACCTGGCCAAAGCGGGCTGCAGTGTGAGTAAATACTTGCCCTTTGGTCCCATAGCCGATGTAATTCCTTACCTCATGCGCCGTGCGCAGGAAAACAGCTCAGTATCAGGACAAACAGGACGAGAACTGGGATTAATAAAAAAGGAATTGCAAAGAAGAAAAAAGTAATTCTCGCTCAATAATTTTATGTTTTCCACATTCAGTTGTCATCCCCCTGTTTGGTATCATTCTTGAGTTTAAGAATGGATTTTATAAAATTCGCTGCAAGATTTTATAAAAATTTTAAGAATTCGTTTAATTAGTTTTTCACAAACACAATAACAGCGCCGCGGCATGAGTTCATGAGGATGAAAGTTATTGAATCGGGTTCGGTATAAAAGCCTGTATTTGCCTCCATCATCATTTGCCGGGGTTTGTTGTTTGTATAAAAAATTATTCATTTATATTTTTTAGAAACCCGATTATCTTTTGAAAAGAAAGCTACACTAAACTTCTTTCATGTACTTAATAGCAGGAATGGTAAATAACTATTCGCAATTCATGCAAACAATTTTGTGGATTGGTTTTGTTTTTGCCGTGATTTTAATATCCGTTACATCGGTACTCCATTACAAGCGCAAGAAAAAAATTTCATTGGAAAATGATGCGGACGGGGAAATTTTTGATACTGATTATTTAGCGCTTTCGCCTGAACAAATTGTGTACAGGCCCGGTATGCCGAAAAATATTATTTTAGATCATACAAAATTGATTAAAGATGTAAAAAACCGGCTTGGATACAACACCGCAAGATACGCGGCGCTTAAGCACGATTACGGCGTTTTACAACGAAAATATTTTTCATTGTTAAACCAAAACGGGCAAGCAGTAAATAAAAATCTTTTACAAACAAACTACAATATGCAAGTTTTAAATGAGCAAACTCCTGTTATAGCGGCGGGAAACGCAGACGAATCACTGCAACAGCAGATGATTGAATTGCAAAAGCAGCACCTCGCCGAAAAAAACGAACTGGTTATTCAAATGCAACAGATGAACAGCGCTTACCAAAGCCTGGAAGAAGAAAACCGATATTTATTGGAGCAGGTAAAATCGGGCGGCGCCAAACCCGGTGAAGCAATTGCCTATACACAGGAAGAATGGGAAGAAGAGAAAAAGAAATTAAAAAATAAAATAACGGAGCAGGAATACCTTAAGGATGTGCTGGAAGAAAAACAACTGCACATTGATTTTTTGCAGAGCCAGTTGGAAAAGCGGGTAAAAAATTATCATGAATTGGAGCAGGATACTTCGGAAAAAACGGATAATTTTTTGAGGATGCATAAGGAGAATAATGAAATGGCCGCCCAATTCAACGGGTTAAAAGAAATAATAGCAGAGCGGGATAAGCAGGCTTTACATCTGCAAACAGTAATTGATGAAAAGAACAGGGAACAAACGGATTTGCAGGAATCATTAAACTCAAAGCTTACGCATATTACTTTTTTGGAGAATGCGATGAGCGAATTGCAACAACAAAATGCACAACTGTATGCTGCTGCCGGCGACAATAAAAAAACAATAGGTGAGCTAAACGAAAAGCTGGCAAATGAAGAAAGAAAATCCGGTCTTTTTGCCGAAAAAATGGATAACAATAAAACAATATTGGAAAAGCTGTATAAGGAACTTGGTTCTTTGGTTAATCAAGGTGTAACTACTGAATCGCAGGTTATTCAGTTGCAACCGGACTATAAAGGGCAGGGCGATAATATGGCCGTATAAACCAAGTCCCTGAAAGCCCAATGTCACTAAATTAAGAGGTTTCAATTGCCTTGCCCTTCAGGGCAAGGATAAGATGTTGAAAAATTGCGTTGGGCTAAAACCAATAATACAAAAACTATTGCTATCACCGCCATAAACCCGCCTGAACGAAACATGCGCGGGCCGTGCAAATTATCAGTTGATCTGTTACTTAATGGCATTGCCCGATAGCCCCTCTTTTATCAATAGCATTCAATCTTATTCTGTATTACGTTCCATTTAAGATAAGTTTTGAATAAAGCCGGCAACCGTTTTTATTTACGCTGCGGTACTTTATTATCATACCTGAATTCTACTTTAAAACTTACTGATGATTCAACGGATTCGCCGTTCTGTTTTGCAGGATTCCATTTTGGCATCCTGCTTACTACTTTCATTATCTCCCTATCAAAATCTTTTCCCAGACTGTTTACTATTTCAGACGCTTTTACATTTCCGTTTTTATCAACATTAATCCGTATAACAGTTGTTCCTTCCTTTCCTTCATCGAGACCCGTTTCGGGATATACCAGGTTTCGCTTCAGGTAGTTGGCCAGTTTTGTTTTTCCGCCGGGAAACTCTGCCTGCGAAAGAACTATTGCAGACGGGGCGTTATTAGGTTTATCATTTGTAACAGCAGGAATTGCTCTTTCAGGCTGAATAACAGGTAATTCTTTATTGGCGGCAGTTAAATCTATTTTTTGCGTTGCTATTTCTGTTTCTGCAGAAATAGTTGAAGCAGGCGGCGCAGCGGATAACCCTGCATTCTCGCCGGTGATATGATTATTAGTGCCTGTTGTAATTGAATTATTCAAAACGCCCTGCTTGACGGCATCTTTCTTTTTATCTTTCAACGGATCGTTAGCAGCCGGCTTGCTGCCGGTAACTGATACGCTTAAACCTTCGGTACTGCTTTTTTTATTAGTAAATTCCGCACCGTTTGTATTAAGTCCGGGGTTATTGTATTGATCGCTGTTAGCGGTATTGCCTGAAACTGACATATCAAGATTAGCCTGCAAATTGTTTGCTGAGCTTTTATCACCTACAACGAATATATAAAACACATATAGCAAAAGTGCAGAACCCAAAAAGGATGCGGCATAAGCAATTTGTTTTTTTGCCTTTACGGATAAAATAAATTTACCTGCAAACGCCGGTTTTATTTCCACAGTAAAATTATCAGCGCCAAGTTTGGGTTGCAATACGACGGGAGTCGGAATTGAAACGGGAATAAACTCTTTCGCAGCAATTGTTTCAGCAACCGGGGATTGTATTTCAACAACCGGTGCTTGCACATTTACTTTTGCAACCGGCACTTCCCGGTGAAGGGTGGTAGCAGGCACGTTGGTTTCCGGAACCTCTTCAAGTTCAAACTCATTTTCTTCTTCCTCAATTAAAAGGTCAGTATTATTATTTTGGGGAGGTGTGGTTGTAAAAGCAGAGCCTGCAGCATACATGAGCATGGGTTCCGACTTGGCTTTACTCTCAGCATCGGTTGTATTCGATATTGCAGATGTTTGTACAGCAACCTGCTTTTTAAGATCTTTGGCTGTAAACTTGTGCGATACAAAACGAAGTTCCCCGTCTTTTTTAATGAGCATACCCAGCTCCCGAAACCATACTTCATTTTTCACTGCAATTTCATCAGCTACATTTTTTGCGTACTTGCGTATTAAATTTTCCGCTTCCTGTTCCGTGCAATTTTCTTTGCTGCTTATAAAATAAGCAAGCCTGGGTTTTTCAGTATGCTCGGCGGTAAAGGAAATGGAATATTTTTCCGCCTTTATAAAATTACCATTATGGTCTTTTACAGGCGGAGATTCAATAATTCGGAAAGTCCCTAATCCGTTTACCGTACAGTTGTCAAACAAGAAAAGGCAATACCTGATGTGTTGATTGATGTCAAGTTTCATCTCAGAGGCGGTTTAAGTGTTTACTAGGTATAAAAAATAGAGGAAGAAAGTTACACATTCTTACCGATATTTTTATTATTTTGCTACTATTAATGAAAGAAACTGAATTTTTGGTTTACTTTTTGATAAGTTTAGACTTATAAGACTTATCGCGATACTTTTTTCCGCAAAAAAAGCGGTGAAACGGTATTGCGTTTTGCTGCAAATATCGTACCCTTTTAAAAGTTTAATTTTATAAAATGGAGAATTTAAAAAGTATAGTTCAGATAGTATTATGGATCGGAATTCCGGCCATCGTATTATCGGGCATTATTACTGCAATTTTGCACTACCGTAAGAAAAAGAATGTTTCGCTGAATTCTTTTTCGGAACTGCTTGAAATAGAACCTGCTCAGGATATAAAAAATTCGCCTTCAGATATTTCTTCCGCCGCGGAGCAGGACAAAATAAAAGAAAACAAGACTATGATTAAACATTACACCGCCGAAATTGAGAAAAACAGGGAAATCATCGCTCATTTAAAAAGCGAATTCTCTTTCCTTGAAAACAAGTATGAAGAATTGAAAGCGTCGCAGGGGAGTAAGACCGACCATATTACTCCGGGGGTAGCAGATACCGAATTATCTTATAAACTTCGTGAGGCTGATAGTAAACTTACGCAGCTAAACACTGAGCTTGCCCAATACAAAGCGAAGGATACGGACTATACAAAAAAAATTGAACTGCTGAATAATGAAATTGTTTTATTAAAGAACGCCGGACAGGCAGATAATAGCAATAAAGTTGCGGAAAATACTCAACTGGAAGCCAAACTAAGAGAATCGGAAAATAGAGCAGCTGCCCTGCAGCAGGAGATGGATCAAAAGGTAAATCAAAAACAAGAGGAGCTTTCCCGTGTGCAGTCCGAAAAAGAAAGACTTTATACGGAGACCATTGAATTGAAACAACAGGCCTTGCAGCCCGTGTATGCCATACCCGAAGGATTACCCACAAAAGAAGAATATGAAAACCTGCTGAGTGAGAAAGAAGAACTGGCGAAAAAGATTGGCGAGTATTCTTATTTTGAAGATTTGATAAATGAAAAGAAGCAACAAATAGCTTTTTTGGAAAAGCAGGTGGAGCAACGAGTAAAACAAGTGCATGAAATGGAGCAGAATTATACTGCGGAGCAAAAAAAAGCGGAAATATATGCCGCTCAAATTGCAGGCCTGAAAAGAGAATATGATAACACCAACAGTAAGCTTGCCGAACAAAACAGGATATATAATACACAAATACAGGAGCTGGAAAAGTTGACCAATGAATTTCAAACGCAGAAAACCGTTCTGCACGAAAAACAACATTTTATTGATACGCTTGAAAATAATTTAAAATCTGAAAAAGAATCTTCTGAATCGCTGAAGCAGGAAATCGTGGTCGATAAAAATGACATTGCGCAGCTTACTAAACAAACTGAGGAGCAATACAAAAAAATTGAAGACCTTGAAGGAAAGCTGAAGATTACAAGTCAATTGCTTGCCAGGATTTATTCTGACCTCGGTAAATCGTTTGCCAGTATATTTTCCGAAGAGTTAAATGTACTACCGCCCGAAAGTGTAAACATGAAAGAAATTAATGCAAGATTTAGCGATGCGCCGGAAGCGGAAATTATATCTCAAACCGCTACTTACGCTGATCCGGCTATGAACGGAAACGGCAACTATCAGCATAAATAAGTTTTAAAAATATCAATCCACAGTTTCCCCACAACTCAATGTATAAGAAGATAGCTAATAGCTTTCTTCTTACCTTGCAGCCATGCAGCAATATCTTACTTTATTACAACATATTTTAAATACGGGTGTAGAAAAAGAGGACCGCACCGGTACGGGTACCAAAAGTTGTTTCGGGTACCAAATGCGTTTCGATTTGCAAAAAGGTTTCCCGTTGGTCACTACCAAAAAGCTTCACCTGAAAAGCATTATTCACGAATTACTTTGGTTTTTAAAGGGCGAAACAAATATTGCATATCTCACTGAACATGGTGTGCATATTTGGGATGAATGGGCTGATGATAACGGTGAGCTGGGGCCGGTATACGGCAAGCAATGGCGCAGTTGGCAGGGAAAGGAAGGAAAGACCATTGATCAAATAAGTGATTTAATTAAGCAATTAAAAACAAACCCTGACAGCCGGCGGTTGATTGTAAGCGCCTGGAATGTAGCCGAGTTGCCCCAAATGGCTTTAATGCCCTGTCATACTATTTTCCAATTTTATGTAACCCCCGCGCTAAAGAGCGGAAGCGGTAAAGCAAAATTAAGTTGTCAATTATACCAGCGCAGCGCCGATGTTTTTTTGGGCGTACCCTTTAATATAGCTTCCTATGCTTTACTTACTATGATGATTGCGCAGGTATGCGATATGGAACCGGGCGAATTTATTCATACATTCGGCGATGTGCATATTTATAACAATCATACCGAACAGGTAAATCTTCAGTTGAGCCGCACACCGTTTGATTTACCGACCATGAAATTAAATCAGGCTGTAAAAAATATTTTTGATTTTAACTATGAAGATTTCACGTTGGAAAATTATCAATGTCACCCGCCTGTAAAGGCGCCTGTTGCCGTGTAATTTTTTTTACCTGATTATAAATTTTCGTAAAAGATACGGGTTTTGTATTTATGATTCTATCTATAATCGTCGCTGCTTCATCCAATAATGTTATCGGTAAGGATAACAAATTGCCATGGCATCTGCCCGAGGATCTTAAATATTTTAAAAACATCACTTGGGCCATGCCCGTTGTGATGGGAAGAAAAACCTATGAATCAATCGGTAAACCATTGCCCGGCCGAACGAATATTATCATTACACGAAATAAAGATTTGAAAATAGAAGGCGTTGAGGTTGTGCAATCATTGAACGAAGCGATGGTTGTGGCCGGTAAAGAAGAAGTAAAAGAGATTTTTATTATCGGCGGCGCCGAAATATTTAATACTTCATTTCCGTTAATCAGCAGAATTTATCTTACCCGCATACACAGCGATATGGAGGGAGATGTTTTTTTTCCGAATTTTAATAAAGACAATTGGTTGCCGGTAAAAAATAAAGACTGCGAGCCGGATGAAAAAAATCCATTCTCTTATTCTTTCCAAATATGGGAGAAAAAACGGGTAATTAGTTGATTGTTATCGCCGTCATATTATTCGTTATCAACTAAGTTGTATGTACAGTCCTTTTACTTTAGCATTTAAATATTTACGGTATTACATTACTGCATCCAATGGCAAAGGGCATGGTGTACATTCTCCTTTTATATTCGATTTTGTTACCAATGTTCTTACAGATGACAGGTATTTTCAATCGTACCGGGAAATTGAAAACCTGCGAAAAGAATTATTGCTTGATAAAACGGTAATACAAGTCGAAGATTTCGGCGCCGGATCGGTAAGTGTAAAAAATAAACTGACTTCAGCAAATACTGACCGGCGAAGCATTGCCTCCATTGCCAAAAACGCCGCCAAGCCCAAAAAGTTTGGCAGACTTTTATTCAGAATGGTAAATTATTACCAACCCGCAACCATACTTGAGTTGGGTACATCGTTGGGTATATCAACAAGTTATTTGGCAGCGGCAAATCCCGCTGCAAAGGTTATTACGATGGAAGGCGCTTCGCAAGTAGCAAAAATCGCCAAACAAAACTTTGAAACCTTAGAACTTAAAAATATAGAACTTACAGAAGGTAATTTTGATGACACACTTTCTTCGGTTATTGCCGGGCTGCCGCAGGTAGACTTTGCTTTTATAGACGGTAACCACAGAAAAGAACCGACGGAGAATTATTTTAATCAATTGCTGAGTCGTTCTTCAGCTGCTGCCATTCTTATCTTCGATGATATTCATTGGAGTCCGGAAATGGAACAGGCGTGGGAAACGATTAAACACGATGCAAGGGTTAGCTGCACCATCGATTTGTTTTTTATCGGTATTGTTTTTTTTAATACTTCTTTTAAAGAAAAGCAGAACATCGCCATACGGTTTTAGAATTCGGTATATTTGAAAAGGTATTTGCTTTTTTTAATATTATAATACTTAATTATTTTTTAGCGAAACAGAAAGTTTTAAAAATATTTACACTTACTTATATGACGATAGGCGTATTAAAAGAACCGGCTTATGAAACCCGAGTATCACTGTTGGCAGAGGCGGTAGCCGGATTAGTAAAAAAAGGCATAAAGGTGCAGGTTGAAAAAGGCGCCGGTGAAAAATCCTTTTGCAATGATGCTGATTACGTAAAAGTTGGTGCGGGGATTGCTTCGAAAGAAGAAATAATTAAATCTTCGGATATTATTTTAAGTATTCATCCTTTAGATACCACCCCGTTACAGATCGGGAAAGCTATTCTCATTGGTGTTTACAGCCCTTTGTCTAATATCGAATTTATAAAAATAATGGCCGAAAAAGGAGCTACACTTTTTTCATTGGATATGCTGCCGCGTACTACCCGTGCACAAAGTATGGATGTATTGAGCAGCCAGGCTAACATTGCGGGATACAAAGCCGTATTGATGGCAGCTAACGTATATGCAAGATATTTTCCCATGTTTATGACGGCGGCCGGAAGTATAACTCCTGCAAAAGTTTTAATACTGGGTGCAGGCGTTGCCGGCTTGCAGGCTATTGCTACGGCAAAAAGATTGGGAGCGGTGATAGAAGTATTTGATACGCGACCTGCTGTAAAAGAAGAAGTAATGAGTTTGGGAGCAAAATTTATAGAAGTAGAAGGTGCTGCTGATGCAAGTAAGGCCGGCGGTTACGGAGTAGAGCAAAGTGATGATTATAAACAAAAGCAACAACAAAAAATTGCGGATAGTATTGCTAAAGCCGATATTGTAATTACAACGGCGCAAATTCCGGGTAAGAAAGCGCCGATATTGATTACGGAAGAAATGTTGAAAGCGATGCGCAACGGTTCAGTGGTAATTGATATAGCTGCCGCTACGGGAGGCAATACACCTTTTACTAAAAATAACGAGACGGTAAACTATAATGGTGTCAGTATTATTGGTAATTCAAATTTGCCTGCCACCATGCCCGGCGATGCAAGTAAGCTGTACGGAAAAAATATATTGAACTTTTTGCAACTCATAATAAATAAAGAAGCACAGCTGAATCTGAACTGGGATGATGATTTAGTAATGGGAAGTTGTATTACGCATGAAGGGAAAATTGTAAATGACCGTGTAAAGATATTGATCTCCTGATTTTCTTCTAAAGCTGACACCTCAGTATTATATTTCCTCCTGTGGTTTTTAACAATCAATTCTAAAATCCGAAAAAGAAAAATTTGGCGAATTACGAAATATTCGTAGCTTTACGAATATTTCGTAGAAATGATAGAAAAACTCACACTGCAAGAAGAGCAGGCCATGCAGGCCATTTGGCAAACCGGCGAAGCCAATGTAAAATCTTTTTTAGAAAATATGGAGGAGCCGCTCCCGCCTTACACAACGTTGGCATCTACTATTAAAAATTTAGAGAAGAAAGGTTTTGTGCGAAGCCGCCTGTCGGGTAATGCTTATTTATACAAGCCGTTGGTAACCGAAGAAGAGTACAAGCAAAAATTCATGAGCGGGTTTGTAAAAGATTATTTCGATAACTCGTATAAGGAGCTGGTTAATTTTTTTGTGGAAAAGAAAAAGCTTTCGCCAAAAGAATTAAAAGAAATTATAGCGCTGATAGAAGGCGGTAAATAACCGGGAAATAAAAATTCAAATTTAAAACTTTTTCAATGCCTCTTTTTTTTGAAAACCTGCTGAAATTTTCCATAAGTCTGGGAGCAGTATATTTATTTTATATACTGGTTTTGCAGCGGCTTACTTTTTATAACCTCAACCGCCGGTATCTTTTGTTTTATTCATTGCTTTGCTTTTTTATTCCTTTTACCGATATCACAAGCCTGCTGAGCAGGAGTGAAATGGATAATAATAAATTAATAAATTCGATTCCCGCTTTTAACTTTTCGGCTGACGCAGCCAATACGGCGCAAACCGTGCATGAAAATTCATCAGTAATGCATTATTGGCAATGGGGCTTAATTGTTTTTTTGGCAGGCTCATTTCTATTGCTGTTGCGTTTGGCGTTGCAGTATTTTTCTTTTTTAAAAATGAAAAATGGCGCCGAATTATTAAGCGACGAGGAAGTAAAATTATACCGCGTGAAAGAGAAGATAATTCCGTTTTCGTTTAATAATTCCATTTTTATAAATCATGAAATAGAAAATGCGGAAGAACTAAAGGAAATCATCCGCCACGAATTTGTGCATGTAAAACAAAAACATACTATAGATATTTTATTTGCCGAGCTGCTTTGTGTTATCAATTGGTACAATCCCTTTGTATGGCTGATGCGCAAAGCTATACGGCAAAACCTGGAATTTATAGCGGATAATAATGTGCTGCAAAGCGGGTTTGATCGTAAACAGTATCAATATCTTTTATTAAAAGTAATCGGGGTTTCCCAATTCAGTATAACCCAGCAATTTAATTTCTCATCACTTAAAAAACGTATTGCCATGATGAACAAACTTAAAAGCGCCAAAGTACACCTTATAAAATTTTTATTCGCCCTGCCGCTCACGGCCATTTTATTACTTGCTTTTAGAGATAAAATAATTACAGATGAAAAAACGGGTGATATGGAAAATAATATAGTTATCGCGGGATTAGTATTAGACGCAGGTACTATGATGCCGTTGGCGTTTGCCCGGATAGACTGCAGCGAGAAACAAATTGCGGCAACAACCGATGAAAACGGTTATTATAAAATGGAAATACCTTTTGAGGATAAACCTTTACAGTTTACACTGTTTGTTTCTAAGCAAGGATATAAGCCTTTGTCGCAAAGAGAAAATTGGGGCAATTTTTCTGAACCGGGAATTTTTGAAAAATATGGTAAGACCATTGAGTTTTTGGGACTTGCAAAAAAAGGCAGTGGCGAAAATTCCTATGCTTCAATAATTGGGAATGCTTCTGACATCTCAGGCCTTGATTATGATAATTTGCAGGAAAAATTGAAGCAATTTAAAAAGAACCGTTCCGGGGAAAGTAATCCGGACAATATTGATAATATTTCTGTTGCCGGAGATCCTTTAATGATAAATGATAAAGGTAATTTGATAGCTATCGTTGATTCTCCGCCGCCGGCACTTCTTCCGAAAACACCTGTAGAAATAAATGATAAAGGCTATTTGATTGATATCATTGACAGGAAAGGGAATTGTACTGTTGTAGTAAAAGATAAAAATAAGAAAGAAGTTAAGCGGTTATTATTGACGGACTGGAATAAGAATGAAAAGTATTATGAAAATTTATATGGACAAATACCACCACCACCGCCTCCGCCCATACCGGCAATGAGTCCCGATATATCAGATATGCCTGCACCTCCGGCAACCGCCGTTGCTACCGAACTGCCTGATAATGTAAGTGGAATCAAAGTTCAATCCAAACAGGACAAGCAAACCAAGCGCAATACAAATATTGCTACCGTTACATTGAAGAATGGAAACAAAGAAGTTTATAATTTAAATGATTCGAAAGAAAAAGCTGCTTTTAAAAGTAAATATGGCGAATTGCCGCCTCCGCCACCTCCGCCGGCAAAACAGCGGGAGCAAAGAGCAGCATCAGCCGATGTAGAAAATAATGACTACATAGTATTGAAAGTGCCCGCCAAACCACTGTATATAGTAGATGGTAAAGAAATGGCAGCGTCAGAAGATTTAAATACAATAAATCGCTCCGATATAGCAAGAGTTGATGTGCTGAAAGATAAAACCGCTGTTGAAAAATATGGGGCAAAAGGAAAAAATGGTGTTGTTAAAATAACTACTAAAAAAAATATACCGGCCGATGCTTCTGCTGAAATAGTTGAAGTAAGAGAAGTGCCTGTTGCGAGAGCTCAAGTGATCGAAGTGCCTGTTGATGTTACGGCTGTAAGCGAAGAACCTGTTGCAAAAGTTTCTGTGACTCGGGTACCGGCAACTAAAATTAACGGAAGTGTTGATCGAACTGTGGCTGTTGACCGCGAACTGCCTGTTGATGTAGACTATTATATTGATAATGTGCCTGCAACCCGCAAACAAGTAGAGCAATTAGCCCCTGAGAGTATTCTGTCAGTGGATGTTAAAAAAAATAAAGAAACAGAAAAAGGAAAGAAAGGAGTTATCAGAATTACAACCCGGAAAAAGATAGTCGTATAAAAACCGGTACTAAAATCATCTGTTTATAAATATTGCGATTATGCCCGGTAAGAATTTCAAATTATCGGGGCATAATCATTTATCTCCAATTAGTGAGAAAATGCTGTTCAATGCAGCATTTTTTACTTTTGCCCGCAAGATGCTTTGCCTTATCTTTGCCGCCTCAAAAAACGATTTACTAACAAGCTCATAGTTCACCACTATCAGCTCAAAGCTTTTTAAAAATGGCAAATACAGCAGACATCAGCCGCGGTTTAATCATTAAATTGGACGGCAGCCTTTACACAATAGTAGAATTTGGTGAAAATAAAACAGCACGTGCGGCCGCAAAAGTGTGGGCTAAACTAAAGGGTGTTGATAATAACCGTTCTATCGAAAAGACCTGGAACTCAGGCGATATGATCTACCCGGTTCGTGTAGAAAGAAAATCGTACCAGTTTTTGTACAAAGATGATACAGGCTATAATTTTATGGATACCGAAACCTTCGAACAGCTTGCGTTGCAGGAAAATATGATTGATGCTCCTCAATTTTTAAAAGATGGACAGGAAGTAAGTATAATGATGAATACCGAAACTGAATTGCCAATGAGTGTGGAGCTTCCTGATAAAATAGTGGTACTGGTTACTTACACCGAGCCGGGTCTTAGAGGAGATACTGCTACACGTACATTAAAGCCGGCAACTATTGAAACCGGTGCTACGGTTGGTGTACCTTTATTCGTAAATGAAGGCGAATTGATAAGAGTAAATACCAAGACCGGCGAATATGTAGAGCGGGTAAAAGAATAAGCTTTGCTATGCAGGTTTTAAACTAAATAAAGGCGCCTTTATGGCGCCTTACTCATTGAAAGGCTGTAATTTAAAGCGGGAAACAGAAAAAATAAGAACGCGGAACTAGAAACATAAAAACACTTATCTTAGCCTTCCTGTTTAACCAAAACATTCTATTAAATTGAAAAACATGGACTTTAAGCAAATCCAGGAGTTGATCAAGATGATCAACAAATCAAATATTGGTGAAGTAACTATTGAGCAAAAAGATTTCAGGGTTACCGTGAAGCAAAAAGAAGATCATGTAACACAGGTAGTTTCTTCCGCACCGGTTTTTTCAGCTCCGCAAGCGGCTCTGCAAGCAGCTGCTAATGTTTCTTCGGCTGCATCGTCGTCAGCATCTTCTGCTGAAGCGAAAGAAGCAGCCCCGGTCGCCGGCAGTAATTTAATCACCATTAAAAGCCCTATGATAGGTACTTTCTACCGCAGGGCCTCACCCGATAAACCGCTTTTTGTAGAAGTGGGTTCTGAAATAACCCCCGGCAAAGTGGTTTGTATTATTGAAGCCATGAAACTCTTTAACGAAATTGAAAGCGAAGTAAAAGGTAAAATAGTAAAAGTATTGGTGGAAGATTCTTCGCCGGTAGAATACGACCAGCCTCTTTTCCTGGTTGAACCCAATTAATTCGAAAATTAGCCGATTTGAAAATGATATTCATTTTCTAAAATAAGCAGGCGTTAATTTTCAAATTAGCAGATTCTCAAATTTTCAAATTTAATGCATGTTCAAAAAAATATTAATTGCAAATCGCGGTGAAATTGCGCTTCGTGTCATCCGTACTTGCCGTGAGATGGGTATTAAAACAGTAGCTGTTTATTCTACTGCCGACAGGGATAGCTTACATGTAAAATTTGCCGATGAAGCTGTTTGTATCGGTAAGCCGCAGAGTTCCGATTCATATTTAAATATTGCGCATATTATGTCAGCCGCGGAAATTACCAATGCGGACGCCATTCACCCCGGATATGGCTTTTTAGCGGAGAATGCAAAATTTGCCGATATATGTAATGACCACGGTATAAAATTTATTGGCCCCACATCTGCTATGATTAATGGTATGGGCGATAAAATAACTGCTAAAGAAACCATGATAAAAGCCGGCGTACCGGTGGTACCGGGCGGCGAGGGTTTATTACAAAGTGTAGATGAAGCAAGGGGTTTGGGGAAAGAAATGGGCTACCCTGTAATTTTAAAAGCTACTGCCGGCGGTGGCGGCAAGGGTATGCGTATAGTTTGGCAAGACAGCGAAATGGAAAAGGCTTATGATACCGCCAAGGCCGAAGCTGCCGCATCATTTAAGAATGACGGTATTTATATGGAAAAATTTGTAGAGGAGCCGCGACATATAGAAATACAAATAGCCGGCGATCAGTTTGGCAATGTTTGCCACTTAAGTGAAAGAGATTGTTCTATTCAACGCCGTCATCAGAAATTGGTAGAAGAATCTCCTTCGCCGTTTATGACCGATGAGTTGCGATATAAAATGGGTGAAGCGGCAAAAAAAGCTGCAGCCGCCATTAATTATGAAAGTGTGGGTACGGTAGAATTCTTGGTGGACAAACACCGGAATTTTTATTTTATGGAAATGAATACGCGGATACAGGTAGAGCATTGTGTAACGGAAGAAGTAATCAATTTTGATTTGATTAAAGAACAGATTAAAATCGCCATGGGCGAAAAAATTTCCGGCGAAGATTATATTCCGCAAAATCATTCCATCGAGTGCCGTATCAATGCTGAAGATCCGTACAATGATTTTCGTCCATCGCCCGGTAAAATAACAACACTGCATCAGCCGGGCGGCCATGGTGTACGTGTAGACAGTCATGTATACGCCGGCTATGTAATACCACCGTATTATGATTCTATGATTGGTAAATTAATTACCGTTGCCCGTACAAGAAACGAAGCTATCAGTACTATGTACCGTGCATTGAGTGAATATGTAATTGAAGGAATTAAAACTACCATACCTTTTCACCTGCAACTGATGCAGGATGAGCGTTTCCGCAGCGGCGATTTTAATACTAAATTTTTAGAAGGCTTTACGTTAAAATAAACCAATTGCTTATACTTTTCGATCCTCCTTTTGCAACGGGGGATTTTTTTTGCTAAAAATAATCTTCCAATATTTTAGAAAACTGCTTTATAGGTCATTACCACATTTGTGTTCAGTTTTCCGGCAGGTAAAGTAACCGGGTTTAGACCGCCCTGTCCGTCACTGCCATTCGCATATAATTTCCCGTTTTCAACAACGGCAATTGTATACTTACCGGGCGCAATATTTATTTGAAAAAATCCATTTTCGTCGGTATCTGCCTGCGCTAAAAGTTGGGTACTAAAATTGTCGAAAAACACGCCGGAATTCCCGGAAGGTCTGGCCTGACTTATCAAAGTGTATTCATAAATCTTTACAGTTCTTTTAACGGGGCAATGTGTACAACTCGAATTAGAAGGATATATCATCGGCATACAATTTCCCTCCATAGAAGATATGGTACCCCAAATGCCGTTCGTAATTGTAACCCTTGCTGCATTTTCTTGATATGCTTTTTGTATATCGCATTGTTTTGCAGGTACGTCATCCTTTCTGCAACTTATAAATACACACATGACTAATAAAAATCCCGATAATGTTCTCATAACCTTTTTTTAAAATGACAACTCATGTAATTCAAACGTTGCGCGGCGATTCTTCCTTTTTGCAGCATTATGAAAAGGCAAAAAAAATCCGCCAACTGCTTTTTAAGCAATTTGCGGATCAATTTGGCGTCATTCTGTACCAGCATTCCATATGGCAAGCAAGCAAAGAAGTATAATATTATACCTCAACTATGGTCTGAGGTACAGAATGACAAGAACTTATCTCTTCCTTCTCAGGAGAAGGCAGAGAGGTGTGTTATTTTTTTAGATAGCAATTTGCTTTTGCACCATCATTTTACGCAGGTTTATTAAACCGTAGCGCATACGGCCCAAGGCGGTATTGATGCTGCAATTTGTCATTGATGCTATTTCTTTAAAACTAAGATCGGCGAAATGACGAAGAATAATTACTTCACGCTGATCTTCGGGCAGCATATCCAGCATATTGCGTACGCGGTCATGACTTTGTTTTTTCATCATTACCACATCGGCGCCGTCTTCAGAAAAATTAAGTACTTCAAAAACATCTTTTTCTTCGCTGTTGCGAATAGTAGGTGTTCTTTTTACTTTTCTGAAATGGTCTACACACAGGTTGTGTGCAATACGTTGCGCCCAGGGAAGAAACTTGCCCTCCTCGGTATACCGGCCGCCACGCATGGTGTCGATAATGCGGATGAACACTTCCTGAAAAATATCTTCGGCCAGGTACTTATCTTTTACAAGAAAAAGAATAGACGAGTATAGTTTGTCCTTATGACGAATCACAAGAGTTTCTAATGCGTCAAGGTTTCCATCTACAAAAAGGTGGATCAATTCATGATCGGTTTTGTGTGAATAAGCTTTCATAAACTTCTGAGTTTAGGTTTTTAGATATTGGTTTCGAAAAAAAGGTGATTTGGAATTCTAGTGTAGAAGTTTATGCTTATAGGCGAGAAATTTTTTTGGTTATCATATTTTGGATATTTAGGCAGTAAAAATAGTGGAAATTTTGAAAATACCAACTATATCCATATTTTTTTTTAATCTTATTTGTCAACAAACTGTTAATCTAATTCATGTATTTGTGTCCACAACAAGTATTTTTGTAACCCCAGACCATGCAAAAAGAAATTTTAAAGTCGAAAGAAAGCGTAAAAGCCCCCGTTAGTAAGGATGGTATTTTCATCAAAGGCGCCCGTGTACACAATCTAAAGAATGTAAGTGTAACTATTCCGCGCAATAAATTGGTAGTGGTAACGGGAGTTTCCGGCTCGGGAAAGTCCTCCTTAACCATCGACACTCTATTTGCGGAAGGCCAGCGCCGTTATGCCGAAAGCCTGAGCGCCTATGCCCGCCAATTTATGGTGCGTATGAATAAACCGGACGTGGATTTTATAAAAGGCTTGTGTCCTGCCATCGCCATTGAGCAAAAAGTAATTAACAGGACGCCGCGGAGCACTGTTGGCAGTATGACCGAAATTTATGATTACCTGCGTTTACTTTTTGCCAGGGTGGGAAAAACATTTTCTCCCGTAACGGGCAAAGAGGTTAAAAAAGATGATGTAAAAGATGTAATGGATGCCGTACAAAAATTAAAGGAAGGAGATAAGGTATTTATTCTTTCGGCATTTAAGCAGCATACTAACAGGAATATAAGGGAGGAACTGAATATCCTGATGCAGAAAGGTTTTTCAAGGATGGCTGCTGTACCTGATGCCGGTAAAGAAGGAACATTGGAGCCTTACCGGATAGAAGACCTGTTGGAACTTTCGGATAAAGAACTGTCGGCGAAACTGAAATCATCTGACGGAAAGAAAAATCCCAAGGTTCAATCTTATATACTTGTTGACAGGATAGTTGTAAAAGAATTCAACGAAGATGATATTCACCGTTTGTCAGATTCCATCGGCACTGCTTTTTATGAAGGTGAAGGCGATGTGTATATAGATGTACAACCTGCCGGTAGTAATACTTCACAAACCAAAACTAAATCTGCGGGTTCTTATATCCTGCATTTCAATAATCGATTTGAAATGGACGGTATTAAATTTGAAGAACCGGTACCAAATTTATTTTCCTTCAATAACCCTTACGGAGCCTGCCCCACTTGTGAGGGCTTTAGCCAGGTATTGGGAATTGATACCGATCTCGTAATTCCTGACAGGAATTTAAGTTTATATGAAGGCGCCATTGCTCCCTGGAAAGGCGAGAAGTTGGTTTGGTGGAAAGATCAGTTTATAAAAGCGGCAAAGAAATTTAATTTCCCGGTACACAAAGCCATTGCTGATTTAAGTGATGCGCAATATAAAATACTTTGGGAAGGTAACGGGCATGCATTAGGAATTAATAGTTTTTTTAAAGAAGTAGAACAAAACTTATACAAAGTTCAGTACCGGGTTTTGCTGAGCCGCTACCGCGGCCGAACCAACTGCCCTGATTGTAAAGGATACCGCTTGCGAAATGAGGCGCTGTATGTAAAAATAGCGGGTAAGCATATCGGCGAGCTGAATGAATTGCCTGTAAAGGATTTGCAAAAATGGTTTGACAATATTAATGAACAATTGAGCAACTATGAAAAGCAGGTAGCCAAAAGAGTACTGATTGAAATACATCACCGGCTTAAGACCTTGATTGATGTAGGACTTGGTTATCTTACGCTGAATCGTTTGGCCAACTCACTAAGCGGCGGTGAAAGTCAGCGTATACAACTAACACGAAGCTTGGGCAGTAATTTGACCAACTCCTTATATATATTAGATGAACCTTCTATCGGGCTACATTCAAGAGATACACAAAATTTAATAAGGGTATTAAAGGAGTTGAGGGATTTGGGAAATACGGTAGTGGTAGTAGAGCATGATGAAATGATGATGCGGGAAGCAGATCATATTATTGACATGGGGCCGCTGGCATCGCACCTGGGAGGCGAGGTAATTGCTGAAGGTAATTATGATGAAATTGTAAACAATAAAAACAGTCTTACCGGGAAATATTTATCCGGCATACTGGTTATTGAACCTCCGAAGATTGTTCGCAAATGGAACAGCTCGATTAAAATTGAAGGAGCGAGACAGCATAATCTTAAAAATATTGATGCAGAGTTTCCTTTGAATGTTTTATGTGTGGTTAGCGGTGTAAGCGGAAGCGGTAAAACAACGTTGGTAAAACAAATTTTGTTTCCCGCATTGAACAGGTTAAAAGGTGAGTTTACCGACAAGGCCGGTATGCACAGAAATATAACCGGTGATATTGAAAGTATTTCGCAAATAGAAATGGTGGACCAGAACCCGATTGGTAAAAGCAGCCGCAGTAACCCGGTTACTTATATAAAAGCTTATGATGAAATAAGAGATATTTATGCCAAACAGCCCTTGAGTAAAATGCGCGGTTTTTTGCCCAAGCATTTTTCTTTTAATGTTGATGGCGGAAGATGTGATACCTGTAAGGGCGAAGGTGAACAGGTAGTGGAAATGCAATTTCTTGCCGATGTGCATTTGACATGCGAGAGTTGCGGGGGCAAAAGATTTAAAGACGAAGTACTGGAAGTAAAGTACAACGATAAAAATATTTTTGATGTATTGGAAATGAGTGTGGATGAAGCCATTGATTTTTTCTCAATTGCAGGCGGTAAAGAAGTATCAGTGGCAAAAGCTATTCAGCCGCTGAGCGATGTGGGATTGGGTTATGTAAAGTTGGGTCAGTCATCCAATACTTTATCGGGCGGCGAAGCACAAAGAGTAAAATTGGCTTCTTTTCTCGGTAAAGGAAAAGGCAACGGCAATATCCTTTTTATTTTTGATGAGCCAACTACGGGTCTTCATTTTAACGATATAAAAAAACTGCTTACATCTTTTAATGCGCTGATAGAACAGGGCCATTCTATTATAGTTATAGAACATAATACAGATGTAATAAAAAGCGCCGATTGGGTAATTGATTTGGGTCCCGAAGCGGGAGATGAAGGCGGTAAGCTTGTTTTTGCAGGAAAACCTGCAGACTTAAAAAAGTGTAAGGGAAGTCATACTGCAAGATTTTTGTAGGCTAATAAGACGTTTAAAAAACCAAACTATTTAAACTTGCGTAGTTTTACTATTGCATTCGTAAATAATGCGAATTAAATTTGTTTTCTGCAACCGGCAGTTAATTATTTCCATCTATCCTTTCTGAATTTCCACCCCGAGATCCACTATTTCCTTTGATAAACAAATAATTGTTTTATCAAATTATTCCGTGTTATGAAACTGATAATTGCCCCCTTGTTCAGCAAAACAAACTTTGCAGGTTTGTGGTCTTCTATTTTAAATTTATTGTTTCCATCGCCTAAACCGGCCCTGGTGCCTGTAAGAGAGAAACCCCGTTTCGCCAAACCTTAATAGAATATTGATTTATTTGTACCTGTAATATCCGCCTTTAGGAAGATGGCTGATATTGGTTCTATCTAATCTTGCTCATGGGTCATTTATTTTATCGGCATCATCGCAGCCGGTCAAGGCTTTTTACCAACTTTTCATCTTTGCGAATATTCCATGCGGCTAAACCAAGCAATACCGGTATGGCTACAGGCAGGATAGCGCCGAAACTGTAAGTGCCGCTTACAAAATCTTTTTTAGCAAAGAAATAAATTACTACGGTAATAATTGACACTACCAGCGCAACCAACGTATATTTTATTTGCTCCTTCCTGTTTTTATATAAAAAAATAATGGCTAAAATACCAACAGCCAACACAATGGTTAAAAGAAGTATGCCGAAATTGGTCAGATGCCGTCAGGTATTTTTGTTCCGCATTTATTTTTTTTTGTCCGCTGTAAAAGGGAAATTTGAAAGATAAAAGAGCGCAAATGGAAGCGCCTAACAGGTAAAGACTTTGTATCCGTTGTATCATATATTCGGTTTTGAAGGCTAATATCGGATTTTTTTGATTGAACCCAACTTAGATATTGTTTTAAAATTATTAGGCATATCTGTTTTACTGTAATAGTAGTCGGCGAGGACGCGCCGGTAAGCAGCTCTCGTCGGCGTCCTCGCCGGCAAGCTAAATTTTGGAAATAAACCCAATGTCGTTATCAATTGCATTTAAATAAATTCTCCTTCCTATCTTTAAGCAACAAATACTGCGTATGAAATATTCATTATCTTTTTTGCTGTTTTTTGCTTTGCATCAATTTCTTTTTCGCAGCAAACACAAAAGCCACCGCTGCACGGAAAAAACTGGATGGCTATTACGGGGAAACCATTAGCTGCTACTGCGGGCAGTATTGTTTTCCAAAAAGGCGGTAATGCGGTAGATGCCGCTTGCGCTATGCTGGCCGCTACCTGTACCATGTGGGATGTATTGAGTTGGGGCGGCGAGACGCAGGCGTTAATTTATAATCCCAAAACAAAAAAAGTAATTGCCATTAACGCTTTGGGCTTTGCACCAACGGGAGCCACAGTGGATTTTTTTAAAAGCAAGGGCTATGCATTTCCTCCTGAGTACGGACCACTGTCTGCCGTGACGCCCGGTACTCCCGGCGGTATATGCTATATGTTATCGCAATACGGAACCATGAGTTTGAAAGAAGTATTGCAACCCGCTATGCAATTAGCGGCAGGTTATCCCATCGAGGCGCAAACTGCCAATGCAATGGAACGCGGCAAAAAAATGATAAAAGAATGGCCCTACAGTTCCAAAGTTTTTTTACCGCATTTGGGCGAAAAAAGAGAAGCGCCGGAAGCGGGAGAAATTTTTGTACAAAAAGATTTGCTGGCTACACTTACTAAAATGGTAGAAGCAGAGCAAGATGCTTTAAAGAAAAAGAAAAGCCGTAAAGAAGCGATCATGGCGGCGTATGATCGGTTTTACAAAGGCGATATAGCAAAAGAATTTGTACGCGGTTGCCGGGAGCAAGGCGGATTAATTACAATGGAAGACCTGGCAAAATGGAAACCGATTGAAGAAGAGCCTTTGCACGTAAATTATAAAGGTATTGAAGTATATAAACTGCAGCAATGGACACAAGGTCCCGCTTTGTTACAATCATTAAACATTTTGGAGAATTTTGATTTGAAAGCAATGGGCTACAACAGCGCTAAATATATTCATACGCTTTATCAAACCATGAATCTTGCGTTTGCTGACAGGGATTTTTATTACGGTGATCCGTATTTTGCACCTGCCGAACCGATAAAAGGATTGTTGAGTAAAGAATATGCCAAAGCAAGAGCCGCGCAAATTTGGGCTGATAAAAATAATGATATGGCGGGCCCCGGTGATCCTTATCCCTTTGAAGGGAAAACAAACCCATATATGGATTTATTAAAACAAAAAGGTTTTATGAATGATACTGCCAAACGTACACCGGCAGGTTTTGTACCCGCACATGATTCGGGGAGTGTAGCAGCTACGCAGGCAGAATATATGGACAGGTTATGGCGCGGTACTACTTCAGTAGAAGCAGCCGATAAAGACGGATGGGTAGTTTCCATTACACCCAGTGGCGGCTGGTTACCGGCTTGTATTGCGGGTAATACCGGTGTGGGAATGAGCCAGCGATTACAAAGTTTCGTATTGGATGCATCCATCAATCCGTTTAATGTAATAGAGCCGGGCAAACGACCGAGGGTAACACTAACGCCAACGCTGGCACTAAAAGACGGTAAGCCCTTTGTAAGTTTTGCGGTTCAGGGCGGCGATACACAGGATCAAAATTTGCTGCAGTTTTTTTTAAATATGGTAGAGTTTGGTATGACGGTACAACAAGCCTGTGAAGCGGCCAATATAAACAGTAATCAATTGTGGCTTTCATTGGGCGGTTCCAAAGCAGATGACCGCAAACCAAAACCGGGCAGCCTGCTGCTGCACGATAAAACACCCGAAGCGGTACGAGCCGAGCTTAAAAAGATGGGTTATATTTTATCTTTTGATGACAGAACCAGCGGTCCTATTAATGCTATTTGGTTTGATTGGAAACATGGCAGCTTTTGGGGCGGCAGCAGTAATCACGGAGAGGATTACGGGATTGGGTGGTAATTAAATAATCTGAAATAATAAACGCCGCATAAAATTAAATTTCATGCGGCGTTCTTCTTATAAAAGTATTTATTTTATCCCAACTCCGGGTATAACACAAACTGCTTCATAAATTCATTTACCTCTTTACGAACTGCTGTGATAACATTTTCATCATCGGCATTCGTCAATACTTTATCAATTGCATTTACTACAAATCCCATGTGCTCTTCTTTCATTCCTCTTGTAGTAATGGCCGGCGTACCTACGCGTATACCCGATGTTACAAAAGCGCTTTTATCATCAAAGGGTACCATGTTTTTATTGCAGGTAATATCGGCTTTTACCAATGCCTGTTCTGCTTTTTTGCCACTTATATTTTTATTTCTTAAATCTATCAGCATTAAATGATTGTCGGTGCCGCTGCTGATAAGATGATAATCTTTTTTTACAAATGCTGCTGCCATGGCCTGCGCATTACTGATTACCTGTTTGGCATATACTGTAAATTCATCGCTCAATATTTCACCAAATGCGATGGCCTTGGCCGCTATTACATGCTCCAGCGGCCCGCCCTGTGTACCGGGGAATACAGCCATATCAAGCAGATTGCTCATCATGCGTGTATTGCCTTTTACATCTTTTAAACCAAAAGGATTCTCAAAATCTTTTTTCATTAAAATGATACCGCCTCTCGGTCCTCGTAATGTTTTGTGTGTAGTGCTGGTTACAAAATGGCAATGCTCGAAGGGAGAACTTAATAAACCTTTTGCAATCAAACCGGCAGGATGCGCCATATCGCATAATACAAAAGCACCCACTTCGTCAGCAACCTTTCTTATGCGGGCATAATCCCAATCGCGGCTGTAAGCGCTGGCTCCGCAAATAATCAATTTTGGTTTTTCTTTTCTCGCCTGTGTTTCCAGCATGTCATAATCTACCAAGCCGGTTTCTTTTACTACGCCGTAAAAAAAAGGTTGGTATAATTTACCGCTGAAGTTTACCGGAGAGCCGTGTGTTAAGTGACCGCCCATACTCAGGTCCAATCCTAATATTTTATCGCCGGGTTGCAGTATGGCAAGCATTAAAGCGCCGTTGGCCTGTGCGCCGCTGTGCGGTTGCACATTTGCATATTCACAATTAAAAATTTGTTTTAACCTGTCAATGGCCAATTGCTCAGTTTGATCTACAATTTCGCAACCGGCATAATAGCGGCGGCCGGGATAACCTTCCGCATATTTATTGGTCATTACGCCGCCCATGGCCTGCATTACCTGAAGGCTGGTAAAATTTTCAGATGCTATCAGTTCAATACCATGACGCTGGCGTTCCAGTTCCTGATGAATGAGGTCGAATACTAATGTGTCTCTTTGCATAACTGTGTTTGTGTTCTGTAGTTTATAAAAGTCGAATAATTTACTAAAAATATCCTCGCTTTTATCTCTTATTTTCCTTTAGGAATACTACAGTGATGCCGAAGCATTTGATGCAGTACAAGAGTGCGACGCCTATGCAGCCAAATAGCAGCAATGCTGCCGGTTACATAATTAAAATAAGCTGCAAAAATAAGCGTGTAACTGATTGAAATAGCTATTTCATGAATATGTTTTTGGTTGCGGTAAAATTTGCTACATTCGTTGGCTTTTGATTAGTTAACTAAACCAAGATACGTGAAGGCAATCATCCCGGTAGCAGGCGTTGGTACCAAACTTCGGCCTCATACTTACTCTCAACCAAAGGCTTTAATTCCGCTTGCGGGCAAAACCGTACTCAGTATTATTGTGGATCAGATGGTGGAAGCAGGTATTTCTGAATTTATTTTTATTGTAGGTTACCAGGGCGAAAAAATTCAGGATTATATAAAACAAAAATACCCGGATATTTCCGTGCACTATGTTTTTCAGCAGGACAGGCAGGGGATAGGGCATGCTATAAAACTGACCCGCAATATTGTAAATAACGATGAGGTTTTTGTAGTACTGGGCGATACGATTTGTGAATACGATGTAAAGGAAGTGATGTACAGTCCGTACAGTATGCTGGGTGTAAAGAAAGTAGATGATCCCCGCGATTTTGGCGTAGCGGAAATAGAAGATGACGGATCGATAAGTCATGTGGTGGAGAAACCGCAGATACCGAAAAGCAATATGGCCTTGGTAGGTTTATATAAAATAAAAGAATCCGCTCAATTATTTGATTGCCTGGAAGATAATATGAAGCAGGGTGTTCGCAGCCACGGCGAATACAGCCTTACGGATGCCTTGGATTGTATGATACAAAAGGGCGCAGCGTTTAAAAGTTTTAAAGTTGAGAGTTGGTTTGATTGCGGCAAGAAAGAAACTTTACTGGAAAGCAATGCTACGCTGCTAAAGAAATTTGGCGGAAATACCAAGACCGAACATTCCTACGAAAATACAGTTATCATTCCGCCGGTAAGCATCGGTGCCGGGTGTAATATTAAAAATTCTATCATTGGGCCCAATGTTACCATTGGCGAAAACACAACCGTTAATTATTCAATATTGAAACAATCCATCATCGGTTCGTTTTCCAATTTGTTTGATATTGTATTGGACTGTTCACTCATTGGCAGTGATACAGGTATTCGCGGCGAAACAAGAACCCTGAATATTGGTGATAATACCGATATTGATTTAGGGTAAATAAAAAAAATCAAAAGTCAAAAAACAAAATTCAAAAATTAAAATTGGATAGGCATTTAGAATTTCGCGGCTTGTTCATGTACCTGCTTTTTCTTCCTTTATCTTTACTTTCTATAAACTATCTCAAAAACAATATCCAACAGAGATAGCCGGTAAGGCGAAAAGGCGGAAGAATTTATTTTTAACGATTCTAAACTTGCCGTCTTACTGACTTCCCGGCTAAAATTGATTTTTGAGATAGGTTCTACTAAATTATTCTGAACACATGACCCCTTTTAAAAACAGGATCACTCAATTATTTGGTATAGATTATCCCATCATTCAGGCGGGTATGATATGGACAAGCGGATGGCGATTGGCAAGTGCGGTAAGCAACGCCGGCGGATTGGGTATAATAGGAGCGGGCAGTATGTACCCCGATGTTTTAAGAGAGCATATTCAAAAATGTAAAGCAGTAACTGCAAAACCCTTTGCGGTAAATCTTCCGTTGCTTTACCCGGATATTGATAGGCATATTGAAATTTTAATAGAAGAAAAAGTAAAAATTGTTTTTACAAGCGCAGGCAACCCCAAGACATGGACAGGCATATTAAAAGAAAAAGGTATTATAGTAGTGCATGTGGTAAGCAGCAGCAAGTTTGCAAAAAAAGCAGAGGATGCCGGTTGCGATGCGGTAGTTGCCGAAGGTTTTGAAGCCGGCGGGCATAATGGCAGAGAAGAAACGACAACGATGGTGCTGATACCTGCGGTTTGTGCTGCTGTAAAAATTCCGGTTATTGCGGCTGGCGGTATAGCCACGGGCAGGCAAATGCTGGCGGCTATGGTAATGGGAGCGGAGGGTGTACAAATGGGAAGCCGTTTTGTAGCAAGTGAAGAAGCTTCATCGCATATAAATTTTAAAAAAGCAGTGATAGAAAGCAGCGAAGGCGATACACAATTGTCTTTAAAGCAGTTGACGCCGGTAAGGCTTATGAAAAATAAATTTTTTAAAGAAGTAAATGAAGCCGAACTGAGGGGAGCTACAGAAGAGGAACTGAAAAATATTTTAGGAAGGGCCCGTGCCAAGAAAGGAATGTTTGAAGGCGACCTGGATGAAGGAGAATTGGAAATAGGGCAAGTGAGTGCTTTGCTTGATGAAATACCGCCCGCCGCCGAAATTGTACGAAAGGTTTGGAAAGAATTTATGAAAGGCTTGTTAAATCCAATAAAAACCCTTTAATTTTGATACGTGAGAAATGGAATAGTGCGATGAACTTGTACTGTAACATACAAAACCTTTTGCCATGAAAATTAAAATATTCCTGACCGCGTTGTTGTTTACAACTTTAGCTGCATTTGCCCACGCAAAAAATACAGGACCTTGCAATGGTACCGAACCCGGTAAAAAAGATGAGATAAACGGTGTGATAAGCAATGCCGATACAAAAAAAGCGGTGAAGGATGTAAGCGTTACAGCTTATTTTAATTCAAAAAAAGAAAAAATAATAATAAGCGACATGAACGGCCACTATGTTTTTGACGAGTTGAAATCAGGCGTTTACAAGTTTGTATTTGAAAAAGAAGGTTACAGGAAAGTGGTAAAAGAAAAAGTAACTATAAAAGCCGATGAAGGATTTATGATGAATATAGAAATGATAGAAAAAGATGAAGCCGCTTTCGAGCTGGCTCCGTCACCATCGCATTTTTTTGATACGAAGTAAAAATAAATTGAATTATTAATTAACCGGAAAGTGTATTTCACTTTCCGGTTTTTTATTTAGCTATAATTGGCTTTAATACACACCGGACAGTCGATTGAGACCTATCGACCCGCTTCCCGTATCTTTGCCGGATGCATTATGTTTCTGTTGAGGGGCTTACCAAGGCCTATGGTATTCAGCCATTATTTAAAAATATTTCATTTCACATTCAGGAAGGAGATAAAATAGCGCTGGTGGCCCGCAACGGCTCCGGCAAATCAACACTATTAAGAATTTTATCGGGTACCGAAAAGCCGGATGAAGGAAAAGTGTGGATACATAAAGATGTAACCGTGGCGCTGTTTGAACAGGAACCGGTTTTTGACGAATCGAAAACTATTCTGCAAAATATTTTCAGCCATAACCACCCGGTAATAAATGCCATTGCCAATTATGAGTTGGCCTGCGATGAGGAAGATGCCGATAAAATAGGCGATGCCATTGTAAAGATTGATGAACTGAACGCTTGGGATTTTGATACCAAGGTAAAACAGATATTGGGTAAATTAAATATTCATCACCTCAATCAAACCGTAAGTACACTCAGCGGCGGACAACGAAAAAGAGTGGCGCTTGCAAAAACATTAATTGATATCGGGTTTGAACACAAGCATGTATTATTGATAATGGATGAACCTACCAACCATTTGGATGTGGATATGGTAGAGTGGCTGGAGGATTACCTTAACAGGGAAAAAGTAACATTATTATTAGTAACCCACGACAGGTATTTTTTAGATGAAGTGTGTGAAGAGATTTGGGAGATGGACGGAAGCAACCTCTATACTATCAAAGGCGACTATGCTAATTTTTTAGAAAAGAAAGCGGCGAGAATTGAAAGTGAAATAGCAAGTATTGATAAAGCAAAAAATTTATACCGTAAAGAATTAGAGTGGATGCGTAAGCAACCCCGTGCAAGAACTACCAAAAGTAAAAGCCGGCAGGATAATTTTTATAAAGTAGAATCGAAAGCCTCGCAGGTAATAGAAGACGGGCAAGTGCTGCTGGAAATGAAGATGAGCCGATTGGGCGGTAAAATTATTGAAGTAAAGAAAGTGTATAAAAGTTTTGGCGAGAAAATAATTTTAAAAGGCTTTGATTACACTTTTAATAAGGGAGAAAGATTAGGCATCGTTGGTAAAAACGGTGCCGGCAAATCCACGTTCATCAATATTTTACAACAAATAGAAAAAGCCGACAGCGGAAAAATAAATATCGGTGATACCGTCGTGTTTGGTAATTACTCGCAGCAGGGCCTGGTAGTAAAGGAAGATATGCGGGTAATAGAATTTGTAAAAGATATTGCTGAGAATTTTCCGCTGGCGAGCGGCGGTTCATTAAGCGCCGCGCAGTTTCTGCAATTGTTTTTGTTTGATCCCGATAAACAATACACTTACATCAGTAAATTAAGCGGCGGCGAAAAAAGAAGATTGCACCTGCTTTCTATTTTATTCCGCAATCCTAATTTTTTGGTATTGGACGAACCTACCAACGATTTGGATTTACCTACCTTGGGTGTGCTGGAAAATTTTTTAAGTGAATTTCCCGGTTGTTTGCTGGTGGTAAGTCATGACAGGTATTTTATGGACCGGTTGGTAGATCACTTATTTGTATTTGAAGGCGATGGAGTAATAAGAGATTTTCCCGGTAACTATTCTCAGTACAGGATATTTCAAAAAGAACAGGAGGCCAATGCTGATGATCGATTTGTAATGAAAGACGCAGCAGATAAATCTACAGCCGCTACCAAGCAAACTAAGGATGATAATAAAAAGGAAAATACGGTGACAGAGAAAAGATTTTCCTTTAAAGAAAAACGTGAGTTTGAAATATTGGAAAAAGAAATTGCTTCGCTGACCAAAGAAAAAGAAACGGTGACGGAGAAGCTCAATAACAGCGATACAAATTTTGAAGAATTACAAAAACTTTCAACCCGTATTGGCGAAATAACGGCTTTGCTTGATGAAAAAGAATTGCGTTGGCTGGAGCTTAGTGAAATGGTGGGGTAGAAAAGTATCAGGTTTCCGGTATCGGGTTTAGTTCTTTACATGAGCAAGTATTTTGACCAACTTAGTTTGCCCGGTAGTTTTCATAACAAACCCGGCTCACAACGTTGCTTCTACGAATACCCGGAAAGGAAGTAAGTAAGCAGCGGGTCCCACTCAGCACACACTGCTTACTTTTATTTTTTACGGATGCGCAAAATGCAGCACCACTTTGCCGGCCACCGGATCGTTGATGGAGGTTCTTAATACCGATTGATCCAGTTGTTCAATAACACTGAGTTTGCCGTCTATCTCCAACTTTGTTTCGTTGTCACGAAAAGACCAGCGCAACTCATCTAACACCAGGCCGGGTGTATTATTATCACAAGCGGCAGGCCCCTCGTTTAATTCCACACTGCCATCCACCTTAAACACCCAACGATCGTCTTTTTCACAGTTCTCAAAAAATGGAAACACATCCATGAGGGGGCCGCCGTTAAACTGTACTTCATTCTTTGTCATCACCCAAGGTTTGCCGGTGAGTAAAGACAGTTTGGATACCGGAGTTTCATCCTTGTTTTTCTTACAGGCAGAGAAAGTAAATAAGGCGATCATTGTAAAACTGAGTGTCAAAAATTTCATTTTCATGATTTTGTTTTTATTTGTTAGCGATTGAATTAACAACTCTAAACTACCTATTCGCTTTACGAAGAAGTTTGACATAAGTCAAAAACAACCGGGTATGTCCGGATCGGAGGTTTATTAAATTTTTCTTAACAGTATTGAGTGATTCAGTTAATCCCGAATCTTCAAAATGATCTAAAAAAACAGGAACACTCAGCGGAGTCTGCATTGCGCAGGTAACGCGGGTGGGGCGACCCCGCGCAAACTTTTAAATTCAGGCGATTTATTCTATGAAAAGGGGATTAAAAAAATATGCAAAGCTGAAACATATAAATGATGTGCTGTGGTAACTTTAAGTCCCGGGGTCTCGCCACAAAATTTAATTATGTTTGCAGATGTCTATAACGAAAACCCCGGTGGATTTAAGAAATTCTCAATAAGTGTTGTCGTCAATAAGGTAGCACACCATATGACAATCATCGCAATATCCGCATATTTTCTCTCCGTTCAAAATTCAAGTTGGTTCTTTTCCAGCCGATATTGGTCTTTCTATCTATGTGAAATAACCATCTCTCCGCGATGGCTTAAAATTTCGCTTTTGTGCATTAGTGCTTCATTCTTCAAGCTGTAATTTTCCGGAGTACTTATTTAATCGTGTTTGCTTGTCTGTGTTATAATCCCAAAAGAAATTTAAAAGTTCGTTTAATAAATAGTTCCCCTCACAGCCTTTTGTTGAGTATCTTCTATTATTTGCATAAACTATTAGCGTTTGCGGTGCAGCATCAATTGCACATTCTCTTTCATCGGGCTGATATTCCAACCATAATGTTTTAAGGATGTCAATCACTTGTACCATTTGTAGTTTGGTAAGTTTTCCTTTGTATGTTCCCATGTACGGATTTGTGTTGTGTCTTCCCTGATAAATAATGTTACCGATTCGGTCAACGGTCAAGGAAAAAGCCTTTCCTTCCGTAGAAAGAAAATAATTATCAGTGTATGTTAATTGGAGTCTTTGAAGTTTGAATTTTTTGTTAACTAATGATTTTTCACTGAAAAAGGTGTCGATACGTCGTTCATTGTCCCGATAACCCTCGGGCATACTCATTATTAATGTATCTGAGCTTAAATAGATTATGGCATATTTATTTGTTTCTGTTATTGTATCCTCTTTTCCTCCTCCAAATGTCCGCTTATAGGCCGCATGATAAAAGATTGTGTCCTTGAGTTTATAGCAGGTTTTTTCATAAACATTGGGAAGTTTAACAACGGTATCAATTATATTACCAACATAAAATTCTTTCAAGGATTTCGAAAACCAACGTTGCTTAATTTGCACAAGGTCTTGTGAACTTGAGGAAAGCCCGAAGGTTAGTATTGATATTATTAACAGGAGAGTTTTCATAGCATTCATCTGACATGTATGTTATCGCAATATCCGCATATTTTCTCTCCGGTCAAAATTCAAATTGTTTCTACTGTCTCAACAGTGCCCGACTATAGCCGACCCCGTTTTGTTTTACTCTTCTGTAACGGACAATAGAATTACCGAATACCGAAAGCTATTACAGAAATGATCAGTAGCGGCACAGGCGTACAAGAGTGTGACACAATCCCGTACGTACGGGAATGATAGTAGCCCCGAGGCTGCACACAAACCCTACTCGGGGTCTACGATAATGCCGTTGATTAAACAAAAAATTACCTCCTCCTATTTATTTAATAATAAGTATTTTCATTGACTAATAAATTATCATTATGGAGCAATACATTTTAGCATTGGACCAAGGTACTACCGGCAGCCGTGCCATTATTTTTGATAAGAACGGAAGCATTATTGCCACGGCACAAAAAGAATTCAAACAAATTTTTCCGCAGCCGGGTTGGGTAGAGCATGACCCCAATGAAATATGGAGTACGCAAATGGGTACTGTCGCCGAAGCCATCAGCAAAGCGGGTTTGCAGGAAGAACAGATTGCCGCTATTGGTATAACCAACCAGCGGGAGACAACCGTAGTGTGGGACAGAAATACAAGCGAACCCATTTATAATGCCATCGTATGGCAGGACAGAAGAACCGCTTCTTTTTGCGATGAACTGAAAGCACAAGGACTGGATAAAACCATTCAGCAAAAAACGGGTTTGGTGGTAGATGCTTATTTCAGCGGTACTAAAATAAAATGGATACTGGATAATGTAGCTGGTGCAAGAGAGAAAGCCACGAAAGGTGAATTATGTTTTGGTACCATTGATACCTGGTTGCTTTGGAAACTAACCAATGGTAAAGTACATGCTACGGATGTGAGCAATGCAAGCCGTACCATGCTTTGTAATATTGAAACCTGTCAGTGGGATGGTGAACTGGAAAAAATATTGGATGTGCCCGGTAATATGCTGCCGCAAATACGCAGCAGCAGCGAAGTATACGGACATACGGAAAATATGATTTTTGCAAAACCTATTCCTGTCGCGGGTATTGCCGGCGATCAGCAAGCAGCTTTGTTCGGTCAATTATGTACGCAACCCGGCATGGTAAAAAATACCTATGGTACCGGTTGTTTTATGCTGATGAATACCGGCGAGAAACCCGTTATATCAAATAATAATTTATTAACCACCGTGGCATGGAAAGTAAATGGCATTACAAATTATGCACTCGAAGGAAGTGTTTTTATTGCAGGCGCTGTAGTGCAGTGGTTGCGCGACGGGTTGGGTATTATAAAAACTTCGGCCGACGTAGAAGCGCTGGCGAAAAAAGTAGAAACAACGGATGGTGTATATGTAGTGCCGGCTTTTGTCGGGCTTGGGGCTCCTTATTGGAACCAACATGCAAGAGGAACTATAACGGGATTGACAAGAGGCAGTACGGCGGCGCATATAGCAAGAGCGGCTGTAGAGAGCATCGCCTATCAAACAATGGATGTACTAAAAGCGATGGAAGCCGACAGCGGCATTAGTATAAAAGAATTGAGAGTAGACGGCGGCGCTACAAAAAATGATTTGCTTATGCAGTTTCAAAGCGATGTGCTGAATACAAAAGTGGTGCGACCAACGGTGACGGAAACTACCGCGTTGGGCGCCGCTTATCTTGCAGGGCTTGCCGTAGGCTTTTGGAAAAATATTGATGAACTGCAACAGCAATGGCAGGTAGAAAAAATATTTTCTTCGGCGATAACGGATGAAAACAGGAATGAGTTGACGAAAGGATGGCAACGGGCTGTAAGTTCTGCCATTGATTGGGCTGATAAAAAATAAATAGCCGGTATTCTTTATTTCCAATTGAGTATTTAAAAAAAATGAATCGCAGCGAACAACTAAATAAACTTTCACCGGAAAAACAGTGGGACATTATTATCATTGGCGGCGGCGCTACAGGTTTGGGTTGCGCTGTTGATGCTGCTTCCCGCGGTTACAAAACTTTGTTGCTGGAAAAATATGATTTTGCAAAAGGAACCAGCAGCCGTGCTACCAAATTGGTACATGGCGGTGTTCGCTATTTGGCGCAGGGCAATATTCGTTTGGTACGCGAAGCATTATTTGAAAGAGGAAGACTGCTGCAAAATGCACCGCATGTTTGTCATACACTTGCTTTTGTAGTACCATCGTACAAGTGGTGGCAAAAATGGTACTATGGTTTTGGATTATGGATTTATGAATTTTTATCTTTCAAATTAAGTTTGGGGAAAACAAAACTGCTTTCTAAAAAAGGTGCATTAAGAAACCTGCCTGATTTATCAATTAATAATTTAAGCGGCGGTGTTTTATATTTTGATGGACAGTTTGATGACAGCCGTTTAGCTATCAATTTGGCGCAGACGGCTGCGGAGCAGGGAGCAGCGGTTATTAATTATTGCGGCGTCCGGCAATTTATAAAAGAAGGGAATAAGATAACCGGTGTGATAGCGAAAGATGAATTAACGGGAAATCAATTTGAAATAAAAGGCAGTGTTGTGATTAATGCTACCGGCGTTTTTGCCGATGAGTTATTGCAATTAGCCGAGAATCATTCTGAAAAAACAATTTCACCTTCACAGGGCATTCACCTGGTAGTAGATAAACATTTTTTTAAAGGCGTTGCCGGTATGATGATTCCTAAAACGGATGACGGAAGAGTATTGTTCGTAATACCCTGGCACGATAAATTATTATTGGGTACAACCGATACGCCGGTTGAAAGTATAACAACAGAACCACGACCGCTGAAAGATGAAATTGATTTTGTTGTCAGTCATTTTAACCGGTATACGGCATCGGATATCAGTTCGAAAGATGTAAAAAGTGTTTTTGTGGGTTTGCGTCCGTTGGCAAAAGTGAGCGGAGAAAAAAAGACATCGGTGATGCCAAGGGATCATGTAATAAAAGTATTGCCTTCGGGTTTGGTACATGTTACCGGCGGTAAGTGGACTACTTATCGCAGTATGGCGCAACATGCAGTAGATAAAGCAGCACAATCGGCAGGAATAAAATCATTGCCCTGTAATACAAAAAATTTAAAAATTCATGGTTGGACTGATTCAAATGAGAATAGCCATTTAGCTATTTACGGTGCCGATGTAATGACAATAAAAAAAATGCAGGAAGTGGATAGTTTATTGTCAGAAAAAATTCATCCTGCCTATCCGTATACAAAAGCAGAAATAAAATGGGTAGTAGAAAATGAAATGGCTATGACGGTGGAAGATGTTTTAGCCCGAAGAATACGTTTATTGTTTTTAGATGCAAAGGCTGCCATGGAAGCAGCGCCGGGTGTTGCAAATTACCTGGCTGTTTTACTCAATCTTACTACCGAAGAAAAAGAAGCGCAGCTCAATCATTTTAATAAATTGGCTGCAGGTTATTTACTTTAACTATTTATTCTTTTGATGCATTCCTGAAGACTGCTTCTCCAATCTTTTAAAACAATACCAAATGTTTTTTGAATTTTCTCTTTATCAAAAACTGAATAAGAAGGCCGTTTGGCTGGTGTAGGAAAACTTGATGAAGGAATAGGCAGCACATTACATTTGCTTTCGCTAATTTCTTTTATAGCAACAGCGAAGTCGTACCAAGAGATTATACCGCTGTTGGAAAAATGATAAATGCCCGGTTGCCAATTGCTACTCGACGTTTGCGAAACATTAATTATTCGCAGTATCGCTTCGGCTAAGTCAGCAGCATAAGTTGGTGAGCCGACCTGGTCGTTTACAACTTTCAACTCTTCTCTTTCGCTCATCAACTTCATCATCGTTTTTACAAAATTTTTTCCAAACTCCGAGTATACCCATGATGTGCGAATGATAATGGAAGAAGGATTGTATTGTAAAGCCTCCTGCTCGCCTTTCAGTTTTGTAGCGCCGTAGGTATTTACAGGATTTGTTACAGCATCTTCTTTGTAAGGAGCAGTAGCGGTACCGTCAAAAACATAATCGGTAGAAATATGTATAAACTGCGTAGAATATTTTTGGCAAACCGCGGCCAATACACCCACGGCTTCGGCATTAATTTGAAAAGCTAAATCTTTTTCTTCTTCGGCTTTATCTACGGCGGTGTAAGCGGCGCAGTTTATACAAAATTGCGGTTTAGTTATTTCAAAAAAGTTTCTTACCGTTTCAAAATGATGAATAGGTAAATCTTCTCTTGATAAAAAAATGAATTGAAAGGCAGGATAAGCAGTTGCAAGTGTCCTGATTTCTTTCCCCAGTTGCCCGTTTGCACCGGTTACAATAATCTTGGGTAAATCGGTATTATTTTTATCCATACTGTAAATAATAATTTTAAAAATTATTCAAAATTGTTTTTACAGCCTTTTAGTACGGGCAGCAGTTTGTCTTTGTCAGATACAATCGCTTTGTCAGCCGGTATTTGCCAATCGATCGCTAAAGCGGGGTCATTATAAATAATTCCCCCTTCGCTTTCTTTATTATACAATGCATCACATTTATACAATACCACTGCTTTTTCACTCAGTACGGAGAAGCCGTGTGCAAAACCGGGCGGAATGAACAGTTGTTTTTTATTTTCGGCTGACAACTCTATGGCAAAAGCCTTACCGTAAGTACCTGAACTTTTGCGAATATCAACCGCTATATCCAGTATAGTACCTACCAGTACGCGAACTAATTTTGTTTGTGCATGCGGATTGTTTTGATAATGCAAACCGCGTATAACGCCGTATGAAGATTGTGACTGATTGTCCTGTACAAAATTCATATTGACGCCGGCTTCTTTGAACACGCTGTTATTATAGGCTTCAAAAAAGTATCCGCGGCTGTCTTCAAATACTTTCGGTTCAAAAATCAAAAGCCCTTCTAACTCCGTTTTTATAAAAGGCATAATTATTTTTTAATAATAAATGGTTATCGGCTACTGTGCAAACTTATAAAGTTATAAGCTCCAATATGCCCGGTTTGTTATTTTGTTTTTAAAAATTCCTTTCAAATCGGCAATAAGGGCATGCGGATTTGTAATGCTTTCAAAATATTTGCCGTCAAGATCGGTAAATGCATGATGCGGTACGGTAATAATTACTGCATCGTAATCATTGCTTATTTTTTCGGCCAGCCTGAATCCGTATTCGTGATGTAATTCATCGCTGTCGGCGTGCGGATCTTCTACTTCTACATTTACATAAAATGATTGAAGCGCTTTAACCACATCTGCCACTTTCGAATTGCGTATATCACTTACATTTTCTTTAAAGGTGGCGCCCTTTACCAATACCTTCGAGGTTTTTACATTACCGTTGTTCTTAATAATATGCTGCACTACTTTTTCAGCTACATATTTCGCCATATTATCATTAATGCTGCGGCCGGCCAGTATCACTTCAGAATTGTAGCCGAGCTCTTTTGCTTTGTGTGTAAGATAGTACGGGTCTACACCAATACAATGTCCGCCAACCAAGCCCGGTTGAAATTTTAAAAAATTCCATTTAGTACCTGCGGCTTCTAATACTTCGTAGGTATTAATTCCCATTTTATCAAAAATGATGGAGAGCTCGTTCATTAAAGCGATATTCAAATCTCGTTGGGTATTTTCAATAATCTTTGCTGCCTCAGCCACTTTAATGCACGATGCACGGTGTACGCCGGCAGTTACAACCAGCTCGTATACTTTTGCTATTTGTTCCAAAGATTCTGCATCACAACCCGAAACTACTTTCACTACGTTGGCCAATGTATGCACTTTATCTCCCGGGTTTATTCTTTCAGGCGAGTAACCCAGTTTGAAATCAATAATATTTTTCAGCCCTGATAATTTTTCTATTATTGGCAGGCAATCTTCTTCGGTACAACCCGGGTAAACGGTAGATTCAAATACTACGTAGTCGCCTTTCTTTACCACTTTACCAATTGTTTCCGATGCTTTTTGTACGGGAGTTAAGTCAGGTACATTGTGTTCATCTACAGGTGTAGGAACTGCCACTACAAAAAACTTGGCTTGTCTCAATACATCCAATGAGTTGGTAAATGTTATATCGCAACCGTTGAATGCATCTGGCTCCAATTCATTGCTGGGGTCAATACCCTGTTTCATCAATGCAATTCTTTTTTCGTTAATATCAAAGCCAATTACGGATGTATGACGGGCGAACTCCAATGCTATAGGTAAGCCTACATAGCCTAAGCCTATTACTGCCAATTTTTCTTTTTTGTCAATTAATTGTTGGTACATGGTTTTTTTAATTTTACTTAATTATTTTTTATAAGGGCGGGTATTTTTCTTTTAGCCGGTTTCTTTTAAATAATTGTTTAGAATAATTCTTAAACTTATTTGCTTACATACTCGAGTACTTTGGTTGTTATAAACGCCAGTTGTTCTTTATCCATTTCGGTATGTACGGGCAAAGAAATTACTCTTTCTGTCAGCCAATCGGTTACAGGTAATGAAACAGCCGCCGAACCGAAGGAAGCAAACATTTTTTGTTTGTGGCCGGGTACCGGATAATAAATCATCGACGGAATTTTATTATCCGCAAGGAATTTATTCAGGCCGTCACGATAAGCACTTATGTTTTCAACACCATTTAAAACAATTGTGTACTGATGAAAGACATGATTGCTGTATACTGCACGGAAAGGCGTGCTTATTTTTTTATTACCTGTAAAAGCGGCATCGTAAAAATCAGCCACTGTTCTTCTTGCAGCAATATATTCATCAAGGTGTTTTAGTTTCTCATTCAGCACGGCGGCTTGTATGGTATCTAACCGGCTGTTACAGCCTACTACATCATGATAATATCTTTCAGTTTGCCCGTGATTGGCAATCATTTTCATTTTAGCGGCTAATGTATCATCATTTGTACATAGTGCCCCGCCATCGCCAAAGGCGCCTAAATTTTTTGATGGATAAAAAGAAGTGGAACCGATATAACCGATGGTACCTGTTTTCTTTTTAATTCCGTTACTGAATGTATAATCGCTGCCGATAGCCTGTGCGTTATCTTCAATCACATAAAGATTATATTCTTTAGCTATAGCCATTATTTCCTCCATGGGGGCCGCTTGTCCGTACAAATGAACGGGAACAATCGCCTTAGTTTTGGGAGTAATTAATTTCCGTAAATATTCGGGGTCAATACAAAATGTTTTGGGATCAACTTCCGCAAATACCGGCGTTAATTTTAATAAAGCAATTACTTCGGTAGTAGCTATGTAAGTAAATGACGGCGTAATCACTTCATCACCCGGCTTCAGATTCAAAGCCATCATCGCAATTTGTAAAGCGTCAGTTCCGTTGGCGCAGGGAATTACATTTTTTACTGATAGATAATTGGCGAGGTTAGCGGCAAAATCCTGAACGGCTTTACCATTTATATACGCCGAACTGTCTAAAACAGCGGTAATGGCACTGTCAACCTCCTGTTTTATTTTTTGATACTGCGTTTGAGTATCCACCATCTGTATCGGCCGCATAGATAATAAATACGATTTAGGAAGTACGAAGTAAGTTCAGGCCCGGTTAAGAGCCTTACAGTTTTCAATTTTTTACTAAGGACTTCGGTTTTGGCTAAAGTGCGGCAAAAATAGTAAAATACGGTTAGTTTACCCGTTTGCTTTTACATTTGCTTTGTAATTAAAAATCAAATCTCTTGGGAGTCTTTTTTTATTCGTTTTTCTGCAATTTGTATACAACCGGTATTCGTATAGTCTCGCTGTGGAATCCCAAGGCAAAGGCATGGATAGAAGGAAGGAGGAATATTTTTGAAAAAATACGTATTGCCATTGATAATCAACGGACAGCAGGAAATCATCAAAGGCCGATTTGGATGCATTGTGCCAGTTTGGGCGAGTTTGAGCAGGGCCGGCCATTATTGGAAAAAATAAAGGCAGATTATCCCGGAACCCAAATTGTACTTACATTTTTTTCTCCCAGCGGCTATGAAGTGCAAAAAGAATATAAAGGGGCTGATTATATTTTTTATCTGCCTATGGACGGCCCCCGAAACGCCAAACGATTTTTAGATGCTATCAACCCGAGCCTGGTACTCTTAGTTAAATATGACTTTTGGTTTTATTATTTAAAAGAAATCGATCAAAGAAAAATACCGTTGCTGCTTGTATCAGCAGCATTCAGAAAACAGCAATCATTTTTTAAATGGTACGGCGGTTTTCAAAGAAAGATGCTTTCTTTTTTTACACGAATATTTGTACAGGATAAAACATCAGCATCACTTCTTTCCGCAATAAACATTGATGCACTGCAAACAGGCGATACAAGATTTGACAGGGTAGTAGCCATTGCCGAAAAATTTACTCCGATACAGGAGGTTGAAAAATTTTGCGGTACTGCGAAAATTGTAGTAGCCGGCAGTACTTGGCCCGAGGATGAAGAGGAATTGGATCATTATGCCAATGCACATCCCGGGATAAAATTTATCATTGCTCCGCACGAAATTTATGAAGAACATTTAAAGGATATAGAAAAACTGTTTCAACATACAATACGTTTTTCCGTACTTCAAAAAATAACTGCCGGTGCGCATGACGATGATATGGATATGCATGCCGGCTTTGCTAATGTTCTCATCATTGATAATATAGGGATGCTTGCGAAGTTGTACCGTTACGCTGATATAACCTATGTTGGCGGAGGCTTTGGCGGCGACGGAGTGCATAATGTATTGGAATCTGCCGTATACGGTAAGCCGGTATTATTCGGCCCGGTGTACGAAAAATATATTGAAGCAGCAGAACTGGTAGAAATCGGTGGCGGTATTTCTATTAATAGTGCATTGGAGCTGGAAGAAGTACTGAATGATTTATTGTGCGATGAAATTTATTTGAAAGAAACGGGTGATGCATCAAAAAATTATGTACAAAGTAAACGGGGAGCGACGGCGAAAATTATGGATTATATTCAGGTAAACCGTCTTTTAACCAATTGATAAAAGTGCTTAACGGCTTCTTTATTTTCATTCCAACCTATTTTTACTTTCAGTTCGCGGTTAATCCAGTATTCAGCTTCGGGGTAAATGGCAAAAGCATTGATGGTTTTGATACTTCGCTCATACATTGCCTCATCTCCGCGAAACAACTCGTTTACAAAAACAAAACGATCATTGATGCCGATGGCTTTTCGCAAATCTTTTATAGGACTTTCTTTTAATGTTTCACCTAATTCGGTATTGCCGACGCCCAATTTATCATTCAGTGATTTGTTGCCGGCGGCAATCATATCATTTATTTCTTTAGCACCGGGTTGATGGGCCAATGTTGGTATGTCACTTGCCGGTATTTCAAAAGCAATATCTACCCGGGGTTTTACGGCGGCAACGGCTGCTTTTTCTTCATATTTTGTTACCGGCGTTTCAAGTCCAGGCAGTTTTTCTATGTGTGAAACGGAAGGAATAACATTGTCGATCGGTTTTTCTTCAAATGCGCCGCCGCTGAAATGCCCCTGCATCGACTTGGGCATAGTAACCGATACTTTGGAACTGCTCAAATTGCTGTAGCCCTTTGCCTGATATTGAAGTAACTCGGACTGAAGCATTTGCAGGGTTATCTGCAATTGACCGGCATCGGCATTTTGCTCATACTGTTCTTTTAATTTGTTAATCAGAATCCCTATACGTTCCATTTGTTTATATTACTTTTGAAACCTTTGATATTGAATAGTAATTGATTTTAAAGAAATGGTTGCACACAAATCAGTAAATCATTTATTGAAGTTACAAACTGTTTGCCAACAATGAAATAGTGCAAAAAGAAAAACTGAATATTAACAATGTTTATCGAACCCAACTTAAGAGGAGAGAAAAGAGGATGGATTGAAGTTATCTGCGGATCTATGTTCAGCGGAAAGACGGAAGAACTGATACGGCGCCTGAAAAGAGTAAAGATTGCCAACCTGAAAGTGGAAATCTTTAAACCTGCCGTGGATACACGGTACGATGAAATAAAAATCGTATCGCATGATGAAAATGCCATACAGTCAACGCCCATCGACAATTCGCAAAAAATATTACTGCTGGCGCAAGGTGTGGATGTAATTGGTATAGACGAGGCCCAATTTTTTGATGACGAGTTGCCAAATGTATGCGACGAACTGGCTTACAGGGGCATTCGGGTTATTGTGGCCGGGTTAGATATGGATTTTTCGGGTAAACCCTTCGGGCAAATGCCTTTTATACTTGCCAAAGCTGATTATGTAACTAAGTTGCATGCTATTTGTATGCAATGCGGAAATATCGCCAACTACAGTTACCGCAAAATTCCCAACGATGACCAAGTAATGTTGGGTGAAAAAGATGTGTATGAACCGCGATGCAGGAAATGCTATTATGAAGTAAAATAGTCTTTTATATTTATTTTATATACACAAAAAAGCCGCCCGTAAAATGAGCGGCTTTGTATAAGATGAAAATCTTACTTTTTATCGTAAGAATAATAACTCCCTGTACTTTGGCAAATACCATTCGCGATCATCTACCAGCAGTTCTAATTTATCTGCGTGGTAGCGTATTTGGTCAAAGAACGCATCCTTAATATCGGCCTGGTAAGCAATAGCCATTTTACGTGTATCGGTAATCTTATTAGCTATTTTTCTTGCTTCTATCATTTTTTCTACCAAATCACTTGTTTTATTAATGTGCTCCGATATTTTTTCCAAAATTTGTTTCTGGTTATTATAGCCGGATTCTTTAATGCCCGCTTCTTTCAATCCTTTAATGTTGTTGGCAAGTAAATTTTGGTAACGTATGGCAGCGGGTAAAATATGACTGGTAGCCAGTTCGCCCATCATACGGCTTTCTATCTGTACCTTCTTAATATACTTTTCCAATTCTATCTCATGTCTTGCTTCCAGTTCGCTGTGCGTATAAATCTTATTGCTTTCAAAAAGATGCTTGGCTTTATCAGTTACCATTGCATCCAGTGCCAAAGGCGTTGTTTTTACATTGGGCAATCCTCTTTTCTCCGCTTCTTTTTCCCATGCTTCGCTGTAGCCGTCACCTTCAAACAATATTTTTTCGCTGGCCACAATGTACTCACGTATTACGTGCATAATAGCTATCTCTTTCTTTTCACCTTTTTCTATTAATGCATCTACGTCTTTTTTAAATTGCTTAAGCGTATCGGCCATTACGGTGTTCAATACTGTCATCGCATTGGCACAGTTGGCGGAAGAACCCACGGCACGGAATTCAAATTTATTTCCGGTAAATGCAAAAGGTGAAGTACGGTTGCGATCCGTATTATCCATCATCAGTTCAGGAATGCTTTTGTGTATGTCAATCTTCAGCATGCTCTCATCGGTTTCATCCATTTTTTTCGAAACTCTTTCCTTTACATCCTGCAATACTTTGGTAAGGTACTGACCGATAAATACAGAGATGATAGCCGGCGGCGCTTCATTGGCGCCCAAGCGATGATCGTTTTGGGCACTGGCTATTGATGCACGCATGATATCTGCGTAATCGTGTACCGCTTTAATCGTATTTACAAAAAAAGTAAGGAACATTAAATTGGTTTTGGGCGTTTTGCCGGGTGCTAATAAATTAACACCGGTATCTGTTGCCATACTCCAGTTATTGTGCTTACCGCTTCCGTTAATACCGGCAAATGGTTTTTCATGCAGCAATACTCTCAGTTTATGACGACGTGCAACCCGGTCCATTACATCCATTAATAATGAATTATGATCTACAGCCACGCTTACTTCTTCAAAAATAGGAGCACACTCGAACTGTGCGGGAGCTACTTCATTGTGCCTGGTGCGCAACGGAATACCTAATTTATAAGATTCATTTTCATAATCTCTCATATAGGCATACACCCTTTCAGGAATAGAACCGAAATAATGATCTTCCAACTGCTGACCTTTAGCAGAACCGTGTCCGTAAATGGTACGACCGCACATTACCAAATCAGGTCTTGCATTATACAATCCCTCATCTACTACAAAATATTCCTGCTCCCAACCGAGGGTAGCGGTTACACGAGTCACATTTTTATCAAAATAATTACAAACATCTACCGCCGACTTATTTAATGAATCAAGTGCTTTTAATAAAGGCGCTTTATAATCTAAGGAATGTCCTGTGTACGAAACAAAAATAGTTGGGATACAAAGTGTTTTTCCCTGGCCTATTTCCATAATAAACGCAGGAGAATTGGGATCCCAAGCTGTGTAACCCCTTGCCTCAAAAGTGGCTCGTAATCCGCCGCTGGGGAAAGAAGACGCATCAGGCTCTTGCTGAACCAACGCATCACCTTCAAATTGTTCAATGGGAGTTCCGTCACCTTTCAACGTAAAAAACGAATCATGTTTTTCAGCCGTAGTACCTGTAAGCGGTTGAAACCAGTGTGTAAAGTGAGTAACACCTTTACTCTCGGCCCAGGCACGTATACCGTTGGCAATTTGACTTGCCATAGCACGGTCAATTTTTTGTGCGGCCTTTACTGACGACATAAGGCTTTTATAAGCCTCGTCACTTAGAAACTCACGGGCTACTTTATTGGTAAATACATTGGAACCAAAAAGCCCGGTAATTTTTGCTGCATCTATCTTTACTTCCGGGTTGGAGGATAGATTGTTGATGGCATTGAAACGAAGAGACATATTGATATATTTTTTTTGCAAAAAAACGGAAATAAGCCTGATACACCCAATAATTTCAAAAATATTATTTCATTTTTGTATAAAATGTGGAAAAACAACCGAAAAAATAAATAAATAATGATTATTTTAAAACATTATTATTTTTTTTAATATTACTAAACAAAAAATTATTTATCCTTAGCCAATCTATTGAAGCTATCATAGGAATAACAAGCAGTGGTAGCACGATACTTCGGTATCGTACAATTGCCCCCAGGAAATTAACCGTATAACCGATAGATAGTAAAACCGAAAAAGAGAAGAAAACGCAGAAATAGATCGGTATCCTTGATTTAACCACATTAGTTTTTAAAAACAGGAATACGATAAAAAGAAACAGTAAAATATTTATTTCTACGGCGGCCGCCAACGAAAGAATATGTTTTACATCGGACGGGTAGGGGCGTATGGTTGATAAATTAATGGCTTGGGGTGTACTCTTAATAAAGCTGATAAAACCCGGTTCTAATTTTTTAATCGGTACAGCGGAACCGCCCTCCAGTTGGCTAAATGCGTTTTGACGGTCTACTACTGCCAATGGAAAATCAAGAGAAGGGCTGATATAACGAAGTGTAAAAAACAAAATACCGCACACAATATAAATGGCGGAAAAAATGGCTAATGTTTTTTTCGGGAACTTCCATGCCAGTACCCATGCCATAATTGCCGGAATAATCAATACAAAAAGAAAGTTTCTTAAAACCAGGAGGATAGAAAGACTTAAAAGAATAATAAACAGCCTTTTGAAACCGATTTTATTTTCTTTTAATCCAAAATGAACATGAAAAATAATTAATGCAATACCCGTGAACATTAAACCTTCTTTATGAATGCCGCTTGTCCAGTATAAAAAAGAGGGAATAAGGAAAGTGGCCACCAACACGGCGATTTTTTTTTCCGGGTATACATCTTTCATCACCCTGTATAAAGCAATGGGGCCGAATAAAGTAACAAAAGAGTAGAATATGACATTAATATAATAATAGCCCTGGCTGAATATGTTAAAAACAGAGAGAAATTTTATAAAAAAATTTCCTTTGGCGTCATTCCAGTAAGAATCTTTGATACCCAGAAATTTCTCTACGCCGCCTTGGTATGGATTGTGAAATAAATTGGTAAAATACTCACCCGGGTTACTGAAGAGCAACTTGTATTCAGCGATGCTGTTTGTATGAAAGCCCCAAGTATCAAGCATCTGCGCCAGTCCGCCGTAATAAACGCCTATCCAACCGTAAAAAATACCGGCAATAACCTTCAGCAGGAAAAAGATAACCAGTTGGGGCTTTGTCAAACCCGAAAGTGTAAAAAATTTAACCTTGGTTACCAACCATGCAAACAAAATAAGATAACCGGTAAATAACAGATACTCCAATATATACTGATTTAATTTGCACAAAATAGAAATTATTATTCATAAATAGTTGACAACTTACAGATGGCAACTTGGTTTTCCGGTTGTAGATTTGCGGCTCCTGTATTTTTTATATCACGATATTTCAAAACAGACAAACAAGTACAATGGAAGTAACTGTAAAAACGGCGTTGCAGCTCCGTATTACCGAAGATGAGTTTGAATTGATAAAACAAAAGCTGGGCCGTACGCCCAACTTCAATGAACTCTGCGCTTTCAGCGGCATGTGGAGCGAGCATTGCAGTTACAAAAATTCTATTAAGTGGTTAAAAACATTGCCCCGCGAAGGCGGTCGTATGTTGGTAAAGGCAGGAGAAGAGAATGCAGGCCTTATGGATATTGGCGACGGGCTGGGTGTAGTGTTTAAAATTGAATCACATAATCATCCTTCTGCCATTGAACCTTTTCAAGGCGCTGCTACAGGAGTAGGAGGTATACACAGGGATATTTTTACAATGGGTGCCAGGCCCATTGCATCACTCAATTCACTTCGTTTCGGTAATTTAGAAGAAGATAAAACGCAGCACCTGCTTGCAGGAGTAGTACACGGAATAGGACATTATGGTAATTGTTTTGGCGTGCCTACCGTCGGCGGCGAAATTTATTTCGATCAATGTTATCATACCAATCCGTTGGTAAATGCCATGAGTGTAGGTATTGTAAAAATTGGTGAAACTGTTTCAGCTACTGCAACGGGAATCGGAAACCCGGTAATGTTTGTCGGCAGCGCTACCGGCAAAGACGGTATTGGCGGCGCCTCTTTTGCTTCGGCCGATATAACTGCCGAAAGTGCACAGGATTTACCCGCTGTTCAGGTCGGTGATCCTTTCCAGGAAAAAAAATTATTGGAAGCCTGCCTTGAAGTAATACAAACCGGCGCTGTGGTAGGCATGCAGGATATGGGTGCGGCGGGTATCATATGTTCTACCGCTGAAATGAGTGCTAAGGGAGAATCGGGTATGCGTATAGATTTGGATAAAGTTCCGACGCGGCAAAAAAATATGAAGACATGGGAATTGCTGCTCAGCGAAAGCCAGGAAAGAATGTTGATGGTGGTAGAAAAAGGTAAAGAAGATGTGGTGCAAAAAGTTTTTGATAAATGGGATTTGCCCTGCTCTGTTATTGGTGAAGTAACAGGCGACGGTTTGTTGAAATTTTATATGCACGGGCAATTGGATGCTGAGTTACCGGCATTTGAATTAGTATTGGGTGGCGGCGCTCCTCAATATGAAAGAGAGTATAAAGAACCGGAGTATTTTGAAAAAATAAAAAGTTTTAATGCAGGCAGCATCTCTGTGCCGGATGATTTAAAAGCCGTAGCAGAACAATTAATTCAATTGCCTTCTATTGCATCCAAGCGATGGATATACAACCAATATGACAGCATGGTGGGCACGGGCAATACGAGTACCAATGCACCAACAGACGCACCGATAGTTTTGGTAAAAGGAACCACAAAAGGATTGGCTGTAACTACGGATTGTAACAGCCGTTATGTTTTCGCCGACCCTTACAAAGGAACCATGATGGCTGTAAGCGAAGCGGCAAGAAATATTGTATGCAGCGGCGGGCTGCCATTGGGAGTAACCAATTGTTTGAACTTTGGTAATCCTTATGACCCTGAAGTATATTACCAATTTGTACATGCTGTAAAAGGTATGGGAGAAGCTTGCCGGAAATTTAATACACCGGTTACAGGAGGTAATGTAAGTTTTTACAATCAAAACCCTGATGGTCCCGTTTACCCTACGCCTACTATTGGCATGGTAGGTTTGCTGGAAGATGTAAATGATAAAATGACATTGGATTTTAAAGAAGAAGGGAATGTGCTGTATGTTTTGGGAGTAATCAATAATGATATTGCTTCGTCGCAATACATAAACAAAATTGCGGGAGTTGAATATTCTCCTGCTCCTTATTTCGAATTGGAAGAAGAATTTAAACTGCAGCAAAAAGTAGCGGAGCTGATTAAAAAGAATTTTATTCTTTCGGCGCATGATGTAAGCGAAGGCGGTTTGTTTGTTACACTTTGCGAAAGCGGTTTTAATCGGGAGCTTGGTTTTTCTTTATTAATAAAAGGAGGAGTTCGGAGAGATGCATTTCTGTTTGGTGAAGGACAAAGCAGGGTGGTGGTAAGTGTTGCACTGGATAATGTCATTGAATTCGAATCGCAATTAAAAGATTTTCCTTACGAAAAAATTGGTGTGGTAACAAGCGGTGAGTTGGTTGTGGACGGTGATTTTTGGGGAACCATCGATTGGTGGCAGGAAAAATATGATACAGCCATTGAAACTTATTTACAAAAAGAAGAAGCCGGGTCGGCATTAGCGGCTATTTAATTTAAATGAAACAGTTTTTAGATTTTATCAGCGGCGGTTTTTTCAATTATATCGGCGCGGTATTTCGTAAATTATTTTCTAAAGAAAAATTTTCAACGTTGGTTAACGAACCTGTAAGCAATAGTTACGGAATGATGTTAGTGAGCATTTTCCTTTTTTCCTTTTTTATTTATCTCAGATTTTTTAGCTAAACTATTATCAATAACAAATGAACCGGGACAAATCAATACTTCTTACAGGGGCCGCCGGCTTTATCGGCAGTTACCTGTTGGGTTTTTTAAATAAAAAAGGATACAATAATATTATCATCGCTGACGACTTTAGCGAGGAAGACAAATGGTTCAATTTCGATTCGAAACAATGTGCCGCGAAAGTGGAAAGAGAAGAGCTGTTTGATTGGTTGAAAAAGAATGACCCGAAGATTGATTTTGTTTTTCACCTCGGGGCCAGGACAGATACTACTGAGTTTGATTATGCTGTTCATGAAAAACTGAATGTAGAATATTCAAAAGATATTTGGAGCTATTGTACCGAAAAAAACATTCCGCTTGTTTATGCATCATCGGCTGCTACCTACGGAAGCGGAGAGTTAGGCTATAAAGATGATCACGACGTTGTTGAAAAATTGCAGCCGCTCAACCCCTACGGTATTTCTAAAAATGAATTTGATAAATGGGTATTGAAACAGACCTCGCAACCGCCCTATTGGGCCGGCTTGAAATTTTTTAATGTATACGGCCCCAATGAATATCACAAAGGCCGGATGGCAAGCATGGTATTTCATGGCTATAATCAAATTAAAAAAACGGGGAAAGTAAAACTATTTAAATCGCATAAACCGGAATTCAAAGACGGTGAACAGCTCCGCGATTTTATTTACGTAGAAGATGTGGCGAAAGTTTGTTATTGGTTAATGCAAAACCCCGTTGCTTCAGGTTTGTATAATCTCGGTACAGGCGAAGCTCGAAGTTTCAATGATTTGATAAAAGCAATTTTCAATACCCTCAGGCTCGAACCCTCTATTGAATATGTAGATACGCCGGAAGACATCCGTGACAAATACCAATACTTTACCGAAGCGGATATGACCAAACTAAGGAATGCCGGGTATAAAGATGATTTTTATTCTTTAGAAACCGGAGTTGCTGAGTATGTTCAACGTTTTCTTTCCCTGAAAGAATATTATTGATGCTGCGAAATTTCTATTTTGAATATGATTTAAAAGAAAAGAGAGCAACTTTCGCCGCTCTCTGATTCTTTACTTACTCAAAACAATGAAAAATGAAATTATTTTTTTGGCATCAATACGGCATCGATTACATGAATAACACCGTTGCTTGAGGCAAGATCAGCGGCTGTAACATTGGCGCCGTTAATCATTACTTTGCCGTCTTTAATTGATACTGTCAGTTCTCCGCCCTGAATAGTTTTAATTTTCTGACCATCTTTTAAGTCAGCAGCTTTTACTGATCCTGATACAACATGGTAAGTCAAAATCTTAGTGAGGTCAGCTTTCTTTTCAGGTTTCAGTAAACCATCCACAGCACCTGCAGGTAAAGCGTTGAATGCAGCATTGGTAGGAGCGAATACGGTAAACGGACCGGCACCTTTCAATGTTTCCACCAAGCCCGCTGCTTTTACAGCGGCTACTAATGTGCTGTGATCAGCCGAACCGGAGGCTACGTCAACAATGTCTTTCGGCGCTTCTACCTTTGGTTCAGTTACAGGTTCTTTTACCGCGGCGGCATCTTCAGCAGGTTTTTTTTCGCCTTCATTATTACATGCAACGAATAAAGAAGTTGTAATTAATACTGTTACAAATAGGGAGAAAAAATTCTTTTTCATAATAAATTTATTTATTTGATATCAGAACAGACTTAGCGGCAAAATGTTCTCTGCTTTTAAAAGAAAGAGGATTATTTTTTCGGTTGTTTAGACTTTTGCCATGCAGGCTTTTTTTATTTAAACAAATAAAATTTTATTTACATACTTATCTTTACCAAAATATGATCTATGGCAAAAAAAATTGCAATCATCGGCGGCGGTAATTTAGGCGCTTCCATTGCGGAAGGTTTAATTCAAAGCGAATTCAGCCGCCCGGTAGAAATTACCATTACCCGCCGCAATCTTTCACCGCTCAGCCATTTTTCCGAGAGAGGATGTATGGTACACAGCGATAATAAAAAAGCTGCAGCGGCTGCGGAAATAATTATTCTTGCAGTAAAGCCTTACAACTATGCCGATGTTATTAAAGAAATAAAACCTGTATTGAATCCCAAGAAACATGTTATCGTTTCGGTAATTACCGGCGTATGGACGGAGCAATTGCAAAAAGCCATTGGTAAACCCGTTCCTGTTTTCAGGGCCATGCCCAATACAGCCATTGCTATACAGGAAAGTATGACCTGTCTTTCTTTCGCCGGCGCATCTGCCGCGCAATTAAATTATGTACAGCAATTATTTAATGTACTGGGCAAAACAGCCATGATTGATGAGAAGTTGATGGATGCCGCCACGGTATTGGGCGCCTGCGGTACAGCTTATGCCATGCGTTATATACGTGCCAACATACAGGGAGGAATTGAAATTGGATTTGATGCAAAGACCGCCGCACTTATTGCCGCACAAACGGTAAAAGGTGCTGCCGAATTATTATTGCAAAAAGGCACGCATCCCGAACAGGAAATTGATAAAGTAACCACACCGAAAGGTTGCACCATTGCCGGACTGAATGAAATGGAACACAGGGGCTTCAGCTCATCATTAATACGCGGTTTGGTAGCCAGTTATAATAAGATTGTGAAGGATTAGAAAGGCTTTACTGATACTGAATATGCAAAGTATTTTGAAAATATTCACTTTTGATTTCAAGAGATAATTTGTAACTTGTATTAAATATTTTTTATGAGTAAATTGAAAGATGAAGTAATGAAATGTTCTAAAGCTGAACAATTTGAAATATACGAGGCTATTGAATCTAAATTATTTGGAGAAAACCCTACTACCCTTACTAAAGAGCAGTTGGAGTTTGTAAATGAAAGATTGGCTATTATTGATTCAGGAAATGCCACATTTGTCAGCCCTGAACAGTTGAGGCATGAACTTGATAAAATAACGGGATGAGTTTTGCCTTAAAAATTTTAATCGAAGCATCCGACGATATCAAAGACTATACGATATCTGAATGGTCTAATATCTACGGACACAAATTCCAATTATTTACAAAATTTATGGAACACAAACCCATCAGAAAGAAGCAACGTAAGTACGATGCGGGTTTCAAAAAAGAAGTATTAAAGATGATCGAATCCGGACGTCCTGTACCGGAAGTAGCTCAGTCCTTAGGCATTGGCAGCAACCTGATTTATTTCTCGAAAAAGCAGTTACTTAAGCCTGATGTAAAAAACAGGGTTTATACAGCCGTGGTGTATGACGAGGAGAAATCCTTGCTGCAGAAACGGATAAAGGAGTTAGAAACAGAGCGGGATATTTTAAAAAAAGCCTTGGGCATTTTCAGCCGTCCGATATAACAGCGTTGTATCAATTTGTCAGTACTAATCAACCTGAGTATGCTGTACAGCTGCAGTGCCGTGTGTTGGGCTGCAGCCGCAGTGGATATTACAGTTGGTGTTCGGGAAAAATACATCAGCCAAATGAAAAAATAAAAAAAATGGAACAACAGGTGATAAAAATTTTCAGGAACATCGCCGCCGCTATGGTGCCCGGCGTATAGCCAAAACGCTTCAATGCGCAGGTTAAAAGGTTAGCCGTTATAAAGCAGCAAGGATATTAAACAAGTTCGGAGTAAAAGCCATACAGCCCCGCAGCTTTGTTCCTAAAACAACGGACAGTCGCCACGCATATAAAATCAGTCCTCTGTTATTATTGGACAAGCCTAAGCCCGGCAAACCTAATGAAGTATGGGTGGGTGATATTACTTACCTCCCGTTGTCGGGCGGCCAATGGTGTTATATGGCCGTATGGATGGATTTGTTTTCCCGGAAAATTATTGGCTGGCACATTGATGATAACATGCAGGAGGCATTGATAACAACAGCATTTAAAAAAGCAGTAAGTACCAGAAGTATTGAACAGGGATTGATTGTTCATTCCGACAGAGGAGGTCAATATGCAGGCAATGCGTTTAGAAAAATGATAGCAGCCAATAATATGCTGCAAAGCATGAGCCGCGCAGACAACCCCTATGATAATGCCGCTATGGAATCTTACTTCAGCCGCTATAAGGCGGAGCTGTTGCAATATGGAATATTTGATAACCTGCAAGATGCCCGGACAGAAACATTCGAGTATATAGAAATGTACTACAACACCAAACGGATACATTCATCGCTGGACTATAATAATCCCATGCAATACGAACAACTTTATGAACAAAACAATAACTTTATGCCGCACAAACAAACGGCGATGCTTTATACCGAAGAATCGTCTTTTATTGAAAGGGGCATCGAGCCCCTTTCAATAAAGCACAAACAAACAGGCTCAGCATTACCCAAAGAATAGCTCTTTATTTTTTAACCTTGGAATTTACTGTCCGTGTAAATCAAGCCACCTCAATAGCCCAATTCGCAATGGTTAAACAACAGCTTGTTTATAATCTTGGTTGATTAAATAATTGTCTATGTTGTTAATTATCTCTATCAAATAATTTTGGGTTTCGTCTTTCATTTTTTGTAAATCTTGTAAACTATATTCCTTTCCAACCTCTGTAAATGAAAAAACTCCATGAGCCAAGTCGTTTCTCCTACCTTTTATATCTACAAGGCATTGCCCATTTCTTGTTTCATTATATCCAGTAGTGCAGCTAAAGCTTTAAATAACGCCTAATTCCTGTATTTTTCTTCTATCAACATTACCATTAAAGACTTTTTGTTTATTACAGCTCCTTTTCACAATGTCAATTGCAATATCGTTGATTAATAACGAAATCAGGAGGACTAAAATTTTTTACATGTTTTACAAGAGTTTTTCGCATCACTCCAGTTTTGATGTATCAAAAGACACATCTTTAGCGTGAATACCATTATGAAGTTCTTCAATTGCATTTGAATTGCCCGATTCTACGAGATTATACAGCTTAAGAATTAAATTCGACTTCAAAATTTTATTAAGACTTTCGTCTCTGCTATTGGATATAAATCCGTCAATGAAAATAAAATAGCTTTCAATTTCGTCGCTCTTTCCCGAAAAATTTTTCTTATAAAAAACATCCTTTTTGAGTAAACTATTTTTAACAAATTCGATTCTTTCCACAACTTTATTTTTGCTATTTGACCCGTCTGATGTTGTTCTTTGAGTAAACTCAGTAGAATTTAGCCACGCTAATACATTTTCAGGAACTAAATCTGGCTTTACTCTCAACGCCAATGTAACACCTACAGCGATAGCTTCAAATCTTACCCTCGGGGTAGTATTAAAATTTGCAGACTTTCTGAATCCATAGGGGAAATTTTTACTTACAAACTGCAACATATTTTCAAACTGTACTTTCATCAACTCTTTTTCGAAGCCTGTTTCATGTTTTATTTTCATGTAGTCGTCTTGAAAATCATCTACTCTGTGAACAAAGTTTTGGTAGTTATCTGCATATGCAAAATATCGTAATACCAACTCTTGAGCTTCACCACGTTTCTTACGTTCCTCTGATATTGGACATAGGGAATTGAATGTTTTATCTTTTGAGCATTCCTCAATGAAATTATAAAAATCGCCATCAAACACACCTTTGCGAACTTCCATCGGAAGTAAGTCATAAGGTTTAGTATTAATTCGTGCGAATAAATCTCTTCTTACTTCGGATGAAGCTTTTTCTGTTAATTCTATTGAACGCAAAGTTTTACGTAGAAATCTTCTTTGTCGACTTTCGATTAAATCGGAAAATTTATAACCGTTTAATAAATCTAAAACCTCTAATCCCTCCAATTCGAATTCATCTTTCCAGAATGACTTTAATGTTCTTATTCTTTGGGACCCATCTACAATTTCAAGCTTTCCGGTTTCAGTTTCATCAACAAAAAATAAATATGGTATGGGTAAGTCTAAAATTACTGATTCAATAAATTTCGACATCTTTTCTTTATCCTTTTCCCACACAAATGACCTTTGATAATTGGGGATAAGAAACTCATCATTACAATATTTATTAACATTATTGTCCGACAAAAATAATTAAAGGGTGAGCTTAAAAAGTCACCCTTTTTAGTTATGTTGAAGTTACCACACAATCAATATAACTATGGTATAAAGATAAAAAATATTTTCGGACAGCCGGTTTTTTCTCATATTATTAGATAACATGACCCTCCTCTTTTTTCAATGCTGCCAACCGTAAGCATCAAGCCAATAGGTATTTCAAACGAATACCTCTACGGGTGCTTTGTTCGCTTGCGGTTTGGAGTATTAAGCTATTGCAACGGGCTCAGGGAGTTGTGTGAGGGCATGTTGGCTTGCGAAGGCAAACTGCTACACTTAGGTTTTGATAAAGCCCCGGCCCGAAGTACATTGTCGGATGCCAATACCGATCGCAGTTACTTAGTTTTTTAAACCATCTACTTTGAATTGGTTCGTATATACCATTTATTTATCTCGGACAGCCGCCTAAAAGGACTAAGCATCCGTAACTTAAAAATTATTGACAGCACCACCATCCGTTTATTCAGTGATATACTTCGGGGAGTTGGTCGTAACACATTAGATGGCAGCCGCAAAAAAGGCGGCATTAAAGTACATACGATGATGGATGCTTTTAGTGGAGTGGCTGAATTTGTGCATATGCCTGAAGCCCGGTAATGACCGTAATATTCCTTTACAACCTTAATTTACGGTAACAGTTTTTTCATATTTCAAAACGGTTACAACCTGTACAGCAAGTCCGATAGACTGAGAAAACCCAAGATTTGGTTTGTAACCCGGATGACGTATCATACCGGTTTCATGTAACCAAAGTACTGCTGGACAAAACAAAAAAGAAAAATGCAGCAGGAGTTGTAAAAGAGCAACTCATTACCCTTGGATATAAAAATATGGATGGCAATATTGTAAGAGTTAAACTACGCCGTATCACGTTCATTGCCGATGATGGCAAACAGTATATTTTCATTACCAATAACCTTACCCTCGCTGCATCACAAATAGCATTGATTTACAAATGCAGATGGATGATTGAACTGTTGTTTAAACAAATCAAACAGAATTTTCCCTTGCGCTATTTTTGGGGCAATAGTGAAAACGCCATTAAAATGCAGGTGTACTGTGTATTAATAGCACAGCTTTTGATGGTGGTTACCAGAAAAAAAGCTGCCACCAAAAAATCATTTGCCAATATGATAACCGTTATCCGCCTGCACCTGATGAGTTATGTAGAGTTGTTTGAATTTATAAAAGACACTTACAAAGCATGGAGAAAATCACACAATGCACCTAACGCTTTTGTTACTTAAAAATAAACTATGCCAACTACCCCCGCTTTTGAAACAATGTTGATTTTGCTTACATCCCTTATCAGCTAAAGGGTATAGAGGTTTTTGTGCTACTTTTAGTCGGACAATAATGATTTATTAATTAAAACTTCTACTGGGTATTCTCTTGTATCAAAAGATACAGGCTCTTTCTCTTCAATTATTTTTTCTTCTGGTTTTCTTTGTTCATCAATGTCTTATTTAAACTGATTTAAATGGTTTTTAATACTTTTTGTGATTATTTGGCCTAGTCGCACTGGAACAGCATTGCCTAACTGCCTCGCAACTCGTACCGAGGAAAATTTTTCTCCTTCTTTAAAAAACTTATATCCAATTGGAAACGTCTGCAATAATGCAGCTTCTCTAAGTGAAATAGCTCTATCTTGTTCCGGATGTCCAAACCTTCCATTTCCATACCCTATACAATGTGTCGTGATTGTTGGTGCAGGCTCTTCCCATTTCATTCTGCCATAAACAGAAGAGTAGGATTTCCCTGACTGTTTTTGATGACAAGATAACAACAAGTCTTTTGGCCAATCTTTCCAACCACCTCCATAAGGAGTTTTTCTTATTCTTTTTTTATTTAAAGGTGTTAGCTTCCTTGCAAAGTGTAACAAATCAGTTCTGTCATGCTCTCCATCCCTGATTTTAGAAAGATTACCTATTGTGTCTTTAACGGTAATATAATTTAATTGCGAATGTGTCTTCGCAATTAAATTTATTTCGCCAAATTTAGAAATAATTAATACTAACCTCTTTCTTTTTTGTGGTATACCATACTCAGGGCAATTCACAACTTCATAACTGACAAAATAACCTTGTTTTTTTAAACTGTTTATGAAATCCTTTAAAACAGGTGCTGTTTTAAAATTGAGTAGAGTAGCGACATTTTCCATGGAAACAATATGCGGGTTTGTTTCTTTTATTATTCTCGAAAACTCATACAAGAGAGACCACTTAGAGTTGTCTTTGTTTTTATCTTTGAATGTATATGAAGAAAATGGCTGGCATGGGGCACAGCCCACCAAAATCTTAATTTTTGAATTCTTGAATAAATCATTAACCTCTCTCCCTGAAACAGTCGAAATGTCTTTTGAATGAAATTTACAATTATTGTTCGCCTCAAAAGCATATTTACAAGTATCGTCAATATCGAAACCACCAGCAATTTCGAATCCTTCAGACTTAAAGCCATGCGATAGCCCGCCTATCCCACAGAAAAGGTCAACAACGACATGTTTATTATTACTCAGTTTATTCATACAAGATTGCAAAGTAAAAACTTTATGAGTGCATTAAAAATAATTGTTTTATCTACTATATAATTGAACCTGGAAGTTTCGAGCAGGACAACAGAAGATAATCACCTGACTCCACACTTGAAATAAGGTCAACTGCCGCATAAATTAATCATTGCTTATACACCACGCCATCCTTCATTACAAACACCACTTTGCCAAATACTTTTGCATCTTTCAACGGATCACCGTCTACTGCAATAATATCGGCTAATTTATTTATTTCAATACTGCCCAATTGTGTTTTCATATTTAATAACTCGGCGGCATTAATCGTGGCGGCTTTTATTGTTTCCATCGCAGGCATACCTGCTTCCATCATATAACCAAACTCCAGCCAATTCATTCCGTGTTTATAAACACCTGCATCAGTGCCAAAAGCAATCTTAACGCCGGCCTTATACGCTTTGGCAAATGTGCTTTGTATTTGTGGTCCCGTAGCCAATGCTTTGGGTGTTACAATATCTGTATAATAACCGGGAATTTTTGCACTGTCGCCAACCGCTTTACCGGCTGTAATGGTTGGTACATACCAAGTGCCGTATTGTTTCATTAATGCGATTCCTTCATCATCCATAAATGTTCCGTGTTCTATCGAATTCACTCCGCCGCGAATGGCACGTTTTATACCTTCTGCGCCATGTGCATGTGCTGCTATTGTAAACCCGTAATCTTTAGCGGCGGTTACAATGGCTTTTATTTCATCCACTGTAAATTGTGCATTAGCGCCGTCTTTTGCCTGGCTCAATACACCACCGGTAGCCGTTATTTTTATCATATCCGATCCTTCTTTGTAGCGTTGTCGCACTGCTTGATAAGCATCTTCCGCTCCGTTTATTACACCGTCTTTCGGTCCGGGGTCGCCCATCAAATCTTTTCTGTAACCATTGGTAGGATCGGCATGCCCGCCCGTAGTGGCTATGGATTTGCCCGCAGTAAATATCCTGGGGCCAATAACCAATCCTTTATTAATAGCATTGCGTAAAGAAATATTTACACCGCTTCCGCCCAAATCTCTCACGGTAGTAAAGCCCGCCATTAAAGTAACGTTTACGTATTTCAACGATTCAAAAGCTACATCGGAGGGATTGTAAATAAATTTATCCGCAACATTTCCTTTTTTTGTTTCCTGCTCCGCATGTATATGACAATCAATCCAGCCGGGCATTACGGTTTTTGTTTTCAGGTCAATGGTTTTATCGCCGCTGCCGGCTTTTGTAAAGCCACTTTCTACGGCTGTAATTTTATTCTTCTCTACTACAATGGTCATATTCTTTTTAGGTTCATTACTAACGCCGTCTATCAGTGTCCCGCACCAGATAAAGGTTTTTTGGGCCGAAAGAGAGAACCCCGTAAGAGCAAATAAAAACACTGTAAATATTTTTTTCATAATTTGAAGTTGAAAGCTAAAAATAGTAAAAAAACGTATAGTCGGCGAAATGATCCGCTTTATGCAGTCGCTGAGGCGGTTTCTATCGAAATAAACAGCCATTTTTAGCGTTTAAAATGAATCTTAAACCAAACCGAATTTTGAAGAGGCATTTTTACGCATTTATTTCATCGGGTCTTAAAAAACTTCTTAATACAGGCATAAAGCAATCGATGCCTGAAGTGGAAGCCAACAGGATTCGTATAAGCAATATTGTGGCGCTGGTTCCGTTGATTTTATTTGCTTTTTCCAGTATTTACTGTCTTGTACATGATTTTCCCCGCATTGTTTTTATTAATACGGCTGTCTTTATTATCAGCATTGTTGCTTTATTGTATAATGCAAAAGGGAAATACAGCTTTGCAAAATTTTTAATACTCAGTGCCCACTCAGCTACTATCCTGGTGTATTACAAATTAATGGAAGATGAGACGAGTATGTTTTTCTATTTCTTCCCGCTCATCCTTTCGTTTATTGTTTTTTATAATCCGAAGAAAGAGAAGAAACTGCTGGTTGCTGCAGCCGTATTTGTTCTGTCGTGTATCATTCTTACACTTACGCTGCCCAACAGCCTGTTTCAACCCTTCCCATTATCAAAATCGCTGCACGTTTTTATTAATGTGTTTAATTCCGTCTGCTGCGTTTTATTGTCCGGTGTTTATGTATATAACATCTTCGCAGTAAATATCAGGAACGAGCAATTACTGATGACCGCCAAAGAAGCAGCCGAAGCGGGCAACAAAGCCAAAGCTGTTTTCCTGAGCAATATGAGCCACGAATTACGTACACCGCTCAACGGCATTATCGGCACTACGCATTTAATGCAATCAGAAACATACCTGCCCGAGCAAGAGCAGCAGTTTGTTGTTTTAAAAAATTTATCGGAGCACATGCTCGGGCTGGTAAATGATATTCTTGATTTCAGTAAAATAGAATCAGGAAAATTCGAATTGCACCCGCACCGATTCAATATAAATGAACTGGTAAAAAAATTGGATATTACTTTTCATCATTTATTTGATGATAAGGACATCCGGTATAAAGTTGATCCGGATGCCAGGCTGGATTTGATTGACGTATATGCCGATGAATTAAGAATACAACAGGTAATGAACAACCTTATATCCAATGCCCTTAAGTTTACACCGCCGGGCGGCACAGTTACTGTAAACGCTACAATGGTTGAAAAACTTGAAAAAGAAGTAAAAGTATTTTTCTCCGTAGCTGACACCGGTATTGGTATAGAAACGGAAAAGTTGCAAAGTATTTTTGAAAGCTTTAGCCAGGGCGATACGGCTACTACCCGCAAATACGGCGGTACCGGGTTGGGACTTTCTATTTCAAAAAGCATAATCGGGCAAATGGGAGGCGCTATTTACCTGAACAGCGAACAGGGGAAGGGAAGTAATTTTTATTTCATGGTTACACTTCCGCGGTACAACAGGCAGGATTCGGAAAAAGGCGAGAAGAAAATTATCTCGATGGACAGTTTGAAAAATATCAGGGTGTTAATAGCTGAAGATAATCCGGTAAACATGGTAATTGCAAAAAGAATTTTACAGAAATGGGGCGTTAAAGTGGATGAAGCCGTGAATGGTAAATTAGCATTGGAAATGGCGGAAAAAGGAAATTACGATTTAATACTGGTTGATCTCGAAATGCCCGAGATGGACGGGAAGACGGCCGTCAGAAAAATAAACCTTCTGAAAAAAGATATACCATCTCTCGCCTTTACAGCAAGTGTTTATGAAAATATGAAACAGGATCTGCTGCAAACGGGCTTTACTGATTATATTTTAAAACCTTTTAAGCCCGAAGAACTTTACCGAAAAATTGTAGGGGCTCTGCAACGAAAACATGATCCTGTATCATAATCAATCCGTTTATTTTATTCTTGCATTTACAAATGCCAATAACTTACGGTAGGCATCTTCCGAGGCTTCTTTGTCAAAATTGGGATTGCTCGGGTTGGCAAATGCATGATTGGCCTCGTAACGGTTTACAATCAATTTTTTTCCGGCTTTTTGCATGTTTTTTTCAAACTCATCTATTACAGCCGGGCTTGGCCATTGGTCTTTGTTGCCAAAAAAACCAATTACATCAGCTTTCAGCGTTTTTAATTTCTTAACTTCTTTTTCCGGTTGCCCGTAATACATAATGCCGCCCGCAGCCTGCCTGCCGGCAAGTAAGGTAGCTTGTAAACTCCAACCGCCTCCAAAGCACCAACCTACGGTAAATATTTTTGCTTTTTTACCTGCATACATTATGGCACCTTTTATTATATCCTCCAACCGCTGTTTTTTGGCGGCTTGCATATAAGCGGCGGCACTGTCGCGGGTAGTAGCTAATTTTCCGTCGTACATATCCAGTGCAATTACATTTATGCCCAAATCATTCCAAAGCATTTCGCTTTGTTTTTTTATATAATCATTCAATCCCCACCATTCCTGTATTACAAAAATGTAGTAATTGCTTTTTTGTTTGGCTTTTATCTCCCAGCCCGTGGCATAGGTGCCATCGGGGGTAATAAATTTTATATATTCTCCGTTTTGACTTTCGTACGTAAACGGTAGCGGCTCATCGTGGCTCATTACAAACTCCTTTGTGGCGGCGTTCCTTGCAAACGATTGTGTGGCGTCAATGCCGCAACAGGACATTGTGTTTTCGGCCGCTTTCTTTTGGCCAAAAGAGAGTAAAAGTCCCGCAGATGTTATAATGGAAAGTAATATCTTTTTCATACAGCTGTTTTTTATTGCCTAAATTAAACTGTTTTTTCCACAATACGGTTTTCAGATTTTTACACCCCGAAAAATTGCCTTAGGTTTGCATGACCTCCCGGATTTTTATTGCACATATCCGCCGGTCAAATTGGGTGGGGCAGGTTTCACATTATTTATTGAAAAATTTCAGGCTGAACAGTTTTAACCGTTAATCAGTGCGTTCATTTTTTTGCTGAGAATATTATTTATTATTTCAGTTTAATTTAAAATGAGTAGTCGGTTAAGATTCGTTGCCCGGTATTTATTTTAAAATAAACGCAGATATAAATTTATAAATATGGCCAAGTTTATTTTTGTAACCGGTGGTGTTACATCCTCTTTGGGTAAAGGTATTATTGCCGCATCGCTTGCAAAATTGCTGCAGGCAAGGGGCTTGCGTGTTACTATTCAAAAATTTGATCCGTATTTAAATGTAGATCCGGGTACATTAAATCCTTACGAACACGGTGAATGTTTTGTAACGGAAGACGGCGCCGAAACGGATTTGGATTTGGGTCATTACGAACGCTTCTTAAATATTTTTACCTCTCAAGCTAATAATGTAACTACAGGCCGTATTTATCAAACTGTAATTAATAAAGAACGTGAAGGCGCTTATTTAGGAAAAACGGTTCAGGTCATTCCGCATATAACTGATGAAATTAAAAGAAGAATGCTGGCCTTGGGAAAAACAGGGGAGTATGATATTGTACTTACCGAAATTGGCGGTACAGTGGGTGATATAGAAAGCCTGCCGTTTATAGAAGCCGTTCGCCAGTTGCAGTGGGAACTGCCCGATGAGGATCTTATTGTGGTACATCTTACATTGATACCATATTTAAAAGCTGCTAAAGAATTAAAAACAAAACCTACGCAGCATTCTGTAAAAATGCTCAGCGAAAGCGGCGTGTTGCCGGATATACTTGTTTGCCGTACCGAACATCCGCTTTCAGAAGAAATAAAAAGAAAAATTGCGCTGTTTTGCAATGTGAAACCCGATGCAGTTATTGAAGCGATGGATGCAGCCACTATTTACGAAGTGCCGATGATAATGCAGGAAGAAAAATTGGACAGAATTGTATTGAAGAAATTAGGTATTACAGACTATAAAGAACCTGAGTTAGGCAAATGGAAAGAGTTTTTAGATAAATTAAAATATCCGAAAGCAAAGATTACCATTGGCCTTATAGGTAAATATGTAGAACTGCAGGACGCTTACAAATCCATTCTTGAGTCTTTTGTACACGCAGGGGCTATGAACGAATGTAAAGTGCAGGTGCAATACATACATTCCGAATTTATTACAGCAGAAAATGTAGGCGAGAAATTGAGCGGTCTGGATGGCTTGTTAGTGGCACCCGGTTTTGGTCATCGCGGCATTGACGGAAAAATTACCGCGGTAAAATATGCACGTGAAACCGGTTTGCCGTTTTTTGGTATTTGTCTGGGCATGCAAATGGCCGTAATAGAATTTGCAAGGAACGTATTAGGTATCAAAGATGCGCATTCAACCGAAATGGATCCTGATACAAAAGAAGCGGTAATTAATATGATGGAAGAGCAGAAAAAAATTACAATGAAAGGCGGTACCATGCGTTTGGGCTCTTACCCTTGTAATTTAAAACCCGGAACATTGGCGCATAAAATTTACGGCGCCGATACGGTAAACGAACGCCACCGTCATCGTTACGAGTTTAATAATCAATACCTCGATCGTTTTGAAGCACATGGAATGACGGCAAGCGGCCGTAATCCGGAAACGGGTTTGGTAGAAATTATGGAAATAACCGGGCACCCGTTTTTTATAGGTGTACAATATCACCCCGAATTGAAAAGTACGGTAGAAAACCCGCAACCCATTTTTGTACATTTTGTAAAAGCGGCTAAAGAATATCATGAAAATAAAAATGTCGTTAAGAATTCTTTGTTACAGAGCGAAATGATTTAAGGGGATTTTTACTTAAATAAGTTTGTTGAATTGCAGGAGAGAAGTGCCTCTTTAACCGCACGTCCCTGTTCTTAAAAAAAATATTTTTGCGGTTTTCTACTTCTGAAATAATTTAAAAAAACACTATTCCGGGTACTTTACACCGCCCTGATTGACATTCCCTATTCCTCTTCAAAACTCCCTATCTTTGCCCTCTTCAAAAAAAACTACATAAATGAATTTTGATCGTAATACCATCATGGGTTTTATAGTAATGGCCTTGTTGTTTTTCGGTTATTTCTGGTACAATTCTAAAGAACAACAAAAATACCTGGAAAAGCAGAAAATTGAAAAAGCGAAGCAGGATTCCATTGCCAATGCTAATAAACCAAAAACCGATACACTTACTTCAAAAAAAATTGATACGGTAAAAGCGGTGGATAAAAGAATTGATGCAGCCGGCGGCTTTCAACAAGCGGCAGCGGGAACAGAGCAATTGGATTCATTGCAAAATGAGTTGATAAAAATTGTATTCACCACTAAGGGCGGTCAACCAAAATATGTTGAGCTAAAAAAATTCAATGATCAGAAAGGGAAACCTGTTCGGCTGGCGGGTACATCTTTCGATAAATTTAATTACCCGATAAATACCGCTCAAAATAAAACGGCTAATGTAAGCGACCTGTATTTTACAGCGGGTAAAAAAAATAAAAATCCTGATGGCAGCGAGTCGATTGATTTTATATTGGCTGCCGACAGTGCCGATGTTGCCATTACACACCGCTTTACAGTAAAGCCCGATAATTATATGATTGATTTTACCGTCGATCTTAAGAATGCCGGTAACTTATTTGCACAAGGTATTATGAATGTAAGTTGGCAAAACCAAGCTAAGCAAACCGAGAAGCAAATAGGTACGGAAAAAGAAAACGCTCATATCGGTTATGTTCAGGACGGTGATTTTGATTATCACACCATTGGTATGCGCAGCGATAAAGAGTTCAGCAAGCCGGTACAATGGGTATCCGTTAAGCAACGCTTTTTTAATACTTCTTTAGTCGCTAAAAATAATTTTACCTCCGGCAAAATTGAATGGACTACACCTCCTGATAAGGACAGCACGGTAGTAGCCGCCGTCGCCAATATGCGTTTACAGGTCCCTGCCGGTAATACTGCCGCTATACCTTTCGCATTTTATTACGGCCCTACGGATTATAAGATACTTAAGAAGTACGATATGAAGATGGAGAAGTTGGTAAGACTGAGCCAGGGCGGTATGCTTTCCTTTGTACAATACCTGAACAAATGGATTGTGATGCCGGTGTTTGACTTTTTTCAGAAGTACAATCTCGGAATGGGATTGGTTATCGCGTTGCTTACTATTTTTATACGTTTGTTGACCTCACCATTGATGTACCCCGGCTATAAAACAAGTGCGCAAATGAAGTTGCTTCGTCCTGATATAGCGAAGTTAAAAGAGAAGTATCCTGACCAACAGCAATTTGCAATGGAGCAAATGAAATTTATGCGTGAGGCGGGTGTGAACCAGTTTGCCGGTTGTTTGCCCAGTTTATTGCAAATACCTATCTTCTTCGCCTTGTTTAGTTTCTTTAATTCGGCCGTAGCATTACGCGGCGAAAGTTTTTTATGGGCGAAAGACCTTTCTTCGTATGATTCAATCGCCAATATTGGTTTCGACATTCCGTTTTACGGCGATCATGTAAGCTTGTTTACTATTACAGCTACCATTACAAGTTTTCTTATTTCGCTGTACAGTATGAATATGACGCCGGATCAAAGCAACCCGGTGCTGAAATACATGCCGTATATTTTCCCCGTTTTCCTGTTGTTTATTTTTAATAAACTTCCTTCGGCGCTTACCTGGTATTATACAGTTTCAAATGTTATTACGCTGTTGTTGCAATTCGTAATTCAGCGATATGTTATAAACCATGATAAATTACTTGCTAAGATTGAGCTGAACCGTAAAAAGCCTAAAACAAAATCGAAGTGGCAGGAGGCCATGGAAAGAATGCAAGAACAGCAAAAAACCGTGAAAGAACAGCAACAAAGAAACAAAAAGTAATATTGTTAATGAAATAATAAATTAAACCGTTTTAAGACTATCTTAAAGCGGTTTTTTTCTGTACGCAACTAATTAGCTAATTTGGCACGTCTTTTTATTATTAATTGTAACTGACCAAAAAAACGAAATGAAAAAGAGTAAAATAATAACAGGCTATATCGCGATAATGATTTCTTCGCTGCAAATAAATGCGCAAAAGAAAATAACGGAAGGCACTATTAAGTACGACATACAGGTGGAAACAAACAGTAAGACACCGCAGATGGCGGATATGTTTGACGGGGCTACTACTACAGTTTATCTTAAAGGAAATTTGAGCCGTTCCGAAATGGTCAGCTCATTGGGAACACAATCAACTATCATTGATCGTAAAACCGGTAAAGTGGCTGTAGTAAAACAATACGGAGAGCAAAAATTTCTTGTAACAATGACTCCGCAAAACTGGAAGGACGCCAATAAGAAATATGATAATATCACATTTACATATTTTGAGGAATATAAAACAATAGCAGGTTATAAATGCCAGAAAGCAATCGGCACACTTAATGACAACGCCAAAACCACTTATTTGGTTTACTTTACCAAAGAGCTTACTTCGGATAACAGCGATTTTGAATACGCATATAAAACATTACCTGGTATAGCGATGGAGTATGAAACAGCCATTGGCAGTTTAAAAGTTAAATACACCGTATCATCTATTAATTTTAATGTCGTACCGGCCTCTACGTTTGATTTGCCTAAATCAGGTTTCAGGGTACTTACATACGAAGAATCGAAAGGGGGAAAATAAAAACCGCAGGAATGGTATTTAGAATTTATTGTAATTTTTTACACCGATACCAAATTTCACTTTGTCAAGTATTACTTTGTTTTTTACAGGCACCATATAGGTACTGTTTCCTTTTTGGTAAGAAACCACGGTATTCAAATTAATGACGGTTACTTTTGTTTGGGCCGATGATAAGTGGTTGGCCTTGTAGTTGTAACCCGTTTTAAGAGTAAAAGAACCTCTTAAGGGCAGGTTTTTTTTGTAAGATAAAATAGGCTTGGTTTTAGAAACGGGTTTTTTCTTTCCGTCTCCAAGGGTAGCAAAAGCACCAAAAGTTGAAACAGCCATTAAAATGATAATTGCTGATTTAACCTTTAAAACCTTCTGTATAATTCCTTTTTTTCTCATTACGTGGCAAAGATAAAAACAAAAGTTTTGATAAAACTAACCGTTCATAACTAAGTTTACATATTTATTAACGTGGGTTAATAAATAATGTTACATAATAAAGCATTTTTTTTACAGCTAAGTTGTAAATTGAATAAAGATTTGAGCATTTAAGTACCGTATTATTACTCTAATAAACTGTTTTTCATAGTTTTAGGAAAAGGATATAGGAGAAGGAATTGGAAAAAATAAATTTAGCCAATGAGAGAGAACCCTTACCGGGAAGACCGGGATGCCTTTAAAGAAATTTTGCAGCAGTACGAAAACCTGAAAAATGGACGAAGCCACTCCTTCATTGATGAAGAGTCCTTTGAGAAAATTATTGAGTACTTTGACGAACGTGAAGAAATCGGTAAAGCTTTGGAGGCTGCTGATCTTGCCTCGGAGCAATATCCCTATTCTTCTTCTCTTTTATTAAAAAAAGCGGACCTTTTACTTGCTTCAGGTAAATATAAAGAGGCGCTGGAACTGCTTGAGCATGCCGAACTGCTTGACGGCAACAATATCACTTTATTTATATTGAAAACAGATGCTTTACTGGCAATGGACATGCACGAAAAAGCGGTGGCCGTATTGGAGCAGGCATTGGAAGTATTTGAAGGCGACGAAAGAATTGAATTGCTTTTTGAATTAGCCGATGTGTACGACGATTATGAGGAATTTGATAAAGTTTTTGAATGCCTGCTGTTAGTATTAAAGGATGATCCGAATAATGAAGAAGCGTTGTATAAAATTTGTTTCTGGACGGACTTTACGGGGCGCAATGAAGAAAGCATTCGTTTGCATAAAGAAATAATTGATGAATATCCTTACAATGAACTGGCTTGGTTTAATCTTGCGGCGGCCTACCAGGGACTGAAGCTGTATGAGAAAGCCATTGATGCATACCAGTATGCAATTACCATCGACGAAAAATTTGATTACGCATACCGAAACATTGGCGATGCTTATATACGGCTGCGCAAATACAAAGATGCCATTGAAATGCTTGAGAAAGTATTGGAGCTTTCCAAACCGGAAGATGTAATATACGAAGCCATCGGCCACTGTTACGACAGGCTTAAAAACTTTGCCCAAGCCCGTTTACATTACAGAAAAGCATCGCACCTTAATCCCGGCGATAGCAAACTATTTTATAAAATAGCCTGTACTTATTTCAATGAGGGGCAGTATGAAAATTCGATAAAGCAGGTAGAAAATGCGTTGCGTATGCATAAGTTGCAACCGGAATATAACCTGCTAATGGGCAACTGCAAAAATCAACTGGGTCAGTTTAAAGAAGCTGTTCAATATTATTCTAATGTAGTAAGGATGCGGCCTAAAAACGTGGCGGGTTGGGAGGCTTTAATAAAATGTCTTTATGCCGCCGGTTATTTAGATGAAGCCTTGAGCCAGGTTAAAGCCGCTTATCATATCACTAATCAAAAGCCTGTTTTTGTTTTTTATCATTCGGCTATTTTATTTGCCGCCGGCAAATCAAAAGAAGCGTTGCTGATGCTGGAAAAAGCCATGCACGAATCGCCGAAACTGCTCAAAAAATTTATTGAGCTTAATCCCTCTATTTTGCAAAATCAGCAAGTGGTGGATTTAGCGGCACGCTATAAAAGAAATAAATCCATTTAATTTTTCACTTACACAAATCAATTTAGGGTAGTTTGAATAGTTCCCGGCAGCCGAACGACTAATCAAACTACCCGCCACTGCCCGTTTCATTCAGGCGGGCTTACTTGTACGAACGGGTATTGTATTACAATGCGATTTATTATAATTTCATCTCATATATTCTACCTTAACAAAAGACCGGCATTTCTTCCTTATTTTTGCTCGCCATCAAAAAATCGTCAATATTGATGAATGATTTTTTTTGATTCATGAAATCTTATTTTAAACTTATTTAGCAATGAATTTTAATCTCTCTCAAATACCAGACCGCAACCTGAAGCCCAGGGCAGCAGGTATTACCATGGTTATGGATAAAGGCCTTAGTGTAAACGAAGCCAAAAATTTTATGAGCGTCGGTCATCCGCATGTGGATATAGTAAAATTGGGTTTTGGTACCTCTTTTGTTACGCCCAATTTGGAGGAGAAGCTGGAAGTGTATCGTTCTTATGATATTCCGGTTTATTTTGGAGGTACTTTGTTCGAAGCATTCCTCATCCGTAATCAATTCGACGATTTTTTAGACGTTTGTAAAAATTACGGCATTTCATACATTGAAGTAAGCGATGGTTCAATAGATATTCCTCATGCCGAGAAATGCGGCTACATCGAAAAACTAACAAAGTTTGGCACCGTGCTTAGCGAGGTGGGCAGTAAAGATGCGGCGCATATTATTCCGCCGTATAAATGGATTGAACTCATGAGGGCGGAGCTGAATGCAGGTTCTACTTATGTAATTGCCGAAGCCAGGGAAGCAGGTAATGTGGGTATTTACAGGGGCAGCGGCGAGGTACGTGAAGGTCTTGTACAGGAAATTCTTACACAAATACCCGGCGAAAAAATTATATGGGAAGCCCCGCAAAAAGCGCAACAGCTCTATTTTCTTGAGTTATTAGGTTGCAATGCCAACTTGGGTAACATCGCTCCATCAGAAATAATTCCTCTGGAAGCCATGCGTATAGGCTTGCGGGGAGATACTTTCCACTTGTACCTTGATAAAAAGGAAGCCTGATGCGCCTGTTTGGATTAATTGGATACCCGTTGTCTCATTCTTTTTCTAAAAAATATTTTACTGAAAAGTTTGAAAGAGAAAGTCTTACAGACTGCCGGTATGAGAATTTTCCTATCGAATCAATTGAAAAGCTGCGGGATGTTTTGAAACAAAACCCAAACCTGGAGGGCTTGAATGTAACAATACCTTATAAAGAGCAGGTAATTCCTTATCTGAATGAGATGTCGGAGGTGGTAAAAAAAACAGGCGCCTGTAATTGTATCAAAATTCGCGAGGGTAAGTTATATGGCTTTAATACAGATGTTATCGGGATAGAAAAATCAATAACCGATTTTATTAGCCCCGATTGCAAAAAAGCACTGATCCTGGGTACGGGAGGTGCTGCTAAAGCCGTGGCATTTGTTTTGGAAAAATTGGGTATTACCTCCCAATTTGTATCACGAAAGGCTTTAAAAAATGTTTATGGTTATGCTGAGCTGACTGATTCAGTTATCGCCTCAAATTTTGTGATTATCAATACGACTCCTTTGGGTATGCATCCCGCTGTAAATGAGGCTCCATCAATAAATTATAATGCCATCTCGAACAACCATTTTCTTTTTGACCTCATCTATAATCCGGAAAAGACAATGTTTCTTGAGCAAGGCGAAAAAAGAGGAGCGGCCATTAAAAATGGTTACGAAATGCTCCTGCTACAAGCGGAAGAAAGTTGGAAAATATGGTACGATCCGCTTTTATAATGCCTTTTTATAAGCTATTTTAGCAGCTTCGCTTTAGAACCTTTCCTTTTGATGAAAATGAAGAGATTTACCGTATTGATATCGTCCCTATTAATAATCAGCATTTCTGTTTTTGCACAGGAAACGGCTGTCTCATTATTTGAAAAAGGAAACGAAATAAAAAATGCCGGCAAACACAGTGAAGCGCTTACTTATTTCCTGAAGGCTACAGAGAAGAAGCCTGACTATGGCGAAGCATGGTACGAGATAGGATGGTACTACAATGAAATCGATAATTTTAAGGAAGCCCTAAAAGCTTTAAACAAAGCCAATGAATATTGGAAAGATCAGTACAAGGTTTTTTATGAATTGGGCTATGCTTTGTACTCGCTGGACAGCGCAGATGGCGCAATTACCAATTTTAATAAAGCCATTACCTTAAATCCGCAGTATCTTTTGGGGTATATGGGGCTTGGCGATGTTTTCAGAAAGCTGAAAGAAAATAGCAAAGAAGCCATTACCCTTTACAGTAAGGTTTTAGAGTACGATAAGAACAACAGGAAAGCAAATTACTGGATCGGTTGGTGTGCCAATGATCTCGGTCAGTTTGACGTTGCTATTATGCACCTGAAGAAAACAATAGAGCTGGACGGTACTGATATGTTGGCAAAAACAGAACTGGGTTATTCTTATTACGCCTCGGGCCAATTTGAAAATGCGATTGCGGTACTGAAAGAAACGGAAAAAGCATCTCCAAAAATTGAAACTGCTTTGTTTTACCAGGGTATGTGTTATGTAAAAGTGAAAAACAAAGCGGATGCGGTTAAAAAATATAATGAGCTGGAGATATTGGGAAGTGAACATGCATTGGAACTGTTATCCGAAATACGCACAATGAAATGATTTTTTAATAATTTTTCCGGTACATTTACGTATGAAACATTCAACGGTTAAAACTATTGTTTATTTCTCTGTCGGTGTTTTGCTGACAATACATACGGCCTGCACTCCTTCATCTCCGAAAGCAATGGTAAACCCTGCGTCAACGGAAGAAGGATTGAGGAGCGTAAGAGCAGCTATTGCTAAAGATATACCTGAAGCCATTAATGCCGTCAATCTTGCTTACAGTAAAAAAATAATCGACGGGGCGTTAAATCAATCCCTTTTGGATTACCTGGACTCGGTAGACAACCTGGCTAAACAAATGATTCAGGAGAACGGCATGGAGAATGTAGCCGCGATAAAAAAAGAAAATAATTTAAAATCAGCCCCTCCCGGCAACAACGCTTTGCAAACCGCCTTGAAATTGCACAGGGATATAGTATTTATTAAAGAAATGTTTACCGCTGAAAAACTTTCGGGTAAGAATTAAAAACGGATAAACGCAACACGAGAATGAGACCAATACAAAATATAACTAAACCTCGACTCCTTTTGAAAAACTCCGTAAACGGCATTCCTGTTTACTTTTTCTTTTCAGCTTTCTTATTCAGCTTGTTTTCTTGTATCAGTTCATCTCCCAAATTAATGGTGCTGGAAAGAATGTATACACAACGGAAGTCGTTGGAGGCTAATACTGCCGCTATTCTGCCGGGCAGCGTCGCATCTGTAAAGGAAGCGTATGCTAAAAAAATAATTAATGGTGATGTTAATCAATCACTTCTTCAATATCTCGATTCCGCCAATAGAATAACAAAGCAAATACTTGACGGCGACAGCTTGCGTTTTCGCAGTTTCTTGAGAGTTAAAAAGAAAGATTACCCGGGTGTTTTACAAACGGAGACAAATGCATTATCGGGTGCGGAAAAAATGAACAGGAATATTGCTTTTATCAGTGAAATGTTTAATTCGGAAGTATTAAAAGCGAAATTGGAAATTAAGAAAACGGCGGTAGCGAGTGACGATGTGAACAGGAAAGTATTAGCGGAAATTGAAAAGGCCGAAAGTGCGAACAGGAATAAGCTGGACAGCAAAGAAATTGATGAGAAATCATCGCAGTCTATAGGTACCTATCTTGATTCTATAAAAAAAATTACACAGAATCATATAAATGATAACGCGGTGGTAGCTTCCGGAAAAGTAAGTCACAGTAATATCAACAGCGTAGCCAATAAGGTTAAAGAATTGCTGAGCGAGGCTAAAAATAATTTGGGTAATGTAGACTTGATTAATGATTTGCTGGGCACCAACACATTTACAAGGATCAATTTATCTTCTCTTTTCGGACCCGGTGAATTTAGACCCGATAATACTTTTATCTCTTCTAAAAGACCTTTGTTTGAGCCAATAGCAGACAGTATAATGAAGTTTGCGTCAAAGTTTCCCAATAAAAAACTTACAGCCTCTATAATTGTACTGGGCTATGCCGACGCAGGCCAAATAAATCCCGCTTCCTCGTTAGCGAAGGAGCTCGTTATTTCTATGAATAATAACGGTGAGGCTACTTCGGCCGAACTTAACAGAGAGCTTTCCAGGCTCAGGGCTACTGTAATTGCCGATATGATGAAAACAATTACCGAAGAGAGGAAAGCGGGTCAAGCTATCTTTTCAAAATTTGCAGTAGAAACCATTGCGCAGGGCAGGGGAGAAGAACTGCCCGAGCCTTCCGTTAAGTATACGGCGAATGATAAACGCAGGAGAATAGTAAAAGTGTATTGGATCGTTTTGCCTTAAACCATTTCAAATCGCTGTTTTGCCGCTTCGGGTACGGGAGTAATTTTTTTTAGATCATAATCATAACAAACCATGCCCGTTTTTGCCAATGCCAGTAATGTTGATTTTCCTTCTGTTTCTTTTTCCAGTTTATAAAAAAAATCAAAACTGACTTTAGAAAAATTACCGGACGCTACATGCACCTGCAACATGTCGCCGTAAAAAAATTCTTTCTTAAACTCAATAGCTGCATCACTCATTATCAACCCCGCGCCGCCGCAATTCATTTCCGTAAATCCGAATCGGTTTAAGTATTGCATTCTTGCCTCATGTATAAGTGAAAGCACGGCATCGTTGCCTACATGACCGCCGTAGTTTACATCCGTTATACGTATGGGAATAATTGCCGTGAAATTAAATGCAGCCGGCATTTCAAGTTTTATTCTCGACATGTTGGTTTTTACCGGTAAAAATAAATAATACCAATTTTAAATAGTAAATAGTCTAATAAAATCTCTCCAAACCTGATAAAACGTATAATGCCGCCATGAATGAAACTTTGGACTATGTAGGGATTATAAGCGGTATACACTAACTCCGCAGTTGCTCAAAACAAAAAGAAATGCAGATTTTATTTAACGGAGGAAAGCACGGCAGGTAAATCAAGCGGAGATAATACCGAAGTAGAAAGGGCCATTTTATCATGCCAGTCCTTTACTTTATCATTACATTCTTTATCCTCTTCTTTTTTATCAAGCGGTATATCAAGGCCCGTTTTAATAATGCATTCCATTGCATTTAGTTTCCTCGATATGCGAACTATATTTCCGCTTTCATCCAGCAGGTTATAATAGCGCTTTTGATCAATTATGGCGATGGATTCATTTGCATTGGCATTACGTATAGCCTTATGTATCCGGCTCTTGGTATCATCGGGTTTTGAACGGGTATCATTCAATTCAACGGAAGTAAATGATACAGCAACATTGGCGTTTGAAGATTGCGCTGCTTCATTATCGAATTTCTTTTTAACTGTAACTGTTCCGGTATTTTTTGTACTAACCGGGGTACCTGTTTTCTTTTCAACGGCAGCCAATATGGTTTTATCGGCAGCTTGTACTTCAGGTGTATTAAAATCAGTAGGTAACGGGGCTATAGTGCTATTCTCTTTTTTGTCTTCCACAAAGGCAGTGCTGTTGGTATTATCAGTTATAGCAGGAGTATTTGTAAACAACATTACAGCCCCTGTTGCTATAACACCGATAAGAGCGGCAGCAACGGCTATTTTTTTCCAATTGCCAAATTGAAATACTTTGGCAGGCACAACCACCTTGTCATTACTAAGTTCCGCTTTTATATTGTTCCATGTTTCAGCAGGCGGATAAACTTCGGCATTGACTACTTTTTTACCAATAGCTTTATCCCACCGGTCATCGTCTAATTGTTTTTCCAGCTTGGCCCAAATATTACCGGCAGGCACCAGTTCAATGTCAAATAATTTTTCTTTTACACTTTTATCCCGCTCAATAACTTCAAGCTCTTCTTTTATTATCAACCATAGTTTTGCAGGTGGAGAAACTTGTGAGGTCAATAATTTTTCCGCAGTATTTTTATCGCTAACGCTGTTGATCAGGCCGGCTTCAATTATAGTCCAATTATTTTCCGCGGGTACAACTTCGGCCACCAATAATTTAGCTGCTATTTTATTATCGCTGATACTTTCATCCAAAGCGGCAGCTATGCGGTCCCACACCTTTTCAGGCGGCGGCACTTCATAGTTGTACATTTTGTATTGAGTATCGTTATTCATTTTATTATTTAGCTTTCACCCTGTCGGTATATTCTTTTACCATTTCCTGCAAAATAACCCGGGCTCTTGCCAACTGCGATTTGCTTGTTCCTTCAGAAATATTTAATGAGTCGGCAATTTCTTTGTGCGTAAAACCTTCTACAACATACATGTTAAAAACCGTTCGATAACCCGGCGATAACTGCTGAATGATTTTTAAAATATCTTTTTCGGCTAAATTATCCAGGGCATTAAAGGCTTTGGATTCAATAGTATTATCTTCTTGCTCGCCAATTGTTTGTAAATGCGTTTTTCGTCTGAAATGCTCAATGGCCGTATTTACAAAAATTCTGCGTATCCAGCCTTCAAAAGAGCCATCCCCCCTATATTTATCCAGGTTCTTGTAAATCTTAATAAATCCGTCTTGTAAAATATCTTCAGCATCGTCTGCCTTACCCGCATAGCGGAGACAAACGGCGTACATTTTGGGAGCAAACCGGCTGTAAAGCTCTTGTTGCATCCTTCTTTCGCCTGATATACACCCTTTTATTAAGTCGCCTTCGGTGATATTTGGGTTGCTTACTAAGTTCAAAATTTATAAATTATTTTATTGTACTAAGGAAGGCTAAAAGTTTAACGGTAGCTTTTTTACGATGGCTGTAAACATTTTTTTCAGCCATATTCATCTCGGCAAATGTACGGCTTTCACCCTTAGGAATAAAAACGGAATCGTAGCCAAATCCGCCGGTACCCTTGGGTTCGTAACCAATTATTCCTTCACAAATTCCTTCAAAAAGACTCTCTTTCCCGTCAATCAGCAGCGAGATAACAGTTCTAAACCGGGCTGTTCTTTTTTCCGATTTACCCAGCTTTTGTAAAAGCTTGTCTATATTATTGGCAAATAATTTATCCTCGCCTGCATAGCGGGCACTTTTTACACCCGGTTCACCGCCCAGCGCCTCTACTTCCAGACCGGTGTCTTCGCTGAAACAATTTGTATTGGTTAGTTTATAGATTGTCGTCGATTTTTCCCGGGCATTCTCCTCTAATGTATCATGTGGCTCAGGTATCTCAATATCAATGCCCGCTTCTTTCAGGGTAAGAATATCAAATTTGGTTCCCACTACATTTTTTATTTCATCAATCTTATGTTGATTATTGGTAGCGAAAATAAGTTTCATGTCTATTTTAGTTATTGCTTTAAATGCTATGGGGTTTATTTTAAACTCCGAATATTTTTTTCAGGCAAAGCCACAATTTTGTTTTAAGTTCTTTATCTGCCGCCAGAGCTTCCAGGCTATCCGAATGCAGGTAGGTGCAATTGCTGAAAGCTTGTACCTGGTATGCCGGAAAGTCTACGGGAAGTGAAAGTGAAGAGGGATTTACACCAAATAAAATGGCATACTGCATTTGCAGCTCTTTTGACAATGATTTATAACTTATATCACCCGCATTTGCACTGTTGATTATTGCCACATCGGCCAAACTTAACCTGCAAGCCGTCAATATGCTTGTCAAAAATTCCAATTGCTTATCAGGTAAAAAAACTGCATCGCTGTAACTTACAAGCAGTACAATTTTTTTATTATTCTGCCCCAGGTGTTTAAAGACTGCTTTTTCTTCCTTTACTTTTTCTTCCTTCCTGCTTTCCTCAATGTATAATGAGTTCTTATACAGAGCTGTAACGGTAGCCGGCGTAAGTTGTATATTGTTTATGTCCATAAAATTGTCTCTTTCGGAACAAATAAGTGTTAGTTTTTTTGTTTCTTTGCACCGCAAAATAACTTATTTATGACAGAAGCTATGGACATAATCATTACAAAAGCAGGGGAAAGTAAACTAAAGGATATCAACCTCGAAAACCTTCCTTTTGGAAAATATTTCTCCGATCATATGCTGGAAGCTGATTATGAAAACGGTGAGTGGAAGAATGTAGAAATCAAACCTTATCAACCATTGTTGCTCAGCCCTTCTTGTGCTGCCTTGCATTACGGGCAAGCAATTTTTGAGGGTATTAAAGCGTACAAAGATGCGGAGGGTAATGCATTTATTTTTCGTCCGCAGGACAATTTCAAGCGGTTCAATATTTCTGCTGAACGGATGCAAATGCCGCCGGTACCCGAGGAGATTTTTCTTGAGGGCATGCGCCGGTTAATCAGCTTAGATAAAAACTGGATTCCCAATCAGCCGGACCATTCTCTCTACATAAGACCATTTATGTTCTCTTCCGATGAAATGATAGGAGTGAGACCGAGTGATAGTTATAAATTTATGATTCTTCTTTGCCCTACCGGCCCTTATTACGCGGCTCCTATGCGTATTTATGTAGAGGAAAAATATGTACGTGCTGTAGCAGGGGGAATTGGTTATGCAAAGGCTGCCGGTAATTACGGAGCGGCAATGTATGCTACTGCAGAGGCCAAAAAATTAGGTTATGACCAAGTTTTATGGACAGATGCTTTTGAACATAAATATGTGCAGGAGATAGGAACAATGAATGTATTTTTTATAATTGGCGATAAAGCCATAACACCTGATCTTGAACAAGGTACTATACTTGATGGTGTGACACGACAAAGCACAATAACGCTGCTGAAGGAAATGGGCTATAAAGTAGAGGAAAGGCCCCTGTCAATCGACGAAATTATAGATGCAAATAAAGCCGGCTCTTTAAAAGAAGTTTTTGGTACAGGTACGGCGGCTACCATTTCTTTGATTAAGGAACTCCGCTACAAGGACTACGTAATGCAATTTGACATAGATACCTGGAAAGCCGGACCGACAGTAAAAGAATGGCTTACAAATATCCGGGAGGGAAAAAGAGAGGATAAATACGGCTGGATGTTTAAAGTTTGACAAAGGTTGCACATATAAACTTAATTTAGATTAATAAAACCCGCTCTTAACAGGCGGGTTTTCAGTTTGTTATGAACCATTGTTTCAAAAATAATTCGTTTAAATATATCGTTTTATAAAATAATAGGCAGTACGTTTGTTGCAGAAATTACTGAGCTGAATAGTTTTTTGTCTATCAGTGAGGTGATTTCCGAAGATCCAAACCCTATAAAAAATAAAATCGTACCCCTAAATGAAAAAGAATTTTACATTAATTCTTGCTCTGTTCTCTTGTATCTCTATTTTCTTACCGGCAACAAGTTTTGCTCAGTGCAGTCTTTCGGTTACTGTATCTGCAAAAGAATCACGATGTGCATCTACAGGTGTTATAACTGTACAGGTAACAGGCGGTTCAGGTAGTTTTAATTACAAAATTACCGGGCCCATTCCCGTGACAGTTACTTCTACAAATATTATAACAGGTCTTCCTCCCGGCAGCTATACCGTACAAGTTACAGACTTGGTTGATAACTGTTCTGTTACACAGACTAATGTTGTAGTTGCAGGTAATTACCAAGACCCTCGTTTTCAAATAGCTGCTACAGATATTACCTGTACAAATACTACCACGGGCAGCTTAACAGCTATCAATGTACAATACGGACGTCCTGTATTAACATATCAAATTGTTGCACCTTCAGCTGCCGGTATTGGTACAACAAATACAACCGGCGTTTTTACAAATCTTCCGGCGGGTACTTATTCGGTTCGATTAACGGATTCCTGCGGCGGTATTCAAACAAGATTGGCATTTATTGCTAATTATAACTGGTGGATCAGTCAGGCGACGGTAACTAAAGTTGGTTGTGATAACGCTGAGGCTCTTATGACTGTTACAGACAGTAAGGGGAATACAAATATTGCGAACCCGGCCATCTTTACCGGTTTTACTTATGGTGTTTCTAAAGCCCCGGGCGATACTGTTTGGTCTGCATCAAATAGTTTCAGCTTTCTTTTGGCGCACAAGCGAAGCGTAACATTAGTTATAAAGGATGCTTGCGGCAACAGAACGTACAGTACATGGTTTGATACAAATAAACCTGCAATAGCTTCTTCCGTTACTATCAGTAACCAGATATGTGCCGATTTTATGGCAACAGTAACGGGTAAGGTCAATCTTACAAACCCGGTTTTTAACCTGCTTAACAGTTCAAATGTAATTATAGCAAGTAACGGCGGCGGAATTTTTAATAATGTGCCTTACGGCTCTTATTGTATTCAAATGATTGACGCTTGTTATGACACAACGATAACAAGATGTTTTACGGTAAATAAACCGGTACCGTCTGTAGCTGCTTCAGTAACATTCAGTAACCGGGTATGTACAGGTTTTACAGCAACGGTTACAGGGCAAACAAACCTTTTTAGCCCCGACTACTGTTTATATAACAGCGCTGAGGTTTTGGTAGATTGCAATAAAACGGGAGTGTTCAATAATGTGCCTTACGGAAATTCCTGTATTCGTATTACCAGCAAACTGCCTTGTTATGATACAACGATAACAAGATGTTTTACTGTAAATAAACTTGTACCTGCTGTTGCTGCCGCAGTTACTATCTCGGGTGCCAACTGTACTTCGGTTACGGCAACCGTTACCGGTCAAACCAATCTTAATAATCCGCAATATTGCCTGTTTACAGCAGCGGGTGTTCCAATCATTTGTAATTCAACCGGCGTATTTACAAACTTGCCGTTTGGCGCTTATTGTATCAATATAAAGAACGATCCGGCTTGTTACGATACTACCATTGTAAGGTGTTTTACAGTAAACAGACCTGTACCTGCAGTTGCCGCAAATGTTTCTCTTACCAGGGCTTGTTCTACTTTTACAGCTACAGTTACCGGTCAAACGAACCTTACCAACCCCAATTATTGTTTATTTGATAATAACAATACACAGGTAGCTTGTAATACAACAGGTGTGTTCCCGAACCTGCCATATGGTTCTTATTGTATCAGGATACAAAATGACCAAACCTGTTACGATACATTAATTACCAGATGTTTTACAGCAAGCAGGTTGATACCTTCGGTTTCCAACGTTGTAGATATCGATAACGAAACGTGTACTGACTTCAGGGCGGAAATTGAGGGGCAAACGAATTTGACTTCGCCCGCTTATTGCTTATTTAACAGCGCTAATGTGCCATTGGCTTGTAACACAAACGGTCGCTTTACTAACCTTCCTTACGGCAGCTATTGTATAAAAATTACTACGCCTTGTTATGATACAACTATAAACAGGTGCTTTACAGTATCTCCGCCGGTGTTGGATATTGATGTATCGTCTGGTAAAGGATGTATTAATGGTTTTGCCAATATTACGGTAGATTTTGATAATGGAACTGGCCCGTATGTATTGAATATATATAACCCGGGTAATGTGTTGGTGAAAACTGTAAGCTCAGCCTCAAGTACCTTTTCAATATCGGATTTACCCATGTTACCTTCCGGCCTCCAATATAAATTCGTTGGTAGCAGTATTTGCGGAACTAAGGATTCGGTTTATCACGCATTAAATGGCTTGGTACTGAATACTGATTTGACAGTGAATTCAAAATGTCCCGGCGGCACCCATGTAAACGGTTACGGAACTATGAGTGTGAATTGCACGAATAATAATGGCTCAATTACTCCAAGGATTATAAAAAAAGACGGAATTGTTTCTACTATTAATCCTACATCTGTTTCAGGTACTGTTTATACATTTGATAATCTTAGCCCGGCAAATTATATAGTTGAATATACTATACAATCAGCATGTACAAACAAATACTATGATACATTTGATGTAAAGCCATATATATATCCGGCTCTTGTTGAATCGGCAGTGTACCAGTGTAACAATAACAGTTTTACTGTAAATGCAGTAGTTACAGGGGGTATCGTACCGCTGGCTTATGAAATTATCGGCAGTTTGCCGGCAACTCCAAGCATTGTCGCTCCGGCACAAACCAGCCCTATATTTACTATTAATAACGGAGCAAGTTACTCGCAGATAAATTTAAGAGCTGTTGATGTTTGCGGAAATGGCACCGTAAATAATGCGTCTGTTCTTCCTTTAGGGAATACTATAATGCAGGCTACTTCCAATTGTTATTATAACAATATAACGCTGACTGTCCCGACAATTCCTAATTTTACTTACAGTTGGTACAGGAAAAAAAGTGCTGCTGATAGTGTTTTTCTCGGAACAGGTAATGATTACCAAATACCATATCTTTTACCTACTGATACCGGTGTATATGTAGCCAAGGTTTCACTAAACAACGGATGCCTGACACGTATATCTAACTTCTCTGTAAATGGTCAATGCGGCGGTTGGTTGTTATCAGTAAACGGCTTACAGTTTGACGGCGCTTTGCAGGGAGAAGATGTAAAACTGCATTGGAAAACAGAACCCGGGTTTCAAGCCCGTTCATTTGTAGTGGAAAGAAGTAATAAAGGCGGAAATTTTATACCCGTAGGAACTGTAAGTAGCGCCGCGACAAACAACACCGCTAATAATTATTATTTTATTGACAATAGTGTACCTGACGGTTTAAATCAATACAGGTTGAGAGTAGTGAAAAACAGCGGTACTCCGTCTTTATCAGAAATAGTAAAAATAAATAAGAACAATACAATTACACTTTCTGTAATGCCTAACCCTGTTATTGATGCCTTTGAAATTCAATTCGGTAAAACAATGTCAGGTAATTATGATGTAAAGCTGCTGAACGCCGAAGGCAAAATATTTATGAACAAACAGGTAAATGCTAAAAGCGGAGAAATTAAGCATGTAAACAGACCCGGGGGAATGGCGGGAGGAGTTTATTTCCTTGTTATCCAAAACCGGGAAACCGGGGAAAAGAAAGTGTTTAACTTGCTTTTTAGGTAGATAATCTTTTAAACAAATTGTGTAAAACCGCCCGGATATAAATCCGGGTGGTTTTTTTAGTTCATATTACTTTAAAAATTTTGATTGTAAAATTAAACCCCCTACCTTCGCCGTCCCAAAAATAAAAGGTTCATAATGCCTACAATACAACAATTAGTACGTAAAGGAAGAGAAATTATTAAGGCCAAAAGCAAGTCAAGAGCTTTGGATAGCTGCCCGCAGCGTCGTGGTGTGTGTACCCGTGTGTATACCACTACCCCCAAAAAGCCAAACTCTGCATTGCGCAAAGTAGCCAAGGTTCGTTTGACCAATAAAATAGAAGTTATTGCCTACATACCCGGAGAAGGCCATAACCTGCAGGAGCACTCCATCGTACTGATACGCGGCGGCCGTGTAAAAGACTTACCTGGTGTACGTTACCATATTGTTCGCGGTTCATTGGATACCGCAGGCGTAAAAGACCGTAAGCAGAGCCGTTCCAAATACGGTACTAAGAAAGAGAAAGCAAAAAAATAAACCCTTGTCACCCAAAGAGGAACAAGAGGAAATAAATTAAATAAAGAATATAAAGTAATTTTTAAGTCATGCGTAAAGCACAAGCGAAGAAACTGCCCTTAGCACCCGATCCGAGGTATAACGACAAACTGGTTACACGTTTTGTAAACAACCTGATGTGGGAAGGTAAAAAAAGCGGCGCTTTTATTATTTTCTACGATGCGATAGAAAAAGTAGCTAAGATGACAAGCGAAGACGGTTATGAGGTTTGGAAAAGAGCCTTGGCCAATGTATCTCCTTCGGTAGAAGTAAGAAGCCGTCGTATTGGTGGCGCTACTTTCCAAATACCTTCTGAGGTACGTGCCGACAGAAAAATTTCTTTGAGCATTAAGTGGCTGATACGCTACAGCCGCGAAAGAAACGGCCGCAGCATGGCGGACAAATTAGCTAATGAAATAGTAGCGGCGGGAAAAGGCGAAGGCGCTGCATTCAAAAAGAAAGAAGATGTACACCGTATGGCAGAGGCTAACAAAGCATTTGCTCACTTCAGAGTGTAACATGTAAATATATTTTTTCAAAAACCATCTTGTTTTCAGGGTGGTTTTTTGTTTTATAACAAATTGGCCGTTACTAAACGCATAATGCAGAGATTTAAAGTTGAATTTTTTGTGCATTAGGCATTTAGCCTTCAGCATTTCGCATAAAAGGCATACAATAAAAAATCTTCGATAGAGCCTCCTGTTTTTAAAAAATTCCCCTTACCTTCGCCGCCCCAATTAGTTCTTTCTTTGATCGGCTCAATTTTATTGAGACGATATTGATGAATTTGGGAGACTAAGTAATACCGCCGCAGGCAGTGCGAAAAGTCGCTATCACCAAAAAAGATTTAAAAATGGCAAAAGAAATTTCAGGCTTTGTAAAGCTGCAGTGTAAGGGTGGCCAGGCCAACCCCGCACCTCCAATCGGTCCGGCTTTGGGTTCCAAGGGTATTAATATCATGGAATTTTGTAAGCAGTTCAATGCAAGAACACAGGACAAAATGGGAAAAGTAATTCCCGTGTTAATCACCGTTTATTCCGACAAAAGTTTTGATTTCGTTCTCAAAACTCCTCCCGCAGCGGTTCAGTTGCTGGAAGCCGCTAAGTTGCAGAGTGGTTCTAAAGAACCTAACCGCAACAAAGTGGGCAAAGTAAAATGGGACCAGGTAGAAGCTATTGCTAAAGATAAAATGGCTGATCTTAACTGTTTTACTGTTGAAAGCGCCATGCGCATGGTAGCCGGTACGGCCCGCAGCATGGGATTAACTGTTGACGGTAAAGCTCCTTGGGAAAACTAATCCTTAAAGGCTACTTTGAAAAAACTTTAAAAGAATTAACATGGCATTTATCAGCAAAAAAAGAAAAGCAGTCAATTCAAAAATTGATGCTAATAAATCATACTCACTCAAAGAAGCATCTTCTTTGGTGAAAGAAATCAACACAACAAAATTCGATGCGTCGGTTGACCTGCACATTCGTTTGGGAGTAGATCCTAAAAAAGCAGATCAGGCCATTCGCGGTACGGTTACTCTTCCGCACGGAACAGGTAAAACAAAAAAAGTATTGGTGCTTTGCCCTCCCGATAAAGAAGCAGAAGCAAAAGCAGCCGGAGCTGATTACGTAGGTTTGGATGAGTACATTACTAAAATTGAAGGCGGATGGGTTGATGTAGATGTTATCATTGCCACACCATCGGTAATGCCTAAGATTGGTAAGTTGGGTAAAGTATTAGGCCCGCGTAACCTGATGCCGAATCCTAAAACGGGTACTGTAAGCAATGATGTAGCCGGCGCTGTGAATGAAGTAAAGGGCGGTAAAATTGCATTCAAGGTAGATAAAGCAGGTATCATACATGCTTCTATCGGTCGTGTAAGTTTTGCTCCCGAAAAAATTTCCGAGAACAGCCAGGAATTAATCAATGCGATTATAAAAGCAAAACCGTCTTCATCAAAAGGTACATACCTGAAAGCATTAAGTATGGCGAGCAGTATGAGTCCGGGTATTGCAATAGATACAAAAGGATTTATACATTAACCCGCATCCGCTTGAAGGGGCTTTTGAAGAAACTTAAATTTTAAAGAAGTCAAAACTTAATAAAATGACTAAAGATCAAAAAAACGAAGTGATAGAAGTGCTGAAAGGCAAGTTCTCTCAATATACCAACTTCTACGTTACCGATACGGAATCACTGACAGTAGCACAGGTGGGCAATTTGCGCCGTGCATGTTTTGATAAAAACGTAGAAATGAAAGTGGCTAAAAATACGCTGATTAAAAAAGCGCTGGAATCGTTGGATGCAGAACGTTATGCAGGTGTGTATGATTCATTACACAAAGTAACTGCGTTATTGTTTTCTGAAAATCCGAAAGAACCCGCTTTAATCATCAGTTCTTTCCGCAAAGAAAGCAAAGGTGAAAAGCCTGAATTGAAAGCAGCTTTCATTAACGGTGATATTTATACAGGCGATAACAACCTGAAAACACTTACACAAATCAAAACGAAGAATGAGTTGATTGGTGAAGTAATCGGATTGTTGCAATCTCCGGCAAAGAGAGTTATTGCCGCTTTGCTGCATAATGCGGAGAAGAAAGCAGAAGCTGTTGTACGCTGAGTAAAAAACAGAAGTAAGAAGTCGGATGTCTGATTTATGATGTCTGAAGTAAATACCGGTAATAAAATTTTCACTCCCCCGGGTGAAATGAAAATAACTCTCCGCCGTGGCGGAGATGGGGGTAAACAAATTTTTTTAAACCCGCCGTCGGATCTCGATTATGATGAAGGATATGAAGACGGTAAAAATTAAAACAAAACAAAATGGCAGACGTAAAACAATTAGCAGAACAATTAGTAGCCCTTACTGTGAAAGATGTACAGGAACTGGCTGATTTCTTAAAATCAGAGTACGGTATCGAGCCGGCTGCTGCAGCGGTAGTTGTAGCAAGCGGCGACGGCGGCGGCGCAGCAGCTGTAGCTGAGAAAACTGCATTCGATGTAATTCTGAAAAGCGGTGGTGCTTCCAAACTTAACGTAGTTAAGATTGTAAAAGATTTAACCGGTTTAGGATTGAAAGAAGCTAAGGAATTGGTAGACGGCGCTCCGAAGCCCGTTAAAGAAGGCGTAACAAAAGCGGAAGCTGAAGAAGTAGCTAATAAGCTGAAAGAAGCAGGCGCTGATGTTGAGATAGCCTAAGGTTATTGAAATCCCGATCTAAGTTTCGGGGTTGAAATAGCTTAATTAGTTCTGTAATTAATAAGAAACTAAAACCCGGTTTAAACAGCCGGGTTTTTTATTGTACTGACAGGTACGGAGATACTTTGGAGTATATATCTTCCGTCACCAACATGATTTTTTTTACATCTTCAACAGTTTTATACTCTCCATGTTGATTCCGGTATTCAACAATGGCATTGGCCAAATTCCATTTTATATACGGGTGCATTTTCATTTCATCTTTCGCAGCCGTATTGATATTTATTTTTTTTACCGAAGCATTACTGATGTTCAGGTATTGTTTTACTTTTTGAAAAGAAGAATCAGGCAAGCCGTAGGTTTCTTTTATTTGATCTATAGAATAAAAACCGCCCAACTTATCGCGGAATGATACGATACGGGTTGCCAACTTACTGCCAATACCCGGCAGCGATATAAGCGATGCTGTATCGGCGCTATTGATATCTACATTTTTGTATCTACTAACTTTAGGAGGAGCATAATTTGTATTAGCCGGGAAATTTTCATTCGATTGTTTGTAGGCAAGGTTGCTTTGCCGCTCGCTATTTTCTATTCTGATATAGGGCTCTATTCTTTCCAACTCATTCGGGAACAAGCCATAAATTTTTTGCAAATCCGCTGGTTTGTAAAAATGCCCGCCCTTGCCGAGGTAGTTTTGAATGGTGCCGATGGTTTTTTCCCGTAAGCCCAATTTTTTCCATCCTTCGGCGGAAAGGGTATTGGGGTCAAAATAAAAAAGTTCACCTTTAAAATAGTTGCCGCTGTTGTAAGTCCTCCTGTCAAATGCATAACTGTTTCCATCCGCGTCATCATAAGTTTGAGAGCCTTTTTTTCGGTCAAAAGAACTGTCTTTTATTTCCAGCCTCTTTGCCGCCGACATCCAACTTGTATCGGCCTTTATCAAGCCTGCACTGATTCGGGAGCCAATCATCGCAGGTAAAAACCATATTACCAGGATTAATATTACCAGGATAAAAATCCCGATTCGTTCTTTCCTGGTAAAGGTGAGATAGTCCTTGACAATGTCTTTCCAATGCATCGGCAGATTTTTTATAAATATAGGCGGTCTTAAAGAACAAAAAAATAACCTGTTAGTGGTATTTTAGGTACAATCTTTGTTCACAACTTTTCTTGTTTGTTGGTTTCAAACACTTACCTTTGCCATCCTTAATTTTGGCCAAATACATCTTGACGTTTCAAATCATGAATAAGTAACTGATTTTCATCGGCTTTTGTTTTGTAAAAAAGAAGAGCCGGAGAATGATTTGTACGTCTGCGAACTTTTTAAAACCGGTTTTTACTCATATGTCTTCAACAAAAATGAATCAACGGGTTGATTTCGGCAAAATCAAACATCTTTCAGATGCTCCCGACTTATTAGACATCCAGATCCAATCTTTCAGAGAGTTTTTCCAGTTGGAAACTACTCCTGATAAGCGTAACAACGAGGGTCTGTTTCGTGTGTTCAAAGATAATTTTCCTATCACTGACACCCGCAACATTTTCGTCCTGGAATTTCTTGACTACTTTATTGATCCGCCCCGCTACACCATCGAAGAGTGTATGGAGAGAGGATTAACGTACGCCGTGCCTTTAAAGGCAAAGCTGCGTTTAAGTTGTAATGACGAAGAACACGTCGATTTCCAAACAATTGTGCAGGACGTGTTTTTGGGTAATATACCTTACATGACTCCCCGCGGTACCTTTGTAATTAACGGTGCTGAAAGGGTAGTTGTTTCTCAGTTACACCGTTCACCCGGTGTATTCTTCGGTCAATCCATTCATCCGAACGGAACCAAGATTTACTCTGCAAGGGTAATTCCTTTTAAGGGTGCCTGGATGGAGTTTGCAACAGACATCAACAATGTGATGTTTGCTTACATTGACCGTAAGAAAAAATTCCCTGTTACTACATTACTTCGTTCAATAGGTTACGAAACAGATAAAGATATTCTTGAGCTGTTTGGTATGGCCGATGAAATAAACGTTGATAAAAAAGCTTTGAGCAAACATATCGGTCGCCGTTTGGCAGCCCGTGTGTTGAGAAGCTGGGTGGAAGATTTTGTGGATGAGGATACCGGGGAGGTGGTTTCCATTGAGCGTAACGAAGTAATATTGGAGCGTGACCAGGTATTGGATGAAGAAGCGATTGAGATGATCGTAGAAATGGATATCAAGAGCATTTTCATTCAGAAAGAAGATGTAGGCGGAGACTATGCCATTATTTACAATACATTAAATAAAGATACCTCGAACAGTGAGTTGGAAGCGGTGCAGCATATCTATCGCCAATTGCGCGGCGCTGATGCCCCTGATAATGAAACTGCCCGTGGTATTATTGATAAATTATTCTTCAGCGATAAACGTTATGACTTAGGCGAAGTAGGTCGTTATAAAATTAACCGCAAGTTAAATATTGATGCCCCTGTAACGCAAAAGACACTGACGAAAGAAGATATCATTCTTATCATCAAATACCTTGTACGCCTTACCAACGGTAAAGCCGAGATTGATGATATTGATCACTTAAGCAATCGTCGTGTACGTACGGTGGGCGAGCAGTTGTATGCTCAGTTCGGCGTTGGTCTTGCACGTATGGCACGTACCATTCGCGAAAGGATGAACGTAAGAGATAATGAAGTGTTTACGCCGGTTGATTTGATTAATGCAAGAACGCTATCAAGTGTTATCAATTCATTCTTCGGTACTTCTCAATTATCACAGTTCTTAGATCAAACCAATCCGTTGAGTGAGATAACGCACAAGCGTCGTATCTCCGCACTCGGACCGGGTGGTTTAAGTCGTGAAAGAGCAGGTTTCGAGGTTCGTGACGTACACTATTCTCACTATGGCCGTTTATGTACCATTGAAACACCGGAAGGACCAAACATCGGTTTGATATCTACACTCTGTGTACATGCCAAAATTAATGAGATGGGCTTTATTGAAACACCTTATCGTAAAGTACATGACGGTAAAGTGAACATGAAGGAACTAACTTTCCTGAGTGCCGAGGAAGAAGATTTGGCCAAGATTGCGCAGGCCAATACGCCGTTAGATGAAAAAGGAAATTTTAAAGAAGAAAAAATTGTAAGTCGCGAAACAGGTGACTTCCCGATATTGGATAAAAAGGATGTGGAATTTATGGACGTAGCTCCCAACCAAATCGTTGGTTTGAGTGCTTCATTAATTCCGTTCCTTGAGCATGATGATGCCAACCGTGCATTGATGGGATCAAACATGCAACGCCAGGCTGTGCCGCTTATCCGTCCTGATGTGCCGATTGTAGGTACAGGTTTGGAAGGCAAGGCTGCCCGTGATGCAAGGATTCAAATACATGCAGACGGCGATGGCGTAGTAGAGTATGTAGATGCCAATGAAATTCATGTTCGCTACAAACGTAACGAAGCGCAGAAGCTGGTAAGTTTTGAAGATGACTTAATCATTTACAGGCTTACTAAGTTTATAAAAACAAACCAGGAGACTTCAATTAACCTGAAGCCTGCGGTTAAAAAAGGTCAAACGGTAAAGAACGGAGATTTTTTAACCGAAGGATATGCAACTCAGAATGGTGAAATAGCATTGGGTAAAAATCTTAAAGTGGCATTCATGCCGTGGAAGGGTTACAACTTTGAGGATGCTATCGTAATCAGTGAGAGAGTGGTGAAAGAAGATATGTTTACTTCGGTTCACATTTCTGAATATGAATTAGAAGTAAGAGATACCAAATTGGGCGAAGAGGAATTAACGCCGGATATTCCTAACGTAAGCGAAGAAGCGACAAAAGATTTGGATGAGAACGGTATCATCAGAATTGGTGCAACTATTAAGGAAGGTGATATTTTAATAGGAAAGATTACACCAAAAGGTGAAAGTGATCCTACACCGGAAGAAAAATTGTTGAGAGCCATCTTTGGTGATAAAGCCGGTGATGCGAAAGACGCTTCTTTAAAAGCGCCGAACGGAGTAGAAGGTATTATTATCGGTAAGAAATTATTCCAAAGAGCCAAGAAAGATAAGAATGCTAAAGTAAGAGAGAAAGCACTGGTAGAAAAATTGGAGAAAGTGCATGAAAAGAATGAAGCTGATGTAATGGAAGTATTACTTGAGAAATTGCAAACCTTGCTGAAAGATCATGTTTCGGCAGGTGTAAGCAACAACTTTGGTGAAGTGCAAATTGGTAAGGGTGCTAAGTTTACCGCCAAAAATCTTTCGGGTTTAGATTATATGAACATTAACCCGTTGGGTTGGACAGGTGATGCGAAAGTGGATGACCAGATCAATACATTGCTGCACAACTTTACCATTAAGTACAACGAAGAATTAGGGAGATATAAGAGAGAGAAATTCAATATTTCAATTGGTGACGAATTACCTGCCGGTGTATTGAAACTGGCGAAGGTTTATTTGGCTATCAAACGTAAGTTGAAAGTGGGAGATAAAATGGCGGGCCGTCACGGTAACAAAGGTATTGTGGCAAGAATCGTTCGCCAGGAAGATATGCCGTTCCTTGAAGACGGAACACCGGTAGATGTTGTATTGAACCCGTTGGGTGTACCAAGTCGTATGAACCTGGGACAGATTTACGAAACTGTATTGGGATGGTGCGGACAAAAATTAGACAGGCGTTTCGCTACACCGATATTTGACGGCGCCAGTACGGATGAAATTGCTACGTTATGCGATGAAGCCGGTATTCCTTTGTACGGTCACACTTATTTATATGATGGCGAAACAGGCGAACGTTTTCATCAGAAGGCCACGGTGGGCGTTATTTATGTAATTAAACTGCACCACATGGTTGATGATAAAATGCATGCCCGTTCGATAGGACCATACAGCTTGATTACACAACAACCGTTGGGTGGTAAAGCACAGTTCGGCGGTCAACGTTTTGGTGAGATGGAGGTATGGGCATTGGAAGCTTATGGTGCATCAAATATTCTGCAGGAGTTATTAACCCTGAAGTCAGATGATATCATTGGCCGCGCCAAAACATACGAAGCCATTGTGAAAGGTGAAAACATTCCTAAGCCGGGTATACCTGAATCATTCAATGTATTGGTACATGAATTGAGAGGATTGGGATTGGATTTAAAGTTTGATTAAAAAAGACCACGAGCTGCCGGTTATGTGCTGTGAGCTCCTTTAAAGCAAAAAGAAATTTTATTACTATTAGCAACGGGCTCGCAGCTCGCAGCTAAAAGCTAAAAGCTAAAAATAATATGTCATTTAGAAAAGAAAGCAAACAAAGACCTACGTTTTCAAAGATTACAATCGGATTGGCTTCGCCCGATACGATACTGGAACGCAGTTTCGGCGAGGTGCTGAAGCCTGAGACTATTAACTACCGTACTTACAAACCTGAGCGTGACGGTTTGTTCTGCGAAAGAATTTTTGGGCCCGTTAAAGATTATGAATGTGCTTGCGGTAAGTATAAGCGTATCCGTTATAAGGGTATCGTTTGCGATCGTTGCGGAGTAGAAGTAACGGAGAAAAAAGTTCGCCGCGAACGTATGGGACATATTAAGTTGGTAGTGCCTGTAGTACATATCTGGTATTTCAAATCATTACCGAATAAGATTGGTTATTTGCTTGGTGTAAGTTCCAAGAAATTGGAAACTATTGTTTACTATGAAAGATATGTAGTAATACAATCAGGAATCCGTGCAGACAAAGGACAGAACTACGGTGATTTATTAACAGAAGAAGAATATTTAGACATATTAGATACACTGCCGAAAGATAACCAGTACCTGCCTGATGATGATCCTAATAAGTTCATTGCCAAAATGGGTGCCGAAGCTGTACATGATATGTTGCAGCGTATCGATTTGGATCAGTTGTCTTTTGATTTGCGTAATACGGCTGCCAACGAAACTTCTCAACAACGTAAAGCGGATGCTTTAAAAAGATTGAGCGTAGTGGAAGCTTTCCGCGATGCGAATACAAGAATTACCAACCGCCCCGAGTGGATGGTAATGCAGTATATTCCTGTTATTCCGCCTGAGCTTCGCCCGCTTGTTCCTTTGGATGGCGGTCGTTTCGCCTCTTCAGATTTAAATGATTTGTATCGTCGTGTTATCATTCGTAATAATCGTTTGAAGCGTTTGCTGGAGATTAAAGCTCCTGAAGTAATTCTTCGTAACGAGAAGCGTATGCTGCAGGAAGCCATCGACTCATTATTTGACAACAGCCGTAAATCTAATGCCGTAAAAGCAGAAGGCGGCCGTGCATTAAAATCATTGAGCGATGTACTGAAAGGTAAGCAGGGACGTTTCCGTCAAAACTTATTGGGTAAGCGTGTAGACTATTCAGGTCGTTCGGTTATCGTGGTAGGTCCTGAGTTAAAATTGCATGAGTGCGGTTTACCGAAAGATATGGGTGCTGAATTATTCAAACCCTTTATCATTCGTAAACTGATTGAAAGAGGAATAGTAAAAACAGTAAAGAGTGCAAGAAAATTAGTTGATAAAAAGGAAGCCGTAGTTTGGGATATATTAGAGAACATTTTGAAAGGTCACCCGATATTGCTCAATCGTGCCCCGACCTTGCACCGTTTATCAATACAGGCTTTTCAACCAAAACTGATTGAAGGGAAAGCGATACAGTTACACCCTTTGGTGTGTTCTTCTTTCAACGCCGACTTTGACGGTGACCAAATGGCCGTTCACGTACCATTGAGCCACCAGGCAATTTTGGAAGCACAATTGTTGATGCTTGCATCACACAACATTTTGAATCCGCAAAACGGTACGCCAATCACTCTTCCTTCGCAGGACATGGTATTGGGTCTGTATTATATTTCAAAAGGTAAAAAGACCAATGCTGCTGAAACAGTGAGAGGCGAAGGCAAAGCTTTCTACTCAGCGGAAGAAGTAATCATTGCATACAACGAAGGTGTTATTGATTTACACGCCTGGATAAAAGTAAAAGCCAATGTTCGTAACGCGGATGGTTTATTGGAGCATAAATTAATTGATACTACTGTAGGTCGTGTAATTTTTAATCAACACGTTCCGGCCGAAGTAGGATTTGTAAATGCATTGTTGACGAAGAAAAATTTACGTGAAATCATCGGTGATATAATTGAGATTACCAACGTACCGAAGACGGCGAAGTTTTTGGATGATATTAAAACCTTAGGTTTCCGTACGGCGTTCCAGGGCGGCTTGTCATTCAGCATCAATGATCTTATTATACCCGATGTAAAAGAAGAGATGCTGGACAATGCGAAAGGTGAAGTAGATGAAGTGTGGGATAACTACAATATGGGTTTAATCACCAACAACGAAAGATATAACCAGATAGTAGATATCTGGAGCCGTGTGGATACAAGAATTACTGAAACATTAATACGTGAGTTGGCTGCCGACAAGCAGGGTTTCAACTCTGTGTATATGATGCTTGATTCAGGTGCCCGCGGTAGTAAGCAACAAATTAAGCAGTTGGCCGGCATCAGGGGTTTGATGGCGAAGCCGAGAAAATCAGGTTCTACCGGTTCAGAGATTATTGAGAACCCGATTCTTTCCAACTTTAAAGGCGGATTGAATGTATTGGATTACTTTATCTCTACGCACGGTGCACGTAAAGGTTTGGCCGATACGGCATTGAAAACAGCCGATGCGGGTTACTTAACACGTCGTTTGGTTGACGTATCGCAAGACGTTGTAATAACAGAAGAGGATTGCGGTACATTGCGCGGTATTGCTACCAGCGCATTGAAAGATAATGAAGATATTATAGAACCGTTGAGTGACAGGATCGCCGGTCGCACATCATTGCATGATGTGTATGACCCTATTTCTGAAACTTTATTGGCGGAAGCCGGTGAAGGCATTACTCCTGAATTGGCCAAGAGAATAGAAGATGCGGGTATTGAAACGGTTGAAATACGCTCCGTACTTACCTGCGAAAGCCGCCGCGGTTGTTGCGTTAAGTGTTACGGTAAAAACCTGGCGACGGGTTACCTGGCACAGAAAGGTGATGCGGTTGGTATCATCGCAGCGCAATCAATTGGTGAGCCGGGTACACAGTTAACACTTCGTACATTCCACGTGGGTGGTGTGGCTGGTTCTGCTTCTGTAGAGTCTACATTGCCTGCTAAGTTTGACGGTACTATCCAGTTTGACGGATTACGTACCGTTACCATTGAAAACAGCGAGAAAGAAAAAGTTCAGGTTGTTATCGGTCGTACAGGTGAAGTAAGAATTATGGATACGAAGAATGATCGTTTACTTATTACAAATAATATACCTTACGGCGCTACGCTTACTGTAAAAGAAGGACAGAAAGTACATAAAGGCGATGTGATTTGTTCATGGGATCCTTTTAACAATGTGGTAGTAGCGGAGATGAGCGGTGTTATTCATTTTGACAATGTACTGGAAGGTATTACTTACCGCGAGGAGTCGGATGAGCAAACCGGTCACAGGGAAAAAGTGGTTATTGAAACAAAAGACAAAACAAAAATTCCTTCTTTGTTTATCGAAGGGAAAGAAAAAAAGATATACAATTTACCAACCGGAAGTCATATCGTTATTGAAGAAGGCGACGAAGTAAAAGCAGGGCAGGTATTGGTTAAGATACCTCGTGTGTTGGGTAAATTAAGAGATATCACCGGTGGTCTGCCGCGTGTTACCGAATTGTTTGAAGCAAGAAACCCGAGCAATCCTGCGGTGGTTTCTGAAATTGACGGTGTGGTAACAATGGGCGCCATCAAACGCGGTAACAGGGAAATCATCATTGAAGCAAAAGATGGTGTAACCAGGAAATATTTAGTACCGCTTACAAGACAAATTCTTGCACAGGACGGCGACTTTGTAAAAGCAGGTACATCATTAAGCGACGGACAAATAGCGCCGCTTGATATTCTTGCCATCAGGGGTCCGTTTGCCGTACAGGAATATGTGGTAAATGAGATACAGGAAGTTTATCGTTTGCAGGGTGTGCGTATCAATGATAAACACATTGAGGTAATCGTTCGCCAGATGATGCGTAAAGTAAGTATCGTTGATCCGGGTGATACAAGATTCCTGGAAGATGATATGGTAGATAAGTTTGACTTTATTGAAGAGAACGATTACATTTTTGATAAGAAAGTAGTAACTGAACCGGGCGATTCCGGCAAAGTACGTGCGGGACAGATTATTACCCTGCGTGATTTGAGAGATGAAAATTCTATACTTCGCAGAAGCGATAAAAAATTGATTGAGTTCCGCGATGCGAAACCTGCTACTTCGGCTCCTACATTGCTGGGTATCACCAAAGCATCGTTGGGTGTGCCAAGCTGGATATCAGCCGCATCATTCCAGGAAACAACCAAGGTGTTAAGTTCCGCGGCTATACACGGTAAAACGGATGATATGCTTGGCCTGAAAGAGAACGTTATTACAGGTCATTTGATTCCGGCCGGTACGGGTCTGCGTGAATTTGAAAACATGATTGTGGGCAGCAAGGAAGAATATGAATTGTTGCAAACAACCAAGGAAGCGATGAATTTTGATGAAGAGGAATAATCAAATTGACAATAAGGAATTGACAACATGGAAATGAACCAAGGGGAGTAAGGCTATCTTGCTCCCTTTTTATTATTCCTTTCTTGCTGATTTCCTGTGGCAGGCAGCGTATTTTTCCTTCGCTGTTAACTGTTTCATAAAGTAATTGCTTTTATTATATTTGCCCTGCATTCGTTCATAAATTGCAAAAAAACCGGTTAATGAAAAATGTGTCATTGATTTTAAATGTTGTGTTGCTGGCGGCAGTAGCATATTTATTTTACCTGCAGTTCAGCGGCAAGAATACGGTTGCCGGCGGTCCGAAAGATAAAACCGATAGCAGTGCGACACCGCCTGTATTTCGCATGGCTTATTTTGAAATGGATTCCATTGACAGTAACTACGAAATGATAAAAGATGTAAGAAAAGAATTGGGGAAAAAAGAGGATGCGAACAATTCAGAAGCCATGCGGTTGGAAAAAAAATACAATGACCGTTTGCAGCAATTGCAAAAAACGGTAACAACCCCCGAACAAAATGAAGCTGCGAAACAGGAATTAATGCAACTGCAACAAAGTATCGGTAAAGAAAAACAAGCGATGATGGAAACCTATACTGAATACCAGGGCCGCCGTTTGAAAGATATACAAAAGAGGATAGAGGATTTTTTGAGTAAATATAACAGCGATAAAAAGTATTCATATATTATGTCCTATGAGCCGGGAATGTTTTTTTACAAAGACACGAGTTTTAATATTACGGCCGATGTAATAAAAGGATTGAATGAAGACTATAAGCTGAAAAAGCAATAGATGATAAAAATGTCATTTTGAAAGCCCCGGAAACTTCGGGGCTTTTCAATTTATATAAATGCGGTGAAATACTTATCTTGAACATTAAAACCGGCAAATATGTCAAATCAAACTTCATTTAAACAATCGCTTGGACTAATGGATGCTACGATGATAGTGGCGGGATCAATGATTGGCTCAGGTATATTTATTGTCAGCTCCGATATTACAAGATATACAGGCAGCGCCGGTTGGTTGATAGCCGTATGGTTGATTACCGGTTTTATGACCATTACAGCTGCGGTAAGTTATGGTGAATTAAGCGGTATGTATCCTAAAGCAGGCGGACAATATGTTTATCTTAAAGAAGCTTTTAATCCGTTAGCCGGTTTTTTATACGGGTGGAGTTTTTTTGCAGTAATTCAAACTGCTACTATTGCCGCGGTAGGTGTTGCCTTCAGCAGATTTACCGCCTATCTCATTCCCGCATTAGGCGAAAAAAATATTTTATTTGGTATTGAAAAAGGGTTGAATGAATTAGGAAAGCCGGAATATTATTTTTCAATAAGTGCGGCACAAGTACTTGCTATTGCTTTGATTGTTTTTCTTACGTATACAAATACAAAGGGAATTAAGGGTGGTAAAATTATTCAGACCACTTTTACATCGGCAAAACTTATTTCACTTTTTGGACTTATAGTACTTGGGTTTCTGTTGCGCTAAACACAGTTTTTGGAATGAGAATTGGCAAACCGGTTTTGATGCGTTGAAGTTGGAACAAAAGCCGAATGGAGATTTCATACAAGGAGGCAGCTGGTCTTCGATCAGCGGCACTGCCCTGATGGGCGCTATTGCGGCTGCGATGGTAGGTTCTATCTTCAGCAGTGATGCATGGAACAATGTGACTTTTATTGCAGGCGAAATAAAAAACCCAAAACGAAATATCGGGCTGAGCCTCTTTTTAGGAACACTGATAGTGACAGTTATTTATGTTACGGCAAATCTTATGTATTTAAATGTATTGCCTTTGAACGGCATTGCTTTTCCCGAAGGTGACAGGGTAGCTGTTGCGGCATCCAATGCAATTTTCGGGAAAGACGGTTCTACCGTAATTGCTGTTATGATAATGGTTTCAACTTTTGGGTGTAATAATGGCTTGATATTATCAGGCGCCAGGGTATATTATACAATGGCAAAAGACGGATTGTTTTTTAAGAAAACAGGTGAATTGAATAAAAACGCCGTGCCCGAATATGCAATGTGGGCACAATGTATTGTTGCCTGCTTACTTTGCTTGAGCGGAAAATACGGAGATTTATTAGATATGGTTTCGTTTGTAGTAGTACTGTTTTATGCACTAACCATTCTTGGTATTTTTATTTTAAGAAAGAAAAGACCTGATATTGAAAGACCGTATAAAGCATTTGGCTATCCTGTATTGCCGGCTTTGTACATTATAATGGCACTGACCTTCTGTTTTTTCCTTATAACAATGAAGCCTTTGTACGCCGGTATTGGATTAGGTATTGTATTGGCAGGTGTGCCGTTGTATTATTTTGCAGTAAGCCAACAAAAGAAAGCATAAGCAGTATATGGATTTCAAAAAATTATTTCAATCCTTTCCTTCTATCAAAGCCGGTGTTATCGGCGACGTGATGCTGGATACTTACATGTGGGGCAATGTAGAAAGGATATCTCCGGAAGCTCCCGTGCCGGTTGTGGCATTGCAAAAAAAAGACTACCGTATCGGCGGTGCGGGTAATGTAGCCCTGAATATACAATCCTTGGGGGCCGAAGCTTTTGTACTTTCTGTAACCGGCGCGGATGAAGATGCTGAAAAGCTGCAACAACTCTTTAAGGAAAAAGCAATTAATACGGAGTACTCGATTCAAAGTGCCGGGCGCATTACTACCAATAAGACAAGAATAATAAGCCGTAACCAGCAAATGATGCGTTTGGATGCTGAGATAACCGGCGATTTATCCGGTAATGATGCAGACGCTTTACTGCAAAAAGTAAAGCTGTTTATAAAAAATGAAAAACCGCACATACTTATTTTTGAAGATTATAATAAAGGCGTGCTTACCGAAAAACTAATTACAGCTGTTATCGCCCTTTGTAAGGAGCAGGGTGTTCTTACCGCGGTGGATCCTAAAAGAAAAAATTTCTTTACGTATAAAGGAGTTGATATTTTTAAACCCAATTTAAAGGAAGTAAAAGAAGGGTTGAATCTTTTATTGGACACCGTTGACCTGAAAGCACTCTCATCCATACATAATGAGCTGCATAATTTACTAAAGCATAACATATCCTTTATTACACTTTCCGAAAAAGGAGTTTTTTATCAGCTGGGTAAAGACGCTGCACTTATTCCTTCTCATGTAAGAAGTATTGCCGATGTGAGCGGCGCCGGTGATACCGTTATTGCAGTGGCTTCATTGGTATACGCAGCAACGCGAAATGTACAGCAGATGACTGCGATAGCCAATATAGCCGGCGGCTTGGTTTGCGAAGAAGTAGGTACGGTAGCAATTAATAAAGAAAAATTATTGCATGAGTGTGAGCTCTTGCTCTCATAAAATCATCTGATCCAAGCATGTCAAAATTTACAATAGCAATTCACGGCGGTGCGGGTACTATTCTTAAAAAAAATATGACACCCGCATTGGAAAAAGCATACAAAGACGGCTTGGTTGCTGCTTTGAATGCGGGCTATTCCATTCTTGAAAAAGGCGGAACCGCATTGGATGCAGTAAAAGCAGCGGTTATTAGTTTAGAGGATAATATTCTTTTTAATGCGGGCCGCGGTTCGGTATTTACCAATAAAGGTCATCATGAAATGGATGCATCTGTTATGAACGGGAAAGATTTACGTGCGGGTGCTGTGGCGGGTGTACAGGGCATACGTAACCCGGTAGCATTGGCTTATGAAGTAATGCAGCGTACAGAGCATGTAATGCTGAGTGGCGACGGTGCCGTTGAATTCGCCGCTGAAATAAAAATGCCCTTGGAAACAGATGAATATTTTTATTCAGAGTTTCGCTACAATCAATGGGAGCATGTAAGAGATTCGGACAGTACAGCGCTTGATCATAATATTAATACATCTTCCTTCGCTAAAGCTTCGGCGGATAAAGAAAAAAAGTTTGGAACGGTAGGCGCCGTTGCTTGTGATAAAAACGGGGACATAGCCGCTGCTACCAGCACAGGCGGTATGACCAATAAAAAATTCGGCCGGGTTGGCGACACACCGCTTATTGGTTGCGGCACTTACGCTAATAATAAAACATGCGCCATCAGCGCTACGGGACACGGCGAGCTATTTATGAAAGCCGTAGCGGCCTATGATGTAAGCGCCTTGATGGAATATAAAAATTATTCGCTGCAGCAGGCTATGGATGAAGTAGTAAATAAAAAATTAGTAGCTATAGAAGGAGAGGGGGGAATGATTGGCGTGGATGCGCAGGGTAATGCAGCCATGGTTTTTAATAGTGAAGGAATGTATCGGGCCATGAAAAACAGTAACGGCAGAATGGAGATTGATATATACAAATGAGTGGTGAGTAGATAGTAGTGAGCGAATGCACTTTCGGGTACAAGCTCACTATTCACAACTGACAATTCACGTTTAACTTAGTAATTGTGAAAAATTTATATAAAATTAATTTACCGCAATTCGATTAAATCCTGCACTGCGTAAAAAATTTTCTATTACTAATTTTGATTTTACAGCTGCTTTTTGTAATACTCCCTGTTGTATACTTCTTGCAATCATTTTTTCTCTTGCCCTTACTTTCACTGCATTTACTTCATCGGGTGTCCAGGTTCCTTCTTCGGTAAATATTTCATAATCGGAAGGATTGGCTATGGCTTCAAGGATTTTTACTTCGGGTAATGTAAGCGAAACGGAATCATCCTTAATAAATATTTTCTTTTCGTCTAATTGCAGCAGATCAATACCGGCAATAATTTTTCCCCGGGCTATAACTACGAGTTTATTTTTTTGTAAAGCGGGTGAAGGAAACAACAGCGCAGGTAATGTTACGGATTTTGTTTTGGAAGAATCTATTACTACTTCATCATACGACATAACAGTCATTAACTGTGCTATATTTTTTACTTCTTTTATAAATACGGGTGTATTGTCAATGGTTATCGGTTTGGATGAAAAAATATTTTGCAGCGAGGGTAACACATCTAATCTTACCAAAATAAAATAAAGGATGGCTATACCGGCTGCATACCAAAAAAAACGGGGAATTCCTTTTCTTATTTTGTTATCCAAGTTTGTTTGTTTTTGGCGGTACTTTAAATTCAATACTGACGGTTTTATAGCCCAGGCGTTTTAAAAAGCCGCTGATAAAACTTTGCGCATTAGTCTGCGCCGATTGCAGTATTCCCAACGAATCGGCAACTTTCCTGATTTGCTGTTCCGCCAGTACCATCAAGGCGTTTTGTTCTTCATTGTTAAACTGATCTCTCCAAAATCCCGGTTTGCTGATGCTCCACTTTTATATTCTCGGCGGGTATATTGAGAGTAATGATTTTTGCAAGAGGCAAATACAGTGTAACGTTTTTATCATTGATACTGATATTTTCTTCTTTAAGAGATGATAAATCGATGCCTGCTTTTATAATGCCCGTACAGGAAATCAATATCTTTCGTTCACCGAATTTGAACCAGGTTTTACCATCATCGGCTTTTACTATTTTGGTAACGGTATATTCGGCCGTAGCCAATTCATTCATTTCTCTCAGGGCCAGTATTTCCTGTTTTTGTTCGGGAAGAGATTTGGTACTGCATGAGCTTAGATTAATAATCAAAAAAATAAAAATAAGCTTAGATAAAGGCAGTATTTGCTTGCTGAAAGCAAGATGTGAAACATACCTTCTTAGCAGGACGACTGTAGAACCAAAAGATAATACAAAACAGGGGACTCTTTTCATATTAAAAAACAAATCTAATAAAACATACCTGTAAACAGAATAAAAATGATACCGGTTTTTTTATTCATATTTGCATAATAATTTTATACCATACAGATGAGAAAATACGCCGTTATAGTTGCAGGTGGTCTTGGTAAAAGAATGGGAGCCGATTTGCCCAAGCAATTTTTATTGTTAAAAGATAAACCGCTGCTTTATTATACGATCGACACTTTTTTAAAAACATTCGATGATTTGCAAATCATACTCGTTTTACCGAAAGAGCATACCGATCATGGCCGCGAAATTATAGACGCCTGGTTTGATAAAAGCCGCATACAAATAACGATTGGGGGCGAAACAAGATTTGAATCGGTAAAAAAAGGTTTATCATTAATATATGAGGAATCTATTGTTTTTGTACACGATGCTGTAAGGTGCCTGGTGACAGATGACCTGCTTAAGCGGTGCTATGAAAACGCATTGGAAACGGGTAATGCCGTACCCGCATTGTCCAGTAACGAGACGGTACGATTAGTAGTGAACGGGGAAAATAAATTGCTTGACAGGGATGACGTGATGCTGATACAAACCCCTCAAACTTTTCACAGTAAAATTTTATTGCCTGCATTTAAAATAGATTACAAAGAAAAATTTACAGACGAAGCCAATGTGGTAGAAGCGTTTGGTATAAAAATAAATTTAATAGCAGGCGAAGAAACGAATATAAAGATTACAAAACCTATTGATTTGTTGGTAGCAGAAAAGATATTTGAGGAGAGAGAACAGAAGTCGGAAGTCAGAAGCAGGAAGTCAGAGGCATGAAGAAATTAGAGATAGGAAAGCAACAATGGGAAGAGGAAATCTGACTTCCGACTTCTGACTTCTAACCTCATTTTTTCAGCCATTTCAAAAAGAAAGGAAGCCTGTTTAATTTTACGGCAGCATATTTTTCTTCCGCAGCGCCGAAACTGCTGTAAAAAAAAGCCAGGTTACGAATGTCGGAACCTTCAAAATCTAACAGCATATCTTGCCCCGCATGATTTTTTATAAATGCGTCTATCAGCATGTGTGATGCGCCGATTGTTTTTCCGTCGGGATGATTACCTACTAAAATATAATAAGCCCTCTTGTGAGAGAAGAAAAAAATACAGGAAGCCAGTAGTTGTTTGTTTGCTGAATAGATGCCGTAAGTGAGAGCTTGTTTTCTTTGGTGTAAAAAATTATACAGGCCTGTAAATGATTCAAAATCAGTTTTACCTTCTCCAAATAGCAGTACCTGTTCTTTCGCTAACCGAATAACTTCCGCCGGATCAAAATCAGTTGCTGTATAACAACCCGCCTGCAGCGCCCTTTTAATATTACGTTTTGTATTTTCCCTGTAATTATTGTAAAGCTCTCCGTAATTTTTATTCAGACTCAAAACATAATTGATTCTTTCATAAATCACATACTTTTCTAACGAGAAAAGATTTTTATGGTTAAGATAAATATCCCAATACTTAAACTTTACGGGAACAGTATCAAGAAAATATTTTAACATTCCCGCATCCACACCCGTGCCGAACAGACCTAATTGAGCAGAAAGAAAGGGTTGATATAAATAATGAATGCCGTACTTTTTGTTGTAGGTCAGCGGCATTACTGCTTCATAGTCATTCAATACCAAGGCATCCCAATTGGCGGCCATTCGGTCTAAGTAAAATGAATAGGCATAAATTAATCCGTTACCTGCTTTGTCAATGCATGCATCCCACTTTACTTTATCTATTTCATTTTGGCTAACATATTGTATGTGACGGCTCCGGTGCATTTAGAAACTGATATTTCTGTTAAATTTCTTGAAATCCAAATTAGAAATATCAATGGAGAAAGAAATAGTTTTCGACAGTCTTCCTTTTTTCTCAATAGTTGACTGAATATAATTTTTGTAAACAGCGCTGTAAATAAACGGAACGTAAATATGTATCGTTTCTTTCAGCAATGACAACTGAATGCCCGCATCAAAAAGGAAACGGTCGCCTTCGGCATCTTTTTTCCATACATCGGAGTGGGTGCCTATATCTGCAAAAAATTTCAACGGAATTTTAAAAGGTAATACACTCAAGGGATTCAGGCCTGACGGAATACTTGTAGCGAAATTCGCCGCCATCAACCAACCGTCAGTTTTACCAACCTTATTTGCCAGTAAATCGGTGCGAACTTTAAAACCTCCGTCGCGAATCATTATTTGCTGCGAAGGCATTTTTTCAAATTTGTTGCGTCCTACAAAATAATCGCTGTATGTATAATCCTCGTAACCGTTGGCGCCGGTCATATTGAGGTGATAGCGATCTGTTTCAAATTGTTTGGTAATGGTTTTACCACCGGTATAAAGAAAGTAGCCTGCAAAAAGACGAACATCCAATCCGCCTTCTTTTGCATAATTAAAAAAATAATTGCCGGTAAATGCAGAACGTACAAATCCTTTTCCCTGTTCTATTTTCAATTCTGCTTTGTAGGGGTATAATGCTCTCCTGTTTTGTGCCACTAATACTAACTGATTAAGCGTACGTGTCTCTTCTCGCTTGGTTATATTATTAGTGATTACAGTATCTGTGCCGATAAAACTTGTATCTCTTGAAAATCGTAAGCCGTCTTCGCTCATAATAAAAGTTTTCCATTGTACAAATCTTTCTAATGTGCTGCGCGGATTTTTTTCTTTTAATGTCAATCGTATGCCCGGGACAATTTTTGTGAACTGTTGGTATATTTTTTCGCCATCATCTTTTTCAATATCATCAATGGTGAAACGGGATGTGTTTAGAAAAATATCGGCCTTTCGAAAAATACCCGAAGGATAAAAACTGTAATTTAATTTACCCAAACCAACCAACTGTTTGGAGCCGGTGGCGTACATAGGCATAAGCAGAAATTGGAATTTATTTTTAATAAGCCGGTAGTTGGTGAATAAACCGCCAATCATAAGCTTATCGTAACTGTTGATACCCATAGCCGGAAGAATGGTGATAGTATTTTTTACTTTCTCTTTTCCAAAACCAATCCAAGATACAGGGTTGCTTATTTCCGTTCCCGATTTTATTTGGTTGGGCAAAAGCCCGGGTTCATCTAATAACGCGAATAATGAATCAAGATTTTTCCCTGTACTGAGCTCTAAGGCTTTTTTAAAATCTTCGGGATAAGGATGTTTGAATTGCCATTGCATGTAATAATTCTGCATGGCTTTATTAAAGACTTCGGTTCCTAATTCTTTTTCGAGCAAAGCTATCCATGCAGCGGTTTTTTCATATACCGATAAATCATAATTGTCAGCTGTAAATTGTTCCGAAGAAAGATTGATCGGTTGATCTGTTTTGTCAGCCGCTTTCATTTCAAAAGTTTTCAGCCCGGCATTAACATCATAGTGATGTGAACTGCCGGCGATATACCGCTTTTCATAGAACGTATTAATGCCTTCATCCATCCAGGGGTGCTTGCGTTCGTTACTCGCCAAAATTCCGTAAAACCAGTTGTGACCTATTTCGTGGGCGATGGTATATTCAAGTTCTTTCCTGTCATCAGTAGGCGATAATACGGTGATGGTGGGATACTCCATGCCGCCGCCAAAACTTTGCGGCCCTTGTACAACGCTTACAATACTATACGGATATTCACCGACAAGTTTTGAGTAATGCAGAATTGATTTTTTGCTGTATGCAATACTTTCGGCCCATACTGATGATTGCGATGGTAAGTAATAGGTAAACACATCAAGTGCTTTGCCTGAAGATAATTTCAGAATATCATAATTAACGATGAACCTTTTATCGGCAAACCAGGCAAAATCGTGTACATTATTTTGTTTATATTGTAATGTTTTGGTCGTCTTCGCAGAAACAGGAGTACTATCCGGCGGGTTTGCTTTTTTACTCAAACTTTTTTTAGTGTCAATAAAAATTTTCAAATCTCTTTCATAAGACTCCGCTTTTTGTTTCAGCTTCGTCAACTCTTCTTCATTTTGTAATTCTCCTGCAGCAGCTACTATATAATTTTCAGGTACTGTTATCCGCACATCAAAATTTCCAAACTCACTGTAAAATTCTCCCTGGTCGAGATAGGGCATGGGGTGCCATCCTTTATGATCGTATACTGCAGGTTTAGGAAACCATTGTGTGGCTTGGTAGCTTTGTCTGTCGTGCCCGCCGCGTGAAAAATTATACGGCAGCTTTACAAAAAACGGGGTGGTGATTAATGCTTTTTCGCCGGGAGCAAGGGGTGCGGGTAAAATCAATTTTATTATGTCAATATATTTCGGATGGTCTTCTGACTTAGCTGTTACATTATTTACTTTAAAATCTAACTTATTGATATAACCCCGCTGTTCTTTATTTGAAAAATAAAATTTTGTATTGCCGTTTTCTAAAAGTTGATCGCTGAAAGCGGTCTTATCATTTTTATAAGCATTAGGCCATAAATGAAACCATATAAAAGTTAACGTATCAGGTGAGTTATTGATGTATTCAATTTTTTCGAAACCCGACAGTGCATGTTCTTTATCATCAAGACTTACATCAATGGTAAAATTGACTTGCTGTTGTGTGTATTTCTTTTGGCTGAATGAAGAAAGCGAAAAGTAAAAAGTAAAAAGTAAAAAGTAAAAAAAAATTATAAAAAGCCGGTTTAACTTATGCCGGCGATGCAGTTGTAATTGGCGTACGGTTGCCTTTAAAACGATGCATAACGAACTTGAAAGACTCTTACGGTCGGGTATAATCATTATCTAACGGGTTTAAAACAAAAGTAAAAGCAAAAAACGGCATTATAAAATATGAGACTTATGTTTCGAATAAAATAATTTGCTCTATCCGGCTTCTGACTTTCTGCTTCTGATTTAGCACTCACTTGCCTTTTCCCTTCAAAATAATGCGTATGGTATGAAGCATAATTTTGTAATCCAGCGCCAGCGAAATATTCTCGATATACAACAGGTCAAATTTGCTTCGCTCTACCATTGCTTCAACGGTTTCGGCGTAACCATATTGTACCATGCCCCAGCTTGTTAGCCCGGGTTTTACTTTCAGCAAATATTTATAATAAGGAAACTTCGGTATAATTTGATCAATGTAAAATTTTCTTTCGGGTCTTGGTCCTACCAAACTCATATCACCCGACAAGATATTCCATAACTGGGGTAGTTCATCCAATCGCCATTTGCGCATCGTTTTGCCCCATTTTGTAATACGCGAATCATGATCGGATGAAAGAGCGGGGCCGTCTTTTTCCGCATCGGTTACCATGGAACGAAATTTATACATGGTAAACGGCTTTCCTTTGTAGCCGGTTCTTTCCTGGAGAAAAAATACAGCACCGGCAGAGGTAAATTTTACTCTTAATGCAGCATACAGCAGCAAAGGCGAAAGAAGAATTAATGCTGTAATTGAGAAAAGAATATCCGTAATGCGTTTTATATTTTGTTGCCATTCGGGCATCAATCCTGTTTTTAAATCTATCAATACGGCGCCCATTACATTACTTGTTCGTACCGAGCCGGAAAGTATATCCAATGTGTTGGGTTGAATTTTTATCTCTACATCTTTTTCACTCAACCGGTTTATAATATTTTCCAGCAAAGGCTGTTCATGTTTTTCTACTGCGATAACTATTTGACTGATATTTTTTTCGTCAATTACTTTTTCCAATTCTGTTAATTCACCAAGCTTAAGGAGCAGTTTGCCAATACCCGTTTTGCCGTTATTATCGGGGGCTATATATCCTGCGTAATAAAAACCGCCTTCTCTCAAACCTTTTTGTGTTTCTTTAAAAATTTTTACCGCGTTTTCGCCGCTGCCTATCACCAGGGTATTAAATTTTATTTTCCCGGCCAGCAATTGTTTTTTTACAATACTCAACAGGGACAGGCGCCCGGTAATGGTAAAAAGAAAATGTATGCTGAACAATGAAGCAAATGCGGCATAGTAGTAACTGTAATTACTTTTTGCATCATCAAGCAGAAAGACAAAAAAGAGAATACCGGTACCGAGGAGACTGCAAACAAAAGTTGCAGTAATCTCCATCAACCGGGATTTTTTGTACAGAGAGTGATAAGTACCTACCAAGCCGTAAAACAACAGCCAACATGCCGGGATAAAAAGTATGCCGAGAAGAAATTTATTATCAACCTGTAATTTACCGGATGAGGAGATGGCTTCATTTAATAAATATTTACGAACAAAAAAGAAACAGCCCCAGGCCATTGCGGCAGTAATAAAATCTACTACGGCGTACCAAGCGGCAGATATCGGTTTGTTACTATTCATTCCGGCTTATCTTGATAAAACGTTGTTGCCTATTTTGTCCAGTATTTGGTGAGCTACATCCATTGCCATCAAACCGTCAATTTCCGTAACAATGGTTTTCGTATTATTCAGTATGGCATCCTTAAATGCGGAGAGCTCTTTTTTAATAGCATTCACTTCAGGCACTGTCGGGTTGGAGATGGCGATTGTTTTTTTACCGGCATTGGTTTCTATATCAAAACTAAAAACATTATTGTCCTGCGCTTCTTTCAGTTTAATGATCTCGGTTTTTTTATTCAGGAAATCAATGCCAATGTATGCATCTTTTTGAAAGAGCCGCATTTTGCGCATTTTTTTCATAGATATGCGGCTGGATGTAAGATTGGCCACGCAGCCGTTATTAAATTCAATTCTTACGTTTGCAATATCCGGTGTATCCGTCATTACTGCTACACCGCTTGCCGATATATTTTTCACATCACTATTTACAATATTCAGTATGATGTCAATGTCATGAATCATCAAATCGAGAATAACACTTACTTCTGTACCTCTCGGATTAAATTGTGCCAGGCGGTGTACTTCTATAAACATCGGGTTAAGCGGTACATCTTTCATTGCAAGAAAAGCAGGATTAAATCTTTCTACATGTCCTACCTGGAATTTTATATTTGATTCTTTGGAAAGTTTAACCAATTCGCGGGCCTCTTCCATACTGTTGGCCAGTGGTTTTTCTACAAATACGTGCTTTCCTTTGCGGATGGCTTTTTTGCATAACTCAAAATGAAAAGTGGTAGGGGCTACAATATCCACCGCATCGCAGGCATCCATCAAAGCGTCTACATCCAAAAAGCGGGCAAGTTGGTATTTGTCAGATACTTCTTTAGCCGTATCGTCATTCGGGTCAAAGAAACCAACCAATTCTGCATCGGGAATTTCTTTCCAGTTATTTAAATGAAATTTTCCGAGATGACCGGTACCGAAAACGCCGACTTTAAGCATGTAGTCTGATATTTGAGATGGGCAAAGATATGAAAGCGGTTCAGGATACAGCTATAAGATTTATATAATTGAAAGTCAGCGTTTCAGGAAAAAGTAACTATGTATAAAAAAGCGTAAAAACTTTTGCCGGTAAAAAGGCAAATCCCTTATCTTTGCCACCCCAAATTAGGGGGAAGTGTGCAATAAGTTCTTACTTAAAATAATTGGATCGGTAGTTTCCCGATAGTTATCGGGATTAAAATGATGACCTGTCATCCCCACAGCGTTGTGGAGAAGGCTTCGAGTAGAAAACTTGTTGACTTAATTATATTTAGTTCTTGAAATATTTTTTGGATCGGTAGTTCAGTTGGTTAGAATGCCGCCCTGTCACGGCGGAGGTCGCGGGTTCGAG
>CAVZXS010000009.1:0-173220 GCA_963779325.1 uncultured Bacteroidota bacterium | reverse complement strand
GCACCGCATCCTCATCGGTTTAATTTACGGTTGCGGATTGCGCTGTATGGAGCTGCGTAATATACGCCTGGTAGATTTGCAGTTTGACCGCAGGCAACTGCATATTGTACAAAGCAAAGGCAACAAAGACAGGTACGTTCCATTGAGCCATCATTTAATACGGGGCATACAAAAATATATTGCCGGCGAACAGCCAAAAGACTATTTATTCAATGGCAAACCTGCCGAACGAGCCGGCGGCGACTTTGATAGCCGCTACAGTCAGCGTGGCGTACAATGGATTGTAAAATCAATTGCCAAACAGGCAGGCATTACCAAAGAAGTGCATACACACACCCTGCGCCATTGCTATGCCACGCATTTGCTCGAAGATGGTATCAACATCGTAACACTCAAAGATTTATTGGGCCATCAATCCATAGAAACCACGATGGAGTATTTGCATGTATGCCAATTAGAAAATCTAAAATCATTCAGTCCGCTGGATACCTTATTTGCAAAATGCGCACCGCAACCGAAGTAGCCGCCGCCATTGAGTTGTTGGGCGATGAGGTAGAAAAATCAGGATTGCATGTACATCAATTAAAAACACTGCGTGCCATACAACACTGCCGCACAGCTGCACTCGGCGGCCATGTAGATGCCTGCACAAGTTGCGGTACGGTACATATTTCTTACAACTCCTGTCGCAACCGGCATTGCCCAAAATGCCTGGGGCATCGGCGTGTGCAATGGATACAAAAACGGGAAGAAGAATTATTGCCCGCGGTGTATTATCATGTAGTGTTTACATTGCCAAGTGAGTTGAATCAACTTTGTCTGCATCAGCCCCAATTAGTGTACAATACTTTATTTGAAAGCGCTTGGCAAACATTGCAAAAATTCGGCGGACAAAAACAATTGCGATTGGGCATGATATGTATTTTACATACATGGGGACAAAACTTATCACTGCATCCGCACCTGCATTGCATAGTGCCCGGTGCGGGTATAGATGTAAAAGGTAATTGGCAAAAAATACATACGAAGGATAAATTTTTATTTCCTGTAAAAGCAATGAGTAAAATATTCAGAGCTAAATATGTAAGCCATTTGCGCCGGCAAAATTATAATGATAAGGCCTTAATAGAAAGTTTGTTTGCAAAAAATTGGGTGGTGTATGCTAAAAAACCATTTGGCAATCCGTCAAGTGTAATAGAATATTTAGGCCGTTACACCCACAAGGTAGCCATCAGTAACCAACGCATACAATCGGTAAGCCAATCGGGCGTAATCTTTCAATACAAAGATTATAAGGATAAGGGCATTAAAAAAGAAATGCACTTAAACTTACAGGAATTTGTACGCCGCTTTGCCATGCATATTTTGCCGCATCGTTTTGTACGCATCAGGCATTATGGTTTTTTAAGCAGCACGTGGAAGCGAAAAAAGTTGAAAGACCTGCAACAGAGATTGGGTGTAACAATACAACCCAAAGAGCCCCAAACACGTTTGCATAAATGCCCTGCTTGCAAAACAGGTACCATGATAACGATTGAAGTTTTTGGTAAGCGGGGGCCACCTGCAAAATATTTATTGGTGACACAAATTATTGCCTGTAACTAAATTATGGGTAAGGGTAGCTTTGTGCTGATGAAAATAAATTGACGTATTTATTCGCTAATCCTGACAAAAAAATACGCCTGTAGAAAATTGCCTGTCTGTTTTGAATATGTTTTACCCCTGCCACCCTCATCAATAACCCCATAATATGAACAGCGGTTTCGTTCAACATCGCTTTCATTGTTCGTCCTGCGGACGCAACGAAAGCTTAGTTATTGTAAGCAGTTATATTTCTTGGTAATAATTAAAGTCTAGCTTGAACTTATCGCGGTCGCTAGCAGTCTCAAAGTATATTAAATTGATAGAAAATTCGCAAGTATATAAAATGTGTCCGCTAGTTATGGAACCTTTTAAAGCTGGCAGTAATTTTTCAGATAAAAACCCTTCTAATAGTGAACCATCGCCATATTCATCTTCATGGGTTAACTCTAAGTTTTTGTCAAGGAGTGTGAATTGTATTGTTACAGATGTTTGGTCGCCATCTTCATCGTAGACTGTTTCATTTAAAACGGCGCTAGTAAAGTTTCCTTTAGAAATTCGCTGAATCTCTCTTAGGATATATGATATGGTTTGGTCTTTTGATTCTGCAAAATAGTTTTCAAAAACAATTGTCGAAATATCATCACTTAATTGCTCGTCTACTTTGTCTATTGGGAGGTACGTTTTGCTTCCTAATTCTCTCAAAACAAGATACAAGGGGTATTCTGGATTGTTTCTGTCCTGTTGATATAGCTTTAGGTTATCGTATAGCCTACTAATGCCATTGGGGTTAACTTTAATTCCATACTCCTTTAATGAATCAATTGCATTAAGAAATTTCTGGTCTAATTGGTACGTCATTGAATTTGAGGTTTGAATAATTGCTTACGGTGGGGCTTGCCGAAGTGGGGGCAAGAATTCCGTCAGCCCGGCTAACTGAAGCTAAATTTATAAATAAAAGTTGATGATTTGTACATAGCTAAATTAATAACGTCAAGCTGGATATGTGGCACAATAGAATTACAAAAGTTGAAACACTGCTTCCGTCTGCCCCCATTTTGGCAAACCCAATGTAAGCGGTTCGTGCTTCTTTGTCTGCATGGTGTTTCGATTTAATGTTGTCCTCTGTTTGTAAATAGAGTAGAATTAGGTGCAATGACATATCCTTTAAAACAAAATGAAAAATTGGTAAACAATAAAAACTGACCATGCAATCATCGAAGTAAAATAAATAATTTTCAAGGCAATATCATGCTTTACGAAAAAGGAAGAGTTTGATTTTCTTCCTAAAAATTGACCCGTTTCAATTTTTAATTCACTTTCAATTTTCCTTGCACGGCAAATTAAATCGTCATGTAATTCTGAATTTCTTTTTTCGTAAAGCCACACTGCTATTGTAATAATCAGCCCTGCTATACTTCCAAATATTTTTATTGCAGGTTCGCTAAGTTTGTTAAGCTCTAAAAGCAAAAGAATGGAAACGCTTGGCACCAATTTTTCCTAACTTGCTGCTAAGTGACCATACAATGTTCAGAGAGTTTCTCTATTACTATATCTAATTTTGGATAGCCAGAAAAAAATGATTGATAGAGCCATTATTTCGAAATTCTATTTTAATGGTAATTGCGAAACATATTTTATCACTTATACGAATGATTCTATTCTCAAATTGATTACTTAAACTCAGGCGGTATAGGGAAATACTTGTCCAATATCTTTTGGGTTTTGGCGGTGATGCGACTCATTACACCAATGCCCTTGTCTTCAAACATAGAAATGTCCGCGGAACTGGTATTAACCACAAAACCTGTGCGTTGCAAGAAGCTCCGATCTCCTCCACGATTCATAATGTCATCAGTTTCGGCAGTGCTATAATGGTAATCTGCCGGACTACTCTGAATAAAGCCTACCAAAGCATGGATCAATTCGTGTGTAAAGTTCTCTGCCAAAAGGCGCGAATAGAGTTCCAGTAAAACATCCTCAACATTCGGATCCGAAGCATTGAGTGTCTGAATGAAGGGTAAGACGCTACGTGACACTAGATCCATCTCATTGGCTGATGCCAGCCCTGGGTCGGCAAAAGATCCCTGGGAAGAGATCAATTGCTTCGTTGAGTTGGGTGTGAGTGGTCGTAAATACGCCCGGGCTCGAGGCGGCATAGCCAAATAGCAGCCCATGTGTGGGGTGCGTAAACGAGTTCCGGAAGGTAGCCACCATAATGCTATCGGTCGCGATATGTGTCGGCATAGTTTCATTGAAGCCACCCAATTGCCAATACAGCCTCACGTTGGAGGTACTCAACAAGTACTCTGTCAAAGCACGAATACGACTAATTAATTCATTTTTTAAATGACTGATTCCCAGACTGGTAAGTGCGGAGTCGAATTCAGCACTGTTTTCTGTAATGCGCACGAAAGCAGGCACGCAAAACTTGGTTTTTTGTAGTGCCAGAGTAGTGCCAGAATTATCGGTAATTCGAGCAGTCACTTCTGTCAGCCCTGATTTAACCCCTTTTATCTCCGAATTGATAAGCCCACCTTCAATCGAAGTGTCTACAATTTCTAAGTGATCATTTGCACTCCACTCTACCATCAGTCCCTCCACGCTGCCTCCAGAGACTCCTGTCTTGAGGGTTATCTCTGCATTCTTTTTATTCAATAGAGGGTTGAAGGAACGAGACTGAACATCTACGCCTATATAATACACTTTGGGTGGCTTGCTGGAAGCATCGGTACTCGCCCCTTTTGTTACAGAAATTTTTCTATCTGCATCTTCAATTTGAAGAGAGCCTTCTTCTACATTTTCAAATGATTGAATGGCATCGTTCACTGCTGGCTTATTAGTTAACGATTCATTTTCTGTTCTTGCCTTTTCCTTATCTTTTACCATTTGCTTGATATCCTTACCGTCTTCCGGTGTCATTTCGCCATCTTTAACTTTCTTCTCTGTTTTTGCTATATCGTCCACTGATTGCGATACGGTTGAACCGCTATCACCTAAAATACTGCTAAATGCTTCTTTGGTTAAGTCTTGCGCTTGTTTCTCGGTAATGAGTCCATTTTCTTTTGCTTTTTTAATTTGTTCTAATGCGTTTTGCTTCGCTTCAAGTGCTTGGTTTTTGGAAAACAAGTTAGCTGCTTGTCCTGTTAAATCGGCAGCTTTGCCTCCAAAGAACTGAGCTGTTCCAAATGCTCCTTGCAATGCCGCCAAAGCATTCTTCTGATTTTCTGTTAAACCAGTAATATCTTTGAATAAGTTTGGATTGCTTAACAAACTTACTAATGAACCAAAGCCCTGAGGGTCGGGAAGTGTCGGACCGTTTTGCAAATTGATAATTGGAGTTGGGAAATCTTTTGGTTGCAAATTATTCGGTTGAACATTTTGCGGTGTTGGCAAAGTAAATGGATTGATAGTAGTTGGACTATCAGGTATTGGGGATTCTTCCCAACGCCAGAAACGGGATTCATCTTTCTTTTCGCAACTGTTGCATTTACCCATTACTGCTTCTGCAAACACACCTTTTGTTGGCAATGCTATGTGAACAGGGTCTTTAGGGTTTTCATAATAGTGTTCAAACAAATCAATCGCATCATCTAAAGTCGGGTCAAGCTGGAAGCCCGGGGCTACTGGCATTACGAGGCAATTACCAACAATGCCTATAAATTTATTTTCGACAACAGATGCTACACTTCTGCCATTGCCTTTTCCCGGTGCAATCAACCCGTCAAGCAACATAAATCTTCTTTGAGCATTCATTTTAGACCAGATACACTGATGGTAATATTCAATGTTCTCATTCAAATGATGCAATAAAGAATTACTAACTTCTACATCCTCTAATCTTGGTTTTTTAAGCGCCTTTGCACTTAGGGGAGTAAACACTCTCACATCATCTCCGTCAAGTGACAGGTCATTTTTAATATGTGAATCTCTGAATAAGAATTCATGTAAACTTTTTGTTCTATAGCGCATAGAACCTGAGTGAACGATTATTTTTAGGAAATCTCCATTTTCCAATCTTCTCAACGGCTCACTTCTTCCGGTTGCTCCGTCAAGAGAAATTTTTACATAATCAATATCTTCTCTTTTAATTCCAGCAGTCATGGGGCCACTCATTCTCAAAGAAACATTTAATCGTTTCTTATTTTTAAAATCGGACAAGAGAGTAGCATCAACTGGCAGCCTTCTGACTGAAATACTTTGACCATTTTTTACAGCAGAAAATCTGATTTCATCAAAAACAGCTTCCGCAATCCTTGGTCCTGCATATTTTGCAAATGCTTCATCTTTTCTTTGTTCGTGTTTTATAAAATTGGTGTAGAATTCGAAAGGATTACCAATGAAAGGAATAAAATGATTCCAATTTCCCTCAACAAATTCATCTAAATCAGAATTTTTTGGACGGGTCAATTGAAATTCTAAATAAAGTTCTCCTTCGATATATTCCAGTTCTTCCTCAGCATATCTGTCCTTTGGAATTCCTAACTCATCATAATAATTTTCTCTTGATGATTCGAGTTCTTCATCAATTCTTTCCAATGCATCAAAACCGGGTCGTAAAAAAACTTTCATTAAGCAACGGAAAAGAATATCTCTCCAACGTAAAGCTTTTTTTCTATCGAAAGGTGTAACTTTTAATGGTATAAATAAACATTCTTGGACATCTGCAAGACGAGTTCTTATTTCAAAATGGCGAAGCACTTCAAAATATTCTATTGTCATAGCATGGCAATGATTGTAATTAGCAATCACTTCTGCCGAAACTTGAAATCGTTCTCCTTGAGAAACTGTTTGGATAACCGTTGATCTTTGTGTACGAATAGCATTGGCAGATTGAACTGTTCTGTCGTTTATACTTTGTTGACTTGAAGCTGTAGTTGTTCTATTAGAAGATTGACTTGCAGATGAACTTCCACTACCAGACCCGCCACCTGCTCCAAATAATGCACCAATTGGTATTGGTGTTGGAATTATTGCGCCAATACCGCCACCAACTGCCCAACTAGAAGTTTTAGAATTAGATTGGCCTTCTGAATTTTCGCTTAAAGTTGCTTTGGCAACTTCATTTACATCTCTATCTCTACTAAGTGAATTATATAGCTCTTCCTGGTAGTCTAATTGTTGTGTGTTTGATGCTGAATCTTTTCTATCCCAATCAAAGACTACAATTTGTTTTTTTTGGCCAGGAGCTAAAGGTAAGGAATAAATGAGGTCGCCTAATGTGTAGCCATCATTGAACCATTCTTGTTTGAAGTTAAGTAAATGTCCGTGTGCAATTGTTGTTGCCTGATAAATTGTTGGCTTATCATCCCAATCAACTCCATTTGTTCCATCCAAATCAATCCTTCCCTTTTTCCTTTTGGGCGGTTGAAAAATTCTAACCTTTAAAGCATGTGCTTTGCTTTCGTTAATTAAACTTCCAACATTTGCTTTGGTAATGTTACCATGTATGCTAATGAATGAACTTAGAATTGATTTTGGGGTTTTGATTCCTGAAACTAATGTTCTAATCTCAGGGTCATCATCAACAATATCTTCGAGATTCACTTCTTCCACATCATTAATTTCAAACGCTTCAATTAAGGGTTCTGTAGTTCTTACAACTGTATAAAAAGAGAACTCGTCTAGCACTTTTTTATCATGAAAATCCAGATCTTTACAATCACAATCGCAATCATTCTCACCTAATTCTTTTGGGTCGGTTTCATTAATAAATAGTATTACTTTTTCAGGAAGCGTTTTAATTTTTATAATGGTAGCAGCTACCGCACTTGTTGCAGCCACTGTTACTAAATCTTTTTCATCTAAGCGAATTTCAATTGGGGCTATTCCCAATAGTCCAATTTTTGCTCTTGCTTTCTTTAAGTTCTTAAAATCAGTGAACTGAACTTGGCTTGTAAAGAAATAACCGTCCTGTTCGCTAACTGCATAACAAACCGGGAAATAGTCAGCATCTGTTGAAGCGTCAGTAATCGAAACTTCAATTACAATCTGAATCTTTTCAAGTTTTCTTGAAGGATTATTTGACAATAATCTTCCTTTAAGTTTAGATGCAGTTAGTGGCTTAGCAAGATTTGTAGATATTACAGAAATAGGAACAATTTTTAATTTAGTTCCGTCTAACACTCCCTTTTTTACTTCAAGAGAAAAAACTTTTTTCCCTGCAACATCAATTTGAACAAATTCACCGTTTGGAGATTTTACAGACAGAATAAAATTGTCAGAAGCAATTTTGTCATCATACTTTATTTGCGTTTTGTCAGTTGAATTTATTGAGTAAACATCTTCAATGATTTCAAGATTGTCTTTGTTTTGGTAGCGAACGAAGAGCGAATATTCCGACAAGCCTTTTAGGTCAGTTTCAATCGTTGTTGTTTTAATAATTTGAACAGGCTCAGGGTCAGCAAATGAAATGTTGGGAGTTATCTTGTCAATTTCATCCTTAGTAATTCCAATTTTTTCAAGGTCAGATTTGTTCCTTAAAATTCCACCCGTCTTACGAATTCCTTCGAGGAGTTCAATAGTTTTAGGGTTAACACCTTTTGTCAAAAGGTCTTTTATATTTCCTGAATTTATTTTGGTTGGTGTTGGCATAACGACAAGATTTAATAGCTCTAATTTATTGTTTTATTTGTTATTTTATGATATTATTTTTATTTTATGAGTGTAGTGTCTGGCCGAAAGAAAAATTGGGGATAATTGAGTTGGCATGTCTGTCCATTTTTGTTTGTTAGTTTGGTGGTTGTAGGGTCGCTATAGCATGACCGCTTACGGTAGGGCTTTGCGTTCGGCGGGGCATTTGGAAAACGTTCAGCCCGGAACCGAAGCCGATTAAAGATACAAAAGTTGAAAATATATTCTGTTGCTCATCTGTGTTCGGTCAGCCGGATATGCAGCTGATAGTAGCACTAAGATGAGGATATGTTCGTCGCCCCCCGCTGACGCAAAACCTCGCTGTTGGCAGTCGGTGTTTTTTGTCTACTATATCACAGTTTATTCTTATTAAGAATCTTAACGACTACATAATCGTTATTAAAGTCATCAACATTTAGAATGTTCTTTATGTCACACTGATTATTGTCTTTAGTTATAGTTCTCTCAATGTCTGTGTCTAAATAATAACCACTTTCATAACGGGAACAATTATTTCGTTTTACAACTACAAAAATTGCCTTTTCTTTTAATGACTCTTCTGAAATTTCAAATGCCTGTGAAAAGGAAACTGTATTAACATATTTGAAATCTACATTGGTATAACCTCCATCAGGCTCGTTCGTAAATTCTCGTCTCATAATTCCCAAAAGGTTTAATTTTCCATCCGATAGTTCATACACCGAAACAAGAGGTATTCTTGTTTCTTTTAAATTAGAAGAAATTGAAACTTTCGCCAACAAGTATTTATTTTCACGTTCAGCAATTCTATATTTATTATGTTCAAAAATCCATCGGTTACCTGTCGTAATAGAATTGAATTTAAGAGTAACGTTTTCAATTGTTACAGAAGAGTTTTCTTTTAAAGATTTGAAATACAAAGTTTTCTTTTCCCCATCAGCTTCATTTTGGGCTTTCTCTTTGTTTTCAATTTCTGCGATTAATAATTGTGCTTTCTTAGCTTCATCAGTTAAAGGAAATTTTTCTATAAGAGCATTAAATGTTTTTTTGGCGTTTATGAAATCATTGGCAGCTAAATATTGTTGTCCAGTCTCTAATCTACCTTGAGGGGTATTTTGTAATTCCTTTTGCCTGCCCCCGTTGTTGCAACTTATTACTAAAATTGCAACTAAAGCAGCTAAATAGATTTTTTTCATATTCAGGTTTTGAGTTTCTAAAAGAACGTTGCTAATTGTGAGTTGCAGGATTACACTGACTGCCAACGTGCGTATTTGAGCTAAAGTACGCTACTCACTATTCACAAACAATTTTTTCAACACCTTCTTTTCTAATTATTTACAAAAAAATACGCGGTTGCAGCCGGGTAGCGCAAATGCACAACTATGTTAGTGCTAAATCATCCAATGGACTAATGATTTTCAGCAAATCTTTATTGCTTGTATGCAGGTAAAGAAGTGTGGTTCTTAAGTCATTGTGGCCAAGCAGTTTTTGTATCATAGTTACATCAGTCCCTTTTTCAATTAAATGGGTAGCAAAACTATGACGTAAGCCATGAAAACTAATCGCTTTCGAAACACCCGCCTTTGCCTTGGCACTTGTAAAAATTTGTTGCGCACTTCGGATGCTGTAAGGTTCTCCCCGTTTTTCGCCTTCAAATAAATACATAACGGGTCTATGCTTTTCTTTTTTTAAACAGGCCCTCAGTATGTCTGAAAGCAACGGCATTGTTTATTGTTACCGCCGATCCCGCTACCGGTAGAGTCGCCGGCGTCCGGTTGGCTGTGGTATTCCAATCACTATTCAAAGAACCGTTCCGGGTTTGTGCAGTAACTGCAGCGCTTACCATTGTTGTAAAAATCAACAATGCTATAATTCTCTTTTTCATCTTTTCTTTTTTAATTTTTTAGCTAAAACACTACCCTCTTCTCACAATTAAAAGTAATCTTCATTAAAAATTTTGTAAATGACAGTTGACATCAAAGGCTGTGATTGCTCTCATTCTTTGTTTATGCTTACATATTTTACCAATAGACTGACCAACCTCATCTATTGCACTGATGAGAGTCTTTGATTGCTCCCCCTATAGAAAATACATTTGCGTAGCAAACAAAATCTTTACTATTAAAAAACAAGGAGGTGGTATGGAAACGCAAACATTAGCTAAAGCAACTGAAAGAATGCCGTCAGTATTTGATGATTTTTTCAAACCCCGAAACGAATGGTTTGATAACGGCGGTTTTACGGGTCGTACCATGAATGTACCCGCTGTAAATATTACGGAGAACAAAGATGAGTACATGGTATCGCTGGCTGTACCCGGCATGAAGAAAGATGATTTCAACATTGATGTAGAAGGTAACATGCTTAACATCAGCAGCGAAAAAGAAGAGACCAAGGAAGAAAAAGATAAGAAATTTACAAGAAAGGAATACAACTATTCATCTTTCTGCCGCAGTTTTACACTGCCCGAAGAAATCAACAAAGAAAAAATTGAAGCGAAGTACGAAAATGGCGTATTGAAAATTTCATTGCCGCGCAAAGAAGAAGCTAAAAAGCTTTCAGCAAAACACATCGCTGTTAAATAAACTTGCTGCTACGGCTTAATGCCCCTTCTCGCCCCGGGCGAGAGGGGGCATTTTGGTCAGGCGATCCATGCCCGGACATATACAATCATTGACTACTATCAGGATTTTTACTGATTAAAATTATTACCCCGACTCCTCCACAATAATATCTTTACAGGGGATCAATTAATTAATATAAAAAAACAAGCCCTATGCAAAATAGCATAATTCATAACAAGCACTTTAAACCGGTTTTTATGCCCGAGCTAAAATTAAAACAATTACAGTACGAAGCGGAAACCTGGAAAAGGTTACTGGGTTTTATGGTGGACGAAAACATTCACCTGAAAAACAGGCTGTCCGAAATTCTGAAAGACAGGTTTGACAAAAACTTACTGGATGAAGTGGAAAGCTTTCAGAGCCGGTTTGTAAAGGAAGATGAGATGATTGGTTTGCTGCGCAACGAAGTGGCCGAATTGGACAAGCTGCTGGCAAGAGAAATATTTGAAGACGGCAGTCTTATACACAAAGTAGATAAGAAATTAAAAACGCTTCGCAGTAATATAAGCAATGCGGAAAAACAGTTTGGTAAATTGAAAACGGAATTCAACAGTTACCTGTCAGAAAATATATAGCCGGGATGAATATAATTAACAGGAAAAAAATACAGGCGATACTTATTGGTTGTATAAGCGGTTTTACAGCCTTAGCTCAAATCAGCGGCGACGATGTAAAGCAATTTATTTCAGATGCGAAACAAATGAATGATGCGGGTATAAAACATACGGCGGAAGTTACCGTTTTCTATTCCCGGCTAAATTACAGCCCCGCCTGGATACCGGGAGAAAGTACGGGGAATCGTATTGTTTTTTTTACCGACCTGTCATTGTCGCCCCGTTTAGGACTCAATGAAAAAGATTATCAATTCAATTATATCGAATCGTTTCGTAACAATGCCGTGCGTATAGAAACCAAAGAAGATTCATTGGAAGCTGAAGTACGCATTACCGATGCGGCAGTACATTTTTATAATGATATAATGTACGGCAATACAAAACCCGCCCTGGAATACAACGGCCTGAATTATGTACCGGGCTTTTATACTATTCCAACTTTGTTGACCGACTATATTTCAAAAAATACATTGCAATTGCTGCTTGCACATTTATTACCCGCGGTAGCTGAAATACCCGCAATAGAAAATAAAATAAACCGGTTTCAAAATATACTGACTGCAAATGAATTTTCGGAAGTTATAATCACATCTAATAAAATGAGCGGCGCCAACAAGCCGTTGATTTTAAAACTGTATCAATTAGGTATTATCGATTCGGTAAACTACAATTTGCCCGACAGCACACTGAAACAAAAAGTAAAAGAAGCGCAGCGACAGTTTACACTGCCGCCCGACGGTACCCTTCGGAGCAATATCATGCAGCATTTAAATGTTCCGCTGAGTGTACGACTGCGGCAATTAAACTTATCTGTCAACTACTATCGCTGGTTGTCGGGTTTTATACAAAACCAATCGGTGATTGTTGTTAATATTCCCGCGGCTTATTTAAAAGTGTATCAAAAAAATAACGTGCTGCTTGAAATGCGGATAATTGCAGGAAAGAAAGCAACCCCCACTCCTACGCTGGCAAGTAAAGTAAATGAAGTGATCCTTTATCCTTACTGGCATGTGCCGTACAGTATTGCTACCAAAGAGTTGTTGCCGTCTATTAAGCGAAACCCCGGCTATATTGATGCCAATAATTACCAGGTATTAAACAGTGCGGGAAAAATTATGGATCCGTATGCCATTAACTGGCATGCACTAAGTACAGCTTATTTTCCTTACCTCCTGCGCCAGAGTACCGGTTGCGATAATGCATTGGGATTATTAAAATTAAATTTTTACAGTCCTTCAGGCGTTTACCTGCACGATACGCCCAATAAAAGTTTGTTTATGATGAACCGGCGTTTCTTCAGTCACGGTTGTATGCGTATAGAAAAACCAATGGAAATGGGTCATCTTATTTTAAAGAATAATAAAATTGCGATAGACACGCTGGAACAAAAGGGATGTTTGCGAAATCAAAAACCAATCAGTGTTCATGCTGATGAACACATGCCGGTAATAGTGTGGTACAACCCTGCGGGTACAGATGCCGCGGGGAGAATTTTATTTTTTGAAGATGTATACGAAAAATTTGAATGGATGAAAAAATAAATAGCGGCAATAGGCAAAATTAATATATCGCATAAAGCGGTTGGCGAGGCCGCCAATATCTCAATTAATTGGGCAGAATGATTTTCAAACAGTTTTGTTGACGATAAAAATGCAGTATGGAGTTTATAGATTATTATAAAATATTAGGTGTTGATAAAACCGCTTCGGAAGAAGATATAAAAAAAGCTTACCGAAAATTAGCCAGGAAGCTGCACCCCGATCTTAACCCCAATGATAAGGAGGCGCATAAAAAATTTCAACAGGTAAATGAAGCCAACGAAGTATTGAGCGACCCGGAAAAAAGAAAAAAGTACGATACATACGGCAAAGATTGGCAACATGCGGATCAGTTTGAACAACAACGCCGGTCGCAACGGCAATCACAATATACAGGCGGACAACAGTTTTACGGTGATGCCGGCGCCGATTTCTCTGACTTTTTTGAATCCATGTTCGGAGGATCGGAACGAAGGAAGCAAACAAAATTCAAGGGGCAGGATTATCATGCCGAGTTGAGATTAAGTTTGGCGGATGCAATGCAAACACATCAGCAAACACTTTCTGTAAATGAAAAAAATGTACGCATTACCATACCCGCGGGTATTGAAAACGGGCAGGTTATAAAACTAAGAAGTTATGGCGAGCCGGGTGTAAACGGCGGCCCTGCGGGTGATTTGTATATTACTTTTTCTATAGCGCCGCATCCGCAATTTAAACGTTCGGGAAACGATTTGTTTACCACGGCCACCATTGATTTATATACCGCTGTATTGGGCGGCGAAACAACTATTGATACACTCAAGGGAAAAGTAAAATTGAAAGTAAATCCTGAAACACAGCATGCTACTAAGATAAGGCTGAAAGGAAAAGGTTTTCCTGTATATAAAAAAGAAGACGAAGCAGGAGATTTATATGTTACTTACGAAGTAAAATTGCCTGCTAACCTTACAGAAGAACAAAAAGCGCTTTTTACACAATTGAGTAAACTTAAATAAACCCTTTTGTATGCAAACGGAAGAAATGATAGCAGTTGAAGAATTTTGTATTCATTACAACATTGAGCAGTCTTTTGTTTATACCCTGCACGAAAGCGGGCTGATAGAAATTATTAACCGGGAAGAAAAAATATTTGTGCCACTGAGTCAAGTCGGTCATTTAGAAAAAATGGTGCGTTTGCATTATGAAATGGGTATAAACCCCGAAGGTATTGAAACCATTACCTATTTATTAGAACGTATGAACGAAATGCAGCGACAGATAGTATATTTAACCAACAGGCTGCGTATGTATGAGGATGAATAAAGGAGGGCTTTAAATCAGCATTGCCTGTAGTATGGTTTTGTATCGGCTGAGAAATTAAATTTTATTTTACTCATTTCTTTATATACTGCGCAATATTTTAAAATAAATTACATACGACAATACCTTGCCTGTAACGTGTTCATCGTTTCGTATTTATTGAATATACCCCGTTAAGTACCTTTGCGTCTGCACATAACCAAAAAGCCTTCAAAAAAACTTATACTTTTTTTCCCTGAATAATCCTTAATAGTATGGCAATAACGGCAATAATAAGCAGTGCATGAATAAGTCCGCCTGCATGAAATACGAAAAATCCTAACAACCATCCAATTATAAGGATAACGGCGATGATATAAAGCAAGTTTCCCATAAATTAATTTTTAGGTAAACAAAGGTATTTTATTAAGTAAGGGATTATTATGATACAAATCATTTCAAAGCATCCATTTCGTCATCCAAACTATTCTTTTCATTTTCTATACCGGTAATTGTTGATTAAAAATAGCCGAGCGATAAAAAAAAGATAATAAACCTGAGAGATTAAAAGAAGACAGTAACAATATCAACATCACAACGCAAAAATATCTTTCGCCGTACTGAACGTATTACAATGTGCTTCGGTTATAATTTTTACATCCTCGCTGTAGCCGCCGCCCATAGCCACCACGCAGGGAATATTATTTTTTTTCAACAACGAGAAAACAATTTCATCTCTTTGCCTGCAGCCGTTCATAGTTACTTTCAGTTTACCGTATTTATCAGTAGCTAAAATATCTACACCTGATAAATAAAATGCCAGGTCAGGTTTTTCTTTTTCAATAAGCCCCGGTAAAATGCTTTGTAACAAATTTAAGTAGGCAGTATCATCCGTACCGTCTTTCAGCGGTACATCCAAATCGCTTTTTTCTTTACGAAAAGGATAATTGTGTTCGCCGTGCATACTGAAAGTAAAAACACGGGTTTCATTTTCAAATAAGTTGGCGGTACCGTTTCCCTGGTGCACATCCAAATCAATAATCAGGATTTTTTTGGCCTGTTTTTTCTTCAGTAAATAATTAGCCGCCGTCGCTATATCATTCAACAGGCAAAACCCCTCCCCCCTGTCGGCAAAAGCATGATGCGTACCGCCGGCTACATTCATCGCCAAGCCGTTCTCAAATGCATACTTACAGCACTCAATAGTGCCTTGTGTAATTACCAACTCCCGCTGTGTAAGTAACGGCGATTGCGGAAAGCCAATATGACGTTGCTCTTTGGCTGAAAGAGTTTGTTCCAGCAATTTTTTTAAATACATTTCATCATGCGTCCAAAGCACAATTTCATTTGCACAAACCTGCGGTGCAAATAAATTAGCTTTTGTAATGATTCCTTCATGTAACAATTGCCCGGGTATCAGTTCATACTTCAGCATGGGAAAGCGATGCCCTTGGGGCAATGGGTGTGCATAAACGGAATCGTAAGCAATTTTAAGTAATTGGGACATGGGTCGAAAAATAATTATATCCGCATCTGCGAAGTGATAAAGATAAAGCAGGAACCAATACTGATTACAATCCCCTTTTTCATTGACGGTCATCATTTGGCTGCAATTCTTTTACGGATAACTTGCAACTGAAAAATAAATAAACAAAATATGAAAAATATAAAGTGGGTTGGCCTTGCTTTGTTGCTTGCAGCCGCAGGATGTTCTACATCAAAAATTACCACATCGTGGAAAGCTGAAAATGTAACTCCGAAAACGTATAACAAGGTAATGGTACTCAGTCTTATTCGCGAAGCGGACAGAACCATACAGGAGAATATGGAGAATCATTTTGCCGATGATTTAAAAGAATTGGGTTACAACGCCGTATCATCGCTCAAACAGTACGGACCCAAGGCTTTTGATAAAATGGATGAAGAAACCGCGATAAGTGAATTAAAAAACAGCGGCATTGATGCCGTCATTACCATTGTACTGCTGGATAAACAAAAAGAAAGGAAATATGTGCCGGGTACGATGCACTATTCTCCTTACGGATATTATTACAACCGGTTTTGGGGCTATCGCACCGCATTGTATCGCCGCATTTATGAGCCGGGTTATTATGTTACCGACACCAAATATTTTTGGGAGAGTAATTTTTATGACATGAGTGATCAAAAATTACTGTACTCCGTGCAAACACAATCTTTCGATCCCGTCAATTCAGAAAGTATGGGACACGAGTACGGACAGATGATTGTAAAAAATATGGTAAAAAACAATGTACTAAAAAGAACAGAGAATATAACAGCGAAACCCTTTTAAAAAAAAATAATAAATAAAAAATTATGAAAACGAATGTAGGTAAAACAGACAAAAGCCTCCGCATCATATTAGGCGTCGTTATCGCTATTGCAGGTATTTATTACCAATCACTATGGGGCTTGGTAGCTATTGTACCCTTTGTTACCGCTTTTACAGGTTTTTGCCCCATCTACAGCTTGTTCGGCATTAACACCTGCAAAACAAATATAAAAGCGCATTAATAATAATGAATGCGGGCAGCCGGCAACGTTTAGCGTAATGCAAATCATGCTAAACGTTTTTTTAATTAAGCAGGTGTTCCAATTTTTTTTGATTAATAATGGTGATACTGCCTTCTTTTATATCAATCAGTTTTTCGCTGCGAAAGTCGCTGAGTGTTCTTATTAAAGATTCGGTAGCGGTACCCGCAATGGTTGCTAAGCTTTCGCGGCTAATGTCAATGGCGAAATTTTCGCCCTTCGCCGGTTGATATTTATTTTGCAGCAGTATCAGCGCCTCCGCTACTTTTTTGCGCAGCGAATTATAAGCGAGACCCAGCAATTGGTTTTCTTTGACCGAAATATTTTTTGCCAGCAGTTTTATAAATTTCTGCGCTACTTCTTTATTGTTATTAATCAGCTCTTCAAAATCTTCCTTGGGTATTACAGCCAGTTCGGTTTCTTCCAGGGCTTCGGCCGTATCTCTGTACACCGCTCCTTCCAGCAAAGCGATATACCCCAAAAAATCGCCGGGACTGAAAAGTTCCGTAACCAATTCTTTACCGTCCTCATTGGTTTTGTACGTTTTTACTTTTCCTTTGAGAACATAATACAACCTGTTGGGGTGGTTACCCTCCGAGTAAATATTTTGCTTCTTTTTATATTTATTAATATTGCGATCCTCGGTAAGCGATTGCAGTACATTTTTACCAAAGGAAGCTTCCATTAAATGTTCCAAGCCCTCGATACCCGGCGTGAAATCCTTTTTCAGTAAATCCAATTTTTTTAAACGGCTGTCTACCGCGTTCAGCAGTTCCGTTGCATTAAAAGGTTTGGTTATGTAATCATCAGCGCCCAGTTCCATGCCTTTCCTAAAATCGCTTCGCTCCGTTTTAGCGGTTAAAAAAATAAAGGGTGTATTTTTTATGGCTTCGTTTTTATGTACGGCGTGCAATACGCCATAGCCATCCAGTACAGGCATCATAATATCGCAAATAATTAAATCGGGCTTATGCTCCATCGCTTTCTCCACGCCTGTCTTACCATTCTCAGCCACAATAACTTTATAGTTAGAAAGTTCAAGTATTTCCGCCGTGTTATTACGAATATCGTCATTGTCTTCTATCAGCAAAATCTTTTTCATATCAGTTTGTATTTTTAGTAAAGGTTATAATAAATTCCGTTCCTTTTTCCAATTCGCTTTTACATTCCACCACGCCATGCATCAGCTCGGCGTATTTTGAAACGATATGCAGGCCCAATCCCGTACCTTGTATATTGCCCGCATTGGCGCCGCGAAAAAAACGTTCCATCAAATGTTTTTGATCTTCTTTGGAAATTCCGATACCGTGATCTTTTACAGAAAGAATAACCCGGTCTTTTTTAACGGCGGTTTTTATTTCAACCGGGGAGCCTTCTTCAGAAAATTTACCCGCATTGGAAATTAAATTCATGACAATATGCTTCAACAAGGATGCATCCAGGTACACTTCGGTATCACCTTCGTGATGATATTTTATTTTTTGCTGTTTTTTAAGATTGTTTTTTATTTCGCCGGCTATAGCCATTACCAATTCCTGTATGTTAAATTTTGTAAACCGTACCTGTATTTTTCCTTCTTCAATTTTTCCCAGGCTCAAAAAGTCATTTAAAATATCGGTAAGCATATTCACCGAAGAAACGATGCGCTGCAAATGTTTTTCTCTTTTTGGCTGGTCTTCAGCGCTTGTATATTTTTCTATTAAATAAGAAGAGGAAAGCACGGTGCTGAGCGGTGTTCTGAACTCATGCGAGGCCATCGAAACAAATCTTGATTTCAGTTCGCCGAGTTCTTTTTCTTTTTCAAGCGCTACCTGCAATTCCTGTTCGGTTTTTTTACTTTCAGAAATATTAAGTGCGACACCGAGAAACCCGATAACATTATTTTCATCATCTTTCATGGCGGTTACATTGAGCAGTACCGGGAATCTTAATCCGTTCTTATTAATATAAGTCCATTCATACTCGTTGTGCTGACCCAACCGGGCTTTGGCAAAAAAAACTTCCATGTCGGCCGAAACATTCTTTTTTAATTCTTCCGAAAGTTCTTTTGCCCTATGGCTTACCTCATCTTTATCATGAAAAAATAAGGGCCTGTGTTTATCTATCAATTCAGCGGCGAAATAGCCCAACTCCCTTTCAGCTTCAGGATTAAAGGTTTTAATAATACCTTCTTCGTCCGTACCGATGATCATGGCTCCTGCATTGGCAAGAATAGCTTTTTGAAATGACAGCGCATCTTCTAACCTGTCTTTTGATATTTCTAATTGCTCCATTGTTTCCCTCAGGTCACGGGTACGTTGCTCTACTGTAGCTTCCAGTTCATCATTCAGTTTTACAATTTCCGTCTCTGCTTTTTTTCTTATTGATATATCACTGATAAAAGCGATTACACTCTTGTCGCCGTTATTTTCATAATTACCCAAACTTACTTCCACCGGGAATTCGGTACCGTCATTTTTTACGGCAAATAAATCGAGCCCCACGCCCATTGGCCGGCTCTTGGGGTTTTTTGTATAAGCGTCTCTGTGATCGACATGTTTGTGATGATATCGCTTCGGAATGAGTACTTCAATTGGTTTGCCAATTACTTCATCGATGTTATAGCCAAATAATTTTAATGCAAAAGGGTTTACCGATTGAATTATACTTTTACTGTTTACCACCACGATGCCCATGGTGGCGTGGTTAAACAGCGCTTCAAAGCGGTGAGTATCGTTGAGCATATTTGGAGAAGGCGACTGCATATGTAAATTTAATTACAAATAAGTTACAAGAGTTCAATAAATTAAATTTTCAGTTTCAATAAATCAATTTTATATACTTCAAACCACATTACACTTGCAAAGGCAACGCCGGCGCAGAGCCAAAACTGACCGGGACTTATAACCGCCACCTGAAAGAGGTTGCGAATGCCCGGTATAAAATGTATAGCCGCTAAGAAGCCGGCTGAAATAATAATAATGGCCGGCGCCAGGTTATTTTTATAACGAATAGTATAAAAAATAGTTTTAGTAAAAGAACGGTTGGCAAACGTGAGAAATATATTGCTTAGTATGAGTGTGGTAAAAACTATATTTCTTACTTGTTTAAGCTCCGTACCGTTTTCCATAAAATAATAATACAAAATCATAGCCCCCGCAGCAATAATAATTCCCTGTACAACGCTGATAAGTAATTCTTCTTTGGTAAACAATCCCCTGTTTCTTTCGCGGGGGGGTTGCAGCATGATACTTTCTTCCACCGGCTCTCTTTCAAAAAATATAGAACAGGTAGGGCCCATAATCAACTCTAAAAAAATAATATGAATCGGTGTAAAGATATTCGGATATATCCACCCGAACAGCACGGGTAAAGACGCTATTAAAATAATAGGGATATGAATGGAAATAATATACCGAAACGCTTTTTTCAGGTTGCCGAAAATTTTTCTTCCTTCGGTAATGGCCGTTACCATTCTTTCTAAATTATCATCGGTAAGAATTAAATCTGAAGCCTGCCGTGCAATCTCCGTTCCTTTTTGCCCCATAGCTATACCAATATTCGCCGCCTTGAGTGCGGGCCCGTCATTTACACCATCGCCCGTCATAGCTACAATTTCTCCGCTTGTTTTCAACGCATCAATCACTTTTAATTTAGCATCGGGAAACATACGGGCAAAGACGGAGGTGGTTTTTACAGTTTGTATTAATTCATCTTCCTTCATTTCCACCACCCGGTCGCCGGTAATATATTTAAGATGATTTACTATACCCACCTGCCCCGCAATATTCATAGCTGTTTCAGGATAATCACCGGTGATGAGTTTTACATCAATTTTTGCATCATAAAATTTTTTTAAAACATCCGCGATATTTTTCTTTGGCGGATCATACAATGCCAATAGTCCTTCGAACTGCCAATTAAAATAATCTTGCCGTGCCGGCAATTCAGCATCGGCGGCATGTGCGGCCCGCGCCACACCTATAACACGGTAACCCTTTGATGCAAGGGATTGGACATGCTGCGTAATTTTCTTTTTATCGGTCTCATTTAAGTTGCAACTATCCAGAATACGCTCCGCCGCTCCTTTTGCCGCCGCCAATTTTGTATTGTCCTTTTCATATATATGTGTCATCATGGGCGGGTGCCCCTCCAGCGGGTATTCGTAAATCATTTTAAATTGCTGATGCGATGTGCCGGCTGTATGTAAGCGATAAGCCTCCCAAATTGCTTTTTCCATTGCATCAAATGGATTCTGTTCACCGGCAAGCACACCATACAGTATTATATTTTCATTCCGCAACTTTGAATTTTCACCTAACTCAATTACTGTATCGGCGCTATAATCATAAATAGTTTTTACCTGCATTTTGTTTTCGGTAATGGTACCCGTTTTATCCAGGCATATTACACTTACAGCGCCTAAATTTTCTACTATCTGTGGTTGACGTGAAATGATACCCAGCCGGCTCATTTTATAAGCGCCCAATGCCATAAAAGAAGAAAACGCAACGGGTATTTCTTCGGGTACGGCCGACATGGCTAATGTCAAAGCAAATAATAAGGCGGTGGCCCATTCGCGATGATGCAGGTAGTTAACAAAAAAGATAATTAAAAAACCAAGCAATCCGAATAACGCCAGGCGACGTATAAATTTATTTATTTGCAATTGCAGCAGTGTTTTAGGCGGTTGATATCCGCCTACGGCTTTACCCAATTTGCCCAGCACCGTACTATTGCCCGTGGCAGTAACCCGTGCAATACATTTACCGCTGTTAATAGTAGTGCCCAGGTATAATACATTAAATCCTTCGGTTTCATGTTTATCAGCGGGCAATGATTCGCCGGTGATGATAGATTCATTTACGGTAAAATCATTCTCCTGTAAAATAACGGCGTCAGCGGGAATATTCATACCCTCTTCCAATAACATTATATCACCGGGTACCAATTCTTCCGCTGCAATAATTATTGCCGCGCCGTCTCTTACCACGGTTACTTTCGGCTCTGCAAATTGTTCTAATGCTTTTACCGCGTTGCTGCTCTTTACTTCTTGATATAATGAAATAGCCGCGACAATAATCATGGCTACCCCCATCATGATGCCTTCACTCACTTCACCTAAAATAAAATACAGCGAGCAGGCTATAACTAATAAAACAAACATAGGCTCCTTTACAATATCCCTAACAATATGAATGAAGCGGCGCGAAGAACGGGCCTGAAAAATATTTTTTCCGTATCGCTGCTGCAATGCAGGAACTTCCGGAGCAGATAACCCCTGTATGTCGCCTAAGTGAATTATCTTTCCTGACATTCCGCTACTGAAGATTTATTAGTGCTGTTTTAAAATTTGATGTTGCGTACTTATTGTACCGGCTCTTTCTGTAAGAATGTTATTTGCAGCTATTTTTGGTTTAAAAATAGCCGGGCCGGTCATACTAAAAAATGACAGAAATCATAAACGGAACTGATGACCGACAGCTCAATGTGATTAAGTTAAAGATCAACTGATAAATTGCAACGCCCCTGCCCGTTCCGTTCAGGCGGTTAATGTGTTTATTGATACATTGCCCTAAGTATAAAGGCCGTAATAAAAGGATCATTTACTTAATCCTGTTTCTTTGCTCGGTGCTCGCAGAGTCCGCCGGGCATCACATCTTTAAGACCCTAAAAGTTTTTTCAATTGCCGGTTCTTGCTTAACTTGAAGGATTAAATTTCTATTATGGCAAACAAACAATTTCAACTTTTTCTTACTGTATTTTTTTTTCTTTTCCGCTTTACACTTACCGCGCAGGATGGCGGTTATACAAAACCGCCGAAGGATATTGCTGATATGCTGCTGGCAAAACCAACGCCCGGCGTAAGCGCTGATGATAAAGGCGAATGGATGCTGTTTACTGAATCGGGTACTTATCCGTCGGTGGAAGAACTGGCCCGGCCCGAATTAAAAATTGCCGGTCTGCGTATCAACCCGGCCAACTTTGCACCGAGCCGTCAGAATTTTATTAATAATCTTACATTAAGAAATATTGCCTCGGGCAAAGATTTTACTATTGCGGGTCTGCCTTCTCCATTGTATGCCGGAAGTATTTCGTGGAGTCCCGACAATAAAAAAATTGCTTTTACACAAACCACCGGCAGCCGCGTTGATTTATATATAATTGACGTGCTTACGCAAAAAGCGATGAAAATAAATAAGACGGCATTGAATGTAATTACCGGAACTTATCAATGGTATGATAACGGTACGCTGCTGTACAGAACCGTTGTAAAACTTGCCAATGCTGCTCCTGCAAGACCGGCGGTACCCGCAGGACCAACTACACAAGAAAATTACGGCAAGGCGTCTCCCCGTCCTACTTTCCAGGATTTGATAAAGAGTCCGTATGATGAAGCACTGTTTGAATTTTATGCCACCACCCAATTGGTAAAAAATGTAACCGGCGTCGAAACAAAAATCGGTTCACCTGCCATCTACAACAGCATTAATATTTCGCCCGATAAAAAATATATACTGGTGCGTACTTTAAAGAAACCTTTTTCTTACACCGTACCTGCCGGCGGATTTCCTTCCACTGTATTTATTGCCGATATGAACGGAAAGCTTGTAAAACAATTAGCCGTTCTGCCTTCTGCTGAAACGGCGCCAAGCGGCAATGATAATGTACAGTCGGTACCCCGCGGTTTCGACTGGAGAGATGATGAACCTGCCACCGTAACCTGGTGCATGCCGCTCGACAGCGGGTTTATAAAAAAGGATGTAGATTTTCATGATGCTGTATATGCTTTGTCCGCACCGTATAATACCGAGCCTAAGGAACTTTTTAAAACAGCTATGCGTTACCGGGGTGTGGCATGGGGCAATGCTGTTTTTGCATTAGTCTATGAAGGTCTTACAGGGAAACAAAAAATGCAAACCAATCTCTACAATCCTTCTACAGGTGCTATAGTAAAACTGATGGAGAGAAATACTACCGATGCGTATGCTAATCCGGGCAACCCCGTTACGGAAAAAAATCAGTGGGGGCGTGATGTGGTGAAGCTGATTGATAACGGCGGCAAACTATTAATGAATAATACAACCGGCAGTTCACCAAAAGGTGATCTTCCTTTTTTGGCTACGTTTGATATTGCTGCTAAAAAAACAGATATCATTTGGCGCAGCCCCGAAGGTTATTTTGAAAGTATTGTAAAAGTGCTGAACCCTGATAAATTAGAATTGCTGACAAGAAAAGAAAGCGAAAAAGAAGTGCCGAATTTTTGGATAAAAAATTTAAGGGCGAAAATTGCCGACAGGCAGGTTACCCGGTTTACCAATCCTTATCCGCAACTGGAAGGTGTAACTAAAGAAAAAATAAAGTATAAAAGAGCAGATGGTGTAGACCTTACCGGCGATTTGTATTTACCCAAAGGATATAATAAAACTAAAGACGGCAAATTGCCTGTTTTCATTTGGGCTTACCCCGCCGAATTTAATTCTGCCGCCGATGCAGCGCAGATAAGAGGAAGTGAACATCGATTCACATTGCTTAACTGGGGCTCCGCTATTTTTTATGTTACACAAGGATATGCGGTGCTTAACAATGCGGAGATGCCTGTTGTAGCTACCGACAAAGACAAAAAACCAAATGATAATTTTATAGAACAACTTACTATGAATGCCGAAGCGGCTGTCAACATACTTGACTCAATGGGTGTGGGTGATAAAAACAGGGTGGCAGCAGGCGGACACAGCTACGGCGCTTTTATGACGGCCAATTTATTGGCGCATACCAAACTTTTTAAAGCCGGTATTGCAAGAAGCGGCGCATATAACCGTTCGCTTACACCATTTGGTTTTCAGAATGAAGACAGAACATACTGGCAGGCGCCTGATTTATACAGTGCCATGAGCCCGTTCAGCAATGCGGATAAAATAAAAACACCCATCTTGCTGGTACACGGAGAAATGGATAATAATACAGGCACTTTCCCCATTCAAAGTGAAAGAATGTTTAACGCTGTAAAGGGAAACGGCGGCACGGTAAAATATATCAGCCTGCCGTACGAAAGTCACGGTTATCAAGGCCGTGAAAATATTTTGCACATGCTTAATGAACAGTTTATGTGGTTAGAAAAATATGTGAAGCATGCGGAGAAGAAAGAAGAGAAGAAGGAAGAGAAGAAAGGATTCTAAATTTTATACTACAGTGGGTTTATGTAAAACCGGTTGTCAGGCAGGCAATGCACAAGTTGATTGATTGCCGTCGAAATTTCTAAATGATTTGAAGAGCGGTTTTGTATTGGCAGCCGCCGGCAATAAGATTTCATTTGCACAAACAATTATATGCGTAAAATCGTAACCATTACTTTTAGCCCCTGTATTGATAAAGGCACATCGGTACCGGCATTGGTTGCTGAAAAAAAATTAAAATGCAGTGCGCCAAAATTGGAGCCCGGTGGCGGTGGTATCAATGTAGCAAGGGCCATAAAAAAATTGGGTGGAGATGCCACCGCCATATTTCCTTCGGGCGGCTATACAGGAAAATTCTTTAATCATTTAATAGAAAAAGAAAATGTACCTGCCGTTATCATTGAAACCGCCACTGAAACAAGAGAAAATATTATTGTATTAGATGAATCATCCAATAATCAATATCGCTTCGGTATGCCCGGTACTGAATTAAGCGAAAGCGAATGGAAACAAATTTTGAAAGCGGCAGAAACGATAAACGATGCGGAATTTATTATTGCAAGCGGCAGTTTACCGCCCGGTGTTCCGCTGAATATCTATGCACAGTTAGCAAAAATTGCAAAAAACAACAATGCGAAATTTATTGTTGATACATCAGGCGGGGCACTAAAGCCGGCAGTTGACGAAGGCGTTTATTTACTAAAGCCCAACCTCGGCGAATTGAGTTCGCTGGCAGGTAAAAAGGAATTGCTGCCTGAGGAAGTAAAAGAAGTTGCGGCAAGTATTATTGCCAATGGAAAATGCGAAGTAATGGTAGTATCGATGGGTGCTGCCGGCGCTATGCTTGTAACAAAAGACGGCAGTGTAATGATTACTCCTCCTTCCGTTGAAAGGAAAAGCACGGTTGGCGCGGGTGACAGCATGGTAGCCGGTATAGTTCTTTATTTGTCGCAGGGCCACAGCATTACTGAAGCTGTGCAATACGGAGTGGCCTGCGGTACCGCTGCCACCATGAAACCGGGAACGGAATTATGCAAAAAGGATGATGCGGATAAATTATATTCTTTAATAAGTAGGGATAAGAGAATTAATTTTTCATAGTATTTCTTATGGACCGGGCGCAAATAAAAAATATAACCAACAGTCGCTATCGAAAATTAAAACAGCATATCGAAAGTGTAGCGACCGGTTTTGATCCGGAAGCAATACATCTGTTCAGGGTAGAGTATAAAAAGCTGCGGGCTTTTTTTAGAATGTTGTCGCAGGGAGATAGCAGCACAGGCGAAATAAAAATTTTGAAGAAATTAAAAAAGGCTTACAATATTTCCGGGTCTATCCGCGATTTGCAATTGCAACAACAGCGAATAACAGAAGCCGCGAAAATGGAACAGAAACCGCCCCGGGCTTATCTTAATTTATTGCAAAAAGAAATTGATAAACTAAAACCCGAACTGCCGGATATTATTTCAGAAAACGCGGTAGCGGAAAGCAAAAAGAAAACAGATGCAGCTGTTCCGGACGAATATTCCGATTTACAATTTAACTCATTTATAAAAAAGAAACAGGCGAATAGTACCTGCATTATCGCATCGAACCATTTTAGCGATGATAATATTCATACCGTTCGTAAAAACCTAAAGGATATATTTTATAATTTGAAAATCTATAAAACTTCAGGAGCTGATGTTTCGCCGGTGAATAAATGGAAAGATGAAAAATATTTTGATCAATTGCTCAATGAACTTGGCGACTTCCAGGATAAGTGTACGGCTATTGCTTTATTAAAATCGTATTGGATAAATAGTTTGAATGCATACAACCGTGAACTGTTGACAAGTATAAAAAAGACATGGATAAAAGAGAAAGTAACTATGAAACAATTATTGATTAAAAAATTAAAGACTGATATAGCGCTGCTGTTTACAGATAGCATCAAAAGATTACCGGGAGCGGAAAAATCTAAAATTGTTTAAATCTTTCGAAGCAGGAGCGTTCCAGCATTTCACGATCATCAGGGTGTGCAATATTAATAAGTGCTTTGGCACGTTGACGCAAATTTTTTCCAAACAAATAGACTACTCCGTATTCGGTAACTACATAATGCATGTGTGCTCTTGTAGTAACTACGCCGGCGCCCGGTTTCAGCGTGGGTACAATACGCGGAACACCTTTTGAAGTTCTTGAAGGGATAGCAATAATCGGTTTGCCTCCGTTACTGAGCGCTGCGCCACGCATAAAATCCATTTGTCCGCCCACGCCTGAAAACTGGTAAGTACCGATAGAGTCCGCACATGCCTGGCCGGTAATATCAATTTCAATTGCGCTGTTAATGGAAATCATTTTATCGTTGCGCTTTATTACATGCGGATCGTTTACATAGTCTACATCCAGGAAGGCGAAGGCCGGGTTATCATTTATGTAATCGTATAATTTTTTCGATCCCAACGCGAAGGAGGACACTGTTTTATTTGGATGAATATTTTTATATTTATTATTGATTACATCTTTTTCAACCAATTCAATAATTCCGTCGGAACACATTTCGGTATGCACCCCCAGGTCTTTATGATTCAGCAGGCAACGCAATACAGCGTCAGGAATAGCGCCGATTCCCATTTGAAGTGTACTTCTGTCCTCAATCATTTCCGCTATGTGTTCGCCGATCTTTATTTCATTGGCTCCGACCTTCTCTCCAAAATTTGCTTCGTGCAATGCATCTTCGCAATACACCATTGCATGAAAGCGGCTGCTGTGCACCATGCCGTCGCCATGCGTTCTGGGTGCATTGGGGTTTACCTGTGCAATTAAAATCTTAGCGGTATTTACAGCGCTGCGGGCCACATCCACCGACACTCCCAATGAGCTGTAGCCGTGCATATCGGGCGGCGATACCTGTAAAATAGCTACATCAATCGGTAAAATATTTTGCTTGAACAGTTCCGGGATCTCACTTAGAAAAACCGGAACATAATCCGCATAGCCTTCTTTAACCGCATTGCGTACGCTTGCCGAAACAAACAATGAATTAAAATAAAAATTTTCTTTGAAAGAAGGTTTGTCAATATGTAAATCGCCGTATACGCTGATAGAAATAATTTCTACATTTTTTAATCGGTGTGCTTCCGCCGCCAGGTGTTTCAGCAGAAAGGTAGGTGTATGAGCGCTGCCGTGAATATATACCCGATCATTGGATTGAATAACAGACAATGCTTCAGCGGGACTTACATAATGAACAGGTACTTTCATATTTTATTTTTTAAATAAGAATTAATGTAATGCAATTTATGATTATAACCGGCAATTTCGCAATTATTGACCCTTGCAAATTGCTTAGTACCCATTGCCCGCGCCTATTGATAATAATCAGCCGAACACCTGACGATATTCATTGACCGGGCAAATAAAAAAACGGAATATTTGAAACTTGAATACATCATGTCAATAGCACTAAATGTAAAATTATTCTTAAACGAAGCCGGCGATCTTTCCCGCTTTGCAGGTCGTTTTTTTAAGCAATCGTTCAAACCCCGTTACGAAGTTGCCGAGTTTTTCAGACAATGTTTTGTTATAGGGTATAAATCATTTCCGCTTGTGGGGTTAACTGCTTTTATCATGGGTTTGGTACTCACCATGCAATTACGTCCTTCCATGGTAGATTATGGTGTAGAATCGCAACTGCCGGCAATAGTAGCCATCGCCATAGTAAGAGAAATAGGCCCGGTGATAACAGCATTAATATTTGCAGGAAAAATTGGAAGCAGTATCGGCGCCGAACTGGGTTCTATGAAAGTAACCGAACAGATAGATGCGATGGAAGTAAGCGGCACTAACCCGTTTAAATATTTAGTAGTAACAAGAGTATTGGCTGCCACATTAATGCTGCCGGTATTGGTAATGCTGGGTGATGCCATTTCATTGTACGGCTCCTGGTTGGGTGTAAATATCCGGGGCAATACAAGTTCCGAGTTTATTTTGGACGCAGGTTTTCGATAATCTTTCATTCAATGATGTGTTGCCTGCATTTATTAAAAGTTATTTCTTTGGATTCGCCGTGGGTATCATCGGCTGTTATAAAGGGTATAACAGCAGAAAGGGTACCGAAGGCGTGGGTCGCTCGGCTAATTCAGCGGTGGTGGTTTCATCAGTAATGATTTTTGTAATTGATTTGCTGGCGGTACAGGTTACCGATGTATTGGGTTTTAATTAAATAAAAATGATTGCGGAAACAAAACAAGTTATAAATAAAGAGAAGGCATCCGCCACCGAAGAGGTTTTAGTGATACGTAACCTGTACAAATCTTTTGGCGGTAATAACGTCCTGGTTGATTTTAACCTGGAATTAAAAAAAGGCGAAAGCGTAGTGGTGTTGGGAAAATCAGGTTCAGGAAAATCCGTATTGATAAAATGTATCATTGGATTATTGAAGCCCGATAAAGGAAGTATTGAAATGTTCGGGAAGAATATACCTGATATAAAAAACGAAGAATTGGATAAGATAAGAGCGAAGGTTGGATTTCTTTTTCAAAGCAATGCCTTGTATGATTCGATGACGGTAAGGGAAAATCTTGAATTTCCGTTGCGTCGTCACTGGATAAAAGTTTCGCAGGAAGAAGTAAACAAGATGGTGATTGAATCGCTGGAAGACGTAGGCTTGAAACATACGGTAGATATGATGCCTGCCGAACTGTCGGGCGGTATGCGCAAAAGAATTGCATTGGCACGCACCTTAATTTTAAAACCTGAAATTATTTTATATGATGAACCCACAACAGGACTTGATCCTATAACCGGTAAAGAAATTATAGAGCTGATGAAGGAGATACAGGAAAAATACAACACGACATCGCTTATCATTTCGCATGATATGCACTGTGTAAGAATGGCGAGCAACAGGGTAGTGATATTGGTAGATGGCAAGTGCTATGCGAATGATAAATATGAAGTGTTATTGTTAAATACAGATTCTAAAGTGAAACAATTTTTTGAATAATTATATGTATGGCAAAATCCGCAATAAATAATGTAAAGTTGGGTACACTTGTTTTGGGCGGTCTGTTCTTCCTGGTGTTGTTATTATACATGATCGGGAAAAACAGAAATTTATTCGGCGACACGTATATGCTGAAAGTGCAATTTGAAAATATACAGGGTTTGGTGGCGGGTAACAATGTACGTTTTTCGGGCATACAGGCCGGTACGGTTAAAAAAGTAAAAATCCTGAATGATACGGTTATTGAAGTAACGATGATTATAGATACAAAGATGAAAAGTATCATTCGAAAAAATGCCGTTGCCTCTATAGGCACCGATGGATTGGTAGGTAATAAAGTAGTAAATATAATTCCGGACCGGGGGCCGGCGCCGTTGGCTACAGAAGGTGATATGTTGGTTTCTAAAAAAGCGGTGAGTACCGATGAAATGTTGCAAACATTATACAAAACAAATAATGATGTAGCTGTTATTGCGGCCAATCTGAAAGCAACTGTACTGGGAATTAATAACAGCAGCGCCTTATGGAGTTTGCTGAATGATAAATCAATACCACGGGATGTGAGAGTTGCGGTGGCTAATATACGTTCAGCAACGGGCAAAGCCGGTACTATGGTCAATGATCTGAATACAATTGTAGCGGATGTAAAAAATGGTAAAGGTTCTGTGGGCGCCGTTTTAACGGATACTTCTTTCGCTAAAAATTTGAATGAAGCCATCCTGAAAATAAAAACCGTAGGGGATGAGGCTGATGCGTTGGCCACTGAAATAAGCAAAGTGGTAGCGGGCATTCAGCTGGATATAAATACCGGCAAGGGAACCGCCAATGCATTGCTAAAAGATTCACTGATAGTAACAAAATTAAACGCAAGCCTTGAGAATATTCAAAAAGGAACCGATGGCTTTAACCAAAATATGGAAGCATTGAAACACAACTTCTTACTCAGGGGTTATTTCAGAAAATTAGAAAAGCAAAAAAAGAAAGCAAACGAGTTAACTACAGCATTACAATAAAGGTATTGGGGCTAATCCTATTGCATTTTTTTTAGGATTATTATTTTTAATAAAAGGGCCATGATAGAAATCCGGCCCGTTTATTATAACCGCAAAACTTCGAAAACCGGTGTGAAGGTAACCGAGCCTTTGTTGCAGATTAATATCGTTGATCATGTGCCGGGCTGATTGAAAACAGGTCTCTGCCGCTGAGAAGTAAAGTTTGCCCTGTATAAAAAAAGCTTCACAAAATAAAGAAGGCGGGATAGAAATCCCGCCCCGTTCAAAATCCAATATCCTATGAAAAACCGATGTAAAGATGAGGACTGAAGTATCGTAAGAAAATGTTTGCAGTCACTATAATAACTGATTGAAAACAGTTTCCCCGGAAAGTGAGTTGCCAATGCCGCCTTTTGAGTCTCTCTGACAAGCATCAGCAAACTTTATGAGTGCCATCATTCTTACAGTAAGAACCCGGCTTTACCTTACACTCATTAAGTAACAACTAAAATTTAATGATATGAACAACAGTGGTAAAATATTGGCTGCCGTAGCTGCGGGTATAGCAGCCGGCGCAGTGCTGGGTGTTTTGTTTGCTCCCGGCAAAGGTTCTGAAACAAGAAGAAAAATTAACGAGCAGGGCAAAAAAATGGCTGACGGAGTAAAAGAAAAATTCAACAGGGGTAAAGAAAAGTTCAATGAGATGAAAGAAGATATTGAACAGAAAGTAAAAGAGAAAGTTGAGGAGTTTGCTTGAGCAATAGGCAATTGACAATTTGCAATCGGCAAAAAATAAACACCTATAAAATTAAGTAGAATGGAAAAGGCATTTGCAAAAGCGGAAGAACTGGCCGATAATGTAAAAGAATATTTCAACACCCGGATAGAGTCCGTAAAACTAAACGCGGCGGAAAAGAGTTCCTATGTTATCGCCAATTTAATAGCAGGCGCCGCTGCGGCCATCGTGTTTATATTCTTTCTGATTTTTGGCGGTATGGCATTAGCATTTGGTTTGGGCGAATGGATAGGAAAAACATGGGCCGGTTTTTTAATTGTAGCCTGTTTTTATTTACTCATTGGAATAGTAGTATGGGCCGCAAGGGGAAAGATCATCCGTTTACCTGTTATGAATGCACTGATTCAACAACTATTTAACAATGACGATGAGGAAGATTAAAAGCATAAAGCAATTGCAAAACGAAAAGAAGCGGATAAAACTGCGCGGGGAAGAATTGGAAAATAAGATTCGGGGCAATTGGAGTGAACTGAAAGAGTGTGTCAAGCCGGCCGCTATCGCCAAAGATACATTCAGCAAAGTGATGAGAGATGAATCTGGGGATAATGTGAATGGTGAAAGTGTTTTAAAAAGCACTTTCACCTACGGGATTTCGTTGCTGGCAAAAAAAATTGCGGATAAAGCGGGGATGCGGTTTGATAAGATGTTTAAAAAGGATAAGTAAGAAATTATAAGCTATCAAATTTTTTTAGCCGGGAAGTTGTTAGTAAGACGATAGATTTTAATTTGTTGGTCTTAATTTCTTTTCGGCTTGCCTTCTATTAAATCAAAAGATATTTTTGAGATTTAAGTTTGGAGAAGTTGTACCCGGTCGACGGAAAGTAACCGGAGCAGCCCATGCGGAGTCATAATTACAATCATCCCGGGCCATGATGCCTGTCATGATTTAAACTGATAAACCAAAGTACTTTTAAAGCAATTAATTAAAGGCCGGGTTAATCGCAGACCGGTAACTTTATTCTTTATTGCCCGGTCTTCTTTTTAAAACCAATGAAAACAAATTTATATGTCACTCGATTTTGAAAAGTATGCTACTAAAGGAAATGAGTTCATTCGCATGGTTGCCGCGGATTTGGAAGTGTCGCGTGATAAAGCGGGCCGGATTATCCGTGCCGTACTGCATGCATTGCGAAACAGGCTTACTCATGAAGAGTCCTTTCAATTAATGGCACAGTTACCCATGGCGCTGAAAGGAGTGTATGCAGATGGCTGGAAGTTTAATAAAGATTTTAACCGCATTAACCATCTTACTGATTTTTTAGATGAAGTGAGGTATGAAGACGGTGAACAGGCGGGGCATGATTTGGGTAACAATGAGACAGCAAAAGTTGCCGTAGCCGCGGTATTTAAGGCGATGAGTTATTTTGTCTCGGAGGGGGAAATGAATGATGTGATAGATGTAATGCCCGCCGAATTAAAAACATTTATCAGGGAAAGTATTGCAGGAGGCGAAACTGTTTTCTAAAAGTTACAACATTTCTGATTTTAAATATATTCGAAAGGACGGTTTTTTACAGGAGCGAGACGGTAAGTGACATGCTGATTGTTTGCATAAAAGCATCGGTTAGTGTGTCGCTTTTTTTATGGCTGCCGGTCAATGTCATTAAGGTAAAAGGTTTCAGTTGCATTGTCCTCCAGGGCAAGGATAAGATAATATTGAAAGATTGTATTTGCTTTATCCAAAAAATAATTTGGCTAAAGCCTGCAATACAAAAAATTGCTATTACCGCCCTGAAGCCCGCCTCCTATGTTTGTAAAATTACTTTAAGATTAAATAGCAACACCAATAAATTTGATTATTAAAAGTGAAAAGGATGAGAGCACACACCCGAAACGGGCAGGCATCAAGTGGAAATCTTAGATGGTATTACGCCGACGTAGAACTGCTTTGCCCGCCCGTGCCGGTACGTACAGGGACTAAATACTGTTTATATATTCGGTATTATTTCACTTCTTCCTCATTCGGTACAGGGTACTGATTTAATACGCGACATAATGCATTATATAAATCGGGCATATTCCATTGCAGTTCTTTGGGGTTGCAGAAAAAAGCTTCTACACTAACCGCCCAAAACTCGTGGAGGTTACTAAAAGCATAACTGCGTAAATAACTTTTACGGGATGTAATAACGTCTGCTAAAATGGGCCCGGTAGTAGTAGAAAATTTTTCATAGTTCAGTCTGAAATCTTTATCCATACCAAACTGCGCAAAGAAATTATTGTACAATAACGCATGCGCCATTTCATGAACCGCTACATTCACGTTCTCCTTTTTTTGCGTGTACCCGTACAGAAAATGTTTCCAGCTTAAGTAAATGCCTTCCGGTGCCACATGACCTATATAAAATTCTTCGTCGGCATCCATACGGTAGGCATCAGCCAGTATATAAATATTTTTGAAATGCGAGAGCATGAAATTTTTTAACCCGAATGTAACCTGCACCGCCGAAGCGCTTACCAATACGGCTATCTCATCTTTCTCTTCCAAACCTATATAATGAAATTTTCGTGTGGCTTTGAATTGATGCACACGATTGACAAACTTTAATTTATCATCGGCATTGAGTGTATTAAAATAATTGATACGGCTGCCTATGATAAAAGAATAATTATCTATTTCGGAAGAAGTAAGGTATACATCGCTGAAGGCAATTTCTTCTTGCGGCGGCGGGTTACTTTTAAAAAAACCGAGTAGTTTCTTAAATAATGATTGCATAGATTTCGGGTTCGGAACCTGTAAAATAATACATAGATTCTTACCATACAAGTACAACGGCAAACAACCTGAAAATCGTACATGAATACGCCCCGAAGCGGGAAAAATAAAGGTAGATTTACGATTTAAAGAGAAAATCAGTCAAAAACTAAAAGAGGAAAATAAGAAAGGTGAAGGCCGTTTCTCCTTCACCTTTTTACAACGGGAAATATCACCCGCCTGCTAATAGCAGCTTTTACGCCGCTCTGTGTATTCATCTTACACATTGTTAAGTTAAACACATTTTTTCATTCATTACAAGTTTTGCCGGATGTTAATTTATCCACAACAGCTTTTTTATTAAGCCAAATGCATTTTTTCTTTCTTACTCATTAACTGCTCTACGGTTTCTACATACATTTCGTCGGGTACGCAGCAATCTACCGGGCATACGGCCGCACACTGCGGTTCTTCGTGAAAACCCTGACACTCAGTACACTTATTGGGTGTAATGTAATAGATATCGGAACTAACCGGGGCGTTCTTGGCATCGGCATCTACTACCGTACCATCCAAAAGGGTATATGAGCCCTTAACAGAAGTGCCGTCGGATATAGCCCACTCCACGCCACCTTCATATATTGCATTATTGGGACATTCGGGCTCGCAAGCGCCGCAATTGATACATTCTTCAGTAATCTTAATAGCCATAACTTAATTTTTTTAATGGGGTTGAAAGTTACATTTGCACAAATATAAATTTTCAGCAATGAATTTACAACACCGAATTGATTTATTAGTTCAGACAGGCAAATATATTTTATCCGGCGATATAATGTGGCAGGAGGCGAAAGAAAAATCGGCGATCGAAAACAGTTGGTTTATTCCTGAATTTATTAATCATTCGGTTCAAAATATAGCTACGCATTTTTTACAGCAAGATATACTTGAGAAATTTGCCGCCAACTATCAATTGCCCGCCGAAAATAAAAACCCCAAGACCGTTGGCATTGTAATGGCGGGCAATATACCGCTGGTAGGCTTTCACGATTTTCTTTGTGTTTTTTTGTGCGGTCACCGGCTTCATATAAAACCTTCATCGAAAGACGAAGTACTGATAAAACTTATTACGGAAAAAATAATAGCCGGGCAACCCGCTTTGCAAAACAGTATTCAGTTTGAAGGTATGCTGAAAGGCTGCGATGCCTATATAGCTACGGGCAGCAATAACTCATCGCGGTATTTTGATTATTATTTTGGTAAATACCCCAATATCATTCGTCGTAACCGCACCTCGGCAGCTATTCTGAAAGGCAATGAAAGCCCGGAACAATTGGAAAGCTTGGCCCATGATGTATTCCTGTACTTTGGATTGGGCTGCCGTAATGTAACTAAAATATATGTGCCGAGGGGCTATGATTTTATTCCGGTAATTAACGCTTTTAAAAAATATAATTACCTGGCCGATAATAATAAACTGAAAAATAATTACGACTATAACCTGGCCCTCCATATTATTAATAGTAAATTTTACATGAGTACCGATTCATTATTGCTGGTAGAAAACGAATCTTTGTTCTCCCCTATCAGTCAATTGCATTATGAATTTTATGATGATGAAAAAAAATTAGCGGAAGCATTACGACTACAGGAAGACCTGCAATGTATTGTCGGCAACGGGTATATTCCTTTTGGCAAAGCACAGGTGCCGGCTATTGATGACTTTGCAGATGGTGTGGATACAATGAAGTTTCTTTGTTCGTTGTAAATTGTTCTTTAACACTATAACATGGTGTAAATATTTTGCCTGAAGCACCAAACGTTCCTACGGAACGAATAGTGAATTCCAAACTAACAAGTAAGGTTGTAACAACCAAGTTTAGTGATATGCAAAGCTTACAATTTGTTTTCCGGTAACAAAGAGGTTAGCCCGAAGGGCTTAAATATAAATAGCCGGCGGCAAAGCCGCCCGGTAAAGTAAAATGAAAGTACAATAGCCCTGAAAGGGTTGAATGTGATGCCATGTTTGGAAAATCATTAAATTTTATAAAGAGTATTTATTGCCTTTTTTTTATTCAACCCCCCATACGAAGCTGTAGGGGTATACCCGGTAATTGGCCCCGGGCTGCACCCGGGGTTATTCATATGTAAGCCTTTCAGGCTTTTCATTCTATTGCCAAATTTCAATAACGATTTGATACAAATTATTCCGAAAATAAACCTGCTGCATTATCAAAATACATTTCCTGCCGGTGCTGAAATTTATTTTATTGCTGAAGGGCTGCTCCGCAATGTCATTAAGTTAAAGATCAACTGATAAATTGCGCCGCCCTCTAAGGCTGTGATAGCAATTGCTTTTGTATTATTGGCTTTAGCCAAATTGTTTTTTGGGCTAAAGCCAATACAATCTTTCAACATTTTATCCTTGCCCTAAAGCCCGCCCGAACGGAACGGGCAGGGGCAAGGCAATTCAAATTATTAATTAGACGGGTTGTGTGGGTATACCCCGGGGTTATTCGTATTTAAGCCCTTCGGACTATGACATTAAGTTAAGCTCCGAAGGAGCTACGTGTTTATAGTTAAACATTATCGTAGAAGTATGTGGCTCCATGGGAGCCCCGTAAACTCATCCCAATAGTGAACACATTTTATCAATTTTAATGAAAAACATTTCCCTTTTGAATTGATCGATTACCCTATAATAAATTTTACGCGGCTCCTGCAGAGCCGTAATCCCGTGAGATAACTATTTTCTATAAACACGATGCCCCGCCGGGGCAAAATCGTTAAATTAAATGATGATGCTTTCCATCTTTCATTGTAATTATTAATAGCTTTTTAAAAATCGCGGAGAAAATGAGATAAAGAGATTTCGCAGAGTTACCCCTGTATTTACTCAATCGAAAACCAATAAATTTATTTAGCCCGAAGGGCTTACATATGAATAGCCGGCGGCAAAGCCGCCCGGTAAAGTAAAATGAAAGTACAATAGCCCTGAAAGGGTTGAATGTGATGCCATGTTTGGAAAATCATTAAATTTTATAAAGAGTATTTATTGCCTTTTTTTTATTCAACCCCCCTACGAAGTTGTAGGGGTATACCCGGTAATTGGCCCCGGGGTTATTCATATTTAAGCCTTTCTGGCTTTTCATTCTATTGCCATATTTCAATAACGATTTGATACAAATTATTCCGAAAATAAACCTGCTGTATTACCCAAATATATTTCACGCCGGTTCTGAAATATGCGCAGCTCGCAGAGTCCTGTGGGCATCCTGTGGATATTTTATTGCTGAAGGGCTGGCCCGCTGAGGCGAAAAGCCCGAAGGGCTTAAATAATAAATTGAACAGCCCTTCAGGGCGGTGATAGCAATTGCTTTTGTATTATTGGTTTAGCCAAATTGTTTTTTGGGCTAAAGCCAATACAATCTTTCAACATTTTATCCTTGCCCTAAAGCCCGCCCGAACGGAACGGGCAGGGGCAAGGCAATTCAAATTATTAATTAGACGGGTTGTGTGGGTATACCCCGGGGTTATTCGTATTTAAGCCCTTCGGACTATGACATTAAGTTAAGCTCCGAAGGAGCTACGTGTTTATAGTTAAACCTTATCGTAGAAGTATGTGGCTCCATGGGGCCCCGTAAACTCATCCCAATAGTGAACACATTTTATCAATTTTAATGAAAAACATTTCCCTTTTGAATTGATCGATTACCCTATAATAAATTTTACGCGGCTCCTGCAGAGCCGTAATCCCGTGAGATAACTATTTTCTATAAACACGATGCCCCGCCGGGGCAAAATCGTTAAATTAAATGATGATGCTTTCCATCTTTCATTGTAATTATTAATAGCTTTTTAAAAATCGCGGAGAAAATGAGATAAAGAGATTTCGCAGAGTTACCCCTGTATTTACTCAATCGAAAACCAATAAATTTATTTAGCCCGAAGGGCTTACATATGAATAGCCGGCGGCAAAGCCGCCCGGTAAAGTAAAATGAAAGTACAATAGCCCTGAAAGGGTTGAATGTGATGCCATGTTTGGAAAATCATTAAATTTTATAAAGAGTATTTATTGCCTTTTTTTTATTCACCCCCCTACGAAGCTGTAGGGGTATACCCGGTAATCGGCCCCGGGCTGCACCCGGGGTTATTCATATTTAAGCCTTTCTGGCTTTTCATTCTATTGCCAAATTTCAATAACTGATTTGATACAAATTATTCCGAAAATAAACCTGCTGCATTATCAAAATACATTTCCTGCCGGTGCTGAAATTTATTTTATTGCCGAAGGGCTGCCGGACTGAAGTGGAAAGCCCGGACTCTGTGTTAGCCACGCAATACGACGAAGGAGTATTAGCGTGGCGCTGCGCGGAGGAGGACTTGAAACGTAAGGCCGGGTCCGCTGCCGAAAGACAGACGAAGAATGAATGCCCAAAACTGTATTTCAATTATTCCGAAAGGCGGGCTGCCTACCCCGGGCGGGCGAATATTTCCCTTTACTTTTTTTGGCAATTGCATTAAATTTGTGGCGGTAAGTACGAAAGGCTTGGTAAACGATTTGTTAAACCGCACAGGCGGTAAACATTTACCGGAAATGCTTTGTTAACTTGCAGGATAAATAAAATATACCTTATAAAAATAAAACAAGAAAAGCCATGAAGTGGAAACAAGTACTTTTAGTTATCAGCATTAGCGCCATTACCGCTGTTGCAAGTGTATGGAGCTACAACAATTTTTTTGTACAAAAGGATTCCGTAGCAAACAGCCAATCGGTAGGTAAGTTGCCCGCTAACTATGCCGGTTTTTTTGACGGTAAAAATGAAGGCGCCGGTGAGCCGGTTGATTTTACCAAAGCATCGGCCGCAGCTGTACCGGCCGTTGCGCATATCAAATCAAAATTTCCTGCACGCCGTGTAAGCAATGAATTGCCCAACCGCCAACGCGGCAACCAGATGGATGATTTCTTTGACCAGTTTTTTAATTTTGGTCCTACGGTAATTCCCGAGCAAAGAGCATCGGGTAGCGGTGTCATCATCAGCGAAGACGGATACCTTGTTACCAATAACCACGTAATATCGGATGAGCAAAGCGGTAAAGTAGCCGATGAAATAACTGTAACACTCAGCAATAAAAAAGTGTACAAGGCTCGTGTAATTGGTAAAGACCCCAGTTCTGATTTGGCTGTATTAAAAATAGACGGTACAGGTTTGCCGTATATGATTTACGGAAACTCGGACGATGTAAAATTGGGACAGTGGGTATTGGCCGTAGGTTATCCGCTTACATTGGAAACAACGGTAACAGCCGGTATTGTAAGCGCCAAAGCAAGATCAATAGGTATTAACAGCCGTCAGAGCCAAACACCTATAGAATCTTTTATACAAACTGATGCGGCGGTAAACCAGGGCAACAGCGGCGGTGCATTAATAAATACTACGGGACAATTAATTGGTATTAACTCGGCTATACTGGCGCCCAATGGTACCTACGCCGGTTACTCATTTGCCATACCGGTAAATATTGTAAAAAAGATAGTGAATGATTTGATAGAATACGGCGATGTAAAAAGAGGTTTTCTAGGAATATCTTACGCACCGCGTGAAGAAGATAATGACCGGCTGATAAAACAAGCAGGTATAAAAGAAGGCAGTGGTGTATATGTACAAGCTGTACCCGGCGATGGCGCAGCGGCTAAAGCCGGTTTGAAAAAAGGCGATGTAATTACCAAGATAAATAACAACGAGGTTTCCTCGGGCTTGGAAATGAGCGGACTGATAGCGAGCTTTAAACCCGGCGAAAAAGTACCGATAACATATATAAGAGAAGGTAAAGAGAAAATGGTAGATATAATATTGAAAGAAGGACCGGGTAAATTGGAATCGCTTTCTCTTACCAATATAAATGAAAAGTTGGGCGCCGATTTGGAAAACTTAGATAAGAAAAAAGCGGAGCAGTTTGAAATAGAAGGCGGCGTAGTGGTAAAGAAAATACATGCAGGTGGCGCGATGGGCAAAACAAGAATTGCCGAAAGCTTTATAATAACCGGTGTAAACGGACGCACAATAAAAAATATAGAAGAGTTGAGCAACTTGTTGGCCAATGTAACAGGAACGGTTAGGCTGGAAGGCATGTACCCCGGATCGGACGGTACATACACTTACCCGCTGACAATAGATGTGGATTAAGATAAAAAGAAAAACTCTGGTTGGATAAAGAAGGCCCCGCGGATGCGGGGTTTTTTTTGTTGGGGGCAATCTTTGTCCATCTATCTTTCAGCATTAGCTCCCCGCCCCGCTACAATGCCTGTCCCGATTCTTCGGCATCCTCGCCAAGTTTTGTTTGTCATTCTGAGCGTAGCGAAGAATCTTCTCTTACAAAACGCGGCTCCGGGCTTTTCGCCTAAGCGGGGCTGCTGTTCGGAAGATGAATATATTTCAGCAAAAACGGGAAAATTTAATTGTATTTATAAATACCAACATTACAGAAAATGAGTCAAGTAAATGCCCATGCTAAATATTTAAAAATGGTTACTTTCGGTGTAATGCAAATATTGTATATCATGCAAAATTTAATTGCTTCTTAATTCACCATTTAAGAGCAGAAATAAATAATTTAACTTTAAGAAACTATGATAAAAAAATGCATTAATAAATACTGCTATATTACTGGGGACAAATTAGATAATACTAATTCAGACGAGCATATAATACCTAACGCATTGGGAGGGCATTTAAAATCCCCTAATCTTGTCACAAAAAAAATAAATGAAACTTTATTTTCAAAACTAGACGTTGAACTTGCTAATGCAATTGAACTGTCACGCTTAATCCCTTTTAAAAGGGATAGAGGTGAACAACCTGCATTAATTGGAATTTCGAAAGAAGGAATAAAATATACCATAAAGAATAATGCTTATACGCCCATGCCACTTAAACCAATTGAATTTATTGACGAGAATGGGAAACCAAATAAAAAAATACCCGAAAGTCAACTTCCTGAATATATCAAATCAGTCTTAAAGAAAAACCCTAATTTAACCAAAGAGGAAGTCTACAAAAGAGTAACTTTTGTGACAGAAAACAAAAAGAAAACTATCCTTTTTAGAAACTCGTTAAATGTCATTACTAACGAAATTCAATTTCGTGGAATTGCTAAGATAGCAACCAATTTTGCTGTTTTTAATAATATCTCTAATACTACTTTCAATGAAATGATAAATTTTATTAAAGGAAATAATAATTATGATAAAATTGCTCTTGGATATTTTTATCCAAGAGGGTTATTGAAATATAAATTTTACAAAAATGAAATTTCGCACATCATTTATTTAAAAGGCTGCGAGATTGAAAAAGTGTTATACTGCTATATCGAATTATTTAATACCCATTGTTTTATTGTAATCTTAGACCAAGACTATAACGGGCCTGATTTTAATAAATCACATGTATGGGATTTACTTAAAGCAAAACAACTTAATAAAAAAATAACGCTAAACTTAGAGAGAGAATTTTTATTTAAAAGAAAGTATATGTTTTATGATGGGGTTGAAAAAGATTACCAGAAAAGACTTGAAAGAACAAATAGAATATGTAAGTTAAACCTCATGAAGAATTAATTAGCCATACCATAGTTAAGAAATACGCGGCTGGTTTTAAATAAATATTTTCTAGTTTCGGGTTTTTCACCTGCAACACGATTATATTATATACAACTAAAATTTCGGGCTATTTTTATTTCTTTTTGCGAACCGCCAATAAAAGCCCTTCGATAGCCTTCCGGATTTTATTGCAGATGAAATAGATACAGGGTCTAATCTAATGTATGCGGCCGCCGCTTTAACACTTTCAAAAGCTGCAATGATCTTACCCTTGCTGTCACATTGTACAACCTGTTTCTGTAATCTGAAAGCACGCCATGCTTCGCCTGTCAATAATCCCTTCACATCAATAGTTAATTTGCCAAATCCTTCTTTCCAAATAAATCCACCTGCTGATCGCTGAATGTTTTTCAATACAGCATGAATATCACTTTGAACTACCCCTGTTTTACGGGCGGCTTCGGCAATCGTATAATAACAAGCTAATCTTTTCCCATTTAAATTATACTGTGTTACTTTTCTCCCGATTAAAATATCCCTGTTCGCCAGGTTTTGGTTTCTTATTGCTGCTACATCAATAAATTTTTTAGTGCCATAACCCCATACGTACCCACCGCTGCTTATTTGTCTTTTTTTAAGGACACTGGTAATACCGCTCTCACTTGCGCCTGTAATTTTTGCTGCAACCCGAATACCGGGAAAGGTTTTAATAAATTTCCCCTTCAATGTATATTGAGAAACCTGCTTCGAATAAGGATTCTTTGATTTTATCTTTCCATCTCTAATATATTCATCAAATATTGTAGTGACGTTGCTTATATATCTTCCCCGTTCATATATAAGTTTTTGTTTTCCGTATGTGTCTGTTAATTTTAAATTCGCCGGCTTGATATTTCTCCCGTCACCATCCTTCGTCACTACAAATAAAGAATAATTATCAAGGGCAAATTTTTTAACAAAACAGTAATATACCAGCCTGGCGATACTAAATTTATAAATTACTCCTTCTCTGCAAATTGCGCCTGCCAGGGAATGAGTATAGTCATTTATACCTTTATTCTTCACTTTTTCCAACCAAGGGATTAGAATTTTCGGTTTTAATCTCATGGTGTTACCCCTTTTAGTTATAATTTCTATATCCAGACGCTTTATCCTGCCATAATTTGAAATCCTATACAAGCCATCCAAAAAAGGAATATCATCCCATCTTTCAGAAGGCAAATCTTCCAAGTCCAACTCCTGATAAGGGTATTTCTGTCGCTTCATTATTATTGAAATTTACTCTTCATTACGCTAATTTACGATGTTGCCGATGTTCAATAAACAATTTTTCTGATTTAGGCTTTCGCAAAAAACGGCATAAAAAATCAAACCATGTTACTTCAGGAATATAAAGAAAGCTGGATTGAAGACTTCACTGAACTACAAAAAGTAATTAATGAAGCCTTGATCAATCTGCCTGTTTCGACAGAACATGTAGGAAGTACTTCCATTCCCCTATTAGCGGCCAAACCAATCATTGATATCGATATTGTATATGCTGAAAATGCAGCATTTGATGAAATAAAAATAAGATTAGAGAAAATCGGGTACTATCTCGCCGGTAATCAGGGCATTCCCGGTCGGGAAGTACTTAAGAGAGATAAAACAGCCGGCAAGCACAATGTATTAGATTTTATTGCTCATCATCTTTACGCCTGCCCGGTCAATAGCGAAGAATTACAAAGACATATTTTATTCAGGGATTATCTTATCGAAAATGAAGAAGCAAGAGTTCAATACCAAATGCTGAAATACGAAATAGCAGCAGAAGCTAAACATGACCGGAAAAAATATGCTCAATTGAAAGAAGTGAAGGCGACAGCGTTTGTAAATCGTATTATTGCAAAAGCTAAAAGGGAGAAAACTACGAACGCAGCACAATGGTAACAGAGCAATTAAACTAATTCGAAAATTTTCTTAAGAATTCAACTTTCATCAGGCGGACAACTTTTTCATTATTTCTGCGCGACTTGCTTTTTTCGATTTATCGACCCCACGCATCAGTTTTGACATACCGATATCTTCAAGTTCATCTTGTGATAACGGAGATGAGCCTACACCGAGTTTTTTTAGCAGGTCTGTAACGAATTTAAATTCATTATCATTTTTGGGCGTAACAACTAACCCTTTAAAAAAATAAATATACTAAAAAAGGGAAATGCTGCAACATCGGTTCCTGCTTAAAGTAAAGGGAAAATGTTTTTTAAGCCTTGTGTTTCGGTTAATGCCAAATAAACTACCCGCACTTATTTGGGGCTTTGCGTTAAAAAAAGCTTCGAAACAAACTCAACAAAATGCACTACTTTAACATAAGAGTAAGTGACGGAAAATAGCTTATTTACTTTATTTCCGCAAAAAAAAATAAATCAATTTGCTTCTTTAAAAATTCAAAATAATGCTTTATAAACGAATGCCCATTGAGATAGAAGCCCCCGAAGGTTTTGGTTATGAAAATATTGATTGCAACCTGTCCGAAAGTTCTTTTACTGATCAAAAATTCGGCGATTTGGGTATCAATATCAATGACCTGGTATTACTCTACGGCGATCATAAAGGGAAAATTGAATTGCGGGAATTGATCGTGAAAGATACAAATCTCAGTCCGGATGATGTGCTGGTAACTTCAGGAGCAGCGACGGCGCTATTCATAATTGCCACTTCACTATTAAATAAAAACGATCATGCAGTTATAGCCAAACCGAATTATGCAACCAATATTGAAACACCGAGAGCCATCGGCGCCAAAGCATCGTACTTGAATTTATGTTTTGAAGAAGGTTTCGATCTTGATATAAAAGCATTAGAAAAATTAATAACGGATAAAACAAAACTGGTAAGTCTTACGTACCCGCATAACCCAACCGGTGTTTTAATCAATGAAGAAAAACTTAAAGCCATCATCCGGCTGATTGAAAAGAAAGGAACATATTTGTTGCTTGATGAAACCTACCGGGAGATGTCCTTCGCAGAGAAACTGCCGGTTGCGGCTACTTTGTCGGACCGGGTCATCAGTATTTCATCCATGTCAAAATCATACGGGCTTCCGGGTATTCGTATCGGCTGGATTTTATGTAAGAACAAACAGCTGATGGAAACATTTTTAGCAGCCAAGGAACAAATATGTATTACCAACTCAATTATTGATGAAGAAATTGCATTTCAGTATCTTAAAAAAAAAGAAGAGTTTTTTGCTCCCGTGCAGGAAACCATTTTAAAAAACTTCAGAATTTTAAAAGATTTTATGGCCCGGCAAAATGTGTTGGAGTGGATAGAACCGCAGGGCGGTTGTGTTTGTTTCCCGAGAATAAAAAGTACTGTTAAGTTTGACGCAAATAAATTTCATGATATTTTACTCAATAAACATGCGACGTACATCGGCAAGGGTCATTGGTTCGAGGAAGATGCACGATACATGCGGATTGGTTACAGCTGGGATAGTTCTGAAAAGCTGCAAAAAGGATTGAACAACATTTTGCAGGCGATAGAAGAAGCCGGGAAAATTTGATACCCTATAAACAATATCCGGTTGAAATACGCCGGGTATCTGTTATCTTTAAATACAATTAATTATTTTAACCTGCTAAAAAATTGACCAATGGAAAAATTGACCGCTAAATCGAGCCGCAGAAATTTTTTAAGAAAAACAGCTTTAGTTTCCGCGGGGCTTACAGGCCTTACCATACTCCCGCAGCATGTACATGCGGAGGAATTTTATCCGGAAGATGATAAACCAAATGTAATCGGTCCGATGAAAGGTTTTTCTCCGCATATCGGAACCATTATGTCAATGATGAATTGGATGAGAGGTCCGGTTTTAGGGACTGCAAAAGGTTTAACAACAGAGCAATTGGATTACCTGCATGATGAAAAGTCAAACAGCATCGGGTCTATGTTATTGCACCTGGCCGCTACGGAAAGATATTACCAGTTAAATACTTTTGACAATATGAAATGGGGTTCGTGGGATAAATCAATAAAAGAAAAATGGGATACCGCCATGAACTTGGGAGATGCAGGTCGTGAAAAGATTAAAGGAAATAAGTTGGAATATTATGTAAATATTTTAAAGGAAGTTCGTGACACTACGATTGCGGAATTTAAAAAACGAGATGATAAATGGCTGATGGCGGTGGATGAAAAATGGTATTGGGGTCCGACGAATAATTACTGCAAATGGTTTCATGTATGCGAACACGAATCAAATCATAATGGCCAAATGAAATGGATTAAAAGCCGGATACCGGGATTAAAAACGGGGAATGATTAGTTAATGAAGCCTTCCTGTCCCCCCGCAATGCGGCAGACTTAATTTAAATATGTCAATAAATGTTGATTTTTTACGGCTAACAATTGCGGTTCGGGCCACGCTTTTCAAATCGGTTTATTTAACCGTATCGGGAAAAAAGTTTGGCCGTTTATAAATTTTAATTTTAAGAAGGAAAAATAGATTACGCAAAAATTCATCCTCCATTCAGACAGCGTTTTGTTCCAAGTGACTGTCGGAGTAAGTGTTTTAGGTTTTGGCAGTGTATCTTTTATAACAATTTTTAGTCAGCAACACCCTATTTCTCATACACCAAATATTCCCAAGGCTGCATTTCAAAAAATTTATCAGCAGTAAAATCATTCTCCGCTCCGCCAAAAATATTTTTATATTTCCCCGCCACCTGCTTATCCGTTAATTCAAACCGTAATTTCTCTTTCGATAAATTCAATACAACCAATACTTCTTTATCTCCGTTCTTTCTTACAAACGAAAATATTTTATCATTGGCATCCGTTTGCAAACGATACGTCTTTACGGCATCATCACCGGCTCGTAAGGCAGGATGGGTCGATTTTAATTTCAACAGCGTCTTATAAAAATCATGCAATGCATTTTTACCTGTCCATTTAATCGGATCTTTTTCAAAAAAAGCCAATCGTTTTTTGTTAGGCATTTCCTGTCCGCTGTAAATAAGCGGTGTACCGTTCCAGGTACAACTGAATACCGCCAGCGCTTTAGCCATATCGCCGTACTTTTCATATTCGGTTCCGTTCCAGCTGTTCTCATCATGATTGGTAGTAAACCAAGCCATGATAGACCCTTTTGGCGGCACGGTATCGTACCGCTGCAACACAGAATCGAGCGATGCGATGGGTAAATGATTTTGATAAAAATCCTTTGCTTTGTGCATCCATGTCCAGGTATAGGTAGCATCAAACACCTGCATATAATCCGGGTTATCCAACGGGTCATTTTCGGCCAACCAATACAACTGTTTTGTTTTTTCCAATTCGGTCCGGGCTTCTTTCCAAAAATCAAGTTCCACCCAAAAAGCTAAATCGGCTCTATAGCCGTCGATATCGCATTCCGTTACCCAAAACTTCATTGCATCAATCATTGCGTTGCGCAGTTCCGGGTTTTTAAAATCCAGTTCAATAATATCATCCATCCCCGATGCTATTTTAAAATCATTCGTCACAGAATCTTTTTGGTAGTAGGCAGGGTGTGTTTTTGTCCATACATGATCCCAACCGGTATGATTGGCCACCCAATCAATAATTACTTTAAATCCCTGCTTGTGTGCTTCCGTTACCAGGTCTTTAAAATCCTGTAAGGTTCCAAACTCCGGGTTGATAGAAGTATAATCGGAGCAGGCATAGGGGCTGCCCATTGTTCCTTTTTTTCCTTTTTGTGCAATGGGTGTTACGGGCATAAACCATAATACTTCAATACCCATATCTTTTAACCGCGGCATTTCATTCATAAAAGCTTTAAAAGTTCCTTCCGGTGTGTATTGTCTCACATTTACTTCGTAAATATTGGTGCTGTACCGCCAGCTCACACGGTTGTACACGGATTCTTCCTTATTTGTATTCATTTTTTTGTTTTGATTATTATCAGTTGTTTCTTTTTCATTGTTGTTCAGCTTACAGCTTGTCAGTAACAATGCTATAGCCGGTATTACAAAATACTTTTTCATATGCAAATTTTATCATTGAGATTACCGTATGTCATTTCTCATACAGTAAAATTTATCGGAAGATAATTATTAAACACTAAACGCTACATTATGTAGCAAATAAATTCAAGAAAATTAATCCCGGAATTAATTAAATGTTCTATCATCAGTTGCTTCCTCCACTCCTCGGGAGGGGGATAGTGATTTTCGGATAAAAACTATAATCAAGGGGGTGGGTTACAATATTTGAAAATCCAAAAGACTGCTTACCTTTTAAAGCTTTCCGGTATCTTTGTCCAATGAAAAGTTTCGAAGTCCCCGTTATTTACCGAAGCCCTTTGATTTCTGCCATTAAAAAAAAGCGGAAAGAAGCGGATAAGATGAAAAAGGATTTTACTCCTGCCCTGCTGGATTTTGGTTCTTTGCAAATTTTCTTAGCCCGCCATTTTGGTTTTTGTTATGGTGTAGAAAATGCCATTGAAATTGCCTACAGAACGGTGGAAGAAAACCCCGGTAAAAAAATTTTTCTGTTAAGCGAAATGATTCATAACCCGCAGGTAAATGAAGACCTGCAGCGGCACGGCATACAATTTTTACAAAATACCTACGGCAAACAACTGATAAACTTTGATGAATTAACCGCCGACGATATTGTGATGATACCGGCCTTCGGTACCACATTGGAGATTGAAAAAAAGTTAAAAGACATCGGTATACAAACCGAAAAGTATGATACCACCTGCCCGTTTGTAGAAAAAGTATGGAACCGCGGCGATGCTATCGCTAAAAAAAATTATACCATTGTCATTCATGGCAAACCGGCGCATGAAGAAACAAGAGCTACTTTTTCTCATGCGGCGGCCGGCACCGCGGCAGTTGTAGTTACCGATATGAAAGAAGCAAAAGAATTGGCGAAATATATTACAGGAGAAAAAAAGCAGGAAGATTTTTATACAGCTTTTAAAGGACAATACTCGGCAGGTTTTGATGTGACAAAAGATTTGGAACGAATTGGTGTAGTGAATCAAACCACCATGCTGGCCGGTGATACCCAGGCCATCGCCGAATTTTTAAAACAGACAATGATTGCTAAATACAATCTTGCTGTAGAGAATATTGAAGAACATTTTGCCGATACAAGAGATACGCTTTGTTATGCTACCAACGATAACCAAACGGCCGTCACGGGCATGTTGCAAACTGATGCCGACCTGGTGATAGTTGTAGGCGGATACAATTCATCCAATACTTCGCACCTGGTAGAATTGTGCGAAGAAAAATTACCTACGTATTATATCAGCAGCGAAGAAAAAATTATTTCTGAAAAAGAAATTCTTCATTTCAATTTTCATACAAAAGAAGAATTACTGACCGCTGATTTTTTACCTGCTAAATTACCTGTAAAAATTTTAATAACCGGCGGCGCCAGTTGCCCCGATGCCATGGTAGAAGCGGTGATAAATAAACTACTGAGTTTTTATCCCGATTCAAAATCTGTTGAAGAGATGATTGAAAAGTTTCGGTGAGAGAGGCCGGAGCTCAGAAGTAGGAAGTCAGAACTTTTCTTCAGCTATTTCTCTCCGATTCGACCGTGTACTTGCTTAATTATTTTACAGGTTTTCTTAGAAACTTCTATTTGGCCTACTCCATCTCTCGTGCCGGGTTTGATCGGCCAATATTGAATAATGAATGAACTATCGTTCTCATAAACCTGAGCCTGTACATTATTATTTTTATACGCTTTTCTTTCATGCTCTAAAAATTCCGTCAACAAAATTTCTTTTGTACAAGGCTGGACAAATATTAATTTTCTTGTACAGGAGCTTAAAATAAATAATAATCCAAAAATTAAAATATCTCTCACGCAATTTTAAATATTACTCTGCAATAATAAGAAAATAAAAAAGTGCCCCTAAATCAAGGCACTTAAAATTATGTTGTATTATTCGCAAAGCATAAACTCGAAAGTCCGAACTTTATTCTCCAAATTTTGACCTCTGACCTCTCACTTCAGAACTGTTACTTATACAAAATATCATAGTACTCATGCGCCATCCGGTTGCTGTCAAACTGAAACTGCACATCACGCATACCATTCTTTACAATCTGCCGCCAGGTAGAAAAATCATTGTAGTACAACGGCAGAATATTATTTTCTAAAATTTCGTAGAGCTTATTCAAATCATATTCGTCCTGCTCATGCACGGCCATGTTTGCATAATCCGCTTTGGGAATTACAAATCCGTTGTTGCCGTGATTTACAAACTCCGGTATCCATCCGTCATCGGTAGAAAAATTAACTGCCCCGTTCATCGCTGCCGTCATACCGCTGGTGCCCGAAGCTTCCCTTGGTACACGCGGATTATTTAACCAGCAATCGGCCGCCTGTTTCATTCTTTTTGATAATGCCAATTCATACCCCACTACCACGGCCATATTCTTATACTGCTTACTCAAATGAACGAGTTGATTAAATTCTGATATCGCCGGGTGATCGACGGGATAAGGTTTACCTCCCCAAATAATTTGCACCGGGTACTTAGTATTCTTCATCAACTTCTCAAATCTTTCTTCAGCGGTAGTTATCAGGTTGGCTCTTTTATAACCGGCAAAACGCCTGGCCCATACAATGGTAAACACATTGGGGTCAAATATTTTTCCTGTTTGATCGGCTACTATTTCAAAAGCTCTTTTCTTTAAATGTTTTTTCCTGTCATCAAATCCCGCATCATTTTGCTCTTGCTTAAAATGATACAATTGTTTATCGGCCCAATAACGCCAGTTTTGTGCATTGGTTATAGATGTAATAGGGCAAATGTTCGAATACTTGCTCCACATGGCGCGGCTTACATGCCCGTGCAATTGTGATACGCCGTTGGCCAATTTCGCAAAACGTAAAGCCGCCAATGAATGATTGAACTGATCATCGGGATGATCGTATAATTTTTTTACTTCATCAACGGACAGCCCGCAGAAATAACTCATCTTATGACATAAATAAATATCATGCTTCTCGTTACCAGCTTCTTCCGGCGTATGCGTGGTAAACACCAATCTCTTTCTCACCTCATCCATTTTATGATTGTACTTTTTATACAAATAAAATGCTGCGGATAAACCATGTGCTTCATTCAAATGATATAAAGAAGGATTGAAACCTATTTCATCCATCAATTTAGCGCCGCCTACACCTAATAAAATAAACTGCGCTACTTTGGTAGCTACATTGGCGTCGTACAAACGATGCGTGATGGTTTGCGATACATAATCATTCTCCGGCAAATCGGTTGATAATAAAAACAGCGGCGCTGTTTTAAAAGTCTCGGGGTTTAAGTAATAGGCTTTTACCCAAACCGGGTGCTCGTGTATAGTTATTTGGAATTTGATACCGGTATCTTCCAGGAAAGAATAATTTTTTTCCATCCAGGTTACCTGCAGGGTTTGGTCCTGGTTGCGGGCCTGGTCATAATAACCCTGCTTCCACAAAATACCTATACCAACCAGGTTTTGTTTTAATTCATAAGCGCTGCGCAAGTGAGAGCCGGAAAGAAATCCGAGACCGCCGCTGTAAATTTTCAAGGGCTGGTGCGTAGCAAACTCCATGGAGAAGTAAGCTATCTTTTTAGCATACAGATCATTGACGGGATACGGGACATTGTAATTTTTAAAACTCATAATGAGGTGTTTGGTTAAAAATCGAAGGCGCAATATACAGGTTAATTTGTAGTTACATCGCTAATGATTGTTAGCTTTTATCCATATAATTATTAACAGTCCTGAATAAAAAAATGCAATCGTTTGAAATATTTTCCCGGGAAAAAAACTCCGCACTGCAATCAGGCAATAAGCTTCCATTTAAAAAACAGTATCAATAATTGGTCTTAAACACAAAAAAACTTGCTTTGCCGGTATTTTATTTTTAGATTTGTCTAAATTTATATTTAGACATGGTAAACTATTCTACCAGTGAAGAGAATTACATTAAAACCATTTTTCATCTGCAGCAGCACAGCGATACGGTAACTACCAACGCCCTGGCCAAAGAACTGAAAACCAGCGCCGCCTCGGTAACCGATATGATGAAAAAATTAAAAGCAAAAAAATTACTGCATTACGAGGCTTACCGCGGCTTTAAGCTGAGTATTGACGGTCGTAAAGTAGCGCTGGGTATTATACGCCGTCACCGGCTGTGGGAGTGCTTTTTAGCTGAAAAATTAAAATTCAATTGGGATGAAGTGCATGCCATTGCCGAAGAAATGGAACATGTAGGCAGCAAAAAATTAATTGATAAGCTGGATGAATATTTAGGTTTTCCAAAATTTGATCCGCACGGCGATCCTATACCCGATGTAAACGGCAAAATAGAAAGCAATAAACAATTTTGTATTACCGCATTACCGCTCGCTGCGTCCGCCGTGGTTTGCCGGGTACAAAATCAATCGGCCGAAATGCTGGACCTGCTGAAACATAAAAAAATAGCTATCGGTACAAACCTGGAAATAAAAAAGAAATTCAGTTATGATGATTCATTAGAAATAAAAATAAAACAACAACCGGCTTTTACCATCAGCAATGAATTGGCAAAAAATATTTTTGTGAAGTATGAAGAATAATTATCACTATACGGATGTTTCGCTGAGCGAAGTACACCAAAGCGTAGATACCACTTCCACCACCCGCCCGGTTTGGCGCCGCATTCTCTCTTTTTTCGGGCCGGCTTATTTGGTAAGTGTGGGTTATATGGATCCGGGCAATTGGGCCACTGACATAGCCGGCGGAAGCAAGTTTGGCTATACGCTTATTTGGGTTTTATTGATGAGCAACCTGATGGCTTTGCTGTTACAAAGTTTATCTGCAAGATTGGGTATTGTAAGAGGTCGTGATTTGGCACAGGCCAACCGAGAAACTTATCCGAGGTATGTAAACTATGCGTTATACGGATTAGCCGAAATAGCCATTGCGGCAACTGACCTTGCAGAAGTATTGGGAATGGCCATCGGTATTCAGTTACTTACTGATATACCTTTGATCTATGCAGTTTTGATAACTGTATTCGACACTTTTTTACTGTTGCTGTTGCAACGATTAGGCATGCGGAAAATGGAAGCTTTTATCATTGGCTTGGTAGCGGTAATCGGTTTATCTTTTTTAACAGAAATTATTTTAGCCAAACCCGATCTTGCCGAAGTAGCTACCGGCTTTATACCACATTTGCCCGGCAACGAAGCATTGTATATAGCCATCGGTATTATCGGCGCTACTGTAATGCCGCATAATTTATACCTGCATTCGGCTTTGGTACAAACAAGAAAAATTAAAAGAGATAATGCCGGTATAAAAAGAGCGTTGAAATTAAATTTTATCGATAGCGCCATTGCATTGAATCTTGCATTTTTTGTAAACGCGGCTATTTTAGTTTTGGCGGCTACGGTTTTTTTTAAAACCGGCCGTACCGATGTAGCTGAAATAAAAACAGCACATGTACTGCTGAAAGAGTTGCTGGGAAACACGGCTCCTGTTCTTTTTGCCATTGCTTTAATTGCCGCAGGGCAAAGCAGTACTATAACCGGTACGCTGGCCGGGCAAATAGTAATGGAAGGTTACCTGCGTTTACGTATCAATCCCTGGATAAGAAGATTACTTACGCGTATCATCGCCATTATTCCTGCGGTTATAGTTATTCTTATCAATGGCGAAAAAAATATTGACAGCCTGCTTATCCTAAGCCAGGTAATTTTAAGTTTGCAATTGGGCTTTGCCATTATTCCGCTTATACATTTTACAAGCGATAAAAAAACAATGGGTGCATTTGCCATAAGACCCGTTACAAAAATATTGGCATGGTTGATTACTTCTATTTTGGTTTATCTCAATATCCAAATGGTATTTGGTCAAACAGCGGATTTTTTTACAAGCCCCGGTAATCTTATATGGAAAATTGTAATTGTGTCGGCAGGCGCAGGATTTATTGCGCTGTTACTTACCGCACTTCTTTATCCGCTGCTCAGAAAAAATAAATCGGATAAACCTGTGCAACTGCATGCTGCCCCGGAAGCAATATTACAGGCAGATATACCGGTGTACAGAAAAATTGCCGTAGCGCTGGAGTTTGGCGAGCATGATAATAAATTGCTTGCCGCTGCATTGGGCCAGGCAAATAAAGAAACGTCGTTTGTATTGGTTCATGTAGTAGAAAGCGCTTCGGCAAAAATATTAGGTAATGAAAGCGATGACCTGGAAACAAGAAAAGACTATGAACAGCTTAGATTTTATAAAGAACAATTGCTGCTAAAAGGTTTTGAATCGGAAGCCAGGTTAGGTTTCCGAAACAGGGCAAAAGCGATTGTAAGTATTGTAAAAGAATCAGGGGCCGATATGCTTGTTATTGGCGCCCACGGTCACAGCGGAATTAAGGATTGGATTTACGGTGAAACAATTAATACCGTACGGCATGAATTAAAAATTCCCGTGTTCATTGTAAACCTTTAATAAAACAAAGAAAGGAAGGAAGAATTAATCCTTTGTTTTTACACGAAGCAGGTGTTTAAAACGACTGAATGTTTCGGGTTTAATATTCAGGTAAGATGCAAGATATTTTTGCGGTACGCGACTTACTAATTCAGGATTTTTTTGAAAGAAATTAATAAATCTTTCTCTCGGCGTATACTTTATAATTTGCATTTGCCATTTATCTTTAATTACAAAAAGTTTTGTAATTGCCAGCCGGCCCAATCGTTCTAATTTGGGATACTCCAAATATATCCGCTCCTGGTCGGCATAAGACAACGCAAGCAGGGTGCAGGATTCAACAGCTTCAATAACATACTCGGAAGGAGTGCGGCTGTAGAAAGATTCTTGTGAATGTATAATTTGTCCCTCCGTTGAAATTTGAGTATTTACTTCTTCCCTGCCTTTCTTATAATATTTTCTTACCAACCCTTTTACTATGAAATAGTAGTAATCTTCTACACCACCGATGTTTGTTATGATTTCTTTCTTTTTAAAATGCCGAACGTGTACTATAGGCAATATATAATCCCTGAATTCATCCTCCGTAATAGTGACAAATTGCTGCAGGTAATTGAACAAGGCCATTTCATGTTTCATATACAATTGCTCTAAAAGGTACCGATATTTTTGATTTAAATCAAGAAAAAAAGACTTTTAATGTTTAAACATCACGAATATATATTAAGAGACGGCTAAACAAATCAACGGGTGGCAATTTCATAAGATTTATTAATTTTTGGGCCATATAAATGGCTCTTTATATAAACCCTTAGTTTTGCTACCTAAAACTTACATAAGCATATGCCTTCAAAAATTAAAGTAGCCAACCCGGTAGTAGAACTGGACGGCGACGAAATGACCCGGATTATCTGGAAATTTATAAAGGACAAATTGATACTTCCCTATATGGAGGTTGATATTAAATATTTTGACTTGGGGGTTGAATACCGCGATCAAACGAATGATCAAGTTACCATAGATGCCGCCAATGCAATAAAGCAATATGGTGTGGGTATAAAATGCGCCACCATAACACCCGATGAAGAAAGGGTAAAAGAATTTAGCCTGAAACAAATGTGGAAAAGCCCCAACGGCACCATCCGCAATATACTTGACGGCACAGTGTTTCGTGAACCCATCGTAATAAGCAATGTACCCCGATTGGTGACCAACTGGACTGCGCCCATTATTGTTGGCCGCCATGCATTTGGCGATCAATATCGTGCTACGGATACAGTAATTAAAGGCAAAGGGAAATTAACCATGACTTTTGAACCTGAAGGCGGAGGTGAAGCGCAGACTTTTGAGGTATATAATTTTAAGGGCGACGGTGTAGCCATGACCATGTACAATACCGATGAGAGTATTACAGGTTTTGCAAGGAGCTGTTTCAATATGGCGTTGAGCAAAAAATGGCCGCTGTACCTCTCTACGAAAAATACGATTTTAAAAAAATACGACGGCCGGTTTAAAGATATTTTTGAAAATATTTACCAAACTGAATTTAAAAAAGCTTTTGATGCCGCAGGTATAACTTACGAGCACCGCCTCATTGATGATATGGTAGCCAGTGCCCTGAAATGGAACGGCAATTTTGTGTGGGCCTGCAAAAATTATGATGGCGATGTACAAAGTGATACGGTAGCGCAGGGCTTTGGTTCATTGGGATTAATGACCTCAGTACTGATAACCCCCGACGGCAAAACGATGGAAGCCGAAGCGGCGCATGGCACTGTAACCCGCCACTACCGTGAGCATCAGAAAGGCAAACCGACATCTACCAATCCCATCGCTTCTATTTTTGCATGGACACGAGGCTTGGCTTTTCGCGGTAAATTAGACAGCAACCCCGAGTTGATAAAATTTTGTGATGCACTGGAAGCTGTTTGTATTGAAACAGTGGAAAGCGGAAAAATGACCAAGGATTTAGCTGTGTGTATACATGGCAATAAGGTAAATCATGGCGAGCATTATTTATATACAGAGGAGTTTTTAGATGCCATTGACGCCAATCTTAAACTTAAGATGGGCTTATAAAATAACTTAAATAAATTAAAAATGCCCCGTTCATAAAATAGCGGGGCATTTTTTGGAGCAGCCTGCTGAACAAAAGGTTATGTTAGCCTAAAGAGCAAAAAAAAATCACCCCGATTTCTCGAGATGATCTTTAACGATTGCTTGCCCGAATAATTTGTTCAGGCGAGTTGCCTATAAAAATTTGAGATAAATTCTCTTATTTCTTAGTAGAATCAGTTGCAGGAACAGCAACTTTAACGCTGTCAGGCATCGCCACTTTAACGCTGTCCGGAGTAGCAGGAGTTACATTTTCTACAGGCTTAACTGAATCAACGTTTGTTTTAGCTTCTGTAGCTGCATCACCGCAAGATACCAGAACAACTGAAGCGATAGCGATCATTGCAAAAAACTTTTTCATGTTTTGAAGTTTTAATTTTTTTTTGAGTAAATATTTACGTCATTTATACCCGAAACGGGAAAAGGTAACCCGTTTTGCAAAAAATATTTTTTCAAGGCTGCCAAAGGGTTACTATTTTTAAAAAAAGGTATTAAATACAGGACAGTGAAACAGGAGACAAACGAAACAGCTTTACTGGAAGGACTTGCCCGCAGCGAAAAAAAGGCTATTGAGACCATTTATAAGGAAAATTATAATATGGTACATTCCTTAGTTCTTAATAACAATGGTACACCGGACGATGCAAAAGATGTTTTTCAGGAAGCCATGATTGTGCTTTATGAAAAAACCCGCTCAGGCAATTTTGAACTGAACTGCCTGCTGAAAACCTACCTGTATTCTGTATGCAGGCGTTTGTGGCTCAAACGGTTGCAACAACTTAACAGGTATAGTAGCCAAGTTGAAAGCTTAGAAGAAACAGTACCGGTGGAAGAAGAACTGGAAAAACATGAACGGATCGATTCGGAGTTTGAGGCAATGGAAAAGTCGATTAACAGTTTGGGCGAACCCTGCAAAAGCCTGATTGAGGCTTACTACCTCAAAAAACAAAACATGCAGGATATAGCCGACAATTTTGGTTATACCAATGCCGACAATGCCAAAACACAGAAGTACAAATGTATGATGCGGTTAAAAAAATTATTCTTCAGTCAATTTAAAAACGGAAACGGGTCATGAGTGATATTCAAATGATAGAGGCGGCAGAAAAATACATTATGGGGGAAATGAACCCTGATGAAAGATCGTATTTTGAACAATTACGCAAAACAAATCCCGAGGTTGATCAGTTGGTAGTAGAACATACTTTGTTTTTACAACAAATGAATCGTTTCGGCGACCGGAAGAATTTCAAATCAGCTTTACATGAAACGCATACCGACCTGGCTGAAAAGAACGAGATAGACTCCGACAAATTAAAAGGCAGAACTAAAGTAATTTACCTGTGGAATCGTTACAAACGTGTGGCTTCTATTGCAGCTATTATTGCGGGTGTTACTACGCTGTCCGTAGTTGCCATTACCAATCTTTTATTGCCCAAAGCAGACAACTCAAAAGTGACGGAGCTAAACAGGAAGTTCAATGATCTTGCAACAAATGCCAAAGCAGTTACTAAAGATTTGAATGAAGTAAAAACATCTTTAAAAACTAAAATTGAACCGAAAAATATAATTGGGGGCGGTACAGGTTTTATGATTGATGCTAAAGGCTATTTGGTAACCAATGCCCACGTTGTAAAAAACGGCAAGAGCATTTTAGTTGAAAACAGCAAAGGCGAACAATTTGTCGCAGAAATAATAAAGCTTGATGCAGCAAAAGATATTGCCATTTTGAAAATTAACGATAAAGATTTTAAACCGTTGAATACGCTGCCCTACAGCATAAAAAAATCTTCGACCGATGTGGCTGAAAGGATATTTACATTGGGTTTCCCCAGGAATGATGTAGTATACAGTGAAGGATACCTCAGCGCTAAAACCGGTTTCAACGGCGATACGCTCAGTTGCCAATTGGGTATAGCGGTAAACCCGGGTAACAGCGGCGGTCCTGTATTTAATAACCGCGGAGAAGTAGTAGGCATATTGAGTACGAAAGAAAAACAAGCAGAAGGTGTTGCGTTTGCCATACAATCAAAATACATACACGAAGCTATTGATGAGTTGAAAAAAGATACGGCTTACCGCAATCTTAAAACAAGCCCCTATTCATCAATCGGCAGCTTGGAGAGAACGCAGCAGTTCAACCGTATAAAAGATTATGTTTTTCTGATTAAGAATTACTAAACATATTATGCTTTAAAAAAGCATTCAAAACAAAAGCCATCATTTTCAACGATGATAGCTTTTGTTTATTCAGAAAAATAAAATAATTAACCCCACAGTTTCTCAGGATACTCCCCCGCCGCAATTAGTTTATGTAAGCTTTCAATAACACCGGGAGCATCTTCTTTGTAGGTAACGCCAAACCACTGCGCCGAAGTAGGGATCACTTTTATTTGCCCGTGTTGATCGTTAATAAAATGATCGCCGACTAAGGGAATAAAAAACTCCGACTTGGGATTTTGAATGTTTTTATCAAGAAAATTTTTAAATAATTTTTCGCTTATTTTAAAAACCGAAGGTGCGAAACACCAAAAGTTCATCGATACCTTTTTATCCGAAGAAACAATATGCGTACCCAGATCGTCTTCATAATAAATAGTGTCGCCGCCCTTATATATTTTGGTACGCTCAGTAATTGAATCTAAAAATCCTTCCTTATTTACTTCGCACACACCGCGGCTTACAGAGCCGTTATCGGAAAGTGTTTTCTCCAACTCGTATCCGATAATTGAATACAGATTGTCGGCACAACCTTTGTTTAAAAAATTGCAGGCTTTTTTAAAACCATCCTGCCCGTAAAAATCATCGGCATTTATTACGGCAAAGGGTTCCTTTACTTCTTCCTGTGCACAAAGAATGGCATGCGCCGTACCCCATGGCTTGGTTCTTCCTTCGGGTAGGGTATGTCCCTGCAGGTATAAGTCCATTTCCTGGAAAACGTAGGCGGTTTTAATTTTGCCTTTCAACTTAGGTTCAAATATGGCTTTGAAATCATCGGCGAATTCCTTTCGGATAATAAAAACTACTTTTCCGAATCCCGCACGTATAGCATCGTAAATGGAATAGTCCATAATGGTTTCGCCGCCCGGTCCGAAACCCTGTACCTGTTTCATACTTCCGTATCTGCTGGCCATACCGGCCGCTAATATTACCAAGGTAGGTTGCATGTATATGTTTTAATATTGTTGTGCGAAATTATATATTTTATGCACTTAACGAGTTTAAGTTTTTATGCACACGTTTGATATATATCTGAATAATATTATTCTCGAAAATTGGACAAACCCGCTTTTGAAAGAAAAAGGGATTACCGCGGCTATTTTACGGCTTGATAAGATACATCCGCATATTTCAGGGAATAAATGGTTTAAACTGAAATATTATTTGCAGGAAGCAATACAAAATAACAAACGGGGTATTATAACTTTTGGCGGAGCATTTTCAAACCATATAATTGCCGCAGCCTGTGCTGCGCAAATAAACTCGTTGAAAAGTATCGGTATCATTCGCGGAGAAGAACAGGCTCCGTTATCACCAACGCTGCAGCAGGCAAAAACATTCGGCATGCAATTAATTTTTATAAACAGAGAAAAATATAAATATAAAGATGATGCGGGGTTTTTAAACAAATTGCAAACTGACTATGAAGACTACCTTATTATACCCGAAGGCGGTGCAGGTGTGCCGGGTGCAAAGGGATGTTCGGAAATTTTAAGTTTTGCAGGTAAAGAAAACTATACACATATTCTTTGCGCCATGGGTACGGGCACCATGTTTGCAGGGCTTTTAAACGCTGCCTCACCGGACCAAACCGTTATCGGAATACCTGTATTAAAGGGCATTATCGACTTTTGGCAACAGGCGGAGTACATGATTGAGGAAAAGGAAATAAAAGCGAGTTCGCATTTTTTTTACGATTATCATTTTGGCGGTTATGCCAAGTACAAGCCGGAATTAATTGCGTTTATGAATAATTTTTACAGCCAAACGGGTGTCCCTTCAGATTTTGTGTATACAGGTAAATTATTATTCGCCGCGAATGATTTATTAAAGCAAAATTATTTTAGCAAAGGCAGCCGGCTTTTAATTATTCACAGCGGCGGCTTACAGGGCAATGCAGGTTTACCAAAGGGCACGTTAATATTTTAAATTTTCTGTCCGGCCTCTACTATCTTTGCCCGACTTATAAAAGAAAAAGCATAATCTTACGTTACTGTAATATGAAAAATAATAAGTGGTATATAGCAATCGCTTTATATATATTATTTACGTTTAGTTCCTTATTTACCGGCACCCTTGCCGCGCAGGATACACTGCCCGGTTTTTCGGTAATAAACCCGGGCAATAACCGCCTCATTGTAAGCTGGACCAATACTTTCGAAAGTATAAAGCAAATTAGTATACAACGTTCGTTCGATAGTTTGAAGAATTATACCACCATTATGACCGTGCCCGATCCCACTACGCCGCAAAACGGGTATGTGGATGCCAAAGCGCCGAATCCCAAAATGTTCTACCGCATTTATGTCTTATTAGATAAAGGTGTTTATCTTTTTTCGAAAGCCAAACGGCCGGTATTGGATACAGTGACTGCGAGAAAAAATTTTTCCAAGACGGACAGAACTGTGGTGGTGCCTGATTCTATAAGCATAAAAAGTATGCCCGATCTGAAGCCTGAGAAAAAAGCGGTGGAGGTATATAAACCTTCCGTTTATGTTTTTACACAGGGCGATGGTAATATAAGAATTAAACTGCCGGATATAACAGAAAAAAAATACAGTCTTAAGTTTTTTGAACAGGATGAAACTTTTTTATTTGAGATAAAAGAAATTACTCAATCGCCGCTTGTATTGGATAAGATGAATTTTTATCATACCGGCTGGTTTATTTCGGAACTGTATGCCGACGGCAAGCTGATGGAGAAACATAAATTTTATATTCGAAAAGAAATGTAAGGTACTGGATGCGGTCTTACTAAATTATTTCTGCATCAAAAACTAAAGCGAAATATTTTTTCACCCGTTCTTTCGCCTCATCAAAATCAATCTTTCTTCCCAATTCCTTTTCCAAAGAAGTAACCTCTTTATTTTCAATACCGCAGGGAATAATGTAATCGAAATAGGTAAGATCAGTATTTACATTAAACGCAAAACCATGCATGGTAATCCAGCGACTGCAGCGTACACCCATGGCGCATATTTTTCTTTCATGGCCCTTTATGCCGGCGTCAATCCAAACACCCGTTTCACCGGCAGAACGCTCTGCTTCTATGCCGTATTCTTTTAATGTAAGTATAATAACCTCTTCCAGATTTCGCAGGTACTTGCCTATATCTGTATAAAATTTTTCTAAATCTAAAATGGGGTATCCCACAATTTGCTGCGGACCGTGAAAAGTAATATCGCCTCCGCGATTCGTTCTGAAAAACGCTATTCCTTTCGCAGCCCTGTCTTCTTCACTTATTAAAACATTCTCCATACTACCGCTCTTACCCAGCGTATAAACAGGCGGGTGCTCCACAAAAAGAAGATGATGACGGGTAGTTAGCTGTAAGTGGTCAATAGTAAGTGCTGAATCTACAGCAACGGGTGAACTATAAGCTGCCGATTTTATCTTTACATTCTGTTGCAGCAGCTTTTCCTGGTAATCCCACGCAGTTTGGTAATCTATATTACCCAAGTCCTGAAATATAACTTGCTGTTTGCTCATAAATGCCTGCAAATTTAAGCATGTAAAACTACAACAGACTACATTTGCAGGAAGTGAAGGAAAATTTAACGAAGAAAGAGCTTATGACCGCTATAGAAGGTTAGTTTTAAAAAAACAATCCTTCAACATAAAATAAAAATCATGCGAAACGAAATAGAAAAAATAAACGAAGAGATAAATGACAGCAGTGATGAGCTGTACGAACGATTGGCCATTACCATTGACAAAGGCCAGGAACCGTTACGTATTGATAAATTTTTGATGAGCCGGATTGAAAACGCCACCCGCAATAAAATTCAGCAAGGTATAGAGGCAGGCATGGTAATGGTAAACGGGAAAGTGATAAAACAAAATTATAAAGTAAAACCTTATGACGAAATAATCGTTTACAGCGATTTAAACCCCGAAGAGATTGGCGTAGTTCCTGAAAAAATGGATATCAATATTTTTTATGAAGATGATGATATAGTAATTATAAATAAACCGGCAGGTATGGTTGTACACCCGGGCAGCGGCAATTACAGCGGCACTCTATTGAACGGTATGGCTTGGTATTTACAAAGTAAAAATATTACTGAAGAAACGCTGCCGCGTTTTGGGCTGGTACACCGGATAGATAAAAATACAAGCGGCTTATTAGTAATGGCAAAAAAAGATACCGCCATGCGGATGTTGGCCAAACAATTTTATGACCACACTGTAAAGCGGCAATACATTGCATTGGTATGGGGCGATGTAGAAAAAGATGAAGGAACAATTGTGGCGCATGTGGGTCGCAACCTGCGCTTCAGAAAATTATTTGAAGCCTACCCCGAGGGAGACCACGGCAAAGAAGCGATAACACATTACAAAGTACTGGAACGTTTTGGTTATGTAACTTTAGTTCAGTGCCAATTGGAAACCGGCCGTACGCACCAGATAAGAGTACACATGAAGCATTTAGGTCACCCGCTATTCAATGATGATACTTACGGCGGCGACAGAATTGTGAAAGGAACGGTGTTTACAAAATATAAACAGTTTGTCGACAATTGTTTTGCCATTTGCAAACGCCAGGCATTGCATGCAAAAACGCTGGGCTTTATTCACCCCGGCACGGGCGACGAAATTTATTTTGATGCCGATTTACCCGATGATATTAAAAATGTGATTGAAAAATGGAGCCAATACAGTAAAATAAATTAATAACTTTTAGTATTCCCCGCAAGATTCTTCCCGACCGCAGCATCCCTCACTCATTTACGGCAGTGTAACTTTTTTATTTAATAAAAAGAGGTTACAACACTATATTCTGCGGTTACCTATATCCGGATAATCACCTGAACATCCTTCTCCGGGAAATCAGCTATTTATTCCTTTTTGCTAATAGTATTTAAAAAATTACAAATATGAAACACACACTCCGCAGAAGCCTGGGTATTTTACTCCTGATTTCGTTCCATTTTAATTTAAACGCACAACAAGTAAATGAAGCTATCCGGCTTTCACATGTCGGCAGGTATGATGATGCGGAAAAAATTTTTGCCGACTTACTCTCACAAGATCAAAATAACACAAGTGTTTTAATTGCAGCCGGGTTTAACAGTGCCTGGAATAAAGACTATAAATCGGCGAAAGAAAGATTTGCAAAAGCGCAACAACTTGAACCCGCTAATATAGATGCGGCAAAGGGTTTGGCGTATACCTATTTATACAAAGGCGATTTTTCCAAAGCGCTTAAAGCCTTTAACAGTTTGAGTTCCGGCAATCCCTCGTCCGCAGAATATCAAATGTCCGCAGGTCTTGCGTATATGAACATGCTGAAAAAAAAGAAAGCTGCTTATTCATTTGAAAAAGTTTTGAAATTAGATCGCCGCAATTCGGAAGCAGCAAATTTTATTGAACAAATAAGAAAAGAAAAAGGAAAGATTGAATTATCATTTTTAGCAGGCGCAAGCGGTATAGACGGCAATAACAAAGCGGGCCTGCGGCAAGTACAGTTGGGCTATCGTATCAACAGTGAAAATATTGTGTATGCCCGCTACGACAATTCACTCGCTTTGGACAACTATTTTTTATTGCGAAATAATTTTAATACCAACGCATTAGTAGCCGGTTTTTACAGCCGTTGGCATCACCGCATCGGCACAAAGGTTGAATACAGTTACCGGAACTTGCCCGGTGACGTAAAGCAAAACTTAGTTCAAATGGAGCAGGTATTATTTCTCCCGAAAAATTTCCAGGTTAAAGCAGGCGGCTCCATCATCACTTCCAATCAATCTCCGCAGGAATGGAACCTGATGAGCGGTTTGTCAATACCTGCCGGTAAAAAATTTAAAGTTGAACCGTTTTATTATTTTATTCATCGACAGGCAGATGAACACAGGGTAGTAATGAATATAAGTTACAAAATAAAAGAGAATGCCGATATAGCTGCCGGGTTTTTCAGAGGGAAAGAAAAAAGCTCCAAGCTGAATATTGATAATACTGTTTCGGGTATGTACGCTTATTCCAATTTTATTATTTCAGGGCCATTATCCGGTACGCTTCTTTTCAGAGACGAAAAAGATGCAGAAGGCCGTAAAGCATTTACCGCCGCCTTCGGAGTTAAACTGTTGGTTAATACAAGAAAATAATAGCATAGGAATTATTAAAACAGATAAAAATAAAATCATGAAAGCTACATCTACAGGTATCACAAACCCAAGTAAAATATATAGATCACATTTTGCTCAAAAAAATATAGCCGGTCTGCAAAACAGTTTACAAAATAGCGGCAGCATTATAAAAAACCCGAAAGCGACTCTTTACATCTTCGTTTTTTTAGCATGGGCCTTTTGTTTGGTTTGGTTCGAGCCGCGATTGATACAATTACTTCCTTTGGCCAACAACGCACAGGGTTGGATTGCTTTGTTACTTTTTATTGTTTTCATAAATATTGCATGGCTATACGGGTTGTACAATATTGCTATAGTACTTTTTGCAATATATTATAATCGCTTTGAAAAAAAATCTATTACTGTCCCGCCATTAACTACTACGCCGGCAGTTGCGCTTCTGTACACCACTTGTAATGATTTTTTAGAAGAAAGTTTATTGTCATGCGTATGCCAGGACTATCCTGATTATACCGTTTATATACTTGATGACAGCAGTGATGAAAGTTGCAAAAATCAGGTTGATGAATTTGCCTGCCGTTATCCTTCATTAGTAAAAGTGATCCGCCGCAGTGATCGTCGTGCATATAAAGCAGGCAATTTGAATAATGCATTGGCTACTGTCAAAGAAAAATATTTTGCCATTGCGGATGCTGATGAAATTCTACCGCAGGATTTTTTATCGAAAACTATACCTACACTGGAAGCGGATGATAAATGCGGCTTTGTACAGGCTAATCACAGGGCAAACCCAAATAATAAAAGTAAACTGGCCAAGGCATTGGGTGTTGGTATAGATATTCATTGGAAATGGTATCAGCCATTGAGAAACAAATATGGTTTTGTAATGTTCTTGGGGCACGGGGCTGTATTAAGGAGAGAGTGTTGGGAAAAAATCGGCGGTTTTCCTGAAATAGTAAGTGAAGATTTGGGTTTTGCTATACGAATTCGCGAATTGGGCTACAGAGGCTATTTCCAGGAAGATGTAATTTGTTATGAAGATTTTCCTGAAACAGTCAGAACCTTCCGTATAAGACATATGAAATGGACAAGGGGCACGAGCGAATTTTTGAGTAAAGAATTTAAATGGCTGATAAAAGCAAAAAAAATAACATGGCAGGAAAAGATGGATATACTTTTCCCGACGCTGAATTTACCGCTGACATTGCTCTTTTTTTGCTTTATGATTAATGCTAACTTAATATTACCCTACTTGTTCGGAAAAACACAGCCAATAACTTTTATGTCGGGCGGCAATGAGCATGTAATGAATATTCTGCGGCTTGATGACGGATTCGGAGTCATTAACAGTACCGATTTTTATGTTATAACATTGCTTACTTTTTTCTCGCCTATCCTTTGCTTTATAATTGCTTTGGCAAATAAACCGGTGAAGCTATTTAAATTTTTAGCGCACAGTACCGCTTTATATGCAGCACTCAGCCCGCTATCCTCTATCGGGGTGATAGGCTATTTCATCACAGGCAAGGCCACATTTCTTGTTACAGGCGAAAAAAAGAAAACTACGGAAAATAGCATTGTGCTGAGAAGTGAAATTGTTCCAATACCTTTCAAGAAATCTTTTTTCAGTTTTCTTTCTAAAAGTCATCCAGATCAAAACAATGTTCAACTCTTTGAAATACTTACCGGTTTGATTTTCGGATTGATCAGCATCTTTATGTTTCAGCTTTCGTTCCTGGGCTTATGCTTTGCATTTATTTTATTGCCGGTAATGCACAGGCTTGGTTGGGAAAACAGGTTTGTAAGAATAGCGGTTTACATTCCGTTTGTATTAATCATGCTGGGGCTTATATTATCGACGCTGAGTCTGCTGGGGATGCAATCATCATTTTTCGGGTACGGGTTTCACTTCTGAAAATCGAATAAGGTGGCGGTAAATATTCCCCTTTCTCTTTTTTTAAAAGCTACATCCCAATTGCCGGTATAGCGAATGGTTTTGGGAACCACATATTTTCCGAACCTTGTAAGCTGCACTTCCATGTGTACATTAAAATCATAAACGGCGGCCCGGTAACTGAGATCGTAGTTGCGGGCCAGCACTTCAAAAGTTTTTTGACTGAACCAGGTTTTCATATTATCAATAACAATATCGCCGCGTTCAAAAACAGACAGGTCGGGTTTGACGGTAACAGAAAATATATAACAAGATTCACCTTCATAATCGCCGTTATCTATAGCAAAATCATAGAGTTTAGATTTTTCCTGATCAAAAATATCTACTTTATCACCCATCAGCGGGATGCCTTTTATTTTAGAACCGGGATTAAAGAACAACATTTTTAATTGCTCTTTATTTTTCTCAATGCCTTTCTTTGATTTTATATTTCGTTCAATACCTTTTACAATATTATTTTCGCCGCATATTTTTCCTTTTGTAAAAAAAAGACCGGCATACATTTCGGCGGTATAATAATTATAGTTACCGTTGGCATCATAAAAATTACCGCCGGCATTCTCCTGCAATACATCCATAGTACGGCAACCGCCTGCCACGCTTTGTTTTGTTTTGCTTTGCAATGTAGCCACTACCCTGTCTTTCTTATTCTTCATCCGTATATCATTCAGCGAGGTAAAGCCCACTACACGCAGGTTGCGAAATGCTTTGTAAAAAGTAGTGTCGTTTTTAATGCGTTGCAGAAACGCAGGCACTTTCAAATTGGTATTCACCACTACTTCCGAAAGATCAATCATTCGGGCAATGGCTTCCGATTCAGCATCGGCTGTAGTATCCTCCTGTGCGGTTGCGGACAAGGCACATAAAAAAAATGCGAAAAGGAAAATTATTTTTTTAGTACGGGGCATTTTAAATACATCTTTCATCACCTTACAAATTATGAATGATAAAAGGCTCTCTTTATTTTTTTGGAAAAAGCATCCTGTAATCCACTTTTATCAAACCTTTGGTAATATCATCCAATTTACGCTTCATCAACTTTCTTTTAAGACCCGATATATGATCAATAAATAATTTACCTTCTATATGATCGTATTCATGCAGAATAACACGGGCGGTTATACCCGAAAATAGTTTTACATGTTCGTTAAAATTTTCATCCATGTATTTCAACTTAACGCCCTGGTATCTTTTTATATCCTCCCTTATTTTCGGAATACTCAGGCAACCTTCATTGTAGGTCCACAGCTCGCCGTCTTCTTCTACAATAGTGGCGTTTATAAAAACCTGTTTAATACCGGGCTCATCAGGATAAACGCCTTTATCCTCCTCGTCCATATGTTCAAATATTTGTGTGCTGTCCATTACAAACAAGCGGATGGATTTATTAATCTGCGGAGCGGCCAAACCCACTCCATTACTGGCATACATGGTTTCCCACATATCATCTAACAGTTTGGGCAAATCGGGATAATCGGCCGAAATAAATTCGCCTTCCTTTCTCAATACCGGGTGGCCGTATGCTACAATGGGTAAAATCATTTTAAACAATATTACAGGTTTCAAATTTTAGATTGGCGAAGATACAGAATGCTTTGATTTTACAGCTAATCGGCAATCCCCGATGTATTTCGAATTTTTGTAAACTTAAACCCACCCCTTTTGAAAGTTTCGTTATGCAAAATCACTTTCGCCTCCCGCATGAGCGGGACAGGCTCTCCATCGGAGGGGAAGTAACAGTTCTCAATTGAATACATTAAGAAACTATAGCATTGATAATTAAAAAACACACCAATACTAAATCACTCAGGTTACAATTTCTGAAGATATTCCTGCAACATAATAGTCGCTGCTATTTCATCTACTAAGGCTTTATTTCTGCGTTGCATTTTTTTTAGACCCATTTCCAGCATAGCGTCCTTTGCCATTTTAGAAGTATAGCGTTCATCTACTTTCTTTACAGGCATTGTCGGGAAATTTTTCTTCAACGACTCAATACATTTTTTTACCAACGGTGTGGCATGCGTAGCGCTGTCGTCCCAATTGGTGGGCCAGCCGATAATGATTAACTCTACCTGCTCTTTTGCGAAATAATCTTTTAGAAAAGGAATTAATTCTTTTGAATGCACAGTTGTCAATCCCGTAGCAATAATTTGCAAGGGATCGGTAACGGCGATGCCGGTTCTTTTAAGACCATAATCGATAGAGATAATACGAGGCAAAATAATTAATGATTAATAAATAATTGTAATTAAAAATTGATAAACAGGTCTGCAATAACAAAGATTGCAAAAACTACACCTGCAATTCCGTTAGCCGTCATAAATGCTAAATTTACTTTCGATAAATCATTTGGTTTAACAACCCTATGCTGGTAAATAAGCATACCGGCAAATACCAAGGCTCCTATCCAAAACCAAATACCAAAACCACCGTAAATACCCGCGGCAATAACAAAAGCCGCGCTGAAAAAATGTAACAACCGGGAAACACGCAGTGCTTTTGCTTTTCCCAATACGGCCGGGATAGAATATAATTTTTGTGATTTATCAAATTCTTCATCCTGCAACGCATAAATAATATCGAAACCGCTGACCCAAAAAATTACGGTAAAAGAAAACAGAATCGGTAATAATGAAAAATATCCTGTAACGGCAAGATAAGCGCCAATAGGCGCCAATGATAAACCCAAGCCTAATACCAAATGACAAAGCGGCGTAAATCTTTTTGTATAACTATAACCCAGTACTACCAACAAAGCAACAGGCGATAAGTAAAAACAAATTTTATTGATAAAAAAACAAGTAACCAGGAACAGGAAACAGGAAACAATGGTAAAAAGTAAAGCATTATTAGCAGAAATAATTCCCGCAGGTATTTCCCGTATAGCCGTTCTGGGATTCTTTGCATCAAAGCTTCTGTCGAGGTAACGATTAAAAGCCATGGCCGCACTGCGGGCAAAGACCATACAAAGGATAACAAGAATAAATCGCATTGCAATTAAATCCCAATCGAATTGAGGTGGAAAGGTTTTTGTATGCCAACCGGGTACGATTGATGTAGAGTCAAATAATGCAAGAAAAAACCCAATCATCGCAAAAGGCATTGCGAAAATAGTGTGTGAGAATTTTATTAAGCTTAAATAACTTTTTACTTTGGACATGTTGAGTTTTTATAAATAATAATCTAACTAAGTTCCCCCTTTTGGAACATCCCGATTTATCGGGAAGGGGGACAGGGGGTATTTTCTCACCAACTCCCACAACACAACACCCGCCGCTGTAGCTATATTCAATGAATGTTTCATTCCCAATTGCGGTATTTCTATACAACCGTCGCATTGTTTTATAGTTGATTCTTCTACTCCCGTTACTTCATTCCCAAATACGACGGCAATCTTATCGCCGGGCTTATAATCAAAGTTCTGCAACTCGCTGCTTCCTTCGGCTTGCTCTACTGCATATATTTTATAGCCCTTATCCCGCAATTCATCTATTGCCATGCCTGCATTGGCAAAATGTTTCCAGTCCACTGACTCTTCCGCACCCAAGGCTGTTTTTTTTATTTCCTTATGCGGCGGTACGGCGCTGTAGCCTGTAATATAAACGGCCTGCAACAAAAATGCATCGGCGGTACGAAACACACTGCCGATATTATAAGCGCTGCGTATATTTTCCAAAACGACAATAATCGGAATTTTATCGCTTTGTTTAAATTCCTCCACCGACTTACGGCCCAATTCATCCATGCTTAATTTTCGCATACTTAAAAAATCTGCTGAGAGTTGTTTGCAGATTTTGCAAATGTAAATAAGAATAATTCTTCGAAGGCTTAAAATTAAATTTAGACTTTATTCGCCCCGCCACAGCAACAGGAGCTGAATGGAAAAGATAGATAAACCACTCATGAGTTATAACAAACGGACAATATCATTAAGTTAAGTAGCTGCTGATAAACTGAACTGCTGCTGCCTGCTCCGTTCAGGCGCCCTTTAGGGCGGTGACAGTAATTTTTTTTATATAGCCGGCTTAGGCCAAATTGCTTTGGGCTAAAGCCAATACATTAATGGCAACATTTTATCCTCGCCCTAAAGGGCGAGGCAATTGAATAATGAAATTGCTCCTAAAGGGTTCTGTTAAATTTTCGATTTATTTTTTAACAACAAGATATCGCTCATACGGAGCTAATACCATTTATACTTAAAATCATCCGACCAATTCCGTTGTATTATGCCGATATTACGGCTGTATAATCGATATAAGAATCCTTAAACTCGAATTGGGCTTAACGAATTCAAATTATTTATTGCTTCACAATTTGCTTCACTACTTTTTCTCCATCGGCATTTTTAAAACTGAAAGTGTACATGCCCTTTTGCCACTTGGCCGGATTTAAACCGGGGAAAGTATTGATACCTGCAATTGCATTGATTTGTTTGGTATAAACGATACGACCTGCAGCATCGGTAATTTGCAATAAAACAAGTTGATTATTTTTTGATTGCAATGTAGCCGTAATGCCTGCATTGGAAACCGGGTTGGGGTAAATATTTACAATCATCGTTCCGACAGCATCAATGGGCCAATCTCTGCAAGCACCGTTATTGGGTATATTAATATCAATCCAGGTAAGCCTGTCGGAAAGCCATTGTTTCAAAGTACTTATTTCACCGGCATAGCTTGTTGGTATGGGTTGTGCATTGGGCCATATATACTGACCCAAGATAGGCCAACGCTGAAAATGTCTTTGCTGCGCTTCGCCCAATAATGTATTTACCGAATCAACTAAAAAATTAATTCTGTTATTGCTCAAAGAAGTTTGTCGCAGCTGTTTCCAACGGCAACGAAGTGAAGAAGTAAATGCGCTGTCCAGCATAAAACGATCCCACCAAAAAGGAACCTGCCAAAAATCCCTGTTGCAAACATTGTTGAACGAGTAACTCCAACCTGATACATTACTGCCACTGCAATAATCGGCGTTACGAAAAGCCAAATCATAATCCCACACCGGGCCCGCATTCAGTTTACCGCCTTTGCTTTGCCTGTCTTTATGCAAATACGTACTCAACCGGTAACCATCCACGTTGCGGCTTACTTCATTTACTATAAAATAATCGACAAAAGAATTTACCTCAGCAAAGCGGCGAAAACCAGTTACGGGATCTTGAAAATTTAAACCGTTCAATGCTGTTTCAAAACTGTCTACATAACTTTTTATATAATTTTTTTGTTCAGCTACCATTGCCGATGCCTTAGGTACATTGTAAAGAAAATCGATTCGTTGACCGTTAGCAGCCGATGGCGGCGCTACCTGCGAAGCCCATCCGTCATCACCGGGATCAGTTTTATCAATGGCAAAAATATAACCGCCTGTCAGCGCATCGCCTGCTATGTCGGCAGGATTGAGTTTAGTAATATTCACACGACCCGAACCGCGTTTTATTTTTTCCAATAATACATATACACCTACGTAATCATTATTCAAAATTACTTCTACAAACTGCGTACGCGGCGCCCAGCGGCCCATTTCGCGGCCGATGGTATAAGCCAAAAAATTTCGCATCAATGTCTTGTCGGTATACGGAGCATACAATACCCAATCACTTTCCGACGGCATACCCAACAAACTTTTATTTACCGAACCGCCGCCGGCATCCTGCAATTCGATGCTGTAACTCTTCATCGGGAACTGCTGCGATGATTTACCGCGAATTTCAATACCTATTTTTCCGTTGTAATGATTGGCCGGATCGCTTACATTATTTCTTACACCGGTACCGTTATAAATCATTTTCATATCGGCAGAAATCTTAGGATCATCCAAAATGGTTTGCCCGTTTGTATTAATAATAATAACCGGCAAATTGGAAGAAGTGAAACTTTGCGCCGCTACCTGCATGCAGGCGCAGCAAAAAAGAAAGAGTACTATAAGCAGTCGCATCATTTTATAAAATTGAAGACAATAAAAATAATACAATAAGTTGATGAAGCGGAATAGTGTTTAATTATATTTTTCTTTAGAAATCAAAATACGGCTTGACAATAATTTGCAGCTATTTTCAACCTTTGAGAAATACTTTGTCGTACGTAAGTTTACGAATTCTATACGCTTCAGGATGATGAGTTAGAAATTGCGATAAAAGCCCGAAGGGCTTAAATATGAATAACCCCGGGTGCAACCCGGGGGGTCAAGAACCTAAAACAGGACCTGCAACCCTAAAAGGGTTGAATAAATAAAATAACTACAATAGATACTTTTCATCAAACTCGATTTCATTTTCAATCAGCAAACGTTTAAATTCATCATAAAAGCTTTCTGATTTATGATGCTCCTTTTGGTTTTTAATATAGTTGATTATCATATCTTTTTCCCGCACTGAATAGGTGAACGCTCCGTAGCCTTCCTGCCATGCCTCAAATGCAGGAAACTTGCCGCTTTCTTTCATCCACAAGCTGCTTGCTACTTTTATATCTTTTACATAATCACTCAGGCAAACAGTCGGATGCAGATCGGATAGTATATGAATATGATCTTCAATACCATTGATACGATACAGTTTACAATTTTTATTTTTTACAATACCATAGATGTATTTGTATAACTCCTCATCATGCTCTCTGACAATTGCAGGTTTACGGTCCTTTGTCCCGAATACAATTTGGTAAAAAATTTGTCGGTAAGTACCCATATAGAAATATATTTAATACACAATATAATATTTTTGATTCCATATTCAACCCCTTCGGGGTTAGGGTCAATTCTATTGATCTAATCCGCCGGTTTCACCGACGGTTATTCATATTAAAGCCCTTCGGGCTTAGCATCAGTTCAGTCAAAAAAATATCAGTGGTTGCATCAGTGTGCATATTATATAAATAAGCACATAACCTAAGGTAATAATCAGCTTAACTTCGGCATACCCTCATTTAACTCTTTATTGCCAACTCTATACTTCATAGATAACAAAAAAATGGCCCTCACTTTTACATGGAGCCATCGCCATCTCACACTCTATAAAACTTATTTTAAGTTTACTATCTTTTTATCCTTCGGATATTTTACGCTGTATGTAAATCTTACTTTTTTACTTTCGCCGGGTTTCAGTGTTATTTTCCAGGTCAGTACACCGGTTTCGGCATTTACTATGGCATCACCGCTGTCTTCCAATTTTACTTCTACTTCTTTTATCGTACTCAACGGATACTGATCCTTTAGTAGAAGATTGATATCGGTTTGTTTATTGTTTTTTACAATTATTTCATAGGTAAATACCTGCTTGTTATTGCCGCCGCTTGTTTTTAAACTGCTCAGTTCTTTTACCAGCGATCTTTTTACCGCCGCTCTTTTATCTTTTCCCAGAGAAAGATTTAATGTATCGGCGGTACTGTTGGGATCAATTAATGATTTACCGATATAAGTGTTATCCATAATAATATTTGCATCACCGGGCAGCAGGTCAAGATTTTGCCAATCCGTTATTTCGGCTAATAAATAAGATTCCTTATCCATCCGGGGTATGGCATAGTTTTTCAATATGCAATTAATCTCTTCATCTTTAATAGTTACACTTTGCAGTTTGCCGTCGCTGTCAATATCATAAGGCAGGTCAATTTCAAAATTGGTATTTAATTGTCCTTCATTCAGTGTGGTAAACTGCTGCAATGTACTCGGGTCAATAGTTTCATCTTTTTGCTTTTCTTTTCTTTCCTGCCTGTATTCTCCGTCGGCAGCCGTTACCACAACTTCTGAAAGAGCTTTATCATCTCCGAAAGATTGTATTCGGTTTCTCATAGCATTTACTCCCGGTACACGACCTTGTAATTGACCATACAATTCAGGAACATATAATTGCAAAAACCACGGAGAAAGTACAGGGGCCGATACGCCAAAGTTCGGCGTGCCCGTACTCAATGTCAGTTTTGTTTTTTTCCAGTTGATACCCGTTGTTTGTGTAAGCGATGCTTTATAAACCAATTTTACTTTATTGGTTTTTGAATTCACACGAATGTCATAAGTAGGTGTCCATCCTGCATTGTGTGTATAATAAGAAAGCGCTACGGGTATTTCGCCGGGCTTGGCGCATATCACCTGTAAAATAATTTGGCCGTAGGGTTTGGCCACAGTCAATGAGTTGCCTTTATTTAAATCAGCAATCTTTTTACGCAATGCTTCTATTTTTTTTGCAGATTGTTTATTGGCCAACTCGTAATTATAAATATTTGTTTTCGATTTTTCTATACGGGCATTATAATATTCTACCAATTTCAGCACTTCGGCGCTTGTCACGGTTTTAGTACCTCCTGTACTCAGCGTACTTTCTATGAGGGTGCCTGTTTTAATTAATATCTCCCGTTCTATGGTTATATTATTTTCTATACGGTTAATATCTTTTTGCACCAATTCAATACTGTCTTCTATTCTTTCTATTTCTTTGCTTTTAGCAAGTATCGGGGCTGTTGGGTAAAAAAGGTTGTACTGTTGAGATAAGATAGATACTTCTTCGGGGCAACTGACCTGTAAACTGTTTATATCAATATTGGTACTGAGTTGATTGATAATAATTGTCTTGGTGGCAGTACCGGTTTTAACTTTGGCCTGATGGGTAAGCTCGGCGCCATAACCAAAATAAACGGTGGCATTGGTGATATCGGCATCGGCCCTTGCTGTATCTTGGGCGGTTACGGATTGAAAGTAAAAAAGTACGGCGATCTTTAATAATTTCTGCATATAGTGTATAATTTCAATAACAGATGCAGAAGAAAGAAAAGTTACATAAGGAGTTCCTTATTTTTGTTTCGGACAGGCTAAAAAGACGCCGTTGGCGGCAGATTGAGAAATATCCAAAATAACAATGAGCAAGACTAAAATAGAAGAAACTCCTTTAATGCAGCAACACAGTGCTATTAAAAAAAAGTACCCGGATGCTGTGTTATTATTTCGTGTGGGAGATTTTTATGAAACCTTTGGCCCCGATGCAGTAATTGCTTCAAGGGTACTCGGCATTACACTCACCAAAAGAAATAACGGCGCGGCTTCTTCATTGGACCTGGCGGGTTTTCCGCATCATGCTATGGATACCTATTTGCATAAATTAGTAAAAGCCGGTTATCGGGTGGCTATTTGCGATCAGTTGGAAGACCCCAAACAAGCGAAAGGTATTGTAAAACGCGGCGTTACCGAAATGATAACGCCCGGTACCGCTACCAATGATAAAATTTTAGATCACGGCTCCAATAATTTTTTAGCGGGTATTCATTTTACCGATAATGATAAATACGGTCTTGCTTTTTTAGATATATCTACCGGCGAATTTTTAATAGCCGAAGGCGACCGCGACTATGCCGATAAATTATTGCAAAGTTTTAAACCGGCTGAAGTTATTTTTCAACGGCACAAACAAAAACTTTTTAAAGAAACCTTTGGCGCCAAAATGTATTCGTACGCATTGGACGAATGGATTTTTCAACAAGCCTATGCCGAAGAAAGTTTATTAAAACATTTTCAAACACATTCACTCAAAGGGTTTGGTGTAGATGATTTAAGCAACGGGCTCGTTGCCGCCGGCGCGGTGCTTCATTATTTAAAAGATACGGAGCATCCCAACCTGCAACATATTGCCGCCCTGCACCGTATTGACCGCGAAGATTTTTTATGGATGGATCGTTTTACCATACGAAACCTTGAATTGGTACAGGGCAATTCAGAAGGTAATCAAACATTGTTGAGCATATTGGACAATACTGTTTCGCCCATGGGTGCAAGATTGCTCAAGCGGTGGATTGTTTTTCCGTTGAAAGAAATGCTGCGCATCAATGAACGATTGGACACGGTAGCGTTTTTACTAAAAGAAACGGAGCTGCGCAATAAAATTACACAGCATATTAAACAATGCGGCGATGTGGAAAGATTGGTTTCAAAAATTCCACTGAAGAAAATTAACCCCCGCGAAGTATTACAGTTGGCAAGAGGGTTACATCATGCTGATGCGGTAAAACAATTATGTGCTGCTTCTGCTAATGATTATTTAAAAAGATTGGGCGATGCCGTAAATCCCTGTCATTATATTGCCGGTAAAATTGTAAAAGAGATTACGGATAACCCGCCGGCCCTTGCTGCCAAAGGCGGTATGATTAATAGCGGCATTAATGCTGAGCTTGATGAGCTGCGAATGATTGCACACAGCGGAAAAGAGTACTTAGTGCAGTTGCAGCAAAAAGAAGCGGAAGCAACGGGCATCAGTTCATTAAAAATTGCTTTCAACAATGTATTTGGCTATTATCTTGAAGTAACCAATGTACACAAGAATAAAGTACCCGCAAGTTGGATGCGTAAGCAAACCCTTGCCAATGCGGAAAGATACATTACACCCGAATTAAAAGACTACGAAGAAAAAATAACCGGCGCCGAAGAAAAAATATTAAAAATAGAATTACAGGTTTTTGAAAGCCTGCTAAATGAGTTGCACGATTATTTACAACCCGTGCAAACCAACGGAAATATTTTAGCCATATTGGACTGTCTCGGTTGCTTTGCCAACAATGCCATACAATACCAATACCGCAAACCCAAATTGCACGACGGGCAGGAACTGAAAATAAAAGACGGTCGCCACCCCGTGATAGAAAGAAATTTACCTGCGGGTGAAACTTATATTACCAATGATATTGAATTAAATAAAACAGAGCAGCAAATAATCATTCTTACCGGGCCCAATATGAGCGGTAAATCGGCCTTGCTGCGACAAACGGCATTGATTACCATTATGGCGCATATCGGTTCTTTTATCCCCGCCGGCGATTCTGATATTTCATTAACGGATAAAATTTTTACAAGAGTAGGCGCTTCCGATAATTTAAGCGGCGGCGAATCTACATTCATGGTAGAGATGAACGAAACGGCCGGTATCATTAATAATATTACACCTCGCAGTTTAATATTGCTTGATGAGATTGGAAGAGGAACATCTACTTACGACGGTATTTCCATCGCGTGGAGCATTGTAGAATATTTACATGCATCGCCGCATCAACCCAAAACATTATTCGCTACGCACTATCATGAACTGAATGAGCTGGAAGAAAAATTATCAAGGGTAAAAAATTATCATATCACCAATAAAGAAGCGGGCAATAAAATTATTTTCCTGCGCAAACTGGCCAGGGGCGGCAGCACCCACAGCTTCGGTATTCATGTAGCCAAAATGGCGGGCATGCCTCCCTCATTAATAGAAAGGGCCAATGATATTTTACAACAGTTGGAAACCAAACATGTAGATGAAAAAAAAGGCGAAAATGTAAAATCACTTTCATTACCCAAAATGCAACTCAGTATTTTTGATGCGCACAGCGAAACCTTTGATGAAATAAGAAAATTATTAACTGATATTGATATCAACCGACTGACTCCCGTAGAAGCGTTATTGAAATTGCAAGAGATAAAAGGCAAATTGAAGTAGGGGCACAGTATTGAATCATCCAGCTAATGCTATAACAAACTTAAGCTGTTACTAATTTGTGAGTAGTGAATGGTGAATAGTGAGCGGTTGAGCCGTAAGTTTTAGGTCTGCATCTATTCACAATTCACTACTCACCACTCAAATCTCCGCATCAAACCAAACCGGTTTCCGGTCATTCCAGTCGCCATTGTAGTTTATCGTCAGTTCCTCACCGGCTTCTATATTTCTTATCGTCTTTATGCTAATGGTTTCATCTTTAAAATCCATAAAGTATTCGCAGTTGGATCCGTAGCTGTGATTATACACCGGCACCCAACCCAGTGCCATACAGCATTGATCAGCTTCTTTTCCCCATTCAAAAATATAATCATGTAATAATGTTTTATCCAGCAAAGCCCTGTCGTCTTTACTCATTACTATTACGGGGGCCGTTTCAATTACGGTATCTACCGCTATTTTATTTTGGGTAAATACACCCCTGCCCTTACCCTGCGCTTTATCTATGTATAAAAAAGGTCGTATCATAAAATTAATAATGGACAAAACTATACAACGGTTGACTAATTCGAAAATATAAGGTTATACCAATTTTAAATAGTAAATAGTCCAATAAAATCTCTCCAAACCTGACGAAACGTATAATGCCGCCATGAATGAAACTTCGGACTATATTAGGATTATAAGCGGTATTAGTGCATGTTTTGAAATGGCGGGAAATAAAATGATTATATGTACTTAATTCATAAAATAGCTTTATAAAACCCTTTGATTCGAAGTCCGGGCGATTCAATCAAGCTGGCTTTTATTAAGCATTTCCTAACCTTAGTAGAAATAAAATCGCACTATAGAATCTACCTTATTACCTTATTAATCAAAATAAAGCAATGAGGTTCGGGTAATTGATGAGTTGTTTTCTACTAAGGTTAAAAAAAATCCTACGGTATAAAAGCAAAACAGCAATCAGCTTCAGCCCCTGTTCAAATATTTTCCATTCTCCTCATTTCTCTTTAAACAAATCAATTCCTCAACCTTCCATATATTTTTTTAATTTCGCCGCCATGCAGGAAGAGGAAATCATAACACTCCGCGATCAGCTCGAAGAAATCATTCATGATCAGCCGGCCATACAGGAGCTGCTGGACCGGCAAAATATCAGTGATGTGGCCGAGCTGGTAGAAGAATTCCCCGGTTATGAAAGCTTAGTTATTTCCAATATGAGTATTCACCGTGCCGCCAGTGTATTTAAAATACTTGACCTCAGTACCCAAAAACAAATAATAAAAGAATTACCGCCTTATAAAACCGCCGAACTTTTAAATGAATTACCGGCCGATGACCGTACAGATTTTTTGGAGGAATTGCCCAGCAATGCGGTACGGGAATTAATAAAGACCCTGAACCCCGAAGAAAGAAAAATCACATTATCATTACTCGGATACCCCGAGAACAGCGTAGGCCGGCTAATGACGCCCGACTATGTGTATGTTTATGAGCATAATACGGTAGCCGAAGTTTTAAATACCATACGTACCGTAGGTAAAAACAGCGAAACCATTGATGTAATCTATGTTATTAATAATAATGGCGAATTGCTGGATGACATACGAATAAGAGAATTTATATTGGCTTCGCCCGATAAAAAAGTAAGTGAACTCATGGACAGTCGTTTTGTGGCGCTGAAAGCGGATGATGACCAGGAAATAGGCAGTGAAGCATTCCGTATGAATAACCGCGTAGCATTACCGGTGGTAAGTAAAAGTAATAAACTGCTCGGCATTGTTACCATCGATGATATATTGTGGGTGGCGGAGGAAGAGTATAGTGAAGACATACAAAAGATTGGCGGTACCGAAGCGCTGGATGAACCATACCTCGATATGCCATTCTGGAAACTGATTGGCAAAAGAGCGCCTTGGCTGGTTATTCTTTTTGTAGGCGAGTTATTAACCGCCAGCGCTATGAGTTTTTTTGAAGATGAAATAAAAAAAGTCGTAGTGCTCAATATGCTAGTACCGCTTATTATCTCCAGTGGCGGCAACAGCGGTTCGCAAGCATCTACCCTGGTAATACAGGCCTTGGCCAAAGGCGAAATCACCATCCATGAGTGGATGCGCATTTTCCGCAGAGAATTAAAAACCGGTTTGGTACTCGGCGGTATACTGGGACTCGTAGGTTTTTTAAGAACTTATTTATGGAGTTATATACAGCCGCATTTATACAGCAGTCATACATTTAAATTGGCCATGGTCACAGGCACCTCAGTTGTAGGCGTAGTATTGTGGGGCACAATAGCAGGCTCTATGTTACCTATTTTTCTAAAACGCTTAAAATTAGACCCCGCCACTTCATCAGCTCCGTTTGTTGCTACACTGGTCGATGTTACCGGTATAATCATTTACTTCTCCGTTGCCTATTTATTTTTAAAAGGTACGTTGTTGTAAAAAATCAGGGGCTATCAGGGTTCTTCTGTCTTTCAGCATAAGTTCCCCGCCCCTCTCCAATCCCCGCTGATGCGGGGGATTTCCACCTAAGCGGGGCAGCCTTTAAGCCACAAAATAAAATTCGGCATTTGCGAAAAGCCTAATAGTTTGGGTAAGTACACTATTTTACTGAATTTCGGCAGTGGCAGGTTATCCTTTAGCTTATTGAACAATACATTCATCATTACAGCCTGACAAATACACAAACAAATGTGATTTGACTTTTCCACAGGCTGTACAAAATTTGATAAAATTTTTAGTAATTTTTGCCGATATTGCAAGCAAAAGGACATAGTTTGACAATGGTTAAGTATTCAACGATAAAAAAGAAACTAAAAATTGAGGTTGACAGAGCAACTGATAACGGCTTGGCGCATCTTACTCATTATTTCCAAAATCCTGTAAACGGAATTTCACAACATTATAAAAAACCGGCAAAAGACTACTTGTCTCTTATTTCGGAAGATCTTAAGTTTGGTTGAAGAACCTCAGATGCAGATGCTTCTACCGATGAAATTCGATGTTCCTTTTCCGCCACCGACAGATTATGATTTTACGTTCATAGACTTGTTTGCAGGAATTGGCGGTTTTAGAATTCCGATGCAAGATACCAAAGGGAAATGTATATTTACTTCCGAATTTAATTTCCATGCGCAAAGAAGTTATGAATTAAATTTTGGAGAAGTTCCTTTTGGTGACATTACAAAACTTGATCTGAGTATTGTTCCCAAACATGATATATTAACTGCAGGTTTTCCTTGCCAACCTTTTAGCATTTCAGGGAAAATGAAAGGGTTTGAGGATACAAGGGGTACGCTTATCTACAATGTTTTTAAAATCATAGAAATGAGGCAACCAAAAGTTGTATTTCTTGAAAATGTAAAACATTTAATTCACCATGACGGAGGTAAAACACTTAAAACAATTTTGAAAGACCTTGAAGAATTAGGATATAAAGTGTCATGGAAATTACTAAATGCATCTGACTTCGGTGTTCCTCAAAACAGGGAAAGAATAATTATCATTGGACATAAGGACAAGAAATTTGATTTCTCGAAACTTAGAACAAAACCAAAGCCGATTCTAAAAGATATTTTGGAAACCGATGGAAATTTTGAGTTCTTAAGTGAGCCTTATACAATTCTTGATGACTACAAAGTGCAAGAAAGCGGTTTAATATTTATAGGTTATCGCAACAAGAAAATAAGAAAAGCGGGCGTTAGACCTGGAACTGAAAATTTATCAAGAGTTCATAAACAGCCAAACCGTATTTATTCAACAGACGGCCTACATCCTGCAATTCCATCTCAAGAAAGTGCGGGAAGGTTTTGGATTTATCATAATGGCAAAGTTCGGAAACTCACCATCAATGAGTGTTACAGAATCATGGGCTTCCCTGATAAGTTCAAAAAAATTAATAATATCGGTGAACTCTATCGGCAGATTGGAAATAGTGTTTGTATTCCAATGATTAAAGAAATTACAAAACAAATCAAAGAACAATTGATATAAATGAAAGAACAAACGCCGACAGAATTTTTAACCGAACTATACAACGATGCAATGTCGGAAGTGGGTTCTAATGATAATATAATTTCTGACCTCAAAGCCGAAGAACAAGTTCTACTTAACCTCGTTCTACAATATTCCGAACAAGCAAAAGCCTGTTTAGCTGTTATTTTTACAAGTTTAACCTATAAGTATTTTAACCCTGAACAAGACATCCGTAACCACCAAGCCAGTATTCCTAACGGATATGCTGGGAGACCTTTTGACCAAAAGCATATAACTCCTTTTTTAAAATCCCGGAGATTTCCATATATGCAATCTGGTAGTGGTTGGTTAACAAGGTCCTTTGAACAAAAAGTTCCTTTTAATAAATCTTTTTCTGGTGCAATTAGTCCTAAAAAATTAAAAAGCGTTTTTCTTGATATAATTGACAACATTGAAAATGGTGCGGAATGCAAAAAATATTTAAGCTATTTATTTCAAGGACTGATAATCCAACGGAATAAGCAAAGTATTGATTTAGCAAAACCTACAACACTTTCCATTAATTCAATCTTAGATTTATTATATCATCATTTCAATGGTACTTATAAAGCTGAAGGCGCTTCCCGTCTTCCAGTATTAGCAATTTATGCAGCCTACCAATGTTTAATAAAAGAAACAAAGCGTTTTGAGAAAAAAGAACTTTTGCCAATCGAAAGCCATACTTCTTCTGATAAAAGTAGTGGCAGAATAGGAGATATCGACATCATAGACGAAAAGAAACGGGAATTTGAAGCAGTTGAAGTAAAGCACGGTATACAAATAACGTTAGGTCATGTCGAAGATGCTTATGTTAAATTCCAAACAACACCGGTTACTCGTTATTATATCCTGTCAACTGCTTACCCAGACAAGGACGAGTACATAAAAATTGAGGCAGAAATTCAACGAGTAAAAAATGTACATGGTTGCCAATTAATCGTTAATGGAATTATGGCAACCTTAAAATATTATCTACGTCTTCTTGACAACACATTTGAGTTTATAGACAATTATGTAAATCTTTTAGAAGCAGATAACGCTTTGAAGTTTGAGCATAAAGAAAGGTGGAACCTTCTTATAAGTGAAATGAAGTAGAATTTAACGGATACAGAAAAGGGCGAACCATAAAAAGAGGCTTACCAAAATGAAGATACACTGAAGCAGTGTTTGAAATTTCAGTTTTTAATTTAGTTTTACTTCCAATCTTACATCATTAATTTAACCATATGTATATCATCAACTTTTATTTATAAATTTGCCAGAATTTGCTGGGGGTAGACAGATATTTTCACTACTTTTTCAAGCCTAAAATTTAAAGGCATAAAATTGTTTGGAAACAATCTAAAAAAAATTTACCAGTGCTTAATTCCTAAACTGAAAACAAAAAATTAACCATTTAAAAAAAATAAACAAATATGTGCGGAATTGTAGGATATACCGGACCCAGGGAAGCTTATCCCATTATCATTAAAGGATTAAAAAGATTAGAATACCGCGGCTACGACAGTACCGGTGTTGCGTTGCAAAATGCCGGCCCGAACGGTTCATCCGGGCGGGGAGGACTGAAAGTTTATAAGAAAAAAGGTAAAGTAGCCGAACTGGAAGAAACATTGGTCGGAAAAAATTTACATGCCAATGTTGGTATCGGTCATACAAGATGGGCCACCCACGGCGAGCCCAGCGACAGAAACGCCCACCCTCATTCATCCGCCAGCGGCAAATTAGCCATGATACATAATGGTATTATTGAAAACTACAACCAGCTCAAAAAAGAATTACTCAGCAAGGGTTACACTTTTACCAGCGATACGGATACGGAAGTGCTGTTGAATTTTATTGAAGAAATTAAAAAAAATAACCAATGCGGGCTGGAAGAAGCCGTACGCATAGCATTGAAAAGAGTAACCGGCGCTTATGTTATATTATTATTGGATGAAGATAATCCCGATACCATCATCGCCGCCCGCAAAGGAAGCCCGTTGGTAATTGGTGTTGGTAAGGGCGAGCACTTTCTCGGTTCCGACGCATCGCCCATGTTGGAGTACACCAAAGAAGTAGTGTACGTCAACGATTATGAATTAGCCATCATCAAACCTGATGAACTGATTTTAAAAAACCTGGGTAATGAAAAAATCACACCCTATGTTCAAAAATTAGATTTGGAATTGGCCGCTATCGAAAAAGGCGGTTACGATCATTTCATGCTGAAAGAAATTTTTGAACAACCGCAAACTATTTACGATTGTCTTCGCGGAAGATTGGATGCTGTAGCCGGTACGATTACTATGAGCGGTATACAAGAATACGCTGAACAAATAATGAGCGCCAACCGGATTGTGATGGTAGCCTGCGGTACAAGCTGGCATGCGGGCTTGGTAGCCGAATATATTTTTGAAGAATTATGCAGGGTAAATGTGGAAGTGGAGTATGCATCAGAATTTCGTTATCGAAACCCGGTAATAAATAAAGGCGATGTTATTATAGCTATTTCTCAAAGCGGCGAAACAGCCGATACATTAGTAGCTATTGAAAATGCGAAAGCAAAAGGCGCTATCATATTGGGTGTAGTAAATGTGGTGGGTTCTTCCATTGCAAGAGCAAGTCATGGCGGTGCTTATACGCATGCCGGGCCGGAAATAGGCGTTGCTTCTACCAAAGCATTTACCGCACAATTGACCGTACTCACCATGATTGCATTAAAAATTGGTTATGAAAAAGGAGTATTGGATAAAGAGCGATACATGCATTTATTGAATGAATTAGAAGCCATACCGGAAAAAGTGAGCAAAGTATTGGAACAAAATGATCACATAAAAAAACTGGCGGAGAAATATAAAGATGCCCGTGATTTTTTATACCTCGGTCGCGGTTACAATTTCCCTATTGCATTGGAAGGTGCATTGAAACTGAAAGAAATTTCTTACATACATGCCGAAGGTTACCCGGCTGCTGAAATGAAACACGGACCCATCGCATTGGTTGATGAAAACTTACCGGTTGTTTTTGTAGCCACCAAAGATGCATACCACGAAAAAGTGGTAAGCAATATGCAGGAAATAAAAGCCCGTAAAGGAAAAGTTATTTCCGTTATTACCGAAGGCGATGAAACTTCTACTGCTTTATCGGATGATATTATGATTGTACCCGAAGCGGATGAAATAGTAGCGCCGTTGTTAAGCGTGGTGGCATTACAATTATTATCGTACTATATTGGTGTAGCCAAAGGATGTGATGTAGATAAGCCGAGAAATTTAGCCAAGAGTGTAACGGTGGAGTAGGCCCCCTTGCCCCCAAAGGGGGGTTGGAAGAGTTTGTAATATTGATAAATCATTATGGAATCGTACAAATAGAATTATTAAACCGCTTTCAAAAAATTTATAATTGAGGACTCTAACTCCCCCTCTCCTTTGGAGAGAGCCCGTCCCGATTTGTAGGGAGGTTGGGTGAGGTCATAAGGGGTTTTGAAATTTTACATAACTCATACTGTCACTTCCCCTCCTCGGAGGGGCGAAGCAGTATCTTAAACATTAGGATTGATTGTATAGGGGTGGGTAAAACAAATTAGCCGCTTTTATTAATTAAAAAATGAAATCGCTTTCGTCCATTAAATTGAAACTCTCTTCCGGCATATGAACCAAATACATAAAATTCCTTTAGGCTCGTTAGGTTACGATTTTGTTGCTCCCGAATTTATTCCAAAAGGAAAAGATGAATACTACCTGCGCAATAAACAAAACCGCAGCGGCATCAAGTACCGCAAGCTCACTGCTTACGAAACCGAAGTAATGGTACGCAATGCCAATACCTCCGACGACTGGAACAAAGTGTTGGTATCATCCGAATTTAATCCCGAGCTGGTTAAGAATTGCAAATTCTTCGGTTTGGTGCGCATCGGGAAATTAGAGCCGCTTTATTTATCATTCAATGATGTACGGCTGCCCGTTGGTTTGTACAACAGTACCATCATCAGTTGCGATTTCGGCGATAATGTAGTTATCAGCAACGTTAACTACATGAGCCATTATATAACCGGCAACGAAGTAATGATTGTAAATGTAAATGAGATCGCCGTTTCCGATCATTCTAAATTCGGTAACGGTATTTTACGCGAAGGCGAAGCGGAATCCGTACGTGTTTGGCTGGAAGTATGCAATGAAAACGGCGGTCGAAGTATTATGCCTTTCAATGGTATGCTGCCCGGTGATGCGTATTTGTGGAGTCGTCACCGTGCTGATGCGGTATTAATGAATAAGTTTAAAGAATTTACCGAAAAAAAATTTGATAAGCTGCGCGGCTACTACGGAAAAATAGGCGACCGTACCATTATAAAAAACAGCCGCATCATCAAAGACACCTGGATTGGCAGTGATGCGTATATAAAAGGCGCTAATAAAATAAAAAATGTAACCATCAATTCATCCGCCGAAGCCAAATCACAAATTGGTGAAGGTTGTGAGTTGGTAAACGGTATCATTGGTTTGGGTTGCAGGATTTTTTACGGTGTAAAAGCCGTTCGTTTTATTATGGCTTCGCATTCGCAATTAAAATACGGAGCAAGGCTAATTAATTCATATCTCGGTAATAATGCTACCATCAGTTGCTGCGAAGTATTGAACTCATTAATTTTTCCGGCGCACGAGCAGCATCATAATAATTCTTTTTTATGCGCGGCGCTGATAATGGGACAAAGTAATATGGCCGCCGGCGCCACCATCGGTTCCAATCATAACAGTCGTGCGGCCGATGGTGAAATAATTGCAGGCAGGGGCTTTTGGCCCGGGCTCTGCGTCAGTTTAAAACACAATTCAAAATTTGCATCCTTTACCTTAATAGCCAAGGGCGATTTTCCTGCGGAGCTAAATATTCCTATTCCATTTTCATTGGTGAACAATGAAGTAAGCAGCAACAAGATTTTGATAATGCCGGCTTACTGGTTCTTGTACAACATGTACGCATTGGCACGCAATGCCGGCAAGTACAATGAAAGAGATCGCCGAACAGAGAAAACACAAACGTTAGAAACCGATTACCTGGCGCCTGACAGTATCAATGAAATATTTGCCGCACTGCAAATGATGAAAAAATTTACAGGAAAGGCTTACGCTAAAAAGCAAAACAAAAAATTAAGCGAGAAAGAAATAATACTGCTGGGAGAAAAATTACTGGAAGAAAATGATCCTGTAATAAACGAGCTGGAAATTCTGGCCGACGGATTTGAAAACTCGAACCGCAAAGTTGAACTGATAAAAGTAGCGCAGGCATATATTATTTTTAAAGAAATGATTACCTACTATGCCGCTTCAGAAATACTGCATTTTATTGAAAAGCATAAAATCAATTCTTTTGAAAAATTAAAAGCCGCGTTGCCTGCAAGACCACAGCGTAATGAATTTGCCAATATCGGCGGGCAACTGATACCCGCAGCCAATGCAGAGCTATTGATAAAACAAATACATGACGGCAAAGTAAAAAGCTGGGATAATGTACACAGGTTTTATGAAAAGAACGGAACCGCTTACCAAACGCAAAAACTGCAACATGCTTTCGCTTCATTATTGGAATTACAGAACAGCACTGCAGCCAAATTCAATAAAGCCGCTTTTAAAGCCTTAATAGCAACAGCGCTTACTACAAAAGAATGGATGACCAAAGCCATCTTTGATTCCCGCGCCAAAGACTATCACAATGATTTTAGAAAAATGGTATACGACGGCAAACAGGAAATGGATAAAGTAATAGGCAAACTGGATGATAACAGTTTTGTAAAACAGCAAATAGCCGAAACAAAACAATTCAAAAAGAAGGTAGCGGCTGTGGTGAAGGGGTTTAGGTTGTAGAGCGACTTGCATTATTTCTTTACAACATAACGTAGTACAAAAAATGCGATTACTTAAACAGCACCTGACCAACATGAAGTATTTACAAAAAGTATCAATAAGAATAGTAGTAAGTTTATTAGCCGGTGGATTTGTAACAGAAATTATAAATATCAGTTCGGGAGACCCAAATCATTTGCATACGCCGGACAGAAGCACCGGTTATACAATGGTTTTAGGAATCATAATATACATTATCTTGACGGCATTAATAAAAAAGAATGATAGAGACGTTTTTAAAAGATAGAATTAATTCATAAAATATTTAATTTATCCGGCAAATTCCCGGAACCTTCGCAGTAATTTTATAAAAGCCTCTAATGGCTGATATTATGGAAAAACAAAAAGATCTGAAACTGGCGGTACTAATTGATGCTGATAATGTACCCTATGCAAATGTGAAAGAGATGTTTGAAGAAATTGCAAAATACGGAACGCCGACATTTAAAAGAATATATGCCGACTGGACAAAACCAACAGTTGCCGGTTGGAAAAAAGTTCTTTTGGAAAATGCGATAACTCCAATTCAACAATACAACTACTCAACGGGAAAGAACGCAAGCGACAGTGCTCTCATAATCGATGCGATGGATATTTTATACACCGGGAAAGTTGATGGCTTTTGTATAGTTTCCAGCGACAGTGATTTTACCAGGCTTGCAACAAGGTTGAGAGAAGCAGGAATGAAAGTTATTGGAATTGGTGAAAAGAAAACATTGAACCCGTTTATAACGGCTTGTGATAAATTTATATATATTGAAATTCTGAAACCTGAAGTATCAGGCCAAATAGAAAATAATACTAAACAATTTTCAAAAAGATCAACAATATCTGCAAATGAACCCTTAAGTAAAATTGATCCTCAAATTATAAAACTCTTCTCTGACAGTATAACTGATCTTGCAGACGAAAATGGCTGGACTTTTTTAGGCGACTTGGGAAATCTAATGCTGAAGAAAAAACCGGACTTTGACCCTAGGAATTACGGCTATTCTAAACTATTACCATTAATAAAAAGTATAAATAAATTTGAAATTGACGAAAGAGATTCGGGAAAGAACAATATTAAACACATCTATATCAGAAAAAAATAATTTGCCGATGATTAACAACCTTATCTGAAACAACCTAAACCTTAACCCCCAATGCAAAACAACAAAGTAAAAATCATCAAGTCAGAAGTCCTCTCGGATAACTGGTATACCCTGCGCAAAGTAACTTACGAGTATTTAAAAAATAACGGTACCTGGCAAACACAAAGCCGCGAAGCCTATGACCGGGGCAACGGCGCTATGATTCTTTTGTACAATAAAGAATTGAGAACAGTTATCCTGACAAAGCAATTTCGCTTGCCAACTTTTATAAATGGCAACGAAACCGGTATGCTGATTGAAGCCTGCGCCGGGCTGTTGGATAAAGACAATCCCGAAGATTGTATAAAAAGAGAAACGGAAGAAGAAACGGGTTATAAAATTTCGGAAGTTAAAAAAGTTTTTGAGGCCTACATGTCGCCCGGCTCTGTAACAGAGATACTTTATTTCTTCATTGCCGAGTATTCGCAATCCATGAAAATAAACGACGGCGGCGGTATAGCGCATGAGCAGGAAGATATTGAAGTCTTAGAACTTGGTATTGATGATACCATGCGAATGATTGAAACAGGTGAAATAAAAGATGCCAAAACCATTATGCTGTTGCAGTATATTAAACTCAATACTATTTTATAGACTCCCGTCGTTTTATTTTTACCTGCACATACCCGCCCGTGCATTATTTCGCCGCTGCCTGAATACATACTCTTCAACTGCAAAATCTATTTTTTTGCTCTCTGCGAAAAACTCTTAAGTATTTTATATACGTATTAAATCGCTTAAAAAGGTCTTACCGTTTTTATATTCCGTACTAATAATTAAGAATAAAAAAAATTTACTCACACATATCTTTTTTCTATACTTCGCCGAATAAAATCCGGTTAATTAAATCTAAATTCAATCTCTTATTCTGCGGTATCTTCTGCTAAATCGAATACCGGCAACTGCATCTTATCCTGCATATTTTAGTATAAAGTAAGTCCGGCAATTATTTATTAATTGATACAGAGACTTTATAAAGCAAAATGTTAATATAAGTAACGCATTTTTTAACAATTCATATCTACACATTTTAAAATTAGAATTTATGAAAAAAACACTATTTACATTTCTCACTTTACTGAGCATAACATCCGCAGTGCATGCACAAAACAAACTAAGCAGGGTAAAAATTCCAATGCCTGAAACAAAAGAACGATTGAGTCATATAATCGGTCTTTTACAAATAGATCACTATATGCCTGTCAATGGTTTTATAGAAACAGAATTGGAATCGGCCTCACTAAAAATGCTGAAAAAATCCGGCATTAAATACCAGTTACTGGCAGAAGATGTAGGTGTGCAGGTAAATGAATTAAATAAAAAATATTATGCCGCGGTAAAAGCAGGAACTATTGGTGTCGACGAAGGAAAAGTAGCTTTTGAGCAAAGTTGTAAAACAGCCGGCATTGTTATTACAACACCGGCTGCATTTACTGTGCAACCAACATTTGGCGGCTACTACAGTTATGCTCAAATGGAAGCTGCCATCGACAGTTTAGTAGCGGCTTACCCTGCACTGGCGCAAAAAATAGATATCGGCAACAGTGCGGAAAACAGAACGATATGGGGTGTAAAAATATCTGATAATGTTACTGCTGATGAAACAGATGAGCCCGAATTATTATACATGGCGCTTCAACATGCCCGTGAAGCCATTGGCGGCAGCAGTATGATTTTCCTTATGCAATATTTATGCGAAAAATATTCATCCGATAGTAAGGTGCAGGCATTGGTAGATAATCGTGAATTTTTTATTATACCCTGCTTGAACCCCGATGGATGGGAATACAATCGAACCACGACCGGCGTTGGCGGCGGGTGGCGCAAAAACCGCAGGCTTATAACAGGTAGTACTTATGGAGTGGATTTAAATAGAAACTGGAGTGTAAACTGGGGAAATTGCGCGGCGCCAATACAAGGCTCAGCTGCTTCTTGCGGCTCAGGTACAGCTTCCTCCGATACGTATTATGGTCCCAATGCTTTTTCAGAGCCGGAAACACAAGCCATACGAAATTTTGTAACAACCCGAAACATTGTGGCGGCAATTGACCAGCATGCATACGGCCCTTATTATTCTTTGCCATTGGGCCGATCAAGTTTAAATACATTCTCGAATACACCGGGTATCACTGTTTTAGATTCTATATTCTATAATAAAACGGCTGCATTAATGGGTAAGTACAACGGCATGCGATCAGGTAACAGCTATCAATCTGTGGGCTATGAAGTAGCCGGAGGATTTAAAGATTGGATGCTGCTGGGCGATATAGGAACCGGTACCAAAGTAAAATCTTACGGGCTAACCGGCGAAGGCGGTGCAGGCGGTGGTACGGGCGGAACCTACGGTAGTTTTTGGGCGCCGGCTAGTCAAATCATTAATCTTTGCAAAGGCATGACCTATCAAAACCTTCAACTGGCATTGGCATCAGGTTCTTATATTGATATACAAGATGCCGCCGATGTTGCCCTCACATCACTTACAGGAAACCTGAACTTCACTTTAAGGAGAGTTGGTTTACAAAATGCGCCGGTAATTGTAACTGCTGTACCTATTGAAAATATAGAATCCGTAGGTGCGCAGGTTACAGCGAACCTCGCAAATTACAACGATACATATAATGGAAGTATTAGCTATACACTTCCCGCTACTTTAGTAAACGGGAAGCGTATCAGATTTGCCTGGAAAATAGAAACAGCCGGTCAAGTTTATTATGACACGGTAACAAAATTCTATAACCCCGTGCAATTATTTTATGACAACATGGAAGGATCATCTGTAACTGCCAATTGGACTGTTTCAGGCGGCTGGAATTACAGCACCGCCTCCGCTTACCAAGGGAGTAAATCGTTAACAGAATCTCCGACAGGTAATTATACAGCAAGCTCTACGAGGTTGGCAACATATAAAAATACACTCAACCTGTCTAACGCAACTGCAAGTTTTGTTAGCTTCTGGACCAGGCACCGTTCAGAAAATTTCAGAGACAAAGTGCAGGTACAAGTATCTACCAATGGAAACACATGGGTACCTGTATGCGGAAAAACAACTGTACAGGAACCCGGAACCTTAGACGGAAGCACCATAAACGGCAAACCGTCGCTAACCGGTATGCAGGAATATTGGTCAAGGGAATTGATTGATTTAAGTACATATAACGGTACCGCCGCTCTTCGTTTACGATTCCAATTTACCTCAAGTAGTGATCCAAGCTTTTTTGCCTTTGCCGTGAATGATGGATTTTATATAGATGAACTGAAAGTTATTAAATCAACTACTTCATTAACAGGTGCCCGTGCCGCAGCAGAAAACTTTTTTGGTAAACTAACGGTTGATAATAAAACGGAATTAGATTGGGAAGTATTTACTAATGAAGAATATGACTATTTTGAAGTTGAAAAATCAAAAGACGGTATACAATTTACCGGCATTGCAACAATTAAAGGAAACGCTCCTTATAAATATATAGACAACAGCCCGTTCATTGGAAACAATTACTATCGCATCAAGAAGGTAGAAAAAACAGGTAAAGTCATCTATACCAAGGTAATCAGTGTATACCTCTCGCCGGAGGGAACCGATTTAGTTCTATACCCTAATCCGGTAAGTAATGAACTGCGCATCAGTATGAGTGGTGTACAGACCTCACCTGTTGTTATTGAAATAGCGGATATGTTGGGTCATATTGTTTATAATAAACAGTATACGGGTAATACTTTGGATGGATTAAAAGTGAATACAAACTCTTTAGCGCCCGGTATTTACATGATAAAAATATTTAACAATAAAAAACAATTATTTACAACGCAGAAATTCGTAAAGCAATAATAGTATTCTAAATATCAACTAAACGGGGTATTCCATTTTGGAATAGCCCGTTTAGTTTTAAGCAATCACTACAATTCATTTTTTATGTAAGTATGCCCCGAACAATCCAGTAACCTAAAGATTTTTTTTAGAAAGTGATTGCCTAAGTTCATCAATTAGTACTACTCGTGTAAAAAAGTTTCCTGCTCCGGCGATGAACGTCTATAATATTCTTTAATAGACAACTGAAAATAATTTTAACCCTGTCAGGCTAATTGTACCAATGACTTTGCACTCATAATTTACAACCGGCTATTTTAAAATATAAATGCTACATTCATACCCAAATAAATGTACAAGTACATGCAAACATTCAGTATACAGCAAATAAATGAAAAGCTAAAAGGTGTTATTGTCGGCCATACCGACCGGTCAATAACAGGCCCCGAGCAATTGGAATTGGCCAATAATGATCAAATTACTTTTATCGGCAACAGGAAATATATAAAACTCTGGGAAAGTTCCAACGCCTGTGCCGCAGTCATTAATGCGGATATTGATCTGGAGCCCGGCGAAAATAAAGCGTTTATAAAAGTAAAAAATGCCGATACCGCTATGGCGGAATTGTTAGAACTTTTTGTGCAGGAAACACCGGTGTTTGATGAGGATATTCATCCTACGGCAGTAATTCATTCAACAGCAATTATTGGTACAGGTTGCCAAATTGGTGCAGGCTGTTATGTAGGTAAAAATGTAAAGCTGGGCAACAATGTAATCTTGTATCCCAATACCACTATTTTAGATAACACGACTGTTGGCAATAACACTACCATTTGGTCCGGCACCGTGGTAAGAGAACGCTGCTTTATCGGCAGCTATTGTATTCTTCATCCCAATGTCAGCATCGGTGCCGATGGTTTTGGTTTCAGACCCGCCCCCGATGGAAAAGGGCTGCTGAAAATTCCTCATATCGGCAATGTGATTATTGGCAACGGTGTAGAGATAGGTGCTAACAGTTGTGTAGACCGTGGTAAGTTTAGTGCCACTATTGTAGGTGATGGCTGTAAGATTGATAATTTAGTACAAATAGGACATAACAGTAAAATGGGACGTTGTTGTATAATGGCCGGTGCCAGCGGGTTGGCCGGTTCCGTTACATTGGGCGATGGTGTTGTTGTAGGCGGCGGAGCTTGCATTTCTGACCATGTAACGTTGGGCAATGGCGTACAGGTAGGCGGGGCTTCGGGTGTAATAAATGATTTTACAGACGGTAAAAAAATATTGGGTTATCCCGCAGTAGAAGCAAGGGATGCATTGAAGCAATGGGTAGTGTTGCGAAAATTAGCTAAAGAATCAAAATAACCGCAATAACACTTGAATTAAAAAGTTTTTTTATTACTCAGCCAAAGTAAATTAACCTCTTCCGGTATCTTCATTCGTTCAGCTATTTTTTTGTATCTGCCTGCAAGTGTACATAAATATTCTTGTGCTTTTGCAGCACTGTCCTGCAAACCGGTCAGCGTTTCTATTTTCCAAAGCGATACAAGGTGCTCGATGATACCGGCATAATCCCAAGCAGTATACACGCCGATTTTTTGTGTAATGGTGGAAAAATCGGTAAACATATTTACTTTTCTTGAACCCTCTCCCATTAAAACGGATGGCATTACAATTTGCTTTCGCATCATTTGCTCAAAAGATTTTACAGCACCCGCGGGGTCTATTTCAAATATTTTAGACATGAATGATTTGTATGCTTTCTCATGTCTTGCCTCATCGCCGGCAATAGTTTTGCAAATTCGGGATAAGGTAGTATCGCCTGCTTTGTCGGCTAACTTCCCGGTATTTGTGTGCGATATTTTTGTGGCCCTTTCCTGGAAAGATGTGTATACAATAGTCTGGTAAGGGTCATTGTTTGTATTGGCATTAAAGCCGTTGTAAATTAAGCGGTGGATGGTTTGCTCTACTGCTTTCATATCACATCTGCCTGATAAATACAAGTACTTGTTCAGCAAATCGCCATGCCTGTTTTCTTCTGCCGTCCATGCCCTGCTCCATCGAACCCAGCCATTGGTGCTTGTAAGGTCCCGTTCTTCATTTACTACCATATTAAAATAGGTTTGGTAGCTCGGCAAGGCCTCTTCCGTAATCATATTACCTATTAAAGAAGTAATAACCGTATCGGGAATGCAATCGGTACGTTCTCTTAATTTTTTCGCTTCTTCAACAGCACCCGGTAAACTAAAGTCCGGTAAAAAATCAGCAGGTTGCCAACAATCATCCGGATTTAAGAGGGAATTTTCTACTGTCTCACTAACAAAGTTTTTTAACATAGACATTACTTCCATGTTCTTTGCAACTTCGTTACGTTCGTCTATTTGCATCTGTTTTATTTTACCCGGGCAAAAAAAGTTTTGCGCCTGTAAATATACATCATCTTGCAATGCATTAATTGAGTTGAGAAATTGACAGGTTTTTTATAAGGACGGCGTACACCGTTTACAAAAATCATCTTTATCGTTTGTTTCATGACTTTACAGAAGCCTTTACTAATTGGCGGACCCGGAAAACTACTGATAATAGTATGGTATAACGTATAAAAAACTTCTTGCGCCAAAATTGTTTTGAGTCTATCTCATCATGAAATATGTTCTCTAAAACAAAAAACCCCTTTCTTTATGAAAGGGGTTACGTAAGCATTAGCAGTTAGTATTGATCGCGACAAAAAAAAGCTTGCTTGCCTCAAGCTAAGAATGTATATATTATTGTTTGATAAAGAGCAGTGTTTGTAAACCGGCGCTTTCTTTTCGGGCGGTCACGAAATATAGACCACCGGGTATGCCGATTTGCTGCACGGAAATAAAATTATTTCCTTCAATCAAGGCGTGCTTCCATTTTCTTATTATTTTTCCCTGTATATCAACGATTTGCAGCTCTATCGGCCCGTCGCTGCCTGCAGTAATATGCAGCGCCATGTTTAACTTTACCGGGTTGGGCGAAACCTTATTTAGTAAAAATTCATTTTTGCCGCTTACTACCACCGCGATAACGCTGTAACTTACCGCTCCGGCCGCATCTGTTATTTTAAGACGATAATATTTAATACCGTCGGTTGTAAAATCGTTGTCGTAATAATTGTAAAAACGATTGGCTGCATTGCCGTTTAGTTTACCGGCAGATTTAAAAATTTTATCCGCACCTGCTTTTTCAATTTCAAATTGTACAACAGGCTCCGCGTAACCGGCAAGTTCCCATTTCAGCAATATTTTTTTATTGGTTTCTAGTACGGCATCAAAAGAAATTAATTTAACAGGCAACGGGTTATTGGTAAACGGCTCACTCGTGGCCAATGTAAAAGGGCTGAAATTATTTACGACTGCTGCGGTAGTTATAGTACCTGTAACGTTTGGCAGGCAGGAGCCGGTACTGTTTCTTGTGGAGAATAATAAATTTTTCCATTCCGTACCGTCATGTTTGGCAACGAACAAAGTATTAAAATTTCTATTAAAGCTTTCGCAATTCACTGTCAGCGTTACAAATTTACTCGCCGCACCCGCATCTCTTGTTACCGTCCAGTATTCTACAAAACTTACATGATCAATATTATTCGGCGGCGCCAATACTTCGTATACATTACCATATACACTTTGAGGATTATTGCGAATGTATTCCGCGGTAAATAAATCTGTATTCATCGCCCCGCTTCCGCCTGTAAGTGAAACAGGCGCATAAATAGCGCCTTTACCTACCGGGAAAATAAAATCTTCATCACCTGTCTTTCGCATCGGTCCGTTTACAAAACTAATTGCAGAGCCGCCGGTATAAATAGCATTATCACCCATTGTCAAAATATTGGCTGCGGTAGTAATGATCTTACCGTCTGTGAAAGCAGCATTCCACGGCAGTGTAAGCGGGGTAAGCAATGTAAGCCCCGCCGGGTTCATCATTGTAAATAATAAGTCATTGCCTGAGAAGACACCGGCATTGGAAAAAGTTTGAGGAGCAGTACCTGAAATGATTAAGTTGTTTAGCGTACCGGTCACTCCGTTGCTTGTAATGGTACCATTATTAATTATATTTCCTTTTACCGATATACTTCCCCCATTACCTGCAATTACTGTAGGGGAAGTTGTTACCAATCTTGCATTTGTACCTACAGTAAGATTGCCGTTTACAGTCATTGTAAATATTCCTGCGGAACCTCCTGTTCTTACTCGAAGCTCTCCGTTTGCGTTTCCACCGTTGGTGCTGATAAGATTTACATTATTGAAACTAATATTCTTATTAAAGAAGTTAGACAACAGGGAAGTTTGCCCGGGCATATTCCATTCAAGGTTACCGTAAGCAGTACCGTTAAAAATCGGTGCATTAGTTCCGGGGCTTATCGCCCTGGCCAAAGATGTCGGTGACCAAGCTCCTTCCGGAAAGGATCCGCCGTTTTTTAAATTTTCATATACCGAACCTGCTTGCATTATCAAAGTAGCAATAGGTGCTTCTGATGATTGTGTGTTATCGGCATTATCCAATATTCTTATTATGCCGCCGGTATGTACGGTTACAATTCCGTAAGCAGTGGTTGAGTTATGCGTATCTAATTTAGGTCCGTTGTTAGCGCCCCCGGTGCAGGAAATATTCAATGTACCGAAAATATCTCCGACAACACCGGCAGCTACTGTCAAATCCAGCGTGCTGTTATTAGTTCCCGCGTTAACCGCATCGAAAGTAAAAGTTGAACCGGCCTCAATCAGCAAAGCGGGGTTTAATGCAGCAGTGCTGAAGAGGCGAAAGTTAGTTGTTGCACTTGTTTGAAAAACGACGTCAGCATTATTTATAAAATGAATTGAGTTGAGCGAAACAGGAGACGCGGCGTCAATTACTACATTAACAGATGTATTGAAAATTATGTCATCGCCGGCAACGGGAATACCGGCAGGCGCCCAATTGGCGGCTGCATTCCAATTACCGCCCGAAGGGCCAATCCATGTCTTTACAGCGGCGAAAGCCGAAGCAAAATGCATAAATAAAAAGGTAAGCAGTAATAACCTTTTCATACAATTCGTATTTGTATTTACAAACGAAAAGGCTTTCAGTGGAGAATGAATACAGAGCAATTTATTGATTCTTGATCAATAAGCACCGATCCGGGGCAAAATTATTGGGGTAACCGAAAAAAAATCTCCCGTCAAAATTGACGGGAGACAACTTTCTTGCAAGAAGTTTATATCAGGAAATATAAAAATTACTTCTTAACTGAATCAACTGCAGCTTTGATGTCTGATTTCATAGAATCAGCACCTGCTTTCAAAGAATCCATAGCAGCGCCTGCATTTGTCTTCAAAGAATCCATAGCAGCGCCTGCATTTGCAGCAGCAGCATCAGCTTCTTTCTTTAAAGAATCAACAGCGTTTGTTGTAGAATCAGCGGCATTGTTACAAGCTACCATTACAGAAGCGATAGCCATAATTGCAAAGAATTTCTTCATTTTGTTTTTGTTTTTTTGGATTTTGTTTAAAAATTTCAGCCGCAAAGGTAGCCGCAATAGCGAGATATCCAAATGTTTGCGACAATATTTTCGTATCCGGGGCTTATATTTTTTGTAAATAGTAGATTTACAGTTATTTACTGCGGAAAAACAGCCTGACCGGCACTCCTTTAAAGTTGAACTGTTGCCGCAACTGGTTTTCAAGATAATTTTTGTATGGTTGCTTAATATCATCCGGAAAATTGCAGAAAAAAGCGAATGAAGGAACAGCCGTAGGCAACTGTGTTACATATTTTATTTTTATAGCATGGCCTCTTACTACGGGTGCATGGTAACTTTCAATGGCTTTCAGCATTACCTCGTTCAATTGTGATGTAGGTACTTTACGATGGCGGCTTTTATATACTTCAATGGCCATCTCTACAGCTTTAAAAATTCTGGTTTTTTCCTTAACCGATATAAACAAAATAGGTACATCGCTGAACGGCGCCAATTTTTGCTTCAAGGTTTTTTCATAATCGCGAACGGTATTGGTCTCTTTTTCCACCAAGTCCCATTTATTTACCAATACTACAATGCCCTTACCTTTTTTTGCCGCCAGGCTGAAGATGTTTAAATCCTGCGCCGTAACTCCTTTCTCCGCATCCAGCAGCAACAAACATACATCACACTCGTCCATCGCTTTTATGGCACGTATTACCGAATAAAATTCCAGGTCCTCATGTACTTTCGATTTACGACGAATACCCGCTGTATCAATTAAAATAAACTCTTGATTAAATAAATTATAGTGTGTATGAATGGTATCTCTGGTAGTGCCGGCAATATCGCTTACAATAGTTCGCTCCTCGCCTACCAGCGCATTCAGCAAAGATGACTTGCCTACATTGGGTTGACCCATAATGGCAATACGAGGCAAACTTTGTTCATCTCTTACTTCTTCCGATTGGTCTTCGGTAATCAGTTCAGCTAATGCATCCAGCAGTTCGCCGGTACCGCTGCCGCTCATAGCCGAAAGAAAAAAAGTTCTTTCAAAACCCATGCTGTAAAACTCATTTGCCTCCAGCAGCCGTTCATTATTATCTACTTTATTCACCACCAAAAAAACCGGCTTATTACTGCGACGCAGGACATCAGCCATAGCATCATCCAAATTGGTAATGCCGGTGGCTACATCTACCACGAATACAATGGCATTGGCTTCCTCCAACGCAATGATTACCTGCTTACGAATTTCTCTTTCAAATATATCGTCGCTGCCGGCTACAAAACCGCCGGTATCTATTACGTTAAAATTTTTTCCGTTCCAATCCGCTACGCCATACTGCCGGTCACGTGTAACACCGCTTATATCATCTACAATGGCTTTGCGTTGTTCCAATAAACGGTTAAAGAAAGTACTCTTTCCCACGTTCGGTCTGCCTACTATTGCTACTGTAAAACTCATATCATTGTCTCCGCCGCGGAGAATTTATAATTAATACAAAACTTTATTCCAATAAAACTCAATTTGCCAAACAACCTATTCCATTTATATTGCCGGCCTTTTTGATCTGACTTCTGACTTCTGACTTCTGACTTCTGACTTCTGACTTCCGACTTCTGACCTCCTCATTCAATACCCGTACTCTCTCAAGTGCGTTTCATTCTCGTGCCACTTGGGTCTTATTTTTACAAACAATTCTAAAAATACTTTCCTGTCTAGAAATTTTTCTATTTCGATTCTCGCTTCGGTGCCTAATCTTTTTATCATCTTGCCTTTATCGCCGATTATAATTCCTTTTTGCGTTTCGCGATTGGCGATAATATCAGCGCTTATTTTAATCAACGTATCTTTTTCTTTGTATTCGTTTACCACCACCGTAGTTTGATAAGGCAATTCCTCCTTATACATTTCATAAATTTTTTCACGTATCAATTCGGCCACAAAAAATTTAGTAGATAAATCACTGATGTCATCTCCTTCATAAAAAGGTTGTCCCTCCGGTAAAAAATCCAGGATGGCTTTCATGAACGTTTTTTTATTGATACCCGATAACGCGGAAATAGCAACTACTTTTTTGCAATAAGGCTTCGTTTCAAAATACAGTTTCGCTTCTTCTAAGGTCTTCGGGCTTACCGTATCCAGTTTATTCAATATTACCATGGCCGGTACGTTTAATCGCAAGGCCGTAAAAATCTTATCCGATTCTTCCCAATTTTCTTTTACATCCACGATTAATAAAGCAAGATCAGCATCTTCCAATGAACCTCTTACCGCTTGCATCATTTTTTCGTGCAGTTTGTACTTGGGTTCTATTATACCCGGGGTATCCGAAAAAATAACCTGGTAATCTTTTTCATTTAAAATACCCTTAATACGGTGGCGTGTGGTTTGTACTTTGTGCGATACAATGGCCAGCTTTTCGCCCATCAATGCATTTAACAGTGTGCTTTTCCCCGCATTGGGCTTACCAAAAATATTTACGAATCCTACTTTCATTTTCAAAATCCGTTATAAGGAATAAAAAATAAGGAATCAGAATAGTTACTGTGAAAACTACTTCCTGATTCCTTATTCCTGATTTTTGTTTCTTACAACTTTGGTTGCGAAGGGGAGGTTCGAACTCCCGACCTTCGGGTTATGAGCCCGACGAGCTACCGCTGCTCTACTTCGCGATGTGGGCGGCAAAGGTAACGCCAAACCGGATATCATCCAAAGAAAATAAAAAGCCATCCGTTTTAAAACAAAGATGGCTCTTAAATTGATGAATTATTTTTTTACGACTTTCTTGAAACATTGCTGGCGCCGGTGCTTTTCACCTCTCTTATCATCCCGGCACCTTTATAATGCACATCACTGGCACCTGTGGCACGTACCGATAATTCTTTGTTCACGGTAATTTTTATAGAGCTGGCTCCCGTAGCGCTTACATCCGAATAATCGGTAGCCAGGTCATAACCTTTAAAATCGCTGGCGCCGGTGCAGGATAGTTTTAAATTGGTAGCTGTACCGGTTATACTTACATCCGAAGCCCCGTTGAGTTCTATATTTAATTTATTTACATCCAGTTTGACATCTTTTAAATCACTGGCGCCGGAAAAATTAATTGTTAATTCATCCGCTTTAATTGTTCCCTGCGCTTTTACATCACAAGCGCCTGATACTCTTAAACTGTTTATTTGTTTAAATGAAATATACACTTTTAATTTTGTTTTATCTCCGTTCCATCCTTTCCATATTCCTTTATCATTATCAAAGCCTACGGATAGTATACCATTGTCTACCGTTACTTTTATCCGGTCCCTGTATTTTTGTTCGGAAGCGCTTACCGCTACGGCATCCGCATTGCTTTGATTGAGATATACATCAAATGCGCTTGAAATTTTGATGCCGGTGAAATTTTTTACATCCCTTACTTCGGCATTCGGGTCGTTGATTTGCTGTGCCGTTACAAAAACACATATCGGTAATACCGCCATCAACATAATAATCTTTTTCATCTGTCTATTTTTTTAAAATTACTTGGAAGCTCTTTTTACACTGCCGCCGCCGCTGCTTTTTATATCTCTTATCAAACCCGTTCCTTTATAATGAACATCGCTGCCGCCACTGGCGTCGGCAATCAATTCCTTATTTACAGTTATAAATATATCACTTCCGCCGCTTGCATTGGCTTTACAATTTTCGGTCTGCAGTTCATAACCCTTAAAATCACTGCCGCCGCTGGCATCAACATCAATATTTTTTGCAGTACCTAAAATAATAATATCCGAACCGCCTGAGACATTGGCTTTCAGTTCACTTACTTCTACACTTACTTTAATATCCGAACCGCCGCTTGCATGCATGTCCAATTCCGCAGTCTTAATGCTTCCGTCCGAAGATACATCAGAACCGCCGGAAGCATGCAGGCTATTAAGCTGTTTGTAAGAAACATAAGCTTTCATTTTACGATTTTTCCAATCGAATTTTAATTTCCTGTCCCATTCGTACCATATTCTTCAAAACGCCGTCCTTCACCTCGGTTTTTATCCTGTCCCGATGCTCGTCGGTACCGGCACTCACAGCAACTGCCTCATCACCCGTAGGATAAATACAAATCAATACCGCCACCCACATCAATGCCGTGAAAACCGCTTACATTTCTTTTTTCAGCATTAGGATCATTTACCGTTTTTTGTGCATATACAAAGCCGGCCAAGCTCAAAACAAATAAGGATAAAAGTACTTTTTTCATGATTTTTTGATTTTGGTTTTTTTGAAAAAGCCGCCAAAAGTGCCGCCCGAGATATATTACGAATACTATCATAAAAAAGTTACAGGAGTTTTAAGAATAATTTATACTTTATCTTTGCACCGAATTAAGTTCCCGGGGTGTTTGAACCTGTGCATTGCGAAGTATTTTTCGCAATGCACAGCGACAATCTGAGATTATACCCGCAGAACCTGATCAGGGTAATGCCTGCGCAGGAAGGTGACATCTCCTTCATTTTGCTTATAGCATTTCCCTCTCATTTTTAACTATTTAAAACCTTAAAAAATGAAGAGGATTTTATTATCAACCGTTTCAGCAGCAATGGGTTTATGGTTGTCAGCACAAGACGGACAACCCGTTAAAGACAGTTTTAATTTACTTACTCCGATAGAGGTACGGGCCTTACGTGCCGGGGAAAATGCGCCGTTTACCAAAACCAATATTTCTAAAAAGGAAATACAGAAGATAAACCTGGGGCAGGACATTCCTTTTTTACTGAATCAAACACCTTCGGTCGTGATAAATTCCGATGCGGGCAATGGCGTTGGTTATACCGGCATACGCATCAGGGGCACCGATGCCACACGGATTAACATGACCATTAACGGCATTCCTTATAACGATGCTGAATCCCAAGGTTTGTTTTTTGTAAACTTGCCCGATTTTTCTTCTTCGGTAAACAGTGTGCAGATTCAACGGGGACTGGGTACTTCATCCAACGGGGCAGGCGCTTTTGGCGCAAGTATAAATTTCAGTACCAATGAAATAAATAAAACCGCTTACGCAGAGTTCAATAACAGTTACGGCTCTTTTAACACATGGAAGAATACTGTAAAAACCGGCACGGGTTTATTAGCCGATCATTTTACAGCGGACGCAAGATTTTCAAAAATAAACAGCGATGGATTTATTGACAGAGCGGGGAGTGATTTAAAGTCGCTTTATTTTTCTACCGCCTATATTAATAAAAAATCGACGCTGCGGTTTAATTTATTTACCGGTAACGAAAAAACCTACCAGGCTTGGTACGGCATCAGTGAAGCGGATTTAATAAATAATAACAGGAGCGTAAATTATGCAGGTACCGAAAAAACGGGCGAGCCATACAGCAACGAAACGGATAACTACCGGCAAACTCATTATCAACTTTTTTTTGATACAAAATTCAATGATAACTTAGTTTTTAATACAGCCGTATTTTATACAAAAGGAAAAGGCTATTACGAACAATATAAAGCAGATGAAAAATATTCAAAATACAATTTACCGAATCCCGTTTTCGGAAGCAATACGTTAACTAATTCCGATTTCATCAGTCAACTTTGGTTGGATAATGATTTTTACGGAAACATTTTTTCACTACAGTATAAAAAAGATAACACGCAATTCACTGCCGGCGGCGCAGTTACCAACTACGAAGGCAATCATTTCGGGAAATTAATTTGGGCTTCCAACGGTTTACCGGATCCGGAACACAAATGGTATGATTTGGATGCTTCAAAAACAGATATTAATACCTATGCAAAATGGCAGCAAAAAATCGTTCAGCATTGGAGTACATTTTTGGATGCGCAATTCAGAAATGTACAATACTCCATCACCGGTTTTAGGGATAACCCGACACTTGTTATTAATACAGCGTATGATTTTTTCAATCCCAAAGCCGGGTTGAGTTATAACCGAAACGGATGGAACGCCTACATCTCTTACAGCATTGGTAATAAAGAACCGAACAGGGATGATTTTGAAGCAGGTACTGCACAATTACCGAGGCCGGAACAATTGAAAGATTTGGAAATAGGTATTGAAAAAAGAAAAGCGAAGTACAATTGGAGTGTGACGGGTTACTATATGAACTATAAAAATCAATTGGTACTTACCGGTAAAATAAATGATGCAGGCGCTTATACCAGAACCAATATTCCAAAAAGTTACCGCATGGGTGCGGAGCTGCAGGCAGCGGCAACTATCGTTAAATGGCTTAAAATTGAAGGGAATTTGACCATCAGCAGAAATAAAGTAAAAAATTTTTCAGAATATATAGACGATTATGATTTGGGTGTTCAAAAAACAAACAGTTATTTATTACCGGATATTGCATTTTCTCCCGCTGTTATTGCAGGCAGCACCATCAGTTTATTGCCCGTAAAAAATACCGAAATCAACCTTATCGGCAAGTATGTAAGTAAGCAATATCTTGATAATACACAAAATGAAAACAGGAAGTTGAACAGCTTTTATACGCAGGATACGAGAATCGCCTATACTTTTAAAAAAGCGTTCATTAAAGAAGCTGCTGTCATGCTGCAGGTTAATAATTTATTTAATAAAAAATATGAACCGAACGGTTATACATTCAGTTATATAAGCGGAGGCGCTTTATCTACAGAAAATTTTTATTTCCCTATGGCCGGCAGAAATTTTATGCTGGGAGTGAATGTAAAGTTGTGAATTCGGAGGTCAGAGATAAGATGTCAAGATATGAATTTGAGAATGATTCCGACTTCCTCTTCAAAGATCAGCTCTTTGCAGTTCCGAATTTTTCTTGCCAGGCGAGTACGCCGCCTTCTACATTCACTGTATGAGCATAGCCCATCGTTTCTAAAAACAAACAAGCCGTCATACTGCGTTTGCCGCTGCGGCAATGAATAATTACTTCTTCCTCTTTTAAATCTTCCAGGTCATCAAGCTGCATACTTTGTATTTTGCCCAGTGGCACAAGCTTTGCCCCGATATTAAATTCCGCATATTCATCTGGTTCCCGGCAATCAATAATGTTTAATTCTTCGCCGGCATCCATCCGGGCTTTTAATTCATCTACGGTAATACTTTGCATAAGCAGTTTTTTTCAGATCAAATATTTTAATTATCAATTATAATAGTATCCAAACTCACTTTCTTTACCGCACTGAATCGTACATTAATCATTTGCCCCGAGCGGATATACACCGCTTTTTTTTCATCGTCAAATTTCTGCGGATCCTGCCAGATAATATATGAACTCATAGTATCTTTAATATCCCCTTCGGCTATTCGTGCTCCAAAGCTCAGTCCCCTACTTTCTATCACTTCTTTTGCGTCGGCATAAGTCATACCTACTACTACGGGTACCGGAAATTGCCTGTCGCCTACTCCATCTCCCAATACAAGATCAACAGCGCTGCCCATTTTAAGTTTGGTTCCCTGCGTAATGGCGTCGCCCTTATACAATTGCTCCAATATTGAATTGCGGGCAAAGTCGGGTTTTCTGGATGTATCACCAATTTTTAAACCGGCGTTTTTCAAAATCATTTCGGCATTACGAAAACTAAAACCAACAAGATTGGGCATATTTACATAAGGCGGCTCCGAACGGTTGATACGCAGGTAAACGGTCCGATTAATTTTTACCGCTGTGTTACCTTCGGGCACCTGGCTGATAACAGTCAGCTTGGGTACCGTATCATGATAACTTGAATCCTGCACCACTACCTCAAAACCCTGCGACTGTAATATTTTTTTTGCCTCGCTAAAGCTTTTACCCGTAACAGAGGGTACGGTCTTAGACTCACCGTGACGAGTAAGGCAATTTAAAGAAGAAAAAAACAACCAGGTCAAAATGGCTATCAAGACCAATGCGACCAGTATATTGACCCATAAAGGGCGATGCGTGATGAATTTCAACATGAATGATTTATAGTTACTTTTCTGTTAATTTAATAAGACCTGAACCTCTTTTGCAAACTTACGACCAACTGCGGGTTAAAGAATATCCTCTACCAATTTACTGTAAAATTCCTTCAAGCTCCATCCCATTACTTTTACCTGCTGCGGTACAATACTGTGCTCACTTTGCCCCGGTATGGTATTTATCTCCAACATATACGGGTTGTTATCAGATTCGTTCAAAATAAAATCAATTCTTACCACACCCCGGCAATTAAATACGGTATAAACTTTTTCAGCGGCCTGTCGTATAGCGTCGGCGTGTACTTCATCCAATGCCGCCGGCGTTACTTCTGTAGACGCTCCTCCGTATTTCGCTTCATAATCAAAAAACTCTTTTTGCGTCATTACTTCCGTTACAGGCAGTACAATTATTTTGCCCTCAGTTTTAAATACACCCACGGTAAACTCCCTGCCTTTTATCATTTCCTCTACCAATACCTGGTTATCTTCTTTAAATGCTTTTTCAACGGCCGCCGCTAAATCCCCCGCATCGCTTACTTTACTCATGCCTATACTTGAACCGCCGTTATTGGGTTTTACAAAAACCGGCAACCGCAATTGATCGGCTACCCGCGATGCGGAAAAGCCCGAATGCTTAAATAAATGCATTGATTTAGCAACATGTATGCCGGCCATTGCTGCCACCGCTACCGTGTATCGTTTATTAAAAGTAATGGCGGAAGTAGCCGCATCGCAACCGGTATAAGGCATTTTTAGTGTATCAAAATAGCCCTGCAACTTGCCATCCTCGCCGGGAGTGCCGTGCATGCCAATAAAAACCGCATCAAAAACTATTTTTTGGCTGTCTAATTGAAGGCTGAAATCGTTTTTATCTATTTCCGCCTTTCTGCCGTCAGCCATCTCATAAAACCAACCTGCAGGTTTTACATCTATTAAATAAACATTATACTTTTCCCTGTCTAAGTTATTATCAATGGTAACAGCGCTTTTGTAGGAAATAACAGCCTCTCCCGAATATCCGCCCGTTACCAGCGCCAAATTCTTCTTCATAATTGTAATTGTAACGCAAATATTGCTGAAATAGTAAAACAAACGAAAAATAAAATGCACTATTTTATAACCTTTAACTAAGACTTAATCAAATCGGGTCGCTTTGCTTGCAAAACCCGCTACTAACAAAGGTTAGGCTCTCTTTTCAACACCAATGCAAACGCTTGTTTAATTTATATACGCCATTTACCATCCCTTCTTTATATACTTTTTTTATATTTGATATTCAATCGCGGTAAAAAGCTGCCAAATTCGTAAAATACATACAACCCGGTAATACTGACTTGCTCTCTTTTAGCTAAATAAAAAAAAGAGGAGAAATGATATAAAATTTAACCAACAAACAAATGCCTAAGCAACCCATCGACCTTTCCGACAGTTTTGAAAAAATTCCCGTACAGATTTTTAATGACGTAAAAGAAGGTTCTCAATTTGCGGCACGGCAAATAGCCAATCTTATAAAAGATAAACAGGCAAAAAAAGAAAAATGTGTATTGGGATTGGCAACCGGCTCTACACCCAAGTCATTGTACGCCGAGTTGGCACGCATGCACAAAGAAGAAGGACTCAGTTTTAAAAATGTAATCACTTTTAACCTCGATGAATATTATCCCATTGATCGGGAAGCATTTCAAAGTTATTACAACTTTATGCACCGGTTGTTATTCAATCATGTAGATATTGATTTAAACAACGTACACATACTGAACGGCAGCTTACCCAAGGAAGAAATAAAAGCCCATTGTGCACAATACGAAAAGCAGATACAGGATGCAGGCGGTATTGATCTGCAAATACTCGGTATAGGTATCAATGGCCATATAGGTTTTAATGAACCCGGCAGCGGCATTTACTCCAAAACAAGATTAATTACGCTTGATACCACGACCCGCTTAGCCAATACCTATGAGTTTGCAAACATTTCAGAAGTGCCGCGTCTTTCCATTACCATGGGCATTAGCACTATTTTAAAATCAAAAAAAATAATACTGCTTGCCTGGGGACCTTCCAAAGCGCCTGTAATAAAAAAAGCGGTGGAGGAAGAAGATACGGAACAGGTACCCGCATCTTTACTGCAAAATCATGATGACATTTTATTTGTATTAGACAAAGAAGCATCGACGGAGCTTACCCGTTTCAAAAGCCCCTGGCTTACCGGCGAATGTGAATGGACGCCTGCTATGATAAAAAAAGCAGTGGTTAATATGGCGCTCAAGTCTAATAATTCAGTTCTCTCACTTACTAACGACGATTATAACAATTACGGTTTGGGTGATTTGTTGGTAGAAAAAGGAGATGCCTATGAAATAAATCTACAAGTATATTATTTATTACGCGACAGTATAACGGGCTGGCCTGCGGGCAAACCCAATGCCGTTATTCCCGGCCATCCTGAGCGGTCTAATCCTTATCCCAAGCGTTGTGTTATTTTTTCTCCGCACCCCGATGATGATATCATCAGCATGGGCGGTACATTTCAGCGATTACATGACCAGGGCAATGATGTGCACGTAGCCTATCAAACAAGCGGTAATATTGCCGTTACCGATGAATTTGTAACCCGCTTTCTCGACTTTACCGTAGGCTTTGAAGAAATAGCCGGCATTGATCCCAATAAATCAAAAGCTATATTGGACAACGTACGCAATTATTTATCCAATAAAAAAGTAAACCAAACCGATACCAAAGAGATAAGAGAAATAAAAGGGCTTATTCGCCGCTGCGAAGCAAAAGCTACCTGCCGGTATGTAGGTATAAATGAAAACAATATTCATTTTCAAAACCTTCCTTTTTACGAAACCGGAACCATACAAAAAAACCCGATGGGTGCTGAGGATGTAAAACAAACCGTTGAGCTTTTGAATAAACTAAAACCGCATCAACTGTTTTGCGCAGGCGACTTAGCCGATCCGCACGGAACGCATAAGGTTTGTTTAGATGTTGTATTGGAATCATTAAAACAAATAAAAGCCGGCGGGGCCGATTGGATAAAAGATTGCTGGCTTTGGTTGTATAAAGGCGCCTGGCAGGAATGGAATATTGAAGAAATTGAAATGGCTATACCCATGAGTCCTGACCAGGTACTGAAAAAACGGTTTGGCATTTTCATACATCAATCGCAAAAAGACATGGTACCGTTCCAAGGGAGCGATGCACGTGAGTTTTGGCAACGTGCCGAGGAACGCAATGCTGCAACTGCTAAATTATATGCCGATCTGGGTCTTACCCATTATGCTGCAATGGAAGCCTTTGTAAGAATGCATTATTGATTACTGAAAAAGTTTAAAAAGAATTTTGGGGGCGTGAATACCTTTGGTGGTCGGGCTTTTCGCTACAACTCCTCACCCATAACAATCAACTTGAGATCGAACTAATTGTTGTACTGACAGGAAAAGTATAGTAAGTAAACGAAGAGATGGATGATTACCGGAAAAAATTATAAAACAAAAGAGCCTCTCTGATTTTTTCAGAAAGGTTTTTTAAAATGAATATGCCTGCCCGACCATACTTGGGTGAGTCAACTATCTGCTCTTCCGCCAACGAGTTGGCGGATGCGGTATCATGATTTTAAAAAAACTTGAGTATTGAAAATAAAAAAACCTGACTTAAACAAAGCCAACCTTGCAAAAGAGGCAGCCTTGTTCCTACGCATCCGGGACACACTCTACAGTTGTGAACACAGACAAAATATTTGAAGAATCAAGACGAAGTGCGAACAGACATTGGATTTTCTGCTATGCCGGCAGAAGTAGTAACAATCGGCTGCAAATCGCTATCAACTAATATCGGGCTGCAGTCCAAGCCAAACACACGTACCTGTATTGAGAATTTCGGTTTGTAACAATAAGGTGCATACCCCAAAAACAAAAAGCCCCGCTGTAATTGCGGAGCCTCTGTTGACCCATATGGATTCGAACCATAAATGACTGAACCAAAATCAGTAGTGTTACCATTACACCATGGGTCAATCCGATTTCCCTGAAATTTCTTTCGGGAGTGCCCGCCCGAACGTTCCGCCCGGAACGGGCTGGCAAAAATAAGGGTTACAGTCTTTTGAGCCAAATGGAATTAGTCATCCTTTAATTTGAAAATCATGAAAAGCGGTATCAGCATGATTAATCCGCTGACATAGAAGGGTAAATTCCAAAAAATGGGGTACAATAAACCACCCGCCGTGGGGCCAATTACCCTTGCCATAGACGCAAAACTTTGATTGGCGCCCATTACCTGGCCCGTTTCTCTAAGCGGCGCCTTTTTACTGAGCCAACTGGATAGTGCCGGCGTAATTAATGCATTGCCCAATGAAATGGGTATAACAATAATAAAAACCCAGGGTACAAAACTGCCGGCCGGCGGTACCGGCGTAGATGCCAACCCAACGGCCATCAGTATGGCTCCCGCAATAATCAATTGCCTTTCTGAATATTTTTTTATTAACCTGCCCACCAATAATCCCTGGAACAGCGCCGATGTAAGACCGATATAGGCGAATGTATAACCGGCCTGAGCCTCGGTTAATAAATATTTTTCTTTCCAAATTAACCCGCTCATTATTTGCATCATACTGAAAGCAACGACGTAGATAAAGAAAATAAGCATGAGCTGACTGATGACCGGTACACGCAGCCATTTGATAATGGGTTTCAGCGGATTCAGGTTTCGCTTATAAGTTTCGTTTATATTTTGATTACTCTCTTTCAGAAAAAACCGGGCCGATACCAAATTGATAAGATTGAGTATGGCGGCTCCCAATCCTACCCATAAAACAGATCCGGGTCCGCTAAGGTCTTTTAACCACCCACCCAACGGTGGCCCGAAAATAAAACCCAAACCAAATGCAGCGCCGATCATTCCCATGTTCTTGGTTCGTTGTTCAATGGGCGTAATATCACTCATATACGCCTGCGCTACGGAAAAATTGGCGCTGCCGATACCGGCAAAAATTCTTGCCACTAATAAACCCGGCAAATTATACGTAATGGCCAACAGTAAATTGGCCGCCAGTGTAATGGCGATACTTACCAGCATTACGGGACGTCTTCCTTTCCTGTCGCTGAGCGAACCCCATAAGTGAGAAAATAAAAAATTCATCAGCGGAAAAACGGCCGCCAGCAGACCATACAAAAAATCGGAAAGAGCAAGTTCCTTTGAAATATACGGCAGCACGGGAATGATCATACCAAAGCAGACCATATCTACAAATACTGTAAAAAGAAGAACGGATTTTTGTCGGTTCATGAAGTAGAGTTAAGCTCTGAGCTGATAGCTGTGAGCTGCGAGTTATCAGACAAGTATTACTATTATTAAAAAATTAAAAGACTAATTATCATTTTAAAAAGCTCGAAGCTCGTTGCTCATAGCTAAGAGCCCGTAGCTATGCTACTCCTTCTTCCCTGTTCTTCAATTCCTTTATTTTATCCAATGCACCGGCTACCACATCGCACATAATAGTATACAACGCTCCCTGTTGCGGGTGGGCGAATATATATTCCAATGCTTCATTCTCGTTGGCGATCGTTTTTGTCGGTACATCCTTATTCGCTTTCGCAATACCTTCTTTCAGCAAACCGATAATTTCATCGGCCGTACGGCCACGCAAATTTTTATCGCAGCGAATAATTAACTCATCAAAAAATTGCGCCGATATTTCACCCAGTTCACGAATGTCTTCATCACGGCGGTCGCCGGTGCCGCTTATTACACCAATTTTTTTCGGGTAATCTAATTTGCTTACAAAATCGCAAAGCAAACGCAAGCCGTGCGGGTTGTGTGCAAAATCGGCAAGGATGGTAAAATTTTTAAAATTAAAAAAGTTCATCCGTCCCGGTGTGGTATTGCTGCCCGGTACAAATGTTTGCAATGCCGAGCGGATATCTTCAATGGTAATATCGCGGTACAAATAAGTAGCCAGTACGGCCGGTAATGTATTGGCAATGTTATGCAACGCCTTTCCTTCAAATGTGAGCGGAATATCTTTCACCGGCATTACTCTTATTTTCCAGGTACCCTTCATGATGCTTACATAACCGTTTTCAAAAACAGTAGCCAATCCGCCCTTGGCGCAATGTTCTTTTATCCGCGGATTATTTTCATCCATACTGAACAAACCGATATTGCATTTCAAATCATCTTTCATTTTATATACCAAATCATCATCAGCATTCAGTATGGCGTAGCCGTGCGGGAAAACGGTTTCAGGCACCACACTTTTAACTCTTGCCATCTGTTCCAAATTATTTATACCGCCCAGTCCTATATGATCCGATGCTACATTGGTAACAATGGCCACTTCACAATTCTGAAACGCCAAACCGCTTTTTAATATGCCGCCTCTTGCACATTCCAGTATGGCAAAATCAACCGTAGGATCTTTTAATACAAATGCAGAACTAACCGGGCCCGTGCAATCTCCTTTCATCATCAATTGATTTTGAATATATACACCATCACTGGTAGTGTAGCCTACTTTTTTACCGGCACTCTTGGCTATATGCGCCGTCAACCTGGTAGTAGTTGTTTTGCCATTAGTACCTGTTATAGCTATAATAGGAATACGGCCCGCGCTCCCTTTCGGAAATAACATATCAACTACAGGCTCCGCTACATTTCTCGGTAAACCTTTAGCCGGTTCAATGTGCATTCTGAAACCGGGCGCTGCATTTACTTCCAGTATAGCGCCGCCATTTTCCGAAACAGGTGTACGCAAATCATTCGCCATAATATCAATACCGCAAATATCCAGGCCTATAATTTTTGCAATCCGTTCGCACATAAAAATATTTGCAGGATGCACTTCATCCGTTACGTCATCGCTGGTACCGCCGGTACTTAAGTTGGCAGTCGGTTTCAGCAATACCAATTCATCTTTGGGCGGCACCGTTTCCAATGTGTAATTTTTTTCGTCCAGCATTTTTTGTGTAAACTGATCGATAGTAATTTGCGTCAATACTTTTTCGTGACCGTAACCTCTTCGCGGATCTTTATTTGTTTCATCTACCAGCCATTGAATGGTATGTACGCCATCACCAATAACTGAAGCCGGCGTACGCAATGCCGCGCAAATAAATTTATAGTTGATGACTAAAATTCTAAAATCGAAACCGGTAATAAAACGTTCTACAATTACACTGCGGCTAAAACTTTTTGCGGCAGCAAAAGCAGTTAATGCCTGTTCCCAAGTTGTGATGTTCGTAGTATTTCCTTTTCCGTGATTACCGTCTATCGGTTTTATCACCAACGGGTAACCAAATTTCTGTATCGCTTCTTCCACTCCCGCTTCGGTACGCACCACTACACCGCGTGGCACCGGAATTTCGGCCGCTTCTAATAATAATTTTGTTTCTTCTTTATCGCAGGCAATATCTACGGCTATGTTTGATGTGGTAGAAGCAATAGTGGCCCTGATTCTTTTTTGATGTACACCGTAACCCAATTGTACCAAACTTTGTTTGTTCAATCGTATAAAAGGGATACCGCGTTTCACCGCTTCATCTACAATACAACCGGTGCTCGGGCCCAAGCGTGTATCCTCACGTATCTCTCTTAGTTTTTGAATATCGTCTTCTAAATTATATTCAGCGCCGTCCACCAATGCCTGCGCAATATTTACTGATGCTTTGGCTGCATACACGCCGGCATCCTCTTCCATATAACTGAATACTACATAATATATTCCTTCTCCGTCGCCCGAGCCGCGGGTTCTGCCGAAGCCGGTATCCATACCGGCAAGCGTTTGCAGTTCCAGTGCGATATGTTCTATTACATGCCCCATCCAGGTTCCTTCATCTACTCTTTTAAAAAAACCGCCGCGTATCGCTTCGCTGCACCGATGCTCAATCATTGTCGGGAACATTTTTTCCAAGCGCTGCCTGAAGCCATCAATGGAATTGGTGGGCCGTTGCTCCAGGTCTTCCAAATCCAATTTCATTTGTATCAATTTCAACCGGCGAACGCTCCAGTAATTGGGGCCCTTCAAAACTTTAATTTCCTGAATTTTCATACGCAGTTTTGTTATTCTTGGAAGATAGTTTTTTTATTTCTTTCAGCCAATTTATCCTGCAAAAGATATTTGGCTTTTTAAGCAGGCTGTTTTTATTTTCGGTATTCGCTTTATTTTACCTTCCCTTACCTTTTGAGTTACATCTATTATCAATTCTACAAATTAATATTTTGAGATACTGTAAAAAATAGAGTTACACAAAACCGGTATTTTTCCTGTGTTTCAAAATAGTTCCATATACCTTCTCATAATAAACTTACCGCCGTTTTCTTTCTTTTCTTTTTTTCATGACAAAAAAAGAAACAAAAAAGTCTATGAAAAATGAATGCTCAGCCATTTTTCCGGGCCAACGCACAAGGATACTAACGGGTTAGAAAGTCTTTACAGTATTGAAGTGATTATAGAGGACTCCGCTGCGTGTTGTCAGAAGACACGGGAGGCACTGCTTTTTCGCCTGCCTTCTTGATTAAAGAATGCGTTCGAAAGAATGCGAAAAAGAGGTGCCGGAAATATTCCTTATTGGCATGGATCGTCAGCTCAGCAACTCAAAATATTAATTAGCCATCTATTCCTTACATTTATAGTATAAATAAAAAATATTATGAACTCAGTCAACCGCCGTTTATTTATAAATAAACTGGGCGCACTGTCCGCCACCGGTATCATGGCTTCACTTACACATCCGGCATGGAGTCAGAATTTAAAAGCAGCATTAAAAGAAGCGGAAAATATTTCGCCGGACAACTTAGCTAGAGAAGAAGATTTTTGGCGGTATGTACAACAAGCGTATACCGTTTCGCCGGCACTTATAAATTTAAATAATGGCGGCGTGGCGCCATCGCCCAATACGGTACAGGAAGCGATGAAACGTTATCATGACATGAGCAATGAAGCGCCCAGTTATTATATGTGGAGAATATTGGATCAGGGTCGTGAGCCATTGAGAAAAAATTTAGCGCTGCTTGCCGGCTGCGATACGGAAGAAATCGCTATACACCGCAATGCTTCGGAAGCCCTGGAAACAATAATATTCGGCCTGCAATTAAGCCCCGGCGATGAAGTAGTGTTGAGCAAACAGGATTACCCCAATATGATTAATGCCTGGAAACAACGAGAACTGCGGGATAAAATAAAATTGGTTTGGGTAAATCTTGAATTACCAAGCGAGGATAATAATTATTTAGCCAATGAATTTATAAAAGCATTTACACCAAAAACAAAAGTAGTACAGGTAACGCATGTCATAAATTGGAACGGGCAAATTTTACCCGTACGAAAAATTGCCGATGCCGCGCATGCAAAAGGAATTGAAGTATTGGTGGACGGTGCGCATAGTTTCGCACAGTTTCAATTTACCATTCCCGGATTGGGCGCCGATTATTTTGGTACCAGTTTACACAAATGGCTCAGCGCCTGCATAGGCAGCGGTATGTTGTATGTAAAAAAAGAAAAAATAAAAAACATTTACCCGCTATTCGCCACCGGCGAAAACCCGCTGAAAGATGATATACGAAAATTTGAAAACCAGGGTACCAGGCCATTTTTTATAGAGCAAGCAATCGGCAAAGCCATCGAGTTTTATGAAATGATTGGCGGTGAAAGAAAAGAAAAACGATTGCATTATTTAAAAAATTACTGGATGGAGAAAGTAAAAGATTTACCGAAAGTAAAATTGGGTACGTCCATGAAACCGGGTTTTGGCTGCGCCATCGGTTTAATAAATATAGAAGGAAGGAAGCCCGCCGAATTGGATAGTTTTTTATTGGATAAATATAAAATTCATACCGTAGGTATTGAATGGGAAAATATAAAAGGTGTTCGTATAACACCCAATGTATACACGACCGCCAAAAATTTGGATAGACTGGTAGAAGGAATTACGGCATTTGTAAAAAGTTGATTAAAAGAAATTAGAAAAACACTACCAAACACAAACCTTTGTCTTCACACTTCAACCGGAAAATAAATTTACTGCAGGCTACTTCTATCAATATGATAGATATGGTTGGTATAGGTCCTTTTGTAGTAATGCCTTTCGTGGTAAGTCAATTTCACAACGGGTTGTTTTTATGGGCCTGGATATTTGGCGCCTTCGCGGCCTTTACCGATGCCATGATATGGAGCGAATTGGGAGCAAGATACCCGCTGGCGGGCGGCACATATAATTTTTTACGCATCGGCTACGGCGATAAATACGGCAAGCTGATGAGTTTTTTATATGTGTGGCAAACAAGTATACAGGCGCCGTTGGTAGTTGCTTCAGGAGCTATCGGCTTTGCGCAATATCTTACTTACATAGTTGATTTAACTGCCCTGCAACAAAAGATGGTATCAGGCGGTTTGGTTATTCTTGTTTGCTTATTGTTATACCGCAAGATAGAAACCATCGGAAAAATTTCCGTTACACTTTGGGCTGTAGTTATTGTAACCATAGTATGGATTATTTACAGTGGCCTGAGCAATCAACAACATTCCATTCAGTTGATACCGAAAGGCAATGAATCTTTTTTCAGTTATGCATTTTGGGCGGCCATCGGTCAAGGTTCTGTAAAAACAATTTACAGTTATTTAGGTTATTATAATGTTTGTCATTTGGGCGGTGAAATTAAAAACCCTGAAAAAAATATTCCGCGAAGTATTTTTATTTCCATTGCAGGTATAGCCGCTTTATACCTGTTGATGAACATCAGCGTAATGGGTGTTATTCCGTGGCAAAATGTAAAAGAAGAGGATAAATATTTAGTAAGCAGTTTTATGGAGCAACTGTACGGCAAAACTGCCGGCATTGTTGTAACGGTACTTATATTATGGATTGCCATGGCCTCGTTGTTCGCTGTAGTATTGGGCTACTCGAGAGTGCCTTACGCCGCCGCCATTGACGGTAATTTCTTTAAAATTTTTGCAAAACTTCATCCCACTAAAAATTTTCCGCATATTTCATTATTATTTTTATGCGGCTTGGGTTTTATTTTCAGTTTACTGTTCAGGTTGGGCGATGTAATCAGTTCTATTTTAGCCATGCGCATTCTTGTACAATTTATCGGGCAAACCATCGGGTTGGTTTTACTGCGTAAAAAATTCGGCGCTGCTAAACTTCCTTTTAAAATGTGGCTGTACCCGTTGCCCGCAATTCTTTCCATATTAATCTGGCTATTTGTTTTTATATCTACCAAATGGTTTGCATTGGGCGGCAGCCTGCTTATTATCGGCGGCGTAATTGTTTTTTATATTACAAAAGAAAGGAGAAAAGAAGAAGATGATACCAATTTTAAATAGTAAATAGTCCAATAAAATCTCTCCAAACCTGATGAAACGTATAATGCCGCCATGAATGAAACTTTGGACTATATAATGATTATAAGCGGTATGAATTGAGTTTTTAGGTTGTTCCCTTAAATAATAAAAACTGCCGGTTGGAAAACCGGCAGTTAGCCATCATTAGCTATTAAACCTTACCTACTGCTTAAGAATTTTTATAATACCTTCTTCATTGCCCGCTGTTATCTGCATTGTGTAAACACCCGCGGCAATTGGTTTACCTTCCAACCTGAAAGAAACATTATAACCGCCGCCCTGTGTTTGGCCCCTCCATACTTCCCTGCCCGATGAATCAATAATACGTGCCGTAACAAGTCCTGCTATTTTTTCTTCAAAAGAAACCGTAAAGATTTCCCTGATCGGATTCGGCATTACTTTTATACGAACAGCTCTTTGATCAGGGTTCTTTTTCAACAATGCCGTTTCAGAAAATCTTGCTGACCCGCTTCGTTCATTTATTTGTAAACGGTAGTAATAAATATTTTTATTGAGGTTTCTGTCAATAAAGTTATATTCGTGACGACCGCCGGTATTTACCGCTGTTACAGTTCCGGCTTTAGTAAAGTTTACGCCATCATCGCTGCGCATCACATCATAGGCATCAATATTCGATTCTTCGTCTACCTCCCAAGTTATCAAAGCGTCATTGGTGTTTTGCCATTTTGCTTTAAAAGAAAGTACAGATACCGGTAAAGGAGCCAATTGCCGGAAAATAGGCAGCGTAGCAAACTGTTGAAAGAGTACACTGTTCAATTGCGCCGGTGTCAATTGAAACCACTCTTTTAATACCGTATAATAAACCGCCCTGAAATCCTGTTGCATCGGAATATTATCCTGCACCGTTGCATTGTCCGGTATATCCGGGTTGGTACCGATAATAGTAGGGTTCACGGCTTTTCCAAAAACAAATACCGGTGTGGTAGTACCGTGATCGGTACCGCTGCTGTTATTCGATTTGATGCGCCGTCCGAATTCCGTAAATGTCATTCCCGTTACCCTGTCGTCAATAGCCATTTTTTGTAAATCATCCTGGAAAGCGCCGATGGCTTTTGATAAAAGTGATAGCATATCCGCATGATTTCCTTTCGTTTTATCCGCGGGGTCCACCTGGCCCGCATGCGTATCAAAACTATCGGGGTGGTTGACAATATATACCGGCGTTTTTAATCCGCCTTTAATTAATCTTGCTACAATGCGTAACTGCTGCGCCAATGCATTGTCGTCCGGATATAAAGTAGATTGCGTAGCCGCCCCGTTGTATGCTGTACGTACCGCTGTCGTGTAAGCACTCGTCTGTTGTTTTATTAATCGCAGGAAAGTCAACTCATTTCCATACGGCGTAGCAGGCGCCGGGTCTACAATACCATTTACCAAATCATAAAATCTGTCAGGGTTTCTTACCGTCATGCTCATATTGGTGATGGGTCCCTGCGTCATAATAGAAGCCTGCGAACCTATTTGCAGTGATACAGGGTCGGGCATTGTATTATTGGGATAAGCGGCAGGAAAGCCCGGGAATTCAGTATCGAGATAACGGCCAAGCCACCCTGTACTTAAGTTTACCTCGGCAGCTGAAGCGGTAAACCAAATATCGGTAGCCCTGAAATGCGAAAAATTAGGATTGGGATAACTAACCGCTTGAGAAATATTCAATAACCCGCTATTATACATATTTCGCATTTCAGCCAATGCAGGATGCATACCCGTTGCGGTAGTACCGGTTAAACTTAAAATACTGCTTTGCGGTACTACTATGTTGGGGCGGGCATTATTCAATGCTGAATATCTGTCAATGGGCAATACTGTATTTAAACCGTCATTGCCTCCGTTCATTTGCACAATAACCAAAACACGTCCGTTCGCCAAGCTGGCTTGGGCGATCATTTCCAGCAATGAATTACCTGCATTAGTGCTGAGCGGAAATCCGTTAAGAATTAACGGCAACGAAACGGCCGGTGCGGCTTTTAAAAAATCTCTTCTTTTCATTTGATTAGATTTTACATATTAGTTGTTAGCAGAGATAATATTCTTCCAGCGAGGTTATATAATTTACCAACGCATCCAATCGTGTTCGCACGGTTGCTTCATTTGCAGGAGTAGGGGCCGATGCGTATGCATTCCAGGCGTTGGTCCAGTAAAAATCGCTTACCTGGTTAGAGAGTAAGATGTTTTTCATAAATGTCTTTTGATTGTCCGATAAATCTTTGGGCAAAAGATACTTAATGAAATTACTCACCACTTTATTCGGATCAGAAGGAACATGTTTAGCGGGATCAGCCGCATCAACAAGTATTTTATTAAATTCTACCGTATCAATTTTTAGTCTGACTCCATTGGCATAGATATCGCCGTTTATGAATTCATTTATAGTTCTTGCTCTTCGCTGTATGGTGTCGGAGCTTATCCAATCCTGGTAAAAAACAGGAATTTGGTAATAAGCCCTCCAGCCCGATACATTGGGCGGATCGCCAATGCTCTGACCGGCATCATCACATAGCTCCATGAATTGACGCCGGGCGGCATACTGTGTTTCCAAAGGTGCAGCCGGAAGTTTTAAAGCAAACTCTCTTGCCATACCCACATACATATCTACCGGGCTTTTAATAACACAACCTACATTGAGCGGGTCAAAAAAATGTTCGCTTTTAAACAAGGCTTTTAATACAGGTACAATATCAAAGTTATTGGTTCGGAAAATATTTGCCAACGGCACAATAACATTTGCTTCAGTAGCGGCATCAATAGCATAATACACAAACCACCTGTATAACCTTCTTACAATATATTTGGCTGTTTCCTGTGTCTGCAAAATCATTTCAATTAACTCATCCGTTTCACCTTTACCCGCATCACCTGTTTTACCCGTAATAATCTTGCTGCCGTAAAAAGCGGAGAACTGTTTGTTTGTAGTATCATGATCGTTTGCATTGAAATAGGAAGAGTAAGAACCGTCAGGGCTATCATATTTTCTTTTCCACCCGGTAAGTACTTTGGCAGCTGCGATTACATCTGCTATTTGATCAAATCCCGCGGCTCCCAAGTCTTTACCTACCATAAACAATTCCTGCAGCTCTCTTCCGTAATTTTCATTAGGACTGAATTTATTATTATCCTCTCCGTTTTGAAAACTAAGCATGTGCGGATCAATGGTAATCTCCTTTATCATGGTTCTGAAATTTCCCAAACCATGTATGCGGAGGGTTTTAAAGTGCTGAAAAACGGCTTTAGAATAATTTATATCTTGTGCAATGGTGCTGAAATGGTTCGCCCAGAACAAGGTTATTTTTTCGTGTATATGCGCCGGTTGATCAATCATTTGTGCAAACCACCAAGGCTTGAATGACCAGTAAGTGCGGAAATAAGTTAATGAGAAATCATCATTAAATTTTGCAGGAAAATCAACCCAAGAAGCACCTGCGGGACAATTTTGAGTATCCGCATATACACTTTGATAACTGTTTAAAGGTGTAGTCGAAGGAAGTACTGCATTATCAATTAACGAATCTACTGCGGCAGAAACACTCAGTCCTTTTATTTGATCTGCATGTGTCTTGGTAGCACCAAAGGTTACACGCCGCAATAAATGCAGGGCTTCTGCGTCTGTCCATGGTCCTGTATAAGGATTTAGTCCTGTATTGGTTCTGTGTTGTTGTTCGGGAATTTTTTTGTTGGCATACTTTTTAAATGCCCAATCGCTCTTCGAAAAATCAGTTGCATCATTCGCATGGCGAAAAAATCCTGACAGAAGTTCTCGCCGTTTTACCGGTGATCCCATAAGTTAGCGTTTATAAGTTGAGAGTGTTTAACACACATGTACAAAAAATAAGCCAAGTCACGAAATGTGAATTAATAAATCAGAAAATTTGTATTATTGTTTAATCATTCATACAATTCTGTATAATAATTAGTAAACATCGGCGATAGAAATCAATTATTTTTATTTTGTGAACCCGCTTTTAACCATCCATAATTTATCAGTTAGTTTTCAATCCGAAGCAGGAGATATCGATGCATTAAAAAATATATCGCTGACGGTAAGCCGCGGAGAAATTGTTGCTATTGTGGGTGAATCAGGCTCGGGCAAATCCGTTACTTCACTTTCTGTTTTACAATTAATTCCTTCGCCGCCTGTTGTGTATAAGTCAGGCGCTATCTTGTTTTCTGAGAATGGTAATGCAACAGTTGATCTATTAAAAACCAACCGGGAAGATTTGCAATTGATTCGCGGCAATAAAATCGCTATGATTTTTCAGGAGCCGATGTCATCATTAAACCCGGTACACACTTGCGGCCGGCAGGTAATGGAATCTTTATTAACGCATAAAAAAATAACAAAGCAACAGGCGAAAGAACAAACCCTTGAATGGTTTACCAAAGTAAAACTGCCCGATCCTGCAACGATGTTCGACCGCTACCCGCATCAGCTGAGCGGCGGACAAAAACAACGGGTGATGATTGCGATGGCCATGTGTTGCCGGCCTTCCTTATTGATATGTGATGAACCAACCACCGCCCTGGATGTAACCGTACAACAAACAATACTGGAGCTGATTAAAGATTTGCAAAAGGAAAATAATATGGGTGTAATTTTTATTACGCATGATTTGGGAGTAGTGGCCGAAATTGCCGACAGGGCCGTTGTAATGTATAAAGGAGAAATAGTAGAGCAAAATAGTGTAGCTGAAATTTTTAATAATGCCAAACACCCTTACACAAAAGGATTGCTTGCCTGCAGGCCGGTATTGCATAATAAAGGAGAACGATTGCCCGTGGTAGCGGATTTTATGAACTCCGCTATAAGCCAAAGTCCAATATCCAATGTTCAAAATCTTGAATCCGAAGTCAAAAGTCAAAAGTTAAAAATTAAAAACTCATATAATGAAACAACTAACCCGCAACCGGAAACCGGCAACCTGCTTCCCTTGCTTATCCAAGTAAAAAATCTAAACGTTTGGTTTCCGAAAAAACAATCTTTGTTTGGCAAAGCATCTGACTTTACAAAAGCGGTAGATGATGTAAGCTTTGATGTATATAAAGGAGAAACATTGGGATTGGTGGGTGAGTCAGGTTGCGGTAAAACAACGCTGGGCCGCACCATGCTGCGCTTGATAGAACCTACCGCCGGAAAAATTATTTACAACGGCATTGACCTGGCGGTAAAAAAGAAAGATGAATTAAAAACATTACGAAAAGATATACAGATTGTTTTTCAGGACCCTTACTCTTCTTTAAATCCGCGATTGACAATCGGCTCGGCCATTGCGGAACCCATGGCCGTACACGGCATTTTACAAACGGCTGCACAACGAAGAGATAAAGTAACTGAGCTGTTGGAAAAAGTAGATTTAAAACCGGAACATTTCAATCGTTACCCGCACGAATTCTCCGGCGGTCAACGGCAACGTATCGTTATTGCAAGAGCTTTATCACTCAATCCGTCGTTTATTGTTTGCGATGAATCAGTCAGTGCATTGGATGTAAGCGTACAGGCGCAGGTATTAAACCTGCTAAACGATCTAAAAAAAGAATTCGGCTTCACCATCATTTTTATTTCACACGATCTGTCCGTGGTGCGCTATATCAGCGATCGCATTATGGTAATGAACAAAGGGAAAATAGAAGAAAGCGGCCCGGCCGACGAAATATATTTTAATCCTTCATCTGTTTATACAAAAAATTTAATCGCTTCCATTCCGAAAGGTGTTACTTGAGTTTTTATTAAGTCAATAGCAAATTGCTTATTTTTAATCGGCCATTGCAAATTGACTATTCAAAAAGAGCTTTGATGTAAAGCTGTATATTCCAAATAAAACTTATAATCTTTTTTTCGCTATTAGTTATATGACTGTTTAATAATTTATATTTGAGCATAACTTATTTATAATGAAACATTCGGCCATTATCTCATTCCTTTTTCTATTCTCAGCCGGTTGCGACCAAAAAACCACCGGCAAAAAAGGACCCGCAATACCTGCCTTTACCGAAAAAAACGCCGCTACGATGGCACAAATAACTTACTGCAGCAATCCGCAGGAAAAATTAAATACTTATTTACCGCAATGGAAAATAGTTTGGAATCCGAAAGCGATAAACGGCAACTATGCTTTTGCGGCAACGGATGGCAATACCTGGGCCATAGCTATCCGCGGTTCGGTAATTGATTTTAGTTGGGATGCTTTCAGTAATTGGATTTATCATGACTTTAATATTGCGAATCAAAAGAAATGGATATATGCCGACAGTACTAATGACGCCTATATTTCGGAAGGCGCTTACGAGGCTTTTGAAAATATGGAGAAGATGAAGGACAGCGCCACCGGCAAGAGTTTATGGGAATTTATTTCAACCGCGGTAAAAGATGAAAGCAAAATTGTACTTACCGGTCATAGCTTGGGTGGCAAGCTGGCAAGTGTGTACGCAAGTTATTTGCATAATAAATTTGGAACAGCGGGTAAGCCAAAGCAATCAATTAATGTAATAAGTTTTGCGGCGCCGGCAGCAGGCAATCAATCTTTCGCTGATACATTTAATAAAATTTTTCCCGGAGCTATACGAATTGAAAATAAAAATGATTTGGTACCCAAGTTCCCTGTAAGCGGCAGAATGAGCGACTTAAAAAATTTGTTTTCATCGGGTCCCGACGCATCTGCCATTGATGTAGGCTATAAAGGCTTTACTGTAAAACTAAATACAGCTATAGGCTTTCTATCCACTGCCATGAATATTATTGACATAACCAATGGCGGGGCATATGTACAAATTGCCGGTGAAGGAAAATTAATTCCTATTCCCCTCTCGGGTAAAAATAACAGCAGCAGTATTGAAAATTGGTTGGCCGAAGCCAAGCACCAGCATGGTATGGCGCAGTATGCAAAATTTTTTGGCGGACCGGTGATTGATTGTGAATGAAGCTAATTTTTAAGCGACATGATTATTGTAAATAAAAATCCCCTTTCAAAAAATTGAAAGGGGATTTTTAATAAAGTGGAGGCGACCGGAGTCGAACCGGTGTCCAAACATATTCGTCGAAAGCTTTCTACATGTTTATTTTGTTTTATTGTGTCGGAGATAAACTGGAAACAGACAACCGATTTATCCCTTAGCTGAATAGTCTTAAGCTGCCGGCACAGCCTTCGGCAGCAGCAATCTGTATTTGTTTTTGAGTCGGCGGCAGCGCTTGGTAACAGACCAACCGGCAGCTGCGGCCCTAATGACTAACTAATCACTGATTAGGCAGCCATGGCATACTGAGTATTGCCATTTGAGTTTTTCGTATTCAGATTCAACTGCTAATTACGCAACGCAGTACATGCTTACACTTTCAAAGATCTATGCTGTCAAAACCAAACGCCCCCTTTTTAAGTAAAAAAACAAAAAACAAAATTTCAGCAGGAAGGCAAAAATAGCACAATTTGCCGAGATGAAGTTTGTTAAAAGTTTTTTACTTCAATACTTATCTTTATCACATGGCAGAACAGCAACAACCCGATCAGTATTACAATGCCCGAATAGAAACACTTAATTTATTACTGGCTAAACAACTAAAGCAGAAGAGCCTTTTTGCCCGGGCAAGATTTTCAACTATTGTATTGGCCGGCTTATCTCTTTGGCAACTGTGGCGGTTCGAAGCGATTACAGCTTTAACCGTCGCAACTTTCTTTCTTATTGGCTTCTTTATTTTTCTTTTTAAAGATTTAAAAAACAGCAGTAATATAAGAAATACAGAAACCCTGATAGCAATAAACAGGGAGGAGTTATTAATTCTTCAACACCAATTTACGCAACTGCCCGATGGTCTGCAATACAAACCGGCAGAACATGCTTACGCAAACGACTTGGATATTTTTGGTAAAGCATCCTTGTATCAGTATATCAACAGAACTACGGCAGAGCAATCGAATAAATTGCTAAGCGATTGGTTACTTGCTCCTGCTGCTACCAATGTAATTTTAGAAAGACAACCGGCGGTAAAGGAATTAAAAGAAAAACCTGAATGGCGACAACAATTGCAAGCCATCGGAACTGCAAAAAAAATAACTATAGTTACCCAAAAAAGTATTGCCAATTGGTTGCAGCAACCGGCTGCATTTTCCAATACGGGTTGGAAAATACTCAGGGTTTTGTATCCGCTCATCTCTTTAACCGTTTTGTTTCTTTTTATTACCGAGTTTATTCCTGCATCGCAATTCACCTTACTCTTTGTATTGTTTATAGCCATTTCATCCGCCATCAGCCGAATAATAATGCCTGCGTATAATCAACTTGCAAAAATTACCGCGGAGATAGAAACACTTTCTGACAGTGCCTCGTATATCGAAAATGAAAACTTTAATTCAAGCCTGCTCGCATCATTACACAACATATTTCATCATAAAAACAAAAAAGCATCCGGAACAATAAAACAGCTAAAAGACATCTTAGGTCGGTTTGATTACCGGCTCAACTTGGTTGTGTTCATTCCTCTAAACGCTTTTTTGCTTTGGGATTTACAGCAAATTCTTCTTTTAGAAAAATGGAAGCAGACCAATACTGAAGAAGTACCGAAATGGTATGAAATTTTAGCGGCATTTGAATCGTTATCAACACTCGGTAATCTTTCATTCAATCATCCTCATTGGTGTTTCCCTGCGCTTAATGAAACAAGAGGAACATTTACCGCCGAAGAAATGGGTCATCCGCTAATACCCGCGGATAAAATAGTAAACAATACTTTTTCTACAACGGGTATCGGAAAAATTAACTTGGTTACCGGTTCTAATATGGCGGGCAAGAGTACTTTTTTGCGCAGCATCGGCGTCAATACGGTATTAGCTATGACGGGTGCACCGGTTTGTGCCGCAAAGATGGATGTGCATCCTGTAAAAATAATAAGCACCATGCGGGTAAATGATAACCTGGAAGAAAGCACTTCTACATTTTATGCAGAACTGAAAAAACTTAAAATAATTATTGAAGCGGTAAATGCAGGGGAAAATGTTTTCCTGTTGCTGGATGAAATTTTACGCGGCACCAATTCATTAGATCGGCATACCGGTTCGGAAGCATTGATAAAACAGTTGATAAAAAATAATGCGGTCGGTTTGCTTGCAACACACGATTTAAAACTGGCCGAATTGATTAATCAATATCCCGATAATATTACCAACTACCATTTTGACGTGCAGGTAAATAATGAAGAACTTTATTTTGACTATAAATTAAAAAGAGGCATCTGCCAAAGCATGAACGCCTCTTTATTAATGAAAAAGATAGGAATTGACTTGTGAGTAAAGAGGTCCGAAGCAAGAAGTCGGATGTCAGAATTTTATTTCCAACATCCGACTTCCAATTTCTTACTTCTGACTTCTGACCTCCTCTCTACTTTCCCCAACCAAACCAATCATTACCATTAGCATACAACATCAAGCCGAGTAAGAGAATCATACCCACCAATTGTGCATACTCCATAAACTTTTCATTGGGCTTGCGGCCGGTAATCATTTCCCAAAGCGTAAACATTACATGCCCGCCATCCAATGCAGGAATAGGAAGTATGTTCATAAAGGCCAAAATTATACTCAGAAATGCCGTGATATTCCAGAAGGCTTCCCAACTCCAGGTACCCGGGAATATAGAACCCATTGCTTTAAAACCACCCACACCTTTGTAGGCGCCTGTATCCGGGTTCAATATCTTTTTAAATTGATCAATATAGCTTTTCAGTTTCTCTCCCGATTTCACGACACCGGCAGGAAACGCTTCAAAGAAACCATATTTTCTTACTTGCAGTTCGTATGCACCAAGTTTTACATATTGTTCATCTTCTAAAAAAGGAATACCCACTTTTCCTTCGGCAGAAACTTTTGTATCAATTTTTTTTGTTTCTCCGTTTCTTTCTATCGTAAGTGTTACCTGTCCGTTTTTATGTTTGCCCAGTACAGCAGTCATTTCATCATAAAACGAAATCGGCGTTGAATCTATTGCAACAATTTTATCCATTTCCTGCAAGCCGGCTTTTTTACCGTTGCTTGTCGTATCTTTTTTATCGTATTTACCTACATAAGCCGGAATACGCGGCGCCAGCAACATACCACGCTTTCTTTTGCTTTCAATCAGCTTTTCTATCAGGTTAACCGGCAAATCAATTTCTTTTTGCTGACCGTTTCTTTCCAAAATAATTTTTTCGCCAAGTAAAATATCAGCAGTAATATTTTCATAATAAACCGCAGGTTTACCATTTACAGATAATATCTTATCGCCATTCTGCAAACCAATTTGGTTCATCAAACTATCCTGAATCCAAATTCCGTTTTTAATCGAACTCATCGGTGTTCTTTTTTCTCCCCATATCATTAATATAAATGCATACACTACAAATGCAACCAATATATTCATAATAACACCACCCAGCATTACAATCAATCGTTGCCAGGCCGGCTTACTCCGAAACTCATAATCCTTTGGCGGCTGCTTCATGGCTTCTTTGTCCATGCTCTCGTCTATCATGCCCGATATTTTTACATAACCCCCCAATGGCAACCAACCGATACCGTATTCGGTATCGCCTACTTTCTTTTTAAATAAAGAAAACCAGGGATCAAAAAACAAATAAAATTTTTCGACACGACACTTAAACCAGCGGGCAGTTATATAATGACCGAACTCGTGCAGTATAACTAAAATGGAAAGAGACAGTAAGAGTTGACCCGCTTTCACTCCCACTTCGGGCCAATTAATTGCTAATAAATAATTCATATTGTTTTGATACTCCTGACCGTGGTATTTCCCGAGAAAATACTTCGGTATAATTTTTTTAAAAATGAGAGGGCAAATATCCGTTAAATAATACAGAAATAAAGCCCCGCTTATAAATTATTTGAAAACACTAACAAATGCGCTAAGGGTTTGTTTTAAACCGGGCATATCCGGTTACACAAAGCTTTGCTAACCAATCGGGTCATTCTACTATAAAATTTCGGAAGAAAACAGCGAATCAGAGCTTTAATATATCTGCAGCAAGACTGCGGGCTTCGCCATCGCTGTCATAATATTGCTGCAGCGTGGGTTTTTCAATAAACGGAATACTTTCCATGGTACGCTCTATCAAATCAGTCATATCTAAAAAACCAATCCGGTTGCGTATAAAAGCATATACCGCTATTTCGTTGGCTGCATTCATAACGCAAGGCAGGTTGCCTCCTTTTTTCAGCGCTTCGGTAGCAAGCACCAGGTTACGAAAAGTTTTCAGATCAGGTTCTTCGAACGTAAGTGAATTAACTTTTCTGAAATCGCAACGCGGAAAATCATTGGGTATACGATGCGGAAACGCCATGGCATATTGAATGGGCAGTTTCATATCGGGCAATCCCATCTGTGCTTTTATACTGCCGTCCTCGAATTGTACCATACTGTGTATTATACTCTGCGGGTGTACCATTACCTGTATTTGATCGGGCGAAAGATTAAACAACCATTTGGCTTCAATCATCTCAAGCCCTTTATTCATGAGCGTAGCGGAGTCAATACTTATTTTCGCCCCCATAACCCAGTTAGGGTGTTGCAGCGCATGTTCTTTTTTTACATTAACCAGAAAATTTGTTTTCTTGCCCAGGAAAGGACCGCCCGAAGCGGTAAGAATTATTTTTTCAATTTTATTTTTTCCTTCACCCGTCAGGCATTGAAAAATGGCTGAATGTTCCGAATCAACCGGAATAATCGGCACACGATTTTCCACCGCTTTCTGCATAATAATATCGCCGGCAACTACCAATGTTTCTTTATTGGCCAGCGCTATTATTTTTTTATTTTCAATGGCTTTTAATGTCGGCTTCAATCCTGCATAACCTACAATACCCGCCAGCATTAAATCATAACAGTCCATAGCCGCTACTTCCTCCAGCGAACTTTCTCCGGCAAATACTTTTATACCCGTAGCAGCCAATGCTTCTTTAACCTGTGTATACTTTTTTTCATCGCCTATTACTACTATGTTGGGATTAAATTGCAACGCCTGTTTTATCAACAGCTCCTCATTATTTTGTGCGGTAAGAATTTCGGCGGAAAATCTATCGGGGTTGGCGGCTATTACTTCCAGCGCCTGCGTACCGATGGAACCCGTAGAACCGAAAAGAGCAATACGTTTTATACCGCCACGCCCCGCATCTTTCGAAGGAGCCGTATTTGTCAGCGTATTTGCTTTTTCAGTATTCATTTTAGTTGCTAAGTGAAAAAATTAAAAGTGAAAAATGAAAAGTAAAAAATGTAAAATAGCAAAATTCTAATATCTAATTACTATGTACTTAATACTTGTAACTTACCGCTCGCTACTCACCACTAATTATCCTTCCACTTCACCAGTTCATCGGCAATTTTTCTGTCGTTGCTCAGCCTCGGCACTTTGTTTTGCCCGCCCAATTTACCGATGGATTTCATATAATCAATAAATCCGTTCTTTTTTACAGGCGTTATTTTTAAAGGCTCTAAAATATTACCGGTTATTAAATCGCTGTAATAAACGTTTTTAGCAGCCATGTTTTCTTCTAATTTTTTAGCGAAAGCGGCCATGCTTTCCGGTTTATTCTCAAATTCTATAAACCATTCATGGTAACTTTTTCCCGCTCCGCCCGATACCATCGGCGCTACTGTAAACTCGGTGATATGTACTTTCGCTTCAGCAGCCGCTTTCATTAAACTTTGCTCTACTTCCTCGCCTATTACATGCTCGCCAAAAGCAGATATAAAATGCTTGATGCGGCCTGAAACGATCAAACGATACGGATCTACAGAAACGAATTTTACCGTATCGCCAATATTATAACCCCAAAGACCCGCATTACTATTTATAATAAGTGCATAGTTTTCACCCACCTTTACATCCTTTAATGATAAGCGTACAGGGTTTTCATTAAATATTTCTGCTGCCGGTATAAACTCATAAAATATACCGCTGTCAGTATTTAATAAAAGTCCTTCCGCTTCCTGCGAATCCTGGAAAGCAAAAAAACCTTCACTTGCGGGGAACAGTTCTATACAATCTATTTTGCGGCCGATGCTTTCGTACAATTTTGTTTTGTACGGTTCAAAATTTACACCGCCCTGCACCATTACGGAGAACCGCGGAAACAAATCGCCTATTTTTTTACCGCTTTTTTCCGTCAGCCTGTCAAAATACATTTGCATCCACGGCGGTATGCCGCTGATGAGTGTCATGTCTTTATTAATCGTCTCGTCTACAATTCTATCTAATTTGGTTTCCCAATCTTCAATGCAATTGGTTTCGTAAGAAGGCATTTGATTTTTGCGTAAATAACCGGGTACATGATGATTGACAATGCCGCTTAACCGACCGGTGGGTATGCCGCCAATTCTTTCCAACTCCGGCGAGCCCGAAAGAAAAATCATTTTGCCGTCGGCGAATTTCGAATTACCCGTTTCGGCCATGTAACATAACAAGGCATTGCGGGCTGTATTAATATGGTTGGGAATAGAATCTTTGGTGATGGGAATATATTTGGTACCGCTGGTAGTACCGGATGTTTTGGCAAAATAAATGGGCTGGCCTTTCCAAAGTACATTGTGCTTACCGGCCTTTATTCTTTCAATATAACCCTTCATTTGCTCATAGTCCCTGATGGCTACTGCCTGTTTATATTCGTCGTACCCGTTTACCTTATCCAGGCCGGCTTCTTTGCCAAATTCGGTGAGGCGCCCTGTTTTGATAAGCTGTTTCAGAATATTTTCCTGGTCCTGCACAGCCGAGGCCATGCCTTTGCGTATTCCTTTATATATATAGGTAGCAAAAGGCTTTGCTAAAAAAGATTTGATTTTCATACGAATTACTTAATTATACTCCGATTATCCCCTTTTCTGCCCGTCAACGGCGGTCAAGTAAAGCTTTTTTCATAAAAGCTGTACAAATATAGCCTAAGGAAGCATAGACAAAGCGAATATTATGCCCTAAAACTTCGATTTTGTATTTGGCCATATAAAATTTAACCTTACCTTTGCCGTCCTAATTTTATAAGACATGTTTGCAGTAGTAAAAATAGCCGGACAGCAATTTAAAGTGGCGAAAGACCAGACTTTGTTTGTTCCTCATATCGACGGCGATGCCGGCGATAAAGTAGAATTTGCCGATGTATTGTTAGCTGATACCGACGGCAAGTTATCAATCGGGTCTGCAGTGAAAGCCAAAGTATCGGCTGAAATTGTAAACCAGGTAAAAGGTGAAAAGGTGATAGCCTATAAGATGAAAAGAAGAAAGGGCTTTCATAAAAAACTCGGACATCGTACGCATTACACAAAAATTAAAGTAACGGGTATTGCTTAAAACCGGCGGGTTTTAACAATTGTTAAAAAATAAAAATAAATAATCATGGCACATAAAAAAGGTGAAGGAAGTGTAAAGAACGGACGTGATTCACATAGCAAACGCCTTGGTGTAAAAATTTTTGGCGGTCAACCGGCAGTAGCGGGCAATATCATTATACGTCAGCGTGGTACTGTGTATCATCCCGGAAAAAATGTTGGCGTAGGAAGAGATTTTACGCTGTTTGCAATGCAGGATGGTGTTGTTGAATTCAAAAAAGGTAAAAGCGATAAGACTTTTGTGTCGGTAAATGCGGTAGAAGCAACGGCCTGATTTTCTGAATTAATTAAAAAAAAGTTTTGATAGTACAAAAATTTTTATATTTTTACTGTCGATAAGTTTTTTTTACTAACCCTTTAATTCAAAAAAACATGGCAACAAAAAAGAAAGCCGCTAAAAAAGCAGCTCCTAAAAAGAAAGCTGCAAAGAAAGCCGCTCCAAAAAGAAAAGCAGCTCCAAAGAAAAAAGCTGCTAAGAAAGCTGCTAAAAAGAAGTAATCGATTTCTAACTTCTGAAGTAATAATAAGTCCTCCGGTTTCGGGGGACTTTTCATTTTGTATCATTCTCTCCCCTATTTTATTCTCACCTGTCATTAAATTGCCAATCTCTTTAATTTTGGTAAATACCTTCGCAAAACCCCATCTTCGCATTTCGATAAATATTTTTTATGGATAACAATGCCATTGCCGATAATTTTTCCCTGCTTAGTAAGCTGATGGATATAAACGGGGAAAACAGTTTTAAAACAAAAACTTATGCCATAGCGGCTTATCATATTGAAAAACTGCCTCTGCAATTAAAAGATAACCCGCGAAATGAGATAGCCGGTATAAAAGGGATCGGGACAAGCATTGCAGGCAAAATAACCGAGCTGCTGGATACAGGTCAATTTCAACTGCTAAATGAATACTTACAGAAAACTCCGCCCGGTGTAGTGGAGATGCTGAACATTAAAGGCATCGGACCCAAAAAGATAAATACCATTTGGAAAGAAATGGGAATTGAATCCATAGGTGAATTATTATATGCCTGCAACGAAAACAGGCTTACACTTTTTAAAGGCTTTGGCGCCAAGACGCAACAAAATGTACAGGAGGCTATAGAATTTTATCTGCAAAACCAGGACAGCCATTTATTTGCCGCCGTACATGCAATATACCCGGCTATAAAAAATTATTTAGAAAACTTATTTACCCCCGGGAAAGTACATGTAACCGGCACTTACAGAAGACAGAGTTTAGTTATTGATGAACTGGAGTTTGTTGTTGCCGAAAAAATCGCTGCCATTAAACCGAAATTTGAAACCGCCTACCCTCCTGAGTTATTGGAAGAAACGGAGAGTAGCCTGTTGTACAAGCTTAAAAACGGATTAAAACTGCGATTGTATACTGCAGAGAATAATTTAATACAGCAATTATTCTTAACTACCGGTACAAAAGAATTTAATGAGGCCTTTCAAAAAAAGTATCCTTTAGTATTGAAAAATAACAAAGTGTATGCTGCTGAAGAATCGGTATTTAACGAAGTTGGTTTACCTGTCATTCATCCTTGCCTGCGGGAGTCCGCTTCTATTCTTGATAAAGCGCAAAAAAATAATTTGCCCGAGCTTATTATAAAAGAAGACATAAAGGGTATTATTCATAACCACAGTAACTGGAGCGACGGCGCTAATACCATTGAAGAAATGGTAAACGCATTAATCAGTAAAGGAATTGAATACCTTGTTATTTCCGATCACTCCAAAGCAGCTTTTTATGCCAACGGGCTTTCCGAAGAAAAAATAAGAGAGCAGCATAAATATGTTGATGAGCTGAATGAAAAATTCAAGACATCAGCAAAAGGAAAGCAACCGTTCAAAATTTTTAAAAGTATAGAGTGTGATATTTTAAATGACGGCAGTCTCGATTATTCGGATGAAGTGCTTGCTTCATTTGATCTTGTCATAACATCAGTACACAGTAATTTAAAAATGACGGAAGAAAAAGCGATGACCCGGTTATTAAAAGCAATTTCAAATCCCTACACAACCATTCTCGGACACATGACCGGCAGACTGCTTTTAAGCCGCAACGGTTATCCTGTAAATCACCCGGCAATTATTGATGCCTGCGCGGCAAACCATGTAGCTATAGAACTGAATGCGCATCCGCGAAGATTGGATATAGACTGGCAATGGATAAACACCGCTGTAGAAAAAGGTGTGCTTATTTCAATAAACCCTGATGCACATAATACCGAAGGCTTTGATGATATACAGTACGGCGTATTGGCGGCACAAAAAGGGGGCTTAACAAAAGAACAAAACCTCAGCAGTTTTTCGTTGTCCGAGTTTGAAAGTTATTTATCAAAAATTAAAAAACTAAAAGGAATTTAGTGTTACGGTATGCACAAATCGGTTGAATAGAAATCAGGTATTAAGTTTTGTTAATTGCCAATTGCTTATTGCCTATTGCCCGTTGATAACCGGCAGCTCCACAAAAAAAGTAGTACCTTTTCCAATTTGGGTTTCAAACCATATTTTACCATGCGCTTGTTCTACAATGCTTTTGCACATAGCCAGTCCGAGACCGGTACCGGATGATTTGGTGGTAAAGTTTGGCGCAAATATTTTGGCTTGCATTTCGGGCAAAATACCCATACCGTTATCGGAAACGCTTACCAGTATTTTCGTTTCATCCAAAACTTCATTTACAGTTATTGTGCAAGCCTTTTCATCCTCGGCGGCTTCTACCGCATTCTGAAACAAATTGGTAAACAACCTGTTCATTTGTGTTTTATCAGCATTTATCATTACCGGTCGTCCCACGGCGTTCCACTTAAATTGTACGTTGTGATAGGGCAGGTATAAATCTTTTAATGAGTTGATGATCTCGTGTAAATCAAACAAGGTGGTATTGGTATTACCTATATTGGCAAACTGCGAAAAATCGGCGGCAATCTTTGACAAGTGGTCTATCTGTTCTACCAGTGTAGCGGCTACGCTGGCAGTCAATTCTTTTACATTGCTTTGGTTATTATCTATCGCTTTTTGCAGGTATTGTATGCTCAGCTTCATCGGTGTCAACGGATTTTTTATTTCATGTGCTACCTGCCGTGCCATCTCTCTCCAGGCCCCTTCCCTTTCGCTTTTGGCCAGCGCCGTAGCGCTTTCCCCCAATTTATTAACCATCTTGTTATACTCTACTACCAGCTCGCCTATTTCATCTTCCCGCTTCCAATCAATTTCTTCATTGCGTTTTCCGAGATTTACTTCACGCATTTTTTCTCCTATCAACGAAAAAGAATTGGTAATACGGTTGGTAATAAATAATGCGATAATACCCGCGATCAAAAATATAAATGCGTTAAGATTGATGATAGCAACAAGGAAATTAGATATTTCAAGATTAAGATCGTTTTGCGTATTAAAAAAAGGAACGTTGACATAGCAATACACAATGCCGCTTGTATTGCGCACAGGTGCATAAATACTGGGATAAGAAAAATTTCCTATTTCTTCCTGCTGTATATGCTCAATGTGGTGCAGGCGATCAAGATTATAAAATGCCAGCGGGTGCATTTTACGGCTGAATATCCCTTTTGTGTATACATCCGCGTCCGATGATACCTGCAAGTTTCCCAATGTATCAAACACATTCACATCCACATTATGTATATCAGCTATTTCATCAGCCAATTTCTGCATTTTAAGATTCGCCGCAGAATCATATATAGCAAGCGCATCATCAAACACCTGGTGCTCGCCTATGTTCTTCTTCATTTCTTTTACCACTATGCTCATCGTCCGGCTCAGCTTATCGCTGTTATTGGTTCTGTAGCGTTGTTTAAAAAAAGATATAGTGGCGGCGCCGATGATGATAAATGAAAGTAAACTGATAAAGATGATGGTGCCGTGTACCTGCGAACGGATATTAAGCCGCATTACTTTCCTGAACTGCTGACGGCCTGTAATAACCCGGATAAATAAAGAAATTACCTGCATCAAAACTACCAGGAACAGGAAAGCGCAAAACAGCCAGGAGAAAAGCGTGATGGCTTCTATAAACGAATCTTTTTTCTTAACCACTACCACCACTTTATCTTTGCCCGCCCTGTGCCACAGCTCATCTTCATCATTGGTTTTTATTTTCTTAAACTCTTCGGCCGGCAATTGTTTTTCGGTAATAGATGTAGCAAACGGATACTTGGATGAAGAAATGGTTAATCGAAGATTATTATAAATGGCATAGGAATACAAAGCCGATGCTTCAGGGTCATTCTTATCTTTTATCTGCCTGAAAAGTTCCGAGTACAATGCATCGGAAGAATGTTTCTTGGGGTCGGAGCGGATAAACAAAGTACCGATTTTTCTGCCTGCCGAATCATAAGCTTCGCGTCTGAATATATAAGAAAGTTTGTCGTACGATGTTTCGTAACGGTACAAATCTTCAAAACTTGTAGGCTTAGCCTCTACCAGCGTAGCAGCATTCATCATGCCGTAGGATGAAGGCTCGTCATTAAAAATGCCTTTATCAAACTTATCATATACATAAATACGCGTATTGAACCGGCTGAGATAGCCTTTAAAATTTTGACGTATAATACTGTCACGCAAATACGCATTTACCTCTTTATCAAAAAACCGGTGAAAATTTTGCGTTAGAAAATCTCTGTCAAAATAAGCAACGGCAATGCTTGGTAATAATTCACTCGCCGGGTCATATTGCAGCGCCAGTTTTTCAGCCACGTTCTTACGTATATTCCATTCCTTATTTTTATTTACCAATAATATTACCGAAGCAATAGATGCAGAGAACAGAAATATCCAGAATAAAATACCCGCCATATTAATCCGCAGGCGGTTTATTACAAAGTTTTCCTGCATGAACAGCCAGGTGTAAAATAATAACCAGAATAAAACGAATAAATAAAACTGCACTACCGGGTTATTGCCGCGCAGGGTGAGATAGGACAAACCAGTTAAACTGATAACCAGAAAAATAATCCATTGCCTTTTTTTGAATACCGCGAATACAAAGTAGAAAAGGATACGCGTAAAATAAAAGAATGCCAGCGACAAACAAGCCAATACAATAAAACCGATAACACTGTACCGGGTTATGCTGTCAAAATCGGTAACATCAAAAGAAATATTTGAATCGGCTACCAGGTTTTTTATAACATCGGCCAGTACAAGCGTAGCCAGTGTCAGTGCCATTAATGAAATAATGCCCGTCAGCCATTTCAATTTCGGATTGATAGTAATATTTACAATACGTTTACCCGTTCTGGACCATATAAAAGTAGCTATCCAGCAAAGTAATAACGCATTAATCAATATATCGCCGAGCGATTTTAGAATAACACCCGAGCTGTAAATACCGGGATTAAACAATTCGAACCGGCGAAGATTTAAAATAGCGGGAAAATAATAAAGCACCAATCTTACTCCTATAAATGTAATGACAAGAAAGACAAGCCCGAGTCCCAATTTCCCTCTTGTCGCTATATCATCGGCTATTAAAAAAAAGAAGATGAATAAAAGAATAAAGGCGGCTAACCTGAGCGAAAAAGTCAGTGTGTTGCTGACAGGAAGTTCGCTCCCCGCTTTTTTATCAATATAAAATAATGTTTTGCCCGTAAGGGTCCGAATAGGAAAGTCAGTGGTATCTTTATCTTTACTTATTATTATTTTTTGATCCGCCTTTTTATCATAAATAAAATTATTCCCTAAATTTTCATTCTCTACATAAAAATCATATTGTATCGGAATCAATGACACTGCGGTTACCGAATCAGCATCCGAAAGAAAAATTTTACGTTTTATAGTTTCGTAATAGCCGTTGGGAAGCTTTTGATAATGCTCTCCGTCTTCGTACCGAAAGGCCATTGAGTCGGGAACAACCCGCTGGTCGCTCCAAAATCGGAGGGTATAGTTGCCGTAAAAGTCATTTGTATAGAGGTAAACACCAAAACCCGATTTTGTTATGTTTTCAAATTCGGGCAGTGTCTCATTTTCATTAATCAGTTTTTTTATTGTAGCGGTATCCGTGTAAAAGGCATTAACAGCCCTTTCCATATTATGAATGTATTGCTGAAGGGCCTGCCCGTTTCTTACCAGCGATGAACTGTTGGAATAATACGAATTGAAGAAATTAGATAATAAAAAAAGAGCCGCGGCCGGCAAAAGCAGGCTGTACTTACTGAAAAAAATATTTTTTAATGAGGGTTTCACTTATTGGCTTGTAGTTTTACAGTATTCCAAATGGCATCCATTTCTTCCAGCGACATTTCGTTCAGGTCATATCCCTTACTCATTGCCAGCTTTTCCATTTCTGTAAAACGGTAGATAAATTTCTTATTGGTTCGTTCAAGCGCATTTTCGGCATCTACTTGCAAAAACCGTGCATAATTAATCAAGGAGAAAATAAGGTCGCCGTATTCGTCCTCTATTTTTTCCTGCTCCCCGGTTTGTATGGCTTCCTTTAACTCATTCATTTCCTCCTCCACTTTTTCCCATACTTGGTTTTTATTTTCCCACTCAAAACCCACTTGCTTAGCTTTTTCCTGTAGCCGCATAGCTTTTACCGTAGCCGGTAATGACTTGGGCACGCCGCTCAAAACGGATTGCTTACCTTCCTTCATTTTCAATTTTTCCCAATTTCTTTTTACATCTTCATCATTGTCAACTTTTACATCGCTGTAAATATGCGGATGCCTTGCTACCAGTTTATCACAAACAGCATTCAATACTTCATCCAATGTAAAACGGTTTTCCTCTTTCCCTATTTTGGCGTAAAAAACAATATGCAGCATCAAATCGCCCAACTCCTCTTTAATACCTTTCCAATCTTTTTCCGTAATGGCATCGGTTAGCTCATAGGTTTCCTCTATAGTAAGTTGACGAAGTGTTTCAATGGTTTGTTTTTTATCCCAGGGGCATTTTTCTCTCAGTTCATTCATTATTTGCACCAGTCTTGTAAACGCCTCCGCAGTTTTGTCTGTCATTTATTTAAATATTAAAAAGGGAAAAGAAAGTAAATACGATAAACAGAATAGACAATACAATTATGAAAAGAGTATTCAGCAGTAAAAATTTGATAAATGTTTTAAACCATCCTTGCCTGTAATAATTTTTCAACGCAAAATATTCATAAACAAATATACCAAAAATGAGCAGCGACGTAATAAAATTCAATACTCCCAAATTAAGTTCTTCATTTAACCGTGTGATACCGAACAAAACCAAAAAGATAATAAAGAGAAAAATGTACAGGTGAATACTGAAAATACCGTGATTGACATAATAAAACTGTTTTCTTCTTATGTAGAGCGACTTTAACAGTAAAGCAAGGAATGGCAGCGAAATAAAAAACAACTGCGGCAATGTATGCAGTAATTTATCCTTGAAGGCATTTATTATTTGAGTTTTATTGCTATTGTACTTTGTATTCAGTGCAATTTGTTTATAAATAAGTTGGCGCTCAACCCAATTATGTTTCTTTACTCCCAAGGCAAGAAGCGAATCATACTCTTTTTTTGTTTTATACTCCTTATCAGTAAACATGAGACCGCGATTCTGTATTAAGCTGTCTTTATATTTTCCAAACTCGCCTCTTGTCATTGGCCGGGCTATTTTCTTATCAGCCAGGTTTATGGCAGCAGTAAAGTTTGCGAAACTAACGGAATCCATTTCATTGATTTCAGCAAATGTTTTTTTATTTATTTGAAAGTCACTTTTTACATCAAGATTACCCGGATTCATAAAAGAAAAAAATATCAGGAAAAAGAACGCTGATGTAAAAACATACATTTTAATTGGGTTTAAATAACCGGCTCTTCTGCCCTTACCATACTCTTTTGTCAAAAAACCGGGTCTGATAAGAAGATACTTCATCGTTTCAAAAAATTTACCGTCAAAATGGGTGATGTCGTAAAAGAAATGCTTTACTAAATACCCGAAGCTTTCTTTGGGTACAATATTTTCCTGCCCGCATAAATGGCAATAGCGGCCGTGGACCATCACGCCGCAGTTTAAACAATCTTTCTCTTTCCGTAGAGGTATATGAGACACTTTTAATTTTTCTTAAAAATAAGTACAAATTATACAAGAAGTATTTCTTTTTCGTTAATAAGGAATTACGGCTATTTTTGGCCCTGTATCAAAATCTGTTCTGATGAAAAGCATGCTTATTGTTGTTTTCCTTACTGTTTTTACCGCTGCCGATGCGCAGTACTATTATAAAGATATCATCGGCACTTTAGAAAGCAATCATTTACTGCAAACATACCGGGGGCAAAAAGTGCTGTCGGTTTCGGCTACCGGCATAAAACCCGATGGCAGCCGTTCGGAAGAATTTAAGGAAGAGCAGCTGTTCTCCGCAGCGGTCAACCAATTAAAGATTACTAATGTTACCGAAGAGGCAGGTTCAAGTACATTTTATTATTTGACGGATGCCGGCGGCAATATAGTTACTACCATCGATTCCGGGGCGTACGTAGTAAGCAAAAGACATTTTACATATAACGAAATGAAGCTGCCGTCCCGGATAAAGTTTGAAGTAAGTTCCGCGGATAAAAATATTAACGAGACCGAAGAACATGTATGGGTGTACAATACTAAAGATAAGCCCGTAAAAATGTTTCGCATAAAAAACGGCAGCGATACCGTTACAATTCATTTGCAATTGGACGAAAACGGAAATGTAATAGAAGAAAAACCGATAGTACGCGGCGAAGAAGGCGAACCTGTTCTTTATTATTATGATGATATGAACCGCCTTACAGATATAGTAAGATACAATACCAAGGCGCAAATGCTGTTGCCCGATTATATGTTTGAGTACGATGAAAAGAATAATGTTATTCAAAAAATAACAACGGTACCCGGCAAACAAACAGGCTATATAATATGGAGGTACCTGTATAATGAAGCGGGGCTAAAAACAAAAGAAGCCGTTTATAACAGGGATAAAGAACTTACAGGTAAGATTGAATACAAGTATGTTTTTTCGAAATAATGCTTTAGATATAAAAATTTAAAGCGATTAAGATCGGGGCGTGACTACCAATTTCCTGCTATCAATGATTCTAAATAAATTCTGCTTTTCATTTTCTTTAAACGAAGTTCTTCTTTTCGGGCCTCTATTTCTGTAGCAAAGTATTTAGCAGCTTTTATTATATATGGCCTGCAATTTTTAGTGGCTGCAACATATCCACTATTATGCCTTACTAAGCGAACGTTAACATCCGAGGCATAACCAACATAATACCGGTCACATTTTTCAGAGTATAAGATGTAAACAAAGTACATAAACAACAAAAGCAACCCTCGTTGCTTTTAATTGTGCCCCGGAACGGAGTTGAACCGTTACGGACATTGCTGTCCACCCCGATTAAGATCGGGGCGTGACTACCAATTTCCTGCTATCAATGATTCTAAATAAATTCTGCTTTTCATTTTCTTTAAACGAAGTTCTTCTTTTCGGGCCTCTATTTCTGTAGCAAAGTATTTAGCAGCTTTTATTATATATGGCCTGCAATTTTTAGTGGCTGCAACATATCCACTATTATGCCTTACTAAGCGAATGTTAACATCCGAGGCATAACCAACATAATAGCGGTCACATTTTTCAGAGTATAAGATGTAAACAAAGTACATAAACAACAAAAGCAACCCTCGTTGCTTTTAATTGTGCCCCGGAACGGAGTTGAACCGTTACGGACATTGCTGTCCACAGGATTTTAAGTCCTGCGTGTCTACCAATTCCACCACCGGGGCAATTATATTAAAAACCAATTTTACAAAGAACCGTTACGAAACTTGCGGGTCACCCCGATTTCAATCGGGGCGTGTCTACCATCCCGATAACTATCGGGACCACCGGGGCAATACTAAATTACCTATAGAAACCTGAAAAAAAATCCCGCCTTTCAGCGGGATTTAGAGCGGAAGACCGGGCTCGAACCGGCCACCCCGACCTTGGCAAGGTCGTGCTCTACCAAATGAGCTACTTCCGCTTTTATAAAGAACTTTCAAAAAACTCCCTAAATCTCTTCCTCCAAGTTGCCCGATCAATCAAAACAACTGAGGGGCGGCAAAAATAGGGATTGCTGCCTTTTTAAAAAAATTTTTCAGGGCTTACTTATACTTTGGTGTATATAAAGAGCTTTCGGGAACAGTTGGTTCTGACTTATTAAACCGCTTAGTTGAAAGCATATAACAACTGCCGAATATGAATGCTACTATACAGGCAACCTGCAAATAAAACAGAAAAGCTGAAGATGAAACCCGGTCGTGAGCAAAGTCCTTGTCCTGAACCTTTTGTAACTCCCGGCGGTATTCCTGTTGACGATCCATGGTATAAATTTATTTGGCAAAAATAATGGTTAAAGAGTAAAAACTTACAATCCGTTTTTAATTATTTCACTGAAATACTTTTTCTTTTTCATAAAGTGCTGCCATACCATATTTCCTTTGTAATAACCCAGCAGCCGGCCATCTCTTTTTTTAGGAAAAACACTCTTTCGCTGCTTAAAAACTAACCATTTTGCAAATGCCGCATGCGCTCTTGCGATGGCTACAAAGTATCCCGCATCGCCTGTCAGCAAGCCTTTCCAGGCTGATATCGCATCCAAAAGATTTCTAAAAGGCAGTTTCCACCATTTTTCCGACCAAGGCATGTTTTTGTACATCATTACAGTGTTATTCCTGAAATTGAGGTATGTTTTTTTTGAATTACCCCTTGGCAGTGTACCCCCGCCCACATGATAAACTACTGACTGTGGACAACTGTAAATTTTATACCCTGCCAATTGCATGCGCCAGCATAAATCTATTTCCTCCTGGTGAGCAAAAAAATATTCATCAAACCCTTTCATTTCTTTAAATACCGAAGCCCTGATAAACAGTGCTGCACCGCTGGCCCAAAAAATGGGTTCCGATTGATCATACTGCCCTGTATCTTTTTCCTGTATATCAAATACACGTCCTTTGGCAAACGGGTAACCATAGGCGTCCAACCATCCGCCGGCGCCGCCGGCATATTCAAAAAATTCTTTGTTATTATACGATAGCAGTTTGGGTTGACAAGCCGCGATGGTTTTATCGCTTTCCAGCAGTTTTACCATTGGTTCTATCCAGTCGGGTTCCACTTCTACATCCGAATTAAGTATAATATAATAATCCGCTTCTGTTTTTTCTAAAGCCAGGTTATATCCCTTGGCAAAACCGTAATTCTCCGGTAAAAGAATCAATTCAATATCGGGATATTTCGTTTCTAAAAAAAGAACCGAGTTATCCGAAGATCCGTTATCTGCAACAATGATTTTAAAATTATCATAAGAAGACGCCCTAACAGAAGGTAAAAACTTTTCAAGAAATTTTTGGCCGTTCCAATTAAGAATTACAATAGCTGCTTGGGGAGAGTTATTCAACAGTTTTTAAAATATTTCGTCAAAAATAAGGGTTGCAGCATAATCAGTCCTAAATTCGAAACATGTTTCAGCAAATATTTAATTGGAAAACCGGCATTGCCCTTATTGCAATAGGTATTGCCACCGGTACCATCTTCTATTCCAAATACCTTGCTAAAAAAATTGCAGCCGATGAGCGCCGTAAAGTAAATGTATGGGTAGAGTCCTTAAAAACAAGAGCGGAACTGATACAAGCGGCCAATTTTACACCCGGTGAGCAATCGGCTCTTAACTTGACCAATAAAATAGCTTTCGAAAATAAAGAAATCCCGATAATTGAAACGGATGAAAATGATCGTCCGTCCGGTACGTTTCTAAATCTTGATTCGGCGAAAATAGCCGGTGATACAAATTTTCTGCAAAAAAAAGTAAAAGAATATAAGGAACTGAATCCCCCGGTTCTTGTAGAAGTAAATAAAGACCCGCTGATTATAAATAAATATTACTACGGAGAAACGGCTCTTTTGAATGAAGTAAGGTATTACCCCATCATACAATTAATTGTAATCGCACTTTTTATATTGATTACTTTTTTGGCGCTGCGCAGCAATTACCGAAGTACTCAAAACCGGGTATGGGCCGGTATGGCTAAAGAAACGGCGCACCAGTTAGGCACACCCGTTTCTTCATTGGAAGGATGGATTGAAATGCTGAAAGAAAACCCCGCCAATGAAAAAATTACAACAGAACTTGAAAAAGATGTAAAACGATTGCAGTTGGTATCGGACCGTTTTGGAAAAATCGGCAGTATTCCTCACTTGGATGAAAAAGATATTATGCCGCAGATTGAGAATATGGTTGACTATATACGAAAACGTGCGGGCGGCAAAGTGAATTTTACATTAAATAAAAACGGTAAAGATGAAATTACAGTACCCGTTTCAGCTCCGCTGTTTGATTGGGTAATAGAAAATTTATTAAAGAATGCATTGGATGCCATGGACGGTAAAGGCAGTATTACCGTATCAGTTATTGATAAGCCGGATAAAGTAGCTATTGAAGTGACCGATACGGGTAAGGGAATCAGTCCGCAAAATATTTCTAAAGTTTTTAAGCCCGGCTTTACAACAAAAAAACGCGGGTGGGGCTTGGGACTTAGTTTATCTAAAAGAATTATAGAGCAATACCATAAAGGCGAGTTGTATGTAAAAAGTTCTGAACCCGGCAAAGGAACTACGTTCAGGATTGTATTGAAAAAGAAGTTAAAGAGTTGATTGGCTGCTATTTTTAAAATATGAATCCTCATAAAGTTGTAAACCTTCCAACTTATAAACGTTGAAACTTATCTGCTATATTTGCAAACCTTATGCCCGGGTGGCGAAATTGGTAGACGCACCACCTTGAGGTGGTGGCGCCGGAAACGGTGTGCTGGTTCGAATCCGGTCCCGGGCACATTTAAAGCGAAGTTTTTACTTCGCTTTTTTATTTTATCTATCTTGTAAAAAAATAATTAATGGCAAAAAATATAAAATGCCCCAAATGCGGACATGAATTTGATGTGGAAAATGTAATTGCTGTAGAATTGGAACAAAAATACAAGCAGCAATACCAAATTCAACTGCAACAATCATTAAATAATTTAGAAGAGGATAAGAAAAAATTACAAGAGGAATTTTTGAGATTTGATGAAACAAAAAAAAGAGAGAACGAAATTTTTAGTCAAAAAATTCAGCAAGAAAGGCAGAAAATAGAAACTGATCTGAAAGAACAGATCACAAAAAGTACCACTGCGGATTTTGAAAATAAATTACGCATGCTGGAGAACAACAACAAAGACAACGAAGAAAAATTAAAATTGGCCCGAAATAAAGAACTGGAATTTTTAAAAAAAGAACAGGAGCTGAAAAATAAAGAGGCCGAACTGGAAATAACTGCACAAAGAAAATTGCAGGAAGAAAGAGCAAAGCTTTCGGATGAAATAAGAAAAATTGAACAACAAAAAAACGAAGCGAAAGAAACGGAGTACCAAATGCGTATGAAAGAATTGGAAAAGCAATTGGACGATCAGAAAAAAATGGCCGAAGAAATGAAGCGCAAAGCCGAGCAGGGCAGTATGCAATTGCAGGGCGAAGTACAGGAACTGGCGTTGGAAGAAATGTTACGGGCGGCTTTTCCTTTTGACTTGATTGGCGAAGTAGGCAAAGGTGTACGCGGCGCCGATTGCATACAAACCGTTAGAAACAGTTTCGGGCAGGAATGCGGAAAAATAATTTATGAAAGTAAACGCACCAAACATTTTGATAAGGGATGGATTGAAAAATTGAAAGCCGATATGAGAAGTACGGGCAGCGATATCGCCGTAATTGTAACACAGGCTTTGCCCGATGAGGTAAATAAATTTGCGCAGGTAGACGGTGTTTGGATCTGCACCTTTGCGGAAGTAGCGCCGCTCAGTCATGTATTACGCGATGGTATACTGAAAGTTTTTACCGCCGCCAAAAACCAGGAGAACAGGGGCGATAAAATGCACCTGCTGTACGGTTACTTAACAAGCAGCGAATTTTCGGAGCAATGGAAAGCCATACGTGAAGGCTTTATGAGTATGAAACTTTCTATACAACGGGAAAGAGACGCTATGGAAAAATTATGGAAACAACGGGAGAAACAATTGGAAAAAGTTTTATTGAACGCGGCGCATATCAAAGGTTCCGTTGACGGCATATCGGGCATGGATTCGGTAGACCTTAACCTGTTAGGCGATGGTGATGAAAGAGATGAATAAACAAACTTCCTTAACACATATCCTAAAACAAATTTTTCCACATCATACTTTCAATGGGTTTATCAGGCTGACCGCTGTATTTGGCATTCTTCTTTTGATTATACTTTACTTCTATTTCCCCATCCACCGGAAAATAGATTAACTGCCCGATGGGCATTCCTTTGTATACTTTCACCGGTTGCTTCACCGAAATTTCCAATGTCCAGTGACCGCAAAAACCTACATCGCCTTTGCCGGCAGTAGCATGTATATCAATACCCAGCCTGCCGGTGGAAGATTTACCCTCTAAGAAAGGAACATGCGCATGTGTTTCGGTATACTCCAGGGTTACACCCAAATAAAAAATATGCGGATATAAAACGAAACCGTCTTCGGGTATTTCAAAATATTCTATCTCGTTGTGTTTTTTTGCATCTAATATATGCTCGCGGTAAGTAGCCAGCCATTTACCCAAATGCACATCGTAGGAGTTGCTGCCTACACATTCTCTGTCGTACGGAACAATTTTAATGGTTCCCTTTTCTATTTCCTCTAAAATCCTGGTATCAGATAAAATCATTTTTATTTTTTTATTATCAAAGTTCACTTTACCGGTGAGAAGCAATATCCAATTCTCCTGATGCAACAACTCCTCTGAATAGTTTTTGAACCACAGAGTCACAAATGACACAAAGGATCACAGCGTATCTTAGTGTAACTCCGTGACCCTGTGTCTCTGTGGTTCAAACCTAAAGTTCAACCTCTTCAACACAGCTACTGCCTTTCACCATTTTCCAAAAGCCGGGCAAATATCGAATTTCTTCCCATTCAAAACTTAATCGGCCCTATCTTTATCTTAACAAGATATTCCAATTGTGCCTGTTTTTTTTCAACATCAAATAAACCCCGCTACCCGCCTCGGTATCTGGAAGATAGAGGAAACCGAAGAGTTTTTTTTGGGTAATGTACCCCTGCACAGGGATGTCACCCATCCCCGCAAAAGATTACAGCACCTGGCGGGTCGTTTTTTACTGCAGTTCCTGGTACCCTCCTTCCCTTATGATTTGATCCGGATTGCCGATACAAAAAAACCTTTTTTACAAAACGAGCAATATCATTTCTCCATATCACATTGCGGCGATTATGCCGCCGCTATTGTTAGCAGCGACAGCCGGGTGGGCATTGATATTGAAATACCCGTAAATAAAATCGAAAAAATAAAAGATAAATTCTTAAGTAAACCGGAGATTCTTGAGTTTGATATAACTGAACGTACAACTTCTAACGTACAACTTACAACCCTCCTCTGGAGTGCCAAAGAAGCGGTCTTTAAGTGGTACGGTGATGGCGCCGTTGATTTCAAAAAACATATTCAACTGAAAAAAATACATGCAGGGCAACGAAACGATCGATTGCCATGTTTACAAAAACCAATCACTCATTAATTGTTCATTACCGACAGTTCCATGAGCATCTAGTATTGGCTTGGGTTACAGATTAATTCTTTTAGAAATAAATTCAGTTAAACAAATAAGGACATGTCATAATTCTAAGTAAATTTTTTTGTTATCATATTCCTACCTGGTTTCTCAGCAGGTCTTCAAAAACATCAGGCTTTCTTATTAAATGAAATTTATCATCCTTCACCATTACTTCGGCGGGCTTGAATCGTGAATTGTAGTTGGATGCCATTTCGAAACAATAGGCGCCGGCATTTTTAAAAACAATAAAATCACCTTCGCTTATTTCGGGCAATTGCCTGTTGGCGGCAAAAGTATCCGTCTCGCAAATATTGCCCACTACATTATATTGTTTCAACGCTCCCGAAGGATTGGAAATATTTTCCATTTCATGATACGCACCGTAAAACATAGGACGGATAAAATGATTCAATCCGCTGTTGAGACCCGCGAAGGAAATAGCAGGCGTTTGCTTTACCACATTTACCTGCGTTATAAAATAACCCGCTTCGCTTACTAAAAATTTACCCGGCTCGAACCAAACTTGAAAATGGCGGCCGGTCTTTTTTTCAAGATCAGCGAACTCCTCCGCTACTTTTTTTCCAAGCCGCTCAATATCCGTTTCCTCATCGTCCAGTTTATATTTTACTTTAAAGCCGCCGCCCAAATCAATAACTTCCAGTTCGGGGAAAAGATGAACATACTCAAACAGCACTTCAATACCCCTCGCAAACACTTCCACATCTTTTATTTCGCTGCCGGTATGTATATGCAGAGTACGTATATACAAATTCGTTTCTTTTACCAATTTCACTATATCATTTATTTGTTCCAACGGAACGCCAAACTTACTGTCTATATGACCGGTAGAGATTTTTAAATTACCGCCCGCCATTATATTGGGCCGCAACCTCACTCCTACCGGGTAGCTGTGTCCGAATTTCTTTCCGAATTTTTCCAGATTGGAGAGACTGTCAATATTAATATTAACACCCTGCTCTTTGGCCATTTCTATTTCGCTGAAAGCGATATTATTGGAAGTATATAAAATATTTTGCGGCTCGAACCCGGCTTTAACGGCCAGCATTATTTCATTCACGGAGCTGCAATCAATATTGCAACCGATGCTTTTTATGTATTTTAAAATATTAATATTAGTTAGCGCCTTGCAAGCGTAAAAAAATTTTGTATCCGTGGGGGCAAAAGCATTTTGCAAACGAGTATATTGCTCTTTTATTTTTTTGGCATGATAAACATACGCGGGAGTTCCAAACTGATTTGCAATTTCTAAAAGTTGCGTTCCGGTTAATTGATAGCTCATAAGTCATCAAAGATAAATTGCAGCGCTGTTCAAATGAAATTTAATATTTCGGCAAAAAAAAACTCATCGCTTGTACGATGAGACATTGAATATGTTCAATAAAAAATCAAGTGCGGTTTAACTCTCCTCTCCTTCTTCCGCATTATTTTTTTTATCCTCTATCAATTCGCCGCCTTCCGTTACGGCCAATACAGGCGTTTCTTCAGCGGTATTATCTTCTTCGTTTACTTCCTCCGCTTCCTTTTCAGTATGTCGCACCATGGTGGGCTCTACCATTTGCTCGGCCAGCACTTCACGTATTTTCGGTAAATCATCGGCTGTATTGATACCGAAATAATCCATAAAAGTTTTTGACGTGGCGTATACCAACGGGTGACCGGGCAATTTTTCATTCCGTCCGCTGATGACGATCAGTTCTTTTTCCAATAATTTTTGCATGGCATAATCGGCGCTTACGCCGCGTATACTTTCCACTTCACCTTTGGTTACCGGTTGCTTGTAGGCAATAATGGCCAGCGTTTCCAACGCAGCGGCCGATAATCGTTTCAAAAATTTATCGCCGTTCAGTTGCGCTATCGTTTTATGAAATTCTTTCTTGGTAAGAAACTGCCAGCCGCCACCGCTCATTTTTACTTCAAAAGGATAAAATTCAGAATTGTATTTTTCTACAATTCCTTCCAGCGCGGCTTCCACTTGGTCAAGTGTTATTTTATCTTCCATAAAACCAAAAGCATTATTTACCAGTTCGGTAATTTCCATTGATGTCAGTGATTTATCACTTGCAAAAATGATAGCTTCAATATGCGGTATCAGATTGGGTATAGTCATATTAAATCAGTAACCCCCATCCCCTAAAGGGGTGCTTTGTAACACTCCGCTTCAAGAGATGAAAGTTTTAATTAGTTATTAAATTTGAATAAAGAACTTTATATTCTATACAATAAGTAATCAACGAAATTACAATCAGCGAACTGAAGTCGATAAAAGAATTATTAACATGCAGAATGGATAACTTTCGCATTAAGTAAAGTAATTACCGGCCTATAGTCCTCCGCCGATAGGCGGAGACAGGGGTTTTAACCTTCCAACGCGGCCGCACCGCTTACTATCTCAGTCAACTCGGTAGTAATGGCCGCCTGCCTTGCACGGTTGTAAGATATTTTTAATGCCCGCAATAATTCATTCGCATTTTCACTGGCCTTATCCATCGCCGTCATTCTTGCTCCATGCTCCGATGCATTGGAATCCAGTACCGCTTTATATAATTGTGTATTCAGAATCTTCGGCATTAGTTCTACTATCAATTGCTCTTTGGCCGGGTCATAAATAAAATCTGCTTTTAAGGCCGGCTTTCCCTGCCTGCCGGCAGGCAGGTTCTCTACTTTCGGTATGGGTAAAAATTTCTCTACTTCAAATTGTTGCGTAGCCGCGTTTTTAAATTGACTGTAAACAATTTCAACTGCATCAAATTGTTTGTTTTCAAATGCCTTCATGGCAGCCTGCGCCGCTTTTTGTACATTTTCAAAAGTCAGGTTTAAAAAAATGTCTTTATGCGTAGCATCCGCATTGTATTTATTCTTTGAAAAATGCTCGTAGCCTTTTTTTCCGATATTCCAGATGGTTACACTACCCTTCTTATGTTGCGCGGCATATTTTTCAGCAATACAAACCTTAGCTGCTTTAATAACATTAGCATTAAATGCGCCGCAAAGACCGCGGTCGCTGGTAATAACAATCAGTAATACTTTTTCTACCGTACGTTCCGTAGCCAGCGCCATTCCCACTTCACCTTCGCTGTTGCTCACAATATTGCTCAGCATTTCCTGCAGCTTTTTGGCATAGGGTCTCATTTGAACAATGGAATCCTGTGCACGACGCAATTTGGCGGCGCTCACCATTTTCATAGCCTTAGTAATCTGTTGTGTACTTTGAACCGATTTTATACGGTTACGAACTTCTTTTAATTGACCGGCCATTTTGCGAGTTTATAGTTTGTTGTTATGGAGACGAAAAAAGCCCTGTCTTATATATATTATCCAGGCTTCCGTTTCCGGCCGCAAAAGTACAGTCAGCGGGGCAAAATTCCATAGGGTTTTGAAAAAAAGAAACAACAGGCTAAGGAGCAGGAACATTCTTTAACTCAAACTCACGTCGCAAGCTGTATTCGGTGGTTATTTTGCCGCCCTCAACACCGGGGTTTTTAAGCGGTTTCTCTGTTTCTTTCGATAAAATAAGGGTAATCGGGCCGTTGGCCAGGTTCTGCAACTGCTCAGGGGCTATTACTAACCGGCCATTTTTTACCGTATCTATTTGATGAATACCATCTGATCCGAAAACGGTATCGGTAATAACAACAGTAACATAGTCTTCGGGCTCTAATCCTTCGAGCTGAAAACTGAAATCGTTGCGACTTATTACGGTAGGTATATCGCCGACAAGGCTTAAAGGTGTAAATTCAAACTCTTCGGTAAATTCTTTTTTACTCAAATCGGTATAAGTAATTATATGCTTACCGGTAAAGGCAGCAAGCGGTTTTTGAATTTCATAATATGCACCGCCCAGCTTGCTGCTGTCCGCTGTCAGTTGCTCTCCGTCCAGTTCTATTTTTGCGGGGCTGTTTAATACCAATGCGGCGCCTTCGGACCCCCGGGTTCTGAATTGAAATTTGCAGGTGATGTCTTCGTTTTCTTCTTCGCCCGTAATACTGTAATCCAAATAAACGGCTTTGGGATTCACATCTTCGCCTTCGTCAAATTCATTATTATTGTTGCAAGATGTGAGTAATAGAACAGCGAAAATAAGTGAACCGGTTTTCGAAAAGGTCATACAAGTGCGTTTGTCTTTTAATTCTTTATTTGCTGTAAAGTAAGTTAAAGAAAAGGTAATCCGGAAAGCAAAGTTTAAGGCCCCGACATTTTAAACTACATGAGCGGTTTAATAAAAAACCACCCCCGGCTGCCTTATAAAGTCGTTACTCGCCTGCAATTCAGTTGAACCTAAAGTTTATCAACCAATTTTACCCAACAATTAAAGCTCCAAAAACTTCATTTACCCGACTTAACATTATTACACTAAATTTGAACTAATTAACTTAGCAAGACAAATGAAAACTCAAGAACCGATGTTTGATTATATAAGCCCTGGTATAGATTATGGAATAAAAAAAGGCGATTGTTTGACCGTTCTTAAAAAGATTGAGGATGGAAAATTTGATCTTATACTAACATCTCCCCCTTATAACGTCGGCAAGTCCTACGAGACAAAGACCAGTATAGAAAAATACCTGGAGACCCAGGAAGAAATCATCGAGGAATTAGTTCGAACACTATCGAATAAAGGAAATATATGTTGGCAAGTTGGAAATTATGTTGATAAAGGCGAAGTGTTCCCGCTTGACATTTTCTATTATCAAATTTTCAAAAAACACGGGCTGCAACTTCGTAACCGTATTATCTGGCATTTCGGACATGGCCTTCATGCTTCAAATCGTTTTAGCGGACGTTACGAAACTATACTATGGTTCAGCAAAACAAATGAATATATTTTTAATCTTGACAATGTTAGAGTACCCTCAAAATATCCGGGTAAACGACATTTTAAAGGTCCAAAGAAAGGACAAGTATCAGGTAATCCGTTAGGCAAAAACCCAAGCGATATTTGGGAAATAATTCAACATGATTGGGATAAAGAAATGTGGGATATTCCCAATGTAAAATCAAACCACCCCGAAAAGGTTGACCACCCTTGTCAGTTTCCAATTGAATTAGTTGAACGCTGCGTGTTAGCATTGACAGAAGAAACCAGTTGGGTACTTGACCCGTTTTCAGGGGTTGGTTCAACTGTTATCGGTGCAATAAAGAATAACCGTAACGCAATCGGCATAGAAAAAGAAGAGGCTTATTGCAAAATTGCAAGACAAAGAATAAATGAATTAAAAGAAGGAACGCTAAAATTCAGACCAATTAACAAGCCCATTCATAAGCCAACAGGTAATGACAAAGTTTCAAGAGTTCCGGAGGAATGGCTTACTTTAAATTTTTTAAACGGATAATAAATGAAAATAGCACAGAAGTATTCCCACTTGAACGGTGAAGAATATCTAATAGTACACCACAACAATTTATATAAAGAGATAAAAGAAGTCATAACAAATATTGATGCTGAAAAATTGAGAACTAAAATCAGCAAGGAAAAAAGAAAAATCGGCAACAGCTTATTATCACCTATTGACCTAAATATAGCATTCAACACTGAATTCTATAAAAGAAAATGGGAAGAGAGTCGTTATAATTATTATATAACTCTCAACCGAGAATTGATGGAAAAAAGTGTTTTAATGTCTGCTAAAGAACAAAAGGAATTTCTCGTTGCAAACGGAGAAAAGGAACCAATCTACAGCTACAATCAAACTGATTTTGTAAAAGACAAAATTGCAGTAGAAGTCCAATTTGGCAAATATGCCTTTGTAGCTTTTGACCTGTTTGTAAAACACATGTTGTTTTATTCTGGCGGTGTAATTAATTTAGGCATCGAGATTTTACCAACGAAGAAAATGCAAGCACAAATGAGTAGCGGAGTTGCTTACTACGAAGGTGAGGTTTACAATGTAATGAGGCAAGGGCGAAATAGTCCGCCGGTTCCTTTATTAATTTTAGGCATCGAACCGTAACTAGTGAGGCTAATGCTACAACGTTAGCAAAATGCAGGTTGTAATAAGCAGTCTATTAACTTTTTGAGATTCCTTCGAGTTGTAAATCTGGCTTTACAAGATTCTAATAACCACTTACTCTGGCTCCCGTATAAAGCCATTATTTCCTGAAAAACTTAAAACCCTTGCCGCCTTCGGCGGGCTCAAAATGAAACACTATCTTTGCCTTCCTCCAAAAGAGGTTTTCGGGGCTGTCAAATTGGCCTGTAAATAATTGCAGCATATTATTTGACAATCATTTAAATCCTCAAAAGCGAGGGCAAAAACTATTAACCGAAATTTAAATTTCAATAAAAATTTATATGTTAGGATTTCTTTCAAAAATGTTTGGTGGCAGCAAATCGGAAAAAGATGTAAAAGCCATTCAACCCATTATAGCCAAAGTAAATACTCATTTTACAGCTTATAAATCCATTACCAACGATCAATTGCGGAATAAAACGCAGGAGTTTCGCGACAGAATCAAACAACACCTCAGCGGCATTGACGCTGAAATAGCCGATACAAATAAAAGAGCGGATGATCTTCCCTTTAATGACTTGCTGGGTAAGGATGCCATTTACGGCGAAGTAGATAAATTAAAAAAGAAACGTGATGAACTGATAGAAGAAGCATTACTTGAAATAATGCCCGAAGCATTTGCGGTAGTAAAAGAAACCTCCCGCCGGTTTAAAGAAAATACCGAAATCATTTCTACTGCTACACAACTTGATCGCGATCTGAGTATAAAAAAAGAATATATAACCATTGACGGAGACAAATCCAATTATCAAAATACTTGGACCGCTGCCGGCGGGCAAGTAACCTGGAATATGGTACACTATGATGTGCAGTTGATAGGCGGCGCCGTATTGCACTCAGGCAAAATTGCCGAGATGGCAACCGGTGAGGGAAAGACATTGGTATCAACATTACCCGCTTACTTAAATGCATTGGCCGGTGAAGGTGTACATATAGTTACGGTAAATGATTACCTGGCCCGTCGTGACCAGGAATGGAACGGAACTATTTTTGAATGGCTTGGTTTGAGAGTAGATTGTATTGATAAGCATCAACCCAATAGTGAAGAAAGAAGACAGGCTTATCTCGCCGATATTACCTACGGTACCAATAATGAATTCGGTTTTGATTACCTGCGTGATAATATGGTACACAGTCCTGAGGAAATGGTGCAACGCAAACACCATTTCGCCATGGTGGATGAGGTAGACAGTGTATTGATTGATGATGCAAGAACACCGTTGATTATCTCGGGGCCTATTGCAAGCGGAGGCGAAGATCAGCAATACCATCTCCTGAAACCGCGTATACTGCAGTTGGTAACAGAGCAGGAAAGAATTGTACGTAACTGCTTAACGGAAGCCAAGAAAAAATTTGCCGAAGGCGATGATGATCCTAAAAGCGGCGGCATGTATTTGTTCCGTGCTTTTCGCGGTTTGCCCAAATACGGTCCTACTATTAAATTTTTGAGCGAACCCGGTATAAAAGTAAAAATGCAAAAGGCGGAGAATCATTACTTGCAGGATCAGCAACGCAACATGCATATCATTGATGAAGAATTATTATTTCATATTGATGAAAAAAATAATTCAGTTGATTTGACTGACAAGGGCCTGAATATGATTACCAAGGCCAATGAAGACCCTGAGTTTTTTGTATTACCGGATATTGGTGTTAAGCTTAAATGATGTAGAAAAAAACGCCGCGTCGCAGGATGAAAAATTACAACTGAAAGAACAGATACTGAATGACTACTCCCTGAAAGCTGATCGTATACATACGGTGCAGCAGTTATTAAAATCATATACTTTATTTGCCAAAGATGTAGAGTATGTAGTAATAGACGGCGCCGTGAAAATTGTAGATGAACAAACCGGTCGTATTATGGAAGGCCGTCGCTACAGCGATGGTTTGCACCAGGCCATTGAAGCAAAAGAAAATGTAAAGATAGAAGCAGCTACACAAACATATGCTACCGTTACACTACAGAATTTTTTCCGTATGTATCATAAACTCTGCGGTATGACGGGTACCGCCGAAACGGAAGCAGCCGAGCTGTGGAGTATTTATAAATTGGATGTGGTTACAGTGCCTACCAATATACCCATGATACGTAAGGATCAACAAGATTTGGTGTACAAAACAAAAAGAGAAAAATATAAAGCGGCCATTGATGAAATAGAAACGCTGAGAAATGCGGGTAGACCGGTATTAGTTGGTACCACGTCGGTAGAAGTTAGTGAATTGCTGAGCCGTATGCTGCAACAGAAAAAAATTCCGCACAATGTATTGAATGCAAAACAACACAGCCGTGAAGCACAGGTAGTAGCCGAAGCAGGTTTGCCCGGTGCTGTAACTATTGCTACCAATATGGCCGGTCGCGGTACGGATATTAAATTGGGCCCCGGCGTAAAAGAAGCCGGTGGCTTGGCTATTGTAGGAACTGAAAGACATGAAAGCCGTCGTGTGGACAGGCAGTTGCGCGGCCGTGCAGGAAGACAGGGCGACCCCGGTACTACGCAGTTTTATGTTTCATTAGAAGATGATTTGATGCGTATGTTCGGCAGCGACCGCATCGCATCCATGATGGATAAGTTGGGTTACAAAGAAGGCGATGTAATTCAACACAGCATGATTACCAAATCCATTGAAAGAGCGCAAAAGAAAGTAGAGGAAAATAATTTTGGTATACGTAAGCGTTTGTTGGAATATGATGATGTAATGAATAAGCAACGTAACGTGGTGTACGGTAAACGTCAGCATGCATTATTTGGCGAGCGGCTAGCATTGGATATTGATAATGCGTTTTCTACCGTAGCCGAAAGTTTAGTAAACGGTTATCGTGAGCAGGAAGATTTTGAAGGATTCAAATTGGCCTGTATTGTAAACTTTGGATTAGATACAAAAATTGGCGAAGAAGAATTTAAGAAAGGCGAAGTAAACAAGTTGATTGATAATTTGTATGATGAAGCAACCTTGAATTATCAGCATAAAAAAGAAAAGCTGAAGAACCAGGCATTACCGGTTTTCAAAAACATACGACTTACACAAGGCAATAATATAGAAAACGTAGTAGTGCCTATGACCGATGGCAAGAAAGGAATTAATGTACTGACCAACATGAAAAAAACGCTGGACAGTAACGGCGAAGAAATGTGCGCCGCTATGGAACGGGTGGTAACCTTATTGGAAATTGACAACACATGGAAAGAGCATCTGCGTGCCATGGACGATTTAAAACAAAGTGTACAAACAGCTTACCTGGAGCAAAAAGATCCGTTGGTAATATATAAGGTAGAAGCCTTCAGTATGTTCCGCAATATGGATGCTGAAGTGAATAAAGACATAGTATCCTTTTTGTGCCATGCACAATTACCGGTACAGGAAGAAACGGCGCAACTGAAAGAAGGTCGTCAGCAAAAAACGGATTACAGTAAAATGAAGGCGAACAAAGACGCCGTAGATGAAGCAGGCGAAGATTATGCAGCCAATGAAAAAGATAAATTGGTACCGGTAACCGTGGGGCCCAAGATTGGCCGTAATGACCCTTGCCCCTGCGGCAGCGGAAAAAAATACAAGCAGTGTCATGGGAAAGATGCTAAATAAAATTTATATCCTTTATAAGCGAAATTTAATATATAAGAAAAGCCCGTCCTGAAAAATCAGGACGGGCTTTTCTTTTTTAAACATCCCTTTTAAGTTATATCGTCGTCCATACAGGTTTATTATGTTTCATTAAAACTTATCGAGTTATCTGTTATTACTGCTTTACAAACTTTAAGACCTTCATTTGCTCTTTTTCATTTACTATTTGAAGTAAATAGATACCCTTTGAAAAGCTTTGCGTATTAAATCTATTAATACTCCCCGCCTTTGCAGAATACGCTGATTCTTTTATGAAAGCACCTGACGCAGAGAATATTTTTATTTTGCCCTTTTTAAAATCTTTATTCATCTCAATTAATAACTCATCTGAAACGGGGTTAGGGTACAATGCAATTGCTTTATTATTATCACCGCATGCGGCTATCAATATTTTAAAATATTGTTCCTTTCCGTCATTGTCAGTTTGCTTAAGCCGGTAATAAGTTTTGTTTTCAAACGGATGTAAATCAGTAACGGAATATTTTTTATTACCCAAAGAATTTATTTCGCCGCTCGCTGTAATCAATGTTTCAAAACTTGTCCCGTCCCTGCTTTTTTCTACTGTAAAAAACTTATTGTTGATTTCAGAAGCTGTTATCCAGCTTACAATTACATTACCGTTATTACACACAGCAGAATAATCGGTAATAATCACCGGCAATGCACCGGTTAACCCGTCAATATAGAAGCTTGAAAAGGAAGGCGTTAAAAATTGTAAATAAAAATCGCTTCCGTAAGCAGCATTGTCGCTCTGGTTAATAACAGTTGGTGTTCCGCTTAGCACCGATTGACAGGCAGATGAGGTTTTTGTAATTTTTAAATCGGCCGCACTTGTAATTGACGGGTCTGCAGCCTGCAAAGCCGCCAATTCGCCTCTCTTATTATAAGCTGGATTTATGCAGACGCATTATTAGTTGGTATTAGTGTAATATTCCTGTCTAAATAATATTTTCCGTTTTCATTTCTTACTGCTCCCGCAGTATTAACAAATAGCGAAGTGTTAATAGTTCCCAAATCATTTACCTCTCTAAATTTCAGCCCCCGTAATATTTCCTGCATTATTTATAACCGGTACCCACCTATACAGGTTATTATTCGCAGAATTGATAGTTACTGCGTTCGCTGCAATGCAATTTCCTCCGCCGGAAATTGCCGGTAAAACAGAAGTGTCAACAGCACAAATAACAAATGGTCCGTTATTTATGGAACCTTTTCCCAACACCCGGTAATAAATAACCTCTCCGCGATGTTCTGCCCGTAAGTGTTATTCGGGGATGAAGTGCAGATGGTGCAGAATCCGGGTTGCTATCATCATCACAGGTTATTAAACTTAGTACCCCCGCAAGATCCGCTGTAAGCTTCCATTACCAACTCGTTGATGTTTGTATTGACTGCTGATGTTTGCACAATTAAATTTCCTGATGCAGGTATAGTTGCCTTAAACCAAACATCTTCGCTGCCCGAAAGAGCTGCGCAAACAGGTGAACCAAAACCCGGTGATGTGGTAGCATTAAAAAGATTACCCGGGGACGGCGTTACACAAAAACCATTTGTAACAGTCAATGTAACTGCATTATTGCATTCATCATTCGCAACAATCGTTTCATTGATCAAACAAAAATCAAATGTCATATAATTATTAACACCAAAAGAAAAGAAGCTAAGATAATAAGTGTTGCCGGGTGTAAGTCCCGCAATCAACGCACTACCGGAACCGACCCCGATATTTATGTTGCAACTAAAAGTGGTTGAGGATGCCGGGCAACTATTTTCATACAACGCATAACCAACGTTGGCATTGCCGAAGCTTACTACCTGCCTGGCATTACTGAAATTAATTCGAATGCCATTCGTAACCGCAACAAACGAGTACCATATATCATCATTATTGTAATTATTGGCGCAGGAAGGATCGGGCAATGATTGAGTAGCGCCAACAGTAGTAGCGGCAATTGGTGCATTACAAATTGTACCTGATGATTGAGGTATTATAACAGCGGCATTATTGCATTCGTCGTTACCCGGCGCCGGTGACACATCCTGTAAACAAAAATCGAATGTCATATAATTATTAGCACCAAAAGAAAAGAAGCTAAGATAATAAGTGTTGCCGGGTGTAAGTCCAGCAATCAACGCACTACCGGACCCTCCCCCTATATTTATGTTGCAACTAAAAGCAGTTGAAGATGCGGGGCAACTATTTTCATACAACGCATAGCCAATATTGGCATTGCCGGAGCTTAATGCCTGCCTTGCATTGCTAAAACTGATACGTACTATATTTGAAACCGCTATAAATGAATACCAGATATCATCATTATTAAAACTATTAGAACAGGAAGGATCGGGCAATGATTGAGTAGCGCCTGCAGTTGCAGCAGATATTACAGAAGTACAATTGGTACTAAATGGTTGCGGAGTAATAGCCGCGGCAGTGCTGCACTCATCGTTTACCGGTGCTGCCGGTACGTCCTGTACACAAAAATTAAAACTGATAGTACTTGTTCCGGTTAATGAAGACCAGAAACGCAGATAATACTCCCGGCCAATAGTTAGTCCGTCAAAAATCTTATATCCCGCACCTGCTGATCCCAAGTTATTACAAAATATATTTGTAGTGCCGGATGGGCATGATGCATCATATAATGCATAACCGGCTATAGCCCCGCCACCGGTAGTATTATTGGTAATATTTCCAAAACGAATAATTACTGATGATGACGCCGCGGTAAACTTATACCATATATCATCATTATTATCTGTGGAAGTACATGAAGGATCAGGCGACGATTGCGTGGCACTCAACGTAGTTGCAATTACCGATGATGAACAAGAAGGGCCAAAAGGAACAGTGGTAATTACAGTTGCTCCCGTGCATTCATCATTAGCCGGAGCTTGTGCAAAAATTACGGTAGAAAAAAGTGTGCAAATGAATAATGATAAGATAAGAAGTAAATTTTTTTTCATAGCTCACTGCTTTAAATAGTTAAAAAATCCATCACTGCCGGCCGCTCCTCAAAAAAACAAGTGTGCAGCAGGTCAATATTGACTTGTGATCAGCGTAATAAAACCGGGTGAGTTATTCAACGCTTTACTTTGTATCATTCTATTGGCGCGAAAAAACACTATTCCTTAAGCTGTTGATAACTCCCCCGAGGCTTTTCATCGTCAGTCATCCGGTGCTTCAGAGCGGATATTATATTTTATATTAATTTTTATTATTTAGAACTATTTTCTCCAAAGCCTCAATTCTTTTTTGCAATTGTAAAATGAGATCATTTTGTTTTTCGATAATCCTCTGCTGTTCCTGTATGGCTGCCAGGGCAATACCCGAAGGGTCCACCGTGCTGATGCCTTTATCATCCATACCTAAACCAAAAGCTTTGTAAAAATCTTCAGCCACCGAGCCGATATGATATTCATTGGTGCCTTTATATTTCCAACGCTGAACCGGCAGCTCTTTAACTTTTTGCAATAACTCCAAACCTTTAACAGCTGAAAAATCTTCTTTCTTTAGTCGGGACGAAGTATTGGTCCAAGTACCACCCGTAGTAAGATAGGCGCCGTTCCCATTAGTAGCGTGCTACCTACTTCCAATGCTTTGTCGTGCCTATTGTGAGTGTAACGCCAAAAGCCCATCGGGTTACCACATTATTACCAAACACCATCGTATTTCCGGTAGAAGCCCGGGCATTGTAACCTATACATCTGGTATTAAGAAAGTTATTATTTAGCGGCCCCGCGCTAACCCCGATAGCCGTATTACGATCGCCAATTGTATTTACAGATAAAGCTTCAAATCCAAGGGCTGTATTATTCTCACCGGAGTTATTATTCAGTAGCGTTCTTGCACCTACTGAAGTATTGTTAAAGCCGGTAGTGTTTTCAATTGAATTATCATTACCAACTGCAACATTATTTATGCCTATTGTGTTTTTTTGTAATGCATCGAAGCCAATAGCTGTATTTTCTCCGCCTGTTGTATTTTTCAAAAGTGTATTAATTCCAAGAGCAGTATTTTTTATTCCTGATGTCGTGTTCAGCAACGATAAATGGCCAATAGCAATATTAACAAACGCTTCCGGTGTTTGGCAGTTTTTACAGCTGCTGTCGCCAATAGCTATACCGCCCGTAGCATTATATCCTGCCGCAGTTCCAATATAAACACCCCCTCCACTGCGAAGAGTATATGTATTTCCTGCGTTTTTACCGGCTTCATATCCAATGGCAATATTATAATTTGCACTCTCATAACCTGCAGATAACGCATTAAAACCAACAGCCACGTTCTTTTCACCCTTTTTGTTTCTGCCGGCTCCATGGCCCACAAATACATTTGAATCACCTATCGTACCTTCTCTTCCGGCCTCGTAGCCTATAAGAACATTCTTGCTTCCTGTCAAATTTTCATTGCCGGCGTATGCCCCCAAAAAGACATTTTGAAGCCCCGTTATGTTTTGGCTGCCTGCGCTGTATCCAAAAAAACTGTTATACGCATTAGGGTCAATTATACCGGAAAGGACGTTATTGCTTTTAAAAATAAGAGGTATGTTATTGGTGGTGCCAATAAAATTGGCACTATTGGCATTATTTCCGCCAATGTTCCAGGAAAAATTATTTGGGGCATTACCGCCTTCAGATAGTTTATTCCATTTACTCCCATCCCAAAAATAAAACCCCCGACCATTCGGAAGTGATAAGTTAGTATTGAAAACAAGCAAAGAAACTGCCGGGGATGGGATAGTAGTATTATCATTTTCATTAGTTAGACTTACCCGCGGAATCAAAATCCCTTTGTTAGCGCTTTTAATATCCAGTATGGCGGCGGTATTGGGCAATGACCCGTCATTGTTGATGGCTACAGATTGTGCCTGTGCGCAAACAAAAATAATAATACAAAATCCGGTTAAAAATAATTGCTTCATAAATAAGAGTTTAAAAACTAAATAATAAAACCATTAGTGAGCATTAACCAAAAAGAAAATTAAAAATACACGCCGGGACAATTTACTACCTTGCTATAGTATCAGAAAAACCTGCGATACGAATTACCCGGCCCGTGACGGTTCTTCTCTGTTCATGCTTACAGAAAAAGTCAGGCAGTTCTACCTTTTTCAGTCCTCAATTACAAGTAATTTCCCTTCCCGAGTTGGCATTTCTAAAGACCAGCTCTTCTTCCGGTGTACACACTTCTTTTTGAATTGTCGGGTGATCGGGGCCTGCAGCCAATGCCTTACAGATTTTGCATGCATCTGTTTCATCCTTTTCTTTTTTACATTGGCTCATTGTTAGTGCAAGAACTATAAGTAATAAGGATGAAATTTTTTTTGAATTCTTTTTCATGACTCGGGGTTTAATGTTTGAAAGAAATATTTGTTAACTCAAAATTCTTTCATCACTAAAAATATTCCTTGACCCTTTTGGGTGAAATTAAAAAATACCACTAACCGGTAATTGCAATTAACCTGCGTTGATATTATGCAGTTAAAAATGTTGTTTGCCGGCCGAAGAGATCAATGCAGAAAGGGAATTATTTCATCATCAGTTCACGAAGCCGTACAATGGCTGTAGAGCGGGAGTTGACATCAAGTTTTAGATAGGCGTTATTGATATGTCTTTTCACCGTGTTCATCGAAATAAATAAAGTTTCGCCAATCTGCCGGTTAGGTTTCCCTTCATAAATGAGATGTAAAACATCAAACTCTCTTTCGCTCACGGGGCTTATAAGATTCTTATTTATTTTTTCGAAATTGATATGCGGTATTTCCCGGTTACTGCGCTGCGCAAAATTAGAGATGGCGATTTCAAGTGAAGCCTGCAGGGTTTTTTCATTAAACGGTTTTACAATATAACCCCACGGTTCTGTTTTCTTGGCCCGTTCAAGTGTATCTTTATCGGCATGCGATGTAAGATATAAAAAAGGAATATGCGTGAATATTTGTTGATGTACTCCGCTATTTCTATTCCGTCAGTTTCACAATCCAGGTTAATATCCAATATAGCCGCATCAGGTGTATTTTGTTTCAATTGAAACATAGCTTCCTCATCCATCATAAGCGATACCGCTTACGGTAAAATCGCTGTTATTCAAATACACGGCGATGTTCTTAGCTATGATGGCTTCATCTTCTACTATCAGTATTTTAAATTCACTCATAAAAAAATATTATGCCCGCTTATATCGTGCTATATTCATTGATACACAAGCACCACCGTTATTATAAATATCTAATTTCGCTTTTAGTTTTTGTGCAAATGCCTGTACTAAACCATACCCGAATGAATTGCTTTGTATCTTGCTCCAATTGGGCGGAAAGCCGCACCCGTTATCTCTTACTTCCAATTCCAAATGCTTATCACTTTCTTTTAAAGCAACATAAATTTCTCCCGTGTTCTTTTTCTTTAAATGCATATTTAAGCGAGTTGCTGATCAATTCATTTATAATCAAGCCTAACGGGATTACAGTATCCACATCAAGATTTAAATGATCGATATCCGTTACCAATTGAATTTTATCTTGTCTGAATATTGTAGGAATTAAATAAATTTTCAACTAATTTTTTTATATAATCTTCCATCACGTATTCCTTTTATATTTCCTTCATTATACAGGTTTTGATGAATCAGCGCCATGGATTGCACCCTTATTTTTCCTTCGCGTACGGCGCCTGCCGCATGTTTATCCTTTATAGAAAGCGACTGCAGATCAAGCAGGCTGGAAATAACCTGTAAATTATTTTTAACCCGGTGATGAATTTCTTTCATAAGCGTTTGTAAATCGTCCGCCTGTTTTTGGATAATGCGATTCTTAGCTCTTTGATTGCGGTACATAAAAAAAATAATTACCCCGCTGAGAAATAATAAAGATGCGCCTGCCAGCAACTGCCTCCGTACTCTTTTTTCTTTTATCAATTGATCTCCTTTCAATATATTTTCCCGGGAAACAGCCTCTTTCAAAGCCTGCTCATTAGCCAGTTGCAATTTTTTTAAATCATTTTCGATTGCTTAATAATTCGCTGTTTTCTTTTTCCCTGCTCATTATTGAATCTTTTAACAAACCCTCCCTGATTAATACTTCTTTCAAATCTCTCTCCTTAGCCAATAAATCTCTTTCCTCATCCAATTTATATGCACTTAATTGATTTTCTGAATTCAGTAATGCGATATCTTTATCTTTTTTCTCCGTTTCGTATTTTGTTTCAAGGTATCAGTGTTTCCCTTTGCTGCAGTTTTAAAATACTATCCTTAAGAGCAAACAAATTATCCGCCATTGCGATTGCTTCCTGTGTCCTCCCTGCCTTTTTTCAACAGCCTGTAAAGTCTGCTTCGCATTGATGTATATTTTAATAACATCCTTTCCCTCCTCCAACAATGCTTTATTTTCCAATACATACTTCAGCGCTGTTTCATACCGCTCCGTTTCCTCATAAAAAGCGGCAAGGTGCAGGTTCGCCAGTCCTGCGTTTGAAGCAGACCCTTCTTTAGTAAACTGCTCTTTTACATTTTTCATAAATGCCACTTTCTTTTCAAACGGTTCCTTTTTCCAATCCACAAAAAGCATCTTGTGTTCCGGATCTTTTGAGTAATCCTTTTTACCTGATTGAATAAATTTTTGCTGCTCATCTATAATGGCAGCAAATTTTTCCGCCTTGCCCCATTGATAATACAGGTTGCCGAAGCCGGTATAAAACTATGCCGCGGTCTATCCTTATATTACCTGCCTTGGTAATTCATATGCCTTTATAAATTATTTTTCGCTTCTGCAAGAGCATCCGATTGTTGAAATATAAATCCCATTTGTGAATACAAAACCCAATTTTTGTATGGGTTTGCCCTGCTGTTCAACAGCTCACATTGAAGATAATTATACAGGGCCGAATCAATTTTATGTAATCTTTCAAACCCCATGGCATTTAACATTAAAAATCTCTCCTGCAAATTATAAGACGGGAGATTCGTAAAGCGGGAACTTAAATAATTCAACACCAGCAAACCTTCCCCGGTATTATTACTTAATATAAAAGCATTGCTCTGCGCCAGGTAAAATTTGGCAACCAGGCTGTCGCTACCTGTTTTTTCGGCAAAGCCGGCCGCCCTGTTAAAATAAAAGCGAGCACTATCGAACTTCGATTTTACGAAATGCTTCATCCCGAAAGCATACAAAGTATCCGCTTTTTGCCTGTCAGATTTTAAACCGGCGAGAATGGTTTCTATGTCTTGTGCATCCGCTTTTTCTGCGGCAATAATAAAGAGTAAGAAAAAAGTAATAAGTAGTTTCATAAAAGCATTATGTATATACAGACTTTATTTGAACACCCGTTTACTTATATATGTAATTTACAATTTTTTCAGGAACCGGTGGAAACAATGCCTGCAGCTTACAAAGTTGTACTATTTGAAATAAGAGAGATTGACCCTTTCAGGTGATATTTGAAGATTATTAAAGAAGTATCCCATTGCGCAGCTTACCAAAATAAAAAGAGGCCGTCTTAAAAATTTAAAACAGCCTCTTGCTTATTATAACTCTTTAATAAAATTACAATACATCGTGTTCTTTTTTAAAACGGCTTCTTCAATTCATATTTAATATTATATTTTTCATTCAGCTGCTTGTGCTTATCATCCAGGTTAATTTTGCGGCCCTGTATAAAAGCGTCCGTCACCACGCCGGTACGCATGTCAAGTATATCGCCGGTACTGATAATAATATTCGCATCCTTACCTGTTTCTATGCTGCCGGTTTTATCACTTACTCCTAAAATTTTTGCGGCATTAAGTGTCATAGCTTGCAACGCCTGTTCTTTGGTAAGTCCGTACGCAGAAGCTGTACCTGCATTGAAAGAAAGATTACGGCCGCGGGTTTGCGGATCATCATCATTCAAAGAAAATAATACGCCGGCCTTTTGCAAAGCCGCCGCTGTTTTATAAGGCTGGTCAATATCATCATCTTCCGCAGTAGGCAAGTTGTGCGCCTGCCCCAGTACAACTGATATATTATTTTGTTTCAGCAAATCAGCTATCTGCCAACTGTCGCTGCCGCCTGCAATCACTACATCAAAACCGAATTCTTTTACAAAATCCAATGCAATCAGCATTTGCTTTACCGTATTGGCATGCACATATAATTTTTGTTTTTTATCAAACAAACCTTTTACCGCTTCCAATTTTAAATTGGTTTCGGTATGTGCGGTTACAGCAGCGTATGCTTTCGCTTCGCGAAAAAAACTTTTAATCATTTCTATTTTCTCCAAACCTTCTTTTACCGGATCGGAAGGCGGTTGCTGCGGACCGCCGCCGCCGAAACCGCCAAAGCCACGCGGACGGGGCATCAATGACGGCATATTAAAATGTATACCCGCATCGGTTTTATATGCCGCGTCTTCCCAGTTCCATGCATCCAATTGTACTACGGATGATGAACCGCTGATCAATCCGCCCTGCGGTACTATATTGGCCAGCAATATGCCGTTGGAGCGTAGTGTATTAATCACTTTCGAATCGGTATTGTACGCAATGATGGAACGTATATTCGGATTCAACTCTCCTATTTCCTGCGCATCGTTGGTAGCACGTACCGCATTTATTTCTATCAAACCCAAATTGGTAACCGGTAATATCAAACCCGGGTAAACATGTTTGCCCTGCGCATTGGTAACATTGGCGCCGGCGGGAACGGTAATGTTTTTTCCAACGGCGGTAATTTTTCCATCAGTAATTACAATAGAGGCGTTTTCAAACACCTCGCCGTTGCCTACATGAATGGTGGCATTGGCAATTACTTCGGTCTGTTTTTGTTTGGTCGCCGGCAAAATGGTTTCCTGCGCCGCTAAGCGGTAACAGGAAAATAAGCAGGCTATATATATTATTGTCTTTTTCATTTTTTCTCGTTTGATTTTTAAAAAATCTTTTAAACAGTTTTAATCTTAAAAAATTATTGCTGCTCTTCGCCGTCAATTTCCAGTATGCCGTGATTATGTGCATGATCCATACAGGAAAGTATGACATGATAACTTGGTTGTGCCGGCATTACCGATGCGCCGCTCCTTTTTTCACCGTTCATTTTTTTAACAATGCGGCTTCTTTCCGTATCAATCCATTTTTGCATCTGTTCATCTTTGGCTCTGTCAAAATAAACAGTACCGTCCACGATAGTGTATAATGATTTTGCATAAATGCTCAGCGGGTTATCGCTCCATACTACTACGTCGGCATCCTTACCCGCTTTCAGGCTTCCTACCCTGTCATCCACATGCAGCATTTTTGCGGGGTTCAGTGTTACCATCTTTAATGCATTTTCTTCCGATACGCCGCCGTACTTTACAATCTTACCGGCTTCCTGGTTCAGTCGTCTCGCCATTTCCGCATCGTCCGAATTAATTGCTACGTTCAAACCTACATTGTGCATGATAGCCGCGTTGTAAGGAATGGCATCCTGCACTTCCATTTTATACGCCCACCAATCGGAGAAGGTAGACACATTGGAACCATGCGCTTTCATTTTATCCGCTACTTTGTATCCCTCCAATATATGGGTAAATGTATTTACCGTATAACCCATTTTGTTGGCTACGTCCATAGCACTGTTTATTTCACTCTGTACATACGAGTGGCAGGTAATAAATCTTTTCTTATCCAAAATTTCTACCAAGGCGTCCAGTTCCAAATCTCTGCGCGGTGCAACTGCAGTAACACCCTTCTTATTTTTATTGGCTTCATATTCTTTCCAAGCTTTCTGATAATCTTTGGCGCGGGTAAAAGCATCCACCAACACCTGCTCTACGCCCATTCTTGTATCGGGGTAGCGATTGTTGCCCAATGGCGCGGCGGAACGTTTTACATTTTCGCCCAATGCGAATTTTATTTGCCCGTCCCAATTTTTAAATTTCAACTCATCATCATTAGCCCCCCAGCGCAGTTTTATTAATTGTGTTTGTCCGCCTATTACATTGGCCGAGCCATGCAGAATATGCGATGAAGTAACACCACCACTCAATTGGCGATAAATATTTACATCATCGGGATTCAGGTTATCGGCGATACGCACTTCCGATGTTACCGATTGCCCGCCCTCGTTGATAGATGCCGCCGCGATATGTGAATGTTCATCTATTACACCGGCAGTTACATGCTTACCGGTGCCGTCAATTTGTTTTGCCGCGGCATCAGTAAGGTTTTTTCCTACTGCTGCTATCTTTCCGTTTTTAATTAATACATCCGCGTTTTGCAATACACCTTCTTTTTCATTCGTCCATACGGTAGCATTTTTTATTAAAATGTTTTCCTGCTTGGGTGCATTACCTTCTTCCCAACCAAAGGGCTCGAAAGGATAAATGACTTTACCCATCACAGGAGTTTCTTTTTTCTTTACACTGTCCGGTTTTAGTTCGGCAGCTTTTACAAAAACGGCTGTCCATGTAAGTGCATTGCCCGATGAATCGATACCCGTACCGTTCCATTCTTTACCATTACTTACACCGCTCAGTTGCGTAGCATTGGCAGGCAATGGCTGATCGGCACCGGCTCCGCGTCCGGGCATTCCGCCCGGCGGTCGTTGCCCTTCGGCAGGTGGCTGACCCGCAGGCGGCCCGGCGGGGCGCTGCCTGCGTACCATGGGTGCGTAACTCAGCTTTATTAATTTACCATCGTTATTAAATTTAGTATTCAATGTATCCTTGGCAAACATTGTAACAGAGCTACTGCTCTTTACATCCAGCGTATACGTTTCTTTTCCGGCAGGCGATGTAACGGTAAGGCTATAAGTACCTGCTGCATTAGCAGCCGCATCATCTTTTATAACATATTTTATTCCCTGTATCCAGTTCTGGTTAATAACTGTTTTTTCATTAAACAGAGGACCCGAAGTAATTAAAAAATTGGCCTGCTTACCCGCATCCAAACTTCCTACCATATCATACACACCCAATAGTGTCGCCGGTGTTTTTGTCAATGCCTCCATTGCTTTGCTTTCACTCAGTCCGTATTCCATCGCTTTGCGCAGGTTGGCCCAAAATAAATTGGTGCTGCGCAAATCGGCTGTTGTTAAACAAAAAGGAATACCCGCTTTTTCAAAGGCTGCGGCGTTGGCCGGCGCCATTTCCCAATGTTTCATATCACTCATCGAAACAAATCTTGCTTCATTCGGGTCTTCTACATCCTGCGCCTGCGGATAATTGAGCGGTAAAATAAAAGTAGCCTTGGTAGCCGTCATTTCTTTTATACGTTGGTATTCATTACCACCCGCTTTTATAATATATTGTACACCAAACTCATCACCAATTCTGTCGGCACGCAGGTTGTTCCACTTATCGCCGGCATCAAAAATTTGCGGCAGGCTTTGGTTTTCGTTCCATGCTTTCAAACTTAAATTCAAACCCTCATCGGCGGGTTTGGTTTTATACCATTGTGCATCCAAATAAGTTTGACGCAGCAACGCAATCATTCCCATCATAGAACCCGGGTAACTTTGTGTAGAACTTCCTTTGGTAAAAGAATAATGCGCCGATGCTTTCTCTTTCAGTATAACTAAGTTTTCTTTTTCATTGGCCAATGAAACAAAAGCGCCGGTGCCGCGGGCAATACCGTCTTTTACATGCGAGAGTACCGAACCGAAACCCAGTTCACGCAATGGTTTTGCCTTGGCATCATCCACCGCAAAAACATTATAGGCATTCGCTTCACTTTTGATAGCCTGGTTCCAACCGTATGCGCCCTTGGTAGCGGTTTCCAATTGCGCAGGTTGTGCAAAATTAAAGCCGCCGGCGGTACGCTGAGGTTGCGCCGTACCGTAATCGGCATACAAATCAATAAAAGAAGGATAAATAAATTTACCGCTGCAATCAACCACTACCGCATCTTTGGGTATTGCAACGCCGGCTCCGGCGGCCGTAATTTTTCCTTTGCGAATAACCAGGGTCGCATTCTTAAAAGTGGTTTGCGCATCTTTTACAATAGTGGCATTTGTAAACGCATAACAGCCCGAACGGGCATCGGCCACACCATTTTCGGGGAAGGTGGGCTGGGCAATACTAACCAATGCAACACAGGTAAGTAAAGCCGTAACAAAAAAAGATAACTTTCTCATGATAAAATTAGTTTCAGGAAAGTTAAGCTACTCAAATGAGAAATAAACAAGTGTTTGAAAGAATTATATAAATGGCTTGAGGAAAGTCAAAAGTAAAAAGTAAAAAAGTAAAAATCCAATGCCCAACTATTCAACAATTTCTGACTTCCGACCTCCGACTTCCGACTTCTTACTTCTTACTTCAGTACTCATGAGCTGTCGGGGTTCATCTATCGTTCGGCTTCTGTCCCCGCTATCCGCTGCAAGCCCTCACCGCATTTTGTTTCAGGTCTTTCGCGTTGCTCAAGATGACAGACAAACAAAATGCGGCTCGGGGCTTTTCGCTTCTATCGGGGCTATGTCAGCAGCAAAATATGTTTCAGCAACAGCAGGAAGAGTAAACAAGAAGTCGGAAGTAAGTAGTGAATGGTGAACTTACAAGTATACAGTACTGAGTATATAGTATTTAGATTTAAGATAGTGGTGAGTTGTAAGTAGTAAGTATAATTGATTCCGATTAATTATATCATTTTGCCGCAAGAGTCAATTATCGTAAATTTTAAATCTAATCATTCGATATGCAATACCTCTTAGAAGTAGATGACAATAAAGACAAGTTTTTACTTGAAATGCTGAAGCATTTTCGATTTGTAAAAACCCGTCCGCTGTCTAAAGCTAATGTCCAATTTATAAAAGAACTGCAAGGATCCGTGGCGCAGGTAAATCTTGCCAAGAAAGGAAAATTAAAATTGCAAAAGGCTAAAGACCTGCTGAATGAACTATAATATAGAGGCCACGGAATACTTTGCCCGTCAACCTAAACGGCTTATAAAAAAATATCCTTCCCCCAAGAATGAAATCAAGCATCTTATTGAAACGTTTTTTTTGTTTTCCCCTGTATGATTGCGATGAAATTATAGGAGAGATATACAAACGACTTGCGTACCGGATGCTTCGTACCTCAGCATGACAAGCAGAACGAGGTTATAAGAAAAATAACAGTCTAATACAGAAAGATGTAATGAAAATAAAAGAAAACTTACTTAGTGAAACTGTATCGAAAACTGAAAACCACGTTCTGCTTGTCATGCTGAATGAGCGCAGCGAAATGAAGCATCTATTAAGCAAGTCCTTTTAAGGCTACCATCTTTTCGTTGCTGCACAATGACTGCAACTATTATTAAAAGATGTACACCATCTGCACGTGCAACAAAAAAAATTCTTCCCGCAATGCTTTCAATCCTAAAAACCATTTCATACATTCAGGTATGCAAACAATTACACTAAAACCGTTGCAGCATCGCGGAGCGGACTGCATCGGTATTTATTTCGAAAACTATCCTTCGCTCAATAATATAATACGCAAGCAGGCCGAAGCCAAATGGAGCCAAACGAAGAAGTGTTGGTACATACCCTATACACAAAAATATTACAGCCTGCTGCAGGCTGCACTAAAAGAAAAAGCCATACTGAATACCGATGCGCTGAAAAAATATGCAGCGGAAAGGAAAAAAGAAAAGCAAAGCAAGAATACTGTGCTTCAATCGGCCTCACCCGTAACCTCTCTCCCAAGGAGAGGGGAACCGAGCATTCAATATTTATCCAAACTCATTCCCAAAACGAAAACACCCAATGCTAATTCGACCGCGGGGTTGAATAAGCATGTATTACCCGCCATGAAACAACAGCTTGTGTTAAAGGCCTATAGCCCTTCTACAATAAAAACCTATTTAAATGAAATGGGTATTTTCTTGAAAACAATAAAACAACACCCGGCTGATGAGTTTACTGCTGCAAGACTTAAGAACTATTTGCAGTACTGCCATGAGACTTTGAAACTAACTGAGAACACATTACATAGCCGAATGAATGCTTTGAAGTTTTATTATGAGCAGGTATTGAAAAAGGAAAAGTTTTTTTGGGAGATACCGCGTCCGAAGAAACAATCCCACTTACCAAAAGTATTTAACCAAGATGAAATCGCCTCTATCATCAATTCAGTAACAAATAAAAAGCATAAAACGATGCTGATGCTTGCGTATAGTGCGGGCTTAAGAGTGAGTGAGGTAATAGCATTAAAAGTATATAATATTGACAGTAAACGTATGAGTATTTTAATTGAACAGGGAAAAGGGAAAAAAGACAGACTGGTATCATTAAGCCCGGTACTACTGGTAATGATGAGAGATTATGTATTACACTATAAGCCCGACCGGAAAGGGTTCTTATTTGAAGGCAATACCAAAGGCACGCCTTATAGTGCAAGAAGCCTTCAAGAAGTGCTTCAAGCAGCCAAAAAGAAGGCCGGTGTATTAAGGCCGGGCAGTATACACAGTTTGCGTCATAGTTTTGCTACCCATTTAATTGAAAAAGGGACTGATGTAACTATGATACAAAAACTGCTTGGCCACAATGACTTAAGAACCACACTTCTTTACCTGCATACAAGCAATAAAGATTTGCTGAAAATCATTAGTCCATTGGATGATTTAGCACTAACATAGTTGCGCATTTGCGCTACCTGGCTGCAACCGCGTATTTTTTTGTAAATAATTAGAAAAGAAGGCGTTGAAAAAATTGTTTGTGAATAGTGAGTAGCGTACTTTAGCTCAAATACGCAAG
>CAVZXS010000008.1:0-42478 GCA_963779325.1 uncultured Bacteroidota bacterium | reverse complement strand
ATCTTCTAATGCCTCTCCGCCGAGGCGGAAGGTTTAAGTGGGGCCGCTTTTTCTCTTTATCCTTACGGTACCGTTAGCATTAAAGCTGCTCGACATGCGAATTTCATAACGGGTTTTACCATCGCTTACTACCATCAGCGCCGTATTGGGCGGTATTCTTGCCCAGGTTATCGGCAAACATACTCAGTTCGCTTACTTCTTTCTGCGGGTCAAGATTTAAATTAATATGAATGGCTTTTGTACTAAGTACCCTGTTAAAAGCAATCAGTTTTATCATTATAAAAAACAGAAATGGAATCACCGTCCACTACGCCGTTATCATAAATATCAATTTTAAGCGAATCACTTTCTACCTCTATTTCCGGCACTACTGTTTTTTCTCATTCTTTAAAAAGATTATTGATCACTATATTTTTTACTTTCCGCGGAATAATATTTACAGCTATCAGTGTATCGTTTACCGTTGGGCTCCACACCTGGTTGGTTTCTTTAAAATTATTAAGTGCGGTTATAATTGAATCTTTTTTACTGATTGTTTTAAAATTATCTTTGACCGGTACAATCAGTAGTTGCTGATTATCCTCCGATTTTTCTGTCCGAAGCCCCGAAAAATCAAGATTAGCTATCAGTAAATCCACATTGGCAGCTTTGTTTGGTTTTGTAGGCGGTTTCTGTATCTCTAACCAAGAATTTACTTTAGCAACATTCGCATTTCCCGAAGAGCTATCTGCTAACTATTTTTGGCAGGAGATAAATAAAAGCATTGCTGTTAAAAGTACAGAGATGCTGAGTAGCAATTTGGTCTTTTTCATAATCTTTAGTTTTATGGTTAAGAATAAAGACGTTTTTGGGGCTGCTAATCAAAGCTTCTCAGAATATTCGTTATTAAATTTGAATAATGTTTTTCATCCGCCAAAATATATTTTGGCGGATAGTTACGGGGGTATGATTTTTAAAGCGGCTATGCGAGTATTTTGTACGTAGATATAATTGCGGAACTGCGTTAAATAACAGGCTAAGCAATCAACTTAATCACTTCAAAAGCCTCGGCATATTCACTGTTGCACTGCACGCCTCGTACTTTGGCAAGCGAACGGATAAAATCTTTATCCATATAGCTGCGGCCGGCTTGTGAGCGGTATTCGTTCAGCGCTTCAATTTTTTGGTTCAATTCTTTTTCGGAAATTTTGATAAAAGCCTTGGCGCTAAAAGTAGTTTGGTTCCAGGGTAATTCGTAACCTAAAATAGTGGAATGTTTAAATGCCCTTACAGCTTCTTCGTGTACTACGCGGTGATCCTGATGAATATCTGTAATGGAAGGAACAAAAACCAAATCAGGGAGAATGTATTTTTTAAGACTTACCAGTTCTTCCAATATCTCCTGTCTTTTTTGCCAAAATTCTCTTACTTCAAAATCATACAACATCAGTTTGCCGGTGTGCATGCCCAATTTTTGAATGGCTCTCTTACATTCCTTCTCCAATGTGTCTTCGGTAAATTCGGGCGGTAATGATTTTTTACAAACCGAAAAAGCGGCGTAATGCACTTCCGTATTTTCTTTGCAAAATTTTGCTATGGTGCCGCCGCAACCGAGTTCGCCATCATCGGTATGCGGCGCAAGGACAAGTATTTTTTTGGGACTAAACATAATTATATGATGGAAAAGGTGTTGCTATGGTTGCTCACAGCGAACTATAGTTTACTTCGGGCTTTGGCTCTTTAAAAGCATCTCTCGGTTTCAGGCCCAGCATGGCAAACATGGCATTGTCTTCATCAAATGACGGGTTGGGTGTGGTCAATAATTTTTCGCCGGCAAAAATAGAATTTGCGCCGGCCATAAAGCAAAGAGCCTGTTCTGCAATACTCATTTCCGCACGACCCGCACTCAAACGTACCATTGCTTTAGGCATCAGTATTCTTGCCGTAGCAATCATACGTACCATATCCCAAATATCTACTTTCGGATTATTTTCCAGCGGTGTTCCTTTTACCCGTACCAATGCATTGATGGGTACACTTTCCGGGTGTTCCGGCATATTCGCTAATGTATGAAGCATTTTAATTCTGTCATCATGTTTTTCTCCCAAACCAATAATGCCGCCGCAGCAAACAGAAACACCCGCCTTGCGTACATTCTCCAATGTATTCAACCTGTCATCGTAAGTTCTTGTAGAAATTATTTCGCTGTAATATTCCGGTGAGGTGTCTAAGTTGTGGTTGTAAGCGTACAAACCGGCATCGGCTAATTTTTTCGCCTGTTCTTCGGTAAGCATGCCAAGCGTGCAGCAAACCTCCATTCCCATTTTATTTACACCTTTCACCATATCAATCACGCGGTCAAAATCGCGGTTATCTCTTACTTCCCGCCATGCGGCACCCATACAAAATCGCGTACTGCCTGCATCCTTCGCTTTTTGAGCATATTCCAATACATCTTCTTTCTGCATCAGGGCCTGCACGTTTACATCCGTATTGTACCTGGCAGCCTGCGGGCAGTAGGCGCAATCTTCGCTGCAACCGCCGGTTTTAATAGAGAGCAACGTACAAACCTGTACCTCGCCGGTATCGTTATACTTACGATGTATCGATGCTGCCCGAAAAATAAGTTCCAGTAACGGTGCATCATATATTTCTTTTATTTCTTCTATAGTCCGGTTATTACGAATCATACTGTTGCGTTTTGATAAAACAAAAATATCCTTTCGGGGCTATCAAAAAAAATTAATTAATCTTTCAAATAAATACTGGAATCTTTATGCAAAGGCATTTGCAGGTTAAACTGTGTGTTTAATATTTTACGAAAATGATTTACCGTAGAACTGCTGTCGGCAAAAGCTGTATAGTTTTTTTGAGGCATATAGAGGGCATTCATATTCATGAAATAATACCTCCTTTCTATCGGTTTTTCAAAATGACGAAAGCCATGGTCTCCCATAAAAATAATAATTGGCGGTGCGGCGGAGGATGTGCGGATATGATCAATTAAACTCAGCAATTTTTTATTTGCATATTGCAGGTATTCGGTATAGGCTTTAGTGTCTACTTGCTTCCCCTCCATTAAAGTTTCATAAGGCTGTTCTTTGCCGTCCTTGTCATAGTAATAAGGATAATGGGGCATCATCAGGTGCGTGTAAACAAACTTGGGCTTTTTTGTTCTTTCTTCAGCCAGGCTCCATGTAAGGTCGTAAGAATAATTATTATTTTGGCGATTAAAATAAGTTATTCTTTTTAAAGCGACTTTCGATTTAAATCGGGTTATGAGGTTGAAACCGATATCTCTGTCCATACGACTAAGAAAAGTTTGCGACGTAATTAATCGTGCTTTATCGGGCAAAAATGTTGCTTCTGTACGGGCCGGATTGCCATTGAAATTAAAAACGGAATGGTTATAAAATTTGTATCCATTTGCAGTGAGGTATTGAAGTGTTTGATTATCCCGAATTACTTCATACACATATTTTACATCCGCCTCTTTTCGATTGGTATCTTTTAAATTGAGATAGCTCATATTTAAAATAGATGCTACCGAGAAAGGAGTATAGTTATAATTGCTGTAACTGTTTTGTACAATATGAAAACCCCTGTTTCGCAATTCATTTTCAAATGCGAAATTATCAAATTGAAAAATTTCTTTCAGCTGGGTATTGCCGGCATACTCATCGGCCACTATAAAATAAATATCCGGCTTGGCACAAGTGTCGCAAGCTTTGAATGCAGGCTGTGTAGTTAGGGAAGAATTATTATTCTTCCCTATTAATTTTGTAACCAACCATCCTGCATCAACTATTAAAAGAAGCAGCAAAAGTGTATTAAGGAAATAACCTGTTTTTTGAATCAGAGCTTTTCTTTTTTTAACCAAAATGATTACCGTAATAAAAAAAACGGTTGTAAACGGAAGAAGAAATGTATACTTAGTAATGAATGATTGTCCTGTAATGTTTTTAAGCCCGTCGTGTATACTGCCGAAGAAGAAATGAAACGCCATAAAAAGAAAAGCGACCAAACCGGCTTTGTAAAAATCTCTATACAAAAGCCAAAATAAGAACAGTAATACAATTGAGTAGATTGTATATAATCCCGTCAACAATAATGCGTCTTTTACGGGAACAAAATTATGATTATCAGTATACCCGTGCAGCACAAAGAATACCGGCAGCAGGAAAAGAAATACAGGTTTTGTTTGTAAAAATATTTTCAACTTAGCCATTGATTCTTTGCATTAAATATAAAACTCTTTTTGTTCCGGGAATGGGTTGCTTCTGCAATGTTTTGAAGAATTTGCTGAAAGCAGTTTCAAAATTTTCTGAAGTGTAATTTGCGTAAATGTCTTTTTTGTTTAATAAAAGCAGCTGCGACTTCGGGATCTGTTTTCGGAACAAACTCAATAACCAGGTTTTTGCATGAAGCGGAAAACATTTCTGCTGTACTGCAGAGCGGAATATTTTTCCCGAGACATAAATGATGAATCAGCGCAAGGGCCAAACCGATATCAGTATCTTTTACCCTGGTTAAAAATGAAGAGCGTTCTTTATTGTTCATTCCTGTTGCCGGTGCAGGATTGGCGAGATCAATAATCAGCGGTAATATGTTTGTTTCCCTATCCGCGGTAATTTTTCTGTATAATTTACCAATAGCAGCATAGTCTCCGTCTGCAGCTATAGTTTTAATTCTCCGGGCAGAAAGTAATTTTGAAAAAGCTCCTTCATTAGCGCCAAAATCAATACCGGTTTTCAATCCGGTTATATTTGTCAACCAATTTTCAATGATCTTTTTTTTCTGATCAAGATAATCGTTTCTTAATGCTGCTTCATCGTAATAGTCGCTCCATTCCGTAGCTGTTTCTTTCAGGTGTAATGATTGCACAAGACTTTCCAGGCTATTGAGCAAATTCAATATTTTTTTTAACGAAATGGTTGTTTGCTTTTCGTCTTTACCGATAGTCTTGCGGGCTAATTTGGCATGTAAATGAATATGCAGGTAAGTCATCATATTCAGTTTGCTGTGCCATGGTAATAATGATTGAATAATTTGCAACGGAATTCCGTCGGGGTATGCAATTTGCAATCCGTGCAATGGCCGGTTACTGTATTTCATCAGCAGCAGCGGCCCTAAAAAATTTTCGCAGAACTGCCGGTAAGCTATCCATGGTTTACCTTCTTCGTATTTCTCAAATGATAAGGTATCAATAAAAACGAGCCTGCCGTTATGCCATTGTATATTATAGGGTGTGGCATCTTTCAGCAGCATGTTGCGGTTCAAAGCTTCCTTTGCTATTCGTAATGTAAGCAATGCCGCGTCTTTTAGCATGGCAAAGCACCATTCGCCGGCATATGAAACAAACGACAATTGCTCGGGTTTCAATATTTTGTATTTATCTTCTGCAGTAATAAAATCATCCGGCATTTCACTGTGCTCAATCAATATTTTTTTTTCGACAAGCGATTTGTAAAGCCCGCTGCCGATAAAAAAATCATAGTGTTCTTTAAAGCTGTTATTTACCTGCCGGTAAACTTCCTGATCATAGTAAAAAACAAATCCCGACGGGTCGCGGTACGAGGAAGGGTCAACTTGTATTGTCAGCGGATTACTCTCATTCATCTTTTGGCTTTTTGGGCGACCGTATGAATAATGATTTAATAAATACTTTTATGTTTTTGAAAAACATAACAACTCCCAACACCGCGCCAATGATTACCTGTATGAGATAACTTCCGCTTCCGGGGTCTATATAAAGCAGTTCTGTCATTATAAATATTTCAGGTTTGTTTTAGACGTCAAAGTTAATAAGGTTTGGTACATCAGTTGAATGGTGCTTTCAATATCTGTTTTGTGCAGCATTTCTACCGTAGTGTGCATATAGCGCAACGGAATAGAAATTAGAACCGAAGGGCAGCCGTCATTGCTGTACGCGAATGAATCGGTATCCGTACCGGTACTTCTGCTCAATGCTCTCCATTGTACGGGAATTTTATTTTTAGCCGCTACTTCTTCTACCAAATGAAGCAATTTATTATGCACCGCCGGTGCGTAGCTCAGCGAAGGACCCTTGCCGCAACTTATATCGCCTTCTATTATTTTACTGATCATGGGTGTACCTGTATCATGCGTTACATCGGTAATAATGGCGATATCGGGTTTTATACGGCGTGCAATCATTTCGGCGCCGCGCAGACCGATTTCTTCCTGCACCGCATTTACAATGTATAAACCAAAGGGAAGTTTCTTTTTATTTTGATGTAAGAGCCTCGCTACTTCGGCAATCATAAAACCGCCGATACGGTTATCAAACGCACGGCCTATATAAAAATCATACGCCAGTTCATCAAAACCATCCTGGTAAGTAACCACGGCGCCGATATGTATTCCCAAAGCTTCTACTTCTTTTTTATTTCTTGCACCGCAATCTAAAAATAAATTATCAACCTTCGGTTGCGGTTCTTTCTGATCCGGGTTGCTCAATCTTGTATGAATGGCAGGCCAGCCAAATACCGCTTTTACAATTCCTTTTTTACCATGAATAAAAACCCGCTGTCCGGGGGCTATCTGGTGATCGACACCGCCATTGCGTTTCAGGTAAAGTAAACCTTCGGGTGAAACATAATTCACAAACCAACTGATTTCATCGGCATGGGCTTCTATAACTACTTTAAATTTATGATCGGGGTTTATTACACCTACAGCAGATCCGTATGGGTCTGTAAATTGTGAATCGACATAAGGTTTCAGGTATTCTAACCAAAGTTTTTGACCGCTTGTTTCAAAACCCACTGCCGAGGCGTTGTTCATGTAGGATTTTAAAAAATTAAAAGCATGTTCTGTGATCAGCGATTTTTTTACAGGAGCTTTCTTCGTTTTTCTTTTCGTTGCCATACTAAATTTTATTTTTTTCGGGTCGGTATCTTGATTTAAGGGTATTGTGTAACCGGTTAAGTCCAAATCATTGAATTGCCCGTAGGGCGAAGATAAGCAGCCCGGCCTTTATGAGCATCAATCCGTCATATTTCAATGTAAAAATTTCTTTAGCTGTGTTTTCTTTTAAAGTACGGTAAGCTATAAAAATCAGAAGGGCAGGTGTAAGAACTGCGGCGTATAAAGACCAATGCGACCATTCAAAACTTTTCAGTAAAATAAAGCCGGTCACCAAATTCAGCAAACCCAAAAACCATTTACCCGCTTTCAGGCTGAAAGCTTTGCCGTAAGTAACCGCAAAGGTTTCTATACCGTCTTTTTTATCTTCTTCGTAATCATTTATATTGAACAATCCGCACAATGCCATCATAAAGGCGAAGCGATGCAAAAATAGAACCGGCATGTGAAAGTAATTGGTGTAAAAATCTGTTTGAGTATTGGTAATAAGTGCGGGTAAAGCAACCGTACTGAATGCCCAAACAAAACTCAGCAACGGAAGCTTCAGCCAACCAATCTGCCTGAAGCTTTTCGTTGCAGAAAAAAATAGTTTTGACGAATAGCCAAGCGATAAAATAATCATCAATATAATCAAGAGAGTTATCTTGAATTTGTGTAATGCCGTACCACTAAAAATTGAGTTAAGGTTGAAAAAGAAAAGCAATAAGCTCAGTATAAAACTTATAAGAAGTATAGATTGGGTGAATAATTTATTTTTTCTTACCCACGTAAGCCTGTTGTCAATTTTATCTGTAAATGATTTTTGGTAATAATGCAGCGTGTAAATAAATAATGTACTGCAAAATATAGCGGGTAAATACCAATAAACCGTCTTTGGTAAATGAAGTATTACAAAACTTTCGAAAGCAAGCGCCAATGCGCAGGCGGCAATAAAAAAATTACTGAATACAATTAAGCAAATGAATTTATTGAGGCGATTCAACTAAAAGATTACGCTAAGTTTTTTTAAGACGTATTTTGTCCGTTTCCTTTACAGGACTTACATGCTTGGCTTTGTCCTTAAAAAGTATGGCAAAATTGGCCGTAGTATCACGAATAGTAGGAGTAGGTGTGAGAGGCTGGAACCCGCTGTTAAAACTACCGTAGCCAAAAAGAATGGTAAAATCTCCGTCTCTGGTTTTTGCCGGAATCTTCAACGCATCAAAACCGATTCTGAGTGTATCAGCTATATCAACGGCGGTGGCGCCATCATACCATTTATAAATTATCAGCGCCGAATCAATATCTCCTTCATCATCGGTAAAAGTCCCTTTTATTTGAATTACATCATCTTTATTAACCTCCGATGGCGAAATAGATTTAATGGTAATTTGCGGCTCGGTTGTATATTTATTTTTTTTACATCCGATAACAAGCAGGACGCATAGAACCGAGAAAAATAATATGCTGTGTTTCATAGCGATTAATTAATATATGCCAAATTTAAGACTTACAAACTGAACAACCTAAAAATGCAGGGTGAATGGAATCATAAAATATTTAACGTAACTGAAGCCGGCTTTAATAATCTTGCTTTGGAGACTTTTCGGTTTCAGTATACAAATAGTAACGTATACAGAGCTTATTTGGATGCTTTGCATGTAAATCCTTCCAAATTGAGCAGGGTAGAGGATATTCCCTTTCTGCCGATAAAATTTTTTAAAACACATACTGTGCAGTCCGGGGTATTTGAACCGAAAGCCGTTTTTGAAAGCAGCGGCACTTCCCGGACTATTAACAGCCGGCACCCTGTAAAGGATATTCATCTTTACGAAGAAAGTTTTATAAAAGGCTTTGAACATTTTTACGGCCTCGTTTCTGATTATTGCATACTCGGGTTGCTGCCTGCTTATTTAGAAAGAACAGGTTCTTCTTTGGTGTATATGGTTGATAAAATGATAAAACTCAGTAATCATCCGCAAAGCGGTTTTTATTTAAATGAATATGAAAAACTTTTTGAAGCGCTAAAGCAATTGGAAAATAAAGGCCAAAAGATTTTATTGATAGGTGTAAGTTTTGCCTTACTCGATTTTTTTGAAAAATATCCGATGAATTTGAAAAATACTATAGTAATGGAAACGGGAGGAATGAAAGGAAGAAGAAGGGAAATGATAAGACCGGAATTACATGCTGAACTAAGCATCGGTTCGGGAGTTGCGAAGATTCATTCGGAGTATGGTATGACAGAACTTTTATCACAAGCTTATTCAAAAGGTGACGGCATCTTTAATTGCCCGCCTTGGATGAAGATATTCGTTAGAGATGAAGAAGATCCCTTGCTGATTAAAACACCTTCATCCGGCAAGGTGCCGCTGTCCGGTGCAGTAAATATTATTGACTTGGCCAATATATACAGTTGCAGTTTTGTAGCTGCGGATGATGCGGGCAAGTTGCATGCCGATGGAAGTTTTGAAATACTCGGTCGTATGGATGGCAGCGATTTAAGGGGCTGCAGTTTGATGGTTATGTAAATTTTAGCTTAAATTGTGCTAACCGCTAAAACCTGTTGTTATGCCAAACGACAAACCGAACCTGCTTAACAGAATCGCCGATTTCCTTTTTGGAAAAAATAAAACCACTTTACTTTTTGATAAACTGAAAGCCGACCCCGGCAATAGGGAACTGGCCCGGCAGGTAAAAGAGCAATTTGCCAAACAGCCCGTAGAAGTTGTCATTGAAATAATGCGGAGTGTTAAATTATCAAAAAAAGAAACGCCGGATACTACAGCAAGCCTGTTTGAAAAATTCAGAAAGACATGGAAAAATACAATTAAAAAGCAACAGGTACAACCGCTGCAATACATAAAGCCAACTACTAAGCAGCAATTAATTGATACGGTAAAACTTGCAGAGAAAGATGGATTATTTGTGCGGCCTGTTGGTACAGGACATTCATTCTCCGATGTATCCAATGCAACGGATATATTGATAGATATGCTTACACTGAATAATACATTACCGGTGGAGACTGATACATATAAAGCAAACCTTCCGACACTTTTTAATTGTGAGGCAGGTATGCTTGTGCAAAAATTAAACGCTGAATTAGATGCATTGGGTTTAGCATTGCCTACTATGGCCGCCTTTGACATGGAAACCATTTACGGAGCCATTGCTACTTCTACACATGGTACAGGGATTAGAGTAGCGGGTATGTCGGCTATGGTGCGTTCTATGGATTTAATTGCTGCCGGCGGTAAGTGTTACCGGCTTGAAAAGACAAATGGTATTACGGATGCTGCTAAATTTAAAATAAAATATCCTGACAATACAAAAATGGAATTGATACAGGATGATGATAAATTTTTTTCTGCAGTAGTTGGTTTCGGATTAATGGGTATTGTTTATTCATTGGTAATAGAACCGGTAAAAACTTTTTACCTGAAACAAAAATTGTGGGTTACTGCCTGGGATAAAGTAAAATCCAAATTGCAGGACCGTAATTTTTTTATAGAAGTAGACCCGCAAGGAAACACTATTCCTAAAGACCCGGTGACAAATGAATTTCCACCTACAAGGGCACAGGTATTTGTAAACCCTTATATCACAAAAAATTTTTTAACCAAAACCGAAGGACATACCTGTGTAGTACAAGTTCAAACTGAAATTACCAAAACCGAATATGAGAAACTAAAACAAACAGACAGTACACAAAAGGAAAGTAAGTTTGTCGATTTTATACAAAGCCTTACTTCAAACGGAGAAGCCGGTTTGCACGAAGCCGTTGCCGGCGGCGAAGACAGAAGTTCCCTGGTGCAGGAGATAAGTACAGATGCTTTGCTTGATTTATTAAATCAATATCCTTTATTGACTTCTTTGTTTATCGATGTATCGATGCTGGCATTACTGACCGGCAGCGGTAAGTTTGGTAAAAGCTTCGCCGTAATGAACCAGGGCAAGCTGGCTATAAAAAATGCGGGCTATTCTGTAGAGCCTGGTTTTGCAGTAGACGCTAACAACAGTTTTATAAAAGGCGCTGAAGAAATAATACGTGTAGCTGCCCTGTCGGAGCAATCGGTCAGTTATTTAACAGCACCTATCTGTTTACGCTTTGTAAAAAAATCGGATGAGTATATGTCGCCTGAATATAATACCGATACCTGTATGATAGATGTGCCGCTGATGCTGGGTACCATTGGTGACGACCAAATGATGGATCGTATGCAATTAGATTTAATAGCAGTAGGAGCAAGGCCGCATTGGGGCAAAATATGTAACCTTGTAAACGGAAAAGAACTGATACAGGAAATGTATCCCAAGTTTAAGGAGTTTAAAAAGACGGTAGAGTTTTTTAACCCCAAGGGAACATTCAACAGCAGTTTTTCTTACAGGACGGGTATTAGTGATATGGAGTATAAGAGGGTGTAGGGTCTCATGGTCAAAAAAATAACCGGGCACATTAATTGCCCGGTTATTTTTTTATTTGATGTAAAATTTTATAAACCCTACACCGCTTGCAAATACATTTCTTCTCTTAGTTGATGTACTCTTGCATCTTCCAGGTATTCATCAAAAGTCATCAGGCGGTCTATAATGCCGGTTGGTGTTAATTCAATTACCCTGTTGGCTACCGTTTCCATAAATGTATGGTCATGAGAAGACATTAATACAATGCCTTTATAATCGATACACTGTTCATTAAAGCTTTGTATACTTTCCAAATCAAGGTGATTGGTAGGCTGATCAAGAATAATGGAATTGGGATTTTGCATCATCATACGACTGATCATACAGCGTACTTTTTCGCCGCCGCTCAGCACTTTTGTTTTCTTCATTATATCATCGCCGCTGAAAAGCATTTTACCGAGGAAGCCGCGCAGGAAAGGTTCATCGGCATCGGTAACCCAAGCGGGTACCCATTGGCGCAGCCATTCCATCAAATTATCTTCCGTTTGAAAAAATTCATTGTTCTCTACCGGCAGATAAGCCTTGGTAATGGTAGTACCCCATTCAAATTTACCGCTATCAGCAGTTGTTTCACCATTTATAATATCAAAGAAATTAGAAACGGCCAGCGGATCCCTGCTGTAAAAAGCAATCTTATCGCCTTTATTTACAGTAAAAGTTGCTTTGTCAAAAAGCATACGACCTTCTACCGATTTGCTCAATGCTTCTACATTTAAAATCTGGTTACCAACTTCACGCAGTGGTTGAAAGATAATACCCGGGTATTTTCTGTTGCTCGGCTGTATTTCATCAATGGATAATTTGTCCAACGCTTTTTTACGACTGGTAGCCTGTTTACTTTTACTGGCATTAGCAGAGAAACGTGCAATGAAATCCAGCAAAGCCTGGCGTTTTTCTTCGGTCTTCTTATTCTTATCACCAATTTGTTTTGCCATCAATTGGCTGCTCTCGTACCAGAAAGTATAGTTACCGGTGTATATTTTTATTTTCGATCTGTCCACATCGGCTACGTGTGTACACACGGCATCTAAAAAGTGACGGTCGTGACTTACTACCAATACTATGTTTTCATAATCAGCCAGGAAATTTTCCAACCAACCGATTGTTTCAATATCCAGTCCGTTGGTAGGCTCATCCAATAATAAAATATCAGGATTGCCAAAGAGTGCTTGCGCAAGTAATACCCTCAGTTTTAAAGTAGAGGGTATATCTTTCATCAAACTATTATGATAAATATCGGTAACACCAAGACTGCTCAAAAAACTTCCTGCATTGCTCTCGGCCTCGTAACCGCCCATTTCACCAAACTCACCCTCCAGTTCACCGGCACGCATACCATCCGCTTCGGTAAAATCTTCTTTGGCATAAATTTTTTCACGTTCCTGCATGATCTTCCACAATTTGCTGTGGCCCATCAGCACGGTATTTAATACGGTGCATTCATCAAACTCAAATTGGTTTTGTTTGAGCACGGCCATACGTTCACCGGGAGTAATCTCCACGGTTCCTTTATTGGGTTCTATTTCGCCGCTTAGTATTTTAAGGAAAGTAGATTTGCCGGCACCATTGGCGCCGATTACACCATAGCAATTCCCCTTTACAAAATTCAGGCTTACTTCATCAAACAATACCCTTTTGCCGTAACTGAGGGTTACATTTTTTACACCAATCATTTTCTGCTCTTTTTTTAGAGCCGCAAAGGTAGGCCATTGCAGCCTATTTTCCGAAGGAGTATAAAAGATGTTTAATTCTAATGCATCTTATTTGCCGGTAGAAAGGCTTTAGTTTAAAATCACGACTCCATAAAAATGAATAAATGTCTATTAGTCAATCAAAAGAAAGGAATTTATCCAATTATTTCGGATAAGAGAGGGAGGGGGACAAAAGAATAAAAAAAACCTGTATCTCTAACAGGTTTTTTTATTCTCGTAAAACTATCTGATAAAAAAGAAAATGGCGATCAAATTTTTTACAAATAATCATTAAAACAACTTAAGCAGTTGCCCTCTTATCTCTCCTCCGGGATAACCGACAACACCATTTAAAAGAGAAGGGGTGTGCAGGTTTACATAATACAAGCCGGCGTATAGATCAGCTTCCTGTGCATCGGTTAATGCAGCTGAAGTGTAGTTAATAGGGCTTGCTAATGATGAAAAAGGAAAAACCACAGGACCTGCTACGCCTTTTGACGCTTTATGAATATGACCGGCTGTGGGGGTTAATCCGCTAAAAGTTATGGTTCCTGAAAGAATTTTAGTGGTTTTATTAAATGTAAGCGTCGCCAACCCGGTTGCTTTTGAAGGATTGGGAGTACTCTCGCTAGCGCCGTCAAGCGTTGCTATAAAAACAGATTCGGTTCTTGCAGGTGGTGCTTCGTCCTTTGTGCAGGAACTTGACACAATCAGCGACGAAATCAGTAAAGCGGTTAGTGATGATTTTAAATGCATTGCAGTTTGTTTTATGTGTTAAATAATAAAAGAAGTAAGTCCGGCAGGCCGGCCAAGTTCAGCCTTTAAAGCTATCCTGTATCAACCGATCGTAAGTTATCAGGGAAACGTTGCCTTATCCTGACTATTTTTATTTAAACAAAGCAGCCCGAAGCCGATATAAAGGTTGTAAATCGAAAAATTCTTTGTATGCCGGTTTGCAGTTATTTTTACGAGTAAATATAGATTAATGAAGAATAAAGAAACTATTTTTGAAGAAGCCATAACCCTATTGAAGGATTTAGGGTTTTCGGTAGTGAAGCAGGACAGGGAACGGCCTTGGGGCGGGTTCCTGGTAATAGATGAAGAGCAAGCGACTCAGTTTGCCGCACATTTTTTCCCCAATGAAAATATTGATGATTTAAAAATTACGGAAAAGCTCAGCCCTAAGTTTTTATTGGTAGCTCCGCACAAAAGATTAAGCTGGCAATACCACCATCGCCGTGCCGAGATATGGAAATGTATTAAAGGGGCTGTAGGAGTAGTAACAAGTGATACAGATGAAGAAAAGCATGAACATATTTTAAAACCTGAAGATATTATTAAACTGCAAAAAGGAGAAAGGCATCGGTTAAAAGGTTTGGATGATTGGGGCATTGTAGCCGAAATATGGCAGCATACAGATAGAAATCATCATAGTGATGAAGATGATATTGTACGGTTACAGGATGATTTCAAAAGAAAGTAAATTATATTTCTGTTCACTTAAAACTTCAGCTAATGCCGGGAGATACACTGCGTATAAACAATAAGGCTGTTATAGAAAACAGCTACGACGCCATTGTAATTGGAACAGGCATGAGCGGTGGCTGGGCAATGAAAGAGTTAACGGAAAAAGGCTTAAAAGTGCTTGCGCTGGAACGAGGTAGTGATAAACGACATATAAAAGATTATGATACTGCTAATGATAACCGTTGGGATATAACGCACAGGGGAGGGCTTACTCATGCATTTACGCAGGGAAATCCTATTCTTGTACGTTCGGGTGTTGTGGATGAGTTTACAACAAAAATGTTTGTGCAGGATAAAGTACATCCATATATACAGGACAAACCTTTTGACTGGATACGGGGCTACCAGGTGGGAGGCAGATCGTTGATGTGGGGCAGATGGACACAGCGTTGGGGTGAAACCGATTTTGAAGCCAATGCAAAAGAAGGAATTGGTATAGACTGGCCCATACGTTATAAAGATATAGCCCCCTGGTACAGCTATGTAGAAAAATTTGCAGGGATTGCAGGTAATAAAGACGGACTGGCGCAGGTACCTGACGGCGAATTTCTTCCGCCATTTGAAATGAACAATTTTGAAAAATATGTAAAGCAAAAAATTGAAGAAAATTTTCCGGGGAGGAATCTAATAATAAGCAGAACGGCTAATCTTACTAAACCAAATGAAATACATACTTCATTGGGCCGCGGTCAATGTCAGGCCAGGGATTTATGCAGCAGAGGCTGTCCCTTTGGTGCTTACTTCAGCACACAATCGGGTACATTGCCGGCGGCGCTGAGAACCGGAAGGCTCACGTTGAAAACCGATGCTGTTGTACACTCTATCATTTATGATGAAGCAAAACAATCCGCAGAATCCCGTGGAAAAGCGACCGGCGTAAGAGTGATTGATGCACTTACAAAAAAGACAACAGAGTATTTTGCAAAAATTATTTTTTTAAATGCAGGCTCCGTTAACTCAAATCTTACGTTGCTTAACTCTACCTCAAACCGTTTTCCCAACGGGCTTGGTAACGACAGCGGAGTGCTTGGTCATTATATTATGACACACAATTACAGGGTGCGTGCCAATGGAATATTTGAGGGCATGCAGGACAATTATTATTCCGGCAGAAGACCCAATGGTGTGTATATGCCGAGATTTAGAAATTTTGGTAATGATAAACAAGCAGGTTTTAAAAGAGGATATGCATTGGCCTGCTCATCCAACCGGCAGGGATGGAGCAGGGGTAACAATATGGAAGATATAGGCTCTGCATTAAAAGAAAAATTAACCGAGCCGGGGCCTTGGTTTTTCTTTGCAACGGCAATGGGTGAAATGCTTCCTTACAAAGACAATCTTGTATGGCTTGATAAAAATGAAAAAGATGAATGGGGCATTCCTTTACTGCATGCCGATGTCAGGTGGCACGAAAATGAAGACCTGATGGCTAAGGATGCAGTAGAACAGATGCGGGAGATGTTTGACAAAGCAGGTTTAAAAAATATTCAATCGCAAGATAATCACCAGGCCCCCGGAAAAGACATACATGAAATGGGAGGATGCAGAATGGGTAATGATCCAAAGGATTCTATGCTGAATAAATGGAATCAATTGCATGATGTGAAAAACGTTTTTGTAACAGACGGAGCCTGCATGACATCATCAGCCTGTCAAAATCCTTCGCTCACTTATATGGCTATTACGGCAAGGGCTGCAGATTATGCAGTTAGCGAAATGAAAAAGGGTAATTTGTAAACACAAATTGTTTGAGAGGGGGCTTACAGATTTATAATTTGAAAATGCAATTTAAAATTCATGAAAAATATAAAACATTTTCTTTTCGTTTTTTTTGTTTTCATTGCGCAATTTTGTTTTGCTCAGGATAAATTGCATGTTGTTATAGCAGGCCTTTCCCACGATCATGTAAACGGTATGCTTGCTAAAGGAAAAAGCGGCGATGTTATTATTGTTGGCATTACTGAGCCTGATCTGCAATTATGCAATAAGAAGAAAACTGACTATCAGTTACCGGATTCTATTTTTTATAAAAGTCTTTCCGCGGCATTGAAAAAAAATAAGCCTGATTTGGTAATGGTGTATAATGCTCCTGCGGAACACCTTGCTGTAATTGAAACCTGCATGCCGCTTAAAATACCGGTGATGGTGGAGAAGCCGCTTTGCTTTTCCAATGGAGATGCTGCAAAAATTAAAATACTTTCTGAAAAATATAATACAAAAGTGTACACTAATTATCCATCACTATGGTACACAAGTTTTATAGAACTCTTAAAGAGAGTAAATGAAAAAAATGAAATTGGTATTGTAAATAAAATGGAAATGCATGGCGGTCATAAAGGCCCGGTGGAAATTGGCTGCAGCAAAGATTTTTCAAACTGGCTCACCGATCCGGTTAAAAACGGCGGTGGCGCAATAACTGATTTTGGTTGTTACGGTGCAAGTATTATGACAGAATTGATGCAGGGGAAAATTCCGGTATCCGTTTTTGCTGTTACACGAAAGCTAAAGCCTTCAATTTATCCGAAAGTAGATGATGATGCAACAATTGTATTGGAATACACCGATGCTACCGGTATTATAGAAGCATCCTGGAATTGGCCCTATACTATTATGGATGCGGAAGCATATGGCACAAAAGGTTATTTATATGCCTCCCAGTTTAATGCCTCCGGAGAAAGTCCTTCATTGCAATCAAAAAATGAAAAGGAAAGCAAAGCCGGAAAATATTTCCGTACCGCAATACAAAGATGAAGTAGAGTATTTAACTGCTGTCATAAAAAATGGCGCTGCTGATAATAACAAGCTCTTATCATTGGAACGTAATATTATTGTTGTAAAAATATTAGACGCTGCCCGCCGATCTGCAAAAGAGGGAAGAAAGATAGTATTGTAAAAAAAAACCTTTCACAAAAACATGTAAAAGGATTTCATATTTAATCGTGCCAGGTACTCCGATATCAATCGGAGCACATCCTTGCGTACGCCCCGATTGATATCGGGGTGCGTCTGCTAATTCATAAAATGAAAAACCCTTTACAAAAAATGTAAAGGGTTTTTATCGTGATTTGTACCCGGGGTACTCCGATATCAATCGGAGCACATCCTTACGAACGCCCCGATTGATATCGGGGTGCGTCTCCAATTCATAAAATGAAAAACCCTTTACAAAAAATGTAAAAGGTTTTTATCTTGAATCGTGCCCGGGACTCCGATATCAATCGGAGCACATCCTTGCGAACGCCCCGATTGATATCGGGGTGCGTCTCCAATTCATAAAATGAAAAACCCTTTACAAAAAAATGTAAAAGGGTTTCATGTTTAATCGTGCCCGGGACTCCGATATCAATCGGAGCACATCCTTGCGAACGCCCCGATTGATATCGGGGTGCGTCAATCCAATTCATAAAATGAAAAATCCCTTCACAAAAAAATGCAAAAGGGTTTTTATGTTTATTTGTGCCCGGGACTCCGATATCAATCGGAGCACATCCTTGCGTACGCCCCGATTGATATCGGGGTGCGTCAATCCAATTCATAAAATGAAAAACCCTTTACAAAAAATGTAAAAGGTTTTTATGTTTATTCGTGCCCGGGACTCCGATATCGAATCGGAGCACATCCTTGCGAACGCCCCGATTTATATCGGGGTGCGTCATGCCAATTCATAAAATGAAAAACCCTTTACAAAAAATGCAAAAGGTTTTTATCGTGATTTGTGCCCGGGACTCCGATATCAATCGGAGCACATCCTTGCGAACGCCCCGATTTAAATCGGGGTGCGTCTGCCAATTCATAAAATGAAAAACCCTTTACAAAAAATGCAAAGGGTTTTTATCGTGATTTGTGCCCGGGACTGGAATCGAACCAGCACATCCTTGCGAACGGCAGATTTTGAGTCTGCTGCGTCTACCAATTCCGCCACCCGGGCAATGAGATATATAATAAGAACTTTTTTCCGGCACATCCTTACGAACGCCCCGATTTTGATCGGGGTGCGTCTACCAATTCCGACACCCGGGCAATGAAAAATATAATAAGAACTTTTTTCCAGCACATCCTTACGAACGCCCCGATATTGATCGGGGTGCGTCTACCAATTCCGCCACCCGGGCAATGAGATATATAATAAGAACTTTTTTCCGGCACATCCTTACGAACGCCCCGATATTGATCGGGGTGCGTCTACCAATTCCGCCACCCGGGCAATAATATAATAATTCAGCGCTTTTTCTGCCTTATGCATTCAGCATTCAGCATTCAGCATTCAGCATTCAGCATTCAGCATTCAGCATTCAGCATTCAGCATTCAGCATTCAGCATTTCCAAATCGGGTTGCAATATTAGGCCTTTCCCTTTAATTGAGCCTCAATTCGCTGTAAATATTTTTTCTTGTAATAATATTCTTTTACCTGCAGCAGTTCTTTTTCGGTAGTAATACCTTCCTTATAATGCTCCACAATTTCTTTAACAGGCTCATATATTTCAGTTTCAAGTTCAGCAATACGGGATTCAAGCTGCGGAATTTCAGTTGTATCAGCGCCCGGTTCCAATTCCATTAAGGCCTCGTTTATTTCCATTACTTCCATTAAAAAATCGGGCGGCAGTTGATACTTTTCCTCTTCTTCAATCAAATTTTTAAGCTGTAACACATATTTTATAGTTTCATCGGGCAGCTGAAAAGTCTTAAAAGCCTTATTCAGCAAAGCCGATTTTTCCAGCATTTCTTTTTGTTCTTCCTCGCCGGCATTAATAAAATAATCGGGGTGATACTTTTTGCTCATGGCAAAAAACTTAAGCGGCAGGGTACTTTTATCCACTTTCAGCTGTACGGGTATTTCAAATAACTCAAAATAATTCATTAATAATTGCAGTTTTAATACACTTGTCTTTTAAATATTCGGCCCGACAGGTTACAAATTTACATTCTCCGGCTACAAATAAACGAATTAAGCTTTAAGACGCTTCTTTTTACTTTCAAATAAATTTATGAAAGCCCGATAGTAATCTGAAATCCTTTACCGTAATTGATTGCCTGCCGTTATTAAGTTATGCCTGTAGATATTTTAATGACTTAGTTTAAGGTTAATGGTCAAATACTCCCTTCTTTTTTTAAAGAGGGGATTTTTTTTATACTGCCGGCACTGATAGCTTATTATATTCAGGAAATTTTTTTTAGTGCCGATTTACCGGCAACTTTGTGCATCTTAAAACGATTGCGGGGCATTATGATAAAAATAGGACTTATACGGGAAGGTAAACTACCCGCCGATAACAGGGTAGCGCTTACACCGGCACAGTGTAAATGGATTTTGAAAAATTCGGATGATGCAGAAATTGCGGTTCAGTCATCTTCGGGCCGGTGTTTTAGCGATAGGGAGTACCAATTGGCCGGCGCTGAAGTAAAAGAGGATATGTCGGATTGTGATATTCTGATGGGTATTAAAGAAGTTCCGGCAGAACAATTAATTGCCGGTAAAACCTATCTTTTCTTTTCGCATACCAAAAAGAAACAACCGCACAATCAGAAACTGCTGCAAACAATTTTGCAAAAAAACATTACGCTGATTGATTACGAATGTCTTGAACATGACGACGGGCAGCGCATTATCGGTTTTGGTTTTTTTGCAGGTATAGTAGGGGCGCACAACGGCATGATGGCGTATGGAAATCGTACCGGATTATTCAAATTGGATCGGGTGTACAAGCAAAAGAGTTTTCGCGAATTGATTCATACTTATTTCGGCTTACGATTGCCGAATGTGAAAATAGCCATTACCGGATCGGGCCGTGTGGCGCATGGTATACTGGAAATAATGAACCTGATGGGTATACACGAAGTGGAGCCGGATGATTATTTAAAAAGAAGATTCAGTTACCCGGTATATACCCAACTGAAAGGAGCGGAGTTGTATGCCCATAAAAAAACAGGAAAGTACAGCAGGCAGGAATTTCATGAGCATCCTGAAAATTTCGATTGTAAATTTTTGCCCTATGCAGGGCAAACGGATATTTTAATGAACGGTATTTATTGGGATAAAAATGTACCGCGGCTGTTTGAAGAAAAAGATGTGAACGCAGAAAATTTTATTGTACAAACCATTGCTGATATTACCGATGATGAAGGCGGCTCTGTACCCATTAACAAAGGCGATCAATCCATTGAAAACCCGGTATATGGTGTAGATAAAATTACCCTGCAAAAAACAGCGCCTTATTTACCTGATTCTATTGATGTAATGGCGGTAGGTAATTTGCCCAATGAACTGCCCAAAGATGCCAGCCGTTATTTTGGCGAGCAGTTAATTAAGTATGTACTGGAAGATTTAGTAAAAGGCGGATCAGTAATCATTGACAGAGCTACGATGGTAAAAGCAGGCAAGCTGACTGAGGAGTATGCCTATTTGAAAGATTATGCAGAGGAAGTCAAAAGTTAAAAGTCAAAAAACGATAGGCAATTAGCAATGGACAATTGGCAATAAGCAATTGGTAAAATCCAAAAGTTCAGATCCAAAGTCCAATGAACTATATGTAATTGACAATTTAAAATCCAAAGAGCAGAAGCTGATGTCGGGTTATTTTATAAACTTTTTTATACTTTATATACACTTTATACTTTTTCCATATTTACAAATACAGATAATAGTCTTTTAATAGCCCCGTAAACTCCGCCGTGTATTTATCGTCTTCATCTTTAATTGCAATTTCTTTCCTTGCAGGTTCGGTTATAAATGAGAAAGAAGCTTCAAGTATTATTCTGAAATAATCATGATTGAACGACTGACGAACAAGGGTTTCTTTAATTAAAAAAGCACCTTTATCTTTTAATAAATCAATTATTTCATCATATCGTTTATAGGGTAACAAAAGAAAAAATTTCCCGGTTGTTGCATTTATATTTCTTTTAATAATGTCTAATAAATCATCCAACTCCAACTCATTACTGTGGTGTGCGGTATCTTTTTTTGTATTACCCGATTTTAATTCATTGGTATAAAAAGGAGGGTTGCTGATTATTACATCGTATTTATTTTCTGCAGTAAATGCTCTTGCATCTCCGTGAAGTATATTTATTCTTTCTTTGAAAGGAGAAGCAGTTATATTCTCCATAGCTTGCGAACAGGTATCCTTATCAATTTCTATTGCGTCAATTGTTGCTGCATTATTTCTTTGCGCAATCATTAAACTCAGCAAACCGGTACCTGTGCCAATATCAAGCAGCCGTCTTGCTTCATAATTGCCGTTTTGTATTGCATTGGCTGCTATAGCACCAAACAGACAAGCATCTGTAGTAACCTTCATGGCGCATTTATCCTGGCGAACGATAAACTGTTTGAATTGAAAAGAGGAGTTGGGCATTGAATGATATAAGTTTTTTGATCCGGGTTACCACTCCGCTCTTGCTGTTGTTTCAACGCTTAAATCAGCGAATTCGCCGGCTAAATATTTGTAATAGCCCGTAATGGCAATCATACCTGCATTGTCCGTGCAATACTCAAACGGCGGAATAAAAACCCGCCAATTATTTTTTTTACCGGTTTCAATTAATTCTTTACGCAAACCGCTGTTGGCCGATACACCGCCGGCTACACAAATATTTTTAATACCCGTTAGCAGCGATGCTTTCTTTAATTTATTGAGAAGTATAGATACGATACGTTGTTGAATGGAGGCGCAGATATCTTCTAAGTTCTCTTTTATAAACAATTGTTGCGTGGCTTCATCGGCCATAAACTCCGGTTTAAATGCGTGGCTTTTTCCCGCATTTTTTAAAAAATAAAGTATTGAAGTTTTTAACCCGCTGAAACTGAAATTCAAATCGGGTATTTGCGGCTCGGGAAATATAAATCGTTCAGCATTTCCTTTTTGTGCAAACTTATCTATCAGCGGGCCGCCCGGGTAAGGCAGCCCTAATACTTTAGCCGATTTATCAAATGCTTCACCGGCAGCATCGTCAATGGTTTCGCCAATTATTTTCATCTTCGTCGGGCTTTCACATAAAACAATTTGTGTATGACCGCCGCTTACCGTAAGGCATAAAAAAGGAAAGCTCGGTTTGGGTTCGTTTATCAAATTAGCTAATACATGTGCTTGCATATGATGCACGGCTATCAATGGTTTATTAAGTGCCAATGCCAACGATTTTGCAAACTGTGTACCTACCAATAATGCGCCGATTAAACCCGGCGCGGTAGTTACAGCTATCGCATCAATATCATTCATTGTACAACCTGCCTGCTTCATTGCTTTATCCACTACGGGTACTATATTTTGCATATGTGCTCTTGATGCCAACTCAGGTACTACGCCTCCGTATTGTTCATGAATAGTTTGGTTTGCAATTATATTTGATAAAATTTTTCCGTCTCTGCAAACGGCTGCTGATGTTTCATCGCAAGAAGATTCTATTGCAAGAATTGTAAGACCCCCATGCGTCTTAAGGGGGGGGCTTGAAAATTCACTACCAAAAAAAGTTTCGCCTGACTTCATTGCGCAAAAGTAATTCTTTAATAAACTAATAATATTGGAAATGAGTTTAAGAGATGTGCTGCGGGTTTATTTACTCCTTATTGCTACCACGGGGTCCATCCGCGAAGCCTGCAATGCGGGTATAATACCTGCGATGATACCCGTAACAATGCAAATGACGATGGCCAAAATCATATTGGATGTAGAAATAAAAACCGGGAAACCAACGGGTCCCGATAATATTTTTGCTAAAATAAAAACCAATGTTAAACCAATCATGCCGCCAATAATGCAAAGGAAAGCCGACTCCAATAAAAACTCGGTAAGTATTACCCTGTTCTTTGCGCCTACCGCTTTTTTCAATCCAATTTGGCCTGTACGTTCACGTACCGTTACAAACATGATATTGGCTACGCCAAACATTCCCACTATTAAAGACAACAATGCAATAACAGCACCGCCTATATTTAAAGGGGCAAACAAACTGCTTACCGCGTCACTAAATTCATTTACATCATTCAGCGAAAAATTATCATCCGTTTTTGGGGATAGTTTATGAACTGAACGCATTACACCTTTCAAATCATCTTTTAATGCAACGGATGAAACACCTTCACTACCCTGTATCATAATAACGGACTGTGCATTGTCGCTTCTTTCATCTATAAAACTCCGTGCAAAGCGATAAGGCGTCACGATGCTCTGATCAAAATCCCAGCCGCCGATCATTTGCTTTCCTTGTTTTTTTATTACACCTATAATCAATGCTTTTTTCCCCTTTGCGTTTAATGTTTTTCCAACGGCTCGTTCAGCTTCGCCAAAAAGTTTTTCTGCAACATCATGACCTACTACAAAAACACTTGTGCCGGCATTAAACTCCACATCGGAAATGTAACGGCCGTAACGGGTATCAAATGGCTGTATATCTTCAAAATCATCACTGATACCGTAAATCCGGGTATTGGATAAAATATTATCGCTGTACTCTACATTACCTGTAGTTTCTATTTTAAAAGCAGCATACTTTGTAACACCTGATCTTTTTTTTATGGCATCCAGTTCTTCATATTTCGGAAAAGGTCTTTTTACAAATTTCCACCACGGGTAATCCGGTCCGCCGCCGGCACTGTAATCCCACTTGTCATAGTAAATAGTATTGGTGCCGAGGCTTTTAATTTCCTGCTGAATATTGTGTTCTAAACTTTGAACCGTTGCGAGTACGCCGATAATGCAAAAGATACCGATGGTAACACCAAACAAAGAAAGGAATGTGCGGAGTTTATTCTTCCACAATTCCTGCAGGGCCATTTTAAAACTGTTACCTATAATTTCTATGGTTCGGCGCATGGTGTAAAAGTAGTGAGTTTTGGGATATCAGTGGAGCAAAAAGTATAAAGGGTGTATATGGTATATAAAGTATATAATATATAGATTTTTTTTGGGCCTGATTGCCAATTGCCTGTTGCACATTGTCATTTGCTTATTGCTCTTTCGGTTTTAACTTTTAATTAAGCTGCCTGAAGCCCGTGATGAGTTACTTTTAATTGTATGACCAAACTGATACTTATCACTCTTTTATTATTTTCTTCTTCAGTTGCATATTCGCAACAGGATTTTTTTCTGTTCAAAAAAAGAAATAAAACCATTGCTTCATTCAGGAAGGGGTATTATATCGCTTTTCAATTAAAAAACGCTGAATGGCATACCGGTTATATTACTAAAATTCAGAACGATTCTTTTTCTATAAAACCAATGGTAGTGCGGTACAGCTTAACCGGGTTAATGGGTTCGGATACGATTTATTATCCGGTGCAATCCTTTGCTCTCACCGAAGTGTTTGCTATGCCAAAAAAGGGAATACAGGTTGATTATATTGATGGTCGTTTTCAAATCACTACTGAGGGCGGGCATATGCACTGGTATTGGATCAAGAGTGGTTGGGTGTTCAGGGTGGGTGGAGCAGGCTATGCAGCATTGAATGTTATAAACGGGCTGATAAAAAATGATTTTTCGTTTACCGGCGGCAAACTTGGCATTGCTGCCGGTGTATTTTTAGGTGGTGTTCTTTTGCATAAGGCCTACAAGCCTGTGTTGCGGTTGAAAAGAAAATATCATTTACAATTTATTAAAATTTCCGGGCAGGGCGATAATAAAACCGGTACTGCTATTTCTTAGGTTTTAATTTTTAATTTTTGACTTTTGACTTTTGATTTTTGCATATTGCATATTGCCTATTGTTTATTGAACATTGGATTTTTACTTTTACATTTGACATTTTAATACAATCAACTTTATGAAATTAGATATACTGGCTATAGGCGTTCACCCCGATGATGTGGAATTAGGTTGCTCCGGTGTATTGATTAATGAAATACAAAGAGGTAAGAAGGCGGGCATACTCGATCTTACACAAGGCGAACTGGGTACCCGCGGCAGTATAGAAACCCGCTATGCGGAAGCTGCTAAAGCTGCTATGATAATGGGTGTGACAATAAGAGAAAATTTGAAAATGAGGGACGGTTTTTTTCAAAATGATGAAGCGCATCAAATACTTCTGGTAAAAGCATTGCGAAAATACCGCCCCGAAATTGTATTTGCCAATGCACCAAAAGATCGCCACCCGGATCATGGCCGTGCGGCCAAATTGATAAGCGACGCCTGTTTTCTTTCCGGCCTCGGAAAAATAGAAACAAAAGATGAAACGGGTAATGCGCAGCAAAAATGGCGCCCAAAGTATGTGCTCAACTATATTCAAGACAGGTATATTGAGCCCGATGTGGTGATTGATATTACGGATGTATTTGAAAAAAGAATGCAATCCATTGCGGCATACGGCACACAGTTTTATAACCCCGATGACAACAGTAATGACCCGCAGTCTTATATTTCTTCGCCCGATTTTTATGACAGCGTAATAGCAAGAGCAAGAATGATGGGTAAAAAAATAGGAGTGAAGTACGCAGAAGGATTTACCAGCGATAAAACAATCGGCATCAGCAGTACGGATGCATTGATATTGATTGAGACATAGCTCTGTGCTGAAAAAAAGAACCACGGAAAAAATCACAGCGAGAAAACCGTGTTACTCCGTGTCTATCTGTCTTTGTGGTTCAAAAAAATTATTAAGCTATAACTTCCTGCAACTGACCCACCGCTTGATTTAAAAAATTAGGCAAAATGTGATTGTAGGTCCACATTATTTTATCGGGGTCATTCAAATGTTCTATCATGCTGCTCCATTTGGCTTCACCATGATTGTCTATTACGGTTTTCTTTTTCTCTTCTGTTTGTAAATACATACTCATACCAATAGCATCCGCTTCCGGGTGAAACTGCGTACCGATCATATACTCATTAAAACGAACGGCCATCAAAGCTCTTTCATATGGCACATGCGGCCTGCTTTTTTCTATACATAAAAGTGTAGCGCCTGCTTTTTGCAGTGCATTGTAATTGGGTTCTATTACCTGGTAGTCGCGGCTGTCAACGGAATAAAAAGGATCTTTCAAGCCCTGAAATACTATTTCTTCATACGCAGCATTCAGCATATGCACCGGGAAAACACCGAATGCAGTGGAGTTTCTTTTGCAAACCTTTCCAATATTAAAATGACGTGCTGCTAATTGAAAAGAGTGACAAATAAAAAATACAAATTTCTTTTGCTGATTGGCGGTGTCATTATTAAACTTCAGTATCGAATCAATCCAGCCGAAATAAGTAGCATCCCATTTGTTATCCGGATTTTCCCAAGGATTGCCGGGTCCGCCGCTTGAAATATAGATATCATAGGTAGTATCGGGTACTTCATTTTTCAATCGTACATCAAACTCATCATATTCCATATTTAAGTTGTACTGACTTGCCCATTGATTTATTATTTCACGAATACAACGCATACCCTGATTGGCTTGGCCCGCATAGAGGTCAAGAATGGCGATACGAACCAATTTTTTGTCGCTCCAACTCATTTTGCAAACATAATAATTTATTAACGTACGGCTTTGTCATTTAGTTTACCATTTTCTCCACAACTGTTGATTTCTATTGAAATTTAACTGATTTGATTAGGGAGATGATCTTTGCGATTGCAAGAGTGATTTGCTGATTGAAGAAAAAATCATTTTACTTAGCAAAAACTGATGCAAATGATTATACCGGTCAGTATATTTTCCATTTTCAATTAATTCATTATCCATTAATTTCCTCCGTCCACTTATCTCTCTCATCCGGCGCAAACTTCCACGGAGCAAAATTATTTTCTACATTGCTGAACATAGCATTCCATTCCTGCGGAGCATTACTGTCTTCCATCACCAAGCTGCGGCGCAGTTCTAAAATAATCTCCACCGGTGAAATGGAAACAGGGCATTCTTCCACGCAGGCATTGCAGGTGGTGCAGGCACGCAATTCTTCTACCGATATATAATTAGTGAGCAATGTTTTGCCGTCGTCTTTAAATTCGCCGTTTGCATTTATATTTTTTCCTGCTTCTTCCAATCGGTCCCGCGTATCCATCATTATTTTTCGCGGACTTAATAATTTCCCTGTTAGGTTGGCGGGACAAGCCGCACTGCATCTTCCGCATTCGGTACAACTGTAAGCATCCATTAAGCTCTTCCAACTCAAATCAAATACATCCTTAGCGCCAAACTTACCGGGCGGCTCGGCATTGGCCGGTGCTGTTTCGGGTTGCATGGCATACAACACTTCATTTTGTACAGCAGGCATGTTGTGCATCTTACCCTGCGGTTGCAATCTTGCATAATACGCATTGGGAAAAGCCAATACAATATGCAGGTGTTTGCTGTAAGGCAAATAATTCAGGAATGCAAAAATGCCGATGATGTGCAACCACCAACTGCTGCGTTCTAAAGCAATTAATGTTTCTGCATTCAATCCCTGTAATGCCGGCGCCAACATACCGGAAAATATAAAACTACCGGTATCATGATAATGTTCGTGACCTTGCAGTTGTAAAGCCCTGTCGCTTGCATTCAGCAAAAGAAACAAAGACATTAAAACAATCTCGGTAATTAAAATATAATTGGCATCGCTGCGGGGCCACCCATTAAGGTCGTTGCTTATAAAGCGTTTTAGTTTGATGGTATTTCTTCTTATTAAAAAAATAACACAGACGGCAATTACCAACACGGCCAATATTTCAAAAAAATTAATAAGAAAAGTATACAAACCGCCGAGCGGTGTGGCGAACATACGGTGCTTGCCCAGTATGCCGTCCAATACAATTTCCAGCACTTCAATATTGATAATGATAAAGCCTGCATAAATAATAAAGTGCATGACGGCTACTAACGGATTTTTAAACATCTTCTTTTGTCCCAACGCCAGTAGCATCAGGTTTTTCCATCTTTGCGGTTTATTATCGCTGAAGTCTTCGGGTTTACCCAAAAAAATATTGCGGCGTATTTCCATTGCTTTTTTTGAAAAAAGCCAAATGGCGATACCCGATAAAAGAACGAATAAAATTTGTTGAGCAATTTGCATAGTAAAATCTTATGGTGCTAAATTAAGTAATTTAAGGTTGAGGCTGTACAGTATCCTTTTTATTACAAATATCAACCTGCCCGTCCCCTCCGGCGGAGGGGCTTAGGAAATTTGGTATAGAGAAATATTGAAAGGGGTGGGTTTCGGTCTGCACTATTCTTTAATTCTTTAATTGTTCAATAGTTGTTAATTTCAAACTTTAAATCAATAACACAAAATGACTGCTGAAAAAAAATACATACTGAACAAAGAAGTAGCCGCCAAGAAAATGCGTCGCATGGCCTATGAAATTTTAGAAAACAATTTGGATGAAAAAGAAATTGTACTGGCGGGTATACACGAAAGCGGTAGCGTGGTGGCCCGCAATATTGAAAAGATTTTGAAAGAAATTTCATCATTGAAAATAGAAACGATTACCGTTACACTTGATAAAAAGAAACCCGAAGAAATAAGCCTGAGTAAAACAATGGATTTTACCGGTAAAGTAATTATTGTTATTGATGATGTATCTAACAGCGGGAAAACCATGCTGTATGCACTGAAACCGTTTATTCAATATCACCCAAAGAAAATTCAAACGCTGGTATTGGTAGAAAGAAGTCATAATAGTTTCCCTGTAAGACCCGATTATGTAGGACTAAAATTAGCCACTACCATGCAGGAGCATATTTATGTGGAAGTGGCAGGCGATGAAGTGTTGGGTGCCAGGATGGAATAGAGTAGGCCGTACCAAAGCCTTTCAGGTTTAGGTAAATTGATAGAATTTATGTCATCATTTTTTAGCGATGATATTAAAGTTAAGAGTCCTCAATTGCCTTGCCCTTTAGGGCAAGGATAAAATGAGGATAGATTGTATTGGCTTTAGCCAAAGCAATTTGGGCTAAAGCCAATACAATAAAAACTTCCTTTCACCGCCCTGAAGCCCGTCTGAACCGAACGGGCAGGGGGCGGTGCAATTTATCAATTGATACTTTATTCAGGGAAACTGAAGAGAAGCATTCTAAAAATACAATGCGTAGGCTTTGAACTTTCCTTTACTATCCAGCATCAATGCCGGCGCGGGCATTTTAAAAGCATTTAAAAAATGAAATGCGGTACGCAACCATTTTTTATTAGTTTTTATTTTTGTAAAATCAATATCAGGCGCTAAATAAAACTGTCTTACTCTTTTTATATCTGATCGGTCTATCAGCAGCGATGAATAAGGAGTTTCCGTCCATTGATTGCTGAATCCGCCAAACATACCATCGGCGCCATAGCCTGCTGCTATATTCAACCATGCAGGCAATTTACTGTCAGGAAAAAATGATTTTATATTGGCGCTGAGCCAGTAGGTCTGCCCGTTATAATCTTTCAGCATTCTTTCGTACCAACTTTTACCGTACAAATTATCGGCTCTTTTACTTAATTGCGGCTCGCCGTAGTTTTTTTTATGAAAAGAAAATTTGAATTGAATACGTTGTTCCTGCCAGGCCAATTGTTGCGAAATAAATAATCCCGAACCGGTAAGATTGGCGGCTATATCGGCCCAGCTCCAGCCCCATTCAGCAGAGCGGCCGTCTAAAATTTCGATAACCGTTAAGTAGGCGGCGCCGCTGATACCACCGAGCAATGTTGCTTTTCTATTACTCATGCCTGTCCATTGCCACATGGCTGTAGAAGCTTTACCTGTATTATATGCGGCCCATGCATGACCCACTTTATCTACCTGTTGCCACTCTTTACTGTCGTTGAAAGTATGAAACTTACTCTTTGGATAATCTTTATACCATGCGGTACTCAGCAGGGCCAATGAGCCTCCATACCCGGCTATGTTAATGCTGCTGATAATTAAAGTGCGGTTTCTTTTTTGTTTATCAGTGAGCGATATAGCGTAGATATAGATTGGCCTGCTTTTTGACTGCAGCTTCATTTTTATTTTGCAAACTGTCTGTTGTTACGGAAATTACTTTTTCTTCTGGTATTTATTTTGACTGATGATGAATCAACTGATAACTGTGCAAAAAAGCTGAATAACATGATAAGCATAGCGAGACTATGCTCAGTTTTTTGCTGAACCCTGAAGATAGTGGGAGACAAGCTTCGACAACACAACAGACGCCGGACTATGATCCTTTGATGACAACATAAAACAAAAATACGGTACAATATTAACTTCGGATTGAAAAGGAAAAAAGCTCACACGTATTCTTTGTGCCCCCGTGGCTCAAAAAATGTGTTAGGTAGATTGAACCAAGAGACACAATGCACCGAGATACACCGAGATGTCCTCTGAGATTCTTTGTGTTCATCGTGAATCCGTGGTTTAAAAAATGAATCCGAAGTTGAACCACAGAGGCACATGGGCATGGGATTACACAGAAATGCCTCTGTGATTCTTTGTGTTCTTTGTGACTCTGTGGTTCAAAAACGGAACATTTATCTTTCTTCGCCTCAAAATATTAACCACCTTCGCCGCAACATCTTCACATCGAAAAGAAAAAAATCAATAACTTTCAACTTTAAATAACCAACGACTTATTAAACAACAACTATGGACGCAACAATCGGGGCAAAAGTAAATACCTGGCTTACCGGTAATTACGACGAAACAACAAAAGCAGAAATCAAAAAATTACAAACCGAAAATGAAAACGAACTGGCCGATGCTTTTTACAGAAACCTGAATTTGGTACCGGCGGCCTGCGTGGCATCATGGGTGTTGGTACCAACCGTATGAATAAATATACGGTGGTATGGCTACACAGGGTTATGCCAATTATTTAAAACATTGTTTTACGGGAGCAGGAAATAAGTGTTGCCGATTGCGCACGATTGCCGTAACAACAGCCGTTTTTTTGCCGAGATAACTGCCAATGTTTTTGCAGCCAACGGTATTAAAGTGTATTTGTTTGAAGACTTACGGCCCACACCTGAACTGAGTTTTGCTATTCGCAAATTTAATTGCAAGGGTGGGGTGGTTTGTACCGCATCTCACAATCCCAAAGAATACAATGGGTACAAAGCTTATTGGGATGATGGTGCACAGATGGTGCCGCCGCATGATAAAAATGTAATTAAAGAAGTAGAAAAAATTGCATCGGTGGATGATGTGAAATGGACCGGCGGAGAAGCCAATATCATCATGCATTGGTAAAGAAGTGGATGATGCATATCTGGATATGGTAAAGGGCTTGAGTATTTATCCCGGATATATGTGCAAGCACAAAGCGACCTGAAAATTGTATACACATCTATACATGGTACGGGTATTATGCTGGTGCCAAAAGCACTGCAGCATTTTGGATTTAACAATGTACATATTGTAGAAGAACAAAGCACACCCGACGGAAATTTTCCTACGGTTGTTTATCCCAATCCCGAGGAAACAGAAGCCATGAGTATTGGGCTTGAAAAAGGCAGCAGCACTGGATGCAGATATTTTATTGGGTACCGATCCCGATGCAGACAGGGTAGCCATTGGTGTAAAAAATAAAAAAGGCGAATGGGTTTTGATGAACGGCAACCAAACCGCTGTGCTGGCTTTTAATTATATGATAGAGGCCCGCAAAGCAAAAGGCATTGCACAGCCCAATGATATGGTGATTAAAACCATTGTTACCACCGATATGATTGATGTGATTGCCAAAGCCAATGGGGTAGCCTGTTACAATGTGCTTACCGGTTTTAAATGGATAGCAAAATGATAAAGGAAAAAGAAGGTAAAGAAAATTATATCATTGGCGGCGAAGAAAGTTTTGGTTTGATGATTGGCGATAAGATACGGGATAAAGATGCGGTCAGTGCCGTGGCCCTGATTTGCGAAATGGCGGCTTATGAAAAAAACAAGGGCCGTACCCTGTATGATAAACTGCTTGACCTGTATGTGCAATATGGTTTTTATAAAGAGAGACCTGGTGAGCATTACCAAAAAAGGAATGAATGGCGCCGCAGAAATTGCAGCCATGATGGAAGGCTACCGCAACAACCCGCCACTAACCATTGATGGCGCTGCTGTTGCCGAATTGCTGGATTATGAATTGCAGGTTGGTAAAAATCTACTAACCGGCGAAGACCTGGACAATTGATCTGCCAAAAAGCAATGTGCTGCAGTTTGTATTGGCCGACGGAACAAAAATATCGGCCAGGCCAAGCGGAACCGAGCCTAAAATAAAATTTTATTTCAGTGTGAATGCAAAGCTGAATAATGAAGGAGACTATGATAAAGTAAATAAAGCATTGGACGAAAGAATAAAAAGAATTATCGGAGACATGAAATTATAAAACTTAAAATCATTTCTTCCCCAAAATGAATTTTTTAACTGAAGACTCTACTCCTCCTCTTCTTTGGATAGGTTCGGGAATCGGAGTCTTCCAACTCCCTTCTCCTCAGGAGAAGGGCCGGGGATGAGGCTATGAATAAAATAAACTTACAAAGCATACCGCCCGTAGAAAGAATACCCGGCTATTTTGGCCGGTTCATCCATTCTAAAAATATGACCGTAGCCTTTTGGGAGGTACAGGCCGGCGCACCCATACGTGAGCATAATCATTTTAACGAGCAGGTAATGACGGTAACCGAAGGCGAGTTTGAATTAACCATTAACGGCGCTACGCATACCATGAAAGCCGGCGATACATTTATAATACCCTCCTTGGTTATGCACTCGGGCCGCGCCATTACCGCTTGCCGTATTATAGATATGTTTTGCCCTGTAAGGGAGGATTATTTGTGATGGGAGAGTAGGATTATGTACGGCTGCATAACTACTATTGAAAGTCCCTTGCGACGCTCCGTTCATCTTTCGGTAATTCTATTGGGCATTACAAGCTAAATTTTTCATTCTTTTAACTAGGTATTTTTAAGTAATATTTTTGAAAAAATCAAACTTCACCACTGTAAATGTTCAAGGTAAATAATTGTTTTAAGACTTTATATTAATGGTGTTTGATTATAGTAATAGTACTCTGCTTGTCATGGCGACGCAAGACCATCCGGACGCAAATCAATTAAAAAAAATAATTAATACATTTTTCATCCGTTGACGTAACAGATACTTCATTTCGCTGCGCTCATTCAGTATGACAACAGCACGAGGTTTTCACTGTTGTGACAGATTCATTGGAGGACTATTTTTATTTTATCATTCAGTGTACCCTTGTTTATCATATTGTTTCATTATAGTATACTCCCTTACTTTCATGGCAATCCCGATACAATCAGAGAGCCATCCGTTACGCAAGGTCTGTATAACAGATATTCGCTTCGCTGTGCTAAACTCAGGGTGAAAAAATAGCAAGAGATTTTCTGTTTTGATATCGTTTCATATTTAAGCTTTCTTGATTTTCGCACCCGGTATAGTGATGCTGAGACGATGTTTGTATGACCTGCGTAACAGATGCTTCATTTCGCTGCGCTCATTCCCGCAGGGCAGCCAGGAGAGCAGCAAGAGATTTTCTGTTTTCGATATCGCTTCACTATTTAAGCTTTCTTTGATTTTCGCACCCACTATTTGCGGGTTCGGTAAAAAACATCTTCCGATATGTAACCTTTTTGGTTAAGCAGCGTCGGATTATAAATGTGTACTACCTGTCGCCGCCCGAATAAGGAGTTATATAAACCCTTTATCATATTTTATGGCACCGGGGTTCACTATTTAAATAACTTAAAGCAAAACCTTCTGTTATGAAAAAATTTATCCTGTCGCTATTATTCCTCGCGGCTGCAGCATTTGTTTATTCGCAGCATAATCATGTCGCTACCCCGGTGGCTAATGTTTCTGCCAATACACTTACTGTATCCGATTGGCAATCTGATCTTAGGTTTCTGCAGCAGGCTGTACACAAAGACTATCCTTTCTTATTTAAAAATATAACCGCTGATAAGTTTGATGCCGAAGTAGAAAAACTTTACAGCGCCATGTCGTCCATGCAGGATCATGAGCGTTTAGCCGGGTTGGCCCGCATTGTAGCTTTGTTTAAATACGGTCATACGGATATTGGGTGGAGAGAATCTCCTGTAAAGTATCATGTTGCACCGGTTAATTTTTATTGGTTCAGCGATGGCATTTATGCAGAGGGAACAGATAAAAGCAATGCGCAAATTGCGGGGGCTAAGCTCATTAAAGTAGAAGGTACGCCGGTGCTGCGTGCATTGGAATTACTAAAGCCTCTGGTGCCGGCGGAGAATGATCAATACTTTAAAGCCTACGGTTTGGATTTTCTGCTTATCCCCGAGGCTTTGCATGCGCAGGGCGTAACCAAAGAATTAAAAAAATCCATCACCTATACTTTTGAAAAAAACGGGAAGACATTTGAACGGGCCGTTGCGGCTCGTGATGCGTTTCATTTGCCGCGGTCATACGGCTTTGTTTCAAAAGGTGCAGATTGGTTAACGGTACGGGATACAACATCCACTCCTTATTATTTAAAAGATTTGGAGAAAATTTATTACTACGAGTACCTGCCGCAAAGTAAAACGGTGTATGTGCGTCAAAGCCAGATGCTGGATGAACCGGGAGAAGCTATTCCCGCATTCTATAAAAAAGTATTTGACTTTATTGATAAGAATGATGTAGAGCGATTGGTATTGGATGTTCGCCTGAACGGGGGCGGTAATAATTATAAAAACAAACCGGTTGTTACCGGCATTATAGAAAGTAAAAAGATCAATAAACCCGGTAAACTTTTTGTCATCATCGGGCGACGCACTTTTTCCGCCTGCCAGAATTTAGTGAACGAACTCAGCAACTATACCAATGCACTATTTATAGGCGAACCTACTGCGGAGAACATTAATTTTTACGGTGACACACGCCGGTTGCAGTTGCCAAAGACCAAAACACCGGTGTTTCTTTCTTTTGCCTGGTGGCAGGATAAGCCGCAATGGGAAAATGCTTCCTGGCTGGCTCCTCATGTAGCGGTGGACATGAGTTTTGATGAATACAGAACCAATAAAGATCCGATGCTGGAAGCTTGTTTAAATTTTTCGGAAAAAGATGCGGTGATTGACCCGATGAGCAGTTTACGGGAATTATTTATGGCCGGTAAATTGGATGAAGTGGAAGCGGAAGCAAAGAAGATGGTAGCTGAACCGAAGTATCGCTATATTAATTTTGAAACTAAAATAAATGATGCAGGTTATAATATGATTAACGGCGATAAAATGGATGCAGCCATTTATATTTTTCAACTCAATACCAAATTATTCCCAAAGTCGGCCAACGCCTGGGACAGTCTTGCCGAAGCATATTGGAAATCGAAACAAACGGATAAAGCAATTGAATATTACAATAAAGCGATTGAACTTGATCCAACGGGACCTGCAGGAGATAATGCAAGAAATATGCTGAAGCGGATAAAAGCGGAGAAATGAAATTGAGTTGACTGGATTTGCAATACTCTTCCTGTATGACGGCAATACGTACGGATGCTTTATTTCGCTGCGCTCATTCCCGCAGGACAGGCAGCATGACGGCAGCACGAGGTTTTCAGTTTTGATACAGTTTCATTAAGTAATTTTTTTTACTTTCAATAACTGCCTTTATGCTAACATGCTTTTACATTGTTACCATACCCGTTCTGCCTGTCATGCTGAGGCACGAAGCATCCGGTACGCAAGACCTGTGTAATAGACTCTTCTCCCGCCGATGGCGGAATCAAGAGTGACAAAGCCCACTCAGGGTAAACAGTAGGTGGTTTTGTTTCCCGACCTTACACTAATGGGTTTGTATCGCCATTTCACCGCACCGTATATTTGTTATACTTTTGAAATAATAAATGTTTTGTTATGACAGAGATTTTAATTGATAAAAAGAAATATGTTTTGATACCTGAAAAGGATTATCAGGCGTTGCAAAAGAAGGCAGCGCTAAAATCAAAACCCGTAAAAATATTTACTGTAGAAGAAGCCCGTGCTCACAGCAAAAAATTAATTAGGAAATGGGCAGCCGAAAAGTAATTGTAAAACAATCTGCAGCAGATGATATTGCGGCCATTGCCTGGTTTATTGAATCGAAAGGTTTATTGACAACTGCCGAAAAATTCGCAGATAATATTTATGACTATTTTCTCAAATTGGCCGATACCCGAAAATCATATCCTGTTTGTAAAGAACCCGGCAGGGCGGCGCTTGGCTATAAATGTGTTCTTTATAAAAAGAAATATACGATTGTATTTATAGAGAATGAACGGGAGTTGGTTATTAGCGAGTTCATTTCTTCAAAATTGATTTATTGGTAATACTTTCGTCTCCGCCTCGGTCAATGTCCATAACAAAATAAAAGAAAACCAAGTTGTCGCTTCATGCAACGCAATCAAAAAATAGTGATGCATTTGGACACGCTGAGAAAAAAATGAATTTGTTGACAATCACTACGCCTCGCTTCGCATACAAAAAAATACCACTTTCAGGTGATTGTCCCGCATGTAAAGCCCGCCTACCTTTACAAACTATTTAATTAACCTTTAAACACCATTGTATGAAAAAAAATCAACAGGCAAGCCCATGTATCCGTCAATCTCTTTCTTTTTTTATCAGCAGTATTCGCAGTAAACTTTTTTTACAAACTTTGTTTCTGCTACTTCCTTTTTTGGCCAACAGTCAAACCACAATTGACGATTTCCGCACAGCCGCCGCCGGTGGCGAAGGCGTTACGCTGATTCCCTTTAAAGATTTGCGGGTAGAAGCTACTTCAATTGCCGATGATGTAAAACGACGGAAATCAGACTTGGAATCGTTTAACCTCGGTACGTTTACCGATCAGAAAATGAATTCGCTAAAAGCCGTTCAGGAAGCAAAAAACAAAATAGAATTACTGAAAAAACAAAAAGAGGAATATGTATCTAAAAACCCCGGAGCCGACGTTCCAAAATTTTATGATGAGGATATTGCTAAAGAGGAAAGAATTGCAGAAGATGCCAATAAAAGCATTAATGCGTTAAACGAAAAATTGAAAACCGGCGCCGATGGTTTTGACAGGCTGTACCAGGCCCGCGGGGGACTGCGTGAATATTTCGACAGGGTATTAAAATTACTGGATGAAGCAAAATCGAACCCGAATAAATACCTGGGTGATAAACCGGCCGAAGATAATAAAGAGAAGCTGGAAGAATATACTCAGAATAAAATAAAACTGGAAGAATACATACGCATTATTGCAGGAGATATAGAGGATGAAAAGAAAAATCATCGTGAAGAGGAAACAAAAAACAAAGAGACCCGCCAAAAATATGAGGAGTTGCTGAATAAAAATAGCCTGTAATTAATATAAAAATGTTTCCGCGGCACATGCCTGTTATCAAATAATATGGCCGTGCCGTAAAGTCAAGCGGTATGCAGAAGAAAATATTGCTGCCGCGAAGAGAGCTTTAAAAATGCGGTTAGAAAAAATGAAAAGCTGTAACTTTCATATGTTTACCATTATTCATTCATCAAACTATTCTGTATGAAAAAGATATTCTTGTCCGGTCTTTTAAGTTTTTTGTTATTATTCGGATCAAAAAGTTTTGCGCAGGTATTTATTGGCTTTGACGGGATAAAAGGAGAAAGCGTTTTCAAAGCATTTCCTGAGTCCACCGAAATTACCGGCTTTGAATGGGGTGCCAAAAATTCGGCAACATCGAGCGGAGCCGGGGGTGCAGGCGTCGGAAAGGTGCAAGTGAGTGAATTGAAAATAACCAAACCAAGAGGCAGTGCATCTTCATCTCTTCAGATGTCAGTTTTTACGGGCAAGCATATTCCAAAAGCCGAGATCAGGTTTTATAAATCCGGTACTCAGGGTTCTGTCCCTTATCTTACTATAACGTTAGAAGATGTTTTTATTACGAGCTGGGCAATATCAGCCGGCGGAGGGGAAATACCGATGGAGTCCTTTTCACTTGTTTTTACAAAATTTAAAACAGAAGATGCGATAACCGGACCCAAGGGGACAACTGAAAAGTTACCGGCAGTCGGTTGGGATATTAAGAAGAACACCGCTAATTAGACTTAACGAAACTTTCTTATACACGGTCGTGCTTTCTTCACATTGCAAAAAATATCAACAATCCTGCAAAAATGTAGATTACGGCGATGTTATTCGTGTTTATCCTATTTGCCGGTAAAATAAAATCGCTAATTTGAATTGTTATTTTTTAAAAACTTAACCAAATATCACACATGAAAAAAATTATTTATTCTGCAGGTATAGCAGCAGTGCTTGCTATAGTTGTTATTAGTTGCAAAAAATCCGGTTCCGAAACAGCAGTAACAAACTTATCACCCGACGAACTGGCTATGGTAAGCGCAGCCGGCTTCAATGCTAATTGGGCCGAAAGAAATGCTGACGGTAATTATCTTATTGAAGGCGATATTTTATTAACCAAAGCCCAATTGGAAGAAATGAGAGGCGCCGCGCCTGCTCATAATTTCATCGTTGCAGACGAAGAACATTACCGCACCAACAATGTGGTAAGCACACCAAGTACCGGCGTAAGAACAATTACCGTGAGCCTGGGCGCAGGTTTTCCTTCTTATTATTCCGCAGCGCTTGATAATGCGCTGGCCCGTTACAACAACCTCGGCGATCTGAAAATTGTATTTCAAAGAGTAGCTTCCGGCGGTAATATTCAGGTTAGTGGCGCTAACTTAGGGACTACTTCCACAGGCGGATGTATCTTAGGCCAGGCTTCAGGTTTTCCAACTGCAAGCGGAAATCCATCTCCCGGCTTTACGCTCAGCACAAGCAGTTGCGCTACGTCTTACCTGAATACAATTGATAAAGCCGATGAAGTAATGGCGCATGAGATAGGACATTGTATCGGTTTCAGACATACCGATTATAAAAGAAGAAGCAGTTGCGGACCCGGCGGCGGCGAATCAGCGGGTAGTATCGGCGCTGTTCATATTCCCGGAACTCCTACCAATGTTTCAGGCTCTTATAATTCATGGATGATGGCTTGTACCAATAGCAACCCTGTATTCGGTGCAGCCGATGCCGTTGCATTGCGATATGTTTATTAATAAATTATTTTATTTGCAAAGTCCCTTTCTTTGTAAGAGAGGGACTTTTTTTATCAACCTATATATCAGTAATTTTAGCACTGCATGTTTATTCATTATATAAAAGTATTTGCTAACCTGTATTCTTTTTTAAGAAAGAAAAATATCACTGCGTATGCGGCGGTTTTTTCTTTGTGCCTGTTGCAGCATTCGGCAACAGCGCAGGACAATTCAAAACAATACCGTGATAGTATTTTTAAAAAATTCGCCAATACAGCAGCGGAACAATTCACAGCTTCAAAACCCTATTACATTATTGCTTGGGAAAAAGACCGGCCACCGGGCATTTCCGTCATTCGGCAGTTAGATGAGAAAGCAGCTATTGTTGAAATAAACAACCCGTCCTTACTAAGTCAATTGACAAAACAAGTAAGGATTGCCGCCACTACCGATGAGTGGAAATTTTCTCCCGCATTACAAACACCGGCAAAGAGTAATAAGGAACAGCAATTTATTATCAGCGGTTTGCAAACAGCTGAATTGATGAATGTATTAGAAAATCAAAAAAATGAATTGACCATACTTGCTGTTAACGAACCTTCCCGCTCGGTATTGGTAAAAACGACCGCGAAATTTATCAGGGAAAATCTTCTCTATCTTAAAGAAATAATTTTTATCGATCTGCGAGCTGAACCGACAACGGAGGTCGGCATTATTGGTTATAACCGTAGCTTTCACGGACTCAGCGCCGTTGACTATACCATTCCGGGCGCCATCGGAAAAAACATTGTGGCCGGTGTAAAGGAACAAAAAATGGAAGCCGCCGATCTTGATTTATACAAACGGGTGCTTACTTCACCTATTGCAGCTGCCAATATAACGCCGCATGCCACCGTTATTTCATCCATCATTGGCGGAGCGGGTAACAGTTTTTATAATGGCCGGGGTATCGCTTATGGTTGTAAATTTTTTCCAAGCACATTCGATAATCTTTTTGCAGATGATGCGGCTGTTTTAAATGCTAATAACGTAACGGTGCAAAACCATTCTTACGGAACGGTGATACAACAATTTTACGGCGCCGAAGCGCTGAGCTATGACGCACATACATGGGCCAATAAAAATTTAGTACATGTTTTTTCAGCCGGTAACCGCGGTACTTCTTTTGCCACCGATGGACCTTACGCCAATATTACCGGCAATGCCAATATTACCGGTAATTTAAAAATGGCGAAAAATATCATTACGGTTGGCGCTATTGATAACCGCGGCAATATTCCGGCCGAAAGTTCTGCGGGTCCGTTATATGATGGAAGGATAGCTCCGCAATTAGTTGCACTGGGGCCCAATGGTACATCCGATGCAACGGCTGTGGTGACGGGAACAGTGGCAGTGATGCAACAGGTGTATGCGGACAGTAACACGCAGAAGCTGCCGCCTGCCTCACTTACTAAAGCCATTTTATACAACAATGCCGATGATATTTTCCGTACGGGTATTGATTATAAAACCGGCTACGGACTGCTGAACAGTTATGCTTCCATCAAAGCCATTCAGCAAAAAGAATATGATGGCGGCACTGTATCACAGGGCGGACAATGGATAAAAAATATTTCGGTACCTGCCGGTGCTGCCCGATTGAAAATAACATTGGCATGGACGGATACTGCCGCCACGGTAAATAATAATAAAGCGCTTATCAATGATCTTGATTTGGAAGTACAGGAAATTAACAGCGGCGTCATTTACAAACCGTGGGTGCTTAGCGCCGCGGCAAATATTGATTCGCTAAGTAAAGAACCCGTACGTAAAAGAGATTCGCTGAATACCGCCGAGCAGGTAAGCGTACCATTACCCGCGGCGGGTAATTACCAAATAAAAATAAAAGGTACTGCTGTCAGCGCCTTGTCAATTCCTTTTCATATCGCATGGCATATCGATACGCTCAATACATTCGCTTTTACCGATCCGCAACATACATCGGATGTAAACCGCGATGAAAATCCTGATCTCGATATTCGCTGGAAAACATTTGTGGCTGATACCAATCAAACCGGAAATTTATTTATCAGTTACAACAACGGAGCCAATTGGCAATTGCTGAAAGCGGCGCATAAAATATACACTAACTACTACGGATGGCCCATAAAAGATACAGCGAGCAGGGCGGTGCTTAAAATGGAAACAGGCTTCGGTACTTTTCTGTCCGCCGGTTTTGTTATCAGCAAATTAAGCAGGTTGAATGTAGATTTCATCTGCACCGATTCCGCAGGTCTTTCTTGGGGGAAACATATTTATGCGAACGGTTATAAAATTTATGCGTTAACCGACAGCCCGTACCTGGAGCAGATTCTTACCGTGACTGATACATTTACAGTACTGAAACGTTCTGTAAATCCCTCGCAGGTATATGCGGTGGAACCAATACTGAGCAACGGACTGCCTGCCGCCCGCAGCATTGCCATCGACATTACACTGCAGGGAGTAAAATGTTTTTACAAAACCTTTTATCACAACCTGCAGGACGGTAATCGTCTTGAACTGGTATTGGACTTGAGTGCTCCGGCTTATGCAGACTCTGTATATTTTCAACAGGTTATCGGCAGTATATTAATAACTTACGGTAGTGGTATAAAAGTGACAGGGGGTACAAATCTCTACAATCAAGTAATACCGGAAATACCCTGCCGGTACTACATACTGGAGGGCTGTTATAAAAATGAAAAGCGGCGCCATACTTTATACTGAAACAATAAGCCTGCTTACTTCGGGCAAACGCTTTATATTATTTTATCCCAACCCGGCAAATAGAAACAGCCGCTTAACGTATACATTGCAACAAGGCACTCCGCCCGGCAGCCCGTTGCAGTTGTTTGATATCAACGGACGGCTGCTGAAAAGTTTTAAAGAAATACCTTCTGCTATTGATATAGCACACTTGCAAAGGGCCGGATTATTTATAAGCTGATGAACAGTGATGGCGTAGTGCTGGAAACAGGAAAGTTGTTGATACAGT
>CAVZXS010000007.1:0-377026 GCA_963779325.1 uncultured Bacteroidota bacterium | reverse complement strand
TAGCCGGCGACGGTGCAGAAAGCATCGACTGTTGCGACGCTCCGTTCATCGTCCCGCAAGTCTATTGGTCATTGGGGAAGTTTTCTTTCTCTTTTGAAGTATCTTCAATTCGAGCGGATTGTAAATTTTATACGAGGGTAATAATTGCCCCTGTTTTTAGAACGAGGGCAAATTATCGCTATTTTTGCCCTCGTTCACTTTACGAGGGCAATCGTTGCCCTCGTAAAGATCAAACAAAAAAGCAGACCAAAGTAAGTTAAGTGCGGCAGTGGGTCACAACTTCGAGGTTCGGTTGCGTATCAAGCATCTCTTTACCACTCTGTTATTGATATTCCATCAGGAATAATATACTTTTTCAAAAGAATTATTGTTTACATGAGAAATTATTTTTTGAATCAATCAAATTATTGTTTATTTATAAGATTAAATTGATCTTAATATGCTATCTATCTTAGATTACCATCAAACAGCTACCCGATATTTCCAAAAACAATCTTCAGTATGGGAGTTTTTTGCAAGTCATACGCATAAAGAAGAGCAGCTTAAAAGCTTTAAAACCGACCTGCTTAAAAATACATATAAGTTTGACGAAACTTCTGAAGGGGCGTTATATCAAAAAGTAAACTTTGCAAAAGAGAAACTTAATTTAACTATCCCTGTTGTTCTCTACCAGGCAGAACATACCGAGGAAATGAATGCAACGATTCTTTATATTAATGGTGAAGCACATATTGTTTTTAGTGGAAAATTAATACAACTACTATCAGAGGATGAATTGCAAGCTATTATAGCTCATGAGTTAAGTCATGTGCAATTATATACACAGTTAAACGGTGAAGTCGAAGTTGCCGACCGTATTATAACTGCAATTGCAAATCATCATGGCAGTACACCGGCACATTATGAAACTGCCAGGTTGTTCAAACTTTATACAGAAATTTTTTGTGACCGGGGAGCTTATCTTGTTACAGGAAATTATGCTCCTATAATTTCTTCGCTTGTTAAGATTGCTACAGGGCTGCAAACAGTGAATGCAGATAGTTATATAAAGCAAGCTGAAGAAATTTTTACAGCCGACTCTTCAACGAAAACTTCAGGCATTTCACATCCGGAAAACTTTATACGGGCAAGGGCAGTATGGCTATGGCACAGTAAAGGGACTGAAGCTGAAGCTCTGGTAAAACAAATGATTGAAGGTTACACAAGTATTGAAGAGCTTGATTTATTCAGGCAACAACAAGTATCAATCATCACAGAACAGATGATTAAGTTGTTGTTACACCCGCAATGGATGCAAACAGCCCAAACTATTGCGCTGGGAAAACAATATTTTGGCAATCTTGAACTAAGTGAAGTACCTAATAAAACAAATCTAACTTCTATCATAGAAAATTTACATAGTAATCTACAAGATTATCTGGCCTATATTTTATACGATTTTGCTACTGCCGACCAAACACTTGAAGATGTACCATTAGGTTATTGTTTTTTTCTTGCTGATGAATTAAAACTGGATAAGTCTTTTGCCAGTGCAGTAAAAAAGGAAAAAAAGCTCACGGATAAGAAAGTAACGGTTTTGAAAAAGCAGACACTTGCTGAGTTTCATCAACAAGGAATGCAAGCCGCTTGAGTTTAATGAATTTGATTATTTGCGATTATTACTATTCTTAAGATTACTATATGTCAACTAACACTACTTTTCAGCAATATCTTCAGTCAGCTTTTACGGCAGGGCCATTGGCTACAGACGAAGTAGTAGAATTCGTATTGCCACTTTTTGAAGAAATATTGAGCTTTCATGAAAATGGCCAAGTGGGTTCTTTTGAAAAGTCAGATACGATTTTTCTTACGAATGGTCGATTAGATATCGATGAGAATCTTACCCATTCTCCAATTTTAAATTTACCCTCTTTACAAAAACTGCTGGAGTACCAGCAAATACATGGTTATTCTATTACAGAGCGGGTAATGGTAGATGAGGATATAACAAAGAGTAGAGCAGCGGTTATTAACCTGCAAGTACAGCTTAATCCAAATGAACCGCTTACACATCCGGTGTATCTACCCGGTTATCAATGTTATGAAATAAAGGTTGGTCATCACGATGCACAAACAGATATATTTTGTCTTGGACTTATTTTGGGAAGTGCCGTAATGGGACTTGACCTCTATGACCCGGAAGATTTAAACCAGTTTGCTGCTTACAGAAATCAGCCTGCAGGTTTAAATTCCAGGATGCATCCAACTATTTGTGGATTGGTGACGGAAATGACAGAGTTGGACAGAAGTAATCGGAGTCGAGATTTACTGGAAATAATACAACGCTTGAAACACTACAGGGATTATGATCCACAGAAGCAAACTGACCTTTCTATGTTGGCGGCATTTCAAGTAAAAAAACCTTCAGATAGAAAAGCATTTATTCTCTCAAAGTTGCGAAACAGGCTTTTTGACACAAGTCGGCGCAATCGCTTACTTTATTATAAACCGAATGGCCGCTTTGTGAATCTTACCGTAAGCAGTGTACCGATGGTATTACATTATCAAAGCATCAACCCGCAATTACTGTTTACATGGAATAGTGAAATATCTTCTCAAATTATTTCTCAAAAGGACATACCACTGAATAAATATTTGCGTTTTGAAGACCATCCATATCTTAACTCACAATTAAACGCAATTCGGCAACAAGCAGAAAAAGATAAAAATGAATATGGGTTTAAACAATTAAAACTGGTAGTATCGTTTCTTCATTGGCATAATCTTAAAGAAGGAATAAAAGAAAGAATTCAAAGCCCATTATTATTATTACCTGTTGAATTGGAGCGAAAAAAATCGCTAAAGGAGGAGAAATTTACTTTAAAAATAATTGATAATGTAGCTCTTATAAACCCAATATTGGCAAACCGCCTGAAAGATTTATATGGTATTAATCTTCCTGAAAGTATAGATTTTGATGATGTAACTATGGAGCAGTTTTTTGAAATGCTGCAAGCACAAATTAATGCAGCAAAGCAAGGCGTAAAATTGAATTATACAGACAAGCCAAGAATAAAAATTGTACATAATATCGCAAGGCAAACAATAAATAGTTACAGAAAAAAACTAAAATTTAAAGGAAGTCCGGCGTTTCATCAAATAGACTATAGCTATAGCGAAGAAAATTATAAGCCTCTTGGTCTTGAACTGTTTAGGCAAAAGGTAGAACCAAAACAAAGCACATTAGAGTTTTTGCTTAGCGAAATACCTACCCACGGTAGTACAGAGAACTTTGCAGAGACGAGTGATGCGTCAGTTAAAAGCACTTTTCATTTAACTGATGGCGATAGCAACCCCTATAGCTGGGATTTCGATATTTGCAATATTGTACTTGGAAATTTCAATTACAAAAAGATGAGCCTTGTTAGCGATTATAATAAGGTAGCTGAAGAAGGTATTGAGCACCCTATTTTTAATGAGTTATTCAGCAACGAGCCAAAAAAATTACAACAAGAAACAATAGATAACAACCCGGCTGAGTGGTACCATGTTATTACTGCTGACCCCACTCAAGCGAAAGCAATATTGCATAGCCGAACCGGTAAGAGTTATATTATTCAAGGCCCGCCTGGCACAGGTAAAAGCCAGACAATTACCAACCTGATTGCTGATTTTCTTGCAAAAGGAAAAACAATTTTATTTGTTTGTGAGAAAAGAGCAGCATTAGATGTAGTTTATCATAGACTTCAACAGAATAAGCTGGCCGAACTTTGTTGTTATATTCACGATAGTCAGGGAGACAAAAAGGAGTTTATTAAAGATTTGCGGACTATATACGATGATTTTCTTAAAAGCAAAATGGATGTTGAGACAATTGCAACACAAAGGAAATTTGTACTGAATCAATTACTGGAAAAAGTCAGCCTCTTACAAACTTATCATCAACAGCAAAGAAAAATTAATCCGGAGGCCGGTGTTAGTACGAGAAAATTAATAGAAACATTGGTCGGGCTTAAAGCTCATATACCAAGAATGGATGCTCTAAAGCAGGAGGCAATACCAAATTATAGCCAATGGATACAATATGGAGAAACAATTCAAGAACTTGGAAAAGCTCTGGAGGACACAGGAGCAGACCAGCAATTGCATAATCATCCGTTTAGCAATTTAGGTATTGCTGTAGTAAAAGCTGAAAACCCATTTTCGCTAATGGATAGCTTAGTAAATCATTCACATAATTCCATTCAACAACTTTCCGGCATTATTTCCCAAAACAATATACCTGAGCAACATGCTGCTCAACTTGAAAGTATTAAAAATCTAATACAGGACTCGGTGTTATTAGAACCTTTGGCACAAAGCAGGAATCTGCAATTGGTAGAGAAGGAAAATGATGAATCAAAAGAGTTTGAGCAAACCTATCGTCAGTACAAAGAAGTGGAAGAGTCATATAAGCAGGCTCTTGAAACAAATAAACGGTGGCTTAATAAATTTGATAACCAAGAAGTGCAACAAGCCCTTGAATTAGCTCAAAAACATGAGAAATCATTTTTTAGTTTTTTAAATGGAAGTTGGAGAAGATTAAAAAAGCAGCTGAATCAATCTTACGATTTTTCCGCACACCAGGTAAAGCCTGCATTCAGTGTTGTACTAAAACAATTGCAGGAAGAATATAGAATAAAAGATAGTACCAATCAAAGCAAAGCTTCTTTGGAAAAGAAATATAATGTTGATAATATCAACACGGTATATATTGGCATTGAAGTTTTGAGACGCAAGCAAGGTGATAAAGAAGTAGATTTTCTATTGCAGCATCCGAAATCAAATGAATTAGTATTACAGCTAAGTAAGTTAAACAATACGCTACAGCAATTAGAAATACAACTAAAGCAATGCTTATATGGCTATGCGGGAAAAACATTGCCGCAAATAAATGATGAGCTGGCTACTATAAAAGGTAATGCTGATACTTTAAAAGACCTTTTACCAAGTCTTCGGCGTTTTACAGAGTTGCCGGAGACGCTACAAGTCTTTATTCGAAAGGTGCCTGTTACTCCAATACAAGCCGAAGCTGCCATGGCTAATAAAACACTTGAAGTCTTGCTGGCAGGAAATCAATCTTATGCCGGGATTAATCAAAAGATACTTACAGAGGCCGTAAAGGAAATAGAAAAAAAGTATAAGGAGCTTTTGCAATTGAATAGTGATTATATAAGAGCAGAAAGACGGCAGAAATTTATTAGTAATTATGAATTAAGTAATACATCTGCAAGTGTATTATCTACTCAGCAGAAACAACTCAAAAAAGAGTATACAGATGGAAGGAGGGTGCTTGAACACGAAATGGGGAAAACTATGCGTTATAAAAGCATAAGAGAAATAGCTTCCAATGAAAGTGGCAAGGTGTTGAAGGATATAAAACCTGTTTGGTTAATGAGCCCTTTAAGTGTAAGCGATAGCCTGCCTTTGGATACTAACTTTTTCGATGTAGTAATATTTGATGAAGCCAGTCAGATTACATTGGAAGAAGGTATCCCGGCTCTTTTTCGAGCCCCGCAAACTATTATTGTAGGTGATGATAAACAGATGCCGCCCAGTAATTTTTTTACTGCCAAATCTGAAGACCCGGAAGATTTAGAGACAGTTGACGGAGAGAAAGAAGATGAGATTTTAAGTTCAGATGCAGACAGCCTTTTAGTACAGGGTTCCCGCAAACTAAATAGTACCATGCTAAGCTGGCATTATAGAAGCAGGTACGAAACGCTTATCAGCTATTCAAATCATGCTTTTTACGAGGCAGGGTTACTCACTATTCCTGATAAAACAATTCATCATATCAGTAAGCCATTACTTGAAATAAAGCAACCGGAAGAGGGCAATATTACTGCTGATGCTTTATTAAGTGGAAGTATTAGTTTCCACTATCTTCCCAATAGTATTTATGAGAATCGTAGCAATATAAGTGAGGCAAAGTACATTGCCGTTATGGTAAGGAAGTTATTATTAGAAAATGTGAAAGAAAGTATTGGTGTTGTAGCATTTAGCCAGGAACAGCAAGGAATCATTGAAGAAGCGATAGATAATTTAGCTGAGACTGATAAGGCCTTTGAAGAAGTTCTGGAAAAGGCATACAACCGAAAAGATGAGGGACAGTTTACAGGATTATTCATTAAAAATCTTGAAAATGTGCAGGGGGATGAACGGGATATTATTATAATGAGTGTTTGCTATGGTCATGATAGTAATAAAAAAATGCTAATGAATTTCGGCCCGATTAATAGGAAAGGTGGCGAAAAAAGATTGAATGTAATTTTCAGCAGAGCAAAAAAGCACATGGCTGTCATTAGCAGTATCCGGCATAATCATATAACCAACGATTATAATGATGGGGCCGGTTATTTTAAACGATTTCTGCATTATTCAGAAATGGTGAGTACAGGAAACATGAATACTGCCCGTACAATTCTTGATAGCTTAATTACGAGTGAAATAAAGAGTAAAGCAGTTTCCACAATTACATCTGTAACTACAGCACAAATTAAAAAAGCTATTGAGCAAAAAGGGTATAAAGTTGATGAACAAATAGGGCAAAGTAGCTTTAAGTGTACGTTGGGAGTAAAAAGAAACAGCGAAGATACAAATTATAGTTTAGGCATTTTGATCGATGATGATACTCACTATTATAATGAAGACCTGGTTGAACAATATTGTCAACGGCCGTCTATAATGCAATCATTTGGCTGGCAGGTAACTAATGTGTATGGAAAAGATTGGCTGGAGGATAATGATAGAGTATTAGGGTTATTGCTTAAACAAATTGAAGGAAGTTTTGAACAACAAGAATCTAATAATAAGGATAGCGATTTGCCAAAGGGGCTAATAACAAAGAATGAAAATGATTTAAGTTTTGTGACATTAAAATCTGTTGATGGCGAAAGGTTTTGGGAAGTAGCAAAAACTAAAGAGCAACTTACTATTCGTTTTGGGAAAGTGGAAACTAAAGGTCAGGTGTTAATTAAAACTTTTGCAAACGAAATGGAAGCAGATTTTGCTAAAGAAAAACTCATTGAAGAACAAATAAATTCAGGGTTTAAAAGACTGAGTTGATATCCTCCTTCGCCTCGTTTAGTGTCCGTAAAAAATAAAAGCCGAGTTGCGTGTCCCCACGCAACTCACTTCCCTGTTTTTTTGGGTAAGTGGCTAACTAAAAAATAACTAAGTTTGGAATGAGAACTTACGCTAAACGACGAGTTGATGACTACATTATGACAACACATTTTCAAATATGTGTGGCGTAGACCCGATGCTAATCACTAATGAAACTCTATAGTAAGCGAAGTGCTACAAAGCAAACACACAAACCAATCCGCCACTCATTTGAGAAGAAGAAATGGAAAAACGATCTTTAATTTGTAAATTTGTTTAATCAAAAGTTATAGTTATGGCAAAAGCGCAAGCAAGAAAAGCAACAGTTAAAAAGACTTCGTCAAAGGTGATGGCTAAGAAAGCGCATAAAATCGCAGCAGTAAGATCAGTTGGCAAAGTGGTTTTCAGGGCGGATGCCAAACAAACAGCCATCCTTGTTAAGGTGGGACGTAACGGAGCGGCCAATGCTATAAGGGCCTCAAAAGCTCTTGGATTGCCTATTACATACTTGGAAAGAGGTGTTATTGTAAGGGAATTGCCTAATGGTGTTAAAGAAATTGTAGCAAAGGTGAAAAGACCGGTTGTAAATAAATCTGTTGCCCCATTTAAAAAGGGAATGATCTTGCATGCAAAGAAATAAGCGTCTTAGAATATTTGCCGGCCCTAACGGTTCCGGTAAAAGCACATTGTTTGATGAATTCAAAAAACAATATGATCCCGGTTATTTTATTAATGCCGATGTACTGGAAAAAAAACTAAGCAGTAGCGGCCTGGTGGATTTGGGATCAATTAGTACTAAGTCCAACCCGAGAGATTTAGAGAAATTTAAAAATTCAAAAGAAGCAAAATCTTTAATAGCTAAAGCCGCTGCTGAAGGTCATCAGATTAATATTGAAATAAGAGAAAACTATATAGTTGATAAGGCAAAAGATACACATAGTTATGAAGCTTCATTTGTGGCAGCATTTATACGATGGCTATTGTATAAAAACAATAAGTCATTTTCTTTTGAAACGGTCATGAGTCATCGTTCCAAAATTGATGAGATCAAAAATGCAAAAAAAAATGGCTACAAAACCTATCTCTATTTTGTGTGTACAGATGATCCTGAGATTAATGTAGGAAGGGTAGCCAGCAGGGTAGAAAAAGGAGGGCATCCCGTAAATATTGAGAAAATCAGGTCCCGGTACTCCGGTACACTTAAAAATTTATTTCCGGCCATTCATTTAGTTCACAGAGCATATCTGTTTGATAACTCCGGTAAAAATTTAATTTTAATAGCTGAGGTATTTGAAGGAGCATTACAGCTACATGTAAATAATCCTCCTCAATGGTTTATTGATTCTGTATTACCTTACTATAAGTAATTGAAACCTTCGCCCCGGTCAAGTGCCTGCAATAAATAAAATGCCTGGTTGTCGCGCCACGCAACTCCCTTCCTTTTTTTGGCCCGGTTGCTAATTAAAAAATAACTAAGTTTGAAATAAAAATATACACTAAGCGGCGGGTTAGCGGTAATTGTAAATACGCTTCCTGCAATTTTTAAAAAATTAGTTTATGAATTTTGAAAAACTGGTTCCAAATGTTTTTTATACCAATATTACCAATGGCTTGAAATTATTTGTCGACTGCCTGGGTTTTACTATCGGACATGATGAAATAAAATCCGGTCAACCATTTTGTGTATTGGAAAAAGATGGATTACGCATAAATCTTTTTGAAAATGCAGAACTGGCTAAAGAACATAGCCCTGAATTTAGATTAGTGACTAAAAATATTGAAGAGGTTTATGGAAAGGTTTCTAAATCTCATCCTGAATTTCTTCATCCAAATCTTAAAGAAATTACACTTCGTCCCTGGGGCGCAAAGGAATTTGCATTAATGGATAAACAGTTGGGAATTATTATTCAAGAATGGTAAAAACAACAAGCTTCTTCAGGGTCAGTTTCTGCAAAAAAATAAAATCCAAATTGCCCTTTCAAGCATCACAACTTGTAATAACAGATATGCGAAGATAGAAACTCCACATATCTTAAAGATTGCAACTTTAGCAGGAAAAGAGTAAATTTGTACAAACTCAAAAGTCATGGGCCTTCCATTATCATTAAGAGATAAACTGCATCAATACATTGATGTAGCCGACGAGCAAAAACTGCAGGCAATATACACGCTGCTGGAAGATGAGATTAATTGGAGTTATACCAAAGAAGACATTGAGCAATTCCATCAGCGAAGGCAAAATCATCTGGATGGAATCAGCAAATCGTATACTGCAGAAGAATCATTGAACGCCGCCCGTCAGCAAAAGAAATAACATGCCCTTTACTTTCATTGTAAAACAGGAAGCCCATCAGGATACTGTTGATGCGTATAACTATTATGAAGAAAAATTGGCGGGACTCGGAGAAAGATTCCTTGACTCCTTGCAGCAACGATACAAGGAATTGTCTGCAAACCCGGCTTTTTACAGTTACATAAATGAAGACCCGCTGAAAGTATTACGGGATGTAAAGCTTGAAAAATTTCCTTTTGTAGTTGTGTATGAAATTATCGAAAATCAAGTAGTGGTTTATGCAGTACACAATACCTATAAACATCCCCGCAACAAACTCAGGAAAATATAACGCGGCTTCGTTTCCAATAATCATCCTCCTGCGCCCCGGATTTCTATGATAAAATAATAAATACCGGGTTCTTGCGTCACGCAACTCCCTTTTCTTTTTTGGCCGGTTGCCGCTTGGGTATTGTACCGGGTTTATTTTATATTAAGTACATTTAATAAAAAAAGATAATGAAAGCCCAACGTTTATTATTCAAACAAATTTTTGGTATACTTCTTTTAATAGCAAGCCAAAGCTTTGGCCAGGTAACCAATTCGCAAACCAAAAAAAAGCTTTTAGATTTTGGATGGAACTCGCCTTATACTTTTGAGCTGAGAAATAATTTGAAAAAATATGAAATAGGTGTATTTGATGGTCTGGGAATAAAAATACCCAAATATGCCGGTGCAGGTAATGTGTTTATGGTAAATGATCTGCGTACACTTTCACCGGATAGCATGAATTATGAATTAGAGCTGGCCAATAAAATGCCCCAAAGTAAAATACTTACTGATAATTTTGTGGTGCTATATGGCGGTTCGCAAATGGATTGGTTTTCTGATGAAGATTGGGCTGTCGCAGAAAAACAAATTCGTTTTTCGGCAAAGTTGGCAAAAGCTTTACACTGCAAAGGTGTACTTTGGGATGCCGAACCCTATAAGCCCGGCAAAAATCCATGGAAATACCCGGAGCAACCTTTTGCAAATAAATATACTTATGAGGAATATTACAGCCGGGTGCGCCAGCGTGGCGCCCAATTTATTAACGCATTGCAGGAAGAATTTCCTGATTTAATAATTTATTCATTAAGAGAGTTCTCTGATTTTCAGCATGGGTCGCCTTTTGCAGAGCCTTTGATACCGGTGCAGGATTTAAAATATACAAATAACCGGCTTAAGGAAATGTGGTGGGGCTTGCACTTACCCTTTACTGTTGGTATTTTTGATGCTATAAAAGGCAAAGCAATTTTAGTAGATGCCAATGAGGAAGCTTATTATTATACCTCGGCACTGGAATTTTATGAAACTGCCACTACTTTAAAAAGTGATGCATTGGCTTTAGTACCGCCGGAATTGCATTTTAAATTTGCTGCACATTTTAAAATTGGCCACGCCGTTTCGGCCGATTATACCAGCGGGCATTGGGCCAATGTAATTTCATTTCCCTACCGCTTAAGCGGCCAGGGGAAAATGCTTACTCAAAAACAACAGGCAGATTGGTTTGAACATAACGCCTATTATGCATTACGCACCGGCGACGAATACGCCTGGCTATACACCGAAGAGTATAACTGGTGGACAGGCGAAAACGTACCAAAAGGTTTTGAACAGGCACTCTTAAGAGCAAAAAATAAAGTTGCCGAAGGTAAACCGCTGGGATTTAAAGTAGAAGAAATGTTAAGAATTGCCAGGGCAAAAGCAGCAAAATTTCAGCCGGAAAAGAAAAGCAGGTAATTGCAGAATAAAAAAAACCGCTCTTGTAACAATCATTAAAAAATAACTAAGTTTGAAATAAAATATTTTTACAACCGAAATAAGCAACCCCGTACTGCCCGGTCAAACAAATAATAATTTCAAATGGCTGAAAAAAAATCAAAATTAGCAGAAATAAAAATAAAACCAACGGCTTTAAGCGTGGAGAATTTTATTAATACTATTACCGATGAACAAAAGCGTAAAGACAGTTTTGTGCTTTTGGAAATGATGAAAAAAGCAACCGGGGAACGGCCGGTATTGTGGAGCAACTCAATCATTGGTTTTGGTACTAAAAGATACAAAAGCCCCGCCACCGGCAGAGAAGTTGATTGGCTCCGAATAGGTTTTTGTCCCCGTAAAACGAATCTGTCACTGTACATCAGCGCAGGTATTAAAGAACATGCTGAAGCGCTTAAAAAGCTTGGCAAGCATAAGACAGGTGTCGGTTGCCTCTACATAAATAAGTTGGAGGATATTGACCGGGAAGTGCTGAAGGGAATAATAGATGCATCATTAAAACGTGGGTAGGATACTTTCTCAAATCAGGTAATTCTATCGCCACGGTTAGTGTCCGCAAAAAATGAATGGTTGTCGCTTCGCGCAACGTAACTCTTTTCCCTGCCGGGGTTTCGGCTATAGTTTACAAAATATTACAGCATATGTGTAAACACGAATTGTAAAGAAGATGATTATTTTAAATTTTTAAGCAGCCGCTTATATTTTTCAACCAGCTCTTTTTGCGGCGTTCCTTTTTTATACAGTCGTACAATACTATAATGCGCTTTTTGCACCTGCCACCAGGAGTTTGTATCATACTTACGGGCCGAAACCAGTGCCGGTTTCGAAAATATTTTATATCGTACAAATTCCCTTGCTCTTTTTACAAAATCATATTCCTCCATGATCAATAAGTTTTCATTGTACCCGTTTATTTTTTTAAATAAAGAGGCGGTTACAAACAGCGTCTGATCGCCTCCATAACAAACAAACCAATCGAAACGTGTAAAAAAAGCATTTATCTTCAACAGCATGTTATTGCTGTCAAACTTTGTTCGGTAACGTCCTGTTTCATAACCGGCGTTTACGGCATCGGTAATATCTGTATAAAATGATGGCGGGGGAACGGAATCGGCATGTACAAAATATAATATATTATACTTTGCCGCTCTTGCACCGGCATTCATCTGCGTCGCTCTTCCTTTAACTGCTGAAACAATAAGTGTTGCTCCCGCATGCTTCGGCTGCTGCCCGGGTGCCATCTGTACTTCCGCCGTCTGCAACTATTATTTCTATTTCCTTATTCAGCTCAGCAACTTTGTAAATAAGGAACCAGTTTTTTAATATTAACTTCTTCGTTTAGTGCGGGTATTATTATGCTAATCATTGCCGGCCTGTTTCAGTAGTTTATAAAAATGCACCAAATCTTTTTCTTCATCAATATCACTCAGCTCTTCAAGTAATTGGTGCCGCAGGTTAGTTTGTATACATCTGTCAACGGTTGCTTTCAGTACAGTTGGTGTACTCCATTCAATAGTATCAAACAGCAGCGGGTACAGGGTTTTCATTCCAAGCAGATAGTAACCGCCGTCCGCAGCCGGGCCAAGTACAATATCTGTATCATTCAACTCATCAAATGCCTGCTGTAAAATTTCCCGGCTAATACCCGGGCAATCGGTTCCTATGATAATAACTTTTTTGTACCCGCTATTCAAAACATCGCGGAAAGCGTTTTTCATTTTTTCTCCTAAATCTTCGCCTGATTGTACAGCCTTTGTAAAGGCTAAACCATTTTGACCGATGGCAGCATCCATTTCATCAGAAAAATAAATGTACTTATCAGCCGTCACATTTTCTACTGCTTCCAGGGTGTGTGTTACTAAATCAAGATAAATAGCCAGGGCCTTATCATTTCCAACGGCAGCGGCCAGTCTCGTTTTTACTTTTCCGGGTACCGGATTTTTTACAAAAATGATTACAGCATTGTCCATCACACAAATTTATTTCATTATCAGTTGCCGGGCTTTTTTTAGCAGGTGTTCTTTTTCCGTTAGGGTTAATTTTACGGGTAGTTGCGCCAGCCCCAGCAATCTTCTCATTATTTCCGTACCTGTAAAGCCATTCAGTATATCAATATTTAATTCGTGAAAAGCCGGGTAGCTGTTTTTTATAACGGACAGAAAAGTTTCATCATGTTTTGTAAGATAAAGATGTGCTGTCATTACTGCCAAATCAAATTCTCTTAAGCCATAAAAACAAAATTCAGCATCAATTATTTTAATGCCCGTTGCAGTGTGTAACCAACCGCCCGGATAAAAATCTCCGTGTAATAAATACGGCCCGTCAGATAAATAGAGTATGCCTAACTCTTCTACTTTCTTTTTTAGCAGCGGATCATTTTTATAAGGCATGGCAATTGCCTGCAATCCTTTTTGAACAGTGTCTAAATTAAGTCCGTTATTTTTTTGAAATGGAAAATTAAAAATATGTTCATGATTCAGCAGCCTCATTTCCCGGTTGGATAATGCGGTATCACCCGTTGATCTTTTTAACCGGTTATGCAATACATGTAACCACGTAACCGTGGTGGTTATTTCTTCGGTACTCAGTAGTTTTTTTAAATTATATAAAAAAGTATAATCCTTAGCGCTACCCAAATCTTCCAATGCCATGATATTGTTTTCATCATCAATACCAATTAAGCCCGGCATCATTTGTTTAAGTTCAATTTGCTCTGCTATTTTTTGGTAAAACCGGGCTTCTATTGTCACCCTGTTGGCAGGAGCGGGTATTTGCGGGTATTTTTCCGCATAGCCCCGTGATTGTTTTAGTATTATAGTTCGCCTGCCGGTATCCGCCCTCAGTACATAATTCATATTGCCTTGGCCGGCTTTGCTTACCGCAACAATTGTTTCAGCAGTCGAAATCCATTCCTGTTGCTGCAAATACTTTGTAAGTTCTTCCGGCTTAGCAACTTTTAGTAAAAACATTGTTGAATTCAGGCTATAAGTTTGAAAATTAGACTACGCTAAAAAGAAAGAGCTGCTTTTTGCCTTCCTTATGAAGATATTTAGTATTATTTACTCATCATTTTGCTCGCTGAAATTATGCAGCTTTTCATCCCAATCATAAGGCTTGTATTTAATTTTATATCCGTCTACATCTTTCCCGAGAGCATTACTGATAATTTTCCGTGTGCCTTTTTTACCTCCAAAATCTGCCGCGAACCAATCCATAATCTTTGTTACGCTTACTGTTTTATTAATGGTATCAATTTCTGTTTCCGATTTTAAAAAAACCTTGGCGGCTATATCCAGCTGCCTGTCAATATTGGCATACTTATAAAAGGCGATTGGCGGGCAACTTTTTGCGCCGCAGTTTAATGCAAAATGTATGCGGTAGTCAATTTTTTCAACCGCCAGTTGTTTAATTGTTTTACCGGGGAAGAAGGAAGCAAGGTAACCTTTGCTGTATTTCCAGCGAAATTTTCGGAGTATGCCGTGTTCAATTTCATCCAGGCTGAATTTTTTTGAAGCAATCGTTATTTGTTTACTTTTAAAAATTTCAGGATTCTTCAATTTTCTCTTTACAGCCAAAACCTGGAACCACCCGTTATACATATTCAGCCAGAAAGTTTTAACGGCATTATCATTATTCAATCCGTTCCGTAAACTATCGTAGTTAAGGCCGGCTAATTTTGCTTCCGGTTCATTAGTGGGTTCATCCAGTTTTACTGCGTACAAAAATTGTTCGGACAATTGCAGTAATAATGTATCGGGCATGGCTGCTTTATTTGTTTTAGCTATCGGGCAGGTAGAAATAAAACCTGTAATTAAAAAGATGGAAAAAGCAAAGAAGCAGACTGCCAATAATTTTTTACAAGGGCTTGTTTTTTTACTGAACATATGCTAAAGATAAGTGATTTCATGATAATGATTTCGGGCATAACCGGGGGAATTGTTATTGAGTCTTCAAAAATTCTGCAACTAAAAAAGCCGGCGATATGAGGTGTAAACGCACTTGTATTTTGTCAGTTACTAATTAAAAATAACTAAGTTTGGTATAAAAGATTAGGTCAGGCGGTAAATTAAGTAACACATTATTATGGATACCTTATTAAAAGAAATCATTTGGCGACAATTCGGAGCAAGTATTGACATGCTAAAGAATGCCGTTACACTTTGCCCGGCAAAATTTTGGGACACCGAAAAGAAATTTTGGTATAACGCTTATCACTGTTTATTCTTTTTAGATTACTATTTGACTGTTGAACCGAAAAAATTTTCGCCGCCTGCCCCGTTTTCACTTTCCGAATTTGAAGACCGAATGCCTGAAAGAACTTATACCAAAGGCGAACTGTTAACTTACCTGGCATTTTGCAGAAAAAAGTGCCGCGACTTGATTATCGGCATGACTGATGAAATCGCCAATAGCTATTGGACAAATGAATCTAAAACAATGAACTATCCCGTTATTGAAATATTGCTTTATAATATGCGGCACGTTCAGCATCATGCAGCACAGCTCAATTTGCTATTGCGGCAGGAAATAAATGATGCGCCGCAGTGGGTTTTCGAGGCAGAAGATAAGCTCTGATTTCAGTTACACAGAGGCTCTCCAAATGATCGGTTAATAAAAAGAAAAGCCCCAACAGCACTGTTGGGGGCTTTCTAATTAAGGAATGGTTGTTTATTCTTTTACAATCTTTATCGAATTTTCTTTTCCGGCTCTCATCACTTTTATCATATACACACCGGCAGGAAGTCGGGAAATATCCATCTCAGCATTTACTTTTGAAGTTGTCTGCTGCATTACAATTTTACCATACACATCAAATACCCTGATCACACCCTGCCCTTTCAGATCAGGAATATTCAGCATCAGTTTATTTTTTGAAGGATTAGGATATGCCGACACTTTGGTTGATGTAATGATTTCATCAGCGCCTCTTGCAGCTGTACCCGGTGCTACTCTTAAAGTGTAGCAGGATGTTGAACTGTTGGCGCCATTATAACCGTATACTCTTACATAATACGTACCTGCCGTATAGGTGCGGCTGATAGTTTCACCGGTAGTACCGCCATTTTGAGAAATAGCCAGCTGCGTAGTTCCATTACTGCTCAGTAACTGCACGTCATAGTCCCCGGGCAGTGTAGTAAGTGTAATTGTAGCGGTGCCTCCTGTTGTGATAACGAATTTATAGAAATCAATATCACCACTCGGGCTGATAAGGCCGGTAACATTTGTATTAAACGGAATAGTTGCCGCGCCTGTTGCAGTACCATTGGTTGCATTATCCAGCGCATTGGCACAACCTGTTGCTACCGATGCAGCATTTGCTGTAATGGTATAACAGTTTGCACTGTTGGCACCATTGTATCCATACACCCTGATAATATAAGTACCTGCAGCCTGGTTATTTAATGTAACAGTTTCGGTAGCCGTACTTCCTGTACCCGCGCCTATTTGTGCTCCCGCACTGTTGAAGATGGTCATATCGTAATCTACACCGCCGGGACCGACAAGACTGAATGTATTATTAGTAGTACCTGTGGTAGTGATTTTGAAATAATCATTATCGGTTGATGTTGTTACAGCTGCCGAATTGGAAACACCGGTTGTTATAGCAGCAGCAGCAGCCTGCGTTTCGTTGGGTTCAAATGCAGTACCGCAACCGCCGGTAACAGCCAATGTAGTAAACTGTGCTTGAGTGTAAGCACTGCTTCCGCCGGTGCAATTTGTTCTTACCCTCCAATCATATAAAGTAGAAGCAGTAAGACCGGTTAAGTTTACTGAAGTAGCAGTTGTTGCAGTTGCAGCACTTACCCATGTCGCCGAAGCATTGGTTTTATAATCCACTGCATAAGATGCTGCGCCGCTTACTGCAGTCCAGCTAACTGATGCACCTGTTGTGGTAACACCGGAAGAAGTTAATCCCGCAGGTGCATTACAAGTAACAACAGACTGCGTAGTAAACTGCGCTTGTGTATAAGCACTGCTTCCGGCTGTGCAATTCGCTCTTACCCTCCAGTCATACAACGAACCGGATGTTAATCCGCTCAATGCAATGGAAGTAGCCGTAGTGGCCGTTGCTGCATTCGTCCATGTGGCCGACGAATTTAATTTAAAATCCACATCATACGAATTAGCGCCGCTTACTGCAGTCCAGCTAACTGATGCACCTGTTGCGGTAACACCGGAAGAAGTTAATCCCGCAGGGCTTCCGCAACCTGCGCCTGATATGATGGTAAAATTGGCATTTGAAATATCAAAGAAAATATTTCCAACCGCTTCAATTTTAATTCTCGCCGTAGTTGAGGGAGTATTGGGTATTGTGACAGCTTGTGTACCATCATTAGGCGTACTTGCTACTAATGTAGTGAAAGTAGTTCCTCCATTTGTAGAAATAGAAATTTTTACATTAGCACAACTTACCGGGGCAGCTGTCGTATTTGCTACGGCCCATGTAATGGTTTGTGCCGAATTACCCGCCCAAGAAACGGCTGTATTAGGAGCAGTAACTGAAAACGGTCCTGAAGTATTGGAAACTGTAACTACTGCATCGGCAAACTGTGTTTGACCCACAGAAACCGGGGCAGCAGAACTGAAAGGCGCATTATCCCTGACAGTTAGCCTGAAGTTTAATGTTCTTGAAACAGAGCTTAATGCTTCTGTATTAGCACCGGCATCGCCGCCTGCTAAGGGGCCGCTTACTAATCCGCCGGCAAGTATCGTTGATAATTTTGGAAAATATCTTGTCGGTGATGTTGAAGGAGCAAATGACATCCAGTTGGGGCCTGTTGCTTTTGTTGCACTTGCCACACTGCTCAGCCCCTGTTTGCGCAGACGATGCATTATCATTTTGTTCCCAGCAGTAAGTTAATACATCGCCGGCATTGGCATCGGTTGCAGAACCTGTTAATGCAAACGGAGTGCTGATGGGAATTGTAAAGTTGCCGCCTGCAGAAACAACCGGTGTTGAATTAGTAATAGTGGTTGTTACAGGGCAGGTTTTAGTAGCCAGGTTCGCCTGTATCTGTGCGATAGATGCCTGGTGAAACACATCAATGGAATGCGGCGCAATATCCTGGCTCGTGATACCGGCATAACCCATAACGGTTATACCTGACCCGGGTTCTTTATTTACACCGGTACCTTCATTGGATTGAGAGAAAGTATGATTGGCGCCCAACTGGTGACCCACTTCATGTGCTACATAATCTATATCAAAATTATCGCCCTGCGGAATGCCGTCATTAGGTGAAGTGATACCGCTTCCTTTAGAACCGTTTACACAAACGCAGCCAATACAACCCGCATTTCCGCCACCGCCTGAAGCGCCAAACATATGACCGATATCATAGTTAGCTTCTCCTATTACGGAAGTCAATGTTGATTGCAATTGCCCGTTCCACTGACTTAAGGTAGTTGAATAAGGATCCGTTGCAGGGTTATAATAAATAACACTCGTTGAATTTGCAATAAGATTCAGGTGCAATGCCAGGTCTTTTTCATAAACACCGTTGCAACGGGTAAGCGTTGCATTAAATGCAGCCAAAACCAGCCCTACTTGAGAAGCACTTGTTGCTCCAAAATAATTGGAATACTCGGCATTGCAGGATTGCGCCAGACGCATGGTTTTTAAATCGCCGCCCGATCTTGCAAAAATATTTGTTTTACCAACTTGTGTATTCAAATCAGCAGCTAATTGCTCATCAGGAGTAGAACATGTCCATCCTCCTTTTACTCGTTGTGATCTGAATACTGAGTAAACTTTATGATCCTTAGAGTAAGCCTCAATAAATTCATTTTCTTTTTCTGTTCTGAAAATCATAGTTTGTATACCCTGCGGAGAGATGCTCAACTTCAGGGTTGCGGATTTATCGGTAATACCTTTGCCCGAATAAGCCCTGATATCGGGAAAACGGGCCTGCAATGCAGGTTCAAAATTTGAAGCTTCAACTACATTAAATTGTTCAAGATTACCATCGGCATTGGGTAAAGTAATAATGGTTGATTTGCCGGAGGCTTTGCTAACTACGGAAAATAATTCCTGTCGTAAGGGTGCAATATTCAGATCAAATAATTTGAAGACTGTCGGAAAGGATTGTCTTGCTACAGCCTTGTCAGTAATGATCCGGCCTGCGTCGGTATGTGCAGACCAATAATTCTGTTGTTGTGCCGTCAATGTACAAACCAATGTAAATGACAACATGAAAAGTAGGAGTTTTTTCATAATGCTTTTGTTTTGTGTGTGTTAAAAAAAATGGATTACCGAATATAAATTAATATCCCTAACGATTGTTAGCGCAAGTGCTTTTTTTAGATTAAATGTGAATATCTTTTTGAAATTTTGGAGGAGTTATAATTTCAGGGATTTGTAAAAAAAGGTCTTAATGGAGTTTTATTTTCTGCAAGAGTTAAAGGAGAGACCCGTGTTAAGATAAAATCCATCCCCGTTTCTTTGCGATACTGATTTAAGCGCTGTACATTTACGTTTTAGCAATAATAATATCATGAGACTTCCGTGCCTTACCATCATATTTTTTTTAAGTTGGTTCAATGCTTCTTCGCAATTGAATACTGAAGAAATTACCTTTTCAGAAACCCCGGTTGACAGTACAGAAAATAAGTTTGACAGTATTCTCCTTATTGGTGTTGGATCTTCCGTTACAAGGCTTTTTCTTGATGTTTTAAGTGATAACTTCATTGACAGTCTTAAAGACCGGAAAATTTCGGTACGATATTTTTACCTTGGAAAAAATACGGAAGATGCTAAAAAGGGTTTTGATACTATTAACAAGGCAGGATATAAAGCAATTCTATTTTTTTTACCAAAGGGTGAATCCATTTATTATGGGTCACGCTACTTGAGCGGAGGAACGATAAATACGCCATTAGGTTATGCGAGGCCAAGTTTTACAACATCCAAAATGCAATATGAACAGGACTTCAGCTTTCAACTTTATATACAGGGCGCCGATACGAAAAAAATTTGGGCTGCTTCTGTAGAAGTTTCATGCGACCCGAGCGAATCTAAACCTGCAAAAGAAGTCAGTAAAAAATTATTGCTCAGTTTTAAAAACAATAAGTACATACAATAATATTCCTGCAAAAGTCCTTCATCTCATTTAGTATTCAAACTCACATAAGCAAGTTTCGGGTTTTATAGCCGCCGGCTAATCCCGATATTTACAACACAAAAATTCAGGGAAGTGAATAACATACAAATAAAAAATTCAGTTGCTGCCGATATTCCTGAAATATTCAGGCTTTACAGTATCGCCGCGGCCTATCAAAAATCAAAACAAACGGTGGTCGTGTGGCCGCAGTTTGACCGGCTGCTTGTGGAGACCGAAGTAGCCGAAAACAGGCAATGGAAATTAATAATGGACGGACAAATTGCCTGCGTGTGGGCCACTACTTTTACAGATGAACAAATTTGGGAAGAACGAAATGCCGATGCCGCCGTTTATATACACCGCATCGCCACCCATACCGATTTCAGGGGCAATAATTTTGTTTCTGTTATCGCGGAGTGGGCGAAGCAATATGCAAAAGCGAACGGTAAAGATTTTGTAAGGCTGGACACATTGGGCAATAATACAAAGCTGATAGACTATTATACCCGGGCGGGCTTCCGATTTCTCGGTATGTTTAATTTAAAAAATACTGACGGACTGCCCGACCACTACCAGTATGTGCCGGCCTGTTTGTTTGAAATTAAGTTGTAATAATTTTTTTCTCTGTCTTAAGATTATTTCATTTACCATTTGCTTTCAGCAAATCGCTCTGCAATAATTTTCAGCTCAGCATCAGTAAGCGGAGATGTTTGTTGTAAAATTTTAATAAAAGCTTTTACTTCTTCTTCGCTTGCAGGCCAACCGATATTTGAACCAGGGCCATCCTTACCGGCACTGCGTATTTGAGAATCAAATAATAATTTACCGTCTTTATCCAATATCACCCCGGTAAGATATGCCTTGGTTTTTGCCGTTCAATTTTCCCAATAAAACTTCGTCACCGGGCTTTTCTAAATTCTTTTTACCGTGGCTTTCCTGCACCGTTAAATGCTCTATTACATAATTCTTATCAAAAAATGATTTGCAGGAAACATCGTTCAAAGCAATATCCATTTTGCGGCGCCAACCGCACCGGCTTGCATGAAAAATAAATAAAAACTTTTTTATTTTCTGTACCGGCTTTTTTACAAGCCGCGTCAATCACTGTTTGTGCCGCAGGCGGCGCTGCGGCGGCTTGCGTAAGGTCAGATGAACTAAATAATACTAAAAGTGCTACTGAAAGCAGGCGGGTTGTTTTCAAAATCATATTTTCTCAAATCTGCGCTAATAAAATGATTACTTTCAGCATCGCTTTATTTTTATTATTGCCCGGAAAAAATAATGCAACCGTTGTTTGCTAAACCAACGGTTGCATATCTATTTATTTAACCATAGCCATATACCTGTCCTTGCTGCCTGCAATAGCCAACAAATTAATTACTGCAAAAACAGCAGGTATGGCGATTCCTGCGGGGTCGTGTGTAAGATGATGAGCTATAATACCCCCCATTACCGGTAAAATTACAATAGCACCTAATGCCCTTGTTTTTGGAATAGCTATCAACAAGCCTCCGATTATTTCAATTACACCTACCAAAGGCATAATCCATTTGAGTGTGCCAAAGGCTCCAAAGAGTGTTTTTTGTTGCTCTGTCAGCTCAGGCATTGGCATAAAAGGAACTAACTTATTGGCGCCAAACACTATCATGCCCAACCCAAAAAGCAGGCAAAGTACCATTAGAATTTTTTCTTTCATGATTTCTATTTTAGTAACTCAAAGTACAAAATTCCTTTTTCTTTTCCAGATATTGCTACACGAAAAAAAATATCTTAAAAATGCGGTTGCGGATATCAGCACATACCCGTTATAATGATTTATAAAAGCGAAAGATATTGCACTAAAACAGCGCATTGATAGAAGCCCTGCCCACATGCACAGTACGTGCAGCACCGGGCTTTCGGCCCTCGTATTCAAACCGCAGTTCCAAATTATTTAACAACGTTTTCGTAAGCCGCAAGCTCCATAAATAATTTTGGCCCGGTAACAAACCATCCAGCATAATATAACTTACCGTAGTATTGGCGGCGGGTTTATTATAGCTAATATTATTTAATGTAAACTTAGCCTCTACGGATGTTTTACGCAGTATATTATATTTCGTTTCCACGTTCAGCGAATGGGAAGTAGATTGGTCAGCGGAGCTGTCTTTATTCAGCTTAGTATCATATTTATAACCCGTTTGCAAACGAAAATTGGTGCTTCGAATAAAAGTCAATCGCGGCTCAATACTTTTTATATCAAGATTATAATTACGGTTATCAAATTTTGAATTGGATGTAGTTAAAATATTTTGTCCTTTCTTGGTAGTGACATCAAAGGTGAAAGACTTACTCAGGTTCCATCGCATTTTGAGTAACCAATCATTCAACGCACGGCTTTCGTACCCGTAAGTAAGTAACGCCTTACCCGTGTTTCGCAGGTTACTTATATCAAAGCCCCATTTGCTGATATAGCGGTTAAAGGAAAACGTATTCTGCACGGATGTATTGAGTGTAATTAAAGCCGTATCATTTACATCGTATCTGAACGGGTTGAATTGAAAAGCATCTTTCGACAAGGATTTATTATTAACCTGCAACGAAGTAACTACGTTCGTCTTAGACAGCAGTTTCTTCATTCCTTTTATAGAAGAAGAATTTAGTACAGCCCTCGGGCTGATGGTGAAACTGTAATTAAATGTATTGTAATTGGCTTTTATAAAATCGTTGGTAGGTGTAAATATCCGGATAAACTTCGCCTGGTCGGTAAATACAGCCAATTCAAATTCATTCAGTTGCTGTATGTTATCATTATTGTAATCGTTCCAGGTGTATTGTCCCTGCCCCGGCGGTACTTCTAAGTAGGCAAAGTCCCTGCGTTGCTCCTGCCCCGCTCCTGCTTCGTACAGCACATTACCTGCAAGAAGACCCGACCATTCGTTGATTAAATACTCCGCACGCCCCAATATGGATTCGTCTTCTTTTTGTTTGGATACAACCGTACTGAACACTTTCAATTTTCTGAAAGTGGCGTTGAAGAAAAAACGGTGCTTTTCATTTTTGATAAACTCTGTTTGCAGGTTCAGGTTATAGCTCCTGTCGCCTTTTACCAATGCGCCGGCATAAGGATATTTATCGGAACGGGTAAAAAATGTAATGCCGTATTTATTTACTTTCTTATCACTCGATTTTAAATAAACAGAATAAGTATCAAAAGAAAAACTGAGATTCGTAACCGTATCAAGCGCCTTGCTTTTGATTACGTTATCTTCCAATGCATATTTAAAACCCAAACGCCAGTTGTTTATCTTCTTTAGTTCTTTATTAAAATCTATAACCGGGCGCAGGTATCTTCCCTTATCATAAAAAGTGCTGAAGTTGGTTATATCGAATACATTGCTGAACTGCCAACCCTTTGCCGTAAAACCATGCGAAAGAATTTGTTTGTAGCCAAAATAATTATCGCTGCGGTCATAACTGATGAACTGATATCCTGCTGAATGATTCTTTTGATTCTTTAACTGAAAAGAGCTTGTGAATATATGATCATTCGAGGGCTGCAGTTGCAGGGGCAAACCCCAGTCGCGACCAAACTCTACCAATCGCAATCTTTCCAGCGGTTTAAACTTACGCTGCACATACTCATAATCAAAAAGCGTACTGAGTACCAATTTATTTTTAGAAGCCGCTTTGAATATTTTGCTGTTTGCCAACGATACTTTAGCCGCTAAGCCCAAATCATCGCCGTTATCTTTTTTAGAAAAAGTATTTACATCTACGTTACTTACGGCCAATTCCGTTTTTATGGTTGTGTTTTTTGAAATAAGATAATCAGTTCCCAGTGAAATGATTTGTTGCTTTTTGGGCGCCACCAATAATGTAACCGGTTCAAAACTGCCCTGCTTGATGCCCGCAACGGGCGGCACGTACCTGTACACTTTACCGTTGGCGGCATTAAACTCGGGAATATAATTACCGTTGCCAAAACCAACATCGCTGAAAGCCAAACTGTATTTAGCCAATGCAGGATCAACGGAGTATTGATAAAAAGAATCGACTCCGGGTATTACAATAATTTTTTCGTACAATATTTTACCCGCTGCAAAAGTATCTTCCACTGCTGTGGGATACAAAGCCTGCCGTACGCTGTCGCCGACGGAAGCAAGAAAAAGTTTTTGCCGGTTGTCCAATACCTGGTTGATGGAGGAATTACGTGAATCGCTGTTATTAAAAGCGCCTATTCGTATTTTAAATTTTTTATTGATATCTATTTCCTGCGAAGCATAAAAATTAGCGTTTAAAAAATTTCTGTCGGCATATTCAAACTCTACCTGTATCCTCGTGTCTTTTGTAATCATACGGCGTGGTGTAAAAGTAATTTCGGCGGTATTGTAATTGATTACATAATCCCTGTCCTCGCCGCGCTGCATCATTTCTCCGTCAATAAAAATTCGTTCGGTATTGGGCAGTACAATAAAAAAGAATTCATTATTAGCTCCCGTAAGCCGGTAAGGCCCCTGGTTTCCTTCCAGGCCCTGGAATACATTTCGGGTAAATTTTCCTTTGGCGATAGAACCGCTCACAAGGGTATTGGATTCTGTATTTTTGCCAATATTATTTTTTGTTTGAAAAGAAACACCCTGCAATCGTTTATAGAAATTAAGAAAGTAACTTTTGTTCTGTCGTATATCAATATCGCCGAGGTTGAGTTGCCATCCTTTCTTTTTAAATTGCAAAAACACACGGTCAAATTCATTAAGCTGTTGCGTACTGCCGTCGGGTTGTATCGGAATATTATTATCGGTAATAGCGGCAGCTATTTCAATACTGTCGCCCAGTATACCGCTTATTTGCAGGTTCAGGTTGGAGTTAACCACGGCATCCTGGCTGTTACCGAATGCTACCTGCCGGCCAAAACTTCCCTGCACATTCAGTGCACCAAAATTAAAAATACCTTTTTCATCGACGCCGTTATCATAACTGAAAGTATACGGTGCATAAAAATTATTTAATACACTGTCAAACTGCATTCGTCTGGCTACGGGGTTTAGTCGGTAAGGGAAAACCCGGTAAATAATTATTATACTGTCCATAGCCGGTTTTTTATTCCAGCGAAGCAAAGCAGTTATAAAATCAAGTGAGTAATCAGCTTTGTCTGTTCCGATAATTGAAAAAGTATTTTGTACAATGCTCAGGGTGTCGATAATGGTACTGTCGGCTACGGCGATTTTCTTTTGTCGCAGGTTGGAATTGCCGGCAACAGGGGAAGAAGGGGCCTGCCCGCATACCGAAAGAGCAAGCAGTAAGGATATTATAAAGAGTTGCAGACGTAATAAATACTTCAAAAACAGTAAGTTTTATTCAAAATCGTAAAATCGGGGCATTTATTGCGTTTATTTTAGCAACCCCCGTTAATTATCCTGATAAGCAGGCTGTTTGGTGCAGATTTGATGTAGAATAGACTGTAAATTGAGGATTATAGCTGCAACCGGAACGGGTACATAGTGTCCCGTTTTCCTATAAAAGTTAATGAATAAATCAGTGAAAGCAGTCTTGCGGGAGAGATTTTCAGTTCGAATTATTGTATTTACTAAATACAGCGTAAGAATTCTTAGTTTGCTTTTTGCGATCAAACAATTTCTTTTTTTCTTTTACCCTGCGGCCTGAGTTAAAAGTATAAAAGTGCAGATCGGTATATTGAAACTCTTTATTTACATACACGTCTTCTTTTTCGAGGAGGCCGTTTTCATCATAAGAGTAATAAATATTTATTCCCTGCTGCTCTGCAAAATTATCCTGAATTTTTTCTACAACCATTCCGTTTCTGTAAATATTCACCTCTTCAAAACCCGGGTGACGGGGGTCGCTGTCAATTTGATGCTCCTGCAGGTGTATACCGTATTTATAAACAAAATTTTCCGATGCCAAAACAGTAGAATCATTTTGAATGTATTTTACTATTCTTGTCTCATTACCTTCCTTGTTGTACTCGCAGGTTACTTTATAATAAAAAGGAATTTCATTTTCTACAGGCACAACAGATTTCAAAACATATTCAACCATATTGCCGGTCAATGTATCAATCTTTCTTCTTTCAATATACGTATCATTACCGGGGTAAGGCGACGTAAGAAACATAAAACCTTTTTCCCTCAAGGTATCCGCTTTTTTTATGTAAGAAAAATTATTGGGGAAACTGATATTCCAATAGCTCGTTGCCAATAAATGATTCTCATTTTTATCGTAATCGCTTACCGAAAGAAATTTTTTACCGTCAGAAAGTTTGTAAACGCTTGTAATATTGATTTGCTTATTTTCTTCGACAGGGTATTTAATTTTTAATACGCCGTTGAAATTAGCATAATCTACCAAATCATATTTTTTCAGGAACCTGTTTTTGTAAATTGAATAGGTAGGAATATTAAAAATCTCTTTTATTTGAAAAGTATTTTCGTTAATGTATGAATAGCCCCTGTAAGATTCTACAAAATCATTCTCAATATCTTCACCTGCTATACTCTCTTTAAGCTGCCCGTTATTATTGTACGAAGTATAATTAACCAACAACGTATCGGGGCTGTTTGGAGAAATCCGATACCTGAATTTTTCATTAATCCGGCTGAGCAGTACGTTGGAGTCAACCTCGCCGAGATAAGTATCAATTATTTTACCGCTTGATGTATGATGCAATTGGTGCTGGGCAGCCAGTGACAGGGATAGTTGAAGGCCAATAAAAGAGAAAAGTAAAAATTTAACCATAAAAAGCAGTTATAGCATTATATAACACTGCTTTTCAAAGGGGCGGATAGAATTGGATTCAAATATAAGCGATATTTCTATCCACCGGGGCCGGCCGGGGAATATTTATTTATTAACTAATAATGAACGGATGAGGCGGGTCGGGCCGAATCGTAAAATAACGGATACCGCCAAGGCAGCATCGCAGTAAAAAAAGATGGTTGAATAAGGTGCAACCGGCAAGAACAGGATCAGCTGAAAAGCAAGCCTGTACTAATCTTTATATACTTTATAAACTATTTATACTTACTTCTTAAATACCTGCTATGACTTACTCGCTAACCAACGCCGCCGCCAGGTATTCCCTGTTCAGCCTCGCAATATTTGTTATGGAGATTTCTTTGGGACAAACCGCCTCGCAGGCTCCCGTATTGGTACAGCTACCAAAGCCTTCCTTATCCATTTGAGCTACCATACTTATTACACGTTTCTTGCTTTCGGGCTTACCCTGCGGTAGTAACGATAAATGCGAAATCTTGGCCGATACAAACAACATGGCTGAGGAATTTTTACAAGCCGCCACACAGGCGCCGCAACCGATACAGGCCGCTGCTGCAAAAGCCGCATCCGCCTTTTCTTTTTCCACAGGCATCGCATTGGCATCTACAGCATTACCCGTGTTTACCGAAATATAACCGCCGGCTTGTATAATTCGGTCAAAAGCGGTTCTGTCCACCATCAAATCTTTTATTACCGGGAATGAGTTGGCTCTCCAGGGTTCGATAGTAATGGTATCGCCGTCTTTAAATGCCCGCATGTGCAACTGGCAAGTAGTGTTTGCTCTCCAAGGACCGTGGGGATTACCATCAATAACCATAGAGCAAGAGCCGCAAATACCTTCGCGGCAATCGTGGTCAAAAGCGATGGGGTCCTTACCCTCGGTAATCAATTTTTCATTCAGCACATCCAGCATTTCCAAAAACGACATCTCCGTTGAAATATCATTTACCGAATAGGTTTCAAACCGGCCGACAGACTTGGCGTTCTTTTGTTTCCAGATTTTTAATGTAAGGTTGATACTTGTATGTTCCATAAATCGTATAACAATTTGATAATTCGATAATTTGAAAATTTGATAATGACCGAAGTCAAAATTTCTATTTCAATTTAGAAGATGAAATAATCTTAGATAAAATCCTTATCACATCTTCCAAATCATTTTTAAGCTTAGGTTCGAACTTATAGGTCTCGCTTTTTTCGCAAAGTATCAACCAATATAGAGTTTCGTCGGCTTCTTTAGCTGCGATCTTCATTTTATGAATAAAATCAGCTTTGCTTTCAGCATTTTGTGCTTCAAAAACATTAGCCCCTATTGATGTGGCAGAACGCAACAGTTGCCTCGCAACAATATACTTCCTGTTATTTTCAAGAGCTTCGCAAAATTTGATAACATCAATTGAAAAATTAATAGTTTTTTCAACAATTACATTTTGTTTATCGTTTCTCATAATTTAAAAATTATAAAGCAGTACTCAATTATCAAATTACCGCATTTTCAAATTTTCAAATTATTTGTAGCTTCTCTGACTCGGTTTCGCTACTTCAAACTCCAATGCTTCTTTATGTAACTCCCATTCATGTTCGGCCTTAAATTCCCAAGCAGCTACATATGCATAATGTTCATCATCACGTTTGGCTTCGCCTTCTTCCGTCTGACTCTCTTCTCTAAAATGACCGCCGCAACTTTCATTTCTGTCCAATGCATCTTTGCACATCAATTCACCCAACTCTATAAAATCGGCTACCCTGTTTGCTTTATCCAATTCAGGATTCATTTCATTTATCTCACCCGGAATTTTTACATCGCTCCAAAATTCTTTCTTCAATGCCTGTACTTCCGCAATGGCCTGTTTCAATCCTTCCGCACTCCGGGCCATACCGCATTTTTCCCAAATTATTTTTCCCAAGCGTTTATGAAAGCTTTCTACCGTTTGCTTTCCTTTTATATTCATTAATTGATTAATCCTGTCGGCTACCGCTTTTTCTGCCTGTACAAAAGCCGGATCATCGGTAGAGATGGGTTTGGTTGCAATTTCATCAGCCAAATAATTACCCATGGTATAAGGAATTACAAAATAGCCATCTGCTAAGCCCTGCATCAATGCAGATGCACCAAGACGATTGGCGCCGTGATCGCTGAAATTGGCTTCACCCAGTGCGTATAAACCTTTTACCGTAGTCATTAATTCATAATCAACCCAAAGACCGCCCATAGTATAATGTACCGCCGGGAAAATGCGCATCGGTACTTCATACGGATTTTCGCCTGTTATTTTTTCGTACATATCAAACAGGTTACCGTATTCTTCTTTCACTACTTCCTTACCCAATGCCTGCAAGGTTGCTTCATCGGCATTATCAATTCCTCTTTTGTTAGCTTCCGCTTTTCCGTATTTATTTATAAGATTAAATTTAAAATCTAAATACACAGCTTGGCCTGTAGTACCCACGCCATAACCCGCATCGCACCTTTCTTTAGCAGCTCTCGATGCTACATCTCTCGGCACCAGGTTACCAAAGGCCGGGTATCTTCTCTCCAAATAATAATCTCTTTCTTCTTCGGGTATATCATTCGCTTTTCTTTTATCGCCTTTATTTTTCGGCACCCATATTCTTCCGTCGTTTCGCAAGCTTTCACTCATCAATGTCAATTTACTCTGATGATCGCCGCTAACGGGAATGCAGGTAGGATGTATTTGTGTAAAACATGGGTTGGCAAACATCGCACCTTTCTTATGCGCTTTCCAAGCCGCCGTTACATTGCTGCCCATGGCATTGGTACTTAAATAAAATACATTGCCATAACCGCCGGTGCAAAGCAAAACGGAATGACCAAAGTGCCGTTCCAATTCGCCGTTTACCAAATTGCGGCAAATAATACCGCGTGCCTTGCCATCAATCACCACTACATCCAGCATTTCATGACGTGCATACATTTTTACATTGCCCAATGCAACTTGTCTTTCCAATGCCTGGTAAGCGCCTATCAATAATTGCTGACCTGTTTGGCCCGCAGCATAAAAAGTTCTTTTCACCTGTGTACCGCCGAAAGAACGGTTATTTAATAATCCCCCGTACTCTCTTGCAAAAGGAACACCCTGCGCTACACATTGATCAATAATATTTACACTTACTTCGGCCAAGCGATGAACATTACTTTCTCTTGCACGATAGTCGCCGCCTTTTACAGTATCATAAAACAAACGAAAGACAGAGTCGCCGTCATTCTGATAATTTTTAGCTGCATTAATACCGCCCTGCGCCGCAATACTGTGTGCACGACGCGGACTGTCCTGAAAACAAAATGCTTTTACCTTATAACCCAACTCGCCCAATGCAGCAGCAGCTGAAGCGCCGGCCAAACCGGTACCAACTACTATAATTTCTAATTTTCTTTTATTGGCCGGGTTTACCAATTTGCAATGACCTTTGTAGTCCGTCCACTTTTGGTCCAATGCTGCACCTTGAGGAATTTTTGAATTAAGCATAATCACTTATTACAATGATTGAAAAGATTTTTATTTCTTTCTCCGCGTTTTCCCGGAGCTATTAACATTTAACCCCCGCCTGAATGACTTAGTCGGGCAGACCTTCGGGGTTTGTCAACATCTTCAAATAAGTTGTTTTGTGTTCCGGCAAGCCCCCTTTAGGGGGACAAGGGGTTACACCCATCCCAAATACATACTTACCGGCATCATGGCAAATGCCAATGAAATAATTACAGCATAACCGATACCAATATTTTTTACCAGCCCCACATATTTCTGATTGCTTACACCTACTGTTCTGAATGCACTCTGAAAACCATGAATTAAATGCCAGCACAAAGAGAAGCAAGCCAACACATACACAATCACTACCCACAATTCCTGAAAAGTTATTTGCATCAATGCAAATACGTTATGAACGTGTTTACCGCCTTCCAATTCCATCTCGGGCCCGGGTACACCGGTGAACCGTGATGGAATCCAGAAATGATACCAGTGAATAATAAAGAATATTAATAGTATGGTTCCCAAAAGCCCCATGCTGCGACTGTACCATTTGCTGCCCTTGCTACCTAAGTTTACATTGTAACCTATTTTCCTTTTGCTGCGGTTTTGATACTCCAGCATATATCCTTGTATGATATGCAAAAAGATACCGAGGAAAAGACCAATCTCCATCACACGAATAACAACGGTGCTGCCCATAAAATGAGCCGCTTTGTTAAACATTACACCGCCGTCATTGGCCCATATACAGGCGTTAATACCCGCATGCACAATAAGGAATGTTATCAAAAACAATCCGGTCAATGCCATTACTATTTTTTTTCCTACGGAAGATGTAAACAGTTGTATCCAATTCATATACGCAGACTATGTGGTTGTAAAATGTGCGGCAAAAATAACATCGAAACGCCGGATTATATCTTTTTAAACAAATAATCTTGGACAAAGTTCTTCGAACAGGCCCGAAAAATACCCTTCTCAAATTCCATCGTTCACTCTTTTATCCTTTTCGTAAGCTGCTCATCAATTTTTTTAAACAAATGAAACGGCTTATACACCCGCCAGTTATCCAACTCCATCAGTTCTACATAATAATTCAACTTGGCTTTGGTAAAATCATGCTTGGTTTGTTCCGGCATATTCAGGCTCACTATCCAGCCGCCTTCATCGGTTACTTCTTCAAACCATTCCTGGTAATAATCAGCTTCGCTGCTGTGGTAGTTCAATACATTTTCGGTGATTAAGATAAATTTATAAATGCCCTCCGCCATAAATTTATCCATCACTTCCCGCTTCAGTTCCATTATATCGTTTTCTATAGCGTCGTTCCATTCGCCCAATAATTCAACCACAATATATTTCTCTTCGTAATCGGCCATCAATACTTTTAAGTAAAGCGTACGGCTGCCAAACTCATCCCACTGGGGGTGTATATAATAGTTATAAACCGTATTGGTGAATTGAAATTCAGAATAAACCTGCCCGTAAAAAGGCGAACGTTCATCTTCTTCGCTTGTATAAATATGGCGCCAATTATAAAAAGGTTCAATATTGTGCATGGTTCTCCATTGCTTTTTTCACGGTGCCGAATTTCAACAAAGTTTCTTTAGCTTTTTCATAATTATCCATCTTTAATTTTTCCATCAGCATCCGTACACCGCGGTCAACCAACTTATCATTGCTGAGCTGCATGTTTACCATTTTGTTATCTTCTACCCTGCCCAATTGTATCATTACGGCGGTAGAAATCATATTCAATACTAATTTTTGAGAGGTACCGCTTTTCATACGCGTACTGCCCGTTACAAACTCGGGGCCTACTTCAATAGCGACGGGATAATCGGCTACCTGTGTTAACGGCGAGCCGGGGTTATTCGTAATACTGCCGGTTACAATTCCTCTTTTCCTGCATGCTTCCAACGCACCTATGACATACGGCGTAGTACCGCTTGCCGCTAAACCTATTACTACATCTTTATCGCTCACATTATGCTTTACCAAATCCTTCCAACCTTCTTCCTTACTGTCTTCCGCATTCTCTACTGATTCGGTAATGGCTTTTTCGCCACCGGCAATAACACCTACTACCAATCCGTAAGGTACGCCGTAGGTAGGCGGACACTCACTGGCATCTACAATACCCAAACGGCCGCTGGTGCCTGCTCCTACATAAAACAAACGGCCGCCGGCCAACATTTTATCACTGACGGCTTCTATTAATTTTTCAATGTCGGGAATTACTTTTTCCACCGCATCGGCTACCGTTTTATCTTCCCGGTTAATATTTACTAATAATTCATTCACCGACATTTTCTCCAGGTGGCGGTACTTACTGGGTCTTTCCGTTATTTTCTCAAATTCATTCATTGCAGTAAATTTATTTTTACAAAATACGATAAGGAATTATAAAGAGATAATCTTACCCGTTCTTTTACCGTATTTTTTTATTGGTGATATTCAATTAATCCTTCCATGGGGTTCTTTAAAATTTTCCCGAGATCAAATTCATAGCCTTTGCAAAGTTCTTTCAATACATCTTGAAAACCAAATGCGATACTGCCCGCAAAACTAATCGGCATTCGCCAACTTTCTCCGTATTTACATAAATGCGTATAAAAAAAATCATTCAGCCCGTCCTCAATAATATTCTCAATCATATAATGCCCGCGGTTTTCCGCCAAAAAAACGGCGAAGCCCGCCAGGTAGCGATTGGGCAAAGGTTTCTTATATACATTTTCCAATATTTCTAAACTGTTGGTATTGTACTTCGAGATGAATTTAAGTTCCAGTTCTTCATCAAAGGTTTTATATAAATAATGTTGAATAACTTTTTTACCCAAGTAAGCTCCGCTGCCTTCATCGCCTAATACATAACCAAGGCCGGGGCTGTTCTTAATTATTTTTTTACCGTTATAATAGCAGGAGTTGCTGCCGGTGCCCAATATACTGGCAATACCTTTTTTATCGCCGCATAAAGCACGGGCCGCCCCCATCAAATCGTGGGTTACACTTACTTTGGCTTTGCTGAAACTTTGTTGTATAGCTTTCTTTACAGACAATGCATTTGCGGGGCTTGCACAACCGGTACCGTAGTAATGCACTTCATCTACCTGTATATTTTTTAGCTTGGGTACTAATTCTTTTTGCAGTAAATCTTTTATTTGTACCGTACTGAGAAAATACGGACTGATGCCGGCGGTAAAAACAGTTTTCTTTTTTCCGTTTTGCAAAAGACACCATTCGGCTTTTGTAGCTCCGCTGTCTGCAATAAGTTTAATTGGCATGGTTGTGTTTTTATAGCCGACTCATAGTCGATGTTTAGTAATTCCGGTATTATTAACTTAAATCATTTATTATAAACCAACTTAAAGAGATTGCTTTGCAATAAACTTTCTTATTTTGCGCTTAAATTACAAAGAATACGTATACAATGGTAAATAAAAAATTACAAGTATGGCTGCCCCTTATTTTTTCGGTGGTAATGATAGCGGGAATGTTTTTCGGATACAAGCTGCATGAACAAACAGGCGGCAAAAGTTTTTTAAAAAAAGATACACGTACCGCACTACAGGAAGCCATTGACCTCATCAGGCTTAAATACGTAGATAAAGTGCCCATCGACTCGCTGCAAAACGGAGCCATAGAACAAATGATGGCTGAACTGGACCCGCATTCCATATTTATACCCGCCATCAACCTGCAGGAAGTAAACGAAGATTTGAAGGGGAACTTTGAAGGCATTGGCGTTGAGTTCAACATTTTTGATGATACGGTAAATATTGTAAACGTATTGGCCGGCGGCCCCAGCGATAAAGCCGGATTGGCAGTAGGTGATAAAATTTTAAAAGTAAACGATTCTGTTATTACCAATAAAAATATTGAGTCGGAAGATGTAAAAAAATTAATAAAAGGAGAACGGGGTTCTGCTGTAAACCTAACTGTACTGCGACAGGAAAAACAACAGTCGCTAAAAGTAATACGCGGTGTAATACCCGTGCCATCGGTAGATGCGGCTTATATGCTGGATAAAACAAGCGGCTATATACGATTAAATAAATTTTCGGAGAGTACTTACGAAGAGTTTATGCGCAGCTTAGAGAATTTGCAAAAAGAAGGTTTGCAAAAGTTAGTGTTGGATCTTAGAGGTAATGGCGGCGGACTGATGAAAGAAGCCGTAGAAATTGCCGATGAATTTTTGGAAGGCAGTCGTTTGATTGTGTATACTGAAGGAAAAAATTCGCCCAAGATTGAATATCGGTGTAAACGTCCGGGGCTTTTTGAAAAAGGAAAACTGATTGTATTGGTAGATGAATTAAGCGCCAGCGCCAGCGAAGTACTCACCGGCGCCTTGCAGGATTGGGACCGGGCAACGATTGTTGGCCGAAGAACTTTTGGTAAAGGATTGGTGCAGGAACAATTTAATTTAAGTGACGGCTCGGCATTGCGATTGGTAACGGCCCGCTACTATACACCGCTCGGAAGAAGTATTCAACGCCCCTACGATAAAGGAAAGAAAGTATATATGGATGAACTGTGGAAAAGAGTAAGCGACGGCGAACTGCAATATGCCGACAGCAACAAAGTACAAAACGGTAAAGTATACGAAACCGAAGGGCATAAAAAATTGTATGACGGCGGCGGCATCATGCCCGATGTATTTGTATCTATTGACACGGGTAAAATAAACGGCAATGTGCGAAAGCTTTTTACCGCAGGTATTTTAAACAGGTTTGTTTATAAATATTACCTCGCTAATTTATCTATGTTCAACAATTATAAAACCCCTGCCGATTTTATAAATAAATACGGCGATATCAATAATGCATTTGACCGTTTATCTGCCTTTGCCGCCAAAGATTCCGTAAACCTCAAAAGCCTGAACACAAAAGATAAAGAGCAGGTTATTAAAAGCCTTAAATCGAATATGGCAAGAACCAAGTGGCGCAGCAGTGGTTTTTATGAAGTAATAAACGCCGATGATACCATAGTGAAAAAAGCCTTGGAAGAATTGGTGAAGTAAGTCAAAAGGTAAAAGTCAAAAAAAGTAAATATAGTATATAAAGTAAGAAGAGTATATAGTGTACGGAAATTTTGACCTTTACATACCTTATATACTCTAAATACTATATACTAAATACTATTAATCTTTACTACCACTCTGCTTATCCAGCCAATGCTTTTTTTCTATCATATAAGAAATTACGAGGCCAATACCGCCGCCAATACCTATTAAGCTGAAATAAATAGCCGGGTTATCATGATGACGACCTGTATTGTGGCCGATAGCAAACTCGTCAATAAGATAGGCAAGTAACAATCCTGTACCACAGCCAATTCCTACCAAGCCCCATTTTAAGCTTGTAAAAGGCGCCGGGCGGTTTTCCCTGGTCTTGGGGTTCATCCCCTTTTCTATCATCGCCAGGTTCTGGCGGGTTCTCATATATACAATGCCAAATATCAGAGCGGCAAAACTGATAAACAATGTGATCGGGATGAGTACTTCTCCTGCGTGCATAATTGTAGATTTTATTTTTATTTAAATTAGTTTCTTTTGTTCTTTGACTACCGGTTTGTAAGCCGGGTTACAGCTTTTTAAAAAAACTTTTGCCTCAAAACCGTGTACATAAACTAAGACTACGCACCGGGAGATCAGGTTACAGGCTAATTAATAATTTATAATTCATAATTTATAATTCCCTTTGTCTCCCCCTTTACTCAACATACTGTAACCTGCCGTAACTTTAAGTAGTCTTATCCTTAATCATGCACACCGGAACTACGGACAGTGAAATAATCAGCCTTGTCCTGAAAGGCAATCAGCAGGCGTATGCGGAACTGGTAAACAGGCACCGTGGCTATGTGTTTACACTGGTATTGCGTTTTATAAAAAGCAGGGAGGAAGCGGAGGAAGTAGCGCAGGATGTATTTATAAAAGCATATCGCTACTTAGCTGATTTTAAGGGCAATTCGAAATTCAGCACCTGGCTGTACACCATTGTCAATAATACCTGTATCAGTTTTCTACGAAAGAAAAAAGTTGAAATACATTCGTTAGATAATGAAAATATTTTTGCGACGGCGGATAATATGGATTCAGGTTATACGGCCAACCAAATAGAAACAAAAAGCCGGAGGAATATGGTGAATGAAGCTATAGCGCTTTTAAGCCCGGATGATGCACAGGTGATTACGTTATTTTATAAATGCGAACAATCATTAGATGAGATTGCGAACATTTTGGGAGCAGAGCCCAATACTGTAAAAGTAAGATTGCACCGTGCACGACAACGATTGAAAGAAAAGATGGAAAAACATTTTAAAGAGGAAGTGAGAGATATTTGAATTATAAGAAGCTTCGAGCTATGAGCTTTGAGCTTTGAGTATTTGCTCGCAGCTCACAGCTACATTTTATAAAACTAATTTATATGAACAAAGAAAACGATAACTCCAATTTCGACAACAGCGGCATAGAACAGCGCCTGTGGGATTATATTGACGGTACAAGTTCCGCCGCGGAGAAAACGGTTATTGAAAAACTAATAGCCGGTAATGCCGAATGGAAAAACAAATACAAGGAACTGTTTGAAATAAACAGTTTGCTTACCGCCGGCGAGCTGGAAGAACCCTCCATGCGTTTTACAAAAAATGTAATGGAAGAAATAAACAGGCTGTACATAGCGCCTGCCGGCAAAAAATATATTAACAAAAATATTATACGCGGCATCGGCATTTTCTTTATCACACTTATTACAGGTTTTCTTATCTACGGTTTCGGGCAAATGGACTGGAGTGCAGGCAGCGGCGACAGTAAACTGCCCTTTGACCTTAGTAAAATTGACCTTAGCAAATTTTTTAATAACAGCTATGTTACCGGCTTTATGATGATAAATATTATACTTGGCTTAGTTTTATTGGACAGCTATTTTAAAAAGAGAAGGGAGCAGTGGAAGAAGGGGGAGTCGGTGTAGGCAGTAGTGAGTTGTAAGTGGTGAGTTATAAGTAATAAATACATAAATAAATTTCTATTTCTGCTTTTTTCCATATTTATTCACATCAGCGAGGTTATTATTTAAATAATCAATGTCTGAACAAAGTTCTGTCACATATTTCTGATAGTCATTATGAACAGAATCTATTTTCGCTAATTCAATTTTAAGAGACGAAAGCGATTCTTTATATCGTGTAACATATAAATAATAAAGCTTTCTGTAAAGGAAATTTTTTTCACCTTCGAATTCTTCAATCAATTCATAAGCTAAGTGAACTTCAGTTGTAAAATATATTATCTTGTTCATAGCGATTAGCATATAGTCTTGGAGCGAAGTTTTTATATGTTGCATAGAACCTCTAGTTAATGAAACAATAATCGGTATCACATCAAGTTTGTCCTCCTGAATTAACGCAATTTGTTCCAGAATTATCCTCGTCCTTTCTTGGCTTTTAAAAATTTCATTGGCTTTTATTTGAGCCTTAAAAGCAATAAAAACTAAAATCGCTGCAAGTCCATTAATAAATGGCGCGGTGACTCCGCCAATAGTATCGCCAATTTGACCAGACTTTGAAAAATCAAAGTGTTTATTAACTGCGGGAAGATTCAGAAAAAACGGCAATACCATTATAATAATAACTATTACCAGCAATATCTGGCTTGTCTTGTAGTCTTCGATTTTAAACCATTTCATTTTTCTAAAATAAATTTTTAAGTTAACCCACCTAATACATTAATCAATAGTTATTTCTTCCCCCTCTCCCCAAAAATCAAACTGCCTATTCGTACCATCGTGCTTCCTTCTTCCACTGCTATTTTATAATCGCCGCTCATGCCCATGCTCAAAACGGTGAATGGTGAATGGTGAGTAGTGAGTGTCGAATGCTCAATGCTCAATGCGGAATGCTGAATGCCGAATGCGAGGCTTACTTTATCGAAAAGCTCTTTCAAACTCTTGAACTCATTCCTTACTTTATTTAAATCATCCGAAAAACTTGCCATACCCATCAATCCCTTTACTTGCACATTTTCATAACTTGTCCCGATGCTTCGGGATTTGCGCATCAGCACATTTTCCAGCTCTTCTTCACTAAATCCAAACTTCGTTTCTTCCTGCGCTATATGCACCTGCAGCAGCAGATCAATTACCCTGTTGTTCTTTACCGCCTGTTTATTTATTTCTTTTAATAAATTTTCGCTGTCTACCCCATGTATCAAATGCACAAAAGGCGCAATGTATTTTACTTTATTACTTTGCAGGTGACCTATAAAATGCCAGCGAATATCTTTGGGCAATTGCTCATACTTATCCGCCAATTCCTGTACATAATTTTCTCCAAAATCTCTTTGCCCCAAATTATATAGTTCAAGAATATCCTCTGCAGGTTTTGTTTTGGAAACGGCAATCAGCTTTACATTTTTTTGCAGCAACTCTTTCTTTATTGCTTCGTATGCTTCTTTATTTATCATGTTCTTTTTCTCTGAGTCGCAAAGTTGCAGAAGTTTATTAATAAAAAAGCTAATGAAAAATCATTAGCGTATAAATAAACTGTAATACCTCTATCTGCTTTAGTTCTCCGGCTCCTTCCCTCAGGGAAGGCGGGGGATGGGCTGCTATTTCAATATACTCCTGCTTATCACAATCCGCTGCACTTCACTGGTACCTTCATATATCTGCGTAATCTTTGCATCACGCATCAATCGCTCTACATGAAATTCTTTTACAAATCCGTAACCGCCGTGTACCTGCACCGCTTCCGTTGCCGTCCACATAGCCGTTTCGCTGGCAAATACTTTCGCCATCGAACTGCTGAGTGTATAATCCATTTTATTATCCTTTTCCCAAGCCGCTTTCAAACAAAGCAACCTGCTCGCTTCAATCCTTGTAGCCATATCAGCCAATTTGAAAGCAATGATCTGGTGATTCATAATCTCCGTACCAAATGCTTTTCTTTCTTTCGAATATTTTAATGATAACTCATAAGCGCCGCTTGCAATACCCAATGCCTGCGAGGCGATACCTATTCTTCCGCCCGCCAATGTTTTCATGGCAAAGGAGAATCCAAAACCGTCGGCGCCAATCCTGTTTTCCTTCGGCACTTTTACATCCTGGAAAGAAATGCTGTGTGTATCGCTGCCGCGTATACCCAATTTATTTTCTTTAGCACCCACACTTACGCCGGGCCAATTTTTTTCTACAATAAATGTATTGATACCGCGGCTTCCTTTGCCCGCATCGGTTTGCGCCATTACCAAATACACCGATGCGGAATTACCGTTGGTAATCCAGTTCTTTGTTCCGTTCAAAATATAATGATCGCCTTTATCTTCGGCCGTAGTACGCTGACTCGTCGCATCACTTCCCGCTTCCGGCTCGCTCAATAAAAAAGCGCCGATGTATAATTCGCCGTCCTTTCGTCCTTGTGCCAGCGGTGTTAAGTATTTTACTTTTTGTTCTTCGGTACCAAAACCTTCCAGCCCGTAACAAACCAAACTGTTATTTACACTCATTACCACACTCACACTCGCATCAATTTTACTGATCTCTTCCATTGCCAATACATAGCTGATGGTATCCATACCGGCGCCGCCGTATTTAGGGTCTACCATCATACCCAAAAAACCAAGCTCGGCCAATTTCATTACCTGCTCTTTCGGAAATTTTTGCAGCTCATCCCTTTCTATTACGCCGGGCAGGCATTCATTTTTTGCAAAATCACGGGCCGCCTGCTGAATCATCAATTGCTCTTCAGTAAATTGAAATAACATATAGAATCACTATTTAGGCCGCAAAGATAAGGGCAAACTATTTTCAAAAATAACAATTGTTAGTTTCTCAGGATTGAGGGTAATTGGAGTATAAAAAGTAAATAAAGTATATAGCGTGTAAAGAAAAATTATCGCAGGGATTGCCTGCAAAAAGGAAGTAAATATTTATTTGCCCAACGCCGGTGCTACTATTGAGCTGTAGTGGCGTTGGCACCGTTCAGCATTGGAAGTATTATTCGGCATTACAGGAAACACCGCAATTATCTGTAAAGTCTCAATACTGAAATTGTAAAACTAAAGCTATCAAACATCAGCAAATTATCGACCTTTACAAATCGCTAATTCAGCATTCAGCTATTGCCATTGCCTATTGCCTATTGCCTATTCAGCATTCAGCATTCAGCATTCAGCATTGCAGCATTCAGCATTGCATTCAGCATTCAGCATTTTGCCTTAATTATCCAACTCACTCACATAAAATCCTTCTTCCCACAATACATCATCGGGACTTACAAAGTTGAGTAGTGAATTTTGTACAATCTCCAAAAGTTCAGTTCTGCTTATGCAGTAAGCTGCGTTTTTCGAAGATAATTTCAGGGAATTAATTTTGTGGTAAGCCAGCAGCGAAACCTGCTCAGTGTGTTGGTCAACAAATAATAACTTTTCGGCAATGTATTGCCTGTCATCATGGTAAATCTGTTTCATAGTAATACTGATTGGTTTTTCAAAAATTGGATTTCGTATTCTCTAACGATAAAAATAACCGGAAATTGCTTAAAAATGCAAACCCACGGGAGCGCATTCTAAATTTTCGCTGATATTGCGTTAAACTACCATCTCCAAAAGGGAGTTTCCGCATAATGAGTTCAACTATCCTCCGCCGATCGGTGGAGATAGGGGCAACTAATTGGCTGAATGTCAACCTGCATTATTCTATAATCCGCTATATTGCAAGGCAAAATTGAGTACCTTTTTATAAAAAAATCTCTTTATCATGATAAATAAAGTTGCAGTAATAGGCGCGGGTACCATGGGCAACGGTATTGCGCATGTGTTTGCACAAGCCGGTTATTCCGTTACACTAATCGATGTTTCAGCGCCGCAATTGGAGAAAGCCATTGCTACTATTACCAAAAATTTTGACAGGCAGGTAAGCAAAGGCGCCGTTACCGAGGAACAAAAACAAACCGCCCTTTCAAACATAATAACACAAACTGATTTGGCTATCGGTGTAAGCAAAGCGGACTTGGTAGTAGAAGCCGCTACAGAAAATACAGAACTGAAACTGAAAATTTTTCAGCAAATAGATGCCGCCGCGCCGGCGGGTTGTTTGTTGGCCACCAATACTTCTTCTATTTCCATTACTAAAATTGCCGCGGTTACCAAAAGGCCCGGGCTGGTTATTGGTATGCACTTTATGAACCCCGTGCCGGTTATGAAATTGGTAGAAATAATAAACGGCTACGCTACTAAAAAAGAAGTAACAAATACAATTGTTGAATTAAGTAGAAAACTCGGCAAGATACCCTGCGTAGTAAACGACTACCCGGGTTTTATAGCCAATCGTATTTTAATGCCGATGATTAACGAAGCCATTTACAGTTTATACGAAGGTGTAGCCGGTGTAGAAGAAATAGATACGGTAATGAAACTGGGCATGGCCCACCCGATGGGACCATTGCAATTAGCCGATTTCATTGGCCTTGATGTTTGTCATTCTATTTTAAAAGTATTGCACGACGGATTCGGCAATCCTAAATATGCGCCTTGTCCATTATTGGTAAATATGGTAACAGCCGGTAAGCTCGGCATCAAAACCGGTGAAGGGTTTTATACTTACACAGCAGGCAGCAAGGAACTGGTGGTAAGTGAGAGGTTCAAATAAAGGAAATGAGTACACTAACTACACATGATTTTAAACACAAACTTCCCGGCAAAACACGGCGGGATTTTATCGGGAAGTTTGATAATTTTCCGTAACTTAACATAAGTTATATAAACACATAATATAGTTTGTATGAAAACTCTTTACCTGCTTGCCATCGCCTTGGTTTTAATCAGTTCATCAGCTTGTAAAAAAAGCAACAACACCCGAAATGAACCTGAAAGTCAGGGGCAAAAATTTAATCTTTTACTTAAAACCGTCACAAAGATTAATAATACGGGCCGCGAAATAGTTACCGAATATATTTACAACGCCGCAGGGCAACTTTCGGAAGTTAAAATGACAAATAATATTTCTGCGAATAAATCAGAAACGGTAGAAACATTTTACAGAAATGCAGCGGGCAGAACAGACAGTATTGCCTATTCAAGTAAAATCAACGGAGTTGTTTCCATTATTACAAAAACTATTTTCAAATACGATTTTGGCGGGAAACTTATTTTCTCACTTCATAGTTCTAATAATTATACAAACCCGCCGACGAAAGACAGTTCGGTTTATGATTACGACGGCGCCGTTTTACAAAAAAGATCTGATTACAGGAGCTTTGATGCAGGTTTAACTTATAATTTGCTTCGCCAGGCAAGCTATGAATTTGATGCGTCGGGCAATCTTTCTAAATCTATTTTTAAATGGACAACCAACCCCTTGATCGATACATTAAGTTTTCAATATGACAACAAAGTCAACCCGATTCCAAGTTGGCCTTCGGCCAGATTTTTTTATTGGGCGCCGCTTTTTTACAGCGATTTCAAACACCTGAATAACCTCACCCAAACACTTGCAAAAAATATTGATAGTTATTCTTACTTTGATTATAAGTATGCCCCGAACAACAAGCCATTATTATCGCAAAGAAAAACCGATAGAGCCTTCCGGCAATTTTGATGAAACCTATTATTATTACGATTAAGTATTTTTTTATTACAAGAACGCTTAAAATACTCAGCAGTCGCAGATAATGATAATACAAAATAAAAAAAACCATCCTCTTTTTTTGAAGATGGTTTTAAAATTTCTTTAAACCAAACTTACCTCCTCACCCACTTCATCATTTCTTTCCAGCTCGGCTTTTTGCCGTACATCAAAATACCCGTGCGGTAAATTTTACCCGCAAACCAAGTGGTAAAAATAAAACCAACGATCAACAACAACATAGATAGACCCAATTGCCACCAGGGAACTGCATCAGGTACACCGTAAGGTATACGGGCCATCATTACAATGGGCGAACTGAACGGTATCATGCTTCCCCAAAAAGCGAGGGGTGTGTTGGGATCTTGTATAGTAGCGGTCATAATAGCTATAGAGAATATAACCAGCATGGTAACCGGGAAACTGAGTGACTGCGCTTCCCGCATATCTTCATTTACCGCACTGCCGATGGCGGCGTACAAAGAGGAATAAAAGAAAAAGCCTCCCAAGAAATAAAAAGCAAAACAAAAAAGTATCAGCGGCACGTTTACTTTGGTAAATAAATCCTGTATACCTCCCACCATATTGTTCATCATATCGCTGCTGCCGCTCGAGAATTTACCTACATTATAAACCACCAGCATAAATGCGATCCATAAAAAAAACTGTGTAAGTGCTACCAAGCCTATTCCAATTATTTTACCCATCATCAACTGAAATGGTTTTACAGATGATATAACCACTTCAGCAATCCGGTTTGTTTTTTCTTCCATTACACCCATCATAACCTGCGAGCCGTATACTAATAAAATAATATAAATTAAAAATCCGCTTACATAACCTATCGTTTGTGCAATTTTAGAATTAGATTCTTTATTATTTATTTTCTCACTAATACCAATAAAGCTGCTTTTGATAATACTTTTCTTCGTACTGTCAATACCCAGGCTGTCATTTTTAATATCACTCCACATCGAGTTTAACTTGGTTTGTACCTGCATCACCGCTCCGTCCCCGTGTGTTTTATTTGTGTTCAGCGCAAGTGAGCCTTTCGCCGTACCCGATTTCCAATCTATACTTTGAGGAATTACAATATACCCGTCATACCCAAGATTTGCATAGCTCTTATCCAAATCGTCTTTACTGATTTTTACCAAATCAAGTTTAGCCGAGCTGTCCGCCAGATTACTTCTGCCAATCATGCCGGCATTAAAATAACCCGAAGAATCTATTACCGCGATTTTTAAATTCTGTTTACTTTTTGCAGCAATATAACCGGTGCCAAATATCAGCAACAGGTAAAGAATGGGAAATAGTAATGTAGCGATGATAAAAGTTTTTTTTCTAACTCTCGTAAGGTATTCCCGTTGTACAATAAGCCAAATCTTGTTCATGGTATATAAATTAGTTATTGGTTTAATAATTAAGTTAAGCGGTCACTTTTTGAAACTGCCGGGCGGTCGGTGTGCCTTCTATCAGGCGAATGAATATTTCATTGAGCGAAGGAAGTATTTCATGAAAAGAAATAATACCCGCACCCCCATTTATAAAATAGCTCAGCACATCATTGGGCAGATACCCTTCATTAATATGCACCACCAGGTGATTACTTTTAGTTTCTACTATTTCAAAAGCAGGGCTGCTGATACATGCGGGCAATTGTGTGGCTGATAAGCTATACAGGTTTTGTTTAAAATCCTGTTTTACTTCGCTCACTTTGCCATCAAGAATTTTTTGTCCTTTATTTACCAATATTATTTTATCGCATATTTCTTCTACCTGTTCCATACGGTGTGTACTGAAAATAACGGTAGCGCCGTTTTTGGCCAGGTTAAATATTTCGTCTTTTATTAAATTAGAATTCACCGGATCTAACCCGCTGAAGGGTTCATCTAAAATAATTAATGAAGGATTGTGTAAAACGGTTGTTACAAACTGCAGTTTCTGTCCCATTCCTTTACTCAGGTCCTCCACTTTTTTATTCCACCAGCTTTCCATCTCAAATTTTACAAACCATTGCTTAATCTTTTCCATGGCTTCTTTTTTACCAAGGCCCTTTAACTGTGCCAGGTATAAAGCCTGTTCGCCAATTTTCATTTTTTTATACAATCCTCTTTCCTCGGGCATGTAACCTATTTTCCGAATGTCATTTTCCGGATCAAACTTTCGTCCCTCCAATGTTATTTCGCCGCTATCGGGATAAAAAATACCCGTTATCATTCTTATTAAAGTAGTTTTACCGGCGCCGTTGGGACCCAATAAGCCGAATATGCTTCCTTTCGGAATATCAAAGCTGATATCGTCCACCGCCTTTTGCGTAGCGAAATATTTTTTCAAGTTTCTTACTTCTAAAATATTCATGTCAATTAAATTATTTTCAAAAATAGAGGTTCGCTAATTAATTCCCGAAAAGAAATTACGAATGGTAATGAAAACTACAAGCAGGGAAATAAAAAATGCAGTAAGCCGGCAAGAAAGTAAGTAAGATAGCGCTAAGCGGCCTCAGGCTTAGTTGTTAAGTTTCTTAGAATTTTTTTGTGTAAGTCATCCGGTTTAAAAGGCTTTTGTACATAATCATTAAATCCTTTCAACTTCAGTTTGGCGGCCATATCATCAAAAGAGGCTGCGGTAAAAGCAATAATCGGAATATCTGAATTTATTTTTCGCACTTCTTCCAGTGCGGTATAACCATCCATTTCCGGCATTTCAAGATCAAGTAATAAAAGGTCAAAGTCATTTGCACGAAAAAGCTCCACCGCTTCCAATCCGTTCTGTGCTTCTTTAATTTCAATATCCCATTTATGCAAAAATTTTCTGGCAATCATCATATTTATCGGGTTATCCTCGGCAAGAAGTATTTTCAACCCTTTAAAGCTGCCTAAATTTTGATTACCCTGTGCTAACGCCGCATTTTTTCCGTCAATATGCACCGGTAAATTAAGTATAAAAGAAAACTCGCTGCCTTTATTCAATTCGCTTTTTACGTTTAATTCACTATTGAACAGTTCTACTATTTTTTTACTGATGGCCAGGCCCAAGCCCGTGCCGCCATACTTACGGGTGGTTTGCGTATTAGCCTGGTAAAAATCTTCGAAAATAGTACCCAGCTTTTTCTTGGCGATACCGATACCCGTATCCGCTACGGAAAACTCTACGGCAATTGAGGTACTGGTACCCGAAAGAAAGCGGGCCGTAAGTGTTACCATGCCTTCATGTGTAAATTTACAGGCATTGGAAAGCAGGTTGGTAAGTACCTGGTGCAGCCTGGTTGTATCGCTTATTACTTTCCTGTCAAGACGCTCATCAATATTAATATTTAATGCCACTTTTTTCAGCGCAAACTGGTTACGGAAAACCGCATCAATTTTTTCTATAAAATGTTTCAGGTTAAAAACATTTTTTTCCAGCTCTGTTTTTCCTGCATCAATTTTACTGAAATCAAGAATATCATTAATCAATGCTAAAATATGCTCTGATGAATATTTCAAAACACCCAAATGTTCACGTTGGCTTTCTAAGAAATTATCCTGGAGTAATAAATTGGTAGTACCGATAATACCATTGAGCGGCGTTCTCAACTCATGACTCATGTTTGATAAAAAGAAAGATTTGGCTTCCGCGGCCAGCTCGGCTTTTTCCTTTGATTCTATCAATGCAATTTCAGCTTTTTTATACTCGGTAATATCGTTAATGCTGATTTTCCTGTATGTACTGCCCCTGTTGTTAAAACTTGCTACGCTTACAAAGCCCAGGAATTTATCCAACGCCGCGGTTGCGCAATGTATTTCGCTGCGCCAAACGTCGGGTCCCTTTGTAAATAACTTTACGGCAGGTTCATTGGTATCATATTGAATAATTAAAAAATCAAACACTGATTTATTAATGGCATTCTTCTTATTCTCCAGTTTAAACAGTTCAATAGCCCGTTTGTTGCAGTCCGCAATTACTCCCGAGGGTGATTCTACTATAAAAACGGCATCAGGCGAAGTGTTAAAAACCGTATCGAGATAAAATCTTTCCCGGTCCAGCTCGTCTTCATATTTATTATTCTCCCTTATTACCAAGTAAGCAAATACAATACTTACAAAAAGGGCTGCAGCGGTATTGGAGTAAAAAAGTGTGCGGTGATTTTCAACCGCTACAAACTGCAGCGGGCTTACGGCAGGGCTTATAAAAAAAATAGCCAGGATACAAATACCCGACAGTATAAACGAAAACTGAATGCCCCGTTTTTCTTTATAGTCCAGTACGAATGTTTGCGAAACGAGAAGCGGGAAAAGATAAATATAATTACCCGAAAAAAGCCCTTCTACATAACTCAGTGAAGCGATAGTCAGGTTCACAATAATAAGCAGTATATATTTCCCGATTCGCCTGTTCTTCCGGCTGTATATCCACACATAATTGGCTATAGAAAGAGAGAGTGCGATGACGATTACAAAAGCGCTTAAATAAAGCGAATTGATTATATTAACAATAATAGATAAAAGGTAAAGCAGGATACAGGAAAAGAAAAATTGATTATACCGTACAATGTACTTTCTTTCGCTAAGTTGCGTTTGCCTGTCTACACCGCTGTTCAGTAAACTGTCATACCCGCTCTTGAAAAGGGAATTAAAATCTGAGGCTAAATTCTTGATCTGACGATGCATAGTTAGTAAGTGGTATGGACTTCCCGGCTTTAATACGAAAATTCCAAAGTTTTATTATCTTCGCCCCAAAATATTTTGACACATTCAGCGTTGTATCTTATTAATTAACACTTGATAAATATCCAAATCCGATAAAATATGCCATCTGAAGCACTAAAATCTCCCGGCTTCGTTTTTAACAGTGCCTTGTGCCAAACGACCCTCTCCAACCTGTACAGCGACGATTACCTAACGGCAGAAGCGGTTTTTTCCACTTTCGAAGAGGAGATTGACGGGTATATCGGAACATTAAGGGATAGTTTTGCGAAGCGTAATTTGCCCGAGTTCAGCGGCATAGTTCACAAAATAAAACCTGTGTATAACTATGTAGGCCTTACAACCATTTATGAGCGCCTGTTGTCTGTAGAAAATAACTGTAAGATGCTGAAAAGCCTTGATTCAATGATGGAAGACTATGATTTTATTATTAGCGAAACCGATAAATTCAGGCCGTTAATAAAAAATGAGCTTGAAAGATTGATCCGGTATAACGCGGAAAACAGTAATCCTTAAAAGATTTATTAATTTAGTACTTGTATAAAATCAACTCTGTAAAAAAACAATCATGAACCTACGCTGCATCATAGTAGAAGACGAAAAAATATCAAGAGAGCTTTTGCAAAACTATTGTAAAAAAGCTCCTTTGCTTGATGTAGTAGGTTGTTTTGAACAACCAACGGATGCGTTGGCGTTTTTAAAAGACGAAGCGGTAGATCTTATTTTTCTTGACGTAGAAATGCCGGGGCTTACCGGTTTCCAATTGCTTGATCAGTTGCATTATTCGCCAAAAGTTGTGCTGACCACTTCAAAAACGGAATACGCTTTTGAAGCTTTTCAATATGAGGTAAGCGACTATTTAAAGAAGCCTTTTAATTTCATAAGGTTTCAGCAATCGGTAAATAAAATTTTACAAGCCACATCAAAAATAGCTCCCGCACCGCAGGAAGAACAGCCGCAGGATACCTTTATTAAATCCGACGGTAAGTTAATACGGCTTAATTACGAAGATATTTTATACGTAGAGTGTGTAGGCGACTATGTAAAGTATGTTACGCCCGATAAAAAACATCTTGTTCATGCCACCATGAAAGGAGTAGAAGAAAAAATAGATTCCAGGATATTTATGAAGGTGCATCGCTCCTTTATAGTAAATACCAAAAAAATACAGGATATCCAGGATAACAGTCTTTTGATAGAAGGGAAAGTGATCCCTATCAGCCGTTCCTTTAAGCAGGATGTATTGAAACGCCTGAAGATTATTTAATCACGAATATAAAGACAAATAGTCCCCCTCCGTACCGGCACGGGCGGGCAACCGGTTCTCTGTCGGCATAATACCATCTAATAATAAACCGCTGTCAATTTTACTAAATAGGTAAAAAACCTTTTGCGAGTTTTTGGACATCGTGTTTATGTTGATGATAGTTTAAGAGGGCTTCCTGTAATTTATTTTCTACTTCATCCAGGTTTGCGAAGATTACATTGTGAAAGTATTTTCTACGGATTTCTCTCCAAAGCAATTCTACCGGATTTTGTTCGGGGGAATATGGATTGAGGTGAAGGAGTTTGATATTGTCGGCCAGTTTTAAGGACCGGCTGATATGCCATCCGGCTTTGTCAAGTATGAGTATAATTCTGTAATTATTGTACTGACCGGAAAGCTGTTGCAAAAATTCATTCATTGCTTCGGTATTGCAGTATGGACTTATCATAGAATAACAATCTCCTGTTTGTGGCGACAGGGCCGAATAGGCATAAATATATTCCCGAATCATTTGCCTGGCTACAGAAGGTATCATATTGGCTTTTACCCAACAGGCCATTTCCCTGCTTATTCTTCCAAACCTTGCTTCATCTTCAAAAAATACAATAACCGGTAATGAATGTAATAATGCCGGAAAAGCTATTGAGGCGGACTACAGCTTTTGGGGAAGTTTTTTTTAAACTCAGCTTGCTCTTCTATACTTCGTTTAGGGTGATGCGGTCTGGGCATTTTCTTTTTCCAGCCATTGCGGTGCAGTAAGTCCCATATATAATCATCTGAAACAGCTTTACCGGTTTTTAGCTCTACTGCATTACGAATATCGTTTGCCGTTTTGATAAGGCCTTTGGAAGCCAGCGTTTCCAATGATGCAAAAAGGGACACTTCTTCATCAAGGCTAAGTAATGATCTTCGCCTTCCGCCTTTTTGTTTGTACACTAATGCTGCAACGCCTGTATGATTGTAATTTTCTACTATTTTGTAGATGCTGTGTACTGATAAATTTACCAGTGGCGCTAACAACTCCGCAGCGTGAATATTACCCACCTGAATCAAATAAATAATTTGCCAGCGGCTATGCACCGGTGTCCCTCTGCTATCTGAAAGCCTTGACTGTACTTTTGAATCGCTCAAATGATTAACTAACTGTAAGGAACGCATAGCTTAGAATTTATAAGCTAAGGTACTAAAATTTTATATTAGTAGTATTGATAGCGGTTTATTATAAGATTTCCACGTAGTCCTTTTGAATACTTAGTAAATCAAGATGGTATAAGAAACAAAGGTTTTTTAGTAACGCCCCGAAGCCGAAAATCTTCCGATTTATACCAAATATCGAAACTTATCGGACAAAAGCCGAAAACTTTAAAACCGGGGCAAAATATTTTGCACTTTTACAGTGTTGATTCAATTATCCGATAGTAAAACTGAAACGAAATCCAAACATCCTTAAAGAAACCGAATCATCCGAGAATCCTAAAAAAACCAAGTCGAAATCCAAAGTCCAAAAGAAAAACATTTGAATCCAAGATCCTACTGAATTTCATCCGAACTCTTGAAAGAAAATTAATTCGAAGTACCTAAAAAAAAATTGGATGAACCAAAATTTACCCGTTGAGGGGCTGAGCAATCAGCCCCTCTTTTTTTGTATAATAATCGACGCCACTCTCTCACCATCCATAGCGGCACTTACAATACCACCGGCATAACCTGCACCCTCGCCGCAGGGATAAAGGTTTTGTATTTGCGGATGCTGAAGATTCTCTTTATTTCTCGGAATACGAACAGGCGATGAAGTGCGTGACTCCGTAGCCACAATTACGGCATCATTAGTCAAATATCCTTTACCGCCCGCTCCTTTGGGTACTTTTTTACCAAATTCTATAAACGCCTGTCGCAAGCCGTTATATATAAAAGACGGCAGTACATTTTTCAGCTCCACTGAATTTAAGCCCGGTAAATAAGAACAGTCGGGCAATGAAGAAGAAGTTTTATTATTTACAAAATCAATCATTCGCTGCGCAGGCGCCGCAAATTTTCCGCCACCCGCCGCAAATGCTTTTTCTTCTACCATTTGCTGAAAGTATAACAGCGATAAAGGATGAGTACCTCCGCTCCTGACGTTCATTAACTGAGCATAGTCAGTTACTCTCAGGCTTTGAATCGCTTCCTGCTCACTAACACTTACTACAATGCCGCTGTTGGCAAACGGATTATTTCGCCTGGAGGGGCTCCACCCGTTTACAACTAATTCGCCGGGCGATGTGGCAGCCGGCGCAATAATACCGCCCGGGCACATACAAAAAGAAAAAACTCCTTTGCCATCTACCTGCTGCACCAAACTGTAAGATGCCGGCGGCAAAACCGGATCACGTACCGTGCAATGATATTGTATACTGTCAATTAATGATTGAGGATGCTCTATACGAACGCCCAGCGCAAAAGGCTTCGGCTCTATTAAAATTTTACTTTCATATAATAAATGAAATATATCTCTTGCAGAATGGCCTGTAGCAAGTATAACGGCGTCACCTGTAAATGAATCGCCGTCAGCAGTTTTTACATGCAGTATGGCATCGCTTTTTATTTCGAAGCCCGTTACTTTTTTTTCAAATAAAAATAAACCGCCGCCAGCGATTATCTGATTACGCATGGCAGTAATAATCTGCGGTAATTTATTGGTACCGATGTGCGGATGCGCTTCATATAAAATTTTTTCTTCGGCGCCAAAATGTACAAAGAGATTCAATATTCTTTCTGCATCGCCTCGCTTACTGCTTCGGGTATACAGTTTACCATCGCTGTAAGTGCCTGCGCCGCCTTCACCAAAACAATAATTACTTTCAGGATTAATAATTCCTTCCTTATTTAACAAAGCTAAATCTCTTCTCCTCGCTCTTACATCCTTACCTCTTTCCAGTATCACCGGTCTGATTCCTTCCTCCATTAATTTTAACGCGGCAAACAAGCCGGCAGGCCCCGCTCCTATTATAATTACCGAATGAGCTGCATGCTGTACATCTTTGAAATTAAAATGTTTTATTTCCCTTTGCTGAAAGGGCTCATTGATAAACGCCGTGAAGTTTAGATTAACTAAGGGTTGTTTGGCCCGGGCGTCAATGGATTGTTTTAAAATAGTGAATCCTGTTACAGTGTCAATATCAACGCCGCAGATTTTCGCCGCATATTCTTTTACTATATCGGCCGAAGAAGCCTCGGAAGGCAATAGTTTTACTGAAATATTTTTTTGCATAACGGCCGGGTTTTTATCCCGGAACAGGTGCAAAGGTGCAGAAAATAATTTTTACTGTATTCACAAAAAAAATTAATACATCAATGAATAAAGCGTTATTATAAAACGGCAGCTTTTGGGCATGCATTAACAACCTGTTTTCACAACCCGGTAAATACAAAAAAAACGCAGAACAAAGAAAAAAGAGTCTTCTTTTTTCCGGTTTATTTCGCAAATAAGGCCAATATAAAAAATACAGGCCTGTAAAAAAAATTTATTGAAAATAATTCCTTGTTTCATCAAAATTGTAATTAACTTCATTGGGTTCTCCCCGGTATGAAAAAAAATACGCTTACATCATTCTTATTGCTTTTATCCGTTACGTGGCTATCCTGTAACACGGTATGGCAATCTACTACGGCCGGGTATTACAGTTACCGTATCAATACTGATCGTTCGGCCGATTCCTCTTTATCAGCTTTATTAAAACCTTACAGCGACAGTGTAAACAAAAGCATGAACGATGTTTTGGGATACAATGAAAATACACTTGAAAAAAAACAACCCGAAGGTTCATTGGGAAGCTTTATGGCCGATGCAGTATTATACATTGCCGAAAAAAAATTTAAAACACATGTAGATGCGGCGTTGGTTAATTCAGGCGGCGTAAGACTTAATCAATTACCGGCAGGCAATATAACCCGCGGTAAGATATTTGAACTGATGCCTTTTGATAATTTAATTATTTTGCAAAAAATAAAAGGAACTGTATTACAGGAGTTGCTGGATCATGTAGCCGCAAGAGGCGGCTGGCCGGTGGCCGGTATCACTATGCAAATTAAAAATGCGAAAGCCGTAAATATTTTTATCGGCGAAAAAAAGCTTGACCCTGCTGCAGAATATACCATTGCTAATTCCGATTACATAGCTAATGGCGGAGATGATACGGTAATGCTGAAATCAATTCCGCAACAAAACATAGGCTACTTAATGAGGGATGCGCTGATAGAATATGTATCGGATATAACCGCCAAAGGAAAGCATATTACTGTAAATTCTTCAAACCGTATGAGCCATGCAGAATAGAAGAAAGTTTATTTCACAAACTGCCATAGCTGCCGGCGCATTACTGGCTCCGGGCTCTGTAAAAGCAGCGGCTGATTTTTTAGCACCTGTAAAAAAGCTGACCATACTGCATACCAATGATGTGCACAGCAGGATACAACCTTTTCCCATGGATGGCAGTCGTAACCAGGGAATGGGCGGCGTAGCGGCAAGAGCCGAATTGATAAAAAAAATAAGAATCGAACAGGAACATGTATTACTGCTGGATGCGGGCGATATATTCCAGGGTACTCCATATTTTAATTTTTATAAAGGCGAACCCGAGCTAAAAGCGATGACGGCTATGGGTTATGATGCGTGTACTATCGGTAATCACGATTTTGACGGGGGAATAGAAAATTTGGCAAATCAATTAAAGACAAATGCTGAGTTTCCGATGCTGGTTTGTAACTATGATTTCTCAGGCACGCCGATGGAGTACAATCACCGTCAATACAAAATCTTTAAAAAAGGGAAATTGAAAATTGGCATACTCGGATTAGGAATTGAAATGAAAGGTTTGGTGCCTGAGAATTTATCGGGCGGTACAAAATATTTAGACCCGGTACAAAAAGCGAACGAGGTTGCAAACAGACTGAAAAAGGAAGAAAATTGTGATTTGATAATTTGTTTATCGCATTTGGGTTATCAATACCGGGACAAAAAAGTGAGTGATGAAGTGCTGGCGAAAGAAACGGAAAACATAGATCTGATCATTGGCGGTCATACACATACATTCCTTGATGCACCGGTTATTAAAACAAACAAAAAAGGCGATGATGTAATAATAAACCAAGTAGGTTGGGGAGGTATTATGTTAGGAAGGTTAGATTTTGAATTTTCTAAAATAAGGGCGAAAAAATTGACAAAATCACATTCTGTTTCAGTTACAAAAAAAACAACTGAATAAAAATTTTTTATTAGGAAACTTTGTTACATATTTGCTGCCCTGTGGTTTTTTTTTAGTCCGCATCCTGTGAAAGAATTGTAGAGAAAAATCACCATTTTTTAAGGACAAAAAATTTTAAATGTTATAAATCGACAGAAGACTAATGGAGAAAAATGCTGATAAAATCTGGACCAATTGCTTAAAGATCATCAAAGATATTGTTGAATGGCAGCATTATAAAACATGGTTCGAGCCGATTAAACCCGTATCAATAAAAAATAATGTACTCATTATACAGGTACCCAGTCAATTCTTTTTTGAATACCTTGAAGAACATTACGTAAATTTATTGGCGAAAACGCTGAAGAGAGAATTAGGCAAAGAAGCAAGATTGGAATATCGCATTATGGTTGACAGCGGTAATGCAAATAATAAACCGGTAATGATGGATGTAACCGGGCAGGGTTTCAAAACTTATTCAAACAACGAAATGGATTTCCCGTTAGTCATAAATAATCCCGTTAAAAATCCGTTCGTCATTCCGGGTCTTAAAAAAATGCAGATAGACCCGCAACTGAATCACATTTATACATTTGATGCTTTTATAGAAGGTGACTGTAATCGGGTAGCCCGTCGTGCCGGAAAAACAGTAGCTGAAAAACCCGGTGCCAATTCTTTTAACCCCCTGGTTATTTACGGCGGCGTAGGTTTGGGTAAAACACATCTTGCACAAGCTATCGGCAACGAAGTAAAACGTTCCAACCCCAACAAAGTAGTATTATATGTAAGTTCCGAAAAGTTCATCAACCAGTTTGTAGACCACAGCCGTAACAATGCCATCAATGATTTTATACATTTTTACCAATTAATAGATGTATTAATAATAGATGACGTGCAGTTTTTTGCCAAAGCCGAAAAAAGCCAGGATGCTTTCTTCGCCATTTTCAATCATTTGCACCAATCGGGCAAACAATTAGTACTTACATCAGATAAGCCGCCAAAAGACCTTGACGGCATGCAGGAAAGATTGCTCAGCCGTTTTCGCTGGGGTTTGAGTGCCGATCTGCAAATTCCTGACTATGACACGCGTATTGATATTTTAGAAAGAAAAATGAAAAATGACGGGCTGGAAATGCCCAAGGAGGTGGTAAAATATATCGCCTACAATATCAGTACCAATGTTCGTGAACTGGAAGGCGCGTTAATTTCTTTATTGGCACAATCTTCGCTTAATCGTAGAGAAATAGACTTAGACTTAGCCAAGAAAGTGTTGCGTAATTTTATCAAATCATCCAGCAAAGAAATCACCATCGATACCATACAGAAAATGGTATGTGAGTATTTCGATGTGCCGTACGACAGGCTTTTGCAAAAAACACGTAAAAGAGAAATTGTACAGGCCCGCCAGATAACTATGTATTTATCTAAAGCTTTTACCAAAAATTCATTGAAAACAATTGGAGAGCATTTTGGCGGAAGAGATCATACCACTGTTATACACTCCTGCCAAACTGTAAAAGATTTAATGGATACCGACGGCGTATTCCGGGAGAATGTACTGGAGCTTCAGCAGAAAGTGCAATTGGCCGCCATGTAGAAATTAAAAAAATCTTTATATAAATACAAGCCTCTGCAAAGAGGCTTTTTTTATTTTTCAAATCTCACGGATTATCTAAAGCTCAAGGAATCGGCGTGGTGTCTTGGTCTTCTCAGTCGCAGTTGCCGCCTCTCCCGTATTGTTAAATTTATTTTAATAAGAAAAAAAATGTAACTATTTACGAATTCTATCGTACATTAGCATAGCAGTATTTTATTTCTCTTATTAAATCATTACTTAAAAACCGGAAATCATGAATCCAAAATTAATAACAACAAGAACATGGTTGCTCGCCGTAGTGCTCACCTGTCTTTCGCTCAGCCTTGTAGCTTGGGATCATCAACAACCTGTTTCTGCCTATTTCACCGGCGGGCAATTCATTGACTCACCGCCCAAAAACAAAGAGCCCCGTGAAAGAAAAATCCGCGACCTGGATGAAGCATTGGAAGAGCTTGACCTTGGCAAATTAAAAATAGAAGAAGAATTGGCGAAAATAAATTGGGATAAAGTAAAAACGGAATTACACGAATCGCTGGCAAAAATTGACGGTGAAAAAATCCGTATGGAAATTGACAAAGCGATGAAAGAAATTGATTTCGGCAAAATCCGCAGCGAGATAGAACAATCTATGAAAGAGATTGACGGCACCAAAATAAGAATGGAGATTGATAAAGCAATGAAGGAAGTTGATATGGAAAAAATCAGTCGTGAAATAAAAGAATCCATGAAAGAAATAGATATGGATAAAATAAAACTTGAACTCGACAAAGTAAAACAAATGGATTTCAGCAAATTAGATGCTGAAATGAAAAAACTTCAGTTGGAATTAAAAAAGATCGGCCCCGAAATAGAAAAAAGCATGGAGAAAGCGAAAGAAAGTATACATAAGGCTAAAGAGGAATTAAAACAGTACAAAGAGTTTACCAATGGCCTTGAAAAAGACGGCCTGATTGACAAACAAAAGGGCTATAGCATCAAACATAAAAACGGCGAACTCTATATCGATACTAAAAAGCAGGGTGCTGATGTGTACAATAAGTATCGCTCTTTTTTAGAAAAGCATAAAACCTTTTCTTTAGAAAAAGATGGCGATGATTTCAATATAGACCTTGATTAATCGTAAACGGCCGTTGCATTGCTTGCCTTAACTGCCGCTTAAAAAACCCTGCTATTCGCAGGGTTTTTCTTATACCAAATTGATTCATAATTTGCCTAAAAGAATTGGTATAATACCGATAGCAAAAAAGAATATCAAACGAAACTATTTTGCATGGCGATTCGGTATTATATACTCTATTTCAAATTTTTCTCCTAAAAATTTTAAATCTTCTACTACCGGTTTCAGCAACGGGATGCCGTTCTGCATTCGCTCCTTTTCCATCTCCCGTTCGGGGTCGCCGGGTATCATTACTTTTTGATTTGTATTAATGGGTGTGGCCGAGCGAAAACGTTGTATCCATTTATCCATATGCAATTTAAAATCATCGGCTTTTCTGAATGCATCTATACGCATAGCGCCAAAGAAATGACCGATACCTTTACCGGGTTGTTCATCGGGCATAGCCACATAAGCAGGAAATGGCGGCACCCAAGGGCCGTAATTTGCGCCGCTTAATATAGCCGAAAAAATATCTACAATCGCACCCAAAGCATAACCTTTATGACTGCCATGCTCTCTATCACCACCCAAAGGCAGTAAAGCGCCGCCTGCTTTCAGTTCATGCGGATCTGTTGATACTTCTCCTGTTTTATTTTGAATCCATCCTGTTGGCGCTACGCCGCCTTTACGTTGCAGTATTTCCAATTTACCATTAGCGGCTGTAGTCGTTGCCATATCTGCCACAAATGCCGGCTCGTTGCCGGCCGGTATGGCTACGCAAATAGGATTCGTTCCCAATAAACGCTCTGTAGAAAATGTTGGCGCTACCAGCGGACTTGCATTGGTTAATGAAATACCTATCATATCATGCTCCAACGCCATCATAGCATGATAACCCGCAATGCCGTAGTGATTACTGTTTTGTACACTCACCCAACCGGTGCCGGCAAGTTTGGCTTTATCAATAGCAACCTGCATAGCTTGCGGAGCTACTACCAACCCCAAACCACTGTCACCATCTACCACGGCGGTAGAAGGCGTTTCGTGTATAATTTTAATATCCGGGCAGGCATTGATTCGTTTTACTTCCCAAAGCCGTACATAGCCACTTAGCCTGGCTACGCCGTGCGAATCTACTCCGCGTAAATCAGCGGATAATAAAACTTTGGTAGCGGTATCGGCATCCGTTTCGCTACATCCTATTTTTAAAAATATAGCCTTACCGAAATTATAAAGCCGTGTGTAAGTATAAAGTTGTTCCATAAATAAAAAAGTCGTTTGCAATATTACAAACGACCCGGCATTTAAAAGATAAATAGTATTTAAGAGCCTCTATTGGGATCTGTCTGCGCTGATGAGCCGCCCTTGCTGCCCAATAAGTATAAACCGGCGCCTACAACAACTAAGCCGATTTTTATTGCCCATGCAACTCCTTCGCCCCAGTCATATATCCACAATAATAACTTAGGAGCTCTATCCATGAAATGCATTATGATTGCTACTGCGCCAAAAATAAATAACAAGCTTCCGATTGATTTCATAATAGTTGGTTTTGTTGAATAATAATTAAATATAGAAATGTTTTCCGGAAATTAAAATAGTTGAACTACCAATGTTTATATCTGTTAATATCGGGTATCCAACAAGCCGCTTTTTCGCAACCATGCAAAAAAAGGAAAAAAAATACCCCGATAAAGATCGGGGCATTTTAAAATAAGTGTATTGATGTTTTAGAACGGAAGATCATCAATTGGTCCGTTCATCTCAGCAGCTCCTGCCATTTCAGTATTAGCTGAGCCGGCGTTTGCGTTGCTGTTTACAGGTAAGGAACCGCCATCAGATTTGCCTCCAAGCAATTGTACTTCACGAACACGCAACGAAAGTGATGCGCCGGCCGTGCCGTCTTGCCTGGTGAAAGTTCTTACTTCAGGATTTCCCTCTACAAATACCTGTTTTCCTTTTGTCAAATAGGGGGATAAGGCTGTTCTGTCAGTCCAGTAGGCGCAATCAACCCAAGTAGTTTTTTCCTGGTTATTGCCCTGGCTGTCTTTGTACTTTTCAGTGTGCGCAACGGTAAAGTTGATTACATTTTTACCATTCACTGTGTTAACCACGCAGTCTTTGCCGAGGTTTCCGATAACTTGCATTTTAATCATAGTGCTCAATTTTAATTCGTGCTTAAATAATATTAACGGTGCAAAGAAAAGGGATTATTCCAATACGAACCAATACCACTTACCGGGTATTTTTTATTTTAAAGCTTATTTATTGACCGAAATCAACTGTATTTCGCTGATTAAGAACCTTTGTACTGTAAAATCCCCTGATTTTTGCACTGCCTAATGAATTAAAATTCCTCCAAAAACAATTTAAACCATCTATGCGCAAGTTATCTTTGCGCACTTATGGAGCTGAAGCGTACAGTGGCTTTTCACACATTGGGTTGCAAATTGAACTATTCAGAAACTTCTTCTATTTCAAGATTATTAGAAAACGATGGTTTTGAAAAGAAGAGCTTTGACGAGTCTGCCGACGTGTACGTAATAAATACCTGCTCCGTTACGGATAATGCGGATAAAGAGTGCCGTCAATTGGTACGACGCATACAACGAAAGTCTCCCGGGAGCTTAGTGGTGATAACAGGTTGCTATGCACAACTAAAACCAAAAGAGATAGCTGCAATACCCGGTGTAAACTTAGTATTGGGCGCAGCGGAAAAATTTAATATAGCTCATCATTTAAGGGAGCTTACAAAAAATGATGCAGGTAAAATATGCAGTTGCGATGTAGAAGATATAAAAGACTTCAACGCTTCCTATTCGCTCAATGACAGGACAAGAACATTTTTGAAAGTACAAGATGGTTGCGATTATAATTGTTCTTTCTGCACTATACCGATGGCCCGCGGCAAAAGCAGGAGCGACAGTATAAGGAACGTTGTAAAAAATGCTGAAGAGTTGGCCGGAGCCGGTGTAAAAGAAATTGTTTTAACCGGTGTAAACCTTGGTGATTTCGGCCCCCCCACCTCCGCCGATCGGCTGAGGGATTTAAAACAGTCTCCGAAAGAAGAAAAAGAAAATTTTTTTAGTCTCGTACAAGCTCTTGAAAAAGTAGATGGGATTAAACGTTACCGCATTTCATCTATTGAGCCCAATTTACTTACTAATGAAATAATTGAGTTTGTTGCCAACAGCAATAAATTTATGCCGCATTTTCATATTCCGCTGCAAAGCGGCAGCAATATGATTTTGGGATTGATGCGCAGGAGGTATAAAAGAGAATTATACGCCGAAAGAGTGCAGCTTATAAAAAAACTAATGCCGCATTGTGCTATTGGCGTGGATGTGATTGTCGGTTTCCCGGGTGAAACGGATGAAGCGTTTAAAGAAACATTTGATTTTTTGCATACGCTGGATATTTCTTACCTGCATGTATTTACTTATTCCGAAAGAGATAATACACATGCATTGTCGATAAAGCCTGTTGTACCGGTGCATGTTCGTCATGAGAGAAATAAACAACTGCGTAATTTATCTTATATGAAAATGCAATACTTTACTGAACTGCATGCGGGTCAAACCCGTAAAGTCTTGTTTGAAGGGCATGCAAAAAATAATATGATGGAAGGCTATACTGACAATTATATTAAAATAACCGCGCCTGCCAAGATTGAAATGGTAAATGAAATTGTGGATTGGAAAATATAAAATAAATAGTGGTGAGACGTATTGGACTCGAACCAATGACCCCTACCCTGTCAAGGTAATGCTCTGAACCAACTGAGCTAACGTCCCGAAAGGTTAAAATTACGATATAAAAATTTCACTTTTCCGCATCGGGCAACTTTCCTACTTTTAGTGTGTTAATCTTATACCGAATCCTTTGGAAATAAATTATAAATCAATTTGGTATCATTTATGAAAATATTCCAGGTGACTATACAATTTGAGTGGAACGAAGAATTTGCCGCATTGATTCCTCCGCACAGAACTTATATCAACTTTTTAATAAATAAAGGCACCATTGATCATTATGCTGTAACGATGGAGACTCAGCGGGCCTGGATAACTATAAATGCAGAAGACAAAAAAGAGGTGGAAGGTTTTTTAAAAAAATCGCCTTTGTATAAATTTTGGGCTTATGAAATAGATGAAATATTTGTTCTGGACGGGCAACTTTATAGATTACCCGCTGTGCAGCCCAATTAATTACCGTTTCTGTAAATGATACTTTTTCTCCTTTTTATCAGCAGGTAAGTCAATAGAATAAACCGCAAAAAGCATAGTTGAAAATAACTAAAAACCAATAGAATAAGTAATACTGTTGTGTTTTTTTACAGAAATTAAATTTTATGTTAAAGCAAAATTTTATATTTTTACTTTACAACCAGTCCAAGATACGCCTGTAGAAAACTAATCATTAATTTAATTTAGTAACTTTTAAACTGCTTATTATGAAAACTTTTCTACGATTTGTTCCTTCGTCCTGCAATGCTCTTCAACAGAAAACAAAAAAATCGCCATCGACAATCATCAAAAAATTATCAGTCCTTCTTTTTACTTTAGGTTTTTACTTTTCTACTTTGGCGCAACCCGGTGCGGCGCTGGATTTTGATGGTGCGGGTGATTATGTTGATTTACCCAATCTTATCCCCTCGGGTTCTTATACCAAAGAAGTATGGGTAAATGCAAGGAGTTTTGCCACCGGTACCAATATTGTTTCAGGTAGACTTTCAGCATTCTGGGCTCCGGGCGGTAATTTAAGTTCTGGTCACAACAGCGTTTATAATACTGTTGTAGACCCTACTCCTATGCTGCTAAATACCTGGTATCATGTCGCAGTAACCTACGATTCAATCACAAATACGATGATATTATATAAAAATGGAGTCCAAGTTGCTACCGGCAACCCTGTAGGAAATCCTGTGGGAAATCCTGTGGGTACTTATAACGGTGAACTAAACCAATATATAGGAGCGTTTAATAACGGCGGCGGCCCGGCTTTTAATTGGGACGGGCAAATAGATGAAGTTCGTATTTGGAATGTGGTCCGTACACAGGCGCAGTTAGTTGCAAGTTCGGGCTGTGAACTTACAGGTGATGAACCCGGCTTATTGGCTTACTTTAATTTTAACCAAGGTACTGCCGGCGGTGCAAATCCAGGCGTAACGACATTGAATGACGGCTCCGACAGATGCACCCCTAACAACGGTACTTTAGTAGGTTTTGCATTAACCGGCGCTACATCTAACTGGGTTACTCCGGGTGGTACGGTAACAGGTACTTGTGCAAATAGTTTTGCAAATATTGCTGTTACAGGTAACGCTGTTTGTATTACCGATGGTGATGGCGCACCAGGAGCCCCCGACGATACAGACTTTGGAACCGGTAACCCGATTGTACGTACGTTCACTATTAATAATACAGGTAATACAACTTTAAATATTACAAATGTTGCTGTTTCAGGAGTTAATGCATCCGAATTTGCTGCTACTCAACCCGTTTCTTTAACAGTTCTCGCCGGCGGCTCTACTACTTTTACAGTAACATTTACCGCTGCAACAAACGGTACAAAAAATGCTACCGTTACAGTTAACAGCGATGATGGTGATGAGGCAGCTTATGATTTTGGTGTTACCGCATTTTTCGGTACACTTCCTGTTGATATGACAAATTTTAGTGTAGGAAAATCAGGAAGTCAATCACGTTTATCCTGGACTACAGCCACAGAAACCGGCAACAAAGGATTTGAAATTCAGCGTTCAAAAGATGGTAATAACTGGAAGACGATTGGTTTTGTGGCAGGGGCAGGTACCACCACCGCAGAACAACAATACAATTATGCAGACGCTGTTCCGCAAAAAGGCAGAAACTTTTATCGTCTTAAGCAAGTGGATATAGATAACCGTGCGAAGTTCAGTGATGTGCGAAGCGTTACTTTCGCGGATCAATATACATTGGTTTATCCTGTTCCTGCAAAAGACCGGGTTATAGTAGAATTAAAAGATCAAAAACTGATCGGTACACAAGCTGTATTATCCGATCTGCACGGCAGAATATTACAACGTATTAATATTACACAAATGCTGCAACCCGTTTTGCTGAACAACTTATCGGCGGGTATTTACCTGTTGAGAATGAATGACGGTGAAACACATAAATTGATTAAGCAATAATTCATTCTTTCTATAATAAAAAACCTCCTGCGATTTTGCAGGAGGTTTTTTTATGTTAAGTGTTAAGCAGACGATGAGCCGAAAGCAATAAGTTCTTCAATCAGTTTTCTGCTTTTCCATTTTTTAACTTGCAGCTCTCGTTTTCTGCATTCAGATTCAATTTCATATAATTCTGTATAAACAATTTCCCAATCAGCATTTCTACCGGTGAAACCTTTGTGGTTGGAATTATGACGTCGTAAACGTTGCTGTAAATCATCACCTGTAAAGCCGATATAATACTTGTTTAAAGTAGCAGAATAAAGTATGTAAAATGTAAATGACATAACACAAGAATGCCCCGCATGTAAGCGAGGCATTGTGGGAGTTGACGGGTTCGAACCGCCGACCCTCTGCTTGTAAGGCAGATGCTCTGAACCAGCTGAGCTAAACTCCCAAAATATTTTTTATTTCTGAAATCATCCGTCGCGGCGGATAAACCCTTTTTTTATTGGGAGTGCAAAGATAAGCTTGTAGTTTTTTCCGCCAAATTTTTTTTAACGGTTAAAAAAGGTAAACCATCAATCCGGCACTTCTCTATTTATACCCCAACCCCATATTAAAAATGCCGGCATGGCCCGACCCCAGGTAGCTACATCATGCTTGCCATCCTCGTAATTAATATATTTTATATGTGCATCTTTTGTATAGCCCAATTTCTCCAATTCATCTATCAATGCATTGGTATCATCAATGGAATCAATAATCCCGTTATTATTCCTGTCCATTACTTCATCAAGCGAACCGGTAGTAAAATAAAATTTTTGCCATGCATGATATCGCCCTTTTCTGATCTGCGCATGCATAATACGGTCGGTGTCTTCATCATACCCGTCATCAAGATCCTTACTGCGCCACCACAACGAACCGGAGAAAACACCCACCTTGGTAAATTCGTGCGGGTGATTCAATGCAATATCCAATGCCATCAGTCCGCCCAATGAAAAACCGGCGTACGCTTTCTCCCTGAAAGAACTAATACCGTATTTCTTTCTGATATAAGGAAGTAATTCTTCAAAAACAAACGAAGTGAATTTGCCGGCATTGGCTCCACGACCCAAGTAATCTACACTATTAGCCATGCCGTATTCCATCTTCCTGTCTTTGGCAGCATGTATCCCTACGCAAAACAACGGTTCAATTTCTTCACTGCCGGTTAGTGTTTCCAAAATCCTTACCAAGCCCAACTTCTCCATATCTTGGCCATCATTAATCAACAATAAATTTAAAGCAAGGGGATTGGGAATATTTTTCGGAAAGTAAAAGTCAACGATCACTTCTCTCAGCAACAGTTTCGATTGCAGCAGTACGGTCTCTTTAATAATACTTGTTAGTTTCTCCATGGGCATGGCGGCAAAAATAAGCAAATCAATTTTACCTGCTTTTCATTTTTCAAAATAAATATAAAAGAATAACCGCCTTTCATTTGTTTTTTCAACCCATTACAGATAAATTTGAAAATGACCCCGCAACGGGTTTTTATTTACCCAAGTCACTACTCACTATTTCAAAAACCAAAATCAAACAGGAACGCTTATGAAAAAGATTGGTGTATTGCACGGCAAGGAAAGATCATTTCCCGAAGCATTTGTAGCAAGAATAAATGATAAAAAACTGCCGGGTATTATGGCCGAGCCGGTACGAATTGATAAAGAAATGCAGGGTGTTTCAAGCGGCTATGCAGTAATTGTAGACCGAATATCGCAGGATGTGCCTTTTTACAGAACTTTTTTAAAAAATGCCGCCGTTACCGGCACTGCTGTTATCAACAATCCTTTTTGGTGGAGTGCCGATGATAAGTATTTTAATAATTGCCTGATGACGAAATTGGATGTGCCTGTACCTAAAACAGCTATCATCCCGTCAAGAGATTTACCCGATGATACTACCGACGAATCATTCAGCAACCTTGCTTTTCCGCTGGATTGGGATACTATATTTAATTATGTGGGTTTCCCCGCTTATATGAAACCCTTCTCCGGCGGCGGCTGGAAAAGCGTATACCGCTTAGACAGTAAAGAAGATTTTTTTGAAAAACATGCCGAGACCGGTCAATTAGTTATGCTGTTGCAGGAAGAAATTGTGTTTGAAGAATATTATCGTTGTTATTGCATTGGCGGAAAGTATGTGCGTATCATGAGTTATGAGCCGCGTAATCCGCATCACCTTCGTTATGTAGCCGATTTTAAACCAAGTGCCGAAAGGTTAAAACAAATGACGGACATTGTACTGCGCATCAATAATTATTTGGGTTACGATTTTAATACGGTAGAATTGGCCGTGCGTAATGGTGTTCCTTATGCTATTGACTTCTGCAACCCCGCACCCGATGCCGAAAGAACAAGTGTAGGCGAAGAAAATTTTGAATGGGTGGTGGAAACAATGGCTTACTATGCTATAGAAAGAGCATTGGAAAATAAAGAAGGAATGGATAATCTTACATGGGGCGAATATGTAAAGAGAAGTGCGAATAAAATGAGTTTAACCTGATCAACTCCTGTAACCAATTAATAATTATTAATCAAAAATGGCAATACTCAATTATAAAAACTTTACCCTCGGTGTAGAAGAAGAATACATGGTGCTTGATCCTGTAACAAGGGAACTGAAAAGTCATGAACAAAAAATTGTACACGAAGGACAAAAAGTAATAAAAGATAAAGTAAAAGCCGAAATGCACCAGGCCGTAGTAGAAGTAGGCACCGATATTTGCGCCGATATAGATGAAGCCTTTATGGATGTGGCCAACCTGCGCAAAACCATACATGCAGTAGCCCACAGCCTCGGGTTTGCAATGGGTGCCGCCGGTACGCACCCCTTTAGTCATTGGGAAAGCCAGTTGATTACCGATCATGTACGGTACAATGAACTGGTTAATGAATTGCAGGAAGCCGCCCGCAGCAATTTAATTTTTGGCCTGCATGTACACGTTGGTATGGAAAATCGTGAACTGGCCAATCATATTGCCAACAGCACCCGTTATTTTTTACCGCATATTTATGCACTCAGTACCAACTCGCCTTTTTGGGAGGGGCGCAAGACCGGTTATAAATCCTTTCGCACCAAAGTATTTGACAAATTTCCGCGTACCGGAATACCCGAAGCTTTTGACAGCATAGAAGCGTATGACAATTATGTAAAGCTGCTGATAAAAACAAATTGTATTGACAATGCAAAAAAAATTTGGTGGGACCTGCGGGTACATCCTTTTTTTAATACCGTCGAGTTTCGTATTTGTGATGTACCCATGACGGTGGATGAAACCATTACCATTGCCGCTCTGTTCCAGGCTATATGTGCCCGCATATATATGCTGCGCTCCAAAAACCTGAACTATATACAATACTCCCGTGCATTGCTTAACGAAAATAAATGGCGTGCCGGCCGCTATGGTATAGATGGCACGCTGATTGATTTTGGCAAAGAAGAAGAAGTAAACACCCGTGCACTCATACATGAACTGCTGGAATTTATAGACCCTGTGGTAGACCACTTGGGCAGCCGCCACCGCTTGGCGCATGTATATAAAATATTGGATCATGGCACGGGCGCCGACAGGCAATTAGCCGTATTTGAACAAACAAAAAATTTGGTAAGCGTAGTAGATTATATACAGGGCAGTTATTTAGCGGGCATTTGATCTGTGCTGAAAATTGAAGTATTTATTTTTTTGGCCCGGCCAATAGCTACTATTGAGGGACAGTGGGGATAGCACCGTTCAACTATTTAATTCTGTTGAGCATTTGCGAGGCCTCCGTATAAAAAACGCACATGATTTTTAAAAATATACTTGAAGAGAAAACAAAAACAATAAGCCCTGAAGTTGATAAACTACTTAACTTGGCATGGAAAAACCAGTCTCATATCGGGGACCTCTTGCTTTTACATATAAACGGATTTTTCCAAGATGATATTTTACTTTGGAATCAACATCCAGAGAACGAAAAACTAAATCCACATGTAATCGGTCCAGTATGAGGGGCACTCTGAATATGCACATTACAAGTTCATAGATAAATATAGAAATACAAATATTTGTAAATTCACCTACCAACAATATTTAGAAGAGTTAAAATGGACTCCAGAGAAAAAAAATAAAATTGACGAGTACACAGAACTTGAAGAAACAAGCATTCAACTTGAAATGCTCATTTATTTAAAATTTTGGGAAGCTGATTCAACAATAAAAAAGCTTTACCAATTTGTTCGAATCCTTCATGGCGAGCCTTACGATTGGTATTTTAAAATCTCTGAATCAAATCGAGATAAAAATTCAACAGGAAAACGTCAGGATATTATTCTTTTAAAAATCCGTAATAGGCTAAAAGAATTTTCATCAACTTTATATCAAGTTATAAAAGATACTTATAAAACTCAAATCAGGAATTCAATCGCCCATTCTAATTATTCGTTTTTGAGCAGAAATATTCATTTAAATAACTTCATTAAAAAGACATAAATTCACAATTACTCGTAATAGAGTTTGATGAGTGGATTGACATATTCCACAACACGCTTGTCTTGCACAACGAAATGATTCGTTTTAATAATTTAATCAATGATTTTTTTGGGAACATTTCACAAAAGGAAAATAATACAATGGAAATTTTGTAACAGAAAAAGATGGTAAACAATACACAGCTTATTTAGAATACAGACCTAAATGGAAAGATTGGAAATATCAATAGAATAATAAAAAAATATTATCGCTAAATTTAATCTCAACGATTATCAGGATTACAAACGTTCAAAATTAATTTCCTACCTTTAAAGTCCTACTCTTTCTTCCTCACTCTAAAAAACTCTTTATGGACAGAAAAATATTTCTACAGAACGCTGCCATATTAACAGGCGCTTCTATATTACCTACGGCCAGTGCTTTCTCGCAAGGCATTCAAAGCAACGGCATTGATAAGCTGACCGATGCCAACGGTAATTTTGCTTTGCAGCCGCTGCCGTATAATAATAATTTCTTAGAACCCTATATGGATGAAGAGACTACGCACCTGCATTATACGTTTCATCACGGCGGGGCGGTAAAAGCAGCCAACAAAGACATGGAAATGATACGCAAGGCGATGGACACCAATAATTTTGAAACTGCGGATTATTACACGAAGAAATTAGCTTTTCATTTTTCCAGTCATGTACTGCACAGTATTTTCTGGACCAATTTGACCAATAAAAAAACAAACCCGACGGGTCAATTACTTAAAGACATAGAAAAAGATTTCGGTTCATATGATAAACTGAAGGCATACATTTCAAATACTTCCAAAAATCTTGACGGCGCCGGTTGGGGCATAATGGGGTATCAACCTTATTCCAATAAATTAACCATATTGCAATGTGAGAACCATGAAAAGTTAACGCAATGGGGCGTTGTTCCTTTATTGGTTATTGATGTGTGGGAGCATGCCTACTATCTTAAATATAAAAACAAACGCGGCGATTTTGTAGATGCCTTGTTCAATATTATTAATTGGGATAATGTAGCGCAGCGGTTGGAAACAGCTAAGCAGTTGAAGTAGAGAGTCGTTTCTAAGTGAATGGCGTAATAGATCCTTCGCTACGCTCAGGATGACAAAGCAGGAGGTGTTCTTTGTCATTGATGATGTTTTATTACAGTAGCTCCCTACCCGCTTGTCATGCCGGAGGCATCCGGTACGCAAGGCAAATATTAGCAACCTTTTCCCTTTGCCACAGCACCAATCATTTCTTATCTTCAAAAAAAAAATATAAACCATGAAGCCTATTTCTTTTTTCATACTTCTATTTTTAAGCACCCAACTGCCCGCACAAAACAAACCGGTATGGGTTACTAACATCAATATCGTTAATACATCAACCGGCAAAATACAACCCGGTATGACGATAATGCTGGAAGGCAACACCATTAAGCAGGTAGTAAAGTATAATGCCAAAACAAAAGCATCCGATTCTGTTACGGTAGTAAACGGAACAGGAAAATATATAATGCCCGGTATGATCGACTGCCATATTCATTTTTTTCAGAGCGGTGGCTTGTATACCCGTCCCGATGCATTCAACTTAGGGAAATTCTACAGCTACGAAAAAGATCAGCAGTGGATAAGAGATAATATGAACGATCAGATGCGGCGTTACCTTGCTTCCGGCGTTACAAGTGTTATTGATGTAGGCGGCCCTTTCAGCAATTACGAAGTAAGAAAAAACTTAACTACGAATGAATTAGCGCCTAATGCGTATGTAACCGGCCCGTTAATATCTACTTACCTGCCTCCCAATCTCGATAAAAAAGACCCACCGATAATAAAAGTAAGTAACGAAGAAGAAGCAAGGGAGCTGGTAAGAAAGCAAGTACCCTACAAACCTGACTTCATTAAAATATGGTACATCGTACTGCCCGGTCAACCCGCAGCTAAAACATTACCGATAGTAAAAGCGACGATTGAAGAAAGTCATAAAAATAATTTGAAGGTTGCCGTACATGCCACCGAATATGAAACAGCTAAACTGGCCGTAGAAGCCGGTTGCGATATATTGGTACACAGCATTGATGATAAACCGGCAGACACCGCTTTTTTACAATTGCTGAAATCAAAAAACATTACATACATACCCACGGCGATCGTGGCGTCTAAATACAGTGAAGTTTTCTCCCAACAACACCGCATCAGCTTGCATGATCTTACTTATGCCAATCCTTTTATGTTGGGTACCTTATTTGATTTGCAGCATTTGCCTGCTAAAGAAACGGGATTGGATTACAAAAAAATGAGAAGCCGCTTGTCCATTCCTTCGAAAGAAGACAGCACTATTTTACAAAACCTGAAAAAAATAAGTGATACGGGTATAAATATTGTAACCGGCACCGATGCAGGTAATATCGGTACGCTGCATGCTTCTTCTTTTTTAACCGAAATGCTGGCCATGCAGCAGGCAGGAATGAACAATGTGCAAATACTGCAAGCTGCTACCATTAATGCCGCCAAAGGTTTTGGTAAAGAAGCCGAGACCGGCAGTATAGAAAAAGGAAAATTAGCCAACCTGCTTATACTTGCTAAAAACCCCTTTGACAGTTTACATTTTATAAATGATTTTGAATACGTAATCAACCGCGGCAAGTGGATTAAAAAAGATACATTGCTGCCGGTAACACCCGAGATATTGGTACAACAACAATTGAATGCGTACAATGCCCGTAATATTGATGCCTTCGTAGCGCCATATAGCGACAGTGTAGAACTGTATATGTTCCCCGATAAATTAATTGGCAAAGGCAAAGCAGATATGTACAAAGACTACAGCGGTATGTTTGAGCGGGTAAAGGAACTGCATTGCGAAGTCACTGAACGCATTATACAAAGTAATATCATCATCGATCATGAAAGCGTAACAGGCTTCGGGCCCAAACCCATGAAAGCCATCGCTATTTATACCATCGAAAAAGGTAAAATTCAGAAAGTACATTTTATACAATAAGGCTTTAGCTGATTTGAGTGATGCTCCAAGAAATTTACATTTAGGCAATAAGTCCGGGTGTTTTTACTTTTAATCTGCACGTAAATAATACATGCTTATCAAAAAACTTAATCTCGCTTAAGTTTGGTTGTAATACTTCAATCAGGCGTAGTCGATATATACAACTTTCTACTATGAAAATGTGCGGAGCGAATAAAAATGTATATTTTGTTCAGGTAAAAAATGGAGACCTGCAACCATTATAAAAACGGGGCGAAACCGAAAAGCCAAACGAGTAGGAAACCAAAAACAATAAATTATGAATTACTATTTAGCAGCTTTAAAAAAGTATGTAGATTTTAACGGAAGAGCAAGAAGAAGTGAATACTGGTATTTTTTTCTGTTCAACGTTATTATTTCTATTGTTTTAATGTTTATTGACGGAGCCATGAATATTGCAATCCTCGGTACAATCTACAGTTTCGCGGTTTTACTTCCCGGTATTGCTGTAGCCATACGAAGAATGCACGATGTAAATAAAAGCGGTTGGTATATCCTTATACCTATCTATAATTTGATACTGGCGTGTACACCGGGTACAATTGGTTCTAATGAATATGGCCAAGATCCCAAACAACCGGATATGCAGGAAGAAATTGAAAGAATAGGAACTAATTAAAAAAATAAAAAACTAAATAAAACCGGCCTGCTGTATAGCAGGCCGGTTTTGTTAAATGTATTGGAATACATTTGCAACTGCTTAACAGTTACAAAAAAATTCATGGATTATTGACCTGACTTTATAACTTGCCCGCAGATTTATTAAAAATGACTTTATTTCAATTTCTCCCAAAACTATTTTTACTGCTGTTGTCTTTATCGTTTAGCAAGGCTAATGAAACTACAACTGAAATAACCGGTAAAGTAATATCCGTAAAAGATGGCGATACAATAAAACTGCTTTACAATGGTAAGACGATTACGGTACGATTGGCGCATGTGGACTGCCCGGAAAAAAAACAGCCCTTTGGTATTGCAGCCAAACAATTTACTTCCGGCAAATGCTATGGCCAAACAGTAACCGTGCAGCATGAAAATAAATATGACCGGAATAAAAGATTGATTGGTGTGATAATTAATGCGAAAGGTGAAAATATAAATACGGCATTGGTAAAAGCAGGGCTGGCCTGGCATTTTAAAAAATATTCGACCCAAAAAGAATATGCAGCATTGGAAAATACAGCAAGGCAAAATAAAACAGGACTTTGGGCCGGCAAAAATCCTGTTGCACCGTGGGAATGGAGAAATCGGTAATCAACACTCACTCAAACTGATAGGAATATTAATGGCCAACCCGCCATCGGAGGTTTCTTTGTATTTACTGTTCATATCCAATGCGGTGTCCCACATGGTTTTTATTACGGCGTCCAATGATACTTTGGCAAAATCGGGTGTGCTTTGCAAAGCCAATTGCGATGCGGTAATGGCTTTAATGGCGCCCATCGTATTTCTTTCAATACAGGGTATTTGAACAAGACCGCCGATGGGATCGCAGGTCATACCCAAGTGATGTTCCATTGCAATTTCAGCAGCCATCAATGCCTGTCGCTGCGTACCGCCCATACATTCGGTCAATGCCGCGGCCGCCATGGCGGATGATACACCTATCTCGGCCTGGCAACCTCCCATGGCAGCGGAAATAGTAGCGCCTTTTTTAAAAATACTTCCCGCTTCGGATGCCGTTAAAAGAAAACGAATTATTTTTTCTTCCGGTTTCTCCCCCTGATTACCGGGGCAAAAAGTAATATAGTATTGCAGCACGGCCGGTATCACTCCCGCGGCGCCGTTAGTAGGCGCCGTTACCACCCTGCCAAAAGAAGCATTTTCTTCATTAACCGCCAGTGCGAAACAACTTACCCAATCTAATATATATTGAAAATTATTGCCGCCTGCACGTATGGTAGCTGTCCATGAACTGTAATCATCATATTTTTTTCCCGCTAATAATTTTTTATTCAGCGCAGCTGCTCTTCGTTTTACATTTAACCCGCCGGGCAAAATGCCTTCTGTATGACAGCCGCGGTAAATACATTCGTTCATTACCCGCCAAATATTCAAGACGCCATCTTTTGTTTCTTTCTCGCCGCGCCAGACATTTTCATTTTCCATAACTACTTCATGAATAGCCATACCTGTTTTCATACACCAATGCAGTAATTCATCGGCCGTATCAACCGGGAAAGGCAACTGTACGCCCGGCGCAGATGATTCATCCTCTCCTTCTTTAATTACAAAACCGCCGCCTACCGAATAATAGGTTTCTGCAACGGCTTCTCCGTCTTTTAGCTTCGCTAAAAAACTTAATGCATTGGGATGATAAGGCAATGATTCCGCAAACAAGAACTCGATATCCTCTACAGGGTTAAACTCCACTTCATGTTTTCCGCCCAGTACAATTTCATTCAGTGCTTTTATATCATTAATGGCGGCCGAAATATTATTTACATCAAAACTAACCGGATCATGACCGCTTAAACCGAGTTGCACTGCTATATCGGTACCGTGTCCTTTACCGGTTTTAGCCAGCGAGCCGTATAATAAAATTTCGATAGCGGTTACATCTTGCAAAATATTTTTACGCTTCAAAGATTGTACAAACTGCTGTGCTGCTCGCCAGGGACCGAGTGTATGCGAGCTGGAAGGGCCAATACCAATTTTAAAAATATCAAATACTGAAATGGCTTCGTAGTGCAAGGCTTTTGATTTTTATAAAGATAAAACAAAGCAGCCGCTTCGCCTAAGACGAAACGGCTGTATAAATTTGATAAGAATTAGCTTATCCTACTGTTACCAACTCTACTTCAAAAATAAGTGTTGAATTTGCGGGGATGATTACAGCCCCCGTTGTAGGATTGGTAATTTCTCTTGTTCCGTATCCCAATGTCGGAGGCACATATAAAAATATTTTGCCGCCTTCTTTCAGTAAAGGAATACCTTTTTTCCAGCCTTCAATTAAAGACCCCAGGCTGAAAAGTATACCGGTGGAATTTGAATCAAAAACATTCGAGTTGGTTAACTGGCCTTTATACTTCACAACTACCTGGTTGCATATCGAAGGTGTTTTGCCGGTACCGGCGGTTTCTATCCTGTAATACATACCGCTGCAATGTTTGGTAGCGTTTGTAATGCCGGCGCCAAAAAGATAACTTTCAAGAGCCGTCACTTCCGCTGCGGGAGCTACTAAGCTACAAGGATCGTAGGTACAATTAACAGCGTTGTTATCAGATTTAAGACAAGAAAAATTGATAAGCGCTATTGCGAAAACTGCTGTAATAGTCGAAATGATAGTACGCATGTATAAGTTTTTATTTGCAAATATAGGTTTACAAATTGTATGACAAAGAAATGAGTTTTACTGTTGCTTGGTGTTTAAAGATTTTTGCTCCGCATCTCGCCGCGCAACCAGCTCCCGGTAATACTGTTCATTGATATCCTGCCGGTGTTTTGAAGTGAAGTAGGATGAAAAAAGGATAAGCCCGATTAGTGCAATAACTATTACAAGTACTACGGAAGATGCTTCGCTGTTTAAATTGGTATTAGCCCGGCGAAACCACCCGAAATGCCTGGAAATAACTACCAGCAAAATAATAGAAACGGAAGTACCGATAGCTAACGGGGAGGCTGTTATCCATTGCCTTATCGAATTTTTTCGAAGCCGCCCGTGAAGCTCCCACCAATTTATAAACTCATTTTCTTTGTCCGTAAGCATAGCAGTTGCAAAAATACCCATCATTTGCTTTAGTTGCTTGCATTCACATAATAATTTAGCTATATTGCGCTACCTAAATCCATAGCTTTGAAAGTAGCACACTTACTTGCACGATTTTTATACAATAATAAGCGACTTGCCCTGGCAGGTATCGGCAATTTTACATTGGATGAAAATGCCGTTATCCAGGTAGATGCAAAACAGCAAAAAATCCCCGTATTGGAAGGAATACAGTTCCAAAACGATACTTCAGTAAAAGAAGATATTGAACTCATTGCATTTATTTCAGCGGAAACCGGTAAAATGAAAGCATTGGCTTCCGCCGATCTTGATTCTTACCTGGCATTGGCCAAGCAGTTTTTAAATATCGGCAAACCCTTTCTATTAGAAGGTATCGGGACGCTGGTAAAAGCACAGACAGGTGTTTTCGAATTTTCGCCGGGTACCGTGCTTGTAGAAAAAATGAGCAGTTCGTCTTCAGCCGTAAAAGAAAGTAATTTTCAGCAACCGGCCGAGGAATCCTTTACGGGCTACGATAATGATTATACAAAAAAATCGGGCGGCAATCCTGCACTTAAAAAAATATTAACCGGCACTTTGATAATAGCCGGCTTGGGCGCCGCAGTTTGGGGCGGTTACGCTATTTATAAAAATTCGCAATCGAATAATCAAGAGACGGTAACCCCCGTTGCTGACAACAATGTCGTTCCGCCTGTAAAAGATACTGTATCAACCTTGCAAATAAATAAGCCTGACAGTATTCAGCAAATACAAACGCCGGTGACCGCCGCAACGGGCAGTTTTAAATTTGTAATAGAGGAAACAGGTAAACTGAGAGCGGGTACAAGATTCGCTTTTCTGAAAAGAATCGGTACTCCCATTCAATTGGAAACAAAAGACTCGGTTGTATTTAAACTGTTTTATATTTTACCGGCTAATGCGGCTGATACGGCACGTATCTGCGATTCGCTTACGCGAAATTATACACCCAAAGGAAAAAGAAGAACTTATATAGAATAATAAAACGGCGACTTATGAAAAGGTCGCCGTTTTTTTATTCTTAAGAATGTATTACATTCCCATATTTACTTTACTTTTCAGTGCGCCCAATTTCGGATCCATTTGAATGGCCCTGTCGCACATGGCCTGGCCTTTTTCTTTATCGCCTTTCTTCTGGTAAGCCATTCCTATCATATACAGCGCCTGCGCATTTTCTTTATCATAAAATAATATTTCATCCCAATAATCTATCGCCTTCTGGTATTTACCATTATCATAATACGCTTCGCCAATCATATTTAAAACACTCAAATCGCCCGGTCTCTTTACTAATATTTCGCCCAATACTTTTACTCCTTCATCTAAATTACCCGTGTTGAGATAAGCAATGCCGAGATTCTTCATGTAATCCACATCTTTTTTATACCCTCTGTCGGCGGCAAGTTTTATATACTTCAACGCATTTGCGTTGTCATTTATTCCGTAATAAATTAATCCCAACTCATATGCCCAGAAATTTCTCGCAGTATCCATTTCTACGGCTTTTTTAAAATACTCAACCGCTTGGCGGTAATTCTGCATTTCAGCGAATGAACGGCCTGCCATGTATGGTATTTCCGGGTTGGTATCACCTTCTTTCATAGCGGCGCTCAGCGCTTTCATCGCTTCACCGTAATTATCATTATCATAATTTACTTTGGCAATAATGTAGTTTACTTTTTGCGACGGATCCGCTTTCTTCAGCAATTGCGCATATTTTACCGCATCATCACCCTGCTTCAGATTAAATGATAATTGCATTATTTGCTTTAATGTTTCGGGAGATTGATCACCCATTTCATTCAACTTTTTATATGCCGCAAGCGATTTGGCATATTGGCGTAAATCAAAATAAGCCGAAGCTAACTCACCGATAATGGCTTTATCCGATTTATTATAGTACTCCGCTTTCTCAAAATTTTTAAGTGACTCCAACCGGCGACCATTCTGCTTTTCAAGCAAACCTTTTTGTAAAAAAAGTGATGCGCTGTCTGTTTGAGAAAATGCCGTGCCTGTAATAAGCACAAAAGCGATGGAAAGAATTTTTGTAGTCATAAAGGATATTATTATTGGATTTATCAAGAATAGGTTTTGTATAAAAATAGATTCTGTTAATTACAAGTAGCGGGAATAACCCTGCGTAAATACACTAATATCATTCCAAAAAAGACTCTACTTTAAAATAATACCGGCCAACGGGGGCAAATTCACTGTCAGTTTATACTCTTTCCGCTCTTTATCAATCAGTTCGCACTTTATATCAGGATTATAAACGTTGCCGGTGCCCCAATATTTCAAAGCGTCACTGTTAAATATTTCCACAGTGTATTCCTTACCCTGTGTATAAATCTCCCAATTGTTTCTTACTACAGGTGTCATATTCAATACCACCAGCACATCATCCGCTTTCTTCTTTCCTTTCCTTTTAAATACAATTACGCTTTCTGCACGGTGGTTGAGGTCTACCCATTCAAATCCTTCAATTTTAAATTGGTTTTCAAAAAGCGCCGGTTCCTTTCTTAATAACCCGTTCAAATCCGCCACACAATCTTTTAGTAACCGATGACAATCAAATTGTAACAATTCCCAGCTCAATTCTGATTTATAATTCCACTCACCGGTTTGTCCGAATTCATTACCCATAAATAAAAGTTTGGCGCCGGGGTGCGTCCACATATAGGTGTACAACAGACGCAGATTGGCGAATTTCTGCCATTCATCGCCCGGCGCTTTGTACAGCATGGGGCTTTTGCCGTGTACTACTTCATCGTGACTGAAGGGCAGCATAAAATTTTCATCATAATAATACATCATGCTGAATGAAAATTTATCTTGATGAAACTGCCTGAACATAGGGTCTATTTTAAAATAATCCAACGTATCATGCATCCAGCCCATCATCCATTTCATACCAAAGCCTAAACCATCCTGCCAGGTAGGCCTGCTTATACCGGGCCAGTCGGTTGCTTCTTCGGCAATGGTTTGTACATCCGGAAAATCGCGAAAAATAGTTTCATTCAAATCTTTAATAAAAGCGATGGCTTCTAAATTACCGTCGCCGCCAAATTCATTAGGCTCCCACTGCCCGTGTTTCCTGCTGTAATTTAATTTCAGCATAGAGGAAACAGCATCCACACGTATACCGTCAATATGAAATTTATCGAACCAATAGCGGGCACTGCTTATTAAAAAAGATTTTACCTCTCCTCTTTTATAGTTAAAAATATAGCTGTTCCAATCGGGGTGAAAGCCTTTACGCATATCTGCATACTCATAAGTATGCGTACCGTCGAACATAAAAAGGCCGTGCGCATCGTACGGAAAATGCGAAGGCACCCAATCCATGATAACTCCGATTCCGTTTTGATGAAAAGTATCAATCATCCGCATCAATCCCTGCGGATCGCCAAACCTTGATGTAGATGCAAAGAATCCGGTGCATTGATAACCCCAGCTGCCATCGAAAGGATGTTCCATAACCGGCATAAACTCTACATGGGTAAATCCCATCTCTTTCACATACGGTACCAAACGCTCAGTTATTTGGTCATAGGTATTATACGACTCCTCGTCATTTTTATCGGGTCGCATCCAACTGGCCAAGTGCATTTCATATACACTCCACGGAGCATCCAATGAATTATTTTTCTTTCGTTTCTTCATCCATGCCGCATCGTTCCAATCATAATGCAAGTCCCAGGTAATGGAAGCCGTTAACGGACGCTTTTCCCAAAAATTAGCCAATGGGTCGCCTTTATCTACCGCTCTTTTTTTATAACCAATTATATGGTATTTATAAACCTCGCCTAATTTAAAGCCGGGTATAAAACCTTCCCAAATACCGCTCTTGTCCCACCGCGGAAAAAGCGGATGCGAGACTTTGTTCCAGTCATTAAAATTACCTGTAACATTTACAGCTGTAGCGTTGGGCGCCCATACACAAAAATAAACACCCCAAATATCATTGACCTGAATAGAGTGCGAGCCGAACTTTTCATACAGACTGTAGTTTGTTCCCTGCTGGTAATTGTTCACATCTTCTTCCGTGAGTAAAGAATAATTCCAAACCGGCTTGGCGCTGTCTACAAAAAACTGTTCTTCGTACTTGGGTTTTTGTTCCACTTAAGTATTATTTTTAAAGGATGATGAAACGAAAGTATTATTTTATGGAATCCGGTCGTTGTCGAATCTAAGCAACACTTACTTTTGCTTTAACGTAAATTTAAGGTATGTTTTGATAGCATTTACAAATATTATAACGAGATTGAACCGCTATTTTACAACGGCCAAAACCCAAACCAACACTCCGCTATGTACAAGCTAACCGCTTTGTTGACAGTACTGCTTAGTTTTTCTCTATCTCTATTTAGCCAAACTATTTCCGTAACAGGCAGCATTAAGGATACAGCTGAAAAAAAGGATGTGAAAAATGCCGTTATCGCACTGCTCACCCCGAAGGATTCTATTTTGTACAAATTTACCCGGTCAGACGCTGCGGGGAATTTTACAATTAAAAATGTAAAGCCCGGTAATTATATTTTAATGACTACCCATCCTTTCTATGCCGACTTTTTGGATAACATAGAACTAAAGGATGCAGAAACCAACCTTGGCTTGGTACCCGTTATTGCCAAAAGTAAATTACTGCAGGAAGTAATTATAAAAACCGGCGCAGCCATCAGGATAAAAGGCGATACCACTATTTATACTGCCGATAGTTTTAGAGTAAGCGCCAATGCCAATGTGGAAGAGTTGCTTAAAAAATTACCGGGCATACAAGTAGATAAAAACGGTGAAATAAAAGCGATGGGTGAAAGAGTGGAGAAGGTATTGGTAGACGGCGAAGAATTTTTTGGTGATGACCCCGGAATGGCTGTAAAAAACCTGCGGGCCGATGCAGTAAAAGAAGTACAGGTATTTGATAAAAAAAGCGACCGGGCCGAATTTACCGGTATAGATGACGGCAGTACTAAAAAAACTATCAATCTGAAATTAAAAGAAGATAAAAAGAAAGGGTATTTTGGTAAAGCAGACGCAGCAGGCGGGTTATTAAAAAGTATTGAAGACCGGTATAACACCAATTTATTATTCAGTTCTTTTAAAGGAAAAAGAAAACTATCAGCATTTTTATTGAGCGGCAATACTGGGCAGGATGGACTTAGCTGGCAGGACAATGAAAAATACGGCGGTGATAATGATAATATCAGTATGAGTATGGATGATGACGGCGGCATGATGTATGTTTGGCGAGGGGGCGGCACAGATGATGAACCCGAAGTAAATACCGAAAACGGTTTTATAAAAAATATAAATGCCGGTTTGCAATACAGCAATAAGTGGAACGACAAACAAACTTTAAACATTTCGCCGAAATACAACAGCCAGATTTATAACAACGGGCTGACCAATTTTACACAGACACAAATAGGCGATTCCATATTAAATGAAAATGCAGCGACCGTTACCAATATCAATCGCAACAATTTTAAAACAAATGTTACCTATGATATAAAAATTGATTCCAACAATTCTATAAAATTTACTGCAAAAGCTAATTTTTATCATACCGAAAGTGAAGAATACCGCAATGCGGATACAAGAGGAGGAAACGGTACGTTGAAAAATATCACTAACCGGTTGTTAAAGACCAATTCGGATAAAGAATCCCTGTACGGGAGTGTTTTATTTAAACATAAATTTAAAAAGCCCCGCCGAACCATTTCTTTAAATGCGGACTGGAATTTACTTACTACAGAAAGCAGTAATTACTTAAAATCGAATAACCGGGATTTCTTTAACGGCTTTACGCTTATTGAAGATCAATTAAGAGAAACAGACAAGACAACACAAAAGCTGTCTGTAAAAGCAGTATACACAGAACCGCTGAGTAAAAAATACTCAATGGAAGTATCGCATGAAGTATCGTACAACAGCGGTACCAATAACCAGCTTACTTACGGCTACACTTCCGCAACAGGTAAATATGATTTCGTTGTCGATTCTTTATCCAACGATTTTGAACAATCCATTGTAATAAATAAACCGGCGCTGAAAATAAGTTTCAGTGATAAAAAAATAAAATACTTCTTCGGCAGCGGCTTCGGTTTCACCAATTTCGATTTTTTAGACAAAACGTTTAATAAAGATTACCTGCGCAACTTTACCAATTTTTTCCCGTCTGCCGGGTTCACCTATACTTATAAAAGCAATCACAGTTTACGGATAAATTATAACGGCAATACTACCCAACCTACCCTTAACCAATTGCAACCGCTGCGTAACAATAATAATTTTTTTAATCAATACATCGGTAATCCCGACTTGAAACCTTCTTTCACTAATTCTTTGAACTTAACGCACAACGGTTACAATTTTCTAAAAGATATCTGGACCTACCAATCCTTTAACATAAGAACCGTGAGTAATTCTATAACGAATAATCGTACTATTGATGCCGGCAGCGGCAGAACCATTACGCAACCGGTAAATACCAACGGCAATATTTCCATAAATTTTTGGAGCGGGCTGGGCCTCAAACTGAAGAAAGCAGATTTACGTCTCAATTTTAATCCCAATATCGGCTACAACAGGTTTGCAGATATCATTAATAATAAAACAAGTTTTTCCCGTACATTAAACAGCGGTTTATCCGTTTACCTGTCTAAATCGAAAGATAAAAAATATGATATATCTGTAAGCAACGATTTTTCATTTAACCGGAACACTACCTCTCAAAATGATTTAGTAAATAAATTTTATACCAATGCAGCAAGAGTAGATGCCACGGTTTATTATAAAAAAGTTTGGTCACTCACTACCGATTATAATTACTATGTCCGCCAAAAAACAGAGCAGTTTAATACCAACTTAAATAATCAGCTTTGGAATGCCCGTTTAAAACGTACATTTAAAAAAGATGAGTTTACCGCCTATATTTTGATAAGGGATATCCTAAATCAAAACATCGGCATAGAAAGAAATTTTTACAGCAATACCACATCCGAAGTAAGAAACGACAGGTTAAAAAGATATTGGATGATCGGCTTTACATGGGATTTTAAAAACAAAGCAGCGAAAGCAACGAATCAATAATTTTAAAAATACTGGTAAAAAAATACAAATGAAACGCATTATACTTTTATCATCCCTGATTTTTACAGTTGCGATAAGCAATGCACAAGAGTTTATTGATAAAGCAGTAATTGAATACGAAGTCAAGACCAATATAAAAAAGACAATCGGTAACGGTATGTGGGCTGATATGCTTAAAGAAAATATGCCTGCGTTTAAAACCGGATATTATACATATACTTTTGCCGATAATAAAAGTATTTACAAATTCGACAGATGGACTGAAGGCATGAAAGTGCCTGAATTTATGAGAAAGAGTGACGAGGAAAATATTTGGTACTTTGATTTCGCTGCCGGGAAATTCAATATGCAAAAAGATGTGGTGGGTTCTAAATTTTATGTTTCTGACAGCATTCCCGCCATTGAGTGGAGGATAACTAACGAAAACAGGGAAATAGCAGGCTTTAATTGCCGTAAAGCTGTAGGGAAAATAATGGACAGTGTTTATGTTTTCGCTTTTTATACCGACGAGATTACGATACCCGGCGGGCCTTGCTCTGTTAACGGGCTACCCGGTATGATATTAGGTCTCACCATTCCGAGAATGTACACCTCCTTTATTGCTACTAAAGTAATGCTCTCAGGAGTTAAGGAAGGAACTATAAAACCTGTTGAAGCAAAAAAATATTTCACAAATAAAACTTTAAAATCTACCATTAAAGAAAGAATTAAAGAGTGGGTTAGCGAAGATGATGATGAAGACAGCAAAATATGGATGAACCAGTTTATGTGGAACGTCTTTCTTTGATTTTTATTTCTTCAGCTCCATCACCAACAAATAGTTTGGCCCCAGAGTAAGTGTCGGTTCCAAATTAAATGTAACCCCCGTGGCTGCATCATACGCTTTGGTAAACCCTTTCGCTCTTTCTTCAAAACGATCCATCTTTACCGAAGCAGCATTATTATTGGTATTCATTACACACATAACGGTTTGCTTTGCATCGTGCCTGAAATAAACATACACACCATCCTCCGGAACATACTGCGTTAACTTACCCGTTTTTATAGCTGATGAACCTTTTCGGAAATTGGCGAAGCGCTTTATATAATTAAACAATGAATTTTCTTTCGCCGTTCTTCCCGCTTCGGTAAATTTATTTGCCGCATCTCCGTCCCAACCGCCCGGAAAATCCTGCCGTACATAACCGTCATTGGGAGAAGTAGTACCCGTCATTAAAATTTCATTACCGTAATACATTTGCGGAATACCGCGAAAGGTCATCAACCAGGCAAAAGCCATTTTATACTTCGTCGTGTCCTCATTCAATACAGAATAGAAACGCGGCAGATCATGATTATCTAAAAATATAACCTGTCGCATCGGGTTTTTATAAACAAAATCCTGCGCTGTAGTAGTGTACAATTTATTTACACCATCCGTCCATCCGAAAGGTTTGGTAAGCGATTCCTGGATACCGTAAAATAATAATTGGAAATCGGTAGTAGCCTGCAGGTTGCTTTTGTACGGTATGTTATAATTATTCTCGCAAAAAAAACTTTGGTTAGGCACACCATGTACCCATGTTTCGCCAAAAATGCTGAGAGCGGGATACTCATCGTACAATGCTTTATTGCAACGGTTCATAAACTCCAAATCATTATAGGCATAAGTATCAATACGCCAACCGTCAATACCAAATTCTTCTACCGTCCACAGTGCATGTTGAATTAAAAAATTTTCCACAAAAGGATTTTGATGATTCAGATCAGCCATGGAAGGAACAAACCAGCCGTCAAGCATTTTCTTTTTATCAATAGCCGAGGCATACGGATCAAACAATGTTTGGTCTTTGTACGTAGTATTGGTATAAGCAGGCCATTGATGCACCCAATTTTTCATGGGCATATCTTTTATAAAAAAATGCAGAATGCCGACATGATTATATACCGCATCCTGTATTATTTTCATTCCTTTAGCATGCGCGGCATCTATTAAATTTTTATAGGCCGCATCGCCGCCGATACGCGGATCTACTTTGTAATGATTGGTAAAAGCATACCCATGCTCTGTTCTTTCGGGCATATTATTTTCAATAACGGGATTGAGCCAGAGAGCCGTTACACCCAAATCTTTTAAATAATCCAGCTTATTTTGAATTCCTTTCAGGTCGCCGCCGTGGCGATTAAATACAGTGTCTCTTCGCAATGTTTGATCAAGCATACCGGGTACTCTGTCATTGGAAGGATCACCATTGCTGAACCGGTCGGGCATTATCAAATACATTAAATCGGAGGAGGTAGCGCCATTGGCATAAGCGGTTCCCTTGCCTTTACGGCGGGGTTTTAATTCAAAATCAACACTGCTCCATTCTGATTTAATGATACCGCCAAAAGAAAACTTTAGTTTTTGCGGCTTCGCATTTTTTGCAATTTCAATATCTACAAATAAATAGTGTCTATTTTCTGCTTTATTTACCTTACTGATTTTTACAGCGGGGCTTGATGAAGTAAAAACTAATTTATCAACAGCGATATCTTTTTCGCTATGAATCATCAGTTGCAATTTGTTTTGCTTCATACCTGCCCACCAGTTGGTCGGGTAAACAGTTTGAGCAACTGACAGAGAAAAAATAAAAATCACGAAACCAAATCCTAAGAATATTTTTTTCATAAAATCATTTATTCGTTTTCGATTCTTTAACAATAATAGCGCAAACAATACCCGCTGTACATAGAAGAACGCCCCCAATCAACACTGCCGCAAGCCAGTCATTGTGCAGAAAGTTCTCCATTATTTTTCCAAAAAAAAGAGAAGCGATAATTTCGGGCAACACAATAAAGAAATTAAAAATGCCCATATAAATACCCATTTTTTCCTGCGGAATGGAACCCGCCAACATAGAGTATGGCATAGAAAGATAGAGGCCCATGCAATACCAACCATCCCCATCGAAATGTAAAGCATCCATGGTTCATGAACAAAATTTACAGAAATCAAGCCTAATCCGCCTATGAGTAAACAAGCAGTATGTGTTAATTTTTTTCCCAGTTTGCCACCCAAAAAGGAATAGAAAAAGAAAAAGCAAAAGTTACTAAATTCAAAATGGCTGAAGTATTGTTCGCATGTTCCAAACCTTGTGTATACACGTCACTGTTCGTTTTAGCATCGCCGCCAAAAATATCAACTGCAACACCGGTGCTGTAATAAAACCACATTAAAAATAAACCGGCCAGTTAAAAAATTAACTACGGCTAATCGTTTCATTTGATCAGGCATATTGGTAACAGCAGAAAAAATTTCTTTTACTAAACCGCCCGAAGCCGCACTTTTTTCTTTTCTAAGACTTTCTTTCCAATCAGGATCAGACGGCGGATATTCTTTACTCTTGAAAACAGTATAAAGTACCGCTCCTAAAAAAACAGCGGCGCCAATGTAAAACGACCACATTATATTTTGCGGAATGCCGCCGGCTCCTTTATCCCTGGATATACCAAACCAATTTACCAATAAGCCGGGTAAGAAACCTGCAATAAAAGATGCGACCCCTATAAACATACTTTGCATGGAATAGCCAAATGATACGTTGCTTCTCAGGTAGGTTGTCTCGCTACAAAAGCACGAAAAGGTTCCATGCTTATATTGATAGCACGAATCCATATCCATTAATGTACCCGCCGCCATCCATAAAGCCGGAAGAGTAATTCGGCATTGCATTAACATTAAGCCAATGAACTGAAGTATAGCTCCAACCAAAAAATAAGGTCTTCTTCTGCCAAACTTTCGGTGCCATGTTCTGTCGCTGTAATAACCAATGATAGGCTGCACAATTATTCCTGTCATTGGAGCTACAAGCCAAAACCAGGGAATTCTTCCACATCTTGCACCAAGATAATTGATAAATAGCACTCATGTTACCCATTTGAAACTCCAATCCAAACTGAATTCCAAAGAATCCAAAACATATATTCAATATTTGCCAGAAATGTTAAACGGGGTTTCGAACCAATCCTTTTTGCGAAGGTGATCCCATTGAGCTGCCTGCGCCATAAGCAATCATTTAATTTATAAAATGTAGAAATGGAAGATAAGAAGTTTATGTAATAAGTACACAATTGGTTAAAGAAATTATATGACGTTTCGACTTCTCTTTACAAATTTCCGAATAATTAGCGACAATTTTTTTATCGGGAAAGCCCGGCAGATTGCTGCGTAGCAACAAAATACCGGGCTTCATCTATGCATTCATTCATAAAAATTATATTACAAACCCGTTGGGCAAAACCGCTCCTTTTTTTACTACCACAATACCGTCTTTAATAGTATATAATGAATGATCGGTATTCTCTAAATGGTCTCCGCCGTTGATGCGGACATCGTTTCCGATCCTGGCATTTTTGTCAATGATAGCGTTGTTGATATAACAACGATTGCCGATGCCTAACAGCGGTATACCGTTGGCTTCATCATTTCTTATTTCTTCTAATGTTTCATAATGATCATTACCCATCAGGTAACTGTTCACAATAGTAGAGCCTAAACCGATACGTGCCCGAATACCGATTACACATCTTTCCAAACGCGATGCATTGATAATAGAGCCTTCTGCAACTATTGTTTTCTCCAGCGTGGTACCGCTAATCTTTGCAGGTGGCAGCATGCGGGGTCTTGTATAAATCGTTTGGTCGTTATCAAACAAATTAAACAGCGGTATGTCTTTCGTTAAATCAAGATTGGCTTCAAAGAATGAATAAATATTCCCGATGTCCGTCCAGTAACCGTCGTACTGGTAACTGGCCACTTTGTATTTCTCAATGGATTGCGGAATAATTTCTTTACCGAAATCGGTAGCGTCTTTAAATTCCGTTTGCAGAAAATCAAAAAGCAGTTTACGGTTAAAAATATAAATACCCATTGATGCCAGGTAAATTCTGCCCGAATTTTTCATTTGCTCACCCGTATCACTTACCCAATCTTTGAGCAATTCTTTTTTCGGTTTTTCTACAAAAGAAGCTATAAGTCCTTTATCCGATTTTAAAATACCAAACTCCGGGGCTTCTCTTTCAACCACCGGGATAGTAGCAATGGAAATATCAGCACCCATTTTTTTATGATTCTCCAGCATTTCGGCAAAATCCATTTGGTATAATTGATCGCCGGAAAGTATGAGCACATAATCACTTTCAAAAGGCTGTATATGCCGAAGCCCCTGCCTTACAGCATCGGCCGTGCCCTGGTACCATGTTGGATTATCCGGTGTTTGCTCCGCAGCCAGTATATCTACAAATGCTTTACTAAACGGACTGAAATGATACGTATTTTTTATATGCCTGTTTAAGGAGGCGGAATTAAACTGCGTTAAAACAAACATGCGACCGATACCATTATTAAGACAATTGGATATCGGAATATCCACCAAACGGTATTTACCGGCAATGGGAACCGCGGGTTTAGAGCGGCTGGCCGTAAGCGGAAACAACCTGGAACCGGCGCCGCCGCCAAGAATAACTGATATAATTTCTTTTGAATGGGTAATTGTTCGTAAGGCCATAATGAGTATGTATTGAAATGATTTATAAAATGGTAATCGGTAAAAGAACTGATAAGGTTCAGAAAAATATCGTTATCCAAATTAAGGACTATTCTCAAACATTCCGTTTATCATTTGAAAAAATTTTTATCGCAACCCGTTGTACATTTCAATATACCGGTTGGCCGAAGTATCCCAGGAGTAGTCCAATCCCATGCTGCAACCCTGCATCCAGTTAAACAAATCTATTTTATTATTATACAAATCAATCGCCCTGCCTACGGAATAAACGATATCCCAAACAGTGGCCTGATCGAAGCGAATACCATAGCCCTCCCACTCGCCAAAATCTTTTACTGTATCCTTTAGCCCGCCCGTACTTCGTACCATGGGTATGGTGCCGTATCGCAATGCGTACAACTGGTTAAGACCGCAGGGCTCTACGCGGCTCGGCATCAATAAAAAATCGGCGCCGGCATACATCACATGGCTTAATTTTTCGCTGTACCCGATATAGGTATTTACATAGCCGGAAAACTGGCTTTTCAAATTTTCCAATTGCCACTCTACCTGCGGCTCACCGGAACCCAATATCAAAAAATTAACATTGCCGTGATATTGATAAATAGAAGAACGAATGGCATCGGGTAATAAATCAGCCGCTTTCTCTCCCACCAACCTGCCTATAAAAACAATCAGCGGCTTATCAATATCCAAATCAAATTCTTTACACAATTCTTTTTTATTTTTCCTTTTTCCTTTCTCTACCGATTCGGTATCATAATTTTTTTTCAGGTACTCATCCGTAGCCGGATCCCACACTTCTGTATCAATACCGTTTAATATACCGATGCACTTACCTTTTTCGTATTCAAATAAAGCTTCCAGCCCATTGGCATCCACACGCAGTTCATCCATATAACTTTGGCTCACGGTATTTACCTTCCATGCATTTTTTACACCGGCGGCCATCGGGTTAATCTTATCAGCCCAGTCCATCATACCCCATTTCCAACTGTCGTATGCCGGCAGATAGTAACTTTTATCCCAATCCATCCAGCCCTGGTATTGGCCATTGTGTATGGTAAATACGGAAGGCACATCGGCCAACCTGTTAAATGCATGACAATATTTAATCATAAAAGGAATAAGACCGGCCTGGTGATCGTGACAATGTATAATGTCGGGCTTGTGTTGCCATTTAGTAATCCAATCGCAGGCGGCTATTTGAAAAGCGGTGAACCGTTCGGTATCATCATCATACCCGTAAATTTTTTCCCTGTCCAACAACCCGTTGATATCAATTAAAAAAAGATCGAATCCCAATTTGTTTGTACTTTCTTTTATAACACTGTAATGAAAAAAATGCGGGCCTAAATTTTGACCGCCCTCATGTACCAACTCCCATTCGTTATTATTTAAAAACTTGGTGCGGTACATGGGCATCACCACTTTAGCGATATGTCCCAGGCGGTTCTGGTATTTTGGCAGCGCCCCTACTACATCGCCCAAGCCTCCTGCTTTTGCCATAGGATAACACTCGGCTGATATATGAACTATTTCCATTTAAAAGTATGTTTGATAAGCGTAAAACTGAAATTAGGTTGTTTTTACCTACCCTCAAAGAATGAAGTAAAAATTTTTCATTAGCAAAAAATGTTTATTTTGAGGTTTCATTAAAAAACCAACTTGCAATATGACTAAGGCTCAACAACCAACCAACTACGGTGCATTAGGCACCTTGGTCACTGTATTTTTTTTCTGGGGATTTATAGCTGCGGGCAACAGCATTTTTATTCCTTTTTGTAAAAACTATTTTCATCTTGACCAATTCCAAAGTCAGTTAATTGATTTTGCATTTTATCTTGCTTATTACATCGGAGCTTTGGTTTTGTTTGCTTATGGTGCTTTAGGCGGACAGGATTTAGTTGGCAAGTGGGGTTACAAAAAAAGTATAGTATACGGTTTACTTTTTTCTGCAATAGGCGCAGCAGCTATGATATTGCTGTAAATGGTTACAGTTTTACAGGAATGTTGATTGGTTTTTTATTGTGGCCTTAGGATTCTCTCTTCAACAAACAGATGCCCAACCCTTTGCTATTTCATCTTGGCGATCCTGCTACAGGACAATACAAGAGTAAACTTAGGAGGTGGTGTAAATTCATTTGGTACTACAATTGGCCCGCTGGTTGTAGCTTTTGCACTTTTTGGCAGCGCCAGAAGCAGTATGTGATCAAAAAATTGCAAGCTTGCCGTTAAAAAAAGTTATTTCGCTTTATGTATGTTGTTGGTTTGCTATTTATTGGTGCAGCTGCTTTATTCGGTTTTGTAAAAAGGTACCGAGCGGAATTATTGAGGAAAAGCCGGAAAAAGCTAATAAGGCTTTGAATACAATGCTTATTATCACAGGCCTATTAATTTTAGTGTTTGCACCGGTATTCAACAGTTATCGCAGCGATGATGCCAAAAAAATTGCTGCTATTCAGAAAACCTTTGAAAAAGAAACAGCCGAAATATCCAATTTAGAATGTTCCTTAAAAGGAAAAAGTGAAGCTGATAAAAATGCAATTGTAGCACAAGTTGAACAAATAAAACAAGGGCTTGCAAGTAAATATGATGAGATTAGTGTTATAAAAAAACCGATGGAACACAAAAGATTAATCTGGCTCATATGCGCATTGGCTTTAATTGTAGTTGGATTACCTTTCGCAAGCTCTAATTGCACAAAAAAATAAAGAAGGATGGGGAGCTATGCAATATCCTCAATTGGTATTGGGTATGTTAGGGTATATTTGTTTATGTAGGGGTAGAAGTAACTATCGGCAGTAACTTAGGAGAACTTTTAAAACAAAAAGCATTTGGAGGTTATCAATCATCGGAAGCAGCTCCTTTTGTTGCCATGTTTTGGGGAAGTCTAATGATTGGGCAGTTGGACAGGTGCAATTGCGGCTTTTAATTTTAGACCTTCAACAAAAAAAAATACTTCAGTTTATAATTCCGTTAATTGCATTGGGAATAGTTACTAGGGTTAACGGCCTTAGCAGGTTATGAATGTCGCTTCTTTATTAGTGGTATATCGTATGTGTATGTAGTACAAATGATAGCGGCTTATCTAGGAACGATAAACCTGTTAAAACGCTTTTGTATTTCAGCCTCCTTGGATACAGCTGGTATGATTGTAGGCGTAATGACTACCGGAACTGTTTCTATTTATGCATTTTTGAGCGGTGGGCTTGTCTTGTTCTGTTATGTGGCCATGTATTTTTACACTATCTATTGCCGGTCTCGGAAAATACACCATCACAGGGTTCTGCATTTTTAATTATGATGATTTTAGGCGGCGGCTATTATTCCTCCTATCCAGGGTAAACTTGCCGATTATTTACAAGCAAATTCTTCAGTAGCAGGGTTCGGTATTCACCAATTCCTATTGGATTGCGGCTGTATGTTTTGCTTATCTTGCTTTCTTTGCATTTGTTGTAAAGGTATTTTAAGAAAACAAGGAATTGATTACGATGCAAAGTTGACGGCAGCGGACACTAATCATTTTTATTCATAACTTTAGCGGCCCCGCATATTCGGGGCCGCTTTTTCCAAATTCATTTTATGGCAACAGCTTTGGATCAATTAGTAATTGGTATTGATATTGGCGGTACGGGCACCAAATTTGGTATTGTAGACCGCGACGGCAATGTTTTATTCAGCAGCGAAATATCTACCAAAAAACATAAGACGGTAGAAAGTTTTATTGATGAGTTGTATACCGCTCTCTCGGAACTTATTGAAAAAGCCGGAGGCACCGGTCGTATAAAAGGAATAGGCGTAGGAGCACCCAACGGAAATTTTTATACCGGCACTATAGAATATGCGCCAAACCTGCCCTGGAAAGGAATTATTCCTTTGGCGGAAATGATTCAAACAAAATTTAAACTACCCGTTACACTTACCAATGACGCCAACGCTGCTGCTATAGGCGAAATGATGTACGGCGCTGCAAAGGGAATGAAAGATTTCATCATGATAACATTAGGTACCGGTGTGGGCAGCGGTATTGTAGCCAACGGGCAATTGATCTACGGGCATGATGGTTTTGCGGGAGAATTGGGACACACAATTGTTATACCTGACGGCCGCTATCACGAAGGCACCGGCAAAAAAGGTTCGTTGGAAAGCTATGCTTCAGCTACCGGCGTAAGAGCGACAGCTATTGAAATGCTGGAAAAAAATAAAGACAAAAGTTTATTGCGTGATGTCCCTAAAGATAAATTAGATTCAAAAGCCGTGTATGAAGCCGCCATACAGGGTGATAAAACCGCGTTGGAAATTTTTGAATTTACCGGTAAAATATTGGGATTGGCATTGGCCAATGCTATCATGTTCAGCAGCCCCGAAGCTATTGTTTTGTTTGGCGGTTTAACCAAAGCCGGCGATTTAATTTTGAAACCTACCAAAGAGCATATGGAAGCCAACCTGATACAGGTATTTCAAAACAAAGTAAAAATCTTAATCAGCCATTTAAAGGAATCTGATGCCGCTATATTGGGCGCCAGTGCATTGGCTTGGGAGAAATAGACCCCAAGCCCCCTAAAGGGGCTTTCGAAGAGTAAATTAATTTTTTAGTATAATTAATCTACCGAATAGATAAAAATACTTTTAAAAGTTGAAGCTGCTTGAAAGCGCCTTTAGGGGTTTGGGGCTACTTAATTATAAAAACCGCAGGAACTGCCCGCTGCCCTTCTTTATCACTCGGCTTAATGGTTTCTTTTCCGTTGATAAGCATGCAACTGCTGCCGCCACCGTCAAGATTCAAAGCTTCCCTGACAACCGAGGTCTTTTAAAATTTGCGCTTCTTGCTTTAATGATGCGCCTTCTGCTATGCCGGGGAAACGGCCTTGTATGACCAGTATAATCAGTTTATTATCGTCGGTATAACCCATTGCCGTACGCGGATGTTTATCATCAATGGCTTTGCCGGTAAATTTTAATTCCTCTTCGTTGGTAATTTTAATATATCCGTTTTGTAAAAGAACCGGTCCGCCGCCAATAGCGGCTTTCATCTTCCATTTTTTAAAAGCCTTTTTCAAACCTCTCAACGAGACATTGCCATTAGTGGGGCTGTTTGAAAAATATTTCACTTTCACACTTTTTATTGAATCAACACGAAAAGATGTTGATGAATCCCTTGCGAAAGCCATCACCCGTTGAGTAGCATATGAATATTTTTTAGAAGAATCAGTAACTACCCACGCAATATCTGTTTTTCTTTTTTTAGAAATACCAATGGCGCTGCCAAGCGGATGCCGGTAAGTTAATGTGTCTTTACCTTTTCCGGCAATGGTATGTACGTTATACGAAACTAATTTGCCGTCTTTTATTACCAGGTTCAAATTTTGATTGGTCGTAAACGAAAAGAATGTACCGTTTACTACAAGCAGCGGGAACTTGTAAGCAACCTCATAAAATTTAAGAGGGTCAAATCCTTTTGTATAAAATTGAGACGGGGTTAAACGCCTCCCGTAAGCGGTATCGGTTGTAAAATCTAATTCCCTGTCTTTTAAGTAGGCTTCTGCATAATACGCAATAAAAGGTTTGCCGTCCAAACTATCCGTTGTTTTATATACATGAAAATTTTTCGGCAGCGGCTGAAACAACGAATCAACATTTATCCATTTTAATTGACCAAAAGAATAACATTGTATAAAAAAACAAGCAACCAATAGTAATTTGGCTGCCTTATTTATTTTTATATTGATCGGGTTAATACTTTTTTTGCCGCGCATACTTTTTATAAACCACTATTTCGCATTTGTTGACTTACTCATCTCCCACTCTTTTCTTCCCAATCCGGCGAATACATGCCGTTCGCTGTGATAAGACGAACGTACCAACGGACCGCTTTCTACATAATCCAATCCCAAACCGTAACCAATTTCTCTTAACTCCGCAAATTCATCGGGATGTACGAAACGATGAACGGCTAAATGCTTTTTAGTGGGTTGTAAATATTGACCGATGGTTATTACATCGCATCCGTTATCCCGCAGGTCGGTCATGGTTTGCACCACTTCTTCTTTTGTTTCGCCAAGACCAAGCATAATACCGCTCTTGGTACGCATGCCGCCGGCCTTCAATGTTTTTATTACTTCCATACTGCGCCAATACTTAGCCTGTATACGCACTTGTCTTGTTAGTCTTTCTACCGTTTCTATGTTATGACTTACTACTTCAGGCGCCGCATCTATTATGCGTTGTATATTTTCTTTCTGTCCTTTAAAATCAGGTATTAATGTTTCAAGCGTGGTATCGGGGTTTAAAGTCTTCACGGCTTTAATGGTATTATACCAAATAGCCGAACCACCGTCCTTTTGTTCATCCCGATCTACCGATGTAATAACAGCGTGTTTTACTTTCATTAAGTGAATGGCTTCGGCCACACGTTGCGGCTCGTCCCAATCCAATTCGTCGGGCTTGCCCGTAGCGACCGCACAAAAACCGCAACTTCTTGTACAGGTATTACCCAATATCATAAAAGTAGCCGTACCTGCACCCCAGCATTCGCCCATATTGGGGCAATTGCCGCTTTCGCAAATGGTGTGTAGTTTATTTTTGTCTACCAGGTTGCGCACATGCTTATAACTCTCGCCAATGGGAAGCTTAACACGTAGCCAATCCGGTTTTTTAATGCGGGTTTCTTTTTCTTCAATCTTATTAATTACAGGAAGTTCTGTCATGCTTATTAAATTCAGGTATTTATCTGCTCAATTATTGCTGCATTTATAAATGCTGACACAATCGCTTATTACAAACAAAAAGCAAAAGTAAAGGTTTATTTTTTATACAGTTTGAAGTAAAAACAGGGTGCCTACTTCCTTCTTCCCAATGCTATGGAAACATAGCCCTGTATAAATAAATTTTTATCTTTTTGGCGAGCCAGTATAGGAATTTTAGAAGCATAAAATTCTACTACGATTCCCGTTTCAATAGCCGATACCATTTCATTATAACGACCGTAATCGAATCGTAATCCGGTTTTGAGATAAGCACCGGGTTTCATTTTTATTTCGCCCCAACCTCTTGACAAACCGCCGCTTGCTATAATGGAATCGGAAAGAAATTTTACTTTATCATCTTCATACTTAATAAATCTCGAACCGCCGTTGGCTTCGGCTACTTCAAGATAGTAAGGGCGCAACAGCCCGAGCGATAGACCGCCATGATAAACGGCTGCCACTGCTACACCGTTTTTATTTCCCTTATTGCCCAAAATATATTGCTGCCCGAAGCCTAATTTTAACTGGTAAAAATTATTAATCTTACCATACACAAAAGGATTACCGAAGAAAAGACCTTCATTGGGAAATTTTTCTTCTTTAGGGCTTTTGATTTCATCAAATCCGATATGATACAAATTAGTTTTGCGGGTTGTTTTCATAATACCCTTTTCATAAAAAAGCCCGTAGCCATTGGTACGAAACTGTAAACCGTAAATATTTTGTTTACTATATGCAAGCACGCCTTCTTCTTCCTGCTTTATAATGGCATTTATTTTTTGCTTTTTTTCTTCTTTCTTCGCGGCCTTTATTTCTCTTTTACTCTTGGCAGTTTCCTGGGCAAAGGCGGAAAAGGTAATAGCGGATAAAATGGTAATAAAAAGTATTTTCTTCACAAATGCTGATTTAGTATTTTAATAGTAACGTAAATTTAGGGCAAATTTATATAATGACCTCAACTGTAGTTTACGAAGGCGGCCTGCGTACCACCTGCACCCACCTCAAAAGCAATAATAGTTTTGAAACCGACGCCCCGACTGATAATCACGGGAAGGGAGAAAGATTCAGCCCTACGGATATGCTGGCTACCAGCCTTGCCACCTGTATGATTACCGTAATGGGTATAAAAGCAAGAACAATGGATTTTGACCTGAACGGAGTAAAAATAGAAGTATTAAAAATTATGAAAGCGGATCCCCGTCGGGTTGGCGGCATAGATTTAACATTTCATATACCCGATTCACTGAAGACTATTGATGAAAAAACTAAGACGATCCTGAAACATACCGGTGATACCTGTCCCGTGATGAAGAGTATTCACCCGGATATTGAGGTAAAAATAGATTGGGGAAGTTGGAGTTAAAGCCCCCATCTCCTAAAGGGGGGTGTAAGCAGTCATTAATAAATATTACCTCATATCATAAAGTTTCAAAACACCCCTTTAGGGGCCGGGGGCTTTCAATAAAAAATTACCGACCGCGCAATCCAAACATTTTTTGTTATTGCAATATTCATTCTTTAATTCTATCAATGCTTGTGAATCAAAAGCGTTTTTATTTTCAATGCCCAATTGCATAAATCCTTTTGTAATAGCATTGGACTCGGCAGCGGTTTCTTCCAACCATTTCAACGCTTTGTCCTTATACAGCTGTTCGTTATGGTAACTGCCGTAAGCAAAAAGTGCGGGGCAAATGGTATTGATGATAATATTATCAATCATTGCAGCGCCCAACTTTTTCTTTTTATACGACGATGATTCATCAAACTTATAATGATAATGCCAGTAATCATTGGCCGTAATATCAAACCAATTTTTTACAATGCCTGTATTTTCCGCTTCTTTTATTTTAGAAAACAAATGCGCTGATTGATGAATCAACATTGCCAATTGCGCCAGGCGAACGGTAGGGAAATTGCCCGGCCGCATGCGCAGGAAAAAAGCAGCATTGTTTACAGGCTTTAAATTGTATTTCTTTTTTAAAAATTCATATTCTCTTTTTAAAAGCTGCGGATAGTCTTCATTAAATTTTTCATTCAGCAAACCGGCCTGCCCCAGCAGCAAGGCTTCTAATTGGTGTATTTGATTTTTATGCTTTGCGGGGATAGTTAATGGAATTGATTTTGCCATTGCTTCAAAAGCTGCGGCGTTTACTTTCATACCAAAATTGCGTGCCAGCAGCCACCAAAAAGTTTCTTCCCAATGATAATTATTTTGCTGCAGGTATTCTTCAACCTGTTTTGCTTTTCGTAAAAGTCGCTCAGCCAGCAGTCTTTCTTTCCAGCTTTTCCATGTAATGTCGCGTACAGAGGCAATACTTTTTTCGCAGGGAATAAATGAAACGGCATTCATCCATTGCTCAAACCGTTCTAATAATACTTTCGGAACTCTTTCTTTCAGTTCCAGCACCGGCACCGTAGGGTCTATTTGTTTATCATGTTGCCAAACTATATGCAGCACGACATTATTATAATTATCATCGTGCTGATGTTTATGTTTCTCCCAGTCGGATGTTTTTATGTGCAGCTCTATATTACCCGCCAAAGTAGTGTTATCAATTTTTACTTTGGCTTCAGAAAAATCAGGCCCCTGATCGCTGTTATAAGTACCCGGAGAAATAACCTGCAGCACCTCGCCTGTTATTGCAGTCAGTTCATTTTTATTGAAATACTGAAACTGCCAGATATATTGAAGCAAGCGTTCGGTCATATCCCTCGTAAGTTTTAAGTTGTAAGTACTCAGTATTTAGTATTAAGTATTTAGAAACCCCTTGTAAGTTATAATTTTTTACATTGGGTTTTATTTTTAAACTTTTTACTTTTTACTTAACTTCTCCAGTTCCCTCACTACCCTGCTCACAGGCAAACCCATTACATTATAAAAATCGCCTTGTACCGATTTTATTCCTACTACACCAATCCATTCCTGTATGGCATAAGCGCCGGCTTTATCATAAGGTTTATATTTATCTATATAAAATACTATTTGCTCCGCAGTAAGTTCATGAAAAACAACATCCGTTGTATCGGAAAAAATGATCTCCTTATCATTTTGTAAAATACAAACGCCGGTTATTACCCTGTGTTTTTTGCCGGACAGATCAGCCAGTATAGCAACTGCATCTTCCCTGCTTTTAGGCTTACCGATTATTCTTTCGCCCAAAACAACGATGGTATCGGCGGCAACTATTACAGCATCGGCGGGCAAACCGCTTTGCACGACCAATGCTTTTTGTTTTGCAATATGAATAGACACCTCTTCTGCAGTTAGTCCTTCGGGATACGACTCATCCGTTTCTTTAACTATAATATCAAACGGCACTTCGGCCCATTCCAATAATTGTTTACGACGCGGTGATTGCGAAGCAAGTATAACTTTATTCACTATAAAAAAAATTAGCTGACTGTGTTCCTGCGCTAAAGATAGAAATAAAAAAATATCATGGAGAAAATACCTGTAAGTATTACCAGCTTGGTATGACTGCTGAGATCGTGAAAATTTTTTACAGATTTTGCTTTAAACAATTTATAAAAAATATAACCCAAGGGTAAAATGACCATCAGTAAACCGTACACCACGGCCCAATGCCAGTTAAATTGCAAAACATATACCTGCAAAATGAGTAAGGCCGCTATCAATATACCAAGCAATACAGCGATATAAATTTTTGTACCTGTTACGCCCCATACAATCGGCATGGTAGTACAGCCGTATTTTTCATCGCCTTCCATATCTTCTATATCTTTTATAGCCTCCCGTATCAACGAAATAATAAAAGCGAACGAAGAATACAGGATGGTAAATTTGAAAATCTTCGCATTGTTTACATTTGTAAAAATACCGGGGTAATTTCTTACGGCATAAAAAGTAGCTAAACCCAATACCGCCACCGACCATGCCGTAAGTAGTGAAGTTAATACATTACCAATCAGTAATTTTCTTTTAAAACTTGCAGAGTAAGCGAACAATGAAATACTGCAAAGCAGGTGCATAAAGCCAATCCAAAAAATACCTGTTCGCCAGCCAAGATAAAAACCGCCGGCTACACCTATAAAAGAAAGCACAGAATGCCAGAGCATGGCCCATCGCCTGCTTACTACTATGTCTACTACATTCTTCTGAGGCTTGTTTACCAAATCAATATTAATATCAAAATAATCGTTGATAATATAACCCGCCGCGGCTATTAATACCGATGAAAGAATCAGTAACGCAAGCAACACTTCATTAAAAATAAGGGGAGCACCGGCTTTGGTAAATACCGGTACGATAATACAAAAGTGAAAAAGCAATTGGGCAAGAGCAATAAACAACAAATTGGGCAAACGAATCATTTTTATAAACGCCCCAATCAATTTCATCTTTTTTGTTTTTTAAAAGGAATAAGATTATACCGTATCCAACGGTTCATAGAAAAAGTAAACCTCTTATGATAAAAGAAAAAGAGCAAGGCTTTATCTTGAACTTACTTCCTCATCATATGTCCATTTATCTTTTACTTTCAATACTTTTTCTATTACATCCCGTACACAGCCAAAGCCGCCGTTAACCGGCGAAATGTATTTGGCCATCGCCTTTATTTCAGTTACCGCATCAGCGGGGCAGGATGAAACGCCTGCCATTTTCAGCGAAGCCAAATCGGGCAAGTCATCCGCCATGTATAAAACCTCTTCCCAATTCAAATTGTTTTTCTTAACATAGGCGCTTAATAATTCTTTTTTATTCTCCACACCCATGTGTACATCGGTAATGCCTAATTTTTCCAACCGGTCTTTTACGGGTTCCGAATTACCACCCGAAATTATCAATACCCTGAAACCGTTTCGCACCGCCATTTGCAAACCAAAGCCGTCTTTAATATGCATTTGCCTTGCCTGCAAACCGTTCTCCAATACCAACACCGTGCCGTCCGTCAGCACACCATCCACATCAAAAACAAACGTGGTTATTTTTTTAAATTCCACAAGAACGTTCATACTTATTTATTCCGTTGAAAATTTTAAAATATCAGGATTGACTGTCTCTCCATTCATACACCCAAGTGCTTTGTATCATTTCCAAATGGCCTTCGTTGCTTTCTTCGCGGGTACCGGCAAAATTAGGAATTTGCAAAACCCACTCCAGCAAATCGGTAAACCGGATACGATAAATCTTACCTTCATTAAACTCGGCGCCAAAGCGTTCGTACAATTTCAATGCAATGTCTTCGTAATCGTTCCAGTGTATCGGCGGTTCAAAATGACTCATATTAATTTCAAAATTTGTGATATCAAAACATCCTGTTAAATAAATACTTCTATAGCTCCCCTTTAGGGGATGGGGGCTTATTCTCCTAAAAATTGTGTTTGATCCGGCAGTGTTACTTCCATCTCACCATCCTCATTTATAAGTAAACACTGACAACCCAACCTTGAGTTCAGCCGCGGGTTTACGGCCCTGTCAATAAAGTCTTCTTCCTTATCGCTCAATTCTTCTACCAAGTCAGCTCCTTTATCAATATATAAATGACAGGTACTGCAGGCGCATACGCCTCCGCAGTTATGATGCAGTTCGATATCGTTTTTTAAAGCTATTTCCAGCAAACTTTGGCCGCTTTCTACATTCGTAAGCGTTACCGGTTCCAGTCCTGCCTGTTCAAACTTAAATTTAATTGTATACATCTGTTGTTTTGCTTAATCAGGCGCAAATGTATTTCAAAAACGATAAACTAACTTACTTGTTCGGGAAAAGAAGTAAAACAAAAGATTGTATTTGACAGGTAAATTAAATTTTTCGGGATTTCCGGTATCGATAGCTGTCAGTTACCGGCTATTTACCCTCCAAAATACTTTCCGTCATAAAAAGATAAACTTTCTTCAACTCGGGGTAGTTATTGAGCAAGGCCAAATGCTTTTCAATCGTTTCCTTATCATCTCTTATCGCGGGTCCGGTTTGCGATGCGAATGCGGAAATATTTCTTAACCGGCCGGCCGTTTCTTCAATCAACGGAAGTAAAGAATTAAAATCAATACCTTCCTTTTTGCAGTAATCCTGCGCCAGTTTATATAAGTAATTGGTAAAATTGCTTACTACCACGGCGGCCACATGCAGTTTCATACGTTCATCACCCCGGGCTACAGCTACTTTTTCCTCCGAAATAGAATGCGCCAGTTTCTCCAGCACTTTTTTAGCTTTATCATCATTTCCTTCAATAAAAATCGGCACATCGGGTAAAGCCGTCATTTCTTTACGCAAGCTCTGCAACGGGTAAAATACACCGTAATGTTCCGTTACATTTTTCAATACATCCTTTGATACCGAGGCCGCGGTATGCGCTACTACTTTGCCCGGTAATTTTAAATCCGTTATTACTTCATCAATGGCATCGTCCGGAACGGCGATGATATACACATCGGCATCATTTACAACCGCACTCATATAATTTGAAGACACGGTATCCCACTCATAAGCCAACTTACTGGCGGCGGATGCATTTCGGCTTATAATTTGTACAATATAATGACCCGCAGCAATAAACTTACGACCCAAAACCGCCGCCACATTACCGGAACCTATTATTACAATATCCATAGTTATCTTTATGATTATATGAAAGTAGCACAAAAAATAGCAGTAAGTTATATCCGCACAAAGTTTAAGATATTGGCCTCTGTTTCAAAAAAACGAGCGGCCGAAAAAGCATTTGCTCTTTTTCGTACACCGCAAAGCCGCAATAAAAAAGAATTGCCCGCCATTTTCAGGGAAGCTGAAAAACTTCAGTTCAAATTTAACGGTGTTGTAATCCGCGGTTACCGGTTCAATAAAGGCGGTATAAGAAAAGTACAGATACTGCACGGTTACGAATCGTCGGTGATAAATTTTGACAGGTATATAAAACCATTGATACGAAAAGGATATGAAGTGCTGGCCTTTGACGCACCGGCGCATGGCCGCAGCGGAGGCAAAATGATTTCGGCACCTGAGTATAAAGAAATGATAATCCAAATCAATAAATCTTTCGGGCCGATAGAATCCTATATGGCGCATTCCCTGGGCGGTTTGGCGCTTGCATTGGCCATGCAGGAAATGAAACACGATGAAAACCATCGGTTGGCGTTCATCGCACCCGCTACGGAAACAACTACAGCCATCAATTTTTTCTTTAAATTTTTAAAATTGGATGAGGCCGTAAGAAAAGAATTTGATTTGCTGATACTCCGATTAGCGGGACGGCCGGCTTCCGACTATTCCGTGGCGCTTGCAATGGAAAAAATAATGGCGTCGGTATGCTGGTATCATGACGAAGATGATATGATAACGCCGCTTGCCGATGCACTAACGGTGAAAGAACAAAACTATTCGAATGTAAAATTTGTAATTAGCAAGGGATTGGGGCACAGCCGTATTTACCGCGATAATAAAGTAAGTAAATCTGTTATCGATTTTTTATAGGGTGCGAATGAATGTGGAAAATACGGTGCAATATTTATTTTATTACACCTATTGCTTATTGTTGGTTAAATATCTATTTTAGCAGGCAAAACCAGCACCCTTTATTTTTAAACTATGAATTATTATACATGGCTCGCTTTAGGTGATTCGTATACGGTAGGAGAAAGTGTGCCTGTATATGATAACTTTTGCTACCAGGCAACGCAACAACTGCGTAAAGACGGATTTAATTTTTTAGCGCCGGAAATAGTGGCCCGCACCGGGTGGACTACCGAAGAATTGCATGCTGCCATCGAAAGAACTCACTTGCTTCCCGCATACGATTTTGTTTCATTATTAATAGGCGTCAATAACCAATTCAGAGGAAAATCTCTTGATGACTATAAAGTTGAATTTGAAAAGCTGTTGAAACGTGCCATCCAATTTACCGATGGAAAACCAACCCGTGTCATTGTTCTTTCTATACCCGATTGGGGAGCTACGCCTTTTTCGGGCGGCAGAGATCCTGATAAAATCGCATCCGAGATAGATGAATTTAATAATGCCAACCGGGCCATTGCCGACAATCATAGTGTTTTTTATATAGACATTACTCCTTATAGCAGGGAGGCTACGCATAATTCCGACTTAGTTGCTTCCGACGGATTGCATCCGTCCGGCGAAGAATATACAAGATGGGCCAATAAGATTGTCGCCATCATAAAAACTGAGCTCAGTTCGTAGTTGATTACCCGTTCACTGCTCTAATAAAAATAATATCTTGCACGCATGCCGCATATTATTTTTATACAACCCCTTATTTTTTGCTTTAAAGAGCATAAAAACAAAAATTTATACTACAAAAAAATACCCCGAAATAATACGCTGCGATTGCCCTTGCAGGCAGTAAAAAAATTGATTTACCAAAAATTTATTATTCTTGCTATACCTTGCAGTGTTGAACCAAGCAAAAAAATGACTGCAATTTTGTACTTATGGCAAAAAATTTATTGATAGTAGAGAGCCCTGCGAAAGCGAAAACAATTGAAAAAATTCTTGGAAAAGACTTTGAAGTAAAGAGTTGTTTCGGTCATATCCGCGATCTTGAAAAAGCCGAAATGGGTATTGATGTCAATAATAATTTTACTCCCCGCTATATAGTTCCCCCCGAAAAAGAAAAGGTAGTAAGGGATTTGAAAGCGCTGGCTAAAAAAAGCGGCGAAGTATGGCTTGCAACGGATGAGGACCGTGAAGGTGAAGCAATCAGTTGGCATTTGTGCGAGGTACTGGGTCTTGATCCTAAAACAACCAAGCGAATTGTTTTTCATGAAATTACTAAACCGGCTATTCAGAATGCTGTTCAAAATCCGAGGATATTGGATATGAATTTGGTAATGGCGCAACAGGCAAGAAGAGTGCTGGACAGGATTGTAGGTTTTGAACTGAGCCCCGTGCTTTGGCGCAAAATGAGTATGCGCAATAACCTGAGTGCGGGACGTGTACAAAGCGTAGCAGTAAGATTAATAGCTGAGAGAGAAAGAGAAATAAATGCTTTCACACCGATAAGTACATTTAAAATAGAAGCGTTGTTTACCGCTAAAGATGTGACTGATAAAGCAGTTACGTTTTCCGCCGAAGGAAAAAAACAATCGAAAGCCGAAGATGCAGAAGCATTTTTAAAAAGTTGTGTTGGCGCTAAATATAAGGTAGCCGATGTACAGGTAAAGCCTGCTAAAAAATCGCCGGCTGCTCCGTTTACAACATCTACATTGCAACAGGAAGCCAGCCGCAAAATAGGATATGGTGTAAGCCGCACCATGATACTGGCGCAAAAACTGTATGAAAGCGGTAAGATTACTTATATGCGTACCGATAGTGTAAGCCTGAGCGACACCGCACTGGGTGATATTACACGAACAATAAAAGGAATGTACGGCGATAAATATCACCAATTCAGAAAATACAAAAACAAAAACGAAAGTGCGCAGGAGGCACACGAAGCCATACGTCCTACCTATATGGAGAATTCGACGGTGGATGATCCGGAATTAAAAAGATTGTATGAATTAATTTGGAAAAGAACGATGGCCAGCCAAATGGCGGATGCTGAATTGGAAAAGACCACGGCGAAAATAAATATCAGTACTAATAATGAAGAGCTTACCGCGCAGGGCGAAGTACTGAAGTTTGACGGGTTTTTAAAAGTATACCGCGAAGACAAAGATGATGATGATATGACGGAAGAAGAAGCGCAGGAAGGTATGTTGCCGCCATTAAGTGTTGGTATGCAGTTGCCCTTAAAAGAAATGAAAGCGATGGAACGTTTCAGCCGGCCGGCGCCAAGGTACACTGAAGCATCACTGGTAAAAAAATTAGAAGAACTTGGAATAGGTCGTCCGTCTACTTACGCACCTACTATTTCTACCATATTAAAAAGAGGTTATGTAGAAAAACGTGATAAGGATGGAGTGAAAAGAGATTTTAGGGTTTTGCTGCTAAAAAATGATGCGATAAGCAAAGTGACGGAGCAGGAAAACACCGGCGCCGAAAAATCAAAATTATTCCCCAGTGATTTGGGATTGGTGGTTACCGATTTTTTGAAACAATATTTTGATGACATAATGGATTACAGTTTTACCGCACGGGTAGAACAGGAGTTTGATGAAGTAGCAGAAGGCAAATTGAAGTGGAATAAAATGATTGATGAATTTTATACACCCTTTAAAAAAGATGTAGAGAATACCATTGAAAATGCTGAGCGGATAAAAGGAGAAAAAATATTGGGTACCGATCCTGAAAGCGGGAAACCGGTAGTAGCAAGAATGGGCCGCTACGGCCCCATGGTACAGATTGGCGGTGTAGATGATGAGGAGAAACCGAGGTTTGCCAAATTACAAACCGGGCAAAGCATTGAGACCATTAGTTACGATGAAGCGATGGAGCTTTTTAAATTACAGGCAACATTCGGTCAGCATGAAGATAAAGATGTATCAGTAGGTGTAGGTCGTTTTGGCCCCTATGTAAAATGGGGCGAAGAATATATCTCTATACCAAAAGGTACTGATCTGTCAACTGTAGATATAGATAAAGCCATTCAACTGATAGAAGAAAAGAAAGTAGCCGATGCGCCGGTTGGTCTTTATAATGAATTACCGATTACAAAAGGAAAAGGACGTTTTGGCCCTTATATAAAATGGAACAACCTGTTTATAAATGTACCCCGTGCTTATAACTTTGATATGCTTACGCAGGCTGACATGAACGAGTTGATTGCGAAAAAGATTGACAAAGAAGCCAATCGTTATATTCAAAATTGGCCCGAAGAAAAAATTGCCGTTGAAAACGGACGCTGGGGACCCTTTATACGTTTTCAGAAAAAAATGCTTAAGCCGGGTTTGAAATCCGATGAAACAAAATACACCGCGGAAGAATTAGCAACTATTTCTTTAGATGAAATAAAGCGAATGATAGAAGTACAGGTACCCAATGCTTTTGCAAAGAAAGGAGCGGCAAAACGAAGAAAACCGCTACTAAAAAAACGACGACAGCCAAAAAAACTGCAACAGCAAAAAAAGCAGCGCCAAAGAAAGCAGCGAAAAAGAAATAGCGTTTGTAAATAAATAGCTTTTGAGTTATTTATTTTTATTTATTTATTTGGCTAAAGCCGCTTACCTCAATTTGTATTGCCACGCCTTTAAAAGCGTGGCAATACAAAGAAAATACTTTCCGGCTTTAGCCAAACTGTATGAAGCTTGAATTAATTCAAGCAGCTACTTAAACGACAGCAATATAAAATCATCATTTGCTTTAATAGTCGATAGAACAATAAGACGGAAATTTTCTTAAACCTAATAAATTTTGTTTTATCGTCTTACCCGTATTTCCCGTGCAATAAAAATCACAATAAACACTGCCTCTTTCCCCACACTGTGGAAAATTTTAACTATGCCGTTTCAATATTGACTGCGATATTTATGCAGTAATACTGCCAAATGGAAACAAACAAAGAAATATCCGCATTACTTACGTTGATTGACGACCCCGATGAAGAGGTATTCGGAGTCGTATCGAATAAAATTGTTGACTACGGCAAAAATATTATTCCCAACCTGGAGCATCTCTGGGAAACAACACCCGAAGAAGGTACGCAGGAAAGAATTGAATTACTGATTCATCGTTTGCATTACAGCGATTTAACCGAAGACTTCCGTCAATGGAGCATCTCCGGTCATCACGATCTGATGCTTGGCGCATTACTCGCCGCCAAATTTCAATATCCCGATCTGACCACCGCACCCGTATTGCAGGAAATTGAAAAAATTCGCCGCAATATCTGGCTGGAGCTGAATAATTATCTTACCCCGCTGGAACAGGCAAATGTAATTACCGGCATTTTATATAACTACTACGGATTAAAAGGAGGCGAAACAGCTTACACAGATATCAATGATTTCCTGCTGCATAAAACAATTGAAACAAAACGCGGCAATCAATACAGTAACGGTATTTTGTATTTGTTGCTTTGCGAATTATTGGACATCCCTGTAAAAGCCATCAATATTCCTAAACAATTTGTAGTAGCTTATTTTAAACCCGGCTACTCCGATGAAAAATTAGAAAAGCCTTTGGAGAAAATTGATTTTTTTATTGACCCCGCCAACGGGCAGGTATTTACACATCAACGATGTAGAAAATTATTTCAAACGCATTTCCGTCCCTCCTACCGCTTCCTATTTTCGCCCTGTGAGCAACAAGTATATTATTCAAACCTTCTTGAACAAATGGGCAAATGCTTTGATGATGACAAAAATCGTTATAAACAAAAAGAATTGACCGATCTTTCCGCTATATTAGATTAGAATTCATTTAGTCGTTTAACTAGTCGATAAATATTTTACAATTTGTATCCGTAACAAGATGACTCCCGAATTATTTTTGTTCGAAAACAAACAACTAACTTACCTGTCCTCAACTTCATAACTAAAATGCTATGAGTGAACAAGACAAAGTTTTCAGGGAAGAAAAAAAACCTGAAGATTTTAAATTCGGCGCCAATGTTGTTTCCGTATTTGATGATATGGTAACCCGCTCGGTTCCGTTTTATTTAGAAATACAACGGATGATGACGGAAATTGCCGCCGACTTTGCAGTACCCGGCACCAATGTATACGACTTGGGTTGCAGCACCGGCACCACTTTAATCAATCTTGACAGAGTATTACCTCCTGAAGTAAATTTTATAGGTATTGATGACAGTAATGAAATGCTGATGAAATGCAAAAGTAATTTTGAAGCAGCCGGTGTAAAAAGAAAATACGATTTGCAATGTGCTGATCTTAACCGCGGAGTAAAATTAGAAAACCCTTCTGTTGTAGTATTATGTTTAACATTACAATTTATCCGTCCGCTGTATCGGGAAAAACTGATTGAAGAAATCTTTAATCAACTGAATGAAAACGGTTGTTTGATTTTAATTGAAAAAGTATTGGGCGAAGATTCCCTGTTCAACCGGCAGTTTATAAAATATTATTACGATTATAAGCGTCGCAACAATTACAATGAAATGGAAATTGCGCAAAAACGCGAAGCGCTGGAGAATGTATTAATCCCTTACAAATTGATGGAGAACAGGGAACTCTTACTAAACAAGGGTTTTCGCTATGTAGAAACATTTTTTAAATGGTATAACTTCTGCGGCATGGTTGCCGTTAAAACTACAGCCCCATGATGGTAAAACTTGGCAATGTAATATTTCATAACCGCAACGGAATATTTCCTCTTTTTTATTTATTGCTTTTTATTCCTTCACCGGAAATATTTTCCAATCCCGTTACGGCTTTTATTATTGGGCTTTGTGTTACCGTAACCGGTCAAATCATAAGAGTGGTAACCATTGGTTTGGTATATATTATTCGCGGCGGTAAAGACAGGAGGATATATGCCGAGGATTTAGTTACCGCGGGAATATTTTCGCATTGCCGCAACCCGTTGTATGTAGGTAATATTTTAATTCTTGTCGGGCTGGGTATTGCATCCAATTCCGTTATTTTTAATTGTATCGCCACGCCGTTGTTTTTATTTTTTTGGCAAGCCATTGTACTGGCCGAGGAAAATTACCTAAGGGGTAAATTCGGCGCACAATACGATGCTTATTGCAGCAAAGTAAATCGTTGGATACCCAACTTAAAAGGCATCGGTAGAACTCTCAGCAGCATGGAGTTTAAATGGAAAAGAGTAATCATTCGCGAATATAATTCTACGTATATCTGGATGACGGGCGCCGTGCTGGTAGCAATGAAACATTTCTATTTTCACGATGATCGTTTCAATTTAAAAACTAATATTCCTGTGTTTGCAGCCATTCTTATAATGTTCTTATTACTTTACCTTTTTGCCAGGTATTTAAAAAAATCAAGAAAGTTGGTAAGTGATTAATTGCTTATTGCAAATTGACGCATCACAATACCGCTACAAACTCCATCCTTCCCTATATTCTCTTCTTACAAATTGGTTGGCTTCATCAAAGTTGGTCACCTTCATATTTTTCGCATCCCATAATAATTTTTTACGTCCCAAATATTTATCGCCCCAGCCTTTCAGTTTCGGGTTCTTCAATAGCCAGCTGCGTATAGCAAGATTACCAATTAAAATACTTTCTGAAACAGGACCGGCAAATTCAAAAGGCGCACTCATTTGTGTTTTACCGACTCCGTCAATACAGGCATTTACCCATTGTAAATAATGTCCTTCTTTCACACGCGGCAGTTTTTGCGGAGGCATCTTTTTTTCTTTCATTAATTTGGTAGGCAGCAGTCGCGGGTTATCGCCATAGCAATCCATCAATAATTTTCCTTTCGTACCAATTAATAAAGTACCGCCGTCCCAATTACCAAAGGGTTCGCCGGGTAATAATTCTTCGGGCCGTTGAGGCAGTAAACCGCCATCGTACCAACTTACTTTTATGCTGCCCTTACCGGTAGTACGCGGATAAGTAAAATGTATAATAGAAGCCGGCGGGCAACTGTCTTCGTATCCGCCTTCGGCCCACATATTTGTCCAAACATTACTAACGCTGCACTCCACCGAATCGGGGTAAAGTATAGGGGCGATGCGATAGATAGGTTCCATAATATGTAACGCCATATCGCCGAATGCACCGGTACCAAAGGCCCACCAGCCGCGCCAATTGAAAGGAAGATAGGCCGGGTTATAATCAATTTTTTTTGCAGGGCCCAGCCACAAATCCCAATTCAATTCTTTCGGTATTTCATGATTACCCTTAGGAGCAGGTATTCCCTGCGGCCAAACGGGTCTGTTAGTCCATGCTTGTGCGCTGTGTACTTCGCCAATCATTCCCGCATCCACCATTTCTTTCGAAAGCCGTACACCATCGCCGCTGCTGCCTTGGTTACCCATTTGTGTCACTACCTTATATTTTTTAGCGGCTTCCGTAAGCATTCTTGCTTCATATATATCATGACTCAAGGGCTTTTGCGTATACACATGTTTTCCCAATTGCATTGCAGCCATCGTGGCTACGGCATGTGTATTATCGGGTGTAGATACAGATACCGCGTCAATATTATTTTTTTCTTTCTCCAGCATTTCCCTGAAGTCGGCGTAATAAGTAGCTTTGGCAAATCGCTTACGTGAGTTTACAGCCATACGGTCATCCACATCGCAAAGCGATACAATATTTACACGGGGGCTTTTTGCAAACTCAGCCAAATCACTCTCACCTTTTCCTCCCACGCCGATACCGGCGATATTCAGTTTATCACTGGGAGCGATGAAACCGCGGCCCAATACATGTCGCGGCACTATAAAAAAACTACCGGCAACAACAGAAGTATTCCTTATAAAATTTCGGCGTGAAATATTTTTCTTCATATCGCAATTATTTAGCGTTAAGATAAACCAAACAACAGAAACAATAAAAATTATTTAGTCGACGCCGGTGCTGTCCACAGAACCCTGCGGGCTATTGAACTCCGGTGGCGTTGGCACCGTTCATCAATATAAATTCTTCTCAGCAATTATCGCCGCATTTAGACTGATCCCGGAATCCTTAACTTTAAACCTAAAACTGAAAACCCGATGAGTATAACATGGAACGATTTTGAAAAAGTTGATATCAGGACAGGAACTATTATTGAAATAAAAGATTTTCCCAAAGCCCGAAAACCGGCTTACCAATTACTGATTGATTTCGGAGCAGAGTTGGGTATAAAAAGATCATCGGCGCAAATAACAGCGCACTATTCCAAAGAAGATTTATTAAACAGGCAGATAACGGCGGTGATAAATTTTCCACCAAAACAAATAGCAGATTTTATAAGCGAATGCCTTGTGCTGGGCGTGTACGATGAAAACAAAGATGTAATTTTATTAGCACCCGGTAAGCCGGTCGGCAACGGGTCTAAAATCGGGTGAGTCACTCATGCAAACTTATTCTACATATTATCATTCGCCGGTGGGTGTAATCCGAATTTCAGGCACGGAAAATTTTATTTCTGAAGTTCATTTTATGAAAGAAGGAGAAGAAATGACTGCAGTTACTGGTTTACCTGCAACGCTTATCAATTGTACCGAACAGTTTATACAATATTTTAACGGCGAAAGAAGAAATTTTGATTTACCCATCAATCAATTGGGCACCGCTTTTCAGCAGGAAGTTTGGATAGAACTGCGCACCATTCCTTATGCAAAAACAATCAGCTATCTCCATCTTGCCCGCAGCATAGGCGACAGTAAAGCAACCCGTGCAGTTGCTAATGCCAATGGCAAAAACAATATCGCTGTCATTGTTCCCTGCCACAGAGTAATAGGTGCCAACAAAGAATTGATTGGCTACGGCGGCGGCTTGTGGAGAAAGAAATGGTTATTGGAACATGAGACAAAAGTGGCGTATGGCGTGCAGACACTCTTCTGATTTATTTATGCGGAACGCTGAATGCTAAATGCGTAATGTTCAGCGTTTTTACTTGAGGTCTTCGCCGCTGAATGCAAATGGCAGTAACATACTTGCTTTTTCAATTACAAATATTTTTCCTTCCATGCCCCCCAGTATTAAGCGTATGGGGTGAGCAGTAATGGTTGAATATTCCTGCAAAGCCTGGCGGCACATACCGCAGGGACTTAAAGGAGAATTGCTTTCGCTGCCGTTGTTGCGATAGCTGATAGCCATGGTATCAATGGCTACTTTGGGATACAGTGTAGAAGCGGAAGCCAATAAAACTCTTTCGGCGCAAATACCTACCGGGAAAGAAGCATTCTCCTGGTTGGTGCCCGCCACTATTTCACCGTTTACTAATTTGGCCACAGCACCTACAAAAAAATTGGAATACGGTGCATACGCATTTTGCGACACATCCCTTGCTTCATTCAACAACCATGCATCCTGCTGATTCAGTTCTGTAATGTCATTATAAACGGTATAAGAAAACTCGTATTTATTCTCTGTCATGTTTTTTTATTTACGGCCGTAAAGAAAAACAACCGGTATAAAATATTAGAAAAATGCCCCGAACTTTCGAAAGGGGCAATTAAAAGTAGTTTATTTTATTGATCGAAACAAGCGTTTCCAACGCGGACCGCCATCCCAGCTAAACCAAATCAGTTTGGCCTTACCTACTATATGATCTTCGGGTACAAAACCCCAATAGCGGCTGTCCTGCGACTTATGCCTGTTATCTCCCATCATCCAGTAATAATCCATTTTAAACGTATAGCTTTTTGCCTCTGCGCCATTCAAAAATATTTTGCCGTCTCTCTCCTCCCATTTATTATTTTCATAGACAGCAATACATCTTTTGTATAAAGCGATATTGATTGGCGTCAAGGGAATGCTTACTCCTTTTTTAGGAACCCATATTTGACCGCCGCCTTCTATTTGTCCGTAATTATCCAATGACCATTTAAATTTTGCCGTATCCTGCGGAAAAACCTCAGTCGGCCCGGCGGGAACAATTTCTTTACGTATAGATGCTGCATCGATATTCGGTATCTGTTTTAATTTTCCCAACTCGTCCTGTGTTAAATTAATTGCATACTGCTTACCTCCCATAGATCGGAAATCAGGCGAGCCTTCGTCTTTCATATTCAAACTGATACCGGCTTCTTTAAATTCATCTTCGCTGATGCCGCCATTCTTAATGGAGAAATAATAAAAGTTGGCCTGGGTTGGTGAAACAAAAGCCGGTGTGTTATTGATATACAAAATACCTTCTATAACTTTTAATGAATCACCTGCGATACCTACGCATCTTTTTATATAGTTATCCGTTTTATCTACCGGGTGTACGGCAATCGGCCATTCTTCAGGGTTAGATAAAACTCTTTGCCTTTTTTCATCAGAAAAAGTACCATTCAACTCCCTAATAAGATTATAGTAAGGTTGAGCTGACTGAAAATCGGGTTTATTAATTACAGTATCTCCTTCAGGAAAATTAAATACTACCGCATCATTACGTTGTACAGGCGATGCAAACCAACGTGTATAAGGGATTTTAATTAAGGTAGAATAAGATTTCCATGAAGACCCGAACGGTAAATAGTTATGTACAAACGGCACTGACAAAGGTGTGTTGGGGATGCGCGGTCCGTAGGTGAATTTACTTACAAATAAAAAGTCATTTACCAATAAACTCTTCTCCATCGAACTTGTAGGAATTGTATACGCTTCAAAAATAAATGTGCGTATCAATGTGGCGGCCACAACGGCAAATACTAACGCATCTCCCCATTCTCTTGCTGTAGATTTTTTGTGCTTTTTCGCACCTTCCGGGCCTATAAATTTTACATCTTCCTTGTATGCCATCCATGCAAAATAAAGACCCGCACTAAATACTGTAGCAGCATGTTCACGAAATTTAAATTTGCCAAAAACTTTTACGAACTCAATCAATATTCCTATAGTAATAAACCAACCTACTACCGGAATGAACTGCCAAAAAAACCAGTACTTTGGTCTTTTAGCTATATCAAGCATTATCCACGTATTATAAAAAGGCACCCATGCTTTCCAGCCTTTTTCGCCTGCTTTCACAAATAATTTTTGTAATCCAAATGCCGGGAGAATAAATAAGAGTAATGCTATAAAGAAAATAATTAGTAACTGATCTAAAGCCATGTTGAGATTTTTTTTGAATGGGGCAAATTTATACTAATAATACGGTTGCCGAAATATTATTAAGTAAAGTATTGTGAAATACCTTTTAAGGAGAAAAACAGGTTTAAACGGCTTGTTTTCTATTTGGGTACCACGTAGTTTTTAATATCCTCGCGGGTTATAGCCTTACCCGACAGGATAACCAGCCGCTCCACCACATTACGTAATTCGCGGATATTTCCCGTCCAGTTATACTCCTGTAAATCTTTAATGGCCTCCGCATCAATCTGCTTTTGCACCACGCCGTAATCGGTGCATATATCCGCCAGGAATTTATCTACCAAGAGCGGTATATCATCTCTCCTTTCGTTCAGCGAAGGCACATGAATAAGTATCACACTCAAGCGATGATACAAATCGAGTCGAAATGTTTTTTCTTCTACTTCTTTCAGTAAATCTTTATTGGTAGCCGCTACTACGCGTACATCAACCGAAATATCCTTGTCGGCTCCTACCCTTGTAATTTTTCCTTCCTGCAAAGCCCGCAGTACTTTTGCCTGGGCACTCAGGCTCATATCACCTATTTCGTCAAGAAAAAGTGTGCCGCCGTTGGCTTGTTCAAATTTTCCTATACGTTGTTTTATAGCCGATGTAAACGAGCCTTTCTCATGCCCGAATAATTCGCTTTCTATCAATTCACTCGGTATGGCCGCACAGTTTACTTCTACAATCGGGTTATTAGCACGGTTACTTTTTTCGTGTATCCATCGCGCCACCAGTTCTTTACCGGCGCCGTTATCGCCGGTTATCAAAACCCTGGCATCCGTTGGCGCTACCTTTTCTATCGTTTCTTTTATTTTTTTTATAGGCTCCGATTCGCCTATCATTTCCTGCACCCTGCTTACTTTGCGCTTCAGCACTTTTGTTTCGGTAACCAAGCTGTTCTTGTCCATCGCATTGCGTATGGTTATCAGCAACCTGTTCAGGTCGGGCGGTTTGGATATATAATCAAAGGCGCCTTTTTTCACAGCGTCAACTGCTGTGTCTATATTACCGTGACCGGAAATCATAATTACAGGAACGTCGGCGTTTATTTCGCCGGCTTTTTGCAAAAATTCAATGCCGTCTAATTTGGGCATTTTAATATCGCAGAGTACTACATCAAAACTTTTTTCCTTAAATTTTTTTAGTCCTTCTTCACCGTCTGCAGCTTCCTCAATCTTATAACCCTCAAAGGATAAAATTTCGGATAAGGTTTTCCTGATCGCTTTTTCATCATCAATAATTAAAATATCGGCCATAGTTTTTTATTTGATTGTGCGTGAAAATAAATCAATTCGGCAACTAATTAAAAAAACATTAACAAGCTTGTTTTATGGAAAGTAAGCGGCACTGCATTTACCGATCCTAAATCAATAACATGCTGCAAAATGTATTTTTCGCATTTATTTTTATAGTGCTGCCGGCCTCCTGCCAAAATAATGCCGGCGAAAACAAAACCGCCCCCTTACTGAAAACAAAGAATAACACCGACCCGCCGGTAACAAAAATTGCAGATATAAAACCGCCTGCAGGCTTCAGCAGGCTTCCAGTCGATTCAAATTCATTTACGGGTTGGCTAAGGCTGCTGTCTTTGAAAAAAGATGACACGGTATACTTATACAACGGTTTGCCCAAAAGAAATCAAGGCGCCCAATTCGCTGTGGTAAATAAAGATATCGGTAAAAAGGACCTTGTACAATGCGCCGATGCGGTGATGAAGTTAAGGGGCGAGTATTTATTTGATACAAGACAATACACTGCAATAGCTTTTACTTCTACCACCGGTGCGATACTCAACTTCAGCGATTGGCTAAAAGGATATCGGTGGAGAGAGCAGCATAGTCAATTGGTAAAATATCAAACGGGCAAAATAGCACCCGCCTCAAAAAGTGAGATGAACGTATTTATGGAATTGGTTTATTCCTACTGCGGCACTTATTCATTAAGCAAGCAATTGAGTCCGGTTGAAAAAGATAAAACACTCAGTGCCGGCAATGTTTTCATAAAAGGAGGTTTCCCCGGGCATGCCGTTTTGATAGCGGATGAAGCAGAAAATGCGAAAGGAGAGAAAGTCTTTTTACTTTTACAAAGCTATATGCCCGCACAGGATATTCATGTTTTAAAAAACCCTTTAACTAAAGCTGATAATCCCTGGTACAGTGCAGTACAATTATTTCCGTTATTAACACCCGAGTGGAAATTTGAAGCCGGAAGCCTCATGCAATGGTAAAATGCTTTAAAATCCCATATTGCTTATTTAAAAATATATTCTGAATTAAAATTTGCCGAATAGCTGAGAAGAAATTTTTCGAACGATTTTTTTTGTAAAAATGGGATTGGTTTAAAAAAATGGAGGCCGGATAGAAATCCAGCCTCGTTTTAAAATCCAATATCCTATGAAAAACCATGGTAAAGATAACCAAAATGAAATAAACGTTGCTTAATAGTCGATATATTTTAAAAATATTTCTTAATTAAACTGAATTAAAGTGAAATAGACTGAGTAAAAGTACTTTTTTGTGAATAACTGTTTAAGAAAGCGGGTAGTCGCCGCCACAGTTATTAAGCAACCGAAGCAAATTTCAATACAAAAAAAAATGAAACCGGCTTAAAACGGAGATGCGTAGTCTTATTTTACTAACCGATTACTTAACCGCATACATTACTTCTTTTACCAATTTAACGGTACGTACCACATCGGGCAAAGCCAGTGCAACCAAATTGGGCGCATAATGCAGCGGAGCGTCCGCAGCTGTTATTCTTCTTATAGGAGCGTCAAGATAATCAAAGCCTTCTTTTTGTATACGGTAAGATATTTCGGAACTGATACCGCACATGGGCCATTGTTCTTCCACTATTACTAATCGGTTCGTTTTCTTTACACTTTCCAAAATGGTCATCCAGTCCAGCGGACGGATGGTACGCAAATCAATTACTTCCGCACTGATACCTTCCTTTTCCAATTCCGCGGCAGCACCCATCGCTACTTTCATCATTTTATTAAATGATACAATCGTTACATCACGGCCTTGTTTCTTAACATCCGCTTTTCCTAATGGTATATAATATTCTTCATCGGGTACATCATATTTATCGCCGTAGGTTGTTTCGCCTTCCATAAAAATTACAGGATCTTCTTCAAAGCGAATGGCTTGTTTCAGCAATCCTTTTGCATCGTAACTGTTGCTGGGAGAAACTACTTTTATTCCCGGGATATTTGCATAATAGCTTTCAAATGCAGTGGAGTGTTGCGCTCCTAACTGACCCGCTGACCCGTTTGGCCCGCGAAAAACAATGGGGCAGCTTACCTGGCCGCCGCTCATAGCAAGCATCTTACTGGCTGTATTTAATATTTGATCCATGGCCAGTACGGCAAAGTTCCAGGTCATAAATTCCACTATTGGTCGCAACCCGTTTTGAGCTGCGCCTACAGCCACGGCTGTAAAACCCAACTCGGAAATAGGTGTGTCAATAACTCTTTTAGCGCCAAACTCGGCCAGCATTCCCTGGCTCACTTTATAAGCTCCGTTGTACTCAGCTACTTCTTCGCCCATTAAAAACACACGATCATCACGTCTCATCTCTTCATTCATCGCCTCACGAATTGCTTCACGCAGTGGAATATTTCTCATAATAATTAAAATGAGGGGCAAAAATATGGTACGGGAGGGATAAAACCTAAATCCAAATTTGCCTTCATAGTGTACGAACTGAAGATAAAACATCCGGTAATCAACCTGCTGATTTTTTAATTAACTAAACCCGTTAATTTTTTTTTGAATGAATTATCGGCATCCTTTTAAGACTTTAGGGTTAAATGAGCGCATTGATAAACAAGGATGCATTTTTAAATATTTCTGAAAAAAACTGCGAAGCCATACCATCCAAAATACCGATTTTATACGCAAGTATATAAACATTCCGGCTGCGCTATTTACTGATAAACGAACTAAATAAAGCATATAAGGAGCAGTATATTGGTATTTTTACGATACTATTTATCGCAAATCCACTCCACTTAAGGTATTTTCTTAAGTTTTAACACTCGTAATATAGACAAGGAAATCTATTGTTTATAACTTGTGCAAAGAATTTTAATATCGAAAAACCAATACATCCAAAATGAAAAACTTTACATTGTTTATTATTGTCCTTTTTCTGGGCAATAATGCAGGGGCGCAGGTTCAGGGCAGCCCGTCTACTTTTACTACAGTACCTATTCCGGGTTCCGACAGAACATGGGCCAACACTTCGAACGCGGCAAACAGTGATAATTTATATTCGGATTACGGCGGTTTTTCAAGCGGCGCCGGTATAAGGTATACTGATTATCTTGTAGCAACCAATTTCGGATTCAGTATTCCATCAGGAGCTACCAACATTGGAATTATTGTTGAGATGGAAAGATCAGACCCTAACTCAAGAACTTCCGACCACAGTATACGAATTGTAAAAGGTGGTGTAATTATCGGGGACGAAAAATCTTCAGGCGCAGCCTATCCGAGTACAGACAGCTATCAAAGCTTCGGAAGCTCCGGTGATCAATGGGGCACTACATGGACCGCAGCAGACATCAACGCAGCTGATTTTGGTGTCGCTATCGCATCGCAAAGGTCAAGCAACGGAGCAAATAACGGTCGTATAGATCATATACGCATAACAGTTGTTTATGATATTACTCTTCCGCTGAAGCTTCTATCTTTCTCAGGCGCTCAAAGTAATAACAAGGTCAAGCTTGATTGGTCGACAAGTGATGAGTCAGGTATGAGTCATTTTGAATTGGAAAAATCCACTAACGGAACAAATTTCAGTAAAATAACAACCGTACCCTGCACCAACAGGTTTACAACTACTAATTACTCCTTTACTGACGAAAACATAGCCGAAGGAAAGATTTGGTACCGTCTTAAAATTATCAGCAACAGCGGCGATGCGAAATATTCGAAAGTAATAGCAGTTAAATTTTCTGCAGGTAAGACACTTTCTTTGTTTCCCTCTGTAACACTAAGGGGGAATGATCTGTCTGTAAGTAACATTGCAAATAAAAAACTCACTGTTTTATTTTTTAATACCGGCGGACAGGCAATCGGCACTGCTGCTACTTCATCAAATAAGGTTGCGGCAAATGCCTTGTCAAAAACATCGGGAATGATATACTATAAAATTTTTGATGACAAAAAAACACTGCTTGGTTCGGGTTCCGTTATTGTTCAATAATTATAAACAATAATTTTATACATTACAAAGCCTGTCTTTTTTGACGGGCTTTGTCTTTTTGTAAAGTTTATTTTACAAAACGGCAAAAGACCGTTTCATTTCATTCATTTATCTTTAGCCCATACATTTACGGCTTACTGACAAATAATTTTATTCATGGACAGAAAATATTGGGAAAAAATTGCGCCGAACTATAATGAAGAAATTTTTGACGTGCTGCAAAATGATAAAAGCGGTAAGATAGTAGCGGCTGTTGAACAAACGGCATCAAAAGAAAAAACCGTAACGGATATCGGCTGTGCCGTAGGCAAATGGATTCCGTTGCTGGCCACCGCTTTTAAGCATGTAATTGCTACGGATATTTCCGCTACCAATCTTGAACTGGCCAAAGAAAAATGTAAAAACTATACGAATGTGGATTATATGCGTATGGATATGAGCGCCGATACTTTGACCGTTACGCCCTGCGATGCAGCCATTTGTATCAATGCCATACTTACCGACAACTTGAAAAAGCGTATTAACTTTTTTCAATCACTTAATTTGTGTTTGAATGCCGGCGGCAGTTTGATTTTAGTTGTGCCCTCATTAGAATCGAAACTCTATACAAATATTATAGCCAACCGCTGGAACGTGGATGATGATCACAAAGAAAAAATTGAATCGGCCGACAAAGCTTTTGCGTTGGCCAAAAATATAAAACAGGGAGTTACTGATATTGACAATGTACCTACCAAACATTATTTAAAAGAAGAATTGGAATTGCTTTTAACGCTTGAAGGATTTATGGTAGAAAGAATTGATAAAATAAACTATACCTGGAAAACAGAATTTACAAATCCTCCTAAATGGTTGAAAGAACCTTATCCCTGGGATTGGATGTGCGTGGCGGGAAAAAGGCCCCATCCCGATCTTCCCCGGTAGGGAAGGCCATCTATACTTAGTCCGTACTTACTCAATTATTACTCCTAATAAAAAAACTCTCCGAGAAAGGAGAGTTAAAATCAGTTTTACTTATCAAAAAACAAGGGCTTTGCATTGCAAGTCCCTCTTTCGGAGGGGATTTTAGGTGAGGCTGATGACCATTGCGCTTGCGCCGCCTCCGCCGTTACAGATGCCTGCCGCACCATACTTCGCTTTATTTTGTTTCAGTACGTTTATCAGTGTTACAATAATTCTTGCACCGCTGCAGCCCAACGGGTGGCCCATGCTTACGGCCCCGCCATTCACATTTACTTTTGCAGGATCAAGCTTCATACGCTTTGTGTTTTCAATGCCAACTACTGCAAACGCCTCGTTCAATTCCCAATAATCGATGTCCTCCATTTTTAAACCGGCCTTACTAACGGCCTTAGGTACCGCCAAACTTGGCGTTGTGGTAAACCATTCGGGGGCCTGCTCCGCATCGGCATGCGAAATAATTTTTGCAATTGGCTTCAACCCCAATTCATCAGCCTTTTCTTTGCTCATTAATACTAATGCCGCCGCACCATCGTTCATAGTGCTGGCATTGGCGGCGGTTACTGTACCGTCTTTTACAAAGGCCGGGTTTAATGTCGCTACCTTATCAAATTTTACATTAAAAGGTTCGTCATCTTTCATTACTATAACAGGATCGCCTTTACGTTGCGGAATTTCTACCGGCACAACTTCATCATTAAATTTCCCTTCGTTCCAGGCTCTTTGACTGCGTTGATAACTTTCAACGGCAAATGCATCCTGATCAGCACGGCTGATACCGCAGGTCGATGCACATAATTCAGCCGCATTGCCCATTGCCTTACCGTCATATACATCTGTCAAACCATCTTTAGCCAATCCATCTATTAAAGAGGCATTACCGTACTTCTGGCCCCATCGCATATTTTCTGCGTAAAACGGTACATTACTCATACTCTCCATGCCACCAGCAATAACAATATCTGCATCGCCAAGTGCAATGCTCTGCGCCGCTAAAGCTATCGCCTTCATACCGCTGGCGCATACTTTATTAACGGTGGTACAATTTACTTCGTTGGGCAAGCCGGCAAATTTAGCTGCCTGACGTGCGGGAGCCTGTCCTAAATTAGCCTGCAGCACACAGCCCATCAGCACATCATTAACCAGCTCAGGTTTAATACCCGCTTTTTGCAGAGCGCCTTTAATAGCAATAGCTCCTAATTTAGTGGCTGACAAATCTTTAAGAGAACCGCCGAAACTGCCCATGGGTGTACGGACCGCAGAAATTATATAGACTTCTTTCATTAGCTTTTAAATTTGAAGTGCGAATATAACAATTGTTAGTATAGCGAAATGCCAGGGACAATATAATGTTAAACCGCCCTGTAAAATATCCTACAACAAAGAAACCTTATAAGAAAGCTTCCAGTAACAAAACACCCAGCAATCCCGTTACCGAAACAATTGTTTCCATTAATGACCAAGAAAGAAAAGTCTGTTTCAAACCCAGTTTAAAATATTCTTTAAACATCCAAAAGCCGGTATCATTTACATGCGAAAACATAAGGCTGCCTGCGCCAACAGAGAGTACCATCAACTCAGGACTTTTACCGCTGCCCGTTAATACAGGCAATACAATACCGGCCGCCATTAAGCCGGCTACTGTAGCTGAACCGAGTGTTACACGCAAAATCGCCGCTATCAACCAGCCGGCAATCAACGGAGAAAATTGATATCGCTTCGCCAATGCGGCTATTTCATCCCCTACTCCGCTATCGGTTAATACTTGTTTAAATGCACCGCCCGCGGCGATGATCATCATAATCATAGCAATACCGGCCACTGCATCGCCGAATAGTTGCATTACTTCTTTTACAGGCCTCCCTTTTTTTGTACCCAAAAAATATCCTGCTGATAAAACAGATAATAATAATGCGACAACAGGATCGCCTGAAAAAATAAGTAATTCAGTCAATTGATTTTTTTCTTCGTTGAATAAATTTATTAAAGCAGCCATTGCAATTAATAATACAGGCAACAGCGCCATTATAAAACTTACAAATACGGAAGGCATTTCTTTGATTTCATTTTTACCCAAAAAAGGCACCGCCGGTTTTGCATCAATAGCTTTTAAGAGTTTCGAAAATAAAGGCCCTGCAATTATAACAGTCGGTATGGCTATTACTATACCGTATAATAAAATCTTACCTACATCTGCTTTAAAAACAGATGCCAAACCCAATGGCCCGGGATGCGGTGGCAGAAAGCCATGCGTAACAGATAAAGAAGCTGCCATGGGTATAGCTATTTGTAAAATGGAGATCCCTGATTCTTTTGCAATAGAAAAAACAATAGGAACCAATATTACAAAGCCCGCATTATAAAAAAGCGGAATACCGACCAGGAAGCCGGTTATCAATACAGCCCATTGTACATTATTCTTTCCAAATTTTTTTATCAGGTAATTACTGATTTGACCCGCAGCGCCGCTTACTTCTAAGAGTTTACCCAGCATGGCGCCCATACATAAAATCAATGCCATACTGCCCAATGTACTGCCAACGCCTGCCTGAATAGAAGCCGTCACTTTTGCAAATGGCATACCCAACGCCAACCCGGTAAGTAACGAAACAATCAACAAAGCCAAAAAAGGGCTTACTTTTTTTAGAGTAAGAAAAAGCAATAAGAGAATGCCCGCTGAAATAATTATAAATGACATAAGCGTTTAATTAATGAAAGAGTTTTTTGAATAATAATGAAAATTTATTTTTTATACAGCTGTTTAAATATTTCGAAGTTGCGATTGTAAACTTCAACCGGCTCCGTTGACGGCAGAAATATTTCTTCCCCGGTAATACGTCTTTTTATCGCATGTAAATCCTGCATATAGTTCATCGCCTTCATTCCTAAAAATACAGCGCCTATTGCCGATGCGTCGGCGGTATTGCTTATTATTATTTTTCGTTGAAGAATATCCGCCATCATTTGCACCCACTGCTTTGATTGTATAAATCCGCCGGAAGCATAAATGCAATCAATTATATTTTCTTCTTCCTCCAATGCCTGCAACAATTGCCTGAATGTAAAACAAATACCTTCCATAATAGCTCTTACAAAATACAGTTGTGTATGTTTATCGGCGGCGCCGCTGAAAACAGGCTTAGCATCTGCATCCCATACCGGTGCTCTTTCACCAAAAAAATAAGGCAGGCATACCAATCCGTCGCAACCGGGTGAAACCGTAAAAGCATGTTCAATAATTTTATTAAAATCTCCTGCATCGGGTAAATGCTGCTGTATCCAATATTGTAAAGCATTACCGCCGTTATTAGTAGCGCCACCCTGTACAAACAAATTATCCGCCAGATAATAAGTAAACAGTCTTTGTTTATTATCTACTGCAGGTTTTTGTATTGTCCTGCGGATTGCACCGCTTGTGCCTATAGTTAAAGCCGCTTCGCCGGGCAATAATACGCCGCTGCCCAAATTAGCCAGGCAACCATCGCTTGCACCAATGACGAAGGGAATATGTTTTTTTAATACTGTTAGATCAGCATATTTTTTTTCTATCACCGTTTCAGCATGAAAAACTGAAACCAATGCAGGCAACTTCTCTTTATCAATACCTGCAAATTGAAGAGCCGGTTCACACCAATCCAATGTGTTAATATCAAGTAATCCCGTTGCTGATGCGACCGAATAATCAATTATATATTTATTAAAAAGTTTAAAGAAAATATATTCTTTAATGCCGATAAACTTATGTGCTCTTTTAAAAATGCCCGGTTGATTTTCCTTTATCCATTTTATTTTACATAAAGGCGTCATGGCATGTACCGGCGTACCGGTTTGCAGCCAAAGTTGTTTTCCTTTATCGCCTGACAATAATTCAGCAGCAATTTTTTTACTTCTCTTATCCGCCCAAGTCATTATCGGCGCTAACGGAATTCCTTTATGATCTACCGCCATTATGCCGTGCATGGCGGAACTGAATGAAATAAAAACTATTTCGTCAGTGCTTTTTATTTGCTCAACTGTTTTTTTTATTACAGATAATACATTTTGAAATATTTCTTCAGCATCCTGTTCAGCAGCATCTTCAACAGAGTGATACGTTGTATTCGTTTCTTTATATTCTGACAACACGACTGCCTCTTCATTGCAAGCAACGGCCTTTGTATGTGTAGTACCTGTATCAATGCCAATAAATATTTTCACCGAATGTATATTTTATCAAATCTATTGAAAGATAACCGGTTTCGTTACCGGCTATCAGAAACAACTTTTCATCCGGTATCCTGCAGATTCTTTTAAAGTCAGGCCATTGGGGTGCATTACAACCATTGCGATTCTGTATGTAATAAACAAAAGCAAGGGTAAATAGCAAAATATCTTACATTCACAATGCTTATTTATTATTCGTTGCTAAACAAAAAAGCAACGAAAAGAAAAAATCGTCCGTTATGATCTGATATATTACCTGCGGCAATTGTATGATAAAAAAACTACTGCATATTACAACCGGTCTTTTTCTGACAGCCCTTTTTATTATAAGCTGCAAAAAAGAATACAGTTTTGAAGGGTAACGCCCTTACGTGCCGGCACCTGTAGATACGATCAAACCCATTCTTCCGCCGTCACCTTGGATATGCCCTGCTTGTATCGGCGAGGATGTGCAAATAGAAGACAAATGGAGCTTTTATATTGACGGTTCGTTTTTATGCGGCGATATTGATACTGCCATTGTAATAACACCCGAAAGAAACGGTTTTACTTTTTTTGGGCCTTCCTCCTGCTCCTCCGATTCGGGAATGGTATTTACCGTTTTCCTTAACGGCGAGCTTTTAAATAAGGATATTTACAATTTTACTACTCAAAATATAGCCTTTTATTATTATGATAATATAGGACAAACTCTTGCATACACCAGTAAAAGAAGCATTCCGTTTTCATTCACAATTGAAAGTTACGTACACCAAACGCATGTAGCCATCGGTACTTTCAGCGGGCCCGTTGTAAAACCAAACGGAGTCGCCGTTACCGTCACGTCAGGCAAGTTTAAAGTAAAGTTGAAGTAGCTTTTCCGGAATTAATTCGATAAATTTTTTTACACCGCTTTGCGATGGCGTATATTGCCGCTTCTTAGCATTATGTCTTTAGTTATTACATCGCTCAACTCAGGCAGCAACGGCAACTGCTACTATATCGGCAACGGAAATAATGCGATATTGGTAGATGCGGGTATCAGCTGCCGCGAAACGGAAATACGTATGAAGCGTTTGGGTTTGCGCATGGATACAATAAAAGCCGTTTTTATATCGCATGAACACAAAGACCATATAAGCGGACTTACTGTACTGGCAAAAAAATACCAACTCCCGGTTTACATTACAGAAACCACTCAGGCAAACGGAAAATTTCATTTAGAAAAAAAATTAGTTTTTCGCTTCAGCGCTATTGAACCGGTACAGGTTGGAGAATTATCCGTTACCGCTTTCTCAAAATTTCACGATGCCGGCGATCCGTATAGTTTTGTTGTTTCTTCCTCTTCGGTTAAAGTTGGCGTTTTTACAGATATTGGTGTCGCCTGTCCGCAGTTAACCCATCATTTTCAACAATGCCATGCGGCATTCCTGGAAGCTAATTACGATGAAGAAATGCTGGCTAACGGCGGGTACCCTTATTACCTGAAACAGCGTATTACAAACGGAATGGGCCACCTTTCCAATACACAGGCGCTGGAAGTTTTTAAAAATCACAGGCCTGCCTTTATGAGCCATTTAATATTATCGCATCTTTCCAAACATAACAATGACCCTGAGTTGGTAAAAAATCTTTTCGGCGAACATGCCGGCGATACCAAAATAATCGTCGCGTCGCGGGATAAGGAAACGGAGCTGTATCATATAAATACAGGCGTTACGCCTGCATTTAAAAAAGAAAACCCGAAGAGGAAACCGGTAGAAAAACTTCAGCTTTCACTTTTTTAACCTAACGCCGTTTCCGGCGTCGTGCAACACGACTTCGTAAAAAAAAGAAACTTATTATTATTTATTGTCTTAACTTAACAGTACCATCTCGTTCTTCAAGATTTTCAACCTTTGAGTTAGTCCGCTTTTGTGAAGACTTATTTTCTGCACCTCAGTTAACTTTTATTTATAAACCTTAAAATACTCAGTATGAAAGTCATTTACGCAATGCTATTGTCGGCAATTTTATTTGGCTGCAACAATGCCGAAAAAACGGATGTACAAGCAACGGGCTCCGATACCGAAGCCAAAGAATCTACCGGTATCAGGGGTGCTTACGTCATGAAATCGCATATCATTAATGACGGCAAAAAAGATACAATCTTTACCGGCCTGAAGCAATTAAAAATTTTTACGGATAAGCACATGATGTATGCACGGGTAAATCCCGTTGATTCCGTTTCCTCTTTTGGCATTGGCACTTACAGCAGCGATACGGCTACGGTAAAGGAAGATGTTATTTATAACGCTTCGTTCAGCACGGTAAGAGAAGCATCGGAAACATTTAAATTAGAAATTGAAAAAACACCCGGGGGCTATAAACAGGTAATTCATATTACCGACCCGAACGGGCAGCACGCCAAACATACCGAAGAGTATCAATCTGTAAGCACAGCGGTAAAAACGCCGCTCGACGGCTCCTGGAAATTAATAAAGTCATTAACTGTAAGAGGTAAGGATACCATAACAAATAAAATTACGCAATACAAAACCTATTATGCCGGGCATTTCATATTCGGCCGCACGTTCAGGGACGCGGCAAAAAAAACACAAACGGGTATAGGGTACGGCAGCTATGAAATGAATGCGACCAACAAAATAAAAGAGAATGTTCAGGCATCAACTTATTCAGCACTCACGGGCAAAAGCTTTGATATAAATATTGAGATGAACGGTGACGATGAATACAAGCAAATTATTAACGAAGCCAACGGCGATATAAGTGTAGAAGTATATCAACGAATAAAATGATGATATTAACCTATGAAATGTATATCCAAGTATCAAAAGTTCTGCCGACCCGCAGAACTTTCTTATTTTAAAATAAATAAGCCATCATCACCTCATCCAAAAACCTGTTTTCGCTTTTGAGAAAAGTGAAATTTCTTAAAACTCCCTCCTTTTCAAAACCTGCTTTCAAATACAAGTTGATCGCTCTTTCATTTACAGCAGCTACACTCAGTTCAATACGCTTAAAACCTGCTGCATTAGCATACTCTTTAACAGCTTCCATCATTACTAATCCCAAACCTTTGCCTGCCTGAAAGGGATCAATGGCCAAACCGCCCAGGTAGGCAATATGCGAGTTACGGTACTGCTGCGGCACTAATTTAAACATACCGGCCGGCACATCTTCGGATACAAACAAATAGAGAACTCCCTTATCCAGCAACTCATTAAAGATTGGTATAAATTCCTCTTGTTCCATTTTTTCGTACAATAAGAAGGGATTCACCTGCGGATGCATATACAGGTAATAAAAAAATTCAAAATCCTTTGCTGCAGCCTTTTTTATCATAAAAGCAATTTGTTTTGCAGGTATAATTTAGTAGAAATAACATCCCCCTGTCTGGCGGTATTTACTGCAAATATGCAGAAAATACAATTGCGCCGGTAACGCCGGCTTAAAATCCGGTTTTGAGGGTTAATAAGAAAAAAATAATCGAATACACAACAAAGGTTCATTACCGAAATAAGTTTTGTACTTTTACAAAAAATAAGCTTTATGAATCTTTTTGTTGCCGGTCTGCCTTATGATTTAGATGATGCTGAATTGCTTGAATTTTTTGAAAAATTCGGCGAAGTAAAATCTGCTAAAGTAGCTATTGACAAAGAAACCGGCAAGAGCCGCGGCTTTGGTTTTGTAGAAATGCCCAATGCCGAAGAGGCCAAAGAAGCTATCGAAGGTTTGAATGATATCTCGCTTGGTAAAAAACCATTAGTTGTAAAAGCAGCCGAAGAACGCAGCGGCGGTGGTGGCGGAGGCTTTGGAAGCAAAGGTGGTGGCGGCGGATACAATAAAGGCGGCAGTAGTGGAGGAGGTGGCGGCTATCGCGGTGGCAGTAGTAGCGGCGGCGGGGGCGGATACAACAAAGGCGGTAGTGGCGGGGGCGGCGGCTACAACAGGGATCGTAATCGTTTTTAATATTCTCTCTCATTTCATTATTCAGTTTATTTTACTGAAATAAATAAGATGCTTCCTTTTTAGTTGATTTAGCAAATTCAATTAAAAAGGAAGCATCTACCTTTATTGCCATTATGAATGTATACACTACGGCATCTGTTATTACTGTTACTACTCCCAAAAGACTGACACCTTATCTTGAAAAGGAAATAAAAGAATTGGGATTTGAAATAGAAGAAAGTTTTGTAACGGGTATAAAAATTCGCGGTACGGTAAATGATTGTATAAAACTAAACCTGAATCTGCGATGCGCCAGCCAGGTGCTGTACAGTTTAAAAAAGTTTACCGCCGCCAATGCCGATGATGTGCATCGCCATCTTATTGATTATCCCTGGGAAAATATTTTACCCGACAAAGGTTATTTTTCAATAACCGGCAATGTAAATAATGAAACAATTAATAACAGCATGTTCGCCAACCTGAGGGTAAAAGACGCCGTGGTAGACCGGCTAAGGGAAAAAAGAGGCGTACGTCCATCTACCGGTTCAGAACTTACCGGCGCCGTTATTCATTTGTTTTGGAAAAATGAAGAAGCGGAAATTTTTATAGATACTTCCGGCGATTCATTAGCAAGGCATGGCTATAGAAAAATACCGGGCCAAGCCCCCATGCTGGAAGCTTTAGCTGCCGCTACCGTTTATGCAACGCAATGGGACAGAAAATCTCCTTTTATAAATCCCATGTGCGGTTCGGGTACCGTAGCTATTGAAGCGGCATTGATTGCTACCAATCGCCGGCCGGGGTTATTCAGAACCAATTATGCTTTTATGCATTTGCAGGATTATGATGAATCAGTTTATGTAAAAGAAGATGCATTGCTGGAAGAACAAATTATTGATGTACCCGGCCTTCGCATAATTGCTACTGATTATAGTGACAGAGCTATTGAAAATGCAAAGAAGAATGCGATTGCCGCCGGTGTGGGCAGACTGATTGAATTTTCAGTTTGTGATTTTGCAGCTACTGAAATACCGCAGGGTGTGCCGGGTATTTTTTATGTAAACCCCGAGTACGGCGAACGATTAGGAGAGATTGATGAACTGGAGATAACTTACAAACGCATTGGTGATTTTATGAAGCAGCATTGCGGCGGTTATTTGGGTTATGTATTTACAGGCAATTTAGAGCTTGCCAAAAAAATAGGATTGAAAGCGAAACGCCGGATAGAATTTTATACAAGCACCATCGACTGCCGCCTGCTGGAATATGAATTATATGCCGGTACCAGGGCCGCACCTAAAGAAAAGAAAGAAGAACTGTAATTTTTTATTTGCAAATCAGAGTTCCGAGAGTGATATGGTAATGATTTTGTTTTTGTTCCGCAAACAATTTCCGGGTAGACACTAATAACGACAGCACCAAACGTTCCTATCGGAACGCATTGTACTTATTTCGATATTTTACTACCCACCAATAACTCCTAACGGAGTTATATTTTAAGTATTAACATACTTTATCCGAAGCAACTCGCATTAGTAAATACAATTTACCAATACAGATCGAGAATGGTGAATAGCATTACCTGATTCCCGACATTCGTCGGGATGCTGCGATTATTGCCAAATAGAATTAATGCAGCAGAACGGTGCTAACGCCACTGAAGCTGTATAGTCCGCAGAATCCCGCGGATAGTAATACAGCCCGGACAATAAAAAAAACGAGCCTTTAAAAAGACTCGTTGATGATTTATAAAAGATAAACTTATTTTTTAGCGCATGGAAGCCTGGCGAAAAGTTTTTTGCCTGCTGCTTCTGAAAACATTGGGCGCTGGCCGGTTACCGGCTGCCGCACTCTGTACGGGCGGTTGATAACTTATCATTACATACGGATGCTCTTCTACCACCGGAATTGTTTTGCCGATTAATTTCTGAATATCACGCAGGTACATTTTTTCTTCTCTATCGCAAAAAGAAATAGCGATACCGCTGGCTCCCGCTCTACCTGTACGACCGATACGGTGTACATAGGTTTCAGGAATATTGGGTAAATCGTAATTGATTACGTGTGTCAGTTCATCAATATCAATACCGCGTGCCGCAATATCCGTTGCTACCAATACTCTTGTACGGCGATTTTTAAAATTACTCAATGCGTCCTGCCTTGCATTCTGCGATTTATTACCGTGAATAGCTTCGGCACGAATACCGGCTCTGCTTAGACCTTTGGCCACTTTATCGGCTCCGTGTTTCGTCCTGGTAAATACCAACGCGGTTTTTATTACATCGTTCTTCAACAAATGCATCAGCAACGCAGGTTTATTTTGTTTTTCAACAAAATACATTTCCTGTTGTATGGTTTCCGCTGTAGAAGATACAGGTGTTACTTCCACCTTTTCGGGGTTGGTGAGCAATACATCGGCCAGGTGCTGAATTTCGGAAGGCATGGTAGCCGAGAAAAACAACGTTTGCCGTTTGGCCGGCAGTTTTGCGATGATTCTTTTTACATCATGTACAAAACCCATATCAAGCATACGGTCTGCTTCGTCCAGTACAAAAAATTTAATATCACGCAGGGAGATGTGATTCTGATTCATCAGATCCAATAATCGACCCGGGGTGGCGACTAAAATATCTACACCGCGACGCAATGCATTTACCTGGGTATATTGCGATACACCACCGTAGATAACAAGGTGTTTCAGATCAATATATTTACCGTAAGCCCGGAAACTTTCTTCAATTTGAATAGCCAGTTCACGGGTAGGCGTTAGTATCAACGCTTTGATGGTACGCCTGCTTTCCGGCGCCGCCTGTTGATGCTCATGCATCAGTTGCAAAAGCGGAATGGCGAACGCAGCTGTTTTGCCGGTGCCTGTTTGTGCACAACCCAATAAATCTTTATGCTGTAAAATAATGGGGATTGCTTGTTCCTGAATAGGGGTAGGTGTTGTGTAACCTTCGTTGCTCAAAGCCTTAAGCACAGGCTCTATGAGCTGTAAATTGTTAAATGACAATTGTATAAAATTTTGATTAAAAAATGTGGTAAGGCTACACGCAAAAGGGATGCGGATACTTTACCTGCCTTACGTTAACACATCACAATATTTGAAAGGGAAAACTAAACAAACTTAGTGGAGTAATAACATATAAGACTGCGAAGATAAGCGAATACAAGGAGAAAGTGTAATTATGCGGCGTTTATTTATCCCACGCATCGTCATAAAACCTTCTAATTCATGTGCAAAAAAGCGTTTACTGCCTCTCAAACCCTTTATAGGCATACGTTCTAAGAGGTAAATTAAGCACATTTTTTTCACAATTTTAAACTTAAAATGGCGAAAGTTGTAAAAATGCGCCGCTTTGGGTTACTTTTACAATCACGAAAAAAAATCCCTATGTTCAGTATTAATTCTAAACGAATTGTTCTATACATTGCTTTTACAGCAACGTTTTTTTCATTGCTGACAGCGCAAAGCAATCTGAAAACTAAATTTAATAAATCAACTGTATATGCCGGTATAGAGGTAGGCTCGAAAGGTGTAAAGATGAGTATACTGGAAGTAGGAAAAAATGCGCAGACCAGCGGTGCCTTCAATATTATAATAGATACGTCCGTTAACACTGATTTTATTTCTTTCTCTTCCTCTTCGTTTCAAAAAACATTGGATGGCCTGTATGGCTTGTATATCTCTGCTACGAAAGAATATAATATTGCTCCCAAAAAAGTATTTACGGTAATAAGCAGCGGTGTAAAAATGCAGGCGGAAAAAGACAATAAAACGGCGGAGATTACCAAACTCATCAGTTCATTTAAGATAAAAATAAATGAAGGCAGCCGAAAAGTAGAGGTGGTGGATGTATTGCAGGAAGCCCGTTTATCGCACTTGGGTATAGTACCAAATGACAGGCGTTACAATACTTTTTTAATTGACATTGGCAGCGGCAACGCCAAGGGCGGTTATTTCCCTTACGATAATATTAATGACTTTAAATTATTTCAACTCAATTGGGGTACCAAAAGTACCACCAACGCAGCCGAGAAAAAATGTGAAGAGCTGGATAAAAGTTTAAAAAATTACCAGCGACAGTTACAAAAAATTTTAGCCGCTGCCGAGAACACCGAGATTATTTATGCTGTAAATGCCAGCGGCACTTATGATAAAAGCGATTACATTGCTTTCAGCGGCGGCATAGCCTGGTCGGTAGCCACATTGATGCATCCCGAGATGGTGGACAATTCAGTTATAGCCGTAAGCTTCGATGATGTAATTAAGTTCAGCGAAAAACTCTACAATAATCATCCCGCATTTTCGGATTTGGCCATTGCCAAAACTTTGCAGGTCAATAATCCCGATAAAGCCGCCATTGTAAAATCCGTAAAAACTGTCAATACCGTTTTTGATCAGCGGTCATTGATGGCCGGCACGGGGCTGTTGCTTAAAATAATGCGCCAGTTTGTTTCAGCTACAGAAACAAAACAATTCTATCTTATTAAAAACGGCCAGGTAGGTTGGATATCGGCTTATGTGGATCAGGAAGTGGATTGATTGTTTTAATGATAATGATCAACAAACAATGATCATCTCTGCATGAAACACAATTTGTCCGGTATACGCGGCGGGCTTAGCCGGTCGGTTATATTTTTTACCGGCCATTGAACTTTTTTTTGAGGACTAAATCAATGACCGATAAAATAATATTAACGCTCCGCTTTCTCAGTACTTTGCTTTTACCTGAATCTGCTAACGGCTGACTTTGCATTACGTTGGATATTCCACATATCAACTGCGCTGAATTTTCTTTCAGAAGCTGCGGGCATGTCAATGCCGGTTGCAACAGTTTCTTTTACTTCTTTTACTAAGCTTTTTAATACTTCGGCTTCCATTTGAACAATAGAAGGCATGACATCAGTTTTCATGATATTTAATTTTTAAGTTATACAATAAATGTTTTTGAGCAGGCGGGAAGAAAAAAGCACTTAAGAATCGTTAGAAGAAAGTGTCGAATTATATCATCCTGTTGTAACTAGTATTATACACTGCTCAAAATGATGCCGCAAAAGTAATACATTATACGTTCTTAAAAAAGCGAATTACTACTTAATTTTATTAAACCAATAATAGAAAAAATACTTAGTAGAGCTAACAGCAATGTAAAGTCGGTAAAATTTTATTAAAAAATAAAAAAGGAAAACGACTGAAACTCTTTACTGCATTGACTTTCACTTGCACACAAAAGAAGACGCTGACAATTGTTCAACTTATAATTATATATATACAAGAACAAGAAATACTAAAATAAAATAAGTTGCATTAATAAAATTTCATTGATGCAACCTTTTTACATTATTATCGTACTACTGCTGCGATTGCAAATATGAATTATCGTTTATTCAAGTCTTGCGTAGCAGATGTTTCATTTCGCTGCGCTCATTCGGCATGAAAGCGGGACGTGACTGATACAAAAGCAGCTGTTCTTTAAACGAATAGTGATAATAAAAAAATAACACTGTAATAAAAAGGTATCTAAGAATGAAAACTCTTTCCCTTTATCATGCTCACGATGAATCAAGAAGGCATTCGGTACACAAGTTGGTAATCTAACAGATGCTTTATGCCTACTATTGAGCATACAACAATACTAAAAAAGAAAAGCCCTCCCGACAAATCAAGAGGGCTTTATATTTAATGCTTTTTGGGTGTTGATATTATCTGATTGTCAATTTTTCTATCTATTATTAAACTATCCATAACCACCTCCTTTCTGTTTTGTTGTTTTTTAGCAATACCAAATCCATCTATTAACTCCAAAGAATGAAAAATAATCATTATGAATAAAAAGAACTGTTTAACACAACAACCCCAAGTACCACAAAGTGCTTACTTCACTTCCTCAAACTCAGCATCCGTTACATTATCAGTAGCGGCGCCGGCAGTTTTTCCTTGTTGGCCGTTACCATCAGTCGGTTGCCCCGCACCTGCACCGGCTTCCTGCTGTGTTTTATAAATATCCTCGCTGGCTGCCGTCCAAGCACTGTTCAATTCGGCCAATGAGGTATCAATGGCGGCGATATCCTGCGCTTTGTGTGCTTCCTTTAATTTTTCAACAGCTACCTCAATAGCTGTTTTCTTTTCAGCAGGAATTTTTTCACCGTATTCTTTCAATTGTTTCTCTGTCTGAAAAACCATGCTGTCGGCTGTATTCAGCTTATCTACTTTTTCACGTTCTGCTTTATCGGTCGCTTCATTGGCTCTTGCATCGGCTTTCATTTTTTCTACTTCGTCTTTACTCAATCCGCTGCCGGCTTCTATATGTATTTTTTGTTCTTTACCGGTACCCTTGTCTTTTGCCGTTACATGCATTATCCCGTTGGCGTCAATATCAAATATTACTTCTATCTGCGGTACACCACGCGGAGCCGGCGGTATGCCATCCAGGTTAAATATACCAAGGCTCTTATTATCCTTACTCATGCTGCGTTCGCCTTGCAATACATGTATCTGTACACCCGGTTGGTTATCGCTTGCGGTAGAAAATACTTCAGATTTTTTTGTAGGCACTGTGGTATTACTTGCAATCAAGGTTGTCATTACACCACCCATTGTTTCTATACCCAGGCTAAGCGGTGTTACATCAAGCAACAATACATCTTTTACATCGCCGCTCAATACAGCTCCCTGTATACATGCGCCTACTGCTACAGCTTCATCGGGATTTACACTCTTGTTCGCTTTTCTGCCAAAGAATTTCTCTACTATCTCCTGTACTTTGGGTATACGGGTACTGCCGCCTACCAATATCACTTCATCAATTTGCGAAACATTGTAACCGGCATCTTTCAATGCCTGCTCACAGGGTTTCATACTTCTTTCAAAAAGTTTATCAGCTAACTGCTCAAATTTCGCACGGGTTAATTTTTTAACTAAATGTTTCGGCGCACCGTCAATAGCTGTTATATAAGGCAAATTAATTTCCGTTTCAGCAGAAGATGATAATTCCACTTTCGCTTTCTCGGCGCTTTCTTTCAAACGCTGCCAAGCCATTGGGTCTTTACGTAAATCCATGGCCTCATCTTTTTTAAATTCTTCGGCCAGCCAATCCATAATTACTTTATCAAAATCATCACCACCCAAGTGCGTGTCTCCATTGGTGCTTTTTACTTCAAATACACCATCACCCAATTCCAAAATAGAAATATCAAACGTTCCGCCACCCAGATCAAACACAGCGATTTTATGGTCATGTTTCGTTTTATCCAAACCATAAGCCAATGCCGCCGCAGTAGGTTCGTTGATGATTCTGCGAACGTTCAAACCGGCAATTTCACCTGCCTCTTTGGTAGCCTGACGCTGTGCATCGTTAAAGTAAGCAGGTACGGTAATCACTGCATCAGTTACTTCGGCGCCCAAATAATCTTCGGCGGTTTTTTTCATTTTTTGCAAAATCATTGCGCTTAGTTCCTGCGGAGTGTATAAACGTCCGTCAATGTCTATACGGCATGTATTATTGTCACCTTTTGTTACTTTATAGCTCCAATGGCTCAGTTCTTCCGTTACTTCGTCGAATTGGCGGCCCATAAAACGCTTTACGCTGGTAATGGTATTACCGGGGTTGGTAATAGCCTGACGCTTAGCCGGGTCGCCCACTTTACGTTCGCCATTTTTAAGAAAAGCCACTACGGACGGGGTTGTACGGCGGCCCTCATCGTTAGCAATTACTACCGGTTCGCTGCCTTCCATTACGGCAACGCAACTGTTAGTAGTTCCAAGGTCAATTCCAATTATCTTTCCCATTGTTATTAATTTTTAGTGTTCGATATGGATAGTCAATGATAGTGCCATGAGGCAAGGAGGTGAAAAAATGGCAGGAATCTGATAAAGTCTTGGATTTTTATATTGGCAGCCAAAGGCATAGCCCTGATTTGCCTATAGAGGCGACAGTCTATCCCGTATTTTAATCGGGGCTTTATTCAGGCGCACAACGCTTTTCATCATTCAACCTGCCTCATCAAAGAAGTATATTTAAATTGTCTTGTAGTGACTTCTGCAAGAAAGAATAATTAAGGTATCGGGTGTTACCTTATATACAATTCTGTGTTCATCATTTATTCTTCTGCTCCAATAACCTTGCAGTTCATTTTTTAGCGGTTCGGGTTTTCCAATTCCGTTAAAAGGATTGGTCTGAATCGCATTAATCAATTCAATAATTTTTTTTATAAGCTTCAGGTTATTTTTTGCCCAAAATTGCAGATCGTCCATCGCCTGTTGCTTTATAATTACTTCCTTCATTCCCCTGCATCATTAAGTAAGTGCTTGATATCATCCATTGTGTAAGTAACTGTCTTCTGCCCTTTTTCTACCTCTTCTATAGTCTGTAAAAGCTTTTTTTTATGCTCGGCATCACTAAGCAAATACTCAGTTTCATCCGGTTCATCTTCGTAAATATGCAGCGCTATTTTTTTACCTTTAAAATTAGCTTTTATAAAGTCAATCAGACTTGCATTCAGGTCATCAGCTTTTGTTCTCAGAAGTGTATCCATACAAATAAATATATTATTCAAATATACAAAATTAAGCTGCAGAATATATTTGTGGGGAGCATTCCAAATTGTCGCTTTTGCCCCTATCTCTGCCGCGGCGGAGAATATCAAACTTTAAAACTATAACTCCCCTTTAATGGACGGGGGCTTGCTCAAAATCAAGCCTGCCACAATTTGGAATGCACCCGTTACCGACGAATGCGGCAACTGATTTAGCATGACGCAGCCCAAAAAAATGCCTGCCGTCAATTGGAAATAAATCATAATGACATCAAGTAAGAAAATAAACGTTGCCGGAAAATGCAGAGTACGGAGCCAAAAATATCAGTTGTTAAAACGCCGGTATTATCAACGGAAGTAACAGCCAACTGAACAAAGTAATCAATATCACACAAATAATATTGAGTACGAATCCTGTTTTCAGCATTTGATTCAGTTTAATATGCCCGCTTGCAAATACAATGGCATTGGGCGGCGTTCCCATGGGCAGCATACTTGCACAACTTGCTCCCAGTGTCATAGGAATACCCAACAGCAAGGGATTAATATGTAATGCATCGGCCACCGCGGAAATGACCGGCGCCATTACAATTACCTGTGCGATATTGCTCATTATCTCGCTTAAAAAAACAGAAAACAGCGTAACAATAAATATGAGTACCAATATATTACCGGTAGCAAACCCTGCAATATACTGACCCAGGCTTTCTATCAATTTGGCCTCTTCCAACGATTTGGCTAAAGCGATGCCGCCGCCGAATAATAACAAAACACCCCAAGCCATATTTTTTGTATCGCTCCATTCCAGCAGGCGTTCATCAGGCTCTTCTTGTATTCTGCCGCTGGGTACTACAAATAAACTGAGTGCACCAATTAATGCGATGATGGTATCATCTAATTGAAATAGTTTTTGTACGTCGTTAATAATATCTTTTGTGATCCATAAAAAGGCTGTAGAGCAAAAAACAACCAACACTCTTTTCTCCTGCCGCGAAAGCGGTCCCATTTCTTTTAATTCCGTTTCAATATATAATCTGCCGTCAATACTGTGGCTGAGATGATTGGGGTACAACCATTTTACCATTACCAAATAAAGAGACAGCAATAAAAGAATAGCTAAGGGCATGCACAGCAACATCCATTTTACAAAATCAACTCCGTGTTTATAATGTTCATTCAAATGCCGCACATACGCAACATTGGGAGGCGTACCGATAATGGTAGCAATACCGCCGAAATTACTTGCATAGGCAATGGCCAACATAAGTGTTAAGGAAAAATTCTTGATATTGGCTCCTTCATTCGCATGTTTGCCAATAACATGAATAACAGATGCGGCAATGGGAAACATCATCATGGTAGTGGCCGTATTACTGAGCCACATGCTTAAAAAACCGGTAGATAAAATAAATCCGAGTATAATATTATTGCCGTTTGTACCGGTAAATTTTATAATACTCAAAGCGATACGTTTATGCAGGTTCCATTTTTCTATTGCCAACCCCAGGAAAAAGCCACCGAGAAAAAGATAAATGATAGAATCTGAGTAAGCTTTGGATGTTTCTTTGATGGAATTAATATTCAGCAACGGATACAAAACCAGCGGCACTAAAGCAACTGCAGCCAGCGGCATAGCATCCAATACCCACCAACTTATCATTAATACAGCAACAGCCAATACTAATTTTGCTTTTGGCGCCAAGCCAAAGGGATTTGCAAAAAAGAAAATTAGACACAATACAATGCCGGCAACAAGTGCAGTTTCTTTTCTGTATTTCTTAAAAAAGTCGAGCATGCTATTTTTATTCAATTATCAAACAAAATAAAACTGTTTCGGCAATATAGTATAGTACATCCGGTTTGCCCGGCAACGATTTTCACTATTTTGCCCGCCCCGCTGTTCGGATGCGGGTAAATCTCTCCGCCCTATTTAATCGGCCCAACCAATGTGTTTCGTTGTGTTATTTAAAACAAAAAGCCCCGCGATAAGCGGAGCTTTGTAGCCCGTACGAGATTCGAACTCGTATCACCACCGTGAAAGGGTGGTGTCCTAACCCTTAGACGAACGGGCCGTTTAAAGGACGGCAAAGATAACCACCCGGCTATAACGAGCCAAAAAATTTTCTCTCTCTGTTGCTCATTCGGCCCGGAACTTACACACTTATTATTAAGAAAACAGTCTGAAACCCAATACAGTCCGCTAAAAGCAAAACAACCTGTTACTTTACCGTAGCCGGGAACTGTTCATCCCGCACAGAAACCATAATACAATATATATTGTATAGATTATATAGTTTGGAATAACTAATTGCCGTTCCGTTTCTTACTTCCAAATTCGCAAGCCGAAATTTTACAGCAATCCTTACCTTCGCACCGCTATTTAAATTTAAAATCAAAATTCTCTTATTACCATGAGCACAGTTAAAGTTGCTATCAACGGATTCGGACGCATCGGTCGCCTGGTTTACCGCCAAATTTATAAAATGGAAGGTATTGATGTAGTGGCGGTCAATGATCTTACCAGTCCTAAGGTACTGGCCCATTTATTAAAGTACGACAGTGCGCAGGGTCGTTTTGATGCGGAAGTAAAATCCGGCGAAAACTCTATAACAGTAAATGGTGATGAAGTAAAAATATATGCGCAGAAAGATCCGGCGCAAATTCCCTGGGGCAGCCACGGTGTGGATGTAGTATTGGAGTGCACCGGTTTTTTTACCGATAAGGATAAAGCGGCTGCTCATATTACTGCGGGTGCAAAACGTGTTGTAATATCGGCTCCCGCTACCGGCGATTTAAAAACAGTGGTATTTAATGTAAACCACAGCATACTGGATGGCAGCGAAACTATTATCTCCTGTGCAAGCTGTACTACCAATTGCCTGGCGCCAATGGCAAAAGCATTGAACGAAAAGTTTGGAATAGTAGCGGGCAGTATGACTACTGTACATGCTTATACCAACGATCAGAATACATTGGATGCACCGCATCCGAAAGGTGATCTTCGCAGGGCCAGAGCAGCCGCGGCTAATATTGTTCCCAATAGTACCGGCGCCGCTAAGGCCATTGGCTTGGTATTGCCCGAACTGAAAGGAAAATTAGACGGCGGTGCGCAACGCATTCCCGTAATCACAGGTTCATTAACAGAGTTGACCTGTATACTGGGCAAAAAAACAACGCTTGAGGAAGTCAATGCAACAATGAAGGCTGCTGCCAACGAAAGCTTTGGTTATACCGAAGATGAAATTGTAAGCAGCGATGTTATCGGTACTATGTACGGTTCATTATTTGATGCCACGCAAACTAAAGTGGTAACGGTGGGTGACCACCAATTGGTAAAAACAGTAAGCTGGTACGATAATGAAAACAGTTATGTAAGTCAACTGGTACGTACGGTAAAATATTTTGCCGGTCTTATCTCGAAATAGAATAAAATATATTTTTCAATAAAAAATATAACCGCGGCAATCCACCCATTTTTGTATTGCCGCGGTTTTTTATTTACTTTCAATTGAAAGTATAAGTGATCTCAAAAGTTTTTTTAGTCGTTAAGACGGCAAATTCTATTTATTAGTTTTACCTTCTTTCCGCCTTACCGTCTTACCGGCTGTTAAATCAAACTATACTTTTGACCTTACAATAAGTATGACTAAAGATTTTATACATTTCAAAGCGCTAACACTGATAAATTATGAATAATTTTTCCTCCTTCAATTTTAAAAATCTGAAAGCCCTGGTACGTGTAGATTTTAACGTACCGCTGAATGATAAATTTGAAATAACGGATGACACCCGCATGAAGGGCGCCGTTCCCACCATTAAAAAAATAATCGCCGACGGCGGAATGGTTATCCTCATGAGCCATTTTGGAAGACCCAAAGAGGGACCCGAAGAAAAATATTCATTAAAACATTTAGTGCCTCACCTGCATAAATTATTGAATGAAGGAGCCGCGGCGCCTGTCAATGTATTCTTTGCTAATGATTGTATTGGTGAGCAATCTTATCTTACAGCCGGTATGATGAGACCCGGTGAGGTATTGCTGTTGGAGAATCTTCGTTTTTATAAAGAAGAAGAAAAAGGCGATGAAGCATTTGCACAAAAACTAAGCAAGCTTGGCGATGTATATGTAAATGACGCTTTTGGTACGGCGCATCGTGCCCACGCTTCTACAGCTGTTATTGCAAAATTCTTTGCTGCGGATAAAAAAATGTTTGGCCTGCTGATGGAAGGCGAAGTAGCAAGCGCCGAAAAAGTATTGCACAAAAGCGAAAAACCTTTTACAGCCATTATCGGCGGCGCTAAAGTTTCTGATAAAATTTTAATCATTGAAAATTTATTGGAAAGAGCAACTGACATCATTATCGGCGGCGGTATGGCATATACTTTTATGAAAGCGCAGGGCGGCAATATCGGTAATTCACTTTGTGAAGAAGATCGTTTAACAACGGCCGCGGAGTTATTAAAAAAAGCGGAAGCGAAAGGTGTATGTATTCATCTTCCGCCCGATTCTATTATTGCGGACAAATTCGCCGCCGATGCACAAACGTCTAACGCACCCAGCAATAATATTCCCGCCGGTTGGATGGGATTGGACATCGGGCCCAATGCATGCGAGCAGTTTGCTAATGTGATTAAAAGATCAAAAACTATTTTATGGAACGGCCCGATGGGTGTGTTTGAAATGGAAAAATTTCAGCACGGCACTAAAACTATCGCACAGGCCGTGGCGGATGCTACTGCTGCAGGTTCATTCTCATTAGTTGGCGGCGGCGACAGCGTATCGGCTGTAAATGATTTCGGCTTCGCCGATAAAGTAAGTTATATATCTACCGGCGGCGGCGCTATGCTGGAGTATTTTGAAGGAAAAGTTTTGCCGGGTATTGCTGCAGTACAAGCCTGATTTCATTTACTTAAAAATAAAATACATAAAAAAATCTCAGCCGAATTCGACTGAGATTTTTTTTTATAATTACAAAACTCAAAAAAATACTTTACGGAAATATACCCAACTCGGCGTAGCTGGTTCCAACTTTATTGATAGCAACTACATACGCGGCCGTACGCATATCAGGTATGGTAGGATTACTTTTCCAGCAATCCATAATTTCTTTTGTAGCGGCAATCATCGTTTCTTCCAAACCGCTGCGTACCAGGTCTACCTCATCGGCGCCGTGCATAATCATATCTCTTTCCGATGTCTCTACTTTTTTACCGGTCAAGCCTTCTATCTGTCCCAATATTTTACTATTCATATCCTCTGTAAATCTTTTTTCCATACGTCCGTAACGCACATGGCTCAGGTTTTTTAGCCACTCAAAATAAGATACCGTAACACCGCCTGCATTTAAATACATATCGGGTACTACCAATATTCCTCGTTTGATAAATTCTTCATCTGCTTCAGGTGTAAGCGGACCGTTAGCAGCCTCTCCTATTATTTTTGTTTTTATCCTCGGTGCGTTTTCTCCGTTAATTACATTTTCCAATGCAGCGGGGATTAAAATATCACATTCAATTTCCAATGCATCCGTTGAGTTGGCGATATTTGTAGCGCCGGGGAAATTTAAAATAGAACCTGTTTTCTTTCTGTGTTGAAATACATCTTCTTCATTCAACCCGGCCGGGTTCATAATTGCTCCTTCATACTCGGCCAATGCAATAACTTTTGCACCCCCTTCGCGGAAAAATTTGGCGGCATGATAACCTACATTACCCAAGCCCTGTACTACTACTGTTTTCCCTTCAATGCCTATAGGCAATCCCAATTTTTTCATTGTATCAGGCATGTTACAAACTTCGCGTATGCCAAAGAAAACACCCAAGCCCGTTGCTTCGCGACGACCGCGAACACCGCCCTGTGTTACCGGCTTACCGGTTACACAACCCGCTGCATCAATCTCGCCGGGCTTCATACTTGTATAGGTATCTAATATCCAGGCCATTTCTCTTTCGCCGGTTCCATAATCAGGCGCAGGTACATCGGTACCCGGGCCTATAAAATTTTTCTTGATCAACTCATGTGTATAACGACGGGTAATTTTTTCCAGTTCATACGGCGTATACTTTTTCGGATCAATGGAGATACCGCCTTTAGCTCCGCCAAAAGGTACATTTACAATGGCGCATTTGTATGTCATCAACGCGGCTAAGGCCATTACTTCATCCAAGTTTACCGAAGTAGCAAAACGAATACCGCCTTTGCACGGCGTTTTATGATGCGAGTGTTGTACGCGGTAAGCTTTAATGACTTCTATTTTATCACCAATTTTTACGGGAAAGTGCATCCTGTACACGGAGTTACACTGCTTGATTTGCTCAAGCAAACCCGGATCGATAGAAGTAAACTTGGCGGCTTTGTCGAAACTTTTTTCAACCGCACCGAAAAAACTATATTCATGATTGGCAGACATGTTCGTTAGATTTTATATGAATGATTAAAAAAAATTTCTTTATTGCTAATCCCTTTTTTCTTTTTCCATAGCGCTTATCTTCTTATCCAATCGTACGATATATAAAACAAGACCGATAAGTATGGTAAGCATAACGGCTACAACCACATAAATTCTTCCGTTGCTTCGCATCAGGTCAGCCATTTCCGCATCAGGCATACCGGTTTGTGCAAAACTTGAAAATGAAAATAGCAGTGCAGTAAGAAGAACGGAAAGTTTTCTCATAAATTATCCTTTAAGCAGTTTTCTTTCTTTAATTATATTCAGCCTGATTTTAAGTGTAGCAATCCAAACACCGAGCAATGTCCAGCCTATAACAGCCGGGTAAAAAATAATCCGCATACTGTTATCTATATCTTTTGTATCAAGCGCCGGGTTACCGTCTTGCCCGGGGTGCAGGCTTGGCAGTACTCTGGGCAATATCCAAATAGAAGGGAAAAGCATAGCATATGCGAATATGTTATAAACGGCGCTTACTCTTGCTTTTTTATCAATGTCGTGTATCGAATCCCGCAAAATAAGGTAAGCGAAATAAACCAGCAAAGCTATGGCCGCGCCAATCAATTTAGGTTCTCTTGCAATAGCAGAGAAAGATTCAAATGCCGGGTTGTTGGGATCGGCCCATGTATAACTCATCCAAATAGCGCCGGTAGCATAACCCAATACGCCAAACAAAATACCCACCACGGTAAACTGGCGGGCATATATATCATGTATTAATTTATTGCCGCGCAAATATTTTACAGCATATACGACCGAAATCGTAAAAAGTATCATCATACCAAACCACATACAAACATGGAAATACAAATTACGGATGGTTTCGCCGAGGGCCGGCAGACGGGGTACGTTTAATAATAGCCCGGCAACAAATGTGTAAACAAGTAAAGCGACACTTACTATTTTCCACCAGGATTTATGCATATAGTTATTTTATTGTTATGCCTTTCACAAAGCACTAACAATTGTTCAGGTAGCAAAAATAAGGGAACGGAGTTCAAGAAACAAAACAAGAATCGGGGCTGCGAGGGAAGAATTCAGAAGCAGGAAGTCGGAAAGTATTTAGATATTAGTATTAAGTATATAGTATTTAGATATTGGATATTATTCTTTTATTTTTTGACTTTTGACTTTTTGCCCATTGCATATCGTCTATTGCATTAATCCTTCCATAAAAAAGGGAATAATATAACAGCCAGCAGAATAATCATACAATCCAGCGCGGTCAATAATAAAACTGTATTAAGAGGTATAACTGCACCCAGGGTAAAAGCGGCCGTACTTGCTTTCATTAATAAAATTAGTTGGGGTAAAATAACCGGGAACCCAAGTATAGCCATGATGGCGGCATTCTGCTGCGCCTTGGCGGCTATAGCGGCCAGGAAAGTAAATACTAAACTTAATCCCCAACCACCCAACATAACCAAACCGATAAACGGTAAAATTTTTTGAACAGGATTGCCAAGAAATAATGTAAATAATATTAAGCTGAGTAAACTCATCGCCAGCATGAGCAAGGAATTAAATAAGAGCTTGGCCAAAATAAAATCACGGGGTCCGGCTATTGAATAGAAATATAACATGCGACCGCGACTTTCCTGTAAAAAACTTTTAGCCACCGCATTGATGCAAATAAATAATTGTATTACCCAAAACAGTCCGTTCCAAACAGCACTTTCGGGCTCCTGCATGGCCAAAAACAAAACAAAGATGGTGGCCAGTATGTACAGCATTATACCATAGAAAGTATATTGCTGTCTTATCTCAAGCAATACATCTTTTTTAAATAAAGCCCATATGTGGTTTAATGAACCGATAACAGAGGTTTTATAAATATACTTATTCCGCTTCCTGGCACTTATCCACGGTCATCTTTTCCATTTGCTTTTGTCCTGTACTTTTTGTTACCTCAATCATCTCCAGCCTTGCTCTTGTAATACTCTGTTTTATATTACAGGCAACATAATAAGTACCACCGGCCTCAACTTCTATTTCTACTTCCGTTTCTTTTTTAAATAAGTCAACCCCGCCGATTTTGGCTGACACTTTGTGCTTACCGGGAGTAACGTAAACTTTAATAAATTTTCCGTTACTCAATTTGCAAATCCTTTTATCATCAACAAACATAGCCCAATTGGATAAAGACCCTGAAAATTGACCCGCCCTGTAAATATAGATAAATGCGGAATCCTCAACCGGCTTTTTAATTTCATTGGCAAAACCGGAGAAATATCCACTAATAAGAAAGCAAAGGATAAAATACTTCTTCATAAATTCAGTTTGAATGGATTAATTAATGGTTTTAAAAAAATACACTAACAATTTTTAGGGGAATAATCCCTTTTAAATTATTACAATAATACATATTTTTAAAACATGAAAGTAATCATCATAGGTGCTACTTCGGGTATTGGGAAAGAATTAGCGATTCAATTCGCCAAAGATAATTGCACCGTTGGTATTACAGGTCGCAGAAATGAATTATTGGAAGAAATAAAACGATTATACCCCGACCGCATTTTTACCGAATGCTTTGATGTAACCGGTACGGAAAATATACAGCATGTAAAAAAACTGATTGGCAGAACGGGCGGCATTGATTTATTGGTTTACAATGCCGGTTACGGTGACCCGAGCGAAACATTGGATTGGAAAATTGAAAAACAAACGGTGGGCATTAATGTAAACGGTTTTATAGAAATAGTAAACTACGCTTTTAATTATTTTATAAAACAGGGACACGGCCATATTGCCGCTACTTCTTCCATCGCTTCCATACGCGGCAACAGCTTTGCGCCGGCGTACAGTGCAAGCAAGGCTTTTATGAGTATATATATGGAAGGTTTGGCTATGAAAGCACGGAAACTAAAAAAACAAAACCCCGATCTTTTAATTTATACAACAGATATACAACCGGGTTTTATAAAAACCAAAATGGCCAAGGGCAACGGGCAGTTTTGGGTAGCGCCTGTTGATAAAGCTGTAAAACAAATTTATAAGGCTATCAAAAACAAAAAACGCAGGGTATATATCACCCGTCGTTGGGCATTGATTGCATGGATAATGAAATGCCTCCCCTATTGGATTTATAAGAGAATAGGGTAACCTTTCGGGATATCAACGATGTAATTAAGTAAAGTAACGATGCCCCGGCAGGGCATCGTGTTTATAGAAAACCGCCTCAGTATGGTAGTCCGGCTCCATGGGAGTCCCGTGAAATTTATCATTTACTGACTAATACATTCAAAAAAAAATACTCCTTAAAAATAAGATCGTGCAGATACAATATTGTAAATATCTACGGACAAGTTTACGGGGCTCCCATGGAGCAGGTGCTGCTAATAAGTTATTGCTCAGCTATAAACACGGAACTCCTTCGGAGCTTAGCTAAAATAACCGTTCCGACCGGATAGTATTATTTCAAAGCTAAATTTTAACAGTTTTAATATTCAGTTCTGTGCAAGTTGCATGCAAATTGCATCGTTAGGTAAGAATACAGAAAAAGACCGGCACCATAACGAACATAAATGTAAATTTGTATGACTAACTCCATAGTAATGACAAAACAATCTGAAACAAAAAAGAATACCAAAGCGGCAGGCTACACATTATTTACAGCTATCCTGTTGGTCTTGGCAATTATTTTTATACGTTGGAAAATACCCGAGAACCCTGTTCCGGTTCCGGATAATCTTGTTGAGATAAGTATTGCAGATGAACCCATTGAAGAATTTATACCACCTGTACAGGAAGGTGGTGGTGGTGGCGGCAATCCCGTACAAGCAATTGGCGACCCGGGTGTTGCACCCCCAAGCCCTCCCACTCCCGGCGAAGAAGAATCGAAAGATGTAGAAACGAATGATGCGAATAAAGAAGAAGTTGAAATTAAAAAACCGGTTAATCCTAAACCTACAGCCGTTAAAGTAAACAGTAATACTCCTTTACCTAAGCCAAAAGAAGTACCTAATCCTGCACCACCCGCACCGCCAAGACCAAAAGCTACATTGGGCAAAACAACCGGTGGTAGCGGCACAGGTGGTGGCGCGGCAGAAGATTATAACCGAAGCGGCGGTTCAGGGGCAGGCAATGGTGTAGGCACCGGCAACGGAAGTGGTGGCGGTAGCGGTAATGGCAGCGGCGGAGGAAATGGAAATGGTACAGGGCCAAAAAATTTCGGGACACAGGTTTTTAATTTACCTCCGCAAAGTTTTGAAGACGAGTTTAATAACAATGCGAAAATTGCGATGGATATAGCAGTAAATGAAAGTGGCAAAGTAACATCGGCTACATACCAACCGAAAGGCAGTACCGGAACAGCTACTGCGGAAATGAAAGAGATTGCAAGGCGCAGGGCTTTTCAATTAAAATTTGGCGCAAGCCCCGGCGGGCAAAAAGGAAAAGTGATATTTAATTTTACTGTTAAGTAGTAAGTATAAATTTTTTTGAATGCCGTTTTGATAAATATCAGGACGGCATTTTTATTTTAAAAACCACTTATAAGTTTAAAGAAGTTTTTAGCACCGAAATCTTTCGGGTAATTTCTCACTTTAAAATGCCGGAAGAATCCGCCCTGCGGATGATATTGTTATAGTAACAGGTATAATGAAACTGCTAAACACCGAACGGAGGTATAAAATATCACCCCTTCGGCCAATGTCATTAATTTAAGGATCAACTGATAATTTGCACCGCCCCCGCCCGTTCCGTTCGGGCAGGCTTCAGGGCGGTGATAGCAATTGTTTTTGTATTGCAGGCTTTAGCCAAATCGTTTTTTGGGCTAAAGCCAATACAATCTATCAACATTTTATCCTTGCCCTGAAGGGCAAGGCAATTGAAAGCTCTTAACTTAATGACATTGCTCTTCGGAGTTTACTTAACCTTTAAATTGATGATTCTATAACAATATCATCCGCCTTTGGCGGATTTAAACTCCTGCAACCCGGTAATTTTTATTAAATTATAGCGCTCTGGATACCGAGTTTCGAAATAAGGATTGGCCGGCTTTTGATTTGTTTTCAAAAATGTAATTGCTAATAACATATTTTTGAAAAAATTAATTGAATGAAGCGACTTTACTTTTTCAAATGGCCTCTCTCCATTTTTCTTATCGGGTATTTAATACAAATAATCGGTGCGCTGTTTAAAATAAGACATTGGCCGTATGCAGATGAATTATTGACTCTTGGAATGATTACCATTTGCGCAGGTATTATTTTCGCCGTTGCAAAATTGTTTATGCTGAAAAAACCCGCAGAATAAATTTTATTAATGAACTACGCCGAAACCATCAACTATCTTTTTTCCCGCTTGCCCATGTACAGCCGTATTGGAGCAGCCGCTTTTAAAAATGATTTAACCAATACCATTACACTTTGTAATCAATTAAATAATCCGCAGAAAAAATTTAAAAGCATACATATTGCCGGCACTAACGGCAAAGGATCAGTAAGTCATATGCTGGCGGCCGTGCTGCAAACGGCCGGGTATAAAACCGGTTTGTACACATCGCCGCACTTAAAAGATTTCAGGGAAAGAATAAAAATTGACGGTAAAGAGGTGAGTGAAGAATTTGTAATCGATTTTACCGAAAAAATAAAACCGCTGATTGAAGAAATACAACCCAGTTTTTTTGAAATAACCGTCGCGATGGCTTTTGATTATTTTGCGGAGCAGCAAGTTGACATCGCAGTAATTGAAGTAGGATCTGGGCGGCCGGTTGGACAGTACCAATATTATCACTCCCGAACTTTCTATTATTACCAATATTGGCTACGACCATATGAATATGCTGGGCAATACATTGGAAGCCATTGCCGGTGAAAAAGCGGGCATCATAAAAGAAAATATCACCGGTAGTAGTTGGGAGAACACAATATAATAACAGCCCCCGTTTTTTTAAATAAAGCAAAAGAAAAAAATGCTGCAATCAGTTTTGCCGATAAAAAAAGAAATACTCCCGATTGGCAATGGCAGCATCATGAACTGGTTGTCGAAGTAGCGGAAGAACATAAAACCGATCGCAAACTTTTCATCTTGATCTTACCGGTATTTACCAAACTAAAAACCTGTTGACTAGTTTTGGAAGCATGTGCTGTATTACATAATATGGGTTGGAAAACAAATGAACACATTATACAAAAAGCATTGCCGCATGTAAAAAAATTAACGGGTTTGCACGGTCGTTGGGAAATTATTCATCATAACCCAACTGTAGTATTGGATGTAGGACATAATGAAGACGGCGTAAAACAAATAGTACAGCAATTGGAACTAACGCCGCATAAAAACCTGCATATCATTTTAGGTATGGTAAAAGATAAAGAGATTGGTAAAGTGCTTTCGCTGCTGCCAAAGTCTGCCGAATATTATTTTACACAAGCCGCTATTCCCCGTGCAATGGATGCTGAAACATTGAAGGCCGAAGGAGAAAAAAAAGGTTTAGCCGGAAAAACCTTTGCCAATGTAAACATCGCCTTGAAAGAAGCAATGATAAAAGCTGAAAAAGAAGATTTGATTTTAGTTTGTGGCAGTGTTTTTTTGGTGGGAGAAGTAATAACGCCCCCATGACGCCCCCATCCCCGTCCGTACCGGCACGGGCGGGCCCTAAAGGGGTGTAAGGAAGCCTCTCTATTATTTTGAAAGCTGCATTTATCGAAAGATGTATTTCCCGTTATTTCCGTTGTACAAAATATCCACAGCGAAATTTAAATCTTTAGTATCGTGATATATATTCTGCGGAGGCTGCAATAAATATATTATTACCTCCACAATCTGGTTATTCCCATTTTTTCAAATGCATAAAGTATACAACTTACATGCATGGCCTGGATGATTTTATTTTCTTTCAGCATTTGTCTTACTTCATCAACAGAATAAATTTCTACTTCTATTTCCTCGTTAGCATCCAATGCCTGTTCTTTTATTTTTTTACCGCCGGTAGCCAAAAACATATGCAATAAATTATTATTGCCGGCAGGGTTAGCGGAAATTTTTCCTAAATTTTCATACGATGAAAATTGATAACCGGTCTCTTCCAGCAACTCTCTTGCAATAGCAGCTTCTAAATCCTTATCTGTATCATCCACACATCCGCCGGGCAGTTCAATACAGGTTTCGCCCAGTGCATGGCGATACTGCCGTATCATTACAATTTTATTATCTTCTGTAAAGGCAACAGCTGCTACCCATGCAGAGAATTCATACACATAATAGGGATCAATAATTTTTCCCTGCGGCGATTCGCATTTATCCTTTCTTATTGTAAGCCATACATCGTTGAAGAGATATTCAGAAGAGAGAATTTTCCAGTTCATATCTTTCTTATTGTTCATCATATATCCCCTTTAGGGGGAAAGGGGGTTATTTTACCACTTCTTTTTTTCACGCAAGGTTGTTATGTGTGCCACATGATGACGGCCGTGCCAGGCATACATGCCCAGTAATGTCCATAAACGCATAGTCTTTTTTTGCGCCGGGTGAAAAAGTGTACGGTTATTCCACTGATCGTCCGTTACCAATTTCATAGCCTCGTGCCAGCGGGTATGCAGTGCATGCAACAGTGTAAGAGAGATATTAATCGGTAATTTTTGCACATCGTTTAATTCGGCCCACAATTTTTCCTCGTATGTTTTTATAGTAGGGTTATCTTCGGTAAGCGCCAGCTTAAAACGTATATATGCATTCATATGGCTGTCGGCCACATGATGTACCAACTGATGCACCGTCCATCCGCCATCGCGATAGGGCGTATGCAGTTGCGCTTCATCCAAGTTAAGCACGGCGTTCTCCAATTGCAGCGGCAAAAACTTTATATCGGCCAGCCATTCTATTTTTTGTTCAATAGAAAAAGGTTGCGGCTTGTACTCACCAATGGGGTAGCTGGCAGCATAACCGGGAGCAACCGGCGGCTCCATTAAATTTCCCGCGTCTTCAATGGGAGTGTAAAAAAATCTTGTTGACATAATTTTTTGTTTTATAAAATCGGCCTCACCCCTTTCTCCCGATAAATCGGGAAAGACTCTCTCCAAAGCCCGCCCGGATGAACCGTTCGGACGGGGAGAGGGGTAAGAACCCTAATATTGTAAAGTTTATTAAGAACTCGAAATATCCAATTATTCTTCTCTCAACGAATGCCCTGTCAAATTTATGAATACATCTTCTAAATTAGCTTGTTTTACTTCTTTGGGTTTTTCAAAACCGCCTGCTACCAATTCATCTATCAATTTATCGGGCGAAGCCAAAGCAATTATTTTTCCCGAATCGATGATGGCTACCCTGTCGCAAAGTACTTCAGCCTCATCCATATAGTGCGTGGTTATAATTACCGTGGTTCCTTTAGCACGTATTGTTCTTATCAATTCCCAAAGGTTTCTTCTTGCCTGCGGGTCAAGGCCAGTAGTCGGTTCATCCAAAAAAATTATTTTAGGCTCATTAATTAACGTAGTAGCGATAGAGAAACGTTGCTTCTGCCCGCCGCTCAAATCTTTAAATTTCGCTTTTGCTTTATCCTGCAGGTTTACCATCTCCAATAATTCAAGCGGTTTCACCTTCTTATTATACAAGCCGTTAAATAATTGTATCAGTTCCGTTAATGAAAGCCCGGGGTAATAGCCGCTGGTTTGCAATTGTACGCCAATTACTTTTTTTATATCGTCGGGTTGCTTATCAAGGTCCATACCGCTCACAGTTACAGAACCGCTTGTCTTTTGTCGCAGTGTTTCTATAATTTCCAGCGTAGTAGATTTGCCGGCACCGTTGGGCCCCAGCAGTCCAAATACTTCACCTTCATGTACATCAAAGGAAATTCCTTTTACTGCCTGAAAGGTTCCGTAATTTTTTACCAAGTCTTTTACCGATATAATTATAATGCTCATATTTATATCAAAGCCAATTTTTAGGTAGTGTCTCAGTTTGAAATTTTTGAACCACATAGCCACATAGTACACATTAGAAATACACACATAGGTTTAAATGAATGCAACACTATGTGAACCCCTATGTTTCTATGTGCCTATGTGGTTCAAATGGCATTTTAATGGAAATTTCAAACTGAGACACTACCAATTTTTAAAAATATCTTTATACAGTTCAGCTAAGTTCAGAAAAATATTGCATCTGTCACAAATTAAAATCCAATTCCATTTTTACATCGGCTGTTTCAAACGGCGAATCTTTAAATTCAACATGCTTAAATCCATATTTCCCGTACATACTTAGCGCAGCCAGCAATTGATGATTGGAAAATAATAAAAGTTTCGCCGCGCCAATCTCTTTTGCTTTAGTTATACATTTTTCTATTAATAATTTTGCAATGCCTTTGCCTTGGTATTTTGCAGTTACGCTCATCTTAGCCAGTTCATATACACCGTGTCCTTCATTCATCAATGCAGCCGTGCCGGCAATTTCATCATCCGCTTTTGCCAGCCAAATAAAACCGCCCGGGTTTATAACCGTTCCTTCGGGATCATCCAATATCATCAGATCATGACTCTCGGTCAGGTTATATTTATCAAGCCATTCAAGATTTAGTTTTTTAAAATCAGGCTGATATTTTTTTTCGTAGTTAATTATAGTTACCATATTTATTTACCTCACCCTCATCTTTAAGCTGTAAGCCCCGAGCTTTGAGCTTTGAGAAATTAGAAGCTGCTCTTAACTTATTACTTAAAACTTACAACTTTTCACTTTCACTTAACCCGCCATACACTCCTCCAGCTCATCCATCATTTTACTGCTGCCTATAAAAAACGGAGTACGCTGATGGAGCTCGGTAGGTTCTATTTCCAAAATTCTTTTTTTACCATTGGTAGCACGGCCACCCGCCACTTCCACAATAAAAGCAAAAGGGTTACACTCGTACAGCAATCGCAGTTTACCATTGGGTTTATCTACAGTACCCGGGTACATAAACAGTCCGCCTTTAATCAGGTTGCGATGCACATCGGCCACCATACTGCCTATGTAGCGTTGCGTATACGGGCCGCCGTTTTCTTTTGTTTTTTGCTGACAAGCCGTTATATATTTTCGTACACCTTCATCGTACTGAAAATAATTACCGTGATTCACCGAATATATTTTACCCCAATCCGGGCATTTAATATCAGCGGTACTTAATGTAAACTCGCCGATGGATGGATCCAATGTAAAACCATTAACACCGCGACGGGTAGCATACACCATCATGGTGCTGCTGCCGTAAATAATATAACCGGCCGCCACTTGCTTTATACCCGCCTGCAAAAAATCGGAATGATTGCAGGGCTTGCCCAATTCAGTAACTCTTTTGTATACGCCAAATATGGTACCTATCGACACATTCACATCAATATTAGCGCTGCCATCCAGCGGATCGGTAAGCACTACGTATTTCGAGTTGTTACTGATGCCATCATCAAACACTACAATATCATCCAGCTCCTCGCTGCCCATGCCGGCGCAACTGATACCGTGGCGCAATACACCCAGGAATTGGTTGTTAGCATAGATATCTAATTTTTTTACTTCCTCGCCCTGCACATTTACACTGCCCGTATCGCCCAATATATCTACCAGACCCGCTTTATTTACTTCCACATTTACACGTTTGGCCGCCAGGCCTATATCACGCAGCAGGTTAGACAGCTCACCCGTAGCATTAGGAATACTGCGCAACTGCTGAATAGTAAATTCATCTAAAGTTTGTACACGCCGGTTAATAATCATAAAGGTTGGTTTGGTTCTTTGTCAAAAGTAAGCGGATTTTTTTTAAGACAATAATACGATGTATGAGCTGTCGGGGTTCTTCTATTTTTCAGCTTTCGTTCCCGCTATCCGCTCCAAGCCCTTACCACGTTTTGTTTGCCTGTCATCTTTAGCAATTCTAAATATCTGAAACAAAACGTAGCTCGGGGCTTTGCGCTTCTATCGGGGCTATATCAGCAATAGAATATATTTCAGCAACAGCGGGAAGTGTAAACAGTCAGCCATTATTTAGAAAGGCAGCGGTACTTCATGCACTATCTTTTTCCATTTTTATTAATCCTGGTTTAACCTGTTGGCAAGGTATACGTTTAGTACTGCCCCTCATTCTGAAAACAAGTTTACCCCTGTATATTTCTGTAAAATATTTTTCAGGATATTGGCCGAAATATCCCACCCCTCACGACAGGAAGGCAATCCGATATTCATTTAGGTGTTAAACTATTTTATACTAAGCATCTGTTCGCTTTCTAATTGAGAACAGGTATGTTTGGAACAAAAGAACCTACACCAAGGGGTGAGTTGGCAGCAACCAAGTGACAAAGATTACAGATTGTAAAACTAAAAATATGAAGTTATTAAATTTTGAAATTAAGTCTTATCATTCCTGTTTAAATACATCTTTAGGACTTCATAATAATTTGATCGCTCTAAATGGTATTAACGGAGCCGGGAAAAGCAATATCCGCAATGCAATTCTTTTACTGAAAAAGATGTTGCAGCTATCTATGTTGCTTTCTCAAAATGAAAGGGAAGCATTGTATAGTAACGGCCATTTACTCAAATAACTATGCCGGTAAAGATTAAAATTTTCGCAATCTTACCTTTAACTTCTCCAGCTCTTCAGTCTTCTCCGTTAATTTAGGTTAACGCCGCCCAACTTTTTCCTTTAATTCTTGTCTTATTACCGGCTATCAATCTGTCACCGGATTGTCAGCTTTAAACACGATTTTTGCATAACAATAAAATGGCACATGAAGAAAACAATCCTTTCGTCCCTATTATCCGCTTTTATTACACTAACCGCTTTTGCCCAAAACCCCATGGGAAACAGGGGCGGTGGCGCCGGCGGCGGACAAATGACCGGTCGTTTTTACGGGAAAATAGTAGAAGCAAAGTCGGGCAAAGCTATTGAAGCCGCTTCCGTTCAACTCATTCAAAATAAATTTGACTCCGTAAGCCGCAAAAGAAAAGAAGTTACTATAAATGGCATGCTCACAAAAGCCAACGGAGAGTTTTCGCTGGACAACATACCCATGCTGGGGCAATTTAAATTAAGAGTGTCCGCCATTGGTGTGAAGCAATATGAAAACGCGGTTTCTTTTGAAATGAAACCCGGCGGCGATATGAGTGCCATGCTTGGTGCGCTGGATAAGGACCTTGGTAATATTAAATTAGAAATTGATGAAAAGGTTTTGGAAAATGTTTCCGTAACAAGCAACAAACCCGGTTTGCAATTGGGTATCGACAGAAAAATATTTAACGTAGATAAAAATATTGTGTCGCAGGGCGGTACGGCGGTAGATATCATGCGCAATATTCCGTCGCTGCAGGTAGATATTGACGGCAATGTAACCATGCGCAATAATACACCGCAGGTTTTTATTGATGGCCGGCCCACTACACTTACACTTGAACAAATACCGGCGGATGCCATTGAAAGTGTAGAATTGATTACGAACCCCTCCGCCAAATTTGATGCATCGGGCGGTACGGCGGGTATATTAAATGTAGTGTTGAAGAAAGCAAAGAAAGTAGGATATAACGGCAGTGTTCGTGCTAATATAGACAGCCGTGCACGTATTGGCGCCGGCGGCGATTTTAATATTCGCGGACAAAAGCTGAACCTGTTTGGTAATGCCATGTACAATCAGCGTAAATCAATCAGTACCGGCAATACCACCCGTCTTCAAATGACAGATAATCCTGATACGTATTTTAATCAAAACGATAAAAATACCAGTATCGGTAATTTTCGCTTTATACGGCTCGGCGCCGATTTTTTTATTGACAACCGCAATACATTAACCGTTAACGGAAACTTTGTAAAAGGAAAGTTTGAACCGTTTTCTGTAAATGATATATTAGTTGATACGCTGAGTAATCCTAAAAACTCATCTTCGTTTCTGCGTACTTCAAACACTCTCGGCGAGTTCAGAAACATGGGATCTCAATTAAGTTTCAAACATAATTTTCCAAAGGCGGGACGTGAGTGGACGGCGGATGCAACATTTAACGCAAGTAAAAATAATAATGCCAACGACATACGAACCGATACGTTTAATTTGCCTTCTTATACCATCAGGAACACTGCCAAGCAACAGCAAATTACCAACGGCGATAATAAAAATATAACCATTCAAACGGATTATTCTACGCCTTTAACGGATAAATCAAAACTTGAATTGGGCGCCAGGGCTAATTTCAGGGAAGTGAACAGTATAAACAATTTCTTCTTTGTAAATCCCGTAACCGGCCAAACCACTTATATCGCCCCGCTATCGGTAGAATATAACAGTAACGACCAGGTTTATGCCGCTTATGCCAATTACTCTAATAAAATAAAAGACTTCGGTTATCAATTAGGATTGAGAGCCGAGAGTTCAAACTATGAAGGAGTGCTGCCTGATAAAAACCAAACTTTTAAAATTGATTTTCCTATCAGTCTTTTCCCAAGTATTTTCCTTAGTCAAAAAATGAAAAAAAATCAGGACCTCCAGTTAAATTATTCGCGACGGATAAACCGGCCGAATTTTTTCCAGTTGTTTCCTTTTACCGATTATTCCGATGTGCTGAATTTAAACCGGGGTAACCCTGATTTAAAACCCGAGTTTACCAATTCGTTCGAATTGAGCTATCAAAAAATGTTTGAAAAAAACAGTAACAACATATTAGCCTCACTGTATTTTAAAAATACCAATGACTTAATCACCCGCTACCAGGTTACAGAATTAAATACAAACGGCGGCCCGAGTGACAGCCTGATTATTAATACGTATATTAATGCTGATAACAGTTATGTAAGCGGATTGGAACTGACCGCTAAAATTAAAATGACCGCCTGGTGGGACATGGTGCCGAATATCAATTTATTTACTTCAAAAATCACCATCAACGATCCCAAGCAACCGGACCCCGATCAGTTTGCAAGTTGGTTTGGTAAACTGAATAATACATTTAAATTACCAAAAAACTTTACGCTTCAATTGAGCGGCGAATATCAATCTAAAACAGTATTGCCGCCGGGTGGCGGTGGCAGAGGCGGTGGTGGTCGTGGTTTTGGCGGGGTGGCGGCGGTTTTGGCGGTGGCTTCGGACAAACTAACGCATCACAGGGTTTTATACGCCCCAATTATTTTGTGGATATGGGATTGCGTTATGAGTTTCTGAAAAATAAAACAGCTTCCATTTCTGTAAACTGGAACGATATTTTCAGAACAAGAAGAACAAATATTTTTTCTGAAAGCAGTTCTTTTGAACAAAATGTTTTTCGCCGTCGCGACCCGCAAGTAGTACGTATCAATTTTAACTGGCGCTTCGGAAAGTTTGACGCGTCCTTATTTAAACGCAAAAATTTGAAAGGAGAAGGAGAAGGCATGCAGGGTGTAGGTGACGGCATACAGCAATAAAACGATCTTAGTATAATATGGTATACAAGTCCTGCTTTTAAAGCCAGGGCTTTTTTTATCGGCATGTACAATAACCTGTATATTTGAAAGCTGCTTTAAGAGTACGACAGGAGCAGACTTTATTTAAACACAGCTATCAAGTAAAAGAATAAAAGATAATGGATGAATCATCGGTACAATTCGCATTAATTGGTTGCGGAAGAATAGCTGCGCGGCATGCCGAACAAATGATTAGATACGGTATGTTGGCGGCCGTATGTGATGTGGTAAGAGAAAAAGCTGATGAACTGGCTGAACAATATGCTGCAAAAGCCTATTACAGCATTGATGAATTACTGTCAGCAGAAAAGAATCTTTCAATCGTTTCTGTATGCACTCCCAATGGCCTGCATGCCGAACATTCCATAAAATCATTACAGGCAGGCCGCCATGTGCTTTGCGAAAAACCTTTATCCATAAGTTCTTCTTCGGCAAAAGAAATGATGGCGGCATCGGTAAAAAATAACAGGAAATTATTTGTTGTAAAATCTACAAGATATAATCCTTACCTGCAATCGTTAAAAAAAGTATTGGACGAAAATAAACAGGGCGCCATTTACAGCTTTCAATTAAATTGTTTTTGGAACAGGCCGCCGGCATACTACGCCAATTCATGGCGGGGAACCAAAGCGCTGGATGGCGGCACGTTGTTTACCCAGTTCAGTCATTATATAGATGCGCTGCTTTGGTTATTGGGCAATGTAAAAACTGTAACGGGTGTTATGAAAAACGCAGCGCATAAAAACAGCATCGAGTTTGAAGATACAGGCGTGGCTACTTTGCAAATGGAAAGCGGCGTAATAGGCGGGCTGAACTGGAGTGTAAATACATTTAATAAAAACATGGAAGTTTCCCTAACCCTGATTGCCGAAAAAGGAACTGTAAAAATAAGCGGCGAATACATGAATATATTGGAGTATGAAGCAACAGATGGTTTTTCATTACAACAAACGGGCACAGCCAATGCCGCCAATGATTACGGTTTTTATAAGGGCAGCATGAGCAACCATGATAAAGTGTATGAAAACATGATGCTTGCTTTAAAAGATGATCTGCATCCGTTTACCTACGCCGATGACGGATTGAAAACAGTGGAAGCTATTGAGAAAATCTACAACTCAGTTTCTTTGCTTTGAATAATAAACTAAAAAAAATATACTTTACCGTAACCAATGACTTGGTGTACGATCAGCGCATGAACCGTATTTGCACTACACTGGCGAAGAACGGATATGCGGTTACATTAGTAGGCAGAAAATTAAAAACATCACTGCCGCTTGCAGAAAAATCATTTACACAAAAAAGGCTAAACTGTTTTCTTACGAAAGGAAAATTATTTTATGCGGAGCATAATCTTCGCCTTTTCTTTTTTCTTTTATTTAAAAAACCGGGTGCCGTTTGCGCCATCGACCTTGATACCATTTTACCCTGCTTATTTATTTCTAAAATAAAAAAATGCAAAAGAATATATGATGCGCATGAATTGTTTACAGAAATGAAAGAGGTGATAACAAGACCTGCAGTAAAAAAAATGTGGACAAGAATTGAAAAATACGCGGTACCGAAATTCAAACTCGGATATACCGTAAGCGAAAGCATTGCCAATGAGTTTACAAAAAGATACAAAGTACAATATGAAACCATCCGCAACGTGCCTGTACTGAAAGAAATGAACGCCGGCGCGGTTGCTGAGAAAAACATCATCTACGCAGGCGCTGTAAATGAAGCAAGAGCTTTTGAACAATTGATACCGGCCATGAAATTGGTAAGCGGCAAATTAATTGTTTGCGGCGACGGAAATTTTATGCTGCAATTAAAACAATTAATAAAAGAAAATAATGTCGCGGACAAAATTGAATTAAAAGGAATGTTGCCGCCCGATGAACTTTGGCGGGTTACACAACAGGCTGCTATAGGCATCGCCGTAGCCGAGAAAGAAGGCCTTAATCAATATCTTGCTTTACCTAATAAATTTTTTGACTACATTCACGCCGGGTTACCGCAGGTAAGCATGAACTACCCGGAGTATAAAAAAATTAATGATAAATACAATGTTGCAATATTAATTGATGATTTAAATCCCGGAACAATTGCCGCCGCACTGAACAATTTATTAAGTAATAATGTTGTATACAGTAAGCTTAAAGATAATTGCTTAAAAGCAAGGCAGGAGCTTAATTGGCGGAAGGAAGAAAAAAAACTAATTGATTTCTACAAATCTGTATTTAATAATTGAGCCCTCACCTACATATCGTTTGTCTCGACGTACCCTACCCTGCCGACTACGGCGGCGCCATTGATATGCTGTATAAAATACAGGCATTGCACGAACAGGGTGTAAAAATTCATTTGCACTATTTCAGTTACAACCTGCGTGGCACACCCAACGAGCTAAACCAATATTGCGAAACCATACATGTGTATGAAAGAAAAACGGGCTATAAAGGATTTTCATTTACGCTTCCGTATATAGTATCCTCAAGAATAAATGCCGGTTTGATTCAAAACCTGCAGCAGGATAATCACCCGGTCTTGCTGGAAGGTCTGCATTGCACCGGTATAATAAAAGAAATAAATAAAAATAACCGGAAGATTATTGTTCGATTGCACAATGATGAATGCGCTTACTACAAACAATTAGCCAAGTCGGAAAATAACCTATTCAAAAAAATATATTTTTTGAATGAAAGCAGGTTATTAAAAAAATACGAAAAGCATTTACCCGCCAATGTGCATTATGCCTGTATTACGGATGATGATACAAATCTTTTTAAAAAAGAATACGGCTTACCCGAGGTATCTCATCTTGCAGCCTTTGCTCCTTTTACACATATTAATGACCCGGATGGCGTAGGCAATTTCTGTTTATACCACGGCAATCTTTCCGTATCCGAAAATGAAAAAGCTGCGGCTTGGTTAATAACAAAAGTATTTTCTAAAATAAAAATGCCGCTGGTAATAGCGGGCAAAAATCCATCAAAAAAAATTGAAAGCCTTGCTCATTTTTATCAGCACACATGTTTGGTAGCCAATCCTACCGATAATGAATTGCATGATTTAATACAAAAAGCGCAGATAAATGTATTGCCCTCATTTAATAATACGGGCATTAAACTGAAATTGATCAATGCTTTATTTAACGGCAGGCATTGCCTGGCGAATGATGCAATGGTAGCCGGTACCGGGCTGGAGCAGGCTTGTCACATTGCCAATACACCCGAAGCGATGGCATCGGTTATTACACAACTGTATCACCGGCCTTTTACAGAAGAAGAAACGGTATTGAGAAAAAATTTACTCAGCCGGTCATTTGACAACAGCCTGAATGCGAAACGCATTATTCAATGGATACAGTAGCGTTATCAATCAGCTGACCTCTCTCGGTACGCACGGTACGTGCAGGAAACTTATTAATTACAATATAATCATGCGTAGCCATTACTACCGCCGCGCCGTAATCTTTTGATATATGAAAAAGTAATTGCATAATCTCATCTGATGTTTCGGGATCAAGATTACCCGTAGGCTCATCGGCCAAAATCAATTTAGGAGAATTTAATAATGCCCTGGCAATATCCACACGTTGCTGCTCGCCGCCACTCAATTCAAAAGGCATTTTAAAACCCTTGGCTTTCAATCCCACTTTATCCAATACATCCAAAATTTTTTCGTCCATCAATTTTTCGTCTTTCCAACCGGTAGCTTTCAATACAAATTTCAAATTCTCATTTACGTTCCTGTCGGTAAGCAATTGAAAATCCTGGAACACCACTCCCAGGTTGCGACGCAAGAAAGGAACCTGCTTCCAATTAATATTTTTTATAGTATGACCGGCGACAACGGCCTCTCCTTCTTTCAGCGGAAGCTCGCCATACAAAGTTTTAAGCAAACTCGATTTACCGGTTCCCGTTTTACCTACCAGGTACACAAACTCTCCCTTATTCACCCGCAGGTTTACATTCTGCAAAACCAAGTTGGTGCCCTGGTAAATATTCGCATGGCTGATCTCTATAATTGCTTCGCTCATAGTTTATTTTTTTCGACGCTGCAAAATAAGCCAAACATCGCAAGCCCGTAAAAAAAATTTTGTTCCTGCCTTCCGTTACAAGTCCGGCACGAAGCCTAACACAAATCCTCACCGGGCTTTTCACTTCAGTCAGGCAGCCCGTCACCGCCGGAATATAACTTAAGCACATATCGATAAGGTCTTTTTTTCTGAATAAGCCTAAAGCAGAAAAGTTTAAAAATTAAATAAAACTAAAAACTTAGTTGTTAAACTAAATAATTAGTTATAGCTTTAATTTATCAATTAAAAAAAAATGAAACCTCTTACTAAAGCCGAAGAACAAATAATGCAGGTGCTGTGGAAGTTGCAAAAAGCTTTTCTGCGTGATATTGTAGAAGCAATGCCTGCTCCGAAGCCGCACCAGAACACAGTTGCCACACTTTTAAAAATTTTAGTGGAAAAAGAATTTGTCGGCATCAATGTATTGGGCCGTCAACACGAATACGTGCCGTTGGTAAATAAAGATGAATATTCAAGACGCAGTATTAAGCAAATGGTAAAGGGTTATTTCGAAGGTTCTTTCAGCAATGTAGTATCCTTTATGGTGAAGGATAATAATATCTCGATAGAAGAACTGGAATCACTGCTTGCACAAATTAAAAAACAACAAAACGCAAAAAAATGAATACTACCCTTTTTGCTTTACTGCAAATAGCAGCAGCCTCAGGCATGCTGTATGGTTATTATCATCTCTTTTTACGCAATAAAATCTTTCATCAGTATAACCGGTTTTATTTATTGGTAGCAGCAGTTATCAGCCTGCTGATACCTTTTTTAAATATACCTGTTTATTTTTCCGGTTCGCAAAGCGATGATTCCGCTTTATACCAAACACTGAGAGTAATTTCTGTTAATAATTTTGATTCAAACACGGCTATCGTCAATAACGCAACAACTTCTGAAACTTTTTTTACCGGAGAAAAAGCAGTTTGGGCTTTTTATCTTTTCATTACCTTGGTAGTTTTTATTCGCTTTTGCATTGCACTTTATAAAATACATTTACTTCTGCGCAATAACACAAAACAAAAATTAGCTGCGTCCGAAAATTCAATTTACTCAGCTCATACACCGCCTGAAAACAAAAATCACTCATCGCCGAAAAAATTAAACCAAATTACTTTTATCAATACCTCCGAAGAAGGCACTCCGTTCTCTTTTTTCCGCTGGCTGTTTTGGAACAACAAAATAGAATTGGATACCGACAAAGGCAGGCAAATTTTTCGACACGAGCTTTTCCACATTAAACAGAAACACAGTTGGGATATTGTATTCCTGGAACTGCTGACCGTAGCACTCTGGATCAATCCTTTCTTTCATCTTATAAAAAAAGAAATAAAAGCCATTCATGAATTCCTGGCCGACAGGTATGCTGCTGATGAAAACGAGAAATGGAATTATGCCGAGCTGCTTTTGATGCAGGCCCTGGGCACACAAACCAACCGGCTCACAAATTATTTTTTTCATAACCAAATAAAAAGACGCATTGCCATGATTACCTCTATTAAAAAACCCGGTTATAATTATATCAGCCGTGTAATGGCATTACCGCTGCTGTTACTTATTTGCAGCGCATTTATAATTACTGTAAAAAAAGCAGATAAAATCAAGAGTAATCTTTTAAAAGCTGATGAGCCGGGAAATATTGAGTTTATCGCTCCGCTTATTTTAAAAGACTCGCCACCTGCTTTAATAAGCGGCCATATAACAATAGAAAACGGAGATTTATCGAATTGGGGAAGTGAATTTCCGGATGGTACAAAAAAACCGATTTTAATTGTTAACGGCAAACTATTGAGCCCGGAACAATTAAAAAATAAAATAATTAATGCGACATCAGGTAAATTTTACGCCGTCAATAGTGCAGAAGCCATAAAACTTTATGGCAATACGGCTGCAAACGGTGTAATAGTATTAAACAAAGCAACAATAAAAGAAAGTAAAAACTAATTCTGTTGTTATTCAAGCCGACTCCATTGTTCTTTAATCTCGGCCGGTGATAAAAAAAGATGACGATGCAGGTGATGCTTCAACGGAAGATGGTGCAGCAGTATTTAATCCGAACCGTACGACTATAGATCAAAGATGATATACTTTATAACTCACCTGATTGTTCTTAACGGCAAAGTATTAGGCTACGGAAAAGATATCAAGAGATGAACTTGAAAAGTTTATGTCGAAAGGAATTTTTAAAGGATCAATGACGCTATTTGAAAAATAAATGGGCAACAGATAAATATGGAGAAATTGGCAAAAATGGTGTTTTAGAAATTATTGAAAATACTAATCTTAAATTAGACGACATAAAAGTTCAAAGAAATGAATGATCCTGTTTTCACTAAAACAGAAGTCAGCCCTCAATTCCCGGGTGGACAGGATGAGTGGAGAAAATACTTAATACAAAATTTAAATGCATCTATAGCTGTAAAAGAAGGTTGGAAACCCGGAATATATACCGTCACCGTTCAATTTATTATTGATAAAGAAGGAAATCTTTCCAAGTTTGAAACAATGAATTATGCAGGTTCCAAAACGGCACAGCATTGTATTGATATTATTAAAAACGGCCCAAAATGGTTGCCCGCCGAACAAAACGCGAAAAAAGGTAAATGCATATTACAAACAACCTGTAACTTTTGTAATTGCAGGCGGCGAATACTCAATGCCCGTCACACGTTAATGAATAATGACAAAAACATAGTACCGGGTGAAGGTAGTAGTTGTTAGGCTTACAAGATTAAAAACGTCGGCACTATCAAAGTTCAGTCCCGATGACATGGGATACGAAATATGTAAGCTGGAGGACTTACAAAAATGTACTGAATTAAAACTTCAAACGAATAATAAAACCCTGAAAATTGTTTCTTACCAATTCCACATTGACCTTGATAACGGCGACCTTGCAGTGACAAGCATGTCGAGGTTCTTCTTTCAGTAGATCGTACATCCGAACTCATTTCAGCTACTAAGCAGGGACATATGGTTAGCTTTGAGAGTATACTCGCAAAAGACGGTGAGAGGTTGGTAAAAATTCCCGCTAAATTTTTTAATATAAAATAAATAATACGTCTTTATCTCACTAATTTGATCAGTTTGTAATATGTCCATGAAAAAAGAGTCCCTGCAAAAGCGGACGCTTTACATTATTTGATTATAATATTACCCCTTCTTCCCCTCCTTCGCCCATCCGTCTTTCAGCGTCACCGTTCGGTTAAAGATTAATTTATCAGCAGCGGAGTCCTTATCCATGCAATAATATCCTTTGCGTATAAATTGAAAACGATCGTCGAGCTTCGCATTTTTCAATGCAGGTTCGGCAAAACCCTTTACCACTTTCAAACTATCCGCATTTATATATTCCTTAAAATCGCCTTCTTCGTCCGAAGGGTTTTCTACTTTAAATAAACGATCATACTCTCTTACTTCTACTTCCAGCGCATCGGCTGCATTTACCCAATGCAAGGTTCCTTTTACACTAATGCCGCTGGTATCGGATCCGCTTTTGCTTTCGGGAATATAAGTACAATGCAGTTCGGTAATATTACCGGCAGTATCTTTCAGTACTTCCTCACATTTAATAATGTAAGCACTTTTCAAGCGCACCATTTGTCCCGGCGCCAGTCTGAAATATTTCTTAGCCGGGTTTTCCATAAAATCATCCTGCTCTATATAAATCTCCCGGCTGAAAGGAAGTTCTCTCATTCCTCCATTCGGATCTTCAGGATTATTTTCACTGTGCAATATTTCATGACTGCCCTCAGGGAAATTAGTGATAACAACTTTCACAGGATTAAACACCACCATCCGCCGCAATGCAATTTTATTCAGGTGCTCACGTACAAAAAATTCAAGCAAACCCACATCTACAATATTCTCTCTTTTGGCAATACCGATACGGTCGCAAAACTCACGAATACTTTCAGGCGTATATCCGCGACGGCGCAAACCCGTAATCGTCGGCATACGCGGGTCATCCCAACCGGTTACATGACCTTCCTGTACCAATTGCAGCAATTTTCTTTTGCTCGTAACCGTATAATTAATATTTCGTCTTGCAAATTCGTATTGGTGCGAAGGAAAGATTCCTAATTTTTCAATCAACCAATCATACAACTCACGATGCGGTACAAACTCCAGCGTACAAATAGAATGGGTAACATTTTCGATGGAGTCACTTTGCCCGTGAGCAAAATCATACATAGGGTATATGCACCACGTATCACCCGTACGATGATGATGCGCATGTTTGATACGGTACAATAAAGGGTCACGCATCAGCATATTGATATGCGCCATATCGATCTTGGCCCGCAATGTTCTTGTGCCGTCGGCAAATTCACCGGCTTTCATTCTTGTAAACAAATCAAGATTTTCTTCCACCGTCCTGTCACGGTACTTACTGTTTTTTCCCGGTTCAGTCGGTGTACCTTTCATAGCAGCCATTTCTTCGCTGCTGCTGTCATCTATATAAGCCAAACCTTTTTTTATCAGCTTCAAAGCATATTCATACAACGTATCAAAATAATCCGAAGCATAAAGTTCATGCTTCCATTCAAAACCCAACCACTTGATATCTTCTTTAATACTGTCTACATATTCCGTTTCTTCCGTTACGGGGTTGGTATCATCAAAGCGCAGGTTGGTGTAGCCGGGATATTTTTTGGTAAGTCCAAAATTGAGACAGATACTGCTGGCATGCCCCAAATGCAGGTAGCCGTTGGGCTCCGGCGGAAAACGGGTAACAATGGATTTATACTCTCCGCTTTTCAAATCCTCTTCAATTATTTCTTCCAGGAAATTGAGTTTGTGTTCTTCTTTTTTTATTTCTTCAGTCATAAGGCCGCAAAGATAAAGATTATGAGCTAAGCTGCATTGCTGCTATTTAGCTTTTGTTGTGTCACTCACTTCAACTGCTGATTCTATATTGAGCACTTGATGAGTCAGTACAAAAGTTGATAAACATCCGAAGGCTTGACCTCCCTCTCCTTTGGAGAGGGAAAGAGGGTGAGGCCTTCTACTGAGCATTTGCGAAGTACCTGTATCCGCAGCGGCATTTCAATACCCGAAATTTTAGCGACCCATCCGCATTGTAACGAGCCCGGCTCAGTATCACCCGGCAATTCCCCGTCAAAACGCAACGAAATGTTAAGCCTTTCAACTTGTAAGACCGCTGACAGAGCAGTCAAGCGATTTATAACCACCTTTGCTAAACCTTAAAAGGAATAACTTCGTATATAAACAAAAGCATTTATTAATTGTAATTTAAATGGGTGAATGTGAATATCAAAATACAAACAATGAAAAATTTTCTCTTTATAAGCGCAGCAAGTTTATTTGCACTAATTTCCTGTGCTCAACCCGTAAAAAAACAAAATAAAAATATGTCAGCAACAAGTACAGAAACCTTACCTGCCAATACAGCTATCGCCACATTAGGTACCGGCTGTTTTTGGTGTACCGAGGCCATTTTTCAACAATTGGACGGCGTAATATCCGCCACATCGGGTTATGCAGGCGGGCAAACGGATAATCCTTCCTATAAAGAAGTATGCTCTGGAGAAACAGGTCATGCGGAATGTATTCAAATAGTCTACGATACTTCCAAACTTACATTTGATGAACTGCTGGAAGTTTTTTGGCAGGTACATGATCCCACTACATTAAACCGTCAGGGCGCCGATGTGGGTACGCAGTACCGCAGCGTAATATTTTATCATAACGATGAGCAAAAACAAAAAGCTGAAAAGTATAAAACCGATCTTGATAAAAGTGGCGCTTACAGCAACCCAGTTGTTACTACCCTTGAGCCTCTTACAAAATTTTATGCCGCCGAAAATTATCACCAGGAATATTATGAGCTGAATAAAAATACAAACCCTTATTGCTCCATGGTAGTAAGACCCAAATTAGAAAAATTTGAAAAAGTATTTAAGGATAAACTGAAGAAGAATAAATAATACTTCAAAAAAAATATACAATCGCTCACTCAACAAACAGGCAGCCGGTACTGCCTGTTTGCATTAGCAGCCTGCGAACCTGTTTAAAATTAGGGTGCATCCCAAATTATTTTATTACAATAAATTTGAAAAAATAAAGTACTTTCAGCAAATAGTAGAAGCAAGCCGGTTACATAAAATTGACCGGTCAATTTTAACCGAACTAATTCAACTTATATTATGAGCAAAAATTTTCACCATCCCGTTTACGCCAAAAGAATTGTTAGATACTTCGCAATAACGGCAGCTTGTTTTTCTTTTGTAAATACTAACGCCCAAACCGTACAGCAGCAAATTGAACAAAAAGCAAAAACGGTTTTACCCAAAGTAATTGAATGGAGAAGACATATTCACCAAAACCCTGAATTGGGCAATCGTGAATTTAAAACAGCCGAACTGATAGCCACTCATTTAAAAAAATTAGGAATAGAAGTACAAACCGGTGTTGCCAAAACCGGTGTTGTAGGCATTTTAAAAGGCGGCAAGCCCGGACCAGTAGTGGCTTTGCGTGCCGATATTGATGCATTGCCGATTAAAGAAAGAGTTGATATTCCTTATAAATCTACCGTAACGGCTGATTACCTTGGACAAACAGTACCGGTAATGCATGCTTGCGGACATGATACACATGTTGCCATATTGATGGGCACGGCGGAAGTATTGGCCGGTATGAAAAAAGATATTTCGGGGACGGTGAAATTTATTTTTCAACCTGCTGAAGAAGGCCCCCCCGGTACAGAAGAAGGCGGCGCACCATTGATGGTGAAAGAAGGCGTAATGGATAACCCTAAAGTGGACGCCATTTTTGGTTTACATATCAGCTCGTCATTAGAAGCAGGGAAACTAAGATACAAAAGCGGTTCGTTTATGGCCAGCAGCGATTGGTTCAGCATAAGAGTAAAAGGTAAAGGAGCTCACGGCTCAGCACCCTGGGTTGGTATCGATCCCATTTCTGTTTCTACACAAATCATTACCGGTTTGCAAACCATTGTAAGTCGCCAGGAAGATTTAACCAAGGCCCCCGTGGTTATTACAGTAGGGAAATTTAACGGCGGTGTTCGTGAAAACATTATTCCCGAAGAAGTAACATTCAGCGGTACTATAAGAACATTGGACAGTAAAATGCAAAAAGATGTGCATGAACGTATTCGGCTGACGGCTATGAAAATTGCTGAAGCAAGCGGCGCTACAGCCGAAGTAACGATTGATAATAAAACGTTGGTTACTTATAATACACCTGAGTTGGTAAGCAGTATGTTACCTTCTTTACAAAAAGCAGCGGGCGATGGTAATGTACAGGAAGGTACATGGACGACAGGCGCCGAAGACTTTTCTTTCTTTGGTACCAAGGCGCCTTCCTTCTTTTTTAATTTGGGTGGTATGCCGAAAGGCGGTACACCAACAGGCCATCACACACCCGATTTTGTTATTGATGACTCGCAATTGGATGTAGGAGTAAAAGCATTTTGCAATTTGGTATTTGATTATCCGAATGCAAAAAATGCAGAAGCAGCGAAGGGAACGAAGAAGAAAGGGTTTTAATTAAATTAAAACCGTATCACTCCATTTGCAGTAGTAATAACCAACTCCTGCTTATCAGCCACTTCTACCCTTCCTATTATTTGCGCATCAATACCAAAACTTTGCGCTACTGAAATAATGGAGGCGGCTGCATCTGCTGTTGTATAAATTTCTAACCGGCAACCCATATTAAACACGCTGTACATTTCTTTATCGTCGGACTTACTCGCCTCTTGTATTATTTTAAAAATGGGGGGAGGCGCAAATAAATTATCTTTTACAATACGTACATTATCGGGTAAATACTTCATACACTTGGTTTGCCCGCCGCCGCTGCAGTGGATCAAACCGTGTATATCGTTAAAATGATTTTCGAGCAACTCTTTTATCACCGGGGCGTAGGTTCGTGTAGGAGATAAAATAAGCTGACCAATAGTGAGTAGTGAGTGGTGAGTGGTGAGTGATGAAGGTTTGTTATCAGTTACCCCTTCAAGGTTATCACTCATTTTATATTTACCGATATACACTACATCCTTATCCAATGAGTTATCATAACTCTCTTTAAAGTTTTCTCCATAAAATTTATTCAGCACATCGTGCCTTGCACTGGTCAGTCCATTGCTCCCGATACCGCTGTTGTATTCCGTTTCGTAGTTGGCCTTACCGTAACTCGCTAAACCTATTATTATATCACCGGCTTTTATTTTTTCATTGCTTATTAGTTTGCTCTTGGGTATACGGGCCGTCATGGTTCCGTTTACGGCAATGGTTCGTACCACATCACCAACATCGGCGGTTTCGCCGCCCATGAAAGTAATGTTCACACCAAACTTTTTCATTTCATTAAAAAAATCCTGTGTACTGTTTATTATTACTTCCAGTACTTCGGCGGGTATTACATTTTTATTTCGGTCGATGGTAGAAGAAAAAAGAATATTATCATAAATACCGACACAAAGCAAATCATCCAGGTTCATTACGATTGCATCCTGCGCTATACCTTTCCAAACAGATAAATCGCCGGTTTCTTTCCAGTACAAATAAGCCAATATACTTTTGGTACCCGCCCCGTCTGCATGCATTACATTTACCCAATCTTCATCGCCGCATAAAGCGTCTTTGTATATTTTGCAAAATGCTTTGGGAAAAAGTCCTTTATCAAGATTTTTGGTAGCAGCATGTACTTCTTCTTTTTGTGCAGAAACACCGCGTTTGGAATACAAAGACATTTGCGTGAATTGGTAATTGAAGAATTTTTTTATCGCCGCAAATGTAATTGATTATCGGGTAAACTAATGAGTTGCAGTAATCAGGCATCTTCGGCATACAACGCCGGCCGATTAGGGCCGCTGCACAATGTCATTAAGTTAAGCGATTTGGCCCCATCGGGGCATCGTGTTTATAGTATGACGGATCGTCTGTGGAGCATTACGGCTCCTGCGGAGCCGCGTGAAATTTATCATCTGCAATCAATCCATTTAAAAAGAAAAATTTCCTCATAAGGCAGTGCAAAAACAAATTGTAAATATAGCTGAGCAAGTGTATTTGCCAACGAAAAAAGTTTACAAGGCTCCCATGGAGCCGGATACAACTAAAAGATAATGTTTAACTATAAACACGGAGTTCCTGCGGAGCTTAACTTAATGACATTGGACCCCGCATTTCCACTTCTGCGCTTTGATGCGTAGCTTTACAGCTCTTTATGAAAGTACATTACAGTATTGACAACTTACCCGTTTTTAAAAATGCAGTCATCACCATCGGTACGTTTGACGGTTTACACCTGGGCCACCGCCTGATAATTGAGAATCTGAAACAAGAGGCTGAAAAAATTAACGGCGAAACCGTTATCATCACCTTTCATCCGCATCCCCGAAAAATAGTTTCCTCTCAAATATTGGGCGTACGGCTTATTACTACCATGACGGAAAGAATAGAATTGCTGAAGCAAATTGGGATTGATCATTTGGTTATAGTTCCTTTTACCGATTTATTTGCCGAGCAGGATGCCGAAGATTATATTAAAAATTTCCTGGTAGCCAAATTTCACCCGCATACCATCATCATCGGCTACGACCACCGCTTTGGCAAAGAACGAAAAGGCGATTATTTATTGCTTGAACAAAAAGCAGCCGAATTTAAGTATACCCTCAAAGAAATTTCGAAACATATATTAAATGAAGTGTCCATCAGTTCCTCTAAAATAAGAGAAGCCATTTTGCACAATGAAATTGAAATGGCGAATAAATTATTAGGATACGATTTCTTTTTTGAAGGCGAAGTAGTACATGGTAATAAACTGGGAAGAGAATTGGGTTATCCTACCGCCAACCTGAAATGTAATGATCCCGAAAAAATAACACCCGGCAATGGTATCTATGCTGTGTATGTTCAGTTGGTGAATAGTGAATTGTCAATAGTCAATACAGCATCTTCTCATACAAGTATTTCACCACTCACCACTCACCACTCACTATTAAAAGGCATGATGAGCATCGGTTTTCGACCCACGGTTGATGGAAAGGAAAGAGTAATTGAAGTAAATATCTTTGATTTCGCACAAGAAATTTACGGGCAAAGCATCAGGGTTATTGTAAAAAAATATTTACGTTCCGAAGTAAAATTCAACTCGCTGGAAGAACTGGTAAAGCAAATAGATAACGATAAGGTGGAAAGTTTGAAGGTGTTGTAAGTTTTGAGTATAAAGTATAAAGAGTTTATAGAGTATATACTTTTTTGACTTTTAACTTTTGGGCATTGGCTTTTGTATTTTGGGTTTTAACTTTTCAGTTCATCATCTTCACCACCATCTCTTTCAGCAAGGAAGCATCAGGTGTTCCCGTATCACCTACTCCTATGCTTCGCAGATTATATTCATGCAATAAAAGCAAAATAGTTTCCGTACCTGTATAGCCATACAGTTTTGCGGCTTTTATATAATCTTTTACAAAAAATACATTGGCGCCGATACCCGCAGCTATGGTTTTTTCATCTTGACTGTGTATACCAAAAATCATAAACACTTTACTGAAAAAACCGTACAGGGAAGGGAGTACCAATTGTATGGGAGCCGCCTTGGGGTTGGCTTCAAAGTATTGAATAATGCGGATTGTCTTTTGTAAATCCTTAGCGGCAATGGCTCCTTGCAGTTCAAATACATTAAAATCTTTACTTACACCCGTGTACTGTTCTATATCTTCTTCCGTAATATTTTTTCGTTTGCCCAGGTTGATGCTGATCTTTTCAATTTCATTTTCAATCCGGTTCAGGTCATTGCCGATATGGTCTACCAACAACATCAATCCTTTTTGAGAAATGGTTAATCCTTTTGCATGTATCAATTCACTTGTCCATTCGGGCAATTGGTTATCGTACATTTTCTTGGTAGTAAATACAACGGCTTTTTCTTTCAGCAATTTGGCAATTTTTGTACGACCGTCAACCTTCTTCTCTTTATATGCCACCACAAAAATGGTAGCCGGCTGCGGGCTTTCAATATAATGCTCCAGTTTTTCTATATCCCGCATTTGCTGCGCTTCTTTTAAAATAACCACCTGTTTCTCCGAAAACATGGGATAACGGCGGCAAGCGTTAATAACATCGGCCCAAGCCGCATCCTTTCCGTAAAAAACTGTCAGGTTGAAACCGGCTTCACTTTCATTCAAAATTTGATTTTCAGCATAGTTTACTACCCGGTCTATAAAATACTCCTCCTCACCTTCTAACCAATAAACGGGTTTGAAAGACTTTTTTTCCCAATCCTTAATTATTTTTTCGGCCGACATAATGCGCTAAGATAAAGGCTTTCAGATGTATTAGCAGCGTTTAAATGCAGCCTTGTTAAAAAAAAGAAAATAGATTGGCACGATTTTCGGAAAAAGAGCTATCGCAAGGCGGGTAGATGCACACTACAAAGAAGATTTATCCGCTCAGGTCGAAATAGTATATTAATTTTAGCATAATAAAACCTTTAAAAATGACAGACTCAAATTATCCTTCAGCCATTCCGCAAAGCCAACCTCCTAAAAAGAATAACGCTAAAAACCTTATGATAGGTCTTTTGGCAGCAGGTCTTTTAGGTACTTGGGGCTATTTTCTGTACGATAAAAACACGACTACAGAAGAAATTCAACAAAATAAGGTTGAAAAAGTTGCGGCACTCAGTTCATTGGACTCTTTAAAATTAGAGTACTCCGATGCCTTACAAAGATTAGATACCTTAACGGGTACTAATAACAACATGCAGGGACAGTTATCTGATAAGAACAGTCAAATAACTAAGTTAAAAAATGAAATTGCCGCTGCGTTGAAGAAAAGCAAGCTCAGTGCCGCAGAAGTGGTAGAATTAAAAAGAAAGATTGCGACGTTGAACGACTCTATCGCATCGCTGGAAGCTGACAATGCCCGCTTGACAGGCGAGAACCAGCAACTAAGCGCTTCCAATACACAGCTTACACAGGACATTCAAACTAAAGACCAGGAAATAGTAACACGTGTAGCGGAAAAACAAGAATTAGAAAAAACAGTTGACGTAGCTTCTACTTTCGCAGCCTCTAATATTCAAATTACCCCGGTGAATGAAAGAAGAAACGGAAAAGAAAAAACAACTTCAACAGCTAAAAAAGTTGATAAGCTGGTAGTTTCTTTCGATGTTGAAAATCGTATTTCAAAATCAGGCCCTGCTGATCTGTACATTATGGTAACAGCGCCTGATGGTAAAGTGGTAAGCTCACAGGAAATGGGTTCGGGTACATTACCTACAAGAACCGACGGTGATATTACTTACACTTCTAAAGTGGCTATCAATTACGAGCAGGGAACACGCAAAAAAGTTGAGTTTCCGATGAGACAAGCTGATTTTCTGAGAGGCGATTATCGCATTGATGTTTATCACAACGGTTTCAAAATCGGCCAAGGTGTTCGTTCACTGAAAAAAGGCGGATTATTCGGTTAAAACAAATCACCGGACTTTTATATAACTTAAAACAGCCCCCCGATACTGAGTATCGGGGGGCTGTTTTTTTCACTTCACAGTTTTTCCACAACAATCGCCAAAAGTTATGATAATGAGCGATAAATGAGTAGTTTGCCCTCTGAAATGAAGGATACAAAAACATTACTGCTGCTGCTTGTTTCCATAGGGCTTATAAGTACCTGGGCATACCATTTATACGATAAAAGCCACTATAGTGTCAGGCAAAAAGAAGTTTTTATAACAGACAGCCTGGCCATACAACAGGGCATCAATGATTCATTGCAGCAAATGTATAACACTACTTTATCCCAACTGGATATGGTAACTCTTGGCAAAGATTCTTTAAACACCGAGTTTAAAGGCAAACTTGCCGAAATAGTAAACCTGCGCAATGAAATTGCTGTAGTACTTAACAGGGAAAGTATTACAAAAGACGATTTGAATAAAGCAAGTGAAAAAATAAAAATACTGCAACAGAAAGTAGCCGAAGTAAGTAATAAAAATTATACATTGGTACAGGAAAAAGAAAGACTTACCGTAATGCTTAATCAGCTTACGCTGGAAATGAACGGCATACAGCAGAATACAGTGAGAACCATACAGGAGAAAAACACACTGGAGGAAACTGTCAATACCGGGTCTACATTTATCGCTTCAGAACTTATTTTTAAAGCAATGAATCAGAAAAGTCCTGACAAGGAAGTACCGACAGTAAAAGCCGATAAGACCGATCGGTTTTTGGTTTCCTTTCTTTTGCAAAATAATATTACACCGATCAAAAATGCCGAAGTATTTTTAGTACTGACCGATCCGGGCGGCACTGTTATTCAAAATGACCAGTGGCAAAGCGGAGCCCAAGTATCAAAAAAAGACGGCATTTACAAATACACCCGCAAAATAAACTTTGAGTATACAAAAGGAGAGCAGAAAAAAATTGTGCTCCCCATACAATTGGCCGAGTATACGGAAGGGCTTTACAGTGTACAGGTATATCATAACGGCCTTAAAATAGGCAAGTATGATTTGCGCTTAAATTAAATGCCGAATACAAAAGCACGGGCCGCTTAATAATTCCCGGTTACGCGACATACAATCTCCCGACTGTTCTTTTCTAATTCTTCTTTGCTATTTTGCATCGGTTTAATGATTATGCTGCTCTATACAGAAAAAAATACAACCCGCTTACAATACATAGCTGATTTTACCGGCAGTCTTTTATTGCAGGATAAAATACAGGTAACAACCGATGTAAATTATTTTAAAAAATTCGCCGGCGCCAAAATAAACTATAGCAGCAACAAGATTGATAACCACGAATTCCGGATAAACCCCGTTCCGTTTTTATTTGAAACGGAAATTAAACCGCAAATCATTGATTGTTTTGAAACCGGCGGCATTAAGGCATTTTACAAAACAGCCGGTGATTTTTCTTTCGATATTTTCGCCGCTTCCTTTTACCTACTGAGTCGCTACGAAGAATATTTGCCGCACCAAAAAGATATGTACGGAAGATATGCGTATGAAAATTCAATTGCTTTCAAAAATAATTTTCTGCACTTGCCGCTGATTAATGTTTGGCTGGAGAATTTAAAAAAGGAACTGCACTTAAAATTTCCGGGGCTTCAATTTATAAAAAATGAATTCCAATTTATACCTACCTACGATATTGATATAGCCTGGAGTTACAGCAATAAAGGTTTCTTTAGAAATGCAGGCGGCTTTCTAAAAGATTTGTTTGCGGGGCGTTGGTCAAAGTTGACGAAGAGAACCAACGTGCTGTCCGGCAAACAAAAAGATCCGTTTGATGCGTACAATTGGATGGACGCTTTACATGAAAAACACAATTTGAAACCGTTTTATTTTTTTCCCGTGGCGGAAAAAACAAGTAAGTACGATAAAAATATATCGCCGTATAATTTTGAATACAGGGACTTGATAAAAAAATGCAGCAGCAAATATAAAATCGGCCTTCACCCTTCCTGGCAAAGCGGTGATGAGAAGGTCTTAACGGGAAGCGAAAAAAAAATACTGGGTAAAATAACCGGTCAGATGATAGAAAATTCGCGTCAGCATTTTATCCGCTTTACCTTGCCCGAAACTTACCGGCAATTAATTCGGTACGAAATAAAAAATGAATTCTCGATGGGCTATGGGAGTATCAACGGTTTCAGGGCATCAGTCGCTTCGCCGTTTTATTGGTACGATTTAGAAAAAGAAGAAACTACCCAACTCCGGGTTCATCCTTTTTGTTTTATGGATGCCAATTCTTTTTTCGAACAAAAATTGACACCGAAACAGGCATTGATAGAAATAAAAGATTATTATAACAGTGTGAAATCTGTTAATGGTAAAATGATTACCATTTGGCATAATCCTTTCTTTGGCACCGATGATTTGTTTGCAGGATGGAAGGACGTGTATGAGGAATTTGTCATGTATGCAATAAGCAATACGCAATGAGCAATATCAAAAAGCAAAAAGTCAAAAATTAAAAGACAAAAAACAAAAAAGTAAAAGTGAAAAAATTATCAGAATGCTTAATGCTAAAAGCCAAAAGCTAATCGCTAAAAAAATACTTAGAACCTAAAACTTAAGAAATGAATATTGATAATAATAAAAACGAAGATGCCATGAAGCTGGCGCTTTCAGAAATGAAAACACGACTGGCTAAAATTTACGAGGGAGGAGGAAAGAAAGCTATAGAAAAACAACGCGAAAGAAATAAGCTTACGCCGCGTGAAAGAATAAATTATTTAATCGACAGCGAGAAATCGTTTATTGAATTAGGTGCTTTTGCCGGTTATGAAATGTACGAAGAACAGGGCGGCTGTCCTGCAGGCGGTACGGTAGCGGGTATTGGTTATGTAAGCGGCAGGCAATGTATCATACTCGCCAACGATCAAACCGTAAAAGCCGGCGCCTGGTTTCCTATTACAGGTAAAAAGAATTTACGGATGCAGGAAATCGCCATGGAAAATCATTTGCCCGTAATTTATTTGGTAGACAGTGCCGGCGTTTTTCTTCCTATGCAGGATGAAATTTTTCCCGACAAAGAACATTTTGGTCGCATATTCAGAAACAATGCGAGAATGAGCGCCATGGGTATTACACAGATTGCCGCGGTAATGGGGCCTTGCGTAGCCGGCGGCGCTTACCTGCCCATTATGAGCGATGAAACATTGATGGTAGAAGGTAACGGTTCTATTTTTTTAGCGGGCCCTTACTTGGTAAAAGCAGCCATTGGTGAAGATGTAGATGCGGAAACCTTAGGCGGCGCCGTTACACATACTGAAATATCGGGCATTGCCGATTATAAATTTAAGACCGAGCAGGAATGTATGGATCATATAAAACGTATGATGGGCATGTTGGGTAAAAAAGAAACCGCGGGATTTGACAGATCAGTCGCGAAAATGCCGGTAAAAAACCCGGAAGAAATATACGGCATCATATCGGAAGGAAGCAGCAAGCCTTATGATATGCTTGAGATAATAGAACGGATTATTGACGATTCGGACTTTGAAGAATTTAAAGCCGATTACGGTAAAACAATTTTGTGCGGCTATGCACGTATCGACGGATGGGCAGTAGGTATCGTGGCCAACCAGCGTAAAGTAGTAAAAAATAAAAAAGGCGAAATGCAATTGGGCGGCGTTATTTATAATGACAGCGCCGATAAAGCGGCACGGTTTATTTTAAATTGTAATCAAAAGAAAATTCCGCTGATTTTTTTGCAGGATGTAACGGGATTTATGGTAGGCAGTAAGAGCGAACATTCAGGTATAATAAAAGATGGCGCTAAAATGGTAAACGCAGTAGCTAATTCGGTAGTACCAAAAATTACAATCATAGTAGGCAACTCATACGGAGCCGGTAACTATGCCATGTGCGGCAAAGCCTATGACCCGCGGTTTATATATGCATGGCCTTCGGCAAAAATAGCCGTAATGGGTGGCGAGCAGGCAGCTAAAACACTTTTGCAAATACAGGTAGCCGCATTAAAAGCAAAGGGGAAAGAAATAACGCCGGAGGATGAACAAAAAATGCTGAGCGAAATTATAAATCGCTACAATGGCCAAACCACGCCCTATTATGCAGCAGCAAGACTTTGGGTAGATGAAATAATAGATCCGATAGAAACAAGAAAAGTAATTTCGCAAGGTATTGCCGCGGCAAATAATAACCCGGCCATTAATGATTTAAAGACGGGTGTTTTTCAAGTGTAATAACTTTAAAGAATATGGCGAATGATGAAGTGATAATTTATACCGATGGTGCGGCAAGGGGCAACCCGGGTCCTGGTGGCTACGGCGCAATTTTAATGGCGGGTACGTACAGAAAAGAATTATCAAAAGGATATCGGCACACTACCAACAACCGGATGGAACTGATGGCTGTGATAGCCGGTTTGCAGGCAATGAAAAAAAATAACCTTAGTATAAAAATATATTCCGACAGCCAGTATGTGGTAAACGCCGTAGAAAAAGGCTGGCTAAAAAACTGGATAGCTACCAATTTTAAAGGCGGTAAAAAGAACAAGGATTTATGGTTGCAGTATGATGAATGGGCGGCCGCTCATTCTATAAAATTTATTTGGGTAAGGGGGCATGCGGATAATCCGTATAATAACCGATGCGATGAATTGGCTACAGCCGCAGCAGACAGTAAAGAACTTGCAGTTGATGAAGGGTATGAAGGGATTCTTTCAGAAAACAAATGAAGATTGATTCCAATCAAGAATTGGCTGTCAGGTTTAATGATAAACACAAAACTTATCATGTCTCCCGATTGGTATTTCCAACTAAAAAGCAGCAGTTTCTTATCATATTCCTGCAGATATTAAATATCACCAAAAAAAGTCTTCGATACAGATACAATTTTAAAATAATACTTTATGTTTACCGTTATACAAGCACAAAAAACCACTTTATGAAGATATTTAAACTATTTACCCCTGTTATTTTAGCTATCGTTTTGTTTTCCACCGGTTCACAAATGGCTTCCTGCGTAAAGGAAACCATTATCCGTGACACAGTTATTATTACTAAAAAAGATACACTAACAATCATTGACAGCAGTGCTTGTTATGATTTAAAAGATGGCCTTGTTGCCTGGTATAATTTTAATAACGGCGGCCTTAAAGACAGTAGTGGCAACAACAATGATATCATATTTAATACTGCTGCTAAAACTACTGATAGATTTGGTAAAGCAAATAATGCCTACTCGTTTAATGGCAGCAGCAGTTACATGAAGGCAAATAACAGCACTTCATTAAACCCTCAAAAAATCACTATAATGGCCATTGTAAAAATAAGCGGTTTTTATTCGGGTACCTGTCATGCCAATAATATTCTCAGCAAAGGAACACCTGACTACGTCACAGGGTTTTATTATCTCCGCTTTGAGGATACCGATAATAATTGTAATACGACAGATTTTAATAAAGAGGTTTTTAGGGCCGGTTTCGGAGATAATAACGGAACATACGCCCGATCCGATACAAATTTTGTAAAGACCAATCAATGGTATAGTGTTATTTATACTTACGACGGGGTTGATTCAAAATTGTATATCAACGGAGTTCTGAAAGATGTTAAACGCCAGACCGCCCAAACAACCGGAAATAGTGATGAATTATTTATTGGCAGGCATAAGGATAATAGTAATGCCTTCCCTTATTGGTTTAATGGTGCTATTGATGAAATCAGAATTTATAATAAGGCTTTGTGTGCAGGTGAAATTAAACTTTTAAATACCTTAAAAGATTAAGCAACTAACAAATTTACATATAAACGAAAGGCCGAACTGATCAGTTCGGCCTTTCGTTTATAAATTCATTATATAGTTTATGCCAATTGCTTTTTACCAAAAGCATAATTATTTAAAAAATAATAAGCACCGAATAAAACACCGGAGAACAATAAGGTACCTACCCACTCATTTGCATACCAACCATTGGCTCTGTAAAACGCAAGAGCATCACCATAACACATCATCAGTCCATCAAATGTTTTGGGACGCTTAAAACCTCCGCCGCCTGCCCAAACGGTAAAATTGGAAACAATAAAATAAAATGTCGGCGCCGCTAAAGAAGCAGTCAGTACATTGGTAAAATTTATTTTCTTAATAAATAACCCGAATACAGTTAATGAAGTAAGCAGGATATAATTGATCCACTGGCCGCTGTAAAAGCCTTCAATTTTGGTAAAGCCGTTTATATATAAAACCTGGTAAAGCGCATCGGAAATAAGCATAGAGAATAAGGGTAATGCAAAGGCCCATTTTTTGTCTTTTATAGTAGCGCCGGCAAATATAGCCATAGCTATCTGCGGTATAAAGCCATAAGGTCGGTCGGGCCAAATACGGTAAAGCGCCGCGGTTACAATAAGCAATGCAGAAGTCAGTATTAACGATTTATTCAGTTTCATTATTCGAGCTTGTTTGATGCAAAAGTAAAAGAATTGGGCTAATTCCGGTCTTATTTTATTCACGAATGTGGAGAAGCATAGCAATACAAATTTTGGAAGCTAATCATAGCCCGGGACCGGGTTCTCAGTTAAATTTTGTCAAATAAATATCTTCTGCCGAACCGCCATGCAAAATAGTCTCCCGTAAGCCAATGTTATTAAGTTAAGCTCCGCAGGAGCTAAGTGTTTATAGCGAAACATATCTCCGGGCAGTATCAGGCTCCATCGGAGCCTCGTAAACTTAATCCATTAGAAAAATCCGGAGGGCTCACTTTTTAATGGATTGATTAACGAATGATAAATCTCACGCGGCTCCTTCGGAGCCGCAATTCTCAACAAATAAATATTTTCTATAAACACGATGCCCCGATGGGGCAAAATACTTTATGTAATGACATTGCCCACAGGAATGGAATGAGATTCTTTGCTGCTCTCAGTATTATACAAATTTCCGGGATTAAATAAAAAACCAATTTAGTATTCTGTAAATTACGTCGTGGCTCAACACAACGAATTAGGAAAAGAAGCCGAGCAGCTTGCGGCCGGTTATTTGCGTAAAAACGGATTTACGCTCCTGCATCAAAATTGGCGTTATTCCCGCTACGAAATTGATATAATAGCCGTTAAAAATGAATTGCTTCACATTATAGAGGTAAAAGCTCTGCAAACCGATAAGTACGGCAACCCTGAAGAGGCGGTAACTAAAAAGAAGTTTAAGTTTTTACAAAATGCCGCCGATGAGTTCTTAAACCTGCACCCGCAATACAGGAATCTGCAGTTTGATATACTGTCTATCATTATGCCGCCCGGCAAAGAAGCGACGTTCTTTTTGATTGAAGATGTTTTCTTGTAAGCAAAGGCAAATGAATCAATAATTAATAAGTCTTGATTATTAAAATGCCAACCGACCATCCTCTACTCTTTCCATCAACTTCTCTACCATTTTAAAAGTAGCGGGGCAGTATTCAATATTTTGCTTGTGTACATGTACATAATCTACCATTCGTTTTTTGGGTAAATGCGGAAAACCCGAACAATCTGCCGGGCGGATAGCATAGATATTGCACTTATTCGTTTTCAAATTTAAAAACTGGCAGGGATTCAGTTTATTCATCCAGTCGCCGTTGCTCCGGTCTTTTTTCAACCATTGCCTTTTAAAAGCGGTTACCGACATATCTAAATGCGTCGAGATGCGCTTCATATCTTTGCCCGTATAAGTAGGCGTCATTACTTTGCAGCAATTGGCGCATTCCAAACAATCTATCTCTTTCCATACTTCCTTTTCAATTTGAGCGGTATGTATGTCAATATTTTTTGGAGTTTTCTTTTCAAGTTTGGTAAGAAATCTTTTATAGGCAGTTTTCCGGTGACGGGTTTTTTGCTTAAACGAACGCAGCATTGTAGACATATATAATACCAAATTGATTTTTAATTTAATCCAAACGAATTGGTAATACCGAGAGACGGAAAGAATATCAACCGAGATATTTTACATGGCGATTCGGTATAAGTATCAATTGGGGGCCGAAGATAGAAGAAAAAAAGGTGTTATATGGTTTCAAATTATATTTTTGCGTATTAATTAAAAAAAACCACCAATGCATTACAAATTACTACCCCTTTTTGCAGTATTATCCGGCATTCTTTTTTCTTGCAGCAATAAATCGGCAACAGCGCCCAAGCCTTTATGCGACACCGCCTGTATTACCGATACCTTGAAATTTAACGCAATACATCCTTTAAAACCCGAAGTAAAACTGACTTTTACCAACTGCTATCCGGATACATTACTCTTTACACACTATGCTTTGCCCAACAACCGTAAAATTATTTTTTTAGAATATACCAATAAGGCGGTGCGGATTTCCAAAAGTATGTTTGACTGCAATATAAAAGATACGAGCTATTTCTGGCTGAAATTTAATGACTGTAATACAAGTCGCGGCTATTTACTTAAGTTTTCGTTTGATAAAAAACAAAGTAACAGGATTATTACAAGCGCCATTAATTCCTTTGATCCCAAATACAAAGTAGAGGACGGGTTGATTGCTTACCATGACTACAATTTTATTTATGCCGAATTGCAGGAAACGGGTAAAAAAGCAAAAGTGAAATTGAGCGACGAAAAACTGCCTTTAGATTTTGACAATACGCATACAATTATTGATTCTGTAAACATTACACGCCAAAAGGTATATATAAAGTATATAAAAAACGGCGAGAGTACCGTGATAGATCAAAACATTACGTTGCAATAACCAATGTGGGAGCCATACAAAAAAGGATTCAAAGCTTTTCTTCAACTGGAAAAATCATTGGCGGGTAATTCCGTAGATGCTTACCTGAGAGATATTGAAAAGCTTACGCAGTTTTTAGCAACCGCACATTCGTTGAAAAAACCCGGCGAATTAGAACTGAAAGACCTGCAGCAATTTATTAAATGGATCAGTGAATTGGGTATGACGCCGACATCACAGGCAAGAATAATTTCAGGCGTACGGGCTTTTTATAAATTTTGTTTACTGGAAAATATTGTAAGCAAGGATCCCACTACTCTTTTGGAAGCGCCAAAATTGAAAAGAGCCTTGCCCGATTTTTTAAGTTTTAACGAGATAGAATTAATCATTGCGCAAATAGACCTGAGTAAACCCGAAGGCGGCCGAAACAAAGCCATGCTGGAAACCCTTTACAGTTGCGGCTTACGGGTTACGGAATTGGTAAATCTTAGAATATCGCAACTGTATTTGGATGCAGGTTTTATACGGGTAACCGGTAAAGGCGATAAAGAAAGATTGGTACCCATTGGCAAAGAAGCTATAAAACATATACTGATTTATAAAAATGAAATACGGGTGCATACAGTTCCTAAACCGGGTAATGATGATTTTTTATTTTTGAACAGAAGAGGAACAAAGCTGAGCCGGATAATGATTTTTTTAATTATAAAAGAATTGGTGAAGAAGGCGGGCATTACAAAAACCATTTCGCCGCATACATTCAGGCATTCATTTGCTACACATTTGGTAGAGGGCGGCGCCGACCTGCGAGCCGTACAGGAAATGCTTGGACATGAAAGTATTACCACTACCGAAATTTATACGCACCTTGACCGTGAATTTCTACGAAAAACATTGGAACAGTTTCATCCTTCTTTTAAATAACCAATTTTATTTTGCCGGCACAAGTTGAAAGGGAAAGAATCAAACCTTCGGCAGTTCTTCGTTGCAAATTGCCCATTGCAAATTAACACTCATAATTTATTAAAATAAGACTATTCAATTATTATTTTCTCCGAAACAAATTTTCCTGATTTCCTGTTTGTCATTTTTATAAAATAACTGCCCGTACTTACCGAAGCAGGTAATTGTACATTCAGTCTGCCCGATTTTTTTTCTAAATTCAAATCCTGCGTATGCACTAAGTACCCCGATTGAGAATATAACTGCATGGTGTAATTGCCCGGCTCTTTTTTATTCCAATCAATGCTTATTGTCGAGCCTGCGGGTGCGGGGTTGGGGAAAAACCGAAAATTACTGAATGCCGTGTCCTTAAAAATTTGTTTCAAGATGGGGACAGGTTTTGTTTTCTTCTGCGACACCACCACCATCCCGGAAGTAACGACAATTTCACCTTGGGTAACTGTTCGCAGTTGAATCATTTGTACATTGATTAAAGAAGCTTTATTATCAATGGCAACTTCTTTTAATTCAAAACCAACCGATGAAACAACCAGCGTTATACCCGCTGCTTGTTTTGTGCCTGCATTTTTAATGTCGATATTAAAATTACCCAGCTCATCAGCAGCTACTCCTGTTTTTGTTCCTTTAATTATCACGGATGCGTAAGCAACAGGGTTACCTGACTCATCAATAATTTTCCCCTGTATACTTTTTGCAGCAGGGGCTTCAAAAGGTTTAACAGGCTTTTGATTATCCACTGCAACTGTAATGCCCATTAAGGGTTTGGTGCAGACAGGCACTATCTTACCCATTGTTTCCTGACGTGCTTTTTGCCCGCTTGCTTTTATGGTTAATAAAAAAGCAGGGATGGCTATCTGAAAAAAATATTTTAACCACGGAATTCTCTTGCGTGGTATTTCAATGTTACGATCTAACTGCTCATTGTTGAAGCGGCCGCAAAGTGAACCGGTAGATGGTTTTTTGAAAAAAGCTACCAACTGCTGATCACTCATATTACTGAAATCAACAACTTCTTTTTGACAGGAGCCGCAGAATTTACCCTTTTCAACAGGTGTCATACCATCCCAGTTTTCGTGACAGGGTTCTGCTATTTGCAATTGTAATTTCTTGGCCATTGGAAAGTTTTAAGTTTTAGGTTATAAGTTCTAAGTTTAGATATTGAATATTGTGTTTTGTTTTTTGCGTTTTGACTTTTAAATTTTGCCTTTTGACTTTTGATTTTCAAACAGGATGCAGCTCCGGAAATAATTGCATAAATTTTTCTATAAAAATGTTTGCCCGTCTTCGTTGTTTGACGTTTTATGGATAAGCAAAAGACTGCTGCTGCCGAAAATACTTTCTGCCGCTGGAGGGCTGTCCCGCAATCTCATTAAATTAAGAGGTTTCAATTGCCTTGCCCATCAGGGCAAGGATAGAATGTTGAAAGATTGTATTGGCTTTAGTCCAAAAAAAATTGCACCGCCCTGAAGCCCGCTTGAACGGGACGGGCGGGGGCGGCGCAATTCATCAGTTGATCCTTTAACTTAATGACATTGGGCTGTCCCGCTTAGCCCTGATAGCTATCGGAAGACTAATACCTAGCTTAGTACGAACTAAGACAGACAACCCATCTTTATTTGTTCAGTAAAGGGAAACTCAATAAGGCACTCATGCCTGACATAAAGTTTTATTTTGTAATTTTAACCGTTGTCTTTTTTAAAGAACATATCAAGTTCCCCGCAAACCGATGCTGAGTTGGTGGCTTTGTACAAAAAGTCAGAAGATTTGCAGGTGTTGGGGCAGTTGTACCAGCGATACATGGAGCTGGTATACGGCGTTTGTCTTAAGTATTTTAAAGATTCGGAAAAAAGCAAGGACGCCGTAATGCAGATTTTTGAAGAACTGGTATCAAAATTGAAAAAGCATGATGTAGATAATTTTAAAAGTTGGCTGTATAAATTGTCTATTAACCACTGCCTGATGCAGTTGCGGACACCGAAGAACTTAAAAACAGTTGAATTTAACCCGGCATTTGTGCAAAGCACGGAAGAATTGCATCTGAATGGTGTATTTGAAAAAGAAGAGAGCTTGAACAAAATGGCAGCCTGCCTTGAAACATTGGATAAAGAACAAAAAGAAGCCGTTAAATTGTTTTACTTAGAAAGTAAGTGCTACAATGAAATAGTAGAAATAACCGGGCAGGAATGGAATATGGTAAGAAGCTGTATTCAAAACGGCAGAAGGAATTTGAAAAATTGTATGGATAAAACAAGTCAAAAGTTAGAAGTAAAAAGATAAACCAAGTTTGCGATTTGTATTTTGTTTTTTGTCTTTTAGATTTTGTTTTTTGTTTTTTTGTTTTTTGTTTCTTGGAATTTGTTTCTTATTATTTAGTATTTTAAAAAATGTCAGAACAGGATAACAATATTAAAATGTATTCAGCAGCCGATATTGAAAAATATCATAGCGGCAAGATGAATAGTTTTGAAATGCATGCTATAGAAAAAGCGGCATTGGATGATCCGTTCCTGGCTGATGCGTTGGAAGGCTACCGGCACAGTAAAACAATACCCGCGGATATAGATTGGCTAAAAAAAACTATCGATAATCGTGTACAAAGCGCTAAGGTAGTAAGCATGAATCCCGTATTACCTTCGGGATCGAAAGCATGGTTGAAAATAGCCGCAGCCGTTATCGGCTTATTGGGCACGGGTTTATTGGTGTATCAATTTGGATTTAATCAAAAAGTGAAACCTGATATTGCCGCAATAGATACAAAAGAAAGCGAAAAATCTCCGTCAGCGGATGCAAAAGAAGAATTTGTGCTGAGAGACTCATCGGGTAATACCGGTGATCTTACTAAAAAAAATAATGCGCCGGCAGGTAATAACGGTACAATTGCTGAACCGACTAAGGATCAAAAGTCGGAAGCAGCGGTTGAATTAAATACAACTGTTTCTCCTAAAGAAGCCGAGAGAGATATTAGCGCTGTAACTACCCCACCTCCCTCAGCTAATGCGGGTCAAGCCCCTGCAACCACACCTGTTATTGAACGTAAAGAAACCGCAGCGGCTGCTGATAAACAAATAACAACGAAAGATAATATTGGTAGAAACGATACACGAGGTATATTGAACGAAAAAGCTGATGATGAATATAAATTCAAAAGTCGGGATGCGGAGACCGCAAATGCTGCTCAGAACAGGCAGGCAGAGCAAAGAGCAAGAATCAATGTATTTACGGGTCGTGTAACCGATGCCAATAACAATGCATTGCCTTTTGCCAATGTAACCAATGTGGATGATAAGGTGGGTACTTATGCCGATGCTAAGGGTTATTTCACATTGACTTCACCGGATACCGCATTAAATGTACAGGTGCGTTCGGTAGGTTTTGAACAAAACCAATACAGGTTGCAGCAAAACAACCGGGCGCCTGCTCAATTAGTATTAAAAGAAGACAAATCTAATTTGCAGGAAGTAGTGGTTACAGGTTACGGAGCAAAAAAGAAAGTGGCTTCCAAAGCCCGTTCACTTGCAAAAGAAAAAGCCCCGGTAGAGGAAGAACCCGAACCTGAAGATGGCTGGGATAATTATGATGTATATGTAATCAATAATTTGAACGAACCAAATATACCCGCCACACAAAAACCCGGCGCCGGTGTAGAAGTTTCTTTCGATGTAAACCGAAACGGCAAACCCGTGAACCTGAAAGTAGAAAAATCGCTTTGCGCAGAATGTGATAAAGAAGCGCTGCGACTGATAAAAGAAGGCCCCAAATGGAAAAGAAAAAATAAAAATAGCAGGGCCAAGGTTACGGTGAATTTTGCCCCCGCCCCTGCCCCCATCCCCTAAAGGGGTGCATCAGCTTTGTATTTTAATTTTTCTTTATGTCTTCGAACTATTTGTACTGAATGTAGAGCATCGTTAGGTATACCGGACTTGAAACACACCTCTTTATACTTCATACTTTGTACTTCGTACTGCTTACACTACCTTCGCCTTTCTAAACAAAACACACATTTTTATGAAAAAAATATTTTTTATCGCTGCCGTTGCGCTGAGCAGCACAGCTATTGCGCAGCAACTGAAAACACCTGCACCCAGTTCTACACAAACCATCAAACAGGATTTTGGATTAGGATCCATTGAGCTTTCTTACTCAAGACCCAATGGAAAAGGCCGTAAAATAATGGGCGACCTGGTACCCTTTGGTAAAGTATGGCGTACCGGTGCCAACCAGGCTACTACCATTACATTTGCCGATGAAGTAACAATAGGTGATAAGAAAGTACCGGCGGGTAAATATGGTTTACTGTCTATTCCTGATAAAAACAGCTGGACATTAATCATCAGCAAACAAACCGATGTAACCGGTCCCGACGCATACAAACAGGAAAGCGATGTGGTTAGAGTAAATGCATTGCCTATCAGCACTGTCAATAATGTGGAGAGCTTTACTATGCAATTTGCCAATGTAAAAGCTACCAGTTGCGAGCTGCACCTGATGTGGGAAAAAACGGTTGTGAGCCTTCCTATTACTACCGATGTAGAAAGCAAAGTAATGAAGCAGATTGATGATGCTATGAACAAAGACAACCGTCCTTATTTTGGCGCTGCTATGTATTATATGGATAATGCTAAAGACTTAAACAAAGCATTGAGTTGGTTTGATAAAGCGATAGAGCAAAACCCCAATGCATTTTGGGTGCATCACCAACGTGCCAATTGCTTGGCTAAATTGGGTAAAAAAGACGAAGCCATTGCAGCTGCCAATAAATCTATTGAATTGGCTACTACTGCAAAAAATGATGATTATATAAAACTGAATAAGGATTTGCTGAAGACGTTGAAATAGATTTTTGTTTTTTTGATATTGAAAATGCCCCGCTTCGGCGGGGCATTTTTGTTTTGCGTCTATCAAAGTTTACGATACATAATGTAAGCGTTGGTCAATCCATTCTGCTTATGATTAAATGCTTCAGGTATTTCGCCGATTATTTTAAATCCTAACTTTTCCCATAACCTCACAGCTCTTTCATTACTCTTTACAACAATATTAAACTGCATTGCATGATACCCCAATCGTTTCGCTTCTTCTAAAGAAAATTCTCCCATTGCTTTTCCAATACCCTGCCCCGCTGCTGAAGGCAAAGTCATATACCCGGCATTAGCAATATGCGAGCCAAGATCGGGTTGATTGTCCTTAATAACAAAAGTACCGGCAATCTTGCCGTTTAATACAGCAACATAAGTATGCCTGCCATCGCCGCACCAATAGGCAAGCATTTTTTCTTTTCCTGATAAAGGATCAAAGACATAGGTATCGCCGCCGGCGATTACCGGTTCAATTATTTCCCAAATTTGATCGCTATCTGCGGGCGTTGCTTTTCTTATTTCAAACATGATTTATCCCGTAAGTCTTTAGTAATTCTTTATCACGAAGGCAAACTTTCTTTTTTCTCCCTCACTACCACCAAATCATTTAAATCAACCTGCATGGGCAGCAAACCGATTTTTACAACCGCCCGTTTTCCGCGCAGCTCCATTACCTCTCCCACTTGGTGGTTCTTTTTCATTTTTACTTTTACACCAATTTTTATCTCCGCATCTATTTCATCAAAAGCGGAGTCAATTTTCTTTTGCATTTTACCGGCTGCTTTATTTTCATTCTTTTTAAATAACAATGCTTCCATTTCCTTCATCACTTTCTTTTTATCATCCGTCTTTCGCCAATCCATTACTATCTGCTTCAATCTTCTTTCCATATCCTTCAGGTACACAATCCGGTCTTCGGTTATTTTATTTTGCTGTTTCAATAGTTCTACCTGCTGCTGATGTTTTTCTTTATTCATCAACTGCTCCATTTCTTTTTTCAGCCTGTCATTTTCTCTCAGCAATTTTTGCAACTCGCTCTGCTTCTTTTCTACTTCCTGCAAATCCTGTTCGGTACGATTCAATAATTTATCCAACCGGAAATGATCTTCGTCCACCAATTGCCTTGCACGGCTTATCAATCGCTTATCCAAACCAATTCTTTCGGCAATGGAAAAAGTATAAGAGCTACCGGGTTTGCCTGCAATCAGTTTATATAAGGGCAATAAATTTTTTTCATCAAATGCCATTGCTCCGTTTAAAATACCGGGCGTTTTACCGGCCATCACTTTCAAATTGAGGTAGTGCGTGGTAACAATACCGATGGCGTGTTTTCTTCCCAGTTCTTCCATTATCACTTCGGCAAAGGCGCCGCCCAAGTTGGGGTCGCTGCCGCTGCCCAATTCATCTATAAAAAATAATGTTTTGCCGTTGGCCGTTTCTATAAAATGTTTCATGTGCAGCAAATGGCTGCTGTACGTACTCAACTCAAATTCCAAATTTTGGGTATCGCCAATATGAATCAGTAATTGTTTAAAAATACCAAACTGCGATGATGGATGTACCGGCACCAATAAACCGCTTTGCACCATCATTTGCAAAAGTCCTACGGTTTTCATAGTAACTGTTTTGCCGCCGGCATTGGGTCCGCTTATAACTAATATCCTGTTTTTTTCATCAAGCGTTAATGAAACGGGAATAGTAGGCTTGCCCGATTTTTGATTGTACAAATACAATAACGGGTGATACGCATTTACCAAATGTATATGCGCCTTATCGATTATTTGCGGATACTCCGCTTTCATATCTACAGCCAACTTGGCTTTGGCACGTATATAATCGTACTCGCCTATGACGGCATGATAACCCGTAAGCAGGGGCGCATACATGGAGAGTCTTGCAGTTAATTCCCGCAGCAGCCTGTACACTTCACTGCTTTCATCACTCTCCAACGAATAAATTTCATTATTGATACCAACGGTTTCTTCAGGTTCTATAAAAGATGTTTTACGGCTGTCACTCTCGCCGTGCAAAATTCCTTTCACCGTTCTTTTTTGCTCCGCAAATACCGCCAATACACGGCGGCCGTTCATAAAACTTTCTTCAATCTCAGCTAAGTGGCCGGCCTTATTCAGTTTGGCTATCAGTTTATCAAACAATCTTCGTTGCTCATTTCTTTTTCGGTACAAACTCATCCTGATATTTTTCAACGTATCAGAAGCGTTATCTTTTACTACACCGTATTCATCTATTATTTCATCAATTAATTCATTAATTACTTTTTCATAATAGGTGCTTTCAATTACCTGCACCAACCCGATATAAGAAGCTCTTCTTTCAGCATCAAACCACCTGAAAATGTTATGAATACTTTCAGTGAGTTTCCTGATCAGTATCAATTCCGCGCCGCTTAAAACAGCACCGGGAATACCCAGCAGTTTTAATTCTTTTGATAAATTCAGCACATAATCATTGGGGAAATAAACACCCTGCAGCTGTATGTACTCATGCGTTTGCTTCAGTTCCCTTTCTATAAATTCTATTTTGGTATGAATGCGCAGTTGTTCTGACTTCGCTTTGGCATACTCCGTTTTGCAATGCTCCGCCAGTAAAGTCTTTACTTTATGAAACTCTAATTGTATATGCGCCTGTTCAGGAAATAATTTCATTATACCTAACCTAAAAAAAGGGTTTTAGTGAAGTGCGAATTTCGGAAGAAAAGAGTTAGTAAGAAAGATTAAATTTCTCCGGGTGCATTCCAAATTATCGCATATCTAGACCCACCCCTTATTGAGTTTTTCTAAGAGAAATCTCCTAAGCCCCCTCCGAGGAAGGGATGCAGTTTCTGATAATTGAAGAGATAGTGAAACCCGGTGATGCGACAATTTGGAATGCACCCATTTCTCCTTGTATTAACTTGTTTTTGAAAATAAATTTGTTAGTACTATCGCCTTTAATCCTGCAATTTCTCCAGCAGTTTTTTCCCTTCGGCTTTTATATGCGAATCATCCAGGGTTTTATCGGGAAAAGAAGGCAGTTGTTTTAATAAAGTAATGGCTTTGGCATCCTCATCATTTTTATGATAGGCTTTTGCCAACTCCAAATTATTAAGTGCGAAATTCGGTTCTAATTTTTTTGCTTTTTCGTAAGCGCTGATGGCATTCTTTAACGAAGCCGGCGGTAACCCTCCGTAAAAAACTTTCAAAGCAGCTTTTTCCAGCCCGCTCAAATTATTTACTTCATAATTCCACTTACCTATTACATGCCAGGCCCTGCCATGATTAGGGTTTAACTGAACCGCTTTATCCGCGTTCGTTTTTATTTCTCGTACGGCTTTTACTTTGTCATTGCCGCTTTCTATTAATGCCCTTCGTCCCATAGCTACTGACAATGCATAGTAGGCATCGGCACCTGAAGGATTTACTTTTATTGCTGTTTCGGCATAGGTACGACCCGCACTGAAAAAATCCGTCTTCTTTACTTTTGTCGCCTGCCTGTTACCAATACGACTGCAAAGTTCGCTGCATTTCCACAGCGCTGCATAATTACGGGGATCGGCTTTAAGCACCTGCTTATATTTATCAAATGCTTCCTGCTCCTTTAGTTGTTGTTCTAATATTTCCGCTTCCTTTAAAAGTACGGTTGCGTTTTGCGAAAAAACGGAGCCGTTAAAAAGAAATGTAAGAAAAAGAATAAGGCCATTCCTCATGTAGGGTAAAATTTAGTACTGCTTTCGATATGTAACGGATAATGAACCCGAAAAGTTATGGACAGGCGGATGTTTTTTATCGATTTTTATGGATATTTCGTTTACTTGCGGAAATGCTTGCTTTATTTTCTCCGTTATCAGCATGGCAACTGTTTCCAAAAGACCGGTTGGTACCTGCATTTGCTGCTTCACCAATTCATACAATTTTACATAATTTACCGTCTGCTCTATATTATCAATAACGACTATATCCGTAAAATAACTTACGCCCAAGTTCACCTCAAACTCGCCGCCTGTTTTTTTCTCCTCTTCATACAGACCATGAAAAGAAAAAAACGTTGCAGCATTTAATTCTACGGTTACTAAATTTTTACCGGGCATGGGCTGTTATACTTAAAAATAATTTTTTGATATTATACTAAACCCTTCGCACTAAGGTATCGTTCCGCATCCAACGCGGCCATACAGCCTGTGCCGGCAGCAGTTACGGCCTGCCTGTATATTTTATCCTGCACATCGCCCGATGCAAAAACACCCTCAACATTTGTTTTTGAAGTACCCGGCGTAGTTTTTATATAACCGGCTTCGTCCATATCAAGATATCCTTTAAAAATATCGGAATTGGGTTGATGACCGATAGCGACAAAAAATCCGCTTACAGGTATTTCCGTTTTTTCGCCGGTCTTAGTATTTTTTATTCTTACACCGGTTACGATTTTATCGCCAATCACTTCGTCTGTTTCCGAATCCCAATACAATTTTATATTAGTTGTTTTCAATACTCTGTCCTGCATTACTTTACTGGCCCGCATTTCATGGCGGCGTACAATCATGTGTACCGTTGTACATAGCTTAGACAAATACAAAGCCTCTTCCGCAGCTGTATCGCCGGCACCTACAATAGCTACTTCTTTTCCCCTGAAGAAAAATCCATCGCATACAGCGCAGGCGCTTACACCGTAGCCGTTCAGTCGTTGCTCACTTTCCAATCCCAACCATTTAGCTGATGCGCCGGTAGCGATAATCACCGCGTCCGCTTCTATTAATTTCTCTTCATCAATCCATACTTTAAACGGCTGTGCTGAAAAATCAACCTTAGTAGCCAAACCAAAACGAATATCGGCTCCCATACGGGCGGCTTGTTTTTCAAAATCCACCATCATTTCAGGTCCTTGTATCCCGTTTGCATAACCGGGGTAATTCTCTACTTCGGTAGTAATAGTTAATTGACCTCCCGGTTGTATACCCTGATACAATACCGGTTTCATATTGGCACGGGCCGCATAAATAGCAGCCGTGTAACCCGCCGGCCCCGATCCTATAATTAAGCAATGTACTTTTTCACTTCCTGTTGTTTCCATATCGTCTTATAGTTTAAAATTGATCAAATGTAAATTGAAATACTGAAAACGACGGTCGTATATACGACCACCTTAATAGCTTGTGTAAAAGATTACTTGGGAATAACAATAGTCTTGAATTGCGCCCCGTAACCGCCAAAATAACCCAAAGCGCCGTTGCTTATATTACCCGACACTTTTGTGGGGGTAGAAAAAGGATTGCCGATACTGGCATAACTGAATTCCACCGTTCGCCAAAAGTCGTAAGTAGCTTTATCAATATTGCAAAGTTTCAATGTTACCGTATCGCCTTTATTGAAATAAGCGAAGCCTTCACCGCGGGGAATGCTTCTGTTTACACCCCGCTCGACTTCGATAGTGTAAGTAGTACCGTCAATTATCTGGTCATCAAAAACAGAATTTAATCCCGGTTGAAAATCTTCCCTGTCATTACTTCTTGTAAAATACCTTATATAATCGCCGTAGCCGGGTTTATCGGTAGCTTTTACCATTAAAGCCACTTTGTTTGTATCATTTCCTTCAGGGGCTTTTTTCCAAAACAATGAATCAATACGACGGGTGATAGCGGGGATGGCAGTAGTGGCCACATGTTCTTTACCGTTCCAAACCACGCGAAGATTATATGATTTATTGACCGCACCGATAATGGCTGCCGGCAACAAAGCTATATCATTGGTAAAATAAAATATAGAATCAGTTGTGCCGGGTATTTGTTGACCGTATTCTTTCAATTTAAGATTTTGTACACCGTCCGACATATACACTTCGGCACCGCGGGCGGAAATGCCGGCTAATTCTTTCAAACCGAAGGTTTCAAAAAAATTAAAGCTCTTGGAAAGTACTACCAGCGGAGCCTGACCATTTTCGATAGTAGCTTCCACAACAAGCTTGGGTTCCTTTTCATCCAAATCAAAACTGACCGCTTTTTCACAAGCTGATAAAAGAAACGCTGTAATACAGATTATAATAAAAAACCTCTTATTCATAAGTAGCTGCAAATTTACTTAGTTCGGGCCAAATACGATACGTAGATAAATGACTAATTGAAGGATTTAACATTCAGATGCCGGAACTGTCTATTATATACAGATCAAAAGAGTAAATAGTTTGGACAAAGGCATGGCTTTAATTTCCTGCAATACATTTCCGGAGTGCAACATTTGTTATTTGTAACGAATATGTCAAGTTGTTCAGGCTGCACAACGGAACTCATTATTTTACTCTTCTTAAACTATCTTCGCCACCTTATTAAATACGCCATGACGGAGGCTTTAAAGCAATTAAGCAAACTATTAGAAGGAGAATTATTTTTTGATACAACCATGCGTACGCTGTATGCAACGGATGCCAGCGCTTACCGCGAAATGCCGCTGGCCGTAGCCGTACCTAAAACCACCGGTGATATTAAAAAATTAATTGCTTTTGCTTTAGAAAATAAAACCTCCATAATTCCACGTACTGCCGGTACGTCACTGGCCGGGCAAGTGGTGGGCAACGGAATCATAGTAGATGTGTCAAAATATTTTACAAAAATTATAGAACTAAATACAGAAGAAAATTGGGTACGTGTGCAACCCGGTGTAATACGTGATGAGCTGAATATGTTTTTAAAACCGCATGGTTTATTTTTCGGACCCGAAACATCGACGGCCAACAGGGCCATGATTGGCGGCATGGTGGGCAACAACAGTTGCGGCAGCAATTCGGTGGTGTACAGAAGTACAAGGGAACATTTAATGGAAGTAAAAGCATTTTTAAGCGATGGCAGCGAAGCGGAGTTCAAAACGATTGGACTCGATGAATTTTATAAAAAATGCGAAGGCAATACTTTAGAAGCAAACATTTATAAAACGGTGCGACGTTTATTAAGCAATTATGATAATCAGGTAGAAATAAAAAAAGAGTTTCCCAAAAAATCTGTAGAAAGAAGAAATACCGGTTATGCGGTGGATATTTTATTGGATGCGGCACCATTTACTGCCGGTGGTGAGAATTTTAATTTTTGTAAACTCATTGCCGGCTCCGAAGGCACATTGGCTTTTATTACCGAGATAAAATTAAATGTAGTGCCGCTGCCGCCCAAAGAAGTCGGGCTGCTTTGTGTACATTTTAATTCGATAGATGAAAGTCTGCGGGCCAATTTAATTGCGCTGAAATATAAACCGAGTGCCAGTGAATTAATCGATCATTATATTTTAGAATGTACAAAAGATAATATTGAGCAAAGCAAGAATCGTTTTTTTGTACAGGGCGACCCGGGCGCAATATTAGTAATTGAATTTTGCAGGGAAACGCGGGAAGAAATCAGCGCCATTGCCAAACAAGTAGAAAATGATATGAGTATGGCCGGCTTGGGTTATCACTTTCCGTTACTGTTTGGCGCCGACAGTAAAAAAATATGGACGCTGCGTAAAGCAGGTTTAGGATTACTGAGCAATTTACCCGGCGATGAAAAAGCAGTACCGGTAATTGAAGATACCGCTGTTGATGTAAATGATTTGCCGGCTTATATCCGCGATTTTAATGAGATACTGAAAAAACATAATTTATACTCCGTGCATTATGCACATGCAGGCAGCGGCGAAATACATTTGCGGCCCATCATTAATTTAAAAACAGTAGAAGGCAATCAACTATTCAGAACCATTGCGGAAGAGATTGCCACATTGGTAAAAAAATACAACGGCTCTCTGAGCGGCGAGCATGGCGACGGCAGGTTACGCGGCGAATTCATTAAGCAAATGGTGGGAGAAAAAAACTATGCACTATTAAAAGAAATAAAAAAAGCCTGGGACCCCGATAATATATTTAATCCTAATAAAATTGTGGATACACCAAGCATGAATACCATGCTGCGATATTTACCCGGGCAAAAGACACCTGAGTTTAAAACACATTTTCGTTTTAATAATCAAAACGTGTTGCAGCATGCCGAACAATGCAATGGCAGCGGCGATTGCCGTAAGACGGCTTTAAGCGGCGGCACCATGTGTCCATCGTTTATGGCCACCAAAAATGAAAAGGATACTACGAGGGCAAGGGCAAATATTTTACGGGAGTTTTTAACCAACAGCGATAAACTCAATCGTTTTGATCATAAAGAAATTTATGAAGTGATGGATTTGTGCCTTAGTTGTAAGGGTTGTAAGAGCGAATGCCCCAGTAATGTGGACGTGGCAAAATTAAAAGCGGAATTTTTACAACATTACTACGATGCCAATGGCGTGCCATTCAGAAGTAAGTTGATAGCCAAGTTTACTTCATCTGCTAAATTAGGGGCAATGATGCCCGGCCTGTACAATTTTGCGGTTAGCAATAAATTTATTGGCGGAGCTATAAAAAAAATATCGGGCTTTGCGACTAAGCGCAGCATGCCCACTATGCATAAGATCACGCTAAAAAAATGGTTTAGTAATTATCAAAAGTCAAAAGTCAAAAGTCAAAAGGAATCAGATGGTACAAATAACTCCCCTTTAGGCCCGCCCGTGCCGGAACGGACGGGGGACGGGGGCAGGCTTGTTTATTTATTCTGCGATGAGTTTACGAATTACAACGATACGGAAATTGGTATTAAAGCAATTCAACTATTAGAAAAATTAGGCTATGAAGTAATTATTCCCGAACATTTGGAAAGCAGCCGCACCTGGTTAAGCAAAGGTTTGGTGCGTAAAGCAAAAGAAATCATTAATAAAAATATTGAACTGCTTTACCCGGTAATTACAGATGCAACACCCATGATTGGCATTGAGCCTTCAGCCATTTTAACATTCCGCGATGAGTATATTGATTTGGCAACAGATGAAAATCATGCTAAAGCAAAAGCATTAAGCAAAAACGTTTTTTACATTGATGAATTTATCGCCCGTGAATTTGCCGCCGGCAAAATTGATGCATCTTTATTTTCAACTGCCGCTAAAAAAATAAAACTGCACGGCCACTGCCAGCAAAAAGCATTGAGTGCATTAAGTGATACCGCTGCCATTTTATCTATCCCTGAAAATTATATCGTAGAAATCATACCAAGTGGCTGTTGCGGTATGGCCGGCAGTTTCGGTTACGAAAAAGAACATTATGAGTTGAGCATGCAAATAGGCGACTTGGTTTTATTTCCTGCTGTACGTAATATTGCCGCCGAAACTATTATTGCTGCTCCGGGTACCAGTTGCCGCCATCAAATTAAAGATGGTACCGGCACCAAAGCAAAACATCCTGTTGAGATTTTATGGGAAGCGCTGGTTTGATAAATTCTATTGCACAATACTTACCCGATAGTATTGGGCCTGCAACCGGCGTAAAAATACCGCACAAGTTCGGATTACAACGCTGTTTTACAGGATACAAGACGAGAAAATACTTGTTGCTAAAAACATAATAACTTTCTCTAAAAGAAATCCACAACAAGCAACTATTTTTATACTTCGGCAGTCATATGTCACGTCCATCCGCCCCCTCTGTAAAATTTTATTAATATCCTCCTGTAAGAAACCCGCTTTTACGCCAATACCTGCGAACAGCCTTACGTCGACATGTGTAAGTTGTTTTGCGTTTCACATAATGAATTTTTTTATTGCATTTTCATAAAATGCTTTATACTCTTTCTGAGGTTTCAGCAAACCAATCACTTGTCGAAGTAATTTATAATCCGTTTTTATTTATTTACTAAAAAAAACACCATAAAACAATTTAACATGAAACAAAAAGTCTACTTGTATTCGTTAGGATTATTAACCGCAACACTTCTTTTCAGTTTTATTGCTACACAATCCGTAGCCCAAACTGTTACCGAAGGTTTTGACTCAAAACCCGGCGGAGCCAACAAAACGGCTGATCAAATAAGGGATAGCCTGTTGAGTGATTGTTGGACAATTTGCGGAATGGAAATAGGTAAAAGAGATATAAATGTGTTGTACAATCCTTGTGTGGGAGACGCCTTCCTTACATCTAACTTACCTCCAGGTCAGCTCTCCGGTTTCGGATTTAACGGTTTTATAACCAGGCCATATATTTTCAATTCCGCATCTGTACGGGCAAGTTTTTTATACACAACCAATACAATAGGCTCATGCAGCCCGATTGGTATTAGAATGAGGCTGGTGGATGCAGCCGGTAACATAGTAAAAACAGTATTCGACGGAGACCTGGGAGCACCCACCTGCAACGTTTTGGATTGCGCCATTTTTGACAGAGCTCTTGATTTATCCGGTGTAGATTTGAGCCAATCTTACAGGATACGATTTGAGTACAGCTTTGCCGCAAACGAAAATTCAGGTATAAAAATCGGGTTCGATAATTTTACGATAGTAAATGGCAGATATGCATTTGTCGCCGGATGTATAACACCCGGCACTTGCTCTAATTCATTTGATGAAACCAAGCAGGCTGCTACTCTTTCGGGCGGCGTTACGTTAACTTTTAATGTTAAAGAAAATGACGATATCAAAGCCGGCAATAATGTAACATATGAATTACTAAGCCCTCAACAGGCGGAAAATTACGGCACACTTTCCATAAATCCCTCAACAGGAGTTGTTACATTCGTCAGGAACTCGGTACCTGTCCCCGACAACCTGATAGAGCCTGTTTATTACCGTCTTCGTGATAATACATGTGCGTTCGGCGGTAAAACCAGCGGTGGAGTTTTATATATACAGTTCCCTTCTGCCGGTGCGCTTCCTGTTACTTTAACAAATTTTGGTGTTACATTAAATAACCGTACCGCATATGTAAAATGGAGTACGAGTGAAGAATTCAATAACAGGGAATTTATAGTAGAAAGAAGTGTGAACGGAGTTTCGTATAACCCGGTTGGAAGCATGGCGGGCATGGGTACAACTAACATTTCACGCAATTATACTTTTGATGATGATGTAAGCAAGGTAACATCGGCATTTGTTTATTATCGCTTACGGCAAATAGATATCGACGGAAAGTTTACGTTTTCAAAAGTAATAGCCGTTAAATTAAGCGATAACAACGCTGTAAAGATATCATCCGTATTTCCTAACCCTGCTAAAGATTATATCAATATTGTATTGAATGCGGAAAGAAATGAGAATATAACAATACAGGTGTTCAATACAGAAGGCACGCAGGTTCGCCGTTATATCAAGGGATTACAAATCGGTACCAACACTATTAATATTGACAATATTGAAAGTTTAGGTGCGGGCATGTATTTTATAAAAATAAATGGTCAGGTAACAGGGTTTACCGGTAAGTTCCTGAAACAATAAATGTTTTTGATAATAAGTTATGAAAGAGGCTGCTTTAAAAAGGCAGCCTCTTTTTTTCAGGCAATTATCTGTTGCAAGCCGAGTCTCACCTTGGATATGTGCGCAGGGCGTGGACTCGGCGCAAAGTAAATACAGTCGTCTATTTATCAATCATCTTTGTCAAATCAATATCGGCAAGTTCCATATAATTAGTAACGGCATATGATGCATGCTCATCAGCATTGTAAAAGCGAGCTGAGCTGTGTTCATAGTCAGCCGGGCTGTTTGCCAGATTCCATTTGCCTTTGCAAGGATTCATGTGCATGTAATTCAGTTTCTGTTCCATGAATTTTGGCGTGCTGCACTCTTTCCAATCAAAAGAGTCTTCCCATATTTCATGTTTTTTTATTTCGCAGCAGGTCTGATATGTCAACTGCCTTTTGCAATTGCATCAGCACATTGGTATTATTTTGTTTTTCCAACCGTTTTATAATTTCAAAAGCTATAAACCGCTTGCCGTTTCCAATTATTGTATTGATGCTTTGATGCGTTCACCTGACTTCGACACATTAGGGATTTTGAAATAAGTTGGCGTTGAAGGCCGGTAAATTACATCGAATTTTGGATTAAAGATGGGTGTCTTGGTTAATTTTGGGAATGTTTGTCAGGAAGAAAAAGAACCCAAGCGGCATTACCAGTATACAGGTAATTGATAAAAGTTCCGGTACATACAAACTTGTCAAACCCATCGGTAGTTCTTCCGATAATAAAGATATTGAAAAATATTACCGGGAGGGTTATAATTGGATAAGAAATAAGACAGGTCAATATGAACTGGATTTTTCAAATGAGCTGTAGCGAAGCAAGGAATTGTTGGATAGTATAGAACAGATAACTGTTTCAGGTACGGAGTTTCTGCCGGGCAAAATATTTGATGAGATAGGATTCAATAAGATTAAAGATGATTTGTTCCGAAGGTTGGTACTGGCCCGGCTGTGCTATCCGGCCAGCAAGCTTAAGACTACGGATTACTTATCAAAGTATCATTTTTCCGATGTTGGTGTTCAGCAAATATATCGCTACCTCGACAAGTTGCACACGGTTCACAAAGCTGTGGTGCAGCAAATCAGCTATCAGCACACCTTGCCGGTTTTGCATAACCATATCAGTATTGTTTTTTATGATGTGGCTACTTTGTATTTTGAAATTAAGTCTTATCATTCCTGTTTAAATACATCTTTAGGACTTCATAATAATTTGATCGCTCTAAATGGTATTAACGGAGCCGGGAAAAGCAATATCCGCAATGCAATTCTTTTACTGAAAAAGATGTTGCAGCTATCTATGTTGCTTTCTCAAAATGAAAGGGAAGCATTGTATAGTAACGGCCATTTACTCAAATAACTATGCCGGTAAAGATTAAAATTTTCGCAATCTTACCTTCAACTTCTCCAGCTCTTCAGTCTTCTCCGTTAATTTAGGTTAACGCCGCCCAACTTTTTCCTTTAATTCTTGTCTTATTACCGGCTATCAATCTGTCACCGGATTGTCAGCTTTAAACACGATTTTTGCATAACAATAAAATGGCACATGAAGAAAACAATCCTTTCGTCCCTATTATCCGCTTTTATTACACTAACCGCTTTTGCCCAAAACCCCATGGGAAACAGGGGCGGTGGCGCCGGCGGCGGACAAATGACCGGTCGTTTTTACGGGAAAATAGTAGAAGCAAAGTCGGGCAAAGCTATTGAAGCCGCTTCCGTTCAACTCATTCAAAATAAATTTGACTCCGTAAGCCGCAAAAGAAAAGAAGTTACTATAAATGGCATGCTCACAAAAGCCAACGGAGAGTTTTCGCTGGACAACATACCCATGCTGGGGCAATTTAAATTAAGAGTGTCCGCCATTGGTGTGAAGCAATATGAAAACGCGGTTTCTTTTGAAATGAAACCCGGCGGCGATATGAGTGCCATGCTTGGTGCGCTGGATAAGGACCTTGGTAATATTAAATTAGAAATTGATGAAAAGGTTTTGGAAAATGTTTCCGTAACAAGCAACAAACCCGGTTTGCAATTGGGTATCGACAGAAAAATATTTAACGTAGATAAAAATATTGTGTCGCAGGGCGGTACGGCGGTAGATATCATGCGCAATATTCCGTCGCTGCAGGTAGATATTGACGGCAATGTAACCATGCGCAATAATACACCGCAGGTTTTTATTGATGGCCGGCCCACTACACTTACACTTGAACAAATACCGGCGGATGCCATTGAAAGTGTAGAATTGATTACGAACCCCTCCGCCAAATTTGATGCATCGGGCGGTACGGCGGGTATATTAAATGTAGTGTTGAAGAAAGCAAAGAAAGTAGGATATAACGGCAGTGTTCGTGCTAATATAGACAGCCGTGCACGTATTGGCGCCGGCGGCGATTTTAATATTCGCGGACAAAAGCTGAACCTGTTTGGTAATGCCATGTACAATCAGCGTAAATCAATCAGTACCGGCAATACCACCCGTCTTCAAATGACAGATAATCCTGATACGTATTTTAATCAAAACGATAAAAATACCAGTATCGGTAATTTTCGCTTTATACGGCTCGGCGCCGATTTTTTTATTGACAACCGCAATACATTAACCGTTAACGGAAACTTTGTAAAAGGAAAGTTTGAACCGTTTTCTGTAAATGATATATTAGTTGATACGCTGAGTAATCCTAAAAACTCATCTTCGTTTCTGCGTACTTCAAACACTCTCGGCGAGTTCAGAAACATGGGATCTCAATTAAGTTTCAAACATAATTTTCCAAAGGCGGGACGTGAGTGGACGGCGGATGCAACATTTAACGCAAGTAAAAATAATAATGCCAACGACATACGAACCGATACGTTTAATTTGCCTTCTTATACCATCAGGAACACTGCCAAGCAACAGCAAATTACCAACGGCGATAATAAAAATATAACCATTCAAACGGATTATTCTACGCCTTTAACGGATAAATCAAAACTTGAATTGGGCGCCAGGGCTAATTTCAGGGAAGTGAACAGTATAAACAATTTCTTCTTTGTAAATCCCGTAACCGGCCAAACCACTTATATCGCCCCGCTATCGGTAGAATATAACAGTAACGACCAGGTTTATGCCGCTTATGCCAATTACTCTAATAAAATAAAAGACTTCGGTTATCAATTAGGATTGAGAGCCGAGAGTTCAAACTATGAAGGAGTGCTGCCTGATAAAAACCAAACTTTTAAAATTGATTTTCCTATCAGTCTTTTCCCAAGTATTTTCCTTAGTCAAAAAATGAAAAAAAATCAGGACCTCCAGTTAAATTATTCGCGACGGATAAACCGGCCGAATTTTTTCCAGTTGTTTCCTTTTACCGATTATTCCGATGTGCTGAATTTAAACCGGGGTAACCCTGATTTAAAACCCGAGTTTACCAATTCGTTCGAATTGAGCTATCAAAAAATGTTTGAAAAAAACAGTAACAACATATTAGCCTCACTGTATTTTAAAAATACCAATGACTTAATCACCCGCTACCAGGTTACAGAATTAAATACAAACGGCGGCCCGAGTGACAGCCTGATTATTAATACGTATATTAATGCTGATAACAGTTATGTAAGCGGATTGGAACTGACCGCTAAAATTAAAATGACCGCCTGGTGGGACATGGTGCCGAATATCAATTTATTTACTTCAAAAATCACCATCAACGATCCCAAGCAACCGGACCCCGATCAGTTTGCAAGTTGGTTTGGTAAACTGAATAATACATTTAAATTACCAAAAAACTTTACGCTTCAATTGAGCGGCGAATATCAATCTAAAACAGTATTGCCGCCGGGTGGCGGTGGCAGAGGCGGTGGTGGTCGTGGTTTTGGCGGCGGTTTTGGCGGTGGCTTCGGACAAACTAACGCATCACAGGGTTTTATACGCCCCAATTATTTTGTGGATATGGGATTGCGTTATGAGTTTCTGAAAAATAAAACAGCTTCCATTTCTGTAAACTGGAACGATATTTTCAGAACAAGAAGAACAAATATTTTTTCTGAAAGCAGTTCTTTTGAACAAAATGTTTTTCGCCGTCGCGACCCGCAAGTAGTACGTATCAATTTTAACTGGCGCTTCGGAAAGTTTGATGCGTCCTTATTTAAACGCAAAAATTTGAAAGGAGAAGGAGAAGGCATGCAGGGTGTAGGTGACGGCATACAGCAATAAAACGATCTTAGTATAATATGGTATACAAGTCCTGCTTTTAAAGCCAGGGCTTTTTTTATCGGCATGTACAATAATACCATCTTGATTTACTAAGTAGTCCAAAGCCCGAACGGACGGGCAGGTATGAAGAGCGGTTTCGTTCAACATCGCTTTCATTGTTCGTACTGCGGACGCAACGAAAGCTTAGTTATTGGTGGCCGGTGTTCTTGTCATTCGCAAATTTTTAGGACCACATTACCCTTTTTTCGTCCCGTGTCAACATATCTATGTGCTTCTATTATCTCATCCATTTGAAAAGTCTTGTCAATTACCGCCTTAAACGCTTCTTTTTCAAACAACTCTTTTAGTAGCTTTAGTTGTTGTATTGTTTCTGAAGCATATGAACTTACATTCTTATAAATTCCGTTTCCGTTCAAGAGTTCTTCACATTGTTTTCTGTTGAATTTACCAACTGCATCAAAGATTATATCAAACTTTTCTGTTTGTTTAGTAAAGTCCACTTTGTCGTATAGAATAATTTTTGTAACCCCTAATTCGCCAACAAGTTTTTGTCCTTCGGAACTGCAAACTGCGGTTATATCAGCATTGTGATGTTTTGCTATCTGGATTGCTGCCGTTCCTACTGAACCTGTTGCCCCGACAATCAGGATTTTTTTGTTTGGCATATCGGCTATTTTTGCTTTATCCAAAAAGTAGATGGCTGTATGTCCACCAAAAATGATGGCTGCGGCTTCTTCGAATGTAGCATTATTGGGCATTTCAATTACATTGCTGTTTTGATTAACTGCAATATATTCTGCATATGTACCGAAATTAAAACCTGTCATACCGAATACTTTATCACCTACTTTGAACTTAGAAACCTTGTCTCCAGTAGTTTCAATAACTCCCGAAAAAACAGTTCCTAAGATGGGTTTTCTTGGTTTTGAAATACCCAAAACCAATCGCATAATTACTTTCATAAACCCCTTAACATCAAGGCTTCTTACCCTTGCATCTCCAGAGTTGACCGCAGTAGCAACTATTTTGACAAGAATTTGACTGCTCCCGGGTATTGGTTTAGAAACTTCATGAATTTGCAAAACCTCAGGAGAACCATATTGAGTGCAGATTACGGCTTTCATTTTTTTCTTTTAACATTAAAATTATACCCAAAATGAAGGCCAGGTTGAATAAAGTAGTTAGGCCATTTTTTTTCTGCTAATTTAAAAGATTCCGGAACATTAGTTCTTACAGGCCAATAACTACATCCAAGAGCAGGTTCAAAAAAGAAACGGTTTTTAAATAGTTTAACCTGGTAACCCAAATGGAAGTTCAGATATAACGTGTATCCATTTCCAATCTTTTTTTTATTCTCATCCATATATTTTTCAAAAGCATTCAATGCATGAACGGATGTATAAACTCCTTTCCACCAAAAACGCTGGTATCCTAATGTAGGTGCAAGTATGCGTGCATGGCCAGGATAGTTTAGCCCCGGTTCATCAAATGATGGTCCAAAAGGGATACCTATTGGCCAGGAATAAATGGATCTTTTAAATTCAAAGGAAACAACATCTTTAGGTGTTATCCTGTATCCAACATTTAATTGTACATACTCAGGGTTGTTTACTTTGGAAAAATTTCCTAACATCAATAATGAACTCCCAACAAACCACTTTTTATAAGTACTGTCTTTTGGGGCATCTTGAGCTTTAACTTGTAGAGTGTTTGCCATCATTAAGGTCAAGGCGAACCATAACATTCTCTTTTGCATATCAATACTATTAATTCTTAAATGATAATGCAAAGGTAGATTGAGGAATTGCCTAATCTCGTTCACTTAAGTTAAGAAAAGAAACTTAACTCTTGCTTTTTTCAAAAATTCTTGCTCGTAGTCTGCTTAATGATTGAGGTTTGATACCTAAATAGCTCGCTAATTGGTGTTGTGGCACACGTTGGATAAGGTCCGGTCTTTTCTGTAATAAATTTAAGTATCGTTGTTCAGGGGAAGAAGTCTTGAACTCGGCAAAATTGATTTGCTGCTTTGCTAAAAGTTCTTCTGATAAAACTCTGCAAAGCGATTCAAATTTTGGGAATTTATTAAAACTGTCAGCTTCCATATCAGGGTTTGTAACTATCAGAATTGTGTCTTCCACACAAGATATGTAATATTCAGAAGGGGCTTTTTTTATAACGCAATGAGGTGTCAAGCCTTCCATTTCTGTATAGAAAGCGGTTGTTTTTTCTTCACCGCCTAGTATGTAATATGTCCGAATACAGCCTTTAAGAACAAAGTAACCATCATTAGACTTTTGTCCTTCTTTGAGTAAAGCAGTTCCTTTTTTTACTGAGCGAAATATGGCCAAAGAAACGATTGCTTTCTTTTCATCTTCTGTCAGCGAAATGTATTTTGATATAAAGTCAAATAATAAATCTTGCATTGTTTTATGTTGTTACTGTCGTCTATACAAGTTGACTTATCCACTTTTTTGGAGTCAACCTATTTCAGGACTATACAGTTGCTGATAGCGACCAGGCATTTCCGATGGTGGAATATTAGTATTCCGCCTGCCGGAAACGCTGCCTAGCCTTTTGATAAAGATAACTAAAAATAAAAAACGAAAGTTTTAAAACTTTCGCAAATACAAACCGCAATTATATTACTTCCCTATCCGTTTTCATACCTCCCCGTTTTTTCTTCAATCACTATCCGGTATACAATGGGTTTAATATTTCCCGGCGAGCGGGGATGCACCCGCTCGGCAGAAACTTCGGGCGGCGTCGCGGTTTCACTTATTTTCATGTGTATCATCCTGTCTACAAACAGTTTCATGGCGCTATACCTGTCGCGTTCCTCCGCCAACTCCTGGTACTCGCCCCATACAATTACGCTTTTCCAATTCGTAAAACTTTTCATCTCATCTACTTCAAAACATACCTGCTTATTTTTGCGCATCATTTCTATTTTCATACCATAAACCGAATGGGCGATGATAAACTTTCCGTCGTAAACATAATTCACCGGTACTACGTATGTTTTTTTTCCGTCATTGCAGCCGATGCGGCCCAATACGTTCTCCTTTAATACTTCTTCAATTTGGTCGTCAGTCAATTTACCAATCATATTTTTTTTATTTTACAGTTCTTCATCATCAATATAAGCGGGCAATGCTGTCGGCTCATGCCCTGTTGTCAATTCGTTTTGCGACCGGCTGCCTTTTTTCCAACAATCAATTGTATAAAAAACAGCGGCGGCTATATTGGTTAAAGCTTCGGCTGTAACAAAAGCCCGGTGCGGCGTAATCAATACATCGGGCATAGCCAATAATTTTTTCAGCATGTCGTCTTTTAATTCCTTACCTGAGAAATCGTAAAAGAAAACACCTCTTTCATTTTCATATACATCCGCGCCGTAATAACCGATATGCCCGTTTTCCAAACCTTCTATAACATCGGCGGTATTTACACAGCCTCCGCGGCCGGTATTAATAAGCATTACGCCGCGCTGCATCAGGCCAATGAGTTTTTTATTCATTATATATTTTGTTCGCGGCGTAAGACCCGTATGAATGCTGATAACATTTGCTTCGCGGCAAAGTGTCGGTAAATCAACATACTCCAATCCGTATTTTTCTTTTAGCTCTTTATCCTCCCTTATATCATAACCCTGCAAACGACACCCAAACCCGTGCATGATTTTTGCAAACACACTGCCGACCCGTCCTGCACCAATGATGCCTATCGTTTTGCCGTGAAGATCGAAACCGACTAAATGATCGGCGGTAAAATTTTGTTGTTGTACCATTTTATCGCCGGTAATAAGTTTCCTGTTCAGCGCTAATAGCAATGCCACCGCATGTTCCGCAATGGCATAAGGAGAATAGTCGGGTACATTGGCTATAGCCATACACAACTCACCGGCTTTTTGCAAATCAATATTATCGTAGCCCGAAGCACGGGCGGCGATAAACCTTACCCCGTTTTTATACAACTCTTCTAAAACAACCGCAGAGGCATCATCGGCCGTAAATATGCTTATGATATCAAATCCTTTTGCTTTATCCGCAGTTTGCAGCGAGAGAGCTTCCTTAATAAATACTACGTCTTCCTTTCCTGCATTGGCGGCTTCCAAGTAAGGCCGCTCAAAATCTTTTGTACTGTAAAAAAGGGTTTTCATACCGGTTAAATTTATGCTTGCATAATAAATCCTGCTTCCGCATGATTTATATTTTCAATTCCTTTCAGCAAAGCATCGGGATTAAAAGAAATACTGTCGATACCCTGCTCCACTAAAAATTGTGCGAACTCGGGAAAATCGCTGGGGGCCTGCCCGCACAAACCTATTTTTACTCCGGCATCTTTTGCTTTAGCAATCATCGTGGCAATCATTTCTTTCGCCGCTTCGTCTTGTTCGCTGAATAAATCGCTGATGATGGCGGAATCCCTGTCTATGCCTAAGGTAAGTTGTGTTAAATCGTTGGAGCCGATAGAGAAGCCGTCAAATATTTGCGCAAATTTTCCGGCCAGCAATACATTGCTCGGTATCTCGGCCATTACATATATTTCCAAATTATTGACGCCCTGTTCCAACCCGTATCTTTTCATCACCGCAATTACTTTATTACCTTCTTCAACGGTTCTGCAGAAAGGAATCATCACTTTTACATTCGTCAGTCCCATTTCGTTTCTCACTCTTCGTATGGCTTCACATTCTAACCTGAAACCTTCCCTGTATAAATCATTATAGTATCTTGAGGCGCCGCGAAAACCAATCATCGGGTTTTCTTCCTGCGGCTCAAAATCTTTTCCGCCAACCAGGTTGGCGTATTCATTGGTTTTAAAATCGCTCATGCGCACTATCACATCTTTGGGATAAAAAGCCGCGGCGATGGTAGCTACACCCTGCGACAGTTTATCAACAAAATATTTCTCTTTATCAGGATAATGATGCGTTAACTCTTCAATTTTTTGTTTTATACCGGCATCTTTCAATTCATTAAATTTTACTAAGGCCATCGGGTGAATTTGTATAGCATGCGTAATAATAAATTCAATACGCATCAGCCCTACTCCATCGTTCGGATAAAAAGAAAGTTTGAATGCTTTATCAGGATCACCGGCGATCAGCATTACTTCAGTGGCTTCCGGTTTTTTTATATTAGTGAAATCCAGTTCTGTTTCTTTGTACGCCAATTTTCCTTTATACACGAAACCTGTTTTCCCCTCGCAGCAGGAAACCGTTATCATTTCCCCGTCGGTAATTTTACCCGTAGCATCGCCGCAACCGACAATGGCGGGTACACCTAATTCTCTTGCCACTATAGATGCATGACTTGTTCTTCCGCCTTTATTGGTAATAATAGCTCCCGCATTTTTTAATATCGGATCCCAATCGGGACTTGTTAAATCTGTAACTACGATTTCGCCGGGCTGCAGTTTACCGGACTCTTCCGGCGATTGCAAAATTCTTGCGATACCTGTTGCTATCTTTGAACCGATTGCTTCACCTTTTGTAAGCGTTTCTCCCTTTGTTAATAATTTATATTCTTTTATCAATAACGGATTTTTTCGTGAATGAACCGTCTCGGGTCTTGCCTGTATAATAAACAGTTCATTGGTGAGTCCGTCCTTAGCCCACTCAATATCCATCGGTTTATGGTAATGGTTTTCTATAATCAAGGCCCAATTCGCAATCTTGGTTACTTCCTCATCACTCAATACAAATTGTTCTTGTTTTTCTTTTGCGGTAGCAATATTAATAACCGGGTTATTTTCATCATCATTATAAATCATTGTCTTTGCTTTCTCTCCCAATTTTTTTTGAATGATGGCATTTTTACCCTGAAGTAAAGTTGGTTTGAAAACAAAAAATTCATCAGGTGTTACAGTACCCTGTACAATATTTTCGCCCAAACCCCATACACCGCTTATATGAATAATATCACGAAAACCCGATTCGGGTTCCAATGTAAACGCAACACCCGAAGATGCTTTATCGCTGCGTACCATTTTCTGTACACCGACAGATAAGGCTACTTTCTCATGTGCAAAGCCATTGTCTTCACGATATTTAATTGCCCTGTCGGTATACAAAGAGGCGAAACATTTTTTTACCGCCTTTACCAAAGCTTCTTCTCCTTTTATATTAAGATAAGATTCATGTTGCCCGGCAAAACTTGCCTGCGGTAAATCTTCGGCAGTTGCACTGCTGCGTACCGCTACTTCAACATACCTGTCGCCGCATAATTCTTTGTAAGCATGTACAATGGCCAACTCAAAATTTACAGGCAGTTCACCATCCAGTAATAATTTTCTTGCTTTCGCACCAATCTCTTTCAGGTTACTGTAATTTTTTTTATCCAATTGCTGCATCAAATCGTACAGCGGTACATGCAATGAATTTTTTGTAAGAAATTCTTCAAAAGCAAAAGCAGTGGTAGCAAAACCGTCGGGTACCGGAATACCCTTGGGTGAAAGTTTCGAAAACATTTCGCCCAAAGACGCGTTTTTACCTCCCACTGCCGCTATATCAGCTATGCTGATCTCTTTAAATCTTTGTATATAATTAGTAATCATATTTTTTGTATTGTTTATTCATGAATAGCCATAACGGGTACATGGGTATGCAGTACTAATTGCTTGGTATGGCTTGGTTGAAAAATCTTACCGAGCAGGCTGTGTTTTTTCGGAACCACTATCAGCATATCCATTTTATTATTTTCCGCGAATTCATTGAGACCTTTTTCAATATCATTACCATTTATAAAATGATATATTGGCCTCAATTCTTCCATAACCTCATGAAACCATCCCGCTTCTTCTTCCGTTTCAGGATTGAATGAATCGCCGCTTTCGGCACTCACATGCAGTACATGAAGCTCCGCATGAAATTCGTCTACCATGCTTTTTATTTCCTTTACCGGTATAGTGTCCAATATTTTTTTAAAATCGCAGGCCAGCCCGATTTTTTTTATACTCGCAAATTTTACTTCGGGAGGAACCACTATTACCGGCAATGAAAGTTGCTTGATGGCGGAAATGGTTTTACCTCCGAATAAAAAACGTTCGAAAGCGTCGGCGCTTTCCGAACCCATAACTACCGCATAAGGATTTACCGAAGCGCAGTAGTCATCTATTTCCAATACAACATCGCCTTGCTTTACTTCGGTATGGATTTTTATTCTCTCGCCGGTTCTGTAAATCATTTTTTCTTTGAGTGAGTTGATCCGGTTTTCCGCATTCTTTACCGTCTCTGCTATGTTATACGAAATCGGCACTTCACTAAAAGCCATCGGCACGGCACACACATGAATTAAGGATAGCTCAGTGCCGATTATACAAGCCATGTCAGCAGCATAATTAACGGCGTTCAGCGAAATAGCTGAAAAATCGGTGGGGGCTACTATTGTTTTCATAAAATCAATTTAAGCATGTACTAATAATATTGTACCAAAGCAATATGATGATAGCTCTTCAATACATCTTTATCTACAAATTCCACATCGCCGCCGTTCTCCAACACTTTTTCCATTACGTCATCCACCGCGTCTTTTATATACGAAAATTTATTGTAGGGTTCAATCGCTTTATAAATTATCTCGTCGCTGCTGCCGCGTTCGGCGGCATACATATAATCTTTTTCCACAATTAACAACCGCCCTTTATGATTCATCGCCTCTCTCCACACATCTTTCATACCCGTAGCCAGTTTCTTTTTATCCGCCGCTTCGTCCAATTGATTCAACAAATCTTTTTGTTTTACTTTTTGCCAGTCGGCGATATGCGGCTGCAGCACCTGCTTCAATTCCTGCGTCGATGCCTCTTCATAATTGCCCTGTATATATTCTATAACCGCCCCGGCATGCTTGGTAAGTTTTTTAAAATGCCCCGCTATCCTTTCGGCGCCCAATACAAAAAGCGGTAGATGGTAAGCATTAAGTATTATATCCAGCGAATTATCAACATACCGTAAAAATTTATCCATTATAATTTCTTTCCTGTCCGACTTGTCGGAAAAATTGGCTACACGTTCAGGCACTTCATTTACATAAGCATACACTGATTCGGGTGTATTGGAAACAATTCTTACAAACGTGGTGGAATTACCGAGGTACATCCGGCTTTCTTTGCCGCTCAACAGTAATACCAGGTATTTGTGTAATTGTTTTTTGCTGTATACCAGGTCACGTATTTCAAATGATTCATCAATAATGATTTTTTCTTCTACGGGAATATCGAGGTACAATACTTTTTCAAACACCGGCGACACATAAATGGCGATGCTTTTTTTATGTGTATTAAAATTGAGGCTTTTGATGATAGCCCTCAACTTCTGCATTACCAGCGAGGAGATATCGTCGGGATAATTTTCTACCAACTCTCTTTCCACTTTATCCGCCGCGAACTCCAGGTAATGTTTCAGTTCCGTTTTCAAACTCATTTTCGGCTCAAAGGGCATAATAACAGATACAGCGGGACGGTAATGTACCGCTCCCATTACTTCGCGTATTTCGGGTGTCACAGTCTGATTCATAGTAAGGTGTTTTAGGTAACGAAACTACCGTTATCCACCACCCAAAACACTGATAGCCATCACCGATGAAAGTGATTATTCTCATTACGGGAAAATTGATTTCGTATTACAGGAAATGAATAATATTTTCCTGTTGTTACATGTAAAAAGCAGGTAAGATGCTGCACAATGTGCTGCTATCTGAGGTTAAAACATCGACATTTTGCTTCTCAATCAATATTCATTTTATTAAAATCCTTTCTTCTCAGTATAGAGTAAGAAAATTTTAAAAGTAAAGTTGTAATAACAGCAAAAACAAGCGTAAGCAGGGATATAAGTACAAGAAATATATCATTTCGGTAAGGGGAAATAATTGCTTGCAGCGACCATGAAGCTTTAGCTTGCTCAGGGACTTTTTTAGTAACCGTCGCTTTTTCTGTTTCGGCTTTTATATAAGTAATTATGTCTTTAATATTATTATCCGTTAAGTCCGTATGGTTGGGCATTGGAGCCTTGTTAAATTTTGTGAAAAGCGCAACAGCATCTTTGTCACCTTTGTTTATCATAGTTTGTGAAGACTTAACGAAGCTGATAATCCAATTAATATCGCGGCGGGTATCTACGCCGGCCAAAGCAGGTCCGACCAATTGTTTGTTAATGTTGTGACAAGCGGCGCAGCGAGTCATAAAAATTTTTTTACCCTCGTCCGGAGGCGCCGCCATTACATTATGAAAAAAAGAAATTGTAAATACGATTGGCAGTATAGTGTATAATTTCATTTTAAAAGATTTAGTGCAGTTGATTGTAAGTGATTATAAGCCGCTTATTTTTCAAAAATATTTATCACTTAATAAAACCGGGATGACCGCAGTCCTGTCGGCAGATGATTTTTGTCATGTACAAGTATTATACAGGTTAGTTTACAAATCTTTCTTTCCGGAACTCCTTACCGCCGGCCACAGCGAAACTAATACACGATGTAAATAACCTGCTCCGCACACCGGGCGAAAAAATATATGTACAGAGAGCCTGTATGGCTTCCGGATCATTTAAAAGCAGTTTATGATTATGATAAAATAACTTAATTGGCTTCTCCGGCTGTTATTTTATTTTGAATCTCACACCTGTATAAATAATTCTTCCGTTTACCGGTCCCCATATTACGGAGCCGTCAAAGTATTGGCTGAAGGGTTGAGATGCGGCAATGATTAATTTTTTTTGCATGTAGTTGGTTAAATTCTCCCCGCCGATATAAATGTCCCATATGCCGTCAATTTGTTTAGTTACCTGCCCGCTCATTTGAATAAAGGCCGGCGAATAAATCCCTAATTGTTTATCGGGCGGATTGTCGCCGGTGTCGGGAAGTCTTTTTTTACAAAGCCATTGAATGGTGTAATCAAATTTCCAATGATTCTTTGTTTCATAAGCCGCATTAATAAATGCCCTGTGTTTCGCGACCAATGGTTTTTCAAGCAGTCCTTCTGTATAATTTGTTTTCACATCCTGCCAACGGTAAGCTAACCGAAGCTCTAATTTCTTAACAGGCTCATAATTCAATTCTGCCTGCAGGCTGTTTGAAAAGGATTTACCCGCCAGGTTATAAAAAATAATTTTTTGCGGATTGTTATCTAAATCCACTACCGTTTGATTGCTAAATTGAGTACGGTAAGCATCAATACTAAAAGAACCGGGGAGGTTGTTAATCTTAAAATTATGAATAAAATTTAATCCATAGTTCCACGCTTTCTCGGGGTCAAGTCCATAACCAAAATTATTTGCCTGATTTACAATATAATACTGTCTTGCACTTACAAACACTCCGGCATTTTCGGCAAATATATTCGCTACCCTGAAACCTGAGCCTGCAGAGAAACGAAGATTGGTTTTGGGTGCAAAATCATATTTAAGATGTAATCGCGGTGTACTAATAAACCCGTATTGATTGTGATAATCGAATCTCAGGCCCGCAATGGCTGTAAACTTTTTGTCGGCAGTGTATGTATACTCAAAAAAAGCCCCGGGGATAATTTCATTTCTTTTATACTTCGCCTTATTAAATGTTTCATTAAAAAAATCATTAACAACACTAAGCCCTGTACGAAACTTATGCGCTGTGTTGCCAATGATAGATTGGTAAATAAGATTGGCATAAACCGAATTTTGTTTACCGGCATACTTAGTTAAACCATAGTAGGAATCATTTTTATAATTTATAACTGAGAAAATAAAACCAACGCTTTTATATTTTTGTTGAGGAAATACGTAGCCTAACTTTCCCGTTGCCGCGTATTGCTGCACATCAATGCCCGCGCCGTATTTGTTAGCAGTAAGTTTGTCTGTTGCCGGGTTGAAATCAACATCTCCCGCCCGGCGACGGTCATTCAATACTTTCACGGCGAATTGAGCAATGACGCCTTTTATATTTGCATACTTCCAGCGATTTATGACATTGAATTGTCTGCCCAAAGGGATATCTAAAAACCGGTCTTTGTTGTTATCGTTTTTGGCCGCCACCCCGTTAGCATGAGTTAATAATGCCGTACTCCACTTATCATTTATTTTTTTTGAGAAATTAATCGAGGTTTCTAACCTTCCCAAAGTATTGGTATAAAAATTCCAAAAAATGTTATCAGCCTTGTCAGGTTTTTTTTCTTCAATATTTATTTGCCCCGCAATGCTCTCATAGCCGTTTACAACAGAGCCGGTACCTTTTGTTACCTGTATACCTTCTATCCATGGCCCGGGAATAAATGTAAGCCCGTAACTGCCGGCAAGCCCCTTTATTTCAGGTGTGTTTTCGGTAAGTAGTTGTGTATAGTTGCCTGCCAAACCAAGCAACTGAATTTGTTTGATGCCTGTAACAGCGTCTGTATAACTTACATCAATGGACGGACTGGTTTCAAAGCTCTCCGATAAGTTACAACAGGCGGCTTTCGCCAATTCTTTTGAACCGATGTTGAGCGTATTAAATGTACTTAATGAAGATACATACGTAGAAGCGATTCTGCTCTGTACTACAACAGTGCTTAAATTGCCGGAAGAAGCATTTTTTAAAATAACTGTTATTTCACTTGCTGAAGTAATACGTATGGTGTCCGGATTAAACCCGGTATAACTTACCATTACGTCAACAGGAATTACGCAAGACAATTGAAATACGCCTGAACTGTCCGCAATGACAGTGTGGCCGGTATTGAGGCAGCGAACGGTTGCTCCGGCAAGCGGAAACATTTTTCCTTTTTTGTCTTCTTCCAAAACAACACCTGTGATGGTAAATAATTTCGGATTGTTTCCCTCTTGTTTTATTTGCAACGTATCAGCCGGAGGCGGCATTGCGGGTTTTACATACCTTTTATAATGACAGCATAACGGCAAACTATTATAAGTGCTTTCGTCGGATTGAAAGGCCTCCGTATCATGGCCTGCGAGTGCCAGCTTTTGCTGAATTTTTGATTTGCCGAATTTTGTACTGTCGTAACTGACGGTAAGCATATTGGTTTCGATGATCCAATTGGCTTTGTAAATGCCGAAAGCTGAAAGTGTTTTCTCTATTCTATTTTTGCATTGTTCACAAGTTCCAAAAACCTTAAACGTTTCTGTTTTGGTATTTTTCTTTTGGGTAAAAGCTACTAAACATATCAGTACAGATAAAGCGGTTACAATTAATTTTTTCACAGTACTAAATTTTTATTGGAGAAAAAAACCTCCGTTCCAAAATTATTAGTTAATGAAAAAAAATCCGCTGACAGCAATACGGGCAGCGGGTGATTGTTGTCATGGCTGTTTAAAGGAAGAACTATAAATCCTTCCTTTTAAAGCTCTTTACCGCCAGCCACAGCGGAACTATAACCCACAATAACATAATACCCGCCGTAAACAGCATACCCCACACCCCGCCGAAAAAGTCTTTGTACAAAGCGCCGGTATAACCCATCAATGCACTTACATCCATTTTTAAGATAATAAAGATGCGGCCAAGGTCAATCGGATTGAGTGCGGAGAGAAGGAGTGTTAATTTTTCCAACGGGTAATCGGCGAAAGAAAATAAAATGAGCATGACTAACCCGTCATATATCAACGCAAAATAAAACCATAGCAGCAGGGCGATGCCGATTCCCCTGGCTTTATCTCTTGCCAATACCGATGCTAAAAAGGCTAATGAAGTAAAGACCAATGTTAAAGCGGCGCCGGTAAAAACCAATGCCAAACCTGTCGCATCCGGCGAATAAATCAACACCGGGATAACTGCACCAATGAAAAAAGAACTGAGCAGCGAAAGACTGACACCGCTGAATTCGCTGAGTAAAATTTTGGTACGGCTCACGGGTTGCGACGACATCAGCTCAATAAACTCGTAAGAATTATAATAATGTATGGTAGTAAAAACCAAACTCACCAGCGGTACTACTATCAATACAATATTCAGCAGGCTGAGTATGGCCTTGCTGCTGTTTTCTTCCATCTGAAACATGCTCATTGAAATAATGAACAGAAACAACGTGTACGCAATTACAATTTTGTTTCGCAGAATGTCGTATAAAATATATCTTGATAACATAGTCCCTCCTTAATCCTCCTTTAAAAAGAAAGAGATGTTTTAAAAAATTTTGTCTTGCTCCATTTTAAAAATTTTATCAATCCATTTTGAATCAAATGATTCTCCTTTCATCACCCTAGCAATGGCTTTGCTCAGTTTTATTTCGCCAGTTTCTTCCTGCAGGGTTTCCAATTCTTTTATAAAAATCATTTTCCCCTCTTGTAAATACATAATGTGTGTGGTGAGTTCTTCCAGGTCGCTTAAAATATGCGAAGTGATTAAAATGAGCTTGTTCTTTTTCTTTTCCAGTAAGATTTTATCTTTTAAAATCTCAGATGAAAGCGGGTCAAGCCCCGCTGTAGGTTCATCAAGAATTAAAACAGCAGGATTGAATAAAAATGCGATGGCCGCACTTACTTTTTGACGTGTACCACCGCTGAGTGTTCGCATCGGTTTATCAAAAATAGAAGGAAGATTAAATGCGTTAATCAATTCATTATCCAATTCTTTTGCTTCCGTCTTCCGAATTTGCTGAAGCATAGTAAACAACTGCCCCACCTTCATATTATCAGGATAGCGACCAATCTGCGGCATATAACCAATTTGTTTCCGGTACAGCGGACTGTCGTTTATCAATTCATCATTTACATAAACTTTTCCGCTGTCGGGTCGCACCATTCCCAATATGGATTTAATCAGCGTTGTTTTGCCCGAACCGTTGGGACCAATCAATGCAACTACCTGCCCGTTGCTGAAAGCAGCAGTAATATTATCCAGCGCCTGCAGTTTTTTAAACTTCTTGTTTATATTTTGTATCTGTATCATAATTTATTTGGTTTCAGCATCGGTTTGGTGTCAATTAAATTTTCAGGTGTTAAAACAGGGATAGCTTTCTCCGCTTTGTCTAACAATGCAACGGTAAAACTCCGCAGCAGTATTAAAGCGTTGGGGTTTTCCTCTACAATCATTGAGTACATACTAACCGGGTGGTAGGGAATATCGCCGATGCCGTCCTTGTTCATATCGTAACCGTCATATTTGTCCCAGTAGTTATTGTAAAATGTGTTAAGCACCATACTGCCGTTGGTTGCTATATCAAAACTGTTATTGTAATAATTATTATGATGGAAACTGTTGTCATCGCAACTGGCCTGCACTTTCATAGCCCAACCGTTTTCTTTAAAAATATTTTTTTGCACTTCAATACGGCTCGTACCTTCCATGTAAATGCCCACGGTATTTTTTAAAAACGAATTTTGACTGATATGACTGTCTGAAATATCTTTTAACAGGATACCATATGAAGAAGGCCCCCAATTTTCTTCAAAATGATTGAACTGCATGTTCACTTTTTTGGAATACATGACAGCTACGCCGGCGCCGTTGTTGCGAAACGTGTTGTTCAAATACGTATCATCATTGGAATACATAAAATGCAAACCGTAGCGTATATTTTTTTCGCTCAAATTATTTTCGACGGCTGACGATGTAACAAACTCAAAATAAATGCCGTCCCGCTGGCCCGTGATCGTATTATTTTTAATAGCGGCGTTATTGCATTTCCATAAATGAATACCGTTGCCCGTGCTTTGTTCCGTTTTGGGTGTGCCGGTAATTTTATTATTGCTGATGGTGCAATACGATGAGTTGGAAATATGAATGGCGAAATAAGCGTTAGTGATCGTATTATTGTCAATTAACACATTAGCCGCATTAATAATTTTAATGGCCGCAAAATCATTCATGGAAGAATACCCGGCGTTGATGAATTGAATTCCTTTTACAACAATATTTTTCCCTGTGATGGTAAGAATCTCAAATTTATTTTGCCCGTCAAGCACAGCATTGTTTCCAATAATAGTGACGGACTTGGTTAAAATAAGGTTGCCTTCACGATAAACTCCCGGTTGTAATAAAATACTGTCTTTATCTTTTGCAACAGCGATAGCCTCCTTCAATGTTTTTACAGATTGATTGGCGCCTGCGACAATTATTCTGGCAAAACAATTGCCTGCAAATAAAATGATTAATATGGTAAAAATTATTCGCATTATTGAATACGATTATACACCGACAGCCATTCTAACAGTTCGCCTTGACCGGTTTTTTTAAATTTTTCAGCAGCTTCCTTGTCAGCAAATGCGGCCGCATTACTGCCCATCGGACTTTTTAATTGAACGCTTACAAAAAATGAAGCGGCTTTTACGTCAATAAAATCATTTGCTTTTTCAAAATTAATAACTACGTTTTGCTGAATATCTTTTTCCTCCAAAGTTCCTGATTTTAAAAAACGCACCATACAAATCATATCATCAAACTTATACACCTTGCCTTTCTTGGTAATTGTTTCGCCGCCGTACTTCGGATCAATGATACCCATTTTGCAAGTATAGCAATTGTCTGTGCCGTATTTGAACGGCTCGGGCTTGGTGGAGCAGGAACTCAATAATACCATCATTGAAAAAACGGCAATTGCAGGTATAGTGAGCCTTCTAAATCTTCTTCCCTTATACCATTCAAAAAACCAAACTGCGAATGCAAGTCCTGCCGCGGCTATCACTACCCACCCGCCCACATCGGGATAAGAATAGGCATCAAAATTTAATAACCGCTTATGACCAAACAACGGCGGCTGGTACGACAAATCTTTTACTTGTATTGGTGCATTGGGGTCCAAGTTGTGTCCGTAATCATATCCCCATTTATAAAAATCGTACATGGCTAATGCGCCGCCAATTAACGTAAGTATAAGATAAAGGGATAATAATTTTCTTTTCCCCGTGATGGCTACCAACATACCCAGCAACATATAAAAGGCAACTACATAGGGCAAAAATTTAAATTCGGGGAACATATCTACCGATATTTTTTTCATGCCGATATAATGATTCAACCCGTTGATGATATCAACCTGGCCTGAAAGTCCGTTGATCCAAATGTTCATCTTTAATCCTTCGGGATATTGCGGTGCGAACAAATCAATTCGCCAGGCGGGTAAAAAGAAAACTGCAATGAGGGCTCCTGAGGCGAACGCCACTAAAATTCTTGAAGTGATGCTGAGTGTATGATGATTTTTTAATCCTGTTGAGTTATTGGACATAAAGTTTTTTATTTTATCCTTGAGAAAGCAGGCACAAACTATCCTGCAACGCCTCTACCGAATGAATGACATTGACAGGTATATCAATATCTTCAAATTTGTTTAGTTTGGTTTTGCTCTCGCCTTGTATGTAAGCAACATGGCCTTCTAAAACGGTAAGCTTTGAAGCAAGCCGGGCCTGATGATCTTTTAACTTCATGCCTTTTTTAAAAGCAATTACTAAAATTTTAAAATGCTCCCCCTTGTGCAAAGCCCTTGCCACAGGGTGTGCCGCCGTTTCTACTTCTTCTATCATTTCTCTTATCATCATTGTTTATTTATCATATTATTTTGGTAACAACACGGCATCTATTACATGCACTATTCCATTGGATGCAGGAACAGAAGCAACGATGGTGGCAGAATTGTTCAGCATAATTTTTCCGTCTTTCACACTCACCGTCACGTTGCCGCCATTCACCATACCTATCGTCATACCATCTTTTAAAAATTCCGTTTTGAGCGATGAAGTGGTAACATGATACTGCAAAATATTTTGAAGATCAGCTTTCTTATCCGTCTTCATCAAACCATCTACGGTACCGGCGGGCAGTTTATCAAATGCCGCATTGGTGGGTGCAAATACGGTGAAGGGGCCTGCATTGCTCAAAGAGGTAACTAACTCCGCTTGTTTAATCGCAGCCACCAACGTAGTATGATCTTTTGAACCAACAGCTACTTTCACCACATCTTTCATTGATACATCGTCCTGCACGGCTTCTTGTCCGCCGCCGGTTGTTGCGGCATCTGTCGCAGTTGACTCCGTTTTTGTTTCGGCATTGTTGCAAGCTGCTGTAAATAAAACAGCAAGAACAAAAAATGATTGAAGTAATTTTTTCATAACAAATTATTTGAGTGTTCGATTTAATGTCTAATAGAATTCATATAGTTGAACGGAGCGTCGCTATTGTCGATCAACCAAGGAACTATAGCCTGTCGAATAAATATTTTCTATTTAACTGCCGGTGTTTCCGCTTCAGTTTTGCCCGTACTGAATGTCAACGGCACATTGCTTCCCGCCGGACTCACTCTTATGTATCCCTGCATTTCCTGGTGTAGGGCGCTGCAAAAGTCGGTGCAGTACATCGGAAATACACCTATCCTGTCAGGCTTCCACGCCAATGTTTGTGTTTCGCCGGGCATAATTAATAATTCTGCATTGTTAGCACCCTTTACTGCAAACCCATGCGGTACATCCCAATCCTGTTCTAAATTAGTAACATGGAAATACACCATATCACCCAATCGCACCCCTTCAATATTATCGGGAGTAAAATGCGAACGGATTGAAGTCATGTACACATGCACTTCATTTCCCTTACGTTCTACTCTTGCAAAATTGTCGCCCTTCGCCACCCAGGGATTTTGATTTTCTTCTATCTTATAAATTTTGGCGGAGTTTTTCATTATCAATGATGCAGGTATTGCTTCAGCATAATGCGGTTCGCCGATTGTCGGAAAATCAAGAATCATTTTCATTTTATCGCCGCTGATATCATAGAGCTGTGCACTCTGTGCTAACTCGGGCCCGGTGGGCAGGTAACGGTCTTTAGTAATTTTATTATAAGCAATCAGGTATTTGCCCCAAGGTTTTTTAGTAGGTCCGCCCGGTACGGATAGGTGACCTACGGAATAATAAGTAGGCACTCTATCCAGCACTTTCAAATCTTTGACATTCCATTTTACAATTTCACTGGAAACAAAAAACGAAGTGTAAGCATTTCCATTAGCGTCAAACTCGGTATGCAAAGGACCCAAACCGGGTTTGAGTACTTCACCATGTAATACAGCATCGTACTTCAATACAGGAATACTTTCATAGTCGCCATCATAATTTTTGGCGGCGATGGCGGCTTGTATTTTTGTAAAAGAAAAAACAGGAATCACGGCGGCTAATTTTCCGCTGCCTACGATGTACTCGCCTGTCGGGTCAGTATCACACCCGTGCGGCGATTTGGGACAAGGCATAAAATAAACCATGTCGGGACAGTCCTTCGGATCCAACATCAGCACTTCTTTTTCTATTGTGGAAGTGGCCATGTGTTTTTGTTCATCATATATATTATGTGCATAGGCAACGGTACGTTTTTGGCCCTTACCCGCTTTTACATACTCCTCTGCTTTTTTCCAGTTTACACAAAGAATAAAATCTTTATCTTTTTGAGAAGAATTTATTTCTAACAAAGTGTTGGCTCTTTCAGAATTATAACAACTGAAAAACATCCAGCCATGTGATTTCCCTTTGCCTGCACGAGCCAAATCGAAATTTACACCGGGCAATAAAATTTGAAAAGAAATATTCATGCGGCCGGTTGTTTTATCTACACCAATAAAACTTACAGTGCCTTTGAAGTTTTGTTTGTAAGTATTAATGGCTACATCGCCGTTGGTATTATCCATCGGTACGCTGAATCTTGTACCGGCAACAACGTACTCAGAATTTTCGGTAATAAAAGGCGAAGAGTGATTACCGGCGCTGTTGGGTATTTCCAAAATTTCTGTTGTACGAAAAGTTTTTAAATCAATCCGGGCAATACGCGGTGTATTGTTACCATTGCCAAAAACCCAACGGCCGTCGTGCTCGCCATTGGTTTCCGACAAAGCGATATGATGCAGATCATCCCAAGGTACAAAACCATGCGATGTATTGAGCATGGGTTTTGTTTCCTCGCTGTAGCCATAACCTTTTTCAGGGTCAACGGAAAAAACGGGAATGACACGGAACAAACGACCGGATGGCAAACCATACACACTCATTTGTCCGCTAAAGCCACCCGATACAAAATTGTAAAACTCATCGTACTTACCGGGTGCTACATACGCTTTTGCCGCATCGCCGCCCGCAGCGCTTTGCGTTCCTTTAGGATTACATGATTGCATGGCTGCAAGTAATACCGTAGCAAATGCAAGGTTCGAAAGAAATTTTATTGAAGGTTTCATAAACTGTTGTTTTATCGGCCCCACCAAGCCTCCCCTGAGGGAAGGTTTTTAGAGACTTCATTTTTGAATATTCATTATATTGTTTAAAATTGTTTGCCTTTTGTTGTAACATCCTTTTTTTATTTAGCACACATCAACCGGTTATTTTAAATTATAACAGTCGAATAAGTAAGGGCTGTGTGTTGGTCGCCTTCCCCTCGGGGGAAGGTCGGGATGGGGCCGAGGCCGTTCTACTTCTCCCCGTCATTACTCCGCATAAACTCAATTACTTTTCTTGCATCCTCCTTTACAATATTCTGATTGGGCATACGTACCATGCACAACTCCAATTGCTTTTGCGCTTCGGGGTCAGTTTCCAGCATCATCTCTACATTAGTAATCATATTCATAATCCAAACGGGTTTTCTGCGTATAGTTACGTCTTTCCAACCGGGCCCTACCAACCGGTCGGCGGTAAGCCTGTGACAGCTTTGGCATTTTAATTCATAAATGCCTTTGCCGGTTGTTACCATTGTTTGATCGAGCGGTTTGCTCAACGTGATATCACTCTCTTTAATTTCAGTACCATGTACTTCGGGTTTATCTTTGGTAAGTTCCGTTACATCAACGGGTTTTTCATCTTTGCCGGCACCGCCGCCGCAGGCAATAAATACTAAGGTTGTACAGCTCATTAATAAGGCTGTAAGGAGTTTGTTGGAAATTTTCATTGCAGTTATATTTTTTGTTAAGATTTAAAATATTTTAAAAGGTACCTGTATCTTTTAAAGTTCAAATATATCGGCAGGCATTTTCGCCGGGCATGATCTGCATCATACCGGGCAATGATATTAGTCAAGCCCGGCATTTTGCGAACGGGATACTTTTGAAACATTACCCCGCATTATTATATGGATAACAATTTTTTTGCATACCTGCAGCAACTTGAACTGATGGCTTTTTTTTCAGGCTATCCATTATTATACGCTGTTGTTGTTTTTATAGCGGGTGAGCAGCCGGCAAAAAATGAATTAAAAAAAAGAATCGTGCGGCTTTTACCTTTTGCCTATGCTTTGGTCGGCACTTTGTTCCTGGGCTTACAGTTAAAAAATTTATACCCCGGTTATTCCTTTGAAAATATAAAACTGTCGATACACAGGCCGAGCTTAGTAATATGGGCACTTCTTTCAATGCTGTTTTGGATACCGGCCCTTGCAAAAAAAACGGTATTAAGCCTACTTCACAGTCTTGTGTTTTTCTTTTTCTTGCTAAGGGATTTATTGCTGCACTTGTTTCAGTCGGCCGGCAAGAGTGTAGTGAGAACCGATATGAAAATATATACTGACAGTCTACTGTTAAACTTTGTTTCGTTTTTTGTTATAGTACTATTATCCTTTCTTTTCTCACGCAATAAAAAAAAAGTGGCAACGCTTAGATAAAACTCTTCCCGCGACTATTATCATTCAGCAATCGCCGCAGCGGCTTTTCACTTATTAATTTATACAACAAATTGCAGTGAGTTACAGGCTCCTATTAATAAAATAACTGACATGAATCATTCTATGCTTTGATGAATGTCATGAAACTATCGCCAATCGAGAAATAGTTTTGCCCTGTAAATTTTTAACTAATCATTCACTTCAAAATATTTTTTTATGAAACTGCGTTCAAACAAATTGCTGCTTGTTCTCCTGGTCCTCATTAGTGGCTATGGGTATATTGCCAGTTGCACCCATGAAGATATATTGCCTCCTCCTGCTGCTACTACAGGACCGGTAATTAATCGCGGCACAACAATTCATCTCCCCGGAAATATGACAACGGGCAACACTAACGAATGGAAATTTGATAAATCGCACTCAAGTGTATTGTGGTCAACAAACTATGTAGGAGCATCGGGCTTACTCACCGGTCGCTTTAATCAGTTTGGTTTGCACGAAGTACCTGATGCGAAAATGCAGAGTTATGTTACAACCGGTCAGCCATTACCTGACAGTATTTGGGCCTTTTATGAAAACGAACCGGCCAAAACTTATTTCAACGGGTATGTTCAGATCAATACATCCAATACCGGTGAACCGGGCAGAGATGCGGGATGTAATGTTTCAGGTATGGGTACAACCGCTATTGTAGCGGGTACGCAAAACCTTACGATAACTAATTTGGCCAAAATTAAAACTACCGAAGTAAAATTTGATCCGCTCAGCAATGATTATATAGTAACCTTAAATCTTACCTGGCAGGGTAAGTTAGCTTCGCCGCTTACAAAATCTATTGTGGGTAAATTAAAATACATTCCGAAAGCAAGAGTTCAGTTTGGAACAGGCGCTGCATACGAAGTATTTGGTCTGCAACTGAAGTTCCAGTTTAACTGCAGAGATTACGGTATTACCAGCACCAGTATTTCTGATAAAATTGATATTGAATGTAATATTAATTTCCACAACAAGTAACCAAAAAAATAATTACGATGAAAAAGTTAATCATACTATATGCAGGTCTCATTCTTGGTACAGGAGTCGTTCTGTCCGGGTGCTATAAAGATGTTATTCTCCCTGAATCAGCGGTTGATCCGGATGGTCCTCCGCAGGCGGTAAGTTTTAAAACCGAATTGGTACCGATGCTGAATACCAAATGCGCTTTATCAGGTTGTCATGTTTCCGGTGCTCATAAACCCTATTTGAACACCGCTATATCTTACCAGGAAATCGTAAACGGCGGATTTGTAAATACGCTTGTTCCGAAAGAGAGTACACTGTATAAAATGATCAATGGAGAAATGAAAGAATATATTCCTTCCGCCGCGGACAGGCAAAAAATTTATGACTGGATAAGAAACGGCGCACTGAATAATTAAGTGATCTTAAAAAAGTAATATCATGAAACTAAAACTAAAAATATCAAAGCAACTGTTTGCATTACCTGTTTGCCTCGTGAGTTGCCTGTTTTTTTTCAGCACAAATAGTAGTGCCCAGGATAGCACGGCTGTAGCAGAAGAAGTTTCGGCTCCCGCCAAAGCCAAACCGGTTAAAAACACTTTTCAGAGTGTTTGGATTATTGACAACCAAACCGTGATGGTACCGGTAAAAGGTACATTGGAAATGGATATTATGCACCGATTCGGAACAGTGGAAAAAGGCTACGAGGATTTTTGGGGATTCTTTGCTCCTTCTAATATACGGCTGGGAGTAAGTTACGCTCCGGTTAATAAATTAAATCTCGGTATCGGCATTACCAAAAGTAATATGCTTTGGGATGCAAGTGCTAAGTATTCTATTATTACACAAACAAAAGGGCAATACCCTGTCAGCGTTACCTATTATGGTAATGCGGCGTATGATACAAGGAAGGACTCCGACGGCAGTCTTTTTAAATATAAAGGACATCGTTTTTCTTTTTTCAACCAGCTGATCATTGCCCGGAAGGTTACGGATAAATTCTCAGTGCAAGTAGCACCAAGCCACTCGCATCAAAATTTCGTAAACGGTTATTATACAAAAAATGACAGCTCGGGAAAAGAAACATTTAAAGAAATGAAGCATGAGCATTTTGCCGTTGCCGTATCTGCGAGGTATAAACTGACCAATGTAACTTCTGTAATGGTCAACTACGATCAGCCGATTACAAAACACAATATCAATAATCCTGATCCCAACTTATCATTCGGAGTTGAATTTAATACAAGCAGTCACTCATTCCAGCTGTTTCTCGGCAACTATTTTTTCCTGAGCCAGCAGCGGAATAATCTGTACAATCAAAACGATCCGTTCCCGCTCTCCAAACGCAAATTCCTGATCGGGTTTAACATAACACGATTATGGAACTATTAAAACGAATTCAGGTTAGCAGAATTTCGTTTTAAAAACAGCCCCGGTATAAAACATCGGGGCTTTATATTTTATTCAGTTGGGTTGATTCTTATTTTGAGGTGCTATAAAAAAAGAATGTGAATTTTATTGCGAGCATAAAAAGGTTTAAGTTATTTATAGAATTTAGTTGCATAGGCATGGCCTCGGTTTATATTAAAACAACGCCTGCCCGCACAGGCGGGGACTTCAGTCCGTTGAAAAGATAATGAACAAGAATAAGAACCGTAGGTTCGGCGCATCACACTTTAAATAAAGATGCCGCAAGCGTACGGCTCTCGTTTGTGGGTAAGATATTTACAATGGGTTGAAACCTACCGACAAATTCGGGATAACAAAACAATTCGAGCCTACGGCTCTAAAAAAAAGAGTAGCACCTCAAAATAAGAATTAGCCTACAGTTGCCTTACACAGTGATTTCCTTTTTAATAATTTAATTTTAAGAATCCAATTGATATCTTACTGTATAAAAATTAAAATTTTAATGAAATGAAACTGCAATTCATTATTTACTTTTTACCCGTACTGCTAACTTGTGCCTGCTCCGATTCCTCCCCGGAATCAAAGCAGGCACTAAATAAAATTGCCGCGAAAAACAACACCAAGAACAAGCCCCCGAGCAGTTTTTCAGATACGGTAAAGATCAAAGTTCGGTCAGCCGTTTTCTTTATGCCTGATTCTTTACAGCTTCAACAAATAAAAACGATAACAGATTCCGCAATATTTGACGCCGCAATGCATGATTGCTTCTACCAGCAAAGAAACGCAAAGGCTGTGCTGAAAAAGTATTACCCCGACATAAAAATTACAGAAATAAAAAATGCACGGTATATCCTGTTCGAAAAAGCAGGCGGCGAAACAGAATGTATTGATTTGAATAAAAAAAATGACCCGTGCGGCATATTTCTTTTTGACGGTAAAAAAAACCCTAAACAGGCAGATATGACTAATATAGAAAGTGAATCGGGCTTTTACTTTTCTAAATAAATTTTGCATACGATTATACCTCAAACCCTTTCAAAAAAATTTTCTGTAGTGTCCAATTACAGGTCGTCACATGCAATAAAGCTTTTTCAGCGGTTAGTAAAAGCCCTTGGGCCCCTGAAAAGATTGTTTACTGATTACAATCATATAAAGAATAAACCGTCGTCAGCTTTATTTTACCGGCCCACGGCTAATTTAGCCGTTGTGAAATTGATGAGTCACTAAATGAAATCGTTCAAAAAAAATTCTAACACCTTAAAATAAAAATTCATCATGAAAAAAATGTTTGTACTGCTGACAGGTATTACAGGCCTGACAGGTATCAGTTTTACTGTAATAAATAATATAGAGAAAAAACCCTGGCCCGTGCCGGATAATTATAAAAAAATGAAGAACCCGGTTGCGACTGATGCTGCCTCCATTGCCGAAGGAAAAGCATTATATGCAACGCATTGTAAGTCCTGCCACGGCACAAAGGGTTTGGGAGACGGACCCAAGGCCGCCCAACTGAAAACAGAAGCAGGAGATTTTTCCACTGCGGACTTTCAGTCTCAACCGGACGGTTCTCTTTTTTATAAAACTTCGGAAGGAAGAGATGATATGCCAAGCTTTAAAAAGAAAATACCCGATGTCGACGAAAGATGGAGTGTAGTAAATTTTATGAGAACACTAAAAAAATAAGTTTCCTTAATAATGTGGTGACCGGTCTGTAGCAGTACAGGCCGGTTTTTTATTTTATAAATCATACAGCAAACAGCGTGACAATAACATGACATTGATCATACAAAATAACAATATCAATCATAAGCTGCCCCGAACACCCGGTTTAGTTTTACACTATAAAATTATTAAAAATAATAAAAATAATAAGTTATGAAACTACTACAATCAAAATATTTCTGGATAATGACTTCCTTTATCTTATTTGTTGGATACTGGGTAAGTTGTACCAAAGATGACCAAGTTTTGGATATCCCTGTACCAATTAATGGGGCTACAGATTTAGTTGCTGTAAAAACAACTACCCCGCCAACTCTTGACGGAACCATTGATGCCATGTGGGAGAACAGCCCAAAACTTCAGTTCAGCACAGCAGTACCCGAAGTAACCGGAGATGTATTCAGAGGTTATACCGGTAATATTATACCCTCCGTAACTTTGCGATCCGCTTATGATGCAACAAATATTTATTTCCTTGCAGAATGGTCAGATCCGACCCAATCGTTAAGCCGTCAGCCATGGTATTTTGATCCTGCTGTACAAAGATGGGCACAAGAGAGCGGCAATCCAACATTCAGTGTATCAGGAGCAATTACAAGGCCCGCATTCTATGAGGATAAAGTCGCCATGTTATTCAATATAAATAATTCCGTTTCGGGATGGAATAGTGCCACTTGTTACAAGTCATGTCATACAGGCCTTCCTTTAACAGACGGAGCAAGCAAACACTTTACCAACTTTCCAACTGAAAAAATTGATATGTGGCATTGGAAATCTGTACGAGGAGGTGCAAATGGCAGTTTTCAATTTGATGATCAATATCAGGACAATACTTATCCTAACGGAAGAAAAAGTGATGCCGGTACACAAGCTTATGCAGATAACAGACAAACCTTAACCATTACAGGAACTGCTATCAATGTTCCTGTGCCTAAGTATGTTATTCCCGGCCGAACTAATTATTACTGGATTCTTGGTAAAGAAATTACAGCCGGTACCGCCAAAACTGTCACCGCTGTATCTTCAACCGGTATGCTTACTTTAAGTGATGCTACTACAATTGATCCAAATGTCGGTACAGATTTTCAAAGAATAGGCGCAGGCCTTGGAGCAAAAGCAATTGCCGGAATAAATATTACCGCTTATGATGCCAGCCGCGGAGATATTACCTGCAAATCAACTTATACAGGATCCGGATGGATATTGGAATTCAAAAGAGCTTTGAAAACTGCTGACGCGGTTTATGATGTTGATTTTTCTTCATTAGCAGATCAGTATTTTGGATTTGCCATTTTTGAAAATTCACAGATAGCACACTCTATTAAACCAAACCTGGTATTAAAATTTAAAAAGTAAACGGCGAACTATTAAACCCGGTTTTTAAAGACCTAAAATAAAGTCATGTTACACAATAAAAAAATATATGAGTTTTTAGCAGTCTTTACCATGCTTTTGCTCATAGGTTGCTATAAAAATAAAACAGTGAACTTTGATACCGGCGATGACATAACAAGGTCTGTAAGTTTCACTGGTGATATTATTCCCATTTTCAACAGCAGTTGTAATATCAGCGGATGTCATAGTAGCGGCGGCAAAGCACCTGATCTAAGCATTTCAAATGCCTACAATTCATTAGCAGGTTATACAAATACGGGTGATCCTCAATCCAGTGAATTGTATTTGTGGATGGCCGGCAAAAAAGGAACCCCAATGCCTGTGGGCGGTATCAATAAAGATTATAATGCTCTTGTTCTTGCATGGATAAAACAAGGAGCTAAAAACAATTAAAAAAAAGATTATGAAAAAGATTGAAAATATAAAATTCCCGGTTTCAAAACGCAGTTTTTTTGCTCTCATGTTTCTTCTTTGCATCAATACAGGCAATTTACTTGCACAGGAGGACTCAGCAACTGTCCCTACGGCAAAAAAAGTAAAACCTGTTAAAAATACATTTGGCAGCGTTTGGCTGATGGATAACCAAACCGTTATGGTTCCTGTAAAAGGAACGCTGGAAATGGATATTCAGCACCGGTTTGGAACAGTTGATAACGGAAAGAAAGATGCATGGGGAATTTTTGCCCCTTCCAATATCAGGTTAGGCCTTAGTTATGCGCCTATCAACAAATTGTTTATTGGTGCCGGAATAACAAAAGAAAGAAAGCAGGTTGATTTAAATGCCAAGTATTCATTACTTCAACAAACCCCGGATAAAATGCCCGTAAGCATATCCTACTTTGGTAATATGGTAGTTGACGCAAGAGATAACAGTAATTTCAGGAATGGCGTTGACAGGTTATCTTTTTTCAACCAACTTATTATTGCACGAAAAATAACTGACAAGTTCTCTGCGCAGGTTGCGCCGGGTTTTTCCTGGTTTAATAATGTAGAAGCCTATGTTGACAAAAATGGCATCATACAAAAAAAAATGGAGAATGGTCACTTTGCCATATCCGTTCTCGGCAGATTTAGAGTAACGGAAAAATCAGCCGTCATTGCAGGCTATGATCAACCGCTGACACAGCATACAATCAATAATCCTCATCCAAATATCTGTTTTGGTTTTGAAACTACTACCAGTTCACATGCTTTCCAGGTATTTATGGGGAATTATTATGGTATTGTTCCTCAAAGCAACAATGTGTTTAACCAAAACGATTTCAGGGACGGGCAGTTTGTAATTGGATTTAATATTACTAGGCTGTGGAATTTTTAAATGAGCTTACGGCTTCTTTGTATATTTAACAATCTTAAATACTTCTTTAAGAATAATAATTCATCATGAAAAAAATGTTTGTACTGCTGACAGTTATTACAGGCCTGACAGGTATCAGTTTTACTGTAATAAATAATATAGAGAAAAAACCCTGGCCCGTGCCGGATAATTATAAAAAAATGAAGAACCCGGTTGCGACTGATGCTGCCTCCATTGCCGAAGGAAAAGCATTATATGCAACGCATTGTAAGTCCTGCCACGGCACAAAGGGTTTGGGAGACGGACCCAAGGCCGCCCAACTGAAAACAGAAGCAGGAGATTTTTCCACTGCGGACTTTCAGTCTCAACCGGACGGTTCTCTTTTTTATAAAACTTCGGAAGGAAGAGATGATATGCCAAGCTTTAAAAAGAAAATACCCGATGCCGACGAAAGATGGAGTGTAGTAAATTTTATGAGAACACTAAAAAAATAAATTTCCTTAATAATGTGGTGACCGGTCTGTAGCAGTACAGGCCGGTTTTTTATTTTCACTCAATCTATTATTATTATGACGACAATCATATTTTTTCCTGAGCAAGGTTACCGATTGCTTATAAATGGCTGCATACTTTGTGTTATCAAACAATTACAAAAAAACTATGGCCAAAGATATAAAAGCCTCTTCACGAAAAAAATTTCTGCTATGGGGCGCCGCCCTTGTTTCTTCTCTTACTGTATTTAAATTTATTCCCGGCAAGAAAAAAATTAAGCCCGTTTCCGAAACGGTTAAAATGCTTACACAAGATGGCCAATTGGTGGAAATTGATAAAAAACTCTTGGCCTCCTCCGGTAAAAAAATCAGTGATGAAGAATTACAAAAATGGGTAAAAAAATAAATCTTTTAACTAAAACCAATTCATAATGAGCTGCAACTGCAATAAAGAAGGAGGATGTAACAATAATAATAATTCCAGGAGAGAATTTCTCCTTACAGGATTAATGGCGACAATGGCTGCCGCAAGTTGCTCTTCCAAAAAAAATCCATTCGACGGTTATGCAGGCGATGAAGTAAAAGCTTCAGGCGAAACAGTAAAGTTGTTATCGGTGGATGGAGAGGTTATTGAAATGGACAAAGCATTTTTAAAACCTGTTCCGGATTTGCCGCGCATTTCAAACAGTGAAGAGCGAAAAGGAATTGAAGGAAAAAAATTTGTTATGGTTATTGACCTGGGCCGGTGCAAAAATGTAGGCGCTTGTAAAACAGCCTGCAACCATGCACACGGTTTGAACCCGGGGCAAAATTGGATAAAAATACTTTCGATGCAGGATGCTGATAAAACAGCTCCTTATTGGCAACCCACTACCTGCATGCATTGCGATGAACCTCCCTGTGTAAAAGTTTGTCCCGTTGATGCCACATTTAAACGGCAGGATGGAATTGTTTTGATAGACAGCGATCGGTGTATCGGTTGTCGTTTCTGCATGGCCGCTTGTCCTTATTCAAGCCGCGTTTTTAACTGGCAGGAACCAATACTTGAAGAAGCTGTTGCCACGCAGCATTACTCCTGCGAAACAAGCATGCCTCAAAAGTTGGGTACGGTGAGTAAATGTGATTTCTGCCCTGATATGGCAAGAAAGGGTGAATTGCCGCACTGCGTTTCGGCTTGCCCCAATGGTGTTTTTATGTTTGGCGATATGAATGAAGATTCGGTAAGCAACGGCGCGGAAACATTCCGCTTCAGCGAATTAATAAAAGATAAAGCCGGTTACCGGTTGATGGAAGATTTGGGTACAAAACCAAGTGTGTATTACCTGCCGCCCGCCAATCGCAATTTCCCTTATGAATCAGGGTTGGAAAATGAAGACCCTGCTGATAAACAAAAACATTAAAACTACTTTTGTGCAAAATTCATCTTTAGTATCAAGCGAACAAATTACGCAGGATCTACTGCCGCAAAAATTTGGAAAGCGCGGCAAGATATGGACTGCCCTACTTATCCTTTTATGTTTAATCGGCGCCTTTGCGTATTACCGTCAACTCAAATACGGGTTGGCGGTTACCAATATGGGAGACTATGTTTCCTGGGGAATTTATATTTCTAATTTTGTATTTTTTGTGGCCATAAGTTTGGTAGGTTCTCTTATCACCGCCATCTTTCGCCTGGCCAATGTAAAGTGGGCCACTCCGCTAACAAGAATAGCTGAGATCATTGCAGTATCCGCCATTGTTTTTGCCGCGCTGATTATTATAGTAGATATGGGCCGCCCGGATAGGATGTTGAACCTGTTCATTCACGGCCGTATTCAATCGCCCATTATGTGGGATGTAATAGTGATAGGCACTTATTTCTGCATCAGTTTACTGCTATTGTATATGCCGTTATTGCCCGATCTTAAAATTCTTCTCAAATTCAAAGAAAAATCCGGCAGAGCATTGAATAAATTATACAAATTTCAGGGTTCTTTTTGGAAAGGAACCGCGGAGCAGTTTAAAATAAGCGAAAAAGCTATTACCATTCTTTGTATCGCTATCATACCTGTAGCGTTTAGTATTCACACCGTTACTTCATGGTTGTTTGCAACTACGTACCGGCCCGGGTGGGACAGCACCAATTTTGGCGCCTACTTTATATCAGGTGCATTCCTGGTAGGTGCCGGCGGCGTAGTAGTAGCTATGTATGTTTTTAGAAAATTTTATAAGCTCGAAAAATATATTACTGAATTGCATTTTGAAAAAATGGGAAGGATTGTTGTTATGCTTTCGCTTCTCTACCTCTATTTCAATATAAACGAATACATGATTCCCGCATTTAAGATGAAGAAAGCGGAAGAAGGTCATTTAGCGGAATTATTTACAGGCGGCTATGCTGTTATGTTTTGGTTCGCGATAATAGTCGGTATGATCATCCCGGTTATTATGTTGCTTTTTAAAAAAGGGAGAAAACCCTTACCCATGTTTATCGCAGGCATAATGATTGTGGTAGGTGCATGGTTCAAACGTTATTTAATTGTCACCCCTACTCTACTGCATCCTTTTTTACCGATGCAGGATGTACCGGCCGGCTATCGTCATTACTTTCCAAGCTGGGAAGAGTGGGCTATTGCCGTCGGTTCTCTTGCAGGCGCCTTGCTTGTAATAACTTTTTTTGCAAGAATTTATCCTATCATTCCCATTCAAGAAACTATAACTGAACAACATGAAAAAGAAATTATTTCATAAAAGTTATATCCTGCTTATTTTTATTTTAATAATAACCGGTGTACAGGCACAGGATTCTGTCGCTAAAGAATCTGTTTTAAGTATAAAATATTTTTCGGTTGATAATAAAATCCCATACCTCGTTGTTAAATCGCAAAGCAAGTTGGGTAAAAAATATACGCCGGTAAAAAATGTTCCCGTTCAGGTATTCATTGACAGTGATTCAGGCGAAGCTAATTTACTGGGTAAAGTAACCACGGGCGAAAACGGAGAGGCCAAAGTTATTCTTCCCGCATCTGTCAAAGTGTTTTGGGATGCATCATCTCAACATAATTTTATAGCATCTGCCGCAGGCACTAAAGAGTTTGATGAAACGAAAACAGAACTGCCTGTTACAAAATCAAAAATCATCATTGATACATCCTCTGGTGAAACCGCAAAAACCATAACTGCTATGGTTACCGAATTGAAAGACGGTGAATGGGTTCCTGCAAAAGATGTAGAAATAAAAATCGGTATCCGCCGGTTAGCAAGTATTCTGTCCGCAGGAGATGAGGAAACATATACAACTGATTCGACCGGGCAGGCGGTGGCAGAATTTAAAAAAGACAGTTTACCCGGCGATGAAAAAGGAAATATTATATTGATAGCCAAGGTTGAAGACAATGAACTATACGGCAACTTAGTTATAGAGAAATCAGTACCATGGGGTGTTAGCATAAAACCTGAGAATAATTTTGATAAAAGATCTTTATTTGCCACAAGATTTAAAACACCGCTATGGTTGCTTTTTATGGCTTATTCCATTGTTGCAGGCGTGTGGGGTGTTATCTTTTATCTTGTTTGGCAAATAATAAAAATTAAAAAATTGGGCGGAGCTTCGACTTAGGAAATTGTTTATTAAAAAATCAATTCCCTTTGATTCTTGAAAGAAAATTCTTTATCACTTCCCAATTCCATTTGGCAAAGCGGCCGCGTTGTACAACCAATGTATTATCATTGGGGTGTTGCAGGTAATAATGAAATACAAATTTCTCTTTGGGGTCTTGCCAACCAATAATTTGGCCAAAGCGGAGATCATTAAATACCAGGGTATCATTCCATTTTTCTACCGTATAATACTTTTGAGAAAACCGTTTTAGCTGATGCAGATCTGCATGGTCATTGGCAGGCTCAAGCAAAGAATCATTGCGGGGAAAATATTGAAAAGCGATTTCTTTCTTACTGTCCAATAAAGAACGAAAACCTACATAATAGCCGCTGTCGTTGCCGGCCACTACATACCATAGCCAATTTTGCAACGGTGCCGGTGAAGTGAGATATCTTGTATAACTGATTTGCTGTTTCTGTAAAATACTTTTTACATCGCTGTCTATTTTTGCTTTATTAAATAAACAATAGATGAGATACAATGCAGGCAGACCAAGCCCCATTCGCCACCATCTTTTCCTTTGCGGTATCCATCTTTTTAAATAAATAAGCGCCGCACAGGCTATAGCCGGCCAAACAGAGAAAAAAGGATCCGCTACATAAATGGTATTAAAAGAAATACGCCGGTGACTGAACGGTTCTAACCAACCTACACCGTAATTGTTAAATGCATCAACAAAAATGTGAATGAAAATTACGCCGCCGAAAAACAATATCCATCGCGACAAACGAATATTATGCGGCCTGTGCCAATGCTCAGCCAGCAATGCAAGTAATGGTGTAATGATAGCGCAAAACAAAAACGAATGTGTAAAGCCGCGATGCGCCAATAAATTGGAAGAAGTATCCATCCAAAAGGAAGCGACGAAATCTATATCAGGAACGCTTTGCGCCATGGCTCCCCACAGCATCGCTTTTTTGCCAAGCGTTCTGCCGGCAAAGGCTTCGCCCATGCAGGCGCCAAGAGCAAGATGTGTTAAGGAATCCATTTATGCAGAACCGCGTGCAGGCTTTTTTTCAGGGTGTATGTTTAATGCTTCTTTAATTTCTTCCATCATATCCATTTGCTCTTTTTGTATTTCAAATAATGTTTTCATTTGTTCGGTCATCAGCAAATCAATCTTACCATGTAAATTTCTTACTTCAATTTCTGATTTCAGGTTTATCATATAATCATTTACAGCCCGTCGCCTGTCCTTTTCTTCTTTACGGTTCTGGCTCATCATAATAACAGGCGCCTGCAACGCCGCGATAGTTGACAACAAAAGATTCAATAATATAAAAGGAAACGGATCAAATGCTTTTTGGAGCAGGTATACATTCACCACTATCCACGCCATCATAATCAAGCCGAAAGCAAGAATAAATTTCCAGCTCCCCCCAAACGTGGCTACCTTATCGGCCAGCCGGCTTACAAAAGAAGGATTTTTATCTTCGAACTCCAATAACTTTTCAGAAAGTAATTTCTCCTCTTCAATCGCTTTCTGTACAATTTCATTCAGCTTTGCAAGCTGGTCGCTTTCAGAGTTAATAAGTTGATCAAGTTTTACTTTAGTCATAATTATAATTCCACTAATAAAAGTTTGACAACTTTATCGGAAATATGCAATTTAGTATTATTTATTTATGCGCAATAAACAAAGGCATCTTTACTTCTTTCATCAACGTATCGGCCATACTTTCCCTGAACCATCGGCTTACCGTACTGCGCCTATAAGCGCCCAACACCACCAGAGCATTTCCCGATGTTTGTTTTAAATGTTTTATAATTTCATCTTCGGCGAAACCTTTTGTTACTATATATTTTGCTTTGGGGAAATGGCGTTTCATAAACTCTTTCATCAGTTTGCTGTCGGGCATGTGCAGCGTAGAATCTACGGGCTTCACTGAAATCACCTCAGTATCCCCTTCTGCTAATTCCGGCAGTAAATAGCTGAACATTTTTATGGCATGTACCGATGAAGGACTGCCGTCATACAATAATATGACCTTCTGAACAGGTTTGTATTTTTGCGGCGCTACCAGCACAGGGCATTGTGCATCGCTGAGCAGATCGCGAATAAAACGCGTGGGCAGTTTTTCGGTGTAGTGCGTCAATGTTTCTTTGGAATCGATAATGACCAGGTCTGCATAAATACTTTCATGTTTCAATTCCTGCAATGCGATACTATGATCGTGGTGTACGGTATATTGTAACCCTGCATTTTGACATGCCTTCTCAAAATTTGCAGAGGCTATATTACGGGTCACTTTATCTTTCGCATCTAATTTTCTTAATTTATCTTCCGATGCACCGTCTTTAGTTATCAGATCATAAATTTTATAACTTGTATAAGTCGGGTCGTCCAAAAAAACGCCTACGAGGTGCGTATTGGTTTGTTTTGCCAGGTAAACAGCATAATCTGCAGTACTCTCCGAGTATTTAAGACCGTCAAAAGCCGCGATAATTTTTTTCATAAAAAAATTTAAAGATGTGCGATAAAAATCGGTTGCGTTACCGTATTAATCAGTAAGTCGGCCCGGCTGCGTTTAAGAAACTGTGATACAGCCGTTCTGCCATAAGCCCCCATTACTAAAAACATATTCTTTCTTTTAAACAGGTAGTCAAACAATTTTACTTCTGCATCGCCTTTCATCGCTTCAAAATGCAAATCGGTGTAATGTTCTTTCAACAATTCTTTAAATTTGTATTTATTGGCGTCCTTCCATTCTCCTTCTTCATTTACCTGTATAATGCTTACTTTTTTATTGTGCAATTGCGGAAAAAGAAAAGTAAACTGCTTTATGGCAAATACCGAAGAGGCGGAGCCATTGTAAGCAAATACAATTTCATCAATACCGGCAAAACTTTCGGGAGCGATGATAACCGGGCACTCGGCTTTTTTTAAAACATCCCTTACAAATTCAGTGGGGCTTCCTTCATAACGTTTGTTAAACGAAGTTTCCGCATCCACTACTACTACATCGGCAAAACGGCTTTCCTCTACCAGTTCATTCGCAGGCACACCGCGGTCGCGATGCAGGCTGTAATTCACACCCCTGCTGATACATTGTTCTTTGAAGAAAGCGATATTCTTTTCTATCAATTCCATTTTAGCCTTGTGTTCATCCGATTGCTCGTTTATCGTCCAATCCACATAAGTCATGCCGTGTATATGTTTTAATATAGGTCTTTCTTCGTCCACAAGGTTCTCCAGGAACACCCCCGTTATTTTTGATTTTGTTAACCGGCCCAGGTAACAGGCGAATTCAAAAGCATCTAAATCAGGATTAACGGCGTCAAAGGCCAGCAGTATCTTTTCCATAAACAAATTTTTTTCAAAATTATCGAAGCCGTTATGTATCAATAATGATAAGTATTAGCAGCTTTAGTGATTGTTGTCAAATAAAACGGGCCGGCACGAACCGACCCGATGAAAACTACCTGCTGTTTATGACTATCCATTTATTTGTGTGCAATATCTGTTTGGCGGCATGTACCCCGAAAAGGGCAACCCGGTACACAAATTGATTTGTTGCTCGACCGCAAAGACCGCTGCATAAATATTTGTGAAATGAAATTTGCTACCGCAGAATTTACCATTACTAAAAATATGCTGATGAACGGCTGCAAAAACAAACAGTATTTGCTGATAAAACAAAAACTAAGAAAACAGTTTTTTTAACCATGATAACAACCTATGGTGTTGCAAAAATACTTACTACAAAAATTTAGTGCAAAGTGAAATAAAGATGAATGTGTTGTTTGTGTAGTTCTTTTTATACAAGGTAACACTGGTAATGGATAATTTTAAAACACATGCAGCCTCTGCATTTTATGAAACATTTGAATTATGCCTTTTATTGCAGCAGTCATATCATTTGTTATGGACTATTTTTTCTTTTTCTCCTCAACAGCTATCTCTAAATCAGCAATAGTTTTTTTAATTTCTTCGCCATAAATAGTTGCCCATTTTGACATATTGCCCAATGTACCCCAAGGTTTTGTAAACGTAGCTTCTACAACTGTTTTGCCGTTATCCTGCTTTATCATAACAAAAAGATTCCAAACCTTGCCGTTTCCTCCGCCAATATACTGCTCTGCTTGGATAACACCATTTCCTTTGTCGCTTGTTTTAACGGAAAACTTTATTACCGAAACAGCTTGAAGTGCAGCATAAAATACTTTGTCCTGCTTTTCTTTAGAGGAATATTTTCCAATACCCGGTTTTTGACCGTAGGTAATTACCGAGATTAATAATAATGCTGTAAAAAGGCCGATTGTTTTTTTCATATAAAAATTTTAGTTTTAGAAATTTGTCAAATATTTATCGTCGCAATAAATGCCGGGCTTTAAGGTTAATTAAGTAAGTTTTATTTTCTGATTATACCCTATTATAAATGTAAAAAAAGCCATTAGATTTCATGAATTAAAAATCGTTGTTTTCTTAACCGGGCAAAACTATTTTATTAGAATAAGTAAAGTAATACTACCCCCTTCATTTTTTCATATTGACTTTTTAGCTGGACAAAAAAAATGATAGTTTTATTGTTTTTTCAATTTAATTACTCCGCCTTGTAAGCAGTTACCGGCAGACCATTGCCCGGTTAAAGAATCCTGCGCAATGGTAAAAGTTGTTACCATATTTCTGCAGGGCGTATAACCCGGGCTAAATTCAAATGTATATGGATTAGACATATTGAGGTTAATGGTATTTCCGCTTAAAGTACCGCTGAAACGCCTGCCGGCTTTATCTTGAAAGCCAATACCCGTGTACTTAGCCTCGCCCCGTATAATATTACCTGTTTGATGAAAATAATAAGTTGCATTCCATGTACCCTGTCCATCAGGGTTTGTGAATGTACCGGCATAGGCTGCATCATAAGCTCTCCTGCCGGCAAAAAACACCAATGCATTTTCCGCATCAGATGGTATGCCATTATCGCTGAAAAAAAATCTTCGCTCTAACAACAAATTACTCAGCTCGGTTACTGTAGCTGCAGGAAATCTGCTCACCAAACTTATCCCTACGGTATCATTGTGCAGGTATATCCTGCTTTGCAAGCAAGACTGGCGGGCATATGCCAGTAGCCTTGCAAAAGAAGTATCAGTAGCTTTGGCCACCAGTACACCAAGATAGGCATTGCGAAAAGCATCTGCCTTCGCATTTTTAAATTCCACATCAATATCCTGTGAAAATTCTTGCTTAGCTCTTTCTAAAGATTGCTTAATTGCATTTTTAAAAGCCAAATATGCTTTTCGTGGATGCAACATTACCAGCTTCCATTCCTCAATACACATACGACTTTGCAAGTCAAACAAAGGTTTGGTGGGTGGATTTTGCACAGGAGCCACTTTAATACATGCAAAAATGGATCTGGAAAGGGCTGAGTCGCTCTGCAGCGGATTAGCCACCAAGGCATCGTCATAACATTTAATTACCTGTGCATAGGTAGGCGTAGTAACGGCAATAAATTCTGAACAGCTAACACTACCGATATTTTGGTTACAAACTTCTTCATTTTTTTCGCAACTATAAAAAACAAAAACTAAAAAAGAAAACAATAAAAAGAGGTGGATTGATTTTTTCATACTTAAATTTTTGTTTACCGGGTTTTAAAATAAGTTTTACCAATTCAAACAGTATAAAATAAATAAGAGCCAAATTTTATCTTGCAAAAAACATCGCTGCCTAATGGCTTAAGTGGTAGCTACGTATCGAAATAGCTATTACACTAATATTTTAACGAATCATTTAAGCCCGGATAAATACTAAAAAAATTTTACCGGCTTTAAATATTCTAATTTATTCAAAGGTATTTAGCGTCATAACTAAACCCTATACTTTACATTTAGTATTTTTTCTCTACGGGTTTTCCGGTATATTTATTATAAGATTCGAATTTTACTAATTAACTCATTAATTTTAAGTATGGTTAGATTTTTAACTGTTCTCAGCTTTATTTTTTTTTGTAACAAACTTTGCTTTGCCCAGGTACAATTGCCGCTTAATGTACCGTTGTATCAGGATAGTTTAAATAAAGTTATCACATCAACAAAAGCAGACAGTGTAAAGGCAGAAGCTTGTTTTTTATTATGCGACAGCTGGTATAGGCAGGATACTGTAAAGGCAAAAGAATATTTAACTAAAGGCAAATTACTTGCTGCAGGTAATGCATATCTAAATAGCATCTATTTTTATTTTTTAGCCAACCTCTCATATGTAAACAGCATACCCACGGCAGAGTATTATTATATGCAAGGAGACTCTGCACTACAAAACTTCAATACACCAAGAGCTAATGCTTATAAAGCAAAAATTTGGCACAACTATGGTGTAATGCAGCAGCTTAAAGACGATAACAAAAAATTTGCAGATATTTTATTAAACAAATCTATACCTTATGCACAACTAAGTGGCGATAGTGTTTATTTAGGGAAATGTTTTTTTGATTTGGGGCTTACGTTTAAAAACATGGGGCAAAAAGATAAAGTGGAAGAGTATTGCAACACAGCAATTAAGATATTAACCAATGCAAAAGCACCCTACGACCAGCTTGTAGCCGTTTATATAATGGCTGCCGAAAATTATTGTTTGCTATCCAAATTACCCCAGGCAAAAGTAATGTTGGATACCGCAAAATCAATACTGCAATTATTTCCCCAATCCCGTTATAATGCAGATTATTACGCTTCGGAAAGTATGTATTATAATATTAAAGAATTATACCCGCAAGCATTAGAAAGTGTAAACAAAGGAGTTGAATTAGCAAATAGTTTAAACTTATCTTACAATGCAAACAGATTATTACTCCAAAAATATTATGCATATTTTGGTCAAAAAAACTATACAAAAGCTAAAGAGGTTTTGGAGTATTTACAAAATCAGTCCAACTTTCAATTAGGCGAAAACAAATTGCAAATTTATAGTGGCATGGCAGAGACTTTTGCCGGCTTAGGCAATATGGCAAATGCTTTTCTGTGGATGAAAAAGTACAAAACATACAGCGATAGTTTGTATGAAGTACGTATAAAAAATACGATAAATGAATTAGAATTAAAATATAATGAAGCAGAAAATAAAAAGGAAATTTCAAATTTGCTTACTCAAAAAGAAAAGGCAAATTATGTTATTAAAAACAGAAACTTATTAATTTGGCTGTTTGGCGGAGCATCGGTATTACTTAGCATTATTACACTATTAGCGCTAAAATATTATCATAATAATAAAAAACTATTGGTACAAAAAGAATTGAATTACCAACAGCAAATAAAAGAACAAAAACAAGAGCAGCAGATACAATTAACAAAAGCCTTGTTACAAGGCGAGGAAAAAGAACGAAAAAGAATGGCCGGTGATTTACATGACGGCCTTGGTGGAATGTTATCAGGTGTTAAAATAAATTTATCGAGACTTGTAAATACAAATAAAGAAAACAGTATGAATACTGACCTTTACAAAGTAATAGACCAGCTGGATACTTCGGTAACTGAGCTACGCAGAATTGCCCGTAATATGATGCCCGAATCATTACTGCAATTGGGTTTGGAAGCCTCATTAAAAGACTTGTGTCATGAAATTACCGGTGCTGACACAAAGGTGGACTTCCAGTCATTTAATATCAGTAAGGAAATACCGGGTGAAATGCAGGTAACCATTTATCGTATAATACAGGAATTGGTTTCAAATGCTATTCGCCATGCATCCGCAACTGAAATATTTATACAATGCAGCCAAAATGAAAATACTTTTTTTATAACAGTGGAAGACAATGGAAAAGGTTTTGATACTGACACCATTGGTACTCATAAAGGTATTGGCCTTGCTAATGTAAAGCGGCGGGTGGAATATTTAAAAGGAAAGCTGGATATTGCATCTGTAAATGGAGAAGGAACTGACATAAATATTGAATTTAATGTACTTACCTGATAAACCGATAACGATAGCCATAGTAGATGACCACCCTGTTGTAATTGAAGGATTGCAAAAAATATTTCTTGACGGATTTAACGTTAAGGAAATACTTCAATACAATTCAGGGGAAGATATTCTCTCTTTTCTTCTCTCCCAAAACCATCTCATTGATATAGTGCTGCTGGATATTACTTTACCAGGGAAAAGTGGTATTGAAGTATGCAGGGAAATAAAAAAAATTGCTCAGCATATTAATGTGCTTGGATTCAGTAACCACTCCCAAAGAAGTATTATTATGCAAATGCTTCAAAACGGTGCAAGCGGCTATATGCTTAAAAATACATTGGCCTCGGAACTTACAGAGTGCATAAAACAAGTGCTTGATGGAAATATTGCTTTCAGTAAAGAAGTAGCAACAATTATGGCCACATCACCACAAACTGGATTAGCAAGTATGCCCAGGCTTACAAAAAGGGAAAAAGAAATTTTGAAAATGATTGCTGAAGGGAAAACAAGTACTGATATAGGAAGCCAATTGTATGTAAGCCCTGTAACAGTGGAAACGCATAGACGTAATTTGATGCAAAAACTGGAAGTAAAAAATGTGGCAGCACTGATTAAAGTAGCAATGGAGAATGGGTTGCTGTAAAAAATTACAAATTGCCTTACATCGTCTAAAACTACTAAGTTCTGACTTTTGAAAACCACGTTGGATACATAATCGTAAGCAAAACGCAAATAAGTAAAAAATTATACTCTACTCCATTTCTTCCCCCGCCCACTACAAACCAACCCTCTTTAAAATGAACCAGTATAATACCCATTATCAAAATAAATATGGTAACAAAGCCGGCAGTCTTTATCCATCTGTTTGCTAATAGTAAGATAGCACATGCAACATGAGAAAGTTTTATTGCCCAAGCCAAGAATACGCCCAATGGAGAAAAACCTATTTGGTTTAAATAAAATTTTCCAAAATTATTTATACCATCGTCAAACATTCCGGGGATGCTATGTACCAACAGTATAATGGCTACTGCAACTCTTAGTAAAATACTATGTCCGGTCATTTCTCATTTTGTTTTATTAAGTAATTATTTTATGAGTAATTATTAAAGATACTGTTATTGGCTGCTGTTCTTGTCATTAATCTATTTTTAGAACGACATTTCCTTTTTTTCATCCTGTGTCAACGTATCTGTGGGCATCTGCTATTTGTTCTATCGTAAAGGTCTTATCTATTATCGCCTTACATTTACCTTTCTCAAATAATTCTTTTAATAGCTGTAACTGTTGTTTTGTTTCGGAAGCGTATCCCCAACCATTCACATTTTTGTAAACCCCTTTCTTGCTCAAAAGTTGTTTGCACTGCATTTTCGAGCCACCTCAGTTTTACCCACAGCATCAAAGATAATATCGAATTAATTTGTTTGCTTGGTAAAATCCTCCTTGTCTTAAAGGATAACATTAGTAACGCCTAAATTTTTAACAAGCCCAAATCTCATGAACTGCAAACTGCGGTTATATCAGCTTTATGATGTTTTCCCGTCCATAGTTTAGCTTCCAAATGTTTCGCAAGCGCAACAAAAGGAGTATCCCCAATATCAATATTTTTCAGGATATCTTCAGTTGATAAGAGAAGCTCTTTCGGTAATAATTCTTCGTTTATAAAAGTTATATTACACGTCAACAGCGTTTCTAACTCCGCTAAGTCATCAATTGATTGTTTTGTCAATTGAAGCAATCTCCTGCGATGCTTCAGTAGTTCAATGCGCAGGTAATTACAAGTATAGAATTGAAAATGTTGTCTTGAATTAATCAGAATTTTTCCTATTTTCTCGTGGAGTTAAGAATACCGCAAAAAACAATATTAGTGTCAACTATAATTTTCATTTAGTAAGTCGTTTCTTATTTTTTTTCCACCATCTGCTATTTATTTTAACAGCAAGCTTATCTACTTGTTTTTGTGTTACGCTGAACCCCGAAGTGAGTTCTTTATACCTTGCATAATTTAGAAAATCCTGTAAATCGTCTGTATCAACAGATGCCGGGAGCCTGATAATTACTTCTTTCTTGGTTCGCTCAACTAACATATTATTTAATCAATTTTCGTTGAAGCCAGTAAATATTTCCTGCCTCCCGAAAGACAGCGTTTACTGTTTCAAATACTGCAAGAGGTTTTCCATATAAAAATAGCTTACAAACGTGAGCGGGTATGAATTTTATTTCTAATCCTGTATCTTCGCCACCTCAAATAATAAAAAATCACAAAATGAAAAAATATCAACCCGGGGTTTTGTTTGGCGCCGAACTGGAAGCTTTATTAAAAGATGCTAAAGACACCGGCTTCGCTTTGCCGGCAGTTAATGTGATTGGTACCAATACCATCAATGCGGTTTTAGAAACGGCGGCTAAAGTAAACTCACCGGTTATTATACAGTTCAGCAATGGCGGCGCACAATTTATTGCCGGCAAAGGAATGCCCAATGATAAACTGCAGGCCAATATCTCAGGGGGCGTAAGCGGCGCTTTACATATACATAATGTAGCCAAACACTACGGCGTACCGGTTGTATTGCATACCGATCATGCGGCTAAAAAATGGTTGCCCTGGATAAGCGGTTTATTGGATGCAGGCGAACAATTTTTTAAAGAAAAGAAACAACCCCTCTTCAGTTCGCATATGCTTGACCTGAGTGAAGAATCCATTGAAGAAAACATAGCTACCTCGGTTGAATTTTACAAAAGAATGAAACCCCTGGGCATGGCTATTGAAATAGAATTGGGTGTAACCGGCGGCGAGGAAGACGGCGTGGATAACAGTGATATTGAAAATGATAAATTATATACACAACCCCAACATGTGGCGTATGCTTATACTGAATTAAGCAAAGTAGGAAACTTATTTACAGTTGCGGCGGCTTTTGGCAATGTACACGGCGTATACAAACCCGGCAATGTGGAGCTTCGCCCGGTAATATTAAAAAACAGCCAGGACTATATTGAGAAAGAATTAAAGACAGGCCCCAAACCCGTTTACTTTGTATTTCATGGCGGCAGCGGATCTCCGCAGCACCAAATACGCGAAGCGATAGGCTATGGCGCTATTAAAATGAATATTGATACCGATCTGCAATGGAGTTTCTGGGAAGGTGTAAAAGATTTTTATGTAAAAAATGAAGCCTATTTGCAAGGCCAATTAGGTAATCCGGAAGGAGCCGACAAGCCCAATAAAAAATATTATGACCCGCGGGTTTGGCTGCGCAAAGGCGAGGAAACTTTTATGAAACGATTGGAAGTGGCTTTTGAAGATTTGAATTGCATTAACAGGAATGCATAGATTTATGTCTTAACTGCGCTTGACTTAAAAGGAATTGAGCAATCGATTCCTTTTTTTATTAAATATCCCGCACCGGGCAACTCTTATTTATTTACCTGCGTTAGGTATTTATAATCAACATTTATAAATATGTATATGAAAAAGACTATCCTGTTATTTTCTGTAATAACGCTGGTTATTGCAGCCTGCAGTAAAAGTAATGATGGTGGCGGCGGAACGGGCGGAGGAGGCGGTGGTGGCGGTACACTTAATTGTACAGGAGTGCCTGCCGCTTTTGCGGCTAATGTACTCCCTACTTTTCAGAGCATTTGCACAAATGTTACTTGTCATAATGCCGGCAGTATCAACGGGCCCGGTGAATTGTCAACCTATACCCAAATTTTCAATGCACGTTCATTAATACGTGCGGCGGTAGCTTCGGGTGCAATGCCCAAAAATACTACGCTGACTGCTGCTCAAAAAAATGCTATTCTTTGCTGGGTAGATGGCGGTGCGCCAAATAACTAAAATCAGTTTTGCCTGCATTGCATGACTGAAAGAGATGATGAATAGTTTATTCATTGTCTCTTTTTGGCTTGCCTAAAAAAAATATTTACGATAGCAGCAACTTGAATTTATAATACACCCTTTGTACTCGGCAAATAATTACTCATCGGATCTCTTTTCACTGCCATTCGAATTGCTTTGGCAAAAGCCTTAAAAATAGCTTCAATCTTGTGATGCTCATTATCACCTTTGCATTCAATATTTAAATTGCATTTGGCTGCATCGCTGAATGATTTAAAGAAATGAAAAAACATTTCGGTTGGCATCTCTCCTATTTTTTCTCTTTTAAATTCCGCATTCCACACCAACCAGTTGCGTCCGCCGAAATCAATTAACACTTTCGCTTCGGCTTCATCCATCGGCAATGCAAAACCATACCGCTCCATACCTCTTTTGTCGGCCAATGCTTTGGCAAAGGCTTCACCCAATGCAATGCCGGTGTCTTCTATGGTATGGTGTTCGTCAATATGCAGATCGCCTTTTGTTTGTACTGTCAAATCTATTTTGCCGTGGCGGGCAATTTGCTCCAGCATGTGATCAAAAAAACCAAGACCGGTAGCAATAGCCGCCTTACCGCTTCCATCCATATTTAATTCAATAAGAATTTTTGTTTCGTTGGTATTACGCTCATGCACTATTTTACGTAAGCCTGATTTTAAAAACTCGTATATCTTACTCCATTCGGTTGTTTCCAATACAATCGTAGATTGGCGGAGCTCTTCTACTTTATCTTTTATTTCCGTTGAACCGAGTGCTGCATCGTTATTGATCCAGATTCCCTTGCAGCCTAAATTTTTCGCTAATTGTATATCGGTAATTCTGTCGCCGATGACAAATGAATTGGCCAAATCATAATCGGGGTTATTAATATATTTGGCAAACATGCCGATGCCCGGTTTTCGTGTAGGTGCATTCTCATGAGGATAGGTTCTGTCAATCAATACATCTTTAAAATGAATACCTTCTCCTTCCAAACTCTTAATCACAAAATTGTGCAGCGGCCAAAATGTTTCTTCAGGAAATGAAGCGGTACCCATCCCGTCCTGGTTGGTTGGCATTACCAATTCATAGTCCAGTTCATTCGTGATACGTTTCATATACTCAAACATATGCGGGTAAAAAGTCAGTTTATCAAAACTATCCAACTGGTAGGTTGGCGGCGCTTCGTTAATCAATGTACCGTCGCGGTCAATAAATAAAACTCGTTTCATTATGCTGTGTGTTTACATTTTGTATTGTCTGTAATTTACTTTCCTGCTTTTGCAAAACCGATTAAGCCATCAACAAATGCGGTGCATTCTTTTTCGGTACCGATAGTTACCCGCAGGCAATCATCGCACAACTGTACATTGCTCCTGTCTCTTACCACTACCCCTCTTGTCAATAAAAATTCATACACCTTCTTCGCTTCTTTTATTTTTATCAATAAAAAATTAGCGTCAGAAGGATAAATTTTTATAACCCCCGGAATGGTGAGCAGCACATCTGCTAATGCTTCCCGCATATCCGCAATCAGCACTATCATTTCATTTACCTGCTCCATATTGCCTAATGCCTGTAAAGCCAGTTCCTGCGTGGCCTGATTAATATTATACGGAGGCTTTACTTTATTCATCAGCTGAATAATTTCGGCAGATGCGAAAGCCATTCCCAAACGCAGTGCGGCCAGGCCCCATGCTTTGCTGAAAGTTTGCATTACTACCAGGTTGGGATAGTCAGCCAGGTCACCCGTAAAAGTTTTTTGCCTCGCAAAATTGATATAGGCTTCGTCTATCACTACGATACCTGAAAAATTATTCAGTACCGCTTCAATATCTTTTCTTTTAATACTGTTACCCGTAGGATTATTGGGTGAACATATCCAGATGATTTTAGTATTCGTATCTACCAAATTCTCCAAATGAATTAAATCTAATTGGAAATTCTCCGTCAACATAGCTTTACGAACTTGTATATCGTTGATATTGGCGCTTACTTCGTACATGCCGTAGGTAGGCGGACAAATAATTACATTATCCTTGCCGGGGTTACAAAAAATCCTGAACAGAATATCAATACACTCATCGCTTCCGTTGCCGAGAAATATATTCTCCGTGTCAATATTTTTTACGTCCTTAATAGCCTCTTTCAGTTTAAGCTGATGCGGATCAGGATAACGATTATACCATTTCAGCAACGGCGAACCTAAACTGTTTTCATTGGCATCTAAAAATACTTTAGCTTCTCCGTTAAATTCATCACGGGCGGATGAATACGGCGTGAGCTTTTTAATGTTTTCTCTTACTAAACTGTTTAAATTGAAATCCATTATTGATTATTAATTATAAATTATTAAGTCGTATGCGTACCGCATTGGCGTGCGCCTGCAATCCCTCCGCTTCAGCCATCAACTCCACACTTCTTCCAATATTTTTTAAACCTTCTTTGCTTAATTTTTGGTAAGTTATCTTTTTTACAAAACTATCAACGCTTACGCCGCTGTATGCATCTTGCATAGCCATTGGTGGGTAATGTATGGTTGGTACCGCTTGCATAATCGCCTGCACTCTCCGGCGAATAGTTGCCCGAAAATACGGACCCGGCATTAATAATTTTTTCAGCGATGGCTTCATCATCCGCGCAACTTATAATTAAATGCTCTGGTGCGTATTCATTTACCATCTCAATAGCTTCTGCCATATCCTTTACAATTATTGCCACGCTGTTCTCCAGAGCTTTCTTTGCAATTTCTTTTCTTGGTAATCGCTCTACTTGTTTAGCAATTTCTTTTATCACCATTTCGGCTATTGATTTATCAGTTACAACTAATACAACCTGGCTGTCAGCACCATGCTCGGCCTGGCTCAATAGAATCCGCAGCAACAAAAGCGGGTACTGCGGTTTCATCAGCCATCACACATACTTCGCTGGGGCCGGCAGGCATATCAATAGCTATTCCGTTTTTTTGTATTAATTGTTTGGCACAGGTAACATACTGATTGCCCGGGCCAAAAATTTTATATACCTGCGGAATACTTTCCGTGCCGTAGGCCATAGCTGCAATGGCCTGTACACCGCCGACCTTAAAAATTTTGGTTATTCCAGCTAATTGCGCTGTATATAAAATGGCGGGGTATACCTCACCCCCTGCCCCGGGTGGCGTACATAAAATAATTTCTTTGCAGCCGGCAATTGTTGCCGGTATACCCAACATTAAAATAGTAGAAAATAACGGCGCCGAGCCTCCCGGGATATACAGGCCTGCTTTTTCAATAGCTACAGATTTTCTGCTGCACACCACACCCGGCATTGTTTCTATCACTTCTTCTTTCAGCAATTGAGAAGCATGAAATTTTTCAATATTACTTTTGGCAACCTGTATTGCTGCTTTCAATTCATCACTTACCTGCATAGCTGCATCTTCAATTTCTTTTTCTGTAACCAAAAAATCCTTCAACTTTACGCCGTCAAATTCTTTGGTAAATTTTCTTACCGCCTTATCACCATCTTTCTTCACCTTATCTAAAATTTTTTTAACTTTTTTTTCCAATGATGAAGAATCAAGTGCAGGTCTTTGCAAAATTTCTTTCCAATCTTTTCTATCGGGATATTTATAAATTTTCATAAAAAATCTGAATTTAATGAACTGTTTAAAAATAGAATCTGATTTCATCATTCGAGCTGTTGGCGAGGACGCCAACCACTATCAGCAATATGGAAAATTCAAAAAAATGTTTTTAAACAGACTATAAGCGAATATCAATAATCCTCCATAAGGAGATTTTATATCACCATCTTTTCAATGGGTACTACTAATATTCCCTGGGCACCCGCTTCTTTCAGTTGCTCTATTTTATCCCAAAATTCATCTTCATTCAAAACGGTGTGCACACTGCTCCATCCGCTTTCGGCCAATGGCAAAACCGTAGGGCTTTTCATACCGGGCAGCAGGGCAATTATTTTTTGCAAAGATTCGTTCGGGGCGTTTAATAAAATATATTTATTACGCTTGGCTTTTTTTACGGCCCGTATCCTGAAAAGCAATTTATCAAGCAATCTTAATTGCTCCGCGTTTAAATTTTTATTTTTAATTAAAACAGATTGCGATTGTAAAATAGTTTCTACTTCTTTTAATCCGTTCATGAATAATGTAGAACCGCTGCTTACCAAATCGCAAACTACATCGGCCAGGCCGATACCCGGCGCAATTTCCACCGAGCCGCTTATTTCATGTATTTCGGCCGTCACATTATTATCGGTCAAATATTTTTGTACCAATACCGGGTAACTGGTAGCAATTCTTTTTCCCAGTAACGATTTTACACCGCCATACTCCATACTTTTCGGAATAGCAATCGACAACCTGCATTTACCAAAACCTAATTTTTCTACCGCTTCCGTTTGTTTATTTTTTTCAAACAAAACATTTTCTCCTACAATTCCGATATCCGCTACACCGTCTTCTACATACTGCGGAATATCATCATCACGCAGAAAAAAAACTTCCAGCGGAAAATCATCACTCTCCGTGCGCAACCTGTCTTTTACATTACGCAGATCAATACCGCATTCGCTCAACAGTTTTACCGAGTCGTCGTACAAACGACCTGATTTTTGAATACCGATTCTCAACTTATTTTTGGTGTTTGAATTAAAATTTTTTTCCTGCATTGTAATTTATTTACTGTTATCAATCAGCCCCGGTTACCGGTAAAAGTATAGGGGCATAAAAAAAGCTTACAAAATGTAAGCCTTTAAATGTCTTGTTTATGTTAGCACACGAACAGCACCGGCCTACCTTGTAAGGTAAGTATGATGGTGATGTCTGTGTGTATTTTGTTTCATAATGAGCCACAAAAGTAATGGCTGCAAAGCAAGCTGCAAAATTTTTTGCCGGTGCATTTAAAATTGTTGCAAGTTTCCTTTCGCAAAAGCCCCCATCCCCCGCCCGAACGACGTTCAGTCGGGGGATAGGGGCAAAAGCAACAATTTAAAATGCACCTTTTTGCTTAACTTTCTTCTTTCTAAAAAAATTACATGCAAAAACTACTGACTGTTTGTTTATTATTCGCTGTTTCTTCTTATTCATCGCTTGCACAAAAAGAATGGAAGCTTGTTTGGAGCGATGAGTTTAATTATACCGGCCTGCCCGACAGTACCAAATGGAATTATGATACAGGCGGTCATGGCTGGGGCAATAATGAATTGCAGTTTTATACAACACGCCGTATACAAAATGCAAGAGTAACAAAAGGTAAACTCATCATTGAAGCCCGTAAAGAAAATTGGGACAGCAATAAAAATAAATATACCTCCGCCAGGTTAGTAACCAAAGAAAAAGGTGATCCGATAACTATCGGATGGCAATACGGTCGTATAAATGTAAGGGCAAAATTGCCCGAAGGACTTGGTTCCTGGCCCGCCATTTGGATGTTGGCTGGTACTACCCCTTTGCGCTGGCCCGATGATGGCGAAATAGATATCATGGAGCATGTGGGTTATGATCCGGGTAAAGTACATGCATCAGTTCATTGTAAAAAATATTACCACAGCATCGGTACACAAAAGACAGCAAACATTTCCGTACCTGATTTTTCAAAAAAATTTCATGTGTACAGTGCAGAATGGAATGCTGACAGTATAAAAATTTCGGTAGACGGGAAAACATATTTTATTTTTACCAATGAGCATACCGGCTACGAGGCATGGCCTTTTGATAATAAAATGTATTTACTACTGAATGTTGCCATAGGCGGCAAATGGGGCGGACAAAAAGGTATTGATGAAAAAATACTTTCGCTGAAAATGGAAGTGGATTATGTGCGGGTGTGGCAGAGGGTGGAGGTCGGAAGCAGGAAGTCAGAAAGAATAAGTCAAAAGTAAAAAGTAAAAAGGGCATATGAAATATAGGTTCAGTGTTAGTTTTGCTTTTTGACTTTCACTTTTGGCCTGTTGTCAATTGCCCGTTGCACATTGTCTATTGCTCATTGCCACATGCTCACTTCATTTGCCGATCCCCTAAAACCGGGCGCCGCCACGCTCCCGATCTCAGTCTTCTCAAATCCCTGCATTATTCCTATCTTCGACAGGTAACATCATGTACAGTTAATGGATATTATCATATTGTCGGGTCTTATTTTCATCAATGCGCTTTTTGTAATGTCGGAAATAGCTCTTGTTTCCGTTCGCAAAGGAAGGCTGGAAAACTTGGCTGAAAAAGGTGATGCCAATTCCCGTAAAGCGCTGGAGCTTTCCAATAACCCCGAGAAATTTTTATCGGCCGTACAAATTGGCATTACGCTTATTTCTATTTTAACGGGTGTATACTCCGGCGAACGTTTCAGTGCGCAATTGAAACCATATATCGAGCAAATTGAAATACTCAAACCTTATGCTTTAACGATTGCAACTACCATCATCGTTATCATCGTTACTTTTTTATCTATCATTTTCGGCGAGTTGATTCCCAAACGGATTGGTTTATTAAAAGCTGAACTCATTTCAAAAACAGTAGCAGGGCCTGTCAATTTATTTGCAAAATTCACCCACCCCATTGTTTGGTTGTTGAATAAAGTAAGCAATATCTTCTTCCGCATTTTTAATATAGAACGCAGCAAAGACGATGCGGTGACGGAGGAAGAAATAAAAACATTGATAACCGAAGGCACCGAAGCCGGCACCATTGATGAAGCCGAGCAGGAAATTATAGAAAGAGTATTTCATTTGGGCGACCGAAATATTACTTCCTTAATGACGCACCGAAGCGATATCATTTGGTTTGATTTAACCGACAATGAAGATAAGATAAAGGAAAAAATTGTTGGCGAACCGCATTCTGTTTATCCCATTTGCGACGGCGAGATGGATGAACTGAAAGGTGTTGTTTCCATAAAAGATTTATATGTAGCGGATGATTTCACGTTGTTTAAAGATTTGATGCAGCCGGCTCTCTTTGTACCGGAAAATAATACACCCTACCAGGTATTGGAAAAATTCAAGGAATCGCAAATTCATTGTTGTTTTATAGTAGATGAGTACGGCAGCATATTGGGATTGATTACGCTGAATGATATACTGGAAGCCATTGTAGGCGATATAACACAACCCGATGTGCCCGATTATGAAATAACGGAACGCAATGACGGCTCTTTCCTTGTTGATGCACAAATTCCGTTTTATAATTTTTTGGATCGCTTTGATAAAACAGAATGGATGAATGAAGGCGAACAGGAATTTGATACACTGGCCGGTTTTATTTTACATAAAATGGAACGCATTCCGCAAACCGGCGATGCATTGGAATGGAGAGGTTTTGATTTTGAAATTATAGATATGGACGGACACCGTATTGACAAAATATTGGTGAAAGCTGATAAAGACATTAAGGATGGTATGGATGAGTAAAGAGGTGTACCGAGGTCGGAAGTCAGATAGTATTTAGTACATAGATATTAGTATTTAGATTTAAAACATAGGATTTTTGACTTTTAACCTTTGATTTTAACTTAAAACAAAAACTCCGCCTGCGATTTGGGATAATCTAATTTATAGCTCTTACGGTTCCCTCCAACAATTACATGCATCATATTGATCTGGTCGGTAAACATATCATACATCAGATTATTGGTAATCTCTACCTTTTTTACCGAAGGCATTTTTTCTACTTCCAAATAGCCATACACCACATCATTCTCTCTTTCAAAACCTAAATAGGAGAAAGTTACCGGCTTGCCGTCTGCTTTTATAGCCAAATGCGTATTAATATAATCACTTACCAATTTGTCCATCGCTTTTACATCCGGCGGATTGATAAGGTCTGTTTTGGTTTTATAGTTTTTGGCCAGTACCGTTTCAAAATCATCGGTAAAAAGTTTGCAACTTATTTCCAGTGTTTTATCCGTAGCATTATGATTTACCTCTACCACACTCACATGCAGGGGGTGCAAATACTTTATGCCGGGTAGTTTAGAGGAGTCGGGAGCAGGCGGGCTGCCTAAAAATGAAACGAAAAGAGGGATACTCAGCCATTTATATACAGATGATACCATTGAAACAAAAGTTTTTTATTTTACAAAAGTCCGGATTATTTTGACGTCCTGAGCATTTAAGACGTTAAAAGTATATAAAAGGATTTTAAGCGGACAGTATTAATTTATGGACGATTTTAAGCTTTACTTCGGAATCGGTTGGGAGCATATAATGAGTTGGGGCGCCCTTGACCATTTATTATTCATCGCGGCGTTGGTGGCTATCTACTTAATCAATGATTGGAAACAGGTATTAATCCTTGTTACCGCTTTTACTATCGGCCATTCACTTACCCTGGCGCTGAGTGTATATAAAATAATAACAGTTCAGGATAAATGGGTGGAGTTCTTGATACCTTGTACCATTATAATTACAGCGCTTAGCAATTTGTTTCAGAAAAATTTTACACCCAAATCAATCCGTATCAATTATTTTTTAGCTCTTTTTTTCGGGTTGATACACGGGCTGGGTTTTGCCAATACCATTCGCTTTATGCTGGCTGAAGATCAAAATTTGGGAATAGGATTGTTTGGTTTTAATGTGGGTTTGGAATTGGGTCAAATTGCAGTGGTAAGCATACTGCTGCTGCTTGCTTATGTAATCATCAATTTATTAAAAATTGCAAGAAGAGATTGGGTTATTTTTTTATCGGCAGCCGTATTTAGTTTAGCTTTAAAAATAGCATTGGAAAGAATACCTTAAAATAATAAAAGAAATCGCTTAGTACCATTAACTAAAAATAAAAATCATGAAGAAAATCTTATGCGGCATCATCTTTTTTACAGCTGCAACCGGTTTTGTAACCGCACAAAATATTCAAAACAATTCCTCGAGCAATCACGGAAATAAATTTGAGCAGTTGGGTACTATTTTACCCACACCCAATGAGCAGCGAACCGCAAGCGGCGCGCCGGGTACCAAGTACTGGCAGCAGCGGGTTGATTATGATATAAAATGTGAATTGGATGAAGCGAATAATAAATTAACCGGCAGCGAAACCATTACTTATTTTAATAACTCGCCGGATGTATTAGAATATTTTTGGATGCAGTTGGATGAGAACCAGCACAGCACGGTAAATAATGCCAATTACCAAAATAATAATCCGCTTCCGCCGCAGGCTACTGATAAAACGCTTGACCGGGCTATTGAAAGAAGGTCTGATAACGGCTATGGTGTAAATATTGTAAAACTCACTGATGCTATGGGTAAGTCACTTAGTTATACCATCAATAAAACCATGATGAAGGTGGATTTACCTGTATCCCTGAAGCCCGGGCAAAAATTTATTTTTAATGTGGAATGGAATTATAAAATTGCCGACCGGGGTAATTTTATTCGCTTCGGCGGAGCAAGAGGCGGTTATGAAAGTTTTCCGGAAGACGGTAATAATAATTATACAATGACCCAATGGTATCCGCGTCTTTGCAAATACAGCGATGATCAGGGATGGCAAAATCACCAGTTTACCGGCACGGGAGAGTTTACTTTAAGTTTTGGAAACTTTAAAGTACAAATGACCGTACCGGCAGATCATATAGTAGGATCGACCGGTGAATGCCTGAACTATGCGCAAACACTAACACCAACGCAAATGGCACGTTGGCAAAAAGCACAAACGGCCAAAGAGCCTTTGCAAATAGTAACATTAGATGAAGCATTAAATGCGTCAAAACAATCCGCAGTATCCGGTGGGAGAAGCAGTAAAACAAAAAAAACATGGATTTATAAAGCCGATAATGTTCGCGACTTCGCCTGGACATCATCCCGAAGATTTGTATGGGACGCTCTGCCGGTAATGGTGGAAGGAAAGAAAGTAATGGCCATGAGTTATTATGCAAAAGAAGCTTATCCTATTTACAGTAAGTTTTCAACCAAAGCCGTAGCGCATACACTCAAAACTTATTCAAAATTTTCTTTTCCTTATCCCTACCCTGTAGCCATAAGCGTAGAGGGTAACCAGGGTATGGAATACCCGATGATTTCTTTTAATCCCGGTCGTGCCGAAAAAGACGGCACGTATACAGAAGGATCAAAAAATGCCGCCATATTTGTAATTATACACGAAGTGGGTCATACATTCTTTCCCATGATTGTAAACAGCGATGAACGCCAGTGGACATGGATGGATGAAGGATTAAATTCTTACCTGCAATACCTTACGCAGGAATTATGGGATAATAAATTCCCTTCGGACGGCGGGCCGGCCTGGGCCATTGCTGACTATATGAAATTGCCCAAGGATCAGTTAGAGCCCATCATGACCAATTCTGAAAACATCAACAACTTTGGAGCGAATGCTTACGACAAAGTAGCTACCGGATTAAATATACTTAGAGAAACCATTGTAGGTCGTGAGTTATTTGATAACGCATTCAGAACTTATGCAAGACGTTGGGCTTTTAAATCGCCCACTCCCGCCGATTTTTTCAGAACAATAGAGGACGCCACCGGTGAAGACCTTGATTGGTTTTGGAGAGGATGGTTTTACGGTACCGATGCCTGCGACATAGCCATTGATACGGTAAGACATGCGGTGCCGGATGTAACGGCTGTGCCCGCACAGTTAAATGATACAGTTGTAATGAGGAGCTTGTCTAAACCATCGGTGAATCCTATAGAAGATATTTCTAAAATAAGAAATAAAGAAGATAAGAATATAGTGTTTGAAACGGATAAGGACACTTCGCTCAGGGATTTTTATTGGAAATATGACAGAGAATTGGAAAAATATGATAGTGCGAAATACCCGGTTACTGTAAAAGCACAAACAGAAAAATTAGACGAAGAAGGCCAAAAGAAATATGGCGACAAGCACTTATATGAAATTACCTTCAGTAATAAAGGCGGTTTGACAATGCCGATTATAATAGAGTGGACGTACAAAGATGGTACAAAAGAAATAGACAGAATACCCGCCCAGGTATGGCGCAAAAATGAAAAAAAAGTTATAAAAACATTTGTAAAGGATAAAGAAGTATCATCCATAAAACTGGATCCGTTTAAAGAAACGGCTGATATAGATGAAGCAAATAATACCTACGGAAGTATAAAAGAACCGAGTAAGATTAAAGTATTTAAACAAAAACAAAACGTAACACCTGCACCAGGCATTAACCCGATGCAGAAAGCAAAAGAAAAGAAAGGATTTTAATTTATAAACCCCAACCCCCGTCCGTTTCGGCAAGGGCGGGGCCCTAAAGGGGGCTACCGGTTTTTAAATTTGATATTATCCGCTAAAGTGGAGACTGGGACGAACCTGACAATTTAAAATACGATTAATAAAAACCACCCTCGGTCCGGATGGTTTTTATTTTCATATATTCGGAGATTGGCTGTAATACCAGTTATACATTTCATTTGGTAATAAAATAATAATATCGGAACTTTTACAATTATAAAATCAACACAATCATGAGAAAAATTGTTTTTTTATGCGGTTTGCTGCTATCATTCGGTAGTTTTGTAATAGCGCAAAATATTCAAAACAACGGGGCGAGTAACCACGGTAATAAGTTTGAGCAGTTGGGTACTATTTTACCTACACCCAACGAATACCGTACCGCCAGCGGCGCCCCCGGCCCCAAGTATTGGCAGCAGCGTGCCGACTATGATATCAAATGCGAACTGGATGAAAAAAATCTGAAACTCACAGGCAGCGAAACGGTAACTTATTTTAATAATTCGCCCAATACACTTACTTACATCTGGTTGCAGCTTGATGAAAATGAACACAGCACTGTAAACAATGCAGGTTATCAAAACAGTAACCCCGCGGGTAAGCAAGTACCGACAGGGGCATTGGACCAAGCTATTGACAAAGACGATAACGGTTACGGTCATAAAATTGCCAAGCTAACCGATGCTATGGGAAAAAATTTAAAGTATACCATAAACAAAACAATGATGCGTGTAGAATTGCCTGCTCCACTGAAAGCGGGTCAGCGTTTTACATTTAAGTTGGATTGGAGTTATAAAATAGCAGATCGTATGTCATTGGGCGGTCGCGGAGGTTATGAATATTTTCCTGAAGATGGTAATCACTTATTTACCATTACACAATGGTTTCCCCGCCTGTGTGTGTACAGCGATAATCAGGGCTGGCAGAATCATCAGTTTACCGGCAGAGGCGAGTTTGCTTTGGCCTTTGGTAATTACACGGTGCAAATGACAGTACCTGCCGATCATGTGGTAATGGCAACAGGTCAGTGTCAAAATTATCAGCAGGTTTTATCGTCTGCACAATTGGCTCGCTGGCAAAAAGCACAAACAAGTAAAGAGCCGGTAGAAGTAGTTACACTGGAAGAAGCCAAGAATGCAGAAAAGCAGAAAAGCGATAAAAAGAAAACATGGATTTTTAAAGCGGAGAATGTACGTGACTTTGCCTGGGGCAGCAGCCGCAAATTTGTTTGGGATGCCATGCCTGCCATGGTAGAAGGCAAAAAAGTAATGTGTATGAGCGGTTATGCCAAAGAAGCATACGGCTTGTACAGAAAATTTTCTACCAAGGCTGTAGCGCATACTATTAAATCGTACTCAAAATTCACCATACCTTACCCCTACCCTGTGGCGCAAAGTATTGAAGCGTCAAACGGAATGGAATACCCGATGATTTGTTTTAATTACGGACGTACCGAAAAAGACGGCACGTATAATGAAGGAATTAAATACGGTATGTTGGGTGTGATTATACATGAAGTGGGTCATAATTTTTTCCCGATGATTATTAACAGCGATGAAAGACAGTGGAGCTGGATGGATGAAGGATTGAACAGCTTTGTAGAATATCTTACTGAGGAATTGTGGGATAATAAATTCCCTATTCGCGGTAAAGGACCGGCTTGGGCTATTACTGATTATATGAAATTGGGAAAGGATCAACTGGAACCCATTATGAGCAATTCAGAAAATATTGTAGGCTTTGGCCCTAATGCCTATACCAAACCTGCTACAGGTCTCAATATATTGAGGGAAACGATCATGGGTAGAGAGCTGTTTGATTATTCATTTAAAGAATATGCAAGACGCTGGGCGTTTAAACATCCTGAGCCGGCCGATTTATTCAGAACCATGGAAGATGCAAGCGGCGAAGATTTGGATTGGTTTTGGCGCGGCTGGTTTTACGGAACCGATGCCTGTGATATTTCTATTGATACAATTAAATATGCCAAGGCCGATGTGACACAGGTACAGGAAGACATAAAAGAAAGTGTTACGAAGGTATCACTGGCCAAACCGCAGGTATCTAAGTATGAAGACGTTTCTAAAATACGCAACCGCGAAGATGCTAATTTAAAATTTGAAACAGATGCAGATACTTCATTAAGAGATTTTTATTGGCGCTATGCCCGCGGTATTGAGCCTTACGACAGCAATAAGTACGAAGTAAAAACGCTTGCGATGCCCGCCAATAATTTAACCGAAGAAGAAAAAGCTAAGTATGCGAATAAACACCAATACGAAGTCACCTTCAGCAATAAAGGCGGTCTTGTAATGCCGATTATTATAGAATGGACATACAAGGACGGAACCAAAGAAGTAGACCGGATACCGGCGCAGGTATGGCGATTGAATGAAAACAAAGTGGTAAAAACTTTTTTTAAGAATAAAGAAGTAGCATCTGTAAAATTGGATCCGATGAGAGAGACAGCCGATATAGATGAAAAAAATAACAGCTGGAACACAATCGCCGAGCCGTCTAAGTTTACCGTATTTAAGGGCAGACAAAGAGCGGGCAGAAACCAGCCGGCAGGTATTAATCCGATGCAAAAAGCGGAAGAAAAGAAAAAAGGATTTTAAACATACAATACTGTAACTCGTTTAAAACCAAGGAGCACAGGAGCTTCTTGGTTTTTTTGTTTATGGAATCGGGCCGTTATCTTTATATATCCACATTTATGCAATTTCAAAGTTTTGCCATACTTTTAAGTCCGCTTCATCGTTTTTGGACATGTACTATTAGTAAAAAAATACCCTGAAAAGGGTATAGTATTTTTAAAACCCGCTAATTATCTTTACCGTACCGTTAAACCAAATAATTGTTGATACGCATTTTTTTCATACACCTTTTTATCGCAGGGCTTATTACAGGCCTGTCTGCTCAGCCGGAAAGCGCACATGTCTCCTATTTCGAATCTAAATTTTCTCCTGAGGAAAAAACAATTTATTACAAACTGGGCGACCGAACCATCCCGGTTATCATTTCGCAATACGGAGCCGATAAAGATATTGCTTATGTAAATGTGCATGACAGTGAACCCACATCGGTAACGGCCGCGAGAAGGATATTAGAAACCACCGGCGGCACCCTGATAAGAATTGAAAACAGGCGGCAGCGTAATATACAGTTCAAATTAAAAGGGCAGCTCTACACTTTTGATCCCAACAGAATTTTTGACAAAACAGGTATCGTACAAACGCTAAAAACTTTCGGCCGAACTAATGCCGATGCGATTAATGAAATAGAAAAATTTGCTCAACGTCTTTTGGAACTCATCCCTTCCGAAACCGGGTGCATAGTAGCGCTGCACAATAATACCGACGGCGCTTATTCAGTTAAAAGTTATTTACCTTCCGGCGACAGGCATCATGACGCTAAAGCCGTCTACGCCAATCATGAGCAGGATATAGACGACATTGCTTTGACTACCGACAGTGTGTTGTACCAACGAATGGCTAATGAAGGTTATAATTCCATTTGGCAACACAACAAAAAAGCCAAACGTGACGGCTCACTCAGCATCTACTGCGGCGAAAAAGATATCCGTTATATAAATATTGAAACACAACTCGGCAGCCTGGCTCAGCACATTGAAATGCTGGAAAAATTATTAGCCATTTTAAAAGAAGGCAAAGAAAATGACGGTGTGGTAAAAACGGATAATGCAGTAAAGTAAGCGACTGTATTTATTTCTTCTCCAATAAATACTCCAGCGCCAACTCATAACCTTTTAATCCCAAGCCAAAAATACTGCCCGCTGCTTTTCCCGAAACATGTGACAGCTTTCTGAATTCTTCTCTTGCATGTACATTGGAGATATGTACTTCCACCACGGGGGTTTTAACAGCCGCGATAGCATCGCCAAGCGCAACGGATGTATGTGTGTAGCCGCCCGGGTTTAAAATAATACCGTCGTAATCAAAACCAATTCGCTGCAGCTCATTAATCAATTCACCTTCTACATTGCTTTGAAAATAAGTAATCTCAACAGCGGGGTATTTATCCTTAAGTGTTTCCAAATATTTTTCAAAAGGCATATTGCCGTAAATATCCGTTTCTCTTTTACCCAGCAGGTTCAGGTTGGGCCCGTTGATGATTGCTATGCGTTGTTTCACTAATTGGCTGTTTATAAGTTCAAACTTAATGTATTTATTTAAAAAAGAGAGATTCAATTGTTATTAACTGCACCATCGAACTGTTGCTTTTTATTATAGGTTATTGAAGGCCCCCCGGAACTAAAAATGGTATCACATTTTGCGATACCACTATTAATATTCCAAAGGATTCATCTTTGTGTGCCGTATTCGTATAATCCTGATCTCTTCGGCTGAAATATGATAACTAATTCGATACTTGTATATTTCAAATGCCCGGTAACAACCCTCTTCGTTTTTTATTCGGTATTTATCGGGGTTATGCCCCTCAGGGTCTTTCGGCAGCGCTTTTATGGTAGCAATTATCTTATGCTTACCTTCTCCGCATTTTGCAATGAGTCTTTTCTTATATAGAGATAAGCTTCACGTAGTGATTTTTTTGCTTCAGGGTCAATCACTACCTTCCGCCTGTTGCTTACCATGATTGCATTTCTTTTTCCAGTTCTTCCAATGTGGTAAACTCGCCTTTGCTGATACGCTCCATAGCCTCATCCAATTCCCGGTTGTACTGTTCAAAGGTAACAGGCTGCCCGGAAGACATGCCTCTCTGCTTCTGCCTAAGCAATAAACAATATCTCTATCTTCTTTCTTATCACCCTATCACCTTCTAACAAAGAGAGGTTATTCTCTAATGAATTGTCGCCCTGCATTATCCCTCATTTGGGCAAATACAGACCAAAAGAACAGTTCATTTACACGTAAACGGCCTTCGATAAAAAACGGTCTTTAAATCAACGCCTTAAAGCGATAAATTTCGGGGCCAAAATGTATCATTTACCTCTTATTTTTCGTTATTAGAGTCTAAATCCAATACGTTGAAAAAAGTAATCTCACTTTTTACCCTTTCCTCATTTTTATATTGCAGTACACCGGCACAATCATCCATTGACAGCGTTGGAAAACTGATTGCCAAAAAAAATAATATCATTGATGCCGAAACCATTCTTAAAATAGAAAACCTGGGCGGCAATATAAATTCTGATCTGCCCGAATTAAGACCTACCGTATCTGCCGACGGTAACATTTTATTTTTTATCTGCCAAAATCACCCGGCTAATACAAAATATAATTCGGTACGCAACTCACAAGACATTTGGTATGCCGAAAGAGACGAAAACGGCGTTTGGGGCGAAGCGGTACACATGGGATACCCGCTGAATACTTATCACTACAATGCAGTTTATTGGATATCACCTGATAATAACCGGATACTAATCAGGAATGCTTTTATTAACGGCGACTATGTTGGTAACGGAGTAAGTATGAGTTACCTGCAGGAAGATGGACGATGGAGCCAACCTGAAATGCTGAAGATTAAAAACTATTTGAAGTACGACCGCGGCAGGCAAAACGGCGCTACCATGGCGCATGATGGTCAAACTCTTTTACTGTACATGACAGAAGAAAAAGGCGGCGATCTCAATGATATTTATGTTTGCTTTTTGGCAAAAGACGGAAGCTGGACTGAACCAAAATCTTTAGGTAAAAAAATAAACTCGCCAAAACATGATGAAATGACACCTTACCTGGCGGCAGACGGAGTTACGCTGTATTTCAGCAGTAACCGGCCGGGCGGCTTGGGCGATAATGATATATGGATGACCAAACGTATTGACAGTACTTGGCAAAAATGGAACGACCCGGTAAACTTGGGCAGCCCCATTAATACACCCGATTGGGATGCATTCTTTACATTGGATGCCGGTGGTGAATATGCTTATTTAACAACAAGCTTAGATACTTACGGCGAGAGTGATATAGTGAGAGTGAAATTATTGGAGAGAGAAAAACCCGACCCGGTGGTATTAGTCAGCGGCAATGTGTACAATCAAAAAACAAAACAGCCGCTCAGCGCTTCGCTTATTTATGAAACCCTGCCCGATGGCACGGAAGCAGGCAATGCCGTATCCAATGCCGGCGACGGTTCATTTAAAATTGTGTTGCCTTATGATAAAAATTATTTAATAAGAGCATCGGCCGATCATTTTTTTGCGCAGTCAGAAAACCTGAATCTTGATTCGTTGGTAAAAGCGGGCTATAAGGAAATACATAAAGACCTCTATCTTGTCCCCATAGAGATTGGCCAGGTAGTACGTTTGAACAATGTATTTTTTGATTTTGATAAATCGTCTTTGCGACCTGAATCTTTTGTAGAGCTGGATCGGGTGGTGAAATTGCTGAACGAAAATCCTGCTATTGAAATTGAAATGAGTGCGCACACCGACAATCGCGGTTCTGATGAGTATAATTTAAAACTAAGTGATAGCAGGGCAATATCCGTTATGGAATATATTATCTCCAAAGGAATAGCCGCCAACAGAATTATATCGCAGGGTTATGGTGAAACAAAGCCGCAGGTAAATAATGATACTGACGAGAACAGGCAACTGAACAGAAGAGTGGAATTTAAGATATTGAAGAATTAATTATTTTCTCGTTCGTAAAAAGGGAACATGGCGGGTTAATATGCGTTAGGCACTAAGTAATTGCCAATGGTTAATAATTGACGATTAATTTTCCACTTCTTATCCGGCTTTTCCCGAAGCCGGTCGTTTAAGATGCGTCTTATTGACTTTCTTAACTACGGGTGCGGGAAGTAATTTAAAATATGTGGCTTTAAAACGATTGTCAACTATTTCTCCCTGTACCTCAGCTTTTCGTACAGCGCTGCAAAATCCGTCTTTGGCATGCGCATCGCCATGATCATCTATCGCTGTACCATCTACAAAATGAGCTTTACCGTTTATGCGAATGGCTAAATTGCAACCGGTACCCGGCAAACCCAATTTACATTGACCGCAGGAGGCTTCGGCAATCAGCATCTTTTTAGTGGAGTCAGGCTTATGTACCGCGGTAGTACCGGCTTGACCTGAAACGATTAGTACAAAAAAACTGCTGCACAGTGATATGATAAAAGCTTTCATAAAAGTTAATTAAAGTGTTTGTCAAACTTAATCAAATTTCGGAAAAGAAAGGTAAAAGAATTGAGGTTTGCGGATTAATGAAGAAAAAAAATTACTTTTCGCATCCGCTTTAGCAGAATCAAAAAAAAAGCAATGCACACGAGGCTTATATAACTGCGTTGCAAATAATTTATTCGTTGCAGATATAATATAATTAACTTAAATTCGAGTATTCCTTCCCCGCAGAACACTCCTGCTTTCCTTGCAAACACTGCAGACCATTCATTTTTCAGTTATTATTTTTAAAACCTAAAACTTTTCATTATGAAAAAATTAATCGGGCTTTTTGTTTGCGTCTCGCTTTTTTATTCCTGCACCAACAATCAACAAGGCGCTGAAACTACTGCTGCAAAATCAGGATTAGAAACCGCAGCTGCTGAAATGAAAGATTATGAATTTGCTGACAGTAAATTTAAAGACATTGGTAAAAAAGGTCTTGCTGACTTAGCAAGCGGCGATATTGACAGCTGGATGAACAGCTATGCAGACAATGCTATTTATCGCTGGAACGGAGGAGACAGTCTCGTCGGTAAAGCTGCTATTTCCGCCTATTGGAAAAGCAGGAGAAAAGATGTAATTGATTCTCTTTCTTTCACCAACGATGTTTGGTTGCCGATGAAAGTAAATAAACCGGAAGTTGCTGCGCAGTTGCCCGGCAACTATGCATTAGGCTGGTATATGGTGTATGCAAAATACAAAACCGGTAAGAGCATGAGTCAAAGAAGTCACGTCGTACTTCATTTTGATGCCAATGATAAAATAGACAGGGCAACGCAATATTTGGACAGGGCGCCCATTAATGCGGCTGCGGGGAAATAATTTATTTCGTGAAAGTATTTACTAAAACGGCATCATTCGATGTCGTTTTGTTTTTATAGCGCAGGTGAATCTACTTTATTCAGAATATTTTTCACTGCTTCGTCGTTGTATTCTATATTCACCCATTTTGCCACTATACTTCTTTTCTTGTACACAAGAACCGTATTCTTTGCTTTCGGATTAACCTTGTACAGTACTGCTGTTTCTTTATCAACTGGTGAAGGTATCCATACCATCGCAACCTGCACTAAATTTTGTTTTTCGCACCATTCTATTATTTTTTTCTGCGAAATTCTCAGGCCTTCCCCATCATTTTCTTTATAAAACGGATTCATGTACACAAGAAAAACGCGAAGTTTTTTTACACCACGATCATTCATCTCTTTTTCAAGTATAGCTGCAAAATTCTTCATTTCGTCAAGACTTGCATGATTGAACCACACCATCACACCCCGGCCTGAACCATATTTGCACATTGGGCATGCTGTACTTCCCTTATCCGGGCCCGAAAGATGAACCGGGTCAAAAGCAGGACAATTAGAACCGATAGCTAAGCCGGATTCAGGTGCTTTCAACTTAGCAACAGGGTAATCAGCCACATTCAAACCAAGTATAATATTTCTCCTTGCCCGAAGCATACCATTTTTCAAAGTAGTTTTTAAAACTCCACTTCCGCCAACGGGTCTTGTTTTTATTCTTTCTTCTGAGGGCAATAAAGAATCATCATCAAAAACAAATTCATCAATCCAATATTCACTGATACCCTGCTCTTTAATTACCGGGTGAATATGTTTTGGGTTCTTACTGTCGGGATATGATGCCGGCACCAATGTGTAGAATTTATATTCACCTTTCGCATTTGTTTTTATCCATCCGCGGATATAGCCATGCCGCTTAGCCCACCCGGTTTCATCTCCCTTTTTTGCATAAATTCCCTTTTGATCGGTGTGATAAATGTAAAGAACCACACCGGGTGCAGCTGTTTTACCATCGGTCTTATAAATAGTACCGCTTATTTCAATTTTAGGACCTGCATCATTAAAACCGGGCAATGTATCTACTTCATTTAATTGTTCAAATGGAACCGGGCATTCATAAATGGCTTCACAGCCCTCACAATTACCACCTGCTTTTACTTCAGCGGGTGCAGGTTTCGGCTTCTTTGGGGCGCTGCTTTGCCCGCAGCCATTTAAAGAGATGAACAGGAAAAATGCCGGGAAAAAGAATAATGGTTTCATGATTTTTAATTTGTCTGCAAATTTTGGATAAAGAAATGCCGCCGGCAAATAGTTTACACCACCCGGATGATTCTCTTGATAAAGGGTAAATAAGCGGTTGGTCAAGGAAAACTATCCCCTTGTGTAATCAGTTTTACCAAAGAGATTTTGTAAATTTATTTTACACTATGCACAACCCTCCATTTTTGCTGAAGTACAAATTGCATCATCTCCTGTTCTGGATGTTGTTCTTCGGTATTTGGTTTATGCTCCGCTACGAGGATTACAGCAGCGAATCGCTGGCTTTTCGGGTAACGGCAGTCAAAGTAGCCGACCTTATGTTGATGGTTTATATTACCAATTATCTTCTTATTCCCAAACTGCTGTATAAAAAGAGATACCTGCTTTTTGCGTTATTGTTTATTATAATGATAGCAGCCGGCAGCCTGTTCAAAATGAATATCATTGGTCGAATTACGAATAACCCTTTATTACTTAATCTGACCGGTAATTTGAAAGGCAGAATTTATGACAATATAATTCCGCATTTTTTTCTTGTAATAGCCGGCGCGGCCGGTAAGTTGATGTTTGACCAAATTGGTTTACAGAAAAAAATGGCGGATATGGCCAAAGAAAAAGCGGAAGCCGAACTTAATTTTCTCAAGTCGCAGATTAATCCGCATTTTCTTTTCAACTCGCTGAACTCGGTATACTTTTTAATTGATAAAAATAACGCTGAGGCCCGTCAGGCATTGCATAAATTTTCCGAGATGCTTCGTTATCAATTGTACGAAGCGGGCGGTGAAAAGATACCGATAGAAAAAGAAATCAGTTATTTGAAAGATTATGTTGATTTGCAAAAACTGCGTAAAGATGAACACTACAAAGTTCAGTTCACCTGTGCGCCTGAAGTAAAAACTTTTTCAATAGAGCCTTTGCTGCTGATTCCTTTTGTGGAGAATGCGTTTAAACATATTTCGCACAGGACGGATGAAACCAATTTTGTAAACCTTGATCTGCGTCGCAGTGACGGGCAGTTTGAGTTCACCGTAGAAAATTCGAGAGAAAACGGGGTAGCTGCAACCGGGCAGCATGGCGGCATAGGATTAAATAATGTAAAACGCAGATTGGAACTTTTGTACCCCGGGCGGTATGAGTTGGAAATAAAAGAGAGTCCTGATAAATATAAAATTGTTTTTAAACTAAAAATTTAAAGCCCTGCTTACCGGATTATTACTAAGAAGAAAGAAGCATTTCAAAACTTTTTGGGTGCTTTTAATCGCTTCTGCTCTTTTGCTTATAACCGGCATTCTGTTGAAGCAGTAAAATTTAAATTATGAAAGAACAAAATACTGCAACAGCTATTAACTGCATCATTATAGATGATGAACCTTTGGCCAGAAAAGGCATAAAGGAATATATCGCAGATATTGACTTTCTGCATTTAACCGGCGAGTACGACAATGCATTAAAAGCTGCAGAACAAATCAGCCGCGAAGACGTGCAATTAATTTTCCTGGATATCCAGATGCCGAAGATTACCGGTCTCGATTTTTTTAAAACGCTCCAACACCCGCCGCCGGTAATTTTCACAACAGCTTATCCGCAATATGCGTTGGACGGTTTTGAATTAAACGCATTGGATTACTTAGTAAAACCCGTTTCCTTTGATAGGTTTCTAAAAGCAGCTATGCGGGCAAAAGAATTTTATGAAATACGGCAGGTTAATTTATCGGAAACAAAACAAGCTCCCGCAGAACCGGGTTATTTTTTTATAAAAGCGGATAATAAGTTGGTCAAAATTTTATTTGAAGATATTTTATTCGTGGAAGCATTACAAAATTATGTGGTTATTCATACCAAAGACAAAAATCATATTACTTATCTTACTTTAAAATCCGTGGAAGAATACTTGCCGGAAGAACGATTTATCAAAACACATAAATCATACATCATAGCGGCATCAAAAATAGAAAGTATTGAAGCCAATGATATTCTTATCGGTCAGCACCATATACCTATCAGCAGAAATTTAAAGGATGAGGTAATGGAGAAGCTGTTGAAGGGGAAATTCTTAAAGCGGTAATCCATAAATTATATTATCGTCTTAAATAAAAAGAGCTCCGATTTAATTGACCGCAGCTTGTTTTCGGCTCTTCATTTGCTCATTGAATTCTTTAAAGCCATTTTCAGCACCCATAATTATGTCCTGCAGTTCAAAAAATTCGCCGGTAAATAATTTTGACGCCTTTAGTTCCTGCAAAAACAGGTAATACTTTTCGAGGTTAGCTGTTTCAACTACAAAAAAGTCAGATACCGCAGCATGAAAAGCCTCCGCATTTAATACCTTAAACTGAATATGCCCTGTATAAGAAGCCATTAAGGGAAATAAAAATTGCTTAAACATATTATCCCTGTATTCTTTACTCATTACCCACCATTTCGGTGTAGCCTTCAGCATTAATAAAATATTATATTTCATTTTTTTACTTTAGTTATATGATATTAATAACACCCGGCGATGAATTTTGTTTGTATGGAGACTATAAAACTCTAAATATATTCCTGTAAGACCTTTAATGCTAAAAAAAGTACAGTTTATAATAATGTAAACAATTGCAGCAGCGAAATGTTAAGCAACGGCATTAGAAACTCAGCCTGTTTCGTTTCCATTCAACTTCAATAGACGAGCCTTCGGCGATAAAAACAGTTTCGGGTTCAATGTTATTTAATAATCCAAAATTTTCGCCGTACATTTCACTAAAATCGCAATTAACTTCTTTAGTAATTACTTTATTTATTTTCCATCGGGGGTGGTTTATCGTGTACTCTTCAGTTACATTTTCGTTTATTTTGGTATAGCCAAAGTAATGTTCAAAAATGTACTCTTCAAAACTCTCCCTTGGCATTGAGTCGCTTTTATTTAAGGCATGTACCCGAATATTATTCCATTTGTTATTTATTTTCCATAAATAGTTAATATCCTTTATTTCATTGGTAATGTGCCATGAATGTTTGGTTGGAATAGCAGTATAGTGTTCTTTATACAATTTGTTTGCAACCCAAGCCACTGCTTTGTATGGTATTGTTTCATTAATAAAAACAACACCTTTTTTTGTTACATCACCTTCTTTTCGGATTACATAAAACCGCAGGTTAATTTCCTCAAAAGTTCCTAATCGGGGTATCGGTATGTTAAAAAGTTTTGTGTTTTTAAACATAAATCCCACCAGGCTTACATACGCTTTTTCATTATACAAATCTAATGCTACTCCTTTTGGCAGATAAGGTTCTAATATACCTGTTGCAACGGGATAGTTTGCCATGATGATATTTTCCCATTTTGCTTTTAGAAAAATTGCCATAGATATAAATTTTAACCTGCCTGTTCAGGTTTCAATGCTTTATTATACTTAAGTGAAACAGGAATAAGTACAGTACAGGGTTTTGCATAGCTTAGTCTTTCTAACCTTTTTGTTGTATGATAACTATCCAGACCTGTACAGGTTATTGTACCTGCTTTTTCAATATCAAGGTAACCATCTTCGCACCGGCAATCCGAAGGAAAATACAGGTGGTTAATTTCACCAATAATAAGGATAGTGTTATTTAAAGATATATCAATACGCTGCTTAAATGCCATGCCCATTTGTATTATACTTTCTTTTACATAGGGCGCAATAAATTGATTTTTATATTCCTCCGATAAACCCGTTGCCTCAAATTCAGATATTTCTTTATCGTATCGGGCGGCTGTTTGGTGAGCCTCTTTATAAATAAATTCGTTAATATGATTGATAGTATAAAAACCTGTCTCTAAAATATTAGATAATGTATGACGTTCAACCGAGTCCGGCCTGATTACAAAACAAATTAATGGAGGATTTGCGCCTATATGTACAATAGAATTGAAGATAGCGGTGTTGGTTTTTCCCGCTTTGTCCGTTGTTCCTATCAGGCAAACACTTTTAAAGCCGCCAAGACTATTGATCAAATGGGCTTTTTCCCTTTGTTCCATGCTCGTTAGCTGTTCTAATGTTGTATGTATTTGCATAATATATTTTGTTTTGGTGAATTTATTATAGCAGTACTAATTTGCCCTTTCCGAACTTGTTTCAAGTAAAAGGAATGGTATTCAAAAAAATGACATTTTAGAAGTACCAATTACCGAATTTGATTTAAAAAGTGTGAGCGGAAATAATATTGATATTTTATTCGAAATATGTAACTACTAAAACAAAATCAAGTGCTTTTTGTTTGTAATTCAAATACATAATTATGGAAGTGATAAAAGGTAAAAACATTCTGTTAATTGGTGCTACAGGCGGCATTGGTTCAAAAACGGCTAAGCTATTAGCTGATAGCGGGGCTTCACTTTTTTGTTTTCAAAATAGCAGAGTTAAATAGCACGTAGTTTTGAAAAAGATTTTACGGGAGAAAACCGGAGGTACGAAAAATAATAATCCCAAATGAATAACCGGGTATCGCCTGGCTGGTATGAAAAAATAAAAAAAGAAAGATATTTTCAATTTTTACAAATAAGAAAGAGAAAAGCAGGTAACATGTTTTTGCGCAACAGAGGCTCTATAATATAATATTTTGAACTTACAGTGTAGGTATTGAGGTTAAATGCTTCGTAAATTTTTTTATTGCATATAGAATTCAAATTCAGTGATTCATCTAATAATTTATTATACGCGTCAGCAAACCGTCCTTCATTCATTATAGAATCAGTAATGAAAATTTCATTGTGCTTAAATAGATATGTTTTCATTTATAGTTTGTAGAGTTTCTTTATAAAGAGGACGAACATTGCAATACCTTTGTCCTGCAGGAATTCAGCAAAAACTGAAGCTGTCTTTTTTAAAGACAGCTTCAGTTTTTTTAATACAAACCGGTTTACTTCGATTTTGGAAGCACTACGGTATCTATTACATGAATAATACCATTAGTACACTTTAAATCAGTAGCCGTAACAGTTGCTTTACCGCCGTTTTCGTCGGTTAAAACTACTTTGCCATTTTCAACAGCTGCAGTTAACTTACCGCCGGCTACTGTTGTAAGAACAGCAGTTCCTTTACCACTCTTAATAGCTCCTAAAACTGCTTTCGCATCAAGATTACCTGCCACTACATGATAAGTAAGCACACCGGCTAATTGCGCTTTACTCTCAGGCTTTAATAAACTTTCTACAATACCGGCGGGTAATTTAGCAAACGCATCATTTGTAGGTGCGAACACAGTAAACGGACCTTTGCTTTTCAGCGTCTCTACCAATTCAGCAGCCTTTACAGCAGCCACCAATGTTGTGTGATCTTTTGATCCTACGGCAACATCAACAATATCGGATGTTGCTTGAGCAACTGCATTCATTGTAAAAATGCTTAGTGCAGCAAATAGCGAGATTTTTTTAATCAATTTCATAATTTTTAAATTTTAAAAGGTTAAACACATAATATAAATAGTGGTTGTAAATCTTTTGTATTTTAACAATTTCATGACAGGGAAATTATTCCTGTTTAGTGATAGTGCAGTTTGATCGCATACTGTTATACATAGCATGCATAATTTGCATATGAGGGGCCGTCAACACGGCAAGCCCGAGAAATACATAAATGATCATTGCATTGTTGTCAGTAAACATGAAACCCGTTAATCCGAACATCGCAATTCCGGCAATTGCAATTAAGCTGTAAATACCTATTTGCTTTGTTATAAACCGACCTTGCAGTAAATTGTCCCTACGCAAATAAGCGATAATGTTTTGCAGGGATAATAGAGAATGCCAAAATATAAAGTAAAATGTAAAACTTAATACCAATGGCAAATTGTAGAGTATAAGAACTATAAGTACAAATTGAACTAAGAAATAATCTTGGTTACCAATTCCCGAACCTGAAACAGAAAAATATAAAAACGTACTTACGAAAAAAAGTATAACGCATGAGTACAAAATGGTGTATCTGTTCTTTTCAACTACAGCAAAAAAATAATTTTTACTTTTATCAAGATTAAATAAAGAAAATAATGGCTTTACTTCTTCAAAATTACTAAGGAGTATAACAGCCAATATTACCAACCCGTAGCTAAGTACAAATAGCTTGCCGGCAATCGTACTTGTCTTGAATTGATAAAGATCCGTCTCGCCAAAATGGTAGGCTGCGAATAATATAAACAGTAAACTCCCCGTCAACGGAAAAAAAATAAGCAACCCGGCAAACAAAACCAAACGCCCCAAATAAGTAAAAAAGAATTTTGATTTTGAAAATAACTTATTTTCATTTTTAGCATTTTGTGCAGCAATCAAAAGATCGGCAGCGCCATGCGGTACACCCATCAGAATCATACCCGCCAAAAAAATAATAAACTGAGCTTGAGGCGTTACTGCGTGAATATAAAGCTGCACAATAAGCAGCAAAAATCCCGTTAGTAAAAGTATGTTTCGCGTCATGCTATTTTGCAAAAAATTTTTGTGCGATTGGAATAAACAAAGTACAGCTTAGAGTAACTGTACTTTGTTTATAAAATTTATGCAGCAGCAGTTGATTTATCAGATTGCGCCAGCATATATATTACCAAACCAAAACCTATTTTATTTATCGCATCACCGATATTGTACACGATATCCAATGATACACCTTCCAATACTTTCATACCAAATAAGCCGCCTTCGGTACCGGCAATATAGCCAAGAGGGTAAATAGCCCATCCTACCAAAACAAACCAAGCTAATGTTTTGTTTGCCTTAGCAACAGCAGTGCCGGCATTTTTAGCCAATTGCGCCACTTCACCAAACCAAATAAGATAAACAATGTAGAAGTAAGCAAGACCGCTTACAAAACCCCATATCCAACTCTGTTTTTCTGCGGGATAAATGGCTTCGCCAATATAGCCGGTGATTAACATAAATAAAGAAGCCGCAATCAATTTCCAAAGCAAACTGATTTTTGCCCCGGCTTTCTTTGTAATTAAATAAAACTCAACACACATGAGAGGTACAGTTAAAATCCAATCTACATAACGGAAAAAAGTAGGCGATTGGCCTGTTTCCAGGTTATAATCCCTCATGTAGTAATAGTGAACGGCGGCAATGAAAGTGATAATGCCTGAAACAAGAACAGAAGTTCGCCATCTTTTTTCTGTATTCTGAACTTCGAAAAAAAAGAATACAGAAGCCGCGAGCATGGCCATACAACCAATAAAGAAGGTAAAGGCCACATAATTGTCATTCGAAATCGGGAGAATCCCAAGCAGTGTTTGATGCATATTTATATGTATTTAAAGATTAAAAAAACGTGTTGGTTGGTATCCATGAATCAAAGATATTCTTGTTTAATGTTTATGTTGCTTCCTTAAACACTTCTTAAGTTCTTATTGTTTAAAATATTTCAAAAAATTTTGAAAATTCAGTTAAAACCTCCTTTTAGCCAATCAACAAATGAATTAGAAAATTATTTTGTTTAATCTTCACATGCATTTCAAGCTGCATTTTAAACCGGAAGTTTTTTTTGAATTTTATATCAATTAAACTTTAATGCACAATAGTTGTTAAATATTAAATAAACACAAAATTGATGAGAAGAGCAATTCAAGAAAGCCTGGCGGGAACAATTGCGTTTAATCAAAAAGCAATTGATAAATTAGAAAGTGAAGGATATAAGTATTTTCAAGTGAAGGGTTTTACTATTGATAAACATTATGAATATGTTGACCCTTACTACATACTGTTGGTTCCTGTAAAATCATTGCCCGTTGAACAGGGTAAAAAAGGTATTTACGAATCACTCAAAAGTGAAATATTACAAAAATGGATTACCGAAGAAAATGAATACCCCGAAATTTTAATTGCTAAAAATGGGTATAAATAGCCCGGAAAAAGAAAAGCACACAACACCCGTATTCTGAAATCCTGATAGAAATAAAACCTGTATTACGGAATCATCACATCGATATACATTTAAAATCAATAACAATGAATAAGTTTTCCAAGATAGAGTTAGCAATTTTAATCATGGCAATAGTCATAATATTTATATCCGAATATTATTACGTTGTTTTAAAAGATCATGACAGAGCCATATTCATAGGATTGTGGCCACCCACAATGCTTATCTTATTGGTGTATTTAAATTCAAAAAAACAAAAGTAAAAATGGAAAACTTAGATTTCTTTATACTGACTTCTATTGTTGGCGTTTTATTCTTTGCTTTTTGTTATACTTTACTTAAGGCAATTCGAAATGCTGATAAGAATGAAAAAAAATAAGATTCGCGTTGTTGACGTTGCCGTTTTTGGTCGGCCCTCAATTATGACTATTTACAGGTACCAAAATCCGGGGCTATTACCCCTGCTACGCCCGATAAAGTCGTAGTTGCCTGATGTTTAGCCTTTTAAATGAGTGCCGGCAGCCGATATGTGTTTTTTTTAGTTAAAGAATTAAATCCTGTGTTTGTGAATTAAAAGATTACCTTCACTCAGTGAATTTAAGTTCTTCAAACATTCAGTCCTGATCAGTATCAATTCTTACGCCTCTTCTTAGTAATAGTTAATCTCCTCTTTACTTTTTGCTGTTGTTCTTTATCACATGTATTATTTATTGTTTTATTTAAATTATTGTTTTATGAACATGTACGTTTCAAATTTAAGTTTTCATACTGTAGATGAAGATTTAAAAAATTTATTCGGGCAGTATGGCGCGGTTTCATCTGCTAAAGTTATTACAGACAGAGAAACAGGGCGCAGCCGCGGTTTCGGTTTTGTAGAAATGGGATCTGATGATGAAGCCCGTGAAGCCATCAAAGGTCTTGATAACAAAGAAGTGGAAGGAAGAGCCATGTCAGTATCTGTAGCAAAAGAAAAAACTGCCAGAACAGATAATAAAAGATGGTAAAAGAATTGACTTTCTTAACAAGAGCCTTTAAGGCTCTTTTTTTGTGCTTTATTTTTATTCGGTTAATGAGTGCAGATGTAACCCCGGAGAGCTAATCTCCCCTTTCAGTAAACTATTTCTATCGCCGAGTTTGAAAGCACAATTGAAGATACGTTATCAATCACAATAACAGGCTTCCGCCCGGATCACTTTCATTTTGTCATTTAAGTAAAAATAAAATTGACGGGGCTTTGATTCCGGTATTATGTTGCCGGCAAATTTTTTCTTTTCCGTAATCTCAAATTCATGAGCTATTATCCATGCTGTTTCTGAGTTTTTTTGAGTATAACTTTTCAATTCGCCATAGGAAACAGCTTTGTATTGCATATCCTTAAAAAGTTTATTCATTATATATTCCTTTATTTTTTCACCGGCAAATTCTTTCGCCGACCGGTTGATTTGTGCATTGGCTGCGAAAGCAGACAGCAGGAGCAATAACAAAAAAAATGACCGCATAGTAGTAGTTTTAAATGAATAAAATAGTTACTGCTGAACGATCTGAAAGAACTTAAAGCTAAAGACTAAAAACGAAATACGACAAATGCAAATGATGAACGGCTGGTAAAGTTCATGGTCGCTAACCAAAGCGTTTATTTTTACAGGCGGCAACAAAAAAGAGCCCGTTTAATCGGGCCCTTTTCAACTCTATTTACAATAATTTTTATCAGTTACTGCTAACGCTTCTGCAATTACTGTACATCTCAGCTATCTTTTCTACTTTTTCCTTTTTTCCGATAGTACCGTCTTTTAATTTATCAGTTAAAGAAGTACAATCGCTCAGGTATTCAATAAGCTGTTTCCTGGCGTTCAGCAAACTGCTTTTTACGCCTTTCTCATCACCGCTTTTTTTAATTACATAATCATCACTGCCGGCCGGAATCAATGTACGGTATACAGTTATTTTATCGGTATGATAACTTGGTTTTAGTAAACTGTAATAAGCACCTCCGCCAACAACACTTCCAAACTTCTTAATGTCATACTCAATACTTTTATCATCTTTTAGTGAAGTGATGTTTGAAAGATCGGTTTTTATTGTTTTTGCGTTTCCGCCCGCATCTTTTACAGTAATAATTACATCGGCACTTGAAGCATCAAGACTGGCTATACCGCCGCCGCCGGATGATCCTAATTTACTTATTTGAATCAGGCCTTCATAGGTACCGCCAATTTTTTTTTGATCTACTGTTACAGTACCGTTCATAGTTACATACTTAAAATTATCTTTCAATTCCTGCAAACTCATTAAAGGTGCGGCTTCATCTATCTCAGCTGCCGCAGCGGGATACATTTTTGCAAGCAATTGTTCACAGTTTTCACTATGTTTTACTTTCAGCAGTCCCATCATCATTTTATGTACTTTATCTATTGCTTTATATTTCTCAATGTACTCAGTTGCTTTTTCTGTTTCACCTTTCATAATATGGTATACAGAAAGGTTCTGATAAGCAGCTCTCTTTACTTCATTAATATCTCCTTCGCCTGCATACTCACTCATTTTCTCCCAATAAGCAACATTTGGCGTTAATGCCTGTACCAATTCATCAAAACTTGAGGTGTATTTTATTTCCTTAACTGTTTTAGAAAAATCGGCAAGTTCGGGTTTTTTCTTTACTTCACTTAAACCGGCCAGCTCATACGTTAAATCAACTTTTGCACCATTTAATGCATCGACAAATTCTTTCAGATTAATTTCAGTTACCTGTTCAACTACTTTTTGTCTTACGAAGTCCTTGTTACCTTGCTCATCTTTAGAAAGCGCCTTGTCAAGTTTTATAGCTACGTCTTCCCTGTTTGTATGTATTCCGACAATTTTATTTCCGAACCTGTCGTATACAAAACTCTGGAGATACACGTTGGCTGTTATTGAAGTAGGTGAAGTTAACTTACTTACCAAGCGTATTAATACAGAAACAACGTGAAAATCGGATGATGTCCCGGCCTGTTTTAAACTGCCAAGCTTAATTTGATAGGGAAGGTTCATATTTACCTGGCTTTCGTCCAAGGTTGTTATAGCAGCCATGTCAAAAGTGGTGTAAGCAGCATATTGCGGATACGCCGGTTTTTGCTGAAATTGAAGTGCGTGGTCGTAATAACTTACTTCCTGTGCGGAAACAAATTGACATACTGCAATAAAAGCAGTTAACAAGAGGAGGTTCTTCTTGAGCATTGATATTGAATTTTAAGATTAAAAATTTACCGGCTTCAGTAATGCCTGCGAGAGGAATTGCCATACGGCTTTATTGAATTTCATACAGTTATTCCTTTTATTACCGGGTAACTGTTCATCCGGTAAACGAATCGACCGGGGAAATATTGCTGTATAAAACGGCAAATCGCTGTTTTATACAGCTTTTCTTAGCACTTGCATCTCGCCGCGAAACTGATTTGTATATACATAAACCTGATAGCATGAGAGAATTTTCGGAGTAAAGCTATACTCTGCTGCCAAAAGGGGGGAGGTTCTTTAAAAATCCGAATAATCTGCCGGCCGCAAAAAAGTGATATCCATATGTGATATATTATTTTGGTATTCCGGCATAGCCACTAATCTTTTCCAATGCGGATCATCAACAAAATTTTTCCAATGTGCATTTCTGTCTTCCATATTTTCAAAACTTGTCATGTACATCAGGTTGGGCATTTTAGCGCCGGCAATTACCTCGGCATAAAAAGATGCATTAAAATTCAATTTCTTAAACAAACCTATTTCATCTCCTTCATTAAACATCTGCACTTTGTTTTTATATATTTTCTCAGTGGCGCTTTCATAACTGCGCAGCTCATACACCCTGTCTTTTTTATCCGCCTTCAACACAGGTACCTGCATTTTAGGCGCTAAAGAAAAAGCCTGCATTAAAATGGTTTCCATTCTTGTATATGGCGGCGTTTTATAAACCGCATTAATATACTCCGCACCGGCAGTTTGATATGCTTTATCAGCAGCAAGTTTTGCCTGAAGCTTTGTCACTATATCCAACGTCGCGAAAGGTATAAAAACATACAGTAATTTATCGGTCACAGTATCATTTGCCAATGCCTTAAACACGCCGACTTTGCTAATACCCCACCGGTGCAATGCGGGTAGCAACGCATGTTGAAGATAATTGTCCAAAACTTTTTCCTGGTTTGCGGTATTAAAATGATAAACTGTAAGTTGGTAAAACTCCCTTGCCGGCTTGCCCTTTTGAGACCAAGATTGATACATCATCAGCAAAAATGTGAAGGAGAGTAATACTATTCGCTTTTTCATTTTAAGAGTTTTAATTGTGTGATGCGGAAATAAAAGTAACGAAATAGATTTATGTACGCCGGATAATTTGGGATTGCGCCCTGAAACACATAAAGTTCCCCGGATTTATCGGGGAACTTTATGTGTAATAACTGCTTTATCGGATGACTATAATTTAATCTGCCGCCAGCCCGTTGGTACCTGCGGGCAAATCAGTAACTGTTTGTTGAATAGCGGTTAACTTGCCGTCACTTGCAACACTGTAGCCCGAAATACTGCGTCCTGATCCGTTAAGTACATACAGGTATTTTGAATTATCGGTTAACGCCGCGTCAATAGGGCCCATGCCTGATGCAGCTGCTATCGACTGATTAAGTTTTATATTACCCGAATAGGAATACACATCATACAATGAGAGCGTATTGCTTGCCGTATTGGTAGTATAAATATTTCTTCCGTTTTCAGTCAACACTACCCAGCAAGCAGCTGTTTGTCCGGTAGCTACCGGCCCTTGTGTAAGTGTTATGCTTCCGTCGAAACCGATGCGATAAGAAGATACATTACTTCCGTTAGGAGTTCCGCCTACGGCTTCGGATACATAAATATTACCAAAGCGACCCGGTGCAAAACCAAATGGAGTGTTGCTTGCCGCGGTAATACTGTGCATAGCTCCGGGGCGACCCCACTCATTTACCGTATAGGTAATGATTTTGTTTGTTGCTTTTTCCGTTATTACCAATACTCTTCCGTTTCTTACAAAAGATATTTGTGCGGGGCCCGACGCCGAAGAGCTTAACGGTCTTGCAGAGTTTGACAACGGAATTAGTTTATTATTTTCTCCCAACCTGAAACCGGAAATATTACCGGTGCCGCCTGCATTCAAAACATAAACAAGATTGCCGTGCTGCGCAATACTTATTGGCCTCTCTCCCCCGCTGCTTACCGTTGATTTAAGATTTAATCCGTTACCGGTAATTTTAAAAGAAGAAACCGTATTGCTTCCCGCATTTACTGCCAATAAAGTTTCATCATCATTGGTGATAACAACGGCGCCCTGGTTACCTAATCCGCCGCCGGAACCATTGCCACCTGCATCATAGGACGCTGTGTAAGTAAGCAATCCGTCAGCAGCACGACGATAAACCATTATTTTATTGCCTGCGGTTTGGTTGGATAGTGTGTATACAAAACCGCGGCGATTGTTATTACCATGGCGATTGCTGCCTGACTCAGTACCCAACGACTCTTCGCTTTCTGCATTCGCTTCCGTACTTATATCTGTTCCGGGAGTTGTTCCTTTTTGGCAGGACGCCAATGTGATAACAGCTATAGCCGTTGCGGCTATCGTTTTAAATAATTTCATACAAGTTGATTTAGTTTTTTTAAAATTGTGTAATTCTTATACGAACTTCACCGGTATTGGATAGATAAAAAAGAGCCTCTCTATAATTCTCAGAGAACTGCCTGTGCACTTCGGCAGTAAGCGGAAAATTAAAAAGCCGGTACGAACAATACATACACAAAAAAGGGAAACATGGTTTTATTTAAAAAAATATTTTAATTTAACATGCACAAATCATTTAATTAACCATATTTGCCTTTTGAATAAAAACCCATTGACAAGTAATACAGTATATACCGAAACCGAATTGATACAAGGTCTGCGCACACATGATAACAGTGCATACGAGTACCTGTATATGCATTACAGGGGTTCTTTGTACAATACTGTTTTGCAACTTGTACCGGATAAGGAAATTGCGAGTGATGTATTGCAGGAGGTTTTTGTAACCGTTTGGCAACAAATAGACAAATACGACGAGAAGAAAGGAAAACTGTTTACTTGGCTGGTAAGGCTTACACGCAATATGGCCATTAATAAGCTTCGTTCCAAATTATATAAATCGCAGGCAAAAAACGAAAGCTTAGATAATTACGTAGTTAATATCGGCCAAACGTATTTTGAGACAGATAATATAAACCGGATTGGCCTGCGCAAACAGGTTCACCTTTTGAGAGAGGATTATAAAAACGTCATCGAGCTGTCTTATTATAACGGGTTTACCCAAGAAGAAATATCGCAGGCATTAAAAATACCGTTGGGTACTGTAAAGACAAGATTACGAAATGCTTTACTGGAACTAAGAAAACAATTTGTATAAATGGATATACAACAATATATATCGTCAGGCATTATTGAAAGTTACGTAATGGGGCTTTGCACTTCCGATGAAGAGCAGGAGCTGGAGCAGTTGCGTACACAATATCCTGAACTGGACAAAGCCATTCTTGCCTATGAGGAGGCGATGGAGAAAAACATGATGCTGCACAGCACATTGCCGGGTGATGCAGTCGATAATCGTATTCTCAATACCCTGAATACACTTGGCGGGCAGGCGCCCGTTATACCCATGCGTGCAAAACAATCAAATCGTTTAAAATATGCAGCGGCCGCGGCAGCCGCCGTGTTATTAATAATTAGCGGTTATTTTAATTACTATTTATACAAACAAACAAAAACTCCGGATACTGTAAGCAGCATTACTACTTTACCCGAAAGAGATTATCAAATATTAAATAGCCCGACGATTACTCCCGTTGCCATGTACGGCGTGGGTACTCATGCAATCTGTCGCTGCACAATGTTTTGGGATAAAAAGACGGGTAAAGTATATATCATGATTCACCATTTGCCGCAATCATCCGATACAAAAGATTATCAACTCTGGGCTTCGGTAGACGGTAAGCAGGTAAATGTAGGTATAGTGCAGGATAACATAAGAGGACGTTTTATTGAAATGAACAATGTACCTGCCGGCGCTGCTTCCTTTATTGTTACGCTGGAGAAAGCAGGCGGCAACTCATCTCCTACTATGGAAGAAACATACCTCGAAGGGAAAATATAATTTTAAATTCGAATATTGCCGGCGCGGCAAACCGGCTTAAATGAATTTTTTAGCCGCGCTAATCTGCTCTTCACTGCCCATTACAATTAATCTTTCACCGGGGTTGATATGATAAGATGACGGCGGATTTACCGTATAATTATTGCCCTGGTTTTTTATACCCAAAATAGTACAGTTGGTTTTTTTCCAAAGATCCAACTCGCTTAATGAAATGCTTTTTTGCGCCTGCAACTCCGCTACTTTAAATGCATCACTGTTTTTGGTACTCATCAACGATAACAGTTCTACAACGTCAGGCAGCATTACCAACGTAGCCATATGAGCGCCGCCTATTTTGTCGGGCATAATTACATTGGTGGCGCCGGCTATTTTCAGTTTATTTACCGACGAATCCTGCGAAGCCCGGCTGATAACTGTTATTTCCGGGTTAAGCTGCTTGGCCGTAAGCACTACAAATAAATTATCGGCATCCACCGGCAAGGTTGTAATCAATGCCCTTGCATTTTTAATGCCGGCTTCCAGCAGTACTTCATCCTTAGTAGCATCGCCTTTCATAAAATGCGTTACTTCAAAATCAAGATCGGCGTCCAATTCATTTTTCTCCTCCAGCACTACAAACGGGATTTTGTTATCATGCAGCACCTGCGCACTTTCTTTGCCGTTGCGACCGAATCCGCAAATAATAACATGCTTATTTAATTGCTGAATTTTATTTTCCATTTTAATTTGTTTATATTTTTTAATAAACTCCAGGTCGAAAAAATAACGGGACAGCAAGGTGATGAAATAAGTAAACAAACCGAGGTTAATTAAAATCAGAAAGATGGTAAAAATTCTCCCTGCCTCGCTCAGCGGTTTTACCTCCTGGAAGCCGACGGATGCGATGGTAATGACCGTCATATATAAAGCTTCCAGGAAATTAAATTTCTCTATAAGTACATACCCGATGGTGCCAATGAATATAAGCACACCCAATAACAACAAAGGCGGATAGAGGCCTTTAAAAAGGTTTAATCGTTTTAGTAAAAACATAGCGGCATTTGATAACGGAAATTATGACTTTAATGCCGAATGAAAAAGAGAAACTATAGCAAAGTAAATTTCACGCTGCCTCTTTAGCTGCTGTTAATGCAGCCAATGTATTTTCTATTTGTAAAAAATGGCGCTGTTCATGAGCAATTAAAAACCTGAATGTATCTCCCAATTTCATTTTGATGTATTTATTTATTGAAATGGGGATACGGATATAATTCAGATTAGCAGTTTTGGCTATTTGTAGTAAATTGAGCAGGTGATGCTGGTGTTGTAAGCACTCGGTCAGCATAGCTTCCGCATCGGGCGTAGGGGCAGGCACAGCACTTTTAGGCGCTTTCATTTTCTTTGTAAGCTTTTTGTCTTCCGAAGGTTTCATAAGCTTGGTAAAATAATTACCCAACCAACCGGGTTTAAAAAAAACATCAGGTCCCGATTGATTCAAATACAACCGATCTTCAATGGCAGTAATATAATAGCGGCTGTAAATATTCAGGTGTTCCAATACCTGCGCCACACTCCATTTACCTGTAGCCGGTGTTTGCGTCATCAATTGCCCCGGCAAACCGTTTAGTTGATTGCATTGAAAAATGACTGATCTCACATCAGATTGCAATGTGTCCAGTAATACATTACTTTTTATTTTTTTCATATTTCTATTTTTAGAATGCAAAAATGAAAATAATAAGGCAATTGATTATTGGTAAATACCAAGATTTTAGAGTTTAGAGTTTAACCGCGTTCAGCAGCTTACTGAAGTTGGTAGCATCCATGCCAAGGTATGATGCAAGGTATTTATGTGGTACAAGATTTAGTATATGCGGACTTCTTTTCAATAGTACCCTGAATTTTTCTTCATTGGTAAAACACTGCAGTTCCGCATGTCGCTCAAGCGCACCTTTCAGGGCATAAGCCGTGGCCTTAAATATAAAATGCAGAATATTGGGATAGGCGTTTATAAGATGATTGATTCTTGCATAGTCAATACGTAAGAACCGGCTTGCGGTAATGGTTTCTAAAAAGTATAATGAAGGCGTTTGTGTAAGAAAACTGTCGGCTATACCGCTGAATGAAGGTGCATAAGTAAATACAATAGTAGCTTCTTTTGTATCATCACCGGGATAAAAAGCTCTTTGTACACCGTCCAGTACAAAGTACAGGTACTTCTCCGTTTCGCCTGCAGCGGTTAAAATTGTTTTTCGTTTTGCAGTAATCGGTTGCCAATGTTCAGTAAATGCTTCTTCCTCCTCTTTGGTTATGGGATGAATGTTTTTTATGAATCGACATAACAGCTCTTTTTCATCTGCAGACATAAGCAAAGATAAATAAGAGAAGCTGCGGAAAAATTATTTTCCCGCTTTCCAAAATGCCTGCTTCTCATTTTCCGTTTTAAAAATAAACGGGCTGTCAGGATTACGGGTTGTAAGTTCAATAATACTGTCTTTGGCAATAAATCCGTATTTCACAAAATCCTTAAATACAGGCGGCCTGATATGCACATTTGCAATTTTAGCGGTATCAATTTCCGTAAGCAATTCGCTGTTGTACTCCACTCCGTCTACCAGTACTACTGCATAATCTCCCATAGCTTGTGTAGCCTTAATAGTGCGGTGCGCTTTTTCATTCGGCAATCTCTTGTGCAGCCGTATGGCGGCATTACCGTGTTTGTTATAAAACCATTCAATTGTATTTTTCAATGCAGCAGCAATTTGGTTTTGCCCGGCAGGACTGCTCAGCAGCTCATAATCCTCTTTATTAAAAATATTACCCATCTCAATAAGTAATGCGGGGGAAATACTGTTGTGCATTAAGAACAACCGGTGCGGCGATGTTTTCCAGCCGCGCATTTTCAGCGATGGGATTGTTGCCAGGTTTTTTTGTAACTCATTGCCGCAGGCCTGGCTTTCATAATAGTACGGATTATTTTTATTAACGGTATACACTTCAACCCCGCGAAGGGTGGAGTCTTCCGTAAACGTATTTACATGCAAAGAAATAAGCAGGTTAGGTCGTATATTTTTAACGATGGTCAGTCTTGATTTAAGAAAGTAAAAAGTGTCTTTCTCTCTTGTGAGCATCACTTTTATATTTTCATTTTCGCAACATTCCTTCAACGCATTTGCAATTTGGAAAACCATAGTTTTCTCAAGCATTTTTCTGTTAGCATGGTGTTTTACCGTATCATAGGCGCCGCCGTCTTTTCCTCCATGCCCGGCATCTATAAGTACTACAAATGATGAATCATGTTCCGGATTGGCCGCACGATTATTCAGTACTTTTTTAGGGGTATTGTACAGGAAAAAAAATAAAGAAAAGTAAAAGACAAATAAATAAGTTTCATTTTTGTACGGGATGCTTTAGAAAAAGTAAAAATAAGATAAAATATAAAAAGATTACGACTTTCGAAATAATTTCAATTTATCCTACCATACATTTGTTAGTAACCAACTTTCCCGGCCATCTAATAGGGGGATTGTGTACTTGATCGGGCATTTTTAATTTACCCATGAATTATATGCACTGACAACACTATTATAGCTGCGATCTACAGCAATAATCATTCTCCGAAATATTTTGGAACTCTTTATATTTCTTACTACAGCTTTTATCTTAGCGCTTTCTTCATTTATATTCTTGTAAAATGAGTTATACTGAGATGTTGTTTTCTTCGGTAAGACTTTCTTGATTAGCGGCTTTGTTTTTTTCAATACTTGCCGTAAAATCTGCATAAGGGTATTATTTCGACAATATCGCGCCGCGTATTTTTCTTTGTCAGCATCAATTAGCCAATTTTTTCCCTTTTTACTCAAATCAAAGCCTTAAATTGTCGCTTTATAGGATCTTTTATCGGCTTTCTTTCAGTGATACTTCCTGACTGCAGGATCCGCCACCTGCTCTATCTTGTTGCTGATATTAAACGCATCTCTGCCAGCTGGGATAACATATCAAATTGTTTACCCAGGTATCTTTACTCCTTTGCGGCATATTATCTTTAAATCTTCGGTTCCAATATATTTTTTCGTACACAGTTATATCTGTTTTCCTTTTTAATCGTCTAAAAAGATCTTTTGTATTTGCCTAAAGCTGTCTTTAAAAAATCCTCTTATCAACTCGCCCGAATGCACCCGGAGTGTGCCGAACGCTTTGTCAGCTTCAGTTTTTTCAGTCCACAAAAAACCCATGCCGCGTTGAAACAATTCTGGTAGGTACTCTTTCTTGTCCAGCTTTCTTCAAGGCCGGTATAACTCTTTACGGCACTTTCCGATGCGTCATTATATTATTTCATCACATCAGTAAATTCATTGGTGTAGTCAATATTCGCATTCGCATCGTTTTGAAAATACCATCACTCCATCGGCTTTTATTTTGGCTCCTTTTGATTTACAGCCCATTGCTAATACTGCAGCAATGGAAAGATAAAGAATCGTTTTTTTCATGGTTGTTGTTTTAGTGTTAGGTATTTAAGGAGACTCCCAAATATATTACACTGGTAGGTAAACCTGAAAAAGTAATTGAAGGAAGATTTCTTCGTGCCTCCATCAGTTTGGGGTTGCTTTGCGAACTTGCGTAAATATTTAAGTGAAAAATAGAGAACGTAAATTACATACACGAATCTCGCAGCATTTTCATATAAACCAATCCTTTTTCGCGGGCAAAATTAATATTACGTTCGGGGATATCTTCAGGAGCTCCGTACCGTTCCAATGCTTTGTCAATGCCTGCTTCACGCAGCAGGTGAAGCATGGGGTAAACAGATCTGTTGGTGTAATTAGCTGCATCGTTTTCTGAAGAACCTGCAAAAAGATACAACGGGTGAAAACTTGCTATTTGATAAATACCCTCATATCCTTTTTCCTTTAATAGTTTTTCTGCAAGTGAAACTATATCAAGATAGTCATCAAATTTTTTAAATGCATTTGGGAAAATAAGGAATGATGTTTCAATAGTTGTTTCATCATCTAAGCGGGTTAACTCGGTTAACAATGCCTGCAGGCAAACAGCCTTGTCAATACTTTCTTCAACTTTATAATAAATAGTTTGCCGTTTTACCGCGTTAGCGGCAAAGGGGCAAAAATTACAGCCCACCACTACATCATCTATCCATTGTTTTGTTTCATTAATAATTTGCTCCGGTGCGGTCATTCTTTTTTTTAAAGATAATATTTAGTAAAGCTAATTCAATTTGTCCGCAGCTGCTGATTAAAAACAAATCTTCTATATTTTTTTATTAATACCATCCTGCCTATTTTCACGCTATGCCGGCCAATCATCCGTATATAAAAAAATTATTGCAGTGTATAGAACTGGAAGAAAAAGAACAGGTACAGCGGTACAGTTTAGATCAGCAGCATACATTGAAATCGCTGAGAGCCGAAGGCCTGGCGCTGCACCCGATAACGGTAACCCGCAAAAATTTTGGTTATGCCGATTATCCCGAAATCAGTTTTCGGTTAAACTTTCCCGCAGAAACTAATTTGTTTAAAGACGGCGCGGTCATAGAATGTTTCTGTGCCGGCGAGGAACCCGTAAAAGGTGTATTACTTAATTTAGATGCTAAAGCAGGCGAGTTCCGTTTGTTCGCTCCCGATTTTCCCGACTGGATAGAAGATGACGGCGTAGGTATAAAGCTGGCGCCTGACCAACGCACTACCACTATCATGAAAACGGCGTTGGCCAATTTAGAAAATAGTAAAGATTTATATAATCTGTTTGAAGAATTGCACGATGATCCGGTAAAAGAAAAAAAACAGCCGGTTGTAAAAAATACTTCTTTAGATTTTACTAATAAAAAATTAAACAACAGCCAGCAACAGGCCGTTGCGGCCATTACGCAAAATGAAAGTATTACTATAATACATGGGCCGCCGGGTACCGGCAAGACCACTACCTTGGTGGAAGCCATTGTACAATTAGTAAAAGCCGGCGAAAAAGTATTGGTATCGGCGCCAAGTAATACGGCGGTAGATAATATTGCCAAAGGTCTCATCATACAAAACTTGAAAGTGTTGAGAGTCGGCAATACAAGTAAAGTAGATGAAATGGTTTTTCAGCATACACCGGAAGGAAAGTTATCCAACAGTAAGCAACTGAAAGAAATAAAGCTGCTAAAAATACGGGCCGAGGAATTCAGGAAAATGGCGCTGAAATATAAAAGAAGTTTTGGCAAAGCGGAAAGAGAACAACGCAACCTGTTATTTAAAGAAGTAAAAAACATACGTACCGAAATAAAAAAACTGCAAGCCTATAACGAAGAAAAATTATATACCGAAGCCGAAGTAATTTTAGGAACACCCGTTGGTTTGTATGATGCGAAAATTAATCACCTCATTTTTGAAACATTGGTAATAGATGAAGCCGGGCAATGTATAGAGCCGCTGGCCTGGTGTATTTTTCCGTTGGCTAAAAAATATGTTTTGGCGGGAGATCACTTACAGCTCCCTCCTACCGTATTAAGCAATGAAGCGGCCCGTTTGGGTTTCAACCGTTCTGTTTTAGAAATAAGTATCAATACAGTTGAAAATGTTTTCTTACTGGATACACAATACCGCATGCGGGAAGCCATTGCGGGTTTCTCCGGTAATTATTTTTATAACGGACTTTTACAAACCGCCGGGCATCTTACCAATACGGGTACGCATATCAGCTTTATAGATACTGCCGGCTCCGGGTATAATGAAATACATGGCAGCAACGGCAGCAGTTTGCAAAACGAAGGTGAACTGCAAATTATACTAAAACTTATGGAAACTGAAGCACTTGATCCGTTGAAGACAGCTTTCATTTCTCCGTACGCAGGGCAGGTAGCCGCCGCAAAAGATATTTTACCAAAACAAATGCGCATCAGCACCATCGACAGCTTTCAGGGCCAGGAAAAAGAAATCATCATAATATCCCTTGTACGCAGCAATGATGACGGTGATATTGGTTTTTTAAAAGATTACCGGCGAATGAATGTGGCCATTACCCGGGCCAAAGAACAGTTATTTGTAATTGGCGACAGCGCTACCATTGGCGGCGATGCCTTTTATAATTCTTTTTTAACGTATATAGAAAATTTTGGTACCTACAGAACGGTATGGGAATTTGAGATGTGAGATTATTTTTGTGTTGGTAAATAATAACATTTTAATTGGCAATAAGCAATTTGCAATTTGTAAAAGCCACGAACTAATTCTGTAACCTGAAATGTAAAGCATAACTTTATCAAACTTTTATCTTACAAAAACAATTACCATGCTAAGCAATAATGATATATTAAAAAAATTACGGGTAGCTCTTTCGCTGCACAACGATGATATTATAAAAATATTAGCGTTGGTAGATTTTAAAATTACAAAAGGTGCATTGGGTGATCTTTTCAGAAAGGAAGACCAACCCGGTTATGTAGAAGCCGGCGATCAGATACTGCGCAATTTTTTGAACGGATTAATTATTTATAAAAGAGGTAAATTATCCGAGCCTAAAACAAACAGTAATGATGCCGGAGAAACCCTGAAAGAAACGAAAGACAAATAAATTGCAATCACAATCTAATAAAGTCATTTCGAAAAAACTGATCGCTAAATTAATTTAAGTCCGTAGTAGCCGATAGCGGTAAATAATATACAGCGGGTAATCACACCTATACAGCACCAGGTAATTAATTTTTTCAAATCAGCTTTCAAACTAACGCCAATTGCAATACTGATAGGCGCCCCTACGGACATGGTACCCAAAAAGCCCAAACCAATTATGCCGTACTTGTTCCAGATACGGTAAATGACCGGGTGTTTGACGGTTGCTTCTTTTGCCGGTTTATTTTTATGAAAGAAGGCCCTGATTTTATCTCCCAGAAAGGCCGCGACAAAAACACCGGCTAAACCGCCTGTTACGCTTGCAAGAAAAATTGTAAACGGATTTAATCCAAAAGCAAATCCTGCGGGAATAGCGGCGTAAATTTCAAAGGTGGCGAGGCCGGCTACGGTTAGTATTTTTAAAAACATAGGTAAAGTATCACTGATTAGTTTTCAGGAAGGCGAAATTACCTGAAAGAATCGGATTAATTTTACTAATCACTGTTAATTTTGAATAAAAGAACGCCCTGTAAAAGAACCGGTTCCCCGTCATCTTCAACGGCAAAATGTTACACATTGAATTTGCGAATAGTATTCATAGGGCCTTCTTGAAACTTTTGTCTTTAGACCCTCGTAATGAGATTTAAATGCAGTAGCGCAAGCTTAACTAACGGCACTGTCATGACGAAGTCCTCTTTTTTGTTCCCCATTCCCTATCTTAGCCGCGCAAAGGTGATTTATTATAACATTTTAGAAAAAATAAAAGGTAGTTTTACCCCAATTATCAAAAATGAAAAGAATTGCATATATATTACTTTTTTCCTGTCTTATTTTTTTGCAAGGCTGCTTTGAAATCATTGAACAGGTAGTCTTAAAAAATGACGGATCAGGCAATTTTCAATTAGTGGTAAATATGAGTAAGAGTAAAACCAAAATTAACTCCATCATGAAAATGAAAACTGTAAATGGACATGATGTACCGTCTAAAAACGAGATTACAGGAAAAATCAAGGAAATAGAAAAGACCTTTTCAAAGACTGCGGGTATTACCGATGTAAAAACTTCTGTAGATTTTGATAATTATATAGCCACTCTAAATTGCAATTTCACTAAATCAGACCGATTGAATGCTGCGGCGAAAACCCTTATAGATGAAACTAAAAGTAAAACGAAGAGTGCTGAAAAAATATACGAATATGACGCCGGTAAAGGCATATTTGCAAGACTCAATAAGTTTTCGTTAAAGGATAAGTATACAAAAATGAGTAACGCGGATAAAGAAATTTTCGCCACGGCAAATTATACCGCTATTTATAAATTTGAATCAACTATAGTTTCCGCCTCCAACAAAGACGCCGCCGTATCATCGGGCAAAAAAGCGGTGATGTTGAAATTGAATGCCCTTGATATTATTACGAATAAAAAATCAATTGAAAATAAAATAAATTTAACTAAACAATAAAATGAAAAAGTACATCATTTCCGTATTCACCGCTTTAGCAATATTTTTTGCATCACCTGCACAAAACTTAATCAGCAAAATACCCTCCACCGCCTCATTGGTAATAAAGTATTCAGGAGATAATTTCGCCAAAAATATGCCTTTACAAAAAGCGGATACGTATGGCTTCATTAAGGATAATCTTTTCAAACTCCTGCATATTGATACGCTTACATCTCTTCAAAATATCGGAATTAATTTTGACCGGGATATATTTCAATATGTTATCGCAGAAGACACTTCTGTAAGTTTTGTAACATTAGTCCATCTGAAAAATGCACAGCAATTTTTACAACTCGTAAAAGCAGCGTCGGGTACAAATAATGATACGGAGAAGAAAAACGGTTTTGAATATTTAGCCGTTTCCGCAAATACGCATATTGGCCTGAATGAAACTATGGCTGTAATTATAAATACAACCTATCAAAACAGGCAGAATTATTATGACTACATATACAGGAGTGATACGACAGCTCCGGCTACGGCGGACAGTTTAACGGTAACGGTAGCAGCAGATACAGTAGCAGCAGCAGATGTTATTCGCTTTACCCCGCCAAAAATTGTAAAAGATAAAAGCATAAAAGCTCCTGCAAAGCCAATAAAGAAACCGGTGACGGTCAAAGGCAAAACCGCAGTTTCTTCCAAAACCAAAAAGCCGGTTGCTGCAAAAAAACCGCCGGTAAAAAAGAAAATTGTTGATGAGGAGGTAATGGAAGCCCCGCCTGAAGTTGTAATGGAAGATTCTGATTACGGTCTTGAAACTGCAAAAAGAGAGTTGTGGTACCAGGAACAGGAAATTATTGCTGCTGCAAAGCAACGGTTAGTAGCGGAAAAAATAATGACCAATACATTTACGGGCACCATTTACTCTATCGAGAACGAATTGAGCTATAAAAAAATAACAGACCCCGCTGCACATGTAAGCGCATGGTATAATTATGAAAATTTAATGCAACAATTCAGGAGTTACTTCTTAGGAGGTAGATACATGTCATTTTACGATAACTCAAATTACCTCTTCTCAAAAGATACGTCTGCCGGTTTTAAATCAGCGGCAAATGTATATTTCGAAAAAGATAAAATGCGTGTAGAACAAAAAACATTTTCGGCTGACACGAAAATGGCGAATATGGGTAAAGAACTGATGAACAACAAACAAAACACAGGTTTTGTAAATTATATAAACCCCGGTAATATCGGTTATTTCTCCATGAGCGTCAATACGGAGGCTATGGTATCTTATTACTATCAACTGATAAAAAATTACCTGAGCAATACTCCGTACATCAGTGAATATGCCGAGGTAGTGGATGTATATATTGATTTAATGGAAATAATGATTGATGAAAAATCGATAGCGGAACTGATGCCCGGCAATTATTTATTTGTTATGCATGATATGAAAACCAAACAGGTGTCCTATACCGACTATACATATGATAAAGAATTTAACAGAACTGAAGTAAAGAAAACCAAAGACGAGCTTTCCCCCGATTTTACATTTATAATGGAAACTAAAAAAGAAAGTTTCATGCAAAAAGTTGTTAACCTGCCTGTAAAATACGCTGAGAGAGAAAAGTATAATTACAAAGATAAAGGCGGTTATTATGAACTTGCTTTTGATGCAGAAAAATACCCTGTCAGCAGTTTGTATTTTATGGTAAAAAATGGCAAGGCCATTGTAACTACATCGAAAGAAGTTATTGATATGACGCTTAATAACACAGGTTTTACGGTTGATTCAGATACAAAGAAATCGATACTGAATAACAACTATTCTTTTAATTTAAATTCAAAAAGATTGTTGGAAAAAATAGCCCCCGAATTCAGTACGGATGTTGCTAAAAAAATAAACGAATACCTGGTAAAAAACGCAGGCGATATAAAAATGGAAGGCAGCCTTAAAGACGGTATGATACAAACCACTGCGACAATGAATGTAACAGGCAACCATGCGAACAGTTTCGAATTTTTCTTTAATATGATAGATGCGATCAACAACATTATTGAAAAAGACAAAAAGGAAAAAGAAAACGAAGCGGTTAAATGAATAAAAGGAAATGGCTATTGCTTATACTTTGCGGAATCTTAGTATGGGGATACATAAAATTTTTTTATAAAACGTACAGTACGGATGTTGTTGCCAAAAGCGCCGATTGCCTTATCGTACTGGATGTAAAAAGGGTTACCAATACCTTTATTTGGAATATTATCACTACGCCTTCCCAATGGAAAACACCGAAACTTTTTTCGAAACGTAAAGATGAAGTGAGCTGGAAAAACATGGTGAAGATACCGGATTATGTGACTGCATTTCATATGAGCGGTCAGCCCGCAAATGCCTGGTATATTGTATTAAAGATAAAGGATGAAAAAAAATTTCAAAAAGGCCTGCAGCTATACCGGTTTGAAAACCCCGACAGCAACGAATATGTGAGTAAAGAGGCCGGTGTACATATTTTTAAAAACGGCAACGAAGTGCTTGTGGCGAATGCGGCGATAGAAAATAAAAATTATTTTGCGCAGGCGGTAAATGAAGTTTTTATAAAAAAAACTTTTATTGCAAAAGCAACACTTGACAAAGCGATTAACGCCAAGAGCCATTTGGCTATATACATTGCGGCAAATAGTTTTTTTCAGCAGGAAGGTATCGTCACGGCCAATTTTAATAAACGTAAGATTGAAATAAACGGCACCCTGGCGCCAAATACACAATACGATTTTGCTCAAAATAATTTCAGTTATTCGGACAGTTCCTTGTGTACAATGGGGTTTACGCAGCCACCCGCCCCCGTTTATGCTTTGCTGAGTAACGACAATAAGAATAATATTTCTAAAGCGCTTAGTTTAAATATTGATTCTTTGCTGTTGGGAAGTAACAAATGGTACAATTTAAATATTGCCGCTATAAAGCCCCGCGTCGATTCGGCCATTACATACACATACGATGATGATTTTAATAAAATAGAAAAAGTAACGGCAAACATTATACAGGAGCCTGCATTTAATTTTACCGTTACCGGCGACAGCACTGCCGCTATCTACAACCATTGGCTGCGCAGCAATAAATTGGAACAAACAAATGCCGGCCTGCTTTTTCCGGGAATACCGTTCGTGAAATCATATTGCAGTAATAAGGGCGAAAAAGAATTAAAAATTACAGCGGAGAACTATTATTTAATACCGCAGGATAAAACCATTACCTGCATTTTCTTTCTTCACATCTCCGTTGCCCGAATTCCGGCAGAATGGTTTAATTACATGCCGGGTTATTTAAAGAAATTTTTTACTAATATTGAATCGCTGCAAACGAATACCCGAAAAGATAAGAATCGTTTACTCTTACATTGCGAACTAAATAAGAGAGATAATAATTTGCCGCTAATTCCCCTGTAATGGGTATTAACATTGCCCCTAATAGTCTGTATATCTAACAGGCGGGTGACTTTTGCGGTAATACTATCGTCCCGGTTGCGGAAAAAAACTCATACACCGATACCTGTTAAATACCCCTAATGTGGTATTTTAGTTTTCCGGGGAAAGGTTACTTTTACAATACTAAACCTCATTGTATGCTTTTTGTAATTATACTGCTTATAATCATTCTTCTTATACTCATTTATTTTTTCATTATTAAACCTTTAATTATGGCACACAGCGTTATCAATCGTTATCATTTTAGTGTGGACTGGGGCGGAGCCCGAATCGGCTTTATGGAAGTATCGGGACTGGATATTGAAATTGAAGCCGTTTCTTTCAGGGAAGGGTCAAGCCCCGAAGACAGTTTCAGAAAAATTCCGGGCCTGCGTAAGTATTCCAATATTACTTTAAAACGGGGAATTGTTACGGGTGATAATGATTTTTTTAACTGGATCAATACCAAACAAATCGGTACAATTGAGAGAAGAGATATAACTATCAGACTATTGAATGAAGCACATGAACCGGTAGTAGTGTGGAAAGTAAAAAACGCTTTCCCGGTAAATTATTTCGGGCCTGTACTTCTTTCCAACGACGGTGATATAGCGATAGAAACATTGGTACTGACGCATGAAGGAATCTCCGTAGAGGCACTGTAATAAGTGCTTTTTATTTGCAATACAATTTTATATTAATTTCCTGTATTAACCATCTTACGCGGTATCATATATATATCTTTCTGCCGTTGATTAATATACCTGAACCCTTTTTCATCAAAGTATCCGTCTTCTTCCAGCATGATACGGATACTTTTTTTCCATTCAGGTATATCCGATGCGGCATTCAGTTCTATAGAATAAACCGTGTTGTAATGCATGGGGAAATCGCCGCTGCCGGGTACGCCGTTTTGCTGATCCCATAAACCAATGGTAGGCCCTGCAGCATGACCGTGAAAACCCAGCGGGTGTGTATAGATACTTGGTTGAATACCTTCTTTCTTTGCCTGTGCCAATGCACCGGCCAATATTTGATTACCCGTTCTTCCTTCTTTAAATTGTTCGGTTAAAATATCCTGTAAGCGATTGGCTTTGGCAAATGCATCTTTCAGGGTTTTCGGAATTTCCGTTTCGCCGGGTTTTACTACATACGCATGTTGTTGTATATCCGTATTCAACCGCAAGTAAGTAATACCGATATCCACATGCAGTAAATCGCCCGGAAGGATGACATCAGCAGCAGGTCTTGCTGAAAAACTTCTGAGGTGTTCAAAATTTTGCGAATCTTTTCGCTGTATAGAAACGGAAGGATGGAACCAGGTATCGTACCCCAGCTCACGAATTTTTTGCCTGAACCACCACACCACATCTTCGGAAGTAGTAATGCCCGGTGTTATAACTTTTTCCGAAAAACCTTCTTCAATAATTTTATGCGTGGCAGAAACTAATTGCGGATAAATCTGCATTTCACGTTCAGTCCTTGTTTCCAACCAACTGACTGCTAAGCTTTCGGCCGATACAATTTTATTTTTAAACGCAGCCGGTAATTTTTGTAAAAACATGACGTATTCCGTATGATCTATTCCGTCGGCATGTGCAAAGTCAGCGGATGTATTAATACCAATCTTTACGGGCTTACGTGCAGTAATAATATCCATTACAGCATCCCATTGGTCAGGAAATTTTTTCATATCCCAAGCCGCTTTTATATTCTTGCCCACATCATACCGGGCAATAGCCAGTTTTTCGTACAGTTTTTTTTGCGGGTTATTATAAAAAACCAAAATGGTTCTTCTCCTGGCATTCAGCCACTCAGCAGGCAGCATTGTTTTCAATACCGGGTCTTCATTATACTCCCGGCTCATGATGATCCACATATCAATACCGGATTTTTCCATTAGTGCCGGCAATAAATTATTAAAACGTTCAGCTAATAACTCGTCCACTACCCTTGCCTGCTCACGAACTGACAATACCTGCGCCTGAGCAAGAACAGTGCAAAACAATAATGCGGCGGTCAATAATTTTTTCATAAAAAAGTTTGTAATCAAATGTAGTTGAGATAATTTATTTTACAATAACTGAGTTAAGCAATACTCTCAATTTCGTACAAATTATTATTGATTTCCGCTGAGTCCCCTACCCTAAGCCCCATCATTTTTACACCAAGCGGCGATTGCGGAGAAAGCGCTGTAATGCCAATACCCTCTAGTGTTGCTTTGCCCAACGCAATACTCATAAAAAAATGACCTTTATTTGTTTTTACAAGACTGCCTTTTACAATAACAGAAGAGATAACAGCATGATTGATTTTTTCGAAAGCAGCTTTTTGGTTTAAGGCTTCGCTTAACTGCCCGCCAATATTCGCTTGCTCTATTTGCAGCATGGCCAATGCAGTTTCGTGTTTATCACCGGCGGTGCTTTTGGTTTCATTGGCGCCGCTTTCTTTTAAATCGGCCAAAACCGTTTGCAGCAAACTGATCTTATCATTTACTACCTGTGAGTAGTGGCTGTATATTTTTTGTTTCAGTGTCATGAAGAATGTACAATGGAAATAAGCAATTAAACAGACTATATATGCCTGTTTGTTTTTTACTTACATTTGCCTGTACTTTATTTTTCAATAACAAACTCAACTAACCATGAAGCACAACTCGCTTTCTATTGTACTTTCCCTTTTTTTAACAACCTGCTTTATTGCCGTAAATGCGCAAATAAAACTGGGCAAACCCAAACTAAACGTTCAAGCCGTTAATGCCGCGGGAAGCGGTGTAAAAGCCGCCACTTTCAGTAACGAAGATGCCATTAAGCTTTCCAAACAAGCTGTGGAATGGATGGATGCGCATAACAAAGTAGCAGACGACAATGACCCTTATGCCATACGACTGAAGAAAGTATTCGGCAACCACACTTCAGAAGCGGGCCTTACGCTTAATTTTAAAGTATACCTGGTAACCGACATTAACGCTTTTGCCTGTGCCGACGGAAGTGTTCGTGTATTTTCTTCGTTAATGGATATCCTTACCGATAATGAATTGCTGGCCGTAATCGGTCATGAGATAGGTCATGTAAAAAACGAAGATACCAAGGATGCCATTAAAGCCGCATATACACGGGCTGCTTTCAAAGATGCTGCTGCTTCACAATCAGGTGCGGCAAGAACTTTGAGTGAAAGTGAATTGGGTGAATTTGCCGAAGGATTTTTGGGTGCAAGTCATAGCCGCAAGCAAGAGAGTGATGCGGACAGTTACTCTTATGCTTTTTTGAAAAATAATAAATACAGCGTGGTCGGCGCCTATACCGCTTTTAAAAAATTGGCGCTTTTATCGGGCGGCGATACACAAACCAAATCTCAAAAAATGATGAGCTCTCACCCCGATAGTGAAAGCCGTGCTGCCGAAGTAAAGGCAAGAGCTGAAAAAGACGGCATATGGTCAGATCCCGGCGAAGTGAAATTACCTACGATAAGATTGACTCAATAAAATATTCTTTTATGAAAAGCCGGTAATTGCAGTTTGTGATTACCGGCTTTTTTATTTCTTCACTTAACTTATATCAGCACTTTATGAAACAAAAATTAGAATAACTTTGACTGCAACTAAAATTAATCTTTATGAGAATAAAAACCATTACCTTATCTTTCATTGCTTGCCTGCTTTTACTTAGCGCTTGTGTAAGTAAAAAAATTCTGAAAACCGAACAGGTAAAATATGTTGAGCTGCAAACAGAATTTAGTAAACTACAGGCCCGGCTAAAAGAGTGCAACGACTTAACCGCAGAAAATGCGAGAAAAAAAGCTGCTCTTGAAAACGAAATAGCCGCCCTGCAAAAACAAGTAGACTATTTGAACGCCAACAATACACAGGCATTAAAGCAATTGGAAAATTTATCCGTTATCAGTTCCTCGCAGGCGGAAAGCATAAAAAAATCGTTAGATAATATCAGTTCAAAAGATGCGTATATACAGGGGCTTCAATCGGCGCTTAATAAAAAAGATTCCCTGAATCTTGTCTTAGTTACAAATCTTAAAGGCGCCATCGGTAATTTGGATGATAAAGACATTAACATAAAAGTGGATAAAGGCGTTGTGTATATTGATATCTCCGATAAATTGTTATTTAAAAGCGGCAGTTACGAAGTAGCTGAAAGAGCGAAGGAAGTATTGGGCAAAGTAGCAATGGTATTAAAGAACCAACCCGATATAGAATTTATGGTAGAAGGACATACCGACAATGTTCCCTACAAGGGCGCAGCCGGCACCCTGATGGATAATTGGGACCTGAGTGTAAAACGTGCCACTTCGGTAGTGCGCATATTGAAAGATCAGTACGGCATCAACCCTTCTAAAATAACAGCAGCCGGCCGCGGAGAGTTTTTACCTGTATCGGACAACATCACCGCGGATGGTAAAGCAGCCAACCGCAGAACAAGAATTGTTATATTGCCGCAGTTGGATCAATTCTTTAAATTATTGGAAACGAAATAGCATATCCTGTTGCTATCAACTATATGTTATGGTAAAATAAGATGGTATTATATTTTACCCGGCGACACCGGGTTTGGAACTATATTTTTAACGGGTTTAATACTTTTTAAATATGCAAAAATTGCTTTCACATCTTCATCAGCCATTTTAGTATAATTAATCCAGGGCATTGGCGGTAATAGCATTCGTCCTCCGTCCAATCCTTTAAATTTTCCCAGTGTCAGTGCTTTTTTAAATTGTTCTTCCGTCCAGGTAGCAATACCCGTAGTATCGGGAGTAAGATTACCTGCGTAAGTAACGCCCCATGGCCCGGCCGCAGCAGTTAAATCGGGAGCAAAGGCGGCAAAGCCGGCACTCAAAAAATCTTTATCTACTTTGGGTACAGGCATATTGGAAGAATAACCGGACAACATTAATTCAGGTATAATTTCCGGGCCGTTGGCACCGAATTTTTTTGGCGAATGGCAATCATTGCAACCGGTAATTTGCACAAGGTATTCGCCGCGTTTAATTAAATCTTCTTTTGAAAGAGGAGTTGTTTTGCCGGCGTCGGCAGAAGAAGCGCTGTTGGTATTGCAGGCAATCAGCGCTGCAGCAACAGCAAAAGCAATTACAGTAAGTAATTTTTTCATTGTATAAGGTTTATGGTTAAGAAATAAAAGGTGAGATTCAAGGGAAGCAAGAGACAGTTGATTGATAGCAGAACCGTTATTTAAAAGTAGGACTTTTTTGAAAATCCACCAATGGCAAAGTATGAGCGGGTTAATTTATTGTTTTTATATAAGCTGAGTACAGGCGAGAAATCTTGCGCAGTAATTTTTTTAACATAGTAAGCACAAAACGTTCTGATGGAACGTAAGAATTTTCCCTATTGAATACTACCCGCAAAGTGTTCCTACGGAATACGGAGAAGTGTGTTGATATCATTAAACTAATTTTTAAATTTATTCCGCAGGAACACCCAATGGGTAGAAAAATAAAATTCGGGAGAGGTTCTTACACAGTGGATTTCTTCACCTATTAAGCACAAAACGTTCCGATGGAACGTAAGAATTTTTTCTCTTGAGCGCTACCCGCAAGGTGTTCCTATGGAACTCGGAGAAGAGTTTGACATCATGATTAGCAATATAAACGAATTTCGAAATTTTGTTCCGTAGGAACATCTTGTAGATAGAAAATAAAAGCAAGAGCTTCCCCGCGTTACGTTGGAACGCTTTGTACTACACAGGCTCTTTAAAAATATATTGCTCATCATATTCAATTTCGAAAACTTTCAAAAATTTCCTGTACTCATCTAAAAATGTCACTTTCTTGTGATGTACTTCCTGATTCTGTATATACCGAATGACATTTTCAACATGACTCTTTGAATACGAAAATGCACCGTAACCGTCCTGCCGGGCAAACGGTGCAGTACAAAAATTTTTACGTTTAACCCATTTACTGCTTTCTGTTTTTACATTTTGCACCAATTCAGAAACAGATTGTGTCGGCCGTATACCGGCCAGAATATGAATGTGATCCGGCATGCTGTTTATCTGCAGCATCTTATGATTGTTTTCCTGAAATATACCGGTAATATATTTGTGTAATTCGTCTTTCTATACTTTTGAAATTAAAGCGGCCCGATATTTTACTGCAAATACAAATTGAACATGGAATTGCGTGTATGTGTTTGCCATTTTTTTAAATTTATATCAGTAGAGTTTTTTGTGAAACAAAAAAGCACAAACCGTTCCGATGGAACGTTAAAACTATTTTCTTGAGTACTACCCGTAAAGTGTTCCTACGGAACACAGAGAATTGTTTAATATCAAAATTAACAATGTAAACCAAATTTTGGAATCACTTACATTACAGCATCACTTCCTCCCCGTTGCTGCCCAAAAAATACCCGCATACAAATGATTCAGAAAAACAGGATCGCTGTAGATAGTGGGCAAGTGACCAAGCGCCGTATAAAAAGAGCGGCCGCCATCAAAATTATGATACCAGGCCACCGGGTGTAATTTACCCATCCCTGCTCCTTTTTTATCGCCGCCCCAATTTGCTTTAGCATCGTAAGATGTTTCATCTACAGCCAATACATAATTAAGTCCAGTTGTTTTTTCCGGGCCAAACTCATACCATTCGTCCGTCCATAATTTATTACCGGCAAATCCCTGCAAGCCGGGGAAATTGGTATCAATAATATTCAGTTCCGCTGTTTGAATAGCGGGGTGTATTTTAAACATCCTGCCTACTAATTTATTATACCATTCCCAGTCATATTCCGTATCGGATGCGCTGTGTATACCTACAAATCCTTTTCCTGATTGTATAAACCGTTCCATTACTTTTTGCTGGGCCGTATCAAAAATATCGCCCGTGGTATTTAAAAAAATTACCGCCTGAAATTGTTTGAGGTATTCATCTGTAAAACCGTTAGGGTTTTCGAACAATACCACATCAAAAAAATTTTTAACTCCCAATTCCTTTAATAGCCAAAACGCCGGCATGCAATGATTCGTGATGCCAACCCTTTGTAGTGGTTACCAATAAGGTCTTAAATTGCTTTTGCTGCGCCGAAATGCTAAAGCATAAACCTGATTGCAGCAGTAAAAAAAGCGGAAAAAACTTTACAGCTTTCATGTGTTTATTTTTTGTTTAATGTTATGAAGATAACAGAATATTGTCAATAGACGCTCTTAACACACCGATTATCAGGTCCTCCCTGTTCCGGGGCAACTTTAATTAAATTTTCGACGATTTCTTTGTAACTTTTCCTTTCATTTACCCAAACCCAAATTGTGCAGCGCATCAGCCAACCTGATATAAGAAAGAATTGTACCCGCAATTTCCCCGGATACTTTTTATTGCCTGTACTGTATGCCTGTTTTTTTTCTTTAAATATAAACGCTCAAAACTGTCCTCCCAATATCGATTTTGAAACCGGTACATTCAATAATTGGAACTGTTTTATCGGTTCTACCTCCGCCGTTAACGGTCAAAATGTTATAAGCCTCACACAAACATCAGGGGCGATAGCTGACCGGCATACAATGTATGATGCACTGAGCAATCCCAATGATGTAGATTATTACGGGGGCTTTTCAGTTAATTGTCCCAATGGAAGCGGTCGTTCCATACGACTTGGCAATGACAGAGGCGGCGGAGAAGCGGAAGGTATTTCATACGAATTTGTAATACCCGCCAACCAAAACACTTATTCGCTCATTTATCATTACGCCGTCGTGTTCCAGGATCCTAATCACCAGGAATATCAGCAACCGCGATTGGTGATTGAAGCTACCAACGTGACGGATAATGAAATTATTAATTGTTCGTCATTTACTTTTTTTGCAAGCGGATCTATATTACCCGGTTTCAATATTTCACCTGTAGTTGTTGATACTACGCCTATTTGGTACAAAGATTGGTCCGCCGTGACCATGAACCTGAACGGCAATGCGGGAAAAACAATACGTCTTACTTTTAAAACTGCCGATTGCACTTTTACCCGTCATTTCGGATATGCCTATATTGATGTAAACTCAGAGTGTAACAGCGAATTTGTAGGCGCAACTTATTGTCCGGATGATACAGCTGTCCGTGTAACGGCGCCTTTCGGTTACCAGGGCTACACTTGGTTCAATAATAACTTTACGCAAACATTAGGAACAGATCAGTCAGTTATATTCAGACCGCCGCCGCCTGCCGGAACACGGATAGCAGTAGAAGTTGAGCCATATAATGGGTATGGCTGTCGAGATACTTTATATGCCATACTTGTTGATACGCTAACGGTAAGAGCCAATGCCGGTAAGGATACACTTTCATGTAATCTGAATCCGGTACCTATTGGCGCTACACCCAAACCGGGTCTTGTGTACAGTTGGTTTCCTGCTGCGGGACTATCGGACCCGAACATAGCCAACCCGCGGGCCGGCCCTGATAGAAGAACAACTTATATTCTTACTACAAGCAGTTTTGGCGGCGGTTGTACTACTACCGATGAAGTGGTTGTAGATGCATCCGTCATTGATACGAATTTAACATTGCTGGGCAAAGCAGCTTATTGTCTCGGCACCGGCGACAGTGCGGTGTTGGTACTGCAACCAACCAAAACTATACAATGGTATAAAGACAATGCGCCTATTGCCGGTGCAGCAGGAACAAAATACAGGGTACGGCAATCCGGAACATACTACGCTTTATTAACCAATGAAAAAGGATGTAGTATTAACAGCGCCAAAAAACAAATTCTGGTTGAAAACCCTATACCGGCCATCAGGTACCCCGATCAAAGTGCGGTAACGGATTACCCGATGGAATTAAAGGCGAGAGATTTTGGCGTTACTACTGTATGGAACCCGGGTACTTATTTAAGTGACCCCGTAAGTGTATCACCTGTATTTAACGGGCCGCTGGAGAAATTGTATACCATAACTATTAAAACCGCCGGCGGCTGTACCACGGTTGATACACAATTGGTAAAAGTATTTAAAGAAATAAGATTCTATGTGCCCAGTGCTTTTACACCAAACAATGACGGATTGAATGATTTTTTAAAACCGATAGCAGCCGGCATTACGGAAATAAAATACTTTCGGGTTTACAACCGGTGGGGGCAGCTAATATTTGATTTAAGATCGAACAGCCGCGGCTGGGATGGTAAGATTAACGGTACTGAACAGGCATCGCAAGTAGTAGTATGGATTGCAGAAGGCGTAGGCGCCAATAAGAGTATCTACCGGCAAAAAGGTACCTGTGTTTTGGTAAGATGATGACAGGATTTTTATCATAAATAAAACTCAATTCTCATGAATAGCTCCATTGGCTGTATTGCATAATAGTTAAGCAGATACTTCAGATCGAATACAATGATTTTCATTCCGCACGGTTACAAATCCCCAAACGGGTTTTACTAAAATGAGTTATAAAAAGAGTTATACTCCGGATAGATGCCGGAGCAATTGCATTTGCCCTTTACTGCCGTTTCATTATTCAGAAAAATGGTCGGTAAAAAAATTTTTGAAAGGCATTAAACCTGTACAGAAATGAGCGGTCTATGTGCATGAAACGGTAAATTATAAAAGAAATAATTCTTTTTACAACAAGGTTACAACCCGAACCTCCTTTAGCAGTCAGGCATTGTTTTTGACCAAAGACAGAGTCGCCATTTAAGTTCTTATTTATTCTGCGAATCCCGCCATCGCAAATATTATTAAACCAAATAAAAAAACATGAAAACAACGCGTAAGCTTTTAATTGCTTCATTTATTGCAGCAATCTCTGTCATTTTCTTCGCAGCCTGTCAAAAGGAGACCTCGGTAAGTAATGACGGAAACATACCTGCAGGAAAAACAAAATTATCCGTTTACCTTACCGATGGCCCGCTCGATTTTCTTCAGCAAGTAAATGTGGATATACAACGTATTGAAATAAAAATAGATACCTGCAGTAGAAATGATGATGATGATGACCACGACAATCGCCCCGGTTGCGATGATGACAATGACTCCTTGGACCGCCGTTGCGAAATATGGGACACATTGGATATTCGTGCCGGTGTATATGATCTTTTAAAACTGCGCAACGGTATAGATACTTTATTGGGCAGCAGTTTTGTAGCGAATGGGAAAATTAAACGCATAAAAGTTGTATTGGGTCCCAACAACAGCGTAATGCTTGACAGCATAGTACTTCCGCTTCGCTTCCTGAACAATCAAAATTTCATATTTGTAAATATCAGTCGTCACCATCTTGACAACATATCTCTGAACAACCTTAAACTGTTCCTTGATTTTGATTTGTTTCACTCCATTAAATTTAAAGACGGGCAAATATGGATTCGCCCCGTTATCAAACCATTTGGAAACAACAGCAGCGGCAGGATAGAAGGCGAAGTGAAGCCTTCCGGTTCTTTCGGTACCATCTATGCATTCAGCGGTGCTGATACTACATATGCAAGACCCGATGATGATGACGGTGATTTTAAAATACGCGGACTGAAAGAAGGAAAATACAGTTTATTTATTGACGGCATCAACGGGTACATGGACAGCACCATCAATAATATTGAAGTGCGCCGCGGTAAAGAAGTGAAGCTGGGTAAAATACAATTAAGAAAATAAGGAAAACCCTTTATAGTTGAAAACAGGTTTAATAAAGAGGCCGCCCCGAAAAAGGCGGCTTCTTTTTATTGTTAGATTGATTTTAATTCTATTGTAAAGTTTCATGTAAAAATAAAAAATAGATTATTTACTCTTGGGCATATACACACTGCCGGCAATACCAAAGTGTTTTCTTGAATCGGGATAAAAATAAAAGAACCGATTTTCTATTTTCCCGTTATTGTACTTCAATTCAATCGAATATTGATCTAACTTATAATACCCGGCCTCATTACTTTTGCTGTTGGTATTTTCCCAAATATCTCTGCCCGATGAAACACCCGCCACTTTTGCCAAAGTAAATTTTCCGTCATTACTAAAAGTAATATTTGCCGCTGCAACTACAAGTACATCGCCGCCCAATGCAGTATTGCCGCCACCCGTTAAAGTTTTGAAGCTTCCTTCCAATGCCTCGCCTTTCTTTGCAGGTAAAATATTTTTATAGCTGCTTTTTTCCCAAGAACTGTTTTGGTATTTGGGTTTTTCTAAAGGCCGGTAGATATTAAGTGTGGCGCCGCTCATTTTCCAGGTGCCCCATTTCTTCGGTTCAGCCGTACGAGATGCCGCCGCATCAAACAGGTTAAGACCTTCTACAGGATTTTTATAGATAGTGCCATCTTTAAATAAAATATACGGATTGTATACCGGGTAAATGGCTCCGCCCATACCGGCTTCATATTCTAAATGCATAATGGTTGAGTGAATTTTTGCATTCTGTACACCGGCTAATTTTGTGACAGGCTCGGTACGATTTACTATTGTTTCTTTTTTGGGTTCGCCGGTTATGGTTTTTTCCGGTTCTCCAATAGTCGTATTATTTTTTCTATCCTGCGCCACTATACCTGCAAAATGTTTGGAGGCCTCCCCTGCTTTTGTTTGAAAAAAGTCAGGCTGCAGTGTACCGGTAACTCTTGCAAGACGAGCTTGGTTTTTTCCAAATCCATGAGCTAAATATAATACGTACCATTTTTTTGCTGTCGCATCTGTCATTTCACTAACGTATATCAGGAGGCCGCTCGACTCTTGCAATGATCCCGTTTGGGTTTCCGTCCATTTCTCTTTCTTTATATCCGCGGCAATGGCGCCGGTAAACCATTCCGCTAAATATTCATTTATTGTTGTTTGCTTTCTTATTTGGTAAACAACTGAATTATTATTAGCGGCAATTGATTGAGTGCTCAGTATTTTGTCGTCCGTTTGTTTGTTAACCGTCCAATCGGGAATCGGCGTTATGATTTGAGAAAAACAAGTTTGTGTAATCAGCGTTACAAAAAGGCTTAACAAGATTGTGTTTTGCATGGCAGATGATTTCAATCCCCTTCTTCAATTTTCAGGCCGAATTAATCGCCCTGATATAAAACAGCCACATGCTTATTATTTTATAAAGTTAAATTCCTGTTTACGAATTTTACCGGCCTCATACCTGATAGTTGAGGAAATCAAAATCATCGTCAGTAAAACATAAGAACTATCGGGTTTCAGATTTTTATTGTTAAGAAATATTACTCAATCCAAAGTACTGAGTTACCGGTATCATGCTCGTTTTGTTCCCAAAGTTTATTGCCGGGGTCAATAATCCATTGATCATCAACAATAAATTTATACAAGTGCTTGCCCTGCGAAAGATGCACTCTAAACACCCATTCGTCACCTTCTTTTTTCATTGGTAAAGAATTCGGTGTCCAGTCATTAAAATCGCCTGCAAGAAAAACAGTTTTTGCATTGGGATATGCCTTTAGGCGAAATGTATAATTCGTATCAATTATTAAATAAGAATTAGTCTCGCCTGCATTAGTTTTTACATTATTGCCGGAATCCGTTACCCACATACCATCTACCCGAAAGCGGTACTCATAATTACCGGGGCCCAATGTGTAGGACAACTCCCAACCGCCGTTTACTTTTTTCATATACAATTCATCCGTCCGCCATTTGTTAAACGAGCCGGTCAATACCGCTTCTTTAGCATCTTCATAACCTTTCAGAAAGAACAACCGCGGTTTGCCGATCCTGATAACTGAATTGAACTCTCTAAATTCATTCGGGTAACGATCTGCATTTTCAGGATCGGCGAACCATTTACCATTTGCAGCAAAGCGATACGTATGTGTACCTTCCGGTAAGTAAACAGGCAGCTCCCATCCGTTTGCAGTTTTATTCATTTCTAATTCTCCCTTTTGCCAATCATTAAAACTGCCGGCCAGGAATATTTTCTTTACATCTGTATAACCGCTTAATTTGAAAACAACATTTGTATAATAAAATATTGAATTGGTATTGCCCCGGCCGTCATTTTCATTCTGCCTGTTATCATTATCAATTGTCCAATCTCCGTCTGCAATAAATTTATACCAATGCTTGCCGGGTTTTAGTTTTACTTCGGTCACCCAACCGCTGTCGGTACGTTTCATAGGTAAATTACCCGGGTCCCATTTATTAAAAGTACCGGCCAGCATTACTTTACCGGCTTTCAAGTTATTGCGCAGGTAAAAAATAACTACAGAATCCTCCCGTATGAAAAAAGGAAATTTATTTTTGAAACGATTAGCACCGATTTTAACTTTAGTGCCTGACAACGGATAAATATCATTCAGTTGTTTTTCAATCAACCGCATTCGTTCAACGGGATCTGTAATTTTATCAATGGCATATAATGGTTTTGTAATAACGAAACGGTCTTTATTATTCAAAATGATATCCCACTCAAACTTATTCAACGAATCTTCAAAACCGTTCGCGGAAAACTGCTTAAGCGCCAGCGATTGCAATTGAAATTGGTTGATAAAACTATCCAATGAGGCATCGGAAAGTGATTTGCTTAATTCAATATACATCTTGCCGTTTTTTACCTTGTAATATTTTACAGGCGCCTGCGCCAAAATGCCGTTAAATGAAATAAGCAGTAAAACGTGTATTAAAACTACTCGTTTTACTTTTTTAAGTACACAATGTATTTTACTATCCGTCATTTCCATATATACATTTTCCGTTTCACAAAATTAAACCCAATTTTCTTTAAAGAAAGAAAATCAAATCCTAAAACTCCGTCTACACAACCGCCGTATGAAAAACAGGTTTTTTCCAGGTTGGTAATTAATACGGGCAAATTTTCAACCCGTTGTCCGCCAATTGTGATCCTTGAAAGGTTACCCCGCAGCGCTTCTACTTTTTTATCACCAATACCTGTCAATACAATACGGCTGTTGATCATTACTTCATCAAACACATTATCGGGCAAGCGGCTGTCCAATATATTTGTTTCGGCTCCGCTGTCTATAATCAGCCTCATTTTTTTTCCGGCTACTTCCGATCGCACCATTATACGTGCATCTTTTAATTCTATGGAAGAAGTGTAATAAGCTGATGTATCAGTAAGCATTTCATGTTGATACGAGGATGATTTTTTTCTGCTGACCCAATGCAGGTAAATTAAATTTTTTTCGTAATCAATAATCATCTCATAGTTTGTAAGCAGTTCCATGCCAATCAACCCAAGTATTCGTATTCCCTTCCTGTTCTCAATATGGCCCAGGTTTACTAAATCGGCATTCAGATTGTATTGCTTCAAATCTCCGAAAGAAAAATTTCTAACCGTAGTTTGCAAAACATTTTCTACCGAACCGGTAATACCTTTTTTCTCTTCGGATTGGGACCAGGTAGAAGGATAATCGCGGAAGTAAGTAAGATTTAAAACAAGATGCGGCGAACCGGTATCTAAAATGAAGTTACCTTCGATTGTATCCACTCTCGCTTTTACAACGATAAGGTTGCCCGCCCGGCTAAATGGTATAACACTGCCGGAAGAGTCCTGATCATATTTGCCCGCAGCGTAAATACGAACAGCCCGTTCTTTGCCGTTGGAATTGATGTGTTTTTCTTTTGCAGTCGCTCTACTGCACAAAAGCAGCAACATTAAATACAACAGGCCTTTTTTCCTATAAAAACGGCCGATAAGGTTCATTGGTTTTTGATTACCTCTAAATTATCTTCTATCATTTGCATCATGCAGGGGTACATGATGAAAGGTCAGTTAACTTCTTAACCGGGGATAAATGTTAATGATTTTAACCACCTTTTAAAAAAAATACGGCAAAGGAAATTGACTTACTTCCTTTGCCGCTTACTTAAAAAAACATCAACAATCGCTCTGCAAACAGTTTATTAGAGCTATTGAAATTTTCCTTCCTTCTTAGTCAGGTCAAAAAATTTATCGAGCTTGGCGCCAATCGCTTCTTCAAAAGCAGCCTGCATATCTGCCGGTTGCGGGTGTTTATTTTTCCATTTGGTAAAATAATTCTGCACTGCTAATTGTACTTTGTCCCAACCAACCGCAGATTCCAGCATATACATCCACAAAGCTGTTTTTACATACGACACAAGACCGTACTCGCCGCTGTCAGGGAATTTATCCGCCGGTATATCCATAGCCGATTGCATCGGTATATTTTTTTCTACCGCATCATATATCACTGCTAAAAAATCATTCGCAGACATTTCTTTAATCTCTTTCGGAATAGCATCTCCAAAAATAGAATTGGCCCTGTATTTTTCCGCTTCATACCTGAACTGAAAATAAGTATTCAATCCTTCATCCATCCAGGTATGATCTCTTTCGTTACTGCCCAACATACCCATAAACCAGTTATGTCCTATTTCATGCGCAATTACGGCATCCAAAGATTCTACTTTTGCATCAGGACTTGTAATAAGTGTTACCATCGGGTATTCCATTCCGCCGCTCGAATTATTTTTTGGCCCTTCTACTACCTGCACTACGGGGTATGCATACTCTCCTACCCAACCGCTGTATTTTCTTACACCGTCTTTTATATAATCTATACTGTTGTTCCAAATAGTGCCTTTCTTATTATGATAATAAGAAAAGGCATCTATCACTTTACCGCCCGGCAGCTCTGTTGTATCATATTGTATTACAAAACCTTTATCGGCAAACCATGCAAAGTCAGGTACCTGTTCTGCATAATAGCTCAGCGTTTTCTTTTCATTTTTATTAAGCGGTACATAAAGAACCGGTTTACCGTTTCTATCGGCCGCATTTTTTGCGCCTGCCTTTTTATAAGCATCCAGTTCCTCTTTTGATTGTAATGTACCCGTAGCGCCTACTATATAATCTGAAGGCAGTGTAAGGTTGACTGTATAATCGGCGTACTCACTGTAAAACTCTCCCATATCTAAATAAGGGAACTCATGCCAGCCGAGTTTATCAAACACCGCAGGTTTGGGGTACCATTGGCAGGCCATAAACTCGCCATCGGCATAACCCGATCTTGAAAAATAAGGCGGCAGTTGCACTTTAAAAGGTGTAGAAATAGTGATAGAATCGCCGGGCAGTAATGGCTTATTCAAAAGTAATTTTATGACATCTATATATTGCTTATTAGGGTGCGCTTCTGTTTTGGCCGCCAAGTCGTTCACTTTAAAATTCAAGCGGTCAATATACCCTTTACCAAAGTTCTCCCCGTCCGATCCGGTCGTCCGGGCGGGCATCTTTTTTGACCGATCCTTATCATTTTTTATTTGTTGCAGCAATGCGGTAGATTCATTTTTATACGCATTGGGCCATATATGAAACCATATAAAATCCAGTGCGGAAGGCGAATTGTTTTTGTATACAATTGTTTCAAAGCCGTTAATTGATTTGTCTTTATCGTTCAATTCCGCTTTAATGGTATAACGCAACTGTTGTTGCCAATAAGCTTCCTGGGCTTGTAACCGGGTACTGATTAAAAGAATAATCAAAAATGAAAATAGTTTCATACTTGTAGTTTGTATAGTGATTCTTTAAAAATAAGGAAAGAATAGATTGCATCATCAATGCCCAGAAGATTTTATAAGTTGTAATTCAATTGTAATAAATAAAAACCCATTCCGATGCGAGGAGAATGGGTTTTTAAAGCTATTGAAGGATGGTTTAATTGGTTATACTGAATTTAATAAGAATTTTAGAAGTATACGTATTGGCATAACTGCCGCTGCCTCCGTTATTGCATCCGCCGCCGCCTGAGTAAGTGGTTTTAGAAACCGACAATTCCACTTCGTCCGTACCCGAATACCCGGCTTTAGGAACGTACCTGTATACGGGTATCCCTTCATTCTCCGTTTGACTGACATTATAGTACACAGCCTGTTTGCTGATGCTAACATTACCGAGATCATTTAAATTTAAAGTATACGGATTGCTAACTGAAACCGAAGCGTTGATGGTCTCGGGGGTATAAGCTTTTTCATCACGAGATTGTTTGGTGCAGGATTGCACTAATAGCAACAAACCGAATAATAATACAGGGGTGTAAATTAGCTGTCTCATAAAAATTAGTTTGTATGTAATTTAAATTGTTTTCCGCAGAAGGAAAAATAAAATATCTTTTATAATTCAACATGGCCGCTACTTTGTAACAAGTAGCCGGTATTGTAAATGTTTTTTCCTGTATGGCTTTTCGCCAACTGCTGATTCTTACTGCGTTAAGTAAATAATGTTTGTTATCACGAAATATGCACACTCATTTGACTTATGCAACACCGGGGCTTTTTTTATTATCAACAGCGCCGGTTATAATTCAATTCTTCCACACCGCTCCTATACCGGCCTCCCATAATTTTTTATTTAAAGCGGGAATATTCTTTTCCAGTATTTCCACTCCCTTGTTTTTGAGTACGACCCATTCGGCATTTAATTCTTGCATCCTCTCCAATGAGGGCTTATTCACTACCGGGATATCGCTTTCGGTTTGATTGATAAGGAATAAATAGTTTGCCGTAAACTTTGCCGGGAAATTATCCGCATCGTCGTACACTTTTGTTTTACGCTGAATCATGTCTTCATCCCAAGCTTTCATTGTTTTTACCAATGCAGTTGCTTCTGTTTTTAATACAGTATATTTTTCATCTGAGAGTGAAGCAAGCAAAGATTCCAACTGTTCTCTTTTTGCATTCAGATTGTTCACCATTTTATGCATCGCGGTCAGTTCGTTTTCCATACTGCTCATAATGTTAGTATATTCTTTGTACGTAACCGCATCCGTGGGATACAATGGATTTGCCAACACCTCCGCATCTGTAGATATTTTTTGTTCCTTCGCCTTTAACGTGACGGTGTATTTGCCCGGAATGGCTTTATGCCCGCGGTAATTGCTCTCAATATAAACATCAGGTACACCCGGCATAGTTGCATAACGCATGTCCCACACAAAACGGTTCAATCCTTTTGCTTTAGGTAATACGGGGTCTGCAGGCGGACCGCCATCATATTTTTTATAGTTACTGTCTTTTTTTGAACTGTATTTACGCACAAGATTTCCGGCTGCATCTTTTATTTCCATAATTATTTCAACACTATCTTTTATCTCGGGTAATTGATAATAAATGACTGAGCCTGTAGAAGGGTTTACGCCACGAGACTTATGCAATCCGGTAAAATCTGCATTGGATTCATCCAGTTCGCTTGAACCGTTTATAAGGTAAGCAGGCGAAGGATTAAAAATGGAGAATGTACCGGCATCTTTTTTATACTGACGAATCAAACTTAAATCATCCATTATCCAAAACGATCTGCCCGATGTAGATGCAATTAAATTTCCTTTATGAATACGTAAATCGGTAATTGGTGTAACAGGCATATTGAGTTGAAAGGGTTCCCAATTTTTTCCGCCGTTCCATGAAATATAGATACCCGTTTCAGTTCCTGCAAAGAGTAAATCTTTTCTCGTATCATCTTCCCGTACTACTCTAGTAAATGCGCCGGCAGGGATTCCGTTATTTATTTTCACCCATGTTTTCCCATAGTCCGTTGTTTTATACAAACCGGGTGTGTGATCATTAAATTTATATCTTGTAGTGGCAATGTATGCAGTGCTTTTATCAAAAGGAGAAATTTCAATTGCATTGATAAGGCATTCCTGCAAACCGGCCGGCGTTACATTTTGCCAATGCGCTCCGTTATCTTTTGTCAAATAAACATAACCATCATCACTGCCGGTATATATCACTCCTTTTTCATCCGGCGATTCAATGACATATGAAAGTGTTCCGTAATTTTCTGCACCTACCGCTTCATTGGTGTACGGTACGCCCGGCTTCCCTTGTTTTTCTTTTTCATTTCTTGTCAGGTCGGGTGATACTTCAGTCCAGGTTTTACCCAAATCTGTTGTACGCAATAAATATTGTGAACCGTGATAGAAAACATTGGATTCATGTTTGCTCCATATAATCGGTGCATTCCAGTTGAAACGATATTTCATATCCTTTGCATCACGGGTAAGGTACTGAATGGGCGCAGCCATAATGTTAGTACCGGCTTTTGCTTTTGTATTCAGCACTTCAATGGTACCCTGGTAACTGCCGCCCAATACAAATTGCGGATCATCGGGATTAAAAGCAAGAAAAGCGCTTTCACCGCCGGCAGAATATGTCCAACTGTTATTGCTGATGCCGCTACCGCCGGGTTCACGACTTGCAATCTTCACCGAGCTGTTGTCCTGTTGTCCGCCGTAAATATTGTAAGGAAACAGATTGTCTACATTGATACGATAGAACTGCGCCGTTGGTTGATTATTTTGACTGCTCCATGTTTTTCCTCCGTTAAATGTTATTGCAGAGCCGCCGTCATCAGAAATAATCATATTATTTGAATTAGCGGGATTTATCCAGAGATTATGATAATCGCCATGCGTATTCGAAATATCTTCCCAAGTTTTTCCGCCATCAATAGATTTAAGCGCCGGAGCACTCAGCACATACAAGGTGTTTTCATTATTGGGATCAGGAAAAAGTTCAATATAATACCATGCTCTTTGTATTAAATGATTATCGTTTGAAACCTGGCTCCAACTTTTGCCCGCATCTGCAGACATATACAAACCGCCTTCTTCTTTTTCTGAATCACTTTCAATCAAGGCGTATACTTTTTCTGAATTGGAACGACAAACGGCAATTGACATTTTACCCATTTCTTTTGGCAAGCCCCGTCCGAACGGGTCATCCTGGCGGGCATCCTGCATTTTTTCCCAATGCTCGCCTGCATCCGTTGATTTATACAATCCGCTGCCGGTTCCCCCGCTGATAACTTTCCACGGCCGACGGCCATGTTCCCACATAGCAGCATACAATATCATCGGATTGTTCATATCCATTGAAATTTCGGCACAGCCTGTTTTATCATCCACATACAAAACATTTTTCCATGTAGCGCCGCCATCAACAGATTTATAAATACCCCTTTCTTTTGATTTGCTGTATAATGCTCCCTGTGCAGCTATGTATACAATATTCGGATCTTTAGGATGTATAATAATACGGGCAATATGCTGCGTTAAATCGAGCCCCATCTTCTTCCATTTTTTTCCTGCATCGGTTGATTTATATACACCATCGCCGTGATGAGTCATCACACCCCGTATTGCATGTTCACCCATACCGACATAAACAATATTCGGGTCGCTTTCTGCAACTGCTACTGCGCCTACCGATCCTGTTTTAAAAAACCCGTCAGAAATATTTTGCCAGGTGATACCCATGTCTTCTGTTTTCCAAAGACCGCCGCCCGTAATACCCTGGTAATAAACAGCCGGGTTGCCCGTTACGCCGGTAGCGCAATTGGAACGGCCGCCGCGAAAAGGCCCGATGCAGCGCCATTTCACCGGTTTAAAATAGCTGTTGACGTTATTTGCAGAAGAATCTTTTTTAATTTGGGCGTTTGCAGCAGATAATGCAAAAAAAAAGATTACAAAAAGCAGCAATTGTTTTGGCATAATTGTGTGGATTTGATATGGAAATATAAATCTAATTTTTAAATTTTAAATAGCTGTATTTTTATCTGTAGCTAAAGGCAGGTCTATAGAATGTAGACCGATATATCGTTTTTTTTATAATCGATTGTTTAGATACCGATGCGATTTAAATCACGGGTTGTAGTGTAATAATTTGTTACCAATATTTTGCTTAGAAAGGAACTCTCCTGCCGAATGATGAAAAATCATTAACTTACCGTTGAAGGTATCATTTTGCAAACATTATCCACCCCGTTTAAACGTCCCGTTTCTACCTATCTTTTATTGCGGGCAATAATAAACATTTTGAAATGAAATAAATTCTATGTAAAAACCCGCATTTTCTTTAATGTAAGACATTAGCCTAATTAACGCAAACAAAGAACGGATGTTTTCAGTCAAAAGCACAACAAAAGCCAAATTACACTGCAGAAAAATTTATATGCGCCGCCTTTTACTTTTCGTTTTCATATTTTCATATGTATTACAATCTTCCGCTCAAAATGAACTGCCCCCGGAGCTTTCATCCCGTCTTCAAAATGCAGCAACCGATTCTGCAAAATTTTTTGAATTACAAAAAATATCAGATTATTATTTTGCCCTGAAAAATGAGACTGCCGGTGACAGTATTATTAATATACAGATGATGCTTGCCTATGAATCAGGCAAACAGCATTGGATTCTGAAAGTCTTATTTGGTAATGCGGGGTTTAATTTCGACGGCAAATCAACCAAACAGCGCAACAGCAAAACACAGGAGTATATTCAAAGAGCCCTCGACTATGCAAAAACAAATGCATTGAAAGAGTATGAAGCAATTGCCAGTGCCCGGCAGGCAGAAAAATATTTGCTTGAAGGTAAAAAAAATGAAGCCTTGCAAACGGCACAGTTTGGGTTAGCCACGGCCATGAATACCGATAATGATTCTGCCAAAGTGCTGTGCCAGCTCATGGTAGGTAATGTGTACCTGCAAAAGGGAGACATGCTTATGGCATTTAAATCCTATACCTATGCTATTGATATAGCGGATAAAAGCAGGAATATTTACCTTAAAACACAGGTATTACATGCATTTGCTTTTATGTATAAAAACAAATTGCAGAAGTATGAAGTGTCCAAACAATATGCTTTTCAAAGTGTGTCTGTCAATAAAAAGAATAATGATGTAAAAGGTCTGATCAATGATTATATATTGCTCGGGAAGCTGTTCGACTACCGGGTTGCAAAAAAATATTTATTCCGGGCTGAAACGCTTGCAGACAGTATTGGTGATTACGCCGGGAAAATAGAAGCGCAACGGATACTCTTTTTTTATATGTTGTTGGAAGAAAAGCCCGCTGTAACTTTTGCCTATGTAAACAACCACCCCGATATGAAAGGTGTGTTTGAAAACACCGGCCCGCATTTTATGGATTACATGAGGGCCACTGTTTATTCTTACGGGGGTATGATTGATTCTGCGCTGGTCTGTTTCCGGGCTGCGGAAGAATCATTTAAAAAAGCTTATGATCCGGTAACTAAAACAGAGTTTTTTTATGAGTATACTAATTGCCTGCTCAAACAAAAAGATTCTTCGATAGTTATCCCGTATGCAGAGGAATTGTATCAATACAGCAAAGATGTATTGAATTATAATTATATGCTATCCGCCGGCAACATTCTTCAAAAATTATATGAGCAAAAGGAAGATTATAAAACAGCCTACAACTACAGCTTAAAAAGTACTGTATACAAAGACAGTATTGAACTGATGGCCCGGGAAAAAGATGTAGCCTTAATGGAAATTGACAATGTAAATAAAAAACGTCTGGCCGATGAAGAACTGGCAAATCAACAAAAGCAAAGAAGCCATAATCTGCAATACTTAGCGATTACGGTAATAATAGCTACGATTTTTCTATTGATGATTATTATAGGCATGTTTAAAGTATCAAAGATCACCATCAGGGCAATGGGCTTTTTGTCCCTTATCTTTTTATTTGAATTTATCGTGCTGCTGCTTGATAACTGGATTCATAATTTTACACATGGCGAGCCTTGGAAAGTGTGGCTTATCAAAATCGGAATCATCTCCATACTGCTGCCATTGCACCATAGTATTGAAGAAAAACTCGTTCATTACCTTCTTTCAAAAAAACTAATCCTTTTACGCAGTTGGTTCAATATTGCCAACTTAAAAAAGTTCATAAAAAAATCTCCTCCCGCAAAGATTCCGGAAGGAGATGAAGCGTCAAAGGCAGAAGCAACTGCCAATGCCGGTTAATATTTATAGTATCATACAGCCAGCCGGTGGCGGGCAAATTCTCCCCGCATCAAAAAATTTTACGGATGTTGTTTGTCGTTTATTATCTCCGGCTACGTTAACAGAAGGTCCGTTTCCCGGTGCGGGCAGGGGCTCAGGATTGGCAACTACGATGGCAACAACCAAATTCATTTTCCCGTTTTTTCTTACAACCTGGAATTGTACTTCGTCTGTGGCCGCTTGGTCAAGAATAACTTTTAAATCAGCCACTGAATAAATTACAGCTTTTACACTGTTAGTACTCGAGTCCCGCATCATTTTAGCTTTTTCTTTCGTAATCTTAAAATGCTCAACATCCTGGCTTTTTGCCGATACAGAAATCAACAGCGATAGAGTGAGAATCGCAGAAATAATTAAATGCCTGCGATTGAAAGGTAAATGGTTCATAATTGAAGATTTTAGAGTTTGAAAATAAAGGCTTGATTAGTCAAGATAATATCTTTATATAAAACAGCCAATATTATTTTATCTGATTGCGCTTTTGTACTTCAATAGTCTCGTTTGCAATCTTATTTCTTCTACCGAATTTGAGATGATTAATTGTAACGCCTGACACACCCGTTATACTACAGATTATTTATAAAACCGACCGATCATAGGATGATCAACAATTATCCTTTTCATTTCAGCAGGATCAATTGCTCCTTGCTTAGCATACACTATTTTTCCGCCCGGCTCCACAAGTATGGTATATGGTAATGCTCCCTGCCAATTAGGATCTACCGCTTCAATTAATTTATATTTATCATCAATATTGAAAAGATAATTTGTGCCGGAAGCCTGTTTCGATTGCAGAAATTTTAAAACTTTATTTTTAACTGCCGGATCATCAGCGCTGATACTTATAAATTCAAAATCGCGGCTGCGGTACATTCTCTGTATAGTAATAAATTCCGGAAATTCCTTTACACAAGGGCCGCACCAAGTAGCCCAAATATTTATCAGTCTCAGTTTATCGCCGTTATTTTTTACAAGTTTTTTTATACCTGCTTCAGTAATGGTATCTAATATAACAGGCTCTTTCGACCATTTCTCAAAACTTTGATTGACTAATGTGTTTTTTTCGGCCCATTTAACAGAACACCCAAATACCTTTGTAGTTGTTTGCGTAATTTCTTTACTATTCAATAACGCATTGATGGCTTCACGGGTATCGAAACTGTTTGGTGTTTTGGAAGGTTTTTCCGTATCATCAATACGGCCTTGGTAACGAAGTTTTCTTTGTTTATCAAAAATAAAAACATGCGGTGTGGCTACGGGCCCGTATGCTTTTGATGCGACCTGTGTTTTTCCATCATACAAATAAGGAAAGTTGAACTTTTTTTGTTTGGCACGCAATTTCATTTCTTCAAAAGAGTCACTCATGTCCGAATAATCCAGTTCATTGAGCGTAATGGAATTCGGATCGTTGGGCGAAATGGCCACTACAGCCACTCCCCTACCGGCGTAATCATTTTTTAATTCAATTATCCGGTCTTCATAAGCTTGTGCCGTAGGACAATGGTTGCAGGTAAAAACAATTACTAAAACAGGCGAATTTTTAAAGGAGGTTAATGAATATGTTTTTCCATCCACTCCTTTCAAATTGAAAGCAGGTGCGGAAGCGCCTATTGGCAAAGTTGGATATTCTTCGGACGGGGAAGCTAAGCAATTATTAAAAAGCAGCAGCATTACCGGTAAAACAGCTTTCAGTTTTTTCATGACAGTAAATTTAATAATCACAATTTACTGTTTATTTTTTAAAAAAATTTCAACCTCCTGCAACCGCAGAAAACGCTACTCCGTTCTCCTCCCATCCGCATAAACCTGCATCAACTCTTTTACAGTATCTTTAAAGGCACCTGAAGCTTCATCGAAAAAAGCGTCCTTACTTTTTTTAGAAAGCTTTTTATCCATTGATTTTTTTATGGTTGCTTTTACTACCTCAACCGCATCGAAAAAGGCAGGAACTTGTTTTTCATAAAACGTATTTACCGCTTCAATTTCTATTAAAACATCTTCGTACTCGGTAATAATTCCGTTAATTTCTTTGATGTTTTCATCTGTATGGCGGCGGGGTATACGATTATATAAAGCTTGTAATGCTGCGATAGTCGGGTTCATTTATTTTTGTTAATGTCTAAAGTTAAATCATTCCGTTGCTGTTTGCTATTTATTCAATTATAATTTAATACAAGATGTTAGACTGTATCGAAACTGAATTATTAATTATTAATCAATAATTAATAATTAATAATTCACCGGAACACTTCGCTTTGTATAAAAAACATTTATTCCTTCATGCCGTTATTCCTTACTTACCCGGCATCGACGGTCTTACTTCAATCTTACTTGGCAATGTTCGCGGATTCATTTCTAAAAGGTCTGTTACCATTTGACCGATATCTTCGGGTTGTATTTTCCACGCATCGGTCTCGTTGGGTACATGGTTCGCAAAATGTGTAGCTACTGAACCGGGCATAATGGTAGTAACCTTAATACCGTGCTTACGCAAATCGAGCATAATGGCTTGTGTAAAACCAACCAAACCGAATTTACTTGCATTATAGGCAGAGGCAGTTTCAAAAAAGTTGGTGCCGGCAAGACTGGCGATGGTAATAATATATCCCTTCGTTTTTTTCAATGCATCAATACCGGCTTTTACACTGTTAAAAACACCGGTTAAATTGGTATCAATCGTTTCTTTCCATTGTTCGGGTGATATGTTTTCAATAGATGCAAAATAACCCACCCCCGCATTGGCAACCAATACATCCAATTGCCCGAAATGATCCAATGTCGCCTGAATGGCTTTTGCTTCGGATACATAAGAACTCACATCCGATTCAAGCGCTAAAATCATGGAAGCATCTTTGCTTAATGACTCCGCGGCCAACTTTACCGAACTTAAATTTCTGCCGGTTATGGCCACTCTCATGCCTTTTTCCAATAAGCTTTTTGCTACGCCCAACCCGATGCCTTTACTGCCGCCGGTTATATAGGCCACTTTATTTTTCAAGTTATTCATGATTAATAAATTTTATTTAGAATTGTTACGATTAAAATTATTCATTTGGTTCTTCAAAGTAATGAATTAATATTTAACCGTTTACAAAACAAATTACGGGGCAAAAAGTTGATATAGGTTACTGAAGATAAAGCATCTTCCCTGTAAAGTCTTTTCACCAATACATATTGACCCCACATAACCTGCCCGCAGTTTAGTTCATCGCGTTTGCTCCGCAATAGAAAAAATCTGTAGCCAAACTGTACTGAATATAACCGTTGCCATCTATCTTTGTTACAGTTCAATCTAAAGGCAATTACCTGTATTCAGTTTTCGATATTATAAAAATTAAATATAACATGACAAATATTTTCAGCCCGGAAGGCGCCAAAGCTGTTATTGACAGAATCAATTCGCTGAACCCGGCTCAACAGCCGCTGTGGGGAAAAATGAGCGTTGATAAAATGTTGGCACATTGCAATGTGAGTTATCAGTTTGTATATGAACAGGAAAAATTTAAAAGACCTAATCCTTTTATGAAATTTATCCTGAAAACCTTTGTAAAAAAAATGGTAGTTGGTGATAAGCCTTACGGAAAAAACGGAAGAACAGCACCCGAGTTCATAATTACTGACACAAGAAATTTTGATAAAGAAAAAGCCATTTTGATAGAAAATATTTTAAAAACACAAAAATCAGGCGAAGCGCATTTTGACGGCTTGGAAAATTTTTCATTCGGCAAGCTTTCCAAAACAGAATGGCATAATCTTTTTTACAAACACCTCGACCATCACTTAAGACAGTTCAATGTATAACAGTTTCGGGCTATTTATGCTAAAGCTCCGGTGCGGGTATACATACAGCGGGACTCCTTATCTGTGTTGCCGGGTGTGAAATAACTTTTTAAAGGATTAATATAAAGGCAGCTTAAAAAAACAACTGCCTTTATATTAATCCTGAACCGCCACATGAATAGTTTGATAACCCGGTTCTTTTTATTGATTTTTAATAATTCTTTTAAAAGAATGCAACAGGTTCGTGCATATCAAAGAAAATATTTTTAATACCCGGACTTCATTTTTTAAACCTTAGCTTATTTACCAATTTTCCTACTCTTTCTCCCTGCTTCAATCCTTCCAATGCCGTAAAGCGATAGTGTATACCACCCACTAACCGGGAAAAGGCCCCTTCCTCTGCATAATCCCTAAATGAATTTAAATGACGCAAACCGTATAAACTTTCATAGGTATTATCAGTAAAAGAAAAGTTTTTACCAAATGTATCTTCTAATACTTCTGCAAACGCCGAAGAAATTATTGCATGGTTAGATGCATATTCCGGGTGTGCAGGTGTAGACAGTACAGGGTTCCAATTACTGTAGCCCAACACAGAACGTATGTAAGTAACAGGCCTTAAAAGGTTGTATTTATACTTTGTTTTAAAAGAAGATATTAATCCGTCATTGCCTGCGATACCATGCTTGCAATACAATATAGCTGCTTCCTGCAACGATAGCTTTTTAAGTAATACTAATTGTGTTACAATATTGGTGGCATGTGTCGGCACACTGTAACCGCCCGGCAAGTCTGCCCAAAATCTTGCGGTAACTGTATCACTGTTTTTTAAATTGTTGGAAATATCATATACTTCTTTAACAGCCATATAAAAATCAGACTTGGGTGATTCGGAATAAGCTAACGGGGCTGCAGGTTGTGTTGCTGCGGCTATACCCTGTATAAAACTGCGGTTGTTTCCCCAAAAAGGAAAAAGAGGTTTACCAAATGCGGGTGGTGTGGGAACCCATAAACCGGGTCCGACAGGCGGTACATAAGAATCTGATGTGGGATTGAGATAAGGTTCATGTCCGCCGTCTGTTTTCGACCATTCAAAGATCGTATTAGCAATTTGTTTACCGTATTCCGAAGCATGTTGTAATTCGTCCGCACCTGCACGGGCTTTCATTTTATCATTCAATGCATTTTCCAGCGAGTCGATAGCGGTAACCAACGCAGGCGTGGTATTGGCAAAAAGTTTTTTGCTGATTAACGCCATCGCCGCATTGGCGCTTGCAGGCCAGTGATATTTTTTTCCGTGCTGCGCGGCCGGCATTACCGGGTTGCCGCTCAGCTGCGGGGTTATTGATTGAAATCCGTGCATACCCGGAACGATAGATTCGTACAAAGCGAGACCTGCATAGGCATACGCCCGGCCGGAAACAATTGAATTAAATCCTGCCGTGCCTCTTGTAAGTCGCAAATACATATTCATCCAGGCAACGGCCACATCAGGATCATCTGCTTTAGGATTTCGCGGCGGGTCGTCTTTATCGCAACTGTACAGAAACGTACCTAAAAATGTCAGGCTTGCTAATGCTGTAATTAAAATTTTTCTTTTCATAATTAAAAGTTTAATAATTGGATTGTTTGATTAATAATTTAACGCCACAAAGCTACCTGTAGTAGTTGCCGAAATTTGACGCCAATTAGCCAACGGCCGCAAAAAGCTTATGAGTAAGTATTTGTAATTGTATTTACGGTTTTATAATAACCGTACAGAAAAATTATTTGTGAAAAGAATTATTTTATTACGCTTTGAACAAACGGCGGCAAACGAAATATGAAAAGTGACTTATGCCCGACGAACGGCAAATAAAAGAGGAAAAACCCGGTATTATTTTTTTAGATTCACTTTGCCTTTAATTTTACCAAAATGTATTTTTATGAAAAGAATCCTATTGTTATGCTGTATGGCTTTGTTTTGCACTTTCGTACCCGCACAGGAAAGACAAAAAGATGGCGGTTACTTAGTAAATGATTCTGTAAAAGCAGCGGGCATATATATGGAAGTAACGATTACTAAAACGGGGCCTGCACAAAAAATTGCAGCCCGCCTGGGTGTGAGCGAAACAGGCTTGCAAATGGAATTAAAAAATGGAACGAAGCAAATTCACTTTAGTGATCTCAGATATGGCAGACCCATCGTTGCGTCTCCCGGCAGTCCATTTGAAAAAAGAAGATTTAATTGGAACTATGATTGGCAATACAATGAAAAATATATTTTTTTAATAATGGTAGCACCGGATACTGCTAATAAGAAATCAATATACTCAGCCTATGTCGGATTACCGAAGGAGAACAAATGGAAATTAATGGGTACGTTTACGACACGCTATTACCATTATATTCTTAGTTTCGGCGCATTAAATAAAATTAAAAAGAATTATTCCGTCAACTTCTCTAACCGATGGTTGCTGCGCAATAATAATACATGGAAGCCGCTTGATTCGCAAACTACCAAACCACCTGTACTGCGGCCCATGAGTAATATGGACAGCACGGCACAACAACAAATAGAAGAAGATAACCTGAGGGCCCGGCTGCCTAATGACAGCGTGGTGTATAAAGACGGAATTTTTTATCGAATGCTGAAAGAAGGAAACGGAAAGCCGGTGAATGTAACAGACACCGTGGTGGTGCATTACAAAGGATGGCTCTTTAGCGATGGCTCCGTATTTGATGAAACAAAAGAAAAGCCTGCTACTTTTCCATTGAACAGGTTAATAAGAGGTTGGCAGATTGGTGTACCGGAATGCAAAACGGGTGGTAAAATAAGATTGTATATACCTTCGGGCAGCGCTTACGGCATACGTACTTTTGCAACGGACATTCCGCCCAACAGTACATTGGTGTTTGATGTGGAAGTATTGGAAACGAAGGAGAAGCAGTAACCGGTGAGTAAAAAGTACACCGTAATTCCTTCATTTATGAAACCGATAACATCTTTGGTACTTAACTTGCACTAAATTCAGTGCAGGTAACAATCTGTATTATTATAAATGTATTTAGTATGAAAAAGATAATTTTCTTTCTGTTGGTAATAAGTTCTGTTACGATTAATGTTAACGGGCAAAAACTGAAAGACCTGCTTTATGGCGGAAAACTGAAAAATGATTCGGGTACCGTTATCAGGAAAACGGATGATCTGAGTACTAAAATTGATACCACCACTAAGAAACCCGTAGAGCCTGAAAAGATTAACCCGCCTACAGCAACAACTTCAGTTGGCGATTCTTCAGTCAATAAAACAACACCGCCTACAGATGCTGCAACTCCTGCAGCCAATAAACCGGAAAATAACACGGCCCCGAAAGATAATAACAAAATATGGAAGGAGTATATGGATTCCTTAGTCAGCAATTTGAAAGCAGAAGTATTACCCAATAAAAAAATTAAAACCGGAGCTTATTATGTAATGCTTGAGTACGAGATTGGCCCCGACGGACAGGTTACAATTAATAGTGTAGCTACCTCTCCTGAAAATTCATTTCTTCAACAACAGGTAAAAGACAGACTATCATTAACAGCGCCTCAAATGAATCCGCCGGCAGCAGCAACTACCGGTAAACCGCGAAGTGCTGTTAAGAAATATAATTTTACAATAACTAAGATGTAGTTTTTTTACAAGGACATACATAGAAACTGCAATTACGTTTTAGAAGGAACCTTCGGGTTATTTTTATTTTCCGGTAATCTCTTTGGAGGAACCTTTGTTTTATTTATTTTGATAACGGCACGAATGATATCGACAACAGGTCCGCCAATACCCAAACGCTGTGCATTGGAATTAGCGGGAACAGACTGCAAGCCTGTCGGATCAAATACCAAATATTCCCCCGCGGCTTTTCCCGAAGAATCAAGAATGCCGTCCGGCACATACACCTGTATCTTTATTTTTTGATAACTTATCGGGAAATGTCTCACATAATAATTTTCTTTTGTTTTATACCATTGATCATTTTTGAAATCAGATCGTTTGATCTTTGAGGCCTCACGCAATACCGCAATTTTTTCAAACGCCTCGTAAGAAGACGAACCGATTTCAAACATTCTCCTTATATCATTATGTCCGCCCATTACCCCTGCCGGTAAATTATTGGAAACAGTTTTAACAACACCCATTACGCCCCCTCTTAATTCAAATATTTGTTTTGGCGTAAGTAAGTGCATGGCATCACCCTGTACTGCATGAGGCAGTTTATTAAAATCTGACTTACTTACAACCGACCATAACAATAACTGTACATGCCTTTGGTTGATATGAGATTTACTGCGTGAATTTTGTAAAACTGTTTGCACAATATCTTTTCGATAGCCGCTTACAGGTGCTTGCAAATAAGCATCTCTCGGAGTAGGATCAGGTGTGCCCGGCTGTAAGCAATATGTTTTAAATTCTGCTTCATAGTATCCGGGTGCAAGTACAAAACCGCCATCTTCAGTCCTTGGCAAATCAGTTAAGAAAATCGGTTTACTGTCGGCGGGTAAATCCACTTCAGCAGCATTAGGAGTCGCTTCATCATCAATCTGAATATTATTACGCGATGTGGAAACACAGGAACTTAAAAGAATTACAAAATATGTACTCGTAAGTAAATTTTTGAGCATAAAATAGTTTTTTACGGTTTGCTGATTTTATAGTCTTACGCTATAATCAGCTACCACAAAATCTAAAAATTACGGCGTATTTAAAAGTAACCGGCCATCAAAGTATTGTTAATAACCGCTTCTTGCCCTCTAAGCTGTTTTTTTACGCCCCGGCGCTTAGTAAAATCCCGAAGAATTGTAAATCATCAAGCAACTTATCCCTTTCGTCAAACTGATTTTTAATCGGCCCTTCCCCGTGCTTTCTTTGTAGAGTCAAAGCTGCTTCAGCAGTTTCATCTTTTTAAAATAAAAAATATATTACCATGAAATCATTTATCAGCAAAACAGTATTATCGGTTACCATGCTTGTAACATTACTTTCTTTTACACCTATTTTTCCGTATAGCCCGGCTTTTGGCGGCGAAGGATTTGAAATATTGCTTAATGGAAAAGTCGTGTCGCAACAATTTGGTAAGGACTTGAATACGGTAAAAAATCTTCAGCTCAGTACAGCATCACCCGGCGATAAACTAACCATCAGGTATCATCATTGCGGCCGGGTTGGTAAAAACAGGATTATAACCGTTAAAGACGGAGAAGAAAAATTAATAAAAGAATGGCGTTTCAGCGATGCCAAAACAGCTGTAAGCGACATGAGTTGCTCTGTAAGAGACTTTATACTCTTGAAAAAAGGTTCAAACAATATTTTTAAGCTGTACTATTCTTCAAGTGAGTTGCCCGCCGGTCGTCAACTTGCTTCGGTTACTTTACAAAATGCAAATACTGTAAGATTATAAATAGTGCCGTATAAAAAATGCCCCGGCTGTATTTTCAGTCGGGGCATTTTTATTCTAAAAACAAATCATCAAATAATTTCCGCAACATGACGATGGATATTTTTTGAGAGCAGCCCGGTTGGCACATCATTTTCATCGCCGCCGAACGGATCCTCAATCTCCTCGGCAATCAGTTCAAGACTTGCCAATACATAAAACACAAAAGCCACTACAGGTATTACATAAAAACCCAGTTGGAATACATAACCAAAAGGCAATGTCATAATATAAAAGAAAATAAACTTCTTAATAAATACACTGTATGAAAAAGGGATGGGTGTGTTTTTTATCCTTTCGCAGGCGCCGCATATATCGGTAAACGATTGCAGTTCCGGGTTTAAGAACAGCAGCTGTTCTCCGCTGATTTTTTTTGCTTCGTATAACTGATGCACATGCCTGTACATGAGCAGCGCCAATTGGTTAGGTATATGCTTAGCTTTATCAATTTGATGAAAAAAATGTTTGTGTTCTTCATCACTAAACAGTTCTACCCTTGTTTGTTCTTTGTGCAGGTGATTATGCAATGCATAGGCAAAAGCCGGAATTATTTTACGAAAGAAAGCTCTTTGTTCTTTTTCTTCAGCCGGCAGTATGGCCGACATTTTCATAGCCAGGTTGCGACTGTTGTTTACCAAGCTGCCCCAGAGTTTGCGTCCCTCCCACCAGCGGTCGTAAGCAGTATTGGTTCTAAATACTAAGAGCATGGAAATAGCAAAACCCAGCAAGCCGTGCATGATGGGAATATTTTTTACATGATTCGATTCTTTAAGGTTCCAGTAATAAAGCTCTAACCAGGCAATGACGCCGGCATATATGCAAATAGCTATTATAAGCGGCAGCAGTTTACGAAAAGTATCCGCTTTATGAAATTTAAAAATGAAAGTGAACCAATCCTTGGTATTGTAAGAAATCATGAAATGGTTATTTTCCCAAAAATAAGGATAAGAAAGATGATTTGGAGAAGTAGTTGTCGGGCAGTGTCACTATTTACATTTACCGGAAAGTTTTTTAACCCGGAGATAATTAATTTCCTTAAAAATTTTCGATGATAACAGGCTAATGAATAATTTGAGGTAACCGGTAAAAGAACAGGCCGGCAATAAATGAACTGCGACTTGTTTCGGCAAATGCGCAGATAGTTATTTATTCTTCCTGCAATAATGAAAACAGGTTGTTTACAAGGGTTTTCTACCCTTCTTTAAAAATATTAATACAATGAAAATTTATCAGAACACCTTTTGGCTTCCCTAACATTTGCATGTACGAAAGCAAAATTGCATCATGTATTGGCAATAATCCCTCTTGTGCTTTCAATTCTACACAAAGGATATCCTACACCGGAACATCTAATCTCAATTCCGTATCAAGTTCCTGCCCCTTGTAATTCAAAGGCACCCATATTTGATTCTTAAATCCTATTCCCCGTAATGCCAATTCTCTCAAAAAATATTTTTCATAAACACCTTCTAATAAACCGGGTCCGAGAATTTTATGCACTTCAATTGCATAACCAATAACTTTATAGGTAAGTTCGTTTAAATATTTTTTTGTTACCTGCATATAATTAAATTTATTTTGAACCACATAGTACACATTAGAAATACACACATAGGTTTTAATATGAATGCATTACTATGTGAAACCCTATGTTTCTATGTGCCTATGTGGTTCAAACTAAAAATCAGCCAAATGCCATTCAGGAAGCAAACAATAAAGAAACTATTCCGTGGGACGACTTTAAAAAAGAAATGAAGGAATGGAAGAAAAAATAACATCAAAAACCCTTACTAATTCATTACTATTTCAAATGCTCATTAAAGAATTCAATCGTTCGCTGCCATGCTAATTTAGCGGCAACTTCATTATATCTTGTCGGAGCCGTATCATTATGAAAAGCATGATTAACCCCTTCATACATGTGTAACTCATAAGGTATATTGTTTTTCTTCAAGGCTTCTTCATACGCCGGTATGCCGGCGTTCACTCTTTCATCAAGACCTGCGTAATGTAATTGCACGGCGGCTTTTATTTTTACTACCTCTTCTACTGCGGGCTGGCGGCCGTAAAAAGCAACGGCAGCTTTCAGTGCGGGAACATTAACGGCTAAATTATTGGACATAGCGCCACCCCAACAAAATCCTACGCAACCATATTTTCCATTGCTATCTTTTCTTGACGGTAAATAATCAAATACTTTAATAAAATTTTTCAGGTTGTCTTCTGCTTTTAATTCCTGGAATTTTGTTCGGGCCTCATCTTCATTGGCGGGTGTACCGCCTAACGGTGAAAGCGCATTGGGTGCGATGGCTAAGTAACCCGCATTAGCAACTCTTCTTGCCACATCTTCTATATGTGCATTCAATCCGCGGTTTTCATGAATCACTATAACAGTTCCGTATTTCTTTTCTTCCTTTGGTCTTGCGACATAAGCCTGCATATCACCGTTAACGCCCGGGTAAGTAATTCTTTCCGTAAAAAGGTCTTGTTCATCGGTTACAGCGGCATGCGCATAATTTACTTCCAGCAATGGCAGTATCATCATGGCTGCGGCAGTACCGCCGGCAAGTATGGCCAAACGCTGTAAAAAATCATTGCGGGTTAGCGGCTTATGAGTATACTCGTCGTAGAGGTTGATTATACGCTGATCCATGGTTTAATTTTTTTGTTCATTTAAAATTAGGTAATCTTATTGAAATGCAATTTTAAACTATTGTTGGCAGGTTATGTTCAAGGTAAGCATCATCTCTGTAGCCATGGCTACTTGCTAAGTTCTTATTTAAATAGATAAGCAAAAAAAACCGACTTAGTGAATTATAAAAAAAAGCCATGATGTCGCCCTAAACATTACTATTGTTCATTAACATAGTTCTTTTGTGTAAGACGACAACAGGCTTTGTCTATTTTACTTCAGCCAACGTATTTATTCCTTCATCCAAGTTTCTGCAACATATTTTCCTATTTGCTTACCCATAAGAAGCCCTGTTTCGTTATCGGTGCGAAAATGAATGCCTGCATAAAACCTTGAATCGGCACAATCCTTAGCGTATTGCTGAAACTGTTTTGCATCGGCCGGAAAAAAATATTCCATTACGGCACTTGAAGTAGCTGCACCTGTAGCATGACCCGATGGATAACCGGGAAAAGGCGGTGTTGATATGAGCGGCTTATATGTACTGTCGTACTGATCAGGCCTTATTCCCCAATAAGTATACTTGGCATCAAAGATTGCAATGGCCGCATCATGAAAAGCGGTGTGCAATACTGTGTATATGCGTGCTGCAGCGGGGGCATCATCAGTCATGCGGTATTCAAACATTTTTTGCGCCGCCACATCAGACCAAAAATCAAAGCCTCCGTTGTTTGCCCAATAAAAAGCAATGTACCGGGATTTAAAATTTTGTTTAAAATCTTTCAGTTCCTTCATCTCACTTTCAAAATCGGGCGGAGCCGCGGGCCTGAACTGATCAGGTGAACGTAATACAATAGGTGAAAATGTTGCCAGTTCGATACCCATTGGAAAAGGGCCTGTCCATTTCTTCGGGTCTTTGTTTATTTTACCATCCCAAACTTTAGCTGAACCATCGTTCTTTGCTTTTTCAATAACCAGCATTGCCACCTGCTCACCCAATTTCCATCCTGCTTCAGCATCACTCGGAAATTGTACGCCTGCATCAATGCGTGATTGCGAAGCGGCATGTGCCAGTTTTAAAATTGAATCAGCTTTTTCAGGAAAAAAATAAGCAAGCACATTGGCAGCCGCGGCGGCAGTTACTGTATGCTCGCATGGGTAAGAGAAAGTAAGCGGTGTATTGATGACCGGTTTTAACGACGGGTCTAAAGCACCGGGACGTTTTCTTTTATATTTTATTTTTTCTTTCCAGGCTAATATCGTCGCATCATAAATAGCCAGGTTCATCCAAGCCGTTGGAATGCGAAGTAAAGTTTCAGGCTTCTCGTCTATCAATTTAGGTGCAATCCGGTTCCAGCGATAAGCCGGCGCGCCTGCGTTCCAATATTTTATTTCAGTCATTTTATTTTTATCAAGCCTGCTAATTGTCTTTTTCATTAATTGTAATTCCGCTTTTGATTGCACAGCATCGGGAGGAGCAGCAATAGTTATTTGCTGAGGCTTATCTACCAACTTTGTTTTCCAGTCGGCCGCTTCATAATTAGCCGGCTGACGTGTTTGAGCAGCAGCTGCAAATACACTACCTGTAATTAACATTGAAAGAATGATCTGTTTCATAATAATGGTTTTGATTTAGTATTTATTTAAAAGAAAGATTTATGCCGTCTACAATAAACATTTAAGCATTTCTCATACAAGAATATTTAATTTCTGAAGTCTGTAAAAGCCACAGCCAACAAATGACAGAATACGGTAAACAAACAGCTTAGTTAAGTCAATGCAGTGATCTGTGAGAAGAGAATAATCGGGCTCCTTCTAAAATAATGACTTTCCTCACCTATTACGAATTGACAGTTGACGGTTTGGCAATCAAAAAATTGATAGACTTTTTTCCGTCGTTAGTTTACTGCAAAGGCAATTCCGCAGACAGCAAAATGAAAAGAGAAAGATTTACCTAATTTTATCGCACAAACAGTAAGATGCGTATATCTATCGACAAAAAGAAGGTGAAACTGTATTTATGGATTGGCCTGGCGGGGCTTTTGCTAAGTATGTTCATTACATTAGCCAATGAACCCGATGTTTTTTTTAGAAAAACGGTAAATCATATATGGCTGATGATTTATGTCATGGTATTACATTTTATTCTTTTTGAATTTTCCATTCCATTTATAAGACTAAGCTGGAAAAGAATACTTGCCGCTCCTTTTCTTTTAATCGGTCATCTTATTCTTTATACGATAGGCATCTATGGCTGGAGGGCCTTCGGTATACAGTTGCATATTTATACCGAATTACAAAAATTTAAAACCATTGAGGAAGGTTTGGAATATTTTACCGGGTATAGCGTAGCTTCTATTTTCTTTTTTGGAATTGTAAGGCATGTGTACAATTATATAACTTTAAAAAATGCCGCAAAGCAGTTGCATATTGAAAAACAGGAAGCTGAATTAAATTATCTCAAATCACAAACCAATCCGCATTTTTTATTCAATACCTTAAATAATATCTATTCACTGTCAAGAGATAAAAGCGACCTGGCTCCTGAATCCATTTTACGCCTGTCGAAAATATTACGTTTTATGCTGTATGAAACCGGCGGGGCTTATATAGCCATAGAACAGGAACTGAAAATTATCAATGATTATATTGCGCTGGAAAAATTACGTTACGATGAATCTTTACGTGTTAATTTTAACCATGACATTGAAGATATGAAACAAGCCATACCGCCCCTGTTGCTCATTCCGTTAGTGGAGAATGCATTCAAACACGGCGTATCTGAAACAAGGAATCAACCTTTTGTTGATATTCATCTTTCCGTTAACAACAGGCAATTAATGTTTATTGTAAAAAACTCGGCAGAAAAATTTGCCGAAGACCGGGGTGTAAAAGAAAATATCGGTCTTTCCAACCTCAGACGTCAATTGATATTGCTCTATAAAGATTTCAACCTGTCTGTTCTGCAGGGCGAATTTGTATTTACCACCACGTTAAAAATTAATTTGGGAAGCCATGTCTAAAATAAAATGCATTATTGTAGAAGATGAACCTTTGGCCGTAAAAGTTTTATCGGATTATATTTCGCAGGTACCGTTCCTGGAATTGCTGGGAACATTTAAAGACGCTCTTTTGGCAACCGACTACCTGCGGCATACGCATACCGATCTTATTTTTTTAGATATTCATTTGCCCAAACTAAAAGGTATGGCTTTTTTAAAAACGTTGACCAATCCGCCGGCAGTAATTATTACCACTGCTTATCATCAATACGCGGTAGAGGGATTTGACCTGAACGTAACAGATTATCTTTTAAAGCCATTTGAGTTTGAGCGTTTTTTAATTGCCGTAAACAAAGTAAAAACGGCGCAACCCGAAAAAGAAAAACTGAACAAAACCGCCGAAGTAAAAGATTTTATATTTCTAAATACAGATAGAAAAAAGGTGAAAATTTTGTTTTCCGAGATTGTTTATATAGAAAGTCAACGGGAGTATATTAAAATCATTACAAGCAAAAAAGAATATATTTCAAAAATGAGTACGAATGAAATAGAGAGTTTATTACCCGCCCGTCTCTTCAAACGGATTCACAGGTCTTTTATCATTTCAGTAAGTAAAATCGAATCTTACACAGCCGAAATGGTGGAGGTAAATGGAGTACATATTCCTATTGGCAGGGGCTACAGAGATATTATAGAAAATTTATAGCCTCCTATACCAACTCAGCGCCGATGCAGGAATGAGCCGCTGATAGTTTAACGTTACTTCCGGCAGTTTGTTTAATTGTTTTTATAACATTCAAAAGTAAGTTCATTTTATTCAATGCTTATTTCAAACAATTCTCCGTCGTACAGTTTTTTTAGTATTACTTCAAAACCTTTTGTTTTTAAATCATTGCCTGATTGTACCAAGACGATGCTGCCATCCAATCGTTTTACTTTGTACATTTTATCGGGAAATAAATAGTTTACAGTAATAAGCCGTTTGGTTTCAACAGCGCCGTGCCGGAATACGCCAATTATACCGCCGGCTTTAGTCTCTGTATTTATCCGTTGAAATCCATCCCACATACCTTCTTTTGGTTCGCCGAAACCGGGAAGGTCCTGCCGGTAACTCATGATACTGTAATTATTTTCCATCTGTTGCAAAAAGTCGGCATACTGTCTGTATTTTTTTAAATCAGTTTCCGATAATTTTCTCGGGTCGCCCAGCATAATGGGTAATGCACCGGCCAACGATTTTATATGTAACTCCCAGTCAGTATCCTGCATTTCAGGGTTGCCGATTACTAATGCAGTTGCAGGTATTGCCGGGGAACGCCACCAGGCCATGTTCCTGATTCGCAAATCAACTTTCGCTTCGGGACCAAGGAAATTGGACAACCAATTACCTTCGGCATGTTTAAGCATGGCATAATCTATCAATTGCAAACCTCCCATTGTTTCAAATGTGCAATCAATAAAGAGGTTGGGTTTTGCAGTATGCAACTCATCAAACAGTTGCCATACTCTTTCATAGTTTACATAAAAAGATTCGTGATGGTCTTTATGCAAAAGGTGATTAGCAGCATAACAGCCCGATATTTTATTGTCGAACCGGTAAGGGCTTGTTACTACTGCAAAATCCAGTTTCAAATATTCCAAACCGTAATCGAGTGATAAGCGAAGCAATATTTTTTTTATATAGTCTTTCCAACCGGTACTAAAACAAGCAGAACGGGCATCGAATGAAGTTATTGGTTGATGCAGATTTGAAAATTTTCCATCTATTCCTTTTACAAACCATTCGGGGTGTTCTTTAAATACCTTACTTGAAGGTGTTGCACTGCCAACACTTACCCATAAACCGGGTTTCATACCCAGCGATTTTATATAGTCAAAAACAGGCTTTAATCCATTGGGGAATTTGGTCGAATCTATTTCCCAATCACCGTAATCTTTTTGCCATCCATCGTCAATTATAAATTCCTTCATACCTGCTGCGGCAGCAGACTTCGCCAGTTCCAGTACCAATTTTTCGTTGATTTCTCTGCCAAACGGCACCCAGGTGTTGTAAACAAAAGTTGGTTCTTGGGTGAGCTCAGATAAGCGGATGCCCATATGCTTTCTTATAAAATCCGGAATAACGGTGTTAATGATTTCATCAGGATCTTTGCAGCCGTTATATACCGCCGTAAAAACTTGGGGGGTACTAAAAGTTTCACCGGGCTTAATATATTTTCTAAAAGGGAACCGTGAATTTTTATGTGTAAGCCCGGCGCTGATACCTTGCTCCTGCCAATAAACTGAAGTATGTTTGATAACACCGGCAGCCTCATTGCCTATAACAATGCCCTGTTGCCAATCATTATCATAAATATTAATCAGGGCATCCTGCATATTACCGGCATAAGAGCCAATAGCTTTTCTACGGCCATAATCATGAAATATCCAACTATAGGTGGTGGGCCAGTATTCTACTACTTCAAATTTTTCTACATCAACTGATTCCAGTTGTATGGTTTCCTTAGTAAGATTTTTAACAAGTAAATTTTTTCGGATAACGGGTAATTTCGGATACAATAAAAATTGTATCGTAAGCTCTATATTTCTATCAGCGCTTACTAATGTTACGGCCGCACCGTCCCCTTGGTGTGCATCTGTTAGTTTAGTTATATTTTTAAATAACCAACTTCCTTTTCCGTTATACACTTTACTATTCACCTCAAACTGAAAATCGGTATTGCTTTTTTCGAAGTACCAATAATCACCCGTTACAGGTTTGTAAGATGTAGTAATAAACCCGCCTTTGTCAGCCGGTAATTTTAATATTCGCTCCACCACCCCGTTATTTAATTTCAATTCTGCTTTTGTCCAGGAGGCAAAAGACTGTGCCGAAGCTGTCAACGGAAAAATAAAGAAACTGCTAAAAACGAATGTGAAGATTTTTCTCATTTAATTTCTTTATTGCAATATAAATTAAAGCCGGCGATTAAACATCCGTATTTTCAATACATAGTTTTTTTTGGATAAAGGCTCAAAGATGATTTATATAACCGGTAAATGATCTGTCCTGTTTTCCATTAATACCGAATCGCCAAGCAAAATAGTCTCCTGCAAGGGATCATATTTTGTCAGGCTCTCAGTAGTATACTAATTCCCTCAGAACTAAATGATAAATCATTTTGATATAACTTGTGCGATATAAAATTATTCAAATGAAAAAATATTTCTTCCTGTTTTCTATACTGTCTGCATTCAATGCATGTGCACAGAACTCACCCGCAATGGATTTTGAAAAATATAATCCGCCGTCGACATTAGTAGTACCCGAACATAAATTGGGGAAAGCGAAATTCCCTTTTATAGATGTACATAACCACCAGTTTGGCATGCCGGATATGAACCTCGGTAAGCTGATAAAAGACATGGATAAACTGAATATGAAAGTTATGGTAAACCTGAGTGGTGAAAACGGAGAGTCGTTAAAGAAGTCTGTTGCCAATGTTAAAGCAAATTTTTCCAACCGCTTTATTGTATTTGCCAATGTAGATTTTAAAAACGCAGGCGAAAAAGATTGGGGCGAAAAAGCAGCCAAACAATTGGAGGAAGATGTGAAGAGCGGCGCCAATGGTTTGAAAATTTATAAGAGCCTTGGTTTTTCGGTAAAAGATATAAACGGAAAAAGAGTAACGGTAGATGATGCAAGACTTGATTTGGTATGGAAAAAAGCAGGCGAATTAAAAATACCGGTGATCATTCATACGGCCGACCCAAAACCTTTTTGGGCGCCGATGGATGAAAACAATGAGAGGTGGCTGGAATTGGCTACACGCCCCGGTAGAAAAAGAAGCGATACCGATCCTGCGCCGTGGGATACATTGATAGCCGAACAGCACCGTCTTTTTAAAAAACACCCCGGCACTACTTTTATCGCGGCGCATTTCGGTTGGTATCCCAATGATTTGGAAAAACTCGGTAAACTATTGGACGAAATGCCGAATGTAGTGGTAGAATTCGGAGCGGTAATAGCTGAACTGGGCAGGCAACCGCGAATGGCTAAACAATTTTTTACCAAATACCAGGACAGAATATTATTTGGTAAAGACAGTTGGGTACCGGAGGAATATGCCACTTATTTCCGTGTACTGGAAACAGAGGATGAATATTTTCCTTATCACAAAAAGTATCACGCCTTTTGGGCCATGTACGGAATAGGATTGACGGATGATATTTTGAAAAAAATATATTACAAAAATGCGCTGCGCATTATTCCGAATATTGATAAAAGTTTATTTCCGGACTGATATTATTCACCCTTCAATGCCTCTCTTACTTTCGGTGCAATCTTCGTTCCGTATATTTCTATCGATTTCATGAGCGACTGATGTGAAGGCCCGCCCACATCCATATGTGCTGAGAAACGGGTGAGCCCAAACAGTTCGTGCATGTGCAGTATTTTATCAATGGCTTCATTGGCATCGCCGATGATTAAATGTCCTTTGTCACTTCTTCCGGTTTCATATTGTTGCGGTTGATACGCCGGCCAACCGCGGCTGCGCCCTACCCTGTCCATCTGTGCGGAATAAACGGGATAATATTCATCAGCAGTTTGTTTGCTGTCATCACCAAAAAAAGCATGCATGTGTAAACCCACCTGAAATTTATCAGGGTCATGTTTAAAATGCATATACACTTCTCTATAATAATCAAACAACGGTTTAAACTGCACTGGGCTTCCGCCAATGATAGCGAATATTACCGGCAGTCCGTGTCTGCCGGCTCTTACTACCGACTCCGGTGTGCCGCCCACGGCCACCCATATATTAAGATGATTGTTTACTGCTCGCGGCAATATTTGCTGATCTTTTAATGCGGCTCTGAATTTACCTTTCCAGGTAATGCGTTCTGATTTATTTATTTGAATAAGCAGGTCCAACTTTTCTTCAAACAGTTCATCATAATCTTCCGGGCTGTAGCCAAACAAAGGAAATGACTCAATAAAACTGCCGCGGCCGGCTACCAACTCCGCACGACCGGTTGAAATGAGATCAATCATTGCAAAGCTTTGATAGAGTTTTACCGGGTCGGATGAACTTAATACAGAAACAGCACTGCCCAATTTAATATTCTTAGTAACGGTAGCTGCTGCCGCTAAAATTATTTCCGGTGATGATACGGCATAGTCGGGCCGATGATGCTCACCGATGCCGTAAAAATCAAGACCCGTTTCATCCATCAGTTTTATTTCTTCTATCAATTCCTGCAGCCGCTGCCCTGCCGGTTGTATGCTGCCTTTTTTATTTATATGTAAATCGCCAAACATGCCGATGCCTAATTCCATACTTTATTATTTTACGGCGAAGGTACGATGCAGGTTTGCAATGAAAATGTAATGTAGCAATAAGCTAAGCATTGTCGGGTGTTTCATCTGCGAAAGCTCAGGCACATTTCATGGCGGGAAGTTACTGCGTCTTTCCGTTTCTTAACACATCACCGTCTTTCATTATCATTACATAAACCCCGATTACTTTTTTATTACAGAAATAATAAAAAAGAATTATTTCACTTAAACCGGGTTACACATTTCTATGCGCGGCAACTACAGTAGTATACATATTTTATCAAATCTTAAAAAAAATTATTATGAAACTCACTTTAATGAAGCCCTTTAGTTTGTTGCTGTGCGGCGGGTTGTTTATGTTTTCTTTTACATCCTGTCAAAAAGAAGCTCTTCAACAGGGCGATGAAAACTCAAATGCCATCAACGAAGCGACTGTGGCCTCTCAAACGCAGGTAACAGAATCAGTACTGTTAGTAATTGATGAAGAAAGCATCGACAACGGCAATCAACCCAACAATTTTTCTGAAACTGATGTAAATGATCAATTGGCTCGTGTTGGTCTTCGGCAAACGTTGAAGTATTTTAAAGACAATACAGGCAAAACAATTGACCTGTACTCAGGTGAAGTTGGCGATGAAGGTTGGCATGCCTTAAAAACAATTCCTAATTCCTGGAAAAGCGCAGGGCCAACGGCAAAAGGTTCGCTTAATTTTCTGCTTGCAGGACCCGGTCTTGGCGGTGGTGAAGACGGCCCCGAAGTATTGCTGGATAAAATACCTGATGTAACACCGCTGCGTGCCCGGGGATTAAAAATGCTTACAGGCAAAACAATACTGGCTGTAGTTTATGATGGCGATGTGAGCATTAATTATGGTCCGCTGAACGCAAATTTGCAAGGCGCCAACTTGGGTATCGTAGCATTGGAAGTAGTAGGAGTTAAAAAACGCACCGATGGTTCCAGTGGTTCATTACCCATTGTAACAGTGAGAATTGTAAGCGTGGATGCTGCCGCTGCTGCTCCTTTAAAACTATTCAGCAACGCACCTGTGCCGCGTTCTTCCTCAGAGCCATTTGATATTAATCCGCCTGCCACAGCTCCGGCCTTAGTATTAACCGAGGCATTGTAATAATACTCGCTAATGTTTAACGATTCCAATCATGGAAAGGTTAAGTCTCTGATTCGGTTGCAGTCTTTGTGCTGCAACCATTATTTTTATATGGTCATAATTATCTTATGCGGAAATTAAAAAAACGAATATTGGTGTTACATTTCAGCCGGTTCGGCAACTATAATTAAGAATATGATGACAAATACCCAACAAGATATTATACCGGAATTGCGCAGGGCTGATATTGAGAAGCCGGTTCGAACGTTATATGAACATTATTTTGAAGGCATTATAGCGCAAATATCTGCCAATGGCGGAAACAGGGAAGACGGGGCCGATATATTTCAGGAGGCCGTGTTGGTGCTGATTGAAAAAGTAAAAACCGGCCAATTCAGGGGCGACAGCAGTATTAAAACTTTTTTATCGGCCATAGCCCGTAATCTTTGGCTGTTTGAATTGCGCACCCGCGACAGACGTAAAAAAAGAGAAGTGGTGTATATGACCGGGGAAGACAAGGAATCGCCGGTGGAAAATATTTTTTTTAATAAGGATACTAACCGGGATTTACAACAGGTAATGAGTGAGATGGGCGAAAACTGTAAAAAAATACTGACCGGCTTTTATTATGAAAAAAAAAGTATGAAGCAATTGCTTACTGAATTTGATTATGAAAACGAACAGGTGCTGCGGAATAAAAAAAGTAAGTGCATGAAAAAATTAAAAGAACTATTACAAACAAATACTGCCTTATTAGATAACTTAAAACCCTCTATTTTATATGAATAATAATCTACATATCGATGAGGTGCTGGATGCACTGCTGAAAGAGGAAATAGCCCGAACTGAAGCGGAAACTATCTTGCAAAAAGAAAATGTAAGTGATACAGCAACGGAAATTGACCTGCATGTTGCCGCCGCAAAATCTCTTCAGCGTTACACTGTTTTAAAACAGGTTCAGTCAGTACATACCGCATACATCAACGGGGGTGTTACAGTTGATTTGCCGAAAAACCGCGAAGACCTTAAGCCGCGGGTATTGAAAATGCAGCCGGTAAAATGGATGCTGCGTATCGCCGCTTCAATAATTTTACTGCTTGGAGGATGGTTTGCCTACGAATACAATACCACAAGCAGCAACCGGCTGTACAATGAAATATATCAGCCATATAATATAAATACCGACAGAGGTGTAAAGGATATTAAAACGCATAATATGGTGCAGCTTTTTAAGGACAATGATTACATAGCTGTAATACAAATCTATGAATCGCTTGGCACAACCAATAACCGGGAAAAATTTCTTGCCGCCTATGCATACCATGAAACGGAAAATTATCAACAGGCGGTAACCGTATTACAACAGATACTCCTGTATAACAAACAAAGCAATACAAGATTTTATAATGACGAGGCGGAATTTTACTTAGGCCTGTCCTATTTGAAAATGAAGGATGTAAAATCGGCCGCTCCCCTGTTTAAAGCTATTCGTAACAATCCAAATCATACTTTTCATGAAAGAGTGAGCGACCGGACGATAAGAAGACTCACCTGGTTGAAATAAATTTATAAAATATACTCGTTTTAAAATCCTGCATCCGCGAATTCATATAAATCTGTCATTATCTTTCCTTGACAAAGGCTTCACTGTAAATTAGTGAGGCCTTTTTTCCGGCGAAAAAGAAAAAATAAATAATAACAATCGCGGCACCGATTGCCGCCACCCATACCCTGCCGCTGTTAATGCCTGTTTGGGAATGAAGTTTTCCTACATAAATAAAATTTGCCCAATAGTCCGGCGTTTTATATTGCGATCCCAATGTATTATCATTTATTAAATCTTTCTTTGCCAACTGCAACGCTTTTTCTGGAGATATTTTTTTCTTTAAATGAACATGCATACGCTGCATAAGAAAGGTCGTTACCCGGTCTTCCGTTTTCCATAGTGTAGAAACAATACCGTCGGCGCCGGCATACATAAATGCGCGGGATAAACTCAATAGCCCTTCACCGGTTGCTGTTACGCCGCCGCCTGTTTCGCAGGCACTCAGTATAACTAATTCTGCCCGGTGCATATCAAGATCGTAAATTTCATGCAGGTACAATTTATTATTCATCTCCGAGCTGTCTATCGGGTAAAACTGAATCCAGTTGCTGCTGTTCTCGGCGCCGGCACTGGCATGGGTAGCCAGGTGAACAATCGGATACTTTGATGCTTCGATCAAAAATCTTTTTTTCGTAGCATGCTGTCCCGTATAAATATTTTTTGACATTTCGGTAAGTTCGTTGGCCGAAAGCGGCAAGTCGCTCAGGCTGCCGGCAATAATGTTTTTATCTTTCAACGCATAGGGAACAAAACCGACAGAGCCGCCGGCTGCCGCATTGCTGTAATGATGTGTATTTTTTCCGAAAAGCAATGCGAAAGAATAATGATAGCTGATTGTTTTTGAAAGCATCAGGTAATCTTTTTTTTCCGGGTTCTTTACCAATGCTTCAAAGGGAAGATAATATAAAAACCCGTCGGGGATAATAACCCATTTATCAATAGCGCCGCCTGTCAGCGGTTCAAGCGGCTCAATCAGCAGGTTGTACAATGCAGCAGATGCGGCAAAGCCATCATATCTTTTTCCTTCTTCGTAATGGTATATCTCATCTATAAATGCGCGGAAAGATTGATGAAACAAACTGTCCGTTTTAATTTTTTGTAACAGGGAATTTTTCTTTGTTACAACCAGGCAATAGACAGCGCTGTCGCCTGTAAAATAATTAATCAACGCTGTATGGCTTTCCAAACTATTTTGAATTTCAGCAAGCGTAAGCTTGTTTTCCGCCGCTCTGTATTTGAACCGGTTATAGGTGGCATCTTGCTCATATTTTTTTTGAAGGCGCGATAATTCGACCTGCAGCGAGAGCAATCTTTTTTGTAATTGTTCCGCATCTTTTTCCACAGCGTTTTGATTAATACGTGATGTGTAAAAAGCCATCAGCTGCTTAATTTCTTTTTCTCTGCGTCGAATGCTGTCAGGAATCTGCGCCGTTGATTTAAGTAATATATTCTGCAGGTTTTGATGCAGTATATTTCCTTTATAATTTTCTATGATAAATAAATAATCATCTTTGTAATCATCATTTTTCGCGGCAGCCAGATAAGCGGTTTCAATTGCTTCGGTGTAAATGGGGCGATAGTTTTCATTAAAAAAAAGCTTGGCTTCATCATTATCAAAATTTAATTTAATAAAGTTGGCCGTTTCTATTGCTTTGATGTAAGCAGATAAAGAAGCCTCAAGATAATTTAGCTGTTGTGTGCGGTTATATTTTTTAAAAAGCAACTTCGCCTTTGCGTGTAAAATATTGAATAATGTGATAGGTGAAACCGTCTGCGAAATATCGGCAGGTAAATCTTCTGCCTTGCCCCATACAAAATTCAGGTGCACTTCCTTTAATGCTTCATTAAGCCAGGTTAACGCTTCATCCGGCAGGCCCTGCTCATCGGCCAGTTGACTGCGGTATAAACAGGCTAACGCTTCTTCTTTATTTTTAATGGTTAATGAAATACTCCTGTTTCGGGCTATCGCAGAATCGAAAACAATTTCGGCCTGTTGCCATTGTTTTCTTTTCATATAAATACGTCCCATATCCGTTAGCGCCACTACACCGGCCAAGCCGTTTTGCACCGGCAATGATTGATAGATAGATAAAGCGCTGTCGTATTGACCCAATTCAAAATAACTGTGCGCCGTATTTTGTCGTATAATATCTTTTTGCTGCTCGTTGGGGGTTAAGGATTGAAAAATACGAAGGGCCGAATCATGACGGTTGAGTTTCATCAGGCAATTGGCTATATTACTTTGAATACCTGTATATAATTCTTGGTAATCATCAGCGGTTTTCGGTGAAAACTCAAGGGCTCTTTCAAAATAATTTTTGGCTTGCAGAAAATTGGCGCTTTCAAAGTAAATGGCGCCGAGAGAATTGTAGAGCGTGGCTTTTTCCGGCAAACTTTCCTTCTCTTTGTGAGTAAGAGCAATATCAGAAGCCGTTTCAAAATAATACTGTGCACTGTCAATAATATTGCTGAAGTATAATGATGAACCGAGATAAAGACTGGCCTCGTAGGTAGCAGCGGGACTTTTTACATGCGTATTATTAAGGTAGATGGCATTATGATATAAACTATTGGCTGCTTCATAACGCAGGTGTCCCTGGTGAATATTCCCTGCTTTAATAAAGCATTCAATAGAAAGCGGGTAGTCGTTTCCTGATGCGGATGCCGCTGTTTTTAAAAAAAGCAGCAAAGCAGTACTGTCAGTTTCAGGAGTTGGTTCATCAAGTTTATATAACCGTTCGGCCTCTTCATACCATTGCCGGTGGAGCAGCTTTTGATTCTTTTGTGCAAGTACAGAAATTATAAACCCCGCTGTAAATGCAATTATGATGAGCGTTACTTTTTTCATTCTTTAAAAACCCGAAAGGATAATCTGAAACAATTACTTTTAAAAGCCTTATAGTGTAAATATAAAAAGAAACCCGGCAAGAAGCACCGGGTTTAAAAGGTAATGAAAAGTTATTATTGACTTATGATAATTATAACAGGCGGTCGCTTAGGCCTGGCTTCAAATTCTAACCGGCTGCTTATACTCATTACCCTGCTGTCATTAGCAGTTCTGCTGTTAACAGCGGCCGAGATTTGATTTCTGAGATTTAAAGTATCCAGGAGGAATTGCGGTATATCGCTTCGTTTTTTAAAGTGATACAGGCGTACTGAAATTTTATTTAACGCCCTGTTACTCGCATCCTGTAACCGGTAATAAAAAGTAAAATCTTTTGACAACCCGTTGGCAGGATCAGACGAACCGAAAACACCTGCATGAAAAGATGCTTCCACATCAATGGTTCCCTTTTTTATATCTACCAGTAACTTATCCTGTATTACACCCGGTATATCATCATTGCCGTCATTATTTAAATCGGTCTCATCAAATACACAGGCATTGTCATCATCATCCAAATCTCCGTCATCATCTTCATCATCATCTCCGCAGGGAACCAAAAGCTCGGGACGGGCATTATAAATAGGAAATGCCGTATCATAGTTATTGGGAGTAGATGCAATTTCGTAAATCGCATCCTTGTAATCTATACCGGAAATAACAATTTTGGTACTGTCCAACCTGTCTCCGTTGACTCCCAGGTAATAAACTTTATAACGAAGCCCCGTTTCGCTCTGCGATACATTAATACGGCCGGTTGCACTATCCAAAAGCAGCCCCATGGGTATCACTTTAAAGTAGCCCGGAACATTGGGCTTACTTACGGGAAGTACGGTATAATTTCCCGATTGATTTTGCAAATAAAAAACAGAATCCCCGTAAGAGAGCCGGGAATTTGAACCCGAACCGATAGAGGTATTACTATTGGATAACTGCTCTGCAGCCTGTCTGTAGTCAATATCTTTTTTACAACCCGTAATTAAAAGAGAAGATACCAGGCCCGCGAAAACTAACGATTTAAATTCCATACAATGACATTTTTTATATACAGTTGCCGTTACAATGATAATGTAACTTCAAAAACAAAGTTTTATTTTTTTTGTAGAATAACAGGTGTTTTTTTTGCTTTTTTATCAAACAAAGCCTTCATAAAATATACCTGAATACCGGATCCGATGAACTCCTTAACAGCCTTTAGCCATCATAAATAAGAAATAAAAAATGGGGTTCCCGGATCAGGTAGTAAGTATAATAAGCAGGAGATTAAACGGCGTATAGAAACTGATGTACTTACTGATAATTATACCCGCACCCTTACGCAATCCGGCATATAATTTATTCGCCGGAAACCGATATTGCCTGTTTGGAAAAAAGGAAGCCTGCGAAATACCAACACCCGAAATAAGCAAGCGGTTTTTGCAAAACACTGTTTTACAACCCGGCCAATGATCACAAAAAATCTTAGGGCATAAAATTTGCTAAATATTATACGAATGAAAAAAAAATTTATCTTTTTAACCTGTATGTTCTTAAATCTGCTTGTAAATGCCCAAAATGAAAGTTGTACTGCATTTCCCTTATCACCGGAAGGAACGGATTATAATGTAAAAGGATTTACCGTGCAGGCTGCTTTTCCTGCTGCTAATGGAAACGGGCGGTTGCTCATCAAAGGCGGCAGTAAGTTCAACCGGTTCAAAGTACTAAACGGTAACCATACTGAAATACTTCAACCTCAACAATTATTTCCTCCCAACTACACTACCGTTGCAGCCTTGCCTGCAGGTACCGTACAGGTTTTCTTTTCCACGGACGGCATTACTTACAATAATGCAAACAGCGTTACTGCATTTGCGGCAGGTAATGAAAACGTACATACAGCCGATACATTTTTCACCATTTTACTCTACGGCTGTTTTGAACCCTTTGAAATAAGTAAAAAATCAGGGGAAGCCATGCTGAATAAGGGGAAGCATAACTCCAATTATTTTATGCGTAACCTGTTTAATAAAATCGCCCTCGAAAAACCGATTCATTATTACCGGCAATACCGCAATAATGACAGCGGTAAATATGAATTTCTTCATCAGGAGCAGCGACTTTTTCAACCCGCAGTAAAAAATGTAAAAGCTATTCTTGGTACCGGCGACCAGGTATATGTTGATGCAGGCTATAAAAACCAGGAAAAAAAACAACCATCTCCGTATGGCAGATCAAAGAAAAACCCATGCCGCTGGTAGATACAAATTGTTACGCCGCCCATCTCAGCAATATGTACCTCCACTTTGCTTCTTTTGATAAACTGCAGGAGGTATTTGCCAATAAGCCATCTTTCAGTATGTGGGATGATCATGAAATACGTGATGGTTGGGGATCGCAGGGCGATGAATACAACAATGGTAAATTAACACAGCCGCTAAAAACATATTACCTGCAAAGCCGTCGCGCATTTATTGAACATCAGTGGATAAAGGGGCCTGCAACCGCAACACCTGTTGATGAATTAGTACAGCACAACCAATCACTGCACCGGGCATTCGTTATTGGCGGAAAGCACTGCTTTGTTTTTGATTTAAGAAGCGAGCGGGATATCAATCAAAGACAGGCCATGAGCAGCTTACAATTATCCGCATTTAAAAATTGGTTAGCAAAGCGGGAGGAAGGTGAAGAGATCATGCTTTTATCTTCTATACCCTTGTTTATTACTTACAGGAAAATAATTGACCTTACAGGTAAATTAAATGCAGAACTGAAAGATGATGTATCCGACGGATGGGACAGTGAATACAATATCGCACAGCGTGACAGCATCATCCGTTATTTACTGGAGGCAAGAATAAAAAGAAACGTCAAACCCTATATCATCAGCGGCGACATTCATACCGGGGGCATTGCAGAAATATGGTACGATGATGAAAGTAATAACTCGCTCTGTTTTGCCGAGCATAAAAAAGACAGGAGGGTACTTGCTTATGAAATCATTGCCAGCGGTCTCAATCATGAGACCCTCAACCAGGGTGGATTTATGGAAACAATAAACAGAAAAGCCAAACGAGCATTAAAGGATTTACGCGTAAATGACGCCATGATAGAACATATTTCACTAAACGGAAAAAATTACAGCATTGATAATTTCTTTCGGGCTTACGAAAGTAAACTCAATTTTGGCGGCATACAGTTTACACCCGCTGAAACCATATTGCACACTTTTTTATTTAATTATGAAAAGAGCGACTATATAGAGGAATTGATGGTGGTGGCTGAATGGGATAAAACAGAAGTTGAAGACCGAAAGCATTATAAAATAAAAAACAGCCGGTGCGACAAATTTAATTACTTGCCGCCCTTGCCGCAGGAACGGAGAAAAATTTATGTAAGAAAAAATTGGTGAAATTTTTTTGCAGATCAACAAAACCTATTACAATTTGTTTGTAATACCATCTTGATTTACTAAGTAGTCCAAAGCCCGCCTCCGTACGGGCAGGGACTACGTGTTCCAATTGCCATCGGAATAAGATGGCATTATGCCGACGTAAAGCAGCTTTGCCCGCCCATGCCGGTACGGACGTGGACTAAGTACTATTTATATTCGGTATAAATTACACTGTATGGAAGACCTGAAAGTAAGTTCAATCGGTTCCGCTCAGTAACCGGTCTGGATTTACGTTTAAACCCGGTACATCGTTTTCGCTTTCAACTGGATTATCAGCAACGTTTCAATGTAAAAAAAAATGCAACGGCATTTACAGCGGCTGTTGGTTACTTGTTCAGCATTGGTAATGGTGGCGAAAGGAGCGATGATTTGAGGTAAACATAAATACAGAACTGAAAATATATTCTTTACTTTTTTTGTTATTGCTTACCGGTTTTCAAAGGTGTTTATCAGATACGGACAGGGACATGGTCTGATTTACTTTAATACACTTCTGTTTACGCTTTCAGAAAGCGCCATTCTTTCGGTGAATATCAAGATACACATCACAGTGATTTCAAGGGAAAAATAAATCAACCCCCAAATAGTCAGGCCTTGATAAAAGTAAATTACCAATACAATGGTAAGAAAACAATAAATCATATTCGCAATGGTAATGGCTTTCAGAAATGGACGCCAATTACTCAAAACAAAAAAATAACAGCCAAAAGAATAAACAGTGTAAATGCCGGCTACCGCCGATAAAAAATAAAGGGTTCTCCGCGGCATCCCGAAAGCAGTGTCAAATCTTACAAGAATTACTCCTAAAAAGAAAGCAGTCAAAAACGCTCCCAAACCGTCTATTAGAAAAAGCTTATTGGGTTTATGGGTCAGTTTATCAATAATTAAGCGAATGCTGTTTGCCAACTTTATAATGAGTTTATTGGGATTACCGGTTTTTGTTATCTGTGTAACGGCGCCTGCTTTCACAACTTACTATTTCTTCACCTTCTCATCATATTCCTTTTGCAAATCGTTGATGGCAGCATCATAACCGGCCTTATCAATAAAAGCAGCGGGATTGTATGCATCGCCCGGTTTATGTTTATCGTGCAGACTAAACTGACCGGCATGCGAAGCAACCCATATATCGAACGAAATATTTTTCATCGCCTTTAATGTATAAGCATAGTCGGTTGTTATTTCCGGGTATTCAGTTACTTCAGCAAATGGTTTATCCGTAACGATAGAAGGCATATTAGCAATAAGTACTTTGTAAGATTGCTGCTCATCTTTTACCGTAAATAAAAAACTACAGGAACCTTTTGTATGACCGGGGTGGTGCAGCATCACTAATTGCATATCGCCCAATTGAATTGTATCACCGTCGCGGAGTAAACGGTCGGGTGTTACCGGTTTGAATGTGCTGCCTTTGCCGCCCACCGCATAATCTGAACTGCCGCCATCTTTCAATACGCCGGCATCTTTTTCATTTATCATCAATTGTGCGCCGGTTTTCTTTTTTATGGCAGCCATGGCGCCCATGTGGTCGTAATGCGCCTGCGTGTTCAGCAATATTTTAATATCAGTAAACTTAAACCCCAATGTTTCAATATTGTTTTTTATTTGTTTCGCAGATGAGGCAAGTCCCGTGTTGATCAATATATTTCCTTGAGGGGTGGTGATGAGGTAGCAGGCCAAATCGTAAGTACCTACATAATACAGGTTGCCTGCAATCCTGAATGGCTGATAAGGCTTTGCCCATTCATCACTCCAAGCTTTGGGTTCCTTTACTTTTTGCGCTTGTACATTTATTACTGTTACTGATAAGACAGCAGCAAGTATAATATTTTTTACTAACAGGCTAAACATATATTAATGATTAAATGAAACTGATTGCTCAAATATATCAGTTTTTTATGATGATTGAAGTAACCCGGGTTGTTGGAACAAGACCGGGGCTGCAAAATACTGCCTCACGCATCACTTTACTTGCAATTTCATTGTGCTAAGCGACGACAGGCATTTATATTTTTATTTACTTGAGCCCGGACATTGATCAAGTATTTATAACATAAAAAAAATAGTTTTGTTATATTACGTTTATTTAGAAAGCCGAATTTTTAATTAACAAACAAGTATAATGAAACCAAATACATTCGCCCTGAAAAAATTAAGTTTCTTTGGATTGCTCATTCTATTTTCGCAAAACCTTTTTGCACAGCACAATGAATATTTCCCCGACCCCGACACTGCCATTCAGCGAAGGTTGGAAGAATGGAAGGATTTAAAATTCGGCTTGCTTATGCACTGGGGCAGCTATAGCCAATGGGGTATTGTGGAAAGCTGGAGCATTTGCCCGGAGGATTTGGGTTGGGCCACAGGGGCCAGGAAAGCCGGTGTAGCTGATAATTACAATGATTATGTAAAAGCTTATGAAAACCTGAAGACCACTTTCAACCCGGTAAAATTTAATCCTGAAAAATGGGCAACGGCGGCAAAAGATGCCGGTATGAAATACATGGTGTTTACTACCAAACATCATGACGGCTTCTGCATGTTCGATTCTAAGTATACCGATTACAAGATAACTGATAAGGGCACGCCTTTTTCTTCAAACCCGCGCAGCAATGTAACCAAGGAAATTTTTAATGCATTCAGAAGTCAAAATTTTTGGGTAGGCGCTTATTTCTCAAAACCTGATTGGCATTCCGACTACTACTGGTGGAAAAATTTTCCTGCGTCAGATCGCAATGCTAACTATTCCATCTCTAAGTATCCCGAGCGATGGAAAAAATTTACGGACTTTACTCATAACCAGATTAATGAATTAGTAAGCGACTATGGCAAGGTTGATATTCTTTGGCTGGATGGCGGCTGGGTTCGCAAAACAACAGAAGAAGAAGTACATAATTATTTAAAAGAAATATACGAAGGAGTAAGATGGGCACGAAATCCGCAAAACCAGGATATTGATATGCCCCGCCTGGTAAAAGAAGTTAGAGCGAAACAACCGAAGTTGATTGTAGTAGACAGGGCGGTACCCGGTGAGCAACAAAATTATCTTACGCCGGAACAGCATATTCCTGATAAAGGATTACCCTACCCGTGGGAGACCTGCATGACGATGGCAAACAGTTGGAGTTATGTTCCCAATGATGTGTATAAACCTGCCAACGAAATAATTGAAAAATTAGTTGACATTGTAAGTAAGGGAGGTAATTATTTATTGAATATTGGCCCAAGCCCCCTTGGCGAATTTGATGACACTGCCTACAGCCGGCTGAAAGAAATAGGCGCCTGGATGAAAATAAACGGGGAAGCTATATATGGTACAAGAATGTATAAAGTTTTTAAGGACGGAGATGACACTCGGTTTACGCAATCAAAGGATGGCAAAACGAAATATATTTTTCTTTTTAATTTTCCAAAAGATAAAATAATTCTTTCAAAAATGCTATTTACAAAAAAAGATAAACTGCAATTGCTTGGGAGCAAATTAAAAATCGGTTGGATACAAAAAGAAAATACTGTTGAAATAGCAGTACCTCCTGCTGCCCGAAAAGCTGCTGATCATGTTTGGGTAATTAAGGTTTCAGGTGAGTAGTGTTTTATTGCGGACACTGACATTAACGCAGGCGAATAAATGGAGCTGAGTAAAGAAAACTTACTTAGTAAAACTGTATCGAAAACAGAAAACCCCGTACTGTTTACCCTGTGGGCTGTTATGCTGAGCGCAACGAAATGAAGCATCCGGTGCGCAAGACCTGCGTACAGGATGCTTCATACCTTAGCATGACAAGCAGAACGGGTATTACTTTATTGAAACAGTATCAATGCCGAAAAGTATTACCGATAGTTATCGGGATGCAGACCAACTACCCTACCGGCAGGAACATTGACACCCTGATGTCGCCATACCCAAAATTTTCTCTTCACTATCGTAGTTCCGATACGTAAAGCGACAAGGGGCTTTTATTATTACGAACACAAAGGAGGCAAAGGATTAACCTTCATTTTTTAAAAAAAATTATACATCAGGCAGTCCGGAATCTGCCTAACTTTAATTTCTGATACTAATCCGTTTTGTAAACCCCCTTTCGTATTTTCTGATACTATAATTAATACCGTTGTCTGAAAATTTGTAAAAAATCAAACTGCTACGTATGAGTGCATTTAAAAGAAGGGATTTTATAAAAAAAACTATGCTTGCAGGTATGGGTTCCGCTGTATTGAAAACCAATTCCGGTCTTGCCGGCAATCCGGATGAACGGAAAGAGAGTTTGATAAAATCTCCCCGATCAGTCAAAAAGATTATTGTTGGCGGAGCCGGTATTGCGGGATTGTGCTGCGCTTATGAGTTGATGAAAAAGGGCCATGAAGTAATTGTTCTTGAAGCATCGGGCCGGCACGGAGGACATGTTTTTACAGTACACGACGGATTGTCGGATGGATTGTATGGCGATTTTGGCCAGGAGCATATTACAAAACCGGGTTACGATAAATATTGGGAATATATCAAAGAATTTAATCTTACAGCGCTTCCTTATCCAAGAAGAAAAAATGAATTAAGAAGAATCAACGGCAGGTTCTATACGGAAGAAATGCTGAGAGATCCGGCAGAATTAAAAAAATTAGGATTTAACGATAGGGAAGTAACCTATTTATCTGCTCATCCCTGGTGGGATCTGAAATCGCTTTATACGGGGCCCTACCTTGATAAGTTTAAAGACGAATACCAACCCTTTAATATTGGCTATGATGACTTAGATAAAATACCCATGGCCAATCTTTATAAAAAAGACGGAGCCTCCAAAGCGGCATTGAGATTTTTGGGAGAGGAGAATTCATCTGCCTTGTTTGAATTATGGACAGCTGCCATATTAAATATACGGGGCGTTCCTTTATACCCCACGGAAATTTACAGGTTAAAAGACGGTAATCAAATGCTTCCGAATGCTTTTGCAAAAAGGCTTGGTCCACGTGTAGTATTAAACTGCCCTGTAACTTCTATAAAACACGGGCAAACAGGTGTAACCGTTAGCTATAAGCAACACAACGAACGGAAAGAGATGTCAGCGGATTTCTTTGTGAATTGTATTCCCTTACCGGCTTTTAAGAATATTCCCGTAGAACCGGCCATGCCGGCCGAAAAGCAATACATCTTTGATAATATTACATACGACTCTTATTCACGATTTGTATTTCAGGCAAGTTCGAAATTCTGGCAGGACGACGGCATTAGTATTAATATGCACTTCGATCATCCTGATCTCTGGAGCGTATGGCATTCGGCAGATGAAGTGGATACACACCGCGTTATTGTATTAGGAACAGGGGCGGGCGGCGTTTCACCCCAACGGGCATTGGCTGCATTTCGGGAAGTGTACCCCGGGAAAAAAGATACCATTGAACAGGCCATCAGTCGAGACTGGACAAAGGAAACTTTTTCTCCTACATGTGAAAGACTCCCCTTCCCTATTGGTGAGTTAAAAAAATTCTGGCCGCATCTTATGAAACCGCATGGCCGAATTCATTTTGCAGGCGCTTATGCCGATAACCTGAATTGGGGAACTGAAGCTGCAACAAGATCCGCTAACCGGGTAGCCAATGAAATACATGAAGCATAAATTAAAACAGCTATGCGTGCCGGATTAATTTTCACTATTATATTCTCCCTTTTTACCGGTTATCTTTTTATATGCTGCATTTGCAACATTACCCGTGCATACAGAAAACAGTGCACCCGCAGTTCGTATTACGGCTCCGTTAAACAAAAGCAGATTTAAGCAGAATGCCATAGTTAACTATTCCATCAGCATAACAGATAAAGAAGACGGAAATTCCGAATACAATGAAATACCGGATAATGAGGTTTTAATGAAGGTTGCCTACCTGGCGGATTCGCTGCATGTAAAAAAATACTTAGCGAATAATATAAATACCCGTAAGGATCCCGCGGCTGTTTTATTGTTAATGAAATCGAATTGTTTCACCTGCCATTCGGTTAAAAATAAATTGACAGGTCCTTCTTTTGAAACAATAGCCAAACGATACACTTACAATACGGCCACGATAGAGTCGCTTACAAAAAAAATAATAAACGGATCTTCCGGTGTATGGGGAGTACCGGTGATGCCTCCTCAACCGGAAATCATTAAAGAACAGGCAAAAGAAATGCTCAATTGGATACTTAAACATAGTGCCGATAAAAATATTTGTTATTACACCGGGCTTGAAGGAGCATTTCGAACCGGCAAGAATTCGGGCACAGGCGTATATATATTAACGGCAAGCTATACAGATCGCGGTTTAAAAAATATTCCTCTGTCGGGCAAACGGGGCGAGCATACAATTGTAGTAAGCCCTTTCCCGAAATAATATATACTACCAAAAGTCTTTTATTGATTGCAGCAGTTCAAAAAATATACTCGTATCTATTTCTTTATTGCTCCAATGTACGGGGCGACATCGTGGTATTTATTAAGTACACAAACCCGGCGAAGAAGAATTGCAAGTACTACTTTAAGGGTATTTTTAAAATATAACCCAAAAGGGTAATTAGATTACTTTCATTATACCGGAATTTTGATAAGGAAATTATTCAATTCAAACCTTATCAAATATGAAAAAGTTAAATACAATCATTTTCCTGCAACTGTTTTTTTCTAATTACAGGAAACTTTTCTTTGTGCTGCATATTCTTTTCATTCTCTCCCCTTGTGTGTTATCGGGTCAAACTCTTGATGACTTCAGAACAACAGCCGCAACCGGCAAAGGAGTAACGCTTATACCCTTCCATGATCTGCGGAAAGAAGCAACAGCAATTGCTGACGAAGTACAGTATTGGAAGAATGAAGTGGAAAAAATTCATTACGATATCCTGGAAAGCCAAAAAGATAACCTGCTGGGTAAACTTAAAAAGATAAAAGAAACTATAATTGCAGAAAAAAAAATCAGCATTCCAAACCAAAAGCTTTTGAAAGAAAAGGAAGCTGAACTGTTAAAATTCAGAGAACAGTTGACAACTGTGAACGGAAAAATTGAGGAAGGAATAGAAGCCTTTAAAAGACTTAACAATGCGAGGGCCGGGTTAAGGGAATTTTTTGACGAAGCATTAAGAAAGCTCAGGGACGCACAATCGCATCCTGAAAAATATACAGGCAAAAAAGCATCTCAAAAAGACAACGATGATTTCGAATCATATACCCGGCTAATCATAGGAGAAATAGAAGATGAGGAGGAAGAACATAAAAAACAAGAAACCGCAGCAGAAAAGACTTCTGAAAAATTCAAAAAATTATACGAAATAAAAGAGCCTCACTAAAGCTCTGAAATTAAATCATTATAGTATGAAGACAATTTTTTTGCTTTGTTATTTATTGCTTACAGCAACCATCGCCGCATTCTCACAGGTTGTTGCAAATGTTCGAATAAACGGCGATTTAAAAACTGAGCCCGGAGTAAGTAATGAAGTGACGGTGAGTGTGAAAAATACCCGGGAAGCAGCCATCATCAAATACAAAAGCGATTATGTGGTAACTATGATGTATCGGGGATCAGGCACGGCAGGAGAAGCATTTAATAAGGAACTCAATCTAGGCGACCCGCTTGATCCCGGTGCTACCCGCAATTTAAAAATAAAATTTACAGGACCCGTAATGCCGGGTGAATATGATGTGGATGTTTTCCTAAAATGGGGCAATAAAACTGTAAGTAATGTTGACAAAGTAAAGTTTGTTGTAGCAGCTGATTACGGGGTTTCATTAACTGCCAAGGCTACTTCGCTTAATGTTAAGAGAGGAGCTACAAGATTTCTTCCGCTGCACTTTACAGCTACCAATAGCGGAGAAACTACATGGCCCGAAGGCAATTACAGTTTTCAATTTTCAGTTGTTGCAAGCCCCGGAGGAGCCGGTACATACGATAAAGAAGCATTTAATATTTCACCTAAAGTATTGGAAAGATGGGATTTTGAACCGGGTGAAAGTGATGAATATGATATAACTGATTTCAAACCGCCTTTTACAGCAGGCAGTTATGTAGTAAAAGTTACGGTGTTATTGAATGGTAAACCTTTTAATGCAGAAGGTGCATCAAAGAATTTTACTTTCAAAGTAAATGTCAGCGATTAAATAATTTTTAAATGTTTAACAATAATAATATCATGAAAAAAAACAGTTGCCTCCTGTTACTGATAACGGCATTGCCCTTATTAATGATGGCACAATGGCCGGACGAAGTAACAGTTGCAGAAAGTATTGGCAATGATTCTGTAATCGTATCGGGGGACCTTGCCCGCGGGAGAAAAATCGAAGATCTTCGCTGGGCTTCCAACAGTTCTAATGCCTGTTTTCCAACCACCCAAAATATAAAGTTTATGGGGAATCATGTTTTTTTTACTACCGCAATCCCTCCGCATTCTATTATGAACATCAGTGTAATACCGGTTGATGATACAGCTAATCTGAGTATATATGCATATATGTCGGGCACACGGGAATATTATCTTGTGCCCAACCTTCCATACTGTATTACCTGTGAAGCTGATCACAAATGGGATGGAAAATGGAGCGGAAAAATACAGACAAGTGAAAGAAAAGTAGAGTTTAATAACCCTACTGATCGCTACTATACTATTCTTATTGGTGTTACTGCACCAAAAAATGTAACTACGGGGAAGTTCAATTTGAAGATTAAAGTAAAAATTTAAGGACTTGTACGGGCTTCTGTGTCCGCCAAGTTGATAAGTTGGGTTTTATTTTTATCACTGCGTTTCTTTCAGTGTTAACGAAGCAAGAATCCATAATAGAAAAATATATCCAATAAGGATGACAAAATCCAAATAGGTATTATGCAATGAGTATTCCGGCTTTATGATTTCATGAATAATATTAACTGCATAATGTAAGGGGAGGCATTTCCCGATAAATGCAGCCCAAGCCGGAAGCGTATTTGTGTCAATAATTAATCCGGTCAAAAAAACCGATGGAAGAATAACCAGCGGAATAAAAGGAAACACATGCCCTTCATTTTGAGCAAATGTGGATATAAAAATTCCAAGCATTACTGATACAACGGCAAGCAACCAAATAACAATGAACAAAAGAAAAATGGTTTGTCCGCTGTAATCCAAATTAAAAAGCCAGAGTGATTCAAAAAGTACCGCTGCCGCCTGTATAGTCGCCAGCCCTAAATACCCAAATGTGTAACCTCCAATAATTGATGTTCGCCTGTAACCGCTGATCAACATTCTCTCTAATGTTCCTCTTGTTCTTTCCTGTACAAGAAGTATAGCGCATAAAAGAAAACTTAAAAAATGTACAATTAAAGCGCCGATTGGTATAGTAAAATTTGTTATTGGAACATTTGGCGGGAAAGCATTAAACAGAAGTTTTAGAAAATAGATAATGATGAGAGGGGCAATAATGGAAAGGGCAAGATATTTTTTATCGCCTTGCAATTGTTTTACTATTCGTTTGGCTATAATAAATGTATTCATTGCTTTGGTTCTGAATTTTTCTTTTCTCCTATAATGTTAAGAACAATATTTTCAATATTATCAGGATGTAAAGAAATGGATGTAATACTTTGTTTCAAACCCAATCTTTGTAATTCTTTCGCCAGGCTTTCAGGAGTAGAATTTATAATGCTTTCTTTTATTTCTCCATTCTCAGAAAATTTCAATTTTGTTTTGCCTCTTTCCAATATTTTTTGAGGTGTGTCTACAGCAATAATTTCTCCGTTACTGAGGATAGTTACTTTGTCGCACAATAAAGCTTCATCCATCAGGTGAGTACTGATAAATAAAGTTATTCCGGTTTTAGCAAGTCGGCGGAACAGGTTCCATGATTGGATTTTTAAATGCGGGTCAATAGCAGCAGTTGGTTCATCCAGGAAAACAATTTTTGGTTGATGTATTAGTGCACAACAAAGTGATACCCTTTTTTTCATTCCTCCTGAGAAAGTGCGCACAAGGTCATTGGCACGGTTTGTCAGTTCTGCAAAAGCTAAAATATCATCTGCTTTTTTTTCCAGGTCAGGAACATTTTGTGCTTCTCCAAAAAACATGATATTCCTTTTTGCAGAAAGGTCATCATACAAAGCAGGTGTCTGAGGCATGTAACCTATTTGTTGCCTCAGTTTCCATTTGTCCTGCAATGGGTGTAATCCCAAAACTTTTACACTTCCCGTTGTGGGTTCCAGCGTCCCCACAAGTGTTTTTATCAGGGTGGTTTTTCCTGCACCGTTTGGTCCAACCAATCCGTAAATAGCTCCTTCAGGAACATTGAGTACAATATTGTCTAATGCCCGGAGCTTGCCGTAATATTTAAACAGGTTTTTTATTTCTACGGCATTTGTCATGTAATGATTTTCATTAAGTGATGCTTAGAATCTTTTGGGCCGATATAGCACATCCTCTAACATATAAATATATGATTATAGATGCTGCATAACAAATTTCCGGCCGCTGAAACTATTTGTTAGGACACGAACCTGGGCGAACGCATGAACCTGAGTAAAGAAAACTTACTTGGTGAAAGTGTATGGAAAACAGAAAACCTCATGCTGATGACAGCCCACCGGGTAAACAGGACGAGACTGAATTATAATAAAACAGCATCAATGCTGAAAAGTATACTGATATTTATCGGAACGCAGTCGGAGAAGTCGGTATTAACCGCTTCTTTTTTTATCAGGGCTTTGCCTGTACATAAACACACTGTAAATAACAATTACATCATCAAAATTTTCATAAACAACAGTATACGGAAACCTGTTGAGTGTTCCTTGCCGTACGGGTTTATGGTAATAAGAATATGTATCGGGGTTTCTTTAAAGCGCTGAGTAAAAAATTTCAAGCTCCATCAGGAATTCAGTTCCTAAACCTTCTCTCTGCAATTCATACCAATCGTATGCTTCAATAATTTCGATGGCGGCAAGCGGTCTGATTTCAATTTTAAAGGCCATTCCTTTTCTCTTTGTCGGTGGCCATATTTTTTACTTCATCCCAAGTAAAAGATTTGCCCTCCCCTTTCAGGTAAGCCGTTCTTTCTTCCATTACTAACTGCTTGCGAAGGTCATCGCTGTCCTCGCTCTTTAGCTGCACATATTGTTTAGCCACACTCAAAAGCGATTCCTTTTCTGTAGTGGTAAGCTTTGACCAATATTGCATAAACTCATTATCTAAAACGGGGGCAGCCATAAAATCATTTTGGTAAATTTAATTCATTTCCCTGAAAAAATAATCACCTTTGCCCCTATAACCGTCTCGCTTAATTACCAACGACGGACGGCGACAACAATAAAGAAAAAAATTTGGGCTGATCTGCAACACAACTTGCCCGTCATATGCGGAGCCACAGACCAACCGCCCAACAGCGGGAACACTAAACGCATCGGGACATTTATTTTTCACGGACGCGACCCCAAACGAAGACACGAACCGGAACGGAGGGCGCCTACAAAACGACGCCATGATGTCGCCTCACGCATCACTGTCTTTTATTATCGTAGTTCCGTTGCGTGGAGCGACAACCGGGCATTTATTTTTACGGACAGGAACCGGGGCTGAGGAAATAATATATACTACCAAAAGTCTTTTATTGATTGCAGCAGTTCAAAAAATATACTCGTATCTATTTCTTTATTGCTCCAATGTACGGGGCGAAGAGTCTTTAATTCGTTTCGTTGTTGAGCAACACACATCACCCGCCCATCACACCAACGACGGTGTGATGCTTTACTGAGGCTACCAACAACGGCCGAGTTCGTGTGTGCCGAAACAGGTACTTTGGCTTTAATTTATTACCGGCAAGAACCTGCGCCGGAAAAAGCAGGGGTGTATTTGCGTTTATTTCAAAATTTTTATAGCTTTATAAAATGAAAAAAATATTTAACCTGAATTTTATAGTGCAAATAACGGGATTGTCCATTTTTTCGCTTGCAGCATGTAACAGGGAACAAACACCAAACAACCCATCCCCAAACTCTCCGTCCACCGATTCATCCTTTACTAAAATAACCCATACGGAAACTGCAAATTTATCTGAACCAAGATACAGGCTCGCATCTGCTTCTAATGGCAATAAATTATTTTTTGCAGGTGGCCTTAGAACCAATGTTAACTTTTCAACCGCAGTAGATATATATGATGTTACTACGGGTAACTGGACAACAGGACAGTTAAGTGAAGCCAGGTACGATCTGACAGCCGCCTCTATAGGAAATAAAGCAATATTTGCAGGTGGCTATAATCAAAATGCGCAATATAGCCGAAGAATAGATATTTATGACATAGCCGCTAACAAATGGACGATAGCCCAATTAAGTGAAGCCAAAACCGGGATGGCCGCTGCTGCTGCCGGCAATAAAATGATATTTGCCGGCGGAGCCATTGATTATAACATTTATTCAAAAGCAGCAGAAATTTATAATACAACTTCCAACACTTGGACTACCTCACAACTTAGCGAAGCAAGACTTTTGCCGACTGCTGCTGCTACAGGAAATAAAATAGTATTTGCCGGCGGAATAACAGGAATCAATCCGTCCTCAAACGGATATATTCCATCCAAAAGGGTGGACATTTATGATATAACCACCAATACTTGGGCAACTGCCGAGCTTAGTGTCGCAAGATTCAGCATCTCTGCCGTTGCTGCAGGAAATAAAATTTATTTCGGCGGGGGTACTTCGGCTTTTCTGCCTGTAAATACAGTTGATATTTATGATATAGAGAAAAATACATGGACAACAAATGAGTTTAGCATCCAAAGAACTTTTTTATCAGCAGCAGCCGCAGGAAATATGGTGGTTTTTGCAGGAGGTTTCAATGGTAGCTACGCTTCGCCGTATTTTAATACTGTTGATGTTTATAACAGCACTGCCAATACCTGGACGGCAAATCAGCTTACTATTCCAAGAATTTACCTTGCCGCGGCTGCGGGTGGCAACAAAATTCTGGTTGCCGGTGGAACTTCTGATGCCGGCATCTTCAGCACAGTTGATATATTTACCGCATCTCAATAAAATGAGATTGTCTCCTGCATCAACTACTCACGGAACAGTAGTTATATTCTATTGTTTTATTACATAGACTTACCGGGCTATGAGCTGAACAGACGCATACAACCTGTACAAATTTATCCAACGAAATTTTACCTCAGTTGGAAACTTCAGCAGGCCGGCAATTATTTTTATTCGTAATTTCCACCCTCAACCATTGCTTATGCATTCAATAAAACTCTTGTTGCTTTCCATATTGTTTGTTTCAAAACTGTTTGCACAAATACCCAAAGCGCCATTGGCAAAAGACGGGGAAGGGCCTTGGCCGCAACTCATTATCCGCGGTGTAATATTAATTAACGGTACTGGGGCGCCTCCCATCGGGCCGGTAGATATTGTGGTGGAGAAAAACCGTATTGTACGCATTGCCAATCTTGGCTCACCGGGTGTGGCTATTGACGCCAAACTTCGGCCACAATTAAAAGAAGGCGGTAAAGAAATAAATTGCGAAGGCATGTACCTGTTACCGGGTTTTATTGATATGCATGGTCACATAGGCGGCGAGCAACAAGGCACACCGGCTGAGTATGTTTTTAAATTGTGGATGGCACATGGCATTACCACTATCCGCGACCCAAGTTGCGGTAACGGCCTTGATTGGGTGCTGGATGAAAAAAAATTGAGCAGTGAAAATAAAATTACCGCACCGCGCATTTTTGCTTATACCGCTTTTGGTGCGGGAAGCAAACAACCCATTGCTACTGTTGACAGCGCTATTGCCTGGGTGCGCAACAATCAAAAGAAAGGCGCGGACGGTATAAAATTTTTTGGCGCCGCCCCGCAAATTATGGATGCAGCGTTAAAAGAAAATAAACGATTGGGGTTGCGAAGTTGCTGTCATCATGCACAAATGGATGTAGCAAGATGGAGTGTATTAAATTCGGCAAGGGCGGGATTAACATCAATGGAACATTGGTACGGCTTGCCCGAGGCAATGTTTGAAGATAAAACGGTACAAAACTATTCGCTCAATTATAATTATGCCAATGAAGCCGACCGGTTTGGTGAAGCCGGAAGATTATGGAAACAGGCAGCACCGCCTTACAGCGAAAAATGGAATAAGGTGATGAATGAATTGCTGAGTCATGATTTTACAATAGACCCTACGTTTAATATTTATGATGCAACAAGGGATTTGCATCGGGCAAGAAGAGCGGAGTGGCATGAAACCTATACACTTCCTTCGTTATGGAAATTTTATGAACCCGGCCGTCAGTCGCACGGTTCTTTCTGGCTGCATTGGGGAACAGAAGATGAAATTGCCTGGAAAGAAAATTACCGCTTGTGGATGACCTTTGTAAATGAATATAAAAACCGCGGCGGTCGTGTTACTACCGGCAGTGATAATGGGTACATTTATGAAACCTACGGCTTTGGTTATATAAGAGAATTGGAATTATTAAGAGAAGCAGGTTTTCATCCGCTGGAAGTAATCCGTTCAGCAACTCTTTATGGTGCACAGGCATTGGGTGCGGAAAAGGATTTGGGAAGTATAGAAGTGGGTAAGCTGGCTGATATGGTTATTGTAGATGTAAACCCATTGGAAAATTTACAGGTATTGTATGGTACGGGTGCTGTAAGAGTTACAGTAGATAATAAAGTAGTAAGAGCAGGCGGGGTAAAGTATACTGTTAAAGACGGAATTGTTTATGATGCTAAAAAACTATTGGCAGAAGTAAAGAAGATAGTGGATGATGAAAAAGCCAAGACGGGTTGGAAGTTGAAACAACCGGGAGTGGAAACTCCAACCCCCTAAAGGAGCTTCGACGCCATGATGTCGCCTCACGCATCACTGTCTTTTATTATCGTAGTTCCGTTGCGTGAAGCGACAACCGGGCATTTATTTTTTTACGGACACGAACCCCGGCGAAGGAACAGTACATGCAACCGGGCTTTTATTTTATTACGGACACGAACCCGGGCGGAACAGCGAAGGATGGGTGCGGCGATTGAAGCGATGTACCCACGACGGCTGAGAAAACACAAGCGGCGGCTAAGGAAAAAACCGGTGCATTTGCTTTGAAGAATGGAGAGTTTTTAATTTTGTTGCAGCATTCGATATTGTTGGCACGACTTCGCTCATTTACTTACCCCTTACACTAACAGCACAAAAAAAATCGAATGATTATACTTTTTCAGCACTATTTGCGTTTAAGTTAATGATAGTTGCAAAAAATTACATATATAATTATAGATTTCTTTAAAACTTCTAATTATACTCTCCTGAAATTATGAATCGAAATACCCTGTTACTGCTACTATGCTTTATCGTTTTTGCAGGTTGCACTAAAGAAAATAATTCAGTCGCTGCTGTTACCACAGATGCTTTAGCAGAACAGGTAACACTTACCGGAGTAAAACAAATTTACCCCAACAGTGGTACTTATTATCAAACCGGCTTTCGGTTTGAAAGTACAAATAATGAAACAAGCCTTATTGCATCTGTTGTTAATAATCAAAATGGACTAAGGTACTATAAGGAGGTTTTTACGCATGACCGGGATGGCAACACCAAAGAAATAAAATACAACAGCAATGCCAACGACACCGGCAATTTCAACACGGTTTACAAATTCTTTAGAAACGCCAATGGAATAAGTAAAATAGAACATTACTTAAATAATGTACTTACTACTATTTATGCTTTTACCTACCCCACAAAGCAACAAATTAATTACACTGCTTACACTGTAAATAATTACGATACCTCTTATGTTGAAATGAAATTAAACAGCAGCCTAAAAACCTCGGTTATTGCTGCCAGGAATGTAACTAAAAACCCTTCGACCTTTGCTATCATTTTATCTAAATATGCCGATACATTAGAGTATGATAATAGTGGCATTAGTCGTGTTGGTTACAAGGCTACATCTGATTTGCGTTTTAGTTATTTGGACACTACTATATATTCAATCCGTTATATCCGCAGTACTACAATGGATAGCTCTGTTTTTAAATTGTTACAGTTTATTAAAGGCAAAGATGGTCTGTCGCTACCCGATTTTCAAAATGCATCTTTAACCTATACTTTTACCCGTTATCATTCCTTAGGGTTTCTTACAAGCATAAATGAAACGCCCAGTATACAACCATTTGTTTTTTCTGTTGCGCCGAATGAGAAATACATCTACTCGTCATATGTAAGGGCAAATGGGATGGTATTCCTTAATCCCTACAACAATATAGAAACGCGTGAATACTTTACTACTTTTTCGGCCGATGGCCGCATCAGTAAATTGACCAGTGCATACATAAGTCCCGGGACTACTACTGCTGTTTACTCTGATTTTTTTTATTGATCAACAGAAAATCTTAACCCCGTTTTTTGCAGGCAAAGGAATTAAATCTTTGTGTACGTGGGGGCACAATATTCTACAACAAAATTAAAAAGCTTTTCGTGAAACCCCGCTGCGGAAACCCGGCTGCATTGTAATGCTGCCGCTTTTTGAAATTAGTAACGGTGGCTGAATAATAATTTAAAGAGATCACCACATCGGGGTTTCGCAGTTACTACTTTATATTTAAACAGTGATAGGCGAAAACCTCGCTGAGACAAAAAGACGCCGTGTTTTCTCCTCACGCATCACTATCTTTCGCTATTGCAATTCCGATATGTGAAGCGACATCGGGGCATTAAATTTTACGGACACGAACCCGGGCGGAGGCTTTTATTTTTACGGACACAACCCAAGGCGAAGATACACTGAATGATAAAAAAAACCTGTAATGAATCTGCCAGGGTGCATTTCAAATTGTCGCTTTTGCCCCTATCCCCTTAAGGGGAATATCAAACTTTAAAACTGTGGCTCCCCTTCAGGGGATGGGGGCCTCCGCGAAATGAAGCCTGCGACAATTTGGAATGCACCCATCTGCCACGAAAAAAAGAAACCACACCCTGCTGTAAATCTGAGAAATAAATCTTCATGAGCCATTAAGCTCTTAATTTTTCTTTGTAATCTTCAAGCCACTTTCGATATGTGTCCAATATTTCTTTGATTGGTCTGTCCTCAATTCCATTTAAGTCTTTTGTTACACCTCTAACAAACATATCATAATCCTCCATGGATTCAAATTTCCCTTGGCACATTAAAATTCTGCCAACATCTTCTACAGAAGTTCTTAGATTTTTTTGAATAGCCTTTATTTTTTTTGTCGAGCGATTTAGAAAATATTGTTTCTCCAAATTCCATAGCCTAAGTGTTTCTTGATTTTGGTCTAATCTTTTCCCTAAATCGAAGCCTTCACTTTTTAGAACACCTTCAATTTCATCAATAGAAGTTTGTAATTTGTCAGTTGATTCAATTGTGTCATTGGCAAAAGTGTCAACAACTCTCGTCAGAGTTGGTGATTTGACAGTTTTTTTTAGTTTTTTTATAACATCAATTGTTGGAGGTATTAGCGACATGCTACCTTTTAATGCTGCAAATGTTTCTGCGATTGCCATAAGAAGTCAGTTTATATTATTAATGTATTGTTGTTAAGTACTCTGCTTGTCTGGTATCGCTCCTAGCACATAAATAAATAATACTATACGCCGCATAACCAAAATTTCCGACCTTTGAAAATTGATTATTTAGTATTATATAAATTCAATATACCCGAACACCAACAACGTGTAAATAAAATTACTTTCGTGAGGTACAAAAACTACAGGTTAAAGAACTCATCTTTTACCCGTCTTTTCACGGTAGCAGGTGTTTATACAAGGAAAGAAAGGTGCTTTCATTTTTACTTTAAGCCTGCAACACCAAGAGAAGTTTTATGAGGGAAGGAAATAATATTGCCGAAGCAAAAACATAATAACAAAGTCAATACGACAAAGAGTTACATTTTAATCAAACTCCTGCATCTGTGCTTCCAGTATCTGAGCTTCGGTAATTTCCGTTAATATAAACGGGCAAACTTTACATGCAGCAGATTTCTGTTGAGCGTACCATCTGCATTTATCACGAATTCCGCAAACAGGTAACTCTTCAATCACCGGCAACAACTCAAGATGTTGAACTATTCTTTCTACTACTCCGCAACTGCTACCTGTCCACTGACCGCAGGCCCCTTCAACACATTTGTTTGTAAAACGAAAGCGTTGCTCCGGTGCCATGGGATGGTTCTTGGTTTTTTCTATAAAAGATTCATCAACAGGCAAAGGAGTGGGCAATATTGCAATGGTTCCGTCTTCCTGCCTTACTCCAAGCAACTGCGATCCCGATTTACATCTGTGAGACGGGCACCATAAAGCTTTTGTTTCGGGCATACCGGCTATTAAAAATTAAGAATATCATTAAAGCGTTTGTCTAAATCACGAATAACAATTCCATCCAGTATCGGTCCTTTGGGCCATTTATCAATCGGGATCAATACTATTCTTTTCTTCAGGTTAATATTTGCCAATTCACCGGCTACTGCGCTTTGTATTGCTGCATTCATTTTTTTTCGTTGGTCGGCGGATAAGGTTACATTACCGAGGTCTACTACAAATTGATTAGCTGCCATGATCAGGAATTTTATAATGATTGCCTACTCTGTTTACCGTTTTCGGCATACCGGTTATTACGCTTAGAAGTTTTAAAAGTTTTTATTTTTTGCAAGGATACATTAACCGATTTTCATCAATTTTTTTGTACCCGCAACAAAGTTGAAGAAAGGTGTCAAGCCCCGATAAAGGCTTGACACAAAATTCGGCTAACTGCTTTAATGAATGTGCGGATGCCAATGACAGCGATGCCACCACCATGGACAACAACGGTACCACGGATAAAAACGATGCCACCACCAACACCAGATTGGACGCCAAGGGAAGCAAACGTGCCATGGAAGCCACGGGTGACAGAAAATAAAGCGCTCAATTTTAAGCTCTTTCAAGACTGCTTCGTCAATGTTAAGGCCTGCTTTTTTACAGATATCCAATACATCATGTTGAGGTGCCGGATCCTTCATCCGCTTTTCCATCTCCAGGGCCAATTTGGTAAAAATCCCGTTTGCCTCAGCGTTGATCTTAATTAACTGATCATTAAGTGCAGTTTGATTTTTTTCGCCAGGCATAGTACAAAGGTTTAATGGTTAAAAAATATTCAATACAGGAAAAAAAAAATCGTATACTTTATACCGAATATAAAATGTAAATAGTCTAATCAATTTTCTGTCGGCATAATACCATCTAAGATTTCCACAAAGTCCGTTGGACTACTTAGTAAATCAAGATGGTATTACATCTGCGCCTGCATGTATAAAAGCAACTTGATAAAACAAATGTATAATTGCAAATAGTCTTTTCAAATACTAATTCGTGAAATGCATTTCACGTATAGCATTAATTTTTAAGTAAATCAAGGACATATCGGGAAATGCGGTGCGGAACGGGGATGGGGAAATTATCGTTTAGATAAATCACATTTTTATTTTCGTTGATATATGAAAAATAATTTCGATTGATGAGGTAGAATTTATTCAGGCGGATGAAATTATCCTGGGACAATGACGCGAATATATCTTTAAGGGTACAGTGGCGAATTACCCATTTTTTTTGTTTACCGCAGCTAATTAACGATTTTACATAATGATCGGCACTTATTACAAAAATTATTTCATCAGGATAAACCCATATATAACATTCCTTTTTTTCCTCAAATCGAATCAATTTATTGTTTACAGCAATTGCATCCTTATTATTAATTGCACTTGGCTGTATCCTTTTTTTTGAATTTAAAATATTTAATAAGGTGTTATTTGCGGAATGTCGGTCGGGGTTCATATAACAGGGTTTATTATTTTTAATTTTGTGTTTCGAGGGATCATTTCCTATGTCGAACAAAAAACAAAAAAACCCGTAAAAAGAATTCAAAACCAAACAATCAATCTTACCGGTTTTAACCGGTAAGCAAAAAGATAAATGATATATTGAAGGTAAGAACATAAATAACCAAAGTCAATACCACTTTAGTGGTATTTTTTAAAAGCTACTGTATTTACTTGACGAACCTGAGACACAACTTGCCCGCCATATGTGGTAGCCGCAGGCCAACTAGACTACAGCAGGAACACTATGCACAGTGGAGTAATATCAATCTTCATAGTTGTAAATCTGTATAAAAATTCTTTCAATTTCAGTATTCGAATCACTTTTTATTAAATTCAACAAATGCTGCTTTAAAGCATTGCAATTACGAAACTTCTTTTTGAAGAAGATGGTAAAATGATTATAAAGCCAATCTGTGTTGAAAGCTACATAATCAAAATTGTCCATATCGCCTAACCAATTGTAATAATCTCCCATTGAAGGAAGAAGTTCCTTTATTTTATCAGGGATATCAATTTTGTATTTAAGGCAAAAGTTAAAAAAATTATCAATTCTCGAATCTGTATAATATTCCTTGTCTGCAAACGGTCTTCTTTTTTGGCCCGCCTTAACTACTTTTTCAATTTCAATTTTGTATTTATCTGTATAATTTTCAACTTCTGGAATCATATCATACATCGTTGCCAAATAGTATTTGCCCGCATCAAATTGACTTGATAATGACATAGCCACAAATTTTAAAATCTCATTTTTTTGCGACTCAGTAGTAATTGTAGAAAAAATATCTCCAATCGAGAGCCATGAAGTTGAAGTAGATTCCGATTTTGAATAGTCAAGAAAATTATTTCTTATCAATTCAAATTCAATTTCAGATAAACTAATTTTTATTTGCTTTTCGTTTAGAATACATACAAGGGTGGTAAAGTAGTTATCTGAGTGAAAAGAAATGTCTTTAAGTGCGGCAATGAAATACTTTTTTAAGATTTCCGGAGAAATAACCTTTTGTTTTCGATAAAGAAAAAAACGAATATGTTTTAGAATTTGGAAATGTGGCAAATGCTTTTCTTCTTCCAACAAAGTCAATATTTTCTCTGCAAGGCTATTAACAATGGGCGGATCTAAGCTGATCATAGCCATTAATGTTATTGAATTATAGATTAACTTGCTGTAGTTATCCCAAAAATAATCATACTTTCTTATATTATCTGCACCATCGTCAATAGAAAATCTTTGATAACCATTCAGTAAATTTTGAAAAATATCTACGCATGAATCGTCTGATTTATCCGTTAAATCGCATGTGATGTCTTTTAATTTGTAGCGATTCAAAAATTTCTGTATTACCTCAGCTTTTCCCGAAAGCATCAATTTTCTTAGTAAGAGATCAGTAAAATAAATAAGACGTCCGCCGAGCAAAGGACTGCATCCATAAGATGCAAGTAACCCTTGCGTGTATAAGTTTGTTAGAGAGTTGAACTCAGAAAAAGCGTCGTAAATTATTGAATTTTTATTTAAGAATGCATCAACTGTAAGATAACACTCTATCAATTCTTTTGTATTATTATTAAATCCGCTATTTTGTCCATGGAATTGGTCGGTAATTGAACTTACTTTTTTATGCAATTCTAAAAAAGTTTCTTTAATAAATTCTTTGTTATGTAACCAATCAAGCAATTCCTTATTTTCATTAGTTCTACATTCTTTGTATATAATTTCTAAATCTAAATTTAAAAGTTCGCTCCCCAGTTCTTGAATTGATTGATCATTCCAATAATAATTATGAAGAAATGGAGCAATATGACTAAGGTTGAAGCAAATAATATAAAAAGTAATGTCTCTATTTTTTATTCTTTCCTTATGTAAATTCTGAAGCATTCTTGCTGCTTGTATAAAGTTTCCGATTTTGTATTGCACATATGCGTATCGTAATTTTTGCTGAACTCCGTCACTAGTATCTTCAATATCTAAATAATATGTATCATTAATAAGGCTAACAAAATCCAGCCTTTCATACCGACATACTGGGCAACAACATTTGTTGTAAATTTCATTATATATAATCGGCAATTCATCTTCATTTTTGTAAACAACATTATTTATAAAATTATGTGACAGGCGGTTGAATATCGTTTTTATTTTTTTTTCATCTTCATCAGATTTAATAAAATTTGCATTGTCGTGTATGACCACGCCTGCATCTATTTTTACTTGCGTTAATAATTCAAAAACTTCTTTATTGTCTGTCACGAGTGCAAAAGGTTTTTCATGATACTGAAAGATTTCGCTCGTAATAAATGGGTAGTGTTCGGCAAATAGTTTTTTTGGAATAAAGATTAAACTCCCAAACCTTTTTTCGAGGTATTCATAAACCTGATTAAGAATTGGTTCGGTCTTGTCAACTATAATAACGTTCTGAACTTTCCCAAATTTTCTGTCGCTGGCTTTTTTAAATCGGGGAATATTTAGCTTATCAAAAGCATAGTAAGTATCTTTAATATCAGTGAAATAAAAAGCTTTTATATTTGGAAACACTTCTGCAATATCAGGATGAAGGATACAGTCGGGTTTTGAACCTAATGCAAATTCTCCAGTATTATCAGAGAGAAAATATAATTCTTTTTCTTTTTGGTCTTGCAAATAATTGAGTGCTGCGAAAATAATTAGTGCATCGTTTGTATTATCTTTTTTACTATTTCGAAAGGGCATTTTAATTCCCATTCTTTGCTTGTGGACTAGTTCAAGCAAATCAGGCTTTACTGAAATATTAGTACTATAATTCAGCAACAAATCATCTATCATTTCAACTTGTGAGTTCAATAGACGTTTAGCATCATCAATTATCTCTTGATCGAATTTTGCGGATTCATCTTGGAGCAGCATTTTATTTTTAACCTCTTTTTCGAACTCACGGAGGCGTTTTAGAATTATCTGCTTTTCTTCTTCCCTCTGTTTTTCCCATTCTGATTTGAGTGTTTCAGGAGCAAGTAATGTTATATGTTTCTCCTTTACTAAAAATTCTAATTGCAGCAAGGATGTGCTAAACTCCATTTTTGAAACCAATCGTCTGAGATTACAGGTGTCTATTAATAGATTTATTGCCATAAAAACTATGAATAATTATTAAGATGACTAATCAATTAGTAAATGTAGTTGTAAACACCTACAAATATCTTGAATAAATATCTTTACACTATTGCAAATATAGAAGTTGGAATAGGCTGGACCTATCAACGACATAAGTACGTTTCAAATGTACAATGAAACTTCGCAAATGTTGAAGAGAATTACCAGCCGTACAAGTGTGCCCCGATGCAGCACACAAATCTTACTCGGGGTCTGCGACAACACAACGGAAGCTTAATAGTAGCACCGGCCCTTGGTTCATAATATTACTTCTTGCTTTCCGGCAGAAAAATTGCAGCCCTTGGGTATAAAGCTAATATATGAGAATACCTCTACTCCTTCTGCTGCTGGCAGTGCATATAACTGCACACACTGCCACTACTCCTTATATCTGTTTTACCGATTTAGTATCCGGTCCTTCTACCGGCAATAGCGATAACTCGCGGCCGGGGCAGGTAGCCAGCGCCGACGGAGCCATCGTTACACTCTGGGGCAAAAACCTGGGTGCTGCACAGGGCAGTTCGCAAATATTGGCAGGCGGTATTGCTGCAAGAGTTTATAGTTGGGGCAATGCTGCGACCCCTGCTCAATTGTTTACTACTCTCGGTTTGCAAATGATAGCGTTTCAGATACCGGGTTCGTTGCCTGCCGGCGCTACTACCATCAAGGTAATGGTAAATGGTGTAAGCTGCAACACTGTTGATTTTACTGTACGCAGCGGCAATATTTATTTTTTAAAAACAACGGGCAATGATGTAACCGGCGACGGAAGCTGGAACAACCCTTGGGCCACATTGGATAACCTGAACAATAACGGTGCGCTGGATAAAATAAATGCGGGTGATATTATTTATCTGGGCAACGGTGTTACGCATACCGCACTCGCCGGCGACAGGGCCACTATTGATTTGGGTGCTGCGGGCACGGCCTCAATGCCCAAAGCCATCATCGGTTACCCCGGTGCATTGGCCGGCATTGGTAACAATACCATTGGTAAAAGTTATTCATTATGGGTATCGGGTTTCGGCAATACCATCAATTGGGTAATTGCCAAACTGCAATTAACAGCCAGGGATGATGCGGCGAGCATGTATCACAATTTTCGGTTGGTAGGTAATAAAATTACCGCACCCAACGGCGACCAACCTACCGGCGCCATTTCGGCGTTGGGCAATCAGTTATATATTGGGTAATGAATTAACGGATATTGGTTTTAGGGGCACCAGTAAATTGTATCATCCCATTTATATGCAAAGCGCCGAGTTATGCAGCGGTCCGCGGGCGCCTACGGAAACGGATCGTGAAATAGCCTGGAACTATTTGCATGATAATTTTTCGTACGACGGTATTAATATTTTTCGCGAATGCGGTTCGTCGGCGTACATGACCAATCACCGCATACATGATAATTATATTGCCAATCAAACGGGTTGCGGTATACGCATCGGCGATTATGTAGTGGGTGAAAATTGGGTGTACAATAATGTTATTGTCAATTCGGGCATTGGCCCCAACCCCGGCGGCGACGAGGCGATGCATGTGCCTTTATTGATACATGCAGGATGGGATGTACCTACGGTGATTCATGTATATAATAATACCATCTACGGCGGCGGTTTTACCGGCGGCGCATTGTGGGCTTCGTCCATGGTGGGCTTTTTGGATAATCATCCGTTTACACTCGACTTCAGAAACAATATTATTGTATCTACCACGGCGGGTGTAAATTATCTTAATCAATCATTCCCGCTGCCCGCAGGATCGGAAAACAATATATGGTTTGGGGCAGGCGCTTCGCCGGCTTGGGACGCCAATACAATTAACATTGATCCGCAGTTTGTAAACCCGGCTACTAATAATTTTCGTTTGCAGGCAGGCAGCAATGCTATAGATGCGGCAAGGCCACTAACGGCTACGGCTGCATTACCCTTACCGGCGTTGGATTTTGATGCGCAGCCCCGCCCGGTAAACGGCGCTGCTGATATAGGCGCTTTTGAATTTGCTCCGAGTGTAATCCTCTCGGCCAATTGGGTGAGTGTAAATGCAAAACGAATAAGTGCCGCGGAGGCATTGGTAGAGTGGCAGGTTGCGCAACAGCAAAATGTAAAAGAGTATACGGTACAGGCAGCCATTAACGGCAATACTGATTTTTCGGATGTATGTACTGTTGCCGCCGGTATACAAGAAGTATACAGTTGCACCGTTGCCGCTGCAGTAAGCAATCGTTATTTCTTCCGTGTGAGGCGGATGGATAATGATGGCCGCATCAGTTACAGTACCGTTGTAATACTTACAGCAGAAAACGAAAAACAACTATTCGCCATAACACCCAACCCGGTTACTGCTACTGCAATACTCAGCAGTAATTTACCTGCCGGAAAAATAATACGGGTAGATATATACAGCAGTACCGGCGCTTTATTAAAAAAACAAATAGTAACTACTGCCGCGGGCGGAACAATTACAATACCCGTGCAGCAATTAGCAGCGGGTTTTTATAGTTTGCGTGTGCAGTATGATAATGAGCAGCAGGTGTTGAAGATGGTGAAGGAGTAGACCGGAAGTCAAAAGGTAAAAGTCAAAAATCAAAAATGCCGGCTTTTGAATTGCCTCGTTTATTGTCTGGTATTCGACATGAATTTTATTTCATGATGAAATTAGCGCTGATTTTCGACATGAAATAGATAAGCTAAAAATTGGCAGTGTCTCTGTTTGAAATTTCCATTTTAAATACTATTTGAACCACATAGGCACATAAGGCACAAAGAAGGAAACACATAGGGATTTCTATGTGAAATCTATGTATCTATGTTCCTCCTATGTGGTTCAACCTTTTCAAACTGAGACACGACCTAAAAATTCAACCTCTTCATTTCTTTTACTGCATAGTCGCAGGCCCTTGCTGTAAGTGCCATATAAGTTAGTGAAGGATTGAGACAGGCGCCGGAAGTCATACAAGAACCGTCGGTTATAAATACATTGGGTACTTCGTGCAGTTGGTTATAGTAAGTCAAAAAAGTTTTTTGACTTTTCGCTTTTTACTTTTGCCCTCAACCCTCCTACTGTATCACCAGCTTTCCTGTTTCCAGCACTACCCCGGCACTGCTCATCAATTTATAAATAATCATGCCCCGGGCAAGGGTGCTTATATCAATATTTGACGGCATTTCTTTAAAACTTTTCAGCAGGCGTCCGTTGATATCAAACAACTGCAGCCGGCTGGCGGGTGGAATACCCTGCTGTAAGGTATACGTTAAGCGGCTGTTTCTATTTGCCGGGTTGGGATAAAATAATATAAAGCGTTTGCCCGAAGTAAGCAGGCTTATTATTTCAGAATAAAGTATGGCGCCGTTTTTCATTTTTATAACAGCTCGCCAGTATGTAGTGCCGGCAGGTATTTCCGGTATTACTTGATTGTAGAGATTTGTACCCCCTGTCACTTTTATACCACTACCGTAAGTTATTAATATACTGCCGATAACCTGTTGAAAATATACAGAGTCTGCATAAGCCGGAGCACTCAAGTCCAATACCAGTTCAAGACGATTACCGTCCTGCAGGTTGTGATAAAAGGTTTTGTAAAAACATTTTACTCCCTGCAGTGTAATGTCTATGGCAATGCTGCGGGCGGCAGGCAGTCCGTTGCTCAGTATTGGTTCCACCGCATATACCTGCGAGGGATTTACAGAACGTTTCAGTACTGTAAATGTATCAGTCACGGTAAGAATCTGCTCCAGGTACGGGCTGTCGGTTAACGCATAAATTTTATAACCGTTCGCATAAATATGTTTCCCCCAAGAAAGACCTGCGGAATCGGTGCAGATGAAATCTACATTCAACCTGCTTAATTTGCTGATGACAAAACCCGCGGACAGAAAAGTACCGAAGCCTGTTTCCATTTTAAGCACCGCCCTGCTCGCTGTATCTTTTATGGGCCATCCGTAGTAGTTAGTGTATATTTTATGCGCCGCTTTCAGCAATTGCCAGTTGGCTCCGTTGTTGTAACTGATAAATAAATTTCCGGTTTGATTGGTATCAGCCACAAATGTTTTCCAGCGAATATCGAGATCAGGATTTTCATCGCGGTTTACATCCGATGTATGTTGCGGATCGGTAAAAGCGAATGTATTGAGCGTATCGATATGCCATGCGATATGAAAAGGAATTGACAAGGCGCTGACAGCAGTACCTTTTATTTTTATTTGGTAATTACCCGCCGCGGGTAATGGTACGCTTACCTGCTCGGCGGTATTCAGCGAATCTCTTTTTCGTACGGGTTCTTTACTTAGCGAATCAATATTTGCCGCGGCGCTTAACACCCACGGTTTGTAAATGGCGCCGCTGTTAATTTCCTGTACTTCCAAATCAAGATCATTGATAAGCGCTTTATTATTATTTACCGTGGCGGCAGTATCCGTCCATGCCAATGTTATTTTCAATCGGGCAGCACCGGCAGGTACCGAAATATTTTTTATCCATTGTCCGCCCTGTGATACAGTGCCGCCATCATATTCTTTTTGCTGAATGGCTTTGATGGAAGCATAACTGTTCAGCAGTCCGTAGCCGGTTTTATAATCAATACCCGTACGGAAAATATCATCGGCATTGTTGTATAAAATGGCTTTAGTAAGTGAGGCAGGCGGCAGCTTCTGCGTGTTACTGTCCGCATACACCTGTTGCATCACTGCCACTGTTCCCGTCACCACAGCCGTTGCATCGGATGTACCATTGGGCCCCAGTGCAACTAATTGCGGAGCTATCCTTCCATCATATAACGGACCCGCAGAACTTTCGGCCGGAATATTGCCGCGGTTATCAATAGCGCCAACCGTAATGATATTTTTCGCCATTTTTAAATTACCGGTAATATTGGCATTGCCGGTAATATTGGCGTAAGGTCCATCGGTGGCAAAAGAAGTACCGCGGTTACCGGCGGAAAAAACATGTACTAAATTTTTATTGGCCCATGTATGTGCGTCATAGCTCACCGCTTCGGCGCCGTAAAATTGTTGTATCACCGTTCCGTAAGAATGGTTTTGTACCGTTACGTTATTGGCATTTAAAACAGCCGCATCATCTGCAAAAAGATTATCGAATGTGCTTGGAAAAAATTTACAACCATAAGCGATACCCCGGCCATTATAAAAACTGTTACCCGCACCGCCAATGATGGATGAAATAACGGTGGCATGCGGCGTTAGTAGTTGGCAGCTGCAATAGATGAAGTAAGCACCCGTTTGTATAAATCAAGATCGGCCGCTTCCATTTTTTGTTCCTTTACACCGGCCACAATATTTTTTCCGATGGCGCCCGGAATGGTATAGTCAACGGCGCTGAGTCCGTGAAAGCTACGGTTATAACCAATAATGCCGACCTCTGTTGTCGGTTCAGCTCGCAGATCGATAAAAATTATTTCTTTAAGATCGAGAAGATTTTCCCTGATAAATTTCGCAGTTGTTTTTATCAATACCGAATGGGAAGGTTCGTTAACAGCAAGTATGGTCAAGTCATTTTTTTGATTTTCTAATACATTCATCAATTCAGCTGTTTGCAAACCGCTGATAATAAATTGCTGTTCCTTATTACTCTTTACCGGTGTTTGTAATGCGGGAGAAAATTTCCACTCATCGGTAGCGGCGGCAATCTTTACTTGTTTTTTCAATTGATTTAATAAAGACGCGTTGCTTATTTCAACAATAGCTGCTTTCTCATCTAACTGCCGAATGACGGAAATGCCCGGTGGCGGGTTTTTTTCCCAAGCAATAATGTAATAGGGTTTTGAAGCTGTGAATTGTTCCGCTGCTGTATTCGCGAATTTTTTAAAAATACTATCACGGTATTGTTTTAAATTGTCCTGCGCTGTTGCGGAATGCTGCAACAGGCACAAAGAAAAGACCACCGCATACGCAGTGATATTTTTCTTTCTTAAAAAAGAATACAGGTTAGCAAATACTTTTATATAATGAATAAACATGCAGTGATAAAATTACTGATATATAGATTGATAAAAAAAGTCCCTCTCTAACAAAGAAAGGGACTTTTCAAATAAGAATAATTTATTAATAAACATATCGCAATGCGACGGCATCGGCTGCATTGAATACAGGGTTGCTATTGGTACAAGCCATCATCCATGAATTATAAGAGCCTGAAACATTGGTAGGAGTTCCCGGAATATGAACAGCGCCGATACTACCCGCTGATTCGCCGCCGCCGGGTCCGCAACTGCTTCTTCTTTTATAATCGGTATGTCTGAAACCGATACAATGTCCTATCTCATGCGCCATTACTTCATCGGCTTTATCAATTGTATTCAGGTAAGTCGTAGCGCAACTGCTTGTGCTGAGTGTAAAGCCGGGAGATGGATTTCCACTCGCATTTGGAAAACCTGAAGCCTGGCCTAAAATACATCCGCCTGTGGAAGTATCCCTAAGTTAGCGCCACTAACCTGAATATTACCGCCGGAAGCTACTCTTTGAAATACAATTTTCAGATCGCCGAGATTGTTGTAACGGGCCAACGCATTATCAAGCGCTGCGGAATAATAAGAAGGAAAACCTGCACCCAGGCTCACGGTAATTGTTCTTACGCCGGTACTTGGTGTGCTTACCACATTGTTGGTGCGATAATGTTCTTCGTCAGCAACGATGAAATTATGAGTAGGCGAAGCACCTCTCATTTCTTCCAATTGGGCTTTGGTTAATAAAATATCGCCTTCAATAAGATAATTACCGTCAGCATTTCTTTCGGCCCAATTAGCATTGAAGCCGGCTGCGCTTACCATTGCCAGTTCATCGGGTGATAAGTTTGTAACAGCTGTTTCCGAACCGGATTTTTTGCAACTAATAACAACTATAGCAAGCACAGCTGCTATACCTGCAGAATAAATAATTTTTTTCATGTGTGATATTTGGTTAAGTTTTTAAAAAATAACAATTCAAGTTAGCGATTTTTTTTTACCGGCAAATAGGATAAACACGAATAACATCGCTGTAATCCACATTTTTGCAGGATTGTTGATATTTTTTGCAATGTGAAGAAAGCACGACCGTGTATAAGAAAGTTTCGTTAAGTCTAATTAGCGGTGTTCTTCTTAATATCCCAACCGACTGCCGGTAACTTTTCAGTTGTCCCCTTGGGTCCGGTTATTGCATCTTCTGTTTTAAATTTTGTAAAAACAAGTGAAAAGGACTCCATCGGTATTTCCCCTCCGCCGGCTGATATTGCCCAGCTCGTAATAAAAACATCTTCTAACGTTATAGTAAGATAAGGGACAGAACCCTGAGTACCGGATTTATAAAACCTGATCTCGGCTTTTGGAATATGCTTGCCCGTAAAAACTGACATCTGAAGAGATGAAGATGCACTGCCTCTTGGTTTGGTTATTTTCAATTCACTCACTTGCACCTTTCCGACGCCTGCACCCCCGGCTCCGCTCGATGTTGCCGAATTTTTGGCACCCCATTCAAAGCCGGTAATTTCGGTGGACTCAGGAAATGCTTTGAAAACGCTTTCTCCTTTTATCCCGTCAAAGCCAATAAATACCTGCGCAAAACTTTTTGATCCGAATAATAACAAAAAACTTAAAAGACCGGACAAGAATATCTTTTTCATACAGAATAGTTTGATGAATGAATAATGGTAAACATATGAAAGTTACAGCTTTTCATTTTTTCTAACCGCATTTTTAAAGCTCTCTTCGCGGCAGCAATATTTTCTTCTGCATACCGCTTGACTTTACGGCACGGCCATATTATTTGATAACAGGCACGTGCCGCGGAAACATTTTTATATTAATTACAGGCTATTTTTATTCAGCAACTCCTCATATTTTTGGCGGGTCTCTTTGTTTTTTGTTTCCTCTTCACGATGATTTTTCTTTTCATCCTCTATATCTCCTGCAATAATGCGTATGTATTCTTCCAGTTTCGTTTTATTCTGAGTATATTCTTCCAGCTTCTCTTTATTATCTTCGGCCGGTTTATCACCCAGGTATTTATTCGGGTTCGATTTTGCTTCATCCAGTAATTTTAATACCCTGTCGAAATATTTACACACGATCCCCGCGGGCCTGGTACAGCCTGTCAAAACCATCGGCGCCGGTTTTCAATTTTTCGTTTAACGCATTAATGC
>CAVZXS010000006.1:0-16066 GCA_963779325.1 uncultured Bacteroidota bacterium | reverse complement strand
CGGCTCAGTAGAGTATACAGTACTAAGTACTGAGTATTAAGAATTGAGGTAAATACTTCCGATATGGGAATGCATAATTTTAAAGAACTTAAAATTTGGCAAAGATCAATGAGCTTAGCCGAAGAAGTTTATAAAATAACAGTCGATTTCCCAAAAGAAGAAAGGTACGGCTTGACATCACAGCTAAAGAGTTGTGCTGTTTCTGTCCCGAGTAATATTTCTGAAGGTGCGGGACGAGGGACAAATAAACAATTCAAATACTTTCTTGAAATTTCGATGGGTTCGATGTGCGATACAAACCCAATTAGCTTTCCAAGTATTAATTACATAACGAAGGAACCGGCAGATAAAATTATTTATGAAGTATTAAAAGTATAAAAATGATAATTGCATTTTATAAAACGTTGGGCACCAAATGAATATCTAAATACTATATACTTAATACTAAATACTGATCATTATTTTTGAAATATTAACATCTGAAAAAAAATTGGCAGGCGAAGTTATGGTGTACAGATGCCGGCATTCAGCGGTCCGTTTGAAGTGCTGGAAAAACACGCCCGCTAATATGTGCATTAAAACCGGTCGTGTAAAAGTATTGTCCGATAAAACCAATACACATCAATTTTGATATACAAGGTGGCTTTGCGAAGTATTAACTAATAAAGTAACGGTATCGGTAGAGGCACTACAGCCGTGGAGTAAATAATACTTCTATAAAAAGATATACCCTACCTAAAGACGGTGGGCTTTTTGTTGGAAGTAAAAGCCATAGTCAAAAAATACAGAGGGCAATCTTTAAACCTTCCGTATTTTTTTTAAATGCGGTAGCTTAGTTTGATTTATTAGCAAGCATCCGGGGGAAAATTACTTCTCGAAATGATAATTAATACTAAAGGCGGCCATTTGAGGTTTCAAAGAAAAATTAATAAAACTTGTAAACGACCCTTTCAATAGTACAGATGCGGCCAGTTCAATCTTCTTATTGATTAAGTAACCTGCTGTTGGTTACCAATCCAGCTTTTTTCAAATCAAGATAGGGTGATTTTTCTTCCGTTCTTGAAGAAAAACCCAAAAAGGCATTATACTTATTAACCGCGTATCCGGCAAAGTTAAAAGCGGCACCTGCTCCAATATAGAGCTTATTCTTAGGTTGGTTAATGACATTATACAATAGTGAAACTCCCGCAGCGAGGTTATTATTTTTTAATTTATAACTTATATAGTCTGTTCCTAAAAAGCCTTTTACAGAATCAGCAGCTTCAAATCGCATACTGTAATAAGATAACTCTAATCGCATAATTAAGTTTCCGAGATTTCGCAATAATGGCAAGTCAATACCAGCAGTAATTAAAGGTTTAAGGCTTTTGCTATAATTTAAACCTGATACGGGAGTAGCGCTTCCTGCAAATTTTAAAGAAGAATAAACAAAACCTTCCCCATGAAAGGCGAACTGCTTAGTTTAGGTTTCGTAACCTTATAAATAATACTTAATTAAATTGCCCTTGAGTTTCTTTAATTTTTTAGGCATATCAGCCTGCCTGTACCAGCCTAATCGATAGCGGAAAGCAACTCATCTGATTTTTTAGATTTATCTGCAAATTGAATGAGTTGATTTTTGTATTCTTCCGAAGTTGAAAGTTTTCCCGTACTGCCCGATAAAAAATACTTGTTTAGTAATTCTACATAATCTTTCCCATCTTCCTTTATATAAAAATGTGTTTTGGGGCCTATCCATTCGTATAAACTGATTTTAGATTTTAACAGCGCTCGTAAAAAAACCGTATCCGTGATTGTACCATAGGTAATGTCTTCCTTCAGTTCATTAATATTTTCAGGCGTTTGATCTATTGAAACAACGGCTCTCACATAACGGTCAAAACCCGGTATTTCAAAAGCCGCGATTTCTTTTACAGAATATGTTTTCAATCAGTTGCTAATGAATCTGATTTCACTTTTGTTGTTCGTGAATTTTTTCCCCATTGGCGGTAATGAATCCACCTGGTAATATTATCTCCCTTATCGGTTACTATAAAACCTTTACGATAATTGGACTGGGCATTGGACTTTGTAATGCAAAATGATAGCAACAGTGCTGCTGTGAGGGTAAGGATATATTTCATAAATAAATTTTAGTAATTATTGAAGATAGTAAACAGCAATTAATGTGCAAAATAATCAACACCGCCTGATTTACAATTTACTAGTTGTGAGTTACAAGGAAGAATTTCCGAAATGCTTATTTTACAGAATATAAAATAGATTTAATAGTAAAAAAGCAAACCATTCTGAAACTCGAGAGTTCTTTTGCATTATTTATTTTTTATAAAATTAACAGTTTAATACATTTCCATAACTTAGACGTCTATTATTATCACTCATAAAATGAGCAAAAAACTAATTTTTATACTTCTCATAAACATAGCGGTTTTTGTACTTCTGACCAAACTGATATTCAAGAGCTTTAAACATCTTATAAAAGCAATATATTATTTCCTATACCCAGATATAGTTTCTATTATCAGAAAGACTATACGAACGACTTCAACTATACCCATAAGCTAACTCTGCTCATAGTCGTTTTTGCTATTTTGGTCTTTATTGAAATAGCGATATTCTACTAAAGTACCCCTAATAAATATCCTTCTTTCTAAGACTATCCTTATTTCGATAAAAAAGTCGAACATTTTTACTCTTCTCCAACTTTTCGATTAAATTTCCCATATACGCGGTATAGTTAAGCAAAATTTCCTCATCATCACTTGTGAGTATTTTTAAAGCAGCGGTTTCTTTGGATATTATTTTTTTTACTTTAACTTTTACAATACAGTCTTTGTCGTAACTATCTTTACAAAAATTCCAAGATACTGATTTAGTCGCAACAATAATTTGGTTCATTATATATAAAATTCCATTAAAAAAATCTGTATTAGAAAAAAAATGAGTTGCCCCATTTACAATACTATCTGCCATTTTATTTGTAACCAGCCATTCAAACCCGTGTGCAAGCTTTTTAATTCTATACGATTGTCCTGAATTGATAAAAAGTTAAAGCCCAATATTTACTCCTGGTTTACCAACTCCAAATTATTTCCAAGTTGTTAAATGTATGCCTCGAAACTACTTGTTGTAATTCGAAATTTTGGCGATAACATAAATAAAAATTTCACAATTGGTATCAGCCTCATAATGCCTTGCTAAACTATCTAAAAAATTAAATTGTTTTGGGTTACATGTGACAGCTTTAATCATAAACAAATTTTTTGTTTTTTTGTGATATTCCATTACAAAATGTGCATGAAAATTGCCGTAAACAATATATCGCACTTGCTAAGCTACGCATAGATTATTTATTTTTTTCCAAGATTTGGTTAATTTTTTCACCACTTTATTAACTCTCTCTACTATTACTTTTTTTGGTTTTGTCAGCTACCTTAAAATTCTTTTTGCCCTCTTCTGATGCTTTGTCATAGCGCTCTCTAACCTCTGTTGCCACGCTAATTGCAAAGTCTTTACCTTGTGATTTTACAAAGCCGTCAATTGTTAAATTTCCTAATAATTCCCTCGCCCCTGCGAGAGCATTTGCAGTCTCCTCGGATTTCCGAGCATCTTCCACAGCTTTATCTCTCTTCTTTTCCAAAGGAGTTTTTTCCCTTTCCCTTTCAATTGTTACAATTGGCTCCTTCACTCCTGGATTAAGTTTGTATTCAACTCTGCCCCCCCACCTCCGAAAGCATCATTCCTCGCATTTGGAAACATTCTATCAGTAATTTTTTGAGCTTCTTCGTGTTTTTTAATTGCTCGAACTCTATAATAACTTTCTCCAGCTATAAGTAGGTTATTCGCAAATTTTACTTTCGCACTCCAGTCTTTATAAACATTTTTAATTTGACTTAAAATCTCTTTGACACTTGGAGGATTTGGTTTACTAGGCTCTCTACCATCTAAATCGACTAAATTTACGGGGTTATTAAGTGCATAAACATAAGGGCCGGTCTCAAGATACTGATCAGCTTTCGGATCTATCGTCATCCAACGTCCTATTTGATTATCATACATCCTTGCACCGTAATCTAACCATTCAAGTCCACTACCGTCGCTGAACTCATTACTCTGTAACTCTTTGCCATTAAACTTATACTTATTTTCTAACTTACCCGCCGCCTTAGAACTTATCCCCGCAATCGTCAAGCCGAACGGATAATAATGCGTCTCTTCCAATATCGGTCCCCTGTTATGCACTACTTGTAAATTATCAAAGAACACATTGTACTGGCTTTCATTACTGCAATACACATAAATATAACCATTTTTCGGAATGCTTATTGCAGCCGGTGTATGATTTTTATAAGTTCCTGTTGTATTCACTGCGGTATTTACCATATCAAAACCGCCGCTTACCCATTTAAACTGTTCATCAAGTATAATCCAGTTAATAGATGCACGGAGTGTGCTTGTAGTTTGTGCGGGTTGGTTGTTTAACAGCCATGTCACACTTGCAGGAAAACCCGGCTGTGTACTTATTTGTGTTCCCGTTATTCCTTTGCTGCTTACAAGTGATGTGCCCGCAAATAAATTAATTACATCTAACACTGCCAAAGGATTGGCCGCTAAGGTGTATCCCGCAGCAGGTTTCTTATGATAACTCTTGCCGAAAATAGTCAAGTTATCTCCTGCCATTACTTTCAGTACTATGCCTAATCCTGTTTTGTTGGGTACAGTATTGGTAGTAGCGTTTAATTGGTACAGCCTTGCACTGTTGGCGGCTGTATTGCTGTAAGGGTTATTATTGGTTATTCCGTTATTGTTTTGGTATACCGGTATCCCTATTGCGGCTGATTGGTTCGCTACATTAGCCGTATTAATGTTGTAAAACTGGCTCTCTGTTGTTATAGCCGTAGCGCCGTTAAAGGTTACATTCTCTAATGTGGCAGCAGGATAAATATCCTGTTGCACTTCATCGGTTAAAACCATTCTTACATTACCTAAATGGTCTTTGAGCATGTAATCATATTGCAAGCTTGCAGGTACCGCACCCGCTATGGGTTTAAATCTTATTCTGCCTTCTTCATGGGCTATAAATTGCAGCGTATCGTTTTGATATACTGCTCCGCCTAAGTAGAGTGTAGTAGTGACCTTAACTCCCTCGGTTGTTACTTTTTTTATTTTATTGCCTGCGGCATCGTAAGTATAGGCAATGGTTCCTTTTCCCGTAACTGTTATTACAGATGGAAGATTCAGGTGATTGTATGTAATACTGCTGATGGCTTTATTATTATCTAAGTTTAGGTTACCGTTTACATCATAGCTATAATCATCCGTAGCTACGTTGGCACCGTCTTTAAAATCTCCCAACTTAGTAGCGGGGTCATTGTTGGTATCAGTTACTCTTACCAATTTGTTACTGTTTGTCTGGTACAGGTAACTGAGATTATCTATCTGTTGCGATGCATTTAATTTCAACCCCCATTGCTGCATTTGTAAAATATTTCCGTTGGCATCGTAAGCAGATAAGGGATTACTGCCATCACCCATTTTCATGTTATAATTTACGCCGGCCGTTTGGTTAAATGTACCGCCGGTGTATTGTGTAAAGTCAGCTTTCATCAATCGGTTAGCGGCATCATAACTAAAATCATATTTTCTTTTCTCACCATCGCCTTTGCTTTTCCATACCATGCCTTCTATATTACCATTGTACTGCGGAGCAGTATAAGTTTGCCCGCCGATGATATTGTTATTGGCTTTATCATAGCCTAAATCAAATCCAAAATAATTGGTACTGTTCAAATCTTTTGTATAATCACGGTTCGCTCCCAATAACCATCCGCGGATATTGTAATCAAAACTTAGTGTTTCCAAATTATTATTTCCAAGTGTTTTTTTCTTTAATTGCCCCAATTGGTCATATTCGTTTTGCACTATAAACTGTTCGGGCTTGGTTACACTCGCTGCGTTAATAGTGCTGTTTACCGATTTCTTTACATTCAGCACCCTGCCCAAATCATCATATTGCATTTTTGTAACAATAATTTGGTTCTGCGGGTTGATACCCGGTTTATCCTGCTTTTGCACTATCGTAAATGGCAGGCCCGCCCATGTGTACTGGGTAGTTACTATATCCGTGCCCCCGGTAATATTGGTGCTCTGTAACTGTATTACCCGACCCTTTTCATTATAAAAGCTTACGGTATACAAATAAGTATTTGCCGTACCCAATACTTTAGTTCTGCTGCCGGTAACCATTCCTCTAATTTGATCGGATTTTACATTAGCCTGCGGGTAAGGCCATGTAGCAGGAGCAACGGCTTGAAAATAACTGTCAAAGGTATTATTATAGGTTGCAGCGAGTGGATTGCCGTAATTGCCCAACCAAGTATAATTATCATAAAAAGTACGGTTGAGTTCTTCATGTCCGCTTAGTGCAGGATAAGATATGCTGCCATTTGCAATGGCCGAATGCTGTGCCCACGATAATGCACTTGGCCATAAACCTGAAGCAACAGGTCTGTTTAAATCATCGTACTCTGTGTACATCCATTTACCGGAGACCGCTAAGTTACCATCCTGCGTAAGTACTACCCTGTCCCTTGCATCATACACCAAAGATACCGGTGCAGCGCCGGGTACTTTCTTTTTTATTGTGCGGTTACGGAAATCGTATTCGTAACGAAAGCATTGTTCCTCAAGCAGGGAAGTAGTAAGTTGCCAACCATTACCCGTCAGCAATTCAATGCCTTTCGGTTGAACTACACAACGCAGGTTATTATAATTATCATATATATAATAGGTGCAAAGCCACCCGGCGTATCCGCTGCCCGTACCATCATCGGCTGTCGAAGTTAGTTGTACTTTCTTTAAGATTACCTTGCCTTGTTTATCCTTAAATTCTATAACCTGCTTTTTATGTTCATCGGTAGTAATATTTTTATACAATTCTCCTGCGGGGTAAATACCGGTGACGGCAGAAGTAGTGTACGTACCAAATTCTCCTGAAGTAATATTGTCCGTTACGGTCCAAACCTGCACGGCATCAACAGCAGTATTCATAGAATATTTTATTTGCACATTTCTTTGCTGTGCAGGTGCGTTTGTTTCGCTGCCGGCCCAATTGATGCCGGGTGCATAGCTTTCAGTCACCCTGTTGAGCGGCGAGGGTTCAAAATTAGTTTTATTGTAAAAAAAGTTTTCCGCTTGAGTCCCGTATTGGGCATTCATAAATGTACCCTGCTGTTGAAATGGATTTAGTTTAAAATTACCATCTGTTACAGAAGCATTCCCGCCTGTATTATTTGCAACGAAGGGTAAATGTTTATATTGCTCTCTACCAAACTCATCATATTCTGTAGCACTTACTAAATCGTTTGCGGCAGCATTAGTAGCCATCGATCCTTGCTTTACTACGGTTTGTAACGGTCTGCCCAACCCATCTATATATTGCGTGGATTGTTTCACATCTTTTAGCGGTCGGGTCATTAACGTATTGGCATCCGGCTCGGGAGCCATCGCATCCCAAGTACGTACATAGTTTACTTGGGTATTTGCCGGGTAAGCCGCAGGAATATGCTGTGCATTCAACTGCATGTTAAATGAAAACAAGATAACACCCGTGCTGATAACCGGTAAACTGCGCTTAAAACTTTTATTCATTTAAAAAGATTTTGAGTTTTATTTTCAATTCGCTTTATACGCTTTTTATTGTAATATTAGCGAGCCATTCATATCGGCCATTATTCTATTGTTTGTTCCAATACCTGTTTCAATGTTGCTGCCGGTACTTCCCTCGGTAAAACACTATATAATGCGCCGCTCTTACTTACTACAAAAAATTGTCCTGCTGCATCAGCTTCTACATTAAAATGACCGTTTTTATCGGCATTGGTTAGCCATCTGAATAACGGATGCTGATTACTGCCCGAGGTTTTCCGCGTATATACGCCTTCTGTTACAATAACGCCTGAGTTCAATTTGCTTCGATACCACTGTTTCAATTCATTTTTTTTCGAAGGTGAATAACCATTTTCAAGAGAGGGCACTGCAATAATTGATACAGAACCGCTGTAGAAATTTCTTATTGAATCCAGTGCATTCAATAAAGAATCGTTCGAACTGTTCTGCTGCGCGGGCAGCGTTACAATTACCATTTTTTTACCCTTGTATACATCAAGGGATCTGTAGTGCCCCTCGATAGCGGTTACGGAAAAATTATAAATACTTTCTACTGATCCGGCAGCAGCAAGAAATAAGCAGGAAACAATTAAAATAAGTTTTGACATAGTTTTAAAAATTAAATTTTTCTTACCTTTTTTATTTAATACATTTTGGCGACAGTTAAACTGTTTACTGTCACATTTGAGAAAGTAGCCGTTGTGCCAACCTGCGTTAATCCATTTACATAAAATGTAGCATTCACCGATGGCGCCATCCATGCATAAAACTGCACATTGTATGTGCCTGCCGGAACTGTTCCTAATGTAAACAGTGAGAACGTATTGGCCGTAATGTTAAACGTATGATTTGTTCCCGTAACGGTATTGGTAAATTTAACCTGGTAAAGAGATGTTTTTGAATTATAGCCCTGAACCGTTACAGGTGGGGCCGTACATGTACCGTTTGCATTGGCATAAGCCTGTCCGCTAGCGTTTACATTATTCTGTGCCTGTTGATCCGCATCTGCCCTGGCTAATGACAGAAGTATAAGTTCCTGCCGGCACTGTATAAGTAACTGAAGAACCAGTGTAACCGGGGGCGCAATCATTACGGGTAAACGTACCGCTCTTGGCTACGTTCAAATAGGTAACGGTTACTCCCGAACAAGCTGATATCTGTCCTGCATAGTTATAACAGATTTTTTTGAGGATATTTCCGTCCCTGGTCTCGAATCAAGTTCAGCCTGTTGAAAGAATCATATTCATAATAACTGATCTTGTTGTTTGCATCGCATTGCGTATTCATACCTACAAGCGGAGTATAAGTATAGGTTATCATCAATGCTTTATCAGGATAAAGTCTCAGTTCGTCTATACTGCCGCTTCCGCTGATTGTTACTGCTGTCTGCCCGGTGACCTTATGTTCAAAATATTTCCAGCCATTTTTTGTTCTTCCGCTGATCGGGTAATTTACCTGTGTACCCGTAATAGAAAATGCAACGGTATTTTTTGTCCAGTATGAAACCACATAAGTTGCAGCACTGTTTAGCCCGGATTTAGTGATATTATTTGTACCATTTAATGAATATGCCATTTTACCTGTTGGCGATGTGTTATCGCTGACAGTTGTACCGGTAAATGCCCAGTTGCCTTTACTATCCGCTTCGAAAGAGGTGTATGCAATGGTAGCAGAATCGGCATTGGTTACTTCAGCAATCGGATAGGCGGAATTATAGTCCCATATGTAGGTCATCTTCACATCATTTTCTTTAGATACGGAAACGGGGTTACCTTTTGCATCGTAACTGTTATAACGCAGCAACGTTTCTAAACCTGAGGTTCCTTTTTGTTGATCCGCTGTTACAAGGCTAATAATATTATTTCCCCAATCTTTATAATTTGTTTTTAATGACTGTAAAAATTGTGTGCCTTCAAAATCCTTTTGTTCTATTACCGGGCTCACCATATTTCTTATAAGCATTGAATTATAAATATTGGGCGTACTTCCCTGCGGAGCTGCGAAATCGTAAGGATATTTATACTCCGTTTTTAACAGCGCTCCTTTACTGCTATATGTTTCTTGTTTTAAAAGTTGAAGATGGGTAGAGTTATCATACAAAAATTGCTGTATAGTTTGAGTTTTTTTTGAAATATCAGACTGGTCGTATAATGTAGTGACCTTTGATGTGAGTTCATTTCGTGTAGCAACTAATGCCGGGTAATTTTTTCGATAAGATGCAAGCCCATATTCAGAAAGAGCTACTACCCCGGATGCCGTTGTTGCAAATTGTCTTGGTGTTTGCTGAACTGCCCACCAGTATATATCCTGCCCTGCTAATAAATCAGTATATAGGTTTTCTTCTGATTTAATTATCTGGTAATTACCGCCAATGTTTTTATAATCTATTGCTTTTATTAAATTACTGTTGCTGGTAACAGGTAAGATGGCAAAGGGAGGCAATTTAGGCCGGGGTGGGCTGGCTGCGGGGGATTCATACAACCCAAGGTAATAGCTTGGACTACCGGCAGGCAATAGCCCATTTAAAGGAGAACTTGCATCAATATAGGACAACGGGCTACCCGATGTGTTAGTATACAGATACTCGCTTTTCCCGTTTTCTCCATTTTCGCCATGGTAAACCGTTATCTTATCATATCCAACTAAGTTTCCGGAATACGCTGTTAGCGGCAAGTAACTATCGGATACTCGCATAAGCCTGTAGCCATAAGCACAAGCACTTGTAACAATCTGCTCAAAATAAGAATATTCAGGTTTTAGCATCCCCCGACCCGATGAACGCAGCTTGCCGTAATCATCTGTAAAAACATAATCAAATTTTTTGACATTGGTTTTATTACCCGACTGATCAAAATCGGTGATCTTCCTGATACGCAGCCCTCCGCCATAATCAGCGTTTGTAACAACTGAACCGTTGAGTGCATATATAACAGGATATTTATAGGCTTTATAATTAAGCCCTACCGAAACATCTGCGATGTAATTCACCGATGCATCGATATAGACTTTTGCATAGTATTTACCGGGTGTCAGGTAATACGCATTTTGAAAATTTATACCCACATAGTTCCCTGTGCTGCCTGCACAGGTAGAAAAAGTACCCACGTAATAATTAGGATTGATGGCCCCTGTAATGGGTGTACCATCTTCTTTGCACAGTGTTACTGTCAAATTTCCCTGCGGCATTGACGCTTCAGGGCAAAGACTTCTCGGGTTACCCGAATAACGGAAAAATACCGACATGGTAACAAATGACCCGTCATTGGCTAATGTGTTAGGATTTATTTCTTTTATAAGAGCACTTAAATCCATCAGTTTACTTTGTAAATCTTGTGCAAGCGGTTGAAATTGATTGTAGATGTTACCGTTATATGTCTTACTTTGCAATGCAGGCACTATTGCTACTTCGCCCTGCCCGGTAGGAGATATGCCTGAGTTAAAAAAATCTATTGTGTTTGCTTCAAACTCAAAATCAGTACGGCCGCCGGTGGGGTACTTGATGGAATTAAGACTAAAGAATTTTACAGAATTGGCATCCACAGTTCTTGAGTCATCCATATTACCAATCACAGCCGCATCACAAGCAATACCCGAAAATTCAGGTATCAAGTGTGCCTTACCGACCTTACCGTTATAATATCCATAATGATCCCTGGCAAATGATGCTTGACTGGCCCACCCGTTTCATTATTATAGCTGAATTCATAGGGCGGGACAGCTGTGCCATCGGGGGCCTTCTCAACAACCGACTTTAATTTTAGTCTTTTATAATACTGATTAGCCGGTATGCCGGTAATACCTATATTAAAACTGACATCATCTGTACCGTTGAAATAATCATAATTCAATTGCCACTTCTTAATACTTTTGTATATGGCGCCATCTTTTGTAAATATTTCAACTTGGTTTAGTTTTGAATCCTGCACGTCGTCGCGGGTATTATCATAACTGAAAGAAACCTTACCGTTATCAAAAATAATTTCGTTCAGCAGGGGCACTTGGTAATCCTTACCGCCGCTTATAGTTAATGTATAAGGAATGGCAGGGTCAGTACAACCGCTTATGCAATCTGACTTATACTCTGATACATTACCTACTGTTTTGGTAGCGACAGTTTGGGTAGCATATGTGAATAATATTTCGGTGTTTTGAGTAGTTGCAATTTTAGTAAGATGCCAAGCCGTTTTCCTGTAAACCACCCCTACGTCATTATCCGTATAAGTCTCAACTTGTTCGAAATAATATTTTGTTCCATCAGGTGATGTAATTATCCATGAATCCGCATTGGTGCCTACCATTTGAACTTTGATGTTTGATTTTTTTTCAAGTACTACTTCCTTATTATGTTTTAATATAAATTTTCCTGAACCTCCCGGAAAGTTAAACTGATAAAGATTGGTCCATGTCCCAAAGATTTATCTGGCTGTAAACAGCTGTCATATCAACCCCCGGATAAATTTTAGACTTTGTGGATTCTCTAAAACCATGATCATCATTCAACAAAGGATAAAGCTCTGAAAAATTCTTCCCTTTCAGTATTAATTCAGGTGACGGGTTAGAAGGACTATGGTAGCTATATCCAAGCTTATGGGAAAAGTCATCCTCGCCTCTTATAGTTCTTGTTATTGAACTGCCTGCAATCAACGACCATCCGAGTCCCGTCCTGCCGGCTTCATCGGCCACTTTTATGCCCGAAGCATGGTAACTTAAACTAACAGGCAAACTAACATTACCTGCAGAAATATTGTAAAGCGGTATGGAAATATCCGGAACTCCTGTATAATAACTGACGGGTATGTCTCCGAATTTTTTAAACGCTGCCGTATTGGGTGACTGCGGAATCACTTTTGGCAAACTTGTTAAGTTAGTGGGGGCTTGCCCAAAACTTAACGACCGGAAAAATAGAATTAAAACAAACACAGTGGCTGATCTCTTTATCATACTCTTTTTATTAAAAATTAAAACACTATCAATAATTTTTCGACAAATCTTTCTACATTATTTTTTTATTTAAAACTATAACCCACTCTAAATACTACAGGGTTACTTGCCGGCACATGTTTATAAGCCAACGCATCATACATTAATTGAAATGATGAGCCTTTAAACCATTTTGTTTTTGCATTAATCTTTTTTGTCAAACCAAACAATGCACTTGTTTGCCAAACATCAATGTTTCGCAAGGTTGATATGTTGCTGAATCCGTTGCGGTAATTCATTTCTGCTCCGCCACTCAGCCAAAACTGTTTTTTTAATCGCCAGCCTATAAAACTTCTCATTCCTGCACCGGCATTACTGATGCGGATATTATTCCAACCTCGGCCAAGTCCTAAACTGTAACTTGCTCCGATACCTATAATACTTTTATTGCTCAGCTTATAACCTAAACTCAATCCGATGTCGGAACGGTTTGGGAAAAAATTAGTTGCTTTTTGTGTTTGTATATTGGTACCGAACTCTAATCGTTGTTTGAAAGTTTTCGTCTTATGTCTCATTGCGGTTTGAAATCAGGAATTTCTGCATCTGATGAATTGCCGCCGGCTTTCAGTACTTTATCTTTCAGTTTACTTAATTCATTTTGTGCCTGCTGAAAATTTTGCTGCATCACTTGTTGGGCATTGGGGCCGCCGGCCGCTATTTGATTTTGTATTAATGCATTTACACTTGCTCTTGTTTGCAGGCCCGCAAGGCTTGCCGCGGAGCTTGAAGCATTGGGTGATCCGAACAGTTGAGCCAGCATTGAATTCTCCTGTATGAATTTTGTAAAAGCGGGTATTTTATTTAATATGGTCAGCGCTGCCTGTTCGGCTTTCTTTTCATCATGAAAGAGCTCCCTGTAGTTTCGCAATGTCTCTACGTAGTAGTAATTTTCTTTAGCTATTTTTTGCAGGTATTTACTCTTACCTATATATTGTATGGATTGATCTATCAACTGTTTCTTTCGTTCTTTTATAAATTGTTGCAGCGCTTCGCTGTTCTTTACATTGTCTTCCAATGCTGTTAACTTCTGATCAGTTTCAGTTAGCGGTTGTATTACTTTTGTTTTTAATGCATCTTTTTGCTGTTGCAGGTAGCTTACACTGCTGCGCAGTTTATCTCTATACTCATCATACTTGGCTTGGTAATTTTCTGCAATGGATTTTCCCTCCTGCAGTTTTTGTAATAAAGTGCTGAAGGTTGTTTGATTATTGCCGAACAGTCTTTCCGCTGCTGCCGGATCAGCTTTTTGCAAAAGTGTCTTGATTTTATTTTCCCACTTGCTGAGTTTTGTTAATGTCTTTTCTGTTTTACTGATTATTCGGCTGCTGTACTTATCTATCTTATTATCTATTTGGTTAAAATATTTTAGCGGGAGATTAATAATGGTGTCTGCTGCTGAGGTACTCGTGCTGTTCTGTGCTACACCATGCAAGGTGCAGAACAGCATTACCGTGAGTACGGTAATTGTAATGGCATACGTTTGGTGGCGCAGTTTCCTCATGTAAGGCGACAGTTGGCTTTCTATGTTTTTTAATGACGCTTGGTGTTTGTCATCATTGCAGTTGGTTTGCAGAGGGTGGATTAGCCTCACCCCGCGAACTTCGTTCCTTCCCTTCGCATTGCTCGGGAACTCCTGAGGAGAGGGAGTGAGACAGTCTTTTTATTCGTTTCGGTTTTGTTGTTGCTGCAGCTAAACTATTATTTTTTTATTTATCTTTTTACAAACTTATTAACTCCGTCTTTATACGTAGATGAGTAAGTATAAAGACTGAGTTAATTTGAATCCGCTTTTTAGACCTCACCCCCCATCCTCCGCTCTCCGAAAGAGGAGGGAAGTCTTTTTACTTAACTCGCCAAAGCTATTCTTTCTTCCTATTCAATTTATGAGGAAATCCTCATTTTTTTATGGTGTTTTTCGGGAAGCCTCATTCTCATTTTCAAGCTCTTATAAAAACGTTACAGAATAATTATCAATAAAACTAAAAGCGGCGTTCAATTTTCCTATACCCGGTTAGTTGTATTTTTTAGCTGGAGAAAAATCCTTATTGAAATCATAGAGGGCGGCAGAATAACAGAAAGTTGAGAATAATGAAGGGATCATTCATTCCCAACCAATTTTTTGTCCGCATTTATTAAAATTATAAATTGCCGGAACTGATTCGTCAGATGGAAATTAGCGATTCATTCCGCTTTTCTGCAACCTGCACCTTTTTGATAGGAATCAGGTTTAATGATAAGTAACGTTGTATACTGAAAATCAATTTTCTTAATCATTAATACTTTAATCATGAAAATCACTAAATCAATTGCACTACTTGTTCTCAGCCTTTCATTATTAAGCGCCGTTGCACAGACCGAAACACCCAAAGGATTCAGTAAAGGAAGTGTAACACTCTCCGACGGCAGCGTGGTAACAGGTCTCATAAAAGAAAAAATCCGCAGCAGCGCTTCTGTAACGTTTATGACGGAAACCGACGGAAAGAAAAAAACCTACGATGGTGATAAACTTACTTCAGTACAAATAGACGCCGAAAAATTCCTTTGCATACAAGGCGATTTTTTTAAAGTACTCAGCGAAGGCGAATTGAGTTTTTTGCAAAAAACAAGTGATGCCTCAGGCAAACCTTCTTATAACGGGACGGAAGCCCTTTCTCTAATGGTACAGAAGGCAAACCTGGCGATTATTTTGTTTATACAGCCGCTAACAAACAACTGAAATTAGTTTCGGCCAAAACATTTGATACCGTTATTGCTCAAATATTTGGCGGCAACACAGTAGCGCTGGATAAAGCAAAAGCAGCCATCGGTGATATCGCTCAGTTGAAGGACGCTGTAGAAGTATACAATAAGCGCAACGAGAAATAAACCTTGCTGATTTCTTTTTCATTTGCGATTGATTTAACTATATGTAGTGTCTCAGTTTGAAATTGTTGAACCACAAAGGCACATAGCGACATAGGGTTTCACATAGTATTACATTCATATTAAACCCTATGTGTGTATTTCTAATGTGTACTATGTGCTATGTGGTTCAAATGGTATTTTAATAGAAATTTCAAACTGAGACACTAATTAACTATAAATTCTCAAAGGTGTTGTTTGATTGATATAATAGACGCGAAGACGGAAAGGCATTATAACCCGCAACTTAAAACTTATCGACTTACCCGCTAAAAGAACTTTTGAGATGGCTTCTAACAAGAAATAATTCATATAAGCAGTTAGCAGAAATGTTAACTGCTTTGGCTTTTTTCGGGATTGTTAATCATTAAACCTTTTTTTGTTCTTTATAATACTTAGTCGTCATAAAAGTAATCTGTTGCGATATTCTATCAAGCTCCCGGTATCATACCGGTTGCTTTGAACAAAATTATAAATCAATTTCGTATAACTTTACCGTATGAAATACCGCCATGGT
>CAVZXS010000005.1:0-4861 GCA_963779325.1 uncultured Bacteroidota bacterium | reverse complement strand
CGGCGCAATAAGCACGGCCTCCCCAACCCCTTCCAAGGAGGGGCTCGGCATACACACAGACCCGAATAATCGAATAGTCAAAATATTTTTCATAGCTCTTTATTTAAGATCGTTGATAGTTTTGTAACCGGTGCTAATTTTTATAAAATTATTATCATTGACAGAGCTCATCAACTTTAATTTCGCTGCGAGCAAAATGCTTGCAGATTAATAACTTTAAAATAAACACAACCACTTACCGCTCTCAGGGCTGTGAGTGGCAAATCCTCCGCCGCGGCGGAGGATTTAGGGAGGCCGGTATTATGAATCTCGAAATATTAACACCTGAAAAAAAATTGTACAGCGGCGAAGTATACTGCGTGCAAATGCCGGGCATCAGCGGTTCTTTTGAAGTGCTGGAGAAACACGCCCCGTTGATCAGTGCATTAAAAGCCGGCCGTGTAAAAGTATTGACCGATAAAACCAATACACTCAGTTTTGATATACAGGGTGGCTTTGCCGAAGTATTAAATAATAAAGTGACGGTATTGGTAGAAGGCGCAACTGCTGTGGAGTAAAAACTACTGATTAAAAAATTGTAACCCATTGTTGAAAGACGGTGGGTTTTTTTCTTTAATGAAATTCCTTATTTTATGGTTACTAAAAAATACAATAAGCATTATTTCCTTTCCATATTTTTTTAAATATTCTATGCTTCTGATTATCCCGATATTAGCACACATTACGAAAATAGAGTTAATCGGCTTTTATCTGATTAATGTTACGCTGCCCTTTAATAATTTTGCTCCTGTACTATTTCTTTCTTTGTACCTAATTAAATATATATAGCTACTCGTTGGTAAATCTGCGCCCTTCTCTATACAAAAGGCGTTGCTCATAACCTGCGCTTCGATTGTTGGTGAAAAAAACATCACCAAAGGTATGACCGCGGGCTATTTTTACATTGACAGGAAGACCAACAAGAGCGAAAAACATGTTCCCCATAATAATTTGCCAAGAGAATTAATATGGTCATTTAATAAATAAAATCGAATGATCATCATTCTCTGAATAAGAAACTGTAGCAAAATAATCCTTAACATGATAATCAATTAAATCAAAATGCGACTCCCTAAAATCCTTATTAGTTTTATTAGATTTTTTATAAAACCTAATTTCATAACTAAGAGGAGATAACATTACACTCTTATCAAAATGATTTGCAGCAAAATCAATAAGCATTTTACTCATATAGGCGGTATCTGATATATTACCGTAAACAACATAAAAATCGACTACGGATCTTGACTTAAAATCACCTACATCATCTTTAAAATCCAGGATATGTCTAAACGGACTTACCGGATATATATCAGCATTTGTTGGTTTACGAGAAGGTGAACAAGAGAAAAGAAAGCATCCGATAATCAATTGTTGCAATAAAATTTTCATACTATACTTGTTGAGTTTGATTTTAAAATAGCACTATTACCTCCATTCTATCCACCAAGGGTCTTTGCAGGCAACAAATACCGAAATTAAATATCTGCTCTTCAAAACCCCGGGATTAAAGTTAATTGAAGTAACCCATTAAAACCAATACTACGCTTCTACCCGCAATTCATTCCGCTTTTTCTGCAATCCGCTCTTTTTTGGTTGTTATCCGTGTTAATCATAAGTAACGTTGTGTATTCAAAATCAATTTTCTTAATCATTAATACTTTAATCATGAAAATCACTAAATCAATTGCAGTACTTATTCTCAGTGCCTCCTTTTTCAGCGCCGTTGCACAAACCGAAACACCAAAAGGATTCAGTAAAGGAAGTGTTGTGCTCTCCGATGGCAGCGTGGTAAACGGGCTGATAAAAGAAAAAATTCGCAGCAGCGCTTCGGTAACAATTATGACTGAACCCGACGGAAAGAAAAAAACCTACGACGGCGATAAACTTACCTCGATGCAAATAGACGCCGATAAATTCTTATGTTTTCAGGGCGATTTCTTTAAAGTGCTCAGCGAAGGCGAATTAAGCTTTTTGCAAAAAGCAAGTGACGCTTCCGGCAAACCTTCTTACAACGGCTCGGAAGCTTCTTTCTCCAGCGGTACGGCAGGTAAACCCGGCGATTATTTTATTTACACAACTGCCGCTAAACAACTAAAATTAGTTTCGGCTAAAACATTTGATACGGTGATTGCTGAAATCTTCGCCGGTAATATGGCAGCTTTAGATAAAGCAAAAACTGTTAATGGCGATATAGCACAATTGAAAGACGCTGTAGACGTTTACAATAAGCGTAATTAGTATTGTTTTCCTAAACGAATTTTCATGATGTTTAAGCAATAAGCATTGAGCAGCGAGCCTCGAGGTTTCTATTGGTCACCTAAAACTATCAGTCCCGAAGCTCACAGCTTCTGCTCTCAAATAGCAGGCTTATATTTACACCATAAATAACCTGATTAGCAACAAACACATTGAAATAATTTCTTATGAAAAGACTGTTTTTTATTTCCGCACTGACGGTGCTAACTCTCTTTGTGTCTTCGCAAAACAATACCTTAACGCAAACCGTAAAAGGAACTGTAATTGATGAACAATCGGGCAGTGTGCTCAGCAATGCTACCGTATTGGTTGAAAGTTCTTCGAAAGCCGCGATGACGGATGAAACGGGGAATTTTAAATTAACCGGCATTCCCATCGGCAGGCAAACCATTAAAGTTTCCTATGCGGGATACGAAGACGCCTATGTACAAAATATAGAAGTAACTTCTTCGAAAGAAGTAGTGCTGGAAATAAAGCTGAAAGAAAAAGTAAAAAAATTAGACGAAGTAATTGTAACGGCGGGAAAGCAAAAAAATAAAGCATTAAATGAAGCGGCTGTTGTAAGTGCAAGGCAATTCAGTGTAGAAGAAGCGGTTCGTTATGCCGGCTCCAGAAATGACCCCAGCCGTATGGCGCAAAACTTTGCCGGTGTAAGCGGCGGCAATGATGCAAGGAATGATATTATTATTCGCGGCAATTCTCCCGCCGGTGTATTGTGGCGTATGGAAGGAATTGATATTCCGAATCCCAATCACTACAGTACACTGGGTTCTACGGGCGGACCGGTTACAATACTTAATACTAACAACTTAAAGAATTCAGATTTTTTAACCGGCGCTTTTCCTGCGCAATACGGCAATGCATTGGCCGGTGTTTTTGATTTGCGATTGCGCAACGGTAACAGCGAGAAATTTGAATTTCTCGGGCAAATGGGCTTCAATGGTTTTGAATTTGGAGCCGAAGGCCCGTTGAATATAGAAACAAAATCATCCTTTCTTGTAAACTATCGTTACTCATTGATAGCGGCCATTCAACCGCTGGGGCTTGATGTGGGTACAGGTGCTGCTACGCCTTATTACCAGGATGTAAATTTCAAATTGCATTTCCCCACCAAAAAAGCCGGTACTTTTGATTGGTTTGGTTTGGGCGGAGAGAGTCATATAAAATTTAAAGCGGATGATGAAGATAATTTATATGCTACCAACGACGGCAGTTTACGCGACAGGAATTTTCAATCCTATACCGGCGTAACCGGTCTTACACATACCTATTTTTTTAACCCAAGTGCCTCGGGCAAACTCACACTTGCCGTATCGCAAACGCAATCTGATTATACGGAAGATTTTGTCGATATTATTAAACCGGATAAAACCGCTTTTGACAAACGAAATACACAAATAAAATATTCAGCGGGGTATACTTTCAATAAAAAATTCAATTCTAAGAATCAGTTTACAGCCGGCGCTATCGCCGATTTAAATAAATTGAAATTGCGGAATGATTATATACCGCGTGGCGATTCTGTTTTGACAAGATTTGTAGATACCAAAGAAAATGCTGCTTTAATCAGGGCTTTTGGAAATTTCTATCATCGTTTCACCGATAAGCTATCTACCAACCTGGGTATCTATGCACAGTCATTTACTTTGAACAACAGCAATGCTGTTGAACCCCGTTTCAATATTAAGTACCAACTTAAGCAAAACCAATCTCTTGCTTTTGGTATGGGACTGCACAGTCAAATACAGCCATTAGAAGTTTATTTTTATAAAACAACCAATACATCAGGACAATCTGAACTGACAAACAAGGAACTTGATTTTGTAAAAAGCCTGCATTCTGTTTTGGGGTACGATATTAATTTTTCAAAATACCTGCGTTTTAAAACAGAAGTATACGCACAATATATTTACAATGCAGCTGTAGAAAAAAATGCATCTTCTTTCAGTATGCTGAACAGCGGCGCCGATTTTTATTTTCCTGATAAAACCAATTTGGTTAACGAGGGAAAAGGATATAATTACGGTGTTGAATTAACTCTTGAACGTTTCTTGAATAAAGGGTTTTATTACCTCGCCACCATATCTGTATTCGAATCGAAATACAAAGGCAGTGATGATATATGGAGAAATACAGCTTTCAATTCAAACTTCGCAACGAATGTTTTGGGAGGAAAAGAATTTAGGCTGAACCAAAAATCTGCCCTTGGAATAGATACTAAAATCACCTATGCCGGCGGTCAGCGCTATACACCTTTTGATTTAACCGCTTCGGAAGTACAGGGTTATGTGGTACTGAAAGAAAATGAAGCATACAGTTTGCAGAATAAAGCATACCTGCGGTGGGATGTAAAATTTTCGTATACTAAAAACGGTAAAAAAGCTACGCAGAAATGGTATGTTGATTTGCAAAATTTTACCAACCGAAAAAATATTTATATAAGGACCCTGAATCCTAAAAACGGAACTGTCGGAGAAATTAACCAGATAGGTTTTTTCCCGAACATTAATTATCAAATCACCTTTTGATTTTTATATCTTTACTAAATGAAACGGAGAAATAG
>CAVZXS010000004.1:0-13731 GCA_963779325.1 uncultured Bacteroidota bacterium | reverse complement strand
CGTTGCTTTTAATACTATGACTGGAAAAAAAATATCGAACACTTACGGACAATCTTTATTTTCGGCCAATAGCTTTGATTGGAATGATTTCCTGAAACAGATAGAAAATAGTTGTGTCACCGATTTGAAACCGGCAGCTCAGTTAAATGAAAAGTACAGTTGGGAGAAAATAATTCAAGGGGTTATATTATTTTTAAAAGATCATGCATAATACGTTACAGCTTTCTATAATAATTTGTTCATACAACAGGGCCAGCTATATTGCAGCGGCGCTGGACAGTCTTTATCATCAAACTGTGGAAAAAAGGCTGTATGAAGTGATAATAGTAGACAATAACAGTACGGATAATACAAAAAAAGTTTGTACAGCTTATATTTCAGCGCATCCTGAATTAAATGTTCGTTATCAGGAAGAGAAAAATCCAGGGCTCTCCCTTTGCAAGAAATACCGGTGCTGTTATTGCGCAATCGCCGCTACTGTGTTTTATGGATGATGATGCAATAGCCAATCCCGATTTTATAGAAAAAATTTTATCGCTATTCAAAAAAAATGTTGCGGCAGATGCTGCGGGTGGGCGGATTATTCCAAAATATATTCCCGCAGAACCTAAATGGATGTCATATTATGTTTCATCGTTGGTGGGGAACTTTGACTATAGCAAAGAGACGGAAGAATTTAAGCCGGACAAATATCCGTTAAAATCCAATATGATTGTAAAAAAGACAGCCTTTGATGAAATAAAAGGATTTAATACAGCTTTGCCGGGAGTAAAGGGAACACTGAGAATAGGCGGGGAGGGGAAAGATTTCTTTATGCGCCTGAAAGCAACAGGTAAAAAAGTTTATTATGATCCCGCTATTATTGTTCAGCATGTAGTGGAAGTAGATAAACTAACCATGGAATATATGTACCGCGTGGCCTCGGGTATCGGACGCGGCGAAAAAGTAAGGATGCTTGAGGTCAGTCAATGGAACTATGTTAAAAAAATTGCCGAGTACTTTTACAAATTAGCCGGTTCATTTGTAATTGGTCTTTATTATTTAGTTAAAGGTACGCCTGCCAAATCATGGCCGGTTGTTCAATTCAGGATTGATGCATTAAAAGGCCTTTTAGGTAAATAGATTTTTACAAATGAATACAATTACCGTTATAACCATTTGCTTTAATAATCTAAACGAGCTTGTTGAAACCTGCCGTTCAGTTGACGAACAAACCGTTCTGCCTTATGAGCATTTAATTATTGATGGTTCATCTGGCGGTGATATAAAAAATTACTTAGAGCAAAATACTCAACCGCTTTACCGCCGTTGGATTTGCGAAAGAGATAACGGGATTGCGGATGCATTTAATAAAGGTATTCTTCGTGCAAAAGGAGATATAATTCATTTGCTTAACTCAGGGGACACCTATTATACTAAAGATGCCGTTAAAACGGTCGCGGATTGTTTTGCTGCAGATAGCTCATTGATGTGGAGTCACGCACAATATGTACAGCACCGCGGTGCCATAGATATTATCAGCGGTTTGGCATTTGAAAAAAGATTGTTGTGGAAGGGCATGCGGCAAGTTGCCCACCCAACCATGTTTATCAAAAGAGAAGTGTATAACCGGCACGGGCTTTACAATACGGATTTTAAAGTAGCAATGGATTACGATTTTTTGGTTCAAATCCGCAATGAAAAATTTATTTTTATACCCAAACCGCTCTCCTGTTTTGCCGCAGGTGGCGCAAGCAGTACTCAATTTACAAAAGGATTGGAAGAAGTAAAAAAAAGCTACCGGCAACATATCGGCTACAGCTTTAAACAAACTCTCTGGCAGGCGAGGCAAAAAGCCCTGCATCATTTTATGCAAACTACTACAGGGAAAAAATGGTTTCAGTGGAAGAATAGGAATAAGAGAACTGCTATTTAAGGATTGGCTTTTTTATTACTTTTTTAAATACTAAAAAACAGTTTCGAAGAAATCTGTTTTCATCAATTATTTTCGCAAGTCGTATTTTAAAATAATCCAAAGGCTCGAAATTTTCAACAGTATTTAATTTCTTACCCAATTTTCTGAACTGATTAATCACGTCTGCTACTGTTGATCCTTTCCGCAAATCGTCAGTTCTACGTAATAATTTATGCGTAAGTCCTTGGCAATATCCCACCAACAGGTTATTACCGTTGCGTTGAATAACCCCTTCATATTTTTCATCAGTACTTCGCAACCGGTTTAGAAAGTTAATAAATTTATCTAATGCCTTAACAATTACCTGCACATCCGTTGAGGCCGTGGTTGCACCCGAATGCCGCCTGTAAGAAAACAGTTCAGCCTGTTCTACTGCTAAAAAGCGCTGAGCAGCAGGGACAACCATAATTCCATATCCGCAAATAATAGATTGTGATAAGAAGGTATGCCGCCAACTCTGTCATAATCAGCTGAACGCATCATAAAGCCTGTACCCATTATATCAATTCTTCCATTCAAAAAATATTCAAGAAATTCTTCAGGTTGCAAGATTTCTTTCATTGGCTTGCATTTTTTTTTAAATGCACCCGCTTCGTTTATAAAACGAAAATGAGATTGATATAGGCCAGCATTCGGATACTTCTGAATAAGATCATCCATTTTTTTAAGATAATCTTTATCCAACAGGTCGTCATGTCCAATCATTGTCATAAACTCATCCTTCATAAGAGAAAATATCCGTGTCCAATTCTCTTCAATACTTAATAACTTTTGAGAAGGGATTAATCTTATTCTATCATCTTTTAATGAGTGAAGCCATTCGGCGGTGCCGTCATTGCTGCAATTTTCAAGAACCAGTAAATTAAAATCCGGCAGGGTCTGATCAAGAATACTTTGCACGCAAAGCTTTATATATTCTCCGCCATTATGAACAGGAAGTATGATGGAGTATTTCATAAAAAAAAACAGGGGTCGCTACTTACAGGTTAATAAATATTCAAGATAGGGTTTAATACTTTTATCAAAACTGAAGTACTTAGCTGCCTCTATACAGCCTGCAGAATACTTCGTGTAATCAGCTTCAATTATTTTTACAGCAGCTTCAATTGTCTCGGGTTTATAATCATCTATTAGGACTCCTGCTCCGAATTCTTCTACAAAACTAAACCCGGGAATTTTACAAGCAATAACCGGTGTACCCGCTGCCATGTACATAAACATTTTACCTGACGGCGCCGTTTGATAATTAAAACTTGCTTTTATTAAATCCCATGCATAAAAGCAAAAACCAATCCTGAATCCTGAAAGGAATTTTACAAACTCATCTGCATCCAGGTATGACTGATCAATAAGAGCTCTCTCGAACTCAACAATTCGCTATAGCGGTTTTCAATAATCTTTCTTGTCTTAATATCTCCGCCGCCTTTAAGCAAAAGCTTATATGCCGGGTATTGCTTAAAGAATTCAAGACAATCTAACACAGCCAATCGCCTGTCAATGGCACCTGCCCAGATAAAATTTTTTCTTTGCTGTACTGTGCAATCAAGTTCTTTATAAACAGGAGCGTTCTGTACTATAAACTTCCTGATATCTTTTCCGGGGAACATGTAGTTATAACGTATCTCACTCTGAACAAAAACGGATTTAATTTTATTAGTATCAATTTTTTTATAATAACGATTGGTGTCATTATCTACTTCAAGAGACAGAAACTGAACAGAGCCGAAAAGCTGTTGGGCAAGATAAAGGACTTGCAGGTCAACGGCTATTACTTCATCATATTTATCGTTCTCCTTTTTAAGTTTATTTTTAAGAATAGACGGGAGGTATTTATTATAAAAAAGATAATGGTAAGTAAACCCCGGTTTGAAAACTTTTATTAACCGGGATAATTTCGATAAGATGAAATCCGTTTTAGTAAAAAAATGCGTCAGCCAGTAATTAGTTTCCAAGTATTCAATATTTCTTTTCTCATCTTTCTTTTTTGTGGCAAACTGCGGTTTAAAAGAAATAATTTTTACATTTGCATCCTTAGCCAGGTAATCATAAAGGCTCAGAATAGTGGGCTGATAAATGATGTAATCATTAAGGGTAAGTATCAGAATTTTTGTACGCATATTATAAGGACATCATTTTTGCCAATGCAGTAATATCGGTTTCATGTTTCCATCCAATTGAATTAATCAGAGCGGGATTTGAAACAAGCACCTTGTACTCGGGAATAAAGTTTCCGGTCTGAACGACATGCTGTTTCCAAACAAGCCCCTGATCGGAAAAACAGATGTTTATCCATTCTTCGATAGTATGTGCCTTACCGGCACCGATAACTGCCTCCGTAATTATATCCTGTTTCACCAATGTCCAAATACCCTTGACAATATCGCCGGCAAATCCAAATTCCTTCATTACACTCATATCCCCTATTTCAAGCTTTTCCTTACTGCCTGCAGCAATTCGTTTTGCCGTCTCAATTATTTTTTTATTTATATGCCTTTCACTCCGCAGCGGGCTGTCATGATTAAAAAAATAACCAATGTAAATATTTAACCCCTGTGAGCGGTAATACCTTGCGGCATAAACTGTATGAATACGACTTACTGCATAAATACTTGTAGCAGAAAAAGGATCTGTTTCTGAAATAGGATTCCCTTTATTGTCGAATTGCAAACCGCTGCCTGATAAAAAGACTCTTGAGTGAGGTGAAAATTCCTTTACAGATTCCAGGATATTCAAACTGCCCGTACTGATGGTTTCGTGATTCTCTTTCCAGGCATAGTGCCTCGTTGTAGAATTGGCAGCGAGATGAAAAATATAATCAGGTTGCGTTTCTTTTATAAGTGTACTTACTTGCTCATAGTCAGCGATATTTACTTTGTTAACATCATCCTTACTGATGCCAATTACTTCACACCCTGCTTGTTTAAGTAAAGCACTTAAATAGTATCCATCCTGTCCATTGGCTCCCCAGATAATTGCTTTCATTTATTTTTTTTTAAATACGTCAGCCCTGCAAAATATTGTATTTACATGCGTATCGGCATAAGTAATGTATCCATTCGAATGCATAAAGTCACTTATACTGCTTATCTTTTCTTCGGTATTGTTTAAATATCCGAATGTTATGGTTTCAACACATATTACTTCAGGTTTGTATTTTGCGAAATCCAGAGACTGCAAAATAGCCAAATCCAACCCTTCAACATCCAAAGAGATAAAATTTGGATACGGTTTAAAATGCTCAGCTATGATATTATTAACTGACTTTAAGGGCACTTCGACTTTGGTGAAGTTTATACCCGTTTCTTTTTGTCGAAGCAAGGCCTCTTCTTCGGAAAAAGTACTCCAGCCATTCACTTTTGTCGGGAATAAATAAAATACTGCATTCGGAGTTTCTGACAGACCTATACCAATATTTAATACAATATCATGGGGTCGTTTCCTTTTAATTAAATCCACCATATTTTTATCAGGTTCTATACAAACACCATAACAACCTTTTAAATAAAAATTATAAGTATTGTTACATACCAAAGGTTGATTGGTGCCGATTTCGAGATAGGTTGGTTTTTCAATTTTCATACTGTCGAAAAGATACTGTACAATTATATCTTCGCCGGCTTGGGAATATGTCGCTTTGGCTTTAAGTGTAATAATATCCAGCCCCTTCCGGCATTTACCGATAAATCTTTTTATATTCATTTTCTCAAATCTTGGCAGTGTAGTGGTCAGGTACAATTAAAAAATTTATATCATCAATTGTACCTGCAAATTTATAATTGATGCTTTGTACGAAATCTACATAATCTTGAAAACACGTATTAAAGTTCTCCTGAAATTGCTGTTCAAATTCAAACACAATCGGCATTTTATTTTTGATAATCGTATTTTTTGCACCCTGCATCGCAAACAAATCCGCGCCCTGTACATCTATTTTCATAAAACCAATTTTCTCAGGTATGTTCATACTGTCAATGGTAATAGTTTTGACTTTCCTGCCCGTTTTAGTTTTCATATTCAACCCATAAGATCCATAAGTCTTAAACTGTTTAAAATCCGGTTCGGGAAAAATCAGCTCAACATCGTTTTCAAAATATACTGCTCCGAAAACAGGAGTAACATTTGTACATTTATTGATCAGGATATTTTTTTCTAAAATAGAATAAACATACGCTTCGGCTTCAAACGAATAAACCTGCCCGGCAACACCTGTAATTTTAGAAAGCTCTACTGTCATTTGTCCGTAGTTAGCACCTACATCCAATACAGTATCACCTTTTTTAAGATATTTCCTTGCAAGATTTATAATATTTTCATCAAACAATTCGCCGCGCCTTATAACATTTGAAACAATATCGGTATTTAGAAAATCAGGTAAATAAAACTTACCGGTAGGTGTGTCAAATAAATCGAGACCCTTTATATCTGACGTAATCTTAAATCTATTGGGGTCTTTCCAATCTATCTTAATGATATCGTAATTGTACTTATTTAGAAAAATTCTAATTATCTTACGTATCATCAATTAGTTATTTTTTATAAATATCAATTGCCGGAATCGGGAAAATAAATCCGGTTCCTTTGTCAAGCGCTTCTTTCTCTCTTTCCAAAAACTCCTGTTTAAAATGCCAGGGCAGTACTAAATAATAATCCGGGTTCATGGCACGGCTTTCCGCTTCGCTGATAATGGGAATATTCGTTCCCAGGGTATAGGCGCCATATTTATCAGGATTACGCTCAGCGGCATATTCAACCAACATATTATTAATATCGCACCATTGCAATATCGTATTACCCTTGGTAGAAGCACCGTACACATGCACTTTCTTGCCTTCTTTTTTAAATTTAACCAGCAAGTCATGTAAATCATTCCTAACTTTTTCTATGCGGTATTGAAATGCAACATAGGGTTTATCTGTATCCAGTTCCAAATCAAATTCCTTTTGTCTTATCTCATTCATGAACCGGTGGTCCTCTTGACTATAATATAAACTGCTTTCTTTGTGCGTAGCATAGCAACGAATACTACCGCCGTTAATATCATTAAAAGAAATTCTGAATATTTTCATATCAGCCATAGCTGCAATTTTTTCCAACACGGCGAGGCTGTAAAATTCCAAATGTTCATGACAAATAGTATCGTAACTGTCCAGCTCCAGCATGTGCGGCATATAGCTCATTTCAAAAACCCATATACCTTCAGGAGAAAGAAAGTGCTTTATATTTTTTACAACATCAACGGGGCTTTCCAAATCATAAAACATTGCGATTGACGTAATGATATCCATTTTTTTGTCCCCTATTACATTACCCAATTCTGCGGAAGGGAAAATATCCTGCACCACCTTCGCACCTTTTACTTCCTGCGCTACATCACTCGGGTCGCACCCGAATTTTACAAAACTCGCCGGGTAATAACTAAATAGGGTGCCGTCATTGCAACCAATATCCAAAACATTACAATTTTCCTTTTTAACCAAGTTAAACGCAGAATCTACGATACCTTTTAAATGATTTCGCATAGTAGCATTTGTTCCGCTGCGGTACCAATAGGCGGCATACAAAATTTCAGGCGGCACGCTATGTTCCATTTGTAACAATCCGCAAGCGTTCTCATCAGTTTGAGGATTGCATCTTACCAACGAACAATTGATTTTGCGTTGTGAAGGCATTTCTTTGCCGGGTTTCACAAAAGAGCCTTGCAAGTACTGAGGGCCTAAATCTATTACAGGTGTTAAAGATGCTGAACCGCAAACCCTGCATGTTGTTCTCTTCCGAATATGCATATTAAAAATTTATTTTAAAAAAATATGTCGGCCTTGTTGCGTTGCTATCGTAACAATACGTTCAGCGACTTTTCAATAACCAGATAGCCTCTAAGCTGCCAGTCTCGCTGATGCCAAAACCCTGCTTAACTGCGAAAATAGTGAATTTGGGTTTTGACTTGCATCATAAATAATAAAATAACCCTATTCGTACGAATACTAATATTACAATTTTTACGTTTGATCGATAATTTGTCATTGTCCAAGCAGTATTCGTATGTAATAAATTAATAATTTAAATCCCAAAATCATGAAATTGACTAAAATTTTTACTCCTTTATTATTTGCCCTGTTACTTTCTATCACTTTTTTATCTTGCGAAAAATAGTGCCCGGTTGAGCCTAAAATAAATACAGTCCCCGGAATATGGATCGGTACATATACAGTAGACCAAGTACCTGAGCAACCGGCTTTATATTTCAGTTTTCACTTTAAACCTGATAACACTTTACTTACTGAGGGAAAAGGCGGTAATGGCGCCACCTATTATTCTCAGGGTACATGGGCTTTAAATGGTACAGATCTTACTTGTACTTACAGTTCGATTAATTTTCCGAATGTAACTGTTACTCAATCATCAAAATTTACTTTTAACCCTGCCAGTGACACACTTTCTTCCGGAACATGGAAAGATTTAACAGGCGGTAGTAATTTCACAGGAAAATATCAGTCAATGAAAAAAGTTAAATAATTCGTTGTAGTTATTTTATTAATACTGAAAGATTACTTCCTAAAATGATAGTCATTCGCGGAAGTGATCTTTCTCTTTTTTAGAAACAAATTAACAAAGCTTTCTACAATGTCTTATTAATTATTTTCTTCAACCTCCCATCATCCCCCCAAAAACTCATCGGCTCGTAATCGGCGTAGGGGTAATACCCAAGGTTGAGTGAAATACTTTTGCTTTTTTCTATTAAATAGTTCTGTACGAATTGCTTTACAGTAATTCCTTTGCCACTGCTGCAATTAATAATGCCGGTAATATTCTTTTGTAGCGCTATAGCCACGATATATTCGGCTACTTTTTCTACGGGTAAATAGTCCCTTACCTGCTCGCCGCCGCTCATATTAAAAATCTTTTCGTCATTTGCTAATGCTCTGTCTAACTGCGAAAGTAAGGAATTTGGGTTTTGTCCTTCGCCATACATATAAAATAACCGCACCCATTTCAAATGAAAAGCCTTTTGCTTCTGCAATTGCTCCAATTGCATGCGCAGGCTGTCTTTTGCAATAGCATAAGCATTGGCGGGCCGGGCTTCCATTTCTTCAGTGAGGCAACCTTCCTGCATGCCGTATTCAAAACAGGTTCCGGTTACCGTTAAGTCAGGCAAACCGTTTCTTATAAGATTAGCTAAAAAAGAATAATGCCGCGGCAAATTTACTTCAGTATGAAAAGAAGCCTTATAGTTCGGCAAACCCTCCCAAGCCAAATGAATCATTAAATCGGGTCTGTCAAAATAATCGTAATAATTAATTGAATCATTAAAATCTTTAAAATCAAAAGGAATATAATTTACTTGGGGAAACCATTTTTTTTCTTTTGCTTTTTCAATATTCGACGAAGACGCTATAATCGTACAGTTGCGTTTCAGCAATTCATCAATTACATAATTACCGATAAAACCTGTTGCTCCTGTAACTAATACTTTCGGCCCTTCCAAACCACTCCGCCGATCGGCGGAAGGCTTATGTTCTGTTAAATCGGAATCATACATTACCGGTATAAAATTTAATAACTTATTAAATGATTTGCAAAGAAGGAATCGGGATAACAAATTTTCCTCCCCATTCTTTTATATACGAAAGCTGCTGTGTAATTTCTTCTTTCAAGTTCCAGGGAAGAATAATTACAAAATCAGGCTTTATATTTTTTAAGTGTGCTTCATTCATTACAAGTATATGGCTTGCCGGTAAAAATTTATTTTGCTTATGCGGATTGGCGTCCACTACAAAATCAATTAAATCGCTTTTAATACCGCAGTAATTGAGTAAGGTATTTCCCTTTGCCGCCGCGCCGTAAGCCGCTACTTTCTTCCCCGATTTTTTTTGGTTGATGAGAAACTCAATCAAATCTATTTTTACTTTTAATGCCTTTTGCTGAAAATTATCATAATAAGCAAGGCCGCCGGTCAATCCTTTATCCGTTTCTTTTTTTATAAGATTAAATACATTAGCAGTTATCTCTTTTGCTGCATCCTCCTTGTGTTTTGCATAAATGCGTAAAGAGCCGCCATGCGTGGGTATTTCTTCCACGTCAAATAGTTCCAATCCCTGCGATTCGAAAATTTGTTTTACCGTATGAAATGATAAATAAGAAAAATGCTCGTGATAAATAGTATCGAACTGGTTATTATCTACCAATTGCATTAAATGCGGAAACTCCATCGTGATAATGCCGCCCGGCTTCAAAATAATTTTCATACCGCCGACAAAATCTACAATATCCGGTACATGCGCCAGTACATTGTTTCCCAACAGCAAGTCCGCCTGTACTCCTTTTGCGGTTAATTCCTTCGCCAATCGTACGCCAAAAAAATCTACCGCCGATTCAATCCCTTTTTCTTTAGCAGCTTCAGCAGTGTTAGCTGTTGGTTCTATTCCCAACACCGGTACATTCAGTTCTTTAAAGTATTGTAAAAGATACCCGTCATTGGAAGCTACTTCAATTACCAACGATTTGTTATTGTACCCGAACCGCCGGATCATCATCTCAGTATATTCTTTAGCATGTTTCAGCCAGCTTGTACTGTACGATGAAAAATATACATAGTTACTGTCAAAAATCGCATCACTTTTCTTATACTCATCTACCTGCACCAGGAAACATTGGTGACAGGTATACACTTTTAACGGATAAAAAGTTTCCGGTTCATTCAATTGTTCTTTATTTAAAAAAGAATTGGAAGCAGGCGAGTTAAATAAATCAATAAATACATGTTCCAATTCGGTTTTACAAAATCTGCATTGCATAATTATACTCCTTTAAAATTTTCATCCAATAAAGGATGTTGATTATCCCGATCTGACACAGCGGTTACAGGTAATAACCATTTTATATTTACTTTGTCGTCATTATATCTTATACCGCCTTCCGCACCGGGTTTATAAAATTGCGAATGGTGATAGATCAGTTCGCAATTATCTGTCATCGCCTGGAAACCATGTGCAAAACCTTCGGGTATATAAAGCATCTTTTTATTTTCTGCTGACAGCTCCGTTCCAAACCACTGTAAAAAAGTAGCGGAGTCTTTTCGTAAATCCACAATTACATCGTACACGGCGCCGGCGATGCAACGTACTAATTTTATTTCGCTGTAAGGCGGCAACTGGTAATGCATTCCTCTTAAGGTTCCTTTTTGTTTTGTAAAGGAATGATTCATCTGCACCCATTCTTTATTAAAACCGATTTCAGCAAATTCATTTTTACAATAGGTACGTGCAAACCATCCTCTTTCATCCTCAAAAAGATTTAAGTCAATTAGATAACTACCCTTCAAAGATGTTTCGGTAAAAATCATTTTTGCTGATAGATTTTTATTTGATCCAAAGTAAATTGAAAAATATTCACAGGCGATTGCTTGTACCAATTTATCGTCCACTCTACCGCTTCCTTACTTATTAGTTTTGGATGCCAGTTTAATATCTTTTTGGCTTTGGTTATATCCAATTGCAACAGGCCTGCTTCATGCGGTTGTCCGGGATCAGATTTATCTGCCCAAGTTCCGCTTCCCCAATATTCAATTGCTTTTTCTAGCAATTCTTTTACAGGCAAATGATCATTTGCTAAAGGACCGAAATTGTAGGCTCCGGAAAATATACCTGCATCCGTATCCAACAACATACCGGCTAAAAGGTAACCGTTCAGCGGTTCCAAAACATGCTGCCAAGGTCTCACTGCCAAAGGGTTTCTTACTTCAACGGGAATATTATTTTCCAATGAACGAATAATATCCGGGATGATCCTGTCAGTACTTCTGTCACCACCGCCAATTACATTCCCTGCTCTTGCACTTACAATCGCTTTTTGATGAACGCTGTAATTTTTTATATTAAAAAAAGAATTTCTGAAAGAGCTGACAACAATTTCAGCAGCGGCCTTGGATGCACTGTAAGGATCATAGCCGCCCAAGACATCTTCTTCTTTATAATGATAATCGGTTTCCCTGTTCTCATATACTTTATCAGTAGTAACAATCACCACCGTGCATTTGCCGGGCAATTTATTTACCGCTTCCAATACATTGGCCGTACCTGCAACATTCACTTCAAAAGTTTCAGCAGGTATTTCGTAAGAACGCCTTACCAATGCCTGCGCAGCCAAATGAAAAACAAAATCAGGTTGAAAATTTTCTAATTCAGTTTGCAATTTTTTCTTATCCAGGATATCACCAAAAATGTTTTCAAATTCTATATGCGGAGAGATAATTGAAAAAAGAGAATTATCATCTTCGGGCGGCAATGAATATCCTTTCACTTTTGCACCCAATAAATGTAACCAAGTAATAAACCAGGCACCCTTAAAACCGGTATGGCCCGTTACAAAAACTTTTTTGCCTTTATAATATGATTCGATTGAATGATTTACCACACTTTCCATTTTGCTTGATGCCCCTAACCCCCGCCCGTACCGGTACGGGCGGGCCTAAAGGGGAATTAGAGAACCTGCATTTATAATTTAAAATATACCTGTGTTAATTAATTTCTTTAAAAGATAATCCTATGTTTCCAATTTGCTGACTTAACCCATTTACCAGACCTTCCATTTTGCACGATTAGTTTTCCAGAGTTCTTCCAATTCTAATTTATCCCTCAAAGCATCCATGGGTTTCCAAAAACCGGTATGCTTAAAGGCAACTAATTCTTTATCATTGGTCAATTTCTCCAACGGTTCATCTTCCCACATCATATTACTCATATCACCTTTCAAATAGTTGAATACATCCGGCTTTAAAACAAAATAACCCCCGTTAATCCATTTGCTTTCGTCCTTTGCTTTTTCACGAAAAGAAACCACGCTGCCATCTTCCGCCAAATCCATACCGCCAAATCGTGCATCTAATTGAATAGAAGTAACGGTAGCTGTTTTGCCGTGCGATTGATGAAAGCTCAGTAATTTTTTTATATCTACATCACAAACACCATCACCATACGTAAGCATGAAATCCTCATCGCCAATATATTTTTGTACCTGTTGCAGACGGCCCGCAGTTTTTGTATCCGAACCCGTTTCTACCAATGTCACTTTAAATGCTTCGGAACGGGTACCGTGAATCTCTGTTTTATTAGCCGCCAAATCAATTGTCACATCCGAATTATGTATGAAGTAGTTCATAAAATATTCCTTAATCACATATCCTTTATAACCGAGGCAAACAATAAAATCATTAAAACCATAATGGCTGTAAGTCTTCATAATATGCCAAAGGATCGGCTTACCGCCAATTTCCACCATGGGCTTGGGGCGTGTATCCGTTTCTTCGGAAATTCGGGTAACGAGACCACCGGCGAAGATTACTACTTTCATATTCAATCGTAATTTAGGCAAATCAAAAATCAAATTGCATTTAGCTAAAACAACTAAGTTTGAGAAAAAAATTTATAAGCCACCCTCAGTCCTTCTTTCAAACTCACTTTGTGTTTCCATCCCATACTTTCCAATCTTGTATGATCCATCAAGGTTTCTGTGGTGTACCATCGGGTTTTGTTGTATCAAATTTTATTTCACCTGTATAGCCGGTAATTTCTCTTATCAGCAAAGCCAGTTCTTTAATAGTTAGTTCCTCTCCTGTTCCTACATTAATAAAAAGTCTTTCATTGTATTGCAGCATCAGGAAAAAACATGCATCGGCCAAGTCATCTACATACATAAACTCACGCAGCGGCGAACCGGTGCCCTATATTTCTACAAAGTCTTTTTTCATTTTCTTTGGCTTCGTGAAACTTGCGCAGCAAACC
>CAVZXS010000003.1:0-14077 GCA_963779325.1 uncultured Bacteroidota bacterium | reverse complement strand
TTTGTTTTGAGAAAATGGCAGCAGGCACAGGTATTATTCTTTTAACCGAAGAAAGAATTTATAAATGCAGGAGCAATGATTGGGATGAGTTTGTTTTTATAATAACAACGATATCTAAAACAAGACCGGCAATACCTCTCCTGATTTTATTTATCGTTATGATTTTCAGAAAATAGCGGCAGCCGTATCAAAGAGAATCAGTAATCTGTAAAATTGTTCTTATTTTCCCGTTATGAATGGCCCCGAGATCAGTATTGTTTTACCGGCTTATAATTGCGAGTCTTTTTTAAAAGAGGCGATTGAAAGTTTACTGAACCAGACATTTAAAGACTTTGAACTGATCATTATTAATGATGGCTCAACGGATAAAACAGAAGATGTGATTAAAAATTTTTCGGATCCCAGAATTATTTACAAAAAAAATGAAAAGAACAGCGGCTTGGTATATACTTTAAATAAAGGAATTGATATAGCAAAAGGAAAATACATTGCACGGATGGATGGCGACGATATATCCTTACCGGCCCGGCTGGAAAAACAAAAAGAAATATTGGATGAATACCCTGATATCGCCGTTGCCGCATCAACGATTACTTTTATTAATGAAAAAAATGAGTCTGAGGGAAATTGGTTATTGGACAGGAAAACCATTATCCGTTTGAGATCAGAAAGCACTTGCCATATGAAAACTGCATTGCCCATCCTTCCGTAATGATACGTTCGCAAATTTTAAAAGAATTAAAATACAAATCGTATCAAAAAAATATTGAGGATTATGATCTTTGGCTCAGGATAATAAGCAAAGGTTACTCGATCATGAAAACCGAAGAACCTCAATTACTATACAGGGTCCATGACTTATCGATCACTTCGGTGCACTTAAAGGAAAATAATTTTTTCTTTAAGCATTTTAACATGAAAATGAAATTTATTTGGAATGAGTGGAAACAAGGAGATTTTAACCGATTTACGATAATTGTTTTTTTTGCCATGCTTACTGACGCGGCAAAGGGTCTTGGTAAAGAGATAAAAAGTATATTCAAAAAATAGAGCTTGTATAAATATTTAATTATAAAACGGCAAATAGAAGATATTATCATTTCTCCTTTCATTGCCATCGGGAGAATTATTTCATACTTCTTACCGAATAAAACCCGATATCGTATTTACTTTTTCTTCTCTTTCTACCATATTGGCGGAGCCGAAAAAGTACATGCGCAAATTGCCAAAGCAACAGGCGGAAATGATTGTATTATTTACTTTACCAGAAAATCGCACAATAATCTTTTCCTTAAAGAATTTAAAGGCTCGGGATGCATCATAAAAGACATTTCGAAATACACTGATAATAAATGGCTATATTTTATCAACCTGATCTTTCGCGGAATAATTACCGGCTATATTAACCGACAGAAAGAGAAGCCTGTGGTTTTTAACGGGCAATGCAATTTCGGGTATAAGATATCGCCATGGATTAAAAAAGAAATTGTTCAGGCAGAACTGATTCATTCACTTAATACCTTTTCGCATATCCGCATTCCTTTTTTACCTTTTATTACCGAAACGGTTATGATAAGCAAAAAAAGAATTGATGATCATAAGGAGCTTTATAAGCAAAAGCATATCCCCGCACATTTTTTTAATAGAATTACTTATGTATCGAACGCCATTATTTTACCTGCAAGCAATAACTTGTCAAAAAGCAGCACTGTGTTTACCGTGCTTTTTGCAGGTCGCGGCGGTATTGAAAAAAGAATTCATTTGATTACGGCAATGGCTGAAAATTTAAAACACACAGATACATCCATACAATTTGAAATTTTAGGGGATGTATCAGGCTCAGTTGATATTGCAAAATATCCCTACGTAAAATTTTACGGCAATCAGTCTGATAATGAAAGAATCAGCAAAATTTATCAAAATGCCCATCTCTTGCTGCTCACTTCATCCACGGAAGGGTTTCCGATGGTGGTTATTGAAGCAATGGCGCATGGTTGCGCTGTAGCAGCCACTCCTGTCGGTGATATACCTTTGCATATAAAAAACAATGAAAACGGTTTCCTTTTCAGCAATGTGAATGATGAAAAAGCAATTGTGACAGAAGGTATTAAGTTCATTCTGCAACTTAAAAATAACGGGGCGAAATTTGAAGAAATTTCTTTGAATAATACTAAGTATGCAAAGAATAATTTCAGCATAGAAAAATTTAATGAAGCTTATCGAAAAATTTTAAACCCGTGATATAAATTGAAGCCGCTTAGTTTTATAATAATTACCTATAACCGCCCTGCAGATATGCTGGAGCTTTTGAAGAACATAAATCAACTTGACAGTGCGGCAGATTTGTTGGAAGAAGTTATTATTGTAAACAATGCATCGACGGAGGATTACATTGATGTAAAAAATTATGTTGCCTCCCTGCCCTCTTTTCCTTTTAAGTATTTTGACGCCGGAGAAAATTTGGGCGTAGCAAAAGGAAGAAATTATGCAATAAAGAAAGGCAGAGCTCCGTTAATAATAATGCTGGACGATGATGCCGTACTGCAAAATAAAGATTGCCTAGTTAACTTATTGAAGGAATTTGAAACCGTTAATACCGAAAGACCCAAAGCGCTGGTTTCATTTAAAGTGCTTTATTATGATACATTAGAGATGCAGGTAAATGCGCTGCCCCATAAAAATTTTGCAACTTTTAAAAACAAACCATTTTTTGAAACCTACTTTTATGCAGGGGGTGCCCATGCAGTAAAAAGAGAGGTTATGGAGCAGGTTGGTTCGTATCCGGAAGATTTTTTTTACGGCATGGAAGAGTATGATCTCAGTTACCGGATACTCAATGCAGGTTATTCAATTGTTTACAGTGATAAAATTGTTATGCTGCATAAAGAATCTCCTCTTGGCAGAAAACCAAAAGAAGAAAAACTAAGAATGATGTGGGTAAATAAATCTAAAGTTGCATATCGATATTTACCTAAGGTTTTTTTTTACAGTACAGCTTTCATGTGGGCATTTCAATACCTGAAAATAACAGGTTTTAATATTGCAGGTTTTTTAAAAGGATGGAAAGAAATTTTCAAAATAAAAAAGACAGAGCAGAGAACTCCGTTAAACAAAGCAGCTATTAATCACTTAAAAAAAGTAAAAGCCCGGTTATGGTATTAATATCCTTTTCCGACGTTTTTAATACACTCTTTTTTATTTTCTTTTCAAACAAAAAATAGCTGCTGCGCCTGCTAAGCCTTGAATCTTACAGTTAAAGAAGACCGGCTTTTAAAGCTTGTAAAAAATTCTTTCTTAATTTGTTCCCTTATTTTCGCAAAATAAAATCTTTAATTCGGAGAGTAATACGAAGCCAATGTATCTGAAAAGTTATTTTATTCAATTAGTCAAAGGAATACTCATCAGGTTCCCCAAAAGAATTGTTCGTTTCTTTGAATATACAGGAGAATTTATAAAATACAGGAGTCAAAACGATAAGCGATTCTCCGTGCATTTTGGCGATGCGTATCCTTGCCTGAATGATAAAATAAAACAAACCCCTTTTGATCAACATTATATTTATCACCCGGCATGGGCGGCAAGAATTTTAGCTCAAACCAAACCTGTTGAGCATGTAGACGTTTCTTCTATTTTGTCATTTGGAGCTACGTTATCTGCTTTTATACCGGTTAGATTTTATGATTACCGCCCCGCAGAGTTAAATCTGTCAAACTTTCATTCAGATTTTGCCGATCTTAAACAGCTGCCCTTCGAAAACGACTCCATTGATTCATTATCCTGTATGCATACTATTGAACATATAGGTCTTGGACGTTATGGCGACGAATTGGATACAAAAGGAGATTTAAAAGCCATTGAAGAATTAAAAAGAGTATTGAAACCGGGCGGCACATTACTTTTTGTAACACCCATCGGAAAGCCCAGAATAGAAATGAATGCACACAGGATTTACAGCTATGAAATGATTAAAGAATATTTTTCACCGTTAATCTTAAATGAATTTTCTTTGATTCCTGATGAAGGAGGACTAATTAACAATGCAGACCCTGCATTAGCAGCCCTTCAACAATATGGCTGCGGTTGTTTTTGGTTTAAAAAAGAAATTAATGATTAAGAGTTACTACAGAAATTGGAAAAAGAAAATAGCTGAAAAATTACAGGCAAAAGAAGAATTACTGCTTCTTCCAAAACGGATTCAGTTTTACAGCAAGTTCGTGAATACAGGTGATCTCGTTTTTGATGTTGGTGCCAATGAAGGAAACAGAATACAGGCTTTATTGGAGCTAAATGCAAAAGTTGTTGCCATAGAACCTCAACCGCAGTGTATCAATATATTAGAGAAAAAATTTGGCAGCAGGATAATCATTGAAAAGATGGGCTCGGTTCATCACCCGGTAAAGCTACTATGCATGTTGCTGATGTTTCAACTATATCCACTCTTTCCAGAGATTTTATTGAGAAAACAAGTGAATCAAGGTTTAAAAGAAATAAATGGAACACTACAATTGAGATAGAGCTTTCTACACTTGATAACCTGGTATCAAAATACGGAGTTCCGGTTTTCTGTAAAATTGATGTAGAGGGTTTTGAAACAGAAGTATTAAAAGGGCTGCATACCCCGATTCAATATTTATCCTTCGAATATTGCGTACCTGAAATGCAGTTACAGTTGCTCGAATGTATAGAAATTATACATTCGTTTGATAACGAATATAAGTTCAATTACAGTATCGGCGAGTCAATGGAGTTGATTAATGATTCATGGCAAACTGTCGAAGAGTTTTTAAAAATTGTAAGTACGATTGAGTTTTCGAAAACATTATTTGGTGATATTTATTGCAAATTAAAATGATATATGTTTAAAGTCGGTACAACAAACGAATCCGCCCGGGTGCAATGGATAGAAGAAACCCTGAAAAAAATTCCCGGGGGATTAACCATATTGGATGCCGGAGCCGGCGAAAGCCAGTTTAAAAAATACTGCTCTCACCTAAAATATATTGCCCAAGATTTTGCCCAATACGACGGTACCGGCGATACGGGATTGCAAACAGGCAAATGGGATAATTCAAAACTGGATATTGTATCGGATATTGTCTCCATCCCCTTATCCGATCATTCGGTGGATGCGATAATGTGTACGGAAGTTTTGGAACATATTCCCGATCCTGCTGCTGCTATCAAGGAATTTGCAAGATTGGTAAAACCCGGGGGCTACTTACTTATAACAGCTCCTTTTGCAAGTCTTACCCATTTTGCCCCGTATCATTTCGCATCGGGGCTTAGTCGTTTTTTTTATGAAAGGCATTTACCTGAAAATGATTTTATTATTAAAGACCTTAACTTAAACGGTAATTTTTTTGAATACGTGGCACAGGAAAACAGGCGGATAAAAAGAGTAGCTGAAAAGTACTCAAACAGGAGGTTGAATTTTTTTGAAAAGATAATCATTCACCTGAATCTTTATATTTTACAGAATTTATCAAAAAAGGATAAAGGTTCGTCGGAACTGTTGTGTTACGGCGTGCATGTATTTGCAATAAAAAAATGATATTAAAAAGATTATGTTCTACTAATGCCGTTTGTAATACAGGCTATTGAATGAGTAAATAGTATTTAATTAAACTGCATTTCACAATTAATTTTTTAAAAAAATATCATTATTGCCTGCTCGCTATCAGATATTCCTGTGCTATCACAGTTAAATTTGCAAACTACACGCTTATTTCCATAAAGACACACTTATAAAAAATCATAGCATCTTTTCATGATATTTTATTTTGTTTGCAAGTAATTTAATAAGTCTTATGCCCGATCATCAAGTTGGATTTTGATAACTTTACCGCTTAGACAAGGCCCGTTTGCAAAAAATATCTTTATATATCATTATTTTTTTCTTTACACCGCTTGCAGATATTGCGCAAGAACTAAGCTATATACACTACGATACAAAAGACGGACTTGCAGGTTCAACTGTATACGATATGTGTCAAGACAAAGCAGGGTTCCTTTGGTTTGCCACAGAAACGGGTCTAAGCAGATATGACGGGAGAGAATTTAAAAACTTCACCGTAAAAGATGGCCTTCCTGACAATGAAGTACTCCGGGTTTATGCTGATAGCCGGGGAAGGGTCTGGATAATGACCTTCAAAAAAGCCGTAGCTTACTACTATCAAAATAAAATCTATACAAGTGAAAGCAGCAGCATGCTTAGTCAAATTGAACCCGAATCAAACATAGTTGAGATTGATGAGGACGATGAGCAAAACATAATGATGTCAGACGGGAAAAAAATAACTTTTATTGACGTAAACAATTCTGTTAAACAAATATTTCCCGCAAGTCTTTATAATCAACAAAAAGAAAACTCCCTTAGCATTCGAAAAAACTACTTTGGAAAAGGATTTATTATCAGGATAAATGACAGTATATTCAGCTATAAATACAATACATTAAAATTTAGCCACGTTGACCCACCCGTTTATGACAGGACACTCATTCAGCTTATTATAAGAGAAAATGGAAGCAAGAATTTTTTAAGAATCCCCCAAGATTATATCAACTACCAGACCTTTCAGAATTATGTAAAGTATATTAATACACCCGACGGATGTTTTGTAGCAGATACAATGAACAAAACAATTTCAGAACACTATTTAGCAGGTAAAAAGGTAAGCAGAACCCTTGAAGACAGTGAAGGAGTCCTTTGGTTCTCGACGCTCGGCGAAGGCATATATAAGTTGTCATCAAAAGAAATGAAAACACTGAACTTTCACCTCGATAAAGAAATCCTAAATTCCGAAGTTTTTTCCATCGATAAATACGGAAACAATATTATGTGTGGACTTGGATTCAGCAAAACAGCGGTAATCAGCAAATATAGATGCGCTAAAGTATTCGATTTTAAAAAATATACGCAATCTTCTAAAAATTCAGTTGCCACAAACCGGCTTTATTGTATCAAAACTGTGGAGCCCGATATTACTTTTCTTGGGTTTGACTCGTACCTTCTTAAATTAGCGGGTAATACTCCAACAATTAATAAAAACATATACCCAATCAAATCAATCGATGTAATTAATAAAGATTTTGCGATTGTGGGTACTTCCTCTTATGCATTTAAAGTAAGAATAAATGACCTTAGTATTTTAGATACGATCTGGAAAGGGCGTTGCACAAAAGTATTTTACTATCAAAACGACTACTATATCGGGACCTTAAACGGCCTCTATAAAATCAAGGAAACATCAAGGCAGGATTATTTAGGAGAAAACAACCTTTTGTTTGACGGCAGAATAACTGACATAAAAGCCGGGCCTGATCATTCTTTATTTGTTGGGACTGCTGACAAAGGTCTTGTTGTTTATAAAGATGGAAGGATAACTGCATCTATAAAAGAGGAAAGCGGTCTCAGCAGTAATATCTGCCGGACACTTTTTCTTAAGCATAATTTTTTGTTCGTTGGTACTAACAAAGGATTAAATAAAATTGATATTAGCAACAACAGTTTTCGGGTTATTAAATACACCACATCAGATGGTCTCCCTTCGGATATAATAAATGCAATTTACTCAGAAGACAGTACTATCTGGGTTGGAACTCCATCGGGCCTTACCTATTTCAACGAAAACAAAATATCTATCCATTCGATTTGTAATATTTCTTTATTAAACATTACTGTATCAGGCAAAGAAAAAAATCTAACCCTAAATCTCTTGTCACATAGAGATAACAATATTACATTTAACTATTCAGCAATATCTTTCAAATCTGCAGGCGATATGGACTATTATTATAAACTGGATGGTTTAGATACCGAATGGACTAGAACAAAGGAAACCACTCTTACTTATAAGTACCTTCCCCCGGGTACTTACAAATTTAAGATTTATGCGCTCAATAAATTTGGGGTTAAAAGCAATTATATTAATATCCCTTTCCAAATTAAAAAGCCTTTTTGGAAGAAGTGGTGGTTTTATCTACTTCTATTTATTGGAATAATTGTACTTACAGTTCTGATTGTCAATAAAAAAAACGAACATACCCGAATGTTTCGAGAAGAACAAAACAGAGTCCTAAGGCAATTTGCAGTTTTGGAACAGCAGGCGCTTCAGTCACAAATGAATCCGCATTTTATTTTCAATTGCCTGAATTCAATTCAGCAGTATATACTGACAAATGAAAAAGAAAAGGCGAATCAATACTTAACAAGCTTTGCCTCACTTGTTCGCCAAACTCTTGAACATTCTGAAAGAAAAACAATTTCTTTATCCAATGAGATAGCTTACCTGAAAAAGTACCTTCAAATGGAAGAAATGCGTTTTCCAAATAATTTCCTCTATGAAATTATAATTGAAGAAACAATAAACACAGCTTCGATAGAAATACCTTCACTTCTTCTTCAGCCATATGTAGAAAATTGCTTACGCCACGGAATTCGCTATAAAGAATATGGCTCGGGAAAAATAAATATAAGATTCTCTTTAAATCATGATATACTAAAGTGCAGTATCAAGGATAACGGGGTCGGTCGTAAAATAGTTGCAGAACATAAAAGCAACCAGAATATTGAATATCAGTCACGGGGGATTAATTTGGCAGAAAAAAGAATTGAACTCTTCAATAAAATTAACACAATCCGCATGACTGCTGAAATTATAGATTTACAAGATAGCTATGGTAACGCTACAGGAACAGAAGTAATAATTAAAATACCTATATATAACTATGCATAATTATACCGGTATAATTATCGATGATGAACCTGGTAACATCATAACTCTTTCAGAAGTTATCAAAGAATATTGCCCCAGGATTAAGATAGAAGGGTCTGCACCGGATCCCGTAAAAGGCTATGACTTAATTCAGAGAAAAGACCCGGATATTGTTTTTCTTGATATTGAAATGCCGTATGGTAATGCCTTTGACTTGCTTGACAAAATTGCACCTGTCAGATTTGAAGTCATTTTTGTTACTGCATTCGATAACTATGCAATTAAAGCTATCCGATATGCAGCACTTGATTACATTTTAAAGCCAATAAATATTGAAGAAATTAAAGTAGTAGTAAGAAAAGCTATTGGAATACTGGAAGAGAGAAGTGTCAATACCCGAATAAACTCATTATTAAGTAATTTCAAAACCGAAGGTGCGTCTGTACAAAAAATAGGTTTGCCTACGGTTGAAGGGCTTCAATTCGAAGATATTAGCAACATTATGTATTTACAAGCAGAGGGTAGCTATACGAATGTTTATATTAAAGGAAAAAAGAAAGAAATAGTATCAAAAAATTTGAAAGAATTTGAGAACATCTTGCCTACAAGCCTTTTTTGTCGTGTTCACCATTCACATATTATTAATATAAACTTTGTAAAAAAGTATTTCAAAGGGCGAGGCGGTTATATTGAAATGGAAAATGGCACTAACATTGAAGTGTCAGTTCGAAAGAAAAACGATTTTTTTGAAAAGTTTAAGCATTAACAAAGCACAATTCAAAGCCATAATTAAACGGCAGTTAATATTTCAGCACAGATATAAATTCGTTATTGTTAAAAAATAGAAAGGAGTTTAGTTTTAAACAGACAATTTATTTTTTAACATCAAAACAATTTTATGACTAAAATTAATTACACTAATTGCCTTGTAACGGTTTTCCTTTTTGCTAACTTACAATCATATTCGCAAGGATGGGTCGGTAACGGGGGCAACAATCTTAACGCCGTTAATTCTTCGTTGTCAGCTACACCTATAAGTATTGGGGTAGGTACTAATTTACCATCGGCCCAGCTACACACCACCGGTACATTACGACATCAAAATCTCACAAACTCAAATCTACTAAACCGGGTATTAGTAACTGATACATCAGGAAATGTATTCTGGAGAGAGGCCTCGACGCTAGGTACATCAAATGCATGGCTTACAACAGGTAATAACAATATTAATGATGCATTAAATTTTTTGGGTACAACTAATAACCAAGCAGTATCTTTCAGAGTAAATAACCAAAGAAGGTTTTCAATTAGCAGAGAGAGTACCCCTGCAGGTTTTACAAGAAATGCAAGCCAGGTTGAAGTAGGTGTACCTACAGATGCTACTAATCTGACTAATCTTTTCGTTTGGAGCAGAGATGTAGTCGGGTTGTCGATACCTTACTTTATCAGTAGCGATGTTTCAGGTATGACTTTTTCGAGTACAGCAGGAAATAATAATACTCTGGGCAGGTTAATGAGGCTAAATCAAGGAAACACCAATGCTAATGGCGGTAGTAATTTTTATGACATTGGTATCTCCAATACTCAAGCTCTTTTTATCACTCCACGCCAAGTTCCGGGATCAATAGGATTTCCAATGAAAATGTTCACTATTTCAACAGCCGATCGGGTAGGAATACGGTTAGCTTGGGGAGCCGAACCTACTGCAGATTTTCATACTGTGGGATCAGTAAGGCATGAAAATCTTCCTTCAGGAAGTGGCACTCAGTTAGTAATTGATGCACAGGGAAATATTTTCCGAAGTAACGGTATAATTGCAAGAGTTAATTCAGATGTACAAACTGAAATAGACAATCTTAAGAAAGAAATCGAAAGTTTGAAAAAAATGATTTACTCCCAAAATAAATCATTTAACATATCAGATATCCCTCTCCTCTATCAAAACGCCCCTAATCCATATGACCAGGGCACCCAACTAAAATTTTACTTACCCAAGACAATTAAATCTGCTTCTTTGATTATTTCGGACATGTCAGGAAAGCAGTTACATTTATTGAATATAGGTACCAGAGGAGATGGAAATATAAATTTTGAAAGTAAGAATCTACCTGCAGGTATGTATCTATACTCGTTAGTGACGGAAACAGGAGTAGTAGATACAAAACAAATGGCGATCATGAAGTAAAAAATGGGCTATTGTCTTGGATTGGCTATCTGACTCAATTCCCCCAAACCACATATTTCTCGCTGGGATCAGTCAATACTGTTCCCAGCTTTTCATTAGATTCCTTTAATTTTTTAAGATTAGAAACCCAAGAATAGTTTCTCAGAAACACTTCATCATTGAGTTCAATGGGTTCAGCCGTTGTTTTAGGATGGTAATGTACATGCATTCGAAATTTTCCATTGCTTTTAAGAACCCTCTTTATTTCTTTAGCCGTTTTTTCAAAATCATCAACATGATCAATTGCATTAGCTGAAATGACTGCATCAAAAAAACCATCATCAAAAGGAATTGACTCTGCTTTTGCTTTTACAAACTTTCCTCGTGATTCATAACAATGAATCGGAAATCCTGCCATAATATATCTATCAAGTAGCGGATCAAGACTATACACTTCACAATTTTCAAAACAAAGTGCACTCGGAAAAGGCCCCGAGCCAATATCAAGCATCTTTAAATTATTAAAAGAATCTTTTTCTAACAAGAGGTCTTTCAAATATTTTTGCTTTTGATGCATTTCAAAAAAGGTAAGAATCGCAGCATTTGCCGGATCGTAATTTTGGATTTTACCGTTAGTTGGTGCAGGATGCCCGTATAGGTCACCTGATTTACCGTCATACCAATCAATATACCGTTGAATTTCTTTTTGCCAAAATCGTACTTCTGCATTTTGCTTCTCTTTCCCCGTAATTATACCAACAAACTTCTCTATCTTTTCAAATAGTTTCTCTTTTATCGCCATAAGTGATAATATTATATTTTTGAGTCTTACAAGTAACCAACAGGCAAATATATGATTCTGGTAGATTTAAACGGCGGATTAGGAAACCAAATGTTTCAATATGCAGCAGCAAAAAGCCTGGCGCTTCATCACAATGTCGAGCTAAAAATAAATATTGAAGCAGATACAAAAGATAAACTTCCGGATGGTATTACAAAACGACCTTTTGATCTAAATTACTTTAATTTAAATCTTAAAGAAGCTACTACTTTTGAATTGGCTTATTTCACAAGCCAATCCCTACTGAGCAAATTATTGTCGAAACTCAAACCCAATTATAAACGCAAGGTTTACAAAGAACCTTTCTTTCATTTTGATCCTGATTTTTTTAACGCATCATCGGATATACATCTCACGGGTCTGCGTCAATCAGAAAAATATTTCAAACCGTTTGCGAAGGAAATAAGAAATGATTTTAAATTCGACGTCCATAAAGTTGTTCATTTATCTTCAATTATAAAGAAAATAACTGCTGAGACCAGCGTAGCCTTGCACATACGCCGGGGTGATTATCTTGCTAAAATTTCATTGGAGGTTTTAGGACTAATGCCGGTAGAATACTATCATTCAGCCATTCGTATTATCGATGAGAAAGTAACAAATCCGGCTTATTATGTTTTCTCAGATGATATTAATTGGGCAAAAGAAAATCTTCATTTACCCAATGCAACTTATGTATCCGGAGAAATTTCAACAACCCACTTCGAAGACTTTTATCTCATGAGCCAATGCCGCCACAATATTATTGCCAACAGCAGCTTTAGCTGGTGGGCCGCCTGCTGAATAATAACCCCGATAAAATTGTAATTGCTCCAAAGCAATGGTTTAATAAAGGGCCAAAGGATACACAGGTATCTTATACCTGAAAGTTGGATAACTATATAGTGTATTCAAATAAGAAAACCGCCTCATTTATTCGTGAGGCGGTTTTCTTATTAAAAGAATTACAGTTTATTACTCGTTGTAAGTAACAACCAATTTGGGGCGTTTTGCCGAATCAGGATTATCACTGCTTCCAAAACTTACACTGCGATAATACTGTTCAATTTGATGCATCATAGCAAACCCGTGGTTTGAATTGGCATTGTTCACCATACCCTTAACCAAATCCGTCACGTCTAAATCAATTAAACTGTATCCCCATTGCGATGTAGAGGCAGGTATTACCACCCTGTTGGTTTCAGTTACAGAAGGCTGATTGTTCCATGTAAGCGTTGCCTCATTCCAAGACCTGTAACTCTCTTTATCCAGCATTCATTTGTACCAAATGAATTGTAAGGAGAGCCGGGGTAGTAAGAATTACCCTGTGGCGAAGCTAAGCTGGTTGTTACACCATATAAACTCAATTTCGCTGATAAAACTGTTGCTGTTTGAGGAACCGCGCTTAAACCGGTAAACTTAAAGAATGAGCGATATTGACCGGTTGAATAGCCGTTCGCATTAAATGTCCAGGCAGCCACAGCCATATCTTCCAAATCAGGAGAAGCTATATCTTCTATATTATCAATAGGTACACCGGGTGAACAACCTTGTGTAGCAACAGGGCGTGAATCTTGTCCTTCTGCAGGGCCGGGTTGCAGTGTTAAAGTTTTAGTAAGTAAAGGCAGCACGGTAACTGATACTGTATCCAAACCTGTTGCCCCATCATCATCAACAACCATTAAATGGAAACGATAGGTACCTGCGACGAAGCCTGATACTTTTGTATTAGCAGACGCCGGTGTTTCAATAGCGGCAAATATTCGGTCCCGAAAACATACTCCATAAATAGCCTGTAATAGAGCCGTCTTCGTCTTTTCCTGTTCCGGTAAAATTTGTAAGTCGGCAGTTGAATGGTTTGCGCAGTACCTGCATCAGCTACAGGAATCTTGTTCAAAGTAACCTTCTCGAACCTGCAATAGTTACAAGCAGCAAACTTGCCGCAAATAAATTTTTTAATTTCATAATAGTGTTTTGAATGTGGATTGTTTAGAAATTTTTCTAAGTTTAGTTATTGGAATTTTTAATAGTCAGCAAAGTTCGTCCTTAAAAGCTTATACTTAGCCGTAAATTTACGATAGTGCAAAGACGATATCTAATTTCAACAGCCTCCCTAAAATCAGGAAGTATTTAGTCGGTTAAACGAAACATACCGGTAAATATTGCTTAGGTTTCAAAATCACGTCAAAGGAAACACTATTTTCCCGTTTTTCATAACCGGGAAATGTTACTTTAATCCGCTCCGTGTTCTTTTAGCTCTTTTTTACAAAAAAATTATCCAATTAAAAATTATTGGCAGCCATAACAAAAAGAAGGGGATATGAAGTGAAAACCTTTGGGGGCAGTATAATGTCTTAATTAATCATTGTCACTAGTGCA
>CAVZXS010000002.1:0-568743 GCA_963779325.1 uncultured Bacteroidota bacterium | reverse complement strand
CAATGGCGCCGTAAATGGTTTCCCTGTCAAAAGCAGCCATAGTAGGCGATGCTAGACCCAGTGCATCTAATTCGGCATTTAATTTTTGCACCAGCATGCCTGCCTCACAATTAAAAAGTGTCGGAAGATTTTCTTTGTATGTATCGGTCTCCACCGGTAATGTATTATTCAGTGTAAGCATATCTACCAATATATCCGTTGCATTGGATACATCGGAGAATGAATGTCCTGTACCAACAGCCCGTACGAATAACCCATCTTTTTCTGTAAGTTTTACCGTATCAATTAATTGCTTGCTTGGTAGTTGGCTTTATATATTGAAGCGGTTGTACCTGTTGCTTTTTTATTGTATTTATCCATGTCTTTCTGAATTTTTCGAACAGGCTTGCTGTAGTATCTGGAGTTTCTTTTTTAGATCGTTTAACACTTCGCATTATTTCAATGACAACTTCTACGGGTTGTTTGGCAAATTGTTCTTTTACCTGCCAGGTATTTTCTATTGCCCACGGCTTTCAGTTTATCAAAAAGTAATGTCGTTTGGTTTTCCAAAAAGGAAATCAGCGATCCTGTTAAACAGGTTGGGTTTGTCGTTTGGCATAACAACAGTTTTTAATGGTTAGCACAATTTTAGATTAAAGTTTACATAACCATCAAACTTCAGCCCCTTAAATCGCTGCCATCCATGCGACCGAGTCTTTCGAAACTTCCGTCGGCATACAACTTACCCGCATCATCATAGCTATAAACTGCAACTGTACATATTGGCCAATTCAATGATATTCACAGCGCCGAATAGGGCACCTTGCCCAACGACATATTTTGATCGGCAAGGGATCTCTTCGTCTCTAACGGATATTTTCCTCCAAGGCGGACAATTAGAGATACCATCGCCTTTTTAATAATCTTGTGATAAAAGTTCTGTCATACCGTATTCCGAATGAATCTTTGCAACTCCCGAACCGTGCTTAGTTTAGCATGTAATTTCCGTCTTATCATTTCCCTTCTTCTTCCTCATTCCTCCGTTTCCATTACTATAGTATTTTCCAATCTCATAGGATATTTTCAAAAAAATCGAGTAAGGCAAAACTTACCCTATCATTAAAATTTTTTGGCCTTTATTTTCCAATTGCCTTAGTGTTTCAAAAAGTCTTTGGTATTCATTTAAATAAAACCCGCTTTGCGATGGTTTTTCAGTTTTATCGTTTTATCAACCATGTTCACCAACGAAGACCGGTTCTTTCTAAATAAGCAAGCAGCAACCCGAGTATGCAATAATGAGAAACAGGATCGTAAAAATGTTCAAGCCTTTTATAAAACTTTCTTATGAAGATGAATATCCTTTACCGGGTGCCGGCTATTAATCGTCTGGGAAGTGCCGCTGCTTTCAAAAACGGCTTTGGGTTAGAATACCCCGACTTCACTGTATGTGTGTGAAAAAATTTTATCGGCAGAAAGGGAATATCCTCTACCCTGCTCAATTTCGAAGGATTAATGCAAAGCATCCAAATAAGCTCTGTATTAGTTACTATTTGTATACTGAAACCGAAAAGTCTCCAAAGCAAGATTCTGAGAGCCGACTTCAGTTACTCACTAAAATATTTTTTTATGATTCCATTCACCCTGCATTTTTAGGTTGTTCAGTTTGTAAGTCTTAAATTTAGCATATATTAATTAATCGCTATAAAACACAGTATATTTTTTTCGTTCTATGCGTCCTGCTTATTATGGGATGTAAAAAAAATAAATATACAACCGAGCCGCAAATTACAATTAAATCTATTTCGCCATCGGAGGTTTAATAAAGATGATGTAATTCAAATAAAAGGAACTTTTACCGATGATGAAGGAGATATCGATTCGGCGCTGATAATATATAAGTGGTATGACGACGCCACCGCCATTGATATCACCGATACGCTTAGAATAGGTTTTGATGCATTGAAGAATCCCGCAAAAACCAGGGACGGAGATTTTACCATTCTTTTTGGCTACGGGAGTTTTAACAGTGGGTTCCAGCCTCTTACACCTACTCCTACTATTCGTGATACTACGGCCAATTTTGCCATACTTTTTAAGGACAAAGCCAAGCATGTGAGTCCTGTAAAGGAAACCGACAAAATACGACTTAAAAAAACTTAGTGTAATCTTTTAGTTGAATCGCCTTAATAAATTCATTTGCTTAATTGTATTCAGTAATTTTTTTATTGCCGCCTGCGCATTGGCGCTTACTTACGAGAGTTTTGTAATACTTCATTTCCCAAAGACAGTCTATTGGTATTTACCCGCTATATTTTGCAGTACATTATTTATTTACACGCTGCATTATTACCAAAAATCATTTACAGATAAAAATGACAACAGGCTTACATGGGTAAGAAAAAATAAATTATTCACCCAATCTATACTTCTTATAAGTTTTATTGTAAGCTTATTACTTTTTATTTTCAACCTTAATTCAATTTTTAACGGCACGGCATCACACAAAATCAGGATCATACTGTTGATTTTGTTGATGGTCATTTTATCACTTGGCTATTCGTCAAAACTATTTTTTTCGACAACGAAAAGCTTCAGGCAGATTGGCTGGCTAAAGCTTCCGTTACTGAGTTTTGTCTGGGCTTTCACTACGGTTGCTTTACCCGCACTATTACCGCTGCCCAAACGGATTTTTATGCCAATTACTTTCACATGCCGATTTTATTTTTGCATCGCTTCGCCTTTATGATGGCATTGTGCGGATTGTTTAATATAAATGATTACGAAGAAGATAAAAAAGACGGTATAAAAACCTTTGCGGTTACTTACGGCAAATCTTTCAGCCTGAAAACGGGTAAATGGTTTTTTGCTTTGCTTAACTTAGTAACCGGCTTTATCTTGCTGAAAAGTTTTGAATGGACGCATTGGTCTTTATACGCGGCGATACTTACACCTGCCCTGCTGATTTTTATTTCCTATCATACATTGAAAGAAAACACGGATAAAGAAATTTTTACATTGAAATACGACGGATTGATGCTGATAAAGGCCGGGCTGCTTATCTTCGCCCTGCAGGCAACTCAATAATTTGGGCTATAACCGGTACACAATGCCCTTAAATCAAGGTACCGACCGAAAAAAATAAAATTTAGTATGGCAACAAAAAGAAAAACGAAGAAAGCTCCTGCAAAAAAATCGCTGATCACCGAACATGCTTTTAATTTTTTAAAATCCTACATGAACAACGCCTCGGCAGTAGGTTTTGAAACAAACGGTCAAAAACTTTGGTTAGAATACCTGAAACCTTATGTTGATTCGCAATTTACGGACCCATACGGATCTGCTGTGGGTGTAATAAACCCCGATCATAAATTTAAAGTAGTTATAGAAGCGCATGCCGATGAAATCAGTTGGTTTGTGAATTATGTTTCACCCGAAGGTTTGCTTTACCTGAAACGCAATGGCGGTGTCGATCACCAGATAGCTCCCGGCCAGCGGGTTTTTATTCATGGTAAAAAAGAAATTGTAAAAGCCGTGTTTGGCTGGCCTGCCATTCATACAAGATTGAGCAACCCGGATAGAAAGAACCGCAACCGAAAGTTGATAATTTATTTTTGGATTGCGGTGCGAGAAATAAAAAAGAAGTAGAAGCATTAGGTATACATATCGGCGCCGTAGTTACTTACCAGGATGGTTTTGATGAACTGGCGTATGATTTTTATATAGGTCGTGCGTTTGATAACCGTATTGGCGGTTTTATGATTGCTGAAATAGCGAGGCTCTTACATCAAAATAAAAAGAAACTGCCCTTTGGTTTATACATTGTAAATGCAGTGCAGGAAGAAATCGGCCTGCGCGGCGCCGAAATGATTGCCCGTCGTATAAAACCAGATATCGCCATTATTACCGATGTAACACATGATACAGGTACACCCATGATCAGTAAAATTATCGAAGGTGATATCAGTTGCGGCAAAGGCCCTTCACTTAGTTATGCACCGGCAGTGCATAATTAATTCTTATTTGGTAGAAGAAGTAGCCGCCAAAAATAAAATTCCCGTCAATGGAGAGCATTGAGCAGAAGTACCGGTACCGATACCGATTCATTCGCGTACAGCAATGACGGCTGCCCGTCGGTTTTAATTTCTATACCGTTGCGCTATATGCACACTACGGTGGAAATGCTGCACAAAACGGATATTGAAAGCACCATTCAACTGATGTATCAAACATTATTAACTTTGACATCTAAAACAAACCTGAAATATTTATAATGACAGAACTTCTTTATATAGACCCGGGAAGCGGCAGTTATCTTACAGGTAATCATTGGCGCGGTGTTGGGAGTTGTTATGTTTTTCAAAAACATAAAAGTATTTATTAAATCATTTTTATACGGTCGCCCAAAAAGCCAAAAGATAAATGAGAGTAATCCGCTGACAATACAAGTTGACCCTTCCTCATTCCGCGACCCGTCAGGATTTGTTTTTTACTATGATCAGGAAGTTTACGGCAAGTAAATAACAGCTTTAAAGAACACTATGATTTTTTTATCGGCAGCGGGCTTTACAAATCGCTTGTCGAAAAAAAATATTGATTGAGCACAGGAAATGCCGGATGATTTTATTACTGCAGAAGATAAATACAAAATATTGAAAACCGAGCAATTGTCTTTTGTTTCATATGCCGGCGAATGGTGCTTTGCCATGCTAAAAGACGCGGCATTGCTTACATTACGAATAGCAAAGGAAGCTTTGAACCGCAACATGCTGCTGAAAGATCCACACCCTATAATATACAATGGCATAACGGCAGGCTCGTTTTTATTGATACCTTATCATTTGAGAAATACGAAGAAGGTAAACCATGGATAGCTTACCGGCAGTTCTGCGAAAATTTTTTAGGGCCGCTGCTGCTGATGAAATACAGTAACCGGCCATTGCACGGATTGCAAATTGCATACCCCGACGGAATTCCGTTGCAAATTATTCAATCATTATTACCATGGCGCAGCAAACTGAATATGATGACTTACCTGCATATTCATTTACATGCAAATTAGCCCGCAAGACTATCGGTAAAGACGAAAAGCAAACAACCATTTCGTTAAAAAAATATTAAATTTGCTCAATAGCCTGGAAAGTCTTGTGCAATATTACACCTGAAAGAAACAGCTACGGAATGGAGCGACTATTACGATGAAGCAGCATTAAGAAACGATTATGTTGATCAGAAAAAAAAGATCATTGAAAATTGGTTGACAAATATAACCGGATTGAAAACCGGTATTGATTTTGGCGCTAATGAAGGAGCTTTTTCAAAATTACTTTCTGCCCGGAGAATTAAAACTATAGCTGCAGACGGAGACTATGCTGCTATTGGTAAATTATACAGAAAAATTACCGCGGATAGGGAAACAAACATATTACCGCTGATTATTGATCTCGCCAATCCTGCACCGGCAACAGGAATGAACAATAAAGAACGCTCTTCATTTTTAACCAGGTAAAAGTACTGATATCGGTTTGGCCCTGCGCTGATTCATCATTTATGTCTCGGGAAAAATATTCCGCTCTGCAGTACAGCAGAAATGTTTTCCGCTTCATGCAAAAACCTGGTTATTGAGTTTGTTCCGAAAACAGATCCGAAGTCGCAGCTGCTTTTATTAAACAAAAAAGACATTTACGCAAATTACACTTCAGAAAATTTTGAAACTGCTTTCAGCAAATTCTTCAAAACATTGCAGAAGCAACCCATTCCCGGAACAAAAAGAGTTTTATATTTAATGCAAAGAATCAATGGCTAAGTTGAAAATATTTTTACAAACAAAACCTGTATTTCTTTTCCTGCTGCCGGTATTCTTTGTACTGCACGGGTATACTGATAATCATAATTTTGTTCCCGTAAAAGACGCATTATTGTTGACGGGATTATATACAATCTACTCAATTGTATTACTGTTCTTATTTTGGCTTTTGTATAGAGATTTTTACAAAGCCGGTTTGGTCGCTTTTCTTTTTATGGCGTTTCATTTCTTCTTCGGCAGTATACACGACGGGCTTAAAAACATTACAGGACAATCATTCATTACTAAGTATACATTTCTTCTTCCGTTTACAACCGTTTTTTTTATTACGGTAATCATTTTGGTTAAAAAAAGAAAAGCTCTGATTCAAAAAACAGGTTATTTCCTTAATACACTTTTGCTGCTTCTTTTAATAGTTGATGCAGGATGGTTGGTTACAAAATTAATAGGGAAGAATAATAATTCTTCCCTAACTACACAGCCTGCATTCAAAGCTTGCGACACTTGTGCCAAGCCGGATATTTATTTTATAGTGGCCGATGAGTATGCCGGCAATACCCAGCTGAAAGAAATTTTTCAATTTGATAATTTCGCATTTGAAAATGAATTGCGAAACAGGGGTTTTCATATTGTACAAAACAGTTACAGCAATTATAACTATACTCCTTTCTCGGTAGCATCTATTTTAAATATGAGCTATCTCAATTTAAAAGATACCAATCGAAAAGAGGCGGATGTAAAATATGTGTATGAAGTAATTCGGGATAATCAAACACTTCAATACCTCACTGCAAATGGATACAAATTTTATAACCATTCCGTTTTTAATTTCAATGGCAATCCGGCCCGTACAGAAGCAACATTTTTGCCCGATAAAGCACGATTAATTACGTCGCAAACTTTTCTTAGTCGTATGGACAGAGATATCGGTTTCAACCTCATAACCCGATTTAAATCGAAAGTCGCTTTAAAAAGAATAACTTATTTTAATCGCCAAAATAATAATTATTCTTACGACCTTACATGGAGCCTGGCTGAAGAAAGAACAAAAAAGCCCAAGTTTGTTTACACGCACCTGATGATGCCCCATTATCCTTATTACTATGACAAGGACGGCAAAGAACAGCCTTATGAAACTTTAATGGAGGGGAAGCAAGTAGACACTAAAGCCTATACCGAATACCTGCAATATGCAAATAAAAAATTGCTGAGTTTAATTGATCATATCCGCACATCCTCCGCCGCACCGCCAATTATTATTTTTATGGGAGACCATGGCTTTCGTCATTTTGAAAAACCGATAGAAAGGAGGTATTATTTCATGAATATGAATGCCCTCTATATGCCTCAAAAAAACTATACAGCTTTTGCCGACAGCAGTTCTACGGTAAATCATTTTCGTAAAATATTAAACACACAGTTTAACCTGCAAATGCCTTTGCATAAAGATTCCAGTATTTATTTGAAAGATTAATTAATTTTTTTTGATAGCCCCGAAAGGATATTTTTGTTTTATCAAAACGCAACAGTATGATTCGTAATAACCGGACTATAGAAGAAATAAAAGAAATATATGATGCACCGTTACTGGAACTTATTTTTCGGGCAGCATCGATACATCGTAAGTATAACGATACCGGCGAGGTACAGGTTTGTACGTTGCTCTCTATTAAAACCGGCGGTTGCAGCGAAGATTGCGCCTACTGCCCGCAGGCTGCCAGGTACAATACGGATGTAAACGTGCAGGCCCTGATGCAGAAAGAAGATGTATTGGAATATGCTCAAAAAGCGAAGGATGCAGGCAGTACGCGATTTTGTATGGGTGCCGCATGGCGGGAAGTAAGAGATAACCGCGATTTTGACCGCGTGATTGATATGGTGAAAGGTGTAAATAAAATGGGAATGGAGGTTTGCTGCACGCTTGGCATGCTTACCGAAGAACAGGCGAAAAAATTAGCCGATGCCGGTTTGTACGCTTACAACCACAACTTAGACACCTCACCGGAATATTACAGCGAAATAATTTCTACAAGAACTTACGATGACAGGTTGAATACATTGGAGAATGTACGCAAGGCGGGTGTTTCTGTTTGCTGCGGCGGCATTATTGGTTTGGGAGAAAAACATGATGACAGAATTAAAATGCTTCATACATTAGCGAATATGCCGGAACACCCGGAAAGTGTACCCATCAATGCATTGGTACGGGTAAAAGGAACACCGCTGGAAAATAATCCGAAAGTAGATATTTGGGATATGGTACGTATGATTGCTACGGCAAGAATACTGATGCCTAAAGCAATGGTACGTTTGAGTGCGGGTCGTGCGGAAATGAGTATTGCAGAACAGGCTCTTTGCTTTATGGCCGGCGCAAATTCTATTTTTGCCGGCGAAAAATTATTGACCACACCCAACCCGTCATTTGATGAAGACAATGCCATGTTTGCCATGCTGGGCCTGAAACCGAGAGATGCTTTTAAAGAGCCAAAGCCCGAAGTAAACTATAGTTCGCTGTGAGCAACCATAGCAACACCTTTTCCATCATATAATTATGTTTAGTCCCAAAAAAATACTTGTCCTTGCGCCGCATACCGATGATGGCGAACTCGGTTGCGGCGGCACCATAGCAAAATTTTGCAAAGAAAATACGGAAGTGCATTACGCCGCTTTTTCGGTTTGTAAAAAATCATTACCGCCCGAATTTACCGAAGACACATTGGAGAAGGAATGTAAGAGAGCCATTCAAAAATTGGGCATGCACACCGGCAAACTGATGTTGTATGATTTTGAAGTAAGAGAATTTTGGCAAAAAAGACAGGAGATATTGGAAGAACTGGTAAGTCTTAAAAAATACATTCTCCCTGATTTGGTTTTTGTTCCTTCCATTACAGATATTCATCAGGATCACCGCGTAGTACACGAAGAAGCTGTAAGGGCATTTAAACATTCCACTATTTTAGGTTACGAATTACCCTGGAACCAAACTACTTTTAGCGCCAAGGCTTTTATCAAAATTTCCGAAAAAGAATTGAACCAAAAAATTGAAGCGCTGAACGAATACCGCTCACAAGCCGGCCGCAGCTATATGGATAAAGATTTTATCCGTTCGCTTGCCAAAGTACGAGGCGTGCAGTGCAACAGTGAATATGCCGAGGCTTTTGAAGTGATTAAGTTGATTGCTTAGCCTGTTATTTAACGCAGTTCCGCAATTATATCTACGTACAAAATACTCGCATAGCCGCTTTAAAAATCATACCCCCGTAACTATCCGCCAAAATATATTTTGGCGGATGAAAAACATTATTCAAATTTAATAACGAATATTCTGAGAAGCTTTGATTAGCAGCCCCAAAAACGTCTTTATTCTTAACCATAAAACTAAAGATTATGAAAAAGACCAAATTGCTACTCAGCATCTCTGTACTTTTAACAGCAATGCTTTTATTTATCTCCTGCCAAAAATAGTTAGCAGATAGCTCTTCGGGAAATGCGAATGTTGCTAAAGTAAATTCTTGGTTAGAGATACAGAAACCGCCTACAAAACCAAACAAAGCTGCCAATGTGGATTTACTGATAGCTAATCTTGATTTTTCGGGGCTTCGGACAGAAAAATCGGAGGATAATCAGCAACTACTGATTGTACCGGTCAAAGATAATTTTAAAACAATCAGTAAAAAAGATTCAATTATAACCGCACTTAATAATTTTAAAGAAACCAACCAGGTGTGGAGCCCAACGGTAAACGATACACTGATAGCTGTAAATATTATTCCGCGGAAAGTAAAAAATATAGTGATCAATAATCTTTTTAAAGAATGAGAAAAAACAGTAGTGCCGGAAATAGAGGTAGAAAGTGATTCGCTTAAAATTGATATTTATGATAACGGCGTAGTGGACGGTGATTCCATTTCTGTTTTTTATAATGATAAACTGATTGCTTTTAACAGGATACTTAGTACAAAATCCATTCATATTAATTTAAATCTTGACCCGCAAATAAAGAAGTAAGTGAACTGAGTATGTTTGCCGATAACCTGGGCAGTATACCGCCCAATACGGCGCTGATGGTAGTAAGCGATGGTAAAACCCGTTATGAAATTCGCATGTCGAGCAGCTTTAATGCTAACGGTACCGTAAGGATAAAGAGAAAAGCGGCCCCACTTAAACCTTCCGCCTCGGCGGGGAGGCATTAGAAGATTACTTTATTTCATTAGATTTTACCGTATAATTTTTTTGTGGAGTTGTTAGTTATAGCTCCACGTTCAATGTACATCGCTATGGTGAGGACTCAGTTTGCAACAATAATAAATTTTGTATTGCGTACCGGATGCTTCATTTCGCTACGCTCATTCAGCATGACAGCAGGATGAGTATTGCACGTTAATGAGAACGTGTTAATCATCTCCGCTTTCAGCTATCAACCGAACACAATCACCTCTTCGCTTGTCATGCTGATACCGCCATCGGCGGTAGAAGCATCCGGAACGCACGCTTTTAAAAAGAAATTTTTATATCATCGCTGGTAGGAATATATGTCAAGTTGTAATAAAAACTCACAATTAAACTTCTATATGGGCCTGCTGCGTGCAGTTATATTACCAGCAAGTATCTATGGGCAAGACCCGTAAGGGTTGAATTCCGATTATAGCTATAACTCCTTTTACACCTAAAGGTTGTTAGCATAGCTTCTTACAATATTCCCAAAATATGTCATGCTTAGCAATTTCTAAAGAATTTAATTCTATAAAAACGTGATTGACTTTAAAATAATCTTTATTCGTAAAACACCCAATATCAAGTCGGGCAATTTCTTTAAAAATACAATTATCGTTTGGTAAAGCAATATGAAATTGAAACATGGATATTCCTGGTTAACCAGTAACTGCCGAAATGAATCTAATAAACGCCTGAGGCTAATTTCAGTGTTCTCGCTATAAGTGAGTTTTAGATAACTTAATTGTTCGGTTTTAAAATTTTGATTTTCACTTGGTCTTCCTGAAAATAGGCTTTGAATAGTTCTCTATTTTATTTATTTGGATTAATATATCTTTCAATTTCTCACCTATGCTATAATAATCGTCGCTTGGCAATGATAGAAGTTTATTAAAATCATCTAAATAATATTTTTTTAAGTTAGTGGTCAAGTAATTATTCTCATGCATCTCTTTAAAGTTTAATAATTTCAGAAGACATTTGTATTAAATCTAAAATAGACAACTCAACAACTAAAAAATATTTTTCAGCATTTATCAAAAACCAATTTCATCAAAACAACTCCGGCTGCTGATTATCCCCTTTCTTTTTTTCCCATTCCATTTCCACACTCTTGGTAAAGTCCAATAATTTATTACCTACGGCTTTCCAGCCCATCACTTCTACTATCTTGGTAATTTTCAATTTCGCTTTTCGTATCTGTGCACCACGGCCCTGCTGTACGGCCAGTAACGGTTCCGCATCGGTGGTTACCGTTTCCAATTTATTGCCCTTGCCTTCTTTTATAAAAAAGAATTTTGTTTTCAGCGTAGTCGTTTCTATTTTAAAACGCTTTACGTTATACTGTTTCTTTTCATCATCTAAGTATACCGCCGTAATAATTTTCTCGGGATCAAATTTTTCTATCAGCAATACTTTCTCCGTATCAAACTTCTGTATCATTTCCTGGTCGGTCAGTTCATAATTGCCGTCATTATAAATGACTAAGATTTTATCCTCGGGTTCAAAACTTCCCAAGGCAATCCCTTTCTCATCGGCATTTAACCGGCCAAATTTATCATCGAACCAAAGTTTACGTCCGCTCAGTGTGGCTTTACCGGCTTCTTTAAACTTAACAGACTTTATCGGGTACTTGGTTACCTGGTTGCCCATACTGCCGCGGCTTTTAATTCCCAACTCTTCAAAAAAGAAATCAAATTCTTTTATCCTTGCACTGCAAGCCGGGCTCAATACAATTTTTACTACTTCCGCTTCGCCATTTTGATTTACACTCATATAATGCACGCGGCTCTTATCAGCGCCTTTGGTAAGATCATATTCTTTATCTCTTGTTACACCGGTAACATTAAATCGTTTGGCAAAACTTACACCCGTTTTTCCGTCAGCATAAATCATATTGTAGGTAATACGATCATCGGTTTTATTAAAAACGGCGGCATGCAAAATATCTTTACCAATAAAAGTCTTATCTGCAACCTTTACCACTTTCATAATACCGCGTTTGGTAAACGCAATGATATCATCCAGGTCGGAGCATTCGCAAACCAATTCATCTTTCTTTAATCCTGTACCTATAAAACCTTCTTCCCTGTTCATGTACAGTTTGGTATTGGCAATGGCCACATGCTTGGCTTCAATTACTTCAAACTGCTTTATCTCTGTTTTTCTTTCTCTTCCTTTGCCAAATTTCTTCAGCAGATTTTCATAATACGCTACGGCAAAATCAACCAGATTATTAATATCATGCTTCACCTGTTTTATTTCCGCTTCCAATCCTTTTATCTGTTGATTCAATTCATCAATATCCAATCGGTAAATACGACGAACAGGTTTCTCCGTCAGCTTCACAATATCTTCTCTTGTAATTTCTCTTCTCAATTGTTTTTTAAAAGGACCGAAGGCCGTATCAATAGCTGTCAATACCTTCTCCCATGTCTCATGTTTTTTCTCCAGCTCTTTATATATCTTTTCTTCAAAGAATATTTTCTCCAATGAAGTGTAATGCCATTTCTCCTGCAACTCACCCAGCTTAATTTCCAATTCCTTTTTCAATAAGGATTGTGTATGCTCGGCAGAAAATCGCAGCAGATCATTTACATCCATAAACTGCGGCTTCATAGCTACAATTACACAGGCATTGGGCGAAATGGAAATTTCGCAATCGGTAAACTTATACAACGCATCAATGGTAATATCGGGAGAAATACCCGGTGCCAAATCAATTTGAATTTCTACATCAGCCGCCGTATTATCCGTAACTTTTTTAATTTTTATTTTGCCCTGGTCATTTGCTTTTACAATGGAGTCCATTAATTGTGAAGTAGTAACGGCATACGGAACACTTCTTATCACCAATGTTTTTTTATCCAGCTCTTCTATATGTGCTCTTACTTTTACTTTGCCGCCGCGTTTGCCTTTGTTATAATCCGTTACATCAATCATTCCTCCCGTTTGAAAATCGGGGAAGAGTTCAAATTTTTTACCGCGCAAGTGTTTGATGGACGCTTCAATCAGTTCGTGGAAATTATGAGGCAAAATTTTTGTAGATAATCCCACCGCGATACCATCGGCGCCCTGCGCCAGCAGCAACGGAAATTTCATAGGCAAGGTAACCGGTTCATTTTTACGGCCGTCATAACTCAATTGCCATTCGGTAGTTTTATTATTAAACGCTACCTCCAATGCAAACTTACTGAGACGAGCTTCGATATAACGCGGCGCGGCTGCATCATCACCCGTTCGTACATCGCCCCAGTTACCCTGCGTTTCTATCAGCAAATCTTTTTGTCCCAGGTTTACCAATGCATCGCCAATGCTTGCATCACCATGCGGATGATACTGCATGGATTGCCCGATGATATTGGCTACTTTATTAAACCGCCCGTCATCCATTTCCTTCATGGCATGAAGAATACGTCGCTGTACGGGTTTCAAACCATCTTCCAATGACGGTACGGCACGTTCAAGAATTACATAGGATGCATAATCCAGGAACCATGTTTTGTATTGACCCTGTATACCCCCGTCATTATTTAAAAAATCGCTTACCGTTGTTTTTGATTTAGCCATATATTGTTAAATGTTCCGTGCTTTACGCCGCACTATTTTCTTCAATATTTTTTTCATTATTCGATGCCTGCTTTCCTGCTCCCTTTACATCCACATCTTTCCATCCTTTGTTCATATCGCCTGTTATTTCTATTCTTCCTTCGTTTATTAATTTTTTCATGCGCCATAAAATAAATACATCACCCGTTTTTATTTTCATACGATGCAATGTATTACTCAATAGCCTGGAGGCTTTTTGCCATTCGCCGGTCAGGTTTTTCATTATTTCGCCGTCATAAAAAGTTTCTTCCTGTCCCGCAATTTTTTTACCGCCTTCTAATATTCTTACCGTCGCATTTTCTTCGCAAAGTTTTTTCCATTCATCAGGGTCCACTTCAAACTCGCTGAGCGTAATAGGGCGACAAAGTTTTTTTGCTTTTACAAATTCTTTGGGCTGTATTTCATGCAGCCACGAAGGATAAAATATTTGTCCTTTATCATTTATAAAAGGAAGATTATTTAAATAAAGCACCATCACTTTACCCTGGAAATTACTCATTTGACTCATCAACCAATAATAGCCGCATACATCATGCTGATTTTGCCCCATCCATATCCAAACTTCTTCGGCTGCGTTTTCTTTCAACTTTGTTTTAATATCCTCTACGGTTTTTCTGTCATCAAAACTACCGACCATCGTTGCATCATGACCTGCATCTTTCACAAGGCCTCTCCACCACTCCAATCTTGTATTCCATCCTTCTACGGTTTCAATACCCGCCAAAGGGCCTACTGCAAAATCATCTTTGATTTGCACTACTTCCCCGGTCATAGTTTCATCCAACTCTATTACACTTTTCATCAATGCCACTTCACTCCCGTTAAATACAATGTGTATCATATCACTTTTTTATTTTAACTGCTAAAAATAAATAATTATTGGCGGCTCCTATTACTTCGTAGTTTACATAAAAACTTTCGGTGAATATTTTAAACGCCATAAACTCATGTTTGGGTACCGCGAATTCGTCGAACAATAATATATCGCCTTCATTTAAATAGCGGTATAACTGCGACAAAGAAAACAACGTAGCGCTGAATAAGTCCGCATCTAAGTGAATTAATTTCTTTTTATCATTTTTGTATTGCTCCAAAAAAGGCACCAACGTATCCTGGAAAAGGCCTTTATAAAAACCCGCCCGCGGGTCATTGATGTTTAATGATTCCAACGCAACAGCCATGGAGCCTTTGCCAAAAGGGCCAAAGGCCTCAGGCAATCCTTCAAACGTATCGAAGCCGTAAAACTTTGAACTGCTGTTTGTATTATGCGTCAGCCACCATTTAAAAGAATGACCGCCGCAAACACCAAATTCAAAATAATCAATCGCATTATCGCTCAATCCTTCTGTCTTACTTATTTCAGCATACAGTTTTTCTCTGCGTGTATAATCCCAATTGCTTTGGTACCAATCATTATAGCCCGTCACTTTCGTTTGCCTGCGCCACTTACTCATCTTGCTCATGTAATAAGCATTCAGCAGCACGCCTGCAAATGGCTCCACTATTGCATGAAGACGCCACTTCATGAACAGTGATTTTGTTTTTCGTATTATATCGAGCTTTATTGACAACGGGAATGTATTAAGTTTTAAAATTTTGAATTTCGCGAATTATCTTTTGTCTTTTGATCTTTGTGTTTTGCTTTTTGCCCATTGCCCATTGCCTATTGCTTTTTAGCTTCCTCAGCAATATCTATCTCCACTTTCAAATTATCAATAATAAACTCCTGGCGTTCCATGGTATTTTTGCCCATATAATATTCCAGCAACTGCTGTATATGTGTTTCGGGCAAAAGCATTACCGGTTGCTTACGCATATCAGGGCCAATAAACCGGGCAAACTCATCAGGACTTATTTCTCCTAAGCCCTTAAATCTTGTAATCTCCGGTTTGCTGCCCAATTTTTTTACAGCCGCTTGTTTCTCCGTTTCATCATAGCAATAAATAGTCTCCTGTTTATTGCGTACCCGAAACAAAGGTGTTTCCAAAATAAATACGTGACCGTTCTTTACCAGGTCAGGAAAAAATTGCAAAAAGAAAGTCATCAGCAATAATCGTATGTGCATACCATCCACGTCGGCATCGGTAGCAAATACAATATTGTTATAGCGCAAGTCTTCGTAAGTTTCTTCTATATTTAATGCATGTTGCAGCAAATTGAATTCTTCATTTTCGTACACTACTTTTTTGGTAAGTCCATAACAGTTCAACGGTTTACCCCGTAAACTGAAAACCGCCTGCGTTTCTACATTGCGCACTTTTGTAATAGAGCCGCTGGCACTGTCACCTTCGGTAATAAAAATGGTACTCTCTTTTTGCTTCTCAGCAATGACATCTTTGTCTTTACCTGTTGCTTCATCATTGTAATGGTAGCGGCAATCACGTAATTTTTTATTGTGCAGGTTGGCTTTTTTAGCTCTTTCGTTGGCTAATTTTTTTATACCTGCCAGCTCTTTCCTTTCTCTTTCATTTTGTTCAATTCGTTTTTTCAGTGCTTCGGCCACGGAAGCATTACGATGCAGGTAGTTGTCTAATTCCTTTGCCAGAAAATCACTAATAAAATTTTTCATGCTCTGCCCGCCTTCAGCAATACTCGTCGACCCCAATTTTGTCTTCGTCTGGCTTTCAAAAACCGGTTCCTGTACACGAACGGAAATAGCGGCGCAAATACTGCCCCGTATATCAGCCGCATCATAATCTTTTTTATAAAAATCGCGAATGGTTTTTACATAAGCTTCTCTGAAAGCAGCCAGGTGCGTACCGCCCTGTGTAGTAAACTGCCCGTTTACAAAACTGTAATATTCCTCGCCATACTGGTTTTCATGTGTAACGGCTACTTCTATATCATCGCCTTTAAGGTGAATGATGGGGTAGCGCAATTCGTCTTCATTGGTTTTGCGTTGCAGCAAATCCAGCAAACCGTTTTTACTTACATACCGCTTACCGTTCAGTATCATTACCAATCCTGCATTCAGGTAGCAGTAATTCCACATCTGGTTATCCAGGTACTCATGTATATAATGAAAGTTTCTGAAGATGGCCTCATCCGGAACAAAAGTTACCAGCGTGCCGTTCGTCTCCGTCGTCTTAGTTTCTTTATGTTCTTTAATCAACAAACCACGTTCAAACTCGGCGGTTTTTTCTTTACCCTCTCTGAATGATGTTACTTTAAAAGAATGACTGAGTGCATTCACGGCCTTGGTACCCACGCCGTTCAGTCCCACACTTTTTTGAAACACATTGCTGTCATACTTAGCGCCGGTATTTATTTTACTTACCACATCTACTACTTTGCCAAGCGGTATACCGCGGCCATAGTCACGCACCGAAACTGTTTTTTGTTCAATGGTAATTTCTACCTGTTTACCATGACCCATGGTATGTTCATCTATACAATTATCTACCACTTCTTTCAGCAGCACATAAATACCGTCATCGGCGCTGCTGCCGTCGCCCAACTTACCTATATACATACCGGGCCGCAGCCGTATGTGTTCTTTCCAGTCCAAGCTTTTAATACTGGACTCGTCATAATTAAAAAGATTTTTGTCTTCTGCCATTGTATAGTTCTTTGTTCTGTTTTATAATTTTTATTTAGTCGGCGCCGGTGCTGCTATTAAGCTTTCTTGGCGTCGTCGCAGACCCCGAGTAAGATTTGTGCGCTGCATCGGGGCTCCGTTTATCAACTGTAACCCTGTTCATCATCATTCGAATCACTCTTACTGAATCACATTTATTTTCTCTTATGTATCAGACGGCGAATTTAACGGATTGCAAATAAAGGCGGGCAGCTTGATTTTCAACACACTGACTTATCCACAGCATGTGCGGGAATGTGGAGAAAATATCGGTCACATAAATAAAAAAACTAATGCCGTTTATAAAATTAATATTGCCCGCCCCGAAATAGTTCGTAACTTTTGATCACTAAATTTTACGGTTATGAAAAAAATAATCATCGCTTCGGTATTGGTGGCCGGTCTGGGTGCATTTGCATTTGCAAGTTTGAGCGGAAGTAACAAGAAAAAAGCTAAAGTGGAGAAACAAACCGACAAAAAGGAAAAGAAAAAGGAATGTAAAAGAACCTGCATTTTCGGCTGACAAAAAGCCTCAAAATGAAAGCCTTCTGAAAAAATCAGGGGCTTTTTTATTTATACAAAGCATTGATTGACAGTGGATTTTTAGGTGTTTATAAAAATTTACAGTCATTTATCAAAAAGACTTGGCGGCTACGGGTAAATCTTCCTAAATTTGATTACTACCCCGCTAAATTCAAACCCATCTGCGTTACGGCAGTACCCATTCAATTCTTTACTAAGCCCATTGTAATTGCTGTTGAATTTTTATTAAAATCAAAAAGGAGGAGAGCTATGTATTCGTATGCGCTGCTGGAGCCGGGCTGTTATTACCTTATCCAGGAAAAAGAAGAGACGCCGGTTAGTCTTATTAAAGTAACCGTTCAAACAGATCATTGCCTGTTTATAAGTAAGTATGGCGAACCGATGGTAACGGAATGGAGGCGGAAGAATGAGGAGATTCACGACATTGTTGAATGTCTTACCGACGAGGCCGTAAAATCGTGGGAAACTTATTATAATGAAGATGCGTACCAGGAAGAAGATGATGAAGATTAATTAATCACTTAAAATAACCGGCATGAAAACACATCGCCGGTTATTTTTTAGAATCTATGCTTTCAATTATTATTGTAGCCTCAAAGTATCCTGATTTTATTTATTAAATAAAAGGATTTTTCTTCTTTATTTCTTCCTTTCATAAAAAATTGTTTTGAAGTTTCGGCAATTATTCTACTTTTAGTTAAAACAAATTTATATGAGAGATAAATTTACCGGTCGCCTTACCTTTTTTGTAATGCTGTTGTGCAGTTTCTGTTTTGTAAATGCACAACCCGCTCCCGAACAGGAAGACGATAACCTGCCGAAGGATTACCTGTCTAAAGAATTTCATGCAGGACGACGTGCGGCACTGAGAGATAAAATGCCCGACAATTCAGTATTCGTCGCTTTCGCCTACCCTACACGTACATTCAGCAATGATGTGGAGTACCTGTATCATCAAAACCCCGATATGTACTATTTCACCGGGTATAAAGAACCGCATTCACTTTTACTCATTTTCAAAAACGAACAAACCGATTCGCTCGGCAACAAATACAACGAACTTTTATTTGTACAGAAAAAAGATGCCCTTGGCGAGCAATGGACCGGTAAGCGGTTGGGTACCGAAGGCGTACAAAAAAAATTGGGTTTTACCAACGCATTCAACGGTATTGATTTTAAAAACAAAGCAATTGATTTTTCAAAATTTGATAAAATAATTTTTGACCGCTTTCCTATTGATGTACCCGATAACAGGCGCGACAATGCTGATTTGTTTGATCTGCTTCAGCAGTTTAAAGACAAAGCCGCCATACCCGCTGATTTTTCAAACGACAAACGATTTGATACAAGGCTTTACCGCGAACTTACAGGCGCATTGCGGGAAATAAAAACAGAGGAAGAAATGGTACTGTTGCGCAAAGCGGTGGAGATAAGTTGCAACGGGCAGAATGAAGTAATGAAAGCCGTGCATCCCAACATGAGCGAACTGGAAATTCAGGGACTGCACGAATATGTACATAAAAAGTACGGGGCCGAGGAAGTAGGTTACGGATCAATTGTCGGCTCAGGAGAAAACGGCTGCACGCTGCATTACATGGAAAATACAAAAATGAAAGTTGGTACATCCATGATATTGATGGATGTGGGCGCCGAATATCATGGCTATACAGCTGATGTAACGAGAACGGTGCCGGTGGACGGAAAATTTTCGGCAGAGGAAAGAGCTATTTACCAAATTGTGTATGATGCGCAGGAAGCAGCATTTCAAAAATTGAAAGACGGGGCAAAATGGGCCGATGCCGATAAAGCTGCCAGAGATGTAGTAACCGAAGGATTGGTAAAACTGGGTATAGCGAAAGATAAAAATGAAGCCAATAAATATTACCCGCATGGTCTTTCGCATCATATAGGATTGGATGTACATGACCGCGGCTTCTCTCCTTCTTATAAAAAAGGAATGGTGATAACCATTGAGCCGGGTATTTACATACAATCGAATAGTAACTGCGATAAAAAATGGTGGGGCATCGCCGTACGCATAGAAGATGATTTGCTGATTACGGAAACAGGCTATGAATTGCTCTCTTCTTTTGCGCCGCGCAAAATAGAAGAAATAGAAAAAATGATAGCTAAAAAAAGTGCTGTAGATGATTTTGTATTACCGCCGCTAAAGTCCGCAGAAAAAAAGAAAGGGTTTTAACACAGATAAAACGGGCTGCTAAAATTAGCAGCCCGTTTTGTTATACAGCAAATAAATTATTCATAACATTAAGGGTAAGTGCTTTAAATGTTCCGGTCGTAATATTCCTTTTTATTGCGTTCCCTCATCTACTGCAGGCCCGTTGAAATTCCTTCGCTAATAGTTTTTGTAGCTGTACTATGACTTAAAACCGTTATTTTATAGGTAACATTGGTGCCGGGGTCAGTCGTTGCATCAGCAGCATGTATGATACTGAACCACCTGAAAAAAGGAAACTGCCCGAATTATTTGAAGTTGCTGATGTATTGTATGTTTCATTTTCCAGATACCCCCGTTTATAAGTCACCAAAAGACCAATTATAATATCATCAGTGTTATTTGACCCTGTATAACTAAATAACATTTATACCCGATACGGGAGAAAGTAATTGCGCCTCATCTGTAACGCCTTGGTAAGTAACTGTCCTTCCGTAAACTTCCACTCTATCACCATACCTGGATCGCAACGATTAAAGTAAAACGTACAATTAGCAGTTCCGAAAACAATCGGTATATTAAAGTTGCCGGCAGCAGCAGGCGTACCGCTTCCAGTCAATATAATTGTTTGCAGGCCAGCTGTTGCTAAATGTTCCCGAACCGGTAAACATAATACCGTTAACTGCGCAGTTGTTGTAATTGAATATGAACCTGTAATCGTAACATTTACATCTATCTCCACTGTATTAGCTGGTGTAAGAGGCAACCCGGCTTGATATGTTCCGTTTTCAAATGCACTCGGTACAATCTATTGTAAATACAGCCGCAGATGTAATATTTATTACAAAAGTGCAGGAGCCGCCGCCAGCAGTTACAGTTATAGTTGTGGGAGTAGCTGCTACCGGGGTTCCTGATCCAACTAAAGTAATTGTTTGCGGACCCGTAGCTGCAAATACAGAGCTTGCCGAAAAAGTCATTCCGTTGGCAGCCGTAGTAGTTATAGTATATGTACCGATAGTTGTAACATTCGCCGTTAAAGTAACTGTATTGGATGAATTGAGTGCGGTTGCTAAAATATAACTCCCCGCAATAACGGGTGTGGTACAAGCCCCGCCTGCACCCTGTAATGTAAATAACGCAGGACCGCCGGCACCGGCCGGCAATACAGTAACTGGAATAGAGCAGGTAGTACCGTCAAATGTAACGGTGAAATTGCTAATCCCTGCCGCTCCGGGAATACCTATACTTGATAATTGAACCGTATTAACACCCGTAGTTGTAAAAAAACCGGTTCCCCTGAAATAAAAACCGTTTACGGTATCGGTAACAATATCGTACGAACCGACGGCAGTAACGTTTACATCCACTTTTATAAACTCGGCATTGGTAAGTCCTTTGCCGGCTTCGTACACACCCGAAACCGTTTTTGGCAAACAATCTCCGTTCGAATCGCCTTGCAATGAACCCTTAGCAGGCACACCCAAGCCTTCAAAACTTGTTTCTTTTTGACAGGAATTAATAAAAAAAAGTGTGGAAATCAGTGCTGTAAAGGTTACTATACGTTTCATAAAGTAAATCTATTAAGTAATAAAACTACAAATATTTATTTAATGCGCAATTTACCGGGATTTCCGTTTTCTAAATTATTAGCCAAAATCTTTTGTGCGTACCTTTACCCGGTTATACATGAAGAGCTTTAATCCCATATTAATTATCCTTTTGTTGGCCTTACCAATGCTGACCTCCTGCCTGGGCAGGTTTACATTAACCGATAAGGAAATAAATAAATACTACAAAGGCAAGGTAAAACGACCCGAGCTTAAGTACCTGCGGTATAAAGAATTTCATATAAATACCGCGGCAGCAGGCGATACGAGTAAGCCGCTCTTACTCTTTATACACGGGGCGCCGGGTACCTGGTTCAGCTACCGTCAAATGCTTGATGATTCTGCATTGCAAAAAAATTTCAGGATGATAGCCGTAGATCGTGTAGGCTTCGGTAAATCACACTCGGGTTATTCTATTGCTTCTATAAAAAAGCATATACCTTACCTGGAAAAAATAATAAAAGAAAATAACAACGCCGGGAAAAAAATATATGTTATGGGATCCTCTTACGGTGGCCCCATTGCCGCCGCACTGGCTATGTACAATCCCGAATTGGTAGAGGAACTGTATCTTATCTCCCCGGTTATCAATCCCGCATCAGAAAAAATATTTTGGTTTTCCTATTTGGGTAAATTAGGTTTTATTAATTGGTACATACCGCCGTCGCTTAAAGTAGCCACCGATGAAAAGTTTGCTCACAGAGCCCAACTGAGAAAATTAAAACCATACTGGCAAAACATTACAGCCAAAACCTACGTAATTATGGGTGAGGATGATTGGATAGCCAATCCGAAATCCAATCTTGCATTTGCACAAAAGCAACTGGTAAATGCCCGGGGAGCTGAATTTATTTTATTGGAAAAAACAGGACACACCATCGTTTGGCAAAGACCCGGGCTGATAAAAAATATTTTATTAAAAAAGGAAATCAATGCGCTGTCCGTTAAATAATAAGTATGAAAATAATTTATACCTTTCTCTCCGTGTTTGTTTTATACGGCTGCAATGCGCAGCCAAAAACAAAATCGGCCAATGCGGAGGAATTTGCAACTGCCATTGCCGGTGAAAACACTCAGGTATTGGATGTACGTACGGCAGGTGAGTATAATTCGGGACATATTAAAAATGCTTTATTGGCCGATTGGAACAACAAAGAACAATTTGAAGAAAGAATAAAATACATAGATAAAAATAAACCGGTGTATGTGTATTGCCTCAGCGGAGGCAGAAGCGCCGCTGCGGCTGATCGCTTGAAGGCAGCAGGTTTTACAAACCGTAGTAAACCTGGAAGGCGGCATCAATGCCTGGAAAAGAAACAATAACCCGCTGGAAGGTGTAAGCGATGAAAAACAATTTAAAATAGAAGAATACCGTGCCATGATACCCGCCGACTCGGTACGTGCTGGTAGATTTTGGCGCCAAATGGTGTCCGCCCTGTGTAAAAATGGAACCTGTTCTGCAGGAATTAATAAAAGAAAAAGGATCAGCCTTTAAGTTTGTTCGTATTGACGGCGGCATACATACCGATGTGATGAAAGAAATGAATATAGACGCCATGCCGGTTTTTATTATTTATAAAAACGGAAAAGAAGTGTGGCGTAAAGAGGGCTTTACTGAAAAAAGCGAATTTTTAAAATATCTTTAGAATTTATTTTTAAAAGCAAGCGAACGCCTGCACCTGTTAAAAAAATTACATGCATAGAATTACTCTATTTACTTTATCATTCTTTATATACACTTTAAATACTTCAGCGCAAAAAAGAAACATTGATTTGCAGGTGGTGGCATCCGGTACCAACACAAGCCTGCGCGGCGTAAGTGCGGTAACGGATAATGTAGTTTGGGTAAGCGGCAGCAACGGTACCGTAGGCCGATCGAGCAACGGCGGCAAAACCTGGAAGTGGATGCAGGTAAAGGGTTTTGAAAAAAAAGAATTCAGAGATATTGAAGCATTTGATGCCACCCGCGCCATCATTATGAGTGTAGATACACCGGCATATATTTTAAAAACAATTGACGGCGGCGAAAGCTGGAAAGTGGTATATGAAAACAAAACCAAAGGAATGTTTTTGGATGCCATGGAATTTTGGAATGAAGCAAGCGGTATTGTAATAGGCGATCCGATAGACGGAAAATTTTTTATAGCCAGAACTTTTGACGGCGGCGATACCTGGCAGGACATACCTGTAGATAAACGACCCGCAGCCGACAGCGGCGAAGCATGTTTTGCAGCCAGCGGTACCAATATAAGAAAATTGGACAGGGATGAAGCTGTATTTGTAAGCGGCGGAACTAAATCAAGGCTGTTTACAAAAAACAACCCGGTGCTTTTGCCGGTTATACAAGGCACTGAAAGCACCGGCGCCAATTCTATAGCTGTATATGACAACGGAAAATTAAAAGGCGGCAATAAAATGATTGTTATTGGCGGAGATTTTAATGCGGATTCATCAAGAACAAAAAATTGCTTTTACACCAACGACGGCGGCAAAACATGGCATGCACCGAATACTCCACCGCACGGTTACAGAAGTTGCGTTGAGTACGTAACAAGAAAAGATATTATCAGTTGCGGTATCAACGGTATTGATTATTCGGCCGATGGCGGTAAGAACTGGCGATGGATAAGCAAAGAAGGTTTTAATGCATGCAGACTGGCAAAAGCGGGTGCCGTTGTTTATTTAGCAGGTAATAACGGTAAAGTGGGTAAAATAACGTTTCAATAAAATACGCTCTCTACAAATTATCCAAAATCTCTTTTACCGAAGGTCGCTTTTTATAGTCTTCATTAAAATAGCGGTACTTAATGGCGCCCTCTTTAGTTATAATATATACTGCGGGAACAGGCAACGAAGTGTTTTTTACATTTTGACCATTGGTAGCAGACAGGTCTATATCAAAACTTTTATAACGGGCAAGCGCTTTATCATCTACACGGTAGGCTACATCATAGGCTTTCATAATTTTTGCATCCGAGTCACTAATGAGAGAATAAGTTACTTTTATTTTTTCAGTCGTTTTGGTTATTCCTTCCTGCGCTTCAGGCGATATGGCAATCAATTCAGCGCCTTTATCCTTTATCAGTTGCAGCGAGTCCTCCAATCTTTTCAGCTCCCTATTGCAATACGGACACCAGTTGCCGCGGTAAAAAACCAATACTACGGGGCCTTTTTTCCTCAGTTCTTTCAAACTCACCTGTTTACCGTTTTGATCTTTTACGGAAAACTCAGGCGCTTTTGAATTGATGAATAATCCTTCGGGTTTTTTGTCTTGTGCATTGACGATAGTAACGGTGGCCAATGCAAATAAAATCAGGGCTGTTGTCTTCATGTTGACTTATTTATTAGAGCGAAAGTAGAGTTTTTCCACAAATGGTGTATCGGCGACCCGATACATTAACAAATTGTTTCTTTCCCGTTACCTTTATATTAAACAAACCACGTATACCATACTATGGCTACCAACCACGAAGACAAATGGATAATAAAAGCTATTGTTGGCTTTTCAATGGCTGCATGGACGATTGTGTCCATAGTATATATATGTATAAATGAAGCAAGCCGCGATAACTGGTTTCTGTGGAGCCTGATACCCGCCGCATTTTTTCTTATAAGCCTTGTACTGTTGGGCAGCGCCTTTGTACACAAAATAAAAGCCGATTTAACCAAAAGAAAAAAAACAAGGAGTAACGGATCTGCCGGTTCATTGGATGACTGATATTACTTATTGAACATAATATATAGGGCCCCCAATAAAAAGGCAAAACTCAGCAGGTACCTGTAAAAAATCCTGAAACAATCAGGATTAAAAATACTATTTAAATAATACTAAAGACTTAATTCAATCCCCTGAAATCTACCGGTACCAGGCGGCTTACACCCGGCTCCTGCATGGTTACACCATATATTACATCCACCGTACTCATGGTCATTTTATTATGCGTTACAATAATAAACTGTGAGTTTTCGCTGAACTGTCTTATCATATTGGTAAACTTACCCACGTTGGCATCATCCAGCGGCGCATCTACCTCATCCAGTATACAGAAAGGAGCCGGCTTTATTAAATAAATGGCGAACAATAAAGCTGTCGCAGTCAATGTTCTTTCGCCACCGCTCAACTGTGTTAACGATGTGGGTCGTTTACCCTTTGGTTTAGCCAACACATCAATACCGCTTTCGGCCAGGTTCTCGGGATTTTCCAAAATCAAATCGCACTGATCGTCTTCGGTAAACAACGTTTTAAATACTTTCTGAAAATTCTCTCTTACCCGGTTAAATGTTTCAAGAAATTTTTTATTAGCTGTAGCTTCTACTTCCTGTATGGTTTGCAATAAACTGTCTTTCGCCGTTACCAAATCATTCTTTTGTTCTAAAATAAAATCATACCGCTTTTTCATTTCGGTGTAAGCTTCAATAGCCGTAGGATTTACTTCGCCCAGATTTTCCAATCGCTTTTTCATCCTGTCCGCCTTCTCCTGTAATTCTTCCAGCGGTGTTTCACCCGTACGCAGTTGATCCAGTATATCTTCCAGCACAATCCGGAATTCCACATTCAATCTTTCTTTCATACCGGCCAACTGCAATTTCAGTTCGTTCAGCTTATCTTTTATTTCGCTCAATAAATGTTCAATCTGTTCTTTCTCCTTGGTTTTGTGACGCAGTTCGCTTTCTCTTTCACCCAATAAATTACGCAGGTTATAATAAGCCTGATCTGCTTCGTTCAATCTTTTCTCCTCCTCTTCCCTGTTCTTCATCATGGCTATCAAGCCTTCTTCAGTATCTTTCAGCAACTGCGCCGATTGCTCAATATTGGTCTTGGTATCTGAAAGTGTAGTGGTGTTATTTTCAATTTGCAAATGCAGATCGGCCAATTGATTTGTTTTAAACTCCAACTCTTGTTGCAACGCGGCAATTTTACTTTGCTGCTTGGTTACATTCAAATTGATTTCGTTGTACTTCCTGTTTATGTCGCTGTGTTCGGTGTCTGCCAGTTTAAATGTTTCATCGGCTTCCTGAATACCCGATGAGTTTATTTGTAATTCTTCCAGCAAGCGGCTCAAATCAATTCGTACACCTTCTACCGATCCGTGGGTTTCAGCATATTGGTTTTGTAATTCTTCTAACCTGTGAGTGCTGTTAGTTTGCGTAGCATGCAAGTTTTCCAATTTATTATGCAAAGAAAAAACCCGGTTGGTAAGCTTTTGAATTTCCTGCTCGGTAGCACGAATGGCATTTTCTCTTAAATCTTCATTAAAAGCAATCACCTCGTTGTGCCGTATTTGAATATCTGCACGCAATGCATCTACTATTATATCCTGCGCAGCTATCTCTTCGTTCAGTTTTTCTAAATTTTTCGCACGGCCTATTTTGCGTCCCTCAAATAAACCTACACTGCCGCCGGTTAAGGAATACTTTCCTTTTACATACTTACCGTTCTTTTCTATTACTACGGCGCCGTTCGAATTAATCAATGCCTCTTCATTTTCAGCAATAAATACATTGCCCAACAAGTGCTGCGCTAACTGACGGTATTTAACATCTACTTCTACTACATTCATTGCAGCAATCGTATCATGGGGTTGATGACCCGCCGCCTCATTCACCAATTCATTAAACTTATTCAGCAAAAAGAAATTGGCTTTACCTTTTTTATTTTCATCCAATAAATGCACGGCCTGCAATCCTTCCTGTAAATTATTTACTATATAATAACTCAGGTAGGGTTCCAGTACATTTTCCAATGCTGTTCGGTATTCTTCTTTTACATAAAGAATATCGGACAGAATAGGTGCGGTATGATTCCAGTTGGGGTTGTTGTGTAAAAACTTAACACTGTCCGGGTAACCCTCCATCGAATCAATCAAGCTCTTCAACAGATCATGCTCATTTTTCTTGGCATCCAATTTCCTGTTTTCATCGGCCAGGTTATTGCGCAATCCTTCCAGTACCGACTGTGTTTGCAGAATTTGCTCCTTTGTGCTTTCGTGATGATCCTGCAACTGAACCAAGTCTACTTTTTTAATCTCCAGTTCTTTTTCATGCAAATGCAATTCATCCGTCAAATGCTTGCGCTGCTCTTCTCGCTGTTTATTTTCTTCTTCCAGTTGGCTGATGGTGCGTTGTATATTTTGAATAGATGTATCGGCAACAGCTACTTTTTTCTCCGCTTCAAACTGGTTGCGCTGCAATTGTTGATTGGCATTGCGCAGCATATCCAACGCAACCCTTTTTTCATCCAGTACAATTCTTTTTGCATCCACATCGCTGCGGTGCGATTCTAATTGACCGGTCAATTCAGCCAATGTTTTTTCCTCTTCCTCTACCTGTAGTTTCGAAAATCCAATACTCTCATCAATACCTTTTAATTGACCCGCTGATTTTTGCAAAAAATCATTCAGATCATTTTCTCTTTCTTTCAAGTATTCCAAACGCTGTGCCGCCAGGTTTTTATCATTCTCTTTGGTACGTACCTGCTGTACCAAATCATTAAAGGCATGTTGCATGCTTTGCAACTGTCTTTCTCTTTCTATAAACCCAACTTTATCCTGCTCCAGCGTAGCGTCAAAGGTTGCAATCTCCGCTTCCAATTTTACTTTCTTATCCAATTCAGCATCATGCTGCTCGTTCAATGATTTGTAAGAAATATTAAATCCTTCCAACGCGGCTTTGGCCAGTTCAATACTTATTTCGCGGTATTCTTTCTTTATCTCAAAATATTTCTCGGCTTTTTTGGCTTGGTTCTCCAGGCTTTTGAGCTGGTTATTAATTTCAAACAGCAAATCTTCAATACGGGCAAGGTCTTGCTCGGTAGCGTCAAGTTTCAGTTTCGCTTCCTTTTTACGGGTTTTGTAGATGGATATACCGGCTGCCTGTTCCAACATACGGCGGCGGCTGTTCTCTTTGTCCTTAATTAAATCATCCACCATGCCCAATTCGATGATAGCATAACTGTCGGTACTGATACCCGTATCCATAAAAAGATTCTGAATATCCTTCAGGCGGCATTGTACATCATTCAGTCGGTATTCGCTTTCGCCGCTTTTGTAAAATTTGCGGGTTATGGTTACAGTACTAAACTCGGTAGGCAACAGGTTACGTGTATTCTCAAAAGTCAGGTTTACCTCGGCCAATCCGCTGGCACTACGGGTTTTGGAGCCATTGAATACAAGGCTGTCCAAATTTTCGCTGCGCAAATGGCTTATTTTTTGCTCGCCTATAACCCAACGAATACTGTCAACAATATTGCTTTTTCCACATCCGTTGGGCCCCACAATACCGGTTATATTTTCGTCAAAATTTACAATCGTTTTATCGGCAAAACTCTTAAATCCCTTTATCTCTAATGATTTTAATCGCACGGCAATGTCTCCTTTTAGTGGCGGCGAATTTAAGGTATTGCACCTGAAAACAAATTTTGCCGGGAAATCTTTTATTCACACTAAATCAAAGGGTTTTGTGCGAAAAAAAATATTAAGAACCGGGGTCTGTCATTCGGCAATTCTTTTACATGATTACAATACAGCGGCAGCGGGCTATAAGAGCCATAAAGTAAATTGTGCAGATAAAAAGTGAGCCCGGTTTCCTTTGTTTATTTTAAAATAATTATTGCTTATTCCTTATTTTGCAGTATTATGGCATTAGTTTAGCTCAACCTTTAAATAAAAAAACCGCATTAAGAATGAAAACCGTTATTATTCCCATCGATTTTTCAGAAACCTCATTACATGCCGCCCGCTATGCAGCTCAAATGCTTGCCGGCAAAAAAGAGACGTCCGTGATGCTATACAACATGTTTGAAAAAGAGGAGGACGCAAAATCATCGGGTCGTTATTTGGAGAGTTTAAAATCGGAACTGCTGAGTACCGGTGTAGTAAATGTAGAGTGCGTAAAAGAACTCGGCGATGATTTGATTGATAATTTGGGCCGCCTGGCTTATCAAAAACAAGCTACCCTGATTATAATGGGTATTACCGACGGCAAAAGTGAGTGGAAGCAAATGCTCTTCAGCAGCAATACGGTGAAGATGGCCGAAGAAAATGTGTGCCCGGTAATGATTATTCCGCCGGTAGCCAAATTTAAGGGTATAAAAAATGTAGCCTTTACTTCCGATTTTAAAAACGTAGCTGCAACCACACCCGTATTGCCCATTAAAATGGTATTGGAAATGTTTAATGCTTCATTGCATATTGTAAATATAGACAGCCGGCATTATGTTTCATTGACCGACAGTTATTTATCCGAGCGTACCGCTATGCAGCAACTTTTTACTGAATACAAACCTGAATTTTATTTTATCGGTATGAATGATTTTTACGAAGGTATCGAGCAGTTCAGCAAGGATAAAAATATTGACTTGCTGGTAATCATACCCAAAAATCATTCATTCATTAACAGCTTATTTTCGACCACGCATACCAAGAAACTGGCTTTCCAAAGCTCGGTACCTATTTTGGCGGCGCATGAATAAATGGCCTACCCTGCTGTTGAGCGTATATAGTTCATCATAATGCCGAAGACAATTTCAGTAAGTTAAGCTCCGCAGAAGCAACGTGTTTATAGTAACCATATCTCCCGGGAGTATCAGGCTCCATGGGCGCCACGTAGACTTATTCCATCAGAACATCCGGAAGGTTTTCTTTTTACCGGATTTATCAACGCTTGATAAATTTTACGGAGCTCCTACGGAGCCCGAATACAATCAAGATAACTTTCTATAAACACAATGCCCCAATGGGGCAAAGTACCTGCTCTTAATGACAATTGCCCGAAGTGATGATATTAATACCGCACCTCCGGCGTTTTTGTGCAAAATAATTTTTCGATTTCTATAATAGCTGCAACTCATCGGGTTTATAGGTCAATTACCCATTTTTGCCTCTTGTCCATTGGCTCTTGCCTCTGCCCATTGTTTTTTGACTTTTGACTTTTGACTTTTGATTTTTGATTTTTGCCTATCGTCTATTGCTTATTGCCCTTTGGCCCTTGCCCATTGCCCATTGATAACGACTTGCTCACGCCAAGGCAAATGCTTACATTTGTTAGCAAATATGAAACGCCTTAATAAAATATTCAACCCAACCGCTTTTGCCGCCTTACTGTTGCCTGCAAATTTTTATATTCCCGTTTAATGTGTAAGCGGTTACCGTACACATTAGTTTCCCTTAAATAAAATTGTTTTACGAAATAAGCCTTTATGAAGAATGTTAAGCTGATTGAAGTTCCATCAGAAATAGGCGCCGGTACCCGCGGAGCAAGTCTTGGTGTAGATGCTATAAAAATTGCCGCATTGGATTTTATGAGTAATTTTTTTATTCATTTTCCTTCGGAAAAAATACCAACCGAAAACCATTTGCTGTACGAACCGATACAATCGCCCTACGCCAAGCGTATAAAGGGCGTAACGTCTATGTATGATAAAGTAAGCAAGGCTGTTTGCGATTCAATGAAAAATAATTTTTTCCCTGTATTAATTAGCGGCGACCACAGTACAGCCGGCGCTACCATTGCCGGTATTAAGATAGCCAAACCAAAAAGTAAATTGGGTATAATATGGATTGATGCACATGCCGACCTGCATACTCCTTATACCACGCCTTCGGGCAATATGCACGGTATGCCCTTATCTATTTCTATAAATGAAGACAATGCCGATTATGCGGTGCATGAGTTGGATACTGAAACCGCAAAACAATGGAACGCATTAAAAAACCTGGGCAAGATTGCTCCTAAAGTTTTACCGGAGGATATTGTTTTTATTTCGCTCCGCGATTTTGAGAAAGAAGAAAAACACCTGATTGAAAAACACGGCATGAAAGTGATTACGACGAAAGAAGTAAGAAGCAAGGGACCCGAGAATGTGGTACGGGCCGTTATCCGTTATCTATCCGATTGCACGGATATTTATATCAGCTTTGATGTAGACAGTTTGGATTCTTCTATTTCAAAAGGAACGGGTACGCCTGTGGGCAATGGCTTAAGAGAACGGGAAGCAGAAGACCTGATCAGTAAGTTTATGCAAAACAGGAAGGTTTGTTGTTTTGAAATAACGGAAGTAAACCCTACGCTGGATAAAGAAAACCTGATGGCGGAAATTGCATTTAATATTTTACAACGAAGCGTGAATGTGTTGATGATGAATTAGGATGGTGGGTATTGTGAGTATAGAAGTCGGAAGTCAGATGTCAGATGTCAGAAAGTATTTAGTACTACGATATTAGTATTTAGATTTTGGATTTTTTTTGATTTTTGTTTCTTGGATTTTTTCCCGGCATTTTATTCAAAAGTCTTCCTCAATCCTTCTGCAAAAGATACGGGACGAAAACCCAATTCATTTTTTGCTTTATCAATAATAAAACCTGCAAGCGGAGGCCGCTTTGCGGGTTCTTTAAAGGAAGCAGCAGTTACTTTATTAAGTAAATTTTTATTCAGTCCTAAATACTCGGCGGTTTTTACAGCCATATCATAAGGCGTAAAAGTTTCATCGCCGGAGATATGATAAATACCCGTTGCCTTTTTTTCAATAATTGAAACAATGCCTTTCACCAGGTCTTCTACATAGGTGGGTGTACGTTCCTGATCGGTTACCACATTGTACTCCTCTCCTTTCTCTAATTTGTTTTTTACAATGGTAAGCAGGTTATTACGACCCGTAAGCGGCTTGCCGTATACCAACACGGTGCGTACAATGCACCAATTAGTACTGAACTCTTTTACCGCATCTTCGGCATGTTGTTTGGTTACACCATAATAATTGATCGGGTTAGGTATGTCCTCCTCTTTATACGGACCCGCGGCGCCGTCAAAAACAAAATCGGTAGAAAGAAAAATAAAATGCCAGTTATCGGCATTGTGCAGCAGGTTCATGGTACCCTCGGTATTGGTAATATAGGCCTGCATTTGGTTCAGTTCACATTCATCGGGCTTGCCCATAGCACCAGCATGAATGACGACATCGGGTTGTATGTTTGTAAACACATCATATACATCTACCGGATTGGTGAAATCCATTGGTATGTACATAAAATTTTTACCGGCAGTAAAGGGCAATCGGCACTCTCCTTTCCCCGTTGCGATTACGGAATAATTTTTGGCTAATAATTCTTTTATTGTGTAATAACCAACAAAGCCGTTGGCGCCGGTAACTAAAATTTTCATTGGACAAATATAAGGAGGCTGTCATCACTCAACCTCAATATCATACTTATCCAACAGTCCCGCAATACCCGCTGATGAAAACTTTGCTTTCTTCATTTTGTTCCTTTCAGGATTGATGGAATAATTAAAGGAAGTTCTGAAATCTGCTTTTTCTAAAATTGTATTATCAAATATGGCCCTGTCCAGGTCACACCGGTCAAAAACAGAAGCCGTTAAATCAGCTTCTGAAAAATCGACTTCATGAAGAACTGAGTTCTTAAACAAAGTATTTTTCAATTTCAGTTTATAAAAAGAAGACAACTGCAATTGGCAGTTGTCAAAACTCGCTTCAAAAAGAAATTCATTGCAATCATGAAAATGCAGGCCCGTTAGTTTACAGTCTTTAAACTTCACATCTTTAAAAGCCGTTTTCCCCAATTTGGCTGTACTTAAATTGCAACCGGCAAACACACATTCTGTAAAGCTGATTCCCGATAAATTGATAGTTGAAAAATTGCAATTACTAAACTCGCAGTTTTCATACTCGCCGGCAACCAATACAGTTTCAGCAAAATTTATCTTCTCGAACTTTTTATCTTCAATATATGTTCGTTCCATTCGTAGTAAAAGTTTTAGCTATAAAGATAAGAGTACGCCGTTGGCATGCAGCATAGAAAGAGTATGGCGTACCAACAACCTAAGTTAATCTAATCCACCATCGCTAGCAGGCAGGCGCGGGCTGCGATATCAGCGCTTCATACTAACAGCGGCGTAAAGAGTACAGACTTCTTCCCGTTTGCACGACAAGTTACGCCTGAGCAATAGAGACTATTACCCTATTTCTTAATTAAAGGGTATCAATTTCTAAAAATATATTTAGTCAGCGTTTATTGCAGGTATACTAATGCCGGTCGCAAAACCAGCGCCTCAGTCTTGCGCCGGCTCCAAAACTTTAGATTTCCTTGTGCTTCCCGGCAGAGGTCATAATCTTATTTCTCTACAAGTCAAGTTAGATAAACTATTATTTAAAGTGTTTTCCTGAAACTCTCATTCTTGCCGGTACTCAACGACAATATAAGCAGAGAGGTATTCGCCTCCTCACCACTTTAGGTGATTGTACAGATTTTTCAAGCAGCTACTTTTGCTGTCTAAAATTTTAAAAATGAAATTATTTATGAAAAAGATTGCAATCTTTGCCTTATCAATTATGCTGTTGTCGGCATGTAAAAAAAACGGAAACCGCTCAATAAAAGTAGATTTTACTTCTTCTGTAAATCAAGCATCGCCCAATTTGGTTTGTACATTGCCGGGAACACCTTTTGCAATAGCTAACAGCGGATATTTTTTACATGGCACAGCCTCCTACTTAGGCAAGGTTGATTTTAAGAATAGTTTCGGAAAGGATGACTTCTGTAATTTAAGCGATGCATTTTCACTTACTACCAAAACTTCAGGACAAATTGCAGGAGTAAATGGTGAAAAGATAACCTATACCGGAGATGATATAATTGACTTGAAAAATGTAATACTCAATGGAAGCACAACAGCACCAATTAAAGGTGTGTGGACGATTACAGGTGGCACAGGGAGATTTACCGGCGCATCCGGTTCTATTACAATTAGTGGTTTGGTTAATGTTGCAGCGGAAGGTGGGCCAACTTTTAGCATTACCGGCGAAGGCACTATAATTTACTGACGCTTGTTTACGCCGTTGCAGGCAGGCGAGGCTCAATATCAGCGCCTCATACCAACTGCGTAAAATTTCATTTGTTTGGGGTTTTATATTTTGGCCATTGGTTATAACCAATTTCCGGATTATTAGATTGAAAATGCCTAATGAATTCTACTTCCTTTTCAGAAAGTTCTTTTTCACTTGCATTTTCCGACTTCCACAAAATTTGCTTTCTAATTGTATAGTCAAGTTTTATTTCTTTTGGGAGAGTGTCAAAGTCAGTATTGATGATATTTATGTCCGGAGTGCCAAAATAACGGTGACTTCCAAAGCTATCTTTGCCAATATAAATTTTCCCGGTAGGATATGTTATTTTATATACTTGTTTCATAAATATAAAGCCCTTTTTAATGCCGAATAACAATTATATTATCACAAGATTCGCCTATTTCCAATCCGGCCAAATTTAAAACTGCATTAAATATCAACCAACCCACACAATCAAAACCCCTTCTTCTCCCGCAGCATTTACGCCGTCGTTGTATGAAATCTCCACAGGATGTTGCGTAATAACTAATATACCAGAGGCCAGCCTTTGTCTATGTATAAACCCAGTCCAACGTAAATAAGATAAATAGCTACTAATACAGATGCCAGTATACGAACGTTTTTGTTTTTTGACATAACACAAACAAGTAGGAAAACTATCGAACCTGCAATGCCTAATATTGGGGGCCAAAGTAAAAGAATAAATCCACCTAGACCCGGATCTGATCCTGTCGGGATATTTGCAATTAAAAATGATACGAATGTTGCAACTCCTATTATCGCTAATCCCACAAATATTTTCATAAAAAATAGTCAATATACAGAACGAAGGTTATTCCGCATAACGTATATATTACCACAATATCCGCATATTTCCATTCCGGTAAAATCAAAACCCCTTCTTCTTCTCCACTGCCCCCGTACTTAATTTAAATGCCGGCGTTACACCCATATTATAAAATATAAATGAATAAATATCGGCCGTAGTCTCCAATCCTTTTTTCAGGTTGCTGGCGCCGTGCCCGCTGTTTACATCTACACGTATCAGCACCGGGTTAATGCCTTTGTATTTTTCCTGCAGTGTAGCGGCATATTTAAAACTATGCGCCGGTACCACCCTGTCATCATGATCGGCCGTAGTAATTAATGTGGCCGGGTAATTTAAACCGGGTTTTATATTATGTATGGGCGAATACGCCAACAGGTTTTTAAAATCATCCGCATTATCGCTGCTGCCGTATTCGGCCACCCAGTTCCAGCCAATGGTAAATTTATGAAAACGCAGCATGTCCATTACACCTACCTGCGGTATGGCTACTTTAAATAAATCGGGACGCTGATTAATAACAGCGCCTACCAGCAAACCGCCGTTCGATCCGCCCTGTATGGATAAATAATCTTTGGAGGTGAATTTATTATTGATCAAATATTCGCCTGCGGCGATAAAATCATCAAATACATTTTGCTTTTTAAAACGCATACCGGCTTCATGCCATTTCTCGCCGTACTCGCTGCCGCCGCGCATGTTGGCCAGTACAAATACACCGCCCTGCTCCAGCCAGGTAATTCTTGCGGGACTGAAAGATGGATTGCTGCTGATATTAAATCCGCCATAGCCGGTAAGCAGTGTAGGGTTCTTAGCATTCTTCTGCAATCCTTTTTTATACACTACAAACATCGGCACTTTGGTACCGTCCTTACTCGGATAAAAAATTTGCTCGGTTACAAAATCTTCGGGATTAAATTTTACTTCGGGCTTGCGAAACAAACTGCTTTTACCGGTAGCAATATCATATTTATAAATAGTGGGAGGAAAGGTGAATGAAGTGAAGGTGTAGAAAACGAATTTATCTTTTTTCTCGCCGCCAAAACCGCCTGCTGTTCCCAATGCAGGCAACACCACTTCACGCTCCTGCTTACCGTTCATGTCGTACACATACACACGGCTTGTTACATCTTTCTGGTAGGTAACAAACAATTTACCGCCCGCAGATGATATAGATGACATATTCTCTTCTTTTTCCGGTATCACCGTTTTCCAATTGGCCGCATCCGGGTTTTTCGGATCTACCAATACTACTCTCCTGTTTTTAGCGCCGTCATTGGTCATCATCAAAAATTTTTCATTTACTGCATCTATAAAATTGTAATTGAAATCACCCGCTTCTTTTATAATGGGTTTAAAAGTTTTGTCGCCGCTCTTACTGTCAAAATACCAAAGCGCATTACCGTCTTTTCCTTTTCCCCTGTCGCTGATATTTAAAAATACGTAGCGTTCGTCTTCATCGGTAAACACACCGTGAAAACGCTGCGGGTTATTCTTATCTTCATAAATCAATACATCATCCGACTGCGCCGTACCCACTTTATGATAAAAAACTTGATGATTTTCATTTTTTGTAGAAAGTTCTTTACCCGCATCAGGAGCAGGATAACGACTGTAATAAAAACCATTGCCCTGCCAACTTGCGCCCGATACTTTTACCCAACTTAATGAATCGGGCAAATATTGCAGCGTCAGCATATCCATTACATAAAATGTTCGCCAATCGCTGCCGCCTGTTGATTTACCCACTACGGCATATTTACCGTTTTTAGAAAGTGAAAAAGCAGCGAGGCTTGTTGTACCCGTGGCCGAAAATTTATTGGGATCAATTACTTCCTGCGGTTTGCCGGTCAATCCCTTTTGTCCTGAATAAAACGCTTTGATTTTGCAGCCCGTTATTTTTTGAAAAATAGAAATACTCATTGTTTTTGGAAGGAGATGAATATTTAGGATAGTCATTAATCTCTTCCAATCTTTTCATCCATTGCTGCCTGTACGGAATTTTATCCAAATAACCGAAGGTGACTTTGTTTTGCGCCGTTACCCAATCTTTGGTCTCGGCGCTGTTATCATTCTCCAACCAGCGATACGGATCGGGCACTACAGTACCGTGATAATTGGTCTGCGTATCTACTTTGTTGGTTACGGGATATTGAATTTGAGAAAAACCGGTTATGGCAGCAAAAAGAAAAAAGGACAAGAGTAATTTCTTCATAAAAATAGTTTTTGGGTTAACTAAAATTAAGCTTTCAACCGCTTACAAGTGTTATTAAAACAATCCCTTATTTTTGCTGGCCTGAAAAAAGGATAAAAGGCTGAAATTACGGCCTTTCCGGAACGGGCTCTACGATAACCAAAACAGGGAATTATTTTACAGATGGAAAAAAAAGTAACAAAAATTGGAGTACTTACCTCCGGCGGAGACAGCCCGGGAATGAACGCAGCCATACGTGCTGTAGTACGTACAGGGCTTTACCACGGGCTGGAAGTTCATGGCATTATGCGCGGCTACCAAGGCATGATAGAAGATGATATTTTTCAAATGAATTCCCGTTCAGTGGCCAATATCATTCAGCGGGGCGGCACTATATTAAAAACGGCACGTTGTAAAGAATTTTTTGAATACGAAGGGCGCAAAAAAGCTTACGAAAATTTAAAGAAAAGAGAAATTGACGGTTTGGTTATTATTGGCGGCGACGGGTCATTTCGCGGAGCCGTTAAATTGAGCACCGAGTTTGACATACCCTGCATTGGATTAGCAGGAACTATTGATAAAGATATTTCGGGTACTGATTTTACCATTGGTTTTGATACGGCGGTAAATACGGCTGTAGAAGCCATTGATAAAATACGCGATACGATGGATGCCCACGACCGCATCTTTGTTATAGAAGTAATGGGCCGCGATGCGGGGTATATTGCATTGCACAGCGGCATAGCTACCGGCGCCGAAAATATTTTGATACCCGAACGTAAAACAAATATTGACGACATCATCAGTTCATTAAAAGAAAAGGAAAGACGCCAAAAATTAGTAAACCTGATTGTGGTAGCCGAGGGTGATGGTTTTGGCGGCGCTGTAGAAGTGCAAAAAACCATTGAAGAAAAAATGCCGAAGGCCGAAGTACGTGTTTGTATACTGGGACATATACAGCGCGGCGGCGCACCTTCCTGCATAGACAGGGTAATTGCCAGTCGTATGGGTTATCATGCCGTAGAAAGTTTGCTGGAAGGAAGACACAATGTATTTGTAGGCATATTAAATAATAAGATGAGCTATATGCCGCTGGAAAACGCCGTAAAAAATAAAAATAAAATCAGTGATGAATGGCTTAAGATTGTAAAAATATTAGCGTCGTAATTTAACCGAAACAACTAACAAGCAACTATTATTATGAGTAAACATGCAGATAAGTATTATCATAAAGAAATGAATCGTGAAGCAGGTATTCAGCATACCGTTCACCGCACAAAAATAGTAGCCACCGTAGGACCCGCCTGCGATACATACGACAAACTGTTAGAACTGGTAAAAGCCGGTGTAAATGTTTTCCGGTTAAATTTTTCGCACGGCAGCCACGAAGACAAAACGCTCATCATCGAACATATTCGTAATATTAATAAAACGGAACCTTATAACATTGCCATACTCGGCGATTTGCAGGGGCCAAAACTAAGAGTTGGTGAAATTGAAAACGGCTCAATGGAAATTGTACCGGGCGATATACTGACTTTTACCAATGAGAAATTGGTAGGTACTAAAGAAAAAATTTATGTCTCCTACCCCAACCTGCACGAAGATGTAACCGTAGGCAATAAGATTTTGATTGATGACGGCAAGATTGAGGTAATGGTAAAAAATATAAAAAAGAATAATGATGTAGAAGTACAGGTTACATTGGGCGGTATACTTTCTTCTAAAAAAGGATTGAACCTTCCGGATACAAAAATATCCTTACCGGCTTTAACCGAAAAAGACTTGGTTGATCTTGAATTCATCATTGAACAAAAATTGGATTGGGTAGCACTTTCTTTTGTACGCCGTGCCGCTGATATTATTATACTGCGCAATAAATTAGACGAGAAAAAAAGCAAGACAAAGATTATCGCTAAAATTGAAAAGCCCGAAGCATTGGTAAACCTGCGGGATATTATTATAGAATCGGATGCCATTATGGTGGCCCGCGGCGATTTGGGTGTAGAAATTCCCATTGAAAAAGTTCCGCTGATTCAAAAAGATATTATACGCAAATGCCTGCACCGTGCCAAGCCGGTAATAGTGGCTACGCAAATGATGGAGAGTATGATAGACCGTATAAAACCAAACCGCAGCGAAGTAACCGACGTAGCCAATGCGGTACTGGAAGGAACTGATGCGGTAATGCTGAGTGGTGAAACCGCTGCCGGCCAACACCCGGCATTGGTAGTAGAGACCATGCGTAAAATAATAATGGAAGTAGAAAAAACAGATTATAATTATAATTTGGAAGAAGTATTGCAACCGCAAAAACATTCTCCTTCTTTTTACAGTGATGCGATTTGTTATAATGCCTGCAAGCTGGCCGAAGATGTAGATGCTGAAGCATTGGTAGGAATGACGCAAAGCGGCTACACCGGTTTTATGCTAAGCAGCTATCGTCCCAAATCGCCGTTATATATTTTTACCAAAGAGCGTTCATTGGTAAACCAGCTTAGCCTCAGCTGGGGCGTAAGAGCTTTTTATTATGATGAAGAAGACAGTTTGGATGATATTGTAACAGATCAGATAGCCATATTAAAAGAAAGAGGTTTTGTAAAAACAAATGATATAGTGGTAAATACAGGCAGCACACCGGTGCATTTACATTTACCAACCAATGTATTGAAGATTACGAAGGTGGATTGATAAAAATTTTAGGAGGAAATGAGAAAGCCGGCTTCTAATAACAGAGCCGGCTTTTCCTTTATCATTACATTTCTTATTACATTTTCAACCTCTTCATATAAGCAGCATCCGTTTTTACAGCATCCAGCGGCGTACCGTTCGGATAAAATTCCTGTTCAACTATAAAATGTTCCATCCCCATTTTTCCCGCAACTTTTAAAACTTTACTGTAATCGATAGAACCTGTACCGAGATCAACGGAATTTTTTCCGTTATCGGTGCCCGGATTTTTTGATCTGTCTTTTACATGCGACAGTTTAAAACGATTCGGATATTTTTTTAACCATTCAATCGGGTCGTGCCCTGCCGCTACCACCCAATAAATATCCATTTCGAAATCTACCAGGTCAGGATCGGTATTTTTCATCAATATATCCTGCGGTAATTCACCGTTCATTGTCTTGAACGAATAATCGTGATTATGAAAGGCGAAACGAATTCCGTTCTTTTTACAAATGGCTCCGAATTTATTAAACTCATCGGGCATTTTTTTATAATCTTCCAATGTTTTCGTTGTGCCCTCCCACGGATAGATAAGATACTTCATACCGATGGCCGCTGCTTCCGCAGCTTTCTTTTCAAAATCTACGGAGGTATTGCAATGGCTGGAAACAATCGTCATTCCCAAATCATCCATATATTTTTTAAAATCAAGATTGCTCATACCCCAAAACATACCGTCCTTTCCTTCGTAGCTTTCAATTTTTTTATACCCGAATGAGGCTACCTGTTTCAATACGCCTTTAGCATCCTTGGGCATATCCTCCCGCAGGGTATACAACTGCAAACCGAATTTTTTTATTTTTTTTGCTTCTTCAAAAAAATCACAGCCCTGTAACAGGTTGCCCGTCATGGTGGCAAAAGCAATTCCCGACGCAGCGCCTGCCGTTTGTTTTATAAATTTTCTGCGGTTGTAATTCATATTCATTTGTTTATTTTAGTTACACTTTGTTGCGGGTTACAAGTTACCGGTTACAGGTTTTGCTTTTTATTTTTCATTTTTTGCTTTTTATTTCTTGGGTTTTGGATTTTGTTTTTTGTTTTTTGGAATTTACATAAATTATTCCGCCCACGCTTTATCACCTTTAGTATATGCCATCGCGCCATCATACTTTCCGGGAACCGCTTCATGCCGCAAAGTTTCCGTCATACCGGTTTTAGAAGTAAAGAAACCCAACAGAGTTAATTGCTTCAACATGGTATAATAATGACTTGGCTCACCTTCAAATTCTTTTTGGTCTTTCCATGGCAATGCTTCGTTTGCTTTTTTATGCGCCTCACGTTTGGGTTTTTCGTCCTCGTCACGCTTAGTATTAAAAGCTTTGGCCTCTTTTTCAAGACTTACTAAAAAATCATGACGTTGCTGCGCGGTACACTCCATAAATGATTTACTGTTTGCTTTTTTACAGGCTTCATCTAATGCCGGCAAACCTTTGGTAAATGCATCCTGTTGTTTTTGCGTATAGCAATCGGTCACCATTACTTTCATAAACTCACCAATCTTTGCAGCCTTGGCGCCCGGCGTAGCAGTAGTTGGTATAATGGTCTCGCCTATTTCATCGAGCAATCCAATATTAGCAGCAGTAAACCCTGCATCGGCTTTGGCGCCGGTTTTACAACCTGTTAAGAATACTTGTCCGCCAACTACAGCGCCCCCGGTAAGTAGTGCGATTTGCTTTAAAAGTTCACGACGATCCATATTTTTTATTTTAAATTGCTGAAAAAATTTATTTACAAATTTCCTTTTTTTAATTCGCTTACTGCAAAGTTAGCGGCTCTTGCCGTTAATGCCATATAGGTTAATGACGGGTTTACACAAGCCGAACTTGTCATACAGGCACCATCGGTTACAAAAACATTCAATGCATCCCAAACCTGGTTATTACCGTTCAGTACCGATGTCTTACGATCAAGACCCATACGTGCGGTACCCATTTCATGAATACCGTGTCCAATTGCATGACCCGAATCGTAAGTTGTTATATTTTTTACACCCGCTGCTTCCAGCATCCCCGTTAATTCTTCTTTAATATCTTTACGCATTTTCATTTCATTCTCTTTCAACTCAGCATCCATCGAAAGCACCGGCAATCCCCATTTATCTTTTTTCTCTTTATCCAATGAAATTTTATTCTCATGATACGGCAATATTTCACCAAACCCCGTAGCCCCTATCCTCCAACCTCCGGTTCCGTTAGTTCATCTTTTAAACTGCTGCCGATATTCATCTCGGCAATTTCCCTGCTCCATCCCTTTCTGCTTGCTCCGCCCTGGTAACCGAAGCCGCGTACATAATCTCTTTTTCTGTCGCCGGGTACATTGGCAAATCGTGTAATATAAAAACCGCAGGGCCTGCGGCCGAATTCAGTTTTGTCTTCATAACCTTCTATATCGCCGCTTGCTCCCAAATTATAATGATGATCCATTACATTATGTCCCAACTCGCCGCTGCTGCTGCCCAAACCGCCGGGCCATATATCCGTTGCAGAATTAAATAATAACCAGGTAGAGTTTAATGCCGATGCGCAAACAAAAATAATTTTCGCTTTATACTCGTAGGTTTTATTATCCATGGCATCCAGCACCTCTACACCCGTCGCTTTCTTTTTATCTTTATCATATAAAATTTTTGTTACCAATGATAATGGTCTTACCGTTAAGTTGTTTGTTTTTACAGCTGCCGGTAAAGTGGATGATTGCGTACTGAAATAACCGCCAAAAGGACAACCTTCCCAACAACGGTTACGGAATTGACAATTGGTTCTTTCATTGTGCGGCGCGGTAAGATTGGCTACACGACTGTTTATTAAATGTCTTTCGCCCTTATAAAAATTTTTAATTTTCGCGGCAACATCTTTCTCCACAATATTTAACGGAACTGGAGGAAGAAACTGACCATCGGGTAAGTAAGGTAATCCTTCCAATGAACCGCTGATACCGGCAAATTTTTCTACATGATCGTACCAAGGCGCTATGTCTTTATAACGAATAGGCCAATCGACACCAAAACCATCTTTTGCATTGGCTTCAAAATCCAATTCGCTCCAGCGATAACTGTGCCTGCCCCATAATACCGAGCGGCCGCCCATACGATACACTCTCCACCAGGTAAAAGGTTTTACTTCTGTATACGGCGAATCATTTTCATTCGTCCAGGCATCCATCACTCTTTCATTGGCGGCCCACCCGCGATGAATGACAGGATAATCTTTTTTTTGCTGCGGCGTAGTTGCACCGCGATGCTCAAACTCCCAAGGCATCTTACCCGCAGTCTTATAATCTGTAATATGTTTATGTTCGGCACCGCGTTCAAGCATAAGCACCTTAAGCCCTTTTTCGCAAAGTTCTTTTGCTGCCCAGCCGCCGCTTATACCGGAGCCGATTACTATTGCGTCGAATGTATCCATATACAAACCCCCAACCCCCTAAAGGGGGCTTTTAGACTCCGTTCATCACAGAGTATTTTGTTTTTGTAAATTGTTTAATTCCAATATTTTTTCAGAAATAATTTTTAAAACTTCTTCTGTTCTTTCCATCACTCGCTGATTAGTAAATCTTAAAACAGTGTATCCCCATTTCACTAATTCGTTTTCTTTTATTTCGTCCAATTCTTTAATATCCTTCTTATTGTGTACCGAACCATCTACTTCAATAATAAGCTTTGCCTTGTGACAATAGAAATCTGCTATATACAAACTAACAGGATGCTGTCGCCGAAATTTAAATCCGTTTAACCCGTCTCTTAAATGCAACCACAAACACATTTCTGCCGCAGTCATATTCTTTCGAAGATGTTTTGCATTTTCAAATATCAAATGTGATGCTCCTTCGAACATACCACCCTGTTTGTATGGATTACCACCATGCCCCCTGAAGGGGATTTTCGACGATGATTCATAATTGCCAATTTCTTTTTTCATCTGCTATATTATAACTTTCCCAAAGCCCCTTTAGGGGGTTGGGGGTTTGTTTTAAAGATTTCCTTTCTTCAATTCCTTCACTGCAAAGTCAGCCGCTCTTGCCGTTAATGCCATATACGTTAATGACGGGTTTACACAAGAAGCGGATGTCATACAAGCGCCGTCGGTAACAAATACATTAGGCGCATCCCATACCTGGTTGTTGCCGTTCAGTACCGATGTTTTGCTATCACGACCCATACGTGCCGTACCCATTTCATGTATACCCATACCTACATTATAACCCCAATCATACGTCTGTATATTTTTTACACCGGCAGCTTCCAGCATTTCTTTGGCATCATTCATCATATCAATCCGCATCTTCTTTTCATTCTCTTTTATTTCTACATCAAATGAAAGTACAGGTAGGCCCCATTTATCTTTTAAGTTTTTATCAAGCGTAATTTTATTTTCGTGATAAGGAAGCATTTCTCCAAAACCAAGAAAATTAATATTCCAGTTATCACTTGCTACGCTCATTGATTCTTTTAAACTCGCCCCAATTGTAAACTCCGCCACATCTACCCCGCGACCGCGACCGGCGCCACCCTGGTAACCAAAGCCGCGTACATAATCTCTTTTATCATCATATACATTTCTGAAACGCGGTATATAAGTACCGGTAGGTCTGCGCCCAAATTCATATTTATCAGAAAAGCCTTCTACTGTACCTTGGGCGCCTGTTCTGAAATGGTGATCCATTACATTATTTCCCAACTCGCCGCTGCTGCTGCCCAAACCATCGGGCCATATATCCGTTGCCGAATTCATCAGTATCCATGAAGAGTTTAATGCAGAGGCGCATACAAAAACAATTTTTGCTTTGTACTCAATGGTCTTGTTTGTTTCCGAATCTAAAATTTCAACACCGGTCGCTTTCTTTTTATCCTTATCGTATAAAATTTTTGTAACAATAGAAAAGGGACGAAGAGTAAGATTACCGGTTTTCATAGCGGCAGGCAACGTAGCCGACTGTGTACTGAAGTAGCCGCCAAACGGACAACCTCTCCAGCACCTGTCGCGGTATTGGCAATTGGTTCTGTCCTGATGCGGTTGTGTAATATTGGCACTGCGACCAATCATTAAATGTCTTGCTCCTTTATAATGCGCTTCCATTCTTTTCTTCACTTCTTTTTCCGCGCAGTTCAATTCCATTGCAGGCATAAATTCGCCGTCAGGCAATACTTCCAATCCTTCTTTACTTCCCTGTATACCGGCAAATTTTTCGGCGTAGCTATACCAAGGCGCAACATCATCATAACGGATAGGCCAATCTACACCATGCCCGTCTTTTAGATTGGCTTCAAAGTCCCATTTGTTCCATCGGTAACTTTGACGACCCCACATTAATGAACGACCGCCTACATGATAGCCGCGAAACCAATCGAAACGCTTTACTTCCGCGTAGGGATGTTCTTGGTCTTTTACCCAATAATCAAGTACGGTTTCATTCAGCGGGTAATCTCTTTTCAGTACCGGATAATCCTTAATCATTTGCTGTGTACGGCCGCCGCGATGCGGAAACTCCCAATTGTCTTTATTGGCATTCACGTAATCTTTTACGTGTTCAATATTGCGACCGCGTTCAAGCATAATCACTTTCAATCCTTTTTCGGTAAGCTCTTTCGCCGCCCAGCCGCCGCTGATACCCGAACCAATTACAATTGCATCATAAGTATTGTCTGCCATAAATTGTTGAATTATTAATTGATAATTATTAATTAATAATTATTTAAAGATTTCCTTTTTTCAATTCATTCACGGCAAAATCAGCAGCTCTTGCTGTTAAAGCCATATACGTTAATGATGGGTTTACACAAGATGCGGATGTCATGCAAGCGCCATCAGTAACAAACACATTTTTTGCATCCCATACTTGGTTGTTGCCATTTAGAACAGATGTTTTCGGGTCCCGGCCCATGCGGGCTGTACCCATTTCATGAATACCGCGGCCGGGTGTACCGTCACCATCTCGGCCGGTTACATTTTTTACTCCGGCAGCTTCTAACATTTCTTTGGCATCGTTAAGCATATCAATGCGCATCTTTTTTTCATTGTCTTTCAATTCCACATCAAAGGAAAGAACATTTAATCCCCATTTGTCTTTTTTTATTTTATCCAGCGTGATTTTGTTTTCATGATATGGAAGAATTTCTCCGAAGCCACCCATTCCCATCGTCCAGTTACCGGGTTCGCTCATTGCATCTTTGAAATCGTTACCAATACTAAACTCAGCAATTTCTGCACCACGGCCACGGCCGGCACCACCTTGGTAACCAAAACCACGGACGTAGTCCCTTTTATCATTTCCAATATTTCTAAACCGGGGAATATATATACCATTGGGTCTTCGGCCAAAAATATACTTATCAGTATATCCCTCCACCAAACCTCCGGCGTAAACACCTAAATGATGATCCATTACATTATGACCTAACTCACCCGAGCTGCTGCCTAACCCGTCGGGCCATATATCAGTTGCGGAGTTCATAAGTATCCAGGTAGAGTTGAGAGCCGAAGCATTTACAAAAACAATTTTGGACTTGTATTCATATGTTTTATTTGTTTCAGCATCTAATACTTCAACCCCCGTTGCTTTTTTGCTGTCTTTATCATATAAAATTTTAGTAACAATGGAAAATGGCCGTAGGGTAAGATTGCCGGTTTTCATGGCTGCGGGCAACGTAGAAGATTGTGTACTAAAATAGGCGCCAAACGGACAACCTCTCCAGCATCGGTTGCGATATTGACAATTAACCCGTCCCTGCTCCGGCTTGGGTTCGGTGATATTTGCCACCCTTCCGATAAACATGTGCCGGTTTCCTTTATAATGTTTTTTTATTCTGGCAGCCACATCTTTTTCTACAATATTCATATCCATTGGAGGCAAAAATTCTCCATCAGGTAATACAGACAACCCTTCTTTTGAACCGCTGATGCCGGCAAATTTTTCGGCGTAGCTATACCAGGGAGCAATATCCTTATAGCGTATAGGCCAGTCAATACCAAAGCCATCCCTGGTATTTTCTTCAAAATCCTGTTCGCTCCAGCGATAACTTTGACGGCCCCACATTAATGAACGGCCTCCTACATGGTAACCGCGAAACCAATCAAATCGTTTTATTTCAGTATAAGGGCTTTCGCTATCTTTTACCCAATAGTCCAGCACAGTTTCATTAAGAGGATAATCCCTTTTGAGAACAGGATAGTCTTTAATCATTTGCTGCGTACGTCCGCCACGGTGAGGAAATTCCCAAGGTTCTTTGTTTGCATTTACGTAATCCTTTACATGCTCAATATTACGACCCCGTTCCAGCATAATCACTTTCAAGCCTTTTTCCGTTAATTCTTTTGCAGCCCAGCCGCCGCTGATGCCGGAGCCAATTACAATTGCGTCATACGTATTGTCAGCCATAATTTAAACCCCCAACTCTTGATGCGGAACTTTTGAAAGCATTCCGCTCTGCAAGAGCAATTTTAATTTTACTGTTTATTAATTTATGTTATCTGTTCTTTTCTTACTTCACACTTCTGACTTCGGGCCTCATACATCACAAATCTTAATAGCTTTCTTAAGCGCCTTTGCTTTGTCTTCGTTTGTTTTACCTATCGACATAAATTCCTGCGCTACATATCCTTTGTATCCCGTTGCCAAAATAGCTTTCATAATAGCCGGGTAATACAGTTCCTGTGTTTCATCAATTTCATGCCGGCCGGGTACACCTGCCGTGTGGTAATGTCCAAAATATTGATGATTATCTTTTATCGTTCTTATTACATCACCTTCATTGATTTGCATATGGTAAATATCATACAGCAATTTAAAATTTTCCGAGCCAATTCTTTTACAAAGTTCTACACCCCAGGCACTCTTATCGCACATATAATCTTTATGATCTACTTTACTGTTAAACAGTTCCATTTGAATAATAACGCCGTGCTTCTCCGCCAAACCCATTATTTGCTTTAATCCTTCTACGCAATTCTTCATACCGGTTTCATCATCCATTCCATTTCTGTTGCCGCTGAAGCAAATTAAATTTTTATAACCCGCTTGGCCAACTAACGGAATGGCTTCGGTAAATTCTTTTATCAAGCCGGCATGTAAGGCTTTATTGTTCCAACCTTCAGTTAAACTGATTGTACCGGCGGTATAACACATGGAGCAATAGAGACCGTATTGCTTAAGCACAGGCCAATCTTTCGGTGCAATCAGGTCGATAGCGCCAAGCCCCATTTTTTTTACCAATACACAAAGTTCTTCCAGCTTCAGATGTCCAAAAGTCCATTGGCAAACGGAGTGATTAATATTTCCTTTTAGTTTTTGCATTTCGTCGTCATAATGATCATTTACGGCAAATGAACTTACCGGGGCGGCAGCAATAGCAAATGAGCCGGCGGCTATTTTTTTCAATACTTCCCTGCGATTTGATTTATTCATTTGCCTTTACTTTTTATTGCTATTAAAATTACACACTTTCCTGTTCCTTATAGTGTTTTAATTGCCACGTCTTTTTTTTCTCTGAAGAAAAGAACAAAAAGTACTAAAACAACTGCTGCAATACCGGCCGGAACTAACCAGATGCTTTTCCAATTCGAAATCTTTTCTATTGTATAGTAATCTTTTACATATCCTGAAAGCAATGTGCCAATCCACATCCCTACGCCGTAGGTTGCCATGGTAATCAACCCCTGCGCAGAGCTCTGTATTTTTAAATCAGCTTTGCTGTCTGTATAAATTTGTCCCGTTACAAAAAAGAAATCAAAACAAACGCCGTGTAATATGATTCCTGCAAAAAGCATCCAAAGACCGGGGCCGGCATCTCCGTAACCAAATAAAATAAAACGGATAACCCAAGCCAGCATTCCAATGGCAATCATCCATTTTACACCAAGTCTGCGAAAGAAAAAAGGAATCAGCAAAATAAAAAACGCTTCGGAAAATTGTCCCAGTGTCATATTACTCGTTACACTTTTCATACCGGCTTCGGTAAGAAATAAATTGGTAAAGCTGTAGTAAAATGATAAGGGTATACAAATTAATATAGAAGCAATAAAGAAAACGACAAAAGATCGGTCTTTAAATAAAACAATTGCGTCCGCACCAAGCACCTGTGCAAAACTTGTCTTGGTGCCTTTGGCTTTGGGCGGTGTGTCGGGAAGCGTAAAACATAAAACACCTAATATGAGCGATGCAACAGCGGCCATAATAAATGTAGATGAAAGTTGCTCTGTAGAAATTTTCAACACCTTATCAATGAGGAAGCCGGTAGCAATCCAACCAATTGTTCCTAAAAAACGAATGGAAGGAAATTCCTTAGCCGGGTCATTCATTTGTCTGAAAGCAACTGAATTGGCCAGCGCCAGGGTAGGTGCATATAATAAGGAGTATAACAATACTACCCAATAAAACATATTGGGATTGTCAACTTTAGTAACGTAATAGAGCAGAGCCGCCCCCGCTAAATGCAATACGCCCAATAATTTTTGCGCTGCAAAAAATTTATCAGCTATCATACCCACAAAAAAAGGCGAAATAATAGTGGCAATAGCCATGGCGCTGTAGGCCGCACCAATCTGTACACCGGTTGCATGCAATACTTTATCGAGGTACGTACCCATGGTTACATACCATGCTCCCCAGATAAAAAACTGGAGAAACATCATAGCCGAAAGCAGAACACGGGTATTCAATTTCATTCGCAAGCGGGTCGTTAAATCATTATTCTGTTAATTCAATAAATTGCACAATTATTTTTTCTTGCCGCGCATGTAAAAAAATAATCCGGCAAAAGCTACTATCAGTACTATTGGAATAAATAAAGTTGCATTAATAATTTCAGGACCGGCAGCTTTATTTGCTTCTCCCAAAGCAGCTTTCATTTGTTCTGTTGCTTCGGGACTGTTATATAATTTCAAATCTGCACCTGCCGGCAATTTAGCTGCAATTTTATTATCATACACGCCGCCCATAAACATAGTATACAAGGAAACGGCAAACATACCGGCGCCTCCCATCAAATTTAAACCAACAGCTCCGGTTTTGGGCAAATATTCCGCCACAAAACCAAGCATAGTAGGCCAGAAATAACAAACACCCATACCAAAAACCAATGCTCCGACAAAAACCATACTTCCTCCCGAATGACCTAATATATATAATCCTACTGTTGATAATATCGCTGACATCAATAATACGCCATGCGGAGCTAACCGGTGAACAACCGGTCCTGCGAATGCACGACCAACAACCATTATACCGGTAGATACTGCAAGTATGAGCATTGATTTATCAGTAACATTTTTTAATAGAACATCAATCCACTGCCCCGTAAATAATTCAGTTATGGCCGTACCAAACATGCAAATAATCATAAAAATAAAAATAGGGCTTGCAAGCGCTTTGTACATACCTGCCGTTGATACACCACTGGCTACCCTTTCTGTTACAGGAAATTGTTCTTTCAAAAAAAGCCATCCGTAAAGAAGAGTTGGTATCAGCATAAGCGCAACCTGGATTTGCCAATTAACTCCCTGCTGACTTAAAAAATAAACTATTAAAGAACCTATTACTATGCCGCCGGGGAACCATAAATGGAAATGATTCAACTTTGTTGTTTTATTATCGGTATATAATGCAGTAACTAAGGGGTTACATGCCGCCTCTACTGTTCCGTTCGCAATACCTATTAATAAGGTAGAAATAAATAAGGCCCAAAACGGACTTCCGAAACTTCCGGCAAAAATGGTAAGTACAATACCTGCGAGGTGAAAAATAAAAGCCATCACCAGCAGCTTTTTCATTCCTATTATATCAACTATCATTCCTCCGATGATTACAGCAAGCGGAAAGCCCCAAAAGGCCGTTGCGGTAATTGTTGACATTTCCGATTTATCTAAATTAAATTGCGTACCCCAAGTACCGAGTAAGCCGGCTCGAATGCCAAATGATAGAGAAGTGACTAATAATGCCAGGCAACTGGCTACAAAAAGTTTGTCTCGGTTTACAGCTTGCATATCGTTAGTTTAGTAATAAAAATCGCGGTAGAAAAACTAAATGTACTATTTTTAAAAATACATTTGTGTTTATTTAAAATAAAATATTTTACATCAATAAAACTAACACCTGTTATATGAGTACAAGAAAATTACGAATGGGAATGATTGGCGGCGGCAAAGATGCATTCATCGGCGCTGTGCACCGCTTAGCACTCAATATGGACGGTCAAATAGAATTAGTAGCCGGCGCTTTAAGCATCAATCCCGAAATAGCCGTCGATTCCGGCCGTATATTATTTTTAGACCCCGAAAGAATTTATACCGACTACAAAGTAATGCTGCAGAAAGAAGCCGCCATGCCGGCCGATAAGCGATTGGATTTTATAACCATCGTTACGCCCAACTTCGTTCACTTCGATCCGGCCATGATGGCATTGGATAAAGGTTTTAACGTAGTGATAGAAAAACCAATTACTTTTTCATTGGAACAAGCCAAACAATTAAAAGAAAAAGTACAGCAAACGGGTTTGACATTATTACTCTGTCACACTTACACCGGCTACCCCATGGTGAAGCAGGCGAAACAAATGTTGAAAGAAGGGGCATTGGGAAAAATAAGAAAAGTATTTGTAGAATATCCGCAGGGATGGCTGAGTACCTTGCTGGAAAAAACCGGGCAGGCACAGGCATCTTGGCGAACAGATCCTAAAAAAAGCGGCGCCGCCGGTTGTATGGGCGATATAGGTACACATGCTTTTAATTTGGCCGAATATGTTACGGGCTCATCCGTAACAAGTATCTGCGCCGAATTAAATATTGTAGTAGAAGGCAGAATGCTTGATGATGATGGCGCTGTATTATTAAAATTTGATAACGGCGCCACCGGTGTATTGATGGCGACACAGGTAGCAGCCGGTGAAGAAAACAATGTGCGCATAAGAGTATATGGTGAAAAAGGAGGATTGGAATGGAAACAGGAAGATGCGAATTCATTAATAGTAAAATGGTTGGATAAGCCTGCGCAGATTTATCGTGCCGGCACGGGTTATGTAAATTCTTTTGCGAGCCATAACAGCCGCACACCTGCCGGCCATCCTGAAGGATATTTAGAAGCGTTTGCAAACCTCTACAGAAATTTTACACTGACGGTGAATGCTAAAATGAATAAAGAAGAACCGAAACCCGAGTGGCTCGATTTTCCGGGAGTGGATGAAGGTATAAGAGGCATGGCGTTTATAGAAAATGTAGTAGCAAGCGGAAAGAGTAATGAAAAGTGGATGAAGTTTGAAGTGTAAGTTCTGAAGTCAGAGGTCGGAAGTAAGAAGTCAGAATGAGTCTTCAAAATTTAGCAACTAATAACTTGTAACCGGTAACTCGCAACCTGCAACTCTAAACAAGTAACTCGTAACAAACACTACAAACAATGACTACAATAAAAGGCCCGGCCATTTTCTTAGCCCAGTTTATGGGCGATAAAGCGCCGTTCGACAACTTAAAATCAATTTGCCTTTGGGCGAAAAGTTTAGGATTCAACGGTGTGCAAATTCCTACCTGGGATGCACGATGTATTGATTTGCAAAAAGCCGCCGAGAGTAAAACCTATGCCGACGAACTGAAAGGCCTCGTGAATGAATGCGGATTGGAGATTACGGAACTATCAACACACTTGCAGGGACAATTGGTTGCCGTGCACCCGGCTTACGATGATTTGTTTGATGCATTTGCGCCGGATGCCGTAAAGAAAAACCCGAAAGCAAGAACTGAATGGGCGGTACAACAATTAAAATACGGCGCCAAGGCTTCGCAAAATTTAGGCATTACTGCGCATGCTACTTTCAGCGGTTCGTTATTGTGGCATACATTTCATCCGTGGCCGCAACGGCCCGACGGTTTGGTAGAAGAAGGTTTTAAAGAATTAGCCAAACGCTGGTTACCCATTCTAAATTATTTTGATGAATGCGGCGTAGATGTTTGTTATGAAATACATCCCGGCGAAGATTTGTTTGACGGTATTACTTACGAAATGTTTTTAGAAAAAGTAAACAATCATAAAAGAGCCTGTTTGCTCTATGATCCTTCGCATTTTGTATTGCAACAATTGGATTATATAAAATACATAGATCATTATCACGAACGCATCAAAGCTTTTCATGTAAAAGACGCTGAGTTTAATTCAACCGGTAAGCAAGGTACATTTGGCGGTTATCAAAGCTGGCTGAACCGTGCCGGCCGCTACCGAAGCCCGGGCGACGGACAGGTAGATTTTAAAACAATCTTCAGCAAATTGACGCAATATGATTTTACAGGCTGGGCGGTAATGGAATGGGAATGCTGCTTAAAACACCCTGAAGACGGAGCTAAAGAAGGTGCTGAATTTATAAAGAATCATATCATACGTGTTACCGAAAAAGCATTTGACGACTTTGCAGGTCAGGAGACTGATATAAATTTTAATCGCCATATTCTGGGACTTGACTAATTTTATAAAAACAAAAAAACAAATGAACATGAAAAAGAAATTAGTAACCTTATCACTTTTATTTACAATAGCTACATTAATAGCCTGCGGCGGAGGAGAAAATAAAACAGAAAAAAAAGAGGAACCTGCTGCACCGGAGGTGAAAGCCCCGGAGCTGAGTGATAATCCTGTTTATCAAAAAGGATTGCAATTGATTGGTAAAAGCGATTGTCTTACCTGCCATAAAGTAGATGAAAAATTAATAGGGCCGGCGTACAGGGATGTAGCAAATAAATATGAAAACACGGAAGCCAATATAAAAATGCTGGGTGAAAAAATTGTAAAAGGCGGTCAGGGTGTTTGGGGTACTGTGCCTATGGCGCCGCATACTGCTATCAGCCAGGCCGATGCCGAGGATATGGTAAAATATATAATGCTCTTAAAAAAATAAATAAATTAAAATGAAAAAACTAATTGGCTTTGTTTGCCTTGCTGTAATTGCTGCTGCTTGTAATAACTCAACAACACCCGCAACGACTGAACCTGAAAAAAAAGAAACCGTGACTGACGCCGCCGCTTCGCTTACCGAAGAAGAAAAAAAAGATGGCTGGCAATTATTATTTGACGGTTCCACTACCAAAGGTTGGCATAAGTACGGTGGCGCTCCTGCCGGCTCGGCCTGGAGTGCTGCAGATGGTGTACTGCATTTGAATACAAGTGAAAAAGAAAACTGGCAAACAAAAGGCGGCGGAGATATAGTTACGGACGAAGAGTATGAAAATTTTCATTTAAAAATGGAATGGAAAATAGATACCTGCGGCAACAGCGGCATTATTTTTTATATACACGAAGACACCGCTAAATATGAATGGCCCTGGTACACAGGACCCGAGATGCAGATATTGGATAACAAATGTCATTCGGATGCCAAAATCATTAAGCACCGTGCCGGCGATTTGTATGACTTAATCAGTTCTTCAAAAGAAACGGTGAAACCTGCCTTGGAATGGAACATGGTAGAAATAAAAAGCTTAAACGGCAAACTGGATTTCTTTCTGAACGGAGAAAATGCAGTATCTACAACAATGTGGGATGACAATTGGAAAAAAATGTTAGCTGCAAGTAAGTTTAAAGAGACGCCTGATTTCGGTACCTATAAAAAAGGAAGGCTTGGTTTGCAGGATCATGGTAATAATGTATGGTTCAGAAATATTAAGATCAAGAAATTGTAATACAGAAAACTTATAACGGACACAAAAAGAAAAGCCCCCGATCAGATCAGGGGCTTTTCTTTTATAAGTCAACCTTTTTAGTTTACTTGAAAACTTTCAATAACAGTATTAATCGGCTTCATCCAATCCCCTAATTTACCCTTCGGTACGGTGCAGTTAATCAGGTAAGCAATTCCGTTCTTAATCACTACATAAGCTTTTACATCCAACGGTATGCCGTTATACTCATGTTGATAATGCATAGCCCTGCCGGGCAAACCTGAAATAGGTTGATCAGATGTCTCAACCTCATTAAAATTTGCCAGCATTTTTTTCATATTGGTTTTCGACAATGCCATATAATTTTCAAGCGACATATCACCCGTTCTCTCAGTAACTATATTAATATTCTCCCTGAACTGATCATTTGCGTCTGCCTGCGGCGACAGCAGGTAAATCAATTTCATACCCATTTCGGTTGTATCAATTCTTTCCCAACCATCAGGAGTCGTTACATCATAATTGCCCGAACCTGCATTTAATCCTTTTGATTTTTTTAAAAGATTTTCAACCTCCTTTTCGGTAGCAGGTCCGTCTTTTTGTTTTGATTTACAAGAAAACAAAAGAACAGATGCTGTAAGAAGGATAACAATAGTGAATGTTTTTTTCATAAATAATTATTTCATTAAAAGTAGAATAATAAACGACACTAAAAATGTGTGCCGGGATATTGTTTGTTCGCAATTAGTTTCAATTGTTTAATCATTGGTGCAAATAAATACTTTTATTTTAAACGAAATTATTCTATTTTTCCTGTAACTAAAATCAACTTTTATGGACACTTCTGTTTTTTCGCACATCAATTGGCTCGCCGTATTAGCAGCCGCAGTGGCTTATTTTATGATTGGAGGTTTGTGGTATTCAAAAGTTTTGTTCGGCTCTAAATGGGCTTCTTTAACAGGATTAGACATGAACGATCCGGAAAAAAACAAAGGAGTGGCGCAACTAATGATTACTTCGTTTATACTTATGCTTGTAACCTGTATCGGTCTTGCATTATTAGTGGCAAGAATGAACCTGTTCATCCTGAGCTCAGGTATCAAATTAGGCCTGATTACCGGCATCTGCTTCGCCTTTACAGCGGTGGCTATTACTTATGTATATGAAAGAAAGCCGGCTGCGCTTTATGCCATTACCTGCGGTTATCATTTGACAGGTAATATTGCAGCGGCTGTTATATTGGTATTGTGGAGGTAATTGGTTCCGGGTTTCCTGTTCCAAGTTTCGGATTTTTGATTTTTTACTTTTACCTTTTGACTTTTAATTTTTTTATTTCCCGGATTTTATTTTTTTTTCTTGAATTTTGTTTCTTGGATTTTGAATTTTCCTATACAGGTGTTATTTGTATAAAATCTTTCCGGTTGATATAATAAATAAAAAGAAAATACAGCAACGGGGCGAAACCGGCTAATTTCAATATAAAAAATCCGAAATAAAAGCCGGACAGGTATAAGAAAACCAATAATGTAAACCCTGACAGTAATTGTAAATTATCAATGGCGCACACCACTTTAAAATAATACACGTGCAGGTGGTGGTACACCAATTCTAAAGGCTTTGCAAAATGATAACCATCCGTCACAACTACCTTGGGATTGTTTTCATGTACCTGTATAATTATTTTTTTATTGACGGGTAACGGAAATATTTCTTTACCATTTACAATGGCACGTACATTTAGCAGGTTCATCAATATTTGATTTTTCCTGGTAATAACAATATAGTAGTTATTGTTTTCGATAAATGATTATACCGCTTTTACAGTAATTTAATTCAATCTTTACTTTGGCGGCATGTACCAATGCCTTCGCCCGAATCTTCTGCACGCAATTTCAGCCTGCACACATTAGCTTAAAATGATAGTGCAATTGGTATCACTTCAACGCCTTGATGATTTCAATAAAGTCGGCCGCAACCAATGAGGCGCCGCCAACCAAACCGCCGTCTACATCGGGGCAAGCAAACAGTTCCGCCGCATTATTTGCTTTTACGCTGCCACCGTATAAAATAGAAATCTCGTTGGCTATATCCTTTCCGTATTTGCCCGCAATTACTGCACGTATGTGCGCATGCATTTCTTGTGCTTGAGCTGTAGAAGCTGTTTTGCCTGTACCAATGGCCCAAATGGGTTCATAAGCAATTACTATCTCCGTTATTTTATCTGCGGGTAAATGAAATAATGATTCCTGTAACTGGTTAGCCACAAAATCATTTTGCGTACCGGCCTCACGTATTGTCAACGATTCGCCGCAGCAAAAAACAGGATTGAGAAAACTGTCAAGACAAATATTTACTTTTTCGGCAAGTATAGCGTTAGTCTCGTTAAAATATTCGCGGCGTTCACTATGGCCCACTATGCAAAAACGAATATTTAATGAGTGCAGCATTTCGGCCGATACTTCGCCCGTAAAAGCGCCTGATTTTTTATGATGACAATTTTGCGCTGCTGCAAAATAATTTTTTTCTTCGGCCACATCGCTGTTGGTCATAGTAAGATAAGGAAACGGAACTGCGAAAATTACCTGCTGATGATTTTTCAACTCGATTCCCGCACGAAGAATATCATCCAACAATATTTCACCCTGCTGGTGAGTCAAATTCATTTTCCAGTTGCCGGCTGCTATTTGTTTACGCATATCTTTTATTTTTTATACCCCTCTCGTCATAAAGAAAGGGTGAAGTGGTTGAGGTTTAATAGTGTTCAAATATATATTTTAAAATGCTCTTTTCATTTTCTGAAATTACATGCCCCTTAAGCGATTTCCAACTCTGAATATCGCTAAGCGCTTTTTCAAACCTGTATCTCTCCACACCATCGCTGCCCCATGCGAAATTAGGGATATATTTCGGCGTAAGCCCGGCGCCAAACACATTGGTGCTAACGCCCACTACCGACCCCGTATTAAAAGAGGTATTAATAGCCGCACGACTGTAATCGCCCATCATCAGCCCGCATTTGATACCCGCACTTACCGGTCCGGCCTGTGTCCATAACCGTACATCGCCGGCATTGTTTTTTAAATTAGAACTGGTAGTACCCGCACCCAGGTTGCACCACTCGCCTATTACACTATCGCCCAAATAACCGTCATGTGCTTTGTTGCTGTAGCCAAAGATCACCGAGTTTTTTATTTCGCCGCCGGCAACGGAGTAAGGGCCGATGGTAGTAGCGCCGTACACTTTCGCTCCCATTTTAAGACAAGCCCCTTCGCACAATGCAAAGGGGCCGCGTATCATACAGCCTTCCATTACTTCCGCATCTTTACCAATATATATGGGGCCGGAGGATGCATTTAAAATACTATGCTCTACTTTGGCTCCTTTATCTATAAATATTTGCGCCGGGTTTATTGTTTTATTCGTTTTGGAAATTGTTTGCGATTTTCTTTTGCGGGTAATCAATTCAAAATCGCTGCGGACAGCATAGTGATTCAGTTCAAAAACATGTTGCGGAAAGCTGATGCTTTTCACATCATCCTTTACCGAGACAGCCCGGGTTACTTTTATTTTATGCGGTTGTTTTATTTCATTCTTGGTAAATCGAAACGCAATACCCGCATTATCATTTACCGAAACAAATTCGCCGTTCTTTAATTTCTTAATGGCTTTTACTACTTTGCCGGAGGGCAATACATTGCCGTGAATCATAAAGAAGGTATCATCACTGATATTTTTATCAATAAGAATACTGCGGTCAAGGTCTTTGTAATCATCCTCCCATTTATCAAAGGAAGGCATTCCGAGGGCCATCTCCCATTTTTGCCTGATGGTTAAAATACCGATACGTATATCCTGTATTTGCCTGGTAAGCGTAAAAGGATGAAGGTTTTCGGGCTGACAAAACTCTTCGGTAAAAATGATTTTATTCATTATGCAAAATAATAATTACCAAATATACGGGAACTTGTAAAGACAAGTAATTGCTTTGGTAATGGCAGGTTTTACATAAGTTTGAATACCTTAGTGAAATAAATTGCTTCTGTATGAAAAAGAGAATTATTTTCTTCAGCTTTATTTTGCTGCTTTGCTCCGCCTGCTATGCTCAGCAAAAAATTATTCAGTTATATGATGGCCCCGCTCCCGGCTCCGAAAGCTGGAACTGGGATGAAGCCGAGAACGATAATAATTTATGGAAAACAAAAGTGGTGTACAATGTAAGCCGTCCTACACTTACCGTATTTGCTCCCGAAGCTGATAAAGCAAACGGCACGGCGGTTGTTATTTGCCCCGGCGGCGCCTTTCATGCATTGTCAATTAATAATGAAGGCTATGATGTAGCCAAATGGCTGGTAAAAAAAGGTGTAACCTGTTTTGTATTGAAATACCGATTGGCCCGCAGTTTAACAACCGATCCCGTAGCCGAGATGATGGCAAAATGGGGCAATAAAGATTTTGAAAATGAAAATATAGCGGCCATTCCGCTTGGTGTGGCCGATGGAAGAAATGCGATTGCCTATGTACGTAAACACGCTGCTGAATACGGCATCGCTCCGGATCGTATCGGCATTATGGGTTTCTCCGCGGGCGGTACCGTTACATCAGCCGCATTGTTTAATTATACAAAAGAAAACCGTCCCGATTTTGCCGCGCCGATATATCCTTTTTTCCCGGCAGCTATGTATAGCGTCGTGGCGGAAGATGTTCCTCCTGTTTTTATTGCCGCGGCTTCCGATGATGCATTGGGGCTGGCGCCGCACAGTACAGATCTTTATACAAAATGGATTTCAGCGAAGAAAAATGCCGAATTGCATTTGTACTCCAAAGGAGGGCATGGCTTTGGTATGAAACCGCAAAATCTGCCCTCAGACAATTGGATTGAACGTTTTGCCGATTGGTTAAATGTACTGGGCTTGTTGAAAAAACCCGTCAGCAACCCTGCCTTTGCTCCTTATCAGAAAAAAGAATTTGCCTTCGGCGAAGGAAAAACATTACCCTATCGCATATTGTATCCGGCTAATTATGATAAAAATAAAAAGTATCCGTTGATACTTTTCCTGCACGGTGCCGGCGAAAGAGGAAAGGATAATGAAATGCAATTGGTACATGGCGCCAAACTTTTTTTAACGGAAGAAAACAAAAAAAACTATCCCGCCATCATTGTATTCCCGCAATGCCCGGAAGAATCCTTTTGGGCTGCTACTAAAATTGACAGGAATATACAGCCTTATAAAATAGATTTTGATTATACCGCCGAAGCTAACTGGCCGCTTACAGCAGCCAATGAGTTGATAAAAAAATTATCCGGTGAAGAAAGTGTAGATAAATCGAGAGTCTACATAACGGGGCTTTCTATGGGTGGTATGGGTACATTCGAATCCGTGTACAGGTACCCGAGTTTGTATGCGGCGGCGCTACCTATTTGCGGCGGCGGAGATAAGGTTCATTATGATAAACGAATTGCAAAAACAGCTTTTTGGGTTTTTCACGGCGCCGCCGATGCGGTAGTGGATGTAAATCTTTCAAGAGAAATGGTGGAAAGAATTAAATTGCTGAAGACTGAAATAAAATATTCGGAATATCCCGGCGTGAATCATAACAGCTGGGACAATGCCTTTGCTGAAAAAAATTATTTGAGCTGGATGTTTGCACACAAAAGAAAAAAATAAATACACGCAACATGAAAAGAAAACAATTTATACAAACTTCAGGAGCTGCTTTACTTGGCAGTATATTACTGCGCAATAAAGTGTTTGCTTCACCCGATAACTATCGGATGGTAACCGATCCCAAAAAACATGCGATCGGGGTACAGCTCTTTACTTTTTTTAATACAATAGATGATGATGTACCCGGTACGTTGAAAAAAATTGCAGCGGTCGGGTATAAAGAAATTGAATCGGCCTTTAGTAAAAAAGGAGGTTATTATGGCATGAAGCCAAAAGAATTCGCAGCTTTCTTAAAGGATTTGGGTATGAGTTGGAAATCGCACCATGTATTAGGCGCACCTTTCAAACTGCCGCCCGGTGCAAAATTACCAACCGGCCCCGACGGAAAACCAATTACCATACCCCCGATGCGTAACCTGCAGGACAATATGCAGGCCCTGGTGGATGAAGCGGCGGAAGGCGGTGTAAAATTTTTAGTATGTGCCAATACACCCATAACTACATTGGATGAAGTAAAAGCTTCTGTTGATGTATTAAATAAAACAGATGAGGCTTGTAAAAAAGCGGGGCTTGGTTTTGCCTATCATAATCATGATGCGGAGTTTAGAGCAGTGGAAGGACAGATTCCCTATGAAATCTTCCTCTCTCAAACAAAGATGCTGATGGAATTGGATTTGGCTTGGGCCACCAAGGGAGGAAAAGACCCGGTAGCTTTATTTAAGGAACACCCGGGGCGTTTTCCGTTGTGGCATGTAAAGGATTTGGATGCGAAAAGAGAAATGGTTTTACCCGTTGGCGAAGGCACTATAGATTATAAAAGAATATTTGCCGCCGCTTCGGCTGCGGGCATGCAACATATTTTTGTAGAGCATGATATGCCCAAAGACCCGCTGGCAAGTATTACCGCCAGCTATAGTTATATAAGAAAGAAGCTGAAGGTATAGCCCCCGTAGCATTTATCCACAATCGGTTGTTGAAAAAAAAACCGATTGCCGTTCTGTACGCACGCCCAAAAAAAACATATGCCGAAATGCGCTCCAAACTACTGCGGGCATTAAGGAATAATAATTTTGCGAAAAATGCGAAGTGACGCCTGCATGCGCTAAAATACCCGATTAAGTGCGCCGTCATGGTAATTTCCACATACTATAACTCAATTTTTTTCGTTTTCGTAAGGAATGTGCCTCAATGAGAAGAGTTTTACAAATATCCTATAATATAGCCAACCTTGGAGTCGCTGAAGGTTTAAATATTGAAGATGCGAAAAAAGTAGCGTTAACCAATATTTTAAGCCTGCTGCCCGCCCCCCTTGCCGCCTATTATTTTATTTTTGGATTATACCGGGGACTCAATTTTCTATGGGGTATCTGCGGCTTTTTATTAGTGGGAGTATTTTTAGTGGTCTTTGCAAACTACAAAAAGAAATATGTCGTTGCCAAGTCGATTTCTTTCTATGTATATACTCTTGGTGTTTTCCTCATCTATAATTCTACCAATTTAGGGTATTGCGTTACTAACTTTTTCTTCATGCTTTTTATTTCGTATGAAATTATCTATGATGTAAAAAAGCAGTTCAGGGCCTTTCTTCCCAATATTATTTTTACTTTTGTTGCCGCCGCCGCCTGTTTCTTTGCGCCAAGATATCTTTTTTTCAATTCTGCTTTTTCTGATAATGTCGTGTACATACTGCAAATGTCCATTTACGGCTTTACATTATTAATGGGCGGGGTATACATGTGTATAGTTATAAATATGCACATGCGTACCGAAAAGAAATTGATAAAAGCCATGCAGGGTCTTGAAACCGTCAATAAGGCAAAGGCTGATTTTTTAAGTAATATGAGCCATGAGTTGCGTACGCCCCTAAACGGCATAATCGGCACTACCAATCTTTTAATGCACGAAACGGCTACCCCGTCTCAAAAAAAATATTATGATGTATTGCAGCATACATCCGACCACATGCTGCACCTGATAAACCACATACTCGATTTCAGTAAAATAAATGAAGGCAAGATAAATTTAGACAGGAACATATTTAATTTAAAACATACCGTCACAAAACTTTGCAGGGTCTATCTTACACAAAACACACATGAAAACGTGGTTTTTGATTTTGAAATAGACCCCGCGCTGGATAAAGAAATAATAAGCGATGACTTGAGATTGAAACAGATATTATTCAATCTCCTGTCCAACGCTTTTAAGTTTACCAAAAACGGTACGGTTACGCTAAAAGCGGATTTGCTGAATACCGACGATAAAAATATGGCGGTCAGGTTTACCGTAAAAGATACCGGTATAGGTATAAAAACCGATCAGCTCAGTAAAATATTTGAAAGTTTTGAGCAGGCTGATAAAAGCACTACAAGAAATTTTGGCGGCACCGGCTTGGGTTTATCCATCAGCAAACAGCTGGTGGGCTTATTTGATTCAACATTAAAAGTAGAAAGCGAGTATAAAAAAGGAAGCACTTTTTGGTTTGACATAAATGTAGAAATTAATAAAACCATAGATATTAAAGAAACTGAACCGGTGAATACCAAAGACCTCAACGGTTTAAAAATACTTGTAGCGGAAGATAACAAAATAAATATGATGGTGCTGCTCACTTTTTTAAAGAAATGGAATGTGCAGTTTACAGCTTCTGTAAACGGCGCGCAGGCATTGGAGCAGTATAAGAAATCAGAGTATGACCTCGTCTTAATGGATTTGGAAATGCCCGAAATGGACGGCTATACCGCCATAAAAGAAATAAGGAAACAAGGCGGCTTTACTCCTGTCATAGCATTTACCGCCGCATTGTACGACGGTATGGCGATGGACTTAAAAAGCAAAGGCTTTGATGACTACCTGCATAAGCCGTTCAATCCCCTCGACCTGTTCAAAAAAATATCCAAGTATGCCGCCGTTCCTGCCGGCGTTACTAAATTAAGTTAATAAAGGCGTTGCATTTAAAAAGGATATGATTGCATCAAACAAGTGTTTTTAATTTCACCTGTCGCGAAAATCGTTGTTCTTTTTACTAAGAAATTTTTTAAAAAATAATTCTGTAAACTTCTTTACTGCAGATCATAGTTGGTGAGTAAGCCAACCGATCGAGGGCCGCCGCTGTTCTCCGATTTATAGGAGCCGCCAACAGCTGTAGTGGTTAAATTAAATTCTATTTTTAGAACAGCTTCACGGAAATTGGCAGATTATTATAAGCTCCTTACCCTGCTCATACAGGGCTTTTGATTGTTATACCAATTTTAAATAGTAAATAGTCCGATAAAATCTCTCCAAACCTGATGAAACGTATAATGCCGCCATGAATGAAACTTTGGACTATATAATGATTATAAGCGGTATTATATACCGGCAGTAAAAAGAGTATTTTATTTTATGGCGGGGTAAGGCTGCATAAAAAAACCGTCAGGGTAATTTTCTACTTCGGCTTTTGCAGTAGCTGCATGTAAATTAGCAGAAAGATATTCTTACAGATAAAAATAATTATACCGATAGGAATCAATAAAAAAAATTACTGCTTTATTAGCCGGCCTTCATAAGTACATTTTTCGATGATCTATATTCGGCCCGCAGAACAGGTCCGTAAATTGAAATATTCTTTTCCCTGAATTGATCAATTTCTTCTCCCGATAATTTAATAACAGGTACAGCTTCTTTACAGGATTTTACAATGTGCTGCATCTGCGCAAGAGTAAGGCTGCAGTTTACCGTCATGCGGGTATTGCAGCGCTTTTTAGGAACGGCGGGCGGAATAAACGGCGCCGTAACCACATTTTTTTGTACCAATAAATCTCTCAGTAAAATAGCTTTACTCTCATTATTTACTTCCAACGAAATAATGGGAGAACTGCTAACTTCTGTATTAAACCCGATATAATCCAGGTGACTGTGCATGTAATGCGTATTTGCATGCAATTGCGCCCGGCGCCATTCATCCCGTTTAATAACTTCTAATGTTTTTATAAACCTTGCCGCCTCATGATTAAGTAATACCGAAGAGAAAATAGCGGGAAATGAATTATGGCGAAAATATTCTTTAAATTTTTTAGAGCAGGTAATTACGCCCCCTCTTGCACAAAAAGTTTTTGATAAGCTGGCTGTTATAAAATCAACTTGTTCCTGCAACCCCAATCCTTCTACCATACCTGCGCCTTGTGTGCCATATAGGCCCAATGAATGCGATTCATCCACTACTACTATACAATCATACTTTTTACTTACCGCCACTATATCTTTTAGCGGACACACACTGCCCGTTGAACTGTAAACACTGTCTACCACAACTACACCCGTACCGTATTGCTTAATTTTTCTTTCTAAATGATCGGGGTTGTTGTGGTCAAAAATATGTACTATACCTCCCGATATTTGCGCCCCCGCATACAAAGAAGCATGCACGAATCTATCCAAATAAATATGTGTTTCCTTGTCTGCTATCGTCTGCAACAAACCTGTATTAGCATCCCAACCGGAAGTAGAAAGTATAGCTGCTTCCTGCTTGGTTAATGATGCAATTTGCTCTTCAAATTGCTCTCTCAATCCTTTGCCCGAAATAAAAAAAGAAGACATCAGCGAATTTTCTCCGAGTCGTAATTGCGCTATTTGCGCTTCAATAATTTCGGTATTGTTCGCAAGGCTTAAGTAGTCGTTACTGTCAACAAAAATGGACTGTTCGTTGGGTGTAACGCGTAAGAAAAAAGGACTCTTGTCAGAGCTCAGCGCCGGCATTACAATATTATTATAGTGATCTAATCGCTTTTGCAGAAAATGCGGATAGGATTCGGCTTTTACCATATTGGATATTATTAGGGTTACGGTTCGGTGTTACTTGTAAAATTTATCTATCGTTTTTTTTAATTGATTAATAATAAATAAAAGTAATACTTGTTCTTAATTCAATGAAACATCCGGGCATATTTAAACCCGATTTGCGTATAAAACGCGGCAACTACTCGAATATTGTACCCGTAAAATTACGTATTGGCGGTTTTTAAATTCAATTGAAGCCACCCGCATGCCGTAAAGTTTACCCAAACAGAATACAGCTGACCGGTATAGTATTCGTGTAATTTTTATTCACACTATCAGCCGGAGGGGCAATATTTGCTGAAGTCACACGTTTTATCATTCGTAATGGTTTTTCAATATGTAATTGAAAATGAAGCCATAGTTCATTTTTTATATTTTGATTAGATACTTTTTTTTGTAATATCCTTTTTGTATAAATCCAATTCTATGAAGCAATTTCTGCTTTTCTGTGTTTTATCAATTACTCTTTTTTCCTGTTGTAAAAAAGATGTATTGCAGCCTTATCAATGGCCCGAAGGTACCGGCGACTACGCTCCGTATACAGTAGGATCAACATTCGTTTTTGAGATAGGCAGCATCCCACCCTCACCTGAGTTTATTGACAGTCTTACGTATACCGTTACAAAAGATACAATGATAAACAGTTTGAAATTTTATAAACTGGAATCAAGTAAACCCGCTTTGGTTCCTACCTATTTTGCAAACTACAGTCATGGAGACCTTACTGAAATTACTTACAATTTAGATTTCCTGGGTCTCGTTACAATACCTGTTGTATCAGAAAATACACTTAAAGCGAATGCTTTTATAAATTTTACATGGTATGAAGATTTAGATGTCAATTTTTTAGGCATCCCGGTAAATGTAGATTTTTCGCACACGATCGTTAAAAAAGATTTCGTGAAGATGATTTTAAACAAGAGTTATGAAAATACGATAGACGTAAAAGAAATAGTAACTATAAATATGCCCCCGGGCTTTCCATTACCCCCCGGCGTTCCGCCCGCAATACAATACGATAATTCATACTCAAAAGGAGCAGGTTTATCGCAAAGAGATATTTCTACAGGAACCAGCTGGAAATTAAAGCGTTTCAATGTTATAAAATAGCAGCTTTCTTTTGAAAGTGAGACGGTTCATTTATTAAATGAACCGTCTTTTTTGCCATAGATTACAGCGCAGCCGGCTTAAAGGACGCAGGCGCCGGCAATAAGACTTCTTCCGCATTTCGCAGCTGATTAATAACACAGCTGTTCGTACGCCCGGCACAGGGCATGTACTCAAGGTAACGGTAAAAGGCATTCGTAACATTATACTCACGGCCTTAGTATAACGGCCAACAGCAATAGCACCCGCCCGGGTGAAGATATACAAGAAAAATCCACTGTGTTGCAACCCTCTTATACTAATAACCATCTACCTTTTATTTCGTTAAAAGGAAAGTGACTGTATCTTTTGAAACTCCGTTTAGCAGGTCTGTATTCTAAACGTATGCCGTTAGATGACTGCACCGGGCAAACCCCGTATTCGCCACCTGTTGATTACAAATAAAATATCCCGTAAAGAACCTGCAGCAGTGTAATTCAAGTTCGCCAATTCAAAAACCATGCAACAAAAAGTTATATACTATATAAAGAAGGCACTGCAACTTCTTGGCAAATGCGCCTTACCGGGATTGGGCGAGTTTAAATTTATGAAGCATGCCGATAACAATGAAAATAATACCGCCGGCAGCCCGGTACCGGCCGGTGTATACAAACTTGTTTTAACCGAAGGTTATGAACGGGAATACAGTATGCTTACCGCGTACATACGATTGCATGAAAAAATTTCGGAAGAAATAATTGATGAAGAAATAAAAGCATATGTCGTAGAGTTAAAATCGCGGTTATATAACGACAAAACAATGGCGCTGGATACATTGGGAATTTTGACTTTGGGGGAGAACGGTGAAATTTTATTTACCTCAAATCTTTTTTTAGGGAAAAATATTGACAATACATACGGTATTGAAGATACAGCTACGGTTATTAAAACCGTATGCGAACCGGTGAATACAGATAAAAAAAAGAATGAAACTGAAAATATTGTTTCTGAATTAAAAAGTAACCATACAAAACCGGCCGCCCCCGAAGAATTACCGCTAAATGAAAAGGAAAGCGAAACATCCAAAATAGCACATTCATTCAATTCGCCCCCGTTGTTGAAAGCTAAAAATAAAAACCGCATCTCCCCGGTGCTTTTACTTATACTTATTTTTACAAGCCTCATGATTGTATACACGGCATTTAAAAAGCCAATGCGTACAAAAAATCCCGCGGCTGTACAACTAAAAGACAGCACGATACTACCGCACATTGACACCGTAGTCCCTGTATCGTTTATCGATACCCATGAAATTTTAGTGACCATCACCAATAAAATAACTGCGGAAGAATCCGGGAGAAAAAAGTTGGACGGTAAAGCCGCCAAAAAATAATTGATCCTGATTTTTTCGGTTTAGTACAACAACGCACTATACCCTTGCCATGGCAAGCGGGAAACCCTATTGAACAGTGCAACTTACGCCGTTGGGGGTGCGACGGAGCTATGCAGCCGGCATACGAACGGGATAATTTATTTTTTTTTCCTGCGCCATTTTATTTAGCTTAGTTTTCTAATACCATCTTGATTTACTAAGTAGTCCAAAGCCCGCCTGACCGGACGGGCAGGGACTACGTGTTCCGATTACCATCGGAATTAGATGTTATTATACCGACAGAAAGCTGATTGCCCGCCCGTGCCGGTACGGACGGGGACTATTTACATCTTATATTCGGTATAACTATTTTTTTTATGACGTTGCAATTTAAAATTCAACTGCAGAATATTACCGACCCGCCTGTTTGGCGGCGGGTGCTGATGCCTCAGCAGTTTAGTTTTTTCAGAATGCATGGTGTAATACAAGCTGCTTTCGGATGGGAGGATTATCATCTTTTCCAATTTTCGCCAAAGGGGTATGGCTCCTACCCCGTTATAAGCATGCCGTACGAAGATGATTTTGAAGATGAAAAACCATTGCTTGCTAAAAAAGTAAAATTGCAGGATATATTTACAGCGCTAAAACAAAAGTATATTTATATCTACGATTTTGGAGATGACTGGAAGCACCTGCTTACATTGGAAAAAGTAACTGATGAAAAAATAATACGGGCCGACTGTATAGCCGGCAAAGGCGCCTGCCCGCCGGAGGATTGCGGCGGCCCTTGGGGGTATGCAAACCTGAAACAAATTTTGGCCGATGCCAAACACCCCGAACATTACGAAATGAAAGAATGGTTGGGCTTGACAAAAAATAAAAAATGGGATGCCGAAGCATTTGATTTGGAAGCGGCCAAAAAACGGGTAGCCAAAGTTTAATTACTAAAACAGGCGGTGCTTATTATGCTCAGGCGATTCACCGTTCCCAATTTTGAAGACAGTGCAACAAGGTATCCGTTTATTTTCTTAGGTATATAAACGGAGTAGCCTGTAATTGTATAAGCGTTTCCGGCAGAAAATTTACAACTACTGATTTACACGGCGCCATTGCAGCAAGCTACCCTACCGGCGCAGGTATTAAAGCCGTACTACAAAAGCTAACCCCAAAGAAACAATACCCGGTAAGTAGTATTTTTCAAATATAATTTGGCGTTATATTTAGGAAAGAAAAAGCCCCTGTTAAGTACAAGGGCAAAAACTATTGAAGTAATATCTTCATTACGGAATAATCCTTATTGTGATTTGCTTCACAACAAATATAGAATAAAAAATAAATAAAATGAAAAAAGTATTAGGTCTTGACCTAGGAACCAACTCAATTGGGGCTGCCGTATTAAATATGCCAGAATCAATTGCTGATTTTGGCAAAGAAGGAAATATTGAATGGGTTGGAAGCAGGATTGTTCCAGTAGACGCACAATATTTAAATAAATGGGAAGCAGGAAGTAAAGCAGAAACTAAAGCTGGTTCAAGAAGAATAAAGCGTGGAAGCCGTAGATTAAAGCAACGATACAAACTTCGGAGAACACGCTTGATTCAAGTATTCAAAATACTTGGTTGGTTAGACACAAGTTTTCCAGAAAATTTTAAAAAGAAAATAAATAATGAAGAAGGCTTTAAATTTCGAATAAGCGAATATTTACCTTTTGAAAAAGCTACTATTGAAGAAGCTACAAAACTATTAGGCACTCAAAACAAGAAAGATGAATTAGCCTTTTCTGAAGATTGGATTATCTATTATCTGAGAAAGAAAGCATTAACTGAGAAAATTTCTATCCCTGAATTGTGCCGCATTACCTATATGATGAACCAGCGCAGGGGTTTTAAAAGCAGCAGGAAAGATTTAAAAGATGAAAGTTTTGAAGAAAGAAAATGGGTGGAGAAATTAAAAATAAAATCTGTTAAACAAGTAACATTTGAGTTTAACAAAAACAAAAATTACAAATTTGAAATTACTACCTACAATGACAAAATACAACCTTGGACTGTTGAGAAAAAGAAAAAGCCAGAGTGGGAAGAGAAAGAATATACATTTTTAATTACTGAAAAGATTGAAATCAAAAGAGATGGTACAAAGAAAATAGTACAAAATAATCCACAAATACCTAAAGAGGATGATTGGGCTTTGTGCGTTACTGCACAAGACAATCAAATTGGCGATGAATATCCAGGCACCTACTTTTTTAATGGTTTAGTGAATAGTGTAAAGAATAAAACTGATTTTAAAATAAGACAATACGCCGTTTATAGAAAAAAATACAAGAAAGAGTTAGAAGATATATGGAGCAAGCAAATAGAGCTAAATGAAGACTTAAAAAGAATAAATACCGACAAAGATATTTTACTGAAACTTGCTGAAAAACTTTATCGAACCCAATCTGAAGCACAAAAGCCTAAATTAAACGAGATAGTAAGCAACACTCTTTTACATCTGATTTCAGATGATATTATTTATTATCAACGAGATTTAAAATCACAAAAGGGCTCAAGAGGTGAATGTCAATACGAAAGCCATAAAGGAATTGATGGCGAAATGTATGGAGTGAAGTGTGCTCCTAAATCAAGCCCTGAATTTCAGGAAATGAGAATATGGCAAGATATACACAATATTAAAATACTTCAAAAAAGTGCGATAATTGATGAATATGAAAAGGTTGATGTAGATGTAACAAAAGGTTTTATTGACGATACGATAAAAGAGAAATTGTTTGAGTTATTCGACACTTCAAAAGAAATTTCACAGCAAAATATTTTCGATAAAATAAATCACTATAAGCCAGATAGCAATCTAAAAAATGAAACGCATAAAATCAATATGTTTTTCAGTGAAGAAAAACGGCTGCAAGGCAATGAAACAAAAGAATATTTCCGGAGGATTTTTAAAAAGAAAGAAATCAATTATGAAATTGAAGGAGAAAATATTTTAAATGATAAAGATCAATTTTATAGGCTTTGGAATACCTCTTATTCTATCAGTTTGAATGATGAAGAAAAATCTAAAGATGCAATCATCAAGGCGCTGACGAGAGAGAACAACAAAAGAAGTAAAGCGAAAACAATAACATTTAACTTACCTCCAAAAGTCGCAGAAGCTATAGCATCTGCACCAGATATAGAAGTAACAAAAAGATACGCATCGTACTCCTTAAAAGCAATTAAGAAATTATTGCCCTTAATGCGTTGTGGAATTCATTTTGATGAAGCAAAAGTTACTGACAAGATAAAAACAAGAGCCGAAGAAATATCTCAAAGACTGAAGGATATTAACTTCAATGCGAAAAGGATACATGAAGTAGCAGATGATGATGTTCAGAAACAACTTCTGAAAAGTTTTATTGATAAAAAGAATTTGCTTACAGGTTTAAATACTTACCAAGCTTGCTATTTAGTTTACGACAGGCATTCAGAAAAAAGTAATGATAGAAAATACGCCGAACCTTCAGAGTTTAATATCATGGAAGAGCTACCAAACAATAGTTTGCGAAATCCTGTTGTAGAACAAGTAATTAGAGAAACATTATTTGTTGTAAAAGATATTTGGGAAAAATATGGACAGCCTGACGAGATACACATTGAGATGGGCAGGGATTTAAAAAAGAACGCTAAAGAAAGGAAAAGAGCAACAGATAAATCAGCCGATAATTTTGAGGAAAAGAATAGAATTAAAAAAGTATTGACAGAATTATTTAATGAAGAGTTTGAACAATACGAAAATGCAAATGATCATACTACAGAAAAAGAAATAGTAAAAGCAAGATTTGAAGTAAAGCCAAATCCTAATAATCCAACCGATATTGATAGGTTTAGAATTTGGAAGTCAACATCAGGAGTTGGAAATACAGAACTGAATGAGCTTTTTAAAAGTGGTGGCAAAACTAAAATTCCTACCAAAGCAGAAATAAAGAAATACACATTATGGTTAACCCAAAAATGCGTTTCCCCTTATACAGGTCGCATTATCCCACTTAGCAAATTATTCGATGAGGGCCAATACCAGATAGAACACGTTTTACCAAAAGCAAAAATAAAGAATGATAGTTTCGATAATTTAGTTATTTCCGAAAGAGGCGTTAATAAAGCCAAAGATAAAGACCTTGCAGCCATATTTATAAAAGGTAAAAACGGCGGATGCGAATATCAAGGAACAAAATATAAACTACTTGATTACATATCTTATGTAGAGCATTGCAAAAGAACTTTTAAAGGCAGGAAGTTGCAAAACCTTTTAGCAACAGAAATCCCTGATGACTTTATCAGCCGTCAAATAAACGACACTCGCTACATTACAAAAAAAATAAGTGAGTTACTATATCCAATTGCAAAAAATAAAGAAGTTGGAATTGTTTTTACTATCGGCTCTATAACAAGTGAATTAAAGAAAGAATGGGGATTACAAAAAGAATGGAAGAAACTTATAAAGCCCCGTTTTGAAAGGTTAGAAAAAATAAATAATGCCTCCTATATCCAAAAGAATAAAACAGATGAAAATGATATTGATTTTCATATTCCTGAAAACCCAGATTTAGATACTAAACGAATTGACCATCGCCATCATGCCTTGGATGCCATTATTATTGCAGCAACTACAAGAGAACATATCCGTTACTTAAATACGCTTAGCGCCGCTGATAATGATAAAGATTGGTTTGAAGCAAAAACCAAACTTGTAAAAAAAGGCATTAGAGATTTTGCATTGCCCTGGGAATTATTTACCAAAGAGGCAAAAGAAAAATTAGAACAAACTATTGTAACCTTTAAATCTTATAATAAAGTAATTGATAAACCTAAGAACGTGTACACAAAATGGGAACCTATTTTAGATGCCACAGGAACACAATTGAAAGACAGCAAAGATGTCCCTTTATTTGAAAAGAGGCTAGCAAAGCAAGTTGTGCCAACTAATGGGAAAAAGTGGATGTCCATTCGTCAATCTTTATTTAAAGAACCGCAAGGTATAGTTTACTTAAAGGAAAAAAGATTTGTTTCAATATTTGACGCTTTCAAAATTCAAATTGAAAGATTTAAGGTAGAACATGATAAAGAAAAAAGGAAAACGGCAAGTTATGTATATGACCAAACGGCACGACCAATTATTAAGGAAATCATTTATAGAAGTGGCATTGATATTAATGATACAGAAAACCTTCTTGCTGCGATTGATAAGTATTTAAAAAAGAACTCTAAGAAGATACCAACAGCTAACCTTGATAAAAATGGCAAAGTAAAAAACAAGACAGTATATATTCTTGGAGGTATTGAATTTGAAGACATTCAAGTTGCAAGCTTTATTCCAAAATCGGCAAAGAGGGTAAGATTGGATAAAGATTTTGACCATAAGAAAATTGATAAAATTCCATATTCAGAATCATCAAGAATACCTCAAACACTTCATAAGCATTTAGAAGAATATGAGAAATTTATAGTTGCCAAAAAAATCGTTGAAGAAAAGAACGAACAAATTGAAAAAAATGCTGTCTCTGCCCTAAAATTGACCGAAGAAGAAGTTGCAATATTAGAAATGGTTATGCCTGAACCATTTTCGGATGAAGGCTTAGAAGCACTTGACAAGAAAATAGGAATGAAAATCAGAATGGTTACGCTGAAAGAAGATATAGGAATAAAAATAGAGCTTAGAAATAAGTTGGCAGAAGCAGATGGCAACCCATATTTTATTATTTATGAAAACATGGAGACAAAAGAAAGAGAGGGTTTCTCATCGCTATCATCATACGAAGTAATTCAAAAAAAGAAACAAGGGGTACCAATTGCAGAAATAAGAGAAGGCTATAAAACTATCATACTACAACCAAACGATTTAGTTTACCTACCTAATATAAATAATGAAGGCAAAATAACGGAAGATATGAGTAAAATAGATTGGAGTAAGCCTACTAAAGAAATGGCAAGCAAAATTTACATCGTAAAAAGCTTTTCCAAGTATCAAATATTTTTTATACCAGCTTATGTTTCAAGTCCATTAGATAAAAATAGTAATGAATTGGACAATAATAATAAATCAGAAACTGCATGGACGAATGAAGGTTGGGCAAGTGTGAAAGACAAAAAATCAAAACAAGAGAAAGATAAAGGGTTAATGATAAAAGAGTACTGTATTAAACTTAAAGTCGATCGGCTTGGTAACATTAAACCTACTAAATGATTAAACGCACCCTCTATTTCGGCAACCCGGCTTATCTTAAAACAAAAGATGAGCAATTGGTTTTTGAAAGCGTTGATACAGGCGAAACAAAATCGTTGCCGATAGAGGATATCGGTGTGGTTATTTTAGATCATCAGCAAATAACCATTACCCAAGCACTGATAGCAAAACTACTGGCTAATAATACAGCATTTATTACCTGCGATAAAAGCCATCACCCTACGGGGCTTTTATTAAACCTGGATGGCAATACATTGCAGAGCGCCAAATTTCAGGCGCAAATAGAAGCTACCCTGCCGCTTAAAAAACAATTGTGGCAGCAAACCGTAAGCAGTAAAATAACCAACCAGGCGATAATGCTGGAGAATGCCGGGGTGGCGGCAAAAAATATGCGTAACTGGGCAGCGGAGGTTAAAAGCGGCGACAGCGATAATCATGAGGCCATTGCCGCGGCCTATTACTGGAAAAATATTTTTAAAACTTTCCCGGATTTTACGAGAGATCGGTATGGCGATCCGCCTAATAATTTGCTGAATTACGGCTATGCTATACTAAGAGCTGTAGTAGCAAGAAACATTGTTGCCAGCGGCATGTTGCCCACGCTGGGTATTTTTCATAAGAACCAATACAACGCTTATTGCCTGGCCGATGATATAATGGAACCCTACAGGCCATTTGCAGATAAAGCGGTGCTGAACATAGTAAGCAATACGAAAGATGAATTTTTGGAACTGACCCCCGCTATGAAAAAAGACTTGCTGAATATACCGGCAATGGATGTGATGATAAACAATGAAAAAAGCCCCCTGATGGTAGCAGTACAAAAAACAACCGCATCATTGGCGAAATGCTTTGAAGGCAAACAACGAAAAATTTTGTACCCCGACATGGTATAATACAAATTGATTTCCTGCATAGTACAAAATAATTGGTATAATACCGAGAGCCTAAGTAAATATTTATTGGACTATAACAAGGCGATTCGGTATAACAAATATCGCCCAAACCCGCCCGGTAAGCTGTTCGCGGGTACAACGCATACTAATTGCTGTATTCTGAGCGTTTTCATTACGTCAATGGTGATATGACTGCTCTAAGAAAGGCCAAAAGCATCATTTGACTTGAAGAGGGTACCATTAAAGGTACCGGGTAGGTAAGAAGATTAATAAAATCCAATTCAGTAATAATAAGCCACACCGGCTAATGAATAACCGTCTAAATGCCTATCGTATTATGTGGGTACTTGTATTTTTCGACCTGCCTACCGAAACGCCGAAGGAGCGTAAAGTAGCCGCATTGTTCCGAAAAAACATAATGAAGGATGGTTTCCAAATGTTTCAGTTCAGTATTTATCTACGGCACTGCGCCAGCAGGGAGAATGCCGATGTACATATAAAAAGGGCCAAAACTCTGCTACCCGAAAAGGGGCATGTAGGTATTATGTGTGTTACAGATAAGCAATTTGGTATGATGGAGATTTTTCATGGCCATAAGGCAGCAAGCACCAACCCGCCGGTACAACAATTAGAAATGTTTTAATAAAGCCGGCAGGATGAAAAAAATGAGGCGATTCCTCAATTTTTGTTCCTGAAAAGCAACTTAAAATACACAACAGCAGCAGGTTTTAGCCAAAGCTGTTGTGTAAGAACTAAGTTAATAAAAATTTGAAAGCAAATCACAACTGTAGTCCTTACGTATTGCTATTGGTCATATGTTCGTTGTGTAAGAACTAAGTTAATAAAAATTTGAAAGCAAATCACAACTAATGATCAATGTATCTGAACCATCGTGAAGTTGTGTAAGAACTAAGTTAATAAAAATTTGAAAGCAAATCACAACAGGACCACCAGTCGCTTGTACAAAGTCTTGTTGTGTAAGAACTAAGTTAATAAAAATTTGAAAGCAAATCACAACTGAGTTAGATAAATTGTTAAAAACAGTTGAGTTGTGTAAGAACTAAGTTAATAAAAATTTGAAAGCAAATCACAACGTCCTCCATCAAACATTGCAAATACAGTTCAGGTTGTGTAAGAACTAAGTTAATAAAAATTTGAAAGCAAATCACAACCAGCACGACTTCAATAATAAACTACGAAGTGTTGTGTAAGAACTAAGTTAATAAAAATTTGAAAGCAAATCACAACCAATAGCCAAGTATATAATCCGCAGTCTACAGTTGTGTAAGAACTAAGTTAATAAAAATTTGAAAGCAAATCACAACCATAAGGTAACATGTTGCAGGACACGTCATAGTTGTGTAAGAACTAAGTTAATAAAAATTTGAAAGCAAATCACAACTTAGTTCAGCTTCATCAAAGCAAACAAGCTGTTGTGTAAGAACTAAGTTAATAAAAATTTGAAAGCAAATCACAACAGCATAACACTGTAAAAATGCATAACCCACTGTTGTGTAAGAACTAAGTTAATAAAAATTTGAAAGCAAATCACAACCATGTTCGTAGCGTTGTCACCGTCTACTGATGTTGTGTAAGAACTAAGTTAATAAAAATTTGAAAGCAAATCACAACGTAATTCGCTTTTACTGCTAATGGTCTGTTGTGTAAGAACTAAGTTAATAAAAATTTGAAAGCAAATCACAACTGTGCAACTTGCCATACAATGCAGTGGAGTTGTGTAAGAACTAAGTTAATAAAAATTTGAAAGCAAATCACAACAGACCTGCATTATATGTTAACAGAATACATTGTTGTGTAAGAACTAAGTTAATAAAAATTTGAAAGCAAATCACAACGTACAGCATTTAGTCCAATCAAAATATTCGAGTTGTGTAAGAACTAAGTTAATAAAAATTTGAAAGCAAATCACAACTTTCAGCATTAATTTGTCAAGAAATGGATTGGTTGTGTAAGAACTAAGTTAATAAAAATTTGAAAGCAAATCACAACCAATATGAAGAAAGCCCCGGCCATCATCCGTTGTGTAAGAACTAAGTTAATAAAAATTTGAAAGCAAATCACAACACTGAGGACTCGTTTATTTTAATATTGAGGTTGTGTAAGAACTAAGTTAATAAAAATTTGAAAGCCTGTCCGACCGATTCATCCGGGCGGGCAAATCACAACGCTTACCTACAGTGGGGGCCGGCGTACCGGACCCTTCGCTAAGGCTCAGGGTGACAGCAGTACGGAGGTTTTTTTATTCGATACAGTTTCACTCAGTAAGTTTTTTTACATACGATTACAACCTGCTGTATCAAACTTTTACTTTCCTGTTACCCTCTTACAACTTGTCATGCTGATTCCGATGCAATCGGAAGAAGCATCTGCTACGCAAATCGTTTTTGAAACAAACCGCTTCGCAGCAAGTCCGGCGTACCGGATGCTTCATTTCGCTTTGCTCATTGCCACAGGGCACGCAGCATGACAGCCCAAAGTGTAAACAGCAAGGGGCCTTTGCATTAAAACAGTTGGTCATTACAGGGATATCTTCATGCTTTTCATCTCTTGCTAAGAGCCCCTATTGCGCAAATGCGCTTAGGCCGGGCAGTGCTTTACCTGTAAAATCAAACAACGCCAGATTTTCCCAAGGCGAGCCGTTGATAGCTGCGGAGCCTCTAAATGCTGTCCAATCGGGCGCCCAATAACAAAACCCCAAGCCATGTTTATTCGGTATGTTATAAATAACGGTTCGCAAGTCGGTTAAAAATTTTTGTTGGCCTTCGGGTGTTGCGGTATACCCCGGCAATAACGGGTAACCCGTACCATATATATTATTGGTATTATCATTCCATCCTAATGTGAAAGGATATGCTGTTTCGGCAATCAAAATATCTTTGTTAAATGTATTCGCCAATGCATTCAAATCGTTTTGCAATTCACTTAAATTGCGCTCATGCCACCAATGATAATACGATAGGCCCATAATGTCATACAAAATACCCTGTGTTTGTATATTAGTAAAAAACCATTGCGCATCTTTGGTACCGGCACAATGCAGCATAATTTTTACTGCCGGGTCTATGGCTTTTACCGCGTCAATACCTTTTTTTACCAAGCCGGCGTACTGCGGCCAGTTATTGTTAAAGGCGCCGCCCACTTTACCTATATCCCAAAGCATGCCGCTGTTATTCTCGTTGCCAATTTGCACCATAACGGGTAAAATATTTTTCGCTTTTAAGCCGCTCATCACTTTATATGTGTAGCTATAAATACTATCTGATAAAACCGTGTACGATAAATTTTTCCATGCGAGCGGCATGGGTTGCGAACCCGGGTCGGCCCAGGTATCGCTGTAATGAAAATCTAACCACCAACTGATGCCGGCGTTTTTTAATTTTTGTGCGAATGCTTCTACTTGCGCAAGGCCGGTGTTTGCATTGGCCGGCGTATGCCAAAGCCGCACCCGTACCAAATTCATTCCGCTATTTTTAAAAATAGTCAGCGCATCCTGTACCTGCCCGTTGCTGTTGTAAAAAACAGCCGGTGTTGTTTCTATCTCGGGCAAAAAAGATAAATCGCCGCCGCGATAAGTAAGTGAGGGCAGCGGAGCGGGAAGCGTTTGAGCAATCGTTGCCTTTTTATTACACTTGATAAATAAACTACTTAGTAATAAAAGGCCGGTTATTTTTTTAAGCATAAGCTAATGTACATATTTATAAGTGCCGTTTTATTACATAAAAAATTTTTCTCTGTGAAATTTATCCCTTTCTGCATCTTGTATACACTTAATTGTTATTTTTCAGTTTGTGAAGCCTGAACAGTACGACGATATAACCGACCGGGAACTGCTGGAGCATTTTTACCGCGACCATGATAACCAATGGTTGGGTATTTTGCTGCAACGCTATACGCTGCTGCTGCTGGGTGTGTGCATGAAATATTTAAAAAATGAAGAAGAAGCCAAAGACAGCGTACAACAGGTTTTCCTGAAAGCCATTACCGAACTGCACAAGTACAAGGTAGAATTTTTTAAGAGCTGGATTTATATGGTAGCCAAAAATCATTGCCTGATGAAGCTGCGCAGCCGGCAGGGCAAAATACCGGTAGAAATAAATGAAAAACTGATGGCCGCCACCGAACCGGACACGGATAAACAGGCCCTGCTGCACAACGATGTAACATTAGACGCCATGACCACGGCGCTGAAAGAGTTGAACAATGAACAGCAGGTATGCGTAACTTTGTTTTACCTGCAAAAGAAAAGCTATACTGATATAAGCGGGGAGACCGGCTATACCATGATGCAGGTAAAGAGCCATATACAAAACGGCAAACGAAATTTGAAAATACTGATTGAGAAAAAGATAAAAAGTGAAGAGTGAAAAATAAAATACAATGCCGCATAATTTAAAAGACATATTATCCAATCTTTCGCCTGATGTAGACCGGGAAACGCTGATGCTTTACCTGCAGGATAAATTATCGGCCGATAAAAAGCATGAGGTGGAAAAAATGTTGCTTGACAGTGACTTTGATGATGATGCCATGGAAGGTTTACAAGCCATCGCTAATAAGCAGGAAATAGGCCTGATGGTAGAGCAACTGAACCGCGATTTAAAAAATAAATTAGAAAAGAAGAAGAAAAGAAGAAAACGACTTGACCTGCAGGAACAGCCCTGGTTGTATTTAAGTCTTGTAATAATCCTGATGCTGATTATTATCGGCTACATCGTTGTAAGAAGAATGTTGCTGCGTCAATAAAAGCCACTACCCTGCCGCCCGGTGTCATTAAGTTAAAGATCAACTGATCAATTGCACCGCCCCCGCCCGTTCCGTTCGGGCGGGCTTCGGGGCGGTGACAGCAATTATTTTTATATTGCAGGCTTTAGCCAAATTTTTTTTAGGCTAAAGCCAATACAATCATTCAACATTTTATCCTTGCCCTGAAGGGCAAGGCAATTAAAACCTCTTAACTTAGCGAGATTGTCCTGCCGCCTGTAATGTATTAATTAATAAAGAAAGTTGATCGACGGTATTAAATGAATGAAGGCTGATACGCAACCGCTCCTTTCCCTTAGGTACCGTAGGATACAGAATAGGACGAACATCCAATTGTTTTTTTACTAACGCCTCTGCTATTTTTTTTACCGCATCATTACCGGGAATAATAACAGCCTGTATGGGCGAGTGGCTGATTAATTTCTGAAAAGGCAGTTCGGCCCGTTGAAAAGTATTGATATGCGACTGAAGAACTTCCCTTTCTTTAGTTAACGAAGGTAAAATACTGTAAGCTGCTTTTACAGCCTGTACAGCCGACTCGGGCAACGCCGTTGTAAAAATAAATGAACGGGAAAAATTGATAAGATAAGATTTTAATTTTTCGCTGCCCGATACTACCGCCCCGTGTGTACCTATTGCTTTACCAAAAGTATGCACACGGGCAAAAATTTGTTTTTGCAAACCAAGCTGCTGTACAAGCCCCTCGCCTCTTGTACCCGCTACCCCGGTTGAATGTGCTTCATCAACAATTAAATGAGCACCGAATTTTTCACAGAGAGCCGTCATTTCTTTCAGCGGTGCAAAATCGCCGTCCATTGAAAACAATGCTTCGGTAACGACAAATACAGTTCCCTTTGTCTTGCTAAGTTTTTCCTCAAGATCATTGCAATCATTATGCAGAAAAGAAAAAGAGTCGGCGAAAGATAATTTGATACCATCGCGAATAGAGGCATGCGAAAGTGCATCGTACAAAATGGTATCGCCGCGTTGCGGTACGCAGCTTAAAAGCCCGGTATTAGCGTTATAGCCCGAGTTAAAAATTAATGCGGCCTCAGCATCATGAAAAGCGGCCAGCATATTTTCTGTTTCTTCAATCAATGGATAGTTACCTGCCAATGTACGTGCACCGCCCGAGCCGTGGTGTAATGATTGAGGAATTAACGACTCTAATAACCGGTTTGTTCGTATACCCAGGTAATCGTTGGAGCAGAAATCAATAAATCCCCGGCGTTGTATCAGTTTGCGCAGCGAGTTATTGGCGATACGTTCATCCAATTTCTTATTCAAAAAATCATCCTTATACATGCGGCAAATGTACTGCTGTAAATTACAAGGGCTTTGAAAATCTATTTATCTACGGGGCTTTGTCCGTCCTGAGCTACCAATAATCCGGTATTTGTAATACGGATAATCAGTGTATCTCTCTGCTCGGTAGTTACCAAAAGTTCTTCTTCTAACCTATCGAGATGCTTTTGAATAACAGACCAATCTTGCAGGGTACGTAAAATGAGTTCGCGGGGCCGGCAGGTATAATGCTCCGGTTGCGGATCGTCTTTTACAATATCATAGATGATTTGAAGTAGATGGAAATGGTCTTGCATTTTCTAAAAATATTGGAAAAAACGCTATCAGACCAAAAAATTTTAAATTATTCACATTTTGCGCCCTGTAACCCTTTAACAGCCTGAAAAATAATCTTCTAATAAAATATTTGCAATTCTTTTTTGGTGAAATACTTGTTTTTTCAACGGAATATTATTAAAGAGGCATTGATGCCGGAAAAAGCCGGTAACTAAATATAATACCGCGAAAAACGAATATGTGCGAAAAGGGTTTCGTTGTATTTAATTAACTATCGTAACTTTAAGATTGTTCTTTCACTAAAAATTAAATGTTATGGGCACCGTGCAACAAATCAATCATCGGAGTCATGCCCTGCAACCCCTCTTATTTCTTATACTTCGTGTCGGGTTGGGTATGCTTCTTTTGCTGAAAGGCTTCAGCTTTCTCAGCAACTCTTCACAGTTAGAAGAACTTATTTCGCAAAGTCGTTTTAAAACCGGATCGGCGTTCCTGGTTTCTTATATCGCATTCGCACACTTGTTTGGCGGGGTGTTTATTATTATAGGTTTGCTTACGCGTTGGGTAGTAGCCCTGCAATTACCGGTTCTTATCGGCGCTGTATTCTTTGTGCATATAGGCAAAGATGTATTCGGCATCGGTTCAGAATTTTGGTTGGCCGTATTGGTATTGGCATTACTTATTTTTTTCTTGGTAAAAGGTGCAGGGCCGCTGTCGATAGACGGGTATATAAAGAAGAAAGAATAAATTCATTATATATTTTGCTTGATTAACAATGTAGGGCGGAAACTTTCCTCTGCTCAGCAGGGACGTTTATACATTTAAAACCATCTGCCAAAAAACAAATTCCAAAAGGCTTGCATCAGCATTTATTTAAGATACAGTATGTGATTGAAAAAAAATTGTTCGAGCTAAAAATCTTTAAGCATCATCAATAGAAGTCGCTTTTTTTATCTCAATTTCGGTTTTTATCCTTTTCATTAATTGGTTTATCCAATAAATTAATACAATAGCCACTAAGTTTATGTCCAATTGGAGCTTGTCGGCACCATTATTAAAGCTGAAGCCAAATTGCGAAACACCCGCGCCAAAATCAAGTTCAAAAGATTCAGTCAAGTTGAGACCAAAAATCAGATAAACTCCTGCAACATATTTAAAAGCAAACCCAAATATTGCAAGCCCAAATATCTGCAGGAATTGATTTATTTGAGAGTGCTTTAATGCATTACGCCTTGTCTTAATACAAAGAAACCCGCAAAAGACTGAATAGGCAAAAAATAGAAACATAAACAAATAAATCACTACAATAAACCCGCTTAATGATTCAGTATTATAAATACTCCAAAAAATAAGAAGTACTCCGACAGCAGCTCCGGCAATCTGATAAATACCCAGTTTATTTAAATCAGATCTCACCTCCTTTGAAATTAAGTCTTTCATATTTTGAAATTAAAGTCATTTCACAAGGCTTACTGTTTACAGTAAAAATTAATTTTAGTAAATAATCGGGTTAAGCGGTGTATCAATTTCTTTTCCTATTTCTGCACCCGGGCACCAGGTGTTCCAATCGTTGATTTGGTTTTTATTCTCGGGGTTTTTCAGCTTCATATTTTTATCCATGTAAATAATGGTCATTACTTTTCGCATTTGGTTGGTGGTATTGGCACCCGCACGGTGAAATACCCAGCCTGAATGAAAACTGATTTCGCCTGCATCAAAGGGTTCAATTACATGTTTAAAATCAGTTACCCGTAATTTTTGTTCTATCAACAGTTCACTTTCATCACCGATTTCCAATTCTCTTCCTTCTACCACACGGTGGCTGCCTGCACTGAATTCTAACGGGCCCAGCTCCAACGGTGTTGCCTGCAACGGTATCCATGCTGTAATGGTTTTATCGGTTTCTAAAGGCCAATAGTATTGGTCGGCATGCCAGGGAGTAATACCGCCGCCGCCTTCTTTAAATAAAGCCTGGTCATGATATATTCGTACACCGGCGGTTTGCATTAAATCGGCGGCAATCTTTGCAAGTCTTTTGCTGAATATTAATTCTTTTACTGTTTCATCTTCGCACCAAAGATTGAACAATTGTAAAAATGCTTTGCCGTAGGTGTTTCTTTCCTCCAGCGCCGTATGCACGGTATTCATTTTGTTCACCCGCTCTGTAATGGCTTTATTAAAGAAGGCAAGCGTTTCTTGATTCAGCACTTGTTTTAATTTTATAAAACGGTTTTGATCGAAGAAATCAATTTGCTCCGGCGTTAGCGAATAAGGCGATTGCAAAAATGAGTTGATGGAGGAAGGAATTGCAGGCATGGTAATAAAGTTTAGAGAAAACAAATATAAACTACCCGATTGAATTTTTATCGGGCTGTTTGTATAAAGAATCGTCGATTAGTGAAGCGTTGCGTACCGGATGCTTCGCCTGCCGGTGGCGGTCTCAGCATGACAGCGGGACGGGGATAACCGGAAAGTAAAAGTTTTATACAGAAAGATATTATGAATTTAAAAGTGAACTTACTTAATGAATCGGTATCGCAAACTGAAAACCTCATTCTGCCTGTCATGCTGAGGTACGAAGCATCCGGTACACAAACTGTATGTATAATATGATCTCGAAATTATAACGGCAAACAGGAAAACTGTTACAGTAATAAAATAGTATCGACGCGGAAAGGCTCTTCCCGCCGTTGCTGAAATATGTTTTGCTTCTGAAAATAGCCCCGATAGAAGCGGAAAGCCCGAGTCCTTTTTTTGCTAATAGATTCTTCGCTACGCTGCCAATGACAAAGCAAAAAAAGGCGAGGACTTGGAGCGAATAGCGGGAACCGAAGTCGGTTTTTTGTATGGAGGATGATGCTCCTTCCCTGCTTCATACATATCTAAAACAAACAGCCGGCTATTTTTATAACCGGCTGTTTGTTTATATTAAGGAATCTCTACAATAATCCAGTTTTTGCTTCGCCGGCTCCAGATAATGCTGTAATCTTTATTATGAAATAATTTATACGGCCTGGCCGTTGCTGTATTGGTTAAGCGCATCCAGCCATAATTATAAATATCATATTTAAATACAAAAGGTTCGTTGGGTTTTAATTCTACGGGTTCAAATTTTCTTCCGTCATCGGACAGGTAAACTGTAAGCGCCTGCGCATACGTATTGGTAAGATGTATCCAACTGGGATCATCGGCGGGTGTAGTAGAAGGTGGCGCTGTCGGCTGCTTGGTATCTACAGGCTTTGGCGGCGCAGGAGGCGGAGGTACGTTAGTCTTTGGCGGCAATACGGGCCCGGTAGTAGTTGCAGTTTTTGTTTTTTGCGCCTGGTTCCAGCCCTGTGTAATGGCTGCTATACGTTGGTCCTTGGGCGGGTGACTGGTACTGCCCCTATCCGATGCAATTTTTTGCATGGCCACGATGGATTCGTTGAGCGACGCTCCCATCCTGTTCATAGCAAAGCCTGAAAAATAATCGGCTTCTATTTCTTTGGGCGGTGTACTTCCTTGCCCGTCTACCACATGGTTTTTATAATGATGTCCCATTTCATGCGCCAATACGCTGATGGAAGCCCATTTGGTAGCGGCGGCGTAATCTATTTTTTCTAAAAATTCATTATCATAAATAATAAACCGCTTGCCGTTCATGATGGTGGCATAGGCATTACTGATATTGGGTTGCTCTTGTATGTTAAAATTTTCTTTCCAACCCACGCTGTCGAGCATGACTATCAGAATATCTCTTGCTTCGTATACAGATTGAAAACTATTGGGCAGCATAACATTGTCGGGCATTTTAAATCCGCATTGGTTCATTCGTTGTGCAAAGCTTACGGACGATATTAAAAGTAAGCATACTAAAATTCGGAGGCGCATAGTGGTGTGTTTTAGGGGTTAAATATAGAGAAGTTTCTAAAACTCCCGTAGTTTTTAGGAATAAATCATATTTTACATAACTGTGAAAAAAAGCGTTACTTGAAAAAACTATCTTCACTTTGTTTGAAATAGTTTCCGGATAGTCTTCTCATATTATACTTGCGGGTTTTCGTTTTCCTTCTTTTCTTTTTTTATCACAAAAAAAGAAACCCCGCCTGAATGACTCAGTCGGGCAGGAAAAAAGAATGCCCTCCTTTTTTTCGGGCTAACACACAGAGATACTGATAGGTTAAAAAAGTTTACGAGCCTCGAGGCGATAATGCCTGACCCCGCTGCGTGTTATTGGGGAACTCACGAAAGGCACTGCTTTTCGCTTGCTTTGTTGATAGAAAGAAATGATTTACAAAGGCGAAAAAGAGATGCGGAAAACATCCCTCGAATACAGAGATGAAAAAGTCATCTCTGCTAAACAAAAATTGAACCGTTTAGTTATCACTGAAATTGCGATTGGTATAAATTGTAAATTCGCAGCCAAATAAAGCAAAGCATGAGTATAGCGGAACAGATAAAACCACTTGTAGCGGCAGCCATAAAGGATTTATATGCACAGGATTTCGGCGCGGCGGAATTGACTGTAAATACCACCAAACCTGAATTTGAAGGCGACTATACCGTGGTACTTTTTTCTTTTGTAAAACAATTAAAGAAAAACCCTGAGCAATTGGGTAACGAACTGGGCGATCATTTACTTAAAAAAAATGCGGCGCTATTTACCAATTACAATGTTATAAAAGGATTTCTGAATCTTTCCATAGCCGATGATTACTGGATAAATTTTTTGCAAACAAATTATGCCAACACAAAATTCGGTTACAAAGCTTCGATACATAAAAAGGTAATGGTTGAATATTCTTCGCCCAATACCAACAAACCTTTACACCTCGGTCATTTGCGCAATAATTTTTTGGGATGGAGCGTGGCGGAAATTTTAAAAGCATCAGGCTATGATATTATCAAAAGCTGTATTGTAAACGATCGCGGTATTCATATTTGTAAAAGTATGATAGCCTGGCAGCTATTTGCCAACGGCGCCACACCGGAAAGCACTAATGCGAAAGGCGATCATTTTGTAGGCGATTATTATATAAAATTTAATGATGAATATAAACAACAGGTAGCCGAATTAATTACAGCCGGCAAAACAAAAGAGGAAGCCGAAAAAGAAGCTCCCGTTATGAAAGCAACGCAGCAAATGCTGCTAGATTGGGAAGCCGGTAAACCGGATGTAATGGAGCTTTGGAAAAAGATGAACAGTTGGGTATATGCCGGCTTTGATATAACCTACAAACGCATCGGCAGCGATTTTGATAAAACTTATTATGAAAGCAATACTTATTTGTTGGGGAAAAAAACGGTGCAGGAAGGTTTGGCCAAAAATGTTTTTATAAAAAAAGAAGACAACAGTGTATGGATTGATTTGACCAATGATGGCCTGGATGAAAAAATAGTACAACGTAAGGACGGCACCGCGGTTTATATGACACAGGACATTGGCCTGGCGCAACAAAAATACGATGAGTACAAAATAGACCAGAGCATTTATGTAATTGGCGATGAGCAGAACTATCACATGAAAGTACTGCAATTGATTTGTAAAAAACTCGGTATGCCGTATGCCGATGGTATTCATCATTTAAGTTACGGTATGGTGGAATTGCCAACGGGGCGTATGAAGAGCCGTGAAGGAACCGTGGTGGATGCGGATGATATTATTGAAGAAATGGTGAATGTATCGAAACAAAAAACGGAAGAGCTGGGTAAGGTAAAAGATTTTACCGCAGAGGAATTAAAAGAACTGTATGATACGTTGGGATTGGGGGCGTTAAAATTTTTCTTGTTAAGAGTTGATCCAAAAAAGAAAATGATTTTTAATCCGGAAGAATCTATCGACTTTCATGGATTTACCGGGCCGTTTGTGCAGTACACGCATGCAAGAATAAAGTCAATTTTGAGGAAAGAAGCTATTAGCTCGCAACTGTTAGCTATTAGCCCATTATTAAAATTGGAAAAAGACTTGATAATAAAATTAGAGCAATATACAACGGCTGTTGAGCAAGCCGCCGAAGAACATAATCCTTCGGTATTGGCTATTTATGTATTTGAATTAGCTAAAAACTTTAATTCATTTTACACCGAACACTCGGTGGTAAATGCGGAATCGGCCGAAAAGAAAAACCTGCGTTTGCAATTATGCCTGATGACGGCTAATGTGATTAAGTCTTCTATGAGTTTATTGGGAATAAAAGTGCCGGAGAGAATGTAGAAGTTTTATAACAAAAAACCGGAGATTATCTTTCTCGATATACATTTCCTGCTCACTGGCAATTCGAATAAAGATTTACCGATAGACTAAACACTTGCAAACGCTAATACCAAATGCGTAAGCTTACCGCCATGTAAACACAACGTCGTATTAGCTGCGGTGTTTCTTTTTTGGGAGTTTAGCATTTTTTAGCATCTCGTTTGCTTTTGCTAATTTCTCAGGAAAAAGTACTTTGTCGCGGTATTGATCAAGAGATGGATCAATACGTACAATTGGCACTTTACTGCTATTAAGTTCTTTTACTGTTTTCATGACACTGCAATTTAGTCAATTTTTCTTTGAGTTAAAAATCCGGCATAATACGTCCTTATAAGTCATACGCTGCTCAATGTAGTAGCAGCAACATGATGCGCAGTTAGCATCTCTTTCACTGTCGTCCAATGCATACCCGGGTAGCGATCATTATCATACCTGTCTATCTTTCCCCTATCATCCAACATGTCACGCATATATTGCATGCCTTGCCATGCAGGGTAAAGTTCTTTTTTACCGGGAGCTACCGTACGTGCAATACGGGTAAGTACACCCAGTAAACCTTTACCGCCGGCACGCAATAGACGAAATTTATTTCCCGATACTTCAGTCATTACTACTCCAATTTCTTCAGGGCTTACTTGATCGCCGGCAATTCGCAGGAAACGCGGCGTAGTTGAATCGAGTGCTGCATTCGCTGTAAATACAGCCGTATCATTTATTGTAGTAAAATCCATACGCCGATCAGCTTTTCCCCAATAAAGAATTCTTTTTTGTTTAAAAAGAATGAGCGGCATCTCGCCGGTCAGCAAATCAGCAAAAGGCCCGTTGAAAATGGTGGTAGCTGAAATAGAAGTTTTATCGAGATACTGATGAAACTCCCGTCTGAAATCTAAATTGCGGTTTTGCCCGGCAGGCAGATTGGTAAAGTCCAGCGAAAAATCAGAAGGAATAAACCGCGGTACGCCTGCTTCTATAGCGGCATCCAATAATATTTTTTGAGCATCTACAATTACTTCACGCAATCCTGATAATGCAGATACAACACAAGAAGCACCAATACATACATTGGCAATCTCTGCTGCATTCGACATATCCACCCTAAATACTTTTGCCCCAAGTTTTTCAAGATTATTTATTTTATCTGCATCACTGCTGTGGCGAACAATAGCCCTTACTTCGGTGTCTTTATCAAGCAAAGCTTTAATTATTCTTTGACCCAGGTTGCCTGTTCCGCCGGCTACTACTATTATTTTTTTCAAGTTTTATATTTTAATTCGTCGCAAGTTATATTACACTTGTTGGCCGGCTGCAATAAAATTCACGTTATTGTCCCTCGCCGCTGCCGTTTTCAAAGTACAGCTGTTTCACGAGGTCTTTTATTTTTCCAGTAAAGGAATGATATGCTCCCAGTTTAACTCTTTTGCAAAATCCAAAGCGGTTTTGCCGTTACTTGTTTTAGCATTTATATCTGCACCCGCAAGCTTTAACACTTCCACAGAAGTTTTGTTGCCCGCAATTGTTTCTCTGTGCAAAAAAGTATAACCATTCTCATCTTTAGAAGTAAGTTCATCCGGGTTTTGCTTCACAAAGTCAAGAAGCGTGTCTTTCATATTCCTGCTCATAGGATGTTCAATCAAATTTTCAGGGTTCTCTTTTTGTTCATACACCATTAAGATGTCTTTAAAATCACCAAAGTCCAACCCCCAGGCTTCATCGTGTTCTTCACGTTCTTTAGGGTTCATTTCTGAGCGCATCGTTTGTATTGTAAAGCCTCCGTAGGTTTTTCCGCGGGTTGCAAAGAGCCAATCACTGACTTGGCTCAAAGGGATTTCAACTGAATCGCCGTTCGCTATATTTGTTAGTTCGTTGGGCTCATTAATTAATACACCCGTAATAATTTCTCCGTTAAAGTCAATTTCATTAATCCACATATGCTCTACCAACGGCTCGTCGGCGTCATCTGTATTTTCTGAAAAAGCGACTTTTACACAAGCCAAATCCAATGCAGGAACTATTCTGCGATATTCCCAAGACAATTCTCTCCAGAAATATTTAAACGTTTCTTGTGCTTTTTCAAAAGCCTTGATCATTGCAGGGTTATCTGTTTTATTGTAAAATATTTTCTTTTCAGACATATTGCTACATATTTTTTTTGGTTATTTTATTTCAGCAATTCAGCCAAATTTTTATGTTGCCGAAGTTAGGGAAATAATTACGCTTTTGTCGAGATGCAGCCGGGCTTAGTAGATGGCGTACTGACAATATGAATACGGATTTGTCGAGTACAGATCAACGCCTCATACCAATGGCGTAAACTTACCAAAGTAATTTTATTTTATAAGCAGAAAAGTCTTTGTCTTTTGATATAAGTGTAAAATCATTAGCGATAGACTGTGAAATTATTAACCTATCGAACGGGTCTCGATGATGAAAAGGTAATTTTGATAAAATCACTGTGTCATTAAATGTAATGGGGAGCAGTTGGAAATTGTTTTTATCAAGCTCATTGCCGAGTTTTTCAAACGGAACTTTTATTGAAAGTCTTTCTAAACTCAGCTTTATAGCTATTTCCCACAAACTAGCTATACTGACAAAATTCATCACATTATCAGATTCTATTGCTTTTCGTGCTTTGTTTGAGAGAGACTTGTCACCATTAAGAAACCAAATGAGTACATGAGTGTCGAGTAGGTAATTCATTATTACTGATAGTCTTTAAAATCTTCTATTGGATCATCAAAATTTTTCTTCATTTTGAACATACCCTTGGCACTGCCAAATTTTGGTTTATTTTTTGACGGCTTTTTATTTTTATTTAATAAAAAGTCAATGAAGTTGGCAACCTCCGACTTCATATTGTCAGGAAGGTTTGACAGTTTCGTATATAAAAGAATATCATCCATTTTTAATATTTTCAGTTCAAATTTAAGGAATTTCCAAAACTTATGAAACATTTGTATGTATACCAACAAAATAAATTGCACATGCAGATTTGTTGGTAAGCTAAGCACAGAGCGGCTGCTCAAACTGCCGGGTAATTAATTGATGCCATGATGCGTGTCTTCACTCATCACTTTTACACTTTACTGCCGTAGCGTTGCGTGCGGACACGCAACGTGGCCTTCCTTTATTTTGTCAAGGATATGAACCAAGTCGAAGGATAGACACTCAATATTACCTGTTACTGATTCTCAGTCTTCAACTCTTAATTGCAATTCCATCTCCATTAAAAACATTCCCGCAAATAGTAAGAAGTGATTTCGGGGGTTGCTTAATTTGATTTGTCCGATTGCGGGTATGTCAAGCCTATTTCCATAGACTACGTCACCTGTATAATCCCACCAGAGTCTCACTTCCTCGTTGTTATTAAAAAGTCTTCCCGAAAAATTCGACCATGTTTTTGATGTAAACATCGAAAACCCAAATGAATTATCAAGTACTTCCCAATTATATAAATCTTGATGAATTATATCAATAATAGTTCTTAAAGATTTCCCGAACGTAAAATTTGAAATAGCGATATTCCCGATCGATGCATTATTATTAAGATTTCTTAAATCATAATACCGGTCTGTATTAGTGCTTTTTGAAAGCAGTATCAATACTTGGAATTTTTGAAAATTCCCACTGACTCATTCAGAGTGCAGTAGAAATGTCCGATATTCTTTTCCTCATCACCAAAAGAATAATACCGGGGACTCTTAATATAAATTCCGGATTCAATGTTGGCGTAACTTTTTGGCCTTTCCTTTTTGAATATCAAAATGTGTCAGTTTGATTTATAACGGATATAAAGATTTGTTGGTAAGTTCAGCACAGATTAACGCCGCATACCAAAGGCGTAAAAACCGGTAGCTTTTGACAAACCGGCTTTAGCCGCTTTTCGATGCACGTCTCCGGGATTCGATAAAATTCGCAAGTGTTCTTTGATTTCCCAAGAATAGTAATCCGATAATTACTTCTGCGAGGGTGGTAAGAAACGGGCTATAATTATATTTACTAATTCCGAGCATACTATTCCTCGAGTCCATATATTCATACCAAGTATAAAAATATCTGACTAATTGAGGGATAGCGAAAACTAAAATCAGGAGGCCGGTGACGATGATAGCAATAGTATAAACAGAAGACCTGTGCAAGTTGACTACGAGTGGCTCCTCGCTAAGGTCAGCGGTGAGGCGGAGCTTTGAAATCAACCAATCGGTTTTGAAAAGCAGCAAATATACAATTCCGAAGTAGAGTCCGAAGACTAAAAGAGAAACAAACAGGGAAAAGACGACTATGCCCATGTCTTCGGAGAATTCTATCAACTGATAGAAGTTCGATACAACCGAGAGGAATTGACAGAAGTACATCTTTAATGATGTAGATTCCGAATACTTTTAAAATGATTGTAAAAAGGTCTCTTGCTTTCATAACGACGATGAATCATTGAGTATAATGTGTATACTGTCGCAATATCCGCATATTTGTTATTGCTACAAAAATAAAATCAGCAGATTTGTTGGTAAGCTAAGCACAGAGCGGCTGCTCAAACTGCCGGGTAATTAATTGATGCCATGAAGCGTGTCTTCACTCATCACTTTTACACTTGATTGCCGTAGCGTTGCGTGAAGACACGCAACGTGGCATTCCTTTATTTTGTTAAGGGCACGAACCAAGGTGAAGGATTTGTTGGTAAGCTCAGTACAGATCAACGCCCATACCAAAGGCGTAAATGTAACATGGCTTTCATTTATTTTTCCTGCGGGGACTAACCGATACGTAAGTTCGTTTTTCATTTCAAAATTCTATTTGCTTCATATATTACTCCGGCCGCTTCAAAATTCTTATCTCTAATGTCTTTCCATGCAGGTGTCATAGATTCTTTCAATGAAAAAAAATGAGGCGCTGCACCTGACATTAGAGCAACTGCTGCCGGGATTTGTCCTATTGCTGCTGAAAATAAAGCTCCTAAAGCTAACAAAGAGGTTACTACAACTTTCGTTTTCCCAAACTTGCCTTTTTTAATTTCCTCTTCATATCGCAATAACATTTGCTCAAATTCTTCTTTTGCCAAAAGGATATCCTTTTCCGAATTCTTTCCGATAACTTCAGGCATTTTCTGAATTTGCCAATCTCTTAATGCCCTTCGTGCAGACTGAAAGCCTTCTCCTTCCGTTCTTAATTTTATTATTTCATCCAATGGAAAATGATCCGCCGTTAAATCGGGTACACTAATTAGCTGGCTCAATTCTATCGTCAGATTATCCGGAGCACCAAGACTAATTTTGGAATAAGCTTCATCAAATTCTTTTCGGGCGCCATAAACAGGAACTGCAGAAATATATTTGACATCATTTGGTTTTAAATCATCTATATGAGTTAATAACTGTAACCGGGTGTGGTATGATTTGTCAGTTTTTTGAATCATTAATGCTTCTCGCATGGTCTCTTTTTCCCATTCTTGAAATTTATCAGGGTTCCATTTATAGATGACCGCAGCTTTATTTCTTTCCAGTTTTTCTGCATCTCTATTTAGCTTATCAAGTTCTTGATTAGTCAGTGTTCCAAAGGGGCTGTCCGGAATAGGAATTACAATGCGATCGAATAATATTAAAGATCTGATAAAAATCGGATATCGATGATCATAAATTGAAAGCGTTGCCCAAAATTCTTCTATCATAGATTGGTATTTTAGATATAAGTTTTCAAAAAAGACAATATTTATCGCTTGATAAATGGCAGGTATTCCATGTTCCTATCTATTGATATCGCAGATTATTTATGTTCCTAATGTAAAAATAATAATTTAAGTTAAATTATTGATATCCATCCTTAGAAAGTTGGGGTTTTATGAATTCTACTAAAGTCATATTTTAAAATTTTAGATGGTGCAATAAGTTTACAAAGAGAGTATATACTAAACGCGATATCCTCATATTTCCTACCCCTTCAAAAATAAATCTTCCCAAAGTTCCCCTCACAAAAAAAGCCTCACCAAATTGATGAAGCTTTTCGGAGGTACCAAACAGATTCGAACTGTTGTAGAAGCTTTTGCAGAGCTTTGCCTAGCCACTCGGCCATGGTACCGGTTTTATTTTTCCTTACTGTTCAGATTCTTATCGGAATAAAATTTAGATTTGAATCTGAAACGGGGACAAATGTACATCATTTCTTTAAAAAATTTATTCTTAAATATTCATTTATGAGTCGTATTGCCGAATCCGAATTGATCATCAACAAACGCGGAGCTATCTATCACCTGGACCTGCGGCCCGAAGAACTGGGTCAAACCGTCCTTTTTGTGGGCGACCCCGACCGGGTGGAAAGAGTGAGTGCCCATTTCGATACTATCGAAGTAAAAGTGCGGCACCGCGAATTTGTATCGCATACCGGTATGGTGGGCAAACAACGTGTATCCTGCATCAGCACCGGCATTGGTACCGATAATATTGATATTGCATTGAACGAAGTGGACGCACTGGCCAATATAGATTTTGAAACAAGAACGATCAAACCCAAACTGACTTCATTAAATATTATGCGTATCGGTACATCGGGTTCCTTGCAGGGCGATATTCCCGTAGATGCGCATGTGGCCTCCACACATGGTTTGGGTATTGATAATCTTTTACATTTTTACCGGCTTGGAGCAAAACGAAGAAGAAAATCAACTGATACATTCCTTTGTGACTCATACACAACTGCACGGGCAAAACGTACACCCCTATATTTGCGGGGCAAGCGGCTCCTTATTAAAACATTTTGTAAAAGATTTTTATCAGGGTATTACAGTTACCTGCCCCGGCTTTTATGGCCCGCAGGGAAGAATACTGCGGCTGGGAGTTAAAAACCCCAACCTGGTTGATAATCTTACAAGTTTTAGTTTTGGTCAGCACCGCATTTCCAATTTTGAAATGGAGACATCGGCCATTTACAGTTTGGGGAAATTATTGGGTCATCAATGTCTTTCATTAAACGCCATTGTAGCCAATCGTGTCAAAAAAGAATTTTCGAAAGATGGTATAGTTGCTGTGGATAAATTGATTGTGAAAGTGATAGCGAGGAAGATTAGAGAGTGGTCGGAAGTCGGAAGTCAGAGGTCGGAAGTCAGAAGTAAATGAAGTATAAAGTACATGGAGTGTTTAGAGAAGTATTGGAAATAGTGAAGTAAATAGACTTTATAAATTCTGGAATTTTATACTTTAACTCTAAGTTTTATTAAATAAGAATAAATCGTTTTAATTTAGCAGTTCGTAACATTATTAAACGATAAGTTATAAAATGTAAACGACCCTGCTTACAGCTTATCACTTATAACTTATAACTTACTGAAAAATGCAGATTAATTTTCATAAATACGAAGGAACAGGCAACGATTTTATTATTCTTGATAACCGCAGCCTGAGCTATTCATCGTTAACTACGGAACAAATAAAAAAACTCTGCGACCGCCGCTTTGGTATTGGCGCCGACGGACTGATGATGCTTTGCAATAAAGACGGCTATGATTTTGAAATGAAATACTACAATGCCGACGGCCGCGAAGGAAGCATGTGCGGCAACGGCGGCCGCTGCTTGGTAAAATTTGCACATAGCCTGGGTATACACAAAAGCGAGTATAAATTTTTGGCGGTAGACGGTGAGCATGAAGCGGAGATAGATACAGACGGAACCGTATCGCTTAAAATGAATGATGTAGATAAAGTGCGCCAATTTCACGGCGATTTTATTTTAAATACCGGCTCGCCGCACTACATAAAAATGGTGGATGATGTAATGAATATGGATGTATACCAAAAGGGAAGAAACATCCGCTACAGTAAAGAATTTGAACAGGAAGGCATTAATGTAAATTTTACAGAACAATTGTCCGAAGCGGATAAAATAATTGTACGCACCTATGAACGCGGCGTGGAAGATGAAACCTACAGTTGCGGTACGGGTGTTACCGCCGCGGCATTGGTTTGCTGGCATAATGAAAACGGGTTTAATGATGTAGAAGTAAAAACATTGGGCGGCAAACTAAATGTAGAATTTGACAGGCTGGACGATGACAGGTATGTGAATATTTGGCTTAGCGGCCCGGCGAATAAAGTGTATGAGGGAACGGTGATGATGTAACAAAAATTCAAAATCCAATATCCAAAAAACAAAAGACAAAAAACAAAAGGCAAAAATAAAAAGTCAAAAAGCAAAAGTTTGATGACAGAAACAGGTAATAAAGTATTGAAGGACGCTGCTGTAACTAAAGCCGGTGAGGCGGGTAAATTTAATATAAGAGTATACGGTATTTTAATAAATGAAAACCGGCAGGTGCTGGTGAGTGATGAATATATTCGCGGCGGCTACTACACAAAATTTCCGGGCGGCGGTTTAGATTTTGGTGAAGGCACCCGCGATTGCCTGCAAAGAGAATTTATGGAAGAAATGAATTTGAATGTCACAATCGGCGATCATATTTATACCACTGACTTTTACCAAATGAGTGCTTTTAATCCCGGGCACCAAATCATTTCCATTTATTATTTTGCCCACCCGCAGGAAGAAATAAAAGTTCCGTTGCGTGATAAGCCCTTTGATTTTGATGAATCGCAAATGGAAATTTATAATCTTACCAAGGAAATTGAAACCTTTCGGTTTATTGATTGGGAAAATTTTTCGGAAGATGCCGTAACACTTCCGATAGATAAGATTGTAGCCAAGATGCTGAAAGAGCAATTTTAAAAAAGGAGGCTGTCTAAAAAGAATTTTTTATTAGAATTGGCACGCAGAGTAGCGGAGCAAGCAGAGGCAAATAGCCAATACTTTTTCTCAGCGATCTCTTCACTTCGGCGTGCAAAAAAAAATCTTTTGATACAGCCTCCTGTAAGCAATTAGTTTTGCACCGGCGCCGATAACGGACCCGGTGTATTAAAGTCCAACTCATTCAACGGTACATCCCAATAATCTAAATATTTATATTCCATAAAACAAGGCTGTGGGTGCGGGTTTGGCCTGCACAGGAACCAGCAAATCACCGGGAATCATTACAATAGCATTGGCCCTGCCGCCGCCTTGCGCTGCGGGTTCGGTAACGCCCCATCTTCTTGCATCATAAAAAGCGGTGCCTTTTAAAAACAATCCGATTCTTCTTTCTCTTCTCAATTCTTCCAATGCCTGAGCTTGTGATAAACCTGTACCGCTAACTGCGGCCAATCCCGAGTTTTGATGACTTCTTACTGCATCTACATGTGCAAGACCCGCATCAATATTATTCAGCCTGATTTTCGCTTCGGCTTTCATCAATTCATTTTCCTCATAACTGCAGGCCCAGGGAACTAAGCCTCTGTTATTAGCCGTTGCATACAATCCGCCGTTTTCAATATATACGGGGTTCCATCTTGTACCAAACTGCAAACCGCGTCCTCTTACATTTACTTTGGGAACAGAAAATTCCTCAAACTTTCCTGTAAACCTGTTATCACCCGGTTTAAAATCCTGTATCAATCTTTCGCTTACAAAACTGAAACCTACATTCTCGCCTATAAAAGCATAGGGATGAAAAAAAGCAGTTGAAACATCATTGGAACCGCTTGGGTCCATTCCAAATTTAAATATGTTATCAGTCTTTAAAATTCCTTTATCAGCCAAGGCCAAAACATTTTGCCAATCGGTTGCCGTCATAGTTTTTACTTTTTTATTTACCAATAAATTACGGGCTTGCAAAGTGTATACCTGGCGTTTCCACATATCAGGAGTTACTACATTGCCATTGTCGTTAAAAGAAGCGACGATAGCCTGCATCACACTACTATAATCAGCATTGGCCGCCGTGATGGCATTCAACGTAGCAAGACAATCGTTCAATACTTTATTGGCCTCCGTCATTATCGCATCACGATGTACAAAGTTATCATTGGTAGCACCGGGATCGTTGGTAATAATACCTGCGAGGTACATAGAACCGATGCGTGAATATGCATATCCTTTCCACCAAAGCGCCCATGCCTTCAGTGCGTTTCTCTTTGTGGCCGCATCGCCGGTAAATTGTATATCGGGATTTTCCAGTGACTTTAATAATTGATTACACTGGGCAATAATGAAATAACCGGAAGACCATTCATACTGAAATGCATTTCTTTCACCCGCATCTCTTGAATTAAATCCCTGCAACTGTGTTTGTTGATCTATCCCGTTGGGGTTGGTAATTACCTGTCCGCCCGGTAAGGTTATTTTAAAAACCTGGTTTACCCAACGCAATGCATAATTACCAAATGGCACATAGGCTTCGTCGCCCAATACTGTATGATTGCTCAGCGCTATATGAAAAATATTTGACGGTCCTTCATCAGGCACATTGGCAACCATTTTTTGAATAACACCCAATGAAAAATTTTGCAAACCTGCTTCCGTTACCAACGACAAATCAGGCGTCGGTTCATTGGGATTACTTAATTGCAGCGTTGATTTTTTACAAGCCGCTGCGGAGGCCGCGACAATCAGCAAAAAAATTATATATCGTTTCATAATAAGATAAGTTTTAAAATTAAAATTCAATTACTACGCCTGCCTGGTAAGAACGAAGATTGGGCACACCAAAATAATCGGCACCAACACCAACACCTGCACCCACCGTGCGGTTACCCTGGCTGTCACCTGCAGTTGTAGCTTCAGGATCAAGACCTGAATATTTGCTGAACGTAACCAAATTTCTTGCCGATGCATTGATGGAAATATTCCTTACCCATTTGCTGTTAATCAAACTTCCTAATTGATAAGTCAGCGTAAGGTCTCTTAACCTGAAGAATGAACCGTCCTCTACAAACCAACCGGTTCTTTGAACACTGTTATAAAGACTATTATAGAAATTCACAAAGTTGCCGGTCTCCCCGTTGATGGTTACGGGCTTATCAAAATCTTTATGAATTCTGTCCCTGTACATCCATTGGCGGGTGAGGTTGTATACTGAATTACCATGGTACCAATCCCATTGAAAAGCAACACTCAGATTTTTGAAAAGTGTTACAGTATTAATAAATGACATATTGAATTTAGGATACGCATTACCTACTACACTTTGATCATTGGGATCTGTTAATACGGCTCTCTTAGTGGTTTTATCTACTACAATACCGTTTACCAATTCAAAATTGCTTTCCCGGCTCGGATCGATATATCTTGTTTTATCGGAGCGGGTTTGTGCAAGACTTGTCAGGGGCGTTACAGCATAAAAATTACCTAGCTCCTCACCCTGCTTTATTACAAACAAACCGTTTACAAAATCGCGGCCGTTCGCTACCCTTGTTACCAATGTTTTAAAAGTACCGAAACGAACACCGAACTTCCAGTCAACATTTTGGGCGGTGTACATATCCGCATCCAAACTTACATCGGCGCCTTTTACTTCAAGGTCAATAAGATTATCTCTTATCTGCTGCACACCGGCGGATGGCGGTAAGGCTACGTATTGAATAATGTTATCATTCTTTTTCTTCCAATACGTAAAAGAAAGATTTACCCGCTGAAACCAATTCGTCATATTTGATTTAAAAGTGAGATCGGTACCTACTTCCAATTCTTTCACCGTTTGTACTTTTAGTTTTTCATTACCTGCGGTTGTTTGCAGAAATAAAGCAGTGTTGGTTCCCAACGGAAGGGCTCCTAATGTAGTTTGCCGGCTATAATAAGTTCCGTCAAATTCATTGGGCGGAACGCCTGCTGCTCCATAAGCCGCTCTTATTTTCCAGTCGGTAATAGTTTTAGATTTTAATAATTCAGAGGGCCTGAAATAAGCAGTAGCCCTGCCGAAAGTGAAAGGTTTAGACTGATCGCCAAAGTCAGAATTATAATCGGAGCGGAAACCGCCGGTAACACCAAATAAATTGCCGTAATCAATAACCTGGTTTACCAAATAACCGTAAGTAACATACTCAAAACTTCCGTCGCCGCTTATTTTTTGCGATGCTGCTGCTATAACAAACGGCGGGTACTGCGGTAAATTAATCCCCTGCGAAAAGAAAGAACTGTAATCCAGCTTTCTCCAATCGTAAGATACTTGCGTAGAAGTTTGAATAGGTATGTTGATCTTGAAATCTTTTTGGAAATCAGTTCTTACAAATAAAGTAGCCAATGAGTTTTGATAAGTTGATTTAGTAAAATCCAACCGCAGTGAACCGTTGACGGTATTTCCCCAAAATAATTTATCCGATTGCGGGGCGCCTAATTGATTTTTGTAGAAATCTGAATAATCAGCATTCCACAGTTCTACGCCATATTTATAATCCAGCTCTACAAAACGGGGAAACTTATAATTTAAATTGGCGTTGTTCAAAATTCTTGTTGTTTTACTTCCTCTTTCATGCCAGTCGGGTTCAGACAAAGCATTAAACTGGTTTTCATCCCTCGGTCTTACCACTACTAAATCAGTACCGGCATACTTGGCTTTAAAATCCATCCAGGGAAATGAGTTTACTAATTCAAAGCGGTTGTTGTTGGTTCCCAAAAAAAGCGGATCCACATTGTATAAAATTCTGCTTGTAACATTTGTATAGTTACCGGAGAGCAGGTTTTCTTTTTCTAAAATTGTTTGTGTCGTATTTCTGAAAGTAAGTCCTTTAAACAATTCAAAACCCAAATTGCTTGTCAGGTTCATCCGGGAAAATTTATTGTTCAATACATTTTCCTGGTCAAGCCGTGAGAAAGTAAATGAATAGTCGGATTTTTCGCCGCCGCCTGATAAATTAACAGAATTTGTAAAAGAAACGGCGGTGTTGTATGCTTGTTTTAAATGATCGAACAGGGGTAATGATCCGTTGAATACTTTATTATTCTTTAAATTAAAATTGGTATTAAAATCTTCCGCTTGCGGGTCGGGCCATTGACCGTTCGCATCGGGCTTCAGTATCTGCCCGTTTTGGTCAAGAATATTTCCCTGCGCATCTGTTGCGAAATGATGAAATTTAGCTGAAAGATTTTTATCAATCAAGGCCTTATCAACACTCACTTTTGATGAAAGGGTTATGTTTACTTTTTTATTACGATTGCCTTTCTTTGTAAATATTTGTATTACACCATTGGCCCCTTGCGCACCGTAGAGCATAGCTGCCGCGGGGCCTTTTGCTACTTCCACTTTTTCTACCGCCGAAACATCTAACCCGTTGATGTCGGAAACCTGTACACCATCAACAAGTATAATAGGTGTAGAAGAACCAAGAGAATTAATACCGCGTAAAACAATATTTGCTTTTGAACCCGGTTCGCCGGAAGTGGATTGAATTTTGGCGCCGGCAATTTTTCCAATCAATGCCTGGTCAACGGAAAGGATTGCACTCTTGGCAAAATCCTTATTGTTTACACTGGCCACATCAATAGAAAGTTTTTTCTTAGTGGTAGCAACACCCGTACCTGTTACTACTACTTCGGAGAGTAATTTTGAATCGGCAGCCAGGCTAACATTGATTTCCGATTGACCCGACACATTCATTTCTCTTGTTTCGTAGCCCACACCGCTAATGGTAATTGTAGCATTATCAGCGGCATCCAGCCTGTATACACCGGCAGCATCCGTCGTAGTGCCGTTCGAAGTACCTTTAACCATTACGGAAATACCGCTGAGCGGTCTGCCTGTTTCGTCGGTAATTTTTCCGGAGATTTGTTTGGTTTGTGCTGAGGATATGATTGCGCAGCAGCAAGCAGCAAAGAGTAATAATAATTTTCGCATGAGGATAGTTTTTGGTTTTACAAATGTCAATTCTACTAACTGTGACAGGCAAAATGAAGAATATAACGCAACGTTAGTGAGGATAATAACTCAAGCGTTAATTAAAACATTTGAAACGTGAAACGCTTCGCTTAAAAAAATTGCGGGAAATAATTGAAGAAAAAATAAGCAGGAAAATACAAGGAGTATTATTTGGAGTATAGCTTATTTGTCACTCATAGCAGCAGCTTTCATTTCAGCGGCTTTATCATGACCAAGGTATTTTTCAATTATGTTATGTACAATATAAATAACGGGAGTAAGCAGGATGGCAATAATAAATTTATAAATATAATTTACCAGGCCGACTGCTATAAATAATTTAAACGGCCATACAAAGTCAGTACCCGTGGCATTTACCCGCGTGCCGATATAAAAAGCAATAAAGAGTACTACAAAGCTGTCGATAAACTGCGATACCAACGTAGAGCCGGTAGCCCGCAGCCATATATTTTTTTCGCCGGTTACTTTTTTTATTTTATGAAACACAAAAACATCAATCAACTGACCGAGAATAAAAGCGGTAAGTGACCCGATAATGATAAAACCGCCTTGCCCTAAAACACTATTGTATGCCTTTTCCATATCGGGTACACCGCTACCCTGCTTACTTGTAATAAAAAAATCGGCCGGTGTAAGTTTCATAGCTCCGTAAAAAATAATAAAAGCAAAAGCAATCAGGCCCGCGGTAAGCATGGACAAAAAGCGAACACCTTTGGGGCCGTAGTATTCATTAATAATATCCGTCATAATAAAAACAACCGGCCAGAGCAATACTCCTGCTGTTAAGATTCACCGACAAATCATTACCGAATAAATGAATATTTAACGGGTCAAAGCCAAGTGTTTTTTCCAATGAAAATATTTTTACACCGATAATCTCAGCTATCAACGCATTGGCAATAAAAAAACCCGCAAGTATGATAAACAGTCTTGTCGGCTTGTCTTTAATTATCAAATGAACCATAGTTTAAAAAAAAGATTATGTACAGTACAAGAATAATAGTAAGCAATATATTGGCGATGATCAACCACGGCGGTATGTGTTGCCAAAATTTTTTTCTTAAAAGTACCTGAATTAAATAACACAAAAGCAGAATGGGGTTTAATATAAATCCCATTACATAGCCGATTATAACAATGGTAGATACCAATTGTTGATTATGTATCCAATTACTCAACTGCAATGAAACAGCCAGCAAAAAAAAGATATTACAAATAAAAGCCAGTCTTGATAAAAATAAAAGCCTTCGCATGGATGAATTTAGTGTAAAATAGCATTATTTTGTCAGCTATATAAACCCATAGTGCATTCCAAATTGTCGCAGGCTTCATTTCGCAGAGGCCCCCATCTCCTCAAGGGGAGCCACAGATTTAAAGTTTGATATTCCCCTTGAGGGGATAGGGGCAAAAGCGACAATTTGAAATGCACCCTAAACCCATTTTTATGCACCCGTTGGTTAAAAAAATACTCCCGCATGGCATTGCTGTTGCCGTCTTTCTTGTAGTGGCGTTAATTTATTGCAAGCCGGCCTTAGAAGGCAAGGTGTTGCAGCAAAGTGATATTACCCAATGGCAGGGAGCTATACAAAATTCCGTTGTCTACAGTCAGACGCATGGCGGCAAATATCCGCTCTGGACCAATTCAATGTTTGGCGGTATGCCCACTTTTCAAATTGGCGGTATAGGCGGAAACCACATAGCAGGATACGCACATATAATTTTAACCTTAGGATTACCTAAACCTGTCTCCTTTTTCTTTTTGGCCTGTATCTGTTTTTATTTTTTATGTATAGTTTTAAAAATAAGACCTTATGTAGCCGCTATTGGCGCTTTAGGATTTGCTTATGCCACGTACAACCCGGTCATTATAGCTACGGGTCATGATACCAAGATGCTTTCTATTGCATACATGCCTGCACTTTTGGGTTCTTTACTTTTAATTTATGAAAAAAAATATTGGGCCGGCGCTGCGTTAACAGCGCTTTTTAGTTCTGTAATGATTAGCCAGAATCACGTACAGGTGGTTTATTATTTGTTTATTACTATCGCTATCATGACCGTTTTCTTTGCTGTAAGGTGGATTAAACAAGGCGACTACAAACATTTGATAACAGCATTGGGTCTTGCTGCAGTTTCGGCAGTAACAGGTGTACTCACCAACGCGACTATCTTGATGAGTACTTACGAATATCAAAAAGAAACACAACGCGGCGGCGCATCGGCATTAACTGACAGTACAAGTACAAAACAAAAATCTACTTCGGGCTTAGATAAAGATTATGCATTCAGCTATAGTATGGAAATCGCGGAACCCTTTGTAATGATGATACCGCGTATGTATGGCGGCAGCAGCAGTGAGCAGGAAGTAACCGAGGAAAAATCGAAAGCTATTGAATCATTAAGAACTATGCCGCAGGAATTGCAGCAACAATTACCGCTTGCTTTTTATTGGGGCGGTATCGGCGGCACTTCGGGCCCGCCTTATCTCGGCGCTGTAATTTGTATGCTGGCCATTGTGGCCATGTTCGTATTGGATAATAAACATAAATGGTGGGCGTTAACTGCAATAGGCTTAACGATTATCATGAGCTGGGGAAGCTATTTCGACAGCGTTAATACGTTATTTTATAAATACCTGCCTTTCTATAATAAATTCAGGGCGCCATCTATGATATTGGTGATACCGCAGCTATTGATACCCATGCTGGCCGTATTGGGTGTAAATAAAATAGCGGAAACGGAAAACAAAATAACGCTGCTGCCCGCGTTAAAGAAAGGAGCCATTGCTACGGGTGCTATACTTGTAGTTTTATTACTCATGTACGTCATGTTTGATTATAAAAGCGCCGATGATAAAAATTTATTAAAAAGTGTAGCAGGATGCCAATCAACCGCAAATTACAGAAGCGGTAAAAAGTTTTTATGCGGGTTTGGTTGCCGACAGAAAATCGCTTATTCCTCGGCGATATATTCCGTTCGTTAGGATTTATTTTAGCAGGTTTGGTATTGTTGTATTTAATGATAAAAAATACGCTAAAGCCGTTGGCAGTTTCTTTATTACTGTCGGCAATTGTTTTAATTGACCTCATGCTTATCAACACCACTTATCTCAATAAGGACAATTACCAGGAGAAAGAAGAAAACACGGCTTCCTTTAATTTAAGTAAAGCCGATAATGAAATATTGCAGGACAAAACATTTTACCGTGTATTTAATGTAGCCGGTAATGCATTCAGTGAGAGTAACACTTCATATCATTATAACTCATTAGGCGGTTATCACTCCGCCAAGTTGCGTATTTACCAGGATTTGTATGAAAATCAAATCATCAACCGGCAAACATTTAACATGCCGGTATTAAATATGCTAAATACAAAATACCTGGTACAAAAAGACCGGAAAGGTTTGACACAACAGTATCAGAAAAATGATTCAGCTTATGGTAACTGCTGGTTTGCGAAAGCTGTAGTATTTGTAAAAAATGCTGATGAAGAAATGGCTTCGCTAAACAATAGTAATTTAAAAGATACGGTGTATGTGCAGGAATCTTTTAAACCCGCTGTCACCGCCGCGCCGCAGGCCGATTCATCCGCCACAATACAGTTGGTTAAAAATGATAACGATATTATTACGTACACTTCTTCGTCAGCTGTAAATCAATTCGCCGTTTTTAGCGAAATATATTACAAAGCAGGTTGGAAAGCATTTGTAGATGGAAAAGAAACGCCGATTGCGAAAGTAAATTATGTATTGCGGGGCATATCCGTTCCGGCAGGCAAGCATGCAATTGAATTCAGGTTCGAACCGCAGGGTTATATTACCGGCAACAAGCTGACAAAGTTTTCATCCATAGCACTTGCTTTATTATTGATTGCAGGCATTTTTTTTACATGGAAACAAAATAAGCAACCGAATGAGCAATGGAAAAAATCCTGAGCGTAGTATGGTATAAAGTATTGCCGGCGAAATACGGCGGTCAAAAAGGGATTGCACTGTTTAATAAATACCTGGCAAGAGAAGCTGAATTAGTTTGCCTTTGCTCAAAAAATAATGAGCCCGGTGGGAAAGTAAATTATAAATTGATTCCCGGGTTACCGGTCAGCAAAACGCAGTTTATAAACTCGTTTTGTTGGCATAAAATAATCAGTACGGTAAAAAAAGAAAAGATTACGCATTTAATTCTTGAGCACCCTTATCATGGTATTGCGGGTTGGCTGGCAAAAAAAATTCATGGGGTGAAACTCATTGTACATTCGCACAATATAGAAGCGCTGCGATTTAAAGAAACGGGCAGTCGGTGGTGGCGGCTATTGGCTATTTATGAAAAATGGGTACACCGGCAGGCAAATCTTAATCTTTTTAAAACCGAAGATGAATTGCAGTATGCTGTTGCGAATTTTGGCCTAAACAAAGAGAAATGTCTTGTAACACACTACGGTATCGACCCGGAAGAAAAACGACCTGATCAGGGTGTGGCAAAAAATATAATTGCAGAAAGGCATAATATTTTACCCCCGGAAAAAATACTGCTCTTTGCCGGCACATTGGATTATAAGCCCAATGCAACAGCAGTAGAGAATATTTATAAAGAAATTGCACCAAGACTTGCGGAGAGTAATTTCCAAGGCCGGATTATTATCTGCGGAAGAAATAAGTTGCCGTCCTTTCAATATCTTAACAGCCTGTCGCACCCCATGGTTATAAATGCCGGCGAAGCAGAGGATATTGAAAATTATTTTGCAGCAGCAGATGTATTTATAAATCCTGTACTTACAGGTGGAGGCGTCCAGACGAAAGTGATTGATGCGTTGAGTTATGGGTTCGGAGTAGTAGCGTTTAGATATATGCTGGAAAAAAATATGCGGATAGCTACGGACAATTTTTATTTTCAGTCAATACCCTTGATTGGAATGATTTCCTGAAACAGATAGAAAAAAATTGTGCCTCGGATTGAAATCCCGCGGCTATTAAATGAAAATTACAGTTGGAAAAAAATAATTCGAAGGGTTATATTATTTTTAAAAGATCATGGGTAATACGTTACAGGTTTCTATAATAATTTGCTCATACAACAGGGGCCGCTATATTACAGCGGCGCTCGACAGTCTTTATCACCAAACAGCGGAAAAAAGGCTTTGTATGAGGTAATAATAGTAGATAATAACAGCACTGACAATACTAAAGAAGTTTGTACAGCTTATATTTCAGCGCATCCTGAATTAAATACCCGTTACCAGGAAGAGAAAAATCAGGGCTCTTCCTTTGCAAGAAATACCGGTGCCGTTATTGCACAATCGCCCCTACTTTGTTTTATGGATGATGATGCAATAGCCAATCCCGATTTTATAGAAAAAATTTTATCGCTATTTAAAAACAACTATTGGGCAGATGCGGGCGGTGGTCGGATTATTCCGAAATATATTCCTGCAGAACCTAAATGGATGTCTTATTATGTTTCATCGTTGGTGGGCAATTTTGATTACAGCAAAGAGACGGAAGAATTTAAACCCGACAAGTATCCGCTGGAATCGAATATGATTGTAAAAAAGACAGCTTTTGATGAAATAAAAGGATTTAATACGGCTTTGCCGGGAGTAAAGGGAACACTGAGAATAGGCGGGGAGGGGAAAGATTTCTTTATGCGCCTGAAAGCAACAGGTAAAAAAGTTTATTATGATCCCGCTATTATTGTTCAGCATGTAGTGGAAGTAGATAAACTAACCAAGGAATATATGTACCGTGTGGCCTCAGGTATCGGACGCGGAGAAAAAGTAAGGATGCTTGAAGTCAGTCAATGGAACTATATTAAAAAAATTGCAGAGTACTTCTACAAATTAGCCGGTTCATTTGTAATTGGTCTTTATTATTTAGTTAAAGGTACGCCTGCCAAATCATGGCCGGTTGTTCAATTCAGGATTGATGCATTAAAAGGCCTTTTAGGTAAATAGATTTTTACAAATGAATACAATTACCGTTATAACCATTTGCTTTAATAATCTAAATGAGCTTGTTGAAACCTGCCGTTCAGTTGACGAACAAACCGTTCTGCCTTATGAGCATTTAATTATTGATGGTTCATCTGGCGGTGATATAAAAAATTACTTAGAGCAAAATACTCAACCGCTTTACCGCCGTTGGATTTGCGAAAGAGATAACGGGATTGCGGATGCATTTAATAAAGGTATTCTTCGTGCAAAAGGAGATATAATTCATTTGCTTAACTCAGGGGACACCTATTATACTAAAGATGCCGTTAAAACGGTCGCGGATTGTTTTGCTGCAGATAGCTCATTGATGTGGAGTCACGCACAATATGTACAGCACCGCGGTGCCATAGATATTATCAGCGGTTTGGCATTTGAAAAAAGATTGTTGTGGAAGGGCATGCGGCAAGTTGCCCACCCAACCATGTTTATCAAAAGAGAAGTGTATAACCGGCACGGGCTTTACAATACGGATTTTAAAGTAGCAATGGATTACGATTTTTTGGTTCAAATCCGCAATGAAAAATTTATTTTTATACCCAAACCGCTCTCCTGTTTTGCCGCAGGTGGCGCAAGCAGTACTCAATTTACAAAAGGATTGGAAGAAGTAAAAAAAAGCTACCGGCAACATATCGGCTACAGCTTTAAACAAACTCTCTGGCAGGCGAGGCAAAAAGCCCTGCATCATTTTATGCAAACTACTACAGGGAAAAAATGGTTTCAGTGGAAGAATAGGAATAAGAGAACTGCTATTTAAGGATTGGCTTTTTTATTACTTTTTTAAATACTAAAAAACAGTTTCGAAGAAATCTGTTTTCATCAATTATTTTCGCAAGTCGTATTTTAAAATAATCCAAAGGCTCGAAATTTTCAACAGTATTTAATTTCTTACCCAATTTTCTGAACTGATTAATCACGTCTGCTACTGTTGATCCTTTCCGCAAATCGTCAGTTCTACGTAATAATTTATGCGTAAGTCCTTGGCAATATCCCACCAACAGGTTATTACCGTTGCGTTGAATAACCCCTTCATATTTTTCATCAGTACTTCGCAACCGGTTTAGAAAGTTAATAAATTTATCTAATGCCTTAACAATTACCTGCACATCCGTTGAGGCCGTGGTTGCACCCGAATGCCGCCTGTAAGAAAACAGTTCAGCCTGTTCTACTGCTAAAAAGCGCTGAGCAGCCAGGGACAACCATAATTCCATATCCGCAAATAATAGATTGTGATAAGAAGGTATGCCGCCAACTCTGTCATAATCAGCTGAACGCATCATAAAGCCTGTACCCATTATATCAATTCTTCCATTCAAAAAATATTCAAGAAATTCTTCAGGTTGCAAGATTTCTTTCATTGGCTTGCATTTTTTTTTAAATGCACCCGCTTCGTTTATAAAACGAAAATGAGATTGATATAGGCCAGCATTCGGATACTTCTGAATAAGATCATCCATTTTTTTAAGATAATCTTTATCCAACAGGTCGTCATGTCCAATCATTGTCATAAACTCATCCTTCATAAGAGAAAATATCCGTGTCCAATTCTCTTCAATACTTAATAACTTTTGAGAAGGGATTAATCTTATTCTATCATCTTTTAATGAGTGAAGCCATTCGGCGGTGCCGTCATTGCTGCAATTTTCAAGAACCAGTAAATTAAAATCCGGCAGGGTCTGATCAAGAATACTTTGCACGCAAAGCTTTATATATTCTCCGCCATTATGAACAGGAAGTATGATGGAGTATTTCATAAAAAAAAACAGGGGTCGCTACTTACAGGTTAATAAATATTCAAGATAGGGTTTAATACTTTTATCAAAACTGAAGTACTTAGCTGCCTCTATACAGCCTGCAGAATACTTCGTGTAATCAGCTTCAATTATTTTTACAGCAGCTTCAATTGTCTCGGGTTTATAATCATCTATTAGGACTCCTGCTCCGAATTCTTCTACAAAACTAAACCCGGGAATTTTACAAGCAATAACCGGTGTACCCGCTGCCATGTACATAAACATTTTACCTGACGGCGCCGTTTGATAATTAAAACTTGCTTTTATTAAATCCCATGCATAAAAGCAAAAACCAATCCTGAATCCTGAAAGGAATTTTACAAACTCATCTGCATCCAGGTATGACTGATCAATAAGAGCTCTCTTCGAACTCAACAATTCGCTATAGCGGTTTTCAATAATCTTTCTTGTCTTAATATCTCCGCCGCCTTTAAGCAAAAGCTTATATGCCGGGTATTGCTTAAAGAATTCAAGACAATCTAACACAGCCAATCGCCTGTCAATGGCACCTGCCCAGATAAAATTTTTTCTTTGCTGTACTGTGCAATCAAGTTCTTTATAAACAGGAGCGTTCTGTACTATAAACTTCCTGATATCTTTTCCGGGGAACATGTAGTTATAACGTATCTCACTCTGAACAAAAACGGATTTAATTTTATTAGTATCAATTTTTTTATAATAACGATTGGTGTCATTATCTACTTCAAGAGACAGAAACTGAACAGAGCCGAAAAGCTGTTGGGCAAGATAAAGGACTTGCAGGTCAACGGCTATTACTTCATCATATTTATCGTTCTCCTTTTTAAGTTTATTTTTAAGAATAGACGGGAGGTATTTATTATAAAAAAGATAATGGTAAGTAAACCCCGGTTTGAAAACTTTTATTAACCGGGATAATTTCGATAAGATGAAATCCGTTTTAGTAAAAAAATGCGTCAGCCAGTAATTAGTTTCCAAGTATTCAATATTTCTTTTCTCATCTTTCTTTTTTGTGGCAAACTGCGGTTTAAAAGAAATAATTTTTACATTTGCATCCTTAGCCAGGTAATCATAAAGGCTCAGAATAGTGGGCTGATAAATGATGTAATCATTAAGGGTAAGTATCAGAATTTTTGTACGCATATTATAAGGACATCATTTTTGCCAATGCAGTAATATCGGTTTCATGTTTCCATCCAATTGAATTAATCAGAGCGGGATTTGAAACAAGCACCTTGTACTCGGGAATAAAGTTTCCGGTCTGAACGACATGCTGTTTCCAAACAAGCCCCTGATCGGAAAAACAGATGTTTATCCATTCTTCGATAGTATGTGCCTTACCGGCACCGATAACTGCCTCCGTAATTATATCCTGTTTCACCAATGTCCAAATACCCTTGACAATATCGCCGGCAAATCCAAATTCCTTCATTACACTCATATCCCCTATTTCAAGCTTTTCCTTACTGCCTGCAGCAATTCGTTTTGCCGTCTCAATTATTTTTTTATTTATATGCCTTTCACTCCGCAGCGGGCTGTCATGATTAAAAAAATAACCAATGTAAATATTTAACCCCTGTGAGCGGTAATACCTTGCGGCATAAACTGTATGAATACGACTTACTGCATAAATACTTGTAGCAGAAAAAGGATCTGTTTCTGAAATAGGATTCCCTTTATTGTCGAATTGCAAACCGCTGCCTGATAAAAAGACTCTTGAGTGAGGTGAAAATTCCTTTACAGATTCCAGGATATTTAAACTGCCCGTACTGATGGTTTCGTGATTCTCTTTCCAGGCATAGTGCCTCGTTGTAGAATTGGCAGCGAGATGAAAAATATAATCAGGTTGCGTTTCTTTTATAAGTGTACTTACTTGCTCATAGTCAGCGATATTTACTTTGTTAACATCATCCTTACTGATGCCAATTACTTCACACCCTGCTTGTTTAAGTAAAGCACTTAAATAGTATCCATCCTGTCCATTGGCTCCCCAGATAATTGCTTTCATTTATTTTTTTTTAAATACGTCAGCCCTGCAAAATATTGTATTTACATGCGTATCGGCATAAGTAATGTATCCATTCGAATGCATAAAGTCACTTATACTGCTTATCTTTTCTTCGGTATTGTTTAAATATCCGAATGTTATCGTTTCAACACATATTACTTCAGGTTTGTATTTTGCGAAATCCAGAGACTGCAAAATAGCCAAATCCAACCCTTCAACATCCAAAGAGATAAAATTTGGATACGGTTTAAAATGCTCAGCTATGATATTATTAACTGACTTTAAGGGCACTTCGACTTTGGTGAAGTTTATACCCGTTTCTTTTTGTCGAAGCAAGGCCTCTTCTTCGGAAAAAGTACTCCAGCCATTCACTTTTGTCGGGAATAAATAAAATACTGCATTCGGAGTTTCTGACAGACCTATACCAATATTTAATACAATATCATGGGGTCGTTTCCTTTTAATTAAATCCACCATATTTTTATCAGGTTCTATACAAACACCATAACAACCTTTTAAATAAAAATTATAAGTATTGTTACATACCAAAGGTTGATTGGTGCCGATTTCGAGATAGGTTGGTTTTTCAATTTTCATACTGTCGAAAAGATACTGTACAATTATATCTTCGCCGGCTTGGGAATATGTCGCTTTGGCTTTAAGTGTAATAATATCCAGCCCCTTCCGGCATTTACCGATAAATCTTTTTATATTCATTTTCTCAAATCTTGGCAGTGTAGTGGTCAGGTACAATTAAAAAATTTATATCATCAATTGTACCTGCAAATTTATAATTGATGCTTTGTACGAAATCTACATAATCTTGAAAACACGTATTAAAGTTCTCCTGAAATTGCTGTTCAAATTCAAACACAATCGGCATTTTATTTTTGATAATCGTATTTTTTGCACCCTGCATCGCAAACAAATCCGCGCCCTGTACATCTATTTTCATAAAACCAATTTTCTCAGGTATGTTCATACTGTCAATGGTAATAGTTTTGACTTTCCTGCCCGTTTTAGTTTTCATATTCAACCCATAATATCCATAAGTCTTAAACTGTTTAAAATCCGGTTCGGGAAAAATCAGCTCAACATCGTTTTCAAAATATACTGCTCCGAAAACAGGAGTAACATTTGTACATTTATTGATCAGGATATTTTTTTCTAAAATAGAATAAACATACGCTTCGGCTTCAAACGAATAAACCTGCCCGGCAACACCTGTAATTTTAGAAAGCTCTACTGTCATTTGTCCGTAGTTAGCACCTACATCCAATACAGTATCACCTTTTTTAAGATATTTCCTTGCAAGATTTATAATATTTTCATCAAACAATTCGCCGCGCCTTATAACATTTGAAACAATATCGGTATTTAGAAAATCAGGTAAATAAAACTTACCGGTAGGTGTGTCAAATAAATCGAGACCCTCTATATCTGACGTAATCTTAAATCTATTGGGGTCTTTCCAATCTATCTTAATGATATCGTAATTGTACTTATTTAGAAAAATTCTAATTATCTTACGTATCATCAATTAGTTATTTTTTATAAATATCAATTGTCGGTATCGGGAAAATAAATCCGGTTCCTTTGTCAAGTGCTTCTTTCTCTCTTTCCAAAAACTCCTGTTTAAAATGCCAGGGCAGTACCAAATAATAATCCGGGTTCATGGCACGGCTTTCTGCTTCGCTGATAATGGGAATATTGGTTCCCAGAGTATAGGCGCCATATTTATCAGGATTACGCTCAGCTGCATATTCAACCAGCATATTATTAATATCGCACCATTGCAATATTGTATTACCCTTGGTAGAAGCACCGTACACATGCACTTTTTTGCCTTCCTTTTTAAGTTTTACCAGCAAGTCATGTAAATCATTCTTTACTTTTTCTATACGGTATTGAAAAGCAACATAGGGTTTATCGGTATCCAGTTCCAAATCAAATTCCTTTTGTCTTATCTCATTCATGAATTTATGATCCTCTTGACTATAATATAAACCACTTTCTTTGTGCGTAGCATAACATCGAATACTACCGCCGTTAATATCATTAAAAGATATTTTGAATATTTTCATATCAGCCATAGCTGCAATTTTTTCCAACACGGCGAAACTGTAAAATTCCAGATGCTCATGACAAATGGTATCATAACTATCCATTTCCAGCATTTGCGGCATATAGCTCATTTCAAAAACCCATATACCTTCAGGTGATAAAAAATGTTTAATATTTTTTACAAAATCAACAGGACTTTCCAAATCGTAAAACATCGCAATCGAAGTAATGATATCCATTTTTTTATCCCCGATTACATTACATAATTCTGCGGAAGGAAAAATATCCTGAACCACTGTAGCAATTTTTACTTCCTGCGCTACATCACTTGGATCGCAACCGAATTTTACAAATTTCTCCGGGTAATAACCAAATAAAGTACCATCATTACAACCAATATCCAACACATTGCAATTTTCTTTTTTATAAGTTAAACGAGTATCTACGATATCTTTTAAATGATTTCTCATAGTAGCATTTGTTCCGCTTCGATACCAATAGGCAGCATATAAAATTTCAGGCGGCACACTATGTTCCATTTGCAATAATCCACAAGCATTTTCATCAATTTGCGGATTGCATCTTACCAGCGAACAATTGATTTTACGTTGAGATGGCATTTCTTTTCCGGGTTTTACAAATGAGCCTTGCAAGTACTGAGGCCTAAATCTATTACCGGTGTTAAAGAAGGTGAGCCACAAACGCGACACGTTGTTCTTTTACGAATATGCATATTATAAATTTATTTTAAAACACTATTTGGCCTTGTTGTGATCTATCGTAACAATACGTTCAGCGACTTTTCAATAACCAGATAGCCTCTAAGCTGCCAGTCTCGCTGATGCCAAAACCCTGCTTAACTGCGAAAATAGTGAATTTGGGTTTTGACTTGCATCATAAATAATAAAATAACCCTATTCGTACGAATACTAATATTACAATTTTTACGTTTGATCGATAATTTGTCATTGTCCAAGCAGTATTCGTATGTAATAAATTAATAATTTAAATCCCAAAATCATGAAATTGACTAAAATTTTTACTCCTTTATTATTTGCCCTGTTACTTTCTATCACTTTTTTATCTTGCGAAAAAGAGTGCCCGGTTGAGCCTAAAATAAATACAGTCCCCGGAATATGGATCGGTACATATACAGTAGACCAAGTACCTGAGCAACCGGCTTTATATTTCAGTTTTCACTTTAAACCTGATAACACTTTACTTACTGAGGGAAAAGGCGGTAATGGCGCCACCTATTATTCTCAGGGTACATGGGCTTTAAATGGTACATAATCTTACTTGTACTTACAGTTCGATTAATTTTCCGAATGTAACTGTTACTCAATCATCAAAATTTACTTTTAACCCTGCCAGTGACACACTTTCTTCCGGAACATGGAAAGATTTAACAGGCGGTAGTAATTTCACAGGAAAATATCAGTCAATGAAAAAAGTTAAATAATTCGTTGTAGTTATTTTATTAATACTGAAAGATTACTTCCTAAAATGATAGTCATTCGCGGAAGTGATCTTTCTCTTTTTTAGAAACAAATTAACAAAGCTTTCTACAATGTCTTATTAATTATTTTCTTCAACCTCCCATCATCCCCCCAAAAACTCATCGGCTCGTAATCGGCGTAGGGGTAATACCCAAGGTTGAGTGAAATACTTTTGCTTTTTTCTATTAAATAGTTCTGTACGAATTGCTTTACAGTAATTCCTTTGCCACTGCTGCAATTAATAATGCCGGTAATATTCTTTTGTAGCGCTATAGCCACGATATATTCGGCTACTTTTTCTACGGGTAAATAGTCCCTTACCTGCTCGCCGCCGCTCATATTAAAAATCTTTTCGTCATTTGCTAATGCTCTGTCTAACTGCGAAAGTAAGGAATTTGGGTTTTGTCCTTCGCCATACATATAAAATAACCGCACCCATTTCAAATGAAAAGCCTTTTGCTTCTGCAATTGCTCCAATTGCATGCGCAGGCTGTCTTTTGCAATAGCATAAGCATTGGCGGGCCGGGCTTCCATTTCTTCAGTGAGGCAACCTTCCTGCATGCCGTATTCAAAACAGGTTCCGGTTACCGTTAAGTCAGGCAAACCGTTTCTTATAAGATTAGCTAAAAAAGAATAATGCCGCGGCAAATTTACTTCAGTATGAAAAGAAGCCTTATAGTTCGGCAAACCCTCCCAAGCCAAATGAATCATTAAATCGGGTCTGTCAAAATAATCGTAATAATTAATTGAATCATTAAAATCTTTAAAATCAAAAGGAATATAATTTACTTGGGGAAACCATTTTTTTTCTTTTGCTTTTTCAATATTCGACGAAGACGCTATAATCGTACAGTTGCGTTTCAGCAATTCATCAATTACATAATTACCGATAAAACCTGTTGCTCCTGTAACTAATACTTTCGGCCCTTCCAAACCACTCCGCCGATCGGCGGAAGGCTTATGTTCTGTTAAATCGGAATCATACATTACCGGTATAAAATTTAATAACTTATTAAATGATTTGCAAAGAAGGAATCGGGATAACAAATTTTCCTCCCCATTCTTTTATATACGAAAGCTGCTGTGTAATTTCTTCTTTCAAGTTCCAGGGAAGAATAATTACAAAATCAGGCTTTATATTTTTTAAGTGTGCTTCATTCATTACAAGTATATGGCTTGCCGGTAAAAATTTATTTTGCTTATGCGGATTGGCGTCCACTACAAAATCAATTAAATCGCTTTTAATACCGCAGTAATTGAGTAAGGTATTTCCCTTTGCCGCCGCGCCGTAAGCCGCTACTTTCTTCCCCGATTTTTTTTGGTTGATGAGAAACTCAATCAAATCTATTTTTACTTTTAATGCCTTTTGCTGAAAATTATCATAATAAGCAAGGCCGCCGGTCAATCCTTTATCCGTTTCTTTTTTTATAAGATTAAATACATTAGCAGTTATCTCTTTTGCTGCATCCTCCTTGTGTTTTGCATAAATGCGTAAAGAGCCGCCATGCGTGGGTATTTCTTCCACGTCAAATAGTTCCAATCCCTGCGATTCGAAAATTTGTTTTACCGTATGAAATGATAAATAAGAAAAATGCTCGTGATAAATAGTATCGAACTGGTTATTATCTACCAATTGCATTAAATGCGGAAACTCCATCGTGATAATGCCGCCCGGCTTCAAAATAATTTTCATACCGCCGACAAAATCTACAATATCCGGTACATGCGCCAGTACATTGTTTCCCAACAGCAAGTCCGCCTGTACTCCTTTTGCGGTTAATTCCTTCGCCAATCGTACGCCAAAAAAATCTACCGCCGATTCAATCCCTTTTTCTTTAGCAGCTTCAGCAGTGTTAGCTGTTGGTTCTATTCCCAACACCGGTACATTCAGTTCTTTAAAGTATTGTAAAAGATACCCGTCATTGGAAGCTACTTCAATTACCAACGATTTGTTATTGTACCCGAACCGCCGGATCATCATCTCAGTATATTCTTTAGCATGTTTCAGCCAGCTTGTACTGTACGATGAAAAATATACATAGTTACTGTCAAAAATCGCATCACTTTTCTTATACTCATCTACCTGCACCAGGAAACATTGGTGACAGGTATACACTTTTAACGGATAAAAAGTTTCCGGTTCATTCAATTGTTCTTTATTTAAAAAAGAATTGGAAGCAGGCGAGTTAAATAAATCAATAAATACATGTTCCAATTCGGTTTTACAAAATCTGCATTGCATAATTATACTCCTTTAAAATTTTCATCCAATAAAGGATGTTGATTATCCCGATCTGACACAGCGGTTACAGGTAATAACCATTTTATATTTACTTTGTCGTCATTATATCTTATACCGCCTTCCGCACCGGGTTTATAAAATTGCGAATGGTGATAGATCAGTTCGCAATTATCTGTCATCGCCTGGAAACCATGTGCAAAACCTTCGGGTATATAAAGCATCTTTTTATTTTCTGCTGACAGCTCCGTTCCAAACCACTGTAAAAAAGTAGCGGAGTCTTTTCGTAAATCCACAATTACATCGTACACGGCGCCGGCGATGCAACGTACTAATTTTATTTCGCTGTAAGGCGGCAACTGGTAATGCATTCCTCTTAAGGTTCCTTTTTGTTTTGTAAAGGAATGATTCATCTGCACCCATTCTTTATTAAAACCGATTTCAGCAAATTCATTTTTACAATAGGTACGTGCAAACCATCCTCTTTCATCCTCAAAAAGATTTAAGTCAATTAGATAACTACCCTTCAAAGATGTTTCGGTAAAAATCATTTTTGCTGATAGATTTTTATTTGATCCAAAGTAAATTGAAAAATATTCACAGGCGATTGCTTGTACCAATTTATCGTCCACTCTACCGCTTCCTTACTTGTTAGTTTTGGATGCCAGTTTAATATCTTTTTGGCTTTGGTTATATCCAATTGCAACAGGCCTGCTTCATGCGGTTGTCCGGGATCAGATTTATCTGCCCAAGTTCCGCTTCCCCAATATTCAATTGCTTTTTCTACCAATTCTTTTACAGGCAAATGATCATTTGCTAAAGGACCGAAATTGTAGGCTCCGGAAAATATACCTGCATCCGTATCCAACAACATACCGGCTAAAAGGTAACCGTTCAGCGGTTCCAAAACATGCTGCCAAGGTCTCACTGCCAAAGGGTTTCTTACTTCAACGGGAATATTATTTTCCAATGAACGAATAATATCCGGGATGATCCTGTCAGTACTTCTGTCACCACCGCCAATTACATTCCCTGCTCTTGCACTTACAATCGCTTTTTGATGAACGCTGTAATTTTTTATATTAAAAAAAGAATTTCTGAAAGAGCTGACAACAATTTCAGCAGCGGCCTTGGATGCACTGTAAGGATCATAGCCGCCCAAGACATCTTCTTCTTTATAATGATAATCGGTTTCCCTGTTCTCATATACTTTATCAGTAGTAACAATCACCACCGTGCATTTGCCGGGCAATTTATTTACCGCTTCCAATACATTGGCCGTACCTGCAACATTCACTTCAAAAGTTTCAGCAGGTATTTCGTAAGAACGCCTTACCAATGCCTGCGCAGCCAAATGAAAAACAAAATCAGGTTGAAAATTTTCTAATTCAGTTTGCAATTTTTTCTTATCCAGGATATCACCAAAAATGTTTTCAAATTCTATATGCGGAGAGATAATTGAAAAAAGAGAATTATCATCTTCGGGCGGCAATGAATATCCTTTCACTTTTGCACCCAATAAATGTAACCAAGTAATAAACCAGGCACCCTTAAAACCGGTATGGCCCGTTACAAAAACTTTTTTGCCTTTATAATATGATTCGATTGAATGATTTACCACACTTTCCATTTTGCTTGATGCCCCTAACCCCCGCCCGTACCGGTACGGGCGGGCCTAAAGGGGAATTAGAGAACCTGCATTTATAATTTAAAATATACCTGTGTTAATTAATTTCTTTAAAAGATAATCCTATGTTTCCAATTTGCTGACTTAACCCATTTACCAGACCTTCCATTTTGCACGATTAGTTTTCCAAAGTTCTTCCAATTCTAATTTATCCCTCAAAGCATCCATGGGTTTCCAAAAACCGGTATGCTTAAAGGCAACTAATTCTTTATCATTGGTCAATTTCTCCAACGGTTCATCTTCCCACATCATATTACTCATATCACCTTTCAAATAGTTGAATACATCCGGCTTTAAAACAAAATAACCCCCGTTAATCCATTTGCTTTCGTCCTTTGCTTTTTCACGAAAAGAAACCACGCTGCCATCTTCCGCCAAATCCATACCGCCAAATCGTGCATCTAATTGAATAGAAGTAACGGTAGCTGTTTTGCCGTGCGATTGATGAAAGCTCAGTAATTTTTTTATATCTACATCACAAACACCATCACCATACGTAAGCATGAAATCCTCATCGCCAATATATTTTTGTACCTGTTGCAGACGGCCCGCAGTTTTTGTATCCGAACCCGTTTCTACCAATGTCACTTTAAATGCTTCGGAACGGGTACCGTGAATCTCTGTTTTATTAGCCGCCAAATCAATTGTCACATCCGAATTATGTATGAAGTAGTTCATAAAATATTCCTTAATCACATATCCTTTATAACCGAGGCAAACAATAAAATCATTAAAACCATAATGGCTGTAAGTCTTCATAATATGCCAAAGGATCGGCTTACCGCCAATTTCCACCATGGGCTTGGGGCGTGTATCCGTTTCTTCGGAAATTCGGGTACCAAGACCACCGGCGAAGATTACTACTTTCATATTCAATCGTAATTTAGGCAAATCAAAAATCAAATTGCATTTAGCTAAAACAACTAAGCTTGAGAAAATAATTTATAAGCCACCTTCAGTCCTTCTTTCAAACTCACTTTGTGTTTCCATCCCATACTTTCCAATCTTGTATGATCCATCAGTTTCCTCGGTGTACCATCGGGTTTTGTTGTATCAAATTTTATTTCACCGGTATAGCCGGTAATTTCTTTTATCAGTAAGGCCAATTCTTTAATAGTTAACTCTTCACCCGTTCCTACATTAATAAAAAGATTGTTTGCGCTCACATGCATCGGCCAAGTCATCTACATACATAAACTCACGCAGCGGCGACTTCCGGTCATTATACTTTTGCATCAGGAAAAAACAGGCATCGGCCAGGTCATCTACATACATAAACTCACGCAGCGGCGAACCGGTGCCCCATATTTCTACAAAATCTTTTTTATTTTCTTTGGCCTCATGAAACTTGCGCAGCAACCCCGGTATAACATGTGAATTGGTAGGATGATAATTATCTCCCTCACCATATAAATTAGTAGGCATGGCAGCTATAAAATTGCAACCGTACTGATCCCTGTATGCTTCGCATAATTTTATACCGGCAATTTTAGAAACAGCATAAGGTTCGTTTGTATGTTCCAGCAAACCGGTCAGCAAATATTCTTCTTTCAACGGTTGCGGTGCCAACTTAGGATAGATGCAAGAGCTTCCGAGAAACAATAATTTTTCTGATTTATTTACGTAAGCTGCATGAATAATATTTGACTCCATCATCAGGTTATCATACAAAAATTCGGCACGGTAGGTATTATTGGCAACAATACCTCCTACCCTTGCTGCTGCTAAAAAAACATACGCCGGTTTTTCAACGGCAAAAAAATCATTTACCTGTTGCTGGTTTCTTAAATCCAATTCAGCGGATGTTTTTAAAATAAGATTGGCGAAACCTTCCTGTTGTAATTTTCTTACAATAGCGCTGCCAACCATTCCCCTGTGACCTGCTATAAAAATTTTATCCCCTTTTTCCATTATTCGTATTGATTCGGTGTGGTAAATCCTGATTGTTTTAATAATACTTTTTTTCTGAAAAGCTCTATATCAGCTTCAATCATTTCTTTTGCCAATTCATCAACGCTGCATTTAGCCACCCATCCCAATTTTTCTTTTGCTTTGGTCGGGTTTCCCAACAGTAAATCCACTTCGGTAGGACGAAAATAGCGTTTATCAATTGCAAGAACAACATCGCCTTTTTTCAATTTTATTTCCTTATTCAAAACATTTACCACAATACCTTTTTCATTTTCGTCCTTTCCTTCAAAACCCACTTCAACGCCTGCATGATGAAAAGCCATTTTTACAAAATCTCTTACAGCCGTAGTAATACCGGTAGCTATTACAAAGTCTTCCGGCTTTTCCTGCTGCAACATCAGCCACATAGCTTCCACATAATCTTTGGCATGGCCCCAATCCCTTTTAGCATTAAGATTTCCCAACCATAATCTATTTTTCAATCCCAAAACTATCTCCGCTATTCCTCTTGTTATTTTTCTTGTTACAAAAGTTTCTCCTCGTACAGGACTTTCATGATTAAATAAGATACCATTGCAGGCAAACATACCGTAAGCTTCACGATAATTTACCGTTATCCAATAAGCATACATTTTGGCAACACCATATGGCGAACGCGGATAAAAGGGAGTCGTTTCGCTTTGCGGCGTCTCCTGTACTTTACCATACAATTCGGAAGTAGAGGCCTGGTAAATTCTCGTCTTTTTTTCCAACCCCAAAATACGAATAGCTTCCAACAGTCGTAATGTACCCACCGCGTCTGTATTAGCTACATACTCGGGCTCTTCAAAACTAACCTGCACGTGGCTCATAGCACCGAGGTTGTAAATTTCATCGGGCTGTACCTGCTGTACTATGCGTATAATATTGGTAGAGTCGGTCAGATCGCCGTAATGCAATCGCATTTTTACATTCGGCTCATGCGGATCAAGATACAAATGATCAATCCGCTCCGTATTGAGTAAAGAAGAGCGACGTTTAATGCCATGCACTTCATATCCTTTTTTCAGTAAAAATTCAGCGAGATAAGCGCCGTCCTGTCCTGTAATGCCGGTAATGAGAGCTTTCTTCATTCACAAAGATTTTTGCAAAAATATACTATTGATTTATATGCTGTAAAAACAATTCCATCCCCCGTTTTTTCCTCTCATCCAACCTGTAACTGATGTGCAGGTTATAATATTTTTTCAGGTCATATAATTCAAAGGCGTTTGCAGCAACAATGTCATCAATAAAATTTAATCCCAATGCATTGGCCTCATTAAATGTTTTTATAAATGATTCCGGTAAAGGTTTATTACTTACCCAAGCTGCAAATACAAAGGGCAAGCCCGTTATTGATCTCCACTCAGCTCCTAGATCATATATAAAGGTGGAAACTTTTCGTTGTTCAAAGGCCCTGTCGCCAATAACCAAACCGGCGGCTGTGCCTTTTATTTCTTTTCTGAAACTGTCATCTGCTGCATGTATAATTTCGGGATGTATGCCCCAATATTCTTTCATCAACCATTGTAATAATGCTACGGAGGAGCGGCTCTGGTAGTCCAAATAAACTTTTTTAATTTCCTGCACCGGCACTTCGCTGAATAAACAAACCGATGCTACCTCACCTTCGGTGCCTATACAATAATCACCTACTATATAATGCTCTTTTAATTGCGGGATAGCGGCTACGGGTATCAATCCCAAATCAATCTCACCGCTGATAAGCATATCGGCCAATTTCGCCGGGTGCTCTTCTATCAATTCTATCTGTTCACTCACGGGCGGCAACCGCAACCCGTAAATCAATGGCCTTGTATTCAGATAACTTACTATGCCAACCTTTACCTTCTTGTCCAAATCAGTTACTTTTGCAACAAATATAGAAACTCAATTTTGTTTATTGTTACCGGTTGGTGTTTTTTTGATTTAATACCCGATTGATTTATAATTTAGTCCAAAAGAATCGGTATTATACCGAGAGCGGCAAGAAGTGTCATCCCGTACGTACGGGAGGCTATTTTACATTGCGATTCGGTATAAGTCTCCTTTCTGAACATATTAATTATACGGAGATTGAAAACTTTAAACCATTCAACCCTTAAACAAATAAACCGCAAAACGACACACATGGAACTGAGCTCTCTTACCGCTGTTTCCGCCATCGATGGCCGCTATCGCAAACAAGTACATCACTTAGATGAATATTTCTCTGAATACGCCCTGATGAAATACCGGGTTTTAGTAGAAGTGGAGTATTTCCTTTTCCTTGCCAATAAAAAAATATTTAAAGTCTCTCCTAAAATCGTCAGTCATTTGAATAAAATTGCTGAAGACTTTGGCCCCGAAGATGCACAGGAAATAAAACAAATTGAATACAAAACCAATCATGATGTAAAAGCGGTAGAGTATTTTTTAAAAATTGAATTGGAAAAATGCGGCGGTAAAGATGTAAAAGAATGGATTCATTTCGGATTAACATCACAAGACATTAATAACACGGCCATACCGCTTTCCTGGAAGCATGCCATAGAATACGAATACCTGCCGGCCATTCTCAATTTAAATTCGCAACTGAAATTATTAGCGACCGAATGGAAAGACATTCCCATGCTGGCACATACACACGGGCAACCCGCCAGCCCTACCAAACTGGGAAAAGAGATAATGGTATTTACAGAAAGAATAGAAGCACAGGTAGAACAACTGATCAATATTCCCTTTAGTGCAAAATTTGGCGGCGCTACCGGTAATTTTAATGCGCATCATATTGCTTTTCCTAAAACGGATTGGATAAAATTTGCCAATGAGTTTGTAAATAAAAAATTAGGATTGAACCGCTCGCAGTTTACTACACAAATAGAACACTACGATAATCTTGCATCGCATTTCGACAGCATGAAAAGAATCAATACCGTACTGATTGATTTTTGTCGCGATATATGGACCTATATCTCCATGGAATATTTTAAACAAAAAACCGTGAAAGGTGAAGTGGGTTCCTCGGCCATGCCGCATAAAGTAAATCCTATTGATTTTGAAAATGCGGAAGGAAATTTCTCCATGGCCAATGCCATCTTCGAGCATCTCTCGGCTAAGCTGCCGGTATCGCGACTGCAAAGAGATTTAACCGACTCCACCGTATTAAGAAATATAGGTGTTCCTTTTGCGCATACCATCATTGCTGTAAAATCTATTGAAAAAGGATTAACCAAATTAATTTTAAACGACGCAAAAATTTACCAGGACCTTGAAGATAACTGGCCCGTAGTAGCCGAAGCCATACAAACTATTTTACGCAGAGAAAATTATCCGAATCCTTACGAGGCATTAAAAGATTTAACCCGCGGCACTGCTAAGGTTGATAAAAAAGCAATGCACCAATTTATTGACAGCCTGAAAATAAAAGAGGATATAAAGAAAGAAATGAAAAAGATTACGCCGCATAATTATACGGGGGTTAGTCCGAAGTTTTGAGATCGAAGTCAGAGGTCGGAATTAAGAAGTCGGAATTAAATCTGCATCAACTTAAAACATCTGACCTCAGACTTCAAACCTCCTCTCCCGATTTTGCAGGACGCATATAACGCATGATCTCTTCATCACCATTCAATGCAAAAAAATTATCGGCATTATCCTTGGTATAAGGAAGAACAATCAATCTTTCTGTCTCAAATATTATACGCATCTTTTATTAAAATATTTTTCGTAAGCCCTCCGCCAATCGGCGGAGATTTAGGGCAATGTCATTAAGTTAAGGATCAACTGGTAATTCGCACCGCCCCCGCCCGTTCTGTTCGGGGGGCTTTGGACTACTTAGTAAATCAAGATGGTATAAGATGATATATGCGGTTTTACCTAAAGGATTCCCGGTATTCTAAAATTTTCCTATCTTGTAAAACATAAGAAAGTTTTATGAAAAAAGTTTTATCCCTCTTGCTGCTGTTGACAGCAGTCTTAGCCGTTGCCAATGCACAAAAAAAATTGCCTTCTTCGGGCAAGTTGTTGCGCCATGCAGTTTTATTTAAATTTAAAGACAGCGCTTCGGAGGCCGATATAAAAAAAGTAGAGAACGCTTTTCGTATGCTGCCGTCAAAAATAAAGCAAATAGCCGCCTTTGAATGGGGCAAAAATAACAGCCCCGAAAATTTGAATCAGGAATTTACGCATTGCTTTTTTGTAAGTTTTAAAAGCGAAAAAGACCGTGCAATATATCTTCCGCATCCCGATCATCTGGCTTTTGTTGAAATATTAAAACCGCAGCTTGATAAGGTACTGGTAATAGATTATTGGACGCAGCAATAGCATAGAAAATAAATCTAATTTTATTTTACCGGGAAACTTTTTTCAGCAGATCTTTTTTAAATTTCTCCGGCAAATCATTCCAATGCCTGCCTGACAAGGCCCCCTGCAGCGAGTATAGATAATAACAAACGGGAAATGTTTTACCCGGGTGTAGCTTACATATTTTTTGATAAGCTTTTACGGGTGTTATTCGGGCCAAATCAGTTAAAGAGAACACGCCAATTTCATTCAATCGTTTCTCAATTGTCGGCCCTATATTTTTTGCTCCTTTAAGATTATCTGAAACTGCGGTTTTCATATTTCAGTTTATTTTTGTGCCGGTGGCGAATATTTTACAATATCAATACCGATTCCGTTGGGGTCTTCAATGGCGAAATGCCTGTCGCCCCAAGGTTCATTCCGAATATCAATCTTTATGACCGCTCCTTTCTTTTTCAGCTCTGCATATAATTTATCTACGTTGTCCACTTCAATGGTCAGGTACATGCCCTGCCCTGTGTACGGTTTATGAAAAAAAGGTTGCTGCGAGGGATGATCGGGAAGTAAAAAACTAATTCCCTCTTTTCCGTCGGGCGTATGCAGCAAAAGATAAAATTCATTTTCGAATGTAACACCAAAACCCAAGAGGTTAGTGTAAAAGACCTTGCTCTCCGCCAACTTAGTCGTAATGACACCTGCATTCAGTTTCATTTTGTTTTGATTTTTAGTTGTTGTTTGTGAATTGGCATTTACCCAAATGCAAATGGCTGTGAAAATAATAAATAGCCGTTTCATTGTTCGTTTGGTTTAACGATACAAAAATCCAACTTTTAATAAAACAAACATTGTAAATTTCGGACAATATTCAGCGGCCGAATGCCCGAGCCGGTGTAACACCGTAAAAGTTTTTAAAGTCTTTAATAAAATGCGCCTGGTCGAAATATCCCGCATCAAAAAAAAGTTTATTTTTTCGCAGGCTCTGCGCAGAGGGCTTGGCCCGCAATATATTTTGAAAGCGAACAACTTTGCTGAATGTTTTGGGTGTATCACCAATGTAATATTCAAAGAGCCTGCGCAATTGTCTCGGGCTGATACCGGTATTTAAATCTTTTTCTATATCAACTACACCTGCATTTTTCAAAATTATTTCAAGTGCTTCGTAAAGCCTGTTATCATAATTAAAATCTGTCTTCGCCATCAATTGAATAAAGTAATGATCCAATATTTTTTTTATTTCCGCGGGAGTTTGTTTATTATTAAAACTGTTTGCAATAAAATTTGCAGTGACCGGAACGACGGCGTCAAGCTGTTCAAAACGGTTGCTCAGTTCAGCGGCGTTTATTTTAAACAGCTGCGGGAACATTGCAGGCAGAAACCTTATGCCGATATAATTAAAAGAATTGTCAAGCAGAAACTCCGTATACTTTTTGCAAAATCCCATCACAAAGTTTTCCTTCTGGTTATTGAGCTCAAAAAAAATATCAATACAACCATCCGCTACAACACGGTAATTAAAGGACTCTGTCAGCGTTTGATTGGTTTTAAGTTGCCAATAGCAGTAAATAAAATTCAGTAGTTTATCGTGCGGCAGAAATTCGCAGTAGGTTACATGATCGGCCGATTCCCTTACCGTCGGTTGAACAGGTATGTAGAGCCGTCGTATATCAGCGATTAGTTTCAATTTAGATTTAGACCCGATAGCTATCGGGTTTTGTTTTTTGGGTCTTGTATCTTTCTTTATGCAAATTACTGAGTTGCTAATTTTTCTTACCCTAATGATTGAAGATACTATCTTGTTCCGTCAGGAACAAATCGTAGGTAGACCCGAATTTCAGAAGCAGCAAGCGTTCCTATAGGAACGCCTCGTGCTAATTATTTCATATTACTACCCACCAAAAGTTCCTGACGGAACTTCAAAATCTTAACTTGATGCTGATATAACAAATATCAGAATGCTCCAATTACGCTGAGAAGAATTTATATTGTTGAACGGTGCAAACGCCACCGAAGCCCTATAGCAGCCCCGATGCAGCACACAAACCTTACTCGGGGTCTACGATAATACAGACCGGCCAATAAAATAAAATCTACTTTACACTGGCTGCTGTTTTGGCGCCGTATCTTTTTGCCAACCGCATAATGTTGAACATTTCGCCTACATAGGAAATGGTATCGGCGCTGATGACAATGGTAGGCGTATCGGTAATGTTGACACGGTATTTCATGATCTCCTGGTACAATAACGTATCGAGCATACTTTTATCTACCTGTTTTGTACCTATAAAATATTGCTGATTTTTATCAATAGATACCATGATATTTTGCTTGGCCTTGGTATCCTTGGTGCCGCGGGGCAAACCCACTTTTATTACATTGGGATTGGCCAGCGTAGCTACTATTAAAAAGAACATCAGCAGAATGAAAAGAATATCATTCAATGAGTCGGTAAATACCTCCGATGCCTCTTTATGTTTTTTTCTGAATTTCATCGGTACGTTTTATTAGCGTGTAGGTTCCTGTAATACATCTAAGAAATCGGATGAAGCGGCTTCCATTTTATTAGAGGTCTTATCTATCTGCGTATTTAAAAAACTGTATGCCAGGTATGCTGCTAAACCTATGACCAAACCGGTAATAGACGTAATCAATTTGGTATAAATACCGCCGGCAATAGTACCTACTTCAAATTCGTTGGAAGAATTAATACGTGAAAACAATTGCATTAAACCTACCAACGTACCTACGAACCCGAAGATGGGCGCCGCTTTGGATACTACGGAAAGTATACCGAGATTTCTTTCGAGCTTATACATTTCCAACTGGCCCACATTGTCCATACTTTTTTCGATGCTGTCGATGGGTTTGCCGATGCGTTGGATACCTTTATCAATAATACGTGCTACGGGGTTGTTGGTATTTTTGGCAAAGCTGCGGGCCGCCGTTACATTGCCGCTGACAATATGATCGCGGACAATATTCATAAAGTTTTCATCTATCCGCGATGCATTGCGTATGGCAATGGATCTTTCGATAGTAACATAAATAGCGAGTACCAACATAACAGCCAGCGGAATCATAATCCATCCGCCCATTTGCAACAGCTCCCATGCACTCATGTGACCGTCCATATTTTTATCGCCCATCGCGGTTACAATTTTCGCCGCGTTTTTAACTGAATCTCCTGCAATCTGTAAAAAGTAAAACATAGTCTTTTATCCTTTGGTTCGTAAATGTAGTGCAATGCGTTTAATTACATTTTTTATGCCGGGTAATTTTTATTAACAAAGACCTCACGCCTTTCCCCATCTTTGCGGGGTGCTGCCTCTAACTTTTGACCTTTTCGTCTTTTGATTTTTGACTTTTGAATTTTTTTTTTTGTCTTTTAACCTTTACCCTCTGATGGGGAAGAACGAAAAAAATAGTGCCACGTTGTGAGCGGCACTATACTTTGTGGGTTTTTTAACAGCCATTGCCTTGCAATGGTATTAAAAGAAAGAGTTTGAAGGATGAATGCCTGAGAAACCCCTGCCGGGCATTGTGTTTATTGAAAATGTGTCTGCCATCGGCATTTGTTTACGTGGCTCCTACGGAGCCACATACTACTAAGATAATGTGTAACTATAAACACGGAGCTCCTCCGAAGCTTTAAAAATATAGCGGATTCATTTAGCTATGAATGCTTCGTTGCGCCACACAATGTCATTAAGTTAAGCTATTTTGCCCCGGCGGGGCATCGTGTTTATAGCAATGGGCAATCGCCCTGCATTACGGCTCATGTGGAGCCGCGTGAAATTTATCCTTAGGTTAATCAATCCATTCAAAAAGAAAACGTTCCTCATACGGCACTGCGAATTTTTCCAAAAATTCATGATACTCCTCTCTGAATGTTTTCTTTTTATGATGCGATTCTTGGTTCAGCACATACTTGCAAACGCTGTCAATTTGTGAATGACCATAAGAAAATACACCGTATCCCTGCCCGTCCGGTCAGGCGGGCATCCTGCCAATTAAAATTACCCCTGATCCATTTTTTGTTTGTGATAAACTCGTTGCTTTGCACTTTAATTTCCTTTACAATATCAGATATTAAAACCGATGGTTTAAAACCCACGAATAAATGTGTATGATCCGGCATACAATGTACAGCCGGCATTTTAGCTTTGCGAGCCTGAACTGAGGAAGTCATATACTTATGCAGTTCTTCTTTATGATCTCTTTGTATCAGGCTTTGCCTGCCTTTAACTGCAAATACAAATTGTAAATATATCTGAGAAAATGTGTTTGCCATCAGCATGCGTTTACTTGGCTCCTACGGAGCCAAACCACTACCATGATATTATTTAAGCTTATAAACACGAAGCCCCTGCGGAGCCAAACTTGATCAGCTTTATTTTACGATTATATGTCACTCCTACGGAGTTCTGAAAACATACCGGATTCATTTTGCTACCAATATGTCACCTCTACAAGGCCAACAATTCAAGTATAGAACCGAATTACATTATATACTTTATAAACTGTATATACTTTGTATACTCTATTTACTTGATAAACTTTATATACTTAAATCCTACTTCTCGCTTCCAATCGACTTTACCATCATGGCCTGTATTTGTTTCATTGTTTTTTCCATGCCCTCGGCGCTGCCATCCAAAAATATCACGTTTCCTTTTCCGTATTCGGCAAAGTTTTTAATGGCTTCCGTCCACATGCTGAAGAGAATTACATTGGTATCTAAATTGGCCTGCTTCATTTGCTCGGCGGCTTCCGTCATACCCTTTGCTACTTCCTGGCGGAACAATGCCACACCCTGTCCGCGCAGTTGCGCCGCGGTTCTTTCCGCTTCGGCCGAAATTTTTATAGAATTACCTTCTGCTTCGGCGGCTTTTGTTTTGGTAATTAATAAAGCTTGTCCTTCATTTTCGGCAGCGGCTTTAAGGTTATTACTGGCCACCACTTTACTCATGGAATCGAGGATCACTTTATCAAAAGTGATATCATTGATTTGTAAATCCAATAAATGATAACCCCAGTCTTCCAGTGTATGATCAATTTCTATTTTTACATACTCTACAATTTCTTTGCGCAGTCCCAATACTTCCGCTTGTTTTTTGGTAGCTACAAAAGAACGGATATTACCTTCGATGGTTCTGATAAGCGCCTGCATCAAATCTTTATCGCTGATAAATTTAAACGCCACTTTCTTTATCGTTTCTTCATTGGCGTTTTGCACGGCAAAGAGCATCATTACTTTAAAATATACATTGGCCTGATCCTGCGTTACCGCCTGGAACTCCAGCTCTACCGAACGATTTTGGATAGACAGTTTTTTATATATCTGTTCCAGCACCGGGATTTTAAACCGAAGGCCCGGACCGGCTATTCTCCTGTATTTACCAAACATGGTAACTACGGCAATAGTGCCCTGGTTGACGGTATATAATCCGCTGAAGAAAATAAACACTAATAAAACAATCCACCAATTGCTTTTTAGAAATAATAAAATATCTTCCATTTTATTTTTTGGTTTTAGTTAGAAAATGAAATTACGGATTAATTGTGTAGTATTTAGTATTTAGATTTTAGTACTTAGATTTTAGATTTGGGGTTTTATTTTTTAGGCTTTGTTTTTTGGAATTTGTCTTTTGGATTTTGGAACTTTTTTGCCTATTGCCAATTGCCTATTGCCCATTCCCTTCCCCGCTCCGCTCCTCCCAAATCTGCACTAAGTGTACCATTGTCTTCACCGCTTTATTCATATCCTGTACACTTATAAATTCCAATTTGGAATGTATAGCCTGCTGGCCCGCAAATAAATTAGCACACGGTAATCCCATGAAAGAAAGTTTACTGCCGTCGGTACCGCCGCGGATACTTTCCATTCGAACGGTAAGTCCTGCACGGTTAATGGCTTCTTTGGCAAACTCCACCACCTGCGGATGATTGTTTAATACTTCCTTCATGTTGCGGTATTGTTCCGTTACATGAAATTCAAAACTCGCTTTGGGATAGGTGCGCATCAACTCTTCAATTTGTGTACGCAGGTAATCTTCTTTCTTGGTTAAACCCGCCGTTTCAAAATCGCGAATAATAAAATCAACGGTACATTTTTCAGTAACGCCTTCTATACGCGTCGGGTGTATAAATCCTCTTTTACCTTCGGTAGATTCCGGTGATAAACGATCTTTCGGTAATGCCGCCAATATTTCGCCGGCAATTTTCATGGCATTAATCATTTTCCCTTTTGCATAACCGGGGTGTGCTATTACACCGTGTATTATTACCTGTACACCATCAGCACTGAAAGTTTCATCTTCCAAATCGCCGGCACTTCCGCCATCCAATGTATATCCAAAATCGGCGCCCAATTTTTTCATATCCACTTTGGCCGTTCCCTTTCCTACTTCCTCATCGGGTGTAAATAAAATTTTTATCGTACCGTGTTTTACATCTTTATTCGTTATTAAAAAATTGGCGAGGTCCATTATCACGGCTACACCCGCTTTATCATCGCTGCCCAACAAGGTTGTACCGCTTGCAGTAATAATATCATTACCTATTTGTGTTTCCAAATATGGATAGTCGCTCATTTTTAAAACTTGTTCAGCATCATCGGGCAATACAATATCCTGCCCCCTGTAATTTTTATGCACCACCGGTTTTATATTGGTGCCGCTGCAATCGGGCGCCGTATCCATGTGTGCGCAAAAACAAATAACCGGTACTTTTTTATCTGTGTTGGAAGGAATGGCAGCGTACACATAACCCCATTCATCCATGTGCACATCAATAATACCTATTTGCTTTAATTCTACAGCCAGCAGGCGACCCATATCTTTTTGTTTTTCGGTAGTAGGATGAGTAGAAGACAGCGGATCGCTCTGCGTATCTATTTGCACATATCTCAGGAATCGTTCAGCAGCTGTAAACACATAATTTTCAAACATATCGGGAGATTTTTTGGGGGAGTAAATGTACAACTAAAAGGCCTTCATAATTTATTTTTTGTAAAAACGGGTTGAAGTTTTTACCTTTTACTTCTAAACCAAAACTACAATTATGAAAAAACTTCTCATTGGCGCCATTGTCGGTGGCATTCTTGTTTTTGCATGGCAAACACTTTCCTGGACAGTACTTAACCTGCATGGTAAAGAATACCGACAGGCAAAAAATCAGGACAGCATTATGAGTTATCTCAGCAGTCAATTTTCTGAAGACGGGCAATACATGATACCCCGAGAAGGGGAAAATGCTTCGTCAAAAGAAATGGAAGAATATCAAAAAACCATGATGGGCAAACCTTGGGCTGTTGTAAGTTATCATAAATCGTATAACACGGATATGATGATGAACATCATTCGCGGTTTGCTGGTATCCATCGTTTCCGCACTCTTTGTTTGTTGGGTATTAATGAAACAATCACCATCATCTTTCGGCACTACGTTTATAAGTTCTGTGCTTATTGGTTTGGCAGGTTATTTATTTATTCCATACTCCAATCAAATATGGTTTCAAACTCCCGGAGGGATGACGAATATGATTGATGCATTAGTTAGTTGGGGTCTGTGCGGTATTTGGTTAGGTTGGTGGCTGAACAGGAAATGATTTAAAAACTGAAGTAAGAAGTCAGATGTCGGAAAGATTCCTGCATCTTACTTCTTACTTCTGCTTTCTGACTTCCTACTTCTTACCTCTGACTTCTTACCTCTGACTTCTTACCTCTGACTTCTGACTTCTTACCTCCGACTTCCTCTCTTACGGCATTATAATCAGCGGTGTACCGCCTACTATTTCTACCAGTTCAAGATCAAAAATTAATTCTTTACCCGCCAACGGATGATTGGCATCTAATATTACCGTCTCTTCTTTAATTTCTATTACTACCACCTGGAAATTTTGCCCTTGCCCGTTGCTCATCATTAAAGGCAAACCTGCTTCCAGTTGCATATCGGGCGGAAAATTTGCTTTTGGAAATTCAATAACCATCTCTTCGTTCTTCGGGCCGTAAGCTTCTTCAGCAGGAATATTAATAGTTCTCTTTTCGCCAACGGTCATTCCCGTTACGCCGTCATCAAAACCTTTAATTACCATACCGCCGCCTACTTCAAATTCAAGGGGTTCGCGACCTTCCGATGAATCAAAGGTATCGCCGCTTGTAAGACGACCGTGGTAATGTACTTTTACTTTGTCGCCGCTTTTTACCTGTTGCATATTGCTGATTTAAGTTTTTACAGTGGTTAAATTAATGAATATCGTTTTTATTTTACACAGTTATTTGTGTTGAAAAAACGAGGGGCCAAGGTAGGGCAAAACTTTCACTTTTCTTATACCAAAATTTCAGGATATTTGATTAATAATTAAAATAGAATAAATGAAATCATTTGCAGGCATTTGTACATTCCTTTTTATATACACAATTACCGATGCCCAACCCGCAGCCGGCAACCCGAAAACAGAAACAAGAATAATACCTGCTGCGGAACGAATCAATGTTTACCTCCCGTTGATAAAAGGAAAGCGAGTCGGCATTTTCGCCAATCAAACATCCATGGTGGGTGATACGCATTTGGTAGATACCTTAAAAAGTTCAGGCGCCGATATCAGGGTCATCTTTGGCCCGGAACATGGCTTCAGAGGCACGGCAGATGCCGGTGAAAAAATTGGTAATATGGTAGATAAAAAAACAGGCATTCCTATTATCAGCTTATACGGCGATCATAAAAAACCGACACCCGAAGATTTTAAAGATGTAGATGTATTGATTTTTGATATACAGGATGTCGGGGTTCGTTTTTACACTTTCATTTCATCGTTGGAATATTTTATGGAAGCCGCTTTTGAAAACAAAAAACCGGTGATGATTTTGGACCGCCCCAATCCCAACGGTCATTACGTAGACGGCCCCGTGCTGGATAAAAAATTTAAAAGTTTTATAGGTATGCAGTCCGTACCCATTGTATATGGTATGACGGTGGCCGAATATGCTATGATGCTTGCCGGGGAAAATATGCTTTCGAAAAAAGCAAATGATTACGCCGCCTTTTTTAAAAAAGTAGAGAAACATCACCCGGACACGCCTTTTCATTTCCAGGTAATCAAATGCCAAAACTATACACATAAAAGTAAATATGTATTACCGGTAAAACCATCACCCAATTTACCCAATATCCAATCCATTTACCTCTACCCTTCCACTTGCTTTTTTGAAGGCACGGTTTTGAGTGAAGGAAGAGGCACCAATAAACAATTTCAAATTTTCGGACATCCTTCTTTACCAAAAAATTTAATTTCATTTACACCTATCCCTAACGAAGGAGCGAAAAACTCAAAACTATACGGCCAAGTTTGCTATGGTTGGGACCTGAGCGGCACACCGGAAGAAGTAGAAAATAAAGTAAATAATAAAGTACAATTAAAATGGTTGCAGCAGGCATATAAATTATTCCCAAAAAAAGATTCTTTTTTCCTGAAAGCCAAAAGCGGCAAGCCCGAAGATATTTTCTTTAATAAATTAGCCGGCAATGCGGAGCTGATGCAACAAGTAAAATCCGGCAAAACGGAAGCACAAATAAGAAAAAGCTGGGAACCGAAATTGAATGCGTTTAAAAAAATAAGAAAGAAGTATTTGTTGTATGAGGATTTCTGAGTAGCTCTTACCCCATAAAAGATATTATCAGATTAATTTTAACTGTGCGGCAATGCGTATCAATGAAGCCGTATTTTTTGCTTCTAATTTCGTCAATAAGTTTTTTCGATGTGTATCTACCGTTGTGCTGCTGATGTATAATTTCACCGCTATTTCATTATTCGTCATTCCTTCGGCGATAAGTTCCAGCACTTCTTTTTCACGACGGGTTATAACAGGTATATTACTGCCATCCGGCTTTCTTAATGCCACGGCGGCTTCAAAACTTAAGTATTGTTTACCTTTTACTACGGTATGAATAGCTTCCATCAATTCCTGCCGGGTAGCATTTTTAATAACATAACCCGAAGCGCCGTTGTTCATCATTTTCTCAATAAAACTCTGCTGATTAAAAGTACTCAGTCCCAAAACAAAAACACCAGGGTATTTTTGTTTTACTTCCTCACATAAATCAATACCGCTTTTATCGGGCAGGTTTATGTCCATCAGGATTATATCGGGTTGCTGTTGTTGTAAAAAAGCAAGACAGGATGCCGCATTAGCAGCATGACCCATCCATTCAATATCTTTTTCATTTTGCAGTAATGAATGAATACCTTCTATCACCATGTAGTGATCATCAACTATAAATAGTTTTATACTCATATATCAAAATCCTAAAAAGGAATACTTAAGTTGAACTAAAAAAAATTACAGGCTCAGTTCAATTAATACAGAAGTTCCTTTGCCTGCTTGTGAATGTACATCCAATTTGCCCTTCAAAAATTCTACCCGGTTTTGAATATTACTCCAACCGATTCCTTTTGAATGATTCAGGATAGATGTATCAAACCCTTTTCCATCATCTTCAACTGTAATACTGATTTCATTATTAGTTTTGCTTACCTGCACAACAGCATTTTTGGCTGCGGCATGTTTCATGGTGTTATTAATAAGTTCCTGCACAATACGGTAAATGGTAATAGCGGTGGTTTGTTCAATCACTGCATTTTCCATACCGATGGGTTGGTAGTTTACCTGCAATGCGCCGGACTGATTAATGTCATTACAAAAATCTTTCAATGCAGTATCCAATCCAAATTTCACTAACGCTTCCGGCATCATATTATGTGCCACACGGCGCATTTCTTTTATGGAACTGTCCAGCATATCCATGCTGCGTTCAAAAGCCTGTGTATTTTCAGGCGTCATTATTAAATTTCCTTTCATAGTATTGAATGAATATTTTATTCCGGATAACATTCCACCCAAACCATCATGCAGGTCTTTTGCCAATCTCGTTCGCTCCTGTTCTTCACCTTTCAGTACTGCCTCGGTAGCAGTAAGTTGTTGCAGGGTTTCTAATTCGCTGATGCGCTGCAGCTGGATTTTTTTCTTTTGATTGTAATTACGGTATGCAAGTAAAGAGAGTATCAGTAATACAGCGGCTGAACCGATAAGTATATAATTTAAAATTCTCCTTTTCTGCAGCTGTGCCTTCTGAAGTATTATTTGCTTATCCTTTTTCTCTGATTCATATTTTTTTTCTAATTCTGTTGTTGACTTAACAATGGCATCATTGTTAAACACAGTTCGGATTGAATCTGCTTTTTGGATAGCCCGGAGAGCAGTTTTATAATCGCCGTTTTTTGCAGTAATGTAAGAAAGCACGGTATAAATATTGTTCAATTCATCCAGCAGTGAATCTTTCTCAGCTATTGAAAGCGCTTCATCAATATTTTTTTTAGCATTTACATTATCGTTATTGAAATACTGAGCATAAGCGATATTATACAATGAACTGGCCAGCATCTGATTACTTTGCAGTTTCCGGGAAATGGATAATGATTTTTCTGACACCCTAAGCATTTCCCTAAAATCATTTATATCAGCATAGGCATTTGCCATAAAACCATAAATAGCACTTTCGGCATACCTATCTCCGCTTTTTTCCGACTCGGTGACAGCCTGCTTAAAATAATATAAAGCACTGTCAGGTTGATGCATGTCGTAATAAGCCTGACCAAGGCTGGCTAACACTCTGTTAACATATACTTTTCCCCCATTTTTTTTATAATAGTCAAGCGCCATTATACAATAGTCTATACTTTTTCTATATTGCTTAAGGTTGTCGTATGCATTTGCTATATTATGATACATAGATGCAATCTTCTCCCGCAGGTTTAGCCTTTCCATCATCGAAAGTGCAAGTAATGAATACTCTAATTGTTTGTCAAACTGGGCAGTGTACTGGCTGATGATTCCGATATTACCCAGTACAAATATTATCAGTGCTGAGTCTTTTAATTCTTTTGCCAGCGTTAAGGCTGTATCGCTTTGATGCAATGCAAGGTTGTAATTTCCTTTAGTGTAAGAAACAATCAAGCTATGTTCATAATAATGATAAAGCCCAATTCTGAAATTCAGCCTCTCTGATAATTTTTTTGATTGCTCCAGAAAATAAATGCTGGAGTCTTGATTATTGGTTTCATATCCGCTTGCAATATGAAGTAACAACATTACTTTTCCGGTATCTTCTTTTGCAGATGAAAGCAATTTGAACAAACTATCTCTTTTTTCAAGCTGTGCTTGTACAATTACAGTTGAAATAAGAAATACAATTATATAAACAGCCTTTCTCATACAGTAAAATAGTCTTTTACTCTCATTTTACAAATAAACAGCAATGCAGTGCCATTGTCATCCCCTTTTTCCATGATTTTTATCATATCCCTGAATATCCTGTTTTTACAGGATAAGATGTACATTAACTTTTTCTCACTTTTGATAAAACATTTTCCATGAGACAAGTCCTGATATTTCTACTGCTGATTTCTTCATCAATTGTATTTGCCCAGCCCGGTAAAAAACCTGCTGTAAAAGAAAAACCCCCTACTCAAAAAGAAATGGATGCGATGATGAAAGAAATGCAGCAAGCAATGGATGAGATGAGCCCGAAAGATAAAAAGATGATGGACAGTATGGGCATAAAAATGCCCGATACAAAAACGATTAAAAAAAACATGTCGGGTGTAAGTGATGCACAGTTAAAAAAAGCATTTGAAGATGACAACAGAATTGTACCCGAAAAAGATGTGGCAAGAATTGCAGCCATCCCTAAAACCATAACCGATGGCCGTATGGGTACATATATAGTTTCCATACAAAACAAAGCGGCAGCACTGTTGAAACCTGAAGTAAAAAACATGGCCGACAAAATTTACAGTTATATCAAATCAAACAGTAAAAATAGTTTTGAGGCAGGCAACATGGCCACTGGCTTGTGGATAGCCGGCAAACCTGAATTAGCGTTATTTACTTTGGTAAAAATTTGTGCAGATGACCCCGCTAATACAGATAACCTCAGCAATTATGCTTCCATGCTTTCCATGCTTGGTGCACAACATTTAGCTATCCCTGTTCTTAACAACCTCAATGCAAAATTTCCTAAAAACAGTACGCTGCTTAACAATCTTGGGCAAGCCTGGTTTGGCTTGGGCGAAATTGCAAAAGCCGAAAAATATTTAGACAGTGCCATTCGCATTTATGCTTATCATCCGCAGGCCAATTTAACTAAAGCTGCTATTGAAGAAAGCAGGGGTAATACTACCAAGGCAATTGAGGCTTTGAAGAAATCAATAAAACACAGCTATACAAAAGAAAAAGAAGACAAACTTCGCAAACTGGGACATGAAATAAAAATCAGGGACTTAAGATTGCCATTTAAGCCCGGGCCTGACCCATTGGGATTAGAAAAATTCAAACGTCCGGATTATCCAACATCATTAGCCGAATTAAAAACACTTAAACCAATTTGGGAAAATTTCAAAAGAGAATGTAATAGCAGGTTGGCACAATTGAATAATGAGCAGAAGGAGATTGGCGGAAACTATGAAAAAGCTATCAACACAAAAAAATTAAAATTTACATTACCAATTCATATTAAGAAAGCTTCTCTCAAGCTTAAAGAAATAGAAGACTACTATGAAACCGTATTTAAAAGACTAGGTGAGAAACATATGGCATTGGCCAGAGACTTAGAGATAATAAAGAAGGGACACAAAAAAGCTGTACCTGAAGCTCCATGTGAAGCACACGAGGAAGCAGAAAGTGATTTCATAAAAACATATAATGAACGGAAGAAGGCATATGATGAAGAAATGCTGAAAACATTCAGGCAGTTTTTCAACGAAATGGCCTATTGGTCGCAGTATACCACTACAGATAAAAATCAGTCTGAACTGATTGTATTGGCATTTAAGGCCGGCTGGCTACAGAAATTAGAAGAATATCAGCCATTGCTTACTTCAGGATATGAATACCTTGAATGCGTAAAAAAGGAGGAAGCAAAACCCGGCAAGCTTTCAAATTTTGATGATGTGGCATGCCAGTACAATGATACCATGGATTTAAAAATAATAAAGTTTACAAACAATTGCAGCCGCATGACCAGTGAGTTTGATTTTATGTTTCTAAACTATGTTAGAAAAGATGATTTTGAACGGGCAGAAGGTGATACATATATCAGCAGCACTTACAAAATAAGCGCCGAAGCCGGAGAAGATTTAATAAAAACAGGCCCGTTAAAAGTTGAAGCTAAAGTTGGTGGCGGAATTGAATTTGAATTTGGACGTGAAGGCTTAGAGGATGTAATACTAATTGGAGAAGTTAAAGTAGGTGCAGGTACAGGCATACTGGATGAGGACGAAAAATCGGATTCGCCGGGAATTGGAATAGCAGGGAAAGATGCTTTCCCCACAACTGTTGAAGTAGGTTTGGAAGGCCGCATTAGTATAGTAAGCGGAAAAGTCTCTTTATCAGTATCTGGAACTGGCTTCAAGCAAATTAAAATAACTGAATAGTAAAAGTTAATTTCAAAACAGGTGTAACAACATCGGGCAAGTTCCCGGGCAAGAAGCTGGTGATTAGTAAAATCAAAAAAAATAAATGAAATAAATTTTGATAAAACCGGATAAAATGAAAAAAATAATTCTCATTACACTCATTGCAGTTGCCATCACTTCGCAGGCACAGCCGGTATATGTTGACCGCATTGGCTTCAAACTCGAAAGCATTGCCGATATAGATATTGGCTGGATGGAAATTCGTAAGCATACTACCCCACCAAAAGGGAAACAATTGGGCGAAAGAATTTACAGCGCCAAACAAATTGACAATTGCGAGAAGCTTGTAGAATGGATGCAGCAATCTTATCTGCCTAAGGGCTGTTTAGGCAATGCGACTTATTACCAAAATACTATACCAAAATTCAGCCCCACCAATAGTGTGTTGGGCAATGCAATTAACATGCATACACAGGCCCTGCCACTCATGTATGGCGCCCAGACAAAAATCCACATGTTTTTGAAAAAGGATGAAAAGGGAAAATTTGTTCCGCAAACCAGCCATGGAGAATATTGGCAAATAGAAGCCAATCAACTTCAATATATCAGCAATGAAATAACTTTTATTTCAAGTACTGAAGAATACTATTTCATACTACCTGATTTTAAGAATAATCCACAAGGCTATAGTTTTGATGATAAAGCCAAAAGTAATTTACTGGGCTTCGATAACCACAAAAGCATTAAAGGGTACAAACATTTTTTAATACCACCCGGTCCTTTTATTGAATATCCCCAATTCGTTGTTATTATGACCAAAGACAATGAGGAACTTCCGTTTGAGAAAGTTACGATTGGTGAGTATTTTACAGAAGCAGAAAAGAAATTTGCTGTTTGGCAAAAAATAACCCCTGTATCTGCCGAAAAATATTCAACTGCCCAAAAGAACCTGGCCAGGCTAAAAGAAAAGTATAAAAACAAATGGAATGATATTGCAGAATTAAAACTTGGTAAAACTGATATTACTCTTCAGGATTTTGCTAATGCAACAGAAGGTTATGATGATATGTTTCACAATAAGGACATATATGGAAAGGAAGGCATTCACACCACTTTTCCAATTTTAAAAGTAAAAAAATCAGCACGGGAGCTTTGTAAAACAGACCGGCCACAATGGATTGTTGTCAGGTGGAGTTGGGGAATGGAAAACCAACCTTTTCATTTACACCTGCACGAATCAATATTGAACAATTTTAATTTTGAGTATGTATATAACTATTTCTTTAACCCGGAAAAAGTAAAGGGGCAACCTTATAAACCACTCCGTTCTCCAACCTTCAAAGAAGCAGTGGTAGTTGCGGAAGCATCAGAAACCAATAAGAAAAATACTGCCGATAAAAACGTTTTTTTCTTTGAAGATTTTTCAACAACGGCCATTGGTAAAATACCAATTGGCTGGCAAACAAAACTTGCCAATTCGGGAACTACAGCTATAGTATCAAACCCGGATGGATTGGATGGAAACTGGGTTGAGTTAAGAGGCCACTACATCAATGCAACAGTTTTAAAAAAACCATTGCCCCAAAATTTTACATTGACTTATGAACTGGCAGTACCGCAAAACTTCACCTGGGGTGCAAAGGGATTAACGATGCTTTTATCAAAAGAAACATCACCCGGCAATGCCGAATCATTTATTAAATTAAAACTTCGCCCCGGCTCAAATGGCAGCGATGGTGAAGCAACACTGGAAACAAAATTCACTTCGCCTCCCGGATATTTAACGGGTACTAAATGGTATGTTGCCAATGGGTTTTCAAACAACAAAAAAAATAACCAAATTACAGTTGCTATCAAAAAATCAGAGGAAAAGCTGCAGGTGTTTATTGATAAAACTAAAATAGCCGAGTACGAAAAAGCAATTCCGGCTGCTCACTTATTTAATGCTTTGTCTTTTGATTGCAATGGCAACAGTGCAGAGAAAGATAAATATTTTATCAGCAATATTAAAATCACAAAAGAGTAAGCCCCTATCCCCTAAAGTGTGATAAGAAAGAATATCCTTGTTTTACAGGATAAAAGATACCGGAAACGAGAATATTTTTGATAATGAAAATAAGTAACATGAAAAAAATAATTCTTCTCTGTGCCCTTTGTGCCTTTGTGGGATACAGCTTTGCACAAAAAGAAACATTTGACATTACTACATTCACTCCGCCCAAAGGATGGAAAAAACAACCTGCCGAAGTTGCCATTCAATTTTCAAAAGAAGATGCAACTAAAGGAACGTACTGCCTGATAACGTTGTATAAAGCAGTGCCGGGCACAGACAATTCAAAAGAAAATTTTGACCTCGCCTGGGAGTCTTTAGTAAAAGAAATGGTAACCGTTTCTACAAATCCGGAAATGCAACCTGTCTCAAGTGAAAACGGTTGGGAAACACAAAATGGTTTTGCACCATTTGAAAGCGATGGGAATAAAGGAGTTGTTATGCTGATAACATCCAGCAGCTTTGATAAAATGGTGAATATGATTATTCTCACCAATACGAATGTATATGAAAAAGAAATGACGACATTTTTAGAATCGGTAAGTTTAAAAAAGCCGGCAAAAACAACTCAAGAAATACAAACGCCTGCTGCAAATAATAACAATACGGCCATCCTTGGTACCTGGGGTATAGGTACTACGATTGCATCCTCTTACAATATGCATATTAATGAAGGCAGTATCATTACTCAATATACATTTAATGCTAATGGCACTTATAGTTTTTATATTAAAACTTTCCGGTATCAATTGGATAAACTTCTTTTAACAAGAGAAACCGGCACATATCAACTCAATGGAAATAGTCTCGCCATCAATCCACAAAAATCAGTGATAGAAGCATGGAGTAAAAAAGATGGTACGAATAACTGGGGTAAACTTTTAACAAGTCAGAAAAAAGATTTAGAAAAAACAACCTACCGGTTTACCAAACATTATTCCGAAGTTTTGAAGGAATGGCGAATTGTATTGCAAGCCAATAAAGAAACGAAAAGAGATGGATATTACAACGGTGGCACCTTATTTAATAATGCATGGATATATAGCCTCGTAACATGTAAAGATTGTTTTATAAAATTACCAGACTAAAAAAAGTGTTATAACTGTTTCAAAATAGAAGCATTATGAAATATACATTTATCTTCTTTATAGCCTTTTTGTCTGTATTAGTCTCATTTGCCCAAAAATCAACCTTTGATATATCCACTTTTACTACACCTAAGGGATGGATAAAAGAAGCTAGTGAAAGTGCAGTTCAGTTTAAAAAAGAAGATGCAGCCAAAGGAACTTACTGCCTTATGACATTGTATAAAGCAGTACCTGGCACCACCAACTCCAAAGAGAATTTTGATTTAGCCTGGTCATCCATCGTAAAAGAAATGGTAACCGTTACCATCGAACCGGAAATGCAGTCTCCCGCAAATGATAAGGGCTGGGAACTGCAAAGCGGATATGCACCTTTTGAAAGCGAAGGCAGTAAAGGTGTTGTATTGTTAGTAACATCAACAGGCTTTGAAAAAATGGTAATCCTTATCATAATAACCAATACAAATGTGTATGAAAAAGAAGTAGATGCTTTTATAGCTTCCGTGAGTTTAAAAAAACCGGCAGGCACAACAGCAAAAAATAATCAGGCTGCAACAAAACCTGTTAAACCGGAAGAAACAAAACCAATTGCAAAACAAACCGATTTCGCTTTTACCTCCACCAACTTTGATGATGGGTGGACAAGCACCTTGCAGGAAGACTGGGTACAAGTAACAAAAGGAACTATCAAAGTTTTAATTCATTATCCAAATAAAAAAGCAGATGCTTACAATTCAGTTGTATTGGATGGATTAAAAAATGCCTGGAACGTACTAGTAGCGCCGAGATACAGTTCAGCATCCAATTTTGAATTTAAACCAATTACCGGCTGGCAAACGATAGAATTTGCAGAGGCCGATATGACAGAAAAAACATCAGGCCAAACCGTTTATGTGGTATTATTTAAAATGAATTACTCCAACGGCAGCGGAAAATATTTAGAGTTTATAACTGCTGATAAAAATTCTTTTGAAAAGGAATTTGGCGCATACCATCAAACCACATCCGGCTGGGAAAACATGGAGAAGATGGCGAACTATAATAAGTTTGCAGTGGCAGCTGCTGACCTTACCGGTAAATGGACAAATGATTTTAGCGGGGCCATACAATATGTAAATGCTGCTACCGGCTTTGATGCGCATATGGCCACCCATGCATCGGTAGAAAATTTTAAAATAGGCCCGGGTTCTTCCTACCAATGGGATTTGGGTGTTGCCGGCGGCAATGCAGGCAATATCAAATTTCAAAGTGTAAAATCAAGCGGTAAGTTTTCAATGAACGGCAACTGGCAAATAAGTTTTTCTGATATTGAACACAAGCCAAGAACATACAATGCATATTTCTCCTGTATAAAAGGCCTTCGGATATTATGGCTCGATGACAGGGCTTTTGCAAAAGTTAATTAGAAGGACAATTCAACATTTACATAAAACATAATCAATAAAAAACTACAATCATGCGTACAATTATTCTGGCTCTTCTTATGTCTCCCTTATTAAGCCTTGCACAAAAAACCGATGTCTTTATTAAACTAACCGATGCAAACGGTCTGCAAATAAAAGGAGAAGCAACTTTAAAAGGTTTTGAAAGATGGATAGGAGCAACAACCATTACCTCAGGCGGAAAAAATAATACACAGCTTAGTTTTACAATGATGGTTAGCGGGGCATCGGCTGATTTAAAAAAAGCAATGGCCAATGGCCAATTACTTACCAACGGGCAGGTTACCGTTTTGTCGCCAAATCTAACCGGCGGCGGCCCTGTTATTTCTTATATCGTAAAAATGGAAAAAATTGTTGTATTAACCTGCTATGTAGCAATGGGATGTAATAATGTAATGAACACAACCGTTATGCTGCAAGCCACCCGTATTGGCTGGACCTATTACAACCAAACCGGCACGGGAGTGCAAACTGTATCAAGAAAATTTGGATGGGATACGGAAAGTAGTAAAGAGTGGGCAAATTTTTGATTTTATGTATATGGTAAAGTAAGAATATTTTACTACGCCAATTATTTTATCTTCGCTCCGATTATGAATAAATTTCAATCGCTGCAAATCGTTTTTATGGGCACATCCGAATTTGCATTGCTTCATTAAATACACTCCAATTAGTCATACCATATTATATTTCGCAGCCAGTTTAATTAAACCCGCTGTGTTATTTACAGCAAATTTTGTCAGCAAGTTTTTCCGGTGGCTGTCAACAGTATGGAGGCTGATAAATAATTTCCCGGCAATCTGCGGATTCGTAAACCCATCGGCAATAAGTACCAACACTTCTTTTTCCCTGCTGCTGAGTATGGGTACATTATTTAATTCCTGTTTATCAGCCGCAGATAAATTTATATCAAGGCTCATGTACAACTTGCCTTCATACACCGATAAAATAGCTTCTTCTATTTCTTCTTTTGATGCACTTTTTACCAAATAACCGGCTGCACCATTCTGTATCATTTGAGAAATGTAACTCCGTTCTTTAAACGTACTCATCGCTATTATTTTTACGGCAGGAAATTCTTTCCTGGTTTTTAATGCCAGTTCCATTCCACTTACCTCGGGCATATTAATATCCGTAATCACAATATCGGGTGCAGCTAATTTTATTTGCTGCATCGCTTCGTATGCGTTAGCTGCAGTGCCCGCAATTTCCACAAACTCAATTTGCGCCAGCATGGCACTCATCCCTTCCAGCACCATCGGATGGTCATCCACTATTAATACTTTTATTTTATGCATCTTCGTCAATTATACAATCAATATGAACAGAAGTTCCTTTACCAACTGTTGACTTAATATCTATTTGTCCCTTTAGATAGTCAACCCTCGACTGAATATTTTTAAACCCTGCCCCTTTCATTAAATCAATTTGGTCTGAATTAAACCCACTGCCATTATCCTCTACAGTAATGGAAAGGTTATTATCCTGCCGTATTACCTGTGCAAGGATGGTAGTGGCACCGGAATGTTTTACTGCATTATTCAGTAACTCCTGCACAATGCGATAGACTACAATTTCAACAGATGGTTCCATTCTTTTTTCTAACTCATAAAACTCTCCGTTTATTTTAAACGGTTGCGATGCAGATAACCCTTCGCAATAATCCTGCAAGGCTTGCTGCAGTCCTAATTTCATTAATGCTTCGGGCATCATGTTATGGGCCACCCTTCGCATTTCGCTGATGGATTCATCCAATTTGCCGAGGGCATTGTTAAATGTGCGGCCATGTTCTTCTGATAAAATTAAATTTCCTTTCATAGCTCCTAATTGAAGTTTAACGCCACTGAGCAAACCTCCGAGGCCATCATGCAAATCTTTAGCCATGCGACTTCGTTCATCTTCCTGGCCTTTTAAAAGTGATTGTGTGGCTGATAATAATTTTTCTTTTTCTAATTCAGTAATTTTTTGCTCCTGTAATTTTCTTTTTTGTGTATAAGTGCGGTAGGAAAGTAAAGAGATAATTAACAGTGCTGCAGTGCTGCCAATTAAAAAATAGTTGAGTGTGTTTTTTTTACGGATGGCAGTTTGTTGCAACAGTAATTGTTTTTCCTTTTTTTCAGTTTCATACTTTTTATCAAGTGTCTGTACATTTTGTTGCATTCTTTCATTAAAAAACTTTTCAGCTAATTCAATACTTAAACGATTGTAATAATCGTAATTTTTTAAATCTCCTTTAACCAAAGCCAGTTCAGATAAAATATCGGCAAACACCTGTGAAGGTTCCGGATAATTTCTTTGCTGTGTCATAGCAAAACCTGCGTTTGCCAATTGTTCACTCTTTTTAAAATCTTTTTTAAAAAAAGCATACAGCGTCAATCCATACATATTATTCACCATCACCAGGCTATCTCCCATTTTTTCCGCCAAACGTAAGCCTTCAGTGCAGTAATAGTTAAGGCTATCATACTTGCCCTGTTTTATTAATACATTTCCAAAATTGCCGGTAACTGTAGATATGATGTAATCATAGTTTTCTTTTTTGCCAACGAGCAGCGATTCATTCATTACAACAATAGCCGAGTCATATTTCCTGAGGTCGGTATAAACATTACCTAAATTTGACAATGCAATGGCAGCAGAATAAGTATCACGGATTTCCCTTGCAATGTCTAACGCTTTTTTATGATACGCTACTGCCTTATCGTACTGTTTTGTGCCCCGGTAAATAATACCAATGTTGTTATATGTAGTGCTCAACATAACATCGTTTTTTGTTTTTTGAAAATAGTCTATTGATGGCAAAACATATCTCAATGCATTCTCGTAATCACTCAAGTAGGAATAAGTAACAGAAAGGTTCTGTTGCATGGTAACAATATAGCGTTCTTCCTTGCCAAAATCAAGCGCCAGCTGCAATCCTTCCTGATTAAGTAAAAGTGACGAATCAAACCTTGACTGCATATTTAATGCGGCGGTATAGTTAGAATAGAACTTAAGCAAGCCTACCGTATATTTTAGTTTTTCGCTTAACAATTTTGCCTGCACATAATAACTTTTTGCTTCTTCAGGGTTGGTATGTTCAGCGTATTGGCCAATTGCAATAAATGTAAGCACCTTATTGGTATCTTCTTTTGCCACAGACAATACCTTCAACAGGCTATCTTTTGTTGCGTCTGTTTGCGCAAGCAAAGATTGCAAAGGCATCAATAGAAATAAAAGAAGTAACCGGTTCATAAACTGAAATTTTTTTCCAGGAAAATTATAATTAAAAGTATAACATCATTCAGCACATTTCCAACTATTTATTCAAAATCCCCTGTTCAGGGGATAGCAAAAACAGGTGTTCAGGGGATTGTTTTCCATTTCATTTAATTGAAGTTTTGTATTCACTTAAAAACAACAGTTATGAAAAAGATTTTTTACCTCATCCTTATCTTCTTTTCAATATCCATACAAGTTAATGCACAATGCTGGGCAAGGATATCAGCAGGTAATGCTCATACTCTTGCTATTAAAAACGACGGCACTTTATGGGCATGGGGGTTCAACCAAGATGGCCAACTGGGTGACGGAACAAATACAAACAGAACATTTCCGGTTCAGGTTGGTACTGCTGCGGATTGGTCATCTGTGTATGTATCGGATGGTAATTTTTCGCTGGCTTTGAAGTCTAATGGTACACTTTGGGCCTGGGGTGAAAATTCCGTAGGGCAACTGGGTAATGGAACCTTCACAAACTCCAATATACCGATTCAGGTGGGTTCTAATAACGACTGGCTGATTGTTTCACCCGGTTATAATTATATTTTAGCCACAAAAACCAATCAAACCCTTTGGGCATGGGGTGGTAATGGTACCGGACAATTGGGTAATGGCAGTATTGATTTCGGCATTGATGCTCCTGTACAAATTGGCACAGATAATGACTGGCTATGGGTGGATGCCGGATTTCAAACATCAATGGCATTAAAAACAAATGGCCACATCTGGGCATGGGGAAATAATTTTAATGGCATATTCGGAAATGGCACAAACGGTACAAGCAGCAATGTACCCATACAAGTGAGTGCTACCAATGATTGGATTTCATTCAATGCTTCATCTCATGTGATGGCAAGGAAAGCAAATGGCAGCTTATGGGCATGGGGGGCTAATGCTTTTGGAGAATTGGGCGATGGCACTACAACAGACAAACTCAGTCCTGTTCAAATTGGAACGGATACGGATTGGGATGAAGTGATTGCCGGCGGAATCTTTACACTGGCACTTAAAAACGATGGCACACTCTGGCATTGGGGGGATAATGGATTTGGACAGTATGGCAATGGCACTTTCTTTCCAGCATCATTAGTCCCATTACAAAATCCATTTTACAATGATTGGGAAACCATTTCAGTAACCGCTTTCACGGCATTTGGCATCCGTAACGGTTCCAATTTATGGGGATGGGGTTCTGGAACTAACGGACAAATTGGAAACGGCACAACTTCAAACAGCAATATCCCCAATCAAATCAGCTGCAACAACATCTTACCCGTTACCTGGCTCTATGTAAACGGCCAGCTGCAAAATGGCAATGCAATCATCAAATGGGCTACTGCATCAGAAAGTAATACCCAAAAATTTGAAATTGAACACAGCGGCAATGGAATCAGTTTTTCAAAAATTGGTAATGTAACAGCCGCAGGCAACAGCAGTATAACACAACACTATCAATTTTTGCATAACTCCCCTGCTGTTGGTAAAAACTATTACCGCATTAAACAAATTGATTTGGATGGCAGGTTTAGTTACTCTTCCATAATCCTGTTGCAGAATAAAGATTCAAAAACAAATATCATCATTGCTCCAAACCCTGTTGTAAACGAAGCCACTCTATTTTTTAACGAAACAGGAAATAAAACACTTCAGTTGCTTACAACCGGCGGCCAAATCGTTTATACTGAAAAAATAAACGGAACAAACAACAGTCATACAATTAATATGAGCAAGCTGGCAAGCGGTATCTATGTGCTAAGGCTACAAACAGAAAACGGAATTAAAACGTATAAAATAATTAAACAATAAAATAATCATTAACCACTAAACCTTAAAAAATGAAAAATTTAAAACTATCACTGTTGGCCCTGCTGTATATTAGTTTAATGCAGGCTTGTAAAAAAGATAAAACAGAGCCAGTTGTTGATAAACCAAAAGATGTGTTTGTATCGGGCTATGAAAATAACGGCAGCACCAATGTAGCAAAATACTGGAAAAACGGAACAGCCACTTCTCTTTCAGATGGTACAAGAGATGCTTATACAACAGATATAACTGTTGCAGGTACAGATGTATATGTAGCAGGCTATGAAGACAATACTTCCAACACCTATACCATTGCCAAATATTGGAAAAATGGAACAGCAATTAGTCTTACGGATGGTAGTAATGATGCAACGGCACTTGCTATAGCTGTTGCAGGTACTGATGTATATGCAGCAGGCTATGAAGACAATGGAACCCAAAGCGTAGCCAAATACTGGAAGAATGGAACAGCTATAAGTCTTACCGATGGCACTAAATTTTCTCAGGCATATTCAATAGCTGTTGCAGGTACTGATGTATATGTAGCAGGCTTTGAACAAAATAGTCCAGGCTCAGTATATACAGCTAAACTATGGAAAAACGGAATAGCCACTTCTCTTAGGGATGACACTGATGATGCTATAGCTTCTGATATAACTGTTGCAGGCAATGACGTATATGTAGCAGGCAGTGGACGCAATGGACCACCCTATTTTGTAGCCAAATACTGGAAGAATGGAACAGCTATTAGTCTTACCGATGGCACTAAATCTGCTCAGGCATATTCAATAGCTGTTGCAGGTACTGATGTATATGCAGCAGGTTATGAAGGCAATGGAAACCAAAGCGCAGCCAAACTATGGAAAAACGGAACAGCCATTTCACTTACGGATGGCACTAAAGAGGCTAAAGCATTGGCAATAACAGTGGTTGGGACGGATGTATATGTAGCAGGCTATGAAGGCAAAGATGGCAAAGTATGGAAAAATGGGATAGCTGTCACCACGATATTAGATACTAACGGTTCAAATCCCAAAGTCACCGGCATTTTTATAAAATAGTTTAACCATAATAAAAATAAGATGAAAAAAATATTCTTTCTGTTCCTTATCGCTTCTTCCTGCTCAGGTATACAGGCACAAACAAAACGGTATGATATTTTATCGTTTACAATTCCGGCAAAGTTTAAATTAAAAGAACAAAAGCAACGGCTGGTATATGAAGTAAAAGAAGGTAACAGCTTTTGCCAGCTACATATCTGGCCGGCGCAACAGGGGAGCTCATTTGATCCCCAAGCCAATTTTAAAACCGACTGGGATTATTTTGCCGGCAACCAATATAAAATTGGCAACCCAAAAGAAAAACAAACCGAAAAACAAAATGGCTGGGATGTAGTAACCGGCGTTGGCCTGGCAGAAGTGGATAGAATAAAATTTATTGTAAGCGTTTCCACCTTTACCCAAAACGATATAAGCTGGTGTGCCATTACTCAATTTAATGATGAAAAGTATGCTGCCGTAATTGATACATTCCTGGCATCCATAAAAGCAGATGCTAAAAAAATGGTGCGTAAAAATAATGAAACAAACAGCAACCGGGTTAGTAACACCGTTACACAAACCGCAAGCAGCAGCGGCATCACTATAGCAACTACTAATTTTGATGATGGCTGGACCAGCACCATTACCAATGATTATGTGCAGGTCATTAAAAACGGAACGGAAGTAAGGCTTTATTATGCGGATACGAAAGTTATTGAATCATATTACTGGGATGCCGTTGTAAAATTGGCATATAATACCGGCGAACTTTTTATAAGGAAAAAAGAACAGTACAGTTATGGTAAGGAAGATATTTGGGAAGCCACTGTAACAAATAAACAAACGGGCAAAGCAGGCTACCTCGGTATGCGTCTGGTATTCAATAACGGTGGTTGCCGCCCCATAGTGGTTATTGCGCCGGATAAAAAAACTTACTACAGCCTGTTTGGCAATGATGAGGATTTTACAAAAATGTTTTACTATAACAAGTTTGCGGTAGCACAAAAAGATTTAATTGGTAAATGGAAAAGTTTTGATGCGGCCAGTATGAGTTATTACAGTATTTATTCCGGTGATTATGCAGGCATGTCCACCGCGGCTACCAATGATGAATTTGTTTTTAACAACAACGGTACCTATCAAAGTGAACATACAGGAACTATCACCTTCAATGGCAAAGTGTCGCATGGAAAATCTGTTTACAAGGGAAAATTCAGCGTCAATAATTGGGACTTCAATGCTAATAACAGGGAGGCAAACGACCCCGGAGAATTCTTCTGCCAGTTTGAAGCAATTAAAGGCGGATGCATGTTACGGCTGGTGAATAAAACATTTACCGGCATGGGAATGGAGCTTTTTAAATCAAAATAACACAGCTTACTGACAGTGATGGTACACCATTGGTTTATACTTTATTCAAGACAAAATAATTTTATCATGAAAATAAAATATATCATAATCATCAGCATTATATTTCTCTTTTGTGCCGGCCAATCCTTTGCCCAAAAACCCATTGATGAAGAAAAAGTAAAAAAAGCTGTTATCATCATGCAAAAAATGATGACTGACCCCAGTCAGATGCAAAACGTAATGGTGGAGCTACAAGCATTAAAGCTTACCGGTGCAGAAGACAAAGAAGCAAAAAAAAGGATGCAGCAACAGGCAATGAACCAGGCGGTAAAAATAAAAGAAGAAGTAACTAAAAAAGGCGGCATTACCGAAAAACAAATTACGGAGTTTAAAGAAAATAAAGACCGCATTGTACCGGTAAGGGATGATGGAAGGATTAATGCGGTACTAAAAAGAAATTTAACCGATGCAGAAATAAAAAATTATTGCAAAGCCGTGTTTGAAGCTGTCAAAAAAGAACTACACCCATCAGTAATAAGCCAGAGTGAGAAAATTTATCAAGACTTAAAAGCAAAAAAATTAAATTATAACCAATTGGGAAACGGGGCTATCAGTTGCTATTTCACTAATATGACAAAGCACAGCCTGTATATCTATGGAAAAATTTGCAGTGAAGATGCCACAAACAGTAATAACCTTAATAACTATGCTGCACTGCTTACTATGCAGGGTGTAGAGCAAGGGGCTATTCCTGTTTTAAATTACCTGAATAAAAGGTATGCCCGAAGCCCTTATGTGTGGAGTAATCTTTCTGTGGCCTGGCTTGGCTTGGGCGACCTTAAAACCGCAGAAAAATATGCAGACAGTTGTATCCGTTTTTTTCCGGGACATGCGGCGCAGGCACACTACGTAAAATCGGTAGTAAAAGAAGGAGAAGGCGATAAAGAAAAAGCAGTAGAAGAACTGCAAATAAGCATTGAGCTTGGTTATACCAGGGAAAAAGAAATGCAGCTCCGGAAAAAAAATAAAAAGCCTGACAATCTTCTTACCAAATTCAGAATGAGTATTCCGAATGACGTTATGGGACTGAGCAGATTCAAGCCTCCAACCATCCCCAGAACCTATGCAGCGGCTTTGGTTTCTGCAGCAGAATGGAAATCATATTATGCCACCCTTGGCGCAGAATATGAATTGTTAGCAAAAAAAATGGAGCAACAGTTAAAATCAATGGGGAAAACGTCAATGGATTACATGGTAAAGGAAGTGAGTAAAACTAACAACAAAGACCATGTTTATGCTTTTGCAGCAAAGGATGTTACCAATCAGCGTATGCAAAAAATCAGTGGCCTGCTTGAAAAAGAATTTTCCCCGAAAGAGGAAAGCTTTTTTAAGCGAATGAAGGTACTTCAGGAAAACAAAAAACTCTGGGAAGATGAAATGGAAAAAGAAGAAGAACAGATAAGTAAAGAATTTGAAAATTTCTGTGGCGAAGGACAGCCATGCCCGGAAATGAAAATTTGCAATGCATACCTGGCCAATGTTGATAAATACATGACTAAAGTCAATTTACAATACGATAAATATTTTTCAGATTATCTGTCTTTTAAAAAACAGGAGTTTAATGAACTTATTTATGCCGCCGAATTCCATATGGGAAAAGAGCTATTTGAATACCACCTGAATATGAGAAAAATGTTATTTCTTGGAGCTATGATGTCTGTAATTTATGAATTTCCAAGCTGGGCATTGAAACCAACTATCTGTATTGAGAGATTAACCGGGGGAAAAAAATGGACCTTGCCTTCATTTAAAGAAATTAATTGTTTTAGCAACTTGCAATTGGATTTGGGATTGTTTTCCATGTCTGGCTGCGATAAATTTAAAGTCGACAAGAAGAGTATAGATGAGATATTTAATATGGATGGAGGTAATGCCGGACCCATAACAGATGGAAGTATTACTATCGATGATGAATTGGCACCACTTGCACATAAAAAGGAAACAACTTCAGGTAATGACGATGATGAATTGGCACCACTCCCACCTAAAAAGAAAACAGTTTCGGGTAATGATGATGAACTGGCACCACTCTCGCATAAAAAGGAAACAACTTCGGGTAATAATAAAGAGGAGGATGGATTGTCGCCTCCCCAACCCGTAAAACGTATTGAATTTGACAGGTCAGGGTTTACTGATTTTCAGCCAGCTCCCGGTAATACCAGTAACCCGGGAGCGGCAGGAAAAAATATTATCCTTGCAGGCAAACCCTCTTTTGAAATAAAAGCAGAATTAAAAAACGTAATCGTAACCTATAAATAAAGGAAAAGAAGCAAACTATTTCATCCATTAATCAAATAAACTAATAACATATGAACAAATATTTTCAACCCCTGCAACTTTTTGTATTACTATCAATTTTCATCTTACAAGCCTCCGTTTTATTGGCGCAAAAAGATACATTGCCCGAAATGAAAATGCCTGTTATTGATTACAAACCCACCATGAAAAAAGGCTGGGTGGGCCAGTTTGTATATCAGCTCAACTTTGAGGGAAGTACCGGTTTTGGTACCGGCAATACCCGGGTATTTTACTACGTAAAAATAAACCGCACCAATACCGGTTATGTTGAGCTTCCAACAGAAGTAAAAGGTGCTATCCGGAAGAATCAGCCTGACAAAAATAATGCACAGCGGTATGAAAGCTGGATACGCAAAGGCAGCAGCAAATGCTGGAATATGCATGATGAATTGGACAGTGCTATTACACCAACAGCCAGTATGCCCGACTGGAATATAACCGGCAGGTACGAAAAATATAACCGTTACACAACCAACAGCAATTGGGTGGAGGGATGGATAAGCAATGTGGATTTACAAATAGACCATGTAACAGGCCGATACAGTTTTGCCGTGCCCTATGTTGAGTATGACCTCGAAGGGGATGAATGGGGTACCCGTATTACCTATAAGCCTGAAAAAAAAGAGCCCTTTCAGCGAAAAACTAATGGCTCGAAAAACGGAAATTACCTTGTTTTTGGCGAGTGGAGGACGATGCTGGACAGCACTTTTAAAGAAGGGCAAACAGAAATTGTAATCAGGCAAAGAATTCCGGTAATGCTGGAGCAAACTACAACGCAAAAAGGCAAACCAATTAAACTGCCTGTTAAAAAAGGGTTTATGGATTTTTACCTGGTGCTGAAAAAATCGCCTCTGGCAGGAGATGAAAAAAGTGATCCGGTTGCTGCAACAAACAAACCGGTGAGCACAGAACCGAATACACAAAAAACAACTGAGGAAAATACTTCACCGGGGAATACTGCGAAGAAAAAAACAGGACTGGGTGGGTTAAGAAACAAAGTAAATGGCATTATCGGAAAAAAATTATAACGTCATTGAGGTGTAAATGATAAAATTATTTTCCAAATTAAAAATCTATGGTTTTTTATTCTCCTAAAAAAGAAATAGGCAGATTTATCTAATTCCCCTTTTTAGGGGAGTGAAAAAAATATTGCTCCGAATACCTTTACTTTAAATTGAAAGTATATGAACACTTTAAAAATTCTTTGCACCATTTATATCGTCTCAGCACTGGCAATAACCGGCTGTAAAACAGTACCGATAACTGGCCGCAAGCAACTAAATCTTGTACCTAATTCATTAATACAATCATTATCTTTTTCCCAATACGATTCGGTGGTAAAAGCCGGCCCTACCCTTTCGCAATCCGATGAAAGGGCAGCATTGGTAATAAAAGTGGGTACACAAATAAGACAGGCTGTAGAAACATACATGCAGCAAAATAATATGAGCAAAGACCTGAAAAACTTTAAGTGGGAATTTAATACCATCAATGAGAATATTGTGAATGCCTGGTGTATGCCCGGCGGAAAAGTGGTTGTGTACACCGGGTTATTGCCGGTATCACAAACAGATGAAGGACTGGCCGTGGTGATGGGCCATGAGATTGCTCATGCTATTGCAAGACACGGAAATGAAAGAATGAGTGAAGGTTTGTTAATCAACCTCGGAGGTTTGGTATTGCAGGAAGCATTAAAGGAAAAGAAAGAACAGACCCAGGCATTGTTTCTTGGCTTATATATGATTGGCTCTAACCTGGCACTGGCATTACCCAACAGCCGTATGCAGGAAAGTGAAGCTGATAAACTGGGATTGATATTTATGAGCATGGCCGGTTACAACCCCGAAGAAGCCGTTCCATTCTGGCAACGCATGGCGGCAAAAAATACAAGTGCAAAACTTCCGCAGTTTTTATCCACTCATCCGAGCGATGAAACAAGAATAAAAAAATTAACAGAATTGATTCCTGAAATAAAAGCGAAATACTATAAAGAAAACTGATTCTAAATTCCTTCATTTATCTTCGCTCCGATTATGAATAAATTTCAATCGTTGCGAATCGTTTTTATGGGTACACCTGAATTTGCCGTTGCATCATTGGATGCTTTGGTTGAAGCAGGATGTACTATCGTTGGTGTTATTACCGCACCCGATAAACCGGGTGGCCGCGGTATGCAATTGCAACAAAGCGCCGTTAAAAAATATGCGGCAGAAAATAATTTAAAAGTATTACAACCCGAAAAATTAAAGAACCCTGAATTTCTTGCTGAATTAAAATCTTTAAACGCCGATTTACAAATTGTAGTTGCATTCAGAATGTTGCCCGAAGCAGTTTGGAACATGCCGCCAATGGGCACGGTCAATCTTCACGGAAGTTTATTACCTCAATACCGCGGCGCGGCGCCTATCAATTGGGCGGTGATTAATGGCGAAAAAGAAACGGGTGTAACCACTTTTAAATTAAAGCATGAAATAGATACCGGCGATATTTTATTGCAGGAAAGTTTTCCTATTGATAAAAACGAAACAGCAGGCGAAGTACATGATAAAATGAAAGAAATTGGTGCACAACTGTTGGTAAAAACAGTAAAAGGTTTAGCTGAAAATACAATCACTATCAAACCGCAGAGTGCTTTAACTCCTTCCCCCCGGGGGAAGGATGGGATGGGGCTCCATGCACCAAAAATATTTACCGAAACATGCAAAATTGATTTTTCAAAAACAACCGAAGAAGTTCATAATCTTATCAGGGGCCTCTCTCCTTTTCCGGGAGCATTTACAATGTTGAATGGAAAAGCGCTAAAAATTTATAAAAGCGAAAAGGTATATGAATTCAATAAAGTTGATGAAGCAACTGATAGCGGAGCATTTGTCTAAACCGACGGGAAAACTTATTTGCACTTCGTTTGCAGCGACGGACAAATTGCCGTAAAAGAATTACAACTCGAAGGAAAAAAGAAAATGAGTATAGAAGAATTTCTTCGTGGTTACCATTTCAAATAATCAGCATCTTCATAAGCCTCCCCTCAGGGGAGGTTTGGTGGGGCTTGGGCTTAATAATTCACCTTTACAATAAATTTATCCTGCTCGGGTATTTCCAATGCTGCCGCTGCTGCATTACTGATTCGTATATCTAATCCGCTGTTCTGACGTATACCCGCCATCGCTCCCAATACTTTTGCATAAACAACTTTGTTATTCGTCGGGTTACTTATTTTCACAATGGTACCCGACGGTACATTATCAATCAGTAAATAATATTTACCGTCGCTCCACCCTGAAGTAGTTTTAAAAATACCGGCACCGGTTACCAACTCCTTAGCGGCAGGTTGTCTTTTAATTTGTTGTTCGAAACCGGGCTTAAAATAACCGCTTCCTTTTATATCCGGTTTCGGTTGTTGTACAACGGGCGGCGTATATTTCGGTTCTTCTTTTACAACCGGTTTTTCTACTTGTTTTACAGGTTGCACTACTACCGGCGGCTCAGGCTTCTTTTCTTCTGCAACCGGTTTTTTCTCTTCTACTTTTACCGGCGGGGGAACAACAACTTCTTTTTTTACTACAGGTTGTTCTGCAACCGGCTTCGGCACTTCCTGTGCTTTAGGTTTTTCCGTTACAGCCAGGGCTACACTCTTCATTTCGGCCGATTGCAAATAACCTACAATTAATTTTGTACCGGCAGGTATATTATCTCCGGTAAGTTTATTCCATTCACGTAATTTATCCACCGATACATTGTTATTGTTCGTACCCGCCCTGAACAAACCTTCTTTGGCGGCCGGTAAATAATATACCGGTGTTCCCGCATTGGCTGTTTGAGAAAAATTTACAGATGATAAAGGAATATTTATTATCTGCCCCAAGCTTAATCCTTTTGTAATATCCAACCCGTTATACGGGCCCAACTCTTTGGGCGGCGTATTGTATAACCTGCCGATAGAATAAAAATTTTCTTTAGTCGCTACCTTATGTTCAAGATACAATCCTTTGCTTCCGCTTTTTATCATCAACGGACCCGATTGTGCCAATACTGAAAAAGCAGAAAACATTGCAAGAATCGTTACTAAAAAAAATCTTTTCATAAATATTGTTTTGTAGTGCAAAGATGCTGAATATTTTGATTGAAAACCCATCATTGATGCATCCCAAATTTACGTATCCTAAACCCACCCCCGCCCGACTGAACGTCGTTCGGGCGGGCCTACCGAAATTTTCTTATTCGAAATTACTTTGGCCCCTCCACAGGGAGGGTAAGCTGCGTTCGTTAATTTTAAAAGCTTAGAGCCCAACACTGTAAACTTTTGTGATGGAGTAGTTTCAACAAATAGTACCAATTTTAAAGATTGATATTCTCCGCTGCCGCGCAGATAGGGGCAACTAATATCTTACCTGTCCTTTATAATCCGCAATTCTTTCGGATAATAATTATTAATCCGGTTGCCCAGCGCATTAATCCATCCTAAGGGCTGTTGCTTATACGTAACCAACTTCCAACCTTTCCCGGTTTCCAGTACAATTTCTTTTCGTTTTAAATAATCAATTGCCTGTTTTTCATCAAGCTCTATTCTTTCTATTTCCTCTTTTACTAATTTACCGTTCAGCGCAAAAGCATGTTCGGGTATCAGCTTCTGATGCTTTAACTCCCCCAACATAGTGCCAAAATATTGTATCCACAAGCGGCCCATCAAAAATTCAAGATCACGATCGAAACAAGCAGGCAACGAATAAATTTTAAATCGATACTTAAAAAAATTGTGCTTGTCTTTCAGCATCATCTTTCGTACATATATTTCATCGTCTTTAGAAATATACTCAGGTTTCATCTTTCCTTTTGTAAAAGGTTCGTCTTTGCCAAATTCTTTTTTGAAACAGGCTATAAAAAATCCTTCGCTTTTTACTTTATCAGGATAGAAACGATACCCGTATTCGCCGGTAGCCGCTTTTGTTTCTACAATGCCCCAACTTTTCTCCGTTTTCAATGGCAGGCTTTCCATTTCCCACTGTTCTGTAATCCAAGCGCAAATATTTTCATTCTCCTCAGCAGAATAAGAACAGGTTGAATAAATTAATATGCCGTCTTTTTTTAAGCAGGGCAATGCGTCCGCGATAATCCGTTGCTGCCGGCGACTGCAATGCGTTACATTATCCAAACTCCATTCTTCTATCGCCTCTTCATCTTTCCTGAACAAACCGCTGCCGCTGCAAGGCGCATCTACAATCATTACATCAAAAAAATTATGTACCAGCGAAAAATCTTTCGGATCATTATTGGTAACCACTACATTCTCGCAGCCCCATTTTATAATATTATCTTTTAAAACCTGCGAACGCAATTTGATAACATCATTACTTACCAATAAACTGTCCTTGGTAATTAATGATTGTACATGGGTGGACTTACCGCCGGGCGAAGCGCATAAATCTAAAATGCGTAAAGGTTTCGAGAGATCAACGGTTTGTTTCAACGCCTGCTCTAAAAACATACTGCCGGCTTCCTGTACATAATAGCAGCCTGCATGAAACAACGGATCGAACGTAAAGGATGGGCGGCTTTCAAGGTAGTAACCAAACTCTGTCCAAGGAACTTTGTCTTTTAACTTTTGACTTTTGACTTCTTTAGCCGGGTTTATTCTTACACAAGTTATTTGCTCACCCGAGGCATGCACTTTTTCAAAAGCTTTTTTGTCAAAGCCTTTTACATCTTTTAATGATTCAAGCAGTTCTTCAGGTAATTGTATTTTCAAAATTCAGGAAAAATGTTTTGTTAAGTCATCGTCATTGCTACTATCATCGTCCCTTGCGTCGTCACCGACCCCGAGGTAGATTTGTGCACTGCATCGGGGCACTCTTCATCTTTATATCGCTGCTCAGCATTTGCGAAATTCTAAATTATTAATCGATCCTATATAAATTCTTTAGATTTTTTTGAACCCTGCCTACCGGCAGGCAGGCACAGAGGCACAAAGACAGGAAGCAGCACAATGTTTTCTCCGTGACCCTCTGTGCCATCGTGACTCCGTGGTTCAACTCCGGATTTCAAATTTATCTTACATACTTTTTATCTCCGTCACCAAATCCTGCAATACTTTTTTCGCATCGCCAAACAGCATCGAAGTTTTGGGTCTGAAAAACAAATCATTTTCTATACCCGCATAACCGGGTTTCATACTTCTTTTATTTACAATAATATGCTTTGCCAGTTCTACATCTAATATAGGCATACCGTAAATGGGAGAAGCTGTATCTGTTTTAGCCGCGGGATTTACCACATCATTGGCACCTAAAATTAAAACAACATCCGTTGATGAAAATTCTTCATTGGCCTGCTCCATCTCCAATAATTTTTCATAACTCACATCGGCTTCGGCCAGCAATACGTTCATATGGCCGGGCATACGACCCGCTACGGGGTGAATGGCATATTTTACATCCACTCCTTTATCATTTAATATTTTTTCCAGGTCGTGACAAACATGCTGGGCCTGCGCTACCGCCAAACCATAACCCGGTACAATAAAAACTTTACCTGCATAACTCATCAGTACCGCCGCATCGCTCAATGAAATTTCTTTATAATGTCCCTGGTCTTTGCTGCCCGCTGTTGCCGCAGTCGCAGCGCCGCCGCCGAAAGAACCAATTAATACATTAGTAAGTGAACGATTCATTGCTTTACACATCAATATAGTAAGTAATGTACCCGCCGCGCCAACTAATATACCACCGGTAAGCATTACTTTATTATTATATAAAAAACCGCCGCAGGCAGCAGCCACACCGGTAAAAGAATTGAGTAAAGAAATTACAACCGGCATATCGGCACCGCCGATGGGCATGACAAAGAAAACCCCATATATAAGTGAAAGAGCAAAAATTAAATAGAAAACAAAAGAATTGGACACTGAAAGATTGAAAATTAAATACCCTGCAAGTACCAGAATTAATAACAGCATTCCAATATTAAAAATATGCTGACCCCTGAAAGAAAAATCTTTAATCTTTCCGTTTAGTTTCCCCCATGCAATGATTGAACCGGCAAAAGAAACAGAACCAATAATTAATCCTCCTAAAATAATAATTAAATTACCTATGGTAACTTTAAGTTGAAACACTTGTTTTATAACTTGTGTTTCCTCAAAAATGTTTCTTTCCCAAATTTGCAGATAGTGAGAAAACTCATTAAATTCCACAATGCTTATCAACATAGCGCAAGCACCACCCATACCATTAAATAAACTCACCATTTCGGGCATGGCGGTCATTTTTACTTTTTTTGCAGCCAGCGTTCCTACAATACTTCCCAAAACTATTCCGCCGAATATCCAGCCGTAGTTATGCAGCCTGTTACCCGCATCATCTTTGTATAAAAAGATGGTACCGAGAATAGCTATCGTCATACCCGCAGCAGCAAGCAGGTTTCCCCTCCTCGCCGTAGCCGGGTTGGATAACATTTTTAATCCCAGTATAAATGTTACCGAACCGATGAGGTAACAAAGTGTCAATATGTTTGATTCCATATGGCCCAAATTCAAAATTCTAATATCTAAATTCTAATAGTCGTACTATCCTTTGCCATCAAGCTTTCTAAGAATTGCAGCAAAAATCAACATCAATTCTTCCGATTCTTTTAACAGCATCAATCGCTGATCTTCCAATTCTTTATTACCGTAAGTCATGATATGCCTGAACCAATAGCCTGACTCCTTACTCTCTTTTCTGCAAATCCTGATCCGCATTTTCAAGTCGCCTTGTCCTAAATTATTGTTCGCTTCAATATAGTTTGCACCAACTGATCCTGCCGACCTTACTAATTGTTTTACATACTCAATATTCACAACATCCTTTTTTACCAAAACACAAAAATCCCTTACCCTAATCGAAAACTTCTCTGTTCGCTCCTCTAAATCATATTTTTTATCCTCAGCCATCCCAATTTTAGAATTTAGAATTTTTTATTTAGTGCTTTGGCTCCCGGGGGATTTAGGGGGCCGCTTCTTCGATTTAAACATTTCCAACATCCGGTCCGTAACTACAAAACCGCCGACTACATTTAATGTACCCAATACCACCGCTAAAAAACCAAGTATCAATGCTAAATAATTATCGCTCTCTGCTTTACCCATTACAATGATGGCGCCGATGATAACTACACCGTGTATGGCATTGGCGCCGCTCATCAGCGGTGTGTGCAATACACTCGGTACGCGGCCTATTACTTCTATACCGGCAAAAACCATAAGCAGTACTATGTAAATCATTTGCTGATTAGCCGATATCCAATTTAAAAATGAATCCATAAAAATTATATTATTTACTCAATATTTCAGTCCTTAAAAATATGTCGCATGATGCGGTATGCCCGATCAGAGTTTTTCAACATCAATCACCGCATCTAAATTAATAGGGCCGCATACATGCGGAAAAGTATCCTCCACGGATGGCGACCATTCGTATACAAAACGGCTTGTCAATTTATCCGTATCAATCACCAATTTTACCAAATCCGTTTTACCGGCAAAATATCTTTCCAATACACCCGCTACCTGCTCCGGCTGGCTGCAATGTATAAAACCCTCCGCTTCCAACGAAGGTGAGCCATAAAAATTTTTAGCCTGCGCAGCTTTCCATTCCGCCGCAGTAGTTACATGATAAATAACCGGCATCTGTTTTGTTTTTTTAGAACACGAATTTAGTGTACGAATGAGATGAATCGATTTTTATTTTATCAATATCACAAAGTTTAAAGAAAACACATTGAGAATACCCGAAAATCGCATTTGCCCGGGAACGGCTATTGGAATTTTCGGAAAGAATGATTAACTTACAATTACCATTAAAAGTTTCTTTTCACATCTGTGTATAAGTAACTTTGGACACATTCAATATTAATCGGTTAATTTGATTACGGATGAGTTAGTAAGTGGTATTCATATCACGATGAAAGTAAAACCGGTAACCGAACCCTGTTACCGGCATTATGAAAACTTAAATTAAACCATTTGACAGAAACAATTATCAATCTCGAAACCGTGAACCCTATTGAGTTCTTCGGCGTTAACAACGGAAAATTAGACATCTTAAAGAAAAAATTTCCCCTGCTAAAAATTTTAAGTCGCGGTACACAAATCAAACTCAGCGGAGCTCCTGAGCAGATAGAACCTGCCCGGGAAAAAATTGAACTGATTGTGCAGTACCTGGAACGCAACGGGCACATGAGTCAAAATTATTTTGAGCAGGTGCTGGGCGGCGATGATGCGGAAACCATTGATCATTTTACCGAACGCAATCCCAACGAGGTATTGGTGTTTGGTCCCAATGGCAAAACCATCCGCGCAAGAACTGCCAACCAGAAAAAGATGGCGTTGGCCGGCGATAAGAATGATATCACATTCGCCATTGGCCCTGCCGGTACCGGTAAAACCTATACCGCCGTAGCATTGGCGGTAAGAGCGTTGAAAAATAAACAGGTCAAAAAAATTATTTTGACAAGGCCCGCGGTAGAAGCCGGTGAAAACCTTGGCTTTTTGCCCGGCGATTTAAAAGAAAAAATTGATCCGTACCTGCGTCCGCTGTACGATGCGCTGGATGATATGATACCCGCCGACAAATTGGGTTATTATATGAGTACCCGCACCATTGAAATAGCGCCGCTGGCTTATATGCGCGGCCGTACATTGGACAATGCATTTATTATTTTGGATGAAGCGCAAAATGCTACCGACCTGCAGATAAAAATGTTTTTGACCCGTATTGGCGCCAATGCCAAGGCCATCATTACGGGTGATATGACACAGGTAGATTTGCCGCGCAATCAAAAAAGCGGATTGCAAACCGCGGTACGTATTTTACAAAATATAGATGGTATAGCGCATATAGAACTGGATGAAGAAGATGTAGTAAGACACCGTTTGGTAAAAGCCATACTAAGAGCTTATACCAAAGAGCATGACAGGGAGCAGGGAAATCAAAAATGATATCGTTCAGCTTTATAACATTAATTAAAAGGTGGCCTTGGGGCTGCCTTTTGCTTTTGCTACCTGCCTGCTCGGGTACAAAAAGCAAAAATAATAAACCCGAAGATGCGGCGATTTTATCCTACAACTACAGCTTGGTAGACAATACAAAAAAACTAATACATAACGGTGATATAATTTTTAGAAACGGTACCGATGAAGTAAGCAGGGCGGCAAGAACTATGAACCGGGCAGACACTTCTTACTCTCACTGCGGATTGGTATTTATAGAAAATGATACCGTATTTGTGTATCATGCGTTGGGCGGCAGTTATAACCCGAGTCAAAAATTACGCCGCGACCCCATTGACAGCTTCTGTACACCAAAGGATCATGACCGGTTTGCGTTATACCGGTACAACATGAATAATGTCATGATCGAAAAATTGGCGACGACGGTAAGCGGTTATTACAAAGCGGGCTTACGTTTCGATCTTTATTTTAATTTTTTTAGTGATGATAAAATGTATTGTTCCGAGTTTGTTTTTAAATCATTGAACAAAGCCTACGGCGGCTCGCTGAATAAATATATACGCACCGATAAGGCGCCCTATGGTATCGCCATTGACGATATTTTTTTGAACGAACACAGCAAGCCCGTAAAACGTGTGGAATTTAAAAGTGAAAAGTAGCAGTTCGTATTACAGGTAAACCCTACATTTGCAAGAAATAAACCATTTATATCATGAAAAAATTAATGACTGTATTTGTAACAGCCGCCGCTTTTACATTGATAACAGTAAGTTGCAAAAACGGCGGAGCAGCAAGCAGTGATCCGAAAGCCGTACTTGTAGCTTTCTTTGAAAGAACTGAGTAAAAAAGATATTGACGGCGCTGCTAAGCTGGCTACTAAAGACAGCAAGAGTACAATGGATATGATGAAGAAAGGAATGGAAATGGCGGAGAAAATGAAAGACCAAATGCCGAAAGATGAAAAAGACCCGACAGAAGAATTTAAAAATGTAGAAATAGGAGAAGCCAAAATAAACGGTGATGCTGCCACTGTAGCTTTCAAAAATAAAAAGCAAGATGTGTCATTTGATTTTCCGTTGAAAAAAGAAGATGGCGGCTGGAAAGTAGATTTTAGCATGTCTACACTGATGAAAATGGGAATGGACGCAAAGAATAAAGGAATGGATGCCGCGGGCAATGATGTACCGCTGAACGAAGAGACTCTGGAAAAAAGCAAAGCAATGGCTGATAGCCTGATGAAAAATATGGACCCGAAGAAAATGGAAGAAGCCATGAAAGCCCTTGAAAAGATGAAGGAACAACAACAATAAATCAAATTATAAAATTGTAAAGAAGCATGCCGCAGACCGTCGGGATGCTTTTTTATTTTGCCGGAATTATTAAACTATGAAACATGACTTCAAAACTTTTAGTATTTTGCATGTATGAGAACCAAATTACTACTTGCTCCCCTGCTGCTGCTTGCCGTAAGTTGCAATAATACGAACAAAGAAAAAGAAGCTGCCCCGGCGAACGCCGATACGGATATTAATATCGCCACTTCTTTTATCCGAACCACATTGGACGGCAATTATGATAAAGCCCGAAATTTCATACTGCCCGACTCGGTAAATAATAACTATATAGATGTGTATGAAAGAGCATATAAAGAAAAAATGGCGCCGGATGATAAAAGAAGTTACCGCGAATCAACCATCCGGATTATTGACAACCTAAAACAAAGTGATTCGGTAACACTTATCACGTATTCCAATTCATTTAAACACATGCCCACCAAACTGAAAGTAATAAAGCAGAATAATAAATGGCTGATTGATTTTAAATATACCGTAGAGCCTGATACATTATCGATACCGCAACCAAAACCCGGCAATTAAAAAAATGATAAAAGATATTTTGCTTGTAGGCGCCGGCGGCGGTATTGGCAGCATAGCCCGTTATCTTTGCGGCAGGTGGATAGGCAGCGCTTACCCGTCAGCATTTCCCGCCGGTACTTTCGCGGTAAATATTGCGGGTTGCTTTCTAATCGGTTTATTCTTTGGTCTTACAATAAAATCAACAGGCTTTACCAACGATTGGCGATTATTATTAATGACCGGTTTGTGCGGAGGCTTTACCACTTTTTCGGCTTTTACATTGGAGAGTATACAATTACTAAAGCAGGATAAAACAGGTTTGTTTTTTTTATACATCGCAGGCAGTGTAGTGTCGGGTCTTTTAGCAACGTATGCCGGAATCAAATTTTTTAACCGCTAAAAAATATTTTTATGTTAACAGTTTATCATCCCTGGCACGGTGTAACACCCGGCGAAGGAGCGCCAAGAGTAGTAAATGCGATAATAGAAATACCCCAGGGCAGTCGTGCTAAATACGAAATAGATAAACCCAGCGGTTTATTAAAATTAGACAGGGTTATTTATTCATCGTTCCACTACCCTATCAATTATGGTTTTATACCGCAAACACTTGGACAGGATGGCGACCCCCTGGATATATTGGTACTCTGCTCGCAATCTATACAACCGCTGTGCTTGGTAGAAGCCACCGTGATAGGTAATATGCAAATGATAGATACGGGCAAACAGGATGATAAAATAATTGCTGTAGCCGCCAAGGATCCGTCAGTAAATCATTATAAAAATGTAGAAGAATTGCCTTCGCATTTTTTAGCCGAGTTGAAAAATTATTTTGAACAATACAAAGTATTGGAAAATAAAAAAGTGGAGATAGATAATTTCCAGGATAAAGCGGCGGCCTTGAAAATTATAGAAGAAGCGCTGGATTTTTATAAAGCAAATTTTAAAAAATAATTTTTTGAGAATTGAATCACGTCATAATAAAAAACAAATGACAGCGGAACTGATTGCTATCGTTCTCATAATTGGGTTGGCCGCCGGTATGCTGAGCGGCCTGGTAGGTGTAGGCGGCGGTATCATAATGGTGCCCGCACTGGTATGGTTTTTAAGTTATACACAACACCAGGCACAAGGCACTTCATTGGGCGTGCTTACATTCCCTGTTATTTTATTAGCATTCTTAAAATATTACAAAGACTGTGCTGCAATGGGGCAACCCATCGATTTTAAAGTTATCGCTTTGTTGGGTGTAGGTTTTATAGCAGGCAGTTATTTTGGCAGCAGCATCGCTTTAAAAATTGATGAAAAGTTGCTGAAGAAAATATTTGCCATCATACTTTTTTACTCCGCATTTAAAATGCTGGAATGGGATGCTGCTGTTGTAAGATGGGTAAGGGGGATTTTTTAAAATGGCAATTTAGAAACAAAATTATTTAGCGTTTGTAATTTTTTTCCCGTCTTTTTTGCTTCCTTGATTTCTCTTAAGCCATTTTTAATGCCAAAGAACAAATTGAGTTTATTCTTAAGTCTTGCATAATCATCATTAATTTTCTTCCGGGTTTTAAGGGGAACAAGAACATAGATTTTCACTCCCTTTTCATTAATTATATATTTTAGTTTCCCTGATTTCATACAAAATCAAATCGTTTTTTATTTCTGATTATAAAGTTAAGAACTGCTGTCGGGAAAAATCTTGAAGCAATATCTATCCAAAACATCATTGTGCCAATAACAATCCGGTATTTCCCCTTCTTTATTTTTGAAATAATTTTCTTAGCCGCTTTATCTAAAGGCATACCGTTCTTTTTAAGAAAGTTTGCTTCATTTCGCTTTTTGGTTTCATCTATATGCTTACCGTTGATAACAATTCCTGTATCAAGCGGCGGCGGTATAACCAAACAAACTTTTACAGCAGTGCCTGCAAGTTCAGTTCTAAGACAATTGGTAAAACCCATTACCGCACTTTTTGAAGAAGCGTAGGTTGTCTTACCCGGAAAACCCATCAGGGCAAAGTCGCTTATTATATTTACCAAACGGCTGCTTTCTCTTTGCTTCAAATCGTTCAGGAAATGTTTCGAACAATAAACGGCACCCCAAAAATTTACATCCATCAATCGTTTATAATCTGTCAACTCAACCAGTTCAAAAGACAGGCTGATTGAAATGGCCGCATTGTTTATCAGCATATCAACTTGCCCGTGTTCGACAATAATTTGTTTTCTTGCTGCAATAATCTCCTCTTCTTTTGAAATATCCGTTTGGTGAATAGTGATTTTTTGATTTTCGTTTTGCAAATCGGTTTTCAATTGCTGAAGACCGGCAAAATCAATATCAAGCAATGCTAAATGAGAACCTTGTTTATACAACTCAATAGCCAATGCCTTTCCAAGTCCGTTTGCCGAACCGGTAATGACCGCAACTTTGTTGTTCATCTCTTTCATACTTAAATCAAACTTCTCATGTAAGGAACTTTCCAAAAAGGCATGTACTCCATCCACCCGAAAAAAAATGAAAAAAATACATGAACAAAAGGGGCCGATAAAAAACTTAAAACCAAATAGAAGATTACTCTTTTGGTGTTCATTCGTAAAACGACAGGGGGCAATAAAACATTCATCAGCATCGGCACAGGGTAATATATCCACCATGGCAATCCCCAATTGGCTCCGTACTTTCCAAACAACATTCCGCCAATTACTATCAGTATAGAAAGTAAAATGACGGAGCCCTGCTTTGCTTTAAATTCATGCTTCCCTAAAACAATTCTTAAGACTATAAAAAACAGTACAAACGAAGCAAGTATCATTACCGGGAAATGCCAATTCGTATTCATACTTCGTTTATTTTATTGTTTAGATATCAGCAACGTTGATCTTGCCAAGTTTAGCCGCTTAAAAAAAAGATGTTTCGAAAATGCCTCCTTTTCCAGGCACTTATATTTTATTTAAAATTATTTTTCGAAACACAAGATTAAAATAAACAAAAATCATTAGCTATCCAATTTTTAAAATCAGCTTTTCCCTTTATATAATTACCAATATCTTTTTATCAAATGCAGCACATGTGTCCGTTTGCCGGTTGTACTGTTAATGATTCCTTTTTTATCAATAGTATCTATTCGTACCCTGCCCGAAGCATGAATTATTTTTTCATTGCTAAGTAAAATACCTACATGCACTATTTCTTCTTTATCATTAAAAAAAGCCAGGTCGCCGGTTACGGCATCAGCTAACTTTTTTACAAGCTTTCCTTTTTTTACCTGCTGCCGCGCATCTCTCGGCAATTGTATACCCATCATATTAAATACCACTTACACAAAGCCGCTGCAATCGACACCCATGATGGTACGGCCGCCCCAGAGATACGGCGCATTCAACCAAGGGCGGGTTAATTTCTTTACAGCACCGGTATCCGCAGTTATTTCATTTATATTTATAACCGGCCCTTTATATATATACTCGTTGTTGCCGATATGCCCGCGGCCATTCAGATAGTATGGCAATGACGAACCCAAGGGTATATTCATCGATTCTTTACTAATCTTAATCGTATTGATAAGACCGGCTGTAACATAATCCGGTTTGGCTTTGGACTGTTCCGCTGTAACTTCTTCAATTAAATTATTAGCGATCCAACCTTTGTATCCGTCGTGCAGGCTCCTTATCAGCCACCATCGCTTTCCTTTTGCTTCCAGTATCTCTGCGGCTTCACCGAATAATAACTGGTTTATCATTTCACTTTGGTGCATCGCTTTTTTTCGTACAGGCGCCGCGGGAACATTTACAACTGCGTAAGGCATAACTTATATTTTGCTTAAAATAGTAATTGATCGTATCATTCACATTGCGGAAAATACAACTATAAACTGTGATTTTCATATGCAAAAACACTTTTACCAAATGAATAAATGCTTATTGCCCTGTTTTTTATAATCATGGTACAATATTTAGAGTATTAAACTGTTCTATTGTACCACCACGTATTTTAAAGAAATATCCGCCAAAAAAAAAATTTAAAAGCGAAGCTGTAAGAACCAAACAGCCTGTCGTTAAGGGTACCGCAGTATTACTGTAAAGTAAGCAGACCCGTTACAAAAAAAAATTATAAAAGAAATAATATCATAGTTCTGAATCCTGTGAAAGAAATCCTCCGTATGAAAAACCGGCAATTGAAGAACTAAACCGTCCTCACTTGCATTTACTTTATCGGAGCCCGTGGTGCGACACGGGCCCGATTTTTTTATGACTTCAAAAGCAGCTTGTGAAATTTTTCCAACTCAGCTACTTCGGCAGGAGGAAGCAACTCGTTATTATTATATTTTATTTGCAAAAACAAAACCCGCTTGTGTTGCGGAAATTTTTCCAGTATATCACTTATCAGTTGGCCCGTTCTTTCATCTTTCGTATACAAAGGCGCATTGGGCGGCAGCGCCGATTTATATCTTGTCGGTTTTTTTAAAATAACGGCTTCTAATGTCGCTAATTTGTTAGCGGGTATCGCCGTTACTTTTTTCGCCTTGGCATACAATCCTTCCAATTGCTTCTTACTCAGCCCTCCCCTTTCCATATACTGATGCGAAAGACTTTTTACAAACACCGATTCGGGATATGCCTGCAGCGTTAGCAGCAGCACATCATTAATTACATCAACCTCAGGATTTTTTCGTTGCATAGTTCAGTTTCCGCAAATGAAAGTATGAAAAAATAAAATGAGCTTGCAGAACAATATTTTAAATGCCCGCATAAAATATACAGGACTTGTAAAAACCGGAAGTTTTAATTATTTTAGCGCTCAACCGTCATACTATGAATAATCTTTCAATTCAAAAAGCAGCCAAAAGAGCTTCTGTTTTTTGCCTCCTGTTAGTACTATTTAGTTTTGCCATCAATTTTTTTGGTAAAAATGCTGAGTGGAGTACGCTTGTTTATTTTTATTTATTTTTTGCGGGAGTAATTTGCTTGTTCCTTTTGAGTATAATTTTGTTCCAATATCTCGCAGACCGGGAAAACAGAAAAAAAATTCAGGCAATAGCCATTCGGGTAATAATGAGTTATGCTCTTCTTCTGTTAGTTTGTTGGTTTGTTTTAAAATAGTGTGTTTACAGCTTTTACACGATTAGGGTATCAAAAAAAACCATTTCCTCTCAAGATTTTACTTTACGGCGGGTATTTTCCTGCATGCAAGTCTACATAATATGTATTCAAAAAGATTAAGTTCAGCTTACAACTCTTCATAGTTTCATTCCGGGTTTTACTATGGTCTTGAGCATTGGTCATAACAAAGGATAGCTCTCAGGCAGGCTCAAAAAAAGAGAGAAAATGACTATTTCTTCAAATATCCGGGTTTATTTTCCTCCGTTGTAAATATCAACCCAAGTCCTTAACTTTATCAAAATTTATTAATCTGCTATTCCTCACCGGTAGTATTTTGCTAATTTATTTTATTTTCAACTTTCAATTTCAACAGGCTCCCGGGCAAATGTTGAGATCGATAAACACCACATACTATGGCATTACCTTTTATAGAAATCATTGAAGCCGCTACTCCCGATCCCAATTTATTAATGTGGAAATTTGAAGATGCAGATGCCGAAATAAAAAATGGGGCAAAGCTTACCGTTAGGGAATCACAACATGTCATGTTCCTGAATGAAGGACAATTGGCAGACATATTTCCGCCGGGAACACACTCTTTAAAAACACAAAACATACCCATCCTTTCCCGAATTAAAGGGTGGAAATATGGTTTTGAAAGCCCTTTTAAAGCAGATGTATATTTTTTCAATACCCATCAATTTATCAATAATAAATGGGGCACACCGGCTCCCATACTTTTAAGAGATCCGCAGTTTGGCCAGGTAAGGGTAAGAGCATTTGGAAGTTTTGATATAAAGATTGCGGATGTTGCTGTTTTCTTCCGGCAATATGCAGGCACGTATAAGCAACTTACCATTTTCGAATTGCAAACACAATTGCGTGATTTTATTGCGCCCAAGTTTGGCGAAGTGCTGGCCCAACAAAATATTTCGGTAACAGATGTGGCAGGGAATATTACAGAGTTAAGTAAAAAAATTGAACCGCATCTTAAGCCTTATTTTTTACAATTAGGCATTGAGCTTACACAGTTTATTATTACAAGTGTTACGCTGCCCGAAGAAGTAACGGCCCATTATGATAAAATGACCAACATGAATATGGTGACGGATATGGACAAGTTTACCAAATTTAATACGGCCAATGCAATAGGGCAACAGGGAACGGCGGCCAACGAAGGAACACAAAATGCCATAATGGCCGGTATGATGATGAATCAAATACAGCAAATGAATCAATCGCAACAGCAACCGCCCAAGGCAGAAGATGATATAACGGCTAAATTGCAAAAATTAAAAACCCTTTTTGACGGCGGGCTGATAGATGAGGCAGAGTATAAAGAAAAGAAAAACGACTTACTGAGTAAATTATAAAACATGAGTGAAGAAAAAAAAGCGCTTTCATTTGTAGAAAAAATGAAACTAAAAGCACAGGCACAGAAAAATTACGGAGGCGAAACGGAAATTAAAGGTGCAAATATGGAGGCAAGAGATTGCCAAAATTGCGGCGCCGGCAGGGCCAAGCAGGAAGGGCTCACTCATTGCGCTTACTGCGGTTTTGAGTTTATTACTGTAAAGCTCACTGATGGTTTACATATAAAAAAAGAAGACAACTCTTAAACAAAAAAATACCAACAATGGGTTTATTTAGTTTTACAAAAAAAGAGGAAGAAAAGCCGGAATGGATTGCTCAGGCACAGGGAAACAAAGAAAGGATTTTTATTTTTCTTGATAAATTGGAAGTCAAAATGAAAGAGCTGTGCGAGGCTGCCATTCCTGAACTAACAGAAACACTAAAAACCGATGATGATTTTTATAAAAGAACTTATGGCAGGTTGGCCGCCGGTATAAAGGGTCAATTGGAAAACATAAGAAAAAAAGCTTATGATACTTATGAAGAAAAGATTAATGATTTTTACCGAGATATAAAGTCTGACGTTTCGGTAATGTCGCCTTACTACGATCTTTTGTCCGATTTCAGAACTGCCTGTTCGGACCGATACCATAAACAGTTTGAAGAAAAATACCAATACTGGAATTCCAAAATAAATGAAACTTCGTATGAAGATTTGGAAATTAAATACCGTGAGATTCTTGACGAATATGAATCTATTAAAAATAAATTCAACTGTAAGCAGTGCGGCGGAAATATAATTATCGAAAAAATATTTTTTATTACAACCTATATAACCTGCTCTCATTGCCAAACACAAAATACTTTTGAACCAAGCACACAAGCCGGCGGGCTCGAATCGTTGGGAAGAGAGCTGGCGGAACAACGTACTGCGCATTTGCTGAAAGTTTACCATGATGAAAACCAAAAAGAAAGAGACCTTTATCATGAACGTCACACACTAAGTCTTTCAAGAATTCATGAAAAAGATAAAAAAGAATTGGCCCGAATAAATCAATTAATGGATGATTTGGAGCAACAAAGGCAAAATGCCATCACCAATGCTCCGCCGCTGTATGAAAAATATTTACGTGCCATGTTTGATGAGTGGAATAAAATTGTACCCGATCTGGCAACACATAATGAAAAATTTTATGAGCGTATGCTCGCCGATTTTAGAGGGCGCAACTGATTATCATCAATCAATTTTCTAATACTAACTTAAAAAAACACAGCAATGTTTAAAAAACTATTCAACAACTTGATCGGCAACACCGAAGAACAAAATGACCGGCATGCCGACGAACAGCGGCAGGAACCCGTAATGAATGTGTCTGATGAAGACAATTCACCGGACGATGAAGTAGAATTTGATCCGGAAACATTACACGGCACTCACTATACGGTAGAAGCATTTGATAAAGAAGTAGAGACGAGATCGGAAGCATGGATAAAAGATGAAAAAGAAAGCGGCGAAAATTTATCGAAAAAAGATATTGATAATATTTATTTTAATTACAGAAGAGAAGTGTACCGCGAATGGACCGGCGCCGATACCGATCAAATGATTCGTTGGGAACTTGCCAATTCAATTAAGCACAGCGGCATTGCAACTTCGGGCTTTGTAAAAGAAGATGCAGGCGACAATCCTTTATTAGAACCCATACATGGCATTTCATTAAAAGATTATGCGGCAATGGCGGTTAAAATGTCGCAGGGTATTGATTACAAAGAAGTGTGCAAGGCAATGGGCATTGAACCTGCCGTGTGGGAAGAAATTAATACACTTTGGCCTAAGCGTATGCAGGAAGACAGCAGTTTCACCGTTACCACTTTATACGGGCAATATTTTATGGAAGGTGCTAACCATCCTAAGTTGCAAAATTTACAGGCCAATATATCGGAGGAAGGAAAGGCTAACCTGAAGAAATTAAAAACCGACCGTTATTTTTATGAAGAGTTGTGCGGTGCACGACAAGCTGCTTACGAATACGGGTTAGACGGAGCGCAGTGGATTGCAGATAACTACGGAATAACCCTTGGCGATTTTCAAGCCGTTGCCATGCAATGGATGAACGAGCGAAACAAAAATTTCAACTCGGAGGATATTCACCACTTTCAAAATTACCAAGAAGAAAAACAAAAAGAATATGCTGCAAAATTTGCTGCCGAGCAGGGCGGAAATGTAGCCGATGATGTAGAGTTTTAATATAGTAGATTTTTATATAATTTAAGTGTTAAAAGAGCAATCTAAATGGTTACTGCATTTAGATTGCTCTTTTAAAATTTAATCCTATTACTGCGGCGTGTTAAGAAAAGTAATTATAAGCCTGTTGATACAAGCAATTCAATCTCGATACCCGTACACAAACAGGTAAAATACCTGCTGTAAAAAAACCTTTCCTGCTTTCGCCGGCATGCCGTAATTTTCCAAAAAATCATTTATGCGAATTGCCTTACTACTCCTGCTTGCTGTCTTCACAGCCAATTTGCAGGCACAAAATATTACTACTTCGTTAACTGCTGAAGACAGCGCTGCTTATACAAAGTTTGAAGAGCTTCCTCTTAAACCCGAAAGGCGCGTAAAATTCAATACCTCCGAAGGTACTTGGATGAGTATCGACGTTAGCCCGGATGGCAATACTATTGTCTTTGACCTCATGGGAGATATTTATACGATGCCTGTTACGGGCGGCAAAGCTACTCCCGTTACAAAAGGAATGGCGTATGAAACACATCCCCGCTTCAGCCCCGACGGGAAAAAAATACTTTTTACCAGCGACCGCAGCGGCAGTGATAATATATGGTATATCGACAGGGAAAAGCAAGATACCATTCAACTTACAAAAGATAAAGTGGATGATTTTCCGTCTGCGGTATGGACAACTGACGGCGAATACATTATTGCGAGCAAGGGCCGGCGTATACCCAAATTGTGGATGTACCATAAAGACGGCGGCGGCGGCATTAAATTGAATGATGCACCGGTGAATGTAAAAACGATAGATCCTTTTGTAAGTTCCGATGGTAAATATGTTTACTACAGTCAGCGGTCAGGTTCGTGGAATTATAATGCACTGCTTCCGCAATACAGTATCGGTCGGTACGATCTTAAATCGGGTATTACCAATAATGTAGCAAGCCGCTACGGCTCCTGTTTTACACCGACGCTTAGTAAGGATGGAAACTGGATGGTGTACGGCAGTCGCTACGACGATAAAACCGGCCTGGTGATGCGTAATATGAAAACCGGTGATGAAAAATGGCTGGCTTATCCCGTACAACGCGACGAACAGGAAAGTATAGCGCCGCAAGGTGTGCTGCCCGGTATGGCGTTTACACCTGACAGTAAATTTGTTATTGCAGGCTATGGCGGTAGAATTTGGAAGCTTGCCGTAACCGGCGGCAACCCGACTGAAATCAGTTTTAATGCGGATGTAAATCTTGAAATGGGACCCCGTCTTTATTTCAATTATGAAATAAAAGATACCGCTGCTTCATTGGCTACGCAAATTCGTGATGCAGTTCCTTCCCCCGACGGAAAACAATTGGCATTTACAGTGCTTAATCGTTTGTACGTAATGGATTATCCAAACGGTGTACCCAATCGGGTAACCAATTATAATTTTACTGAAGCCATGCCGGCATGGAGCCCCGACGGAAAACAAATTGCATTTGTAACCTGGGATGAAAAAGAAGGCGGGCATTTATATAAAGCGGTTTTGGGTAAAAAAAATATTATTTCGAAACTTACGAATGAATCGGCTTTTTATACACAACCGGCCTGGAGCTATAATAACCGCATTGCTTTTTTTCGCGGGCCAAAGCGATTGTTTGCAGATGCCGAAGATCCTTTTTACAGCGGCAGCGAAGGTGAGATAGTATGGATAAGTGCGACCGGCGGCACCATATATAAAATAGATATGGCCAATGACCGCGGTAATATTCACTTTACAAAAGATACCGGCCGCATTTACCTGAACGGACCCGGGGGAGCATTGCTTTCCATTCGGTGGGATGGATCAGATACACTGACGCATGTAAGAATTACCGGCATCACCACTTACGGTTCTGTAGCTGAAGCAGAAAACCATAGCAGTATAACAGGTAAGAGCAGCAGCTATGTAATGGGCAGATCGGTGATGAACGCAGATCCGCTTAACTATTGCATGCTCCCCGAAAGTGCCGGTAATCGTGAACCGCAAAACAGACCTACCTCCGCCGGCACCATACTGATGGCTCCGGAAGGAAACAAAGCGGTAGCCAAAGTGAATAATAATATTTATATCGTTACCATACCGAAAACAGGTAAAGTACCGGATATCAACGTAGGCGATCCTTCTTCAAGTGTTTTCCCGGCTAAACAACTGACAGAAATTGGCGGAGAGTTCCCGGCTTGGGAAGCCAATGGTATTAATGTACACTGGAGCTTGGGCAATGGCCACTGGATATATAATACAGACAAGGCCAAAGGTGTGGAAGAATCTGTAAAGGCCGCAAAAAAAATAGAAGCTAAAAAAGCGAAAGATAGTATGCAGGTTTTGCTTGCGCAAGGACCCGCAGCCAAACGGGCGGCAGATTCAATTTTTTTATTAAGAAAACTTGATAAAGAATGGGTGAAGCAGGATAGCCTTGCCAAAGCCGCTAAGAAAGAAACGGAGAAATATAAACCTGATGAAGCGCAGGTAAAAGTATATTATGCGAAAGACATACCTGCCGGAACCTATATATTAAAAAATGCAAGGCTTATTACCATGAAGGACAATGAGGTTATTGAAAACGGCGATGTGTTGGTAGTTAATAATCGAATAAAAGCTATCGGTAAAACCGGCACTTTAACTGCTCCTCCCGGCACTAAAGAAATTGATTGCACCGGCAAAACCATTACACCCGGTTTTGTAGATACACATGCGCATATGTGGCCCTACTTTGGTCTGCATAAAAATACAGTATGGATGTATGCAGCCAATTTGGCTTACGGCGTTACTACTACCAGGGACCCGCAAACGGCAACTACAGATGTACTAACCTATGGTGATATGGTGGAAGCAGGTATGATACCCGGCCCGCGGGTATACAGCACCGGCCCCGGTGTAGGGTACTGGATGTATAACCTGAAAGACTCTGCACAAACAAGCAGCGTCTTAAAACAGTACAGTAAATATTATAATACTAAATACATTAAAATGTACCTGGCGGGCAATCGTAAAATGCGCCAGTGGATAATACAAGCAGCCAAGCAACAACAATTGATGCCGACAACAGAAGGCGGCTTGGATTATAAATTAAATATGACACAGCTTTTCGACGGATACCCCGGTCACGAACATGCTATTCCGATCTTTCCTCTTTACAGTGATGTTACCAAAACAATTGCAGAAAGTAAAATGGCGGTGACGCCTACATTATTAGTTTCTTACGGTGGCCCTTGGGCGGAGAATTTTTATTATACTACTGAAAGTCCGTTGAATGATACCAAGCTGCAGCACTTTACACCGTATGAAGAATTTAGCGGAAAAATTCGTCGTCGTGCAGGCGGACTCGGTGGTTGGTTTACTCCTGCAGATCATGTATTTACCAAACATGCGCAAGGAATAAAAAGTATAGTTGAAAAAGGCGGGCTTGCCGGTATCGGCAGTCACGGTCAATTGCAGGGATTGGGTTATCATTGGGAATTATGGAGTGTAGCAAGCGGCGGTATGAGTACACACAATGCATTAAAAACAGCTACTATACTCGGCGCCACTGCACTCGGTCTTGATAAAGAGCTGGGCAGTCTTGAAACCGGTAAGTTAGCGGATATGGTAATCACCAATACCAACCCGTTGGAGAATATTCGTAACACGAATACCATTAAATACGTAGTGAAGAACGGAAGGCTGTATGACGGTAATACACTGGATGAAATTTATCCGACACCTAGGAAATTAGATACACATTCATGGTCAAAAGAAAAACCTGCAGTGAATACGAGTGTAAAAGAGTGATAGGTTTTGTTTGATGCGAAGTGTATATAGTAAAAAGAATTTTAGTTGCAAGCCGAGTCTCACCTTAGCTATGTGCGCAGGGAGTGGACTCGGCGTAAAAAAAAATCAAACACTTGATAGGAGAAGAAACATACTGGTTAAGAAATTTAACCTCCGCAAGGTTCGGGTTTCGCTTGCAAACCGAGTCTCACCGCGGCCATGTGCGCAAGGCGTGGACTCGGCGTAGAAACAAATAAAGCCTCCTATCAATAATAATATACAATGCCCTGCCTTGTATATTATTTCAAATAAATACCAAATGAAAAGTAATTTTAAAATTGAAGATAATTATGCATTGACCTATGAAGGCAGACACATTGACCTGCATAATAATTTTAACTTTAGTGGTTATGACTATGATATTTTTAAAAGACGAATAATATTAAAGTGGATAAAAGCAAAAGGAGATTGGGTGAAGGAAAATGAGTTTGGCAATTTACTCCTGATACATACTAATGTTACTTACATTGCAATTTCATATGATAATAAAAATTATGAATTCCCTGATGATGATACATGCCTTAGTGATGTTTCATTTTTTCCTTTAGAAGATCGTCAAACCAATGATAGTGTTGTTGTACAAGAAAATCCCTTACCAACCGATGACATAATCTACTCATTTCAGTCAGAACATTTTATTCGGATTGGTTGCGAAAAAATTGAACTAATATGCCAATAACCCGATCGGGTTGCAAGCCGAGTCTCACCCCAGCCTATGAGCGTTGGGCGTGGACTCGGCGCAAAAAGAAATCATCTGAATAAAAGAATTGTAGTACCTTAACTTCTATGCCTGTTAAGCGTAGTATCCCTTATAACGAGGGAGTTTATTTCATCACTTTCACCTGCCACAATTGGCTTTCGCTGATTGATATAGTACAGGGGTACGATTTGGTTTACAAATGGTTTGACCATTTAAAAACAAAAGGGCATTATATAACAGGTTATGTAGTTATGCCGAATCATGTCCATGCACTGATTGGTTTCAGCAGAACACATCAAAGCATCAATACAATCATCGGAAACGGCAAACGGTTTATTGCATATGAAATTGTAAAACGGTTGGAAAAACAAAAGAATACCAATGTGCTGATGCAATTACAAAAGGCAGTTGATGTATCTGATCTGTTGCGAAATAAAAAACATGAAGTATGGGAAGATTCATTTGATTGGAAGGAGTGCAGCACGCCAAAATTTATGGAACAGAAACTGCATTACATGCATATGAACCCCTGCAAGGGCAAATGGAATTTGGCAAACAGTCCTGCAGATTACGAACACAGTTCCGCTCGTTTTTATATTACTGATGAACATTCTTCATATGCCGTTACTAATTATATGGAGCTTGCCGATATTGATTTGACGAAGATGAATGATAAATAGACAATTGTATTACTTTGCGCCGAGTCCACGCCCTGCGCACATAGCTAAGGTGAGACTCGGCTTGCAAGGCCTCTTTTTTCTTGAGACCAAAAAAGAAGAAAACCCAAATCCATCTATAAATTTAATCACCGCAAGTTTCGGGTTTTCTTCAATTAAAAAGCGGAATACATTTGTATCCTAAATAAAATACAATGAGCGAGCAGGAACAAATGAATTATAATCGCATAGCGGAAGCGATTGAATACATTAAAACAAATTTCAAAGAACAGCCCAACTTAGATGCGGTGGCTGAAAAAGTACACCTGAGTCCTTTTCATTTTCAGCGTTTGTTTACCGATTGGGCCGGCGTGAGTCCCAAAAAATTTTTACAATACATCAGCGTAGAACATGCCAAGCAAATACTGAAAGAAAAACAGGCTACACTTTTTGATGCGGCGTTTGAAACGGGACTCTCGGGTACGGGACGCTTACACGATTTATTTATAAAAATTGAAGGCATGACACCCGGTGAATTTAAAAACGGCGGCGAAAATCTGCAGATTAATTACAGTTATGCTGAAAGTCCTTTCGGAAATATTTTAGTAGCCTCCACACCCAAAGGAATTTGTTATATAGCTTTTGCCGATAATGAACAACAGGCATTGACAGATTTGATACAGCATTTCCCCAAAGCACAGTTAAAACAAATGGTTGACTTGATTCAGCAAAATGCGTTGTATATTTTTACACACGATTGGAGCAAACTCAATCAAATAAAACTGCATTTGAAAGGAACCGATTTTCAACTGAAAGTTTGGGAGGCGCTATTAAAAATTCCGATGGGGCAATTATCTACCTATGGCACTATCGCCGAAGAAATAAAAAACCCTAATGCATCAAGAGCGGTGGGTACAGCCATTGGCTGCAATCCGGTTGCTTTTTTAATTCCCTGCCATCGTGTTATACAAAGCACCGGCACATTTGGCGGCTACATGTGGGGGCCAACCCGCAAAACAGCCATCATCGGTTGGGAAGCTTCAAGGACTGCTTCATAAAATGAACTCCGCAAGTATCGGGTTGCAGTCACTTATTTATTTATACAATTTTGCAGTAATAAAAATTTTATAAAGATGAAAACATTTATTCTAATTCACGGTTCGTGGCATAGTGCATGGAACTGGCACAAAGTAGTTCCGCTGTTGGAAAAGGCGGGCCACAAAGCAATAGCAATAGATTTGCCGGGTATGGGAAAAGATAAAACGCCGGTTGAAGAAGTAAAACTGAAATCAACGGTAGAAAAAATTGGTGATTTGATAGACGGTGTTGAAGGCAAAGTGATTTTGGTAGGGCACAGCAAAAACGGAATTATGATTTCACAAGCCGCGGAATACCGTCCTCATAAAATTGAAAAGCTTATTTACCTTGCCGCTTATTTAATACCCAATGGCAAAACACAAAGAGAATATTCTATGCAGGATACTGCCGGCGTATTAAAACCATATGTCACCTTTCATGAAAGTTCGAATACTTCTACGCTGCAATCCGAAATTTTTAAAGAAGGTTTATATCATGATTGTGATGATGATATAACAGAAATGGCAAAATACATTTTAAGTAATGAACCCGTGGAATCAGGTATTGCGCCGCTTGAGCTAACGGATAAAAACTTCGGCAGTATACCGCGTTTTTATATTGAATGTACGGAAGACAGAGCCGTTACACCTTTTATTCAACGGAAAATGCACACGGAAACACCCTGCGAAAAAATATACAGCATGAATACAAGCCATTCACCTTTCTTCAGCAAACCGAAAGAGTTGTGCGACATTTTTTGCGAAATCGCCTCACATTAAAATATTTATGATAAAACACATTGAGATAAGCAATGCAGAACTGTACAATAAGATCAGGCGAAAAGAAATCTCCTTTGGCGGTAATATAAAACTCAAGATTTACGGAACATTACAGTGTCGATCGGGTAAGCGAATGAAAAGAAAAACCCGTATATTTTTTTCATCAGAAAGGGACGCAATTGAAAAAGGTTACCGACCTTGCGGTCATTGCATGAAGACGGAATATAAAATAAGGAAAAATGAACTTGTTCTCTAATACAGCCGATCCTGCTATTAATTTACTGCCTTGTGACGGCATAGTGAATTACCACGGTGTAGTATTAAACTATACCGAAGCAGAGTTTTATCTCGACAAACTTCTTAGCACCATTGAATGGAAAAATGACGAAGCCGTCATTTTCGGTAAACATATTATTACCAAAAGAAAAGTAGCCTGGTTTGGCGACGGGAATTTCGCCTACACCTATTCCAATACTACGAAAAAAGCTTTGGCATGGACCAAAGAACTGCTGACACTAAAAACAATTGCAGAAAGAGAAGCAGGAACCAAATTCAATTCCTGTTTGCTGAATTTATACCACACCGGCGATGAGGGAATGGCATGGCACAGCGATGATGAAAAATGCATGGGCGAGAACAGCGTTATTGCTTCAATGAGTTTAGGCGCTGAAAGAAAATTTTCTCTGAAACATAAGACAACTAAAGAAACCGTTTCCGTTTTATTAGAAACGGGCAGTTTGTTGGTAATGAAGGACGCTACGCAAACGAATTGGCTGCACAGTTTACCCAAAACAAAAAAAATAACAAGCCCGAGAATCAATCTTACTTTCAGAACATTTGTCGTTTAGATTCTTCAAAACATTTTATCTTCATAAAAAATAATTCATGCTTCCATTAGCCCTTGCGCTGGCGCCGGGTATCGCCATCGCCTTTTTTATTTATTGGAAAGATAAATACAATCGTGAGCCGCGCAAATATTTAATCATTTGTTTTCTACTCGGTATGCTCAGTACTATACCCGCCATTATTATGCAGAAATCTGCTGATCCCGTCCTCAACAATTTTTTTACTTCCAAATCAATATACTACTACGCCGTCTTTGCTTACTTAGTAGTGGGTCTCAGCGAAGAACTGAGTAAGTTTTTAATGCTGCGTTGGTATGCTTACCCGAAAAAGGCTTTTGATGAACCGATGGACGGCATTGTGTACAGTGTAATGGTAAGTATGGGTTTCGCTACATTGGAAAATGTGCTCTATGTACAGCAAGGCGGTTTGCAGGTGGCTTTGCTCCGTATGTTTCTATCGGTGCCGGCACATGCGGCATTTGGTGTACTGATGGGTTATTACGTTGGCTTAGCAAAATTCAATAAAGAGCGGTCGGGCATATTATTGGTAAAGGGCGTTTTGGCGGCGGCTTTTTTTCACGGCAGTTTCGATTTCTTTTTATTTGTACAGCAAAATACTTACGTTACAAGACAGGTATCTGCCGGTTTACTTACATTGGGCGCCATCGCATCCTGGTTTATCGCCATACGTCTTTCATTAAAATCAATAAAGCTGCATCGCTTATTATCGCAAAATAATCATCATATAGAAAAAGAACCTGAGAATTTAGTATGAGCAACCTGAGCATTATACCTGCCGCGGAAGACGATATACCGTTGATACGTCTGCTTACCAATAAAATATGGCCGCAAACCTACAGCAGTATTATCAGTAAAGAACAGATAGACTATATGCTGGAGATGATGTACAGTGTACAGTCACTGGAAAAACAAATGCGAACCGGCGCACCGTTTATAATTGTATATGATGAAGGCGAGCCTGTTGGTTTTGCATCTTACGGAGAAATAAGTCCGAACGTTTTTAAACTGCATAAAATTTATATACTGCCTTCGCAGCAGGGCAAGGGCACGGGCAAGTTTGTTATTGATTATATTATTGCCGATATAAAAAATAAAGGGGCCGCCGCGCTGCAACTGCAGGTAAACCGACGCAACAAAGCAAAATCCTTTTATGAAAAAATCGGCTTCGCCGTTATCAAAGAATTTGATTTCGATATTGGCAACGGCTACGTAATGGATGATTATTTGATGGAGAAAGTCATCGCTTAAAATTTGAGTGCAGTGCTTTACAGCTAATTTTTGTGCATCAGCAGTTTCTTAGCCATCTCCCCACTCATAATATCGGCCGACATGCCATACCCGCTTACCAGCACACCCTTTTGCCCTTTATTGGATTCTATGCCGAAAACGATGGCCTCATCGGCGGGATCAGTCTGCCCTTCAAAACGATAAGTTTCAGTTATCTCAAAATCTTCCGGATGAAATTTATCATCATTGCAGATCAGGCAATTCTCTTTCAGATTGAAATCCAGCACATAACCTCTTTTTCTCAGGTCGTTCAGGGCTTCCGACACAGTATCGTACGTATACATAGTCTATGATTTATTAGTTACTTCAAAGGTATAATCTTATAATAGAATGAAGCCATACGGGGCTGCATTCTATGGTTGAATAGTACCGCTAAAGACAAATTACAAGGCCATAATCTAAGGTTACTTACATTAAAATTCCTTTATCCACAAAGTGGCCCGATAGTTAGGCTATAATAAAGGTATAACTTACCTTTGCCGCCGAAATAAAAAATATATAAATATGTCAACAGTTACTTCAAACATCGACTTCTCATTAAAGTATAAAGTGGCCGATATCAGCCTTGCTGAGTGGGGTCGTAAAGAAATTAAATTAGCTGAGGCAGAAATGCCCGGCCTGATGGCTATCCGCGCCGAGTACGGACCTTCTCAACCGTTGAAAGGTGCAAGAGTTGCAGGTTGTCTGCACATGACCATTCAAACGGCTGTACTGATTGAAACTTTGACTGCTTTAGGAGCCGAAGTAAAATGGAGTTCTTGTAATATATTCTCTACGCAGGATCATGCCGCTGCGGCTATTGCTGCCGCAGGTATTGGTGTATTTGCCTGGAAAGGACAGACTGTAGAAGAAGGTGATTGGTGTATTGAGCAAACATTATTCTTTGGCGGCGCTGATCGTCCCTTGAATATGATTTTGGATGACGGCGGCGATTTGACTAATATGGTATTGGATAAATATCCCGAGCTGGTACAACATGTAAGAGGTTTGAGCGAAGAAACCACAACAGGTGTTCACCGCTTGTACGAGAGAATGGCAAAAGGTACATTACCGATGCCTGCTATTAATGTTAACGACTCAGTTACAAAAAGTAAGTTTGATAATAAATACGGCTGCCAGGAAAGTTTGGTAGATGCGATACGCCGTGCTACCGATGTAATGATGGCCGGTAAAGTAGCCGTAGTTGGCGGATATGGGGATGTGGGTAAAGGTTCTGCACAATCGCTGCGTGGTGCCGGTGCAAGAGTTATTGTTACAGAGATAGATCCTATTTGTGCTTTGCAAGCAGCCATGGATGGTTTTGAAGTAAAAAGAATGGTGGATGCTGTAAAAGAAGCTGATATTGTTGTTACCGCTTCAGGTTGCCGCGATTTGATTTCCGAAAAACATTTCCGCAGCATGAAAGACAAAGCCATTGTTTGTAATATCGGTCACTTTGATATTGAAATTGATATTGCCTGGTTAAATACAAACTACGGCCATACAAAAGATACCATTAAGCCGCAGGTTGATTTATACAATATAGATGGTAAAGATATTATCGTATTGGCCGAAGGTCGTTTGGTAAATTTGGGTTGTGCTACGGGTCACCCCAGCTTTGTAATGAGTAATTCCTTCAGCAACCAAACTTTGGCGCAAATAGAATTATGGACTAATTATAAAAACTACGAAAACAAAGTATACGTTCTTCCCAAACATTTGGATGAAAAAGTAGCCCGCCTGCACCTTGCGAAAGTTGGCGTACAGTTGGAAGAATTAACTGACGCTCAGTCGGAATACCTGGGTATTAAAAAAGAAGGACCGTTTAAGTCGGAGATGTACAGGTACTAAAAATTTATAGTCGCCATATTGAAACCCGTTTTTCTCAGAGAAAAGCGGGTTTTTTGTTTTTACTAATAAGTGTTTGGTACAAATACTCAGTAAATATTCTGTCAGCAGATAAATATACCGTTAAAAGAGGCGATTGACTATTAGCTTATTAAATCATTGCATATTTTGCACTCCTAAATCCACCCTATTATGAACCAAATACACAGGTTATTCAAACTATTCGACAATCCCAAACTCATTGACGCGGCGCTGATTTTGTACATCTTGTTCATTACAGGAGTTTACAAATTTGTGCGTATACAAATGGAAATGTAATAGCAAATTAATTTATAATCTAAATCCGTACCCGCTTTTTTAAAAAGCGGGTTTTTATTTACAGTCAATAATCTTTTCGGGTTTCTTTAACCAAATAAATTTTACTTTTATACTCTTAATAAGAAAAAAGTATGCGTATTCTTTTGTTTGCACTCTTCGTCGCCATATCCGCCGCTGCATCTGCGCAGGAAGATTATTTTCCTGATTATCGCCGAAAGACGGAGAACGTACTTAAGGTTCGTGAAAAGCAGCTTCGTGCCGACCTTACCACTTTTACCATTGCGGGTATTGAAGAAAGCGTAGGCAAAATCCCTTTGAGAAAAATCCTTTTTACATCATTCAGCGCCAATCATATGACTTTCGAAGGAGATAAGATTAAAGCAACCGTAACCACCGGTTATTTTGATACTGCGGGGCATAAGCTGAAAAGATTCGGTAAGCATTTAATAAAAATAGATAACAAAACCTTTTACGGCAGTTACGGTAAACTGCCCGAAAGAAACATACAAAGTGTAACCGTTATTATTGATAAGGATACGGTGGCCATACCGCCCGAAGCCTACAACGATTTATATAATTTATATTTTACTTATACCGATAAAAAAGGCGCCGAAAGATCAACTAACGGTATTTATCTTTCTCCCGATGCGCATACCATTTACTTATACATGCTCAACAAAGATGCAGGCGGCAGTTACGAAGTAACTTGGGTTATCACGGACAAAAAATACATTCGCAGAGTGTTGGATTACAACATCCTCTAACATATCCTGCATTCCCCTGTTTATTATGCGGCAATTTTCCTCAATAAATAAGATGAAGTTCCTATTTTTACAAATTGTAAACGTATTAATATGAAAATGAGATTATTTCTTGCAGCAGTCATTTATTGTCTACACACACCCGTACAGGCCCAAACCAATAAGCCGATTGCAATTGCTGATACCCCGGCAAAAAACGACCCCGTTGAATTATTAAAAGTAACCGTGCCGTCCGTCCCTGATAGTTTTTTTCTTTTTGGGGAAAAAGTACCCTTACAGGTTTGGGATGTACACGAACGCTTTGACAGGGAGCTGTTGGTAAACACTTACCTGCACGGCCCCACTTTGTATATTTTAAAATTGTACAAACGCTACATGCATGTAATTGAAGAACGACTCAAGGCCAATAATGTACCGGATGATTTTAAATATTTATGTGTAGCTGAAAGCGCTTTACAAAACCAAATATCCAAAGCAGGCGCTACCGGTTTTTGGCAGTTTATGCGCGGCACTGCTCCCGGCTATGGTCTCGAAGTAAATAGTGAAGTAGACGAAAGGTACAACCCGGTAAAATCAACTGATGCTGCCTGCAAATATTTGCTGAATGCCTATAATAAATTCGGAAGCTGGACGGCGGCGGCGGCATCTTATAACTGCGGTATGGGCGGTTACAACGGCGCAGCCACAGCGCAGGGCAACTATAACTACTATAACTTATTGTTACCGGAAGAAACCATGCGGTATATTTTCCGTATCATGGCAATAAAATATATTTTAGAAAACCCGGAGCGCAGCGGTTTTAATTTGGATGATGAAAATAAATATGATCCGCACAATGTAAAAAAGGTATTGGTAAACTATACTGTACCGAGTTTGGTAAAATTTGCAATGGATAACGGAACCAATTACAAAACCGTAAAACTGCTGAATCCCTGGCTGCGCGGAAAATCATTGAGCAACAGGAGTCGCAAAACGTATACTATCCTGGTACCCGCCGAATAAAATTCGATTATCATTGCATCAATTGTATTTATGATACAATTCAATACTGTTATTTTAAAATTTGATAACCAAGGTGAAAAAACCGGCTGGACCTATTTTGAAATTTCCGCCGATATAGCACAACGGATAAAACCCGGCAATAAAAAAGCTTTCAGGGTAAAAGGAAAACTTGATAAACACAGCATAGAAAAAACATCTTTGATACCGATGGGCGGCGGTAATTTTATTATGGCTTTAAATGCAGGTATGCGTAAAGCCATTGGTAAAAGAAAAGGAGCCATGCTGAAAGTTCAATTGCAATTGGATACAAGTCCGTTGCAAATGAATACAGAATTGTTGGAATGCTTAGAAGATGAACCAAAAGCAAAAACATTCTTCGAAAAACTGGCGCCATCGCATCAAAAGTATTACAGTAATTGGATTGAAAGCGCCAAAACTGAACCAACGAGGGCCAAACGCATTGCGCAGGCAATAACCGGTTTTACAAAAGGTATGGGCTATGGCGAATTGATTCGTTCCCTGAAAGAAGATAAAAACAAATTAACCGGTTAACTTTCTTTATTATTTACTTTAAAAACAAAACCTTTGCAGCCGATAAACGTTATTGCAAAGGCACACCATGATACAAGCATATAATTTTTTAGCTAGCTGGCAATTATTTCCCGAGAAAGGAGTCTATGAATCGGGCGAAAGACCCAAAAGCGGTATTTATAAAATAGAAGCAGCCGGCGGCGATAAAAAAGAATTAATCGTTTACAATAATTGGGTAACACTCGAAAACCAAGCATTCGCATCGCAATATAAAATTATTGCCGATGGAGAATCTAAATACATTTACAGATACTGAACTTGCCGACAAAGTACAGGTTTCTTTTATTGACAGCATCAGTTTCGAAATTCATTTTTATAAAAACGGGCAGGTTGTATTGCACGTAGTGCACGAAATAATGCCCAACGGGTATTTAAAAATTACACAGCAGGGTTTTCGTACCGACGGTTCTTCCTATACCAACAGCGAAATTTATCATAAGCAAATGAGTGTACTGCCCTACTCTGCTTCGGTAAGCGGCGCGGTAATACGACCGACGGAAGAAGGCGTGATAAAACACAAGGCACTTACCGCCATGGAAGAACAAACCAATATGCAGCTGGATCAGATACGAAAACAAATAGAATTGTTGGCGTTACAGGCGCACGAAATACAAAAAAGAAAAGAATTGTCGATGATGATTTACGGCGCCAAGCTTTCTTTCAAACCCAACATCGGGCAAATTTATTATTTATACGAAAAACATGATGACAGCTTTATGCTCTCGTTGGTAGCGCCGAAAGAATGGGGAGGCGCAGGTCCTTTTAAAAAATTTGCAGCCACGGTAAAATTATTAGCCGATCATACCTGGGTAGAATTGTAAATGCAGAAGGCTTAATGCTGAACGCTAAAAGCTAACAGCTAAAAAAATACGTACTACTTTCAACTCAATCAACACATACAATAATTCCGCTAAATTTGTGCTATGACCAAACTCTCAGTCAACATAAATAAAATTGCTACGCTGCGCAACAGCCGCGGCGGCAATAATCCTGATCTCATCAAAATGGCAATGGATGCCGAACGCTTTGGCGCCGACGGAATAACCGTTCATCCCCGGCCCGACGAAAGGCATATACGCTATAAAGATGTGTATGAGTTAAAAAAAGTAATTACAACAGAATTTAATATAGAGGGTAATGCATCGGAGCAAAAGTTTGTTGATTTGGTATTGGCCGTAAAACCGCACCAAGTAACACTCGTACCCGATGCACTCGGACAATTAACCTCCGATCACGGATGTGATACAATTAAAGACAAAGACTTTTACACAAATATTGTTGCCGTATTTAAAAAAGCAGGAATCAGGACTTCTCTTTTTTGCGACCCGGTAATTGAAATGGTAGCTGCCGCCGCCCAAACCGGTACAGACAGAATTGAATTATATACCGAAGGTTATGCCAAACAATATGCATCTGGCAATAAGCAACAGGCTGTTGAACTCTACGCAAAGGCAGCAGCAAAAGCCAAAGAACTGGGCTTGGGCACAAATGCAGGACACGATTTGGATATGCAAAATCTTAAATATTTCAAACAAAATATTCCGTGGCTGGATGAAGTAAGCATCGGTCATGCATTAATTTGCGATTCATTATATCTCGGTTTTGAAAATACAATTCAATTATACAAAAGACAGTTGATTGAATAGATTAAAAAATAGTACTTTCTAAAAAAAATAAAAATAGTTTTAAATTATTAAGGTAGCTGTTGGCAGCCCCGATAAATCGGAGAACAGCGGCGGCTCGCTATGGTTGGCGTCCTCGCCAACCACAATAAGCAGGGAAAGAAATCCACAAAAATATTCTTAAACAGCATTTAAGAACTATATTAAAAATCATTTTTTATGCAAAACAATCAATCCCGCCGCCGTTTTATCCGCAATCTTTCTCTCGGTGCCGCCGCTTTATCACCTGCCGTTTCATCATTAGCAGGTTATGCGAATAACAAAAAGAAGAATAAGCTTGGTATCGCATTAGTAGGGCTTGGCAGTTATAGTACATATCAATTAGCGCCGGCTTTATCAGAAACAAAACATTGTTACTTAGCCGGCATCGTTACCGGTACTCCGTCCAAAGAAAAAGTTTGGGGTGCTAAATACAATATTGCTGAAAAGAATATTTACAATTACCAAAATTTTGATACAATAGCGAAGAACCCGGACATTGATATAGTCTATGTGGTACTGCCCATTTTCATGCATAAAGAATATACCATTCGTGCAGCCAAGGCCGGCAAACATGTAATATGTGAAAAGCCAATGGCGATGAATGTAAAAGAATGCGAACAGATGATAAAGGCTTGTAAAGATGCGAATCGTAAACTTTCAATCGGCTACCGCCTGCATTTTGAACCCTATAACCGGGAAATGATGAGACTTGGGCAAAACAACTTGTATGGCAAATTATTGGAAATAGATTGCGGTAATGGTTTTCAATTTGGTGATGATACCGACCCCAACTATTGGCGATTGAAAAAAAATATGGCCGGCGGCGGCGGTTTAATGGATATGGGCGTATATGCCATACAAGGAGCCCGATACACAACGGGAAAAGAGCCGGTAGCTGTAAAGGCAAGAGAAGAAAAAACAAGACCCAAACTTTTCAGTGAAGTAGATGAAACAATTTATTTTGAATTAGAATTTCCTTCGGGATGTATTGCCAAAGGGATTTCCAGTTACAATATGGATTTAAATCATTTAAAAGTAAAAGCCGAAAAAGGAACATTTGAATTAACGGAGGCTTACCGATATGGCGGCATGGGAGGTAAAACACCGGCAGGTGAAATGAAATTTCCGCAAATTAATCAGCAGGCGGCGCAAATGGACGCCTTTGCACAATGTATAAAACAAAATACCAATACTACGGTACCCGGTGAAATGGGTTTAAAAGATATGAAAGTAATAGAAGCCATTTATCGCAGCATAGCTTCGGGCAAAAGAGAGATGATTTGAGTTGCAACATCTTTCGTAAGTAAAACATAAAACCATATATCATTCATTATCCCGCTTTATCGTTGTAATCAGGCATTCATCCATTTTAATTTTACATACTGTATTCTTTACATAGCTTGTAGTTAAAACTTATTAAGCATGAAAAGAATATTTTTTTCAGTTGCCTTGCTGACAGGCATTACTGTAAACGCACAGCTTACTTCATTACCAAGCGGAGGAAATAAAAAAGCAAAAGTGGCCGAACAAATCGGGTTAACAAAAGTGGAAATTAATTACGACAGACCCGGTGTAAAAGGCCGGGAAGGCAAGGTATGGGGTCCGGTTGTTCCTGTCGGATTCACCAACCCGGGCTTTGGCAGCAGTCGTTCAGCACCCTGGCGTGCGGGTGCCAATGAAAATACAACGATTGAATTTTCTACAGGTGTAAAAATTGAAGGACAAGTTTTGCCTGCCGGTAAATATGGTTTTTTTATTGCTTACGATCCGAATGAATGCACACTGATCTTCTCAAAAAATGCTTCGTCTTGGGGTCACTATTACTATGATGAAAAAGAAGATGCACTGCGTATAAAAGTAAAACCTGTTACTTTAGATAAAAGTACAGAGTGGTTGAAATATGAATTCATGAATCAAACAGAGAATAAAGCTACTGTAGCGTTGCAATGGGAAAAGCTAATGATTCCTTTTACAGTTGAAGTGGATTATATAAAAGACCAGCTTGAATCTTTCCGTCGCGAACTTAGATCTGATAAAGGATTTGTATGGGAGAGCTGGGATCAGGCAGCACAATGGTGTGTGCAGCAAAATGTAAATCTTGAACAAGCATTGCAATGGAGCGACAGCGCCACGGGTAATTCTTTTGGCGGCGACAGAAGTTTTTTAGCATGGAGTACTAAAGCCCAAGTTTTAAAAAAATTGGGGCGTACCGCTGAAGCCGATGCTGTAATGAAAAAAGCATTGCCGTTGGGCAGTATACTTGAGATTCATCAATACGGCAGACAATTGCTCGGCTTAAAATCTTACAAAGAAGCGCTGGAAGTTTTTAAAACAAACTTTGCAAAAAATCCCAATCAGTTCACAACACTCATGGGCCTGACAAGAGGTTATTCAGCAAACGGCGATTTTAAAAGTGCATTGAAATACGCTAACATGGCGTTGCATTTAGCACCCGACGCACAAAATAAAACCAATGTGCAGTCAATAATAGACAAGTTGAAGGCCGGCAAAGATGTAAACTAACTGAATTTAAAGAGTACTGAGAAGCCAGAAATGTGTAATCGATAAATTTTAATACCGCTTTACATTTAAGCTACGAAAAACCCCGCCACAAAACTGTAACGGGGATTCGTAAAATTAAAGCCATGTTTTTACATAGTTGTTGGATTCAAATTTGTAAACAGGATATTGCGCCGCAAAATTTTTTATAAATTAAATGCCAGCGGATTTCGTCCTTTGTAATTAAATACCGTACTCCGCAATTCATTCTCCATGTCTTTGATGCGTTCCAGCAACCTCGTTTTATCTTTTTCTAAATAGCTGATATTGGTTTTCAACTGCTCCAACTCCGTGTCTTTGGCAGATAATAAGTAATGTGTTTTTTCATACAGTTTTTTATACATTACCTCCCATTCGCCCGATTGACTTTGCACATCACGTTTATCTTTTTCCAATGCTGCCAGGCGGGATTTTACATATGCCAGTTCATTTTCTTTAGCCTGGATTTGCGCTGCACCCGCTTCCGCCAGGCTCAATTTCTTAGACAGATCGGCAATCCTGTTGTTCAGTCCCTGCTTTTCTCCTTCTAACATACTTATATATAAGGTGAGCCGCTTAATAGGATTCTCCTCTTCCTCCTCGAGGTCTACTTTACTTAGCGACGTGAGATAAGTGATTTTTAATCGGTTCTCCAATTGGTAAATCTGCCCCATCATGTCATTGCGTTCTTTTTGCAGCAATTGGAATTTCTCTTCCAACAAATTAACGGGCACTTCGTTCTTCACCGGCTCTATGCTTCCTTCATTTAAACTTATATCCTCTACAACTGCTTCCGGTACAGTTGCTTCTTTTTTTGGAAGTAACACTACTGTATAAGCCTGCTTTTCTTTTTTCTGTTCCAGCTCCTTTAATTGAGCCGTAAATGTTTTCTTATCCGTAACCGCTATCTTTACCTCTTCCGTTACTTCTGCAGCTACCAATGATATTTCATTGTTATTCGGTACTGCGGCATTTTCCCCGTCGTACTCTTTCGGTTCAACCGAAAGTTGTTCTTTTTCTTTTTGAAAAGTCGCTGTACTCTCTTCCCGGTGGTTTACAGTTTCCCGCAATTGGCGTTCAATGGTAAAGTCTTCTGACTGTTCTCTTACCCAAATAGACTGCTGCTTCAATTGCTTTACCTGTAAGTCCTCTTCCGGCTCACTCCGCAGATCAGTTTCAGCATAGCCTTCCTGTAATTGTGCATCGGATCGAAAATAAAGTTCGTTTCCCGGTCTTTCTTTTTCACTTAAAAGTGTTTGCTCAGTTATATTCTCTGAATTAATTCTTCCTTCGTTGAAATAAACTGCATGTTCCGGAAGTGAAGCTTCGGTACCGTTTACTTCCAGGGTTGCCAATTTTTTTTCTACGGAAGGGTTTTTGAAAAATAAAAGGGCCGTAACGAAACTGAGCAAAATGGTGCCGGTAAGCATAATAACCAGCTCCATCATATGCGACGAAAGAAACGAAGCGTTAATTTCTGCAAAAGTAAATTGATGTTCCATGTAATGATGTGTTTATAGATTTAGGAATAAGTAATGTTAATTTCCACACGACGATTTTTAGCCCTGCCACCCGCACTTCCGTTATTTGCTATCGGTTGCTCTTCTCCTTTTGACAAAACCACTATGCGCTCAGGCGCTATACCCTTCTTTATTAAAAGCTGTTTCACTCTTTCGGCACGCTGCAAACCCAAATTATAATTGTATTCGACAGAGCCAATATAATCAGTATGTCCTGTAATGGTAATCTTTGCATCGGGTGATGCGGTAGACTGCTGTATTTCCCGGGCCAGGCGATAAGAGAAATTTTTTATTTTCTTATCGGAATTATGATAGAAATAGTAAATACTTAATTTTTTATTTTCGGAGTTAACAGCGGCAGGCAATGCAATTTTATTCTTTTCAGTTTCTTTTGTCACTTGTGAAGTATCAAGATCACTTGTACCAACAAACGATGTATCCGCATTACCGGTTGCAGCATAAGGTAAGCTGTCGCTTATTGTTTTTCCCGCAGATGTTTTGGAGGCGGAATCGGTCGGCACAGCAGGTATATCCATACTGCCGGCGGCATCCGCAGGTTCGGAAGTCATTGCAAGTACCCGCGGCGATTCATTTACCGGAGGAATTCCTTTAGTTGATTTTTTTTCGTCTTTTTGGTAAATACTAAAAAACCATACTACGCAAAAAATCAACCAGCCTGATAATAAAAGAAGCAATAGGCGTTTTCTTTTACTCATATAGTGAGTTCATAGATTACAAACTTCTCCGCCGATGGAAGGAATATCAACATCAAAAAAATCAGTACCACTATCCCTGCATGTCGGTAATAACTCAATCATCTAAAATAACAAGGTTACTCGCTTAAGGTTTTTTACAGGTTGGAAACTGTGCAGGAGGGATTATTTTTTTTAACAGAGGGTGTCGAATCAGTTATACCGAATCGCGGTGTAATCCCGTACAGGATGATATTCTTTCCCGCTCTCGGTATTATACCAACTTCTTTTCGGACTAAATTATAAATCAATTTGGTATTAGCTTATAAAAAAGCAGAATTCAAATATAGTATGCGGCTGTCATAATGATTAAAGAGTTGGTAATTATTTTTCCATAAGTCTTATCTTTTATACGTACTGAGCTTAGTTAAGAGTTGTAAACTAAACCTTTATATACTATGTGAATAACAGTAAAACCGGGTTTTATTGCTTCGTATTTTCTGCATTATCAATAGTAATAAAACTATTTACTCTTTCTTTGCTGCTTCTGTTTAATAGCAGGCAACAGTTGTTTGAAGAAAAAGATTATTGTGATTTTGTTTATCGGGAGTAAAAGTATGAGTAACGCGATGGAACCTCTCTTAATCATCTTAAGTTGAATCCACTTTAAACCCGGAGGAGACTCGTCAGGGAAGAAAGGAACATTAGGCACAGTGGGGTCGCCTGCCCGCATTGCCTATGCGGTGCAGCCCCCGTGCTGACAGCCGCCTTTTTATTGTAGATTATTTTGAAGACTCAGAACGAACTTAAGTAAAGATCCTTTGTCAGGAAAGCATCCTTATGAATCACCATACTGCTTTGTAAGCAACTCTCCGCTTCTTCTTCTTCATATTGACCCCGATGGCAGGGAGAAGATAGTAGTAACGGGTGGAGAATTTTCAAGCAGTACCAGGTATAAGTATAATTTTGTCGAGCCTGCAATAAAGCAGTTAAGAGCTTATAAAGCAAAAGCCGGAACTGAACAAGTAACTTGGGTTATTATGAATGTAGGTTATTCAGCAAGAGATAAGCGCAAGTTTTAAGCAGCAGTAAAAAGATATGGTGTAACAGTAGTTTATGCTAATTCAGCAGAGCAGCTTAATGTTTATTTGAATAAAAAAACTACACTGCTTGCGGCAGGTCCCGCAGAACAACCTAAGCAGGATGGCGAAAAAGTTGAGGCTGTATCTGCAGAAAGAAAAGCTGATCTCATAACGGATGTTTCGGTTTTTGGTCATGGGTTGGTCGGGTCTATGGAATTCGGTTATAATCAGACTGCTGAGGAAAAAGAGAAATTCTCTTACGGAATGGACGATGCTGAAAAATTGAATGCGGACGCATTTAATAATAATTCTTGTTCCATAGATTTGTATACCTGTAATCCGGCTACGCCAACGGACAGAGATAAAAAAGATCTTTGGACTTCGCTCGCAGCTAAAATTGCTATTAAAACAAAAACAAATGTTACCGGCTATGAGGGCCGTAGCGACTATTCAGATATAAATAAAGGTGAGTCATTGGGACGCAAACTGGACAGAAATATTAATGGATTTCATCCGGATGGTAGTAAAAATTTGCCAAAAGTAGGATATAAAAATGGGACACAAACACCTTCGCAAAGATGGTCCTTTGATAAAAGGGTACCTAAAACAAGCGGTTAATGCGGCCCGCTGCCCCAAATTATTGATTCCCTTTCTTATGATACTGTTTTTTCATGCAAAAGCGGGTCAAGAAAAAGAATCAGCCAGTTTTCTGTTAATACCAAACATTAGATTGAGAAAGTCCGAAATCAAAAAACTATCGGAGATACCATACTATTTCGATTGGTAAATAATCCATACAGCTTCCATCCGGATAGTAAAATGATCCTTTACGTTGGAGGAAAAGTTGCTTTTGCAGGCAACTTTTCCAATACACCGGTTAGTGGTTTGTCTCAAATGCAAGAAAATGAATTAACACATTGCAGGATAGAAATTATAGAAAACAGCCGTCTTTATAAATTTGAAAATAAAGATGTTTTTCATTGGAGCAAGAACTACAGATTTATATATTCTGTTATGTTAAATGAAAAAGGGACTGATGAAGTAGTGCTTTTTTTTCCTCAGTTAAAGAACTAATTTCAAATAAATAAACCGGTATTTATTAATTTTACGCAAGCGAAATATGATCTACCTAATCTTAGAACAGATTACACATTACCTTAAGAAACGATTGAGGTTTTTGCTACTACAAAAAAGATAGTTTTTTAAAAAGCTTTACTTTTTAGAAGATATCTTTTCTATCATTTTTAGTAGTTTTTTATTTAGTTTCGACTCAATAATTTCTTTGGCTTTTTTTCTTAAAAACTCTACATCCTCCTTTGTAGAATTTTTTTCAAAAATCTTTAAATACTCGTCGTAATTTTTATACTTATCAAAAACTTTCTTCAAGAACCCGATTAACTCCTGCTTATCCTTAAATACCCCTTTTTTTAATAAATTATCAAATAATGAAGTTCTTTCCAAAGAATAAGGTTTATTCAAAAGCTGATCTTTTACCCAGCCTGAAACATCTTTTGTTTTTGATAGCATGATAGTGTTACCTATCCCCCATTTAATCGATAGATCGTAATCCGGACTTTCAAAAAGTCCAATCAAAAATCCAGAATCAAATGGTTCATTTGTAAATTTCAATGACCTGCACAATAAGTCTCCTGTGCCCGGATGTTCTAAATAAATTTCAGGTAACCATTTGGCGATTATTCCTACCTCCTCTGGCGCTATTTTCATCCCCGAATAAATATGATCCACACTTCTATATTTAAACCCCTTTTTTCGGAGTTCATCTAACATTTTTCCTTCTATTTTACCTGGCTTACTCATTACAATCTTTTGACTTTGATATCTCCAGCTTTTTTTGCTGCTTCAACATTCTTTGACAGCTTTGTCTTTTTATTGACAACAAGCACATAATTCTTCTTTTGAGATTTTGCAAAAGCCACACCATCTTTAACTTGCTTTGTCATACCCTGGTACTTCACATTTTTCATTTCTTGGACTGTCTTACTTGTTGTCTTATCAGCAATCCTTTTTTGCCCAGTTACTGGTCCAAGATATCTTTCCTTAGGCTTGCCTGAAACAACACCAGCTTTTTTCTCAAACGCTGCTCCCTTTTTTACAGGTCCAGCGCCTCCCCTACTTACAGGTGTTTTGCCTTTTACAGGCCCTGCTTTACCAGGTGTAAACGGACACGGCCCGCTATTATGCACCAGCACTCCCTGCGCAGAAACAAAGAACGTATGATAATCCTGAACTTCAAAATTATATACGGTTGTTTTACCGGGCACAATACTAATTCTGTCAATAGCCAGTTTGGTGCCTTTATAAATTGATACACTGTCTCCAGCTTTCAATTCAACTACTTTCAACCATTTGCCGCCGATAAAGAAGGGGTGATCACTTGTAGCATTTATTACATTCTTGCCAATGTGTAAACTATATACAGAATCTCTTTCATACCGAAATAACTGTATTACTTTTTTAGCGGCATATTGATTCGTAGTGTCATTATAAGCCAAAACAATATCTCCTACATCAATCTCTTCTATTTTCTTATACCCCTTTTCCGTTAGTACCAAGGTGCCTTCTGTAAAACAACCACAGGGGACTTTTTTGGTAACAGTTTTTACAGTGTTTTGTGTCTTCTGAACGATTTTGTTAACAGTTTTAATTGCATCCTTTGCTTTATCAGTTTTTGCAACTACCTGCACTACCTTTTTTACATACTTCCCTGCTTTGGCTATATCTCCACCGGGCAATATAGAAGCAGCACTAATAGCGGCATTTTTATAATCTCCTTCAGCAACATACCAAACCGCATTGGCAGCATCCGCCAAGCCTGTCGGGTCTATTGTACCAACGACATCAAGAACTGCATGCCCGTTTTTCTTGACCCACTGACCTGCCTGTTTCAATTTTGATTTTCCATAATCAGCCGCATCATCCAGCCAACCGGGCCAATCTCCATTTATATCCACATATTGGATCGGGCTGTTAAAATAAACGCAATAAGGACTGATGGCTTCAAGGCCATCTGTAAAATCGTCTCCGTCGTCCTCCTCATCGTCTTCATCCATATCATTAAAATTGCCATCATCATCATTACCCGGATCCATATTCCATCTTCTTCCTATTCTTGCATCATATTCCCAATATTCTGCCGTGTAAATATTTTCGTTTAGTTCTTCGTCTCTTTCCTGGGAATTTTGCCCGTACCTGTAATTTTGCCCGTTTGCACTATATTTGCGTCCCGGTTGTATCATCCCAAAGGGATAGTAATCCGTAGCGGTAAGTAAGGTAGCTATATAATAATCCGTTACCTGATCATTGTTTTCATCTACTCCTGTTTTTATATCATTAATCGTTGCCAGTACATTCCCTAAATGATTGTTAAGCTCATAAATACGCTTGCCTGCTATTCCGTTGGCAATTGGATCAGCAGCGGGATTAAAAGTATCATTACCTGGATATACCAGGTTTGGCGTTACCATTCCCAAGCGCTTGGTTCCATAAAGATTTTGTTCGGTCCATGTATAGGTGCTGACGGGATGATCAAATGTATAAATCCCCATTGTATTACCATCAGCATCCCTTACATAATAGGTAGTAAGTGTTCCGGCCTGTCCGCCGCGGTTTACTATTTTTGCGATCCGGTTACCCTGCTCATTGTACAAATATTTTATTTCTCTTCCGTCATTTTTTGTTATGGAGCTGATCTTTCCATTTGCATTCCATTGTATACGCTGAAGGTTATCCGCATTATCGCTGATAAGGTTACCCGTATTGTCATATTGATAATTATCAGCAATCTGATCATCTATATCATCAGTACCATTGGTAGACTGTGAATAATTTCCAGCGGCTACTGCATCATTTACATGACGCAGTTTGTTATTTACAAGGTGCCCCCGGCTATCAACATTGTAACGATATGTCATTTGATCCATCTGCAACGGCAATGCAGTGGGATTTCCGTTTACCCCTGCCGGCATATTTGCTCCGTTGCGCAGGTATGTTTTAATATTTCCGTTTGCATCATATGTAATCTCTTCTTTATAGGCTTCTATAATACTTGTATTATCCCAGCCCGTTCCTCCTGTTGCAATATTATTCCTGCGCATTCCGGTGATACGGTGCAGCTGATCATACCGATATGTATAACCAATTGTATTGCCGTTTTCAAGTCCTTTAATGGCATACGTAGTAGAACCGATATTTCCATTATAAAGCGACTTGCCGGTTTCAAAATTTCTTATCTGGCCGGTCGGATCAAATGACGGAGCTTGGTATTGAAGAGAAAGTGCGTTTGCTGCAGGACCGCCAATTGGTGTGTAATCGTTTGTATAGTAGCCTAACCTGAAGCCGAATACGTCCCTGGCATGGTGAAGGAAGAAATTATTATTTCCAATCATACCGTCACCTCCCATGTCTCTATTGGGGTCCAACACCTGGCTGTTCACACCAACCAGCCATGCCTGCATATTGTATGCATAATCAAGTCCCTGCACTTTATTTTGTCCAAGTTCCATTCTTGCCAATGGCCCATGCAGGTAATAGCGGTAGGTAGCTTCTGTAACCCACAGGTTTGGGTCGCTATAATTAATCCTGCTACTGAGAGCCTTCACCAACATATCGTCGGCATCATATATGTATTGATAATAGAACTGATCCCATTTACCATCTTGGTAAAGTACTTTAGTTACTTTATCACTTATAAGATCAAATTCATACTTTATCTTTTTAACCCGCCTCCGGCAGGTTGAACAATAGCCATGTCAGTATTTTCCTGAACCACTGTATGAGCATTACCTATTATATCATAACTATAATAACTTGCAGCTACTTTATCCGCAAATGGATTCGCTGATGCGGGATTGTAGGTCTTGAATAAAGCTGAAGCTGCGACCTTTCTTCTTAAGTTTTGCTGTGTACCTGTCAGTGATGCAGGTATCCATGCGGGTTGAGCATCGTAGGCTGTAATTGTTACCTCACGATTTATTCCCGATGCAAACCATGCTTGCAAAAATGTCTCTGCTCTCGTTTGCACTTCGCTGACATCCGGAGCCCCGATCTTTTCACCTGATTCTGTTACTCTTCCGATTGCATCATATTTGGTATAGCTGAACCTGTTAGCGGGGTTTTCCCCATCCACAATCTTTGGCGTCTTTTGTTCTTCATTTTGCGAAATGGTTAACCTGCCCAGTCTGTCGTAGAAAAATTCAGTAGTACCACCGTCCGGAGAAGTTTCCTTCACAACTTGGTCAAGGCTGTTATATGCGTAATTAGTAGGCAATACATGATCAGGCACAATAAACCTGTTAACATACTCAACTGTACTGCCCGGTCCGGTAGTAGTAGCACTGCCCGGTGCAGGAATATTAAACCGCCCCCAATATTGCAACGGTGTGCTTTGCACAGCCAATGCGCCTACCGGTGAGAGGCATGAGTTTTTATAATTGGCCAGCACTTCAGCATCGGAAGCCGTCCGATCATATATACGGAAATGTTTTAATACAGCTAATTCCTGTGCAGGGAATGTAAACAATTCACCTGTCGAAATCATTTCCCACTCAAACGGATAACGTGGCAACAGTCCCGACATATTAGTCAGTTTTCTTCCATCCAGGTACAATTCAAGTGTACCTCCGCTGAAACCTGCAGCCGATTGAATTTGTAAATGCGACCAGGATTGCAATGGCGGTAAAGCAGACAGATCAGCAACCGCATCATTGGTAAGAGCAACGGTTATTTCATCATTGCCCGAAGGCCCTGATGTTTTTTCCATACTGTACAGCTCTACCCATAATTTATTTTGATGAATAGCTGCCTGGTACATGTATTCTTATTGGGTGTTATTACCCTTATATGCCTGTCAGTTCCGGCTGCGCCGCTGTAAAGCCACATCTCGGTTCCTTTGGCAGAATTGTTTTGCAATCCCGAGCTCAGTGCGTTGAAAGTAGCTGTCGCATTTTCCGTAGTTGGTATACCTGTGCCCGTACATACTGACCCGTCCGCATCGCGGAAATCTTCTACCAATTCCAATTCAGCATCGCTTGCAAAGCAACACCTTCCGGCGGTATGGTCTTAACAAGATTTCCATCCTGGCCGTAATAATATAACGTGTAATGATATTCATATTGTTTGCCCTGCAGTTTAGCAGAAGCATTATTGGAGAACATTTAGAAATATAACCGTTACGGAACTTACGGCGTTCCACTTCCACATACAATTCGTACTCCTGCCCGGCCTTGTCAAATACGTTTCTCATTAAATTATCTACACAGACAATATCATTTTCGAATTGTATGGACGGTGATGCAGGCTTCGTATACAATACGGCATTGGGGTTTACCGTACAGCTTGTGTTTTTAAAATCATCATAATCATCAAATGCCTGCGCATAACCAAACCGTGCATTCATAAAGTTAGCCAACAGGTTTCGATATAACTTAGTACCTGCCGCTACATTTGGATAGAATGCCTGGAATGCCGGGAAGTGAATGGTATTATAATCCGCACAGCTTATCCAGGAGTTATAATTATTATTGGTAGGTACAGAAGGAGCCAATACAGCCGGTAAAAGTACCGGTTCATTCAGCAGTTTACATCCGTTCGTACAACGGGTTTCCAAGTCAGTCAGTTCTGCCTGTGTAAGTTTATAATCTTCTTTTAATTCCAATTGTAAATAGGAATGGAAAGTAACCGGGCTGCCCGCAGCTGTCCACCTGTTTTTCAATGCAGTTAATTTTGTACATATTTCTGTACTGATAGCACCTGTGTTCGAGTTAGACAATACCGGCGTTTTATCGTAAGGATATGGATTGTCTAATAAATGCGGACCAAATCCCTGTTGAACCAATGAAGCGCCGAAATAAGCATTGAATACCTGAGCAAAATTATTATATCCATTTGCTGCAACAACGGTAGCAGGATATCCCGGATCACCGGCAACCGGTAATGTACTTGCAGGACGGATATTTGTTTTGGGCGCAATCTGAATATATTTTAAAGCCACCTGGTAAAGCTCATTGACCATATTATTAATTAATGCATCGCTGAGTGTTGTATTGGCTAAAGAAGGGAACTCTTCATCACGAACTGCTTTTAGCCTGTCTATCCAATTCAATTTAAGAGCATCCAGATCATAAACAGCTTGCTGACGCATTACAGCAACGTTAGTCGCAGCAAGATTATCGATCGCCGTCTGATCCGCTGGGCCATTCGTTTGCATACAGTCCAATAAGCCTTCTTCATCCACAAACTCGTTCCATATCCTGATCTTAGTTGTATATAGCTGCGCCCTCGGATCATTTGCACATGTAGATGCGGGCGGTTTGGGAATATCTGTACAGGTAACGCCTGTAATAGTTACTGAAAGAACAGTTGTACCTCTGCCGCCAACACAGGTTGATCCGCTTCCTGAATAATTATTAATGAGGATGGTATGCGTTGATGTACCGGTATTAGTAGTAACGAGGCAAGTAACTGTTATTTTTTTATTTCTCGGGAACGGCAAAGCGGGATTTGTACCTGTATAATTTATTTTAAGCCGTACGCCGTCAGAAAGACAACCTGAACTGTAATCTGCTGAAAAATTGGCTGATGTTGGACAGGTAAAACCGGTAGGTGGTACTACTATATCTTCACATGTCACACTATATGCAAAAGGAGGATTACCTATCGGTAAGGGTGAAGGTGTACAGACAGAACCTGTACCCGTAATATTGTCTATAATAACAGAGAAATAATTCGGCCCTTCGAGTTGACAAAGCACTGTGATTCTCTTATTAGGCGGGAATGGCAATGGAGAAGACCCTGTATAGGCAACAGAAAGATGCCCTTCACCATTAGATGCATAACATGGGTTTCCGGGTTGGGATTATGTGTGACAGTAAAATCAGATGTTGAAGGGCAGGTGAATCCGCAGGAAATTCCGTTAGGAAGAACATAATAATTATAAGTAGTGATTTCTTCTACCTCCCGAGCGTTATTACAATTATTATCAATCCATTCTGAACGAATTTGCCCGAGAAATAACCTGTCCTGTCCGGGTTGCAATGTTTCCCAACGAGAATCTATAGTTGTGCCGGTAGCCCCTTGATTCACCTCTCTGTATATTTTAATATTTACAGGTTGGGTAACAGGGCCGCTGTTATAAACATAAAGTCTGTCATTATAATAAGCTTCATACTCAGGACAATGCTGGCTGAGAGTGGCTCCATAGTTATCTTCGTAATAAGAAAAATCGGATGCAGTAGGACAAGAACCACTACCGCTTAGACCCGGACAGCTTACCACTGCAGTATTATACTCCACAAAAAGCAAGTTTGAAGGGAATGTATAAATCCAGTCGCCGGTTGAATTAGCAACATTAAATGTAATTATATCGGGACCGTAAGTAAATTCAGCATTAAAAGTCAATGATACATTTACACCTGCTGGGAACGGCGCCTGCGATCCTATATAATCTACTACAATGGTATTATTACCAAAACCATCTGTACCTTGAGTAATATTGAAATCAGAAAGTACCGGACATGTAAAGGTTCACCACCTCCTCCACCATTATCGCCACAGCTTAATTGCGGATCGACGGGTGCACAAACAATACTTTCCAACAGTGGAATCGCTGGATCACAAGGATAAGGAAAACCGGAACATCCATAAAGAAAAACATCCTTAACTTTAAGATCACCTTTTTTAGATGTAAATGTATTACCCCAAACTACAATATTATAGTCCCCTCTAAAAGCAGCAGTACCTTCTTTGTAAACAAGGTCATAGTGAATGGTAAATCCGTCATTTAATAAATTGGGTTCAATCCACGTTTGGAAAGAATAGTCACTTAAAGGTCCAGGATTTGCACAACCCGTTGATGAGGTAATTGGATCCTGCCCGATAAAACAGTTTTCACAACCGGGGTCATTAGCCAACTTGGCAAGACGAACATATTTACTTTTTATTTTCAGGTAATAATTTCTGTACAATTCCCATTCGCCGGTAAGAGAACGGCAATTAGCCGCCGGGATACAACTCCATGAGTTCGCAAAATCCGCCGCAGTTGCATTTTCATTGGTCGGTTTGCAATACAGCATCCACTCTACAAATTCCTGTATATTTTTTACAGGCAGGTCATTATTGCTCAGGTCTTTTAGCCGCATTCTTAATACAGCAGAAAGACTTTCAAGATCGGATTGAAATTGCTCTTTGTAAGAAGTACCCCTGCCGCCGTTAAAGAAAGGATCTACATCGGAAAGAAGAAGGTAATCAGTTTGGCTGTAATACCCTGCACTAACGGCATCACTTCCTTTTGTAACCGTTTCCTTAAGTTTTTCATCAAACTTATAACTCACCTCATTATTTTTGGCAGGCGTCGGGTTGGAAGCGTCTTTACACCAGAGGTAGCTACAGTACTCAATATGGCGCTTTACAAAATCATCGGCCCATTCGGGATGCTCCAGGTAAGCTTTAATAAATTGTGGAACGGTTACATCAGCATCTTTTATATGATGTACCACACCATTCTCATCTGTAAATTCAAAATTGGTAATAACCGGGTCGCTTTTTATAATTTAAAAGAACTCCGTTGGTATAATTAATTATTGTTACACCTGCTTCAGGTACAGGGATATTATAAGTCTGATCATAAAGAAGGTATTGTCCGCCCGGCCTTACATCATACTTCATCATTTCCAGCTTTTGCTCGCATGGTGACGGAACACAATCCGCAGCAATAATGTTACAATTAGCAACAATGGCAGTATACTGATTTGTGATCCATTGGTTAATGTATGCAGAGTTAATATCGAAATTCGGATACTTTAAAGCAGGGTATTTTTCATCTTTTATTTTCTGAAGGATCGCTTTCGTTTTTACAGTAAAAGAAGCAAGGTCACCCACTTTTTTACAGGCATCACAATCGCTGTAGCAACCAAGCAGGTCAGTTTGCGACAATTCATTTTCGAAGAACCATTGTAATTGTTTCAGGTCGATATTATTGGTAATGTAATAATCCGTTTGGGTTTTTATTACATCTTCACTCAACCTGAGCCTGTACGTAATGGTGTGTTCGCCGTATTTCTGCACAAAGAAGTTTAATGAACCCGTGAAAGGCTGTGCATTTGCGTTGCAAACAACATCATTTTGCTGAAATGCAGGAGTATTCGTTGAAGCCAGTACATTACCGCAATCATCTTTTACTAATATTTCAATATCGTAATAACAATTACTGCAAAACTGTTGCCCGGCAGCGGGGCCATTCCATGGTCCGAAAGATGCCGGGTCGGCACTATATAAGATGGTAAATGTTTCATTCTTTACAGCAGCTAAAAATGTAGCAGAAGCTTCTTTTAAAAGGGTACCGGCGTTGGCCTGGAAATCTGCCGGACGCATTAATATCTGCGTCATGGTTTTGCTTGCTTCCGGTGTTAAGGCCGATGCTAATTCATCTACATTGCCGGGGGCTTTTCCTGCCAATGCAGTCGCAATTGTTTTTCGCTGCATCTACATAACTTACACTGATCTGGCCATTGGGGTCAATAACCATATTCTTCAGATAGTGCGAAGCATTACCGACTTCCATTCCAAATAACCTGTCCAACTCGCTTTGCAATGGTTTGCCATAGAAATAGTTTGTTTCATGACCGCTGCCAATTCTGAAGTCGTAACCCACCCACCCTGGCGATGGATACGACCTGTATTATCAGGCATGTATTCTGTAAGTGTAAACGGGTATCCTTTATTACATCAACACCCTGCCCTCTTGAATCAGGAACATACTTTGAAAAATAATAATTGGGATCGCTGATAAAAGCATTATTAGGAGAATAATATTGGGCAGCGCCGCTCGATGTATTGAGACCGGCAGCTGTTATAGTACAGCTATTCGCTCCGGTTACTGCTGAAATATCTGTGTGGCTGTATGGTTCTCCATTTGCTCCAACAGTGTTTTTATTAAATGATGGATAATATTTGAATTTGTCATCGTTGGTTGGTGCAGGCAAAATACTTACCGCCGGTCTTCCCATATTATCATAAATGGTCTCAGCAATAATAGCTTTGTTATCACTGTTGGTAATTGTAACGGCCTGCCTGTTTCTCAACGAGCCGTCAAACATGGAACCAACCGCTTTACTTTTTCCCTCTTCTGCAAATGATACGGTGTATTGCCAGTTAAGATTTTGTTCAAAAAAACCAACAGGAACAAATGCAATCTGATTGGAAGCATTCCTGTATTGCCAATCAGTAGTACGCCTGATATTATTAATATCATCAAACCAAGCTCCTCTCACCCTCGTTACTATATACCCATCGGCATAAGCCAAAATAATTTTATAGGTATTGCTTGTTACGGTGACCCGGGTATTATCAAACCGCATGAATTCATCCACCTTTGCTTCTGTAATGGTACCGTTTGCAAAAAAGGTTGCCCTGTCAGGGTTTAATGCATCAATATAGGTCCATTCCACATCATACTCTTCGGGAGCGCCGAAACCACCCGGAAAATTAGTAAAGTCATTTTGATCCCAAGAGATAGTGAGATAATTATCAGCCGGCGTACCCGGAGTAACTCTTGAAGCGAAATTGCCGCCTGCAGATTCATTACTTGCAACTTTAACGCCTAAAACCGCATTTACTTTTTCTGAGAAGGGATATTTGCGCTGAACCAGTATCTGATTTTTTATTCTGAATACAGCGGGTAAATCATTACCCCACTCAGGAGAAGTAATGGAATTGATAACAACGGTAACTTTGTAGGCTTTTTAAATGTATACCTGTCAAATACCGGGTAAGATTTCCCGGTGGCAGTATCATATTTTACCACCAGAGAAACATTATTTATTTCCGTTGGGGTAAGCTGGTCACGATTTGAAAAATATTTTATGGAAACATTGAGTGTACAGGTAAAGGCTTTATTATAATAATATATATTGGTGTCCTGGCGAAGTTCAAAAGTGATAAAATTGTTTACAGAAAGATTCCGGATCATGTTCCATTGATCCAAAGGCAGGTTCAGAAATTTGTCATCAATCACGGTAAGGGAGTCCCCCTTTTTAAGTTTACCGCTTGCTGACTGAATATAAGATTCATCAGCTGCTGTTACATTTGCAGCAGTTAATGTTAGCAATAAAACAAGCGACAGTAACTTTTTAGATATGTGTCTGATTAGCATAATGCTCTTCCCTGTTTAATGTAATTAAAATGATGACTGTATACTGTAATCCTTATATGCTTTTGCCGGTTCTGCTTTTCCTTCTTTATTAATAGTTATTATCTTTTTTATCTCTTCTGCTGCCGATTTACCCGAAGAAAGCGGATAGTTGTAGCGGATGACGGAGAGCCATGTTTTTTTCTGACTGTCTTCATCTTTGTAAACTATCGCTTCTTTCCACCACTCATTCTTCGTGACTGATCCTGTAACTTGCAGGATCATAATACAGAGTGGAAGATTTGATTTCGGGATTCAATTCGCTTTAATCAATAAGACTCTCTCTTTACCTTTTTCCGAAACAGTAACCTCTATTTTAAATGACGATGTATCCTGCATAAATTTTTCGAATGTAACCCCGCGGCCTGTGCAGGCATTTCAGCCGATTCGTCAATTTTTGAAACCAGTATATACTTATTTGCCGTGTCAAGTTGTACAATAATACTGTCGACCATTATTGACTGTATGGGCCCAGTTCGCTGAATAATTGTCTTCCTTTTCTTGAATAGCTGAATTTTGCTTCTTCTTAAATGCCTCGTTATTTTCCCTGTCAAATAACCGTATGGTTCCTTCAATATGCATAGCAGAATCAGGCTTAGTGTAAGCAGCATAGAGTTTTTTCAGTTCTTCCTTTGCATCGGGCAAATCAGCAGTTGTTTTGTTACCGGTATTCAGTCCAAACCAGTGGTAATTACCCGCAATTGCAACCAATCCTGATAAAATCAGCAATACAGCAAGAGGAATAAGTAGTTTCTTTTTTTTCATGATTCAGTTTCTTCTTTTTCTGCAATTAATTTCTTTTACGCAATGATTGCCTGTTTTTCCTCAGTGTCATAATCCTCTCTCCGTTTCTTTTTTTACTCTTACAGGAGTTCCTTCATCATCATACTCATATAAAGTAGCAAAATTGTTTTCATCCAGCTGTGCCATCAGTCGCATTGTTCTGTTATCGTATACATAAGAATTCATTTGGCCGTCAAAAGGAAGTATACGTATATCATCAACGTATACATTACTGCCACTCATACTCAAATTAAAAGTAGAGGAAGCAGTGAACGGTATCTCTATCCGTTTCCAGCCCTCAACCACTGTAAGATTACCGGTTGATGATTGCCCGTTTGCAGAAATAGTAACACCGTTTAATGTATTGGTGAACGGACTGTTATCATACACCCAGCAACTAAACAGGTATTTTTTACCGCTCACAGGTGCAAAACCATTAGCCAACTCATTGGCGCCGAATATATATTTTCCTGTACCATCGTAAGATAATAGAGGGATAGCCGGCGGATTAGCATTGCCTGCATTTTTAGTAATAGCTGTGGAACCGGAAAGCTTAAAACTGTACTTACCCGTATGCGATTTCTCAGCACTTATTGTGCCACCCGGCGCAGTCCATGTGCTCCCTGATTTAGTAAACCCGAAATCAAGATGACGCTTTAGAAGGCATGGCTCAACAGTACCTGTTTGCAGATCAAAATCATAATCCTCGTAGCCGTCAAAAGCTATTTCATTATTTCTTGCATTGGCACCTACGGCTGTGGCCACCGATTGCCTGTAACCGAAGAACCAGGAAAACCGAAGCGATTCAAAGCATCCACACTTTCAATTTCATTTCCTTTTTGGTCATAATAAACTGAACGATTGCTCCATACCCAGCGGTCATCAGCAGGTGATCCGGTTTTGGCCTCAAGGGGTTAAATTTTGGAAAGTCCAGAAAGGTGTATATGTTTTATAAGAACCTGAATTACGTATGTCGGTACAGCCCAACTGATTTGGGTTACAGGATTTTTGGTCACGGTTTACAGTATATACGTAGTTCATTAGCGGGCGCCAGTTACCGAGAACGCCTGTGTAGTAGGGATTAAAGCCCAAATAAGGATTATTACCTGTATTAGCCGATACTATCTTCCTACAAGTATACGGATTGGTACTTGTATTTAAAGAATAACCAGGAGGGCAAGTATAAACACCGGTTTCAAAATTTTGACCTACCAAAGTAGCAGTAGTAAAAATTATATTTAGTTGATTCAAGTTTGTAGCCAAGCTAATTTCTGAAGCTGTATTATTATAGATTTCAGCGCCAAAAGAAGCAGAAAGGACCCACTGAACCTATTCCATTTCTATTATGTGCTGACCCTGCGTCAATACTATAGGGTAGATATGCCATATTTTAAAGTTCTCCTGATTGTCAGTAAGGTCTTGTCTTAACATCACACCATCAACTTTAAATCTAAACCGATTATCCGAACCCATCCCTATGTAATAAGTTTGAGTGGTCGGAACATTTATCGTTCTGGAAAAGCCAATCCAAGTTAATGTTGGGACAGAATTTCCCTGAGGACATGTCCAGATACCAGATCTGTTTAAAGGTCCTCTGACTGTAGTTAACCTTGCCGTAGATTATTTGCTTTAATTGATCCTGTGTCCTTGGTTGATAAGTTTGTATTAATTGTCCTAAGATTTGTAGTAGGAGTATAATTACAATAGGTAGTTTGATCAGCCGGAAACCCTATCCATAAAGCGTTTGTTGGATTAATCCTGGTTCTGTTATAATGAGTTCCATCAACATTATAACTACTGTAAATATATGACCCACATGAGCTATACTGTCCAATTTCGTCGCTCCTCACAAACAGTATAATTTGGAGGAGTAAAAATAGAAGAATATCTTTATAAAAGTCAAACCATCAGGAGATTGCTGGTAACCTTCAGGGCAACTTGCACAGTATGCCACCGGGACTCCCCACTCATCTTTATATTCCATTGATTTAGAATCAAGAATTTTTTTATCAGCATCCAAAACAATTTTGCCTGCCACACGCGGGTCTTTCATTGTTACTACGGAGCCTACCCCGGCAGTCAACATATTTTTTCTGCCTGACCGCATTATCATCCACGCACCGGTGGCTGTAATAAAGTCGCCGCTATCATCAATCAAGCGCAGCGTGCCTCCCGTCGATTTAATTACCCATCCTTTTTTATCCGTAGTCAACGACACCAGCTCATCGCCCGGGAAAAGATTGGCAGCAAAGACGTGTACATCGCCGTTGGGCCAGCATTAATTGAAACATGACACCAAGATTTTTGTACTCAGCTCCCATTTCTTTATAATCACTTACCATGTCACCGGAATAGTTAAAGGCATAGTTGATTTGTCGTATTGTTTTGTGTTCTGTTAATAAACTTGTCCGTTAACCCATCCCATAAAGATTTTCTGCTTCGATGGTCGAACCGTTTCGGGACCACTTTACTTATAATACCAAAAAGCCTACTACTTTAACCGCCTATACGGAATTGTATGTATCAAAAGTTTTGCTTTGGTTAAAATTAACGGCTAGTATGGTATATAGAGTGGAACAAAAAACAACGGTATTACCATTCTTCAATACTATCTTCCTACTTGTACCCGTGCTTTCACTAAAGCTTTCGCGTACATCTGATGTAAAATCAATTTCAATTGCCAAGTGCTGGTGTAGGAACTGTTTGCTCCTGCACCTGTTTGCAACACATCCATGGCCGCATTCCATCTTTAGCCTCTGCTTTCTGATCTTTTACCCGATAAAAATATTGGGTACAAGTAACAGGGTCGCCGCCTTTATTAAATACTTTCACGGATTTCGGTTTGCCGTGCATATCATTCAATTCAATTTTAAAGCCTTCTGAAGTGTTGATCCTGTTGATAGAAGTAGAACTGAAAGTTTTAAAAGTAAACTGTTACATAATTCGCCTGATTGAAATGCAGATAATGAGAATAGTTGGGAAGTCCTTAGCAATATAAAATTCATTTTCAATATAACCCGTTGTTTTAATGGTAAATTTTCCGTTGGACCGTATAATCGTCGCCAAAGAAGTAACCGTTACTTTGCTGTAATCAACAGATGTCGTCCTAATACGTTTCGCAGAAAGGTTTTTCAATAAAGTGATTACGATCACTGCTCCAATGTACTTTTTCGGTAAAGTTGATAGGCTCATGAAAAGGATTTTCTTCATTACCATTTCCCGGCTCATAGAAGCTATGCCGATGAAGTTATTGTTCGGTCTTATCCTTAACCGTATAATTGTATACCTGTTCGTATTCTGCCGTTTACTTCCGCCTACATTTGTCATTGCAGTCGACTCATCTGGAATCGGTAATTTACGCACCCTGCGCCACCGCCGGTTTTACGAAAATCATTTGCCTCATCCGTAATATAGCCTGGTTGCAAAGACAAACCATACTTTTACTGAGATCAATGGTGTTGGATAAACTCTTTTTTCGGTTTTCTTTTGAAAACCTCTGACTAATTCGCTGAGGTTGCCAATAGAAAAAATATCCACTTTAATTGCTTTCAGATCATCACCAAAATCAGCAGCGTCTGAATTGTCGTAACCGTCATAGGCAAACTGAGGCAAATCAGTACGGAAATTTGCCAGCCTGCTTTTGCCACGGGATTAAAACCGCCGAATTGATTTACACAATAGTGGCCGTATTGCCGCTGGCAATAGTATGAACGGTCTCTTTCCGCATATCCATGCATGTATTCGAATTTATTTTTTGTATTAAGATCGGTATAAATTTTATAAAATATTTTATCTGTTGGCCTTCAATCGACTTCGGTCAGTAAAGTTTTTAAAACTCATCCGTGCTGCTCACCGCTTTGGAAAGTTTGAATATAAACCTGTTAGACTGAATCAACCCTGGATTTTTATCGGTCGAAGACATTCCTTTTATAAAGCACATTTGCATGGCTCGCCTGTTGTTGTACAAAATGCATAAATGATCGCTTTTGTACTGTATTGAAATATTTCCGGAGGAAGGCGTTATAATTTTATTAAGCTGCCATTTTGAAGCCAGTCTGTCTGTAAACAATCTTTATTAAAACCCGTGTTTAGATTTTCCTGGAGGGCATAAGGAAATCAGATTATCAACATACCTTGAACTTCCGGTGTCATGATTATAGAAACTTTTTTATAGTACCCGTACTATCTGTTTGTCTTTCCAGGTAAGTATCATTATCTCTTCTTCTGTATTCGGAATAGCCGGCAATCCGGAAATACTTCCATCCTGTAGTTCTTAAATGATAAAAGAACTGATAAGGGTTAGATTTTCCGCGGTTACCTGAACCGAAAGTGGAATAAGCCATTCGCAATGGTGATCTTCGCTTTTCCTTTGGCCACATCTACTTTAATTGGGTTTGGGTTAGCGGGGTTGTTCGGATCAGGTCCCAGTACGGAAGCACCTGAGTTATTATTAACTCTTGGGTAAAGTGAATAATGATAAGCAAAATGTGGCATTTTAATGGGTAACGTATTGACGCGGTTTTTACCCAGTTTGCTTTTGTGTAGACTTTTTTCCGGTCGAATTTTTTAAGTTTTGAGAACGGATACCGCCGGTGTTACAGGAAACACCCATACCATCTTCTCTTTCACTTGTTTCACAAATGACTTATTGTTTTTACTCTCTACCGAGTTTGAGGTACCATATTTCTTTTCTCCATACACATAATTGGCCTTATCGTCTTTCGTATCACTTATCAAACCTTCGTTAAAATTCGCATCACGTTTTTATAAGGAGCTCTCCATTTATAAGGATCAGCATCGCTAGTAAGTTTTGTATAATTAAAATTTAGATAGGTTCCGGGATCATCATCTGAAATACCGTTTCCTGTAGGTCAACATAGTCCGGCGATAAATACTCGTTAACAAATGTGACGTAGTATAACTTGCGCTTTTTCTTTTGTATAAAGCCACTTTCTCCCGTTTCGATTTCCCGCACTTGCGTCTGTTGCAGAGTAGCTGACAATACCTGTTCTTCTTGCCTGTTCAATATTTAATGGCGGAGCAAAGAAAAAGTAACTTCTTCCTGGTACAGATTATTTACCGGTATGCCATATACCATACGTTTACCTTCGTTATCTGTAACAGTTATATCTGAAATGTGATGCGGCTTCCTGCCCCCTGAATTTCTCGAAATTTGAGTTGCGGAGGTTGCAGTTAAATTATAACTTTTCAGTTCTTTATCCAGAGCATATTTTTGAGCTTGCTCAGTAGGAAGATAACTAAATCCGTAATTTCTTTTTTCACGATCGCCTTTAACTAATGAAGGAAGCGAAACAGCAGTCCCGCGGGTTTTAAGAGAAGTACTTGTAAAAGCACCGTTTGACGATGCCGGTAACTAATACTTTACCGGTTGTAGTGTTAATGAAATTCATTATAAAATACGTTGTCGACTGGTCTTTTCTCCACCTGCTTAAGTATACAGGCTCAGCATCAACAGCACTGTTTGTATTTGCTTCTGCACTGGTAAGGTAACCATTATTCTTTGTCCACTTTTTGTTGTAGTACCGCCGTTAGTAAGATCAATTCTTGCACCGCCTTTAAAAATATTTCCTCCGCCGATGGTCACACCGATACTGGGTATTATTATTTGTATTGCTGTGAATTTTGTCAAGTGCCACATAGTTTCCGCCAAAATAGGGTCTGAATTGCTGAGACCCCGTTTGACCCGTGGCAGTAAAAAAATCATTCGTCGCGACCAATTCTGGTATAGCAGGCGCACTTGTTAAAAATACGCCGTCTTTTTCCCGATTAAAATCGAGCAAAGCGACTTCATTCTTTCTTCCTTTGGCATAATTCATATATCCGTAAGCAGGAACCGAAACGGATGGCTGAAGATTGTGTTCTTTATAAAAATAACCCTATCGCCTATACCAATGTAGCCGCCGAAGATAGATGGCCCCAAGTCGAAACTAAAAGTGAAGCCTGAGTTGGAAGTATTGTTGTTTATAGTCGGAGTATGGGATTGACCAAAGTAATGAACGGCAGAACCGTCAATTGTAAAAGAAGATTTAGTAACACTGGAGTTTTTATACTGCTCCGTGGTAGAAAAGGAAGATGAAAGTGAAACGTTCTTTAACCCGGCTCTTGAATTATAAGTAAATCCTCCGGAAAGACTACCACTCATGTTTATATCTTTATTCGCATCATAACTGGCGCTAAGCGAAAGATTGGGGCTTACATCCACGCCATTGCGAACATCAGAGTTTACATCAAGGTTTAAACCTGCAGTAAGAGGTGATTTTGAATTCTTTGATAAGCTAAAACCTACACTTGCTCCAACAGACGCTCCAATACCATAATAATTATCTTTATACACGTTCAGTTTCAAACTGGCACTGCCAAACTCCCAAGCCAATATAGAAGGCTTAAGAACGATTTGTCCGCCTACTTTTTTAAATTCTTTTCTCGAATATTCTTTGCCGATTTTATCTCCTTTACTGCCATCAAAGTCATCAGGTATTCCTCTCATCGTTCTGTTTACAGTGCCCGGGTTTAATGACCAGCCTGTTCCCACCCAACTGGCTTCATCGTCCATCCCTGTGCCTGAACCATAGGAAAGATTAATAGGATAGCCTACATCCATCAACGGAATATTATACTTCATATCCCCGGAAAAGAGATCTATAAATCCGAAGTACCTGCCGGTTCAAATTTTTGCATTTCCGGTTGTGAAGGCCCGCTTGTTAAAGCAAAAGCAGCAGTTGGAATGAACAACCGCGCTGAAAAAATCAGCAGAAAAAAAACGGCGATAACCTTTTTACGTCTTTCTATCCTCATAAGTACAATTCTTTAGTATTAGTTATTTATTCTTTATTATTACCGGCGACCCCAAAGACCATAGGAGTCATTGTATACCAATGTATCGGCATGTTTACTTTTTATTATTTCAAAAACCAAAATGCTTTCTTCTTTATTAATTTCCTTTTTAATCATAGTTGGTAAAATACCGGTCGTATCGAATCGCCGTTAATCAATGCCGCCCAATCCTTATACATGTCATACTGGTAATACTTTTCTTTCTCCAAATCCTTTTTATATTTGCTTTGTCCGGCAAACTGTCAATAAGTCCTGCACGGTAACCTGGAACTTGTTTCTCTTTTATTAATCTACTTCGCTTAAAACTGAACTGCATGATACTTCATCAACGAATATCATCCCAACCCCCGGATTTTGACTTCGCCGAATGCTGCTCCGTCATTCCATTTCCGCTTTTTTTTTGTTTGAGTCGGTCATTACTATTACTGCAATAAAAGCCGATGCAAAAACATTATTTTCATTTCCAATTCAAATCAACCATCACTTTATTTCTATATTATCATCTTTTTTTTAAATATATCTTATTTCAATTGGAAAACTCATTAAATGGATATACCCGCAATGATAATTATTATCAGGTTCAAAACCCATTGCTTATGTCAATTCAATTTTATTTAACCCTTGCTGAATCTTAATCTCGGGCATATTTTTTTTTTTTCCCCTGCGTTTGCTATATGTTGTATGGAATACTGCATTTTTTTCATTATAATTTTCTAAATATTTTTCAGTAAACGATTGGTATATAATAATTTCCATTCTGGAATAACTTCAATTCACATAGCTGTCGTTGGGTGCTTGAATTATATCCTCCTTAACTTTACTGTAAACTCCCATATTTCAGATTTCGAAATAATCAAGCCTTTTCATATGCAATTACCTGCCAGAAATATGTCTTGCCTTCTTCAGTTCAGGTGTCGGCACGGGGTAATTAATAGTTGATAAAGAAAAATTACCTAATAATAAAAGCGGTTTGTTCATGAGCATATTTTCTATTGCCTTATCTTCTTTTCGTTAAAATTAGCTAAACGCATACCCGAATGAAATGGCAAGGGATTTAGCCCTGAGTACCGGCCGTTTCATACAAATCATTATGATTGTGGGTTCAGTAAAGTGAGCGGAACAACGGTTCAATTGTCGCATCAAAGACAATTTTCCATTTATCGAAAGTGTTTTATTGGCCGAACGAACTTGAAACAAAAAGTATACTCGCCGGCAGGTATGCTCCGTGTTTGATTGGCGATTGCTCCGTAGGAATTAGCGCAAAATTGAAAACATTGAATCGAAAGTGATTTGAAAAACGGGTATGTCCGTTAAAAATAGTTAGTGGTGATATTATATCGAGTACTTTTAACCTGCTCCCGTTTTCCTGTACCTTTAATTATTTGGGGTTTGTAAATATACTCCCTGTTCTGTACCTGTAAAGTTCCAAGACATCCACACTTCTGCCATGTACTTGAGGTAAAAATTAAATACAAGTTGAGCATTAACTCCGCCTGATATAGTGGCTGAAGTAATAAAAAAATAAAAATCTTTTCATATAATTTTTTTAAAACCGTAATGAACGGATGAGCCGAAAAACCTGATTTGCCATTTGCGGCCGATAATTTTATCCCTTTTTTAGAGATACATCAATATCGAAATCGATTTTATTAAACAATGTTCCGCTGATCTGTTGTTTTATTCCCAATTGCTTACTGCACCCGGTACTTGGATAATAACCGAACCCGCTGTTGAGTGAAATCTTTTCGGACAATGAGTAGCTTAATTAATTTCTGAACTCACCGATGAAGTTTTGAAATATAATTCTTTATTATCTAATTGATTTATGAATAAAGAAGCGGTTAATAAATTTTAATTATTATACACGGAAGTGGAGTTATTTAACACAAGGTTTTGCTTACATAGTTATTGCCGACCAATGTCGGAATTTCGAAATGTTGCCGGCCCAGGATAAAATTGCTTATTAATTTTTTCCCGCCTGCACGAAACATATAATTACCTTAGCCTGTAAAGCAGAGCTGAAGCCGCTTGAAGGAGGATGCTGCAAACGCTGTAATTTATAATCGCTTCTGCGATAAGTTTAACCCAAACGGTTATTACGGCTGAGACGATAGCTCAATTGCAATTGGTTTGTGATATTAGAATAAGTATTATTTTTTGAAGGATCGAAATGCTGATTTCGGTAATCAATTTTATATTTAACGGTTGCTTTTTGTTTAAATATTTTTCTATTCAAGCCAACACCTATTCTTGTCTCTCCTTTTCTTAAGAACACACTGCCCGGGTTGCTGTAACCAAGCCCCACTTTTTTCAGATAAACCTCAACAGGAGTTTTTAATACCGTACCGGTATAATCTACAGTGGCGGCATAATTTGATTTACCGCTGTTATTAAAAATATCTCCATACGGATTAGACTTGCCGGGCAGGCTGTCTTCCGATAAATTATTTCTATAACCGCCAAATGATTTTGACAAATCAACAGACAGTTTATGATTTTGAGAAATAGTAAATCCCGATTGCCATGTAATAACAGCATCCCTGCGGGCAGGCGCTGACAAATATTGCGACTGAAGAGTTGGATTATTTGATCGCAACACGTCGGGAGATGTATTAAAATCAAAAAAGTTAATAGACACGGATTGCTTAAAACCACTACCATATCCCGAACCAAATTTAAATCCGCTGACTTTTGAAAATTCATTGGTAACAAAATTATTCAAACCCATTTGCTGAAAATTATTGACATTGGCTCCGCCTGTACCATATAAAAAGCCAACACTTTTTTTGGCGTTTTGTATTTCCGCGTTGATCCCTGTGTTCATTATGTTTTGTAAGGAAAGTTCACCTGACTGCAACGGATTATTTCCTATATCTAATTTTGTGACATTCATGAACAGCTTTTGAATACTGCTCAGGTTGGCATGTTCTTTTATTACCTGCTGAAGGTTGCCGGGTTTGCGCAAAAAAGATTTAAAATTACCGGGCGAGAAAGGAAGATGCGATTTTAGTTCTTTGACTGTGGAGTTGCTTTCAAACTTATTTTTCAAGGCAGTTACCTTTTCAAACATCTTTTGCAATACTTCAAACTTTTTAATATCGCTCAGTGCATCGTTTGCAATTGAATCCGACATTACCGATTTTATACCCGGATTCTTTATAAGTTCAGCATATCTTTCGGTGCCGGATTTATATTTTTCAATAACATCAGCAGGTATCAATTTATTTTTCAAACTTGCTAAATCGGTAACGGAAAGGTTGCTGATATCGGAAGGAATGGAAATGTCTTTTTTAAATTCCGAAACAAAATCCCGTTGCATTCTTTCTATATCGGCTCTTAGTGATTTTTCGTATTGTCCGCGAATAGTATTTATTCTTGACATAACAGTAGCCAATATTTTTTCCGGGTTTACTTTTTCCAAAACTGCTTTTTGCAATTCTTCCAGGTATTTTTTTTGATTGAAATTAAAATGGCTGAAATTAGTAAACGGAGTATGATCAAAACTATAGATGCCGTTATTGCCGCGCAAGGCTGCATCAAAAGGCATATTAGCCATTGATAAACCCGTGGTAATATTATAACCCATCACTCCTTTTACATTTTGCTGCAATCCGGTATACAGGCCCGAAGTATCATCAATATAGTTATATTCAAAATCTGCCGCTAAACCGTTAAACTTTACAAACTGACCGCCGGGTTTAAACAAATTTATTTTTGAACTGACAAGTTGAGCAAGTTGTTTACCGGGTTGAAGCAAGGAATCCAATTGCTCTTTTCCAATACCGATTAGCTGTTTACCCGCCTGCTTTCCTTGCGATGTAAGTTGATCAACATCCGTTTTAAACGTTTCTTTTGTTTGCGAAACTTTATTCTTTACAGCAGCTGCTATACTATCGGCAACGGCAACAGGCTGTTGTGCAATAGCGGAGAAGCTGCATGCAATAATTACAAAAGCAGGAAGGATAAATTTGATTGGCGGTAACAGCATTGTAAAAGTATTATTGGTTTCTGCTTTCCAGTTTCTTTTTCATTGCGGCATTCTCTTCTGTTAACTTATCTACTTTCTTATTAATATCGATTAAGTAAAGCGTCAGTTCCTCTATCTTCTTAAGTAACACAGCTTGGTTATCACCAAGATTCAATCCGTCCCTTTCAACTTCATCAGCAGAAGGAACATCGGGCAAATGATTATTAGCCTTGATATATTTTTCTACATCAGGTAACGATGGCAATTGGTATTGCTGATGGAAAACATAATCGGGCCAAGTGCTCTGATCTACTTTTACTTTTCGTGTTCTGATACCGGTTTCAACAAATAGTTTGTAGTTCGCATCAGTAATATTAATTGTACCGATTCCTACATTACCGGTGCTATAATAGATGTTGGATGCAGAAGTTGTCCATTGCGAAGAACCGCCTCCGCTAATTGTAGCCGCGTCTCTCCATCTTACATTACCGGTGGCATCGGTTCCTAAAATTTTTGTAACGGCATCGTCATTCGCCAGACTCTGAAACTGTACGTTTGCTGTGGTGGTTAATGCATTTCCGCCCAGTGCATTACCAAAGTACGCACCTCTTTGGGTGGAATGTAATTCCTGACCAAGGACGCTGACAGTATTGGTTGGGCCCGCCCTTAAAAATTCGCCGATGCCGGAGTTGTAAAAGCTTATCGTATTATTTGCGGAATGCTGAATTGAGAAAATCCCGGCAATAGAAGGATGTGTTTGAGTATATGTTCCGTTGGCATGTAGCAAAGAAGCAGGGCTGGTAGTACCTATTCCCACATCGCCACCCGGGTTGATTCGAAAACGTTCTACATTGTTAGTTATACCAAGAATAGATCCCCCGACTAAAAAGGACGATTGATTACTTGCCGCAACAGTACCCCAATTGATTGATGTACCAACTGTATTACTCATTTCAACATAAGCATGAGAGACATCTCCAATAACACGATTATTCACTTTTACATTTCCATTTACTTGCAGTTTATTAATGCCATCATCTGTTGAATTGCTTAACAGGAAATTTCCGGTAGCAGAAAATCGAGCTCTTTCTGCGCCGCCAATATAAAACTGAATTGGGTTCAACGTATGAAATACAAGATTTCCCGGAGAAGAGCCGGTCGTGATAGCTGATGTTCCTGCAGGCCAGCAACAATTTCCTGCAGGATAATATTGTAATCCCAAAAAATTTGAACCATCACCTACAAGCATCTGAGCGATACTGGAACCCGTAGATTTTACTACTGCACTAGGGTTACTATTACCTGCCAACTCAAGTAAGTAGCCCGGAGTTAAAGTTCCAATACCCACGTTACCGGTATTATAATAAATATTAGATCCTGAAGTTGTCCATTGAGAGGCTCCGCCACCTGTTGCAGTTAATGTACCGGTACTGCTAAGGTTCAGTCCCGAGCCAATGGTAATTTCCTCCGCCACTCCGGCTGCAGTTGTAAATCTTCCCAGTAATCTGCCCGAAGTAATATTGCCAACCCTGTTTAGCGGCAAATTACCGGTTGTTATTTTAGACATGTCCAGCACCGGAATATCCCCGGCCGCTAAAGCCCTGAAAGCCGGCGGTGTCGCCGTTCCCGTCCCTGCAAAAACAAAATTGGCAGAAGTCGTTGCAGTGCCGGTACCTCCGTTTGCAATAGGCAATACACCTGTTACACCATTAGCAAAATCAGTAGATACATTCGACCATACAACATTACCTGAGGCACCCAGTGTAAGTACCCTGTTAGTATTGGTTGTCGTAGTGGTAGCATTTGTAAGGCCGGGAAACTGCAAACCGAAATTAGTAATCGTTGCACCGGCTATGGACAGTTTATTAGCCGGCGTTGCTATGCCAATACCAACATTACCATTATCCAACACACGAAAAAGCTCTGTGCCGGCGCTGTTTTGCAGCAATAAACCCGAAGTAGTATTGGTAGTGCCCGTACCTCTTATATGAAAGCGGGAAGAAGGGACGTTTGTACCAACTCCTATTAGCCCGTTATTACCAACAAAAAAATATTGCCCGGTAGTGGCCGTTCCTTTTCTTATAAAAAAATTTGCCGTCGTACTGGTAGTGTAATCCAGGGTGGTAGCACCCGTAACAGTACCGCCCAATGCTAAAGTAGCCGGTGCAGCAGCCGGTCTGTTGAGGCCGCTTCCCGGCCCCGTTATAGTTTGAGCTTTTGTTGCCAAAATACCCATTGCTAAGCAAACAAAGAAGAGAATCACAATACGCATGTTGTTAATTTTATGTATAAAAATAAAATCGAAAAAGGAATGGTATAAATGCAGCCGCACTCAGCCATATAAACCGAGTCGGCTAAAAATAAGATCAGGATAAAAAGGAGATGCAGAGATAAGAATGCTTATAAAGTAAAGCAATGACTTGTGAACGGATGGTAAGCTACTCATGTCAGGTGTTGTTTTGGTTGTGGCGAATAACTATCAGAAATTCTATAATAAATATATATATATATTACTAAACGATAATACTTTCAAATTCCTTTCCGCATGAATGAAACTAAGTTTTTTTTTGTTTACTTACCAAATAATTTTAAAAAAAATAAAATTCAGTCTTTATACCTGCGTATAAAAACGGATATGTTTTTAAATCAATTACTTATTTGAGCCTATACAATATTCCCGGTTATCACCTGCTAAAAAAGATATTTTTAATAACCGGTTTGGTTTTTTTAACATCGGTCTGCTCATATGCGCTCTGACAAAGCTATTCTTTCTTCCAATTCAAAGGCTGTGAAAAACACCGGAAAAAAAAGGTGTTTTTCGGGAAGCCCGTTTCTCGTTTTCAAGCAGTTATAAAATTCTGCGGCAGATTCGGTAATAAAACTAACAGCCCGCCTCCAACTTTCCTATACCCGGTTAGTTGTATTTTTTAGTTGAAAAATTTTTTGTATCGCATAAAAAATAATCCCCGTTACATCACTGTAACGGGGATTATATTTTAAAGCTGTTGCTTTATTATTACTTCGCTTCGCCGGCAGCGTTGGCGGCATCTTGCTCGCCTTCCTGCAACTTGGCTTTAATATCGGCCAATGCGCTTAAATCACCCAAAGTAGATTTCTCTACTTTTGTTTGGATGGTCTTTACCGCTTTCTTGGTTTTTTCCGATTCTACTCTTGCTTCTTTTTTCACGGCTTCTACTTCGTCGGCAGCTACCTGCTCCCAAATACGGCTGTGAGAAAGTACAATACGCTTTTCGTTACGGTCAAATTCAATAACCATAAATTTAGCGGTTTCATCGGCAGCTATACTCTTACCGTCTTCTTTGGCTAAATGACGGTTAGGAGCAAATCCTTCCAATCCGTAAGGCAACTGTACCAACGCACCCTTATCATCGCGACGTGTTACCGTTCCTTCGTGAATGGTTCCGATAGCGAATGTATCCTGCAATGTATTCCAGGGGTCTTCTTCCAATTGCTTATGACCTAATTGCAATTTGCGGTTGTCTTTATCAATACCCATAATCATGATATCAATATACTCGCCGGTTTTTGTATAATCACCCGGGTGATTGAAACGCTTTAACCAGCTCAGGTCGCTGATATGTATCATACCGCCGATGCCTGAAGCCAATTCAACAAATACACCATACGGAGTAATGTTTTTTACCAAGCCCTTGTGCTTACTGCCTTCAGGGAATTTAGCTTCAATATCATTCCAGGGGTCTTCGCTCATTTGCTTAATAGACAAACTCATTTTACGAGTTTCTTTATCAAGTGTTACAATCTTCGCTTCGTATTCATCATTCAATTTAAAGAACTCTTTCGCATTGATTGGTGTATTGGCCCATGTAATTTCACTTACGTGTACCAAACCTTCCACGCCCGGCATAATTTCCAGGAACGCTCCGTAATCTTCAATGTTTACTACTTTACCTTTTACTACTTCACCTTCTTTAATGCCTTCAGACAGCACATCCCAAGGATGAGGAGTCAATTGTTTCAAACCAAGACTGATACGTTTTTTCTCGTCGTCAAAATCCAATACCACCACATTGATTTTCTGATCCATCTTCAATACTTCGCCCGGGTGCGATATACGACCCCATGAAATATCGGTGATGTACAGCAAACCGTCCAAACCGCCAAGATCCATAAACGCACCGAAGTCTGTAATATTCTTCACCGTTCCTTCCAGCACCTGGCCTTTCTCCAACTTGCTCATTATCTGTGCACGTTGTGCTTCTATATCGCTTTCAATTAACGCTTTGTGCGATACAACGGCGTTCTTAATTGTTTCATTAATCTTAACCACTTTAAATTCCATGGTCTTATTTACAAACTGATCGTAATCTGTTACAGGCTTCACATCAATTTGCGATCCCGGTAAGAAAGTTTCCATACCGAAAACATCTACAATCAAACCGCCTTTTGTTTTTGAAGTAACCAAACCGGTAATCACCTCACCAGTTTTATGTACTTCCATAATGCGCTCCCATGCACGGGTAACACGAGCCTGGCGACGGCTTAAGTTAAGATGACCCTGGCGATCTTCTTTATCTACCACCATTACCTCTACTTCATCACCCACTTTCATATTGGGTATGTCACGAAACTCGTTCAACGAAATCAAACCGTCACTTTTAAAACCAACATTCAATACAACATCGGTTTTGGTAATACCAACCACAGTACCTGTAATCAGCTCACCGTCATTCATAGCTACGAAAGTATTTTCGTATACTTTGTCGTACTTCTCTTTTTCTTCGCTGGTATACGACGTTACATTGCGTTTGTCAACGCTCCAGTCAAAATCATCATGAGCGGTAGCAATAACCGGCTCCGGCGCAAGTACATTTGTTGTCGCTGTAGATACTTCCACTGCTTCTGTGGCTGCATTCTCTTGTGCATCAGCGTTTAGTTGTTTAACAATCTTATTTTGAAACATAAATTGGTCCCGAGGGGTTTATTAATTCGGGGCGGCAAAGATAGGACAATCAGCCGGGGAAAAATCCGTTTTCAGGGTCTTTTTTTTGTATTGAACCGGGGGCCTGAAACCCTGATTGGGCTTGGGTTGCGACGCTCCATTCATCTACAGGAATTCTATTGGGCAAAGTAAGTAGCAGTTTTACATAAATGTGGCAATAGGCCCATCGAAATTCCATAGTTATTTAAACCCTGCGATATGCTTCGCGGCAATCCATCCGCTTGTCCAGGCATGCTGAAAATTAAAGCCGCCCGTAATGCCATCCACATCCAGTATTTCACCGGCAAAAAAAAGATTGGATACTTTTTTACTCATCATCGTATTGGCATCCACTTCGTTCAGCTTAATGCCGCCGGCAGTTACAAACTCTTCTTTAAAAGTTGTTTTACCTTTTACATTGCATTCAAAAACACAAAGATTTTTTATCAACTTGTTTTGTTCTTTAGCCGGCAGATCGGCCCACCGCATTTCAGTGTTTATTCCCGCTTGTGCTGCTAAAAATTCCCATAAACGATTGGGCAATGAAAAAGGATTTCGATTGTTTATTTTTTGCGCAGCCATTTCAAATCGCAGCTGCTGCATTTTTTCTTTTAAACTTATTTCGTTGTAACCCGGTATCCAGTTTATAGAAATTATAAACTCCCAATTCTTATCTTTCAATTCTCTCGCACCCCATGCACTCAATCGCAATATAACCGGGCCGCTCATACCCCAATGCGTAATCAGCAACGGTCCTTCTTCTTCTAATTTTGTACCCTGCACTTTTACTTTTGCATTTTCTACACTTATGCCGGGCAGTTTTGTAATAGGATTACCGGGCATATTAAATGTAAATAAAGATGGTACGGGTTCTTCAATCGTATGCCCGGTTTCTTTTAACCAATCGAACATGAATGATTTTGGGTAACCGCCTGAAGCAATACAGACAAAATCAGAGGTCAGAAGTCGGAAGTCGGACAATTCAAGATGGAACTTCCTAAAATCTGACTTCTGACTTCCGGCCTCTGTTCTCAGGCTTCTTACCTCAGTATTCATTATTACTTCTACACCATACTTATCTGCTTCACGCAATAAACAATCAATAATTGTTTGCGATGAATTGCTGACAGGAAACATACGTCCGTCTTTTTCTGTTTTAAGCTCCACTCCTCTTTCCCTGAACCATTCAATGATATCCGTAGTAAAAAATTGATGAAAAGTTTTCTTTACAAAGTTTTGTCCGCGCGGATATTTCTTGCTCATATCCGCTATATCGAAACAGGCATGGGTTACATTGCAACGTCCGCCACCGCTTACTTTTACTTTCGATAGCTGTTTACCCGTTTTTTCCAGGATGGTTACTTTTAACGCAGGATTCATCCGTGCCGCATTAACCGCACAAAAAAAACCGGCCGCACCGCCGCCTATTACAATCAGTTGTTCAGACACTACGTAAAACTTTGCAGCAAAGAAAGTTGAATTTTTATTATGTTCGTTTATAAATCCATCGTCATGGCACAACTATTTACCAAAAAACAGCTTAAGGAGTTACCCGTTATACCCTATGAAAAAATTCGTGACCACCTGAAAACGGGCCATCTTTTTTTCAGCTCGGGCAGTTATACATTCTCGGGCATTATACAGCGCCTTACCAAAAGCACCTGGAGCCACGTAGCTATTATTTATAAAGATGAAGAACTGGGCCGTGTATTGGTACTGGAAGCCGAGCCTTATATCGGCATCAGGCTTATTCCCTTATCAAAGTATATAAAGGATTATAAAGGGAAAAAGAGACCGTATAAAGGGCAAATTGTGTTGGCAAAATTGACCGAGATGCCGGGTAAAGAGAGTTTAAATAAAGGTATCAGCTTTGGTTTGGATGAACTGACAAGACCATATGATAATTGGGAAATCGTTCGTATTATGCTGCGCATACTTTTCCGGATTGGTAAACGCGAAAAAAACCGGAACTACATCTGCAGTGAATTGGTAAGAGATTGTTTTGCAAAGGCAGGTGTTCTTTTCCCTATGAACGACAGTTACACCAGCCCGCAGGAAATTTGGAAAGACAAGAGAGTAGAAATGAAATACCGTATTCTTTAAACGCTAATCAAATTATTAATTAATAATTATTAATTAATAATTCACAATTTATGTTATATTCTTTATTAAAAATTTTGGTCGGGCTGTCTTCTCTTATTTTTTGCAGGAAGATTATCATCAACAACCGACGGCTTTTAAAAGAGAAAGGACCGCTGTTACTTGCATGCAATCATCCCAACTCTTTTTTGGATGCTGTATTGCTGGATGTTTTATTTGAACAACCCATCTGGTCGTTGGCAAGAGGCGATGCGTTTATAAATAAACGTGTGAAAAGAATTTTTGAAGCGGTAAAAATTTTACCCGTTTACAGAACAAGCGAGGGAGTTGAAAACCTGTCGGACAATTATAAAACATTTGACGCCTGCGTACGTATTTTCCAAAAGAACGGGCTGGTGCAAATTTTCAGCGAAGGCAAATGTATTAATGAATGGCATTTACGTGCATTAAAAAAAGGAACGGCGAGGCTGGCGGTAAAAACATGGGAAGAAGGAATACCGCTGAAAGTATTGCCCGCAGGTATCAACTACAGCTCCTTCTTCCGTTTCGGAAAAAATATTTTTATCAACTTCGGTACCATGATTGAAAAAAAAGATATTGATTGGAGTGCTTCGGAAGGAATAAGAAATCAACAGTTCAATTATTTATTACAACAACAACTTAGCCGGCTCGTATATGAAATAGATAAAACCGATACTGAAAAAAAAAGGGAGTTACTAACAGTAAAAAACTCTTTATTAAAAAAAATAGTACTGACTGTACCCGCAGTTGTCGGTTATATTATTCATTGCCCGCTTTATTTGCCCGTAAAATATTTTATGCTGAAAAAGAGGCGTTTTTTAACCGATCATTTTGATTCGGTAATGATTGCCATATTGACTTTTACTTACCCGGTTTATGTTTTATTGATTACACTGTTAGCTTTTCTTGTGTTTAAAAGCCCGTGGTTATTTTTATTGTTGCTGATACTTCCTTTTACTGCATGGGCATTTGTTCAACTAAAGCCTCAGCTTGATAAGCAGCCGTAACTAAATGAGGATTCGCTTTTTCAGCGGCTTCTATAGTTGTATAATCAGAGAGAATATCGGCTTTGTGTTTCTTTATACATACATCATGCTCGAAATGCACGGAAGGTTTGCCGTCTTTTGTTCGCACCGTCCAACCGTCGCTTTCCGTATACACATCTTTAGTACCCATATTTATCATAGGCTCTATAGCAAGTACAAGTCCTTCTTTCATTTTAGTACCGCTTCCTCTTTTACCATAGTTGGGTACCTGCGGGTCTTCGTGCAGTTTTTTTCCCAAACCATGACCTACCAATTCTCTTACAACACCGTACCCGTTTCTTTTTTCCGTATGTTCCTGTATGGCAAAAGCAATATCACCAATACGATTGCCTGCTACAGCTTTTTCAATGCCCTTGTATAATGATTCTTTAGTAACTCTTATCAATTTTAATACATCCTCACCCGGGCTACCTATGGCGAATGTATAGGCATGATCTCCGTGCCACCCGTTCAGAATAACACCTATATCAACGGAAATAATATCACCCTCACGCAACGGTTTTTTATTGGGGAAACCATGCACCACCACATCATTTACCGAAATACATGAATTAAAAGGATAGCCGTTATAATTTAAAAAAGAAGGAATCGCTTTATGATCTCTCACAAATTCACCGATCATTATATCAAGAGTCAATGTATCAATGCCGGGCTTTAATACTTTAGCTATTTCAGCAAGGGTTTTACTTACCAGCAAAGCACTCTGCCGCATCAATTCTATTTCCGCATTTGTTTTGTAGTAAATCATCCCTGCAAAATAAATTCTTTTTTCTAAATAAAAACCCGGCAATTTCTTACCGGGTCAGTATAAATAAATTAGCTGTTACATTTGAACATTTGATGCGGTCTGCCTTCCCTGTATTCTACCGCTTTTCATTAAACCGTCGTACTGGCGCATCATTAATTGTGTTTCTATTTGCTGTAATGTATCAAGCACCACACCCACCATAATTAATAAAGATGTACCGCCAAAGAAAGTAGAAAAACCCGGAGACACACCCATTAACTGCGCTATACCGGGCAATATGCCGACAAAGGCAAGTAATACAGCGCCGGGCAATGTAATCCTGTCCATAATGGAACCGATATAATCCGTAGTTGGCTGTCCCGGTTTTACACCCGGTATAAAACCATTGTTCTGTTTAAGATTATCCGCTATTTGCTTGGGATTAAATATTAAAGCCGTGTACAAGAAAGTAAAACCAATAACAACGGTAGAATAAATAAGCATGTACCAAATATTGGTATGATCAGTAAAGGCACGCATAAAACCCTGCCCTGTTTCTGATTGTGCGAACTTGGTAGGATTTAAAAGTGTAGGTAAAAACAAAACAGCCTGTGCGAATATGATCGGCATCACGCCGGCGCTGTTTACTTTAATAGGTAAAAATTGTCTTGCGCCGCCAAACTGCCTGTTGCCCACAATTTGTTTTGCATAGTTCACCGGTATTTTTCTTGTACCCTGCACCAGCAAAATACACCCCATGATAATGGCAATCAATACAGCTATTTCAATAATGAAAATCAATATCATTCCCGAACGAACGGACTTCAATGTTAGTTCACCAAAGAATGACTGCGGTAAACGTGCCAGAATACCCACCATGATGATTAATGACGTACCGTTACCCAAACCTTTATCAGTGATTTTTTCACCCATCCACATTACAAACAATGTACCCGCAGTTAAAACAATAACGGTGGTCAAATAAAAATAGGAGGCGTCGTAGCTCGGGATTATCGCTCCGCTGTTGCCTGCCATACTACGCAAATAGGCCACATAAGCGGATGCTTGTAATAAGGTAACACCTACTGTGAGGTATCTTGTCCACTGGGTGATTTTTTTACGACCGCTGTCACCTTCTTTTTGCATTTTTTGAAACTGCGGAACCAATACCGTCATCAATTGCATAAAAATAGATGCGGAAATATAAGGCATGATACCTAACGCAAAAATAGAAGCCATAGAAAAAGCGCCGCCGGCAAACTGATCTATCAAACCAAGTATACCCTGGCTCGATCCTTTCATTTGCTCCGCCATCTTTATAGGGTCAATACCCGGCAATACGATATGGCTGCCTATACGGTATATTAAAATAAGCAACAGCGTAAAAAGTATCTTACTTCTCAGCTCTTCTATGCTCCAGATATTCTTAAGTGTCTGTATAAATTTCTTCACCGGGTTTAAAAAGTTTTTTTTCGACTAATTATTGTATGTAATCCGTTACAGCTAATAGAGCGTTCAAGTTACATCTTTTTAGTTGTGTATAAAATCAAAAGTCCCGCAACCGGCGGGAATTTTGAAAAGAGCTATTTACTTAACAATTTCTACAGTTCCACCGGCAGCTTCAATGGCCGCTTTCGCTTTTTCACTCACCGCGTTTACTTTAAAAGCAAGCTTTGCTTTAATAGCGCCGTTACCCAAAATTTTCACTCTATCATTTTGGCTGCTCAACCCGTTGATGTAAAGATTTTCTAAAGTAAATTCTTTTAAATCATATTTTTCCAATAACTGATCAATCTGACCAACATTGAAAACTTTGTATTCAATACGACCGGGGTTTTTAAACCCACGCTTGGGAAGACGACGTTGGATAGGCATCTGGCCACCTTCGTGCGCCATTTTCCTTTTATAACCTGAACGGCTTTGTCCGCCCTTATTACCTTGTGTAGATGTACCGCCATGACCTGAACCTTCACCGCGACCAATTCTTTTTTCTCTTTGTGTGGCGCCTTTAGCGGGCCTTAATTCGTGTAGTTTCATTTTGCTTTTATTTTTTACTCATCGCCCCAAAAGCTTCGGGGCTCGCTTTTATTAATTAAAAAATCAAAAGTAAAAATTTACAAAGCCGTCCTGTATTTCATTTTTTCCTTTTGACTTTTTACTTTTTACTTTTTTTACGCTAATTCTTCCACTTTTACCATATGGCTCACTTTACGAACCATACCCAAAATTTGCGGAGTAGCTTCTACTTCTTTTGTAGCGTTAGCCTTGTTCAAACCCAATGCCTGAAGTGTTAACTTCTGACGGTTCGGTCTGTCAATCGGACTTTTTACTAATGTTATTTTTATCTTTTTCATAATCTCGTTTCTTGTTACCTGTTTCAAGTTGCCGGTAACAGGATTCTCTTAACAAGAAACCGGTAACCGGTAACCGGTATATTATCCGTTAAATACTTTCTTTAATCCGATGCTGCGTGTTTTAGCTACACTGATCGGTTCGCGTAATAAAGCTAATGCCTTAAAAGTTGCTTTTACCACGTTGTGCGGATTAGCGGAACCTAACGATTTTGCCAATACATCCGTAACACCGGCTGCTTCCAGTACTGCACGCATGCTGCCCCCGGCAATTACACCCGTACCATGTGCTGCAGGTTTAATCAATACTTTAGCCGCACCTTCCTTAGCCCATTGGTCATGCGGTATAGTACCGTGCATAACGGGAACTTTAATCAAATTCTTTTTAGCATCTTCGATACCTTTTGTAATAGCTTCCTGTACTTCCTTTGCTTTACCCAAGCCATGACCTACTACACCGGCTTCATTACCTACTACCACTAAAGCCGAAAAACTAAATGCACGTCCGCCTTTTGTAGTTTTTACTACACGGTTGATGGATACAACTTTGTCTTTCAGTTCAAGGTCGCCTGCTTTTACTTTGTTTAAAATTACTTTTGACATTTATTTCGGTTTGCTTTATTAAAATTGTAATCCGCCTTCTCTTGCGCCATCAGCCAATGACTTAACGCGACCGTGGTATAAATAACCGCCACGATCGAACGCTACTTTGGTTACACCCAGCGCTACGGCTTTACGTGCAACGGCCTGACCAACCATTTTGCTCTTATCGGTTTTAGTACCGGTTTGCGCTTTTAAATCTTTGTCTTTAGAAGAAGCGGAGGCAATCGTCAACCCGTTCGAATCATCTATTAACTGGGCGTATATTTCAGTGTTGCTTCTGAAAACAGCCAAACGGGGCATGCCTGCAGTACCGCTCAGTTTTGCACGGATGCCGTATTGAATCCTTTTTCTTCTCGCTGATTTGTTACTTTCCTTCATGTTCTGTTTTATTTACATTTCCGATTCTGCCGGAAACAGTTTATTTTTTTATTTATTGAAAAGCCCTCTTATTTACTTTTCAACAGGTCAATTCATTTTATTTACCTGCAGCTTTACCGGCTTTCTTGCGTACAATCTCACCTGAATAGCGAACACCTTTTCCTTTGTACGGTTCCGGCTTACGTAAGCCGCGTATTTTAGCCGCTACCTGGCCCACCAATTGTCCGTCAATACCTTCTAAAAAGATAGTTGGGTTTTGACCTTTTTCCTGTGCCGTAGCTACTTTCAGTTCTTTAGGTATTTCAAAAACGATATTGTGAGAAAATCCTAAAGACAGATCAAGTAAATTGCCCTGGTTGGAGGCTTTAAAACCTACACCAATCAATTCTAATTTTTTTGTATAGCCTTCAGTAACTCCCTTCACCATATTTGATACCAAAGAGCGGTACAAACCATGCAATGCCCGGTGACGGATTTGGTCAGTGGGACGGGTGAAAATAACTTCACCGTCTTTTACTTCCGCTTTAATGTCACGGTCAATGGCTTGCTTCAATTCGCCTTTCGCACCTTTTACAGTGATCACATTATCGCTGCCCAGTGTAACTGTTACTCCGCTTGGAATGACAACCGGCTGTTTACCTATTCTTGACATCTTAGTTCAGTTTATTTTTTTATTACAAGCTGATAGCCTAACGCTACAAGCCGGTATGTTTTAATATATATAACACAATACTTCACCACCAACATTGTGCGTCTTTGCTTCTTTATCCGTCATTACTCCTCTTGATGTAGAAATAATAGCTACACCCAAACCATTTTTTACACGGCGGAATTCCTCAGGCTTTGAATACTGACGTAAACCCGGGCGGCTGATTCTTTCCAATGCCTGGATAGCCGGTTGCTTGGTTTGTGCATCGTACTTCAGGGCTATTTTAATAATGCCCTGTTTCTTATCTTCCTCAAATTTGTATTTAAGAATATAACCTTGCGTATACAAAATCTCAGTCATACGCTTCTTTAAATTAGAAGCGGGTATGTCTACCACACGGTGGCCGGCCATTTGCGCATTACGAATTCTTGTAAGAAAATCTGCTATAGGATCTGTTACCATAATCTATTTAAGATTGAATATTGTTTTACTTAATATTGTTTCAAATTGAAGATTTAATAAATATCCAAATATTAAATCTTCATTATTACATTTTTCTACCAGCTTGCTTTTTTCAGTCCCGGAATTTTTCCGTTCAGCGCCATGTCTCGCAGCATAATTCTTGATATGCCGAAATAACGAACATAACCTCTCGGGCGGCCGGTTAAAGCGCAACGATTTTTCAATCGTACAGGCGAAGCATTCTTAGGCAATGCGTCTAACCCCGCATAGTCTTTTGCTTCTTTCAATGCTTTATACTTGTCAGCATACTGAGCAACCATCTTTTCTCTTTTTCTTTGCCTGGCTTTTACAGATTGTTTTGCCATAGTTTTTTATAAATTTTCAATTTACAGGAAACAAATTTCAAATACAGTGATTTGCCGTTTGTTGTTTATTGTTACTTCTTAATATTACTGAAAGGCATTCCCAGTTCTTTTAACAACTCATACGCTTCTTCGTCATTGCCCGCCGTAGTTACAAAAGTGATATCCAAACCGGTAATTTTATTCACTTTATCGATATCGATTTCAGGGAAAATGATTTGTTCCGTTACACCCATTGTGTAGTTACCGCGTCCGTCAAAAGATTTTTCGCTTACGCCTTTAAAGTCACGTACACGGGGCAACGCCACGGCGATCAGCCTGTCAAGAAATTCGAACATTTTTACACCGCGTAAAGTAACTCTTGCACCGATCGGCATGTTCTTACGCAATTTAAAATTCGAAATGTCTTTCTTCGACATGGTAGCTACCGCTTTCTGGCCGGTGATGATTGACATTTCTTCAATAGCGATGTCAACCAACTTTTTATCATTCACCGCGCCGTTTACGCCGCGGTTCAAACAAATTTTTTCCAGTTTGGGAGCTTGCATTACACTTTTGTAACCAAACTTTTTTACCAATGCAGGTACAACTTCTTTTTTGTACTTATCTGCCAGTCTCGGGGTATAGGTTGTTGTACTCATTATTTTTTACCTCCCTTAGAATTATTTCTAACTTTTTTAAAAACCAATTGTGTTTTGCCTTCCGTTCTTACTCTTGAAACTTTAGCGCCGCTGCTCTGTGCCGCATCCCACAACATAACGTTACTGATTTGGATAGGAGCTTCAACCTTTACAATACCGCCCTTTGTATTTTGAGCCGAAGGCTTGGTGTGCTTGGTGATGATATTAACACCTTCAACCAATACTTTACCTTTTTCTACCAACACTTCTTTTACAACACGGGGCTTTGATAAATCCTTATCGTCGCCGGTAATAACAACTACGCTATCACCTTTCTTTATGTTGTACTTTGGTTTAAATCTTGTTTTCATTTTTTATTTAAGCTTTGAGCTCTCAGCCATGAGCTTCGAGCAATTTAATCTGTCTTTAATCCGTGCAGCTCGTAGCTCATGGCTCGTAGCTCTTATTTACTTACAATACTTCAGGCGCCAATGAAATTATTTTCATGTAACCTTTATCGCGAAGCTCCCTGGCTACCGGCCCGAAAATACGGGTACCGCGTGGCTCTTCCGATGCATTCAATATAACTACCGCGTTGTCGTCGAAACGTATATATGAACCGTCCTTACGTCGTAATTTATTGGTAGTACGAACAATAACCGCTTTGGCAACCGTACCTTTTTTGATACCGCCCGCAGGTATTGCATCTTTTACAGTAATAACAATTTTATCGCCGATGCGGGCATAACGCTGTCCGCTGTTACCCAATACACGAATACAAAGCACCTCTTTAGCGCCACTGTTATCTGCTACTTTTAAACGACTTTCTTGCTGAATCATCTTTTTAGCTTTTAGCTTTTAGCTTCGAGCTTCTAGCTCTTTGCCTGAATTTTGTTATCTACTATTATTTATCTCGCAGCTCGTAGCTCAGGGCCCGTAGCTTAACGGCTTTCTTACTTCACTTTCTCCAATACCTCTACCAATCTCCAACGCTTTGTTTTGCTCAGCGGGCGGGTTTCCATTATTTTAACCACATCACCGATACTGCACTCGCCTTTTTCATCGTGTGCATGAAACTTGGTGGTCTTTTTAACGAACTTACCGTAGATCGGGTGTTTTACTTTTCTTTCTACCGCAACAGTAATGGTCTTGGTCATTTTGTTGCTGGTAACAACACCTGTTTTTGTTTTTCTTAAATTTCTTGCGTCCATTGTTTTAAGCTTTGAGCTTTTTACTGTAAGCTTCGAATTACAGTCTTAATTATTTTTACTTTTTCCCTTCGCACCGTTGCGGCAATCCGCAACTTCTTCTTTCTTAAACCGCTAATTTCTTTTTAGTCAATTCAGTTTTCAGTCGTGCAATATCTTTTCTTAAGGCACGAATAGTCATTGGATTCTCCAACGGAGAGATTGCATGAGCAAAAGTGAGTTTTTTCAAACGCAACTCATCTTCCCCGATACGGGCCTTTAAGTCTGCTTCGTTCAGGCTGTTGATACTTTTTAAAAAATCTATTTTCTTTGACATCGCTTTTACGATTTATTCTTTTTAAATTATTATGCTACCAGGTCTCTCCTGATTACAAACTTTGTAAGTATAGGTAATTTACCCGCGGCTAATTTCAATGATTCCTGCGCTACTTGTAAAGACACGCCGTCGATTTCGAAAATGATGCGACCGGGTTGTACTACTGCAGCCCAAAATTCAAGGTTACCTTTACCCTTACCCATCCTTACTTCGGCGGGCTTGCGTGTAATAGGCTTGTCAGGGAATATGCGAATCCAAACATTACCCTCACGTTTCATATGACGGGTAAGCGCCTGGCGAGCCGCTTCTATCTGGCGGTCTGTAATCCAATGGCTGTCCAATGCTTTTAATCCGTAGGAACCAAATGCAATGGTTGTACCTCTTTTCGCATTTCCTTTCATGCGACCTTTCTGCATCTTCCTGTGTTTCGATCTCTTTGGTTGTAACATATTTATTTAAGCTTTGAGCTGTGCGTGATGAGCTTTGAACTCCGATTCACAGCAATGAAACTTTATTTTTTATTATTACGGCTCACAGCTCATAGCTATCAGCCCGTAGCTTTTTATTAATTTCTTCTTCCGCCGCCTTGTCCGCCTCTTCTGTCGCCACCGCCTCTGCGATCATCTCTCCTGTCGTCTCTTCTGTCTCTTCTGTCGCCGCCACCTGCCTGGCCGACACCGGCTCCTTCATTTTTACCGCCACCAATAAAATTGGGGTTCAAATCTCTTTTGGTCAACACTTCGCCTTTACAAATCCAAACCTTGATTCCGATTTTGCCATATACAGTTTGTGCAAATACATTGGCATAATCAATATCCATACGGAAAGTATGCAACGGCACACGACCTTGTTTAAATTCTTCGCTGCGGGCAATCTCAGCTCCGTTCAAACGTCCGCTCAATTTTACTTTAATACCCTCGGCTCCCATTCTTAATGCAGAAGCGATAGACATTTTAGTAGCACGTTTGAAGTTGATACGATTTTCAATCTGGCGGGCAATAGTATCTCCTACAATCATTGCATCCAGCTCGGGACGGCGTATTTCAAGAATGTTGATTTGCACATCATCCTTACCTGTCAATTTCTTCAACTCTTCTTTAATACGATCTACTTCGCCGCCGCCTTTACCAATGATGATACCGGGCTTTGATGTATGAATGGTAACAATCAGTTTGCCCAATGTACGCTCAATAACAATTTTGGATATACCACCCTTGTTGATACGTGCATTCAGGTAAACGCGGATTTTGTTATCCTCGATCAGCTTTGAAGCATAATCTTTTTTAGTACCAAACCAACTGCTTTCCCAACCGCGGATGATACCTAACCTGTTACCTATCGGATTTGCTTTTTGACCCATGATATTTTTTTAAAATTTCAATTTCCAAATTCCAAAAACCATTGCCTGATACCCGGAACCTGTTTTTTGTTTCTTGTTATTTTATTTCTTAGTTTCTTTTACAGCTTTTTCTTCTTTCGTATCTACAATCACCGTTACGTGGTTGCTTCTTTTGCGAACACGGTAACCGCGACCCTGCGGCGCGGGGCGCATACGCTTGATTACTCTGGCACCGTCCACCATAATCGTTTTAATGATTAACGCACTTTCATCGCCACCTTCGTTTTTCTGCTTCCAGTTGCTGATAGCGCTTACTACCAACTTGCGTAAAGGAACCGCGGGATGTTTTGGATTATGCTCCAAAATAGCCAGGGCTTTCTCTACTTTCACACCACGTACAAGATCAGCCAGCAAACGCATTTTGCGGGGCGATGTGGGATAATTTCTCAATTTAGCTACTGCTTCCATTTTACTATTTAATATTTTAGATTGAGGTATTTAATATTTCAATATTAAATCTTCAATATTTCAATCACCAATTACGCAATCTTTTTACTGGAGTGTCCTCTGAATTGGCGGGTAGGTGCAAACTCACCTAACTTATGACCTACCATGAATTCCGTTACATACACAGGTATAAATTTATTTCCGTTGTGCACAGCAAAAGTGTGACCAACAAAATCCGGTGTAATAGTGGAACGACGGCTCCAGGTTTTGATAACACCCTTCTTGTTTTTGCCTTCATTAATGGCTACTACCTTTTTTTCAAGGTGAGAAGCTACATAAGGACCTTTTTTAATCGAACGAGCCATATTACAATTTTAGATTTTCGATTTCAGATTTAATTTTTCAGCTTTATTATTTTGCCAGTTTACTTCCGTTCTTTCTTTGAATAATCAGCTTATCACTTCCTTTTCCTCTTGTACGTGTTTTCAATCCTCTTGAGTATTGACCGTTTCTGCTACGTGGCTGTCCGCCTGAAGCTTTACCTTCACCACCACCCATCGGGTGATCTACAGGGTTCATAGCAACACCACGAGTTCTCGGCTTAATACCTTTCCAACGGTTACGACCGGCTTTACCCATGCTCTGTAAACTGTGGTCGCTGTTACTTACCACACCTACCGTAGCGCAACAATTGATCAATACTTTTCTTAACTCGCCTGAAGGCATTTTTAAGACAGCGTATTTTTCTTCTTTGTTGGTTAACTGGGCCGATGAACCTGCACTTCGGGCTAATTTACCACCCTGACCCGGTTGCATCTCTATATTGTGCACGTTGGTACCCAACGGCATAAATTTCATTTGTAAAGTATTTCCTATTTCAGGCGCTACAGTGTTTCCGCTTTCTACAACAGAACCTACAACTAAACCCTGCGGTGCAATGATGTAACGCTTTTCACCATCGGCATAATTTACCAATGCGATGAAAGCTGTACGGTTTGGATCATATTCAATAGAGAGAACCGTTGCTTTTCCTTCTTTATTTCTTTTAAAATCAATTACACGATATTTCTTTTTGTGTCCGCCGCCTCTGTACCGCATGGTGCGACGACCCGAAAAGTTACGGCCCGAAACTCTTTTCTGAGGCTCCAACAATGACTTTTCAGGTTCATTTGTAGTGATCTCAGCATAAGCGTTTCCTATTCTCCAACGTGTGCCGGCTGTTACCGGTTTAAATTTTCTAAGTGCCATTTTCTTTTTATTTATTTCAACTTTTGCGGTAGTTGAACTACCATACTTTATTTTATCTGTCCGCCTTACTCTCCGCCGCGGCGGAATGGTGGCTTTTAGATATTTGAATACATATCAATTGTTTCGCCCTTTGCAACCGTTACCATCGCTTTTTTGTAAGAGGGCTTTCGACCTGATACAACACCCGCTTTCGTATTACGGCTTTTAGCTTTGGCAGGAACAACTGCGGTATTTACATCTACTACCGTTACATTATAAAAGCCTTCGATAGCTTTTTTAATTTCCAGTTTATTTGCTTTTTTATCAACCTTAAATGCATAGCGGCGCAGTTTTTCCTGCTGGGCGTTCGCCTTCTCGGTTAAAATCGGTTTTATTAATACATCAGAAAGTTTCATCTTTCTTATAGTTTGAAAATTTGACCCGCTTACTGCGAGATAAAATATTGTTACCTAAATTCTGTTCTCTTTTTAACAACTACAGTTATGCAGCTTCTTCTTCGCTGAAAATCTTTGCTGCTGATTCTGTTAACACCAATACATCAGAATTTACAATGTCGTAGGTATTGATATCACTTAACAAAGCGCCGTTTACCGAGTAAATATTACGGAAACTCATGTGCAGGTTCTCATTGTACTCCGGCATCACAAACAATGTTTTTTTATTAGCCGCATTTAAGCTGCCCAGCATGCTTACAAAGGTTTTAGTCTTTGGCGCATCCATGGTAATATCTTCTACTATAAATATTGCATTCTCTTTTGCTTTGGAAGAAAGTGCAGACATTTTAGCAAGGTCTTTTACTTTACGGTTCAGCTTAATATCATAACCGTGCGGCTTAGGACCAAATATGGTACCGCCACCTTTGTATAACGGGTTACGAATATTTCCCTTACGGGCTCCACCTGTACCTTTTTGTTTGTGCAGCTTGCGGCTGGCACCCTGTACCTCGGCACGGGTCTTTACTTTGTGCGTACCCTGACGCTGTGCGGACAAGTATTGTTTTACCGCAAGGTAAACAACATGTGTATTGGGTTCGATACCGAAAATATCTTCCGGCAACTCAACAGTTCTACCTGTTTTTTTCCCCTGTATGTTTAGAACATCAACTTGCATAATAATTAATTACTTCTGAATTAAAACGATTGAACCATTGTGTCCGGGAACCGAACCACTTATTAGAATATAATTTTTCTCAGGAAAAATTTTTACAACCTGTAATCCCTTCATTTTTACTCTGTCGCCACCCATACGGCCCGCCATACGCATACCTTTCATTACACGGCTTGCATCGGATGAGTTACCCAACGATCCCGGTGCTCTTGATCTGTCGTGCTGGCCATGCGATTGACCGCCCACACCATGGAAGCCATGACGTTTTACAACACCCTGGAAACCGCGGCCCTTAGTGGTACCAACTACAACAACTTTTTCGCCTTCGGCAAAAATGTCGACAGTAATTGTTTCACCAATATTTTTTGTAAGAGAATAGTTGCGAAATTCTTTAGAGAATCTTTTGGCAGCTGTATTAGCTTTTGCGAAGTGATTTTTTTCTGACTTTAGAGTGTTGTTCTCTTTTTTATCACCAAAAGAAAGTTGTAAGGCTGTGTAGCCATCGTTTTCCTGTGTACGCACCTGCGTTACTACACAAGGACCGGCTTCGATAATTGTGCAAGCCGTTTGCTTGCCACCGGGGTCGAAGATGCTGGTCATCCCAATTTTTTTCCCAATAATACCTATCATGGTTTAATCAATTTATGCCTGCAGGATTATCGGGACATGCCGTGATTAGCGCTTTACTAATCACACCGATTTGTGAAAAACACAAATCGAGGCGTCAATCCCCGTTTGCCACCGACCTTTTCCTTTCTGGGGAAGTACCGGCAGTAAACAAACCCTGAATGGCTTGTTTTATATGAAGCCCCACCAAATCCCGCAGTTGCGGGACTAAAGAGGCCGTTTATTTTTCCAGAGCTCTTTTTTTAAAGAATATTTCTATTGCTTAATTGAGAGATAGATTAAATTTATTTATAAGAACTTTTAAGCTTTAGGACTCAAACTTCTTCCCTCAGAGAAGGAAGGTTGGGAAGGACCTTATGCTTTAATTTCTACTTCAACGCCACTTGGCAAATCCAACTTGCTAATGCATCAACCGTTCTTGAACTGGAAGTATAAATATCCAATAAACGCTTATGCGTAGCTAATTGAAACTGCTCACGACTCTTTTTATTTACGTGCGGCGAACGCAATACGGTAAATATTTTACGGGCTGTTGGCAAAGGAATTGGACCTGTAACAACAGCGCCGGTACTGCGAACAGTCTTTACAATTTTCTCGGCAGATTTATCTACCAAATTGTGATCGTAAGACTGTAATTTAATTCTGATTCTTTGTGACATGAGTCAAATCCAATTTTTTAATTGGGAGTGCAAAGGTAGGGGGATGATTTTAAACAGACAAAGATTTGATAATTATTTTTTTAGCCACATGTGTATATCGCAGGGATACCAAGCAGACACTGACTTTACCCCTTCTTAAACCTGAAAATAAAGGGCTTGCTTTTGGGAATTACATCGCCAAACTGAGTAGTAATTGCCTCACCGATGTATTCCAGTTCAATAAATACCTCCTGAGAGGAAGTCGCTTTTCTTTTTGCGTTCAGTACTGCGGGCATATCCCCGGCTTTGGCCGACAGACTGTCCAAACCTCTAAAACTTTTCACTTTCCACTTGCCCTTGGGGCCTTTAATTTCAAATTGTATTGTTCCGGTGGCAGTATCGGCCGGGTTATTTAGCCAAATACGGGGCGATAAAAAATCATACGGGCCCCATTCCGTGATAATATTATTTTTTTGACCCGCCAATTGCCCGCTGCCTTTAAATACTTCCTGCGGTTTTTCAACGTACGGCTCTGTAATGGTGCTGTCGTCGCTCAATAAAACGAGCAGTTCGTCGTTGGGAAATGAATCAATATTGGTAACACCCGAACCGATTTGGAAAACAACCGTTGTATCGGCATACGTATTATTAAAAATATTCAGCTTATCGGTTCCCTGTAAATTGTATACAACCGCATTGCTGTTGAAACTGTTGGCTACAATAGCGTAATTATTGCTTCTTGTATCCTGCAGGCTGTCGCCAATTGAAAACTTCAGCTTATCGCCCCAAAGCTTAATGGCTTCTTTATCTTGAAAAAAAATATTGTGATGTATGTTGTTATTTTGGCCGTTCGCTACAGCAACGGCGATATTATTATTTCGAAACCGGTTGCCGCCAATATCATTGCCTGAACTGTGATTGCCGGATAAACCGGTGTCACATTCATAAAAGCGATTGTTCAGAATTTTGGCGCCGCCTGATTTCATTTCGATTCCGGAAGAAGCGGCATAAGAGAAATCGTTTTCTTTCAAAACATTCACCTTGCCGCCGCTTTGATTGGCCACCGGTAACAAAAAGCCCTTGCTGCAATGTGCAACGGCATTTTTAAAAAATAAATTATCACTGCTTTGTCCGTGCAATACTATACCTGCTCCGCCGGCATTTGTACTGTAGACACCATCAGAATAGCCGCGTATATTAAAATTAAGTTTATTGTACACCATTTTATTACGGCTGCAGTTATACATGGCCAAACCAATACCGGAGTTGAAAGAAAAATCATTGTTATAAATCAACGCATCATCGCAATCTTTCATCAGCAAAGCGTTTTGCCCGCCGGTTACTTTGCAACTTTTAATAATAGCCAGGTCGCAGTTATTGAAATAGATGGCCGCTCCATGTTGAAGCATATTATTTTCCTCATAAGTTATATTATCGGCTTCATTCACTTTACCCGGAGTACTCTGCAATTGCTGACGATAGTTATAACTGAAATTGCAATTTTCCAGCGTAAGGCTGCCTGCATTTGTAGCCTGCAAGGCTATTTTATATCCTTTGGCGGTTAAATTTTTTATGATTACTCTCTCACTGTTGCGAATGATAAGGGCTGTTCCGAAAAACTCATCGGGCTTCTTTTTTAAATTACTTCCTTTTAAAACTGAATTATTAAAATCGACGGTAATATCGTTGCCCTCAATAATAATCGCCGCTTTATCCGGGTTGTCAAAAGCATCCAACTTGTAAACAGCTTTTTTTATTTTTACCGACTTGTTAATCTTCATGCCTTTGGTTAAAGCCTTTTCCTGCGCCTGTACATACGTCAGCGTAAATAGAAAAGCGAGTATCGGGATTATTTTTTTTATCATGGATTTAGATTTACTTGCAGCCTGCTTTCTGCAGTATTAAAATAAAAGTATTGCCGAAAAACAAGAATCAACAAGTTGTTATTTATGGAAACGACTGCAAAAACCGAATCTACAACGAAAAAATGGCTGCTGCTATTGCTGAAAATAGCAGTTACCGTCATTTGTCTATGGTATGTTTCGGGTAAAATTGATTTTGCCCAAGCCGGCAAAGCCCTGCAATCGGCCAATTGGTTCTATCTTTTACTCGCCGTTCTGTTTTACACCATCTCAAAAATTATTGCTTCTTACCGGCTGAATATTTATTTTAAAAATATTGGCATTTACCTTAAGCAGGTTACCAACCTGAAACTTTATTGGCTTGGATTGTTTTATAATTTGTTTCTGCCCGGCTCCATAAGTGGTGATGCGTATAAAGTAATTTTATTGAAGAAAAAATTTGATGCGCCGTATAAAAAAACAAGCGCCGCGGTTTTATTGGATAGGTTAAGCGGGCTGCTGGCCATATTTGTACTGCTGCCCGTTTACACTTTACTAATTTTTGACGACAGGCTTTATCAGTTGGCCGCCATCCCTGTGGCCGTTATCGCTGTATCGGGTTTGTATTTTTTTGTAAAAAAAGTAACGCCCGATTTTTTACCGGGTTTCTTTTCCACTTTTGTTTTGGGTATTTTGGTAGTAGCTTTTTCTATAGTAAGCGCATGGCTTATTATGAATGCATTGGGCATTTATACCAACCATTCCGTTTATATTTTTATTTTCCTGTTGGCCACTGTAGCGGCTGTACTGCCTTTTACATTGGGCGGGTTAGGCGCCAGGGAAATTGTATTTCTCTATTTCTCAAAATATTTCGGGCTCAATGAAAATGTCTCAGTGCTGATCAGTCTTCTGTTTTATTTAATAGTTGTTTTTACATCCGTGTGGGGTGTATTTTATATTTTTAAAAATCCTTTGGGAGATAAATTAACCGGTAATGAAATTAGCGCTGCTTAAACGACAACTACTTAACAAAGGAGCTTTATGGCTCAGTTATATAAAATTGATCCCGATTTTAAAGAAAATAAATAAGGATTCGATAGTGCTCGACTGCGGCGCTAATACAGGAGACATATCAATAAAGTTTGCCAAACGGGGAGCTACCGTTTATGCCTTCGAGCCTGATCCGCTGGCCTACAATCTTCTTATTAATAAAGTAAAAAAATATCCGAATGTAAACTGTATTCAAAAAGGGGTATGGGATAAAAATGAACAGGTAGCGCTTTATACACATAAAGACCAGGAAGCGGATGATGCAGCTTTTACAGTAGGCTCATCCATTAAAAGCGATAAGGTAAATGTAGACAAAGCAAAGGCACAGTATATAGAAGTGATTGATTTATCGGCCTTCATTAAACAATTGGGCAAAAAGATTGATGTTATAAAATTGGATGTTGAAGGCGCCGAAACGGAAATTCTTAAAAAGATACTAAATGACGAAACATACAATTGCTTTACTATGATGTATGTGGAAACTCATGAAACCAAAATACCCGGACAACGGGAAGAACTGGAGCAGATACGAAAAACGATGAGAGAAAAGGGAGTGGGGAATATAAAACTTGATTGGCTCTGAAAAAAAAAGCCCCGAGATGAATCGGGAGCCTTAACCTTAGTAATAATTTGGTGTTCACATACAATCAGCTGTAGTTTCTGCAGGTGAATTTTAAAAACGGAACCATTAAAGCCGGTAAATGGTACAATAAAACCTGTGCCAAAAATATACCATTCGTTGTTACAACAGCAAAAATAAGGCCTTACTTTTTTTTGAAACTAAATATTATACACAATCAATAAAAAAAACCTGCTTTATCAATAACTACTGAATAACCAATTTCTGAACATATCTTTTATTACCGACAAGCAGCTGAATGGTATAATATCCTTTGGTCATTTTTCCGAAACTAATGGCTTTACGGAAACTATTTAAGTTAATTCTCCCGAGCTGCTCCCTGTATATCCGGCGGCCTGTAATATCCTGTATTGTTAAAGTTGCATTACCAATTACCCTTTCTTTTACCTCAATCCAAATCTGATCGGTCGAAGGATTGGGGAAAAGCAGCATAGCATAGCTAATATTATTAACATCATTAATTCCTGTTACAACATTATTCACTACAACAGTAGTCTGCCTGTTAGTTGATACCGGCAAGTTAAAATCGAAATAAATCGAAGCGGTATTCTTTATGGTATCTCCCATATTCAAATTCGCTTTCGGTTTTATTCGGTAGGCAATAAATCCATGGCTGCCCGGTTCGTTTCGAACACTGTCTACAAGCTTAATATTATTAAAACTCCATGCCAAAATATTTTGCGAATTTATCTGTAATTGATATGGATGGCTCGCCGCAACCATTTGCAGACTGTTCAGAAGCCGGGATTTTTATAAATTATTATTCCAATTAAGCTGAAACCTTTCCTTTCACCTTCGCTATTACTTCTTCAGCAATATTGTTAGGTGCCGGAGAATAATGCGAGAACTCCATCGTGTTGGATGCACGGCCCGAGCTTAATGAACGTAACTGCGTTACATAACCAAACATTTCGCTTAACGGTACTTTGGCTTTAATAACCTGCGCGCCTCCGCGACTATCCATACCTTCAAGCATACCTCTTCTTCTGTTCAGGTCACCGGTTACATCACCCATGTATTGGTCAGGTGTTATCACTTCTACTTTCATAATAGGTTCCAGTAAAACAGGCTTCGCTTTTCTTCCCGCTTCGCGGAAACCTTGCTTGGCACATAATTCAAAACTCATGGCATCTGAGTCAACAGCGTGGAAGCTGCCGTCGAATACACGAATTTTCATATTATCCAGCGGGTAACCGGCCAATACACCCGTTGTCATAGCCGATTCAAAACCTTTTTGAATAGCAGGCACAAATTCGCGGGGAATTGAACCTCCAAAAATATCATTCACAAACTGGTAACTCTTACCGGGGTTTTCAGTTCTCCATTCCGCATCTGTCGGTCCAATTTCAAAAATGATATCAGCGAATTTACCGCGACCACCGGTTTGTTTCTTCAATGTTTCTCTGTGTTCTATTGTGGCATTAAATGCTTCTTTATATGCTACCTGCGGTGCGCCCTGGTTAATCTCTACTTTAAATTCACGCTTCATCCTGTCTACAATAATCTCCAGGTGCAATTCGCCCATACCGGAAAGAATCGTTTGTCCTGTCTCTTCGTCTGTCTTCACTCTCAATGTAGGATCTTCTTCAACCAACTTTGCGATAGCCATACCCATTTTATCAACGTCGGCCTGAGTCTTCGGCTCTACTGCAATAGAAATTACCGGCTCGGGGAAAGTCATGCTCTCCAACGTAATAGGAAATTTTTCATCGCAAAGTGTATCACCTGTTTTGATATCTTTAAAGCCAACTGCTGCACCAATATCACCCGCTTCGATATAATCAACCGGGTTTTGCTTATTGGCATGCATTTGCATAATACGGCTGATACGCTCATTTTTGCCGGTACGTACATTTAATACATACGAACCTGAATCTAAACGACCTGAATAAGCCCGGAAGAATGCCAAACGACCCACAAACGGATCGGTCATAATTTTAAACGCCAAAGCAGAAAATGGTTCTTTCGCATCCGGCTTGCGTATTACTTCCTCATCCGTATCAGGGTTAATTCCTTTTACAGGCTCAATATCCAACGGACCCGGTAAGTAACGTACTATAGCATCCAACGCAGTTTGTACACCTTTGTTTTTGAAAGATGAACCGCACATCATCGGAATAATAGACAAATCGATCGTTGCCTTACGGATAGCTTCATGAATTTCTGCTTCTGTAATAGTATTGGGATCATCGAAAAATTTCTCTAATAACTTTTCATCATAATCCGCCACAGCCTCTATCAAGTGCTGTCTCCATTCTGCTACATCTTCTTTCATATCATCAGGAATAGGCACTTCATTATAAGTCATGCCCTGTCCTGCTTCATCCCACACCATTCCTTTCATGGTAACCAGATCAACCACACCTTTAAAATTATCTTCAGCACCAATTGGTAATTGCAAAGGCACGGCCTTGGCGCCCAACATTTCTTTAATTTGTTTTACTACATTCAAGAAATCGGCACCGCTGCGATCCATTTTATTTACAAAACCTACACGTGGTACTTTGTATTTGTTAGCCTGGCGCCATACAGTTTCAGACTGAGGCTCTACACCGGATACAGCGCAGAACAAAGCCAGTAAACCATCCAATACACGCAAAGAACGTTCTACCTCTACGGTAAAATCCACGTGACCGGGCGTATCAATAATATTGAACTTGTATTGTTTTGTCTCAGGTGTTTTTTTGTTTTGCACCATTGGAAAGTTCCAGAAACAGGTAGTAGCTGCCGAAGTAATTGTAATACCCCGCTCCTGCTCCTGCGCCATCCAGTCCATAGTTGCGGCGCCATCGTGTACCTCGCCTATTTTATGGTTAACACCTGTGTAATACAGAATACGCTCTGTAGTAGTGGTTTTGCCGGCATCAATATGAGCCGCAATTCCGAAGTTCCGTTGAAATCTGAGGTCTGCCATTTTATTTAAATTGAATATTTTCTGTTTAGCTTACCAACTCACTGTTCTTCATTTATTAAGGAACAAAAAAAATTGGTAATTTTTAGAGGCGCAAAGGTAGGGAAATAAAGCTGAAAATAAAGTACCCGCTGTGATTAATGAACCCTGTGGATAAAAAGGGGCTTTGGGAGCTAATTTGCAATAAGCAATAGTCAATTGACAATGGGCAAGGGTAATAAGCAATAGACAACGGGCAATGAGCAATTGGCAAAGATGAAAATAAGATTTAAAGACTGTTTCCTACCCTGTCCTGTAAAGCGGGCAAAACTTCCGTCTCGAACCAACTGTTCCTTTTCATCCATATATTATTTCTTGGCGAAGGGTGCGGAAGCGGAAAATAAAGAGGCAAATAGGTTTTAAAATGCTGTACCGTTTCGGTGAGTGTAGCTTTAGCTCTTTTACCCAAGTAATAGTTTTGAGAATATTGACCCACTAATAAAATAATTTCGGCCTTCGGCATGAGCGTCAACAATTTTTGGTGCCAAAGCGGAGCACATTCAGGTCGCGGGGGCAGGTCGCCCGATTTGCCCGTACCCGGGTAGCAAAAACCCATGGGCATTAAAGCCACTTTATCGGTGTTATAGAATGTGTCTTTGTCAATATTCAACCACTTACGGAGGTTGTCGCCGCTTTTATCGTTCCAGGGAATACCGGTGTTATGTACTATGCGGCCAGGCGCCTGGCCAATAATAATTATTTTACTTTTTATGCCTGCTGCTATCACCGGGTTGGGTCCCAACGGAAGATAAGCTTCGCATTCTTTACAATTTTTAATTTGTTTCAGCAGCTTGAGCATTGTATGAAGTTCGGGAATTGTAAGGGTAAATTAGAATACGATTTAATCAGTATTTGCAAATAGATTTTTTCAAAGGGAGGAGTTGAAGTGATAAATAACATATCGCTTAATTCACTCTTTGATCATTGTCGGGATCCTTTTTTAACACAATAGCCCTCACCATATTTGGTGATAAATTTGCTGTAATAATTTGCACAGATTTGCGTCCAATTATTATCAGACCCAACCATGTCCTGCTTACGATTTTTTTGCTGCTTTGCATTTTTGCTTTCCCCTTTTTGGGGCTATTCCCTTAATAATCAAACCATACAAGACTGGTTACATAAATTAGAAAACAGCAGCAGCAAACAAGCCATACTGTTTTTTGAAGTGTATGATTCTATTAATAAAATGGACGATATAAACAGTGCAGAAGCCATAAAAAGATTAAAAACAGTATCGGAAAAAGATAATGAACGTGTTCAGGCTAAACTTAAAGTGCTGGAAGCAGTAATAATAATTCAGCATCATGCGCAAAAACCATTTGAATACTACCTCCATTTAATGGATGAAGCTTTACGGACAGCGCTTACATTGCAGGATGATATACTGACTGCAGACATCTGTTACTGGCTGGCGGAAATGTATTGGCTTCCGGGCAAAAGTGCACAGGCAATGTTTTATATTGTAAAAGCAATTGAAATGCAGGAAAAACTCGGACCGGAAAAATTTCCAAAAAACAGTCTTGCATATAAAATTGGAGCAGATGTATTATACAACACGGGTAATTACCGTCAGTCTGTTGATTTTGGCAATAAGGCAGCGACCTTTCAATTGCAAATACCTGCCGGCCATATTTGCGGCAATTATAATACCATTGCACTATGTTATAAAGAGCTTGAGCAGTACGATTCGGCTTTGTTAGTGTATAATAAAGCATTACAGTTAGCACACAAAATTAACAGCAAAGTTTGGATAAGCCTTATTAATGGAAACATTGGAGATGTGTATATGCTGCAAAAAGAATATACAAAAGCAAAACCATTGCTGGAATATGATTATCGCTGGAGTATGCAAAACAACGAAAAAGAAAATGCAGCCAACTCATTGCAGCATGTAGCTAAAATATATTTAATTAACCAGCAAAAAGACAGCGCCCTGCTACTGGCAAAAGAAGCACAATTATTACTGGAAACAAAAGGAGCTTCCTCGCCTGTATATTCCAGTAATGTGTATCAAACCCTGGCTATGGCTTATCATGAAAAAAAAATACACGACAGTGCTTGGAAATACCAGCAGCTATACCTGCAAAATGCAGATTCCGTCAGCAACAGGAAATCTATTAACCGTTTGGATATTATTCAGACAAAAATTAATTACGAACAATCCCTCAGTAATATTAAAAGCCTGCTCAGAGAAAAACAGGCTGAACAGATAAAACGGAATTTTTTATTAGCTGGCATCATTATCGTTTTGTTTACTGCTTTTTTATTCTATCAAAACCAGCGGTTACGTTTTCGTTTTAAAAAAGAACAATTAATGCAGGAAACGGCTGCTGCCAAACAACAACTGCAATCTTTTACGCAAAGCGTTATTGAAAAAAACGAAATGATAGAACAACTGCAGCTGCAGGTGCAACAGCATACACAGCAAACCACTACCGAGTTATTGCAACAAACTATTTTAACCGATGAAGACTGGGAGCGTTTTCAACAACTGTTTAAAAAAGTACATCCAGGATTTTTTAATGAACTTAAAAAAATAAATGTAGAAATTACTGCTGCCGAATTACGCCTTGCAGCTTTAATAAAATTAAATATTTCCAATAAACAGATGGCGGCCATGCAGGGCATTAGTGCCGACAGCATACGCAAAAGCAAGCACCGCTTAAGGCAGCGGCTGAATATAACAGTGGAGGATGGGCTGGAAGAATTTATAAGCGGAGTGTGAAAGCAAAAAACTTATTATAATAATTCATACCATACTTCCACTTCATAACCATCGGGGTCGTTAAAAAATACATACGGGGAGCCTGCAATAAATTCACCTTTGTCAATAATTGTTCCCCCTGCCGTAATAATTTTATTGACCATTTCATTTATGCCTTCTGGATTTTTAAGCCGAAAACCAAAATGTGTTATGCCGCCTGTTTGGGTGCATTTAAAATTGGTTTATCCTTTTTTTCTTCAAAAACTAAAATGTCTTTACAGCCCGGAGTAGTGAGTTGTATAAATCCATCCTTGTGGTACATTGTCTGCATATCAAAAACCTGCTGATAAAATTTCATTGTCCGTTCTACATCGTTCACTGCAATAGCAAGGTGCGTTAATCCGTATGTTTTACAATCAGCCATTTTGTAATATCCTTTTTTGATATTTATTTTATACGTTACTGTTGCAGCATCACAAAATTTACACAACCCTTCATAAATATTTTCATCAAAAAAAATCCAATACTCTATTCGTAAAATAAAACTCAGCTTCATCACACAAAACCTGAAATTTCTTACCCGCATAAATCCCTAATTACCAATACCCAATTCCCAATCCCTCCAATGCCCCGCTTTTGCCCCGCCTCCGCCCCGCATTCGTCACGCCAAAAAATAGGAAACCGCCTGCACACCAAAGTAGCTTTACACTTCAGTTCATTATTCATGCGACAACTATGCAAAAAAATTCCTTTTCTGATTGTGCTGGTAGGATTGCTGCTTGTAATACTGGTATTATCCATTTACCGGCAGCGTATACGCCGCATTGAACAAAAGATACAAAAGGAAAACCGCATCAATGCAAATCACAGGCCCTGCGAAAACTTTTATATGTAAGTGAATTGATTTTAAAATATTTAAAACGAAAAAATGCAAAGAAACCTTCTCCTCTTAATTTATACAGTTGCAGCGACAACAACTTTTTTACAGGCACAAAATGTAGGCATTGGTACCACCGCACCACATGCCAGCGCCAAACTGGACATCAGCGATACAGCCGGGGGTATTTTAATTCCACGGTTAACTCTGCAGCAGCGCAATGCGATTGCAGCGCCTGCTAAAGGGTTGATGTTATTTGTAATCGCCGACAGCAGCTTCCATTTTTTTGATGGCAGCTGGAAACGAATGAGTGCTGCCAATGAAGGATGGAGTATTAAAGGAAATGACAATACAGATGCTTTTCATTTTATCGGAACCATACATAATGAGCCATTACGTTTCAGGGTAAATAATTTAAAGGCAGGAGAAATAAACCAGTTTATAGCCAATACCGGTTTTGGTTTTCAAAGCCTGAATGCCAATACCTCCGGAGGATTTAATACAGCCATTGGTAATTTATCTCTTTCCAATAATACTACTGCATCGTTTAATACAGCAGTTGGTGCCGGCACCTTGAGGGATAATATTTTTGGAGGTTCAAATACAGCAGTTGGCAGCTTTGCTTTATCTTTTAACACAGAGGGATTTGCAAATACTGCTGTTGGTGTAAGTGCCATGCAAAATAACACAACCGGCGGTAATAATACTGCTGTTGGCAGGTTGGCACTTAATAGCAACAAAACGGGCAATAGCAATATAGCCTTAGGGAATGCAGCATTGTTTAGTAACCAATCCGGGAACTCTAATATTGCTCTTGGTTCAGGGGCGCTTGTATCTAACAGCATTGGGTCGGGAAATATTGCAGTAGGAAATTCATCACTACAGCAAAATATTAATGGCTCAAATAATATTGCCGTTGGCAACCAAGCCTTACGAGATAATACATTGGGTATTCAAAATACTGCTGTAGGTAATTTTTCTTTGAGTGGCAATACATCCGGCAGCTCCAATACTGCATTCGGCAGTAATTCATTGGCTGCCAATACCACCGGTATCCGAAACCAGGCTTTTGGTGATAGCTCCCTTTTTAATAATACTACCGGGTTTTTAAATACGGCCATTGGCAATGCTGCATTGTTTAAAAATACAACCGGATTTAATAATACAAGCTTGGGAAGCAATGCCCTCTTTACCAATATTACGGGTGCCGAGAACACAGCTGTTGGGATACTTGCTTTGGCCGCCACCAATGCAAATTTTAATACCGGCATCGGAGCTCATGCATTACAAAATAACGCAACCGGCACAAGCAACACAGCGGTTGGCATCAATGCATTATTTCAAAATACTAACGGCGATTCCAATACGGCCATCGGCAGCTTTAGTTTGAGACGTAATACCACCGGTAGTTTTAATGCTGCTCTAGGCGATTTTTCGCTTAGCGAAAATACGAGCGGCGGATTTAATACCGGTATTGGTGCTGCGGCACTGTTGTCAAATACAGACGGCAATGATAATATAGCCGTAGGCAGTTCAGCACTTCGCAACAATGTAAGCGGTTCATTCAATGTTGCCGTAGGTTCACTGGCTTTGGGAAAAAACACGGCGGGTTCCAATACAGCTATCGGCAATGCAGCCATGGATAATAATACTACCGGTAATAGTAATACAGCCATCGGTTTCCAATCGCTCAGAGCAAACACTACCGGTATTCAGAACACATCAGTCGGGGCATTGACCAATACCACCGGCACGAACTTTAACAATACTACTGCTATCGGGTTTGGAGCAACAGTAAATGCAAGCAACAAAATACGTTTGGGAAATGCATCAGTAATTGTTATTGAAGGCCAGGTACCTTTTACCATACCAAGCGATGGAAGATTTAAAACCAATGTAAAAGAAAATGTAAGGGGGCTGGATTTTATTATGCAACTGCGGCCCGTTACTTACCATTTTAAAACAAGTGCTTTTGATAATTTTTTAAATAAAAATAACAAAACCAATGCAGGTGTAACTGCTATCAATTACAATGAATCAGAAAATATTTTACATACAGGCTTTATAGCACAGGAGGTAGAGCAGGCGGCCAACAAGGTAGGTTTCAAATTCGACGGATTAGTGCCCCCCCAAAATGAAAATGAAACCTACAGTTTGTCGTATGCACAATTTGTAGTGCCATTGGTAAAAGCAATACAAGAGCAGGAAAAGAAAATAGAACGATTGGAAAAAATAATAGCATTATTGAAAAAGTAATTTATAAAAATGAAAAAATATATCGTCCTTATTATTTTTCTTCCTTGTTCTTTAACAATTCAGTTAAAGGCGCAAAATGTAGGTATAGGTACTATTGCCCCGCATGCTAGTGCTATGTTGGATATTAGTGATACTGCAAAAGGTATTTTAATACCAAGGTTAACACTGCAACAACGCAATGCCATTTCATTGCCTGCAAAAGGGTTGATGGTTTTTATAACAACAGACAGTAGTTTTTATTTTTTTGATGGCAACTGGAAACGCATGAGTGCAGCCAATGAAGGCTGGAGTATTAAAGGAAATAACAACACGGATACTGGTCATTTTATTGGAACCATACACAATGAGCCTTTACGTTTTAGAGTAAACAATACGAAGGTCGGAGAAATAAATTCTCAAACCGGCAATCTGAGTTTTGGGCTCCGAAGTTTAAATGCTAATATTTCCGGCTTATTAAATATAGCCCTTGGTCTAAATAGTTTGAGGAACAATATTTCCGGACATTTAAATACGGCAATTGGTCTCGATGCGCTGCTTTTAAATACAATAGGGTTCGAAAATACAGCATTGGGGGTAGGTGCCTTATCAAAAAATACTACCGGCAGCACTCATACTGCTATTGGCAATCTGGCATTAAGTGAAAATACTACCGGGTCATCTAATACTGCCATTGGCAATATAGCCTTGAGCGGTAATACCACCGGGTCATTTAATACTGCCCTTGGGCGTAATGCCAATGTTAGCACAGGCAATTTAAGCAATGCAACGGCTATCGGTTTTGGAGCTGTTGTAAATGCAAGCAATAAAATCCGTTTAGGAAATTCATTTGTAACCGCTATTGAAGGTCAGGTACCTTTTACTACACCAAGCGATGGAAGATTTAAAACCAATATAAAAGAAAATGTAAACGGGCTGGATTTTATTATGCAACTGCGGCCGGTTACCTATAATTTTAAAACAAGTGCCTTTGATAATTTTTTAAATAAAAACAATAACACAAAAACAGGACGAATACAAATAAACCATACCGAATCGGAAAATATTTTACATACCGGTTTTATAGCACAGGAGGTAGAGAAAGCGGCAAACAAAGCAGGTTTCAAATTTGACGGATTAGTGTCCCCCCAAAATGAAAATGAAACCTACAGTTTGTCGTATTCGCAGTTTGTAGTGCCGTTGGTAAAAGCTGTACAGGAGCAACAAAGAATAATGGAAGAACAGCAAAAGAAAATTAAGCATTTAGAAAATTTAGTGGAAGCCATAAAAAAATAGCATATGAAAAATTTATTTCAACAAATTATTTCTGGTTTTTTTATTTGCTTTTTTGTCTTGCAATTAAAAGCACAAAATATTGGTATTGGTACAGCCACGCCGCATGTAAGTGCTAAGCTGGAAATAAGCGATACGGCATCTGGTATTTTAATTCCACGATTAACCCTGCAACAATGCAATGCGATCATCACACCTGCAAAAGGGTTGCTGGTATATGTTAGTACAGACAGCAGCTTTTATTTTTTTGATGGCAATTGGAAACAGATTGCTCAGGCTAATGAAGGATGGAACATTAATGGAAACAACATCAGCACAATAAATTTTATTGGTACTACAAACACTCAGCCATTACGTTTTCGGGTAAATAATTTATCCGCTGGCGAAATTAGTTCTGTAAACGACAATACAAATTTTGGGTTTCAAAGCTTCACAGCAAATACAACCGGTTTTAGCATTACGGCAATAGGCAGCAAGGCTTTGTTTAGCAATACAACCGGTAGCGGAAATACAGCACTTGGTAAAGATGCTTTATTTAAAAATACCACCGGTTCTGCAAATACTGCTGTTGGAGCAAATTCACTAAATGCAAATACTACAGGCTCCGATAATATAGCGGTAGGCAATGGAACACTTTTTCGTAATACTACAGGCGCAGATAATACTGCTGTTGGTTTGGTGGCGATGGGCCAAAATATTAACGGTAATCAAAATACTGCAGTTGGTTCTTCGGCATTAAACTTTAATACTTCCGGCTCTGCCAACACTGCTGTAGGAGAAAGGGCAATCGTAAATAACACTACCGGAGGTTCAAATACGGCTGTTGGGCAAAGGTCGCTCAGCTTTAATAGCATTGGATCCGGCAATACTGCATTGGGCAGTCTTGCTTTACGCAGCAACGTAAACGGTAATAATAATGTGGCAGTGGGCCTGCAAAGTTTGTCCATCAATTCAGGCGGAAGCCAAAATACTGTGGTGGGTAATAATGCTATGGACTTTAATACAACCGGCGTAAATAATACAGCAATAGGTTTTCAGGCAATGAGAAATAATACTACGGGTATTCTTAATACTGCCATTGGTGGCCGTGCAGGGGTAAGCACCGGAAACCTGAGTAATGCTACAGCCATTGGTTTTGATGCCATCGTAAATGCCAGCAATAAAATACGTTTGGGCAATGCTGCAGTTTCTGTTATAGAAGGACAGGTGCCTATCAGCACTCCAAGCGATGGCCGTTTTAAAACAGATGTAAAAGAAGATGTAAGCGGGTTGAATTTTATTATGCAACTGCGGCCGGTTACTTATCATTTCAACACAAAACAATTTGACATTTTTATTCAAAAAGAAAAAAAGAATAATGAAGCAATGGCGGCGAAAATAGATTACACCGAATCGCAAAACATACTGCACACAGGTTTTATTGCACAAGAGGTAGAGCGGGCAGCAAAAAAATCAGGTTTCAAATTCGACGGATTGATTGTCCCCAAAAACGAAAATGAAACCTACAGTTTGTCGTATGCACAGTTTGTAGTGCCGTTGGTAAAAGGCATGCAGGAGCAGCAAAAAATTATTGAAGAACTAAAAAAGCAGGTTGAAGTATTAAAAGCAAAAAAATAAAAAAAATTATGAAAAAATATTTTATTGCCTCAGTTATCCTGTTGGTAGGCCTGTTTAACTTGCATGCACAAAGTGTAGGTATTGGAACAAGTACGCCAAACCCAAGTGCCAAACTTGATATTGTAGATACTACAAAAGGCATGCTAATGCCACGCCTTACCAACGTGCAGCGGGATGCAATTGCAGCACCGGCATTAGGCTTAATGATTTTTAATATCAGCGACAGCAGTGTGTATTATTTTAATGGAGCATGGCAGCGTTTGCCACACGAAAATCAAGTATGGCGGCTTAAAGGAAATGTACTTGGCAATACTGATTTTTTAGGGCCAACAATTACAAGAAACATTAATTTTCGCATAGGTAATAATGCCGCAGGTAATATTTCTCCCAGCGGTGGTTTAACAAGCTGGGGGTTTCAAACTTTAAACGGCCCATCACCGGGTGCTTTTAACACCGCTATCGGCTCAAATGTTTTAGAGGTTAATAACGGCGGCGAACAAAACGTAGGGTTAGGTGCAAATGCATTATTCAATAACACTAACGGATTTGCCAATACGGCGCTGGGTTTTGCAGCCATGCCGTCTAATACATCGGGTCAGTTTAATATTGTTATTGGCAACCAGGCTGCAGGGGGAATAACTACTGGCAATAATAATGTTATTATCGGCACTTTTGCTAATACCAACAATTCAGCATCTAATAATGCAATTGGTACATCGGCAGTGGTAAATGCCAACAATAAAATACGCTTGGGCAACTCAGCTATCACCGTTATAGAAGGCCAGGTACCTTTTACCACACCAAGCGATGGCCGTTTTAAAACCAATGTAACAGAAAACATAAGTGGCTTGGATTTTATTATGCAACTGCGGCCGGTTACTTATCAATTCAATACAAAAAAATTTGATGATTTTTTGCGTAAAGACATAAATAAAGATGAAACAACTGCTGCAAAAATGGATTACACCGAATCGCAAAATATTTCGCACAGCGGTTTTATAGCCCAGGAAGTAGAGCAGGCGGCAAAAAAATCGGGCTATAAATTTGATGGTTTACATATTCCCAAAAATGAAAATGAAACCTACAGTTTGGCGTATGCACAATTTGTGGTGCCGCTGGTAAAAGCGATGCAACAACAGCAAAAGGAAATTGAGTTACTAAAAAAACAACATGAATTACTTGTAAAAGAAATGCAATCCATTAAACAAACTATAAAACAATAACCATGACACAACCTTCAAAATATTACCCGCAGCCGGCAGTGCCTGTAATAAAAAAAGAACCGATCATTTCATTGCCGCCCGAAAAACTAAGAGTAGATACCGTTGGGCAGGTATATTATTTCCCGGTAAATGATATTGTACGGATACAATCTTTCTCCAATTACAGTAAGATTTTTTTTAATAACGGCAACAATATTTTAGTAGCTAAAGTTTTGGCGAGGTTTGAAGAACTGCTTTCTCCTGCCCCTTTGGAAAAATTGGAGATTGTACATTTTGTTCGTATCCATCGTTCTCATTTAATTAATAAGCGGTACTTGCTTTACTATATTCCGGGTACAGAGGCAAAAGTTTGCCTGGTGAACGGAGATAAAATCCCTGTATCCAAAAGGAGAAAAAATATTTTCAGACAGGTACAATGCTTAAAGGTGAGTTGCTGACCGCGATATGAAAATACCACACACAAAAAAGGGGTTCGTCCCCTTTTTTAATATCCGTTATTCAGGAGTGTATAATTTCAGAAATTCTGTTGTATCTTAGAACACCGTTATTAATAATTAACGTATATCAAGCGCAAGCCAATATCTGAGACAACCTCCTTCCCTATAAGTTAATTCCTTTTCCTTAACCATAAAAAACCAATCTTATGGCCGGTAAAAAAGATATTGATTTTACCTACACAACACTCGATAAAATATTCAGAATGAGTATTGGCGAAATGGCCGACTTCAGCGGCGCTATGTACAATGGCGATTTTTCGATGAAATTAGAAGATGCGCAAAGAGCCAAGCATGAATTTATTGCGGAGCAATTACGCATTGGTAAAAACAGTCGTGTATTGGAAATGGGTTCGGGCTGGGGGCCTTTTCTTAAATTTATTAAGGAACAAAAACAGGCAACAGGCATCGGGCTTACATTATCCGACGGTCAATACTATGCTTGTAAAAAAAATGGGTTGGATGTATATATTAAAGACTGCAGAACGGTAACGCCAAAAGATTTCGGAACCTTTGATGCCATTGTATCCGTAGGCGCTTTTGAACATTTCTGTTCATTAGAAGAATATAAAGCGGGCTTGCAGGATAAAGTGTATACAGATTTTTTTAAAACCGTTGCGGATATTTTACCCGCGGGCGGAAGATTTTTTTTACAAACCATGACCTTTACTGATAAAATGCCTTCGTGGAAAGTGATGGATATAAATGCTGATAAAAATTCTGATGCTTATTTATTGGCATTAACGGAAAAACATTTACCCGGCTCCTGGCTTCCCTACGGATTAGAAATGATTACAAGAAACGCATCGCCTTATTTTAAACTAATCAACAGCAGCAGCGGCAAGAATGATTATATAGAAACTATACGACAATGGCGAAAGATGTTGCGGAGTTTCAGTTTTAAAAAATATTTTCTTTACCTGAAACTGATTGTTGAATTTATAAGAAGTAAAAAATTCAGGCACATGTATCAAGTGTTTAAAATAAGCCCCATCATGATTTGTTTTCAACGGGGCTTAATGGATCACTACCGGATAGTATTTGAGAAAAAATAGTATGTCTATTAGTATATAGTGTTTAATTCTTCATCTTACACAACAACAGCAGTATGATTACATACAAAAGGAATTAAAATTAATGATTAATAACAATGTTTTGATTTAAAATAATAGTATTATCAGAAGAAACCGTAACAACGTAAATGCCATTTGATAAATTACCCAGGTTATTTAAAGAAATTGCAGAATTTCCGTTATCAATTTTATAATTTTTCTTAAGTACAAGTTGGCCGGCGCGGTTGTATAGATGAACTGCTATGTCAGTACTTTTAATATCCTTTAACTGTATATTTAATTGGTTTTTTGCCGGATTAGGATACATACTTACCGAATTAGATGCTGTGAACTTCAAACTATAAACATTACTGTATTTTACACTTCCTGTTTTTAAAGCCTTGATCCTGTAGTAATTTATTCCCGGCAAAGGGTTATTATCTATATATTCTAAATGCTCTCCGTTCTTAAATGATGATGAACTTATAACGTAAAAGTTTATACCGTTGGAAGACCTTTCCACTGCGAAGGCTTCATATTCATTTTCCCCGCATTCCCAATTAAGGAGGGCGGAAAGGCTTTTTTTGTACCCGGTGAGTGTAAGGTAATCAGTAGCCAATAACGAATTACTTGGAGTAAAACCGAAATCATAATTATGATTATTACTTCCTGAAACTTCTGTTGTAATAAATATTTCAGCAGAGCCGTCTGCTTTCAATTTTGCATCACTGTCACTGTAATCGGAATAACCATTACCTGCAGCATCAGAACTTGCAAGAAAAAGGCCATCAAGTACTCCAAAACCGAGCATATTAAACTGAGCGGAAGAAATTCTGATATTGTACCCTCTGTAAGCCTGTATACCTGAAAGTACGTTGCTGTTGTTAAAGTACCAGTTTCCATCGGCGTCTGTTGTGGTAGTTGCAAGTAATAAAGTACCTGCGCCATTATATAAATTGATAGTAATACCGGCAATACCCGGTTCATTTGCACCTTGTATACCGTCTCCATTAATATCTTTCCAAACCCGGTTACCTATTTCAATAGGCGCAGCGTTTGCAAGTAACTCAATTTCCCCCAATGCATTTGCTTTTGCAAACATATGAGAAGAAACTGCCTGACCTGAAGAACGACGAATTACTTCATAACTTCTGTCCAGTCTACCATCAGAAAATTTTGTCCAGTCGAAACCGCCTGATAAATTGCTAACGGGGTCCATTACAGTATTGATAATATGATTTGCACCATGATTTATTGCCAATCCGCCCATAGATGTTTCCTGGTGCAGACTGCCATAGTTATCATCCCGGAAAAATTCAGTTCCATTAGTTACTTCGCTAACAATAAAATTCCAGCCGGTACCTGTTCCGTTTAATACAGCCCGCAACAAATCGCCATTACCATTCGCTTCCATCAGTATGTTACCTCCCGGGTCATACACACCATCTCCAAGCATATCTCCAAAGCGGTCACGAAGGCCAATAATCATATTACCGGTATCATCAAAATCAAGACCGGCAAAAATAGGTTGTGAATATCCTCCTTCCCTCCATGATGGATCATACCAGCTCCATTGAAATGCAGCAGCAGTAGTATAAATGTCATTCCATGGTCTCCAGTTAGCAGCATTGGCATTGGTATAACCGGAGCCTGCAGGCACCCCATTGGGAAATGAAACAGCAGATGTATTACCATTACCTCTGTTATAGTTTAACGGGAAATTTAATTCTTCTGTAAAAGTCAGGCTAACAGGATCAAACGCAAAAACCCTTGCTGTTAAATTGCTGAAAACAGCAGGAGTAGATTCTGCAGTGCAGATAACTCCTATATATACTTTTCCGTGATAAGGTTTTATAGCAAAAGGCCTTATGTCAACATCTGTTGACATATCCAAAGAACCATCATTATCAGCATCACATAAATTCCACAGGGGATACCTGCTGACAGAAGCCGATGATACAGGTGCCACGGGATTATAAGGATCACTTCCCAAAGGAATTTTATACAGATTCCTGTCATTAAGATTAATGGTCCAAAGATTTAAACCATCTTCACTTATATCCATATCACCAAAACCAATTTTACCAACTAAGCCATAACTGGCATCATCTCTTGTAAAATCAGTTGTACCATTTGGATGAGGATTGTTTCCGGCAATGTTAGATCCGTACAGAGTATTCAGATCAACAAACAAAGAAGCACCGCTTGTGCTGTTATCCTCAGGATTTACAATTTTATAAATAGCCCCGGTGCTGTTAGCACTTCCGTAAGATGTATGACGCTTTTGATAGCTACTTGCAAACAAAGTATTTGATAAACGATGATAGGCCAGCCCGTATGTTGCTCCCAATTGCGATTGGTCTGCTTCATTTGATATGTTCGGAAAATTCTTGTCTGCTCCATTTGCATTATAATCTACAGATACTATTACCGGCTCGGTTGAAGGAGCATGACCTTTCTTATAAACACTTGTTGTAAGTCTTGGGTTTATTTGCGAATAGTCATCGGGATAATTAATAGCAAAGCTAATATTAGTGGCAGGAGCCGTTACAAATTGAACGCTTCCTTTATTATCAACACCAACTGGTGCAGAATAATCCCCCGCTTGTAAGCCTGAAAATTCAATTCTTACTGCTGTTCCGGAAGGTACAAAGCCTGTATTACTTCCCGGTGTACCATTATAAGCTAAGCCCCCTGAAGGAATTGTATAAGTTCCTGTAGCTGATGTTTTATAGGATGCAATAATTACATCTGCAACGGTAAATGCTGTTACAACAATACCCCGTTCACCATTTTCATTAAAAGAGGCGGAATTATTCTTTTGACCATTAGCATTATAATCTCTGAATACATTGCCGGAAATCTGAGCTTTGGCAATTGTGGAAGAAAAGAGTAGGACTAATGATAAGAGTTTAGGGTAAAAATTTTTTTTCATCGGTATATACGGTTAAATTAGGTTGTTTTCACAAAATGGATTAGACAGTAAAAATAATATCGCTTATAGATTATTGCAAGGTAGAATTACGATACAAACAGTATTTAATGAAAAAAATAGAGTGATGATAATTGTAGTAAACTGATAATCAGTGCCATTGATATATATAACGGGGAACAAAACGGCATCTATTTTTTTGTAAAACGAACATTATGCTTTACAATAAACCCCTTTATTTATCTTTATGGTTACTATTTTCAACTCCCGCTTTACTGATTTTCCAAGACGTAAGGCACAAATTAACCGGTAAATAATATGTAAAAAAAAGCAGGCCAATTGGGTCCTGCTTCTTTCATATTTATTTTTTTGTCAATCATCATCGTCATCATCTTCATCATCGTCGTCTCTTATCATCTTCATCCACTTCAATCAGTTTAAATACTTTACCGGTAGTACCCGCAGGTCCTACTACCAGAGAGGTGGTAAGATACAATTCACCTTTTCTATCCGCGCCCATACCTTTAAGCAAAGCGCCTATATCGTTGGGCGAACTTTTCAAAGAAATTTCTCTGTAAGTCCAGGGGCCTGAGCTGCGCGGCTCCGCAATAAACAACTCGCCGTTGGCAGTAGTCGGCGTTTGGGTAAACGTACCGAAAATATATTTGCCCTTAAAATCAGAAATATCACTGCCGCGGTAAACATTACCGCCTACAACAGCCGTTGTTATACCGCCTGCGGGGTTGTTAAAATTATTTAGCACAATTACAGGGTCAACTAAAGGATTTCCTAGATTATCTACGTTCGGACAATCTGCAAACGGAATCCTGCTGCTTGCTGCATTGAAACATATAAATCCTTCTTTTACATTCCAACCGTAGTTAGCTCCTTTTTTTATAACATTAATTTCTTCGTACAATAGCTGCCCTACATCGCCGGCAATGATATCATGATTGCCTTTACTGTCAATTGAAAAACGATAAGGATTCCGTAAACCGTAAGCATATATTTCATCAAGACCCGGTTTACCTACAAAAGGATTATCGGCCGGGATACTGTACGGCGTACCGTTATCTACATCAATGCGCAAAATATTTCCAAAAAGGTTTGCTTCAATATCCTGTCCGTTGCCGCCGGCATTGGGTAAATACCAATCGGGTACATGGCCCACCGGTGTATCGTTGGCGCCGCCGCCATCGCCGATAGCGATGTATAAATAATCATCTTTGGGTCCGAATGCTATAGTTCCTGCATTATGATTTCCTTGCGGATCATCCAACTCCATAAGGAAACGTTCAGAACTTATATCAGCAATATTTTCATCAGCAGCAGAAACTTTAAATTCTGAAAGACGTGTAAGGTTATTCCACAAAACATTTGGCGCAGGACCGCCTGCCCTTCTTGGTGATGAATAGTACACATAAAACTTTCCGTTCTTTTTGTATTTCGGATGAAACGCCAATCCCAATAATCCGCGTTCATCAAAATTCGGGTTGAGTGTAACCAGCTTAGTTGTCAAATCAAGAAAAGGAGTCGCCAACCTGTTTCCGCGCCGGTCAATAATCCAAATCTTTCCAATTTGATCAATAACAAACAAACGCTTATCATCTTCTCCCGCCGAAACAACACCCACGGGCGATACCAAACCTTCAGCAATTAATTTAATATCTACCTCTTTTTTGTTATGTCCTTTGCGTGAAGACTTCATCGGGTCATCCGCCGAAGATTCTTTTATATCTTTTTGACAACCTTGTAGAAGAACGAAAATGCTCAAAAAAATTACTGTACTTGTAAAGAGGAACTTTAGCCGGCGTGATACACCGGGCAAGCTCGTTTTAGTTGGTTTCATAATGACCAATTTTTTTGTTTAAAAAATACTCTTCGGGCGGAAAGGGTACTGTGGTTGTAGAACCAGTTCAACGTAATTCATAAAATTCCGGTTGCCTTCCTTCGAAAAAAATAAATTACAAGGCGGTAAAATATCGTTGCGGTAAACATGGGTGTGGCAATAAAAGTTAGTTCTGAAAACGGGGTTTCAAAAAATGATCCGGTAACGGCGTTATAGTAAATCCTGTTCTGTCCCAAAAAAGTAAATACATTCGCTGTATGAAAATTATTATTACCGGGGCTACAGGTATGGTGGGCTCCGAAGTAGTGCGACAGGCGCTTACCGACAATGATATTACCCGTGTGACTGCCATTGTTCGCAGACCGTTAACAATACAGCATCCTAAACTTGATGTTATTATTCATAAAAATTTTTTGAATTATACATCTTTAACTGATGTTTTTAAAGAAGCGGATACCTGCATTTGGTGCTTAGGTGTTTCGCAACTGCAGGTAAGTAAAGAAGAGTATATAAAAATAACACATGACTACACCATAGAAGCAGCAAAGGCAATGATGACCGCCAACCCATCTATCAGTTTTCTTTTTGTGAGCGGCGTTGGCGCTGACAATACCGGGAAAAGCAAAACAATTTTTGCCCGCGAAAAGGGAAGAACGGAAAATGATTTAAAAAAAATGGGGATGAAAAATTTATATATCATCAGGCCGGGCGCCATAAAACCTATAAACGGCCACAGTAATGTACCTTTTTCATATAAGGCAGGCTATACATTAATAAAAATTCTTTATCCCTTAGTAAAAATATTGAAACCCTCATTAATTATTAAATCAACTGAAATAGCAAAAGCAGTTTTGTATATCAGTAAGAAAGGTTACGAACAGCAATTAATTGGCAATAAAGAAATGATTGCGTTGAGCAAGGTTAGTTAAATTTATTTTGCCTGTTTATTTAGCTATCATTAATCTCTTTTCAAAACCAGGTAAAATTTTCCGTCAGTGATTGTAAACCCGCCTGACGTATTTTAAACTTCAAACTGCAATACATGAATAAAAAAGAATTATGGTTGAGGTTAAAAAACTATCACTTCGATCATATAGTACCTGCAAATTTATGGGGCAATATTGTTGCGGCATTTGGCGATACTGACGCCTCTACCAAAGCATTTGCCGCTAAAATTGCGAAGAAACATAATTGGAGCAATCCCTTTGCTTTAAGAGCGGTTGCCGAGTATAAAAAATTTGTTTATTTAGGAGTGGTAAGTAAATTCCACGTCACTCCATCAAAAGACATAGATGTGGTATGGCACGAGCATTTGCTTTTCAGTAAAGCATACAGAGAATTTTGCAATAATGTAATTGAATATACATTTGATCATCATCCCGAATTAATACCAATGGCCGACGAGACAGACCGCTTTAGTGCGCAATACTTAGATACACTTGATTTATATAAAACTGAATTTGGGGTATATCCTCCCGCAGCTATTTGGGGTAATCCAAAGTTTAATAAAGAAAAAGTTGCGGCAGATTACAAATCAAGAGAGAAAAAGAGGGATAATGATTCTTCAAGTGCAGATTATTATCCGAATAATATTTATTTGCACACTTATTTTGGCGAAGGACATACGAATCGGGAGTCTTACCCGGAATTTAGTAAAGAGAATGAAAATGAATTTGAAGGAGTCGGTGCAGGTGGCGAGTCGAGTGATTGGGATAGCACTAATTCCGGCGGCGATAGTGGCGGATGCAGTGGAGGTTGCAGCGGCGGTGATTAAATATTGATGTAAGGAAATAAGTAAAAAATCGTAATTTCAATCTGAGAAAACAATATATATATGACATTGAATCCTCAATTTGTAATGGACAAAAAAGGCAACAAGACAGCGGTGCAATTATCGCTGAAAGAATATAAATACCTCCTGGAAGAGTTGGAAATGAAAGAGGATATAGCCCTTTATGAAAAAGTAAAAACCGACAAGAACGAAACATACATGCCTCTTTCAACTTATCTTAAAAAAGAAAGAAAAGATAATGCCTGTCTACGAAGTCTTCCTTTCAAAGGCCGCCCGAAAACAGTTGGCCATATTACTGACTTTCATACATAATAAAATCATTGAAGATATTATAAGCCTCGCTTCTTCACCACGACCGGCAAGCTGTAAAAAACTAAAAGGATACAAGGGATCATAACGTATCAGGGTTGGCGACTACAGAATCATCTATGAAATAGAAGACAATACGTTACGCATTTTGGTAATTGCAGTCGGCCATCGAAAAGATATCTATAAATAATTAACTTAAATTATTTAAAAATAGCCGGCGGTGATGTAATCCCCGCTTTTATCTTTTCAGCAATCTTTAGTGCTCTTTCAATTTTTTTATCGCTTGATTTTATCAATGTTACCAAGTATATCAGTCCGCGTTGATTACCTTTTGTCAGCGAATGAAATTTCTTATGCGCCGCCGGGTCGGTGTCCAATACTTCCTTCAGCTCTTCAGGCATTTCAAATTGATATTCGCTTTCATCTGCAGCAAAAACAGCCGTTACTTTTGATCCTGATTTTATTTTTAATTTTTTGCATAGCGCAGATCCGATAATTATAAAATGACCGTCTCCTTTTTTTGACATGAAGGCGCAATGAAATTCCGCCGTATCATTTAGTTTACAAATAGCCCGCTTGTTGCCGTTCTTAGTAAGCCGGGAAACAATTTTAGCATCGGGTAAAATATAGTGCATCCCGTTGCTGAATTTTTGTACGATGTATTGCATCACTAAAATTATGATTTTGAAATGATTTTTTTCTGCACTGCAATAACTTGCGGATGAGGCAGAGTAAAATACCACTAAGATGGTATTGTCCTGCGCAGTAATAGTTCATAGCTTTATGTAATCGAAGCAAAGAAAAAATGACTAACACAAAATTTATAATAAATTTTTTTACTATGCGCAGGATGCGTGCCGTCTTCCCCGCCTTGCCTTTATTGTATTTTGCGGCACGTGCCTATTTTATCTCCGCCGAAACCAATACTATATATATGGACAAAGATTCACCACAAGAAAAAGTCTTCAGTGTGGCGGAGGTAAACGAAAATAAACCGCCGGCAGATTATATGAAAAGCACCTTTTATGGATCGGCGCAGGTTTCTAAATCTTTCAAAAAAGCACCCGATTACAGCACTTCTCCGGACTACCTGAAAGAAGCGAAAGAAAAAAAATTGTTGGTAAATATTACACTTGCATCGGTTTATAGTAATACGATAATGAATGTGAAACGGACTAACGAAAAAGATTAAAATAAGATGTAAATGCTCTTCCTTGTTTTGCGACGCACAATGCCGCAAATAGTCAATTCCTTAATTGAACTCACCAAAATGCCAAAGTATACCCGAAGGGTCGTGCAAGAAACATTCTCTTCCCCAATCCTCGTTTCTTATCGGTGTCAGCCTAACGTTTTTATACTTATTGTGGAGCCCGAGGTTTTGTAATTCATTCCAATAACGCTCAACGTTGTCAACTTCAAGAAATAACATTGTATTGTCTACCCAGTCTTTAACATAAGCTTCCTGAAGATAAAAGCCTAAGGTTTCAACTACTTTGAAATAAGACATGTCTTTCGAAATTATGGATTCCTGAAATCCTAAGTCTCTGTAAAAACTTCTTGATTCTTCAAAATCCTTCGCTCCGATAAAAGCTCTTATTGATTTCGCATTATGTTTCATGCATTATAAAAGTTTAGTAAACCTCAATAATTTATTTGCATCATAAATTTATGAAATTGATTTTCAATTTGAATCATTTCATGGTTCGCCCGGAAAAAAATTGAGGACTATTCCTTCAAGCCGTAATAAAGCAAATGTTATCGGTTCGCTGCTTTATTCATCTGTCAATAATTGTTCAAAGAAAGCGCCAATCTTATTAGCTCTATCTACAAAATGAAGCTCCAACATCCAGTGTCTTTTGCTTCCATATTTGTCCAATTGAAATATGTCAGTAAGATTATCCGGGTGTACATCCAAACACATATCAGCAGGGTCATCAGGTTGTTCATGAGGATAACGACCCAAGATATGACCGGCTATTGCATTTCCAAATTCATAGCCATAGCTTTTTGTAAGATCGGTAACATAATTAAAATATTCGGCGCCGGTAAGTTTATTTTGTTTAAAATACCAAGCATTCGCTTCGTGCCATGCGGCTTCTATGTCTTTTTTTATTTTTAATTTCAAAGGATCGTTGCCTAAAACATACGTTCTTCCAAGGTCTGCTTCCCAACCTTCAAAAACGGGATGAAAGTCGAAGAACAGTATATCACCGTCTTGTATAATCAAATCCGGCGGATCGGAAGCATAGGGTTGCAGGGTATTAATACCGGTTCTTACAATTTTTTTGCCCCAATGAATTTCAGTACCAAAATCTTCTTTGGCAATTTTTACTATTTCATCGGAAAGTTGCTTTTCTGATTTCCCGGAAACGATTAACCCTCTCTGCTCTACTGCATCAAACAATTCTTTTGCTTTTTGTTCGGCAAGAATCAGTTTTTGTTTTGTTTCGTTCATGACTTTTTATTGTTACGGTAAATATAAATCAAATTCTGTTTGCCAAACTTTTTAAAAACCCTGTGCCAAAAAACAAAAAATATTTTCACGCTGTCATTTAAACCACTGTCAGCGTCAAATAAACAAAAACATTTTAGTTAGCAGACTTTCACCGACAAGGCATAAGCTAGTTTGTCGGCCGCTCATAAGTTTCGCCTCTTTCTAAAAGAATAACGCCTTTCGCAGTCATGAATTTTGTTCTGATAAACGAATCCTTCTTATAGTTTAATTTTCGTTTTACTGAAAAATGCAGGTGAGGTCTTAATACAAACCCGGTACTGCCGCTATAACCAATCAATTGCCCTTTGGAAACAAAACCGGTTTTAACAACAACGCCATTTTTTTTCAAATGCCAGTAACAGCCAAAGCTGCCATCGTTGTGTTTTACAATTATATAGTTTGCTTTCCGTTTATAATTTGGAAAGGGCCCGCCTTCATCGCTGTTGTCTTTAAAACTATAGATAATACCCTCCCTGGCAGCACAGACAGGTGTGCCTTCAGGCAAATTAAAATCCAATGCGGCGATATGCATGTGTGAAAACAATCCTCCGTAACCCTGTACAACGCTGTGTTTGGCTCCTTCTTTATATGGAAGATTATAAATATAGGTGTCTATATTTTTTGTAACGTTGCTGCCTAATAATGAAAACACAAAAAGCCCGGTTGCAATTATGAGGATAATAAAAAATATTCTTTTCATTATTAATTTCCAAGACCATGAGTTAGTTTTTTTCATTTGTTACATACCGATCTTTTTATAAATGCGTGCAACACTAAAGTAGGGGCAACTGTTTGTAAATCCAAATTTTCCGTCATAACTAAAGCGAAATAAAGTATTAAGAATACTTGATGTTAAAGAACCAACAATGGATGCAAGCTTTTAGGATAGCTGACGATGTAACGTCTATTCAAACTTTCACTATCCTTATTATATGTATTTTGTGCTGTTACAATTTAATACAATGGGGCATTCTTCTTCCCAAATATGAAATTATCTGTTGAATCGGTTTTTAAAATTATATGTTTCAGCTTATTCAAACAGTTAGAATCTTCTGAAGCAACCATAATGTACTTTTTTTGATTTGCGTTTTTGTAAAACCTAAGTTCAACCACAATACAATCTGTTGAATCGCCCACTTTTTCTGCCAATGTCCCTAATATGTTTGGCGCATATTTCGTAATCGCTATGCTTGATGATATCCAATTTGAGTCTGTCGCATTTTTTTTTGATAGTCTTGGATAATACTGTCACTAGTCAAATTAAGCTGCTCCTGATTGGTTAATATCCATTGTTTCAAAGAGTCAATTTGCTTTTTTGAGTCACCGGTATTACAAGAAATAATAAAGATGCAGCAGAGAAAAACAGTAATACTTCGCATTTTGCTTATTTTATAGGTTCTATGGATTTTAGATTTAAGAAAGTTGTCCAACTCTAAAATAGACCCGACCACCCGTAAATCCAAATTTTTATCAGCCTCATTATTTTTATGCCGCTGTAACAACGAATGGCGTAATAGATGCTTCGTACCTCAGCATGACAAAAAGAGCCGGGCTAATAGGAAAGTAAAAGTTTTAAACAGAAAGTTATAATTGCAAATAAAAAAACTTACTAAGTGAACCTGTATCGAAAGCTGTAAACCTCGTTCTGCTTGTCATGCTGAGACCGCCACCGGCGATAGAAGCATCCGGTACGCCCTACTGCATAATATATCCATGTCCTTTTGACAAAATACTGCCTGAGGAAGCTGTGATAAAATTCGCAGTAAGAATTTTAAAATATCATTACATTCGTTTACCAATAATTCTTCCTTAATCTTTTAAATAAAATACAATATGAATATCGCAATGCTTGGCTCGGGTTTTATCGGCCGGTTTTATGCCGACTCCATCATCGGTCAGAGAAGTAAGGATAAAATCTTCAGCATCTATTCCCGAAACGAAGAGAAAGCAAAACAATTTGCCGCCGATTATCATTGCCCGCATTTTACTACCAATATGGAAGAAGCCATTATGCATCCCGATGTGGATGTGGTTTGTATTTCGCTGCCCAATAACCTGCATGAAGCAGCGGTACTGCTTTGCTGCAAACATAAAAAAGCGGTGATGAGCACCAAACCCCTTGGAAGAAACGGAGCAGAAGCCAAACGCATGCTGGAAGCCGTGGAAAAAGCCGGTATTTTTAACGGTTACTTGGAAGACCTGGTTTATACACCCAAATTTTTAAAGGCGCACGAAAGTGTACGGTCAGGCGCATTGGGAAGAATATTGTGGGCCAAGTCGAGAGAGACACACCCCGGCCCGCACAGCGATTGGTTTTGGGATATGGAAAAAGCCGGCGGCGGTTGTATGCTTGACCTCGGTTGTCATTGCGTGGAGATAACAAGAAGTTTTATTGGCAAAGACATTAAACCCATAGAAGTAATGTGCTGGGCCGATACGCAGGTAAAACCCATTGAGGCCGAAGACCACGGCATTGCTCTAATAAAATATGAGAACGGCGCCATCGCACAGTTTGAAGTAAGCTGGACATTTCGCGGCGGTATGGATTTGCGTGATGAAGTAATGGGTACCGAAGGAACTATTTGGATTAATAATTTTTTACGTACCGGTTTTGAAATGTTTACCACCGGCAAAGGCGCCGATTATGTGGCGGAAAAAGCAGAGAGCAATACGGGTTGGCTATTCCCGGTAGGTGATGAAATAAATGATTTGGGGTACAATCATATGTTTACTGATATGTTTAACTCGATAGAACAGGGCAAGGAACCGAAGGAAAATTTTTATGACGGCTATGTGGTCAATGCCATTTTAGATGCGGCGTATAAATCGGCCAAAACAAAATTGTGGGAACCGGTACAGCTTGATATATGGAGAGGAAAAACCGGCTATACCAAGGACAATCATTTAACGGAGTATGATGCCGATCATTATTTGGTAAAAGAAGAAATGACGCACTACGGGGCCAAGAAAGTGATATTGAAAAATAAACTGACGGGTAAGATTTTAGAGAAAGTATTGGAGTGATTTTTTAAAACGCGGAGAAAACGAGACCGCTGAGTTGACGCAGCGTATCTTCTCTCTGCGAAATCTCTTTCACTCATTTTCTCTGCGCTTATTTATTTTGCTGCAAGAAATATTTTTCCTAAAAAAAGATGTGTTTACTTTATCACTTCCTCAATCACTTTACCGATGGAACCATTGGGCATTTGAATATGTAATAATGCAGCAAGGGTAGGCGCAATATCCGCCATACTGTATGCAGCGTTTGATTTACCGGCTTTTATTCCCCATCCCATCCATAGCAAAGGAATATGCGAATCGTACGGATACCAACTGCCGTGAGTGGTTCCTGTAGCCCCTCCGTAAAAATAACCCGGCTTCAAAACTACCTGTATATCGCCGCCGCGTTTTGTATTGTATCCTTTTATAAACATCTCTTTTACTTCCTTCGGCAGGTTCACTTCATTTATTTCTTCATTGTCAAAAGCAAGCAACACACCTGAATCTTTGGTCACCAAATCAACAATGAATTTTTTAACATCGTCTTTATCCTTACCGGCGCTGTCTATAGCCGCATCATTTAAATACAATTGGTAATTGCTGTAATCTTTAATAATATTTTTTACACCAAACTTTTCTTCCGCTTTTTTGGAGATAACATCATTTGCCCAAGGCAATGTTGTAACCGGATACTTGTTTGCTTTTAAAAAACCGGGCGTATGCGCTACGCCATGATCGGCGGTAATAAAAAATGAATACTGCCCCTTGCCTACTTCTTTATCTAAGTAAGCAAAAAATTCCGCCAGGTCTTTATCCAATCGTAAATACGTGTCTTCAATCTCTATTGAGTTGGGACCAAACTGGTGACCGATATAATCGGGCGATGACAAACTGACCGCCAAAAAATCGGTAACTGCATCTTTCCCCATACTCTCGGCTTTCATAGCGGTTTTGGCAAACTCCAGTGTCAAAGTATTTCCATAAGGAGTTACGCGTATAGCATTATAGTCCTTCCCTATTCTCGATTGCAAATTGTGCGGAAAAACAGGAGCTGTTTCAAAAGAAAATTTTCCTTCATAAGCCTTGTTGTCGGCATCACTTTGCTGATAAGTATTGATCGGGTACAATGTATTCCAATCATTTTTATAGTATTGATCGGTCATTTTATTAGCATTAAAATCATCGGCCCATTTAGGCAACTGCTGCATATAGTAGGTACTGGTTACCCAGTTACCGCTTGCACCATCGTACCAATAGGCCGCATCGGCTGTATGACCCGCAGGTAAAATACCGCCCCTGTCTTTCATGGCTATACCGATCGTTTTTGCTTTGAAGTTAGTAGCCAGTTTTAATTCGTCGCAAATAGTAGTTGCCCATAAGTTTTTTGGCGACATAGGCATCGCTCTATCCGAACCGCCGATTGTTTTTACTGAAGCATCATCGGTACAATACACATCGCGACCCAAACCTTTATCATACCATTCATTACCCATAATACCGTGTATGGCGGGTACCGAGCCGGTGTATACACAAGTGTGCCCGGCGGCGGTTACCGTTTGCGCATACGGAATAAAAGTATTCTCGCAATTAAATCCTTCACGCATTAATCTTTTAAATCCGTTGTTGCTGTAACGGTCGTAGTAACGATACAAAAAATCCCAACGCATTTGGTCTACCATTAAACCCACAACCAACTTTGGCCGGCTAAGTACACCCGGATCAGCGGTTTTATTTTTTACTTGAGTAAAAGAAGTAGATGAAATTATAAGCAGGCAGAAGGGCAGCAGCATTTTGCGTAGCATAAAAAAGATTTTGTCAAAAGTAATGGATGGAAAGGAGAAAAGGAAAATGTAATTATCGGTGAGTGGTGAATAGTGAGTTTAGGGGAAGGATGTAAAGTATATGAAGTATATAAGGTATAAAATCATAGGGATACTGCTCACTACTCACCATTCACCATTCACATTTTGACATTAATTATTCAAAACAGGCGAAGCGGTAAGATAGCGTCTGTTATCAGAAAAAATAAAAAGACAGGAACCATTTTTTATTTTCTCAACAATCGGCCTGATTAGTTGCGGCGCTACAGCAGGGCAACCCAAACTGCGGCCAATCCATCCCTGAGATTGAATGTAACGGGTGTTTACATAATCGGCGCCGTGCATTACAATAGCACGATTGTTCGCATTATCATTAAATCCTCTTTCAATACCGTTCAACTTCAATGAATAGCCATTACCGCCGTTATAAGCGGTTGATGTAACATAAAATCCCAAACTGCTTTTATACGACTCGGGAGCATTGGAAAAATTAGTAGCCATTTCTCTTCCCGAATTTTTGCCGTGCGCCACCCAAGTATTAAAAATCACTTCTCTTTTCTGCATATCAATTACATACAATCTTTTATTGGCCGAAGGCTGGCTGAAATCAACAATCGTTAATACATTAGTGTTGTCTATCTTTCCCGCATCCATCAATTTATTATACCCTAGTAATGCATAATCATATACTTTCCGCCCAAGTCCGAAAGTATGCAACATCAAACTGTCGTATAAATCTTTTGATACACCTGATGCGGCGGTTAATGTATCATTAAGGGGCGTATATAAATCATCGAAAAAAGTAAATGATGCTGCGGCTTTTTGTTTATTACCTGCTGCAACGGGAAGCGGTTTTGTTTTTGCAAAAACAAAAGGAAGGTGTAACAAGAAAATAAATACGGAAGAAAGAAAAAGGTAAACGTTCTTCAAGGATTTTGTTGACATACTGCAATAGTTTTTCACGTTAAAAAAAATCAACCGCACACATATACCCCGAGGGTACAAATTTTCGAATGCGAAGGTAAACCTTACCGGTTCGGGGATTGCGTTGAAAAAGTTAAAAAACTGTTGAGATCGGGTAAAACTATGCCAGTTCTTCTTTCATCGTGGCCATTACCTCTTTTTCAAGCATTTTTTGAGAGAGTTTAATCATATTCATAAAGGCAGTAGCATGGCTAATGCCGTGCCCGATGATGACAGGCTTAGCTACCCCCAGCACCGGCGTGCCGCCGTATTGTTCAAAATTGAAACGTTCGAAATACGGGTGCGTAATATTTTGTTTTACAGCAATTGTGTGCAACGACTCCAGCATCTTTAAAATAATATTCCCGGTAAACCCTTCGCAAACCATCACATCCGCTTTGTCGAGCAGTACATCACGACCTTCTATATTGCCGGTAAAATTGATATGCCTATTTTCTTTTAATAAAGGATAAGTAGCCTGCGCCAAAATATTTCCCTTACCTTCTTCTTCGCCAACATTTACCAATGCCACTCTCGGGTTATCGATACCCAAAATAAGATTGGCATATACAGAACCCATGATGGCAAACTGGTTCAGTTGTTCCGGTTTGCAATCAGCATTCAAACCCACATCAAGCAAAAGGCCTGTACTTCCGTTTTCTTTTGGTATAATGGTAGAAATAGTTGGTCGCAACACACCTTCAAATGCTTTTATGCTGAATAAAGCGCCAACCAGCATGGCGCCGGTATTACCCGCACTGATGAATGCATCGGCTTTGCCCGATGCCAATAAATTAAAACCTATTGCGATGGATGATTTTTGTTTTTCTTTTAACGCCTTGGTAGGATGTTCGTGCATATCAATCACTTCATCGGCATGAACAATAGTAATAGCAGGCGATGAAATTTTATTTTCAGTCAATAAATTTTCTATTTCGGTTTGCTTACCTACCAATAGTAAATTGGCCGATGCACCGGTTTCAGCCAAATAAAGCTGAACACCTTTCACCGCTTCCTGCGGTGCGTAGTCGCCGCCCATCATGTCTAAAGCAATAACCATAGTATCCATTACTGAAAATAAAAAATCCAAAACCCAATTTATAATAATAAACCGGGTTCAGGATTAAAAAGGTATGAAATATTTATTTCTTAATCGGCGACTTTTCGGCCACCAACTTTCCTTTATAGTACAATTTACCTTCACTAACATGTGCACGATGCCGTACATGGGTTTCGCCGGTAGTAGCATCCGTAGTAAGCGTTGCCGCTACTGCTTTGTAGTGTGTTCTGCGTTTCGCACTTCTCTGTTGCGAATGTCTGCGTTTGGGATTTGGCATAACTCAACAATTAAAATCTAAATAAATATTTTTTATAAACCGTGTTCTAATTTCCTGATTCCTTATCTCTGAATTTTTCCAGGCCTTTCCATATCGGGTTGTCACTTTTCTTTGTTTCCTCAGGCTCCATTTTCTTTAAAATATCCAGCACCGCCGGGTTACAATGAGGCCCGTCCATTTTTTCAAACTCACATACTTTTTGCATGGGGATACTCAGAATAATAAATTCATATATCCAGTCCGACAAATGTAAATGGCTGTCGCTTTTAGCAATATAATATACATCCGGGTCTTCTTCTTGGTTATTCATCACTTCGGGTTCATCTACCATTTTCACGGTAATATTAAACTCATCCCAAAGATCAAAAGGAAGATTGCTGCTGCAACGATCACAGGTTAGCTCCAGCTTTCCGCCCACTTCAAACTTAAGCAGTATAAAACTTGTTTTCTTATCCAACGCAAGTTTTATATTAGCCGCGCAATTGCTGAAATCCTGAGGCCCGTATGCATCAAAGAACTTATCATCAATATCATACCGGTACTCATGAATACCCGGCTTCAAACCCACAAATGCTATCTCAAATTGCCGACGGTAGCTCATTTGTTCTATTTTAACCCGCTAAAATTCGGGACGCAAAGGTAGGGGAAAAACTTACAAAATTTAGGATTAAAATATATTATTTTTAGGCCCCTAATTCTTTATATATTAAACAACTATGAGCGTTTTGTCCTTTATCAATACCCTTTTTACAAAGATTATAAAAAACCGGGCCTGGTTTATTTTAGCAGGTTTAGCGGTCTTTATCAAAATATTTTCGCTGTTTCCGGCCGCCGTAGAAACCTATTATACCTACGGCCTATACCCGGTTATTTCAAAAATACAGCGCTTTTTATTAGGGTGGATTCCCTTCAGCATCGGCGATTTGTTTTATGGCTTCCTCGGACTCATCATTGTTATCAAAACCTTTCAGTTTTTTAAAACCATTTTTAAAAAACAATTTACCAAAGAATATTTTATTACCGGTCTCAAACAACTGTTGTTTTTCGTTTTATTCGTCTATGTATTTTTTAATGCGTTATGGGGATTGAATTACAATCGCAAGGGCATCGCTTACCAATTACAATTAGATGTAAAAAAATATACCGTGCAGGACCTGGATACGCTCAGTATAAAGCTGCACGATAGATTAAATTTTTATGCGTCACAAATAGATACCGTAAAACGAGAGCAATTGGAGAAAAAGCGCAACATGTTCAGGCAAGCGGCGGAAACTTACGGCATTATTGATAAGCAGTATCCTTTCCTCGCCTACCGTACTAAATCATTGAAACCTTCCATCTACAGTTATGTGAGTCATTACATAGGATTCTACGGTTACTATAATCCTTTCTCGGGCGAAGGACAGGTGCAAACCATTGTACCGGTTTTTGTACAGCCTTATGTGGCTTGTCATGAAATAGCGCATCAGCTTGGGTATGCCAAAGAAAACGAAGCCAACTTCGTAGGCTATCTTGCCTGCAAAGCATCTCCATCGGTTGATTTTAAATATTCAGTATACTACGATATGTTTACCTATGCCTCCGGCGATTTATTTAAAAAAGATACTGCGCTTGCCAAAGAATTATCAAAGAACATGCATGTAAGAGTAAAACGTGATACCCGCGATTTATGGAATTATTTTTTGAACCGAAAAAACGGTTTAGAGCCTTTCATGTCGGGGCTGTACAGCAATTTTCTTAAACTTAATAACCAACCCAAAGGCAAGGAAACTTACAACGAAGTAGTGGCTTGGCTGATTGCCTATTATAAAAAATACGGAATCGAGGCGCTCTAAACCATTTTCTGAAATACTTGTTTATGAAGCCATGAACAATATTGTAAAACTCATTATATCCATAGCTATTCCGCTTGCTGCCGGCGGGCTGAGCGGTTTTTTTACTACTTCAGAAATACCCGGCTGGTATCAAACAATTACGAAACCATCATGGAACCCGCCGAGTTGGATATTTGGCCCGGTATGGACAACTCTCTATATAATGATGGGTATCGCTCTGTACTTAGTATGGAAAAATGAAACCGTTGATGCCGGTATAAAAAGAACGGCGATTATTCTTTTTGCCATTCAGATGGTGTTGAATTTCTTTTGGTCATTGATATTTTTCAAGCAGCACCAAATCGGGTGGGCCTTTGCAGAAATTATTGCGATGTGGATTTTTATAGTACTTACCATTTTTGCTTTTGCAAAAGTTAATATTGCCGCCGCGTGGCTATTGGTGCCTTATATCTGCTGGGTAAGCTTCGCATCCATTTTAAATTATACTATTTGGAAACTGAATTAATTGAATTTTTTTAAAATAAAAAGGCGCCGCATTTCAGCAGCGCCTTTTTGTTGCATACAGCTGTTGTTCGCCGATTTACGGGGGCTGCCAACAGCTTATTTTACATTTTCTTTACCGTTACGGCAGTAGTTGTTTTATTAGTCATTGGTATACTCATACCCATTACTTCGGCGGTGCCGGCAGCCTCAGCCACCACATTAGTTTGTTTCAGCATACCTGTCGATTTTTCATAAACCCAATCGCCGGTACTTTTAACTTGCATGCTAACTAAAACTTCCATGCCTTGCTGTTCTCTTGTAAAACTCTTTGCTTCAATACTTATAATATTAACTGACAACTCATCGCCCTTTATATCTTTTACCAAATAGGTATTTACAACTTTGTTGTTGCCGTTACTGCTCGAATCCATCCAGGTATCTCCTGTTTTTACTTTAATCGTATTAAAATTGGCGAAGATTCCTTTTACACCGGTATCGGTTCCGTCATTTTCATCACCACCGCCAAGCAAACTCATCATACCGGCAGCTTCATCGTCAGCGGCAGGTTTTTTTATACTGGTTATTTTACCGGCGTCATTTACCGTTACTTCAGTAATTTGGCCAATACTTTTACTCAATACTTTTCCTATTTCAGAATCTTTATCAGCCGGGTTTTCAGAATCATAATTCATATCCTGCCCCATCATTGAACCCGTTAATTTCATTTTGGAGAGGGTACTGGCAATAACAGAAGAATCTTTTGAAACCATCTTTACTTCCAGTTGATTGGTAGTATTTATATTGGAATTGATTTCTATGGCCTGGCCCATTTGCTCCATATTCACACTTATGGTCATCACCGTACCGGTTTCAAATTTTTGGCCTTTGTCTAATTTTATTTTAGTCTGTGCCTGTACAAAGTTTCCGACAATTAACAATGCCGCGAAGAATAATTTTTTCATGTTTATTTTTTATGTAAGCCCGAAGGAATGTCTTCAGAACAAATATCTGCATTTATTTGTCGTTTGGCGTAGAAAAAAGTTGCATTTCCATAATTAATTTTTACAATCGGAAGATAGTTTTAACCTTTTGTTTTACATCTGCTCCGAACTCCTTAATTTTATTTCTACAAACAAAAAACTACACACTATGCCAATACGTATGGTTGATGATGATCCGCAGGATCAACAAGATGATTTTAATGATGACCGGGGAGGCGGAGGCAATCGTCCCAATTTTCCGGGAGGAGGAGGCGGTGGCCTTATGCAATTTCTTCCTTTACTACTCGGACTGTTTAAAGGCGGCAAAGGAATGATTACACTTTTATTAGTTGCGGGAGCTGCTTATTTTCTTTTTTTCAGAAACGGCGGTTGCAATGTAGCCGATGTGGTAAAAAAGTTTTCGAGCAGCGGCTATAACTTTGATAAAAATGAATTTAACAAAGCCTCCGTTTACGAAGGACTTGACGAGACCAACAGCCGAAATGCATTACCCGAAGCAGTTTCACTATTACGTTTCGCACCGCAAAGAGATAACCAGGGACAACAAGGAAGTTGCGTAGCATGGAGCAGCGCCTATGCAGCCCAAACGATATTGACATCCGCGGCAACGGGTCAAAACCCCGATGCCATAAAATTCAGCCCTTCTTATTTATACAACCAAATAAAACTGGACGGTTGCCAGGGTTCTTACATTCAAAGGGCCATGGAAGCAATGAGTAAAACCGGCGGCGTACCGCTGAGTCAATACCCCTATGATGAGGCGGACTGCGACCGTACCCCCAATTCATCGCAAATGCAACAGGGAAGGCAAAATGTAATTCATGGATTCACAAGATTGACTGACGGTGATAATATAAACTCTATCAGTGTACGTGCACTTAAAGAACATTTGGCAAAAGATGCGCCGGTAGTAATAGGTATGATGGTAGGGCAAAGTTTTATGCAAGAAATGATGGGCCGTGAATTATGGTCACCGCAAGGTGCTGATGCTTCGCAAATGGGAATGGGCGGTCATGCCATGTGCGTAATTGGGTATGATGACAGAAAATTTGGCGGCGCTTTCCAAATTATGAACAGTTGGGGACCGCAATGGGGCAAGGATGGTGTAGGCTGGGTTCGATACGGCGATTTTAAAACCTACACTAGAGAAGCCTATGGTATAGACCCGTTACCCAAGCAGGCCAATGTAGCAGCCATACCGCTGGAGTGCAATATCGGTTTAAAAAGAAATGATACTAAAGCGTACATACCGCTGAAAGCAGGAAACGGCAATACTTTTCAAACAAGTGCGGCTATACCAAAAGGCACAAGATTTAAAATAGAAATACAGAATGCTACAGAATGTTATATCTATTTGTTCGGACAGGAAACCGATGCAAGCAGCTATGTTTTATTTCCTTATTTAAAAAAGAGTGAGACCGTTTCCAAACACTCACCGTATTGCGGCATTACCGGTTACCGGTTATTTCCCAAAGCACAATCGCTGATGGCCGACAGCGCCGGCAACAAAGATTATATGGCCATTGTAGTAAGCAAGGTTGAATTAAATTACAACGAATTAAATCAAAAAATAAACAGCAGTGCAGGTGCGAGCTATGCCGATAAAGTGAATGCCGCGGTGCAAAGCATGGCTATACCAAGTGTAAAATTTGCCAACACCAATGACGGCAGAATTTATTTTAAAGTAGCGGCTAACGATAATAAAGCTGTAGCCTGCGTGGTAGCTATTGATAAAAATTAAATGATGAGGAAAATAATAATTTCTTTCGCACTTATTTTTTCGCTGCATTATGCCGCCAATGCGCAGGATACGAAAACAGCTAAACTTTACAACCCGAAAGAAAATGCGGAAGAAGCCTTAGCTAAAGTGGTAGAACAGGCGAAGGCCGAAGGCAAAAATGTGTTTGTGCAAATTGGCGGCAACTGGTGCGTATGGTGTTTACGGTTCAATGATTTTGCCGAACGTGATACGCAAATTAATGCCGTAATAAAAGCGAACTACATTATTTATCATTTAAATTTCAGTACGGAAAATGAAAATAAAAAACTGCTGGAGAGGTTCAGCTACCCGCAACGATTCGGCTTTCCTGTTTTTTTAATATTAAATGACAAAGGTGAAAGAATGCATACGCAGGATTCGGGTTTATTGGAAATGGGGAAATCATACAGTAAAGAAAAAGTAATGGCCTTTCTTTTCAACTGGACAAACAAAGCAATGAATCCGAAACTGTACAAATAAAGTAACCTACTCTAATGAACCCTGCAGCAAATGAATTTATAAAATTGATGAAACATCCTGTGAAGTTCAGGATGTTTCTTTTTTTTAAATTACCCTCCGCTTTTTTTTCAGGTGTACGGTTGAGGGATATTGATGAAAAAAAATGTATGGTTACCGTTCCTTACAAATGGTTTTCGCAAAACCCTTTTAAGTCAACCTATTTTGCCTGCTTAGCCATGGCAGCGGAAATGAGTACCGGTACTTTGGGCTTAATGCAATTGCATAAACGTAAACCCGCCGTCTCAATGCTGGTTGTAAAATTAGAAGCCACTTATTACAAAAAAGCGGTAGGCCGCACCACGTTTGTTTGCACCGATGGTGAAAAACTTCAACAGGCCGTTGATGAATCCATTGCTACCGGAGAAGCGAGGACGGTGGTGGCAAAATCTACAGGAACAAATAACAACGGCGAGTTAGTCGCTGAATTCTTTGTCACCTGGTCATTCAAAGCCAAATAAAAATTATTCGCTACCTTTCTTCTTCGTCTTCAAGGCACAGCAATCATTTTTTTAAACACTAATTCAACAATATGAAAATTGCATTTCACGGTGCGGCAAGAACTGTAACAGGAAGCAAGCACTTACTCACTTTAAAAAACGGTAAAAAAATTTTATTGGATTGTGGTATGTTTCAAGGCATGGGAAAAGATACTGATGCCATGAACCGTCATTTCGGGTTCAACCCTGAACAGGTAGACATAATGATTCTTTCGCATGCGCATATAGACCACAGCGGTTTAATACCCAAATTGGTAAAAGAAGGTTTCAAAGGTCAAATATTTTGTACACCCGCCACAAAAGACCTTGCATCCATATTGTTAGAAGACTCGGCGGAAATACAGGAAGATGACGTGAAGTATGAAAATAAAAAAAGAGCTATGCAGGGCCAGCCTTACCTGCAACCTTTATATACTTTGGAAGACGCCAAAAAAGCTATCGGGCATTTTGCCCCGGTTGAATACGGCACTTGGTTTAATGTAACGGATGGCGTGCAGGCGCAGTTTTTAGATGCGGGTCATATCATCGGCAGCGCTACGGTACATTTAAAAATTACGGAAGATGGCAAAACAAAAACGCTCACATTCAGCGGCGATGTAGGAAGGTACAGGGATGTTATTTTAAAATCGCCCCAGGATTTTCCGCAGGCTGATTTTATTATTCTTGAGTCCACCTACGGCAATAGCCTGCACGACCAGCATACCACTACGCCTGATCAATTGCTGCAATGGATAGAAAAAGCCTGCTTGCAAAAAAAAGGAAAACTGATAGTACCCGCATTCAGCGTAGGCCGTACGCAGGAATTATTGTACGCATTAAACCAGTTAGAATTGGAGAACAGGCTGCCCGATGTTGACTATTTTGTAGACAGTCCGCTGAGCGTAGAAGCTACGGAAGTGGTAAAAAAGTACCCCAATCTTTTTAATAAAAGAATACAAAAGGTTTTGCAGCAGGATAATGACCCCTTCGGGTTCAAGGGATTGCGATATATAAAAACGGTGGAGCAATCCAAGATGCTGAATTTTCATACCCAGCCTTGCGTCATCATTTCGGCCAGTGGTATGGCCGATGCCGGCCGGGTGAAACACCATATAAGTAATAATATAGAAAACAGCCGCAATACCATTTTGCTGACAGGCTATTGCGAACCCCGCTCCATTGGCGGCAAATTGATGGCGGGTAATAAAGAAATAAAAATATTTGGCGTACCGCATGAAGTGCATGCCGAGGTAGGCTCCATCCGGAGCATGAGTGCACACGGCGATTATGAAGACTTATCGCAGTGGCTGTCTTGCCAGGATATAAAGCAGGTGAGCAAGCTGTTTTTGGTACATGGCGAATACGATGTACAGCAGGATTTTAAAAGCCGGCTGGAGCGCAAAGGCTTTGCCGAGGTAGAAATTCCTGAGATGCATTTTGAGATTGGCCTCACCTGAGATGCTTAGTTGCTATTATTTTTCCACATTTTAAGCGCAGTGACAAAGTTCTGACACGGGGTTGTAATAAATGGCCCCGTTTTTGTTATTAGAATAGTCAGAAGATTAATTGAAAATATCAACTTATAATAGAGGACGGTTTATAATCAAACCCCTGCTTCGGAACGGGACATTGCAGGGGTTCTTTTTTATTATAGATATTTTCACAATTACAAAATAATTCTTCTGCAAATCAGACGTTTAGTACATATAATAGTATAAAAAGCTCCAATGCTTTATTAAAATATTTCAGGAAGCTATGAAGGACGGTTTAGGACTCGCCCTGCGCTGTAAGTGTGGGGCTTTTTTGTGCCGCGACCTCCCCCATTTTGACCATATACTAAAATGGGGCTTTATCAAGCCAATTTTTTCTCCTGTAGTTTTTCAAACATTAAGTCCACTTCTTGGTCTTGGTAAGTTTGCGCCCAGAATACATACCGATAAAATTCTTTGCTGCCGGGTGCATGGCCACTGATCTTACGAACCACCTGTTCAGATACGCCGAGACTCAGCATGGTAGTAATAGCAGTACGACGCATGGTATGCGTAGTGGCCACATCGCAAAAACGATAGACCTGTTTGTTATCGTTTACATTTTTTAATTCGGTGGTCTGCCCCCTTTTGCCGCGGGTAAGATGCACGGGTTGAGTAAAGCCCGCCATCTCCAGTAATTGTTTTACATACTTGTTCAGGTTTACTTTATTAAAGAGTGGTAGTAAACGTCTTTTTATTTTAGCGTATTTGTTAATGATATCTACCGCATAAGGCGGCAGTTTTAGGCCAAGCAAATTTTATGTGTCTTATGGAGGTGACGAGCCTCCTTCCACTGGGAAAAGTGATATTGGAGAATATATTGATTCAGAAAGGGATGATTATGATGAAAAAAAGTATCGCCTAACCGCACAAAGTAGCAAGAATATTCCTAAATCCAAGACTGTTGTTCCGAAAATCACGCCTCCGAAAACTGTGGCTAAATATCCTCCTATATCTAAAGACCCAATTCATATTGACAGCAAAATAGAATTTGAAAGTTATTCAAGACATTTTATGGAAGGTGGTGAAAATAATATAATAGTGGAAGTAAATAAGATAGTTTCAATAGTAAAACAGGCAGGAGTTACAAGTTATTCAATTAAAATTTTAGGTAATGTTGGTACCGGGGTTGAGGGCTGGAAAGGCAATGATTACCTTCCTTGGAATTCAACTCATAAAAACTATGGTTCATTAGCTCTGAAAAGAGCTAATGATATTAAACAAAAACTGGTTGAAGCTGGTTTGGATCCGTCAAAAATTACAACAGCACTCGGCTCTCCGGAAAAAGCACAGAGCGCCGATTATTATATTAAGTTAAATCAGTGAAATTGATTTTAATTTCAATATTATTTCTAAAAATTGTTATATGAAAAAGATCCTTTTTTTTGCAATACTTATTCAGCTAATCACAAGCAGTTTTTATCGAAGCGAAAAAAAAATTAGTATTTACCTCGAAGAATATAATTATTACTTTACTCCTCAAAAAAATGGCTGTGTGGATACTATCTTGAAAAAATTAGAAGACGGTCGGGTTTTAAAAATATTTTTGTTTGAATGTATGGGTAAAATGCGCATAGAATGCTTTAGGGCTAATATAAAAATAGAAGAAGGTGATTATATAAACTCTTTAGACTTATTGAAAAAATATTCATATGGAATTAATGGGGTTACAGGAAAGAAAATGATACGAGTTAGAGAATACTATCAACCCCTTCGTTCGGGAGTTTGGTTTTTTTATAATAATAAAGGGCAGTTGGAATTTAAAAAATATTATGAAAAGGGGGTGCTTCAATAAATAATTTTTTCCTCGTTCTTCGTAGTATGCCGAATAAATAAAAAAAAGCTTGAAAGTTTGTCAGTAGTCTGTGACTACTGGCTGTAAATAATTCAGTTGCTTCGGTGTGTTTCAGTCCCCCGCTGTCCATAGTTTACCTGCTGTAGGATAGCTGGCCTCAGTTTCAGTTCCTTCTGGGTCTCCGAATAATCTACAAAAAAAGGCGGCTGTCAGCGCGGGGTCTGAGGTACCTAAAGCCGGGCATTGGTAACTTCCAAATCAGCTATAGAATATGATTGGGCAATGGTGTCGAACGGCTACTAAACACAGGCTGTTTGTATAGTAAAATATAAAGAGTAAATTTGTGAAAACATGAATACTATGGCAGTCCCTTTAGTAGACAATGAGCTTAGTAAATACTGGCCGTTGCTGACACCTGTACAGAAGGAATCTTTGCTGAGTGTAATTAAATCCTTTGTCGCCCCCGGAGAGCGAATAAGCTTTGAGCAATACAACAAAGAAATAGATGAAGCTGTAGCAAGGGTGGAAGCCGGGGAGTTTTATACCCATGAAGAAGTAGAAAAAATGTCAAAAGAGTGGTAATGAATAAACGCAAAATCCGCTGGGACAAACCGGCATTAATTTATTTTAGTGAGGCCATCCGTTACATCCGCAAAGACTCTGTACAAAATGCAGAGACAGTAAAAAAGGAAATCCTTGAGCATATTAAAGAATTATCCCGCCGCCCTGAAATCCATGCACCGGATAAATACAAGAAAGATAATACAGGTAACAACTACAGGGCTTTTGAATTACACCGTTACCGCATCGCTTAACTGGTGAAAGAGGAGGAAATTATTATTGCAAGGGTAAGGCATACAAGCATGGAGCCGCAGCAATATTGAGTGACTGCCGCCATTCAGTTCCTTCGGGGTCTTCAAAATAATTTACAATTAAAAAGGCGGCTGTCAGCGCGGAGTTTGAGCGACCTCACCTCTCTTCCGATAGCTATCGGAACTCCTCTCCGATGGAGAGGAGACGGTGCTGCAGTACAAAACCCGGCATTGGTAACTGCCAAATCTTCTTTGGAATATTAATGGGCAAAGCAAGAATAGTATATCTATCGGTTAAAAAAGTGCGTAGTTTATTTCTCCCAAGGGTTTATGATCCTCAGTCCATCAATTTTGGAAAAATCGTCCTTGTTACGGCTGAGTAATGTTAAGTCATACACAAGAGCAGTTGCAGCGATAATTGCATCGGGTAATTTAATAGTGTGATTTTTGCGTATATCAGCCGTTTTTAATTTTATCGGTTGTTCCAGTTCTATCACTAAAGCATCGTTTATAAAATTGTGCAATACCTCTAAATCTTTTTCGGTAGCCGTTTTCCAGCAGAGCAGCTCAATTTCTGTAATAGCCGAAATCACAGGTTGTTCGTCCTTTAGTAAATCATCCATAAATTTTTCTGCTGCAGGCGGAAACTGTTGCTGCAAATAATAGATAGCAGTGTTGGTATCCCACAAATATTTCATTCCCATTCGTTGCGCAGTTCGTTTAATTGGTTGTCAACATCGGCTAACGGTTGTTTTGTCATTGCCCCTTTATATTTAACAATCCAATTTGTTGGAGCAGCCGGCTGCGTTTTTTCTTTACGCATACGAATAAGTTGCAGAAGCTCCAAGTCCTGCAAAAGCTTAACGGCTTTATTATTGAGAATATCTATTATTACTGTTTGCATTGTTTAAATTTTTACAAAAATACTCTTAATATTTTACTGTACAAACAGCCTTTATTAATGGCTGCTCGCTGCTGTTGCACACTGATATTCTATAGCTTATTTGGCAGTTACCGTTGCCCCGCTTTGTACTACAGCACCGTCTCCTCTCCTTCGGAGAGGAGAACGAGAGGTGAGGTCTCTCAGGCCGGCTGTACTACAGCAGAAAGACTACGCACAGCGGGAAAGTAAACGTACAATAGTACATAGTGAATTCATCGCCATGGTTCAATTTAATAGCCATGAATTAAAGATACCAATCATTTTTATTAGCGTGGGGTCGCTCTGCCCGCATTGCCGGGGCTGTGCAGACCCCGCGCTGACAGCAAATTTTTACTGCTTTTTACGATGCTCCTTAGTTTTCATTTAACCACTTTTTGGCAGTCTCAATAGCAGCATTATCCTCTTTATTATTTTTTTCCACTACTACATCGGGAATCAGTTTGCCGGTATAGGTTTTTTTATTCCTGTCCATACAATATCCGCTCGCCAATAAAAGCATATCTCCATTTTTTAAACTAAATGTTCGATTTGAAGTAGTAGCTCCTGCTGATGGTTGTCCAAAAAATTTTACATTGGATTTACCCATAAAACTAATTGCTGTCATCTCACCACTACTGCCGGTTCTTGCACCAATTAATACCGCAATTTTAAAATTTTTATTTTTACACTCATACTTGCCTAACCCGGTTGAAGTGTTTCTACTTGTTTGTAGCCAGTTCGATTCAGCATTGTATCTCGGGATATAAAAATAGCCGAAATTACCCTCGCCTAAAAGTGGCAGCAACCCTTCTAACATCGGCCACATTGTACCGCCACTATTCTCTCTCAAATCGACAATCCAATTGCTGATATTATGTTCCCTGTCTAATTTTACAATAGCTTCCCGTACTTGTAAAGCATATTCTTTTACAATAGCCGGATCAGTTGTAAAACAAGTAGGCACATTTACATAACCTACGCCATTTTCAATATAATTGCTTTTAATGGTAAGATTCTTTTGCTGCTTTTCATTTTGCTTATCTTGAAAAGATTTTGGGAAATAAAACGAATGCCAATCCCCCGCTTTTTGCAACGCTTTTATGAAATAGATACCAACTTTAGTAAAACTCTTAAAACTATCGATTTTACTATCAAATCCTGTTCGTAAAGAATCAAAATCAATTCCATCAGTTACAATAGAATTTTTTTGTACAATTTTTTCTATTTGCTCGTAATGCTTTTTAGCCTCCTTAACTGTTAGCTCTTGAGTACTTGCAATAGTGGCTACTAATAACAATAGCGGTAGTATTATTTTTTTCATAATTTTCAGTTTTCTTATCTACATTCTGTAAAGCTAAAATGTTACACCGCACAAATGCTATTACCGTTAAATATTTCTTAATAGAAAAAATATTGATAATAGTAAACCGAGTCCAAGCCTTGCGCCCATGGCCAGAGTGAGAATCAGCTTGCAATGCCTTACAATAGTTCATTTTTAAAAACAAACCCCGATCAAATAATGACCGGGGCGTAACTTATTAACCCAAAATAATTAAATCAAATTAACCCAAATAAGCTTTCAATGCACTGCTGTACCTTGCTTTTTGCAAACGCTTAATGGCTCTTTCTTTTATCTGGCGGATACGCTCCTTGGTCAAATCATATTTCTGACCGATCTGCTCTATCGTTACACCGTTCTCACCGTCCAATCCGAAATACGCATTTACAATCTCCGCTTCGCGGGGGCTTAATGATTTTAATACCCGGCGAATTTCATTGCGCAATGAATCTTTCATTACATCATCATCGGTATCATCGCTGCCTTCCAGCAAATCGCCCATGGCTACATCTTCTGCTTCGTGTACCGGCGCATCCAATGAAGTGTGACGTGTATTGCTCTGGAAAATATTATTGATCTCCGTTTCGCTCATCTCCAATATTTCAGAAAGCTCCTCGGTGCTTGGCTCTCTTTCATGCTCCTGCTCAAAAGCCATATAGGCTTTGTTGGCTTTGTTATAAGTACCGATTTTATTTTGCGGCAGACGTACCAAACGACCCTGCTCAGCCAAAGCCTGCAGAATAGACTGACGAATCCACCATACAGCATACGAAATGAATTTGAAACCTTTGGTTTCATCAAAACGCTGCGCTGCTTTTATTAAACCGAGGTTACCCTCATTAATCAAGTCACTGAGCGAAAGACCCTGATGCTGGTATTGTTTGGCTACAGACACCACGAAACGAAGGTTGGCCTGCACTAATTTGTCCAAAGCTCTTTGATCACCCATTTTAATCTTCTGAGCAAGAATTGTCTCCTCTTCGGGGGTAATCATCGAAATTTTTGAAATTTCCTGCAGGTACTTTTCTACAGCCTGCGAATCTCTGTTAGTAATCTGGGTGGCGATCTTAAGTTGCCTCATAGTAATTTAAGTGTTACGTTAGTAAAACGACTGTAAGACAGTAAATGTTTGCAGATTGTTGCAAAGAGTAAGTTAAACAGTCCAAAATCCAAGTCCAATGCAAAAATACATTTCAAATCCCGCAATTCATAGCCGTTGTGAATAATTTTTAGGCTGCAAAAGGTTTTTTAGTAATAAAGAAAGCCGTCTTGCGGGCTGAAACGAAAGCCGGTGCTGTATTTGGCGGCAATGGGCTTAGGATTAAAAAAAGCTATAAAAAAGCAGGCTATTCTGTTTACAACTTCTGAGGTTCAACCGTTTGCGGGGCCCTTCTTCGTAAATAAACCCATAAAACCAAGCCCGCCAAAAACAGGCTCGCCGAAATTAATTCGGCTTGGGTTATGCGCATACCCAAAAAGATCATTTTTGTGTTTACTCTTATTTTTTCTACAAAAAAACGTTCTATTCCGTTCAGCATTAGGTAGAGTGCAAACAAAGTTCCGGGCGCCTTTAATTTCTTTCTGAAAAACCACAGCACCCCGAATAAAAGAGTGCAGGCAATTGTTTCGTAAAAAGGCGTTGGAAAAACAGGAGCAGGTAATTGATTGCAATACTTGGTATCCATACAACCCGCAATAGCCACACCGGCGCTGTTTACATTATTGGGATAATTATACCCGAAAAACCAATTGGGCAAAAAACTTAAAAACCCGGGCTTGCTAAAGGATGCATAGGGTACACTGTCTACCCCGCCAAAATTATTTATAAAATAGTTGGTATGTGTATTCACCGCCGCCCTGAAAGTTTCAGCATTACCCGAAATAATAGAACCGTAGGGATCAATAGCGTAAGCAGCATTAAAAATACCCCAATCCCCATCGCCGGAAACCTGGCAACCAACTCTTCCCAACGCATAAGCTATCATCAGCGCAGGTGCGGCGGCGTCATTCAAATGCCAAATACCAATCTTATGTTTTTTTGCATACCACCATATTGCTAACGCGGCACATATTAAACCGCCGTAAAAAGTCAATCCTTCGGGAGATAAAATATATGCACCGGGGTTTTCCCAAAAATCTTTACGACTTACACTCTCAAAAATATCAAACAACTTGGCGCCCAATAATCCAAAAACCAGTGCGATGATAGTTATCTCTCCTACCCTGTCGTGCGGCCAAAAACGAACCTTCCTGTTTTCCGGCTTGGGTAATTTTTGTTTGTTTTTTTCATACCATTTTAATCCTGCAAAAAATAAACCCAGCCCGATGCCTGCCGGCCAACTGCCGAGGGAGGAAAAAATAAACTTTTGTGGATCGGCCGTAGCTGAACTGTCAAGAATAAACAGCGCAAGAATTTTATACCCCAAAACAAAACCCAAAACAAAATTCAATACCAAATCAATAATGGAAGCAGGTTTACCTACTTCAATATCTATCTCGGTAGGTTGCAGTAATCCCTGCTTGGCTTTTCTTTTTAATTCTGCAGCCAATACAACAGCGGCTAAAATAAAAGCCAAGGCTACAAAAAAACCAAATGAATTTACAAATCGCAATGCTTTCCATTCTACACCGAACAAATCCTTAAATGCGTAATATAAATTTGGATACATAATTAAATAGCGGTTATAAGTTGTGTTTTGGTCAGATGATTCTTCAAATCGGGAATTTCAAATTAAAAAGATGTACAATGTTAGGCCAATACGGACAATCAGCGAAATACTTTTATGTATTCATAAAAACACCTTTTCATTTTTAAAGAAAAGGTATTTTTCAAAATTCAATCGTATGCGGAAGAATCGGCTTTTAATTGCAATGTTCTTCAAAGGCGGTGATCAGGTTATTGGCGATTACCTGAGCGGGTCTTCCTTCTATCTGGTGCCTTTCTATAAAATGTACCAATTGGCCATTTTTAAATAAAGCGATAGAGGGCGAAGAAGGCGGATAAGGAGCCAGGTGTTCTCTTAATTTCTTTACGGCATCTACATCAAACCCGGCAAAGCTGGTAGCCAGAAAATCAGGCTTTTTAGCGCCGTTTGTTACAGCCATCAATACACCGGGGCGGGCTGTACCGGCAGAGCAGCCGCAAACTGAATTAATCATGACAAGCGTTGTACCTTCTTTGGAAAGCTGTGTTTCCACAGCCTCAGCATTCAACATTTCGGAAAAACCATTCTCGGTTAATTCCTCTTTCATTGGTATTACAATTTCTGCGGGATACATAATTATTTTTTTATTGGATGGCAAAGCTATTGAAAATCTTGATGAGAGCTTAACTATCAAGGGCTTTTAAGAAAGAATGACAGCACATTTTTCCAAAATCGGAAATAATGTCCGCGCCGCCGGAGCAAAATAGCCGGAAAGTCTTTCAATCACCTGCTTTATCGGGCCGGTACGGGTTTTGAAAAACCTTTTAAGTCAAATCAATTTTAAAAAGTAAAAATAAAAAAATATGGTACAGGTAAAATTCAACAAACCTATCGGCAAAGACTTCAACAATTTGTTTGAAGATTTCTTTAACAATTTCCCTGCAACTATAGCAGATGAAGCCGCATCTCTATTACGTAAGAACACGGTACCGGTAAATATTAAAGAAACTCCCGCTGCCTATAAGCTGGAAGTAATAGCTCCGGGATTTGAAAAAGCGGATTTTAAAGTAAACTTGGAAAACAATCTGCTCACCGTGTCTGCCGAAAGAAAAGCGGAAACGAAAGAGGAGAACGAAAAACAAGTAAAGAAGGAGTTCGACTACAGTTCTTTTAAACGCAGTTTTACTATTGATGAAAAAATTGATACCTCAGCAATAGAAGCCGCCTATAATAATGGTGTATTACAATTAAACCTTCCTAAGAAAGCGGAAGTCAATACATCAGCAAAAGAAATAATAATAAACTAATTAATAGTTTTCTCATAAGCAGTTGGTTTTGGTTAAAATCCCGTCGTTTCTACGATGGGGTTTCTTTTTTAAGGTATTGATACATTCTGAAAACATTTTAAACCGAATCGCTGTGTAAAATAGTCCCGTATATACGCAATTATATTCTTTCCTGCTCTCGGTATTATAATAATTTCTTTTAAGACTAAATTATAAATCAATTGGGTATTACACAGAATCAGGTAATTTTGAGTTTCTTTTTTACCGAAAATCTATATTAATGCCAAAGATATTTTTCTTCTTGTACCTGCTTTGGATTTATACTGCCGATACAAACGCTCAAATTAATATTGACAGTACTGCGACCCGTCAAAACGATACAATCAGCCTGCGCATTATCAATCTCAATCCGTATATGACATTGCATGTCGACTCGGTAATGTCTTATCAACTGACAATTAACAAAGAAGAAACAAAATATTATTGGTACCTGAAAAACTCGCCGGCCGGTTTGCGCATCAACAAAGACAATGGCCAACTCTCTTTTAAAGCTGACAGATCATTTTTTCTCTCGGGTAAATTAAAATATGATTTTGAATACACGGTAAAGCTGGGCGTACAAAGTCTTGCCAACCCCGAAGAAAGAATAGACACCAATTTTACACTTACGTTTTATAACACCGAGATCGTTTTACCAAAAGTAAAACCCACTGTTTTAAACACATTATTGGTGGAAGAAGGAGAGTCAATTTCTTTTCATATTCTTTGCGAGACGGGAAGTTTCTCCCTGGATGATATTTTATTTACAAGCAGCATACCTATAAATAATTACCGAATGGTAAAAAAATGCGGTGATTTATTTGAGTGGACGCCGCCCTATGATATTATTAAGGACACGGAAAAGGATAAAGAAAAATCGGTTGACTTACGATTTATCGGCTCGTCAAAATTCAATATCAGAGACACAGCTACGGTACGCGTTATTATAAAAGACGCACTCAATTATCCGCAGGCAAAAGAAGAATACAACTTAGTAACAGGCAATATTAAAAATTATATTTTGCGATTAAAATATGCTTTCCTGCAATTGGACAAGCGTTTAAAAAGAACAAAAAGTGCACGAACCGCTTTCGATCTTACTTCGGCTACCAGTGCTCTTACGGGTACCATCCTTTCTACCAGCGGCGGCGAAAATTCCAAAAATGCAGGTAAAATTTTACCAAGTATTGGAGTTGCCATCGTACCGGTCAAAGAATCCGCAGTACCCAACCGGGCCGTTGAACAAAATCAGGCAGGCCTCATTCGCTCTTCCATAAAAAGATTGGAATATATGCTCTACGATTATTCGTTGGTTGGAGAAAAGGATATGAACATCATTAGCAAAATTAATAAACTGAAAGACGAGCTAAAGCAAAGCCAGATGCAACTGATAGATGTACCCATAGAAATTACAAACAATATGAGCGAGCAGGAGCTGAATGATTATTTCAATAATCCGAAGGTGAATAAAAAATATCGGTTGAAAAGAAAATAGCTAAGGCTTACAACCCTGCTTGCGTCTTGTATCAATTAAATATTGAATTTTCCAAATACTGTTCAGTCTTACCAACTGAAATGAATTAACACCGCAATGACTGAATTTGTTATCAAAATAAAAATTGTACGGCGTCCAAACCGAAGCAAGCGGCCCGTCAATTTTTACGGTTTCAAATACAATGCGTTCATCGGCGGCACCGGGCTTCAACTTCCTTATTGATTCTGCAAATTCATTTACCGATTCATTCCGTATTATTGTTTGCCCGGTATTATTTCTTGTAAAAGTTTGCAGTATGGCGCTGTCGGTAAATGCTTCTTTCAGTAACCCTGCATCCGCATTTTTCATTCCTTCAAAAAGGTTATTTACCGCGGCTTTCACGGAGTCTTCCGCCGTTTGCTGGGCATTCAGGCTTATTCCAAAAAATATAATTGCTGTTAATAAAATGAAAAATTGTTTCATTGTTTTTTGTTTTAATACTATCCGGCCAAATAATTGGTTTTATAAATATAAATGTAAGCACCTTGAAAATATCCGCAATTATACAAACGGTAATAATAATGCTGATAGTGGCTGCAGCGGCAAGTTGCAGTACTGGCAAGGAATATGCCAACAGGGTATTTGGAGCCAAAACAGTCAGGGCAAAGGATTCCGCAACTATTCGTTTTCTTGAAACCGACAGTGCGGATGAGTATGAAACCGGAAGTGTGTATATTAAAGTTGAAAAGCCTAAAGCGGATACAGTTGCGAACGTAAAAAAAGAACCCGAAGAGATTACAGAACCGGCAGCTCCGCCTGCGACTACAAGTAACAACGGCACAAGAACGAAGAGAAAAAGATCGGGGGAATGATTCCGATCAATATTCAGTTAATTGTTTTATCGGGTCTTTAACAGTTTACGGAAATAAAATTGTGTCTTTAAATAAAACTTATAACAATGAGAATATTTTCCACCGCCCCCATTATTACCGCATTAGCACTGGCAATAACAGTTACAAGCTGTCGTTCTTCCAGGGAGTTCCCCGAAAGACGTTACCCGGAAAGAGACCGGCAGATTGTTGTAGTAGAACGTGACAGGATGCCTCCGGGTCAAGCAAAAAAAATATACGGCGACAAATCGGCAAGAAGATATGCACACGGGCATAACAAAAGATACAACGACTACGGAAGAGTGAGATACCGCTATCCGTTAATCATTGTAAGAACACCGGATATCGTTATCGGCAGGTACAACGACGGAAGGTATTACTATAGAAATGACAGAAACTTTATGTACTGGCAGGGTAATGACGGAAGATTTTATTTAGACGATCAATATTTATCGCAGGTACAATATGGCGACAATGAATATGCTGACTGGAAATATAAAGGCAATAAATATAATGACAGAAGAGATGACAGCAGGGATGATAGAAGGGACGATCGCAGAGATGACCGTAGATATGACGATAATGATGACAAGTATAAAGGAAAAGGAAAATCAGGAAAAGGTCGCGGTAAGGGCCGTTACTAACAATAATATAAATAAAAATACCAAGCCCTTTCCCCAGCCGAATAACAGGACGTTAAAACTTATTATTTCTATCGGCAAAAGGAAAGGGCTTCTTTATGCCCGCTATTTAATATCCTAATATTTTCAGCATGCTTTGCGCTGATTGTTCTTTTGCATAAAGCCATTCTACCAACTTACCGTTTTTATCGTGACCGATAATAATATGTTTGGGCGAAGGAATCATACAATGTTTTATACCTCCGTAACCGCTGATCTGATCCTGGTAAGCACCGGTATGGAAAAAACCTACATACAGCGGTTCTTCATTATTTAGCTTAGGAAGAAATACCTCGTTGATATGTTCTTCGGAGTCGTAATAGTCATGACTGTCGCAGGTAATACCGCCCAGTACAACCCGCTGGTAATCTACATCCCATTTATTAATCGGCAGCATCAGGAATTTCTCTCCAATACCCCAGGTGTCAGGTAAAGTAGTAATGAAAGACGAATCAATCATGTACCAATTCTCCCTGTCGTTTTGCACTTTCTCTCCTATTACGCTGTAAATATGCGCCATACTCTCCCCCACTGTATAACTTCCAAATTCAGTATAAATATTGGGCATGGGAACTTTAGCATTCTTGCAGGCCACTTTGATATTGCGTACTATTTCATTTATCATAAACTGGTAGTCGTACTCAAAACCAAGCGAATGCTTAATGGGAAATCCGCCGCCGATATTAATCGAATCCAGTTCGGGGCAAATCTTTTTTAACTGGCAATAAAGGTTGATAATCTTGTTTAATTCGCTCCAGTAATACACATCATCCTTAATGCCTTTATTTAAAAAAATATGCAGCATTTTCAGTTGAAACTTATTTTCATAACCTTCAATCCGGTCTACATAAAATTCCAAAATATCTTTTGTACGAATACCCAGGCGGGAGGTATAAAAAGGAAAGGAGGGTTCTTCCTCGGCCGCTACACGGATGCCTAACTTGAAAGGAACCTTCACTGATTTAGCATACTCTTTTAATTCGTCTTTATTATCCAATACAGGTATTACATTTTTAAAACCGGTATTTAAAAGATTGGCGATTCGCCGGGTATAGCCTTTTTGCTTATAGCCGTTGCAAACAATGGTAATGTCTTTGGTTATTTTTTTCTTTTGATAAAGCTTCTTAATAATTTCAATATCATAAGCATAAGACGTTTCAAGATGTATATCATGCTTCAACGCTTCTTCTACCACAAAAGAAAAGTGAGAACTCTTGGTACAGTAACAATATGTATAGCTCCCTTCATATTTATGCTTCTTAAAAGCATTTGCAAACAACTGTTTCGCTTTTTTTATCTGCATTCCTATTTTGGGTAAATAGGACAGCTTCAGCGGCGTGCCGTACTTATCAATCAATGCTTTTAAATCAAGGTTATTATACTGCAGGTAACCGTCCTTTACATCAAATCCTTCCTGCGGAAAATTAAAGGTTTGTTTTACCAGATCGCCGTAACTGTTGTTCATGCCGGGGTGCAATTATTGGGGGTTAATAAAAAAATTACCGGACAAAAATATAGGTTTAAGGAAAAAATCGGGGAATTATTTGCCGGAACTGTTTTTTCCGGCCGGAGAAGCGTAAAATCCTTTTATAAAGTTCGAATAAAATATTCCATTATGAAACCATCCGTTCGTAACCCTTTTATTTAAGCCCGGGCCAAACCGGCACATTTTTTAGCTGTAAAGGAAGTAAAGAAGGAATTGATATTTGAAATAACAGCAAGCAATTAAGCAATGAAAATTGTAAAAAGCTACGAAAGACTAATTGTTTAATAAAATTCGCATATTACTAAACCGGTGTCAATCTAATTTCGCTTTTACTTTTAACACCACATAAAAAATGAACTGCATTGAATCTCTTTTTTCAGAAAGCCATTAACCCAACAAACCTGCTAACCTTTTTTTAACATGAAAAAAATACATTCGCCCATAAACGACATGGCTGTAATAATCGAAGACAAAATAAGCACTCGAAAAATTATTGACTTGTATAACAGTAACCGGGGGGTTGATGTATCGGATTACTTTAAAGACTTGACGGAAGTACTGATTTGCAAATGCAAAGAAACAGGCTATCGCTTTTATTGGCCGCAAAGAATAATTGGCGACGAATTATTTTACGAAAAGTTATCAAGCATTGAAGACTATACCCGATCCTGGTCATTTGATCATCAATTCGCATTCGAAAAGGTGGCTGACAACGATACTGTGCTTGATATTGGTTGCGGAAACGGCGACTTCTTACAAAGGTTAAAAAAAGGAAAAACCGTAAACCTAAAAGGGTTGGAATTGAATTCTTTTATGGTAAAAAAATGTAAAGAAAAAGGCTTGGATGTCTCTAATGAATCTATAACCGTACACAGGGTATTAAATAAAAACAAATATGATGTTATTTGCGCATTGCAGGTTCTTGAGCATGTTTACAATATAAAAGATTTTTTAAAAGATATACTTTACCTGCTGAAGCCCGGGGGGAAAATAATATTTTCTACTCCGAATAATGAACCATACTATATGAACTACGGGAAATATGAGACATTAAATTTACCGCCTCATCATATGGGCTTATGGAATAAAGAATCGTATAAAGGACTGGCCGGGTATTTCGGGCTTCAAATAAAAGAATTCTCTTACTGCCCTCCTCCCTCTTTCAAAGGTAACGTATACTATAAAGCAAATCAGTTGATGGGGTATAAAGCAAGCTTCAAAAACCCTCTTTTCTATTTTGCCCTGGTTTATGCAACCTTGTATTGCGGTTTACATCAACTTACAAGAGGTTATAACGGCACTTACATTGCAGCAGAATTTATTAAACCGCTAAAACCTGTTTACGAAAAATAAAGGTGACTGTTATATGCGCAACAGCCACCACCGCCATCGGTATTACTTAATACTAAACACCGCTTCTTTTACGTCTTTAGAATTGCCGCCGATAAAAACCGAAAATTCACCGGGCTCGTATATGTATTTCAAATTAGTATCATAAAAGCGTAAATCATCTTTTGTAAGAATAAATTTCACGTCCTTTCTTTCGCCTTTTTTAAAAAATATTTTTTGGAATCCTTTCAATTCTTTTACCGGCCTTACTACAGAAGCTACTTTGTCTCTTATATATAATTGCACTACTTCTTCCCCATCATAGTTACCGATATTTGTAACTGTTACCGAAACTTCAAGTTTTTCATTCGCCGTTATTTTAGTTTTACTCAACCTGATATCGCTGTATGCAAATGTTGTGTAGCTTAATCCGTAACCAAAAGCAAATTTAGGGCTATTAGGTAAATCAGTATAGGCTGATACATAATTTACATCACTATCATTTTGCGCCGGCCGGCCTGTGTTGTAATAATTATAGTAAATGGGAATTTGTCCTTCACTTCTTGGAAAGCTCATGGGTAATTTAGCCGATGGATTATATTCGCCAAATAAAAGATCCGCAATTGCATCGCCGGCTTTTGTACCCAACCACCAGGTATATAAAATGGACGGTACATTATCCGCCGTCCAATTAAAAATTAAAGGACGGCCTGCACCAATAATAACAATAAGAGGTTTGCCGGTGGCTGCAACAGCTTTAATCAACTCTTCCTGCACACCGGGCATATGGATATTACTTTTACTTTTCGCCTCACCTGAATAAGCTCTTTCTTCGCCTGTATAGATGATGGCGATATTTGATTGATTAGCAATAGCTACTGCTTCTGCAAAGCCGGCCGTATCTTTATCATTAATGTTGCAGCCTTTTGCATATAGCAATTTTGTATCAGTATTTACTTTTTTTTGCACTGCATCATACAAGGTTGTTATTCTTGTTGTATCATCTTCCCAATCATAACTCCAGAAGCCCAGATGATCTTTAACTGATTTTACCAATGGGCCAATCAGGGCAATTTTCTTATGCTTTTTAACAATCGGCAGTAAGGGTTCTAAATCCCCCCCTTGGGAGGAAGGGGAGCTGTTTTTCAACAATACAATACTTTTCCTTGCCATATCCTTTGCAGCATTCAAGTGTTCCTCATTATTCCATTGCTGCTTTTCTCTTTCTTCATTGCAAAATCTATACGGGTCATCAAATAAACCCAGCTCAAATTTCTTTTTCAATATTCGTCGCACTGCATCATCAATCACCGCTATTTTCACTTTACCATCTTTTACCGGCTTGGCTAAATGCTGAATATAGCCGCGACTTTCCATATCCATATCGCTGCCTGCATTAGCCGCCAGTATCGCTGCTTCATAACTATCTTTTGCATAACCGTGATTAATCATTTCACCCACACTGCCCCAGTCACTCACTACAAAACCATTAAACTTCCATTGGTTTTTTAAAATATCCCGTTGTAAATATTTATTGCCTGTTGCCGGTATACCATTCAAGTCATTGAATGAATTCATGAATGTACCCACACCTGCATCCAATGCGGCTTTAAACGGCGGCAGATAAATTTCGTGCAACTGACGAAGACTCATGTCGACGGAATTATAATCTCTGCCTCCCACCGCAGCGCCATACGCTGCAAAATGTTTGGCAGTTGCCATTACTGCATTTGTATTACCCAATCCATTTCCCTGAAAACCTTTTACTCTTGCTGTTGCAATCATACTGCCGAGGTATGGGTCTTCACCGGCGCCTTCCATTACACGGCCCCATCGCGGGTCTCTTGCAATATCTACCATTGGGGCAAACGTCCAATGCATTCCCGCTGCACTCATTTCTGTTGCTGCTATTCCGGCACTGCGTTGTATAGCATCCATATCCCAGCTTGCTGCTTCTGCGAGCGGAATGGGAAATGTAGTGCGGTATCCATGTATTACATCCTGACCAAAGAGCAACGGAATTTTCATTCGTGATTGCATAGCTATCTCCTGTAGTGTTCTTGTTCTTGCTGCACCGGTAACATTGAGGAATGAACCAATCATTCCTTTTCGAATTTGATTTTGCTTATCTCCGTCTTTGGTAATAGGGCCGGTAGCGGCAAAGTCACTGCTGTACTGGTTCATCTGCCCGATTTTTTCATCGAGTGTCATTAAGCGGAGTACAGAGTCAACTCTTTGGTTAATGGTTTTGCGCTGTGCAACTGCAGAAATAACTGCAAACAGGCAAAGAATAAGTTGAAGAAAATTTTTCATTTTACGTATAATGAAAGCGCAATGAAATAACTGTAATAGCCCCTCCTGCAACAGTATAAACAATTCGGTGTTCCCTGTTTATCCTCCTGCTCCAATAACCGCTAAGGTTCTCTTTTAATGGTTCCGGCTTACCAATTCCTTTGTAGGGGTTTTCAGAAATAGAGGCAAATAATTCTGATATCCTTTTTTGAATGATCTTGTTATTTGTTTTTTTCAAGTAGCTTAAATCGTCCTCAGCACCCGAAGTAAAATAAATTTTCATTTCCAAAGACTGTTGAGGTTTACGGCCTTTACTTTCCCTTTCTTAGCATCGTTTATCCCTTTTTTCAAATGCTTCCTGTTTGCTTCGGTCGATAATAAGTAGGTGGTTTCCATTAACGAAGTGAAATAGTCTTCAGAAACCATTACTATATTTCCCTTTTTGCCTTCCCTTTTTATTATCAATGTTTCGTCATCTTCCACAATATCGTCTAAGTTTTTCTTGAGGTTAGAACGCAATTCAGAATAAGACACTATTTTCATGATATATATTTTAGCAGTACAAATATAAGTACTTTTATTTGTACTTATTTTATCCAATTCACCTTCCCCTTCTTTACATCTCTTGAGTTGCCGCCAATCATAATTTCAAACTCACCGGGCTCCCACCCGTATTTTAAATCATAGTTATAAAACTTCAAATCATTGGGTGTAATGCTGAATGTAACTGTTTTGCTTTCCCCGGCCTTCAAATCTATTTTTTGAAAACCTTTTAATTCCTTAACCGGCCTTGTTACACTGCCCGCTACATCACGAATATATAATTGTACTACTTCCTTGCCTGCATATTTTCCATTGTTGGTAACAGTAACAGAAGCAGTGAGTGTTTGATTACCCTTCAACCTCACCCCTCCCGATAGTAATCGGGACTCCAAAGGAGAGGGAGAAAGAGTTATATCACTGTAAGAAAAATTGGTATAGCTCAATCCATAACCAAAAGGATACAACGGATCATTGCTCACATCAAGATAATTTGAGCGAAATTTTTGAAACCACTGCCCTTCTCCCAATGGACGGCCGGTATTTTTATGTGCATAATACAATGGCACCTGTCCGACACTCTGTGGAAAAGTAGTGGTTAATTTCCCCGAAGGGTTCACATCACCAAACAATACATCAGCAATCGCATAGCCTGCTTCGCTGCCACCAAACCATACATTTAATATAGCAGGCACATTTTCACTTTCCCATTTTATAGCAAGTGGCCTGCCGGTAAATAACACCAGTACAACCGGCTTACCTGTTTTCAACAATGCATTGATTAAATCTTTTTGCGCTTGCGGAATTTCAATATTGCTGCGGCTGCTTGATTCACCACTCATCTCGGCACTTTCTCCTGCAGCCACTACCACTACATCACTTTGATTGGCGATGTCAATCGCTTCCTGTATCAAAACATTTGCAGGACGGCTATCACGACGTAATGATTTACCAAACATACCGGCCCTTTCTTCAAACAAACTGTCTGCATCCAAATTACTTCCTCTTGCATGTAAAATTTTTACTTTGTCGCCAACCGCTTCTTTCAATCCCTGCAACACTGTTATCGCTTCATCAAATCTTGCAGCCACCGCCCATGTGCCGGGCATGTTTTGTTTGTTATCTGCCAGCGGACCAACTACTGCAATGGCGCCTGATTTTTTGAGTGGCAACAGGCCTCCCTGATTTTTAAGCAACACAAAACTTTGTGCAGCTGTTTCTCTTGCAATTTTTCTGTGAGCAGAATTATACACATCAGTCTTTGCACGGTTCTCATTGCAATAGCGATACGGATCTTCAAACAAACCGAGTTTATATTTTGCTTCCAGTATTCTTCTGCATGCCGCATCAATTTGCGCCAGTGTTGTTTTCCCCTCTGCCAATGATTTTTTTGTTGTTGTCAATAAACCTTCACCCACCATATCCATATCAATACCTGCATTCAATGCTTTGTAACTTACTGTTTGCAAATCGCCAATGCCATGGTCAATCATTTCATTGATGCCTGTGTAGTCAGTAACCACAAAACCTTTAAAGCCCCATTGCTTGCGCAACACATCTGTAAGCAACCATTTATTGGCAGTTGCCGGCACACCTTCTATTTCATTAAACGATGCCATAAAACTTCCCGCACCTGCATCAGCCGCCGCTTTAAACGGAGGAAAGTAAACATTGTACATCGTTTGCCTTGACATATCCGTAGTGTTATAATCTCTTCCTGCTTCTGCCGCGCCATACATGGCATAATGTTTTACACAACTCATAATGGTATTGTTCGCTGCCAAATCATTTCCCTGGTATCCTTTTACCATCGCTACTGAAATTTGCGAAGCGAGATAAGGGTCTTCACCAACGCCTTCTGCAATGCGGCCCCATCTTGCATCACGGCAAATATCTACCATTGGAGAAAACGTCCAGTTAATACCATCCGCGCTTGCTTCTATTGCTGCAACCCTTGCACTATTCTCTACCAGCTTCATATCCCAACTGCAGCTCAAACCTAACGGTATCGGGAACACAGTTTCATAACCGTGTATCACATCCATACCGAATATCATCGGGATTTTCAAACGGCTTTCTTCCACCGCTACTTTTTGCACGGCTTTAATTTTTTCCACCGACTTGATGTTAAACAAGCCGCCTACTTTTCCTTCTTTTATTTTTTTACCAATGTCGCTGCTCTGCACCTGACCCGTGATAATGTCACCACTGCCGGGCAAATTCAGTTGCCCGATCTTTTCTTCCAATGTCATTTTCTTCATGAGTGCATCAATGAAGGTTTTCATCCGATGATTACCGGATTTAGCGTCGTTTGTTTGTGCATCTACAAACTGTACAAATAAAATTGCTATAATCAGCAAGCATTTACTTTTCATGTATCTATTTTTTTAGTTTATTCAATATAATTACATTTCCGCCGCCCGGAGCTAATTTAAGTTTTAATACAGTGGCTTTATCAACAATTGTTGTTTTCTTAGTAAGATGATCGGCATTTTCACCGGCGTCATCAGCATCACTGTAAATTACGGCAGTATATTTTCCGACAGGTAAAAATTTAAGATTGACTTTTATATCCCTTGCTGTATTATTGGTTATACTCCCTATAAACCAAGTGCTGTTTTTGCGGCGTGCAATAGAAACGAATTTTCCAACTTCAGCATTCGGCACATGCGTTTCATCCCAAGTCGCAGGTATGTTTTGTAAAACTTCAAAGCCCCGTTGCCCGATATATGCATCCGGGTAGTCGCAAACCATTCCCTGGTAATTCTCCAATACTACATACATGGCCAGCATATGGCAGCGGGTTCCCATTACATAGGGCTTGCTGTTTTGTACAATAAATTTAGAAACGGGTAAAGCCCTGAACCCGCCCAAATGATAATCAACAGAACCCGCTAACATTCTTGTAAAAGGGATTTCAATATCCATATCGGGTGTTACAAATTTTTCCCACTTATTATATTCATAGTTCATCACTCCCTCTCTTGTAAATTCGTTAGGATAAGTACGGTTGAGCCCCGAGGGTTTATATGCGCCGTGAAATTGAATATGTAAATGATGTGCTGCTGCTTTCTGTAAGATTTCTGTTTGAATGTTTACCATCTCCTGATCGTCTCTGTCCATAAAATCTACCATCAAGCCACTCAGTCCCCATTTTTCAAATAAAGAAAATGCTTCGTCCAGTTGTGGGTATAATGCTTTCCAATGGGTCCAAACTCTAACTCCAACGTTCTTTTTCTTTGCATAGTCACAAACCTGCTGCATGTCTAATCCGGAAACCGGTTTTGTAATATCAAAATTTTTACCCGGTTGGTAACCTTCGCCATCATTGGTATACCATTCGTGTCCGCCATACTCTACCACAGTATGATATTTAATATTATTAGCAGCACAAAAGTCAATAAAATATTTATTGGTTTCAAAATTATTGCCCCCTTTTATACTGTCAGGAATTATTGTTCCGTTCCACCAGGGGAAAGTAGTAGTACCGGGTTTTATCCAGCTTACATCTTTAATTGCAGGTGGTTCGTTTAAATTAGTGATAATATTTGATTCTATTAAAGCTCCAATTCTGTCGCTAATCAGCATTACCCGCCAGGGGCTTTTATGCGGCAGCATCGCTTTTACTTTAATGCCCCCATCCCCCAAAGGGGCGGGCAGTGGTGAAAGCCGGCTGCGGAGAACACCATTATGTTTTACCAAATACATGCCTGCATAATCGAGCAATGCCGCTTCGGTAATAGCCATAAATATTTTTTTCGGGAATTGAAACAAAGCCGGCATATCCAGCAATGTATCTTCCTTTATTTTACTTAGCGTCGTTGTGATGTAAAATCCCTCATGAGATGATGTAAAATTGGGAAGCGGCAATGCTTTAATAATCGCGTCTGTTGTAAATTTGAACTGCGTATTCTCATCTAATAAAACGAATGAACCATTTGCATTTTGGTTCGGAAATAAATACCTGAATGCAACGCCATCGTTAAAAGCCCTTACTTCAAGATCAACCCGGTATACCATATTCATTCTGTCCTGCAAAGAAATAATTACCTGCCGGCAATGATTGTTTACCGAACTTGCTTTACCGACTACCAGTTTATAATTTTCATTTATTGCTTTAAATACCGGCGCCTTGTTTATAAAAATCTTTTGCATCAGTCCATGCCCTTCTATCGTAAGATTGAATGATGAATTTTCAATCAGTTTGTTCTTTTTATAAGTAACCGAATAAACGGGAATGCCCTCATTCGCCGTCAATGCAAAAATAATATTGCCGTCAGGCGATTGCAGCCTGACTTCTTTTTGCGCAAAAAGACAGTTTGTAAAAAATAATAAAACAATTGCTGTTTTTAAATACATTTTAAATCACATCAACTTTTAAAAAAGGTTTTATAATTTCTTCAATTTCGAAATCACCGTTTCCGCAAATAAATAAGCATCCTTTGGCCGGCGGGCTGTAATTAAGTTACCCTCCAAGCATAGATACATAAAAGGGCTGAATTGATTACCATCCGTTTTAAAATTTTCGCTGTGCTGTAAACAATCTTTTACCTCGTGCTGCAAATAAGCGGAGTATATGCGATAATACTTTCCGATTTACCGAAATATAATATAATAAGCGAGGCACTTTTTAATTGACTATTTACTTTACATCTGTTTTACTCTTTTTTGAAAACGATGTCACTTTTTCTAATCGTGTATTCAACCCTTCCGTTATTGCTCTTATCAATTATTTCCATTTTTATTAGCGGGTCTTTTTCCCAGGTAACGGTTAACAGTCCAAAATGATTATCCATTACCGGGCCTTCAACACGGTTTTTGTTTTGCGTAGGAAAATTCCAGGTGGAAGTAATGCCGCTGGAAGTTATATCATAAACCGGATAAATGCCCGGTTCCTCTATTTTTGATATTTCGCCATAGTGTACATCGCCGGTAAGAAACATCACCCCGTCGGCTTTTGTCTTTTTAATCAACTCCAACATTCGTTTTTGCTCATGCGGAAAATTGGCCCATGCTTCATATCCGTTATACTCGATGCTGAATTGAGAGCCGCTGCAAATTAAACGCAAGTCAGCAGGTTTACTCAATTCTGCTTCCAGCCATTTCCATTGCCCAGCCCCAAGCAAAGTACTGTCGGGAGAAGTATGCGGCTTATAATCCGGTTTATAAAAATAATAATCGCGGGGAAGTTTGGTCAGCGTATCATAGAGTAACAAATCGTTACGAAAAGATCTTACATCTAATAAAATAAGCTGAACGGTTTTACCGCCGCTCCTGATATATTCAGTATGATAAATACCTTCATGCTTTCTTCTTTCGCTTTCGGCGGATTCTTTAAAATATTTTAAGAACAATTCTTTTGCTTCTTTTTTATACGGGTAATGAACACCGGCGTCGTTTCGTCCGTAATCATGATCGTCCCAGGTAGCGAAAATTTTTACTGCAGAGTCTAATTTTTTATAATCGAGCTGTGCCTGCCAGCGTTTATATTTATTTTCCAACGTATCCATATTATCGGTATCGCCGTAAATATTATCGCCCAGGAAAATAAAAGCGTCAGGTTTGTTAGCGGCTGCAAGGCTTAACACCGGCTGCGGCCAGTCCTGGTCGCCGCAACTGCCAAAAGCGATTTTAGTGACAGTCGGATTTCTATTGCATGATATTAGTAATACGATTGTTGATACAACTAACAGTTTCTTCATTTTACTTTATTAAATATGGTTGAATTATTTTTTGCCAGATTGCATAGCCTTTTGCATTCATGTGCAGTTTATCTTCCAAAAATATATCTTCTCGAGGGCTGCCATCGTTTTGCAGCATGGCATGGTATACATCTATGAATTTTGTTTTCTTTTTCTTTCTTAAAAATTCTTTTATCATCACATTGGCCACATTAAATTTTGCCATCAGGTGCTTACGGCTTGGGCTTGGCTTCATAGTTATATAAGCCACCGGCACTTTTTTGTACCTTCTGCGGATGATACTAAAAAGCTGTTTGAATCTATCTGCCACCTGTGCCGGATAAAGGCTGTCGTTTCCTGCAAAATCATTTTCGCCGCAATAGATTACAATTTGTTTAGGATTATATTTTAAAATTACATCTTCAGCATAATAAATTAAATCTGTAAGCGATGAACCGCCAAATCCCCTGTTCAAAATTTCATATCCCGGAAAATCATCCTGCACATTTTTCCACATAGTAAATGATGAACTGCCGACAAATAAAATTTGCCCTGCGGCAGGAAAAGAAACAGAGTCTTGTTTTTTGAAAGCGGCAACATCTTCTTTAAATGGCTGTGCAGCGGCAAAGTAAAAAGTAAAAAGTAAAAAAAACAGTATTGTTGATTTCATTATTCGGTTTTTATAGTTGCACCCTTTTTGAATCAGTTGCTTAATGTCTTTGAACATTCTTTATACTTTATTCTGTTATACCGCTCCAAAGGAATGAATACAATTTTACCCGGGTATTTGACTCATTTGACCAATATGACTCATTTGCCCTCTATGACTTATTTGACTTCTACGACAGCAGTTCTTTCACTCACCCCGTTTTCATTTATTGCTTCTATACTGTAATAATATGTCTTTTGTGAGTCCATCGCTTTCATCCAATATTCATTATTGCTGTGCACCATAATGCAGGAATATAATTTATCGGGATGTGTGCCGTAATAAATATTATAAGCAAATGCATTATCCACCGGTTTCCATTTAATGAAAGCGCTGCGTTTATCTTTTTCTGTACGTAATACAATAAAGCCATCTACATTATCAGGTTTTTTGCCGTTGCCGTTTCCAAACACCCTTAAACCACTGATGGCAAATTTACCGGTAGGCATGTGAATATTTTCTAATTTAATAAATCTTGCCTGAACGGATTTTGGCAATTCCACATATTCATGCGGCACATCTGTTTTGTTGTTGCTTTTATCAACCAATACATTCCATTTTTTACCGTCTATGGAGTAATACATTTTGTATTGATGATAAACCCCTGATGATTTCCCTAAAAACTCAGCGTCCTGGTCGGCATAATTTATTTGCACAGCATTTACGGTTGAAACATTTCCCAAATCGGTTTGTATCCATTCGCCTTTGTTGCCACTCGTTGCGCTCCAGTATGTTTTTATTAATTCATCTACTGCATTATTGGAGAGATAACTTCCGAGTGTGGAGGAAACCTGAACGGGTTTGTTGTAGTTGAGTAACATCCAGCCCGTAAAACCCCCGGCCCCCTTCCGACTTCCCCCCAAGGGGGAAGCCACCATTTCACCTGCCTCGCTTTTCGAAGTGTTTGTTTTTTTATTAGTATTTTGATTTAGCGAGGGCTGTGTTGCGGGTGCTCGCCCTTGGGGGGAGTTAGAGGGGGCTGTTGGGAGGCTGTGCGGATAATCTCCAAAACTTGTATTGCACCACATCACTCCGTCTTTATCAAAACCCGCGGGCCAAATTCCTATTCTTCTTTCAAATGTATTTTTTACAGACACAACTGTTGTAGAAACATGCAAGTAGTTTCCATTGTTATCCTGAAAAGTGGCGCCATGCCCTGCACCACGAACAAAGCCGCCTACTTTAATACTTAACGGATCGCTTTGATCTGCAAACCAACCTGTGGGTGAGCCCAATGGATTATCTGCCACTGCTACGCCATCTGCATAACCGCTGAACTCAGTACCGGGCGCACCGAATTGCAAATAATATTTTCCATTGTGTTTGGTCATGTGAGCACCTTCCATAAACGGATCAAGAAAAGTATTATCCATGTGCTCGCCAAAACGCTGCCACCCGTAGCGCCACTGTTTAAGCATATGCATCTCTTTTCTTGTGCCAATTGGTTGAAATGTTTTTCTGTCTAACTCAATTCCATACAATGGATAAGTATTGCTGCTACCGTTGTACATATATAATCGTCCCCGTCCGACCGTGCCATCCGGGCGGACATCATCATCTGCAAAAAATGCCGGGTCCCATCCGCCAATTTCAAAACTATCTACCAATGGTTTCCATTCATTGGCTTTGGGGTTGGTACTCATCCAAATGGTGAACTTACTTGTATAAGTAGAGCCAAATACTATCATCGTATCTCCAATGATACCTACAGCCGGCGCACACAATTCATCATACGTACCTGTATTCCACGGACGTAAAAATTTTTTTGAAATAAATTTCCAGTTCAGCATATCACTGCTCCACCAGTAGCCCCATTGGTTGGTGCTGAATAAATAAAAATCGCCTTTGTAATTTACAATCACCGGGTCGGCGGTGGCACGGTGCTTGCCCCATTGAGAAAAATTGGGAATGGGGGTGTAGCCGTAGTCTATGTTGATGGGATTGCAATAGGTAGTACCCCTGCTCGCCCCCCCACCCGCCAAAGGGGGGTTCTGAGAAGCTACCGGTAGATAGAGAATAAAAAGTAAAAAGTAAAAAGTAAAAAATGTAAGCCACTTCGTTCTTTTGCTGAATAGAATTACAGAATCCCTCTTGCTATTCGCATATACTGAGTAGCGGGGAAGTGTGCCCCGAGGCAGCACACAAATCTTACTCTGGGTCAATGACGACGCAAAAGACGATGATAGTAGCAATGCAGTCGACTTCATAAAATTTATTTTCATTTTTTTAGTACTTGCCTTTATAAATTTCCTTTTTTCATTTCTTCCACCGCATGCGCAACGGCCCTTGCTGTAAACGCCATATACAAAATAGAAGGACTCTGACTTCCGGCACTTGTCATGCAGGCGCCATCGGTTATAAAAACATTTTTGCAATGATGCAGTTGGTTAAATTCATTCAGCATGGATGTTTTCGGGTCGCTGCCCATTCTTACACCGCCCATTTCATGAATATCAAGTCCCGGAGCCTGTTTGCTGTCGTTAGTATTTATATCTTTTACACCCGCAGCTTCAAGCATCGCCCTTCCCTCTTGTAAAAAGTCTTTTACCATCTTATCATCGTTATCATCATAACCAACGGATGTGATGAGCAACGGAATGCCCCATTGATCTTTTTCGGTTGTACTCAACCGCACATGACTACTTTCTTTCGCAATCGTTTCGCCCTGCATATACATGTACACACTCCAGCGGGCCGGTTCGCTCAATGCCTCTTTATATTCAGCACCCAAAGGTGTTTTTGCAAATGCATCACTTAGTTTTTCTCTGCTTGCCCCTGAATAAATTACATAGCCGCCAAAAAAATCAGTATCGTTTTTTTGTACATTACGAAAGTTAGCAACAATACACTCCGCCGGTTTGGAAACTTTGTAATATTTATCCAAATAGCCATCCACATATCCGTACATGCTGCCGCGGTAATTATGAAAACAAATATATTTACCCAAAACGCCGCTGTCATTACCCAACCCGTTGGGAAAACGTTTGGAAACAGAATTCAATAAAATCAAATTAGTATTTAATGCTGAGGCGTTTACAAAAATAATTTTGGTAAAAAAATCTGTTGTTTCTTTTGTATTGGCATCAACCACTCTTACACCAACTGCTTTTCCTTTTTGTTCATCATAAATAATTGAATGCACAACTGAATGAGGTCGCACTGTTAAGTTTCCAGTTTTTTTTGCCCAAGGCAATGTACTGCTCACCGAACTGAAATAACCGCCCAACGGGCAACCTCTCATACAAAGATTTCTGTTGAGGCATTGTGTACGTCCCTGGTCAATATAAATTTGTCGGGGTTCTGTAATATGCGCCCAGCGGCCTGATACATAATGACGATTAAATTTTTCTTTGATAATTTTTTGCAAGTGTCGTTCCACTGCATTTAATTCATAGGCCGGTAAAAATTCTCCGTCGGGCATTGCCGGTATTCCATCAGTACTGCCGCATACGCCAATAAATTTTTCTACATGGCTGTACCAATCTTTTATATCGTCGTAAGTAACAGGAAAACTTTCACCATAACCGTAACGTTTGGGTGCAGTAAAATCAAACTCACTCCATCTTGCACAGGCACGGCCCCATGTCAGCGATTTACCGCCCACCTGGTAACCGCGAATCCAGTCGAAAGGTTTTTCCTGTACATAAGGATGGTCAGCATCTTTTACAAAAAAATGTTGTGTAGCTTCATCATATCCTGCTGCACGGCTTATTAATGGATTTGCTTTTAATGTTTGTTGCGTTACTTGCCCTCTGTGCGGCAATTCCCATCGGGATAAATTAGCGGTGGGATAATCTTTGATGTGTTCAATATCTCTGCCTCTTTCCAGCACTAATGTTTTCAAACCTTTTTCACACAATTCTTTTGCCGCCCAGCCACCGCTAATGCCGCTTCCGATTACAATTGCATCGAAGGTATTTTGCTCATTGCCTTTTGTGTTAATATTTATTTGCGTACTGTCGGGCATAATTATTTTCATTGCCGCCGATTCGCAGACTATAATATAAAAATCTGCGAATCCGCGGCTGTTATTTTGTAACAAGCTTTAGTACTACTATTTAACATCGTTGTGTCACTCACTTGTACATTCTGTAATTCTTTTCAGCATTTGCGAAAATTCATCTTCTCTTCTTAAAAAACAAACCATCCAAACTCAATGCGCCCGGCCCGGTAAATAAAAAAACCAACGCCAACAGAATAAATAAAAATGGATGCTGGTCGCCTTGAAATATTTTTCCTTTATCGCCCAATAGAAAAATAATACCGGCAAATGCAGCTATGGCTGCAAGTGAAGCCAATCTTGTGAATAAACCCAATACAAAACCAATACCTGCAAGCAACTCCGCTATTTTACCTGCATAAGCCCATACAGCAGGGTTCGGATATTTTTTATCTGCAAACCAGCCCGTGTACTTGGTCATATCTTCGGAATTAAAAGTCTCCCACCCATGCCACATTAAAAGAATACCGGTGATAATTCGTACGAGGGCTATGCCATAGTTTTGTGCAATCGGAGATGATAAAAAAAAACGATTCATAAAAATTATTTTCAGTTAAAAAGAAACAATTCTTTTTTTAGTGTCATCATTTATCAACGTTGGCTTTAGCCAAACTGCTTACACTGCTTTCATTTTGGCTAAAGCCTGAAACACAAAAACCTTCATCCCGCTCTAAAGCACGGGGCAATTGATTTGCAAATTCAATAGCTGAGGCTATACTCATTTTCAAAACTGAAATCTCTCACCACCTTTCAGCACTTTGTACGGCAGGTTTATTTTTTCCGCTTCTTTTACAAATTCATTTACATCGGCCGTATTAAAACTAAACATATCATAATGACAAGGAATCACCTGCTTTACCCCTAAAGCCCTACCCAATTTTGCCGCTTCTGCACAATTTAAATTGCCCGCTACCTTTCTTGCCGGGTCATTACCATTAATCGGAAGCATGGCTGCATCTAATGCAAAGGGCTTAAGCAAATCAATCATTTCATCAAACCAAAGCGTATCGCCGCTGTGGTAAATTTTATAACTGCCGAACTCAATTACATAGCCCATGTATTTGCAATTGCCTTTTCCATCTCTGTCAATTTCATTGTGCTTTGCCGGTATGCCGTAAAAAGTAATATCATCAACAGTGAAGGATTGCTTGTCATTTAATCCAATCGGGAATTCTTTTTTACATTTTACTCTCTCTGCAACAAAATCCCGGTTAGCCTCGGGAATAATAAATTGTATACCCGGGTTATTTTCTAAAACAGGTATCAAGGTTTCAGCATCCAAATGATCGGTATGATTGTGACTTGATGTAACTGCTGAAATATTGCGAAGCAATTCGGGCCGGACAACCAATTCGCTTGTTCTTGTATGCGGTTTATCGGTGGCAGCATATTTTTTTGTCAACGAATCGGAAAGATAAGGATCTATTAAAACTCTTTTCCCTTTCCATTGCAATAAAAAACCGCTTTGGCCCAGCCACCACAAAGAAAAGCCGTTGTCGTTATGCAACAGCGCATCCATTTCAGCTATTAAAGCCTCATCCTTTTTTATTGCCTTAATCAGTTGCATAGTAAGGAGTCATGTATTATTTTTATCACAAAAGAATGATAGCCAAATATAACTACAATCGCTCAGAATTAATCCCTTTCAGCCGGTAAATAAACTGCTTTCTCAAGCGAAGACACGCAGGAAAATAATCATCGAATTGTTTCCGGAAAATACAGCTCACTTCTGCTGATTAATTGTAAATTTACTTACCCGCAAATCAACAGTTACCATGAACAAAAAAGATTTGGAAAGTCTGCTTGAAAATCATCGACAGGGATACAGCCTTGAGCAGCCGTTCTATACCAATCAATCAATCTTTAATTTTGAATGGCAGCATATCTGGCAAAAAAATTGGTTGTTTGCCGGCAATACAGCGCAAATACCAAAGCCCGGTGATTATTTTATTTATCAACTACAAAAAGATGCCATAATCATCATTCGCGGCAATAACGGCGAAGTGTTTGCTCACTACAATACATGCACTCATCGGGGTTCCGCTATTTGCCTGCACGAAAAAGGTAATGCGGCAAAATTAATTTGTCCTTATCATCAATGGGTCTTTGACAAAGATGGCACGTTGCTGAATGCCCGTATGATGCCCGATGATTTTTGTAAAGAAGAACACAACCTGCGTTCGGTACATGTGGATGTAGTGGAAGGATTAATTTTTATTTGCTTAGCGGAAACGGCCCCTGATTTTTCTTCTATCAAGAAAAGTTTAGCGCCATATTTATCTCCTTATAAAATTAATGAATCGAAAGTTGCCGCTATCAAACGCTATACATTAAGAGCTAACTGGAAATTGGTAGCAGAAAATTTTCGTGAGTGCTATCACTGCGGCGGTGCGCACCCTGAATATTGCAGCGCCGTAATTGGCGCTAACCTGCGAGAAGATACAAGTGAATTGGAAAGAGAAAAAAGAAAGACATGGAATGAAACCGGTTTGGCAACCGAATTAATAGAAGTAATACCCGGCACTACTACTTATGCTGTTCGTTATCCCTTGCGGCCCGGCGTAGAGAGCTACAGTGTGGATGGAAAGAAAGTGAGCATCCCCATGGGTAACCATATAAATCATGATGCCGGTGTTGTTGGTTTGGTCAACTATCCTAACTTTTGGATGGATGCTGTGAGTGATTATATATGGACTATGAGAGTGACCGGTGTTAATCCTTCTGCAACCGATGTGGAATTTTGCTGGTTGGTAGACAAAGATGCCGTGGAAGGAAAAGATTATGACTTGAAACGCTTAACTGAATTTTGGGAAATTACCGGAGAGCAGGATGGCGCATTGTGTGAGAATAATTTTAGAGGTATTGAAACTAACGGTTACCGTCCCGGCCCTTATGCCCCGGTAGAAGACCAGGTAATAAATTTTGTAGAGTGGTGTGTGGGGGAGATGAGGAAGGGTTTATGATTTTTTGTTGCCGGTCCCGATAGCTATCAGGATTCCCTGATTGAGCGACACTGGCGACATCGCAGAACCCGGGTAAGGTTTGTATATTGCTTCAGGGCTTCGGTCAACTGTATAACAATGATGAACTCTTTTTGAAGTAGAAATTAATTTTAAAAAAAGGATGAATTACCGCCGGCTTTAGCCGGCCGGGAAAAGTAAAAGTCTATTGGCTTTAGCCAAACAATAAATACATTATTATGCCATTTGTAAAAGTTTATATTCATCTTGTTTGGAGTACAAAAAACAGGGCTCAATTTCTTGACTCGGTAGAGCTAAGAGAAAAAGTTTGGCACCATATAAAAGATAATGCAAAAAAGAAAGACGTGTTCATAGATTTTGTAAACGGACATTCAGATCATTGCCATTGTCTTATTTCATTGAGCACCAACCAAACTATTGAGAAAGTGGTGCAGTTGATAAAAGGAGAATCTTCTTTTTGGATTAACAAGGAATGGTTGACCAAACAAAAATTTGAATGGCAGGATGAGTACTTTGCGGTTTCGGTTTCAGAATCGATGATTGATAAAGTAAGGGAGTATATTAAAAACCAGGAAGAGCATCATAAGCACAAAACATTTCAACAGGAATATGATGAGTTTATCAGCAAATACGGGTTTCAAAAATTCGCTGAGAATTTGGGATAGTTTTGGCTAAAGCCGGGAGAGTTATTTATTTGTTCCTTCTCTCCTCCGGCTAAAGCCGGAGGCAATTCAAATACGACTGTTGAGTCGAAAATAAAAATTAACTTGCAAGACGGAGGCAATTAAAAAAAGAAGCAGCTAATATTAATCGAATACAAAATAAATATTCCTTGCTAAGGAATTGTTGAAGGATATATTACAAAATATCAGCGATGAATTGCCGCCGGCTTTAGCCGGTGAAAAAAAGTAAAAGTGTATTGGCTTTAGCCAAACAGCTTATAAACTCCTAATCTTTATAGTACCCTTCACTCAATCCAAATTCTCTTTCAGGTGCATTGTTTTCAACCTCATGAAAAGCCGCCTCAGACAATTTGAAAAAAGAAGTAATTGTTGAAGACTTTTATATAAAAAATCAGCGATGAATTGCCACCGGCTTTAGCCGGTGGATAAATAGTCAGAGGTATCTTGGCTTTAGCCAAACAAGAAACAGCTTATAAAATCCCTAATCTTTACAATACCCATCACTCAATCCAAATTTTCTCTCGGGTGCATTGTTTTCAACTTCATGAAAAGCCGCCGGAATTAAACCGGTAAATTCTTTATAATCCTTTACTAAATGTTGATAGTCATGGCAATCGCATTCCAGGGCGATACGCAGCCAGTCAAAATCGGGGTGTGACGTTTCATAACGATAAAATTTTGAAACGTAAAGTTGGTGAGAGAAACAGGCGAGTTAGTGGTAAAAAACAGACATTTTTAAAAGCGCCTATTTAATTTGGTGCAGCAATTGAGTTTGCGCTTTTATCTTTCATAAAAACCAAAACTACAACTCCTGTTATAAAAATAATTCCTGCATTCAATAAAAATATATCTGCAATCTGCATTTGCTTATACTCTTTTAAAAAACCCGTCCAGTAATTGCCGGCAATGGCTCCAATGCCAAAGTATGAAGCATATAACAACGATTGCCCTGTTGCCATCCACCTTTCATCTACCAGTTTGTTTACATACTCCACACATACCACCCAAAACAAACTCCAGGAAAAACCGTGCAATACTTCAATAGGTAAGGCGGCATAAGGGTTTTTAACGGCGCTGTATAACAACATTCGTATTGCGGTGGCGAGTATAGTAATAAGTAAGGTAGTTTTTAACTTCAGCCGTAAAATTATTCTTGCCGAAAAATAAAATAAGGGCAATTCACAAAGGCCCTGAAAAGATAAACCATATCCGACTAACGAATCGGAGGCGCCATTCTCCTTCATATAAGTGGAATAAAAATTCCAGATGGTAGTGGCGCCGGCAGAAATAACGAATACACAAAACAATAAAAACAACAGTTGTCGGTTTTTAATAACATCGATAATATTGCTGTAAGTGTTTTGTTCAACAGCAGTTTTATTAAGCGTCTCATCTTTAAGCCAAAAAGAAAAAAGAAAAACAAGAAACATGGTAACAAATGAAACAATAAAAATTACGGTGATATCCACCGCGTCAATTACCTGCCCGGTAATAATAGCGGTAAATGCCCAGCCGGCTGCTCCAAAAATGCGCAATGTACCGTATGAAAATTTTGAATCGCTTTTTGAAACCTGCAGTGCAATACTGTCAAGCACCGGCTGAATGGTATTGTAAAATACAGACATGACAACAGTTACAGTAACAAACCACCAATAACCTCCTCCATTGTATAAGTAACCCAAGTAGCTTACTGATGAAAACAAAGAAGCAATAAGCAATGTTTTTTTATACCCCAGCCTATCCGCCATCATGCCGTACAGCGGCTGCACTGCAAACATCATAACAGGTGTAATGCTCAGCAACAAACTCATTTGCCCGGAACTAAATCCCTTGCTGATACAAAAATCCGCCAGCTTTGGCAGCCAGGCACCTGTGCAACAAAAAACCAGGAAATATAAAATACGAAGAACGGTGGCTTTACTCATTAATTGATTTTGGTTATTCTAATAATGAACTTGCTGATTCATCTACCAGGACAAAGCCGTTTGCATGCAGTTGCATAATACTTGCAGGAAAAGAATTTGTAATTATTCCTTCAACCGTTTTTTTTATTACTTCAGCTTTTTTATTTCCGTTGGCAATCAGCAATACTTTTTTAGATTCCACCAAATGTTTTAAACCAAGCGTTATTCCTTTACTGAGTTTAACTGTTTCAGTAAAATATTTTTGACCAACGAATAAAGTTATCGGATCAAGGCCGATGACATGAGAATAGTTATCGAAAGAAACACCCGGCTCATTAAAACCGATATGCCCGTTCATACCAATACCGACAATCATTAAATCTATTACTCCCTTGGCAGCAATGACGGCATCCATTTTACCGCATTCGCCGGCAAGGTCATCTGACATTGAATTGAAAAGATGAATATTTGCTGCAGGCATTTTCAACGGTTGCAAAAAAAGGCTTTGAAAAAACCAATTACAACTTCCTTTATTCTCCGGCGGCACACCCACCCATTCATCAAGGCCGATGAAAGTACATTGACTGAAATCTACTTTTTCTTTTATCGCTTTTTCTACCGTACATGTACAGGTAAGACGCGGCGTATCGCCTGATGCAAGACATATAACTGCATTTGGCTTATTTTTAACCAACTCAACAATTTCATCAGCAGCATGCGCAGATAGCGTCTCGTAATCTTTATAAATTTCTAATTGCATAACATTACAAATTTTCTCTTACTTTCTTAGCTCCTTTTACCATATTCATCAATTTTTGTCTTGACGCCCACCTGGCTGTTTGACTTAAGCCGCAATCCGGCGCTACCGATAATTTTTCAGCAGGTATATATTTTAAGCAACGATTAATTCTCTCCACTACATCATCCACGGTTTCTATATAATAATTTTTTACATCAATGATACCTACAGCCACATTCATTTTTTCTGCAAATGGTTTTAATAATTCTATTTCGGCAAATTCCCTGTTCGCCATTTCAATATGAATTTCATCCACATTCATTTCTAAAAAATCGGGCAGCATGGGTTTTAAAGTCCTGAATCCTACAGGCCTTCCTTTAAAATTTCCGAAACATAAATGCGTACTCAGATTACATTTACCTGCAATTCCTTTTACTGTTCTGTTAAAAATATCTACAAATCTTTTCGTGTCTTCTTTATAGGCATAACAACTCATGCTGGGTTCATCCACGGTTATCTCGGTACAACCTGCTGCTACCAATGCTTCCAGTTCTTTGCTTATGATGGGTAATAACGCTTCAGTGATGGCGTAGCGATCTTTATATTTTGCATTAGGCAATAATCTTCCGCTTAATGTAAAAGGGCCCGGCACACTTGCCTTCAGTATCGGCCCGGCAGGCGCTAATTTTTTCAATCGCAAAAACTCGGCAACGGCGCCTAAACCATTGGGTGCAACCAAATCGCCTACAATATTATTTTTACCGCGTTGGTCATGTGCAGCAGGACCAAATTTTCTTGTTTCGGTATCATTGTTTTCAATGCCGTTGATAAATCCGTAAAAAGATAAATTAAAATCCAAACGAGTTTGCTCGCCATCGGTTATTACATCAAGTCCGGCCGTTACCTGGTCATGAATAGCCGCAATCACAGCGTCTTCAATAATTTCTTCAATATCGGCTTTGCCGAATTTATCCATGTTTTGCGAAGCAAACTCCAGCCAACCCGGGAAGGGATAGCTGCCTACTACTGTTGTGCGAATTGGGGTTGTACCCCCATCCCCTAAAGGGGTGTTTAAAGGTTTATTAGTATTCATCATTTTTATTTTTTTCACAAAATATTTTTGGTGCCAAACAATTGTATTTCCATTTAGCTTCATTGGCGTCGCACTCTTGTACAACATTAATTCTATTGAGCTTGGCCTCACCCTCCTTCTCCCTCTCCGAAAGAGAGGAACGGTACTTCATACCTTCTCTAAACATTTTATCTTCCACATGTTCATTCGTTCTTTCTTCAACTTTAATATGCAGAGGATAATTTCTGCAAAAAGACTAATGCTCTATAAAGTATTAGTCTCCTAAGCTCCCTTCATGGGGTTTAGGGGCTAAGCTTTGCCATTCTTTGCGAATGTTCATCATACGCTGCTTCAAATAATTTTTTTGCTTTTTCATCGCCAACTATAGCAGTTGCAGTTAACACCTTTGGTGGTTGTCCTGCTTCTGTAAGCAACTTTGCTACTTCCGCTTTAATGCTGTTAATAATTATAATACCCCCCACTGTTGAACCGGGTGCTACAGGTGTTTCTAATCCGTCAATATAAATCATGGAGTCGCCAACCGGTGCACCGGTATCTAAAATCACATCTGCAAAGTCACTCAATTTTTTCCCGTCCGCTCTTTTGCTTTTACTTTTCGCCGAATGTTCTTTTGTTATTAACACAACGGTTTTTATTTTCTTCTGCTGAAACAACTCCGCCATTTCGATTGGTACAATATTGCTGCCACTTGATGAAACCACCAGGGCACAATCTTTTTCACTCAAATTAAAGTTGCGCAAAATTCTTTCGGCCAAGCCCGGTACATTTTCTAAGAACATGGCTTGACGTTGCCCGTTAGCACCGGTTACATTGTTATGAAATGTGAGTGATAATTCAACAATAGGATTGAAACCCGGAAATGAACCGTACCGCGGCCACATTTCTTCTACCATTATACGGCTATGGCCGGTGCCAAACAAATGCACTACCCGGCCGGCTAAAATACTTTCGGCGAACCACTTGGCTGTTTGTTGTATTTGCGGTTGCTGTGCTTTTATCGTTTCAATAATGCCGGAGCATTTTAGTAAATAATCTTCGGTAAGTGTCATGCTAAATTAAAATGTTATTATCACCTAAATCTACTAATAATTAAACAGAATTAGCTGCGGTAAAGAATAGTTTTTTATTTTAAAAAGGGTTCGATTGACAGTAATTAAAACTTTACTTTACAGTAACCATCCTCCAAAGCCTGGTATCTTTAACGGAAGCACCCAACATAATCCTGAAATCTCCCGGTTCTGTTACCCATTGCATTTGCCGATTATACATCTTAAATGTTTCAGGGTTTAGATTGAATGTAACGGTTTTGCTTTCATCCGGTTTTAAGCTGATTCGCTCAAATGCTTTTAACTCAGCTACAGGTCGTACCACAGAAGCCAATTCATCATGAAGATATAGTTGTACAACCTCATCACCGGTAAGTTTACCCGTATTCTTAATGTTACAACTTACAGTTAAGCTTTCATCACTATTAATAACTGCTTTACTTATCTGCATATTGCTGTATTCAAAGTTTGTATAACTTAATCCATAACCAAACGGAAATAATGGCTGGCCACTCAGGTTTACATAATCATTGCCGCGACCTGTTGGTTTATGATTGTACACCAAAGGCAATTGCCCTGCTTGCAAAGGAAATGTAACAGGTAAGCGGCCTCCGGGGTTTGTTATACCAAATAACATATCGGCCACAGCTTCTCCTCCTGCTTCTCCCGGGTACCATATTTGCACGACACTGTTTACATTCTTAATCCAGTTACTCATTTCTATTGCACTGCCTCCAACCAATAAAACTATAACGGGTTTGCCTGTTGCGGCAATAGCTTGTATCAAATCTTCCTGTTTGCCCGGCAATGTTAGTATTGCCCTGTCCAGAAACTCACCTTCGATAATACCTGCGACAACGATAGCCACATCTGATTGTTGTGCCAAACTAACTGCCTGTTTTATTTTCGACCGCCATTTATTTTCTACGCCTGCATTCCAGATCAGTTTTATCCGGGCATTGCCTTCCGGCTCATAAAACTCAATACGCAGCTTATACGTTTTATCTTTTTTAAATTGAAACGGAATCAATTCAGTATGCCAACTTTGTTTTTTCCATCGGTCGATCACCAGTTTTTCATCAATGAATAAACGGTACCCGTCGTTTCCTTCCAACCCTATTTTATAATTACCTGTTACCGGGGAACGTAAAATGCCTGACCATTGTACGCTGTAAAATTGATTCACCTGCAGGTTATCGGGTCCGTACAAAGTCCAGTTAAAATCAATTGCCGCATCTGTTCGTTTTGCAGCTTCGCCCGCTTGCGTAATATTTTTATAATAATTTCCGGTAAGCCCGTTTTGTTTTAAACTTTCATTGGTAAATAAATATTCCTCAGGAATGGCTGTATACTCAATTTCATTTCTGCCTGCACCTTCAGCATAGTTTATTTTTATTTTATTACCTGCAAATTGTTTTATACCATCATAAACAGAAACAACCCGGATACCGGGTCCGCTGTAACCGCCCAAACGCCCTACTTTTCCATCTTCTCCAATTACGGCAATTGAGTTCAACTTTTTATTAAGAGGAAGCAGTTGATTTCTATTTTGCAGCAACACAAATGATTTTGCAGCTGCTTCTTTTGCCAAACTACGGTTTATGATTTGCTGTTGCAGAATGTTTGTATCCGGTCTGCTGTATGGATTTTCGAATAAACCCAACTTAAATTTTGCAGTTAATACGCGGGTCACTGCTTCATTAATATGTTCTTTATTTACACTATCATTTAAAAAAGGTTCGATAAATAATTTATAGTGACCGTGCTGAGTTTGAAAAATTACATCCAATCCATTTTCAACAGCTTGCTTACCTGCATCAGCATAATCTTTTGCCGTGTAATGAAGCACATTGGCGCCGCCCACGGCACTTGCATCTGAAATAACAAAACCGGTAAAGCCCATTTGATTCCTTAAAATATCTCTTAATAAATATTTACTTGCAGTAGCCGGGCTGCCATCAACCGAGTTATACGATGTCATTACGGAACCGGCACCGTTTTCAATAGCTGCTTTAAAAGGAGGCAAATGAATTTCTTTTAAAAGTCTTTCATTAAAGTGAATAGGATAACTATCGCGGCCGCCGTCGCCAACATTAGCAAGAAAATGTTTAGGAGTGGTAATAATTCCCTGTTGTTCAAAATTTCTAATATAGGCGCCGGTCATCTGAGATGTTAAAAAAGGGTCTTCGCCGTAAGTTTCTTCTGTTCTTCCCCAGCGAACATCACTCGCAATATTGATAACCGGCGAAAGCACCTGGTGTATACCCTGCCGTTTCGTTTCGGCAGCAATGGCAAAAGCCACTTTATTCATAAGTGAAACATCAAACGTTGCAGCCAATGCGATAGCTTGCGGAAAGGCAGTAGCATTTTGCCGTACCAATCCATGCAATGCCTCATCAAAAATAATAACGGGAATGCCGAGCCTCGTTTGTTCAGTAAAATATTTTTGTGCCTTGTTAATTTTTGAAATAAACGCTGACTGCTTTTCCTCAGCATCGTAAGCCAATAACTGCTCTGCGCCATTATCATTCCTTATTGAAGCGCCGAATTGAAAACCAAAAATTCCATTTTTGTATTGCTCCTGTTTTGATGTATCAAAATCTCCTGCTATCATAAAAAGCTGCCAAAACTTTTCTTCAGGAGTCATACGGCTTAATAAATCATTTACTCTTTCACTAACGGGCAGCCGGGCATTTTTATAGGCCGGTACCTGCTGACCAAAAGATAAACTCGTCGAAAAAAGAAGAAACAAAAAAGAAATCCTTGTAATCATTTTTACGTAATAATTAAAATATGCTTTTTGAATTGATGTCAATTATAAATTAATTTAAGTTGCTTTATTTTTTATCCATCGCAAAACAAGCCGCGCCGATAGCTCCTGCCAAGTCGCCGTGTACCGCCTTTACAATCTTCGGACGAATACCTCCGGGCTGCCATTCAAATTCATCAAACCATTTATTTAAAGGTATAAACAAATCATCGTTGGCTTCTGCTATGCCGCCGCCTACCACAATGGTATCCGGCGAAATAATATTGCTTACGGATGCCAATCCGATAGCTAATTTTTTTACAGATACATGCCAAATATTTTTTGCAAATGTATCGCCGCTTCTCATGGTAATCAATAATTCGTGTGTGGAAGAAAATTTTCCACCCGTTCTTTTTTCAATTGTACAGTTGCCGATACATTCTTCCAAACTGCCGGGCATATTAGTTACATCTTTATCACCGTCACTGTCAATTACCATGTGACCAATATGTCCCGCTTTATTAAATGAACCCTGGTAAGCCTGTTTATTAATGAGTAATGCACCGCCAACACCTGTACCCAATGTAACCATAATTGCATTGATGCTTTCTTTTGCTGCGCCGGTTTTTGCTTCGGCTACTAATGCAGCTACGCCATCATTCAATACATAAGTCGGAGTCTGCAAATAATTGCTCCAGGCAAAATTTTCCAATCCTTCCAATCGGCCGGGCATAAAACCAATGGCCGTATTTTCTTTATTGGGTAAACCCGGCGCTGAAATGCCTGCAATTATTTTTTTTATATTTAATTTTTCTTTTAAATCATTTACCGTTTTCGCAATCGCTGCTTTCCACACTTCTCCTTCACCATCGTTGGTGGGTGTATAAATTTGATGCAATACATTTCCGTTTGAGTCAATGGCAACGCCTTTGATACGGGTGCCGCCTAAATCAATTCCTATAATAGCTATCTTACTCAATTATTAATTATTCATTATTGATTATTAAATCCCACGCATATGTAAAGTCATTTAAACTTTGATGTTCTCAAGTCCTCCCCTCCGGGGAGGATTTAGGTGGGGCTGCTTATTGTCCACCCACCATCTACCGCAATCACCTGCCCTGTTGTAAACTTAGATTGATCACTCATAAAATAAACTGCTAATCCATCCAAATCTTCGGGCTGTCCAATTCGTCCGCCGTCCAATGGTTGTTTTGCTTTAATAAAATTTAAAATTGCTGAATCATTGGCTGCACGTTGTGCCATCGGCGTTTCTACCAATGCAGGTGCAATTACATTTACACGGATATTATTTGCAGCATAATACGCAGCAATTGATTTACTAAAACCGATTATGGCTGCTTTGGCAGCCGCATACGCATGTGTTGAGAAATATTTCGGAGATGGTGAATAGCCCAGCACCGAACCCATATTCAAAATGGTGCCGCTCGTTCCAAGTTCTAAAAATTTTTTTACAGCCGCTTGATTGGATAACATCAAAGATGTTAAATTCAATTCCATTGTTTTATTCCAACCATCCAATGTTAATTCATGCAGGGGACCATCGCCCATTTTACGTCCGCTGCCGCCCGCTACATGATACAATCCGTCAAAGCTGCCGAATTCTTGTATGCATTTCTCAATTGCATTCACTGCGGTTGTTTCCTGTGCAGCATCGCCGCTTACTGCAATTGCAGTTGCACCCAAATCATTTTTTGCAGCGGCAACACTTTCTTCATTTCGTCCAACCACCACCACATTTGCTCCTACAGCTACAAATGCTTTTGCTGCCGAAAGGCCAAGGCCTGTTGTGCCGCCGATAATAACTATATTTTTATTTTCTAATTGCTTGCTCATTTATTTATTAATGACATGAAAATATACAGTACAAGGGTGTCCCGAGGATGCACAGAAATCTTACTCGGGGTCAAAGACGACGCAAGGGGCGATGCCATGTAATACAAAATCCTGTAACCCACCCCGATTTCCTACACAATTAAATTTACTCAATTCGCCCCGCCCGGGCGGGTATGTTTCTGAAAGCAAGACTCACAAACTCACCGGCGCCTGTCCCGATTTTTTCGTAAGGGGTTGGGGGTTACACCACCGGCCATTTAAACTTACTCTTCAGTTTTATCCGCATGCCCGTTACCTGCGATTTTCTCGCCGCTTCAATTATTTCAAGCACATGCAATGCATGTTCTACATTTATTTTTGGTTCAACACCGGTTAACAAACTTTCACCAACAACGTTTGCGCCTTCCTGCCATACATAGCCGCCTTTATCAGCACTAACCAGTACCGGTGGTTTTTCCCAATCTGTATCCAGCATTACTCCGTTTGTTTCCCAATCATATCCAATTAAACGCATGTTGCCGTAGTCGCCGTAAATTTGAATAGAGTGCAATGTCTGATTAGTAGCTTCATGCCCGTGAGGGTCGAAATAACAAAAGCCGCACATCACATGACTGATAACATTTTTATCATGTTCCATTAAAATATGTGCGTTATCTTCCGCCACTACTTTTATTTTCCCTTTATCATCTACGGTGCGTTCGGGGTTTACAATACTCGTCATGGCCATTATACTTTTTGCCGGCCCGAGCAAGCCCGTTAGTGTAGCCATATTGTACACACCCAAATCGGGCATGCTGCCGCCGCCCTTCTCATAAAAAAAAGCGCTCCAGTTGGGGCCCGTATGCCCGTATTGTCCGTGAGCACTTGCAATACGACCCAGCTTTCCCTCCTGTATTTGTTTGCTCATAAATGCAAACTGCGGGCTGTTTACCACTGCCGGCGCACCCCACAAACGCAATTTTTTACTTTTCGCTAATTCCAGCAATGCTTTGCCTTCTGCATACGTATTAGCCATTGGTTTTTCGCTCCACACATGTTTGCCTGCCAGCAACGCTTTTTTATTCAGCTCACCATGCACCTGCATATCGGTTGTAGTTACCATCATATCAAACGGCACACCTTTCAGCATTTCATCAATATTGCGGTAGGTTTTTGCATTTACACTGTACTGTTTGTTTTGTGCTTCTGCTCTTTCATGTTTTATGTCGCACAAACTTACCAGCTCAATAAGCGATGATGACATTAGCTTAGGTATGTAGCGGTTGCTTACACTGCCGCAGCCAATTAAGGCTACCCTTAATTTTTTATCGGGGGTTGTTATCGCCCAGCTTTCTAATGATGAAAGCAATACAGCAGCGCCGGCCATAGCGGTGCGTTGCAAAAATTCTCTGCGTGATGAAGCCTCGAAAGAGGAAGTATTATTCGTTTCCATAATTTATAATTTTCTTTTTTATAAATATTTTTTTATGTACTTGGCTTTTGTACTACTATTAAGCTTCCGTTGCGTCGTCACCGACCCCGAGTTGGACTTGTGTGCTGCATCGGGGCACTCTTCATCTTTCTGTAATTCTGTTCAGCAACCCACCCCGGTTTCCTATAGCATTAAGTCTATTAATTTCGCCCCGCCCGGGCGGGGATGCTTCCTCATTTTGTAAGACACTGAAAAATTACCTGAACAAGACCTTTTTCTTTCCCAACTGCTGAACCTTCATCAACGTATTCACCCACTCCTCTATATTTTCATCATAATCCAATTGCAATCTTTTTGTAATGGTTTCTCTCATTTCTTTTTTAAAAATATCCGGACCATAAATAGCACCAACGAATGCACCGAGAAACTGCGGATACGTATCATGGTCGTTGCCCCACTCAATGCTGAGTTGCATGGCAGCCAGCGGATCATACTTGCAAATTTTTAGCACACAGAACACAAATAGAAAGGGCACCTGTGCCTCCCACTTGGTAGTGTACATAAATTCTTTATCAAGCAATGCAAATAGTTTTGCCGGCGAACCGGTGGCTTGCTGTACATACAAATCGGACAGACTGAGCCAACGTTGTACCTGTCTTTCGCACCAGGGCACTTTTAAATAACCATACGGATCGGTATTTTTCATGGCATCAAAAACTTTGCTCCATAACTCTTCATTACTCATTTTTGCGGGGTCGAGTGTTAGAGCAACTGATATACCCGCTACTGATGAAGCCACCATATCTTTTGCAAACCCAACATCAAACCACGCTGTGTTATACGCAGCCAAATAGGCTTTCTCGGGTTCGCCGGGGTACAATGCCGCCATCGGTGTTAATGCCATTTGCCCGTAGCAAGTGGGCAATGCATTCCACATTCTTTCTACAGGGTAAGCTTTTCCAATTTCACGGCTACCCATTAACCAGTTGATGGATTTGTATGTTTCATCTAACCACTGAGGGCATAATGTATCGTAGCCGGAATGCGTTTTTATAGTTTTAGATTTAGCCCAATCCAAATAGGCCTGTGCGGAATGTTTATCAGTAAGCGGCCATTGATTTTTTTTCAGTGCAGTACGCAGCATGTGCATCAAAATTATTTTATGTCGACTGTCATCCGTTACTGTTCCCGAAGGTGCATTTTCAGTCCAGCTTCCGTAAGATTGAACCTGCGGCAATATATATTTGTATTCCCTTAAATACATTCTTTCTGCTGCAGCTTTCAATTCAGCATCATCAATTAAATCAGTTGTATCTATCCATAATTTTGGCGGATTCGGAGAGGCTTGTATTTCTGCATGACCCTGGAACTCTATAGGGCCGCCCAATGCATCGCCGAGTACCGTGCCGGTAATAAGACCCTTGATTTTATTGCGTATGAAATTTGAATCAGTTTTTGTTTGTGCGGCTGCGGTAAAACTAAACGCTGTGATCAGGATGCAGAATAAAGTTATACTCATGACGAGTTGCCTCATTGAAACGGAACAGGCAATTAAACAATGCCGTAAACCCCGGCCGCGCCAATCATTTATATTTTTCATTACTTTATTCATTATAATTCTTTACTGATTTCAGGTTTTCTCATAAATAAATCCCTGCTTGTGAGTCCAAGTTCAGGGTTCTCTTTCAAAAAATTATTCCTTAGCACAGCAGCAGTATGTTCTGTGCCTTCCGGGCTCCAGCCCGGAGACTTTACAAGATATAAAAGTTTATTTTTAAATCCGCTTGCTTTTTTTACATCCCTGAACAGTAAAAAAAATTCGCCAAAATAAAAATCTATAAAATTACCCGTTTCCATTTTCCTGGTAATGCCGTATTCCAATTTCACTTCATCACGTTGCGGTTGCAGTGTGCCAAACAGCCAATCCCAAAAAGGCAGAAACGTACAAAAGTTAGTATCCATGTACAATGGATTTTTTGCATGATGCACCCGGTGATGAGATGGTGTAACAATAAAATGGTGTAAGATACCCAACCGGCCTTTTTTAAATGAACGTTCGCCTGCATGTATAAATGTTCCCCAGGAAACCTCTATAGCCATTATCACCAACAACATTTTAGGCTGTACACCCAATACCATTAATATTATTAATTGCACGGCGGATGTATAAAATCCTTCAGCGAAAAAATGTACCCAAGCAGATGTCATATTTAATTCTTCGGGGGCATGATGGGGGGAATGCAGGCACCAGAATAAGCGGATACGATGCGCCCCGTAATGCCACACCCAGGTTGATAATTCCCAAATAAGATATGCATATATCCAGCTATACCAGGCAAAATCAGTAGTGAATAAAGAAAATTGCTGAAAGAACGGTTGAACTTTCCAGAATATATCAAGCAAAATTATTTTAGCCAAAACTTCTCCAAAATAGTTGGCCATAAAGGTGAGCTTATAGCGCTTCACCACATCGTTAAAAATAATTTTCCATTTAGCATAATTCCATTTTACATGTTTCTCTCTTTTTATCACTTCAATAAAAAGCAATACAATTTCTGAAATATAAAAAAAAGAAACCAACGATAAGACTACTGCCAGCACACAATTGTAATATTCCTTATCACTCAGATGCTTTGAAAAAGTAGTAATAAACCCTTTACCCTGCATGGTATCCCATGCATATACTGAAAAATTAGAAACAAGATAATAAGCCGTATAGAAAAATACAAAAATGAAGATCGCATTTTCCAAATATTTCCAAATTCTCAATAATGATTTTGCAACCGGCATCTTGCTTATTTAAATTGAGTGCTTTTAAAACCTAATTTTTTTAAACCGTTTTGTATATCCGGTATTTTCATAAATAGCTTCCACAATAAACCGGTACGGTAATTTTCAATCATAGTTATAATCGGTCCCTGGTCTATTGCTAAATGAGATTTTGCGTACCAGTTGTGATGAATACTGAAACCATCTACAAAACCGTACTTGCTCCAAATTTTATCTCCCAAATTATAATAAAAATGTCGCAAGGCTTCTATACTTTCCTTTGGCGTATACGGCATTGACGAAATAGCAGCAGTGGGTTGTATCACACCCCTGTCATTTTCCGGGCTGTGTGCCACATAACCTTTATAACTGTCGCCTGCTGTTAAGCCCCACACTTTATCGCTGTAGCCTCTAAACTTTTTAGGATTCTCTTTGCAATATTCCCTGTTAATAAGTGTATGGTTTTTACCTTGCAAAAAATAATCATTGCCCAATGAATCTGTTAAACCATTCGGATCGATACCTTGAAAAGTATATTGCTCAAAAAATAACGGGCCGCCTTTATCCTTATCATAATTTCCCAATGGCAATACCATACCGTAATATTCTCTCCCGTTTTTAAAACCAAAACTGCCGGCCCATGTACCATCGTATGCTTCTTTCGGAATAGCTTTATTAGGATTGGGTGCTGATGCCGCCATGATATACGTAATCAAACATTCATTGTAACCCCATACCGGGAAGTTCATATCAAAACCATTATTGGGACTCCAGTGCCAGTATAATTTTTTTTCACCGTTGGTATGCCACTTCCAATTGGCAGCTCCCCACATTTGATTGATGCGTTTACGTAAATAAATTTCTCTTGGTGTTTCTTTATTAAAATATTCTCTTGCACAAAGAAAACCCATGAGCAGGTAAGATGTTTCTACAATGTCAGCGCCATCATCCAGCCGATCAAATTTTATTGTCTTGCCTGTTCTGCCATTCATGAAATGCGGGTAGATGCCGTGATAACAATCGGCATTAATTAAAAAATCAGCAATCTTAATTAAACGCCGTACAGCAGTATCTCTTCCTATCCATCCCCTCTCTGCCGCAACGACTGTACTCATAATTCCAAAACCTGTACCGCCAATGGCTCCGGCATCGGGGCCAAAAGTTGTTTTACTGAAGTTGGGTTCATCCCATGCTTCATTAATATAATCCCAGTAATGCTCTGCCGATACGGTGTTACTTCTTTCCAATGCCAATCCGCTTACAGGATGTGCGCCATGCCAAAAGAAACGGAAGGTTTGGCGTTGTACAGTTTCAAGCAATTGATCGTCGGTTAGGTTCTTTATGATACCTACAGCAGGCACATCGTCCGGGCCATCGCCGTACTTTCCTTTTGTGAGCGACTGTGCATTAATATTAATTACACAGTTCACTAAAATAATCGCAGCAGTTAATTTTCGCATTGCATTGGTTTTTATAAATATGGGGCAGTAAACCCTAAAACATTCTTCATTCCGTTTTTTACCTCAGGGCAGGATGTAAATAAATTCCACAACAAACCGCTTCTGTAATTTTCAATCATTACTATTATAGGTCCCTGGTCTATCGCCAAAAAAGAATTTGCGTACCACAACTCTTTTAATGAAAAAGCATCTGCAAAGCCGTACTCTTTAAAAATCTTATCACCTAAAACATAATAAAAAAACTTTAACGCTTTCATACTTTCTGCAGGAGTATACGGGAAAGATGAAAGAGCGGCTGTTGGCGCTATAAAACTTACATCATTGGTCGGCGAACTTGCCGTGTATCCGTTTAGAATATCACTTGCCGTCAATCCCCAACAAGAGTCGCTGTAACCAAAATAGCCTTTCGGATTTGCTTTACAATATTCGTAATTAATTAGTGTATGATTTTTTGTTTGTGTTTGATAGTTGGCATACGCATCATTCAAACCGTTGGGGTTAATTCCGAGAAATGAATAATGCGAAAAGAAAAGAGGGCCGCCTAAGCTCTCACCAAGCGGCAATTGATAACCATAGTAGCTGCTGCCGTTTTTAAAAGGGCTGTTACCGCTATTTGCCCATCCGTTTGTATACACACTTGCGGAAATGCCATGTGTAGTTGATGATGCTGCCAGTACATAAGTAATCAAACATTCATTCCATCCTCTTATTTGATGATTCATTTCCCAATTAAAGTTGGGGCTCCAGTGCCAATACAAAACATTTTGTCCGCCGTTACGAAACCAATCCCATTCTACATTATTATACAATGCTGTAATGTCGTTTCTCAAAGTCACTTCCGCTGCATCGCCCCCGTTAAAATATTGCCGTGCCGTTAATAAGCCCGTCATTAAATAAGAAGTCTCCACTAAATCTGCTCCATTATCTTTTTGACTGAAAGGGATAATTGTTCCGGTTGTTCCGTTTAACCAATGCGGGAAAGCACCGTGAAATTTTTGCGCAGTATTTTTTAAGAAGGTAACAATGGTTTGCATTCTTGCCAGTCCCTGCGCCCTTGTAATAAAATTTCTGTTGATACCGACAGGTATGGCCATAATACCAAAACCGCTGCCGCCGCTTGTAATTGTTTCAGGCGTGGCATTACTTCTTTCTCTTGCCAGGCCACTTACCGGGTGACCGTAATCCCAAAAATATTTAAATGTTTGCAGCTGTACTTTATCTAATAATTCATTATCCGTTATTGCCGGAAATTTTCTCGATGAATCTATTCGTGTAATAAACGTCTTGTCAATAGCTGTATTCAAACTTCCGCCCGAAGCAGATTTTAGCGTAGCAGCTATTTTAAAATTATATTTTGAAAGAAAGTTCAGCGGAGAGGAAGGTTGAACAATGAATGCGGAGTCTTTATTCTGAAAAGAAATGACAACCGTAATATCATTTCCTGCCGCATCGGTTAATTTAACTGCCGGGGCAACGGTGTTCTGCATAACCTGTTCACTAAAACTTACGGCGATGGCCGGTTGGTTGGCCGTTCCGTACAAAGTATTGTCAAAGGAAGTATTGTTAAGTAAAATATTTTTTACTATAGGGGGTTTTACAAAAGGCTTCACCGGCGGGGACGCACTATTTTTCTTACAATTAGCTTGTAAGGATAATACCGCGGCTATGATAAAAATATATCGCATTTTTCTTTATAACTTTTTTACCAAACATAAGTGCCTACACCGCCACCCGGCAACGTAGTCGTTACCCATTTACCTTTATACTTTATATTAAACCCTGCTTCGGCATTTCCATCATTTACTGCAATCAACACTTTCTTGCCGTCAGGTGTTTTAAATGCTGCATTAAAAATACTTCCGGCATTATTACTTTCAATCCGTACCGAGCCGGGTGGAACAAACCGCGATGCATGAGCAATGATATAATAAGCTACATTTCTATTAATGGCTCCGTCCAACGTAAGCGCACCCTTACATTCAGTACATCCGCCGGATGTATGGGGCTTATAAGCTCCATCATTGGCAAGATTCCATTCCAGCGCCACTTTACTCCAATTACGTACAGAGCCGACTATCACATTTTTCACATGCCACTTTAAATCACTGTCAAAAGTTCCGGTGGCTCCCGTCCATTGTTCGGTAAAGTAAAGATTTTTATCAGGATGCGCAGAATGAACCGCCGACATTGCACTGATATCTCCGGCATATAAATGAAAAGCACAGCCGTCAATAAAAGCTTTTGCCGCGCCATCATTTAAAACGGCAATTGGAAAAGCGGCATTATCGCAATTATGATCCCATATAATGATTTTGGTGGTAATAGCTGCTGTACGAAATACCGGCCCTAAATTATTTTTTATAAAATCAGCTTGCTGAACCGCCGACATTACCATGCTTGGATTATTACCGCCATGCTGCGGTTCGTTTTGAATAGTAACGGCATCAATGGCAATGCCTTTTGCTTTCATAGCCTGTATGTACTTTACAAAATACTGAGCATACACGCTGTAATATTGCGGCAGCAGACTCCCGCCTATTGAGCTGCCGTTATCTTTCATCCATACAGGCGGACTCCACGGTGAACCCATTATTTTTATATCGGGGTTAATCTGTAAAATTTCTTTAAGCAAAGGAATTACATCCACAGTATCTTTTGATAAACTAAAATTGACAAGATTAACATCAGTTTGCCCGGCAGGCAAATCATTATAGCTGAAAACTTCGGCGCTTAAATCTGAAGCGCCGATACTGATACGCAGATAACTGATACCGATTGAATTTTTGCCGGTAGCAAACAACTCTTGTAACAAAGAAGATTTTTGTGCAGCCGGCAATCGATTAATAAGAAAAGCGCTGCCGCCGGTTAATGTATAACCAAATCCATCCATTGTTTGATAAGTAATTGTACTGTCTACATTTATTGTAGGGCTACTGTTTGAAGCGGAAGCAAACACCAATAAGTTAGGTTGCTTTTGCAACAAGGCTGACTTGTCTCCTTTTGTTATCCATGCTGCAATACCTACAGAGGTCGGCGGCGGAGGCGACTCACCGGCAAGCGTCTTGCTTTTAAAACAATCAGCATTTACAGATAATATACCTGATGAAATAATTGCAGCGGTCCACATCCAATTTACATTGACTCTACTCATTTTTACCGGGTTTTAAAAAAAGTAAAGGTTGATTATTCCCTGCAAGTATTAAAATCTTACTTCCGCCCGTATAGTTAATCCATTTCGCATCTCTCATCTCACCGCTAACAGAAGCGAGCTGTGAATCGTACTGCAATGCATTATTCTTTTTATTAAATGAAAAAAATGTCGGCTGCAAAGCATCATAACGCCCTTCATAAGGAATGGTACCGTAAAAATTTCCGGCAGCTAAATAGCCTTTCGTATTGTTATAATCGAAAGATGTAAAAGAAAAAACAGGCGCCAATTGTAATTCGGCGGGCAAATCCGTTCTTGTAAAATTTCCTTTCCCATCATTGATAAAACAGGAAGAAGCCAATACTTCTGCTTTTAATTCTTCATAATCTTTAAGCAAATCAAAAAACATATATTGTACGGTTTTTCCCGCTACCTCACTATAGGTTAAGTAGTGTTTTTTTAAAACCGGCATAGCTCTTTCCAATTCATCTTTCGCCAAAAAAGGATATTCCTTTCCGTCAATCGTATAAGCCAGAATTTGTTCTGTAGTACCGTTATTATCAAAATCTTTTACATATAATTTTAACGGTCCGTTTTTACCGGCCCAAAATTTATTATTCAAACCCCAATTGCCCGCAAGTATATCTTCGAAACCATCTCCATTTACATCTGTTGTATAAACACATTGCCAGAGACCCGTAGATTGTGGAATATCTATTGCACTAAACTTTCCTTTATTATTTTTAAAAATTTTCATGGGCATCCATTCTCCCGATACAATTAAATCTTTCCACCCATCGCTATCAACATCGGCAAAAGCGGCATCGGTAACCATACCCAACAAATCAAATGAATTAAAATTTTCAGCAGATCTGGTAAAGTGTGCCTTACCGTCATTTAGAAAAAGATACGATGATACAGGAACACCATATTTTGCAGGGCCGGCTAAATTTCCAATAAACAAATCTGTATCTCCGTCATTATCCACATCTGCTACCGCTACACATGATTTATTCTCAAACACACCGGGCATTGAGTATTCGGCTTTTATAAAATGCCCGTTCCCGTCATTTAAATATAGTTTATCAAATAAGGCAGTTGGCGTAGCAGGCAATTCATTTCCTCCGGTAGTAACAAATAAATCAGGAAAGCTGTCGCCGTTAGCATCAAAAAAAACGGCATCTACATCTTCGCTTACAGCACCACTTCTAAAAACTGTTGTATCACTTTGTTTAAATGTTCCATTATTTTGCTGTATCATTAAAGCGCCGGGTTGAAACTTTGCGCCACATGCATAAAAGTCATCCAGTCCATCTTTATTAACATCTGCAACAGCTACTTTCGGACCTTTGGTTGATAGTGCATGCGGGATAAGGTATTGTACATTGTAATCAATAAAACTATTTTCTTTATGCAACCAATTAGTATTAATATCTGCAATAATGTCCTGCAATAATTCCTTCTTGCGGGGGAAAAAGCTGCTATACACAAAATCAAATTTTGCATCTTTACTATTTATAACCAAGTTTTTATTGATCGAAGGGTTTTTAATCAGCTGATATTTTTGATCGGGCCAAACTATCAGCACACTATCGATTGTGCTCAACGTATCCAGTCCGAAATGCAACTGCATAGTTGAGGAAGACATAAATCCTCTTGCAGGCATTAATTGCTGATATTGCATTTTTGAGTCGGTAAAAAGATAAGCTTTGGCCCCGATACCTGCCGTGTTAAGGCTGTCTCCTTTTAATGAGACAGTAATATAGTTTTTCTTTGTTGCGTTATTTTTTAAAATAAGGGCCGGCGCATTGAGACAATTAATTACTAAATCAAGATCGCCGTCGTTGTCAAGATCGGCATAAGATGCTCCGTTTGAACAGCCCTTTAATTTTTGAGTACCCCACAAATCACTTACATCACTAAAGGTTAAACTTCCGTCTCCCTTAAATAGAAAAGGATGTGATTCGCCGCCGGGCATAGCAGCAATCGTTTCATCATCATATTTATCCGTCATATCAATTCCCTTTACCTGTTGCTGACTTACAAACCGTATAAAATCCAGATCAACGGGTCGCTTTACAATGCCGCTAGATACAAATAAATCTTTGTTGCCGTCATTATCAAAATCGGCAAACAACGGGCACCAACTCCAATCTGTTGCAGACACGCCGCTTTGTAAAGATGTTTCACTAAAACTAATACCGTTACCATTATTACGTTGTAAACAGTTTTTAGAATACTGATTTTGGTATCCCTTTGATTGCAGTTTCATTTTATAGGTATCAGGGTTTTCATCACTGCCATAGGTTTTCAATGTTTTTTCATCGGGAGGAAGCATATCCACTGTGATAACATCCAATTGCCCGTCGTTATTATAATCGGCAATATCATTACCCATACTGAAACGGCTGTAATGCCTGAAATGCTTTGCGCCGCTTTCTGTAAATGTACCATTGGCATTATTCACGTAGTAATAATCATTTTCATGAAAATCATTACCTACATAAATATCATCCCACCCATCATTATTTATATCGGCAATTGCAAGGCCAAGCCCGTATCCAAGATTGCTTTGGTGAATGCCGGCCTGTTTAGAAACGTCAGTAAATTTTCCGGTTGTTCTGATATCGTTACGATAAAGGCAGTCACCGGAAAGAGTATCATACCTTTTTCTATTACTTGTATCAATGATATTGGCATGCGGATGATCGGATTGATTAAGCATATAACAATCCAAATCGCCGTCACGGTCATAGTCAAAAAAAGCAGTTTGGGTAGTAAAACAAGATGTGTTCAAGCCATATACAGCAGAGCTCTCGGTAAACGTATTATTTTTATTATTTATAAACAATTCATTATGCCCTGTTAAGCCATACTTACTGCTGACAGTAGAAACATAAATATCCTGGTAACCATCGCTGTTCACGTCAGCCATTGTAACACCGGTACACCAGTCTGCCGTGCCGGCTACTTTTGCTTTATCCGTAATATCTTCAAACTGAAAATTCCCTTTGTTTAAATACAATTTATTATTGCCTTTACTGTTGGCAGCAAAATAAATATCTGTAAGCCCGTCATTATTAATATCGCCGGTAGCTACTCCAGCCCCGTTGTAGTAATATAAATAGTACAGTATATTCAACATTTTCTTTTTTTCCAAATGGTTAGAGAAGGTAATATTGGTTTTGGAAGAAGGTACATTTTCAAATAACGCAGTTTTGTTTTTGCAGGATTGAAAAAGCTGGAATGCGACACTTAAAACCAGCCAACAATTACTAATCAAAAACCTGCTTTTCTTCATCTCTTAAAAATAATTCATTTTATGAAAGTTAGTGATAATAAAAGGGCTGACACAATTTCTGCTCAGCCCTTTTACAGCGTAACTCAATTCTTAAAAACTGTTACTGCTTGTTGTTGTACAATGCAGAAATTTCGGCTTGTGTTAAAACTTTCTTACCGTACAATCTCAGTTGATCCATTCCACCTTTCCACGAGTACATCCAGTCATCCCTGTCTCCGGGATCTGATTGCGGCAGTCCTACATTGGGATTCGGGCCCCCAACAGCCAGCCCCAACACCTTGGACGGATTAACAACAAAAGGCCCATGTCCTGTCCAGACTTTTGTAGCAAATAATACAGCATCCACATAGAATTTGAAACTGGAATTTGATTCGTCGTATGTAATTACAAGATGATGCCATTGTCCATTTAACAGATTAGGCAATCCATTTACTTCAAAATCAAGGTAGTCTCCATTGGGTTGTTCAGTATAAAAATAGCTATTTGCAGCAGCGGGAGTCGAACCCCAGTTACCGGGATACACATCAAAATGTATGGCTTGTTTGTAATATAAATCATTATGTGCAAGTGAAAATACTGTTTCAAACTCATCATTAGCAGGTATTCCGTTCTTGAGCCAGATAGAAATAGAATAGCTTGACAAGTTGTTGGCCCAATCATTAGCCGAATTGTATTTAATACCCTTGCCGGCGGCGCCCTGAACTGCTTTGCCGCTAACACCGGTAATTGATACCAGCGGATTGCTGCCTGCGAAATTTGCCTTGATACTATCTACTGCATTAAAAAGCGGGTTATCAGTAGTTCCGTCAAAAGCAACATAAAACTTTAACGGGCCACCCGGGACATTTGCGTCCTTTGGATATTCGCCCAAAGACGGCCTGTCCATTTTCTGGCAGGAAAATAAAAGAATACACAACAATAAAATTGAGGCTGCATATCCTGTTGATTTATTTATTTTTTTCATAAACTTTTTTATTTATTGAAACAAAAAATACTTTTAAACAAATTACCATTCAGGGTTCTGTGTCAATTTCCCGTTACTTCTATCAATTACCGGTTGCGGTATCGGATAAAACCTGCATCGATTGGTATAACCTGAAGGCCCCAACACTGCAACCGCATCGCCCCATCTTACCAAATCAAAAAATCTTTCGCCTTCCAATCCTAACTCACTTCTCCTTTCTTTTTTTATGGCATCCTTTAATGCGGTTTGTGTTGATACATTTAATGAGGGAAGTCCCGCCCGATTACGCACTTGGTTTACGTAACCTATTGCTTGTTCGCTCAGGCCGGCGGTTTCAGTTAAACATTCAGCTGCCATTAACAGCACATCTGCATAACGATAAACTCTTTGATTTATCCAATAGGCGCCGTTTAACCAACCTGTTGATTGGCGTACAGCAGGATCAGAATATATTTTTTTATTCCAGAATTTGTTATCCAAAGGACCGGCAGGAACTGAATTCGGAAGTGTTGCACCATATCCGCCGGTAGAGGGATCATCGCTTTGGCCGGCGAACAATATACTTGAAGCTTTCCTGACATCACCTGTTTCAAAATGATTCACAAACTCATCGGTGGGTACATTAAAACCCCAACCAAGATCCCATCCTCCGGCGCCATTTCCGCGAATATTTTGAACGGTCGCATACCATGAACCGTAGTCATCAGTTTGGTTAGGGCCCATATAAGACTGCCATTCCAATATCGATTCGCTGCTGTTTTCACCGGCATCTTTAAATATGCCGCTGTAACTTGATAACAGTGCGTATTGGTTGGATGCAATTACCTGCTGACAAAGTGGTAGGGCCGATGCAAAATTAGCTCTGTACATGTAAGCTTTTGCCAAAAGTGTTTTAGCTGCCCCGCTTGATAACCTTCCGGGATATTTAGTTCCCCAAGAGACGGGTAAGTTTGCTGCGGCATATTGAAGGTCAGCATCTATCAATGCATAAATAGCCGCAATAGGTGACTTGGCAATATTTGCCTCGGCAGCATTGTAGACCCGAAAGTCTATTTTAGGAACTTCGCCAAAAACTCTTACCAAATCAAAATAACAATAAGCTCTGAAAAATCTTGCTTCCGCTATATTGGCTCTTGAATCCACACCCTCTAATTTCAATGAATCGGCAGTTTGCAATGCAGTATTGGACAAATTAATTACGGCATAATGAGAATCCCAATAACCGTTGGATGTCCAAAAATCTTTCGAATACTGATATTGATCAAATATAGCTGTCATGTCAGCTTGATCGGAAACAGAACTTCCTTTTTTTGAATCATCCGAACGAAAATTATGCAGTGCCTGCCATTGGAGGCCACCAAATGCCGCTCCGTGATTATAATCTCTTATATTACTGTAAAGACCAAATACAAGACCCTCTATTCCACCCTGTTTTAAATCATCAAGCGTGGCAGTTAAAGGTTTTCTATCCAGGAATTTTTTACATCCGCTTGCCATAAATAAAACAGGCAAGATCAGAATAAGAAACATCCCGGAACTTTTAAAAATCTTTTTCATAAACAAATTATTTGCTTGTTAAATATAAATAATTAAAACGTTACGTTTAAACCGAAAGTCGTTACCACGGGTATTGCGCCGCCGGCCTGATCAACACCAAACCTGATTGCAGAGCCGCCAAATTCAGGTGTATAACCAAGATTGTTCTTAAAAGTTTTAAGATTTTGCACATTTGCAAAAAGCCTGATATTTTTAGACTTTACTTTTGACACTATACGTGGACTGAAATTATACCCTAACTGAATATTTCTTATCCTGAAATAACTGCCATCCTCAATTCCATAACTTGAATATTGATTGTTTATCAAATGATCCGTACCCAAAATTGGAACCCAGTTGGAAGTACCTTCACCACGCCACCTGTTTATTACAAACTCGGCATAGTTAACCCGCTGGAAAGAAGGTTCGGTTCCGGCCCAGTCCCTGTAAATTTCATTGCCGTAAACTCCGCCAACATCTACCCCTAAATCAAACCCTTTATAATTGAAAGTAATATTTCCGCCATACGTAAAGTCCGGGGTTGGATTTCCAATAATAGTTCTGTCTTTCGTATCAATCACTCCGTCCCCATTCACATCCTTATATTTAAAATCGCCGGGACCATAAGAAAACTCCTTATTAATAGGAGATTTTAATTTATCCGCATACGATTGATAAATTCCTTCTACAATATATCCAAAAAAAGAACCGATCGGCTGACCTACAAAAGTCCTGCTGGGTCCATCCACAATTGCAAAATCTTTAGCGAGCTCAAGTACTTTATTCTTATATGTAGTTAAGTTTCCGCTGATAGTTATTGTAAAATCCTTATTCATCTTTTGAACCCAACTTGCCGACAATTCCACGCCGTTATTTTTAATGCTTCCAAAATTGCTCAGTCCATCGGCAACACCGTTGGTACCCGGCACATAGGTCAGCAAATCTTTTGTAACCTTGTCAAAATAAGCAGCTTCAAAATGAAGGCGATTTTTAAATGCACTTAATTCAAACCCTATCTCTTTCGCATTTACTCCTTCCCACCTGAGCTTCCTGTCCGGCAAATAAGCCTGTGCGAAAGCATTGTATATCAAATTTCCAAAAGCAATACCTGTGCCTGTTTGTAAACCGGGGTAAAACGGATAGGGAGAGGCAGCAGGCGGGTTACCTGAATACGTATTTTGATTTCCTAAAACACCTACAGAAGCTTTTAATTTCAAAAAGTCAATAGCTTTTACATTATTCATAAAGTTCTCTTTACTCACTTCCCAAGCTCCCCCAACGGCCCAATAATTTTTCCACCTGTTTGCCGGCGATATTTGGGACGAACCGTCTCTTCTGAATGAGGCATTCAAGTAATATTTGCCCTGATAGTTATACAAAACCCGGAATAAGCCCGAAACAGTTGCATTTTCCCACTGTACAGATTCAGATCTTTGCGATGCCTGCGACCCGAAGCCGTTACTGATATACCAAAATCTTTTATCATCCGGTATTGCCGAGCCTGTTACGCTTTGCTGCACCGAAGCTTTTCTTTCCCGGTATTCATTACTGTACGTAGTGAACCCTGCACTAACATTCAAATTATGATCTGCAAATTTTTTCTTATAAGTAAGAATGTGATCTTGCTGAAATCTTTTGTAAGAATTGTCGTTCTCGTTCACACCCGTAACTGAACTTACCAGGTAGGGTTTATTCACCGACAGATCATAGGAGTTATAAATCGGCTTATACTCCCTTTTATTCTGGTTATTCAAATCTGCATACACGGTGGATCTAAAAGTAAAATCTCTCAAAAAATTAAATTCTGCAAACGCACTGAAAACCGTTCTGTAAGTTATATCGATTGTTTTATTCCATTCGTTTTCCAATCGTATCAGGGGGTTAACAACACCGGAATTTTGAATACCGGGGAGTTCATAATACAAAGTTTGGTTTGTACTGTCAAGCCCGTAAGGGTTTTTCGTAAATACATTTTTGGTGCTTGCAAATGCATTTGGTATCGCTTTCCGGGCATCTCCCAATACATTTTCTGCATAACCATAAGGGCTATTTTGTCGTATGCCGTTAAAATTAAATCCAACCTTTATTGCCTTAGTTAATTTAAATTCATCGCTCAGCGAAAAAAGTATTTTTTCTAGTTTTTCATGACGAATCAAACCTTCATCGCCTACATAACCCATCCCCATTGAAAATTTATTTTTTTCCGTACTTCCTGATACACTCAGGTTATGCGAATTAAATTTTCCCGTTCTTGTTACAGCATCTATCCAGTCCGTATTACCGTTCCAAGTAGTATAGAAGGCAGGAGTACTTGGTCCTGCTCCAATATTTATTCTCTCTTCCTCAAATAGCTCTTGAAACTGGCTTGCATTGGCCCATTTAATTTTATCAACCAATTTTTTTGTACCCATTGAGAAATTATAGTTGATAACCAATTGCCCGGCTTTTGCTTTTTTGGTAGTTATTGCAATTACACCTGCAGCACCCCTTACTCCGAAAATAGCTAAGGAGGAAGGGTCTTTTAAAATTTCAATAGACTCAATATCATTGGGGTTGATATAATCTATATTATCATTAAAAATGCCGTCAACAACATAAAGCGGACGAACAGAACCGACGCTGATGGTACCTCGAATACGTATATCCGGCGCTTTACCCGGTGTGCCGTTGTTTACAACAGAAAGTCCCGCAACTTTTCCCTGTAATGATGCAACAGGGTTCGTATTAGGTCTATCAGCAACCTCTTTACCGGAGATTTTTACAATGGAACCTGTAAGATCTCTTTTACTGGCAGAGCCATAACCTATCACCACTACTTCATCCATTTGACGGTTAGATTGTACAAGACTTACATTAAGAAGTTGCTGCCCGTTAACGGCAACTTCTTTTGCTCCATAACCAACTATTGAAAAAACCAATATGCCATTTTCAGGTACTGTAATTGAGTATTCACCATTGCTGTTTGTTGTAGTACCAGTTTTGGTGCCTTTTAATGTCACCGACACACCGGATAGAGGTTCCCCGGCGTCACTCACAATTCGTCCCGATACCCTGATATCGGCTTCCGCCGGATCATTTGATTTTATAGCCACCAAATTGTTGTTTAAGATTTTATAAGTGAGTGCAGTGCCCGCAAAGATTTGCCGGAGCAGCCCGTTAATATCTGAATTCTCTACATTTACTGTAATCTTTTGCTGCATATCTCTTAAACGGCTGTTGAACAAAAATCGAAAATCAGTTTGCTTTTCTACAATAGAAAGAACTTTACTGATTTCCTTGTCCTTCACATCAATTGTTATGTTTTGGGCATGAATACGTGCGGATGCCTGCACTACGCAGCAAAGCGTAAGAATGACTGTTAGCTTCATAGCAAGGAAGATTGTTTTTGCAGATGTTGTATGATTTTCCATACTTACTTAGTTTGGTTGAAAGTGATGAATACAGCAGTTAAAATTATCGAAAAAACTTTTTTTATATGATTAAAACAGGAACATATTTAAACATACCTGTTTTAATAAAAAAATCATGATGAATCAGCAATCATAGCAAGTCATTTTTATTGTTATTCTATTAAAATGCTTCCGTTTGTTATCGTATATTTAAAATTTACTAAAAATCGCAGAGCTTCCAGCGCCTGTTCAATAGTTTCAGTTGTAAAAGAGCCGGTAAGGTGAACCGCGGCGACTCTTTTATTTTTAAAAACAAATTTCACATTATACCAACGTTCCATATCCTTCGCCAGTTCCTCAAAAGATTTGTCTTCAAAAGCCAACTTATTATAAATCCAAGCTGTTTCCGAAATTAAACTGTCCGCAATATTTCTTTTCAACGGCGTAATAAATATCGAAGACTGTTTTTCTGTATTTATCCTTGACAGAGATACTGCGTTGGCGGTATTCTTTCCGATCATTTCAACATCATTGCTAAAAACAAGTTTCTCCCTGGGTTTCAGCATAATTGTAGGTGCATCGGGCCGGTTTCTGTTTATCACTTCTATTGAACCGTGAATTAATGTTGCTTCAATAGTTGGTTCAATTTTATACGCTTTCACATTAAATGCCGTTCCCAATACTTTAATATCGATGCCCGATGTATGCACTATGAACGGATGCGCTGGGTCTTTTACTATATCAAAATAGGCTTCACCATCCAATGTTACTTCGCGGGTATTTCCCTTCATCATTCCCGAGTAGGTCAACTTACTGCCGGAATTTATCCAAACCTGTGAGCCGTCGGGTAATTGAATTTTTGACTTAGAACCCGGGCTGATGGCAATTTCATTTACTGAATTGACCGCCGGCCTTTCTTCACTATTACTATTTCCCGTACCATATATATATACCGCTACAGCAGACAAAATAAAAGAAGCCAATGCTGCGTAGGTAAACCAACGTGTGTAAAACGGTTTTTTACCAGACCCGGAAAATGATGAACTTTCGCCTTTGGTTACCGGGTCGTTTTCACTAAAGTCTGAAACATATAATTTCAGCCTGTTAACATGTTTCATATATTCAGCTTCGTCTGCCTTTTGTTGGCCCTCAGCGACAACCGGTGGGGAAACCCAAAATTCCTGAAGGTTTTCTAAAACAGCCTTCCACTCAGGATCGGTATTAAGCAACTCCTGTAACTGCTCCAGCTCCTCAGGCGTTGCTTCACCCGCTATTTTTTTAGATACTAAAATCCAGTGCTTTTCCTCTTTCATTCACAAAAAATTGATGCTGATTAAAGGAGGACAACAAAAACTGAAGGATACCCCTAAAGAAAATTTATTTTTTTGATGTGAGGATGGAATGAATCTCCGGGAAGGCGTTTTCAAATTCCAGGAAGCATTTTACTCTTCGTAAGGCGATGGCCATTTGGGCTTCTATCGTTTTTACCGAAACCTCCAGCAACTCGGCAGCTTCGGCATATTTAAACCCGTCCACTTTTATCAGCTTAAAAATAACTTTGCATTTGGGCGGCAGCATGTTAATCGCCGCCATTATTTTTTTTGTAAACTCGTCGGACAGCATCAGTTCCTCGGGATTAAAGAACACACTGTGCAGTTTCGCCTCCCATTGTTCCAAGGGCGGAACCTGCTGCCGCTTAATCAATTTCAACCTGTTGATAGACGCATTTTTTACACCTATAAAGAAGTACAATTGGGGCTTTTCCAATTGCTTCAGTGTTTTTCTTTTTTGCCAGATATTGATAAAGAAATCTGACACTACTTCTTCGGCGTCTTCATTCGATTTGATAATGGAAAAAGCGAAATGAGAAAGTTTTTCGTGCAGCAACAGGAAAAGTTCTTTATAGGACTTTTCACAATCTCTGTCAGAAATTGACTCGAGTAAGCAGTTTATGTGGTTGTCAGCAGTCACAATCGTTAAAAACTAAAATTACATTTTTTAAATTCATTTTCAAGAGGAAATTTTAGTTAACAGAAACTTAACCTAGGTTAAGATCATAAGCGACTGATTGAAAAGAACAACTATGACCGGGAATATAATAACCGGCAAGCTGATAGTTAGCAATACCTGATTATCATCAGCAAAGTTGCTTACCCCTGTCATAAGCCGGCCGGTTTTCTTTTATCAAATTACACCGGTAAAATTTATGCAAACAAATACACAACCTGTTTCATCGGCGCTGAAATACCTGCAGATTATATTTTTTTCAGCGGCCATCCTCTATTTTGGTAAAACACTTTTTATTCCCATGTTTTTCGGGCTGTTGATCGCCATTGTGATGCACCCTGTGAGCAAGTGGTTTGAAGCACACGGATGGACCAAGACACTCGCCATTACCGCCTGCCTGCTGATTGTTACATTCCTATTTGCAGGTATAGCGGCATTACTAATATGGCAAATACAGGTATTCAGTAAAGATGCACCGGCTATTCTTCAAAAGCTTGAAAATGTACTAATGCAATTTCAAACATGGGTGAATGAAAACACCGGTTCGCAGGCGGATAATCAAAATAATTGGAGTGAAAAATTGACGGGCAATATCGGCGCTGTTTTACAATCCGCTCTTTCAACCACCGTTAACACATTGTTCATCCTTTTCCTGGTACCCGTGTACACTGCGCTATTTATGTATCACCGCAAAATATTTGTACGGTATTTAAAAACTATAACACCCGCAAAGTATCAACACCAACTTGATACTATTTTATTGCAAACAATAGGTACCTATTTTAATTATATAAAAGGAATGGTGTTGGTATATATTATTGTAGGTGTACTGAACAGCATCGGCTTGTTTGCACTGGGTGTAAAAAACCCGCTGCTGTTCGGGATGCTTTGCGCTATTATGACCATCATACCTTACATCGGTATTTTTGCAAGCGCTTTATTGCCCATCTCGGTTGTTTGGTTAGAGACGGGTAATATATGGTATCCCCTCGGTGTGGTAGCGGTGTTTGGTTTTGTGCAATACCTGGAGGCGAATGTAATTTTTCCGAAAGTAGTGGGTACACAATTGCATGTAAGCACATTCGCCATGCTGGTGGCCATCATTGCAGGTGGTATTATTTGGGGCGTAGCGGGCATGGTACTGTTTATACCCTTTGCGGCTATACTTAAAATAGTGACCGATAATATTGAAGAATGGAAACCGATTAATTTATTGCTGAGCCGCAAATAATAGATTTAAAAATAATCAGCTGTTGGTGATAAATGTATTTGTTCATAAGCGCTGAGAAAAAGAGATAAAGAGATTTTCGCAGAAATACTCAGCGTTAACTCAGCGACCTCATTTTCTCAGCGCTCAACTTATCATTGAAAAAAATAACGGTACTCAAATGTATAATTCGGTATAATAGGAGGTAAAGCGATAAGGATGAAAGGCATTATGACAACCAACACGAAATGCAATATGTTGCTTTTAGCATAAAATAAATACGCATGATAAATTACAACTTCATCGGGTTTCGCTGAATAAAAAACTCATACAGTTCCATTAATACCCACTCAATCGCCTGCCTGCCGTATTTACCTGCTATTATAAACAGCAGTATGACGGCAAACCAATAAGCCACTATATCAGTTCTCACTTTATCGGGCGTTATCATAAAAATATTTTTACTTGATTATAAAATCTTAATTCGCTTCCGCGGCGGCTTCTTTTGCATGCGGGCCAATCAATACTTCGGTATGATAAAATACCGCTGCATTCAATGAATTGGTAATAAGACAATACTTGTGCGTTTTTTCTACGGCAAGGTTCGCCTTCTCTCTCAAACTTTCATCTGCTATATATACTTTGGGAAAAAGATTAATATTGGTAAACTTATATTTCCCTTCTGCAATTTCAATTTGCCCGATGACATTACATTCAAAATTCGAAATAGCAAACTGCATTTTTTTTGCAAACGCCAAATAAGTGGTCATAAAACAACCGCTGATGGAACTGAGAAAATAATGTTCCGGCGTCCACGGTCTCCCTTCGCCGCCAAACTCGGGCGGGGTGGCTATATGCAGCGTACCTTCCGCATCCTTAGCTGTAAGAATACCTCTTGTATCTGCCATGTAGTTGAGTTTCACTTCAAAAAAGAATTGCTTGTCTGTCTTGCGTGTTATATGTTGAATGCCTGTGTACATACTGCTGTTTTTACAAAGTTCAATTGATACAGCAAAATTTGCGATGAGGTTTGTCATTGAAGTGAATGATGCACGTCATGAGTACACAGAAACTTAGATTCTCCAAAGCTTATCGAAAAACATTAATTTTACAATCCCTAATTTATTTCTATGTCGAATACAGTTTTATCACTCGCCAACTTATTTCCTTCATTAGAAGCAGCGCTTATTTCAGAAATGGAAGAAAAAGGCTCCACCTATAATTTTATTGCGGGTGATACATTGGTAAAAAAGAATCAATACTTTAAATCGGCATTGATAGTGCTGAGCGGTTTGGTGAAAATTTACAGGGAAGATGATGAGGGCAACGAATTTTTTATTTATTATTTAGAACCCGGCCAGGCTTGTGCATTGAGTATGGTTTGCGCATCGCGGCAGGAAACAAGTGAAATTATGGCCGTCGCGTTAAAAGATACAGAAGTACTCACCATTCCTTTTAATCTTATAGATGAATGGATGACAAAATATAAAAGCTGGAATAATTTTGTACTCTCCGCTTATCGCCTCCGTTTTGAAGAATTATTGATTACGCTTGATCATGTAGCTTTTCGCAATATGGATGAACGGCTTGAATTTTACCTGAAACGCCAGGCTGAAAAAACGGGCAACCACCTGCAGCTTACCCATCAGCAAATTGCCGATGACCTCAGTTCTTCCCGTGAAGTAATCTCCCGCCTGCTGAAAAACATGGAAAAAAATAAACGATTGGTACTGCACCGCAGCAGTATTGAGTGGATTCATTAATTTGTGTGATACATATCACTGTCTGAATAACCTCGAATAGCCAATTTTGTGTAAAACGTATAGTTCATGGAAATAGCAGGTTATATCGCTTCAGTATTTATTGGCATTTCACTTGGCTTAATTGGCGGCGGCGGCTCCATATTAACCGTACCGGTTTTAGTTTATCTTTTTCGCGTTGATGCAGTATTGGCAACAGCCTATTCACTATTCATTGTTGGTTCCACCAGTTTGGTTGGCGCTTTTCCCAAATACAAACAGGGAATGGTAAATTTAAAGACAGCCCTGATCTTTGGCGCACCGGCCATCGCGGCCGTGTATGCTACAAGGGCATTTTTGGTTCCGCTTATTCCAAAAGAAGTTTTTACTGTCGGCGATTTTGTAGTAACAAAGTCAATCCTTATGATGATTTTGTTCGCCGTGCTGATGGTATTTGCTTCCATTTCTATGATAAGAGAAAAAAAACAAACTAATGAAAATGGTAACGGGGTACAACAATTTAATTATCCCATGATATTGTTGGAAGGGGCAGTAGTAGGTGTGCTTACCGGTTTGGTAGGCGCCGGCGGCGGATTTCTTATTATACCGGCATTAGTGCTTTTTAGCAAGTTACCCATGAAACAAGCCGTAGGCACGTCGCTGCTAATAATCGCAGCCAAATCGCTTATCGGTTTTACCGGCGATTTGTCACATTACCAAATGGATTGGAAACTATTACTTATTGTAACAGCGCTGGCCATTATCGGAATTTTTATCGGCAATAAATTAAGTCATAAAATACCGGGCGAAAAATTAAAGAAAGGCTTTGGATGGTTTGTTTTAGTTATGGGCATTTATATTATTGTAAAAGAATTGTTCTTTCAATAAATAATTGTGATGAATATAATAAGGCTGTGTGACAAAAGTCATTGTAGAAGATGAGAAAGAGTCGCAATTTTACATCTTGAAATAAAAAATAAATAAACTTAAATGGCACAAACATTTGCAGATATAATAAAAAGTAACAAGCCGGTACTGGTTGATTTTTATGCCGACTGGTGCGGGCCTTGCCAAATGATGAAGCCCATATTGGAAGAAGTAAAGAAAAAAGTAGGCGATGAAGCCACCATTATAAAAGTAGATGTAGACAAAAACCCTGCTGCGGCGGAGGCTTATCGTGTGTCGGGCATTCCTACACTTATCATTTTTAAAAACGGGGAAGTGAAATGGCGGCAATCGGGCGTGGTACAGGCCAATCAATTAATTCAACAATTAAAAACTTTATAAAATTTTCAACATCCTTACTCTCCGCCTGCGGCTGAGATAGGGGCAAAAATAAAATTATGAAAATAGAACAAATTTATACGGGATGCCTTGCACAAGGCGCTTACTATATTGAAAGCAATGGCGAAGCAGTAGTGATTGATCCGTTGCGTGAAGTAGAACCCTATATTCAAAAAGCGGAACGCAGCAAATCAAAAATTAAATACGTGTTTGAAACGCACTTCCACGCCGATTTTGTGAGCGGCCATTTAGACCTGAGCAAAAAAACCGGCGCACCCATTGTATACGGCCCCAATGCCAACCCCGATTTTGCAGCGCATATTGCAAAAGACGGAGAGGAATTTAAAGTAGGTAAATTAACCTTTAAAGTATTGCATACACCCGGCCATACTATGGAGAGTACCTGTTATTTATTAAAAGATGAAACAGGAAAAGATATTGCATTGTTTTCCGGCGATACATTATTTATAGGCGATGTGGGCCGCCCGGATTTGGCACAAAAAGCCGCACACATGACGCAGGAAGAATTGGCCGCTACCTTATTTGATTCGTTACGAAACAAAATAATGCCGCTTAGTAATGATATAATTGTTTATCCTGCACACGGCGCCGGTAGCGCTTGCGGTAAAAACATGAGCAAAGAAACCAGCGATACATTGGGGCATCAAAAAGTGGCCAACTATGCATTGCGTGCCACCATGACCAAAGAAGAATTTGTAAAAGAAGTAACAACAGGTCTGTTACCACCACCGGCATATTTTCCGTTAAATGTAATGCTGAACAAGCAGGGTTACGAAAGTATTGATGAAGTAATGAAACGCGGAAACATTGCGTTGAGCCCGGATGCATTTGAAACAGCGGCCAATGAAACAGGTGCATTGATTTTAGACACAAGAGATGCGCAAACATTTGCAAAAGGTTTCATACCAAATTCCATCAATATTGGTATCGACGGAAGTTTCGCACCGTGGGTGGGCGCTATGATTCCCGACATTAAGCAGGAAATATTAATTGTAGATGAACCGGGTCGTGAAGAAGAAGTGATTACAAGATTGGCCCGTGTGGGTTACGATTATACCATTGGTTATTTAAAAGGCGGCATCGTAGCATGGAAAAAAGCGGGCAAAGAAGTGGATGAAATAAAATCTATCAGTGCGGATGAGCTGGTTGAAATTACAAATAAAGATAAAGAAGTAAATGTGCTGGATGTTCGCAAGCCCGCTGAATACCTGAGTGAGCATGTAGATAAAGCTGAAAACGCACCGCTTGATTTTATAAACGAAAGCATGCTGAAGGTAGATAAAAACAAAACCTATTATGTGCATTGCGCCGGCGGCTATCGTTCTATGATTTTTGCTTCTGTACTAAGAGCAAGAGGTTACGATAAACTGATTGATGTAAAAGGCGGGTTTAAAGAAATAAAAGAAACCGGTAAGATTAAAGTAACGGATTATGTGTGCCCGACTACGTTGTCTTAAGTGATAAGTGATAAGTTAAAAGTTAAAAGTTAAAAGTGATAAGTTAAAAATTAAAAGTTAATACTATGGGACTCTTTAATAATTTATTTGCCGCAAAAGAAAAAACCGATTTTAAAGAATTGGTAAAGCAGGGTGCATTGATAATAGATGTAAGAACTGCGGGAGAATTTAACGGCGGGCATATTCCCGGTTCAGTAAATATTGACCTGGAAAAAGTAAACTCATCCGTTCCGTCGTTAAAGAAAATGAACAAACCGATGATAGCGGTATGCCGCAGCGGCAACCGCAGCGGTGTGGCCGTAAATATTTTAAAAGCAGCCGGCGTAGAAGCATACAATGGCGGCGCATGGGATGATTTACAACAAAAGATTGTGTAAAATTTTTCTTTAACGTAAATAAAGACTTGCTGATTCTTATACGCAAACATTGCTTTAACCCGTTGAAATGAAAAAAATTATATTTACAGTAATAAGTCTCGGTTTTTTATTGGCAAAAGTATCAGCGCAAGAGAGTGATTCCGCTACCTTAAAATCTTTTTTACATAAAGGAAAATTTGAAGGGCATATGCGTACTTTTTTTATGAGTACCATTAACGAAGGAAAACTGACTGATTACTACGCATTGGCAACAGGGGCCGGCATCGGTTATCATACACCCGAATGGAATGGCTTGAGTGCCGGTATGAGCGGCTATTTTATTTTTAATATTGGTTCCGATAATCTTAATAAAACAGATCCTTTCAGCAATCAAAAGAACCGGTATGAAATAGGCTTGTTTGATATTACCAACCCGGAAAACAAATTTGACTTAGACCGCATGGAAGAACTGTATATAAAATATCATAGTAAGAACACAATACTGATTGCGGGCCGTCAATTTATCAACACTCCGTTTATTAATAAACAAGACGGACGTATGCGGCCCACTATTGTGGAAGGGATTTACCTGCAATCGAAAATAAAAAACAACTGGACTGTGGATGCGGGTTGGCTTATGCGTATGTCGCCGCGAACAACGGTAAGCTGGTACAGTATTGGCGAATCTATCGGTATTTATTCGCCGGGGGTAAATGCGGATGGAACAAAACCCGACTACCCCGGTAATACAAAAAGCAGGGGCGTTGCTGTAGCAGGTGTACAGTATAAAAATAAATCAGTACATGTGCAGTTGTGGAATACCTATGCGGAAAATATTATGAACACGGTATTAATGCAATCTGAAATTTATTTCCCTCTCAATAAAAAAAATAAATTAATGGCGGGTGTACAATATGTTTATCAAACCGGTACGGGCAGCGGAGGTCATAAAGAAATTTCCAAACGCTATTATGAGAAAGGAAGTCATACTTGGGTGATGGCTTCGCGGTTGGGGTACGAGACACCCGTTTGGAAAACCTATCTCAATTACCTGCACATTGGCAATAATGCCCGTTTCCTGATGCCCAGGGAATGGGGCCGCGAGCCTTTTTATACTTTTATGGCAAGAGAAAGAAATGAAGGAATGGGTGGTGTAAACGCATGGACGGTGAACAATGAATTTATCACAAAGAATAAACAATGGAAATTAGGATTGGGTTACGGGCAATACTATGTGCCGCATCCCGATAATTACCGATTGAATAAATACGGCCAGCCTTCGTATCAGCAAATAAACGCCTCGGCCGATTATACCTTCAAAGGTTTCCTGAAAAATATGGATATTCAACTTTTATTGGTTTGGAAAGGAAATTTGGAGAAAAACCCGATTTTGGCAAAAAATAAAATTAACAGGGTAAATATGCTGAATAATAACCTGGTGGTTAACTATCATTTTTAAAAACCTAACAACTTTTTGCCGCTTCCGTGATATTTATCACAGGAATACTTGATATAAATAATCATATTTGTTAATAATAAATTTTAAATAATGCTTCTTAATATTCTTACAGCTCCCTGGCCCTGGTATGTAGCGGGTCCTTTAATCGGGTTAACGGTTCCGTTACTATTAATTATCGGCAACAAAACATTCGGTATCTCCTCATCATTGAGACATATATGCGCCGTCTGTTTGCCCGCCAATATTTCTTTTTTTAAATATGATTGGAAAAAAGAAATATGGAATTTATTTTTTGTGGGCGGCGTATTAGTCGGCTCATTCCTGGTAGCGCAATTTTTTAATAATCCTGAACCAGTACAAATCAATCCGCAATTAGCCGCTGAGTTAAGCACCTATGGTATCAGTAATTACGACGGATTGGTACCGACCGATTTATTTAATTGGCAAAATCTTTTCTCTGCCCGCGGCATTATTATGATGGTGCTTGGCGGATTTTTAGTGGGCTTTGGTACAAGGTATGCCGGCGGCTGCACCAGCGGTCATGCCATTATGGGTCTCAGCAGTTTGCAATGGCCGTCATTAGTAGCTACTATTAGTTTTATGACAGGTGGTTTTATTATGGCCAATTTTATTTTACCGTATATTCTTAAATTATTTTAACCGCATTATATAATTATGGACACAAAAGAAATTATACAGGAACAAAAACACCATGAATTTTTAACCGAGAATACGGATTTTGAAGTTCGTTCGCAGGATACCATGTGTGCAAATGAAAGCGAACTGAAACACCCGTGGTGGTATAATTTAAAATATTTAGTAGCCGGTTCTTTGTTTGGAATTATTTTGGTAAAAGCCGAAGTAATCTCCTGGTTCCGCATACAGGAAATGTTCAGGTTGCAGAGTTTTCATATGTTTGGAGTAATTGGTTCTGCGGTGGTAGTGGGAATGTTAAGTGTTTTACTTATTAAAAAATTTAAGATAAAAACAATTTACGGCGAGCCGATTGAAATACCCAAAAAGACATTTAACAAAGGACAAATTTACGGCGGACTGATTTTTGGTTTTGGATGGGCGCTTACGGGTGCATGCCCCGGCCCGTTGTTTGCACAAATAGGAACGGGAGCTACTGTTATTCTTGTTACACTATTCAGCGCTATTGCAGGTACTTGGGTGTATGGATTATTGAGAGATAAATTACCGCACTAAAAAAAAGTTGTATGGAAAAGTTTTTGCAATCGAACCGGTTTGTGATACTGCTCTTTACAATAATTACCGTTGTAGTGGTAAAAGATTTACGCAATTGCACTAAAACATCCGAAACTGCAACTATTGTTACCGAACTGCAAGAATACTATTGGGTAGCGCCGAGTCTTTTTGACGGCTCATTAGACGCTGAAAAAAATCGTGATCAAATTTTGTATGGTCATGATTTAATCGCCAACACATCAAAATATTTAGGACCCAAAGGAAGTGCAGCACAAATTACCAATGGTATGAATTGTCAAAACTGCCATCTTGATGCCGGCAGAAAACCGTTTGGCAATAATTACGGCGCGGTAGCATCTACCTATCCTAAGTTTCGAGCACGCAGCGGCAGCATGGAGTCTATAGAAAAAAGAGTAAACGATTGTATTGAAAGAAGTTTAAATGGCACCGCATTGGACAGCAACTCCAAAGAAATGCGTGCCATTGTTGCGTATATGAAATGGCTGGGCAAAGATGTAGTGAAAGATGAAAAGCCAAAAGGCAGCGGTATCAGCGAATTGAAATTTTTAGATAGGGCGGCGAGTCCGGCAAACGGAAGAGTTGTGTATACACAAAAATGTCAGAGTTGCCATACACCTAACGGTGAAGGCATAAAAGATATTAATACCGGCGGTTATATTTATCCGCCGCTTTGGGGAGAAAACAGTTATAATACCGGTGCAGGCTTGTACCGCATCTCGCGGTTTGCAGGTTATGTAAAAGATAATATGCCGTTTGCAGTTACTACCGATCATTTTCATCCACAACTTACTGATGAAGAAGCATGGGATGTAGCCGCTTTTGTAAATTCTCAACCAAGACCCAAAAAAGATTTAAGTAAAGACTGGCCCGATATTGCAGGCAAACCGGTTGATCATCCGTTTGGTCCGTATAAAGATAGTTTTAGTGAGCAGCAACACAAGTATGGTCCGTTTGAACCGATAAAAAAAAGCCCCCGGTAAATCCCGCGTAAGGCGGGACTTGCAAAACACAGCCCCGGCGGCCCCCTTCTAACTTCCCCCAAAGGGGGAAGCAACCAAGGCACAGCCCCCGCTTATTTAGACATATTGATTGATTAAGTACAGTTTGATATTTGTTGGATATATAAATGAAGTTGAATTGAAAGAACTAAAAGTAAGGTAAAGATATACAGTGCCGTCCCTTCTCCTGTGGAGAAGGGAAAGAGCCTGCCCGACTGAGTCATTCAGGCGGGGAATGAGGCCGAATAATTAACTAAATAAAAAGCTATGTCTGAAAATATTGTTCATCTTAATAATTGTTCCTGCGGTTGTAATGTAACAGCAGAATCATACAATGTATCTGCTTCTAAAAATGAAAGCCGCAGAGATTTCTTTAAAGCTACCGGCGCACTGGGCCTGGGACTTGTAACACCGCCGGCATTGGCCAATGCCGTAATCGGCGATGCATATCATCAAAAAGAAATTGAAAAAAGTAAAGCCATTCAAACCGGCAAAGCACAAAAGTTTACCATTCTGCATACCTCCGATATTCATGCTCAATTGTACACACACGATGAATTTTTTTTAGAAAATAATAAAGCCGTATATAAAAAACGCGGCGGCTTTGCGGTATTGAAAACAATGCTTAACAAACTTCGTTCAGAAAATCCGGCCAATACTATTTTAGTTGACGGAGGCGATTGTTTCCAGGGCGGCGGCGTAGCTGCACTAACTGAAGGAAAAGGAATTGTTTCGTTGATAAATACAATTGGTTACGACTTAATTTTGCCCGGCAATTGGGAAGTAGTATACGGCAAAGAAATGATGCGGCATGATTTGGGCGAATACAATTCGGCTAAAATTTGCGCCAACATGTTTCATGATACAAAAGATGAATACAATACCGAAATGATTTTTCCGCCTTATTGGACTAAGATGGTGGCCGGTGTAAAAATTGGTTTTCTCGGTTACAATGACCCGCTAACACCCAAGCGCCAATCGCCGGCGTACAGTTATGGAATAAAATTTACCAAGCCCGAAGAAAATGCGGCGAAGTATATAAAAATTTTAAAAGAGTATGAGCAATGCGCTATGGTATTTTTGGTAACACATATGGGGTTGGCGCAGCAGGTAGATTTATCAAACAAAATACAAATACAGGGTGCTGATTATATTTTGGGGGCCGATACACACGAGCGGGTACGCAAACCCATAGCCGGTAAATATGCAAAAGTAACGGAGCCCGGTGCGTTCGGTTCTTTTGTAGCAAGATTGGATGTAGTGGTGGAGAATGGTGTAATTAAAGATCAGAATTATCAATTGCTGGATGTAGACCCGGATAAATACAAACCCGATGCAGCCATGGCGGCGATGGTGGAAAAAGTAAGAGCGCCTTTTAAAAAAGAATTGGATAAAGTAATTGGCAAATGCAAAACGCCGTTGGTACGATATTACGTTATTGAAAACCCGATGGATAATTTAATTGCTGATGCATTGATGTGGAAATTTAAAGATGCGAAAGTAGATGTAGTAGTAAGCAATGGGTTTCGTTTTTGTCCGCCGTTGGTACCTGATCCAAAAAAGGGCTATGCAGAAATTACCAATGATTTTTTATGGAGCATGTTGCCGGTAGAAAGTGATTTGAAAATAGGTGAAGCAAGCGGAAAGCAATTATGGGATTGGTTGGAAAAAGAGTTGCATAATGTATTTGCCAAAAATCCGGCACAACGTTTTGGGGGATGGGTAATACGCTTTAAGGGTATGCAAATAAATTTTACCATGAAAAATGATTTGGGTAACAGGTTGAATTGGGTAAAAATAAATGACGAGCCAATTAATTTGGATAAACTGTATACCATTGTTGCCTGCGAACGGGAAGGCGACCCGGATGATACATTGTGCCGTTTGGAGAAAGTGAAAAACCCACGCAAACCGGGAGCCACATTACATAATATTATGAGGGAATATTTAGCAGCGCACCCAATGGTAGCTCCTGTTATTGAAAACCGGGCAACAGCAACGGATGCACCTTCTACTTTATTATCGCAGTTGGAAGGATATGATTATGAGTTCAGGTAATGTTTCATTTTGAAAATGCAGGAATTTTATATATTATTAAACCACATAGGAACAATAGAAACATAGTAGAAACACATAGAAATTCATAAACCATGAGAAATCCTATGTGCATTTCTATGTGGCCTATGTTGTGGTAATTTTTTTCAATTTGATACATCATTTGAATTCATGCAAACAATTATTTTAAAACTTTACTGATATGAAAAAAATATTTTTTATGACTGCTCTTTTGTTTTCTGCAATATCCTTAATTGCTCAAACTAAACCGCACAAAATTGTATATGACTTGAATAGCAATGATACGGCTGTTCACAGTGCCGTACTGCGTCAATTTAATAATGTATTGAAAGCAGCACCCAATACACAATTGGAGGTAGTTTGTCATGGCCCGGCCATTTACATGCTGGTAAAAAGCAAAGTCTTTTTTGAAGAAAAGATGAACGAATTGAAAGCGAAAGGCAATGTTACATTTAAAGTATGCGCCAACTCTATGAAGCGGTTAAATGTAGATAAAAGCGAATTGATTCCATTGGCGGAAATAGTTCCTGTAGCCATTTTAGAATTAGCAGAAAAACAAATGAAGGGGTGGAGTTATATTAAAGCAGGTAATTAAAAAATTACCTGCTTTACTATTCATATTATCATTTACCCTGCGAAAATATAACCGCATCCTTTTGCCTGCGCACGGCCAAGGGCCCATACGCCTGATGGCACCGGCTGAATATCCGGAAGCAACCCGCTAACAAAATCCTTTCTTACTTCACCGGCATCAAGTTTCATCATTTGAGCCGCTACTGCACTGTACACAGTTATTGCCGCTTCGCATACGCAAAACAACACGCCATTCGACTGAAGTTCATTAATGCCGATGAACACCTCTCCTATACCCGGTACTTTAAATGCTCCGGCCTTGGGTTTCCAAAACGGATTACGTGTTGCCGGCCCTTTAGTTTCCGGATCGTTTGCATTAAACAATTTACCAAAACTATATTTCTCCCAAAGCCTGTCTTCCATTGCATAGCCAATAGCTGAATGACGCAGGACTACCACCACACTGCAGTCTTTGTTTTTTGTTCCGGTTACTTCATTCGTCATCAAAAAAACCCGTGGCCATGCAAAAGGATAAATCTCATGAGGTTGGGTGGCATCAAAAACAATCCTGTGTTTACCGGTAATTTTTTTAAACATTTCTTCCGGGTCATCAGAAGTTCCTGAAGGCGATGATTGTTCATTACCTAAAACTTTTAAAGTAGGCGCCATTGCAGATATACCAACTGCTGCTGCACCGGTTGCTAATGAACCTAAAAAACCCCGGCGATTAGTAGGTTCGCTAAGATTACTGGTTTTCATAAAAAATAAAGTTTAATGAAGAAATTTGGTTAAAAAAGCTATATAAGTTACAAAGAAAGGGAGCCTGTACAAAATATTTTTTTTCATTAGAATTAGATTTCGTAATTTCTATTCTAAATAACACAATATGAAACACCTGTACTTTTTTGCATCAGTGTTTATTATTTCTGCAACTCAGCTATTTTCACAATCAAAGCCTTATAATATTGTCTTTGACATAACTACCGGTGATACAGCCACCCACCAGCGGGTAATCCGATGGTCAAAAAATATTCTTGAAACACACCCTGCTGCTAAAATTGAAATTGTCTTTTACGGAAAGGCATTGGATATGATAGTGCAAAACAAATCAACAGTAGCTAATGATGTTATAAAACTTGCCGCCAATAAACAGGTAACTTTTTCTGTTTGCGAACAGGCCATGAAAATTCATAACATTGAAAAAAATCAATTGCTCAGCGGAGTAATGACTGTACCTGACGCATTGTATGAATTGGTAAGCAAACAAGCCGAAGGGTACGGTTATATAAAAGTTGTCAACTAATCTTAAGAGCATGGTGATTTATATCACACCAAGTATGTTTACCATCGCTTAGTTTTACCGTTCAGGAAAACAGGAAAAATAATTTGAAACAAAATAAGTCTATTCAACTTGGGTTAAAAGAAAATCTCTCCCAATTTATTTTATTGGTAATTGTAAATGCTTTTGTAGGCGGCATGGTGGGACTGGAGCGTTCCATTCTTCCTAAAATTGCCGCTGATGAATTTCATATTGCCGCCACTTCGGCGGTGTTATCTTTTATTATTGTATTCGGAATCGCCAAAGCCATCACCAATTATTTTACGGGACAATTAGCCAATAAGTTTGGCAGAAAAAAACTATTGATTGCAGGATGGATATTGGCATTGCCGATTCCGTTTATATTAATGCAGGCCAACCGTTGGGAGTGGATTATTGCGGCTAATGTATTATTAGGCATTCACCAGGGATTAGCATGGAGCAGTACCGTTGTAATGAAAATAGATTTGGTGGGAGAAAAGCAACGCGGCTTCGCGATGGGATTGAATGAATTTGCAGGTTACATTGCTGTGGCGATTGTTGCATGGCTCACCGGATATATTGCGGCAGAATACGGCCTTCGCCCCTACCCTTTTTATATAGGCATTGCTTTATCTGTACTTGGGTTATTGTTAAGTTGGATTTTTATTAAAGATACCCGCAAACATGTAGCTGCGGAAATAACTACCAGTTCAGTTAAACAATTAAAAAATATTTTTTGGAGTACTACCTGGAAAGATAAAAATTTGGGTTCGGTAACACAGGCCGGTTTAATCAATAATTTAAATGACGGCATGGCTTGGGGCCTACTGCCGGTTTTATTAGCTGCAAAACATTTTGATATAAAACAGATAGCCATTGTAACAGCTATTTATCCTGCGGTGTGGGGTATTGGTCAATTATTTACCGGAAAAATGGCGGACAATTATTGCAAAAAAGATATGCTGTTTGCAGGAATGATATTGCAGGGTATTGTTTTATTACTACTTCCGTTTGCATCGCATTATTGGCAGTACATTTTATTGGCCGCATTATTGGGTTGGGGCACCGCCATGGTGTATCCCACTTTTTTGGCCACCGTTGCCGAAAATACAAACCCCTCCGACAGGGCAGAAAGTTTAGGCGTGTTTCGTTTTTGGAGAGATATGGGTTATGCTATCGGCGCCGCATTAACAGGTATTATTGCGGATTGGTTTGGCATTACTGCTTCTATTATTGTTATAGGCATACTTACAGCGCTATCGGCTGTGATTATTTATTACCGCATGAAATGCAAAGACAATTACGCCACCCGCCTTTTTACATTCGGCAAAAAACAACAAACACATATTCTTAGTTAGTTTTTATTGTGATTTAAATCACCTTTTGTACAGCATGCACATGCTACCTTTATTTCATAATAAAAAAACAGCGTATGTCACACTATCAAATTACCATTGCGGGCGGCGGCAATGCAGGCATCTCCGTAGCGGCACGCCTGTTAAAAAATAATCCAACATTAAATATCCCAATTCTCAATCCGTTTGATAAACATTATTATTAACCCGCATCACTCATCTTCCACTGTATTTTTCATCTTCATCAATACGGTATATGCCTTTTGTAAAATCACTTCTTTACCGGCCAGGTTAGCCGGCGAAATAATTTCCGTCATTCCCTTTTCCGTTATGCCGGTTTGCACTTTTGTAAGTGTAAATTTATTTTTGCCTGCGGCGGTAAAAACATATTGTTCGTTTTGCCAGCGTACTACCGCTTCCTCGGGTACCGCCTGCACGTTAGAGCCGCCCACGTTGATTTCCGCATTCATATACATGCCCGGCAGCAGGTTTTTATCGTAGGTATCAAAATGACAATGCACTTCCACCGAACGCAGGTTGCCCAGGTCTTTTCCAATAAGTATGATATCGGCGATATGTTTCTCCAGCGGTTTATCATTGGTATAAGCAATTACCTGTTGGCCAACGGCAAGCCTGTTGATATCTTTTTCAAACACCGTCAGGTTAAGGTGAATGTCTTTCGGATTTACCAAATCGAACAACACTTCGGTAGGGCTTACATACTTACCGATATTTACATGCACCAGCGATACAAACCCATCAATGGGCGAATATAAATTAACCGACCTTGTGATATTATCTTCCGTCAGCTTTTCGGTATTTAATCCTATCAGTGATAGTTTTTCCTTCAGCGCCTTTATCATTATCCGCTGGCTTTGGTAATCACTTTGCGTTTGCTGCAGCATTTTATCACTGGCCGCTTTTTCGGCGTTCAATTCTTTTTGACGCAGGTATTCGGGCTCTAAAAAAAGCAGCTTTGCTTTTGCCACCAGGTAATCCTGTTGCAGTTGAATGTACTGCGGATCTTCCAGCACGGCCAGCACTTCGCCCTTGCGTACATGCATACCCGGCAGCAGCTTGGTTGATTTTAAATAACCGCCCAACGGAAAACTGATGCTTACCATATTTTGCGGAGGCACATCAATTTTACCATTCACCTTTAATACGGATGAAATAGTTTGTACGGCAGGTTTACCTGTTTGTATGCCGGCATTTTTTATTTGGGCATCTGTCAGGCTCACAGTATTTTCTTCGGCTGCTTCCGCTTTTACTGCGGTTTCCTTTACGGTTTTATTACCGCAGGATGAAAACAGCGCTATGAATAATGTGTAAAAAATAAATGAACGTTTCATTACCATGTTTGTTTCTATTGTTTACTAAATAGTTCCAGTTGAAATAAGTTTTGATTCAGTTGATGAACCGCATCTAAGTAATCGCTCCGTATGCTGATAGATTGGTTGAGCAATACCGTCCATTCCAAATAATTAATCGCCCCGGCTTCAAATTGCTTTGCAGCCGTGCTTAGTATAATGCCTGCATCTTTTAATAAAGTACTTTCATAATGCTGAACGGCTGCAAGATTTTTTATAAATTGCACATACTCATTGCGGTATTGTGCTTGCAGTTGCCCGCTAAATGCAGCTGTTTGTGTTTGTGCCAACTGCCGGTTTGTTTTGGCTGCCTGTATCCTGTTTTTTTGTGCGCCTGCAAATAAAGGCACCAGCACACCTGCGCTTACTGCGGAAAAACGACGGGAGCCTTTAAAATTTACATCAGCGCCGTTTATATTTTGTATGCCGATAATTGACATATTACTATATCCTGCAACTATATCGGGCGACAGTTTAGCTTTTTCCAATTTTACATTAGCCAATGCCGCATCGGCCTTTTGGCGGTACGCCAGCACAAAAGGTGTTTGCGCTATAAAATTCGTATCCATAACGGGAATAAAATTATACCGAATTTTTTCCCCTATGGGAATAACAAAAGTGCCGCCGTTAAGCAACAGGTTAAACAGGTTTGAAGCAACTTCTTTATCGCTTATCACCTGCTGCAATTGCAGTATTACACGGCTGCGTTGTGATTGGGCGCTTGTTTTTTCCAAAACATTGGTTTCACCTTTTATTAAACGTAACTCCGCCTTGGCAAGAAAAGCGGCATAAATGCTATCAGCTTCCAGCAATAATTTTTCTTTTTCATCCAGCACCAGCCACCAATAATACAATCGTTTTACATCTGCTTTTAGCAGCAATTCATTGCCTACATAGTTAGTTTGCAGCACCCGTTGGTTGGCAATATGTACTTCTTTTTGCCGGCTGTATACGTTAGGCCAGTTAATGGTTTGTGCAATACCAAACCTTGTATCGTTATTAATGGAATTGATTTGCCCGTAGTCCGCAAGGATATTTGTTTTGGGAATATCGGCGGCCGTTTTAACAAGGTATTCCGCGGATTGCACTTCTAATTTATTTGCCCGCAGGTTCAGGTTATTGGTAACAGCCAGCCGCAGCGCTTCTTCAAGAGAAATGAAATTATTATTTTGTTGCGCCTGCAATCCGCTAAAAGACAGCAGCAACAAAATAATACCTGTACCCGAAATGATTTTCTTTTTTTGTTTATACGTATTACTAAAAAATAAATACAGAACCGGTAAAACGAAAAGCGTTAAAAAAGTAGCTGTTGCCAGTCCGCCAATTACCACGGTAGCCAATGGCCGCTGTACCTCGGCGCCCGCCCCGCTGCTTAATGCCATTGGCAAAAAACCTAACGATGCAACGGCCGCCGTCATCAGCACGGGACGCAATCTTATCTTTGTTCCTTCCAGTACAATTTGTTTTATATCTGCCATGCCTTCCTTTTTTAAACGATTAAATTCTGTTATTAATACTATACCATTTAATACAGCTACACCAAACAGCGCTATAAAACCTATACCTGCCGAAATGCTGAAAGGCATACCCCTTGCCCATAAAGAAATAATACCGCCGATGGCCGACAAGGGAATAGCGCTGTAAATAAGCAATCCTTGTTTAAAAGAACCAAAAGCAAAATAAAGCATCAGAAATATAAGTAAAAGCGCTACAGGTACCGCGATACTTAATCTTTGTTTGGCTTCTACCAAGTTTTCAAAAGCCCCGCCATAGGTTACATAATATCCTGGGGGGAAAAGAATTTGCTTACCAACTTTTTGCTGCAATTCCTTAACGATGCTTTGCACATCTCTGCCCCTTACATTAAAACCCGTTACAATCCTGCGTTTGGCATCTTCCCTTTGTATTTGGTTGGGGCCTTCTTCTATTTTCACATCGGCCACCTGGTACAACGGAATTTGTACGCCGGCCGGTGTTGCAATTAAAAGGTTTTGAACATCGGTAATATCTTTTCGCAAGTTGCCCGATAATTTTACTACAAGGTTAAACCGCTTTTCTCCTTCATACACCAGGCCAGCCGTTTGCCCTGCGAACGCTGTATTCACGGTGCGGTTAATATCCATTATAGATAAACCGAATTTAGCAATGGCTTCCCTGTTATATTTAATGAGTATTTGCGGCATACCCGTTACGGTTTCAATATATAAATCCTTGGTACCGTTTACCGTATTAATTATATCGCCCATTTTTTTTGCATATACGGCCAGTGTATCTAAATCTTCGCCAAAAATTTTACAAACCACATCTTGCCTCGCCCCTGTCATCAGTTCGTTAAACCGCATTTGCACGGGGTACTGAAATCCCGCGGTTACGCCCGGTATATCGCTTAATTTTTCATTCATTTTTTCGGCCAGTTCATCAAAGGTTTTGGCGGATGTCCATTCCTTTTTATTTTTCAATATCACCATCATATCACTGGCTTCTATAGGCATGGGATCGGTAGGAATTTCGCCGCTACCGATTTTTGTTACAATTTTTTCTATCTCCGGAAAATTATTCAGCAATATTTTAGCGGTTTGTTGTGTGGAATTGATTGTTGTATTTAAATTGCTGCCCGTGAGTACCCTGGTATCAACCGCGAAATCTCCTTCTTCCAATTCAGGTATAAACTCGCCGCCCAATAAAGTAAGTAAGAATACCGCACCCGCGAATAATACTACCGCCGTAAGGAGAACTGTTTTTTTAAATTGAATTACTCTTATTAATACCCAGTGATACACATTTTCCAACCGGGTCATTATGCGGTCAGACAAATTAGGCTTGCTACTTATTTTTTTACTCAGAAATAAAGCGCTCATCATAGGCACATAGGTAATTGATAAAATAAACGCCCCCAATATGGCGAAAGAAACAGTCTGCGCCATCGGTCGAAACATTTTTCCCTCGATACCCTGCAGCGTAAGTATCGGTAAATACACAATTAAAATAATGATTTGCCCGAAGACGGCTGCATTCATCATACGGCCCGAAGACCGGCTCACTTCTTCATCCATCTGCATTTGTGTAATGCGACGGTCGGTTGTTATTTTTTTGTTATGCTGCAAACGATGCATCACCGCTTCTACAATAATAACGGCGCCGTCTACAATCAAACCAAAATCAATAGCTCCCAAACTCATCAGGTTACCGCTTACCCCAAACAAATTCATCATAATAACGGCAAAGAGCATACTCAACGGAATAACCGACGCCACTACCAGCCCGGCGCGGAAATTGCCCAAAAATAAAACCAATACAAAAACCACTATTAAGGCGCCTTCCAGCAAATTTTTTTCTACAGTGCCAATGGCATTGTTTACCATCTTTGTACGATCCAGGAACGGTTCTATTATCACACCCTCGGGCAATGTTTTTTCAATTTGGGCAATACGCTCTTTTACATTTTTAATAACCTTCGATGAGTTTTCACCCTTCAGCATCATTACCACGGCGCCTGCCACTTCGCCTTCGTCGTTGTAAGTCATGGCCCCGTACCGTGTAGCATCGCCAATTTTAATTTCGGCTATATCACGTATAAGCAGCGGCACATTGTTTACCTGTTTTACGGCTATATTTTCAATATCGGCTGTATTCTTTACTAATCCCTCGCTGCGAATAAATAAAACGGATGGCCCTTTTTCAATATAGGACCCGCCGGTGTTTTGATTATTATTTTCCAGCGCTGCAAATACATCGCTTACGGTAAGCCGGTACGATTTTAATTTATCGGGGTTGACGGCGATTTCATATTGCTTTAAAAAACCACCGAAACTTGAAACATCGGCTACGCCGGGAGTACCCAACAACTGCCGCCTGATAATCCAATCCTGTATGGTACGCAGCTCCCGTGCATCGTACTTTCCTTCATATCCTTTTTTGGGTCGTACGGCGTATTGAAAAATTTCTCCCAATCCTGTGGTAACCGGCGCCGGTTCAGGTGTTCCTATGCCTGCGGGTATTTGATTCTCCGCCATTTTTAAACGTTCATTCACTTGAGTACGGGCCCAATAAATATCAACTTCATCGCCAAATACAATTGTAACAAGCGATAAACCAAACCTCGAAAAACTTCTTATCTCTTTAATACCGGGAATATTGCTGCATGATTGTTCAACGGGAAAAGTAATCAACCGCTCTACATCCGGCGCACCCAGCGAAGGCGTTACTGTAATCACTTGCACCTGGTTATCGGTTATATCGGGTACGGCATCAACAGGCAGTTTAGATACCTGCAATGCACCATAGACAATAAACCCAAGGGTAAGCAACCCGATAATGAATTTATTCTTTATGGAAAAGTCAATTATTTTGCTGAGCATTTTTGTTATATTAAATGTAAATTGAAAACGGTCGTTTTCAAAATAAAAATCCGTTGCTCCTGCATAAATACAGCAGCATCTTAATAAGTAATTAAGCCGCTAAACGGGGAGGTTGCCAAATATCGGCCAAATGAGAGGGCATTACTAAAAGATTATTCAACAAAGGGTAACTGACAGTAATAGTTTGCACCGGCGGTACAATCGGCGTTATGGGCAGCGGCGGTGTTGCTATAGGTAAATGCAGCTCGGTACAGTCGTGTGTTTTAAAGGGCAATTGCATATCCCTTTTATGATCCGCATCTTTTGCATCGCCCTGCATGTAATGAATATGCACGAACTCCCATAAGGAAAGATGGTTATCCTGTTGCTTGTGTTCGAAATAATGAGCAATAAAAACGGGCAGCTTAAAAAGTTGGTACAGCTCGGTTGATAGAACGAACTGCAACACTGCCATTGTGATAAGCGCCGCTTTTTGCATGCTTTAAAGTTAAGGCATTTACAATTACATTACTTTAAGCAATAGTTTAGGTTTATCTGCCTGTATCCATAAAAGGTTCTGTCGTCTCCCCGTAAAGGAAAATATAAACTGCCCGATGGCTAAATGGAAAATTGACCAAAGAAATACATTGTATGCTGCTATGGCTGCGCTTTGGTTTTTTTTACATAATAATTTTAAAATTGCTTTTTGGCATATTTTATTTTAGTTAAATGTTTATTCAACTTCACTCCTCCCGCAACGACAGCCACAAAAAAGGTGACACCCGGAAATACATACCAGAACAAAAATGTTTCGGCATATTGAAATGTTATCCTTTCTTTAAGGAGTATATAAAGTAAAAGATATAATAACGCCAGTAAAACAATTGCTGTAATGCTGCTTAATAAAATTGCCTTATTGAAATGCCGTTGAGGATTGAACTGCAACAACATATTTCTCAACATTACTCCCGCCACGGCCCCGGCTATTGATGAAACAACCGCCATCAGTAAAGAAAACACTGCAACAGAATAACCCATAGAAAAACCATTGATCCATAAGATGGTACTTAATTCTGATGGAGGCATAGTATTGTAAATACTTGCCGAAGAACGGATGATTGCATACAACATCACAAGCAGAGAATAAGCAAATACTCCGGCTACTGCAACTAAGGCACCGTTGTATGCTGCTGTTTTGTTTGAACTATCTCTGTTCATCATCATCTGTTTTATTTTTCTTCGGCCCGTTGTTTAATACCCATCATCATCCCCGATTCCATAATAAAATGCAGCGGCTCGAATAAGCCGTAATAATAAAGCTGCATCATCCTGCTTTGCTTTACTTCCATAGAAGGATAACGAACAATCAATCTTGTGTAATCAGTATCAATCGAATCAAGATATAATGTCCACCCGCCAAGTGAATAGTATTCATTGCGTTTTACAAATGAAATCAGTTCATAGCCTTCGCCTTCACCATAATATACCGTATCTCCCGGCTGAGGGTTTTGCCACTCGGGTACTATAGAATCTGCATTCACCATTTTTGCAGCAAACAAATTCTCTAACCGGTAATAGCTGTTAAAGCCGCCACGGTTCTGCCCGGTTTGTGCTATCCACGGCCATATTTTTTCTTTCGGCGCTTTAATGTTGATGGCACGGGTGGAAACAACACGATTTGGTGAAATCAAACTATCGGCAGGCATTTTCATTTGTTGCTCCGTAGCGGTGGCTCCCCAACTTATATGCATGGGGCGAATGAAAAACCGGTATACTAATGCGATGAGTGCATAAAACATCAAAGTGTATTTTATAAAATGTTTAACCCGATTCATCACTTAGTTTATATTTATAATCATTATTCCTTATCAGACAAACTGTTTGTTCCTTTCAAAATATCTTTTTCAATTATTTTTCTTACCAGCAACGGCTCTTCAAATATGGGGCTATGGGCTGAATTGTTGAATGTATAAAACCCTTTAATGGGTGCTTTTATCTGCATAAAATAATCCTTTGCTAAAGGATAAGATACCGTATAATCATATATGCCATGAAAAAAATAAATTGGAATACTAATTTCGGGTACTTGTTTGCTTAAGTCCGTTACCAGTATTGTATCCCACTGTATGCTAACGCCTGAACGGGATTTGGCACGCCACAAATTTATCTTTTCAATTAACGTATACTCACGAAATGTAAGCGATGGTAAAAACATACCGGTGACTATGGAATTCATGTCATGTGTGGTGCCAATACCAAGACTGTGCATGGCTTTATCACGCAATGCAAGGTAGGCACCCGGTGTGCCATTGGCAATAGTGACCGGTGCTAACTCAAGTTTACGAACCATTTTTTTATTTCCCTTTTCTTTAAACTGCCCAAGCATATATTCGTATGCCAGTCTTTCAGATTTAAGTTGATCCGTCATTTGTGCCACACCAATGTATGCATGGTACAATTCAGGCGTTCGTGCAGCCGCCTGTATGCCAATGAAAGTTCCTCCCGAACGACCCATGAGATAAATTTTCTCCTGTCCAAAGCGTTTGCGCAAATAATTCGTTACCTCCTTTGTATCGGATATAAATTGCTCAGGTGTAATCGCTTCCGGTGAAATGCTTGCATTGAATGAAAGCCCTGAACCACGTCGCTCCCACCAAACCACGGTGAAATAGTCTTCAAGACCCGTAGGGTATTTCTTGGTAAGGAAATAATCGGGCAGACCACCATGAAGGTAAAGCAATATCGGATGTGTTGAATCTTTGCTCTTGATAATCATACCCTGCTTCATCCCATTGATACTTACAAATATTTTTTCTGAAATGCTTCCGGGTATTGGCTTACCATTGGCATCTGCATATTGTTTCATTTTACCGGAGCTGTATGCCAATAAAATACAGAACAGAATAATTATAAACCCCGTTGCTACAGCAAATAGTATCATGAGCATTCGTTTTATTGGTTTAATATATCTTTTCATTTTGTTTAAAATGTTTCTCTTGTTATAATTTTATAAGCTGTTTGAGTTATTTATTTTTTATTTATTTGGCTAAAGCCGCCTGCCTCAGTTCGTATTGCCACGCCTTTAAAGGCGTGGCAATACAAAGAAAATACAACCGGCTTTAGCCAAACTGTATGCAGTTAAAATTAATTTAAACAGCTTCTAAGTCTTTATCTCTTTTCGGCAAAAACAAATCCCTTGCACTCAGCCCTCCATTAACTGCAAAAGCGATATACAGTATTATAAAAATACAGTCAATAATTCCCGTAAACCAAAATGCAGATGGAAAGTTTTTTACAAAACCCATATAACTGTAAAGCAGGATAATATAAAAAACCCTCCCGAGAATAAGGCAGCCCACATTAAACGCATACCGCTTAATATTTACAGCGGAAAAAAACTGTATATAAGCAAAACATAAAAAGAAGGAGCCGAGAAAAATAGCGAAAAACGGATCCATTGCCGGGTTGTCAATTTTTCTGCCCGTGCCAATAAAGAAAATATACAGTGTACCTGCAATGGTATCCCACACACCGCTTATTGCGAATGTTATAGCTAATGGAGTTAATGATTTACCGGTCATGCTAAGTTGATTTAAAACTTAATTGTTTGGTTGTTACATTCCCTGTATCCGCAGAAAGTAATTTCTTCCAATCAGCTTTCCACAATAATATGCTACCTGTCATTATTATAACTATCATTTGCCAATTGTTAACCAATGGTCCGAAACCAATGCCGTTTTCCAACGTATCCCTTACTTCATCAAACGCTGCATGATACACGGTAACCACCGCAAGGCTTTTTGTTTTGCTCCATATAAAAGCAAAAATTACCGCATGCAACATAGATGGGATGATGCTTATTAAACTAATGGCGACAACATTTATAAATTGATTGCCGCTTACATCGTTATTGTTTAATCCCATACCGACTAATACAGGCAAATGCCAAAACCACCAAATAAAAGCATGCAGCAGCAATCCTTTTTTGGCGCCAAATTTTTCTGCAAGCCGGGGAAGCATATATCCACGCCAGCCAAACTCTTCGCCAACTGCGGGGAGCAATGTTGCCGCAAAGCGTAGAGCAAACATTACCGCTAAACTTGTTACTGCAACGTGACCAGCAGGTTTGTGCAGTCCAAAAAATAATTCTACAAAACTTGGTACTAACCAAACCAAAAGAGCAAACAGTAATACATATATATAATGAACGGGTTTGCCCCATTTCCATCCGGCAGTTGCAAAACCATCTTTGAATACAAACCATCCTGCAATAAATGTGGCCACAGTTACCATTACCATAGAAAGGGAACTGTAGAGGTATTTGTCAAAAGCCGTTTCAGCTTTGAATACATACCAAAACTGAAACGGCCATGATAATGCAAAAACAATTAAAAGATATAACCAAATGGAAAATGGCTTTTTCATCGGTTGTCATATCTGTTAAAAAGTAAATGATAAACCCACACCGGCAGAAACATAATTCAAATCTACAGGCCGGTTCACTTCACCGATTTTAATATCTCTTGACAAAGACCTGTATCGCACCTCGGGAGTTAAAAACATCCGCATGCTGAGGGGTATTTTTACACCGGCGCCTAACTGCCATCCCAACCCGTGGCCGGTATCATTAATAATATCACCGGCGCTGTTTTCTGTTTCTATATGATTGTAGGTTCCTCCGCCCTTTATCATATAACTGACCGCTGAATTTTTAATGGGATGAACAAACTGCAAACCGAAGCAATAGCCTGTTTCTTCAAAATCCATTTTGCTTCCTGCAAAAGATTGATCAGCGGAAAATTTATTCCAACTCCAACCGGCATAAGCACCGAGGCGAGGCATGAATTTGTAAGCGAATGTTCCTTCAAAACCAAAACCTGTTTCAAGATTCGCATCGCCCAAGTCTTGAGTGGCGAAATTGACACCGGGTCTTACTTCGAAACTCCATTTCTTTTGTGCAACTGTTGCATGAGCAATCATCAACAATGCAATAAGTGAAAAAATTGCAAACACAATTCCTTTAAGTGACTTGTCGTAATTCCTTTTTGTTCTGAGTGTTTTCATAACTAAAGTTTTAAAAAATGATCCTAATTATTTCACACTACAAAAGTATTTTCAGTTACAAAAAAATATACTGAGTATAATTACACTTACCGATGATATATATCAGTGAAGAGAATTGATTTATTCAGTAGACAAAGAAGTTTTACTATTCCCGTAGATCAGTAACATTAATGAACTCATTAATATATTCCAAAACATATAAGCAATGATACCCGCTGTTGTAAGCACCCAACTAATATTATAGGCTGTAAAAACAACAGATAACAAACTCACAATTCCGTTCAGGGTAAGCAGCCATCGGATAAAAATATTTTTCCGCTGATAATAGCCCGCCATCAACCAAGTGGCTGCGCCCAAAATGCCGTAGCCCCACATTTCTATTGCCCAACTAAGCGATAGCGGATTTGCCATAGAGAAAGTTGAAAAAATAGAATCGTTTTCCGGTTTGTACTGCAAGGCAAGGTGACGAATAAAAGTAGTTTGACAGATATAGTTGAAAAGGATAAGAGCGGCAAAAGCCGTTGTAAGTAATAAAGAAAGTAATAAGTTAAATTTTATTTGATTGCTGTCTTCATTAAAATTTAAGTAATGGCCTGCGGCAATCATTAACATGCCGCCAATTAACAGCAAACCGAAATAATAAGGAATATCCTGCACAAAATTATAGTTGGCTGCAAATACAGCAGCTGATGTCCATTCAGGTTGCGGCACTGTTAATTTCACCGGCATAAAACCCAACGGCCCCGAAGTGATGTAACCAACGAGTGCAATGATTGCACCGAGGAAAATGAATTTGTTATACTTTGATTTCATGATTCCATTATTTCGAAACGCTTTCTAAACCTTTATTTTTCTCTTCTTCATTTCCGCTTTCAGCTTTTCAGGAATATCGCGGCATGCACAATTTTTTTTATGTTCAGTATGCCAAGCAATACGCTGTTCAAGAGTTGCTTTTACCGGCATTCTGTGAGTCAAGTGCCATTCTTTATTAAGTGTTGAGATTGACAGTTTCATTTTTTTAATTATTTATCCTGCAATATTTACCCCAATCAATTTGCCGATACCAAAGGTTATTGCCGCCGCTGCCAATCCAAATAATACCTGGCGAAAACCTGACAGCCAAATACTTTTGCCGGTAAATAATGTAATGGCTGCGCCAATGAAAAAAAGACCTGCGGCACTCAATCCAACACTCCATATTATTCCATTTAAACCACCACCCGTAAAAAAAGGAATAACCGGTATAACGGCACCCAATGCAAATAAAATAAAGGATGCAATAGCTGCCGTCCGTGCAGAACCCTTTAACTCCGCTGCATTAATACCCAGTTCTTCCTTAATTAAAATTGCATGAGCTTGTGATGTGTCGGTCATTGCTTTTTGCGCCATCGTTTTTGCCTGCTCCTCCGGTATGCCTTTAGCGATATAGATAAGTTGCAGTTCTTTTATTTCCGTCTCCGGATTGGTTTGTATCTCCTCCATTTCCAAAGCCATTTGCCGCTCATATACTTCCTGTGAACTTTTTACAGAAATCCATTCGCCCAATGCCATTGAAAGTGCGCCGGCCAGCAGGCCCGCCAAGCCCGTTAAAAGCACTCCCTTTTCACCGTTAGTAGCGCCGGCTACTCCCATTACCAGACTCATGTTTGAAACCAACCCGTCATTAGCGCCAAGGACCGCCGCTCTCAGCGCATTACCGCCAACCGATTTGTGACGACGCCCTTCCAGTTTCGACAATTTTTCGCCGCTTACCTTGCTTTTTGTATTAATAAGATTCTGTAAAATTTTTACATGATTGTTTTCATGACCGCTTAACGGAATTTTTTGCTTTTCTTTATCCGAAGACTGTTTTAAGGCCAACGCTTTTTCAGTTTCTACCAATGAGCTTATCACATATTCGTAGCCAAATATTTTTCCAATGCGGTTGAGTATCCGGGCCCGCCAAGATGGTTTAGGTAATTCCTGTGCCATGCCTTTCGCTTTATTGCTTTGCAGCATGGCTGTGGCATGGCCCGTTTCTATTTCGGCCATTTGCCTGTACAACTTTGCTACTGCTGCATCATCTTCCGCATCGGCCATTTTAGAATAGAGATAGCCGGTGTCAATTTCTGTTTGCAAGCCGGCAGATAAGTTTTTATTCGCCATCTTTCGTTATTTATATAATTCTCTTTATTGAACTTTATAATTCATGGCTTAAATTCAGGCACATTATATTCAATACTTTTCAGATTAAATTTTCCGTACACAAATTCTCCTTCGGGATAATGCCATACGGCTTCGCCGTATTTTAAAACATTCATATCGTTTATTTTCATGTATTCTTTTGCAGGGGTCGAAAAACGATATTGTTTCATATCGGCCAAGGCATATCTGTCATCTGAAATAAAATTTGTCAGCTGTCCTTTCTCATTAAAATAAAGTGTTGCTGTTACCCGGTTTTTCCCGTTTGTAAAAGTGGCTGCTACGGATAAACTGTCAACAGGCTTCCATTCAATTCTTTTATCAATCAATGTTGCAGGAGCCATCAGGCACATATCATTAAACACCGTTACTGTTTCTGCCTTATTCATTTCATCGCCTTTTATATTTACCACGTTAAGCAAACCAAACAATTTTACCTGCATTGCAGCGGCTTCATTTTGATAGCAATGATAGCCGGGTACAGTAGTGCCAAACATCTTCGCCTTCATAAAAAATAACCTGGCCGGGTTCTCAAAAAAATTATATTGTACAGAAGTGAATTTAAAAAAATCTTTCCCTTTATCCCGCATTTCACCGGTAAATACAACTTTTACATTTTTTACTTTAGGCTTATTGACGGCTCCTGAATAGCGTATATATTTTTGAACGGGACCCGGCAACGAGATAATATCCGCCTCCGTTAAAATATCATTGGAAGAAAAACTACTTTGAGCTATGTGTTTTTTTATGTCTTCCTTAAATTGTCTTTCAAAATGATACGATGCCCATGATGCAGCTGCAACTAACAACGCAAGTATATTGGCAAGGGTGCCAAACTTTGCATCTTTCCAAACAGTGATAATAAGTATTTGGGAAATGACAGCTGCAACTATTACTATCATCAGCCAGCTTTCTTTTTTTAATAAAAACAAAATCATTGCCGCTGCAAATAACAGAGCGGTGACAAACCAAAAGAAACCCGCCGGTTTAGAAATATCCTTTGTGAGTTGTGTTATATTGCCATAACCAAATGCTTTTGCAAAGCCCATGAAGTGAATTAATCCATGTATAAGAATAATACCTGCGAAAACGTATTTAAGCATATTTATAATTTTTAGTTTTGTGTTGCTGCGGCTTCAGTCGCTTTTCTCTTCCAATTTATATTCAGTAAAATGCCTCCGAAAGCCATGCACACCAGCACAATCATAATCAGCCATCCCGCGAAAGGTGTTAAAGAAATTAATTTCAATAAAATAAAAATGCCGAAGGCTGCAAAGACCATGCGCCAATAACTCCATTTATAATTATTACGGTTATTTAACCAATTGGCGGCAACTACCGATGTAATAACCGCAGCTTGCAATATCAGCGCCACATAACTGAATGTTAATAACAACCCGACAGGCACACCAATTACAGTTATAAAAGCGATGAGTGCGGCTACGGGTACCGCTATAAAAAATAAAAAACCGAAACCAAGTGATTTTAACGCGTCATTGAAAATAGTGTTGGCCGCTTTTTTCATAGTGGCGGTAAATAAATATTGTACAATTAAAATCATAAGCAAGGCCATACCGAGGTACCACAATAAACCAAGTACCGTTGCAGCACCCAGATAGTACCATTGTCCCGTTTGAATGCGCAGTGAAGGATCATATGTTGCTTTACCTGTTTTTAAAGACTGTTTAAAATCAAGCGATCCTTGTTTATTCCAATAACGCACATCATTGTTGAAGACAGCATCGTTGCCGATAATTATATCTCTTGCTGCCAATACAGATTTACCGCCTACAGTTCCGTTCACAATAATTTTTACGCCGCGGCAATCAATATTTTTTCCAATATTTCCGTTTAAAAATAAATTACCCGCGGCGCCTCTTACCTCTCCCGTTATATTTCCGTCAACGGTAATGTCGCCGCCGGCGGTAATTAATCCGCCGATGCTTACTCCTTTATCTATAGTTACTTCACCGCCTGCAATCACCAAATCACCGCCAATATTTTTACTGATGTGTATATTGCCTCCTGCACAGCGTATATCATCGCCGGCAAAACCATTAAAAGTAACGTTACCACCGGCCAGCAGTATATCATTCATAACCGAATCATTGATGATGATAGTGCCGCCGGCAATAATTAAATCGCCATATATGGGGGCATTGATGGTAATATTGCCGCCGGCTACATATAAATCCTCGTATACAGGCCGGCTGATAATAATATTATTGCCGTACTCAATGCGAAATGCGTATGTCGTAACAAAGCAGACAAGCATTGCTGAAAGAAAAAATATCTTTTTCATAAAAAAATTTAACGGCCCCTCTAATTCCCCAAAGAGGAGAACGGGAGCCTTAATTTGGAAATATTTATTTTGAGTTGATTCACTATTTTATTTTAATTGAACATTTAATTAAAAATGCAGTTAGTTATTGATCACACAGCCCATTTACCTTTCAGTTGATAAGCGATTAGTATAATAAGCAACCCGGTACCGAGATAAACAAAATACAACCAATGAGCGGCGTGTATTAATATCATCTGTACAATAATCCACCCGATGATCATAATGCCGCCGGCCATCGCCCAATTGTAACGGTTCGGATGACGCTGTAAATTGTAAAATACGGCAAGCAAATTAGCGCCACCCACAAGTACCGTCAACAATATACCGGGCAGTAAAAAATTTTTAAAAACTGTACCTTCCAAAAGACTAATCGGCAAATAGAGTATAGACCCGTCAGGCTTACTGATGATCATCAACCCGGACAGCGTACTTGTAACAGCTATAAAAGAAAGCAGTATAAATAAAAGTGTTTTCATTTTTCATTATTTATTTCTTGTATACAACCCTATCAGTTCGCCAAAACCGATAATATGTTCGCTCATCGCTTTTTCCAATGGCAATTTTTTTGTATTGGCAGGTAAATCCAACAATGCATCCAACGCATAAATTTTAAAAAAATAACGGTGTATGCCCGATGGCGGGCAAGGGCCGCCGTAATGATGTTCCTGAAAATCATTAATACCCTCTCTACCATGTACCGCATTTTCTTTGATGTGATGTGTTACAGGAATATTCCACACTACCCAATGCACCCATGTACCAATAGGCGCATCAGGATCGTCTGCAATCAGTACAAGACATTTCGTTTCGTCGGGAATATCTTTTATATCTAAGGGAGGATTTACATTGGCTCCGTCGCAGGTATATTTTGCCGGAATCATTTCGCCGTTTTTAAAGGCTGTGCTTGAAATACCCATTTGTTTATAGTCAACCGCCTTGTCAATATATTTCATCAGTTGTTCATTTTTAATTCATCTAAAAAAACTATGGTCCTTCACCGGGTTCGGGTACTTCATGAGGCGCAGGTGTTTCAAAAGGCTCTTCATCCGGTATTATATCAGGTACTTCCTCGGGAGGAACAGGATTTTCCGGCACTTGATCGGGTTCTATTTCCGGCCGTTTCCCCGGGTAAGGAATTTCAGCCGGTTTTACAGGTTGTTTTTTCTTTGCCATGCTTTAAAATTATTTTTTTTGAAAAATTGAACTCAATTTATAATATGCAATAAGCAATTGACAAAACTTAGTTTTAAAGTATCCTTACTTTTTAACGAGCATTATCTCTTTTCAGCTTCTCATATTCTTTTTCCGCGGTGTCACTGAATTTGTAAACACTTAAATAATTAAATATTAATCCAATCCCCCAGCCAAATGCCGGCCATATTGGCCATGGATATGAGTGAATGCCGCCGGTAAAAATCCAGATTAACCATAACATACTATTAACGATTATATAAGAAGCCAAGTGTGTTTTAAAATCGGCCCTTGCTTTTGCCCGCTGCCATAATTCGGCATCTTTTTCTTCTTTCATGATTGACAGGTTTTTAATTACCAAAGCAACAGCATTAGCTTACATTTAAAAATGTTTTGCGTCAAGCCCTGCTGTGATTGTTGTCATATTAGCTATAAACAATAGCCAAATTTTACTTACAAAACACGAAACCCGAGGATAATGAGAACGATAATAAAAAGGCATGTGTAGATTAACTTGTTGTATTTAGCCAGCCAATTGGGCAAAAAAATATCAAAGTTGTCTTTTCTCGAGTCGGTATATTTTCCGGCAATTACCGTAATGGGGCAAAACATTTTAAATACCAGCAACACAAACCCTTCCAACAGTATCAAACCGATGCATACCAAAACCCGGTAGTCTATTTTATTTGTAATGGCTGCATAATACAAATAAAAAATTACTATATTAAAAAATACCCAGATGATGGTATGAATTAATTTTATGATATTTAGTTTTGCAGTATTTGTCAATATCTATCTTTATTTAAAAATTAAAGAAACCGTTTGAATTAATTTCAACTACATATAGTTTGGTTAAAGCCGGTTGTATTTTCTTTGTATTGCCACATGGCAATACAAATTGAGGCCGGCGGATTAGCCAAATAAATAAAAGCAAATAACCCAAACAGCTTCTACTTGTCCTTTATCCATTTATTAATAATTTCCTTTGATAGCAGTACAGTTGATTTTCCATGAGTGCCGTTTTTAATTAATTGATATTCTTTGTTCTCATGTTTCCAGTTTTTATAAATTAAATCACAGCCTTTTTTATCTGCAATACTATCCTTCATTCCGTAAATCAACAGCAAAGGATAATCAGCTTTTTGGCAATAATCAAGCGACGAATTAATCAGTTTTCTTACTTCGCTCATGTAATACATACTGAAATGCTTAACCAAAAAGTTATCATTTGCTCTTTGCTCTGCATCATGCCTGTCTTCTTCGTTTTCTATTTTTGAAGGGTCGCCTGCCATATTAACGATGAGTTTGTGTTTTGCAAAAAGATAATAAAAGGCATATTTTAAGTATTGTCCAAAACCGGGCGACATACCTTTTGCCTTTTTTTGTATATATGGCGGATTTACAAGAATGGCACCGGCAATATTCTTTAAGTTCTCCGCAGCAGCCAACAGTACTGCCGTTGACATGCTGTGGCCAAACAGAAATACTTTATGTTGTTTAGAGTCATAGTCTTTATCATGGAGTATAATCTCTGAGTAGTCATTTATAAAATCGCTGAAGTTTAATATGTCTCCGCGTACACCATCTGAATATCCCGTACCGCGGGGATGGATTACAACAACCCTGTTTTCATTATTAGCTAAAAGCTGAATGATATCTTTTTCACTATGGTGATTTATTCCGGTGATACCGGAAATTATGAATATAGCAGCATTATAATTCTCAACAGGAAGGTAATCATAGAGAAATAATTTGCACCCGTCTCTTACTTTATAAAAGAAGCCTTCATTTTTATCCTTAATTCCGGGGTTGGTTAAATTCTTCACTTTTTTTTAAGTTTCTCGCTTTTACAACCGCTTACTTTATCAATTGCTAAACATCTGCAAGCAGTTCATCTTTCTCTTATCAAATTTCTCTTATCAAAGCAACTCCATTTAAAACCGGAACTCAATGAGGACTGTCAAGGTTTTACTTGATAGCGGTCATTATTAATACTTCGTCATTCGGGTAATTTCGCAGAATAAAATCAACTATTATGGCAGACAATAACCAAACCATCACCACATTGCACAACCTGCTGGACTATGATGCCCGTCAATTTACAAGCGCCGAGATACAGTTAAGAAATATTTTACCGGAATGGATAAGCAAAGCCGGGTCGGTAAAACTGAAAGCGGTATTGCAGAAGTACCTGGACTATGTAAAACAGCATGTGCAAAAATTTGAAATTTTTTTTGAGGAAGAAAATATCAGTTCGCTCAGCCTTACGAACAGGGTAATGAAAGCGTTTATTGAAGAAACAGGCGAAAAAATGTATGCTTGCACGGATGCGGAAGTAAAGGATGCGTGCCTGTTGGCCTGCATCCAGTCTATCAATCACTTTAAAATAAGTACGTACGGCACCGCCGCTGCATTTGCAAAGGCGCTGGGTATGGAAAAACCCGCATCCGTTTTTTATGAAGCGGAAGTAAGTGAAAAACAAATTGATGACCGTTTATCTCAATTAGCCGAACATGAAATTAATAGCAAGGCGAAAGCGCCAATTGTATTACCTCAGTAGAAAACAAAAATCATGCTTGGACAATTAAATGATGACCAAATAGAAAATGTGCTTTCCAGCCGGGTGGTGGGCAGAATAGCCTGCGCCGACGGCAAGCAGCCTTATATTGTACCTGTAACATATACGTATGATGGCGAATACATTTACGGGCAAACAAATGAAGGTATGAAATTGAACATCCTTCGAAAAAATAAAAATGTATGCTTTGAAGTAGACATGATGAGTGATATGCGCAACTGGCAGAGTGTGATTGTATACGGCAAATTTGAAGAGCTGAAAGATAAAGAAGCGGAAAAGGCGAGAGATATTCTTTTCGGACGTGTATTTACATTGATGACGAGCAGTACTATACATGCGCATGAACATGAAGCAACGGCTAAAGTGGATGACAGTACAAGAGTAAAACACGTGATGTACAGAATAAAAATAAAAAATAAGACAGGGCGGTTTGAAAAACAGTAAGGGCTGTCCCAAAATATTTTTTTGCACGCTGAGGCGCAGAGATCGCGGAGGATAAGAATACTTGTTATCAATTTCTGTTTACTCTGCCGCTTTGTGAGGCAACTTCGTTAAATACTTAGTTGTAATTTTTTTGCGGTTAAAAAAAATCAATCAATCCGCTTTTTCTGCTTCTCTTTTTTTATCGTGAGCTTCTTTAATCCATTCCAGCAGTTCATTTTCAATTTCATCTGCATGGCTGATGTCAAAATAATACAGGTAACGATTAGCTGATATTTGCAGAAACCGGTCAAACCTTTTGCTTTTCAGCTTTTGGCTTAAAGCAAAATCCACCTGTATCTTATCTTTAAAAATTTTAACGGCCGCAAATGTGAATGTGCTTACAAAATGAATGCAACATTCCAATGATTCTATTTTAAAAGAACCAAGTTGGCTTCTTACAGCCCGTTTAAATTTCTCATATAATAACTTTCCGCCGGGCTTTCCTTTAAAATGCAGTCCTATCGGAAAAGACTTGCAGGAATGTGATTGACCACTGCGTTCAAATTGACGTCCGCATTTGGGGCAGATCCATAGTTTCACCGGATATTCTTTTGCAGAATTCACTGTATTTTTTTTAAACGTAGTATACCAGGGTTAAATTTGCTAAGGTTTTCAATAGTTTACCCCGTTTTGGCAAAAATAATAGTTGTTCGCAGGGTATTCAATGAACCTAATCATTCATTATAATGATGATCGTCAGCCGGCGAGTTACAAATGAATATGAACTTTGCCGGAAATAATTTCTTTAATTTACTTGCAATAGTTTCATTGCAATATTTTTTAACAATAAATGTTGTTGATGAACTGGCATCTTACCGATATAAAAGAGGTACTGGAACTAACACAAAGTTCGTCGGAAGGCCTCACCACTATTGAAGCCGAAAAAAGATTAGAAACTTACGGCCCCAATGAAATTGCGGCGGCAAAGAAAAAATCACCCTTCGTATTGTTCCTGCACCAGTTTAAGGATTTTATGATATTAGTGCTGGTGGCCGCCGCCATCATATCCGGATTGCTGGGCGATGTTACTGATACCATTGTAATCATCGCCATTGTTATTTTAAATGCTGTTGTTGGTTTTATACAGGAGTACCGTGCCGAAAAAGCGATGGAAGCATTAAAGAAGATGACGGTTGCGAACGTGAAAGTAACCAGGGCCGGTTCTGTAATGACCGTTTCATCTGCTGCATTGGTACCCGGCGATATTATTTTATTAGAAGCGGGCAATGTAGTGCCGGCCGATATCCGTTTATACGAAACCGCACAACTGAAAGTAAATGAAGCATCGCTTACCGGCGAATCACAGGCCATTGAAAAACAAACAAACAAATTAACAGCGCATGATCTTTCTCCCGGCGATCGTATCAACATAGCGTTTAAAGGAACTTATGTTACCTATGGTCGCGGAAAAGGAATTGTAGTAGCAACCGCTATGGAAACAGAATTGGGAAAAATAGCCAAGATGCTGCAGGAACCCGGCATACAAACACCGCTGCAAAAAAGATTGGCCGTATTTGGAAAAAACCTTGCATACATTGTATTATTTATTTGCGCCATTGTTTTTGCGGTGGGTTATTTACGCGGAGAAGACATAGTGCTGATGTTGCTGACGGCTTTATCCCTGGCGGTAGCCGCCATACCTGAAGCATTGCCCGCTGTCATTACTATTGCATTGGCCATTGGCGCAAAAAAATTAGTGAAAAAAAATGCGCTCATAAGAAAACTGCCGGCTGTGGAAACCCTGGGTTCTGTAACTTATATCTGTACCGATAAAACCGGTACGCTTACGCTCAACAAAATGACGGTGGAAGAAATTGCCGGTGCTGACTTTTATATCAATAATAAAATTGAAACCCCGGCAATAAAAAATACTGATGATTACCACTGGCTGATGAAAGCAATGGCGCTAAACAATGATGTGTATCGTGACGAAAACAATGCTGTCATGGGCGATCCTACGGAAACAGCTTTGTATGAATATGCATTTTCGAAAGGATATAATAAACCCGAACTTGAAAAAGAATTTCCCCGGGTAGCGGAAATTCCTTTTGATGCGGAAAGAAAATGTATGACCACTGTTCACCAATACGGCGATAAATATATAGCCATTGTAAAAGGCGCCATGGAAATGCTGATGCTGAAAGCTGATGATGTATCTGCTGCAAAGGCATGGGAAGAACCGCTGAATAAAATGTTAGCCGATGGTTTACGTGTATTGGGTTTTGGGGTAAGAGTATTTGACAAACTGCCCGCTGAAATAAATCCTGCCGCAATAGAAAATCAATTAAAATTGAAAGGCATTGCGGGAATTATTGATCCGCCGCGTGAAGAAGCACGGCTTGCGGTACACGAATGTAAAACAGCCGGCATAAAACCGGTAATGATAACCGGCGATCACCCCGTAACGGCGGCCACTATTGCCAAACGGCTTGGTATCATTGAAAAAAAAGAAGACAGGATATTAAGCGGAGCGGAATTAAACAACATGACTGCGGAAGATTTGCAGGATGTGGTGGATCATATAAAAGTATATGCAAGGGTTTCGCCGGAGCAAAAATTAAATATTGTAAAAGCATTGCAGCATAGAGGTGAATATGTGGCCATGACAGGAGATGGTGTAAATGATGCGCCGGCACTGAAGCATGCCGACATAGGCGTGGCGATGGGTATTACCGGCACCGATGTTTCGAAAGAAGCGGCGCACATGATTTTATTGGATGATAATTTCGCTACCATTGTAAAAGCTGTAAAAGAAGGTCGACGTATTTTTGATAATATCCGGAAATTTATACGCTACGTACTCACCGGCAATTCGGCGGAGATATGGACTATTTTTTTAGCCCCTTTTTTCGCATTACCCATTCCGCTCTTACCCATTCATATTTTATGGATCAATTTGGTTACGGATGGTTTACCGGGATTAGCATTGGCGGTAGAGCCTGCTGAAAAAAATATTATGCAGCGTCCGCCGCGCAATCCGGGGCAAAGCATTTTCGCGGACGGACTGGGCGTTCACGTAATGTGGGTAGGTCTTTTGCTGGCGGCATTAACAATCGGTACGCAGGCCTACGCTATACATATTAATGATACCCATTGGCAAACCATGGTGTTCACCGTTCTTTGTTTGGGGCAACTAATGCACGTAATGGCTATTCGTTCAGAAAAAATTTCTTTATTTCGGCAGGGTATATTTTCCAATCCTAAATTAATTATAACCGTTGTTATTACTTTTTTCCTGCAGATGGGTATTATCTATATTCCGTTTTTTAATGAAATTTTTAAAACACAACCTTTAACTGTAAAAGAACTTGTTTTTTGCATAGCCATTTCTTCGGTAATTTTTATAGCGGTAGAGATAGAGAAACTGATTAAACGGCGCAAAGTCGCCCGACTATGATTCCAATCATCGTTTATCATTATCACCGTCAGTATAAGCGGTAAATTAATATAATAATTTTATTACTCAAATGAGAGAGCAATTAACCTATACGAAAGAATATACAGTTTACCCCGGAGAATATAATCCGCCGCGGGAAGTAAAGTCATTGGTGGAAGAATTACAAACCAAGGGCAGGCATTTTGCGGAGCAACCGCTTGTAAATATGGATGAATTCAAGGAGTGTTTTACTATAGAAGTGGTAGTGCCGGGGGCAAAACGAGAGAACATTTTTGTTTATCTGCATGATACTATTTTATCGATAGTGGTGCCGGATAAGCATAGAGAAGAATTCAAGGTAAAGAAAATGCAGATACATGAGTTTGATACAAAATCTTTTGAACGTCATATTCTTTTACCCGACAATGCGGACACTGAATTTATAAGCGCCGAATACAGGCAGGGTATCTTAAGCCTGTATATACCTAAATCTAATGAGCCTTCAGCACCCGATACTAAACAAATTATCGTTTATTAATGATTCAGTTTCATGCCTTTTTCTTTTACTCACCCATACAGTATTAACGCAGCTTTTAAAAAAAGAGTGGCCTATTTTTGTATGGAGTTTGGCATTCATCAATCATTAAAAACTTACGCAGGCGGTCTGGGTTTTTTAGCAGGCTCGCACATGCGCAGCGCTTATGAGCTGCAACAAAATATTGTCGGTATCGGTATTTTGTGGAAATACGGGTACTACGATCAGGTACGTAAGCATGATCAGACAATGGACATCCTGTTCCAGGAAAAAATTTATGGTTTTTTGAAAAAGACGGATATAAAATTTACGATCAAAGTATCGCATCATGATGTATGGGTAACGGTTTATTATTTATCGCCCGAAGTGTTTAGTACGGCGCCTGTTTTTTTTCTCACTACCGATTTGCCCGAAAATGACTATTTAGCCAAAACCATTTCGCACAAACTGTATGACGCCAATCCCGAAACAAAAATCGCGGCAGCTATCTTATTGGGAGAAGGCGGCGCTAAATTACTTGAAGCGTTAAATTGGGAACCGGATACCTTTCATTTAAATGAATCGCATTCATTACCGCTTGCATTTTATTTATACAATAAATATAAAAATACGGATGAACTGAAAAAGCGATTAGTTTTTACCAACCACACACCCGAAGAGTCAGGCAATCAAAAAACAAATATGAGCCTTTTAGACAAGATGGGCTTCTTTTGTGATATTCCACTGACGGAAGTACGGGCCATTACACAAACGGACGGCGATGAACTGGATCATACACTGGCGGCGTTAAGACTGTCCGGCAAAGCAAATGGTGTTTCAAAAATGCATCACAGCACTTTATGCGGCAAATGGATACTGCAAAGCGGGGTTTGTAATATTATATCCATCACCAATGCGCAAAATTACAGCTATTGGCATAATGAAGATTTGTACCGTGCACTGCGCAATAACGACGATAAAGAACTGCTGCGGGTAAAGTTGCGGGCCAAAAGAAATTTGTTTGAAGAAGTAGCCGATCAGTGCGGCGAAATTTATGATGAAAAAATATGTACCATTGTTTTTGCCAAACGCTTTGCGGGTTACAAAAGACCTGATTTATTTTTTCATGATATGGACAGATTTCACCGGTTGGTAACCAATAAAGAAAGGCCTGTGCAAATTATTTGGGCGGGCAAGCCCTACCCGATGGATTATCCGGGCATCAGTGTGTTTGATAAAATCGCGGAGCTTAGTAAAAAATACAATAATTGCGCGGTACTTGCGGGCTACGAGTTGAGACTCTCAAAATTATTAAAGCAAGGTTCTGATGTATGGCTTAATGTGCCGCGCCTTACACATGAAGCTTCAGGCACCAGCGGCATGGTGGCAGCTATGAACGGCAGTGTAAACGTAGCCTTACCCGACGGTTGGTTTCCGGAATTTGCAAAAGATAAAATAAACTCATTTATTATTCCTCCCTGCGATATAAACTTACCCGATCATGTGCAGGACGATACCGATGCAGCAAGTTTATATACTTTGCTGGAGAATGAAGTATTGCCTATGTACTATGATTATCCCCACCGCTGGCTTGAAATTGTGAAGACCGCTTTAAAAGATATCGTTCCGCAATTTGACAGTAACCGAATGGCAAAAGAATATTACGAAAAATTATACGGAGAAGTATAACTTGTATTAAGATAATAGAACAATAGGAGGATTTAAAGAATCAGTAAAACCAATAACCATTTGATGTCAGCGGTAAAAAAGAAAGCTTCGGGTAAATATTCCGACCGAAATAAAATAAAATTAATTCGCGGCGGCGCGGCGTATTTTAAACTGCTCACCGAGTTAATCGACCGGGCGGTTGAAAGCATTCATTTACAAACTTACATTTATAATGACGATCAAACGGGTTTGCCGGTAGCTAATGCACTAAAGGCGGCTGCTAAACGAAATGTGCAGGTGTATTTATTAACCGATGGTTATGCTTCGCAAATCATGTCGCAAAAAATTATCGACGAGCTGCGTGAAGCGGGTGTTCATTTTCGTTTTTTCGAGCCGTTCTTTAAGAGCAAAACTTATTATTTCGGCAGAAGAATGCACCATAAAGTATTTGTAGCGGATGCGAAATATACATTGGTAGGCGGTATAAATATAGCTGACCGGTACAATGATATGCCCGGTGAACCCGCCTGGCTCGACTTTGCTTTGTATGCCGAAGGAGAAATCGCCAAAGAGCTTTGTGTACTCTGTTGGAAAACATGGAATGGCTTTCCTGTCAATATGGGTATTACACCCTGCGAAGAAAAAGAATTACAATTTGATTTTACTAATGAAGAAACAAGTTTGCTACGAATGCGGCGTAACGATTGGGTGAGAAGAAAAAATGAAATTTCCGCTACCTACATTGAAATGTTCCGTCATGCACAATCGCATATCTCCATTTTATGCAGTTATTTTTTACCGGGGAAAATAATTCGTCGCTTATTGAGCGATGCCGCCAAACGCGGAGTGAAAATAAAAGTAATTACCGCAGGGCCATCGGATATTATGCTTGCCAAATATGCCGAACGCTGGATGTACGACTGGTTGCTGCGAAATAAAATAGAACTGTATGAATACCAACCTGCGGTTTTGCATGCCAAAGTAGCTGTATGCGATGCCGAATGGCTGACGATCGGTTCCTATAATGTAAATAATATAAGCACCTACGCAAGTATAGAGCTGAACTTAGATGTACGCAACGCCGCTTTCGCAAAGGAATTGGAGCAAACACTTGATAAAATAATTGACAAGGATTGTATTCATATCACCAAAGAAAAACACAGGCAATCAAAAAATATTTTTAAACAGTTTATACGCTGGTGCAGTTACCAATTTATTAGGGTAGTTTTTTATATGCTTACGTTTTATTTTAAGAGAAGGAGGTAGTTTTCGTTTTCAAAAAACTTCAAACCAATAATATCAATTAGTCATCTAACTTATTTTTCAGAAATTGTTCAGGCGTTTGATGATTTGGGTCTGTTTTTCAGCAATTTCGAATTACTGTTTGGCTTTATGATATCATTTTTCAACATCTCGTATCCTACTCCCCGCCACGTGCCAAATACTACCTCGAACCGCTAATATTACAAACTGTCCGGGGGTATCTCCCGTGAAAAACCCGTCCGGCCGGTAAATAACTTAAGCTTAATAAAACAATCCCGGGATTTTCGTGTTTTTTAATTTGCAGGTTTTTTTTTATTGACTAAGTGATACCCGGATTCACCGAGGCATTTCAAATTATCATAACTTTGTCGACATCCTGTAATTAAACCAATAAGTATACAGCGATTGCCTCAAAATCATTTCTAACAATTTATATTAATTCTAAAAAAATGGAAAATAACACTTCGACTATCAAATCGGCACATAGTACTAACGGCGAAAGCAAGTGCCCGTTTAGCGGCAGCATACTTAAGAAAACCGCAGGCGGCGGCACCGGCAATCGTGATTGGTGGCCCAATCAATTAAAGTTGAACGTTCTTCGTCAACACTCCTCCCTTTCCAATCCAATGGATGAACAATTCAATTACGCTAAAGAATTCAAGAGCCTTGATCTGGCAGCAGTAAAGAAAGATATTTATGAACTGATGACTACATCGCAAGACTGGTGGCCGGCAGACTATGGTCACTATGGCCCGTTGTTTATTCGCATGGCGTGGCACAGTGCAGGCACATACCGTATTGCCGATGGCCGTGGCGGCGGCGGCACCGGTACGCAACGTTTTGCACCGCTCAACAGTTGGCCCGATAATGCAAATCTTGATAAGGCACGTTTATTATTATGGCCCGTTAAAAAGAAGTATGGTAAAAAACTTTCCTGGGCCGACCTTATGATACTTACAGGCAACTGTGCATTGGAATCAATGGGCTTCAAAACATTTGGTTTTGGTGGCGGTCGTGAGGATGTATGGGAACCGCAGGAAGATATTTACTGGGGCAGTGAAACCGAGTGGTTGGGTGATAAACGTTATACAGGAGACCGTGATTTGGAAAATCCATTGGGCGCTGTGCAAATGGGTTTGATATATGTAAATCCGCAAGGACCTAACGGAAACCCTGACCCGATAGCAGCCGCCCGCGACATTCGTGAAACCTTTGGACGAATGGCCATGAATGATGAAGAAACTGTAGCATTGATTGCAGGTGGTCACAGTTTTGGTAAAACACATGGCGCCGCAGCCGATAGTGAATATGTTGGCCGTGAACCTGCAGCAGCAGGTATTGAAGAGCAAAGCATGGGTTGGAAAAACAGTTTTGGTAAAGGCAATGCAGAAGATTCCATTACCAGCGGATTGGAAGGAGCATGGACCACCACGCCAACAAAATGGAGCAACAATTTTTTTGAAAACCTGTTTGGTTACGAATGGGAATTAACCAAGAGCCCCGCCGGCGCACATCAATGGAAACCCAAGGGCAATGCAGGTGAGGGCTTAGTACCCGATGCACATATAGCAGGCAAGCGGCATGCACCATTTATGCTTACTACCGATTTGGCGTTGAGGTTTGATCCGGCATACGAAAAAATTTCAAGACGCTTTTTTGAAAACCCCGATCAGTTCGCTGATGCTTTTGCACGTGCATGGTTTAAACTTACGCATCGTGATATGGGACCTAAAGTACGTTACCTCGGAGCTGAAGTACCTGCAGAAGAATTGATTTGGCAAGATCCTGTTCCCGCTGTTACATACGAACTGATCAATGATAATGATATAGCTGCATTGAAAGCGAAGATACTGTCGAGCGGGTTATCAGTATCTGAATTGGTATCAACAGCATGGGCATCTGCATCTACCTTCCGCGGTTCCGATAAACGTGGTGGTGCAAACGGTGCCCGTATTCGTTTAGCTCCGCAAAAATATTGGGAAGTAAATAATCCTGCGCAACTGGGTAAAGTGCTTGAAAAATTAGAAAGTATCCAAAAAGAATTCAACAGTACAGGTGGTAATAAAAAAGTTTCATTGGCCGATTTGATTGTACTGGGCGGATGTGCCGGCGTTGAACAGGCGGCAAAGAATGCCGGTGTTACAATAACAGTTCCTTTCACTGCGGGACGTAACGATGCATCACAAGAACAAACCGATGTAGAATCATTCGCCGTGCTGGAGCCGGTTGCTGATGGTTTCCGTAATTATAAAAAAGCAAGATCAGGATACAGTACATCGGCAGAAGAAATGCTGGTTGACAAAGCACAACTGTTAAACTTAACGGCGCCTGAAATGACGGTACTTGCAGGCGGCATGCGTATGCTCAATACCAATTTCGGTCAATCGCAGCATGGTGTGTTTACCAAACGTACCGAATCACTCACCAATGATTTCTTTGTAAACCTCATTGATTTTAATACAACTTGGAAAGCTGCTTCTGAAGCGAAAGATTTGTTTGAAGGCCGTGACCGTAAAACAGGCGAAGTAAAATGGACGGCTACCCGTGCAGATCTCATTTTCGGTTCCAACTCAGAGCTTCGTGCTGTAGCTGAAGTATATGCATGTGAAGATGCGAAAGAAAAATTTGTAAAAGACTTTGTAGCAGCATGGAACAAGGTGATGAATTTGGACAGATTTGATATAGCCTCATGATTGAGTTATGATATAATGCAAAAGGCGGCTTGGAAACGGGCCGCTTTTTTTGTTTCATTTATTTCAGTAAAGCCGTTGAGTTTTATTAGTTATACCGAATATAAGATGTAAATAGTCCAATCAGTTTTCTGTCGGCATAATACCATCTAAGATTTCCACGCAGTCCTTTGGACTACTTAGTAAATCAAGATGGTATTATAGAATCCTGCGGCGAGCTGTGCACAACAGAAATAAGTATTAACGATATGATACTTCTGTAACGGCTTGTATACACAGGAACAAATGTTGAACAGGTATCAACAGCGATTTCGTTCAAAATCCCTTTCATTGTTGGTGCTGCGCACCCGACAAAAGCTTAGTTATTGGCTGCCCGTGTTCTATTCAATCTTTACAAGTTTTGTCCTTATAGTATGCCAAGGAACAGGTTCTCATCCGTTTCTTTCATCGTTTAAATAGTCGAGAATCTGTTTTAAGTTTATATCACATTCAAACAAACTATATTAGCATTGATTTAGACCCGGGCACAAAAGGGAAAATGGGGTCAGGTTATAAATTTCGGAAGAGATCAAAAAAAATCGTAATGGCAAAAAGCCTTGCACACTTTTTAAAAAGTATAAATTATAATATTAAAAAAGTCAAATTGCATTATTACAAAGTGTCTGAAAATGGATTTGACGGCATTGCAGTTTTTTTTATCATGAGTTTTGGTAATTCAAAAGACGAAGACTCATTTGAAAGTATTAAAAACTTATTCGAAATTGCCGGCTAATATGCCGAACTTAAAACTATTTCACTATAACACGCTAAGTACTTTTTGCTTAAGAAATATTGTGTATCATGAATGATAAATTAAAAATTCGGAATATAATCAGTTGGCTCTTTGGTATTGTTGTTATGGCAATCGGTATAATAAATACGTTTTGGGGAAACGATACCGGCTATGGAGTTTTTATCTTGCTGCTGTCTTTCGTTTATTTTCCCCCGGCAAATATTTTTCTTAAGAAAATTTCCGGCATATCAATTCCTTTAATAATAAAGCTCTTCCTGGCCATCTTTATTCTTTGGTCGGCAGCAGGCGTGGGTGAATTGTTTGATAAGATAAAACTTATGATGAAGGATTTTTAATAACCTGTCAATGCTCTTTGCACGGCGATAAAATACTGCAAACACATTGCTAATACTGCTTTGCAGGCCAAGGGAATAACGATCAGTTCCGGTAACCGTCAGATGCTGTGATCGGCTTCAATAAGCATCTTTTCCCAAATTACATTGCTTGATTATTTGAGCGTACAAAAATAGCGGGCATTCAATGAGGCGCATTGAGTAAACAGTTTTTTAACCGACAAAAAACACTGATTGGTTCAGGTTGCTTTTTTGTTACTGCGGCCGCAGTATGCTTTGGTTGGTTGCACTTTGGGTATCATTTTCCTGTAGCGGATATTATTAAAATTGATTTTATCGTTACGCTGTTTACAACCGCTATGGAGTTGATTACGCTGCACGGTAAAGATAACCGGACCGTGCCGCCGGTAACAATGCTGATTCTTGAACTCTTTTGATAAAATTACTCCAACCCGAACATCCCCCTGTTCAATTGTTGCAGAATTTGTGTTTTAAATTCTGCAGGTACCAATAATGAAATATTATGCGGGCTGCCGCCGTAGCTTACCATACGCACCGGAATACCGCTCACAGATTCAAATAATTTATTAACGATGTCATTCGTCTTCATTATTTCATTGCCCACTACCGAAATAATGGTTTGATTTTTATCTACCTCTACCGCACCGAAAGGTTGTAATTCTTTTAAAATATCTTTCAGGTTAGCGTCATTGTCAATGGTAACAGAAACGGCTACCTCCGAAGTGGTAATCATATCAATAGGCGTACGGTATTTTTCAAATACTTCAAATATTTTTCTTAAAAAACCATAAGCCAGCAACATACGGCTGCTCTTAATGCGGATAGCGATGATATTGTCTTTTGCAGCAACCGCTTTTACTCCTACTCCATCCGGCATTTCAGTTATCAAAGTACCTTTGGCTTCGGGCTGCATGGTATTCAGCAGCTTTACGGGTATATTATACGTTTGCGCCGGCCATATAGATGCGGGGTGTAAAATTTTAGCGCCGAAATAAGCCAACTCCGCCGCTTCATCAAAACTCAGTTGCTCTACCGGTACGGTTTTCTTTACCATTCGCGGATCGTTGTTGTGCATACCGTCTATATCAGTCCATATTTCGCAAACCGATGCGTTAATAGCCGCGGCGATTAATGAAGCGCTGTAATCGCTGCCTCCTCTTTTCAAATTATCTACTTCGCCTCTTGCATTGCGGCAAATATATCCTTGTGTAATAAAAAGTTTTTTGCTTTTATTTTGCAGCAGCAGTTGACTGAGTTTTACTTTAATGGCGCCGATATGCGGTTCATCATTAGCATCAATGGTCATAAACTCCAATGCGGGCAGCAGCATGTGATCTATTCCCTGTTCATCCAAATAGATAGAAAAAAGTTTGGTACTTAGTAATTCGCCCTGCGCCAGTATATCTTTATTAAGCGATTCGCTGAAAGATATTTTTAATATAATGGTAAGAAATTCAAAATGCTCATTTAAAATTTGTTTCGCATTTTCAATTGATTGCTCCTTTTTTACCAATGATGTGATAAATTCATTATAATGTTTATGTAATGCATCAATCTGTTGTTTGGCTTGCTCACGATTACCCTGCGACATGGATGTGCCGATCTCTACCAGGGCGTTGGTCGTACCGCTCAAAGCACTCAATACTACAATCGTTTCTTCGTTACCCGCTGTTACTAATTTTGCTACATGGTGCATCCTTTCAGGCTTACCTACGGATGTACCGCCGAATTTCATGATTTTCATAATCGCTGATCTTATTTTGAAATTGAGATATTTAAAAGATTGCAAATATAGCTTTGATTGAAATAACAATTGTTAGGGTAAAATTGTCAGGTATATAAAGTAGCTGCAAATCATTTAGCCGATAAGAAAAAAATGACACCACATATAATGAGTGTAATGAGCAGAATAAGCACCGGCCGGTATCTGTTCCACTTTGCAGCAGTCTTCTTTTGCAGCAATTGGTTTTCAATTTTTTTAATAATTAATTCATTACCCGCGACCAATAGTTTTAATTTATCGCTCACCCTCAGCAATTGATCATACGATAAAGGTTTTGCAGCCTGTAAAATGGATTTAATAATTTCTGCGTTAATACCGGGTTCATTAAAATTATTGAGCCGGTCAATTTTTTCTGTGCTTATCATCTCTTCTATATATTCGCACAGGCCCTGCTTATCCATCCGGTGTATATCCAATGTAGCGGTGTACCTGCTGAGTTCAAGGCTTTGTTTTAAAATATTAACCGGCGTTAAGGTTTGTTCAGTTCTTCTTTTACCTATGCTTTGATTGTACCATCGCTGCTGCAGGTAAATTTCTTTTCTGTGCGGATTAGTTAATACTTCATACGCTTCCATTATATCGGCAAACTGCGCCGCAGCATATTTATCATCACCTTTTTTATCGGGATGAAATTGCATAGCCAATTTGCGGTACGCCTGCTTTACATCTGCTATTGATGCAGAGGGCTGCAATCCAAGTATGCTATAGTAATCCTTTATATTCAAGCGGGAAAATAAATCAGCAATGGATCAGTTCAATTATTTGCTGCAAATAGTTTTTATCGGTTTCATCAAAAGAATTCAATTCGGCGCTGTCGACATCAATAACCGCGGCTACTTCATTGTTTTTATTAAAAAGAGGTAATACTATTTCTGATTTTGATAAACTGCTGCAGGCAATATGTCCCGGAAATTTTTCTACATCGGGTACAATCAATACAGCAGCCTGCTGCCATGCCGCGCCGCACACGCCTCTTCCTTTTTTTATACGGGTACAGGCCACCGGCCCCTGAAAAGGCCCTAAGACCAATTCGTCATTTTTTACAATATAAAAACCAATCCATAACCAACCGAATTGTTCCATTAAGGCAGCGGCGGCATTGGCCATATTGGCTATTAAATCCGTCTCGCCGGTTAATAATCCCTTTACTTGCGGTAATAATGCCTCATACTGCTCCGCCTTGGTGCCCTGTATAATTTCTAAATCTTCGGCCATATAAATTATTTTACCGGCAAAGGTAAGCAAGGCGCTCTAACCTTAAGAAAAACTCAAAGCTCCGATAACAGGTTACGATATTGAATATTATTTGAATAAACAGACCATTGATAAAACATAAGCAGCCGAGCCGGTTAAAAGGGTGTGAAAAAAATTTTACGGTCAATTTTATAAATTAACTACCTTCCGCAAAAATCATTACATGACGAACGAGCAAATAGAGAAATTTCTGGACCCTAAACATTTGGCAACCACAGTAGTTAAGATCGACTTCAAGACCCGGAATTCAATAATGGGTATTTTTCTGAAAACAAATGATTATGCCGACCTGAAGCAGAAAAACTTTTGGCGTGTAGTTTCGGGTGCCAACCTGGAGCCCTGGAAAAAAAGCCACGATAACAGCCTTGCCCGCATTTTCAACGGACAGGAATTTACCAAGTTAAGCATACCAAAATCATCGACTTAGATGTACAGCAAATAAAAAGGCTGCCTTAACGGGCAGCCCTAAAAAGTTGATGTAATGCAGTATTAATCTACCTTCTTTACATTAACAGCGTTCATACCTTTTTTGCCTTCCTGGAGATCAAATTCAACTCTGTCTCCTTCAGCTACCTGGTCAATAAGTCCGCTGGCATGTACAAAAGTCTCTTTGTTGCCATCATCGTGTTTGATAAAACCGAATCCTTTTTCGCCATTGAAAAACTTTACGGTTCCTGTGTTTTTGTTACTCATTTTTTTTGTATTGATAATTAAATAGTGTGCAAAGGTAGGCTTTTAGAAAATACCGTGGACAATTATTTAAACCAAGTGCGACAGGATAATGCCTGTGGCTACGGCCGCATTCAGCGATTCTGCATCGCCGGTGCGTAAAATGGTGATTTTTTCATCAGCTAATTTCATAATAACGTCGCTGACACCCTTGGATTCATTGCCGATGATTACAATACCTTCCCTTATCTTTCTCATCTCGTTTACAGGATGACCCGCTAAAGCGGCAATATATTTTTTTACAGTTTTATTTTGCGCCAACCATTCCTTCAAATCAGTATAAATCATATCAACCCTTGCAATACTGCCCATGGTAGCCTGTACCACTTTAGGGTTGTAACAATCGGCGCTGTCGCTGCTGCAAACAATTTGTTTTATACCAAACCAATCAGCCACGCGGATAATAGTACCCAAATTGCCGGGGTCCTGTATTCCATCCAAAGCAAGCACAACCCGGCCGGCGGTTTGTACTTTTTCCGAAGGCTGAGAGTATTTTAAAACAGCCAGCACAAAATTCGGTGTACTTAATTGAGAAATTTTTGAAAGTTCAATGGCCGTTACCTCAATAAATTTATCACTGCCCGGTAATTGCCTGTTCGCATCTATCCATTCGGGCATTGCATATACTTCCGTTATCTGCTTCGGGCAATTGAATAATAACTCCTTCACCAACTTAGTACCCTCCGCAATAAAAAGCTTTTCTTGATCTCTGAATTTTTTATGGCCTAAAGTTTGAATATATTTGGTCTTATTCTTAGAAAGCATTTGCTTTTATTTTTTTATGATTCTATCCGGGCAAGATACACCATTTAAAAAAAATTACTGCACGTACCTGTATATAGTATGTGTATTGCTGCTTGCATCCTGCGCCACGGTTCCTGTAAGATATCAGCCGGGCAAACCGTTCGTTTATAAATCCGCCGTTAATGTAATCAGCGACAGTTTAGCCGAAGAAAAAAAACTGGAACTTAAATCTGCTTTGTACCGCCAGTTGGATGACAGTATGAAATCGGCCACGACCACCGCTTTTTTTAATTTCAATAAAGCGTTCCGGGTTATTTATAACAGGATGGATCGACCGCCCGTTTTTGACAGTACGGAATTGTCAAAATCAAAAAAATACTTAACCTCCTTAATGAAGTCCGAGGGGTTTTATAATGATTCGATCAACTATGTTTTCAAAATAGATACTTTTAAAAAAACAGCACAGCTGCGAACCGATATTACTTTCAATGTATTTCCCGGCAAACTGACAAAACTTGATTCCATCAGTTATAATTTAGATTCCAACTCGTATAAAACAAAGTACAATGAATTACAGCAATTGGCGGTAGCCGACATTAAAAATTCAATCTTACAAAAAGGACAAGCTTTTTCAAGAGCCGCTGTTGCCGGCGAATTGGACAGGCTGGTAAATATTTATCGCAACAACGGATATTTTAAGATAACAAGAGATGAGTTAATAGCTGTTTGGGATACGATGGATGTATCATTGCTTCGTCCGACACTGGATCCCTTTGAACAGTTTGAGATAATAAGAAAAATGCAGGAGAGAAGAAATAACCCTACGGCAAATGTTGAAATAAAAATACGGTCGGCGGCTGATACCGCTAAGGTTAAAAAATATTACGTTGGTAATGTAATCGTGTACCCCGATTATTCTGCCGATACTGCTACCGCCAAAGACGAGTCATATGTTTTTGATAAAGAAACCGGAACGAGTTATAAAATACTGTCGAATCGCGAATTTTTTAAATCAAAATTTTTGCCTGAAAATATTTTTTTACGGAAAGGGCAGGTATACAGCCAGTATAATTATTTAAAAACGATTAACCGGTTTAATACATTAGGCGCCTGGCGATTGGTAAATATTGAACCCCGGCCGGTACGCGGCGATACGGTTGATTTTAATATAAAACTCTCCCCCGCAGATAAATACTCATTTAATGCCAATATAGAAGGCAGTTATAATCAGGGGGGAAGCAGTTTTCTTGCAGGCAATCTTTTTGGTATCGGTTTAAATGTGGGTGTATTGAATCGCAACTCCAATCGCAGTGCTAACCGCGCCAATACCAATATCCGTTATGGTGTTGAATTAAATTTGAAAGACAATTTTATACAAACGCAGCAGGTCAGTATTGGCCGAAACATTATTTACCCGAGGCTGCGGCCCAAAATGAAATGGCTGCCGGAAAGATTAAGAGAAAACGGCCGCAGCAGTTTATCGCTCAACGGGGCTTATACCGACAGAAGGACTTTTTACCAACTTACTACTTTCAATGCATCTTGGGGTTACGATTTTCAATGGAACAAAAAAACCAATACAAATATTATTAAACAGTTGGGTATACGTATCCCCAACATCGAGTATGTATTTTTCAATCCGACACAGGCCTTTAAAGATTCGCTTGAAAAAAGGCCTTCACTTAAAAATATATTTACCAACGGTTTGGTTTCCTCCTTCTTAAGTAATTACTCTATTACACATTACAAAAACAAAACGACCAACAGTCTTTCAGCCGGCTTAGAATTTTCAGGCTTGCTTGCCGGGCTTATCCCCGGTTCATTTATTAAAAAAGAATTATTCAGGTTCATAAAATTAGATGCAGAGTATAAAAAAAATATCAAAATAAGTAAAGCCACTTCATTCGCTATGCGTTTGTTTGCTGGCTTTGGCATACCAATGCCTGTAGGTTTAACAACCAAAGATTCAAGCATACCTTTTACAAAAGCCTATTTTGCCGGAGGGCCCAATAGTATGCGGGCCTGGCAGGTACGAAGATTGGGACCGGGCAAATACCTGGGCAACTTAAAAGATAATGACCGGTTTGGTGATGTACGTTTTGAAGCGAATGCTGAATACAGGGCGCTGCTAAAAAATATTTCGGGGGTTCGACTGGAAATCGGTTTATTTACTGACATAGGAAATATTTGGACGCTGAAAGATATACCGGATTTGCCCGGCGGTCAATTTGCAAAGAACTGGAATTTTATAGCGGTAGATGCAGGAATGGGTTTCAGGCTGGACTTTGGTTATTTTCTTGTACGATTGGACGGAAGTCTTAACCTGCTTGACCCGAGCCCGGATTTAGAATTCAAGGATAAACAAAATAAATTTGGTGTCTATTCGGTAAAAGACGGCGGTCGCCTGCAATTAGGTATCAACTATCCTTTCTGACGCATTGCCTTTATTTTTTCTTCAAACGCCTCCACGGTCATCGCGTCTTCCAGTTTAAATTCGCCTATTCGTGTACGGCATAAGCCGCTGAGATACCCGCCGCAACCCAATGCAGCCCCCACATCATTGGCCAAGCTCCTGATATAGGTACCCGTGCTGCAAACCACTTTAAAGTGAATGACGGGCATTTCAATTTTTACAATTTCAAATTTCTTTACGGTAATTTTTCGCGGTTCCATCACTACGTCAATACCCTGCCTGGCCAATTCATATACCCGTTTACCTTTTTGTTTAATAGCGGAGTGTATCGGCGGCACCTGCATTATTTCGCCGGTAAATTGTAAAGCCGCTTTTTCAATTTGCTCTTTGGTAATACTATCCGTCGGTTTAAAATTTTCAGGCTCCTTTTCCAAATCAAAAGTAGGCGTGGTAGCGCCGAGGGTAATGGTGCCGGTATATTCTTTTTCCCGCGCCATATATTCGTTTATCTTTTTGGTAAACTTACCGGTGCAAATAATAAGCAAACCCGTAGCCAACGGATCCAAAGTGCCCGCATGCCCTACTTTTTTTATTTTAATAAGATTCCTGATCTTTCGCACCGCATCAAAAGATGTCCATTGCAACGGTTTATTAATCAACAACACTTGTCCTTCTTCAAAAATATTCACTTGCTTAATTTTAAAAAGTTTATAAGTTCTCCTTCAGGCTAAATTGAAAGCTTATTCTTCAATTCAAGATACTTATTAATCGTATTCACCGTCAGGTTTTCCGGTGTAGTAAGTATGGATATGATACCGTTCGCGATAAGCTCTTTCACCATCAATTTTTTTTCGAAAGCGAATTTCTCGGCAATTGTTTTTATATAAATATCTTCCATGGAAGCGGCATGTCCTTCCTGTAGTTTTTTAAGTTCCGTATTTTCAAAAAATACCACCACCAGCAAATGATACTTGGCTATTCGTTTCAGCGAAGGCATTTCCCGCTGCAGGCTTTCCATCGATTCAAAATTGGTAAACAAAATAATAAGACTGCGGTGTGTTATCCTGTTCCGGATAACGGAAAATAATTTTTCAAAATCTGACTCTAAGAACCTTGTCTTTTGTTTATACAACGCTTCCAGTACCAGGTTCATCTGGGTTGGCTTTTTATCGGCAGGTAAAAACGTATCTAAGTTTTCAGCAAAAGTGATAAGCCCCGCTTTATCCTGTTTTCCCAATGCTACATTACTCAACACCAATGAAGCGTTAACGGCATAATCCAATAGGCTCATACCGTCAAAAGGCATTTTCATTACACGTCCTTTGTTAATGGCACAATAAATTTGCTGGCTCCTTTCGTCCGTATAGTTATTCGTCATCAAACTTCCTTTACGAGCCGTCGCTTTCCAGTTTACGGTACGGTAATCATCGCCGGGTACATACTCTTTTATTTGTTCAAACTCCATACTGTGGCCCAGTTTGCGTATACGTTTTACACCTGCTTCCTGCAACCGGTTGCCAACGGCCAGTAATTGATAGCGCCGCATTTGTACATAACTCGGGTATACTTTTATTTTTTCCTCCGCAATAAAAGTATAGCGTCGTTTCACCAATTTCAAAGGGCTGTGTGCATATACGTTAATGTTTCCGAAAATATACTCGCCCCGCTCTACGGGTCTTACAATATATGTCAATGAGTTCTCCCCATTTCTTTTAATAAATAATTTGTGCAGCCATTTACGTTCCTGGAACTGCACGGGCAGTTCATCAATAATATGTGCCGTAACCGGAAACCCGTATTGATTGCTAAACTCAAGCACTACTTTATTTTCATCGCCGTTGCTCCATCTTTCGGCGGTAATTCGCTTAGCCGACAAGCTGTTATTTTTACCGTACATCAGCAGCACATCGGCTGCTACGGCTATCAACAGCAGTATCAATATTACTTCCCCTATCCTGTACAGAGCAGGAAAAAAATAGCTGCTGATGAAAAGTACCGCCGCCAAACCGGCTATGTAGTAAACTGTTTTATGTAAATAAAATGATTTCAAAAAAATGTAAATATTAATCTTGATTTAAGTAAGCCTTACCTCGGCACATCCATCGCATCCACTATTTGTTTTATTACATCATCTTCCGTAATGCCTTCCATTTCTTTATCGGGCGCCAGGATAATACGATGACGCAATACCGGTTTCACTACATCCAAAATATCTTCGGGTGTTACAAAATCGCGGCCCTGCATGGCGGCCATGGCCTTAGATGCATTCATAATAGCCAATGATGCGCGGGGCGAAGCGCCGAGATATATTGATTTATGATTTCTTGTTTGTTGAATCAATTTGGCGATGAAAGCCAATAATTTTTCATCGATAACCAATGTTTTTATTTGCTGACGCAAGGCTGTTATTTGCGATGCATTCAATACAGGTTTTATTATATCCTGGGCCTGTGTATTCCCCATTTGATGAAACTGAGTAAGAATTCGCAGTTCTTCCGATTCGGTGGGATACGGCACTACTACTTTAAAAAGGAAACGATCCAACTGCGCTTCCGGCAAACGGTAAGTACCCTCCTGCTCTATCGGGTTTTGCGTAGCCAATACCATAAACGGCGCCGCCATCAAATAGGTTTTACCGTCAACGGTAGCCTGGCGTTCTTCCATAATTTCAAAAAGAGCCGATTGTGTTTTTGCCGGCGCACGATTTATCTCATCAATCAATACAATATTACTGAACACAGGCCCTTTCTTAAATTCAAATACAGCGTCCTTCGGATTAAATACCGGCGTACCCAATACATCGGAAGGCATCAAATCAGGTGTAAATTGTATACGACTGAAACCTACATCCAATGAACGGGCCATCAGCTTCGCCGTTAATGTTTTGGCCACGCCGGGTACGCCTTCTATCAGTACATGCCCGTCGGCCAGCAAAGCGGCCATTATCAATTTCACCATATTATCCTGTCCCACTATTATCTTACCTATTTCACTGCGCAGCGAAAGCACCGCACTGTTCAATGCCGTTAAATCGGTACGTTGCTCAAATAATTGTTCTTCCATGCTATTTGTGTTTTATTTTTTGCTGTTAATTCTTTGCCGTATGTGTATGTTAACTCACTTTATAAAATGCTTCCAGTTGCCTGTGAAAACCGGCTAACTGGCTGTCACTTATTGCCGGCGCCGTCTCTATAAAATTTATAAATGAAATAATCTTCAATAATTCCTTTTCATCGAAATCGCTTTTGTATTGCAATTTTTTTATGAAAGCTTCATCCAAGCGGTTGGTTGGCAATTTATACCTGCTGCGTATATGTTCTAAAAAATAAGCCGACATTTTTTTACATAAATTCTTATGATCGTTTTTTTCGTAATATAATCTTCCGATTGTTTTTACAAAATCAAGTGAATCATTTTTAGGTTTTGTTATCACGGGAATGACGCGTTGCTTGCGGCGCATCTCCAGCAGTACATACAAAAGCAGGAAGGCGATCAGTGTCCAAAACCCCGCCCTGAATGAAGGATATGCCATCAGGGATGCAAACCATCCTTTTTTATCATCATCATTTTTTTTGTCGGAACTCAGTCGTCGTTTATTCAGGTAGTATTCATCCCAAGCTACTTTGGATACACCGGGTTTTATAACAGATAAAACATTTGCATAATAACCTATATTAATTTTATGCAATAAAAAATAATTTGAAAAAGTCATCGGCGCCAGGTGCAGGTATATATTTCCGAGCCCTGTTTTTAATTTGATAAAATTGGTATTACCCTTTTCATCTTTTCCCAAATCATAAGAAACCGTTTCATCGTACGATGAAAAATAAGAATCATATTTTTTGCCGGGGTAAGTAAAATTGCGACTGTCGGCAAAGGGCGGTTTATCCAAAAAAACAGTCAGACTGTCTTCCGATGTTTCAGCGGCGTTGCCGTATACTTCGGAAAGTTGTGAAAAGCCGGTTCTGCATTTCAGTGTTTCCTGCGCACTGTAAGAAAGTACGCTGCTGCTGATAAATACGTCGTTACCTTTTTTTGCAAACTCAATCAACTTGCGCATTTCATAATCGTTCGGGTAAAACTGCGGCGTAATAATGATGATTGCCTGGTTATCATCGTAAGACGATATAGAATCCCATGCTGCGGGTTCCTTTCTTTCGGTAAAAACAGAAGCTTCGGGGAAAATATATTTCAAATTTTCGTACGCCGCGTAAGCTGCATACGGTGTTTTGTCGTTTTTGCGCAGCGTAACACGTTCATCTATTTTCTTCTCTTTGCTCTTTGTACTATTGCCGCCCCATACCAGTGCAATAACTGCCGCCGCTACCAACACCAACATGATATATGGAAAATTTTTCTTCAAACCGGGTTAACTGAGTTTATTATTAAAAACATCAAAGTCGTTTTTTATTTTGCCAAATGCATCATCACTTACCGTAAACTTGCCGTACCAGGCATATTCAAAATTTCTTGTAAGCCTGAAAAAATCATTGTAGTAAGAAGTTTTGTGCACCTGTAACAGGTAATCAAAATTGGTACGCTCCTGTGCGTATTGAATTATATTTTTTTCGGCGCTGCTTTTTAATAAACGCAGGTACATTAAGCGTATGGCCAGCCTGTAATCTTTATCCGCCGTCGCTTTGTCCAATTCTTTTTGGTAATTGATCGCAAAAATATCATCAGGCATCGTATCATCTTCGGCCGCTTCAGTAACTGCAGTACTTCTCTTTCGAAATATTGCGGTATCATTGGTAGAAAGGTACCAGCCTATCGCTCCTATAAAACTTCCGATAATAATAATCCAGAGCAGTACATTGAACCATGACTTATCAAAAACACTTTCCGAAGATGAACTTGAGTTATCATAACTATCATCTGTTTCGTATTCGTTCTTACCGGGTTTAGAGTTCCTGTCTTTATTTCCATCGCTTTTTTTGGCTTGCTCATTTTTTCCCGGCTCCTTTTTCTTAAAAACATAATTGGCGTACCAAAAAGGATCGCTTTTTTTCAACTTGATCACCACGGAGTCCGGCACATTGCGCAGCTTCACACTGTCTTCGGTTTGCAGCAGTGCATATTTTTTCAGGAAATAACCTTGCTCCTCCGGTTCATGTTCATCTTCAATAATTTCTTCTATCACCGGCGGCGGGTCTTGAAATTGAGCTTCTACCTCCTGCGCATTGGCGCAATGAAACATAAAAGCAAACAATACAAAGAGTAAATGTTTTGCGTTAATCAAATTTTTTATATGGTAAAAAAATAGCTGCATTTTTCTTATGCTTCCTCGTGGTTTAATTGAACCGCTAATTTTTTCTGCAGCAAAACAGGGTAAATAACAAAGTACCAAATAATAAAACCTGCTGAAGCCAGTAATATACCGCCGCTGAAAATCCAATGCATGGTATAGTGTCTTGTAACCAATCCTTCAAAAAAAGCGGCTACAATAAATACGGGCAATAAACCTATTACAATTTTTACACCGTCTTTCGCAGCGATGCGTAAGGAGTCGATTCGTTTTATAGTGCCCGGAAATAAAATGCTTTTACCCAGCACAATGCCGGCGCCGCCCGCTATAATGATGGCGGTTATTTCCAATGTACCGTGTATAAAAACAGTGAGTACAGATTGCAGACCCAAGCCGCGAGAAAAGAAAAATTGCTCGAAAGCCCCGATCCTTATCGCTTCTCCGGTAAGGGAAGTAATGGTAAGTATACCAAAGGACAAACCCATTACAAAATATTTAAGCGAAACCATAATATTATTTACCATAATACCCAACCAGGTTAATACAGCATTACCCGATTGATAAACACCGAAAGGATTTCCTTTTTCAATATTATCCAATGTCATATCTACATAATCATCACTCAATACCTGCCGTACAATTGCGTCATCCTGCCTGGCAAGAAAAAAACCAACTGTAAAAAAAACGGCGAATAATAAAAAAGCGAATAACATAGTGCCGTGATGCTTGCGCATGGTTAGGGGCAAATCATATTTCCAGAAAGTAACCAGGCGGTTATTTTCTTCTTTTCTGTTTTTATAAATACCGAGATAAATAGATGCCGCACGGGTATTAATAAATTTTGTAACCTTTCCCGAAGGGTAAAAAGTTTTAGCGTAGGCCAAATCATCAACCAATTGGGTAAAATCTTTCGCCATTTCATCCGGGTCATCGGAAGGCATATGCGTTACTCTTTCCCAACGGTCTTTATTCTTTTTTATAAACAGGGCTTCTCTCAATCGGGGTTATTTGGTTCGTAAAATACTATTTTTTATTACTGAAAGATTATCGAAAGGAGATTTTAATGAATAAATCTTTAATTTGTAACCTAAAGCAGCTAATTATCTATGTCACCGCTTAAAATACAGACTAATTTTAATATAGAGCTGGAGTTTGAAGCCCCGGAGTTTCACCGGCGTATGTTTGCCGCTATTTTGGATATGTTGCTTTTATTTTTTTATTTAAGAATAGATATCGCTTTTCTTTCCGCCATTTTCGGCGATGGTTATCTATCGAGAGATGACAGCTATAATTTACACTGGACATTCCTGATTACATTGCTTCCTATTTTTTTATATCAACTTATTTGCGAAATAACAATGAACGGGCAAAGCATTGGCAAAAAACTGATGCGCATACAGGTAATAAATGAAACCGGCGGAAGACCGAGTGTAAGCCAATACCTGATCAGGTGGTTGATAAGAACATCAGATTATACACTGTTGTACATTCTTATTATTGTAATTTTTTCAGGTGCCGCTGCGGCCATAGGTATAATTATAGCCGTACTTGCGCCGTTGCTTCTGCTGGATATTATATTAGTGGCATCTACCAAAAAAAATCAACGGCTGGGTGATATATTGGCCCATACTATTTTGGTAAAAACAAATACCAAGAGCAATATTGAGGATACCGTCTTTCAGGAAGTGGCGGATGATTATGTGCCAAGATTTCCGCAGGTAATGCAACTGAGCGACCGCGACCTTAATACCGTAAAAGGCATCTTAAGCACTTCTCAAACCAAGGGCGATTTTGACCTGGCATCCAGAGCCGCGGAAAAAATAAAAGGACATTTAAAAATAGAAACATCACTTTCTCCCTTCGAATTTCTTGAAATTCTGCTGAAAGATTACAATTATTTATCTACGAAATAATACACCCGTATACAATAAGCTGCATACAGGTTTATTATGTTAAACGAAATTATCTGCCTCCCATTAATGCAGCCATTCCGCCTAATAAAAAAGATATTAAAAACAAGGAAAGAAAAACGATTGTTATAACGCCCATATACCTGAAAGTAACTTTCAGATTCTTAAAACTCTCGTTTAAAGATGTTCGATCGTTGTTTGCTATGGCGCTTTTCATGTGATTGGCGAATCGTAAAGTAAACAAACAAGGAAAAAAATAAACCACCGCCATAATAATATACACGACCATCATTGCAGCACCCATGCCCGGGGTGCCGGCTGTACCGGGATAACCGCCTCTTTCTAAATCATTCATTGCCCCGGTCATAGCAGCTGATACAAAAATTCCGCCAATGACCATCAGTCCACACATAACCATCCCTATAATAGCCAAAAATTTTGCCCAACGGGCTGTTTCGGATAAATGAGATTTGCCGTTAGCATCAATCTCCAATGCAAATAAAGAAGACCCTTGATTTTGTTCCATAAATTTAGTTTTGGTATAAAAAAAATTGATTACCTGAAAATAATGAAAGAAGCCGGATAAAATACCCGGCTCCTGATTATATCAGCAAAAAATTTTTACACAAAAAACTAATACGCCCTGGCAAATAACACCCGCTGCACGGAGGGTTTACCGGTGAAAATACATTTGCCGGGTTCCTGCGGGTTGTTTAACGGTATACAACGAATAGTCGCTTTTGTCTTTTCTTTTATCGCATCTTCCGCTTCGGCAGTACCATCCCAATGCGCCGATACAAATCCGCCTTTTTCATCCAACAATTTTTCAAATTCCTCTAAGCTATCGGCCCTGGTTATATGCTCTTCCCGGTAGGCCTTTGCTTTGTTGTACATACTTTGCTGTATATCATCCAGCAAGGCTGCAATGTATTGTGAAAGACCTTCCACCGGTACGGAACGTTTTTCTTTTGTATCCCGGCGGGCAATTTCTACCACGTTATTCTCCAAATCTCTTGCACCCAACGTAATTCTTACAGGCACGCCTTTCATTTCATACTCGGCAAATTTCCAACCCGGGCGGTTATTATCATTGTCATCATATTTTACTCTTATGCCCAACGCTTTCAGTTCCTTCATCAATTCATGTGCCTTTGCATCAATCGCCTTTTTTTGTTCATCGCCTTTAAAAATAGGAACGATAACCGCCTGCATAGGTGCTATCCTGGGAGGTAATACCAAGCCTTGGTCATCGCTGTGCGCCATTACCAATGCACCTATCAATCTTGTACTGGCGCCCCAACTGGTAGCCCATACATATTCCTGTTGATTTTCTTTATTTAAAAATTTTACATCAAAAGCTTTAGCAAAATTTTGCCCCAGGAAATGCGAGGTACCCGCCTGCAAGGCTTTACCGTCCTGCATCAATGCCTCTATACAATAAGTATCTTCGGCACCGGCAAATCTCTCGTTGATACTTTTTATTCCCTTTATTACCGGCAATGCCATATACTCTTCGGCAAAGGTGGCATATACCTCCAGCATTTGTTTTGTCTCCGCTACGGCTTCTTCCATGGTAGCGTGCGCCGTATGTCCTTCCTGCCAAAGAAACTCTGTGGTACGCAAAAACAAACGGGTACGCATTTCCCAACGTACTACATTGGCCCACTGATTTATTAATAGCGGCAAGTCGCGATAAGATTGTATCCAGTCTTTGTAAGTATTCCAAATAATTGTTTCCGATGTCGGGCGAACGATTAATTCTTCATCCAACTTCGCTTCGGGATCCACGATGATGCCGCCGCCATTAGGATCATTTTTTAACCGATAGTGCGTTACTACCGCACATTCTTTGGCAAAGCCTTCCACATGCGCGGCTTCTTTGCTTAAAAAACTTTTTGGAATGAACAACGGGAAATAGGCGTTTACATGCCCGGTGTCTTTGAACATTTTGTCCAATACATCACGCATATTTTCCCAGAGGGCAAAACCATAGGGCTTTATGACCATGCAGCCGCGTACCGCCGAATAATCGGCCAATCCGCCTTTTATTACCAAGTCATTGTACCATTGCGAATAGTCAGTTTCTCTCGATGTAATTTCTTTGCTCATACCCTCTCTTGTAGTTTTAAGTGTTATGTTTTTTAGTTACCGCTTTCGGGGCGGGTTATTTTAATTTTTTATTGTAGAAAAAATGCCTGAAAAAGTCGTGCTTTTACCGGCAATTTACCCGTTTAACCTGCATTTGACCTTTAAATATAAATTAACAGCCAATATTGCAATTATTTGTATAATCGTACAATCTTTGCTAATGATTGTTAGCATTATAAAAAGTTGCACAAAAGTAGTAACTTCAATTTTAAACAACTAAAAACCTGTAGCCATGACACGTAAAATTTTACTTCCGGCCGTTATTGCAGCCATTGTTTTTGGCAGTTGTACCACTTCTTACAAAACGGGGCAAACACCCGATGATGTATATTATTCTCCTGAAAGACCGCAGGCGGAGTATGTGCGTACTGAAAAAAGAGACGATGACAGAAGATACCGCAATGATGAGCGTTACGACGATCGCTATGACTATTACGAAGATCGTTATTTACGTATGAGGGTTCGTGACCGTTACCGGTGGAGTGATTTAGACGATTGGTATGTTTTTAATAATCGCTACAATTATTATTCTTATAACACCGGTAATTACTGGAATAATCCCTGGAGCCCCGCTTCTTATTGGAATAATTATTACAACCCTTATTGCCGACCAACCTACTATAGCCCCAAATCGGGCGGGAATTACAATTACAACAATGTTGTAAACAATAAGCCCAGAACTTTTAACTTGAATACCTACAACAACAGCGGTGTGGTAAACAGCAACGGTAATCCAAAATCGCCGCGTACTTCTTCGGGTAATTACAACAATAATAATTATAATAACAACAATAACAGAAGCTCGAACGACAGAAGCAATTCAGGTAATGTGTTGAGAAATATTTTTAGCGGCGGAAACAGCAACAACAGTTCTTCGTCCGGTTCCAATAACAGCAGCAGTACACCAACAAGAACAAGTTCATCTTCGAGCAGCAGTTCGTCTTCAAGTTCGGGCAGCAGCAGCGGTGGAAATGCGCCGGTACGAAAATTTTAAATAATTTCTGATGCGGAGAAGCAACGGAATTAACGGAAGAATTTTTTCACTATGATAATTCCGTTGTTTTTCTCCCCGTCATTGCCAAGGAGGAACGGTCATTGCGCAGCAGTTCTGTTAATTACATCTACAAATCCTTTCACTTTCATTAATAACATTTTATGAAAAAAATATTTTTCATACCGATATTGTTTGCCTTTAGTTTAAGCTTAAAGGCACAGGAACCCGCCGATGCTTTGCGTTATTCATGGTATGTACAAAACGGTACGGCCCGCCAGCAAGCTATCGGCGGCGCAATGGGTTCGTTGGGCGGCGACATTTCAGCAACTTTTGTAAACCCCGCCGGTCTTGGTTTTTATCGTACCGGTGATTTTGTAATTACGCCCGGTTATAATTTCTCCAATAACAAATCAACCTGGTTCGACCGTACTGAAAAAGGCAAAAAGAATAATATAAGTTTTGGACCCACCGGTATAGTAATAGGCGGCGGCAGTCGTAACAACAGGAGCAGTATGAAATCATCGGCCTTTAGTTTGGTAGTAAACAGAAGCGCCAATTTCAACAATACGGTTTTATACCGCGGTCAAAATAACCAGAACTCCTATTCTCAAAAATTTTTGGAAGAAATACGAAACAGCAGCCCGGGTGGGGTAGCCAACCCCAATGCAGTAGCGGGTGATTTTAAATTTGGTACAAGCCTGGCTTTTAATACCTACTGGATAGATACTTTACGAGGAAGCGGCGGCGCTGTTGCAGGTTATCAATCCAGGGCAGCGGGTATTGGCAATTTACTGCAACAAAATACAATTAATAATAAAGGCGGCATTACCGATTTAGCATTGGGACTGGCAGCTAATTTTAATGAAAAAATTTTTGTGGGCGGCTCTCTTGGTATTCCGTTTTTATCTTATAAAAGAGAAGCTGAGTTTATAGAAGCTGATGCTACTGACGCTTTAAATAACTTTAATTTCGCTTCGTTTAAAGAAAACCTTTCTACAAAAGGCGTAGGAATTAATTTGAAGCTCGGGTTGATTTATAAACCGGTTGAACAGTTACGTTTGGGACTGGCTTTTCATTCTCCAACTTTTTACAGTCTTACAGATACTTACAGCAGTGAGGTAACGACGGATACAGAAGGATATCAAAGCGAACAAACACAGACTTCTGATTTTTTAAACGGGGCGCCAAGTGAATTTAAATACGTTTTAATAACTCCTTATCGAGCAATAGGAAGTATATCTTATGTACTGCACGAAGTAGAAGATGTGAAAAAACAAAAGGGGTTTATTACCGCCGATATAGAATATGTAAATTATAAAGCATCTTCGTTCAACCCCGATTCCGAAGCCAATGTAAGTGATCCAAACTATCAAAGTAATAAAGATTATCTTAAAAGCCTGAATAAAGCCATTGACAATGCATACAAAGGAGCATTTAATTTCCGTGTCGGAGGTGAGTTAAAGTTTACAACACTGATGGTACGTTTAGGCGCTGCGTATTACGGCAATCCTTATAAAAATTTGAATGGCGAAAAAGGGAACCGGATATTAGTGAGCGGCGGTTTGGGTTACAGGCATAAGGGAATGTTTATCGATCTGGCTTATGTACACAATATTATTAAAGACGTAAATACGCCGTATCGTTTGCAGTACAGTCAATTTTCTACAGCCAATATAAAGGGCATGGCAGGTAACGCTGTATTGACGGTAGGTTTTAAGATATAAAAGATTTCACTAAGCGTTTTAAGAGACATCATGATAAATATAAATGCCGCCGATTTTCCCGGCGGCATTTATATTTTACTAAAAAAAACGCAGAGTGCAGGAGAAATAGAGATTACGCAGAGAGAAATATCAATACACTGCGTAATCTCCGCAACTCATTTTCTCAGCGATAAAAAATGGCTACCGGCTAAAATCATTTCTTTATTCTTACCTGCATGGCATAATTGTAAGTATCCAGCGGTGTAATGATAATTTTTCGGGGATCGACAAAATGCAAGTAGTTGTGTAATTTTTCTTTTGTAAACCGTTGCGACCAAAATCTTTCTTTTGTAGCGGTAAAAGAATCTTTCGCATCGGTAATCACGGTCATTCCCATTTTTCGATAAGACTCCTCCTGTTTTTGCCTGGTACTGTCATTATCGATATAACAAGCTCCTATTACTACTTCGCCGCCGGGATGTAAAAGATTATACGCATTGGAAAAAATTTTTTCAAACTTTTCATTTTTCGAAAGGTCAAGTCTTTCGCCTGAAACGCCGTAGGTTTCAAAAGGAAAATCTTCGGGGTAAAAATTACCGGCCGTAAACCAGGTTGTGATTACCAAATCATATTTTTTCTCCCATTTATCCAAATCAGTCGCTTCAAAATGATAAGCCTTTACTTTACCCTGAATATTTAACGCTGCAACATTCTCCGTTGAAATAGCCACACAGGCTTCGGCGTTATCCGTTCCGTCGTAAGAAGCTACCATCTCCCAAATTTCTTTTACGCCGCAGAGATGTTTGGGTATACGGGCATTGCCTATACCGATGTCCAAAATAGAAACAGGTGCATTTTTCTGTTTTGCAATTTCAGTTATCACTTTTTTTAACTCGATAAACTCCGCCCATTGCGCCTGTATTAAGTGTTCACTTACGTAATTAAATTGAAAGATTTCTCGACGGTGTTTTGGTTATCATACATGTTCATAATAGACAAATTTAATACTGTTCTTATATTACTTAAACTATCTTCTTCAATTGATTTTTTAGAAGTGAATGGTGAATAATATTCCCAATACTTTATTAACTCTCACTCCTTACGCCTCACCACTCACCTTTTCACTATTGACAATTCACGTTTTACTTACTCCACCTTTTCCGCCACCATCACAAAAGTATCAAAAGCATAGGAAGGTTTTTCAATAATTTCTTTTACGTAAAGCCTGCGTATCTTGTAAAAAAGCAATAATATCCTCTCGGTAAAATGCACGTATGGTAGAATGATCCTCGCCTATTTTCTGTAGTTGCCCCGCAATCATTTTCTTCATAATAAAAAGAGGCCCAATCAAAAATCCCTTTGGACCGCAGTTGACAGACCAATAACTTTCGCGGTGATATTTTTTATTGTTGAAATTCGCTTTATGAATAATTTTTTCCTCGGGGTTTATAAGCGGAATAAATTTAGCCGCGTCAATACAATCAAAACAAATAATACCCCGCTGTATTTAAATTTTTATTGATGGATTTGAAAGCAGCAATCACATCTTTATCAGGAACTAAGTAACTGATAGTGCGGCCGGTAATAATTGCAGCATCTGCTTTTTTCTGTAAATCAAAGCTTCTCATATCGCCCTCAACGAATTCGCATCGCGGATTATTTCTTTTGGCAATGTTCAACATATCAGCGCTCATATCCAAACCGGTGTATCTCAATATTATCTTTGTACAAACCGACCTGCTAAGTTCCCGGTACCGCAGCCTATTTCAAGCACATTTTACACTTATACTTTACCAGAAGGTTATTGTAGAAACTCAAACTCTTCATTGTAATTAATAAAGCTTTGGTACATGGCTTCATATACTTCCGAAAGATTGCCGTAAAGATTACTCATACTGCATTTTATTATTTACAAAAATAAAAAGTTTCAGTTGATGTATACTTGATAAAAAATTAATTCTCACTTTGGAATTATTGAATATCAGAACCCACCCCCGTGAATATTTTTAATGCGAAATTACTTTCACCTCCCGCAGGGCGGGACAGGCTCTCCCGAGGAGGGGAGGCTGAGGCTTTAAGTTTTGGCAGTGATAAATAAAAAAAGGGCTGACTTCCTTTTCAGAAATCAGCCCCTGTTATTAATTAAATTATTTTTTTTAAAACTTAAATCGCAATGAAGCCTGGAATATAGTACCCAATTGGCTGAACTGGGAACCATTATAACCCAAGATTCTGTAACGGCCGCTGAATGCTAAAAATCCTTCCAGCAAATTTTTTCCGGCAGCGTTATTTAAAAGCTTTTGTCCTTCAGAATTTAATGCTTTCAATTCCCACTTTGGTAAAACATTAAATATATTATTTACCGTAACTGAGAAGTCTATATTGTCCGTAAAATTATATCCCAAATTTAAATCGGTGACAACACCCGGAGAAAACCTTTGCTTTATATCTTCCATCGGGCTACGATCAGTATCTATAGCATTAGAAATGTAAGTACCATAATTCGCACCATTATCCAAATCCTGAAATTGCGTAGTTCCAAACAAAGTATTGTTGAGGTTTACGCTGAATTTATTGACATGATAATCCAATCCCAATACTGCTTTATACAGCGGTCTGCCTTCTTCTAACAATGAAATTATTTGAGTACTTAAAATTGTAGCGTTTGCGGATTTAATAGCGGCAGGATTATTAGGAGTTCCGACAATTTTATTTTTGAGAGTATAGTTTCCTGCTAAATTAATACCCAATTTACCAGAGCCTAAGTTGATATTCTTATAATTGGCAACAAGATCAAGACCTTGAGTTTGCGTTTTTATTCCATTAATAAAAAACTGCACACTTGCCAAGTCAAAAGTACCTGCGCCTGTGCTGTTACCTTTAAGAATACGGCCTAATTCCGTAGTAGGATTGGCAAGCAATTTATCGGAGGTGTTGATAGATGAGCTATATACAATCCTTTCTTTAATAGTGATACTGTAAAAATCTAATGTAAAACTAAAGTTCTTCGAAGGACTCACTCCAATTCCAGCTGTGAAATTATCTGATTTTTCAGGTTTTAACAAAGGAACACCTAAAGCAAAAGCTTGTTTGCTTCTGTTGTTAAATAAACCTGACAATTGAATAGTTCCTGCCGCAAAAGAAGCTTGTGTTGATTGTGCATAAATCTGGTGCAAAGTAGGAGCTCTGAAACCGGTAGAAGCAGATGCCCTGATCACAAATTTATCGCCGGCTACTTTGTAGCGGGAAGAAGCCTTCCAAACAAAAGCATTCCCAAAGTCGCTGTATCGTTCTGCACGAACCGTACCATTCAACAAAAAGTCTTTCGATATATCCCAGCTTGCATCGAAATATCCACCAAAATTAAACCGGCTGTTGGTCGTTGCATTCTCTGCACGAATACCGGGGAATGAATTGGAACCTTCACGAGAATAAGATGCTGTATCACCCGCTATAATAGTATAAGTTTCTTTTCTTATTTCAGTACCAAACGCAATAGCTACATTATCAGTAACGGATTTAGAAATATCGTAGTTACCGATAATATTTGTAAACTTGAATCCGCCCGGTCTAAATGAAGTAGGGCTGGCTGCTCCCAAACTGCGATTCACTGTATTATCTACAGAGTAAAGCTGTTGGTTACCTCCCAGTGTAAAACTTACATCCTGTTTCCATCCGTTTCTTTCACTTTTTACACCCATCGTAGCATTGTAATCTGTGAGATCACCTTCAAAAGTAGGCTCATAACCAAGGTATCCTTCATATAAAGGATCGCTTCCGCCGGTATAATTTGGTGCACCGGGGATACGTTTGTGTAACAGACCCGCATCGGTTCTCCAATAAGGCGTTCTGTAATTAGCATTACTGATCGCTTTTTTAATTACATAAGCCGCATTGCTGTAAAACTGTACATTTTCGGCAACATCAATGCCCAAGTTGTAATTAAATTTTGCTGCTGTTATTTCGCCGGTTCCGTTATTGTTATTTCCTGTTGGATACTTGTTAAGAAATGCATCAATAGCAGCATCTGCAGCGGTGCTACCGCCAAATGTAGCTTTTTCAGTCGGTCGATCAATAATACCTGAACGAACCGCATTATTTTGCTGGCTAAAATCAACCGTGTAATTTAAAAATCCTTTACCCCCCAAATTGCTTCCGCTGTTGAAAGCCAAACCGTAAGTACCGCCATCACCTTTACTTGTAATACCGGTATTAAGCGTCAGCGAACTGTATTGGTACCTGTCTTTTAATATTACGTTCATAACACCTGCAATAGCATCGGAACCGTATTGTGCAGAAGCGCCGTCTCTTAAAATCTCCACTCGCTTAATCGCATCGGTAGGAATAGCTGATAAATCAGCGCCTGTCTCACCTCTGCCGGGTGCAAACTGTACATATAATAATGAACTTAAATTTTTTCTTTTGCCATTAATTAAGATTAATGTACGGCTTGGGCCCAAATTTCTTATTTCATAAGGATCCAAAAGTGTAGTAGCATCGTTAACGGGTGTATTGATTGTATTAAAAGAAGGAACCCTGTATTGTAACGCTTTATCAAAAGTAGTTTGACCCGTAGTTTTCAATGTAGCTACATCTATGTTATCTACCGGCAAGGCTGTACTTGCAGATGAACGCGGCAACGATCTTGTACCTACTAAAATCACTTCCTCCAAACCGGTAGAAGAAGTTTTAAGTAAAATTTCAATACTAGACTGATTGTTAATTGAAACCGTTACCGTTTCATAGCCAACATTACTTATAATCAATTGACCCGAACCCGGTGCACTCAACGAAAAATCACCGTTGGCATCAGTAGTGGTTCCCTGGTTGGTACCTGCTACTTTTACTGATGCTCCGACAACCGGAGATTGATTGGTGGCGTCTTTTACTTTACCTGTAACTGTCTGTTGGGCAAACAATAGAACAGGCAGGGCAAATGCCGCTAATAACAGAATTTGCTTTTTCAAATGTTTTTGCATTGCAGTTTTGATTTTAGTTATAAAATTTTTCCGGCAAGGAATCCTATTTAACCGCTCATCCTTAATCCGAAAATTAATCTAATAATAACAACTGCAATGTAAGCCAAGCCGGCTGAATACCAAAAATGGATTTACTAAATTCTATTCCCGGGGTTTTTATTTAATCGTAATCAAATAGTTATACCAATTTTTCTTGACAACTCTGTGACAATTGAATTTATTTCATCGGGATTAAACCATTTTATTTTCGGATCTTTTTTAAACCAGGTCATTTGCCGTTTAGCATATTGCCGGGTACTCGTTTTTATTTTTTCTACAGCATCCGGCAAACTTATTTTATTCGCCAGGTAATCGAATATTTCTGTATAGCCGACCGTTTGCAAAGCGGTTACATTTTTATAAGCCGGCAAGCCCTTCACTTCATCTACTAAACCGGCTTCTATCATTTTATCAACACGGGTATGAATACTACTGTGTAATTTTTCTTTAACGGTTGTTATACCAATTTTAATAATATTAAAATCCCTTGCCGCTCTATTACCCTTTTGAAATTCGGTAATTGATTTACCGGTTGCTTCTTTTACTTCCAATGCCCGCATGAGCCGATGGGGATTTTGAATTTCCCCTGAAGCATAAAAAGCGGGGTCTTTCAGCAGCACTTCCCGTTGCAGCCATTCTATACCAAGCTTTTCATAATTATCAATAATAGCTTTTCGCACTGAGGAGTCAATAGCGGGAATGTTATCCAATCCTTCGCAAAAAGCCTTGAGGTATAAACCCGTACCGCCTGCCATTATCACCACATCATATTTTTTAAAAAGTTCATTTACTTTTTGCAAAGCATATCCTTCAAATACAACGGCATTCATTTCGTCGTGTATACTGTGCGATGCAATAAAATGATGAGGAACTTCCGCCAATTCTTTTTCGGAGGGTCTGGCTACACCGATATTTAATTCTTTAAAACATTGACGGCTGTCGGCCGATATTATTTCAGTGCGAAAATGCCGGGCCAATTGGATAGCAACCCGGGTTTTGCCCGCTGCCGTAGGGCCTGTTACAATGATGACTGTTTTTTTATTAGTCACACTATCGGGGGATATTTCGAAAAATATTTTTTAGTTTACAGGATTCAAAAAAAAAGCGAACGAATATTAATACTTCTTGTTTTTAAAATTGCTCCTCCGCAGGGCCTTCTTCCGTACTTTCGTCTTCCAACGTTTCTTCTTCACCCGTCGGGTCTTCCTCTCCGTCTTCATCTTTTTCGCCAAAGCCTTCGGTACCCTTCGTCAGGTCATACTTTTCTTCTATATCTATAAATTTATCGCCCAGCAAACCCTTGGTACCGTACTGGCTCGGCGGTATACCTTCTACGCGTATGGCTGAAGGGTAAATAATTTTAGGGCTTTCTTCTTTAGATACGTTAATCAATTCAATATTAAAAAACCAATTCTTATTGAAATCATATTGATATACAAATTTTTGATTAGGGTCACGTATCTCCGAGCCAATTGTTGTCTCACTCATTAATACCGGCGGCACTTTGTATTCTTTATCATATTTTTCCAGTGTTATTTCCTTTCCTTTCAACCACTGATCGTTGCTGCGGTAAAAAGTAGCCTTGTGTTTGTTATCAAACTCGTAGGATTTTAAAATCGCTTCATGCAATTCAAAAAAGTTTTGCGAATGCCGTATAACAATATCACGATAGATACTGTCGTCTTCTTCAAAATATACCCTGAATTTTAATATAGCCATAAAACCTTTTGTACTGTGTTCGTTTATTATTTCCGAATTAACGGAACGAAAATACTTAAAATAATGCAGCCGCTTTACTTTACGGGAAAGAGATTTAATTCTTTTGCTTTCTCCAGCATATAATCGTAAGCTGCATCATAATTATTTGAGATAACGCCGTCCAATATAGCATCTTTAATGGCATCTTTTATAGTACCCACCGGTTTGGAAGGCGGAATGCCGAATATTTCCATTATCATTTCGCCGCTAACCGGCGGCTGCCATGTCCGGATACTGTCTTTTTCTTCCACCTCCCTGCAACGTTGACGTACCCACTTAAAATTTTCTAAATATTTTTTTACCTTGAATTTATTTTTTGATGTAATATCCGCCTCGCACAATATCATCAGGCTTTCAAAGTCTTCACCCGCATCAAATAATAATCGTCGCACCGCCGAGTCGGTAATATTTTCTTTGGTTAAACTGATTGGCCGCAAATGCAGTTCCACCATTTTTCTTACAAACCGCATTTTTTCATTGGCGGGTAATTTTAAATTGCCAAAAATCTTCGGCACCATTCTGCCGCCCACAACTTCGTGTCCGTGAAATGTCCAGCCATGACCGTCTTCAAATCTTTTTGTAGCCGGCTTAGCTATATCGTGCAATACCGCGGCCCAGCGCAACCATAAATCATTTGTATTTTCCGCGATATTATCAAGCACCTGCAGCGTATGATAAAAATTATCTTTATGCCCCATGCCGTCAATATATTCGGCGCCCGCCAGGTCAACCATCTGCGGAAAGATAATATGCAATAACCCGCTTTTGTACAGTAAATCAAAACCAACGGACGGTTTATTACTCAATATTATTTTATTCAACTCGTCCGTTATTCTTTCCTGCGAAATAATATTGATGCGGTATGCATTATCCTTTATAGCCTGAAAAGTTTTCTCTTCGATAGTAAAATTAAGTTGCGATGCAAAACGAACGGCACGCATCATCCGCAGCGGATCATCGCTGAAAGTTTGCAACGGCGCCAAGGGCGTTTGTATAATTTTATTTTCCAAATCCTTCAGGCCATTGAAAGGGTCAACCAGTTTCCCGAAATCATTTTTATTTAGACTTACAGCCAGTGCATTAATGGTAAAGTCGCGGCGGTTTTGATCATCTTCGATAGTACCGGGTACAACCGACGGCTTACGCGAATGATATTCATAACTTTCTTTACGGGCGCCTACGAACTCTATATCGAAAGCGGCCCCTGCATCACCTGTAAGATTTACTTTTATATGCGCCGTCCCGAAATTTTTAAAATAATTTACATGCGGCACCGGTTTAAATTGCTTAACTGTCTCCATCGCCAACGCAATTCCGTCGCCGGCACAAACTATGTCAGCATCTTTGGTATCACGTCCCAATATTTTATCGCGTACAAAACCGCCGATTAAAAAGCAGGGCATATCTAACTGCTCCGCGGCACGGGCAATTTTATGCAATACAAACAATTCTTTATCGGAACAATTGATTTCCATGTGTAACTGCAAATGTAAGAAAGGTGAAGGGTATAGCATGAGAGGAAGAAGGGGAAGATTTAAAGACTAATTGATATTTCGAGATACCGCGGAAATCATTTGCTTAGGATATCTTGGCTTTATAAGCCTTAAAAGGACCTTTGAATTTACATGGAATAAACCTTAGTAGAAGAAAATTTTCTTCAATCTCCAAACCTTATTACATTATTAAACGGAAAAGGAAGTTAATAATTTGCACGGCAGTTGAGAAAATTTAGAATAAGGTAATAAGGTTGTTTGTTTATGAATCATTTTTCTACTAAGGTTGAGCTATCTGATTTCAATCCGGCAAAATAAGATTCGGTGATTCAGGCATATCAAAACAGCTCTAATCACACAATACTCTCATACACTTTCATTACTCGCTCAGCACATAATTGAGGTGCGAAATTTTGCGCATGCAGCCAACCTTTTTTCTTCATAGCAGTCGCAACGGCGGTATCAGTATAAATTTTTTTCATCGCGGCAGCTATCTCTTCGGCGTTGTCGGGGTTTACATATACTGCTGCATCACCTCCCGTTTCGGGCATACAACTTACGTTGGAAGTAATAACCGGCAACCTGCTCCATAATGCTTCCAATACAGGTATACCGAAACCTTCAAAAAAAGAAGGATAGATCATAGCTATGGCTGATTGATAAATAGCCGGAAAATCCGCAGCTGATTGAAAAGCGGGGGATGATTTTGCAGCCGGGCTTTCCGAAAGAAAAATAATTTTATGCTCCAACCCGTTTTGTTTTATATAATCTTTCACCTGTTGTTTGTATTTGCCGCCGGCTCCTATTACTACCAACGGAATTTCCGACTCATTGCGCAAAAGAAAAAGAGCCTTGCAAATATTCAACAGGTTCTTTCTTTCAATAATAGATCCTACGTAAAGAAAAAATTGTCGGGGCAAATCATATTTCTTTCTAATGGTTTCTTTTTCCGCGTCACTAACCGGCACTGCAAAAGTCGGGTTACAACTTTGGTAACAGACTTCTATTTTTTCCACAGGTGTGTTATAAAATTCAATGATATCACTTTTCGTTTGCTCGCTGATGGCAATTACTTTATCGGCATGTTCGCAGGCATATCGAAATTTTTTACTATAAATTTTTACATCAATGGCATTGTATTGCTCCGGGTTCCGTTCGTGTATTAAATCATGAATAGTAACAACCGATTTTACACCCGTATACTGTATACCTAACGGTATTTCATGACTGAGGCCGTGGTACAAATTAATTTTCAGTTTTTGCAAATCTTTTTTTACCCAACTGCCGCGCCAGGCCGATGAAAAGGTTTTGTGTAAAAATGATGAGGGTCGGATTTCATGAAGATTGGGTTGTGCATTTAGTTGAAACTTACCGGGCTTAGGATTAAACAGGTAATACTGATGCTGAGGAAAATATTGCGCCAGGGAATTGACCAGGGTTCGGCTATAGTGACCCAGCCCCGTACCGTTATGATATGCCCGTTTTGCGTCGAAACCAATATTCATTTTTATAAAAATAGAAACGTGAAAATATGCAAATCATTACTAACCTTTTAAATAAGCTCCTTTAAGCAGGAGAAAAAAAATTGAAACACGGAGCCACACAGACACAGAGTTTTTTTCTCAGTGAACACCTCCGTGGCACCCTGTCTCCGTGGTTCAAAAACCTAAAGCAGAAACCTTCAAAAATTCGAGATAACAAACGTTCAATCAGGCGAGCCTTTCCCCAACTATTTATTTACATTTTTTTGGTACATCCCGATACTATCCTACCTTGCGGCTCGTTTTGAATAAAATATATGACAGACCTCTCTACATTCGACCCCAACAGCGCAGGCAATCCCAACAATAATATTTTTGGTTTGCCTTTTACCGAAGAAGAAGCCCGCCTTGTAATAGTACCCGTGCCTTGGGAAGTTACCGTGAGCTACGGCGCCGGTACCGCCCGTGTACCCGAGCATATTTTTAAAGCCGCTTTACAGGTCGATTTGTTTGATGCCGATTTTCCGGATGCCTGGAAGCAGGGCATTTATATGCGGCCGGTAGACAAAAAGTTGCTGATGAAAAGCGATTACCTGCGCAAAGAAGCTGAATTATTTATTGATTATATAGCCGAAGGAGGTATAATAGAAGACAATACTTTTATGTGCAAAACACTAAAAGAAGTAAATGAAGGCAGTCATTACATGAACAATTGGGTATATGATCAAACAAAAGATTTACTGGATAAAAATAAATTAGTGGGTTTGCTTGGCGGCGATCACAGTACACCGCTTGGTTTTTTTAAAGCGATTGGCGAAAAGCACGGCGATTACGGCATACTGCAAATAGACGCACATTTTGATTTACGAAAATCATACGAAGGTTTTATTTATTCGCATGCAAGCATCATGTACAATGCACTGAACGAAGTGCCGCAGATTACAAAACTGGTACAGGCAGGCATCAGGGATTACGGCGAAGATGAATGGGCTTATGTAAAAAACAGCAACTATAAAGTAATAAGTTATTTTGATAAAGAAATAAAAGACCGGCAGTACGAAGGCCAAACCTGGAAACAGATTGCCGAAGAGATAGTAGATAAATTACCGCAGAAAGTTTTTATTAGTTTTGATATAGACGGCCTTGATCCTAAGCTTTGTCCCAATACCGGAACCCCCGTTCCCGGCGGTTTTGAGACACAGCAGGTATTTTATTTATTTACCAAGTTGCTGCAAAGCGGCCGGCAAATAATCGGCTTCGATCTGAATGAAGTAGGCGTGGGCGAAAATGAATGGGACAGCAACGTAGGTGCAAGGGTGCTTTACAGGCTTTGTAATCTATTGATGGCAAGTAATCCGGCTGTCAAGTAGTACTATTTGGCAAGTTAATTTGTAACAAGCAATAGGCAATACGCAGTTGTCGATAGTTTAGATTTTATTTTCTCGGCTTACTATTAACTTAACAGTGAAAAGAATTTTATAAGTTAGTTTTTATTTTTTGTTATCATCGGCATTACTGCTATCAGGCTCATCTTTCTATTTATTTTCCGGTGAGAATAACTCACTTCAACTGCTGATTCTATATTGTGTACTTGATGAGTTAGTACAAAAAGTTGATAAATATCCGGAAGCTTGACCTCCCTCTCCTTTGGAGAGGGACAAAGGGTGAGGCCTCTACTGAGCATTTGCGAAGCGATCTTACAGCAATCCTCTTACGGCATTATGCAAAAATTTGAATTAGAAATACATAATGAAAAGGTAAAATCCTACGACAGGTTCGCGGTTTTTATTTTTCTTATAAATGCAGCGGCAATTGCCGGTTCATTGTATGCCGGGTATGATAAAATCGGTTCTAACAAACTCGGTTTCATCAGCATGATTTTACTTTTAGTTGTAATTTTTATTTACATACTTGCTCCTGTCAAGAAAAATAAGGAGATTATATTTTTAGCAGCCGGCGGCGGTATTTTTCTGTACTGGGTTTTTACCGGTTATTGGCCCGTTGGGGTTATTATGCTTTCTCTTTTTGTTCTTTATCTTGTTTCTAAAAGAAAGCTCACCGTAAGTGTGGGGCCCGATAAAATCATTTATCCCGCTTTTCCCAAGCGAACCATAGTATGGAACGAATTGAATAATGTGATTTTGAAAGACGGGCTTTTGACTATTGATTTTAAGAACGATAAATTGATACAGGCGGTCATTATAAATACTGAAACAAATGAAAAAGATTTTAACGACTTTTGCAACCGGCAGCTGAAGCAAGCGGCTGACAGCTAAAATTTTTTTTTACAACTATGCAATTCAAACATTCGCCATATATACTTTACTCAGACGGCAAGGGAACTATTTTTGAAGACCAAACCCTGTATGTAACCGGCCGCAGCGGCTGGGATGCATTGCCCATACCTGAAGATGAATGGATTGAATTGCCCAATGGCGGTTCTTTATACGAATTGCCCGGCCGCAGAGGGATTGGTATTGACGTGGTTACCGGCGAAATGCGATTATGTGAAAAAGGCTGGGCCGTTGCCGCTTTTATTCCGCCGGCGCATACCGGCTTTTACTTGGCCGCATACGAAACACAAAAAGATGCTCCTACTCTTCCGTTGTTTTGCTACACGGCTGCCGGTTGGTACAATAATAAATTTTATGTACCGGCTACCCGTATAGAACAAGACATACGACAGGATTGTGAAGGCTATGATCAGAAAAAGGTAGAAGAAGGTGTAAGTAAAATAATAAAAGCATATCCTGATAACCGATTGGTTAATCATATAGCTAATAACTGCGCATTAACTTATCAATGCCCCGCTGCAAGAAATTATTTTTTAGGAAGATGGGAATGCCCTGTTCCTTCATCGCCGGCATGCAATGCGAATTGTGTAGGCTGCATTTCTTTTCAACCCGAAGAAGAAACCATTGTAAGTACACAGGACAGGTTAACATTTAAACCAACGGCCGAAGAAATTGTAGAATTTACCGTTCCGCATTTGGAAACGGCTCCTTTCCCCATAGTAAGTTTCGGGCAAGGTTGCGAAGGTGAACCGTTGCTGATGTGGGAAACCATTCGTGATGCGATTATTGAAATAAGAAAACATACAGGGAAAGGAAGCATTAATATAAATACCAACGGCAGTAAACCCGATGCGGTAAAAATTTTATGCGAAGCAGGATTGGATTCAATTCGTGTAAGTACCAACTCGGCCCGCAGCGAAATATATACGCCCTATTACAGGCCCAATAATTATATGTTTGAAGATATTATTGAAAGTCTGAAAGTTGTTACTTCTTTCGGCGGATGGACATCTATCAATTATTTTGTTTTTCCGGGTATGACAGACAGCGTAGCCGAATATGAAGCCCTGCGCAAACTTATAAAAGAAACAGGATTGAAAATGATCCAATGGCGCAATTTTAATATAGATCCTGACTGGTACCTCGGTCATATAGGTATAGCGGATACAGGTGAGTGTATTGGTGTAAAACAAATGCAGCAATTGATTCAGGAAGAATTTCCTGATTTAAAATTCGGTTACTTTAACCCGCCGATGGAGCGCATTAAAGGAAAGTTTGAGCAGGATTTTGCACATCATTAGCATGGATGCTGAAGATAGTTTCATTGCATTTACGATTGGTAAACTGCGCCTCCCCTCCGACGGAGGGGCTTAGGTATATTCGCAAAAGAATGTATTCAAAGGGGTGGGTTCAAGTATTCAGCATTTACAAATAAATACATCATTAATCTTCCTCAAATTTTCATTCTGCAAAAGCTATCTTCGCTGTTTATATATTTTTCATGCAATCATCGGGCAAAAACAATATTCTTATCGGCGTCAGTCTTGCTGTATTGGCTACACTTATTTGGTCGGGCAATTTTATTGTGGCACGGGGTGTGTACAAACAAATTCCTCCGGTCAGTCTTGCTTTTTACAGGTGGCTTACTGCTTCTGTTATTATTTTTCCGTTCGCTTATAAATATTTTAAAAATGAATGGCCCGCGGTAAAAAAATCATGGCGGTATTTCTTTTGGATATCACTTACCGGCATCGCACTTTTTAATACGTTTGTTTATATTGGCGCACACCATACATCGGCAATCAACTTAGCATTGATAGGAACCACCTCCTCTCCCATCATGTCTGTTATCTTAGCCCGTATATTTTTAAAAGAAAAAATAGGATGGTTAAAAATAATCGGTATGGCCATCTGCGTAAGCGGTATTTTATTTCTTTTATCAAAAGGAAATTTTGAAAACCTGCTGACATTTAAATTTACCAAAGGTGATGCATGGGTATTATTGGCCGCATTAAATTTCGCCATCTACAATACGCTGGTTCGAAAAAAACCCGCGTCCGTTTCAAGGGTTAACTTTTTATTCATCGTTTTTGCTTTCGGTACTATTTTATTATTTCCTTTTTACCTCGTAGAGTTTTCTTATACCGCACCTGTTCAATGGAACATGTATTTGGTGCTGGTTATTTTATACCTGGGGTTGGGAGCTTCCGTTATTTGTTTTTTAATCTGGAACATTGCCATACATAAATTAGGATCGGGGCCAACGGCTTTATTCGGAAATCTTATACCCATTTTCAGCAGCCTGGAAGCGGTTATTATTCTAAAAGAAGAATTTACAGGCAATCATATTATCAGCATGATTATAGTTTTTACGGGACTTTTAATCGCCAACCTTCCTCTTTTATTTAAAAGCAGGTCATCATTAAAAGAAGAAAAGGAAGAAATTGCAAATATTTAAAACGGGTTGAAGCAAATAATTTTTTCTGTATCCGCTTGCAGGAAACTTCGCTAACCTTAGTAGAAATGAAATTGGATGATTGACTTGACCTTATTACTTTATTAATCAAAATAAAATAATAAGGTTCCGGAGATTGGGGCAACTATTCTTCTACTAAGGTTGTCAAAATACTAGATAAACATCTACCTTTCTGAATCATCCGAAACTTCGGGTCAGGGATTCATTTAAATAATTTTATGAGCTAATCTAACAACTGCTATTTTCCCCTGCATCCCAAAACAATAATAAACAAAAGGAAGTTGAAACAGATCAGCACCAATTTGCAACCAATAGCTTTATTAATTGCTCATATAAAAGTATAAATTCAATTACATGTTTATGAGTAAAAAGTTAGTCGTAGTTATATTACTATTGCTTTCATTATCAGCACAATCGCAAATAAGAGAGATATTAGAAGCCGCAAAACCTAAGAAAGCTTTTGAAGGAACACCTGTGTTACAAAAAAAATCGCAGATTTTATCCGTTTCTGCAGGCACACCCAATAAGGTTTCCAATTTTTTAGATTTTGGCGGCATCGCCCCTGTACTTTTCAATACGTCGACAAAGAAATCCGTCGGGCCATTTATGCTCGATTACGAGTATTTAGTTAATGATAATTTCGGTCTTGGTCTTTCTCTGCTTTATGCAAGTGGCGAACAAACATATTCATCGAGCTTGTTTAGCGACTCCTACACAGGCAGTATCAATCAATTTCAAATTGGCCTGTCATCTTATTACCATATTTATACTACCGATAAATTAGATCCTTATGTAAAAGGTACCGTCGGGTTGAACTTATGGAACGGTTCGTATAAAGACAATAACGGCAATGAAATACCCGGTAAGACTTTTACCGCGCCTACGCCGTTTGGTCTACGCACCTTAATAGGCCTGCGTTATTTTGCCGGGAAAAATTTCGCCATTATCGGTGAAGGAAATTTTACGGTACTACCCAAACCTGCCGTAACAGCTAATATCGGCGTAGCAATGAAGCTTAAATAGTAAGCAGTTATCAATCATTTTTTCCGGTAAGCATCCAATCCGCATTTTAGCCAATCGGCAAATTCGCCGGGGTTGGGTGTATAAAATTTAGATTTAGTCAATGCTTTCTCATCGGGGCTGATGATAATATACTGAGGCTGTGATACCGCTTTAAAATTTTCTTTTTGAAAAGCCGTCCATTTATCGCCGATAGTAACGATTGATTCCTCATTACCGGCTGAAGTTGTATAAGTAATTTGATCTTTTAACGGCAACTTTGTTCTTTCATCCACGTATAGAGAAATAACAACAAATTCTTTTCGCATCAGGCTATCCACTTCATTATTCGTCCACACTTTTTCCTCCATTCGCCGGCAGTTGACACAGGCCCATCCGGTAAAATCTATCAGCACGGGTTTGTTTTCGGTCTTCGCTTTTTTCAATGCCGCTTCATAATCATTTACAATCGGTTTTACACCTTTAGCATGCAATACATGATGAGGATATAGACTGTACGATAGCGGCGGCGGAAACCCGCTCAATAATTTTAAATTAGCCCAAGCAGAATTGAATAATCCGGGTACTAAGTAAATTGTAAATGCGGCGAATATTGCTATAAAAGCAATTCTTGTTTTTGAAAACTTTTTTACCGGCGCATCATGACCAAAACGAATAATACCGGATAAGTAAAGAACTATAGCTGCACCTATAAGAACCCACAATGCAACAAATACTTCTCTTTTTATTATACCCCATTGCTCCACATTATCGGCATTGGCTAAAAATTTTACAGCCAACGCCAATTCAACAAATCCCAATACAACTTTTACCGTAGTCATCCAGCCGCCCGATTTGGGCAATGATTGTAACCAGTTAGGAAACATAGCAAATAATGCAAAGGGTAAACCAAGTGCAAGACCGAAACCCGCCGCACCTGCTGTGAGCGGCCAAGCGCCGCCGTCTGCCACACCTGCAAGTAATGTACCTAATATTGGACCTGTACAGGAAAATGAAACAATGGTTAATGTAGCCGCCATAAAAAATATACCGAGTATATTACCCGCACCGGATTTGGAATCGGCTTTATTGGCCAATGATGAGGGTAACCCGATTTCATAAAACCCGAAGAAAGAAAAAGCGAATATGACAAAAATGACAAAGAATAAAAGATTCAACCATACATTGGTGGATATATTATTAAACACTTCGCTTTTTGCAGAACCGGTTAAATGAAACGGAATAGTGATGGCCACATAAATTAAAAAGATAAACAGTCCGTAAAGAATTGCATTGGTCATTCCTTTCTTTTTATTTGGCGATTTTTTAGTAAAAAAAGTAACCGTAACCGGTATTAAAGGAAATACACAGGGAGTAAGCAAAGCGATAAACCCGCCAAGGAAACCCAATAAAAAAATGGTAAGGATACTTTTATTCTTTGTTCCTTCATCACCGCAATTATTTACCGGGTTCTCAATATCAATAGAAGCAACTTTTATTCTTGTGGCGGCAGCTACACCATCTTGCATAGTAACACTAAAAGGCAACGGAATAGCCGCATTAAAAGTTGTATCATTTCCGTAAGTATAATTGAGGGTGCCTTGTAAATTAGCGGGTACAATACTGTCAAACTGTATAACGGCTTTGATAATAGCCGGTCCGTCAAATACTTTTACAGGCTTATTTTCAAAAATAGCGCTACTGATTGATTTAGAAGAACTGCCTTCTGCGATATTCCCCTGCAGGCGAATAGATGAATCGCTGAATATTAATTCTGTGGTTTTATCTAAATCGGCTAAAGTTTGTACCGGCGAATACAGTTGCCATCCTTTAACTCCTTCTGTAGAAAAAGAGAGTTCGTATTTTCTTTCGTCTATTTTTTTACTTTCCGATTTCCATTTAAAAGGACTCGCCGTGCTGTCTTGTGCATGCAGATCATTTATAAAAAAAACACTAAGGCTCAGCAAAAAAACACGTAACAAATATTTCATAACATCTTATTGAAAAATCAAACGGGTCTTTCGCAAGAACCCGTTTATATATAGAATAATATTTAATCAATTAATTATTGAACCGGCACATTAAAGGTAACAGTTTTAGGGGGTAAACATTTTTTATCATCACAGGTTTGGAATTCAATACTGCCGCTTACATTGGTTTTTACTTTTCCTTTCAATTTTACTTTCTGCACGAAGCTTACCGTATTGGAATATTGATTGGCGCTTATGCCCAATTCCTTGTCCTTATATTTTTCCAGTTTACCTATCTCTTTAATTTTTCCGTCTTTTATAACCAGGGGATTATTATTTATTTTAATAGAAGTAGGTATAGCAATGGCATCGGAGGGCTGTATTTGAGAATACAAATGCCATCCGTTTGTGATGGTTGCCACTATTGTTATTTCGTACGTTTTATCGGCCGTCTTTTTAGCGCTGTACGACCAGGTAACCGGGTTTTGCGCAGTAGCCGTAATACCTGCAAACAATACAAACAGTGAGAATATAATTTTTTTCATTTTCTATTTATTTATAAGAAGGCAAAAGTCCTGCTTTTGCCGCTTTTATACTGTTAAAATTTATACTGCAAATATCCGATAATTGTTCCGTCTGCCGGGTAAGCAAGACGACAAACATCTTCTTTTTACTTTCAAACAGAACTTTTTAACCTAATATTTACAATTTTTCTAAAAAGATAATTAAGATACCAGTGCTTCAGCCATTATCAAAGTCTGCAATATCTCTCTGCCGTCTGTATTATTTAATGCCGCCGAACAAGCCCTTTCGGGGTGCGGCATCATACCATATACATTTTTTTGTGTATTGCAGATTCCGGCAATGTTGCGGCTTGCCCCGTTGGGGTTGGCGTCTTTCGTTATTTTACCGCTTTCATTACAATAATAAAAAATTACCTGCCCGTTCGCCTCCAGCTTATCTAATGCTTTTTCATCGGCATGATACCTGCCCTCGCCATGTGCGATGGGAATTTTATATACTTTGCCCGTATCGTTTGTTATAAAAACATTTTTGCAAACATATTGCTGATTGGCATTGCGCAGTAAAGCGCCGGGCAGCAGATGCGATTCGCATAATATCTGAAAACCATTACAAACGCCAAAAACTTTTCCGCCCCTGTTGGCAAAATCAATTACGCTTTGCATCATAGGGCTGAAACGGGCGATGGCGCCGCAGCGTAAATAATCGCCGTAAGAAAAGCCACCCGGGAGAATAAGACAATCCTCGGTCGAAAATTGAGAAATATCCCTGTCCTTATGCCAAAGCATTATAACTTCTTTACCCAAATCATGCTCCAGCGCATGCTGCATATCATGATCACAATTAGAGCCCGGGAAAACAACTACGCCAAATTTCATAAAGGAAGTATTTGAGCAGCAAATATATTTCAGAAATCTTATTATAATCTGAAAAACTATTCCCGCCTTTTGCACAGTTTGTCGACGGTTTATGAAAATTTATTGAAATTTCCGGGCCTTTAAGGTTTGGTTACTGATTATGCAGTCAAGGTATACGCCCGGTTTAATCATCTTATTTATAATTAAAATTCAACAAATAGTTTTAGTAAATTTGATTTATGGAAAACAAAAGCAACCCATATAAACTTGACCGAACAGCCTTTCAGGGCATGACGGTTCAGGAAGCCGATGACTACCAACGGGATTACAGGAATTATTCTGTAGAAGAACGCCTGGAAATAGCTTTATATCTTACAAGCATAGCTTATAATTTTGATATAAATAATCCTCCAAAAATGGATAAAACAATTTTCTCAAAAAGTAAGCAGCTATAATGGGAAATATATTCAACGATGATTTCAGGGATTTCATCAGGGCATTAGTTAACGCCGATGTTGATTATATTTTAGTAGGCGGCTTTTCAGTTATACTGCATGGGCACTCAAGAGTTACAGGCGATATGGATATTTGGGTGGAGAAAACAGAAGAAAACTATAAAAAATTACTAAAAGCATTTCAAGAGTTTAAAATGCCGGTCTTTGATATGACCCGGGAAAATTTCCTTACTCATAAACAATGGGATGTTTTCAAATTCGGACGTAAACCAACTGCTATTGATATTATGACAGCCGTTAAAGGGCTTGATTTCAAAGAGTGTTTCGCCATTTCAAAAATATACGAAGTTGATGAAATAACCGTAAGAACACTTCACTTGAATGATTTAATTAAGGCAAAAAAAGAAGCCGGGAGATTAAAAGATTTGGATGACATTGATCAACTGACGAAAAAGTAATTTTCTTTGAACGCCGGTCTATTACAACTCATGCACGATATTCAAATCCTTGAAAAAAACCGAAGTTCATCAATTAACTTGCAATACAATTACAGTTTTGTAAACTTGGTTGATTTTACTTTTGAAAATCCGTTTGTGACGGTAAGTATATAATTCCCTTTAGCCAAACTAATTGCATCAATCCGGATTTCGGTAACTCCTTTGTTTAGATTTACTTTCAATCGCTTTATAACGGCTCCTTGAAAATTAGTTATCACTGCTTCGGCTTTATCAATGGCTGCGGAGGAAACGCTCAGTGTGGCATTGGAAGTTACTATGGACGGCGTAAGGCTGTTGATTTCAAAATCCCTGTCTTTTCCGGTAACGGCTACTACTTTCGAACTGTAAAATTTTCCGTCGATATCACCAACCCTTATTCGGTAAAATGTTTTACCTGTTATACCTGCATCGGTAAAATCAAACGGTTGTTTACATCTCAACCTGTCTGCTTCAAAAGTATTAATGGTAGTATAATTGATACCGTTTGATGAACGTTGAATTTCAAATTTTGCATACTCCAGAAAACATACTACTTCCCAGTCCAATACAGCATCACTGCCTTTAGTAGTTGCATCCAGTGTACTCAGTCTTACAGGTACGGAATCAGTGCCCGACAGTTGAGCATTTACAGTATTACTTAGAAAAAATATTGCGATTAGTAAACTAAGTGTTCTCATAATTTTTATTTTTTTTCTAACCGGATCATTCCGGTTATTTTAATCATCGCAGTAAAGGTACAGTCATTATAATGTTTTTGCAAGCCCCGATACCGCAAATCCGTGTCATATTCATGACAATGAAGGAGGTCTGTCTTGAGGCTTAACAAGTAGTACGGGTTTTCCCGCATCCGTAAACCGTTTTCCCGATTCTGTAACAGCTATTGTTTGATTAAGCGGCAATTTGCAGCCCAAAGCAAAAGGTATGATTAAAACAGCAGCGGCAATAATTATCTCATTATCAGTTTTCAGCGGAATAAAAGCGCAAACAAAGGATACAATACAAATAAAAGATTCAAACCATATCACATTTTTACCCGATGTAACAGTAGTTGGCCGAAACAGCAAGAGCGATTACCAGCAGATGCCGGAAATAGTAGGTACTAATATTTATGCGGGTAAAAAAAATGCACTGATTGTTTTGGATAATGTACAGGGCAATATAGTTACCAATACCATGCGACAGGTATTGGCCAAAGTACCGGGCATTCATATTTGGGAAAGCGACCCAAGCGGTATTCAAATAGGTATTGCGGCCCGCGGCTTAAGCCCCAATCGCAGTTGGGAATTTAACGTTCGCCAAAACGGTTATGATATCGCCGCGGATCCGTTCGGGTATCCCGAAGCATATTATAACCCGCAGTTGCAGGCGGTACAGCGAATAGAAATTGTAAGAGGGCAAGGCTCCCTGCAATACGGTCCGCAGTTTGGCGGATTGGTAAATTATATTTTGCGTAACGGCAGCGAGATAAATAAACCCGTTGAGTTTGAAACACAACAAACTGCAGGCAGCAACGGCTTGTTCAACAGCTTCAATGCCATTGGCGGTAAAAAAGGTAAGCTGCATTATTATTCTTTTTTTGATCATCGCGACGGTAACGGATGGAGAGCAAACAGTGAATACTATACCAACTCAGGTTACGGAACGGTAACTTATAATATCAGTGCAAAATTTTCGCTTGACCGCTGAATTGATGCATTCACATATTCGCAGTCTGCAACCGGGCGGATTAACGGATGCGCAGGTGAAAGAAGATGCGCAACAAAGTTTTCGCACCCGCAATTGGTTTGATATTACCTGGACGACACCGGCGTTAATAGCCAATTATCAAATCAATGAAAATACACGTTGGAATACAAAACTCTTTGGTACCATCGGCGACAGGAACAGCGTAGGTTTTTTACAATCCATTACTACCAAAGACAGTATTAATGCCGCTACGCAGGATTATAATAACAGGATAGTTAATATTGATCAATACAGAAATTACGGATTGGAAAGTCGTATAATTACAAATTACAGTTTGGGTAAAATGAAAAATACTTTTTCGGGCGGTATACGATTGTACACAGGTACTACCCGTAGAGAAGCAGATGGCAAAGGAACAACAGGAACAGGTTATGATGTAACTGTAACGGGTAATTATCCAAGAGATATCGAATTCAAATCGGCTAATGCAGCAGCTTTTGCAGAAACTGTTCTTCGTATTGGCGATAAATTATTAATCATTCCCGGTGTACGTTACGAATGGCTGGAAGGTTCATCATCGGGCCGCAACGGTTTTACACCTGCTGGAACCGAAATATTATTGCAGAATATTACACGCAGCCGCAGTTTTTTATTGGGGGGTATCGGGGCAGAATATCATATAATAAAGAATACGGAGATATATACAAATATCTCACAGGCTTATCGCCCCATACAATTCGCCAACTTGCAGGCGCCGCCTACAACCGATGTGGTCGATCCTGAATTGAAAGATGCTAAAGGTTATAATATTGATTTAGGGTATCGGGGTAAAATAAAAAAATATTTGCAATTTGATATCAGCGGTTTTTATTTGCAATACAATAACCGCGTAGGAACAATAACACCGACCGGCGCTTCCTATCGTTTAATTACAAATGTGGGAGCAAGCACAAGTAAAGGTTTTGAAGGATATATTGAATTCAACCCGGCAAGAGCATTTACCAAAACAAAACACACCGATCTGATTATTTTCGGTTCTTATGGTTATACCAACGCTTCATACAGCGGCGATCATAAAGATGCAAACACGAAAGGAAAGAAAGTAGAAAATGCGCCGGCCAATATTTTTCGCGGTGGTCTTTCCGCCGGTTACAAAGGATTATTATTAACGTGGCAGCTAAGTTATTCAGGAGAAACGTTTAGTGATGCAAATAATACAGTGGCTCCGTCGGCAAACAGCCAAACCGGTTTGATACCATCTTATACCGTAACAGATTTAACGGCCTCCTGTAAGTTCAGTAAAACCCTGAACATTAAAGCCGGCATCAATAATTTATTTGATGAAAGATATTTTACACGGCGTGCAGGCGGTTATCCCGGGCCGGGTGCATTGCCCGCCGACGGTCGAACATTTTTTGTTTCGGTTGGAGCGAAATTTTAGCAAGAAAGAGGCAGAAAATTCTGCCTCTTTCTTTTACACAAGTTCCTTTTTATTTATACAGCTGTGATTTATACCGCTTATAATCCTAATATAGTCCAAAGTTTCATTCATGGCGGCATTATACGTTTCGTCAGGTTTGGAGAGATTTTATTGGACTATTTACTATTTAAAATTGGTATTACAATCATTTTTTATATGCTGCCTGTAACTGCTGCATTGAAAAGATGGCAATTTTTTAACCGATTATGTTCTTAAACTGACATTTATTCCGCAGCTGCACAGCTATCTTTCCAAATCAATTATATAACTTTGGAAAACCTTATCGCTCAAGCACATGATTAAAACCGCTGCTCATAAGCAGGTGTCCGATGACTTACTGATGAAAATTTCGGAAGCTACTTCCGGGTTGTCCGGGCAGGATTTTATTCTCGAACTCACCAAAAAGATTCCCTCTCTCCTCGGCATGCGTTACTGTTTGGTATCGGAATGCGCCAATGAAGGAAAAACAAGAGTAAGAACCGTTTCATACGTTGAAAGAAATAAAATTCTTGAGAACATTGAGTACGACTTAGAAGGAACACCCTGCGAAATAGTAATGCAGGGAAAAGAATATTCCTGCCTCGATGAACTGGAAAAAATGTTTCCCAAAGAAAAAGGAATTCAATCCTATGTGTCTGTTCCCATTATCAGCCCCGCTTCGGGAGAAGTAGCCGGCCATATTGCCGCGTTAGATACAGTCGCAATAAAAGAAGAACAAATTCAATTGAATATCTTAAAAATATTTGCGGCCCGTGTAGGTGCAGAAATGGACAGGCTTGCTGCCCTTAAAAAATTAGAGGAACTGAATACCCACTTAAGCATCAGCTTACAGGAAACGGAGCAACGATACCGCGATCTGTTTGAAGAAGCGCCGATTGCTTATGTTCACGAAGGACTTGATTCCAAATTTATAAAAGCCAACAGAGCAGCTTTAAAAATACTTGGAGTAAACCCTGAAGAAGTTCCTTTTATTCACGGCAAAACATTAGTTGCTGATAATCCTGAGAATCAAAAACGGTTGAAAGAAGCCTTTGAGTCCATAGGTCGCGGTACAGATACAAGCGGCGTTGTACTTGAACTGCGGCGTAAAGACAACGGGCAGCCTCTTTGGATTCAGTGGTGGTCGAAGCCTGATCCCGGAGGGGAATTTACACGTACAATGTTTATCGACATTACTGAAAAAGTATTGATGGAGCAGGAGCAGGTAAGATTACAGGCGCAAAACAAATACTTGCAGGAAGAAATAAAATACAACCACAACTTTGAAGAAATTATAAGTAAGAGTATAAACTTTCATAAAGTATTACAACAGATTGAACAGGTAGCTTCCACCGATGCTACGGTATTAATAACGGGTGAATCAGGCACGGGAAAAGAATTAATTGCAAGAGCCGTACACAATATCAGTAACCGCAGCAAGCGACCGTTGGTAAAAGTGAACTGTGCTGCATTACCCGCCAATCTTATTGAAAGCGAATTGTTCGGTCATGAAAAAGGCGCCTTTACAGGTGCGATGGAAAGAAAGATCGGTCGTTTTGAGTTAGCCGATGGCGGAACTATTTTTTTAGATGAAATAGGTGAACTGCCGCTTGAACTGCAATCAAAATTATTACGTGTATTGCAGGAAGGAGAATTCGAAAGATTGGGTAATCCCAAAACTATGAAAGTGAATGTGCGGGTGATTGCGGCAACTAACAGGAATTTAGAAATGGCCATTGAGAAAAAAGAATTCCGCGAAGATCTTTTTTATCGATTAAATGTTTTTCCCGTCATCACACCGCCGCTACGCGAAAGAAAAGAAGATATACCGCTGCTCGTTACACATTTTATACGTAAATATGAAATGAAGATGGGTAAAAAAATAACCGGTATTGCTCCCGATGTAATGAATGCATTAAGTATATACGACTGGCCCGGCAATATTCGCGAATTGGAAAATTTAATTGAAAGAGCATTGATACTCAGCAGGGGAAATACATTGGAGTACGGCGACTGGGTTCCGATGAAGAAACCGACTGCTACAAACGGGAAAGCAACCGCACAAAAGTTGGAAGACATAGAAAGAGAACACATAACCGCCGTACTTAAACAGACCAACTGGAAAGTAAGCGGCGAAAAAGGAGCGGCAAAAATGCTTGGCCTGAATGCTACTACATTAGAAGCAAGAATGAAAAAGCTGGGAATTGTAAGAGAGAAATAATTTAAAGAACCGAAGAACTTGCCGCGCCGATAATATGATAGTTTGTTTTGTTCTGCGTAAATGCAATTATTTTAAGTTGATCAGCCCTTAACCCCTTGGTGACTGCAAAAGAAACCTTTCCCGTTTTTCCTTTTGCCAAATCAACCTTTTGAAAATCACGTACGATATTAATATGGTTTAATATTGTGCCGTTATTTTCTTAAAACAATATTATTTATTACTTAAAAGTCTTAGCCCAATTAGCATCTGCATTTCGCTTAAGGTTTGTTTCGTCTTTGTTCCAGCTTTTTAGTGTATTGGTAAAATATTTATTATAAAAAAGGTATAGTTTGCCGTTTACAATTTTAAAAGTTTCCGGATCAATAGAAACCTTAGTACCGTCATTTCCCATGGCATATGCACACCATCCTCCATATTGCGGCTCATAAGCAGCGGGGCTTTTCTTAAACGTTTCTTTATTTTCCGGTGTAGAAAAATAATAAGTAGACCCCTGAGAATAGACAGCCTGCTCTTTTTTTCCTTTTACCGCCTCGCCTTTAGTAAAATATGCTACGGGGTCATATCCGTTAATGGCAAGACCGTCATTCAGATTAAAATGTTTTTTGTGTAATGCGGTAGCAGCATCCTGTGTCAAGGCACTTAAAGAGAACAAACCCGCTACCGCAGTCATTAACAAAACTTTTTTCATTACTTATAAATTTTATCAAAAATAAATTTATCAATAAGCTCCGGCTGTCGGCGGTACGACAAACAGTTATCATTGAGAAAAAAATAACACCGGCTACTTTTGTACGCACTTAAAATCTATTTTTTTTTGAAATACAGGTATTACTAAAAGAATTTTTTAAAAAAAATCTTTTGCTGATGTTTACAGGGTCACTGCAATAAAAACTTCCCAATAGGTTGTGAGGCTCCCAACATATTGGGAAATAAATCTCGTTTGTACGAAACTCTTCGACAATCGTTGATTACGTAAAACACAATACAGGCAAGGCTTTCATTCAATTTTAAAAATCAATAAAATTCCCGGCACGCTGTTGGAAATAAATACTATGCCGAAAATTGACAGTATATGTTGAAAGCAGTTTCAAAAGAAAATTTTAAAAAGGAAGTAATTGAAAATACAAATTTGTCCGTAGTACAATTTAAGAAAGAATGGAGCGGTGCCTGCCTGATTATTGAACCCCTTTACAGGGATGTTGCCGGTTCATACAACGGAGCAGTCAATTTCTATACGGTAGATGTGGACGAGGAAAAAGGATTGGATACAGAGTATGGTGTTGTGGATATACCCACTATTCTCTTTTTTAAATCAGGCGAAGTAATTGATCATATAATCGGGTTGGTTTCGAAGAATGTATTAACAGAAAAAGTTGAAAACGCCATTACATCTTTTAGTAAATAATCTAAACTATTTAAAATAAACAGCCATGAAACCTGAAATTAAAAGTTACTACACTCATCATTTCGGAGTGTTTGACCCGCTCAGCTTAAATGATATTTATGAAATAGGCGAGTATGAATTAAAACTTATCAGCCTGCCTGAAGTTTCGTATAAAAATGTAAAAACTAATTCATGTAGAGCTGCAGCTGATAAACACGATGAAATGAAAGCAATTTTACAAACAGTATTAAGTCTTACAACAAACTAAATAAACTAAAAACCATATTCATCACCTTAAAATTAAGTTATATGTCACAGGAAATTAAATACGCCTACGTAAAAAGTCATCCGCTTTTTACCGATGCAGGAGAACAGTGCATTAAAGACGCCGTAGAAGTAATGAAGATGAGAACGGTTTTCCGCGGCGAAAGTTTGAGTTATGGCGAAGGCGATTTCAGTAAAATATACCTGCTCATACAGGGAAAAGTAAAAATTGCGGAGACGAATAAAGATTGCAACGAACTAATTAAAGACATTGTTACGGCGCCTGATATTTTCGGCGACCTGAGTATGGAAGGAAATGCGCCGAAGGATGAATATGCGGAAGCGTTAACAGCCAATACTATCGTATGCGCCTTTACCATCGCAGGCTTTAAAAAAATATTAAATAATAATTCGGCCGTTGCTCTTGCCTATGCCCGCCTCGTTAATAAAAAACTGCGTAAGATGGAAATCCGTCATTCAGATCTTGTATTTCAGGATGCAAAGTCAAGACTTATTGGTTTTATAAAAAATTGGGCGCATACAGACGGCAGTCGCAAGGGAGATAAAATTATTCTGAACAATTATTTAACGCATACTGATATAGCTAACGTAATTGCCACCAGCCGTCAGAGTGTAAATGTATTGTTGAATGAAATGAGAGATTCAGGCTTGCTATTTTATAATCGCAAACTTATTGAACTTACAAGTCCCTCGGTGTGGAACTAATACCATCTTGATTTACTAAGTAGTCCAAAGCCCGCCTGACCGGACGGGCAGGGACTACGTGGAAATCTTAGATGGCATTATGCCGACGTGGAACTGCTTTGGGCTAAGTACTGTTTATATTCGGTATAAAAATATATTTCAACCGGCAAACCTTATCTGTTTTGTAAATAGCCCGACAGTGGCCGGTCTTCCGCGGCTTTACTTTTGGAAAAACATTCTCAAGTGTGGTTGGTTTTGGTTAAACACGGCTTTGTTTCTACTCGGCCGTCTTTTTTTCTTTAATTAACCTCCTTTAAAAAAATAAAATGGCTTTTGTAACGATATGCTTCAGGCTGCATCAGCCTTACTGCTTAAATCAATATTCACCTGTTGATGTGGAGAAAAGCCTTTATTATTTTAATGAAGAAGCCTGTAGTAAAGTTATTGATACGTTGGTGAACAAATGTTTGCTGCCCGCAAATAAGCTGCTGCAGAAACTTATAAAAAAACACAATCGCCGGTTTAAAGTGTCGTTTTCCGTAAGCGGCATTACACTGGAACTCTTGCAAAGATGCAGGCCCGATATCATTGACCGGTTTAAAGAATTAGCAGACACAGGCTGTGTTGAGTTTTTAGGTGAGACTTATAATAACTCCCTGAGTTGGATATATTCAAAAAAAGAATTTGAACGACAGGTTCTCAAACACAGAATTTTGATACAGCAACTTTTTGACAGGGAGCCGCAAATATTTCGAAATACAGAGTTGATACATAATAACGAATTGACAAAATTTGTACACTCGCTTGGGTTTAAAGGTATGATTTGTGAAGCTTCGGATGAAGTCTTAAATAATCGTTCCCGCAACAGGGTGTTTGCATCGCCCGATAATGCCGAATTTGCTTTGCTGCTGCGCAATTTTCGTATGAGCGATGATATAGCTTTCCGGCTTGGCGAAGAAAGTTGGCAGGAGCATCCGCTAACGGCGCAAAAATTCGCTTCATGGATTCACGGGCATAACAGCGAAACGGAATGCATCAATTTGCTGCTGGATTTTGAGACTTTCGGTATTTATAAAACTAAACAAACGGGCATATTCGATTTTTTGAACGAACTGCCGCAACATATTCTTGCAGATGAAAATTGGTCATTTGCTTTACCCTCTGAAGTGACTGATAATTTTTACCCTACTGATGTATATGATGTAAAGCAACCCATTTCGTGGCAGGGAAAAGTACAGGCAAGTTGTGCATGGTCCGAAAATGCTATGCAGAACAATATGCTTCGAAAAATTTACAGCATGGAGCAGATGGTAAAAAGAAGCGGAGACGAAAAGTTGCTGGAAACCTGGGAGCGTTTGCAATCATCGGATTATTTTTCCTATATGTCATTAAATCGGAATAAACCCGGCAACGCGAATCACCGTGTAAATCCATACGGTTCGGCAGAAGAAGCTTACCGGAATTATTTAAACATTATTACGGACTTTGAACTAAGACTGATTAAAAAAAATTTAGCCCAATATAAAAAACCAAATTATCACCACGATTACTCAACCTTATATTAAAATTATTATGGAACAAAAATTGAAAGGGCAAATAGCAATCATAACCGGTGCCGGCAGCGGTATTGGAGCAGGCTGTGCCAAAGAGTTGGCGAAAAATGGTGCAAGTGTTGTAGTAAACTACCCTGTACCAGGAGTCAAAGAAATGGCAGAAACCGTTGTGAAAGATATTAATAGTAGCGGCGGTGCGGCTATTTCTTACAAATGCGATGTAAGTAAAGAAGACGAAGTACAGCAAATGTTTGCCGACACGGTAAAACAATTCGGTACGGTTGATATTTTAGTAAATAATGCCGGGTTACAAAAAGATGCACCATTTACGGAAATGACATTGGAACAATGGAACTTTGTATTGGGTGTAAATTTAACGGGGCAATTCCTTTGTGCAAGAGAGGCGATTAAAGAATTTTTGCGCCGTGGTGTAAATGGGAAATCAAAAAGTGCCGGTAAAATTATTTGTATGAGCAGTGTGCATGAAGTAATTCCCTGGGCGGGTCATGCCAACTATGCTGCCAGCAAAGGTGGTGTGATGCTGATGATGAAAACCATTGCCCAGGAATTTGCGCCAAAAAAAATTCGCATTAACTCCATTGCGCCGGGTGCTATTGCAACACCTATCAATCATGATGCATGGGATACACAGGCGCATTTGCAGGAGTTATTGAAACTGATTCCGCAGAAGCGTGTGGGACAAGTAGAAGACATTGGTAAAGCTGCTGTATGGCTGGCAAGTGATGACAGTGATTATGTAAACGGAACAACGTTGTTTGTAGATGGTGGTATGACGTTGTATCCGGGGTTTGAGGATAATGGGTAGCCCCCTGTCCCCCGAAGGGGGAACTTAGGAAGGATATTCATTTCTAATTATAATGTTTTCTAAAGTAGAAAGTTACTCCGGACATAGAACACTTCCCCTCCTTGGAGGGGCGAATTTGGTAAACTATAAATTAAAACGACCGGGGTGGGTTGTTGAATCGCGAACAGAACGTACAAGTGTGCCCCGAAGCAGCGCACAAATCTTACTCGGGGTCTTCGACGACGCAACCGAAGCTTAATAGTAGTACAAAAGCTAAGTAAAAAAAATTTATAAAAAACTAACCAATGAACACAGAACAAAAAAGACTAGAAGATTCGTCTTGGAAAAAATGGGGGCCATACCTCAGCGAACGCCAATGGGGAACGGTGCGTGAAGATTATAGTGAGCATGGTGAAGCATGGGATTATTTTCCGCACGACCATGCACGGAGTCGTGTGTATCGCTGGGGCGAAGATGGTATTGCAGGTATCAGTGATGATATGCAACGTATTTGTTTTGCCATTGCATTGTGGAACGGCAAAGACCCGATATTGAAGGAACGGATGTTCGGGTTGACGGGCAATGAAGGCAATCATGGTGAGGATGTGAAGGAGTTATATTATTATTTAGACAGTACGCCAACGCATTCGTACATGAAACATTTGTACAAATATCCGCAGGCGGAATATCCGTATGCAGATTTGGTAAATACAAACCGCAACAGAAATAAATTTGAAAAGGAATACGAGTTGTTGGACACGGGCTTATTTAATGAAGGAAAATATTTTGATGTATTTACCGAGTATGCAAAAAATGATGCGGAAGATTTGTGTATTCGTATAAGTATTCATAACCGTGGTAATGATGCGGCTTATATTGCCGTATTGCCTGCATTGTGGTTCAGAAATTTGTGGAGCTTTGGTTTGATAAAAGAAAAACCGACGATGAAATTGACAGATGATAGAACGGTGAAGTTGCATCATCCCGAGGCAGGTGACTATTATTTTTCTTTCGAAACGCCTGCAAGGAAATTATTTACCGAGAATGAAACTAATACAGAAAGGTTGTACAGCCAACCCAATGTAACGCCATTTGTAAAAGATACTTTTCACGCGGCAGTTGTTACAGGCAATTACGATTTATTAGAGACCAAAAAAGAAGGAACGAAATTTTCTCCGCTATATGAATTTACTATTCCTGCGCAATCATCCGTTACAATCAAATTAAGATTGAGCAAACATGCGCCAAGCGAAAATCAATTTGATAAATCATTTGACGAGTTGTTTGCAACCCGAATTAAAGAAGCAGACGAATTTTACAATAACATTACTGCAACAAAAGATAAAGAACTACGGAATATACAACGGCAGGCTTTTGCAGGCATGTTGTGGAGTAAGCAATACTTTAATATTGATATTCCCAAATGGCTGAATGGCGATAAAGGACAACCGGCGCCGCCCGAAGAAAGAAAGACAGGACGCAATCATCACTGGCATTCATTGAATAATGAAGATATTATTTCGATGCCCGATAAATGGGAATACCCCTGGTATGCTGCCTGGGACCTGGCTTTTCATTGCGTGCCGTTGAGTATGATTGATCCGCAGTTTGCAAAAGAACAATTGATTTTGTTTTTGCGTGAATGGTATATGCACCCCAACGGTCAGTTGCCGGCATACGAATGGAGTTTTGGTGATGTGAATCCGCCCGTGCATGCATGGAGTTGTTTGCAGGTGTATAAACTGGAAAAAGAAAAATCGGGCAAAGGCGATATTGATTTTTTAGAAAAAGTATTTCAGAAACTGCTGATCAATTTTACATGGTGGGTAAACCGTAAAGATCATAAAGGAAACAACGTATTTGAGGGCGGTTTTTTAGGATTAGATAATATTGGTGTGTTCGACAGAAGTAATATGATACCCGGCGGTGGACAATTAGAACAAGCCGATGGTACAAGCTGGATGGCGATGTATTGTTTGAATATGCTGGAGATGGCGCTGGAGCTGGCGCAGCATAATTCCAACTATGAAGATGTAACAACAAAATTCTTTGAACACTTTGTTTACATCGCTGAGAGTTTAAACCGTATGGGCGAAAACTGGACGGGTAGTTGGGATGAGGAAGAAGGATTTTTTTATGATGTGCTTTCAATGCCCGACGGAAGATATATTCCTTTGAAAGTTCGTTCATTGGTTGGACTCTCTACTTTGTTTGCAGTATTTGTTTTGAAAAAAGATTTGCTCGAAAAAGTTCCTGAGTTTCACAGAAGATTAAAATGGTTTCAAAAATACAGGGAAGATAACGGGCAGTATTTAGTAATAGAAGATTTACCCGCAGGGTCCGATGGAAAAGAGCATGATGATATTTTATTAAGCCTTGTACCCAAAAGCCGTTTGCAAAAATTATTAAAAGCGTTATTAGATGAAAAAGAATTTTTAAGCAAAGGCGGCATTCGTTCTATTTCAAAAATTCATGAGCAGGGTTATTCGGTTAATATTAATGGAGAAGAATTTGGTTTGGATTATGAGCCGGCCGAAGGAACATCATCTTTATTTGGCGGTAACAGTAACTGGCGAGGCCCCGTATGGATGCCGATGAATTACTTATTGGTAAAAGCATTGAAACAGTATTGTAATTATTATGGCGATGATTGTAAAGTAGAATTCCCGACAGGCAGTGGTAAGCAGATGGCACTAAGTGAAGTGTCGAATGAAATATCCAAACGATTGGTGAGCATTTTTGAAAAAGATGAAAACGGCAACCGCCCTGCAAATGATAACTATGCGTTATACCGTGATGACGCACATTTTAAAAACCTGATTTTATTCTATGAATATTTTCATGGCGATACGGCAAGAGGCGTTGGTGCATCGCATCAAACAGGATGGACGGGTGTGGTGGCGGAGTTGATACAAAGCCTCTCCTCCCAACCTCCTCTCCTGTAGAGAGGAGGCGGAGCTTCATTACTTTACCGGACATTTGTTCTTCCATATCAACTATAATTCTTTAGTCAACATAATTCGAAAGTGTATTTAGAAAAGCAAAAACATGAAATCAAAAAATATCTTCAAAGTATCAGACTCTTCAAAAGCCTCCTCCTTTGGAGGAGGTTTGGAGGAGGCCGAATGGCTCGAAACAAACGGCCTCGGCGGCTGGGCTTCCTCCTCCATCATCGGTTGCAACACCCGCCGCTATCATGGATTGTTAATAGCTGCTACCAAACCGCCTGCAGAAAGAATGGCATTTGTATCAAAGCTGGATGAAACAATTGTATTGAATGATCAGCGATATGAACTTGGAAGCAATCAATATCAAAACAATGTGGTTCATCCCAACGGTTATCAGAATTTAAAAAGCTTTACAAAAGATTTTTGCCCTGAGTGGGTTTATGAAATAAAAGAGATTGAGTTAAAGAAAACAATTGCGATGATTCATAACGAGAACACAACCGTTATCGTTTATGAAGTCATTAAAGCACCACCCGCATTTCAATTGGAACTGTTACCGTTACTATCCGGTCGCGGTTATCATTCCATGATGCATGCCAATGATGCGGTGAACCGTAATGCAGAATTTACAAATGATACATTTATAACAAAATTATATAATGATACGCCTGTTATTTATATCAATATTCCCGGTGGCGATTATCACCACCACCCCGACTGGTTCTTACATTTTAACTACGCCGTAGAAAAATACCGCGGGTTAGACTTTGATGAAGATTTATTTAACCCGGGTCATTTTTCCATTACATTAAAAGAAGGAGATAAAATCGGAATTATTCTATCAACTGAAAATCCTGCTGGAAGAAATGCAATTGAGTTATTAAAAAAAGAAAAACTAAGAAGAGAAAAATTAATAGAAGGGCAACCTGAAGATGAAATGCTGCAACAGCTTATTCTTGCCGCCGACCAATTCATTGTAAAAAGATTTATCCAACAATCAGAGGGTTCTAAAGTCCCCTCCTCGCAGGGGGAGGTCGGGGAGGGCGCCACCATCATCGCCGGCTATCATTGGTTCACCGACTGGGGAAGAGACACCATGATTAGTTTGCCCGGTCTTTGTTTAAGTACCGGTCGTTATGAGGATGCAAAGAAAATTATTTCTGCATTTGCACAAAGTGTGAGCATGGGTATGCTGCCCAATCGCTTTCAAGACAATAATGAACCGCCTGAGTATAATAACGTAGATGGAACACTTTGGTATTTCATTGCAATCAAAAAATATTTAGACGCTACAGGTGATGAAACATTTATTATTAAAGAAATTCTTCCCGTATTAAAAAATATTATTGATTGGCATTTTAAAGGAACACGATACAATATTCATGTGGATGATGATGGTTTGCTGTATGCCGGAGAAACAGGCCAGCAGTTAACATGGATGGATGCAAGAATTGGTACTTGGGTGGTTACACCCAGGATGGGAAAACCGGTGGAGATACAGGCACTGTGGTATAATGCATTGAAAATATTTGCTGAACTGCTGCGTATGAACGAACAGGAAAATGATGCGGAGTTGGTTGAGCTAAGTGCAGCAAAAGCAAAAGAAAGTTTTGATAGAATGTTTTGGTATGAAGAAGCCCGTCCGAACGCCTGCCCGACTGAGTCATTCAGGCGGGGTTCATCCGGGCGGGGCAATTATCTGTATGATGTGATTGATGAAAACGGCAAATCTGATTCGACACTTCGTCCCAATCAGTTATTTGCCATCAGCCTGCCATTTGCATTGGTAGAAGGAGAAAAAGCAAAAACTATTTTAAAAATTATTGAAGAAAAATTATACACTCCCGTTGGATTGAGAACTTTACCTGCTGATGATGTTCATTATGTCCATCAGTATGGCGGCGACCAATGGCACAGGGATTCTTCTTACCACGAAGGAACAGTGTGGAGTTGGTTACTGGGGGCTTATGTGGATGCAATAATGAGGTTGGAAGCCGGAAGTCGGAAGTCTGTTGCACTCAAAGTGATTGAACATTTCCGTTATCATTTGAATGAAGGATGTATCGGTTCTGTTTCAGAAATATTTGATGCCGATGCGCCGTATCATCCGCGGGGGTGTATTGCACAGGCGTGGGGCGTTGCGGAGATATTGAGAGTTATGAAAGATTATTCACTCTTTGATTCTGCTAAAAAAGAAAGTGTCAGCATTAAGAAAATCAAAGCTGTCAAAAACATTACGGCAACTTGATCGAATTATAAACTAAGGAAAATTAAAAACGGGCAGTATTCCTGCCCGTTTCTTTTAAGATTACTGAATTAATTAATCACAATTTCCTGCTGTACATTTTCCTTACCGGCAACTATGGGCAGGGTAACCTGCAACACGCCGTCTGCATATTTTGCAGCAATCTTGGCAGTGTCGATGCTTTCATTTAATGTAAAGTTTCTTTTAAAACCGCCGCGGCTGTACTCACGCAGCACCCATTCCGGTCTTGGAAAACCTTCGGGTGGTGTATAAGAAACGGTTAACTCATTTCCATTTACTGCTAAATGAAAATGTTCTTTAATACGGCCCGGTGCAAACACCAGCATTTCATAGCTGCTGTCTGTCTTGTAAATGTTAACGGATGCCCGTTGCATAGATCGGATAAACCCCGACCTGGCGGAGTTTCCGTAAGCGTTGCCTTTTGCGGCACATGACTGATTGTTGTACATGTTTTTACTTTTTTAGTTAATAAAAATGATAACAACTGCTGAGCGTAAAAACAATGCCGGTGTATTTTTAGTGAAAAAATGACAGGGTGATTGATGAATTTTATTTCCCTCGAAACCGGGTTTGGATTAATAAAATTATTTAGCCCGTTGACAATGCAGTAAATAAAAGATATATGGAACTGCAAGACTTCGCAATACTGCAACTAACACTTTGAAAATTAGTTTTACATTTACATAACTCATAAAACATGCTTACTAACATAAACCCCAAATTACCAATGCGTGACAAAACCGTCACTCGTAAGTTTTATATAAACAAGCTGGGCTTTCAGCCATTCGTAAGTGCAGACTATGATGAATATTTAATGGTTCAAAAAGAGAGAATTCAAATTCATTTTTTTGAGTTTAAAGAGCTTGACTCGAAAGAAAATTACGGGCAAGTTTATATTAGAACGGATACTATTGACAGTTTGTATCAATCGCTTTTAGACAATAAAGTAACTATACACCGCAATGCGCCATTGCAGACAAAACCTTGGGGTCAAAAGAAGTTTTCATTGCTTGACCCGGACAATAATCTGTTGACTTTTGGTCAGAGTGTTTAAAACTTGTTTTATGCGAACATGAACCTTGGCTACAGAAAATATGGTGACAAAAGTTTATTTTGGATAGGAATTTCGCCGGGGTTTATTAAGAATGATTTTTTGCCGGGCGGTTATATCAGTTATGGTTTTATGTTTTAGTAAAAGTTACTCTTTTCTTCTTCTGTTTACATTAAAATCAAAAATATCCCATCGGCTGTAATGACCGCTTGTATCCAGCGTAAGTTTTTCTTTAATAGCCATATCAAAATTATCAATGGTGCAATACAAAATTTCTTCTTTATCAAATTGCGGTGTCAATAAATAATTTCCTTTGGGATCAATTACGCAACTGCCGCCGTTGAGCACATACTTATCCGGATCAGCAGCCAGGTAATCAGGTAATTTTAATGTGGCGGGAAAATCTTTAGCCTGCAACATTTGCCCTGCGGCGATTACAAAACACCTGCCTTCAAATGCATACTGGCGGCTCGCCACCTGGTGCATTTCATGTACCGTGGGCCAGAGCGCCACATGTATCATTTCATTTTCATTATGCAATGCCTGCCGGTTCATCGGCATCCAATGTTCCCAGCAAATCAGTCCGCCTATTTTTCCCCAAGCGCTGTCAACAGTTTTTAATCCCGCCGCATCGCCGTAACCGTATAATAATTTTTCATTAAACGTTGGGACCAATTTACGATGATGATTAACTATTTCGCCGTTACTGTTTACAAAAATAAAGGAATTATAAATGGTGCCGCCGCCAATACCGCTTGTAACTTTTTCATTGATACCCATACAAAGAAAAACATTCTTTTCTTTTGCCGCTGCACACAACGTTTTTATTTCTTCTCCCGCTACATCAACACTGTTGGCATGCATAAGTGCAAATACATCTTTCACTGTATCATTATTCCATTGCGCCATTTCCGGGCAATGATCAATCCAGGAAGGATAGCCGCTGAGCCAGGTTTCTCCAAAAACAATGAACTGCGCTCCTTTGGCTGCAGCTTCATTTATATATTGCAATGCTTTTCCCAAACTTGCAGCAAGATTGAGATGTACGGGTTTTTGCTGAATGATGGCAATCTTAAGTGTATTCATGGATTAAAAATACACGAAACTATTGTAAGTAAGAGTGATTGAATTGGTTCTTACGCCATCATTTTTGCATACCCCACAGTATCCCGGTACATTTGAGGCGATACCTCTGCATTTACTTTAAAGAAGCGACTGAAATAATATTCATCTTCGTAACCTAACTCGTATGCAATTTCTTTAACCGTTTTATTGGTGAGATACAGCTCCCGTTTTGCTTCAATGATGATGCGTTCGTTAATTAAATTGCTGAGGGTTTTATTAAAATGGCTCTTGGTGATTTTCGCCAAAGCCTTGGGGGTAATGTAAAGCAACTCAGCATATTCAGCAGGAGAATGTTTGGTTTTAAAATTTTCTTCAATCGCATCTTTTAATTTTTGCAGGATGAAAGGTTCTTTATTGTCTTTCGTATCTGCTGCTGCCTGTATATGTTGCTGCATTTTTAAACGGGATGCTGTTATCAAAAATATTTTTAAGTAAGAAACCAGCAATTCATATTGTGCCGGTGCCGGGTTTTGCATTTCCGTTTTTATCTGTTCGCAAAGTATTTCAAAAGTTGCGGCAGAGCTTTCATCCACTTTTACAAAGGGTGGCTGATAAACATTATCATACAGTACGCCGTTGCGGGCAATTTCTTTGTGATGTTTATGGATACAAAAAAAATCGGAATGAAAATGGATGGCAATTCCTTTAACAGGTTTATCCATTGTAAGCATATAAGGCTGGTAAGGTGAAAAAGCAAACAAGCTGTTTTCAGCAAAATCATATTCTGTAAAATCGGCTTTTACTTTTCCATTGCCTCCTTTTACCAATATCAGCGAAAAATAATTATTGCGTTGTATATAGTCAAAAAAACTATTGTCTTCAAAGGAGAAAAGTTTAAAAGCTAAATTTCCGTTCTGCGGATTTACTAAGGTGAATGTTGATTGATTCATGATATTTTTCTGTAATCAGTTTTCTGAATCCAGCAAGCGTCGGTGATAATTGATTTGTCCCAGGTGATAATTTAAATGTGTGGCAAGATGCACCAGAAAAAGTCCGGTGGAAATTTTCTCCTTAAACACCATTACCGGGTAATCAGCTTCAAGCTGTTCCTGCATCACCGTTGCCAGTGATTTTTTTACCACCACGATAGTTGCATCTATTTTCTCCATCAGTTCTTGCAGGGCAACATCCTTTGTAGAAAACTCCAAATCCCTGTGGCGTATGTAACCCGTTTTGCCAAGCTCAGCACCGACGAACGCATTCAGGTTGCCAATTAAATGCAGGCAAAGGTTACCGGCAGAATTGGAAATGCCTTTTTCAATCAGCCACAAATTCTTTTCATCACGGTATAATCCAATCTCGGCTTTCAGCCGGTTAAGGTCTCTTTCAAAAAGAGACTGCAGAATTTGTATGAGCATATTCTATAGATTTTTTGACGTAAAATAATCACAAACTACGGTTTTTTTTTGCTTGTACTGTAAGGCCTATAATTTTTCTGTCTATTTCTTCAATCTCTAAATCATTAATACTTGCAAATCGTTTTTCCATATAGCCGTTCTCATCAAATTCCCAGTTTTCATTTCCATAAGCACGGAACCATTGGCCTGCTGCATTTTGATATTCATATTCAAACCGCACTGCTATTCGGTTATCTGTATGTGCCCAGTATTCTTTTTTTAGTATATAGTTTAATTCCTTTTCCCATTTGCCGGAAAGGAATGTAACAATCTCATCTCTTCCGGTTAAAAATACATTCCGGTTTCTCCATTCACTGTCTATTGTATAAGCTTTTGAAACCCTTACCGGGTCTTTGCTGTTCCAGGCATCTTCGGCCATTTGAATTTTTTGTTTGGCTGTTTCTAAAGTAAACGGCGGAAGGGGATGACGTTGTTCCATATGTTTTTTTTGTTTTGTTTCCCGCTAAGACACTAAAACACAAAGCATTTATATTTATTCTTCTTAGTGCCCTTTGCGTCTTTGCGGGATAAATATTTTATGATAAACAATCAGGACAAAATAAATTGGCCTTGGATAATAATCGTGCTATTTCTTTTTCCAGGTTTTGCTGTTTGTCTTTTGCATACCACAAATGCAGTTCATTAGCATAAGTGGCCGCAGTTGCAGGGTTTGATTTTAATTCTTTTACCAATTTTTGTGCAACGGTTGGTCTTGGCCCCCAAATACCAGTTACATTAAAATGCTCATCCAACTGAACTAATTTGGGAATTGACCTTGTTCCGTTGGTAAGGTATGCATTCATTAGTTCATCATTGCGGTCACGGTATACCAATTTCAGTTCAATCTTTCCTTCACTCAACTCAGCAATGACATTTAATGCAGGCAATGATTGAGAAGCATCGCCACACCAATGCTCGGTTAATACCAGCCAGTAAGTTTTATGCTTTAAGTTTTTAACCTGCGTAATAATTTCGGCAGAAGGCGTATAAGTTTTTTCTATCCGGTGCATCCGGCGTTGATTGAGATTGATATATTCCTTAATCTTCAGGTCAGTATTCAACGAAAGGTCTTTTGCCATCTGTTGTTTGTACAAATGATAATCGATACCCTGTTGTAAGTGGTTCTCAAAATTTTGCTTTGTGATTATTTTATTCCCGGTTGCTGTTGCCATTGTGTTTGTTTTTTACAATACAAAGGTGCAGCTAAATAATCGGGATAAAATGGATGATGAGCGCAATGGGATGGACAATTTTCCCCGAATTAAAAAACCGGGAGGAGCTCCCGGTTTTAAATCATTAATCAATAATAAGTAATCAATAATTTTTGCAAAACATCCTGTTTATTAATTAAGAATCGTTTCTGCCTCCAATGCCGGCGCTGCAGGAAAATCAACCTGCACTTGTGTAAGGTTGTGCAAATAGTTCATCGCAATTTTTTCACTCACTTGCAGAATTACGTCAACCAAATTTTCGTTGGTGTAACCCTGTGCAAAAAAGGCATCAACAGTTGCAGCATCTGCACGTCCTTTGTTTTTCGTAATAGACGCAGCCAGTTTTACCAATGCATTTATTTTCTCATCGGCAGATGAGCCACGACGAATATCCAGCACCTGCTCATCGCTGAAACCATTCATCTTTCCAATTATCGTATGTGCGCTTTGGCAATACACGCAGCCGTTAATTTGACTCACAATCAAGTTTACCGCTTCTTTTTCTTTATTGCTCAAACTACTTTTGGCGCTTTGATAAGCCAGGTAACGTTCTAAACCATTATCAGAATAAGCGATAGCGGCATAAAGGTTCGGTACAAACCCCAAAGCTTTGTTTAAATTGTCGAAAATAGCTTGATTGACCGGAGCAACCAGCTCTCTTGAAGGAACTGCAAATTTTTTCATTGTATAATTTTTTAAAAGTTGATGTCTTTTTCCGAAAGCTATCGGGAGACAACACAAAGATGTATCAACATCAATCCTTAAAAAATGGATGATGGGCGCAGATGGATGGACAATTTTCCCGGGAGAGATATAAATCGTAAGCAAGTTTTTTACTTCAGCCTTGCCTTTTCACCGTCGTCGAAAAATAATGTAACAGACTTTGCTTTTGCAAAAGAAGAGTTCTTACATTTTTCATTATTCGTAAATTCTTTTAACTGAGATTTTATCTTATTCATCACTTGTTGCCACTCCAAGTCTTTATACTCGCTTTTCGACAAAGGATAATATTTAATAGACTGTTCATTCCCATTTTGCTTAGCCGAACCGGTATCTCTCTTTTTATAACCGCTTGAATCAATTAAATAAACAGCATAACAATTTTCCGTTTCAAAAAAACCAAACGCGTAAGCCGCAGTATCTTTCCCCGGCTTTTCTGTATCGCATAGCTTGAAGAACCATTCTTGTAGTGTAACAGCATTTGAACAGGAAAAAGAAGGTGGCGCCGGTTCAGGGGCGTTAACAGTTTCTTCCGTTACTTCCGTTACCTCAATCACTTCAATTTCTTTCTTGCCGGAACAAGCCAAAATTAATTGCCCGATTAATATTGTTATTATGAAGTATAACTTTCTCATAAAATGTTTACAGCATCGGCTGTTACCAACAGCAATGAATTTTTATTCAACGGCCGGAAATTTACTGATACATTACGGCCTATAATTCGTGTTGAAAAGACTGAATCATTTGCCGTAATGATACCTGCATTGAAGAATGTAACATTTTTGATTCTGTCCTTTGGTTCCTTCTATTTTGTAAACAAGCCTGTGTTCGCCGGTTATTCTTCGCGACCAGTATCCCTTCAAATCATATCTTAGAGGTTCCGGCTTACCCAATCCGAGAAACGGATTTCTTTTGATGTCGTTAAGAAGGTCTTTTATTTTTATAACAATTTCCCGGTCATGCTCTAACCAATATTCAAAATCTTCCCAAGCATTTACAGTAAACTCAAAGTTCATTACAGCGGGTTTACTATATCCTTTAAGTTCACTTTACGTGTTTGCTTCTTACTAAGCTGTTTAATAGATTCCTGTAACCTTATCCTGTTTTTCGAAGACGATAAAAGATGGCCCGTTTCAGTCAGAGAATTGAATTCTTTCATAGACATAATAACTATTGCATCATCTTCTGCCGTACGCGGCACAATAATAACATCATCAGATTTGCTGACGCCATCCAAATATTTTTTAATGTTGCCCCTGAGTTGTGAAATAGTGATAGCTTTCATGGTGTTTAATTTGTACGTTCAAATGTACGCTAAATTGTACATAAATCGATAGTAGAATTGAAATGTTTTTGGTAGAAACCCGAATATGCAACTATCTGATTACTAAATGTCGCCAATTCCCCCGAAGTCTTTATTCCTGATCCTGAACTGCTGTCGGGTTATTCCGGGCTTCATTTCGTCACAAGATGAAATACTACGCAATAACATTTATCAGAAATTATACTAACTATTTGTCCTCGGGCAAGGCATTAAACTCTACTCTCTTGCTTTCAAACCATCCTTTTATCAATTCAGGAGATTTCATAAGCCCTTGCATTTCATTCATCGCCTTCAGATGGTCTGCATCACCTGTTTGAAACATTTCCATTCCGTGCTTTTTACTCATTTGTGCCATTTCCTCAAACGTATTTGCATGAAATTCTTTATCACAGGCTCCTCCCAATTGTTTACAAGTCATTGTTTTCATAATTTTTTGTTTTAAAAAATTAATAATTATGATACTGTGTTCTGTTTAAAAAAATGTTCAGTCATAGCCTAAAAATAAATCTACCGGGATCAAATTCAATTGTTCATACACCAACTCTAAAATATACCAAAATCACCGCTTAGCCAAACCAAAGCATAGTTTTAATATTCGCCAAACCGAATCATCCTTTTTGTCAATAGACCGACAGTCCCAAAGCTCCTTATTAATTCATTTTGTGGTTGAAAAATTGCATCATGACAAATCATTATGATATCATCATCATCGGCACAGGCAGCGGCGGCAGTACCATGTCGTATAAACTGGCGCCTTCAGGTAAAAAGATTTTGATTCTTGAGAGAGGCGGTTTTATTCCGAAGGAAAAAGAAAATTGGGATCCGCATGAAGTGGTTACCAAGGGCCGTTATCGACCCGATGATACCTGGTATGACGGGGATGATAAACCCTTTAAGCCTTTTATCCATTACAATGTGGGCGGTAATAGTAAAATGTACGGCGCCGCGTTGTTTCGCTTCCGCGAAAAAGATTTTGAAGCTGTAAAACATTACGGCGGCGAATCGCCGGCATGGCCCTTCGGTTATAATGTTTATGAACCTTATTATGAAAAAGCGGAAAAATTATACAGCACACACGGTAAGCAGGGCATCGATCCTACCGAACCGTGGCGAAACAAGGATTACCCGCTGCCACCTTTACCGTACGAACCGTTGATAAAAGATCTGGAAAAATATATGCACCAATTAGGGTTGAAGCCTTTTCCGTTGCCGATGGGTGTAAGGCTTCCTCAGGATTATACAGCAACCGAAGCGCCGGTGATGCTGGAAAACTTTGACGGCTTCCCTGATTTAACCGACAGCAAAGCCGACGGACAGGTAATGTGTCTGCGCCCCGCATTGCAAAATAAAAATGTAACACTGCTTACACATGCGTATGCGGAAAAATTAATAACAGACGCCGAAGGAAAAAAAGTAACAAAAGTATTGGCCGATGTAAAAGGTGAGAAAATAATTTTTGAAGCCGATATGGTGATTGTTGCCTGCGGTGCGGTAAACAGCGCTGCCTTACTGCTGCGCAGTACCAATGATAAACATCCCAATGGTTTGGCCAACAGCAGCGATCAGGTAGGGCGTAATTTAATGCTGCATCACAATGGGTGCCTTGTAGCATTTACCAAAGAAAAAATAAATGATTGTGTATTTCAAAAAAGTTTGGGCCTGAGTGATTTTTATTTCGGCGCCGATGATAGTGAATTTCCCTTGGGAGAAATTCAACTGATGGGAAGAAATGATCCGGATACAATTTTATGGCTGGCAGAAAAAATTTATCCCGGCAAGCCGTACAACGAACTGAAACAAATGACGATTGATTTTTGGTTAACTGCTGAAGATTTGCCTTCGCCCAACAATCGTGTTACGCTGCGTAAAGACGGTTCTATAAAAGTTTCTTATACACGAAACAACTATACAGCCTACGAAAGGTTAAAAGAAAAATTGAAATCGGTTTTTTTAAAATTAGGATTACTGGATGATAAATACAGGGACATTCAGTGGGCGGGTTATGATTTGGATATTACGGGTATGAGTCACCAAAACGGTACCATGCGTTTTGGTACCGATCCTAAAACATCTGTATTGGATTTGAATTGCAAAGCGCATGATTTGGAAAATTTATATGTGGTAGATGCGAGTTTCTTTCCGAGTTGCGGAGCATTTAATCCGTCGCTTACTATTGCGGCCAATTCTTTACGGGTAGGTGATTACTTGCTGAATAAGTATAGCCTCTCCCAAACCCTCTCCCGAGGAGAGGGCTTAAAGAGCGATGCTGTATCACTAAAATAAAAGTCGATTAAAAACGATTTGATAAAGTTCCACGCTGAGGAGCAGAGCAAACAGAGATTAGCAAACAATATTTTTCTCTGCTGACCCTGCATCTCAGCGTGCAAAAATTTATTTTGAAACAGCCGGCCTGTTATAACCGGCGTAGCCGCAGAACGGTGCAGAGCAAACAGAGATTAACAAAAAATATTTTTCTTTGCGACCCCTGCATCTCAGCGTGCAAAAAATAATTTTGAAACAGTTAGCCTGTCATAACCGGCGTAGCCGCAGAACGATGCAGAGCAAACAGAGATTAGCAAACAATATTTTTCTCTGCGACCCCTGCATCTCAGCTTGCAAAAATTATTTTGAAACAGCCGGCCTGTTATAACCGGCGTAGCCGCAGAACGGTGCAGAGCAAACAGAGATTAACAAAAAATATTTTTCTCTGCGGCCCCTGCATCTCAGCGTGCAAAAAATTAAAAAATTGTTTCCAATAATTTACCCATGGAAGAAATAGCAAAAACGATAACCATTTATATCAGCCATTCGTTGGAAATAATTTCAGCTACTATAATTGGTGTCGCAGTATTAAAATTACTATACCGGTATTTCAATTTTGAATCACAAAGTATAGTTTTCACTAAGCCTCCCCTTCGGGGAGGTTTGGAGGGGCTTAGAGTAACATTCGGCAGTGCGGTTGCCGTCTCCTTAGAAATATTATTGGGGGCCGATGTATTGGCTACCGCCGTAGCGCCGAGTTGGGATGATATCGGCAAGTTAGCAGCCATTGCCGTGTTAAGAACAGCGCTGAATTATTTCTTAGCTAAAGAATTAAAAGAAATAAAATCAATTGCATAAAGTCAATTACGAGACAGTGCATTTTTGATTTTCAACTTCTCTTTGCATTATGAGAGTAATGCCCATACGTGTATTTAGCGGCAAAAGCGGAATGAAGCAAATAAAAACTTCTTTTAAAAAAAACCGGAAGCATTATTTGCAGGAAGCACTGGGCCTTGCCATATTCATGATCTCTGCTTGTTTTTTCGGCGCTATGTTATTTTCAGAAAATAGCTCTTGGCACGCATCACTGTCTAATGATACGGCAAGAAACCTTTTGATGGGTTTGGCAATGGGTGCCACGGCATTATTTATTTTTTACTCACCGTTTACAGCTCCATCCGGTTCACAAATCAATCCCGCTGTCACCATTACTTTTTTGCGTTTGGGAAAAATGTGCCCCTACGATGCGATGTTCTTTATCATTGCCCAATTCATCGGCGGAACAATGGCCGTTTACCTGATGCAATTATTGATGGGAGATTTATTGACAGCGCCGCCTGTAAATTCGGCAGCAACAGTACCCGGTAAATTTGGTACTACCGCTGCTCTCGTAACAGAATTTGCAATAGCGTTTATCACCATGACAATGGTATTATTTACATCTCATCACGATAAACTGAAAAAATATACGCGACTGTTTGCCGCTTGCTTGGTTTGTACCTGGGTTATTGTGGCAGGGCCTATTTCGGGTTTCGGAATGAATCCCGCACGAAGTTTTGCAAGCGCATCACCTGCGGATATATGGACGGCATTCTGGATTTATTTGCTGATACCTTTTGCAGGCATGTTAAGTGCAGCTGAATTTTTTCTTTGCTGCAACAACATTCGTGAAAAAAATAAATCAAAAATGAGAGAAAGGAGAAAAGAAATATTATGAAGCAAACTGCATTGCTACTATTAAGCTTTTGTTGTGTCATCGAAGACCCCGAGTAAGATTTGTGTGCTGCATCGGGGCTTTCTTGTACTACAATAATTCTATTCGGCAATATCGATACACTACTACACCCATATAAAATATTTTTAAATAAAAAAATTATGAAACAACGGACAAGATTTATACTGCTTACTCTCACAATTGTACTTACTAATTTTTTTGCTTTTGCACAAATAACAAAAGTAGACGCCATCGGTATTACTGTAAAAGAAATGGACCGTTCGGTAAAATTTTATACCGAAGTATTGGGATTTAAAAAAGTAAGCGATAGCGAAATGACAGGCGAGCCTTACGAAAAACTTACCGGCGTTTTTGGCTTACACATTCGCACGGTGCGTTTGCAATTGGGCGATGAGTTCATTGAACTGACGGACTATCTAACCACCGGCGGCAGAAGTATTCCCGAAGATCAGGGCAGCAATGATTTGTTTTTTCAGCATATCGCTATTGTAGTAAGCGATATGGACAAAGCCTATCAGCAGGTAAAAAAATATAATGCGGAGTTTGTATCTACCGCGCCGCAAACATTACCCAAATCGATTCCCGCTGCGGAAGGCATCAAAGCATTTTACTTTCATGATCCCGATAATCATAACTTGGAATTGATTTATTTCCCCAAAGGAAAAGGGCAGGACAAATGGCAACAGCCAAACGGAAAGGTATTTTTAGGCATCGACCATACCGCTATTGGTGTAAGCAGTACGGAGAACAGTCATCAATTTTATGCAGATTTATTAGGCATAGAACGTAAAGGTGACAGTTGGAACAAAGGGCCGGAGCAGGAACACTTAAATAATGTAGAAGGCGCAAGCCTGCATATTACCGGTTATCGTGCAGCCGGCGGACCGGGGATAGAATTTTTACAATATATAGTACCCGGCCCCGGTAAAAAATATCCCGAAGACACAAGAGCCGATGATATTTGGTTTTGGCATACGAAGTTGGTTACTGATGATGCGGAAGCCTTGTACAACAAACTGAAAGCCGCCAATTACTCATTTGTTTCAAAAAAATTGGTACACTTTAACGAGAGGGGCTTTCACACTAAATCATTTATTGTAAAAGACCCCGACGGGCATGCCATGCTGGTTACGGAAAGCAAAAAGTAAAAAGGTAAAAAAGATATCATTTAATGTACTAAATCTCAATGTCAGTATCGTGACAAGAATCTATTTCTTAATAAAATACTTTTGGCAAAATTAAAATTATGAAAAAGTGTTTTTTATTGCTGACCATATTATTTGCCGCCAAGTTTATCATTGCACAAGAAGGACCCAAAGGATTACAGGTAAATGACGATGCGCCCGCCTTTACAGCAAAAGATCAAAGCGGAAAAAATGTTTCGCTGAGCGATCAATTAAAGAAAGGCGCTGTTGTGCTGGTGTTTTATCGCGGACAATGGTGTCCTTATTGCAATAAGCAATTAAAAAAATTAGAAGACTCGCTTTCGCTGATTACCGGTAAAGGAGCAAGTTTAATTACCGTTACGCCGGAAAAGCCCGAGAATATTGACAAGACAGTTAAAAAAACAAAAGCCTCCTACCCTATTTTATACGATGACGGTTTGAAGATTATGAAAAGTTATGACGTAGCTTTTGCAGTAGATGCCCCAACTGTTGAGAAATACAAAGGTTATGGTATTGATTTTACCCAAGCCAACGGAACTAACGGCGCTAATTTGCCCGTACCGGCGTTATATATTATAAGTAAAGAAGGAAAAATTATATTCCGCCATTTTGATACGGATTATTCCAAAAGAACTTCCGTAGCTGAAATCCTGGAGCATTTGTAAAATTTTTTTAAGCATCAGTTAAAAGTGCCGGCAGCAAATGCCGGCATTTTTTTGCCATTCTGTTAACCTGCCGACACTGATTATTTTTATTTCACTATTACTTCGCAGGGCAATGCAAACCGCAGCAACCATAGTTTGTCCCTTGTGCAATGAAAACGTAGAGAAACTGATCTATCGTTTTCATATAGATAGTGAGCGGCAGGTGATTGAGCGAATCAAACAAGAATACCCCGAATGGGCGGAAAACGACGGCGCCTGCAGCCGCTGTGCAGATTATTACCATACACAAATTGTAATGGGGCAACGCATGTTGCCCGAAGTAGGGCCTCATTTTCCTGTAAAAAGCGCCGATGATTTTGTTATTCTTCCTACGCCTTTACGTCTTGATGCAGATGTACGATTTACCGGCAAGGGTGTTACCATTTGTTTTATCGACAGCGGCTTTTACCTGCATGATGATTTAATTAAACTAAAAAACAGAGTTAAGAAAATTATTGATATTACTGAGCCGTTACGGGAGGAAGAATATTTTATGCAACCCCGCCCGTCGGCCTGGCACGGCACCATGACAAGTGTAGTATGTGCAGGTGATGGTTACAGCAGTAGCGGTTTGTACAAAGGCATTGCATCCGATGCTGAATTGGTATTACTAAAAGTGCAGAACGATGAAAACAAAATCACATCTGAAAATATTGTAAACGCATTGCAATGGGTTTTACAGCATCACCGGGATTATGATATAAAAATTGTAAACTTGAGCTTGGGTGGCGATGAAGCAGTAAGTTATCATCATTCAGCAATTGACCTGTTGGCCGAACAATTAATAGCCGCAGGTTTAACAATTGTAGCAGCCGTAGGTAATGATGAACAGGCTGCTATTAAACCGCCCGCCAATGCAAAAAATATAATCAGTGTAGGCGGTATTGATGATAATAACTATCTCGATACGGAGTTGCTGGCTTATCATTCTTCTTACGGAGCTACAACAGACGGTTTGTATAAACCCGAACTGGTTGCTAACGCTATTTGGATTGCGGCTCCCATATTGCCGGGCACCAAAGAAAAAGAAGAAGCGGAGGCATTGAATAAAGCTGTATCGATGAGTGATAAATTATTAATCTCAGAAGGTAAAGAACTTTTCGACAAGATTCAGTTTACCATTGAAGATGGAAGATCAAATGACATGACATATATAAAAAACTTGTTAGCGGAACGCATTCAGCAAACAAAGTTTTTCTCGGCTAATTATATGCATGTAGACGGGACATCATTTGCAGCGCCCATTGTAAGCAGTGTAATAGCGCAAATGTTGCAGGCAAATCCTGCGATTGACCCCGCAACTATTCGTCGTATATTATTTACTACGGCCAAGCGGCTTCCTAATTTGCCCGCAGAAAAACAAGGCTTTGGTTATATACGTCCGCGCAAAGCAGTTTTACAAATTATAAAAAAAGAGCTTGTTGAAAAACCGCCCGCCTCGCCCTATATTAACAAACAAAAAAATACAATTCAGTTTTTTATAGAAAATGATTGTGCTAATCAAATTTCATTGGCCGGTACGTTTAACAACTGGGCGCCGGATGTATTGCTGCTGGAACCGGGCAGCAACGGAATATGGAAAATTGAAATACCCATGTTGACGGCGGGGAATTACAAATACAAGTTTTTTATAGATGAAAAAACCTGGATGGAAGATGCGGCAAATCCGCAGCGAGAACCTGATGCCTTTAACGGGTGGAACAGTGTGCTGGTTGTGTGAAAATCTTAAGCGGCATTTTATAGCATAACGTAAGCCAAGCGACAGTACCAATATGAATTATTTAGTCCCTTTGTATAAATATTTAACCGGGTGATAGTGTCAATCATTTTATTTACAGCGCTTATTTACCTGCTGGCAGGCGTGGTGTTTGTGCTTCCTTTTTTATTAAGGGGAATTAAAAAAGTGGATAAAGGCGCACACGGTGGCAGTATTGGTTTTTATATAATTATTATTCCGGGGGTAATAGTTTTTTGGCCGTTACTATCAGTTAAATGGATAAAAAATTTAAACGCAGAGAAAATGAGTAAAAGAGTTAACGCAGAGTAACTCTGCAAAACCCCTGCACCTTCATTTTCTCAGCGATGAAGCTATGACAAAGAGTTTACGAAAAAGACATTTACAAATATGGGCAGCATGGGCATTGTTGTTGCCTGCAGGTATTATTACTGCCCTGTTGGCGGTACCCAAAACCGCTATCAATAAATTATTACAACCCGAAATATCGGCGGCATTACCGATACTGGTAAAATCAATCGATAAGAAAAATTATACGGTTAATTTAAAAAGCACCCGGGATAAATCGCAATATCAATTAGAATGGATAAATAAAGAAGTATCAATAACGCCTTCGTCGTTAATATATAAGGCCTTCCCAAACCCGGCCAAAGGAGGGGCTTTAGAAGAGTCCGAATTAATTGGAAGAATTCAGACAAGGGGGACTTATTACTTTAATGTTTCGAAGGATTCAACGGGCAAATACGATATAGTTTTATATGATATAATTAAGAAACAAATTATCGATTCACTAAAATTCCCGCTTTAGGGATTAGGGATATGAGTATAAGTTACGCAGCAGTAGGTTGGAACCGCCAAAAGAAAATATATGATTGGCTTATCGCAGCATTTTGTGTGCTGTACTTAACGGTGTTCATTGTTATAACCGCCATCACCAATCCCGACTACACTTTTGAAACGATTTTGATACGTTCTTCTTCTACACTCGCTACATTATTGCTGCACATTATTTTAAGTATCGGCCCCCTGGTACGGATTAATAAAAAATTTTTGCCTTTATTATACAACAGGCGGCATTTGGGTGTTACCATGTTTTTTATGGCGGCAGTACACGGTGGCTTCAGTATTTTTCAGTTTCACGGGTTAAGCAATACCAATCCGTTTGTTTCGGTATTTACATCCAATACCAATTTCTTTTTCGTTAGCGGGTTTCCTTTCCAGGCATTGGGTTTTTTTGCATTGATTATTCTGTTCCTAATGGCTATTACCAGTCACGATTTTTGGCTGCATAATCTTTCTCCCAAAGTATGGAAGACGCTGCACATGTTTGTGTATTTAGCGTATTTATTAATAGTGATGCATGCTATGCTTGGTGTAATTCAGTATGAAACACATCCCGTATTTATAATATTAATTTCACTAGGCGCTGCTTGGTTAATTACTCTTCATCTTATTGCCGGGTTTAAAGAAGCAAAAAAAGACAATCAAAAATTCAATTCCGCAACAGAAGGTTTTACTTATGTAAGCGATGTAGCTGATTTTGAAGAAGGCCGTGCCAAAATTTTTTGTATAGATAAAAAACGAATAGCTGTATACAAACATGAGAATAAACTCTATGCCATTCATAATGTATGCAAGCACCAGGGCGGACCGCTCGGCGAAGGTAAAATTATTGACGGCTGTATTACCTGTCCCTGGCATGGCTATCAATATTTACCGCAGAACGGCCAATCGCCGCCGCCGTTTAAAGAAAAAGTTAGTACCTATGATTTATTAATAACGAATAACAAAGTGTTTCTTAATCCCGTACCCCTTGCAGAAGGAACCGAAAGACCGGGTGCAATAATCAGTAATTAATAATTATTAATTACTGATTATTTTAAAAAACGGTTGAAAAATGATAGTTGAATAGTCTGTGGAATAAATAATAATTAATAATGAACAATTCTGAGTTGTATATCGGTTGGCAACCCAAAGCGCCTGCTTCATTTGCAAAGCAAGTGAAAAAGGTTTTGTTTTTTCTTTTTCCCGTTGCTTTATTAGTCGGTTACTTACTTTCCGCTTCGCAAAAAAAATTTTCTACAGCGAATTTTGAGTTCGGAAAACTGACGGAAGTAAAAGGCACCTACTTTAATGAACCCGTGCCGATGCTTAAAATAAGTGACGGCAAGGGAGGATATATTGCCGTTCCTTTAGTTGGATATGGTAAGCACGGCGCTGAAACCGCGTTGCTTGATTATGAAAAAGCAAATACTATTTCACTGAATAAAAAGGAGCTGACCCTGAAAGGAACTTTACTGTACAGCGACGGGAAAACATTGATGCAAATAGACAAAAATGATAATCCGATTATAAGTATAAATAATAACCCGGCAGACAGTTCGAAAATCCTTCCGTTCAAGAAAGATTTAGGATTGGTCTCTATTCGCGGCGAGATCGTTGACCCCAAATGCTTTTTTGGCGTAATGAAACCCGGCGAAGGAAAAGTGCATAAAGACTGCGCCATCCGATGTATTTTGGGAGGTGTTCCGCCGGTACTAAAAGTGCAGAATGAAAAAGGTGAAAACAATTATTATTTAATCGTCGGGTCCAACGGTAAAAAAATGAATGAAGCTGTTAAGAATTTTGTGGCCGAACCCGTAGAAATAAAAGCAAGAGCCGTACTGCAGGATGACTGGGTTATTTTATACACTGCGAAAGAAAAGATAGAACGAATTTCCTATGCGCAATTACAAAATCCCGATGCGGAAATAATAGCTTGTGCGGCGAATTGTATAAAATAAACTCCCGTATTGTCAACGGGAGTTTTAATTTTCATTTTTTTTTCAGGATAAGGGGTACAATCAATTCATCCGGATTTATTTTTCGGCATAAATCACCAGGGCACTCGCATCAACCTTGATGTTGCCGCCCGGATACTTTTCGATTATGTTTTTAATCACTTCTTTTTTTATTTTATCCCTCAATGCTTCATCAGCATTGCTGAGTGCGGCTACAATCGGCGCTGCTACTTCGGTCATTACATTCCAATACACATCAGCCGTTCCGCAATTCATTTTTGCAGGTACTTCGGTAACGGAAATATTCTTTAATCCTGCCGGTTTAAAAATATCAGCCATCATTCCTTCTTTTGCGCAGCGAAACATACCCGGTGCACCGGGAACAGGCGCCGTTAGTTCCATATTTTTATTAATGGTACCCATTGTCGCCGTAATCCAGAAATTTTTTTCAGGTACATTCCAAACTGATGCAGCCATTCTTCCGCCCGGTTTTAATACCCTTGCCATTTCTTTCGCGGCCAGCAACATATCGGGGAAAAACATAAAACCAAAGCGGCAGCTTATAGCATCAAATGTGTTATCACCAAACGGCAGTTCACAAACATCACATGCAACGGTTTCAATATTTTTAATACCCCTTTGCTTTGCATTTTCTTCAGCTATTACCAGCATGTCTTCTGCCAGGTCAGTAATCACTACATGACCGTTTTTCATCATGGAAGCAATAGTGAGGCCCGGCTCGCCGGTTCCAGCCGCTACATCCAGTATAAGTTCATCACTTTCAGGATTGATCTGCCGTATAATTTCATCCCCCATCGGTTTTAAAAAATCCATAAAGAGATCATCCCATTTTTTCCATCCCGGCGAAAATGTATTCCATGATTTTCGTTGCTGCTCACGAATAAGTTCTAATTGCTGTTCCATATTTTTAAGATTTAATTTTTTCGAAATCGGGTGTAAAATAGAATGAAAAATGACTGCTGCTGAGTACTCTTTTCCCAACGGCCCGTCTTTTCTTCCCTAAGGAGGCCCTCCGGAAAATATTTTACAATCAGCCTCTTCCAAGTGTAAGGCTTGCAGTATAAAATGCGCTGCCTGTTCTCCCAACGGCGCGGCGGCGGATAATGCTGAATCTTTGCGCAAAAAAATGTACCGCAAGTTGTTAACTTTAATAAATGAACAGAAACCCGGTAAGGATAAATAGATTTGGTTTTTTCTTATTACTCGCATTGATGATGGCAGTAGGCCCGGTTACCGCGCAGGTTTTCTATGAAAAAAATTTCGCGTCATATACAACGGCTGACGGTCTTTCCGATAATAATGTAACGGGTATTGTGCAGGATGCCACCGGCTATATATGGCTGAGTACGTACAATGGTTTAAACCGGTATGACGGCACCAGGTTTGTACAATATCACAGTACCAACGACAGCCTTTCACCGGCATCCGAATTAATGATACGTATCAGCCCGTTAGATAAAGAACGGATAGCGGTACACAATACCGGCCTGCATATTATCAATACCAAAAACGGAAAAAGGAAAAATCTTTTTATCCCTTATAAACACAAGGAATATCAATACAAGTTCAATAGTATAGAAAGGGTGAAAGGTGACGCTGCGGGAAATGCTTACCTGCTCACCCGTTCAGGGTTTTATCATTTCGATAAAAACTATAACCTGCTTTACCGTTTCGATTATTTTTCAGAAAAAGACCTGGCAGGACAGCATTTTCATTTTGGCAGCGATTTAATTGAATTAGATAATGAACGATTATTGATTGCGGCCCGCGGTGTATTTTATATTTATTACAAATCAAAAAAGAATTTAAACAAAATAGGTAGCAGTGAAATAAACGGGTTAAATGAATTTCTTCCCGATAAAAAAGACCATCGGGTTTTTGAGTTTTTACCCGGACACTTCTTTATTCCCAAAATAAATACCGACAGTATTGTTTATATAAATGTCGCTCAAAACAAAAAAGTAATTTCAAAAGCTCCTTTCATTCTTGATGTAAATACGATACAATGGCGGTCGAAGTTAGTACCCGTGAATGACAGTATTTTTCTGCTCACCTCTCAAACCGCAGGATTTTATAAGTTGAAATGGAATCGTACAACCGGAGTTATAGAATTATTTAGCGAAAAATATTTCCCCGGGTATTTGTGTCACGATATCCTGGTTGACAAAGACAGGCTGTTATGGGTAGCTACCAATATTGGGTTAATGAGGCAGCATGACAAACCCTCTTTAGTGGAAGTAACAAAGGTGCCGCCGGAAGTTGAGGCATCATTTCCTAATATGCTTTTTGCTTCGGTATATGCTACATCCCGAAAAGTATATGCCGGTACAAGAGGGCAGGCCGGTCTTATGATTTTTGATAAAGAAACATTCAGCTACGAAAAAAATTTGCGATTCTCAGATAACCCGCGAAGCAATTCTGTTTTTGAAATCGCACCCGTAAATGAAACTGCTTTATTATTGGGAACATGGAATCCGCTGCTGCTCTATGATGAAAAAAAAGAAGCTGTAACACAACTGCAACCCGGCGAGTGGACAAAGAGTGACTGGACCAACTGTTTATTTAAAGACAGTCGTAATAATATATGGGTGAGTGCAGCCAAATTGTATCGTTACAATCTTGAGCAAAAAGAATACAGTCTTATACCTGTCAATATTCCCATGCCGTCTATATTGTCGGCTATACAGGAAGATAAAGACGGCAATATATGGATGGCCGGGCATGGTATGATCCGTTTCAATACAGCATTAAACCGGTTTGATGAAAAAATTGATTCTTTCCCCTATATCAAAATGCCCGATAAGCAAATTGCTTCCATGGCCATTGATAATAATAACACGATTTGGGTGGGATGTAATAACAACGGGTTGATTGGTTATAATATCCGTAATAAAACATTTAAACATTTTACCCGAAAGGATGGCTTGCCGGATGATAATGTTTCATCCTTAATTGTTGCAGGCAATAACTTATGGATTGCGTGCTACTCAGGCATTGCCTGCTTAAAGCTTGACAGAATGAAAATGGTGAGTTTTGGCAAAGACGAAGGATTCCCGGACATGCCTGTTCAAAAAGGTTCTGATTTTTTTTATGACAATACCGACAGGTTACTCTATATCGGTTTTCATCGCGCCGTTGTTCGGTTTAATCCGTTTACTTTAACGGTAAATGAAAAACATCCGTCTGTATTTATTGAAAGCGTGAAAACCGGCAGTGCTGAAACAATTGCAATGCCGGGCAACAAAATGACCACTTCATGGAAACTGAACGATTTACTGTTTACAATAGGAAGCATAAATTTTTCCGACGGCAGCAACCATAATTATGCTTACCGTATTAATGAAAAAAGTGAATGGCAGCAATTGGGGAGTCAGCAATCATTCAGTGTTTCCAACTTAATTCCGGGAAAACACAACATACAGGTTAAAATCTTCTCTCTCAAAAACAGTTGGCCCGAGCAGGTAACTACCATTACCGTTGAAGTACTGCCCCCTTTTTGGCAAACTGCATGGTTCAGGATATTGGCAGCGGTTTTGTTAATTGCCGCTATCTATTTATTGATTCACCGTCGCATCAAATACATCCGCAAAAAAGAAATGGAGAAAACGCAGGTTGAAAAATTAAAAGCGGATGATTATAAGAATCGTTATGAATTGGAACAAATCAGTCATTATTTTTCTTCATCTATTGCCGGTAAAAAAACAATTGATGAAGTGCTGTGGGATGTAGCTGCAAATTTAATTGGCCGTATGAATTATGTGGATTGCATGATTTATATGTTGAATGATAATAAAACGAAAATGATTCAGAAAGCATCATACGGACCAAAAGGCAAACCTGAATATATTACTGAAAATCTGTTTGATGTATCACCGGGCCAAGGTGTGGTGGGCCATGTCATGCAAACTATGCAGCCGCTACTGATAAAAGATACTAGAAAAGACAGCCGCTACCGGGTGGACGACGTATTCAGGCTGAGTGAAATTTGCGTACCCATCATTCATAATAACAAGTTGTTGGGCATCTTGGATTCAGAACATCCTGAAGCCAACTACTTTACCGAACGGGATATTAAAATACTCACCACTATTGCTACACTTATCGGTAATAAAATAAAACAAATTGAATCGGAGCAGACACTGGAAGTAAAACAAAAAGAACTTACTACCATCAATGAACAATTGGCGGAGGCGAAACTTTCCGCTTTGCAGGCGCAAATGAATCCGCATTTTATTTTTAATGCGCTTAACAGCATTAAGCAAATGATTTTAGACGGAGATGATGATAAAGCCTCCCGCTACCTGAGTAAGTTCGCCCTCATGATTCGCATGACACTGAATCATTCGAAAGATACATTTGTTACACTGGCTGAAAATATTGAATATATTAAAACCTATTTGGGAATGGAGCAACTCCGATTTGATGATTCGTTCAACTGGGATATCTCTATTGCGGAAAACATTGATGCCGAAGAAATAAATATTCCGTCACTGATGATACAACCGCTGGTGGAAAATGCTATTTGGCACGGGCTGTTGCAATCCGCAGGGGATAAAAAGCTATTTATCGCATTTGCACAAACGGACAATACAATCACTTGTGTTATTGAAGACAACGGAATAGGCATCCGTCAATCGGAAAAACAAAAAAAGCTTAATGGCGCCAATCACCGATCCGTTGGTTTGGATAACCTGCGCAACCGTATTAAAATACTGAATGAAAAATACGATACGGCATGCAGCCTGGCCATTGCTGATTTAAAAGAAACGGAAAATAACAACAACGGGACAAGAGTTACGCTTAAGTTTAACATCATTAATACATAAACCTTTTTTTATGAATGCTATTTTAGTAGATGATGAAGCAGCAGGAATAAAAACACTGCAACGAATGTTGGAGCGGCACTGCCCTCTTGTAAACATTGTCGCTGCATGCTCCAACGCCGTAACTGCTAAAAAACAAATTGAAACATTAATGCCCGATGTTGTTTTCCTTGATATACAAATGCCGGGCAAAAGCGGCATTGATATGATTGGCGAATTGCCCGATAAAAATTTTGAAATCATTTTTGTTACGGCTCACAATGAATACATGCTGCAGGCATTGCAATACAGCGCTGCTGATTATTTATTAAAACCTGTAGATGAAGACCGGCTGATTGAAGCCGTACAACGGGTGGAAAAAAGAATGCAGGAAGGGAAAAAAGAGGAGCTGACCGAAACATTATTATATAATATCAGCAAAGCAGGTCAGCCGGAGGAAATGCGATTATGCCTTCCTACAATGAAAGGATTTATAATACTGAAATTGGATGAAATCCTGTATTGCGAAGCTGAACGAAGTTATACCGTGTTTCACCTGGCAGATAAAAAAACGGTAATGGTTTCGAAACCGCTGCTTGAATATGAAAACATATTGGATACTACGGGTTTCTTCCGGATACATAAATCATTTCTTATAAACCTGAAACATGTAAAAGAATACCAACGCGGCGAAGGCGGCACGGTGATTATGAGCAATAATGTGGAAATAGAAGTAAGCCGGCGCAAGAAAGAATCTTTTTTGCAAAAGATTAAGGAAATATATAAGCACTGATATGTAAAATAAAAATGCAGCACTATGCATTATTATACACCTTAATCACCGTTTCACGCAATGCAGCAGCTTCATCAGTGCAGTGATAATAAATCACGTTGGCAATATCATCGGGCTTTACCCAATTAGCAAAATCAATATCGGGCATCGCTTTCCGATTTTGCGGCGTATCAATAGTACTCGGCACTACAACACTTGTTACTACATTATGCCCCTTCGCTTCTATGTTCATCAATTCTGCCAAACGAACAACTAAAGATTTTGCCAAACCATAGGCTACCATCCCGTTGCCGTGCCATGCCTGCAAACCCGGTCTTGAACCGATGATAAAAATCCGTCCGCTGTTTTGTTTCATCATTTGTACAAATGACGGACGGGCAATGTTATAAGCCGTTTCAAAATTCAGTTTGTATTGTTTCATAATATCCGCTGCAGAAGTATCGGCAATTGTTCCCATGGTAAAACCGCCCACGGTTAATACAACGGCATCAATACTTTTATATTTATCAATAACGGAACGAACAAATTTTCCTGAATCATCTTCATTCATTAAATCCACAACAACTTTCTCAAATTTATTCGGGGGAAAGTTCATTGGCACGGGATCGTTGGGAATTACAGTACCGATGACTTTATAGCCTTCAGCAATAAATTTACTTACCACTGCCTTACCTAAATTCCCGGATGCGCCGGTAACGATCAAGACACCCCTATCCCCGTCTGTACAGGCACGAGCGGATTCTAAAGAGGAATTTTCTATACTCATTACAAATTAATTTCTTTATGCTAAGTTAATTGCTATTGAATTTATAGGGGTAGAAAGCGAACATAATTTTAAATTGTTTACTCCTCGTTAGGCCCGCCCGACTGAACGCCGTTCGGGCGGGGGCCTGAGTTTACCAACTAAACTTACCGCCCGTATTTACTCTTATTTTATACAAACTGCTGTGCGCCGTCATATACAACGTCTTTCCGTCCGCATCGCCCCAGGCCATGTTTGCAGGGCGTTCGGGTGTTACAATCTTACCCAACAATTTTCCGGCAGCGCTTATTATCCATACACCGCCCGGCGCACTTACAAATAAATTTCCTTCCTTATCAATCTTCAATCCGTCCAGCGCTTCGTCATCTTCTGTAAGATTAAAGTCAAAAAATACTTTACCGTTCTTTAATGAGCCGTCAGGCTGTACTTCATATCGCCAAATGGTTTTAGTATTATGAATGTCACGAATGTCCCAATTGGTTACATAAAAATATTTTTCATCAGGAGAAAAAGCCAAACCATTGGGGCCGCCCAAATCTTTCGACACAACACTTACCTTACCATTCTTAATCATAAATACTCCCTGATAGTCCAACTCTTTTCTTTTATCATTATAAAATTCCGGCAAGCCATACGGAGGATCGGTAAAATAAATACTGCCGTCAATTTTCAATACAACATCATTGGGACTGTTAAATCGTTTACCGTCAATTTTATCTGCAAGAACGGTTACCGGCCCTTTCTTTTCATGGCGAATAATTCTCCGGTTGCCGTGTTGCGCCACAATCAATCTTCCTTCTTTATCAATTGCTAATCCATTACTTCCCGGTTGTCTGTATTCGCCAATATCAACGCCGGTATAGCCGCTATGGCTCATGTATACCGTTACATAATTATTGGTCGGGTTATATCGATAAATAGTATTGTTATTCGGATCGCTGAATAATAAAAATCCATTCGGATGCCAAACGGGGCCTTCGGTAAAAGAAAATCCGTCAGCTATTTTTTCAATCTTTGTTCCCGGTGCAATAACAGTACTTAACTTCTCATTGATAGTATAAATCTTTCCGATGTCTTTCCAGTCCTTATTCGACGGCAGCTCTTTATAAAAATCGATCACTGCACTGCGTACCCATATATAATTATCAGGTATTTGCCCCAACGGGCCGTTTACTCCTAATATGGCGATAGAAAATTTTTGTCCCCCCTTTGCACTATTCGTTAAAACAATTCTGTTACGTGCATTATATCCGCTTATTACACCGTTACCAATTTGCCCGGGGCCCTGCACTTGTTTTCCGTTTACCCAAATTTCACTGTAATCATCTACGGTAATTTCAAATACAGCTGTTATGCCGCTTATATTCAACTTGCCTAACATTGCAGGCAAAGTAAATTCTACTTTGTACCATACAAAAGATACCAAACCTGTTCCCTGCCTGGTTTCCAATTCAGCAGGTTTTATTTCCTTAAATGCTGCATCAAAATCAGTCGCACCTATTTGCGGATGAATAATATGTGTTTTTATCGGAGCACCGGTAGGATATAGCGGCAATACATCACCATTAGTACCGGGGCCGGGGGCTTTAAAAGCCGCATCGTGTACATGAGCTTCCTGCACATTCCATTTTGCATTTACCAATGAGGCGCCTTCATTAGTTTTCAAGTCTGCAACGGCATCAGGTCTTCCAATTACTAATTGGCGATTCTCCTGTGCAAATACTGCTATGCCAATTAACAACAGGAGAAACAAAATAATTTGTACCCTGATAAGGCTATAAATTTTACTCATAATTTTATTATTGTGTGTACTGCTATATTCCCAATGCCTATAAAACAAGCATTTTGTAAATAATTAGTCACTTCGTATAAGTTGATATTGCGAGTAGCAAGTCATCCGCCTCCGGCGGAGAGATTTAGAGGGGCTTTCGCACCTGCATTGGCAATGTCTTCGTCCTGTTGCGCACTTGCACTGCCGCTTACACCAATGGCGCCAATTACCTGTCCTTCAAATAAAATAGGAATCCCGCCCTGTAAAAAAGTATGTCCCGCAGTTATTAAAGCGCCTCTTCCGCCGTTAATTGCGTTTTCCAATTTTGAAGAAGGAGCTTTAAACAATGCTGATGTATTTGCTTTTTTTGCAGCCACTTCACTTGCCGCAGCAAATGTGCCGTCCAATCTTTCTAAGTAAATCAAATTACCGCCATTGTCAACCACGGCTATAGCGCCGCCCGGTGCATTTACACTTTTGGCAAACTTTACTGCCTCAGCAGTAACTTTCTTTGCCGCGTCCAAAGAAATGGTTTTTGTGTTTAATACCTGCGCATTGCCGGCAATAGCTATTAATACCGTGGCTGCAAACGAAAACATCGCTGCTATTTTATTTGTGTTCATTTTGTTTTTGTTTTTTGGATTTTGAATTTTGATTTTGAATTTTGAATTTTTATACCGGTCTGTCATACTTAACTTTCTTACCGGCATTCTCTTTCATTATCGCCGGCCATTGTCCATCCGCCTGTTTTAAACTTGGGAATATCTTTATTAAACAATTCCCATGCGCCTTTGGAATGTTGTAATATCAAATGCCCGTCAACAATATTCCGGTACTCAGGATTCACCGGGCGTCTCCTGCCAAATGCCATTGCGTACCCGCAGAAAGAACCGTAGAGCGGAGCAAACATTTCAGGATGCACTTTGAACATATCCGCATGTTCCTGCGATACGAAATAATAAGTTGCACCATTGTATCGTGCAAAAAATTGCGCATTACCTTTTACAGGATTTTTATCAGTGAAATAAGAAACGGGATCATAGCCATCCATAATCACGCCCTCACTATTAGTGTTGCTATAAAACTGCTTTTCTTCCTCGGTAGTAATTTGTTTGCCGTGAACAGCAGATACATCAGGCCAGTATTTATCGGCTTTTACAATATTACCGGGTACATCTTTATTCCACCCATTTACAGCACGTTGGTTGTGCTGAATAAATAACCTTCCGTTTAAGATAGAAAAAGTATTTACATCGATAGGTGCGATACGTCCGAGTGATACAGCGTAAGCACACCATCCGCCGAATTGCGGTTTATATTTTTCGGGATTTACTTTAAAAAGATCTAAATGCTCCTGCAAAGCAAAATAATAAACGGCATCCTGGAATTTGTATTGGAATTTCGAATCACCTTTCACCGGTTTATTATCGGTAAAAAAAGCTACGGCATCATACCCGTCAAGTATTAAACCGTCAGCATTTACATTATTAAAATACTTAGCATTGCTTTTCTGAGCACTTACATTTGCCGCAATAAATAAACTCAGCAACACCAAGCCTGCCGCAAAAAAATAAGTCAATATACTTTTTTGCCTTGCCTTGGCCTTCATCACCTGTTCTATAAGAACAGTTTTTCTTTTTGTATCCATATTTTTTATTTTTTGATAAAACAAAGTAAAGACGCCGCAAGGCGGACAGATGTCCTGCGTTTTACAAAAAAGCAAACTGATAAATAATAGCCGGCAGAATTGTCGGCTCGTTTACATATCGAAACACAAGGCGTTGAAGTAACCCGGTCACCCAAGCCTGCAATTGAGTTTATATGAACTTACTGAACGGCAAACTTTAGTTACAGACCGAATTTTATGCGTACAAACAGACCGCTTTCCGGCAGCGGGCTAAAACTATATTCAAACGAAATATTTACATCATAATAGCTTACTATGTCCAAGCCGATACCTTTGGTAAATAACCAACGGTTTACCAATTTATTATTACCGGGGTAATGATTTTTTACATAGCCCGCATCAAACAAACCTTTTAGAAAAAATTGAAACGGGATTTTCCGGAAATGCTTAGGTAAAAAATTAATAGTTGCATTGGTGCTGAGCAACTCTCTTTTCAAATTGGTTCTCACTACGCCGTATGCATTCCCGTCCAATACAAACTCATCCAATCCGCGAAGTAATTCTTTATCATTGTACCCCAAACCCCTGAAACGTATAAAAGGCTGCTGCCGGGGCAGAAAGATTTTTCCGCTCACCTGGGTATTGAAATATGTTTTCCTGAACAGGGGTATAAAAATGGCCGCATCCAACTTCAATTGCATAAGGTTTATATCACTTTTTTTACCAAGCCCGTTACAAAGCAGTTCGGCGGAAAAAGATTTTCCTTCTAAAGGATACTGAATATTGTTGGTATTGTTATACGAAAAGCGGTATACCAACTCGGGGTAAACAATATTTTTCCTCCCGTTGCCGAGGTATTGAGGATTTATTTTTACAACGGTATCTGTTATACTTTCCTGCATAAGCCCGGCAGAAAAGTAATGACGCGTATAAATATTTTTTCGATATGTATAATATATTTTCCCTTCTGTATGGCGGCGAACAAATTTATTATACCTGAAAAAAGATTTTCTGTCATACATGGAAGCATAATTCACTTCACGATTTTTTCCTTTTATAAAAGTAAAACCAATTTCATGCTTTTGATTTTTACCGATATTGGGCCTGTTATAAAATACGCCCCACGAACGTGTATAACCTGTCTGAAATCCGAAAGCAAGATTATCATTATGCCCCGTTACATTTTTATAATCCAACGCAAGACCGTAGTTCACCCTTTCAAAACTTCGCATTTGCTGCTTCCACCATATATTAAAATTTCTGTCGGCAAGCGAAAAAACCGGTGCCGGAAATATATACCATCGTTCCTTTAGCGCAACATAAATAATAACAGATGAATCGGAATCCGGCTGAGTGTGTAAAGCAATATGCAGGAACAGGCCGGTATTGGTCAATTGTTGTTTTGCTTTCAGTAAGATATCATTTATACCTAACGCACTAATACTGTCACCTTTCGAAAATCCAAGTTCTCGCAGTACAATGGCCGGCTTTGTTTTTTTTATCCCCGTTATGGTTATATCTGCAATAACTACTTTGGCGCCGGGAGGACAATTACCTGCATAGCAACTCACGCCTGCTATAAGGAATAATGAATAAAAAAAATGTTTCGAAACCGGGGTTTTGGCAAATCTTAACTTCATATCAAAAATACTGAAACAGGCAAAGCAGTTCTTTTACCGGGCGCGGCCTTACTGCTAATACTTGCTTTGGCGGTTGGTTTATTAATATTATAAAAAATAAGCAACGATTTTGTCATCAAAATAGCCAAAATCCCGCCTTTTGTAAAATATCTTAGCAAAAGAAAACAGCCTACCCCTCAATTACGTATTTAGTCTCGGATGCGTTTTGCAGCTTGCCTGTTTTTTGAAAAAAGTAGCGACAATTGCTTCCATCCGTAAAAGGAACCCTATCGGTTCATCACTGCAATTAGTATTTTGTTTAACAAAACCCAAATAAAAAATGCAAAAACAATTATTTATTTTTATTACAGCCCTCACTTTTACAGTAGCTGCTGCCGCACAACAAAAAGCAAACGACAAGAAACAGCAGTTTGTCGATTTAAGTTTCGGATTTGGAAGTAATTCGCAGGGCAATATCGCCGCGGGGTATTTTCACAATTGGAACCTCGGGAAAAACAGTAAGTTCTTTATAGGTACCGGCGCCCGTTTTAATATTTATTACGGCAAAAAAATTGATTTTCTATCGGCCCCGGCAAGTCTTGCAACGGAAGTAAGTAAAACTGATACCTTAACGGCGGCCAACCCGGGTATTTATGCTGTAAATGCTTTGGTGAATCTCGGCTATAATTTCTGCCCCAAACTGCAGGCAGGATTTAATATTGATTTATTGGGTTTCTCATTTGGGCCCGAAGGTTCACCGGTATTTAAAGCAAACGGTTCGCAAACGACTACTAAAGCAAAACCTACCGGCTTTAATGTATTGTTGATTGGCGATAATGACAGGGGAACACTTAATTCAGAATTTTACCTGCGTTATAAAGTAAACAAAAAAGTTGGCATAAAGGCGGCTTATGAATATTTATTTACCGAATTAACTACCAATACAAAAGTGCAAACCGCTCCTGAACAAAATGACCGCTTCAGAAACAAAGCAAGTTTATTCAGCGTAGGGGTGTCGTATCATTTTTAATCCTATAAAAACTACGGATATAAAGTTTAGTTGAATTATAAAAAGGCCGGTCAGCTTGTAAATATATGCTGACCGGCCTTTTTATGCTGTTTAATTTATAGCGCTTGCAGATGATTATTTCTTTTGTTTCAATCTGCCGGCAATCATATTTTAAATACCTAAATCAACTACCCCGTAAGTGCCGCCAAATTGTTTGCACCATACAATAACATACCTGTATTGAGTAATAGTAGCAGACGCGGGTACGTTCCAGCTTTGTACCCCTGTACGTTGATTAAGGCTTGCGACTTCTACCGCACCGGTAATATTGTTGTTATTATTACCCAAATAAATTCTGAGATCGGGCGGACCTGCTGCCACGCTGAAACCCGCCGTGGTTTGCAATTTCAAAATATCATTTTCAATTTTTAGCTTAGCCATACCGGCACTGTTCGAACCGGCAAAATTTCCGTTACGTATTACCTGCACCATTACCGGCGCACTTTGTATGCTCATAGAAGAAGCCGTAACATTTGATGTTCCGTATGATTTACCGGTTACCGTTCCTGCAACGTTTACTTCAACTAAAGATGTATTATTAGTTTGCCATGAAAAACTGAGACCCGGTATTATATCCCCTGTATTATTTTTACCAACAGCAGTAAGGGTCGCTGTCCCATTTAGTTTTACTTCCTGTATATCGGCAGGCATTATCATTACAGAACCCAATTGCGTGTTATTCGTCACCACCGTCAGCAATGCCGTTGCTGAAATATTATTGTATGAAGCTTTAATCTCAGTTTGCCCGGCGCCTGCACCGGTAGCCAAACCCGATTGATTGACTGCAGCAATAGAGGAATTAGCACTGCTCCACGTAATGCCCGCAGGCAAGGAGGCGGGTTGCCCCGTATTACTAAAAAATTTTAAAGAAAATTGCGCCGTCTCCCCTACTTTGATACTGTTGCTTACAGGAGATATTTCCAAACGTTCGGGAACAACAGGCGGCCGTGTGTCTTCCGTCTTTTTTTCGCAGCCCGCCAGCAGCGCAATAAGCGCTATAAAAGCAAAATTGATTTTGTACCTCATACTATTTTGTATTTGTAAGTAGATTAAATAATCTATTTACAAGATTTCCGGGTATTCGGATTTGCTGAGGCTAACTAATGAGAAAGAAATAATCGGGATTTCAGAAAATATTATTTTTTTACTTTCAGTTTATCAATAATATAAGCTCCTATTTTTTTACCTGCCACTGCGCCTTTATCTACACTTATTCTGTAATGAATACCACCATAGAAACGGCTGACAGAACATTCATCCGATGCTTGTATAAAAGAACGAAAAGGTCGTTCCATATTTATATAACGCCTGTTGCTTGTATCATTAAAAGTAAATTTATCTCCGTATAAGTGTGTAAGTACCGTGGCAGCGCTGCCGGTTATAGTACTGTGCCCGCTGGTATATTCGGGGAAAGGCGGTGTTTGCAGATAGGGTTCCCATTTGGGATCGATCGTATCATTAATGGCGGTAATAGGTCTTATGTACAGATAACGATATTTTGTATCGAACACTGAGATGAATGCTTCGAACAAAGCTATGGCTGTAAGTGCGTAGGTTTTTGCAGATTGTACAGCGTCTGCTTTTGTTTGCCTGCATGCAATAGTTGCAATACCCATCCAATGTCCGCCGGGTGTTTGTTTTTTTGTAGCCACCAGCATATGCCCCGCATGCTGCGTCACAAAAGGGTTATCATCCCAAAACCGGGCAATATCTTTTTGTTCGTTTGTAAGGTTCCTACCTGTATCATATACTTCCTTATTTATTTTATAAAACAAACCCGAGCTTTCATTACTGAATGCCGGCGGCGGGCCGGGATCAAATTGACTTGCCGAGTCGAAAGTAAACGACTGCAGTTTATTCCAATATGGTTCTGTAGCATCCATATAGTCGGGAGAAGTAGGTCTCCACTTACCGGCTTCTTTAGTTCCGTAAAATTTTTCCATCGGTCTTGTCTTCTTGTAATTATCGGCAGCTGCACGGAGCATAATTTTTTTTGCTATAGCCGTACCAAAAGAAATGGAACTATCGTACTCTTCTTTATTTAATATTTTTTTATACGGACTATAAGTTAGCTCTTCGTACTTAGCAAGTGTATCCTTCGAAAAAGTCATTTGCCCTGCAACGGTATAAAAAGCTTTTGAAGCAGCTAAAGTGTAATTATACTTTTTATTTTTATCGGGTACAGGCATTTCAGTAAAGCCGTTCAACTTAGAAGCAATTGATTCTTCGCCCGGGCTTGCGTGACGTATTGCTTCGAAGGCGGCTAATGATGTGTAGGCATAAATTCTTGATGCCACCGGTGGTGAAAAAATATCATAAATAATAAGGTCAGTTAAATTATTTTCGTTTTGATGCAGCACTTCCGCATCAGCAGGCAGCATTGCCTCCGAATCTTTATTATTGTTACATTTGATAAATACAAAGACCATTGAAAAAAAAATAATAACCTTCTTTTTCATCTGAAGCAAGAAATTTATTTTATTAAAGTATTTTCAAGAACCATCACCGATAATGGTCTTTTTTTCCATTTATCTTTCAGCGACTGCGGCACATCTCCTAATGTAAAAAAAGCATTCCCGAGCAGGATATCTACATCCCCATCGCCATCTATATCGTTTGCATCCATGGTCATCCACCTGCCGTCCGTCGCTCCGGAAAAAGTAGATCGGGTAAATGTAAAATCACCTTTATTTTCCCAATAAATAAAACTCTCCTCGGGGTGGTTTTTGTAATCTGGGAAAAAGGAAATGGATGCCAGGTCAATATCACCGTCATTATCAAAATCCTTAGCAATGGTTTTTTGCACACCATAAACGGGAAGAAATAATTTCTCCGTAAATTTATTTTCACCGTCATTTAAAAAAATACGAATACCGTGGTATGCTTTAAGAATTACAGAATAGTCGCCGTTATCTCCGTTATTGGTTATAATATCTATGTAGCCGTCTTTATTTATATCTACCAAATCAAAAAAATTGGAACCGTATGCAGGTTGAAATTGCAATACTCTTTCTTCTCTGAATTTTCCGTTGCCCTCATTGTAATAAATAAAAACTCCTTCATCGCCCTGCGCCATTAAGGCAACAATGTCCGGCTTTCCGTCTTTATTAAAATCATACACTTTGCTGCCCATAGCACCCGGCAAAGGCCGCAGCATATTTTTTTCGTATTTATTATCGGCTTTATTCTTAAACCAACTTAATGCACCGGTTCTGTAACCAAATTCGCTCATAATAATATCTTCTCGTCCATCTGCATCCAGGTCAGCATAGCTTGCTTGTATTGATCGTTGTAAACTGTCTATAATAACCGCAGGTTGTTTACCCGTCATTACACTTGTAAGTTTACCCAGTTTTTGATCGGAAGGTTGTAAAATACCCATCGTAACAGCAAAGTATTTACCATTTCTTTCTGCCAGGTCGGTAATACCGGTATATACCGGAAATATTTCACTTGCTTTATACTTGCCCGACAATGCAAATACTTTCATCGCACCGCCGTCGCCAAACAAAATTCTTTTCCCGGCAGTATCGTATTGAATAAAAGTAGTTACAGGATGCGAAACAGCATCATATACCGGGTGGGCAGTAAAATTTTTTAGCGTCGCTTGTATAGCTGCTAATTCTTCTTTTCGCGGCAGGGGCTTGTCCGGAGCATTTTTTATATACCATGCAACAATTTGTTTCCATTTCTCCCCGGGAAAGAGTTGTGCAGGCGCGGTTCTTTTTAAATCTACATCGCCGGCAGGTCCGCTGTTATTGAAAGGTTGATAATAAATATCCACGTTCATAAATTCGGCCATCAACGGCAATACATTTTCTCCCCAAGTATTTTTATCAAGTAGCGAAGGATCGGGGAATGCGTGACAGGAGGCACAATGTATCTTGGCAAGTTCTTCGCCCTTTTTTAAGTAATCAGTCTCTTTATTATTACATGATACAACAGCATGTGAAAAAACAGCAAGTACTATTGAAGAAATGATAATTATTTTTTTCATTCGCTAAAATTAATGTCTCTTTTATTACCCGGTCTGTTTATTATTGTAACTGATTTTACGGCCGGTCCCGCTATTATATATCTCCCCGACTGAGAATAAAACGAATTGCCGTAATAGATTTCCTCTTTGCGTGCAGTTCCGTTTTTTAAAAAGTAAGTCAGTGCCGCATCATCAGGCTTCAGGCTTATCATTTTACGCTCAGCGGTATTTGTAAATGCCACTAAATTTCCGCTGTTCTGCGCTGCTAAAAGTAAAGGCCTTTCTTTTGCCGACTTTAAATACACTAAACTCTTCGCGTCGCCGGGTACATAAAAACCCGATTGTTCAGGTTGCAGCGCAATAAAGTTTCCTTTACCATCGCCTTTTAAAATCAAGCCGTTGAATGCATCGTATCGCCCCGTAGATATTTCGGTACTGTAATCGTTACCACTTATAATGATATCAAGATAGCCGTCATTATCTGCATCATCCGCTATCATACCAAACACGGAAGACAATTGCGCGGCAACAGGTAAAGGTTGAATTTCAAAATGCCCGTGGCCGGTATTTTTTATAAAACAACTTGAAAAATTAACAGCTTGCAGTTGCAATGATTTTTTTATTTCCTCAGGAGTCAATACAGCCGTAAGCGGTGCCTGTGCATAATTTTTATAATTTGTAAACTTCGCTTTAAAGCCAATCATCTGCTTTATCATATCATCTCTCCCGAATGCAGGGAATTCTTTTAATTGCCCCTTCACATCAGGGAGAAATACTGTCGGCACGGCATCATATCCGCCGTCATCGTTATAATCAAAAGCATAAATTTTAGCAGGATAAGCAGGGCTTGCTTTGTAAAAAGAATTCAAACCTACATTCCCCGCTGCATAATCTATATCACCATCATTATCAAAATCGCCCGCTGCAAGACTGTTCCACCACCCGCTTGTTGCGGCTAATCCCGATGATGAAGTTGCATTCTCAAATTTACCTTTATTATTTTTGAAAATCGTTATCGGCATCCACTCACCTGCCAGCAACATATCTATCCATCCGTCATTATCATAATCTGTCCAAAGCATATCGCATGTAAGACCTATAGCAGTTAACGACGGCGCCACAGTTGCCGTTACATCAGTAAACTTAAGTATACCGGTCTTACTGTCATTACGGTAAATATAAGATGCTGCCGGCATCGGATATTTTCCCGGTATTACCCTGCCGCCGATAAATAAATCCAAATCGCCGTCCTTATCATAATCGGCTGCTTTTACACAACTTTTACTCACTGTAGTATTGGGCACAGCCAATGTATCTTTTGTAAAATTTCCCTTACCGTCGTTTACATAAAACCTGTCTTTATAATTCTCCGAACCACCGGGGCTTTCAAAACCACCTGAAGCGATGTAAAGATCAAGATCGCCGTCAGTATCCGCATCAAACAGTAATACACCCGCATCATCATGCTTTTTTGTGTTCATATCCGCACCGGGCTGTAAATCCTTCATTTCAAACCGGCCATCTTTTTTTTGTATAAAAAATTTGCCGCTATTGCCGTACGAGCCGCTGATAAATAAGTCATCCGTTCCGTCACCGTTTACATCTCCTGCAGCCATTGCCGGTCCGTATTGGCTAAACTTATGCGGCAATAATTTCTGCACGTTAAAATCAATATATTCTTTTTCTGTATGTAAAAACTGTATGCCCGTTGCACCTGTACTATTGGTAAACAAATAGTTCTTCTCTCCTTCCGTATTATTTTTTTCGGGCAGATTAGTTTCTTTTGTAATAGTGATTACTTGATTTACTTTCACATTCCGAAGAGTTTGCTCCTTACTGTCAGGCCAAACAATCTTGATTTCTTCTACCAATGTATCATCGCCCAAACCAAAATGTATAAAAGATTCCATAGTGGAAAGATAACCGCGGTAAGGAGTGTACTCATGCACCTGCTTTTTATTATTGCCGTATTTTATTTCTATAAAAGAACCCAATGCCTGTGCATCAGTCGTGCCGTCTTTTAACAACAGTCGCAGATAGTTATTTTCTTCTTTTTTATTTTCATTAAGATTATTTCTGAATACAGATGCGGGATCGTTTATATTATTCACTACATAATCAAGGTCACCGTCATTATCCAAATCAGCATAGGCTGCACCATTTGAAAAGGTCGGCTCGGTAATTCCCCACTGAGCAGAAAGATTGGAAAATGTCAAATCGCCGTTATTTCGAAAAGCATAATTTTTTAATTTAACAGCCGGTATTTCACTCAGCAACATTTCTTCAGGCGCATAATTTTTTGTGTTGGTACGATAAGCGATAAAATCATGATCCGTCACGTCTCTCGGAAAACCATTGGTAATAATAATATCCCTGAAGCCGTCATTATCAAAATCAGCAACCAGCGGAGTCCAGCTCCAATCCGTGGCAGCCACACCGGCATAATAAGCAATATCGGCAAACACGGGATGCTTTACTGAATCAGTGCCGGGTATATTGCCCATATTTAATTGCAATGTGTTTCTTACGTATTGATATTCGTAATTAAATTCTTTTGTATTTAAATAAGAAGAATAATTATTGGGGTTCAGCATCATTTTTTTTCTGAAATTATCTTCCGGCAGCATATCCACTGCAATGATGTCCTGCAGCCCGTCATTATTTATATCAGCAATATCATTGCCCATAGCGGAGAAACTCGTATGCTTAAAATATTCAGCTGCTTTATTTGTAAATGTCCCGTTCCGGTTATTGATGTAAAGCAAATCATTGGAGATATAATCATTGGTAACAAAGATATCGGGCCAACCGTCTTTATTAATATCTGAAATATGCACGCCCAATCCGAATCCTTCTATTTGAATACCCGCCTGTTTCGATACGTCAGTAAATACAGGATGTTTTAATGAATCATTCCAATCATTGCGATACAAACGATCTGTTCCCGGTGCGGAGCCGTCAGTTACTTTAAAATGATACTTATTAGGAAACCTCGCCGCGTCAATTTCATCCACCAAAACATATACATCCAAATCTCCATCCCGGTCGTAGTCAAAAAAAGCAGCATTGGTAGAATGTGTCGTATCTGCAATGCCGTATTCGGATGCCATCTCTTTAAATACAGGGACTCCATCTTTAATGTTGCCCATGTTAATATATAAAAGATTGGCTCTCTTTGCCGCATCATTACTCAATGTAGCAGTTACGTAAATATCGGGCAGCTTGTCGTTATTAATATCCACTATGGCAATACCTGAACACCATTTACCATCTCCCGATACATTACTTAACGGAGTTACGTCTTCAAATTTCCAATCACCTTTATTCAGGTACAATTTGTTGCTTACCATATTACCGGTAAAATAAATGTCCTGCAAACCGTCATTATTGAAATCAGCAATACCTACACCGCCGCCGTTGTACACATATTCATTATCCAAAATATTGATAGAGTCGTTCTCCGTAATTTGGTTGGAAAAACGGATAGCTGTTTTAGCAGGAAAAAGTTGCGTAAACAATGTTCTCTTTGATTCGCATGAAAGCAAACTGCTAAGCAAAAACAGCAAAGCAACTACCCGGCAATTGGTAAAACTATTTGTTGAAAATATATTTTCTTTCATTACGCTGTCAAAGCATTTAGCAGAATAGCGGCAAGGCTGCTTATTAAAAATCCGTACTGTAAAGGATAATCTTTGGTTATTGCACGTCGGCTTTTATCGTCAACATTATATCCGCAGGTTCCGTATTGCACGTAAGTGTAATTGTCCTGTTCTGCGGACCTTTTCTTCCTTTAGTATTAAAATAAGTTGTGAGTGTAGCTTCATTGCCCGGGGCTATCATATCTTTAGGAAAATCCGTTCCGACACAATCGCATGAACCGACGCTTTTATAAATAATAAGCGGCTCTTTGCCGGTATTTTTCATTTTAAACACATGTGAAAGCGTATCACCTTCCTTTACTTTACCAAAATCATAACCTGCTTCGCTTAAACTGATTTCGGTAAAATAAGTTTTGTCTTTATCTACAGTCACAGGGCCATTGTATGTACCGCCCGGTTTTTTTTCGCCCCCGAGTATTCCAAATTGATTATCAATGACGATAAGTACTCCGCCAACCAGTATGCCGAAAAACAAAATTTGAAACCAGGTATTTTTAAACAACTTTTTCATTTATATAAATTTTATAAAATTATTTTGTTTGAAGAAAAACTATATTATCATTATTTCTTGCCAATACCAATAATTTATTGTTCTTAACAGATACCGCCGCTATATCTCTCACCTGGCCCTTAACTGCTAAACCAGACTTATTAGCCGGCACAAAACTAAACCCGCCTTTTCCGTCTCCCCGCAATAAACCGGCAGCATTTGCATCAAGCCTGCCTATATCAGGTTTTATATCCCAAAAGTTGCCGCCTGTAAAAATATCAATATTGCCGTCCTTGTCAAAATCATCAGCGCTAATTGCAAATATCGCAGAAGACTGCGCCATTTCCGGCAACGGACTTAATTTAAAACTGCCGTTGCCTTCATTTATCAGAGCAGAAGAAGAAAGCGTTTGAATGATAAGCTTTACAGACTTATCAACTAAACCGGTATTAAATACATCATTGATTGATTTACCGGCGTAATCTTTATACTGAAGAAATTTTTTCTTCAAAAAAGGTAATTGCGAAGTAATATCTACTTTAGAATTATATAAATGACTTTCCCCGTCGGGCCAATAATAAGTTATGATCGCTTCTGAACTGCCATTGCCGTCAAAATCATTCACATACATTTCCATGGGCTTTTCGGCCGATGCTTTGAATTGCGTATTATGACCCCAATTACCCAATACAAAATCCGCATCACCGTCTTTATCAATATCGGCCGCTGTAATACAATTCCATAACCCTGATGAATTACTGACAGTATTTTTTGTTTCTACCTTTCCTTTATTGTTTAAAAAATAAGTTACGGGCATCCAGTCACCTGTCAATAATAAATCAGGATAAGAATCATTATTTATATCGCTCCATGCAGCATCGGTAACCATACCCGGTTCTTTAAGCACTGCGGGTGTTTCATCTACCAATGTCCCGTTCTTATTATGTAATAAAAAACTCCTTCCGGGTAATCCGTATTTACCGGCAATAGCTCTGCCGCCGATAAATACATCCTGAAAACCATCCTTGTCAAAATCACTTACCCTTACACAGGAAGCATTTGTTGAAACATCGGGCATTTGTCCTTTTGAGAAATTTCCCTTTCCGTCATTCATATATAATCTTGCTGCCAGCAACGAACTACCCTGATCATATTGATAACCCCCTGATACGACTAATAAATCTTCATCTCCATCTTTATCTGCATCAAAAAAAGAAGCGCCGGCATCTTCGAATTCTTTATCGGTTTCAAAAACCGTCTGCCTAGCTATTTTGAATCCGTTCCCGGTTTGTAGAAGCAATTTACCGGGGTCGCCGACAGCGCCACCTATAAATAAATCAATAAGTCCGTCTTTGTTAACATCAGCTTGGGCTAATTCAGGGCCCTGGGTTGACAACATGTAAGGGAGTAATATTTCAGCATCAAAATCACTAAACCGATTTTCAGTATGTTTTGCTTCGTTGCCGGTTAAACCGACAGTTTTATCAGCAAATATTTGTGCAGGCTCCGAAAGAGGAATAAATTTTTTATCTGCATCTTTTTGTGATACAGTAATTTCTTTGTCAGCGGCAACGTTATACAACAATTGTTTTGTTCTGTCAGGCCAAATTACTTCTATCGAATCAGCTTTCACGGCTTTACCCAAACCAAATATAATTTTCGTATCTACACAACTTTGAAAACTGCGTACCGGTGAATTTTGTATTACCTGTTTTTCATTACCGGCATACAGATTAATCCATGCTCCTGTTCCGTAAGGGTTCGCTGCATTTCCTTTCAAACTGATTTTTAAAAAATGATTGCCTGATTTTCTTTGCGCTTCATTTTTATAAATAAAACAAGGTGCATTAATATTATTTACCACCAGGTCCATATCACCGTCATTGTCCATATCGGCATAAGCTACCCCGTTGCTGAATGACGGTTCGCCCAGCCCCAGCTCATCGGCCTTATTTACAAACGTAAGATTCCGTTGGTTTACATAACCGTAGTTAGGTAATTTTGTAGAAGGTATGTATGGTAAAAAATCCCTGAAATCATAACTGCCTTTTTTTGCAATAATCTTTTCGACATTTTTTTTATCCATCAAAAAATCCGAAAAATCCATATCGCTGATATCACGGTATACGCCGTTACTTATATAAATATCTTTGTATCCGTCGTTATCAAAATCAAACAGAAGAGCTCCCCAACTCCAGTCCGTAGCAGCAATGCCGGAAAGAAAAGCTGTTTCGCAAAACGTACCGTCGCCATTGTTTAATTGCAAACTGTTTTGCGGGTACTGGTAATGAAAAGAATAACGGTACTTCATATTCTCCACGTGATACTGTTCAAACCTGGTCATGGTTTTTACCCGGTACTCATCTTCGGGCAGCATATCGGTAGTCACAATATCCATGTATCCATCATTATTCAAATCAGCAATATCGGCGCCCATGCTTGATGAAGATATATGTCCCATTCTTTCCGGCAACTCATCTTTAAATTTTCCGTTTTGCTGATTAATGTAGAGATAGTCTTTTTCATAAAAGTCGTTACTGACATATATATCGGGGTACATATCACCATTTACATCGCCTACTGAAACTCCCAAGCCATACGCTATTTTTGTTCCGGCTATGCCTGCATATTCACTTATGTCTGTAAAACGGCCGCCATCATTACGCATCAGTTTATGACCGCCCAATGTATCCCTAACTTTTCGCACTTCTTCCAAATCAAATTTCCGTACATCGACAAAACTGTTATTCAGGATGTAGCAATCCAAATCACCGTCGAGATCATAATCAAAAAAAGAAACGTGTGTAGTATAACCCGGGTCATTTAGTCCGTATGCCTTTGCTTCTTCTTTAAAAGTATTATTGTGTTGATTGATGTATAACTCATTCTCTTTATTATCGCCTTTTATATCGCCGCTGTTGCATACATAAATATCCAACCAGCCGTCCGCATTTACGTCGGCCATGGTTACACCTGTGCGCCATCCTCTTTTACTTTTAATACCGGTAGCTGCAGTAATATCAGTAAACTGAAAGTTGCCTTTATTCAGGTACAGTTTGCTTTCACCCAAATTAGCCGTTAAAAAAATATCGGGCAGGCCGTCATTATTAATATCGCCCAAAGCTACGCCGCCGCCGTTGTAAAAATTTCGGTAAGAAAGAATATTATAATCTTGTCCGTCCTCAACAAGGTTGGCGAACCCGACACCGGTCTGTGCCGAACCTAATTTTACAAATAAAGGATCAGCCGGGGGAGTATATTTATCTTTCTTATCAGATTTACAGGAGTATAAATAAAATATACCAACCGAAAGAACGCTGATAATAATTAATCTCTTCATAATTCAAATCACAATTTTCAGTTGCTCGTAGTACGGGCAAGTTATACCAAATTTATTTATTACATAATTCAAAATAATTGGTATCCCCGAAGCAAATCGGGACAAGAATACCGAGAGTCTGAGTAAGTATTTAATTGCCCTGCCCGTTCCGTTCCGAGGCGGGCGTGCCGGCACGGACGGGTACTATCTACTATGGCGATTCGGTATTAACTATTTGTACCAATACAAAAACCTTTTTTTAAAATGAAAGGGACACTGATGCCAGTGCCCCTTTTCATTTCAAAACTAACTACTACTACTGATTAAAAACTACTAAATTTTAATATCCTGTATTTTGTTTAAGTTGCGGTACACCATCAATCTTACTCAATTCAATTTCTACAGCCGGCAAAGGATAATACTTCAACTTTGTAGCTGTAGGTTGTTGCGTACCTGAATACAATTGCGTTCTTCTTGTACTTTCAACAGTAAGAAAATCAGTTAGCGTCTGCAAATCATTCCAACGACGAAGATCGAAAAAGCGATAACCTTCCATTGCCAACTCTAATCTTCTTTCCCAACGTAAAGCTCTTCTTGCTTCTGCCTGGTTGGCAAAAGCAACAGTATATTGGCTCACTCTATAATTAGTACCATTTACCGTTCCGGCTCCGCCGGTTAAAGGAGCAGAAATTGTTGCTTCGGAGGTACCGGCGCCCTGTACAAACTTACCGGCCCTTGCTCTCACTTGATTAATATAAGTACGTGCCAAGGTAAGATCACCATTGGTTTCAATTTCGCACTCAGCAGCCATTAATAATACATCCGAATAACGAATAAAAGGAATATCAATAGCATTGGGAGCAGATGACCAGCCACTTGCCGTAGATAACGTATTTAATTGCCCCTTATGAAAGACGTTTTTCTTTGGCGCAAAAAAACCGCAATAACCACCATCACGTACCCAATCATTCTGATGAGGACCCCAGTCCATGTATGGCTCACCGGTTCTGCCGACAGTCCAGTCTAATCTTGGATCAAAAACATCTGTGGCAAAATTCGCTAATGTAGTATTGAATGTCGTAAATAAAGGTAACCCCGCTGCGTCTGTTCTAAAGGCGTTTACCAAATTTTGTGAAGGTTGATGAAAACCGCAACACTGCGTTACAGGCGCATTACCATGCGGGAAACTCAACCGATCGCCCCAGTTACCGTTAGCGCTTTCACCGGCGCCATCATTTACAGATGCCTTGTAAGCAAATAACATTTCTGTATTGTTCTGTTTTGATGCATCAAAATTATCATGAAAGTTATCTACCAATGAATACTTATTACCTGTAATGACAGCCTGCAATAATGGCTTGGCTTCCGCATATTTACCTACAAACATATAAGCTCGGGCAAGATAAGCTTGTGCCGCCCCTTTGGTTGCACGCCCTGATGATGTTGAACTTACTTCAGCCAAACCGGCGATGGCATCCTTAAAATCCTGCTCAATCTTCGGGAAAACATCAACATCATTTTTTTGACGATACTCAGTAACATTCTCGTCAATAAAAGGAATATTGATCCACATTTTATATGCATCAAAATGATAATGCGCTCTTAAAAACTTTGCTTCTCCTGTCAACTGTCCTTTTTCAACAGGTGTAAGATCTGTTGCTGCATTAATTAAGCGTAGAGAAACATTAGTCTTTCCTACACCTGCATAACATTGCTGAAATTTTGCCCTGTAATAAGGATCACCCGCCGCAAAATCATACCTGTTGGCTGATTCAACACTTGGTTGGTCATTGGGTTGAGAACCGGGATACGCATCATCAGTAGTTACACTACCCCATACCCAGTTACTCCCTGCAACGGGCCAAGGGTTACCGGCTGCATTATTCCAACCATTATCCGACCAGCCATCTAACAATGCATAGGCTGCAATAATAGTAGTGCCGATACCTTTTGCATTAGCAAGGTTTGTTTCACTGAAGGAACCTTCAGGCGGTCTTTCTAAGAATGATTTTTTACAGGCAAAAATAGTCGCCCCGATCATAAAGGCTCCCAAAATTTTTATCCATTTATTTTTCATAATTTTTATATTTTATTTTTAAAATCATTAAAAAGTGAGTGTCAATCCCGCACTTAAAACTTTTGAACTTGGATAGTTACCGCCATCAATTCCGAAATACGGATCAGGGGCATTACCGCCTGAGCGGGTTCCTAAAGCAGGATCAAGACCTCCATAATTTGTGATGGTAAATAAATTCTGGCCCTGTAAATAAACCCTTAAATTATCGATCTTAAATCTCTTTAATGTACTTGCAGGAATCTTAAACCCAATTTGCAATACTCTGCAGCGCAGGTAAGACCCGTCCTCTACATAATATGTACTTGGAGCAAAGCTGGAGTTATCATTTACATTAAGTTGCGGTAATTTAGCATTAGTACGTGTAGGTGTCCATGATTCATTCAACATACGCTGCGAACGATTTCCGTTGAAACCGAAGAAATCAGTAAAATAACGGGTGTAATTAAATATTTCGTTGCCTTGCGAGCCATTTAAGAACATAGAAAAATCAAATCCTTTGTAAGCTGCTGTAAGATTAAGTCCAAAAATGAATTTGGGATTGGGATTACCAATTGCACCTTTGTCCAGGTCATCAATTTTTTTGTCACCATTCATATCTTTCCATCTGAAAGCACCAACTCTTGCTCCCGATTGTGTGGGGGCGGCGGCTACTTCGGCGGCATTTTGAAAAATTCCATCTAAAGTGTATCCGTAAAATGTACTCACCGGCTTTCCAATTTCATGACGTACCAAGGGGCCAATTCTTGTTTCCACACCTATCGGGAAAAAAGTAGTCAGACCCAATTCGTTCGCAAGATCTTCAATTTTATTTTTATTACGGGTAAAATTCAATCCGATACTATAGCTCCAATCTTTATTAATGTTATCTCTCCAGGTAGCGTTAAATTCAACTCCTTTATTGGAAATCTTTCCGATGTTTTCAACCGGGGATTGCACATCATAAGGGAATGTGCCGGGGAACTGGCGAGCAAAAAGGAAATCTTCATTCGTCCTGTTGTAAATGTCAAAAGAAACATCCAAACGATTATTCAGTACGACCGCATCAATACCTACATTACTCTGCGTTTGGGTTTCCCATTTCAACCCGGGGTTTCCTACGGATTGAGCAGTAAAGCCCGGAATAGTAGAAGTGTTGCTACCGTTAATATCATAAAAAGTGGTACCTGCACCGCCGCCGAAAGAAGAATAACGCCTGCCGCCATCAACTACATCATTTCCGGTTGTACCGTAAGCGATTCTTAATTTCAGGCTGTTTACATTTTTTACCTGCTGCATAAATGTTTCATCAGATATTATCCAGGCCAGACCAACGCCCCCAAAAGTTCCCCCTTTTAAAATCGGGAAATTGGAACTTTCATCATGTCGTACTGTGGCATTTAAAAGATATTTTCCTTTATATCCATACTCTACCCTGCCCATATAGCTTTCTTTAGCAGGTCCCGAACCGCCGAAACTGCTTACGTTTCGAGTGGCAGGATCAGCAAGACCTGTTTGCAAATACCATAAATCAGGTGTTTGAAGAAAATAGTTATTCAGACTTCCTCCAACTTGCCTGAAAAGGTTCAACTGGGCTTCATGCAACCCTGTAACTTTAAAGCTATGGTTACCAATTTGGTTATCATAGTTTAACTGTTGATTGAGTATCCATCCGTTAAAACGTTGTGTGTTTTCACTAAAGCCATTTGATCCTCTTGGTTCGTCCGCCTCAGGATCTATAAAAGTAAAATTCTTAAAAAAGTTAATTCCGTAATTAATACCAAAATTAACCCTGGCCGAAAAATGATTCAGGAATTTAACTTCTGAATAAATGTTTCCCACCAGCTTAAAAAATTCTCCCCTGTTATCTTTATTGCGAAATAACTCAGCTAAACCGTTACGTCCGTTACCAAAATTTTTGGAACCGGCAAAATTGCCGCCTTCGTCATAAACAGGAATAATAGGTTGTTGTTTTAAGATACCGGAAACCAAAATGTTTTGTTCACTCTGGTTACCGCCCGGCAAACCTACACTGTTAGAAAACCCTATCTGCATATTTTCACCGAACGTAAAGCCCTTTACTTTAAATTCAGTATTGCCTCTTACAGTATAACGTTTGAAATCCGTATACCGCATGGTGCCTTCCTGATTATAATAATTAAAACTGAAGAAATATTTTCCCTTATCACTACCGCCCGATGCACTTAAATTATGTTCAGTAATCGGTGCAGCCTGCATAACGGCATCCCACCAATTCGTACCCTGTTGGTTTGCTTTGGTAATAAGATTTTTTAAACCCGGATCGGTGGAATAAAAGTAGGGGCTGGAAGGTGTGCCGCCTAAAGGAGTGAGATATTGCGGTATTACCGGCGAAGGTCCCTGACCATATGTTTGCGCCACCTTATCTGCGGCAGCAAGAGGCCAGAGGCCCGCATTATTATATGATTGAAAAACCAAGTCTGCGTACTCACGTGTAGTACCAATCATAAATTGATCATATCCTTTTACAGCCTTTTGCGTTCCGTAATAGCCGGTGTATTCAATTTTGGGCTGTCCGCTTTTACCTTTCTTAGTTGTGATAATGATAACACCATTATTGGCGCCGATTCCGTAAGCGGATGTAGTTGCGGCATCTTTTAATACCTGCATTGACTCAATGTCGTTAGAGTTGATATCATTAAAAAACTGTCCTTTTGTTTGAACACCATCAATAATAATCAGGGGATCACCGCCATTTGCAGTGAAGGTAGAGATACCCCGAATCCTGATGGAAGCTCCCGCTCCTGCCGCTCCTGATGTAGTAACTTGCACACCTGATGCACGACCTTCAATTTGTTGTGCAAAGGATGCTGAAGCCACTTTAGTTAAATCCCCTGTCTTTATAATAGACACGGCACCGGTTAAGTCCTTTTTCTTTTGCGATGTATAACCGGTTACCACAACCTCGTCAAGCGCATTGTTGCTTAACGAAAGTGTAACATCAACCGTTGATTGATCATCCTGTAACTTAATCTCTTTCGAATCAAACGTTACAGAAGATACAACAAGTGTTGAACTCCCCTTGGGAACTGTAATGCTAAAAGCGCCGGAGGCATCAGAAGAGGTTGAAACATTTGTTCCTTTTACCGATACGGTAGCTCCGAACAAAGGACCATTGTTGTCTTTTACAACACCCGTCACCAGTTTTTGAGCATAGATAAAGGAAGAAATGAAGAATGTGGCCAGCAGTATAAGAACCGGCCTTAATGCAGATAACTTGGGCATAAGCAGTCGTTTTTTTTGGTTTAAAAAATACAGAAAATGAGTCAGATAAATAATCAACGTGGTATGAAACGATTTTAAAAAATAATGTTTGTGCTGTTGGTAGTTCGACAATGAACACTGAGATGCGCTTTTATATGGCACATGAATAGCAAATGAAAAAACCCATGAGTTAATTCTTTTCAGCAGCATAGCATCGTTTTGATGGTATAAAGTTATTCTATTAAACAAGAGCCCTACAACTGTTATTTCTGAAAAAAAATATGCTATCTTATCATCTTTATAAAATTTGCGGAAAAAATATGATAAAATACAGGTTCTCCTGGCTTTCTAAAAAAATTAAAAAAGTGGTCGGCTATGTTTTAAATAAACAATTGTTGCATTGTCAACAATATGATTTAAAAAAAACGAAACAACATATATATTAATGTCGGTAAAAAATCCGGAGCTGATTATTATCCGTTCCTGTATGGATACAGTGTATTTATTTTCCCGTTCACATCATAAGTTATCTCCGCTACTTTTACCGAGCGCAAATGTGTAACACCTTTGCTTAAACTTGAATCATGATAGAACAAATACCATTTGCCATTAAATTCACAAATGGAATGATGAGAGGTCCAGCCAACTACCGGGTCAAGAATTCTGCCTTGATAAACGAACGGCCCGTAAGGATTATCGCCGATGGCATAACAAATAAAATGCGTATCGCCTGTTGAGTAAGAAAAATAATATTTGCCGTTGTACTTGTGCATCCAGGATGCTTCAAAAAATCTTCGGTTTATATCGCCCTGCAAAAGTGGTTGCCCATTCTCATCCAGTATCGTAACATCTTTGGGAGTTTCTGCAAATTCCAATAAATCATCAGTTAGTTTTGCAACTTTTGCACATAAGGCCGGTTCATTATTTTGAGGCAGGTGTGCAAAGGGGCTTTGTTCTTCTGCTGCATTAAAACTTCCGTTTCTCCAGCGTTGTAATTGTCCGCCCCAAATACCACCAAAGTACATATAGTAATTACCATCCAGGTCTTTAAACACAGCCGGGTCTATCGAAAAACTTTCTTTAATCGCTTCGGGCTGTGGCGCAAAGGGTCCAACAGGCGATTGACTGATAGCTACACCAATTCTAAAAATTCCATCGTGGGCTTTAGCAGGAAAAAATAAATAATACGTTTCCATCCTTTTCAGTTGCATCAGGCGCCCACATTTGTTTATTGGCCCAGGGTACATCTTTTACATGTAATGCACATCCATTATCTTTTGCTTCGCCATCAATACTATCCATTGAAATGTATATGATAATCTTCCATTGCAAAATGGCTGCCCAAATCATCAAACGCATCACCGGCATCAATATCATGCGAAGGATAAATATAAATTTTTCCATTGAACACATGAGCTGACGGGTCAGCCGTGTAAATATGATTTACCAACTGGCTGCGAAATAGCCCTGCTGTTTAAGTCATCAAAATCAATATGGTCGATACTCTCTTCAGGCATAAGCCCCTGTCCCCTAAAGGGGGACACTTTTTATGATTAGGTATAATTGCAGTACCATTATTTTAAGTAGCTAAAAGAAGTTTATGCTTTCAAGTCCTTCCCAGTTCTCCCTTTAGGGGGCGGAGGGGGTTTGCCTTCTTTCTTTCAAATCACTTTCAATTTGCACTTCCATCTTCTTATTTATTTCATACCAAAACAATAATCCAATGCCAATTAAAAAAGGCAATGCAGGATAAATGCTCACCAGCATCCTTGTTCCCTGCACAGCAGTTTCCGGCTGAACAGTGATTGCATTAGCATCGTTGTTGTTTTTTGGTATATAATGATACAAACCCAAAATCCATGTTACCAATGCACTGCCAATGCTCAACCCGCCCTTCAATCCCACCATCATGGCAGAAAAAATAATGGCGGTGGCCCTGCGGTTGTTTTTCCATTCGCTGTAATCTGCCACATCAGCGATCATTGCCCACAGCAGCGGTATGGTGATGCCATAAAAAAAGCCATGCAAAATTTGTGAGCCAAACATCAGCTCTACAGATGTGGAAGAGAAAAAGAAAAAGATTATGATGAATAAAGTGGAAAGCAGTAATGCACCCATGAATACATCTTTCTTGCCATATTTATCAGCTAATTTTTTTGACAAACCAATACCCACAATCATAAAAATGATACCGCCCGCATTAAATAATCCAAAGCCTGCAGACACCGGGTCTTCACCAAAGAAATTAACTCCAATATCTTTTAAAAAAATAAGGATGGGCATGATAAATTCTTTCAACCTTTCCGCATCCACATAATTTTTAAAATAATAAACATAAGAACCGCCTTTCATGGCAAGTGTAACAAACACCAGCGTAGTAACAATTAAAATAATAACCCATGGTTTGTTTTTGAACAAATCAGCTAAATCTTGTTTTACACTTGATTTCTGTTCCGGCTTTGGAACAATCCTTTCTCTTGTAGTTAAAAAAGTAATCAACAGCATAATGGTTCCAACAATGGCGAGATACGTCATCACCTTTTCAATACCGATTGCTTTATTGCCACCACCTGCATATTCAATAATTGGCAGCATAAATACCTGCACAAAAAATTGTGCAAACATCACCGCGACAAAACGGTATGCCGATACACTGTTTCTTTCCCCCATATCACCCGTAATTACACCGCTCAATGCTGAGTAGGGTAAATTATTGGCAGCATATAATAATAATAGCAACGTGTAGGTAACTACAGCGTAAATGACTTTTCCCTTGTAAGAAAAATCAGGGGTGCTGAATGCAAGTAATGCAACAACACCCAAAGGAACAGCTGTCCAAAGAATCCACGGTCTGAATTTTCCCCATTTAGAAGCTGTTCTGTCGGCAATAGCGCCGATGATTGGATTGAAAACAAAAGCTGCAACCAATCCTACAATCAATGTAATCAATGAGGCATGATTATTATCAAGCCCGTAAATATCCGTATAAAAAAAAGCTAAGTAAGTTACAAGGGTTTGAAAAACAAGATTGGCCGCGAGATCGCCAAGGCTATAGCCTACTTTTTCTAAAACAGATAATTTTTGAGCAGATGAAGTCATGTTATAATTTTAGGCAATCGTAAAAGGAGTTATTTATTTTTTTTGCTTACTGCTATCACTTTATGAAAAGCCGGCTTTGGTTTAAAATTTCTGTCGAAAAGCAACGGGTAATTTGTTCTGCCTTTTATCGGCCAATTATTTAACCAAGATTGTCCGTCATTCACCCCCCAAAAAGTAACCCGCTCAATTTTGTTTTTATATTTAATAAACAGTTTAAATAAATCTTCATATCCTTTCGCCAGTTTTATTTGCATCGAATCCGGTAACCCTTTTTTATAAGGATCCATAAAGGGACTGCCTTCAAAATTTTGATTTACATCTGCGCCTTTTAAATCCCATGGGTTAGGTAATGCAGTAATGTCCAATTCAGTAAAACTTACTTTTAATCCGAGTGCAGCAAATTCATTAATAGCATCCTCAATATCTTTTAACGGCGGTCCGTTGATGCTCCAGTGCGCCTGAATGCCTACGCCGTCTATTTTAGTTCCGCCGGCCTGCAATTTTTTAATTATTGCAATAGTTCCTGCTCTTTTTTGCGGTTGCTCTATATTATAATCATTGTAATATAATTTAGCTTTAGGGTCTGCTTTAGCCGCCAACTCAAATGCTTTGCGTATATAATCTTCTCCCAATTTCTCCAAAAAAATGGATTTACGCAACGTACCGTCTTCATTCAGCGCTTCATTCACCACATCCCAACTATCAATTTTTCCTGCATACCTGCCGGCTACCGTATTAATATGATTGGTGAAAAACAACAGGAAAGAATCTTTGCTTTGAATATTATTTGCAAACGGAGATAACTGGCTGTGCCAAACTAAAGTATGCCCGACGATAAACATGTTATGCTTTTTTCCGTAAGCCAAAAAGATATCTGCCAAATCAAAATTATACTTATCCCATTCAGGATGTATGATTTCGGATTTCATAATGTTCTCGGAAGTAATAGAATTGAATTGTTTCGGTATTAATAAGGCAGCGTCGGCATTTTTATCTTCAATCTGAGCTGCATTGAGTGCAGCACCGATAAAGAAATGATTTTTATACGCATCTTTCAATCCCGCTTCCTTTGCAGCAGTTTTATCAGCACTTTTTTTTGCGGAGTTTTGTGCATTTGCATTGTTTAGAACAATCGCAGCAGCTAACACAAAAAATAATTTTATGGCTTGAAAAGGTTTCATTATACAAAATATTTATTATTGAAAATCGGGACCAATGCTTTTCTTTACTTTTACGAAAGAAAGCTTAACCTGCTATATAAAAACAGGAATTGACTTTAGTTTGACATTTAATTTACCTGTCTTATTTATTCAGATGAAAACTAAATATACCGGTTAATGATATTCTCCATGTACTCTTGTCTGCCGCTGGTTACTTTCGGCTCGCCGTTTTCAATTGCATAGGCTCTTAAATCTTCCAGTGATAACTTACCATCTTCAAACGCTTTTCCTTTTCCGCTGTCGAAACTTGCGTAACGTTCGGTTCTTATTTTATTAAATTCAGATTTTTGTATTACGGCATCAGCAGTTATCAATGCTCTTGCAAAAACATCTATGCCGCCAATATGTGCATGAAATAAATCCGCCGCATCGGTACTGTTTCTCCTGATCTTCGCATCAAAGTTGATACCGCCGCCTTTGAAACCGCCGGCTTGTAACAATACCAACATACATTCCGTCAATTCGTTAATATCATTCGGGAATTGATCGGTATCCCAACCATTTTGATAATCGCCCCTGTTAGCGTCCATACTTCCAAGCAAACCTGCATCCACCGCTACCTGCATTTCATGTTGCATGGTATGTCCCGCAAGTGTAGCATGGTTTACTTCTATATTTAAACTAAAATCATTAAGCAAATCATGCTGACGTAAAAAACTAATTACCGTTTCGCAATCATAATCATATTGGTGTTTGCTTGGTTCGCATGGTTTAGGTTCTATAAAGAACTGACCTTTGAAACCATTCTTTCTTGCATAATCTTTAGCAGTATGTAAGAAACGGGCCAAATGTTCCTTTTCTCTTTTCATATTGGTATTGAGCAAACTCATATAACCTTCACGGCCTCCCCAAAAAACATAATTCTCTCCGCCTAATGCAATGGTGGCATCCAATGCAGCCTTCACTTGAGCGGCGCCATGTGTCAATACATGAAAATCAGGATTGGTAGCAGCGCCGTTCATATATCTTCTGTGCGAAAACATATTGGCCGTGCCCCATAATAATTTCACACCGCTAGCTTTTTGTTTTTCTTTTAAATATTCAGTTAATGCCTGTAATCTTCTGTCATTTTCATTTACATCATTAGTGTAATCCACTACATCCACATCATGAAAGCAATAATATGGCAAACCTAACTTAGTAATGAATTCAAACGCGGCATCTGCTTTATCTTTTGCCCGTCCGACCGGGTCATCCGGGCGGGTTCTTCCCACTGCATCCGCCTTTTCACTCCAGGGAAACAAATGCGTCGCTTCACCAAACGGATCAGCGCCGCTGCCGCAGAAGCTGTGCCAGTAAGCGCAGGCAAAACGCAACCACTCTTTCATGGGTTTGCCCGCTACTGTTTTATTTTCATCGTACCACCTGTATGCAAGCGGGTTATCAGTTTGCGGGCCTTCGTATGTAACGGGGCCTATGCCTTTAAAAAATTCTTTATCGCCAATAAGGACTGTCATATAGTTTAGTTTTAGTGATTCTTTTTTATTTGCACCTCAATATGATTTTTCTAATTGCTTATGTGCATCTTTTTTTAAATGTCTTTCCAAAAGTTCTTTCCAATTTACATACAATGCAGCGTATGATTCCTTTTCTTTTACACCCGGTTCCACTACTTTTATTTTTTTCAACCCCTCAAAGGCTTCCTGTTTGCTATTAAAAATTTTCGCTCCCATCCCTGCTCCTAATGCCGCACCTACGCTGCCGTCATTATTGTATAATTCAACAGGAACGCCTGTAAGATTTACAAATGACTGTGTAAACACATCGCTTAAAAACATATTGGCATTGCCGGCGCGTATTACGGAAGGTTTAAGTCCGTTTTGGCGCATGATATCAAGACCATACCGCAGTGCACAGGCAATACCTTCCTGAACTGCACGAAAAATATGCGCCGGTGTATGCTTATTGAGATCCAGGTTATGTATTGATGCGCCGATACTTTTATTGCCCAACATTCGCTCAGCGCCGTTGCCAAACGGTAACACCGGCAAATCATTACTGCCTGCAGGAACTGTTGCAGCCAATTCATTCATTTGTTTATAAGACAATCCGTTACCGAAATTATCTTTTATATAACGGTTCATAATACCGCATCCGTTTACACAAAGTAACACACCCAATCTGTCCTCGCCCCTCCCGGCTTCGCTCCCAATTTTCGTTTCACTCAATTGCTCAAAAGGAGAGGGGGCTGTATAATTTACATGCGCAAAAGTATTTACCCTTGATTGTTCATCATAAGCTAATTCATCACTTACTGCATAAATAACACCGCTGGTGCCTGCAGTACCCGCTACTTCGCCGGGCTCCAATACATTTAACGAAAATGCATTATTGGGTTGGTCGCCTGCTTTATAAGTAACAGATATTCCCGGTTTTAATGATAAAGAAGATGCAACTGATGCGGTTAATTTTCCATGCTCTGCAAAAACCGGATGTATAGAAGGAATAAGATTTTTATTGAATCCGAAATAACTAAAAACGTCCTCGCTTAAACTGTTATTTTTAAAATCCCAAAAAATACCCTCGCTTAAAGCCGGTATTGTGGTTGTTATATCACCGGTCAGTTTCATAGCAATAAAATCGCCGGGCAACATAACGGTATGAATTTTTGCATACAAATCCGGTTCATTATTTTTTACCCAAGCTAATTTAGCGGCGGTAAAATTTCCCGGCGAATTGAGTAAATGCGATAAGCACTTTACATGACCTATGGCATCAAAGGCATCATCGCCCGGTTTTACAGCACGACTGTCGCACCAAATTATTGAATTACGTAATACATTTTGATCGGCATCGGTACAAACCAGCCCATGCATTTGGTAGGCTATTCCAATAGCGGCAATATCCCGCGGGTTATATTTTTTAGCAGCATTGACCCGTAATATGGCCTGCTGCACATGCTCCCACCAGGTATCAGGCGATTGTTCGGCCCAACCGTGGTGAAGTGAAATAACTGATGTTTCGGAATCAGGGTATTGCGCCGAAGCGATGCATTGCCGCGATTGAGCATCCACAACGGATACTTTAATGGATGAAGTTCCAATATCAATTCCTAATAGCAGCATTCAATCGTTTTAAGGTACTCCAAAAGTATCTTTCAAACAGGTCAGAAGGCAACTGTTATCTACAAAAAAATATATGCTATCTTATCACTTTTTTAGTATTTTGCTTACAAATGCTGTTAAAATACAGGTTCAAATGAAATTTTGAAATAATTTTGAAAGTCTTGCGGTTACAACCGTAGTACTTCACCCGGTTATATGCACCGTATAATTTTGCTATTGCAAACACTAAGATAAAATTAAAACTACAAGCTGCATGCAAACATTAATTCAGAAAATTCACGTTGAGGAACAAAATTCTTTTGCATGCCGAAAATACCGCACACCGCAATTTGAAACCAATTGGCATAAGCATGAAGAATGTGAACTGATAGTAATTGCCGAGGGGCATGGCACTGCACTCATCGGCGATTATATCGGCGATTATAAGAAAGGCGATGTTTTTTTCCTGGCATCCAACCTGCCGCATTGGTTTCGTAAGTCGGAACAAAAAATGATCGGCAGCGCCGTGGTGGTTCACTTCCTGAAAGATTTTTGGGGAAGTTCATTTCTGCAATTACCGGAGATGAAGAAAGTTTTACAATTGCTGGAAGGCGATAACAACGGAATACAGTTAAGACAATCATTACAAAAAGATATCGCGGTAAGAATAGAACACATAGAAAAAGCTGCAGGCGTCGAGCGTATTCAATTACTGCTCTCGGCGCTGCATCAAATAAGTGTTTCAAAACAATACAAGGTTATCACCAAATCCTTTGACACGGACGGCGACCACGAAGAAAACAGTACAATTGAAAAAATATTTACGTTTTCTTTCAAACATTTTCTCGAGCCGGTTACTCTAACAGAGGCAGCGGCTGTAGCAGAAATGAGCATTCCTACTTTTTGCCGTTTTTTCAAACGCAATATCAAAAAAAGTTATTTTGATTTTTTAAAAGAGCTTCGTATAGGGCATGCGTGTAAACAGTTGCGGGAAGGCAATGACTCTATAATAGATATTTGCTACACCAGCGGTTACAACAGCTGGGCTCATTTCAGCAAGCAATTTAAAAATATAAAACAGATGACGCCTAAACAATATCGCAGGCAATTCAGTAAAACAGCTTAATGCAAGAAACTGCAAAACTAAGCGGGTACAACAGAAGTACCGTCTTCCGGCGATACAATATAACTTGTTAATTTAAGCAGCATCCTTTCTTCATAACGCTGTTGAATACTTTTAATAAGATCATCCACAGCTTCTTCCTTTACTAAATTGATGGTACAGCCGCCAAATCCGCCGCCCATCATCCTGGCGCCAATTACTCGAATATTATCTTTCACCGCATTAACCAGGAAATCAAGTTCAGCGCAACTCACTTCATATTCTTTACTTAACCCTTCATGCGTCGCATACATTTCTTTTCCCACCGTATTGATATCATTTTTTTCAAGCGCAGCACAGGCTTCCAATAAACGCATATTTTCTTCCACAATAAATTTACAACGACTGTATATAACGCAGGGAGAACTTATGCATTCATTTATCATCTGCATATCCGCATCACGAAGGCTGCTGACATTCGGGTATTTTTTTTGTATCATCTTCACTCCTTCTTCACATTGTTCGCGGCGTACGTTGTATTCGGATGAAGCCAACGAATGTTTTACACCGGTATCTAATAAAACAATTTTCAGACCATCCATTCTCAACTGGAAATACTCGTATTGCAAGGAAAGGCAATCGAGCCGAAGCACATGATCTTTTTTGCCGAACATACTTGCAAACTGATCCATAATACCGCATTTAACACCGGCATATTCATGTTCAGCCTTCTGCGCCATTTTTACCATTTCAATTTTTTCTAACCCCGTTTGCAATAATTCGTCTAACGCAAATACAACCGAGCACTCTACTGCGGCCGAAGATGAAAGACCTGCGCCTATCGGTATATCACTTGAAAGTATTGCGTTAAATCCCCTTATCAATTTACCTTTTGCTTTAAACTGTGCGGCAGCTCCCAAAATATAATTGGGCCAATTAATACCGTCGATGGGTTTTAAATCTTTAATGTTGATGGAAAAAGTTTCGTTCAAATCATGAGCCGTCAATTGTATTTCATCATCATCACGCAGCGAAACAGCTATATATGCGGCTTTGTTAATAGCAGCGGGCAATACATATCCCTCATTATAATCCGTATGCTCGCCAATTAAATTAATGCGGCCCGGTGAACGAACTATTAAAGGCACTGAATTATATTTCGCAATAAATACTCTTTTTATATTCTCAGCGATCATGAAATAGTTTTAGTGAGGCGTTTATAAAAATTATTTTTATCCGTAAATAAGAATACCCGTTTGAGCTTAACTTAATAAGCGGTACTGTATTCAGCAATTTGATATTCTCTGCTCGGGCATCGAAACATATACCCATAAAAAAACGATTGAAAAAATGATTTCTCTATGATAGTAAGATTATTCATTTTCAATTACAGGGAGTTTCTTCTTATCAATACTGTCGGAATGGTTTCTTTTATCGGGAGTCTTTGTGCAACCGCTTTACCCGCTTTTTCGCCCATTAATGTAAAACTGGCGGAGTAAGTTGTAAGACCATCAAAAATTATTTCTTTTACCGGCTCATCATTGTGTGTAAGCAATCCTGCATCTTTGCCAAGCTGCAATTTCTTTTTCCTGCAATCTTTCAATATTTCCCAAATCTCCATATTATCAATACTGAAGTAAACAACACCTTTTTTAATCGACCCCGGTATATACGCCGGCATCATTTTTCCCTTAACAGAAAAATCTTTTAAAAACTTTTTAAAAGCTCTTACAATTTCAATGGGTATTAATGAACCGGGTAAGTGAAAAAATATTATTTCATCAAATTTTTTTATGGCATCCGCCAATTGTGCAAATGCCCTGTACGAAGACTCCTCGAACTCCTGCGTTACATGATTAAAATCGCCGTCTATTAATTCATACCGATCAATCATCAAAAATTTATTCAGCGGAATTTGCCCCAGCAGTTCTCTCGTTTTAGGATGCGGAATGGGCGCCACCACATACATTCCGTATTTTCCTTTTATCATATTCAAAATGGTTTCGCACATATCAATATTACCATGATGAAAAAACAGATCTAAATGTATATTTTTCCCCAGCTCTTTCCTGAAGCTCCTGTAAAACTGTTCCTGGAATGTATCTATTGCATACATCACCAGCGCCACTTTGAGTGACTGATCCGTATTACTGTTCAACACAAAATAACCCAACCGGTTTCTTGATTCAATAAGCCCGCGGTTTACCAAATCCTTATATCCTTTCGCAATAGTTTCCCTGGCAAAACCCAATTCCTTTATCATAATATTTACAGAAGGCAACATATCGCCGGGTACAAGGCTCTTATCATTAATGGCATTAATAATACCTTCTACCAACTGATCATGTTTGGTATAAGAAGGCATATCATCCAGCTCCTGTATATGTTCAAATACGTTACGCATAAACAAAAAAGCCGTATAACTTAAAATCTGAATTGATGAAAAAAATTGCAGTTAAATTTATTTTTTCAATTTTAAAGTGATAAAAGCTCCAACTTCCTTTCCCTGTTTATTTCCTGCGTCTAATGCTTCTCTAAAATGAATGCCACCGTACATCCTGCTGATACTTGCCTGGTCTGCGGCGCTGTAAAAGGATTCAAACTTTCTTACAGGTCTTCCAAAGGGCACTTCTGTTGAATCAATAAAAGCATAATTATCTCCTGCAATATTTGTAAGTACAGTGGCGGCACCGGCAGATATACAACTATGACCGCTGGTATATTCCGGGAAAGGCGGTGTTTGAATTAAAGGCAACCAATCTTTGTCAATGTATTTATTGATGAATGTTTCGGGCCTGATATAATTATAATAATACTTAGTCTCCCAACAGGATATTATAACATCAAAAATTGTAACAGCAGTTTGTGAAACAAGTGATGCCGTTTTTACTTCACCATAATTTTCTTTCGTCGCCACGTTGCACGCAATATGTACCCAGTGACCCGGCGGCGACATTTTTTGCTGGAAATAAGCAATATGTCCCTGTGTAACGGATGTATTAGGATTATCGTCCCAATACCAAGCAGTGGCAGAATCACCTGCGTTTGGAGATTTTACTGCCTCATACACTTCGTAGGCTTGCTTATAAAACGCAGAACCTTTTACTGTATCATATTTTATTGGTGGTGCAGCCCTGAATTGAGAAACCGAGTCCAATACAAACGGGCGAATTGTTTTCCAGTTATTTTCTACAGCATCCATATAATCCGGCGGAGTGGGTTGCCAACGACCGGCTTCTTTAGTTACAAAATAACCGGGCAAAGAAGTGCGTTGCAGGTAACCGTCTTTAGCTGCCCATTCAACAATATGATCGCCAATTCGCTTGCCAAACGCAATGGCGTCATCAATAAGTCTGTTATCTTTTAAAATTGTTCGTAATTCTTTTAAGTATTCATTTTCCATTTCTGCCATCGCATCACGATTAAATACCAGTTTTTGCGCCGTAGTAGAAAAAGCGATTACACCGGCAATAGAATAAAAACACTTTTCTTTTTTTTCAGTAACCGAAGGCAAAGGCAGTAAACCTTGTAAAACACCTGCATAAGTTTTATAACTGCTGTCCGTGTGTCGCATCGCTTCATACGCGGCAATATTACAATAAGCATATATGCGGCTGCAAACCGGCGGCGTAAAAATATCTGTAATAATTACTCTTGTCAAATTCCTGTTCCATTGCGGCAATTGATTTTTACAAAAGGCTTCAAGTTTTAGCTGATCAGTTTGTTGTTTGCAACCCGACAGTGCAACAACCAGTACTAATAAAATATAAACCTGTTTCTTCATGCTATAAATTAATTTCTCTTTTAACGCTGCTGATATCAAAAATTGAAATACTTTTTATTGTCGGCCCCGTTAAAATTATTCTTGACGAATTAGACAGATAAGAATTACCAAAATAAAATTCCTGTTTCATACGGCTGCCATCTTTTTTATAAATAATTGCATACGCATCTTTTTGATTTACCGCTATACTGCTAACAGGAGACTCCTTTTGCAAATAATTTTTTACGGCACCTGAATTATTAGCGCTTAAAATCAATAACCTGCCATCCCGCAAACTCAATTGCGCCAATCCTTTTGCATCGCCGTCATTAAAAAACCCCGACTTGCTATTTGTAATACATTTAAAATTTCCTTTTCCGTCACCTGCAAGTAAGAGGCCTGTAAAAGCATCGTACCTGCCGGTGGAAGCTTCCGTAGCATACGAATTTCCTGTAAGTAAAATATCCGCATGACCGTCTCCTGTATAATCGTTGCTGAGCATACCGTATAAAGGTGCGAATTGTGCTTGCGCAGGTAATGGCTTTCTTTCAAAATTTCCGTTTCCTTTATTTTCAATATAGCTGCTTTCAAAACAATAACTCTTTACAACCATCGCATCCTGCAGTTCTTCCTTAGTAAAAGAAGCGGCGAAAGTTGCTTTGGCGAATGATTCATAGGTTTGAAACCTTCCGCGAAATGCGTTGATTTGTTTTATCATTTCATCCCGCGAAGGATAAATATAATTTTCTCCCTGTACGTAATAACACATCACGGGGTCGATTCTTCCGTTTTTATCAAAATCTTTAGCATAAATGCAAAGCGGCTGTTCAGCGCTTGCTTTATGCCGGCTGTTCAAACCTAAATTGCCCGCTGCATAATCTATATCGCCGTCTTCGTCGTAATCACCGGCTGTTATGCTGTTCCACCATCCGGATGAATTAGGTAACTGCAAAGGCTTTTCAAAATTTTTACCACCTTTATTTTTAATAAAAGTGACGGGCATGAATTCGCCGACGATTACAAGGTCCGCCCAATTGTCGTTATCATAATCACTCCAGATGGCAGAAGTTACCATGCCGATATTTTGTAAAGCCGGTGATAATTCTTTAGTGACATCGGTATACTTCACCTTGCCGGTTAATTTATTAAAATCATTTCGCAATAAATAACTGCGCGGGGCCAGCGGATAACTTCCGGGCACTACCCTTCCGCCAATAAAAAGATCCGGATCGCCATCATGGTCATAATCATTGGCAACAACACAAGAACCGGCAGCTGCTGTATTGGGAAGGGACGAATCCGCATAAATAAAATCGCCCTTGCCGGTAGTAAGGTACAATCGGTCTTGCTGCGCATCAGAACCTTCCGCATTTTCTGATCCGCCGCTTACGGTGTACAGATCAAGATCATTATCATTATCCGCATCAAATAACAGCAATCCTGTTTCTTCTGACAGAATATTTTTCTTTAAAAAAACTTTCTGTACAAAATGACCGTCATTTTGCTGAATAAAAAAACTTCCGTTGCTGCCCGAGGCATTGCCGATATAAATATCATCTCTTCCATCGCCGTTAATATCGCCGGCTGCAATACCGGGTCCGTCCTGCGAGTGCATGTGCGGTAACAGCGGTTGTAATTTAAAATCAACAAAATTATTTTCTGTATGTATAAAATTTATTCCTGAAGAAGCGGGTGTTTCTGTAAAATAATGTGCTCCGCTGCCGAAACTTATATTCTTTTGCTGCAGCGTATTACTATCAGCATCATTATATGCAATGGTGATTTTTCTATTTATGTCTACAGCACTTTTTTTATAAAGCCTGCCATCAGGCCATTGAATAATAACGCTGTCAATAATTTTGTTTTTACCTATGCCAAAATGCAACAGGGGTTCCATGGAAGATTCGTAACCGCGGACCGGATACAATTCCTGGAACTGCATCCGGTAGCTATCGGATGTATCTTTTGTATACACCCATACTTTAGCGCCTATTCCCTGCCGGTTAGCTGCATCGCCCTGCAACTGGACGGTTAAAAAATTATTCTTTGTAATTTCATTGGATTTGTTTTCGAAAATTTTTGCTTTGCTGTTAAATTGATTGATGACTAAATCCAAATCGCCGTCATTATCAAGGTCGGCGTAGCAAGCGCCGTTAGAAAAACTTTTTTCGGTAAAGCCCCACTCAGCAGATTTTTTTGCAAATGTCAAATCGCCGTTATTTTCAAAAAAATAATCCTGCAATGGAATAGATGCCAACTCTTTAATAGCTTTTAATTTCTCCGCTTTTTTTACATCCTGTTTTCCCATAGGATTTTGTAAACGAGCCTGGTAATTAATATAATCAAGATTGCCCAAGTCGCGATAAAACCCGTTGGACACATATAAATCTTTATCACCGTCATTATCATAATCGGCCCATAGTGAAGCCCAGCTCCAATCGGTGGCGCTTACGCCTGCATAAAAAGCTATATCACTAAAACTGCTTTCGCCATTTGGGCCGCGACCATTATTTATTTGTAATGTATTTCTTGTGTACTGCGGGGAATAACCTTTTTGCAAAGACAATTGAAATTTATCGTAACTCGAAGAAGGAATAATCATCTTCTTCCTGTAATTATCTTCGGGCAACATATCCAGTGTAAAAATATCGGTAAAGCCATCATTATTAAAATCAGCAATATCATTTCCCATAGAGGCAAAACTGCTGTGCTTCAGGTAAGTGCCTATTTTATCAGTAAACGTAACCCCGCCCGACTGAGTCGTTCGGGCGGGCTCACCCCGACCCTCTCCAAGTGGAGAGGGGGAAGGGCCATTGTTGATATATAAAATATCATTGGAAAGAAAATCATTGGAAACATAAATATCGGGCCATCCGTCATTGTTTACATCGCTCACGGCAGCACCAAGGCTGTAGCCATCCAAGAATATCCCGGCTTCTTTTGAAACATTAGTAAACGTTTGATTTCCGTTATTCCTGTATAAAATATCCGTGCCTTCCGATTCGCCGTTTGCTTTTCTTTCATTCAAACTATTCACACCTGCAACTAATTCATCGGCAGGATTGGTTATCAAAAACAAATCAAGGTCGCCGTCTTTATCATAATCAAAAAAAGAGGCATTCATTGTAAGACTTGTATCGGCAATACCATAAACTATTGCTTTTTCGGTAAATGTATTATTGCCGTTATTTATATATAACAAATTAGCCGTATTGCCGAATTTTTTACTACCGGCCACATTAACATAAATATCCAGGAAGCCGTCATTATTAATATCAACCATTGATACACCGGTACACCAGCGATCTGTTACTAATCCGGCATTTTTTGTAATATTTTCAAATTTAAAACCTACCTGTCCGGCAGGCAGGTTGCCTTTATTCAAATACATTTCACAAGAAACCTGGTTGCCGCTAAAAAATAAATCAACCAGCCCGTCATTGTTAATATCACCCGCCGCCACTCCGGCTCCGGTATAAATATTCATGTAGTCAAGTACATTATACTTATCATTCTCTTCCACTTTATTAATAAAATTAATTCCGGTTTGTGAAGAAGGCAACGACTCAAACAACGTTTTTTTATTTGAACAGGAAACCAACCCTGTTACAATAAAAAATAATAAAATTTTATGCCGGACACACATCATAATTTCACTTCCCGTTTATTTCCTTTATTATCGTAAATCACTAAAGACTTTGTTCCTGCTGCAACATTCAACCTTCTGCTGCTTTGTGATAAATAAGAATTCCCGAACTGAAATTCCTCTTTATACGTTTTTCCATTTTCATTGGTGATAACAGCATACACATCTGCATCAGTTACCGGAATTTGCTTTGTTTGCCGGTTAACACGATAGGTTTTTAAAGAACCTGAGTTACTGCTTACAAGCAATAGCCTGCTTCCATCAACAGACTGAATACTGCTGATAGCTTTGTTATCGCCGGCTGTATTAAACTCAGTTCTGTCTGCAACAAAACTGCCTTTACCATTGCCTTTTAATATCAGCATACCCTGTGCATCATTACGGCCCGCCTGCACTTCGGATGCATAAGAATTTCCTGCACACACCACATCAAGGTTGCCATCACTATCAATATCGGTACAAAGCATTCCATAAATAGGCGACAATTGAGCTTCTATCGGCAATGCACGTAATTCGAATTTTCCTGCTCCTTTGTTTTCAATAAATGCACTGGAAAATGTCCGGCACTTTAATACCAATGCATCTGCAATTTCTTCTTTTAAAAAAGCGTTCTTGAAACTTACTTCTGCCCAGGCAGTATAGTCTTTGAACCTTGCTTTCATTGCCGTCATTTGTAAATTGATATCATCCCTTGAATGAACGATATATTCAACGCCATCATTGTAATGGCAAAGAATAGGGTCAATCCTTCCGTTCTTGTCATAATCTTTTGCGTACACAGAAACAGGTTCTGCAATACTTGTTTTAAGCCAGTTATTCAAACCGGTATTTCCTGCTAAGTAATCTATATCACCATCATTATCAAAATCGCCTGCAACCAAACTATTCCACCATCCTTGTGAGTTGTCAATGGTGAGTGGGGAGTTACTTATGAGTTTGCCTTTTTCATTTTTAATAAAAGTGATAGGCATAAATTCTCCTGCAACAACCAAATCAATCCAGCCATCATTATCAAAATCTGTCCACAAAGCAGTAGTAACCATTCCCATATTTCCCCGTTGTGGCAATTGAGCGGCACTTACATCAGTAAACTTTGCTGCACCATTTGAAACATCATTTCTCAACAAAAAACTTTTTGGCGACACTGGATATTCACCGGGGCTTACCCGTCCGCAAACAAATAAATCAAGGTCGCCGTCTTTATCATAATCTGCAGCAACAATACTTGCGCCACTGTTATTCACCGCAGGCAGTGCGTTTACTAACAATGAAAATTTTCCTTTGCCATCATTCATATAAAGCCTGTCCTGATAAATTGGATTACCGTTTTTCTCGGCAGTGGTGCCACCGCTTACTACATACAAATCCAAATCGTCATCTTTATCTGCATCAAAAAATAATGCACCCATATCATCAGCATGATTATCGTGAGGAAGTGATTGCTGTATAAATTTTCCGTTTTTCTGCTGAACAAAAACAATACCATCAAAACCTGCTGCTGCACCTATGAAGAAATCATCCAAGCCATCCGCGTTTACATCGCCTGCTGCAAGCCCCGGCCCTTCATGTGAGCAGGTGTGCTGCAAAATGGGTTGTGCTTTAAAGTCAATGTAATCATCTTCTTTGTGCAGGTAATTTATTTGCAAAGAAGAATCAACCTTTGACAGTAATGATGGTTTTATAACATCACCGAACTGTGTTGCAGCTGATACTGCATTTTTATAGTCGAGTACCAGCATTTGGTTTAATGCCGGCTTGTTTACAATTTGTGTTTTACCATCAGGCCATAAAACTTTTATGCTGTCAATGGGCTTATCAACTAATCCAAAATGAACCATTGCAGGTACGCTTGATAAATATCCCCTTACCGGTGCACAATAACCATACTGCATCATTCCGTTCTGCCATAAACTTACTTTAGTTTCCAGCCCGTCACGGTTACCCGGAGGCCCTTTGAATTTTATTTCCATCCATTTTGCTGTTGGATTCAGTTTATTGGTTTGGTTTTCGTAAACAGAGGCTGCTGCATCAATATTATTTACAACAAGATCAAGGTCGCCATCATTATCCAAATCGCCATACGCAGCACCGTTAGAATAAGAGGGCTTGTCCAAACCCCAATTTTTTGAAACATCAGAAAAAGTAAGGTCATGATTATTTCTAAACACATAATTGCTTACATAGATGCCGGGATAATTTTGCAGTATTTTTAATCTTTCTCTGCGGTTGGCCTCGGGAGTGCCCATAAACAAAGCACGTTTGCCATACGTCATAAAATCAAGATTGGTAATATCAGTTTTATAACCATTGGCAACAAATAAGTCTTTCCAGCCATCATTATCAAAATCAGCGAACAAAGGGCCCCAGCTCCATTCAGTAGCATTGATACCCGATACCTGTGCAATTTCACTAAAGGTTCCGTCGCCATTATTCAACTGCAAAGTATTACGTACATATTGTGGAGCATAACCCATATTCACTGAATTATTAAATTCGTCATACCGGTTACCGGGGATCGTAAGTTTCCATCTTTTATTATCAGGGGGAAGCATATCCACCGTTACAATATCATCATTGCCATCATTATTAAAATCTGCCACATCATTCCCCATTGCGTTATAAGTTTGATGCCGCAAATATTCTTTTGCTTTATTAGTGAAGGTGCCGTCATGATTATTTATCCAAACCAAATCGCTGGTGATAAAATCGTTTGACACATATACATCAGGCCAGTTATCTTTGTTGATGTCGCATACGGCCACGCCTAACCCAAAACCCTCTATCGTAATACCGGCTTCTTTGGAAACATCTGTAAATTGCAGGTTACCTTCATTGCGGAAAAGTTTGTCGGTGGTTGATGAGGTTTCCATTTCAGGCTTTATTTCGCGGGCATTATTTCGATTGTAGTTTACAAAGGAATTACGCATTAGGTACATGTCTAAGTCTCCATCTTTATCGTAATCAAAAAAGGCAGCTTGTACATCGTAGCCATCATCATCCAGTCCCATTTTTGCTGCGGATTCTGTAAACGTGTTGTTGCCATTGTTGACGAAAAAATAATTACGCCGTTGTGAAGCCGGTGTGTTTTTATTTCCGGATTTACAAATATAAAAATCCCGGTAACCATCTTGGTTAATATCCACCACGGCAATACCATAACACCAGCCTTCCGCTTTTAATCCGCTCTTTTCAGTAATGTCTTCAAACTTTAAACCTGTGCCGCCACCTGCGGCATTGCCTTTGTTGAGATAAAGCCTTGCAGGAACCATGTTGCCGGTAAATAAAATATCCTGCAGCCCGTCGTTATTAATATCACATAATGCAACACCGGCACCATTGAACATGTATTCAAAATCCAGCACTGTAAGAGAATCGGAGTAGGTAAGTTTATTATTAAAATCCACACCACTCTCAGATGGAATTACTTCCCTGAAAACTGTATTGTGTTTTTTACAGGCTAAAACAGAAAAAAGTATTACAATCAGACAAGCTGTTTTAATTCTTAAACACATAAGCATTTTTAATTTACCAATTGCATAAATTATTTTATACTATTTAGATATTAAACCGATATTGTCATCCTTACTAAGGGAATACCTGTTGAGCAATGCATCTTTGACCGGCAGGTGGTGGCCCCTTCGTTGTCATGACATTTCAAAGAGACAGTTTTAATGTCGAATGGATATTCCCCTTTAAAGTTCGTAAATAATCCGGTTCCATTTAAAAGCAACAGGCAGATTTCTATCTGCCTGTTGCTTTTAAAAAACAATTGCTTGCTATCCAAAAAAATATAAGCCCAATCCGGGATATTCGTTCTGTTAATTTTGTACAAGGTTTCCCCGGTTTCTGTCAATCTCATCCTGCGGAAAAGGGAATATTTTAGCACCCCCGATATTCCATCGTATCATATCAAAATACCTGGCCGGCTCAAAACAAAGTTCTTTTTGCTTTTCTTTTTGAAGTTGCGTTAAGGTAGCTCCGGACAAATTACTTAATCCTGCCCTCGTCCTTGTTGCGTTAATACAGGCATCCGCAGTTTGATATATACTTCCGCCTTTTGGCGCACCGCCGCTTAACAAAGCTTCGGCATGTAATAACAATACTTCAGAATACCTCAAAAAGCGTTCATTGTTAAATGTAACATTATTTCCACTTCTATAATATGCCGGATCCGTATTTTTGCTGCCCATATATTTTTTTATGGCAAGGCCTGTAGATGATTGTGAAGTAGGATCAGGAGGAAGAACCTTAGTAAAAACACCCGGTGTTACAGCTCCGCCATCAAAAGCAGTATAATCTTCACCCTCCTTATAATACAAAGCTGCATCCAGCCTTTTGTCACCCGGCTCTTCATCAAATAAAGTTTTCAATTTTGGGGAGGGTACAAACCAGCGTATCCCGCCTCCATCTAAACGTGCATTAAAGAACCAGAGACGGGCGATACCCTGGGTAGATTTAAAGTCTTCATTGCCGTTATCGTCCAGTATCCAGGCGTTATCGTCCGAATAAGGTCCGCCAAACTGAACTTCAAAAACTGATTCCTTACTATTTTCTTTTGCTGAAGCAAATACATCCTCATAGTCGGCCAATAACTCATATCCGCCATTTTTCTCAACATCTTCGAAAGCAACAACAGCATCATTCCATTTTTTCAACCATACATTTACTTTCCCTTCGTAAGCCCGTGCTGTCCATTTGGTAGCCCGGCCTGTATTCGCATCGTCCCATGATGCCGGCAAATCAATGGCCGCAGCCTTAAAATCATCCAAACTAGCCTGCAAAAGAGCTGTTGGATCGCTATTCTTATACGTTTGCTGAAGCGTTTTTGCTGTTTCTGTTACCAGTGGGGCTGTTTTCCACATTTGAGCCGCCAAAAAATGAAAGAAACCTCTTATGAATTTTGCCTCTGCAATAACGGCCTTCTTTTCGGCATCGGTAAGATTATTTTTGCCGTTATCAACCGCCTCCAACACAATATTGGCCCTGTTTATTCCTTCATATGTTTCTGCATATACCGTAAAAATAAACCGATTGTTTGCTCTTAAATTTAGCGCATCTACATCTTGTACATCAGCTTGTGAATTGTTCTGAGAGGTATTAAATTCGGCATCATCGCTTGCGACCATAGTTGTTACCCAAAATGAACCCCACCCGTTTTTTCCGCCAAAAGAGGTGGCGCTGTTGACCATCCATAAATCCTGCATGGAGGAATACGCGGCAAATAAGCCTCCGTCAAAATCTGCTTTTTTATTAAAAAAAGTAGAAGTAGTTGTTTTGTCTAATGGTGTCAGGTCAAGTTTATTACAAGAGGTTACAAAAACTGTAACACCTATGCCTGCTGAAACCACCAAAAGGAGCTGAATAAAAAATCTTTTTTTCATATAGTAATATTTATATTCTTTTTAAAAATTAATCTGCCAGCCAAATTGAACCATTCTTGATTGCGGGGCATTACCGTTATCATATCCATTTAAAAACTGGTTTTCTCCACCGGCAAAACTCTGCTGCCTGGTAACTTCAGGATCATACCCTTTATATTTGGTAAATGTAAAAAGGTTAGATACCCCTATATAAAACCGGGCATAAGAAATCAGTCCATTAGTTGCAGCAGAAATTGATTTTATATTATACCCTACCTGTAGATTTTTTACACGAAGAAATGCAGCATTTTCTAAAAACCGATCAGTAAAACCATTGTTGGTATTATACCCGCTATTGGCACGGGGCATGGTATTGCTTTTATTGGCAGGCGTCCACCTGTTTAACACAGCAGTGCTTTGGTTATCTGAGTTGGTCATACTTTCGAGGCCTGCACGGGGACCGTTATAAACCGTATAGTTGCCCACCCCCTGTAATACAATGGACAAATCGAACAACTTATAATCGGCACCCAACGTAATTCCATAAAAGAATTGAGGGATAGGGCTTCCTAAATAAGTTCTGTCGTCATCGGTTAATTTTTTATCTCCATCTACATCTACAAATTTTATATCTCCCGCTTTCGCACCGGTATATCCGTCTGTAGCAGGTACTTCAGCATCGGTTTGGATAAATACCATTCGGTTTTATATCCGTAAAAATAACCCAATGGCCTGCCTAAAGAAATGCGCTTATCGTTGAGCTGAATATAATCAATGCCATCGGGTAGTTTTGTAAATTCATTTTTTACAAAAGTAAAATTGCCACCGATGTTATATCCAAAATCGCCAATTTTGTCCCTGTAATTTGCACGTAAACTCAATACCCTTGTTGGTTAAAGTACCTGAGTTTAAATCAGCAAACTGGTAAAAGCCGGTACTTAATGCAACCGGAACACTTATCAGTAAATCTTTCGTTGTTCTGCTGAAATAATCAATAGAACCGGTAAGCTTGTATTTAAGCATGGAAAAGTCGAGGCCAATATTTGTTTGAATAGCAGTTTCCCATTTTAAGTCCGGGTTAGCAAACAGCACGGGAGCATAGCCGGTTACAATGGTTTGCCCCCTACCTACCACGTATTTAACAAAGCTGCTGAGCGCAGGGAGGTAGGAGAAATTGGTGCCCGTAAACTGGTTGCCGGACTGACCCCAACCGGCCCTGATTTTCAATTCATCAAACAGTTTCGAATCTTTTAAAAACTTCTCCTCGCTAAGCCTCCATCCAAGGGCGAAGGACGGAAAAGTTCCTGAATTATTTGCTTTAGCAAACCGAGACGATTTATCCTCCCTGATTGTAGCTGTTACGAGGTATCGATCGTCATAAGAATAAAACAAGCGGGCCAATTTACCCTGAATATTCCAGTGGTCGGCAGTTTCTGCAGAACCAAATGCAGCTGATCCGCCCGCCAGCCCCAAAGGAGGGTTGAACAGGCCATTACCTTGTACCCTTAACCTGCGCAACAGATAGCTGGTTTGCTCGTATCCTACTAAAGCGGTTATTTTACTTTTGCCAAATGTTTTATCGTAGGTAAGGGTATGCGTTAAAGTAAGGGTTGCTTCTTTTGGCTGCTCATTTACTATAAGTGCAGTTCTTGGGCTGCCAATACCGGTAAAATCTACAGCATTCTGATAAAACAAGCCGGTTACTTCATTATAATCAAGGCCCAAAGCTGGCTTTGTATTTTAACCCCTTTATCGGTTCAAGTTCTCCATACAAGTTCCCTAATATTTTATTATGGAATCGTTTTAGTGTAGCCTACATTCGGATCGGCACTCCAAAGAAAATTTTGGGCTATTAGCGCCGCCTGTGGTAGTGGGATTAGCCGGGTTATACTCACCTGTAGCTGTATAGGGTTGAAAAAAAGGTGCATTTCTTGCAGAACCCGCTCCTGCATTTGAGAAATCTTCTGATTGAGTTTGCCTTTCAGTCCTGCTTAATAATAAAGACTCGCCGAATTTAATATATTTACCAACTTTTACATCTGAAGTGGCCTTTGCGGAATACCTGGTGAAGTCTTGAGCTATTTGAATACCCTCCTGTTTAAAATAGCCCGCCCCAAAACTATAAGTAGCATTTTGGCTTCCACCGGATAGCGTTAAGTTATGAGTGGTTCCAATGCCCGTTTTAAACACCAAATCCTGCCAGTCAACAGTAGGTTTTCCTGCAAAAGCTGAAAAATTATTACCCATTCCGTCTTGTTGAAATTTAATATACTCATCTGTGTTCAGCACTTTAAATAATTTGTTTTTTGGAACGGACTGAACACCTATATAACCATCGTAACTTAGCATAGCTGCCCCCGCTTTGCCCCGCTTAGTAGTTACTAATATAACCCCGTTATTTGCACGGGCGCCGTAGATAGCAGTAGCCGAAGCATCTTTTAATACATCAATACTTTCAATATCGCTTGGGTTAATACCGGATAAAGGGTTTGTTTCCGTTTGACTTCCGGTGTTAACTGTTACTGTAGTTGTATTTGTAGCAACGGGCACCCCATCAATTATCCAAAGCGGCTGGTTATTACCTGCAGTACCAATACCACGTATTCGCACCTCAATAGGAGCACCGGGATCTCCACTACGATTGGTGATATTAACGCCTGCTATACGACCGGTCAAAATCTGATCGGGGCTTGTAAAAGGCTTATTGGCAAAATCTTTTCTTGATATGGAGCCTATAGCCCCTGTTAAATCCCTCTTTTTTTGCGTACCATAACCAATTACCACCACTTCTTCTAAACTGGCCTTCTTTGTATCAGGCGCCAGTTGCAAATTAATGGATGTCTTACCGGAAGTATTCATCTCCTGATTTATATAACCGGCGTAAGAAAAAACCAGCACGGTATTATCACCCGGTACATTCAGCGAATACAATCCCTTGGCATCGGTTAACGTACCTGCGGTTTGTCCTTTTACTACTACACTTACATTATCCATCGGCGCTCCGTTTTCATCAGTCACTTTGCCCGATACTTTCTTTTCCTGCGCATAGCTAAAGAAAGAAGTAAGAAGAAAAATAAAAATAATTGGTAAAAATCTAAAATTCGCTCTTAGAGTAAGCAGTTGATTCATAATAGCAGTTTTTTCGTTTTGTAAAAAAAGTTACAACTTAGCTATCACAAGGAACGGGAAAAAAATACAATAAGATAGCAGAAAATAACGCTATACTATACTATACTATATATTGTAAAGGAAATGAGAAAAATCAACTTTGCCAAATTTTTTTAACCACTTAACGATAAAAAAGTTTTTAAAAAATCCGGCTGACAAACTTGTATACAATAAGTTATAAATAAAACATTGGTTACTACAAACGACTACCGACCGTTAGTATTTAGAGTTACAGTAATTACTACGCAAAAGTGCAAATGAAAATGAACCGCAAGTTTTTTGGAATTGGTTTATGACGGTTCTCATTTGCAATAAAAATTAAAAAATACTAAACACCGCTTCTTTCAACTCTTTAGAATTGCCGCCGATAAAAACCGAAAACTCTCCGGGCTCGTAGCTATATTTTAAATTATTATCATAAAAACGTAAATCATCTTTCGTAATAATAAATTTCACTTCTTTACTCTCTCCTTTTTTAAAAAATATTTTTTGGAATCTCTTTCAATTCTTTTACCGGCCGTACTACAGAAGCATGCTTATCCCGCTATTATAAATATTGAAAAAGAATCCGCCCTTCCGAAACTGCAATCACGTTCGCATCAATTATTAACTATCATAAAACAAAACACCCCTTCAAATACAGTTGCATTTATTTTATTTAAATGAAATTATTTTAAAGCGTCTTAACTAAAAATAAAAAGGGCTGTTATTAAATAACAGCCCTTTTTACAATGAATATTTTTTTCAAACTTATTTTACCTGCGCCAACAAACCTTTAAATGTTTCGGGCTCGTTCATTGCCAAATCAGCCAATATTTTTCTATCTAATGTAATTCCTTTCTCATTCAGCTTATGAATAAACTGGCTGTAGTTCATTCCTTCTTCACGTACGGCTGCATTAATACGTGCAATCCATAATGTGCGGTATTCTCTTTTCTTTAATTTACGACCTACATACATATAGGTCATACCTTTCTCTACAACGTTTTTGGCTACGGTGTATACGTTTTTACGTTTGCCGTAAAAACCTTTGGCTTGTTTTAATATTTTTTTTCTGCGTGCCTTTGATGCAACTGCATTTTTTGAACGTGGCATATTCTAAAATTTTTTTAAATTGTAAATGTTGATTTCAAACCTGCTTGTTATGAACCGAACGGCTCATTAAAAGCAGCTTACTTTAACCGTAACAGTCTTTTTACAAAATCCAGGTTGGCTTTTGCTACTGTACCGTCAATACGCATATTGCGTTTGCGTTTGGTTGATTTTTTAGTGAGAATGTGGCGTTTGAAAGCCTTTTGGTGGGTGATTTTACCCGTGCCGGTTACTTTAAACCTTTTTTTGGCACTTGAATTTGTTTTTACCTTTGGCATTAGTATGCTTTTTTAGGTGTACCCTTGAGGTGTTTCCGCACAGGCAGAACCCTTATTGAACCTCTTCAGGAATTTTTCCGTTAAGCGGAAAGAACTTCCGTTTTTTCAAACGGGCTGCGAAGATAGAGGTTTTTTGCAAAAAAAAGAGCCTCGAAAGGCTCATTATTTATAATCACTCAGGATTGTTATCTTGCTTTTTTACCTTTTCAGGCTTCTTTTTCCCTTTCGGCGCAAACATAGCCAACATTCTACGGCCTTCCAGTTTGGGCAAACTCTCCAAAATACCTACTTCATTCAGCCGCTCGGCAAATTTCAACAGGAGCAGCTCCCCTCTTTCTTTAAATTGTATGGCACGGCCTTTAAACTGTACGTAAGCTTTTACCTTGTTGCCGTCTTTCAAAAAGTTTTCGGCATGTTTTGCTTTGAAGTCAAAGTCATGATCATCAGTATTAGGGGTAAAACGTATTTCCTTTACTTCCGATACTTTTGACTTGGCCTTCATCTCTTTTTCCTTCTTCTTCTTATTATAAAGGAATTTATTATAATCAATTACCTGGCACACAGGCGGATCGGCTTGCGGAGAAATTTCTACCAAATCAAGTTGTTGTTCTTGCGCAATTTTAAGTGCATCCTGAGTAGAGTAAACACCTACTTCAATGTTTTCGCCAACCAACCTTACCTGCGGTACGCGAATAAAATGATTGATACGATGTTCTGCTTCTTTGCGGGGTACGAAACGCCCTCTGAAACCACCTTTGTTAAATCCGCCACCGGGGCTGCCGCCTCCGGGTTTGCTAAAACCACCTGGTTTAAATCCACCTTTTGAAGGTACTGCCATAATATTTTCACCTCCGCTCCCTTAAGGAGGTATGATTGTTTTAATTATTAATTTCCCTCAGGGCAAGGGAGTTTTGTTTTATTTTTATTTTATAAAGAACTTCTTTCTTTAATCTCATGCTGTAATTCAGCCATAAACTCTTCTACATTCTTTGCGCCCAAATCGCCTTTGCCCTGTCTTCTTACAGCCGCTTTTCCTTCGTTCATTTCTTTCTCTCCTACTACCAGCATATAAGGCACACGCATCAATTCAGTATCTCTTATTTTCTTACCTATCTTTTCGTTCCTGTCATCAATCTCTGCACGAATATCAGCTTTTTTCAGCTTTTCTAAAATAGTTTTACTGTAATCCATAAACTTATCGCTGATGGGGAGAATCTTGACCTGCAACGGAGCCAGCCAAGCCGGGAATTTACCCGCATAATGCTCCAGCAAAAACCCAATAAAGCGTTCGTGTGTACCCAACGGCGCCCGGTGAATAATAAGCGGTACTTCGGATTGATTGTTTTGGTTGGTGTAACTGAGTTTGAATTTATTACCCGAATTGAAATCCACCTGGTTAGTTGCCAATGTAAACTCACGGCCGATAATACTCCAAATCTGTACATCAATCTTAGGTCCGTAAAAAGCTGCTTCGTCCGGCACTTCTACATAAGGTATGTTTGATTCAATCAAAACTTGGCGAACCATTGCTTCGGTCTCTTTCCAAAGTTCGGGTTCATCTACATATTTCTGCCCCATTTTTTTGGGATCGTGCAAACTCAGGCGCATCACATATTTATCTATCCCGAATATTTTAAAGTATTTAAGGTACATATCATTTACCGCTCTGAACTCTTCTGCAAATTGCTCTTTACTGCAATAAATATGTGCATCATTCATATGCAGACAACGTACACGCATCAGGCCAAACAATTCGCCGCTTTGCTCATAACGATAGCAGGTACCATACTCGGCAATACGATACGGCAGGTCTTTATAACTTTTGGGCTCCGCATCATAAATTTTATGGTGATGCGGGCAGTTCATCGCTTTTAAATAATATTTTGTACCGTCCAGTTCCATTGGCGGAAACATGCTGTCGGCATAATATGGCAAATGCCCGCTGGTAAGGTACATGCTCTCTTTGGCAATATGCGGCGTTACTACTCTTTTATAACCCGCGGCATGTTCGGTTTCTTTGGCCAATCTTTCCAATTCTTCAATAATGATAGTGCCGTTCGGCATCCATAACGGTAATCCTTGGCCCACATCATCATCCATAGTGAAAATGCTTAACTCCTTACCCAATTTGCGGTGGTCTCTTTTCTTAGCTTCTTCCAGCATCAACAAGTATTCATCCAATTCTTTTTGGGAAGGAAAACTGATACCATACACCCGGGTAAGCTGTTTATTTTTTTCATCACCTTTCCAATAAGCGCCGGCTACGCTTGTAAGTTTGATCGCTTTTATAATACCGGTATTGGGAATATGCGGCCCGCGGCACAGATCGGTAAATTGGCCCTGTGTATAAAAAGTTATTTCACCATCGGTAAGGTTTTGCAATAAATCCAATTTGTATTCATCACCTTTCTCCGAAAAATATTTTATAGCCTCGTCTTTCGCTATTTCTTTTCGTATAAAAACACTATTTTGTTTGGCCAGTTCGTTCATCTTCTTTTCCAATACCGCCAAATCTTCTTCGGTCATTTTTTTATCGCCCAAATCCATATCGTAATAAAAACCGTTTTCAACAGCAGGGCCTACCCAAAATTTTACACCGGGAAAAGTGGCTTCTACCGCTTCGGCCATTACATGTGCTGACGAATGCCAGAAAGTTGATTTACCGTCTTTATCGTTCCATGTCAGCAATTGCAATGAAGCATCCAGCTCAATGGGCCGGCCTGCATCCCAAACCTGACCATTGACTACTGAAGCGAGTACTTTTTTCGCCAAGCCCTCTGAAATTGATTTTGCAATACCTAATGCAGTAGTTCCTTTCTCGTACTGTCGTACCGCCCCGTCCGGAAATGTAATGTTGATCATTAATTAAGTAATTCAATTTTTTAGGTCAGCAGTTTACGGCTGCCATCCGCTTCAGGAAATAAAAACTTTACATCTGCATCTAAGTTTATACTATCTATTGCGGCTGCCGGTATAGTCCGTTGACAATTAAAGAGTGGCAAAATTAACAAACTATTGCCGTAGAGCAATCAGCTTTAGCAACTTATTCATTAGTTTTGTATTCGGCTTAAAAAAAAGAAATTGAAGTACCTGATTTTTATTCTCTCCCTGGTTTTAATTTCGGCAAATAGTGCCGTTGCCCAAGATATAAGCGGCATCTGGCGGGGCTATTTCGTAACCGAGTACGGCGAGGAATATAAAATAGAAATGCAGGTTTCCAGAACGGGCAATTCTACCAAAGGCGTTTCTTATTCTTATTTGGATAAAAGATTTTACGGTAAAGCGGTTATGACCGGCCAGTACTCTAAACAAACAAAAAATTTAAAAACACAGGAACTTAAAACCGTAGAAGTAAGAAGCCTTGGCGGCGGCGGCACCTGTCTCATGAATTATAATTTAGTATATGAAAGTTCGGGTAAAGAAGAATTTTTAACAGGCAGTTATTTGGGTAAATCCGAAGATCGCCGTAACCCGAAAAATAATGGTAAATGGGGCGACTGCGGTGGCGGCAAAGTTTATTTGCGCAGGGTAAAAACATCTGAATTTTATGTAGAACCTTTTTTAAGAAAAAATAATTCCGTTACCACTAATAAAAAACCGGTTGAAAAAACGACACCGCCGGTTGTAAAAAAGACGACTCCCCCCGTTGTAAAGAAAACAACACCGCCCGTTGCCAATCCCCTACAGAAAAAAACCGCGCCGCCCGTAGTAAAAAATAAACCAATAGTAAAACCGGGCATTGATACTATTAAAAAAACGCCGGTACCCGTAATTGTAAAAAAAGACCCGCCGGTAAAACCACAACTGCCCAAACCCGAGGTGCTGAAAACCCGTGCTAATGAACTGACCAAAATGATTGTAGTGAACAGCGAAGAAGTAGTTGTTAAATTGTTTGATAACGGAGAAATAGACGGTGATACCATATCGGTCTACCTGGATAACAAGTTGATACTTTCTAAAAAATTACTTACGGCAAAAGCGCTGACGGTGAACCTGCGAATGGACGAAGACAACTCGGAGCATGAATTGGTAATGGTTGCCGAAAACCTGGGTCGCATTCCTCCAAATACCTCTTTAATGATTGTAACAGCCGGCGATAAAAAATTTGAAGTACGTATTACTTCCACCGAGCAAAAAAATGCGATGGTGAAATTCAGGTATCAAAAAACGGTTCCCCTTCCCTAGGCATGATTTATAAAGCCTTAGCCCCGCAATCATATTTTATTTCTACCGTTAAAGTAAATTATGAGCCGGTAACGGCTTAAAAACATATCTTCCCGTTACATTATGAAAAAAATCGGAGCCATCATTTTTCTTTCTGCCGTTTGTGCAATTTCCAATGCGCAAGATATCAGCGGCACCTGGAAAGGAAGTTTGACCCTTGGTCCCGGCGGTTGTTTTCCCGTATATAATATAGAATTAAATATAACCCTGAAAGGCAATGATATTACCGGTACATCTTATCACTACTCCGATATAACCAATTATGTAAAGGAAGAATTTGACGGACTCTTTAACCCGACGCAACATAGAGTTATTGTAAATGAATTAAAGGTGATGACTTTTCATGTACCCGTTGATTGTGTCCCCTGCATAAAAAACTTTTCGCTGTATCATACAAAAGAAGGAAATAAAGAATCATTGGTAGGTGAAATGTCGGGTAAGATGATGAACGGAAGCGGCAACTGTCCGCCCGGAAGAATCAAGTTGACACGCATTACCGAAGGCAAATTTAAAGACATAGAAAAAGCTTCCGAAAAACTTACGCTGCGCAAAAACGAATTGGTAAAAGAAATAAAAGTTGATACAGGTGTAATCCACATCAGTTTTTATGATAACGGTATTATCGACAATGATTCTATTTCCGTATTCGTCAATAATTTCCCGGTATTGAGTATGAAAAAATTAACTTCCAAAGCATTGCCGCTTGATGTAAAAATTGATTTGAACAGAACGCAGCAGGAAGTAGTAATGATAGCTGAAAACCTGGGTACCATACCGCCCAATACCGCACTGATGACCATAATGGCCAATGGAAAACGTTACCAACTTTTTTTAACGGCTACTGAACAAAAAAATGCGATGGTGCGGTTCATTTATGAAAAGCCGCCTGCCAATTAAAATTTAAAATTCCATGTAACGGAAGGCAATATAGGGAACAGAGAAACCTGTCTTGCTTCTACTTCCAACGTTCCGCTAAGGGGTGTTCCATCGTAATCAAAATAAATGAAATAAGGGTTTTGCCGACTATATACATTATAGATGCTGAACACCCAATAGTTCTGCAATCGTTTCGCTTTCTTAGGTACGGGTGTGTATGTAGCCGATAAATCGAACCGGTGATAGGAAGGCAACCTGTATTGATTTATGGCACTGTATTCCTGTGTTAATGCACCGCTTACCAAATAAAATCTTTCGGGTAATGTAGTAGCATTGCCGGTACCATATACAAATACGGCGCCCAATCTCCATTTTTTATTTATTTCATAATTTGCTACCGCCGATAAATCATGACGCCTGTCGAACTTAGCCGGGTATTTTATACCGTCATTCAGTTGCGGGAATTTTCTCCATGTCCATGACAAGGTATAACCAACCCAACCGTTGAACTTTCCTTTTGTTTTATTTACAAAAAATTCGGCTCCGTAACTCCATCCTTTACCAAATACAAATTCAATCTCGGGATCGGCCAACGACGGCGTATATCCTTCCCTGTATTCAATTTGATTGCGCATGTTTTTATAGTACAGTTCGATGGATGTTTCGTACGTATTATCTTTAAAATTCTTAAACACACCCGCTGCATATTGCCAGCTTATTTGCGGCTTTACATTATACGTACTTGGTACCCACAAATCGGTAGGTAATGTACTGCCCGAATTACTTACCAGGTGTATGTATTGCAAATTGCGGCTCACCGCTGCTTTTACAGAAGTGGCATCATCAATGGCATAGCGGGCCGTAATCCTTGGTTCAAGGCCGCCATATGTTTTTACAGACTGAAATCTTTTATACGTAGTGCTGTCAATCTTATTTAAATCCGCGTCACGGGTATATTTTTTATACGGGCCTATTTGTGTAAACCCGCTGAAACGTAAACCGTAGTTAAATTTTATTTTATCACTCAGTTCCCAATCATCCTGTATATACAGCGCCGTTTCATTAGCATACTTTTTCCCTGTGTTGTTGGGCTCAAAAACCACTGAGTCCTGCCGGCCCGAAAGTACATTGGGTACAAATTTGTGAAAAGTGTATTGACCGCCGAATTTTACTTTATGCTGCGGCAACGGGTAGTAATCAAAATCCGCTTTTATATTGCCGTCGCGAATACCCGAAGAAAGATTGAGTGCGAAATTATTTTGCTGTGCATTAAACTGAAAATTATAATCGTTGTACACCACCGTAGTATTGGCAAACAACCGCGGATTAAATATATGGTTCCATCGCAGCGTAGCGGTAGAATTGCCCCATGGAATATTAGAGCGGAAAGAACGCTTCGCATTTTTAAAATCAAATACATCTCTTCCGAAATAACCGCTCAGGTACAACCTGTCCTTTTGCGAAAAACGATAATTGATTTTTGCATTCAAATCATAGAAATAATAACCTGAGCCGTAAAACTCACTGCTTTTTTTTATAAACGGTTTGGCCAGCGCATCTATATATGTTCTGCGTGCCGATACAATAAAAGAAGCTTTATCTTTTTTAACCGGTCCCTGTATTGATAACCGCGAAGCGATTAACCCGATACCGCCGTCAACCTGGAACTTGTTGATATTACCATCCTTCATAGCTACATCCAATACCGATGAAAGTCTGCCGCCGTATTGCGCCGGCATACCACCCTTTATAAGCGATGCATTTTTTATAGCATCGGCATTAAAAATAGAAAAGAAACCGAAGAGGTGGCCGGTATTGTACACTACGGCATCGTCAAGCATTATCAAATTTTGATCGGGGCCGCCGCCGCGTACATAAAATCCCGAGTTCCCTTCGCCGGCATTGCGTACACCGGGCAGCAATTGTATGGCTTTTAAAATATCCACTTCGCCCAGCAGTGCGGGAATATTTTTTATTTGCCCGATGGATAAATCAATTTTACCCATCTGCGCATTTTTTACATTGGCATCTCTGCGCTTGCTGTATACAATTACTTCCTGCGACAAAGCAGTCTTGGGGACAACAAGGAAATTGTATTGACGATTCTCTTTTAATTGAAACTTCAGTGTTTGGGTAAGATAGGACACATGCGAAACGGCGATGGTATAATCGCCTTCTTCTAATGTAATGGAATAAAAGCCATACTGGTTGCTGGCTACGCCCCTGCTCTGCCCGTTTACGGTAATGGAAGCGCCAATAATTGTTTCGCCGGAAAGGCTGTCTTTTATATAACCGTTCAGCGTAAAGCGTCCCCCGGGGGAGACTGATTTATTTTGCGCAGCAGCAATAAAACTTATAAAAACGAAAAGACTGTAAAAAAAATTTTTAATCATAATTTTAAAATAAACCCGCACTAAATACCTGTTTAGTATATCCGGCCACTTTATAAACTCTATTTACTTTATCTTCTTCATTAAATTAAACTACATGCCTCCAAACACCGCATCCATTACTTCACGCCGGCATAATTAATCGAATCCTTCGTCTCGCCGCAATGCAGCATTTTTTTACCATATACCGGGTCCGATGTTCCTAAATAAGGATTTCTTCTCGGCATGGTAACGCCCAGCCAATTAGCCGCTACTTCTCCGTCAAAAGCCATCGGGCATTCTTCCCAATAAATTTTTTGCAGGTTATACTGAAGTGTAATTAATAAATCACGCAGTTGCTGCGACAGTACATTCAATGCTTCCTTTTTTGCCCGCAACGTTGTTTCTTTCAGCATAGCTTCCGTTTCGGCTTTGGCATTATTCAAACTCACAATGGCTGTTTCATAAATCACGGTATCTTTTTTTACATCGTTTAAGTTTACACTGTCCAACGCCGCTTTTAATTTACCGGCATTTGTATTTACAGCCGTAGTATCCCATATTACCAATGACTCGGTTAATTGAAAATAAGCATCCATCATTGTGCCCATTGATTTTGTAAATGCATCGCCGTACTTACTCACCGCCAATGGCTTTTCTTTAGGTCCTTTGTCAGCCTTTTCATCAGACTTCAGGTAAAAGAAATATGTACCCGCCAATGCAGCAATTAATACGCCAATTACCAGCAAAACATTCTTCATATAAAAAAAATTTCAGCAAAGGTAGCCCGGGATGAAGAGATTACAAGAGGAATTTGATGAGCGAAAGCTGATTACCGAGGTTTTAAGAGAAACCTGAAAGGCTTAAATATTATCAGCCTCAGACAAAACTTGTAGCAATAACAATTTAATAAGATACATAGCCCTGACAATGTCATTAAGTTAAGCGACTCGGCCCCCTCGGGGTATCGTGTTTATGGAAAAGGATCATCAGTATGGCATTACGGCTCCGGTGGAGCCGCGTGAAATTTATCATCTGTATATCAATCCATACAAAATAAAAAGCTCTTATAAGGCGGTGCAAATACAAATTGTAAATATAGCGGAGCAAATGTATTTGCCCGTGGAATAGGTTCACGAAGCTCCCATGGAGCCGGGTAATATTAAAAGATAATGTTTAACTATAAACACGGATTTCCTTCGGAGCTTAACTTAATAATATTACCGCGGTTGAATATAAATCTTATAAAATAGTACGTATAGATAGCCCCATGCTTTTTTATTTAACCCTTTCAGGGCTATGGTTAGTTTTACCGGCATCGTCCGTCGGCTTTACCGTCGGTTATTGAATATTAAAGCCCTTCGGGCTTAAGAAAACATTTCGTTAAAGAACAAACTTGCTATAATGTTGATAAAGTATAAAAACTGACTTCACTGCAAATTCTTAACCCGCAAACAGCCGGATTTGCGTTACATTTGCACCCGCGGAAAAAAAGCTAAAAGCTAAAAGCTAAAAGCTAAAAGCTAAAAGCTAAAAGCTAAAAGCTAAAAGCTAAAAGCTAAAAGCTAAAAGTAAAATAAAAAATAATTAGTAATCAATAATAAACATGCTGGCAGGTTTTACAAATCTTACTTTCGAATTTGGTGCAAGAACTATTGTGCAGGATGCCACATGGCATATACAGCCCAATGAACGCATCGGTCTTATCGGTTACAACGGTACGGGCAAATCAACGCTATTAAAATTGTTCGCCGGTGAATACACTCCCTCTTCGGGTACGGTAGAAAGAAGTCGCACCACGTCTATCGGTTATTTACACCAGGACCTGTTGAGTTTTGATACCAACGAATCTATTTTGGAGGTAGCATTGGGTGCCTTTGAAAAAATACAGCAATTAGAAAAAGAAATTGAAGAAATAGGTATTGAGTTGGAAAAAACATCGGACGAAAAACTGCTGCACGAATACACCGATAAATTACACGAACTGGAAACACTCGGCGGTTACAATATTCATCATAAAACCGAAGAAGTATTACAGGGACTGGGTTTCTCCAATGCCGATTTAAAAAGACCCTACAAAGAATTTAGTGGAGGATGGCGTATGCGGGTGTTGTTGGCCAAGATGATTTTGCAACAGCCCGATTTATTATTATTGGATGAACCTACCAACCACCTTGACTTACCGAGTATTGAGTGGCTGGAAAAATATTTGTTGCATTACCAGGGCTCCGTAGTAATTGTAAGTCACGATAAATATTTTTTGAACCGCATGGTTACAAAAATTGTAGAAGTGTACCAGAAAGAATTGCATATCTACAACGGCAACTACGATTACTACGAAAAAGAAAAAGCTTTGCGAATAGATATGCAGCAAAAAGCTTTTGAAAATCAGCAGGATTATATACGGCAGCAGGAACGCTTTATCGAACGCTTTAAAGCAAAAGCTTCCAAAGCGGCGGCCGCGCAGAGCTTGGTAAAACGATTAGACAAAATTGAACGGATAGAAAATGTATCATTGGAAAGACCCAATATAAGAATCAATTTCCGGGTAGATAAAACGCCCGGCAAAGTGCTGGTGGAATTAAAAGATATTTCTAAAGCCTTTGGTGAAAATGTAATTGTAAAAAAAGGGAATGTAGAAATAAACCGCGGCGATAAAATTGCACTGATAGGCGCCAACGGAAAAGGTAAATCGACCCTGCTGCGCATTATTGCCGGTGTAGAAAAATACGACGACGGCGAAAGAAAATGGGGGCATAACGTAGAAGAAAGTTTTTACGCCCAGCACCAGTTAGAGCATTTGGATTTAAACAATACTATATTAGATGAAATGAAAACCTGCGGTAGTCAACAAACTGAGCAGGAGCTGCGTACACTTATGGGTTGTTTTTTATTCAGCGGCGATGATACCGATAAAAAAATAAAAGTATTGAGCGGTGGCGAAAAAGCAAGAGTGGCCTTGGCTAAAACCATTATCAGCAAAGCAAACTTCCTGCTGTTAGATGAACCTACCAATCACTTAGACATGCACAGTTGCGACTTGCTGATAGAATCGCTGAATAAATATGAAGGCACCTTGATATTGGTGAGTCACGACCGCTATTTTGTATCGAAAACAGCAACTAAGATTTGGGAAATTATAGACCATGAAATAAAAGAATTTGCCGGCGGATATGATGAATATGCTGCATGGAAGAAAAGAATGCTGGAGCAAAAGCATATAAAACCCGAAGCATCAAACACACCCGCCAAAGAAAAAGAAACGGCAAAAACCGGCTGGAAAGAAACGGCGCCGAACCCGCCCCGGGTAAACAAAGGAGCCAATAAAGAAATGCAAAAAACGCAGCGTCACTTTCAGCAGTTAGAAGAAAAGATTTCGAAACTGACACAGCAAAGAAAAGACCTGGAGACTGCCATGTCATTGCCCGAAACCTACAGTAACAGTGAAAAATTTATACAAACCGAAAAAGAATATAAAAAAACCGACCTGGAACTGAAACAATTGAATGACGAATACGAAAAAGTATTTGAAACGATTATGAAATTAGAAGCAGAAGCGGGTAATTGATCATGCTTATCATGGTTGGCGGGGACGCCAACTATAGCGAACCGCCGCTGTTGGCGTCCCCGCCAACAGCAGTAATTATGAAATCAAATTCTATTTTAAAAAAATTACAGAAATAATTTAATTTTTTTTTCACAAGAACGCAACTTATTTACCAAAAAACATAACTTACATCCATAACTAAAAACTTAAATCAACATTATGAAACAAAAACTCAGTTCGCTGCTGTTGCTCATTGGCGCGGTAGCACTCATAAGCACCTCTACGGGTTGCAAAAAGAAACCGAAGGACGCGGATATTAAAGCTGCCGTCGAAGCTGCATTAAAAGCTGACCCATCTGCCGCTACTACTATGGTAGATGTAAAAGAAGGTGTAGCCACTATCAGCGGCGAGTGTAAAGATGATGCCTGCAAAGCGAGTTGCGAAAAATTAGTAGCCGGCGTTAAGGGTGTAAAATCAGTAGTAAATAATTGTACGGTAATGCCGCCGGTGGTGGTTAACCCCGATGATGTATTAAGCAAAACCGTTATGGATGCACTGGCAAGTTTCCCCGGCGTTACAGCTACCGTTAAAGACGGTGCAGTAACTTTGGGCGGCGAAATTAAAAAAGCCGATCTTCAAAAATTGATGATGGCGCTGAGCGCATTGAAACTAAAGAAAATTGACAACACAGGTTTAGTAAAAAAATAAAAAAGGAGAAAAATTATTATGGCATTACAAGATAAATATAAAGAACTGGTAGACGCCGCTACCGCAGCCGGCGTACAAAACTTACAGGTACGTGAGCAGGACGCTGTATTATATATAGACGGCGATGCGCCCGGTGCTGTAAAAACGCAGCTATGGGATATTTATGAAAAAACAGATCCGGATTTTTCCTCGGGCGATTTAGTAATGAATATTAACAGCGTAGCCGGTGTAGCAGAAGGCAGTCAACTGAAAGTAACTACCAACAAAAGCAACCTGAACATACGCAAAGGACCCGGCACCGAACACGATATAGTAGGAAAAGCCGCCCGCGGCGAAATAGTTACATTGGTAACAAAAGAAAACGACCAGTGGTGGGTTATTAAAACCGATCAGGGCGAGCAGGGGTATTCTTATACTCAGTACCTGTCTCCGTTAGGATAAAAAAATTAAATTATTTTTCTTAAGCCTGCTTAATCAAGCAGGCTTTTTTATGCAAAGCACCAATTCTATTTTTAATCTTTCGTGTTTTTGCCATAGCAATCATATACCTTCATGTCTTTCTTGAAAATATTAAATAAATAAAACCATGAATGTAACACTAACACAAGCTGAAGCAGCCATTGCTGCAGCCAAACTGAAAGCAGCGGAATTAAAAACTAAAATGAATATCTGCGTGGTAGATGCCGGCAGTAACCTTGTGGCCTTTGCCCGCATGGATGGCGCATGGATAGGTTCGGTTGATATTTCCTGTAAGAAAGCAAAAACAGCTGCATGGTTTACCATGGACACGGCAGTACTTACTCCGCTGGTGCAACCCGGCGCTTCATTATATAATATCGAACATTCCAACGGCGGGTTAATTACTTTTCCCGGTGGTGTAATAATTAAAAATGTGGCTGGCGAAGTAATTGGCGCCATCGGTGTTTCGGGCAGCAGTGTAGAAAACGATCATGCAGTAGCAACAGCCGGTGCAAGTGCGGTAAAATAATTTAGTATTACTTTTTGAAAAGCCTGCTTCATGAATGGAGCAGGCTTTTTTATTAAATTCATAAGCGCAGAGGAGCAAAGAAAAAGAGGCTACGCAGAGTATACCTATTGATCTCAGCGAAAACTCTGCTACTCATTTTCTCTGCGTTGAAATAACTTGCACCAAAATAATTTTCCTATTATCTTCAACCCAAATTATTTACAATGAATAAGCCACTATCGCTTTTTATTTTACTGCTTTTGTCATTCAATGCTTTTAGCCAGGACGCAGCAACTGATACAACCTCGGAAGCAGAAGACGAAATTTTTCAACGTGTTGAAAAGGAAGCTCAATTTCCCGGAGGTCAACCGGCATGGCGTGCATTTCTTGAAAGCAACTTAAATGGAAATGTGGCCACAAAAAAGAAAGCACCGTTAGGCAAATACACGGTAATTGTTCAGTTCATTGTAGGATATGACGGTACTATCAGCAATATTGAAGCTACCACCAACCACGGCTACGGAATGGAGAAAGAAGTAATACGAGTAATAAAGAAAGGGCCGAAATGGACTCCTGCTCAGCAGAACGGACGCCCCGTAAAAGCATACCGCAGGCAGCCCGTTATGTTCGAGGTAGTAAATGGCTAAGTGAAATTTGCCGGCAGAAAGTTCGCATATTAAATCTTTGGTATAATATGTCATTAGCCACCCCGTCATAAACGCAAAGAAGCTGAGAAAAAGAGACTACGCAGAGTAGGCCTGTTGATCTCAGCTTCTCTGCTACTCATTTCTCCGCAATAAAAAAACCACTATAACGATTGCGGTAATCCTCGCTTCATACATTGGGTCTTCCTGCATTGAAAACCCAAAAAACTTAAGGCTCCTTAAGAAATCATTACCACTTATAAAGTGTTAAGCGGGATTAATTCCTTCTTTTTGCAGTTCGTAAAAAAAATCAATACCTATTTGATAAAATCAACTGTAAAATGAAAAACAAAAATCTACTCGCACTTTTCTTACTGATCGCAGCTAATTATTCTTACGCACAAATTTTAGGAGGCGGTACAACATTTGCTACTGCGGTAACTTTTAACCAGGCATGGTTAACCAATTGTCCTTCCGGCGCTCAAACTTTGTCTAATGAAGCCGCATTTGAGCCAACTGTTGCGCTTGATGCCTGTGCGCCTGCGCCGTTGGCGGCCTGTGTTTCAGGTACTTTGGGCTCCGATGTATGGTTCAAATTTATTGCTCAATCATCTACGGCGACTATTGTCGTAGCTCCTACTTCCGCATTTAATATTGTACTGCAGGCTTTTTCCGGCTCTGCTTGCCCGGGCTTAACGCAAATCGGTTGCGCTAACCTGCTTGGTAATAACGGATCTGAGACATTAAACCTTACCGGTCTTACAGTCAATCAAGTTTATTATTTCAGAATATTTGGTGTAGGAAATAATGCCGGCGCCAGAACAGGCCCTTATACATTTTGCGGATCTACTCAATTGGGGAGCACATTTCTTCCTGTTACACTTAGCAACTTCACTGCTGTAAAACTTGATAAAAAAGTTATACTTAACTGGACAACAGAATCCGAAACGAACAATGCTTATTTTGAAATAGAAAGAAGCGGTAACGGTAACCAATATGAAACGATCGGTAAAGTAACCGGCGCAGGCACCACATCGCAAACTGTTCATTACAATTTTACCGATCATTCTCCGGCGGCAGTGACTAATTATTACAGACTTAAACAAACAGATATTGACGGCAATTATAAATACAGTTCTGTTGTAACTGTAAAATCCGGCAGTAAGTCAAATAATACATTAACTGTTTCTCCCAATCCCGTTACGGATAAAATAAACATCAACATCAGCAGTGATGCAGTAACAACCGGCGAGTTAAGAATAATTACTAATTCAGGACAGGTAATTTACCGGGAAAATAAAAGATTGGTAAAAGGTGAAAATATTTTTACAATAACAAGTCCCGCCGGTCTTTCAAAAGGTTTGTATACGGTGCAAGTTATTACGGGCAATGAAGTACTCAGCACAAGGTTGGTAAGTATAAAATAAAAAATAGCACGCTGAGCTGCAGAGATCGCTGAGAAAAGTATATCAACGCAGTTATTACTTAGTTACGTAAAATAAAAATCAAACCCGGGCCTTTGTTGCTGTTATCAATCCGTATATCCAAAGTTTCTCTTTTCATGCCAACATATTGCTTTCGGCAGGCGATGATATTTTTCTTTTTTATATCCATCGTCTTTCTAAAAGTAAGCCTTCTCCACCAAACATATAAGGTAGCGGCATAAAATAAATAATTTAATCGCCGGCTGCTGTGTTTGGTGTGGTTTGTTATATCTGTAAAACTGCTGTTTACAAAACCCGCATCATGTATATACTTCCCGAAGCGTTCGGGTGTCTCCAAATAATTTACCTGCCAACCTGTTAGCCAATCGCGAATAACAGGGTGTTTATTATTTTCAAAATCAGTAACCATACCGTCGGCCATTACCAGCCGGCCGCCGGGTTTTAACAAACGGTATGCTTCTTTTATAAAAGCATTTTTATCATCGGCATAGCAAATACTTTCACATCCCCAGACTACATCAAAACTTTCATCGGCAAAATTTGTCGCACTGTAATTCATTACTTCAAAATTTAACAATTCATTCACTCCGGTTTTCTTTGCATTGGTAGTTGCCTGCAATACTTGTCGTTCGCTTAGTGTAATACCCGTTACCCTGCAATCTATATTTTTTGCTAAATAAACTGCGCTGCCCCCCACTCCGCAACCGGCATCCAATACTTTATCAGTTGCATTAATTTGAGCGGCTTCCGCCATTATTTCGTTCATACGAATCAATGACTGCGGAAAGCTTTTTACTTTATCATCCCAATAACCGTAATGAATAGCCAAACTATTATTCAAATCCCACGAATCTTTATACGAGTATTCCGTATGGGTGTAATAGTCAATTATTTTTTTGTGATAATCATCAGGCTGCATCGGTTGCCGCTTTTTTCGTTTTCAATAAAATGAATGCATGTATAATCAATGAGGCCGCTATTAAAGCGAAGCCGCAATAAAACCATTTACTCAAACCCTTATTCTCGTTATATAAAATAAATGCCAGCAAGATACCGTAGACGGGCTCCAGGTTGAAACTGAGATTGACGGTGAAAGCTGATAATTTTTTTAACGCCTTAGCCGAAAGTTGAAAGGCCAATACCGAACATACCCATGCTAAAAAAAGCAACCACATCCAATCTTCGGCATCAGGGAAAATATAATCGGTCGGGAACCGAAGCATATAAAACGGCATTACGAACGACAAAGCAATAAAACCTCCCGTTAGTTGCCAGGTAAGTGTTGTCTCTGTATTTATTCTTTGTACAAATTGTCCGATAAAAATCATTACAAAGGCTAAAAGCACTGCAGATAAAACACCCAAAATAATTCCCGTACGATAGCCGCCTTCAAATTCGAAAATAATATAGATACCCGCTATAACAAGCAGTCCCAATAATACTTCCGCCATATTTATTTTTTTGCGAAGCAATACCGGCTCCAGCAAAGCGGTAAAAAAACCTACGGAGGAAAAACAAACCAATGCCACCGATACATTGGCACTTTTGATAGAACCGTAAAATGTAACCCAGTGTATAGCCGCTAAAAAACCGATGCCCGAAAGTTTTATAATATCAACCCGAGATATTTTTTGTATTTTTTTTGTAAACGTAAATAAAATCCACATGCTGACGGAAGTAAGCAGCAACCTGTACCAAACCAACAGTCCTTCGTTTAAATGAATTAATCGGCCCAACACACCGGTAAAGCCGGCAAGAAAAACTGAAATATGTAATTGGATAAATGCTTTTTTCATGCAGCCTGAAAGCTATAAAAAAAAGCGAAGAAATCAGTAACCTGTTTTTTTAGAAAATAATTCGGGTTCCTTAACCGCATCCTCCTCTTGTGGGGAAGACTCATTTTTTTTTACACGTTTCCTGTAATTGGTAAACAGGCTGTGCCAGCGGAGTTTTAATACACCCAATATACCTTCTTTTATAATACCCTTGTGCATTTTAGAAACACCGTAGGTACGATCCTGAAAAATAATAGGCACTTCTTTTATTTTAAAACCCAGTTTCCAAGTGGCAAATTTCATTTCAATCTGAAAAGCATAACCCAAAAAAGTTATTTCATCCAGATTAATCGTTTCCAATACCTCTCTTTTATAACACATAAACCCCGCAGTAGTATCTTTTACCGGTATCCAGGTTATCAGTCTTGTGTATAATGACCCGCCCTTCGACATAAGGATTCTGTCCTTGGGCCAGTTAACCGTACCGCCTCCCTTTACATAACGCGACCCGATAGCTAAACCGGCGCCGCCGTTTTTACAGGCGTCGTACAATCTTTCAAGGTCGTTGGGATTATGTGAAAAATCGGCATCCATTTCAAAAATATATTCGCAGCTGCGGTTGAGTGCCCACTTGAAGCCGTGAATGTACGCCGTACCGAGACCAAGCTTACCGCTTCTTTCTTCTAAAAATAATTGGCCTTTAAATTTTGCCTGCAGTTCTTTTACAATTTGCGCAGTGCCGTCGGGAGAGCCGTCGTCTATAACCAATACGTGATAGTTTTGGCCTAAACCAAAAATAGCATGAAGAATATTGCTGATATTCTCCTTCTCATTATACGTTGGTATGATTACTATTTTCTCCAATACTGACGAATACTGTATGATGAAGGCAAAAAGCGAATTTACACAATTCAAATAAGCAGCTTGTGTTAAATTTACCAACAGGTTATCATCATCAATTCTTTTTCATGATGGTGCGGGTAAATATTTCAGTCAATTTTTGTTTGGTATGCTGGGGAAAATCGCCTTTCATCATCCAATCATAATACTGCGGTTCCGCTTTTAATACATCTACCACGGGGCGTCCTTTGTGCTTACCAAAATTAAACACTTCAACTCCGTTCTCCATGGCGAAGCGGCGTGCATAATCAACAATTACGTCCTCGCCGATTGCTTTTAATACAGTGTCTACCGTATTGCCCAATACCGGGTATTTTTCAAGTTGCGCGGTGAGTATTTCATAAGTAGCCGATGCATCGGCTTCGGCGCTGTGCGCATCGGTCAGGGTTTTATCACAATAAAATTTATATGCTGCACTCAGGGTACGCTGCTCCATCAGGTGAAATATTTTTTGTACATCCAGCAGGCGACGGTTCTTCATATCAAAATCTACCCCTGCTCTCAAAAATTCTTCCATCAGCAAAGGAATATCGAATCGGTTTGAATTGTACCCCGCCAGATCACAGTTATCCAGCACCTGTTTCAATTCTCCCGCAGCTTTCTTAAAGTTAGGTGCGTCTTTTACCATTTCGTCTGTAATGCCGTGTATGTCACTCGCCTGTTTTGGTATTGGCATTTCCGGATTAATCAGCTTCCTTTTGGTGCTTTTGGTACCGTCCGGCAAAATTTTAACAATTGCTATTTCCACTATTCTGTCCAGCCCCAGGTTGATGCCGGTAGTCTCTAAATCAATAAAAGCGATGGGTTTCTTTAGTTGCAACGTCATTTCGGGTTCTTTTACGATTGCAAACCTATTGAAATATATATAAATACATGCTTATATTTGCAAAATAAATAGCCTTCCCGTACGTTTAAAAGTAAAATATTCAAAAAAATGAGAAACAAATTTGCCACCGCCTTGGTTTTAGTTGTAGTTACAGTTATGCTTACATCTTGTTATTCTTCGCGTAAAAATACAAGAAACGGATGCCCTATGGCCACATCAGCTTCATCCGGTAAGTTTAAAGCATAATTGCCAACAGTTTTATTTAAAAAGAAAGGATATGCATTGGACTCATTTAGCTGATGAAGATCAGCTGAAACAAATTATCGTAAACTCGCAAAAAAAACCACAGGTAATTTTTAAGCACAGCACCCGTTGTTCCATAAGTGACGTGGCTTTTAAACGATTGCAAAAAGAGTCCATTCCCGACAATGTTGATTTCTACTATCTGGATCTGCTGGCTCATCGCAATATTTCCAACTCTATAGCCGATACCTTTAAGGTTCATCATGAATCGCCCCAAATATTAGTAATAAATAACGGGGAATGTGTTTATGACGAAAGCCATTTAAGCATTAATATGGCTGATATTTTGAGCAATGCGGGCAACTGATTTCATTGATTAAGTTTTTGATCGTAACTTGATCGCCGAATTTTTTTTGCCTTTTGCCTTTTGCCTTTTGCCTTTTGCCTTTTGCCTTTTGCCTTTTGCCTTTTGCCTTTTGCCTTTTGCCTTTTGCCTTTTGCCTTTTGCCTTTTGCCTTTTGCCTTTTGCCTTTTGCCTCCCTCCAACTTACAGGAACATTAAATATATTGCGCCACTAATTATTTTACATGACAAAAGAGCAACTGCTTGAAGAATTGAGTATAGGTACATATGTAATGATAAAGCCGTCAGCTTTGCACGGTATCGGTGTATTTGCCGTACGGGATATACCCAAAGGATGCAGGGCTATGTTTTCTAAAAACATCGGCAACTGGATTAAAGTACCCAAGACGGATGTAGATAAATTACCGAAACACGCCGTGGATCTGGTTGAAAATTATTGCTTGTACGACGAAGAGCATTACTTTATAGCGGATTATGGCTTCAAAGTAATGGACTTGGTAAATTTTTTAAATCATTCCGATACGCCCAATATTATCTCTATTGAAGATGGCGAAGAATTTGAAGCCCTTTGTGATATAAAAACCGGCGAAGAATTACTGATCAATTACAGCGAAATAGTTGACAGTGCGGAATAGCCGGCTGCCGGTATGCCGGTCATTAAATGTCATTTGTTTTCAAACAAAATTTTTAAAACCAACTCATTAACTCCTTTCTAAGGCAGTGGATAAATTTTTTTGTTAAAAGATTAATTAAAGAATAAAAGCAGCATAAATTTTGCTGTATTATTCTTTCAATATATACAACATGCTGCAGGTAGACAGAAACATACAATTCAGCCGGCTGGTGAAAACCAATGACCGGCTACGGGAGTTTAACTTCAGGAAAGCCAATGGCCGACCCGAAACCGTGGTAAATATCGATGTAGTGGAAGAAAGAGACATTCGGATTATGTTCAAAATGCAGAAAGAAAATGACCGTTGGAGGATTATACCCCAACCCATGCCGCAATGGCTCATTAATGTAGAAGGAAAACTGCATGAACTGATTGAGGAAGAACTGGCCTTGGTACAGTAGAGCTAATCTTTTGTTCGATTTCCCTATATCGGGGCTATATGAAAAGCATACCTTCGCTTTTCATTTTTTTTATGGATACTGTTGACTCAATTCTTTCGGATCAATACTGGTCGGACAGGTATATAAGCGGGCAAACCGGCTGGGATACCGGCGGCCCTACACCCCTGCTTAAAGAATATATTGACCAATTAACAGATAAACACATCGCTATCCTTATTCCCGGCTGCGGCAATGCGTATGAAGCGGCTTATTTGGCCGAAAAGGGATTTACAAATATTACACTGATTGATATCTCAGCTATTTTAGCAAAACAATTAAAGGAAAAATTTGCCGGTACGGGCATCAACGTATTGCACGGCGATTTTTTTCATCATACGAATCAATATGATCTGATATTGGAGCAAACATTCTTTTGCGCATTAGACCCCGCACAGCGAAAAGACTATGCAGAAAAAATGTACGCTTTGTTGAAACCGGGCGGTAAGTTAGCGGGTGTTTTGTTCAACAAAAATTTTAAGGGCGGCCCGCCCTTCGGTGGTAATGCATATGAATACCGAAAATTATTCTCCCCGCTTTTCCATATTAAAACAATGGAGGCCTCTTACAATTCTATAAAACCAAGAGAAGGCACCGAGCTGTTTATCGTTTTCGAAAAACTGAAGTAATTGCTTTGCTGTAAAAAATCAATTCAAACTACTGCGCCATAATTTTTTTTAATTCTTCTTCCGATACTGTAAGCAAATTGACAGCAGGTAATCTTTTTGTCAACTCCTTCCAGTTTTTATCACCGGCAAATACTTTTTTAAAAATGGGTAAAGCCTTATTCGTGTTTTTATTATTAGCCAATGTAACGGCCGTCCAGTATTGCATTTCCAAATTACCCGGCATCAGTTTCATTGCAGCGTTGTACTCCTGCATGGCAGTTGCCATATCATTTTTTTCTACCGCCAAATCCCCGTTATTCATATGTACATACGCCGTGTGTACATTAAATAATCTGCGCAGTTCCTTTATCGGTTCTTTACTGTCATCCACTCTTAAATCTACCGTTCTTTCATCCCACGGTTTGCCTTCGGCCTTTGCAGGTACTACAATAAGCGCCGCCGATTGCTGCCCGCGAATATCACCTCCCGCTTTTTGCGCCGCTTCCAGTGCCAGCAACATTTTTTCAGCCAAAGGCTTTTTATCGTTTTTTTCAAAAGCAGCCGCCATTGATTCGCAAACCTTATTGCCCAACATCATATTTGATTGCACTGAAAACTGTTTTCCTTTTATATGCGAAGCATATTGAATACAACTTTTACCGGTATGTGCCGCTACATTGCCGTTCATATCCACAATAGCTACCTGTCTTACATCTCTACCCGCATCATCACTCAATAAAATATCCAATGCATCCTGTGCACTAAGACCTCTGCGCAGCAAATCCAATCCGCGAATACCAAAAGATTTATTAGTGAATGATTGAGTCGCCACTGCACCCACACCCGCTTCGGCCCAACTGACAGCGGTACCAACGGAAAACCAATGGCTTTGCACTGCTACAGCCATTTCCCCGGTAACTGAATCGCGGGCAACAATAGAAAATGTATGCGCCAAAGGATTCTCTTTTGAAAATACCTGGCCAAACAATACAGTAGAAATTAAAACAGCGATAACCGAAAGCTTGATTTTTCTCATAATAAAAAATTAGAAAGGAATGAACGATCATTTTAAAAATCTAATACAGAATCGCCATGCAAAACAATCTCATATGGCATTCACTCAGGATCTCGGTATTATAACAATTTCATCATGCTAAATTACAAATCAATTTGGTATAATTTACCAACAAAAACTTCAAAATGAACAACGATGCTTATTTTCGCTGAAAATAATATACCGGGTATGGAACTTAAAGAACAATTTGAAGCGGCCAAAGCCGAAAGCAAAAATTTAGCAGAGAAACCAAGCAATGAAACCTTACTGCAACTTTACTCCTTGTACAAACAAGGCATTGAGGGAGATGTAAATATTGATCCCCCGGAAAATATGTTTGATTTTGTAGCTAAGGCTAAATATGAAGCATGGGCCGCACTGAAAGGAAAGACAAATGAAGAAGCGATGAAAGAATATATAGTGCTTGTAGCTAAACTAAAGGGATAAGTTCTGCGTCATGCGTTCTCTGAACATACGGCAGCATAAACATCATCAAATTTTTTGCCGACAACTGAATAGTTGAATTTGCTTTTGGCATCTTCAGCTATTTTTTTTCTGTTGAACGCAGCATAATCGTCTATCATTTTTTTCATCGCTTCGGTAAGTTCTTCAATTTTATCAGTCATTATCAATATACCGTTTTCGTCGTTTACCAATTCGGGCAAAGCGCCGGCATCGGCGGCAATTACCGGCAAGCCGCAACAAAGTGCCTCCGCCGCCGCGCAGCAAAAAGTTTCCGTTTTACAATTAATTATAAATGAATTACTCTTTTGCAATTCGCCGGCTACATTCTTATACGGTATTTCACCGAGGAATTTAACTGCATCGGCAGGTAATCCCAACTTCTGCGCATAAGCCGGGTAAGCATCATCTTTATTGCCTATTAATATTAATTCAAAAGAACAGCCTGACTTATGCAGTTGATACGCCGCCTGCAAAATGCTTTCAACATTTTTTAAGAGAACCATATTGGAGACATGAATAAACCGAAAAGTTTTATTAGCGCTTTCATTGAAATAAAACAGCTCCGTATTTACAACATTGGGTATTATTTGATATTGCTTCGGAAGCGCAAACTTATTAACCGCATCGCCCAAAAACTTACTTACACTTAAAAAAGCAGACGCTTTAGCAATCGTTTTTTCAGTTGCTCTTTTAAAAAATATATTTCTTTGTCGGTAATTTTCGTTTACCAAATCATTATAAATCCACCAATGCTCCGATAGAACGTAAGGAATTTTATAGACCCGTTTTATCCATTGCGCCACAATACCCGCCTTTACCGGTACATGCGCATGTACCGCGTCGGGCTCACCGTTTTCAATAATATATTTTCTTACGGCCGTTCTGAAAAAATGTATATACCTGTAGTGATTAATCAATTTCGCGAAAATTGATTTGGAGGGTTTATAATAAATTATTTTCTCAGTCAATCCGCCGTCTGCCGTTATATCTTCCGTTTTTAATGCGTTATTTTCCGTACCCTGTCTTACATGAATAACAAAAATATCATTGTACAAAGCCGCTGCCTTAGCGTGGCGCTGAATAAAGTCGCCGTCGAAAGCATCATATTTGTTGGGGTACCAACTGCAAAGCCATATTATCTTTTTTCTTTTCATTGTATAACGGTCTAAAAATAGGCCCTCCGGGTTTCACTTCAAAAATATATCTGTAGAATCAGGTGCGTTGAAAATTGTCGCAGGCTTCATTTTGCAAAAGCCTCTATCTCCGCCGATCGGCGGAGCGCATCAGTTTTACAGTTTGTTATTCTCCGCCGCGGCGGAGATAGGGGCAAAAGCGACAATTTTAAATACACCTGTACAATCAGTATTTTTGATGATGGCATTTTTAAAAAGAAATAAAATTACAGCCGATAACGCCACCGGCTTCAGCACCAACAGCAATGAAAGCGGTGGCCGTTTTTTCAGAAGAGACGGTAAAGCCAATACGGATAAAAGAGGCATGGGCTTATTGGAAAAATACAGTTGGTACCATACAATGCTGGCCTTGCCCCGTTGGAAGTTTTTCCTCCTGCTCTTTATCATCTTTATCGCTATCAATATTTTTTTTGCATTTATATACCTGCTCATCGGTGTTGAGCACTTGGGCGGATTAAACCCCGGTAATGGTTTGAAAAAATTTGAAGAAGCATTCTTTTTCAGTACGCAAACTTTTACTACCGTAGGTTACGGACGCATTAACCCGATAGGCTTTTTAACCAGTGCAGTTGCCGCTTTCCAGGCATTCCTCGGTTTGCTGAGTTTTGCATTAGCCACGGGTTTATTGTACGGACGTTTTTCACGGCCCCAGGCTTTTTTAAAATTTAGCGACATGGCTTTAATTGCTCCTTACAAAGAAGGCGTGGCGTTGATGTTTCGGATGGTGCCATATAAAAACAATCATTTAAGCGAAGCCGAAGCAAAAGTTACATTGGGCATGCGCATTGAAGAGAATGGAAAAATAACAAACAAGTTTTATCCGTTGAATCTTGAGCTGAGTAAAGTAAACGCATTAGCTCTCAGTTGGACGATAGTGCATGAGATAGACGAGGAAAGTCCGATGTACGGGTTAACGGCCGAAGAGCTTCGGCAATTCAGCGCCGAAATAATGGTTTTTGTAAAGGCATTTGACGAAGGTTTTTCCAATACGGTTATTTCGCGTACATCATATGTAGTAAATGAAATAGTTTGGGGAGCAAAATTCACTCAAATGTTTCACCCTGCATCGGATAAAAGCAGAACCATTTTATATATTGACAAAGTAGGTGAGTATGAAATGGTGCAACCCCGGGCCATGCCCCCATCCCCTAAAGGGGAGTTTTGAAAGGTCATTTTATTTTGCACCAAAATATTATACTTTAATTAATACCTGTTTGCCCGTCTCTTACTTTAATTTTTTTCTTACCCGCATTTTTCTTTTCATAATCTAAAATGGCCTGTGGTTTTTTAGCAGCAGCAGCGGGTTTTGCATCCTTTTTCTTACCGGTAGATACATCTATAGGCGCCAACTCATCTTCCACTTCACCGGCGGCATTTTTTGGTTTATCCAAAAACCACTCTTCGCTTTTAAACACCTGTCCATATTCATCGTAATATCTCCAGGTACCATGCTTGAGTGTAGTGCCCTCTACTTTTACTATAGCATATTCAATAATTTTATTAGGATCATTTACATCATATACAGGTACCGTATCATAAGGGTTGGCGGGGTTTACAGCTCTCCAGTATTCTTCGCGTACCAGTTCGCCTATTTGCGTATAATAAATACACTGGCCGTGTTTATTACCCCATTTATAATTTTCCCTTGATACCAAGTCTCCTTGTAATGAATATCGACGCCACAAACCATCCTTTACATTATTGACAAAATACCCTTCTTCCTCGAAACCCGGTTCGCCGCGCAAAGCTTCTTCCCGAATAAGCCATGGACCCTGTTTTTTATCCTTCATATCCACACAGTTCAGGGTATCGCCCCTTTTGCTGATGATAAAACTCTTGCATTGAGCAAAGCCCTCTGCGGAAAAAAACAATAAAAAAACAAAAATGATACGCATATTATTTAAGTTTGAGCAGCGGCCGTCTGCCTGAGACCGCAATTTATTAACGAAATTAAACTGCTTTTATGTTACGATTCTCAAAAATCATTTGCACATTTTCCACCTTACTAATCACTGTATTAGCCTTTGCACAGGTAAACCCAACGCCTGCTGCTGAAAGACTAAAAAGTTTTGAGCAAAGAAAGGAGCTGGAACAAAAATCTGTGTTAAATAATATAAAATTCAGGAATATAGGCCCTACTGTAATGAGCGGCCGTGTAGTAGATGTAGATGCGAACCCCGAAGACCCTACGGAATTTTACGCAGCATACGCTACGGGCGGATTATGGTATACAAAAAATAACGGGCAATCATTCAAACCCGTTTTCGACAGCGCCGATGTTTTATTTATAGGAGATATCGCCGTAAACTGGTCATCGCCGAAAAACAGAACAATATGGATTGGTACCGGTGAGGTAAACAGTAGTCGTTCTTCCTATGCCGGCGTAGGTGTATATAAAAGTACCGATGACGGAAAAAGCTGGAAGTATATGGGTTTGCCCGAATCGCATCATATTGGTAAAATACAATTGCACCCAACGGACAATAATACAGCTTGGGTAGCAGTGCTGGGGCATTTGTACAGCGCCAATAAAGAACGCGGCGTGTATAAGACTGCGGATGGCGGCGAGACATGGAAACAAACTTTGTATGTAGATGATAATACAGGCGCCGTGGATCTGGATATGAATCCCGCCAATGCAAACGAATTGTATGCTGCTATGTGGTACAGGACAAGAAGAGCCTGGAGTTTTGAAGAAGGCGGTAAAACAAGCGGTATTTATAAAAGTACGGATGGCGGCAATAGTTGGCAATTGCTTACCAAACCCGGTGCAGGGTTTTTAACCGGTGAGGGTACGGGAAGAATTGGCATTGCAGTAAGCCCTTCAAAACCCAATACTGTTTATGCAGTAGTGGACAACCAAAACAACAAACCTGATACGGTTAAAAAAGATACAGCTAAATACGAACTGAAAGATTTTAAAAGTTTAACCAAAGAAGATTTTGCAAAATTAGATAATAAGAAGTTAGATACATTTTTTAAGAATACAGGTATGAGCCGCAGGTATACTGCTGTACAGGTAAAAGAAATGGTAGCTGCTGATAAAGTAAAACCAACCACCGTCTACGATTATTTATTTACCGATGATGGTTTTCAGGGCTCTCCGATTGGTTGCGAAGTTTACAGAAGTGATGATGCAGGTGTATCATGGAAAAAAGTGAATGAAAAAGAAATACAGATATTTTTTACTTACGGCTATTATTTTTCTAAAATATATGTATCGCCTGTTAATGAAAATAAAGTTTTTGTATTGGGGTTTTCATCGCAATTGTCTACAGACGGCGGTAAAACATTTAAGAATATGGATAAACCAAGTGTACATGCCGATCATCATGCACTGTGGGTGAATCCAAAAAAAGATTCACATTTAATAAACGGTAATGATGGCGGTGTAAATATTACTTATGACGACGGAGAGCATTGGTTTAAAGCCAACACGCCGGCCGTAGGACAATTTTATGCTATAACTGCCGACAATGCAAAACCTTATAATGTATACGGCGGATTGCAGGATAACGGCGTATGGTACACTCCTTCGGTGGTGCCGCGTAATCCGTTTGTCAATTCCGGTTTAGGATTATCCGACGGTATTGAAAAAAGCATTGGCGGCGGCGATGGCATGTATGTACAGGTAGATAGCCGTGATAACACAACAACTTATTACGGTTCTCAATTTGGCTCTTACGCAAGAACCAACCGCGTAACAAGAGAAGGAACGAAACGCATTACGCCGCAGCATAGCCTGGGCGAGTTGCCTTATCGTTTCAATTGGCAAACGCCTATTTTATTGAGCAAACACAGTCAAGATGTACTGTACTTCGGCAGCAATAAATTTCACCGCTCTTTAAATAAAGCCGATACCATGATTGTGATCAGTAATGATTTAACCAACGGCAAAAAACCGGGCAATGTACCGTATGGTACAATAACTACCTTGGATGAATCTGCGCTGCGGTTTGGATTGCTGTATGCTGGCACCGATGACGGTAATTTATTTGTAACAAAAGATGGCGGCGTGAACTGGATACAGATAAATCAAAAACCACAAACAGCAAAAGGCAAAAAAACATCAACTGCAGGTCTTAACACCAATGGCTTATGGACAAGCCGGATTATCGCATCACAATACAAAGAAGGCAGGGTGTATGTTTCGTTGAACGGTTATCGTAATGATAATTTTTCTCCGTACCTGTATGTAAGCAATGATTTCGGAGCTACCTGGAAAGCCCTTGCTAATAATTTACCTAACGAACCTATAAATGTTATACGTGAAGACCCGAAAAATGAAAATATTTTATACGCAGGTACCGATGGCGGCTTGTATGTAAGTTTGGATGGCGGTAATAGCTGGATGATGTGGAACGGCGGTTTACCAAAATCGGTTCCTGTGCATGATATAGCCATACACACAAGAGAAAATGAAATTGTATTGGGCACACACGGCAGAAGTTTGTATGTGGCTAAGTTAGATGACGTGCAGAAAGCGGGGAAGAAGTAGGAAAGTGTGTAAAGTAATAAGTATATAGTGTACATGGCCTTTTGATTGGATGAGAAATCAAGAGGCCATCTTTGTTTCTACTCTACTAAAACCGCCTGCCTGTTTTGAATAAGCCATACCCCAACTACGTTCATCAATAAACCCACAGTATCTGCAGCGGTTCTGTCAGACGTAATTCTTCTATGATAAGTTTTTGTTCTTATCTTCATCATCGAAAGCTCTACTATTAGCTGTAAGGGCAAAACAGTAACCCTCAAAAAACTGACAATAAAAACAAAAACGATATGAAAACGATAACATGTTTTCTTCTAACAGTATCAGCGACATTCTTTGCTTGTCATCAACCTGTTAATAAAGTTAACATTCAACAAAGCCTTAACCTGACAAATCAAGAGAAAGAAACAGCAAAATCATACTCTTGCCTTGCTCAGACAGACGCTGAAAAGGTTTTAGGACAAACTGCAAAACTGACGGAAAGTTCCTCTGAAAATAAAAATGGCGTTACAAAATTCAGATGCACATATACTGCAAATACCATAGACTCTAAAACCAATAAGACGGGTAATTTATACTACCTGCTTGAAGAATTTGAAAATGCGGATTCTTCGGAAAAAACATATTCGGACATTTTAAAACAAAACGAAAATACGCCGGGATTAAAAAAAATAAATAATATAGGAGACCAAGCATTTTTGCATACTGATAACGAAAATTTTCTTATAATTATTTCAAGGGAAGACAATAAGATATTACGTTTAAAAGTAAATAAAGTGACAAGTATGACATCGTTAAATGAGTTACAGAATATTTCTAAGACCATAACTGCAACGCTTCAACGAAATAAAACTACAGCTTATAATAACTAAGCTTTCGTTGCGTCCGCAGAACGAACAATGAAAGCCCCGATAGCTATCAGGATTGAACGAAACCGCTGTTCATACCTGCCCGTCCGTTCATATCCGTTCAGGGGTGCTATGGATTTATTGAAATAGAAGTATTTGCAAGGCTCCTCCCGCTTTGCCGGAAGCAGGGGCGGACAATGTAACATCAGTTATGTATGCATCAGCTACGGTTCGGGTTCGACGTTCAATTTTCAGCTTTAGTTCTATTACTTAATTTTTATCAAAAAGTCGGACAGTGGCAATGTTGAACCGTGCCGAAGACGCGAAATGCAGGCTGAAAATTTGTGGGGCTCCAGTCCCCACCGTACTCCGGGGATTGTGCAGTACCATGGTCCGCCTCGGCGGATTAACTACACTGTTCTTAGAGGACAAGATGAACACCCTATAAAAAACTTAATAGTAGAAAAGTATAGACACAAAAAAACCCTGACCAAAAGGTCAGGGTTCAATAAATATGGCAGCTACCTACTCTCCCGCATTGTGGTGCAGTACCATGGGCCATGAGGGGCTTAACTACTCTGTTCGGTATGGGAAAAGGTGAACACCCTCGGAAAAACCACCATAATATCTTAAAATCACAAGAACCAAATCACAAGAACTCGATTGGAACTTGTTTTTTGTTATTTGCAATTTTTAATAAAATAACATATTGGAAGCTGTTAGAAAAGTATTTTAGTATGTAACATCCTTTTAAGGGGATGAAAACAAAAAAAATTAAAGCGTACGAGCAATTAGTACTACTCGGCTTTGCTGTTACCAGCTTTATACCTGTAGCCTATCAACGTAGTAGTCTTCTACGGCTCTTAAAAGGAGACTCATCTTGAGGTAGGTTTCACGCTTAGATGCTTTCAGCGTTTATCCTGTCCGTACATAGCTACTCTGCATTGCACCTGGCGGCACAACAGATACACCAGCGGTACGTACGACCCGGTCCTCTCGTACTAAGGTCATGTCCTCTCAATCTCCTGACGCCCACCACAGATAGGGACCGAACTGTCTTGCGACGTTCTGAACCCAGTTCACGTGCCACTTTAATCGGCGAACAGCCGAACCCTTGGGACCTTCTCCAGCCCCAGGATGTGACGAACCGACATCGAGGTGCCAAACCTCCCCGTCGATATGAGCTCTTGGGGGAGATCAGCCTGTTATCCCCGGAGTACCTTTTATCCTTTGAGCGACGGCCCTTCCATACAGAACCGCCGGATCACTTTAGCCAGCTTTCGCTCCTGCTCGACTTGTATGTCTCACAGTCAAGCACCCTTATACTAATGCGCTCTACGTACGATTACCAACCGTACTGAGGGTACCTTTGCAAGCCTCCGTTACTCTTTAGGAGGCGACCACCCCAGTCAAACTACCCACCATGCAATGTCCCCCGCAAGGGGTTAGATTCTAAATGACAGAAGGTTGGTATTTCAACGACCGCTCCACCCTACCTGGCGGCAAGGCTTCGTAGCGTCCCAACTATGCTACACATCTGTAATTCAAAATCAATGCAAAGTTGTAGTGAAGGTTCACGGGGTCTTTCCGTCCCGTGGCGGGTAACCGGCATCTTCACCGATACTACAATTTCACCGGGCTCGTGGAGGAGACAGCGTTCAACTCATTAGACCATTCGTGCAGGTCGGAACTTACCCGACAAGGAATTTCGCTACCTTAGGACCGTTATAGTTACGGCCGCCGTTTACCGGGGCTTCAGTCAGAAGCTTTGACTTGCGTCGAACATCCTTCCTTAACCTTCCGGCACCGGGCAGGTATCAGGCTCTATACGTCATCTTTCGATTTTGCAGGGCCCTGTGTTTTTGTTAAACAGTTGGTTGAACCATTTTACTGAGACCACCCGAAGGTGGTATGCTTTATCCCGAAGTTACAGCATCAATTTGCCTAGTTCCTTCTCCACGGCTCACCCGAGCGCCTTAGAATACTCATCCCGTCTACCTGTGTCGGTTTGCGGTACCGGCTGCTATAATCGCTTTTCTTGGAAGAGCTTTTATTACTTCGCTTTGTCCGAAGACTCCACTCAGGCGTACACTTCCGTCCGTACGCAGTAACCACGGCTCTCCGTCACTTTTAGTATATAGCAGGTGCAGTAATATTAAACTGCTTTCCATCATCTACCCCTTTCGGGTTTGACTAAGGACCGGACTAACCCTGATCCGATTAACGTTGATCAGGAACCCTTAGACTTTTGGCGAAGAAGTTTTTCACTTCTTTTATCGTTACTTATGCCTACATTTTCTTTTGAAACCGCTCCAGCAATGGTCACCCATCACCTTCGATGCAGGTTTCAATGCTCCCCTACCGATCATCCGCTTAGCGGCGATCATAGAGCTTCGGTTCGTAGTTTGATGCCCGATTATTTTCCGTGCAGGGTCTCTCGACCAGTGAGCTGTTACGCACTCTTTAAATGAATGGCTGCTTCCAAGCCAACATCCTGGCTGTTATAGAAACCCCACCTCGTTTGATCAACTTAACTACGTATTAGGGACCTTAGCTGCTACTCTGGGTTATTTCCCTCTCGGCCACGGATCTTAGCACCCGCAGCCTCACTCCCGGAGATATCTGTTAGCATTCGGAGTTTGTCAGGGTTTGGTAGGCGGTGAAGCCCCCTAGCCCAATCAGTAGCTCTACCTCTAACAGACTTCTATATCCGAGGCTGTTCCTAAAAACATTTCGGGGAGAACGAGCTATCTCTCAGTTTGATTGGCCTTTCACCCCTATCCACAGGTCATCCCAAGACTTTTCAACGTCAACGGGTTCGGTCCTCCAGTGCCTGTTACGGCACCTTCAACCTGCCCATGGATAGATCACAAAGTTTCGCGTCTGCCCCCACTGACTAAACGCCCTATTTGGACTCGCTTTCGCTACGGCTCCGTTACTTAAGAACTTAACCTCGCCAGTGAGGAGCAACTCGTAGGCTCATTATGCAAAAGGCACGCCGTCACCATTGCTGGCTCCGACCGCTTGTAGGCACACGGTTTCAGGTACTATTTCACTCCCCTGTTTGGGGTGCTTTTCACCTTTCCCTTACGGTACTGGTTCACTATCGGTCTCTGAGGAGTATTTAGCCTTACCGGATGGTGCCGGCAGATTCAAGCAGGATTTCTCCGGTCCCGCCCTACTCAGGATACTGCTCGTCCTCATCAATTTCCGCTTACAGGACTATCACCTGCTATGGTTTAACTTTCCAGATAATTCAGCTTGATGATGATTTCTAAATGCAGTCCTACAACCCTCAAGCGGCACGCCGCTTAAGTTTAGGCTATTCCCATTTCGCTCGCCACTACTCAGGGAATCACTATTGTTTTCTTTTCCTCCCGGTACTTAGATGTTTCAGTTCCCGGGGTTGGCTTCCTTTCGGATAATACGCCTTCAGCGTACTAGGTTGTCCCATTCGGAGATCTACGGATATAATGCTTGTGTGCAGCTTCCCGTAGCTTATCGCAGCTTACCACGTCCTTCATCGCCTCTCAGAGCCAAGGCATCCACCATGTGCCCTTAATTGCTTTAAAAAAATTAAAAAAATAGAATTCACATTCTACTTATCATCAGTCATCTAAAAAAACAACTGATGTGTTTAAAAATACTTCGTCTAACAACTTTTTTCCAATATGTCAAAGAACTTAAAACCCGCATCCCCTAAAGGGGAGTAAGGATATAGGGATGTTTATGGAATTGAACCATAATTTCCGCCAACCGGAACATCGGATTATCTTAAGAACTGTTCCAAAACTCCGCCAACGGCAGATTTGGTTGTGGAGGATATCGGAGTCGAACCGATGACCCTCTGCGTGCAAGGCAGATGCTCTAGCCAACTGAGCTAACCCCCCATTTATGCAGAACGCATTTTGCGAAATGCTTAACGCTATAGCGTTGGGCTTTCAGCTTTTGGCCTTCGGCATTTTAATAGTAGACCCGACCAGATTTGAACTGGTGACCCCTACATTATCAGTGTAGTGCTCTAACCAGGCTGAGCTACGGATCTATATAAACCCGGAAGGCAACAGACCCGGACAGTTTTGACTCATTGACCCTCCCGATTATTGATCGGGATGCTCTAACCAGGCTGAGCTACGGATCTGAGTAGCCGCATTTACATCGGGTTACTAATTAAGTAAAGAACTAATAAATTAAAAAATTGAAAGTAAAGGAAACAACAGCGGTAAGCTACAGCTCTAAAAAGGAGGTATTCCAGCCGCACCTTCCGATACGGCTACCTTGTTACGACTTAGCCCCAGTCACCAGTTTTACCCTAGGCGGCTCCTTGCGGTTACCGACTTTAGGTACACCCGGCTCCCATGGCTTGACGGGCGGTGTGTGCAAGGTCCGGGAACGTATTCACCGTATCATTGCTGATATACGATTACTAGCGATTCCAGCTTCATGGAGTCGAGTTGCAGACTCCAATCTGAACTGAGAGACGTTTTTTGGGATTGGCTTCACATCGCTGTGTTGCAGCCCTTTGTACGCCCCATTGTAGCACGTGTGTAGCCCCGGGCATAAAGGCCATGATGACTTGACATCATCCCCTCCTTCCTCACGTCTTACGACGGCAGTTTCACTAGAGTTCCCAGCGTTACCTGATGGCAACTAGTGATGGGGGTTGCGCTCGTTGCGGGACTTAACCCAACACCTCACGGCACGAGCTGACGACAGCCATGCAGCACCTTATCATGTGTATATTGCTATAAGAGTGGCTTTCACCACCGGTCACATGACATTCTAGCCCGGGTAAGGTTCCTCGCGTATCATCGAATTAAACCACATGCTCCACCGCTTGTGCGGACCCCCGCCAATTCCTTTGAGTTTCAATCTTGCGATCGTACTTCCCAGGTGGGATACTTAATGCTTTCGCTCAGACACTTACTGTGTATCGCAAATGTCGAGTATCCATCGTTTAGGGCGTGGACTACCAGGGTATCTAATCCTGTTTGATCCCCACGCTTTCGTGCCTCAGTGTCAATATATGCGTAGCCAGCTGCCTTCGCAATTGGTGTTCTATGTCATATCTAAGCATTTCACCGCTACATGACATATTCCGCTGACCTCCACAGTATTCAAGACAAATAGTATCAATGGCAGTTCCCAAGTTAAGCTCGGGGATTTCACCACTGACTTACCTGCCCACCTACGCACCCTTTAAACCCAGTGAATCCGGATAACGCTTGCACCCTCCGTATTACCGCGGCTGCTGGCACGGAGTTAGCCGGTGCTTATTCATCTGGTACCGTCAGTTGATCTGGAAAGACCCTTTTTCGTCCCAAATAAAAGAAGTTTACAACCCAGAGGGCCTTCATCCTCCACGCGGCATGGCTGGTTCAGACTTGCGTCCATTGACCAATATTCCTTACTGCTGCCTCCCGTAGGAGTCGGGCCCGTGTCTCAGTGCCCGTGTGACTGGTCGTGCTCTCACACCAGTTACTGATCGCAGGCTTGGTGGGCCGTTACCCCGCCAACTACCTAATCAGCCGCACACCCATCTTCAAGCGCCGTAGCTATAATAATAACATGATGCCATATCATTATATTACGGGGTATTAATCCAAGTTTCCCTGGGCTATCCCCCACTTAAAGGAAGGTTGTGTACGTGTTCCGCACCCGTTTGCCGGTCGCCATCAAATGTATTGCTACACTCATGCTGCCCCTCGACTTGCATGTATTAAGCCTGCCGCTAGCGTTCATCCTGAGCCAGGATCAAACTCTCCATTGTAAATGAAGTTTGATACTGACTTTGTTAATCTCAAAAAATTAACTAGTCAATTTATCGAATGTATTTTGCGTGACTTACCTTGTTCCCGATCGAAATCGAGATGCTGTTGTTTCCTAACTTTCAAAGATCTTTTGGCCTTTTTCGCCACCCATTTTTATTTGGGAGTGCAAAGGTAAGGGCCTGTATATTTCCACCAAATATTTCCTGCTATTTTTTTCAGAATATTTGTATGATTCTCAATTTGTTTTGCAAATAACTAACCTCTTTTTTTTAAGAGGATTGCAAAGATACGGTGTGATAGCTTACTGACAAATTTTTATATTCGTTTTTGTTCACATTTGTCTAACACTGTAATTAAATTTCGAAGAGCTGAAACCTCTTTTTTTCAAAAGCGGGCTGCAAAGATAAGGGCAGGAATTTTACGACCAAATCTTTTTTAGTTTGTTACCGTCGCTCTACTGCAATACTCAATGCGGTAAAGGGTTACAGCCAAAATTATTTTTTGATTTATTTTTCTTACCGATTCAATTGAATTTTACTCTTTGAAGAAACAACCCATGTGCCGGAACGGCGAAACTGGCTGCTGTACAGTCTTTGGCTTCTATTATGCGTTTGAAATCGGTGACAGACAGTTTTCCTCTCCCGATTTTAAGCATGGTAGCCGTTAATGCCCTAACCATACCCCGCAAAAAACGATTGGCCTCTACATTATATACTAAACAATCGCCTTCCGTTATCCAACGACTGTTCCTGATAATGCACTCAAATGTTTTCACTTGCGTGTTACGCTTGCTAAAGGAAGTAAAATCGGTGTATTTTTTTATTGTATCCGCAGCTTCCTGCATTAATTCGGTATTTAATGAGTAAGGAAAATAATAAGCCCTGTTGAGTAAAAAAGGGTTTTTCCGGGTGTATATATAATAACTGTATTCTCTTGCAACTGCATCAAATCTGCAATGCGCCTTATCCTTTACCGGGAAAATTTTTTTTATCATAATATCAGGAGGGAGTATTGCATTGAGGTTATAAATATCTTTCGGGGCAATGCTTCGTTCACTGTCAAAATGAAAAAAATTTTGCAGGGCATGCACACCCGCGTCAGTCCTTGAAGAACCGGTTAATACAAAAGGACTGCGATAATAAATCTGCAAGGCTTTTTCTACTTCGGCCTGAACGGTATTGGCATTTTTTTGCACCTGGAAGCCTGCATAATTGAAGCCCATATATGAGAGTTCTAAAAAGTACCTGTGCATACTTGACAGCGGGAGTTGCGGCGTTTATCAATCCAACATTACTTTGAATCTTTTGATATAGTATTCATCTTTCAGCTCTGATTGCAGCGAGGAGAAGTTCTCAATATCATGCACATATTTAAACACTGCATCAAAGAAATTATATTTCCCCGCATCGGAAATAAACAAACCACAGAGGCCTTTTACCTGTAAGGTTGAAAAACATTTTGTTTTAAAATATTTTTTAGCCTCATATATCATATTATCATCATTGGTTTCGCCGGCCATACGCCTTCTGATTTTTATGAAGTCCGCTTCAGTAGCTTTCGATACACACTGATTGGCGGCTCTTGAGGGTGGTTGGCTACTAACCGGCGCTTTAGTTTCCGGTTTTATAACAGGAACAGTATCTGCTTTGACATTCATGTTTTCTGCAACCGATTCTTTTTTCAGCGTATCTGTCTTATTACTTAAGCTATCGGCAATTGTATCCTTTTTTACCGGAGCTGTTTCTTTGTTATTACTGTCTGTCTTGGTTTCTACTATCTCTTTTGTCTTTATATTCGGAATCAGTAAGCGGATTGTATCTATTGATCCGTCTTGATACTTATCTGTAAATATGAGCTCGGCGGCTTGACCCGAATCAGTCTGGAAAATTTTACTAATGACAGATTCGCCGCTAAGGGGCTGCACTTTGACGGTAACCGGTGTGTCAACAGGCTGCGGTGTAACAGTAACCGCCGGTTTTGAAACAGTATCTTTTTGTTTGGCCAACTGATTTAAGCTGTCAGTGTTTTTCGCAACTGTATTAATTGCCGGTTGCAGCACAACGGCATCCGGTTTTTTCTCTTCCGGTACTTTAACAACCGCCTCTTCAACAATCGTTTTTTGCCGAAGGGTAGAGTCATTGGTTGCTTTAGAAAGCAACTCGGTAAAGTCATTTACCTTTTCTTCTTCAACTACCTTCTTTGCAGCCACATTATCAGCCGGCATTTGTACTGCCAATGTTTGCAAATTGAACAGGCCCCACCCCTTCTCGCCAAAATTTTTTACAAGAAACCCGTGATCTCTTTTATGAGTAGTAATGGCAAATTTTTGTTGCGGAAATTTATTTTGCGGAAACCCGACGGTAAAGTTGCAGGTACTGTCCGTAAGATTGGATAAGATAACATACCCAGAAGCTGTGGAACTGAATATTTTTTCATCCATACGTACAAAGAATGGCTCCTGCGGATCGGATTGTAAATAGAGGAAATGCGTCCGTTGAGAAAAAGCAGAAGCAGACAATAAAAGAAACAGAATTAAAAACTTATTTTTCATGAACGTATTTTGCATTTCAAAAATAAACGAATTACTAATGCAAACGCTTACGAGTAAGTATTTGTGAATTAATTAAATAACGGGAGACTTATTGAAAGAATAAATAATTACCAATCGCCGCCGGCACCGCCGCCACCAAAACTGCCTCCGCCAAAACCGCCAAAGCCGCCTCCACCGGAACTGCCACCGCCACCACTCCAACCACCGCCCGATGAGGGAAACCAAATGGTAGGTCCGCCATTGTTCCACCCGCGATAACCGCGACGGGACATCATGCCGCCATTCCTTCCGCCTTTAGACATCATGGAAAGAACAAATAGAATAACGATAATAATTAACAGTATTTGAAAAAACCCGATTCCTTTTTTACCACGATTTGCGTATCCGGCGGGAGCGGTGTATCTGCCTGCGGCAGCACTAATGAGTGCATCGGTTGCTTCTTCTAATCCGCGATACGTGTTACCGGTTTTAAGATTCGGTATTAACTCATTGTCAAGTATACTTTGCGCCGTAAGATCAGGTATAGCTCCTTCCAAACCATTACCGACAGCTATAAAAACTTTTCGCTGTTCAACATCACGTGTGCCATTGTCATCTTTACCGGTGGAAATAAGAATAACAACACCGTTATTTTTGCCTTTACCTCCTACTCCCCATTTTCTTCCCAATGCAATGGCATATTCATCTTTGCTGTAACCGTCCAGGTTATTTACAATAACGATTGCCAATTGATTGGAAGTGCTGTCATCATATAATTTCAGCTTGATTTCCAATTGCTCCTTCTGCATTGCGGTAAGCAGGCCGGGCTTTGAAAAATCATTTACCAGCCGGGGAGGGTTGGGCGGATTCGGAATAGATTTTTCTATCTGTGCTTGTACACAAACTGAAACAAAAAAACTTATAATTAAAAGAATTTTCTTCATTGAGTCATTAATTGCCGAATATAATATCATCCGGCAGTTCATTTTTATCTGTATCGTTATCAAACGGGAAATGGCTGTATAATACATCACCGATATCTATCACACATTGCCGGATACCTTCGGCAACATTCTCCCTGTTAAATACACTTATCATTTTTTGTACTTCAATATTCCAATAACCTGATCCGACTTTTTTATGGATGCCTTCATCGCCAAATACAGCCAACTGCCTGTCCTTTGTTGCCACATAAATAAGTACGGCATTTCGTTCTTCCGTCTTTTCCATTTTTAACCCGTAAAAAATTTCTACCGCCCTGTCCAATGCTTCTACCATCCGGCAACGGCTTTCTACAAATACACGAATCTCACCGCTGGTACGGCGTTCATTTATTCGTATAGCTTCCACTATTCGCTGCTTTTGCTCAGCAGTAAAAAATTCTTTCTTTTTATATAAAAATGAAAATAGCGACAATAGTTAAAATTTTATTTGTACGGTTTTTTCTGAACCGGCATCTGATTGAAATCCCTCTCTTACTTTAAATCCGAAAACTTTTGCTACCATACCCGAGGGAAAATTTCTTGCAGCGTTATTATAATCTGCGATAGCTGTATTAAAATCTTTACGGGCAATCAAGATTCTTCTCTCGGTACCTTCCAATTGTGTTTGCAAACCGGCATAGGCCGATGTTCCTTTCAATGTCGGATATTTTTCTATGGAAATAATCAGGCGGTTGGTATTAATGGCCAAACTGTCCTGGATTCTCTTTTGCTCTTCATAATTCTCCGCACTTATATTGCCTGATTGAATTTTTGTCAATGCAGTATTTCTTGCTTCGGCAATTTTTTGCAAAGTGGTTTGTTCAAAATCGCTTACACCCTTTACTATATTGACAAGGTTGGGAACGAGGTCTAACCTGCGTTGATATGCATTTTGCATTTCAACCCAACGATTCTTAACCTCCTCTTCTTTTTTTATCAAACCGTTGTACGTAATAATGGTAAACAAACCTATTAATACAATTAAACCGCCAACGAGATAGCCGGAAATCCTTTTCTTACCCATTTGCTTATTGGTTAAAATTGCACTTTAGGAGCTTTCTCCGCACCTTCTTCAGCTTTAAATCCTTCTTTTACTTTAAAGCCGAACATGCCTCCGAGAAGATTCATCGGAAAAGATCTGACTTTGGTATTATAAGTATTAATAGCCGCATTGAAATTGGTACGCGAATTTTTTACATCGTTCTCAATGCCTTCTATCTGGCCTTGCAGTTTTAAAAAGTTCTGATTAGCTTTTAAATCAGGATAGTTTTCAACTACGGCAAGCAGGCGACTTAAGGCTCCGGTCATTTGGCCCTGTACTTCCTGAAACTTAGCTATGTTTTCCGGTGTAAGATTATCTACATTAAGGTTTACCGAAGTAGCTTTCGCTCTTGCCTCTACCAATTTCGTTAATGTCTCTTTCTCAAAGTTAGCAGCTCCTTTTACGGTGTTTACCAAATTATCAACCAAGTCCAATCTTTTTTGGTATTCTGTATTTACATTATTCAGCGCTTTCTTTACATTCTCATCTTCTTTTACCAAGCCGTTATAGCCATTACATCCCCAAAAGCCCATGATAACCAGTAATGCCAGTATAACCAGCAAAGCGATATTTTTTGTTCCTTTCATAATAATTTAGTTTAGTGTAGGAATAAAATTAAGTATTTTGGTAATACAGAAGGGTAATTTTTCTATTCTCCTTTTTTTTCTTTCCCGGAAAAAGCAACTTCCTGTCACTGAGGCATGATTTTAGTAAATTATATACTATTATTTTTAAACTCATTTCTTATGAAATTTACAGCTATTGTATATACCGTATTACTCAGTTCCCTGCTTACCTGTAAAAAAAATAAAAATCAAGAACCTCCCCTAACACCCGGCGATGCCGTGATAAAGGATTCGATTTTAGTAAGCGGTCTTTCGCAACCTTGGGAAATTTTGTGGGGTCCCGATAATTTTATATGGATGACTGAACGCGGCGGAAAGATAAGCAGAGTAAACCCTGCCACCGGCACCATAACACCCGTTTTTACCGTGCCGGATGCGGTTGCACAAGGCGAAGGCGGTTTATTGGGAATGGTTTTGGATCCCAATTTTGCGGCCACCAATGAGCTTTACATTGCGTACAATCACAACAGTACATCGGGCTACAAAGAAAAAATTGTGCGATACACTTATAACGGCACAACGCTTATAAACCCTTCCATTATTTACGAAAACATTGGCGCCGCCAATATTCATAACGGATGCAGGTTACTTATAACAGCCGATCAAAAACTTTTAATTACTACGGGAGATGCGGCCAATCAATCATTACCACAAAATAAAAATTCGGTTAACGGGAAAATATTAAGATTGAATTTGGACAAAAGTATTCCTGCGGACAATCCCATAGCCGGCAATCCGCTGTGGAGTTGGGGTCATCGCAACCCGCAGGGTTTGGTTATTGCCAACGGAAAACTATACAGCAGCGAACACGGACCTGATACAGATGACGAAATAAATATTATAGAGAAAGGCAGAAATTACGGATGGCCCGATGTAAGAGGGCTTTGTGATGCCGGTGAACAAACTTTTTGCGCCGCCAATAACGTAAAAGAACCTTTGAGAGCCTGGACACCTACCATTGCTGTATGCGGACTTGATTATTACAACAATGATTTGATACCGCAATGGAAAAACTCTTTGCTGCTGGCAACACTGAAAGATGCTACACTGCACCAATTAAAATTGGATGCCGCCGGTACTGCCGTTACAGCATCGAACGAATATTACGACGGTAAGTACGGCCGCTTGAGGGATATATGCATTGCACCCGATGGTAAAGTATATATATGCACGGGTAACGGAAGCAATGATAAAATTATAGTGGTATCGAAAAAATAGGCGCAGCCAAAAATAATTACCTTCACCCCTGCCCGAAATATTGATAGCCGGTTATATAAGCTGCTGTAACCCAAAATAACAGCGCCGGTATCCATCGTTGCTTAGGATACAAATAAGCACAGGCATGAAACCCCGCAAAGGGCATAATACAGAGGAACCAGTTTTGAAAACTATTACTTCCGTTGATAAAGGGTACCAACAGCGCTATCAATAAGAGCACCAGCATCAGGCTCCATGCCTTACGTACTTGTATAAGCATCTTACGCAAGTTTTCCTGTACATAATACCCGCCAAGCAAAAAAGGCAAACCCAATAACAAAGCTAAACCCGCCAGCCAAAGATCGGGCTTTACAACAGGTACATGTAACGATAAGTAGGGTAACATAGTTTGTATGTCCCACTTGCCCGCCACAAAAAGATAAATGCCGAAGAAGTAATAAGGCGTTAACAGGCCCATGAGGCAAATAATCCATTCATTTATTTTTATCGGCCGCATAAGCATTAACCCGAACAAGCACCACACAAAAAATAAAACAGAAGGAAAGAAAAAGAAGGAAGCAATACCTGTGGCCATGCCTATATTAAAAATGGAGGTACCGGCTTTCTGCTCGCTGTATACGGCAAGTAATGCGGAAAGTGTATATAGTAAAAGAGTATTGACAAGTAATACGGAAGAAAAGTAATTCCATTCGGGCAGCAATGAAGTTAGCAGCATAAATGACATACCCGGCAAATAGTTGGGCTTGATCATCATTTTATTATTAATCATAAGCCGTGTAAAAAATACGGCCTGCAAAAACAATAAAATAAATGCCAGCAAGGGATAAATAAAAGGAGACGACTTGCCGAAAGGTGCAAGAAAGTCGATAAGCGAACGATACAAAAGGCCATCCTGCGGAGCAGATACGGGCACATGCGGATGAGCAAACATGGGCAGCTTGAGCAAAACCCCGAATACCGGCAACAATAGTATATTAACCGGGTTTTTTTGTTTAAAGATTCCTGTCACAGGCTGTTAACGAATAGGTGGTTGGTTAATTGTATTCAATTTTTGCAAAGCAAATAGAATTTCTGCTTAGACAGGGAATAATCATTTGACGACTGCTTACTTGTTTTGCATATTTAACCATAAACTCAAACCCTTTGTCTAAGTTTTTTAATGTGGGATTGCGGTTTATTTTTCCATCGGGTGCAATGGAGTAATCATTGAGCAACAGGTTTCTCTTTTCAGCCTTATTAAAGAGGTAATGTAATTGGCCGCCGGTATTCATTACCTGGTAAGAAATCAGGTCGTCCGACTCATCATCAAACTGCTCTTTGCTTATTACATTGGTCCATTCCGGATTACCCTCCTTATCAAATGACAATATAACTACATTATCGGCATGATGACGAACCGGCTGACTGCCACCTGTACCGTACCCGTATCTTGACCGCCACAAACTGCTGTTATAAAAAGTAGAATAAGAATAGTAATCAAAGGGGGAAAGAAACGGATTCCCGTACAAATAATTCCAACGGTTCCAGTTGCCAAATCGTGATGTGGTATAAAAAGCTTCGCTGCTGATAATAAAACCGCCGTCCTTTTTTGTAATCACATTACGTATAAAATAATCATTGAAAGCCATTTTAAGACCCGCATCGCCCCGGGCTTCTTTTCGCAACTCATCGGAAAATTCAGTGGCTTTTTCAAGAACAGGTTTCATTTCCTTCGTATCCCACACATAAAAATACATACCGTCTATATTGCCTCTGCGTTGTTTATAATAAAAGGAAGAAAGAAAATATCGTTTATTAAAATTATCAACTTTTATATGTATTTCATCCAGCATATTTTTTTCTATATTAATTTCTTTTATCACAAGCGCATCCGCCTCAGCGCCTTTAATAATCATGAAAAGCTTTGTGATTACATCATTATTGGTTCGTATATATTTTACAAAAACCAGGTTGCCGTCGTTATCCAGATGGTATTCATCCAGGTAGTCATTGTTATCCTCCATATCCAGGGGCAGTACGGTTCTTTTTTTCTTTTCTAATTTATCATCAAACAAAACGGTAGTGACAACAAAGTGCCGGCGGTTCCGGCTGTTTATTTTAAAAATGATAAATTTGGTTTTGTCTTCGCTCGGTATAATATTATAAATTTTATTATTGGCCGAAAACCCGATATGGGTAGTATCTAACTGTACGGGGTCGGCAACTTTTTCTCCGTTGGCGCCTATTTTAACCGCCATACAATACACTACATTTCTTTTTTGATATTGATAGAACATATAACTGAAATCGGGGTATGCCAGGAAATCAACATTGATAAGCCTGTCGGTCGGTAAATAATCATGCTCTACCCTGCTTATTTGTTTCATATCATTATCGAGCAACACTACGGCGTGTTTGTTTCTTATGTTTTTGTATATAAGAAAATTGCCGTTCATTTTACCGATAATTTCAAAATTCATACGGCGGGTATCATCTCTTTCGGGCTCAGAGTAAACAATTTTTTGCGCCACAGCTGCCGGAGCCGCCACTGTAAACAGGACGATTAGCCAATAACAATATATACGGAACATAGAAATAAAATATTTTTATATAAATTAAAATTACAAGATGTAAGCCAAAAATTACCTTAAAATATTATAAAGGATGCGGATTTCATGATAAATACACTATCGGACGGAAGAGTTCAATTGTTGCCGGCATGAATAACAAGTTTTCCCCGGCAGCAACCCCAAAATAAAACAACACATCATTGTATCATATTTTTCCCTATACCTTTGTAAGGCCCTTACAGGTTAGTACCTGTACCGGACCCTTCCGAAGGTGACAATCGGGTAACATAATAACAGCAAGTGAAAATTTCTACAAACAAAGCCACGGCAGCAGGTCTTCTTATTGCATTAGGAATTATTTATGGCGATATTGGAACATCTCCGCTTTATGTATTCAATTCCATAATAGGAGAAAGTAATGATAAGTAAGGATTTGATTCTCGGTACGCTTTCCTGTATTATCTGGACACTGACACTGCAAACCACTATCAAGTACGTAATTCTTGTATTACGGGCCGATAACCGCGGTGAAGGCGGAACATTTGCATTGTTCGCCTTAGTACGAAGAAGAAGAAAATGGTTAGTCATACCCGCCATGATTGGCGGCGCGGCACTTTTGGCCGACGGTATTATAACCCCGCCTATTTCTATTACCTCTGCCATTGAAGGACTAAAGGCATTGCCGGCATTGGGCATCAAGGACGGCAGTGATACCGTTGTTATAATCGTGCTGGTCATTCTCACCCTGTTTTTCTTTATGCAGCAGTTTGGTACTGCATCCATTGGTAAAATGTTTGGCCCTATCATGTTAATATGGTTCACCATGCTTGCTATTTTGGGACTTGCAAATGTTTTTACTGACTTATCTATTTTTAGCGCATTAAGTCCGCATCATGCCGTGTTATTTTTAAAAAATTACCCGCAGGGTTTTTGGCTGATGGGCGCGGTGTTTCTGTGTACCACAGGCGCCGAAGCGTTATACAGCGATTTGGGCCATTGCGGTAAAACCAATATCCGCTACTCGTGGATTTATGTAAAAACCTGCTTGCTCTTAAACTATTTTGGCCAGGGCGCTTATATTATTCATAATCATTTGGGTAAAGAAATTACAAAAGGGTATAAAGAAGTTATAGATGCTACTACAGGGGCTACTACCAAAGTGGCTGTAAACGCATTTTACGGTTTAATGCCGCATTGGTTTATTATACCCGGAGTTGTTATTGCTACCACCGCCGCCATTATTGCAAGCCAGGCTATGGTATCGGGAGCTTTTACGCTTATCAGCGAAGCCATGCGTTTGAATCTTTGGCCAAAGTTGAAAATTACGCTACCCGTCTGAAGCCAAAGGACAGCTTTTTATACCGGCCTTAAGTTTTATAATGTTTTTGGGTTGCGCCGGGATCGTTTTATACTTTCGCAAGTCTGCAAACATGGAAGCAGCTTACGGACTTGCCATTATTGTAACCATGTTGATTGACCACCATATTATTTGCCAATTATATGGTTCTTCATAGAGTGAAATCGGCCTGGATTTATGTGTTTCTTGTTGTTTATCTTATCATGGAATTGCATTTTTGGTTGCATTAATGGTAAAATTCATTCACGGAGGATTTATTACGCTGATTATAGGAATGCTGATGTTCCTTGTAATGTATATCTGGTATCGGGCAAGGAAAATTAAAAATCGTTATGTGGAGTTTGTCCGGATGGAACATTATATTCCCAAAATACAAGAACTGAGTAACGATAAAACAATACCCAAATACGCTACCCACTTAGTTTATTTAACCAGCGCCAATAACCCTAAGGAGATTGAGCATAAAATCATTTACTCCATACTGAACAAAAAACCCAAGCGAGCCGATATATATTGGTTTGTGCATGTAGATACGCTGGATGATCCGTACACCTGTGAGTACAAAGTAGATCACATCATTCCCAACGATATCATTCAGGGTTGATTTTCGTTTGGATTCCGTATGGAGCCCAAGAATAATCTTATGTTTCGGAAAGTAGTGGAAGACTTGGTAAAAAATAAAGAAGTAAACATCATCAGCCGGTATGAAAGTCTTGCAGGCAACAATGTGGTAGGCGATTTTCAATTTATTGTAATGGAAAAATACCTGAGCCAGGATAATGAATTGCCTTTTCTTGAAAAAGTAATTATGAAACTCCATTTTTGGCTGAAAGAAATCAGTCTTTCGGAAGAAAGCGGATTCGGACTTGGATGTAAGTAATGTAACGGTAGAAAAATTTCCGTTGATTGTAGCCCCGGTAGCCCCCATGAAATTGAAAAGAATAGAAGAAGATTAGCAGCCGGAAGTTTTAAGTTTTGGCGTTCTCAAAGGTTGTATCTAATTTAACCGATAACTTTAAAACTAAAAACTGCGAAAGTTGCCGGGTATCGTCTACTATATTATTATTGGAATCGCCGCTCTTTCCATCATCGCATATTTTATACAGGAAAAATTAATTTTTAAACCGGAGAAATTAAAACAGGATTTTCAATTTAAATACGACGCTCCTTTCAAAGAATTATTTTTTGATGTTTCGCCCGGTGTTAGCATAAACGGGCTTCATTTTTCCCGTGAAAACCCCGCGGGGCTTATTCTTTATTTTCACGGTAACACCCGCAGTATAAAAGGGTGGGCCAAATATGCCAAAGATTTTTACCGATATGATTATGATGTGATATTGGTTGACTATCGCGGCTTTGGCAAAAGCACCGGCAAGCGCAGCGAAAAGGATATGCTGGGCGATATGCAATTTGTGTATGAAAAATTAAAAAGCACTTACCCCGAAGATCATTTAATAATTTACGGACGAAGTATGGGCAGCGGTTTTGCCACTAAAATAGCCGCCGACAACAATCCTCGCTATTTAATTTTAGATGCGCCTTATTACAGTTTTAAAAAAGTAGTAGAACGTTTTTTGCCCATACTGCCCGTACGGTTAGTATTACGTTTTCATTTACGCACCGACAAATGGATCAAGGATGTTAAGTGTCCCGTTTATATTTTGCACGGCACCAAAGATTGGCTGATACCCATTAAACACAGTAAACGCCTGCAAAAAGTAAACCCCCGAAAAATTACGCTTATAAGTATTCACGGCGGACACCACAATGATCTTCCTTATTTTGATGAATACCATAATTTCATCCGCGACATATTAAAACATTAATTTTTCTATCCTCTAATCGGAATCGTTATGAGTTTTTAAATAAACTTATTAATGCCTGCCCGATGAAAGAATAACCTGTCAATTTGCAATAGACAATAAACAATTTGCAATGAACGGCCGATGACGAAATTCTTTCTGCTTAACTTGACTTAAATCCGATACTGATCAGGATAACTCCGTTAACAAATTATACTGAAAAAAAGCTAACATCTGTTAATGATTATCTAATTCACTTTCCGCTGTGTCACATGGTGTACTATTTGATCGTATTAAAGCAAAACGGAGGTGTTTATGAAAAAACAATTTTACATACTTATTTTTCTTTTATCCGCATTTGCTTTTTACAGTTGTAAAACCGCCAACAAACTTTACAACAAAGGCGATTATGACGGCGCAGTAGAGCTGGCGGTTAAGAAATTAAATAAAAAACCCAACGACGCACAGGTGCAATCACTTTTGCAGGATGCATACCGCTATGCTGTAAATGAAAAAGAAAATGCGATCAGCAGTTTGTCGCAAAGTAATAATGAGCTGAAGTGGGAAAGAATACATAATGAATACGCATCGTTACAAAAAATGTACACAAGCATTAATCGTTCACCCGAAGCAAGAGTTGTTGTAAATGCCGCCGACTATTCATCTTACCTGGGCACCTATGCCGAAAAAGCAGCCGATGTAAGATTGGAAAGAGGTGTTCGGCTTATGGATGACAACAACCGCAACAGTTTTAAAAATGCTTTCTATGAATTTCAGGCGGCCCATAAATTCAGACCGACGAATGATATCAAGAATAAAATGGATGAAGCATACGATGCTGCCGTAATAAGAGTGGTTATTTTACCGTCGGATCAAGTTGGGTTTGGCAATAACTACGGATACAATGCGGGCTACCGCCGGGTTAATTATCAAATGCGGAATTTTGAGGATGATGTAGCGAGAACCCTGCAATACAATACGGGCAACGCATTTGTAAAAATGTACCCGCTGCATGAGGCAAGAACCAGAGATATACAGCCCGATCATTTATTGGATATGGGATTCACCCGGTTCAACCTTGGTCAGGTATATGATCAAACATCATCAAGACAGGTATCAAAAAGAGTAGTAGTAAAAGAAATTATAGTGAAACCCGATTCGATAGTAAAAGAATATGCCACTGTACATGCTACCATTACTACTACGCGGAGAACACTGGTATCGGAAGGTAACTACAGGATAAACATTAGAACAGCGGACGGACGTTGGTTGTGGAACGACAATATACGCGGCCACCACAGATGGCAAACTGTTTTTTCAACTTACACGGGTGATGCAAGGGCACTAAGTGATGCGGATCAAAACGAATTGAATAATCGTGAAAGTCATCCGCCGCGTGAAGACGAAGTGATAAGACAAATCTTAAACGATATCGGCAATGATGTTCACCACAGGATAAGAAACTTTTACAGCCGCTATTAAATTGAAGCACGGAAGAGGATAAATTGAAAAAGGAGAAAGCAAAAAGCTTTCTCCTTTTTAGTATAAATAAATTTTAAGCTTGCGTCTTTTATTATAGTTTTACCAAGGCAAATTTTATAAATGAAAAAAAGCAAACTCCTTCGCCTGCTTAAAATAACAGTAATCATTTATTTACTCTTGGGTATCGGCTTATACTTTTTGCAGGATTTTATTCTGTTTCACCCCGTATCGCTGAAGGGTACTCATCAATACAAGTTCCCGGGCAAATACAAAGAGATTAATATACCCGTTGACTCCGCATCCAATCTCAATATTATTCAGTTTTACGGCACCGATACAGTAACCCGCGGTGTAGTTTTATATTTTCACGGCAATAAAAAAAACATATCGTGGTATGCCAAGTATACAACCGTATTTCACCAAACACGGGTACGAAGTATGGATGATTGACTACCCGGGTTTTGGAAAAAGCACCGGTAATTTTAATGAACGAATACTGTACGAATGGGCGTCGCTGGTATATCAATTCGCCAAAGAAAAATTTTCAGCAGACAGTATAATTATTTACGGCAAAAGTATGGGTACGGGTATCGCATCGCAATTGGCATCTGTAAAGCCTTGTAAAAAATTAATACTGGAAACGCCGTACTACAGTTTTCCTTCCTTAATCAGTTCTTATTTACCCATATACCCTGTAGACCGGATGATACATTATAAAATACCTACCTGGCAGTATTTGCAAAAAATAAAAGTACCGGTGAGTATTTTCCAGGGTACTGATGACTGGACCGTGCCGTACAGAAATGCAAAAAGATTAAAACCTTATTTAAAAACCGCGGATGAGTTTATAACAATTGAAGGAGGGAGTCATAATGATTTATTTACATTCAGACAAACTATTCAAAAGCTTGATTCGCTTTTAATAAACTAACAGAACTCATTCTTCCAAACTAACCTTGGTTTTACCAACTCTCAATTTATAACCCGCTCCTATTTTCAGCGCATAATTTTCAGCGGAATGACTTACCGGGAAATCATAACAAACCGGATAATCATATTCCTTAACGACGTCACGAATAATTTCATGTACCGATTGACCAAAAGGCCTGTCGGTATCTTTGCAATCGGTAAAACCGCCGACAATAAGCCCTGCTAATTTTGACAACTTACCGCTTCTTTTTAATTGATAGAGCATCCTGTCAATATTATAAAGTTGCTCGCCGATATCTTCTATAAATAAAATCTTTCCTCTTGTTTTTATATCCGAATCAGTACCGACCAAATGAGCTAATAAAGCAAGATTGCCGCCAACTAATTCTCCGATAGCTTCTCCTTTTTTATTAAAGTCGTGCGGGGCGCATTGATATTTTATTTTTTTCCCTTCCAATGCATTTTTCAAAGACAAAACATAATCATTCTCAAAACCGCTGTCATTAAAAGCCGCGGCCATGGGCGCATGCAAGCTTGAAATATAATAATTGGTAAAAAGATGCGAGTGCAAAATGGTAATATCACTGTACCCGATAATCCATTTCGGATCCTTCTTAAATTTTTTGAAATTAATTTGCTCAATGATTCGTCCCGTGCCGTAACCGCCTCTGCCGCACAGTACAGCCTGCACTTCATCATCATCCATCATTTGCTGAAAATCATTCAGCCGCTCTTCATCGGTGCCGGAAAAATAAGTAGCGGAATCGCTGCCCAAGGTTTTGCCCAATTTTACTTTATAGCCCCATTGCTGCAAAGTCTCGACACAGGTTCGGGCTTTTTCAGCTGACATATAACCGGCAGGGCATACAATGCCGATAGTGTGGCCGGGCTGTAAGTAGGGAGGCGTTTTTATCATTTACACTTTCTTATTAACAACAAATGTATAGGTGAAAAGTTAAGAAACAGAATTTCTAAGATTGTTTCTTAATTTCTTTTGTATAAAAAAGAGGCTAACTGTATTGGTAGTTTTTAACTGCAAACAGGCAGAAATAAAACATTATTCGCAGAATTTCTAAAAAAATTATTTTCTTCATCAAAAGTCGGTTAGTACTTCGCAAATCGTACTTATCTTTATTGTATGCTGTCAATATCACAACGCGGCAGGCAAATGCCGCCCTCTCCTATTCGCAAGTTGGTTCCTTATGCCGAAGCGGCCAAGAAAAAAGGAATCAAAGTATATCATTTAAATATCGGTCAGCCGGATATAGAAACGCCGCCGGCTATTTTAGACGCGGTGCGCCATACTGATCTGAAAGTATTGGAGTACAGCCACAGCGCCGGCAATGAAAGTTACCGTCGCAAACTGGTTCAGTATTATAAAAAAGCGGGTATTGATGTAACGCATGAACAAATAATGATAACTACCGGCGGCAGCGAAGCTATTATGTTCGGTTTTTTTACCTGCCTCAACCCGGGCGATGAAGTAATAATTCCCGAACCGTTTTATGCTAATTACAACGGATTTGCCGTAGCTGCAGGCGTAAAGGTTGTTCCCATTAAATCTACCATTGAAACGGGCTTTGCTTTACCGCCTATTGAGGATTTTGAAAAAGTAATTACGGAGAAAACCAAAGCGATTATTATTTGCAGCCCTAATAACCCCACCGGTTATTTATACGGCCGTGCCGAAATGGAAGCCGTGAAGGAAATCTGCATCAAGCATAATTTATATTTATTCAGTGATGAAGCGTATCGCGAATTTTGCTATCCGCCTGACGGCGGGCGCGGCACCGGCGAATATGTAAGCGCTATGCACCTGCAGGGATTGGATGAGCATGTAGTTTTAATGGATACCATCAGCAAACGCTACAGCGCCTGCGGTGCCAGGATAGGCGCTCTTGTTACAAAAAACAAAGAAGTGTATAATGCCGCCATGAAATTTGCACAGGCACGTTTATCGCCACCGGGTCTTGCACAAATAATGGGCGAAGCCGCCATTGACTTACCTGATAATTATTTTGATGCACCCAAAGCCGAGTACATGGCCCGCAGAGATTTATTGGTGAAGCGTCTCAATGCGATGGACGGTGTTTTTTGCCCTAACCCGGGCGGCGCATTTTATGCCATGGCGCAATTACCTGTTGATGACAGCGATAAATTTTGTCAATGGCTGCTCGAAGATTTTTCTTTTAATAAACAAACGGTAATGCTGGCGCCGGCCACCGGGTTTTACAGCACACCGGGTTTGGGTAAAAATGAAGTGCGTCTTGCTTACGTATTAAATTTAAAAGCTATTGACGCGGCGATGGATTGCCTTGAGGCGGCACTGAAACAGTACCCGGGAAGAAAAGAAACTGCTTTGCTTGCAAATAAAAATGTAGTGTAGAGATATTAAAAGCAGATTATAGAGCTAAGTAAAATATTTATTTACTTCTATAATTTATAAATAACCGAGCAGGCAAATGTCTCGTAAATTATGGAAAACTAAAAAAAAGGATACAACTCCTGATTACTTGCTTCGTTATTAAAAAATACTTACAGTTAATAAAACTGTTTTTGGAAAACCAATAACTTTATTATGTACCACCCGTACCGCTTCAATTTAAGTTTTAGCCATAGAAATACTCAGCAACAAAGTAAAGCTGCTTCCACCGGCGTATAACCGCTTCCGGCTTACTTTTTGCCGTATGATAATAAAATCCAAATATGAGAAAAGCGATTTTGCTTTGCGCACTTTCTCTCCCTCTTTATTCTTTTGCTTTTGTGTGGCAGGTGGGTCCTGCCAGAACATATACCCGACCCGGACAGGTGGCTCCCTTGGTAAATACAGGCGATACAGTTGAAATTGATGCGGCCATTTACGTAGGTGATGTTTGCGTATGGTCAAAAAGTAATCTGTTATTGAAAGGTGTGGGCGGAAGACCTCATTTACGTGCCAATGGTAACAATGCTATTGGTAAAGGAATTTGGGTGCTGGCAGGCAATAATATAACTGTGGAGAATATTGAATTTTCTGAAGCCTCGGTTCCTGATCAAAACGGAGCCGGTATACGGTTAGACGGAGTGGGTATGAGTATTAAGAATTGTTATTTTCATGATAATGAAAATGGTATTTTAACCAATAATAACGGTGGTACCATTTTAATTGACAATTCGGAATTTGGCTTTAATGGGTTTGGCGATGGTCAATCGCATAATATTTACATAGGCAGTGTTGATACGGCTATTATTCGTTTCAGCTATTTTCATCATGCTAAAGTGGGGCACGAATTGAAATCGAGAGCCCGGGTAAACTATATTTTTTACAACCGGCTTTCTAATGAAGCCGCCGGCATTGCAAGCAGGGAAATTGATTTACCAAACGGAGGCGTGTCCATTTTAATTGGCAATATAATTCAACAGGGCTCCAATTCTCAAAATGGCAATATAATAGGTTATGGATTGGAAGGTTTAGCAAATGCCGCGCCTCACGAAATTTATCTTATCAACAATACTTTGGTAAATGAACGATTTGCCGGTAGTTTTTTACAGGCGAATGCAGGAGCCACTTATTTAAAAGTATATAACAATGTTTTTGCGGGTCCGGGTACGGTGATTAACTATTCCGGCCCCGTAGCCTCTTTGGATTCGCTTACTAATAAAGTGGCCGGTGATATTGCACAAGTTGGTTTTGTAAATGCTGCTGCATACGATTACCATGTGAGTACGGGTTCCATTGCGGTAAACAACGGTACCAATCCCGGTATTGCCGCCAATGGCCTTGATCTTAATCCTGTTTTTGAGTACCTGCATCCTGCATCGTTTACCAACAGAATATTACAAAGTAATATAGATATTGGCAGTTACGAATTGGCAGGCGCATTGCCCGTAACCCTTTTAAGTTTTACGGCATTTGTAAGACAAAAACAAACTATAATTCAATGGCAAACTACGCAAGAAACGGAAATTGATTTGTACGAAATAGAGCGTAGCTACGATGGCGCCAGTTTTGAAAAAGCAGCCGGCGTAACTCCTAAAAACCAATTGACAAATAATTATGAATGGACAGATGATACCAAAAAGGAAGTTGCTTACTACCGATTAAAAATTATTGAAAAAGACGGAACGTTCCGACTTTCAAAAATTACTGTAATCAAAAAAATAGAAACAAACGCGACAAATACCGGGGCGGTTTTCACGGGCGAAAAATTATACCTGTACAATCTACCCGATGATTTTAAAAACAGTTCAGGGTATGTACAAATTTTTAATGCATCCGGGGTGATGATTTCAAAGCAAGCGGTGTCTTTTACAAATACTGAGAACTTAGCAGTAACGAATCGGGTATTTCCTTCTTTGCACGGGTATGCGCTGGTCATTATCAGCAAGGCAACTCGTCAAATAACTTTTCCGGTTATTATAAATAACAAATGAGTTTGTACCGGATTTTTTGAAAGTAAATAACCATTTATTTTTCAAATTGCCGAAGGGTTTATTATTTTCTAATCATCCCCTCAGCTTCCGTAAATATATCCTTCAAAAAACTTTTATCCATTGCATTAAAAGAAACAGGAGCAGGCGGCTCGTTTATAAATTCATTGAGCTGCAATCGCCACCAACCTACATTTTTCCATTGGCCCAATTTGTAACCTACTTTTTCATAGGTAGCAAAATAAGTAAAGCCCGTACGCTCATGCAAAGCGACACTTTTGTCATTGGGTAAATTAATAACGGCATATACATTCATGAACCCTTGTTTTTTTAAAATTGCAAATAATACAGAATACAATGCCTGCGCTATGCCGCGCCGGTGAAAATCATCATGTATATACACCGAGCATTCGGCACTCCACTGATAAGCTGTTCTTTCACGATACTGCGATGCATAAGCATAGCCTGCTATTTGCCCGTTTGTCTCGCAAACCAACCAGGGATATTTGAGTAAATATTTTTTTATTCTTTCTTTAAATTCATTTTCAGACGGAACTTCTGTTTCGAAAGTAAAAGAAGTATTAGTTATATAAGGAGCATAAATGGCGAGAATGCCTGCAGCATCATCTTCGGAAGCAATTCGTATATGCATGAAATAAATTTTAATAAATTTAAAAGCCCAAAAGCTTTTCAGGCAATTGG
>CAVZXS010000001.1:0-56039 GCA_963779325.1 uncultured Bacteroidota bacterium | reverse complement strand
ACCCCGATCAATATCGGGGCGTTCGTAAGGATGTGCCGGAAAAAAGTTCTTATTAAATATCTTATTGCCCGGGTGGCGGAATTGGTAGACGCACCCCGATCAATATCGGGGCGTTCGTAAGGATGTGCCGGAAAAAAGTTCTTATTAAATATCTTATTGCCCGGGTGGCGGAATTGGTAGACGCAGCAGACTCAAAATCTGCCGTTCGCAAGGATGTGCTGGTTCGATTCCAGTCCCGGGCACACTGATTATCAATCAGTAATTAGAGCTCCCATTTGGGGGCTTTTTTTATTTGCAAACTATTTGCAAACAAAACCTGTTTACTAACCTTTTTGTGATTTTCAATCTTAGCAAGTGAAAGAACTTATTTTCCTTGTGAAATTACAAAATATATCCGTTTCAAAAGAAATTCCTTCTTCAAATTAACCTGCCTTATTCGAATTTAACTCGGTATACAACTTCATATTTTATTTGCATAAAAATTGATTGTCCTTTACATAATTGAGGGACAAAAAATTTAGACTTGAAAACAGATAAGAATTACAGGGATTTTATTTTGGTGATTAAACAGCAAATTGTACAAAGCCGTTATGCTGCCGCCCGGCTTGCTAACCGGGAGCAACTGATGCTGTACTTTAAAACCGGGTTGATGATTTCGGAAAAGATAAAGGCCCAGAAATGGGGTGCCAAAGTCCTCGAACAAATTTCGGCAGACCTGCAAAAGGAACTGCCCGGGCTAAAGGGCTTCTCGCCGGGTAACCTAAAAAAAATAAGAGTGTTTGCCGAGGCTTATGCACCCCATTTGGTAATTGGTTCGACACCGTCGAACCAATTAGGGCTGGCTGGAACTGATGAAGAATTTTCAATTAGTTCGGCACTGTCGAACCTAATTGAAAACAAGGAGTTTTATACCGCTTTTTCCGGCATCAGCTTCTCCCATCATTTTACCATTATCACCAAAATAAAGGGCTGGGAAGCCCGGATTTTCTATATACAGTCGTGCGGCAGTCAATTTCTGGTCGTTAACTGTGCTGGAACATCATATTGAAAACAACCTGTTTGGCACAGAAGGGAAATTGCCCAATAATTTTGATAACACTTTGGCCGAAGCCTTAAAGCCCTCGGCGTTGAAAGTGTTTAAAGATGAATACCTGCTGGATTTTATTGCCGGTGATGAACTGGATGATGAACGACATATTGAACAACAGGTGGTACTGAATATCCGCAACTTTATTTTGCAAATGGGCAAAGGCTTTTGCTTTATTGGCAACCAATACAGACCTGAAGTGGATGGCGATGAATTTTTTATTGACCTATTATTTTTTAACCGCCATTTGCAAGCACTCGTAGCGTTTGAATTAAAAAAATCCAAATTTAAACCTGCCGATGCCGGACAGCTTAATTTTTACTTGAATGTGCTGGATGAAAAAGTTAAACTACAGCAAGAAAACAGCAGCATTGGCATTGTGCTTTGCAAAGAGAAAAATAACACCGTGGTTGAGTTTGCCATTAAGAGTTTTGATAAGGCTATGGGTGTGGCTACTTATAAAACCTCCAAACAAACGTAAGCCTCCGTCTAAGTACATATAGTTTGCAAGGATAAGGATAATTAATTTTGTTCTTTAAATGAGGGAACAAAATATTATGGAAACGACATCAGCAAAAAAGATTCGGATTTTCAGGGGTGCGGAAAATATTCTCCATATTCTGGACGAATATAGAAAAAGCAATCTCAGCGTAAAAGCATTTTGCATTGAAAATAATATTGCATCAGCCAGTTTTCACAACTGGAAAAAGAAATATAACAAGCCTGCGGTAAAGCCGGGTAAGCAGCGGGGATTTACAGCCCTGCAAGTTACTCCATTCATTCCGGTTATGGAACCGGCATTGTTTGCAGAAATAAAGGGGATAAAAATTTATCAGCAGGTGGATGCTGTTTATCTCAAAGAACTATTGGCATGAGTTCGATGCTATCTCTGACGGATCAGCGCAGCTATCATCTGTACCGCAAGGAGACTGATATGCGCAAAGGATTTAATTTGCTTTGCGGTATTGTTATTAATGAACTGGGCCGCCGGGTGATGGGTGGCGATGCATTTATCTTTATCAATAAGCCACGTACACATCTTAAATTACTGGTCTATGAGCAGGGTGGGTTTACTATTTTCTACCGTCGGCTGGAAAAAGGCGCCTTTGAAGTGCCTGCTTTTGATCTGGATGCAAAGAGCATGCAGATCAGCGCCAACCAGTTAAATTTTATTTTACAGGGTGTATCACTGCAATCAATAAAGTACAGGAAAAGATATCAACATCAGCTTCCATTATGTTGAAAAAAATGGCTGATTTTGCAAGGATATTTTTATGGTATGAACGACCTTTGTATTCTGATGCAAGCCGCTACAGCAACCGATTATAAGACACTTTACGAACAGTCTCAAGTAGAAATGCTGCAACTGAAACAACAGTTGGATCAGCTTAAAAAAATGATCTTCGGCAGCAAGCATGAACGCTTCATTCCCTCATCGGTAAACGACCCGCAGTTATCACTTGATATAAAAGCAGAAACAACAGCAAACATCAGTGTGACCGGCACAAAACAGATCAGCTATACCAGAACAAACGTAGCGGTTGAACAAAAACCGTTACAACATCCCGGAAGAATGAAACTTCCGGAATCCTTACGCAGGGAAGAAATTATAATAGAACCCACTGAGGATATTGCGGCCTGCAAAAAGATGGGCGAAGAAATTACTGAAGTGCTGGAATACCAACCCGGTGAGCTTTACGTAAAGCGATACAAACGCATTAAATATGCAAAGCCGGATAATGGCGGTGTTGTCATTGGCGAACTTCCATCCAGGCCGATAGAAAAAGCAATGGCCGGGGAAGGATTGCTGGCGCAGATAGTGATTGATAAATATGTTGACCATTTACCGTTGTACCGCCAGATGCAGCGCTTTGAAAGAGTCGGTGTCAAATTACCTTATTCTACACTTACTGACTGGGTAAGCAATACCTGCCGGCTTATCACGCCACTGTTCAATGCGCTGAAAGCAGAAGTATTGCAGACCGGTTACTTGCATGCAGATGAAACACCTATCAAAGTAATGGATAAGGATAAGAAGGGTGAAACGCACCGTGGTTATTATTGGGTGTATCAGAACAGCATTCATAAAATAGTTTTCTTCGATTACCAGGAAAGTCGTGGTCGTGAAGGACCGGTAGAAATTTTACAAAACTTCAAAGGGTATCTTCAGACAGATGGGTACGTTGCGTATGATGTTTTTGACAAAAGAGAAAACATTGTACAAATCCATTGTATGGCGCATGCAAGGCGAATGTTTAATGATGCATTGGATAATGACATGGCAGTTGCAGACCACGTCATGCAGGAGATGCAGAAGCTGTATGCTATTGAAAGAAATTGTAAAGAACAAAATTTATCTTTTGATGAGATTAAAACTGTACGGCAGGAGCAAACTGTTCCGATACTCGGCTCGCTGGGTAAATGGATGAAGGAACAATACATCCATGCAATACCTAAAAGTTCAATTGGTAAAGCACTTGGTTACAGCATTGAGCGCTGGGAAAAATTATCCCGCTATACTGAAAACGGAATGCTGAATATAGATAACAATCCTGTTGAAAACAGCATCCGCCCTATTGCTATTGGAAGAAAAAATTATTTATTCGCAGGCTCTCATGAAGCAGCCAAACGAAGCGGCATGCTATACAGCTTACTGGGCACCTGTAAAATGCATGGCATCGAACCTTATGCATGGCTCAAAGACGCCTTGCAAAGAATAGCAACTCATCCTATCAACAAGATCAACCAGCTACTACCACACCGTTGGAATAAGTCTTAATACATCTTTTTTCTAAACTTGTATACCTGTACTTAGCCGAAGGCTTACAAACAAACGCCGGTGCAAATGAAAGGGATATTGCCTGATACGGATGAGTTGGGGAAATTGTTGGAATAAATTTTTTTTTAATACCAGCCTCAGTATATCATGCCTGCCCCGCTACAGATTTGTGTTTAGGTTGCGGGGGCATCATCGTTGCGTCGCAATCCTTTCATCGGTTGGTTAGAATGGCGGCAAAGTAAAACATGCCCATTACAAATTCTTCATCAAATCATTCCAATGCTCCCATATAATTACCATAGCAAGAGTATCAAGTCTACAGTATTGTTTAAGTAGTTCTTCGTAGCCTTTTTTGATTTCTTTGTTGTTTCGGCTTAAACCATAAAGCATTTCCTGATAGGCAATCATAGCATCGGTACCGTTTGAAACATCCAGCATTGTTTCACCAACAGTAATCTTCGGCAGTTGTTTATAAGGGTCAGATATCAAACCATTATCGTCTATATTTAGAAGATTAACATCGCCTAGATACTGTTTTATCTTTTCTGAATTAGTAGCTTTTAAGACAGCCGGTAAAGTAACTTTAATAGAAGTTCTTCCGCCCATACTTGGGTGGAAATAATATTTTAAGGCAAGATTATTCATGTCAACGAATCTGGCTGAATCCTCTTTGGAAAATTTTATAGTTCTTGCAAGCCATTCTTTTAACTCAGGCTTAGTCTGCTCCATAGTATCTATGGCATTATAAATATCTTTTAAGATAGTATTCTCATACTGAGTCCATATGAAGACAGAGCCTTTATCCTGTAACAACGCTTTCAAAGCTTCTGCAAACTCGAAATTTGGGTATTTATTTATTGTATTTAACCATTCAAAATGTTTAGGAACTGCACCTGGTTTATCTATTACATGACAACTCCATTGAAATATAACTTTACTATATGGCCTCATGCCTGCATGGTAAGGAATTGCCATTTGAGATGTTTCAAAATCAATAAAAAACAAAGGGTATTCAATTTGTTTAACTTCTTCCAGAAAACCAGATAGTAGAAACTCTTCCGTTTTTGTTACTTGGTAAAACGGTCTATTATTATATTTATCTTGAATTATTTCTATCGGTATATCTGACAAGGATACCTTTTTATCTTTTATAAGGCTATCGATGTGTTTATCTTTAGACCTGTTAAAATTTCCAAGTTGTGATAATTCAAATAAATGTGGTTTTACATCCGATAGTTCCTTCCAACATTGCTTAAAACCACTTTCTGTAAAACTATCATTTGTAACTGTAAACTCACATTTGCTACAACTTGTATCAATTATACTTTCTACTTTTTGATTTGTTAAAACAGAGTCAATATATATCTTGGCGTTACCTTCTATGGATGGAAGAATTTTATCAACATATTCATCAACTTGAACCAATTCCAAAACATGTCCTTTTTTTAATTCATCAATATTCCCTGTGAAATCAACTTCGGTTTTTCTGAAATTTGTTTTTCCGACAATTGTTGTTTCTTTTATTTGAAACCATTCAAGCAATCCCTCGATAGGAGTAACCTTCGATTTATCAGGCAGCAAAAGAAATGATTCAATTTTCGCTGTTGGAAATTTTTCCTTTAAAACGAATTTTTGAAAGGCGATATCTTCAATATATTCTCGCCATTCAGCTAATTCAAAATATTTCTTCCCTTGTAATTTTGTAGTACTATATTCTATACTGTCAAAAGATTTTGACTTAACTTCAAGAATTTGGAAATAATTCCCTTTTTTAACAAGAATATCAATTCGTATTAACTTGTTGTTAATCGAAATTGCCGGTTCGAATAAGATTATATTTTCTTTTTGCAAATATTCTTCCGTCTTTGCAATTGCTTCTGGAGTGCCTTTATCAGTGGTAATTTCAATACCTTGTTCATATAATAGCTGAGCCATTTTGCCGACCATATATCCTCCATCTGCCAGCATTAGTAAATACTCATTTTGTTCATCTGCACTTGGAAAACCGTTCTTTTTATAGAACAATTTAGTTATGCAACTCTGAGCAATTTTAAAATCGGATTTCGACAAAAATGGTGGCATAATTTGTTATTTTTTATATTTTTTAATGGCAGCAGTAATTCTTCGCTTTATTTCATTTTTGAGGGATAATGGCTTTATAACTTTTACACTCTCACCATAGCTTAATATAGATGAAATGAGTTCATAATTTATTACATTATTGTCCGACAAAAATAATTAAAGGGTGAGCTTAAAAAGTCACCCTTTTTAGTTATGTTGAAGTTACCACACAATCAATATAACTATGGATAAAGATAAAAAATTTGTCGGACAGCCGGTATTATCTCAATTATTAGATACCATACCCTCCTCTATTATCAATGCTGCCAACCGTAAGCATCAAGCCAATAGGTATTACAAACGAATTCCTTTACGGGTGCATTTGGTCAGCTTGCTGTATGGAGTATTAAGCTATTGCAACGGGCTCAGGGAGTTGTGTGAGGGCATGTTGGCTTGCGAAGGCAAACTGCTACACTTAGGTTTTGATAAAGCCCCGGCCCGAAGTACATTGTCGGATGCCAATACCAATCGCAGTTACTTAGTTTTTGAAACCATCTACTTTGAATTGCTTCGTAAATACCATTCATTTATCTCGGACAGCCGCCTAAAAGGACTAAGCATCCGTAACTTAAAAATTATTGACAGCACCACCATCCGTTTATTCAGTGATATACTTCGGGGAGTTGGTCGTAACACATTAGATGGCAGCCGCAAAAAAGGCGGCATTAAAGTACATACGATGATGGATGCTTTTAGTGGAGTGGCTGAATTTGTGCGTATGACTGAAGCCCGGGTACATGACCGTAAATTCCTTTACCACCTTAATTTACCGGCGAATAGTTTTATGGTCTTTGATAAAGCTTACAACCTGTACAGCCAGTTTGATAGGTGGACAAAACAAAAGATTTGGTTTGTAACCCGGATGAAGGACAATGCCGTTTATCATGTAACCAAAGTACTGCTGGACAAAACAAAAAAGAAAAATGCAGCAGGAATTGTAAAAGAGCAACTCATTACCCTTGGATATAAAAATATGGATGGCAATATTGTAAGAGTTAAACTACGCCGTATCACGTTCATTGCCGATGATGGCAAACAGTATATTTTCATTACCAATAACCTTACCCTCGCTGCATCACAAATAGCATTGATTTACAAATGCAGATGGATGATTGAACTGTTGTTTAAACAAATCAAACAGAATTTTCCCTTGCGCTATTTTTGGGGCAATAGTGAAAACGCCATTAAAATGCAGGTGTACTGTGTATTAATAGCACAGCTTTTGATGGTGGTTACCAGAAAAAAAGCTGCCACCAAAAAATCATTTGCCAATATGATAACCGTTATCCGCCTGCACCTGATGAGTTATGTAGAGTTGTTTGAATTTATAAAAGACACTTACAAAGCATGGAGAAAATCACACAATGCACCTAACGCTTTTGTTACTTAAAAATAAACTATGCCAACTACCCCCGCTTTTGAAACAATGTTGATTTTGCTTACATCCCTTATCAGCTAAAGGGTATAGAGGTTTTTGTGCTACTTTTAGTCGGACAATAATGAATTTATTACTACATTCATTCGAATACGCAATTCCTCTTCATTATCAATAACTATTTCCTGTGTTTCATGCAAATATTGTGTTTTAATGTAATGCCCTTGTGAGCTGGTAAAGGACAGTTCAACTAAATGTGGACTCCCAGCTTGATACGTTATTCCAATTGTATTTTTAAAATAGGATTCTGGGTTGAAGTTTTGAGGTTCAATATATTTTTGTTGCTCAATTAATTTTATTTCAGTAATTCGGTCAAGTCCGAACGTAGTTATTAATTTCTTTTTTGTATGATGCCCTAACAAATACCAGCGATTTCGATACTCTTTAAGTAAATAAGGGCAAATGATATGAGATTTGGCTTCAGTGTCGTCAAACTTAAGATATAATATTTCAATTACTTTTCTATTTTTTATTGCATCAACTAAAGCATTAAGATGTTCAGTCCCCTTTGAAAATGGAGCTTTTTCAAAATCGATAAATGAGAACTGAGTTTCATGGTCGGTATATTTAATCTGATTCACAACGTTTATTAACTTGTCAACAGTTCCGGCAAAATCAGCAAGGATTTTTATTTTCTTATACTGCGACAAAGTGGTTGTAGCAAACTCTAGAGCTTGAATATCTTTTTCATTTAAAGGGAGGTTGTTTATGGAATAACCTTCCTCAGTGTAATAATATCCATCCCTTGGTTTAGAGTATTTTATCGGAGCATTGTATTTTAATTGAGAGCTATGCCTCATTTTCTCAATATCTCCATCAAGTGTACGTTTGGAAATACGAATATCAACCGATAACTCTATTCTTTCAATTAACTCTCGTTTTGACCAGTACTTCTTCATCGAGTTTCCTAGACAAGTATCTATTACTCTTATTCGAGACAGTAATTGCTTGTTTGCTGGCATTTTTTTACAAAGATTGAAAAAAAATATTAAGAACGCAAATAGGTTGCGTTCATGCTTTTTAAGTTTGCTAAAAATCTCATGAAATATGAGGCTCATTTACTCAAATAGAACATTAGAAAAAGCAATGAAAGATAAAATTAGGCTTAGGAAAATCTATGATAGAACAAATGGTTATTGCCATTTGTGCCATAAAAAGCTTGCATTTACGAATCATGGGGAATATGGTGCTCAAGGTGCATGGCATATAGAGCATTCTATTGCAAAGGCTAAAGGAGGCACTGACCATCTTAACAATTTGTATGCAGCTTGTATAAGTTGTAATATAAAAAAAGGAGTAAGTCCTTCAAAAAATGTTAGGAGGTCAAATGGTGTTACCAGGGCTCCTTATAATAAAAATAAAAGCCAAAGAGTAAAGAATACTAATACACTTGCAAGTGCGGCAGGCGGTGCATTGCTTGGTTCGTGTTTTGGACCTGGAGGTGCCTGAGGTGGCTTGATTTACACGGACAGTAAATTGCAAGGTTAAAAAATAAAGAGCTATTCTTTGGGTAATGCTGAGCCTGTTTGTTTGTGCTTTATTGAAAGGGGCTCGATGCCCCTTTCAATAAAAGACGATTCTTCGGTATAAAGCATCGCCGTTTGTTTGTGCGGCATAAAGTTATTGTTTTGTTCATAAAGTTGTTCGTATTGCATGGGATTATTATAGTCCAGCGATGAATGTATCCGTTTGGTGTTGTAGTACATTTCTATATACTCGAATGTTTCTGTCCGGGCATCTTGCAGGTTATCAAATATTCCATATTGCAACAGCTCCGCCTTATAGCGGCTGAAGTAAGATTCCATAGCGGCATTATCATAGGGGTTGTCTGCGCGGCTCATGCTTTGCAGCATATTATTGGCTGCTATCATTTTTCTAAACGCATTGCCTGCATATTGACCTCCTCTGTCGGAATGAACAATCAATCCCTGTTCAATACTTCTGGTACTTACTGCTTTTTTAAATGCTGTTGTTATCAATGCCTCCTGCATGTTATCATCAATGTGCCAGCCAATAATTTTCCGGGAAAACAAATCCATCCATACGGCCATATAACACCATTGGCCGCCCGACAACGGGAGGTAAGTAATATCACCCACCCATACTTCATTAGGTTTGCCGGGCTTAGGCTTGTCCAATAATAACAGAGGACTGATTTTATATGCGTGGCGACTGTCCGTTGTTTTAGGAACAAAGCTGCGGGGCTGTATGGCTTTTACTCCGAACTTGTTTAATATCCTTGCTGCTTTATAACGGCTAACCTTTTCACCTGCGCATTGAAGCGTTTTGGCTATACGCCGGGCACCATAGCGGCGGCGATGTTCCTGAAATATTTTTATCACCTGTTGTTCCATTTTTTTTATTTTTTCATTTGGCTGATGTATTTTTCCCGAACACCAACTGTAATATCCACTGCGGCTGCAGCCCAACACACGGCACTGCAGCTGTACAGCATACTCAGGTTGATTAGTACTGACAAATTGATACAACGCTGTTATATCGGACGGCTGAAAATGCCCAAGGCTTTTTTTAAAATATCCCGCTCTGTTTCTAACTCCTTTATCCGTTTCTGCAGCAAGGATTTCTCCTCGTCATACACCACGGCTGTATCAACCCTGTTTTTTACATCAGGCTTAAGTAACTGCTTTTTCCAGTAATAAATCAGGTTGCTGCCAATGCCTAAGGACTGAGCTACTTCCGGTACAGGACGTCCGGATTCGATCATCTTTAATACTTCTTTTTTGAAATCCGCATCGTACTTACGTTGCTTCTTTCTGATGGGTTTGTGTTCCATAAATTTTGTAAATTTATTGGAATTTTGTGTCCGTAGATATTAGGCCATCTCAGCTTCCTCAAAGACACTCACCTGCCAAACCTTATGCTCTCCGGTAGTGATACTTACATAAGTATTGTTCTTTACTTCTTCAATCCTCGTTTTCTTAATGTTAGTTTGGTTTTCCGGCTTGTAATCAAACACTACCAAATCTTTTTTATAGCCTGTAGTAAGCGGAAGTAATCCAATAAAATAAGGATAAGCGTAGCTGTCAAAAAAAGCATCCTTAACAGGCTCTTGTATAGTGGTTCTTTTTTTTGTTTGCTTATTGTAGTAGTATCCTTTTACTTCATTAGAGTAGTTAATAACAAAAGCATTGTCCTTATTAAACGATGAACGGTAGATAGGTTTAAATGTAGCCTCTTCAGAAATGCAGGTATCAACCCATACGTCGGTTGAATTTTGGAATTGCAAAGTGGTGTAAACCGATATCGTTTTATTGTCGTGAAGTATATCAACTGAAAAAGTACCTATCTCCGCCTTTCGGCTGCCATTAACGGCAAAGTAGGCCATCTCTGTTTTGCCGCTTTTAAGATTAGATTTTTCAAATATCCCACTACCAGGTACTAAAATATTTTGTGCTTTACAAATTAAAGTAACTGCAATAAAAAATAGTAAAAGTAAATATTTCATAAAATTTAAAATAAAAGTCAGTTAATAACTCAGGTTATTCAATACTAAAAGCAAACATAAAATCGCTTGAGCCAAAAAAATATTCACCAATACCAAGGTTTTTTACAGTTAAATAATAGTAACCTTCTTTTACTTTCTTTACTTCATAGCTTATTTTATCAAATGAAGTAGAAGTACTTGTTGCTTTGGCTTTTGTTGTTATAAAAATTCTTTGCTCTTTTCGAATTTCAAACTGAACCAAATCAAAAACAGATGTCGGGTCGGTACCGGGTGTTACTTTTATAATAAATTTTACTTCTTCCTGCTTTGTAATTTTAACTGGTGAAGAAATACCATTCAAGAAAAAGCCAGCTTCAGCTTTTGCCAAACCCTTTGCCTTAGCCATTGTGTTGTATTGTGATTTTTCCAACTCCCTTAACTCTTTAGTTTTCGCATCAACATAGGCTGGCTTGTCATTAAACTCAGGAAGGTTTTGTGCTTTTAAGCTAAAAAAAGAAAGAAAGGTTAGTGCTGTAGTTACAATAGCCCTCATAATATTCATGTATTTAATTTGAGTAAATTGATTTTTAGTATACTTGCTATTTTCATACTTGCTTTTTTTCATAGACTATTTTTTAAATAGTATTTCTAATGTTTTGAATTGACCCGTATTAGAATGTATATGCAATTGTTGGCAATACCATCTCACCCAAAGAACCTGCTGTGGCAGAAACTGTTTTTACTACATTTCCACCTGAGTATATTTTCATAGTTGCTGTTTGCCCGGCTACACCAGGTACGCTAGCTTGTGCTCCAATGCCTATTCCAGTAATGTTTGCTGTGTACGTTGTATCCTTTAAAAAAGGCAGGGCTACATTGTTTACAACAGTATTACCGTTTACATTGTCGTTGTAAACAACGGTGAGCTTGCCGGTAAAGTTTCCGGTAATTTCATACTTTACAACTTTTGAATTTGTTCCTCCGGGATTGTCGTTATCTTTTTTGCATGAGCTGAAAAAAAGTAAAGCAGGCAACAGAATTAAACTCACATTTTTTAAATACTTTTTCATGTTTTTTGTTTTAAAATTAAACTTGCAATAATCATATTTGGCACCCAACTTAACCAAACAACAATTCAATATCCTATATATAAACTACTCAAAAAATCAACCTTAAAATGGTATCTTTTAGTAATGTTACCTAATTACAATGAATGCTGTAATTATCAATCTATATAATGCCAATTAAAGTCAATAAACAGCCTTTTTATGGCTATTCTAAAACTTGACTAATCTTAACTATTATGTTTGTAAAAATGAAAAGAGCAAATTTCATAGCTAATTTTTGCCCTCAATATTCCATTTTTCCTTATCCTTTAAGTTTATAAACTTCATTTTTTGGTCAAAAAAGATTGACACAGGCATTTCATTTACTAAAACCTTATTCTCTATTTTACCATCTCTAATGGGTACTGTAACAATTTTTCCTTGTCCACTTTTAAATTCAACAGCCACATCTACACTATCGGTATAGGAAGGCTTTGTTTGTACACCCTTACCATTTTCATAATATTTAGTTGCTACTGCATTTAGCGTTAACTCATATTGTATTCCTGCTTTTTTAACTGCGGTATTTGTAATTTTAAAATCGTAAAGTGTAATTCGTTTAAACCAGTCATCAATTTTTATATGGAGTGATGTATCTGTTACTGCATACAGTTCATTAATAAAATCAATTGAAATAGGCTTAGCGTTTGGATAAGTATGCTTCTGTAAGAAATTACGCAATGCAAGGTTTACCTTTTCTTCGCCAATCATTTCAGTAAGTTGATACATCACTACTAAGCCTTTAGAATAGCTTAGATGAACATTATAGGAGAGTGCTTTAAATAATGGTTGCTCCTCTGTAAATCCCCGTTCCCCTAAATACATGCCTATGTGCATATCAACAATTTCCTTTACTCTTTTGTATCCATACATTTTTTTAGCTAACATCAACTCAGTGTACATAGCTAGTGTTTCTGTAATCATTACATCGCCTTCCCGGTTATCAGGAGAAATTTGACTGGTGCCCCACCATAAATGAGCTAATTCATGACCTGCCAATTCATTTATTACATCCTGCTTTTTGTCAGCATTAATGTTGGCATTATAAATCATATTCTCTGTCATATAAATGGTAGCAGGGTAAGCTGTTGCTACAAACCCTTTTGTAAAGGCGGATATTTCCGCAAAACGGATTGTTTTAAAAGGATAAGCTCCAAAATTAAGTTCACAGTATTCCATTGTCAATTGAGCATTCTTTAAAAGATGGTCAACATTTTGATGATGCAATGGGTGATAATAAATTTCGATACTCTTTCCATTGTATGTCGTTTTTTTAATTGCATATTCAGCAGATGAAACGGCAAATCGAAATGGGATTGGCGACGGTGTTTTATAGTGAAAATAATTTCTGCTACTTGTTTGCCACTGTCGTACTAATTCCCCTACGCCTATTGCAGTTTGTTTACTACTGGTAGAGACCACCATATCCAGATTAATAAAATCATCAGTACTATTTTTAGGAGCATCTACTGAAACTAATGGAGTTGCTTTTCCCAAACTAAATCTTCTTCTGTCTTCTTCGGTTTCAATTTCATTTTCAGAGAAATAGCCAAATTTTGGAAAATACCAGCTTATACGCATAAACGAACCGTTTTGCACAATGGCATTTAGAGGTTTATGCCCATTGATAGCTGACCATTTATAAGAAAATTCAGTGGAAAACTGTGCTGTATCACCTGGCAATAAAGAATTTTGTAATTGGATTACCGTGTACTGATTTTTTATTTTATAAACTTTATTATTGCTAATAAAGCTGGCATCATCAATAGTAATATCATCCGCAAAATTTATCAAAATACTGTCTATTGGCTTATCAGTTTTATTTTGAATGATATAGTTTGCGGCAATGTTGTATTCATTTTTTTCTGGAAATAAATCAATGGTTGTTTTAACATCAGTTACAGTTGGCTGTGGCTGGTTTTGAAACTGCCTGTATTTCTTTTCGTATTCTGCCTGCATTACTATTGCAGCTTCTTCACTTTTTGGCTGATAATCATGCATAAGTTTTACTGCCGCCCATGAAGCACAAATACCTAATAAAACCAAACTAAATAAAGGCACAAATTTGATACGGAATTTTTTGAGTTGTGTAATTAATATTGCCAGCATCACCACAACACATAATCCAAATAAATGCAGCCAGCTAAATGACTGCAAGTAAGGACCAAAGCCATTAATATCGCTATACAAACCTCTATATGGAATTTGAAATGTGAGTAATGGATGCGATAGCAGTTCTTCGCCAAATGAAGTTGCTGTGAGTAATATTATTGCAGCGGATACAACTAACCCTACATATCTGTACTTAATCATTTTTTGTACACATAAAATAATGCCAGCACTTATTATTAAGGGCAGACTGGTAAATAGATACACCCCAGAATAGGCAGACCAATCAAAAACGGTATAGTGATATTGTATTTGAAAAACTATCCCCAGTAAAATCATTAATGTAGTAAAGAAAATAATGATGATACTCAGCGTAAACCATTTTGAAAAAAACAGAGATGTTTTGCTAACCGGTGTGGCATTTTCAATAAGATTAAAATTGCTATTTCTGCTTCGCCAAACAATTTCATTGGCATAGTATAAAATTACAATTAAACACAAGCCGTGAAAATTTTCAATAATAGCTTTAGTCATTAAACCGGATGTGGCATATTTTTGAGGAAGCCGTATGCCCTTTTCAATTAACCCATAAATTTCCATGGACAAGTAAAATAATAATCCTACACAGGTTAATACAAATGGGATGCTCTTTGTAATATATTTTAAATCTATTTTGGTAAATGAAAATATTGCTGCCCAGTGGTGCTGCCAGCCAGTTATAGGCTTTACAGTACTTAATACTTTTGAGGTTGAGATAGTTTTTGTGTCTATATGCTTAAGTAATTTTTTACCGCTCCTTTTTTTATCAATTGAGAAGCTAAAAGCCCTGAATGTAATGAAAAGGGAAAGAAAGGATATTAACAAAAACCCCAAACGGTTTAGTAAAAGTATTCCGGCTAATGGTATGGAAGCTGTATTTCGTTGCATTACTGACCATTTACTTGTTTGCAGAAAGTAAGCAGAAATACCAAAGGGGTCTATGCTTGCAGACAACAGAACCGTGGTTGCAGATTGCGGCATTCCCTTAGCCATTATTGGCGACCCTGAGAATATCAGCATCACCATGTATAGTATGTAAATAAACAGCCCCGTTACATACACCATTAGTTTATTTTTGCTTAACCATGCTATACAGCAAAGTATAGCAGAACAAAATATGGTATTAGCCAAACCGAAGACCAAAAGGGGTTGCAGGTAAAATGAAAAATTAAAATCAGTATAGCCATCTTTTTCAACTAGCGTATATTGACCAATCGCAAAGCCAGACGTAAATAATACAAAGCATAAAAAGCTAAGTGAAGAAACTGCAATAAATCTGCTAACCAAATAATCGTTTTTGCGTATTGGCGTTGCATACAATATCAGGTTAAAATTATTATCAGTTTCCTTAAATAATATTTGCGTTGAAAATACTGTAGAAAAAAATATACACAATAAGCTCATAAAGCCCAGCATGTAAGCAATAGCATAAGGAGCATTCTTAAAAACATCCGGGCTTATTCCTAATCGAAAATTTGTACCGACAAAAAGACCTGATAAAATAGTTAAAAATAGTAAAACATAAAACCCTGGTTTAGTAAAATACGTTTTCCATTCAAATTTCAGTAACGTTTTCATAGGAGTTATTTATTGGAATTTAAAATTGAAAAATAGGCATCTTCCAGGCCCGGATTAATAGCTTCAAATCCATTATCAGGATTTTCGTTTGATTGAATATGGATATTCAATTTACCCATGTTGAATTGTGTTGAAACCATATGGTATTTTTCTTCATATGCAGGAATTTCACTTTTTGTAATAGATTTTTGCCACAGTTTTCCATTCAATTCATTTATAAAATCACCTGGCTTGCCATAAGCTAATACTGAACCTTTATCAATTACGGCCATTTTTGTACACAAAGTTTTTACGTCTTCCACTAAATGTGTGGAAAGGATGACTATGATATTTTCACCAATTTCGCTAAGTAAACTATTGAAACGGTTACGTTCTTCAGGGTCAAGGCCGGCAGTAGGTTCATCTACAATTACTATTTGCGGATTGCCCAGCAAAGCTTGTGCAATACCAAAACGCTGACGCATACCACCGGAAAAAGTATGCACTTCTTTTTTTCTTACAGGATAAAGATTTACTTTTTCTAATAGTGTCAGCACTTGTTCCTTTCTTTCTTTAGCATTGGTTAATCCTTTTAATACCGCTAAATGAGTAAGTAAATCAAACGCCGAAATTTTAGGGTACACTCCAAAATCCTGCGGTAAAAAACCTAATTGTTTCTTTATAAACAAATTGTCTTTTACAATATCCACATCATTTAATACTATGCTTCCGCTATCGGGGCTTTGTAAGCCAGCTATTGTTTTCATTAAGGAAGATTTACCAGCACCGTTGGGGCCCAACAAGCCAAACATTCCATTGGTAAACTCCATAGTAATATTGTTAAGGGCTTTTGTACCGTTACTATAGGTTTTACTCAGATTACTTATTTGCAAACGATTCATTTAATTTTTATTTAAAGTTTAAACAATAGATTTCCCTGCTCCCAAATGGAAGTTTTTTTTGACTACTTATTTTTATAGATTATTTTAAATTATTCAGCTACATATTCTAACACATCACCCGGTTGACAATTCAATATTCTGCATATAGCTTCTAACGTATCAAAACGAATACCCTTGGCTTTACCAGTTTTTAATATTGATAAATTGGCAGGGGTAATGTCTAATTTTTCTGCCAGGTCTTTGCTTTGCATCTTGCGTTTGGCAAGCATTACATCTACATTTACAATTATTGGCATAGTTATATAAATAAGTCTTTTTCGTTTTGAAGGTCTAAGCCTTGCTTAAAAATTGCTGCAAGAAAATAAGCAAATACACCTATTATCGCATGCAACACTATCACCAGTATTCCATCTGTTTCCGGGTTGTCGATAGAGCTCACCAGCAATACCATCAGGCCTGGAATAATAAAGTTGCCTAAATAAAAACGTCTTAAATGTTTTACACCATTTTCGGAAAACAATCTTGGTTGAAAAAAAACTTTAAACACATTACTTAGCAACAAAAAGAAAAGACCATAAAGGCTCAAAGGAATTAGAAATTCAAAAAAGATGTATGGCAAATTGTAATCCCCATTTAAAAACCCGGTTTTTGTAAATGGAAAACACACCTGAAAATATTTACCCCCTTCTTTAATATTTAACGACCATCCCGTAAGCAGTGCAATACCTGAATAAGTAGCTATTACAAAGTAGAAGCCTGCCAAAAATCGGGTGATGAAAAATAGAATTTTAGAGATTATTTTGACATTGTTCATTGTGAGAATTTAATTTAATTATGCAAATGTAATAATTAGTTATTGTAAAACAATAATTAATTGCAATTTTTATCACCTTTTCAATTAGTTTCTGATAAAATGAGCAATCTTTTAGGCTGTTAACGGCAATAATAGTTACAAAGTAATAGTCTATTCTGCGATTGAACCTTTATGTAAGCGGTCTGCTGAAAAAAATGACAGACGATTACTTGAAATAGTTTCTTTAACACTAAGGTTCAGCCAAAGATTTAGTAGCAGCAGCCAGTATCAATCTTGGGTCGGCAACAGTACCTGTTAACCCACCTGCAGATGCTTCATAAACACCAATCACTTTGTTACCCCTGTTCAATAGCATCACTTTAAATTCTTCCTGCATCTCAATAGTGTTTTCATTCCATAATTCTTTCAGCAGTTGATAACGATCTTTAACACTGCTAATCTTTGGCCGTTCTGAAGCTTTTATTTTTGTTTTATATACCAATTCTACTTCTGCTACTCTTGTCCATTCCGGAAAATTCATTGCTAACTGTTCCATAACATTTCATTTTAATAGTTTAAAAATTAATTATGGAACCATCACCACCTTTTGGCGACCAAGGCAATGAAGCAACGGAATAAATAGTATCACAGGGAATGTGGGAACAGTTTTCTTTATGCCGGAATTTCATTGCCGCCACGGAGACAAAAGGCGAACTTTGTGGGAGAATTAATGAAGAAAATAATTATTTTCCATCAGCTTTATCAAAAAACTTAAAGGCTATTTTTACATTATGGCAGTATTTGAATATCCTCATCAAAACCTTTCTTTGAGAAACATAAAGGGTGAAAAATGGAAAGATGTTCCGGGCTTGGAGGGATACTTTATGGTTTCAAATTTTGGAAGAATTAAGGCGATTAGAATATGAAATGCAGTATAAAAACGGAGCTATTTATACAAAACCTGAAATGATTATTAAGCCCAGAATAGGAAAGGCAAAAAATATTCTGAAAAACGATTTTACAAAATTCTTAGTCAACCGTGTTACCCTTGACGGGATCAGGTATAATTTAACTCTTTCGAGAATTGTTTATTACTGTTTTGTTGCAAGGTTTAATTTGGATGATAAAAAAACAGTAATCCTGTGCAAAGATTGTGATGGATTGAATATTTACCCTCGAAATTTAATAAAGTCTACCCAATCAGATAAGGCTAAAAGAATTGTTGCAAGGGGAAGAATGGAAAGTACATTTAAAAACCTATCTAAAGAATTTAAGGAAAAGCAAAGAGCGGCCATTTTAAAAACGGTCTCTAAAAAAGTAAGCCAATATTCTCTAAAAGGTAAGAAACTAAAAACCTATGCAAGTGCAGCGGAAGCAGAGCGGGCAACGGGAATATTTGCTACCGCAATAGGACAAAGGGCTTCGGGCAAAGGTATTTCCTGCGGCGGTTATGTATGGAGATGGGGCAATGAAAAAACAGTGGATATAGAAAGTATCAGAAAAGAACGGAAGATTCGGCACAGGGAAGCTTATGGGCAAAAAATAACACAGTATGATTTTGCCGGTAATAAAATTGCTCAATTCGCCTCCTTACAAGACGCCGAAGCTGTAACCGGTGCAAATACAAACGCCATAAGGCTTGTATTAAAAGGTGTTTATAAAAGTGCAAAAGGCTTTTTTTGGAAGAAGGGTTACGGTAAGAATAAAATAGATTTATCAGGTTATAAATGGGGCAGGCAATCTATGGCAGCAACCCAGTCTAAAAAAGTACGTCAATTGTCTTTGAAAGGTAAACTCTTGAAAATATATCCAAGTATAAAGGTAGCCGCCGAAACACTTAATGTTACCTCCTCTGTTATTATTGAAACTTGTAAGGGGCATCAAAAAACAAGCTGTGGTTTTAAATGGGAGTACGCCTGATTTTTTTTAACTCAATCCCCTATCGAACCCTTTGTTTAATATCTCTATAAAATCCAAGCTGCCCCGCCATTTTACAAATTCTATCGCAATGTTGCGGGGCAGCTTTTTTGTGAGCAAGGGGCATTTTGCAATGCCCCTTATTACTTCCTTAATTATATATTCCTATCATTTCGGTATTTACAAAACCCTCACAAAGCTGAAAAGCTTTTTGTGTTCTTAATTGTGCCGTACCTCCATACAATAATGATTTTATTTTGGCTTCCTCATCTTTGTAATTCCTCACATTCTGAAAATAACCGGTTATGGCATTATATGCACCAAATACCGTTCCTCTGGTTGTTTCGGTTTGTTGGGTGGGGCTGCTGAAATTGTATTCATACACATCATCACACATATTTTTAAAGCAGGTGCTTAGTTCATCCGGTTCACCTTTTTCAATATTCTGCAATACTTCTTTGTTTGGAACCATTGCCATTTGTATAAGCTTCTGCACTTCCTTATCTGTAATACGAATTTTTGCCCATTGGTTAAAAATTCCTTCTAATTGTACAGAAAGTTGATTTGATATTCCCATTACTTTATGCGCTTCTTCCAGCCGTTCTTTTACATTGGCTGTATGGCGGATTTTAATAGCATTGCTACGGTTTTTCAAAGCTGCATTTAACGTATTGTTGCAAACAATTCTAATGGGAGTAAAAGCTGCGATAATACTGCCAAACCCATCATGTGAAGTAGTGAGAAATAAATACTTTTCAATCAAATCATCATTACCCACTTTGATGTAGCCGGGCAATTTAGCAGTAATAAAAATCTTTTCCCCTTTTCCTAATGCTCCTGCTGTTTCGTATTGTATGCCATCACCATTCACAATAGCATCAAAAAAACTAAACGCATCAATATTTTGTACCACTTCATAATCTTTACCCAAACGGTCGCCTAAAATTGCACCTGTATCAGGGTCGGTAAGTATAAAATGAATTGGAAGAAATAATTTCTTTTCCATCATCCAAACGATGAATGTTGGGCGTTTGCAAACTTCAAAATCAAGCCCTGCAAATTGCAATGCTTCTTTACTGGTTGGATAATCTTGTACTATTTGTCCTAAGCCATGCCATGCTTTTTCTTTTACAGAAAAGAAACTGTGTTTACCTGTTTGCTCATTGAAATTAATATTGTGTGCCATAATTCGTAAATTTTATCCCGATAGCTATCGGGAGATTAAAAAATAAAAGCATCCCGCCATTGGACTGGATGCCGTAAAACTAAAATGGTAAATCGTCTGCCGCTGCTGAACAGGCTGCCGGTGATGTATTCACTGCGATATTTGCTGAGTTGCCGCTATTCGATTTGCCATGCAGTTTGATACTGTTTACATGAAAAGTAAGTGTGGCTTTTGCATCGCCATCTTTACCTGTCCAGGCATTTACACCAATGCGCCCGGCACATTCCACCAAACTGCCTTTGGTTAAGATAATGTGGCAATGCCGGCATTAATCCAATAAGCACAGTTTACATAGGTTGTAATTTTTTGTACTTCATCACTTCCTTTTGTTTTGTAAGTGTCATTAATAGCAATAGAAAAGTTCACTACTTTTTTCCCTGCTTTTGTTTCGCTAACGGCTGCGTCCGCAGTAATTCTTCCGATGATTTCCATAACTGTAAATTTTATGATATCGAGTTTAAAAAATGATTGTTTACTTGTGTTCTGATGATGAAAAAAAATGTTTTGTAAAAGAAAAAATGGAAAAAAAGAAAGCCTTACAGAAAGGCGGCTGCCGGGAAGCAAAAAGGAAACGGAATAAATAAAATCTAAAAAAGTGATGGAAAGCCTTGTTTATGCCGTAGTCTTTTTGCACTTTAAAGGATCATTGGTGCAGCCGCATAACTTCGCTTTCGCTTTGCCCATTTTCTTACAAAATAGCTTGGGGGAACTTTGCTAAATCTTTTTGAGAGAGAAGGAAAGATTTGAACTATCTGAGATATTTGTCTGTTAGGAATTGTGTTTGGCGACGAAGGAGCCAATCTCAATTCCCATTATCTTATATCCCACAGTGGTTCGGCTTTTCGTTACGACGCAGGAGTAATGAAATGAAAAAGTGGAAGGACTTGGGGGTCTGATACTTTATAATTAACCCTTATTTATTTTAATATTTTGTTCAAGTCCGATAACTTGAAAGATTACCCAATATCAGGCAGTTCAATAATTTCTGAATCCCGGAATATTTCATATTTAGTTTTATTTTTCTCACTAAGAATATCATCAATAAAATAAATCTCCTGTACTGAATTAAGGGAATATGTGTCAGGTTTAAATACGCTGCAAAATAAAAGATTGTTACAGATCAGAACATAAGAAATTGAGTTTTTCTCTGTAAACGTAGCTCAGAAATTTTGAGTTCTCCGTATTTATTTTTGTATTCATCCAATTCCTTAACTCTTGAGTAACCTTCCAAATCAAGCAGATGAGTAACTAATGAAAATATACCACTTCGATATTCATAATACAATTCATTTATTAAAAAAATGGCATCCAGGTATTCATTGGTAGCTTTTGAATTTCTGTAATAAATTTCTTGAATTATTAAGTTATTCATTTCCCAATTATTTGTCATTACAAGCCTTATTCATTTCTTATGTCTAAAAATGTCCTAATTGAAAGACTGTTTACGTTAAGCGGCGCTTGAAATAAGAAAACTGTTTTATAATTACCAATAGAAACCAAGCTGGTTTTTCGCCTACTAAAAAGTTTTATTATTCGCTATTTTCCTCATAACTGACATATATACAGTATTAAAGCAAAGCTATTATACTTTTTACCTAATCAATGTTATTGTCCCCTTCAACATTTTTGTTCCTGTAGTATTGATTTCCTTGTATATAATTAAACACACGTAAGTACCCGATGACAAATCCGCGCCTTTATATTTGCCGTCCCATCCTGCCGACTTATCTTTTGTCATAAAGACTACCTGTCCGGCCCGATCAAAAATCTTAAAATTAATCTCAGAAATTAAGTCGATTCCTTTTACTCTGAAAATATCGTTAAGCTCGTCCTTGTTCGGTGTAAATCCGCTTGGCAGATAAACATTGCAACTTCCTTTTAATATATTAATACTGTCTCTTGTTATTCCGCAACTATTCGCCACATCCACATAATGCAAACCGGTTTGTGTTACCGGGTAACTCGAATTAACAGAACCGTCCTGCCATAAATAATTGACATTTGATAATCCCGGTGATAGCAGCATGGAAATGCCGGGGCATAAAATTTGGTCAGGGCCCAAGGAAAACTGCGGTTTATGTCCTGCAGAAACAACAATAGTATCTCTTTTTTTACATCCGTTGAGATTTGCTTCCGCCCAATAAATTCCGCTTTGATTGACCAGTTGTGTTTGCAAATCAGAATTATTTTGCCACAAATATTGGGCACCCGCATTTTGTGCATCAAGTAAATGCGTACGACCAATACATAGCACAGTATCATTTCCCAGATGTACTATCGGGGTCTGTTTTTGCATAACGTTAATACTATCTCTTTTCGTGCAGCCTCCCACAGTTACATCCAACCAATAAGTACGAGGAGTAGTAACAACCTGGGAATTTGCTGTTGCACCTGTGCTCCATAAATAAGATGCCTGAGACAAAGTAGTAGATAATAAAACAGATTGCCCTTCGCAAAAAGTCGTATCATTCCCTAACGAAAAAACAGGATATGAGTTAAAAAATATTTGAATACTATCTCTTTTGAAACAACCAGTTTGATTATTTTTAACCTCTGCCCAATAAATTCCGGATTGAGTTGCGGTAAAAGTTTTGGCTGTTGAACCGTCCTGCCATAAATAAGAATAATTTCCCACTACTTCTGCATTTAGTAAATAGCTGCTAATTCCGCAAAGTGTTGTGTCATTACCAAGGTTTAATTTCCCGGGGCCAAACTGTATTCGTTTTCTTATCGTATCACTACCACAAGCGGTAAATCTTATTAAGCTGACATTATATAAGCCTTGATTTGTAAAAAAGTGGCTCGGGCTATCTACAAATGAAATATTATTAGTTCCGGATAATGGGTCGTCGAAATCCCATTTAAGACCAATAATATTTGATGGCCGTTGGTAATAAAAATTTATTGATTGGTCAGTACAAACATCACTGAAAGTAAAGACGGGATACGAATAACTCTGGATAAATGTAGGTAGCCCATAGCGGGGTGATTGTGGAGGGGCAAATTGTATTTGATTAAAGTTAAAATGACATGAACTGCCCACTGAATCGGGGAAATCAATAACTGAAAGGCCAAGAAAGTTTCCCTCCATACCCATATAAATTTTATTATTCGGTCCCATTTGTAGCGCACCAACTAAATGATGTGCAAACGGTGTAGTATCCGCATAAATAATTTTCATCGACGAAATTATAGCCGCCCCTGATGGCTGACTAACATCATATTGTAATACCCAATTATGATAAGGGGAAGAACTTGTATAAAAATCAGTGGCATTAATATACAAGAGCTTTGAACTTGCTGAAAATTCCACTCCATAAGTTTCATTAAAAACTGATGAAGATTGTATTAGCTGCACCGGGTTCGAAAGGATTCCTGTCACATTGTCGAAATTAAATAATTCAGCACCTAAAAACTGATTTGCAATCGCTAGTTTTTTCCCATCCGGGGATGCCTTTAAATATCCGGCTGTATAAGCTGTGATTCCTGTCAATACTGTTCCAATATGGCTAATTACGGGAATGTTGCTTATGCCACTATTTGTAACCAAATATGCGTAATAAGCATCAGAATTCCATTCATGAGTGATTACCCAGATATCGCTTCCATTACAATGCTTTACTGCTGTTATCTTTTCACAAACCGGTGTAAGTAGCTGAACATTCTTTACTTCGATGTCTCCATTAGAATTATCCAAGTTCATATTTACTATGGAGTAATTCAGTCCTTTAGCTCCACCAATCTGATCTACTGTAAATACATAGTATCTTGATGGGTCATTAATTTTGGGAATAATGATTGATGATTGAGTAGCACTTTTATCCCCAAATAACCCGGCCCCATTGGGCATAATTTGGTGCAGGTGATTCCAGACGCTGACTCCGTCTGTATAAAACAGAAGCTGACCTCCCGGTGTGCATATACTTGCAACCCCCTCAATTGTTTCAGTTTGGCCGTCTGATAAAATTGTTGGTGGGTTGGTAGAAAAATCAAGGCCGGCGTGGTAACCGAAATACCAGATATCAGCTTCCTGTTGGCAGTACCCATCAATCACTAACAAAAGAAAGTGGGAAATTAATAAAATCCTGAAAGCCAATTTCTTGGAAGAAAAAATTATATATCGAAAAATTTTTTGAAAAAAATGAAAAAAACGATCATATTCTCGTTTACTTATTAGCATTTTCTTTAGGAGTTAAAAATTAATACCGGCGCCGGCTTGTATACTTATTGAAGATAATTCAAATCTTCCTGTTGCGGGCAGAAAAACTATAGGTATTGCGTTAGGATCCTGGCGATAATAATAAGTGAAATGCGGATTAGCAGAAAAAAAATCAAGATTAGCAGAAAAAAAATATTTTTTACTTGTCTTAAAAATAAGGCCTGCGTTTAATTGATAACAAAAAGCTGATTGAAGATGATCTTTGCCCCGGCTTTCTTTAACCGTAATTGTGTTGCCCGGGTTAGTACCAATAACACCAATAATAGTATATGCAGGTTTTATAGACTTGCAAATTCCCGATAATAACCTTGTTCTTAAATAAATATTTTTGGATTTGGATACCTGGGTTTCAAAAAAAGGGCCGGCTAAAATTTTCCATATCTGCCAACTATCTGTTCCAATTTCAGTTTTTGCATCGTTTCCGTATGTTTTTCTAAAATAATTATCATATGCGTTTTTGTCTTGCTTATTGAATGAATTCCCAATCAATGCCATTATTCCGATAGAATTTTTTATCCGGTAATTCAAAGACAAATTAAATCCAAAGCCAATTTTTGCAAGACCTGTAGAATCACCGGGTGATATTGTATGTGTTTTATTAGCAAATTTGCCTATTGGTAAAGAAGTACCAATTGACAATTCTACAAAAGAATGTTGATTTGTAACTTGAGTTAGCCCCGTTACATAGCAGAATACTATAATGACCAAGAGAAGGAAGTGTTTGCTCATCTTATCTAAATATTTTAACAATCATAAAAGTATAGTATTTCATTTAGTTTCCCTACCGTATACTCCTAATAAGAAAATTCAGCCCGGATTTTCTTAGAATTTTTCAAAATAAACTGTTTCGAAAAACTAGCAAGAATTAAAATGCTCTTACCCCTTCATATTATCGAGTTTTGAAACCCATACTTTTCATGTATTGCTTCCAATCTTCATTATTTCTCCAAAAAAACTTTTCCTTTTTCAGCCAACCTGATGGTGGCGGTATATTTTTAAGAGGTATAAAATTTGCAAGGCTGGCTCTATTTACATAACCGATGCCTCTTTCAATAGCCTTGCCATCCATATTGTTAATATCCCCGGAAAAAATAAGCTGAAGTGTTTGGTCATTCTTTATCAGGAACCATTTCTGTCCACCATACCAAGGCGTCATTCGGGCAGCATGCATCAGATATTGCGTTTTAATTGTATCGTTTAAAATTGAATATACCCCCCATTTATAGCTTTTATAAAAAAAGATGATCTCTGCCCGCATCTATTATAGACTTAAAATAATCATTATAATTATTAAACCCATTTGGAAACCACAAGTTCCAAATAAATGTTCCATCCTCATAAAAAAGCATATCAACAAAGGCTGTATCATCTGTGTTATGAATTTTCTCATAACCTCCAAATTCATCCTTTGACCAATACCTGTAATAGCCTGAAATATTCATTTTATCAGCAAGACCGGTATTTTTACCTTCAAAGCGATTAGAAAAATTATATTTAATTTCCTTAGTAAGCGGCCTTGTGGTATTTATTCCCAGGCAACCTACTAAGAAAATTACTAAGAAGACATATATACGCATGACTCTTTTGAATTAATATAAAGTAAACGGATTATAAAATCCGGTATAAGAATACACGCCCCGTGTAAAATTATCATAGTTAAGATAATAAGGCGTGGGAAACCAGCTTTGATGAAGGCCATTTTGAAAAAAATCCTGTACTTCCTTGTGACTATACCCGATTCTTGATACCTGGTTACCATTTCTGAAACCAATCCACGCCGGGCTATGAAAAACTTGTCCATTATTCCATGCTCCCTCCCCTTTCTTATTTCGACCCCAAAGAGGACTAACACCCTCATGAGTTTGTTCATCACTTTCTACTTTGCCATCATTAGAATATACAGAAAGCCCAAAAACAAAATTCTTGATCCCGAATTCAATACCTCCTGTTCTCCACCTGTCTTTACCGTCGCCAAGGTAATCTTCATCAACACGAAGTGATGCACCAAAAGCGTAAACTCCAAGAGTTGCTGTCACTTGAGAGTGTTCGCCATTAAAACTATTATGCGCATAGCTTCCTCCAAATCCGTCATACATTGCGGATCCTCCCCATGAAAATGAGCTCCCTGATGCATTGATTCCTCCTGAAATTGCAAAATCACCATTCGTATAGGATGCGGAAATATTGATGGATCCTGTTATAGAACCGCCACTAAGTGCCAAGCCGGGAGATATTCCTATACTGAAATTATTTCCAATTGGAATGTTTATCCCGGGCATAAGTGACCCTACTGCACTTACAAGCGCAGATTTCCCTGCAAAGGCCAATCCCACAGTATTTGCCTGAGCTTGAAAACCACCACTTGAGAAAATGTTTGCAATACCTCCCTGACTGATGCCTGATGATGCACCGGCTGAATAATACCCCAGTTCAAACATGACGGCACTGAGGAATCCTGATTTGACAGATTTCCATCCCCAATCCTTAGTAGTTAATCCCGATGACACATACCCGACTGCAAATCCGATTACACTAACAATTACATCATCCCAACCTGCCCATCTTCCGTCGGGATCGATTCTATTTGGCCAATTATTACCCATAGCATTATAGGGGCTTGGGAACTGCGATGCAGGGTCTTGTGTCCACCATCTGCCTAATTGCGGGTCATAATAGCGTGATTCAAAATCATACTCTTCCAGACCAGTACCGTCATAAAATTCATTGTTTTGTATTTCTTTACCCTGGTATCCAAAATTGTTCGGCAGTTTGCCAAATGCCATGCTGTTGAGACCAAACATAGTAAGACCATCCGGGTAGTAGTGTCTTTCCTCCAATAATGGGCCCCTGTTCTGGACTACCTGTAAATTATCGAAGTATATGTCCTGATTACTTTCATTACTGCAATAGATGTAGACATATCCATTTTTAGGCACCGGGATTCCTGTTATTGAATGAGATTTTACATTATCCGCCGTGCCACTAATCGGATCAAATCCATTTCCGAATGCCACAGGTTTGAATTGTTCATCGAAGAAAATCCAATTAATATAGCCTTTTGGACCTTGAGCCGGTGGCTGTACCCCTGAAGTTAACCAGGTACTCAATGGCCCGGTCACATTACTATTACCATTTAATACACTTCCTGTAGTCCCATGTCCTCCATTAATTACTGCCGATGTACCAGCAAAATCATTAATAAATGAAGCCAAAACACCAACAATAGTATGGGTACTATTATCAATTGCGGCACCGTTACTATGCCATATACTTTTCCCATAAACGTTTAGAAAATCTCCCGCCATCACTTTGAGGCTTATTCCGAGCCCGTAACGGTCGCCTCCTGTGCCACCGGTCAACTTATAAACTTTCGAGCTAGAGTTTAATGGATTAATTGTTGGGTCGGGCGTAAATGGGATATTATTATTGTTGTTGTACGTATTATTAACAACATTACCCCACCAAGTCAAATTTGCCTTGTCAATTACATGATTCGGATCGTTTTTAATATTATAAAAAGTCAGTTCTGTTCCTATACCTCCTGTTTCCAGTGTAGTAGCAAGGTATATATCATTTTTTAACTCATCAGTTAATGTGACTCTGATATTCCCCAAGTGATCACGAATAAAGTAATCAAACGCATAATAAGGCGGCTGACCGGTTGTTGGATATACAATTCTTGCTCTTCCTTCTTCATGGGCAACAGACTGTAAGGCTTCAGTCACATTCAGGGTATTCAGATAATTAATAAAAACCTGGTTTAAACTACTTGTTGTAAAGGTTTTTGAAAAATAAACAGATCCTCCAATATAAGTTGTAATGGTATTTATATTTGCGATATCTGTACCACCGGAATAAGCAATACTTACATTATTCTCCAAAGTTTGTTTTTTTATTTTATTGCCTGCGGCATCATATGTAAAACTTATAGTTCCCTTTCCGGCAACCGTGATAATAGATGGAAGGTTCAATGAATTATAGACGATAGAAGAAATATTTTTATTGTTGTCTAAAACCTGGTTACCATTTGCATCATAGCCATAATCAGTTGTTAGTATTGTTTTGGCTCCTGTATAATGAAAATCGCCAAGTTTAGATGACGGATTATTTGCATTATCTATTACATTTAATAGCTTGTTACTGTTATCAGAATTTGTATAATTGTACGACAGATTGTCAATATTTGGCGCCCCTCCAAGAACAAAACCATTTTGATTCAGCGTTTTTATATTACCATTAAGATCATAGCTGATATTATTAACTGAATAATCAACATAGGTTTTATCCCACACAGAGCCAACGGCAGGGGTATTTTGCTGAAAATTTGCGCTGCTAAGCTGATTCGCATTTGTATAAGTAAAGTCATACTTTCTTGGCACGCCATCTCCCTTTGTTTTCCATATAAGGCCGCCTATATTTCCATTAATAGCAGGATTTGTATATGTCGTCGTACCATTAGCCGTACTTGTTTTGTCATAGCCAAGTTCTTCTCCAAAATAATTTGCATTGTTGCCATTTTGAGTAAAATTTTTGTTTATTCCTGTAAGCCAACCTCGAACATTGTAATCATAGGTCAGAGTTTCCAGTGGAGTGCTTAAGGTGGGATGTATTCCCAGCGTTTTATTTTTAAGTTGGCCTAATTCATTATAAGTATAGGTGGAAATAGTTTTTTCAATGCCATTGATTGTAATTACAGGAGAAGAATTAATTATGCTGCTTATTGTCTTGGTTACAGATTGCAAACGATTTTGATTAGAGTAATTCCGCTTAGTCAAAATCTTATGAGTTTGCGTAATGCCTGAGTTTTTGTTTTGCTCTTCCAATATTCTCAGAGTTGCACCGGACCAACTAAATTGAGTAGTAATTTTATCCACTCCTCCTGTAATATTTGTTCCCTGAGTTTGTATCCTCCTTCCATTATCGTCATAAAAGCTAACTGTATACAGATACAGAGATCCATTGCTTCCCAGAACCTCAGTTTTGGTACCTGTGGGCAGCCCTCTCATCATTTTTGTTTGAACAATTGGTTGGGGGTAAGGGTATGAACTATTTGTGGGAGTATAAAAATAAGCATTGTTAGAAGTATTAGTTTGATCTAGCGAGCTGCTCAGACCGGTTCCGCCAACCCAGCTATAGCTATCATAATAAGTCTGGGAGAATTGCTCAGTAGCATATAAAGAAAGATTAGGGTAGGATGGGTTTATTGACACCGTCGCAGCATTATTTTGATGAAATGTAAGGTTTGCGTAATTAACAGGATCACTTATTAACCCGGTTGCTACGGGTCTGTCAAGATTGTCATATTGAAAGTATTGCCATTTTTGCTGCACCCTTTGGTTACCGTTCTGTGTCATTACTATTCGCCCCCTCAGATCAAAAACACTCCAAACTTCTCCCAAACTTCCTGAAGGTGTTCCCGGACCTTTCTCAATAATTACTCTGCTCAATAAATCATATTCATATCTATAACAGAGCTCATCAGCTATATTTTGCGAAATTGACCAAGTACCATCAATTAGTGAAACTACCTTTGGTGTTATAATAAAACGCATATTGCCGTAGTCATCATACACGTAATATGTACAAAGCCAGCCGGCATGCTGGCTACCTGTGCCTGGATCCGGTACCGCGGTAAGCTGAGATTTCTTCAATATTACATGGCCATCTTTATCTTTATAGACAATTACTTGTAAATTGTTTTCGTCAAATGAAATTGTTTTATACAGTTGTCCCGGAAGATATGCGCCGGCACTAATTGGCAAATTACCTTGTGTAAGGCTTATATTCCATATTTGGATATTATCTGATAACGTATTAGCCAGAGACTGTGCCTTCGTACCCTTCGAGCTTCCCACCCAACTATTTCCTTGTGAATATGAATTTAATACTCTGCTCTGCGGAGAATTTTCAAAATTTACCTGCGAATAATAAAAATTATTTTCTCCCGGATATTGATTCTGATTAAAAACAAGTTGTTGCTGGACGGCAGTAGGCTTATAGTTACCGTCATCAGTAATATCACCTGCTTGTGTTACATTTGAAACAAACGGCAAGTATTTCCTGACTTCTCTTCCCAAGTTATCATATACACTCATATCAACTGCATCTTTTTGCAAAGGGCTTGTCTTTTTCGAAACAGATTGAACAGTCCTTCCTAAGCCATCAATGTATTGCGTTGTCTGAATTACGTCCTGCACAGTTTGAGTATTTGAAATTATATCAGTTTCATTAGTAACAGGTTTTTGTGCTAACCAATTACGAACCATATTATATTGGCAAAATGAATTACTCACAAACATAAACATGAACATCATACAAAAAAATGAAACAATAAATAAGTTTTTCGGCTTCATATCAAATTATTTTACACTTTTAAAAATAAGCTATTCATTAATCCTTATCCATCATTTTAGAAATATAGGTACATTTAAAATGTATTCTACAAATTGTAACTACATCCTGTTAAATTAATAATATTGCCGGTAGAAGGAGCAGTACCGCTTAATAGTTTTATAGTCGTTTGCCCTGATGGAGATACACTAATTTGCCAGCTTCGACCACTCATATCAGATTTAGTAAATGTTCTTGTTGCAGTCGGTCTGCAACCTCCATTAACCGTCGCAACTGTAATTGTATTTCCCCATGTGCCCGAAGCAGAAGCCGGAACAACTAATGCAATGTAAAATGTTACAACTCCGCCTGAAGCATTAATCCCGCTTGAGCCGATTATCCAAGGTGAGGCAGCACTAAATGAACAAGGTGCAGCAGCTTGTAATTCAATTCGAATTAATGGATTTGTTGAACTTGCGGAAACTGAAACATTGGTAAATGTTGCATTAACATTTGTGGAAGTAGAATATGTTTGAACAATTCCATTAACAGTAAATTTGGGCGGTGTAGCCATTGTTTGACTTCCTGAAGTAAATACAAAATTGTATGTTCCTGCCGGCATCGATATGGAAAGCGATCCGGAAAAATTTGCAATTACCGAAGAGTTATACACCACATTAGTAGCTGTATTCGTAGCCGTAAAATTCCAGGCAACCGGAGTTTGATTATTATAGGTAATAGGAACATTACAGAGTGATCCATTAATCGGATTGTTTGCATATCCTTGCCCGTTCAAATTTATTTCATTATTTGCCTGCTGATCTGCATCCGGTTGACTGATTGACGAAGTATATCTCCCAGCAGGCACAAAATAGGTAACGGCAGTTCCAACCAAACCGGGGCCACAATCGTTTCGGGCAAAAACTCCGCTTTGTGGGCCGTTCGTATAATTTGTTCCAACCGGGCAGCTAACTATTTGTCCTGCATAATTGTAACAATTTTTTGTAAGAATATTCCGATCATTATCCCTTACTAAATTTAGACGACCGAGCCCATCATATATATTAACAGCAGACCTACCGCTTGGATTAATTTCACTAGTTGCGCCCACAAGAGGGTTGTAGGTGTATGTTGTCATTAGAGCGTCACTTGGAAATATCCTGACATCATCTATTATTCCGGAAATAGTTCTTGGCCCGGTGTAAGTCTGCTCATTCAATACCCACTTGGCATTTATCCAATTCCACCACTGAATCACGTAACTCCGATTATTGGGTAACACGTAATTTACCTGGTAAGGAGTTGTTGTTGCATTATAGTATGCATTTCCTGTATGAGCATTTCCGATCAGAACAGTTGTTACCTCTTCAAAACCTTCATAGAAAAATTCATTTGTCAATTTAGGCAGGTTTTTAGGGTAGGTAAAATAAAAAGGAGGAAGTGTCGGATAAGTACTGGAAACAGGCGTAAGATTGACATTGTAGGAACCCGCAGGCATTCCGGAAAAGCTAACTCCTGATGAATTGGCTCCGCAACTGCCGCCAATGGCTTGGTTTATACACAAAGTTCCGGTCCTTGAAGCCGGGCCGGTTAAACTGTAATTCACAGTATAGGTACCGGTACCGTTAGTATAGCCAATATTCAAAGTTATAGTTCCGGAATAATCAGCAGTAAAAGAACCGCTGAGTCCGGTAAAAGAACTCGTCTGGGTTAAGGGTTGTAAAATATAAGAAGAATTGGCATTGGTTATTTTAGCAATGGGATAAACGGAGTTATAGCCATAAGCGATCGACGAAAATTTCCCTCCTGCTGAATTCGAAGAGACAAGATTAGAGGAAGTATTATCATAATTATAGAATTCTTGGCTTACTAGTGTATTTCCTTTATATGCTGATGTACCCGTAAGGTACACTTTACTGTTGTTGCCCCCAACATTAGTATTATACGAATTATGAACCTGAGTTATAGCTCCATTTTTAGAATCTGTTTCGTGTACCAGTGCGCTTAATCGATTTGCATTTATCATACCGGTAATCGCTGTTTGTTCAGCAGGGTTAATCATTGGAATTGAAGCATCATTAGCATGGTAAAATGTTTTGCTTACTGCGTTATTTTTTGAATCAGTGCTACTAATAGTTTGAACTTGTCTTTTATCAGGGCAATAAGAATAATTAGTTATTGTTTGAACAAAATTTGCTGCATTAAGCTGATCATATTCTTTATGTGTAGTTGATGACAATCTGAAATTTTCTACTTTAGTATAATATAATCCCATACCTGAAGTAGCGCTACCACCAGCCCCAACTATATACCAGTGCAAAGCCCATGCTTTTTTAACCGGAACCATAGTTAATGACGCATAGGTGTAATTATCTTCTGTCACCTTCGTCCCGTCTGATTTAAACGAAATCGTGCTAAGAGGAAGGCCTCTTTTATAACCGTTACTGATAGTGGAGGTAATATATGGCATCGACGTGTTTCCCAGAGAAAATCCGGAAAGATCATCATTGTATAAATCGAAATTGGAAAAATTAGAAATTGTATATCCTCCGTTTGGCTCAATTACTTTAACTGACGAGTAGCCATTGAATATCCCGTTGATGTCATAATAAGTTGATTGGGCTTCAGAATAATTAGTCCAGGTAATTCCATTATTATCTGCATATTGTAGAGTGGAATATAAATTTGTAAGCACTTTCCCTGTTGATTTTCCCAATAAATCATTATACACAAATGTTTTCGTTATAGCCGGGGTATTAGGCTGGCTAATTGAAATATCTTTGACCCGTAATCCTCCAATTGGCGTATTTACATTATTAAAAACATAATTATTCAATTCATAATTTATCTGTGTGCTTGATCCGCTTAGATCACTTATTGTTGTTAAGATGTTAGCCTTAGTATCATTTTCAACGGCATTACGCAGTGAAGGGTTTTGCATTGGATCACCCGGTGACGAAATAAATTTATAGTATCCAAAATAATCAAAATTTTGTGAATTTCTTGCAGGCAGGTTTGTAGAAGAATTATAGCTAAAAGATTTAATGGTGATTGGTGAAGACGTAGCTGTAGTATTTCCACTAAGAGTTATGTTGTCCAACTTTAACCGTAATACTTTAGGATCGTTCGATGGATTTCCCCAATAACTATAATTAAAATTATAAGTTGAAAGAGTTGTACCGCTAAGTGACAAATAGGAATTGGCTTTAAAAACAATATTTGATAACCGGGCATCGCCGGGCAGGTCACGTCTATCAAATATATAATTGAAATTAATTTCTCCGACAGATGATGTAATAGTTGACAAAAACTTAGGGCTAACTATAATATATTTATTTGATATTGTATCATTATTAAGCACTGCTCCATTATTTTGAAGAGTAAGTGCAGATTGTAATGGAAATACTGCACATTTCCCGGAGCGTTTTGATAAGAAAAATTTATGACATCTTTAGAGTTGAAGGAAGTTATATTAGTTAAATACCATGTTGTTGGAAAGGTATAGGAAGTGCCATAAAGGTTTGTCGTTGTTTTTTCAATAGTTGTAAAAAGATATTCATTTCCCTGATCATCAATAATTTTAAAAAAAGAGTTTTGAGAATTAAAACTAAGAGGTAGTACCTTGATGCCATTGTCATTAGAAACAACAGGATTGCCGCTACCATCAAACGTAAACTGAAAAGCAAAGAACGGAGTTTGGGCATAGTATATGTCCGGCTCCCCATCTGTAGTAGGAACACTAAGTCCATTATTTAAACCGGCTGGCAATGTAGCACCGGGCACATTATTATTCACATCTTCTATTTTTTTCCCGGCTAACCCTGTACCCAAGTACCCATTGGGTAATTCATCGGGGAAGCCTCTCACAACCCTAGTAACAGCGCCTCCTGCATTTAATTGCCATCCGAGGCCTACACTTGTAGCATAATCCTGAATTTTAATACCCCTGGCTGCTGTATAATTTAGAGAAACAGACACTTTAAGTTCTTTAGAAGAAAGGGCACAAATAGGTACATTTATTTGGGCCGCCCCACTATATAAATCAACCCCGACATCCGTACTTCCGGCTCCTCCATTTTTTCCTAAGAAACTACTATTTGCAGAAGGAAGGCCTAAAGCAGTATTTGACTGAGAAAAGCTAGTTCTAAAAATCAAACTGCAAAAAATAAATAGCAATATTTTTTTCATATAAAAAAATTTATCATTGTACACGGTTTTTCTAAAAATTATATCCTGCTCTGAATATTATCGGTTGGCTACAGGCACCTGTTGATAAGAAAGAAAATCCCATAAGAGCTTCATTTTTGTTTTCTTAAAGAGTTTACTCTTTACAGAAATTGTTTTACTGATCCCAATCAATCCGCTGCTTTGCCAGCCGGATTGATCTTGCAATTGTGAAATATTTCTTAATGCCGTTCTATGATTCTGTTCGTATCCGCCGCTGAATGAAAACGATCCCTTTAATTTCCAATCAATAAAACTTCTCAGTCCTACATCCTTGGTTACTGATGCGGATATTATTCCAACCTCGGCCAAGCCCGAAACTGTAACTTGCGCCGATGCCAATAATGCTTTTATTGCAGAGCTTATAACCTAAGCTCAATCCGATGTCGGAACGGTTGGGGAAAAAATTAGTTGCTTTTTGTGTTTGTATATTGGTGCCAAACTCCAATCGTTGTTTAAGAGTTTTTGTCTTATTCTCTTGCGGTATGAAATCAGGAATCTCTGCATCTGCTGAATTGCCGCCGGCTTTTAATATTTTGTCTTTCAGTTTGCTTAATTCATTTTGCGCCTGCTGAAAATTTTGTTGCATTACCTGTTGGGCATTGGGGCCGCCGGCCGCAATTTGATTTTGTATTAATGCATTTACACTTGCTCTTGTTTGCAGGCCCGCAAGGTTTGCCGCTGAGGCAGGAGCATTCGGTGATCCGAAGAGTTGTGCAAGCATTGAATTCTCCTGTATGAATTTTGTGAATGCGGGTATTTTATTTAAAAGGGTCAGGGCTATTTGCTCGGCTTTCTTTTGGTCGCGAAAGAGTTCTTTATAATTTCTCAATGTCTCAACGTAGTAGTAGGATTCCTTAGATATTTTAGCGAGGTACTTGCTTTTGCCGATGTATTGTAGGGATTGATCTATTAATTGTCTCTTTCGTTCTTTTATAAATTGCTGCAGTACTTCGCTGTTTTTTATATTCTCTTCCAGTGCAGTTAATTTTTCATCCGCTTTTTTTAACGGGGCTATCACTTTTGTTTTAAGTGCATCTTTTTGTTGTTGCAGGTAGCTTACACTACTGCGCAGTTTATCTCTATACTCATTATACTTGGCCTGGTAGTTTTCTGCTATGGATTTTCCTTCCTGTAGTTTTTGAAGTAATGTGCTGAAGGTGGTTTGATTGTTCCCGAATAATCTTTCGGCAGCCTCGGGGTTAGCTTTTTGTAAAAGCGTCTTTATTTTGTTTTCCCACCTGCTCAGTTTTGTTAATGTCTTTTCCGTTTTACTGATTATACGGCTGCTGTACTTATCTATCTTATTATCTATTTGGTTAAAATATTTTACAGGAAGATGTATGAGTGTGTCTACTACTGTAGTGCTTGTGCTGTCCTGCGCTGAACCCTGTAGGGTGCAGAACAGCAATACAGTGAGTACGGTAAGCAGTTTGGTATACAGTTGGTGGCGCATTATCATTTGCAATGGTTCGTTTTCTCTGTTATTGATGATTAATCAACATCATTTTGGTTGGTTTGCAGAGGTATTGGATTACTTAGCAGTATATTATTTCATCGCCGTTCGTTTGCGCTGCTAAGTCTAAACTATGACGTTTATTATTATTTTTTTCACAAACTTATTAACTCAGTCTTTATACTTATTTAGTATTAGTTTTTACACCTAAGTATTTAAACGGATTTCTTATTTCAAAATAACTATTATTCGAACCTAAAAAACTTTCTCTATAAACAGTTAATAAAAACGACATTTCAAATAACCAATTTGGGTTTCCTTTATAAGTCTCTTTTTCCTTTACTCGTCAAAACTATTCTTTCTTCATATTCGATTTATGAGGAAATCCTCATTTTTTTATGGTGTTTTTCGGGCGGCCTATTCTTCTTTTTCAAGCTGTTATAAAATGCATCGGGATAATTTCAGATAAAACTAAAAGCCGGCTTTCAATTATCCTATACCCGGTAAGTAGTATTTTTTAAATGGGGAAATTCCCTTAAACAGGCAAATAATGCAAATTTCATTATACTGAAAATGCGCTTTTTTATAAACAACACATCAATATTACAATTATGATATAATTAAAACTGCTAAAGAGATAACCATACTGATTTAGGTTAAGCTGCGAAAACTTCATGTTTTGCATATTTCTTAAATAGGGAGAATTCTCCCTTGTGCAAAATTCTCACTTCCCTTCACTTTGCTTAGTGAAAAAAAAGGCTAAAAGAATTTATTTCAAGGATGCGGTATTATTAACTAAAATTGGCAACAAGATCAGGGAAGTACGTATAACTAATAATATGACTATAGAAACATTGGCAAATGATTGCGGAGTGGATTATAGCCAAATTCACAGAATGGAAGTAGGAAAAGTTAATTTTAGTATCTCATACCTTTACAAAATTGCTGATTCATTGAAAGTTGATCCCAAAACCCTTCTACCTTAACTAACCATCGTCTACAAGCAAACCCCCTGACTCCTTCGCGGAAAAAAAATTTTTTTCCAAAAAACCGAACATTTGTTCTATGGAGCAATTATTGCAATTTCTCGAATCTGTTCATCCCATTTCAGATGGCTTGAAACTTCATTTAAGCAGTATATTAAAAGTCAAGGAACTTAAACGAAAAGACATTTTGTTAAAGGCAGGTTATATTTGCAAACAGGTCTGCTTTATCCAAAAAGGACTTCTTCGCTGTTATTATATAAGAGATGATGCAGAAGTTTGTTCCTGGTTTATGAAAGAGGGAGATGTAATTTACTCAGTCGAAAGTTTTCTATTGCAAAAAACCGGTTATGAATCCATACAGGCTTTGGAAGATACATTAATTTATTATATAGACTACGACGAGCTTCAGCATATTTACAGAACTTACTCTGAGTTCAATTTTATCGGTCGGGTACTTACTGAAAAGTATTATGCTCTAAGTGAGCAACGATTATATTCTTTACGAATGCAGCGTGGTCTTGAACGCTACGAATTCATGATGAATAATTTCCCTGAGCTCACGAAAAGGGTACCACTAAAGTACCTGGCGTCTTATTTAGGCATGACCGAAGTATGGTTAAGTAAAGTTCGTGGTAAATAGTAATTAATTAAATTAGTTTAATTCGGATGGGCCGTTGGTGATACTATATTTATAATTCTAAAAACACTCACTTATGAATATGATGTACCCTATTCTTAGGACAGGTAATTTCGATAGTTAAGAACTAAGTTAGGCGCATTTTAAAGTGTTGATTTGGTTAGTTTAGTTCACCTGTTACTTTCAACACCGGTAAAATCAATACTTTAAAATGTGCAAGCCCCCCGGCAGGGGTCAAGCTGCCCGATTGCTGTAAAGAACTTTTGGCGGTTGATAACCCAAGGATTGATGTAACCTTTCGCTGTTGTAAAAACAAAAATACTCATTCAATCCTTCATATAAACATAAACCATCTTCAGCTACTTTCAGATAGATATGTTCATACTTTACTGTTCGCCATAGCCGCTCAATAAAAATATTATCAATTGCCCGACCTTTACCATCCATACTGATCTGTACTTCTTTTTCTTTCAACAACCCGGTAAACACATCACTTGTAAACTGGCTGCCCTGATCGGTATTCATTATCTCAGGTTTACCATGTTGCTGTATCGCTTCTTTTACTACCTGCATACACCATTCAGCAGTCATCGTATTAGACAGGCTCCAGTTCACTACATATCTTGTATGCACATCAATAATGGCACACAAATACATAAACCCTTTTCGCATCGGTACATACGTAATATCCATGGCCCATACCTGGTTGCGGCGGTTCACTGTAAGCCCTTTGAGCAGATACGGATAAATTCTGTTTTCTTTACAGGGCTTGCCGGTATCAGGCTTGCGGTAAATGGTTTGCCATCTCATCAACTTCATCAATCGCCTTACCTTTTTTCGATTGATACAATAACCCTGTTGGTTTAACCAGGCTGTCAGTCTTCTTACCCCATAGAATGGCGTTTTAAAATACTGCTCATCCAACAACCGCATAATGGTTAAATTCTCTTCACTTTCCAAACAAGGCCGGTAATACAGACCGCTTCTGTGAATACTCAGTAAACCGCATTGCTGTACTACACTCAAAGAACTGTTTTGTTGCTCCACCATTGCTCTGCGCTCATGCAAAGGCTTTACAGCAACTTTTTTTTAAGAAAATCATTTTCCACTTTTAACTGACCGATTTGGGCATACAGCTTCTCGGTCTGCTCTTCCGTTTTATCTTCCCCCTCGTCACGGCTTCCAAATACCTGCGACAGCTTGCTCATCGCTTCTTTCTTCCACAGGTTAATTTGGGTGGGATGCAACTCATACTTGCGGGCAAGCTCCTCAATGGTGCTTCGCTCCTTTAAGGCTTCTAAAACCACTTTGGCTTTAAAGTCTGAACTGAATTTTCTACGGCTTTTTCTTTCCATAATACATGTAATTTAAGATGAAAAATTCTATCTTAAATACCTGTCTTAATTTAGGGGAGCATCATAGAAAAAGCTAATCTATGTAATGCTCTCTTTTGTCGTGCTTTTTTCATGCCGCAAAGAGTCTTCCCAATTGTCACATGACAACTTTCTTATTTCAAAAGCTAAAATTTATCTTAAAAGCAATTTGAGCGAAAGTGATTTCAGCCGGCTGGACTTCACTAAAACAATTTTAACAAATTATGATGGTGGCGTAAATACGTTGCGGATTAAATTTACCGACAGGCCTATTTCACAAAACTTTATTGCTTTAAAGTTAATGAATGAAGAAATTGTGAACGCCAGAATAATTGAATTGACAGAAATAAAGGATAAAATTACTAATCGAAGATCCTTTAATGGTTTTATCAACATAAAATCATTGGATAAAAAACAAAATTTTGATTCGGAAATAAAAAACGGTTTTATTACCAAATGGATAAAAAACACCGGTGCCACGCAAAACAGAACAGAGGTTGTACCTGACCCTTATGTAGACTTACCTGCGGTTGTCGTTGTTGGCCATAAATCTTCAGGCGGAGGGGGTATATCTTGGTCAACCTATGTAAATCTACTTTCCTTTTTCAACAATTTTGATGGAAGTGGTGGTGTGGGTAATTATTATCAAAGCTTAGATTTTCTTGGCGGCGGCGGAGGTGGTACCGGTGGAGGCTCGGGCGGTGGTGACCCTAATAAGCCAATACAAATTGATTTTGAAAACCAGTTTGCCGATCCTGCTATCGACCTTAAAGCATACATGAAATGTTTTGCAGACATTCCTGATGAAGGCGCTACGGGATCGATAGAGTTATTCACGGACCTGCCCGTAAATGGCGATCCAAATACGTTTTTTGATTGGGAAACCGGTTCTCCGGGTCACACATTTATTCAATTGAGAAAACAAAACGGAACTCAATCTGTTTCACAAAACATCGGCTTTTACCCTGTAACCGGCTGGAAAGTAGCATTGACCCCTGCACCTTTAGAAGGTAAATTTGTTGATAATCATCATCATGAATTCAATGCCTCAATTAAAATAGATCTGAACTCAAATCAAATAAATACAGCGGTATCAGAAATATTATCGTTAATTAATTATGCGAGGTATGATATTGACGAATACAATTGTACTGACTGGGCCTTGAATCTTTACAATAAAACGGTGAAATCTGATCAAAGGTTGGAGATTCCCATGTATGATCTCCCTGGCGCGCAAGCCCCCTTTGGTACAAGTACTCCACAAGGGTTATTTCAAAAATTAGACGAATTGAAAAAAGCGGGCAGCCCCTTAGCAGGAAATATCAGTATACCTTTGGTGGGCTTTGTAGGCGCAAGCAGTGGCCCATGTAATTGAAAAATAATAAAACTAATTATTATGAAAGCGATAAAAATAATTACTCACCCGGTTCTTCTGATCATTAGCTTCTTATTTATTCTTATAAGCGGTCAGCATTTTGGAGGATTTTATTTATTGTATTTACTTATGGCACTACCTCACTTGAGCTTACACGCTTTGTTGGCAATGACAGGTATAATATTGTTATTGTTTAGCTATATAAGGTTTGGAAGACAGAATAAATATATAATAGAACCGGTCATTAATATTATCGGCAGCGCCTGCCTTGTATTCTCTCTATACCTGTTTTTCAATAATGATAAAAAAGGATATAACGACGGTACATTTGAACAATTGGTGCCGCAGGTTACTCTTGTATTGTTTGGGTTGTTGACAATTGCTTTTGTCCTTAAAAATCTGATCAGGACTTCTTCGAAAAAGTCAAGTAACGGTAACCTGTCTATTTCTTAGAATTTATTAAAAGAAAACAAGTTGAGTTTTGGTTGAATCATTGTTTTTGTGAGTTTGAAAATTGTGATGTATGATAAACAATATAAGCTGGGCAAGCTATTGGCAAGTTATTGTCATTACTTTGCTGATCTACTATGGATTTGTTCTGTATTTATTTTACAGAAAAGATATTCTTAATCTCGTAATTGGGATTCAAAGAAGGCTATTAGTTGAACCCATACAAGGTACCCCAAATAAAAATCCTGCAACAGATCGCAACCATCGAGACGAAATTATTGAAACAATTCTATCTACTCGGGATGAAGCAGAAGAATTGTCACCCATTCTGCAATCATTAATTGATGAAGTGGTTGCATACCTTGATCAGGCAAGTTATAGTAAAGCCTCTAAGGAGGAAATCACTTTTTCTCTTCAACAAATCATAAAAAAATACCCGCAACCTAAGCTTACTTCTCACCAACCCGCAATTAACAAGCTGCTGAAATTTGAATGTGAAAATAAATGCTCTGTCATACTTGATGACGATGACATAAATAGCGTGTGGCTGGGTTAGTGGGTATGTAAATCCTGTATTACTTTCCCCGTAAGGAATGTTGACAACCGGGTTTACACCTCCGGTTCCTCCGCTGCAGCGGGGGCACACCGGATGGTTATTGAAAATTCAAATATAAAATTTAGTATATGAAAAAGACGAAAATGGTTTTGCAATTAAAAAGAAAGAAAAGTGTTATTACAGCTTCAGTTATACTATTCCTTTTAATATGTCTCATTTCTAACGGGCAAGACGGCAATGCGGGTATCAACGAAGCCAACACCAAAGTGAGAAGCTATTTTGCCGCAGGTACAAACCTGATGTATGCAGTAGGTGCAATTGTCGGATTAATTGGTGCTATCAAAGTATATCAAAAATGGAACAGCGGCGATCATGATACCGGTAAAGTGGCTGCGGCATGGTTTGGCAGTTGTGTGTTTTTGGTAATCGTTGCAACAGTTATTAAATCATTCTTTGGTGTATGAGCAACAGCGTCTATCAAATCAACAAAGGGATCAATAAAAGCATTGAGTTTAAAGGGCTGAAGGCGCAATATATCTGGTACCTGGGCGGAGGTTTAGTAGTGTTGTTGATGCTGTTTGCCATACTCTATATCACCGGTCTAAATATCTTTTTATGTCTACCGGTAATAGCAATACTTACCACAACTTTATTCATGCATATATATAAACTTAGCCGCAAATACGGGGAATATGGAATGATGAAAAAGATAGCCCGAAAAGCCATACCCAATTGCATAAAATGTTATTCCGCTGCAAAACTCAAAAAAAAATTATTGAATGAAAAACCTGAGTGAAATACTACCGGTGTACGGAATAGAACATAATACCATCCTTTCTAAAATGGGTGATGTAACAGTGGTGTTTGAAGTACAGTTGCCGGAACTGTTTACTATGAGCAATGACGAATATGAAACCTTCCATCATGCTTGGATTAAAGCCATTAAAGTCTTGCCCGTAAACAGCGTATTACATAAGCAAGATTGGTTCACTGAAGCAAAATATAAGCCTTCATTTGTACAGGAAGATAATAGTTTCCTTACCAGAAGCAGCGACCGTTTCTTTAATGAAAGGCCCTACTTAGACCACCGCTGCTGTATAATGCTGACTAAGAAGCCGGCAAACCGAAAATCGTCATCCTCAATATTCAGTAGTTTGCTTACAAGATCAATTGTACCCGAAGAAACCTTGAATCCAAAACATTTTCATGATTTCATGAATCATGTGGGACAGTTTCAAAAAATATTAAGTGACTGTGGCTTCGTAAACATGAAGATGCTGACAAACGATTTGCTGGCCGATTTTATTCTTCGTTACCTCAATTTGGGTAGTGATTCTGTAGTATTAAGAGACATAGAATTTAAGCCCGAATGGAAGATTGGCGAAAACCATTGCCTGCTTTATACGATGGCAGATGCAGAATTTGTTCCGGCCTTGTGCGGTTCCAGAATTAATTACGATAAATATTCTACTGACAAAACAAAGTTTAGTGTGGGCTTTGCAACGCCGGTCGGTCAGTTGCTTTCATGCAATCATATTTATAACCAATATGTTTTTATCGAAGACGTGCAAAAGACTTTGCAGAAGTTGGAAAGTAAAAAATTGCGGTTGCAATCACTTTCCGCATATAGCCGTGAGAATGCTATTTCTAAACAGGCGACAGATGATTTTCTAAATGAAGCAATTAGTGAGCAACGATTGCCGGTTAAGGCACATTTTAATTTACTTGCATGGACGGATAATAAAGAAGATTTGAAAAATATCCGCAATCTGTGTTCATCTGCCTTAACACAAATGGATGCCACACCCAAATTAGAGACCGAAGGCTCGGCACAAATATTTTGGGCAGGCATACCAGGTAATGCGGCCGACTTTCCAATGAACGATACCTTCGACACTTTCTCTCCGCAGGCCTGTTGTTTTTTTAATTTAGAAACCAATTATCGTTCTTCAGTTAGCCCCGTCGGTATTCGCCTGGGCGACAGACTTAGCGGAAAACCACTGCATGTGGATATCAGCGATGAGCCAATGGAAAAGGGCATCTGCACCAATCGTAACAAATTCATTCTTGGTCCGTCGGGCAGCGGAAAATCTTTCTTTACCAACCACATGGTAAGGAGTTACTACGAAAAAAATACACATATTGTTTTGGTGGATGTGGGTCATAGCTACAAAGGATTGTGTGATATGGTGAACGGCTATTACTTTACATACTCCGAAACAAAACCCATTAAGTTTAATCCGTTTTATATTGGTGAAGGCGACGTGTTGGATACTGAAAAAAAGGAAAGTATTAAAACCCTCTTACTGGCTCTTTGGAAAAAAGATAATGAAACCTTTAACCGCAGCGAATATGTGGCGCTGTCAAATGCCTTGCAATTGTATTTTGATAAACTGGAATCAAATAAAGATCTGTTTCCGTGCTTTGACAGTTTCTATGAATTTTTGAAACTAGTGTTATGTTAATCGTGTAATGACGGGTACAATTTTTTGAGTTTGATTCTTGCCTCCTTATTTGTAAACTGCCAGTTTATTTTACTGTTCTTGTTATTTCTGTTTAACTGCCATGCCTCAACTTCCTCTTTAATTTTTTTCATCGTAGCAATATGCCGGTTTAAGCATTGACCGTTTAATACATGCAATTCTATTTCAGCCATATTGAGCCAGCTTCCATGTTTGGGTGTATAAATAAATTCAAACCTGTCCCATAATCTTTTTGCTTCTGCCGGCTCAAATGTTTCATAAAACGCAGAGGCGGCATGTGTCTTAAAATTATCCATTACCAGCGTTATCTTTTTTGCTTTTGGGTACCACAGGTCGGCAATCTTTTTTACAAACACAGCCCATTGCTTTTTGGTCTTAAATTCTGTGACCTCAACAAAACGCCTGCCCTTTAATGGTTCATTAGCCATGAATATATTTACAACACCGTGCCGTACATATTCATAATCTACTCTTGCTTCATAACCCGGCCTCATTGCTTTGCATGGTTGCCCTTCCTGTATTAATTGTTTGGGCGATTCATCCATACACACAACCGGGAAAGCAGCATCATATGGCTTTTTATATATGTCCAGCACCCGTTCCATGTTTGCCACAAAATCACTGCTCTGCTCAGGCGGTATTACCCAGCCTCTTACTTTCCAGGGTTTAAGTTCGTTTTTTTTAACACACTTCTTACCGTTACATGTGAGATGCTTTCTACATAATTTAATTCCACCATCTTATCAGCCAATAATCGAAGTGACCACTTGGCATATCCTTTCGGAGGCTCGCTACAACAAAGTGTTACCAACTTAGCTTCCAAATCTCCATCGGCTTTTTTTTCATACACACGGCTGGAGATACGTCGTTCTAATACGGACTCAAAACCTTCCTCCACAAACCGCTTTTTCACCCGGTCTATTGTACGCATACCCACTTTCAATACTTTGCTTATTTGTTCATTTGTTACTTTATCTGAATACTTCCCTTCATCGCAGTTCAGCAGTATATAAGCAACCCGAAAGGTTTGAGAAGTATGAGACCCTTTGCTGATAATCAACTTAAGTTCTTCAACTTCTGTCTTAGTTAGTTTAATGGTATATAGTATCATTTGTAAAGTGGTTTTACAAATATACAATATTATACGCCATTATATACTTAACTTAACACTAGATTTTGTAAATGTATTGAAAGGTGATAATGTGAAGGATAAGGATTTTGATGTCTCTAATTTTTTGTATGTACTGAGACCATATTATAAAGGAGGCGAATTTGATTATTTGCTAAATGCAAAAGATAACCTGGATTTACTGCAGCAGCGTTTTATCGTTTTTGAGTTGGATAATATTAAAGACCATCCAATTTTGTTTCCGGTGGTAACAATCATCATTATGGAAGTATTTATTTCTAAAATGAGAAAACTGAAAGGCATAAGAAAAATGATTTTGATTGAAGAAGCCTGGAAAGCTATTGCAAAAGAAGGAATGGCAGAATACATTAAGTATTTATTTAAAACTGTTAGGAAATTTTTTGGCGAAGCAATTGTGGTAACACAGGAAGTAGAAGATATTATCAGTTCACCTGTGGTTAAACAGGCTATCATTAATAACAGTGATTGCAAAATACTATTAGACCAAAGTAAGTATCAAAATAAGTTTGACCAGATACAGGAATTATTAGGATTAACAGAAAAGGAGAAAGCATTGGTATTGTCCATTAACAAAGCGAATGACCCTACCAAAAAGTACAAAGAAGTATTTATCAGCCTTGGCGGTGTATTAAGTAAAGTGTATCGTACAGAAGTATCGCCGGAAGAATACCTGGCTTACACCACGGAAGAGAAAGAGAAAGTGAAAGTGCAGGCTTATGCAGCAAAGTTTGGTGGCGATATTCAGAAAGGGATTGCTGCATTAGCGGAAGAAATGCGTAGCCCCCAACCCCCGTCCGTCCCGGCACGGGCGGGCCTAAAGGGGAGCAAAGAAGTAACTATTTAAATTACAGATATGAAACTATTATTTTTTGTCTCCATTATTGATGCATTTCTTCTTGCCGGTTGTACTTCTTCCGAAAGTGATGCGATAAAGGAATTTATTCCCGGCACATATATTCGGACCGCGCACACTGAATTTGGTCAGGCACATGATACTTTGATAATATCGTTACAAAATAAATCAGCCGGTGAGTACAAGATTTTAAGAAAATGGAGATATGACAGGGTTTTAGATGGCAAACCTATTGAACCGGAATATAACGTAACTGAAACAACGGGCTTTTATGTATCCGAAAAGAAACTGCTTCAAGAAACTCAAACACTTGAATCGTTTACGTTTGAAGTGGAGAAGAAGTTAATGTTCAATGGCCCGAATAAATTTACTAAAATAAAATAATACGAAATGAAAAGGATATTTGCTATAGTGGTACTCGGGATGTGGTGTATGTTTTTGCCAATGCAAAATGCTAACGCTCAAATACCAATTACAGAAATTATTAAGCAGGCAATAATTAAAGTCATCAGGGCTGCTGATTTGCAAATACAACGGATACAAAATAAAACTATCTGGCTGCAGAATGCACAAAAGACTTTAGAGAACAAAATGTCTCAATTCAAATTAAATGAGATTAAAGATTGGGTGGAAAAGCAGCGAAAAATCTATGACGACTATTTTCAGGAGTTAAGAAAAGTGAATGCGGCTCTGGCTTATTACAGCCGGGTAAAAGATATCATCCTGCGGCAGGGGCAAATTATACAGGAATACAAGAGTGCATGGGCTTTGTTCCGCCAGGATAAAAACTTTACCCCTGAAGAATTAGACTATATCTATAACATCTATACCAGTATGTTGGATGAGAGCCTGAAAAACATTGACCGTTTGTTTTTAGTGGTCAATGCATTTGCCACTCAAATGGCTGATGCAAAGCGGTTGGAAATTATCAACAACGTTAGCGACAATATGGAACTTCAGTATGTTGATTTAAAAGATTTCAATAATCAAAACAAAATGCTGAGCCTGCAACGGGCTGTGGAGAAAGGTGAAATTGAATATGCTCGACGACTTTATGGCATTAGCCGTTAAGTCATAACTATTAATGAAGAAAGAAAATTGTGGTGTATGAAAAAGATAATAACGTGTGCAATGGCATTTCTGTTGGCTATTGTTTCAACCGATGCACAAACAACAGGAGAATGGACACAGCAAAAGCAAATGCAAAAAGAATACCTGCTGAAACAGATAGCCGCCTTGCATACTTATATCAGCTATGCAAAGAAGGGTTATGATATTGCAAGCAAAGGCATAAACACTGTCGGCAACATAACGAAAGGCGATTTTGACCTGCACCGGGATTTCTTCAATTCTCTCAGAAATGTAAATCCCAAAATAAGCCGATACGCAAAAGTGGTCGACATCATCGCTTGCCAGTTTCGCATCATTAAGCAAACAAAAGAAACAATTAATGGCATCCGGAAAACAAAGCAATTCACCCACGTGGAAATTGAGTATTGTGCCAAAGTAATTGATAATCTGCTTACCGAATGTATCAAAACCGTTGATGAACTAATGATGATTATAACCAATGACCAATTAGAAATGAAAGACGATGAAAGGTTGAAACGGATTGATGGGTTATATGCAGATATGCAAGATAAATATGCTTTCTGCTCCTCATTTAGTGAAGAAATGGCTTTGCTCTCCATGCAAAGGATGGGTGAGGAAATAGAAATTAATCGCAGTAAAATATTAAATGGGTTGCCCCTAACCCTTAAAGAGGAATAAAAATACATGATATGAAAAAAGTCATAATAATTTTAAGTATTGGCTTAATTGCAACAGTAAGACCATTGGCAGCTTGTGCCCAAAGCGAAGAAATACAACAACTGCTGCTGAATGTAGAAAAGCTGGCACAGTTTAAAAAGATTTTAAAGAATATGTACGATGGCTATAAAATCATTTATAAAGGTTATACAGCAGTAAAAGATATTTCAGAAGGAAATTTTAACCTCCACAAAACTTTCCTTGATGGTTTACTGGACGTAAGCCCGGCGGTAAAAAAATATAAACGCATTGCTGATATCATCAACTACCAGGTAAGGATTGTAAAGGAATACAAAGCAGCATTCGGCAGGTTTAAAGAAGACAAAGAATTCACCACCGATGAAATTGAATACATGGGCAAAGTGTATAAAAACCTGTTTGATGCAAGCCTTAAAAGCATTGATGAACTGGCAATGGTTATCACTGCCGGTAAACTGAGGATGAGTGACGACGAACGGTTGCAGGCTATTGACCGGATTTATGCTTCTATTGAAGACCAGTATGCTTTCCTGAAAGATTTTAATGGAAATACAGCCATGCTTTCGCTGCAAAGAAAATCGGAACAGGTGCAGATTGAAATGAGTCGCCGTATTTATGGTATTACAAAGTAAGTTGATTGTCGAATGAAAAATTTGTGAGTATGAAACTGTGTGTAAGAATAATCGCCATCGCAATCATTACATTGCTGCTTCCTCAATTAGCAGAAGCCCAGGGCATGGCTATCAGAATTCAGAGCCTGCATGAAGTGTTGGAAAAACTTTATGATGATATGATGCCGCTTTGCAGTCGCCTCATTGGTGTAGGTCGTGGCATTGCCGGTTTTGCCGCCACCTGGTATATTGCATCAAGAGTATGGGGTCATATCGTAAGAGCGGAGCCGGTTGATTTCTATCCCCTATTTCGCCCGTTTGTTTTGGGTTTTGCCGTGTTAATCTTCCCATCAATTATAGCTATGATAAATGGTGTAATGAAACCAACAGTTACTTCAACTGCAGCAATGGTAACAGATTCGGATAAAGCGGTAGCTAAGCTTTTAGAAATGAAAGAAGAAGCCATTAAGAAAACTGCCTTCTGGCAAATGTACGTAGGACCTGATGGAAGTGGCGACAGGGATAAATGGTATAAATATTATTATGAAGATCAGCATGAAGGGTTTTTTAAAAGTATCGGTAACGATATAAAATTTGCATTCGCAAAGTTCTCTTATAATTTTCGCAATTCAATAAAGCAGTGGATGAGTGAGATATTAAAAATTTTGTTTGAGGCTGCGGCACTTTGCATTAATACAATCCGTACATTTTATTTAATTGTCCTGGCTATTTTGGGGCCGCTTGTATTCGGCATTGCTGTTTTTGACGGGTTTCAACATACACTCACCGTTTGGATAGCCCGTTACATGAATATATTTCTATGGTTGCCCGTTGCCAACATCTTTGGCGGTATTATGGGTAAAATTCAGGAGAATATGCTGAAAGAAGATTTGCAGCAGATAGCTACCAATGGCGACACATTTTTCAGTACCACTGATACGGCGTATTTAATTTTTATGATTATCGGTATCATTGGTTATTTCACTGTTCCCTCAGTTGCCAATTATATTATTCATGCAGGTGGCGGAAATACCTTGCTTTATAAGGTTACCAACATGATGAGTACTTCAAGTAGAACTGTGATGGCCGGCAGTACATCAATGGCAAAAGACGCTTTAGGTGGTGGATATAATAAAATAAGTAATAGCATGGCAAATGCAGGTGTTTCTGACGGATGTTTTAAAGATGGAAATAGCAGTGGAGGTGGTAGCTATATGAGAGATAAGTTGAGCGGGAAAACATAGGTTGTCCTAACTTATTTACCCTTACAGTGAAAGTGTTGGAAAGTTTTTTGTTTATATTTTATAGTGTGAGTTTGAAAATGTGTGCATGATGTTTAAGAAAATGAAAAATATAGATACGGCGTTCCGCTATATACGGTTGTTTTCCATAGTCTTTATTGCAGGCTGTATTATTATCTCATTGTTTATTGCTTACAAAAGTTATCAGTTGGCTTCCCAATCGCAACAAAAGATTTTCATTTTGGCCAACGGCAAGGCATTAGAAGCCTATGCCGCCGATAGAAAAGATAATATTCCCGTGGAAGCAAAAGACCATGTAAAAATGTTTCATCATTTCTTCTTCACACTCGACCCGAATGATAAAGTAATACAGGCAAATATTACCAAAGCATTGTACCTGGCTGATGCTTCTGCAAAGCAGCAATACGACAACTTAAAAGAGAATGGCTATTACTCCAATATTATCAGTGGCAACATCAGCCAGGAAATTACCATGGACAGCATTGAGATAAATATCAATGTGTATCCTGTCTATTTTAAATACAAAGGACAAGAAAAAATAATCAGGCCAACTACCATCGTAACAAGAAACCTGGTTACTGAAGGCTATTTACGAAATGTGGCAAGGAGTGATAACAATTCTCACGGTTTCCTGATTGAGAAATGGCGGACGTTGGAGAATTCAGACATCAACATTCAAAACCGGTGATATGTGGCTGTACAAACAAAAGAAGAAGGGGGAAGAAAGTCACGATAAGTTAACCGTATCAGATAAAGTTGCCGGGAAGATTGCTTATGTGGGAATGAAAATGCAAAATCAGTTTGCAAAAAAGATGAACAACCTATTTATGAAAGTAGATTTTAAAAGATTGAAAATAATACTGGCGCTGTTCTGCCTTTGTGCAGGAGGGTACAGTATTTACTTAGTAGCCAACAGTATTATCAGTCCCGATAAAAAGCAAAACAGTTTTGAGGTGCAACAAATGGACATACCCAAACATTTTAATAAAACAGGCGATGAATTAATTGCGCCCGAAGCATTTGTTGATGAACAGACTTATCAGCAGATGCAGCAATTTAGAAAATATATGGATAGTTTGAGAAACCAACAAGCTGCCCAATACGACAGCATCCTGCAGGCCCGGCCGGGTTTGATGGATAGTGTGCAGATGCTGGAACAAGTTTATTTATCACAAAAACAAAAATGAAGCGTATGAATAATGTGCAAAGGTCGTCCCGCCTGATTGCGGGACGAAAAAGAAAAATGATGCTGGTGCTTCCGGTGCTGGTAGTTCCATTTCTTACAATGGCATTCTGGGCATTAGGTGGCGGTCAAGGAAACGTGTCAACTGTTGTGGCAGAACAAAAAGGTTTAAACCTCAACCTGCCTGATTCAAAACTAAAAGATGATAACATGGCAGACAAGCTCAGCTTTTATGATAAGGCAGATAAAGATTCTGCAAAGAAAGAAGAATGGATGCGGACTGACCCTTATTATCAGCAAAGGCAGGATACCATGTCTGTTTTTAAAAACGAGTTGGAACAGTTAACACAAAACACAGCATCCAAATATAATCAACGGTTAAATACTTCGCCTTATGAAACATCGGGTAATAATGCCGAGCAAAAGCTGATGCAAAAGCTGGCGCTATTACAAAACGAAATTAATAAACCACAGGAAGTAAAAAGTTTCGATGAAAATACCCGCAATCAAACAAATTCCGATAGTGAATTTTCCGGTGAAGTAAATCGCCTGGAAAATATGATGCAGTTAATGAATAAAACCGATAGCGAAGACCCGGAAATGAAACAGTTGAACGGCACATTAGAAAAAATATTGGATATACAACATCCGCAACGGATAAAGGACAAGCTTAAAGAAAAATCATTGCAGCAAAAAGAAGTAGTGTTTGCAGTAAGCAAAACCTATGAAGCGGATAACATAAGTCTATTAGATACTTGTAAAAAAAGAATAGCAAAAAATACAGGCTTCTTTGGTTTGGAGAATAATCAACAAGATGCTGTTGAAGATAATTCTATTGAAGCAGTAGTAAATGCCAACCAGGTTTTGGTAAACGGCGCGGTGATTCAGTTAAGGTTGGTAACAGATGTTTTTGTCAATGGTATTCTTATTCCTAAAGGTAACCGGGTAAGCGGCATTGTGTCATTAAACAATGAAAGGCTGGAAGCAGAAATAAATTCTATTCGATATGGCAATTCATTGCCCCCCGTAAAGTTGGAAATCTATGATATGGATGGCTTACCGGGTATTTATATTCCCGGCTCTATCAACAGAGAGGTGAGTAAGCAATCAGCCGATAATGGCTTACAGTTAATGGAACTCACTTCAATGGACCCTACCATGAAAGCACAATTGGCAGCCGCAGGTGTAAACACCATTAAAAGTCTTTTAAGCAGAAAAGTAAAGCAGGTAAAAGTTATGGTAAAGGCAGGCTATAAAGTATTGCTGAAAGATAAAAACATAAATGTTGATTAATCACTTTTAAATTAAAAACGATGAAACGATTTATGAGTATGATAAGTGTTTGCTGGATGTTCGTTTCCGCTGCGGCACAAACTTCATTAAACATAACAACAGATAAAACAACAAGTCTTGTTTTTCCATTTGCTATAAAGCATGTGGACAGAGGAACACAAGCAGTGCTAGCACAGCAGGTAAAAGAAGCTCCATCAATTCTGTTGATAAAAGCTGCTGAAAAAGATTTTACAGAAACAAACTTAAGTGTTGTTACGGATGATGGCACGGTGTATGCTTTTACCGTCAATTACAAAAGCAATCCATCAACATGGGTGTATTATTTGCCTGTCAATAAAACGATGACAGTTGCTTCTTATGCCAATGGCATTTTGGATAATCAACAAACCGTAAAGCATATCAAGGATAAAAAGTATGATATGCAGGCAAGGGTAATTGGTATTTACATCAAGGACAATATTATATACTACCAACTTTATTTTGAAAATACCGGTTCGGTTGATTATGATGTTGACCTGCTCCGGTTTTTTATAAAAGATAAAAAGAGAAGCAAAAGAACTGCCCTGCAGGAAACAGAACAAAAGCCTTTGCATATTGCCGGCAATGCCACTAAGGTAAAAGCTAATAGTAATTCAGTTATTGTAGTGGCTTTGGAGAAATTCACCATTCCTGATAAAAAATATTTAGCCATTCAAATGATGGAGAAAAATGGTGGCAGGCATTTTCTATTGAAGGTGAATAACAAGCATATTATGAACTCGATTGTATTGCCTGATTTAAAATGAGGAAATCAAATTTTATTAATAACTAAAACAAATATTATGAACAACGAAAATTTGCAGTATTTGACAGACAATATCAAATACATGGGTTTTGGCGAAAGCCATAAAGCCGACCTTGAAAAAAATATGAAGGAAGGTAAAGCGGAATTTCACCTGGTGCTCAGGGCAGAAATAAATAAAAAGCCTTTTGAAGCAACGATGAACTTTCGCAAATCAGATTCCTCTGATATGTATTTCTTCAACAATTACCATGCTTCATTAGAAAAAAGTAATGGTGAAAAAGCAGAGCAAACATTTTACCTGAACAAAGGGAAAGGTGTTACAGGCAAAGAAGCATACAACCTGCTGGATGGCAGAGCCGTACAAAAAGACCTGGTAACAATGAAAGGGCAGCCCTACAAAGCATGGATACAACTTGACTTTGAAAACAAAGACAGCAAGAACAATTTTGAAGTAAAGCAGTTTCATGAAAACTATGGGTATGATTTAAAGGCTGCTGTAGAAAAATTTGCTGTGGCAGAAATGAGAGACCCTGAAAAGGAAAAGACGTTGTTGCTATCACTACAAAAAGGGAATGTACAATCAGTAACCATTGAAAAAGATGGCAGCAGCCACAAAATGTTTATGGAAGCAAATCCTCAATACAAAAATGTGACGCTGTACGATACCAACATGAAGATGGTAGCCAAGGAATCAATGGAGCAATACAAGTCGGGTATTGATAAAGGAAGCGTGGCAGTAAAAGAAGACCTGGCAGATGATAAAAAAAAAGACTTGAAGCCTGAGAATAAATTAGAAATGAAAAATGATAAAACGCTTTTGCCAAAGAAAAGGGAAAGTAATAAAAAAGGTTTAGGGGTGTCGTAGCACATCCCTCAGCTATTTTCTGATTTTAAAATTAGCATCATGAATATTGAAAATATTTCTGCATTGGTAAATCAGTTGCAGGCATTGGGGTTTGGTGATTTAGGGTATCCTTTGCTAAAACGAACTTGTTTTAAACTCAATAACTTTTCCATTACTCAGAAAATTGAGAAAGGTAAAGACCAATTAAATTTTGAAATCTATTTTGAAAGAAAAGATAGTAGTGAAGAATATGATCTCAAATATTATGATGCTATGTTGATACAAGAGGAGTTACAATGGCTTGATGAAATGAGTGGAGTCAGTATTCCATTATTAGAAAAAGCAATGTCAATAATTGATTGGAAAAAAGCATTTGAGTTGAATGAACAAAAGCCCTGGGATGCAGCTGACAAATCTGCTATTGCAAATGAAATGAAAATTGAGTCTGTAATAACAGAACTCAATTTGCTGGAAACTACCGATGAGGGAAAATCAATTGCCTCGGCATTAAAACTAAAGTACTGGGCAGGTTCTGCATATGCAGATTTGTTCGGTGTTATTAACGGCCAAAAAGCAAGAAGCGAAATTTATCAGCGGTTTTTCATTTTTGAAGGACAGACCGGTATTTCTGTAGATGAAGCTTACCGGTTTTTGCTAAACCGCAGGCTTGAAAAGCAGATGAAAAAGAAACAGAACGATACTCCATCCTCAGAAGCACCTGATGATGCAGTCAGCGGAAATTCAGGCAGTGGTTTACTTAAAAAGAAACGAATTAATGGTAGTATAAAAAAAGGAAAGCATAAAGCAGGCGTACAATAATTGTTATGGAACTTTTTCCACCACTGTCATTTTTTTACAAAGCAATAGCCGAAGATGCAAGGATAGGTGCAACTCATATCAGCTTGTACATGGCTTTATTGCAGCAATGGAATTTGAATGGTGGTCAAAATCCGGTAAAAGTATCAAGGAAGTCACTAATGAAGTCTGCCAAGATAAACGCACGACATACCTATAATAAGCGCATGAATAATCTTCATGACTATGGTTATATCGCTTATCAACCTTCAGCAAATGGCTCGGTCTGCAGCAGTGTTATTTTGAATTTTTGTGAAATTGAAATGTGAGATATGGGCAACAACACATCAGTACCAATTTTAATACCATTTGAACCGGAAGAATTCTGGGCTCAAATCCGTGTAATCATCAGAGAAGAAGTATCGAGGAACCAAAAAGAGCAGCCCCTGCAATCATCCATCATGGAAACTCCCGGCCTCACCGAAAAACCTTTGTACAAGATTCAGGAAATATGTTCCCTCTTTAAAATCACCAAACCTACCATTTACGATTGGATAAAACATGGTAAATTAAAGAAGGTGAAAATAAGGTCCAGGGTGTATTTTCTGGGGAGTGACATTAAACAATTAATGCAAGCATAAGCTGTACGCTAAAGCAGTGCATTTGAAGTATTGCTTTTTACTTACTAATCAAAATCCGGCTTTCAGGTTCTTTGAAATGAGGAAAATTGTACCTTTATATTGTCAACGAGTCAGGTTGAATAAAGTCAAGTAAAATAAGGTAAGATTTAGGGTCACTTTGCTTTTTTATAGAATAAAAAATAGAATAAAAAAAGCAAAACCCGCTGCCAGAGCGGGTTTTAATCAAAACAA